>CAWJTV010000017.1:0-73888 GCA_963845755.1 uncultured Planctomycetota bacterium
TTGATCAAATCAGCCATAACTGGCTGCTGGACCACATCCCCATGGACAAGGACATGCTCAGGAAATGGTTGAAGGCCGGTTTCCTGGAGAAGCAAGTTCTCTTCGCCACCACGGAAGGCACACCTCAAGGAGGGATCATCTCTCCTGCGCTGGCGAATCGGACGTTAGATGGGCTCCAGCAGTTGTTGGAGCAACGCTTTGGCACCCGAGGCCATCGGCGTGACGAAGCCAAGGTCCATCTGGTCCGCTATGCGGATGACTTCATCATCACCAGCACCTCACGAATCCTCCTGCAACGCGAAGTCCAACCTCTCGTGGAACACTTCCTACGTCAGCGGGGTCTCGAACTCTCCCACGAGAAAACCAGGATCACGCATTTGGAGAACGGCTTCGATTTCCTTGGCCAAACGGTCCGACGTTACCGCAGTGGCAAGGTCTTGACCAAGCCATCAAAACGAAGCGTCAAGACCTTCTTGACCAAGATCCAGGAAACGATCGACAACTCGGGGAGCATGACGGCTGGAGACTTGATCCTGCGTTTGAACCAACAGATCAAAGGCTGGACCATGTACCATCGTTATGTCGCGAGTAAACGCACCTTCACGACTGTGGACAACCGAATCTTCTGGAAGCTGAAACGATGGTGTCATCGACGCCATCCGCAGAAGAGTTGGAAGTGGATCAAGACGAAATACTTTCAACAAGTGGGTCACCGAGACTGGGTGTTCACGGGCACAATCCGTGACAGCACGGGCAAGGGCCGACCCATCCAGCTCATGAACGCCGTGGGAGCCAAAATCCTGCGGTGGGTGAAGATTCGGAGTGCCGCCAACCCCTACGATCCGGAGTGGGAACTCTACTTGGAAGAACGGCTGGCCTGGAAGCTCAGCCACACTCTGGCGGGTCGAGGACGGATCGAATATCTCTGGAAGGAACAGCAGGGACGTTGCGTGGTGTGCAGGCAAGCGCTTCACGCCGAAGAGCAACCCTGGCACATCCACCATCGGGTCTGGCGCAGTCACGGTGGCCAGGAGACGTGTGACAACCTGGAAGTGCTCCACGCCAACTGCCATCGACAAGTCCACGCCCAGAAGCAATCGCTGAAGAACCCAGCCGCGTCCTGAGAGGGGCGTTAGTGAAGGCTTGAGCCGTATGAGGCGCAAGTCTCAAGTACGGTTCTTAGAGCGCTCGGAAAAAATGAGTTCACTGGCCCAGGAGCCTCAAACAGATCAAGGAACATGCTAACTTGAGGAACGCGTCTTGAATCTCGGTGAGCCGATCCAAACGGCGGCGCAGCCGGCCGAAGGAGTGCAGCCACGCGATGGTCCGCTCTACGTACCAGCGGGACTTGCCCAAACCGCTGCCGTGCTCCGTATTGCGGGCCGCCAGCACCGGCGTGGTCCCCCGGCCGCGCAAACCCTGCCGCACCGGTTCCGAGTCGTAGCCCCGATCCCCCTGCAAGCGGTCGGGCTTCTGCCGCTTCGGCCCCGGCTTGCCGCCCACCGGCGGCATGTCGTCGAGCGTCGTGAAGACCTGGGTGATCTCGGGGACGTTGGCGGCGGTCACCGTCGCCGCCAGCGGCACGCCTTGGGCGTCGGTCATCACGTGGTGCTTGCTGCCGGATTTGCTCCGGTCCGTCGGATTCGGGCCGGTATCCTCGCCCCCTTCCGGGGCCTTGGCGAAGGAGGCGTCGATCAGCGCCCGCTCCCAGTCGATCGCGTCAGCGCCGTTGAGCTCGGCCAGCAAGACGGCGTGCAACTGGCGCCAGACACCGGCCTGCTGCCACGCCTGCAGGTAGGACCGGCAGGTCTTGCCGCAGCCGCAGCCGAGGTCGGCGGGCAAGTCGTCCCAGGCGATGCCGGTCTTGAGCACGAACAAGATGCCGGTGAGGATCTTGCGGTAGTCCAGGGGTTTGCGTCCCGGGAAGCGGAAGCGGCGCGGAGGCGGGGGTGGCAGCAAGGGCTCCAGGCGCTTCCACAGCGCATCGGAGACAAGGGGTTTCATGGTGGTCCTCCTTCGGTTCGGGAGATCACTCTCCGAAGGACTCAAGAGCAGACAGCGTGCCAGTGGATTCATTTTTTCCGAGCGCTCTTAGGGGGCGGGGAGACAGCAATGTCTCCCTGCTACCCGACATCAACGGCGGCCAACTCACACAGAAGCCCCCATTTTGACGGGATTCTCGCTTGTTTCGCCTCGGAGTGGCACCGTCACCATCGAGAGTGCGGGAGAACTCCTTTCCTGCGCCCCATTACCTGGTCCAGCCATGACTGGCACCATTTTTGACCTCGTCCGAACCACGCGCTCACGTGCGTGTTCACCGAGAACAGGCTCGCCGAAACCTGTGGTGTTCGGCGAAAAGTCTCATTTCTTGGTGAAAATATGCACCACTCTCCTGACGCGTTCATTTTCCATTGGCAGAGTAACGACCTGTACCAACGGCTCAACTACCTCGCGTCGAAATCTGGCTTGAATGGCCACGGCCGCGGAACCCACGGGGATCACCACATCCCAGACCCTTTCGAACAGATCCAGCCGCGGGATGATCTTCCATGCATTCTGAGCCGTCCTCCGAGAATCTACTGACGCTCTTCCAGCGCCTGGCCACGCGGGACAGGGGAGCCTTCGGCGAGCTCTGTCGCCGATTCCGAGGCAAGCTGCTCGCCTTCGCGAGGTGCCGTGTCCGCCGCGAACCCGAGCTCAGGCCCATCTACGACGAAGATGACGCATTTAGTAGCGGCACCAGGCTCATGTGGCAGAAGCTCATGGCGGGTGAACTGGTTCCGCCGGACGGGCTCGACGCGTTCTTGCGCCTCGCCCGTACCATCATCGCCGGAAGAATCCGATACCGGGCGCACGAGTTGAAGGCCGGCAAGCGTCATCGATCGGTGAAGGCCGATGACGATGGCGTCTTCCCTCCCCTGGGAACCTCCGTTCCCGACGACCTGGACCTCCTCGCCAGCGACCTGCCCGCTCCGGAGGTCTCCGTCTTTCTCGAGGATGACTACCGGTGGCTGATGAGCCTGCTCGGTCCCGAACTTCGCCAGATTGTCGAACTCCGCACCATGGGACAAACCATCGATCGGATCGCCGAGCGGCAGGGGAAATCGCGCCGGACCATCGAACGGATGTTCCAGGAAATCCGGGGAATCTGGGAAGATGCACAGCGGGATAGGTGAGAGGTTTCCGGCTCAAATCTTCATCAAAATCGTAATTGTCAGGCGCACTTCAGGTTGTGAATCGGGCCCTCCCAAAAATAGCGACGGCTTTGGCGGAGTATAGCCGTTTTTTGTCATGTTAGTATATAGAGGGAACGCGACTCTTAGGTCCCTCGGGCCATGATCCTGTCGGCTGCGTTCCTGGCCGGCATCAAAGTTCGCACTGCGAGCGGGCTCGTCTCGCCCTTCGACACGCATCCAGATCTCCGAAAGAGACCAGTCCATAGCTTCTGTCCCCAGGCGGCTCGGCGATTCTGCCGGGATCGGCCTGGCGTGGATTGGCAGTCTGCTTCGTCGTGACTTCTCTGTTCAGAGCCAATATGAGACGCCAGGTCCCACTCGGCCGGCCAAGGACTTTGTGTTCCCGCCGGAGGGAATGGGTATGCGTTTCGTTCCCTGGAACTTCGAAGCCTTTCACGGCGCGGCAGTGACTCCAGTTTCCGTCGGCGTCCGAGACGAGCAAGGAACCACCGCCAGAAACTGGAGCTTGCGTTCGCCACCCCGGGAAAGGACTGCGCCATGAGTTCCCGCCGGCTGGGCTTCATCGAGCGTCGTCGCCATGAATCGGCCATCGAGGTAGATCCCCGCCGCGGCGACACCCACTCGAACCCCTGATTCGCAGGTCGATTGCAGACTCCGAAGATGTTCACCGTACTGGTCTCCTGACGCCGCCGCGCCGCCAACCGACGGTCTCCTGCTTGTTCAGCCACACGTTGAAAGGGCCACCCCATGAACCGCCGCAAGGACACCCGCCCGCGTCGTGCGCCGCTGAAACTCCTGGTGGAGCGCCTCGAGACCCGGTGGCTCTTGAGCGCGGGGGACCGTCGGCCCGAGCTCGACCACACGGTCCCGTTCCACGCGGGACTCCCAGCCTCCCCGACACCGCAGGGGTCGCAAGCGGGATCGGTCGCCGTCGTCGAGGCGCGTCAGGCGCAACGGATCGAGCGAGGCGAGTTCCGCCCCTGGGGAGGTCTTCGGCTGCTGGTCGCGATGGAAGCTCAGGGCGATCATCATTTCGACGCGCTTTACAGTCAGCTCTCGGCCCGATTCGATCGATGGGCGGTGCGCCATCCGGCCCAGGCGCGAACCCTGGCCATCAACCCGGTTCCGATCTCGACCGAGGGGACGGACAGCGGTCCGAGCCTCTCCGCGCCGAGAGTGGGGCCAACACCAACCACGGGTCAGGGTCGGCACCGCCCAACCCGGACCAGCCGACGGCACCCTCCCCTTCGCTCAGCCCCCCGATCGTCCCGCTGGATGGCTTCGGCTGGTACAGCGATTGCGGCTGCTCGACCGCCAACGGTGCATCGCCCTCGCCCGGAGGACCTGGCGGTTCCCCTCCCGTCGCCCTCAATCCCCAGGGAGCGACCTCGACGAGCGGGCCGATGGATTCGAACGCCGACCTGCTCACCGGCGAGTACCTCCAGGATTACCAGGCCGCCACCTACGAGTCCGATGGAGAGTCCTGGAGCATCGACCTGCAATACAGCTCGCTCCAGGCGCACCCCGAACCGACCGTTACCGGGGCCTGGCAGGTGAATACCGACGTCGGGTCCGGCACCTTCGGCTCGACCAAGATGTCGCTGAGCGTTGGCGGCAGCTCCCAGGGAAGTCCCATCACGATGAACATCCCGTCGAATGGGACCTATCTCATTCAGCTCCAGGCCGTCGGCGCCGCGAGCATGACGACCGGGATGTACTCCTTAGGGCTGTCGAGTGCCAAGAACCTCAACTCCGGCGGCACCTCGACTGACAGCTACAACAGCTCGCTGATGGTGGTCAACAACGACGCTTCCCCGGTCGGCTCGGGCTGGAGCATCGGCGGCTTTCAGCAGATCACCGTCGGCTCCGCCGGCTCGACCCTGATGATCTCCGATGGCACCGACGCCCCCGAGGAGTTCACGTCCTCCAACGGCACGAACTACACCGGCGACCCCACCGACACATCCACCCTGACCTACAGCTCCTCCAGCCATACCTACACGCGTGCCTACCAGGACGGGACCACCATCACGTTCAACAGCAGCGGCCAGGAGACCTCGTTCGCCGACCCCTACGGCAACACCACGTCGTATGCTTATGTAACCAGCGGCGCAGCCGCGGGCGCCTTGCACACGATCACCGACCCCGTCGGCCTGGTGACGACCCTGTCTTACAACGCCGGCGGCCACCTGAGCACGATCACCGACCCCGCCAACCGCGTCACGACGTTCACCATCGATTCGAGCGGCGACCTGACCGAGGTTGTCAACCCCGATGGGGGGACGACCCAGTATGGCTACAATGCCAGCCACGAGATGACCTCGGAGACCGACCCCAACAGTTTCACCGCGACGATCGGCTACGACACGTTTGGCCGCCTGAACAGCGAGACGCTCTTCGACGGCACGTTCAACCGTGAAGATCTCACCCGCCCAGGAATCGGGCCTCCAGAGTTGGGGGAGCAGCGGTTCGACGCCTCCCGCCACGACGACCTACCTCAGTACCGTGACGGACCCCAACGGCTCGGTCACCACGGTCACCTTCGACAGCCTGGGCGGCGTCACATCCGAGATCGATGGCAACGGCGGCACCACGACGATCACCCGCAACGCCAACGACTGGCCGACCGTCGTCACCGACCCGATGAGCCGGACGACGACTTATTCGTACAACTCCAGCGGCGACATCACCCAGATCACCCAGCCCGGCGGGAGCAGCGAGTACCTCACCTATAACGACAGCCTCGGAGTTCCCACCGAGATCAAGGACTTCAACGGCAACACCACGACCTACGTGCTCGACTCGCACGGCAACGTCACCGAGGAGGAACAGCCAGGCGGCGTGGACCAGGAATGGACATACAGCTCCGCCGGCCTGGTCCTCACCTATACGGATGGCAACGGACACACGACGTCATTCGCCTACGATAGCCTGGGGCGCGCGACAACGATCACCGAGCCGGGTACGGGCTCGCCGACCATCGAATATGGCTACGATTCCGCGGGCGACGTAACGAGCATCACCGACGAGGTGGGCGATATCACGACGATCACCTACAACTCGATGGGCCAAGTGCTCACGGAGCAGAACCCGGTCCAGGCCGCGGCCGGCAAGGACACCGCTTACACGTACGACGCCGATGGAAACCTGAAGTCAACGACCGATGCGAACGGCAAGACCACGACGTACACCTACAATGCCCGGAACGAGCTCACCGCCGTTGAGGATCCGCTCGACAACGTCACGACGTACCAGTACGACGCCGAAGGAAACCTGACCGGGTCCATCGATCCCGACTTAAATCGCGCGACCTATACGTATGACAACGACAATAACATGCTCACTGCGCGACGATGCGCTCGGGACAACGACCTACACCTACGATGCCGACGACGAGCTGACCGCCGAGATCGATCCCAATGGCAACGCGACCGATTACGGCTACAACAACCTGGGCGAGCAAACCACCATCACTCTGCCCGGGGAATCGTCGACCCCGACGACGTACACCTACGATAACAACGGCAACCTGCTCACGATCACGGATCCCAATAACCACACCACGACTTACGTCTACAATGCGCTGAATGAAGTCACCTCCGAAACCAACGGCGACGGCGACACGACGAGCGTCTCCTACGACGGCGACGGCAACGTCCTGACCGAAACCGACGGCCTGGATCACACCACCACCTACACGTATGATCCCATGGGCGATCTCTTGACCGAGACCCAGCCCTCCGGCGGTGGGACGACGACGATGGCCTATGACGCGGCCGGCGACCTGATGCGTGTCACGGATCCCGATAACAATGTGACGTCGTACACCTACAACGCGGCCCACGAAGTGGCCACCGAAACCAGTCCTACGGGCGGAATCACGACTTATTCATACGACCCCGTGGGGAACCTGACCGAGTCGATCGATCCCGACGGGCATGAAATCCAGTACGGGTACAATGCCGACAACGAGGAGACGTCGGAGACCTGGGTCAATCCTTCAGGGGGCTCCTACTGATGTCTTCCACTACGGCTACAACGGCGATGGCGAACTGACGTCGGCCAGTGATAATAATAGCGCGTACGCGTACACCTACAATGCCGAGGGCGAGGTGACGAGCCAGGGCGACGTGGGCTCGCCCCACCTGCCGACCGTGACGTTGACCTACGCGTACGATCCCGACGGCAACGAGACCAGCATGAGCGACAGCCTGGGCGGGGTGGTCAGCTACACCTACGATGTCCGGGACGAGCTGACCAGCATGACCTTCTCGGGCACGGGCCTCTCGGCCGAGGCGTTGAAATTCACCTACGACAACGCCGGCAACATGACCGGCCTGACCCGCTACTCGAACCTGGCCGAAACGACGGTGGTGGCATCGACGACCTACTCCTACGACGCGGCCGACCAGATGACCGGCATCACAGACAAGAACTCCAGCGGCACGACCCAGGTCTCGTACGGCTACATCTACGATGCCGCGAGCCGCGTGACCACGGAAACGCGCACCTGGGCTTCGGGAGTCGACTCGGACACGCTGAACTACACCTACACGAACAACAACCAGTTGACCGGTGTCACGCACACGGACGCCTCGTTCTCCAACGAGAGCTTCTCCTGGGACGCCAACGGCAACCAGACGGGCACCGGCTACACCACCAGCACGGGCAACGAGCAAACCGCCTCGCCGGGCTACACGTACACGTATGACGCCGACGGCAACATCATCACCGCGACAAACACGTTGACCAACGACACCTGGACCTATTCGTACGATTTCCGCAATCGAATGACCGGCGCCGTGGAGACGAACTCATCGCACACGGTCCTCGCCCAGGTCACGTACACCTATGATGCTCTTGACAATCGCATCG
This sequence comes from uncultured Planctomycetota bacterium, assembly GCA_963845755.1. GTDB lineage: Bacteria > Planctomycetota > Planctomycetia > Isosphaerales > Isosphaeraceae > CAWJTV01. The sequence goes on from CAWJTV010000017.1 coordinate 8,073, forward strand.
GCATGGATGAGAATGGTACCCAGACGTGGACGCTCTACGACGGCGCGACGTCGATCATGGACTTCAACGGGTCCGGCTCCTTGACAATGCGCTACTTGAATGGCCCGGCTGGAGATTTGGTCGATACGGCCCTGGTGCGCCAGTCGTCCGGCGGCACGATCTCCTGGTACCTGCCCGACCGCCTGGGCACGATCCGCGACCTGGTCAACAACGCGGGCGCGATCATCGACCACGTCGATTACAGCGCGTTCGGCACGGCGCTCGACGAGTCGAGCCCGTCCAATGGCGACCGGATGATGGGGTTCGCTGGGATGGAGCGTGATACGGTCACCGGGTTGAATTTGGCGGTGCATCGGGTTGAGAACCCGACGATGGGGAGGTGGATGAGCCGGGATCCGCTAGGGTTCAACGCGTGGGACGCTGATCTCTATCGTTACGTGGGGAACGAGCCGACGGGTGCGCTTGATCCGAGCGGCCTTCTCCGCGAAGGGTTCTGGTGGGGCTTGGCCCAGGGAGGGGCAAATCTAGGGAATTCCGCCACGGACGTCGGGATTGGAATTCTCAACACGCCGGGTTTCGTCTGGAACTCGACTGCGGGATGGATTCTCCCAAACATCCCTTACATAAAGGCGCCCGATTGGTCGAAAGGCTATTTCATTGATGAGGACCCATTGGATCGTGCGATAAGCAGGGGTGCTGGAGATGTTGCCGTTAGCTGCGCGTTGTTCGCCGGCCCTTTTAAGCGTTTCCTTCCGCGCGCGAGGAATAGAGGAGGGCTGCGCGCTCCCTATCGGGATCCCTACGCACCCCCGCGCCCGAGTCCCTCACCTCGACCATCCCCGCCTCCGAGCACACAACCTCCAAAGATCTACAGGCCGAGTACGAACGGCGGGCCGCCGTCTCCCTCACCACCTCCCCGTGGTGGATTCCCCAGACCTTCATAGTTCTACAGCGGAAGAACTTCGTGGGAGCTGTCGTTTCCCCCTGCGAAACGCCGGGCTTACCGTCGGGCGGCCCGGTGCCTGAGCCGCGGGACGCTGCCCGAGCCTTTGCCACAATGCCCGGCTTGGAAGGGGGTACCGAGGGGGTCAATCAAACTCCCTCCACTGTAGAACGAATGACTGATGGGGACTATAGCTTGGAATCAGGCGCGCGGATGGACAAGCCCCCAACGCGAAGCGGTTTAGTTCAACGGATGAGATAGAGGAGGGTTACTGCCATGGAAGAGCACGACGACGCGAACCTAAAGGATAGCTGGCCTCGTTATCCTGGCTGGTGCTCATTTTGCCGTAAGCACCACCACGAAGTTGGACCGCTGGCAGAAGGACCTGATCAAGTTTACATTTGTTATGGGTGTGCAAACCAGTGTGCTGATCTGATTGAAGTGGAGCGCCAGCGGGTCGAACAGGAAGAAAATTGGGGCCGGCGAATAGGAGGAAACAACATGAAGGTAGCCGGGATTCCATTGTTGGTCGTGGGCGGCTTGATGGTTCTCAACACCTTGGCCCTTGCATTCACGCGGTATGACCTCAACTCCTCGCATGACGTGAGCAAATTCTTTGGAGGTCTTGGCATGTCCAGCGTGATTCTCCTCTGGGGCGCGGCGAGGGCTTGGAAGACGAAGCGGAAAAGGGGAGGGAAGCGGAAAAGCCTGCCATGATGGTTTTGGGATGGGACGTTGAGCGGGGGGGGAAAAAGGAGGGGGAATAAGGGGACATAACGAATAGCTCAGACCGAGTAGCCGGTGGGTGGCCTGCTCCCCAAAATCTGGTCCAGTCTTAAGGGGAGGTCGGGGTCAGACCAGGTTTCAGGTTTCTTTCAGAGTCGGCGCGAGAAAAAACCCGGTCTGGACTGGTCTGACCCCGACCTCCCCGAGCCCGACCCCGACCTCCCTTTCTGGGGGGACACAACGCGACGGTCTCGCATCAGGATTCTTTGATTGGAGGATCTGCCATGAACGACGATTCGGCGATGCCACCCGAGGCGACGGTCTACAGCTATGATTGCCGGAGCCAGTTGAGCGCCGTCCGGGGGTGGAGCGGTCCGGCACCGACGGCCGAGGAGCTGACCGCCCTGGTCCTCCGCGAGCGCCCCACCTTCGCCTTCGAGCACGATGCCCGCAAGGGCACCTTCCGGCTGACGTGGGCCGACGGGCGGGTCGAAGAGTTCCGGGACAAACCGGTGCGGCATCTCTCGGTGGAACCCGACGAATCCGGGGCGCTGAAGCCGGTGATCCGACGCGGTGGGCCCGTGTACCTCTATCTCTGCCGCGAGGAGCGGGAGGAGCGGTGAGTCGTCAGTGCGGCCAGTTCGTCGGCCGCGCGACCGGAGGGGGGACATTGGTGTCGCTTCGTTTCTCGTCGGGGGCGTACGAGTTCAGAGCTTGTGAAAGGATCGGATTCCAGATTCCGAATTCCAGATTCGAGAAGCCCAAGCCTCTGATATATCAGGCTTAACATCCATTCGGAATCTTGAATTTGTGATTTTGAATCGATTCTTTCACAGCATCTCAGTTGCCAGGTTTCGGGGTTTCTCGAATCGCCGTCGATTCGACGGCGTCGAAACCTCCGACGTGCTTAGAGCGCTCGGAAAAAATGAGTTCACTGGCCCAGGAGCCTCAAACAGATCAAGGAACATGCTAACTTGAGGAACGCGTCTTGAATCTCGGTGAGCCGATCCAAACGGCGGCGCAGCCGGCCGAAGGAGTGCAGCCACGCGATGGTCCGCTCTACGTACCAGCGGGACTTGCCCAAACCGCTGCCGTGCTCCGTATTGCGGGCCGCCAGCACCGGCGTGGTCCCCCGGCCGCGCAAACCCTGCCGCACCGGTTCCGAGTCGTAGCCCCGATCCCCCTGCAAGCGGTCGGGCTTCTGCCGCTTCGGCCCCGGCTTGCCGCCCACCGGCGGCATGTCGTCGAGCGTCGTGAAGACCTGGGTGATCTCGGGGACGTTGGCGGCGGTCACCGTCGCCGCCAGCGGCACGCCTTGGGCGTCGGTCATCACGTGGTGCTTGCTGCCGGATTTGCTCCGGTCCGTCGGATTCGGGCCGGTATCCTCGCCCCCTTCCGGGGCCTTGGCGAAGGAGGCGTCGATCAGCGCCCGCTCCCAGTCGATCGCGTCAGCGCCGTTGAGCTCGGCCAGCAAGACGGCGTGCAACTGGCGCCAGACACCGGCCTGCTGCCACGCCTGCAGGTAGGACCGGCAGGTCTTGCCGCAGCCGCAGCCGAGGTCGGCGGGCAAGTCGTCCCAGGCGATGCCGGTCTTGAGCACGAACAAGATGCCGGTGAGGATCTTGCGGTAGTCCAGGGGTTTGCGTCCCGGGAAGCGGAAGCGGTGCGGAGGCGGGGGTGGCAGCAAGGGCTCCAAGCGCTTCCACAGCGCATCGGAGACAAGGGGTTTCATGGTGGTCCTCCTTCGGTTCGGGAGATCACTCTCCGAAGGACTCAAGAGCAGACAGCGTGCCAGTGGATTCATTTTTTCCGAGGCCCTTAGAAAGCCCAAATCTAGGGGCCGATCGGGAGGGCGAGGCTCCGTCCCAGCCCCCGGAAAAGCGGCTCGGACGGAGCCTCGCCCTCCCAAATCCTGCCTTGTTCTAGGCTGCTCTGATCGTCTCAACCCATGAGTTCACGATCGCCCCGAATCGCCCTGAAGACCGTGCCGGCGTCCTCCCGACTCCGACTCGCGCGGAAGATTCTCTTCGCCTCGGCGCACTCGATCGTCGACTTCTCCAACGGCGCCGCGGTGGCCTCGCTCGATCTGCTCCAGGAACTGGCCGTCTCCGGGTTCGAATGCCAGGCGTTCTGCACGCCGAAGCTGGATTTCCCCCAGGAGGTCCCCTTCGAGCAGATCATCGGCGACTTGCACGAGCCTTACCAGGTCCGACCTTCCATGTGTGGCGGCCATCGGGCGCAGGTCCTCTACACGCGCCGGCGCGACGTGCCGATCACGGTCATCCGGTTGGAGTCCACGCGGCATATCCGGCAACAACCCGAGGAGATTCACGCCATCCTGGAATTCTTCGGGAAGTACCTGGAGATTTACCAGCCTGACGTGCTGCTCACCTACGGCGGAGACCCCATCTCGCAGGGAATGATGGCCCTGGCCAGGCAGCGCGGCATCATCGTCGTCTTCGGGATCCATAACTTCGGGTATACGGGCCGAGCGGCGTTTTCGCACGTCGATCATTGCCTCGTCGCGTCGGAGTTCGCCCGCCGGCATTATCGAGATAAGCTCGACCTCGACTGCCATGTCTTGCCGTATGCGATCGATTGGGATCGGGTGTGGGTTGCCGGTGCTGGGCGCGATCCCCAAAAGGGGGACAGGCACCTCGAAGACTCGGAGCCAGTCCCCGTTTTGGGGATCGCCCGAAATCCGCGGTTCGTCACGTTCGTCAACCCGGTGCTGGAGAAAGGCGTTTGTGCGTTCGTCCGGATCGCGCAGGAGCTGGGGCGGCGGCGGCCGGATATCCCGTTTCTCGTGGTCGAGAGCCGGGGAGACCGCCGGACGCTGTCGGCGCTCGGCCTGGGTCGTGATGGCGATGTCAACGTTCAGGTCATGGCCAATACCAACGATCCCCGCAAGTTCTACGCCCTGTCCCGGATCGTCCTGCTGCCGTCGCTCTGGTGGGAGAACCAGCCGCTGGTCGCGATCGAGGCGATGATCAACGGCATCCCGGTGATCGGCTCCGATCGCGGCGGGATCCCCGAGGTGCTGGGGGAGAGTGGGTTCGTCCTGCCGCTGCCGGAGCGCTTGACGCCGGTCAGCAGGGAGGTTCCGGAGGCCGGGGAGGTCGAGCCGTGGGTTGAGACGATCGTCCGGCTGTGGGATGATCGGGCCTTGTACGAGGAACAGAGTCGTCGGGCGCGCGAGGAGGCCCGGCGCTGGCATCCCGATCGGCTCCGGCCGTTGTATGCCGAGTTCTTCCGGAACGTCGTGCGCCAAGCCGGGCCATCCCAGGCATGTCCTCCCGCGGCCCGAGGGGCCGTAGGAACCCAGCCCGGGGTGGAGCTTCAGGACTCGGCCGCTCCCACTCGGCTGGTGCACCCTAACGCGGCCTTCGGCCGCAACCCAAGAGGGATTCGAGATTCGAGATTCCGGATTCCAGATCCCGAAATCGTTCCGTTGGGAATCTCGAATATCGAATCCGGAATCTCGAATCCGGAACCCAGGATTCCTCAGATGCGCGGCACGGCGCAAAGATCCTACGGAGGACGACTCTAAAGGAGTGCCGGAGGGTTCTCCCGCGGCCCTTCAGGCCGCCGGATTGGGGGGTTGTCCCGCGGACCCCGGGTTTCACCCGGGGCTGGGCTGCTGCGACCCTTCGGGCCGCCAAAGATCGGCTGTCCGTGTGCCTGCGACCCATCCGTTCAGCGTTCTCACTGGGGTGATCCCGCTTTCCTTCGTGGTCTGCGTGTCGGATACGGCGATTCTTCACGACAACCTGCTCGGGTCGCCCTGCCTCGAAAACGGGTCGCCGCACGAGGTGATTTCGGTCCTCCAGGCGCCCGACGCGGCGGCCGGTTTGAATGCGGCCCTGGAACGCGCACGGCACGAGTGGGTCGTCCTCGTGCATCAGGATGTCGTCCTGCCGGACGGCTGGGATCGGTGCGTCGGCCGGCAACTCCTCGCGGCCGAGCGACGATTTGGGCCACTGGGGATCGCGGGCGTGTATGGGGTCGGTGGAGTCGAGCGGCCGGAGGGTGGTTCGCTCCAGGCCGAACGCATCGGCTGGGTCGTCGATCGGGGACGTTCCCTCCGCCAGGGGCCCGAGCTTCCGGCGCCGGTCGCGACCCTCGACGAGTTGCTGTTGATCCTGCCGCGTCGCACGCCACTCCGGGCCGATCCGGAGCTGGGGTTCCATCTTTACGGCGCCGACCTCTGCCTCCAGGCCCGCGAGCACGGCCTGGCTGCCATCGCCCTGGGAGCGCTCTGCCACCACAACTCGCGGAGGCTCGGGCTGGATGACGCGTATTTTGCCAGCGCCCGGACGTTCGTCCGCAAGTGGGCCGAGCGGCTGCCGATCGCGACGCCGTGCGCCGTGTTCGACAAGACGGGTGAGGTCTTCCTTCTCGGCAACGCGGAGGGCGAGACATCGGTTGCCCGAGCGGAAGGTCGGTGCGTCTACCGGGTCCCACTCGAGCTGTGGATGAATGAGACTCCTCGCTGGACACCACCACGATTTGCCCCGAGGGGGCCAAACAAATCAGCCCGGGGCAACGCCCCGGGAACCGAGAAACCCCCATGAACAAGCCCTGAAAGGGCGGCACAGGCGAAGGCTCCGACCCAGCCTGTTTCGCCCTGTCAGGGCTGCCCTCGGGGTGGTCGTCGCCACCGTCCCGGGGCGTTGCCCCGGGCTGGTATGTTTGACCCCTTCGGGGCCACGACCCGCTTCGGCCAGCCCCGGTCCTGGTGGTATTGGGCGAGAAGTCTCGAGTGAATCCTCGCAAAGACGAAGGTCCGACATTCCTCGGCGATCCGAATCATGAACTCCCATATTCCACCCGCGCTGGCATCGATCGTCGTCCCTTGCTTCAACCAGGTGGAGTTCACTCAGCGATGCGTCCAGGCTCTCTTTCGACACAGCCGGCGCCCCTGGGAACTGATCGTCGTTGATAATGGGTTGACCGATGGGACTGGTCACTACCTGGACGGCGTCGGGGATGCCGCCTCGACGCCGGTCACGGTCATCAAGAATGCGGAGAATCGGGGGTTTCCCGCGGCGGTCAACCAGGGTTTGCAGCAGGCTCGGGGAGAGTACCTCGTCTTGCTCAACAACGATGCGGTCGTCACCGATGGCTGGCTGGATCAGCTTATTGCGTTGACGGCGTTGCGGGCGGAATCCGACGATCGGGAGAGCTCCGGTCCGGACTGTGGCGGCGAACCTTCGGGTGCCCGGAGACCCGCGCCCGACGCGATGCGGGGTGGTGCTCTCGCGGAAAAAGGGGACAGGCACCCGGCCTCGGTCGATGGTACGCGCGAAAGTCCCGTTCCGGGCGGGCCGGGAGCCAGTCCCCGTTTTCCGTCCCCGGGCGCCGTCGGGAGGCCCGCGCCGCGACGGATCGGCCTGGTCGGGCCGATGTCGAATTACGCGACGCCGCCGCAACTGGTCGAGAATGTGCCGTATCGCGATCTCGACGAGATGCACGAATTCGCCCGGCGATGGCGCGATGAGCACCGGGGAAAATGGTTCACGGTGCCCAAGCTATCGGGGTTCTGCGTGCTCATGACGCGAGCCGTGTATGACGCACTCGGCGGCCTGGACGAGCGGTTTGGGTTGGGTCTCTTCGATGATGACGACCTGGCCGAACGGGCGCGACGGGCCGGGTTCACGCTGGCGGTGGCTCACGACCTCTTCATCCATCACTTCGGCAGCCGGACCTTCGTCGGCAACGGCATCGATGCGTCGGCCCTGCTGGATGAGAACGCGCGGCGGTTCGCCGCCAAGTGGGGCCAGGACACGCCCCGAGGCCGGCGCGTCGCGCTGCAAGCCTGGTCGAGTGCTCCAGGCTTTCTCGTGGAATCCCAGCGCGCGTTTGCCCGGCAGATTGATGACGGAGTGAGGTCGGCGAAGGTCCCTCCGGGTGGGCGAGCGGAAATCTCAGACCCCCTCATCCGCCCTTCCGGCACCTTCTCCCCGGGGGAGAAGGGGACGATCCGGCCCCCTCGCCCCATCGGGGAGAGGGTTGGGGTGAGGGGGTCTGCCGATCCATAAACCCCCATCCGCCCTTCGGGCACCTTCTCCCCGGGGGAGAAGGGAAGGTCCGCGTCACCTTGACCATGATCGTCAGAGACGAGGAAAAGAACCTTCCGAAGTGCCTCGAGTCGGTGCGGGGGATCTTCGATGAGATCGTCGTCGTCGATACGGGGAGCGTCGACCGGACGATGGAAATCGCCCGGGATTTCGGGGCCCGCGTGTTCGAGTTCGCCTGGATCGATGACTTCGCCGCCGCACGGAACGAGGCGCTCGCCCACGCCACCGGCGATTACGCGTTCTGGCTCGACGCCGATGACGTGGTCAACCCACCTCAGCGTGAGAACCTCCGGGCATTGCTGGACGGTCTCGAAGACTCGTTACATCCGTGGGAGGGCGAGCCTCCGTGCGAGCCGAATTCGGGCGCGGCTCGCACGGAGGCTCGCCCTCCCCGGCCGCCTCGATCGCCTGAAGACGTCGCGGCCTACGTCGTGCGATGCGCCTGCGACCCGAGCCCCGATGGCAGCGGCGGCGACACCGTCGTCGATCACGTCCGGCTGTTCCCGATCCGGCAAGGCATCCGCTGGACTTATCGCGTCCACGAGCAGATCATGCCCGCCCTGCGCCGGGCCGGGATTCCCGTCCGCTGGACCGACCTGATCGTGCGGCACACCGGCTACGTCAACGTCGCCTTGCGAGCGCGAAAGCTCGATCGCGACAGCCGGATTCTTCAAGAAGAGTTGAAGCACCGTCCCGATGAGCCGTTCATCCTGTTCAACCTGGGCGCGATCGCCATCGAGCGGCGCGACTGGCATGGGGCGCTCGATTACCTGCGCCAGAGCCTGGCGCGGTCGGCGCCGAGCGACTCGATCACCCGAAAGCTGTTCGCCCTGATCGCCCGGTCGCACCAGATGCTGGGCGAGACCGCCGAGGCGCTGCGGATCTGTGCGGAAGGATTATCGCTCGACGCCCAGGACGCCGAGCTGTTGTTCCGCAAGGCGGTGGTGCATCGGAATCGGGGCGAATCGGCCGAGGCCGAAGCGTGCTGGCGGCGAATCCTGGGGCTGCGGCGTCCCGAACAGTTCGCCAGCCTGGACATGGGCATCTACGGCCACCTCACCCGGCGCAATCTGGCTGTGCTGGCCGCGGAACGAGGCGACGGGACGGAAGCGGCCAGGCTGTGGGCCGAGGTGCTCCGGGAGTGTCCCGGCGACCGCGAGGCGCTCGCCGCGCTGGAAGCATCACGCGCCACCCCGCAGCCCCGGCGCTGGGCCGAGAGCCCGACGGGCCATGGCCCCTGGCTGGTCGCCGGCTCTCATCAACGGGTCGTCCCGGATCCGGGGACGACGGACTTCGGTCCCTATGCCGAGCTGGCCAGGGAGTGGGTCGTCGCCCTTCAGGCCCAGGTGATCCTCGAGCTGGGGGTCCGCTTCGGAGACGCCACGCGCGCCTTGCTTGCGGCGCGCACCGGGTCGGCGGTCACGTCTGGGGCATCGATCCCCTGGAGCGCCACGACGTCCTCGACCCTCGGTTCACGTTTCTCAAGTCCAGCCCTCTCGACGTTGACGACCGCTGGGAGCGGATCGATTTCCTCCACATCGATATCGATGCGCATTGTGAGGACGACGCGCGGCGATGGTTGGATCGTTATGCCGGGCGCTGCCGGGCGATTGCCGTGCACGACACGCATCATCCCCGGTTTCAACTCGGCTCCATCGTCGTCGCATTGGCCGGCAAGGGTCGGTGGCGCATATTCGAATACCGGGGCAACCCCGCGGGTTGGACCGTCCTGGTCCGTCCTGGCGAGCCCTGTCCGCCAGACCCTTTCAACGACGGGGCAACTCGCGAGGCCGGCTCGGTCCCCGGACCCACGGCTTGACGACACGCTGGCACCTCAAATTGATTGGGCTTGCCGATGGACGCCGGGCGAGACCTTTACCTCGACCTGATGATGCGATGTCTCACGGACTCCCTGTACGATCCGTGCGATGAGACGATCCGGGCCGAAGGGCTGGACTGGCCGGTACGAGCGCACACGATGATCGGCCGGAAGCGGCTGGAGAACGTGCAGAGCTGCATCGAGGACGTGCTGGCACATGGGGTCCCTGGCGACCTGATCGAGACGGGAGTCTGGCGTGGTGGGGCGACGATCTTGATGAGGGCCGTCCTGAAGGCGCACGGAGTGACCGATCGCCTGGTCTGGGTCGCCGACTCCTTCGCGGGGTTACCCGCGCCGGACTCGAACCGATATCCCCGAGACGAAGGGGACCAGTTGCACACGTTCCGTCAACTGGCCGTGTCCTTGGAGCAGGTCCAGGACAACTTCCGGCGCTATGGCCTGCTAGATGACCAGGTCCGGTTCCTCAAGGGCTGGTTTCGCGAGACGCTGCCCTCGGCGCCGATCGACCGGTTGGCCGTGCTGCGCCTCGACGGCGACCTGTATCAATCGACAATCGAGGCATTGGAGAGCCTCTACGACAGGATCTCCGTCGGCGGTTACGTCATCGTGGACGACTATGGAAACGTCGCGGGGTGTCGCCAGGCGGTCCACGATTTCCGTAAGGCGCGGGGGATCTCCGACACGATTCGGCCGATCGATTGGGCCGGAGTCTACTGGCGTCGCTCATCGCCCACCGCGCCGGGATGAGGGGTGATACCCTGACTCCTGCGAAGGACTCCCAATCGGAACCATCGTGGCTCTGCCGCAGGGCGCGGGGGCTGGCAATTATACCCAGCGTGCGCCTGCGGCGACCCTGGGCTCTGTTCTGCAACGCCTTCGGCGTAGAGAACTCCGTCGAACCGAGCTGGCGTCGGATTCTGGATTTTATTACGGCGGACCGGCCGGCCGGAGTCGTTGTCGTGGGGAACGAGACGTTGGTGGGGCGCGTCTCAGGGGGATGCCTTCTTTCACGTCTGATGCCCCGGGCCGGGTCAATTCCTGTCCTTTCCGGATCGATCCCATCGACGCAAGACCGCCCTCGCGGCGTGGTAACCACAGAGGCCGTGCACGCCTCCACCTGGCGGTGTCGAGGACGAGCAGAGATAGAGCCAGGGCAGGGGGGTCGAGTAAGGAACAGCGCAGCGCCACGGGCCGCGTGAATAACTGGCGAAGGTCCTGCGCGCCACCGTTGATGTCACCGCCGATGTAATTGGCGTTATAGGACTGAAAGTCGCGCGGAGCCATCACGTGTCGCTTGAGGATTCGGCCGCGGAATCCGGGCGCGAACCGTTCGACCTGGGCTTCGATCGGGTCGGTCATGTCGACCGTCGAGCTGTTGGGGACGTGACAGTAGGCCCAGGCGGTGTGATGGCCCGGCGGAGCACGCGTCGGGTCGAAGAGGCTGGGTTGAGCGAGGAGCACGAACGGGCGTTCCGGGTGCTCGCCGTGGCCGACGGCCGACTCGGAAGCGGCGACCTCCTCGAGCGTGCCACCGAGGTGCACGGTGCCGGCCCGGGCAGCAATCCCGCGACGTCCAGGGGATGGGTCCGCTCAACGCCCAGTCGAGCTTGAAGACGCCTGCACCGTATCGGTATCGATTGAGCGCGCGGAGATAACGGGCGGGCAGGCGATGGCCGGCCATCGCGACGAGCTGTCGGGGCGTGACGTCGAGCAGGACGGCGCCGGCTTCCGGCAGCTCGTCGATCGACTCGACTCGCCAACCGGTGACGATCTCGCCTCCGAGGGAGCGCAGATAGGCAGCTAGGCTCTCGGCGATCCCCTGGGAACCACCGCGAACGATCGGCCATCCGACGCTGTGTCCGGCGATTCCCAGCACGAGGCCGATTGCGGCGGTCGTCCACCATTCCAGGGGAAGGATCGAGTGGGCGGCCAGTCCAGCCAGGAGTGCGCGCTGCTCGGGCGCGGAGAACCATCGACTGGCCAGCCTCGTTGCGGGCTGGATGGCCTGGAGACCGAATCGAGCCGCCGAGATCGGGTGACCCGGCAGTCGGAGGGGACCGAGCAGGTCGGCGAAGAGCAACTCGGCATCCTCGGCCAGAGGTTCCATCAACCGGCGATAGGATTGGGCGTCCGGACCGAGCGATCGGGCGGTCTCCTCGATGGACCGTTCGAGCACGGCGGTGGTGCCGTCGTCGAGCGGGTGGGCGAGCGGCGCCGGCGGGTGGATCAGCTCCAGGCCATGCGCGACGAGCGGAATCCTCTTGAAGAACGGCGAGGCCACCGCGAAGGGATGAACCGCCGAGCAGACGTCGTGCACGAAGCCGGGCAGCGTCAGCGGCGCCGACCGTGTGCCGCCGCCGATTGTGGCCGCCGCCTCGATGACGAGGACCGAGAGACCTTCGCGCGCCAGCGTGATCGCAGCCGATAGCCCGTTAGGACCGGATCCCACGACGACGCCGTCGTAGCGCGACCGACTGCACCGCGACTCGCCCATGGTTGGCCTTTCTTCCGGATTTGGTTTATGCTGGTCGTCCTGGGACTGCATGATGAGTCAGGATGCGCGAGACCACTCCAGAGAACAACCCAAGACGACCCGGAGAACATGGAAAACACGCTCGTCGGTCTCCCGGTGATCGATTCCTGCGACGGCTGCGGTGTGTGCTGTCTGGTCGTCACTCACCCTCCGTTCTACAGCGTTTTCGACGACTTCGGCGAGGAGGCGTGGGAACGCCTCAAGCGAGAGCGACGCGATCTATTGCTGGGGATCGTGGCGGACTACAGGGCTCGTCGCGCAGATGGAAGTCCTCTCGTCGGAACGCCCTGCCTCTGGTATGACGCCGAATCCAGGCGCTGTCGTCACTATGAATACCGGCCGCTCGCTTGCCGAGAGTTCGAAGTCGGTGGCGAGGATTGCCGCGACGCCAGACGGCGGGCGAGGATCTGAAGGCGATTCCGGAAGGTCCGGTTCGCAGCCCAGGTGTCGGTGAAACCCACCGACATCAGCCGCTGGCTTGTGGTGCGTTTCATCCACCCTGCGAAAAATGGCGGGCGAACTCCGGACTACTGTCATTTTGGCAGTCGATGCCGCTGCGCATGTCCAGGATGTTCTGGGCTAACTTCAAATGTTCCAAATGGTTAAGTAGAATAATCCGACCGGTACGCAGCTTGCTTATGAGGTCCTTCTGCGTCGTCAACGGGAACGGCTGACCCCGCGCCCAGCCGGATCCGAGCGGCGAGCGGCCCTCATCGTCAGGACTCTCGAGGAATGGGGAAGCGCAATGGCTACCGTGAGCGATCGCCAGGAATTCAAGTTTCAAGCCGAGATCAAGCAGCTCTTGCATCTCTTATCGCACTCGCTGTATCAGAGCCGTGAGATTGCGGTTCGCGAGTTGATTTCGAACGCCTCCGATGCGCTCGACAAGATGCGGTACGTGACCCTCACCGACGAGTCACAACGCGACGCCGGACCGCTCGAAGTTGTCATCGAGGGACGGGAGGCGGATCATCAACTCATCATCCGGGACACCGGAATCGGGATGACCCACGACGAGCTGGTCACGAACCTGGGGACGATCGCCCACAGCGGGTCGGTCGAGTTCCTCAAGGCCATGGCCTCGAACACCCAGGCGAAGCCGGAAGTGTCGCTGATCGGCCAGTTCGGTGTCGGGTTTTACTCGTCGTTCATGATCGCCGATCGCGTCCGGGTCCGATCGCGAAGCTACACGGAGGAAACCGGCTGGGAATGGGAGTCGGATGGGACCGGGAGCTTCAGCATCACGCCGGCCGACGCGCCGTTGTCGCGCGGCACCGAGGTGATCCTCCACCTCAAGGAGGACGCCAAGGACTTCGCGGCACAGTGGCGGATCCAGGACATCGTCCGGCGCTTCTCAAGCTTCGTCCCGCATCCGATTCGCCTCGGCGAAGGCGGCGAGATCCTCAACGATCAGAAGCCGATCTGGGTCGAGCCCAAGAACCAGGTCACCGACGAGCAGTATGCGCGGTTCTATCAGCATTTGACGCACCACCCTGAAGAGAAGCCGCTCTGGCATCTCCACATGGCGGCTGACTCGCCGATCCAGTTCCGTGCGATCGTGTATTGCCCGCCGACGAACCTCGAGCGTCTCGGATTCACCCGGCTTGAACACGGTCTGAGCCTCTGCGCAAAGCGCGTGCTCGTGCAGTCCGAGTGCCGGGAACTCGTGCCGGACTATCTCCGCTTTCTCCGCGGCCTGGCGGATTCCGAAGACCTGCCACTGAATGTCTCGCGCGAGACGCTCCAGGACAACAGCGTGATTCGACGGATTCGGACCTCGCTGATCAAGGCAGTCCTCGACCGCCTGGACCATCTCGCTCGGGAGCAGCCCGACACGTTCAAGACGTTTTACGAACAGTTCGGCGCCCTGTTGAAGGAGGGTTTGATCGTCAACCCTCTGAACAAGGAGCGAATCGCCAAACTGCTGCGATTCGCGTCAACTCGGGGCGAGTCGCCCACGGAGACCGTTTCGCTCGACGATTACCTCGCGCGGATGCCGGAGGGCCAGAAGCGGATCTATTACCTGGGCGGACCGGACTACGCCTCGATCGCCAAGAGCCCCAACCTCGAAATCTTCCGCAGGCGTGGGTTGGAGGTGCTCTATCTAACCGAGCCGATCGACGAGTTCGCCATCACCGCACTCCAGTCGTTCCAGGGCAAAGAGCTGACCTCGATCGACTCGGCCGACCTCGATCTGCCGGACGTGGGCGAGACCGCCTCGGGGACGACTGTTGAGGAGCCGAAAGCCATCGAGAGCGGCTTCGCCCGGGTCCTCGATCTGTTCCGCGCCGCGCTGGGAAATCGCGTCAAGGAGGTCCGGGAATCCAAGCGGCTGATCGACAGTCCCTGCTGCCTGGTCAATGCCGAGGGGGGACTGAGCACCCAGATGCAGCGCATGCTGAAGATGGCCAACAAGGAGTTTCCCGAGACGTCCCGGATCCTCGAACTCAATCCTTCGGCGCCGTTGATCCGACGACTCTCCAACCTCAGCGGCAACGATCAGCACGAGGCTTTCATCAAGCAATGTGCCTTGCAGCTCTGGACCAACGCGCTGATCCTCGAGGGCGTGACACCCGACCCCGAGGATCTGGTCGCGAGAGTTCAGGCGTTCATGGCCGAGGCCGCCGAGAAACGGTCGCCGCTGATTCTGTGAGTCGCTCTGCTCCCGTGTCCAGTTTTCAGCAACAGACGGCACTCGGGGCCATGCTGAAGACCGAAAACTGAACACGGAAAACTGGTACGAGGCGAACGTCAACCACCATGGTCCCAGTTGAAGTAGAAGGGGAATGGAAAGGGGCCCGGTCCCGGCGCAATCGGATCGAGATCGTAAATGGGGACGTAGGTGCCCATCTGATAGTACATGCCGACCGGACGCCAGGGATGCGCCAGACCCTGGAAGAAACGCAATGGTCTGGGCCACGGCTTGCTGGAAGAATCGATGGTGTTCTGGCCGGGCGAGCCATACCAGAACGGGTAGATGCTTTGCGTGTCGGGTGTCTTCCAGCCCAGGCCATAGAGACCCTGAGATCGGAACCAGTTGATATGGGTGAGCAAGCCCCGGTCGCCGTATCGGGTCCGGTAGAAGTAATCGCGGCGCGGGTCGGGTGGCAGGAACTCGGGAGTTCCAGCATCGCGCATCACCAGGCCACTGCGCTCGGTAATTTCGGGGACCTGGGGAACGGGCGGCTGTGCCGAAGCGGAGGTCGGCAGTAACATCCAGAGCCCCAGTACGACGAAGCCGGCACGCAGGAGCGAATGCCGGCTCTCCTCATCTCGGCCGCTTGACGGCCTGAAGGTGGTGATCCCACACCTGAGTCTTAGTCGTTTCATGGATCTCGACTCCTTCCTCGACGTTCCCATCCTGGGAAGGGGAATTCATCTCACAGCAAAGTCCGGCGTGGGAGACGTGCCCCGCAGGGGCGTCCACGCCGTCGCCGTCGTCTCAAGTCCATCCAGGTTGTATCCGCCGCGATCCGATTGACCGTCCGAGCCCGGCCGGCCGCCCCGCCCGCCGTCCGCCGCCGGGAGGCGATGGACGAGCAGGCGGATTGGGATCGGTCGGTGTGCCTCCCACGGCATCGAGCATCCCGCTCACGGATCGAACGGATTCATGGGTGGGAAGGCAAAGAATTCGCGCGGCGACCGCGTGGGTACGACATAGGGGACGTACCCCGGGGTAATCGGGACCGGGCCGCCCGCGCCGACGAAGTAATCCACCTTTTGCCGATGGAGCAATCCGGTCAGCATACCCAATTTACCCTGGAGTCCGGAGAGACAGTGGGAGCAACCCTTGCCCCCGCAGAACGAGCAACCATGGCCCCGGCCTCGACCGCCGCACAGGTTGCACCCCGGATCCCCGCAGCCATTGCCGGCGTGAGACCCTTTGCCGTGGTGATGTTTGCCGCGAATCGCACAACCGGGATCGCCGCACACCGACTGGCCGGACGGTTGGACCACAGCGGTGCCGATTGGTGCGGACTGAGTGGTCGCGAGGACGCACTGTCCGATAGGCGCGCCGCCATGGTGCTTCCCGAACCCGTGACCGCAATTCGTCCCACTCTCACACCCGGGGACCACGCATGCGGAGCCCGGGTCAATCGGCGCGAAACGACCGGCTCCGTGGTGTCCCCAGCCGTGACCGCCGCCACATCCCGGTCCATCGCAATCCGCCCCGTGAGCCCCGTGACCGAACAATCCCTTCAAGCAGCCGGACCCCGGTCCATGTCCACAGCCCAGGCAGCCCAGGAGTGCGTGCCTCCGGCAGCCCGCGCAGCCCAGCAGGCCACCCTTGGCATAGTGGCCATACGGGATCGGCGGCGCCTTCATCTCCTGGCCCGTTGACAGATCGACGGCCGCGACCGTCCTGGGAACCGTGTAATGGAGGCGGTAGCCATCCGCCCGGGTCATACTGACCCAGCCCTGGCTCAGTCCCATGACGGCGGCCAGTGCGATCGTCAGTGGCATCCCTCGCCTATTCTCGAAGCGCATGGTCTATCCCTTACTTGACTTCCATGAGGCCCTCCTGGAATATTCCGAATCCGGCGAGCGACGGACGTGTCCCAGCCTTCCTGCGCCGGACGACACGATCAGCCCGGCCCACACGAACCGATCCTTCCGGCCCGAGGATCATCGATCCGACCGGTCGGGGTCTCGGCCCTACCGCTCGACGACGCGACCCCATGCCGATTGACCCGATGGAACCTGGACGCGCAACGAAGGTCTCGTTCGATCCAGGCGCCGGTGCTACGTCAACCGGAGGAAACGATCGGTCAGAGTTGAGTACCGGCTTCCGCCGGTGTTCTCCGCAGGACTGCGGGACCCCAACCGATCGATTGAAGATTGACGGATCACCAGGCGGCTCGCCGGGTTCATGGCGCGGCGACGGCTTCGGTCCGTGACTTGGCCTTGTGTCTCTGGATCGGTTCAGAACCCCGCTCTTCTCGATCGAATCCCAGCGGCGGCGAAAAAATAAAGACCGGTCCCCCGTCACAAGCGAAGGGACCGGTCTACTCTCTCCTGGGCCGCCGGAATCCGAGCCGCCAGGTCGTGCGAGGCGGCTGATCCCGACGCTCCCGATCGCGTCCACATGACGGCTCGTGGGTTATCGACTCGTCCCTTTGCCGTAAACCACCGAGGCCGGCAGCTCCGTCACCTTCTGGGTGGGATCTCCGTAGGCGATCGCCGCGTGTTTCTCGCGTTGCCGCTCCTCACGCTCTTCGCGATGCGCCCCGAATCGAGGGATGGAGAACACGTGGCTGAGAATATGCGGCCGGTCGTGTCCAGGACCGGACATGGCACTCTGGGCGGGAGGCAAGGCGGAGGGGACGACTGCGGGGTCGTAAGGCCCTGCGCCCGGCCGAGGTGACATCGCGGCCATCCGGGGATCTGCCCAGGGATTCATCCCGCCACGGGCCAGACCGATCGGCGTCGGTTCGGCCGACGATCCTGGTCCGCCCACGATGGCGTAGCCGGCCGCATCCTCGGGTCCGCCAGGACCGATCACGGCGTATCCGGCCTCCTGCGATCCATTCACGACCACGCCCCGAGGATCGTTCATGACCATTGGACCGGTCACCATCGCCGGTCCCTGATAGACCATGCCCGCTTGACTGGGGGGCGGCGGAATATCGATCCCGTCGTGCGCCTTCACCCGGGCGCGCTGGCACTCCACGCAATGCCTCCAACCGAACAGCCCTTTATGATGGTGCTGGGCGGGCACCGGCTGGTTCTCCCCGACAGCGGTGGGAGTCGAGGATAGATAGCCGACCGAAGGCTGAGAACCCATCGCCGATGGATTACCACCGGATGACTGGTAGCCTACAGGTAGAGGATAGGCGCCGACCGGCTGGGAGCCGGCGGATGGCACATAGCCCGACGGCTGGTAACCCGCCGACTGAGGATACCCGCCGGAGGGCGAGGGCATCGGCGCGGACTGCAGGCGGATCGTGGGCTGCGCCACGGCGCCTGCTTGGCCGTCGTCGGGTGCGGCCCAGACGGGTAGGGTAGGGACCGCCAGCGCCAGCCCGCAAAGACTCACGGCCAACCGAGAACGTGAAAGCATGAGGGAACTCCTTTCCCCGGTTCGCGGCCGGCCACGCGCCGAATCTCTGCGCGGGCCGGGACCTTCCGAACCAAAGCGGTGAACGGTGGCTCGGCCATCCTGTGAGCTCAGACCTGGCCCGGCCAAGAAGAGGGAATCCATCCCCGGACCGAGACGCCGCGGCGCGACACGCGCCTCGCCGTGACGATAGCGCGCGATCACGCCACTTCGAAATTCGGCCTTTTCCTATATCCCCTATGATCGGCACAACCTGGCTGGTTCTTGCGAGATTCCTCCCGACTCACCGGCTGTGCCAGGTGCTCATCTTGGCTGTCATGGTCGAATGGGAATCGGGATCAGGGCCATGCACGCCCAGGTCAGAAGCTGTCCGCGCTGATGACCTCGCCCCCATTGCGACTCCCCAATCCCTGCCAGACGAGTACGCTGACGGTATTCTTGATGAACTGGACATGACCGTCACAGGACAACGCATTGACGCCGCCGGGATGCAAGCTCCGTGAGGTAATGTTCTGCGAGAGCCAGTTCCAGATGGGATCGGTCCGATTGCTGTGGGGGAGACCGCCTCGGCAGTCGGGCCGGGGATCGTTGGGAGGGCGCCGGTGGTTGTACAGGCTATGCCCCGGGGCTCCGTAGTGCCATCGAACGCCCCGCGTGTCCTGGAACTGAGTCGTCGATGACGGAAGGCTCAGGCACATCGAGACATAGTCGGCGTCGGAAGTGATCGGCGGCCCGGTCGTGCTGTTGTTGCCCGTGATCAGAAAAACGTTCAGCGGATTGTTGGCGTAGGTCGAGCCCAGGGTCGAACGGATCGTCTCGGCAACGGCGACCGTATTGGACATGCCGTCGATGATCGCCGCTGGCGAGAGAGCCGTGTTCTCGAAGAGGACTCCGTTCGGGAGATCGGTCAGAGGCGCCGCGGGTCTCGGCACGACGGAATAACCCGAGCCGGTATTCATCGGATAATTATGGGTCGCATACGAGCCGTTGCTGACCGGGATCAGCACCGCCGCCGAGTCGCTCGGACAGATCAGGGCGTTGAGGAACGTGGTGAACCCAGTCACGTTCGCGGCGGCCAGGGTTGTCGTCGGGTCGGTATCGGGCGGCAGGTTGAAATTGAAGCAGTTGAACAAGACCTGTTCCTCGAGCTGCGGTAGGATCTCGGCGTAAGCCCCCCAGCAATTCCCCTGGCCGGTGATGTGGCTATTCACGCGACCCGGAGGAAAGACGTTGTAGGCCGACATGTAGTTGTTCAGGGCCAGGCCGATCTGTTTCAGGTTATTGACGCATTGGGCGCGTTGCGCGGCCTCGCGCAGCCTGGACGGCCGGCAACAGCAGTGCGATCAGCACGGAGATGATCGCGATCACGACCAGAAGCTCGATCAGGGTGAATGCGGTTCGGGCCCGTTTCGGAAGCATTGAACATACCTCGCTCAGAAATCTGGAAGACAGGATGATGTCAGTGATGGACATGATCGTGTCGAGAGGTCGAAATTGTAGGACTTTCCCGTGCGTGATACAATCGTGTAGTGCTGGAACATGATCCTGGCGAGTGATTCCCATGCCGGTGAATGAGGTACGGGCCCACCGGATTCGCCGAGGCTGGTCGCAGGAAGATCTGACGAAGCGGGCGGGGATCAGCGCGATCGAGACGGGCCGACTGGTGCTTTCGACGGCGGCCGCTCTTGGGCTCGACTCAGCCCTGGCGTGTACCGTCGAGGCCCTCTTTGGGTTGCCGGGGACGCCGCCAGTGGAAAAACGTGAGGGGCGACTCGTGTTCCAAAGAATGTGCCAGATCGATGTCCGCACAAGCTTCCGTCAAGCGACTGATCATCGACTTGAGCTCGGACCAGCCGAGGGTGCGCCAGGCCGAGGCGCGGGCGGTCTGGGGGCGGTATAGCCAGGAATTGCTCGCCCGGGCCCGCCATCATCTCTCGGCGAGGATTCGCGGCAGGGTGGACGAGGAAGACGCCCTCCAGAGCCTGGACAAGAGTTTCTGTCTCCGCCCGCGCCGGGGAGACTTCGATCACGCCAACCGCTAATATCGTGAGACGACTCCTCTGATGAACCAGTTTGGCGTGTGGTGATCGTATCGACAGAGGTGGCACTTGGCCCCGCGAATCCTTTGTCAAATCGCTCCGATTTCCTCGCTCTGCGTCAGGCCGCTGACGGTGCTCGCCCACGTCCCGGTCCCAAAACCATCATGTCCGACTTCTCCGGCTGCTTCCGGCCCGATTCCACATGGTAGTCTGTTCGGTTCTTTTCTGCGCGTTTCTTGTCCCCAATCCCCGGGGCCGTCCGGTTAAAGGGATATGGTGGCAATCATGGCCGAGTTACCCGACAGAAGCGACACGACGCGGTTGATCGAGCAGGCCGTGCGGGGCGACCAGCAAGCGCTCGGAAAACTGCTGAGCCGCCATCGCGAGCGGCTGCGTCGCATGGTCGCCCTGCGGCTCGACTGGCGGTTGCGGGGGCGCGTTGACCCATCTGATGTCCTCCAGGAGGCGTGTCTCGATGCGGCCCGACGACTGCCGGAGTACCGCAAGAACCCCACGATGCCGTTCTTCCTCTGGCTCCGGTTCCTGGCCGGCCAGCGGCTGGTGGACGAGCACCGGAAACACCTGGGCGCCGGCCGCGACGCCGGCCGCGAGATCAGCCTCTACCATGGCGCCCTGCCCGAGACGAGCTCCGCCGCGCTGGCGGCCCAATTGCTCGGGCGCCTCACCACGCCGAGCCAGGCCGCCATCCGGGCGGAGCGGAAGATCCGCCTCGAGGAGGCGCTCAAGCGGATGGACCCGATTGACCGCGAGGTCCTGGCCCTGCGCCACTTCGAGGAGCTGAGCAACACGGAGGCGGCCGCGGTGCTCGGCCTGGACAAGTCGGCCGCGAGCAAGCGCTATGCCCGTGCCTTGCTCCGTCTCAAGGAGATCCTGACCTCCATGCCCGGTGGCCTCGACGAGGTATGAGCCATGAGCGATTCCACCTCCGACCGTGACCCGATCGAGATGCTGGCCGACTCCTTCCTGGCGCGGTTCCGCCGCGGCGAGCGGCCCAGCGTCGAGGACTATGCCGCCCAGCATCCCGAGCTGGCCGACGAGATCCGCGAGCTGCTGCCGGCGTTGGTGATGCTGGAGCAGGACAAGCCCGCCGCCGGGCCGGCTGCCGACACCATCGGCAGCCCGGATGCCACGGCCTCGGGTCCGGCCCCGCACCAGCTCGGCGACTACCAGATCCTTCGCGAGATCGGCCGGGGCGGCATGGGGGTGGTCTACGAGTCGGTGCAGCAATCGCTGGGCCGCCACGTGGCGCTGAAGGTGCTGCTGAACCAGGTGCTGTCCGGCTCATCGCAGTTGGAGCGGTTCCGGCTGGAGGCCCGCGCCGCGGCCCGGCTGCATCACACCAACATCGTGCCGGTCTTCGGCGTGGGCGAGTGCGAGGGGGTGCACTACTACGCCATGCAGTTCATCGAGGGCCAGGCCCTGGATGTCGTCATCGACGCCTTGCGGAAGCTCCGCGACGGAGGACCCGCCATCGGCGCCGGCAGCGAGACTCCGGGAACAGCCGGCGGTGACGATCAGCCCCTGACTGCCGTCCTGAGCCGGGCTCTCTTGACAGGCCGATTCGCCGCGGCGCAGCCGGGGCCCGAGCCGACTGCCGCGACGGACGAGTCATTCAGTTCGCCACCGTCGCAAGGTCCGCCGGGTCCGGCATCACCGGACCGTGCGAACGGTCCACCCCCGACCGATGCCGCCAGCTCCTCCGAACTGTCCTCCGGTCAGGCCGGCGCGCCGTACTTCCGCAGCGTCGCCCGCGTCGGGGTCCAGGTGGCTGAGGCGCTGGCCCACGCCCACGGCCAGGGGATTCTCCACCGCGACATCAAGCCCTCCAACCTGCTGCTGGACGGCAAGGGGACCGTGTGGGTCACCGACTTCGGGCTGGCCAAGGCCGAGGGGAGCGACGGCCTGACGCGGACCGGCGATATCGTCGGCACGCTGCGGTACATGGCGCCGGAGCGGTTCGACGGCTGGTCCGACCCGCGGAGCGACGTCTACTCCCTGGGGGCGACGCTTTATGAGCTGATGACGCTGCGCCCGCCGTTCCGAGAACCTGACCGGGTGAAACTGATCGAGCAGGTGATCCATGAAGAGCCGACGCCACCTCACAAATTCGACCGGCGCATCCCGCGCGACCTGGAGACGATCGTGCTCAAGGCACTGGCCAAGGAACCCGGCCAGCGGTACACGACCGCCGAGCAGATGGCCGAGGACCTGCGGCGGTTCGCGGCCGACCGGCCGATCCTGGCGCGGCGGATCGGCCCGGCGGAGCGGACCTGGCGCTGGTGCAAGCGCAACCCGATGCTGGCGGGCGCGGCCGGCGCCGTGGCGGCGTCACTGGTCGCCATGGCGTTGATCTCGGTGATCTATGCCACCGAGCAAGCGAGGGCAGCCGACGAAATCCGCGGCTTGGCGGCTGACCTGGGCAAGGAGCGCGAGAGCCTCAGGAAGTCACTCGGTGAATCGAATCGACTCCTGGCGATCCGCAATTTCGACCGCGGCCAGGCCGCGTTCGAGAAGGGCGAGATCGCCCTGGGTATGCACTGGATGATCGAGAGCTGGCGGTCGTCCGTCAACGCCGGGGATCCCGCCTGGCAGCACGCCGCGCGGGCCAACCTGGCCGCCTGGCGCGCGCACTACCCCCGGCTCAAAGGGGTCTTATCGCACACGATGCCCGTTCACAGTGCGGCATTCGGCCCCGATAGCCGCACGGTGATCTCCGGCGGCATTGACGGAACGGCACAGCTCTGGGATTCCGCCAACTTCAAGAGGATCGGCTCGCCATTGCAACAAGGAGGCGAGTGGATTCGAGTGGGATTCAGCGCGGATGGCAAGACCGCGTTTACCTTCTCGGAGGGTAAGCCGACACGGCTCTGGGATGCGACCACCGGCGAACCGCTCGGCCACCCTCTGCGCCTGCCGCCTGAAGTCCACATCTTGACCGTTGCGATCCAGCCTGAGAGGAAGATCGTGCTGGCGGGGGTTGAGGGCACCGCGGACGGAATAGTGCGGTTCTGGGACGCGGCCACGTGCAAGCCCATAGATCCGCCCCTTACCCATCACGGCCATGTCTATCCTCCCGTGTTCAGTCCCGACAGCCGGATCATCCTCACTCCGAGTGTAGACGGCACGGCATGGCTCTGGGACGTGGCCACGTGCCAGCCCATCGGTCTTCCCCTGAAGCATCAAGGCGGTTTCTGGAGCGCGGCGTTCAGTCTCGATGGCAAGACCATCCTGACCGGAAGTCGCGACGGCACGGCGCAGCTCTGGGACGCGGCCACGAGTCAGCCCCTGGGACCGGCCCTGCGGCACGACAGTGAGGTGAGGAGCGTCGCGTTCAGCCCCGATGGCAAGACCATTCTCACAGGTTGTCAGGACAAGGACGCGCGGCTCTGGGACGTCGCTACGGGCCAGTTGATCGGGCTCCTGGGGCATCAAGGGGGGATCACCGCCGTGGCGTTCAGCCCCGACGGCAGGTCCATCCTGACCGGCAGTCTCGACGGTACCGTGCGGCTCTGGGATGCTAGCCCGCGACCACCGGTCGGGCCGGTCCGGGAGATCCCCACCATGGATTCCCTCCATAGCGTGAGCCCCGACGGCAAGGTCCTCCTCACCCTCCCGCGATGGGCTAACCCGCGATACACCCAACTCTGGAACGCGACCACCGGCCGGCCCATCGGCGCGCGTCTTCCGCAACCCGGCGTGCACTGTGACGAGGCGTTCAGCCCCGACGGCAAGGTTGTCTTGACGATCGATGCGAACGCGGAGGCCCGGCTCTGGGACGCGACCACGGGAGTAGCCCTCGGGGCAGCGGTTCGGCTGCCCAGCCCGGTTTTGCCCGAGGGGGCTTCTAGCCGTCTCGGTCCCGACGGCAAGACCGTCTTGTTCATGGATAAGGATCTGACGATCTGGATCTGCGATGGGGCCACGGGCACAGTTCGCGGCCACACTCCGGTCCTGGGCGCACGCCCCTACGGCTTGGAGTTCAGTCCTGACGGCAAGACCTTCTTCACCGGGCTCGCCAACGGCGAGGCTCGGTTGTGGAATGTGGCAACAGGCACGCCGCTTGGAGACCCCATTCGGAATACCGCCGGCGCCATTATCGCGGGGAAGTTCAGTCCCGACGGCAAATCACTCCTCCTCGCCTGCGAGGACGGCAGCGTCAGGCTCTGGGACCTCGCGAACCGGAAACAACTCATCTCGCCGCTGCGCCATCCAGGCCCTGTCTCTGGCCTGGAGTTCAGCCCCGACGGCAAGATTCTCGCCACCGCGGCTTCCAGGCAGAGCAGGGACAAAACCAGGCGACTGTGGGATGTCGCCACCGGCCAACCCATTGGCCCGGTCCGGGCTTCGCTGATCCCTAGCGAGGAAGGCGTATCCGCGCCGGACTTGCCAGACGAGCTAGAGCGTGTCGCCGCCTGGGTGGAGGTGATCACGGGCCTTACACTCGACAAACAGGAAGGACAAGTCTGGGTCCTTGACAACGCGGCCTGGCTCGGGCGCCGCGATCGGCTTACGCGGTTGGGAGGTCCACCCGAGACCGGGCCCGAACAACGGCTCGATCCGATCACCTTGGGTCCTGATCCCACGGCCCGCGCCAAGAGCTTCATGGAGCGGAAGCAGTGGGACGCGGCCGAGGCCGCTTTCGACGAAGCCGCGCGTGCGCGGCCGTTTAACCTATCGATTGTCGGAGAGTGGGGTGATCTGTACGTCCGTCGTGGTCTCTGGAAGGAGGCCGCTGCCTACTATGCCAGAGCCGTCAACCAGTATCCCGACGTCGCGTTGCTGCACTATCAACTGGCGATCGCGCGACTGATCGCGGGAGACCTCCCCGGCTACGGCTCCGCCTGCACCGACATGTTCGAGCGGTTCAACGCGGACGATGACCCTCTGGCTGCCAATCGCCTGGCCTACGCTGGCGTCTACGCCTCGAACGCCCTGACAAACATGCCCGCTTTTATCCGGGTCTGCGAGCGATCCGTGCCGGCACTGGCCGGCGGCGAGCGAGTCGTGGGCGCCGCCCTTTATCGCGCCGGACGCTATGACCAAGCCCTGGAGCGTTTCCAACAGTCGCACAAGGTCATCCAACCTCGCGCCTGGGACTGGCTGTTCCTGGCGATGATCCACAGCCGGCTGGGTCACCCGAGCGAAGCCGGCGAGTTCCTACGGCGGGCCAATCAGTGGATCGCCGAGGCGGATAAGGCGCCGTCAACAACGGAAAAGACGGGCCCGAGTTGGATGAACCTGATCGAGAGACCCACGATCCTGATCCTCCGCCGCGAGGCCGAGGCGGTCCTCCGATTCGATCCGGTCTTCCCGGCCGATCCGTTCGTCCATTGAGGCCGGCCGAAGGCGGTAATTCGATCTGACAGATGTCACGCGCTGGGAGGGTCACGCGCTGAACGGGATAGCGCGCTGAAAAGGGTCAGCGCGCTGGAGGGGTCAGGAACCGAAATCTCATTTCGGTTCCAGAGCCTTTCCGGTCCCAGATTTTATGAAAATAATTATAATATTAATGAGTGATAATTTTGACCAATTGCTCCACGGCCGGGAATCGAAGTATGCCACGAGGGCGTCCGTGACGATGTGACCGAGTTCCTTGATCACCAGGGGAGCCAGAGCACCATGAATCGCAATGCAGCGAGGGGTCTTCGAAAGGGGGGGGCGAGGACCGCCGCGGGCCGCCGCCGCCTCACGCCGACGTTGATGACGCTGGAGGACCGCCGCTTGCTGTCGGCGATCGTCGTGAACAATCCCACCGACTCGCCCGTCCTGGGCCAGACGGATCTCCGCCAGGCCATCATCCAGGCGAATACAAACGGGGGCGATCAGACGATCGTCTTTGACATGACGGTGTTCCAGACCCCGCAGACGATCGCCCTGACGGGCGGCCAGCTCGAGCTGTCCGACATGACCGGGACGGAGACGATCAACGGCCCGCAAGCGGGAGTGACGATCAGCGCAGGTGGGGCCAGCCGGGTGTTCCAGGTGGATGGCGGAGTGACGGCCGACTTCACCGGCCTGACCATCACGGGGGGCTCGACCGGCAGCGGCGGCGGCGGCGTGCTCGTCAACGGGGGCACGGCGACCCTGACCGACTGCACGATCACCGGCAATTCCTCCGGGGTCGGCAGCCAATTCGGCGGCTACGGCGCCGGTGTGTGCAACCAGGGCGGCAACGTCACGCTGACCGGCTGCACGATCAGCGGCAACAGCGCCGAAAACAGCCTCGCCGGCGGCGGCGGCGGTTTGGCCACGCTGACCAACGGCACGACGACGCTGACCGATTGCACCGTCAGCGATAATTCGTGCGTTGCGTTCAGTGCCGAAGGCGGGGGCGTCCTCGAAACCGGCGCGAACTCGTTGACCACGCTGATCGACTGCACGATCAGCGGCAACTCAGGCGGCGGGGGAACCGGCGGCGTGGGTGCCTACAACGGCGGCACGGTCGTCCTGACCGGCTGCACCGTCAGCGGCAACTCCACCGGCTTCTTCGGCGGAGGCTTGTCCATTCTTGGTGCCACCGCGGTGCTCACCAATTGCACGGTGAGCGACAATACCGCCGGGGCGGACGGCGGCGGCGTGTGCAACCTTGGCGGTTCGTTGAGCCTGACCAACTGTACGATCAGCAAAAACACCGGTTTAGACGGCAGCGGGATTTTCGCCAACTCCAGGACGCTCAACATATTGAACAACACGATCGTCGCCGGCAACACCCAGTCCGACTTCACCGAGATCGGCGGGAGCCCCAACGGGTCGAACAACCTGATCGGCGGGGACCCCGTGCTCGCCCCGCTGGCATCCTACGGCGGGCCGACCCAGACCATGCCCGAACTCCCCGGCAGCCCGGCCCTCGGCGCCGGTAGCGTCGCCCTGGCCGTCGATCCCCAGGGGAATCCGCTGACCACCGATCAGCGCGGCCTGCCTCGGCTCACCAACGGATCCGTCAACATCGGTGCCTTCCAGAGCGCGGGCTTCACCTTCACGGTTGTTCCCGGGGGCAGCCCGCAAACCGCGAAGATCGGTACGGCATTCGCCAACCCGCTGGCCGTGACCGTCACGGCGAAGAACCCGATCGAGCCGGTCAATGGTGGCCGCATCACCTTCGTCGCCCATCCCGCGCCCAATGGAGCCGCGGCGATCTCCGTGGTCCCCTTTGCGGTCGTCACCAACGGCACGGCCGCCCTCGTCGCCGCGCCCAACAACATCACCGGCCGCTACACCCTCGTCGGGTCCGCCCCGGGCTTTTCCGCCTCGTTCCACCTGACCAACGTCGGCACGCCCTTCGCGGCCCTGGTCGTGAATTCGACCAGCGATTCCATCGCCCCGGGCCCAGGCCTCCTGAGCCTGCGTGAGGCGATCGGCTTCGCCGACACCGCTCCCTTGGGGAACTCGATCATCAGCTTTGACAAGAAGGTGTTCAAGACGCCTCAGGTGATCACCCTGACCGGAACCCAGTTCGAGCTGAGCAACACGACCGGGACCGAGACGATCGTGGGCCCGAAGGCGGGAGTGACGATCAGCGGCGGCGGGGCCAGCCGGGTGTTCCAGGTGGACGGCGGGGTGACGGCCAACATCAGCGGCCTGACCATCACGGGGGGCTCGATCGCCGGGGATGGCGGCGGCGTGTACAATGACGGGGGCTCGGTCACGTTGATCGATTGCACGGTGAGCGGCAATTCAGCCTCCGTGGAAGGCGGCGGCATCGACCAGACCTCCGGTTCGCTGACACTGACCGACTGCACGATCAGCGGCAATACCGTTTCTTACCTCGGCGGCGGCATATACACGTACAGTGGCACGGCCACGCTGACCAACTGCACGATTAGCGGCAATACCGCCTTCGAGTTCGGCGGCGGCGTGTCCCTGTACGGCACGAACACACTGACCGACTGCACCATCAGCGACAATACCGCCTCCGGGTTCGGCGGCGGCGGCGTGTCCCTGTACGGCACGAACACACTGACCGACTGCAAGATCAGCGGCAACTCCACCTCGGGATACGACGGAGGTTTGGCAGTGCTTGGCACGACCACGCTGACCGGCTGCACCATCAGCGGTAATACCGCCTCGGGCATCGGCGGCCTGGAAAACGCCGGCACGGCCACACTGACCAACTGCATCATCAGCGACAACTCCACCACTTCGCCTTACGTTGGCGGCGGCGGAGTGGCCATCTACGGCCCGACCACGCTGAATGGCTGCACCATCAGTGGCAACTCGGCCCGGGCCAACGCCGGCGGGTTGTTCAACGCGTACTCCGGTCCGGTCACGCTGACCAACTGCACGATCAGCGGCAACTCCGCCGGCGGCAACGGTGGCGGCCTCGACAACTCCTACGGCGGTTCGGCGACGCTGACCAACTGCACGATCCGAGGCAACTCGGCCGGCGGCAACGGTGGCGGCCTGGTCAATTCCTACGGCTGTTCGGCCACTCTGACTAACTGCACGATCCGAGGCAACTCGGCCGTCGCCGGCGGCGGCATTTTCAACCAGGGCACACTGCAAGTCACCTCCAGCACCATCAACAACAACCAGGCGACGTCCGAGGGTGGTGGCATCGCCACGACATCCGGCAGCGTGACGATCACCGATTCCGATGTCAACAAGAACCAGGTCGCATCGTCCGGTACCGGCTCCGGCGGGGGGATCTTCAGCGCGAACAGCCTCGTGTCACTGACGGGCGACACGATCAAAGCCAACCAGGCGATCGGGGCCAATGCCTACGGCGGTGGCCTCTATGCGCTGGACAGCACGGTGAACATTCAGGGTTGCACGGTCAGCGGCAACGACGCGAATGGCACGGTGCTGGGCGAGGGCGGCGGCATCTTCAGTGAGGGGAGCATCCTGACTCTCACGTCCAGCAAGGTGAAAGGCAACAAGGCCTCCACCGCCGGTGACGATCTCTTCATCCAGCCGTAGGATCGGCACGGCCTGAGCCAGTGCCGGGTCCTCCAGGTCGGGCCGGGAATCGCCTGACGACATCCCGCTCGCGAACCTCGTCACTGGAGCTTCCTCATGAGTTGATCTCCTTCGGTCCAGAGCGCGCTGCAGGCTTTCCTCTCGTCTTCCGGCGGCGCGTTCAGGACCATCCCGTCATGCCGGGAGGTCAAAATTGTGGATCGATCCCATTCCTGATACAATCGTGTAGTCCTGGAACACGATCCTGGCGAGTGGTTCCCATGCTGGTGAACGAGGTACGAGCCCACCGGATCCGTCGAGGCTGGTCGCAGGAAGAGCTGGCGAAGCGGTCGGGGCTCTCGCGGGCGGGGATCAGCGCGATCGAGACGGGCCGACTGGTGCCTTCGACGGCGGCGGCTCTGGGGCTCGCCTCGGCGCTGGGATGCACTGTCGAGGCGCTTTTTCGGCTTCCGGGGACGCCGCCGGTGGACGATCGTGAGGAGTGGGCGTGGGCTCCGCCTTCGACCGATTGGCGATACTGGCGGGCCGAGGTCTGTGGCCGGCGGTATCGCTTTCCGGTCGAGGTCTCGCCGCTCGGTCTACTCCCGCACGATGGGACGGCGCAGCGGAAAGCAGCGACGAGTCCTGTCGTGTTGATCCGTCGCGGACTCTCGTGCTGGCCTGCTGCGACCCGGCGGCAGGCTTGCTGGCCGCGGAGTTGGCCCGGCAGACGGAAGTCCGTTTGATCGTCCTGCGGCGCACCAGTCGGGCAGGACTTGACCTGCTGGCGCGAGGGTTGGTGCATGCCGCGGGAGTCCACCTGCGCCGCACCGACCAGACGGATGGGAACGTGGGGCCGATCCGACAGCACCTCGGCGAAGAACCTGGCCGGCGCGAAGGTTATCAGGTCCTGCGCAGTCGCCGACTGGGACGAAGGGATCGCGCTGCGGCCGGGCCTGGGTCTGAGCACGATCAAAGATGTCGTGGCCGCCAAGTTGCGGCTGGGTCCTGAGACAGCCCGGGTCGGGTGCCGGTCAATGCCTCGACGAGCTCCTCGAGGGGTCGCGGGGGCCGAGCCGCCGATCGCCACGCGCCATGGACCATCGCGGCGTCGCCGAGGTCATTCGTGCCCAGAGCGCCGACGCCGGGATCTGCCTGCGGCTGGCCAGCGAGGAGGCGGGGCTCGGCTTCCTCAGCGTCCGGCACGAGGCGTATGAGATCTGCCTGCCGGATTCCGTACTCGCCGATGGCCGCGGCCGTGCCCTCCTTCAGGTGGTGCGTTCTTCCGCATATCGCCGGCTCCTCGCAGATCTGCCGGGATACGACGCGGCCAAGACCGGGGACCTGCGACCGGTGCACTCTCCGCACGGATGACCGGCTAGCCGGTCGATCGGGCCGAATTCGGACGGCGGCATCCCCCCTTGACTTCGGCGCGTCGTGGTCTCACGATGATCTGGTTGTTCATGGACCGGGATGATTATCCCGATGCAATCGACCCTGATGCTGGAGTACCCGATGAGATCGTTGATTTGCGTGGCAAGCGTTCTCTGCTTCCTGGGCGTCGCTGGCTGGCTCTCTCACACCGCGGGCGCCACGAACCAGGATGATATACCCACGATCGAGAAGATCATGAAGACCTTGCACGGGAAGAAGGGGAATCTCAAGGCGGCCCAGGCGGAGGTGAAGCGGGAATCGCCCGACTGGGCCAAGGTCGAGAAGGAGGCCAAGGTCATCGTGAAATATGCTGGTTACCTGAGTAAGAATGATCCGCCGCGGGGCGAGAAGTCGTCGTTTGAGAAGCTCGCCAAGTCCTACGAATCGCACGCGAAAGCCCTCGAGAAGGCGGCCAAGAAGGAAGACCTCAAGGGCGCGCGGGAAGCAACGAAGAAGCTTGGCGCTTCCTGCAAGGCCTGCCACACAGCGCACAAGGAACAATGAGGAAAAAGCTCCGGTCGCGGGTGCGTCGGACTTTGGAGTCCGATGCACGACCGGTTCCCCCATTCTCCATGGCGAGGGTCGAGCCGACTCCCCTTGGCGAGACCCTCGGTGATTTCATCCACTGGCCCGGAATGACCCTTCACTCCCCATCACGGCGCCGGACTGCCCATGCAACTCCCGCTCATCTCTCACAAGACCGCGCGGTTCACGGAGAGCGTGATCCGGGGTATGTCGATCGAGGCCAATCGCCACGGCGCCGTGAACCTGGCGCAGGGCATGCCGGACTTTCCGGCCCCACCCGAGATCAAGGCGGCGGCATGTAGGGCAATCGAGGCCAACATTAATCAGTACGCGATCACCTGGGGTGCGCGAGGACTGAGAGAGGCGGTCGCCGAGCACGCCGAATGGTACCTTGGTCTTCGAGTCGATCCCGAGACCGAGATCACCGTCACTTGCGGATGCACCGAGGCGATGCTGGTGGCACTGCTTTCGCTGATCAATCCCGGCGATGAGGTGATCCTGACGCAGCCGTTCTACGAGAACTACTGGCCCGATTGCGCACTGGCCGGTGCGACGCCGCGATTCGTCCCCCTCCGGCCGCCCCACTGGCGGTTCGACCCGGATGAGCTGGCCTCGGCATTCAATGACAAGACCAAGGCGATCATCCTCTGCAACCCCAACAATCCGACCGGCACGGTATTCACCCGTGCCGACCTCGAGGCCGTCGCGGCGCTCTGTCTCAAATGGGACGTGATCGCGATCACGGACGAGATCTACGAGCATATTATCTATGATGGTCGCAGACACGTCGCGATGGCCGGCCTGGAGGGCATGTGGGAACGATCGGTGACGATGAGCGGGATGTCCAAGACCTATGCGGTAACCGGTTGGCGGGTCGGAACGATGCTGGCCCCTCCGAACCTGACTCACGCGTTCCGCCAGGTTCACGATTTCGTCTCGATCGGCGCGGCGGCGCCGTTGCAAGAAGCCGGCGCTGTCGCCTACCGGATGCCGAGGGAATACTACGCCAAGCTCGCCGGCGATTACCAGGACCGCAGAGACCGGTTCTGCCGTGTGCTCGATGAGGTCGGCTTCGACCTCGAACCTCCGGCCGGTGCCTATTACATCATGGCCGGCACCGCGGCGTTCGGCGTCACCGACGACGTGGAGTTCGCACGGTACCTCGTCCGAGAAATCGGCGTCGCGACCGTGCCAGGATCGAGCTTCTTCCAGGACAAGACACTGGGCCGTCCCTATGTCCGCTTCTGCTTTTGCAAGCGAGATGAGACACTCGACCTGGCTGCCCGCGGTTACGCAGGCTGCGCGTGCTCGCGTGACGCAGCGCCCGAGAGATCGTTGGTTTTGGCCAAGAGCCGGGTTAGGCTCAATCACCCGACTTGGCTCGAGCGCCGGCTCGGGCCGGTTTCGTCCCTTCGGTCTTGGCCGAGGCTCGCGCGGCAATCCCATCGGCGAGGCCGCGGAGCATGCGAAGTTTGACGTTCGACTTGGACTGTTTCTGGATCCAGTCCAGAACGACCGCAGGATCGCCTTGCTCGGCCTGTCGTCTGGCGACCCGTTCCAGGAAGGGTGCCTTCGCATCGGAGAGCTGGTCGGGTAGGAGGAAGTTGCCGTCCGAATCCTGCTCCGCAGGGATGTAAGTGGGCATGGCATTCGAATCGTCGATCACGTCGATCGCCTTGCGAGCACCGGTCAGGTCGCCAACGGCGAGGCGGGCCTCAACGATCTGGCCGAGGGTGCTATTCCGATTGTACATCAACCATGGTGATGCTCCCATGGCCGCGACGGTCTTGAGGGCACCGTCGAGGTCATCAGCACGGGCCTGGGCCGGGGCGAGGATCTGTAAAACAGGGAGCATCGGGTCGATAGCTGGGGCGAAGGGAGCCGGCGGGCCGTACTGGGCAACATCGGACCAGAGTGTGTCGTCGGGCACGTTTCGGGCGGCCTCGAGCGCGACGCGGATCGTATTGCGCGCCTCCTCGCGCCGGTTTTCCCTGGCGTATCCCGCGGCGACCTCGCCGAGGACCCTGACCTTGGACATGCCGGAATTCAAGACCGCAGCGGTCCGCACCGCACCGGTAAGGTCGCCCGCCTTGGCCTGGAGCATACCGAGCTCCGTCAGGGGGAAATACGACTCGGCATCCCCGTCGGGCAGCGGAGCGATCATCTCCAAAGCGACGAGGATCGTGTCCCGTGCGGCCTCGCGATCCTTGGCCTTGAGCTGGGCTTCCGCCACGGCTTTCATGACGTGGATCCGAGCAAGGGTCGCGCGGAAAACATCCACGTTGTTGGCCGGATGCGGCATGCCGACACTTCGGTAAGCCCCTTCGTAATCGCCGAGACGTGCCTGGGCATCGGCAAGTCGCCGGAAGACCTTCATCTTCCGGGGAGCATGATCGAATCGGGCTTTCGTCGCGAGCTCGAGGAGCCGGGTCATGGACTCGGGTGCGAACGGACGATCGCTGGACGCGACGGCATCGGCTACAACCCAGAGTGCATAGTGTTGAAGGTTTCCGCCAAGTCGCTTGGCGATCAGCGTCAACACCTCGTCAACCTGAAGGGCGCGGACGCGGGCGCGGAGAACCGTCTCGATCGCCTTGGCCTTGAAGAACTCCGTCTTCTGGGACATCGCAATTTCCAGCGACTGGGACACGGCGGATTTCGCGACTTCGGCCGGCTCTGCCGGCGCGAGTCTTAGTAGTGCCGTGATCCGGTTCAGAGGCTGTTCGATCGCGTTCGCCGCCTCGAGAGCCTGGCGGATCGTGTCCGCAGCCGCCGCGCCATCGCCCATCCGGGCCTGGACCTGGGCGATCTGTCGCAGCGCGTCGGCTTTCCTGGCCAGATGATCCGAAGGGAATCCCACAACGATCATGGGCTGCGGGAAGTTGCTCGGTTGACCGTTAATCAAGCGAACCGACTGAAGAGCCTGTCGTAGCGTGAATCGAACCTCATCCCGGTCGCCCCCTTCGAGCTGCGCGCGTGCGATCTCGACGTAGAGTGCCGTGCGCCGATCGGGGCTGTAGCCGATCTCCGCGGTCGCATCGAGAGCGGCCTGCCAGGCGGCCTTCGCGCCGGCGCGATCGCCCAGATTTAGTCGGGCACGGCCGATCCGCAGGTCCGTATCCGCCTGGATCTCCTTCGATAATCCTTGCGGCATCACGATCGACTGTCCCGGAAAGGCTGCCAGGGCCGGCGGATCAAGCCGCATGTTCGCCAGTGCGCGGATAATCGAGAGGGACTCATCGAGGATCGACTTGAGCTGTTCCGGAGACGGGGATGGGCTCTTTCCCGGGGCGTCCGTTTTTTCCGAGGAACCTCGGGTCTTCGGGGTCGCCGCCGGCGTGTCCTGGACCTCGACGGCCCGAACGGGGAGGGCCGGCAGCATGAGAGTGGTAAGGGCCGAAACGACCAGAGACGCGCACATCAGTGGACTCCGTTTCCATCTGGAGGCTACGGCAAAGGAGGGCTTCCGCCCCCTCATTATCACGCGCACCACCGTCGGTGCAAGCGGGGGCTGAGATTCCCCCGTGCATAGTCGATGGGACGGGACTCGTCGCGACATGCGAGCTCGTCAGGGCATCGCGTTGCGGGCTTTCCAGCGCTCGTAGACCTTGATTCCATCCGGGTGAGGCTGATGGACCATCGGCATGCGCCGCTGATCCCAGGGCTTGCCGAATTCGGCGTAGAAGTTCGATAGAGTGAAATACCGCCGGTCGTCCACGTAGAACCGCGAATAGTCATCCCGGGTGGTGATGAACACAACGCGGTCGGGACTGCAATAGTACATGGCGGCGAGGCACATCGGGCAAGGGTGCGCAAGGATATAGAACTCGCAGCCGCGGAAGTCCTCGGACTGGAGCTTCGCCGACGCCTCACGAATCGCGCAGATCTCGGCGTGCGCGGTCGGGTCGTGCGTCTGCGCGACGAGATTGACGCCCTCCGCGAGGATCTGGCTGTCCTTGACAATCAGGCAGGCGAACGGCCTTCCGCCTTGCTCGACGTTGGACAAGGCAAGTTCAATCGTACGGCGTATGAAATCCATGTCGGCTCGATCCGAAAGGCGGTGGCGCTCGAGAATCGGGTACCGGACGAGCGAGAGTCGATCGCGAACGATCCACCGCGAGGCCGAGCGTCATCAACCCTCCATGACCAGTATAGGCGAGCCACCTTCGCGTGCCTACAGCGCGCGAGACTCGATCGGCCATGGGGCTTTCATAGCGCGGAGGTTCCACGACCGTCTCGCTCCCCGACTCGGAGCAGAGGCCCAGGAATCCCTCGGTAGTGCGAGCCGTCGTGCGAGCCGACATCGGGTAGCGGCTCGGAAGGCGCCTCGTCTTCCCACAATCCGATCCCCATATCCGTGGTGCACTACCCCAGACTTACCTTGCACTGGGATCAATGACACGCGAGGCTTCTCCGGCTCAAGTACGCTTCAACGTCGTACTTGGCCTCCGCCAGGCCGACTCCCGTCGCCTCGCGATGAAGCTTGATCGCGCCGATCTTGTCCCCTTGATCGGCCCGTGCTCGCGCCTCTGTCGAGAGGTTCCAGGTCTCGGTATAGTCGATTCCCAGTTTCGCGAGGATCAGATCGATCTTCTGCTCGACGCGCCGCAGACGCACTGCATCCTCATGCGAAAAATCGGACGACTGGCCAAGAATATCAATCATGGGTGTTTCCCCATCTCTCTCTGTGCACGATTGGATCCGACAGTCCATTCGTCGGATGGGCCGCGAGATTGCCGGGAATCGCCGGTTTGGTGTCACGAATCTCGGTCATTTCCACCGCGAGCCGACTTGTGGTAGAAGCGATGCACGTGGGTCGCGACGACGACTTGACATGCAGAGTTCTCCCCAACACTCTAGAGTCGTCCTCCGTAGGATCCCTGCCGCCGTGCCGCACCTCTGGGGATTCCGAATTCCGGATTCGCGATTCCGGGTACCCGGATCATTCCCCTTCGGGAATCCGGAATCGCGAATCGGGAATCCCGATTGGGTTGCGGCCGCGGGCCGCGTTAGGACATACGACCCGACAATTTGTTTGAGTCTTCCGGCGAGGAGCACCACGATGGCGATGAAGCGACTGATTCTGGACACTCTGGCTCGAACGGGGATAATCGCCGTTACGGTCATGGTCATGGCAATCGCATCGGCGAACGCACAGCCTCCTCCCACACCACCGGCAGGGCCGATCGGCCGATCTCCGGTAGCCGGGACATCTTCGACCTCTTCGACCGCGATCGCGCACAATCCTCTCGATCCTCTGGATCCAGCCGAGATTCAGACCGCCGTCGAGATCCTCCGTAAAGACAAGAGACTGCCGGACTCATTCCGGTTCGTGACCGTCACTCTGAAAGAACCTCCCAAGGAGTGGATTCTCCAACCACGATCGGAGAGCCGCTGCCCGCGCGAGGTCTTCGTGATCCTGCTGGACAATGCGGCCGGACGCGGTTATGAGGCGGTGGTCGACCTCGGCCGTCGAGCTGTGGTCCGATACGATATGCTCCCGGAGGGAGTGCAGCCTCCGATCATGATCGACGAGTTCGGCGAGTGTGAGGAGGCTGCCCGGCGGTCGCCCGAGTTCCGCGCAGCGTGCCGGAAGCGGGGGATCGAGGACTTGAGCCTCGTGATGGTCAACGCCTGGTCGGCGGGCCACTACGGGAATGAACCCCCCGAGGACCGGGGCAAGCGGCTCTGCCGCGCTTTGTGCTGGGTGCGCTCCGAGCCCAGCGATAACGGCTACGCGCGGCCGATCGAGGGACTCGTCGTGGTGATTGACCTCAACCGCAAAGAGGTCCTCCGTGTCGAGGATTTCGGCGCGATCCCCCTCCCTCCCCAGGCCGGTAACTGGGTGCGTCAGTACAACAAGGAGACCCGCACCGATCTCAAGCCCCTGGAAGTCATCCAGCCGGGAGGGTCGAGCTTCAACGTTCGCGGCCAGGAGCTCTCGTGGCAGAAGTGGAACCTGCGCATCGGCTTCAACCCGCGCGAGGGACTCGTGCTTCACACGATCCATTACGACGGACGACCCGTGCTGTACCGCGCGTCGATCTCGGAGATGATCGTGCCCTACGCCGACCCGAAGGAATGCGCCTACCGCAAGAACGCGTTCGACCTCGGCGAGTATGGCGTGGGGATGATGGCCAACTCGCTCGCGATGGGGTGCGATTGCCTCGGCGCCATCCGCTACTTCGACGG
The DNA here is from genome assembly GCA_963845755.1 of uncultured Planctomycetota bacterium. Lineage (GTDB taxonomy): Bacteria > Planctomycetota > Planctomycetia > Isosphaerales > Isosphaeraceae > CAWJTV01. Next base: position 45,359 of record CAWJTV010000017.1, read on the forward strand.
CCACCTCGCCGACAGTCGTGGCCGGGGCATTACCATCAAGAATGCCATCTGCGTCCACGAGGAGGATTTCGGCATCCTCTGGAAGCATTCGGATTGGCGGACGAGCCAGTCCGAGGTCCGTCGGTGCGCACCGGTTGTCCGTATCGATGGTCGCAACCGTGGGCAATTACGACTACGGGTTCTACTGGTACTTCTACCAGGACGGCACGATCCAGATGGAGGTGAAGCTCACGGGGATCATGAACTCGTCCGGATTGAAGTCGGGTGAAAAGCCGCGGTTCGGGACGGAGGTCGCCCCGCAGGTGAACGCCCCGAATCATCAGCACTTCTTTGGCGCACGGCTGGACTTCTCCGTCGATGGAGAAGACAACACCGTCTACGAAGTCAACACGAAAAGCGTGCCTTCCGGCCCCGAGAATCCGCACGGCAACGCGTTCTTCGCCGAGGCGACGCCCCTCTTGAAAGAGTCGGAAGCCCAGCGAACGACGAACCAGCCCTCATCGCGGTTCTGGCGAGTCGTCAACCCCGGCCGCAAGAACAGCCTGGGCCAGCCCGTCGCCTATCGTCTCTGTCCGGGTGAGAACGTCCTACCGTACGCCCTGCCCGGGGCGGCGGTGCTCCGGCGGGCGGGATTCCTCACGAAGAACCTCTGGGTCACGCCTTATGATCCCCGCGAGCGTTACCCGACCGGCGACTACCCCAATCAGAATCCCGGCGTCAACGGCCTGCCGAAGTGGACCCAGGCCGATCGTGACATCGGCGCTCGCGACCTGGTTGTCTGGTACACCTTCGGCCAGACCCACATCCCGCGAATTGAAGACTGGCCCGTCATGCCCGTGGCCTCGGTCGGCTTCTTGCTCCGGCCCGACGGCTTCTTCGATCGTAACCCGGCCCTGGACCTACCGCCGCCATCGACCGCGGCGAATTGAGTGGGAAGTCGCCGTTGACGGCGTCATTCTCGCTTGGGGACAGGGCCTGCCGGTCGTGCTCCCGCGCGATGTTGTCGCCATGCGTCTACCGTCCGCCCCCGGCGGCGGGTTCGGTCAATGGATTGCCCTCCGCGTCGAGCCGCCGCACCGACTTCACGAACGGGAGAGTCTTGAGCGGCCCCTCGATTCTTGACCGGTCCCCGACGATCAGGACCGTCATGTTGTCGGGCGTGATGTATTTCGTGGCGACGCGCTCGATGTCAACCCGATTGAGTGCCTCGATTCGGGCCTGATAGCGGTCGAGCTCGTCGTCGGGCAAGTCATAGGCGACCAGGTTGGCGAGCTGGCCGGCGACGCCGAAGGTCGTCTCGAACCGGCTGGGGAAGCCCAGGACGATCCGCTCCTTGGCGAAGGCGAGCTCGCCGTCGGTGGCGGGCCGGTTGCCGGCGATGTCGGCCAGCTCTTTGAAGATCTCGACCAGCGATTCCTTGGTCACCGTGGTCTCGACCGTGCCTCCGACTTCGAACGGTCCCGGGCCCCGGTCGAACGAGAAACCCGAGTCCACCCCGTAACTGTACCCTTTCTCAACGCGGAGGTTCCGGTTGAGCCGGCTCTCGAACTGACCGCCGAGGATCGCGTTGAGCACGACCAGGGCGGAGTAATCGAGCGAGGTTCGCGCGGCGCCGATCCGTCCGACGGTGAGGACCGACTGTGCCGCGGCCGGCTTGTCGATCAGGAAGAGGGTCCGCGACGAGTCGGGCGGCGCCAGAGGCTCGAATGAGGGTTGCGGTGGGATCTGGCCTGCCGCGCCATGTGCCAAATCGGGCCTCGATTGCGGCTGTGATTGCATCGGGTCGCGCGTCGCCGACGATCACCAGCACGGAATTTCCCGGCACCATGATCCGCCGGTAGAACGCAACGACATCATCGCGTGTGATCGATTTGATCGAGGTCGGCGTGCCGAGGTCGGGGCGGCCGTAAGGATGGTCGGGCCCAAAGATCAACTGGGTGAAGACCGCGGTGGCGGTCAACTCTGGGTCGTCGGTGCGCGCCTTGAGGAAGGACAGCCGCTCGATCCTTGCCCGGTCCAGGGCTTTGTCAGAGAATGAAGGATCCCTCACCACGTCCACGAAGAGGTCGAGGGCACGGTCCTGATGTCGCGTCAAAGTCGTCAGACTGATGGCGGTCGATTCCAGTCCTCCCGAGCACGAGAGGATGGCACCGATCTCCGATAAGTCGCCGGCCAGTTGAAGCGCGGTGCGCCGCCTTCGTCCCTTCTTCGAGGAGGCTGGCGGCAAGTGAGGCCAGTCCCTCTTTCCCCTTGGGTGCGAGAGATTCTCCGGATTTCACGACCAGCTCGACCGTCACGATCGGCAGTTCATGTCGCTCGATGATTCGGAGCTCCAGGCCGTTGGAAAGTCGTCGGCGTTCGAATCGGGGAGCTCGGTAACGAGGCGTCGGACCGAGGTCGGGCATGATCGAGCGATCAAAGTTGTCCGGGATTTCCGCCAGCGGTGGAGCGGGAGAAGTCGCGGTCTGTGGATGGACCGCGGCGGCGACGGGCGGCCGGTTCGCCGCCTCGCCGGGTGAGATGTCGAGCTCGACTCGATTGGGCCCGAGATACTTCAGTGCGACGCGCCGGACGTCCTCGGGCGTGACCGCGAAGACCTTGTCCAGCTCGGTCCGATAGGCCAACGGATCGCCGAAAACCGCCTGATACTGGTTGAGCACAGCGGCCTTGCGGGCCACCGACTGGAGTCCCATGATCAGCTCGCTCTCGCGTTGGTTCTGCACCTTGCGGACCTCCAATGCGGTAGGGCCTTCGCGCCGGAGCCGCTCGATCTGGGCATCGGCGATCTTCACCAAATCGTCGAGCCGCCCATCGGAGTGGGCGGAGAGCTCAACCTCGAAGGTTCCGGCCAGCAATCGGGTTGGATGCGCGGCCGCCACGCCGGCTGCGAGCTGCCGGTCGTACATTAACTCGCGGAAGAGCCGATTCTCCTTGTCGAGCCCGCCCAGGACAGCGGCCAGCATGTCGAGCGCGGGTTCGTCCGGGTGTCCGGCGGGCACGGTGGGCCACACCAACTGGACGCGCGGCAGGCTCACCGCGTCGGTCAGTCGGATCTGCTTGGGTGCCGAGAAGCTCGGCACGGCCGGCTTGGGCGGTATGAGTCGCGGACCGCGGGGCAGCGGGCCGAAGTAGCGCGCGATCCACGCCCGGACCTGTTCGGGAGCAAAATCACCTGCGACGCAAAGGATGGCGTTGTCGGGGGCGTAGTAAGCCTGGAAGAACGCCGACACGTCCGCCAGGCTCGCGGCCGACAGATCGGCCATCGACCCGATGACGCTGTGACGGTAGGGATGATCCTCGGGATAGAGTGCCTCCCGGATGGCCTCATCCGCCTGGCCGTACGGCGCGTTGTCAACCGTCTCCCTCCGTTCATTCTTGACCACGTCCCGCTCCCGGTCGAGTTTCTCCTGCGTCATCGCCGGCAGCAGGAAGCCCATCCGATCGGCCTCGAGCCAGAGGGCTCGTTCCAGCGCATTGCGGGGAACCCGCTCGTAATACTCGGTCCGGTCCTCGTCGGTCGTTGCGTTGCTCTCGGCGCCGAGCCGCTCCAGCGGTCGGGAGAAATCCTGGTTGTGGTGCTTGGAACCCAGGAACATCATGTGTTCGAACAGGTGGGCAAACCCCGTGCGGCCGGGCTTCTCGTCCTTCGACCCGACCTGGTAATAGACGTCAACAGCCGCCACGGGCGTCGTGTGGTCCTCGTGGAGCAGGACGGTCAAGCCATTCGGGAGCGTGTATTTCTCGATCTTCAGGTCGGGAATCTGGGGTTTCCTCGCTTCGTCAGCCCCCTGGACAAATCGCGTCCATAAGACAATCCCTGCCAGTGCCAGGCTGGCCCGCCGGCGCATGTTCCGACTCATCGAATCGAACCCTCCTTGAACGTGGTGGCTGGCCAAGCGGCTGACCGAATGGCCCGCGTCATCGGTCTCAGTGCCCATGCGCTGTCGCGGCCGGTTCCTCATCGGCATGCGGCCCGGGCGAATCGCTCTCGGCCTCGCCGTTTCCGGACGTCTGGCGCGGAGGAAGCCATAGAAGAACCGCAGGGCCGTCTGGAAGAAGCCTTTCTCCAGCCGGGTGGCCAGGAACTGGTCGGCCAGGCTTCGCGCCGCGCCGGCATAGGTCGGATAGATGGGAACGGCCGCGGCGATGTCGGCGAGTCCGAGGCCCTTCTCCATCGCGAGGACAAATGGCTGGAGGATCAACGCCGCCTCATCGCCGACAACGGTTACGCCCAGGATTTTTCCGCCCGGTGTCGCGAGCACCTTGGCGAAACCGGCGGTCCGCCGGTCGATCCGGGCGCGGTCGACCTCCGTGAATGGGACCCGATAGACCCGGTGATCCCGAGACTCCGCGACGGCCTGAGCCTCGGAGATCCCCACGGAGGCCACTTCCGGATCCGAGAACGTGGCCCTCGGGATCGACTCGTGGTGGAGCTTCTTGTACTTCCGCAGCACGGCGTTCTGAAAGACAATTGCAGCCTCTTGCTCCGCCGCGTGTGCCCACTGCTCGCGCATCAGGACGTCGCCGACGGCGTAGATTCGGCTCGAGTGCGTCTGGAAATAGTCGTCCACCTCGATCCCATGCTGCGCATCCGCATGAACGCCGACTGCTTCCAAGTTGAGCCCTTCAACCTGCGCGACCCGGCCGGACTCGACCAGGATCTCCATGCTGGCCACCTCGCCAGTCGAGCCCGTGACCGTGTCGCGAAAGACACAGGCCTTCTTCCCAGATCGAACTTCGACCTTCGCAATCTCGACGTTCAGGTGAATGGTCATTCCCTCCGCCTTCAGGACCCCAGCCAGGCATTCCGATGCTTCGAGATCCTCCTGCGGCAGGATTCGCGGGGAACTGGCCAGGATCGTCACCTGCGAGCCAAACCGCGCGAAGCTCTGGGCGAACTCGATCGCCGACGGCCCGGAACCGATCACCGTGAGGCTCTCCGGCAAGCGCTCCAGAGACCCGATCCGGATGTCATCGAGGTACCCGGCTTCGGACAGACCCGGGACCTCGGGGATGGCTGGCCGCGACCCGGTGGCGATCACGAACCGTTGGCCGAGGACGGTCGTCGTTCCGTCGATCCGGACCGTGTCATAAGCCTCAAACGCCGCTGAACCATGGTAGATCTCGATCCCTCTCGCGCGCAGCACCTCGTCCGACTCGTCGACGGCGAAACCCTCCACGACCGATCGCACGTATTTCATCACGGCGGGGAAATCCACGTCCACCGTCCCCGTCCTCAGCCCGAATGATCCGGCCGAGCGGACCTGGCGGACGAGCTTCGCCGCTTGCACCAGCCCTTTGCTCGGCACGCAACCAGCGAGCGTTCCCTCGCCACCCAACCGCTTCTTCTCGACCAAGGCCACCCGGGCGCCCACCCTTGCGGCAGCCGTCGCGACACGCAACCCGCCCGACCCCCCGCCGATCACCACCAGGTCGTACATTGCTCGCTCGCTTCGATAGTAGTCAGTAGTCAGTGGTCAGTTGTCAGCAGTATAAAGGAGCAGGGAGCACGGACCAAGCACCAGGGGACCGCTAATGCCCAAGAAAGTCGCCATCTTCTGGCCGGGAGATTATCGCACCAGGCCGAACGAGTGGGCGCTGGCGCAGTCGCGCGAGACGACCGACCAGTTGGTCACGGCCCTTCGGAAGCTCGGCAGATCGCCCTATGTGGTGGAGGGCTACTTGACTCGTCCCGACGAGGCGATCCGCAAGCTGGGACCGATCGACGATCCGATGATCGGCGTGTTCGTCCACTGGACGTATGCACCTCACACCGTGGACGGGGTCGTCGGGAAGGACAACCCCCTGTTGCTGGCCTCAAACTTCTCGGGCACCTGGCCGGGTCTGGTGGCGCTCTTGAACACCGGGGCCTCGCTGGAGAGCGTCGGCCGCGCGGCATCGCGGGCCTGGACCGACTCACCGAACTGGTCGGCCGACACCCGCTTTATGGATCGACTCGACGAATGGTGTACGACCGGGCAGATCCGCTACGAGACCGGAGAACTGCGCGGAGCCGGCGCCGTGTCCTCGGAGTCCGTCCAGATCGCCGAACACGTCCTCGACGGAATCCGCCGTCGCCGCATCCTGGCGCTGATGCTCGGCGACACGTCGATGGGTATGATCAACGGCTACTTCGGTCCCCGTCTGCTGTACCGGATCGGGTTCAGCGAGCATAAGGTCGATCAGGCCTGGTTGATCGATCGGCTGCGATCGGTCGCCGATGACCGAGTAGAGCAGGCATTTCGATTCGTCCAGGACCGCGGTGTGACGTTCCACTGGCAGGAGGAAGACGCTGAGGACTTCACGGCGGCCTCGACGCGCGAGCAACTCCGCGGCTACCTGGCCGTGCTCGACTTACTCGCCGAATTCCAGGCGGATTGCCTGGGCTGGCAATACCAGCTCGGTCTCTTGAAACTGCTACCACCCAGCGATTTCGCGGAGGGTCTGTTCAACTCGCACGCACGGCCGGAGGGCGACGGCGAGGTCGTGATCACGGGCACCGAGGCCGATCAGGGTAACCTGGTGCCCATGGAACTGATGAAACGCGTGCTCCTGGCCCGGGGCCTGCCGGCTGCGGTGATGTTCCACGACGTCCGATGGGGTGCGCGGCATGACGGTCGATTCCTCTGGGTCCTGTTGAATTCGGGGAGCTGCGGCGCCTACGCATTCAACCACGATGTGACGAGTCTGGCGGGCGTACACAGTTACCGTCAGCCATCGGGATACTTCCCCGTGCCGGGTGGAACATTTGCCGGAGTGAGCCTGCCCGGCCCGATCACGTGGGCACGCTCCTGGATCGACCGGACCGGTCAACTCGTCATGGATCTCGGCCGTGGCGAGTCGGTCGCCTTGCCGGAGGATGTCCGCGAAGCCTGGTGGCGCGGTACCACCCGGCAGTGGCCGTTCATGGCCGCCGACCTCGGCTGCTCGATGGAAACGATCATGGCCCATTACATGAGCAACCACATCGCCGTCGCGTATGGGGACATCTTCGGAGAGATGGTTGCGCTGTCGCAATCGCTGGGATTCCGGGTTCGGATTATGGCCTCGTGATCGACGTGAAACGTCCAGGCAGCCGGTCGGTCGGACGCTTCGGCCGAACGGGAGACTTTCATTCCGAATTCTTGCGGGGACCGGCTTTCCGATCGCAAAGAGGCTTGATACACTCAATGAATCCCCCTCGGGGATACCGAAAGGCATGAAGAAGGAACCCGTGATCATGCCGTCCGCGACCTCAACTCGTGACGAATCCAATTCAGGCAAGATTCCACTAGGCTGGTACGGCTTCGGTCGGGATCCTGATCCTGGCCCTGGTTTTCGGACTCGTCGAATCGGGGCGGGTCCGGGCCCAATCGCCGGACGACACGCGACCCCCCGCAGGATCAGCCAGGAAGAGCAGCCTGGTCCGCTCGGCGCGTCCCGGCTCCATCGCCGGTACGAAGCTCTCCAGAGTTCAGGCGACGCCGTCCAGAACCTCGAAAACCGTGGCGAAGCCGCCTCCCCAGTCCACCGCACTAGTACCTCCGGCGCCCGTCGCCTCCGACGCCAGGCGGTTCCGGATCCGCGACGATCTGGGGCAATGTGTCGTGGCGCGCCAGTACGGCGAATATCAGGGCAAGACGGCGCTTCTCCAGCCGGACGGCCAGATCGGCATCTGGAGCACGCTCGTCCCGACCGACAAGCCGTTCGTACCCGTGACGAGCGACGACTTGCGGAAGCGATTGCAAGCGGGCCCTTACGCCGAATACCAGGTGCTGACCACGCAGCACTACGTGATCTTCTATCAATGTAAACACACCTACGCCGAGCAAAGTGGCCGCTTGCTGGAGGACCTGTACCGGGGCTTGATTGAAGTCTGCCTGAAGCATGAGATCCCGGTCCACGAGACGGAATTCCCCCTGGTGGCGGTGATCTTCGCGACCGAGCGCAACTTCCGGGCCCACAAGCAGGTAGAGCCGGAGGTGCAGGCGTATTACGAGATCTTCACCAACCGGATCTTCTTCTACGAGCAGTCGGACCTCGACAAGAACAATCCCAGGATCTCGTACCTGCGTAAGCCGCAAACCGTGGCCCATGAGGGGGCACATCAGATCCTGGCGAACATTGGGGTGCAACCCCGGCTCAGCGCGTGGCCCTTATGGCTGATCGAGGGACTGGCCGAGTATTGCGCGACGCCGGCCCACACGAAAAAAGGGCTCGTCTGGGACAAACTGGGGATGATCAACTCCTTGCACATGGCGACGCTTCGCGAACTGGCGGACCCGCTCGCGAACGAGGTCGATGTTCACGAACACGCTGCCAGACCCGTCCGCCGGGATCGCTTCCTGGTCCAGGCTGAATCCCTGGTCCCCAAAGATCGCCTGACACCCACGGACTATGCTCAGGCCTGGGCGTTGACGCACTACCTGGCCCTGAGACGCGGCGGCGACTTCGTCCGGTTCCTCAAGGCGATGAGCCAGGTGCCGCCTCTGGTGCCGCGTACGCCAAAGGACCACCTGGAAGAGTTCCGCAAGTTCTTCGGAGACGACCTGGTCAAGATCGACAAGGAAGCAGACAAGCACATCCGTAAGATCAGTATGGACAAGAGATACGACCCGCTCCTCTATTATGCGGTCATTTTCGAACAACCGCTCGGCGGCGGGATGGTCCGCCGTGCGGCCTGGATCAGCCAGTCGCCCCAGATGATCGAGCAATGGGTGGAACAGATGACTTCACCCATGGGCGGCATCCGCCAATGGCAAGCCTTCTCCTATCCGACGAAAACCCAGGCCACCGTAGCTGCCGAGCAATGGATGAGAAGCAACCAGTAATCCCGATCGCCAGCATCCGCACGGCTCACCGATCATTCACGAGTCCACCGACCCATGTCGGACTGGTCAGATCGACCAGAACACGCTATCATTAACCGAGTCGCGGAGCGGTTTTCCCCAGAGAACTGACGAGTCATACCGCAAGGGGACGTAGCTCAATTGGGAGAGCGCCTGGTTTGCAACCAGGAGGTTGCCGGTTCGATCCCGGTCGTCTCCACTCATCATAAGTCCCAGTTTTTCTTCGGCTTGCGTAGGCTGATTTGACTGGCGACACAGAATTACCCCTGGAAGAAAAACCGGTAACGAAGCCGGTAGAACCAGGGGTTACATCCATGCAGCGACATCGTAAGATCCGCATTCCCTCTTACAGACTCCACAAACCGAGCGGCCAAGCCGTTGTCACGATCCGGGGCCGCGACCATTACCTTGGTCCCTTCGGATCCGGACCGTCCCGAACCGAGTACGACCGGCTGATCGCCGAATACCTGGCCGGGCAGACGACCGGCCATGCTCACTGTGGGACGCCCGCGGATCTGACAGTCGCGGAGTTATGCTCAAGATATGTTGATCACGCCGAACAATATTACGTGAAGCGTGGTCGTCCGACCTCCGAGATCCACACGATCCGGAAGGCTGTTAAGACCCTTCGTACGCTGTATGAGCACACGCTGGCGGATGAGTTCGGGCCGCTGGCGCTCAAGACCTGCCGGACACAGTGGGTCGATGAGGGATTGACTCGACGCGGGGCCAACCGCCTAGCCCAGACCATCAGGGCCATCTTCAAATGGGGCACGGAGAATGAAATCGTTCGCGTGACCACATGGCAAGCACTCACCACGGTAGCGGGGCTGAAGCGGGGCCGAACTCCGGCACTCGATCCCGACCCGGTGCGACCCGTGCCCGAGGATCACCTCAATCGGTCACTAAATGCCGCGCACCCCATGATCCAGGCAATGATCCGCATCCAGCTCAAGTCCGGAATGAGACCGGGAGAACTGATTCTGCTCCGGGGTGCGGACATCGATACCAGCCGCCCCGTCTGGGTCTTCACTCCTTTGACTAACAAGCTCGAGCATCAGGGACGCGAGCGGATAATCCACATCGGTCCCGAGGCCCAGGCCGAACTGAAACCCTGGCTGCGTTGCGATCCTTGGCAGTTCATTTTCGGACCACGACACCGCCGTGAGTACGATCTTCGTGACCGACTCGCGCCGCGACCACGTACCGCTTGGGAAAAGCGAAACCGGAAGCGAAGAGTATTGCGAAGTGTCTATACGGTCAATGGGTACCTGCAGGCGATCCGACGCACCTGCGACCGGGCCGGAGTGACAAGGTGGACCCCCAACCAGTTACGCCACAACGCTGGAACGCTGTTGCGGGCCAAGTACGGGGTGGAGGCTGCACGTACCGTTCTTGGCCACAGCAACATTGGGACGACACAGATCTACGCCGAAGCTGACCTGAATCGAGCTGCAGAGATCATTGGGGAGATCGGCTGACATGGCCAAACGTACGGGAAAAGGGGCTAAGAAGCGTTCAGGTGGGTCACGGGCCCGAACCCGAGAGCAGGGGTTAGTGACTGCGGGCCAATCCGGCGAGACCCAGCCCGAGACAGGAGTGCAACCGCCAGTCCCTGAACTCGGAGTTCCAACGAAGAAGTTTCCGTTTCGCCCCGCAAGGCTATTGGTCCACAACCATTCGCCCTCTGATCCAGCGCCTTACGCCGTACGCATCGACGCTCCCTATGATCAAGATGACACAGACACGGTCGCCCTTTACTTCACGCCGGAGTCTAGCGAACACCAGGATGAGAATCAAATCGTATTGAGGCGATATGATCGAGTATTGACCGCCATTCGTACTTGGTCGGTAAATGCATGCTTAGTTGGAGGATTGCGTGAACAATATCTCCTATCGAAGGATAACATTGATGTTAAAAAATTTTCACATAGTTGTAATATCTTAGCCGCAGCTCTGGGGGAATTCCTCCCCGATGTCGAAGTCTTTAGTTTCGTGCTGGTCTCCCGCACTTGCTTGGCTACTCTCTTCGGCCAGCCACTCGAGCAGGTTCCCGAGTGGCTCATGCTCGAGATGCTCTACTGGGCTGCGTGGGGCAAGGTCAGGCGGTTACGAGGGGAGATCCTTAAGTGTATGGAAGAGATAGCCCCCGTCAAAGCTAGGTGGGAAAAAAAACTACAGGAATTCGAAAGACAACAGGACGACCGAAAAATCATATATTGCTACTTTGAGGGAAATCGCTAAGGTTATTGAGAATAAAAAAACTCCACTTACCCAATCTCAGATCGTGACGTATTCCAAATATAAGAACTTGGATGAGAATGCGATCAAAAGACCCTTGGCCTGGGCAGTGAAAGCACGACTCTTGAATAAGTATCGCGATCCGCGAGGCTACTACCTTCCGTACCTTGACCCAGAGCCCAATTGGAAGGCCGCGAGAAGGGGGAGTACACGATAGCTCCTCGAAATCAAGTCACGGGCTTCAAGTAATCCAGCAGTCGGGCGGCAACTTATGGCTTCCCGGTACGGTTAGAAAATGTAAATCCATCACGAGAATATGCAAAGATGGTGTGTACAACAATTCCTATCTTGCTTGACCTTCTCGGCCGGCGTGTCGTCGAACGCCCGGAGCGGGCGTTGATCAGCTCGTACAACAAGGAGGGCGCATGGGGCGATTCCGGGCGTTCCACCCCGTTGAAGCCGATTTCGTCGAGGATCGTCAGGTCGAATTCGAAGTAGTAATGCAACCGACGCGGCAGGGTCTGGTCCGCCGGGGCCGCTGTCAGGTATTGCAACCCGGATGCGATGGTCTCGTAGCGCACCCGCAAGCCCAGCACACCGGCAGGCTGGCCGATGGCCTTAATCACATGGGTCTCCGACGCCGCTCTGGACTAACCAGACCAGGTTCTGGCGACGGTGGATGAACTCGGCCCCGGCCAACGCCTTGATCCTCGGCCGATCGATCGCTGCCGCGTTGAACTGCCAATCGAAGTTGGCCAGAGTCTTGATCTTCGCGAAGTCGTCGGCGCCGATGAAATGGGCGATCCGCCGCTCGCGACGGCCGTCGGCCTGCTCGCTGATCAGCAGCCGTAAGAATTCCAGGTGCGACAGTCCTTCGCGGTCGGTGCGGCTCAAGGCCGCGTCGAACTGATCGGGCGAGAGCTGGATGCCTAGCGCCTGGAAGTGCTAGTGGGTCATTCGGCTTGCTCGTGGCCATAACGCTGTCGTTTAAACGCCGGAAAATCACGGCTTGACCCTTCGGTAGACGACTTCGGGAATGGCCACGAGCAACGCGAATGACCCACTAGCGGACCTTCGGGCAGAACTCCATCCCCTGCAGCGTCTTCTGAGATGATGTTTCGAAGCTTCATCGGGATGCGACTCCCAGTCGCGGAGTTGTTGGTAATCCGATGTCGTTCGGGGATGATCAAGTCCATGACCAGCCAGGGCGGCAGCCGTTGCTCTTCCTCGGCCAGCGACTCCAGGATGCTCTCATGCCGGGTCTGGACCGTTAGGCTGCGCGCTCCAGGACCGCGCGGGCTTACTCACCATAGCGGACCGCCCGCTCCAGGCGCCGCGATCAGGTCCTGCGGGGTGTGGATACCTAGCAACACCAGGACGCACTGCGCCTGGACCCTGCCGTAATGCAGCGCCTCGAGCACGCCCTCATGGAGCCGACGGCCTGGCTCGCCCAGGTTTACGAACGGCTATGCCAAGTCCGCCCGCCACGGTCCATCCTCGCCGGGCCGGTACTCCTTGAGTACGCTCCGTTCCGCCCGGACTTGCCCCGCAACAGGGCATGCCGCGAATCTCCCCGAGCAGCCGTAGGCGACCAGTTCCTCCTCAAGGAGCCGCGTCGGCAGGACACTGCCGATGTACTACCATGGCACCGAGTAGCCGTTCTGGCCGTAGGTGATGAGGCCCGCGACATCGACCGTAAGGTAGATCACCGGGGCGACGTCATAGGCGCGGTCCGGCAGCGCGATCGGATCTGTGGGAGGTGGGAGAGTTCCTCCTGATGCAACTGCACCGGCGTTTTGCCGATGGAGCGCACATTGTGCGCACCAACAGAGCTAAAGGGCTCACTGACCGATCCTCACCGATCTGATCCAATCATATCTGATGCAGCCGGCAATGGTGCCACGGGCATCAGGAGAGTCCTCTCATGATCGATGTCTCAACAGAGCATACATTCCCTTTATCGAGACCGCCCAATTGGCTGGTGGGACGTACCGGGCGGCCCGTCTCCAGAACGACTTTGGAGCGATGGGCTAAGGTCGGTGTCCGGGGTGGCATCAAGCTGGAAACCTGCCTGCTTGGATACACGAGAGTTAGCAGCCTGGAGGCGGTAAATAGGTTCATGGCCTTCCTGAACGGGGGATCGCCGGCTGAAGACCACACCTTAGCTCCGACTCCGCGACCGAACCGAACGCTTCGCCAGAGACGCAAGGCGAGCGAAGAGGCTGCCCAGAAACTCCAGAGGGGCGGTTACTGACACTTCCTACAACCGTTTCGAGGCCTCTTTCCCCAAATCATTGACGGCCGCCCCTCCCCACTAAGAGATAGGCGGCCGTCAAGAGTCAGGAGCTCGTCACATGACCCGATTTGCCATCCTACCGCGTCTGGTCCCACACCGCAACCCCGGATCCCGCGATACAAGCTCCTGCGGGTGTCGTCCCCGGGAGTCAGTGGCCGACCGCTTTCGTGCCCGCCAGCAGGCTGAGGCTGAGCCCGAGGACTCTAGAGAGTTGCAGAGCAAGGTCTACGATCCGACGGCGACACGATTCCTCGAACATCTCGAGCCGGCGATCGCAAGCCAATACTGGCGACGCCAGCGCCATCTCTTCGGTTGGCCGCCGGCCCGGCGTCGATCCCGCCCGGGTACCGTGGGCGTCACGACGTCCAAGTCCGCGTGATGCGACATGCACCACGCCGCCACCATGACGGCCCCCGGGCAGGTCAGAGGTGGCCCGCTGTCTTCCCGGGCCGCCCATCACCAGGCCGGCCACGCCAAGTCCGAGGCCAGCCGTCGCCGTTGGGAAGGACTCGGCCTGATCGTGCTTGCCATTGATGCGAGACTCCACCCGGGGCCGCGTCATCGGCCACCAGTGTCGCCCAACCTGCAGGAGCCTGTCGAGGGCTCACCCAGTCCAGGTCGGCATCGTGGTTGCCTTGACCTCGTACCCGACTCGTCGTCACGACTTTTCTGACCTACATCGAATCGACGTTTGACTTACTGATTTACCTCCTGATTGGAAAGGGCTCTCCCATGCGCCTCAAAGTTTCATCCGGCGCTGTGCCGCCAGGCATGTACCACGCCAAGTTCCTCGGAGTCGAGGCCGTGACCAACGATCAGTACGGTGCAGGTCTCAAGTTCACTTTCCAGGTCGTGCGTGGGCCGCACTCCGGCCAGAAAGTGGCCCGTACGACGGGCTGCTCGCCTTCCCTGAAAAACAGCCTCGGCAGGCTCCTGAGCGGAATGCTCGGCCGCTCGTTGAGCCTGGACGAGGAGATCGACGACAATGACCTCGTCGGTCGCGAGTACATGATCGTTGTCGGCACCACCGAGAGCGGAGGATGCCGTATCGAGACCGCAACGCCGCCGCCGACCGAGTGAGTCGGCTTTAGTGGGCGGTCGGGCGATGGCAGTCGCCCGACCGCCCTTTGCCCCCGTGTCTCACCAAGAGGGTCAGCTATGAGTGTACCCGAACCGATAGCCGAGAGCCAAACGCTCTCAACCGCCCGTTCGTACGCCGAGCGCGGCTGGTCCGTCCTGCCCGTGCACACTATCCATGAGGGTCGGTGCACCTGCGGCGACGATCGATTGCGATAGCATCGGCAAGCATCCGCTGACACCCAATGGCCTGAAGGACGCCAGCGCGGACAGCCGAGACGATCGAGCGATGGTGGACCGAAGCCCCGCCCGCGAACGTCGCCATCCTAACCGGCCCCGAGTCGGGCCTGTGGGTCCTGGATCTGGATGGGCAGGCAGGTGTCGCAGCCCTGGCGGAGCTCGAGGCGGAGCATGGTCCGTTGCCGTGGACGCCGACGGCGCGAACGGGCGGAGGCGGCAAGCATCTCTACTTCGCCTTGCGGGCCGGCAACGAGATCCGGAACGCGGTCAAGATCGGCGGGAAGCCGATCGACACCCGAGGATCGGGGGGGTATGTCCTCGCGCCTCCGAGCCTGCACGCCTCCGGCAACCAATACGAGTGGGTGATCTCGCCCGACGAGACCCAGCTGGCCGAGGCGCCCCCCTGGCTGGTGGACTGGGTAACCTAGACTCGCGTCCGGATCACGAGCGTCGGAAGCGTCACCGGGAAACGGGATCGGGAAGCTCCGCGTCCGAGCCGACGACATGGAGACCGCGCCAGGGTCGTCCGAGGGTCGACGTCACGACGAAGCCGCCCGACTGGTCGGGGCGGCCCTTGCCCACGGCTTGCCCGCCGACGTCATCGAGGAACAGGCCGTCGAATGGGGTGGCCGTTGCACGCCGCCGCTCCCGGGGCTGGAGATTCGGCGGATCGTCCGGGACCTGGCCAAGAAGCATGCCGCCAGGGAGGCCGGGCCGGCCCGACATGTTGTCGCGAAGATCGACTGGGAGCCTCCGCTTCCCCTCGACGAGTGCGCAGCGTCCGGGTTTTCCGACCTGGGCCCTGACGGACTGGCTCCGGGATTTCGTCGAGGCGGAAGCTGAGGCGACGCAGACCCCGCCCGACCTGGCCGGCATGCTCGTCCTTGCCGTCCTTTCCGTGACGTCCGCTCGAATCGTGGTGGTACGCATCAACGACGGGTACAGCGAGCCTCTCAACCTGTACATCGTGGTCGCTCTCCCTCCGGCCAACCGCAAGTCACCGGTCTTCCGCGATTGCACTGCCCCCATCTCCGAGTTCGAACGCGAGCAGGTCAAGTCCCTCACGCCGCAGATCGCCGAGGCCAGCACCCGACTGGCGATCAACGAGGTACGGCTCGCCAAGGCCCAATCCGATGCCGCCAAGGCAGACGCCCAGAACCAGGAGACGCTGATGCAGCAGGCCGTCGAGCTCGCCAGGGAGATCGCGGAAACGAGAGTACCCAAACCCCCACGCCTCCTGGCCCAGGATGCCACGGCCGAGAAGGTCAAGAGCTTATTACATGAGTATGTGGGACGCATTGCGATGATGGGCGCCGAAGGGGACCTGTTCGACACCATGGCCGGACGATACGGCAACCGCGGTAGCGCGAATTTCGGCGTCTACCTGGATGCCCATAGCGGCGATGATATCCGCGTGGATCGCGTCGGCCGGCCCACCGAGTACGTCCGGAATCCTGCGCTGACCCTCGGACTCACCGTCCAGCCCGAGGTGATCCACGGCCTCTCCGAGAAGCCGGGATTCCGAGGATTGGGACTTCTGGCCCGGCTCCTTATCGTGATCGCGGAGAGTCTGGTCGGCCGCCGGAAGTCGAACCCTCCTCCCGTCCCGCCCAAGGTCCGGGACACCTACGCCCAGAATGTGCATTCCCTTCTGGAGTTGCGCCCCGAACAGGCGAGTTGCTCCGAGTACGACCCGCACGAGTTGCGGCTCTCGCCGGAGGCCGAGCGGCTGCGGCTGGATTTCGCGGATTGGCTCGAGCCTCAGCTCGCGCCGACCGGCGAGTTGGGGCACATCGCCGACTGGGCGGGCAAGCTGGCCGGCCAGGTGCTCCGGATTGCCGGCAACCTGCACCTGGCCGACCACGCCGGTCACCCGGCACCGTGGGATCTGCAGGTCGCGGGGGAGACCCTGGAGCGGGCGATCGCGATCGGTCACTACCTGATCGCCCACGCCCGGGCGGCCTTCGCCCTGATGGGCGCCGATCCGGTCATCTCGGATGCCCGCCACATCCAGTCCTGGATCCTCCGCACCGGGATGGACTCGTTCACCCGGCGCGACCTCTTCGAGGCCACCAAAGGACGGTTCAAGGAGGTACGCCGCCCTGGAACTGCCCCTGGACTGCCTGATCCGCCACGGATACCTCCGGGAACGCCCGGAGGATTCTCGATCGGGCCCTGGCCGGAGGCCCTCAACAACCTACGACGTGAACCCCCTGGCCCGATCGCAGAATTCGCAGTATTCGCACAATCTGGCGGGGAGGCCCGGCGACGGGCTGTCCGACCAGGTTTCAGCGAGTAGTGCGAATAGTGCGACGGGGTCGGCGTGCGAGGGTCGGCCGCCCTCGCCCTCGCCCTTGCCCTCGGTCGTCCAAGATGAGTTCGAAGAGGGCGTTCTCTGATCGCCCTCACGACGGTTACCAACCATCGCCTCGCCGCACTTCTCCTCCATGTTCGACATCCGCTCGGCGGGACTTGGGGCCGGTCCCGGCAACCCATCCTCGCCGCGGTGTCGAGATGGTGGTCATCGGTGTGGTCGCTGATCGAGACACCGTCGCACTATTCGCAGAATTGGCGGATCGGGATCAGGTCGAGTTCGGAGAGCCATTCTGCGAATTGTGCGAATTGTGCGCAGGGGTCTTCACGTGCACGACCAAGGAGGGCCCCCTCCTCGCGCGTCGCCTTGAGGATGCGTGCGATTGCGGCGATTCCGCCTGGGCTCAGGTCAATCTCGATTGGCCGGATCACGAGATTCGGAATGATCGTGGTCTACGAACTTGCTCTATCTTAGGAGGATATTCCTATTAATAATATCATTCATGATATTATTAATCCCTTAATTCCCACTCAGGGCCCGCTCGAGTCGCCCGCGGAGTCGCTCCTGGAGCAGCTCCGCGAGCTTGGGATCGACGTGAAGGCCGAGGGAGGGAACCTTCGCTTCCGTGCCCCGAAGGACGCCCTGACGATCGGGCTGAAGCAGCAGATCGTCGAGCACAAGTCCGAGGTCCTCGCGCTCCTCGGCCGCGGTGATGGACCTTCAGGGGCAACACGAAGTGCAGGTCCCGGATCGGAACCGTTGCCCGAGAAGGCGGACCGGGCGGTTGATCGTCCACGAGACCGATCCGATCCCACCGGGCCCGGCGAGGCTGTCCCGATTTCCGGAGTGATGGGACATTCGCAGAATTCGCAGAATGGGGCCGAGGCCAGGACCGCGGTCCGGTCCGAGGCCGGCGAAGGCCCCCTCATTCCGATTAGCTCAGGCCCTTCGCAGAATTCGCAGAATTCGCAGAATCTTGGGGCATCGAGCCCGACGGTCGATTCTGCGAATTGTGCGAATACTGCGAACGGGTCGCCCGCCCCTCAGGACCGGGTTGGGCCATGGCCTACCGCCCTTTTTGCGAATTGTGCGAATAATGCAAAGGGCTTGCGCACTCTTCTCGCCGATATCCACTCTGATGGGGGAGATGATCCGGCGAATCGTTCGACGACGACGTTGGAGTCGCCGCCCGAATCCGGGCTGGCCGGCGGCTCGATGAGCGAGATCTGCGTCCCTTCGTCGGATCATGCCATCGTCGAACTGGCGAACGAGAGATTCGTCTACCAGAAGAACTGGTCAGGCACCCGCCTCGCAGGCGACTGGATCGCAATCGACACCGAGACCGCGAAAATCCAGGACCATGAAGTCCCGCCTCTGGCCCTGGCTTCGGTCAGCTCCGGGCAAGCTCACGCCCTGGTCCATCCCGATCGGTTCGCGCAATTCATCCTGGTACACCGCCATTGCCACTTCGTCACTTTCCACGTGGGCTTCGATTTTTGGGTCGTCCATCAACACCTCGAGCAGCGTGGCGAGGTGGAGGCGATCGAATGCTGGTGGGCGATCGCGGAGGAGGGCCGCCTGCACGACTCGATGCTCCTCGACGCCCTGGTCCGCCTGGCCCGGTCCGGTGCTTATCCCAACCATCGCGATCTGGGCACCGTCGCCGGGGAGTACGCAGGGCTCGCGATCAACAAGGACGACCCGTACCGGCTTCGTTACGCGGAGATTATCGACCGGCCGTGGGATCAGGTGGATCCCGGATTCTTCCGTTACGCGATCGGCGACTCCATCGCGACCTGGCGGACGGATTCGATCCTCCGACCCATGGCGATCGATCTGGCCCGAAGCCATGGCGTCACCGACCAGGCGATTGCGAAATATGGGCCCCTGACGGAAACGATCCAGGTCAAGGCTGCGATCGTCCTCGCGGCGATCACCAGGCACGGGATACACCTCGATCTGGCCGAGGCGGCGAAGGTCCAGGGGGTCCTCCGAGAGCGTCTGGATGAGGTCGTGGGCCATTTACGGGCCTGCCCCGAGACGGCCCACTTATTCAAGACCGATCGCAAGGGGGGGCTGCAAATGACCGCAGGGGGACTACCGAGCCTGAGCAGGAAAACGCTCCAGGAGATCCTCCTCGGCGTGGTCGATGAGATCCGTGCCGACCAAGAGGGCTTCGAATTCGAGATCCCGAGGACGCCGAAGGGCGAGGTCTCTACGGCCACGGAACAGTGGGCGGAGCTCGCCGAGCACCATCCGTTCCTCCGCGACTGGTCTGCGATGGCCGAGACGTCGAAGCTCTGCCAGTTCTTCGGCGGCCTCCAGTCGAAGATCGTCCACCCGCGGTACACGACTATGGTCCTCACCGGGCGGACCTCATGCAGCGGGCCGAATATCCAGCAGATGCCACGCAAGGCCGGATTCCGGGAGATCTTCCGGCCTTCGCCGGGCCACTTCTTGCTGGCCGTGGACTACAAATTCATCGAGTTGGTAGCCCTGGCGGCGATCTGCGAGGCCCGCTTCGGCAAGTCAACATTGGCCGACGTCATCCGCGCCGACCGGGATCCTCATGCCTATACCGCGGCGATTCTACTGGGACTGGACCCGGATCAGTTCCTCGCCCTTCGCGAGACCGATCTTGCGAAGTTCAAGGAATGGAGGCAGATGGCCAAACCCCTGAATTTTGGAATCCCGGGTGGGCTCGGGCCGGCGACGCTCGTGGCGTACGCCCGGCGAACCTACAACGTCCCGATGACCGTCGAGCAGGCCGGGGAATTCCGCCGGCGGATGATCACGGAGGTCTACCCCGAGTGGGATCAGTATTTGGCCGATGACCCGATGACGAACCTGGCCTCGAGCCTCGGGACCACCGCCGACGCCTGCTGGGCCCTCCTCGACTGGAAGGGCGACCGGTCGCCGGCCCTGGTGCATGCGATTCGGCGGGTCGTCCTCGGCGCGACGCTTCGCGCGGACGGCCAACCGTATAGCCCGCGATTCCTCGAAGGCATCTGGAACGGTCTGAATATGCTCAATCGCTCCGAGTCTCGCGCGCCGCTCCTTGCCGGCCGCCGAGGGAGCGTGGAGCTCTGTCGCCGCCTCTTCGATTCCGGGGTGGCGACCCTGACGGGTTGGATACGGGGCCGTGTCACCTACGCCCAGTGCCGGAACACCCCGTTCCAGCACCTGGCCGCGGCCGGCGGGAAGCTGGCGCATCTGGCGGCTCATGCGGGAGGGCTACAGGATCATCGGCTTCGTCCACGACGAGATCCTCGTCGAGTTGCCCGATGAGGGTGGATTCGTCT
Organism: uncultured Planctomycetota bacterium; assembly: GCA_963845755.1. Classification (GTDB taxonomy): domain Bacteria; phylum Planctomycetota; class Planctomycetia; order Isosphaerales; family Isosphaeraceae; genus CAWJTV01. Next base: position 65,657 of record CAWJTV010000017.1, read on the forward strand.
ATGAGGGAGTTGTGGATCGCGTCGTCGAGATCATGTGCTCGGAGATGGCGGACGTGCTCGGCGGCAAATTGCCGGTCGGCAGCGAAGCGACGTTGTCCACGTGCTGGAGCAAGGACGCCAAGCCGATCGAGCCTCGTGACGGCAAGATCTATCCATGGCACCCGGATGCGGATGGAGGCGGTCCGACGTAAGCGTAACGTCGTCGTCTCCGGTGCGATCCGCCGTCGCCCTCGTCTCGGCCTGGTCCAGCGAGCGACCGGCGACGCGCCGATACCGCCATCGGGCGCTGCGAACCATCTTGCACGACGGCTTGTCGATCACGGCCGGGCACCCCTGATCGACGAGCCGACGCGCTTAAACGCTGTCGCGCCTACGATTCGCACGTTGCTTGGGGGACCCTTCATCGCGGACGGGATTGTGAACGAGGGGCTGCAATCGTTCGCGACCCGGGGGCGCGCTCGTCTGGCTGAGACATCCGCAGAACGCCACTCGCTGGACTCGCTGTTTCTTGATGTCCGAAGGGCATCCTTTCCGAGACAGATAGATGAGAGGGCCGTCGCATTATTCGCAGAATTCGCGAAATTTCCGGACGGACGAGCTCTCGTAGGTCGTAAGGGGGATTCTGCGAATTCTGCGAATTCTGCGAAGGGGTTTCCAAGGATAGCTCTGAGATTCAGGGCTTCGCACGCCGTGGGCGTAGCGAGGCTCGATGGTCTTCGGGAGGCGACGATCGACGACCCCCGTGAGGAGGTGAGCGGCTGGATGGAGCATGATATCATTCGATGTTTGGCTCTCCTCCGACCACGAAACCTGCCCGCGAAATCCGCAGAGTTTGCAAAAATGCTGGCGGGCCGACCTCCGAACGCTCCCAAGACCGAATTTCGCGAATTCTGCGGATTTTGTTGACGGTTTCAGGTAGCGATTATCCAGATAGCCCGACCTCGCCGCGCCACGGTGCCCGCCAGGACCTTCCTCCCGATCACGGACTCGTCGCGAGATCAGAGCGAGTGGACCTCCAACTCGCGGTTCCCGACAAAAATTCAGGAAAAATCGCGCGAATAAACTTTAGAGCCTTGACGTCTATATGATATTGATTATACTGAAAGAGAGGAGTATGCCGCTTTGCTCGGCCTCAGACATGGAGGATAGGGTTATGCCCCTTAGTCGGACCTGTATCCCGCTGCGATCAACCCAGCTCGAGACGCTCAGGAGCCTGTCGAAAGACAGCGGCGCGCCCGTGTCGGAGCTGATCCGACGGGCAATCGATGCCTACCTGGCGACGCGTCTTGCGGGCTCCGTCCCGGGAAGGGACATCCCTGCGACCTGCCAGGAGGGACCTGTTCCAGCATCTTGAGCATCTCGCTTGTTCCTGACGGCAAGGAGGCCGCACGGATGGCATCGGACTCGTATTTCTGGCTCGCAGCGATCATCATCCTGGCGATCCTGTATCGCCGGGAGTACAGAAAACTGCTCGCTCCGACCAGAGAGCCGCGAACTTTCGACAGAACGGAGTGCGACAGATCCAGGGAGGGAGATCGTGCCGACGAACCGGAACGCCCCTGAGGCACCTCGCGATGGCGAGGACCCATCCCGCGCAAGAGACGGACTGCCCGCCGAAAAGGGATCGGAGGACACTGCAGGACAGCCTACGCCCACGACGACCGAGGTGTTGAGACCGGCTGAGCATTTTGCCGGGCATTTGCGGGAGACCGCCGTTCCGCTGTTCTTGCAGGCGACCCTGCGAAGCGCCTTGCCGCAGGTCGACCTGGTCGCCTTCAAGCTGTATAGGGACCAGTTCCTGGCCGATTGCGGCAATCCCACCGATCCGATCGAAATCATCCTGATCGAGCAGATCGTGATGGCGCACCTTATCACAGGCCATCTCCAGGTCAAGGGCGCACACGAATCGTCGGCCGAGTGCGCCGGAGTCTATCTTGGAGCAGCGGCACGCCTGACGGGCGAGCTGAGGCGGACCGCCCTGGCCCTGCAGGTGTTCCGGGCGACCGCCCGGCAACTGAAAAAGCGGCCGGGACGGAGACCGTCATTCCGGCCGAACTGGTCGAAGAGGTTGAGAGCGAATGCGCCGAAGAATGGGGCCGGCACCGAAAAGGAAACCGTGTCCGGGAGTACCGATCAAGATGGACCACTCGTCCTCCCGTTGCGCCGATCCGCAACGAGTTGAACAAGCTCGACGGGCTGGGCGGAGCCCGAAGACCTGGAGCTCCGAAGGGCTGGAACGGCTCCGCACCGCCGTGTTGGCGAAGCGGCCCTGGGAGCTGACCGCGCGGTCCGAAGACGACCGAAGGGAGGGCCCGCTCGGCCCGGAACGGCCGCTGCGGGCAAAAAGGCCAGAAGTCGGTCCGTGAGGTGAGGGCAGAGGTCGCCGGAGTCTTCGCGTTGATTCACGAGATGATCGCCGCCCGCAGGCCGCTGAAGTGAGGTCGCCTTGAGGCCGGTTTCAGTCGTCTTAACATCCTGGCGATCGTTTGGACCACGTCCTGATCGCCCTTTCGTTCGGAGGATTCGCCCGTGTCAAGGATGACCGTGACCATCCCGCTTCCCGACTCGAGGATCTTACACGACGTGCTTCGGCTGTGCGATTGCGTCGATGCAGTCCGGGCTCGCCAGCCGGCAGGCCCTGGGGGCTATTGCCCGGCCGACGACACCATCGATCGGGAGCCCCGGGAGATCGCCGATCTCCGCGATCACCTTCGGGTCCTCCCGGACGATCATCAGGCGCAGATCCACGCGATCTACTGGATCGGACGCGACCTGAAAGCCGGCGCGGACCAATACGCTCAACTTCACCGATACGCCCTGGTCACCGATCTCGGGGATTCCGGAGCGGCCTATCTGGCCGGTAAGGTCAATCTCGGTGATGGCCTGCGGTGCGGCTTGCAGAAGCTCGGACTCCTCAACGGCCGGATGCCGGTACGGCCTTGAGGACACCTGTTTCCCAACTTACTGGAGGTTGACGTCATGATGGATACAGTGATCGGATCTCCCGAAACCGACTTGGCCTCGGCTGAACTCTCGTCCGTGGTCAAGCGACTTGTGACCATGATGGACAGTGACGATGAAGCACAGGCCGGTGGGGCGGCCAGCGCCGTCCTCCATGTTGGATATGGGATCGCCCGGGCCGCGCTCTCGGTTCTCCATCGCAGCAAGGTCACCTTCCACCGGCTGAACCTGATCGCCGTTCTCGCCGAATTCGGATTGTACGCGGGCGACGAGGCGGTCAGCGTGCTCGGCGAGATCTCCGTCTACGACCCGGACGAGGATGTCCGCTACCGTGCCATGCTGGCCCGCGATCTGATCAAGGGCCGACAGCGGCTGGACGAGGATTATGACGCTCTATCAATGTGATCGACGGGGCTACCGCCGGGGCACGGCGAGGACAACGACGCTGGTGGCTGGGCCCTTAAGGCCCGGCACAATGTCCTGCGACACCAACGGCTGGAGGAGGTTCTCGATTGATCATGGCGTGATGGTCCTGGCCGGTGGCGATGCCTGAATGGCAGGCTGCCGGCCGGCCAGATACGGTAATGTCGGCAACACGCAGGAATGACCAGGGTCAGCTACCTATAAGGGAGGTGACGGAGGGAGGGGTATGCGCCGAGGACGGCGGCCCTTACAGCACTTGATCAGCGGTTGGTCTGTCCACTGAGAGTCGGTCCCGTCGAGGAATGGGTCCTTTCCCGATCGAGTTACGAGGCCGCAGAGGCCGACCCAGGAGGGACTGCTCCCGTCGGTGTTCGCTGAAGCGAGAAGGGGGTCGGACTGGGCCTTGGGCGTCCCAGCCTCGTCGGAGCTCGCATCGCTCCCGGCCGATCTCGGTGCGGTCGTCTTGATTGGACGTTGCGGGTCGGGTCGCTGCCCACAGTCGATCGGGCTCGGCAACACCGGGGTAGGCGGATGCGAGACCATGCTGGGCCCTACCCCCGGCAATGACCACCGGGTAGCCTGACGGGAATCCCGGCGCGGCTTGCCTGACCGGCGCGTCGCCCGGCTGTTGCTGTCCTGACGATCGTGTGACGCCATTCCGTGACGGGATAAACGGCCATGAACCGCCGCGAGTTTGTCGGGAGTTCCTTATCCACTGCCGCCGTCCCGCAGGCGTCCCAACGCGTCGCCTCCGACGTCGACGCCAACGCGGGCGGGGCCATCGTCATCGAACGCCACTCGGACGGACGACCGCATCGCGACCGGGTGCTCGCCGTCGTCTCGCCCCATTCCGACGACTTCACCATCTTCAACGGCGGGCTCGTCGCCAAGCTGATCGACGAGGGCTACAAGGCCTATCTGATCCGCGTCACCAACGACGACATGGCGGGCCCGGGCTCGGTCGGCCATACCGTCCTCGCGAACGAGGAGGACAAGGACCGCCTCGTCAGGCTCTTCGGATTCGCGGGCTCGTTCGACCTCAACTACCCGAACCACAACATGGACAACACGTCCAGGGCCGAATTGAAGAGCCGGTTCATCTTCCTCATTCGCCTCCTCAGGGTCGATACGGTGATCAGCTTCTCGCCGTGGGCCCACTACGAGGAGAATCCCGACCATTACATCACGGCCAGTTGCGTCGAGGCGGCCTGCTGGATGGCGGGCCGCGACAAGGATTATCCGGAGCACTTCGCGGCCGGCCTGACGCCCCACGTCGTGAGCGAGAAGTATTACTACGGCCGATGGGATCCGCGCTCGGATCGGGTCGTCGACTGGGCGATGAACCGCATCGTCGACATCGGCCCGTACGTCGAGAGGAAGATCGACGCGCTCATTGAGAACCGGGCCCAGGGCCCGGCCGGAGAGAACGGGGCCCGGCTGCGCCGCCGCCTCGCGGCGCAGGGGCTGAAGCTCCCGCTCCTCGGCGATGACGACGACTCCGCGAACCGGGCCTTCATCCGCGAGTTCGTCCTGCGCTTCAATCGTGCCCTCGGCCAGCGGCATGGCCTCGCCTACGCCGAGCCCTACTTCCACATCGGTCGCGAGCCCGACCTCGTCGAGGAGTACGTCCACCAGCACGCCGTCAAACGATGACGCGCGCTCGCCCGGCATGAGCAATATTCCCGACGCCCGGGATACGCGACTGAACTCGATCGATAGCCGACGAGCCACCGGGCCGACCTGAATCCCTGGGAGGCCCGGAAAGCCCTGGAGCGACGCTGGACCGGGCCCAGGCGAGGTCTACCGGCTCCTGCCATGCGCGCCGTCGTGCGAGCCCCCGGAAACCGACCAGGTTCCTTCCGTCGAGAATCGCCGCCCCAGTTGGTCGGGTGCCGGACGCTGGCCGCAATCCGGGTCAGCGACGGGCGTGGGGTCCGTGATGCCTGGCACCGGAAGCCTCGCCAGGGTCGTCCTCCCGGCTTCTTGGAACCCTGGGCGGGACGCCGGTCATGCATGGTTGCGGGCTTCGAATTCCCAAATTCTTTCTTTCGGAAACCCGTCAGCAAAATCCGCGATATTCGCGAAATTCGGTCCGCAGGGCATTATCGCGAATTACGCCGGGCCTTTCGGAAGGTGATCGGGACCACCTTCACGTCCCCCTGACTCTTCAGGAACCGTCAGCAAAATCAGCAATATCAGCGAAATTCGGTCCGACGGGGCATTTTCGCGGATTTTGCTGATTCTGCTGTCACGACCCAGAGTGATTCTCTCCCTCGGCCCCAAAGTGACTCAGATGCATCACCGAGTTCCTCGCGGCACCGGTCCGATGAGCCCGGCGGGAATCTCGCGAGTAACGCGAATCCTGCGGACGATTCTTCCGGCAGGTGCTGGCCGACCTGAGCGCCGTGATCGGCGTCTCTTGGCGCCGGATGGCATGCCAGCCGCGTACCCGGATTAGCAGCCGAAGGAGTCCGGCGTCGGACGTCGGTGGGCTACTATCGCATCCCAGCGCAGGCCCCGCAGACGGCTCCGAGCCTGTTACGGCCACTCGTAGTAGTGGTTGGAGAACGAATCGGCTATCCTGGGCCGATTCGTGCGATGGAATCGTCGCTCTCCCACCCCGGAGGTCCCATGCATCGGCTCCCCTCTGTGATGGCGTCCCTGCTGGCGATCGCACTGATCGGCCTTTGCCACCCGGCGAACGGGCAGGATCGCGTCCGTCCCGCTGGCCGCCAGCCCCTGATCCGTGGCGACCAGCGGGTCGTCATCGCGATGATCGACGGTTTCGGCACCGATTATCTCGCGTCCAGCGACATGCCGGCCCTGAAGGGCATCATGGCCAGGGGGTTCTCCAAGACCGTCCGCGGCGTGATGCCGTCGGTCACGAACGTCAACAATGCGTCGATCGCCTGCGGCGCCTGGCCCGAGGAACACGGGATCACGGGGAACTCGTACTACGACGCGGCCCGAGACGAGCTCGATTACATGGAGAGTGCGGCCTACATCCGGGTGCCGACCGTCTTCCAGCGCGCCGCGAGCCGGGGCGTCAAGTCGGCCCTGCTGACGGCCAAGAAGAAGACGCTGTCGCTGCTGTCGCCCGGGACCGAGATCGCAATCGCCGCCGAGACGCCGACGCCCGAGGCCGTGGGCCGCTATGGGCCGGCCCCGCCGATCTACAGCCGCGAGATCAATTACTGGCTCTGGGAAGTCGCCGTCGACATCCTGAAGAACCGCCCCGAGATTCGCGTCGTGTACGTCCACACGACCGATTACCCGATGCATACCTGGCCGCCGTCGGCCGCCGAGTCGAAGGAGCACCTGGCGCGGCTCGATGCCCTCATCGGCAAGGCCGTGGCCGCCGCGCCGACGCCGCCTTCCTGATCACCGCCGATCACGGGCTCAATGCCAAGACCCGCGGCTGGGACCTGGCCAGGGCCTGCAAGAAGCGGGGGCTGGAGCTGCGGTTCGCGTTCTCGGCCGAGCGCGACCGGTACGTGAAGCACCACCGGAACCTCGGCGGGGCCGCCTGGGTCTGGCTCAGGTCGCCGCGGACGCGCCGCGTGCCACCGAGATCCTGCGGGGCCTCGAGGGCGTCGAGGCCGTCCTGACGAGGCAGGAGGCGGCCCGGCGATTCCACCTGATGCCCGAGCGGATCGGCGAGCTGATCGTCCTGGGCGACAAGGACACGGTCTTCGGGGACCTCGATGCCGACTTCGAGGCCCTGCCACCGACCTTTAGGACCCACGGCTCGCTCCACGAGACCGAGATCCCCATGATCATCTACAACGCGTCGGGGACGCTCCCGCCAGCGGATCGCCTCCAGTATAACTTTGATATGACGCGCGACCTGTTCCAGGGCGGCCGATGACGGTATCGGCCGCCGCCTGGGCTCCCGGAAGCATCCTCCGCTGGGTCGCCCCCGGTACTCCTGGCCACGCCGAGGACATCTCATTCGCATCCCCGTGGACAGGTGGCGAGCGAGGCCAGGTCTTCCGAGGTGAAGTGGTCGGAGGCACGTGATCGGCTCGCCCCGAACGGGGAATCGGCTAGCGCCTTTGCCTGCGCGGGTCGGCCTGGTCGACGACGCACCAGGGAGCTCTCTTCGCGGCCCGATGCCCGCCGATACGCCGTTCGCTCTCAACTCGTCAACGGTTACCGCCGGTCAGACCGCGACGCCCCTCGCAATATTCGCACAATTCTCAGAATTCAGGTCGCGACACGCTCGCGATCCTCGAAGGTCCGAGAACGCCTCCCGGAACCATGACCACCGCCCCATTTCTGCGAATTCGGTGAATTCTGCGAGTGGGTCCGCAGGTCGAGGATTGGCGGATCGCCGACCGTATGCCGCCGGGGGCTGTCGGTCGCCGATTTCATGATGGCGCGAGATCGCCGCCGCCGGGCCAGCCACCGAAGTAGTCCGGTCCTCGGAGTCGTCTCCGCGCCGTCCGGGCGGACCATGACCTCGGGCCCACCACCGATCCGGAAAGCGATGCCCGTCGCAATATTCGCACAATTCGCAAATTCCATGTCCTGGCCGGCTCCCGCCCCTCGCCATGCTGGGGACCCGCCTGCATCGAGGCCGCCGCCGTTTTCGCGAATTCTGCGAATTCTGCGAAGCAGTCCTCCGGTCGGGGAGTGAGCGCCCTGATCGATGAATGGAAACAGGGCGGGCTCGACCTTCCGGGGTTCGGATGCGGCCCTCGTCCTCGTCCCTGGATCCCGACCGTCCTCAGGCGGCGTAATAGCCGACGACCTTGCGGATGGCCGCGGCCACGCTCCGGACGTACGCGCGTTCATCCCCTCGTGGATCGTCACGCGGACACACGTCTTCAGGATCGCCTCGGCCTC
>CAWJTV010000018.1:0-136703 GCA_963845755.1 uncultured Planctomycetota bacterium
CCCACAATCATGTGTTCGACTATCAGGCAAATCGTGACTTCTATCGAGCCGCAAACTTTGACGTTCTCGAACTGAGTAACGACGAGTTCGAGAACGTCATCCCAGACCTTTTGCGATCAGACTTATCATCGGAAGGGAATTATAAAGATCGTATTTGCATCGATATATCAAGCCTTTCTCGTCTTAGAATCGCCCATGTTATCTCATCCTGCTGTGATATAGTGAGCAGACATGGCATCGAAGTAGATTTCATCTACTCCGGCGCAGAGTTTTCGCAGCCGGCCGACGTTCTTGAGCTGAACGTATCGTCGGGGCCTGTAACTCCGTATTTCGGCCGGATGGTCGGATCAACCCGACAACCCTGCTGCGGTGATCATCGGCCTGGGTTACGAGACGGATCGAGCGATCGGAGGCTGTCGAGTATATCGAGCCGGCAGAGATCTGGGCTTTGGGCCGTCCGACCACGAGGTGGAATACACCAAGGCCATCCGCACCGCCAACGCTCAACTGCTTGAGTATCTTCGTGAGGATCGTCAATGGGGGTATGCTCTCTATCGCCCATACGAATGTTTTCACATGCTGGAATCTCTCGCCTATGGATTACTCCGAACCAGGCGACCCGTAATACTGCCGTTCGGGCCCAAGTTATTTATGCTAAACAGCCTTCTCGTCGCTTCGGTCCACCCTGAGGTCGCTGTTTGGAGGTTTAGCCCCAATACCGTTTAAGGAAGCATAACCACTGTCTCTGCAAAGGTTTTCTTCAAGGGCGGAATGTGTCGATGTTTGGATCGTTTCTTTTTCCACTTGGACATTTTAACGCTTGATCACTCGCGGATTGATCCGGTTCCTCCGCATTTCGTCATCGGTGCGCTCCCCCTGCATCTCCCACAACAATCCCTGGTACCACTCCTCGAACGCCTCGGGGGTCGAGCTGTTGCATTCTGGCAACCGGCACTTGAGGATCTGGAAGCACCCCAGAAACGACAGCCGATCCGGGTCCAGCCCCACGGTCCCGGCCGCCGGCAACCATCAAGGCTCGGATCACGAAATGACCCAGCGACAGCGCAAGATCTCCTGGATCACCCCCGCCGGGGTCTCGCTTCGCATCTGTGCCGGCTTGGTCGCCCGCCGCGGATCATGATGGGTCTTTTGCTCATCATAGACCAACTCCTGTTCCCATCTCTCGTGATAAAGAATAATCAATTCTTCAGCAGGATAAAGCTCCGCGTCAAGGAGATTCGTGATCAGCACATGAGTTTCACCGTGTCCGACTCGTTGCGGGTCGTCCAGTGTATAGCGGATCACCCGGACGACGATCCAATCCCGATCGATCTGACGGTCGTAGCAACCCCGATAAATCTTGGCCAGGTACGAGCCATCCGCCAGGTTTTGGATCGACTTGAGGATCAAGCCGCTTTTCACGCGTGCCAACAGCTGGACGCCCCGCAACATCGCCGTTTTCCAGTGGTCATAGCTGAAAACCCGCGATCCTCCAACAGGAGCATCTCCGGAGTCAGATGGCGGAGCAAGCCGCCGACCATCGACGGTTCGCCGTGGCGATCGACCGGACCACGAAGGCCAGTTCGATGTGGGTCCCCAATTCGACCAGGCTCAGCTTGCGGACTTGGGGGAACGCGCCGTCGCCGCGGCCCGGCCGAGGGGCGCGAAGGCCGCGGCGTTGGCCTCCGAGTCGGGGACATCGTAGACGGTCCCATCGATGCCGACCAGGCGGAACCCGCGGTAGAAGGCTCCGGGCGTATCGGGCCGGGCCAGAGGATGAACGACGTGCTCGAACAGGTGGCGGACCGGCGCGATGCCCAGGCGTTGCCGGGCCACACACAGGCTGGATCGATGGGGACTCTCCTCGCCGACTCGGAGCCGGCGTGCATGCTTGAAGACTTGGCGGATCGGCAAGTCGGTCAACAGCCCCATGGCCAGGACCACCCAGCAAACAATCTCGTGGGTCAGTGTGCAACGTCGTTGATTGGTTTTACCGGTGGCCGCGAGGACTTGGCGAACGGCCTCGGGCGAGATAATCTGTTCCAGTCCCGCCAAGCGATCCAAGATCCGGCCCGACGCATCGGGCGGCAGCGTGCAATGTCCGTGCGGCATGCGAGTCATGGCCTCCGTGTTGCTTGGGTCGTGAGTAAACCCAAAGTAACAGGAGGCTGTGGCTTGCGCCTATTTCAACGGTATTGGGTTTAGCCCTGGAGACTTCGAAGTTCCCGTCAATCGCATTCCCAATGGTCGTGTTGCTGCGCTGCGGGCATTTTCTCGCCCAAGATTCCTACGAATGACATCGACTAGTTTTCGCTTTCAGCGGGAGCCATACATGACTTGAGACCTCCAGATTCGGTAATCTTTACTGGACGAACGGAAAAACGGGGACATACGGAAAAACGTACGGAAAAACGGGGACAGTACGGAAAGACGGGGACATAGTGCATATCGACAATTATACGACGCCGTTAACGATATTAGCACATCACGGAAAAACGGGGACATACACGGAAAGACGGGGACATAGGCGCATATCGACAATTATACGACGCCGCCGATGATATTAGCACATCTATCGATACGCCCTTTGTCCCCGTTTCGCCCTTTGTCCCCGTTTCGCCCTTTGGAGAACAAGCAGCGTGGCGAGTGGGTGGGTTACTCTTATGGAAAGTGCTGTGCGTTCGAGCCTCGCTACGGGTTGTGTTCGCCTACCGGCGCGAGCCTGCTGAGGGCTCGCAGTTGGTTGCCTGCCTGGCCGAGGAGGATCGTCAATGGGGGTATGCTCTCTATCGCCCATACGAATGTTTTCACATGCTGGAATCTCTCGCCTATGGATTACTCCGAACCAGGCGACCCGTAATACTGCCGTTCGGGCCCAAGTTATTTATGCTAAACAGCCTTCTCGTCGCTTCGGTCCACCCTGAGGTCGCTGTTTGGAGGTTTAGCCCTGGAGACTTCGAAGTTCCCGTCAATCGCATTCCCAATGGTCGTGTTGCTGCGCTGCGGGCATCTTTCTCGCCCAAGATTCCTACGAATGACATCGACTAGTTTTCGCTTTCAGCGGGAGCCATACATGACTTGAGACCTCCAGATTCGGTAATCTTTACTGGACGAACGGAAAAACGGGGACATACGGAAAAACGTACGGAAAAACGGGGACAGTACGGAAAGACGGGGACATAGCGCATATCGACAATTATACGACGCCGTTGACGATATTAGCACATCACGGAAAAACGGGGACATACACGGAAAGACGGGGACATAGCGCATATCGACAATTATACGACGCCGCCGATGATATTAGCACATCTATCGATACGCACTATGTGCGCCCCGTTTCGCCCTTTGTCCCCGTTTCGCCCTTTGGAGAACAAGCAGCGTGGCGAGTGGGTGGGTTACTCTTATGGAAAGTGCTGTGCGTTCGAGCCTCGCTACGGGTTGTGTTCGCCTACCGGCGCGAGCCTGCTGAGGGCTCGCAGTTGGTTGCCTGCCTGGCCGAGGAGGTCGTGGCCAGCCTGACTACCGAGCAGCGACTGGCGACCCCTGGCGAAACGCTGATCGTGGTGGGCCACCGGGGTGAGGCCGAGACCTTCCCCTATGGCTATTTCCGCGCGTGGCGACTGGAAACGAACACCGGACAGTTTGAACGGGTCTGAGGAATCGTAGAATGACAGCGAGTCTCGGGATATCCTCGTGGCGGATGTTGCAAGGGAGGACGTCATGGCTGTCGTGACGATGGAGTTGCCGGAAGGGACCTTCTCCGGCCTGAGTCAGACCCCCGAGGGTTTCTTCCGGGAGATGCGTCTGGCGGCGGCGATCTTCTGGTACGCGCGCGGGGAGATCTCTCAGGGAAAAGGGGCTGAAATCGCCGGACTCAGCCGACGGGGGTTCATCGAGGCGCTTAGCCGTGCCGAGGTGGACGCGATCCAGATCGATGAAGACGCGTTAAAGAACGAGGTCGAGCGTGATCTCCAGGCGCGTCGTGAACGCCTCGCCGCTGATCGACCTGAAGCGCGTCGGACTCCTTGAGGTGCTGAACGAGCCCGGAATGCCTGTCGTCGTCCCCGACACGGTCGTGGCTGAGATCGGAGCACATGGCGCGACCGATCCAGCGGTGATCGCCGTCGGTGCTGCATCCTGGATTCAGGTCGTGCCAGCCCCGATCATCCCCAAGCCGGTTGCCGATTGGAGCCTCGATGCCGGCGAATCCGCCGTGTTGGCTCTCGCCCGGATGGAGCAGCCCGGATCTCAGGCCATCCTGGGGAGGTCGTGGGGAGGTCGGGGTCAGACCAAGGTTCCAGTTATATCGTAAGACGGCCACGGTGAGATTGTACTGACAAGGGGCTCGCACGGCCACTCCGTGCAGAAGAAATACAGAAGCCGAAGCCTCAGCTCGGGACACCGGACTCGAGGTAGTAGATCATGTTCCAGAGGCGGTCGATCTCGCCCCGCTCGATTACCTCGAGGGGCTTGAGACCCCCAAACGCCTCATTCGGTGTGTCGAGCCAGTTGGGGATCTCCTCAGGCCGGACGACCTCGGCAAGCTTCGCCTGGAACCGCTCGGTCTCGCGGATGCGCCGGAGCCCCGGTTCGTCGGGCTTCCCTCCCGCCTCCCAACTCGCGATGGCGCGCTCGGAATAACCGGTCAGGCGTGAGAAGAGCTTCCGGGTGAGGCCAAGACTCCGCCGGACTTCCTCCACTGCCGACGTATCCTTCGAGGCAGACGCCTTCTGCTTCGGGGCGAACTTTCGGACCGGGGGCGTGGTCGGTCTAAACTTCTTCGCGGATCTCGTCGCCATGGCTGCTTCCTCCTCAGCCTATTATCCCCTCAGGAGGAAGAAAGGCAAGCGAAACAACATGCAGTTTTGCATGTCGAACAGCCGTTTAAGCCTTGCGTGGTAGTTCGTCTCGGTTCACGATGCGAAGCCAACTCTTCGGGGGGTCGAGGTTCGCGGGGAAGACGATGAGGTTGCTGCCGGCCCTCCGAGCCGCAGACGGGACGAGGAGGGCTTGGATGTCCAAGTCGTAGGCGAGCCGTCCGATGGCCTGCGTCAGTGCCTCACGGCCCTTCTTCTGCTCCTCGCGCCAGGGCTCGGAGAGCATCCGCTTCTCCGAGACAAGGAGCAAGCGTCGCACCGCGCCGTCACGGAGGTCGAGGACACGTTCAAGCTCCGCTTCGAGGGCAACGATGACGCGCGGCATCGCCCTCGATACCGGGAGGCCGTAGTAGCGGAAGTGCTGAAGGGCTTCGGCAACGGCCGTCTCAACGTCGAGACTCGCGTAGACCGTACGGAAGTCGCCGGGCGGGTTCCAACGGGCGCCTGCGGCCTTACTCCCTGCCCCAATGATGATATCGTCCTTGTTCGCGTACCTCGGCGACGCCGAGCGGAAGAGCTCCCCCTTCCAGGCGATTGCCCGCGGTAGGCACTTCTCGAGAGCGCGGTGCAGGCGGTCGGTATCGGGGTGGGGCTTCATGGGAAGGAAAGGGGAGAAGGAAAGGGGACGGAACGGAATGCCACAAACTTAAGTGGCCTGCTCCATGGCATCGGAAGACAGTTCGTCGGCGAGGTCTTGCCTGAGACGGCCCAGGATAGTGACGATACGTAGCGGCACGGGAGGGCTCCTTCGGGGTCTGGATGCCTGGTGACTACCACCAGATTGCCAGGAGCCCCTCTCGTCCTCAAGATACTACGACGTGTTCAGATGGCGGGGTTTGTGCACTAAGTTCGCGGCATTCCGTTCCGTCCCCTTTTTTCTAGGATGGCAAAGGTGACTTGGATTTGACGTAAGTCGTTATTCCTCGGTCGGACCGCCGACCATCGCCAAAGGACTTACGGCGATTCCCAGCGACTTTTGCCATCCTAGTTTTTTTCGCGGTGCCCCACTCGCAGCCCCTCTTCCATGCCCAACCACGGTCGGGTCGTACCCTCATCGCTCCTTCATTTCGACCTGGTACGCCTTCATACTGCCCCGCGAGGTCAGCGGCAAGGTGCTTGGCATCATGATCGCTGTCATCATCGATGCCGCCATTCTTCGTTTCCCTCGGTGTGGCGATGCGCCGCACTGGCAACGACCTCTTCCGCCGGGACGCCCACCGGCATATCGGTTAGGATAGGCTTTCTAGAGCGCTTATCAATTGCGTTGCGCACGCCCAGAGCGATGCGAATACACCCCCCGGAACCTCCCCTTCGCAAGGGGGGGACAGGAAATGGGCCACTCCTCCTCAATTCTCCCCCCCTTGCGAAGGGAGGGTTCCGGGGGGTTCTTTGGGAACCGGATTCGAGTGTGTGCAACCCAACTGTGAAGCGCTCTAACCAGATCAGGAGGACGATCCCTTCCAGCCAGCGAGGCCATCGATGACACCAGGACGAAGGATTCTCCACTTCCCGAATCTCGACGAGATCATTCCCGACGTCAACCGGCTGCTCGACGGCCACACGATGGTCGGCCGCTGGTCGCTGGCGGCAGATCTGCCGCCACCTGGCGACCGTGATGCGCCTGGTGGTGGACCTCCCCGCGTCGACGCCGCACGACGCCTCCGGGTGGGTCGGCTCGGAACAGAAGAGGCAGTTCTTCGAATCGGGCATGGTCCCCGAGGGGATCCCGACATCGCCGCAGCTCCTGCCCGGCGAGCCGCTCGACGAACGTGAGCAGGCGGCGGGTCTGCGGCGGGCCATCGCCCATTACAAGGCCTCGCCCGGGCCCGTGGTGCCCCATGTCCTCTTCGGCCCCCTGACCCGGTCGGAATGGGATCGGTTCCACTGCATCCATGCCGCGCACCACCTGAGCTTCGCGGTCCCGAAGGCGCCCTCTCGTTGACGGGTCAGGGAGGCCGGATCGGATCCGAGGATGCGCCGGGCGAAGCTGGCCCGCCATCAGCCCCCAAACTTGCGGCCCAGGCGGTTGAGGCACCCCCGCCAGCCCTGCGCGTGAGCATCCTTGTCCGGCTCGTCCCGGAAGCGCTCATGGGTCAATACGAGATCGGTGCCGCCTCTCCCGGGACGGAATTCGACGGTCACCTGGGTTTCTGGCCAGCCGGGCTTGTAGGGTTCCCAACCCCACGTGTAGCTCAGGGTCCGGGGTGCGTCCACCCGGCTGTAATGACCGGAAACGAATCGGTAATCCGTCCGACCGGGCAAGAGCATGCCGATGCGATAGCGCCCCCGACCTGGGGGTCGACCTCGCCGATGGTCGGGCCGAAATCGTCCGAGGGGGCGTACCAGTCGGCCATCTGGTCCGGGTCGATCCACATCGCGAATACCTGCTCGGGCGGGGCGGCGATGTGCATCTCGATGCGGACCGTCGACTCGGGCGTGCGCGCCAGGTCCGTGATGTCGCGATGCATGAGGCGCGCTTCCTGGTAGCGGCGATCTCGCTCGGGCTCGAGCGCGCGAAGGACGATGGGGTCGATGCGAGGATCCGTGGCCGCCTTTCGCGAAGGGGGCACCCGGTCCGGCCCCGGGAGCTCGCGCGCGAGCAGCTCGTAGAAGACGACGCCTGTGGAGAAGATGTCGGCGCGGTGGTCGACGGCCTCGGGCATCGTGATCTGTTCGGGGGCCATGTAGCGGAGCGTTCCGACCACCCGTCCGTCATCCGGTCCGCGCACGATCGCCCCGGGGCCGAAGAGCGTGGCCAGGCCGAAATCCACCAACCGCACCCGTCCGCGCGAGTCGACCAGCACGTTCTCGGGCTTGATGTCCCGGTGGACGACCCCGGCGTCGTGGGCATGCTGGAGGGCCTCGGCGATCTGCGGCACGAGGTCGAGGGCATCGCGCTGGGTGATCGAGCCGTCGGCCAGGAGCTGCCGCAGGCTGGCCCCCTCGACGTATTCCATCACCAGGCCAAAGAGGTCACCCGCCTTGCAGACGTCGAACACCGTCGCGATGAACGGGTGCCTCAGCTTCGCGAGCGTTCGCGCCTCGCGCAGGAACCGGTCTTGGAATGCGTCATCGGTCTGGAGGTCGGGCCGGATGACCTTGATGGCGACGAGCCGGTCCAGGAACGGTTGACGGCCCTTGTAGACGATCCCCATCCCGCCATGCCCCAGCAGCTCCATCACCTCCAGATTGGGGAAGCGCGCGGCCAGCTCCGCGGGCGTGGGCAGCATGAACCCGGCTGGCGAAAGGAGGGCCGTCTCCTCGCCCCTGGCCGTCGTGGCATCCGCCTCGGAATCTGCCATGGTGCCAGGTCCTCCCCCTCGTCCGGGCATTCCTGGGTCCTCGTGCCTCACGACCCACGACTGGACATTCTAGCATTGACGTGGCAGGACGTCTTGTCGGGTTTCCGGATCCGTTTGCGTGCTTCGGTCGGATCGACCGATGCACCTTCGAGAGTCTACTCGCGGCTCGATACCCGTCTGTAGGCGTGTCACTCTCGACTCGTGAACGAGCCATTAAGAGTGTCAGCCGTCACGCCGCCCTTTTGGGCGGCACCCGAACCGATGAAAAGGGCTGCCGCCATGACGCGCGACCTGCTGGATCTGTCCGACTGGCTGACCAGCCAGGGGGTCACGATCGTCGCGATGGAATCGACCGGTTCCTACGGGAAGCCCGTCTTGAACATCCTGGAGCCGAGCCTTGCCGTGGTCCTGGTCAACGCCCATCACCTCAAGCAGGTCCCCGGTCGAAAGACCGACGTCAAAGACAGCGAGTGGATCGCCCAACTCCTTCAGCATGGGCTGTTGCGCCCAGCTTCATCCCGCCGCGACCGACCCGCGAGCTGCGGGATCTGACGCGACAGCGGACCCAACTGATCGGCGAGGAGGCCGCGGTGGCCAACCGGATTCCGAAGGTCCTGGAGGATGCCAACCTCAAGCTGGGGTCGGTCGCCTCCAACGTCCTGGGCGTTTCCGGCCGGGACCTGATCGAGGCGGTGATCCGGGGCGAATCCGATCCGGTGAAGCTCGCCGAGCTGGCACGGCGGCGACGGCGATCGAAGAGCCCGCAGCTCCAGCAGGCGCTGCGGGGCTCGGTGACGGAACACCACCGCTTCCTGCTGCGGTCGCTGATGGACCACCGGTCGCACTTGGAGCGACTGATCGCCCGTTATGACCAACGGATCGACGAGGCCCTGCGCCCTTTCGAGGCGGAAGTCCGCCGGTTGCTGACGATCCCGGGGGTCGCTCTCCGGGTCGCTGAAGTGGTCCTGGCGGAGATCGGGCTGGACATGTCCCGCTTCCCGACGGCTGGTCACCTCTCGTCGTGGGCGGGTCTGGCCCGTGGCAATGATCAGAGCGCCGGTAAGCGGCGCAGGGGTCGGACGACGCCGGGCAACCGCTGGTTGAAGACGGCGTCGGTGCAGGCGGCTTGGGCGGCGTACCGGGCCCAGGGAACGCACCTGTCGCGGAAGTTCCGCCGGATTGCGGGCCGTCGCGGCAAGAAGCGTGCGGCGGTCGCGGTGGCGCATACGCTCCTCGTGATCATCGACCACCTGCTCAAGGAGCAGACCAACGACCAGGAGGTCATGGGGGAGAACGAAGCGGCCTGATCGGCCGACGTCAGCATGGTCCCTGAGCTCGTCCCGGCCCTGCGGGCGCGGACGACGGCGTTCGTTGTCCGCGCTCGTGTGAACCGGCGTCTCCATTTGTTTTCAGAGCAGATCATCATTCCTTTCTGGAGCCGATTCTGCGGGACGTCCTGGGGCGGCCTAAAGGGCCGCAGGAACGGCCCCAACAGTGTGGCATGTTACCGTCTGTCGGGGCCGTTTGGGCAAAAGGGCGAGGGCTCACACGATACACAATATGAACCGCCTCGGCATCGATCTCGACCTTCTTGACCAGTGCACAAATGATCCGACGACGCGTCGCCACGTCGCTGGTATCCAAACCGGCGCGTACCTGCGCCCCGAATTCCTCGATCCGACCCATCACCAACCGTAACTCCTCCCGTTGCTGTTCCTCCTGGTCCATCGCCCGACGCTCCGACTCCAATTCTGACATTCGTGTTCGAGAAATATCCATATCTCTCTGGAATTTCTCCTTCTCGATGTATCCGTCGGCGTACATCTCCACCAGCCGCGCCAGCCTGCGGCGGACCTGACCGATCAACTTGTCCAGGCTCCGACTCGACTGAGTCGTCCCCTCGCCTCGGTTCGCCCGACTCAACCGCCGCTCGAATTCCTCAGCCAACCGCTCCGGCTCCAGCAACAACCCGCGCACATCGGACCACACCGCCTCGTCCAGACGTTCGATCCGGATCGCCGGATTGTCGCAGATCCGGGCCCGGCCGGCGAAGGACTCGGCCTCCGCCCCATAACAGCGGTAATAGCCATAGCGACTCCCTCCCTTCTTCTTCATGGCCCGACCGCGATACGCGTAACCACACCGCTGGCACACCACCAAGCCCGCCAGCAGATGGCGCGGCCGGGGGGCCGCCTGGCCGGGATGTCGGCGGTGCTCCGCCAGCCGCTCCTGCACGGCCTCGAACAGGGCCGGCTCCACGATCGCCGGCACCGGGATCGGGATCTGGTCCTCGGGGGGCGTCGCCGCTTTGGCGGTGTGTCGCCGTGGAAACTCGGGGACTCCCCGACGCGGGCGCAACCGGGGACGGGCCGGGACGCAATGGACCTTGTTGAAGTGGGCTGTCCCCATGTAAGCCGGGTTGCGCAGCATGCCCAGGACCGTGGCCCGATCCCAATGCGCCTTGCCCGTGCGGGTAAGGAGCCCGCGTTCTCGCAATCGTCGGCACACCTGACTGAGCGAACATCCTTCGATCCCCACCCAGGTGAAGATCTCTCGGACCACCTGGGCCTCGGCGAACTGGACGACATACCGGGCCGCGCCACCTCCCTCCTGCTTGGTGTGGTAATGGTATCCGTAAGCGCGCCGCCCAGGACGCTGACCTGGCCCGACCGCGCCGCGTAGAGCCGGCCGCGGCGACACTTCTCACGGGCCTTGACCCGCTCGTATTCGGCGATGATCCCCTGGACTTGCAACAGCAGTTGAACCCTCGGGGCTCTCATCGAGGTCGTGATTGAGGAAGACGACCTCGACGCCCTGGCGGCGCAGCTCGTCGACCACGACCATCTGATACGGGTAATCCCGTGCCAATCGGTCGGGACACTCGATGTAGATCCGGTCGATCGCCCCGGCGGCGGCCGTGTCGCGCAACCGTTCCAGGGCGGGGCGCCGGAAGGTCTCGCCCGAATAACCGTCGTCGGCGAATTGGAGTTCCTGGGCGACGGTCAGGCCATCGGCCTGGATCCGCCGGCGCAACAGATCGAGTTGACTGGCGATCGTGTCCTCTTGGGCCTGCTGTTCGGTGGAGACCCTGGCGTACAAGGCGGCGCGGCGGTCGATGGGTTCGGTCATCGGAGGGCCCCCGAACGGCCTGGT
Source organism: uncultured Planctomycetota bacterium (assembly GCA_963845755.1). Classification (GTDB taxonomy): domain Bacteria; phylum Planctomycetota; class Planctomycetia; order Isosphaerales; family Isosphaeraceae; genus CAWJTV01. The sequence continues at coordinate 11,336 of CAWJTV010000018.1, forward strand.
TGTGTGAACGAATTCAAATCAGAATCAACGAACATTTGTGGTCGTGCCGGCGTCGTCAGCGGCCTCCGGATGATGGGGAGGGCCTGCTCGAAGGCCAAGGCCAGGGCGCGGAGCTGGCAGCGGGAGGGGACGAACTCCCGGTGGATGCGGAGGCTGTGCCGTCCCAAGGCCGATCGTCGTGTCATGTCCGCTCTCCGTGGTAGGACGTCGCGAGGACGATCACCTCCATGCAAGCAGCAATCCGGCGTCAGGGTCGGGTTCAACGCCCTCTGAGGCGGCTCAGAGGGATGACAGTATCAGGTATCAACGGGCTATATGCCACTCTGTTGGGGTCATAGGAACCCAGCCTGGGGTGAAACCCCAGGACTCGTGCGCCCCGCGGTCTTGCTTGTGCACCCCGAGGGGTGCCGGAGGAATCTCCTGCGGCCCTTCAGGCCGCCCGAGACGTGGGCGTGCCGTGGACCCCGGGTTTCACCCGGGGCTGGGCTGCCGCGGCCCTTCAGGCCGCCGGAGATCGGCTGTTCTTCGGCGCAACCTATCTGTTAAGCGCTCTAGAAAGCCTTCGATATCCCAGGTCTTGTGCTGATCAAGTGTCTCTGGATCACTCGATCGCGCCTCGGATCCGCTCAAGCCAGTAAGGGCTTCCTTTCCCATCAGCTCAGGCTGATCGGCTGGTAGATCCACATCGTCCCGCTCGTCAGGTCGTTGAGGTCGTAGGTCCCGATCTGGTCGGTGTAACGCACGGAGTCGGGTGTATCCGCGAAGCCGACGTTCTGCTCGAACACGGTGATCGTCGATCCCGAGACCGACTCGACGATGGCCGTGTGATGGTCCGCGGTTTTCGTCGTGGAGGACCAGGAGCCATTCGGGTGCGTCGTCGTGTGGACGAGCGTCACGTCGCGGAACTGAATCACGTCGCCCGGGACGACGCCGGCCAGCGAATGGCTCGCGGTCGTCACCGTCGTGACCATCGTCCCCCAGACATAATCCGAGTCGGATCCGGTGGGTCCCAGTTTGGACTCCGACTCCGCCCCGGCCGCGGCGTAGGCGGCATCAACCAGGTCGGTGCACTGGCCGCCACCGACCTCCTGACCGAGGTGGGCTTCGGCGAACGCCACGATCTTCTGGTTGACTGTGGAGATCTGGGGGGCGGAGAGGGCGTCGGCGTCGGAGTGGGGGTAGGAGTCGGCGTCGGCGTCGGTGTCGGTGACGGTGACGGCGTCGGAGTGGGGGTAGGAGTCGGCGTCGGTATGAGGGTTGGGCTGGGAGGTATCACCCAGACAGGCAGTGGAGTCGTCGGATGCCTCGGGTGAGTGTTTTGGGCATGGACATTGGGCTTGGAGGGGTGCTTGGTCTTGTGGGCATGGACATTGGGCTTGGAGGGGTGCTTGGTCTTGTGGGCGTGGGCATCGGGCTTTGGGGTGTGCTTGGCCTGATCGGCATTCAAGGTGTGCACCTCGACAGTAGCCCTCGGGAGCTCGCCGAGGGTTCCCGACGATAGCAGGCACTTGTCTTCAAGCGCGTCGAGGCTGGGCCAGAGCCGGACGCGGCGGGCGTGGCGTGAGATGTTTATGATGTGCTCCTTCCTCGCCTTCCGGCGCCTCCATCGGCGAAACCTGCGAAACTATACGTCGCGCACGACCGGCGACGCAAGCGTCCGCTCCAGGAATCATCACCCGGGGTCGCTACATTCCAAGATCCAGGGGGTCAGAAAGGGCTTACTCCCGGCCTCCCCGCCAGCCGCTCGGGTAGCTCACTTGATCCTGGTCGAATCGCATGCCGATCATGACAGAAGCGTTTCGCCGCAGTCTCAATAGACCTGTAACTCCGCCGCAGTGCAAGACCGAGGAACGATGATGCCCCGAACGAAAAAACTCCAACCGGCCCCGCGCTCACAGCCTCAATCGCCGTGCGCGTCGGTCGATGGTCTCTCGAGCGAGGTGCTGACGCTGGCGGAGGCAGCCACATACCTCCGTCTCTCCGAAGCGCAGGTTGTGGATCTAGTTCACTCGCCGGGGCTGGCGGGGCGTTGCATCGCTGGTCAATGGCATTTCCTCAAGGCCGCCATCCAGCACTGGCTCGCCACGGCGGTGCCCTCATCGCGCTGCGTCATCACAGAAGTTTCACCACACTTTGTCCGTATTTGTTAAGGCCCTTCCCGATTTCAATCGGGGGTGGGCCAACGATTCCAGTCCAAATCGGCCATCGTCATCAGGAATCGTTCGCGGAAGCGCCGAGTGCGGGTCCGCCTTCGCAGGCAGAAGAGGCACTGGGGACCGGCTTCGAGGACCCCACCGGCCCGGCCCCGGACCGAAACGGACGGCCGCCGGATGGTCATCGGTGCGGGCGGGCATCACGTCGGAGACTGTCAGCGGTGGGCACCCCTGTCCGGCGCGAACGGATCGGCCGGCATCGCCAGGTCCATCATCAACCGCTTGAAGTCCACCCGATCGCGGAGCGGGTCCAGCGCGTCCTCGCTGCGGTATTCGTCGAGGCTGCGGTAGCCCATCTCGATGGCCTTGCGGATCAGCGCCGGCCTCGGCGGCCGAGACCCCCGAGCCGCCCCGGGCGGCGAGGCCGGACACCGCGGCGCAGGCGCACCCGGAGAGGTACTGATGCTGGGCATTCGGAAACGGTTCCGTCGCGTACAACCCGGTGGCTCGCCGGAGGTCGGCCGCGTCGCCGGCCACGTCACCCGCGGCCAGGCGGGCCAGCCCGCGGTTGAAGAGGTTCTCGGCCAGCCCGGCGCGGTAGCGCGGCACCTGGGGGTGCTCCCGGACCAGCGACTCGCGGACGGAACCCACCCGCGGGGACATCCTTATTTATTGCCGCAATCTAAACAACCTGGGAGACATACTTCGCTAGACTGTGCATCTTTCCACCAGAATTAGAGTCGTCCTCCGTAGGATCCCTGCGCCCTCCGCGCCTCTGGGGATTCCGAATTCCGGATTCGCGATTCCCGATTCCCGGATCATTCCCCTTCGGGAATCCGGAATCGCGAATCCGGAATCCCGATGGGGTTGGGGCCGAAGGCCGCGTTAGGAATGTCCCCCTCGGACCTGTGAATGTTGGGTTTGGCCCGCCATGGAGAGGGTGTTCATGGCCTCTTCGAGCGACCCGATATCGATCCGGAAGGGAGACAGCGCGTGACTCCTGGGTTTCGCATGTTCATCCAGATCGCGGACGATCCTGGAAGTGATCTGCCCCCTGACGGCCGCCCATGATCCGTTGTATGCGCCGGCCTGTCTCCGGTAGCAGTCCACGATATACCCGGCTCCGAAGAGCTCGACGAGCCGCACCCCGTCACCCGGCCGCGAGTCAGGACCGACGCCGTGACGATTGAAGACCAAGCCGGCAATCGCCGCGCCGTGGATCGCCACGACCTCCCGGGCGTTCCTCGTCAGGGACAATTGCATGTTCAGGGGCAAGTCTTCGAAGGTGAACCGCACGAAACCCCTCGAGCGGAGATAATCGCTGACCTCCTCATCGTTGATCAGCGATCGGCCACTCTTCCTTGATATGAAAATCTTTTCTGGTGTAGAGCATTCGTAATTTTCGATTTCAAAGTCGAAGAGCGCGGGGTCGAAGACCGGGGGCGGGAAGCCGCTGAGATCGAAGAGGCTCCCCCGCACCGGACGGTTCGTATAGACCGCCGGAATGTGGAGGTAATCCAGGACCCTCCTGGCCAACGGGTGTGCACGCATCCTTGACACCACGACGACGGGGATGTCCTTCCCGGTCGCCTCTCGGATCAGCTTCCGGCACAGGAGCACCCTCGTTAAGATATCATGGGCGAGATGGGCTAGGTTTCCTTCGTAAATGTCCCTCGCATCGAACAGATAAGCTCCCTCGGCGTTGTGGATCGGAAGCCATCGATGCAAGCGACCGCTCAAAAGCTGCCGCACTGAGCGGGCATCTCTCTCGCTCGAACCCCAGGAATGATAACTCACCCCGCTACAGAGCTGTACGTTAGATCGCAACTCCGGTACGGCGTACCCGGGCATCATGATGCGCTCGGGCTTCGGCTTCCACGCACCGAGCAAGCGAGTCGGGTATCCAAACATCATCGCATCGGGAACTTCGTAGCCTGGCCTCGAATAGCTGTACCCGTGCATACCTCGAACCCCATCGTCAGCCTGGGCAGTATTAATGGATCCTCTGTAATGCTACGACACTTGATGATAGAAAGCACTACCCTTCCGTAGGCACGTATTCCTCGCTGGTCGCCAACGACCCGGCCGGTGTCAGATAACCCGACGAACCTATAGTCTGTCCCAGAAGGGCGAGCGGGGGGCGTCAGCCCCCTGTCCGGTGAGCGACGGACCTCCAAGACAGGGGGCTGACGACCCCCGCTCGCCCGGACCGGCCCCTTCTGGGACAGACCCTGAGTGGACATTGCGTATCTAACTGACCAGTTTGGGCATGCCTGCCCCCGGTGCCTCGACGGCCGAGAGGCCGATGACGGCGGCGGGGATAGTCCCGACCCCTTGCCCGAAGACTCGGACCGATGGGCCGATCCTCACGACCGGGCCCCGGGCTACCAGGCGCGATACGCTGCGGGGTTGGAGGGGCCGGATCGAGTTGCTCGACGCCGGCACAGCGGTCGCCGTTGGCATCGTCGCACCCTATATAGCAGAGGGAAAAACAAAAACGCATCAAAACACGTTAGAGAACCCTGGGCGAGTCGACCCCAGGGCGACCCGGCCCTCATCCTCGGTCCGGACGGTCGTGATCACGGATGGTCGGACCAGCGACTGGGCCGTCATCCCGGGATCGTGCGGGCACGATGCAGGAACAGCCCATCAATCCAGTGGCCGTGGCCCTTGAAGTAGATCATCGGATAGAAGCATACGGGGAGGAATTCGTGATCCGTCAGGTAATCGATCAGTTGGCCCGCGCTGGCCTGTCCGTCGTAGTATCCCGCGAAGGTGATCTCGACGAGAATCATGCCGATTTTCCCCTGACCGATCATGCTCCCGCCGCCCTTCATCACCTCGAGGTCGAAGCCTTGAGTATCGGTCTTCAGAACGTCCACGTGGTCGATCGATTCGCGGGCGCAGTAGGCGTCAATCGTATCGATGCACACCGGGTAACTACTTACGGGCGGAGAGTCGAACTCGCTCCCGCTCTCGAGGAACGAGCTCAGTGCGGATCCTTTGCGCTCCTTGAAAATCCGCTCGCCGACTTCCGAGCCGACCGCACACCGGCTGATCTTTACGTTGGGGTGTCCTTCAGCCCGATCTTGCAGTTGCGCGAATGCCCGCGGGCCCGGCTCGAAGCAGTGCACGCGGGCATCCTTCCAGAATCTGAGGATATCCTCAAGTGTCTGCCCGATGTTCGCGCCAACGTCGAAGATGCAAGGGTCCTGTGTATCTCCGAGGATATACGCGATGTCGCGGAAGGGTGACCGTCCCAGGGGATACCTGCCGGCCCGGTGCAGTTCGAAGCCGCTCTTGCGGATCAGACCGGCGATGAAATCACGGTGGAGTCGAGACAACATTCCTGATTCGCCTGGGGGTGGAGTGGGGACGCCGTTTCGTCGGATCAAGGCTCAACGAGATGACGGGGTGCCATCGTACACCATGATCCCTCCCTCACGGACCATGCGCGGAGGAGGACCCGCGATACACAGACGGATTTCTACCACCCTCAACTCGCCCAGGCAAGACTTCGCCGAAAGTGGAGGAGGAAAAGACAGCCATGTGGACATTGACGGGATGCGTGATTCGGACCTATGTACGGACGATCCCCATCTCCGCTGTGTCAGCGGATTTTACAGATGTCGTTTGAAGGCCAATACCGACCAGAAGCCACCTCTGTCTCGTCAGGGAGCACGTCTCGCCATCCTGGTACATCCGGGGAGTGACCCCACACAGCCTTATCCGACGTTGGTGATCCGAGGCCGAGCGTCACGCTTTTCCATGACAGGACGTCGGGGTCAGGCCAGAATGGCTCACGTTTTTTTCTAAAGCGAAGAAGGGGCAGGGGATAGACAAAGAGTGGCCTCCTTTGGGACAAGTCTCGATCGATCAACGCGAGATTTGTCCTCACAAGGAGACCACCCATGACCCAGACTACACGCCGACAGGTTTCCGACAGGAGGGATTCCCTCGATGCGTCCCAGGGACTCCCATTCCATGAGATCCTCAGAGAGACCATGGTCGAGCAAGCCTTGGCTGCGGAGGGGGTCGAATACCACGACGCGATCTTCACACCGTTGGTGACCCTCTGTACCTTCCTCTCCCGCGTCTTGGATCCCGATCATTCCTGTCACTCGGCGGTCGCTCGGGTCATCGTTTGGGTGGCGATCACTGGCCGCAAGCCGTGCTCGGAGTACACCGGTGCCTATTGCGACGCGCGTCGGCGTCTTCCCCGGGAAGTCCTCATTCGTCTGGTTCGTCAGACCGGGCGGGAGACCGAACAACGGGCGGGCACAGGGTGGCTCTGGAAGGGTCGGCGCGTCGGTTTGGCCGATGGCTCAACCGGGGGGAAACTCGGTGTCAGGGAAAATCGGGCCGGGTCGCCCTGGGGGAGCAATCCCCGGAACGACCCGGCCTCTCGGACCCCCCAGGAATGTCCCCCTCGGACCCTGCCTAACGCGGCCTTCGGCCGCAACTCAATCGGGATTCCGGATTCGCGATTCCCGATTCCCGAAGGGGAAGGATTCGGGAATCGGGAATCCGGAATTCGGAATCCCCAGATGCGCGCACGGCGCAGGGATCTTACGGAGGACGACTCTAATATATTAAGATTCGTTGCTGTGTTATGTGCGTGTTGGCGACGGATTCAAGGCGGGCCAGATAAGGGGATTATTTGTCCCCGATATGACCCCGCCCGCGCGGTTAGCCGCCACGTTTCCGTCAGAACCCGTAGTCGGGGAGGTTGATCTCATCACGCAGTTCGCGGCCGAAGAGGAAATCCAAAACGAATGGGAGCCGCAAGAGTCGCGTGACAACGTCGCGGAACGTAAGGCCGAACGCCGTCTTCGGGGCAAATGACGAAGCGAATTTCGCCGCCGATCCCTGCTTGCGCTTCAGGAACGGCATCATCCGCTCCTGGTAGCGGGCGAAGGCCGCGCCATGATCGCCCCCGCAATTGCGAAGCTCGCCCGCCAGCACGTACGCCTCGGCCATCGCCAGTCCCGTGCCTTCTCCGGCCATGAGGGAGACGCAGGCCGCGGCATCGCCGACAAGTGCCGTGCGGCCCTTCGCCCAGCGTTCCATCCGAATCTGGCTGACGCGGTCGAAGTAGATGTCGCCGATTTCCCCCATTGCCGCGAGGATCTGCGGGCACTCCCACCCGACACCGGCGAAGACACTCTTCAGCGCCGCCTTGCGCTCTGGCTCGGTCGAAGGCTCCCCGGCGGTCAGGTACTCGTCGCGAAAGACGAACAGGAACAGCGTCTTGTCGTCGCGCATTGAGAACCGCGAGACCTGCCGTCCCGGAACCCCGTGGCTGATGTAGACGAGTTCATCGCGCGGCCGGTATCCCCCGATCTCGAACGCGGCAACGTGGTAGCCGAGCGAGACCTCGAACGCTTCCTCGGGTCCGAACACAAGCTGGCGGACGGGCGAGTGCAGCCCGTCGGCACCGATGACCAGATCGACCTCTCGGGGGGCAGCGTGGCCGAATCGGACCCGCACCCGGTCCCCCTCGTCCACGATGCCCGCCACAGAGTCGCCGAACAGCGTCTCGACCTTCCCCTCCAGGGCGTTGTAGATCACGGCCGCCAGGTCGGAGCGCCGAAGGCTTGTGAAGTGGCCGTTGGTCAGGCGGCTGAACGCGTCGACCGAGAAGCCGCCGCGCTTGCGGCCCTGCCGGTCCACGAAGAGTACCTCCCTTACCAGGTAACCCAGCTCTCTGATCCGGGGGAGCAGGCCCATCGTTTCGGCAATGTCGTAGCCGACCCCCCAGAAGTCGATGACGTAACCGCCGGTTCGGGGCCGGGGCGCCTGCTCGACCAGCAGCACCTCGTGACCAGATTTCCGCAGCCAGTAGGCCAGTGTCGGGCCGGCGATGCCCACCCCGTTGATGACAATCCTCATGCACTTCTCGGTCGGCGGAACTTGTGATTCTCTTACGAAAATACATTGATAATGGCGGGCCAAAGTCGGCCTGTCAATCAGCGAACTTCCCAATGACTCAATAGGTTATGATGGTTTCATCCTTATGAGATGCATAAGCAATTGTCCAATAGGGTATTGTTCAATAGTGTCCAATAGTCCAAGAGGAGTCTCCAATAGAGTCTTCCTCCGTAAGGTCCCCGCGCCGAACGCCTCTGGGGATTCCGAATTCCGGATTCGCGATTCCGGATTCCCGGATCATTCCCCTTCGGGAATCCGGAATCGCGAATCGGGAATCCCGATCGGGTTGCGGCCGAAGGCCGCGTCAGGTGACCGGCGGATCAAGTCCACCCAAGAATTGACCGTTTCCCGACCGAGACTCTCCGGCCTGTCTCAACGGGACGAGATCTAAAGGCGTTCTCGGGGCTCACGCCCCGAGCTTTACGATCCCGCCCCATTCGGGGCTCAATCCGGCACTCCCGATTGCCCTTCGACTGGCCCTAGCAAGCCAGCCTCATCTCTCCCTTTTCCGCGGAACCCAGACCATCTCCCGACCTGGTGAGTGTTGCCAGCAACGCCGCTCGGTTCGGCATTGAGTGAGGGATGACCAGTACGTCGGACCACCCGAAATAGCGGCCCTCCACCGTCTGGATAAAGTCATCGAACCCACGTTCGGGGACGATTCTCAGAGGCGGATCCCAGAGCGGAGCCAGTGGACCGCCCTGCGCGAGATCGCAGAGCGTCCCAAGGGCACCCAGGCGTTCGAGGTATTTGCGCGGCGAGATCCGGTTCAAGATCGCCGAGGGAGTGAACTCGACGACCAGTACCGTAGGATGGTTGGCAAACAGGTCTGCCATACCGTCCAGGACTTCCGGCTCGCCGCCCTGAGTGTCGACCTTCACAAGCAATGAGCCCGTGATCCCATTGCGGGCGACATAGGCGTCGAGTGAATCGATCTGACAAAGTGAGCATTGGTGCTCACCTTCGATCCATCGGTTGATGATCCGGTTGTTCTCGCTGTGCCCGGCTTCCCCGAAGACGAGCCCCAGGCCGGAGTAGTTGCTAATCGCCGCATGCTCGACTCGAACCAGTCCGGACACCCCGTTGAGGATGACGTTCTGGCCGAGCAGTGTGGCGGTTACTCCCGGCTCGAACGCAACCACGGGTGTATCGTGGCCGTTGACCCGGCTGAACTGGGCCGTGAAAATGCTCTCGAACCCGTATGATGCCCCCACGTCGATCACCGTACACGGCAGATTCAAGCTCCATAGGTGACGCAGGACACAGGTGGTGACATTCGGCGCCACACCCTCAAAACGGCGCTTCAGCGAGGCTGGGCATCCTCCAGCGGCGAACGTCGCGGCGTCTTCTCGATCCTGCTGGGTCAACAGATAGTGTCGGGAGGCCTGCTTGACCGCCTGGTAGCTGGCATCATTCACGTACATGAAGAGCTTCGCCACTCCACAGTCGACGATGTCGATCCGCCGTTGCAACTGGCTCAGCCGGGCTTCCAACTGGATCACCCGGTCTGCCAGCGCAACCTGCTTCTCAGCCAGGGCATTCAGCGCCTCGGCCATCGGTCGGAGTTCCTGGTGGAGGGTGGTCGTTGCCACCACGTGGCCGCGGCCGTCTTTGCCCGCCCCGTTCCGGCCGAGCGCGGATTTCAGCTTCGTCTTGACGTAGCGTGGCACAAACTGCTTGAGCATGGCATCCTCCATCCTGTTTACGTCGGCCAGGCGGTTGGCTTCCCGTACACTCGCTTCCGGCGCAACGTGACGTATCCTGGAATCGCATGTTCAGATCATGCGGTCCCACGATGATCGCACAATCCCTCGCGCGCACCGTTTCCACGGTCTCAGCTCAAGCAGTGAGGTTGTCCAAGGGGCCGTATCGTATCCATCCACCTTGGTGGCGACAATACCAGCTATCGACGTCACTCTAGCGTTTTCCTCCGCAGGATCCCTCCGCCATGCGCACATCTGGGGATTCCGAATTCCGGATTCGAGATTCCGGATTCCGGAATCATTCCCTTTCGGGAATTCGGAATCGCGAATCGGGTATCCCTCCTGGGTTGCGGCCGGAGGCCGCGTTAGCCCCCTTCGCAAGAGGGGGATGAATTGGAAAACTCTTCCGGATCCATCGGTTGCGGCTAATCCAACGGGATCGACTTTAGGGGCGAAGCGGGGCATCTCCGGCTATCCCAATCCGGAGTCGCGTCGGACGAGCTGGAGCGTCTTCTCATCGCGTCCACCCTGATAATACTTATCGATCAGCCGGTGGAAGACGGAACCGTCGGGCGAAACGCAGGCGAAGAGCGTCGCGCAGGATTTCAGCTTCATGTCGTCAGGCGAGCCGAATATCTCGTTCGCGGTTTTCCCGTCGACGCCCAGGGCCGCCTCGGCACACTCGACCAGCCGCGGCCCGAGGAGTGGATGGGCAAGGTAGGCTTCGGCCTCGGCTAATGTCTTGATCGCGTACCGTTGGGACGTCGCGCTGAAGCCCAGGCCGTCGAATTGCGGGAAGATGTACCACATCCAGTGCGATCGCTTGCGGCCCCTCCTGATCTCGGAGAGCGCCTGCTCGTAATCGTCTTCCTGCGCCCGGACGAAGCGGATCAGGTTGTGAGGATCGTCGGTAGCCGACATGACTTGATCTCCGAACGCCGCGAGAGTCGGGGTTCAGACGATTGTCGCTCAGCGGTCAGACGAGGGCAACCCAAGGAGGCGTCGGAGTAGCGGGAATCTGCCACCTCCCGGAATCAGTGTACAGACGTTGACAAAAAGTCGATACATCGTTCTAATCCACGGTCGCGACCGAGGCGACTCGGAGAACCCGACAATTTCCTGGGAGAATCCCATGTCCTACGCTGAAACCATTCTGCCCGAGTTCGATCAGGAGATGGCGAATACCCGCAAGGTGCTCGAGCGGATTCCGGACGACCGGCTCGATTGGCAGGCCCACCCCAAGTCGCACACGATCGGCTGGAACGCCAACCACGTGGCGGACATCCCCAAATGGCTTGAGATGGTCCTGACGACGCCGTCGCTGGATATCGCCCCGGTCGGCGGCGAGGCTTATATTTCGCCGAAGCTGGGCAGCCGACGGGAGATCCTCGATCTCTTCGACCGCAACGTCGCCGCCGCTCGGAAGGCGATCGCCGCGGTCAAGGACGCGGACGTGGGCAGTCCGTGGACGCTGGCACAGGCCGGTAATCCGATCTTCACCATGCCGCGCTCGGCCGTGGTCCGCTCGATGGTCCTCAACCACTTGATGCACCATCGCGCCCACCTGTGCGTCTACCTCCGCCTGAACGACATCCCGGTTCCGGGGATGTACGGGCCATCGGGCGATGAATGAGAGGCGGTCTCATCTACTTGAAGTAGCACGTTACCCGTCCGACCGCTACCGCGTCGCGAGGTCGGTCGAATTCGTTTCTTGAGGGAGGTGTCCAATGACGCTCAGATCGTTCCTCGCATTCGCTCTGCTCATTTCGTACTCGTCGGCCACTCGGGGCGATGACGCCGGGAACAACGCCCTTGATGGCGCCTGGCTGCCGTCGTCGGCGGAACTCGCAGGGAAGCCATTCCCCGACGAGGTCCGCAAGAGCATTAGACTCGAGGTCAAGGGCGACCAGTACACCGTGACGGTGGGGAAGAAGCCCGATCGGGGGACCTGCAAGCTGAATCCGTCGGCGAATCCGAAGGCGCTGGACATTACCGGCACCGAGGGACCGAATAAGGGTAAGACAATCCTGGCCATCTACGAGCGGAAGGGCGGCACGTTGCGGGTCTGTTACGACCTCAGCGGCAAGGGCCGCCCCGCGGAATTCAAGACCTCGGCGGGGACCCAACTGTTCCTGGTCGAGTACAAATTGCAGAAGCCATGAGGTGGTCTCAGCGACTATACCAGGCCACGAGTTTTTCCAGCTCGCCACGCTCGGCCAGGAGATGCATCAAGTATCGAATGTGGGGGAAGCCCAACATCGGGTTACCGCCGAAATGGTCGTCGACGACCTGGATCGCTTGCTGCACCGCGATCGCCGGAGGCACGCCGGCAATCGCTCGCCTCAGCCACAGGATCATCGGCAGCGTAAGGACCAGCGATTCCAGGCCGGCCCAGAGCGGCAGCCCGAAGTTGGGCGGCCCGCAGAATTGCAGCGAATTCAGTTTCACCACATAATAACGTTCCAGAATCTCATCCATTTCCGGCGGCATCCCGCTGCATCGTTCGACCTCCTCGAAGCGGGTTTCCGCGAGGAATTCGTTGACGCGAGGCACGCGACCACGGCCCCTGACAAAGCGCCAGCCGGCGAGCACTCGGCCCAACCGTCCTCCAATTCCTGAGGCTCCGTGCACGTCGCGATTCCTGCGGGCAAAAATGGCCAGCAGGACGCGGAACAGGACCCCGCCGAACAGCGGGTCGGGCGGCGGCAGGTCCGTGGGTTCGCGGGGCACTTCCGTTTCCATCGCGCCGCGTACCGCCTGCAAGTACTTACTCAACCGGTGACCTTGCAGGTTTTCAAACTGTGTCTTGCCTCCGATGCGAGCCACGGCCAGGCATTTGCGCAGCCGCCGTTCCAGACGATCGCCGCGGTCTTGCACGATCTCTACCAGCACCTGGACGAGACGGCACACATCCGGCCACGAAAGCTGCTGACCGGCTTGCAGCAAGGGAGGCGGCGCACTCTCCGCCGACCTGCCGACGTGTTGCTCCAACAAGCGAGACAGGTGCACCAGGTCTTTCTCGGAATCGGCCACAGGGCGACCCGAATTGGCCGCGGCCGACGGGCAGGAGAAACGCATGCCGACGCGCCAGTGGTTGCCCGCGGGTATGAGGACAAAGGGGAACAAACGGCATACGAACGGTTTGACGTCGGCGCCGAAACGCTCGTGAAGCCGGCAGTGGTTTTCGGTCGTCAAGAAGACGCAGCTCCCATCAGGCCGATGTCTCAGCTTCCATTTCTTGGGGCCCGAACCCGTGCGCACGAACCACGGCTTGGGAGCGACCTCGGGATCGTTTGCCAGATCCAGGGCTTCGATGCGATGCTTCTCTTCGTCGGTGATCACCGCCTCGATCCGGCAGCAATCGCTGCAGCTATGGCAATCCCAGTTTTGCATCAGGGGCAAATTTCGTAATGGGACCGACATAAATACATACCGCCTATCAGCCCGTGGTCGAGATCCTCGGCGACACGCTTTGAGGTAGTGGATTCTGGTCGTTGCTCGACACGAATACGGGTATTCTGGCAGTCGCCAGGGGAAGATACAAGGCATCGTCCCGCCCACGTCTGTGGCGTTGACGAACCCGGGCTCTGGGGACCGGAATTGCCCGCACTCGTACAATGCCGGCAGTTATCCCGAGGAGGACGGCATCTACCAGGAGAACAGCATGGCCAAAGTCGTGCGATTTCACGAGACCGGGGACCCCGAGGTCCTCAAGATTGAGAATCTCGAAGTGCCGCCGCCCGGGAAAAGCGAAGTGCAGATACGCATCCATGCGTTAGGGCTGAACCGGGCCGAATCGATGTTCCGCCGCGGCGAGTACCTGGAAGAGCCCAAGCTTCCCGCCCGGCTGGGATACGAGGCCGCGGGGACCGTGTCCGCGATGGGGCCGGGCGTTCAAGGATTCAAGATCGGCGACCCCGTCAGCACCATACCCAGCTTCTCATTGAATACGTACGGGCTCTACGGCGAACTCGCGAACGCCCCGGTCCATGCCGTGACCCATCACCCCGCCTCGCTCTCCTGGGCCGACGCGGCGGCGGTCTGGATGCAATACCTGACCGCCTACGGCGCCTTGATCGACATCGCCGATCTCAAGTCCGGCGACACGGTCGTGATCCCGGCGGCATCGAGCAGCGTCGGCCTCGCGGCCATCCAGATCGCGAACAAGGTCGGGGCGACTCCGATCGCACTGACACGCGGCCCGTCCAAGCGCCAGGCACTCCAGGACGCCGGGGCCGCCCACGTGATCGCCACCGACGAGCAGGACCTGGTCAAGGAGATCCTCGCCCTCACGGGCGGAAAAGGCGCCAGGGTCGTCTTCGACCCCGTCGGCGGGCCGACCGTCGTGAAGCTCACCCAGGCGATGGCTCAGTTGGGCACGCTGTTCCTCTACGGCGCTTTGAGTACAGAGCCCACTCCGCTCCCTTTGATGGAATCTCTCGGTAAGTGGCTCACGATTCGCGGTTATGTGATGCTGGAAATCACGAGCGATCCCAAACGCCTGGAACGCGGCAAGCAGTTCATCAACGCAGGACTCGCCGACGGGAGTTTCCGGCCGATCATCGCCAAGACGTTTCCACTCGAGGAGATCGTCGCGGCCCACCGCTATCTGGAGTCTAACCAGCAGATCGGAAAGATCGTGGTGACGGTCTAGAGCGTCGAACGCTTGCGTCGCGCACGCGCCGGGCCCGATGCGAATCCACCCCGCTAACCGCTCCGGAACCGTTCCACCGCCTGTTCGTCAACGTCCAGACCGATCCCGGGGTGTTCGGGGGCGAGGATCAGGCCGTCGCGGATCGAGAAAACCTCCTGGCTCTTGAGGACCTTGAGACCGGGCGACCACTGTTCTTGCGGCAGCAGAGGAGGCGAGATCAGCGCGAGTTCTTGCCACTCCGATCCGACGGCCAAGGTCGCCTGGAGCCAGCCGGCGACCCGGAGCGACATCGAACCGTGGAGGATGCACGGTAGCCCGAAAGCCTGGGCCAGCGCGGCGACCTTGACGCAGGTCAGGATGCCTCCCGACCCGCTCCCCTCCGGCTGGAGGATGTCATAGGTCTTGTGGATCAGGCACTCCCGGAACGCGCCGAGGCCGCGGTATCCTTCGCCTCCGGTGATCGGGATGTCAACCTCGGCCGCCAGTCGAGCGGGGCTGACATAGTCCTCGCGGGCGAATGGTTCTTCGAGCCAGTAGGCGCCTTTCTCCTGCAACCCGCGCGCGACCTCGAGGCCGGTCTGGTAATCCCAGACCTTTTGACCGACGGCCGCCGGCCGGTCGGCCGTGCGGTCGAACATCACGGCGAAGTCCGGGCCCACGGTTTGCTTGATCGCGCCGCAGGCCGCCACGTCGTCCATCGGGTTCGGCCGCCAGGCGCGGATCTTCATTCCTTGAAAGTCGGCCTGTTTCAGCTTGACGGCCATCCTGGCCTGTTCTTCATACGGGACATGAGACTGATCCAGCTTTCCTTTCCAGACGCAGGTGACATAGGCCTTTACGCGATCGGACGAGCCTCCCAGCAGTTTGTAGACCGGTTGGCCGGCGAGCTTGCCGATGGCGTCCCAGAGGGCGTGTTCGACGCCACCCCACTGGATGAGTCCGTGTCGCAGGTGTCGCTCGATGGCGAACAGGTCCTGGCCGACGAGCCGCTTCCGGACCTCGGGCAGGACCTCGGACTGTGGGCCGGCGAACGAGTAGCCGCGAACGCCCGCGTCGGTAACGACCTTCACCACGAGGAAATGATGGTCGTGGCCGGCTTCGTGCTCGGCCCTTGAGACCGGGATGTCGATGGGAAAGATGTCCACATCCCGGATCATCACCGGCTTGACCGTCTCCGCCAGTGAACGGAGCGGGCCGAGGATCGCCGCGGATGAGGCGATCGCGGTACCCAGGAAGATGCGCCGTGTCTGTCGGACAGCCGCACGCGGCTCGCTCAACTGGCTCATGGGATCGCGCATGGACGTCTCGGCCTTCTCGAAAAAGGGACGGGCCGAGACGTCGACGTCACGCTCGATCGCCCCGGCCCCGGTGTGTTCCAGAGCCACGCGACCTATTCTTCCTCCCGAGGGTCGCATCCTCAAGGGAGTTCCGTCGCCCCGCCCGGATCCCCAGAGATCGGTCCGGGGACGAGCGGAGCCATGCGGGGCTGTGCGGTCGGCAACCTCAGTCTGCCGGTCAGTCGGTCACGACGAGGACCACGAATGAGCCTGGCACCATGTTACGTCCCCGACCTCCACCTTTCCCTTTCGCGACGGGGGCCGGTTTGGTCTGTGTCTTCGCGTTGGCAGTTGGCGCAGGGGTGGCCGCCGAAAGGTAGATTCGGTGCGTCTTCGGGTCGAGCGTCATGGTCCGGCGCCTTGCTGTGTGGGGACGGTCGCGGCGACGGCAAACCGGCCGGGAGCCTCCTCGCGAACGACCGTCAAGGTCCCATCACCGCCGTTGGAGCTGAAGGCCAGTCCGCGCTCGGGGTCGAAGACGCAGCCGTCCGAGCCTCGTCCGATCGGCAATGTGGCGAGGATCTTTCCGCTATCGGCATCGAGGACCACCATGGTCTGGCTGGTCCCACAGACGCTGAACAGTCGCCGATGCTCGCGGTCCAAGGCCAGGCCGGTGGGCCGGCGGCCGGACCCGAGCGACCAGCGGTTCAGGACCTGGAGCGAGCGAGCGTCGAACTCCACCACTTCGTTCTTGTCCAGGAGGTTCACGAACACATGACCCCGGCCATCCGCAACGGCCGCCTCGGGGACGCCTTCGAGCGCAACGGTGCCCGCCACGCTCATGGCCGACGGGTCAACGGCCGTGGCGTCCTTGCTGCCGTGGTTGTAGGTGAAGATGCGATGGCTTTCCGGATCGAACATGATGGCGTCGGGCCGGCCGCCCACCTTGACCTTGCCCGTGGCCTTGAGTGTCTTCAGGTCGAATGCCGTGACTGTGTCATCCCCACCGTTGCTGGTGAAGCCACGGCCGAGATCGGGAACCAGGGCGACTCCATGGACTCCGGGCGTGTCCGCCAGCTCGCCGACCGCCTTCTCGGCATCCGTGTCCACGACCATGATGCGGTTGCCGCGCGAGACGTACAGGCGCTTCGCTTCGGAATCCGCCGTGAGGTAGTCCCACCCGCCCTCGCCTCCAATCGCGATCTTGTGGACCTTCGCGGGCGGAGCCGTAGTGGACTGGGCCTTGATGTCCGCCGACATGACCAGCGGCAAGACGGCCGAGAGAGCCAGTGCGTACCGTTTCATCGAGGTGACTCCTGCGTGAAAGGAGATGCGCCAACGCGTACCCGCCAGATTGGACGTCAATGTATCCGAATCAGCGATGGTCGATCGAGAACCGACCCAATTGTTAATGAGAATTAACTGAAATGGCTGTTCTGCCCGGGTCGGCACTCATCAGGATGAACAGGATCTTATCTTCGCCTTAAGGTCGGCTTAGGTTCCCCGGCTAGAATCCTTGCAAGGCCCGGATGCCGTCAACAGCGGCTCGACGCCGGGGCTGAGCGGGCCTGGATTCGGGAGGAGATTCCCCATGGACGGCCATGAACGTCTGCTGGACAAACTGTCGCACTTCGTCCACAAGCAGTTGCTGTGGCTGATGATCGCTTCTTACGCCATCGCGGCCTGCGCGCCCTCGATCGGTCTCGCGATCCGGGATGTCTCGATGGGCGAGGTCGCTCTTTTCGGGCAGTCGATGCGGCTCAGCCTCTCGATGCTGATGCTGGCCTCACTGCTCCTGAACGCGGGGCTGGGGGTCCGGTGGGGCCAGATCCGGGAGATCGTGCGAAACCCGCGTCTCCTGGGCGCCGGGTTGACGGCGAACCTGTTGATCCCGATCGCCTTTATCGTGGGCGTCACGCGACTGATGGCGGGCTGGCACAATGCGGATGAGGTTCAGAACATCCTGGTGGGGCTGGCCCTGGTCGCCTCGAT
Source organism: uncultured Planctomycetota bacterium (assembly GCA_963845755.1). Lineage (GTDB taxonomy): Bacteria > Planctomycetota > Planctomycetia > Isosphaerales > Isosphaeraceae > CAWJTV01. The sequence continues at coordinate 29,046 of CAWJTV010000018.1, forward strand.
GCCGATCGCTGGCTCATCGACCGCCTGGGCCCAGAACGCCGACGGCGAGCTGACCCTCAGCCTCGGGCTGGTCCTGTTCTCGACCCTACTCAGCCCGCTGTCAACGCCGATCGCCCTCCATTCGGTCGGCCTGATGGCGACCGGCGATTACGCCGAAGACCTGCACGACCTGGCGGCCGGAGGGACGGGGATGTTCCTGGCGGTCTGCGTCCTGGCACCGTCGCTGATCGGCATCGGCGTTCGCCGGGCCGTCGGTGATGCCCGGTACACCGCCGCCAGGCCGCGCCTGAAGCTGATCAACTCCGCGATCTTGCTGATCCTGAACTATTCCAATGCCTCGGTCTCGCTGCCCCAGGCCGTGGCGGATCCCGACCTCGACTTCCTCGTCGTGACGCTGGGCCTCGTCGTCGCCTTGTGCGGGCTCGCGTTCGCGGCCGGCTGGACGATCTCGTGGCTGCTGAAGGCAACCCCGGGCCAGCGAACCTCGCTAATGTTCGGGCTCGGGATGAACAATAACGGCACGGGCCTGGTGCTGGCGTCGATGGCGCTGGCCGACCATCCGCGCGTCATGCTCCCCATCATTCTCTACAACCTCGTGCAGCACCTGATCGCCGGGATCGTCGATCGCTTGAGCGGCTCGACGCCCCCATCCTCCAGCCTCGCGACGGGGCCCGGCCGAGTTCAAGGGACGCACGGACGAGGGCTCAATCCCTTCCGAATGCCTGGGTTGCGGCCGGCTCGGGTGCGATAAGCTGGAATTTATCCTCGCCTTACGATCCGCTTAGAATCACGGAGTATGCTGTTCGACACCGCCGGGGAGTCCGAGACCGTTGGCCGGCTTCGAGATATCTCGGCGGCAAACCCTGGGAGAATCCTCATGCGCAAGCAAATCGCGATGGCAGTGGTTGTCCTCCTCAGTCTTTCGGTCCTTTCGACCGATCTGCGAGCCGACGAGGAGAAGATCGCCTTCGAGAAGTTACCGGCGGCGGTCAAGAAAACCATCAAACGTAAGTTCCCCAAGGCCGAGATCGAGGGAGCTTCCAAGGAGGTCGAGGACGGCACCACGACCTACGAAGTCGAACTCGAAATCAAGGACCGCTCGGTCGATGTCGCACTGAAGGCCGACGGGACAATCCTGGAGATCGAGCGGGAGGTCCCGGTCAACGAGCTACCGAAGGCCGTGAAGAAGGCATTGGCAGCCAGGTATCCCAAGGCGAAGATTGAGAAGGTGGAAGAGATCGTCAAGGGCGAGCATGGGCCGGTCCATTACGAGGTCGCCATCAAGGCTGAGGTCGTCTTTACCGCCAAGGGCAAAATCGTGAAGGGGCACGAGGACGAGGATGAGAAGTCGTCCACCAAAGCCAGGAAGTCCAAGAAGGATGACGAGGACGAGGACGAGGATGACGAGGACCAGGATGAGGAGCACGAGGTGAAGGCCAAGAAAGGCGACAAGGATAAGGGCAAGATCGTCAAGGAGAAGGAAGACGAGGATGAGAAGTCGTCCATCAAAGCCAGGAAGTCCAAGAAGGATGATAAAGATGACGAAGATGAGGATGAGGAGCACGAGGTGAAGGCCAAGAAGGGCGACAAGGACTGAACGCCGCGGAGAGGCGATCCAATGCCCGGAGGACGTGGTGCCTGCTTCCGTGGTCAACAGCGATCCCCGGGCGAGTGGAATCATGGGAATCCGCATCCTGATCGTCGAGGACGAGGTCGAGCTCGCCGACTTCATCGTGCGCGGTCTGCGCGAGGAGGGGTTCGCCGTCGAGCACGCGATCGATGGTGAGACGGCCTGGGACGCGTTGCGAGCCGGTGTGTGGGACCTGATCCTGCTCGACTGGCGGCTGCCCGGCGAGGATGGCCTGAGCGTGCTTCGCCGCTTTCGCGGGTCGGGCGGGGTGGCTCCCGTGTTGTTCCTCACGGCACGGGACGGGGTCTCCGACCGGGTCCGTGGACTGGACGGCGGGGCGGACGACTACCTCTGCAAGCCGTTCTCGTTCGACGAGCTGCTGGCTCGGATCCGCGCCCTGCTCCGTCGTCGCGAGCGGCTTCCCGACCTGGCGATCGCTCACGGTGACATCCGTATCGACCTCGCCACCCAGCGCGCGCAGCGGGCGGGACATTCGCTCGACCTGACGGCCAAGGAGCTGGCGCTGCTCACGTTCTTCGTGCGCCATCCGGGACAGGTGCTCTCGCGAACGCGGATCTACGACCACGTCTGGGACGAGAACTTCGACAGCCTGTCCAACACGCTGGAGGTCCACGTGATGGAGCTGCGCCGCAAGCTGGAGGCCCACGGACCTCGCGTCATCCAGACCGTGCGGGGGCGGGGGTATCTCTTCGAAGCCTCGACACGCGCGGGGGAGTCATGAGCCTGACCGGTCGCTTCTCGGCCTTGTTCCTGTCGATGCTCGCCCTGGTGCTCGTCGCTTTCTCGACGGCTCTGTACGTCTCGGCGCGCGTTTACCTCGATCGCCGGCTCGACGACCGTCTGAACGCGGCGCTGGCCATCCTGGCGGCGGCGGCCGAGATCCATTCCGACGGCGTGGAGTGGGAGCCGCAGGAGCGCGTCCTGCCCCTGGGCCAGGACTCGGACCCTGAGCGGCTGCGCTGGGTGGTCTTCGACGATCGAGGCCGTCGCGTCGATCATTCGCGAAATATCTCAGATGTAGATTTTACGAATATCCCGATATCTTATAATAACACCGGCCGGCTGGTCGATCGTCGAGGACGCGCCTGGCGCGTAGCACGGTGCCGCATCCAGCCCGAGGCAGCCAGCTCATCCGGCTCTCGAGCCGCGGCCGATCGCAAGGAGAAGCCCGACGCTCAAGCCTACGAAGCGCTCCATCGCTCCCTGATCCTGACCGCATGGGCCGCCCTGGACCCGACCGAGGCGACGCTTGCCGCTCTGGGCGGGTTCCTCGTCGCCCTGAGCGTGGGGACCTGGCTCGTTGCGGCCCTGCTCTGTCGGCGGCTCTCCCGGCGGGCGCTCACACCGCTGACGCGGATGGTCGCGTCGGCGCGGGGCCTCGACGCCGGCGACCCCGGCTGGTGCCTGGACGAGGCCGGGACTGGCGACGAGCTCGACGAGTTGGGGCGTGCGTTCAACGAACTCCTGTCCCGGCTGCACGTCGCCTATGAGCGGCAGCGGCGATTTAGCGGCGACGCCTCGCATCAGTTGCGGACTCCGCTGACGGTCCTCATCGGACAGATCGAGGTCGCGCTGCGGCAAGAGCGATCGGGCGAGGAGTATCGACGGATCCTCGCGTCCGCGCTGGGGCGTGCGGTCCAGCTCGGCCGGATCGTCGAGGCGTTGATGTTCCTGGCACGCGCCGAGGCGGACGCCCCGCTCCCGGAATGTGAGCCGATGGACCTGGATCGCTGGCTGGCCGAGCACCTGGCGAGTCGATCCGAAGCCGAGGTTATCCACCTCGACTTGCACGGCGACGGCGCCCGGGCTCGGGCGCATCCGGCGCTCCTGGGCCAGTTGCTCGACAACCTGCTGGACAACGCCCGAACGCACGGCGGGCCGGGGACACCGATCCGCGTCGAGACGAGCCGGGAGGGCGATATGCTGGTCCTCGCCGTCGAGGATGCCGGCCCCGGCATCCCGACGGAGGACATCCCGCACATCTTCGAGCCATTCTATCGATCGGCGCAGGCGCGCCGCCGGGGCACGTCCGGCGTCGGCCTGGGCCTGGCCGTGGCCCGGCGCATCGCGGTCGCCTTCGGTGGGACACTCAACGTCCGGAGCCGGCCGGGGAAAGGCGGCTCGTTTCGAGGTCCGACTCGTCGCGATCCTGCCCCTCCTCGGATCGTCAGAGGACCGTGATGGGAATGCTCTGCTCCTGGGTCGGACTCAAGGTAGTCCATAACGTCGAGCGGGCGGATCCTCGCAGGCTTCGACAGCGCCGCGGATTCAGCTCGGCGGAGTGGTCGGATCTTCGGCTGGGGCCGGTGCCACGGTCTTCTCCCTCGCCGCTTTCGCAGAATCCTTCCTGGCGCGATCGCCGGGGGCGGGCGTGTCCTCGTTTTTCTCCGTGTCCGGCTTCCGCGGCTCGTTCGCGGGGATGACCCGGAACTTCACGGTCTGGCGGATGGGGGCACCCTGGGCGATCTCGTCGCGGAGGGTGATCACGAAATCGTACTCACCCGGTTCGAGCCCTTTGAGGGAGACCGTGTTCCGCAGGTAAATCAGCTCCGGGGGCCTATCCATCTTGGGCGTGGTGTAATCCAGCACCTTGAGCTTCTGCCGTACGAACTTCTTGGCTCCCCGTTTCCGGATCTCTCCGTCCTGGCTGAGATGCGCCTGGTACTGTCCCTTGTTGAGACTGGAGCGATAGTTGAGGGGACGATAGTAGATCAGGAGCTTCTCGTCGGCGGTCATGGCCGCGCCCGGCAACGGCTCGTAGTCTTCATAGCCCTCGATGGAGCGGCAGACGACGCCCTCCGTCATGCGGAAGATCCGGCGAGCCAGCGACTTCCGGCTGTCCGGCGTTTGACTCGACTGGCCATTGGCAAAGGAGGATGAGCCCGTGGGAAGACCCAGGGGAATCACGAGACCGAACCACGCACCCAACGCGATGGCCAGTGCCTTACTCGTGAGCATTAGCGGATACCCGGGAAGATGCCCTGTGCAATCTGGCCGTCCCGACCGTGTCGATTCGCCGAGAACATTACGCGCAGATTCAGCGGACCGTCGCCGAATCCGCAAGCGGCGCCTCGCCGGGGATCCGGACCATCGGGACGACTGGGTGAGCCGCCAGCTTCGGTAGATCCCGCGGGCGCGGAGGAAACGGGCTCTGCACGCAAGTCCTTCGAGGCGACCCAGAAGGGGATGAGGGTCGGAGTGTTCGCAGGAGATGGTGGGGGAGTTCCGCCCGGGAGGGGGAGCTTGAGCGGAGGGAGGCAAATCGGCCGGACTTCGCCTGCGAGCCGGGCCGATGAACAAGACGGCGACCTCAAGGAACGGCCGCCGTCTTGCGCAGGGATGCAATTATGTTAATGAGTTCGAAGGACCGGACTTCAGGGGCTCGCTCGCCGGGAACGGCGGAGTCGCAGGGCGGCCCCACCTGCCAGCGCAGCCCAGACCATCCATGTGGTCGGCTCGGGGAGTTGCTGCTCACCGATCGCGGGGACCTTGATCCAACCGCTACTGACTTCACCCGAGATGACATCCTGGCCCGAGCCGGCATAGACCTGGATGTAAAACCCGTTGGCCGGGTTCAGTCCGGGGATCTGGCTGAAATTCTTGATCGTGAACTCCACGTCGGGATGGGCCGCCGAGGGGTTGAAGGCCAGGGTGCCCGTGTACTGGGCGAGCTGCTGGCCGAAGCTGTACTGGGGGAGCCCCGGCGTGTTGGTGTCGCTCGAAACGGTGAAGCCGTCGGTACCGCTGCCCACCTTGGTCTTATCCGCGGGGATTCCCGCGATGACGGCGGGCGTGCCGGGTACCTGTTGACCGGCGATACTGACGGTCGGGGCGAACTGGATGGCGATCGCCTTGTCCCCGGTCATGTTGGGGTTGTTATCCAGACTCGGATTCAGGTTGCCGCTGGAGTCGCCGAAGATGGCCTCCTGGCCGGCGACGTTCTGGTATCCCTGGACTCCCACGTACATCGTGTTGCTCGCGGCGTCATAGCTGGTCCGGATGTCCTGGATCATGAAGCCACTGGCCAACTGGCTCGCGGTATTGCCGGTGGGGCCGTCGATCACGCCGGGACCTTCGTTGATCGGGGTGATCTGGACGCCGCTATTGGTGCCGGCGAAATCCGTAGCGACATTGCCGGTGAACGTGATGGGGCCGGCCAGGGCCGGACGATTTCCGGCGACCACCAGGCACGCCAGGACCCAAACGATGCCACGAACACGAACCATGACGAGTCTCCTTCCACGTTATGGTTGTTCTCGTCCCAATCCCGTTGTGACACGTCGGCCGTGCCGGTCGTGATGGTTGGGGACAAGCTGGTTCTCGATTAACGCTCAGGCAAGCGGGGGACTTCGCTTGCGCCTCTACGTTGTGATCCGGACCGCGGATTGAGTCGCACCTCCGGATCGCCTCGAACCAGGATGGCTCGTCCATCGGTTCGAGCGATTCATCCCGTGGGATCCCCTTCCGTGGGGAAGGGTCGCGAAAGAAAGGATGGCGCGATGTCTCTGTTCACCAAGCTGCTCCAGGCCGTTCAGACGTGGCGCCGCCGTCGCGGACCGAAGACCGCAAAGCGCGCAGGCGTCTCGCTCGAACAACTGGATCATCGGCAACTCCTGAGCGTCAACTTTACCGGAAACGTCCCAGTCGATTTTCCCGCTACACAGAACCCAGGCGTCGTGGTCATACCGGTGCCCCAAAGCGTGCAACCACAGATTCCAACTGTCCTCCAGCCCTTCATTCCGGTCTCGGGGTTCTCGGTTTCGGACATCCGGGTCTCGTACGACGCCGCGGACGACACACTCTCCGTAGGCCTCAGTGGCCCCCCCAGCGGAAATGCCGGTCAGGGCGAGGTCATCGCTGGTGATGCGGACGATAACGGGAATCCAGGGACAGTCAATCCCAGTGTGACGGGAGTTAGTCCCGGGTTCATCGATTTCCCGGACTTCACCGGATCGGAGTATATGGGGGCCATCCTGGGCTTTACGGCGCCCAACACTCCCCAGATCGTCGCGGGCTTCTCCGAGGTGAGTCCCATCCCGTCGACGCCCTCAAACCCGATCCCGGCCAAGCCTTACGAAGTGGCCGTCGCGAATCCGTCGAACCTCCCGATGTTCGGTACGGAGCTCCCTCAATTCGTGGGGGGCTACTTCCTGCCGACCTCGCCGACCGCCCCGAATATGGAATTCACGATTACCCATTTCTCCCAGCTTTACCAGCAGGAGACGGGGAAACCCTTGACTTCCAGCAGCGTGATTTATGTCGGTACCCAGGCGGGCTCGAGCAATGACGGCGGGATCAACGAGTTGAGCTTCCCCCCCAGTTCGTCGTTCACGATCGGTGCCGCCACGCTCCCCGGGACCTGCCCGCCGCAATCGCCGACGATCTACGTCAATCCGCACGAGCATCGAATCGTCGACACACTCCATCGCGATTTGATCCGAGTCACCATCGAGGGGACGTCCGGGTTCAACGTCAAGGACATCAACCCCTCGACGGTGACCCTGGACGGCGTCCACGCCATCGCTCACGTCACCCGGAAGGTCCGGCGGGACGAGTTCCCGATTGCGACCTACGTCTTCGTGGCCGACCAGTTGCACCTGCCTCCGGGCCTGAACAATGTCACACTCTCGGGCACGCTCGAAAACGGCCTGACCACGTTCTCATCCTCCCGGGCGGTCCTGAACATCCCCGACGCGGGGCGGGTCTCCGGCCCCTTGCATCGCTACATGGGGGGCGGGTCGATCTATCGGGCCCTGTCCAAGATCGAGGCGAAGCATCCGGGGACGGTGGCCATCCCTTCGTCCAACGCCACGGCGGTGAGCGTCTCGAACAACCCCGCGCCGCACGGCCTGGCCAAACTCAAGGTGAGCTACGCGCCGGTGGTGTCCACAGCCACGAACGCCGGGACCAAGGCAGCACGAACCGAGAAGGCCCGACAGGTGGTCTCGATCCCCAAACGCTCCGAGGCTGGCTCCGAGGCATCCTCCAAGCTCCCCACGAAGCTGCGACACAGCATGAGCGATTTCTTGCATCACACCTGATCGGTTGACTCGGCCTCGCGAGCCAGTCGGTCAAGGTCGGGGCGCGCCGTAGCCCGATGGCGGCGCGCCCGACCGGACCTGGCTTGACCGGTTCGGGGCCGACCGGTTCTCATCATCCGTGTTCGCGCCGGGTCTCGCCCGGCCCACGGACGTTCCGGCAGCGATCCACATCACGAGGTGCGACCGGTGGAGAGATGAGACCATGGCGGACTACTCGCCGTACCAGCAGAAGATCATCAAGCGCTATTATCGGAACTACGACGCGATCAAGCTCCAGAGGCTCTCCGAGCTGACAACCGAGCTCTACCTCGCCGAGGGGAAAAAGCGCGATCGCCTCTGGAATCAGGTCGAGGAGAGTCTCCGGAAGCTCGAATTCCCCGAGTCGCGGATCGGGCATCTGCTCGAGAAGCGAGACCCCGCGCTCCTCGTGGGAATCCTGAAGGAGCTGGAGGGTCCAGGGAAATAGAGCGCGTCACGAATGGATGGAGATCGCCGGACGGAGCCGGCTCCTACAAGGAGACGTCGGGCCGGCCGATGGAGGAGGGACCCTGTCGCCCGACCGTCGGACTTGCTAACTTTGATACGCATCCCACGCCGAACCTGCGGCTGACGTCCCGGGATCGATCCGAGGGCCCCTGTCATGGAGCCGGACAAAAGCGACGCGAACTTGCTGTTCGGCATCCTGGCGATGAAGTTGCACTTCATTCGCCCGGACGATTTGCTCGAGGCGATGGGGATCTGGTTCCTCGACCGGCAGAAGACCCTCGGTGAGATTCTGACCGAACGGCAGGCGATCTCCGCGAAGGATCGCGATCTCCTCGAAGCGATGGTCCGCGAGAGCCAGGGTCGCCAGGACCCGCTCGCCAAGTCGAACGGGCAAGACCGTCCCAAGACCCCGGCGAATCCGCTCGAACGGAACGGGGCGAATGGGGCGATCGAGCGCGACGAGGCTCAGCTCACGACCGAGGTCGGTCCGTCGAGCGCCGGCGAATTAACGGTGGACTGGTCGGATCGCCAGAGAGGGAGCGAGGACGAGCGCTATGTCGTCGTTCGTCCTCACGCCAAGGGGGGAATCGGCAAGGTCTCGGTCGCCCTCGATGTGCAGTTGAACCGCGAGGTCGCCCTGAAAGAGCTGCTGGAGGAGCATCTCGAGAAACGAGACAGCCGGTCGAGATTCCTCGTGGAAGCCGAGGTGACGGCGCAACTGGAGCATCCCGGAATCGTTCCTGTCTACGGGATCGGCCTGAACGCCCAAGGTGAACCGTTCTACGTGATGCGATTCATCAAGGGCGAGAGTTTCAAAGAGGCGGTCCAGCAGTTTCACAAGGGCCGCGGCCCTCGTTCGGGCCGGTCCTCGTTGCGATTCCAGCAGTTGCTCCGGAGTTTCGTTCGACGTCTGCTATACGATCGAATATGCTCACAGCCGCGGGGTGATCCATCGTGATCTCAAGCCTTCGAACGTGATCCTTGGCAAGTATGGCGAAACCCTGGTCGTCGACTGGGGCCTGGCCAAGTGCGTCGGCAAGCACGAGAAGCGGGTCGTGCAGGACGAGGCGACGATCCGGCCGTCGTCGCACAGCGGTTCGACCGACACGATCGCCGGGTTCGCCGTCGGGACTCCGGCGTTCATGAGTCCGGAGCAGGCGGAAGGCGAGACGAGCCACATCGGGTTCGCCAGCGATGTCTACGGTCTGGGGGGGACCCTGTACTACCTGTTGACCGGACAGAATCCGATCACGGACCGAGAGGTCACGACGATCCTCCGTCACGTACGGCGCGGCGAGTTCCTCCGCCCGCGCGAGGTCAAGCCGGAAATCCCGCTCCCCCTGGAAGCGATCTGCTTGAAAGCCATGGCGTATCGTCCCGAGGATCGCTTCGCCTCGCCCCAGGTCCTGGCGCACGACCTGGAGCTCTGGCTGGCCGACGAGCCGGTGTCGGCCTGGCCGGAGCCTCCGTGGCTGAAGCTGCGACGCTGGGTAAACCGAAACCGGACGCTGGTCAGCTCGACCGCGGCGGCATTGCTGGTCGCCCTGGTGACCGGAGCCTATCTGGCCCACGAGTTCAACCTGAGTAAAGCCCGCCGACAGATTGAGGCCAATGCCCGGGTGAACGCCCTCTCGACGGCCGAGGTCCGGTCTGTGCCGCAGATCGTCGAACAGCTCGGTGTCGATCGTTCACTCGTCCGGGAGCGGCTGAATTCGCTGTTGAGCGATCGGTCGAGATCCGCCAGTCGGATCGGAGCCGCGCTGGCACTCCTGCCTGACGACCCATCGCAAGCACAATTCCTGGTCGACCACCTTATGAAGACGGAGGCGACTCCCGAGGAGCTGCTCGTCATTCGCGACGGCCTGAGGCGTAACAACGCCCTGGAGCGGTTCATCGACCCGCTCATGGCCAGTCTCCCCTCGCCTCCAGGGGCACTCAGCAACACTGCACTCCGGGCTCTCGGTGTAGTGGCGCTGGCCCGACCCGACTGGAGCCGTTGGCCGGAGTTCGCCGACCGGCTCGCCACGAAGCTGGTGCAGGTCAATCCGTTCGAGATCGCAGCCTGGCAGGAGGTCTTTCGGCCGGTGAGCCTCGAGCTGAATCCACCGTTGCGCCGGATCTATTCGGACCGCTCCCAGGTTGAGCCGCGGGCCCTGGCCTTCTCGCTCCTCCTCGAATTCGCGTCTCAATCGGACAATCGCGAGCGTCCCGAGGCGCTGGCCGGATTGTTGCCCGACGCCGACCCGGACCAGTTCCGGTCGATCCTTGACCGCCTGTCCTCGCCGGCCGATCGCGATCGGGCCCTCGCCGTGATCCTGCCGGCAATCCAGGCGCCGGCGCAGCGCGACCTCGCGCTGGAGGAGCGCCAGGCTCGGCTGGCGCCGGCCTTGCTCGAGTTCGCGCGGCCGGAATTGGTCTGGCCCATGCTCATGCACCGCGACGACCCGAGTCTGAGTACGGAGTTGATCCACATCCTGGCCGATTACGAGGTCGATCCGAAAGTCCTGATCGAGCGCCTCAAAGTGGAAACGGATCGTAGCGTACGCCGGGCGCTGATCCTCGTCCTCGGCGGTTTCGCACCGGATCGCGTCCCGCCACCGCTGCGCGCCGATCTGAAGGTCTTGCTGTTGTCCTGGTACAGCTCGGACCCCGATCCCGGCATCCATGGCGCGGTCAACTGGGTCTTGCGGCAGGGGTGGAAAGCCGGCGGCGATTTGAACGCCATCGACCGAGGGATGTCCGGGCCGGAGATCCCGTCCGACCGAAACTGGTTCGTCAACTCCTCGGGTCGAACCTTCACGATCGTTCGTGGACCGGTCTCTTTCCGGATGGGGACGGTGCCCGGTTCGGACCCGTTCGCCGGCGGTGACGAAACGCCTCGGGACCGGACGATCACGCGGTCATTCGCGATCGCCAACCGGGAGGTCACGTTGTCGGAATTCCGGCCGTTCCTTAAGGACAATCCCGACATCCTTCCCGTTTTCAACAGGGCGGGAGTCCGGATGAGAATCCCTTCGGACGACTGCGCCGTCGGCGCGCTGACCTGGTATGACGCGGCCCGTTATTGCAACTGGCTGAGCGCTCGAGAGAAGATCCCGGAGGACCAGTGGTGCTATCCCAAGTCGATCGCAGGGGGGATGACCCTGCCCGCGAACGTGGTCGAACGTACGGGTTATCGCCTCCCGACGGAGGCCGAGTGGGAGTACGCTTGCCGATCGGGGGCGACGACGCCCTGGCCTCAAGGTCTGTCGGAGCCGAGGCTGGCCGACTACGCCTGGATCCTGCGCGACTCCGGCCGGGTCACGCACCCGCCGGGAATGAAGCGCCCCAATGAAATGGGGCTGTTCGACATGCTCGGGAACGCGTCGGAATGGTGTACGGGCACTTTGGATCCGAACTGGGACCCCAACGAGCCGGGGCCGAGGGAAGATACGATTCGGCTCCTGACGATCCAGGACGACCAGGGCGTCGATTCCCGTGGCGGTTCCTTCCTGGATCCGTCGGCCGATGTCCGCTCCGCCAATCGGAACATCCGTCGGCCGAATGAGCGGCTTCCCTTTTTCGGAATGCGACTGGCCCGGACCTTGCCCAGGTGAGCGAGGGACCTTCTGCTGTGGAGGGGCCGGACAATGTACATCGAACAGCTCAGGCTCAAGAACATTCGGACGTTCCAAGAGACGACACTGGATTTCGTTCATCCGGATCGGAAGTTTCGTTCCGATCACTCAGCGGATCAAAACGGGCTTCGGGTTCTGCCGAGACCCCGATTTCCCAACGTCAACTTGCTTCTCGGAGACAATGGCTCGGGCAAGAGCACGGTCCTCCGGGCGATCGCGATGGCGGCGCTGGGGCCAGTCGTTTACCGAAGATACGAAGCTGCCCACCAATGGATTGATCCGGCGTGGCCGCGCCGATGGGGCGAGGGCGAAGAGCCCAGGATATCGCGGAATCGAAGCTAACACTGCATCCTCCACGAACAAGAGAGTCGATCCGTTAGGTACCTCAACGCTTGTAGTGCATTCAACCTCACTCGCAACGTGGCGAGCTTGGAGAAAGTGACGTTCTCTGCAGATGACCCTCCTCGAGCTGGTGCCTGAGACGACGTACCAGATCGAAGCAGGTATGGGAGCCTGTTTTCGAGTCGAACAATGAAGCCTTCTTTGCCGTCGGATATGGGGCCACTCGGCGTGTCGAGACCCCCAGAATCCCTCGACCCGGCTGGCCGGTCCAAGCCGACATTTCTCCGGGCCAGCGAATCTTGAGCTTATTCGATGAGTCTTTTTCATTGATCCCATTATCGAGCGTGGTTACCTCGGCCTAAGAGTGAGCAACGCGGAGTCGGTATTCAGAGGTCGAGCAACTGCTGAACCGATTGCTGAAGCCTAGTCATTGCCGGTATCGGGGGATGTCGCGAGAAGATGTCAGTTCTCGATTATCGCAGCCCGGCAGGGGTTATGGCGAAGGTGGTTACGGTGAAGGTGGTTACGGCGGAGGTAAGTGGCAAGGGGAAGACGATTCTCTGTTTGAACAAGGGGGGGTGAAGATCGAGTTCCGAAAATCTCTCCGATGGTTACCGAACCTTTATCGGCTGGGTCGGAGATTTGCTCTTTCACGCCTACTATGGATGCTCACGCGGCAAGAGACTTGTCGATCTTCGCGGGATCGTCATGGTCGACGAGATCGACCTGCACCTCCACCCGAGGTGGCAGATGACTGTCATCGGGACCGTGGCGAGGACCTTCCCACGAATGCAGTTCATCTTCACATCACACAGTCCTCTCGTTGCCAGCAGCCTGGAGTGGATGAACATCATCACCCTGAAAGCTCTCAGCCAAGACAAACCGGACCATCGCCAAGCGCTGGAAGGAGAGCATTCACGGCCTCGATGCCGACCAGGTGCTGCTCACCGATTTCTTCGGGCTGAAGACGACGAGAGCACCAGGAAAGGTCAGTCAGCTCGAGGAGTTGGAAAAGAAGGCCCGGCATGGCGATCAAGAGGCCGCACGGAAGATCATCCTCGCAATGAGCCGCGGGATGGAGGAGCCGGAATGATCCGCTCACGCGGCCACGCTTGATTCTCTCCTACGATCTCGGATTCAGGCGATCAGTCCCAACCTGGTTCGATCGTGCGAAGGCCATCTTGACTGAACTTCCGGCACACCCAAGTCTCAAGGACTTTCGGCCAATATGGCGTGATATCAAGAAGATTTACATTGAGTTACAGCACTCGAAATGTGCGTTCTGCGAGAAGCCGCTCGAAGGGCGAGATCGAACAGGACGTCGAACATTTCCGACCCAAGGCCGAGGTCGAGCCGTGGAGTGTGCCACCGGATCTCGTGCAGGCCGGCGTAAGCTTCGTTCAGCCAGATGATGGCTCGGCCGAGTTGGGGTACCGGTTCCTGGCCTACCATCCTTTCAATTACGTGATGGCATGCAAGCCCTGCAACTCAGTCCTCAAGAGGAACTTCTTCCCGGTGGCGAAAGCCCGGAAGACCGGGCGAAGAAGCCACCCTCCTTTGCTACCGAGAAACCCTTGCTGATCTATCCGATCGGTGAAATTGACGTCGATCCCGAGACATTGATTACGTTCGTTGCAGGAGTTGTCCCTCAGCCAGTACAAAGGTCGGGCTTCGGTCGATTGCGGGCACTGGTGACGATCACTATCTTCCAGTTGGGCGATCCCGTCGAAAGGAAGGTGTTCTATCAAGGCCGTGGCAAGGCAATTCAGAACCTTTACCTCAACCTGAGAGCGACTCGTGAGGATTCGGATCCCGTGATCGTGGCTGCGGCCCAGAAGAACGTGGCCCGGATGCTGAAACCGGAAGAACCATTTGCGAGTTGCCTGCGCTCGTTCAACCGCCTTTTCCGGAATTCGCCGGACCAAGCCCGCCAGGTTTTCAGTGATCTCGCGGAATTCCTCGACACGAACTCACCGTAGATCCGGCTGGGTGGGCTAGGAATGATCCACGCTGGCAAGTCTCAAAACAAGTCCGCCGGATTGGCACTCCAGACCTTGTTGAGCGTGAACACGGCGGACACCAGCCCGACCACGAGCGTCAGGAGGAGAGTGAGGGCCAGGATGCCGGCGGTCATCCGCATCGGGATTCCGGCCAGGGCCTCCGTGATCCGGTAGAGGCCGAAGCCGAGAATCCCGGCGATGAGGTAAGCGGCGACCGCGTACAGGATGGCCTGGATCACGACGACGCGCGCCAGGTATCCGTTCGAATGCCCCATGGCCTTGAGCGTCGCGTACTCGGGCAAATGGTCGCGCACGTCGTTGGAGAGGACCTGGTACACCACCGCCGACGCCACGATCGTCGCGACCAGCACACCAAACGCGAACAGCTTCCCGGTCGAGGTCTGGCGGACCCAGTGATCCGACTCGCGGGCGAGGATCTCGGAGCGGGAATAGGGGACGACGTCGGGCGGGAGGATCGCGCGGAGCGCCCGGCACGTGGCGTCGATCGTCGCACCATCGCTGCGGCGGAGTGTCAAGAAGCCGAACTCGACCGGCTCGATTGAGGGTCGCTCGCACAGCCGCGCGAAATTGACGTCGCTGCAGATGGCCACGCCATCGGCGGCGAATCCGCGCAGCAGGGAGAAACCCCCCACGATCTGAACCGCCGATCGGCCCATCTCCCACTCGTCATGCCGGCCGACCAGCGGCCAGCCGAAGTCGAGGTTGGACAGCTCGTCGAGCAGCACGCGCGCCGGACTCCTGTAGCCGCGGCCTGGCATTCTCGATCGATTTCCGAATGGTTCCCCCAAAAGGGTCCTCTTCCAGGTCGACGCCCAGCACCAGCAGCTCGCGGCGCTTGATCGGCCGGGGGAGCCGGTCGCCGAGTAGCCATCGACGCAATGCCCCGGGCTCGGGTCGCTCGTCGTCCCAGGCCACGGACGCGTCGTCCGGCGGGTAAGGCGGGCATCGCCAGAGGTTGAACTGGGAATACAGCGGCCGGGCACTCGCGACCACCTCCAGCGACCGGGCCTGCCGGAGCCGCTCTCGGGGAAACTCACCCGGGGCGTAGAACTGGTCGTACGTCGGGGCCAGGAGGACGATATCGAAATCCAACTGCTCGTAGAGGTTCGTGGCCGTGATCTTCACGGCCTCGTAGAAGCCCAGTTGGAGCAAGACCATCGTCACCGCGAACGCCACGCCGGCAATCGCCACGACCGTGCGCCGGGCGCCGTGGACCACGTTGCGCACGCGCCAGAGGGGGATGGGGCGACTTCAACCGCCAGGAGTCGGGCAGGGAGCTCATCCGCGGTTCGGCCTCGGTGCGAGTACGTGGGTTAACGAGTTCCGCGAGTCTCGGGGGACACTGCCAGCGGCTCCGCGGACGTTCGGATCGTGGCCTCGACCTCCATATTCACGTAGCGCGCCGCCGAGCCGGCGTCATCGAGCTGGATCGTGACCTCGACCACGCGCAGGTCGCGCAAGGCCCGCGGGTCCACGCTGGTCAGCCGGTTCTTGCCGACCATCGAGCCAATCCGCGTGACCTTTCCCTTGACGAGCGTGCCGAGGATGTTCACTTCCGCCGAGTCGCCCAGGTGGATCCGCGGCACGTCGCTCTGGTAGACCTCGGCCGTCGCGACCATTGAGGATACGTCCCCCATCTCCAGCAAGGTGCCGGCACTGAGCTCTCCGGGGTGGATCAACATATGGAGCACGCGTCCGCGCGTGGACGCGTGGACCTCTGTTTCCTTCAGTGCGGCTTCGGCGAGCGCGATCTGGGCGTCGAGGATCTCGTCCTCGGGGCCGCGGTCGCCCGCCGCGCCGCTCGGCTGGGCACTCTTGCGGGCTTCGGCTCCCTTCCCGGCCTCCAGCAACTGGAGGTCGAGATCGGCCTTGAGGGACTGCATCTCAACCTGGTAGAGCGCCAGCTCCGCGTCGTAGCGGTCCTTGCCCTTGAGCGTCCCGCTGAATTGCTTGTAGAGCCCGCGCGCTTCGTCCAGGCGGGCTTTCGAAGTCTTGGCCGCCTCGCGAGCCGCGGCCAGGCGTGCGCTCCGCTGGCGGTCGGCGAGCGTCTTGCGGGCGATCGCCAGCGTGCGCTGGTGCTCGGCCGCATCATGACCCTCCAGGATGGCGAGTATCGCCCCTGGGGAAACGGGTTCGTCTTCCTTGACCGGGATCGCCTCGACGCGCATTCCGGGGCGGACTCCCACGGAGATCAATCCGCCCGCCGGTTCCAGCCGTGCGAGGGCGACCACCGCGGAGCGGCCCGATCCCTGGCCCGTCCGCCTCTCCTGCGCCGAGGCGGGATCGATCGGCCGCAGGATCCAGCCGCAGGCTCAGGAACACGGCGGCCGAGACCGCAGAGAGTCCGACAAGCCGCCACACCCGGCGAACCGCGATGAGTGGAATTCCCGGGCGATTCATGGACGGCGATCCTCTCGGCAGTAGGCAGGAGACGACGGCAACACGAGAGCGCTTCTATTCTCTGGTCTTCACTGCCTACTGCCTACTGCCTACCGCCGACTGCGTCGAAGGCGGATCAACCGACCTTCGCCAGGGCCGGCATGCTGCGCGACGACGTCGCGGCGGCGACGAACGCCTCGATCAGTTGCATGTCCAGCGAGATGTTCCCCTCGTTCTCGGGGTGCCATTGCACGCCGGTGACCCACCAGGACGGATCCTTCCCTTCGAAGGCTTCGATGAGTCCATCAGGAGCCAGCGCCGCTACGCGGAAGTTCGGCGCCAGTTTGCGGACCCCCTGGTGATGGTAGCTGTTGACGCGAATCTCGCCCGGTCCGTAGATGTCTTCGAGCCGGGTCTTGGGTTGCATGACAACGGTGTGGCGATGCGCGCCGCCGTGCAAGTCGCGATGAGGGATGCCCTTGGGCATGTCCTCGGGCAGGTGGAGGAACAACCCGCCACCGGCGACCACGTTCAACTCCTGCATGCCCAGGCCGATGCCCAGCACGGGCATCCGGCGCTGTTGCACGACCTTGCAGAGCAGGCGATCCGCCAGCTCGCGACGCTCGGTCACCATCGTGACGGCCGGATGAGGCGCCAACCCCATCTTGCGCGGATCCAGGTCGTCGCCTCCCGTCAGCATCACGCCGTCCACCCGATCGAGGATCGGTATGAGATCGGCCTCCTTCGTGAACGGGGGAATGACGATCGGCAGCGCATTGGCGGCCAGCAGGCACTCGAAATAGCCGCTGTGGATGAAGCTGTGAGGTGTGCGGCCCTTCGCCGAAGCGCGATAGTCCGTGTTGATTCCGATGAGCGGACGGTATTTCATAGCAGCCATCCCTTCCTTGAAATGGTCTCGGCGAAATCCGTTCTCGGCACGCCGCCATCATCTGCGGCCCGGTCCCGTTCGAGGCGGAAAAAACCCGGCCCGAAGAACTTCCTGAGATCGAACACGTCAACAAATTTGAGATTTTTGATGACGGTCTTCCGCGGCGTACCTTCCTGGTGTCCCCTCGGTCGCCGAGGGGAGCGGTCCTCCGATCATTCCTCCTTTTTCTTGTGATGTGAATCGTTGTGGAGAAGCCAACCTGACTGATCCTTCAATCGCCTCGCCTTTGGGTTGGGCTGAGGTACGTAGAGTCTACCGATCCGACTCGGCGGAATTCAAGAAAAATCCCGCGAATCGGCCGGTTTTTTCGCCGGTTTTTTCGTTTCGATCAATCGGGAAGCGAAGTAATCGCTGGCGAGACGAACCTGGCGGGAGGATGTATCCGCCTGACCACCGATGGGGTCGCCGGCCGCATCAGTGTGTGCGCAAGACGCGCAATGGCTTGCGCAGTCGAAGCGGAGAGCGGTCCGCCTTCGAGGTCGTCTCGCGTCCTCACGGCGACTTCGCCGGAGCGGCGGGCTGGTCCGCTGAGGACTTCGCGACGACGGGGCTCGGGCCGGGCTTGACGTAGTCCCCTTTCAGATATCGTATCATCATGTCCACGTCATTGGATGTGAGCTGCTCCGGACCGAAGGCGGGCATCTTCTGGTCCTCTTCCAGGAAGCCGTATCGGTCGGCGGCGTTGGGCTTGCGGATCATGCGAGCGATCCACTGGGGAGAGCCCCAGGCGAAGAGGTCGGGGGCATCGCGCAGACCCCCCTTGCTGAGCGCCGCGAGGACGTGACACTCACCGCACTCGCCACCAGTACGAAAGAGCTTGAGAGCCGGATGGCCGGAGACCTCAGGGCTCTTGAGCCACTCGCTGGGGGTCGTGTCCGGAGGGATCCGGGCGAACGAGGCGACGAATTCGGCGATCTCATCAAGTTGTGCACCCTTGAGCTTGGAGCTTTCCTTCCACTGGGCCATCCCGTCGCACTGAGGGACTTTGCCGAAGTAGCCCGGCGCCTGCGGATTCTCGAGGAAGCCGCGGATCCAGGTCCGGGAGCCGAATCCCGCCAGGTCGGGCGCCGTCTGCGTCCCCGATCCGATGCCGCCGTTGACGTGGCAGCCGAGGCATCGCCGCTCCAGGACGGCGCGCCCATGGGTCGCCGGGTCGCGACGAGGAGGTACGCCGCGCCATCCGGCGGGATGCCAACCTCGGAGCCGGCCAGCTCAAGCGCCCGCTCGCGCGCGGCATCGGCTTTCTTCCGGGCCTCCTGGAAGAGCGGGTTGCGGTAGTCATCCCACAACGCCTGCACGGTCAGGAACCCGGCGCCCCCCGCGAGTACGAACACGAATCCGCAGGCCAGGAAGTGGGCGAGCTTGCGCGGCAGGACCCGATCGAGCAACGGCAGGATCAGCATGACGAGCAGGAGTGACGAGGGGATCACGATCGTGCCGATCACCTCGCGTTTGCCGGGGAAGTACTTGAGCATCTGGAACAGCGACAGGTAGTACCACTCCGGACGTGCCGGGTACTCGGCACTCGAGGGATCCGCCGGCGCGTCCAGGCTGGCGCCTCCCTCGAACAGGACCACTCCTACCACGACGCCGAGCACGAGCACGCCGAAGACCACGTTCCGGAACACCTGCTCGGGCCAGTACGGGGTGGCCGGCAGCGTCTCGGCACCGGCGGGCGGCGTCAAGCGGTGTCGATGGGACAGGACGATATGGACCACAAGGAAGGTCACCAGGAGCGCCGGCAACACCGCGACGTGCAGGGCGTAGAACCGCGTGAGCGTCTGGTTACCGAACTCGCTGCCGCCCACCACGATCTTCTGGAGGTACGGGCCGACCACCGGGGTCCCGCCGATGATGCTGGTCACGACCTTGGTCGACCAGTAGCCTTTCTGGTCCCAGGGGAGCTGGTAGCCGGTGTGGCCGAATCCGATCGTGAGGAGCAGCAGGGCCACCCCGAACCACCAGTTGAACTCGCGCGGTCGACGATAGGCCCCCGCCCAGACCACCTGGAGCAAGTGCAGACCGAGCAGCACCATCATCGCCTGGGCCGAGAAGTGGTGGAGGCCGCGGATGAACCAGCCGTACCAGACGTCGTGGCTGATGTAGAAGACGCTCGCCCAGGCCATCGTGGACGACGGGCTGTACGAGGCCATCAGCAGGATCCCGGTGAACGCCTGGACAAGAAACACCATGGTCAAGGCCGAGCCGAAGACGTACCTCCAGGCGCGCCCCCCGGGATCGAGTCATCGAGAGCCGCGCGCGTGAGCGTACGGAACCCCGTCCGGTCGTCGAGCCAGTCGGCCAGTTGCTTAAACAAGGGGGATCTTCTCCTCGCTCACGGTGCGGAAACGCTGGAACTTCACGCGGACCTCCGGGTCATCGCCCGGCGTGATCTCGACGTCGAGCCGATCCATGGCACGGGGCGGCACCTGGTTTTTCGGCTTCCCGGTCAGGTCGAACGCGCTGGTGTGGCAAGGGCAGAGGAACCCTTTCCCGTCGGCCGACAGGTTGACGGGGCACCCCAGGTGGGGGCACTCCGACGTCAAGGCGAGCACCGGTGGATCGGCGCCTTCCGACTGTCGGATCAGCCAGACCGAGCCAACGGGCTCGCGGGGATACTTGACCCAGGCATCCTGCCGCTCATCGATGATCGCGAACGATCGTGGGACGCCGACTTCCAGTTCCTTCAAGTGGGTGAGCGGGCGATATTCCCCTTCCCGGGCCCGCTTCCGCAAGGGTGAGAGGACATACGCCGCGCCCGGTACGGCCAGGATGAGGCCGAACAGGCTGCCGAGGGCGACGGTGAGGCCGCCGAGAAATCCTCGTCGCGACGTTGGAGAACCGCGATCGGCCGGCTTCTCGGCCGTGGAGACTCTGACCGACGCTTCATCCATTTCAGAAACTTCCTCGCTGTTCGTCGGCTTGGCCGGTGACCCCGATCGCCCGAGAGGCGAGCATACCTATCTGGTCGGCGTCCTGCGAATGGTGCAAGACGAACCAGGGAACGCCGGTTTCTCATGCGACCTTGACGTCAGGTAGATGTCGCTGGGTCGGGGTCGAACTCCAATGATCTCTTGGTAGTTAGAGCCGGCTCGGTCGATGTTGGTTCTGTCTGAGGCGGGTAACGGGCGGTGAGACTGCGATGTCCCCATATAGTCTAGGTAAACCGACGAATCGGCTCAAGAGTCTGACCGCCCGTCCCGATTACGGAACGTCGGAACAGCAGTCTGCGGCGCCGCTTCGGATACCCGGAGGCCTGCGCCGAACCGTCGGCCGCCGCCCACCGGGAATCAGGAAAGTCTTCCCGGCCCCATTCTTGGGATGGCTCGGAAGCAACAATTTCTGGGGGATCGAGCCCTGAACGGGGAACCTCCTCAGAAAGTTGGACAACCCGCCCCTTGGCTGCTTTACTGGGGAAGAGTCGGTTCGCTACGGGAGTGCCGGATCCGGCATTGATGGGGGCTCGAATGATGAAGATGCGACTCATCCGTCGAAGCCCGTCGTACCTGTTCCCCATGGTCCTGATTACCATGTTTTCCCCGGCCACTCCGGCCGAAACGTTTCCCTGGCGAGTCTACGCGAACAAGCCGGACGACTGGTACCGCGGCAACGACGGATCGCGAATCGCGGACAATGTCCTCTCTTACCAGTCGGAACACGGGGACTGGCCCAAGAACATCGATACATCGAAGATGCCCTATCGCGGCGACCGTGCCCGACTTCAGGGGACCTTCGATAACGGAGCGACGATCGGCGAGATCCGATTCCTGGCGAGGGCCTACGTCGCGACCGATCGCGCGCGATATCGCGACGCGTTTTCCAAAGCCCTCGATCATGTCCTGTCCGCCCAGTATCCGAGCGGGGGCTGGCCTCAGACCTTTCCGCCGGGAAAGGGGTATGCCCGGCATATCACCTTCAATGACAACACGATGGTAAACATCCTCGAGTTGTTGCGCGACGTCTCGCAGGCGAAGGTCTTCCCATTCGTAGACGAACCTCGGCGTTCCGCCTGCGGACGGGCGTTCGAGGCGGGGATCCGCTGCATCCTCCGGTGCCAGGTCCGAGTCGGCGGGCGACCGACGGTCTGGTGTGCGCAGCACGATGAGAAGACCCTGGGACCGCGCGGAGCCCGGACCTACGAGTTGCCGTCGCTGAGCGGCATGGAGAGCGCGGGTATCCTGCTGCTGTTGATGAGCCTGGAGGACCCGAGTCCGGACGTTGTCCAGGCGGTCCACGCGGGTGCCCGCTGGTTCGAGTCCTCGAAGCTCACGGGAATCCGGCAGCGGATCGTCAACGGCAACAAGGTGATCGTGCCGGACCCCAACGCCCCTCCGCTCTGGGCGCGGTTCTACGAGATCGAGACCAGTCGCCCGTTCTTCTGCGGCCGGGACGGCGTGAAAAAGTACGACCTGGCCGAGATCGAAGCCGAACGGCGGAACGGGTACGCGTGGTACGGCCTGTGGGGAATCCGCGTGGCCGACCAGTATGCCCGATGGAAGGAGCGCACGAGCCGCCATTGATGGAGCCAAACGGGATCATCCGAGAGCCTGGCCTGGCATCAGAACCTGTCGGACCGCCTGAAGGACCCGCGCGACGACGTCGGGCACGGGTCCGAAGATCGTGGCACCGGCGGCGGCCCGATGTCCGCCGCCGCCGAACTGGCCGGCCAGAGCCGAGCAATCCAGGCCGTTGCGAGCGCGGAAGGAGACCTTGACGCCCCCGCGCATCTGTTCGATGAAGAGCAGGCCGACGTCGACGCCGCGCAGGCTGACCGTGAAATCGATGAGGTCTTCGGAGTCCTGGGGAATCGCCCCGGTGCGCAACAGGTCGTCGCGCATGATGGTCGCATACGCAACGCGCCCATCCACGTCGGTCTTCATGCCGGCGAGGGTCTCGCCGATCAGCTTGAGCCGTCCGAAGGTATTCCGCTCGAAGAGTTGCCGGTAGATGGTATCGATCGGCGCACCGGCCTCGATCAACTCGGCGGCCGCTCGCAAGGTGCCAGGCTTCGTGTTCGAGTGCCGGAACCAGCCGGTGTCCATGGCAATCGCCGTCAGCAGGCCGGTGGCCACTTCGGGCGTGACCGTACCTCTCAGGGCGCGGATGGCCTGGAGGACCAGGCTCCCGGTCGCCTCCGCCGACGTATCTTTGAAGAAGACGGCTCCCAGGTCGTCCTGGCTGACATGATGGTCGATGACCACCTTCGTGCCCGCAAAATCACGGATGGCCCCGGCCATGTCGCCGAGCTGGTTCCACGCGGACAGGTCCAGGATGACCACGACCTCGCGATCGATCAACGCCTCGGGTCCAGCGGCGGTCCCGAAGTGCTCGAAGAGCGTATTGTCCGGATCGAGGAAGTCATAGCGCGGGGGCGTCGGGCTGGCGTTGACCACGCGCACGTCCTTGCCCTTCTGACGGAGCAGGCCGGCCATGCCGACCTCCGACCCCAGGGCATCGCCGTCGGGCCGAACGTGCGTCGTGACCAGGAAGCGGTCGTGGGTCTCGATCAGGTCGGCCAGCGGAGTCCAGTCGATGCTCATCTTGGTCCTTGGGGCAGGAAAACCTGGGATCCTCGAATCCTTTTCAGCTTAGCGGGCGTTGATCGAGATTGGCAATCGGTCCTCCATCCACGGATCACCCTGGCCGGCCTCCTGAGAGACTCAGCGTTCGATGTAGCACGGTTGATTGTTACGATAACGGCGATGACCGTCGGAGCGGGCGAGTGGGTCAGCAATTCAACTCGATTCCGTACCGCCTCACGGAAATGGGGATGGCGAGGCTCTGTCCGAGCCTTTTCCCAATGCGGACCCGCACGGAGGCTCGGCCTTTCGAGGGGATTCCGAGCCTTTTCTCAGGGGAGCGCTACTCTGCAATCCCTATTGCGCGATGTCCAGGCCCTTGCTGCGAGGCTGAACTTGTCCCTGGAACTCGTCTCGGGCGTTCGCGAGATCAATGCCGCAGTTGTACCGGCACCTGGTTGATCTTGGCCGCGAGGATGAAGTCATTCTCGGTCAGTCCGTTGACGGCATGGGTCCACAGGGCGATGGTCACATTTCGGTAACCTTCCAGATGAATGTCGGGGTGGTGGTCTTCCTCCTCGGCCAGGCCAGCGACCTTGTTGAAGAAGTCGATGCCGGCCATGAAGTCCTTCACGGTCCAGGATCGGCGGATTCGCTTGCCATCCGGGTCGAGCGTCCAGCCCTCGACGTTGCGGACCATCGCCTCGGCCTGCTCGCGAGAGAGCCGCGGCACGCCTCCCTCGCAGGGGACGCATCGCTTTTGAGTCAATTCTTTCTGGGTCGGAACGTTCATCGGCGTGTCCTTCTCCCCTCATCATGACGATGTTGGGGGTTCGCGTGCCGCGGCAAGGCCGCGACGAGATTCGAGATTCGAGATTCCCGATTCCGGATTCAAATCTCGTTCCGGAAACGGGGATTCCAGGAGCTGCGCGGACTGAGCCCCGACCCTGCATCTGACAGGCTATCGGAAGCTCTCGACCTCTCCCGGAAAGCGTCCCTCGGTGACGTCGGCGACGTAAGCCGCGACGGCGGCGCGGATCTGCTGGCCGAGCTCGGCGTAATGGCGGACAAACTTGGGCCGGAACTGCTCGATCAGGCCCAGCATGTCGTGGACGACCAGGACCTGGCCGTCGCATTGCGGCCCGGCACCGATGCCGATGGTGGGGATGGGAAGCTCCTCGGTGATCCGGGCGGCGAGACTCGAGGGGATGCACTCCAGGACGACGGCAAACGCCCCGGCGGCGGCGACGGCCTGGGCGTCGGCCAGGATCTCGTCGGTCGAGCGCTGGACTTTGTTTCCGCCCAGCCTGCGGATCGTCTGCGGTTGGAGTCCGACATGCCCCATCACGGGAATTCCGGCATCGACCAGGGCGGAGATGGTCGCCGCCATCTTGCGGCCCCCCTCCAGCTTGACGGCCTGGCAATTCGTCTCCTTGAGGAGCCGACCGGCCGAGCGGAGTGCCTGTCGCGGCGAGACCTGGTAGCTCAGGAACGGCAGGTCGGAGACGACCAGGGCGCACTGCGCCGCCCGGGCGACCATCTCCGCGTGATAGATGACCTGGTCGAGCGTGACGCGGAGCGTCGTCTCCCAGCCCTGAATCACGGTCCCCAGCGAGTCGCCGACCAGGAGGCAATCGACGCCGGCTCCATCCAGCAGCCGGGCCGTGGGGAAATCGTAGGCCGTCAGGACGCTGATCCTGCGACGGCGTGACTTCCACACCGCGAAATCGGGGATGATCACCGGCCGGGCGTCAGTTGGCATGCGGATTCATCTCGGCAACGACCAGGTCAACGACGATGACCTCGGGACGATCCACAATGACCTTGTATCGTCGCCGCACTCCATCGTGCAAGGCCATTCGTCGCGGGTCGGCTTGACAGTCGCCCAGATCGGCGAAGTAACGGGCACCCCGTCGTCGGTAGTATTCGACCAGTTCAAGGGGGTTCTGGACCTCTCCCTCAGCCCCCCATTCCCCGGCGGCTCTCCGCGCCGCGGACGGCGTCCATTCCAGCCGGCAGCCGCGGCGGTCGGCCTGGAACAGCAGCGCCTCCGGCGCGATGACCCAGGCGTCGGCGGGGGTCGTTGTCCCGACGGCCCGGGACGCCGCGATCAGGTCTCGCCACTCGTCCGGCATCCGCCACGTCAACCGGGTCTGGAGCAGGCAAAGCACGATCAACACCGCGAGGGCCCCGAAGCCGCGTGCCCGTCCCGCGCGGGCCAGATCGTCGAGCGCGTAGCCGATTCCGGCCGCCGCCACCGGCGCCAGGATCAGGAAGTAGTACTCGTGATGGAGCTTCCGGGCCAGCATGGCCAGGACGACCGAAGCCGAGAGTCCCCAGATCCACCAGAGCCGGCGGTCATCCGCTGCGACGGACCGGCGCCCGAGCAGCCCCACGATGGCCAGCCCGGCTCCCAACGGCGTGAACGCCCGGACGAACAGGAACCGGACGATCCACTCCCAGGTCTCGCGCCGGATCAGTGCGGAAGGCCCGACGAGTCCCATCCAGATGGCACGGTTGTCGGCCGAGGCCCGGGAGCCGCTCCCCCCACCGACCAGGTGATCGGCCCAGAAGTACCACGCGAGTGCCGGCAGGAGCGTCGTGCACGCCGCCAGGATTCGGGCGATCCGTCTCCTGCGGGGAAGTGTCAAGCTCAAGGGGATCAGCAGGAACACGGCGATGATCTTGATCGCGAACCCCAGCGCCAGGAGCAGCCAGCCGGCAGCGAGCCAGTATCGGCGCCCTCCGGACTCCCAGCGATCCCAGCAGGCCAGGCCCGCCACGGTGGCACCCAGCATAACCGCGTCGGGCTGGAAGGCGCGGCCATATCGGATCGTCAGCGGGAGGAACGCGAAGGTGCCGACGGCCAGGAGCGCCGCGCGACGGGAGCTGCGTCGCCGCAACAACTCGAAGAGCCCCCAGCCCGCGGCCGTCATTGCCGCCGCCGAAAGGACCCGCCCGGCTTCCTCCAGCGTCAAACCGGAGAGCCGCCTCAGCGACACGACACCGAATTCATACAACGGCGGCTCGACGAGGAAGTAGTTCGGGAATGGCGCCGTGTCAACCTGCGGCCGGAGGAAACCCGATCCCCGCTCGAGATTGCGCGCCGCCATGGCCGTCGGGATTTGCCGTCCCACGTAATTCTCGACGATCGGCTGGTCGATCCGGGCCAACCGGATCAGGAACATGACCCCGAGAAGAAGGCCCGGCAACCATCCGCCTCCACGCGGGGCCGGCGCGGGCGAAAAGCCGGCATTCCTGGCATCCATTCCACGTTCCTCCGTTTCCTCGCCTCGAGCGACTCAACCCTGATTTCAGGGGCCGCCTCTCCTGTTCCGTCCCGCAACGAATTCCTTCGTGATTTTGATGCGCGACCCATTTCAAGAGCCGTCACTGTTGCAATTCGCGGGATTGCCGAAAAACCATTTGCAATAGCCGCGGAATGGTGACAGGATGAAGGCACGTCTCATTTCGCAAACCTCAGATCCAGAGCGTCGGTCGGTGGACTCTCGGAGCCGTTGGCTACGCTCGATTCTTGCCTGTGAGGGAGAGTCCCATGTTGGTCCGAGACGTCCTGGAATCCAAGGGGCGCCGCATGGTCACCATCGACAGCGACGCGACCATCAGCGAGGCCATCGCCAAACTCGTTCAGAATAACATCGGTTCCCTCCCCGTCGTCGACCACGAGGGCCATCTGACCGGCATCTTCAGCGAACGGGACGTGCTCCGGATCATCCATAACCGCGGCGAGGGGTTCGGCCGGCTGCGGGTCAGCGAGGTGATGACCCGCGACCCCGTAACCTGCCGGCTCGAAGACGATGTAGCCGACGTCATGGGACAGATGAGCGAACGGCATATCGCCAAGATCCCGGTCACGACCGGTGCGGAGCTCGTCGGTATCGTCTCGGTCGGAGACGTCATCAAGGCCCTTCATGATAAGGTTCACACCGAGAACCAACACCTCATGTCCTATATTCATGGGTCTGTTTGATGTTCGCAGTGGTCAGTGGTCAGACAGTACGGATGCGCGTCAATTCCTAACGCGGCCTTCGGCCGCAACCCAATCGGGATTCCCGATTCGCGATTCCGGATTCCCGAAGGGGAATGATCCGGGAATCCGGAATCGCGAATCCGGAATTCGGAATCCCCAGATCCGCGAGGGCGCAGGGATCCTACGGAGGACGACTCTAACCACTGACCTCTAAGGACGATAGTGCGGGTCCCATCTGGCTGGTGCGGCCCCATTCCATCGGCTGTAAAGGGCCGTGAGGTCCGCGAGCCGGTCGCGAACGGTCCCATCCAGTTGGTCCTTGCGAAACCGCCATCGCCAGTTTCCTTCGGCCTTGCCGGGGAAGTTCATCCGCGCCGGGCTATCGAGCCCGAGGATGTCCTGCATGGGGATGATGGTCGTATCGGCGACCGAGGCGAAGACCATTCGGATCAAGCTCCAGTGAATCTCGTCGGCCGTCGCATGGGCGTAGCGGAGGGCGAAGGCCCGCGCGGCGGCGACCTCGGCCCGGGGCTGGGTGGTCGTGACGGAAGTCGAGTGGAACCATCCGTAGGTCGTGTCGTTGTCGTGCGTCCCCGTGTAGGCGAGACAATTCGGGACGTAGCGGTGGGGCAGGTGCTTCTCCGAGGCCGGGTCGGCATCGAATCCGAACTGGATGATCCGCATCCCCGGTAAGTTGAACTCGTCACGCAGTTCCTCCACGTCTGGTGTGATCACGCCCAGATCCTCGGCGATGAGCGGGACCAGTCCCAGCTCCCGGCGAATGGTCCTGAAGAAGTCGTGCCCCGGCGCGGGGACCCATCGACCAGTTGCCGCTGTCTCCGACCCGGCAGGAATCTCCCAGTAGGCCGCAAAGCCGCGGAAATGATCGATCCGGATCAGCTCCACCCGGCTGAGCAGGGCACGCAGCCGGGAGAGCCACCAGCCATAGCCATCCCGCGTATGGACCTCCCAGCGATAGATCGGGTTTCCCCAGAGTTGGCCGGTCTCGCTGAAATAATCCGGCGGCACCCCGGCCATGAACAGCGGCCGGCCATGTTCATCGAGGTAATAGAGCTCGGGGTGGGCCCAGACGTCGGCGCTATCGTGCGCGACGAAGATGGGCAAGTCTCCGATCAGCATAACGTTTTTCGCTCTGCAAGCCGCGCGCAGCGCCTGCCACTGGGTCTCGAAGGCGTACTGAACGAACTCGTGGAAGCGAATGCCGTCGAACAGGAGCTTCCGCGACCGGGCGCAGGCGGTCGGGTTCCGATTCAAAAGCTCCGTCTCCCACTCGAACCAGGGCCGGCCGTCGTGGGCGTCGCGCAGGGCCTGGAAGAAGACATAGTCGTCCAGCCAGCCGCGATTCGCTGCGCAGAATTCCTCGAAAGCGGGGTCTGCTCCTGCCTCCTGGAATCCTTGGAATGCCCGGCGGAGTAGTGGCAGCTTGAGCTTGGCGACCGCGTCGAAATCGGCGTGATCTTCGGGTAGGTGGGGAACATCAGCGATTTCCCTCGCGTCGAGCCAACCCTGCTCGACCAGTCCATCGGGACTGATCAGGAGGGGGTTGCCGGCGAACGACGAGGGAGACTGGTAAGGCGACGCGCCGTAACCGGTCGGCCCCAGCGGCAACATCTGCCACCACGTTTGGCCCGTCTCGGCCAGGAAATCCACGAAAGCATGGGCCTCAGGGCCCAGGTCGCCAATCCCGAATCGGCCTGGCAGTGAAGTCGGATGCAACAGGATGCCGCTGGCCCGCCGGAGTTCCATGTCCAGTGTCTCCTGATCCCGTCTCGGAACTTGATGAAGGGACGCGCGTCGTCAAGCATTCGGCTGGTCCAGGAACCGCTCGACTTCTCGGCGAAAGCCGAGGTGATCCTCGACGTGCGGCATGTGACCGACGCCCGGCAGGACGACACAGTGTGCCTGGGAGATTCGTTCCGCCAGGTCGCGGGCCATCGGTGGCGGGTTCACCAGGTCCAGCTCGCCCACCAGGACCAGGGTGGGGGCACGAATCGCGCCGAGCCGGTCCCGGGCGTTATGCTCGATCGCCGCATTCGCCTGGCGGACAAACGCATCGGGCTCCTGCGGCCACGGGTTGCGCTCGGCGAACTGGATCATCCCCTCGACCTGACCCGGAAGGCGATAGAACGGCGGTGCGACCAGCCAGGGGAGGACGGCCCGCGTGAATGCACCGGCGTCGAGCTTGGTCCGGATCGCGACCCACGAGTTGATGACGGCCTCACGCCAGGGGTCGCCCCCGGCGTGCGTCGATACCAGGATCAGGCTCTTCACCACTCCGGGATGACGCAAAGCCAGTTCCTGCGCGACCAGGCCCCCGAGCGACTGGCCGACGACATGAGCCGGTAACGCCCCCACTTCTTCGAGCCAGCCCGCCACGTCGTCGGCCATGTCCGCCGTCGTGTAGGGACCGTCCGCCCGATCGCTTTGACCGGCGTCCCGCGCGTCGAGGCTCATCGTCCGAAACTTTGTCCCGAAATGGCGTTGCGATCGCGGAAACGCCCGGTGGTCGCCCCCGAGTCCGCTCAAGAAGACGAGGGGATCGCCCTGGGAGCCGATTACCTCATAATAAAACGAGCGACCTCGAACGACGATCTTGGGCATAGGTGGACCGGAATCGTAGGCATTGGCTGATCGGATCGGCGCACACGGCGAAGCCCTTGAGCCTGATCCCCATCAGCGTAAACAGTTACTCGATGTTGAGAAGGGCAAAAACCGGACCGTGCGCCTCTCCTGATAATCGATGCGGCTCCGTGGTCGCCAGGATCAGGTTTAGACTTCCGCATTCGGGCAAACATTCGAGATGAGGGACGATCTCTCCGTAGCACACTACCATTACCAGGACTGTAAACGGGTCATGGCCAGTCTGTATCGTCCGCGAGGGCATCGGGCAGACAGACCGGGTCGCCCGAGTTTCACCCGGATTCGCTATTGCATGCATCGTTCGACGTGTGGTTTCATTGATTATTGAGTATGCGCACCCCGTGTCTTGGGGATGACTGCGTCACGAACGTCTATTTCGATCGTAAATTGAAATGAGCCAGTTTACACCAAATCCTGCAATCACTCATAGATTCTTCCGGCCGACGAATCATCGTCCGAAGTCATCATGGGAATCGAAAGTGCCGAACTTCAGGCCGCCGCTGCTTGTGACTCGTAGGAAAATTACGGCGTCACTCGGAGTCAACATCGCAATCGAGGTGACTATCCATGGAAAAACGATCAGCATGGGTGTCCTTCAACAAACGGTGGCGGCCGTCGCTGGCTCTCGGTGCACTCGGGGTTTTCCTTGGCGCCATCCTGGGGATCCTGGACCCGGCTACGGCCGGTGATCAACCGCCCCGGCAATCCGCCAGCCAGAAACACACCGCCACGTCTTCCCAGGTGGCCGCCATCGACCAGGCGATCGCCGCGGTATGGGAAAGAGCGGGGGTCAAGCCGGCGCGGCCGGCGACGGACGACGAGTATCTCCGTCGCGCTTATCTCGATCTACTCGGCCGGATCCCGAATATTCAGGAGGCTCGGGCCTTCCTGAACATCCGGGACCACGATAAGCGGGGGAAGCTGGTCGAGTATCTGCTCAATCATCCGGACTATCCCAAGAACTTCGCGACCCAGTGGACCGTCCTCCTGATCGGCCGTGGTAACCAGGGTCGGATGGTCGACCGCGCGGCACTCACGAGTTGGCTGCGCAAGCAGTTCGGCTCGGAGCGGCCCTGGAACGAGGTGGTTCACGAGCTGGTGTCATCCTCCGGCTCCAACAAGGACAACGGGGCGGTCAACTACATCCTGGCACACATGGGGTTCGAGGCCGTCCCCTTGACGTCGCGAACCACCCGGTTGTTCCTGGGACAGCAGATCCAGTGCACGCAGTGCCACGATCACCCTTCCAACGACTGGAAGCAGATCGATTTCTGGGGGATCAACGCCTTTTTCAAGGGCATCAAGGCCGACCCGGTTCGCAGGCCCAATGCCACCGGTATGCAGGTCGTCGATCACATCGAGGTGAGTGATGAACCGACCGACGCCTATGTCCGCTTCGACAAGCGTAATGGGATGGTCGGCATCGCCTTCCCGCGGTTCCTCGATGGCCGGAAGATCAGCCAGGGGACCGATGTGAACCGACGCGCCGAGTTGGGGAAGCTGATCGCCGACCCGAACAACGAGGCGCTGGCCAAAGCGTTCGTCAATCGCATGTGGGGCCACTTCCTCGGCCGGGGTTTCGTCCATCCGGTGGACGACTTCGGTCCACACAACCCGCCCAGCCATCCCGCGTTGCTCGACCGGCTCGGCAAGGACTTCCGGGAGAGCGGATATGACGTCAAGAAGCTCATCCGGTGGATCATGGCCAGCCGGGCCTATCAGCTCAGCAGCATCAAGACGAAGGGGAGCGAGAAGGAAGAGAGCCTATTCACCTCGATGCAACTCAAACCGATGACCCCGGAGCAATTGTTCGACTCGCTCCTGACAGCGACCTCGGCTCATCGCGCCGGGGCGGCCGATGAGGGGGGAAGGAGACGCGACGACTGGATGAGGCAGTTCCTTTTCGCCTTCGCCAACGATGAGGGCGAAGAATCGACGAACTTCCAGGGCACTATTCCCCAGGCGCTGATGATGATGAACGGCGACCTGATGCGGGAGGCACTCTCGGGCAAGCCCGGCAGCTTATTGTGCGACTTGCTCGAACATTCCGGCGCGCAGTCCCGATCGCCCGAGAACACCATGATTGATTCGCTGTACCTGGCGGCCCTGAGCCGGCATCCCACGCCCCGGGAACTGACGCAGGCGCGGGAGTACCTTGGAAAGTATCCCGACAGTCTCCAGGTCTTGCAGGACCTGTTCTGGGCATTGCTGAATTCCAACGAGTTCATCCTCATCCACTAAGGACCCGACCGGCCGGAATCGTCCCGTAAGCGGCATTGCCCTTCGACGAGGCGGACTGGCGGGCGGTCCGGGCGGATCGCTGGAGAAAGGTTCCCATGTCCGACTTACCCGGGTTCTTCGGTCCGATGACGAGACGCCACTGGCTGGGGCATCTGACTGCGACCGCCCTGGGCGTCCCCGCGATCCAGTTTTTCTCATCCCTCGAGGCCAACGCGGCGCACCTCCGAAAGACCAATCGGAGCATCATCGTGCTCTGGATGGGTGGTGGCCCCAGCCATCTGGACATCTGGGACCTGAAGCCCGACAGCGAGAAGAACGGCGGACCGTTCCGCCCGATCGACACCTCCGCGCCTGGGGTGAAGATCAGCGAGCATCTGCCCAAGGTGGCCAGGCAGATGCATCACTTGTCGATCCTCCGGTCGCTCGACTCCAAGGAGGGGAACCACGACCGGGGCCGCTACCTTATGCACACGGGCTATGCTCCCAACCCGACGGTGGTGCATCCCGGATTCGGATCCTACTGTGCTGTGGAGCTGGGCGAGCGGCTGTCCAATTTCAGCCTGCCGCATTGCATCGCCATCAATGGCCCGGGCGTCGGTGCGGGGTTCCTCGGCATGTCGTATGCGCCGTTCGTCGTCCAGAACCCGAATGCCCCGATCGCCAACCTGAAGCCGCCCAAGGATGTCGAGAACTGGCGGCTGGATCGGCGCCTCGCCATGCTCGGTCAGGTCGAAAATCAGTTCATCTCGACGCGCAAATCCCAGGCGGCCCTCGATCACAAGGCGGTCTATAACAAGACGCTGAATATGATGAACTCGCAGTATCAGGACGCGTTCAACCTGGCCAGGGAGTCGGACGCGGTGCGCGACAAGTACGGCCGCGGCTCGTTCGGCTCGGGTTGTTTGATGGCCCGTCGGCTGGTGGAGCTGGGGGTCACCTACGTCGAAGTCTCCCTCGACGGCTGGGACACCCACGCCAACAACTTCGACGCGCTCTCGCAACGGCTGCTCCCGGAGTTGGACAAGGGGATGTCGTCGCTGGTGGCCGACCTGGCGGCCCGCCGCCTGCTCGACAACACGACGATCGTCTGGATGGGCGAGTTCGGCCGCACGCCCCGGATCAATCAGAACGCCGGCCGAGACCACTGGCCCCGAAGCTGGTCGGTCGTCGTCGGAGGCGGCGGCATGAAGAATGGCCAGGCCATCGGAGCGACCGACAAGGACGGCGTGGATATCGTCAACAAGCCGATCGGAGTGATGGACCTGGTCGCCACGCTCACCAAGGCCATGGGCATGAACCTCGAGCAACAGTACACCACGCCGCTCGGTCGCCCGATCAAGATCGTCAACGGCGGGAAACCCGTCCAGGAGCTCTTCGGCTGAAACGGACCACTCGACCCGCGGACGGCCCACGGGGGTTGGCCGCGGGTCAGTGCTCATCGTCTCAAGACTCCCTGCGTCCTGGTCGCGCGACCCTGTCTCCATCCGATCGCCGCCAGGCCCAGTCCGCCCGCCAGCAGGGTTGGACCTCCGGTCAATGCGGCGCCCCCCAGGACGAGGGCCATCGCGGCGGCGCAGGCCGTTCGGTAGCCGGACCAGAAGGTGGCGGCGATGGCGGCCGTTACCAGCAGGAGTACGGCGATCGCGGAGCGGTTGATGGACGGATCCAGCCTCGGGACGATCCGCCGGTCCTCGAGCGTCAACGCGGCCTGCGACGACGTGTCATCGGTCCCCTTGGTGATCCCTATCATCGCGGTCGGCTTGCCGAAGGCCCGGATCCGGCCGAGCGACATGGGCTCGGGGATACCAGCCGCGGGACGACTGGCGCCGGCTGCCGATTCCCCCAGGTAACTCCGGGCCGCTTCCTGGTCTTCCCGCAGTCCGGCGGAGGCCACCGCATCGGCCAGGGCGGTGCGCCGACGGAACCCTCTCGAGGTCCGGATCGCTGGGCGTCCGGACACGTCCGGACTCGCGCCACGAGGCGCTCCGCACGGCGCCGCGGAGGGCCAGTTCATGATTGATCAAGAGCGAGACCAGTCGGTTGTGATCGCGCCCGGAACTGCGGTCGAGCTGGGCGAGGATACTCCGGATCGACTGCGAAATCCAATCGGCGCGGGCCATCTCGAGTCGCGTCATCGTGGTGGACTCGAAGCCTGCGGGAAGTCCCGCAACGGCCACCCCGGGCGGTGTGAACACCTCCAGGAAGGACCTCGAAGGCCCGACGCCTACCTTCGGTAGAACGGCCGGCCAGTCGCTCGACCGGGACACGCGGGGTGTAAGAAGGCCATTGGTCTTCCAGATGAGGAAGATCCGGTCCTCACGCCGCGCATCCAGGACGATCGACCACCTGCCGGGCGCGATCGGAAGGGGATGGTAGGATTGGAATCGACGGCCGCCCAGAGGATTGCGCTGTCGGCTGGAAGCTCGATCGTCAGCAGGCGGCCGCTGTCGCGAACCGTCTCGTAGACCGCGCAGCCGAGGATCGACCGATCGGGCATGACAGTCATCATGAGGTCCGCAATCGCGACCTTGGCGGCATCGTCCTGCGACATGCCCGATTCGGGGAATCCCCGCGGCAATCGCTGACGTAGGACCCACGACGGCCTACGCACCCAGTAGGCGCCGGCTGCCGATCCGTGATCTCGGACGAACTCCTTCGCCTGGAAGTGCATGGCCGGATCGATCTTCTGCAAACCAATGGACTCCTCGGAAGTTAACGGGTAGCCGGTCGCGTTCACGATGGCCAGGTAGGCATCGAAGGCCCCGTTCCCGCGCGGCACGATCTCGGGATAGACGATGTCGCCGTCGGCCGGCAACGGGCGCTTCGAACGGACGACTAGCCGATGCGAGCCCCAGAGGGGACGCCTCGGAGTGATCATCCAGCGCACGAAAGGTCCTCGGATCTCGGATGTCAACTGGAAGTTTTCTCCGGAGAGATGAAGCTTCGCCTCGTCGGCCCACGCTAAAGGGATCTCCAGCAGGATCGACTCGAGCGCGCCTCCCATGACGTCATAGCGCAGGACGGCCACCCATTGGGCGGAGTCCGGGAAGAGCGTCATCTGGCTCTCGATGGTGACGGCGACGCGCGGCGGCGGCGGCTCCCATCGAATCTCGCCAAGCCGGCTCGCGTCGTCCACCTGATAGGCCGTTCGAGACGACGCCGACCTCGAGCCGGTCACCTCGAGAGGCACCGGGGTCGTCGGAATTGGGGTCAATCCGTCGGCTCCCGTGAGCTCCGGTTTCGAATCGGATGAGACCACGAGCGAACCCGTCCCAGCCTCGGCGCCGATCCAGTCGACCCACGGGGTACGGACCCGATGCTGGCGCGATCCGACCTTGAGCGGATCTTCACTCAAAGGGATCCACCCCGAGATCCGGACGTGCCGGCGCGGACCATTGCCGGGACGTTGCCAGATCAGGTGCAGGTGAAAGTCGGTGGAAATGGTCCAGTCCATCAGCCCATCGCCGGAGACCTGCGTGACCTGGATTCCCTGGGGCAGCACGGCTTCGGTCGGCGGGGAATGGCCGGAGAGCTCGATCAAATCGGCGTCTAGGATCAGGGCGATCCGACCCGATTCGATCTGGAGCTGCAGCGCGGGACGGACCTGGACCCTGCCGGGTGCCGGGCCGGTCTGGAACGTCGCAGCGAGCTCGCGCGAATCGGCTGGTCCCGCTGAGGGTCAGCGGCTCTGGGGGGAGCTGTCCCCACGCTTTGACGAACGACTCATCGTTGATCGGGTCGGTGTTGGGCAGCGGTTCGAGCCGGCCGGTCCAATCGCCGGGCCTGCGGACGCCGAGCGAACCGGCAAACCGTTCCACGCCCACGGGCTGGATTCGGGGTAGTTGCCGGACGACGACGTCGGGACGTCCGGGCGCGACCCGCGGCTTTCCCGAATCGCCCGCTGCCGCGTCCCGCGGTCGCCAGCAGTCGATGGCGAGGGTTGCCCCGGGCGGCAGGGGTGGATCGATACTCAAGAGCCATTGGCCGTCCTGGGTCTCGTCGAAGAAGACTCTGGACCGGCCTGGCGCCTGCACCGAGCGAAGGATCAACTCCGGATCGTGCGACAGCCGAATCGTGGACATCTCGGTCGGCTGATGGTAGCTGAACCGGCAGCGCAGCCGGTCGCCGGCCGGGTTGACGTCCCAGAGCATCAATCCCTCGACACTTCCCACCGACCGCGGAGCCTGCGGTGCACCGGGTCTTGCCCAACGAATTACGAGCCGGTCGGTGGGGCCGAGCAGGCCGACGAGAGCCCGATCCGGCTTCCGCTCGGTGCGACCGCGAGAGGCCAGATCCCCCTGGGGGACCTCGTCACGAGGCGGGTCAAGGATGACGCGAGCTGTCGGCAACGGATTGATAGGCAGGCTGAGCTCCTCGGAGCCTGTCTCGTCGACGGTCGCCGCGGCCCGGCGGCGGAGACTCAGGACATGGCTGCCAGCCTTCGGGATCATCACTCGGGCCTGATTCCCACCCGGCACCACCGCCAACGGGCAGGACTCCCCATCCAGCGTGGCCTCGATCTCCCTCGCGAGCGAGACGGGGACCTCCCAGGAGAAGGGACCCTGGCCGTGCGCCGTCAGCTCGATTCGGCTCTCCACGACGATGTCTTGTGCCCCAAGTCGCGTGATGCGGTGGACGGCCGAGATGGCTGTGACCGTCGCGAAAGTTATCGGCTCCGGATTCGCCAGGCGGGACAGCCGGTCGAAATCCTCCAGACGGAGGATGACCCGATCCGCCGGTCTTTTGGGATCGAATGCCCCTTCGTAAGGGAAAAGGGCCAGGATGGGCGATTCGCCCGTCGACGGTGCCGTGCGCAGCGAGTGGATCGCTCCGGCGATCAGAAGGACCAGCGATGCCCCCACCGCCGATCGCACCGCGACACGTTGAATCGAGCTCTCCGAGTGAACGGCGGAGAGGTCCGGCTGGGGGGCTCGGCGGACCCTCCGGCCGAGCTCGAGGAGCAACATCGCAACGGCCCCGACGAACCCGGCCGCTGTGGCGAAACTGAATCGCTCCGGAAGAGCCCGATCCAGGATTGCGCACGATGCCGCCATGATCGTGAGGAGGATTGGCCAGCCGCGCGTGAGCCGGCTTCCGGCGGCCAGCCGGCCGGTTGCGACCAGCGCGACGATGATCCACGCCATCACGATCTGACCGCGAACGTCGATCAGATGGATGTAAGAATCACTTCCCGGCCAGCTCGCACCCGAGAACCTCCAGATTGACCGACCGGGTGGAAGCTTGAGCCGTCCAGCCGCCTCATCCTCGACGGTCGCCGCGGATCGTGGCGAAGCTTCCCTGCGCCAGCGGGCCGGCGTCTCGAAGCGGTCGGTCCGGTCGGACCCCCACGCCAGCGTCTCAGCGATCGCGCCGGCCCACGCCGACGGCTGGGCCAGACTCGCCGACTCGGCTGTGGTCGTGATCAGGAGGGCGTCCGGGAACGACACCACGGCCAGGCCGTTCTGCTGGAGCGTGGCCAGCGAGACTCCCTGGCGACCGGTCCTGGACCGGCCGGGAACGCACGGCGTCTTCGGGCCGAGCCCTGCGGCGTTCAGCGCCAGGCGGTCGATCACGATTGGCCACGGGCCTGCATCCCATCGGCTGAACCATTCGGCGAGCGTTACCTCGCCCGGGGCGGACAGATCGAGCCGGTCATCGAGCGTGTTGAGCCGCGCAGCGGCCCCCGGCGTGGCATGTCCGAGGAATGCGCTCCAGGCCGGGCTCCACAGTCCCAGCGCGCCTCCCGGCCAGTTGGCCGGATCGTCACGGTCGTTGGCGATCAGGCCCGGACCACCGTCCACGGCCTTCCAGCTCGCCGGGGTCGCGATCTCCCAGACGAAGGACAGGCAGGGCAGGCCGATCTCGGGGAGTTCGGGGTGGCGGAGCGAACCCGGGACTCCGTTTGCGCTCTCCGTGACATAGTCGATGAGGATCGTGCTCGATCGGGTGCCTCGCCCGGTGGCCGTCGCCGGCAGCAAGAACCGGTCCCCCGACCCTACGGGGGCAATCTCGGTCCCGTCGCGACGTACCCGGACCAGCGAGGAGCGGGCGGGCATGGCCAGTTCCAGGGACTCGGTCTGCTCGAGCTGAACCGACAGGCGGAGACGGTTGAGAGACCGGCCCGAGGCATCCACCGAGGTCGTCAGGACGGCCTCGCTCACGACCCCCGGCGCCGTGGATGGTGCGAGGGGCTCGGTGACGAGCTCCAGCTTGTCGCCGGGCTCGGTGTAGGCGAAGGCGTGGACGGCCCGGTTCTTCAAGGGAGAGCGATCACCTCGGAGGCCGCCCGCGTCCTCAGGTACTCGCCCGGTCCTCAGCATGTCGACGACGGAGGGGTTCAAGCGACCGAGCCCCACGTTCTCCACGCGGGAGCGCATGCCCGCCGGCGTCTCGATCACGATCGTACCGGAGCGGAACTCTTCACGGGGGACCGAGAGCAGGGGAATGGAACCGCGAGTATTCCACGGCGAGGCCGCCTCGAAATGAATGGCCTTCTGGGCCTGGGGCGACAGGTTGACGATCAACGCGCGGGCGGATCCTCTGGCGGGAAACCCCAGGCGCGCGCGGACCGGTTCCTCGATCGGACCTAGCGTCAACTCGGCACCATTCTCGTCGCGGAACCGCCACGACGCGAGGCGATCTTCGGGCTGATCGATCCAGAGCGGGAGGGATTCCAGGGGCGCGGCACCCGAGGTGAGCACGATCGTACCCTCGAGGGTGAGTTCACGCTGGTCCGGGCGGATCCGGGCTCGGGAGTAGATCGAGGCCATCGGGTCCTGATCGATCCGTTTGCGGTCAACGCGGCCCTCGGCGGCGGAAGACGTCCAGCGCCATGCGAGGGCCTCGCGGAGATGCGCATCGGGGGCCCGCGGTGACGGCCCGGTCACCTCGGCGGGATCGATCCACGCCAGCCCTCGGGCCCGGGTGGGGCGAATCATGATGTCGTCGTCGGCCCACGCCAGCCACGCCTCGTCCGCAGTCGCGGCCCCGACGGCGCGCACCCGAGGAAGCTCGAGGGGACCGCGGCCGCCCGGGACCGTCGAGGTCGCGCCGATCCGCAACGTCCATCGCTTCCTGGCCAGGACGGTTGCCGGGACCATTACATGCAGCCGGGTCGCGCCGGAAGCGAGTATAGCGGGGTGCCAGACCACCGGATCGTCCAGGCCCTCGATATGAACCTGTTCGGGCAGCCAAGTCGGTCCCATGTCAACCTCCAGCTCGGTGGCGGAACCGCGGTGGAGGTCCCAGTCGAGGCGGCACTCGAGCCGGGGCGAAGTATTGGTGATGAAGAGCTGCCCGCGCACGGTGCAAGCGAGGTCCACTCGGGGCCCGAGGAACACCAGCTCGGCGACGGAACGGGGCGATTCTGCCTCGAAGATCAGCCGATTCGTGCCGCGCGGCTCGCGCGCGCCCGGACATGACGAGCCGGCCTGCCGCCTCCCGGCACTCCCGGACCACGTGGAGCTCGTCCAGGACGACCGTCGTCCGGCCGCTCGTCCAGGTTGCGTCCAGGGGCCTCATCGCCGGGATCCGCCAGGGGCCCTCCGACGGGATCGAGGCATGGGCCAGGAACCGGATCACCGCGGAGGGAGACCCTCCATCCAGCGCGACGTTTACCCGTAGCGCCGAGCCCGCCGGCTCGATTCGATAGCCCCGGACCGCCTGCCCTTGCACGTCGATCAGCTCGAGACCCGCGTCCAGCTCGGCCTCGATTCGTCCCGCGTGCCTCGGATCGATCTCCACTTGCCATTCTGTCGTCCAGTTGATGAGTTCTCCGGCGCGCTCCGAAATCCGCCGAAGGTCGATCTCCGTGAGTCCGCTCACCCAGGGCGCCGAGCCAAGGGATCGACCGGCCCGGCCCCTGCGTCGCCCGCACCTCGATGTCGAAGCGGCCGGACTCTCCCTCGATTTCCCAGAGCGCGCGTGGGGGATCCGCGGCGGCCCGCGGCGCTCGGCGTGCGCCACGCGGGCCCGAGGCGACCCATCCTCGGGGGAGGTCCAGCTCCAGGACTGTGGTCGCATCGCCGGGAAGGCCGAGCGTGAAACCGCGCCCCTGGGATTGGGGCCGCGCGCTCATTTCCCAATTGATGGTGAGGGTCTGTTCGCGGGGCGACCCGTCCAGCTCCAAGACCACCGTGCCGGCGGCTCGTGCGCCCAGCGTTTTCACCGAGTTCGACACGGAGAGGATCGCTGGGGTCCAGGGATCCAGGGCGTATTCCAAGGGACCGGCCGCCGAGACGGCCAGAACCAGTTCGCTCTGGCCGGTCAACACGCCTTCGGTCCATCGGGCGCGGTGCCGGGCCCGAACCAGCCGGGGCGAAGGCGTCGGCCGCCTGGCGTCGGCGCCGCGTTGCACGGCGGCCGATCAGTGACTGGAACGCCTTGGGGGAGAGGATGCGCAGCTCGGTGCCGGGGACGAAGTACTTCGAGACGTCTGGCGCTGGGAGATTGATGCCGACCACGTCGGGGTCCGCCGCCGCCGTGAGGGCCAGCGACATCATCGCCGCCAGCAGGAGACGGACTCGCCCCGCAACCCGGACTCGGCCCGACAGCCGCGCGAGCAAGGTCATGGCCGATGACATGATAGGGCGATGGATCATGATCGATCGGGACTCCAGGGCTTCTTCGGGAAGACGGAGGGCTGAGTCAGACCGGATTGATTCATCCTTCATCCTTCATCCTTTCCGGGAAGCCTTTACGTCCGTCCCAGTGTGGAGCTCCTCAATGGGTCCTCCGACGTGGAGCCGGCGATTGGTGACGGGATGAAATCCATCGTGGAGGGGACGCGGACGCGAATGGCCGTCGAGTCATCCGACCCGACGATCGCCGGTCGTTCGACCGACGAATCGGAGAGGACCTGGCCGGTCGCGGGGCTCGATTCCCTGGTCGGGGGGACTGTGGCCTTGTGCCGATCGAGCAGTCCTTGGATCAACAGGCCCAGGAAAGTCAGGGCCGCCCCCATGAATGACGATTGCAGGACGAGCCAGGTCACGCTCGGCTGCAAGAGCGCGGCGGCCAGCAGGGTGAGAACGGCCGCGCAGGCCCAGGCCGTCCGGAAGCGGATCCGCGCGAACATCGCGAGGAAGCCGAGGATCAGGGTCGCGCCCGAGCAGACCGCGACGATCCAGGCCCGGGAAAGGACCCAGACGCTCAGGTCGGTGGGCGGCCCGGCCCGGCTGAAGAGCCAATGATACGAGTCATCGTCGCTGGCCGCGCTTCGCTCGGCGCTCGCTGGCGCGGAGACGGCGTCTCCGATCCACTGGTCCAGCTCGGCCACGTCCTTCCCGGGCCGGCGCCTCCAGAGTTTGCCGCTCCAGTACCACTGGTTCTCATCGGACCAGCCCGTCGGGACACCGACAATCACCCGATCCCAGGGGAGCTGCACATCCCAGAGCGTCTCGAGCACGACGGCACCGTCGAGGAGCTGCGGCATGCGCCAAGGCGATCCGGCGGCGGGGCCATCGAGCTGGTACTCCAGCTCGACCAGCGTGGGGCGAGAGCCGGCCTCAGGCGGCAGGCGCAACCGGTAGCCGGGTCGCGTCGCATCGTAATCCACCTGTTCGGTGACCCGGCCGTCAACCCGGGCGGCGAGCCAGCGGGCTCCGTCGGGCATCGCGAAGGAGACGACCGGCCCGTGAGTCTCGACCCAGTACCGCGCCTGGCTGCGGGTCGTTCCGTCGAAGCCTTGCACCGTGCGAATCAGCAGGCGGGGAACGACAAGGGACGGCATTGCGACCGGATCCCGCGCCAGGACCTTGAACGCAAACGGGCGGGCCGGCCCGTCCGGTCTGGCGGTGAAGGCCAGGGTGGAGGACGGGTTCCCTCGATTCGCCTGGGTGCCGTCGGCAACGGAGATCCAGGCCGGGTCGTTCCCCTGGAACTGGATTCCGGGTGCCATGGAGAGCTCCAACCGGACCGGTCCCGCGGCCTCCGGGAACGAGATCCAGGGTATCGTCAATTCCCGCTGCGCGGTCGCGTCGAGATGCGGAGCGATCGGCAGGTGGCAGCCGAAGCGCAGCACGGCCTTGTCGAGCGCCGGTCGGGCGAAGGATAAACGGTAGTGCCGCGTTCCATCGGTCTCCTTGTCGAGCTCCTCGCGCTCGACGTCGCGGTCGAGCAGGTCCCAGCGATCCGCGATCGCCGCCGGCACGCGGACTTCCAGCGAGGTCAAGGTCCCGTGCCGGACGGTGAGGGTCGTTTCCTGGAGCAGGTCGACCGACCGCCGCGCAGACCTCGGCGGTGAGCACGGTCTGATGAGTGAGCGACCGCGCGTGCCGCACGATCCGGATCGGTAATGACCGGGCGGCTCCGCTGCCGGAGAGGAGCAGGGGGGGCGTGCCGGTCCGCCGTCGGTGGGCGACACTGGCCGATCGAGGGGATTCGTGGTCTTGGCCTGGGCCGGGAGGTCAATGGAGCGCGTGACCTGGCCGCTGTCGTCATCGAGCTCCATCGCGAGGCTGCGATCGGCGGAGACCGTGTAGGAAGTGGCGACGGACGTCGCGGCGTCGGGGGCGAACAGGCCGAGCTTCACCGGGCCGTCGCGGGGAATGCGTTGATAGCCCTTGAGCTGGAGACTGGCCTTCATCCGTTCGCGTGCCACGGAAGTCAGGCCGATCTTCAACACCCGCGCCGCGGCGGGCCGAGCCCCGCGATCTTGACTCTCCGCTGAGGCTCCATCCCTCGACCACGTCGTTCGGGCCCACGGAGACGACCTCGAGCCCCGGCCCGATGTCGAGCTCGACCTCGAAGAGCTGGCCGCGGACCCACTGCAGCTCGATGGTCGCTTCGCAACGGGCCTGGTCGGCATCGATTCGAAACGCCGTCTGCGATCGGGTCCGGAGCAACGGTGGCGAGGCTTCGACGTCCAGTTGCAGCAGGAAGGGTTGTTCCACGAATTCGAAGGCGAGCCGCGTCGAGGGCCGTTCGCGCAGGTCCGCGGGCAGCCCTCCGGTTTCGATCCGGCGCAATCCTCGCGACACCGCCGGGCTGATCCAGAGGTTCGGGCTCTGCGTGATGCCGATGGCGCCAGACTGTTCCCGCGCATGGAGCAGGGGAAACCCGCCGAACGCGAGCCGATGGGCGGCGGCCTTGGAGTAGGATCGCCGGGTTTTCATGACCAGCCGCCTGGGCGGTGCGTCCGGGCGGAGCGGAGTCCCCAGCGGGATCGTCAGCAGTCCGGCCTTGCGTGCCCCCTCGATGCCGGCGGCGTCCGTCGGCTGGTCGTCGAGGCGCAGCTCGGTCACCTGGTCTCGATCGTCGAGGCGGATCTCCAGGCTGCGCGTCATCCCGCGAACGCACCAGATCTGCCACAACGATCGGGTCAACATCTGCTCCGAGTCGATGTCGATCGCGATCTCCCCTTGCGCCGTCAGCAGCGGAGGAGCCTGGCCGCTCGAATCCGTGTCGTTGGCCCAGCTCACCTCGATCCGGGGCCGGATCGTGAGCGCGGCCGTCAACTGCATCCCCTTGCCATCCCGGCGTTCGACCGTGGGAAAGACTTCATTCGCACCGATGATGATGTCGGACTCATGGCGGGAGAACGTAACGTCCAGCGAGGTCGAGGCGGCTTCGGGGATCGCCAGCGCGAGGACCTTACGCGCGGGCTTCGCCGTCACCTGGGCCCGGAGTTCGACCTCGACACGATGACGGCCCCTGGCGCATCAACTCGACTTCCCACTGGGACTGGCCGTTCCTCCGCAAGGTCAAGGCCCGGTCCCCCTCGCGCGCATCCGGCGAGCTTCTGGTCATCCAGTCGGATCGGCACCCAGGTCGCGTCATCCGACGGCGTGACGATGGCCAGCTCGACCACGAGGTTCGCGGAATCCTCCTCGATCCGGCCTCGGACTCGGACCGATTGCACGAAGCCGGGAGTCGACGCCGGCCGGACGCCGGGCGCATTGCCACC
Organism: uncultured Planctomycetota bacterium; assembly: GCA_963845755.1. Classification (GTDB taxonomy): domain Bacteria; phylum Planctomycetota; class Planctomycetia; order Isosphaerales; family Isosphaeraceae; genus CAWJTV01. The sequence continues at coordinate 72,849 of CAWJTV010000018.1, forward strand.
CACCCCTTGCGCCGCCGGCGCGACCCGCCTGAGTTCCAGGTCGGGGTGGGCGATCCTCTTCAGGAGTGAGTCGAGGTCAGCCGGGCCGGGGAGGATGATATAGATGGGATCGGCCGGTCGACGGACCTCCTCGCCCGGCGTCGACGACGACACCGGGAGCCTGCGCCGCCAGGGCCGGCAGTGCGACCAGCGGGGCCAGGAACAGGCACCCCAGGCTCCCGATCAGTTTGCGGGGGAAATCCAAGGAGCAGCACCTTCTCGAAGTGGCAAAACCTGGTAGAACCAGCCGCACCCTCCTCGTCGCCGGCTGTCGTGCTCTCGAGTCGGACGATGGGCACGGATGCGTGCAGACGTCCGTCCGCCCACCTAGTATCCACTATAACATAACATCGGCGTACAGTACCCTCCACGAGGCGGTTGTCCGGATTGCGACCCGGCATCTCGACAGGCGATCGGGGATGTTTGCTGATACGTCACGCGCGGGATTGTTCCCTTTCGAGATGGCGAGGCACGTGAGGTGAATAGGGCGTGTTGACTTGTTGAAATCGCCCTGTCACGTCTTCCCCGTTCTGTCGTGATGGGCTCATCCGGATGACCATGGTCAAGCCCGCCCGGCCGCAGCCGTTCCCGGATCGACCGCCAAGGCAGTCCCGGAGGCTCACCCACGGCGTCTGCATCGAACGGAACCACTCGGCGAGGCGCCGAGATGGCTTCGTTTTGCCGGTTTTGATGATCGGCAGTAATGGCAGTGGGTTCGTTTTGCGAGCTCCGATGATTACGGGCCACGCTACCGGAGAGAATGACGAGAATCATCGCGAGCACGACGGTACGGTGAAAGGGTAGCGTGGAACGCGCGGTCAGCGCAACCTGCGGCGAGGTCGGTTCGTCCTGCCGAGTCGCATGATCGGCCGACGGGGTGGTGGGTTCGTATTGCAGGTTCTCGCGATCGATCGTCATGGGCCTCGGATCGACTTCGACCGTGGGGTCGGCGATTCCGCCAGTCACCGCCGGATCGAACTCTCCCGCCTCGGATCCTCGTCCTTCCGCGGTATCCGCGGTGAAACCCCCGACGGCCTGGGTATCGGCGGGAATCTCACAAAGGCACGACGCAAGATCGTCGCTCGGGCAGGGGGGCGTCCCGTCCCGGGTCGGGGCGTCGGACTCTGGCTCGTCGGACAAAGGCGGAGCTTCCTCGCTCGACTCGGTTCGTATTCCGCTCCTCGCTCTCGAGCCCGATCGGCGGACTTTGAGGAGGGTGTCGAGGCTCCGGAATAGCGCTCGGCTGCACGAGAAGTGGTACCGGCGCAGCCGCTCTCCCTCGGTGCTGGTGTCGAACGACAGGAGGGCCGCCTGCCGGGCCACATCCGCCTCGGCGCGCTGACGATGCTCGGCGGTCAGCGGTTCCAGCCGCGCGATCGCCTGCTCAGCGACGCTCCGCAGCTCCTCGATCGTCGCCGCCTGGTCCTGCGCCAGTCCCTCGACCAACTGCCGGTCCAGCTTGCGGGCCAGGTACCCGTCGATTTCCGGATGAGGGTTGGCCCGCCGGCGTTCGCAGTGGTTTTCCCACTCCTCGGCCGTCAGGTTCAGCGGCGGTTTCCCCAGCAGGCGGATCGCCCTGGACTTCTCGATCGACGGCCAGGTCTGGCCCTGGTCGAGGATCGCGCGGAGCTCGATCCAGCGGTCGAGCATCCACTGGCAGCCGGGACCGGTGGATTCGAGGCGGCGGACGATGGCCCCGGCGTGATCCAGGACGTCGAGGGGCCGGGAGGTCTGGGACTTGCGGCCCGGGAGCAGGGCTTCGAGGATCTGGCTCTGAAGCTTGAGGCTTCCCGATCCATTGCGATCGCTGAAGAGCCGACGGCCCAGGGCGGCGGCCTCTTCCTGCTGACGGTTCGCCTCCAGGACCGGCAGCGTTTCGATGATGTGGGAGAGCCGGGCGACCTCGGCGCGATCGGCCCGATCTAATTTCCAGGAGGACTGCACGGCCTGCTCGACCAGGAACTGCTCGACCTCGTTCTGCGGCTGAAGGTCGCCGACTCCAGGACTCCAGCCGCGCCTGGAGTACCTCGGGATCCTCGCCGGGCAAGACGAGAGTCCTGGCGGTCATGCCGTGTTTCACGGCATTGAACCGCGAGCGGTTCTTGCCCTCGGGGGTCCGGGGTCCGGTGCTCTTCTGGGCATTGCGGCGGTTGATCTCGGCCCGATCGGACCTGGGCGGGGTCATGGTGGTGGTCATGGTGCTCTGACCCTGGTGTGGATGCAACGGCAGTCGTCCCCGGGGCGACACCCGTTTGATCGCTTCGGGTGTCGCCACCGCCTCTTACCCTTACGATCCGCACATGCGCGTTCCCAGTTGCATAAAAATTGTTACATGTCACAGTTTTCCGACGGGGGAGCACGGGGATCATTCATTGCAACGCGATGGTAAGTCCAGGGTTACATCGAAGCGTGGGAGGTCTGGGAAGGCCTAAAAAAACCGCGATGACAACCGTGCCCCGAGGAACCGGGTCCTGCCGCCTTGAGCTGGGAGAAGGCCCGACCGAACGCCTCGATCTCAAGGCCCGGTCGCTGGAGCCGATGCGGGAGCTTCGTCAAGCCGAAGAAGCCGTCCGGCCAGCGCGTCAAACGTGCCCGGTCGGTCCAGCCCCAAGATCAGCCGCGTTCCATCGAGGAACTCCCCCGGCCGCTGATGGCGCACGGCCTCATCACCCGCCTCCCCGATCCCGCGTGGACATCGACGAAGACGACCCGGGCGATCCGCCTATCCCCATCGTGGGCGAGCCTTCGTCGGAAGCCATCATCCGGGAGCGGCGCTGAAGCGGCGTTGTCGTATTTCGTCGATCCGAGTGCTCGGATCCGACGCGAGGTTCAGGAAATCCGAACCACCTGGGTTCGCGGCAGCACGGCCACGGCCCGTCCAACGTGATCGACATCGCCCGGCACACCGCCGTCGAATTCACCGGCCCCGTCGCGTGAGGGCGTAAAGGAAAACGCTCACCCCCCTGCGGCGCATCGTCGATTCTCCACCGCTTCGGCCCGCCTCTCGGTGGTCGGCATACCGTCGAGGCCGCGACGTTTCCCTCGGACGCCCGATGGCTCAGGGAGTCTTCGAACTCGCCTTCGCCCACTTCGAGAAGACGCCGCTCGCCATGAACGAGGATGAGCCGCTTGATCCACTGGAGGTAGGCAACCCTCGTGCGAATGCTGTAATGCAACCTCCAGACAACTTCACGGACCCGGTCGAGCAAGGTGGGCGTCTTATCTCGTCGCGTTTGGTCTGGATAAACCTTGGAAGGTCTGGTTGCAAATGTGGCCTTTCTCGATCATAATCAATCCCGTGATCCGTATTATACGCCCATGAGGGCGGGAAAAAAGACGCCCATGCGGGCTTCGAAACAATGGTTAGCCCGCGCCAGGCGGCAGCAGAGGGGGGCGGAGTTGGCGACCTTCACCGGATACGACCAGGACCGCATCGTCTTCGAGACGATCGCTGATGAGCGGGCCCCCGGCTTGCTACTCCTGATCCACGGGGCCGTCTTCGCAGGGGCACCTCTCTACGCCTCGGCACTGTACGGGCTGAAGGGGGCCTCAGCTTGGCTGCTCCTCGTCGTGGGAGTCCTGGCGGGCCTCGCCGAGACCGCCTTCGCCTCGATCGTGCTGCTCAAATCCGAGTGGCTCGTCATCGACCTGCGGCGGCGGTCCTATACCGGGCATCGCGGGGTCTTGTTCTGGGGCGACAAGTGGTCCGGGCCCATCGGCGACTTCCATCATATCCGGCTGAGTGAGGTCCCTCGCGGGCGACATGGCCGTCATCGCCGCCTGGTCGTCGAATGGGTCTGGGCCGAGCCGGGACGCCCTCCGTTCCGCGTCACCGGCTGGGGCCGCCTCAAGTCCTTCCGTATCACCCGATGTCCGCAGGGGGGTGACGGTCGAGGATTCCTGCGGGATCTCCGCGCCGTCGCTGAGGATGTGGGCCTCCCGTTGGTCGTCCCGGAGCGATATGTCGATGGCCTCGGCGTCAACGACCGGGAAGTCGACGGCCCGGCTAACAAGGCGATGCAGCGGACCCGCTGCGCGGGCCGCTGATCTTGCGTCGTTAGGCGGCTTACCGGAGGCACTATGAACTACAAGCAAATAGCCTCGCGTCTCACCGGCATCAGTTGTCCCGTCTTCGGCGTTTCGTGGAATCCCCCGGCCACAGAGGTCGATGTCGCCCAGCGAGTCCTTTCGTTTCTCGAAGACCGCCGTGTACTCTACAACGAGTACGAGATGGAGTTGCCTGACCATTGCATGATGTCGGTCATCGACATTCGCCGCTTTCTCACTGACGTTCTTGGCCGCCTTCCCAACAAGCAAGGGCTTCCGGCCCATCTGCGTATGATGCGTGCAGCTTGTCGTCAGTTCCTGGACAAGAATGGCGGCGAACGATTCCGCGATCACCAACCGCACATGTTTGGTGGCCCGGAGACGTGGGTTTTTGCCAGCGCACTTGGCGATCTCCGAACCACAATCGGGCTACACGTGGGAATCGTCTGCACCATGTATGGCCTTGGCGTCGAGGGCGACCTTGCGAAGATACTCCCCCCGCTGCCGAATGACGATAACGAGGAGGCCGATGCCTAACAGGCGGTTGCAGCGGACCCGCCTGCGGCGGGCCGCTGAACCTTTTCGTTAGGCGGCAGTGTGGAGGCGACGCTATGCGGTCGGCCACCCGATCTTCTCTATTCGTGGTCGCGTGGTCGGTCGGGCTGGCCTCGCGCTACGCGAACCGCGGTGATCCTCAGTGGGCCACGAAGTTGCGGGTGGCGTGCCTGTTCTTCGTCCTCGGAGGAGCCTTGCTCTGGTCGATCCAGAAGATCTCCAAGCGGCCGTGGCCTTGGTTCGTAGAAGGCATCGCACTACCGTTCGTCGCCGGCGGCTTGATCTACGGGATCGTCGCCGTACGCAACGCGTTCAGGGGATAGCTTTGTCTAACAATGCGATGCAGCGGACCCGCTGTGCGGGCCGCTGATCTTGGGCGTTAGCCAGCGGAGGGCTCATGGCCGACGATCTTGTGCACCTCCTGCTCGACATCAAGCTCGCCGGCGACGGGTTCGCATCGCCGGACGAGTTTGATCTCCGGGACCGGCTCGTTGAGCGGATCGAGCGACTGGGCATCGGTGAGGTCGGCGGCTATGGCTCGGGAGTCGGCGGCATGGACATCTCCGTGCTCGTCGCTGATGAAGCTGAAGGTCGGGGGCGGCTGAGTCGAACTCATGCAGGAGGTCGCGCCGGATGCTCGCTTCACCATCGAGGTACTTGCAGACGAGGATGACGGCTAACGAGGCGATGCAGCGGACCCGCCTGTCGGCGGGCCGCTGATCTATGGCGTTAGCCGGCGTGGGTCATGACACACGATATCGAGGCCGAGTTGACCCTCCTTCCGACCGAGCACGGCGGGCGCCACCTTCCAGTGTCCTCCGGCTACCGCCCCCAGTTCTATTACAGCGGCCACGACTGGGACGCGGTCCATACATACGTCGATGTCACGGAAGCCCGTCCCGGCGATACCGTCACCGTCCGGTTGTCCTTCCTTAGCCCGGAAGCGCACGCGGGCAGGATCTTCGCCGGCATGCCGTTCCTCGTGCGCGAGGGTAATCGGGTCGTCGGATATGGTCGCGTGACTCGCATCCTTGACTTGGAGGCGGCACATCGACAATCTTCGAAGGAGGGCTAACAAAGCGATGCAGCGGACCCGCTGCGCGGGCCGCTGAATTTGGGCGTTAGCCAGCATTCCGATTGCACGGGGGGGACATGAGGGCCGATGATGACCCGTACTTCACGGCGACCGACAAGGCCAAGCCGCATCCGCCCCGCGGCATGGCGCAGCTCGTGGTGCGAATCCCTTGGTGCCTCTCCTGGGTCGCCGTGGCGCTCCTGTCTATGCAGGTGTTCGTCTCGCCGATCATCTACCAGTCGCGGCTGGCGACCGGGGCCTATATCATGACGGAGATCGGGGCCGGGGCGGCTCGGTGCCATCTCGGCCTTCGGCGTGCTGGCCATCCGACTGGTGCGTTCAGGAGGCTCGCCCGATCCGTACACGAGGAGACTGGCTTGGTCGATACTGAGGGGCCTGCTGGTTGTCATCCTCATAATGACGGGGCTCGAGGTCGCCTGAGGGAGGCCCCGGCTAACAAGGCGATGCAGCGGACCCCGCTGCGCGGGGCCGCTGATCTGGGGCGTTAGACGGTGGGGCAATGAGCGTCAGCGACGATCTTGACCGGTTGTTTCCAGGCCACCGCTCGCCCGAGCGGGTTGCCGATTGGGAGGCGCTCGAGCAGCGCCTTGCCTACGGGCAGTCCGTCACTGGTACGGTCGTCGTCAAATCCCCGTTCGGGGCGTGGGTCGACCTCGGCGTCGGTTTCCCTGCCCTGCTGGAGATCATCGTCATTGTGGGCCTGACGCCCGAGAAATATCGTGCGGGTGACTGGTGCCCTGTCGGTAGCGAAGTCTCGGCGTTTGTCGGTGGATTCCGCGATGACTCTCATCAGATAGGGCTGTGGCAGGTGCCGGTCGGCCATGGCCGCGTCTAACTCCGCGTTGCAGTGGACCCGCCTGCGGCGGGCCGCTGAACTTTCCGTTAGGCTGCGGAGGCGCAGCGGGTTGTGGAGTGGCTCGTGCCATGGCATTCTGTCGCTGATGATCCAGCCTAGGTGGAGGGCATGGTACGTGAGTTACTCCGCGAGCTTGCTGAAGGTCACCCGCTCTACCGCCTCCCGGTGCGGACGTGGGGTCGCAGGCAGGACCGCGACGACGTGCTGTTCGCCATAGAAGATGGTAGCGGGCGCGTCGCGGTCGTCCATCTGGCGTGGACTTGGAATCCACCCGATCCTCCGCCCTGGCCATGGACCATGCTGTATCGAAGCTTCGATGCGTGGATCGTCGAGGGTGTGCGCCGCGATTACGACGAGTTGCATGCCTAACCTGCGGTGGCAGCGGACCCGCTCCGCGGGCCGCCGATCTTGGGCGTGAGGTGGCGACAGGAGACACTCGGATTGTGGCTCGCGCGGGCGTGATGTACGCTGAGTGAATGAGCCCGTCGATTCGAGAGGTCAACCCTGGCGAATTGCGGCTCCCACCGAGTCGGGCCAGCGGGGCCGACCCATGGAAGCTCCACCAGCAGATCCGACAATTTGGAGCGTCGAGGAACGGGATGCCCCCGATCCTTGTACGAGGATCCGGACGGCATCTTGGAGATCTCCGACGGGGTCACCCGCGCCACCCGGATCGCCAAGCTGGCACCAGACCAGACAGTCCCGATCGTGGTGATCGGTCAGTATCGACGAAGCCGGGCAGGCTCCCCTTGCGTGAGGGACCGGTTATGAGCGAGAGCGATACCCGTGTGGAATTGTTCGCCGCCCTCCAGGAATTGTCCGAGGTCATCCCCGAGATGCGGTCCGGCCAGCTCGTGGCGGCGGTCGGGGAGCTGTGCGCCGATCTCCACGGGCGCGGCCTCTGGGACGCCGCCGACGGCGAGTTGCTCAAGGCCGTATGGCTGTTCCGCCGCAACTATGAGGCGGCTCTTACCCCGAGCCGGGACGATACCTTCTATGAACCCGCTGAAGTCAAGCCCCCCGACTGATTTTTTCCGGGCGTCCCGCGGGGCGCGGACAGCGATCGCTCCGAGTCCGACAGCGTATGTCCTGGCTCCCCGTTTGCGGGGAGCCAGGACACACGCTGTCTCTCGTTCTCCAGACAACGCCGGTGGTCCTGCGATCGACACTCTCCTTGTCCTTCTCGAAGAACTCCCGAGACCGCGGCTGGTGGCTTCGTCACGCGCGTCGCGCCTGCCAGGAGGCCGCGACCACCTTCTCTCCGTGTGGATCCTCACTCAAGGGACCGAGCACCCGTTACTCTGTTCGTCCGCGGACGACTCCGAAGCCAGGTGTGGGGACAAACCCATCTAACTCACGGTCGGCTGCCGCCGACCAGGCGCTTTCCGCCCCCTCGGGGACCTCGCCCTGCTCCAGGTATCGCCACAGCGCGATCAACAACTTGCGGGCCAGGGCCACAATCCCCACCTTGCGCCGCCGCGTTGCCCTCGCCGAACCGACGCTGATACCACTGGCTCAAGGCGCTGTGGAGCTGCCAGTGCAGCCAGCCCCAGGCGATCTCCACCGCCATCCACCGCAGACGACAGTTCCCCGCCTTGCTGATCCCTTGCTCGCGCTGACCGTCGCCACTGGCGTACGGCGTCGGGGCCAAACCGGCGAGGCTCGCCAGCTCGCGGCGGTTCTGGATCTGCCGCCAGCCGAAGAACTCGCGGACGAACCGCGTCGCGCTCATCGGACCGATCGCCTTGAGGTTCAGCAGCAGCCGCGGCTTCTCGACGTCGGCCGTCGCGTCGTCGCGGAACGCTCGCCGCTGGGCGTTCTCCAGGTCGCGCACCTGGCGGTCCACCAGTGTCCATCGCTTGAACTCGCGGCGGATGCGGGCACTCAGCTCGGCCGGGACCGGCCTGCCGTCCCATTGGCGAAGTTGGCCGAGGCGTTCCGGCAACGGGTCATCGACCACGACGTCAAGGCCGAGGTTGGCGAGGAGTCCCTTGATGCGATTGGAGTGCTCGGTGCGCTGGCCCTTGACGGCGATCAGCTCGCGGTGGGGCTGACGGCGGTCCTCATCGTCGGGGGTGGGGATGCGGACGACGCTCCAGAGCTTGTGCTCGCCGCCGTGATAACGGATCAACATCGTCAGGAGCTTGCCGACGTCGAGCCGATCGCTCTTGGCGCGACGCGCGCGGCGGTTGACCTCGATGCTGGCGGCGTCAACGACGAGGTTCGTGACTGCGTGATGTTGGAGATCGCGATGGAGCCAGAAGCCGTCGCGGCCGGCCTCGTAGCAGGAGACGAGGGGGACATCGCCGGAAAGGGCGAAGCGTTGCCTGGCGAGGAGGATCTCGCGCTGGAGACCTTCGAGATCGCGAGCGGGGATGGTGCGGAGCCGCGGCTTCTGGGCCATGGCGGTGGTGAAGGCGAGGTTCAAGGACGTCCAGCCGAGGTCGAAGGCGAGGAAGAGCGTGTTCGAGGCGGTGGTGGTAGGATGAAGGTCGTGGGTCGCTGACATGGTAAGACTCCGAGGTTGAGAGGGATTTGGTGAAAGACCTCTTCTGAGGAGCTTACCGTCGGCGGCTCACCGTTTTCAGCCCGGTCGCTCCGGACATAGTATCTAACCAGGCGATGCAGCGGACCCGGCCCGCTGAGCTTGACGTTAGGCGGCTTCGAGCGATGGCTCGTGAAGACGTGAAGCTCGACATCCTGCGGCTGGTCGCCCGCCATGACGGAGAGTGGTTCTGGTATCACATCGATCGCGCACTCAGCGGCGCTCGCATCGGATGCGTCGGCCCCTTCACGGCCGAGATCGGTGATTTGGAGTCCGCAGGACTGATCGAGACCCGCCCGAACTTCGCGCTTGGCGATCAGGGGCGTTACTGGCGAACTGAGGCGGGACGCGCGGCGGTCGCGGACGCCTAATCGGCGCGGCAGGGGACCTGAACCGCCACAGCACTTAAGGATGCGAACGAACTCATCTCGGTGGCCCCGGACACTGGCCCAAGTGGTCATGCGGCTTCCATTGCTGGTCGGTCCGATCGCGGTATAATGTTGGGGGAGGTGTCCATGATCCAGACAGTTGAAGCGGTGGTCAACGCGACCGGCCACGTGCGATTGCTCGGCGAAGTGCGAGTCGAACGCGCCCCGTCGGGCTTTGGTGACCGTGCTCGAAGAGCCGGCCGCTGTACCCGGTGAGGCGGCGCTGCTGGCCGAGGCGGCCTTGGCCGCCGATTGGTCGAGGCCGGAGGAGGATGCCGCGTGGTCGTACCTTCAGCCGGCGAAGTAGTGCTGGTCCCGTTCCCCTTCTCGGACCTGTCGCAGTCCAAGTTGCGGCCGGCAGTCTGCCTGGCCCCCGCCGGCCGGGGCGACTGGGTGCTCTGCCAGATCACGAGTAGTCCCTACGGCGATCCCTCGGCGGTGCCGTTGGACGCAACGGACTTCACCACGGGCGGGCTGCTGGTGGCGAGTTTCGCCCGGCCGGGTAAGCTCTTCACCGCCAGCGTCGGCCTCATGGTGAAATCGGTCGGCATTCTTTCTCCCGCTGCGCTGGCCCGGGTACTTTCGGTGGTCGCTGCACTCTTCCAGCCACCTTCGGGGCCCTGACGCCTAACGAGGCGATCCAGCGGACCCGCTGGCGCGGGCCGCTGATCTTTAACGTTAGGAAGCAAGAAAAGGGGCTGGCATGAAAGCCTTCGTGGTGTCTCTCAACGGCCAACCGTTCGTGACAGCCGGGGTCGGTGATGATGGCGTCCTCGCCACAGGGCTCAGCTGGGTCGGTGGCTCCCCACCACGTCCCGTCGAGGGCCGGCTAGATTTTCGCGTGGGCGGCGTTGACGGGCGCACTGGGGAGCACATCAATTGGTCGGTCCCCGAGATCGGCGTTGGCGACGAGATCACGATCAAGGTCATCGAGACGGCTCAGGTGACGCCTGAAGACGAGCGCTACCGCTTCGACGAGTCGAACTGCCATATCGGCGTCAGGGGCGAAGAGACCGAGGCGGGAGAAGAGGAGCCTTGAGTTCTTCTATGAAACCGCTGAAGTCAAGCCCCCCGACTGATTCTTTCCGGGCGCCCCGCGGGCGCGGACAGCGATCGCTCCGAGTCCGACAGCGTGTGTCCTGGCTCCCCGCAAACGGGGAGCCAGGACACACGCTGTTTCTCGTTCTCCAGGCAACGCCGGTGGTCCTGCGATCGGCACACTCCTTCCTCTTGCGAAAGAACTCCCGGGACCGCGGCTGGTGGCTTCGTCACGCGCGTCGCGCCTGCCAGGAGGCCACGACCACCTTCTCTCCGTGTCGGTCCTCATTCCAGGGACCGAGCACCCGTTACTCTGTTCGTCCGCGGACAACTCCGAAGCCAGGTGTGGGGACAAACCCATCTAACTCACGGTCGGCTGCCGCCGACCAGGCGCTTTCCGCCCCCTCGGGGACCTCGCCCTGTTCCAGGTATCGCCACAGCGCGATCAATAACTTGCGGGCCAGGGCCACAATCTCCACCTTCGCGCCGCGCGTTGCCCTCGCCGAACCGACGCTGATACCACTGGCTCAAGGCGCTGTGGGGCTGCCAGTGCAGCCAGCCCCAGGCGATCTCCACCGCCATCCACCGCAGACGACAGTTCCCCGCCTTGCTGATCCCTTGCTCGCGCTGACTGTCGCCACAGGCGCACGGCGTCGAGGCCAAGCCGGCGAGGCTCGCCAGCTCGCGGCGGTTCTGGATCTGCCGCCAGCCGAAGAACTCGCGGACGAACCGCGTCGCGCTCATCGGACCGATCGCCTTGAGGTTCAGCAGCAGCCGCAGCTTCTCGACGTCGGCCGTCGCGTCGTCGCGGAAGGCACGCCGCTGGGCGTTCTCCAGGTCGCGCGCCTGGCGGTCCACCAAAGTCCAGCGGTCGAACTCGCGGCGGATGCGGGCACTCAGCTCGGCCGGGACCGGCCTCCCATCCCATTGGCGAAGTTGGCCGAGGCGTTCCGGCAACGGGTCATCGGCCTCGACGTCAAGGCCGAGGTTGGCGAGCAGGCCTTTGATGCGATGGGAGTGCTCGGTGCGCTGACCCTTGAGGGCGATCAGCTCGCGATGGGGCTGGCGGCGATCTCCGTCGTCGGGCGTGGGGATGCAGACGATGCTCCAGAGCTTGTGCTCGCCGCCGTGATAACGGATCAACATCGTCAGGAGCTTGCCGACGTCGAGCCGATCGCTCTTGGCGCGGCGGGCGCGGCGATTGCCCTCGATGCTGGCGTCGTCGACGACGCAGTTGGTGACGGCGTGGTGTTGGAGATCGCGATGGAGCCAGAAGCCGTCGCGGCCGGCCTCGTGGCCGGAGAGCACGGGGGCGTCGCCGGGGAGGGCGAAGCGGTCTCGGGCGCAGAGGATCTCGCGCTGAAGGGCGTCGAGATCGCGAGCGGGGATGGTGCGGAGCCGCGGCTTCTGGGCCATGGCGGTGGTGAAGGCGAGGTTCCAGGACGTCCAGCCGAGGTCGAAGGCGAGGTCGAGCGTGTTCGAGGCGGCGGTGGTAGGATGAAGGTCGTGGGTCGCTGACATGGTAAAACTCCGAGGTTGAGAGGGATTTGGCGAAAGACCTCTTCTGAGGAGGTTAGAGCGCCCCACCGTTGGGTGGCACCCACTCGAAGCCTGCTCCCGAAGAACCCCCTGAACCCCCCCTGCGAAGGGGGGGTTCGGGGGTGAGTTCGCAGCGCCTCAGGGCGTGCGCAACGCAAGAGTTAAGCGCTCTAGCTGGCGGCCCGCGGAGGTGGCTGCGTGGGCGGGTTGCTGGTGGAGCTCAACTTCAGGACCATAGTCGAGGTCTTCAAGGCAGCCTGGCGACATGACTTCCCCAATTCCCCGTGAGGTCCCCGGCGCGCAGATGTCATTGAGGTCGCCTCGCAGCCAATGCCCTCACATCCCCTCTGGGACCGCGAGATCGACGGCCGTTAGTTGTCCCGGGGTTCGACGGTCGTTATTGTAACGGGGAGAAGTCGCCTCTCACGAAGGGAGGTGACGCTCGAGAGACTGCGAAAATGCATTTGGAGTTTGTCGTAGTCGGTGTTCCCATCTCAAACCAGTCGGCAGGAACTGCCGCCCTTCAAGCCTGGCGGACGGCGGTAGAGACCGAAGTAAAGAAGAACTGGACTGGTACTCCACTGACCGGCAGGCTGAAGGCGGTTATCATCAACTTTCACACGGGTGATAAGCCATCCCTCGACCTCGACAACATGACGAAACCGATACTGGACGTCATGCAGCAAATCGTCTACGACGATGACCGCCAGGTTCGGCAGGCCGAACTCACACACGTCCGGATCGACGCGCCGTTCGTCTTCGTCGGGGCCTCGAAACTTATCGTGGCCGCCGTGCAAGCCGGTAATGAGTTTGTGTACGTGAGAATAGAGGACCCGATCGATCCATTCCCATTACCGACGTGATACCATGGATTACGAACAAGAGTTGAATCGTTTGGCAGACATTTATCGAGGTCACGGCTACGACGTGACCGTCCGGCCTGGCCCGGATCAATTGCCTCCGTTCGCCAGAGATTTCAGGGTGGAAATCCTCGGCCGCCGCGGAGCCGAGGGTGTGCTCGTTGCAGTCAGGAGAAACCGCGACGAAGTTGCAGCCGACAGCGACATGCAGCGGTATGCTGAGACCACGGGAGCTCAGCCTGGGTGGCGATTCGATTTCGCCATTCTCGAGTCGGAGCAGCCGAATGCCAGAGAGGTGCGGGGAGCGAAGGAGCTTTCGCAGGACGACATCAACAAGTCACTTGAACAGGCACGGGAACTCAGCCGAATGGGCTTCACAGGGTTTGCGGTCGTCGCAGCTTGGGCCACGTTGGAAGCGGCCATGCGGATGCGGCTCCGGGCTCTCGGACAGGAAGCGGGTTGGGGAAGCATCCCCAGGCAGATGACAAGAGAACTCTATTCCGCAGGCGCGTTATCCCCAGACGAATTCCGTCGAATTGAGAGCGCGTCCCAGCTCAGGAACCAGATCGTTCACGGCTTCGCGTCGCAGCCCGCTGAGCCAGGCGATTCTGAGGCTGCGATGGTCGAAGTTCTGAGCGGCGTCGCTCATCGCCTCGTTAATGAATCCCAACCCGCAGCGCAATCCACTTGAGCCGACTACCTATCGGCTAACCCGCGGTTGCAGCGGACCCGCTGCGCGGGCCGCTGAACCTGGGCGTTAGCCGGCGGGGGAACGTAATCATGAAAGCGATCTCGTCCGTGCTGCTCATCCTGGCAGTCGCCTGCTCCGGCACGGGGCAAGAGCCGGAGGACGGCTACGTCCCGGACGATGGATTCGTCCCAAGCAAGGAAGTTGCTATCAAGATTGCCGTCGCGGTCTGGGAGCCGATCTACGGCGCGGAGAAAATCGCCAAGGAGAAGCCCTACCGTGCGACCCTGGCCGACGGCGTTTGGACCGTCGAGGGATCGCTATCGAAGGGCAGCAACGGCGGTGTGGCCCTCGCCAGGATCGCGAAGAAGGACGGCCGCATCCTTCGCGTCACCCACGGCAAGTGACTCTGAACCGGGGCGCCATCGAGGGTCGCGCCTAGCCTTGCGATGCAGCGGACCCGCTTTGCGGGCCGCTGAGCTTTGTGTGAGGTGGCGTAGTGAGAGCGTCCACGCGACAACGTGACCATGGACTCCCGCTCGTCCTTCGTTGGTCGCGGGACGTCCTGGGAGCGTTCGTCACTCTGGTAGCCCTCGTGTTCACGACCCGGAACTGGGGGACGCCAGCGGCGGCAGTCAACTGCGCCCTCGCTGTCGCCGGGGCCGTCGGGCTCCGGCTGCGATCGTGGCCGGTCCTCGCAGCCTTGTCTGGTGCGTATCTCGGCGCCATCGCGGGGACCTCCATGGGGGACTCGGCGGTAAACGCGCCGGTTCATGGTCTGTTGCTCGCCATCTGCGGGACGGTTGTGGGATATGGCTTTCAAATGATGGAGCGGGGACCGGCCTAACGAAGCATGGCAGCAGCCCCACTGCGCGGGGCCGCTGATCCTGGGCGTTAGGCGGCGGAAGGGGAGGGTTTGGGGATGCGTTCGTTCTGGGGCGAGTTCGTTCGCGCGCGTGCCTTCTGGGTGAGCTACGTCAGCGCGGGGGTGGATTTCGTCGGTTGCGGCAGCCTCCAGGCTGACCAACGGCTGCTCTGGGAGGAGCCGACGTGCGGGGCGACGCTGATGTTCCGCTTCCCCGACTCCCACCGGCTGCGCCTGGATGTTGCGGCGGGGGAGCATAAGCTGCAACTGCTGCACCCCGACTACGACGAGCCGCAACTTGTTGGCACGATGGACTGTCACCAGATGAGCGATCTCTTCCGGTGGGACGAGTTCCGGGCGGTCACCCGGCACCTGGCCACGACTTCCGGCCCGACGTCGGCGCACGAACTGTTGCTGAGTTTCTACGTCGCCGTCACCGAGGATTGTGCGGATGAGCATGCGGTGGTGCTGCGGCGGACCCTGGAAGCGTCGGAGGTATTTGCCGTCCCGGAAATCGAGCATATCTTGGCCTATACGCGTCGGGTTGCGGTGCGTCGGGATTTCCGATGGGTCCACACCCCGGGGTTGGGGTGGCTGGCAGAGGGCCGCGACACCTACTGCATGCGGCACACGCGGGGTGAGCTCGACTTCGATCGGTTCAGCCGGTTCCTGGGAGCGCTGGCCAGCGACGCGTGACCTGCGCTGCAACGGAACCGGACCGCGGCTGCGGCTTTCTGGTAGAATCGAGGCAGATGCTCGGCGGGCCGGGCTGTTGAGCTTGTTGTTACGCGGCGGCCAATCTACCGACAGTGGTGATGTCGCGGGGGACCACGCCTGCAGTCGGGGGCTACTATGCAAGAATTCGGGCCCTACTTCCTTCTTGCCTCAATGCTCGGTTCGCTCCTCGCTCCTCTCCTCATCGGAATCTTACCGAGGGAGGCAGCCAGGCGTGTGGTGGTATGGGCTCTCCGCATCTTGGTCCCGACCTTCCTCGTAAGTTTCATCTCGCTCGCGGCACAAGGGGATCGAGGCTTCCTCAGCAACTCGCAATCCGTGCTAACGGGCTCCGTCTTCTTGATCCTGTCCGTAGGCCTCGGCTACTTCGTATCATGGCTGCGTCACACATTGTCGAGCCGAGGTATTCAAGGCTCCCGGGGTGGGAAAATCAAGGCGGGACTATTGGACGATGAATTGGCCTGACCTGCGGTTGCAGCGGGCCGCTGCAACCTTCACGATTGGAGGCTCTCTCGATGGTCCGTCAACTCTTCACTGTCGAGGATGTCTTCACGATCCGTCAGCGTGGCACCATCCTCGTGCCGGGAATCGTGCCCGAGGGCGATGAGTGGTTCCATATCGGCGACGGCTTGTGCCTGCGCCGCCCCGATGGGTCGGAAGTTCGGACGGCGATCGATGGCATCGACTTCTTCAACGTCAGCGAGCACGGTGCTTACGCGATCGTGGTGCCCTTACCTGCATCCGATGTGCCACTTGGCATCGAGGTCTGGTCGGCATAGGCTGGAGCCCAACAATTGGTTGCAGCCGACGCGCCTGTCGGCGGGCCGCTGAACCTTCGCGTTAGGCGGTGGGAGTCTTGGAGCATCCTTGAGGCGCTGGTGTCGATCGAGGGGTCATATGCCTTCATCCGTCCGCGGCCTGCTGGGGGCTGTCCCCGTCGTGATGATCGGTTGCCTCGCCATCCGGGGCGCTGCTCTGCCGGCTCCCTGGGTCATCACGACCGCGGCGTTCTTGTTCGGCCTCCCCGCATTACTCAGTCCCTCGGCTCGGCCCGAGTGGCGATCCGCCTTGATTGCGTTCGCCTGGGCCGGCTCGCTTTACCTCGTGCTGTGCTTCGGCCCCGGCCTCGACCTGTGCGAACTCGAGTACCTCCCCTCCACGGCGGCACTCAATCGCCTCTTCCCGGTGATATTCACAGAAGGCTATCTCCAAGACCTGGCGGTCGAGCGTGAAGGCTGCACTTGCGACCGATGTGTCACTGATGTCCGGGACGGCCTCCGTAGCGGATTTCTCCAGGCAGGCCACATCGTCACCGCGTTGCTCGCGGCGGCACTCTCTGGGCTGGCAGCTTGGGCGCTGTCATCGTATCGTGGGGTGGGCGTACGAAAAGAGGCCCGGCCTAACCCACGGTTGCAGCGGACCCCTGCCGCGGGCCGCTGACCTCGAGCATTAGGCCGACCGTCGCTGGGCCGTGGTGTTGCGTCCGCCTGACGCCACCGTTACGCTGGGGCCGCGTGAGTCGGTGGGCGACGGCGGCCTAACCATCGGGCCAGGCCCAATACCTTTGAATTAGCGTTAAGACTAAGAAAAGTCGAGATTTGCAAATATCTTGTTCCCACGCTCACGCGCGGGAACACGCTTCCTGGACGCTCTGTGTCCCCGCGGTTTCCTTGCCGCCCCGATGCGAAACCGGCGTGGAGCGTCGAGACGGACAATCCCACGCAGGAGCGTGGGAACGAGAAGTAAGTCCTCGTCTGCCTTCAATTTACCACTAATTCAACGCTATTGCCCCTAACCCCACCTTCGCAAGGGGGAAACTATGGCGGGATGGCTCGGTCCCTTTCCCCCCATTGCGAAGGGGGTAGGGGGGGCTTCGGTCGAGGACTCCGAGAGTGTGCAAGCCAGCCGCTAAGCGTTCTCGAACGACCAACTCGCAACTCTCGTTGTGAGCGAATTCCATAGCTCGGACTATCACTTCGCCCCTGGTGGTTCCATCCTCGTGTTTGGGCCAGAAAGCGATGTCGGAGTTCCATGAAAAAGGTCCGCGAAGCACTTCCTGTCGACTTGCGACGGCCCTCTGTCGAAAAACCCTATACCTTTGCGTCGCGCCCTTCGCGGTCTGAACTGATCGCGCGCGGAGAGGCCATGCGGAAACAATGCCCGCGCAACTCCCACGCCGTCTGGAGTGCGCCGGATGACCGACCGGACCCGGTCCGGCTGGTTGAAGAAGGCAACAGCGGGCGAATTGCTGAACTGATCCCCCTGCGCCACGGCCGCATGCTGCCGTCGCCGTTCACCTTCTATCGCGGGACGGCGCTCAACATGGCGGTGGACCTGGCCGGCACACCCACCACGGGCTTTCGCGTGCAGGCTTGCGGCGATGCGCACCTGGGCAACTTCCGCTGCTTTGCCACGCCCGAGCGGCGGGTCATCTTCGACATTCACGACCTGGATGAAACGATTCCGGCGCCATGGGAGTGGGACATCAAACGCCTGGCCGCCAGCTTTGTCCTCGCATGCCGCACGAACGGCTTCAGCGACACGCTCGCCCGTGATGCCGTGCTGACCTGCGTCCGCTCGTACCGCGAAGCCATGGCCCTGTTCAGCACGATGCGGGCCCTGGACGTGTGGTATGCCCGATTTGACGCCAAGAAGCTCGTCGCGGACATCGATGACGCCGACATCCGCGCCGGACTCGAAAGCTCCTGACCAAGGCGAAGAAGGTCTGCATCGTTGAGCACGTTTTCCCCAAGATCGCCGACAAATCGGGAGAGACCCCGACAATCAAAGACAACCCGCCGTTCATCTACCACCACCTGGAGCGCGGGGAGGAGGAATTCTACGCTTCGATCGAGGAAGTCTTTGCTTTCTACCGCGAATCGTTGCCGGACGATCGGCGTGTCCTCCTGGACCGATATGTCCTCAAGGACAAGGCCATCAAGGTCGTGGGGGTCGGCAGCGTCGGCACGGTTTGCAGCGTCGCTCTCCTGATGGCGGGTGACAAGGACCCCCTCTTCCTCCAGCTCAAGGAAGCGCGCCCTCGGTCCTGGAGGCCTATGCGGGACCGAGCGTTTATCCCAACCACGGGCAACGGGTCGTGACGGGGCACCGTCTCATGCAATCGGCGAGCGACATCTTCCTCGGTTGGACGCAGGACAGCAGCGGCCGGCATTTCTACGTCCGGCAGTTGCGGGACATGAAGCTCAAGTTCCCCGTCGAACACTTCAAGTCGGCCAAGATGGTCATCTTCGCCGAATGGTGTGGGGGCACGCTGTGCGTGCGCCCACGCCCGTTCCGGTGAACCCGCCTTGATCAGCGGCTATCTCGGCAAAGCCGACACGTTTGATCAAGCGATCACCGCCTTTGCAGTGACTTATGCCGACCAGGTCGAGCGCGATTACGAAAGCTTCACGAAGGCGGTTCGCGAGGGGAGAATCGAAGCCCGATTGGATGACGTCGTCTGATTCGTGCCGGCCGATGCTCAACGACCCTAATCCCGCGCGGACTTCGGGTCAACGGTGCCGAAAAGGGCGAAGAATGGCAAGCTTGGGGTCAGGCCGCACCTGGAGCCTCTGGAGGCAGTCCCGAAGGTCCTGAGATGCGGGGAGGAGGCTTGTCAGAGACCCTCGGGCTTGTTATGTAACAGGATCAGACTTCTCGATGTTGAGCACGGAAAGGACCAAGCGTGACGACAAACCGCGCCGCCGAACCAGGGTCACGCGCCGATGCGGGCGACACGCCGTCGCCCAGTACGCCGTTACACACGCGGGCCTTCCGTTTTCTAAAAAAGATTTTCATAATATCCGATACCAAAAATCTCTGTGCACTCGCATACTACCAGTGCGTTCAACAACGAGTACCAGGGGCTCGAGGGATTGATTGGCATCCCGGAGGACCCGAAAGCGGCGCGAGACGGCCAATGCCATCAGGAAGAAGGCCGAGGTGTGTTCCCGCTCCCTCACGATCGGGGACGCGATCCTGTTCGAAAGGATGTTGATCCGGCTGCTACCGGAGGCGTACCTCCGGCGCAAGGCGTCGGGCCTGCGCGAGCGGTTTCGCCGGCTCATCGAGCCCGAGGAGTATCAGTTCTACCTGGAGAGCGGCCCACCCGACCCCCTCCAGGGGGACCTGGCTCAGCTCCGGACCGACGTTGACGAAGTCCTCAATAGGATTAATTATATTTATGTCATTTCTCCATTTAAAGAGGAGATGCGCACCCGGATCTCGTCCCGAATCTCCGGCCTTCTCCTGCTGTTCCTGTCATCCGTCGGGATCTTCATCTTCTATCGGACTTCGGATCCCAGCACCAGGCTGATCCCCGCCCTGGTTCCCGTCGTGATCGCCGGGGCGATCGGGGGGTTCGTGAGCGTCCAGCAGCGAATCCAGACGGCGCCCACGGGTGGGGACGCGATCCGCGGGGTCCTCTCGCTCTACGACGGCTGGTTCAGCGTCTACCTCTCCCCGCTCACGGGGTCGATCTCCGCAACGATCCTCTACTTCTTATTCGTCGGTGAATTCCTGAAAGGGAGTATGTTCCCCGAGATCAACGACCCGGCGGTTGCAGGCAGGGCGATCGACTTTCAAGCCTTCTTTTCGACCATCGGGCCGAAGAACGGCGTCGAATATGCGAAGCTCATCGTCTGGGCGTTCGTCGCGGGATTTGCCGAGCGTCTCGTCCCCGACACGTTGAATCGCCTCGTCGAATCGGTCGAGAGCGGCTCGAAGTCGAAGCCGGTGGCGGTGGTCGAGGCGAAGGGTAAAGCCCCTACAGGCCAGGCCGAGAACGCCGGTCTGCCGAAGAAGGGCAAACCGGAGGTCGTGGGCAACTCGGAGGCTGGAGCCACGGTCACCAAGCCGGTCTGAGAGTCGGTCCCTGAAGCCTCAATTGCCGTCTCGTAGGGTGCACTGTGAGCACCGAATTCGGCAAAGTCCGCCGGATCGGTGCTCACAGAGCACCCTACAAAGACCTTCCGAGACAGTCACTGAGTTATCACGTCCGATGAACTCTCGACTGGCCATGCTGGCGCGGCCTTTGCAGGTGACCCGAAATAGGGGACGGGGGGCCCGGCCATACCTCGAGGACAAGCGACCTCTTCCCTTCATTGCCGCTTCCTACCAGAATACCGGTAGGGCGGTATTCCGCGTGTCGAGGCATCGCGCGGGGCGAGATGGGGTCGCCCGTCTCGACGTGAGACGATGCTGATGCCGGCCTGGGGGTGGTTGCTGATGGTCGAAACTATGATACCGGCCACCGTCATCGGGAGCTGGTCGTTACCGGGCTGGTTCGAGAAGTTCATCGAGGACGTCAAGGCGGAGCCGGACCGCTTCGGGCCGTCGGATCGCGAGGAGGCCGTGCGCGACGCGGTCCGCCTGGCCGTCGACGACCAGCTTCGTGCCGGGCTCGGCCGGATCACCGACGGCGAGATCCAGCGCGTCGACTTCAACCTGGGCTTTTACGAGTATCTCGGCGGCCTCGAGCCAATTCCGAACGCGCGGCGATGGGGCGCGCCGGCGCACGATCAGCGCGATCGCTATCGATGCGTCGCGCCGCTCTCCGCGCCCGGCGGCCTGGGCATCGTGGCGGAGTATTGCCGGCTCCGGGAGATTACCTCGGCACCGGTCAAGATGCCCGTCCCCGGGCCGTTCACCCTGGCGGGCTGCATCGACGGCGGCGCGGTTTACGCCGATCGCGACGCGGTGACCGCCGCGCTGATCCCGATCGTCAATGCCGAGCTCCGGTCGCTCGTCATCGCCGGCGCGGACTTCATCCAGCTCGATGAACCCAGTTTCGCCTGCCATCCCCACGCCGCCGGGGAATTCCTCGACACGATCGCCCGCACAGTCGAGGGCGTGGTCTCTTACATCAGTATGCACATGTGCTTCGGCAACTACCGGGCGCGCGCCGTCGGGCACCGGTCGTACCGGCCGCTGTTCCCCCACCTCGGACGGGTGCCGGTCGATCAACTCGCACTCGAGTTCGCCAGCCGGGAGATGGCCGAGATCGAGCTGCTCGCCGAGCTGCCCGAGACGCTCGACGTCGCCGTGGGGCTGGTCGACGTGAAGAACACGTGGATCGAGCCCGCGGAGCTGGTCGCCGATCGGCTGCGTACCGTGTTGAAGTATGTTGCTCCGTCGCGGGTCTCGGTCACCCCCGACTGCGGATTCTCCCAGACCGCGCGGCACGTCGCCGTCGCCAAGGCCAGGGCGATGGTCGAAGGCGTGAACCTGGTGCGGAACGAGCTGAAGTCATGATCGAGCCGGTCCGTCGCGGTGCCGAACTGGTCGAGGAGATCGCGGGGACGATCCCCGCTCCGGGGACGCTCAGCGTCTGGTGGCTGGGTCAGAGCGGGTACGTGATCAGGTCGTGCGAGGGGTTGCTCGCCATCGACCTCTACCTGTCGGAGCACCTGACGAAGAAATACGCGGCCACGAATCGCCCCCATGTCCGGATGACCCGGGCACCTCTGGGCGGCGGCGACCTGCGCCAGGTCGACCTGGTCCTGGCCAGTCACAAGCATTCCGATCACCTTGATCCGGGGACTTTGCCGGACCTCATGACGGTCACGCCGGGCGCGATTCTCGCCCTGCCGGAGGCGATCCGGGATCACGCCATCGGCCTGGGACTGCCTTCCGAGCGAATCGTCGGCCTGGACGCCGGGGGCGACTTGGAGCGCGCCGGGTTCCGGGTCCGCGCGATCCCCTCGGCGCACGAGGGACTCGACACCGACGAGTCCGGGCGTCATCTTTACCTGGGATACGCGATCGAATCCGAAGGATTGAGGCTGTATCACAGCGGAGACAGCCTGGCTTACGAGGGACTGACCGGCCGGCTCGGCCCCGATCGATTCGACGTCCTGTTCTTGCCGATCAACGGGCGGGACCCGGTGCGCGGGGTCCCCGGCAACATGTCGGCGGCCGAGGCGGTCAACCTGGCCGTCCGGGTCCGTCCTCGCTTCGTCGTGCCCCATCATTATGACATGTTTACATTCAACACGATCCCCGTCGAGGCGTTCGCGGAGGAGGCCCGCCGGCTCCCGGCCGGGGTCCAGCCGCGGATCCTCCGTTGCGGGGAGCGTTGGGAGGTCGCGCCGTGAGCATCACGTTGGGCATCGACATCGGGACCTCGGGGACCAAGACGCTGGCGATTGATGAGACGGGGGCGATCCTTGCGTCGGCGACGCTCGAGTATCCCTGCGACCATCCGCGGCCAGGGTGGTCCGAGCAGCAGCCGGAATTCTGGTGGAATGCCACCGTCCAGACGGTGAAGCAAGTCCTAGGCTCGGGCAAGTTCCGCCCGGAGGACGTGGCCGGGCTCGGGCTGAGCGGGCAGATGCACGGCTCGGTCTTCCTCGACGCGGCGGGTCGGGTCATCCGCCCGGCCCTGCTGTGGAACGACCAGAGGACAGCGGCCGAATGCCGGGAGATCGAGGAGAAGGCGGGAGGTCGCGAGGCCCTGATCCGCCTGGTCGCCAACCCGGCCTTGACGGGATTCACCGCGCCCAAGCTGCTGTGGGTCCGCACGCACGAGCCCCGGAATTGGGACCAGGTCCGCCAGGTCTTGTTGCCGAAGGACTATGTCCGCTACCGGCTGACCGGGACGTATGCCACCGAGGTGAGCGACGCGTCGGGGACGCTGTTGCTCGACGTCGCCAACCGTCGATGGAGCCGCGAGCTGCTCGGCAAGCTCGAGATCGACCCGGCGCTCTTGCCTCCCTGTTACGAGAGCGCGGAGGTCTCGGCCAGGGTGAGCGAGCTGGGCTCGATGGCGACCGGCCTGCCGACCGGGACGCCGGTGGTCGGCGGGGGCGGCGACCAGCCGGCCGGCGCGGTCGGCAACGGGATCGTTCGCCAGGGGGTGGTTTCGGCGACGATGGGGACGTCGGGCGTCGTCTTCGCGCACGCCGACGAGCTGGGCTTCGACCCGCTGGGCCGGCTCCAGCGCGGCTGCCATGCCGTGCCGGGCGCCTGGCACGTCATGGGGGTGGTGCTCGCGGCCGGTGGGAGCCTGCAGTGGTTCCGCAACGAGCTGGGCAAGGCCGAGGTCGCGCTGGCCAAGGAGCGGGGAGAGGACCCTTATTACCTCCTCACCGCCGAGGCCGCGCTCGCGGGTCCCGGTGCGGAAGGCTTGTTCTTCCTCCCTTACATGACCGGCGAACGGACACCGCACTTCGACCCCGATGCCAAGGCCGCCTGGATCGGGCTGACGGTCCGGCATGGCCGGCCGCACATGATCCGCAGCCTGCTCGAAGGGGCGACCTTCGCCATGCGCGATAGCCTGGAGCTGATCCGCGAAATGGGCGTGACGATCGAGCAAGTGCGCGTCTCCGGCGGCGGAGCCCGCAACCCGCTCTGGCGGCAGATCCAGGCCGATATCTACGGCTGCGACGTTCACACGCTGAATTCGACCGAAGGACCGGCCTTCGGCGTCGCCCTGCTGGCCCAGGTCGGCACCGGCGGGTTTTCCTCGGTCCCCGAGGCGTGTGATGCCACCATCCGTGCGGTGGACTCCACGACCGTCGATCCTCGCGCCAGGAATTACTACGACCGCGCGTATGCGGTCTATCGACGGCTCTATCTGGACCTTCGTTCGTCGTTCCGGTCGATCAGTGCGCTGGTCAATGAGTTCTGAAAAAGTGTATGAGCAGCCTGGCAGGCGGTTCGTCGGGTGCTCGGTGAGCACCGATGCGCAAGCGTCGGCCGTTCTGGTGCTCACCGAGCACCCGACATCAAGGCTATCACAACGCGCGACCGACAGTCCGGGAGATCTCGCTTGGCACGGAAATCCAGACGGACCTCAGCGAAGACGGCGCGGCAGGACGGCGAAGGGAGGGTTCGTGCCACGTCGCCGTCGAGCCCTCCCGACGCGCCGTCGCCGTCGCCTGCGCCCGAGACCGCAATCCAGAGCGAGCCCGAACGTCCCAGGTGGCGAGCCCGGCTCTGGACCAGTATCGCCGTGATCGGGCTGCTGACGCTCCATTACGCCCTGGCGGCTCAGAGTCTCCTCCTGGAGAACCCGACGGTCGACGAGGTCGTGCACATGCCGGCCGGCATCAGCTACTGGCAGAAGGGGACGTTCAAGCTCTATCACCACAACCCGCCGCTGTTCAAGCTGGTCGCCGCGCTGCCGGTCGTGATGGCGCAACCGGAGACCGAACCACTCTACGGAATGAAGAGTTGGAGGTCCAAAGACCCTTCGGCGATTACGTTCTCGCAAGAGTTCGCCATCATCAACACCCATCGCTATTTCGAGCTCTTCCAGCTCGCCCGGCTGATGATGCCGTTGTTCTCGATCGTCGGCGGCCTGATCGTGTTCGCGTGGTCGCGGCGACTCTATGGCGCCTGGGCCGGCGTGTTGAGCCTGGCGCTCTGGGTGTTCTGTCCCAACATCCTCGCCCATGCCCGGCTGGTCACGTCGGATATCTGCTCGACCGCGATGGGGGTCGCGGCGACCTATGTCTTCTGGCGATTCTTGCAGGCGCCGACCCGCCGCTGGGCGTTCGCGGCGGGCGTCGCGCTGGGAATCGC
Source organism: uncultured Planctomycetota bacterium (assembly GCA_963845755.1). GTDB lineage: Bacteria > Planctomycetota > Planctomycetia > Isosphaerales > Isosphaeraceae > CAWJTV01. The sequence continues at coordinate 97,665 of CAWJTV010000018.1, forward strand.
CCAGTTGAGCAAGTTCAGCATGCTGCTCCTCTACGCGATCTGGCCGTTCCTCGGGCTCGTGCGGCTCGGGCTAGTGGTCCCCAGGAGCGAGTGGCGCCGGGCCGTCGTCAAGGGGACGGTCCACGGGTTGGTGATTGTCGCCTCGAGCATTGTCACGATCGATGTCGGCTATCTCTTCGAGGGGGTGGGGATTCCGCTCGGCAGGTACGAATTCGCCTGCCGCTCCCTGACGCGCCCCGCGACGCCCGTCGAGATTCGTCTGAGGAGCGAGAACCCGCTGCTCGACACGGCCTGGCAGTTCCGGGTCAATCGATTCCGAGGGACCTGGCTAGGTCGCATCCCCGCGCCCTGCCCGAGCACTACCTCCTGGGCTTCGACGAGCAGAAGCTCGAATCCGAGGGGATACCGAGGCGCTTCACCAAGGCCGTCCAGGACGATTGGATGGCCCGTGCCTCGAGGCAGCCGGCAACCCGGGTCAAGGAAGAACTCCGGGTTCCGGAGGCGCACGATGAGCCGCAGGATGCCTATCCGGTCTATCTCAACGGTGAGCTGCGCCGGAATGGGTGGTGGTATTATTATCTGCTCACCCTGATTTACAAGGTCCCGGAAGGGACGTGGCTCCTGGTTCTCCTGTCGCTGGCGGTCCTGGTGCTGGCGAGGCGGTCGCGCACCGAGTGGGCCGACGAGATCGCGCTGGGCACCGTCCCGCTGGTGATCTTCCTCTCGATGAGCCTGCTTACGGACATCAACCTGGGCCTGCGCTATGTGCTGCCGATCGCGCCTTACGTGTTCATCGCCGCGGGGAAGGTCGTGCCCTGGTCGATGGGCCTGGCGGGTCGTTGGCGTTTCGTGATGGGAGCGCTGATCGCCGGGTCGCTGGGCTTGACGATCGCGGCGTCGGTCGCGATCCGCCCGGACTACCTTTCGTATTTCAACTGGGCTTCGGGCGGCCCGGACCGGGTGCCGGCGCGGCTGATCGACAGCAACCTGGATTGGGGCCAGGACCTGGTCGCGCTCCAGAGATGGTGGAAGGAGACGATCCCGGATCAGGAGATTGGTCTGGCGTATTTCGGCCAGATCAACCCGTCGCTCTTCGCGGTGCGCGGCGAGCCGTTCCGATGGTTCCTCCCGCCGGGAGAGCCGGGCACCATTCGCCCGATGGCCGAGAACCCGAGCCCGATGCTCAAAGGCCCCGAGCCCAGGCTGACACCCGGCTATTATGCCGTCAGCGCGACGGTGCTCTATGGGCTGCCCTGGCGGTTCTATGACCCGGCGCCGCCCGAAACCGTGCCCGCAGCCTGGGCGATGGCCTGGAATGCCTATCAATTCGGCGCATTCCAGTATTTTCGCCAATTCACGCCGATCAAACGGATCGGGCACTCGATTTATGTCTATCAACTCAGCGCCGAGGACGTGACGCGCGTGAACGACTCATTCCGCAAGGCGGCAGACATAGACCTGGGCCATGTCATCATCATGGGTCGGTCCGAAGAAAGAGTCGACTTCGAAATCCCGCTTGCCGTAGCAGGTCTGGAAGATCGGCGCCGAACTCGGTGAAGACGGGGTAGCCCCAGTCGCCGCCAGGGATGGGCGATCCGCGGGGCGAGATCCTCGACCGTTCCGTCTGGCCGGAGCACTGCCCGGGGAAACGTCGAGGATGTCCTGGGGCAGAAGAGGGACGGTGAAGATATGACGCCCGCCGGGCGCGAGCACACGGCGAATTTCGCTCAGTGCGGCCTCGAGATCGGGGACGTGCTCCAATGTCTCCGAGGTCAGGACGAGATCGAAACTCGCCCCTGGGTACGTCAGCTTGGTCAAGTCCTCCGAGCGGGTTCCCTCGACGACTCCCGGCGCCAGGTCGGGCTGATAGTCTGAGCCGACAAATCCCGGCAGATGGGCCAGCGGATCGTGCAGTCCCTCGATCCGGTTGATCTCGGCAATGCGGAGCCGCCGGATTTCCGCGCACTCGACCCAATCGACGATCGACGGGGCCGGGGCAGGGGGGGTACCGACAGGATACAGGTTCAGCACGACCTGGGCGATCCGTCGGCATCGGAGATTGGCCCCGCAGTGCGTGCAGTGGCATGACTCCTTTCTCGCGAACGCCTGGGCCTGTCGCGGCGAGATCCCCCAGCGTTCTTCCAGACGGCGGGGGATGATGCGACGGCGATAAAGCATCGGTCGGAACCGGCCGCAGACTGTGCAGCGCTCGAAGCGACCATGCCCGATGGCGTTCAGCATGTCGTAAGCGAGCCAACCGAAGCGATGGGCGGCGTTCCATCCGGACACGAGGAACCACTTCAACCGGCCGGGGACCCGACGTCTCATGGAATCGTGATGCTCTTGCGATGGTGTCTGTCTCACGTCCCTACGAGACGGCGAATTCCATGAGACGTCTCATCTCGATCGGCTTGTACGCCATCACGATCCGTTCTTTGGGAATGCCGGCCTCGAGCAGATCGGTGACGACTCCGTGCTCGATGCCGTCGCGCTGAATCCAGAACTTGCCATCGATGATGTCGATATGGGCCAAGCACCAATGGGCCCTCTCGCGGCCGTCCCAGCCGACGTTGATCAGCGCATAGTGATCGCGAGTCCGATCGAAGAGGGCCTCGGTGTGGAAGTCGCCGTAGGAGTAGGGGATTTCCGTATACTTGGTCAAGATCGACTCAACGATCGAACGATCGCGCTCTAAGGTATCCATCGCGTGATCACCTCAGCTTGGGGCTCGAATCCGACGATTCGGAGCGAGTAATCGGTCACGATCAACTGTCCCAGTGGTTCGTCAAAAATGTTGCTCAGAACGTTGTCCGGCACGGCCAGAAAAAGAGTCCGATCTGGCTCTCTCCGAGCCAGGACTGACCGGTACAAGGCAAACTGGCCAATCGCTCTCTCCAAATCCTCGAGTTCCGATTTCCCGAGGAAGCTTTTGATCTCCACGGCAATGCGTCGCTGGTTCTTCTCGGCTGCCAAGAGCAATTCGGCGCCCAGGTCAACGTACATGTCTTTCTTGCCCCATGGCAAGCGGAGGGGATCGTGCGTGATGACCCAACCGTCTTTGATCAGGGCGTTCTTGACGCAATCGTGATATCGGTCTCTGGCCGACATCCGGGGAGCCTCCATGACACGACTTGGATGCAATCGCTTCATTGACTATGATACATGAGTCGAGGATTTACGAGGAGAGGAACTGCCCTGACAATCGAACAACTCCGGGCCGTACATTACCTTACCTTGACCCCGGGGCCGTGTTTGATTACGATAATCTCATCGGATCGGCGCAAGTGGAACGAGCGCAAACGTTTGACTCAACGGAACCCCAGGACGACGAACGATGGCGTACGCGACGACGGTCCCGCGGCACAAGACGCGCGAAGTGGGTGTGGGCGATCATATCGTCGGCGGCGAGCAGCCCATCTGGGTCCAGTCGATGACGACGACCAACACCTTCGACGTCGAGGCGACGCTCGACCAGATCCACCGGCTCGAAGAAGCCGGCTGCGAGATCGTCCGCGTCACCATCCCCAAGAAGGAGGACGTCGACGCCGTCAAGCTGATCCGCGACCGGATCCGCATCCCGCTCATCGCCGACATTCATTACGACTACCGGATGGCCCTGGCCTGCATCGATGCGGTCACGCCGTCGGGCCGGCAGGCCGTGGACAAGATCCGGATCAATCCCGGGAATATCGGCGGCGAAGAGCGGTTCAAGGAGGTCGTCCGCAAGGCGCGCGACAAGGGCATCCCGATGCGGGTCGGGGTCAACTCCGGCAGCCTCGAGAAAGACCTGATCGACAAGTACGGCTTCCCGTGCCCGGAGGCGATGGTCGAGAGCGCCCTGCGGTACATCGAGATGTCCGAGCGGCTCGGCTATCACTTGATGATCATCAGCCTCAAGGCCAGCCACGTCCCGACGGCCGTGGAATGCTATACCCAGTACGCCGCACAGAGCGACTATCCCACGCACGTCGGGATCACCGAGGCCGGCTCGCGCGAGTACGGCACGCTCAAGAGCGCCGCGGGTATTGGCGCGATCGTGCTCCGCGGGATCGGCGATACGATCCGCGTCTCGCTGCTGGGTGATCCCGTCCCCGAGATCCAGGCCGGGTTCGATATCCTCCGCGCCTGTGACCGACGTGTCACCAAGCCCGAGGTCGTCGCCTGTCCGACCTGCGGCCGGCTGGATATCGACCTCGAGCGGATCGTCGCCGAGGTCGAGGAGAAGATGAAGAACCTCAAGAACCCGCTGCGGATCAGCATCCTCGGCTGCCTGGTCAACGGCTTCGGCGAGGCCAAGGAGGCCGACCTGGGCATCGCCGCCGGCTCCGGCAAAGGGATCATCTTCAAGCGCGGGGTGCCCATCCGCCACGTCAAGGAACACGAGATGGTCCAGGCCCTCCTCGAGGAAGTCGAGCGGTTCCACGAGGAGACCACGCCGCTGGCCTCCTACCTCGAAAAAGAAAAGCAGCGCCAGCAGAAGATGGCGCTGCCGGTGTTGTCGTAGTCCGCTCGCCTCAAGGCCCCGACATTAACTCTGCCGCAGGCCGATCGAGACGCACTTGGTTTCGAGGTAGGCGTCGAGTCCCTCGATGCCCAGCTCGCGGCCCAGGCCCGATTCCTTCATGCCGCCGAAGGGGCATTGGGGCGTCGCCGGGACGGGATCGTTGATGCCGATGATCCCCGCCTCGAGTCCTTCGGCCATCCGGGTGGCGACGGTCAGGTCGTTGGTGAAGACATACGCCGCCAGGCCGTAGGGGGTGTCATTGGCCGCGGCGATGACATCATCGAGCTTGGAGAAATCCAGCAGCGGCATCACCGGTGCGAAGGGCTCCTCGCTCATGAGCTTCATCGAGCCGTTGACCTCACGCAGCACGGTCGGCTCGAACCAGTAACCCTTGTCGAATCGCGACGATCGCCCGCCGCCGGTGAGGATCTTGCCCCCCTTGCTCCGGGCGTCCTCGACCAGCTCCGCGGTCTTCTCCAATGCCTTGGCCTCGAACATCGGGCCGACCTGTACCCCCGGCTCCAGCCCGTTGCCCATTTTCAGGTTGCGCGCCAGCTCGACGGCGACCTCGGTGAACTCGTTGGCGATCTTCTCGTGGACGTAGAACCGCGAGGGCGCGATGCACACCTGGCCGTTGTTGCGGAACTTGCCGATGACGGCGGCCTGGGCGACCTGCTGGACGTCCGCGTCGGGGAAGACGATCAAGGGCGCGTGGCCGCCCAGCTCCATGCTGATCCGCTTCACCTGGTCGGCCGAGCGGCGGATCAGCTCCTTGCCGACCTCCGTCGAGCCCGTGAAGCTGATCTTGCGGACCGCCGGGTGCTCGAAGAACGCGGCGGCGAGCGGCCGCGACGGGCCGATCACCAGGTTGGCCACGCCCGGCGGCACCCCGGCGTCGGCGAGGCATTCGAACATGTGGATCAGCGTCAATGGCGTCTGATCGGCGGGTCGACTAACAACCGTACAGCCCGCGGCCAATGCAGGGGCGATCTTGCGGCTGGGCAAGGCGGCCGGGAAGTTCCAGGGCGTGATCGAGGCGACGACGCCGACAGGATGCTTGATCGCATAATACCGCTTGGCGATGTTGGTCGGCGGGATGATCCGGCCGTAGGTCCGCTTCCCCTCCTCGGCGAACCATTCGAAGGTGTCGGCGGCGTGGAGCACCTCCATCTTGGCCTCGGCCAGCGGCTTGCCCTGCTCCAGGGTCAGGCTGCGGGCGATCCGATCGGCACGCTCGCGCATCAGGTCGGCGGTCCGCTTGAGGACCTTGGCTCGATCGTGGGCCGACACGGCACGCCACGCTGGGAACGCCCGCGCGGCGGCCTCGATCGCCCGCTCCGCATCCTCCCGCGTCCCGTAGGCCACCTCCGCGACAACCGACTCATCGGCCGGATTGATCACGGCCAGGGTCTTGCCCTGGGGTGAGTCGCACCACTTTCCATCGATGTACATCTGTTTCGTCAGCTCGGTCGCAACCGCCGTGGCCATCGCTGTTCCTCCCCGTTGGTCGGCTACTGAGAATCCCGTCGTCAAGATAACCGGCGATACCCCGCGACATCAACGGACGCGCCCCGGCACAGCCCAGCCGCACCGGTCCTGCCGCTCCTGCCGAGGCATGGTTCACCCTGCCGAAATCTTGCCTCAAACTCCTGTATTTCTCATCTTAACAAGGCTGGGGTAGACACAATCGCACTGTTCCTCATAATCCGTTCAATCGTTCGAGCGATCGTAGCCGATAAAGAACGTGAGGGTCCAGGACCGGTCCCCGGGATCGGTCGAATTGGCCCCGGCTTTTTGCTTTTCCTCAGTGGGTGGGTAACGGAATGAAGGGAATCAGGCGAAGGCCGACGTGGACCATCGGATCGAGCCGGTCCTGGGCTGGCTGGGCCGTGGTCGGCGCGTTGGTCATGGGTGGCATCCGGGCCGAAGCGGCTCCGATCCGCCACGAGGATCACTCCGAGGCCGACGCGACCGCGCTCAAGGAATGGTCTCGTTACCTGGCGGCCAGTCCGAAGGTCTGGGAGCATGTGCTCCATCCGCCCGTAACGCCGGCGGTCGAATCTTCGATCTGGAAGAGCGTCAAGACGGACCCGGGTGGGGCGGATCCGATGGTCCGCTATCTGCTCTGGAAGCAAGACCTCGATCCGGCGCGATTCGCGCATTTTCATCCCAAGCTCGCCCCGGCCTTGCACAAGATCGCCGAGTCGACCCCGACGGCCCCTCAATTGCTCAACCCGCCTCCTAGCTCTTCGACCGGGACGACCCTACCCCCGCCGGCGGGGGACACAGGGGGAACCGGGACTTCGCCGGTCCCCGAGCCGAGCACGCTGCTCCTCGCCGTAGGGATGGCCGGATGGTGCATCTGGCGGGCTCGTCGCAGGCCGGCGAATCCCTAACGCAGCCTGCGGACACAACCCAAGAGGGATTCGAGATTCGAGATTCCCGATTCCGGATCCAGAAATCGTTCCTTTGGGAATCTCGAATCGGGAACCCAGGAATCCCCAGATGCGCGCACGGTGCAGTGTTCGTACGGAGGGGGGATCCCAGTTCCTGGTGACGCTCATCTCGTTCGACAAGGCTTGCCTTCTGCGTCTTCCCTCGTCGCTACTTCCTCTCTTATGATAGATTGAATCGGTTGCCGCCAACGAGCGAACCGAACCGAGGCCGGGCGCATCGAAAGAGTGTCGCCTGGCGAGCCCGAGCAATCCTCCACTGACGGATCTCGGCGACCTGTGCAACGAGGATGGGGACTGATGGACGCAGAAGCGCGCTATTACATCACAACGGCGATCGACTATCCTAACAGCCGTCCGCACATCGGCACCGCGTTCGAGAAGATCGGCGCCGACGTCCAGGCCCGATTCCGCCGGATGGAAGGCGCCGTGGTCCATTTTCTGATGGGCAACGACGAGAACACCATCAAGGTTCCCCAGCGCGCCCGCGAGCGCGGCGTCGAACCCAAGACTTATGTCGACGAGATGGCTCGTCAGTTCCAGGACGTCTCGCGCGCACTCGATATCTCCTTCGACGACTTCATCCAGACGAGTGAAGAACGTCATCATGCCGGCTGCCGCCAATTCATCCAGGCCGTGTATGATGCCGGTGATATCTACAAAGGAGTCTATGCCGGTCATTACTGCACGGGCTGCGAGGCCTTCAAGACGGAGAAGGAAGTGGCGGAGGGAGGCGGGAAGTGTCCCAACCATCCCAACACGCCGCTGACCTGGGTCGAGGAGGATAACTACTATTTCCGCCTCTCGGCGTACCGCGAACGGTTGCTGGCCCACTATGGGGCCCATCCGGAGTTCATCCAGCCCGAGAGTCGGCGGAATGAGATCCTCAGCCTGGTGGAATCGGAGCTGAAGGACGTCGCGATCACTCGCAAGGGATTCACCTGGGGGATCAAGGTCCCGTTCGACCCGGAGCAGACGATCTACGTCTGGTTCGACGCGCTTTTGAATTACATCACCGGGGTCGGTTACGGGACCGATGAGGAGCGTTTCCGACGGCTCTGGCCGGCCGACGTGCACGTCATCGGCAAGGACATCACCCGGTTCCACTGCGCGCTCTGGCCGGCGATGCTGATGTCAGCCGGCGTACCGTTGCCCCGCATGGTCTTCGGGCATGGCTTCGTCTACCGGAAGAACGAGGAGACCGGCGAGATCCAGAAGCTGAGCAAGAGCCTGGGGAACGTCGTGGAGCCGATGGAGTTGATCGAGAAGTTCTCGTCGGAGGGTTTCCGCTACTACTTCATGAGCCAGTGCCCGTTCGGCGGCGACGGCGAGTTTTCCTTCGAACGGTTCGCCGACGTCTACAATAGCGGGCTGGCCAATAACCTGGGCAATCTCTATAGCCGCATCCTCACGATGTGCGCGAAGTACTTCGACGGCCGGCTCGACGGTGGCGAACCGGTCGATGTGACCCGATGGAGACGCGGCCTGGACTTCGAGGGACTCATCGCCGCCGTGCGCACGCTCGTGGGCTCGTTCGAGTACAACGTCGCCTTGCAGCGGATCTGGCTGGAAGTCGTCGATTCGGCGAATCGTTACATCCAGGAGACCGAGCCCTTCAAGCTGGCCAAGACCGATCTGGAGGCATGCCGCACGGTCCTCGTCAACCTGGCCGACTGGCTGAGAATCGCCGCGATCCTGATCAAGCCGTTCCTGCCGCGGACCGCGGAGACATTCTACCGCGCCTTTAATTTCGAAGAAATGAAGGCGTGGGAATCCGTCGGATATGCCGATGCGCTCCAGCCCCTCCGCCAGTCGGGGCTGCACGTCACCGCGCCGCTGTCGGGCGGCAAGCCGGCGCCGCTGTTCCCCAAGATCGAGGTTCGACCGGCGCGTTGACGCAGGATCTCGGTCCCGATCGATCGCGAGAGCGGGGATGAATCGATTCAGCAATTCGAGATTCGAGATTCAATAGAAAGAGAACTTCTTTTGAATCGGGAATCTTTCATCCGCTTCTCCGAGGTTTGATCAGCCCGCGGCCTTGAGCGCCTCGGCACCCAGGAATCGACCGACCGCCGACACGATCCGTTCCGAAGCCTGGCCGTCTCCGTAGGGGCTCACGCCCCGGGCCATCGCCCGGTAGGCGACCGGATCCGCCAGGAGCCGGCTCGCCTCGGAGACGATCCGATCGGGCGCGTGTCCGACGAGCCGGGCCACACCCGCGGTGATCGCCTCGGGACGTTCGCTCTCCTCGCGTAATACCAGCACCGGCTTTCCCAGCGCCGGTGCTTCTTCCTGGACGCCGCCGGAGTCGGTCAGGATCAGCGTGGCCCGCTTCAGGGCGGAGACGAACGGCCCATAGCCCAGCGGCTCGCAGAGCCGCACGCGCGGCCGATCCGCCATCGCTTGCTCGACGACCGGCTTGATCGAAGGATTAGGATGGACCGGCCAGAGGAATTGCACGTCGGGGAACCGGTCGTGGAGCTGATGGATCGCGCGGCAGATCTGGCGGATCGGCTCGCCGAAGCTATCGCGGCGATGCGCCGTGACCAGCACCAGCCGCTTCGTCGGGTCGAGCTCGACCCCGATCGGGACGTCGCGCCCGGCAGCCAGGAGCAGCGCGTCGATCACCGTATTCCCGGTCACGACGACCTGACTGTCAGCGATCCCCTCGCGCAGGCAGGTTATCGCGCGCGGATGCGGTCGGCGCGAAGTGGAGGGCGGCCAGGTGGCCGGCCAGGACGCGATTGGCCTCCTCGGGGAACGGCGCGTAGAGCTGGCCGGTGCGCAATCCGGCCTCGACGTGGCCGAATGGGATCTTGTGATAGAAGCTCGCCAGGGCCGTGGCCAGGACGGTCGTCGTATCGCCCTGGGCGAGCACCATGTCGGGCTGCTCCCGCGCGATGGCGCCGTGGACCGCCAGCAGCAGCCGGCTGGTCAGCTCGATGAGCGTCTGGTTGGGTCGCATGATGTCGAGGTCGAGGTCGGGCTGGATCGCGAAGAACGCCAGCATCGGGTCGACCAGCTCGCGATGCTGCGCCGTGAACAAGACCCGGCATCGCGCCCAGGGTGCCGACTGGAAGGCATGGATCACCGGGGCCATCTTGATCGCCTCGGGCCGGGTCCCGATCGTGCAGAGGATCGTCTTGATCCCGCCGCTGGGTCTCATGCGGCACATCCTTTCGAGTCCGATGGCGGGAGTCCCTCGAGAAAAGGGGACAGGCACCTCGACGACTCGGAGCCAGTCCCCTTTTCTCGAGGGACTCGAGAATCGTCAACCCGCCAATCGCGTCGTGCCACGCCCACGGAGGATCCGGTCGATCGCGATCGCCAGGTCCCGATGGCGCGCCTGCCACGTATTCTCTCGGGCGAACGCCCGACGGCGATCGGGCAAGCTCGGCTCTCCGCCCTGCAACTCCGCTTCGATCGCGCCGGCGAATTGCTCGGCGGTGTCGCCCAGCCGGATCAGTCCGTCTGCGGCGATGGGGACCAGCTCCGGCAGCCCGACCGCCACCACGAGTTTGCCCGTCGCCAGCATCTCGTACACCTTGACCGGGTTGGTCGCCTCGGTCAGCGGCACCCGCTTGAACGGGATGATGAAGACATCCCAATCGTGGATCAAATTCGGGAGCTCGTCATAAGGCCGCTCGCCCAGGAGCCGGATGTTCGGTACGTCTTCCAGCAGCCGCACGTCTCCGGCCAGGGTCGAACCGATCAGCTCGAACCGCCAGCCGGGGCGCAGCCCGGCCAGCTCCGCGACCAGTTGGCCGTCGAACCACTCGGCGATCGCCCCGTAATAGCCGATCCTTGGCGCATCCGGCCGGCCGGGCGGCCTGGCGGCGCCTCGCACAAAAATGCTCGTACTCGCAGGCGTTGCGGAGCAGGAGCGAGGCCCGAGCGCGGCGCCGCATACTCTCGAACAGTAACGCGGAGCTGGCGAGTACGAGATCCGCCTCGGCGACCAGCCGGCTCTCGGTTTCGAGGATATCCGAGGTGTTATGGAGGAACCCCGCGTGGTCGTCCATGCAGTCGTAGACGATCGGCCAGCCGAACCGCTCGCGGAGCGCTTCCGACAGCGCCGTCCAGTACGGGTGCTGGGCGACGATGACCGCATCATCCACGCCCAGCTCGACGCGGAGCCGAGCCAGCGCCTCGACCATCCGGTCCCGATCGGTCTCCGCGGGGAGTGACTGATAAATGTTGGCGGCCGGGTCGCCGGGCAGGGTGATCTCCACGATGTTGGTCGCGATGGATCGCGTCCGCGCGGCGGCACCCCGATGAAATTGATTGGCGGCGTAGAGGACCAGGTGCCCGTTCTGGGCGAACTGTCGCATCAATTGCTGAGGACGCTGGAACCGAAACCCCCATTCGATCATGGGGAGGCAGAAGACCGCATGGTTCTCCCGGACAGCCGCCTCGATCCGGAGCGGGCCGGCATCGCCCCGCGCAGGCGCGCGGGATCCTTCGCGGGCCTGCTGGACCAGCCGCGCGACACGTTTCTTGAGCCGCCGCAGGCCGCGGATGCCCGACCGTGTCAGACGATCGCGGCGCGTTCCGCGAGGGGCCAGCGCGTCTCGGACCTGGCCCAGGGTCCTCAGCATCGCCCAGCCATCGCTGGTCTGGATCGCGCGGAGCTGGTCCCGCAATTCTCGCGATTCCCGGTCCCTGGCCCGCAATTCGGCTCGTAGCTGTTCGATCAGTTCCCGATCAAGAGAGGACTCGTGCGCTCGCCTCCCCGGGGGACGGCCGGGCTTCCGTCGTCATCTCAGGAACCGTCAGATCGTCCGACATCAACGTCCCATCCTGGTCGGATCTCGAGGCGGTCATCGTGACCGAGGGAATCATCGCGGAAGGTTATAAGCGGAGTGGACCGACGGGGCAAGCCGATTCTGACCGGGTTCGGAAACGCTTCGGGACATCCGGACCCCGAGAAAAGGGCTTCCGCGCGTTTTGCTCCGAATGAGATTCAAGTCCTGCGGACATTCGACCGAATGAGGGGCGCATGCGGTTTCGGCCATCGTCCGCGATGACCGGGACTTCGGCCTTTCTGCCCAGCCCATCTCTCCTAGATCCCCGTCAACCATACGTAAATCAGGCGATCCAGCCTGACAGGACCGGACGTCAGGCTGGAAAGCCTGACCGACTCTCTTGCCGGCGTAGTATCCCGGAGGGGTTGAACCATGAAACTGTCTCTCAGGACGAACCGTCTGGTCGCCAGGGTGCTCGGCACCTCGAAATCCAGGATCGGTCCGCGCGTAGGAGGGTCGCGGCGGGTCATCCTCGAGAACGCGCGATGGTCCGGGACGGAATTCCGGAATTCGCCCTACTATGACATGGCCGAGCCTCACATGGAGGTGCAGTGGAAGCATACGATCTGGCCGCTGATTCAGCACGCCGACTTCTCCTGCGTCCTGGACCTGGCCGCCGGTCATGGTCGCAATAGTGCGATGCTTGAAGCGGTGGCGGATCGGATCATCATCGTGGACATCACCCAGGAGAACATCGACTACTGTCGCAAACGATTCCAGGGAGATGACCGCTTCACCTTCATCAAGAACGATGGACTCTCTCTCAACGGCGTTGCCGATGCGAGCGTCTCGCTGGTCTATTCGTTCGATTCCATGGTCCACTTCGACAGCGACGTGATGCGGGAGTACCTCAAGGAATTCCGGCGGGTCTTGAAGCCGGGCGGTACTGGGTTCATCCACCACTCGAATTACACGGGAGACCCTACCGGCAATTTCACGACGGCTCCGCACTGGCGGAATTTCATGTCCAAGGAACTGTTCGCCCACTACTGCTATAAGAGCGGCCTCGAAGTGATCGAACAGCACGTCATGGACTGGGAGGTGTCGAGGCTCGATTGTCTCTCGATCTTCCGCAGGGCCCCTGGGAATTGACTCGATTCGGCTTGACGAAATCGCGTCGATCCGGTCTACCAACGTGTCGCCGGAATACTGGAGGATGCCACCGGACGAGAGTTCCCCAGGAGCAAGGACGTGATCTCGAGGAATTCCCCTGCCGCGTCGCCCCTACGACGCGAGGCGGCGCGCCCCGATCGAGCAACATCCGCGACTGGGGGGCAGGCTGCCATCTCGCCCGTTCCCGGCGGCGGAGCGTTGCGGGCGAGATCGATCGTCGCGCGTAAACTCGCAACGCGCCAGCTCGCCCGGCTGGAGTGGCTCGCCTCGCGCGTGGTGAAGAGGGCACGTCAAGGGCCGCGAATGTTTGCGGTCGCGCTCGGCGGGTTCCTCTCCCGACGGTCGCGACTCCTCTACTCCCGAGTGAAGCGCGCGATGTTTCTGAAGAGATCCGTCAAGCGGATCTCGGCGCGACCCTGGAGCGGACGCCCAGTTCAATGCCCGTGCGTTCCCGGCCTCGTCAGCGTCGTCCTGCCCGTCTACAACCAGGCCGATCTCCTCGCCGACTCGATCGAGAGCGTCTTGAATCAGACGTACGGCGATCTCGAGCTGATCGTCGTCAACGACGGATCCACCGACGGCGTCGAGCTGGTCCTGTCCCGCTATCTCGATCATCCTCGGGTCCGCGTCTTGAGCCAGGCCAACCAGAAGCTCCCCAAGGCCCTGAGCAATGGATTCGAATTCGCGCGGGGCGAATACTGGACCTGGACCTCGGCCGACAACCTGATGCATCCCGAACAACTGGCCCGTCAGGTCGAATTCCTCCGCGGTCATCCCGAGTCCTCATTGGTTTACGCGGACTACCTGGCGATCGACGACCGGGGCGAGCCCCTGGAGGATCCTTCGTTCCGCCCCCAGGATCGCCCGGATCCCAGATCGCCCGAGATCCACCTGCCCCGCAACCCGTGGCTGATCAATCTCGAACAGGACAATTTTATCGGTCCCTGTTTCCTGTATCGCGCCGTCGTGGGCCACGCCGTCGGGGAGTACGATCCCAACCTGGGACTGGAGGACTACGACTACTGGATGCGGGTCAATCATGCGTTCGTCATCGCGCACCTCGGAACGGAAGAGATCCTCTATCGCTACCGCGTGCACGACCGCAGCTTGAGCGCCTGCGCCGCCGAGCTGAAAATCGCCGAGCGGGCCCGCCTGCTGATGGACTACGAACGAAGTCGCCAGGATTTCTATCGCCGGCCCTGGACCCTGGTGCTGGATGCCGCGATGCGCGCCCAACTGGCCGGCGCGATTCCCGGGTCCATACCGGTCGTCGACTTCGAGACGGCCCCACACTCGCCGGCGCACCCCAGCCTGATGGCCGAGAAGGTCCTCTACCTGATCGACAGCGCGAATCTCGAGGCACTGGCCGCCGCCGATCGCCCGTCCTCGTGCCGCGTAGCGGCGTGGTTCGAATCCGTAGACGACGCCTATGAGCGTTGGTACGCGGCCGCCGCCTGTGGCGCCATGGGCCTCACGAATCAGCCCGAGGTGGCCGAACGGCTGGATCTGCTCGGCGTTCGACGCTTTCGTGGTCGGCTCGGCGCATCCGTCCTGGACCTGGCGCGGATTCACGCGAACAACCGCGCCTTCTTCGAGCAGACCCGCTCGCCATCGCTTCGAGCCCGTTCCCTGCCGCAACCCCTCCGGACGCCGGAACCCGGTCCGGTCCTGATTCAGGTCGAGCATTTTGATCGTGGGGGCATGGAGAACATGATCCTCCTGCTGGCCGAAGGGCTGCGCGGCAGGGGCATGGACGTGTCCCTGCTGGTCCTCGGCCGAGCCGGCCCTGCGGCCGAGCAGGCACGGAGCGTGGGCCTCCGCGTGCTGACCCTTCCCGAAGATCGGCGAGGCCCGGCCTACCGGTCGCTCCTGCAAGAGCGAGGGATCAAGCTGGTCAACGCCCATTACGCGCCGTTCGGCGCCGCGATCGCCGCCGAGCTGCGAATCCCGTTCGTCCAGGTCGTGCACAATTCCTACGTCTGGCTCGACGATCGCGCCGTCGCGCAGTACCGCCAGGCCGATCCTCATACGACGGCCTATCTCTGCGTCTCGGCCCAGGTGGCGCGCTGATGCCGACTGTGCGCTGAGCCTGTCGGCCTCCAAGATGGTCGTCGTCCCCAATGGCATCGATGGACACCGACTGGACGCGGCGCGGTCCTATCCGCCGGATACGCTTCGGGAGGAGCTGGGCCTCTCTCGAGACGATTTCGTCTTCTTGAACGTCGCCTCGATCCACGCGACGAAGGCGCACAAGGTGCTGGTCCAGGCCTTCGCGCGCGTCGCGAGCACGCATCCGCGGGCCCGGCTGCTGATCGTCGGCCCGGCCGCTGATGCCGATTACGAGGCTCAGGTCCGCCGCCTGATCGGGCGCTTGCACCTGGAGCAACGGGTCATCCTGACCGGCCCGCGCGAGGATGTCGCGCGCTTCTACTGGATGGCCGATGCGTTCGTCCTGCCTTCCTACTGGGAGGGATGGAGCCTCGCCCTGAGCGAGGCGGCTTACACTGGCTTGCCCGCGGTCGCCAGCGACGTCGGCTCGCGCGCGAGCTGCTCGGTGCGAGTGGCGGCCGGCTCATCAAACCCCCGTTCTCATCGATCAATGAGTTGAACTGCGATTCGATCGGCCGGCTCGTCCATGGCGAGGACCCACGGTTCCTCGCCGAGCTGGCCGAATCCCTCAGCGTGATGATCACCTCGCACCGTCGGAGCACCCCCACCGATTCGAAGAAGCACCTCCTGGACCAGGAACGGATGGTGGACCTCCACTTCACGATCCTGAATTGGCTCCTCCACGGCGGGCACGCCAGCGCGGCCCGGGCGTGGAGCCGCACAACGATCCGATCGGAGCCGATCGTTGAGGCGGTCAACCGCGCACGGGGCGCGGCGTGAGAGGATGTGGAAGAATCGGATGGAAGATTCGAGATTCGAGATTCCGGATTCGAGATTCGAGATTCCGGATTCGAGATTCCGGATTCGAGATTCCGGATTCGAGATTCGAGATTCGAGATTCGAGATTCCGGATTCGAGATTCGAGATTCGAGATTCCGGATTCGAGATTCGAGATTCGAGATTCCGGATTCAAAAATGGAATGCACTGTGCCGACAGGACTTGCGACCATTTGTTATCTTGAATCTCCGATTTCGAATCGATTCTTTCAAAGACTCTGAGTCGTCCAAGCTTCGGAAGGATCGAATTTCATGGATGAATCGACCCTTGTCCTCGACGAGCTGGGGGCCAGCGACGAGTCGCTCGCGCGGTTGAATCACGAGCTCCACGGCGCGAAAGCGGAGCTCACGCGCATCCGAGGCGTCCTGTCCGCCGCCGAGGTGGAGGCCGACCAAGCCGGGCGCCAGTTGGTACGACTCCGGGACGACGTGCGGACCTTGATCGGTGAGAATTCCGCGCTTCGCGTCGATAACTCGGTTTTCGTCGAGCAATCGCGGGTCCATGCGAAAATCCAGGAGCAGATCGTCCAGCTCAGGAATCAGCTCGAGGAGATCCATGGCAGCCGGGCCTGGGCCATGGTCCGAAAGGCCCGCTCGGCCCGGACGCGGTTGATCCGTGCCGTGACACTGCCCCGGCGATGGAGGGACTGGGTGCGGTCGTTCAAGAGGGCGGCCGTTTTCCGGCAATCGTGCGCGGCCAACCGCGGGCTCTCGGGGCCTTCGCATCCCGCCATCGCCTCCACACCTGCTGCCACTGGCGAGTTGGCGCCAGCCAACGCCGTTGCGGCCGTCGTACCATTGACGTTCGACGAGTTGCCCTGGCGGCGGCTCGGCGATTCCCGCGAGCATGGCTCCGTCCTGGGTCGATCTTACCCGATCCTCTTGATCGCGCACGGAGGCGACAGCACACCGGAGCTTCTCGGCCTGCTCCGGCTCGCCGGCGAGCTCTCGCAGTGCCGCGATTTCGACTGTCGCATCATCCTGGAACATCGCGGCGCGCTGTCGGACGCCTTCGCCCACATCGCCCCCACCCTTGAGATCGAAGCACTCCAGGAGCTAGGGTTGGACCTCGGACCGGCGCCAGAGTCGCTGGCCGCCGTGATGCGAAGGTTGACGTGCCGTGGCGTCGCGGTCGTCAGCACCGCGACCGGCCCCGAGTACTTCACCGCGTTCGCGGATCGCGGCATCGGGATCATCCCCTGGATCGTGGAGCCGGCAACGACGAACACTTCCGCGAACGAACTGGTCCGCCTCGCCGTGACACGGACCCTGCGAGGGGGGGTCGCCATCGCACCGGCCGACCTGGAACCCGAGATCGCGAGGACCCGATGGGGCCTCGCACCCGACCTCATCCAGTTCTTCCCGACGGATCCCGGCGGAGCGACCGATGCGCACGACGCGGCATGGACCCAATTCCGACAGCAATTCCTCCGGATCCTCGAGGATCACCACGAGTATCATCCGTCGCGCGACCTCAAGGTCTCGGTGATCGTCCCGAATTACAACCACGAGCGCTACCTGGACGAGCGCTTGCGGAGCATCTTCACCCAGACGTATCCGCCCCACGAGATCATCTTCCTCGATGACTGTTCCCACGACGATAGCGTCGCCGTGGCCCAGCGGTTGGCGGTCGAGTCGCCCGTGCCGTTCCGCCTGGTGCAGAACGAGACCAACAGCGGCAGCACGTTCCGGCAGTGGCTCAAGGGGCTCGACCTGGCCACGGGGGATCTCGTCTGGATCGCGGAATCCGATGACGCTTGCCAGCCTCAGTTGCTCGAGCGACTGGTCCCGGAGTTCTTCGACCCGGCCGTGACGCTGGCCTATGTCCAGTCGGCGAGCATCGGCCCGGATGGGCGGATCCTCGCCCCCGACTATCTCGGCTGGAGCGACGACCTGTCCGCCGCGCACTGGCGTCACCCCTACCGTGTGCCCGGCGACGAGGAAGTGGAGCTCGCACTCAGCCAGAAGAACACGATTCCCAACGCCAGCGCCGTGGTCTTCCGGAGGAAGGCCGAGCTCGATTGTCGCGCGGAACTCGAGACGAGCCGGCTCGCGGGCGACTGGTTGTTCTACGCGATGCAGATCCGCGGCGGGACGATCGCCTACATCCCCGACGTGTTGAACTTCCACCGCCACCACGACCACACCGTCCGAACGACCTTCGAGCGGACGACCCAGCCCTTCGTGGAGCAATTGAAGGTGAAGGCCCGGATCTTCGAAACGTTCCCGGTCTCGCCGAATGCCATCTCGCGCAGCCTGGCCCGTACCATTCAGGATTACCGCTTCCGTCTCGGAGCACTCGGGGCCGGTCGGCCGGCGTTGACAGGTCAGCCCCAATTCGTGCCCCTGCTGGAGCGCATCGAGGCGACGTTCACGAGCCGTCTCCCGGCGGCGCGTGACCTCCGGATCCTGATGGTCCTTGCCGACATCGAGGGCGGCCCCGGCCGCGAGGCGGCCATCTCGCTGGCCAACGCATTGGCGCGACGGTTCCGGGTCTTCCTTTGCAACGCCCGTCCCTGGCTGCTGGACCCCGAGATGGCTGCCCATGTGGATGAGAAGGTCGTCCTGCTCGAGGGGACGCTCGGCATGACGCCGTGGGCCCAGTACGGCGGCCCACGTCACGGGAGTGAGGCCCATTCGACTGTGGACGACCCGCGCACCGAGGTGATCGCGGAGTTGATCCGCTTCCATCGCATCGATGTCATTCATACGCAAGGCTGGGAGGCGGTTCGGCTGGTCTCGGCCGTCGCTCCGGAGCCGCGAATCCCCTGGTTCGTCAACCTGCAGGACGGCGAGACCCCGTGGCACGACGCCGACTTCGGCCGAATCGCGGGCGAGCTCCTGATTCGGGCATCCGCCGAGCCGACCATCGACGAGCCCGCCATGGGCTCGATCGAGAGCCAGACGGAGACTCATGCCGAGGCGATCGAGGCGATCCGCGGTTTCTCGTCCGGCCCCGGGGCGATCCTCGATACGTCACGTGCGTCGTCCCGGGAGTTGACGCATCTCCGGATCCACAGAACGGCCCTCGCCCTGGAAGTCGATCGACTTCAGCGCGCCTTGCGCAACTGCCGGCAGCGCCTGTCCGCGGCCGAGGAGCTGACCTCGGTGTATCTGGATCGGACGGCCTCGTTGACATGGCGGATGGTCGAGAAAGTGGCGCGGTCGACTCGCTGGGTCGCACCCCGAGGAAGCCTGCGCCGGCGCACGATTCGTCATATCTTCCACGGCGTCCTGGCGATTTCGCGGCCCAGGCCGCACCGGGCCCCGGCCCATCGACTCGAGCCTTCCGCCCGGCGCTCGGCTTTGGGGCTCAGACCGCTCGACACACTCCTTCGAAACGAAACGGGCAAAGCGCTCGGCATCGCCGCGCCCACGACCAACCGGCGCGGGCGGATCCTGGTCATCGATCATGCAATTCCCACGCCGGACCGCGACGCCGGGTCGCTGCGCATGAGGGAAATCCTCAAGGCGATCCTGAGGCGTGGACATCATGTCGCGTTCATTCCCGACGACATGCTCCTCATGACGCCTTACGCCCAGGATCTGCAGAATCTCGGCGTGGACTTGATCCATCAACCGCGTTATCCATCGGTGACCCATTATCTCGAACGGCACGGGAGTGAGTTCGACCTCGTCATCATCTCACGCGCCCCCATCGCTTCGAGGCATCTCGGGGCGGTCAAGTCACTGGCCCCGCAAGCCAGGGTCGTCTTCGACACGGTCGACCTCTATTTCCTCCGCGAGTCCCGCGCAGCCGACCTGCTGAAGGACGAGGACTTGCAACGTGCGGCTGCCGTTCGCAAGCGAGAAGAACTCGACCTGGTGCGGAAGGCCGACGCCACTCTGGTCGTCAGCCCCATCGAGAGAGAGATCCTCAAGAGCGAGTGTCCCGGTATCGACGTTCGGGTTCTCCCGACGATCGTGGAACTCCCCGACGACGCGCCGACCCCTCATGAAAATCGCCGGAACGTTGTATTCATCGGCGGGTTCGCACATGCCCCGAACGTGGACGCCGTCGTCTACTTCGTGGAAGAGATTCTGCCTCGGGTCGTCAAGGCCATGCCCTCGGTCGTCTTTCAGATTGTCGGCTCGAATGTGCCGGCCAGGGTCCGCGAGCTCTCGGGCCCGAATGTCGAGGTCCTCGGCTATGTTCCCCAGCTCGGGCCGATTCTCGATCGGGCGGTCGCCGCGGTCGCTCCGCTACGGTATGGTGCCGGGGTCAAAGGCAAGGTGAATCAGAGCATGGCGCACGGCGTGCCCACGGTGGCGACGTCCGTCGCCGCCGAGGGAATGTACCTGGTCCACGAAGACAACGCGATGATTGCCGACAATCCCGCCGAATTCGCCGACGCCGTCGTTCGGCTCTTCAACTCTCGGGAGCTGTGGGAACGGATCTCCGCCAGCGGGCGACAGAACGTGCGCCAGCACTTCTCGGTCGAGGCGGCCACGCAACGAATCGACGAGCTCCTGACCCTGGCCGGTCTCGCACGATAAGGAGGCATCGTGACCACGCACCCGAGTGCGTGGCTCGGACAGGGCGCAGCCCACCAACCTCGGGCGTCAGCCCGATCGGCTGAGGGGATCGCACTGACGTGCGAGGTTGGAGGGTTCCCCGTCCGATCAGACGCGGTAGACTCTCATGTGCATTCCGCCGAGCGAGATGCGGCAAATGGGCTTGAAGATGAGTTTGTGTTTCGTCCGCTCATAGAATTCGAAGAACGCCTTTGTCTCGCCGGTTTCCGGGTCGTCTGTCCAGTCATCGAAACAGAGATACGCGCCGTGACTGAGCCGATCTTCGAGAAAGGCCAGGCAATCCACCGCGGATTGGTACAGGTCGCAATCGACGCGGGCGAAGGCGACTTCGCGAATCGCCTCTTGAATACCAGGATCCGCGAGCGTCTCGGAAAACCAACCTTTGACCAGGTGTACATGAGGGCGCACGTCCGTCTTAAGCCGCTGCGATACCGCTTCATAAGGGGCCGCGAACTCCCCTTTGTGCCACCATTGCGGATCGTGAGGTGACAGGTCGGGCAAGCCCTCGAAACTGTCGAGCCCGTAAATGTTGATCTTCAGTCCGAGGTCATCGCAGTAGCCGATCAGTTCGTCGAGGCTGTTTCCCGTGGCGACTCCGAATTCCACAAGGTCGCCAGGGACCTTCTCGTCCTGGAGGGTTGCCAAGAACTGCTTCCACGCCAGGCTGTCGATCTTCCAGATGGTCTTCTGCAACTCGGCCGCTTCCGGCGATCCCCAGGGATAAGGGAAGTGAATCCACCTCGGGGGAGGATCGGGCTCGCTGTGGAATGCCTCCCGGTGGAGGCTGGCGTAGTCGTTCGCTTTTTTGTCGCGACGAAGCATCGTCGAAGATCCGCCGATTCGATGTAGAAACTTCACGGAGAACCTCCCTGCCTGGTTCGCCCTCAGAGCCCCTTAAAAGAGGGGGGACCGTTCCCTCGAAGACTCGGAGTCAGTCCCCGTTTTCTTGGAGACTCTGATCTTGGGCGGGTCGTGTTGGGTTTCAGAAAAGGTGCCGAGGCATCGTGGCACCCCTGCATTAAACAAAAACCCCAGTTGACGCAAGACAAGATCGACATCCCAAGACGGTGGATCTCCCCGGTCTGGAGCGCCCATGAACTCGATGATGTGCAGCGCCGGTTCTCCGCTTCCATCTTCTCTTGACACTTACCAGAGAAAGGGCTAATCACAGGCCACGCGTTTGCCGTCTTCTCGGTCCTCAACCGTTTATTCGATTACGGCGCATCGGTTTCTTTCTCAGAATTGCGCCTCGACTTTCCCAACCGAACGTTGGGTCGAGTCACTGGGTCAAGGGCGTGCCATGGGAAGGCCTAGAGCGACGCAATGAAGCAATCCATCCGTGTCCGCCGATTTTCGGGGTGCGAGCAGTTCGATCGCCACGACTTTTACGGAAGGACGGTTGCATGCCGACGAGAATCCTCGTGACTGGCGGGGCGGGCTACATCGGATCCGTCCTGGTTCCCATGCTGCTCCAGGAGGGATACGCGGTTCACGTACTCGATTCCTTTCTCTTCAGCCAGACGAGCCTTGCCGACTGCTGCATCGACCCGAATTTCCAGGTGACGCGGGGCGACTGCCGCGATCGTGAGACGGTCTCGCGCTTGATGCGGCAAGCGGACGTCATCATCCCTCTTGCTGCGATTGTCGGCGCCCCAGCTTGCAAGAACGATGCAACGGCCGCCATCTCGATCAATCGCGAGGCGATCAAGCTCATCCTTTCCCTCCGGTCTCTTCAGCAACGAATCATCTTGCCCAATACCAACAGCGGCTATGGGATCGGTGAGAAGCAGTCGTTCTGCACCGAAGAGAGTCCTCTCCGGCCAATCAGCCTCTACGGCAAGACCAAGGTCGAGGCCGAACTCGCCGCGCTCGATGCCGGCAACGCGGTCACTTTCCGCCTGGCCACCGTTTTTGGAATGTCGCCCCGGATGCGCATCGACCTGCTCGTCAACGACTTCGTCTATCGCGCCGTCCACGATCGCGCGGTGGTCGTCTTCGAGGGACACGCGAAACGAAACTATATCCACATTCGCGACGTGGCTCGGGCCTTCCTCCATGCCCTGGATCGATTCGACGCGATGAAGGACCAGGCGTATAACGTCGGCCTGAGTGATGCCAATCTGTCGAAGCTGGAACTCTGCGCCCAGATCCGCAAGCAGATTCCGGGCTTCGTCTGTCTCGAGTCGCCGATCGGCGAAGATCCGGACAAGCGCGACTATATTGTCTCCAATGCCAAGATCGAGGCCACGGGCTTCTTGCCCCGTTACTCGCTCGGCGACGGGATTCAAGAATTGATCAAGGGCTACAGGATTCTGAACAACAACCGCTTCGGGAACGTGTGAGCCGGACTTTTTGCCGGTTTCTTCGTTTCGATCGATGAGAGGCGTTCGATCAGTCTTCCTGGACGGAGCGATTCATGAAGCGAAAGCTCTACATCATTAACAACGGGATGAAAGACCTGCGGGGCCACTATTTCGAGACTTCGGTTTCGATCGCGGAGGCGAGCCGGTCCCTGGGCTTGCATCCCATTCTCGCCGCGCACGTCACATGCCCGAGTGGCATCGTTCCCGACGAGCTGGAGTTCCACCCCGTCTTCACAACCGATCACTGGATGGCCGAACCGCCTCCACCGCAGTCCGACTTGCTGGGCCTTCGCGGCGAACTGGCACCCCTGGCATCCAACTCGATTGAAGACTTGCTGGCAGGCAAGATCGGCTTCGATCAGTACCTCGAGGCACGTTTCCTGCCGGAAGACACCGCGACCGGTTTCGTGCAGCCGGCGTTCCGATCGGTCGGGAGGCTGATCCCTCCCGCACTGCAAGAGCAGATCCGGCGCGTCACGCGGGCGGTGCTGCCGCCGGCGCTGCAAGAGTTGGGCCCTGTCCTTGTACGCGTCAGGCGTACGCTCAAGAGCGTGGTCCGACAACTCACCCCTCCGTTCGTCTGGAAGCGTCTTCATGCCCATCGTGCCAGGTCGGTGGAAGCCGCCATCGAGAAGACGTCGCCACCGTCAACCGGGCCGGCGATGGCGCTGGAGCGAATCGGGAATCGGATCGAATATGGGTATTCCATTCGCTTTCGGGATGATCTCGAACGATTGCTGAGCTTGACTGGATGCACATCAAATGATCATGTCTATATGCCTACGGCTCACGGTCGCGAATTGTACGCGGTCCTGGATCTGATCGCGCGCTGGCCGGTCGAGTTACGCCCCACGTTTCATCTCGAATTCCGTCATGCGCTGGCGCTCACCGGGGCTGAGGGCCTGACCGAGGAACACCCGTATTGCGCAGACCCACCGCGTCTACTTCGAAGCCGCGAGAGCCTTCCCATTCAACAGGTATGTTCATCTTTACACCGACACTGAGGGATTGTCCGAGGAATACGAACGGATCTCGGGCTTGGAGTTCGGCGTATTGCCGATTCCCTTTCGATCGCAACTCCTCAGTAGCCGGCCCCGAGAGGCAGGATCGCTGTGCATCGCCCAGTTCGGGGACGTGCGCGACGAGAAGGGCTTTCACTGGTTGCCCGACCTCATCGACGCCATGATGGATGATTATCTTCGACCGGGACGAGTCCGTTTCTTGATCCAGGCATCGCTGATTCATCCGGAATATGAACCGAAGAGCCAAGCCGCCCTGGAGCGATTGAAGGGCTATCCCCGGGACTCGGTGCGATTGGTCGGGCTCGACGGACCGCTGAAACCGGATTCCTACTATCGACTGGTCTCCGAGGCCGATCTCGTCCTCTGCCCCTATGAGGCGATCACGTACCGGAATCGCAGCTCGGGTACGCTCGCCGAGGCGATCGCGGCGGGAATCCCGACCGTGGTGCCACAGAACTGCTGGCTGTCGAGTCAGCCGCCCCCGGGTAGTGGAAAGACCTTCTTCGATCTCGAGTCATTTATCGACGCGGTCCGGTCGATCTGCGACGATTACCCCACCTATCATTCGCGCGCAAGGCCGGCCGGTACTCCTGGCTGGCCCATCATTCCCCGGAGCGCCTGGTCCGGTTACTCCTGGGGGAACGGGGTGAGTCCAGCGCCATTGCCGGAAAGGTTGCCTGACCTCTCGCTCTCGGGAAAGGATTCCACGGATGCGTGTTCTTCACTACTACAACTGGGGGTACTTCGAACCGATTAGTTGCGGCGCGGACGTGGTCGCATCGAATCAGTTGGAGTACTTTCACCGTCGTGGCTGGGATGTCGATATCGTGCTGCACGCTCAACCGTGGCGCACTCATCATGCAGACGCGTTCCAGGCGCGATATCCCTGGATCCGATCCGTGCAGGTCGTCGATATGCCCTCGGGAGATTTCACGTTCCGTGGCCAGCTTTTCGCTCATCGACGGCTCGCGCGTTCCGAGCTCTACCGGAAACTGGCGCAGCAGGGACACGATCTCTTCTTGACGAATTATGTGTTCTCGGCGCCGCTGCTCGAGGCATTACCGAGCGGTTGCCTCAAGATTCTGGAGGCGGTCGATATCATGACTCATTCCTTCGCGCTGAACGAGCGGATTCACAATCCTGAACGAGACCCGATGTCGCGGGCTCGCGATCGCTTTACCTGGAATACCGAGCTGGAGCTTTATCGTCTCTTCGATAGCGTTCTGTTCCTCAACGAGGATGAGAGCCGACTGGTGGCACCTCGGCTTCCCGGACGGACTCACACGGTTCCCTCGATGATGCCCTGGGAGAGCCGACCGGATCGGGAAACCGAAACCACCCCGGCGGTGGATGAGACGTTCGACCTGATCTTCGTGGGCAGCGAGGCACACGCGAACCTGAGAGCCATCACCTCCTTCTACCGCGAGATCTTCGTGCCCTACTTGCGGAAACTTCAGATCAAGATGGCGGTCGTCGGAAAGGTCTGCGATCGTCTGGACTTTTCTGATTGGTACGTGACCAAGCTGGGCGTCATCCCCGGGGATCTTCGGGAGTATTACGAGCGGTCCAAGATCGTCATCGTACCGATCCTCGAAGGGAGCGGCCTCTCCATCAAGACCATCGAATGCCTGGCAAACGGACGAGCCGTGGCAACGACCCCGGTGGGGGCTCGGGGACTTCGCCACGATCCCGAGGCATTCCTCCAGCTCGATATGGCCCGAGATCCGCGGGGCACGGCCGAGGCGATCCTTGATCTCCTGGCCTCCGAGCCGAAACGGCTCCGCATGCAACGCGCAGCCCGCGACTACTATCGGACCCATTTCGGTGCGGACCGCTATTTTCGCGCCATGGACGAGGTTATGAGCTCGATCGGTATACCCGCCTAGGGTCGAGTCACTCGGGAATCGATGGGTGGAACTCCCGGCGTTAGCCGGTCCTTTCCGCCTGAAGGCGGACCTCAACCGATCAAGGGAAGGTTAACCGGTCACGAGTCGCTGAGTCGTGGGAAGGCGAATTATCGCAAGGACTTGGCCGCGATCAGCGGCGGTTTCTCCAGAGTCCTGGAGATCAGGGGAAAGGGACAATCGCGATGATCCAACACCGGCTTCGTCAGTTCGGCGACACGCTCCGACGACTGCTCAAGGTCACCACGCTGGCCGAGCACGAAGCGGTGTTGCAGCGTATCGAGTCGCTCAGTTCCCAGATGAACGCGCTTCCTCGACTCATCCGGTCCGAAGCGGCTGCCGGTCTCGAGACGACCTTGCAGTCGGCCTGTGAGTTGGAGGAGCGTCTTCGCCTGATGTTGGACTCCGAACTGGGACGCACCGCGATGACTCAGGAAGCCCGATTCGAAGAGCTCCGAACCAATATTCAAACTTATATCGATATCATCAAAAGTTGGGACCTGGATCGCTGGAAGATCGCGGAGTATGAGGGCCTCCTGCGCTACCTCCGCAGGCAGGATTATCTGCGTGCGATCCGCGAGGGGAGCCTGGCCGTACCCCGGCTGGAAACCCAACATCCCGTTGCCGTCTCGTCCAATGATACCAAGTTCCCACGGGGCAGCCGGAACGACAACTCGATCGCTCCTCGCTTTAACCGCAAACTCTACGGGTTCCTGGGGAACGATTCCGACCTCCGGGTGCTCGACATCGGCTGCGCGGGGGGTGGGTTCGTCCGCTCGCTGATCGACGACGGACATTTCGCCGTGGGGCTCGATGGGAGCGATTACCCACTCTTGAATCAGACCGGAGAGTGGGCTACGATATCATTGCATTTGTTCACATGTGATGTGACGAAGCCGTTCCGGCTCACGAACAGCGCGACGGGCGAACCGCTGCTGTTCGAGGCCATCACGGCCTGGGAACTGATGGAGCATATCTCCGAGGACAGCCTTGGCGGTCTGTTCGAGAATCTCGACCGTCACCTGGCCCCCAACGGCTCGCTCCTGTTCTCGGTCGCGACTTTCCTCGATTGGGATCCTCGGACCGGGACCATCTGGCACGTCACGGTCAAGCCGCGCGGATGGTGGGAAGAGCTGTTCGCCAAGCAGGGGTTCATCGTGGAGGATCAGCATCCCTTCGGTAAGGACGACTGGATTCGCGGTTCCGGCCGATGCCGGGGGGACTGGCACGAAGACGACGGTCTCGGTTTTCATGTGGTCCTGAGAAGGAAGGGTGCCTCGAGGGCGCTCTCCCAGGGTAAGAGCGAATGGCGAGCGTCCGTGGCATGATCGGTATTGGTCCCTCAGGCGGCTGAGTCGCAACCCCGAATGACGAAGCCTCCTCGAGCAGGGTGTGGACTTCTCTTTCCCATGCATTCAGGAGTCGAATGAAGATGGAAATCCTCGTCACCGGAGCGACCGGCTTCGTCGGGACTGGTCTTTCCACATATCTCGAATCGTTAGGGCACCGGGTCGTTCGCCTCGGCTCCCGGAATTGCGACCTCACCAAGCCCGATTCCTTGCAAGATCTCGCTGACCGTCGCTACGATCAGATCTACCATCTCGCGGCCTGGACCCAGGCCGGCGACTTCTGCCTGTACCATCCGGGCGAGCAGTGGATCATCAACCAGCAGATCAACACCAATGTCCTTGCCTGGTGGCAGCGGCATCAGCCCCAGGCGAAATTGATCACGATGGGAACGAGTTGTGCTTACCCGCCCGACCGCGAGCTCATCGAGGAGAACTATCTCGAGGGCCAGCCGATCGAGAGCCTCTTCAGCTACGGGATGACGAAGCGGATGCTCTATGCGGGACTGATTGCCCTTCGACGGCAATACGGGCTGCGCTATCTGTACCTGATCCCATCGACCTTGTATGGGCCGGAGTACCACATGGACGGGCGACAGATGCACTTCATCTTCGACCTGATTCGCAAGATTCTCCTCGCACGTCGTGATGGCACTCCCGCGGTGCTCTGGGGCGATGGTCATCAGCGCAGGGAAATCGTCCATCTCGATGATTTCGTGAGGGTGGCGGCCCGGCTGGCGGAGACCGTCGATGACACGGTCGTCAACATCGGTGCCGGCGAGGAGTTCTCGATCCGCGAATTCGCTAGCACGATCTGCGAGCTGACCGGCTACGATTTTGATCGGATCCAGTTCGACACGTCGAGGTACGTGGGGGCCAGGTCCAAGTGTTTGTCCGTGGCGAGACTTCAAGGGCTCATGCCGGACTTAGCGCTCACTCCATTGCGGCAAGGTCTATCGCAAATGATCCGATGGTTTGAAGACCATTTCAACGCGTGCAACGATCACTCGACTCCGGCGGCCGCATGAGGGCGGCCGAGCCCGAATGACCTCACAACCTCAGAATGGCTAGTCAGTTGGGTCGGCGCGAATGCCCATCGACCTTGGGCGTTTACGTCGCCCGGCTGACGTCTTGCATTCCTGGGTGTGGTTGGAGGTCCGCCGTCTACAACACGGGCTGCAACTCAGGTTCAACCCCTGGGGTTCGCCAAATCGCCTCGGATTCCTTCAATCTGTCGATCGGGTTCCGCCGATTGTTCTTGGGAAGACCACTCGCGCGATGCCGGACATTCGACTTCCTATCCTGTCTGGGACCTTGGCGGCCGGTGAGGTCGTCCTGGGTGCTCGTTCCGACCAAGGTCAGGAGTGGGTCGGACGGCCGTTGACCGAGTTCTCCAGTCTCGGTGTTCCCGTGTGACATTCGGGGCGATCATTCCCCGAGGAACCTCTCAGGACGGGCGAGATCATGATTATCACGCAGACGCCGTTACGGATCAGCTTCCTCGGGGGTGGGACGGACTATCCCGAGTATTTTGAGAAGCATGGTGGGGCGATCCTCGGGACGGCCGTGAACAAATCGGCATTCTTCAGCGTGTCGCGGTTCTACAGCAAGATGTTCGATTATTCGATCCGGATCGCTTACCGCAAGGTGGAATGCGTCAATTCAATCGATGATCTGGAGCATGCGCCGTTCCGGGAATGCCTCCGCTGGGCCGATATCACCGAGGAAATCGAGGTCAACCACTCGTCGGAGTTGCCGGCGTTCACCGGCCTCGGTTCATCGTCGTCGTTCGTTGTGGGGCTGTTGAACACGCTTTACGCGTTCCGTCGCCGACTGGTTCCGCGCCTGGATCTCGCCTACGAGGCGATCGATCTCGAGCGGGGCGTGCTCAAGGAGTCGGTGGGTTGCCAGGATCAGACGCTGGCCGCGGTCGGTGGATTCAACCTGATCGAGTTCCGCGGCATGGGCAACTTCGCGATCCATCGCGTCCCGTTCACCCCCAGCCGACTCGAGGCGTTCGAGAATCATCTGCTCGTGTTCTTCACGGGCATCAAGCGGAAGGCCGAGGAGCTCGCCGCGCGGCAGGTCCGGAACGTCGTCCAGAATCGGCCCTATCTCAAGGAGATGCGCCGGCTCGTCGATGAAGGGTATGAACTCCTCTCCGGGGGAGGAAGCTTGACCGCCTTCGGCGGATTGTTGCACCGGTCGTGGGAGCTCAAGAGGCAGCTCGATCAGACGATTTCCAACGACGTGATCGATGCCATGTATCGGGCGGGGATCGAGGCCGGGGCGCTCGGCGGGAAGCTGCTCGGGGCCGGCGGTGGAGGCTTCTTGCTCTTCTTCGTTCCTCCCGAGAAACGGGCTGCGGTCGAGCTGCGCCTCGCCGAGTTCCAGCGCGTGGATTTTCGCGTGGACGAACCCGGTTCCCAGATCATTCACTGCGGGGCCGACACGCGGGTGACCGGGTCGTTTCGGTCCCGGGAGGCCGTATGAGCCCGCCAGGTTCCCTGGAGGTATGTCCGGTCGTGATCCTGGCCGGAGGGCTGGGCACGCGGCTACTCCCCGCGGTATCCGACCGCCCGAAAGGGTTGGCACCGATCGGCGATCGACCCTTTCTGGAGATCCAGATCGAACTGCTCCGCGACCAGGGAGCGCAGGCGATTCGTGATCTGCGTCGGCCACAGGGCCTCGCAGATCCGCGATTGCCTCGGGGACGGGTCCCGTCTGGGGGTCGACATCGAATACTCGGTCGAGCCGGAGATGCTGCTGGGAACCGGAGGGGCCTTACGCCTCGCGGAGCGGTTCTTTCAGCCCTATGCACTCGTACTCAACGGCGACACGTATCTGGCTGCGAACTATACGGAGATCCTCCGGCATCATGTCGGAGAACGGGCCGAAGGAAGGCTCGGAGCGACCATGACCCTCGCGCGACTCGAGGAATCCCGGCGATTCGGGACCGTCCTCCTGGAATCGTCGGGGCGCTATGTGACCGGATTCCACGAAAAAGTCGAGAACCCGCACGACGCGGGCTGGCTCAATGCCGGCGCCTATGTGATCGAGCGTGAGTTGCTGGCGCGGATCCCTCGGGACATAACCTGCTCGCTCGAGCGAGATGTATTCCCGGCCGCCCTGGCCGATGGGATCCGGCTCGCGGCCCATCGATCGTCACAGCCCTTCTTCGATATCGGGACCGCGGAGGACTTCCAGCGGTTCCGGCGCCTCTACGACGGATGGCGCCAGCAATTGACGCCGGAACCCGGTCGAACGTGCGGGATGATCTCGCCTCGTAACGCGCATCCCACACTTCCCACGATCGGCCGAAGCCCCAACGCGCTAGACGCGACGGACGGATATCCCTTTCTTTCGGCCTCGGCGGGGCGCCGGAGTCGCTCTCTCTCGAACCGGCGCGCCGAACGCTCGGCACTCTGGTCGCAATCGTAGTTGGTTATAGCAGCTTCGCAACGTGTTATTTACAAGGATTAACTAACGTATTCTCTCGTGTAACGTTATACTTCGCTATGGTCCGGGATGGCAGATAGGGAGGGATTGGACTTTCTGCCTTCCGGCGCCGAGGACCGTGGTCCCTCGCAACGATGTTCGAGGGGCGCTACCGGTTAACGGATTAACGATAGTCGATCTCGGTTATGGGCCCGCCTCCGGCGCCCGGGATGTCCGGCTCCGCTCGCCCGCGAAGGGGGATATCGGATACTCGGCGAGGAGGGCGATGAGAAGGAGTTCACGGTCTCGTGAATACGCGCGAGGACACCTCACGACGCGGGCCGTCGCCGCGGACTGCGCGGGTCGATCGCCCCACGCCGGTCGGATCCGCCATCGCGGATGCCCGCAAGACCGTCAAATCGTGGTATCGTGATGTTAAAAGCCGCATTTCGTATAAGTTAGGGATGATTTTATGTTCATCCAGTAATCCACGCGCCTTGCAGCTCGGGGCGGCCCGTCGGCGGGCGGAACGGCGCCTGGAACGGCGCCTGGAAGCTTGCTTGGTGGAGCAAGAGCTGCTCGAGGCCAAGTTGGCCCTGGCCGAGGAAGACCAGCGGCAGCACGAGGCGCTCCGGGGGCGACTGGCGGCGGCTGCCGGGTTTCCCCTTCCCGTTTATGTGCTTTCCGACCTGAGGATCTCCGCCCAGCCCCGGCTGGGCTCCACCCCCAACCGCGTGTTCGTCTGCTCGATACCCAAGTCGGGCACTTATCTTGTCTCCGAGCTCCTATGTCAACTGGGGTACCAGCCGACCCGGCTCCACCTCTGGACCGATGGGCTCTCGGATTATCGATCCGCGACGCTCCGCGAGGCGCGCGAGGAGTATCATCGATTCAGCCTGTCCATGCCGCTGGCGCGATCCGCGAGCCTCGTGCTCCCGGGCCAGTTCGGCGTCGGGCACCTGGAATGCACCGAGGAGATCCGTCACTGCCTCTCAGAATTTAAGATAATATTTACATATCGTAATATAAAAGATTCTTTTGTATCACATATGCGATTTATGTGTGATACAGGTCGATGCAAGCTCGCTCCCGACGAGTGGAATACCCTGCCCGAGGGTCCGGAGCGGATGCTGGCCTACATGGAGAGCGAGCCCGGGAGGTCATTCATTCGCCTCTGCCGCCCGATGATCGACTGGGTCAACGCGCCGGGCGTGTTCCACTTGCCATTCGAGCAACTCTATGGAGATTGGGGCGAGGATTCGCGCCTCGGGTTGATCCGAACCCTTCACGAGTTCCTGGAGATCTCGGATGGCTCCGACGGACTTCCTGAACTCCTCCCGTCGATCCTGGGCCGGCCCACCCTCACCTGGTCCGGTCGCCGTACCGAGCGCGATCGGTACTGGGATGACGCCGTCCAGGAGCGATTCTGCTCGCTCGGAGGTGATGCGATGAACGCGTCACTGGGTTACGAAGTGTGACGGTTGGCGATCTCCGGCAACTTCGACCCGGAGTGGCTGGGGCTTGATGCCCCGCACCATCGCGCGAATGCCTTCGATGCGGATCGAGCCGTCGGGCTGGATTCTTGGCGTAAATCCTCGCGCGGGTGCACCCGCCAACAGCGATCGACGGACGTTCTCCTTGGTGTCGACGGGAGTGCCCCGGTCGAACCACTCGTCGAAATCGAGCGGGTACGTTTCCTCGATCAGCCGGATCTCCGCCAAGCCCGCCGCGGCGAAGAGGTCGACGATTGCGCCTCCGGTCAAGCTCCGAGTGTGGGTATGGTCGCGTGACCATTCGATGAGCCGGTGATTCTCCGCGCGAACCGGGTCGGGGTCCGTCAAGTGGTCGCTGACGACCAGGATGCCACCCGGCCGCAACAAGGCGACCTGCCGCATCACGAAGGCCGATGGGTCGACGATGTGGTGAAGGACGAAGCGCGACAACGCCCCGTCGAACGGGCCGAGCGCGTCGAGCCGGCCATCGAAGACGGAGACCTGGAGGAAATCGGCCCGCGAACTGTGAGGTGCACACCGGTTTCGCGCCCGCTCGATCATCTCCCGCGAGAGGTCAACGCCTACCACGCGAAACCCGGCATTCAGCAGTGCGGCGCTGACCAGGCCCGGCCCGCAGCCGGCGTCGAGCACCGTACCGCCCGCCGGGAGATCGGCCTGGCGGACCAACCGATCGAGCGCGATCGGATCGCTTTGCACCGGGGCACGCTCGAAGTGCGGTGCCTGCGAGTCGAAGGCCCGCGCGAGGTTCTGGTCGTGGTCGGTCATTGGTCACTCGTCATTGGTCATTGGTGGCCATGTCCGGAATGCACGGCGAATCGGTGAGGGCAGGGGGCTCATGCGACTGTCTACTTCGAGCGGAACACGAACTTGCCTCCGACCATCGTCCACAGGACTTTGGTTGACGGAAGATCATCCTCGGGACAGGTGAGCGGGTCGCGGTCGACGAGGATCAGATCGGCGAGCTTGCCGGGTTCGATCGAGCCTTTGTCGCATTCTTCGAAGTGAAGGCGGGCATTGTTGATGGTGTAGAACTGGATGGCCTCGGCGCGCGTCAACCGCTGGTCGATGCTAAGTTGACCTCCGCCTTCGACCTTCTGGGTCACCGCGATCCAGATACCGAGCCAGGGGTCCCAGGGGTTGGTTGCGGCGATCGGGTCCATCCGGATCATGTGGTCGCTGCCGCCGCCGATCGTGACACCGGCGTCGAGCCATTTCCGATAGGGATGGAACCACTCCATGCGACGCGGGCCGAGCACGTTAAGGAGGGTGCGTGCGTCCTTCCAGAGCCAGGCGGGCTGAAGGTCCGCGGCGACGCCCATCGCGGCGCATCGCTCGAGGTTCCGGGCCGAGGTGAAGTTGGCATGGGTGATCAACCAGCGACGGCCCCGGATCCCGACGAGCCGGTCGGCCCGGTCGTAGGCGGTCAGTAACTCGTCCATGCCGGCCTCGCCGGCGCAGTGTGCGGTCATCTGCCAGCCGCGGCGGGCGGCCTCCTCGGCGATCATCGCCAGGTGATCGGGCGGGATGAAGAGGAGCCCTCGGTAGGCCGGCTCGGTGATCTGATAGGTCGGTCCTGTGCCCCAAGGCTCGCGCATATAGGCCGTGCCGTTGAGCATGCCGCCGTCGAGGAAGACCTTCATCGGTCCGATCCGGACCCAGTAGTCGCCGAATCCCGTCGGGCCATAAGCCTCCCCGGCCTTGTCGTAATTCGCCAGCTCCTTGAGCTTGGCCACGATAGTTGCGCGGTCGGAGAAGGGGGGAGTGAGGATCCGGGTCGCGTTGATCCGTACGGTCAGCTCGCCCCGGTCGCGCAGGCCGCGGTAGAGCTGGATCGCCGGCACGCTCGCCCCGCGGTCGGCGATGCTCGTCAAGCCGCGACTGTTGTAGATCCCGAACAGTTCCTTGACCCGACCGATGTCCGGCTGCGCATCGTCGCCATAGGCGTCGCCGGGCAGGTCCTTCAGCGCCGAGTAGGCGTTGCGCATCATCCCGGTCGGCTCGCCGGTCTGCGGGTCCTTGACGATCCGGCCGGCGGGTGGGTCGGGCGTGTCGCGGGTGATCCCCGAGTAGCGGAGGGCCTTCGTATTAACGATCCCGGCCGGCCCTCCCGAATGCAAGACCATGTGGTCGGGCGCGACGCGGTCCAGCTCCTCCCGGGTCGGGAACCGGCTCTCCTTCAACCGGGTCGGGAACGCGTAACGTGCGACGATCCACGTCCCCTTGGGCTGAGCTTTCACCCGGTCGGCAAAATACGTCAGCACATCAGCAAGCTTGTCGAACGACGGGATCTCGTGATCTTTCTCGCTATGCGCCGCGCCCAGCGGGTGGACGTGGCTGTCATACAGGCCGGGCAGGAGGGCTTTCCCTCCGGCGTCGATGATCCGCGTCGCCGGCCCGGCCAGGTGGGCGATGTCTGCGTTCGAGCCGGCCGCCAGCACGCGATCCCCGCGGATCGCGACGGCCTCGGCGATGCGGAACTCGCGATCGACGGTGATCACCTTGGCATGGCGGAGGATCAGGTCGGCCGAGCGAGGTTCGTCGCCGTTGAGGGCCGGGCCGGCGATCAGGATGACGGTGAGCCAGAGGATGCATCGCATGCCGATTCGAGCGTGGCGCATCAGGGCGATTCCTCCCTACGATAGCCAGTCTACAACTTTTCCCGATTATACCAAACTTCGCCAGGAGATACCGGGCGGTGGATTGCTCTGCACGCCAGATCATCCTGGTTCCAAGTCCCATGAGCCGATAACCCGGGAACCCGACCTGATGAATCGGGAACCCGAATTCGGAGGGAGAGAGGTCACTGATCCTTCGTTACGTGTCACAAGTTCGGCGTCAAAAGGTCGGCTTTTCCGGCAGGCGGTCGGCGGTGACATCCTCGGCATGCAGGTCGCCGAAGATGGCCCGGTATGTCTCCGCGCCTTTCTTGCGATACCAGAAGAGGACCTTGCCGGCGTCGCCCAGCTTGACGCCGTCCGGCTTGTAGCCGAATTTGCCGCTCAACTCGAACTGGAAGAAGCCGACGCTCGAGGCCACGGCCTGGACGCGCTGGACCATCTTGGGATCGTCCGGGCCCGTGGGTTTCTCCTTGGAGAACGCTTTCCCGTACGCCTGCCAGTCATCGGGTTTGGCCGGGAAGGAACCGTCGGTGCCCTCGGCGTAGAGCCGAAGCAGGTTCGTGAAGGCTTGCTCGGCGTTGACGGTCATCTCCGCGAGCTTGCTCACTTTGTAGCCCTGGGGCGGGTCCAGGCGGAACAGGCTGTCATCGAGCTTGGGGTCGATCTGAAAATCGCTGAGGGTCGCGGTCATGACCTTGTCCTGAAAGGGAGCCGTGATCTCGATGAGCACGGGGACCTTTCGCTCCGGATCGATCCAGATGGTCCAGGACTGGAGGCCCATGGCGACGCGGAAGCCCTGGGCCGCAACGTTGCCGACCTGCCGGTTGCCGGCGGGCTTCCCCTCTTTCTCGGCCAGCCCGCGCAGGTATTCCATCGCGTTTCCGCCCTGCTCGCGACGACGGCGTTTCACGTCCTCATCGAGCTTGAAGTCCTGGACCATCGCGGTCTTGGAGGACGTCTCGAGCATGAGGGTCTTCCCCGCGTTCATGTCCATGACGACGACGGAAGCCGGAGGCCCATCGTTCTCGTTCCGGCTCAGCCCCGGGTCCTTATAGAACTCGCGGCCCGTCATCGGGTCTTTCTGGCCCGGGATCTGGACGGTGATGCGATAAGACAGCGTGTGGGCGTCGTGGAGTTTCTGGGCCACCTCGGTGAACGTGGCCTCGGCCCGTGGCACGAACGCCAGGTACGAGGAGAGTCCGGCAGCCGCCAGCAGTGCGGCGGCGGTGGCTTTCAACAGGGTCAACATGGTTCGTCTCCAGGGGAAAGGGGTGTGGGCCGGCCGTTCGGCCGCCGTGCGGAGGGCCTGGCGCGTTCGAGCGACGACGTCGGCGCCGGGGCCTTCGGGTATGGGCGCATCCCGGAGCACAGCTTCCGCGCGGGCGAGTCGGTCGTCCGATTCGGAGTTTGGTGCGGTCGCGGTCATGACAGTTCCTCCCGGCGTGCCGGGCCGGAGTCCGGGATGATCGGTGTCGCCTGCGAGACCCCAGGCGACCTGGCCAGTCGTTGACGGAGACGCATGCGCGCTCGATGCACGAGCACGCCGACTGAGTCAATCGTCGCGTCCAGATGTTCGGCGATCTCTCGGTAGCTCCATTCCTCCAGGACGTGGAGGCAGAAGGCCTCCGCCTGCCTGGGAGGGAGTTCGGCGATGGCCTCGCGGAGCTGCGCGGAGAGCTCAGCGTCCTCGATGGACTTCGAAGGCAACGGCGCAGACCCGCCGAGCGCGTCCCAGTCGGCGACCGGCTCGCACGCACCGTGGCGCAGGCGAGTGCGCAGTCGATCATCGCCCCGGGCCGCGGCCAACCGCTGGAGCAGAGCACGCCAGTGCCGCACCGGTCCCCGGCGCGCGACCTCCAGGGCGGCGAGGAACGCCTCCTGGAAGCACTCGTCGGCATCGGCCCGGTTGCCCACGATCCGGTAGGCCGTCCGCCACACGGACGGCCCATCCCGGGTCAGGATCTCGTCCCAGTCCGGCATGCGTCTCCTCCGCTCGGTTGATCCAATGACCAAGTCGTCGGAGGCATGATTTTTCTTACAGCCCGGTCGCAGTCAATCTCCCTGGGATTCCGACAGGATCTTCCGGTAAGCTTCCCGCGCCACGTCAAAAGCTTTCTTGGCGGCCTCCTTATCGGCGGCGCGGATGGCGCGTTCCTTCTGGGACCAGCACTGATCGACGCTCTTGAGGCACCACTCGGCGGACTTCTTCGAAGCCCGGATCGGCTTGTCGTCGACGATGACGAAGACCGGGTTGGTATGAGACGAAGGATAGATCCGCAGCGCGACCCAGCTCGATTTCTTGATGGGGATGTCGAACGAGACGCCTTCGATGTCGCCGTTGGCCGTGACTTCGGTCCGGGCGATCGATTCCCCATTCACGATGACCTCGACGGGCACCTTGCGGGTCGCGTCGATGCGGGCGCGTTCCAGGTCCCAGTAGGGTTTCTGGTCGAGCGGGCGCCTCTGGATCGCGCGGGCCTCGGCCGAGACGTTCGAGTCGAGATGAGCGGCGACCTGGGCGGTCACTTTCACCGTGCGGGGCGCGTCGAGCTTGAGCTCGCTCCCCTTTTCACCGGGTGCCGCGTCATCCACGCGAAAATCGATGAGGTGGCTGCGGCCGTCGCCGACGTACGACCGGCCCTGCTTGATCCCCTCACACCACTTGTCGAAATCGAGGTGGCCGTCCTCGAGCTTGACGTAGACTCGGCCCAGGCCGACGCGATCACCGTAAATGCAAGGGAAGTCGGTCTCGCCGCTCAGCTTGGCCCGATAGCCGCAATTGAGCGTGTGATACCAGATGTTGAGCTCCCAGGGCGCCGGCGTGTCGACGCTCGAGATGAAGTCAACCGCGTCGTGGACCACGTCAACGATGTACTCATTGGCCCCGATGCCGTCGAACGGCGGGATTTCGTAGGACGGCAGCTTGTCGCCCGAGATCTTCAGTCCCCACCCCGAATGCGAGAAGCCGACGACGCCCCCCTGCGACTTCCCCCACTTGAGAACGGGGAGGTCCCAGCTCGGCCATTCCTCGATCCGGGAGGTGCCTGGATAGTCGTCCTCCTTGAGCCGGAGCAAACAGAGATGCCCGGCATGCGACGACGGGAATCCGGAGACCTCGACGTCGTAGCGCATCAAGTATTCCGCGGTCGACAGCGGGTGCACCTTCCCCTGGAAGAACTGTTTCTGGGCATACCAGCAAGGCCCCCAGGATAGGACGCAGCCGACATCCAGGTCCTCGCCGAGGATGTGGCGCCACATGTCCTCGGGCTTGACGCCTTCGGTCGGGCTTTCATAGTGGGCACAGCCCGCGGCGTGCACGTGATGATCGCCCGAGTACCAGTTCATCTTGGCGAGGTTGATCCAGCGCCTCAGGCGGAAGCTCTCGCGATGCGACCGGCCCTTGGGGACCTCGACCGTCTGCTTGTGGACGAGGTACTCGGGTCCTCGGGTGACCTCGAACTCATAGAGGCCCGGCGGCAGCGAGACCGTCTCGCCGTTCTGTCGATAGATCTGGGGATGGAAGAAGAAGTCCGGCGCGAGTCGACGGCTGGGCGAGGGATAGACTCGCCCCTGCCGGTCCCGGATGACGAACGAGGCCATCGTCGGTTCTTCGTCCTCGTCGCGGACCTCGAGCACCACCGTCACGGCCGGGTCGATGGTGAAGAGGATGTCGACATCGCTGCGGAAACCCAGGTCCTGCGTCCCCTGGCCGACGTTGAAGCTGACCTTCGCCTCGCGGTGCCCGGCATCCCGGCTGTAGAGCTGGATGATCCGGTACTCGAGAGCCAGACCCGAGAGCGGCCGCTTCATCGGCCGGTCATTGAACATGGCTTTATCCATCCAGCGCTGGACGATCTGGGCGGGCTCGATCGATGGTTTGGGGTCCGGGCGGCCGGTCGACTGTTTGTAGATTCGTTCGGCATTGGGGCTGACGGCCTCCAGCTCCGCCGTGACGCCGGCCTCGTTGTGGACCTTGACGAGGAAGACCGACCACCCGTTCTGGACCAGCCGGGGCTGCGCGGGTCCCTGGACGGCCTTGACCCGGCTCTCGGGATTGATCTCGACCCCGATCAAGCAATGCCGGTCCAGCACCTGCTGGATGGTCCGGATCGCCGACTCGGCACCGGTCGAGTTGAGGGCTTTCTCAAGCGTCGATCGCTCCTCCCGGCCCAGCGGCTCGCCGAGCATGTCCAGCGATTCGACCACCCGCTTCACCTGCGCCGAGAGCGGCTGAAACTCGACGTCCACCACCAGGGGGAGCTCGTCGCCCCGGCCGGCGGCAGTCCATGTTGCTAGACCAACGATCGTGCCGAAGAGACGCCACGTCCAGGACGATCTCAATCTCGCTTGCATGGTCGGGTCCTTGAAGCAGGTGGGAGGGCGAGGCGACTCGCATTCCCAGGATCGTGGGTGAGAAACATGGTTGGGCCACCGCTCTCAAACTAACCCACGTCGCCGGTCAAAACCACCTTGTGGC
>CAWJTV010000019.1:0-431334 GCA_963845755.1 uncultured Planctomycetota bacterium
TTAGCGACAATTAGAATTCCCGCCCAGCGACAATCAGAATTCCCGCCTCCTCTCGCTTGCCTGTTCACTACGTGGTTTCCTCCTAGGTCAGGAGGCAACCGCCATGACCAAGGACACCCAGGTTCTCAAGCTTCGCCAGCTTCTCGGCGAGGGAATCCGCTCTACCTTGCGGCTTGGAAGGTGGGTATGGACGCCAAGACCGCTCAAAAGTACCGAGACTCGGATCGCCTGCCCAGTGAATCGTGGACCCCAAGACCTGGCGGACCCGGGAGGATCCGTTCCAGGAAGTCTGGCCGGAACTCCACGATCGGCTGGTGCTCAACCCGGGGCTCAAGCCAAGACCCTGTTTGAGGATCTTCAGCATCGCTTCCCGGGCCGGTTCCCCGACGGCCAACTCCGGACCTTGCAACGGAAGATCAAAGCGTGGCGGGCCACCGAGGGTCCACCCAAGGAGGTTTTCTTCGATCAGATCCACACGCCCGGCGCGTTGGCGCCTCCGACTTCACTTCCCTGAACGATTTGCAGGTCACACTCGCTGGCCAATCGTTCGATCACCTGGTCTATCACTTCGTTCTGACCTACTCCAACTGGGAGACCGGCACCGTCTGTTTCTCCGAAAGTTTCGAGAGCCTCAGCCAGGGGCTCCAGAACGCCCTCTGGGAACTGGGAGGGGTTCCCCAGACTCATCGCACCGATCGGCTCACGGCCGCGGTCAACAACCTCGGCGATCGGGACTTGTTCCAGCAACGATACCGCGCCTTGATGGCCCACTATGGCATGGCACCTCAAGCCATCCAGGCCGGTAAGGCCAACCAGAACGGAGACGCCGAACAGAGTCATAACCGGTTCAAACAAGCGATGGATCAGGCCCTGATGTTGCGCAGCGGCCGCGATTTCGCCGACCGAGCAGCCTACGAGCTGTTCCTTCGCCAGGTCTTCGCTCCAGCGCAACAGCGGACGGACCCGCGGTTCACCGAGGAACGACTGTTGCTGAAGGACCTCCCCTCGCGGCGGGTGGACGCCTGGCACCGGCGCCGGGTGCGGGTCACCCAGGGGAGTACGATCCGGGTTGGCTCCAACACCTACTCGGTGCCGAGCCGACTCATCGGTGAACAGGTCGATGTCCATGTGATGGCGGAATGCCTGGAGGTGTGGCACGGCGCGGTGCTGATTGAAAGGGTCCCTCGGCAGCGCGGCCACAACAAACACGTGATTAACTATCGGCACGTGATCGACTGGTTGGTGCGCAAGCCGGGGGCGTTCGCGGCCTATCGGCACCGGGACGCGATGTTCCCAACCGGCCGGTTTCGCCGAGCCTACGACGTCTTGCTGGCACAAAGCCCGGCCCGCGCCACCAAGGATTATCTCCGGGTCCTGGAGTTGGCGGCGAAGGAGTCGGAAGTCGGGGTCGACGCCGTCCTGGGCCGGCTCTTGGACGGGAACATGCCGATCACCCCGACCGTCGTCACGGAGCACCTGGGTCACGACCTGGGCCTGCCTCCGCGATGGAGGTGGTCGTCACGACGGTGGATTTGTCGATGTACGACCTGTTACTCGAGACCAGGGAGGATATTCCATCAGTAAGCCAATCGATGTGCATGAGTCTCTGACGGACTGCCTTCGCGAGCTCCACCTGCCGACGATCCGGCAGGCGTACGAATCGGCGGCGGCACGAGCCCGTCAGGAGTCGACCAGTTACGAACGTTACCTCCTGGATCTGGCGGAGCGCGAGTGCGAGTCGCGGCGTTCCCACCGGGTCGAGCGGTTGTTGCGAGAATCGAGGCTGTTCATGGAAAAGAACCTGTCAAGCCTGGACCTGAAGCGACTGCCGTCCAAGGCGGCGCAGCAGGTCAGAACTCTGCTCGAAGGCGATTTTGTTGGACGAAATGACAATGTGCTCATATTCGGGAATCCCGGCAGTGGCAAGAGCCACGTGGCGTGCGCGATCGGGCAGGAACTGATCCGCTCGGGGCGGAAGGTGATGTTCGCGACGTGCGCCTTGATGGTTCAAGATCTGTTGGCCGCGAAGTGCGACCTGAAGCTTCGCGGTTTTCTCAAGAAGATTTCCCGATATGAGGTGCTGATCCTTGACGATATTGGATACGTACAATACAGCCGGGACGAGATGGAGGTGCTCTTCAACCTGCTGGCGGAACGGTACGACGCGGGAGCGTGATGCTGACGAGCAACCTGCCGTTTTCGGGATGGGAGGCGATCTTCAAGGATCCGATGACGACCGCCGCCGCCATCGACCGGCTGGTGCACCATAGCGTGATCGTGGAGTTGAACGTTCCGAGCTACCGAGCCGAGCAGGCCAAGAAGTCGCGTCAAAAGCCGGTGGAACCGACAGACGCACGAGAGGAGGGATGAACGAGCGCAGGAATGGTTGATCCCAGAGGCGAGAGGGATGGTCAATTGGCCAGAATCCCAGGGGCTTGTACACTATGGCCGAGTAGGGAATTCTAATTGTCGTCAACAGGGAAATCTAATTGTCGCTAATCAGATGTGCTGGTAAACGGCCCAGCTCTTTAGCCCGTGGAAGTGCTTGTCTCGCCTCTTGTACCGCTCGGGCAGAAACCCCTTCCGACAATCCTCGCACTGGTGGCGGAGAGCGGTGCAGCGGACGACCTGCCTGCGGATGCCACCCGGTGTAAACTTGAGGTCGTAGGCGAG
Source organism: uncultured Planctomycetota bacterium (assembly GCA_963845755.1). Taxonomy (GTDB): domain Bacteria; phylum Planctomycetota; class Planctomycetia; order Isosphaerales; family Isosphaeraceae; genus CAWJTV01. The sequence continues at coordinate 2,674 of CAWJTV010000019.1, forward strand.
CTTGACACTTTTCTTCTTGCCGACCCGGATGATCCGGTTCCCGTTGCAGAATGGGCACGAATCGCTCGTGATCTCGACTTCCCTATTCACGGGCAGATTCGACCGCTTCTTCTGCTTGCGTTGGCTCAGACAGGCCCGCCTGACCCAGGGCTAGCGCTAACTGTGGCTAGATTGGGCAACCTGGGTCATGTTTTCTTTTTGTGATCCTTTGTCTATCATTCTCGATGGCGCTCCCTTTGCGACTACCCACGGAGGATGGACCATGGCGGAAGTTCGGCGGATCGGTCTGGACGAGGTCGCACGGCACTTCGAGGAGTTGGAGGACCCGCGCTCCTCGGTCAATCGCAAGCATCCCCTGGTCAGCGTGGTCATCATCGCCGTGATGGCGGTCCTGGCCGGCGCCAACGGACCCACCGCGATCGCCAAATGGGCCGCCCTCAAGGAGGAGTTCCTCGTGGCAAACCTGGACTTGCCCGATGGGGTCCCGCGCAAGGATGTCTTCCGTCGCGTTCTGATGGCCCTGCGGCCGGGGGCCTTCCAGGCCTGTTTTGTGAGCTGGCTGGAGTCGCTGCGCACCGAGGCGGCCGCGGCGACCGGCGTGGAGCAGCCCGTCCTCGCGGTCGACGGCAAGACGGCGCGGCGGAGCCACGATCGCCAGAACGGCCTGGGCGCGTTGCATTCGGTCAGCATCTGGGCCAGCGAGTTCGGCCTGACGCTGGGGCAGGTGGCCTGCGCCGAGAAGTCCCACGAGATCACGGCGATCCCCGAGGTCCTGCGGCTGGTGGACATCAGGGGGGCGATCATCACCATCGACGCGATCGGGGCCCAGAAGGCGATCGCGGCGGAGATCATCGACGGCGAGGGGGACTACGTCCTGGCGCTGAAAGGGAACCAGGAGACGCTCCATCAGGCGGTCATCGATCACATCCACGAACAACTCGAGGGCGAGTTGGAGGGGGCCCAAGAGCAGGTAACGACCGAGAAGGGCCATGGGCGCCAGGAGACGCGTACGTATCTCCAGATCCCGGCCCCCGAGGGCCTGCCGGGGTTCGGGCTCTGGAAGGCGCTGAAGACGATCGCGGTGGTGACCTCGCTGTGCGTCCGCGACGGGAAACAGAGCGTCGAGGTCCGGTACTACATCAGCAGCCTGACCATGGACGTGAAGCGGCTGGCGAGGGCTGTCCGGGGCCACTGGGGTATCGAGAATAGCTGCCATTGGGTGCTCGACGTGACCTATCGCGAGGACGAGTCGCGGATCCGCGAGGAGGCGCTGCGGGAGAACTTCGCCTGGCTCAACCGCTTCACGTTGTCGCTCTTGAAACAGCATCCCGACCGCACCAGCCTCGCCATGAAACGTCGTAGTTGTGGCTGGAACGAAAACTACTTGCTGCAAGTCCTTACCGGATCTACATGTTAGTATGCGCTGGCCCTGCCGCCTGACCGCCCTGCTGGTGCGGACGAAGACCTTGTCGCGTTGGTAGTCGAAGTAAGCACAGCGGTTGACGTGGTCGAAGTCCTGGAGTGCGAACTTGGGACGGCACCACTGGTGGCAACGTGACGGGGCGACATCGTCCGCCCACACAACGGCCGGAGAAGACGAGGTAGATGTCGCCTCTGCACCCCGGATTCGTCCGGCGTCGGCGAGAGCCTTGACGAACTCCGTCACCTGCTTCAGGGCGGTACAGTCCTCGGCGTTGTAGATATGGAGCTTCTCCTTCCAGACTGCTTTCCGACTTTCCTGCCAGCGCGCACCGCCACACCAGGCTCTGCAAGCCTGAGGCATCTTCGTCCGACCATGTGCAGCCCAGGTATCGGCCCACGTCCTTGAGTCCGTTGGAGAAGGCGGGAAAGTACACATTGGAGTGGATGGCGGACAGGACGTTCACGGCGTTGGCGAGCAGGCGGTCCACGAGCTTCGTCCGCTTCACGACCTTCCTCATCCGTTGCAGCAATCTCCTCTCGTAGTTGCCGTAATGAAACAAGACAAAGTCCTCGCGGCCGTCCAGCAGGTCCAGGAAACCGTCGAATACCTCCACCTCCTGGTCCGGGCCATCCGCCCAGAAGGAGTGCATCTTCTGGCCGGCGCCCTCGACCACGAGGACGCCCAACAAGTAGGCGAAACGACCATCCTCGACGCCCTCGGCGTCGAAGAACACCTGCACCTGCTTGTATGGGATGTCGGGCGTGCCATAGACGTGGACCTTCTTCTCGCGGATGGCCAGTGCCTGCAAGGCAGCGTAGTGGGGATAGCTTGTTCGCTTGACTCGCTTGCCTCTTTTCCGGGGGCGGAAGGTGCAGGATAGCTGCATCAGGGTGAAGATCCCTTTGCGGTTGTACCTCTTCAACTCCTTCTCGCCCACGCCCGCGAGCAGGCTGATGTCGTCCGCCTTCTCCGCCTGCGTGCGGCATCGTTGCCGGAACTCGCAGAGGTGACAATGCTTGTTGAGCGTCAGTTTCGGTAGCTCGCCGCCTGCCCGGAGTTGCTTGACCTCGTCCAACACCTGCTCCGCCTGCCGGTAGAGCTTCGCGTCCAGGCAGACCTTGCCCAGGCGGCCATCGAGGCCACGGGTGACCAGCCCCACGACGGGCCGCACCCCCTGCACGCGGGCGAGGATCAGTCCAAGCACGGCAAGCAGCAGTTTCCGGGGCTGGCCGATCTTGTCCCCATGGTTGTGCAGGACAGGCAGGTAGTGGTGTTCGCCTAGCTTCGAGATCCCGTCCGCCCGTTTGAGGGCGTCGAGGCGGATCGACATGCCGTCGTCCTCAAGTGTGGCGTCCGCCAGCACCGGTGCTCCCTGCTGCAACGTTGCGGCCGTGATGGCGTTCCCTCGGTAGGCGTTGCCCCGCCCAAAGCGGGTGACGAGCTGAGCGAGGGACACTTCCCGCGACGCTTGGCTGGCCGCCTCGGTCATTAGCTCGTAGTCCGACCTGATGCCGGTCTCACCGACGAGCTTCAGGTGCCCCCTGGTCTTGCAGTTCACATACCCTTCCATGATCTCGTTGGTGATCTTCATGGCTGCGTCCCTCCACGGATGCTCCTCTCCGGCAGGGCGTGACGACGCCCGTCGCCTTCGATCGTGCTGGAGATTGCCTGTTGGCCTGAAAGATGGCAGCTTCCGGGTGCCGCTGTTTCGTCGGCCGGGCGAATGGATAGTCATTATAGGCCGAGCGCCACCCCCTGACGATGCGGTGGTTGGCGATGGGCGGACCATGGTTCGTGGCTGGCCAACGACGGAGTCGAGGGTCGGCCTTCCGCAGGATCGCCTCGGGTTATGTGGCGTTCGAGGTTGATGTTGCCCGTGTGAGAGGCGGGGGAGAGGTCGGGCGCAACATAATGAACTCCACAACATAATTGTAATAATATGGTCAGCCACATTACTACAAGGTCATGACGGGCTCGGATCGCATGCCGGTGCTGATCGATCAGCGGATTTGAGGCGACAGCCGCCGGTCAGCCTGCATCCGGGCCGACGTGCGTAATGAGGGGCGCGTCGAAGAGGGCCATCTCCTCGGGCGTCGGAGCCTGGAAGATGTCGGACCATCGGGACAGCGCATCGTCTTCGATCGGCGGATTCTCCATGCCCCGGCGTTGAATCCGGTCGAAGAGGAGGTCCAGGGGCGCGGAGAGATAATGCAACTCTACGGAGGCGCCGAGCGCCCGTGCCCCGAGTCGCAAGGCATCGCGCTCAGCCCTTCCCCATGTGCCCCATTCGATGATCACAGTGAGACCGAGGGTAAGAAGCCGCTGGCCGAATCCCCATTGCAGCGCCTCGATCTTCGCGCGACGCTCTTCGTCATAGAGGTCGAGCGACAGCGCCTCCAACCAATCGTCGGGGGAGAGCCGGACCGCGCGCAGGCTGCCTTCCAGCGCCTTCGCCAGCGTGGTCTTTCCCGAACCCGGCAAGCCGCAAACGATGATCAGTCTCGGCCCGGCGGCGTTACTTTCCATGCGCGTGCGGCGTCAATTGCCCTCTGCCGCCTCCGCGAACTCGTCGTGCCGGCGGAACAGGAAGGCGACGCGTTCGCCGCGCCGTTCGAGCTCGTAGGGATAGAGCGTGTCGAACGGTCCGTCCTTATCGAGGCGGCCGCGCATGACGTGATTCCATTCGACGAGCGTGGGCATCATCGCGAAGAGCCGATCCTCCTCCTGTCCCGGCATCCGGACGAGGTGGCAGAACCGCTTGATCTCGTCGATCTTCAGCACCAGGCCGTCATGCGGACCGCGGTAGAATTCGGCGCGTGTGCCCGGCATGGGCATTCCTTTCGCATGCAAGGATGGATCTGATCCGTAGCCTGGGTGCCTCCTATGCTATTTTACCATCCCGGCACCATCTGGCCAGCCGAACAGATATGGGTTAAGATTGCTGCATGCGTTGCTTCCTGGCCGTCTTCCTGGTCGCGCTCTCCATACCCGCCTTTGGGATGACGCCGTGCGCGTCGTCGGCATCTCCGACGGCGACACGATCACGGTCCTCACCGCGGCGAAGAAGCAGGTCAAGGTCCGGCTCTGGGGGATCGACGCGCCGGAGACGGGGCAGGACTTCGGCAGCCGCGCCAAGCAGGGTGCCGCCAGCCTCGCGTTCGGCAAGCAGGTCACCATCCGCGTCCGCGATACCGACGGCTACGGTCGCACCGTGGCCGAGGTGATCCTGCCGGACGGCCGCTCGATGAACCGCGAGATGGTCGGGCAAGGGATGGCCTGCTGGTACAAGCAATACGCCCCGCGCGACGCCGATCTTGCCCGGCTCGAGGCCGAGGCGAAGGCAGCGAGGATCGGGCTATGGAGCCAGCCGAATCCCGTCCCGCCATGGTACTGGTGGCATGGCGAGGGCGTTCCTGAGACGGCGGACGTTAAGGGGAACCGACGAAGCCGTGTCTCTCACAAGCCGAGCTGCCGGGCCGCAGCGGTAAGGAGCGAGAAGAATAGGGTGACCTTCGCCAGCGAGGCGGACGCGGAGAAGGCCGGGTATCGGAAGGCAGGGGATTGTCGGTAGGACGCGCGATCCCTGAAATTGAATTGGCGAGGGGATGGGATTCGAACCCATGTCTCCGGGGTTCTAGCCCGGTGAGTTGACCGCTACTCTACCCCTGCGCCACCATCGTACGGCAGTTACGAACAGCGGTCACGGCTTCTTGGGCGAAGTGGCAGACTTCACCGGAACGGCCTTCGGAGCCGCAGCCTTCTTGGGCTTCTTCTTTTCCTTGGTCTGCGAATGGTTGCCTTTGCCCATCGTCGTCGCCTTGATTTGGGGACTAGGTGGATATCACAAGAGTGTCCGTCCGGTGAAGTGCATCTACAAAGCGGCGTGACTCCCCGCGATGATAGTGCTGTCGGGGCCAGTGGTCCCGTCAGGGAGATCACGCCGTGTCTCGAAGCCGAACCATCGATCTACGATGGAATGCCCTCCTCAACGATTTCCGCAGGAGCGGTCTGACTCAAGCCGAGTTCTGCCGCCTTCGCCAAATCTCGCTTCACTCCTTCCGAAAGCATCTCTACCAGCCCGCCCCGGCCGATCGCACTCCCAGCGACGATCGTCCTTTCGCCAGTGCCGACCGCCATTTCCTCCCGGTCACTATCCTTCCCGATCCCATCCCGCCGAGCGCCGCCTCGGGACCCCACCTCGAACTCATCCTCTCCAACGGACGTCGGATCGCCGTCGCCCCCGGATTCGACCCCCTGACCCTCCGCCATCTCATCGCGGTCGTGGAGGGACGCCCATGTTCGGACTGAGCGCCGCGGTCCGCGTCTATCTCGCCAAACAGCCGGCCGACATGCGCAAGAGCTTTGACGGCCTGGCCGCCCTGGCATCAGGCAGCCTGGCGCTAGATCCCCTCTCCGGTCATCTCTTCGTCTTCGTCAACAAGCGCCGCGACCGCATCAAGATCCTGTACTGGGATCGCGATGGCCTGGCCGTCTGGGCCAAGAAGTACGAGTAAGACTGCCCCCATCCTCTCGACTTTACAGGAATCGTCGGACACCCCCATAATCGCGCTGGCCGGCCTGATGCGGCTGGCGGAATGGATCGAAGCTCAACACCCCGTGATCCAAGGAGGTGCCCCATGTCGCGAGACGCCGGACTCGTTGCTCCCCCCCGCGCACGTCGGTCGTTCGGCCGTCGGTGCTGGACCAACTCTGGAGCCGACTGACGGACGAGCAGCGTCAACGAACGCTGCTCACCCTCAGCGACATCGTGACTCGACAACTCGGCGCGCCTCGCACCGCTCAGGAGGTGCGCGATGAAATCTCGTGATGCACGGGCCGTCAATCGCACGGACAGATCAATCGACGAGACTCCATCGACCTCCACCTTCGGCCAGAGGTCGAGCTCGAAGATTGGCGATCGGCATCTCGATCGACTCGCGATCGTGTACGTGCGGCAGTCGACGCCGCAGCAAGTCCTCGAGAACCGCGAGTCTCGCGAACGGCAGTATGCTCTGGCGCAGTTCGCGCAACGGCTCGGTTGGCCCGCAGAGCGGGTGGTGATCATCGACGAGGATCAGGGCCACGGCGGCAAGTTGACCGACCATCGCACGGGCTTCCAGCGGTTGATGACGGAAGTGAGCTTGAACCACGTGGGGATCGTGCTGGGGTTGGAGCTTAGCAGGGTGTCGCGGTCGAATACCGAATGGCATCGTCTTATCGACGTCTGCGGCATCTTTCGCACCCTGCTATGCGATCAAGATGGCGTCTACGATGCCTTGGACAGTAACGATCGTCTCCTCCTTGGCATGAAAAGCGCAATGAGCGAATACGAATTGATTACTATGTACAATCGTTTGCTTCGAGGCAGTCGGAACAAAGCGGAGCGCGGCGAGCTGTTCCTGGCCGTTCCGCTGGGATACCTCAAGACGGCCACGGGCGAGATCATTCAAGAGCCTGACGAGCAGGCGCGTGGAATGATTCAGTTGGTGTTCGAGAAGTTCGAGGAACTCGGTTCCGCCTACGCGGTCTTCCGTTACCTGGTCGTGAACAACCTGCAACTGGGATTTCGCCGTCATCGCGGTGGGCGCATTGGGGAGCTGGAGTGGAAGCCAGCCTCTCCCAGTCGAGTCCTGTCGATCTTGCGACACCCCATCTATGCGGGGGCATACGCTTATGGCCTACATCGCGCGGGGACGAAGAATCCCACGACGGGTCGAGCCGAAGGCGGCAAGTGGTTCGTGCCGCCCGAGGAGTTGGCCGTGTTCCTGCCGGATCGGCTCCCAGCGTACATTAGCTGGGATCGCTATCTCGCGAATCAGGAACGCCTCAAACAGAATCGATCGCTCCACGACACGCGGGGCGTGCCCAAACGCGGCGAGGCCTTGCTGCCCGGCCTGGTCGTCTGTGGGAAATGCGGCCGCCACATGACGACGCGATACAAGGCCGACAAGAAGCCCGGCTATCACTGCGGCGAGTATTGGCGGCTGGCCCTGGACGAGCCGTGCGGGTGCATCTCGGCAAAGACGCTGGACGACCTGGTCGCGAAGGAAGTGCTCCGCGCGTTGGAGCCCGCTGCGCTGGACCTGAGCCTACGCGCGATCGAGAACGCCGAGCGAGAGGCGCAAGCGCCTCCACGACCATTGGCGTCAGACTCTGGAACTGCGCACGCCAGGAGGTCGAGAGGGCCGAGCGGCAGTATCAGGCCGTGGAGCCCGAGAACCGACTCGTGGCGCGGACACTCGAGGCGCGGTGGGAGGACGCGCTGAAGAAGCAGCGTCAAACGGAGGAGGATTACCATCGGTTCCTGACGAGACTGCCGGCGACGCTGAACGACGCCGATCGCCAACGGATTCGATCGCTCTCCGAGAGCGTCGCCGCGCTCTGGCACGCACCAGGCACGTCGGCGATGGATCGCAAGCAGATCGTGCGCTGCGCGGTGGAGCGGGTCATTGTCGTGGCCGACAAGGCGACTGAGCTCAACGAGGTAACGATCGTTTGGCTCGGCGGCATGACAACCCAACAGCAGGTCGCGAGGCCAGTCGGCAGGTATGAGCAATTGAAGGATTTTCGACGCCTCACGGAACGAATCAAGCAACTCCATCGAGAAGGACTTCACCTGTCGCAGATCGCCGCGCGGCTCAATGCCGAGGGCTTCGTCCCGCCGCGCCGTCGCGGCGTGTTCACGGCGGGAACGATCGGGGCGTTGGTCCGTGAACTTGGGCTGGTCGGAGAACTGTTCCGCGACGACCTCGTCGGCCAGGACGAGTGGTGGATCCCCGACTTGGCCGGGAAACTCGGCGTCATCGCCCAGAAGGTCCATTATTGGATCAAGCAGGGTTGGGTCCATTCGCGGCGTACGCCTTCGGGAAAGCATCTGATCGTGTGGGCCGACAAGGACGAGGTTCGTCGCCTGCGACAACTGGCCAGACGAAAGAACTCCTGGATCGCCGCCCGGCACCCTGAGTTGGTCGTTCCCAAGGACCGTCCCGACCGGTAGCAAGAGAGGCCGCCGATTCGTGGCGGCAGTAGCCCAACGTCTCAGGATTTGTGTAACGCCACAAGAACGAGGGTCCTGTGATGCCAGCATCAAGAGGCTCGAACGCGGCACCTTCCGCATCCCGGACGCGGCGGCCGATCGCGTCGAGATGACCACCGCCGAACTCGCCGCCCTCCTGGCCGGCATCGATCTGGACAAGGCCCGACGGCGCGTCCGCTACTCGCGGCCCGCCACTCCCCTTCGAAATTCGGAGAATAATCTACCGACAGGAGCATAATGCGCCAACAATCGAGCACCCGTCAACGTAGTATAGGGTATGATCACCCTCGCGGACCCACTCCCGGACGACCTGGAGGCGGCCCATCAGCTCATCCGTGAGCTGCTCAAGTCGCTCGCCCAGCAGGTCCATCTCAACGAGAAGCTCCAGCACCAGCTCGAGCAGCTCCTCCGCCAGCGCTACGGTCCCAAAGGGGAGCGGATCGACCCGGCCCAGCTCTTGCTCTTCGCCCGGGAGATCCTGGAGCAGGCCGAGGCGGCGCCGACACCCGCCCCGACCCCGGAGCCGGCCCCGGCCCCGACGCCCGCTCCGAGTGCGGCCCAGAAGAAGGGCCACGGACGCAAGCCGTTGCCGGCGAGCCTGCCCCGAGTGCCGGTCTTGCACGACGTCCCGCCCGAACAACGCACTTGCCCCGACTGCGGCGCCGAGCGCACCTGCATCGGCCGGGAAGTCCGCGAGCAACTCGAATTCATCCCCGCCCGCCTGGTCATCCTCGAACCCATCCGCCCCAAGTACGCTTGCCAGGACTGCCAGGCCAACGTCGTGATCGCCGACGTGCTCCCCGAGCCGATCGACAAGGGCCTGCCAGGCCCGGGGCTGCTGGCTTACGTCGCCGTCAGCAAATATGCCGATCACTTGCCGCTCTATCGCCTCGAGGGAATCCTCGATCGCTCGGGCGTCGAGTTGTCGCGGTCAACGATGTGCGACTGGATGGCCACGATCGCCGATCTGCTCAAGCCGATCGTCGATCTGATGCTGAAGAAGATCCTCAGCTCCAGGGTCGTCCAGAACGACGACACGACGGTGCCGGTGCAGGACCACGACGGCAAGGGGATCAAGACCGGCCGGCTCTGGGTCTCCGTCGGCGACCGCGGCCATCCTTACGTGGTCTATCGCTACACGCCGGACCGCAGCGCCACCGGGCCCCGGGAGATCTTCAAGGACTTCCAGGGTTATCTCCAGGCCGACGCCTATTCGGCCTACGACGGCCTGTACAAGTCGGGCGAGATTATCGAGGTCGGCTGCATGATGCACGCGCGACGGAAGTTCTACGAGGCGCGGACCGTCAACCCGCAACGGTCCCATCAGGCGCTGGCATGGATCAGCCTGCTCTACGACGTCGAACGCGACGCCAAGAAGCGCGCAGACCGCGGACTACGAGGCCTTCGTCGCGTTCCGGCACGAACTGCGAAACGAGCGATCGCGTTCGATCTTCGACAAGTTTCACGCCTGGCTGGAAGCCGAGCAGCCCAAGGTTCTGCCCAAGAGTCCGATCGGCGAAGCGATCCAGTATGCCTTGAACCATTGGGAGGCCCTGAAGCGTCCGTTGGAGGCCGGGTTCCTCGAACTGGACAACGGTGCGTGCGCGGGCGCGTTCAAGCCCGTGGCGCTGGGACGGAAGAACTGGTTATTCGCGGGGAGCGACCAGGGAGGCCAGACGGCGGCCGTGTTGATGAGCTTGTGCACGACCTGCAAGAATCTGGGGATCGACCCCCAGGCTTACCTCCGCGATGGGCTCGATCGGATCAGCACGCACCCGGCGAAGCGGATCGACGAACTGCTGCCGGACCGCTGGCAGGAGTTGCACCAGGCCGGCGCCGACGGGACTGAGTGACCGCACCCGAGCCCCGCGCTCCTCGTCACCCCGGACGAGCGCGGGGCGATTGCGCGCGCCCCTCAAGGTTTGTCCCGCCCCAAGTTCGTCTCGGCCCGGCGCGAGCGCGGGATGATCGCGTGCGCCGAGCACAGTGAAAGAATCAAGACGGTGCCCCGAACATCATCTCACGCCCGTGAACCGCTTTGAAGATGTGGTTCACCGGACGCACTCCTCACAAGAAGCATATCCTATCGCATGGCGGAGACGTCGGGGAGAAGCACGACCGCGGCGGGAACGATCTCCAGGTTCGATGGTTCACCCGCAGGTCCAACCTGCATCGGGTCTGGGATTCTGGGATCATCGAACGGTGGAGTCAGGACGAGTCCCGATGGCTCGACGACTTGATCGCGATGGGCACGCCAGAGGCCCGCCAGAAGGCTAAGGGCGGCTCCGTCGAGGAGTGGGTGACCGCGAGCCTGCTGGCGGCCCGGGATGCCTACCAGGACCCGGCGACGGGGCAGAGGATGAAGTCGGGGGCCAAACTGGGGGATGCGTACTACGAGCGGAGCCTGCTCGTGGCGAAGCGGCGGCTTTTTGAGGCGGGGGTGAGGCTGGCGTGGGTGCTGAATGAGGTGTTTCCGGTGGAGTAAGTTCCGAGACGGTCCGGATGAGTAGGCGGTCACCCCTTCCGGCACGCGGCCGGCCCCTCCCGGGTGACACGAGTGCGGCGCCGAGAATCGAAGGACTGAGAGTATCAAGGATGGGTCAGAGCATGGGCACGCCCGACCGATCGAACAAAGGCTCAATTCGGTCGTCTCGTCGTAGTCTCTGTTCTAGATCGGTTGAAGGAGTAAATGACCACGTCTTTCCAATCTTCCGCTTATGCATCAGCCCACGATCGACGAGTTCCATTATGTCGCTTCGTGCCGTCTCGTAAACGACGTTGTGGCTACTGCGATGAAACTCAATCGTGTAACTCTGGCCCGGATGTCGCAGCGCAAAGCTTATAAGGTCTCGTTGCCGATGGTTGAGAGTCGTGAACCCTCGAAGTTCCTTCTGGGCCGTTGCAAGTTGATTGGCGCGTCTCTGGATATATAAATGTAATTCATCGATAGCCCTGCGAATGACATCCGCATGATAGAGCAGAAAATAAGTCAGATCGTTTTCGTCTGTTTCACAGTGGAGAAAAGCTCGCCCGTACCTGACCGGAGCCTTCAAAATGATTCGCGATATGGTTATGTATTCAAATAGCCAATAACCCTGCTTCAGCATCGACCAATAGAACAAAGCTCGCGCAGTCCTCCCGTTTCCGTCAACAAACGGATGGTCGTATGCTAACCAGAAATGAAGGACAATCGATCGCAACATTGGGTGGATGAAACCATCAGGTATTTGGTTATTCGCGAATTTGCACATCTCGTCGAACCGTTGGTCTAGTTGCTCGGCTGGCGGAGGAACGTGGAACACGTTTCCCGTATCATCTCCGACGACGATGTTCTCGTCCGTGCGGCGGAAACGACCTGCACCCGATGCATCGTTCAGAGTCCTATCTGTTATCATTCTGTGAACATCACAGATTAAATCGCGAGTAATATCCTTATTTTTGATTTCGAGAATGTATTGCATCGTTTGGTAGTTATTCAGGATCATCCTCTCGCTACGGTCCCGTGGCTTCCGACCCTCGCGTATCATTTTCTTGGCCACTTCCCTGGTCGTAGATGCACCTTCCAACTGGCTCGAGGTTATCGATTCCTCGATAAGCGAACGTACCAGATAGCTATCCCGCGTTTCTGGGTTCGTTATGGGCTCGGGCTGCTGGATAACCCCGCGAGCCAAGGAATCCACATGATGAAGACATTCCGGCAAAGGGTCTGGTAGGTTGAATACGAAAGGGACTCCGGCCTTGTCCACAAGCGGGATTTGTTTTGTCGGCGTTCGTCGGACCTTCAAGCCGAACCACCACGCTCTATGATCGAGCCCCGAGGGCGGGGTTAAATACCGCAGCTTATCCCAATGGACATACCTTCCCCCAACGGTTCCTTCGTTGACTTTGCGTACAATGTCAAAGATCGATTCATTGGCCCCAAATTGTTGCCACAATTTAGCTTGTGGCGGCGGAGAGACGGGCATTCTCACGGCGCAAACCCCAGATTCAGGGAAATACTAATTTCATACTAACTGACACAGAATTAGTATATCGGACTCAGGTCGAAAGGCAATAGGGGTTTACGGCAAGAAGTGATTCGTACTGGCCGGATGCTCACTGCGGACGATCTTCCTAGCGTCCACGAGGCCATCAGAGTCGTCGATGCCCTCGCCCTTGTGGCTGACCCGGAACATGATGGCCCTGCCGGATGAATAGGGCCGAGGCCGGCCACCTTAACAACATGGCCGCCTCGACAGACGGAGTTCAATGGCGTTCAGGCGATCCACTGCTCGTCGTCGCAGCTACACAAGAATTCGTATCGACCGAACTCGCTCGGAACCTGCTCTTCGCGTACAGCCAGTTCGCATGTGATATAGGTGATGGCTCGCTCCTCGCGCTCACTTCCGATGGTGCGGAGGTTCAACGGCCCGCCACAATCGAACCCGATGATAGCGAAGATCGTGTAGACGTCGATTGGGCCAATCTGGGATTCGAGTGGCGCGAATAGTTGTCGGTAGAATTGCTTGTAGTCCATGTTGTTCTACGCCGCCGAAAGTTGAAGCTCACCTGCCCGGCGGGTGCGGGGAGCTATGAACCCCAGAAAGTCTACATGCCCGCCGGGTCAGGTGCAGCTCTTGGTTCGGCCTCGGGTTGCGACTCGTGCAGCGAAACCAGGAATGCCGTGAAACTCTCTGCCACGGGAAAGAGGTTGCAGCCGTCCTCACGTACCCAAAAACCCACGCGGTCCCAGAAGAAAACCTTCCCAGCCTCTTTGCCAATCGTGGCCAAGAGGAGCCGGTTACCGCCAGGGTCTTCACCGATAGGGATGAACCCCGGCAGCAGCGGGTTCCACTGCGTCGCCTCCTCGTACTCGTACTCCAAGTCGAGCGATACACGCTTGGTGCCGACGCCATAGAGGACACTTAGGGAACGGCAGAAATTAATTTACCTGCAAGACAGGCGTTTTCGGCTTGATCGTGATGTCATACTTCGGTAACGCCGCCAAACGCTCCAGGCGGCTTCGTACTCCTTCATCTCCTTGGCCGGGACTCGTACGCCATCGGGATACTCGCCATGGAGCCGCTTCACCGTCGGGTGCCGACCCTTCCAGACCATCCGGAGGGCGCATTGCAGCACGACCTTCAGACAGGTCAATAAGACGCCGTTCCATTTCTTCTCCAACGCCGACCAGCAGCGTTCGATCGGATTGTATTTGCTGTGATAAGGGGGATAGTACACCAAGCGAATCTCCAACCCCGACCCGTCGGCGAATTCCACCATCCGTTTCAAGAACTGGGTCCGCCGGCCTGAGTTCTTCGGGCCGTTGTCAACGTAGATCACCAAGCGTTTGATATGTCCCAAACCCGACCGGACCTCCAGCCACCACATCCTCAAGGCATCGACCCAGGCATCGCTGGTCTCGCGCTCGCCAAACAGAAGCATCAACGCGCCCGTTGCCATCATCAGGACGCCGAAGGGGACCAGTTTCTCCTTGGCGGGCGGATCATGGTCCCATCCCTTGGTCACTTCACCGTCGGCGTCAGTCCGGGTTTTTTCCCCCCCGAGCGTAATCGCCCAATCCCACCTTGGCTTTGGTATCCATGGAGATCTCCAGAGTTTCCGGATCGGCCCGCGCCTGTTCCCGTACGGTCTTGATGTTGGCGAAGATCGCGTCGGTCTCTTTGGTCTTCTTCAGCGGTTTGCCCTTCTGAATCCGCTTGAGCCGATAGTTCATCCGATTGAGGATGTCCCGCATCGTGTGCTCGCTGGGCAACTCCTCGAGGGCATAGCCCTTGGCGATCAGGGCGTCGCGCACCTCAGCCGCCGACAAGTTGGTGTACCGCCGCGGCGACTTGAGTTCCGGATCGGCGTGCGAATGGGGTCCCACGATGCGCGCGGATATCGGTCGCCAATTGGGGATCCTTGTCTTCGCCTGCGCAGGCCGGCCCCGTGCGGCAAATCCTCCAGACACCGGAGGCCTTGCCGGGCCTCATGGAGTCCTTTCTCGACCGTCTCGCGCCCCCAGCCGAAACGGCGTTCGGCTTTGCGAGCGCTGCCGTTGCATAATTCGGTAGCGACCTCGGCGAGGAACAAGCGGCGCTGGTATCCGGTCAGGCGCTTGGCGCCGGAACGAAGCAAGTCATCAACGCAGGCGGCGGACGTGTCCATGAGCGTGACCCCCCTCCTGAGACAAGACAATCCTCAAGGAACAGTCTCGCATCCCGCGGGATGGCCGGAAACCTCAGTTCTTGGGTAGGATTCCACCCACCGATCGCTTAACATCACAAGGTCGTGTCCCGGGACCATGAACACGTGCAGGTCGGGGCGGCCGCCGTTTACCGTGCGGAAGGAAACGTTTGTAGTCGCCAGGCAACTTGACACCAAGGCGCTGCTCGGCAGCATCGACAGTCGCGGCAGTAGCTGGGCCGAAGCTTTGGCTAAACGCCACCATCCGCTACCCCCTTTTATGGTCGAACGCAACTGCGTTCAGCGGCCGGGCGGGCACCGACCAGCTTTGCGAATCACAGGGATCGCGACGCCCGCCCGGTCCGCTGCAGCGTTGGGTTATGCACACGGCCGCGGCCGCGGGCATCAGCATCACGGTACGATGAGCAAACGGAAACGCTGTGCGCACGACGCGGCCTCGTTCAGTATCGCTTCCGTTTGACTGAGTTCATCCAGCAACTGCTTTGGCCAATGCGCGGTGGATCGATCCGGCTTGAAGCCCAAGTCATCGAACCGCTCTGTTAGCCGCTGGCGGAGTTTGCGAACGGAATCGAGTCCCACCGCCGAGTCGAACCACTCGCCTTTCGCTTGGCGCTCCTCCAGCGTCGGCTCTGGTGCAGACTCTTCCTCGCCGCCGTCCTCGGTGTCTTCGCCCTCGTCACTGAGATCACCGTAGGCTTCTTCGAGTTCGCTGTAATCGTAGAAGTCGCTCAGCTTTCGAACGTCGAGTTTGCCCGCGAGGACGTCCAGATTGTCCATCAAGCGGTGCATCGTGGAACTGTCGTCCGCGGTCTCTTTGAGCGGCCGTCCATGTACCTCTACCCAGATCGTGTGTCCCATGTCAGCGGCTCTCCGTGTGCATAATAAGGTGCTAAGTGGATCGCCATATGAGCCATCGCGACACCCTTCGCCCAGCGGCGATCCATTTCAACACCGACAGGTTAGGCCGACCGTCCCCGGTCGGTCTAGCCGGCCGTCAGGCCGACGCGGACCGACGACTCAGCGGGAGCCGCCATCGGTAACGCTCGGCCGCCGCCGAACAAGCTCGTCGCCTGCCGAGCGTTACCGTGGCGTCAAGCGCACGCAACGACCCGGACGCGGCCGGCCTAACGCGGTTTTAGACAGAATCCCGTGTATCCTACCATGGTATCACGCCTGACTCGCTCGTCATAGTGAACGGATCTCACGACCCCGGTTGGCCAGAGTCGCGTAATACCATGGGGGACTGGAACGGGGACGGAGTTTGCGGAGCGGAGCACTGCGCGCATCGGTCCGACGACACCAAAGCGCCTTCAGGGTTGTCTCGGGTCCGGTCGTGATCAGGTCGGCTTTCATGCTCCAAGACTTGTTCGTATCTAAACGGCCGTCACCCTCGGCACTTGAACGCCTACAGCCCAACCTCCACAACTCCGAGCCGTCCGCGTTGTGCCAATTGCGGCGGATGAGCACGACGGCCGTTTCCAGCGTAATCCTCGGGACTCGCTTCCCGATCGGCTCGAAGGCTCTCATGGCTCCCTTGGTGACTCATGGTGATGAGACGATGAAACAGAGAGACCCCGCGGCGAACGACGCCAGCGGGGCCAATAGGCGGTCTGGCGGAGCTCAGACGCCCCAGAGCAACCAGCGGATATTATGAAGCGCTTCGGGGCTGTGCCGATCGCGGACCGGGAATCGAGACCCGGGCAGCGCGGCGGGGAAATCGTCGTCAGCCTCGTCGAAGTGCCGGCGGTTTTCAGCCCGGTTCCCTCGGGCGGGCTCGTCGGGCTGATCAAGCGATGCACTGGAGATGGCGGGCAACGGCGTAATACCGTCGGCGCCGAAGGCTTCCCAGTAACCCGGCCGGGTCATGACGTGAGCGTCGGGAGCGTCGTCGTGGACTTCGGCCCGTTCGTCGTCGGTCAAGGGTGGCGGGACTTCGGGCTCAGCCTGGTCGAAGTCGTCATCCTCGAACTCGATCGGGCCGGACGTGCGAATGGTGTCGTTGGGCGTCCACACGTCATCGGCGGGATCGTGGCGGCTTTCCTGTCCTTCGGGCGATCCCCAGGACCGATCGGACTGGTCAACCGGCTCGAAGCCGGCAACGTAAACAGCGGTTAAGGCGTCGTTGTCTTCGGGATAGATGAATGGGGCGTCGTCGATGGTTCCGTGTTCGACGACGTGGGCGACGATCGCCACGATGGCGTTGAGCGAATAGGTGCCCTCTTCCACCAGGAACCGACGAAGGGCGTCAAGGGCAAGCCGTGTTGAGGGATCGATCGAGGCTGTGATTGTGGTAGACTGCATTTCGGTCTGACTCCTTGGGATCAGTTAACAGGGAAAAGGACCAACAGGGCCGGGGGAGATAGCCGTCTCCACCCGGCCCACTTCATTGCGGATTCATTGCTCGATCACGACATCGGCGCTCGGCATCGGACGCGCGTACAGCGTCCGGGCGAAGAAACGGCCGATCCGAAGTTGGCCGTTGGCCTGTGGGGTCGGCTTGAGGATCTTGACCGACTCCGTGAAGGCGTTGTTGAGCCCCCAGAGCGTCCGGTCCGGGAACTTCGCCCGTTGCTCCTCATCGTCGAAGTAGAGCCCCGAGACGATCGGGAAGAGCCGTCGGGAAAGGATGGGATTGCGGGCGAAGGCGTCGAAGATCAGTTCTTTCGCCCGCCCATCGGTCAACCCCACGTTCTTCATCCGTTCGATGTCGAGCTTGAAGAGACCGGCCTTCTCCAGATACGCATCAATGGCTGGGGGGACGACTCGGGAGAGGTCGAGGCGACTGGTGTGCTTCTTACGCAGGACCACGGTCCCGCCGTCGCCGGAGAACGCCAGGTTGTCGCAGACGAACACCCGCGCCGGCAACCGCCTGGATCGCCAGCGACTTGTCGTTGCTCCCGCGGAGCCCGAGCGACATCCCGTAGTCGGGCTCGGCCGTACCGGGGATGAGCAGGTCGAGGACGCCGAATAGCCTGGCGTCCCGATGACTGGTCGCGTACTCCTCGCTGGCGATCGTGATGCCTTGATGGCCCAGCCCATCGATCAGCGAGGCCACGAGTTCGTGGTGCGGGACCGGTCGCCACGTGTCGGTCGCCAGCGGCGTGGCCAGCCCGATCAATTCTTCGCGGGTCCGTCGGATTCCGCCCGCATGAACCATCAGTCCGTTTCCCATGATGCATCTCCTGAACAGGGGGTCAAATCGGAAGGTGGGAGATGGGCGTCCATGCCCACAGTGGCGATCCCTCTGGGCTCAGGCCATCAACCCGACGGCGGCCAGCGCCTTGACGTGCTTGCAGCCGCCCGGGTCGATGCCGTCGCGGTGGAACGTGAAGTCGGGGCAGTCGCAGACCGGCCCGTGCTCGGTCGCGGCGACGTTGTACGTCGTGCCCTCGGGCTTGCGGAGCCGCCAGGCCCGAAGCGCGGCCGACGGATCGCAGGGGATGCGACGCAGCGTGTAGGACGTGCCGTTGATCACGAGCGTCAGGCGGCATGAGCCGTGGGCAGGCTCGAGGGGTTTGCGGGTTCGTGGCTTGTTCATCGTCGTGGTCTGCATGGTCAGGTGCCTCGTCGCGGGTCCTGGGTGGAGGTGATGGGCGTCCGTGCCCGATGGTCCATCAGAAGCACAGCTTCATCTCGAGGCGGCTGGTCGCCATCGCTTCGCCCGCCATCGCGTCCAGCCGGCGGCCCTCGGCGGTCGAGGGGTTCTGGGCGAGCCAGTCGAGGTCGGCCGCGGTGTAGGGCATGCGGCCGACGCTCGGGGTGTAGCGGAGGATGCCTTTCCCGAAGCGGCTCGAGGGCGCGGGATCTTGCGGGTGGGCTTGATTTTCGGCGTTGCGGTGCAGATGATTCGGGACATCGCGAGTTCTCCTTATCAGGCTTGCGAGTCGGCCGGTTGGGAGTGACAGCTCTCAGCCGGCCTTTCTTTTTGGGGTCGAGAACGTCTCGACTCGACATCCTCATGATACGCGACTGTCTACCAATTGTAAACAGAATTTACGTGAAACATCCGCGATTAGACATAATTGGTTGACCAAGAGACTCCGCTGGTATACGATGTGGGTAAGGATGGGCGGCTTGTGGTATACTGGGCAGTCTTTATGCAACCACACGCTGGAGCCCGTCCTATGGCCAAGAAATCATCAGGAGAGAAGAAGGTGCAAGCGACAGCAACGCCAGGGAGACGGCTGGGTAAGGCTGTTCGGCTCGATCTCTCCGAGAAAGACCACGAGCGGTTAGACCGCGTCGCCAGGGCGAAGGGGCTGAACATGGCGGCTTATTCGAGGATGGCGATTTTGGAGCGGCTCCGTAAGGATGAGGAGGAGCTGGACGGATGAGAGGTTTTGGTGAAACTCCAGGCGTTCTGAGCAAGCCCCGATCCAGGCAAGAACCTTCCCGTCTCAAGTGACTGGAGAGGGTTGTCTACCATGAGGCCGGGCAATTGGTCTCTCGTTTCTCGGCCGGGTTCAAAATCGGATATGTCGCGATAGAGCCTGATACCAATAGCGCCGGGCACGTGGCGCTCAGGCGCAAACCAAAGGGTGGGGGTATACCCTGGGAACATTGTGGCGAGAAGGAGCGCGGGCAACTGCTCCGTGACGTGGAATGGCTTTTCGCGGGCACCGCTGCTGAGGCGATCCACCAGCCCGGGCGATTTGGCGACGGCTTCATTTCAACGGAGACTTCGGTATTGATAGAAGTGATGTCAAGACGCCTTCGAGCTTATGGAGAACGTCGGGCTAGACGCGGCCGCTATGACCGATTGTCTGTGTCAGGCATACTCGCAAGTGAAGACAAGACTTGAGCGACCCGGAATCTGGTGACAGGTTCAGGCGCTGGCCGAATACCTGATGGAATTCCGATTTCTGTCGGGTGACAGAGCGAAGCAGATTTGCTACCAAGCGAAGCGGGAATTCATCGAGCGGCAGAAGCCGGCCTAGCCCGGCTCGACGCCGAAGCGAAAGGCTGGTGGGAAGTGAGCAACGCATCTGTCCGCGTAAAGGGCGTGAAGATCAACACGCTGATACCTCCGGCATCGTTGGTGGGATTGGTCCCGCCCGAGCCGAAACCGGCCGGCAACCCGGTGATCGACATCGAGATCGAGGGATCCGCGATCCTCTTCCAGGCGACGTTGAACGGCAAGTCGGTCCGCCGGGCGTGCAAGGTGATCGCTGAGCATGGACCGGACGGTGTCAACGCGGTACTCCAGGGCAACCTGAAGCCGCCGGCCGCGCCGGGCGGCCCGTTTGTGCTGGATGCGGCCGGACTGGCGGTCACGCCCAAGCCGCCAAAGTCGGATACCCAACCCCGGGCCGACGGAGCGACGCCATGACCGAAACTCAAGCCGAGAAGATCCTGAAGGAACTCCGGGGCATCAAGGTGTGCGTCATCATCCTGACCGTCATCATCGCCTTCGCGTCCGCAAAGGCGACGTTCAACCTCTGACCGGACCCGCACCATGCGACTCCCTCGGATGACGACGCGACGGTGGATGGTCGCGGTGGCGGTTGTGGCGCTTCTGTGCCTGCTGGAACATCGACGCCGATCATTCGAGTCGCTTGCGGCCTATCACCAATCTAAGTTGGACCGCTTTCTCATTTGGCGATCGCTCGACGACCTCACGGTAATGCGTCTGTATCATCGAGACCTAAAACCCCTGACTACGGATGAGACGAAGGTCGCTACCTGGCACGCGGCGATGGCCCGGAAGTACGAGCGTGCCGCCTGTTATCCCTGGCTCCCCGTCGAGCCCGACCCGCAGGGGGGCGGAATGAAGAGGCGCTGAACTCGAACGTGGGCCGACTATGCGACTACCCCGAATGACAACCCGGCGGTGGATGGCCATGGTGGCGGTCGTGGCCGTTACGCTCGCCTCCTCCGTCCTTTTCCGGCGCCATCTGGGGCTCGCGAGCGGGGCGATTATCACGAGGGGATGGAGGAGATCCAGGCGGATCGGGCGCGGGGCCTCGAGGAGCGAGCCCTCACCGTTGCCGCTACGAACCCCGTGTTGGCCGCTCGCGTGCGGGTTCACGCGGGTCTTGCGGCCGAGATCCGCGACCAGCACGCACGCCTCAAGGAGAAATACCGCAACGCCGCTAGGTACCCCTGGCTCCCCATCGCGCCCGACGAGTCGGATCTGGGATCGGCGACAGGGGGTTTGCGATAATCCTCATGCCCGGAGGCTGGCCATGCGAGGGACTCTCCCAAGGATGACGACCAGGCAGTGGATGAGAGTGGTCCTGTTGGTCGCGCTCTCGCGCTCAGTTGGTATCAGATTAGGCAGCGAGTTCGGTACCGCCAAGAGCGTGCTCAACACCACCAATTCCTGGCCGCCGTCTGCGCAGCGTCGGCGCGCTTCGATCCCGACCCCAGCCTCCCCAGATGGGTCCAATACCACACGGAGATGGCCCGCAAGTACCGAGATGTCACCCACTTTTTCTGGCTCCCCGTCGAGGAGGAGCTGAAGTGAGGCGGAGGCTCGAGGATCGTAACGCCGAATGCGTTACACACCACGGAGACCACACATGCGACTTGTCCCTCGGATGACGACGCGGCGGTGGATGGTTGTGGTTGCGGCGGTCGCATTCTGGCTCGCGGCGCAGATGATGGTATATCGGGCTGGCCAGTAGGTCGGAGGGTGGGGATCGAAGGAGTTCAACGCGATGGTCGCCGAAGTCAAGGCATTGCTGACGGCGGAGCCTGAGCAGGGCAACACAGCCTGAACCGGGACGTTTGACTTACAACCCGGTCAACGTCTAGAGTCCGAACCATGCCTGAGGATACCATCGAGCCTGACGACGGCGCGACTGTTGTGGCGTGGATTGGCGGACATCCTCGCGATCATCTGCGGCGAACACTTGGAACCTGCCTCATGAGGCAGGAGGCATCCAACGTCGGCCAAGCGAAAGGCGGATGTGGCATGAGCATTGCGGCTGTCGCGCAGCGGCTTGTCGAGGAGTATCTGAAGCGAAAGAGAGGCAGGATGTAACCCATGGCCAATGGCAAGAATGATTACATTGCCGGGATCGTTAATCATCCCGAAGTAAGTGACGCCGTGGCGATCGTGATTGAAAGGCGTGGGGAGAAGTATTGCGTGGGTGCCGACCAGGCGCGGAACCTGGCGGACCAATGGGAGGCTAATGGAGATGATCCCCCGGGTTTCATCCGCGACATTCGCTCAAGCGCGGACTGGTTGTCCGATTTCGTGAAAACCGTAAAAGAGGGGATACCGGGGACCTGCCGCGAGTTCAAAGCCGGCGAGCCGTGGGAAAGAGATGAAGGCCCCAAGGGACCGACAGCGTAGGTGGAGCATGATCCTCGACCTGGAGATCGGCGGCGGCCGGGATGACCTCCTGGCGTTGTTCGACGGGAGGCCAGGACTGATGAAGGTCGTGGAGATCACGTTCGGCGATGACAGCAACTCCCGGATGCTGACGTTCGAGGGGGGCGACGCGTCGTGTCTTCAAATTCGCAAGAACGGCAAGTGGAAGTGCATCGTGCTTGTGGGGAACTTCCCGGATTCATTGGGAGAGATGGTGGGCTCGAGGTGACCCGTCACCGGTTTTGAAGACCGGGCCATGTACCAGGCGGACATCCCGCAGAAAGGTAGGCGGCACGTGACCGACCCAGCCATCGACGACCCACCCGACGGCCTACCGGAGGGGGCTACTCGATCCCGACTTGCAGGCCCTCCTGGACGCCGCACGGGACATCAAGAGGCTGGCAGAAGTGCTCGCCAGGACTCCCGGCGGTCTGACGCCGGAGTCTTGTCGCAGGATCCTGTCGGCCGTGGACACACTCGCGATGGAGATCGACAAGGTAGAGGGCGGTGAAGGATGAGACCGAATGGTTTGCTCGCGGGCCGTGTCGGGAGGGTGGCGGCCGGGGCGCGGATACAGGAAGTTTTTGACCCTATGCAGTAACGAGGGTCAATAGTGCCGGGAGGGTGGGATCAGTTCACGATTTGAGGGATATTCCAGGTGCCTGAGCAGCACCAATCAGGCACGCCGCCGAGGAGAAAGTCATGTCGATTGCGATCTACGGACTGGCCGTCCAAACGATCGGCATCGGGATCGCGTTCCTCATCGGGGCCGTCGTTTGCCAGGAGTTGGGGCGCATCCTCCGGCGTCGTCCGATCCCCCAGAACTACTCCGCACTCTCGGGGTTGCTCTTCGTGACGGCCATATGCGGAGCCGAAATCGGCGTAGTGTTTGTCATCTCTGCGATTGCCGCGCGTCAACTGGCACACGTTTGCAGCGGGCGCAAGCTTTCGCCCGAGGCTACCCTTCTCGGCGGGCTGATTGGGCTGCTCCTGATCGGCTCTCTTGCCCTGTTCGTCTTCCCGTCCCATTCGCCTCTCACGGGTCCCCAGCTCGGTCAATGGAGGCGCTGGGATCGGGCTCGGCGTTCAGCCGGCCGAATCCGTAGATACGTTGTGCAAAGCCAGGTGATCCTGCAAATGGTCGGGCGGCCCGATGTGACACGGCGAAAGAGTGTGTATGGGATACCCACCTCCGATGGCTGTGGGTGACCCGAGGCCCCACCAACGAGACGACGGAGAGGGAGCCATGCGATTGATTCCCCGGATGACGACGCGGCGCTGGATGGTCGCCGTGGCGATTGCGGGGCTGCTCTGCCTCCTGGAGTATCGGCGCCGGGAGTTCGCGGCGCTCGCGACCTATCACGGGGCCAAGGCGACGGCCGGTGCGATCATCCGCCGGGGCAGCATGGGCATGAAGGTGACTTACGTCGATCCCGACGGGAACGTCATCACGATGGACGACCTGGGTGTGGCTCGCTGGCACGAGACACTCGCCGCGAAGTATCGCCGTGCCGCTCGCTACCCGTGGTTGCCGGTTGACCCGGATCCACCGGGGCCGGAGTGAATCGGCGCGTGGACCAGGGCCATGGGGTGCGAGGATCTCAAGGACATCCTGCGACAATCGCGGAGGCAAGGACAAGATCCATGACCGAAACCCAAGCCGAGAAGATCCTGAAGGAACTTCGGGGCATCAAGGTGTGCGTCATCATCCTGACCTTCATCATCGCCTTCGCGTCCGCCAAGGCGACGTTCAACCTCTGATGGGACCCACGCCATGCCGTTACCCCTGATGACGACGCGGCGGTGGATGGTCGTGATGGCGATCGCAGCTTTAGGGGCATGGAGGGTCGATCATGAGAGATTCGCTGCGCTGTTCTGGGGGGCTCCATTGCTGGGGTCATTTCTCGGGATCGTGATAGCCGACGGAAGGCGGCGCAGGTTACTCGGCAGCGCCCTAGGTGCTGCGATCACAAGTGCGTGCGTGTTCTTCACCAACCTCTTCGTCTATCAAAAATATACCTTTGTGACGATGGTTCAAGCGCCGAAGGAGCCGTTCACTGAGGCGATGGCGGGGGCGGTCCTTGGCTCGTTCGTGGGCATCGCCGCCTTGCTAGACTATCGGCGATCGTTGTCCTGGCTGTGGGGGGCGCCGGCCCTGATCCGGACCGAGTTGTTCAAGAAGCGGCACGGGACGGGGAAGAATCTCGGATCGAACACGCCGCCCGCGATCCCTGGCTTCTCGTCGAGCCCGACCCGCCGGAGCTATAGTGAATAAAAGTCCAGGACCATGAATAAAAATTCAGGGGCCAATAATAGTGCAAAGCCATGTGAGCACGATTCGGGTCTGGGTGAACTCAGGTCGATTCCCCGAACCTCATTCGATCATCGGGTGCACGTGGTTCTACGATGCTGCCGTCATCGAGCATTACTTCAAGGCGGGTCGCTGGCCGGCTGTCGCTCACTTCCGCACTCTGCCACCGAGGCCGGATCAAGTCCGATCGGCGGACGATGAACCCCTCGCGGCAGCGAACCCGACCTGTTGTGAGAGTCGAAAGAAGTAACCCATCGTTGACGCGGACAGGCGCGCGGGACGATGCCGGGGACGTGTGGCGGATGATCCAGGTGGCGGCCGCCGCGCTCCTTCTCACGTCACAACTGAAGTGGCGGTGGTGGCTGCTCGCCAAGGCGCCCGATTAGAACAGGTCACCTCTTCCCGGGCGACCCGGCGGGCGGCCAGCATGATGGCCACCGCGGCCAAGCTGTCGGTCGCAGAGACGGCGCTGGCTGCTGTTTGATGCTGATCGCCGCGCGTCGGTCGTTGCCGCGAGCAGCGGCTCCAACACAGGAGGCTCCCTGGATGAAGTGGCTTCGTCTTTCCATCGCGAGCCTGATGGCGTTCGTCGTCTACGCGGCCATCGGGTTCGCCGCCTTCAGCAAGGTTAACGACCGGTATTACGGCAGGTTGTTGGACGACACCTATTACATGGTCACGGTCTTTCTCCTGGGCATCGCCACCATCATGGCGATCCTGAGTCCGGATCGCAGCCGGGCGCGGTGGCTGGGATTCGCCGTGTTCGGCTGGGTGCATCTGCTGTTCGGCTGGCCCGATTCGGGGGGCTCGCCGCAGGCCACCGGCACCTATCGGCCGAGGTTTCCCCACACCACGTACATCAACTGGGTGCTCTTCTCGTATAATGCGCCGGAGTCGTCGCATCTCCACGAGGCCATCGGGGATTTCCTCCGGTCCCTGCTGTCGCCCCCGACGAATCCGCAGTGGGAGACTAACGTCTGGCATAACTTCCAAACGACCATGACGATGGCGACGGCACTCCTCGGGGCGGCCATCGGCAACCTCCTGGCCATCTGGGTCGAACGCAACGCGTCAGCCGCCCGTGATTCGGGCGAGGCGAGTCGCCCGAGCCCGACGCACGGGACCGGTCGATCCGGACGGGACTGATTTTCTCGCACGGCGGACTGGCGGCGACCATGCGACTACCCCGGATGTCAACGCGGCGGTGGATGGTCGTGGTCGCGATCACCGGAATCGTCTTGGGCGTGGCCGTCGGTGGCATCCGACTCAAACGACGGCGAGGCGAGTTCCTGGCACGCGCCCAGTTTCACGCCAAGATCGGGGCTCTGTACAGGCTGAAGGAGGCCAACGCCAGAGCTTTCTTCGAGGAACAAACCGTACTCATCGGCGAGTTGGAGAAGGAGCCACACGGTGGCCGGTTTGGCCAATCGCTCCTTAAGAGGGCAAGGACGCGGCGAGGATCAGATGCGAAAAAGCACAGCGAACCTACCTCGCAAGATCGGATACCACGCGGCGATGGCCCGGAAGTACGAGCATGCCGCCGGCTATCCCTGGCTCCCGGTCGAGCCGGATCCGCCAGAGCCGGAGTGAAGAGGCGCTGAACTCGAACGTGGGCCGACTATGCGATTTCCCCGAATGACAACCCGGCGGTGGATGGCCATGGTGGCGGTCGTGGGCATCTTGCTCGGAGTCACGATTGAGCGGCGGAACCGCTTCAGGAAGATCGCGGACTATCATCAGGCCGAGTTAATGAAGCTTGCCCGCCGGATGAAGCCGTTTGCAGACGATCGCTCCTGGCGTCCTCTTGAATGGCACGAATCGATGGCCCGCAAGTACGAGCGTGCCGCCCGTTTCCCATGGCTCCCCGCGGAGCCCGACCCACTCGAGCCGGAGTGATCGCGACGAACCGACGGAGGATAGTCATGCGACTGATTCCCCGGATGACGACCAGGCGCTGGATGATCGTGATTCTGACCGTATCCCTGCTGCTCGGGGCAATCGTGATGTGGCGGCGGGCGGCCTATTTCATGAGGCTGGCCGCCCTCCACGAGATGTTGGCCAATGACCTGCGTATCAAGGCAGACCCCATGGGGGACGTGAGGGCCGCGGAGCACAACGAAAGACTCGCGCGAATGTACCAACGGGCGGCGGTCCGGCCGTGGTTGAGCGTCGAGCCGGACGAGTCGGAGCCGGAATGAATGATCGGGGCACCGTGACCCGCGTGGCATCGAGGGCGATCAAAGGACAACCGAAAGCGAGAGGTCGACATGATCCTGGACTTGGAGATCGGCAACGGCCGGGACGAACTCCTCGCCCTGTTCGACGGAATGCCCCGCTTCATGAAGGTCGTGGACATCAACTTTGCAGAGGACAGCGAGGGACGGACCCTGACCTTCGAGGGCGGCGACGCAGCGTGTCTTCAGGTTCGGGAGGGCGGCAAGTGGAAGTGCATCGCGCTGGCGGGGAACTTCCCGAACTCTCTGGTGGAGATGGCGGGCTCGAAGTGACCAGGCCGGCGGCGCGCGAGGGATCCGTAGGTCGGGGGACGTCGGCCATGCGACTACCTCGGATGACGACGCGGCGGTGGATGGTCGCAGTAGCGGTCGTCGGGCTGGCGATGAGTGGCATTATGGGTGGCGTCCGGCTTAAGCGACGACGTGACTCCTTCTTGGGTCGCCTCCGGTATCACGCCTTGATAGAGCGCATGTGCGTAGAAGAGAAAGACCACGTCGCGCCAAACTCTCGAGCTGATGGAGAAAGTGTTGGATCCGAGCAACGTGCACGAGCGGACAATAATCGAAAAAGAGCGACGATGGGCGGCGCTGGCTACTCGTCGAATGGCGTACCACACCGCGATGGTCCGCAAGTACCAGCGTGCCGCTCGTTACCCCTGGCTCCCGGTCGAGCCGGATCCGGCGGAGCCGGATTGGTGAGGTGGTGGCAGAACAGGGCAGGGGAGGACTCATTCAGGCCCGTGGATGGGTATAAGCAGTGCGAAGCAGGGCAAGGGACTATCCGTCAGACGGAGTCGATATTGCGATGAGTCGACCGGTTTCCTATCACTATGGCAAGTTCCCTCCGCAAAATCTCGACTGGTCCAAGTTGATCCCGCTGCTCGGCCCAGCGAGTGCCGCCCTCGCTCGCTACGACGGATTGTTGACTGCGATCCCGAATGCTGCAGTCTTGCTCTCTCCGCTGACCACCCAGGAAGCCGTCCTTTCCTCTCGGATTGAGGGAACCCACGCGACGATGGGAGAGGTGCTGGAATATGAAGCTGCGGGGGCAGGAGGCTCGCTCGACCCGCAAAAGGAGGCCGACATCATGGAGGTGCTTAGAGACCCTAAAAAAACCCAGTAATCGGCCCGTCAACTGCTCTCAATCTTGAGAGGAGTCCACTACCCCTTTGGCCTGTCGGAAAGGGTCTCATCATGGCCAAGCCTTTGCTCCCGGACAAACTCTGGGACTTGATCCAACCCCTGATCCCGCCTCATCCCCCTGGGCCCAAAGGCGGACGTCCCCCGCTGGACGATCGCAAAGTCCTCACCGGGATCATCTTCATCCTCAAGACCGGCCTGCCTTGGGAGGACTTGCCCCAGGAGATGGGCTGTGGCTGCGGCATGACCGGTTGGAATCGCTTGCGCGACTGGCAGGCCGCCGGCATCTGGGACCAGATCCACCCGATCTTGTTGGCCCACCTCCGTCAGGCCGACGGGATCGACTTCGAGCGGTTCATCGTGGACACGGGTCACGTCCGCGCCGTGGGTGGGGGTGAAGAAACCGGCCCCAGCCCCGTCGATCGCTCGAAATTGGGGAGCAAACACGCCATCGTCACCGACGGCCAAGGCGTGCCCTTGGTCACCGATACGATCCCGGCGAACACGCCGGATGCCAACTTGACCGTGCCGTTGGTGGATGCCGTTCCCCCCATCGCCGGCCAGCCGGGCCACCCCCGCCAACGACCGGACCATGCGATGGGCGACCGGGGTTTTGACGACGAAGAGCAACGGCAGGAGTTGCGCGACCGGGGGATCGACCCGGAGTTGGCCAAGCGGCGGACGCCCCACGGGAGTGGCCTGGGTGTGTATCGCTGGGTGGTTGAGCGAACCCTCAGTTGGTTTCACCAGTTTCGCCGCCTGCGTGTGCGTTATGATCGTCGCGGTGACATCCACCAAGGGCTCAGCAATCTGGCCCAGATCCTCATCACGTTCCGGTTCCTTGAGCGGTACGGGGTAACTTAGAGTACACCGATTGGCTGGGTTCATTTAGGCGCTCTTAACTACAGACGGGCTATGTGGCAAGCCAGAGAAATGCTCGAAGAATTGCCCCTGTGCAATCGCCTGATCAGGAACCTCCATGAAACCTTGCTCGCCGGAGTTCGTGGCCATGATAAGGCGCGTGGTAAATTTCGGAAGATCCAGAATTACATCGGCGCCTATGGTGTCTCCATTGATAAGGCTCGATTCATCCCCGTTGTCCCCGAACAAGGAGTGCGTCCGGTGAACCACATCTTCAAAGCGGTTCACGGGCGTGAGATGATGTTCGGGGCACCGTCTTGATTCTTTCACTGTGCTCGGCGCACGCGATCATCCCGCTCGCGCCGGGCCGAGACGAACTTGGGGCGGGACAAACCTTGAGGGCGCGCGCAATCGCCCCGCGCTCGTCCGGGGTGACGAGGAGCGCGGGGCTCGGGTGCGGTCACTCAGTCCCGTCGGCGCCGGCCTGGTGCAACTCCTGCCAGGAGTGCGTCCGGTGAACCACATCTTCAAAGCGGTTCACGGGCGTGAGATGATGTTCGGGGCACCGTCTTGATTCTTTCACTGTGCTCGGCGCACGCGATCATCCCGCGCTCGCGCCGGGCCGAGACGAACTTGGGGCGGGACAAACCTTGAGGGGCGGGCGCAATCGCCCCCGCTCGTCCGGGGTGACGAGGAGCGCGGGGCTCGGGTGCGGTCACTCAGTCCCGTCGGCGCCGGCCTGGTGCAACTCCTGCCAGCGGTCCGGCAGCAGTTCGTCGATCCGCTTCGCCGGGTGCGTGCTGATCCGATCGAGCCCATCGCGGAGGTAAGCCTGGGGGTCGATCCCCAGATTCTTGCAGGTCGTGCACAAGCTCATCAACACGGCCGCCGTCTGGCCTCCCTGGTCGCTCCCCGCGAATAACCAGTTCTTCCGTCCCAGCGCCACGGGCTTGAACGCGCGCGCGCACGCACCGTTGTCCAGTTCGAGGAACCCGGCCTCCAACGGACGCTTCAGGGCCTCCCAATGGTTCAAGGCATACTGGATCGCTTCGCCGATCGGACTCTTGGGCAGAACCTTGGGCTGCTCGGCTTCCAGCCAGGCGTGAAACTTGTCGAAGATCGAACGCGATCGCTCGTTTCGCAGTTCGTGCCGGAACGCGACGAAGGCCTCGTAGTCCGCGGTCTCGCGCTTCTTGGCGTCGCGTTCGACGTCGTAGAGCAGGCTGATCCATGCCAGCGCCGATGGGACCGTTGCGGGTTGACGGTCCGCGCCTCGTAGAACTTCCGTCGCGCGTGCATCATGCAGCCGACCTCGATAATCTCGCCCGACTTGTACAGGCCGTCGTAGGCCGAATAGGCGTCGGCCTGGAGATAACCCTGGAAGTCCTTGAAGATCTCCCGGGGCCCGGTGGCGCTGCGGTCCGGCGTGTAGCGATAGACCACGTAAGGATGGCCGCGGTCGCCGACGGAGACCCAGAGCCGGCCGGTCTTGATCCCCTTGCCGTCGTGGTCCTGCACCGGCACCGTCGTGTCGTCGTTCTGGACGACCCTGGAGCTGAGGATCTTCTTCAGCATCAGATCGACGATCGGCTTGAGCAGATCGGCGATCGTGGCCATCCAGTCGCACATCGTTGACCGCGACAACTCGACGCCCGAGCGATCGAGGATTCCCTCGAGGCGATAGAGCGGCAAGTGATCGGCATATTTGCTGACGGCGACGTAAGCCAGCAGCCCCGGGCCTGGCAGGCCCTTGTCGATCGGCTCGGGGAGCACGTCGGCGATCACGACGTTGGCCTGGCAGTCCTGGCAAGCGTACTTGGGGCGGATGGGTTCGAGGATGACCAGGCGGGCGGGGATGAATTCGAGTTGCTCGCGGACTTCCCGGCCGATGCAGGTGCGCTCGGCGCCGCAGTCGGGGCAAGTGCGTTGTTCGGGCGGGACGTCGTGCAAGACCGGCACTCGGGGCAGGCTCGCCGGCAACGGCTTGCGTCCGTGGCCCTTCTTCTGGGCCGCACTCGGAGCGGGCGTCGGGGCCGGGGCCGGCTCCGGGGTCGGGGCGGGTGTCGGCGCCGCCTCGGCCTGCTCCAGGATCTCCCGGGCGAAGAGCAAGAGCTGGGCCGGGTCGATCCGCTCCCCTTTGGGACCGTAGCGCTGGCGGAGGAGCTGCTCGAGCTGGTGCTGGAGCTTCTCGTTGAGATGGACCTGCTGGGCGAGCGACTTGAGCAGCTCACGGATGAGCTGATGGGCCGCCTCCAGGTCGTCCGGGAGTGGGTCCGCGAGGGTGATCATACCCTATACTACGTTGACGGGTGCTCGATTGTTGGCGCATTATGCTCCTGTCGGTAGATTATTCTCCGAATTTCGAAGGGGAGTGGCGGGCCGCGAGTAGCGGACGCGCCGTCGGGCCTTGTCCAGATCGATGCCGGCCAGGAGGGCGGCGAGTTCGGCGGTGGTCATCTCGACGCGATCGGCCGCCGCGTCCGGGATGCGGAAGGTGCCGCGTTCGAGCCTCTTGATGCTGGCATCACAGGACCCTCGTTCTTGTGGCGTTACACAAATCCTGAGACGTTGGGCTACTGCCGCCACAAATCGGCGGCCTCTCTTGCTACCGGTCGGGACGGTCCTTGGGAACGACCAACTCAGGGTGCCGGGCGGCGATCCAGGAGTTCTTTCGTCTGGCCAGTTGTCGCAGGCGACGAACCTCGTCCTTGTCGGCCCACACGATCAGATGCTTTCCCGAAGGCGTACGCCGCGAATGGACCCAACCCTGCTTGATCCAATAATGGACCTTCTGGGCGATGACGCCGAGTTTCCCGGCCAAGTCGGGGATCCACCACTCGTCCTGGCCGACGAGGTCGTCGCGGAACAGTTCTCCGACCAGCCCAAGTTCACGGACCAACGCCCCGATCGTTCCCGCCGTGAACACGCCGCGACGGCGCGGCGGGACGAAGCCCTCGGCATTGAGCCGCGCGGCGATCTGCGACAGGTGAAGTCCTTCTCGATGGAGTTGCTTGATTCGTTCCGTGAGGCGTCGAAAATCCTTCAATTGCTCATACCTGCCGACTGGCCTCGCGACCTGCTGTTGGGTTGTCATGCCGCCGAGCCAAACGATCGTTACCTCGTTGAGCTCAGTCGCCTTGTCGGCCACGACAATGACCCGCTCCACCGCGCAGCGCACGATCTGCTTGCGATCCATCGCCGACGTGCCTGGTGCGTGCCAGAGCGCGGCGACGCTCTCGGAGAGCGATCGAATCCGTTGGCGATCGGCGTCGTTCAGCGTCGCCGGCAGTCTCGTCAGGAACCGATGGTAATCCTCCTCCGTTTGACGCTGCTTCTTCAGCGCGTCCTCCCACCGCGCCTCGAGTGTCCGCGCCACGAGTCGGTTCTCGGGCTCCACGGCCTGATACTGCCGCTCGGCCCTCTCGACCTCCTGGCGTGCGCGTTCCAGAGTCTGACGCCAATGGTCGTGGAGCGCTTGCGCTCTCGCTCGGCGTTCTCGATCGCGCGTAGGCTCAGGTCCAGCGCAGCGGGCTCCAACGCGCGGAGCACTTCCTTCGCGACCAGGTCGTCCAGCGTCTTTGCCGAGATGCACCCGCACGGCTCGTCCAGGGCCAGCCGCCAATACTCGCCGCAGTGATAGCCGGGCTTCTTGTCGGCCTTGTATCGCGTCGTCATGTGGCGGCCGCATTTCCCACAGACGACCAGGCCGGGCAGCAAGGCCTCGCCGCGTTTGGGCACGCCCCGCGTGTCGTGGAGCGATCGATTCTGTTTGAGGCGTTCCTGATTCGCGAGATAGCGATCCCAGCTAATGTACGCTGGGAGCCGATCCGGCAGGAACACGGCCAACTCCTCGGGCGGCACGAACCACTTGCCGCCTTCGGCTCGACCCGTCGTGGGATTCTTCGTCCCCGCGCGATGTAGGCCATAAGCGTATGCCCCCGCATAGATGGGGTGTCGCAAGATCGACAGGACTCGACTGGGAGAGGCTGGCTTCCACTCCAGCTCCCCAATGCGCCCACCGCGATGACGGCGAAATCCCAGTTGCAGGTTGTTCACGACCAGGTAACGGAAGACCGCGTAGGCGGAACCGAGTTCCTCGAACTTCTCGAACACCAACTGAATCATTCCACGCGCCTGCTCGTCAGGCTCTTGAATGATCTCGCCCGTGGCCGTCTTGAGGTATCCCAGCGGAACGGCCAGGAACAGCTCGCCGCGCTCCGCTTTGTTCCGACTGCCTCGAAGCAAACGATTGTACATAGTAATCAATTCGTATTCGCTCATTGCGCTTTTCATGCCAAGGAGGAGACGATCGTTACTGTCCAAGGCATCGTAGACGCCATCTTGATCGCATAGCAGGGTGCGAAAGATGCCGCAGACGTCGATAAGACGATGCCATTCGGTATTCGACCGCGACACCCTGCTAAGCTCCAACCCCAGCACGATCCCCACGTGGTTCAAGCTCACTTCCGTCATCAACCGCTGGAAGCCCGTGCGATGGTCGGTCAACTTGCCGCCGTGGCCCTGATCCTCGTCGATGATCACCACCCGCTCTGCGGGCCAACCGAGCCGTTGCGCGAACTGCGCCAGAGCATACTGCCGTTCGCGAGACTCGCGGTTCTCGAGGACTTGCTGCGGCGTTGACTGCCGCACGTACACGATCGCGAGTCGATCGAGATGCCGATCGCCAATCTTCGAGCTCGACCTCTGGCCGAAGGTGGAGGTCGATGGAGTCTCGTCGATTGATCTGTCCGTGCGATTGACGGCCCGTGCATCACGAGATTTCATCGCGCACCTCCTGAGCGGTGCGAGGCGCGCCGAGTTGTCGAGTCACGATGTCGCTGAGGGTGAGCAGCGTTCGTTGACGCTGCTCGTCCGTCAGTCGGCTCCAGAGTTGGTCCAGCACCGACGGCCGAACGACCGACGTGCGCGGGGGGAGCAACGAGTCCGGCGTCTCGCGACATGGGGCACCTCCTTGGATCACGGGGTGTTGAGCTTCGATCCATTCCGCCAGCCGCATCAGGCCGGCCAGCGCGATTATGGGGGTGTCCGACGATTCCTGTAAAGTCGAGAGGATGGGGGCAGTCTTACTCGTACTTCTTGGCCCAGACGGCCAGGCCATCGCGATCCCAGTACAGGATCTTGATGCGGTCGCGGCGCTTGTTGACGAAGACGAAGAGATGACCGGAGAGGGGATCTAGCGCCAGGCTGCCTGATGCCAGGGCGGCCAGGCCGTCAAAGCTCTTGCGCATGTCGGCCGGCTGTTTGGCGAGATAGACGCGGACCGCGGCGCTCAGTCCGAACATGGGCGTCCCTCCACGACCGCGATGAGATGGCGGAGGGTCAGGGGGTCGAATCCGGGGGCGACGGCGATCCGACGTCCGTTGGAGAGGATGAGTTCGAGGTGGGGTCCCGAGGCGGCGCTCGGCGGGATGGGATCGGGAAGGATAGTGACCGGGAGGAAATGGCGGTCGGCACTGGCGAAAGGACGATCGTCGCTGGGAGTGCGATCGGCCGGGGCGGGCTGGTAGAGATGCTTTCGGAAGGAGTGAAGCGAGATTTGGCGAAGGCGGCAGAACTCGGCTTGAGTCAGACCGCTCCTGCGGAAATCGTTGAGGAGGGCATTCCATCGTAGATCGATGGTTCGGCTTCGAGACACGGCGTGATCTCCCTGACGGGACCACTGGCCCCGACAGCACTATCATCGCGGGGAGTCACGCCGCTTTGTAGATGCACTTCACCGGACGGACACCGAACAAGTTGAGGACGGGATGAGTCATTGGGAGAAGTTTCTTCATGCCCCCATGCCAGATGTGCTCGTTCAACTCGCCATCGTCCATGCAGAGTTCGAATCACTTCACCCATTCTTGGATGGAAATGGTCGCATTGGCAGAATCGTCATTCCTTTGTTTCTATATGCAAGAAACCAATTGCATGCGCCTATGTTTTACCCGAGCGAGCACCTAGAAGCCAATCGACAGGAATATTGCGACCGCTTGCTAGCCGTGTCACGGGACGACGATTGGACTGGCTGGTGCTGTTTCTTCCTCGACGCCCTGATCCAACAAGCACGCCAAAACGCAAACAAGACCCGCAAGATCTTGGACCTCTATGAGTCGCGAAAAGACCAGATTCCCTCCGTCACGCGCTCACCCCATGCCATCAAGGCTCTGGATTTTATCTTTAAGACTCCGGTCTTCAACGCGAAGACATTTGTCAATGAGTCGCGTATACCGGCTCCCACGGCTCGCCGAATTCTCAACGTGTTGGCCGATAGAAAGTTGCTAAGAACGATCCGCCAGGCTAGCGGCGCCGTCCCGCAATCTACGCGTTCTCTGAACTGCTGAATATTACCGAGGGGAGGACGATCATTTGATGCTCGATTTTGGGAGGCCAAAACGCTTTGACGCTCATAAAGTCCCAAAAGTGAGCGTCAATAAAACTTGCCGCGCATGACTGAGCGTCAACAGAGACCAGCAGGGTGCTACATCAGCGCACTAGGCTTGCCGGGTTCCCTTGTTTTTATCCATCCTGCGTTCTTTGACATCCCGCACGCATCGCACGGGCGGTCAGGGCTTACGCACCAGCCTGGGATATCTGAGTGTTCTGGGAAAGAGCATCTCGCCTCGATCCTACAGTCCGGCTGGTCGGGAAACGGACGTCTTTTGTACCATCGATCGCCAGGATAACTCGATCTTTTCAGGGACGTCCACACCATGACCGTCAGCTCGGATTCGGCCTCCGCTACTCCCGCCCAAGACCCGATCTCACTCCTCGATCATTTCGCCGACTTGCCCGATCCCCGCCGCGAACAGGGGCGAATCCACCGACTCGATGAGATCATTTTCATCGCCACCTGCGCCGTGTTCTGCGGCGCCGACAACTGGGTGCAGATCGCCGATTATGCCCACTCCAAGAGCGACTGGCTCGAGACCTTCCTCGAATTGCCCGGCGGCATCCCCTCGCACGACACCTTTCGACGGGTCTTCTGCCTGCTCGACCCGCTGGCCTTTCAGAAGGGCTTCTCCTCCTGGATGACGGCGCTGATGGAGCGAACGGGATTGACCCCCGTCGCCACCGATTCGCCCGAGCTGACGCCGATCGCCATCGACGGTAAGGCCCAACGCGGCGCGGCGCGGCGCACCGTCGGCCGCTCGGCCCTGCATGTCGTCAGCGCCTGGGCGGTCGTGAACCATTTGACCTTGGGGCAAGTGGCCACCGACGCCAAATCCAACGAAATTACGGCCATTCCCGACTTGCTCGCGATGCTGGACCTCAACGGGGCCGTGGTGACCATCGACGCCATGGGTTGTCAGAAAGACATCGCCGCCAAGATCATCGACGGGGGTGGCCATTACGAGCTCGCGGTCAAGGAGAACCAGCCGCACCTCTACGAGGACATCGCGCGGGCGTTCGACGAGGCATTGGATCAGGGCGAGCCCGGGGTGGACTTCACTGAATGTCAGACGGAAGAGATCCGCAGCGGTCGCCAGGAGACCCGGAGTTGCTGTGTGATCACCGAGCCGAAGGGGATCCGCAACCTGGGCCTTTGGGCCGGGCTGACGGCGATCGTGATGGTGATCAGCCATCGGGTGATCCATGGTGAGGCCAGCAGTGAGACCCGCTACTTCATCAGCAGCGCGTCCCAGCCGGCGACAGAGCACCTGCGTTGGGTGCGGGGTCATTGGGGGATCGAGAACTCGCTGCACTGGGTTCTGGACGTCTGTTTCTCTGAGGATGATCAACGGCACTGGGCCGGGAACAGCGCGGAGAACTTGGGATGGCTCCGCAAGATGGCTTTGTGCTTGCTCAAGGCGGAGAAGAACAGCAAGGGCAAGAGTATCGCGACGCGCCGCCTGGTTGCGGGCTGGAAGAATGACTATCTCTTGGATGTACTGGCCCAAATCCCCGAGAAATCAACTGTACTGGCCGAAAACCCCGAGAAATCTGGTGCGTAAGCCCTGCACGGGCGGTATCCCCGGGATCGGTGATATAAACTGGTCTCGGGGATATTAGCCATTGACGGGAACCGGTTGACTCGGTATCCCTATTATTCTCCCGGGAAGGGCGAAAACTCCCGTGATTCTTGCGGGAATTCGTGAGATTTGCAGGGGGAGGCGATTGCCCTAACTCGGTGCTGGTCCAAGGATTGGGACGAACGGAACGGCGTGGGCCGGAGTGCTCAGGTGGCTAGAGCGCACCCCTGATAAGGGTGAGGTCCGAGGTTCGAATCCTCGTGCGCCCATTGGACGCAAGTCCTTAGCCGAACACAACTTGAGTGTACTTGCCGGCGGTTGGTACTGCGGCCTGTAAGTTCGATGGCGGTCGTACCGGTACTACCAAGTTCCTTCGAAAATCCTCTTCCGACGTACCGCCAATAGTAGCCCAGGAATCTCGCCATCGTTCGCATCGACGACCGCGACCATGACCTGGGGACGTTTAACTGTCCCGAGTCTCTTGCGATTGCGGGGCTGGTTCGTCGTTGCGGTCTTCATCGTCTTGGGCGCGGGCGCGTCGCGGGGCGCGGTCCCTTGCGAGTGAGCTTGAATCTCGGCGTCGTGGTGCACAGGATTCGGGACATCGCGGGCTCTCCAGAAGCTTGCGACCTGGCCGGTTGGGTGCTTACGGCGCCCGACCGGCCTTTCTTCTTGGGTCGAACGTCTCGGTAAAATAGAGATATTTTAATAAAACTGATTACCAATTTCACTTGGGAACTTAACGAGAAGAACGTGTTGGTTACCATTGTCTGTCGGAACGTGATCCATTGGCGAACCGATCCCTTTGCGGCTACCCTGATAGGGTGGAGATCAAAGTCTTATGGTTACCGACCTTCTGGACCCGCCAATGGCGACAGAGATGCCCAAGACGATGCCAGTCAAACTTTATTCGGACGTCGTCAACTCGTCGCGGCTTGTTTCGGCGATCCGCATCGAGCCGATCTCGGATATGATCCGCGACATATTGCGGCCGATCCTGGCGAAGATGGGGCAAGCGGAAATGGGCCGGCAAATGGGGACCGCGGCGCCGCAGCGAAAGGCGGGCGATAAGTGATCGACCGTGACCGAATCCGCGAGTTGGCCGAGAAGTTAACGTCCATGGGTTGTGCGCCGCCGCTCCAGGCGCCGACCGCACGAGAGGGTTTGCTCGAGTACCTGGAGCAGGTCGAGCCAGACGTCAATCTGATCGAGCAGATTGAAGCCAAGGTCATCGAGACGGCCGGTCGCTCGGGGCGGCTCGCGACGGCCGACAGGATCGGCAGGTATCGAGGGCTGCAAAAGCTCGCTGGAGAGCACCGTGCGCGACAAGACCGCGCCATCGGGGCTCTTGAGCAGGCCCGGATTCACGACCAGAGCGAACGGGCGCGGCGGCGGATCCGCGGGCGAAGAGCCGCCCGGGGCTGGCCAGCGAGGAACAGCGGGAGCTGTCCGATCGCCTGGCTCGGGTGCTGGTGACGCTGGAGAGGTTCGTCTCAGGTTTCGCGAGGATTGGTAAACTCGAGCCTTGAATGTGGCGGAATGCACTGATGGCGCAGCGATGGCATCGTCTTAACGACATCGTAATAATGATGCACATGGCGCTATCATTTCGAGCCCGACCCGCCGGAGCGGGAATGATTTCTCGGCCGACCGCCTCGATGGCCGCGCGAGCAGGAATCGGCGGGCAGCAGGACGGACAACCGACTACGCGAGACCGGTAATCCCCATGCGTCCAGACAAGGAAAGGGGACCTTTACACCATGACCGTTTCCAGGCTGAAGATCCCGGGCGCGGCTGCATTGGCCTGCGTTCTTGTGTTGGGCGGCATGCAGCCCTTCGGAGGCTCCGGCGCCGCCCGAGGAAGCCGGGAGCCGGCGCGGGGCGTACGGGATACCGCCGGTAGTCAGGCCACGCCGATCAACCCGATGGTCGAGCCCGCCCAGGCCGCTCGCAAACTCGCCGAGGCCATTCATGCGCCAACCCCCAGCTCGGCGCATCCCGAAGAAGGGTGAATCGGCTCAGCTCTACATGATGGACCTGGTCCAAGGAGGGACGACATTGGTTGCCGACGAGCCCGATCCGGGTCTCGATTTCTGCACGGCGTCGGGATGGTCGCATGACGGTACGCGGATCGTCTTTATCGCCAGGCCGTGGACTCGTCCTCAAGCATCGCAAATCAAGATGATCGAGGTTCGCGAAGGGCACCTGACGATCGCGGATCTTGGGGCGGGTACCTGCCCCACCTTCTCCCCGGACGACAAGCGCATCGCGTTCTGGCTCGATCACGAAGCCGAGCCGGGGGCCGAGGTCGGTGTGTGGGTCATGCAGTCCGATGGGTCGGAACGACGCCTGGTGGGGCAGGGCGGGGCTCCCTTGTGGTCTCCGGATGGGCGAGAATTCCTGTTGAACCAGGACTCCAAGCCTACCGTGTCCCTCGTGCTCAACCTCGAGAGCAAAGAGGACGGCCTGCTTGAACTCCCCGGACATCGGATCTTCTCGTGGCCGAGTTGGGCCGGCCCCGGGACGCTCGTATCGTCCATCGGCGCCCACGAAGAGGGCGACTCCGTCGTCCTCATCGACGTGAGCAAGCCGGCCAAGGCGAAGATCATTGCGGCCCTCTGGAGGAGGGATGAAGCCCTCGACGCGGAGCCGCTCTGGCCCGTCTACTCGCCGGTCACCCGCCGTTGCATCTTCGTCGCGGCAGAGCCCAAGAAACGAACGCTCTATTCGGTCCGACGTGGCGAATCCCTGCGAGCGACACGACAGGAGCCCGAGGGATTCGATGACAGGCTCTCGGGTCTGTCGTTCTCGCCGGACGGTCGGTATCTCCTCTTCTGCGCCAACCGGCCCGATCGGCGACTGAAATGAATCGTCCGAGCCCGTGGTACCAGGCCCGCGGGCCGCGAAGGGGCCGCGACCATCTTGCCGAGAGGTCGCCATGATGAAAGACGATCGAGCCTCGCGGTTCCGCTTCCGGCTCCGGCTCAGGATGATCTTGCTCGTCGTCGCCTTCCTGGATTCGCTTGACATCAAACCACTTGCAACGCGCTGGCCCGAGTTTGGCGCCGGTCGCAAGGCGGGAGCGCGGATGGCGGCTTTTACCTGTCAGGAAGATAACCTAGCTCCAGGGGGATCGCCTCCATGTCGGCCGGGAGCGCGATGATGGCTTCGTGGAGCCGTTTGGGCTCCGAGGCGAGCAGCCCGCGCCGCGAGGCACAGGCCAGGCAGAGCCTCTCGTCATCGCGCGTGGAGGAAGACCTCGCTGTCCAGGAGGCGGTGATAGAAGTCCTGGCCGGGCGCCTTCATGTAGCAGAATTCGCGCACGCTGCCGCTCTTCACGCCGATCCGCCAGCCGGGTTCGGTCAGGTACATCCGGAACGGTGGTACGGTCTGTCGGTCTTCCGTGCTTTCTGGTGGCGACGGCTCGGAAGCGGGGGACGAGCTCGAAGGGTATTTCATGAGCGTGGCACCTCCTGAGTGTCTGCCGGCGTCGGAACCGCGTTGTGCGGGTTTTGGGCGTGGCCTCGGAGTCGAGCCACGTTCCGCGGTGTCCCGGAATGGATTCCGCAGATCTCATCCGTGCAGGGGACGTCGCGCGGCCGAGTGGCCGCAAGGTCATTGTATACCCTTCTTCCCCATATTGCGACCCCCGGTAGGTGCGCGACCGCGGCAATCGGCCAGAATAGAGGGAGACCGGCCCAGATCGATCGCACGGCATCGAACCCGGACTGGACGCGCCCCGTGGCCGAGACCACGTGCATCGACCGCAGGCAACCCTCGAGGGTCAAGTCCGGATGGATCGCACGGACATCCACCGCGGTCAGGTCAATCGGCTCGATGACCCGGCCCGGGTCCGCCGCCGTGACCAACGCCATCGATCCCCGGCACCGCGGACACGCCCCGTCGAAGAGCACGCGCAGCGCCGGGCGGTCGCCGCCGGTCGCCAGTCCGCGCAGCCAGGGTCCGGAGATGAACGCCAGGTTCGCCGCCAGCATCACCAGGCTGAATTCCGCCAAACCCGGGTTGATGACGGCGATCCCCAGATGCATCGCCAGGGCACCGGCCAGGATCAAGGGACGCGCGATCCGGACCCAGATCAGGATCGGATACAACAGTTCCAGGGCCAGACTGAAGTGCGTCAGGAAGTTCAACACCAGGGGCCACTCCGCCATTGCCGTGAAGTTGCCCACCGCGAACTCGCCGGCGGTCATCGTCCGCCAGATCGCCATCCCGGTCCACCACGAGGGACCTTGCAGCTTGCCCAGGCCGGCCATGGCGTAGATCACGACGAGGTGGAGCTGGATCAGCCGGAGGGACAGGTTCGCGGAGATCGTCGGGACCGGGATGCCCGGCTCCTCGGGCTCGACGCGACGGGCCATGCTCGCGCCGCCGGCCCGCGCCGGGGCGGGCGCGGCGGATGCCGATCTCGCCTGCCGCCATCGCCGCAAGAATCGGTCCAGCGATACGGCCTGGCCGCTAGCCCCCGTCACCGCCAGATACAGGGCCATCGGCGAGAGCACCTGGTCGAAACCGAACAACGCAATCGGTAGCCGGCGCACGGTGGAGACCACGATCAACCACGCCATCACGGCAGTCCATCGGCTGAACAACCCCACGCTGTACGTCGCCAGCACCACCAGGCATCCGATCCACGCGGGCCGGAGGGCTGCGTCGGGCACCAGGAACCAGAACGACCAGGCCGGCGCACGCTGGGCCATCCGGATCGCCGACGGCTCCGCCCAGCCATCGGCGCCGAAGTAGTCTTGCAGGTCCAGGCCGAAGACCAGCAGACTCCAGAGCGCCAGCAGGCCGACGGCCACGCGCAACAGGCCCAGCGCCGTGGGATCGGCCGGGGTGAAGAAGAAGGTGTTCCATCCGCTACGGACGGCTTGTACCAGCTCGGCCAGGTAGCGCTCGATCTCGTTCAGAAGGCGTCGCACGGATAGTCTCCGATCCATTCGGGTGTCGTGAACATCCGCTCGGCGAAGAGGTCGAACCGGGCGCCACCGGGCTCGGAGATCGTTTCCCGCACCCGCTGGGGATCGGGGATCAGATGTTGCTGGACGCGGAGAGTCACCATCCGGCACCCGGGCCGCGACCGGCACAGGTGGCGTGCGTAGGCGCGGGCCAACCGGCTCTGACTGGCGTCCCGCGTCCGCAATTTGGCCTCCTGGACGTCGGTGTAGAGCGAGTTGGCCAGGGCCAACTGCCGCTGGTGCCGCATCCGCGGTCCGGCCAGGTCCCGGGCCGGCAACCGCACGGTCTCCTCGGGCCGCCCGTTATCATACTGGAGCGTGGCCGTGACCACCGGCGTCGGCGGCGGTTCCGCATAGTATCGGTACGAGTATCCCATGTCCATCAAGTCGAAGTACGGCGTGAACCAGTCTGCAATTCCCTGTTCCAGCTCGGACGAGGGCGGTACGCCCACCGCGCCGGCCAGGACGGCGGCCATGTGATACAACAGCACCAGGCTGACGGATACCCGCGCCCAGGCCGGCCACGCTCCCCGACCCGGCGCCTCCGAGTCTGCCCCGGATCCCGCCTTCGCATCCAACCGATCCTCGATCGGTTCCCCCCTCCCTCGCAGCTCGTGACGCGTCGGGGTCCGACCTTCGGACCGGCCTCGTGACTTACTCCCCATCATGGATCTCCAAACCTGTAACTCGACGACCGGTTCAGGACCGGGCTCGGGCCGGCTCACGGACCGGCCGGAGTCGGGAATCACGAAGCTCGCGCCAGGCGAAGGACGACGGTAGGTCCCACGATCCCCACTTCAGGACGAACGATTCATCACCGACCACCAGGTAACCATACCCGCCGGATCCCTCCTCGGCCAGCGGCTCGCCGAGTCCCGGCCCTTCGTGGTCCGGCTCCTGATCGAACCTCGCGTGTCCCATCAATCGGAGCTGGATGCGTTGGAGCGTCAGCTCGCGGTGGGAAGAAACCGCCCATGGCGCGGGCTCGCCCTCTCGATTCTTCGGCGAGCCGTCATTTGTTATCCAGTCAACTTTTTTTCGCCATTTTCACTTCTGAGCTTGAAGATGGAGTATGATGGCTACTAGAATCTGGGTTGTCTGAGCAGAGATTACGACTTCGGGCGACTTGATGGGAAAGAGCGGGTGCATGGTCGAGCAGGCCGATGCACCCGTCTCGGGAGGCCCAGCCGTCGTTGAGGGTTGCACCAGGGTCAAGGTCGGTGCCGGTCGCGGGTTGATCGATTGTCCTCGATTTCGCAACGGGGAGAGTAGTAATGCAGGGAACATTGGTAATGCTGGTGGCGCTCAGTGGACTGGGTTGCCATAACAAGGGCTGTGACGTTGCTTATGTCTCGCCGACCTACACGAGTTGTTTCTCGGGCGGGTGCTATTCGAACTGGTATCCCGGTCCCGTGATGCCGTCGTGCTACTCCGGCTGTTACGGGGGCTGCTACGGTGGCGGCTGTTACGGTGGGTGGGGCGGGAGCGGCTTCGGCTCATGGGGCGGTGGCAGCTTCGCGTCGTGCTATGGCGGAGGTTGCTATACCGGTTTCCATCGGCGTTACGGCTGTGGACATCGTCACGGCGGGTTGTTTAGCTGCTTCCGCAAGAGGTCGGTTTGCTCGGCCTGCTGCGATTCCGGTTACGCCTATGCGGGTGTGGGATGCTACGGGGGAAGTTACGCACCCGCGGTCTTCGGCTCAGCCTTGGGGATAAGCTACGCCCCGCTCTACCCGGATTCGACGGTCCCGCAGGCCGGGACATCCGGCACGATGGCCCCGGAGCCCACCACGGCCACTCCCTCTGAGGTGACCAACCCGGTCCAGCCGTCCCAGGTCCCCTCGACGACCACGACTCCTCCGACGGAGATCGCGCCGCCTCGTCCGTCGCCATCGACGACCATTCCTCCGACGGAGATCGCGCCGGCTCGTCCGACGCCGATTACCCCCTCCGCTCCCCCACCCAATCCTCCGAAGACCTGATTGGCGTGCCCCGGGATGGCCGGCTCGCGGGTTTGTCCCGGCCGAGCCATCGCGTGACCGCTTTCGACGGGCTGCTCCTCATCGGGGCAGCCCGTTGTCATTCCCAAAAGACTCGCGGCGCCGTAGAGTGCAGGTGGCAGGATTCCTCCAGCCGCCTCGAGGATGACGCCGCCTCGTGTTCGGGCGATCCGGCTTCCCTCGGGTCCGCTGGTCGCTTATCCTTAACCCAGACGCGCTTTGCCGATCCCTGCCGGCCGCGCAGTCACTTGCGCCGTCGAGACACCCGGATGACCGTGAGGACCGGCCGTAATCCCGAGGATTTTGCGCGATGGACGTCAGTTCGCTTTCCCACGAATCGCAGTCCGCCGGGACCGATGGGGTTTCGGCTCGGAGTCCCGATCCTTCGACCCTGATGTTCGCTGACGACGATCAGCGCAGAAACTGGC
Organism: uncultured Planctomycetota bacterium; assembly: GCA_963845755.1. GTDB lineage: Bacteria > Planctomycetota > Planctomycetia > Isosphaerales > Isosphaeraceae > CAWJTV01. Next base: position 46,563 of record CAWJTV010000019.1, read on the forward strand.
TCATCAACACCATGGGTGAGCAATTCTGCCGTAAGCTGGGGATCTACCGAATGCCCGGCGACCTGACCCTCTCGGTCGTCATTCCCGCCTACAACGAAAAGAAAACCATCCGGGAGATCCTTCGGCGGGTGAAGGCCGTGCCGATCCGCAAGGAGATCATCGTCGTCAACGACTGCTCGACCGATGGCACGCGCGAGATCCTCCGGGAGTTGAAGGAGAACGACGGCGAACTGAAGCTCATCTTCCACGAATTCAACCAGGGGAAAGGTGCCGCCCTGCGCACGGGGTTTCGCGAGGCGACCGGGCAGATCGTCATCGTCCAGGACGCCGACCTCGAGTACGACCCGGAGCAGTATTCCCAGCTCATCCAGCCGATCATCGAGGACCAGGCCGACGTGGTCTTCGGCTCCCGCTTCATCGGCGAGACGCACCGGGTTCTCTACTACTGGCACTCCCTGGCGAACAAGGGTCTCACCTTGCTCTCGAACATGTTCACGAACCTGAACCTGACCGACATGGAGGTCTGCTACAAGGTCTTCCGCCGCGAGGTGATCCAGGGGATCACGCTCAGGAGCGACCGGTTCGGGTTCGAGCCCGAGGTGACGGCCAAGGTGGCGCGGTTCACCTTCCCGGCCCGGGACGACCAGCCCCAGCGCCTCTGCCGGATCTACGAGATTCCCGTGTCCTACCACGGGCGAACCTATCGCGAAGGGAAGAAGATCGGCTTGAAGGACGGATTCCAGGCGCTCTATTGCATCGTTCGATATGCGTTCGCCGACTGAGGCCGGGAGCACCCATGATCGGGATCAGCCGAAGACCCAGAGCCATCCTGGCGGCGCTATTGGCGGCCGCGTCGCTGGCGACCATCCCCTTCCCGACAGCGGCCCAATCCCCGGCGCCCTCGGAGAAAGACGGGGGTTCCGGGTCGGGAGACCGCCGCCAGTCCGACCCGCCCGAGGCTTCATCCGCGTCGAAAGCCAAGACCAAGGCGAAGTCGGCCCGTGCCAAGGGCCGGGCCCGGCAGGATCCGCCCGGATTCTACATGGGCCGGCCGATCGCCGACGTCATGACGTGGCAGGCCGCGGACTGGCTCTTTCGAGAGACGCGGATCGAGGAAGAGCAGCCCGAGGCCATGCTCGACGCCCTGAAGATCCCGCGCGGGGCGACCGTGGCCGACGTCGGGGCGGGGGCCGGCTACCACAGCATCCGCCTGGCCCGCCGCGTCGGGCCCAAGGGGATCGTCTACGCCACCGACCTTCAGGTCGAGATGCTCCGCATGCTCCGGACCAACGCCCGCGAGGCGGGCGTTACCAATATTAAGCCGGTCCGCTGCACCCAGCAGAACCCCGGTCTCCCCAAGGAGGCCATCGACCTGATCATGATGGTCAACGTCTACCACGAGTGCTCCGACCCCGAGACGACCTTGCAGGGCCTCCGGGCCGCGCTCAAGCCCAAGGGCCGCTTGGTCCTCGTCGAGTTCCGCGGCGAGGACCCCGAGGTCCCCATCAAGCCCGAGCACAAGATGACCGTCGCCCAGGTGCCGCCGCGAGGTCGAGCCCCAGGGGTTCACGTTCAAGGAGTCGCTCGAATTCCTCCCGTGGCAGCACGTCATCATCTTCGAGAAGCCGGCCGACCCGAAGAAGGGCGAGAAGTCGGGAGGCGACCAACCGAAAACCAAAGCGGCTCATGTGGGGAAAATGGTGGTGGTGGACCTCCTTTCCTGAGATGGAGTTCGTCAGGATCGGGAGCAGCCAACGTGTTCCCGCCAACACCGGCCACGGTCGCGAATCCAGACCTCGACCGGCCATCCGCTCGAAGGACTCCCACCCATTCCTCACAGCCGCTATCTTCGGTATTCCCTGGCACAATTGACCCGACGTCCCGAACCGGATCATTCGGCACGACGCGTACAAGCCATGCCATCGCTACGACGCCGAGAGCCGTGGCTTCGATCTGCGGCTTTCAGGGGCCGAGACCGCTCGCTGGCTTCGATTTGAGAATTCCCGGGCTCGGACCGGCCGACTTGGCTTCGTTTCGCGTGGCAATCGGTGGTCGCGCCGCCGAAGCCACTGCCAAATCGGCAGCGGTGGCTTCGTTTCGCCCATCGCGCCGACGCGCCCGCCTGCCATTCCGGCAGATGGCTTTGTTTCATCGCGTTCGCCGCGCCGGTTCCACTCCTTGCCGAGCGACCGGGCGGGGACGGCACGTGCAACCATCCGTGGCGGCTTGATGGTCGGGCGAGATCCCGGTGCTGTCAACCCTACTGGATGGTAGACCGTCCCGCGCCCGATCGCTCGGCCCAGGCGAATCCATCGACCGTATTGTCAAAGAGTTCGCTGGCCACAATCAACCGTCATGAAATATTACACACGATTGGGCAAACGCAAATGAGACGGAACCGTTTTTCGGGTGATCCGGTGAGACGGGGGGAAGGGATCCAATGATGGCGGGAATTCTGGTCGTATGCGACGTCGCTGTTATGAGGAATCAGGTGCCGGCGGCGATGGGGGGCGGGTCTCCGCTCCGGAGACTTACACCCTGGGACTGACCACGACGGGCCAAAGACTGACCCCGGGAAGCGGTGCCCGGAAACACGAGAATCTATCGAGGCTTCGCCTCAGCCCGACGAGACTTGTTATCATGGATTAACGACCATAGCGCGTGACCGGCTCACGAAGACGGCATCCCGTTAAGGGTGACGGCACCATCTTCCGCGCATAACGCGATCCGTGCTCCCGGCTTTCGGGACACCGCTTTCATCAAGGCCACCGCCGTTATATGCAGTCCTCATGATCCGAGTCGTCTCGCGTTCCGCCCGCCCGGAATGCCTTCGCTTCCCTGGGGAGGGGGGGCTTGTGCGGACTATCGGACCAAGCGCCCAAACTTGACTCAAGCGGTATGAGTTTTGAAATTCAAGTGACCGAGTGTTGACCGCGACGGGCCGACGGCTGACCGCGACGGGCCGGTTCGTCTCGGAGGGGAAACTGGGACGCGGCCAGGACGAATCAAGAACTTGCTGCGTCCCCGCTCGTTTCCACGTCCCGGTTCGTTTCCATCTTCATCCCCGGTTCCCCGTCGTTGTATCTTCATCCTGTTCGGATTACGAGCGTTGAGGCGATGAAATCGTGGAGCGCCTGCTTTCTTGGCGTGAAGCCCGCCATCACGAAGCCGAACCCGAAGGTGATCCATGAGAAGGTCTTGGCGAGAAACCGGCCGAGGGCGTGACCGAACGAGATGCGACGGCCTTGGAGGTCGGTCACTTGGAGTCCCAGGGCCCTCTTGCCCAGGGTGGCCTGAGTCTTCGAGCTTTCCATCAACGTATAGTAAGCCAGAGGGCCGAACAGCATCATCACCCAGCCCAGGATCAATATGACGGGCTCGAAGGTCTGTGCCACTTCCTTAAGGCTCTTCGAAGCCTCGAGGATGCCAACGACGATCGCTGATTCTCCGAACCACAGGAGCGTCAAGACGAAGGTGTCGATGACCTTGGCCACGGCTCGCGACCAGAAACCTGCATAGCAGATCGTTCGGGCGCGGGTTTCGAACGGCTCGCCGCCGATCTTGGTCGTAGGTGCGACGTCGGGGTGTGGGCTTCCGTGAGTCTGCTGCGGTTCGTGACCAAGAGAAGGCGCGCCTTGGGTTTCGCGCGTCGAGGCGGTGGCACCATTCCCCGACGGTCCGTGGAAATTGACGTGAGCAAGCCTGATCCCAAAGCGCTCGCCCACGAGATCAGATTGCACGAGTGGAGAAGGGTCGTGGTCGTGCACAATCAGAATCGGTACTCGATTGATCTGGCTGATCCGGATCACCTGCGACCAGCGGACGAAGCGGTGAATGTCGGCGGCTTTCCACTCACCGGTGTGGCTGAAGATCAGGATTGCCTCGTCGCCTCGCTTCGCCACGCAGGGGATGGAGAAGTAACCCAAGGGCCCATCGCCGATGGATTGAAACTCGACAGGTTCCCACCCCTCCGACTTGAGCTGTCGAACGGCATGCATCAGGTAGACGGCTTGCATCCCTTCCGGCCCGCCGCCGCCGAGAACCTGGATCAATGGTGGCACCTTCCCATCGGGTGTGGGATTGGTTGGCCAGTTGAGCCCAACAGCCCTCCCCGCGGATTCCTGGGAGGAGTCTTCGGTCTTGGGGGGTGAGGAGGGCACGGGCTTGAGTCCCATCTCGGGAATGTGTTGCTCTCGGACTCGCTTGAGCGACGTGAAAAAAGAGACAAGGCTATCCTCTTCGCCGTTGTCGATTCGCTTGGCCACCTTGCCGAGCGGGTTGCAGACGACATCGTCGGAGAGCTTGACGAGGACCGGCATGCTGGTTGCAACGCCATCGCCGGCTTGCCAGCTTCCGCCAAGATGGCGGATGATCACCTCGCCGAGATAGCAGCCGAATGTGGCGACGAGCCCCGGCATATCGTGGCTCTTTTTCTTCTCGTCATGGAACCGCTGAAGCAGCGGATCGATGGTGAGGAGACTCTGCGGAGAATAATCGAGGTCGAAGTGAAAGACTCTTGGTGCCTCGTCGACCGCGTGCGCAGCGGCCTCGGGGGCGGTTTCGGGGGTGAGCTGTTTAGTCTCGACCACGGTGGTACTCCTGCCCGGAGGGCATCCGGGGCTTGACCAGGTTTGCCGTTTTCTCTCTCGCGAAGGCAACCGGCGTAGGCAGGCGTGGTAAGACCCGGGTTCCGGCTTTTGACTCTCGCGCCGTCTCGGAGAATCATCCGGAACGCTGGTCTGACCCACGTGCTGGCGACGCCCCCAGGGCCAGATCCCGATGTTCCCTTGGGCTCCGGCCGTAGCATCAGCGGAAGAGGCCGAGGTTCGGGAACACCTTCTTGAGCACTGCGACACCGGCGTCGGTGACGCTCGTGCGCGACACGAACAAGCCGCGAGGGTCCTTGAGAACCTTCAGGGAACAAGTGGTGTTGGGAACTAGTGGTGTCAGGTCGGTTTCCTGGAGAACAGGTAGTGTCAGTTCGATCTCCCGAGAGTGGGAAAGACGAACTGACATTGCGCCAAGGAGCTCGGAAAAGGAGGATCGCCACAAACGTGAAACCTTTTGCAGGAACCCTGCGGGTCACCAATCCTGTCCGGTAGAGCTGGGCCAGCAGCCGGGAGCGAGTCTTGCGTGGTGGCGGGTGACCTCCACTGCGAAGTGTAGACCGCCAGGTCAAACGCTGTGTGATTGAGCCCCGAAATCATTCCTCGTGGGGAGTCCTCGTTGTTGTCAGAAGCGGGGACCGCGCCAGGCAACTTACCCATGGCCCACTCAGTGGAGCACCGGCTTACCAGCTCCGGGTTGATCCACAGCCAAGTCCTGGGCGGTTGGGGACGAATCAGGCATACCACGATGGTATCGCCAAACGAAGGTAACGAAGTGCGGCGAGACGGACGTCGGGGAGTCGCAGTGCCCCAGAGTCGTGTGGAAGCAGGGGAACGGACCCTCCCGGACCCCGCGGAGCGAAGGGGCACCGCGTTGTGGGACCGGAGGCCGGAACCACGCGGAGGGCATCGAACCTCCGAGCGAGCCACCGCAGGGCCGATGGATCTTGCGAGGGACAGCGAATCCGCAACGTGACGAGCCGGATGCGCCTTCGACTGCGCACGTCCGGATCTGTGTGAGCCCTGGGGGAGCAATCCCCCAGGGCGACCCGGCCGAATGGCACGTTAGAAAAATATGTGTGCGATTCAGGTCTGACCCCGACGTTCCGCGACGTTCTGGTCTACGCAGCCCAATTTCTCACACAATTCTTCCTTCGCTGTTGTCGATAAATGACGATCCCGAGGCTGGCCAACGCCACCGATAAGAGGGTGATCGACGATGGTTCCGGTACCATCACGGTCGACACGAAACCCATGACTCCATCACTACCGGGGATGGGGTTTCCCGAGTTGTCGAGTGGGATACTGAGAATCATCGGCTCGAACCCTTGCAGCGTAAAGGGGAGGCGCGAAGTTGTTGTCCGCGTCGCTTGATGTGCCGATTACGGTCAGGTTCGCCTCGATCAGCGATTGCGATAGGTCGTTCACGTTCAAGGTCGGAGGTGTAAGTAACGCTTCATATTCAACTGATGAGACCGCGAAAGGCGGACTCGTCAGTGCTCCGGTCGCGGGATCGGCGAAGAAGTAATTGAGCGTCAGAGTTGTACCCAGTTGTTCTGGTGAATACTGCAAGACCGGGTAAGTTGCCGCAAGCGAGCCTTGACCCACAGCCGGAAGGTTCGCCTGCGCGCTCGTCAAGTAGTATTTGTCCCAGTTTGCCCTGATCATTGCCACTTCCTGCCTAGCCGTCAAGTTCTTGAGCGCCGTGTCAATGACAACAGCCGCATTATCGACGACTGTGTCCCAGTAACCCGCTGCCATGGCGCCCGTCGGAGCCGAGGCAATTGCCATCGAGACCACCGCCATCAAACCGAGTTGGCGCACGTTCATGGATATTTCTCCTGAAAGAACAGAATTCTCAAAATCGTGGGGACGTCGGGGTCAGACCAGGTTTCGGGGGGCGCCGGAGGTCAGACCTGGTTTCCAGTTTTTTCACGTGAAAACACGTGAACCATTCGGCGTTCCCGTTGCTACTCCAGCCGAGGTCGGAAACGCCGGTTGATTGACATGGGCCACCGACGTCACGGTGGCGGAGAACCCAGTCGAACCGGCAAGAGAACGGTTCGGTCGGTCGAAGCTCTGCGTTGTCGCGGTCGCCGTCGGATCTTGAGGCCGTCGTCGATTCGGTCGGTCAAATCGAAACGCCTGCTGGAATCCGGACCGCGAAGCGGACGGGTGTCGGGAGATGCTGCCGAACGGCTCGCATGCCCTTTCCACTGTAGTAAATAATGCAGCGAGGCGATCGATTCATGACTTCAATCTTTCCCGAATTCGATCTTTTCTTGTTCCAACCCCTCCATCCAGCGGCGGAGTTGGTCGAGTACACGCCGCTTGCGCCGGCTAATCCCCGACTGGGTGAGGCCGAGCATATCGGCGAGTTGGACTTCCGTCGTCTCGTCCCAGTAGAGGCTCTCGATGAGTTTCCTTTGAGGTTCAGCCAGCCGTTGAAGCCAGTTCTGCAAAGACTCGGAGAGCTCGATCGACGTAGTCGCGGACGCGGTTCCATCGTGGCAGTCGCCACACTCCAGGTGAATTCCCGATCGCCGGGCATAGGTCCATTCCCGCCGATAGCGTCTCAGGGCGTGAGTGACGACCCGTTGATGAACAAAGGCCTCCAAGGGGACGCCGCGCGTCGGGTCGAATTCGAGCTCAGCCTGCCAGGCTGCGGCGATGGCCTCCGCTTCCAATTCCTCGCGCCAGTCCCGCGGCGCCCAGTTCGGCGGCACCCGCCATGTGTAGATCCTTCTCAAGTATGTGGGAGTCATCATGGTTTCCGGACTTTCGCTCGGAAGTTATTACCGCCAGGCCGTGGAAAACCAACGGCGCACGGCGCCGGTCTGAGGCGTTTCACGCTTGGGTTGCGCGGGGGACAATCAAGACAGGTACTCAGAGATGTCACGGGAGGGAGCCGATTAGCTGTTCCGGGAGACGCGGATCGCAGAAGGGCAGCCCGAGGCCATGTTCGACGCGCTGAAGATCCCGCGCGGGGGCGATGGTGGCCGACGTCGGCGCTGGGTCGGGCTACCCAGGCCTCAAGACGGACGCGAAGGTCCTGCATACTTCCCGTTCACTCGCATCCGGTTCCGAAGGGCATAGCCCAGCCCGATTAAACCCGAGCCCAACAGCAGGACAGAGGTCGGCTCCGGAACCGAGGCCAGCGATCCAATGACGCCGGGGCTGGTGGACGTCGTGCCGAAATCCACGCCTGCACCACTCTGAATCAGTGCCGGATCGAATGTTGCACTGAGAATATCACCGTTGATGGCCAGGTCTACTCCATAGGAGCTGGCCATCGGCTGCATCAATTCGAACATCGTATCCGCAATCGTAGTGCCCGACGTATCCGGCAAGGACTGGGAGCTGAATGAAAACTGAAGTTCTCCCACATCGGTGGAAAAGCCCGCCGTAAATACGGCGAAATCCCCTCGAGAATCCAGGGGATCGAAATTCCCGTTGTTGAACTGGACGGAGGCCTGGAGGACGGCTGCACCCGTAATGCGGATGCTGTCTTTCCGCTCCCCCGTTGTTCCCACATCGAACGACACATCACTCACGGCAGGCATGTTCGTCAGTTTAACAGTCGATGAACCCGACTTGTAATCAACTGTGAAGGGACCCGAGGGAGTGCCAAGCACGCTCGCGATCGCGTTCGCCTTATCCGCCGCCTTCATATCCGGGTTCACATGGACCGTGTAAGGCGTCCCTTTCTCTCCGTCGGGGCCGATGGTGATCGTGATGTCTCCCGCCTTCTTGATTTGCGGAGCCGACACGTCGAATGAAACCGAACTGCCGGCATTCGCGATTCCCATCGTTGCGAGAGTCAGGGCGCCGAAACCCAGAATGGCAGCAAGGTGACGCGCCCCACTTCTCCGTGGAGCGAAACGAATCGTTTTGGTATCGCAGAAGTCGGAGGTTTGTCCCAGTTCCGGCTTCCGCCGTGCTCCGATCCGTCGAGTGCTCTGAGGCCCGCCAAGAATCATGAAGTCCGAGCAAACTAACAACGGACTTGTCATCTGAGGATCTCCTTGGTCTTGAGGTTGATCGGAATCGACAGTGAAAAATAGGCGAATTGGCGTCACATCCCCTGGAAGCGGAGACTGGTAAGCTCATAACACGGAGTGTTATGGACCGGAGGCTCGGCCTCAATGATCCAGAACACAAGGCCAAGAATCCGTCGGTCCCGCGAACCCTTCCTCACTTCTCTTCCACTACTGATGAGAATGCGGCGACCGAGCTGCCCTACCAGTTGATTCTGTCAAGGCATTTCTTTTTTCGGAGAGGCGAATACTACGGCGGAGGTGCTCGATGATTTGACGCTTGCGCAGGCTGACGGATTGCTGACTGAGGAAAAGCCGCCGGGCGACGTCAACCTCCGTCATCCCCTCCCAGTACAGGCGTTCGATGAGCCAGCGTTGGGATTTCGGCAGCCGGTCGAGGAAACACCGCACGGACTCGGAGACCTCGAAGGACGTAAAGCCGTTGGAGGTCATGTCGATGCCGTCGCAGTCCACCGATCGAGGTTTGCAGCGTCATGCGTATGCCCATTCGCGACGATAGCGACTCAGGGCGTGGGCCAGGACCCGCTGGTGAATGAACGCCGGCAAGGGGACGCCGCGCTCGGATCGAACTCAAGCTCGGCCTCCCACGCGGCAGCAACCGCCTCCGCTTCCATTTCCTCTCGCCAGTCCCTCGGCGACCAGTTCGGCGGCACGCGCCATCGGTAGATCTGTCTCAAAGACCGGTCAGTCATCACTCTCTCCTGGGTCTCTCTTACCCTCCAAGCAGGCGCAATCGGATGCAGGGCTTCGGCGCTGCCCCTCGGCTGCGCTCGCCGGGTTGCGTGCAGCTCACTGACTCGACTGGTCAGATCCAGCCTGAATCGGGTCGAAGCGTCTCCTCCAATTGGCCGGATACTGGTCGAACACCAACTCGAGAGCGCCTATCGATTGGGTTGCGCCCATGTCCGGCAGCGTTGTCGGCTAGACCAGCCCGACGCGCGAGCGAGGCGATTGGCCTGGAGACCCTCGCTCGCGCGTCGGGCTGGTGTGGCACGTGCGCAACCCAATCGATAGGAGCTCTACCGGTCCCGCAGCCAGGAATCCCGAAGGAGCGACAGTGGAAGAATTGTTGGGATCTTTCACGATCTGGAAGGTGGGCGACCGGCGTGAGGATTTGATCGGCCTATCAGGCCGGCCGGAGAGGCGGGGTGGCAGGAAGACGTTACCATCGGGCCGACGTGGCACCCTCTGATTCAACCCGAGGCACGGAGTCGAAGAGCTACTCTCTTGCATTCCGATGGCGATACCTGTTAAAAGACATGTGTTTGTTCGGCCTAACCGATGTCTTTCGGGTTAGGCTTGATTCGTCATGGCCCCTCTGTTTAGGGCGTTCGCGGGTCAGAACGGTCTTTGAACCTCGACCGACTTAACCACGTGCGGCTATTTCACTCGATGCGGCCCGGAAGAACCGCACCGAGGAACGCGACGTGCTCTCTCTCGGATCGGCGGACTGGGCCTGGTGTATCTGTCGGCGTCCGAGACAAGATCACTGGCGAGCAGGACTTGATCCCCAAGGTGCAATGCGCCACTGGGTTGGCTACGCGACATCCGATCAGCCCTGATGGCCCTCAACGCGAATGCCCGGCGTTCTGTACCTCTTCACCATCTTCTCGGAGCCACGTCATGAGGAACCTCATCGCGCGCGCCGTCGTCGTATGCATGTTCGTTCTGGTTGCGCCAGGTATGACCCCTGTGGTCCGCGCCGGTCTCTTGAATCCTTTTGAAGCATCTCTGGTCGTCCAATCGACGGCGACGGATACAGATGCGATGCTTCTCTCCTTATTCTCTGGCTTTAAACCCGGGCAAACGCTCAACTACAACGCGAGCTTGACCACGACCTCGTGGTCGGGCACGCTCATGGGCACTTACCTTGGGACGGGACTGAGCTTGACCTACTTGGGTGACCTCTCGAATTACCCATCAGGTCCGGTGAACTGGACGAGCTCGGGCTCTTATGGAAACCAAAGCTGGAACGGCAGCGGCAGCGCTACGATTGCGGATACCTCCTCCACGACATTCCAGGTCGGCTTCAGTTATTCCATGACGGTTGGCAGCAACTCGGCTTCAATTGATTACGTGATCCCCGGCACGGTCGGCTCGAATGGGGCGATCATGTATGGCGCTCCCGGCGATGGAGAGGTCGGGAATGGAACGGTCACACTGAATGGTGTAAAAGAAGACAATATATTTAAATTTTCTTTATGGATGTTACACCAGAATTGCACATAACTTCCGATATTGGGATACCGGGCCTTTTGATGAATGGGGTAACGACTTTGATGTCCGGTCTGATTCTCGGGCCAATCATCGGATCGATTGGCAGTAGTCCCCGAGCCCTCCTCCTTAGTTTTGATGGGCCTGCGGGCTCCTCGGCTTGGTGGGGATCCCTCGCTCGGCGGAGCGTGGGGCGATACCGGAACGGCCGGCGATAGTTGCTCGTCCGGGAACTGACGATCCGACACCAAGTCTTCCTCATCTGGTTGCTCACGCACCGGCCCCGTGGAATCGATGTGCTCCGCCCTATGAGCAAGCCCCGTGTTCGGGACCAACCCGCCGCTGGCCGTAGCAGCCTTCGGGTGAACGCGTGCTCGCACTCTATTGATCGACGTGTCCGTGCGAATTAAGTATGTGGGTTCGTGCGATCATGCGCTGCATGCGAAGGCCGCACTAACTAGGGTCTCCGATCAGGATGAACGCCGCCCAATAGAAGGGGTGTTCATAGGGGCGGCCGGGCTTGGCTGCGGAGCGCGATGGGCCGCGCTTCTTGTCACTCCGCTCAACCGCCGGCAGGCTGGCTCGGAGTCGATCCGCGTCGGCTGCTGTCAGCGATCGGAGCCATTGTTTCGCCTCGGCCAGGGCCTCGGCCTTGGGCAGGGGATGGTCCAGGTCAGGCCGTCGGCCGAGTAGGTTCTGATAGAAGCGTCTCATGAACAGCGCCGTCGTCGCGTCGTCCACGTTCCAGAGGCTCAGGACGATGCTCTTCGCGCCTGCCAGGAAGAGGGCCTGGGAGAAGCCCAGATAGCCCTCGCCGCCGCTCTGGCGACCCAATCCGCTCTGGCAGGCGCTCGAACGTCACCAGCTCGGCGTTCAGTTTCCACGTACTCATGACTTCGCTGGCGGAGAGGGTCCCGTCGAAAATCGGCCCTTCGCTCGGCGAGTTCGACTACTGGGCGGCGCATGCCGTCCTGCGAGAGGATCAGCCGGGAATTCATCGGGCACAGGTCATCCATCTCGCCGTGGGTCGCCAGATGGATGAAGGCGAACGTCCCCAGTTCGCCTCGGGCACGCAGCGCCTCGAGCCGCGCTTCGCTGGCGTCGGAGCCGAGAAGGACCGTTTTCTGGTCGAAGAGTCGGGCCACGTCTTGCACTTCATGACGGGAGCCGGGCAAGGGGATGAAAGCCCCTGCGCGAGAACTGCGGATCACGGAGTCGGTGTCATGCCGGGCGAGAATCGCCTTGGCGGGCGACTGGGTGCTGAGAGTGACTCCCAACGGACCCGGGCGGACGGTCCTGTCGAGGATCTCGCCGTCCCGCCAGACCGAGACGGCGACTCTCCCGGCGTTGGAATCGACGGCCTGGATCTTCTTGTCGAGGTCGCCGCGGGTCGCCACTTCGACTCCGGAGTAGTGGAGCAGGACATCACCCCGCTGGATGCCAGCCTGCTCGGCAATCGAGCCCGCCTCGACGCGCTGGACGAGCACGCCGTTGTCGGGAGGTTTGGGATTCGGCGCGGCGGGCTGAGGTACCGGATCGCCGAGGGCCAGGAGGCGGGGTGGCGACGGCCGACCTTGCTGATCGAGGTCGTGTTCCTCGAGCCAGGCAAAGAGCGTGCCCGACGGCACGTAGCTAACGATGTAGGCCGGTGCGCCGGGGGGGCGGCCCAGCAGAAGGGTCTCGACGGGGATCCCGGCCATCGCGGGCGAGGGCAGAACGATCAGGTACCGGACTGCCGGCAGGCCGTTGCCAGCCCCAAGCGCGGTCTCCACTGGGGCCAGCCGCTGATTCGCCAGTTCCGCCAGGCGCTTCTGCCAGGCACTCCCGTTTTCGGCGAGGAGCTGGCGGACCGCGCCAGGGCGATGGTCGTCAGCCTGGGTCCACGTCTCGCCTGGGCCCGTGCCATGGATCCGAATCCACCGCGGCGCGCCGCGATGCCGGACGACGCAGGCCCAGTGATCCCCGTGTGGGTCCTTGGCATTAGGCATGGTCCTGAGATCCAGCCAACCAACGAGTGCCGCGTCAGCCGGAAGCCGAGTCTGGATCTTCTCGAGGGAATAGACCGTACCGGCGGCCGCCTGGTATTTCCGCACGAGGTCCGATTCGAAGCGGGTCAGTAGGCGTTGCAGCTCCAATCGCTCGATCTGGAGCTTATCGAGCACCCGCCTCTGGTTGACGGCGAGGGCCTTGACGCTGGCGAGCGTGCTAATCTGGTTGTCAAGCCGATCGAGCTTCTCGCCCAATTCGTCCTGCCGGCGCCGCTCCTCGGTTGTGAGAGGGCGGCCGCGGCGGGCCGCCAGGTCATCGAACAGACCGCGCGCCAGTCCCGATTCCCAGTATTGCCATGCGTCCTGATCAGATCCTCGCCGGGCCAGGAGGGAGGCGACGAGCGGCGAAGGCGAACGCTTCGCGGCAAACTCGGCCCGATCGAGTCCTGTGAAGCTGACTCGAGATCTCGCGACCTCGTATCTTTGGGCTGCTGCGAGCGCCATGGTTTCGGCCTGTGCTGATTCCCCGAGGGCGTGCAGGTTGGCTGCCAGGTTGTTGTACGTGAAGGCCGTTTCGGGGTTGTCCTCGCCCAGGTTACGGCGGTAGATCCCCAGCGCGTATTCGATAGAGCGGCTCAGCCTCGGCATGCTTTCCTTGGGCGTCCAGGTTGACCGCCAGGTTGCTGTAACCCGCGGCCGTGTCGGGGTGGTTTTCGCCCGGAGTGCGACGCCAGATCGACAGAGCTTTCTGAAAGTACGTCTCGGCATCGGTGAATTTCCCCTGAGCGTAGAGGTCGTGGGCCAGGTTGGCATACATAAAAGCCGTATCTGCGTCGGCCTCACCCGGTTTCTCCTGAATGGCCAGCGCCTTCTCGAAGTACCGCTGAGCCTCGGCATGTTTCCCTTGCTCGGTTAGATTGCAGGCTATGTTGTGATAACTCTGGGCCGTGACCGCGTTGTGCTCGCCCAGTAACCGACGGCGAATCTCCAGCGCCTTCTGGAACAGGGGCTCGGCCGCCGCGGTCTTCCCCTGGGCCCAGAGGTTGCTGGCAAGGTCGTTGTAGACATCAGCCGTGAGGAGATGCCCCTCACCCAAAGTGCCCAATCGGATTGCCAGCGCATTGTGATAGTAGAGCTCGGCCTCGTCGTACTTTCCCAGAAAGTAGAGGGTATTGGCCAACTCGTAATAGCCCGATGCGATTCCGGCGTCATCTGGATTCAGCAGTTTCAGCCGGATTGCCAATGCCTTGCGCCGGAGCGGTTCTGATTCCGCGAGACGACCGAGCTCCTCCAGTATCCGGATCCACTCGTCATAACTGCTTGCGGTATCGAGATGGTCCTCCCCCAGGACTTTGAGGCGGATCTCCAGCAACTTTCGATACAACGGCTCGACCTCATCGCGCCGGCCCAGCGCGGCGAGGGTCGAGGCCAGGCCGCTGTAGCTGAGGGCGGTCTCGGGGTGGTCCTCGGTCAAGACTTTGATCCGAATCGCCAACGCTTTCCGATGCAACTCCTCGGACTCGGGCAACTTGCGGCGGCGGACAAACAGATTGTAGCCCAGGTTGAAATAGACACAGGCCGTCTGGGCGTTGTCCTCGCCCAGAACGCGCCGATCGATCTCGAGCGCCTTGCGGAACAGCGGCTCGGCCTCGTCATGTTTGCCCAGTTCCTTGAGATGGTTTGCCAGGCCGTCGTAGCCGGTGGCCGTCTCGGCATGATCCTCGCCGCGAGTCCTCTTCCAGATCTGAGATGCCTGTTCGAAGAGGCGACCGGCCTCGTCGAACTTCTTGAGGGCATCGAGGCAATAACCCATTTCATGAGAGATCCGGGCTATATCAGGGTGTTGCTCGCCGAGGACTCGCAGCAGGTTCGTCCGGGCCTTGCGGAATAGCGGCTCGGCCTCGCTCGACCGGCCGAGTCGATACAAGATGTAGGCCAGCTTCTCCTCGCTCCGCGCGGTCCATTCATGGTTCTCGCCGAGCATTCGTCGGAAGAGATCCGTGGCCTCCTGGCGGAGCGGTCGGGCTTTGAGATGCTCACCGCGCTCGAAGAGGGCGTCGCCCTCGGCGGCAAGGCGTTCCGCCGTCACGAGCGTGGCTCGCGCCTCGGGCGGCATGGCTGCGATTGTCCTGAGAACCTCGAACCGGCGCAGGGAGTCGGCCGTCTCCCAGTGATCGTTGCCCTGGGCGCGTGCCCGGATCGCCAGGATTCCTCGAACCTTGGTGGCTGCGTCGGCGAATTGGCCCTTCGACTCGAGCTCGACAGCGGTCTTTTGCAGCGCCTCGACTCGCTTTGAATCGTCACCGCGGAGGATTCTCGACGTCGCGTTCGAGTTGGGAGCGGAACTCTCCGACTGGGATTGTGCGAGCGCCGCGCCGGCTCCTGCTAGCCAGATGAGACCGGCCTGTACCAGAGCACGTGCGATCGAGCTGGCCTGGGATTCACGCCGTCCGGGGCTCTCTGGGGATGATCCGTCTGAGATATGCAGAGCAGCCATCGGTCTCCTCTTTCGGATTCCGATTCAGGGATTCTTCGGCGCCGAATTGACCGGGAAGGCGACGATGCGGACTGCCGCAATCCCGGGTTGAGATGAGAGAGATATGCCGAGCTCGGTCAATAACCTGAGCCCGTGCGAGACTTTTCCAGGGGACCCCTCGCGATGAGTCACCAGGGGCTCGCACCGTTCTCCATCGTACAACCAGGGGACGCGGGTCTTGATCTGACTCCATCCCTTCTCGTCAACGCGCCCTATCTTCAGGACTTCGGCCGAAGCGAGAGGCTGGTACGATCCCAGCACGACCACGCCCAGGAGCCCTTCCTTCGGCACAGGGAGGTAATCGTCGCCGGTGGGGTACTGGAAGTGACTCCGTGACGAGGCGTTCGAGTCCTTCTCGGGGTACTGTAGCTCGCGGGTCCCATCCGGGTTAACGAGGATCAGATACGGGAAAAGCGGCGCTCCGAAGATCGCTTCGACGACGAAGTGGAGGCTGTCGTCGGCCGCCGCCTGGGGCCCGTCCTGCGGGTCGCCAATGCGGCCGAGATCCGTCAGATCATCGGGTGTTTTCCCGAAGCGGTAGAGATGGACGGTCAGCGTCGTGTGGACCGGGTCACCGTTGCGCACGATCGATGTGTGTGGGGCCGTCGGGGACTCGTTCGCTTCACGTTCGGCCGAGATCGACTTCGGCTCTTGGCCCTGCCAACGGCCCAGGATCGGGTATGACAGAAGCGGCAAAGCCACGCACGCGACGACGACGGCGACGTGCTTCGAGAACCCGGGACGGCGCGACCGATCCCATCGCGGCCTCCACCACCTCGGCTCGGAGCCGGTCATCCCGACTCCTACGTCCCCGGCCGGGTCGACGGGGACGGGCCCGGGGGTCAACGTGAGCGTCGCGACGGAGAGGTCCGGTGGCAGGAGCGCCCGCAGGTCATGCCCCGCCGTGAAAGGGATCAGGGCACGGCCGATGTCGGCCGGCGTCGCATAGCGCTCGGTGGGGCGTTTGGCGAGCATGCGATCGAGGACCGCGGACAGACCTTCGGGCACATCGGGCCTCTGTTCGCGGATCGGAGGCGGTGGGACCAGCCCATGGGCCATCATCTTCTCTTCGCGGGTCGCCCACCGCTCCCCGGAAAACGGGGCGCGACCGGCGAGAAACTCGTAAAGCGTGCATCCCATCCCGTAGACATCCGCTCGGATATCGGCCCCGCGGCCGGTGAGCCATTGCTCGGGCGCCATGTAGTCGATCGTACCCAGACGCTCATCCGCGTCGGTCAGGGCGGCGCGCGCACGACCGGGAGATTCGGGATCGATCGGGGCGAGGCGCGCGATTCCCAGGTCGAGCACCCTGACAGAGCCGGCGGGCGTGATCATGAGGTTCGCCGGCTTGATGTCGCGGTGGATCAGGCCGAGCGTGCGGTACGCATGTTCCAAACCGATTGCAGCCTGTCGGACCACCTCGCAGGCATCAGCGATCGGAAGCGGCCCATTCCGCTCCAGCAGCCGCGCCAGGTCGAGCCCTTCGAGGTATTCCATCACCAGGAAGGCGATTCCTTCCTCCTCGCGCGCATCGAGCGCGCGAACCAGGTTAGGGTGATCCAGGCCGCCGAGGTTGCTCATCTCCCGCTGAAAACGCGCGATGGCACGGTGATCGCTCGCCCGCTCGGGGCGAAGCACCTTGAGAGCCACGACCCGGTCCAGCCGCGTGTGGTGCGCCCGATAGACGGTGCCCATTCCGCCGCGGCCGAGCGGCTCCATGAGCCGGTAATCACCCAGCCGCTCCGGCATCCGACCATCGCCCGATCTCCCGGACTTCGGGTCGCTCGACCTCCCGAACGGCCCACCCTGGTTGCCGAATCGCTCGGCCCAGGTCCGATCTTCGTGGACATCGTCGTCGCTCTCCGGCGCGACCGGACCGCGCAGGTCCGCAATCAAGGGGTCGGACGCGTCGTTGATGGACTGGAGCACCGCCAGGCAAGAGTCGCAGCCTTCGATATGGTGCTCGACCGCGTCTCGGACCGTCCCGCACAATCGGCCGACCGCGATCGCGGACAGGAGCTCGCGGCTCGGGCAGTCGGCCCTGGGCTGTGCGTCTGGATGAGCGTTCATGGGTCCATCTCAGGGTCCCGGTCGGTCCTATGTATTTGGCTCAAACCCGGCTTCACCGAGATCCATCAAGACCTCACGCAGCCGGCCGAGAATCCGGGACTTGGCGATGTAGACTGCGTTGGGAGTCATGCCGAACTCGGCGGCAACATCGGCCGGCCTCCGGTCCTCGACCACCACCAGCCGAACCGCCTGATAACTTCGAGGCTCAAACTCGGAGCTGACCAATCGAAGAGCTTGTTGGACCAGGATCTGCCGATCGGACGCTTCGTCCGCATCCGTGTCCTGGAATCCCTCGTCCGCATTGTTGGGGATCTGGCCGAGGGCGCGTTGCGCATCGGTGCCGCCTACCCCACACGGTTCTTCACGGGAACGTCGGAAGTAGTCTCCCAGCTTGTATCTTGTAATGGTTTTCAGCCAGCTTCGGAAGCTCGGACCGGGCCGCTTCTGAAACTCTCCGATCTTCTCCCACACCGTTTTGAGGACTTCTTGAAGAATGTCCTCCGCCCCCGTTCCGGTCACGCCTTGGCGTCAACAATTCGCCCGCACGACGGGCGAATACAGGTACACCAGGCGTTGCCAGCCCTCCGGCTCGCCTTGTTTCACTCGATCGAGGAGGCTCCAGGACGTGGACGGATACCCTCGACTTCGCTCCACCCCTTTGAGATCGTCGGGGTCTTTCACGATGTAGTCCACTCAAGCCGCACAATAACTACCGGACAGGTGTCCAGAATAATGCTGGTCTACACTGCGGGCTGGCCCGATCCTATCCTACACGAGCCGCAGGCGCGGCGTCAGCAAGTGTCTCGGGACCAGCGATGTGATTGCGGTTGAAACCGGAAAGGTCGCCAGAGCGACGGCACGCCCGCTCACTCGGGGTCGTCGTAGACGGTCCAGCCTTCGGCGGCGGCGTTGCGCTGCTTGATGTATCGGGCATCATCGGCGAACAGGAAAGCGACGAAGATGCCGGTCAAGGCGCCGCCAACATGGGCGAGGTAGGCCACGCCTCCCGAGTCGGCACCTCGCTGGAACGATCCGGCGCCCATCCAGATCTGCATGGCGATCCAGCCGCCGATGACGACGGCCGCCGGCAGCATGGTGATGAAACGGAACACGAGCACGCGGATCTGGTTGCGCGGGAACCACACGACGTAGGCCCCCATGATTCCGGCGATGGCGCCGGAGGCCCCCAGGTTGGGGATGTCCGATTGGGCGTTGGCCGCGATCTGGGCCAGCGAGCCCATCAATCCGCACGCCAGATACACGATCGAATACCGGATCGAGCCCAGGACCTCCTCGACGTTGTCGCCGACGATCCAGAGATACAGCATGTTGCCCAGCAAGTGCAGCCAGCTCCCGTGGAGGAACATCGACGTCAGCAGCGTCCAGCGGACCGGGATCGGGGTCGCGAAATGCTCCAGGGGCTCGTTGCGCACCTTCCATTGGGCGCCTCCGAATGCGTCGGGCACCAGGACCCGGACCGGTCGCTCTCTGGGTTGGACGAGGTCCTGATTGTGGGTGATCTCCCAGGGCGTCATCGCGAAGGCGCGCGTGAATTCTTCCCCGCGGTCCTCCTGGACCAGGAAGATGGTGACGTTGAGCGCGATCAGGAGATAGGTGACGATCGGCACAATCCGCGTGGGCTGCAAGTCGCCGAGGGGAAGGACCATGGTCGAAGTTCATCCTGTGAGGTGGTCGGAAGTCGTTGCCCGGTCAAATGGGTTCCCGTCGCGTGGCGAACGGCCCGGGGATCTCGACAGCCAGGCGCCGGGCCCATTGGCTGAGGGATTTCCAGGCCGATGCGGGAACGACGATGCCGCGCTCGTGGGCCTCGTGGCGCCGGGCGTCCCAGACGTGGGGTACGAGCCGGCCGGGCGTCTCGTCCTGGTCGTGCAGGGCGGCGACGACCCGCTCATGGAAGGCCGACAGCGGTTCCCACGCGGTGACCGAGATCGCCGCGAGGATCCAGCTCTCGGCCGGCCTGAAGACGTCGCTCCCGAGCCAGAGGGCTTCCAGCCGATCGAAACCGGGAACGGATTCCCCGGGCCGTGACACGGGGTGCTTCGCCGCCTTGCCAGGCGTCCGGGGCGGGTGCGGCTTTCCGGCAACCTCGGGACCGGCCAGCCCCGAGTCGATCACGACCGGCAGCCCGGCCTCGGAAGGTAACGCCATGCTCCACAACCGATTCGGTCCGAAGGCCAGGCCGGCCATCGGCCCCAGGGCGATCCCGGCCACCACCGCCGCCGCCGAGCCGAGCGGCCTCAGATGATCCACCCGCACCAGCCCCACGGACGTCTCACGCCGCCTTTTCGACGGCCAGTTCGGCCGCCCGCTCCAGAAGCAAGGGCGGCAGCCCGTTCTCCCCATCAAAGACGGCCAGTGCCGAGCGTTCGCCCACCACCCGACCCATCGACCTGGGATCGACCTGGCCGTTCTCGATCGCTTCCAGCCAGTCCGGGAGACTCGCGGTGCCCAGGTTCGCGGCACCGGCCGCATCGAACCAGAGCAAGTGCGAGGCCATCGCCAGGGCTCGGGCCGGTGTCAGTCCGCAGCCGATCCCCAGCGCCGCGGCAAACCGGCGCAGATCGTCGAAGTCGAATCGTGGGCTTACCGCGGTGGACACGTTCGTCTCGATCCCCAGGCGGTCCAACGGTTAACCCGCGGCTCGCACCGCCGGTCTCGGAGGGCGTACGAGAAGCGTTCTCGCGTCCCGGGAAGAGACGCTCACGACCGATTCCCTCCCACAACGACCCAGTTTGTGACGGAAACCCCGGAAACCCTGGGACTTGTGTCGCGACCGATCGCCCTGCCCCTCACGCGGCAGGCGACATCCCGCCACCCCTCCCGGGATTCTCGGATCTCGTCACAGGTTAAAGTCGAGCGGCGAAAAGTGCAAACCCTCCCTCTCACTCATCCGCCTGCCGCGCGGGGCCCACGCCGAGAATCCTGATCGGGTCTACAGCACGGGCCGGGCGGGCTTGCCGGATGCGGGGCCATCGGTCTCAAACCGCTCCCACTCGCGACGTACGCAAGACAGACCGAAGGCGCACAGTTCGAACTGCTCGCTGAGCCGTCGCAGGAGCGGCCCCTCGGAACCGCCGTCGCTGAGAGTGGAAGCGAGGTAGTAGGATCGTTTCCCCTGCTCCTGGTAGCTGATGAGCGAATCCGCCGAGCCGCTTCCCCTCAGCTTGCTCAGCGCCTCCGGATAGACACCCGTCCAGAACAGGGTGTAGTCCCCGACGTGCCGGTGACATTCACGCCGTCGGGCCGCGTCGCTGGCCAGCTCGGCCGCCGCGATCATCGCCGCAACCTCGGTCAACGGACGACCTTGCGGATCACGCAGCCGCCAGACGGTTTGACTCGGCACGAAGTTCGCCAGCAATTCGGCCACGTATCCGACCAGCGGCGGATCGCCGATACCTAGTTCCGTCATGAACGCGTATTCGGTCAGGCCCCGGAAGAGCCGATGCAGCGCATGCGATTCGGGGATCGCTCGCAACCTATCCATTGAGGGCGCTCCTCACCCAATGGTTTGGACAGCGTGGGAAAGAAGGACGACCGAGGTGCATGGCTAGCGGGGTCAATCTGAGAGAAGCGAGAAGGGTCAACTCGAAGAGTCCTAGCAAATCTTACGCCTTGTTTCGAAATCGATCAACCGGCAATTCTTCTCAAAGGGTGTACGAGGTGTACGAGAAAGAGCGCAACCAGAGACTCATCGTCCTCGTTCTCGGTTCGCTGCGCCGTCCAGACGTCGCCAGGTCCGGGCCGGGTCGGCCAGGACGATGCTCAGGAGGACCATCCAGAGGCCGAACAGCAGGAAGGATACGGTACCCAACGAAGCGATGACCAGGGCATGGGTCGTCAGAGGAAGCACGGGGCCGCCGCCCAGCTCCAGGCTGCGCATCAGGAGGAACGCGATGAAAATCACCGATAAGGCGACGAAGCCGATCAAGGTGAAGAAAAGCGGCCGGATCCAGGACTCGATGACGCGGTAGGACATGGGATGGAAGTGGGACAGGCCGGAGTCCGCGGGATCGATGGCCTCGATCTCGTCGGAGCTCGGTGCCTCGGGCTCGAGAACGTCGGCGCTGACCGCGTGCCAGTCGTCGCTTGAAGCGCCGGGCTCGTCCTTCAGTGCGATGGTCAACTCATAGTGAGAGTCGCCCGGCCCCAGCTTGCCCATCGACGATTCGGGCTCGTCGAAGGTGGCGACGAAGCCCTCGGCCAGGAAGAGGGCCGGATTCTCGCGAGTCCGGCCGGCCACCGGCGTCTCGAGGCCCGTACCGCGCCAGGGACCGATCTCCTTGAGGCGGGGCTCGATCGCTTTGAGGGAAGCCTCCGGCATCGGGAAGTTCGCCTGACATTTCCGGCAACGCAGGCTGTTCGCCGCGGGGACGAGGTGATCGGGCAAGTAGCCCATTCGACCGCAGTTCGGACACCGAATCTTCATGGCCAACTCCTCTTGAAGGCCATCCTGGCAGCGCCGCCGCTCATCTTGCAAGTTCCAAGCCCGCATTCCAATGGCGTGTGGACAAAAAGCATCATCCTGGTGAGCGATGGGGCGAATCTCTCCGGATTCCGATCGTGCCGTCGGCTCTAGGTCGCGGATCCCCGGCATTGTGCGAGTCGACGCCGGGGCGAGAGAAATGTCGAGTTACCGGCCTGAGCCGACCTCCTGAAACGGTGCGTCAGGTTGGAGTAGACTGATGCGGATTATGACTTTGTGGTCAAGTCCTCTTAGGGTCAATTACTTCACCGGGTCCGGCTTGTCAAGTGCGTGGTGCCCGGCCTGGAGACGATCCGAGGGCGCAGTAGCGTGGGTGAGACCCACCAAGACATGGCCCGATTCCGGCGAGTTTCCCCCACCCTGAGGGCCGGTCGCGGTTCTCGACCGGTTTCTTACAAGATGGTCCCTCGCAGGACGACCGTGGCCACGGTGAAGTAGATGATTAATCCGGTGACGTCAACGAGGGTCGCGACGAAGGGGGCCGAAGAGGTGGCCGGGTCGAAACCCAGGCCTTTCAGGAGGAAGGGAAGCATGGAGCCCGTCAAGGTGCCCCAGATAACGACTCCCAGCAAGGCGCCGGCAACGGTGAGACCCAGGAGAATCCAGTGCTCGCCATAGACATGCGAGACGCTGCTCCAGGCCGCGATCCGGAGGAATCCGATGGAGCCCAGGATGGCCCCGAGCATCAAGCCGGCCAGGAGCTCCCGGCGCAGGACCCGCCACCAGTCACGGAGACGGACCTCACCCAGGGCGAGGGCCCGGATAATCAGGGTGGCTGCCTGAGAGCCGGAGTTTCCTCCGCTGGAGATGATCAGCGGAATGAACAGGGCCAGGACCACCGCGCGGGCGATCTCGGCCTCGAAGTAGGCCATGGCCGTGGCGGTCAGCATCTCCCCCACGAAGAGGATGACCAGCCAGGAGGCGCGCTTCCGGACCATCGCCGGCAGTGAGGTGCCCAGGTACGGATCGTCGAGCGCCTCCAGGCCGCCGAATCGCTGGAGTTCTTGCGTCGCCTGCGCCTCGACGAGGTCCAGCACGTCGTCCAGGGTCACGATCCCGGCCATCCGGCCGTGCGGGTCCACGACCGGCAGCGCCGTGCGATCGTATTTGCGGAAGACCTGGACCGTGGTCTGGGCATCGTCGGTCACCCTCAGGTTGACGCACTGGCCGTCCGTCACGTCGGAGACGCGCGCGTGCAACGGGGCCAGGAGGACCTCACGTATCCGCAGGTCGTCGATCAGTTTATTCTGATCGTCCACGATATAGATGACGTTCAACGTCTCGCTGTCGCGGCCGTGGGCCCGGACGTGGTCCAGGACGTGCCGAATCGTCCATTCCTTGCGGACGACGACATAGTCCGGCGTCATCAGCCGCCCGACGCTCCCCTGGGGATAGTCGAGCAGCCTGCGGGCGACGGCGCGCTGCTCGGGATCGAGCAGCGCGATCAGGCGATCGGACTGGTCGGGCGGCAGCTCGGCCAGCAGCGCCGTGCGGTCGTCCGGCGCCATCGCGTTGAGGATCTCGGCCGACTCGGCGTCGGACAGGGCATCCAGGATCTCGCACTGGGCGGAAAGGTCCAGGTATTCGAAGGTCTCGGCGGCCCGGGCCGGCTGGAGCAGGCGGAAGATCCGGATTCGCTCGCCGGCCTCCAGCGCACCGACGAGCTCGGCGAGGTCCGCCGTCAGCCAGCGATTGACGACCGCCGTCAGCGTCGGCTCGTCCCCGGCCGCGATCAGCTCGCGGATCTCCGGCAATACCAGCTTTCCCAGCATGGCTCGACGACTCCGGTCCACGTGATGAGGCGAAGGTCCAGAGGCTGCATCGGTCCCGATCCGATCAGCGCCCATTTCGATCAGCGTGCTCGATGACGAGGTAGATGACCGTCGCCACCAGGAACAGGGCGCCCATGGCGATGGCGTAGAGGATGAACAGGAGCATCGGGCCCAGACGCGATTGGAGCCGACGACGGGCGACCCACCAGCCGGCCGCGCCGATGATCGCATACAGCACGAAGCCCCCGGCCGCCAGGGCGACGAGGGTGGGCTCGTGCACGCGCTGGTCCTGGATCTGGGCGATGGCGACCGCCACGAACAGGACCAGCAGCGCAAGGTGCCAGATCCGGGGTTGATACCAGCGCGCACCCCGCTCGGGTGGTGGAAACGATTGGGCTTCGGTCATGGTGTCCTGAGTTGGTTTGCGGGATCGTGAGGTTGTCGTGAAGAATCCCCGTCATTTGACGGGCGGCCCGCCCAGCTCTTGCAGACGGCGGCGGAGCTCCCAGAGGACGAGCTGGTCGATGCGGCGGATGGCGTCCCCGTCGTCGAATTCGAGCTCGGTCGCGACGCGGACCCAGCACAGAATCCGCTCGGCGTCTCCGGGGATGGGGGCAGGGACCCGCCAGTATCGCGCCATCCCGTCGGCACCGGCCGTTGCGAGTCGCCGGCCGTCGGGACTGAATGCCAGGGCATGGATGGCGCCGCGATGCTCGAGCGGGGGGCCGATCGGCAGGCCGGTGGCGGCATCCCAGAGCCGGACCGACCCGTCCCGGCTGCCGGTGGCGACGATCGAGCCGTCGTGGGTGAACGCCAGGCAATCAACGCGTGCCCGGTGCGCGAGCGGCTCGCCGATCGGTTTGCTGGTGTTGAGATTCCAGATCCGCCCGGTCCCGTCGTGGCAGGCCGTCGCGACCGACTGGCCCGTGGGGCTGAAGGCGACACGGCCAACCTCGGCGCGATGGGCGAACTCCGCGACGAGGTCCCACCGGGCCGCATCCCAGAGTCGGGCGCGTCCATCGCTGCAGCCGGTCAGCAGCGTCCGGCCGTCGGGACCAAACGCCAGCGTGGGGACGGCCGCATCGTGCCGGAGCGTCGGGTCGAGCCAGCGTCCGGTCGCCGTCTCCTGGAACCAGACCGTGCCGTCATCGCCCGCGGCTGCGAGCGGCGTGCCGTCGGGATGGAACGCGATGGCCAGGACTCGCGCGATTGTGCCGCGCCGACGACGTCTCGCCGATCGGCTGACCGGTTGCGGCATCCCACAGGCCTGGGAGGTCCGCCCGGCTGGCCGTCGCGACCCTCGAACCGTCGGGGCTGAAGCACACGTCGGTGATCGGGACGTCCTGGCGGTTCGAAACGCCGAGGGCTGCGCCGGTGACGGCATCCCAGCGCCAGAGCACTCCGTCGTTGCCCGCGGTGGCGATCATCCGCCCGTCGGGGCTGAAGGCGATCGTCAAGACGGCTCCTTGGTGATTCAGGGGAGAGGCCAGGGGGCGCCCTTGGCGACGTCCCAGAGCCGGCCGGTCCGATCGGCGCAGACGGTCGCCAGGCTCCGCCCATCGGGGCTGAAGGCCACGCCGTGGACGAGGCCGTGATGCGCGAGGCATCGTTCCATCAGTTTCGCCCCGGCATGCCAGCCGCCCAGGCTGGCGCGGACGGCGCGCTCGAGGCCCGGCGAGTCGGGCGGGATGCTCTCGAGGGCCCGGGCCAGCCAGAGCAGGCCCTCGCCGTGCAGCTCGTGGCCGAAGAGGTTGTGGGCGCGCTCGATGCAAAGCCGGGCCAGCGACCGCTTCACGTCATGGGTCGCCTGCTCCTGCTCGCTGCGATATCGGACATCCGCCATCCAGGCTTCGATGCCCTCGGCCAGGGCCGTCGGGGTGGCGTGGCGATCCTCCGGCTGAAGTGCCATGGCCTTGAGGCAGATCGTCTCCAGCGCCGGATCGATCGACCGCCGCAGCCGTCGCGGCGCGGGGAAGACGCCGTGGCGGACCCGTGTCAACACGTCGGCAACTCCGCCCGTCGGAAAGGGGCCATGTCCCACCAGCAGGCAGTAGAGCGTCGCCCCGAGGCTATAGACGTCGCTGGCCGGCCCGACCCGGTCCCGATCGCCCGACGCTTGCTCGGGGCTCATGTACTGCGGTGTCCCGATCGCCGAACCGGGGCGGGTCAAGGAGGAATCGTCCTCGCCCGCGAGCGGATCGACGGAGCCTTTATCGGCCGCCTCATCCCCGCGTTCTCCGAACGGCTTGGCAATCCCCCAATCGACGACGAGCGTCTCGCCGAACCGGCCGAGCATGATGTTCTCAGGTTTCAGGTCGCGATGGACCACGCCACGACTGTGCGCGTAGGCGACCGCGTTGCAGGCGTCGATGAGGCTGCGCAGCAGGCGACGGAACCCGATCTCCCGATCGCCGGGCTGGCGCGCCGATCCCGACGCCTCGTGGAACCGCTCGATCGCCTGTTTGAGGGTCTCTCCTTCGATGAACCGCATCGCATAGTAGGGACGTCCGTCGGCATACTGACCCAGGCCGTAGACCGGCACGATCCCCGGGTGCTCCAGCCGACCCGTGACCTTGGCCTCCAGCAGGAAGCGCGCCTGGCTGACCGGATCGTCCGCGCGATCGGCTCGCATCTCTTTCAAGGCGACCTGGCGATCCAGCTCGGGATCGAGCGCGAGGAAGACCTCGCCCAACCCGCCTTGCGCATGCGCCCGGACGATGCGGAACCGCGCGTTCGTACGGCCGGGGTCGACGGGGTGATGCGTGGTCTGATGGGATCCTTGATAGGCGACGGTGGCGGTGAGATCCGCGGATCCGATCGAGACTGCGTCATCGCGCTCCGCATGACCGGTGCCTCCGAAGACCGGGCCATCCAGCGGGATACCGGAGGCACACAAGGGACAATGTGAAGGCTCCCAGAGGTGGTTCGGCAAGGATGCGAGGCTTTCCAGAGAGGCGCCCTCGCTCGCGGCGAAGGGCGAAGCCGATGACCCGAGAACCAGCAGCGCGCCGACGACGACCGGTCGCGCACCGCAGGCCTTCAATGCCGCGAAGGCCCCGCGAACCGCGGACCCGGCGTTGATGACGTCGTCCACGACTGCGATCATCTTGCCACGGACGATCGAACGGAGCGCTTCGGGAATGCGATAGCCGATGGGAAATAGGCCGTCGCTCTGCGGTCGGGCGAATTGCTCCGCGAACGTGAACGCGACATCGATTTCCTCGGCGACCATCTGCGACAGGAACGCGCCCTCGACCAGGGGGCCGCAGACCGCCTCGATGCCGTGCGCGGCGAGCCGATGAGCCAGTTCGACTGCGAACGGCCGGAGACGGCCAGGGTTCAGGTAAAGCCGGGGTATCTCCAGCCAGAGGTCGCCATGATGGCCGGATTCCAGCCGGAAGTGCCCCTTCCGCGGTGCCAGGAGGCTGAGGAGTTCTTCCTGCATCGGATCATCTCCTGCACCGGTCCGCCGTCGATCCCCCGCTGCACGAGCTGGGGAATGTCCCCGTCTTCACCTCATCCCCGAGGAATCCAGTCGCTAGCGATCAGGATCCCCGCGGGGTAGCATGTCCTGGCGGAGCAGGGCGCCTGTTACCTCGGAACATCCAAGGATACTAACCATGAGCGATCATCTCGGCAAAGGCCACCTCGCGCGTTCCGATCGGAGAGGGTTCCTCAAGCGAATGGGACTCGGGGCGGCGGTAGGGCTGGCCGGCGGTGCTTCCAGTCGCGCCCAGGTGGCGAAGTCGGGCCTCGACGAGCCGACGGCGCATCCGCGGCGGACTTCCATCGGCGTCTCGACCTATTCCTTCTGGCAGTTCCGCGGTCGCCGCCTGGACATCGTGGATTGCATCGACAAGGCCGCGGCCATGGGGTTCGACGGCGTGGAGGTCCTCCACATCCAGATGGCGGACGATTCGAACGCGACCCTCCAGAAGATCAAGCGACGCGCTCACTCACTCGGGCTGGCCTTGATGGGGTTCTCCACGCATCAAGGTTTCGTCACTCCTGACCTGAAGGATCGCCAGGCGAATGTCCAGAAGACGCTCCACCAGATCGACGTCGCGTATCGGCTCGGCATCCCGACGATGCGGATCAACACCGGCCGGTGGGGTACGACCCGATCGTTCGACGAGCTGATGACCCACAAGGGGATCGAGCCCGCACTGCCCGGCCATAACGATGAAGAGGCGCTCAAGTGGGTGATCGACTCCCTCGAGAAGCTCCTGCCACGCGCCAGGAATGCGGAGTCGTGCTCGGGCTGGAGAACCACTGGGGCCTCGGTCGCACGGCCGAAGGCGTGCTGAAGATCGTCGAGACCATCAAGTCGCCATGGCTCCAGATCACGCTGGACACCGGCAACTTCCTCGAGAACACCTACGAGCAGATGGAGCGCATGGCCTCGAGCTCGGTCCCGCTGGCGCTGGTCCAGGCCAAGACCTACTTCGGCGGCGGCCGATGGTACGCCCTCGAGCTCGATTATCCCCGGATCGCCGGTATCTTGCGCAAGCACAATTACCATGGCTGGATCTCGCTGGAGTTCGAAGGCAACGAGGACGCCCAGACCGGGGTTCCCAAGAGCCTGGAGGTGTTGAGGAAGAGCTTTGGCTGAAGCGGACAGAATCAGTGAACGATCGTAAATCCGCCGTCGGGCCGGGCGACGACGGTCGCCAGGCCCCAGACGGGCACTCCGTTCGCGACCCGGCCCTCCGTCCCGATCGGGCGGCCGGCTCGATCGAAGACCTGCCAGACCAAGGAGCCCCCCTTCTGCCAGCCGGTGCCCTCGGTCCAGACCAGGATCATCTCACCCCGGGCATTGCCGGCCACGGTCGGATGCTTGCGATCCCCGCGACCACCCGCCGGGGCGATTGGCGACGTCGTTTCGTGCGATGTCGGATCGACCCGGCAGAAGTAGACCTGTCCCTGGGTCTCCCAGGCCGCCAGGATGCCCGAGCCCGTCTCGGCGAGCGAGGCGCTGCTCATCGGGCACGCGTTCACCTTCCAGGGGTGGACCGAGGCGCCCCGAAAATGGCCACCGTGGTCGTCTGAGGTCAACAGGTAGATGTCCCGCTCGACGTTCCGTGTGGCGGCTCGGTACAGGACATAGACCGTTCCGCGATGGTCGGCCAACGCGCGCGTGCCGCAGCAACCGCAGGCACCCGTCTCTTGTTCAAGGGCGGGTTGCTCGGCAGCAAAGGTCGCTCCATCGTCCTTCGAAACGCGCGACCCACATGCGCCGCCCCGACTCACCCGGGACCGAGTCTTCCGTCCGTGCATGCCAGGCCACATGGACGTTCCCCTCGCGATCGGCGGCGATCGTCCCGCCTCCGTCGAGGGCGGACGTCCGTTGCATCAGGTTGCGCTGCGGCTCGAAGGCCAGGCCCTGACCTTGAGTCTCCTGACCCCGCTCCTCGCGAGATCGTGCAAAAAGCATCGGCGAGCCGCCGGGCGGGCTCTTGGGAAGTGCGCGATTCGAACCGTTCCAGGCGACGTGGATCCGTCCGACGCGTCCCAGGGCGATCTGACCGCCGCGGATCGTCCCGATCGCGATCGCCGAGCCGGGCTGGCTGTTGACCGGGACCGGCGCGGCGAAGCGATCCGCGCCCGGCTCGCGGCTGGTATAGAAGAGGTCGCCGCCGGCCGGATCTCCCTTGTAGAAGAGCAGGTGGATCACGCCTCGATCGTCGATCACGGCCTGGGGCTGGATGCCCCCGTCGGGCGTCTCGAGCACCGTCACACGACCGGGGCCGCGCGCTTCATCGGCCCCAACGGGGCACCCCAGCAAGGCGCCGAATGTTGTGAGCATCAGGAAGCCGAACCGGGATCGGATTGATCGCATCATACTATTTCCTTTTGATATTTATGATATTTTAAATCGTTCCGTGCCCTGGTCGAGCGACAAGCTCCTTGACCACCCGACCGTGGACATCGGTCAGGCGGAAGTCGCGGCCGGCGTATCGATACGTCAGTTTCTCATGGTCGAAGCCCAGCAGGTGGAGGATCGTCGCGTGCAGGTCGTGGACGTGGACCTTGTCGGCGACGGCTGCGAATCCGAGCTCGTCGGTGGCGCCGTGGACATATCCGCCGCGCAGCGCCGCCGCCGGCCATCCACATCGAGAACCCATAGTGGTTGTGATCGCGGCCCGAGAGCGCCGGCAGCTCGGCGACGGGCGTCCGGCCGAACTCGCCGCCCCAGATCACCAGCACCTGATCGAACAGCCCGCGCTGTTTCAGATCGGCCAGGAACGCGGCAATGGCCCGGTCCCACTCGGCGGCGAGCTGCCGGTGGTGGGCCGCGAGGTTCTCGTGATCGTCCCAGGGCTGGCTGGCGCCGCTCCAGACCTGGATGAACCGCACGCCGCGCTCGAGTAGCCGGCGGGTGATCAGGAGCTGTCGGGCCTGTGTGCCGGGGCCGTACAAGGCGCGGATCGACTCGGGCTCGCGATTGATATCGAAGGCGTCGGCCGCCTCGCCTTGCATGCGATAGGCCAGCTCAAACGATTGAATCCGCGCCTCGAGCGCCGGGTCGTGCGGCCGGATCGCCGCATGACGCTCGTTGAGCCCGCGCACCAGGTCGAGCTGCCTTCGCTGTTCGTCCAGGGGCATCGCGGTGTTGCGGATGTTCTCGATCAGCTTGTCAACGGTCGTGTGCTGGGTGTCGATGTACGTCCCCTGGTAGGCGCCGGGGAGGAACGCCGTGCGCCAGTTCTGGGTCGCGACGATCGGATAGCCGCCCGGGCACATCGCGATGAAGCCGGGGAGATTCTGGTTCTCCGAGCCCAGCCCGTAGGTGATCCAGGCCCCCATGCTGGGGCGCTGCAATCGGCCGTCGCCGCAGTTCATCAGCATCAGCGACGGCTCGTGGTTGGGCACGTCGGCGTACATCGAGCGGATGATGCACAGGTCGTCGATGTGCTGCTCGGCCGTGCGGGCGAACAGCTCGCTCACGGCGATGCCGCTCTCGCCGTACTCTCGGAACCGGAACGGAGAGCCCAGCGCCGCGCCGGTCTTGCGCTCGGTGCGGAGGTTGGGACCCGGCAGCGGCTTCCCGTGGTATTTCGCGAGCAATGGCTTGGGGTCGAACGTATCGACATGCGACGGGCCGCCGTTCATGAACAGGTGGACGACCTGCCTGGCCTTGCCGGGGAACTGGGGAGGCTTCGGCACCATCGGGCCGAGCGACCGAGATGAGGCCGGCGATTCGGCGCGCACGGCAGGAACCAACCCCAGCGAACGGTCATCGGCCAGCACGCCCGCCAGGCCGATCAGCCCGAACCCCATGCCGCACCGACCGAGCAAATCGCGGCGGGTCAGGGCGGAGCGGGGATCGGTCTCGGGCAGAGAATCGTGCGGCATGGCGGATTTCCTTCAGCTTCCCATCAAGTACGCAATCCTGCGGCACGGAGGCGCTCGTCGACCCAGGCGGCTTGCTCGGCCGAGAGAGGCCCACCGGGAGATTGAGTGTAGTCGATCTCCAGGTTGTAATCGCTGAGATCGTAGACTGTCGTCAGCGCGAGTTGTAGGTCCAGGAAGACGTCGGCGTCTCCTGGAAGGAGAGGTACGGGGATCGTCGGTAATGGCTGGTCGAGGAGGATCGGCCAAACGTCTGTCTCCGGCTGGATCTCGAAGCGACCGACGTAAACATAGTAGGGGGCCGGTGGGAGGGGCCACGTCCTGGGGATGCGTCGTCCCGAGCGGAGGAAATCGATCTCGATGAGATGGGATCGACTGTGCAGGATTCGGCGTCGTTTCGCTAGATACTCATCGCGCCCTTCTCCCCGCTTGTTCGTCGGTGATAAGATCTCGATCGACGTGACCAGCCGCCGCTCGAGTCGGTCACGTATCTCCACCGAGAAGTGGATAATCGATTCGGGTATCTCCGTGGGAATGCGCACCGGGACCGTGGCGACACCAAGACCTCCGGCTCGATTCGGTTGTGATAAGGGCCTAGACTCGACGACGGCGATATCAGGAAACTCCGAGGGCTTTGTCGTCCCGGCAGCAACGGTAATCTCCGTGAAGAATCGCTCCGTAAATCGTGCCATATAGCGCGGCCGAAGCTTCGGGCCCAACTGTCGCGCGATCTCCGAGCAGAGCTGACCGTGGAGGTTCATCCAGGTCGATCTCTCGAGATACGGATCCATCCCCGGAAACGGTGATGGCATGAGTCACGCTCCTTTGGGCTTCAGACCCTCAAGAAGATCCGGTTCCGGTAGAGGTGGAGCAGGAATAGCCACTCGATCACGAGGGCGCCGATCGGCACGACGGCCGGCCCGAACGATCCCGAGCGACCGGCGACGCCGCCGAGGAGCCGATCCGCGATCACGTCGAAGGGGATGATCTCCTTGGCGATATAAATTGTGATCGCGTTGACGCCGATCACCACGAAGAAGAATGCCCAGGCGCGGAGGCCGATCGCGTCGATGATCGTGTAGAAGAGGGCCAGCAACAACAGGCTCCAGCCGCCCGCGACCAGGACATACGAGCTGGTCCAGAGGATCTTGATGATCGGGAACTGCTGGGCCCACAGCAGGCCCAAACCCAGGCAAGCCAGTCCTGCGAGCACCAGACCGAACGCCTTGATCCAGCGATTGCGGCCCACGAGCAGCCAGTGGCCGGCCAGCATGCCGAGAAGCGTGGTGGCCACCGCCGGGATCGTCGAGAGCAGCCCCTCGTTGTCGCCGAAGCCGTAGAAGGATTTATAGATCTTGCCGGGGAGATAATGCCGATCGAGGTAGCCGGCGAGGTTCGTCTGCATCGTGAGATCGCCGGCCTTCGAATCCGGCGAGGGCACGTACATCAAGATGGCCCAGTAGCCCAGCAGGATCGCGACGAACAGGATCGCCTGGGTGCGGACCCTCGTGAACAGGAAGATCAGCGCGGCGATCCCGTAACAGATGGCGATCCGCTGCAAGACCCCCGTGACCCGGAGATTCGCGAAGTCAAATCTCAACAGATTATTATAAATCAGGCCCAGCAGGAACAGCAGCACGACCCGCCGCGCCGTTCGGCCCAGGGCCGCACTCCTGGGATGATCGCCCGTCTGGTACTTCCGCAACGAGAACGGCAGGACCACCCCGACCAGGAACAGGAACAGCGGGAAGATCAGGTCGTAGAACCGGAACCCCTCCCACTCGACGTGCTCGAACTGGTCGCCGAGCCGCAGGGCTTCCGGCGTGCCCCACCACTTGCACAACGCCCGCGCGACCTCGTCGCCGCCGACGATCCAGAACATGTCGAAGCCGCGCAGGGCGTCGATCGACGTCAGGCGCTCACGAGGCGCGACGTCGGGCTTTTCGGGGAGATCGTCGGAAACCGTGGTCATGGGTCCTCCTGTTTTCGAGAGGGGCCGAATCGCGGGCGCGGATTTCGAGAGTTCCATCATAGACGATCCGACCGGGCTTCCAAAGATTGGATACCCGAACGTCTCCTCTTCAATCCACGAACACGAACTCATTGGCCATCAGGAGCGCCTGGGCCAGCTCGCGCAGGGGTCCGAGCCGGCGGGGTGCGTTGCCGCCAGGAAGTCGCGCGCTAGCCTGACCTCGTCGGCGGTCGGGGCGCGGGCGTAGATCAGGCGATAGAGCGGATCGAGCCTGGCGTCGGAATCACACGTTGCAACGACCTCGGGACGGGAGAGGATCGCTCGCGCGGCGTCGATCGCGAACGGGTGGTTCATGAGGAACAACGCCTGGGGCGCGATGGTCGTCTGGTCGCGCCGGGGACTGGTTGCATTCGGGTCGGGGAAGTCGAACGTGCGATAGACGCCCGGCAGGTTGAGTCGGTCGATGGAGCCATAGAGGGTCCGACGATGGGCGTCAGTGCCGGTCAGGCTGGGCATGGGCGGTCCGCCGATGCGGCCGTCGAGCCTTCCGGCGACGGCGAGTATCGCGTCGCGGGTGGCCTCGAAGTCGAGCCGGCGGCGGTTCGTCCGCCAGTAGAGCGCGTTCTCGGGGTCGACCGCGCGGGCCTCGGGCCGATCGTCGCTCCGCTGCTGGTAGACGGATGAGAGCATGATCCGGCGATGGAGCTTCTTGATCGACCAGCCGTCGGCCATGAACCGCGCGGCCAGGTGGTCGAGCAGCTCGGGATGTGTGGGCGGGTCGCTGCGCAGGCCGAAGTCGCCCGGCGTGGCGACCAGGGGGGTGCCGAAGTGGTGCATCCAGACGCGGTTGACCAGCGCGCGAGCCGTCAGCGGGTTGTCCCTCGAGGCGATCGCCCGGGCGAGCTCGAGCCGGCCGCTGACGTCGCGGAACGGTTGTCGATCGGGACCGGACAGCACGGCGAGGAACCGTCGCGGCACGCGCTCGCCCAGGTTATTGGGATTACCGCGGATGAAGACCTGCGGCTCGACCGGCGTGGGTGAATCCTCCAGGGTCAGCGCTCGCGCCGGCGCGCCGGGCCCTTCGGTCAGCCATTTCTGCAGGGCGTTCCGCAGCTCCTGGAGCTTGGCCTGCGAGGGACGGTCGGGCAAGAGCGCGAGTTCGCCGAAGGGATCCATCGGGACTTCGGGTGGACTGTCCGGACCGTGGAACACCTGTCGTAGCGATTCGAGTGCCGACGCGGGGAGCGGGCCGGGCGATCGCCTCTCGAGCGATGCGCGACGGGCCGCGTCTTGCCAGAGCACCTCGACGTGGTTGAGCACCTCGCCATAGATCCGCGCAACCTCGGCCAACGACCGGGGCGATGCTTCGAGCAGGGCCCGCACGACGAGCGGATTGACCGGACGAGCGGCCGACGAGCGGCCGTCACCGGCCTCGGCCGCAAACCCGGCGATCAACGGGCCCGATCGTATCGCGAACTCGGTCTTCGGCAGTGCCGACAGGGCGTGCCACGGCGCGAAGACCGGGTCGTGCCCTTTGCGGTTCCGCAACAGATAGACCTGCCAGCGCACCAGCATCGCCGGGTTCAGGTCGGTCCCGTCGGCGATCAGCATGAAGTCCTCGGTTGTGGGCTGGTCGAGTGCTTGCTGGGCGGCCAGGAGGTAATCGCCGGCCCGCCGCTTCGCGGTCTTGACGAGCTCGCGATGCTTGGTCGTCACGAACTCGGCCAGCTTCTGCTGTCGCGTGCGAAGCTCCCGGACGAACGTCTCATGGACCGCGGTGTGCGGCGGGTCGGCGGCCTCCGGCGGGATCATCGGCTCCCGGGCACCGGCCATCACGCCGTAGAGGGCGTAATAGTCGCTTGTCGGGATCGGGTCGAACTTGTGATCATGACATCGTGCGCAAGTGACCGTCAGGCTCATGAGTCCGCGACAAACGACGTCGATCCGGTCATCGATCACGTCGTGGAAGTTGCCCATGAACCGTCCGCCCACGGTGAGATACCCCAGCGCGGCGAGAGGGGGCCGACTCGCCCTCGTCTCCATCGGCAGCCGGTCGGCCGCGAGCTGTTCCAGGATGAACCGATGGTAGGGCAGGTCGCGGTTGAAGGCGGAAACGACGTAGTCGCGATAGGTATAGGCCCAGTGGAAGTCGGCATCCTGGAAGAAGACATAGCCCTTGGTGTCGGCGTATCGGGCGACGTCGAGCCAGTAACGCCCCCAGCGTTCGCCGTATCGCGGCGAAGCCAGCAGGCGATCGATCAGCCGTCCGAAGGCATCGGGCGAATCGTCGGCCTCGAAGGCCGCGACCTCGCCGGGTGCCGGCGGCAGACCGGTCAGGTCGAAGGTGGCGCGTCGGATCAAGGTCCGCTTGTCGGCCCGCGGCGACGGTGCGAGCCCCCGGCTCTCGAGCCGGGCCAGGATGAACCGGTCGAACCGGATCCTCGGGCCAGGTGCCGTCGCGGACCGCCGGAGTGGCCGGGACCTGGACCGGCCGGAACGCCCAGTGGCGCCGCCGAGACGGTTGCGACCGCCGTCGCGCCGTCGCGTCCCGCGTCCGGCGGCGATGCCGTCCGAGAGATCTCCGGCCAGGGGGACCCGATCCGGACCCATGCCGTCAGGTCGTCGATCGCTGGCTGGGGCAGTCTGGTCTTGGGGGGCATCTTGATCGTCGAGTTGTACCGGATCGCATCGATGAGCGGGCTCTCCTCGGGCCGGCCCGGCACCACCACAGGCCCGGCATCGGTCCCCGTCCGCACGCCCTCCGGCGAGTCGAGCCGCAGGCCCGATTCCTGCTTCCGAGGCCCGTGACACCGGTAACAATGCTCCGCCAGGACCGGACGAATCCGGGCCTCGAAGAACTCGGCGTGCCGGGCCGAGTCCGCGCGGGGCGGGACTCCACCCCGGGACCGATCCGCCTCGTCACCGGCGCCGGCCACCGATCCCCACACGATCGCGCAGGCCGCGAAAATCGGAAAGATCCTCGCAAGATACGCGACGTCCGACCATTGTTGAACTCTGATGTGCTCGTTCACATGATCGCCCATTCGATGGTCTGGGAGTCAGGCCAGGACCTCCCGGACGACATTGCCGGACACGTCGGTCAGCCGGTAATCCCGGCCGGCGTGGCGATAGGTCAACCTGGTGTGATCGAGGCCCATCAGGTGCAGGATCGTGGCGTGGAAGTCGTGGACGTGGACCGGGTCCCTGGCCACGCGGACGCCATACTCGTCGGTCTCGCCGTGGACGACGCCGGGTTTCACGCCGGCTCCCGCGAGCCACGAGCTGAAGGCCCAGTTGTGATGTTCGCGTCCCTTGGCATCGGCGAGGTTGTTGAAGGGGGTGCGGCCGAACTCGGTCGTCCAGACGACCAGCGTTTCCTCGAGCAATCCGCGCAATTTGAGGTCTTTCAGCAGGCCGGCGATGGGCCGGTCGACATTTTGGGCGAGTCGCGCGTGATCCATCATATCGCCGTGCGAGTCCCAGTTGCCCGAGGACCCGGTATCGATCAGCTCGACGAATCGCACGCCGCGCTCGATCAGGCGACGGGCGACCAGGCATTGCCAGGCGAAGCCCTGCGTGCCGCCGGGGGGAAGGCCGTACAGCGCGAGGGTCGCCGGAGATTCCCGGCTGAGATCGAACGCCTCCGGAACGGACATCTGCATCCCGAACGCCGTCTCGAACGATCGGATCCGGGCCGCCAGCAGCGGGTCGTCGGCACAATGGGCCAGGTGTCGCCGATTGAGCCGCGCCATCGCCGCGAGCTCGAGCTCCTGACGGTTCAGGTCGGTGCGCGGTGCGATGTTCGCCACCGGTTCCGGGCCGGGGACGACGAGCGTCCCCTGGTGCGCACCGGGCAGGAAATCACTGGCATAAACCTGCGTTCCCGCGTAGGTCTGGGCCGGCGCGATGACCAGGAACGAGGGTAAGTCGCGGTTCTCCGTGCCCAACCCGTAGCTGACCCAGGCGCCCAGGCTCGGCCGCGCGAAGGCGAACGAGCCCGTGTGCATCCCCAGCGTCGCGTTGTAGTGGTTCGAGTGATCGGTGTGCATCGACCGGATCAGGGCGATGTCGTCAACGCAGCCGGCGACGTGGGGGAACAGCGTGCTGACCTCCGTCCCACTCTCGCCATGATGGCGGAACTCCCACTGCGGGTGCTTGAGAAAGATTCGCTCGTACCCGGGCCGGTTGCGGATCTCGGGGTGGTCGAGCTTGATTTCCTTGCCCACGTCCGCGCACAGGCGCGGCTTGGGATCGAACGTGTCGACGTGGGACACGCCACCGGTCATGAACAGGAAGATGACGTTCTTGGCCTTGGCCGGAAAGTGGGGCGCCTTGGGGGCCAGCGGGTCGCCGGGTCCGGCCTCGCCGGCGAGCAGTTGCTGGAGGATCCCGGGCATCAACAGCGAGCCGGCGACGAACGAACGCAACACCTCGCGACGAGGCAACCCGGAGCTCGAGCGTTCAGTCCACATGAAACACCTCGTTGCAGCCGAAGAGGACTCGTGCGTACGCTTCCCAGGCTTCGACGCCCCGCTGATCTTGCGGTCGATCGGCGACCATGGTCGCATACTCCTGGAGGAACGACCGCGCCTCGGTCCGCTCGTCCTCGGTCGGGTCGCGACCGAGCAAGACCTGGTAGGCGAAGTCCAGCCGTGCGCGCTCGCCGGGCGCGGATGCCCGGATGCGAGCGGCGAATCGGGCGGCTCGCGCATGGAGGAACGGATCGTTCATGAAGAAGAGGGCCTGGGTCGGGACCGTCGTGACATCCCGCCGCGGCGTGCTCTCGTTGGGGTCGGGACCGTCGAAGAGCGCGAAGAACCGGCTACGCCGATTCCGTTTCTGCATCAGGTAGATGCTCCGCTTGCGGGTCTCATATTCGGCGGCGAACGGATCGTGCTGCGTGAAGTGCCAGGTGGCTTCGGGCGGGAACGGATGCGCCGCGCCGGGGGTTGTCTCCAGCTCACCACCGGCGGCGAGCAGGGTGTCGCGCAGCTCCTCGGCCGAGAGCCGTCGTCGGGCGAAGGAGTCGTACCAGGGCGAAGGCTCGGACGAGATCGACGCTTGCTGGTAGGTCGCACTGAGCAGGATCTCGCGGTGGAGGGCCTTGAGGCTCCATCCGGACTCGATGAACTGACTCGCCAGATCGTCGAGGAGTTCGGGGTGCGTCGGTCTGGCGCCTCGGGTGCCGAAGTCGTTGGGCGTCATGACCAGTCCGCGGCCGAAATGCCAGTGCCAGACGCGATTGACGATCACGCGGGCCGTGAGGGGGTTCGTGGGATCGGTCAACCACTGCGCCAGCTCCAGGCGGCCGCTGGTCCTGGTCGCCTGGACCTTCTGGCCGCCGAGCACGTCGGGGAACTTGCGGGGGACTTCCGGGCCGAGGTCGGCCGGCTCGCCCCGGCGTTGCAGGCGTGTGTTGTGCGGCACGCCTTCGGCCACCGCGTAGGCAACGGCCGGACGTGCCGCATTGGACGCGGAAGGCGGCAGCGGTACAAGGTCGCGCGGTTGCTGGTTCGGCTCGCAGCCGGGGAAGGCGAACCGCGTGCTTTCGAAGATGCCGTACAGGCCGTAATAGTCGCGTGCCGACAGCGGATCGTACTTGTGATCGTGACAGCGGCAACAGCCCAGTGTCAGGCCGAGGACCGATCGGCCGAGTGTGTCGATCGTATCGGCGTAGGTCAGATGCATGTCCTTGTCGATATCGTGCCCGAACCGCCGGGCGATCGCCAGGTAGCCGGTGGCGATGATCCGGTCGTCCGCTTGTTCGGGTGGCCCATCCTTGGCGAGCAGGTCGCCGGCAACCTGGTCGCGGATGAACTGGTCGTACGGCTCGTCGTCGTTCAGCGACTGGATCACCCAGTTGCGATATCGCCAGGCATGCGGAAGCGGGTGATCGGTGTTTTCGCCGGCCGTGTCGGCGTAGCGCACCACATCCAGCCAGTGCCGGCCCCAGTGCTCGCCATAGTGCGGCGAGTCGAGCAGCCGCTGGACGACGGCCTCGAACGCGTCGGGGCGCGGTGTCGTTTTCGAACGCGGCGATGGCTTCGGGGGTCGGCGGTAGGCCGGTCAGATCGTAGGTGACGCGCCGGAGCAGTGTCCGCCGATCCGCCGGCATCGTCGGCTTGTGGTCGGCGGACTCCATCCGGGCGAGGATGAATCGGTCGAGACGCGTCTTGACCCAATCCGCGTCTTTCACGGAGGGCGGCGCCATCGCGCGGATCGGTTGGAAGGCCCAGTGGGGTTCGGACTGGAAGCGTGCGGATGGCTTCGGCCAGGGCGAGCCGGCCTTGACCCACGCGGTCAGGTCGGTTACCTCACGCGGGGAGAGTGCTTTGTCCGGCGGCATGGCCGAGACGTCCGGGTCCCTCCGAATCGCCTGGATCAGCAGGCTTTCGGCCGGTTCGTCAACATCGATCGCCGGTCCGCTATCCCCGCCCTCGATCAGGGACGCACGCGTGTCGATGCGCAGGCCGCCGCTGACTTTCTGCCCGCCGTGGCATCGGAAGCAGGTCCCCGCCAGGATGGGACGAACCCGGTTCTCGAAGTACGATTCCGAGCGAACGTCGTCCGCGTGCGCGGAGTTCCCAGGGGCTCCGACGACGAGGAGCCCGGCGAGCAGGGCACACACGGCTCGAACGTTCGCGCGCGACAAGACTAGACCTCCGAGAGCGGCTCGGTCGCGTCGCCGAAGCGGTCGAGGTGGACGTTCATCTTGTCCGTCATCGACAGGAAGAGACGGCACATCTGGCGGTTCGGATTGTTGCGATAGTCGAGGACTCGGCCTGCCTGAATTCGGCCTCCGCCACGTCCCAGCAGGATGACGGGCAACTGCGTCGCGTCGTGGCCGCCGTTCAACATGCTCGAGCAGAACAGCAGCATCGAATTGTCCAGCGCCGTGCGATCGCCTTCTTGAATCGCGTCCAGCCTGCGGGCGATGTAGGCCAGTTGCTCGACGAAGAACTGGTTCACCTTCAGCCAGTCGGCCGTGTCTGAGTGCGACAGCAGATGATGGATCATGTAATCCACGCCCAGGTGCGGGAACCGTAGCGACGAGTGGTCGTTGTTCAGTTTGAGCGTGGTGATCCGGGTGGTGTCCGTCTGGAAACCGAGTACAAGGATGTCGCACATCAGCCGCATGTGGTCGGCGATATTCTGCGGAGTGCCTTCGGGCGGGCGCGGGATGTTCGGCTTGTCGAGCGTGGGTCGCCATCCCTGCAGATGGCCGTCCTTACCGGCATTGGCGATGCGCTGCTCGACGTCGCGGACGGAGTCGAGATACTCGTCGAGCTTGCGCTGGTCGCTCGTGCTGATCTGCCTGCGGAGGGCGCTGGCCTCGTTCAAGACGGAATCGAGCACGCTCTCATCGCCATGCTGGACCTCGTCCTTGAAGAGCCGATCGAAGGCAAGTGCGGGGTAGAGCTCCAGCGGCGTCGGGGTGGTCGGCGAGCTCCAGGAGATGTGCGAGCTGTAGAGCATCGAATAGTTCTTGTGGACCGACGGGTTCGACTTCTCGCAGGCCAGCACCAGGCTGGGCACCTTGGTCGACCGGCCGTATTTCTGAGCCAGCAGTTGATCGACGCTCGTGCCGGAACGGATGTCGCCACCGGAGGCCAGCGGCGCGCCGGAGAGGAGGTTGCCGGTCTGCGAGCTGTGAATGTTGCCCTTGAGCGCCTCGGCATTGTAGAGGCCGCGGATGAAGAGCAACTTCTCGCGGAAGTCGGTCAGCGGTGCCAGCACCTTGCCGAGCTCCATCCCCTTGCCGGCTCCCTTGGCCCACCACTCCTTGCTGTGAAACCCGTTGCCGGCAAAGAGCACGGCCAGCCGGACGGGGGCCTCGCTGGCCTTGCGGGTACCCCGGGCTTCGTCGCCCCACACGTTGAGTGACTCGAGCCAGGGCAGGGCCATGCTCACGCCAAGCCCACGGAGCATCGTTCGGCGGGTGAATCGGTGGGTCGTCATCGTGGTCTCCTGTCACAGTAGGGTGCTCTGCGAGCACCGATCGGATTGCACGGAGATTTGGTGCTCGCAGAGCGCCCTACGAACTTTGGCGATGCTGGTCGAATACCCGCTCCAAGGCTTCAGCAATTCTCGCCTGGTGTTCGTCGAGCGACCAAGCGGGATCTTCTGCCTGATGCATGACCTCCTTGGCGGACTGGAGGTCGAGCCCAAAACTCTCTCGGATGGCCCGGATGGCGGCGAAGCGGTCGCCGGTGGCCTTGATTACCTCCCGAAAAAGTTCTACCGGACTGTCCATCGATTCGAGGCTCCGCAGCCCTTTTCCGAGATTCCTGGATCGTCACCCTTCACCTAGCTTTTGATCGCCCGCAACCCAGAGAGGCGTCGGTCAGGTCAATTCTTCGAGCCTGTGTCTTGTCCTCGAATCTCCCGGAACTGCCGACTTTTCACGATCGCTTCAATCGCGGCGAGGATATGATAATCCTTCGCCTTCAGCGCGTCCTGGATCTCGGTCATCAGCGGTTCGTCGGAAAGCTGTACGGATCGGCCGAGGGCATAGCCCAGCAGCTTCCGGGAGAACTGTCTCACGAATGAATCGCGGCGGACCGAGCTCAGGTAGTTTCGCAAGCTCTCGGCGCCATCGAGCGAGGTGCCATCGAGGGTCTTCGATCGCGTGTCGATCGGCCGATCGCCGAGGTCCTTGTCGCGCCATCGGCCGATCGCGTCGAATCGCTCCAGTGCGAATCCGAACGGGTCGATGCGACGATGGCAGACGGCGCATTTGACGTCGCTGCCATGTTTTTCCACGAGCTGCCGGACGGTCAAGCCCGCGGTGGCTGACTCGTCGTCGGGGAGAGGCGGGACCCCCTTGGGCGGGCGCGGTAGTCGCTCGCCCAGCAAGACCTCGCTGATCCAGTTGCCTCTCAAGATCGGACTGGTGCGCGCGGCACCGGACTGCTTGGCCAGCGTGGTCGCCTGGCCGAGGATGCCGCCGCGGGAGAGTTTCTTGATGCCGTCAACCCGGCGCCATGCGGCTCCCGTCACACCGGGGATCCCGTAATGCTCCGCCAGATCCTGGTTCAGGAACGTGTA
The DNA here is from genome assembly GCA_963845755.1 of uncultured Planctomycetota bacterium. Taxonomy (GTDB): domain Bacteria; phylum Planctomycetota; class Planctomycetia; order Isosphaerales; family Isosphaeraceae; genus CAWJTV01. The sequence goes on from CAWJTV010000019.1 coordinate 88,685, forward strand.
GTCGGCGTCGAGGATGTCGAGCACCCGGCGATCCGACTGGAAGAAGTCGGCGAAGAACTGGATCGATTCTTCATACATCGCGCCGCGGAGTTTATTAAAAGTCGGGAAATGGCGCTCGCTCTTCTCGTCGAGCTGATCGAAGTCGTAGATGTGCAGCCACTGGCAGGCGAACTCGGTCGCCAGCCGGCGCGTCTTGCCGTCGCGGAGCATGCGACGGGTTTGAGCCAGCAGCACGTCGGTCTCGTGGAGCTTGCCCGCGGCCGCGACTTGCCGCAGCTCGTCGTCGGGTTGCGACGACCAGAGGAAATAGCTCAGCCGGCTCGCCAGCTCGAAGTCGGAGACCGGGCTCTGGCCCGCCACGGAACCCGGCTGCTCCACCCGGTACAGGAACGGCGACCCGACGAACACGCGCGCCAGCGTGAGGTGGAAAGCTTGGTCGTGGTCGAGCCCTTCTTTCCGCAGCGTGGCGTACAGCGCGCGAAGCTCGTGCGACTCCGACTCGGTCAGCGGCCGCCGATAGGCGCGCGCGGCGAATTCGAGAAGCGCATTGAGCTGGATGGGCTCGGCGGCCTTCAGTCGTTTCCGGAACGCGGCGGCCCGATCATTGAAGGGCTGGCGCAACGGTGCGAACACCGAGGGGTCCGCGTCCTGCGAGGCGTACTCCATCAGTTGGGCCAGGACATCGACGAGCGTCAGCGCATCCTGGCTCACGAACCGAAGCTCGTCCCAGAGCCGGTCGAGTCGAGCCGCCTGGGCAGGGTCGAGCATCAGCCGGACGAGATGGTCGTCCTCGCGATAGAACAGCGTCAGCGTGATGACCTCATCCACCGGGACGATCTTGGTGTAGCAGAGGGCCGCCGGGAATAACGCCGCGGAACGCCTCGAATGCCGACTCGATACGCCGGCGTGCCGGGCTCCCGTCGTTGACCACGATCGGGCGACCGGGCTGGAGGCCGGATTGCGAACGGGGAGTGCCGGCAGCCACGCCCAGTTGGACGCTCCCCTCAGTGCCGCTGTTCTGGTCGAGCAGGCCGGTCGCGATCAGCTCGCAACCGGCGACGAGATCGGCGGGGAGACGGATGGTAACGACCGATGGCGCGTGGACACACAGGCTGTCGGCGTCGATGGCGTTCCCATTCGGGTGCTTGCCGAACCGCGAGGCATCCAGTCCCCAGTCAAGCCCGCTCTTCGCGAGATCCTTGGCATGGTTGCCATTCCGGGATGCCGCATCGGCCCGATCACCCACTCGCGTTCGGAGCATCGCGCCGAACAAGGGTCCGCCCAGCGATGCGAGTTGCCGGTGGAGCGTGGCATCGGGGCTGCTAGATGCCGCGGGTGGTCCGGAACTCAGCAGTTCCTGGACGGCTTCCGCCAGCTTACGGCGGTCGTCCTGACTCCTGGCGGCCTGCCACCTGGCCAGCAGCGACCCGGCCGGGATCACGGGGGCCGTCGCACCGGGCTGGTCTGGCTCGGTGTAGAAATGCCAGACCGCGGCGTTGCCGAACCGGTCCGCGTGCGGGTTGCCAGCCAGGACGTCGCTCGAGACATCGGCGGCGAGGTCCCACGTTCGACCGCCGGCGCCGGATAGCTTCAGATCGATCGCCGTCAGATCGCAGGAGTGATTGCCGTCGCGCGGGCCGATCAGCAATGAGACGAGGTCGCCTTTCTGGACGTCGAGGCTTTCGATCGGTCCGATCTTCACCTCCTTGCTTCCGGCCGCGACGCCGTTGGCGAGTCGCTGGCGGGTCTGTCCGCGCCGCCGTTCGAGCGACCAGGTCACGCCATTGCCGCACTCGGGATGGGCATGCGTGACCGTTCCCTCGAGACGGACCGTTGACGTGACCGGACTGCGCCAGCCGGCGGCCACGCGCAGGGTCGGAGTCGGGTGCACCGCGACGCTGTGCGGTTTCATATTGCCGGGGATGCGGACGTGCTGGCCGGACGAATTCGCCACGAACTCCGGCAGGCCGGGATTGCCCCAGCCGTTGATGAAGTCGTAACCCGACCCTTTGGTCATCTTATGAGCGAGATAGCCCTGCAACTGCACCGCGTCGCCCGAGCCGATGCCCAGATAGTCGAGCCAGGCGCGGAGGGCATCCGGCTCGATCCCGTGTGTCTTTGCGAGCGTGTTGATGTCCGCATGACCCTGTCCCGCCTCGGCTTGCTCGGCCGCGGTCAGATACGCCGACGCTCGGCCGAACACCTGCTGGCGACGCAGGGTCAGGTCGCGAGCGACGGCACGGACGTCTCGCAACAAGAGGTCGGGCCGACCGGGCGCCACGAGTCTCGGCCGCTGCCAGATGACGAAGTCGTCTGAGTTGCCGTCACCCGCATCCGACGCCAGCAGTGAGAGCACGACTTCCTGGCCCTCAGAAGTCGCTGGAATCTTGAACCGCACCTCCTGCCGGGCAACCACCGGGTTGACGGGCTCCAGCCATCGCTTGGGTCCGCCGACCTTGCCGATCTGCCCGACGGTCGAGAATCGCGACAAGGTCTGTTGCCAGCCGGTGATCTCCGCGGCGAGCGCGGCAGCGTCGCTCGCCCTTGCGACTGCGCCAGCGTGCGCGAACGAGGTCCAGCAGCAGCGACGGTTCGGCGCTCCTCAGGCTGCTCCAGAGCGTGCCCAGATACTTGGCGTTCAGTTTGCGGTCCTTGGCCACGACGGCGATCGTCCGGGCGCCGGTCGCGAGGGCTTCGCGTTCCTCCAGCGTGGCCGTCAGGTACGATTCCAGGGGTAGCCGGCCGCCGTCATTGGTGTTGAACACAATGCCCTGGAGGTTCACCTGGTCGCTGCCGCGGGCATCGCTGAATTCGCGATAGAGGCCCCGGATTTCCGCAAGCAGCTCATCGGTCCAGTCGCGTCGGGTGGTGCCGGGCGCGAATCGGAAACCGTCCGGCAACAGGACCGCGTGCGCGGCGACTTGCTTGGCGGCGTCCAGGTATTTCGTCAGGAGTGCCGGCGACATCACCAGCGCGTTACCGGTATTTGTGAACCCTTCGCCCGCCGCGCCATCGACGGGAAACTCGCGCGTCGGGGTCAGCGACGCCAGGCCGGTCAGATCGCGGAGCGTGTAGGTGTACTCGGCGTTGTTCAGCCGTCGCAGGACCACCGGACCGGGATCGCCGGCATGCGCCAGGGCTTCCGCATAGAGATACCGCTCGACCCACCCGCGCAATTGCGTCGATTGCTCGGCCGTGGGCTGTTTCGCCCGCTTCGGCGGCATCTCCTTGTGGTCGAGCATCTCGGCGACCTTCTGCCAGACCTTTTCATCACGACGCACGTCCGTCAGCGTCGCGAACCGTTCGAGGTCCAGTTCTCCTTCCTGTTCCTCCGCCGAATGACATTCCAGGCAGAACTGTCGGATCGTCGGCCGGATCGTCGTCTTGTACTGATCGGCCAGGGCCTCGAAAGCGTCCGCTTTCGCCGTGGGTTCCTTCCCAAGAGCCACCGACGAGCAACCCCAAAGGATCGTTCCCAGGATAGCGATCGCGTGCATCACATGACGGCGGATGAGGTTAGAGATCATTCTCATGAGGTTATTGGTCCCCAGGGCGGCTCACGCCACAACCGGATCCGGAATCGCTTCACACGCGCCCGCGATGACTCTCGATGTGGACTCGCAGACACGCTGCGCTCTCTTCGACCCGGCCGAGCCGGAGTGCGTCGATGATGCGCCGGTGGCCGTCGATTCCCTTGGCCCACTCGGCCTTCTTGATGCTCTCGCGGAAGCGCTGAAAGAATACGTCCAGGACATCGCTGAACGCCATGAGGGGGAACAACCCGCTCGCGGAGATCAGCTCGCGGTGAAACGCCATGTCCAGTTCAACCCAGCGCTGCACGGTGCGAGCCTGGCGCAGCTCGCGATTGATTCCGTCGAGTTTCTCGTAAATCGCCGGGTCGCGGCCCATCCGATGCGCGACGTGGGGAAGGACGCCGGTCTCGATGACGAGGCGCGTGTCGATCAGCACGTCGGGGGCCACGTTCTGGAGCGCGGGATGAAAGCCGAGGTACTCGGTCACGCGGTCCATGTTCACGTGACCGATCGTCAGACCTCTTCCTGGTTTGGCCTGGACGATGCCCAGCATCTCGAGCGATTTGGTCGCCTCGCGCAGGCTGAGTCGGCTGACGCCGAACCGCGCGGCCAGCTCGGTCTCCGTCGGCAGGCGATCGCCGGGCTGGAGGCTCTCGTCGACGATGTACTTCCGCAGCCGGCTCAGCACGACATCGCGCAGCTTGGATCGTTCGATCACTTCGAGCATGCCGGTTCCTCGCGTTCGTATCGCACGCGTTTTCGCGAAAGACAGATTATCAGACAATCTGATCGCGAACAAGCCCCGAGCGAAGCGCGTTCACGAGGCTTGGCGACGGGTCGCCGTTCGACTACACTAGTCCCCGACCTAACACCGGTCTTTGCTCTCCTCTCCGCGACCTCTGACGTACCGACTTGTAACCCTTCGATTCGACCCGCCGAGAGATCTCCACGATGTGGTCACTGCGTGTCCTCGCCCTTAGCCTCTTGATCGTCCCCATTGCGAAACCAGCTTCGGCCGCCGAGACGCCGTTCGGTCTGTCTCAACGCGTTCCCTGGAACGATTCACGCGTGGTCGGCTCGCCCGACCCGCCGACCCCTTACAAGGTCGTGAAGGCATTCCCCAGGTTGGTGGTCAAGCAACCCTTGAGCCTGACTCCCGAGCCGGGCACGAATCGTCTGTTCCTCCTCCAGCACCTGAACCACTGGGCCGGGCCGGGCCGGTTGCTCGCCATCCCCGACGACCAGAACGCGCATGAGGCCGAGATGCTGCTCGAGGTCGACGGACTGGCCGTCGGCGTCGCCCTCCATCCCGAGTACGAGCGCAACGGCTACGTCTACATCGGCCTGAACGGACCACTGCGAGGCCGGCCCCGAACCACCCAGGTCGTGCGCTACACGGTCGACCGCCGGCCGCCCCATCGCATCGATCCGAACTCGAAGCGACTCATCATCGAGTGGCCCTCCAACGGGCACGACGGCGGCGACCTGGCGTTCGACAACGCGGGCAAGCTCCTGGTCTCCTCGGGTGACGGGACCAGCGGCTCCGACGTCAACCTGACCGGCCAGTCCCTCAACGATCTGACGGGAGCGGTGCTGCGGATCGACGTCGATCATCCCGACCCCGGGCGGAACTACGGCATTCCGGAGGACAACCCGTTCCTCCGTCGCCCCGGCGCACGGCCCGAGCTGTGGGCGTACGGCCTGCGCAATCCCTGGCGGCTGAGCTACGACCGTCCCTCGGGCCAGACCTGGGTCGGGAACAACGGCCAGGACCTGTGGGAGCAGATCTACCTGATCCAGAAAGGGGGCAACTACGGATGGAGCCTCACGGAAGGGAGCCATGTCTTCAACGCCCAGCGACAGACAGGCCCCGACCCGATCTCCCATCCGGCCGCCGAACACCACCATAGCGAGGCCCGTTCGATCACCGGCGGCCGCGTCTACCGCGGCAGTCGGCTCCCCGAACTGGTGGGCGTTTACTTCTACGGCGACTGGTCCACGGGCCGCGTCTGGGGGATCAAGCACGACGGCACCAAGGTCACCTGGCACCATGAGCTGGTCGACACGCCCTTCAACATCACCGGGTTCGGTACCGATCATTCTGGAGAGCTCTATGTCATCGACCACGTCAGCGGATTCTACCGGCTCGAGCCGAGGACCGCGGCCGACCGGCCCTCCGTGCCGTTCCCGACTCGATTGAGCGAGACCGGACTGTTTGCCTCGGTGGCTTCCCACCGGCCCCACCCGGCCGCTCTCCCGTTCGACGTCAGCGCCCCGCAATGGGCCGATGGGGCGACGATGGAGCGGTTCGCCGCGATCCCGGGGATGGAACGGATCGAGCAGCAGCCGCAAAAGAATGCGGGGGGCACGTGGACATTGCCCGATGGTTCGGTCCTGGTCCAGACCCTCTCGCTCGACCTGCCCGACGAGGCCGGCAAGATCGTCCGCAAGCGGATCGAGACCCGCATGCTCACCCGCCAGCAAGGGGAATGGACCGGCTACTCCTACCGATGGAACGCCGGTCAGACCGACGCCGAGCTGCTCCCCGCCACCGGGGGCGCCGCGGAGCTCGAAGTGGCCGACTCGAGCGATCCGAGCGGCCGTCGCGAGCAGACCTGGCGATTCTCCACCCGCACCGAGTGCATGGTCTGCCACTCGCGCGCGGCCGGCTTCATCCTGGCCTTCACGCCGCTCCAGCTCGACCGCGACCACAATTACGGCGGGATCACCGACAACCAGCTCCGGATCGTTCGAACACATCGGCCTGTTCCAGGGTGCGCTGCCCGCCCGGCCCAAGAATCGGATCAGGCTGGTCAATCCGTATGAGGAGAAGACCCCCCTGGAGGCCCGCGTGCGGTCGTACCTGCACGTGAACTGCTCGACCTGTCACGTCAACGAGGGGGGCGGCAACTCCAACATGGAGCTGGATCTGACGACCCCAAACAAACGAATGCGGCTGATCGATGAAGCCCCCATTCATGGCAATCTCGACATCAAGGACGCCCGGCTCGTCGCCCCGGGCTCACCCGAGCGCTCGGTGCTCTATCGGCGGATCTCCCGTCGCGGCTCCGAGCAGATGCCTCCCCTGGGGTCGAACGAGGTCGAACCGCTCGGCCGTCAAGCTGATCGGCGACTGGATTCGCGGCTTGCCGGCGGTGGGGCGATGAGCCTGGCCGATTCGCCGCGGAAGAACAGGGTCACGGCTTCACGGGTTCCGATGGCTCGTACGCGTTCACACCTCGGTCAACAATGGTCCGAGGTTCACTCGTTCCCACGCTCGGTGCCGAAGGTACTCAGTCCCTTCGAAGATCCTCACTCTCTCAAGGTGAGTACCTTCGAAAGGGACTGAGTACCTTCGAAGCCGACGCACGGTTCCTCGTCAGAAAAGAAGAGAAGAAGAAGAGAGAGCGTGTGTTGGCGTCGGATTGTGGATGCATCCATTGGTCGTAACGTTCGAAGGTACTCAGTTCCTTCGAAGGTACTCACCTTCCGTGAGTGCGGATCTTCGGGGCAAGGTGAGTATCTACGGTCGGACCGCTCCGTCCTGGGATGGTGTGGACTTCGGTCGGTCCGCCCCGTTCTCGGACTTCAAGAACGAGTACGACGGCTCGGGTAGCGTGGAGGCTGTCTCGATCGGTTGCGCTCGTCACCCGGATCTCCCGGCCCCGGCCACTCTCCAACGCCTCACCACGATCATGCCCACGCTCAACGCCAGGAGTGTCCACCAGGGCTGGTCGCCGATCCAGTAAGTATAGGGGCTCCGGTAATCGAGTAAGGTCACCTTCGCTTTGGCGGTCCCTTCGGTGAATGGGGCGATCTTCGCGATGGTCTTGCCCAGCGGATCGACGATCGCGCTCAAGCCGGTGTTGGTCGCGCGGATCAGGAAGCGCCGGTTCTCGATCGCGCGGAACGCCGCGATCAGGTGATGCTGGTGAGGGGCCAGGGTGCGTCCGAACCAGGAGTCTGAGGTGATGTTGACCAGCACCTCGGCACCCTTCCGCGTCGAACTCGTGCGCCAGGGCAGGGATGGTGTCCTCGTAGCAGATCAGCGGTGAGACCTTCAGCGTGTACGGCGTGCCGTCGGGCTGATGCAGCGGGTAGGCGAAGACCCGGGCATCGGTCCCGGCGGTGAAGACGCCAGCCTTGGCGTTGAGCGCCTTGAGCGCCGGGAAGTAGGAGGCCAGCGGAAGGTATTCGCCGAACGGGATGAGGACCCGCTTGAAGTAAGGCATCGGCACCGTGCCATCCGGGTAGACCGCGAAGGCAGCGTTGAAACGCTGTTCGTTCGGCTGGAAGGCATAGGAGCCGACGAGGAATGCCGAATCATCGCCGATGCAGGGCAGGATGGGCGGGTATCCCACCGCACCGACCGCGGCCGGGATATAGGCCGGGACCGAGCCCTCGGGCCAGACGATCAACGTGCCGGGATGCGCGGCCGCCGCGCTCAGGTCGAACAAGCGGACGAGGTTCTTCTGCGCCGAGGCCAGGTCGCGCTTCTCGGCCAGCGTGGCATTGCCCTGCACCACGACGATCTCCTGACGCACGCCAGCAGGGGAGCGGAATGTGCCCATCATCGCGGCGCCGTAGTTCAGCGCGAGGCCGAACAGCATGACCGGGAGAACCAGGATCCACCGTCGCTCGCGAAAGGCGACGAACCGGACAGCCGCCTCCGCCAGCCAGAACATGAGGAACGTGACGGCCATCGCGCCGCCCAGCCCGGCGATCTGCACGAACGGGGTGAACGCGATCTGCGTATGCCCGAAATGCCACGGGAAGAGTCGGGGCATGAGCAGCTCCGACAGCACGACCGCGGTCGCCGAGCGGATCGCCAGGCGATCGAATACCGGATCCAGACGATGATGAATCAGGGCAAACAGCAGGAATTGCAGCGCACCGAGCATGACAAACAGCCCGAAGATCAAGGCGGCGGCCGGCGGCCCGAATCCTCCAAAGACCCGGACCGTCTGGTAGACCCAGTGAAAGCCCACGAGGTGTCCGACCAGGCCGGCGCAATAGGTCGGCAGATAGGCCCGACGGCCGCGGACCCCGTACACCAGGAGCAGCGCGGCCACCCACCCGAGCAGCGCGCCTGAGGCGGTCTCCGGCACCAGCCAGGCCACGGCGAGGACCCCACCGCCCAGAACGGAGCTGACATCGGCCAGGTGCACCCCGGTTCGGGCTTTGGCTCCGCTTCGCAGGCCCATCAAGGCGGCGTGTTTCGCTCGGGTCGACGGCCGCGACGAATTAACCATCTCACCGGGCGCGATGAGGGCCGACCGGCCCGGCATGAGCGGCATGGACGTCCTCCCTACTCTTCGAGACAGCCAGGAAAGGAAAAACCGGCAACGACTCTGCCGCCGCCCCGGGTCGCGTCCGCGGGATCGGGGGAACGCCGCAGCGCGGCCGAGATCATAGGCACAAGTTTAGCGGAGGTCAATCTCGGCTGAGAGTCTGTCCCAGAAGGGGCCGGTCCGGGCGAGCGGGGGGCGTCAGCCCCCTGTCTTGGAGGTCCGTCGCTCACCGGACAGGGGGCTGACGCCCCCCGCTCGCCCTTCTGGGACAGACTCTGAGACGCCATGATCGAGCGATCGAGTGCAACGGCGTTGATCCTGCAGGGCAGCGCCGGCACACCCGGCTCGACTTCGGCCGTCCGCCGTAATCCCCGTATCCTTTACTTCTTTCTCGGCTCGGCGGTCGTGGCGGGCTTGGGTGCCTGGGCACGCGTCTTGCTGGGAACCTTTCCCCGTGATCGGTGATCGATAGCGACCTCCGCGACAGAACAGCGAGCTTGCCCGGTGACCTCCGTTGTTTTAGACTTGAAATTCGGTGGAGCCCTCTTTCACCAGGTGAGATCTTGGGATCTCGCTCTCATACATTCATTCCACAGGCCGGCGCGATGAGGCTGACGGCCGAGCGTTCCGATGCAGGAAGGGACCTCGGGGAGTCAAGCAATGACCTCACGAATTCTGGCAGCGGTTGTGGTTGGGGTGTTCGTGGCCGGGTTGACGGCGGAGACACGTGCCCAGCAGGGTACGCCATCCGCCCGCAAGCCGCGACCGGATAAGTCAACCTCGGTGTTGCGGACACCAGCTTCGTCCGGCGTTGAGAATGACTCGGTCTCAACGGGCACGGCCGCAGGTCGCGATCCGTTCGATTCGGCGACAGATAAGTTGAAGGGTTCCGAGAAACCGGGAAGCAGTTCGAAAAGTCCGGGGGAATCCGGCAGCGATTCGGAGAACGATGCCCCGGCCAAGTTGCAGAAGGCGACGTTCGGGGCCGGCTGCTTCTGGCATGTGGAGGCGGCCTTCGAGTGGCTTCCCGGAGTCAAGTCGGCGGTGTCGGGCTATTCCGGCGGCTCGGTCCCGGATCCCGATTATGAGCTGGTCCACTCGGGGATGACCGGGCATGCCGAAGTCGTCCAGGTCACGTACGACCCGTCGGTCATCTCCTTCGAACAGCTCCTGAAGGTCTTCTGGTCGCACCACGATCCGACGCAGTTGAACCGGCAAGGGCCCGACTTCGGCACACAATACCGCTCGGTCATCTTCTACCAGACGCCCGCTCAGCGGGAGGCTGCCTTGAAGTCCTACCGCGCGTTGACCGCCGCGCGGGCCTTTCGGGGTCCCATCGTCACCCAACTCCTCCCGATGAAGGCGTTCTATCGTGCGGAGGATTACCATCAGAATTATTACGGCGGCAGGTCGGACGCGCCCGTCGCGCGCCCGCGCACGTCCCGGGCCAAGCGGTTACGCAAGCCGGACCCCAAGGCGATGACGGCGAAGACCGTCCCCTCGTTAACGGCCAAGTCCCCGGCGAATTCCAAGGGCGCCAGGGTGTCCTCTCCGGTCACGAGCTCAGCCGCTGGCGCGAAGGGTACCGGTCAGGTGAAGCCGGAGACCCAATGATGGCTCCCCGCACTTGCATCGTCAACGCGGTCCGGACGCCGATGGGCTCGATGAATGGTGCGCTGGCCAGCGTGCCCGCGCCGCGATTGGGAGCCGCTTGCATCGGTGCCCTGTTCCAGCGGACCGGTGTCGGGGGCGCGCAGGCCGACGAAGTGATCATGGGGAACGTTATCGGGGCGGGGCTCGGCCAGAACCCGGCGCGTCAAGCAGCCCTCTTCGCGGGGCTTCCCAACTCGGTCGGTGCGACGACCGTCAACAAGGTCTGCGGGTCCGGACTGAAAGCCGTCATGTTGGCCGACCAGGCGATCCGGCTCGGTGAGGCCCGCCTCGTGGTCGCCGGCGGCATGGAGAGCATGAGCCGCGCCCATATCTCCTGACCCGGGCTCGCGAGGGCTACCGGCTGGGTCACGGCGAGCTGATCGACGCCATGATCCATGACGGCCTCTGGGACGTCTACGGCCAGAAATCCATGGGCGTCTACGGCGACGCGTGCGCCCAGACTCACGGCTTCAGCCGCGAGGAGCAGGACGACTTCGCGGTCCGGAGCTTCACGCGCGCCCGCGGGGCGATCGCCGAGGGCGTGTTCCGGGACGAGATCATCCCGGTCGAGGTGACGCTCAAAGGAAAGACGAGCCTTGTCTCCCAGGACGAGGGACCGGCGAAGTTCGACGAAGCGAAACTCCGGGCGCTCCGGCCGGCTTTCGGCGAGGATGCCGCCGGCACCATCACCGCCGGCAATGCCTCGAGCATCAGCGACGGGGCCGCCGCCCTGCTGCTGGCCTCTCACGACGAATGCGAGCGCCTGAAGGTCAGCCCCGTGGCCGAGATCGTCGGGGCTGCAACGCAGAGCCAGGAGCCCGGCTGGTTCACGACGGCGCCCGTTCACGCGATCCGGAAACTCCTCGATCGCGTCGGATGGACCGCCGAAGCGGTCGATCTCTACGAGATCAACGAAGCCTTCGCGGTGGTTGCCCTGTACGCTCAGCGCGCGCTCGCCATCGACCCGGGGAAGCTCAATGTCCTCGGCGGCGCGGTGGCGCTGGGGCATCCGATCGGATGCAGCGGCGCCCGGATCCTCGTGACTCTGCTGACTGCCTTGAAACGGACCGGAGGCCGTCGAGGCATCGCCAGCCTCTGCATCGGCGGCGGCGAGGCCGTCGCCGTGGCCGTCGAGGTGACCGGCCGGCCGTAGTCCGCGGCCAGAACCGACGACTGCCCCCTGGCGATCCGGTCCCGGCCGGTTGACAATAGGCTCCCAGGTCTCCTGGGATGCCAGCCGCGTGGCCTGCGACGACCACGGCCCCTCTCTGTCGGCATCCCGGCGGCGCGCTGGGGAGATTAGCCGATGAAGATTCATGGGAAATGTGCCATCGTGACCGGTGCGGGCAACGGGATCGGGCAGGCTGTCGCGATCGAGCTGGCGCAGCGGGGGGCCGGCGCGGTGGCCTTGGTTGACCGCAACGAGAGCGTCCTCCGCGTGGCCCGGATGATCAACGATCGCCTGGACGCACCCATCGCCGAAGCGTTGATCGGCGACACGACCGACGAGGAGTTCCGCCGCAGGTCCTTCGACCTGCTCTGCGCCAAGCACGGTGCGCCACGGGTCTGCGTGCCGGCCGCGGGTATGAACCGCGACCAGTTGGCCGTGAAGATGGACAAGGTCACCGGCAAACCGGTGATCTATCCGGTCGATACCTTCCGCCTGCTCGTCGAGGTGAATTTGATCGCGCCGGTCTACTGGGCGATGGAGATGGTGGTGCGCCTCGCCGAGGAGCGGAAGTCGCAAGGGCGCGGCCGCTGGGAGCCCAACGAGGGCACCCAGGGGACGGTGATCTTCATCGGGTCGATTTCCTCGCAGGGGATCCCCGGTCAAATCGCCTACGCGGCGACCAAGGCCGCGCTGGAGGGTGCCGCGGCGACCCTGAGCAAGGAGGCGATGTACCACGGGGTTCGTTGCGCCGTGATCCATCCGGGGTTCACGGACACGCAGATGGTCCGCGCGCTGGGAGAAGATTTCATCCAGCGCAACATCCTCCCCTACACCCAGTTGAAACGGCTGATCGACCCGGCCGAGATCGCCGACGCCATCTATTTCATGATCTGCAACTCGGCCGTCAGCGGCGAGCTCTGGGCGGACGCCGGATGGCACCCCCGGGCGTGATCGAGCGCCCTGCGCGGTCTGATTGAGCAGCCAGAAATCGTCCAGGGCCGGTGGCCGCGCGGGAGCGATCCCGGTGAAGTTGGCCTCCCAGAGCGGAAACGGCGCGTTGTCAGCGGTGGTCCGCTCGTCGCCGACCCTCCATCGAACAAAGCCGGCATGGTAACCCACACGAGCCGGGAATCATTTCTCACTTCTTGCAACGACCGGCTTGTTCCATGTCATCACTCATCTCGTCGCGGAGAATTCTTGAAGAAAAACGTGGCGAGCTGCGGACTATGGGTCTCCGTCCGCAGATAAGTTAGTATGGAAACAGCAATGGCGAGCAACTCGAGCGAGACACAGAACTTGATCCGCCGCCTGGAGGCGGGCGACGAGGATGCTCTCATTGAGCTATTCGCGGCGCTACCGTGAGCCGTTGCGCCGGATGGTCAAGCTGCGGCTCGATCGACGTCTCCAGGGGCGTCTCGACGCCTCGGATGTCCTCCAGGAAGCGTATCTGGACGTGGCGAAGCGTGCCGAGGAGTACCGGGCGAATCCGACGTTACCGCCGTTCCTGTGGCTCCGACTGATTACGGGCCAGCGATTGATGGCCCTGCATCGGAAGCACCTCGGGGCTCAAATGCGCAATGCCGGTCAGGAGGTCTCTCTCCACCGCGGAGCGCTGCCGCCCGCGAGTTCGATCTCGATCGCCGCGATGCTCCTGGGGCGGATCACCTCGCCAACGCGCGCGGCACAGCGAGCGGAGATGCAGGTCCGGCTCCAGGATATCCTGAATGCGATGGACCCGGTCGACCGCGAGATCCTGACGCTGCGCCACTTCGAGGAACTCGGGAATAACGAGACCGCCCAGATTCTGGGCATCTCCAAGTCGGCGGCCAGCAGTCGCTACATCCGCGCCGTGATGCGGCTGAAGAAGGAATTGGCGGGGATACCCGGCTTCTTCGACGTTTGAAGTAGCGTTTGTCAATCTCGTACATCTGAGCGATGCTCGCCTTTCCGAACGGAAGGTACGTTCAATGGACGCTTTGTCTTCCTCTTCGGATCGCGACCCGTTGGAACGGCTGGCCGCCGAATACCTCGACCGCCGCCGTCACGGCGAGCATCCGTCGCTGACCGAGTATGTCCGGCAGTATCCCCAGTACGGCGACCAGATCCGCGAATTCTTCCCCGCTCTCGAGGTCATGGAAGGGCTCAAGCCCGACCTGGGCGACCGCACGGGTTCAATCGATGGCCGCGCCGGTTCAGCGACCTCCCTCCAGCAGTTGGGTGAGTATCGGATCCTCCGCGAGATCGGCCACGGCGGCATGGGCGTGGTCTACGAGGCCATCCAGGAATCGCTCGGCCGGCGCGTCGCCCTGAAGATCCTCCCGTTTCATGGCCGCATCGACCCGATTCAGATCGAGCGCTTTCGCCTCGAGTCCCGCTCGGCGGCGCGACTGCACCACGGCAATATCGTGCCGGTCTACGGGGTGGGCGAGCATCAGGGCGTCTACTATTACGCGATGCAGTACATCGCCGGTCATGGCCTCGACGTCATCCTCGACGACCTGAGGCAGCTACGGGCCGGTGCCGCCCTGCTGCCCCCCGGCGGCGGAGATCCGGGGGACGAGACGGGCTCGATCGCGGTGGCGCGCTCACTACGGACCGGCCGGTTCACCAGTGCGCCGTCCGTCCCGGACTTGCGGGGCGCGACCGAGACCCTGGCCAGCGACGATCGCGGCGCCCCGGGCTGCGCAGCCGCCGCACCAACCCCCGGGCCTCGCCCCGACTCTGGCGGCTCGGGTCTCAGCTCCGTGCTCTCGCAATCGAGCGAGTCGGGATATTACCGCGCCGTGTCCCGACTCGTCGCCCAGGTCGCCCAGGCGTGCGCGCATGCTCACCAGCAAGGCATCCTCCATCGGGATATCAAGCCGTCGAACCTGTTGCTCGACACCGCGGGCCATCTCTGGGTCACCGATTTCGGCCTGGCCAAGGTCGAGGGCGCCGACGGCCCCACGCAGACCGGCGACATCGTCGGTACCCTGCGATACATGGCGCCGGAGCGATTCGAGGGCTGGTCGGACCGGCGCAGCGACATTTACGGGTTGGGCATGACGCTCTACGAGTTACTCACCTTACAGCCGGCGTTCGAGGCGGTGACACGGGCCGCGCTGATCGAGCGGGTGATCCACGACTCGCCGCTTTCGCCACGGAAGCACGACCCGCGGATTCCCAGGGACCTGGAGACGATCGCACTCACAGCAATCGCCAAGGAGTCGGCGGAACGCTATGCCACCGCCGAAGCCTTCGCCGCGGACCTGGAGAATTACCTGGCGGACCGGCCGATCGTGGCGCGTCGGAGTGGTCCTGCGGAGCGGGCCTGGCGCTGGTGTCGGCGGAACAAGGCGGCGGCGGGCTTCCTGGCGGCCAGTGCCGTGGCATCGCTGGCCCTGGTCGGATTCTTCGTCAGTCTCGCCTTTCACAGCCAACTGCGAACCGCCCATGCCGAGACCGATCGCCAGCGCACGATCGCCGAGGGTGCGTTGGCCCGCGAGCAACGCTTCCTCTATTACAACCGGATCATCTTCGCCGAGCGCGAGCTGACCGACAACAATCCCTATCGCGCGGAGCAATTGCTCGATGAATGTCCTCAGGAGAGCCGGAAGTGGGAATGGCAGTACCTGAAACGGCAGTGCCACACCGAGCGACTCTCGTTCCAGGCCCATCATGCCCAGATCTGGTCACTCGCCATCAGCCCCGATGGTCGCTTGATCGCCACGGGAGGGGAAGATAAGGCCTTGAGACTCTGGGAGGCCGAAACCGGACGCGTAGTCCGGACGATCTCAGGATATGTCGATGGGGTTTGGTCCGTGGCGTTCAGTCCCGATGGGACGCGCATCGCCTCCGTCAGTGGAACGTATCGCCAGCTCGATCAGGTCCGGGTCCACGAGGTGGAGACGGGGCGGGCTCTGACTGTCCCCATCAAAGCGGGCACAGGACTGGTTTCCAGCGTCGCTTTCAGCGTCGATGGCGGGAGTCTTGTCATCGCCAGCGGCATGTCGGAATCCCAGGGTTGGGTGACCGTTCGCGATGCCCAAACCGGGCGGGAACAGTTCACGATCCTCGTCGGACCGGAACCCGTGCACTCCGCTGCGCTGAGCCCGGACGGAACCAGCATCATGGCGGTCGTGGGCCCGAACAACACCGCGGACTTCACCGGCAAGAAGAATGAGATCCGGGTCTGGAATACCAAGACCCGAACGCTCCTGTTCCCGCCTCGTGGCCACACGAAGCCGATCATGAATGCCCGTTTCAGCCCGGACGGCAAGATGATCGCATCGGGAGGTTTCGACGCGGTCGTCAGGATCTGGGATGCCAGGGACGGCCGCGAGATTCGCGCCTTGCCGCGGCCATAGTAGTTGCGTCAATCACGCCATATTCAGCCCCGATGGCCGAAAGGTCGCGTCGACGAGCGACGACGGTTCCGCCAAGATTTGGGACCTCGATACCGGCGAGGAACTGCTGGCGTTGCGGGGCCACCGCGGGATCTTCCAACCGGCTGCGTTCAGTCCCGACGGCCGCACTCTCGTCACGGCCGGATTCGATGGTGCCGTGAAGCTCTGGGACGCAATGGCGAGCCCGGAGTCCCTCACTCTGACCGCTTCCGAGTCGCCCGTGCTGGTTACAAAGTTTAGCCCCGACGGTCGCACTCTCATCACGGCGGGCGCGGACCGTCGCCTCACGCTCTGGGAAATGCCGTCGGGGCGGCTGAAAGCCACCTGGTCTGGCCACGGAGGGACAATCTGGGGGGTGGCTTTCAGTCCCGATGGGAAATACGTCGCCTCGGCGGCCGGAGATTGGCAGAAAACCAAGGAACTCGGCGAAGTGAACATCTGGGACGCGAAGACCGGCGCCTCCTCCGCCCGTTCCGGGCCCACGGCGCAATCGCGCGATGCGTGGAGTTCAGTCCCGATGGGCGGTGGCTTGCTTCCGGCGGCGGCGAGTGGCGGACACCGGGGCAGGAAGTCGTTATCTGGGACGTGGCGACAGGCAGCAAGGTCCGCACGATCCCCAATCTGAAAGGAGGAATCTCCAGGGTCCGGTTCAGCCCAGACGGTCGGCAGATCGCGGCTACCTGCTTCGATGTGATCGAGACCTGGGACGCCCAATCGGGCGAAAAGCGACTCCGGATGGAGGGGCACGCGGACACAATCCAGGACCTGGCTTACAGCCCGGACGGCCGGTGGATCGCCTCGTCCGGCGACGACGGGACCCTGCGGATCTGGGATGCGTCGAGTGGACGGTGCTCCCGCGTCGTCTTCGCCGCCAAGTACCAGTGTACGTGCGTGGCCTTCAGCCCCGATGGGATGCGCATTGTGTCGGGGGGCGGCGACCAGGTGATCAAGCTCTGGGATCCCGAGATCGAACAGCCGTTGATCAGTCTCCGGGGCCACACGGACACCGTCCAGAGCGTGGCGTTCAGCCCCGATGGTCGGCTGATCGCCTCTTCGGACAGGAGAGGACAAGTGAAGTTGTGGATGAGAATGGCGGCGGTCGAGCCGACTGCCCGAGCCATCGCGACGTCGCGGGCGGAAGGATCGCGTTGACCTTCCGAGTCCGATGACGAGCCAGTTGACCCGAACCGTGGGGAAGGAGGTGAACTCATGTGCGTGAGACGACGCTGTCCGTTCTTGCACAGAACACCGATGATCGTCACCGTGCTCGCCGGAGCGATCACATGGAGCGGATGCGGCTCAGACGGTGCCGGGACGATCCACATCGAGTCGGCCAAGGCTCGCAAGCAGACGATGCAGACCGGCGCGGGGCTGTCAACGGCGGCGAACGCCAAGCCCAGCCCCCCGGCGACAGTTGGAAAGCCAGTCACTCGTTCCACGATCCATAACACCGTTCGGAAAAAGCGTTGAGCTCGACACCTCACTCGTGAAGGAGGTCCCTTCCATGATCCGCGAATCTCGCCCAGGTGCCTGCCGGAGCGCCTTTACTCTGATCGAGCTGCTGGTCGTCATCGCGATCATCGCGGTCCTGATCGCACTCTTGTTACCGGCCGTGCAATCGGCGCGCGAGGCCGCGCAGCGCGCCCAGTGCCTCAACAATCTCAAGCAGCTCGCGCTGGCAGCACACAACTATCTCGACGCAAACGGGACCCTGCCGCAGGGCATGCCGTTCCAGGTCGATGGCAACCACCCCGGCAACTCCGCACTGGGCCAGGTCAACACCGCGCACAGCGTCTTCGTGGCAATGCTTCCCCAACTGGAACAGCAACCGCTGTTTAATGCCATCAACTTCAACATGAACATGTGGAATGCGCCGAATTTCACGATCCACAACGTGGGGATCAACACACTACGGTGTCCCAGCGACTACGCGGTCTCCGAGCCCAGGACCCTGCCTGACGGATCGCTGCTGGATCCCGGCGCGGTCCCGATGCGATACACCAGCTATACGGGCAACGCGGGCACCTGGGTGCTCTGGTTCCAGCAGGACTACCCGCCCCAGCGCTCTATGAACGGCCTGTTTCATATCCGCAGTGCCGTCAAGTTGGCAGATGTCAGTGACGGTACGAGCAACACGCTGGTCTTCGGGGAGCATGCGCACTCGCTCTACGATGATACCACAGCTCTCTGGTACAACTGGTGGACGTCTGGTAACTATGGGGATACGTTGTTCTGTACTCTGTATCCCATTAACCCGTTCCGGAAGCTCGACGGCCTGGCCGCCGACCAGAGTGCCGACAGTACCGGTGACGACCGGCAGGCCCCTTTTCTCCTCGGCGCGTCGAGCCTGCACCCCGGGGGCGCCAACTTCGCCTTCCTCGACGGCTCGGTCCGGTTTCTGAAGGACTCCATCAATACCTGGATGATCGACCCGAGGACCCTCCTTCCCCCGGGCTTGACCTTCGATCCCGCCGGCCCCTATCAGGTGGACCCGAGGGTCGCAAGGCCCGGCGTCTACCAGGCGCTGTCGACACGTAACGGCGGCGAGGTGATCAGCTCGGATTCGTACTGAGGCGAATACCACTCGTTCCCTTACAGGGCTCTTGAGGTATCCTGGGCTCTTGCCAAGGAACGCTGCATGGCCACTGAATCCTCATCGGATCGCGATCCCCTCGAACAACTCGCCGCCGAGTTCCTGGAGCGCCACCGCCGCGGCGAGGCCCCGTCGCCCTCCGAGTACGCGGTGCGCTACCCCCAGTGGGCCGACCAGATCAACGAGTTCTTCCCCGCCCTGGAGCTGATGGAGGGGCTCAAGCCCGGCTCGGCCGATCGGACCGGCTCGTTCGGCGGCCAGGCCAGCGCGCCCCCCTATCCGCGCCTCGAGCGACTGGGCGAGTACCGCATCCTGCGCGAGATCGGCCACGGCGGCATGGGCGTGGTCTACGAGGCCATCCAGGAATCGCTCGGCTGGCGCGTCGCCCTGAAGATCCTACCGTTCCACGGCCGCATCGACCCGGTCCAGATCGAGCGGTTCCAGTTGGAATCGCGGGCGGCGAGGAGTCCGTCGGGTCGCCTTCAGCCGCAACGGTCGCGAAGATTCATGCGGGTCTCAAACGGTCTCCTGTCGATCTTTCGAAGACCATCATCTCCGTCGTTCAAGAAAGGCCACACGATGCGACGTAGGAATCGCGAGATTCTTGTCCTCATTCTGGCCGCCTGCCCTTTTTCCCCTTGGCTTGCCAGTGATTGCGTCGCCGCGACGAAACCCAAGATCATTCGCTTCGGCAAGCTGGTGGATGCCACGGGAAAGGTGCGGCCCGATGCGGTCGTGGTGGTCAAGGACGATCGGATTGTGAGCGTGGGGACTGCGGACTCGACGAATCCACCCGACGCCGAGGTGATCGACCTGAGCCACTACACGGGAATCCCGGGGCTCATCGACGTTCATACCCACATGACCTTCTACTGGGATCGGGCGCCCGGCACGCGGCCCTGGACTCAAGCCTCGGAGCGAATGCCGGCCGTCACGGTATTCCTGGCCCAGGAGAATGTGCGCAAGACACTCGAAGCCGGCGTGACCACGGTCCGCGACCTGGGTGCGTCTGAGTACACCGACATCGCCATGCGCGACTTGATCAATCGCGGTGCGATGCTGGGTCCGCGGATGTTCGTCTCCGGTTACGGTCTCCAGGTCACCGCCGAGCCGGCACGTCCCGGGTTCAGCACTCCCCGAGGTGGCCAGGCCGACGGGGTACCGGAAGTCCTGCGCCGTGCGACAACAGATCGCGGCGGGAGCCGATGTCGTGAAGATGTTCGGCTCGACCGGCAGCGATCAGGACGTCTCCGGACATCAGACCTTCACCTACGATGAGATGAAAGCCGCCGTCGACGTCGCGCACAAGATGGGTAAACGGATCGCCATCCATTCCTATGGGCCGGATGGCGCCCGCGATGCCGTGAGAGCCGGCGCAGGATTCGATCGAACATGCGACGGACATCGACGACGAGACTCTCGCGGAAATGGCACGTCGGAAGACCTTCTACGTCCCCACGATCGATCACAACCGCTATTACGCCGAGCATTGCGAGCAATTCGGATACGGCCCGGAGGTGGCCGAACGATTGCAGGATTACCTCCGTCGTAACCTGGAAACCGCGCAGAGCCCATAAAGCCGGTGTTCGCTTTGCCATGGGGTCGGATGCCGTTTTCACCATGTTCGGCCAGAATACGCGAGAGCTCAGATGGTTCGTCAAGGCCGGGATGAGCCCCACCGAAGCCCTCGCCACAGCCACAACCAACGGCGCGACTCTGCTCGGAATGGAGAAACATCTGGGCGCGGTCGCTCCGGGATACGTCGCCGACCTCGTGGCGGTCGAGGGCGATCCGCTTCGGGACATTGACGTTGTGGTCGAACGTGTCCGTTGGGTCATGAAAGGCGGCGTTGTCGTCCTGAACACCGCACTGTCAAAAACCGGACGCCCATGATGCCTCACATGGAATGCAGTGCGATCCGATTGCCTTCGCTGTCGAGGATGATGGCCCGGAAGCCATACGGGCCGATCGGGTGCTTCGGTTGGATGACCTTACCACCGTTCGGCTCGACCTCGGCGATGCCCTCGTCCAGTCGTCCCTGTGCATTGAGGTACACGAGCAGACCGTTGTCAGAGGGATTCTCGCCATCCTTCATGTACAAGCAACCGGTCACATCGGGGTCCGAACCGGGCAAGAGGCCGATCGCCATCCCCGGGTATTCCTGCTTCTTGACCGGACTCCCCAGGACGGCGGAGTAGAAGCCGATCGCTCGGTCGAGGTCCTTCACCGGGATATCCACCCAGACCACTTGATTGGCCACAGCGTTCCTCCTTGCAAGAGTGCCGAACCGGCCCCCGGGAGCCCGGGGGCCACCAGTGATCAGAAGTCTACCGAAATCGGCTCGGTGCGCATAGCTCAATCGGATCGTATTTCACGAATTCCGCCAATGACTAGTCCACGCCCGATTCCGTGAAGGAGTCGTCGTTGGGCATGATCATCAGCAACAGGAAATACACGATGACGCCGGGGACGATGGCGGTGAAGAACGATCCCAGGGCGAAGGCGATCCGCAGCCAGGTCGGATCGATCCCAAAATAATGCCCGAACCCGCTGAGGACGCCGGAAACCATGGCATCCCCGGTGGATCGGGTCAGCCGCCTTGGCGAGGTCGACGCTTTGGCCAGCGCGGGGTCGAGCCATTCCGTCTCCGGAGTGTCACCGTGCGCCCACGGCTCGGCGGCGGGAGCCAGCCAGGTCCCGCAGTGTTTGCACTTGATCGCCGCCGCCTTGATGTCCTCGGCGCAGAAGGGGCAAGTCTTGGTCGCGGTCTCCGTCCCGTGTTCCGCCCTGGCGGGATCCGGTCCGTTTTGCCACATGGACGCCCATGCGGAAGCCATCGCCTTCCAGCGCTCGGGGTCCCAGGCATCTGCATTCTCCCACCACCTGCGCCGGTCGCGCGACCGGCAACGGAACGCGCCGTTCCGCTTCTCCTGAGTCTCGCCGCCCGAGGTAGAGTGCTCGGCCTTCATGCTGAAATCCCTTGATAATGAGCCGGTCGTCTCCGCGCGCTACAGGGTCCGCGCCGCCATGAGGAGTTATTCGCCCGACCCCCGCCGGATATTTCCCGAGGGACGGTGATCGATGGTGAATCATGCTCGCGCGCCATCAGGATCACGCTTCCATCCGCCCTACCTTTGTCTTGCGCAACAGACCCATCGGGACCAGCCCGATCGTCACGGCCAGGCAGGATAAACCCAACCAATCGCCCCAGCGTGAGTAGTAGGTTGTGCGATCGTCGAGCGGCACGGTCGCAACGAGCACGTCTTCGATGCTCTTGGGGAGGACGGCGCGGATCTCGCCATTGCCGTCGACCAGGGCCGAGAGGCCCGTGTTGACCGCCCGCGCCAGGGGCACGCGGTGCTCGACGGTCCGGAACACGCTGATGGCCAGGTGCATGTCGAGCTCGGAGGAATCGGGATACCAGCCGTCATTCGAGAGGTTGATGAGCAGGTCGGGCTGGTGGGCCTGGTCCACGCCGGTGAAGAACTGGTTGATCACCTGGGGGATGGTATCCTCGAAGCAGATCGAGGCGGCGAACCGATAGCGGCCCAGCGGCAGGATCGCCGCGTCCTGGCCGAAGTTCAGATGGGGGATCTTGTCGCGATACGGAGTCAACGCCGCCAGCCACGGTAAAGCCTCGACGTACGGGATGAATTCGCCGAACGGGACCAGATGCATCTTGTGATAGTAGCGCGTGGTCGGGACCGACGGCTCGAAGAGGATCGCCGAGTTGTACGACTTGAGCCCATCTTTCTGGTGGTCGTCGACCCGCGTACCGACCAGCATCGGGACGCGAAACGCCTCGGACAAGGCATGGAGGTCGTTCTCGACGGCCGACCGCTTGCTGAGCCAGGCGTCGACCGTGATCTTGGTCCGGGTGGGGATCGACTCAACCTGGCGTTTCAGCACCTCCGGCGCGACGGCCTCGTCGGCCATGATGTAGCCGAAGGGATACGCGGTCTCGGGCCAGACGATCAAGTCGGGGCGCGGCTCCCGCGACGCCGCCCTCTCGATCAGTTGAAGGAACCCGGTGCGGACCTCGTCGGGGTCCCGCTGGAACTTGTGTCCTTGCTTGTGGTTCGACTGCAAGAGTGCGACCCTGGGCCCCTCGCGGAACTGGGCGGTCGTGAGCCGGAACGACCCGTAGCCGAGTGTGGCGCCGACGAGGATCGTGATCGACCAGAGCCGGGCGAGGTGCCCCGACGTCAGGCTCGTCCCGCCCGGACTTCCGGCCCGGCGACGGAGCAGGGGGAGGGTCACCAGGTCGACCAGCCAGGCGTTGACGAACGCGATCAAGAAGCTAATCCCCAGCGATCCGGCGAAGTCGGCGATCTGGATGACGTAAAGAGACCGGTACTGGCTGTGAGCCAGGTAATACCAGGGGAACCCGGTGAGGAAGTAGGCCCGCATGTATTCGATGGCGACCCAGACGATCGGCGCGGCCTGGATCAGCGGGAGGCCGAGGCGGAAGTGCGCCCAGCGGGTCACGGCCAGGAACAGCAGCCACCAGAGCGAGAAGACCAGCGCCAGGACGACCCAGCCGATCCACGCCCCGGGGCCAATCAAACGGAGCCAGGGGACAGCCAGGGTCCAGAACACCAAGCCGCCCGCCCAGGCGGAGGCGTAGGTCTTCAGCGGCGACCCCTTGACCGTGGCGAGCCAGAAGAGGGGCGCCAGCGCGACCCACGCCAGCGGAGCCCATTCCATCGGCGGAAATGCCGTCCAGAGCAGGAGGCCGGAGGCCACTCCGGCAGCCAGGCGGTGGCGCAGCCATCGAGCCCCGGGCTCCGCGGCGCTGGCGGAGTGGGTTTCCCGATCCGGTGTGGCGACCGAAGTCATGAGTTCTTAATCCTTTGTCCCGGGTCCGTGGGCCTTGGACCTTCGTCGGAGGTCCGTGAGTCATTCGTGGTTCGCGGCTGGTTGTTGAAGGGCTGACCGAGGGGCTACATCAAAAAGGGGACCGGCACCCCCCCCAGCCCAGCTTACCGAGCCGGCAGGAAACCGACAATTTCACCCGGTTGGTAATCGCGATCTCCCGCGGGGAAGGCGGCGAAGCCATCGGCGTCGGCGGCAGTCCGCAAATCGGCCGACCCGGCCCAGGCCAGGGTCTCGATCGCGATGGGCGACGGCCGGGTCCAGTTCGACGACCGAGCCCGCGATCACGCGGGCCGGATGGTAAGTCGGCCGGTCGCCGCGATGCCGGAAGCCTTGCGCGAGGCGTGCCTCGAGGGTCCCCGTCGCCGGCTGCGGGCGGCCGGCCAGGACGGCCAGAGCCGGCCGGACGAACAGCAGGAAGCCGACCAGTCCGCTGACGGGATTCCCCGGGAGTCCGAAGACCATCGGGCCGGGCCGGCCGGACCGCGCTGCGCCGATCCCGAACCAGATCGGCTTTCCCGGCTTCAAGCGGACCTTGTGAAAGACCCGCCGAACACCCAGATCCTCCAGGACCCCAGGAACCAGGTCGCGCTGGCCGGCCGATACGCCCCCTGTGATCATCAGCACATCAGAGTCCAGCCCACGTTCCAGGATTCGCCGCAACTCGACCGGCTCGTCGGGCGCCGTCGGCAACGACTCGGCATCGGCGCCCTCCTCGATCGCCAGGGCCTGGAGCATGATCGTGTTGGAATTGCGGATTTGCCCCGGACCGGGCGTCCGATCCGGCTCGACCAGCTCGTCGC
Organism: uncultured Planctomycetota bacterium; assembly: GCA_963845755.1. Classification (GTDB taxonomy): domain Bacteria; phylum Planctomycetota; class Planctomycetia; order Isosphaerales; family Isosphaeraceae; genus CAWJTV01. The sequence continues at coordinate 112,989 of CAWJTV010000019.1, forward strand.
CGGTCGGAACGACGGCCACCCGGGGCCGCCGCACAACCCCGACCGGCGTCCGGCCGACCGAGGCCAGCACCCCCAGGTGCGCCGGCTTGAGAACGGTTCCCATGGTCAGGACCACCTCGCCGGCGCGCATCTCCCGGCCGCGAGCCAGGATATTCTGGCCGGCGCGGACCTCGGGCTCCTCCGGCCAGACCGTCTCTCCCTCCCGTCGCGTCCGCTCGTGCATCACGACAGCGTCGCAGCCGGGCGGCACCGGGGCTCCCGTCATGATCACGGCCGCCTCGCGCGGACCCAGGGGCCGCGATGGCGTCTGCCCCGCGGTGATCGTCTCGCCGATCCGAAGCCGGCGATCCGCGCCGACCAGGTCGCCGGTCCGCAACGCGTAGCCGTTGACCAGCGACTTGTCGAAAGGAGGCAGGTCGATATCGGCCAAGACCTCCTCGGCCAGGACGCTCCGGATCGCCCGTTCCAGCGGCTCCGCCCGCGCGGGTAATCGCCGAGCTTGCTCCAGCACGGCTTGCAGGGCCTCTTCGACGGTTAACATCCCGTAAGTCCTTAGAACGTCGAAAACTTGGCGGGGATCGGGAGGGCGAGGCTCCGTCCGAGCCGCGTTCTTCCAGGCACGGACGGAGCCTCGCCCTCCCGGACATCTCGTTGTGTATGGGGCCTCTTAGAACCAAGCAGGGTCGGTGAAACCCGGCGAGAATTTCTCAAGGACCAGCCAGGAAATTCTTGAGCAGCTTGTTGCCCTCGAGCGTGAGAAAGCTCTCGGGGTGGAACTGGACGCCTTCGACCGGAAACCGCTGGTGTCGCACGCCCATGATCTCGCCCTGGTCGGTCCAGGCGACGATTTCCAGGTCCTGCGGCAGTGTACCCGGCTGAATCACCAGGCTGTGATAGCGGGTGGCTTCGAACGGGTTGGACAGCCCGCGATAGATGCTGCGGCCGTCGTGATGAATCCACGAGGTCTTGCCATGCATGATTCGGTCGGCCCGGACGACGTGCGCGCCGAGGCTGTGCCCGATGCACTGGTGGCCCAGGCAGACGCCCAGCAGGGGGATCCTCGGGCCGAACCGCGCGACAACCTCATTGGAGATCCCCGCCTCGCGCGGCGTACAGGGTCCGGGCGAGATGATCAGCCGGCTGGGACCGGCCGCCTCGATCTCCTCGAGCGTGACCTGATCGTTCCGGACCACTCGCAGGTCGAGCCCGGCGTCGATCTCCCCGAGCCGCTGGACCAGGTTATAGGTGAACGAATCGTAGTTATCAATCAGGAGAATCAAAGTTTTGAATCCTTAACGCAGACGGCAGGAATCCCTTGACCCGCGATACCGTTGTACTCAGCTTGATCGTGATCTTGCGATTCCGTAACCCCGTCCATCAGAGGGCCGTTACGTCCGGCAGCGGCCCGGCCAGCACAATCGATACATCCCCTACAATTGTGGCTTCGTTCGCGCAGTTTCCCGCCGCGGCAACCTGGCTTCGTTCGCGCGATTTCGATGCCGAGGGCGAGTTGGCCCGCACAATCGGTATATTCGCTACAATTGTGGCTTCGTTTTCGCGGTTTTCCATTCCGGGGGTTCATGGGTTCGTTCGCGCGGTCTCGATGTCAAATGATGTCAAATTCAGGCAGGGTGCCCTCCGCTCGCGATACTGTGGATGCACAAACCAACGCTTTCACAGAATAAGCCTACACCCGCCGGTCGCCTTCAGGAAGGCTTCGAACGCGGTTTCGGACGCGACGTGCAGGCCCTCGGCTGGCTTGAGTCCGCTGGTGGTCCGGTTGTTCCACTGGCAGTCGCGCGGGTGAGGGGGGTTCTCCAATCCTGGAGACATCTTCCTGGCATTGGGCTCGCTGGCACTCGTTGGCAACATACCGCCGAGGGCCTGTCTCGATGGCTCTGCTCGTCTCAGTCAGCCCGAAACCCGAGTTGGCTGCCCTCGAGAGGCCAGGAGATGACAGGGATCGACCAAGGGAACTCCGATGACGAGGAGTGGGGTTCGAACACGCGGGCGCAGTGCCATGGGCCCGACCGACAGCCGCGGATGACTTCGCCCAGCGTCACGTATCTATTAGTATGCCTCAGCTCGCGAATTTCTTTAATGCACCTACGGAGTGATTGGGTCATTCCTTTGTCGCAACTCCTGTCACAACCACGACATGAAAAAAACCAAAAAAATTTCAAGTCGGGAGATTGGCTTACCAACTCCGGGCCGATCCACGGCTCCCGTCCCGAGCCTGTGGGGACGAAACAGGTGCCGACGAGGGTCTGGCCGTTGTGGGTTGAACACGGCCACGCTCAACCGGTCGTTGGTATCGTCCCACCGGGGTGGATAAAGGTTGTTGTTCAAGAAGGCCATGGTCGGTCCCAGCGGAGCCGCCTTTTGAGAGGTGGTGTAGCGGGGAACCGTCAAGCGTTCGATCGGCCGGATCAGATCGAGGTTCTCGGTCGGATGCTCGGCAAAGCCGCCACGGATGCGAGTTATCATATATTAATCACTGCGGCTCTCGCGGCGTCGGCCTTGGGGATAGCGGGCCAGTGATTCAGGATACTCGTCCGTCAGCTTTGCCCTTTCGGGTCGAACTGGGATCTGGAGGAGTCGCCGGTGAACTGGAAGCGGTAGGCCCCCGCCGCTTTGCCGGTCGGGCCGATGACCGAATAGAGGGCCAGGTAGCCCGCCTCATAGGGGAAGGTACCCTCGAGGACGATCGCCTCGTGGAGTAGGTTGCCGGTCTTGCCCTCCCCAATCGCCCCGACCAGCCCTTGCTGGCTCAGTTGACGAGCGGCGTGTCGTTCGGCCCATTGCCGACCGAGCTCGATGAGGTCGTCCAGGGCCTCTCCTTCCGGGTCCGTCACCCGGACCTCTCCCGACCCGGCCGGTTCGCCGAGTTCCCGGCTGTCAAACAGTTCGAACCGGCGTTCCGCGAACGGTTCCACGAGTTGACCGGACGCGCACATCCATTCCACGGCCTCCAGCACGTCTCGGCCCAGGTCGAAGATGTTCTCGCTTTCGTGCGGCAGGACGAAGAGGCGATCCGGTCGCCCCGGGTGAAAGATGAGCTCATCGCCGTTGACCGTGTCGCCGAGGACGACGCATTCCGGGGCTCGCTCCCGGGGCAGCAGCTCCTTGCCCTCATCCCAGAACCAGTATTTCTTGATGCGTGCGCGCCATGGGGACAGCTCCTTCTCGATCCGCCAGGGGGGATAGATCCGGACCATTGATCCGCCCAGGACGCCCTCGCCGAGGCGCGTGACATACTCACGATAGCCCTCGGGGAACCGGATCCAGTGCTTCGCCTCGAGGGCGTCAACGTCGGCTTCCATCGCCAGAACCAGCGGGCCGCCGATGATCTCAACGTCGCCGATCTTCATGGTCTGTCCCCCGATTTGATCGCTCTCACGCCGTTGCGCTGTCGCTACGGACGGTCCTGAACCTCTACGTCGCATCAATCTATCGGTTCCATCGGGGATAAGGAAGTCCCGGGCCGTGGTAACCCCTCGATCGGTCCCTTCATGCCGGTACATGGCCTGCTCCCCATTTCTTGGTCCAGTGATAATGGGAATCACCTGTTCGTTGATGCAGCAGACGAGGGATCGGGCAGATCTTCATCGATAGGCACATACCTCTCACAAGTGGCCGCGAATTCGGCCGGTGTCTGGTATCCCAGAGAACTGTGTGGGCGTTCGGTATTGTACTCCTCCTTCCAGAGCGCGCCCAAGGCCCTGGCCTGCGGTTCGCTCTCGAACTCCTCGCGGTTCAGGAACTCGTCACGGACCTTGCTATGAAACGACTCCGCATAGCCGTTCTGCCAGGGGCTGCCCGGCGCCACGGGCCAGGTCCCGGAGCCGGTGTCCTCCAGCCACGACCGCACGACTTCGGCAACGAACTCCGGTCCGTTGTCGCTCCGCATCCGGCAGGGCGGGCCGCCGCGACCGGCCGCGACCTCGGCCAGGATGGCCCGGATGTCCTCGGCCGTCATGTTCCGGCGCGCTCCAACGCCAGACATTCTCGAGTATACTCATCAATAATTCTCAACCACTTGAGACTGCGACCGTCGTTATTACGATCGAAGATAAAGTCCCATGTCCATACGTAGTCTTTGCCGCGCGAGGGTCGGAGATGGCAGGCGTTCTGGTCCTGTCCATGCGGGCGGCGCGGCTTGGGATTGGGCCGCGGTACAGCCACTCTCAGCCCCAGCTCGCGATAGAGGCGACGCACGGCTTTCTTGTTGACCGTCCAGCCCTCGCGATCGAGCAGGACCCAGATCCGCCGGTAGCCGAACCGCGGGTGGTCCCCGGCCAGTCCTTCGATGCGTCGCGCCAACGCCGTCTGCTCATCGCGCACGACCGGCGCGTAGCAGAGGCCGGACCGGGCCAGGTCCAGCGCCCGCGCCACGCGACGTTGAGATACGTGGAATTCTTCACATAATTCGTTGACGATCAGACGGCGTCTGAGGGCGGTCACGGCTTTTTTTTCAAGGCCTCCTGGAGCATGCGGCGGTCGAGCGCCAGCTCGGCGACCAGGAGCTTGATCCTATCGACATCGGCTTCGAGTTCTGAAATGCGAAGTTATTCACTTGATACGGGGTCCTCCTGGAGGGCCTTCCAGCGGTCGTAGGTGGTGGGTCCGATGCCGGCCTTGCGGCAGGCCTGGTGGAGGGTCAAGCCGGCGTCGAGGTCGGCCTGGAAGCCTCGAAGGATGGATGCAATCTGGTCCGGTCGGGGTCGTTTTCGCATGGGTCGCTCCCTGGCTCTCTGCCAGTTGTACGATTCCCATTAAGACTGGACCAGGTTTTGGGGGGCAGGCCACATCGATCGGATCAAGACGACGGTCGCCTTATATCCCCATGGCTAAAGCCAGGGGCTTTACGGCGACACTTGGTAAGGACTCCGAGAGTAATCGTAGGGATCGTAACGCCCAATCCGCCGGCCGGCGAGAGAATCGGAGTCGGCTCGCCGGCCGGCGAGCCGGGGAGGTGCTAAACTTGGTGGCGTCGTATGCACGAGCGGAGCGATGTCCTCGATCGCGTTGTGTCTCGGCACGACGTCCTCGCGCGTGAGCGGTCACGAAGCGGGGCGGATTTCGCCGCCAGGGAGCCCGGCAAGGAGGATTATAATGACGGCCGCCTTCGTCGCAGTGAGCTTGAGCTTGGCCATCCACGCGACCGGACAGGGCTATGCGCCCCAGTCAGTCCCCTATTATTACCGATACCAGACCAAACCCCACCGACAACCCCGTCATATCCTGCCCCCCGGCCCCGGCGACGGTTGGGATTTCCCCAATGACGCACGTGATGGTTATGGGTGGTCGGATTACGGCCCCTACTTGCCGCTGAACGGCGACCGCAACGCCGACTATTACTTCCCCCGCTACTTCGCCGTACCACCCGAGCAAATGTTCCTGCAAACCTATTACAACCCCTACGAGACCCGGGGCCAGCGTTATCTCCCCTATGTGGCCGACGGCGGTGCGCATCCGGCCGGAGGGCCGCCTCCCGGCCCGGCCGATCTGCCGGTTTCTCCTTATGCGGCGGAGACCGGTACCAAGCCCGTGACGACCATTCCCCGCCTCAACGGTCACACGCAAGCGACGACCATCGGATCGGGAACCTCCGGACTCACGCCCTGAGACGCTGTGAAATCGTCGATTCAGAATAACAAACGCAAGAATCCAGACGCGCACAAGCCCCTGATAGCCAGGGACTTACGTGCATTGGATATCGAATGCTTTTTGCGATTCTTTCACAAACTCTGAGGACCCCTCCTGGGCCACGGAGGATCGGCGAAGGCGAGGAAGCCGGCCCGCGCCATACTCGCTCAGCATCATCATGGCTAACATAAGTTCACTTTCGCTCCCGACTCACAGGCCGGAGGGCGGCGATGAGGGCCGCGCCGATCCCTCTCGGCCGTCTCCAACCCCCACCCATCTCCGTGCCACCGCTTGTCAAAGACGCCGGTGTTCTTTAGCATGGGTGGTCGCGGTTGGGGAAGTCGGGAACGCGCCGGAGGCTGCGGTCCCGGCACCGTGCTGGGGATTGAACCGATCGTTTTTTTATCAATCGAACCATCCGTGGGCTTTGAGCGTAGCATGCGCTACGCATACCGCTCCCGGGGATAGATGCGGAATCTCCTCAGATTCGATCCCTCACCTCCTCGAGGCGGTACTCGGCGCAGGATTGATTCCCGGATCAGGCGGGTCTGATGGAGAACCGCCCCCTTCGCTGAGGATGGATCGAGTCCGCAAGCACCACCGTCCGCGACGATCGGCCTGCGAGCGAAGTGGCGGACGATACAGTTGTTCCCGTTATCTCGGCCTTGCGACGTTTCTTTCGATTCTTCGACTCTCTTACGCCGGTCACCGCCCGACCCGAGGCGCGGCCGAATTCAACGGCCGGTCGCCGTGGGGAGTCGTCGCTACGGTTCTTCTTCGTCATCCATCATGAGTATAAGGCGCCTGCGTAATGAGCCATGAAGTCATCATCGAGACGAGAAACCTGACCAAGGTCTACCGCGATTTCTGGGGTCGCCCGAAGGTCCAGGCTCTCAAGGCTCTCGACCTTCAAGTGTATCGGGGCGAGATCTTCGGCTTGCTCGGGCCCAACGGTTCCGGGAAGACGACGACGATCAAACTGCTCCTGGGTCTGCTGTTCGCGACCGAGGGGGAGTCCCTGATCTTCAACGAGCCCACGACCAACGTCGCGAAGAACGAGCGGATCGGCTACCTGCCCGAGGAGTCGTATCTGTACAAGTTCTTGAACGCCGAGGAGACGCTTCAATTCTACGGACGGCTGTTCAAGATCTCCGCTGCGGAACGCAACAAACGCGTGGGCCGTCTGATCGACATGGTCGGCCTGACCGCGGCCAAGCACCGTCAGCTCCGCGAGTATTCCAAGGGAATGCAGCGCCGGATCGGGCTGGCCCAGGCCCTGATCAACAACCCGGAACTCATCCTGCTCGACGAACCGACCTCCGGCCTGGACCCGATCGGCACCGCCGAGATCAAGCAACTGATCCGCGATCTGCGCGAGCAGGGCAAGACGATCGTGCTCTCCGGCCACCTGCTGGCCGACATGCAGGACATCTGCGACCGGATCGCCATCCTGCACCGCGGTGAGCTCAAGGAGATCGGCCGGGTCTCCGACCTGCTGACCGTTCAGGACGTCACCCAGATCAAGGTGCGGAACCTTTCCGCCGCGGCGCTGGACGAGGTGCGCGATGTCCTCGTGCGCCACGGAGGCGAGGATATCTCGGTCGACCACCCCACCACGACGCTGGAAGAGCTGTTCCTCCGGATCGTGCACGAGAGCGAGCTGCACCCGGGTCGACGCAAGGTGGCCCACGACGCCGGGCGGCCGACGAGCCCTGCGCAGGACCAGTTGGCGACACCGATGAAGACCTGACTCTCACGGAAGGCTGAAGGCTGAAGGATGAGTCAGAGACCTCGTCCCCGGGGCATCGACGCCGGCCTGCCCAGGCCGGGCTCGAGAGGTTCGGGATGCCTGGACCTGGCGTCGAGCCGGCGTTCTCCTCCTTCATCCTTCCGAGCTTGAATCCTTCAACTTTCCGATTATTGATTCTTTCATCCTTGATCCTTCATCCTTCTGAGCGCCTGACGAGGAGCACCTCTGCCGATGTCTGTCCTCTTACTGACACTCCCCTTGCTGTGGGCGCAGGTCAATCCGGTGCCCGCCGATCCGGCCATGAGGCGGGCCGTGACGGCGCCGGTCCAGACCCAGGCGCCCGGCGCGGCCGGTCAGCCGGCAACGCCGCCCGTGGCCCCGGCCGCCGCCAACCCGGCCGCCGCGCCCAACCCCGCGCCCCCGATGGCGGTGCCGCCGCCCATCTCCCGGGGGTTGATGTCCGTCCTCGCCTGGACCTACATCGCGAGCGATCCCGGCTTCACCGAGCTGGGCCTGCTGGGCGGGTTCCTCACCTGGCTGAAAGCCGTCAGCCTCCTCTGCCTGCTGGGCTGGGTCCTCTCCTGGCTGGTGACCGGCGTCAAGGAGCGGGTGATCGGTCGGGGAGGATGGATTGACTATGTGTTCCTGACCGCACTGATCCTGACGCCGCTGACGGTCATGCTCCGGGTCCTGGAATCGGTGGAGAAAATACCGGTCTACAACGTGGGACCGATCGGCCTGACGTTTCTGGCGATGCTGGTGTGTGCCCTGCTGTACACGACCTGGCTCGAAGTGGCGGTCTGGCGGACGATCCGGCGGCTGGGGCGCGGCATCGACGTGGTCGTGCTCCTCGGCGTCCACCTGGCCCTGGCGCTGGGCCTGGCCGTCGGCCTGTACCTCCAGCAGATCCAGTTCCTGGATTTCGTCATGCTCCGCCCGCCCGGCACCTACACCTGGCGCGAAGGGCTCATCTACGGCCTGCGGATCAGCGTGACCTACATGGGTTATGTCGTGGCCCTTCGGATCCTGGGACTGTTCCTCTACGAGCTGATCGCGGTCCGCGGGCGGCGGTTGTTCTCGATCGCCCTGCTGAGCATCCACGAGGCGAACCGCCGGATGTGGGCCCCCTGGGTGGTGATCACGGTCTTCCTGCTGGTGCTGGCGTTCACGCACTGGTTCCTCCAGCCGCCTCGCGCCGCGGAGATGGGCCGGCTCTACGTGGGGACGCTCACCCTGCTCTGCTCGGTGCTCCTGACGGTGATGGTGACGATCCTGACGCCGCTGTCGCTGCCGACGGACATCCAGCAGCAGACGATCTACACGGTCGTCTCCAAGCCGGTGCGCCGGCTCGAGATGATCTGGGGCCGGATGATCGGCTACATGGTGCTGGTCACCGTGCTCGTGGTCCTCTTCGGCGGGATCAGCCTGCTCTACCTGTGGCGGACGGTCGGGCTCACGATCCAGCAGACCGAGCTGGCGGCGGTCAAGGCCCAGAAAGAGGGACGGGCCTCGGATTTCAAGTTGCTGACGGAACAGGCCGATCAACTGCGGACCCGGCTCTCGGCCCGGGTACCGATCAAGGGCTCGCTGTCGTTCCTCGACTCGCGCGGGGTGCCGCACGCGATGGGGATCGACGTGGGTTCGGACGTGTCGATGAGGGAGCCGCGGAGCCACATCGAGGGCGCGACGCCGTCGGCCGCCATCTGGAGCTTCGGCATGGTGCCCGACCCGTTCACCCCGCGCGGTCAGCGGCCCCGGACGCTCAACCGGCGCATCCCCGTGGACGATTTCCTGCGGGCGGGGACCATCGAAGGGGACCTGGACCGGATCTACCAGCTCGAGGACCAGATCCGGGCCGCCCGGCTCTCCAAGTCCCAGCCCTCGGTGTCCGCCGCCGAGGCCAGCCGGCTCGACGCCACCATCGCGCGGAACCAGGCGGAGCTGACCCGGATGCACGGCGTCTACGATTCCAAGAAGCGGCAGTCCGACGAGCTGGAGCAGAAGGCGACGGAAGCGGAGGCTGCCCAGCGGGCTGACGAGGCGGAAGGGCTGCGGAAGCAGATCGCCGAGCTCCACTCCCCGCTGGTCACCGTCGAGATGAGCTTCAACGTCTACCGGACGACGAAGGGGAAGATCGGCGAGCCGGTCTATGCCGAGATCCAGGCCTTCAACTACGTGACTCAGGCTCGGTTCGAGGGGGACGTCTTCCCGATCAAGGAGTATTACACCAACCGCGTGCAGCTCCCCCCCTCGATCCTGGCCGGCTCCGGCGGCGCGCTGCGAATCGAGATCCGATGCCTGAGCCCGACCCAGTACCTTGGCATGGCCGAGAGCGACCTGTACCTGCTGCCGCGCTCGGGGAACTTCGGCGTCAATTACATGAAGGGCCTCTTCGGCATCTGGCTCCAGGCCATGGTCCTGACCGCCATCGGCGTCTGTGCCGGGACGTTCCTGAGCTGGCCGGTGGCCCTGTTGACCACCATCTCGTTCTTCGTCGCCGGGCAGTTGGCCTTCGCCTTCCTGGTCGACTTCACGCGCCAGGCCGTGCTGGGCGGCGGCCCGTTCGAATCGCTGATCCGGCTCTTGACCCACGACAACCAGATGAGCGACCTGGCGCCGACGGCCGGCGTCGTGCTGGCCAAGACCCTCGATTCGCTGGTCATGCCGATCATGTCGATGCTCGTCTACGTCGTCCCGAACTTCAACGCCCTCGACGTCAGCAACCTGGTTGCCGACGGATTCGCCGTGAGCTGGGGAGCCCTGGGGCTCAACACCCTGCTGGCGATGGCCTACGCCTTGCCCTTCTCCCTCGCCGGATATTTCATCCTGAAGAACCGAGAGGTCGCTGCATGAACACGCTATCCAGCTTCAACAAGAAGCTTGTCTATACGGCGGTGATCGTCCTGCTGTTCACCGCCATGTACCCCTATGCGAACTGGCTGTCCGCGGAGAAGAAGGATCGCGACCTCGGCGAGGCGGCCATCGGCCAGATCGATACCGGCAGCTTCATGATGAAGTTGTTCCTGCTGGGCGGATTCCGGGGCATCGTCGCCGACCTCCTCTGGATCCGCGCCGAGGACCACAAGCGCGCGCACGACTGGGACAAGCTCGCGTCCACCGTCAACCTGATCACCAAGCTCCAGCCCCACTTCCTCCACATCTGGACGTTCCAGTCGTGGAACCTGGCCTACAACGTCTCGGTCGAATGGGACGCGCCCGAGGACAAGTATCAGTGGATCAAGAAGGGGATCCAGTTCATCCAGGAGGGGGTCAAGAAGAACAAACGTTCGCCCGACCTGGTCTGGGATACCGCCTGGTGCTACTACCACAAGCTGGGCTTCGCCGACGAGTCGATCATCCTGCGGCGACTGTTCCGCGACGACGAGGATATCGCGTTCAAGACCTACTACGACCCCGAGCGCCGCCAGGACGTGGTGGGTGACGATAATTTCAAGCTCGGCTACGGCTGGTTCAGCAAGGCGGTCGCCCTGGTCGACGCGGGCGTCAATCGGGTCGTCTCGGGCACGGGGGTCGACACCACGGCCACCGGGCTGGAGATCGAGTACGTCGACGCCACCCCGCAGCGGAAGGGACGTCCCGAGGACATCGCCTTCCGATCGATGCCGGCGCACGGCCAGACCCGCTACGCCGCCGGCCTGGAGAAGATGAGCGTCTACGGCATCCCGGCCGTGTTCGGCGAGCGTGCCAAGAACGAATGGGCGGCCGCGCTCCATGAATGGGTTGTGTTGGGCGAGCATATGTTCTTGTCTCACAACGAGGTGCCCGACGAGCACGGCAAGCTCCACCGCGACGAGATCCGGCTCGACGACGCGACCAATCCCGATCGGATGAAGGTGCTCAGCGACAACCAGCGTCACTGGACCGAGCGCTGGAGCAACCAGATGAACTACCGGTACTGGAAGACCCGGTGCCAGGCCGAGCAGGACGACAACGGCGTCCTGGCGCGGCAGCTCTTCTACGAGGGCACGGTCGCCTACAAGCTGGGCGACTTCCCCAAGGCCGCCGACAAGTTCAAGGAAGGACTCAGCGTCTGGAAGACGGCGCTCAACGGGTATCCCGCCTTCCGCGACGACGAGCTGAGCAAGAAGGATACCGGGTTGATCGTGAAGCGTTATCTCCGCGTCCTGAAACAGCTCGGGTCGCCGGTGCCCGAGAATCTGCCGTTCAAGGAGACGGCCGCCGCGGCCGAGAGCGACACCACGGTCGATCCGTTCGACGCCATCGAGATGATCGGCGCCCCGGCCGCCACGGCCTCCGGGGCCGCGCCCGGGACGTCGCCACCTCCGAAACCGTGAGGCTCGTTCGAGGGTCCGCGGGATCGCGCGCGATCGGCGACTCGACCCTTCTCGACGACATCGCATCGCGGTACACTCACCAGCCCCGGCCCTGGCACCCTGCCACGGCCGGGGCTTGGTTTTTCCGGTGCCGCCCCCTGGCAACCCCAATCCGGAGGTGACCCTCATGGCGATCGAAAAGAAATCCCCGATTCCGGATTCCCGATTCCGGATTCCCGATTCCGGATTCCGGATTCCCGATTCCGGATTCCGGATCCCTGATTCCGGATTCCGGATCTCCGATCCCGGATCTCCGATCCCGGATTCCCGATGCCAGATGCCCGAATTCCTAAGGTTTCTTATCGGGAATCGGGACTCCGGAATCGGGAATCCGTTATTCCGAACGATCCGGCTCTTGCTCATCGGAGCGGCGACGGCCTGGCTGACGGTGCCCCTGGCCCACGCCCAGGGCGATCGCCCGTTGCGGATCATCGTCTTCGGTGCCCATCCGGACGATTGTGAGCTGGAGGCGGCGGGCACCGCGGCGCGGTGGGCCGAGCTCGGCTACAAGGTGAAGTTCGTCAGCGTAACCAACGGCGACATCGGCCACCACGAGATGGCCGGCGCCATCCTCGCCCGGCGTCGCACCGCGGAGGTGAAACGGTGTGCCGAGATCCTCGGCATCGAGTCCGAGGTCCTCGACATCCACGACGGCGAGCTCCTCCCCACCCTGGAGAACCGCCGGCTGATCACGCGCAAGATCCGCGAGTGGCAGGCCGACGTGGTCATCGCCCACCGGCCCAACGATTACCATCCCGACCATCGTTATACCGGGATCCTCGTCCAGGACGCGGCCTTCATGGTGATCGTCCCCAGCTTCTGCCCCGACGTCCCCGCACTCCGCAAGAACCCCGTCTTCCTCTACACCGAGGATGGCTTCAAGAAACCCAATCCGTTCGAGCCGGATGTCGTCGTGCCGATCGATTCGGTGCTGGAGAAGAAGGTCGCCTGCGTCAACGCCCTCGAGTCGCAGTTCTACGAGTGGAACCCCTGGCTCTTCGGCTATCTCGACAAGGTGCCCAAGGAGAAGGAAGCCCGGCTCGCCTGGACCCGAGACCGGATCGCCCGCAGCACGGCCTCGCTGGCCGATCGGTTCCGCCCGAAGCTCGTCGACCTCCTCGGCCCCGATCGCGGCAAGGCCGCCAAGCACGCCGAGGCGTTCGAGGTCTGCGAATACGGCTCGCAGCCGTCGCGCGCCCAATTGATGAAGATCTTCCCCTTCTTTGATCGTTAGGATGCCTCGCGGTTGGCTTGCAAGCGAGCGTGTAGGGTGCTCTGTGAGCACCAGTCCCCGCGTCAGGCCCGCTCCGATGCGCAAAGAGCGCCCTACCCAGACGGGGGGCCCCGCGCGTATCTACGGCCTCCCGTTCCTGGTGATCATCGCCCATAGCTGGGCGGCCCCAACGAGAAAGGGGACAGGCACCTCGAAGAGACGGTGCCTGTCCCCGTTTGTACCGGTATCGAGGAGTGACCGATGACTCATGACCAGTGACCACGGACGATCAGAGTGGCGGGGTATCGATCTGGGGCGGTCCCGCACAGCGGCGGAGGTGGTCCTTGTCGATGTAGACGACCTCCACCTTGTGATCGACGTGATTGAATGGGATCGGATAGTCGGACCAGTAGAGCTCGTCGTAATACACCGTGCACTTGTAGTGACAGTGGATGAGCTGGCAGGGCCCGGCCAGTGGGTAAATCTTGCAGGGGTCAACCTTCTCCCCAATCTTCTCGATGAGGATCCGGGCATTATTCCGCTGGGTTTCGTAGAACGGCGGGCAGCCGTTCTTGAACTTGGGAACTTTGTTCCAGACCTCTTGCTCGCTCGGGGGATCGAGGCAGACCGCCGGCGCGAACTCACCGGGAATCGGGTCGAGGATGGGAATCTTATTGTTTCTCTCCTCCCGATTCATGTCCTCTTCCAGGCGTTGCGACTGCGAGGGTAGGATCGGGAAAGCGAATGACCAGCCGGTGACGTGAAGCGGCGAGATATTGCGGAAGACATAGCTCAGACCGCAGCCCACATGGGTGGTAGCGATCACTGCCAGGGAGGCACCCGCAATCAGGCCGCGAACCCAGCGCAGGGTCATCGCGCGTCCGGTGCCGCGCGGATCGGAACATGGTCTACTCCCCTCCTTGGGAACATGCGCAAACGCGCCGGGGGGCATTCGGGCCCCACCGGCCTCTGGGCGCCGGGACCGTGAGATTTTGAATGGCTGACCGATCATTCCGGCGACAGCTCGCGATCAAGACGACCGGTCCGTGTGGACTAGTTATCGAACGATGCCCGCTCGGGCTGTGAGAAATTCCTGATCGCCTTGACAATTTCCGCATCGGGAGGTCACCGGTGCGAGGTGCCGTTGGATGCGGGAGGGGCCTCGCGACCGGCCCGGAAGATCGCGGTTTGCGGGCCTGGACTTCGGGCGAAAGAGAAAGCCGGCTGGAGGCCCGAGGGCTTCCAGCCGGCCGCGGGTCGTTCGGATCCGCCTCGTGACGCGACGCGAAACGCGGGCGTGATCCGCGGACATCGGGTCCACGTCAATAGGCCATGATGCCGAACGGATACGGGGTGAAGAAAGGCCGGGTGTAATTCTTCTTGAAATCCAGCCACCAGATGCCATCATCCCATCGGAGGGTGACGGCGCGCCAGTCCAGGGGCACCTCCGGATAGGGGTAGAACGGGCCGATGTTCGGCCACGCCTGCCAGGGATAGGCGGTCGGATAGCCGACGGCGGAGAAGTTGGGATACGGGGCATAGCTGGGCCACGCATAGTTGGGCTGGCCCGGCATCGCGGCCTGGGTCGCACCGGTCATGCCGGCCGGCCCTTCGGGCACGGGACCACCCGAGGCATAGTTGGCCGCGCCGGTCACCGGCGTGCCGCCGTCCATCTCGTAACCGCCGCCGCCATCATATTGGCGGCGATGATGGCCCAGGGCCATTTGCGGCTGATACTGGACCGGGAGGACCGACCGATCATTGGCGACCTGGAGCTGGTCGATCACGCCGGTGACTCCGGCGGTCTGCTGGGCGCGCGCCATCGCCTCAGCTTTCTGGACCGGGCTGCCCAGCGTACCGGTCAAGGTCACCAGGCCGTCGCGCGCCGGATCTCGATGCGATAGCCCGCGAGGTTCCGGCTGGCTCGCAACGTGCCGGCCACGGCGTCGGCGGTCACTTGATTGGCATGGGGCGCGATCTCCTGGGCCATGGCCGAGCTGGCCAGCGCGACCAGGAGACCGAACGCGGTCGAAATCCGTTTCAGTCCAAACATCATGGGCGTGTCCTTCTCCCGCACAGGAGCCGGCTCGACCCAAGGGCGAACGGCGAGCGGGACGCGTCGTTCGGGTCGGAGAATCGTCCGTCGTGACGGAATCCTCATCGAGCTCGTTGGGCGCGGAGCGAACATCCCCCATGGCCATGAAGCCGTGGGATCACGGACGTATGCCCCCTCCCTGCGGAGCTCGATCAGACGACGAGCCGATCCCGGCGGGTGAGAAACGAGGTGTCGAAACACGGCGGACCGGTCCGCGGATTCCGTTCATCGCCGCAACTATGGCGCACGAATTTGGGCCGGTCAAATCGCAGCCAAAAAAAATCGGGGCCGGATGGCCCCGATCACCGATTCTCTATGTCGCGAAAGATGTTGCGCTCGGTGATCTCGTCAGGCCGCCAGCTCGGCTTCACTCGTCACGCATGGCCGAGCCGGTTCCGTCTTCTCGATCGATCCACTCCCCATGGTCATGCCGATCAACAGGACCGTCATTGTCCCACCGGCGAACAGCGCGAATTCCGAGTCGTGCCGCCCACACAGTGCCCCGGCAATGCCCAGGCCGAACAAAGCAACAATCAGGCCCACCTGGCCGCGCGACGGCCATCGTGTCGATCGGGGCATCAAGCGATTCATGCAGAGCCCCATGATACCGCACACCTGAAAGAGGACAACCAAGATCTCGAAGATCGTACAGACCGAACGATGGGACCCGAGGACCATACAGGCTCCTTCCTTGGTTCCTGCGTGGGACAATGCGTTGCGAGTTGGGCCGGATTGGGAGTGATTCCTCGTCGTTGCGTTCAGCAGAAAACTCGGAGATCCCCCAATCGCACTTTCCGGACCAAACCCTCCGCCTGGTGGCAAAAACCGCATTCCCCGGTGATTCTCGTCCCAAACTTGAGGAGAAATTCCGCAGAGGCCCAGAATTTCCCCTCGTTTCGTGGAAAAATTACACGATCGGCCGGGTCATTCTTACAGGAAGCCCTCGAAATCCCGGCGATTGCCTGCGAGCACAGTGGGTTAATGTGCGGATCACTATTGTTTGTTTGCATCCTTGAACGGGGTTGCCTTGTTCTTGGGCCTGTAGGGGTTCAAGAACACGGACTCGCCGCTGACATCGCACACCTTCCACCCACCCTTCTCATGGCGGACGGTGATCACGCGGGTGACCCTGGCATTGTTCCGCTCCTTGTCGGTCTTCTGGACGATGACCTGGATCTTTCCGGTGCTCTTGGGGGGATTCTCGCTGGAGACCTTGAATCCATCGAGCTTATTGGAGATATCGTCGAGCTCCGCCTCCGAGAGGCTGCCGTCATAAATCCGCTTGAAGATTCCCCGGTTCTTGTTACTCGAGGCTTCGATCTGGGCGTGGATGGCGGTCGCCTCGGTCAGGGCGTCGAGATCTTTGTCCTTCAAAGCATTCAGGAATGCATCGACCGCCTTTCTCGGATCGTGGAAGTCCGGTTCCTTGTCGTTGCTCCCACCCGGACCACGCGCCCCACCCGGCATCCCCGCGCCACGACCGGCCCCCGGGCCCTGCATCTGATTTTGTCGTTGCTGCTGAGCCATTTGGTTCTGCATGCTGGACTGCATTTTGGCCATATCACTGGGATTGGGGCCACCGGCACCGGGTGCACCGGGACCCATCATCCCCATTCCGGGTCCGCCGGCGCCTCCCCCTCCGCTTTGTTGCATCCGGCGCTGCATCTCGGCCATTCCGCCGCCGCCGCCGCCGCCGGGAGGTCCCTGACCGGCCCCTGGCCCCGAACCGCCATTGGGGGCGGCCTCTCCGTTGCCGCCTGGCTGGCCTTTGGTCGCCATGGCGAGCATCTCGGCGGTCGCCGAGTTCTTATCGGGGCTGGCGTTGGAGCCGGCCGGAGTGGACGGGGCCTCAGCCTGGGCCTCCTCGGGTTTGGCTTCCTCGGGCTTGGCCGCCCCCTCTTCGGCGGCGACCTGGGGCTCTGCGGCCGGGGCGGCCGCCGGCGCAGCCACCTGCACGGGGCCCTCGGCTGACGGCAACTCGGCCGCCGCGCTGTCCGAACCGGGATCGGGGACATCGCTCGATCCGCAGCCGGCGACCATTACCAACGCCCCGGCCACGCCGAGACGCACCAACCACGTCTTCCACGGCATCATCGGTCCGCCTTCCTTTCCAAACCCATTGCTGAGAGTCAGCGCCGTCGGGGTCCGCCGGCCCGGTCTTGAGGGAGTCTGGCACGTTCCCCCCCTCGATCCACCCATCTCATCCCTGATTATGACGCCTGCCCCCACCGGATTGGAAGGGGGTCAAGCGGCGATCTGGCGAGCCCACCGCCGGCCGGTCCCGGGAGCCGCTCCAGCGACTCCCATCAACCAAACTGTGTTCCTATGTTGACCTACAAGGTTTCTTCCCCCTTGCTGCCGTTTTTTGCGGCGTTGTATGATAGGGTTGTAGCGACGTCTTCCGAACCCGGGTTTCTGGCGTACCGCCCCCTGACGCAGCAGGATCCTCTGGGAAACGGGACGGGCGGTGAATACCGCCGGGCGCGGGTTTCTCTCGTCGGAAGTGGCCCGTGGCCCGTTGCGAGCCGCCCGCAAAGGCGACACGATCTCAGCAGATTACGCAGTGACTACCGACGACACGACTGCGAGTGACCCCCCCGAGAGCCGGACCGAAGCTCTTCCGGTGCGCAACCACGAGATTCCCGGCCAGAGCCAGAGACACAGCGCCTAGCGTGCGGGAGTAAGCCTCATGCCCCCTCAAGTACGGACCATCCTCATCGTCGATGACGATCACGAGATCCTCGAATCGATGCGTACTGTCCTGGAGAACAAGGGATTTCGAGTCCTGGCGGCCCGGGATGGCAACGCCGGGCTGATGATCGCCGAGCGCGAGAACCCGGACCTGATCATCCTGGACATGATGATGCCCAAGAAGAGCGGTTTCCTGGTCCTGGAGAAACTCAAGAGCCGGCCGGGCGGCTTGATCCCGACCATCATGATCACGGGCAACGAAGGAAGCCGCCACCGTGCCTATGCCGAGATGCTGGGCGTGCGCGATTACATCCGAAAACCATTCGCCATGGAAAAGCTCGTCCGATCGATCGAGAGGGTGATGGGTGTCAAGTCGCGCGGGGAAGGTTTCGGGGACGACGAGGCCTAGGTCCTGCGCCGTCGGCTCTCACTCCGCCCCCAACGGCCGGCGATCGCGCCGGTTGGGCCGCCCGCACCGCGAGGAAAACCCCGGGACAATTCAGAGGATGTTAAAATCAGAATAATCACAAATTCAAGATAGTAAATAGATATAAGCCCTTTGAGAATAAGGCATTATGTTTGTTGGATTTTGAATTTGGAGGTTTCTGGCCGATTCCATCAAATCCTCTCGTCGGACACGATGCGATCAGGGGGCCGCTCGAGGGTCGTTGCGCCGCCTTGCCCGGGACGCGAGGCACCGCGTAGAATCAAGTCCATGAACCTCCGCGCCACCATCGCTGGGACAATCTCACGGGAGGCCCTCCGTTTCGCCGTGCCGTTCCTGGCGGCGGTCTTCCTGCTCTCGGCCCGGACCCACGGCCAGGCGGGGAAGGAGACCTTGAAGCGAGCCGATGGCCGGCAGGTCGCGGGACGAATGGAAGGGAACGCCTCCTCGGGCTTCCGGTTCGTGCCCGGGGGAGAAGGGGCCGCCGGAGGCGATGCGGTCGCGCTGGAGTCCGGGTCGATCATCGACTTTGAGGGATCGGTGGCGGACCCCCTGGACAGTCCCCCGCCGTTCCACGTTTTGGTGGGGGCGACCGCCCGGCTCTCGGGCACGCTTCGAAAGCTGTCGAGCGAGTCGGTCCGGCTCGGCGTGGGCCGGCAAGCCGGCGAGGTCACGCTGCCCCGGGGCTGCGTGCAGGCGATCGTCCAGCATCCGGGCGAGGCGCGGGTGCTGGCCGAGGGCTTCGAGTCGCTCGACCCATCGCGGTGGATGATCGGCGGGAAGCCGGAGTTGGCGACCCAGCCGCGACCGGGCCTGCGGCTGCCCGCCGCCGGCGCCGCGCTGACTCACAACCTGGAGGAACCCCTGGCGTCCGGCCGGCTCGAGCTGGCCTTCGAGGACGACGGGGCGATCGCCGCCGGGAGGGAATGCGTCGTCGAGGCCACCTTCCGCGGGCCCGCCGGCCGGTCCGTGATGCGGATCGTCCTGGGCTGGTCCGAGGAGAGCCTGGCCGTCGAGTCGCCGAACGGCCCGTCGCTGCCCGTCCAGCGACTGGCCCGCACGCCCGGCTGGCATCGGCTCATCCTCCGATTCGGTCCCGAGCGGACCGACATCTCGGTCGACGACAAGGAGCTGGCACACGGCAAGGGGTCCGGCGGGCCGCTGACTTCCATCCGCCTGGCGACGCAAGGGGCCGGCCCGGCCCCTCGCAAGCCGCTCGACGCCCGGTTCGAGGACTTGCAGCTCTTCCGATTCGCCGAGCCGCCGGCCAGCCTCGAGATCGACGTCAATCAGGACGAGGCCCGGCTCGTCGTCGGCGACCAGCTCTATGGTGAGGTCCGGGAAGCCGACTCGCGGAGGGTGATCATGGCCGTCGACGGCAACCCGGTGTCCCTGGGTTGGGGCGACGTCTCGGGACTCCACTTCCGACGAAGGCCGATCCAGGGCGTTCCGATCGAGGGGCTGCTGGCGCGAGTGGAATGGCGTCTCACGCCGGGAGACCGGCCCGACGATCTCGATTTCGCCGAAGGGGCACTCCTCGCCGTCTCGCCCGAATCCGTCGCGCTGGCGACCCCGTATTCCGGCACGCTGACCATCGCGCGCCGCGACCTGCGGCGCATCGTCGTGCTCGGCCGGGGCCGCCGGCTCGTCATCGATCCGTCCGCTCATCATCTGGGCGACGAGATTTCCGTGAACGCGCCCTTGTTCGATCCCCCTCAGCCCGAAGGGCTGATCCTCGACCGCACCATCGAGCTGGATCCGCAAGCCGACCGCCCGGCCGAGCTGTCGCTCGACGTTCTCGAAGTCATCCCCGAGGTGGGCGAGACCGAGTATTCCCGACAGGTCCGCAACGGCGAGCTCCGCACGTACGTCGCCATCAATGGTCAACGGTTCGACTACCTGAATCGGTACATCAAGACGTCAAATGAGGCCCCCGAACGCATCCGGATCCCGATCCCCCGCGGCCTGCTCCGTGCCGGCAAGAACACATTGCGAATCGAGGTGACCGGGACGGCAAGCGCGCGGGCGCTCTACGACGACCTGGGGATCCTCCAGATGGCCCTGGAGTTCCCCCAATAGCCCGATTGTCGCGGTCCGTGGTCCGTCCTTCGACGCCGCCGATCGAGCCGACAGTGAACGTCAACCTCGGCACAGGAAGACAGCGGACCCAGGTCGCGTGGCCTTCGGCCGAAACCGGACCAGGAATTCAGGATTCAAGGAACCGAGTCGGGCTCCATCGGGGATTCCGGAATCTTGAATGTGGAATCTTGGATCGAGAATTCCTCGGATGCTGCGCACGACCCGGGGGTCCTACTCAGGAAGTCTCCAAAGTGAAGACACTGACACGCAGCATGGTCCGCCACGCGCACGCGATCGCCCGCGAGGTCGGGGCCCGGGTGATCCTGCTCCACGCCGACGTCGTGGAGGAGGATTGCGACCTCTCGGCGTTGATCCAGGACGTCGACTTCCGGGTGATCCTGGTGTCGCGCCGCCCGTCCTTCCAGGCGCCGGCGGAGTGGGACCAGCAGTGCTCGGTGGTCCGGATCCCGGATGTCGCGATGACCCGGACCGGCCAGATCAAGGTGGCCATCCTGGTCTCGGCCGCCGAGAGCCTGATCCATCCCGGCGACCGGATCCTCTGCCTCACCGGGTTGGACCTCTCGGGGGCCATCGACACGATCATGGTCCTCGACATGGGGATGGAGATCGAGCTCTTCTCGGTCACGACGGCCGAACCCCTCCCGCCGGACCTCACGCCGACGGTGTTCGAGCGGGTCTTGACCCTGGCGGGTGAGCTGGGCGTCGAGGGCCGGGAGGGGCGGCCGGTGGGGACGCTGTTCGTCCTCGGCGACAGCGACCGCGTGCTTGCGCAGAGCCATCAACTCGTGATCAACCCATTCCAGGGTTATCCCGAAAGCGAGCGGAACATCCTCGACCCTCGGCTGGAGGAGACGATCAAGGAATTCTCGGCCATCGACGGGGCGTTCATCGTCCGGGGCGACGGCGTGATCCTGGCGGCGGGCCGCTACCTGGCCCCGCGCGGCAAGCTCGACCAGGCGCTGCCTCATGGACTGGGCACGCGTCACGAGGCCGCGGCCAGCATCACGGCCACCACCGGCGCCATCGCCATGTGCATCTCCCAATCGACGGGGACCGTCTCCATCTTCAAGGCGGGCCGGCTCATCACCGATATCCAGAAGCCCTGGGGCCTGCGCCGCCGGTTCTCTGTGAGTCAATCGTCGTCGGACTCTCCCTCGATGGCGTCGAATTCTCCTTCGGGAGGGCCTAACATGACGACGAAATCACCGCGCCTCTCCCGGACGCGTTGCACGATGGCCTGGGCCTGGGCGGGCGACTCATTGGGTCCTTGGAAGTAGAATGGCAGGCCGTCGCGGCCGAACGTGTAGGTTTCCGGGCACGTCGCGGGATCGATCCCCTCGAGTAGCCGCGAGGCATGATGATAGTCCGTAGGGGGCGGGAAGCCGAGGGATTGGGCGTATTCGACCGCTCCCTTGACGATCTTCACCAGACACGCGGGATCGATCGCGATCATGGTCCGCATCTCATCCATTTGTCGGATCACGTCCTGGAATTCCGCCCGGGTGCCGGTGCGCCAGAAGGCATCCTTCACTCCCAGGCAGTACACATCCACGAGGAACGAGGCGAAAACGTGCTGTCCCTCCGAATCCTGCCGCGCGATCACCAGGTACCCGATCCCCTCCTCCCAGAGCTCCGCCGCCATGAGGGCCCGGACGACCGGCCATTTTTCGGCTTGCTGGAGCCGGATGGTCGGATCTACCGAACTGCGTTGAGACAGAAAGGAATGCTTCGCCCGGCGTTTGGCCTTCTGCTTCGCGATCCGTTTTTGCCGCCTCGCCTCATTCTTCCTGGCCACGGGTGTCCTCCTCGCCGACCTTGTCAGCGCCGTAAGTCGATTCGAAACAATGCCGTCCCGTGTCTCATCTCCCTATTGGAACGGATTCTCGGCGGCCGGGTCCATACCGGATGATTATGGCTGACAGGGGGATGAATAATCCATCAAGCCATGGTAAACTTTGCGAGTGAGCCCGATGCGGCCCGGGCGACCCGGGGATTCCTTGCCCGCGATCGACGTGGCTCCCGGCCTGGACTTGAGATTCTATGCTTGCCAAGCTCGCCTCGTACACGCTCGTCGGAATTGATGCGACACCAGTGGAGGTCGAGGTTGACGTCTCGTTCTCGTCGCAGCCCAAGACCGTGCTGGTGGGCCTGGCGGAGGCCGCCGTGCGCGAGAGCACGCACCGGGTCGAGCGCGCGATCGTCAACTCGGGCTATCGCCGCCCGATCGACCGGGTCGTGATCAACCTGGCGCCGGCGGACCTGAAGAAGGACGCAGGCGGCTTCGACCTGCCCATCGGCCTGGGACTGCTGCTGGGCAGCGGACAGGTCGCCCTCGACCGGGCCGGCTCGTTCGCCATCGTCGGCGAGCTGGCGCTGACCGGCGAGACCCGCCCCATCAAGGGCGTTCTGGCCATGGCGTTGCAGGCCGCCGCCGAGAACCGCGACGGCCTGCTCGTCCCGGCCGCCAACGCACCCGAAGCCGCCGTCGTCGAGGGGCTGAATGTCTTCCCGATCGCCAGCCTCGCCGAGGCCGTCGGCTTCCTCTCGGGACAACTGGACATCGAGCCCCAGACCGTCAACCTGGAAGAGGTCTTCCGCCAGCTCTCGCACATGGAAGAAGACTTCGTCAACGTCAAGGGCCAGGACTACGCCAAGCGGGCGCTGTTGATCGCCGCGGCCGGGTCGCACAACATCCTCATGATCGGCCCGCCGGGCACGGGCAAGACGCTGCTGGCCAAGCGGCTGCCGACGATCCTGCCGGCGCTGACGGCCGTCGAGAGCCTGGAGACGACGCGGATCTACAGCGCGATGGGATTGCTCGAAGGCGGGCCAGGCCCTGATGGCGATCCGTCCGTTCCGCCCGCCGCACCACTCGGTCAGCGACGCCGGCCTCGTCGGCGGCGGGTCGATCCCCCAGCCGGGCGAGATCAGCCTGGCGCACAAGGGCGTGTTGTTCCTCGACGAGATGCCCGAGTTCAATCGCAAGACGCTGGAAGTGCTCCGCCAGCCGCTGGAGGAGGGGAGCGTCACGATCAGCCGGGCGCTGCGGAGCACAACGTTCCCGGCCGAGTTCATCCTGGTGGCGGCGATGAACCCCTGCCCGTGCGGCTATCGCTCGGACCCGCGGCGTGCCTGTAGCTGCACGCCGCCGCAGGTGGAGAAGTACCTGAGCAAGATCTCCGGCCCGCTGCTGGACCGGATCGACCTGCACGTCGAGGTGCCGGCGGTGCCGTTCACCCAACTGGCCGAGATGCCGCCCGGCCCGACCTCGGCCGATCTGCGCGCGCAGGTGCTGGAGGCGCGGGCGCGGCAAGCGAAGCGGTTCGGCCCGCGCGGCCCGCAGGTCAACGGCCGGATGACGCCTGCGCCAGGTGCGGAAGTTCTGCGCCTTGAAGCCGGAGGCGCTGGCGATCCTCAAGGCAGCGATGGAGGACATGGGCCTCTCGGCCCGCGCCCACGACAAGGTCTTGCGCGTGGCTCGCACGATCGCCGACCTGGAAGGCCAGGACGATATCAAGCCGCAGCACATCGCCGAGGCGGTGGGATATCGTTCGCTGGATCGGAGCGTTTGGGCGTAGAATGGAGGATATGGACGCGTCGGACGAGATCCTAGCCCTGCTCGGCGATCGCTATGATGGGATTCACAGCGGGAATTGGACGAAGGCCGGGGGATTCGGGAAAGTCGATGCTCAGGGAGAAGGGCATCTGACCGCCGATGAACAGGCCGAGTTCGAACGGCTTCAGCGCCTTTGCCTCTCCGCAATCAGGGAGAGGATTCCGCGCCCGGTCATCGATGAGGGTGACCTGAAACGATTGCGGGAGAGCCTGTGAGCCGTCCGACCGAAAGGATCGGAGAGGAGCTACCCGATCCGTTCGCCTACCCGCCCGAGGACCATCATCGTCAGCACGGTCCGGCCGGATACCCGAATTACCAGGCGTAGAAGCCTTGGCTCCGTGGCCAGCCACAGTGATCCTGAAAGAGGAGGGTGCGGATGGACAACTCCGATTCCAAGAACTGGAGAGACTTCGTGGGCAGATTCTCGGTCGAGGTAGACCTCGCCAGCAACAGGGACCTGACCCTGGCCCAGACGGGCTTCCTGCCGCCGGACAAGGTACACAGGGCCAGGGTCAGCGGCGTGGTGGACACCGGTGCTGCCCGGCTGGTGCTGCCTGCGGCAGCAGTGACCCAACTTGGGCTGACGCCTACCGGGCAGACTATGGTCAAGTTCGCCGACGGGCGGCGGGAGCCCAGGGAGACTGTCAGCGGAGTGCATCTGGAATACGCTGGGCGCTCCGGGGTCTTCACTGCCGTGGTCGAACCCGGTCGTGCCGACGCCCTGATCGGTGCGATTGTGCTGGAGGATCTTGACCTGCTGCCAGACTGCACCAACGGGGTGCTGATGCCTCGCGATCCCAATATCATCATCACCGAGGTAGAGTGAGGCGAGCCGGACCTGGGATCAAGCACGGGAGTTCGGGCGGTACACCGCCGTGGCACGCTTCGAGCCAACAACCAGACCTGTTAAGACAATTGTTCACCCAACTGGCCGAGATGCCCCCCGGCCCGACGTCGGCCGATGTGCGCGCGCACGTGCTGGAGGCGCGGGCGCGGCAATCGAAGCGGTTCGGCCCGCGCGGCCCGCAGGTCAACGGCCGGATGACGCCGCGCCACGTGCGGAAGTTCTGCGCGTTGAAGCCCGAGGCGCTGGCGATCCTCAAGGCGGCGATGGAGGACATGGGGCTCTCGGCGCGTGCCCATGACAAGGTCTTGCGTGTGGCCCGCACGATCGCCGACCTGGAAGGCCAGGACGACATCAAGCCGCAGCATATCGCCGAGGCGGTCGGCTATCGGTCGCTGGATCGGAGCGTCTGGGCGTGAGTGGCAGGGTGGACAGAGATTGCTCACGACGGGCCAGGCTGAAGAAAAGCTCGGCCGACTCACTCAATACTGATCGGAGCTGATGACCTCTCCACCGTTGATCGATCCGAGCTGGACCCAGGTCAGCGAATTGATCGAGTTCTTGATAAAGTGTACGGATCCGTCGCCAAATAGGGTGTTGACCCCACCGGGGTGCCGGCTTCGAGATCCCGAATACTCGGCCCCCTCGACCGCCTGGTTATAGCACGCCAGCATCTGCGCTGGTTGGCTGTCGCACATGGAGCCGGGACTCGGCGGACTGGTGCCTGGTCCCGAGGAGCCGAACGTGGCGAGATGGTCCATGGTGTCGTAGGCCAACGCACTGGCGGAGATCGCCGACGCCCAGGGTTGAAACAGGGGGACATAGTCCTGGTGCCCATTCGGGGTGAATCGCGTCATATAGGAACCCGCGCCGGGATTGTCGGTCCAGATGCACCCGCGGACGTCGTCGGGTGCCCCTTGCAAGAGCTCCGAGACGAAGTGCGTATTGCTGGTTCCGTCGGTGACCGCGGCCAGGCGGATGGTCATGGGGCCGATTCCGGTCGGATCGAGTCCGAACGGGGATTGCAGGTAAAAGTTGCGGGTGAAATACCCGCCGGCAACCCCCTGACCTGGCCTGCCCCCCAAAACCTGGTCCAGTCTTAATGGGGATCGTACAACTGGCACAGAGCCAGGGAGCGACCCATGCGAAAACGACCGAGTCCGGACCAGATTGCATCCATCCTTCGAGACTTCCAAGCCGACCTCGACGCCGGCTTGACCCTCCACCAGGCCTGCCGCAAGGCCGGCATCGGACCGACGACCTACTACCGCTGGAAGGCTCTCCAGGAGGAACCTATATCGCGTGAACAATTTCACATTTCAGAACTCGAAGCCGAAATCGATCGCCTCAAGCTCCTGGTCGCCGAGCTGGCGCTGGACCGCCGCATGCTCCAGGAGGCCTTGAAAAAAAAGCCATGACTGCCCCCAGACGCCGCATGATCGTCAAAGAATTATGTGAAGAATTCCACGTATCTCAACGCCGCGCGTCGCGGGCGCTGGACCTGGCCCGGTCCGGCCTTCGCTACGCGCCGGTCGTTCGCGATGAGCAGGTGGCGCTGGCTCGACGCATCGAGGAACTGGCCGGGGCCCGACCGCGGTTCGGCTACCGGCGGATCTGGGCCTTGCTGGATCGCGAGGGCTGGACGGTCAACAAGAAGGCCGTGCGTCAACTCTATCGCGAGCTGGGGCTGAAAGTGGCCCAACCGCGGGCCAATCCCAAGCCGCGCCGGGCTCATGGGCAGGACGAGAATGCCTGCCACCTCCGGCCCGCGCGCGGGAAAAACGACGTATGGACATGGGACTTTATCTTCGACCGTGCCAGTGACGGTCGAAGTCTCAAATGGCTGAGTATTGTTGATGAATATACTCGAGAATGCTTGGCCTTGGAGCCGCGCCGGGGTATGACGGCCGAGGACATCCGGGTCATCCTGGCCGAAGTCGCGGCCGGTCGCGGCGGCCCGCCGTGCCGGATGCGAAGCGACAACGGGCCGGAGTTCGTTGCCGAGGTGGTGCGGTCGTGGCTGGAGGACACCGGCTCCGGGACCTGGCCCGTGGCGCCGGGGAGCCCCTGGCAGAACGGTTATGCGGAGTCGTTTCATAGCAAGGTCCGTGACGAGTTCCTGAACCGCGAGGAATTCGAGAGCGAACCGCAGGCCAGGGCGTTGGGCCGCGCTCTGGATGGAGGAGTACAATACCGAACGCCCGCACAGTTCCCTGGGATATCAGACACCGGCCGAATTCGCGGCCACTTGTGTGAGGTATGTGCCTATCGATGAAGACCCGCCCGATCCCTCGTCTACTGAATCAACGAACAGGTGATTCCCATTATCACTGGACCAAGAAATGGGGAGCAGGCCACATCCTTCATCCCTCATCCTTCATCCTTTCCGAAGTCCTTCTATCAGCTCACTCACGATTACCTCGTCCACTCGCTGCGCGACTGGCTGACCCGCAAGCAGCGGGAGACCCGGCGCGGGCGGGCGGAGCTTCGGCTGGTCGAACGATCCGCGCTCTGGAACGCCAGGCCCGAGAATCGGCACCTGCCTTCGTTCTGGGAGTGGGCAGACATCCGGCTGTTGACCAGGAAGGCGAGGTGGACACATCCGCAACGAAGGATGATGGATCGGTCGCGGCGGGTCCATGGGCTGAGGGTTCTGGGGCTGGCGACTCTGGTCGCCCTGGCGACCTGGGGCGGGATCGAGGGTTATGGAAACCTGCGCACCGCCGCGCTGGTCGAATCGCTCAAGACGGCCGACATTGCGGATGTGCCGCCAATCGCCCGTCAACTCGCGGGTTACCGCCGCTGGGCCGATCACCGGCTCAGGCGGATGCTCCACGCCTCGGACGAGTCGAGCCGCGACCGTCTCCACGCCAGCTTGGCACTTTTGGAGGTCGATGCGTCGCAAGTCGATTTCCTCGGGAAGCGCCTGTTGAGTGCCCCTGCCGCCGAGTTGCCGATTCTGAGGGAGGCCTTGAAACCGCATCGAGGTCAACTGGTCCCGAAGCTCTGGTCTGAGCGACACGGCCCAGCCGGGTGACGATCGCCTGCTGCGGTCGGCCGCCGCCCTGGCCCTCTACGATCCGCAGGATCGCCGCTGGACCGAGGTCGGCGACAAGGTGGCCCACGCCCTCGTGATCGAGAATACCCTGGTCCTGGGTGGACTCTGGCTCGAAGCGCTGCGTCCCGTGAGCGGCAATCTGACCCCCCCGCTGGCGAGGATCTTCCGCGACAAAGAGCGCTCCGAGACGGTCCACTCGCTGGCGACGGAGATCCTGGCCGATTATGCCGGGGATGACCCACACCTCCTGGCGGACCTGCTCATGGACGCCGACCCGAAGGCGTATGCGAGCCTCTTCCCGATCGCCCGGCGGCAAAGCGCCCGAACGGTGACCCTGCTCCAGGCGGAGCTCGCCAAGATGGCCGAGTCCGGTGGAACGGAAACGGCCAGAGAAGAGCTTGCCCAGCGGCAGGCTCGGGCGGCCGTGACCTTGATCCGGCTGGGGCACGCCGATGAGGTCTGGCCCCTGCTGCGGCACAGCGCGGATCCCCGGCTGAGGACCTTCATCACGAACTGGCTCCATCCCCTTGGGACCGAGCCCACGGTCATCGCCGCCGAGGTCGCGCGGCTGGATCCTCCCGCGACCGGTCACCCATCACCCGCCACGCGGGCGATGGACGCCATCCTCTTCCAGCCCGAAACCTCGATGCAGCGAGGCGCTGATCCTGGCGCTCGGGACGTATCGATGCGAGGAACTCTCTCTCGGCGAGCGGGAGCCGCTGATCGCCAGGCTGCTCGACCTCTATGAAAACGATCCCGACTCGGGCATCCATGGTGCGGCCGAGTGGACGCTACGACAATGGCGGCAATCGGTGAAACTGAAGGAGATCGATGCCCGGTTGAGGGGCAAGGACACAGGCGGCCGCTGGTATATCAACGGTCAGGGACAAACGTTCGTCCTCGTCGAGGGACCAGTCGAGTTCCGCATGGGATCACAACCCGAGGAACTGGGTCGGGATCCGGACGAGACTCCCTACCGCGCGTTGATCCCCCGTACTTTCGCCATGGCCTCCAAGGAAGTGAGTGTCGAGCAATATCAAGAGTTCCTCGAACAGAACCCCACGATTCATCGACTCACCATCGGCAGGTGTAGTCCCGACCCGACTGGTCCCAGGAATGATCTGTCGTGGTATGATGCAGCCGCGTTCTGTAACTGGCTGAGTCGGGCGGAAGGCTTGCCCGAGTGTTACCAGGCCAATCCGACGGGCGAGTTCGCCGAGGGGATGCAGATCAGGGCCGACGCCTTGAAGCGAGGCGGCTACCGACTGCCCACCGAGGCAGAATGGGAATACGCCTGTCGGGCGGGGGCAGGGGCCAGCCGGTACTATGGCCTTTCCACCGAGTTGCTCCGGAAGTATGCCTGGTATCAGGACAACAGCCAGGACCGTGCCTGGCCTTGTGGAAGCCTGTTGCCCAACGACCTGGGGATCTTCGACATGCTGGGCAACGTGTATGAATGGTGTCAGGACGCTTATGAGAGGCACCAGGCCGAGAGGACAGAAATAAGAGTTGATGATATAAATATATTAATTAATATAGATCATGTCGCGCCTCGTGTTTCGCGAGGCCTGGCGTTCAACTGCTTTCCCTCGGGCGTCCGCTCGGCGAGCCGTAACAGCGACCCGCCGTTTGTACGGAGCCTGGGATGCGGTTTCCGCCTCGCCCGGACGCACCACGGATCGGGCCGGTAGGTCCGGGTCTGCTGGACACCAGGATCAGCGGTCCGGCTATTCTGTCTCCCGAGTCGGCGCAGCGTCGCTTCGTCGTTCGAACCCCTTGGGGTAGAAAGTCACAAACGGCTCGCCCACGGGGTCTCCGAACTGGCTCAAATCGAGGAACCTCGCCCCGATCGCCCTGGCTTCGTCAACCGAGGGTGCCCGAAGCTTGGCGATGTCGCCCCGGACCTTGATACCACCGATCTGGAGGTCGGCCGTAAGATCGAGGTTCGCCGTAGTCGCAGAAGGCGATGCCGCCTCTGCAGCCGGTTCGACCAGGAGCGAGATCCGCACCGGGATCTTCCCTTCGGCGATCTTGCCGAAGGCGATCAACGTGGCCTTGACCGGGTGGTTCGTTCCCGAGAGGCGAATCGACCCGTGGAGGTGCGGCCCGATGGTGATCGGCTCGCCGTCCGCGAAGCCTTGATTCAGTCGTTCGGGGAACCCGTACTCGCGACCTTGCAGGTCGTCCCAGCTTTTCATCGGCAGGTCGAACGTGTTGAGAGTCAGCACGGCCTCTCCCGTTTCATCGCCCGGGCGGCCCGTCGCGAGCTCGACGCGGACGGTATGACCCAGCCCCAGGCCGCGGCGGGCGATCGAGTTCTCGGAGAACTCCCCTTCGATCGTCCCGCGCCCTGGGCTCAGGTCGTCGAACGGGTGGGGGATAGCGGAGGAAACTTGGTCCTTCATGGTCTCTCCTGGTTCGACGGGCTGACTCGTCCGGGTGGGGTCATCGGTCCGCGGCCTCGAGGAGCGTAGCCCGTTCTTCCGCAGAGAGATGCTTGGTGTTCAAGCGCCGGACGTCGCGGACGATCTTCATCAGGGAAGCGGCCATCGCGGCCGGCTTGGGTTTGTCGTTGATGTGGCGGTATTCCACCGGGATCCCCTGCTGGCCGGCCGACACTTGCCTCACGACTTTTGGCATCTCGTCGATATCGAGTTGGCGGCTCAAGCCCGTATTGACCGTCTGGACCTGCTGGCCGGTAAACACGCCCCGGACGAATGTCTCGATATTGGTGATGAAGGCCCCTCGTCCCTCTCTCCCTCTGCGGTCCTCCAGACCCTTCCCTAGCCAGTGTTCAACCTTGGTGAGAGGAGAGAGGGCAAGCCCCTTAGCGATGAGCCGGATGGTGGCATCCGTAGGGACGGAGGAGAACACCCCCCCCTGGTAATACGTCATGGCACCACCGCGTATCGAACCCAGGTTCATCTTCGAGAGGAACATCACGGCGTTCTTCTGAGAGGACCCCTCGAACAGATTCGTCTGATTCAGCGCGCATGCCGATGACATACATTAAGCACAGATGCATGACCCCCTTGAAGGCTTCCAGCTCGATCTCGGGCCGCTTCGTTGACAGCGAGGAGAACATGCCGGTCTCGGGCGTGGTGATATCTTTGACGTACGGGTCATTGAGCTCCAACATCCTGTTCACCAGGGTCTCGACCCAGGAATCCGCAGCGGCCGCGACAGCCTGCATGAGCTCTCGGTCTTCGGGATTCTCGGCGACATACTTCTTGTGGAGATCCCGCAGCGCCGACGGGATGATGCCCACGGTCGCCTGGAGATACAGGGAGTCGTGAATGGCGGCCTGGAATTCCGTGACCATCGGCTCGATCTCGTTATACCGGTCGCCGAGCCAGGCTCTCAAGTCATCGACGGGGACTCCCGTGTAATACTCGCCGGCCGGTGTGGGTATCTTCTTGAACGTCAACTTCGCCTCGTTCCAGACCAAGTCCATGTGGTTCTTCACCGCGGTGAATTGCTGCGTGTAGGCCGTGGTGGAGTCGGGGGCCAATTCTTCGAGGGCCTCGGTCACATATTCCAGGTTGCTGACCGTCCGGTAGTTCTTCGGCACGAAGCCCTGAATGTAACCCATCTCGATCAGCTTGTTCGCGATGGCCGTGCCCTTGGACTGCAGCTCGTTGTGGTCGGAAGTCAGCCGGAAATGAGTATTTTTGCCGATGGCGGCCCCATAGGGAAGTCCGCCGAGGAGGAACATTTGCACGTTGCGGGAGGGGGATGCACCGGTCGGTCCATTCTTGAAATACTTGATATCGACCGTGCTGGTGACGGCGAATGTGGGTACGCTCATCTCCATCTCGAATCCGACCTTGCGCTGCACGACCCGGCCGAGGCGAGGTGTGCCCCGACCCGAGTTGGGTGCGGATGTGGCACGGGAGACGGGTGGGCGTCCACTGGGCGGGCGTGCGGCAGGTTGGACGGCCGTCCGCGGGGTGGTCCCGATCGGGTTCGCCCGGGCCGTCGTCGGTTGGATCGGTGTCGGCGCGATCGCCCGCTGGGCCATGCGATCGGCCTCGGCCTCCAGGCCCGGGTCTTGCACCACCGCGATCCCCGAGCCCAGAGGGTTACGCACCCGGCCGGCCCGTTGCTGCACCACGTGGGTCAGCTCGTGTCCGAGCAGCCGTTGACCTTGCGGGGTCTGCGGGTTGTATTGACCCGCAGCGAAATACAGGTCGGTGCCAAGGGTGAAGGCCAGTGCCCCGATCGACGATGCCTCGCTCCCGACGTGGACTCGCACGTCGGAGAAGTCGGTTTTGAAGTGAGCCTCCATCTTCTGTCGAACCGGCTCAGGTAGCCGTTGGCCCAGGACCGAAGGCTTGAGGGCGAAGTTAGCCGGCAGGGCGAACACCTTGTCAGCGGAGGGTTGTAGCGCCGCAGGTCGGGATGCCGCAGGCAGGATCGGCCCCGGCGGGCTAGCCGCCTGGCCCGGGCGGAGTGCGGCCTGGACCGCCGGCGAGTGCACCGCGTTCGGCCTTGGTGGCAGGATCGGGCCACGTGCCATATCGGGTCGGGGCGGAGTCTTCTTGGGCTGGACCGAGCCGGGACGGAACGCGGCAGGGACGATGGGCGCCGCCGGTCGCACGATACCGGGCAACGGCGCCGCGGACCCGATGGCTGCGGGACGAGCGGGCGGCGTCGCCGCGGGTTGGATCAGGGTCGGCCGGCCACCCGAGAAGCAGCCCTGGATGACCCGACCACCGGGCCGATAGAGATTGGGTGACATTGCCGTCGCCTCCACCATCTGATCCGATACCTGGTCAATGCCATGCAAACGAACCCGCATCGAGTTTAGATTATCCTCGGATCAGGTGATCGGTCAACCATCCAAAAGAGAATGACGAGACATTGCCGCGAGATCCCCCAACGCATGAATGCCGGCCAGTTCCAGAGCCATGCGGAGGCTGGGGGCTGCTAATGAACGATTGAAATCGCAAAGGCGAGGACGAAGACGATCGCCGTCTTGAGGACGGTGATCGCGAAGATGTCGGCGTAGGACTCGCGATGGGTCAATCCGGTGATCGCCAGCAGGGTGATGACGGCGCCGTTGTGCGGCAGCGTATCCATCCCGCCCGAGGCCATCGAAGCGATCCGGTGCAGGTACTCGGGGCTGATCCCTCGATCTTGGGCCAGCGTCAGGAAGTGTTGGCTCATCACGTCGAGGGCGATCGACAGCCCGCCCGACGCCGATCCGGTGATTCCGGCCAGGACATTGACGGCCACCGCCTCGGAAACCAGGGGATAGCGGCTCGCGCCGAAGACCCAGCTCTGGATCGCCTGGAAGCCCGGCATGGTCTTGATCACGTTCCCGAACCCGACCTCCGACGCGGTGTTGAAGATCGCCAGCAAGGCTCCCGCGACCGCAGCCGAGAGCGATGCGGAAAACGTGGCCAGGACGCGTCTCGAGTCGATCGCCAGCGTGGCCAGGATTCCCAGCGTCAACGCCACGATCAGGGACCATGTCGAAACGACCGCCTTCAAGTCCATCGACGGGAAGGAACGCGTCAGCGTCGCCTGCGAGTACCAGCCGGCCACCGACCAGGAGGTTCGGCTCAAGACCAGGTTGGCGACCAGGACCAGGACGAGCGGCAGGATCGAGAGGCCGACGTGCGGACGACCCGGACCGCGGACTTGGCCGACGTCGGATTCACGATGGTCGCCATACCCTTCTCCGGCCGCGATCGCCCGCGCCCGCCGAAACTCGAGCCAGATCAGCCCACCGATCAGGATCCCCGCGCCGCCGGCCAGGCCGACGAATGGGGCGGCATAGGCATCGGTCCCGAAGTAGCGAGTGGGGATCAAGTTCTGGATCTGCGGCGAGCCCGGAAGTGCATCCATCGTGAACGTGAAGGACCCCAGGGCGATCGCTCCCGGGATCAGCCGCTTGGGGATCGCCGCTTCACGAAAGATCACGCGGGCAAACGGATAGACGGCGAAGGCCACGACGAAAAGCGAGACCCCGCCGTAGGTCAGGATGCCACAGGAGAGTACGACCGCCACGATCGCGCGGCGAGCACCCAGCGTCCGTGCGATCGTCTCGGCGATCGAGCCGGCCGCGCCGCTGGTCTCCATCATCTTGCCGAAGATCGCGCCCAGCAGGAACAGCGGAAAGAAGGACTTGATATAGCCGGCCGCGTGACCCATGAACGACTCGGTGAAACTGGGCAGGAGCGGCTCTCCGGAGAGGGCAACCGCGAGGAGCGCGCAGGAGGGGTGCGAAGACGATGACCGGCAGTCCTCGATAGGCGAGTACCATCAACAGGCCCAGCGACAGCACGATCGCGATCACTCCCAATCCCATGCCTCGCATCCTCGGTCGTGCCGCGAGGGAGCAGGAGCTCGTCGCGCAGGGTCCCACTCTCGTCGAGATCGGCCGACCATGACGCCTCGACGAGGACAGCGTGTCATCCCGGACTACGAATCCTTCCCTTCGAACAACTGGATCTCCAGATTCCTGTGGATGCCGAGTTGCTCGAGACCCGCTTCCCAGCCCTGACCGGAAAGGTCGGGCGGTACGACGACGAGCGCCGTCATGGCGAACAGGGGAACCCCGCTGATCGGTGCCGAGGTCGTCTCGGAATCCATGGATTCGATGCTGATGCCGAGTTGTGAGAGGTAGTGGGCCACCTCCTGGATGATCCCCTCGTGATCGGCTCCGTGGACTTCGATCCGGTAGGGGAGCCAGCCCGGATGAGCCTCGGCGTAAGACTTCCTGGCGAGCGTGGTCGTGACCTTGTAACCCCGATCCACCAGGCGGACCAGATCCGCGTCCAGGCTGGCGAATGACTCGCCCGGCATCGAGACCAGCATCAGGATCGCGAACTCGCCACCGAGCCGGGCCATGCGACTGGTTTCCACGTTGCCGCCGCGGTCGAGCAACAGCCGGGTCACGTCGTCAACGATCCCGATCCGGTCAGGGCCGGTCAGGGTCAGGACGAAATCTCGTTTCATCGTGAGTGCCTTCTTCCGGGATGAGTGGCGAGTCGCTAAACCGCCGACGCCGCTTCGTAGCCTGGCCCGGGCTCCGTTGTCATGCTCGCTCTCTCCGCCACGCCCGCCATCTTACACGGGCTTCGTGGGGGTTGTCTAATGACTGTCGGTACGACAACATAAGGCGGGAACCTGCTTGTTACCGACGCTGTCTCCCCTTCATTCCGAAACCACCCCGAGAGAAACCACCCCATGGCTGTAAGATCTCTTCCAACGGTTTGCCTGGGCTTGATCGCGACAGCCGGTTTCCTCGCCGGCCTCGTTGCCGACGAGGTTCACAACACGGCCGCTCACGACCGCTGGAGACAACATGACATCCGCCGGCCCAGGCCGCCCGTGGTCGAACCCTCGGGTGGCGCGGCCGCGGTCCCCGCACCGAAAGGCGCCGTCGTCCTCTTCGACGGGACCAACATCGACGCCTGGCAAGCCGAGGGCGGTGGCCCGGCTCGATGGAAAGTGACCGACGGGTACCTGGAAATCAGCCCAGGTACCGGACCGATCGAGACCAAGGGCAAGTTCGGGGATGTCCAATTGCACGTCGAGTGGGCGTCGCCCAACCCGCCAACCGGCCAGGGCCAGGACCGTGGCAACAGCGGCATTTTCCTCATGGGCCTCTATGAACTCCAGGTCCTGGATTCCTACCAGGCTGAGACCTACGCCGACGGCCAGGCCGGCTCCATTTACGGTCAGTATCCGCCCCTGTTCAACGCCTCGCGACCGCCGGGCGAGTGGCAGACGTACGACATCGCCTTTCGACGGCCGCGCTTTGACAAGAGTGGAAAACTGTTGGAGCCGGCCCGCGTCACACTCATCCACAATGGAATCCTGATCCAAAACAATGAAGAGCTCCTCGGATCGACCTCATGGCTCCAGTCGCTTCCGTATGAAGCCCATGGCGATCGGGGCCCGATCCAGCTCCAGGATCATGGCCACCGCGTCCGGTTCCGCAGCATCTGGCTCCGCAACCTCCCCGAACGCCCCGCCCCGACCGCCGAGGACCTCCAGCGGCCCAAGTTCCTTTCCCTGGCGCCGGAAGCGCTCGACCCCTTCACGGGGGAATATGCCATGGGGCCGGAAAAGGATGCCCCGCGGATTTCGATCACCCGCAGCGAGGGACACTTGCTCTTCAAGCTTCCGTTCCGGCCCACGCCTCTCGAGTTGCAGCCGATTTCCCCGACGGCCTTCGTGATGCCCCACACGGATGGCCGATTTGACTTCCACAAGGACGATCAGGGCCGGGTGACGGGGGTCTTGTTCAAGATCGGCGACGGCGAGCGGACCCTGAGGAAGATTGAGCCGTAGGGGATGACGATGATCCAGCAACAGCTCACCAAGGCGCAGGAACAGTGCCTCCGGGATCAGGTCATCACCGACGACCGGCCCGGACCGGTGCTGCACGATTTCCGGGTGATCCTGGATTTCCTCGGGCCTGAGGGTGTCGAGGCGGCGGGGAAGTACAACCTACTTCCGATCAATCGGATCGGGGAGTTGAACAGCCGACTGAGCCGGCCGATCCACCTGGAGTTGAAGCGTCCGCAACTCAGATCGCACCCCTACCTGCAAGGGCTGAACCTGTTGCTGCGAGTCTCCGGCCTCGGCCGTGTCGAAGCAACTGGCACCAAGGCCCGCCTGTTCATCGACCCGGAAATGCGGATGCAATGGGATCAGCTCAATCCCACTGAGCAATACTTCAATCTACTGGAAGCCTGGCTACGGTTCGGCCGCGCGGAGATAGTCGGGGAACGGGGCACAGCCTGGGGCGATCTGAGGTCGGACTGCGTGCGAGGCTGGCAGGCTGTTCCGGAGAAAGGCCAAGAGTTCGACCTCACGAAACCGCAACAAGTCTACATCTCGGGATTCTACGGAACTCTCTACTTGCTGGCCCTGATGGACCTCTTCGGTTTCCTGAGGGTCGGGCAACCCAGTGGGCCAGTCGCGCCCTGGAGACCGTCCCGTATCGATCATGTTCCCTTCGGCGATGCGATGATGACCTTGGTCGCCCACCAGTACTTCGGCTCTCTGGGGATCGAGGGCTTCCCAGGGGAGGACGAAGACGCGGAGGAAGGCCTGCCGGAAGTGCCCAGTTTCGGGGCCTGGCAGCCGCTGTTCCGGCCGTTTTTTCCGGAATGGAAGAACAACCTGGAGTTCCCGACGCCGGAATCGCGGCAGGGCACGTACGTGTTCCGGGTCTCGCTGGGCAAG
Organism: uncultured Planctomycetota bacterium; assembly: GCA_963845755.1. GTDB lineage: Bacteria > Planctomycetota > Planctomycetia > Isosphaerales > Isosphaeraceae > CAWJTV01. Next base: position 150,012 of record CAWJTV010000019.1, read on the forward strand.
ATCTGGCGGCTGATCGCCATCCCGGCCGACGATACGCTTGAGGATCTGGTGCAGTTGATCCTCGGTTCCATGAACTTCGGCGACGATCATTTATACCAATTCGACTACCGAAACCGCCTGGGTGCCAGGCACTCGGTCTTTCACCCCTACATGGACGAAGGTCCATCGACGGACGAGGTCCCGATCGGGACACTGCCCCTGGAGCCCGGGCAGACGATGGACCTGACCTACGACTTCGGCGATAACTGGAAATTCAAGGTCAAGCTGGAACGGATCGAGCCGCCCAGCGGCAAGAAAAGGGCGGCCCGGATCCTGGAGAAACACGGCGAATCGCCGGAGCAGTATCCCGATTCCGATTGGTGACTTCCACCGGTGTGTAGAAGGAGCGGCGCGATGGCATTCCGCCAGGTGACCAGACAGGAATGTTAACCGTCGGAAGACCTCAAACTGAGGAGAACACGATGACGAACCGCCGCGAATTCCTGGCCGTGACCAGTGGTGCCTTGCTGGGTGTCGGCGCAATCGGGGCGCCGGACAACGATCGGGCGGCTGAGCCAAAGACCATCCTGATGTTGGGCGGCACCGGCTTCCTCGGGCCGCAAACGGTCGAAGCCGCGCTCCGTCGCGGGCATAAGGTCACGCTGTTCAACCGCGGCAAGACGCGCCCCGGGCTGTTCCCGGACCTGGAGAAGCTCCACGGTGACCGCGACAAGGATGAGCTGAAGGCGCTCGAGGGCCGCAAGTGGGACGCGGTGGTCAACACCTCGGCCAACGTCCCGCGCTGGGTGACGAAGGCCGCGGCGGTGCTGGGCCCGAACGTTCGACATTACATCTACATTTCCTCGATCTCGGTCTATTCCGACCTGAGCAAGCCGGGGGCCGACGAGAAGGCTCCCGTGGCCACGATCGACGATACGACGACCGAGAAGATCGACGGTCGGACCTACGGGGCCTTGAAGGCGCTATCGGAAAAGGCGGCCGAGTCGGCGATGCCCGGAAAAGTCGCCGTCGTGCGGCCGGGCCTGATCGTCGGTCCGGAAGACCCCAGCGACCGGTTCACCTACTGGCCGGTGCGGGTCGCCCGGGGCGGCGAGGTGCTGGCCCCCGGTTTACCTGACGACCCGATCCAGCTCATCGACGTCCGCGACCTGGGGACGTTCCTCGTCCGGCTCATCGAGGACAGGGCGACGGGAACGTTCAACGCTCTCGGCCCGGACAAGACGCTGACGATGGGCCGGACGCTCTCGGCCTGCAAGGAGGCCGCCGGAAGCGACGCGACCTTCACCTGGGCGGACGCGGAGTTCCTTGAGAAGCAGGGCGTGAACGCCTGGAGCGACATGCCCGCCTGGGTCCCCAACGGCGGCGAGACGGCCGGCTTCGCGAGGGTCTCCAACGCCCGCGCCCTCGCGGCGGGCCTGGCCTTTCATCCCATCGCCGACACGGCCAAGGCGACCCTCGACTGGTTCCGGACGCTGCCCGAGAACCGTCGCTCCAAGCTGCGCGCCGGCCTGACTCCCGAGCGCGAGTCGAAAGTTCTCGCAGCCTGGAAGGCCAGGGCCGCGAAATCGTGAAGCCGCGCCGGGATTCCACGGACGATCACGAGCAACCCATCGAGGACCAACACGGCAGAGGGATGGAGAGAACCGGCCTGCGCCGGTCGCTCGCCATGGTCCGGTCGCTCGTCGCGGTGCGCGACGACGAGATGGGAGTCCTCCTCTGGGCGGGCCTGTTCCTCTTCAGCCTGCTCGCGGGCAACTACCTGATCCGCCCGCTCCGCGACGACATGGGCATCGCCGGGGGCACGGCCTACCTGCCGGCCCTGTTCGCCGGCACGCTGGTGGCGATGCTGGTAGTCTGGCCATGGCTCTCGTCGCGGCTGGGCCGGCATCGAGGGAGTCCGAGCTGCACGCCGGTCTTCCGCGGTCTCCAGGTCTGCCTCGCCGCCTTCTTCGTCGCCTTCCAGCTCCTGCCGGCACCCGGGCAGACCTGGGCAGCCCGAGCGTTCTTCGTCTGGGCGAGCGTTTCCAACCTCCTGGTCGTCTCGATCGCCTGGGGCTCGCTGGCCGGCCGCTTCAACAGCGAGCAGGCGCATCGGCTGTTCGGCGTCATCGCCGCCGGGGGGGCCCTCGGGGCGATCGCGGGATCCACGCTCGCGGGCCTGCTGGCGATGCCGGCGGGACCCCTTTCGCTGATGCTGCCGGCCGCGGGCTTCCTGGAGCTCGCCCTGCTGGCCGCCCGACGCCTCTTCCCGCCATCGAGCCGCCCCGAATCCGGCGCGAACCCATCGCCCGCAGCCGACTCGACGCAAGACGACGAGCGCCCGAAGCGCTCGCTCTACCTGGCCGGCCTGGGACTCTGGACGCTCCTGTTCACGATCAGCTCGGCATTCGTCTACATGGAGCAGGCCCGGATCGTCGAGGGCTCGATCGAGGATCCCGCCGCCCGGACGGCCTTCTTTGCGCGGATTGATCTCCTGGTCAACCTGTTGAGCCTGGCCTTGCAGGTCTCCGTGACCGGCTGGTCCCTCGCCCTGCTGGGCGCCGGGGGTTCGGCCGCACTGCTTCCCGCTGTGACGCTCGTCGGCGCGATCGTCCTGGCGATGAGGCCGACGGTCGCGACGGTCCAGTGGTTCCAGGTCGTCCGCCGCGCCGTCGACTACGCCGTCGCCCGGCCCAGTCGCGAGGTGTTCTACACGGCCGTCGGCCGTGACGAGCTGTTGAAGGTCAAGGGCCTCATCGATACGACCGTCTACCGCGCGGGCGATGCCGCGGGTGCCTGGGCTTATGGCCTGCTCGCCGCCTTGCCGGGGCTGTCGCAGGCCGCCCCGCTCGCCGTCGTCCCGCTCTCGCTCGTCTGGTTCGTCCTGAGCCTCGGCCTCGGCCGAGCGATGCGCCGTCGCCTCGTCCACGATGAACATCGAGAGAGTTGAGCATCGAGCCATGGCCGCGCCGGAAAACGCAGCCAGCATTTCCGGCTCTGGTCCGAAGATCAGGACGTCTCCAGGGGACGGCGTACCGTCCGGTCCCGTAAGAACAGCGCCCCGCGTCACTCAAAGAAAGAGCCTTTATCGCCGAACTGCGACCGGAACTCGTACGCCTGCTTCTCGGCGCCGGGCCAGTCCTGCGCTCGGGCCTTCTTGATGATCTCCGCGAGCTCCCGGTATTTGTCATCCGAGATCTCGCCCGCGGCGTGTCGCTCGTCAATCACCTTGGCGTCCCTCTCGAACTCTTTCTCGTGCTTCAAGGAAACGGCCGTCAGCAGCGCTTCGAAAGCCCGGGCGTTCTGGACCTCCCGCCGACTCGGCTCGCCGCCGCAGCTCGAGAGCGTCGTCGCCAGCCCGACGAACAGGGGCGAGAGCAGGGCACGCCACGTCCTCGAGGGGGATTGTCGTTCAATAAGAGTCGGCACTGATCACCTCCCCGACCCCTCGGCTACTCATGGCCTGCCAGGTCAACAAGTTGATCGATTGCTTGACGAATCGAACCGAGCCGTCCCCCATCAGGACGTTCGCGCCGCCGGGGTGGATCGAATAGAACTCGTCGGTGTGACCCAACGGGCTGTTGGGCGGATGAATCACCTCGGGGACTTCGTAGAGCGATGGCCCGCTATGCGATGCCAGGATGGCACCCGGATAATCGAAGTTGACGCCGGCTCCCCCCGTCCCCGAGCTGGCGAACGCGTTGTAGGCAAAGTGCCGGTAGCCCGGAATGATCCCCACCCAGCTCGCGTCGGCCAGATAAGGCGCCTTCTCGCTCGCGAATACCGTGTTGCTCAGCCCGTCGGTCACCCCGGCATAGGGAACGCGGCTATTCCGATAGAGCGGTCCGTTGCAACCGAGCTGGGGGCTGTCGTAACTCGTGTTCGGGGGCTGGATGCTCGTGTCGTTCCAGCCCATGTTGTACTGGTAGTTGGCCCGAGCGAACTCTTGGTTCGCCACCGGCAGCAGGTTCAGGTTGGCGTTGACCATCGGGCAAGTCGGCGTCGGGTTGTTGGCCGACGGGCAGAGGAAGACGTTGATCTGGGTTGTGACTACGGTGCGGTTCGCCGCGACCCAGGTGGGAAGATTGACGTTCATCGCCGCGTACAGCGGCGTCTGCTCGGCAAACGGCAGGAGCATGGCGAGCCACCCCCAGCCTGGTCCTTGGTCCAGGGTGAACGGGTCCGGGTTATAGCCCGGCACCGCGAACTGGGTAGGCATGGTTGCCGCCGCGGCCGACGTACAGTTGCCGCTGCTACAAAAGCTGATGTACCCCGACACGATGCAACCGACGGCCGACTCGTAATTGGCGATCGCCAGCCCGATCTGCTTCAGGTTGTTGACGCACTGCACCCGCCGCGCCGCCTCCCGCGCCGATTGAACCGCGGGAAGCAGCAGGGCGATCAGTACCGAGATGATCGCAATGACCACCAGCAACTCGATCAGCGTGAAACCACGCTTTGCTTGCGTTGCTCGCGAACTCATCCGGAGTCTCCGTCTGTTTTTGGATGACCAAAATTGATATTTTTGAGTGTAGTGTATTGAGTCAAGGTAAGTCAACAGAGATTTTTTTGGATTTCGCAAATCCTCCCCGGGTATCCGAAGATTTGAATTTGGGGTATTCTGGATACACGGGCGTGGAATCGCTACGATTGACGAATGTCAGGAGTGTCAAGTCGTGAGCGATCCATAGCCGCGCCGCGATGAGGAAGACTCGGAACCGAGAAGCCTCGACTTCATTATCAGGGAGAGATCGTGATGCTCAGTGCCCGCAACCAGCTCCCCGCCGTCATCAAATCGGTCAGGCTCGGCAACGTGATGGCCGAAGTGGTCATGGAGGTTGGTGGTATCGAGATCGTCTCGGCGATCACGCGAGGCTCGGCCGAGGCGCTGAATCTTCAGCCGGGCGATCAGGTCAAGGCGGTCATCAAGGCCACCGAAGTGCTCGTGGATAAGGCTTGAGCGAGGGCTCCTCGACGACACCCGACGTGGAGTCTCCGCGGGTCGAGATGGACCGGCGATCAATAGGAGTCGGACGATATGACCTCGCCGCCGGCCCTGGTCCCCAGCGCGTGGTAGACCGGCTGGGCGAGGGTACTCTTGAGGAAGCGGACCGATCCATCGGCCATGGCGAAGTTGGCCCCGCCCGGGTGCAGGCTGCCGAACGCGTTGACGCGTGGATACTCGTAATTCGTCGTGAAGGTCGCCTGGCTCAGGCCCGAGGCGCCGGGGCTACCATAGCTGATCGCGACCACGTAGTTGATCGGGGAATACGTGCTCATCGCCACATCCGAGAGGCCGTAACCGCCGCTCGACGACGCCCACCAGCCCCACATCCCCATCGTCTGTGAGAAGAAGGTCCATCCCGGCGGCGCGAATGTGTCGTAGTTCGGGTCGAAGTGATTTCGCTCGCCGAAGAAGAGCGTGTTGGAGAGGCCGTCTGTCACGCCCGAGATCTTCACCTGAGAGAAGGTCGGGGCTGCCGGACCGGTGTAGAAGAAAATCCCATCGGACGTCACGGCCGAGAACGGGTGCGACTGCGACCCGGCGTTGCCGCCGTAGCTGGTGATCCCGTACCACTCGTTCGAGGTCGTGCCGTTCTGGACCGGGTTCGTCGGGATGATGTCGGCCGGGCACAGGAGCCCGCCGAGGACCGTGGCGGATCGTGAGGTGCTGCTATAGAGGTTGTCGAAGGCGTTGCTGAAGTTCCAGCCGCTGAACAGGGGCTGCTGTTCCATGAAGGGCAGCAGGTTCACGAAGAGCGTGAAGCCGGAAGGGGGTCTGGTCGTCAGTTTCATCTGACCCGGCGGGAAGATCCCGTGCGAGGATTCGTAGTTCATCGCGGCCAGTGCCAGTTGTTTGAGGTTGTTCGTGCACTGGATGCGGCGAGCCGCCGCCCGCGCCGCCTGGACGGCCGGGAGCAAGAGCGCGATCAGGACCGCGATGATCGCGATGACCACCAATAGCTCGATCAGGGTGAAGCCACGTGGGCCGCGGCAACGCATCGCCATCAGATCGATCTCCTGCGCGTCGCGGACCTACTTTTCATCCTCGACGATCTTGATCTGCTTGGGATCCTCGACCCGGATACGCACCTGGTCGTTCTCGCGGATCACCTTACCCGTCACGCGCAACTTCTTTCCCCGGTAGTGCTCGGAGGGGTCGTCGATCCCCGCCTGCTTGAACAGGTCGGCGTGGTCGTAGGAGATGACCACGGCGAAGTTCTTCTCGTCGTGGAAGTCCTCCTCCGAATCGAGGTAATACTCGCGGCGCGGGGCGGCGTTCTTGCTCGCCCGGACGGTCATCTCGACGGTGCAGCGCTTGTCGATGTGCTTCTGCGCATCCGGGGCCTTGACCACCTTGGGCGGCTTCTCATCGTCGGCGGATGCCCCCGCGCCGAGCACGAGGGCCAGGCATGTGAGCGAAAGGATCCCATAAGAGCGAGTCGGAGCATCGATTTTGTGCATGACGAGTTTCCGCAAGAGTCGGTTCGCCGTCGGGCAGGGTGCGTGGGGGAGCAGGATGGCTCTCCATGCCACTCGCGCCTTTGACACGATCGTGTCAGCAACCGCCATGATCGTAACGGACCGGGTCGTGGTCGGCAATCGTGTTGTTCGCCATTTGAATCGGATGGAGGGTCACCGGCTGGGCTCCTGCGTCCCGTCGGGCCGCAGGAGAGAGTAAACCTCGGGAGATGCCTGACGTATTCATCGGGATCGGGAAGCGAAGTGATGGGCCAGGGCTCCGGCGGGACTTGCATGTTTCGCGGGGAGATACCGCTTGGCCTCCGCAGGCGTGAGGACCACGTTTCTCCAGTTCAATGTCGTCACGAAGTTACTGCCAGAGTCGCCGTCAGCGGCGCCATCCAGGAGCGTGTCGACGACGTTCGCCAGGCCGCCAGGACCGGTGCCGACGATCGTGACGTGATAATTGTGATGGAGGTCGATTCTCTGACGTGGCCTCAGGGTCACGGTATTCGTTGCGGGGTTATACACCGCCGACTCGATGCCGACGAGTTGTCCAGTCGGATCGATGATCCGGTAATTGCGAACGTCCTGCGCGGGCCGGATCCAGCCCGGTGCTGAACGTCAGCACCAGAACCGTTGGTTGCATGTGGATGCCATAACGCTTCACGGAGACGATGATCGGTGCGACCGCGGTCGCGGGATCGACGGTCGGGGCCACAGGGGCGACGGTCGAGGTCACGGGGTTGACGATCTGAATCAAGGGGTTCGGCACCCCGCTCGCGGCGAACGTTGCGTCACCGTTGTACGTCGCGCCGATGGTGTGCCTGCCTGCCTTCAGGGTCGCAAGGGAGAACGTGGCCTGATCGTGGCCGTTGACCACGAGAAGAGGGGCCGGCGTCTGGGGCGTGCCGTCAATTGTGAAGGTGACGGTCCCCGTCGTTGTGCCCGCAGACCCATTCGGCGAGACGACCGCTGTGAAGGTTACCTGCTGGCCAAACGTTGACGGGCTCAACGAGGACCCGATCGTGGTCGTCGTCGGCTGAACCTTCGGCGCATTCACCGTCTGCGTCGGCAGCGATCCGCTACTACCGCTCACGTTCGTGTCGCCGCTATACGCTGCCGTGACCGAGTGCGACCCCGCCGTGAGCGTCGAGGTCATGAACTGCGCTTCGTCCACGCCCCCGACGACGGAGAGCGTCACGGAGGACTGCGCCTGACCGTCGATCGTGAACATCACCGTTCCTGTCGGGGTCCCCTGAAACCCGGGCGCCGTAACGACAGAGGTCAAGGTCACCTGCTGGCCGACCGTCGAAGGGTTCGATGACGACGACACCGTCGTCACCGAAGCCGGCAGCGGCTGTGATTCCGTGGCGGCCCAGTACGGCGAGGTATTTCCGGTCGGGTCGGTTATCGTTGCCGAGTAGAAGCCGATCGGTTCGGTCACCGAGAAGGTGCCCTTGCCCGAGCCGTCGGTATTCACCGTCACATCCTGGACGAACGTCTTGCCCTGTACCTGGCCGGACACCGGGGCCGTCGGGTTCGAGAAGATCGCGACGACGTACGCCAGGTTTGGCGTGACGTGAGAACGTCCCGGCCAATGTGCCGCTGGATCCGCCTCCCGGTGTAAACGTCAATGCCGAAAAGGATGCAATCGAGTACCCGGCCAAATACGGGTTGATGCCCAGGCCCGCGTTCCCGAAGATCGAGTTCTGCGTGATCGGATCTTCCTGGCTGCCTAATCCGAAGTAGATCCCGTCGCCGCCGTTGAACGCGATCACGTTGCCCTGGCCCGGTCCGGTTCCCCCGATCGTATCGCCGATGGCACTGATGAGCGAGATTCCACCGGACATGTTGCCGAGGTTGACCAGGCCCGTCTTGTCGGTGCCGATCAGGTTTCCCTGGAACACGTTATGAGCCAGATCCGCGCTGGACCCGGAGAGGTATACGCCGACCTGGTTGCCCGAGATGATGTTGTTCAACACCTCGCAATTCTCGACCGATGACATCACGAGTCCCTGGTACGCGTTCCCCAGGGTCGCGGTCCCGGCCGCGTTGGTCCCAATCCGGTTGTTCGCGACCATGCCCGACAACTGACCCTGCGACCCCGGGGCGAGAATGATCCCGTCCGTGGCGTTGCCCGAGACCACATTGTTCGTGATTGTCACCGAGACGGCCGTGTTAGCCGCTCCTGTGGCCTCAATCCCGGATCCCCCGCTGCCGTTGCCCAGGGCGACGTTTCCCGTCACGTCCGTGCCGACATAATTCCCCTCGATCGTGACGCTCCCCGTCGCGTAGATCCCGTAGTCCGCATTCCCCGAGATCACGTTTCCTGATCCGGCCGCCGTCCCACCGCATGTGTTGCCCGCCCCGGTGTCCTCAACGCCCTCGGTCTGGTTGCCGAGCACCTTCGTCCCCGTGGCGTCGGTGCCGATGAAGTTATTCTCGATCACGTTCCCCGTCGGCACCAGACCATGCGGGTTACCAATGTTCACGCCGGCATAGGAGTTCCCCGAGATCACGTTGCGATCGCCGACGTTAGGGCCCCCGATCGTGTTGGACGAGCTCTCGACCTCCACGCCGTCCCCGTTCAGCGCGATGGCCTCTCCCGATGGATCGGTGCCTATGAAGCAGCCGGCGACCTGCACATTGCCGTCGGGCGTGATCAGGATCGCGGAGTCCTCGAAATCCTCTATGTCGAGCCCCGATACCTGCGACCCTGACTGCCCGATCGTCAGCCCGGGCCTGACGATGAACCCCGCGCCCGACCCATCGATCGCGATCGTGAGCTTCGCATTGTCGCCCTGGGCCAGGGTGTTCTCGGATGCCCCGGGCTGAGTATAGCCATCGATGATGGCCGCGTTGGTGCTGATCGCCGGCAACGGCGAATGGGGCGCGATAGTCCAGACCCCGGTCGCCGGGTTGTATCCCGGGTCCGTAATGGGGATGTTGAAATCAATCGTGTTCGTGGCCCCGACCGTGCCGCTGACCTGCACCTGCTCCTGCGTGCTGAGCGAGGAGACCGCCAGCGTCCCGTCGGACACCTCGATCGCCTCGCGCAGCGACAGGGTCGCATCCGCGGTGGTATCGTCGGCCGTCGCATTCACGGTGATCGTCGCCAGGAGTTGGCGATCCTCGAGCACCTCAACCTGCATCTTTTTCCGACGTCGTAACTTCGGAGCACCGAACGATCCCCTCATGGCTACGCTCTCCCGGGACTGAGCGCGAGGGTGGCTCTGAAGCAAGTGGTGAAATAGCGGGCGCATAGCGGTCACCTCTCCAACAGTGGGTGAAAGAGAATCGGAGTCGTCTGAATGGCTCGCCGGAACACGGGTCGGCGCGGAACCAAGAAGAAGCTCGTCCGTGATCGCTCGCCGGACGAAGGCGCAAACCGGTTGCGGTCCGCGATGAAAGGACTTTGCGGAGAAGACTTGGCCTGGGTCTCGCGGCCTGGCGCTGGATTCGGCGACGGTCGCCGACCGTCGCACGACCGCGGCATCGACCGCCCCTATTAACTCATTTGCGCTCCGGTCGTTGTTGGTAACCGGACGTCCCAAGAATTCTCCGAGATGGACGATCTGGGGGATTCCGGAGGCCGGCTCCGGTTCACCGGACGAATACGTCGGCGGGTAGATCGGGAAGGGATCCGTTCAGGACCGACTCGGCCTCCTGGAGCAAGGCGTCGAATTCGGCAGATTGAGCCGCAGCCATCCCGCTCGCCGCGTTCCGCCACCGTAACGCTTGATCCAGGGCGGTTCGCGCCAGTGCCCCCCGGCCGAGCCGTTGCCGGCACATGGACAGCAAGACCCAGTCGTAACCGATCTGGTCTGCGTTGCGGGCGATGTTCTGCTCGAGTTCGGCCGCGGCTTCGGCGAAGCGGCCGGCGCGGTAAAGCGCCGCTCCCAGGGTATTTCGGAAAGCGGTTTCTTCGGGCACCAGATCAAGGGCTTTTCGCGCCCAACGGATCGCTTCGTCGGTATTGCCGCGACCCGGCAAGGAGACGAGGCACCAGGCTAGACCGTTGGCGGCGAAGGCCGAGTCCGGGCTCCGGGCCAGCGAGGCCCGATAGTCGGCCGCCGCCATCCGCCACCGACCCAACGTCAACCACCGGCCGGCCCGCGTGCGCAGCTCCTCGGCGTCGGCAAGGTCGGGATCGAGCAACACCTGAACGGCAGACCTGGCCTCTCGTAGCGTTTGCCGAACCGCCAGAAGCCTGAGCCCCGCGGCGTCGGCCCCTTCGACCTCGATCCGGTCCACCGTGGGTTCATCGCCGGATGTCGCACGGCCACCAAAGATATCGGGAATGCCGGTTGCCAGACTCAGCTCGACGAGCCGGTCGCGGATCGTGGACAGGTCCCAGACGTCCACCTGCTGGTCGGACCGCCCCGCAGCGAGAAAGCGGCCGTCGGGGCTGAAGACCAGGCAAGCCGTCAACACCCCATCGGGCGCGTTGAGCGAGGCCAGAACGCGGCCGCTCTCCACCTCAACGAGTCGCACTACTGACAGGCTCGAATCCAGGAGCGCGACAATCCGACTGTCGGGGTGAAACGCCATCCGCATGCCCCCGTTCTCCCCTCCATGATCGATCTCCGGCCCGAGCGTCCAGGAACCGGTCCTGAAGAATCGGTAGCGAGCCGTGCCACCCACGCCCAGCCACCGGCCATCGGGACTGAAGGCCACACGGGCGTTGCCGAGCGGAAGTTGCACCCGCAACTGGCCGGTAATCGCATCCCAGACTTTGACCTGCAGGGTGTCCGGAGACATTCCTAGGCTCGCGGTGGCGGCCCAGCGGCCATCTGGGCTGATCGCCAGATCGACCACGCGCTCGTGCGGTAAGAGCCAGGTCCGCCGCCACGGTCGTTCCGTGTCCAGGAGCATGGCACCGAGATAAGTCGGCGAACTGACGCCGATCAGCCGACCGCTCGAACCGGTCGTCAAGCCCTCGTAGATCAAGCCGGTTCTCTGGTTGAACCGGGCCACTGGTTCTGGCGGTCCCATCCGCAAGAGATTCCCGGGGAGGCGCCGGACCGGCCATCGGCAGATGCCACGTTCGTTGTAGGTCAGCAGCGACCCCTCGGGCAGGAACTGGGCCTCATCGCAGAAGCCGATCGGTAGGAAGGCGAGCGCCGCACCGTCGGATGCGCGGGCGATACACACACCCGGCCGCATCGCGATCGCGATCAGTTGGCCGTCGGGACTATACGCCACCCTCCAGGGCCCGGAAATCACGGTGCCGGCGCGATCGCCGAACATCCGACAATCGATCGTTCGTCGCGCATCTCCCGTGGTGATCCGGTGGAGGATCAATTCCTGGTCCTTACCAATCACCAGGCTGGAACCGCGCTCGGCCCAGCCCATGAAACCTCCCGTCAGGGTGAGGAGGAGGCGGCCCCGAAGTGGGTCCCACAACCGGGTCGTGCCGTCCCAACTCTGCGAGGCCAGCAAGTCGCCCCCCGGCTGGAACTGGACGTTGATCCCCTCGCCCTGGTGGCCCTGGAGCAGGGCGACCTCTTCACCGTCGGCGACGTCGTAGATCGAGATGGCCCGATCGTGAACGATCGCCACGAGCCTTCCATTTCGGCTGAGTGCCAGGGCGCTCCCCACCCGGATGGAGGGAAGCTTGAGGTCGCGCACGATGCGGCCGCTCGCCGTGTCGTAGATAGCGGCGCGGGACTGATCGGGGCGGATGAGGGCCAGGTGACGGCCGTCCTCGGACAAAGACATCCAGGGGAACCCGATCCGTCTCGGCACGTCCAGTCCGAGCCGGAATCGCAGCGCCTCGGTCATGGCCGGCAGGTCGTAGACGCGCACGTCTCCGTCGGGGAGCAGGGCCGCCACCTGGCCGCCGTCAGCCCGGGCCGCCACACAGCGGACGTCGGCCGGCCAGACCGGTGGCACCTCGCCCCGCTCGAGATCCCAGAACTCATAGCGCGACGAGCCGGATTCGACGTAGAGGAACCGGCCGCCCGGAACGAACCAGGGTCCGAACCGAGCCGATGGCCGATCGGAGACCAGGACTCCGACGTCGGCCCCATCCGACAATCGATGAATGTGGAGTAAATTGTTGCTCCGAATGACGCAACGGTCGGCGTCGAACGGAGAATGCCCGCGGTTCGGATCTCAAACCCGGCATCGACCAGGTCTGCACCGGGCGGTCGTCCATCAGGGCCAGGGTCGCGATCGCCTCGTCGCGCAGGTCGGCCAGGTGTTCGGAGGAAGCCCCGACGGCATGAGCGATCTGCGCCGCGCTCCTCAGGCTCTGGAGTGCGTCGGACCGGCGCCGAGGCTGTCTCGAGTATCGCAAGGCCCGGGCCTGGAGGACCAGCGACCGGCCCAGCTCGGCCTGGGTCTTGAGCTGCTCGCTCTGGACGGCGTTCCGCTGCTGGCGGAACTTCCAGGCCGCCACCGTCGAACCGATCATCAGGAGGGACGTCAAGATCGCCGCCAGCAGGGTCAGGAGGGCGACGGCCGGTTTTCGCCGAGACCACCGCCACAGCCGTTCGGGGATCGAAAGCGGCCGCGATCGGATGGGGCGGCCTTCGACGAACCGGCCCAGTTCCCTGGCCAGCTCGCCCGCATTCTCGAAGCGATCGGCAGGGTTCTTCGCGATGGCTTTGAGGACGATCGTCTCCAGGTCGCGCGGGATCTGGCGATCGTGCTTGCGGGGCCAGATCGGTTCCTCGTTGAGGATCGCGTGGATCAGTTGCAGCCGCCGGGAGGCCGTGAATGCCGGCTTGAGCGTGAGCATCTCGTAGAGCGTGACCCCCAGGCTATAGACGTCACAGCGCGCGTCCGCCTTCCCTTGAAATCGCTCCGGCGCCATGTAACGCAACGTACCGACAACGTCCCCGGGTCTCGTCAGGTCGTCGGTCCCCTCCGACTTGGCCAGGCCGAAGTCGGTAACCCAGAGGGTCCCCTGGAGGTCGAGCAGCAGGTTCGCCGGCTTGATATCGCGGTGGACAACCCCGTGACGATGCGCATAGGCCAGGGCATCGGCCGCCTGGACACCCAATCGCGCCACGTTGTGGAAATAGTGCGATTCCGCACGCCCCAGGATCGCGGAGGTCGACGAGGAGCCCATCGCAGGCCAGTCGGTCAACTTGGTCGTCGGCCTTGCGGCCTCGTGCGACGCGCCGGGCGGGGTTGTCGTCAACGGGACGGCCGTCTCCACCTCGGCCGGCAACGGCTGCGGGGATAGGCGGCGCGTCAAGAGCTTGCTGGCGAGGCTCACCGAGTTGTCCCCGGGCTCGAGGTGGGCGATCGTCTTCGCATGACGGGCGTCCCGGCGCTGGGCGAGGATCTCGCGGAGCACGGACTCCAGGCTCGGGCCCTGGATGTACTGCATGGCGAAGTAGTGTACGCCCTCGTGCACGCCGACCCCGAAGACCGGGACGATATTGGTGTGGTGCAACAGGGCCGCGGCCCGAGCCTCGCGATGGAACCGGATCAACTGGATCGATCCCGACTGTCGATTGAGGGACAGGACCTTCAAGGCCACGTGACGGCCGAGGCTCTCCTGCACGGCCTCGTAGACGGTCCCCATGCCGCCCCGCCCGATCTCGCGGAGAATCCGATAGTCGCCCAGTCGCTCGAGCGGGGTCCTGGCGGATGGCACCCGGTCGGCGGCGGGGTCGGAGTGCCGATCTTCCCCGCTTCCGATCTGCTCCATCATCACCAGGGTCGGGAACAGCTCTCGGATCTCATCGGCGAGGTCGGGGTAGCGGTCGGCATATTCGCTCAGCGCAGGCCGTTCTCCGCGGCGGTACCGCTCGGCGAATTCATGAGCCAGTGTGTTGAACACGTCCGGGTCGGACATCGACTCGCCCATGATCAGGGCTCCAGCCAGTCGCTGTTGAGGCTGTTCAAAATCTCCTTGAGTCGTCGCAGCGCACGCATGTAACGCATGCCGGCGGCCTTCTCCTTGATCCCGAGCACCTGGGCGGTTTCGGCGGGCGAGAGCTGCTCGAAATGTCTCAGGGCGAGCACTTCGCGGTCGAGCGGGTCCATCGTGTTCAGCGCCTCCTGGAGTCGAATCTTGATCTCGAGCCGGATCGCCTCCTCGCTCGCGCGGGTCAGATTGCCCAGGAGTTCGGCCGCCAATGCCGTCGTGGTGGTTTCCGGCAGCGCCCCATCGTGGATCGATACCTCGCGGCGGGGATCGCGCATCTGGGTACCCAGGTGGTGGCGATGGATCTCGCGCGAGCTTGTTCCCCGCGATGCCCCTCAACCAGAGGAAAAATGGCATCGCGGGCTGCCGGAGATACGCGCCCAGATCCTGCCAGGCCTCGAGGTAGGCGTCCTGGAGGACGTCCGAGGGATCGACTCGCCCCTGGAGCCGCTGATCGAGGCGAAAGGCCACCATGCGGCGCAGCCGCTGACGGCTCGCTCCCACGAGGGCTTCCCAGCTCTCGGGATCGCCCCGGGCGGCGAGCTGCAATCGTTCGTCGTTTTCGTTCGTTTCCTCTGGCATCGAGGTAACCACGCTGGTTTCGTGGGCCGCGGGTCGATCGAAAAGTGACCGGCGAGACCTCGAGGTCTCTTGATGGGATCCTGGGAATCCCTGCTGACTCGGGATGAGAGCCGTTCCTCTCGCAACTGGTCCATCTTAACTGTATCTCGGGCATTGACCGAATCCAACTTGTTTTGCAACATTCTCTCTCGTCGCAACGATTTGCAAAGACGGAGATTTCTCATGCTGCTCCATGCTGGGATGACTTCTGATTGCCCGAACTGAGAATCTTTTCGAGAATCTTGAAATAAGAACCCGCCAGGTGGGAAGTAAGAGGCAACATGGAAGCAGCAGGAGCGGTCAAGACATGGCAGGAGTTTTGTCCGATTCGACATCGCGGCTGATCGGTACACTCCTCGGCGAGGGCTCGCTCACGGGCATGACCAATGCGCAACTGCTCGATCGGTTCGTGTCGCAAGAGGGAGGCGCCCGCGGAATATGCGTTCGAGGCCCTGGTCCGGCGGCACGGTCCGATGGTCATGAACGTTTGCCGAGGTGCCCTCGGCGACCTGCACGATGCCGAGGACGCCTTCCAGGCGACGTTCCTGGTGCTGGCACGACGAGCCTCTTCGTTGCGAGACCCTGCGAGCCTGGGACCGTGGCTTCACGGCGTTGCGCGGCGGACGGCGCAGAAGGCCAGGGCACGGAGGTCACGGCTGGAACGTCTCATCCATCGGGCGGCGGCGACGGTCGGGATCGGGGCGGCGTCCCGAACCGATCGGAGTGCCCATGACGCGGAGGAGGCCGCACTGCTTCACGAAGAGATCGGCCGTTTGCCGGAGAGATACCGGAAACCCGTGGTCCTCTGCGACCTCGAGGGGCTGAGCCGTGAAGAGGCAGCCAGGCAGCTCGGCTGGCCCATCGGCACGCTGGGCGTGCGGTTGATGCGGGCACGGGAACGCCTCCGCGGCCGCTTGACCCGCCGGGGCATGGCCCCGGCGGGGTCGGCGATCCTCCCCCTGGGTCTTCCTGCCGAGCCGTTGTGCGGATCCCTGGCCGTCCAGACCGCCCGGGCGGCGTCGAGCTTCGCAACAGGGTCTGTCTCCACGTACGGGGCGATTCCCTCGCAGGTTACCGCGATCGCGGTCGGAGTATTGAGAACCATGTCGATCAAGAAACTGAGCATCGGAGCGGCGGCGATTCTCGGCTGCATGCTCATCGCGGCCGGCTCGATCGTGCTGGCCTTCCAGGCGCCGACGAAGCGGCCGAACAATGGCAGCAAGGCGGCACCGCCGTCGAAGAAGGCGCCCGCCCAGGACGACACGGCAAAACCCTCGAAATCCATCCTGACGAACGGCGGGTTCGAACGTGGCGACAGTCAGGGCGTCGCACCGGCCGATTGGAAGAAGGGGGCGGCGGTCCCACGCGTCTTGTACCTCTGGGACCGCAACAAAGCGCATGGAGGCAAAGCCAGCCTCCATTTGAGGAAGACCGTGGAGCGCTACTTCCCGATCGCCCAGTGGTCCCAGGAAGTCAAACGCCAGGGCAACGCCAAGCGGCTCAAGATCGTCGCCTTCATCAAGGCCCGGAAGATGGGAAAAGCCGTGCTGGACGTCCAGTTCGTCGATCGCAAAGACCAGTGGACCCATCAGTGGGTCGCTTACATCGGTGCGAAGGAGGCTGGCGACCCGCCGGTGACGCACGACTGGAAGAAATACGAAGCGGTCGTGGTGATCCCCGATGGGGCCGTGAAGCTCATCATCGCTCCGCAGATCTATGGACCCGGCGACGTCTGGTTCGACGACGTCGAAGCCGAGTACACCGACGCGGAGGCGACCGAGCCGGTGGCCTCCCTCCCACCGGATGACTCCTCCAAGGAGGATGCCGATGCCGCACTGGCCGACGTGGCCGATGTCCCTGTCCAGGAACGGACGGCCAGTGATGACGCGCGGAAACGGTATTTCCTGATCGGGCCCACGGCCCAGTCGGACGCACCGGCCGACGGCTATCGGCTGCTGGTCGTGCTCCCCGGTGGCGACGGCGGGGCCGATTTCCAGCCATTCGTGCGGCGGATCGCCAAGTACGCCCTCCCGCCGGATTACCTGGTCGCCCAGCTTGTGGCCGTCGCGTGGTCGCCCGAGCAGGCCAGGGACATCGTCTGGCCGACCGCGGCGGACAAGCTACCCGACGCCAAGTTCACGACCGAGGATTTCGTGAACGCGGTGATCGCCGATGTGTCGCGGACGAACAAGATCGACGCGCAGCTTCGTCTTCACCCTGGGATGGTCCTCGAGCGGCCCCGCGTTGTACGCGAGCGTACTCCAGCAAGGCGCCCGACCGACCGGTTCGTTCGTCGCGATGTCCATCTTCAAACCCGGGCGCCACCGGCCTGTCCGGAACGCCCAGGGACACGCCTATTACCTCCTGCACTCGCCACAGGACTCGTTGATTCCGATCGCCATGGCGCAGACGGCCGTTGACGACCTGCGGCAGTCCGGCGCCAAGGTCGAGCTGCGGACCTACGACGGCGGCCATGGCTGGCATGGGGACGTCTTCGGCGAGATCCGCCGGGGCGTCCGGTGGCTCGAGGCCAACCATTCCGCCCCGCCCAGTTGAGCGAACGACGATCCCTCCGGGGTCAGCGTCCGCCGGCCGCCGGGGCCGCGGCCCCCATGCGTCTGCTGGGTCGATCCGCAGGAACTCGACTGCCTCCGCCGGCTGGCGTAGATGCCCAAGGGCTGGTGACAGCCCGCCCCACCACCGCACTGGACCACGACGAAGTCGCCACCCTCTCAGCATCGCAGGACATAGGCCGGCGATCGGCTGAGCCGGTCGCGATTGCGGATGTCGCTGAGCATGGTCCGCGGGTCCGCATGCCCGGCGAAGTCTTGAAGGTCGATGATGGCGGACCCGCGTCCTGCGCCGTCACCCGCAGCGAGTGCACGGACACGTTGGGGTCGAGCTCCTGCGGGGCAGCTCATCCTCTGGCGGCATAATCCTCGATCGGGGGATTGACTCGGTGACAAGTTGTCACCATAATGGCGATCGTCTGTAACCGATGGAGGATCGTCATGAGAATTCCCCGGGAGCCTTTGTCGCCGGGCCAGCAGGAGATCATGGAGATCATCTGGGAAAAGGGCGAGGTCGCGGCCGTCGAGGTTCGGCAACTCCTGCCCGACGGCCGCGAGCTGGCGCGAGAGACGGTGCGCACCATGCTCGAGAGGATGGAAGACAGGGGGTGGCTCAAGCACCGCGTGGTGGGGCGGACCTTCTTCTATTCGGCGGCCGTCCCGCGCGAGGTCACGGCGGGCCAGAAGGTGATCGAGCTGATCGATACCGTCTGCGGCGGCTCGCCGGAGCGATTGATGACGGCCCTGCTGGACTATCGAGGGCTGTCTGCGGAGGAGGCGGCCCGCATCGAGGCGCTGATCAGGCAAGCGAAGGACAAGAAACCAGGCCCTCGAGGTTAGGTGACATGCCGACGCTCATCGGACAACCGCTCGATAGCACGATCGACATCCTGATCCGGATCAGCATCATCCTCGGGGCCGGCCTGCTCCTTTCACGCGCGGCGAGGAGGGACGCGGCGATGCGACATGCGATCCTGGCCGCCCATCTCGCCGCGGCGCTCCTCGTGCCGGCGATGATGCTGACCATCCGGTCGCTGCCGGCACCCTGGTTGGAGTTGGGCCTGGTTGGCCGGGCGGGTCACGATGAGTCGGCGCAGCCGCCCAGGTGAGTTCGCGGCTGTCGAACGAAACGCGTCAGGGCCTCGCGAGTCCGGACCACCCCGCCCCGGCGATCGGCGCCGTGAGGGGTGGCGGGGCCCGACCGGGGCCAGCGGCCGATGCGTCCCCTCGGTTCGACGAGCGAGCGCTCGGCCCCCGCGCACCGAGCTGGTCGGAGACCGACGGCGGACGATTCGCGGCCGGCGCCCTGCTCTCGGCCTTGCTACTCGGGGCGATCGTCAAGATGACGGGGCTCGGGCTATCGGTGCTCCGCCTGCGGCGGATCGTGGCGCGGGCGCGCCCGCCGCTGCCGATCAGATCCAGTCCATGCTCGGCCTCGTCCAGCGGCGAGTCGGGATGCGACACCCGCCGCGGCTGTGGGAGAGTGCGGAGGTCTCCGCCCCGGTCGCGACGGGCGTGATCGGCGACCATGTCCTGCTACCGGAGGGCTGGGCCCGGAGGTTAACCGGTGACGAGCTGCTCGCGGTCCTCTGCCACGAGGCCGCGCACCTCGCGCGGCGCGATCACCGGGTGGTGATCCTGCAGGAGCTCCTCGGGAGCGTGCTCTGGTTCCATCCTCTGGCGCATCTGTTCAATCGCGCGCTGAATCGCGTGCGGGAGGAGGTCTGCGACAATTACGTGATCATCATGGCGGAGCGCCCGGCCTACTGCGAGGTCCTGCTGCGACTCGCCGCCGGCCGCCCGCATGCGACTCCGCGTGGCGCCGCCACGATGTGGGCGCGTCATTGGTGTCTCGAGGATCGGATCCGGGGAATCCTGGACGAGCGGCGCCCGACGAGGACCAAGATCTCGCGCGCCGCCCGCTCGGCGACGGCGGTCCTTGCCCTGGCGATCTGCGGCCTCGTTGCCATGCCCCAGCGCAGGCGCGTCTCGGGCCGACGATCGTGGCGAGGCGACGGCCCGGCACGAATCTTCACAATCCGCAGCGCGCGGCCCGGCCGAGATCGAGATGACGAGACGTATTATCAGGTCCTTCCCCGTGAAGGGGGAGGAGACGCTCTGCATCCAGAACCTCGCTGGCCGCGTCGAACTCGTGCCCGGCGACGGGTCGGAGGTCAGGGTCGAGGCGATCGTCCGAGTGGGCGACCTGGCGGAAGCCGAGCTGACTCGCCTGATCGACTCCATCCGATGGGTCGAGGCACCAACCGAGGACGCAGGGCCGCGATGGGGACTCTCATTCCCGACGGAGGATTACCCGACGGTTCGGTATCCCGTGGCGGGTGAGACGAAGGTCAACCTGGACACGGTGCGCTATCTCGATCGCGAGATCCGCATCTCGAGTCGTAGGGCCGAAGCGACGCCGTCTGTGGAGTTCGACCTCCGCATCTCGCTGCCGCCCGGCGTGCGGGTCGCGGTCGACAACGCGGTGGGGCCGATCGACGGCGACTCGGTCGCTTCCCCGCTGAGGTTATCGACGCGGCACGGGGTCATCAAGCTCGGGAACGTGCGGGCCTCGATCGACGCGACATCGGAGTTCGGCGACGTCCTTATATCGAGGTCGGACGCCGATGCCGTCGTCCACACGGGTCGCGGCGGCATCGAACTTTCGCGAGTCACTCGAGGTCACGTGACCCTCTCCACGCGCACGGGCCACTGCCGGATCGCCCGACTGCCCGAGACCGGCTTCAAGCTCCAGTACTCGGGCGCCCGCCCGATCGACGTCGTGGGCGGGGACGTAATGCGTATCTCGTCCGGGAGCGGCGGTCGACGGAACGAATTGCTCTCTCGCGGGACGGGGGGGCCGTCGATCGCGGTCACCTCCGGCACCGGGGACACCGTCGTCGAAACGGGCCCGTAGGACGGCACACGAGCAACCTCCAGGACCAGAAACGTGTCCCTTGAACCCCTCGGTGTAGGGTCGCGCCCCCGTGCGCCTCATTTCCGAAAGGATGGGAAGAACATGATGATACGATCCCGTCGAACGCCGGCCCGACTCATCCCGGCGGTACTCGCGGCGCTCGTCCTGTCCGATGGGGCTGGCGCCGACGACGTTCGTGTCGGCCGGGGCGTCGCGGCCGGGGAAGTCCATCCGCCCTCTCCCGGCCGGCTGACGACGCGAGACGACCACATGCGTGCGTTCGACGAAGAGCTGCGTGCGTTCGCGGCGCTGCTCGACCTGCCCGGCATGGTCGTCGTCGTCGCACAGGACGGCAAGATCGTCCATCGCCTCGAATGGGGCCATGCCGACGTCGATGCCCATGAGCGAGCGACGATCGATCGACTGTTCTGGATCGCGTCAGTGACCAAGACATTCACCGCGACTCTGATCATGCAGATGGTCGACGAGGGGCTCATCAGCCTCGACGATCGGATCATCGAGTACTGGCTCCCGTCATTCTTCCCGGTGAGAATCACGCCGGATTACCGGCTTCGCCACGTCCTGGGCCACACCGCCCAGGGCACCCCGGGACGGACGTTCGTCTACAGCGGCGGGCGTTACGGCTTCTCCTACGGCGTGTTCGAGAAGGTCGGCGGACTGCCGCTGAAGGAGCGGCTGATCCGACGTGTCCTCGACCCGCTCGAGATGAAATCGACGATGCCCGGTATCGGGGACGAGCGCTACAAGCGCCTGCGCGGCAGGCTGGTGACCCCCTACCGGTACGACCCGGTGAACCGTCGGCACGTCAAAGCGCCGGACGTGCTTCAGGCGGGAGACATGTTCGCGTCGACCGGCATGGCGAGCTCCGCCGTCGACTTGGTGCGCTACGCTCACGCGCTCGATACTCACGCGCTGATCTCGGCCGGCGCGCACGCGGAGATGACGCGGCCCGCCGTATCGACCGACGGCCGCACGCTGCCGTACGGCGTCGGCTGGTTCGTACAGGAGTGCGACGGTGAGAAGCTGGTCTGGCATTACGGGTACGGAGCGGCCGACTCCGCCTTGCTGGTCCGCGTCCCCCGCCGCGGGCTCACCCTGGTCGCGCTCGCCAATTCCGATCAGCTATCGGCCAGCAGCCTGCTCGGCCACGGCGACGTGCTGACCTCGCCCGTCGCCGTCTCATTCGTGAAGCACTTCGTCTCGCCCGGGAATGCCCCGCTGGCGTCTTCCGACTACGACGCGGCGACCGCCGCGGTCGAACAACACCTTGACGGGTTGCGACGGGGCGGGGCGTCGGCAATCTACGATGACGAAGTCTTCGCGCAAGCGCTGGCCCGCGACTACCTCGGCCGCCGAGACTCGCGAGAGGACTCGAGGGCTAAGGACCTATTGCGTTGGCTGCTCCACAAATCCCCTGGGCGGCTGGGACGGGCCGACACGGCCACTCTCAACCTCCTGTCCCGGCAGTCCGACCCCGAGTTGCTCGCCTCGGCCGGCCCCCTCCTCGAATTGCTCCGGGCACGCGAGCCGGAGAACCCCGAGGTCCTGGCCGCGGCCGTCCAGTATCACGAAAAATCGGGGCACGAAGGCCAGGCCGTCGAACGCGCGCCGGCGGCTCGCGGCCCTCAAAGGGTACGAGGACGACTCTCGCAAACAGGAAGCAGCCCTCTGGCTCGGCAAACACCTCAGCCGCACCGACCCGGAACTGGCCAGGGCCTACCTCTGGAACGCGATGGCGTGGTCGTACAACTCCGGTAACGGCGACCTCGGTGGCCGGGTCACTCGTGCGATCGACGATCTGAGGCTCACGCGTCGAGAGGCGACCAAGCGGGGTTCGAGTGATACCCTCCGCCGTGGTGGTGCGCCCCCTGAGGATCCACAACGCCGCCGGCCATCAAGCAGCCTTTTCAGCCGATCGTGTGACTCACAGATTCTAGACGGAGTCGGCCTGTCCGGCCCGGATCACAAGGGACTCAATGATGCGGAACTCATGCGCGATTCGTCGCCGAGCGATCCTTTTCTGCCTGGTATCGGCGGCTTCGCTGGCACCGATCGCCGACGCGGATGCCCAGGCAGCGGAGAAGTCCCCGAAGGCGACCCTGGTCCGGGCCGCGCGGCTGGTGGACGTGAAGGCGGGCAAGATCCTCGAGGATCGCGGGGTCTGGATCGAGGGTGACCGCATCAAAGAGGTCGGGCCGATCGCTGACGTTCGCAAGCACGCGCCACGCGATGTGGAGGAAGTGGACCTGAGGGATGCGACGATCCTGCCCGGCCTGATCGACTGCCATACCCACCTCCTCATGAATTACTCGAAGCAGATGGGCGACGACGTGAACATGCTGCTGACGGTTGCCCAGCTCGGGACGACCCGGCGCGCCCTGCTCGGCGTGGCGATGGCGCGAGAGGACCTGGAGGCGGGCTTCACGACGGTGCGCGACCTGGGCAACTCGGGCGTCAACGGCGACGTCGCCTTGCGCGAGGCGATCCGGGCCGGCTGGGTCGTCGGGCCGAGGATCGTGGCCTCCACGCGGGCGCTGTCGGCCGTCGGGGGTCAGTTCGGCGACCTGGCGCACGAGGCCCAGAAGTTGATCGAGCACGAGTACGTGGCCGTCAGCGGCGTCGAGGACGCCCGCCGCGCCGTGAGGCAGGCGATCTACGACGGTGCTGACTGTATCAAGGTGATCGTCAACACTGGCCCTCGCGTGGTGTCGCTGGAGGAGATGAGGGTTATCGTCGAGGAAGCTCACCGCGTCAACAAGAAGGTCGCCGCTCACGCCGATGGTGACCCGGCGACGCGGATCGCCGCCGAGGCGGGCGTTGACTCGATCGAGCACGCCTACACCGTGCCCGATGATGTGCTCAAGATCATGGCGGAGAAACACATCTTCCTCGTCCCCACCGACTTCCCGGCCGTCGACAGCTACGCAACCCCGCCCATCCCGCCCGAGATGGCCGTGGGTATCCAGCGATTTATCGACGCCAACCACGACCGGCTCAGGCGGGCGATCAAGCTGGGAGTCCCGATCGCCACCGGGTCCGACACGTATTTCCAGACACCGGGGAAGACGCGCGGCCAGGCGAGTCTCGCGATGCTCCGCTCTCACGTCGCGGCCGGCATGACCCCAGCCCAGGTCCTTCGCGCGGCCACCGCCGACGCCGCCGAGTTGCTCGGCATGGCCGACCAGATCGGCTCGATCGAGGCCGGCAAGTTCGCCGACATCATCGCCGTACCCGGCAACCCCCTCGACGATATCGGTGCGATCGAGCGCGTGAGCTTCGTGATGAAGGGAGGCGCCATCGTTCATCGCCGGTGAACCAACCCGCGGGGGTGTTCACGGGACGACGACCTGTCGGATCACCGACCCCTTCGGCGCGAGTATCCCGTTCTACACGGCGATCAACGCGGTGACGAAGACGGGCTGGGAGGGACGGAGGCGAAGCCGGACGTCGCCGTGCCGGCCAACTAGCGGGCCGGACGGCAATCGGCCGCGTTACGATCGAGCGGCTCAGTATCGACGATCCGTTCCGCGTCGAACTCTGCGAGGAGCTGATGGCGGAGGGGCTGTTCCCGCCGGTGTGATGTGCATGCGCGATCAATGGCGCGGCACGGCCTCACGCGGCGACCGAGGGCACACCGGCCCGCTCGGGTCGGACGCGCGGTCCGTTGAGGAAGCGCCCTAACCAGGTGTAGCGCACCAGCACCTGGTATGTCCACAATAGGAACGAAGTCACAACCGCGACGATGAGCACGAACTTCGCGAAGGCCGGGAGCGGCCAGTCCCGCACCGCGTACTGGGCCGCGATGACCAGAGGCAGGTGGGCGAGGTAGAGCCAGTAGGCCGAGTCTGACAGATACGCGCATCGTCGGGCTCTCAACCGGGCAGACCCGACGGAACAGTCCCATCAGGCCGAACGTCATGAGCCAGGGGTAGGCCGCTTGCAAGCCGACCAGGAGGATCCGGCGCGGCAGCGGGTCGAGCGCGATACCGGCGACACTTGGCGATGCGGGCCATCCCACGGACAGGGCCATCCCCAACGGTAGGACGACAATTAGACCGATCGCAAGCGGGAGCCACCAAGGCTCGCCGACCCGATCGGAGCGGTCGTCGAACCCGTAATAGAGCGCACCGAATCCGAAGAAGATCGCGTAATACCCCAGGACGTGCGGGATCGGCAGGAGTCCCGACGACGTATCCGGCCCGAAGATCGGCGAAGTGCCGCCGGATCCCATGAACGACTGCGGGAGCATCGTCAGGGGGATCAGCCAGAGGTAGTGGGCGGGCGAGACGACCAACCACGCGGGCAGTCGGATCGTCGGGAGCCGCGCGCTAAGGGCGGAGACGGCCGCCAGCCCGAGCACAAGCCACCAGAGGAACCACAGGAACCAGAGGTGGCTCAAGAGGGGAATCTGCATGAGCAGGTCCGCCAGGCCCGCCGTCCGCCCTGTCGTCGCACCCCTCTGGCGCAGGGACTCCGCGATCGCGGCCTTGCGGAGGCCCAGGCCGTCCTTTTTCACCGGGAGCTGGAGGAGCGACGCGAAGTAGAGCGTCGTCCCCTCGTCAACGGACGCATTATCGAGCGGGGTCTCGCCGCGTTTGTTCGCCGCGTTGACGTTCGCTCCATTCTTGATGAGCGCGGCGACGACCTCCTGGTTGCCGAGGAATGCCGCCGCATGCAGGGGCGTCCCGCCGTCGATCGCGACGGCCTTCACGTCCGCGCCTCGCCTGATGAGCAGCTCAGCGGCCTCCGCGCGATTCGACAGTGCCGCGCGGTGCAGGGGCGTCAAGCCGAGTTCGCCATCCAGACCATTAACCGCCGTCCCATTCGCCAGGTGCCGCTCGATCGCGTCGAGGTCGCCCGCTTCTGCCGCCACCCAGATCGTCGATGCGTCTGCGGTCGCGGAGGTATTGCTGGATTTACGGGGAGACGACATCGCGATGGAAGAGATCCAGTTCGTGGCCGGGACGACGGTCACCATGCCCGCCAATAAAGGGAGGAACACCCGGCGGAAGCGGTGCTTGACCAGTGCCCCGCGGCCCCGTCGTTGCAACAGCATCGCGCTGAAGAAGCCGCTCATGACGAAGAAGACCGGCATGCGGAAGCCGTGGATGGCCGAGACGAGGACCCCGAACGTGGCGTCCTGCCGAGTATCCGCGACGACCCAGAATGACGGGAAGAACGAGAGAGCCGCGTGCAGGGCGATCCCGAGCAGCATGGCGACGGCCCGCAGGGCGTCAAGGTCGGATCGGCGGGAAAGGGGTGGGTTTTGGTCGCTCATGGAAGATGTTCGCTCGGCCTCGTTCGATATTGAGTCGGGGCTTCCCGGCAGAACCGTGGTGGCCCGGCGGCCTGGCCGGCCGAGTCCGATCGTCATCCGTGTTACACGAGCGGGCAGGCCATCGAGCGGCAGGCGGCGAAGTTGCCGGAGTTCCTGCACCGGATGGGCCGCGAGGCGAAGCAGGAACACATTGGGCTTAGAGGCCCTAACAAAGATGGGGACTGGCACCTCGAAGACTCGGAGCCAGTCCCCATTTTGTTAGGGCTTGTTATGATCGACCGCGATGACCTGGAGATCGACTTCCCACGGGGAAGGACAGTGTGCGTCCGGCCAAACCCATCTCCCGCCCCGCGCAGGTCTTGGGCATGAATGTGCTGGCTCTGGGATGCATCCGGAGCGAGGGGGTGGAGAAGCAGATCGTAGGTGGAGTAGACTACGGATCGTACCGCTAAGACGAGTCGTGAGGCCGCGAGACATCCGATGGAGCTGGATCACGTCACCTTCGTCGGGCCGCCCATTGATGACGGCGAGATCCTTGCCAAGATCCCGGCCAACCTCGCTGGTCTGTTGCAGCAGTTGAACGGATTCATCCAATTCCACGGCGGTCTTCATGTTCGGGGAGCGTGTCGGCAGCCGTCCTGGCACTCGCTCCGAGATGCCTGGGTCGGAGTGCATGCTTTCCACAGCCTCTACCCGGCGGTCCATCTGGAGGACATTCCCTTTGCGGAGGATTGCTTGGGCGACCAGTTCATCCTGCGCGATGGGCGAGTGCTTCGGCTATCAGCCGAAACGGGGGAGTTGCAGGCGTTAAACTTGGACCTCGCCGGGTTCTTCCACGCAGTTCAGGCCGATCCGATCGAATTCTTGTCTCTCGAGCCCCTCCTCCAATTCCAGCGAGACGGCGGCGCGCTGGAACTGGGGCAGTTGCTCGCCGCGTACCCACCCTTCTGCACCGAGCAATCGGCGGACGGCGTTCACCTGGCGCCCATCTCTGCACACGAGCGTCGGCGGTTCCTGGCGGACTTCGCCGCGCAGATCCACGATGTGCCGGAAGGTGGGAAGATCGTGTTCAAGCTCGGCGAGTGAGTCAGCGTCCGTCCCGGAGCGTCGCGTCGGCGGCCACAACGGGCGACCAGCGGTCGGGAGGAAGCTCGGCCCGGTGCTCCTTCGGGAGAGCCGGTAACCGCTCCAGCACATCACGCAGGTACACGAACGGGTCGTGGCCGTGACGCTGGCAGCTCGACACTACGCTGAACAGCACTACCATCGTCTTGCCGCCGTTCTCACTCCCAGTAAACAACCAATTCTTGCGTCCTGTATTAATTGTCTTCATATGTTGATTGGCCGCATTGTTGTCGATCACCAGGTACCTCGACCCCGCCGTCCCGCGCATGTTGCACGAACAGCCGAACGCGTTCGGCCTGACGATTAACTCCAGCACCTATGATTGCGAGCTCTGCGAAGGCCCAGTGATGCGTGGCGGCGACGGGTGTGGGTCGGTTTGCGGTCGCATCGGCAAGCTCATCACGTGGTTTCCGCTCGCTTCGTCCTTCCGGATTCGAGACGAGGAGATCAATGGGTGGTGGATCGACCAGGTTTTCGTCCGGCACGTGCGCTCGATCATTCCAGATGGACTGATCGCGTGTTTGTTGGTCGGAGGCTTTAGGAGCGTTTGGAAACAAGGAAGTTGCCGCCAGTGAACGAGCTTGGCGCCAGAAGCCGTGCCTCACGTCTTCACCGGCGTGGCATGCCGGCAGCGGTCGGCTTTCCGTCCGTTTGGCCACCTTAGGAGAAAACCGCGAGTCCTTTCTTCGGAACGCTCTTAAGTTAGGGATCGAAGAGTCTCACGCGGAGACGCGGAGCACGCGGAGTCCGACCGAGGCAGCCGAGGATCGGATTTCGCATGCGAAGCGGGTTTTCTCCGCGTCTCCGCGTGAAATCCGGATTGGGAACGGACCGCGTTGCGGTTCAACGGCGTTGTGACATCCAGTCCATGCTGTCCCATAGCGGCAGCGCGCAAGTTCTTCCGGGAACCGGTCCGGAGCACGCATGAAGAGCGGGTCGATCAGGCCGACGCTCGCCCCGGCGCGGCGGATACCGATGGCGATCCTCGCCGCGTCGGGGCCGGGCGGCAACTCGCACTCGGCGACGAACGGCTCGTCGGGCTACCGCGACCGTCCCTTGCGGAAATCCGCCACCTTCGCATGGGCGGTCTTGAAATGCGCCACACACCTCCTCCACACCGCGCAAGAAATCCTCGAGTCGAACGGAGGCGAGCCCGAACGTGACGATGGCAGTGACTACACCAGCCTGGCACGCGAACGGAGCCGGCCCTCGATGAGATCTTCGCATCCCTTGCCGTCCCAGGCCAGTGGTTCATTTCGGGTTTCGCGTGCCGGGATGATTGCGTTGTCCGCGTTTTCCCTTTATCCTACGGTCGTCATGGAACTCACACCCGGCTTCGGGGTGCCGGCGCGGCGGTCATGCGTGCGAGGTTTCGACACGCGGGGACGAACCTCTCTGCACCGCCGCGAATTCGTCCCCGCTCTCCTGGCTCAATCGGAGTCTACACCAATGGTATTCGACGGCCTTCTCGCCGCGCGATGGTGGTTACTGACGATACTGATCTGCACCGTCACAACAGGCTTCGCTACGCCTCCGAGCTCCGGGGCGGACCCCGAGAAGTTCTGGGTCTTCGTGGGGACCTACACCGGCCGCAGCGGCAGCAAGGGGATCTACCGGATGGAGTTCGACCCGGCATCGGGCAAGCTGTCGGAGCCGACGCTTGCCGCCGAGTTGGACAATCCCTCGTTCCTCGCGGTCCACCCGACGCACAAGTACCTCTACGCTGTGAACGAGAGCGACGGCAGGGACAACGGCGCAGTGACCTCGTTCGCTCTCGACCCCAAATCGGGGGAGCTGACCAAGCTCAACCAGCAGTCATCGATGGGGAACGGGCCGTGCCACCTGGTGGTCAACGCCACCGGCAAGAACGTCCTCGTGGCCAACTACGGCGGCGGCAATGTGGCCGTGCTGCCCATCGGCCCCGATGGAAAACTCGGTGCCGCCTCTGAGTTCATCCAGCACAAGGGCAAGGTCTTCGACGCCAGACGGCAGGGGAGTCCACACGCTCATTCGATCAACGTCAACAAGGCCAATCGATTCGCCGTGGTCGCCGACCTCGGCCTCGACCGCGTCTTCGTCTACAAGTTCGACCCGACCCAGGGCAAACTCGCGCCCAATGACCCGCCGGCGACCAAGCTCAAGGATCGCTCCGGCCCTCGCCATTTCGCGTTTCATCCCGACGGCAAGCACGCCTATGTGATCAATGAAATCAACTGCACCGTGACCGCGTTCGATTACGATCCCGATCACGGGACGCTCACCGAGATCCAGACCATTCCGACGATGCCCACCGGGGTCCAGTCCCGGCACTCGACCGCCGAGGTTGTGGTCCACCCGTCGGGTCGATTCCTCTACGGCTCGAACCGAGGTCACGACAGCCTGGCCGTCTACACGATCGAGCCCGGGACCGGCCGCCTGACGCTCGTCGAGTACCAGCCCACTCGTGGAAAGACCCCACGCAACTTCGCGGTCGATCCGACTGGTGCTTATGTGCTGGCCGAGAACATGTCTTCCAACACAATCGTCGTCTTCCGGGTCAACCCCGCGACCGGTGCTCTCAGCCCGACAGGCCAGGTCGTCGAGGTGCGCAGTCCCTGTTGCGTGAAGTTCGTCCCGATTCCGAAGTGACGCCTCGTGCGACGTACCGCCCTGCGAATGTCTCCAACGCCGACCCGCCGGGTGACCGGCGGTCCGGCAGACGGGGCGAGGCGACGATGAGGTTCACCGCACCGCAGTGGTCAAGAGTGTTCGGAAGAAAAGACTCCCGGTTTCTTGGTAGGGTGGCCAAACGGACCGAGAGCCGACCGCTGCCGGCTTGGCTGGCCGATGAAGGGGTTCGGTAGCTCAGATTCCCATCGCTCGAACGCCGTTCTACCGCAACGCGGTCCGTTCCCAATCCGGATTTCACGCGGAGACGCGGAGACGCGGAGAAATCCCGTTTCGCATGCGAAATCCGATCCTCGGCTGCCTCGGTCGGACTCCGCGTCTCCGCGTGAGACTCCTCGATCCCTAACTTAAGAGCGTTCCGAAGAAAGGACTCTCGTTCAATGGTTGCACCTTCATCGTTTCCGAACGCCCCAAGAGACCCGCACCGGAAGGACGGACCCTCCCGGCTTCCGCCGGGGTGGTCAATCCTCCATTGCCACAGCCGCTTCATGGGCAAGGCTGTGTGGGCATGCCGGTCCGAAACGCGAATCAGCCGTTCCGTTCGCGGGGCTCCCAGCCGAAGGGATGGAGGGCGTCCTTGAGCGCCAGGCCCACGACCTCGATCTCCTTGGGGTTGTTCGTGCCCAGTCCGAAGGAGGCCGCCATGGCCAGATGGTTGGCCTCGGGGTACGGCCCCGTCCCGGCGCGCCCATCGGGTCGTAGCCCATGACGGCCGTGGCGACGGAGTCGGTGCAAACCGGGTTGCGGCCGGCCAGCAGGAGCCCTGGCTTCTGGATGGCCAGTTCCTTGAGCCATGGTCCCTCGCCGCCGGAGACGGTCTCGATCCCATCGATGATCGTCAGGTCGATCGGCCGGATCCCGAGCGAGTCGAACCGTGTGCCGCGGTACCCGGTACGTCGGCCGCCGGGGCGACTTCGGGTCAACCTCCTGGGGCAAGCCGTCCGCCGGCCGCTCTTCGCCGGTGTGGAAGATCGCGATTCGGGCCGAGGTGCTCTTTTCGTTCGGCTTGTGGTGCGAGTAGAGCGACGTGGGCGTGATCCCGAAGTTGTTCTTGATGCCCAGGGTCACGCCGGCGGTCGCATGGTTCTTCAACTTGGCCAGTGAGATGTAGACGTCGCAGTCGATGTAGGAGTGGTTCAGGTGGTAGGCCGGGAACAGGCTGCCGCCCCAGGGGACCTTCACCTCGGTGTACTGCTTTCCCTTGCCCAGGTTGTGCGTGTCCTCGTAGTCGACGGCCGCTTTCAAGGCCCCCAGGGCGTTCAGGTCCCAGCCGGCGTCGCGGAGGTACGGCTCGAACGGATCATTCTGGTAGGTGCATTCGACGAAGCGGATGCGACGGGCTCCGGCCTGGTCGAGCAGGGTCGCGGTGGCCAGGACGACATCCGGATGAACGTGGTAAGTCCGGCCGGCGGGCAGGCCAAGCGCCTGCTGGCGCGGGTTGCCTGTAAGGTTGACCTTGACGGCGACCGTCTTGCCGTTGACCAGCTTGGCGAGACCGCCAAGCTGGTCCATCATCGTCTTGAGTTGGCGATAAACGGCCTCCCGGTCATACGCCTTGCAGCGGGCGATGCTCACCGGAGCGGACGGCTTCGCCGCCGCGGCTCGGAGTGGCGATTGGATCAACGGGAGCGGGGCCAGGAGGGAGGCCCCGGCGACTCGCAGGAATTCCCGGCGATTGCGACATGGTCCCATGGCGATTCTCCGTTGTTCGAGATTGGATCGGGCTGTTTGCGAAGGGAAGGGGGCGAGTCGTCTCTCGAAGGCAATCGCACCTTGCCCACGTTACGGCCCGCACCTCAGGTGCCTACGCACCGATTAGACCGATCTCTTCCCGCCAAGTCCAGGGAGCATCGACCTTCGGCGGAGATTCTCCCTGGACCCGGACGGGCTCCGAGCCTGCTCGCACTCACCGGGCCAGCCATCGCGACAACCGCGGTCCACCCGCGTCGGCCCACCGCATCAGGATCGCCAGTTCCTTCGGCTGCGGGAGCGTGTTGAACCGCTTCCGGGCCTGGACAATTTGTAGGTCGGCATTCGAGACCTCCAGCGTTACCAGCCGCGTCTCTGGTCCCGGTGGTTCGACGACTCTCAGACTCCAGATCGAGCTTCGCCCCGATTCACAGGAGCCCGCGTAGGTCCCCACGCAATGGTTCATCGCCTGCCCTTCCTCGTCCAGCTCCCGTGAGCAGAGGAGCTCGGCGATCGTGTAGATCCTCCGTGTTTCGCCCTCGGTTTCCTTGAAGACGAATGGTGCGATCCCGCTCGCCGTCCAGGAGGTGGGCCTCCGGGTTCGATGAGACGCGAGACTCTGGTGCCACTCGGCAATCGCCTGGAGCAAGGTCTCGGGGTCCCGGTCCTTGATGGTCAGGTTCGGTTGCCGCGGCACCAGCCTGGGCTGCCCCGGCAGGTGGGCGCTCGGATTGGGCACCTCGGCGACGAACCGCTGATTGTACAAGTAATCGATGATCGGTCCGTAGTGGATCGAGTCCAGCATCGGGTGGGCGATCAGCCAGCGGAAGACCGAGATCCAGAACGCGTCGTCGGCGAACACCCTGCGGAGCCGCGTGCCGAGCACGCTCCGTACCAGGCGCTCGCTGCCGCCGAGATCCAGGATCTGCGCCCATCGGAACGCGCCGATCACATCGAAGTCGTCGGGGGCCTGGAGGTAATGGTGCGCCTGCTTCTTCGTCAGCGGGATCGGCAGCCCGTCCGCCGTCCGGATGTTCTGACCCTGCGCGACGTGAATGAACCACCTCTGGTGGAGCACACCATCGGCGGTCAACTCCTCCAGCCAGGCGCCGTTCATGAACACCGGGACGTCGTAGCGCGCGAACAGGTGACGGGCCAGCGCAGTGCAGTTGCCAGCGGGCGACGAGACTGCGCGGCTTCCAATCCTCCGGCCGGCGGATCCAGTTTGAGCTGTGGGCCGCTAGGGCAAGCAGTGTATGCGCATGTCGCTCCGCATCGTTTCCCCGGAAGAGGCTCGTCCGCCGTTGACACGAGAAGACCAGGTCGCTGAGCGCTTCCATGTCCACGGTCACCGGACCGCCGGTCCGGTACAACGCGAGGTTAATCTCCGCGAAGGGCTTGATGACGCGATAAAGGTCGGACGTCGGCACAGGTGGCCGGCCCGCAACTCGGCGATCCGGCGGAGCAGGGGGTTCGACTCGCGGGGGAGCGATTCCGACCCCCGCCGCAGCCGATGGGCCAGTCGGGCCCTGGACAAGGCGGCGGCCTGAGTGTCCACCCGGAACCGGCGCTCGGTGCGTTCCTGGAGCTTCCGTTTGGTCTCTAACCGTCTGAGCTTGTTGGACTTGGGTTTGACGTCCATGGCGCCGTCTCGTTACGCAAGGAGCAACGAACCAATCGACCCGACCTCCCGATGTAGACACGTCGGGGGAGGCCGGGTTCACCGCTCGTTGCACCTTGATCCCATCAGTCCGGCGCGTCGGGGATCTTTCCTTTCTGATCCAGGATCCTCCAGGGCAGTACGCCGCCCTTGGCCATGCTGGTCAACACCGCCAGGCTGAAGAGGATCAGGCCGATGGCGATGTAGTCGAGGCCCGTCACGACGCGCCGGAGCGAGCCATAGCCCCGACAGCCAACGGCCACCAGCCAGGCGGCCAGGATGAGCCCGGCGGCCGCGAGCGAGGTCCGGTGTCCCAGCACGAAGCCGTAGCCCGCGATCACCAGGGCCATCGCCAGCGGGTAGGATTCCATCGCCCATGTCGGGACGGCCCCGGTTCGTTCGATGCGACCCGACAATACGACGAGCGCGGCCAGCAGGGCCATCGTCGCTCCGGCGGCCCGGAGGATGTGCCCGAGCCGGTCGT
This sequence comes from uncultured Planctomycetota bacterium, assembly GCA_963845755.1. Taxonomy (GTDB): domain Bacteria; phylum Planctomycetota; class Planctomycetia; order Isosphaerales; family Isosphaeraceae; genus CAWJTV01. The sequence continues at coordinate 183,373 of CAWJTV010000019.1, forward strand.
CGAACGCCGCGCCGACGACCAGCACGGCAACCAGGATCAGGTGGAAGGCGACCGGTCCTTGATGACTCCCCGCGCCCGTCGCCGGCAAAGCGATCATCGCGGACGCCGCCAGCCCACCGGCCCCGATCAGGCAGCGCCAGGCATCGCGACGGCGCAAACCCATCGCCGTCTGCAAGGCGGCGGCCGTCAGGATCGGCAGCGCCCGCGGCGGGACGAGCTCGCCCAGGTCCAGCGTCTGTGGAGCGACAACTCCCAGCGTCACGATCGCCGCTGTCATCGCATCGAACGCCAACGGCACGCGTCGAACCATCGCATAGGCGTAGAATCCCGCCGAGGCCAGCAGGGTCAGGTAGAGCGGGGTCCCGCCGAGCCGGGAGATGAACCGGCCGAGGAACCACTGGTACGTCGGGTCGGCGCGATGACCGAACAGTGTCAGGAAAACCAGGATCGCGGGGACGACCAAAGCCGCGTGGAGGACGCCGGCTCGTCGTCTCGACCAGCCCGATCTCCAGCAGGATCACGCCTATCGACAAACCCAGAGGCACCAGGAAGTACGGCCCGAAGATGTACGGCTCGGACTCGGCGGGCGGGATGTGGTGCATGGAGAAGCAGAGCAGGGCGGACCGCGCCGCGACTCCGAAGGCCAGCACGCCGAAGAGGGTCCAGGGATACCACGCCCAGGCCCAGGGGCTCCCGTTGTCGCGCACATAATCGCGCCCGCGGCGGATCGCGGGCAGCAGCGTGAGGAAGACCAGTGCGGCGACGGGCGAGAAGCCGAACAGCGACCAGCCCAGCGACTCGCTCCGGGGGTAGTCCAGCACCGGGGTGATCGCCACGGGATAGAGGAAGAACAGGGCCAGGATCACGTAGTACGGCACACGGAACAGCGGCGGCAGGTGCAGGCGGATCGACCGCAGCATCCCCTCGCTCACCAGCACGGCGAACAGCAGCCCCACGAGGTAGCAGACGACCCCGCGCGCCGGACTGATCGAGAGGACCTCGTCGAACGTCACCGACGTGGCCAGGAACATCAGCACGACCAGCAGCAGCACCGTCCGGACGTCATCCCAGACGCCGACGAGCCGCACGAGCAGGCACGCCGTCACCGCCAGCAGCAGCGTGTATCCCGCCATCCCGAACAGGAGCGCCCAGGTCTGGTACGCATCGACCTGTGCCCCGAATGAGACCCACAATCCCAGGCAGACGAGCAAGGCACTGAGGACGTAGAACGGATTGCTCGTGCAGACCCAACGGATCAAACCACGAGAGCCCCCGGCGAGCGCCGGCGGCGCGGACGCAGATCGGACATCGAGAAGAGTCATGATGTAAGCCCTTGATATGAGGATGCGGGCTTCGGGCACCGGATGAGCAAGAATACGGAGGTTGCCCGGTCCCGTCCCCGGATCATAACTCTTCCAGGACAACAGTCGCAAGAGGTGGACATCGAGCCGGGGCCGCCTCGCGCGGACCTTCCACGGGCCGCAGGCGATAGATCATGTCGCCGGGCTGCGTGTCGTACTTCGAGTCCTTCTGGCCGCCATCGTCCCGGCCGTCCTTGCCGACGGAGTAGACGACTGGCTGACCCTCGACCACGGCCAATCGCATCGGCTTGGGCGAACGGCAGAAATTAATTTACCTGCAAGACAGGCGTTTTCGGCTTGATCGTGATGTCATACTTCGGTAACGCCGCCAAACGCTCCAGCGCGCTTCGTACTCCTTCATCTCCTTGGCCGGAACTCGTACGCCATCGGGATACTCGCCATGGAGCCGCTTCACCGTCGGGTGCCGACCCTTCCAGACCATCCGGAGGGCGCATTGCAGCACGACCTTCAGACAGGTCAATAAGACGCCGTTCCATTTCTTCTCCAACGCCGACCAGCAGCGTTCGATCGGATTGTATTTGCTGTGATAAGGGGGATAGTACACCAAGCGAATCTCCAACCCCGACCCGTCGGCGAATTCCACCATCCGTTTCAAGAACTGGGTCCGCCGGCCTGAGTTCTTCGGGCCGTTGTCGACGTAGATCACCAAGCGTTTGATATGTCCCAAACCCGACCGGACCTCCAGCCACCACATCCTCAAGGCATCGACCCAGGCATCGCTGGTCTCGCGCTCGCCAAACAGAAGCATCAACGCGCCCGTTGCCATCATCAGGACGCCGAAGGGGACCAGTTTCTCCTTGGCGGGCGGATCATGGTCCCATCCCTTGGTCACTTCACCGTCGGCGTCAGTCCGGGTTTTTTCCCCCCCGAGCGTAATCGCCCAATCCCACCTTGGCTTTGGTATCCATGGAGATCTCCAGAGTTTCCGGATCGGCCCGCGCCTGTTCCCGTACGGTCTTGATGTTGGCGAAGATCGCGTCGGTCTCTTTGGTCTTCTTCAGCGGTTTGCCCTTCTGAATCCGCTTGAGCCGATAGTTCATCCGATTGAGGATGTCCCGCATCGTGCGGCTCGCTGGGCAACTCCTCGAGGGCATAGCCCTTGGCGATCAGGGCGTCGCGCACCTCAGCCGCCGACAAGTTGGTGTACCGCCGCGGCGACTTGAGTTCCGGATCGGCGTGCGAATGGGGTCCCACGATGGCGCGGATATCGGTCGCCAATTGGGGATCCTTGTCTTCGCTGCGCGGCCGGCCCCGTGCGGCAAAATCCTCCAGACACCGGAGGCCTTGCCGGGCCTCATGGAGTCCTTTCTCGACCGTCTCGCGCCCCCCAGCCGAAACGGCGTTCGGCTTTGCGAGCGCTGCCGTTGCATAATTCGGTAGCGACCTCGGCGAGGAACAAGCGGCGCTGGTATCCGGTCAGGCGCTGGCGCCGGAACGAAGCAAGTCATCAACGCAGGCGGCGGACGTGTCCATGAGCGTGACCCCCCTCCTGAGACAAGACAATCCTCAAGGAACAGTCTCGCATCCCGCGGGATGGCCGGAAACCTCAGTTCTTGGGTAGGATTCCACCCACCGATCGCCTTGCCGTCGTAGGGGTCGATCGGAATGGCCTTCAGGCCGGACTCCTTCATGGCCACCGTCAGGGCGCGGGGCAAGCCTCGGTGCGATAGCTCCCAGCGACGCATGATGATCAGACATTCGGTAGCGCGGAGGCTCGCCGTCTGTCGACCCGTGCCCTGTGCGAAGGCCCCGACGGCGGGCCCCAGTAGGTTGAGCAATGTCGAGACCGCGGGGTCGCCGCCATCCGCCCTCACTTCGGCGACCTTCGTGAGTCGTTCGGCGTACGGTAAGTCGTCCAGACTCAACAGCGTGCGGTAGTAATCATTAACAGCGCGCATTCCCCGAGGGGCTGCGGAAAGCGCGTGCTTCGCGATGGGGGCATCCGCGTCCTTGGGTGTCGTCCGGGATCCATCGGGGCGGCCGGGATTCGGCTTCGGGACAGCCTTGGCATTCGCCTTGCCGATATTGTCACCCAGGGCCTTGAACAGATTGAATGGATTTCGATCGAGATCCCGGAACGCGGTGCGGGAGGTCACATACTCCGCGCGGAGCCCCTCGATATAGGCATTGCCCAAGGTCGCCTCATGGCCAAGCAACAGCTTGAGCAGGCGGTCGCAGTGCTCGACGCGGAGCCCGGGGGCGGCCAGAATCGTCGCGATGATGTCGGTGCAGGTGACCTGAGTGATGGCCGACGCCACCAGTTGGGTGATGATGGCCCCCCGAGGTTGCAGGTCGCGGACCAGCCGGAGGACCATCTCGACCTCGCGGATCGCCGCGTCGAAGTCCTGCCTCTCGGTGGCGCGCCGCACCCGCAACGACGAGATCCGCGCGACCTGTCGAGCCGCCTGGAGGTGGGGCCGTGACGCCGAAGGTCCCAGGCCGGTCTCGAAGACGCACCGGTCGCGCCGTTGGGCCTCGGCGAGCTTGCGGAACCCGACGTCGTAGAGCTTGATAACCTCGTCGATCTCCTGCGACGGAACGGACTGCGGATCGACCCGGAGCCGCTGGTACAGCGGAGTGTGGCGACCCATGTGAGCCTGGGCGGCCTCGCTTCGACGATCTCGTTCGGGACCTGCGGGAAAACAGACGGCCACCTCGGAGTCGAACTCGAAGAAAGCGTCGAGGTAAAGCGGCGCGGCGTTTTGGTCTTGGGGCACGACGGCGAAGAGTTCGGCGACTTTGAAGGGCGCCTCGGCCCCGATCCAGTCCGGCGCCTTCGTGACCGCGCCCGGGATTATCGGGTAAGGATTACCCGTCACGGAGTTCTTGCCGTCTCGGGAGATCTCCTGTCCCGGCACCACGATTGCCCCGAGCCAGCACAGGGCCACCCCACAAACGACCGGGGCCATTCGTCTCCTCATACCGGGTCCGACGGGCTTTCGACGCATGGTGGGGTCCTGAGATTGGTCCGGATCGTCCCGGCTCGTGGTCACGGATCGCTGGGGCGAGCCTCGCCTTATGATCGTTGTAATGTGCGTCTCGGACGAATGTCAATCGATCATTGCGTTGGCCGGGTTTCATGCCGTTCTCCGAGTAAAGTCATCGCCGGCCGGTCTCCGCATCCTATGGTCATTCAGGACGGATTTGCGTTAGCCTGGAGTGGTTGTTCCACGATGGCCCCACGATTGCGGAGGAACTATGTCCTGGATGGTTCGATCGGTCCTCGTCGCCCTGGTGTTGGGATCCGGCATGTCGGCGTGCGCTCGGGGACAGTCGAGCGATTCGAGGGCGGATGCGATCGCCGACCCGGCGTGGCTGCGGGCGTTCCTGGAACGCGAGCGGCAGGCGCATCGATTGCCGGCCATCGCGGCGGCGGTCGTCATCGAGGGGAAGATCGTGGCGGCGTCGGCGGTAGGGATCCGGAAGGCCGGGTCTTCCATCCGCGTGACCCGGAACGACCCCTTCCACCTGGGTTCGCTCGTCAAGCCGATGAGCGCGACGATGTTCGCCGTACTGGTCGATCGGGGCCTGCTCCGCTGGGACATGACGATGGCGGAGATGTTTCCCCAGCTAGTCAATACGATGAAGCCGGACTACCGCGGCGTGACGATCGAGCAGCTCTTGGGCCATATCGGCGGCTTCCCGTACCAGCCGGAGACATCCGAGGGGATCACCGACGCGCGGGCGAGCACGCTGACGGGCCGCCGCTACGAATATGTCAAGGCCGCGATCGAGGATCCCCCCGCCGCGCCGCCCGGGACGAAGGTGATCTACTCGGGAGGGGGGATCGTGGTGGCCAGCGCGGCCGAACGCCTCAGCCGCCAGTCCTACGAGACCCTCATGCAGCGCTACCTGTTCAAGCCCCTGGGCATGGCCCACGCCGGGTTCGGCAACACGGCGGCGACGCACGGGCGGATCGACGGCCCCTGGAGCCACGTCATCAAGGCCGACGCCGTCACGCCGATCCCCCCCGATCGATCGCAGGCGGTCCAGACCCGGGCCCCGGTCGGCCGGAATGCGTACTGCTCGATCGTCGACCTGGCCCGCTTCGCCGCGCTCCACATCCAAGGAGCGGCGCGGCCAGAGCCAGTTCCTCCGGCCCGAGACCTTCCGGCGGCTGCACACCGCCGTGTCCCCGGGCAACTTCGCGCCGGGCTGGGCGATCGAGCACCCCGAGTGGTTTAAGGGCACCGTGCTGGCACACAACGGGAGCAACGGCCAGAACTACGCGGTCTGTCGCATGGCTGCCGAGGAGGGCTTTGCCATCTGCGTGATGACCAACCTGGGCGGCGAGGAGGCCAACGGCGCCTGCGAGTCGGTCCTCGCCTGGCTGGGCGCCCGGAGCCTCCGCGGGCGGTTCACCGACGACGGCAGCCTGGCCGCCCGTCCCACTCCTCCGCACCCCGACATCCTTCTGGAAAGCCTCGCGCCGGAGAAGGCCACCACGGGATTCGGACAGGTCCGGATCAAGAAGACGGCTGCGGATACGCCGATCTCGCTCGACGGGGTCACCTACTTTCATGGCATCGGCGTGCATGCCAACTCCGAGCTGCTCTACGCGCTGAAGCCCGACTACCGGCGGTTCGTCGCCCAGGTCGGCATCGACGACAAGCAGACCTGGCACGGCACCATCGTGGTGAAGGTCTATGCCGGGACCAAGCTGCTCCTCGAGACGGGGGTCATCCGGGGCGGCGATTCGCCCTGGGGCATCGACGTCCCCCTGCCCAAGGTCGTCAACGGCCGCCCACCGCAGCAGCTCCGACTGGTGGTCAACGGCACCCCCGACGGCATCGATTGGGACCTGACCGACTGGATCCACGCGGGATTCCTGACCGGCCAACAGGGCGGGTGAGTCGCCACCCGTCCGCCTCTTCCCCCAAGGCACCTCGCGGGAATCCGGAATCGGGAATCGGGGATCTCGAATCCGGAATCGGGGATCTCGAATCCGGAATCTCGAATCCGGAATCTCGAATCTCGAATCGGGGATCTCGAATCCGGAATCTCGAATCTCGAATCGGGAATCCGGAATCTCGAATCGGGAATCCGGAATCTCGAATCCGAAATTCTTCAGGGATTGTGGCCGTCGCCGACACAGCAGGCCGGCTATGGGGCGCACTCCGGCATATTGGTCAAGGCGAGGCTGACCTTCTCCTTCATCTGGCCCAGCGCATCCTTGTAGAGCAGGTGCTCGACCTCTTCGGACGGCGCCGATCCGACCGCCAGGCTTCTGGACAGATAGGCGGGAAGATCGGGGACCGGGACACGCGACCGCGCGCCGGAAAGGTCTGCCACTTCTCGACGCCATGAGCGGTCAACATCAAGTTGACCCGGATCAGGGTCACCCGGCTTTCCGACGACAGGTAGGTGCCTTCCCGCTGCTCGGCGACGCGGATTTGCAGGCGATACCGGGCCCGCTTCCAGGAGTCGGCCCAGGGCGACTCCGCGCGATAGGGGAGATACCCTTTGCCCTCCAGGCCCTTCAGGACGACCGGTATCAGACTCGAGGTGAAGGACGCCTCCGAACCGAAGACGAACTTGCCCTGGATCGGCGCGACGACGACTCCATGGCTCGCCAGCAGACGGGTGACCAGCTCCTCGGTCGCCTGTCGCCGGGTTTGCCGGCCTGCGGCGTCCAGGTGCTTGAGGAGCTTGGCGATCCGATCGCAGGACTGGAGCGCGACGACGACCTTACCGTCGCGGAACGACCGCTCGGCCGAGGCCAGCTCGACGTCCAGGTGTTGACCGACCTTCGATCGAAAGCGCTGGGCGATCCGGGACCCGAGGGGCTCGAGGTCGGGATCGCGCTCGCTCCGGGCGATCAGGTTCAACCACTCCCCCAGGGGCAGCGATAACGGGGCGTTCTGGTCGAGAGCGTCGAGGGCCTTCTCGGCATCCCGGCGCGCGAGGTCCTGGCGGCGCGTCCGTTGTGCCTCCCACATCTCCTCCTGGGGCGATCCCTCGGCCGACCGGGCGAGCTCCAGCGCCGCATCGAGGTCGATCAGGGCCTCACCGAGATGCCCGGCCTGTTCGTGGGCCTCGGAGGACGCGATCATCCGGTGGATCGAGGCGGCTCGCCGCGACTGCTGGTCCTTCCGCCAGAACCGCACGCTGCCCCAGGTCAGGATCGCCGCGAGCGACAGGCCGATCGCCAACCATGCCCAGATGGCCCATCTCGGCCAGGAACGCCGCCGATTCCGCGACGCCCCCGGGACGCGCGGCAAGTAGGGGACTTCCAGAAGTTGCTGGCAGAACCCGCATCGGACCTGTCGCCCGGGTGCCAGGCCCCGCAGTTCGACGATGCCGCCGCATTCCGGACAGGCGAACGACCCGTTCATCGCGCCACTCTCTCTGGTCCGGTCCTTTCCGCGATGGACCGCCGATGCCCCAGCTCATTCCCTCCAGGATAGCGTCAATCACCGCCGTTTGGGATCGCAGTCGAGGACAATCTCCGCGGGACATGGCCGGGACGCACCGTTTGTGCCCGAAGTCGGGGCGATCCGGCCCGGCCCGCTACTCCGTCCTGGTGACAAATGCGGGCGAGATGTGAATGACGCATCCGCCCGTGCCGCCCGGCAAGAGCAAGGTCACGTCCAGCTCGAACTTCGCGGCCGCCCCGTCGACCACGAGGACATCGTCATACGTTTCCTTGGAGGCCATTTTCCGTTCGGCTTCCTTCGGTGCCGCCACCGGGTTCAGGCCGATCGGCGACAGATTCTGATTGCGGATGGCGGTGTTCTTGCCGGGCTTCGACCAGTAGCGATAGCTCCGGGGCCCGGGCGCGAGATTGGTAACGCGCACGGTGATAAACATTTGCGGCAGAATGCCCAGGCCCTCGAGCCGTCCCACTTCCGCCTTCTGGACACACACTTCCCAATCGCCGACTTTCACGGGTTTTCCCGCGTCGGCTTTGACCAGGGCCTGGGGTGGCGGCGGGGTTGCGGGTTCAGCCGGCGTCACGCCCTTCCCGGCCTTCTTCTTGGCCGCGACCGCCTCGGCCTTGGCCATTTCCTCGCGATAGTTCTTGGCGGTGTCGCTTTGCGATTGAATGTATCTCCACAGCCAACTCAACCCCACAAACGAGGCATATCCCACCCCCAGGAGCACGACGGTCAGGACCACGGCCATCTGATATCGTGACTCGCCGAAGCGGACCTGCTTCCCGCCGATGAGCCGTTCCTTCGAGCTCCGGGCGGCCAGCGCCGTGGGATTGTCCACCAGCTTGGAATTGGTGAGGGACGTGTAGCGGCCCACCGGTTCATCATCGTCCACGGGGACCCTCCGAGCCACCGGGATCATCGTCGGCCAGCCGTTCGCGCAACGGCCGCTCGGCGACCCGCTGACCCCCTCGGCTCCCGGTCGAGCCGCGATCGTCGTCATCCAGCAGCTCGGCCAGCGGAATGCTCTCGATGGCCTCACCGGGACCGTCGGCGACCGGTCCGTTCTCGGCGGGGCGGTACGGGAACTGTTTGCCGCAGTGCTTACAGGTGACCTTGGCACCCGCTGGTACGACTTTAGCCGTCCTTGCAGCGTTCCCGCAGTGCGGGCATTGCAAGATTGTCGCCATCGTTGGGATCCTTGTGATGATCAACCTTTCGTTGAGACCTGGGCGAACGGTCTTCGACGTTGACCTGCATGCGAGCGGTCTCACAAACGATCACCAGGACCGCCTGGGACCCGAATCGGAATCTCCCGGGATCGGTCGAGGTGCGGGACATTCGGCCTGGCGGTACGCATATCGCCCGAGCCGCCCCGCTCGTCGCGTTGAGTTTTTCCAACACCGGAATCCGCAGCACATCGTGCGTCCATCGACCCCATCAGCGACCAGGCGGATCTTCCTGAACGGATGTCGATAGATCCGACACACGATTCCTGGTTCCACGAGCGTCATGCCCTGTGGAGTCAGTGATCGAGAACCGGCCCGCGAACGGCATCCGGTCTTTGTCGGGTGGGTGAAACCCACCGAGATCGGGGCCATTCCTGGTGGGTTTCACCCACCCTACCGGATTCTCAGGCAAACCCCTGAACGCCAACGTAGTCACCATCAATGGTATTGCCAAATGGCTCAAAACGCAAGCCAGAATCGGTTGAGGAAGGCCTCCGCAAGTTGCACGCATTACGGCACTCACGAAATCGATCTCAGAGTCTGTTCCCTAAGTCCCCTCCTGAGCCCCCGGATGGGGGCGGAAGCACGTAGCCAGGGGCGTGAGCCCCTGGACGAGGGGAGTTCCTCCGATCCGGGAAGCCCCGGAGGGGCGACAGAAAGCCTGTGGCTCTGGGGACTTCTGTCGCCCCTCCCGGGGCTCGAACGACGGTTGAGGGGGTCGCGGTCGATCATCCAGGGGCTCACGCCCCTGGCTACGTCCGGTCGCCCCTCTGGGGCTTTGGGAACAGACTCTCAACGAAAAACGCCCGGCGGAAGTCCCTCAATGGGACTTTCCCGGGCGTCGTCCAGACCACTCGCCAACCGCGCGACGCGAAACGCCGGCTTGACCGTTTCGTTTCGATCAAGTCCGGCGCAGCCACACTCTCATCAAACACTCACACTCTCGTCCATTCGCGACCGACCGATCCGATCGGCAAGGACCGCTCGGATCGGCCGCCCGATGGAGATTGCTCAGCTCACGGCACGAAGGCGTCTTGCGAGAGCGGCATCTGCTTGCAGTACAGCGGCAGCCGGCTGCCGGCGGGCGTGATCAGCTTCGAGTAGACGGTGCCGTCGATCGTGTTGGGGGTGAACCGCACGGCGCCGTCGCAGAACATCATGTTGCTGCCGCCAGGATGGCCGCTGTTGGTGAACGGGAACGAGCCCTCGATCGTCAGGCCGGCTTGCTGGGCGAAGTTGATGTTCTCGAAGGTGCCGACCTTGTTCGTGAAGGACCAGCCCACTCCGTCGAGGTCGCCGGAGACCGTACCGGCGCCGAGCTGACGCTCGCCGGGGCCAGTGTGCCCGACGTACAGTTGTAGGTGGCCGTTGCGCAGATCGCAGACGAGCCGATGAACATGCTCAGGGTCGGCTGCGGTGCGGACCAGTTCCCCTCCAGAGTGCCGGTGAATGCACTCGGATTGGCGACGCCGGTCAGCGTGTTCTCGCTCATCAGGAGCGTGCTGCTCGAACCGTCGGAGAGGCTCGTCAGGGTCGACCGCACGTTCCAGGGGATCTTGACCTGCACGCCTTGCGGGAACGTCGAATTCAGGAACATCACGCCGAGCTTCTGGGTCACACCCATGGTGCTGAGGTAATTCGCGGGCGCGCTACCCGGCGCCCAGGTCATGATCTGGGGGGTCTGCCCGCCGTCGATCTGCGAGCCGATCAAGCTGTAGGGGATGGCATGCCACAGTGTGAACCCGCCGTTGACCGCATAGCTCATGTTCCCCTGGTTGGGCTGGGCCGTGACGTCATCCGGGCACTTCAAGACGCCGATGGCCGTGTTGCCGATCGTGTAATTGCTCGCCTGGCCGGCGATGTAGTTCGTCGGGTCGTAATAGCTCACCGCTCCGTTCCCGGTCGACGAGGTGGTCGGCGGGAACATCGTCCACTGGTTGAACATGTCCTGGGCTTCCATGTAGGGAAGGATCGGGACGACCCAGCTATACATGGGAACCGCGGTCTGTCTTGGGGTGCCGCCGGGCATGAAGCCGTTGATGACCGACTGGCTCGGATCGATCGTGCCGGAGGTCAACGAGGTCAGGGTCGTGGCGTCCTCGCAGAACTCACCGGCCGGGGGGAAGGCATTCTGGCTGTTGACGTACTGGAGGATGGCCAGGCCAACGTTGCGCATGTTACTGGCGCACTGGGTGCGCCGGCCCGCCTCGCGGGCGGACTGGACGGCGGGCAACAAGAGGCCGACGAGGATGCCGATGATGCTGATCACCACCAGCAGCTCGATCAGCGTGAAACCGCGGCGACGGCGAGTCTTCATGAGTGGTCCTTTCCGAGAATGAGAGTGGGCTGAACTTAATTCTAACTCCGGACTGGGGGCTTCGACAAGGTTCTTGGTCAGTGAGTAGTCGTCAGTAGTCAGTTGTCATTTGTCAGGAACCGCGCCTCATCCGGTCTTGAGAGTCTGTTCCATAAGTCCTTTCCTGAGCCCCCGGATGGGGGCGGAAGCACGTAGCCAGGGGCGTGAGCCCCTGGACGAGGGGAGTTCCTCCGATCCGGGAAGCCCCGTAGGGGCGACAGAAACCCTGTGGTTCTGAGGACGTCTGTCGCCCCTCCGGGGCTCGAAGGACGGTCGAGGGGGTCGCGGTCGATCGTCCAGGGGCTTGCGCCCCTGGCGACGTCCGGTCGCCCCTCTGGGGCTTTGGGAACGGACTCTGAACACTGAAAACTGAACACTGAAAACCAGGAGCGAAGCGACTACTGAATGATCTTGCGATACAGGACCGCCGCGCGGAACCCGCCGACGTCGTTGTAGTTGAAGCCGGTGAGCTTGAGCCGGTCCACGATGAAGAAGCCGCGATAGCGGACCTGGGTGCCGCTCAACTTGCCGACCTCGGGGCCCATGATGTCGTACGCGAGCTGGGGCAACCCCTGGCCGAGCATGCCGATGTCCCCCTGCTTCTTGATCTCGAAGAACCCGATCGTGATCCAGACCGCGTACTGGTGGGTCCGGACCGTGGTCAGGTTCATCGCCGCCTGCATCATCTCCGACCGCCAGTACGGATGCTGCCGGTCATCGGGATTCACGCCAGCAGCACCACCGGTGCCGAGGTAGGGTTTGTTCGACGCTGGCGTGCCTGTGTTCGAGTAGCCGTTGTAGAACGTCAGAGTTGCCCGGTACGAAGGGCGCGGCAATGACTGTAGGGGGGATAAGGCGAGCGAGACCGGTGGTAGCGTCGCCCGTCGGCGTCAGCATCGGAGGCAGGCCGGCGGCGTTGGGGTAGTAAACCCCGCCGCCAGAATTAGTCATGCCGCCACCCGAAGTCGGTCGGGAACCATGACCACGGGAGGCTCGTGAACCCGTTGCTGAGCGTGTACATCGGCACCGCTCGGGAGGTTAGTCGGTGATTGTACGGGTTGTACCCCTGGTTGGCGACGATGTTATTGATCCAGGGATCGCCGGAGTCGGTGGCGTTGCTCAGGGCCGGCGGGATGTTGCCGTTGGCGATGAGGCCGGTGGGGTCGGGGATGCCGACGTACCCCATCGGGTTAATTGACGTAGGGGTAGCCCTCGAAGTGGCGTCCGGCTGGACCTGCCCCGCGCCAAAGGCGTCCGGCGGCTGGAACAACCGGGCCGGCGGGATGGCCGGGGGCATCGCCACGTGCCGTCCAGGCCGATGGTGGTTGTCCCGGTCGGCCATGCGATGTTCACCGGCAGTGGGAGACCCGCGGGCACGGTGTTGGTGGAATCGGTGGTCAATCCCGGCGGTCCAGACCGGATAGGGGCGGGCGTGAAAGACCACACAGGACGGAGGGGTCGACGGTCGTGTAAAGGTTGGGGTCGCTCGACGCATACCCCTGCGAGAGGAACGGGTTCCTCACGCCCGGATCTCCCGAGTAGACGACCGGCATGGACCGGCGATTGCGGGAAGATCGGGCCTTCGCCGTCGTATCCGGCGGAGCCTGGCGTGATGTAAGGTGCGTAGTAGTTCGGCTGCGGGCCGAGCATCGCATTGAGGTAGTTATTATTGAGGAAGTACCAGCTCGAGGGTGCGGTTGGCCGGGGTATAGATCATCGCCTGGGCGTTGGTCACGGTCGCGAGCAGCTGGGGTACGGCGGCTATTGGGGTTCGGTGATCATCGCCGGGTTGCTGTAAATCGACGGCGGCTGTGCGGCGGGCCGCATGATCGTGTAGTTGATGTCCGGGAACGAGAGCGAGCGGAACGGGAACTCGGCCGGGATCGGCCCCGTGTAGCCGATGGTCGACGACAGGTTCGGCGTCGCCACGGCACTGTTCTGTCCCGTCGCGCCGACCCCGTACCCGAACAGGTAGCCGGACCCGCCATGACGCTGCCAGAGGAACTGCGCGAACGCCGCCTTGATCCGGTTGCCGGGGCTGGGCAGTAAGCACCGGCGTTGCCGTTAATCGCGATGATTCGACTTGAACGCCGATGGGATCCTGGGCCAGATACCCCTGCTGGACGGAAGTTCTGGTCGGTGATCGGATACACGTAGTTCGGCGCGCCGGTCGGCTGGATCGCGCTGACGACCAGCGGGACCGGCGGCCCGCCGAGCGGGATCGGCGGGAGTGGCACCGTGCCGCCATTGGTCCAGGTGGACAGGGGCATCGTGTAGGGCAACCACGTCGTGGCGTTGCTGTTGGGCCCGGCCAGCAATGGCAGCTCGATCGAGTTTAACAGGGTCTGGCTATAATCCGATGATCGTCTGACGCCCGAACACGGCGAAGAACGCTTCCTCGTCGATGATGAGGTTGAGGTTCATCAGGCCCGGCTTGGTATCCTGCCGCGCCCAGTCGAAGTTCATCCCACCGGCGACCGTGCCGATCGAGCCGTTCATCTGGCTGGGCACCTCGAAGAACTCGAGCATCTTGAACCAGCCGTCGCTGGCCGGGCCGCCCACGACGGGGGCGGCGATGTTCACGCTGTGCCCGAGGCCGACGCGCTGGGACGGGTCCGTGGCGCCGGGACCGCGAGCCAGCGCCGCCAACGTCCCGGTCGTCGAATCTTCGGCGGCACCAGCGGCGGGATAGAGGAACGTCGACGCCCCCGTGTAGAAGAACTTGTCCACCAGGTAGGGGTAGCTATGGGGCTGGATGGGCGCCGTGACAGGGCCGGCTGGGTCGGTGGAAGGGGTCACTGGTCGGGACCGACGCCGGAACCGACGCCGGGGGGGTGCCCGTCGGGCTGCCCCCCAGCGAGCTGGCGGCGGTGAGCTTCGAGACCGACAGGAACGGCACGGTCGCCGTGGCGAAGGGCACGACCGGGGGTGCTGTAGGCGCGGTGCGCGGTGGTCGTCAGTCGTGGGCCCGTTGGTGTGAGGTCGGCGTCACGTCCGGCGTGACCAGGCTGAAGATATCGGCCGCGTTCATCTGCGACGGCGCGAACTCGACGAACTGCTTGGTGAACAGCCCCGGCGGGCAGCCGGGAACCAGCGTCACCTCGGCCACGCTGGTGAAGTCCCGATCGTTGAACACGAAGTAATCCCAGTTCTCGGCCGCGTCGTTGTTGAATCCCAGAGTGTGGTAATAGTAGTTGGTCGACGCGTTCCCTGACGGCTCCGAAATTGGCGTAGCCCGTAGGCGGTCGCTTGAGCTGTAATGCTGTGGGGACGCCGATCTGTTCGCTGTAGCCGTATCGCGGGTCTGGGGGCTGAGTGGTCGTGATGGCTCCCTGAGCGTTGGCCGTCGGGGACGCTGTGGCGTTCGGCATCGGCACGGCGTGTCCGCCGCGATACGGCTGGAGCCGCTGGGCCGAGTAGATCGTGTTGGGCTTGGAGCCGGCGCCACATACAGGACGCCGCCGGTCAACGTCCAGGCCGTGTCCTGCGTTGGCCCGTCCCATCGATGTAAGGAAACCGCATGGAGTTGACCACGCACATCGGGTTGGTCGCGGACACCGGCGCGAACGGATTGGCGGGGCGCCGCAGGCAGACCCACAAGAACTCGGCGGACCCGATCGCTGGGGCCCCGGTGCTACCGATGAGACCGGGAGATTCCATTGAAGATTGCTGATTCCGCTCAACGTCGTGTCGGTGGATCGGCGCCGGGAGAATCCCGAAGTGATAGGAGGTTGCGGTCGCTGCCGAAGGGGGGAGGGGAGCCGGTGGCTCTCATCGGGTCGTAGGTGGATGACAGCAGTTGCGTGACGGGGAGGGTATGGAGCGGCGAGTGGGGGTCCAGGACTCGTTGGCGGCGATGTACGGACTGCCGATGACGTAGAAGTAGGTCGTCGGTGGGGTGGGCGGGGTCGCCGCGCTCGGAGGGTTCGGGCTCGGCGTCGTGAATGGGTAGCTGGTCACGCTGCGTGTCGCTGGGACTGAGAGGGAGCAGGGTGACGTCGCCCTCGTTCGGCGCCGTTCGGTGTTCGGCCCTCCGAACGAGTCCCGGTTCAGGGGGAGCAGGCCGTAATAGGTGGCCTGCGGAACCGAGGGGTGGCACCTCGCCACGGTAAGGATCCGGACGGCCCGCGGGGGTATCGGCCAGGAAGACCAGGTCCCAGGTGCCGCCGGAGTAGGGATCGCTCGGGGTATAAGTCGAAGCCGCCCAGGTCGAGGACGCTGGCCTGGTAGGGCGGGGTCGTGGGGCCTGGAATGTTGCCGCCCGTGGCGGGGCCCGTGACGGGAGGACTCTCTGGGAGAGGCCCGTAGCCGTAGTAATTGTGGGGGTCGGTCGGAGTGCCGTAGTCATACGTCGGGTTGTAGGCCGCGGTCAGCGTGTTGACCAGCTCGATGAAGAAGCGGTTGGTGTACTTGGCCGTGCTGGTGTGCCGATGCCGGTCCGGCTCTGGAAGCCGTAGGCCAGCACTTCGTTGATCGCGACCGGGTTGTACTCCATGCCGTACTGGTCGAGGAGGCCGCCAGGGGTTCCGGCAGGGGACAAGGGACGCCAGGTTGAGCGTCGGGTAAGCCAGGGCGTTGGTACTGGGCGTCATCCAGACGTCCGGGTTGACCCAGTGGGTCATGGTGGCATCCGGGTCGCGGAAGTCGATGATGTTGATGACGAACTGGCTGAGCTGCGCCCGTTCCTCGGCCGTGTCGATCGAGTCCGGCGGCAGGATCCATTTCAGGATCTGATAGGTGTCGCTGATCCACTTCTGCCGGATCGGCTCGTTGCAGTCGTTGGAGACCGGCAGCGGGTAGTTCAGGTTGATCTTCCGATCGCGGTGGGCCAGCGACGGGGTATAGGTCCCAGCAACCTGCGTGCTGGCATTCACGCCCACGGCGAACCGGCTGTTGTACTGGAAGGTATTGCCGGGGTTATCGTTGGACCAGGCGAAGCCGTTCGACTCCCAGCTATCGGTGCTGAAGAGCCGGCGCCGCCGCAGACCGTCGATCGTGTTGGTGAAGCTGATCGGCGCGAGCTGGGACAACCGGCTGGTCAACGTCGCCCCATCCACGTCCTGCTGCCGGTACAGCCACTCCAGGTCGCTGATGCCGAACGGCGAGTCGAGTATCGGGTTCGGCGAGTAGAGGTTCATCTCGTCGGCCTCGTTCATGGCGTCCGAACTGCGTCTTGCGGCTGACGTGCGAATCGTAGGTCGGGAAGGAAGTAGGGCGCGGTGGGGGGCGTGTAGGCAGGAGGGCCGGGCGGCGGACTCGCGCCGACCATTTCCCCGACGGTCAGCGTGTTTTGATCGATGGGCATGGCGGCGACGCCGCTGGGTAGATGGTGGTCGTGTAGCTGAACGCCGTGCCGGCGAACTGGAACTGGTTGGGGAATTTGTATCGACTCGTAGCCGTGGAACGGGTTATTCGTCACGTCGGGCTCGTAGATGACGGTGGCCGTGGGCGCGGGTGGATACGAGGTAAAATCGGCGGTCCACGGTATCGGAACGCCGGGGTCCATCGGCGGGCTCGCCTGGTTGTTCTGCCACCAGTCTCCGAAGCCGGCCGGGGTGCCCGTCCCGGGGATGGTCATCGTCATCGGGTTGTAGGGCGCGATGGCACCATAGGGGAAACTCGTGGTGTCCGACGACGTGATGTTGATCGGGCCCGGTACGCCCGGGGGGCGGTAGTAGCTGTTGAACGCAACGCGGCCGAAGACGTCGGAGCCCCGGCTCGTGCCCACGGCTCCCGGTACCGTTGATATCGGCCGGCGTCACGTACCGCCGCATCCGCTCGACCGGCAGCATCAGCGCGCCGGCAGGGTCGTAGTAGTCGAGGTCGAAGATCTCGCCGAAGCGAGTCGCAGGGCCGCCGACTGGGGGGAAAGATGTCGAACGCGTTGTCGTTATCGTCGGCCCCGTCGCGGGGGAACGGCGTGGTGCCGTTGTAGGTCAGGTTGGCGATCAGGTCGGCGATGTCGAACGAATACCCGGCCCGGACCGGATTGATATAGTTGGTCTGCAACAGGTTGGCAACCGGCGGGGTCCCTGTGGGACTGGGATTGTTGAACGGCTGGCCGGGGACGGATGCGGCCTCGCCCCACCGCCCGCCGACCGGCGCGGTGCGTGCGCTGGACCAGCATGGCCCCGCTGGGGTCCGTGAAGCCCCCGGGGTTGGCGATATCGGCGAGATCCGCGATCCCATTGGGCAGGTAATAGGGATTGCCACTGGCGAGGCCCGACCATGCCCCGTAGACGATGTTGTCGTCGCCGTTGATCGTGCCCGTGGAGTCGGTGGTGAAGGGGTTCGACGTGCTGGGGTTGAGCTGCGGCCGCGTGCCGGCCAGCAGGTTGCGGAGCTGAATCAGTCGGACGTCGATCGATTTATAGAAGCCAGACACCTGGTTGATCGCGTTATCCGCCTGGGTGTTGAAAGTGCCGTGGTCGGAGAACCCCAGTAGGTGGTCGCCGGTACCGAGGGGATAGGTGGCTGGGGGTGGCGATGCCATTCCCAAATTGGTTGAACGGATCGACGTCGCTTCCGTAACTGATAAGCATTCTGAAGCGCGTACTGCGGGTCGATCTCGCTGACCGAGTTGCCCAGGTGCTGGGCCTGAGCCGCGAGTGCGCTGACGGTGGCTGGGTCCCGGCCCGCGAGGTTGCCGGCCGTGTTGAGCGGGATGCGGCCGTTGAGGCCGATGACCATGAAGGCGAACAGCGGCTTGTTGAGCTGCCCGCGCGTGTCGCGGCGGGCGGGATAGCCCAGGTCGAGCCAGACCGAGTCGGTGATCCCGTCGCCGTCGTTGTCCACATCGTAGGCGATCTTCCCCGTGTTCGCGTCGGGGATCAGGTCCGGGAACGTGTTCGCGTCGTGGCCGTCGGCCGCGACCGGCCGGAGGATGCGGCCCAGCGAGTCATAATTCGGGATCCCGAACAGGCCATTCGGGAACCGGAAGGCCTGACTCCAATCGAGCGGATTATTCGTCTTCTGGCCCGTGGGACCGTTGTAGCGGAGGATCCCCGGCCGGTGGAACGACGGGATCATCACCTGGCCGTCGGCGCTCTGGATCGCCAGGAACCAGTTCTCCAGGTCGCAGGCGTCGTAATCCTCGTCCATGCCCACGGTGTTCGGCCCGGGGACGTTGAGCGCGAGGTTATAGCGGAAGTTGCCGTAGTAAGAGTAGGGCAGCCCGGTCACAGTCGAGAAGCTGTTTCCCTGCCCCGGACCGTTGAACGCGTGCAGCCAGCGGCCGTCGAGCGTGAACGGGTAATTGGCGGGGCCGGCGCCGGAGTAGTACGGGATGCTCGGATACGCCCCATTCCCGCTCAACTGCAACATGGCCTGTTGCGTCGGGACGTACGCCAGCGGCAGGGTATTCGTGTTCGACCCGGGCTGGTTCCAGCCCGGGAACAGCGGCGGTGGCGTGGTCGCGCCACTCGGGTTCCAGCTCGTGAATCCGAGCGTCGGATTATTCAGGACCGCTTGGTTCTTATAGGTATTGCCCATCGTCGTCAACGAGGGTGAGTGGCGAGTCGATCGGGCTGAGCCGGAAGGCGTGGAAGCCCTGGCCCCCGTACGTCGTCCCGGCCCCGGCCGGCGCGAAATCGTTGACGATGACCTCCAACGACTGGCTCACCGCCTGGGGATACGTGGTTGTGCTCGTCGTCGGCGTGGGCCCGATGTACGACATCCGGACGATCCAGCGGGTGAAGTTGTAGCCATACAGCAGCGGGGAGTTCGCGGGGATCGGAATATTCGTCAGCACGTCGTAATACGTGACTCCGTTGATAACGACCGGAGCGATCAACAACGCGCCCGTCAGCGGGTTGGCCTGGAGCTGCAAGGTGCCATTGGTCGCCGGGTTGTACGTCAGGTAGCCGTTCCGGAACGCGTCGTTGCCGTACATGTCGCGGGCGAGGCTGTGGCCGTGGAGCACCGAACGGGGGTCGTTCGTGTCGGTGATCAACTGCGAGAGGGCGAAGTCCATCAGCTCGTCGTCCTGCGGCTGGATGACCGACTGCGCGAAGTTGGCGCGTTGATCTTCGACTGGCCGCTGAAGGTGGCGAAGGTGACCCCGATCAGGGCCAGCAGGCCGAGCATCGCCAGGACCAGGACCAGGACGATCCCGCGCCGCGCCCGCTTGTGATGTCGTAGATTGGCCAGCATGAGACGAGTCTCCCTCTATTTCAGTTCCTCGCGATTGCGACAGCCCACCAGAATCGGGCCCGCGCTGTGTCTTGATCGTGATTGGATCGCGTTTCGTACCGTAATTCGATGCTCTCCGAACATCCGTGGTTCCCGATGTCTCTTGTCAGGGTCATCGATTCGAGATTCCGGATTCGAGATTCGAGATTCCGGATTCGAGATTCGAGATTCCGGATTCGAGATTCCGGATTCAGCCCGGCTTCCCATTTCCATTCCGAGACGAAATAGCCGTCCTGGCGGCCTCGTCCTGGATGGCCTGCAATTTCACGAGGCACTCATCCCGACGTTTCACGGCTTGAGTTCGTTCTCGCGCCTGGGAATTCTGCGACCGCACACCTTGAAAACCCGAATCCTTGATGGACTCGATCCAACCCCCGAGTTGTCTCGAGATGCTCTCCCCGCGGCGGAGGAGATCCTCAAGATCGCGGTGCAAATCCTCCGGTCGTGGAAGTCGTTCGAGAAGATGGAGCATCGACCGGACTTCCGCGCACGATCCTCGGGCGATGTAGAGGAAGTTCAGGAGCTCATTATTGGTTCCGCGATCGAATCCCTCGGCGATATTGTTCGAGATGGAGATGGTCGCCCGCTCGATCTGAATCTTGAGATCGCCCAGAGCGTTCAACACGCCCGTCGCCGACAATCGGAAGACGGCAAGAGCCATTTCGATCACGTCGTTCCAGACGGGCAACTCTTTCGAATCGCTTGTATTTCATGGGAACTTCCTCAGGCGACTTCTTTGGGCATCTCGAATCCGGCATCTCGAATCCGGAATCTCAAATCTCGAATCTCAAATCTCGAATCCGGCATCTCGAATCCGGCATCTCGAATCTCGAATCCGGCATCTCGAATCTCGAATCCGGCATCTCGAATCCGGCATCTCGAATCTCGAATCCGGCATCTCGAATCCGGAATCTCGAATCTCGAATCCGGAATCTCGAATTCAGCCTTCCCTTACTCCCCTTCCCCGCGCCGAGGTGCGGCCCGGGCCAACCGTCGTGCCTTCTTCTTCATTTCCGCTCGGAGGCGCAGAGCCCAGGCCGATTCATCCCTCGTGTCTTCCTCGATCACCCAGCGTCGAACCTCCTCAGCCCGGACCGGTAAGAAACCGCTGGACGTCACGGTCGCATACGTCCCCTCTGGCGTGAGTCGTTCGATGGTGAGGGTGTCGCCATGGAGTCGCCAGACCTCGGCGACGCGGAGTGCGGCAGAGATCCCTGCACGGTCAACCTGGGGCCGGGACACATCGACCTCGATCGCCAGGTCGGGGTTGGGATACTCGGCAATATCGTCTGAATCGCGCTCTAGCGACGCGGCGTCCATGGCCAGTTTCTCGAGGAGGAAGTAGTAACATTGGTCGGACTGCAGACCACGCGCGATCTCGGGCCGTTTCCAGGTCGTGTCCGCCAGGCTGGAGTAGGGGATCGACAAGACCTGGGCGACCGCCTCGACGAACTGGCCCAATAACTTGTTGCGTTTTCCATGCCTCCGTCCTCTGGACATGACCTCCAGGTCCCTCCCGTCGTAATCGACGTGGAGGTTGCTGCCTTCCGGAATCGAGTCCACCAGCTCCTCGTAGAAGGCCCAGTCCTTGTCATGGAACACCACGCGCTGCTCGGGGACGGCGGTCAACCACCGGAGGACTTCCAGGGGCGGCACGCCGCACAAGGGGCCCCGACAATTCGAGCGGGGCGGAAGCCGTCATCGGGATCAGGCTGGTCGCGGTGCTCATGGGATTCCCTCCAAACTTCCGCGTTGCTCGCCCGTCGAGGTGCGAGGCGCGGGACTCGTGGGCCCGCCTCTACTTCGCTTCCCCGCGCCGACGTGCGGCCCGGGCCAACCGTCGCGCTTTCTTCTTTGTTTCCGTCAATAATCGCCGGATCCACGCCGACTCATCACTCGTATCTTCCTCAACGACCCAGTGCCAGATTTCCTCGGCGCGAACCGGTAGAAAGCTGCTCGAATCGACTGGCGCATAGGTCCCGGTTGACGTCAGCCGCTCGATGATGACCTGCTCTGCCTCGAAGCGCCAGACTTCGGCGACGCTCAGGGCGGCATAGATCCCGGCCCGGTCAACCTTGGGCGGGGAGATGTCCACCTCGATCGCCAGGTCGGGGTTGGGGTAGTCGGCGATGTTCGGCGAGCGCCGCAAGCGTGCCACGGTAGCCAGTTTTTCCGGCTGGAAGAAATAGCACTGGTCGGCCTCCAGGCCGCGTGAGATTTCGGGCCGTTTCCAGGTCGTCTGGGCCAATGCCCTGAAGGGTATTCCCATCGCGGCCGCAACCAGACTGACGAACTGCCCGAGATAATGCTTCACATCCTCGTGATCTGGACCGACCGCCATGACCTCGAGATCCTTCCCATCATAATCGACGTGGATGTTGCTCCCTTCCGGGATCGAGTCCACTAACTCTTCGTAGAAGGCCCAATCGACGCCATGGATCACCACGCGCTGCTCGGGGACCGCGGTCAACCAGCGGAGCACGTCGAACGAGGGAACGCCCGCCGCGGCGCTCGGGATCTCGAGCGGCGGAGGGACCGTGAGGATCGTCGGGGTCATCGCCGTGCTCATCAATCCTCCCTCGACGACTTCAGCCGGCGTCGGGAAGACCCGCGCCGAACGAGAACCGTCGCCATGCTGCCCTTTTCTCGCCTACTGCCTACTGCCTACGGTTCAAAGCTTATCCGAGAAATCCTGCCGGATCGTCAACGACTTGATCCGTTGATTGGTGGGATCGACGACCCGGATCTGGATCTGGATCCCGCGGAGCGGCGCCGAGTACGGCGGCGGATACGATGGATAGAGCGGCGGCGCAAACGGGTAGCCTTGCGGAAACCCGCCGTTCAGGCTGGCGACGCCGGTCCTCGGCGCCACGCTGTAATCGGTTAACCAGGAATCCCACACCCGCCGGAGACGCACGATCCCGTTCGAGTTGTCGCCGACATTGCCGTTGTTATAATTTCCGCCGTTGGCCACGAGAAACGGGCTGAGGACTCCCAGATAATTCGCCGCCACGCCCGACTGGGCGTCATAGACATTGTCGTTGATCAGGGGCGGCATCCGTCCCTCGTGGGCGAACGTCTGGCCGAGCGTGTTGTAAATGACGGTCGTGGGATTCGTCTGGGGATTGGCGGGCGGCCAGGCGAACAGCGACGGCGTGCCCGCCAACGGCGTGTTGGACGTGCCGGCGAGGAACAGGGACGTCGGACGGACCGTGGTCGGATTGAAGTTGCCGATATTGAGGTTGTACGGACCCCCCGTCACGTTCTGATAAGGGAGGTACATCCGGAGATCATCGCCCCACCCCAGGTCGGCATACGAGCCCAGGCACGGCTCGAACGCCTTGACGTCGAAGCTCCGCACGCCCGTCATGATCAGGTCGTCTTCCCACGTCTGGGACCAGAGCGGCATGTTCAGGTTCCCGTTGTTCGGATTCGTGAGGAAGACGGAAAAAATCCCTTGTCCGTCGCAGTAAAGCTGGTCCGTGTTTCGAAGCCATGGGACATTGACCGTGCTCGCGCCGGCGTTCCAACTGGAAATCATCGGCGGGAGCAAGTTCTTGAGCACATTATTCGGATTCGCGAGATTGACGGTACCACCAGTGACGTTGAGCAAGGCGTAGGTCAATCCCGCGGGCGGCTGAGGCGACACGGCTCCGCCGTTACTGGCCAGCCGGACCGGCCCGACATTCACCTGCACGGTCGGATCGGTCCAGTTGGGCGAGAGGGTCTCGCGCCACGTGGGGAAGCCCCACCAGGTCTGGAGCGGCTGAATCTGGGCCGTCTCGTTCGTGGGTAGGGGATTGACCGGGGTGGGCAGGTTGTCGCCCAGATCCAGCGGGTTATGGTTCAGGGCATTCAGGTACGTCAGGCCGCCCGTGTCGAACTGGACCAACTGTCCGCTGGCATTGGCATAGGGCCCAGGCGCGTGAATCCAGCCGTACTGGTCGGCCGAGATAGCTTGCGCCCGGGAATAGGCGCCCGGGAACACGTAGGGAAAGGCCAGGAAGTTGACCCCATTGGCCCCGGGCGCTGTTGAGGATCTGCTGGACCCCCGTCTGGTAAGTGGGACTGGATGAGGGTGAGTTGATCAGATACGGTCCTGTGGTCGTGGTGAAGAGATTCGGATACAACGACGTGTAGAGGTCCGGGATGTTGTCGCTGTTGACGTCGTCGGGGATACCATCGGGCCGACTGGTCGAGGTATTCACGTCCAGGAAATCATTGGCATACCGCGGGTAAAAGGCCCGGTTCTCGCGGTTGGTCAGGTTGCCCAGCGTGTTCAACAGGATCGTCGTCTGGGCCTGCGAGGCCAGCGTCGGGGTCGTGTTGAGGTTCGGCCCGCTGGGGGCCGGATGCGCCGAGAGGTCGTTCACGCCCTGCCAGCTCACGACGGGACCGTTGTTGGCCGGCCCGCCGAAGATCGTCGGCTGGAAGTTGGTCTGGACGAGATTCCCGTTGACGGTGGTGAAACCGGTGTTGGCGATCGTCGGCACGATCGCCGACTGGAGCTGGGGCGCGACCAGCAGGACGCGGCGATACAGGTTCCCGTTGCGGAGGAAATAGATGATCTCGGCGTAGTCGCTGGTCACCGTGACCGGGAAGCTCGCGAAGTTCGAGAAAGGCGTGGTCTGACTCGCCCCGAAGATCTGATTCGTATTGGCGTTGAACCAGGGATTGACCCACATCCGCCCGGTGAACGGCCGGCCCCCCGGCGCCTTGGCGGTGAACCGGATGTAGTCGTCGCAGTCCTCGCCCTGATTGTCGGCGAACTCGTTTTCGCCGTACTCGAAATAGCCGAGGTTCAGGGTGGGGTCCAGCGGCGGCGTGAACCGGGCCGTGACGCCCTCGAGGTCGGCGCGGATGATGCCGTCGATCCGGCGGAGCTGGTCGTCCAGTTGCTGGTACGCCTGGGCCGCCGAGACGGCGCCGGTCGCCGCCTGGAAGATCTGGACCAGGATCGTCATGATGATCACCAGCACGGCGACGGTGACCAGCATCTCGACCAGGGTCACGCCTCTTCGACGATTCTTGGTCCTCGGCCCTTGGCGCATCGGAATGTGGTCTTCGGTCGTTAGCGAGCATCATTGCGCTCCCGTTCATTCGATCCACGCAGGAGGGAGAGTGATAGTCTGTTCCGGAAATCCGGTCCCGGGCGAGCGGGGGGCGTCAGCCCCCTGTCTTCTCGGGTTCCGGACAGGGGGCTGACGCCCCCCGCTCGCCTTTTCGGAACAGACTCTGAGTGCCGAGACACGGAGATTGGAGACCGCCTCTTCACGCCCCGAAGGGGCCGCAACAGACAGCACGACTCAGGGCCGATGCGAGGAACCCCCCGGAACCCCCCCTTCGTAAGGGGGGGAGAGGAAAGGAGCCAATCCGCCTCAATGGTCCCCCCCTTACGAAGGGGGGGTTCCGGGGGGTTCCTCGCGAGAGAGCTTCGAGTGTGTGCAACCCAACTGAGAAGATCCCGTCCCGGGGCGTTGCCCCGGCTGATCGGTTCTGGCCCCTTCGGGGCAGGAATTCGACACAACTGGCACCACATCACACGTTCGCTTTCCCTGAGACGAGGATTCATTGAACTTCCACGCGTCCCTCTTATCTCTGATCATCCGCCAGACACACAAATCCCTACGGAACCGTCCCGAATGGCGACTGTCCCCCGTTGCTTGACGAACGAACAAAGAACGTTTGCGGGATGACATTGATGACGTTGGGGGCGATCAGGGCCGCATTGAGGTAGACCGGCAGCGGGCCGTTGGTGCCCGGCATCAAGACGGTCCGCGACACCAGGGACTGATTGACATACACGATCATGGAACGATGGCCGCTGACGGTGGCATCGGGGATCGCGCTGGTGATCTTCTGGATCTGGTACCAGTAGCAGCGCTGGGGCGGCGTGTTATCCCACTCGAAGTTGTTGGCCGGATTGGGATACCCGGCCGGGGCCCCGTTGACCGCGTTGAGGAACCGCCCTGTGCCTGCCGTCGGGTTGTAGACCACGAGCTGCTGTCGTTCATAGGTCACGTCGGCGATCCAGTCGCCCACGCGGACGACCGGGTCGGGGATACTGTCGGGCCAGCGGAGCAGCACGGTGCGATCGGCGGCGGAGCCGTAGCCCGGCCCGCCACTGGGCACGATCGTGTTGCTGTAGCCGAAGATCGCCTCGACGACCGTCTCCCCCTCGACCTGGTAGGACTGGAACGATCCGCCTGGCGGATACGGCACGCTGGCCGGAACCTGGATGCCGAACGGCCGGTTCTCCCAGATCACGATATTGCCGTCGTAACACGAGGCATTGCCCGCGTTGGTCAATTGCCCGGTGAACATCCAGGAGTACCGCCAGAGGAGCGAGATCGAGCCCCCGGCGTTCTGATTCACACTCCCCGCGGGGGGACTCAGGTCGGGGAGCACCGGGCTGGGGCCGGTGACGGCGACCCCATAGTTGGTGGCCCCCTGTCCGTTGAGCGTGTAGGTGTTGTTCTGCGGGTCCTGCCAGACCATGTCCTCCTGGGAGACGAAGACGTTCGGCACGGAGGACGCCATCGGCATGACCGGGATCTGCACGCCCGAGCTCATGATATACGGGCGGTTGAAGTTGGTGATCCGCTGCAAGCCGTGGGCGCTGGGGACGCCTCGGCCATCGGGGTCGGGCCGCATGTAGCCGATCCCGGAGCCGAACCGGGCCTCGTAGGTATCGCCCATGTAGTAGCCCGGGGTGCTGTTGACGGTGCTGATCGTCTGGTACCGCCAGAGCGGGTCGTACGCGAACGGCAGGCCGGGACCAGAGCCAGGATAGCTTGTGGTACTCAGGGGATTCGGGAGCGACCCGGACTTGTTCCAGGCACCGGGATTGTTCGCATCGAACGGATCATCGCCGTAGAAGGCGGTGTCCTGGTACAGCGGGTTGTAGCTGGGGCCGCTATTATTGCTCACCAGGTACGGCGAGGAGTACCACGGCGTCA
The DNA here is from genome assembly GCA_963845755.1 of uncultured Planctomycetota bacterium. GTDB lineage: Bacteria > Planctomycetota > Planctomycetia > Isosphaerales > Isosphaeraceae > CAWJTV01. Next base: position 209,863 of record CAWJTV010000019.1, read on the forward strand.
GCGGGAAGCCCAGTGCGGCGAACCGGTAGTTGAGGTTCTCGGCGTACTGGAACGAAGGGCCGTAGAACAGGCCGCGCGAGGACATGTCCGCGGCCGCGGTCTGGAGCAAGAGCGACGAGCGCGTGTAGCGCGTCGCGTCGCGGAGCCGCAGCAACCCGATCGGGAACAAGGTCGCCAGCGAGACCAGGCCGATGCCCAGGATCATGATGGCGATCAGGATCTCGGTCAGCGTGATGCCCCGGCGATGGCACGAGCGTCGCTGTAGCGATCCGTAAGAGGGGGACAACCGAGGCGCACCCCTTCCCCCCCTTACGAAGGGGGGGCCAGGGGGAGTTCCGCAGCCCGTAAGCAACCCCGCCGCAAACCCGACTATTCATGACGTCGGTCGCCATTACGATCATGGGTTCCCCCCTTGTACGCCCTGTTGCGCCTGGGTATAGGGCCAGTTGGGACTGTAGTTTGCCAGCGGGGTGGAGGACCCCTCCGGGTTATTGGTGAACCCGCCCGCGTTGAAATTGAACAGGAACGGCATGTTCGAGTGAGAGAGGATCTGTCCCGTCCGCGTGAACAGCGTAACCAGCGCGTATTCTCCCTTGAGCTCCTGACCGTCGAAACGCGCGGGCGCAGGCCCTGGGGCACCGGCAAGTAGGGATTGGAGTTCTGAGCCTGGCTCGGCGTGGCCAGGTCGCCCCGCTCAGCCAGCCAGAGGTGTACGAACGCCGCCCCCAGATTGAACGACGACGGGCTCGAATAGACCGTCGTCGGCAGCACGGTCCCGTCCGGGTTGAGCACGATGTCCACGTAGCCGGTATGCTTGAAGTGAAGATCGACCATCCCCGCCGCCAGGCGGGATCGTTCGTTTCGAAGGGGGCACGGTCTGGTTGTTCGCGTTCAGGAACGACCCCCAGCCGGTCAGGTCGACCACGACCCCCGTCGGCAGGGCGATCTCTCGGGAGTTGGGCGACGGTGCCGGCCGACGCTTGATGGTATAAACCTGGTTCGTAAGCGGAGTCGTGAACAGGCTGTTCTGGCCGCGCCCAGCAATTGCTCGGGCTCCCACTCTGTGACGAACTGGCCGTTAATGACCGCGTTCTCGTCGACGAAGCCATTGCCGTTGTTGTCCACGCCATCCCAGCCCTCGTCGATCCAGCCGTTGTCGTTGTCATCCTGGCTGTTGACGAGGAAGAGGAAATCGGGCTGATAGCGCGTCTGGCAAGCGCCGGCGGGGCCGTTGTACTGCGCGATCAGCGGAGAGAGGATCCCGGGCGGCCCGACATTCACGAACATCTCGGGGTTGCTGTAGAACGTCCCGTTGATGGTCGTCCCGGCCGGCGATATGGCCATGGGACCCACGACGGTATACCACGGACCGGAGTTGTTGATCTGGATCTTGTCGCCCACCCGGATGTTCCAGAACCAGTTCGTTGGTGGGTTAGGCATCGGTGGGCAGGTCCCCGGCGCGAAGGTGGTCTCCTGGACCATGAGGACGTTGGCGAGCGGATAGGTTCCTCCTCCATCGCCGGGATAGGCCAGCGGGGTCGGCGAACCGGCCTGCGCCTGGAAAATGGCCCCGGTGAGCAGCCCTTCACGTCCAGGAATCCCTCCGTATACTCGGGCGCCGGGTCGATGGGGATGATCCGGTTGGCGGCGAGGATCTGCGAGGCGTCCACCTGGCCGTAGTACGGGCTCGTGTTGTTGGTGACATACGTCAAATAGGTCGGGTCGGGCAGCAAGCGGATCCCGCTGGGCAAGTTGGTACTGATGGCCTTGTCGTGCGCACCGACCAGCATACCCTGAACGAGCCGCTCGGCCTCCGAGACCTCGCGATGGGCCAGCGCCGGCAGGACCGTCGGCAGCGCCACGGCGCTGACGATCAGGATGATCAGGATCACGACCAGGAGCTCGATGAGGGTGAAACCCCTTCTTGGATCGCTTATCGATCGAGTCGAGCACGCCTCGGGGCCGATGCGAACATACCCCCCCTGGCCCCCGCTTCGTAAGGGGGGGAAACTGAGGAGGACTGGCCCATATTCCTTTCCCCCCCTTACGAAGCGGGGGCCAGGGGGGGTTCCCCACGCGTGCCAAAGCCAACTGTGAACCGCCCTGGCGAGAATCATCCCGAACCTCCGATCGCGACGGTCGTCTGCAAGTTCTGGTTGCTGATATCGTCCTGGGCCGCCTGGAGCAGGTCGTAGCTGGTCGGATTGGTCGGGTCGGTCCCCGGGTTGTAGCCGACCGTCGTGCTCTGGATCGAGGCGTGCTGGGTGAAATCGGCCACGTCGTTGATGGAAAAGGGCATGGCGTTGTTCTCGTTGGCGATCAGCGCGAAGGCGGCACTCGACCCGAAAGCCTTCATCGCGGCGTCGGAGTAGAGGAAGACCCCGAACTGTTGATTCAGCCCCGAGGAGACGATCAGGAATTTGGAGTAGTACGCCCGGCGCCCGCCATAGGCCGTCCCGCGGTCCCAGAACGTGGTCCCACCCGGGGTCGGGTAAGGCTCGGTCAGGCGGTGGAAGAAATACTCGAAGGCCTGGACGCCGCCGCTGCCACCGGCCTGGCTCGCCGTCCCGGGGAATGCGAAGACGGCCGTGTTGAAGGCGTTGTTGTAGGAGCTCGACCACCAGGCCGGCAGCATCAGTTGCTGGTTCTGATCGAGCGGGTTTTGCTCGCGCTCCTGGAACGCGGTCAGATAAGGGGGGGCCATGGTCCAGGCGTTCTCGCTGTTGGCGATGATCGTCTGCCCGCGCTGGATGTCGGAGTGATACAGGAGCGGCCACCGGAAGAACTGGAGCGGCTGGCCCCAGGCGTCGACGAACTCGGGCAGGCCGTCGTCGTCGGTATCCTGGACCTCCCGGTCGGTGAAGTCGTCGGGATTGTAGATCGCACCCAGCGGGCCCCGGCCTTCGACCAGGATGGCGTAGAGCATCTCCGAACGCGCCGTGTTGTGCGTGTGGTTCGTCAGGTTCGCCACGACCTGGGCCTGATTCGTGGTGGTGACGCCCTCGGCCCACTCGTCGATCAGGCCGTTGCCATTGTTGTCGATCATGTCGTAGCCCTGGGGCAGGTAGCCCAGGTTCTTGTAAAGCCCCGCCGCCGCCGGATAAGAGGCACCGAAGATACCGGTCCCCTGGGGAATGTAGGGATTGCCCGACTGGGGCCCGAGGATCGCGTTCCCCGTCGGGAGGACGTAGCCGGCGACAGCGTCAAGCTGGCTGTATCCCGTGGAGCCGCCCAGCGGCTGGCCCGGGAACGGGTTGGCCGCGAAGTTGATCGGGTAGGGGCCCGTCGCGTTCTGCACGAAGAAGACGTCGGGCAACTCACTCTTGATATAGTCATACCAGGCGATGACTTCAGCACGCGTGGGGCCCAGGATCGCCCCATTATTCGGGAGGGTGGACTGCCCGTAGACGCTGCTGTTATAGATATTCGACATCGCGAGATGTGCCAGGTCGTAATCGGGCCGGGTCAGGAGCAGGGCCTCGATCCGGTCGTTGAGCCCGGTCTCCAGCTTGGTGATGAGACTCTGGGTCGCCCGCTCCTCCGCCCGGCGGCGGGCCTCCATCGACGCGTTGATGATGAAGCCGACGATGATCGAAATGATCACCATCACGACCATCAATTCGACCAGGGTGAACCCATCGGGGATCCGGGATTTGGGATTTCGGATTCGGGCTTGGTTTCGCATGGCGGCCTACCGTCGAGAGTGGTGATCAGTCGGGTCTCGATCGTGGGATTTCCGGTTGTTCGATCGACCTCACGGACAATCCCAAATCGAAAACCCAAAATCCCAAATAATTAAGTGCATTCTTCGATCGGGGCCGGCGCCCGCCGCCCTCACCGGGCGGCCACGGGCGGGCCTGCGTAGGTCAGGCCTTCCATCGGGCCTGACAGTTATGTCTCGCCAGGCCGGAAAGCCTGACCTGCCGACTTGCCGGAGTCTTACGACTACCGGAGTGCCGATGCCTTGAAATTGCTCAGATTATCGTACTCCCGCTGCCGGATGCTGGCGTCGCCCAGCGGGTTTCCGGTCGAGGCGTTGATCGTATTATTAGGGTCCACCGGCAGCGGGACGGTGGTCGACTGCGTCGATTGCTGATACTGGCCGCCGACCCCGTACAGACCGTCGATCCCCGCGGAGATAATCTGGAAGGTCTGCGGCTTCTGATAGGTGACCGTCCCGGTGGTAGCCGGGGCCGTCAGCGTGCTCGTGTACGGATTGGGCGACGGCGAGATGGAGACATACGGGGTCGTGGCGCTGCCGTACGTCAAGAAACCCACGTAGTACTGGAGCGCGGTGATTCCCGTGCCGGTCACCGCATCGGTCTCGACGAAGTTCACGTCGTTGGGGTCGTAGTTCCCCCTGCCGTAGGCGCTGAAGTAGGCGTAGAAGTTGACGGGACCCGAGCCGGTACCGGCCCCGGTCGGCGGACCGTTGTTGAGCGTGTCGTAATAGGCCGGGATGCCGGGGTTGATCCCGGCGGGGCCATTCAGGGTCGTGTTCGTGGGATCCAGGAACAGCCGGCCGGCATTGAACTCGAAGGTCGATTGCTGACGGTTGGCGTTGTACATCGGGTTGTTGACGATGCTATTGCTGAACGGGTTGACCGGGTCCCTGCCGAAGCCCGTCATGCCGTAACCGCCGGAGCTCGAATCGAAGAGCGGGATGCCGCCCAGGAAGAAGACCAGGCACTCGTGTCCGTGGAGGATATAGGCACCATCCAGGGTGCCGTTGCCGTTGAAGTCGTACCAGTAAGTGTTACTGAGGTTCGGCGGCGAGGACCCGTTGGTGCTCAACTGGACCTTGGGCCAGAATCTCCGGAGGGCGGTCAGCGTCCGCGAGGCGAGCTGACCGACCGTGATGTCGTGTGTGCCCGGCGAGGTCGGGTCGATGGAGCTGAGCGGTAACGTATTCCCGACGTAGGGCGTGTAGTTCCCGTTCTCGACCAGCAGCACGCGGCTCGGGGGATAGTCCCCGTACGTGCTCTTGAAACTCTCCAGCGCCTGGGCGAACTGGGTGATCTCGGCCAGGACCTGGGCCTGCCTGGCGCTCTTGACAGCGCCGAAGATCGCCGGCAGCAAGAGCGCGATCAGGATCCCCAGCACGACGATGACGATCAGGAGCTCGACGAGGGTGAAGCCTCGTGGTCCTCGGTCCCGGGTCCCGGGTTGCTTGGCGTCGAACCTCATTGGTCATGTCTCCACTCTTCTTCGATGCCGCGTTGTGGCGAGGTCCCGCTCCGGAAGACCAGGGCGGTTCGCGAACGGGTTGTATGCAAACCACCACAGGTACGAATATTGAAATATCTTATTTATATTATTAGCGCCGATGCATTTAGTGTACGGATGCTTCACCTGTTATCCCACCTGTTCTCTGGCGGACAACTCCGGAGCGCGAGGCGCGCCGGAGGCGCCCTAGCCGGAGAGCTTCGAGATCAGCGTGATGAGCGGGAGGAACAGCGCGATGACGATGAAGCCGATGATGCCGCCGAGGATGACGATCATGATGGGCTCGAGCAGGCTGACGAGGCTCTCGACGGCCGTCTCCACCTCTTCGTCGTAATTGTCGGCGATCTTGTTGAGCATGGTGTCGAGCTCGCCGGTCTCCTCGCCGACGTCGATCATGTTGACGACGATGTCGTCGAACGATCCGGGCTTCCTTGAGCGGCTGTGCGATCGTCTCGCCCTCGCGGATGCTCTCGTAGATCCGCGTGAAGGCCCGCTCGAAGACGGCGTTGCCCGCGGTGTCGCGGACGATGTTCAGCGACTCCAGGATCGGCACGCCCGACTGGACCAGCGTGCCCAGGGTCCGCATGGTCCGGGCCACCGTCAACTTCTCGACGATCATGCCCATGACCGGGATCATCAGCTTGATCCGGTCGCAGATGTAGGCCCCCGTCTTGTTGCGGTAGAGCAGCTTGAGGAAGATCCAGACGAACAAGGGCGCCAGGAAGATGATGTAGAAATACTTGATGAGGAAGTGGCTGGCCTTGATCAGGAAGATGGTCATGCCGGGCAGCGGCACGCCGAAGTCGGCGAAGATCGCCTCGAACTTGGGGATGATGAAGTAGAGGATGAAGCCCACGATCACGCAGGCGACGAAGATGACCACGACCGGGTAGACCATCGCCGCCTTGACCCGGCGCTTCAGCGACTGGGCCTTCTCCTTGAAGTCCGCCAGGCGCTGGAGGATCGCCTCGAGTGCACCACCGGCCTCGCCCGCCTTGATCATGTTGCAGTACAGCCGGTCGAACGCCTTGGGATGCTTGGCGCAGGCCTCGGAGAGCGTCTGGCCGCTCTCGATGTCCTCGACGACGTCCTGGAGCGAGTTCTTCAGCACGCCCGGCTTGCACTGCCCCTCGAGGATCTTCAGGCTGCGCAGGATCGGCAACCCGGCGTCCTGCAAGGTCGAGAGCTGGCGCGTGAAGACGCACAACTGCTTGGTCGAGATCCGGCCGATCGTGAACGACTTCTTCTTCCGCCGGCCCCCCTTCTTGGCCTTGGCGCGGGTGCTGGTCTTCTTCGCCTTCTCGGAGATCTTCGTGACGAAGAACCCCTTCTGGCGGATCAGTTGCTGCGCCTCTTCCTGGGTCGAGGCGTCGATCGAGTCCTTGACCTCGCGCCCGGTGTGGTCCATCGCCTCGTACTGGTAGGTCGGCATGGGGGTCGCTCCTCGCTCCAGTGGTCAGGGGTCGGTGGTCGGACGAAAGACGCGTCTCTCGCACCGCCGATCACGACTGGCTGACCTTCTTGCTGTTTTGTGTCTCTTCTGACCACTGACCACGGCTGGTTACATATCGTCCAACATCGTCTCCCGCAGCACTTCCTCGATGGAGGACTTCCCGTTGTGGATGTACTCCATGCCGACTTCGCGGAGGGTCTTCATGCCGAACTTGCGGCAGGCGTTGCGGAAATCGTCGAGGGAGGCCTCGGAGATGATCATCTCGCGCAGGGTGTCGTTCATCACGAGCAGCTCGTAGATGCCCTGCCGGCCCTTGTATCCGGTGTTATTGCACTTGTCGCAGCCCTTGCCGTAGAAGAACTTCTTGGTGGTGGCCTGCTCGGGGGTCATGCCGAGCTCCATGCAGACCTCGGGGGTCGGCGTGAATTCGGTCTTGCAGAACTGGCAGAGGCGGCGGACCAGCCGCTGGGCGAGCACGGCCTCGACCGTGGCGGTGATCAGGAACGTGGGCACGCCCATGTCGCGGAGCCGGGTGACCGCCGAGGGCGCGTCGTTGGTGTGCAGCGTCGTGAAGACGATGTGGCCCGTCAGCGAGGCCTGGATCGAGATCTCCGCGGTCTCCAGGTCGCGGGTCTCGCCCACCAGGATCTTGTCCGGGTCCTGCCGCAGGATCGACCGCAGGCAGCTGGCGAAGGTCACGCCGATGTCGGGGTTCACCGGGATCTGGATCAGGCCCTCGATGTCGTATTCGACCGGCTCCTCGGTCGTGATGATCTTGTCCTCGATCCGATTGAGGTGGTTCAGCGTGGCATACAGCGTGGTCGTCTTCCCCGAGGAGGTCGGGCCGGTCACCAGGATGATGCCGTTGGGCTTCTCGATGATGTCGTGCCACGTCTTCAGCGTGTCGTCGGGCATGCCCAGCAGCTTGAGGTCGAGCTGGACGACCGTGCGGTCGAGGATCCGCAGCACGACGCTCTCGCCAAACATCGTCGGCAGGGTCGAGACCCGGATGTCCACCTCGTTGCCGCCCAGGGCGAGCTGGATCCGGCCGTCCTGCGGCAGCCGGCGCTCGGCGATGTCGAGGTTCGACATGACCTTGATCCGGCTGGAGATCGCCGGGGCCAGGTGCCGTGGCGGCGGGACCAGCTCGTAGAGGATCCCGTCCACCCGATACCGCATCTTGTACTCTTCCTCGAACGGCTCGAAGTGGATGTCCGACGCCTTGTCCTTGATCGCCAGCAAGAGCACCATGTTGAGCAGCTTGCGGACCGGCGCGGCCTCCGCCATCTCCTCGATGGCCTCCAGGTCGATCGTGTTCTCGTTACGGCCCGCCAGCTTGGCCAGCCCCTTGTCCGACTCGATCTGCTTGACCACATCCTGGATGCTCTCGTGGTGGCCGGCATAAAGCCGCTCGATGGCCGCCATCACGTCGGACTCCGACGCGATCGCCCCCTTCACCTCCGTGCTCAGGAACATCCTCAGGCTGTCGAGCGTCGAGGGGTTCTGCGGCTCCGCCATCGCGACCGTGATGCTCTTGTCCTTCTTGTTCTGCGAGATCGGCACGATCTTGTAGGCCGTGGCCATGCTCTCGTTGACCAGGTCCGTCATCTCGGCGGGGATCGTCACGTCGGCCAGCTTCACGACCTTCATCCCGAGCTGCTCGCCCAGCGCCTTGAGCACCTGGTCTTCCTTGACCAGCCCCATCCGCACGGCCGTCTTGCCCAGCAGCTCGGTGCCGGTGCGCTTCTGCTCCTCCAGGATCTTCCAGAGAGTCTCCTCGTCCAGATAACCCATGTCAACCATGATCGTGCCGAGTCGTCGTGCCATTGGTCATTGGTCCTTGGTCGTGTGATCGTGATCGGGGTTCCTGGTCAGATCTCTGGTTTCCGGAGTTGTCGGGATCGGGCGCGATCCGCGGAGTTCCCGTCTCGATAATTGCGGCGGGCGCCGGGCGAATGCCCGCGGAGCGACCGCCAGGTTAATGACCAATGACCAATGACTCATCCTTCCTCTTCCTCCTCCTCGCCCTCTTCATCCTCGTCGAAGATTCCCTTCTTGGCGTTCTCGATGCGCTCGCGCAGGTCGTTCGGTTTCCGGGACTTGAACATCACCTCGCTCTCCTCGACCAGGCCCTGCTTCCAGAGGTTGAAGAGGCTGTCGTCGAGCAGGATCATGCCATGCTTGCGCCCGGTCTGGATGGAGGAATCGATCCGGTACGTCTTGTTCTCGCGGATTAAGTTGGAGATCGCCGGGGTGACGACGAGCATCTCGTAGGCGGCCACCAGGCCCTTGGGCTTGCGGGGCAAGAGCGCTGCGCAGGATGCCGAGGATCGCCACCGACAACTGGGTGCGGATCTGGTCCTGCTGATCCTTGGGGAACACGTCGATGATCCGGTTGACGGTGCCCTCGGCCGAGTTGGTGTGCAGGGTGGCGAAGACGATGTGGCCGGTCTCGGCCGCGGTGATCGCCGCGGAGATCGTGGCCAGGTCGCGCATTTCGCCGACCAGGATGATGTCGGGGTCCATCCGCAGGGCCCGGCGAATCGCCTCGGGGAAATCGGGCACATCGACGCCGATCTCACGCTGATTGATCAGCGACTTGTTGTGCTTGTGGAAATACTCGATCGGGTCCTCGATCGTGATGATGTGGCGATCCATCGTGCCGTTGATCCAGTTGATCATCGACGCCAGGCTCGTGGTCTTCCCCGAGCCGGTTGGACCCGTCACCAGGATCAGTCCCCGCGGCCGGGTGATCAACCCCTCGATCACCGGCGGCAAGCCGAGCTGTTCAAACGTCAAGAACTCGTTGGGGATCCGCCGCAACACCAACCCGACATTGCCACGCTGCTTGTAAATGGCAACCCGGAACCGGGCCATGTCGCCGAACGCAAAGCCGAAGTCGGTCCCCCCAACTTCTTGCAGCTCCTGCTGACAACGCTCCGGCGCGATGCTCTTCATCAAGGAGACCGTGTCCGAGGGCTCGAGCACCTTGGTCGCCAGGGGCGCATATGCCCATGCAGCCGAAGCATCGGCTGGCTGCCGACAGTCAGATGGAGGTCGCTCGCTTTCTGGGTGCAGACGGTCTGAAGCAGTTTATCGATGAGCAGCGTACCCATTGCCCTGGAATCCCTCCGCGGAAACGTCGATGGAACCCGTCGTCATCAATTCTCACACCCGCCATCGGGGCTTGACTTTTCCTGTCAACCAGGTGTCCACCGAATTCTGACCGTATACCTTGAGGTTAGGGCGATGGCTTGTTGCCCCCCGACACGGTGATTATTCGGATGGATTCCCTCCAGAATCAAGCGATTGACAGGGTGGTCTCACCCACAAACACCAGATGATTCACGCTTGTCTGTCCCCATTGCCTGGCGTTGGAGACCCTATGGAATGCCAGGAGGTAGCATCCTTCTCGGCGCAATTGCGGCCTCGATGCGATCGGGGAGCGTGATCGGTCCGAGGTCGCGGCTCGCCTGTGCGCTCACTTCTTGACCGCGGGCTCCGCCATCTCACGCTGAGTGATGCGCAACACCTCGTCGAGGGTGGTCGTACCCTTGAGGGCCTTAATCATACCGTCCTCGAACAAAGTATGCATCCCCTGTTTACGGGCCATCTTACGTACATTCTGCGTCGATTCCCCCTTGAAGGCCATTTCCCGGACGTGCGAGCTCATGGTCATCAGCTCGTAGATGCCCATCCGACCGCGATAGCCCGTCTTATTGCAATAGGCACATCCCTTGCCCTTCATGAAGTTCGCTTTCTTGACGATCTCCGGCCGCAGCCCGAGAGCGGTCAAGAGGTGCGCAGGGGGGCTCATAACGGTGCTTGCACTTCGGGCAAACCTTCCGCACCAGCCGCTGCGCCATGATCGCAAGCACCGAGCTTGCAACCAAAAATGGCTGGATACCAATATCCACCAGACGTGTAATGGCACTGGGCGCATCGTTCGTGTGCAATGTACTGAAAACCAAGTGTCCGGTCAGACTGGCTTGAATTGCGGTCTCGGCTGTCTCCAGGTCGCGGATTTCACCCACCAGGAGGATGTTGGGATTCTGTCGGAGCATGGCCCGGATGATGCGGGCGAACGTCATCCCGATCTTGGCTTTCACTTCACATTGGTTCACGCCGGGCAGGTAGTATTCGACAGGATCCTCGGCCGTGATGATCTTCACATCGGGCCGGTTCAGCTCATTGAGCGCGGCATAAAGCGTGGTGGTCTTCCCCGAGCCGGTCGGGCCGGTCACCAGCAAGATGCCGTTGGGACGTTTGATCAGTTGCTTGAACCGGCCCCAGTCGTCATCGCCGAAGCCGAGGTCCTGCAATCCCACCTTGATATTATCGCGGTCCAGGATTCGCATCACGACCGATTGGCCATGGCTGGTTGGGATGATGCTGACGCGCAGGTCGATATCCTTGCCGGCGACGAGGATCTTGATCCGTCCGTCCTGGGGGCGGCGTTTCTCGGCGATGTCGATCGACCCCATGATCTTGATACGGCTGACGATGGCACCCAGCAATCGCCGGGGGGCGTTGTCCCGCTCCATCAGCACACCGTCGATCCGATAACGGATCCGCACCCGATCGGCGAAGGGCTCGATATGGATGTCGCTGGCGCGTTGCTGCACGGCCTCTTGGATGATGAGGTGCACCAACTTGATGACGGGCGCATCCCCTTCCTCCAGGGTGTTGGTGGTCCCGCCCTTGCTGGTGGCGACCCCACCTTCATCGGCGAAGTCGATCGCGGTATCGGTGAACTCTTGCAGCATCGAGTCCACCGATTCCGTCTCCGTCGAGGCGCTCCCATAGTATTTGTTGATCGCCTCGACGATTGCTTCCTTGGGAGCCAACGAGACCTCGATCTCCCGATTCAGCACGAATCGAAGCTTGTCGATTGTCTCGAAGTCCATGGGATCATGCATGATAACGCGAATGACACCGCTTTCCTGCGCGAGGGGCATGACGATGTTTTCGCGGGCGAGTGACTCGGGGACGAGCTCGATCACCGACGGGGGGATTTCGATCTCGTGCAATTCCACGAAGGCAAGGCCATGCTGTTCGGCCTTGGCTTTCATGATATCGTCGGCGTCAGCATAGCCGAGCCTCATCAGCGCTTCCTCGACCGCCCCTTGCGACCGGCTCGCTTCCTTGAGTTGATCGGGCCCGATCACCCCGCGGCGGATGAGAATCTCGGTCCATTCCCGACTCTTGGCCATAACTGTCGACTCCGGAGATGAATGTGACACGGGCTGGGGATGGAAAACGGGAGCGGTTGTCGGCGAACAACGGCAACACCGGCCCGTCTTCCCCACTTGCTGGAAGATGGCGAGGGTAGAGCTAGCGGGATAATGGGAATTACGACAATACGACCGATTCCGTGACGAGCCTCTGGACGTCCCGGCCGAACCAACACCCACCGAGCGCGAATGACAGGAATGATCGAATCGATGAGGACGCTTGAACTTACCAAGAATTTGACGCGGCGGCAAGGAAATGGTTCAAAAAGATACACGTTCGCATGGTGCTGGCAGGCTGGATCGCCTCTCAAGGCGACGTCCCAGATGACGGTCCGGGCGCCCGGGACGACCTCGCCGATGATCCAGGCGGGGGTCCGTGCCTTCAGGTTGAGGTGGCGGACGATCGAATCGGCGTAGAACTCGGCGACGACGAGGATCAGGCCGATGCCCATGTTGAAGACCCGGTCCATCTCGGCCTGATCGACTGCGCCCAGACGCTGGAGCCAGGGGAACACTTTGGGCACCGGCCAGGACCCGCGGCTGAGGCGAATGGCGAAGTCCTCGGGAAGGATGCGTGGAGGGTTATCGACGAGGCCGCCGCCGGTGATATGGGCGATCCCGTGGACGATCCGCTTGACCCGGTAGTGCCGGTACACGGTCTTGACGGCGCGGACGTAGATCCGGGTCGGTTCGAGCAACTCCTCGGCCACTGAGCGGCCCAGCTCTTCGACGAACGTCTCGGGCGCCAGGCCCGCCCGTTCGAAGACGATCTTCCTCGCCAGGCTATAGCCGTTGGAATGAAGGCCGGAGCTGGCCAGGCCCACGACCTTGTCCCCGGGGCGGATGTCCTGGCCGTCGAGGATGTGTTTCCGCTCGACGACGCCCACGCAGAACCCGGCGAGATCGTATTCGCCCGGCTGATAGAAGTCGGGGAGGATCGCGGTTTCGCCGCCCAGGAGCGCGCACTCAGCATCGATGCAGCCATCGCTGATCCCCTGGACCACCTGGCTGGTCATGTCCGGGTCGTCTCGGCTCATGGCGACATAATCGAGGAACAGCAGTGGCTCGGCCCCCGCGCAGAGGCAATCGTTGACCGACATGGCAACCAGGTCGATGCCGACGGTCCCATGGCGGCCGGTGGCGAAGGCCAGTTTGAGCTTGGTCCCGACGCCGTCGGTCGAGGCGACGAGGACCGGGTCCCGATAGGTGCGCGAGAGCAGCCCGATCTGATCGTCGAGGCGAAAGAGCCCCGCAAACCCGTCCTTCCACTCGATCACCCGCGGCGTGTAGGTGCGCCGAAGCAACGGCGGGAACCGGGAGATCGTCTCCTCATAGGTTTCGAGATCCACGCCGGCCGCTCGATAATCCATGGATTGATCCCCAGGCGCGAATCGCCCGCTCGCCCCGACCGTGGCAACCGGCGGCACCCTGCGACGACCCGCATGGTCCTACACGTCGCGGTATCACCACACCCCTTTGGCCCCGCCATCTTACGGCTTCCGAAGGGCCTTGAGAAGCGCGGTAGCCGCGTTCAGGATTTCAGATCCCAGGGATCCGGACGATGAAGGCTCGGCCTGTGTCCAGCCTTCTCCTTGATCCCCGCTTCGCTTGGGGTTATCCTGATAGTTAACACGGCTCGACACACCGGCCGAGGCCGGCCCGCCTCAATGGACTTGCCGGAACTCGACACTCGATCGATATCCGCCAACGACCGCACGGAGACTTGCAGCATGATCCGCAAATGGATGGTTTTCACCCTCAGCGCCGGGCTTCTCATCTCCCTGGGAGCCGGCGTCACATTCTCCCAGGCGGACGACGAGGAGTCGGAGCTGGGGAAGGTTATGGAGAAGGTGCAGAAGGAGAACGGGGCCATCATCAAGGGGACGCGGACTCCCACCTACTTCAAGAGGTATCACAAGGACGTCCAAAAGAGCGCCAAGGAGTTGGTGAAGTTGGCCAAGCAGGCCAAGCCGTTGAAGGACGCCTTGAAGAAGGCCAAGGACGAGAAGGACCCTCAGAAGAAGTGGAACGAGCTGATGGACGAGTTCATCAAGACGTCCGAAAAGTTCGAGAAGGTCTTGGCGAAGTCGGGTACGAGCACCGAGGAGGCGAAGAAGGCGAAGGACGCCTTCCGGCCCGTGACCAAGAGCTGCACGGATTGCCATACGGTCTTCCGCGTGGATGAAGAGAAGTTCTGAGGACCCCGCTGGCGTGGGTATCACCGGGGACGCGATCGCGTGCCGCGACGTGACGCTCGCCAGCGTGGCGGAGGACCTGGCGCTCGATGAGGCGCTGCTCATCGAGGCCGATGAGGGGCGCACACCGCCATTGGTGCGCTTCTGGGAGCCCGGGGAGTACGCGGTCGTCCTCGGCGCCTCGCGCCGGATTCGCGATGAGGTCCGGATCGAGGCATGCCGGAATGACGGGGTCCCGATCCTGCGACGGTCCAGCGGCGGCGGGACCGTCGTCATCGGTCCCGGCGCGCTCAACGTGGCCGTCGTCCTGCCGCAGACGGCGGCCCCGGGACTCTCGACGGTCGTGGCGGCCCAGGGCTACGTCGTCGAGAGGATCGCCGAGTCGATCCGCCGCGCGGGGCGGCCGGTCGGGGTCCTGGGCCACGGCGACCTGGTGCTCGGCGACCGGAAATGCGGCGGCAGTGCCCAGCGCCGGCTGAAACGCTGGTTCCTGGTCCATTGCTCGATCCTCTATCGGTTCCCGATCGACCGAATCGACCGCTATCTCGCGATCCCCGAGCGACAGCCGGCTTACCGCCAAGGGCGGCCGCATCACGAGTTTGCGACCAATCTCGACCTCTCGCGTCAGGCCCTGATCGACGCCCTCAGCGGCGCGGGTTTCCCTGCGCGGGGCCGTTCCCGGCACTCGACCGGCCCTTGAGCCACGTCCCCTCACTCCTCGCCGAGAAGTACGCGAACCCCGCCTGGATCGAGCGGTTCTGACCGTTCCGGACAGCCGATGACCTGACGACCGCCGTGGTCCTCATCCTCGAAGCGAGCCCGACCCGGGCGAAGCCGCTCGACGTGTAACGCCGGCTGGTCCGCATCGAGCCGAAGCCGGCCGGCCATCACGCCCAACACACGGCGGATCGCACCATCACCCAAACGTGATCTACAGTTCTCCAGGGTCCCTATCTCCGCGCCCTGGAGAGCCGCATGTTATTCCGCTCTCAACCACGACGTCCACTCCGGTCGCGGCACGGTCGCGCCGCGCGCCCGCTCCTGGAAGATCTGGAGATTCGCCTGGCCCCGGCTGCCTTCAACCTCGGCCCGAGTCCCGATGTGATGGTGTCGGTCGGCGATCTTTACGGAGTCCAACCTCAAGGGTTCGGAGTTCCCCTTTCTTCGAGCTACAGCCCCCAACAGATCCGCCTCGCCTATGGTCTCGACCAGATCGCATTCGGGACGATCCAGGGGAATGGATCAGGCCAGACCATCGCGATTGTTGACGCCTACGACGATCCCAGCCTCGTGGACAGTTCGAGTAGCAACTTCCCGATCAGCGACCTGGCCCGGTTCGACCAGGAATTCGACCTGCCGGATCCGCCCAAATTCACCAAGCTCAATGAGTACGGCGCGGATATCGGCGGTAGCACGGTCGGAGCGGCGCCCGGCCTGGACCCCGCGGGGGCCGGTAATCCCAACGGCAACTGGGAGGCGGAAGAAGCCCTCGACGTCGAGTGGGCGCATGCGATCGCACCGGCTGCGAGCATCATCCTTGTCGAGTGCAACTCCGCCGCCAGCCAGGACCTGTACACCGGAGTGGCGATGGCCGCCGACCTTCCGGGTGTCTCCGTGGTCTCGATGAGTTGGGGCTCGGCGGAATCGAACCTGGGCTCGGGAGGATCGAGTTTCGAGCTGGGGTCCGATGGCGTCTTGACCACTCCGAGCGGCCACCAGGGGGTCACGTTCGTGGCGGCCACCGGCGACTCAGGATCTCCGGGCGGGTACCCCGCCGACTCACCCAATGTGGTCGCGGTCGGTGGCACGAGCCTGACGCTCAACTGGTTCGATGCTTACTCCGGCGAGACTGCCTGGTCGGGCAGTGGTGGCGGCACCAGCCAGTACGAGGAGGAACCGGCCTATCAAGGGGGCGTTCAGAGTACCGGAAAGAGGACCATCCCCGACGTGTCCTTCGATGCCGACCCGAATACCGGAGTGGCGGTTTACGACTCCTACAACAACGGCAGCACCACCCCGTGGAGCCAGGTCGGTGGCACCAGCCTGGCGGCACCCTGTTGGGCCGGCTTGATCGCGGTGGCCAATCAAGGACGAGTGGCCCAGGGGGGGACGACCCTCGACGGTCCCAGCCAGACCCTGCCCGCCCTCTACACGCTGCCCGCCTCGGATTTCCACGACATCACCATCGGCAGCAACGGCGGATTCAGCGCCGGGCCGGGCTATGATGAGGTGACCGGGCTAGGGTCCCCGGTGGCCAACTCCCTGGTGCCCGATTTGGCCTCCTACGACCTGCCCAGCCAACTGGTCGTGAGCAACGGACCGCCCAGTAGCGTCACCGCCGGCAACTCGTTTGGACTCACCGTCACGGTCGAGGACCGCTTGGAGGACCTGATCACATCCTTCGACGGCAATGTCACGATCGCGCTGGCGAACGGCTCCGGCACCGGCGCGCTCGGCGGTACGCTCACCGTCAAGGCCAGCCAGGGCATTGCCACCTTCACGGGACTGACGCTCGGCACGGCCGGGGACGGCGACACGCTTCAGGTCAGCATCAATGGCGGTGCTGTGACGGCGACGACCAGCCCCCTGAATGTGACGCCGGGGGCCGCGACCCAACTGGTGGTGACGACCCAGCCGCCTGCCTCCATGGTCGTCGGCACCAGCTTCGGCCTGGTGGTTTCGGCCGAAGACAGCTACGGCAATGTGGACACCTCCTTCGATGGCAACGTCACGATCGCGCTGGCCGGCGACGCCGGAGATGGCGCGCTCGGCGGCACGCTCACCGTCGCCGCCAGCCAGGGCGTGGCGACCTTCACCGGGCTGACACGCACTCGGGCCGGTACGGGCGACAGCATCCATGTCAGCGCCGGGGACTTGAGTCCCGCGACATCGCAGACCTTCGATGTCACGCCCGCGGCGGCCGTGGGCCTGGTCGTGACCACCGAGCCTCCCAGCTCGGTCACCGCCGGCAACGCGTTTGGGCTGACGGTCGCGGCCGAGGACAACTACGGCAACGTGGACACGTCCTTCGACGGCACCGGCACCGTCGCGCTGGCGAGCGATCCCGGTGACGGCACACTCAACGGCCTCGACTTGACGGTCACGGCGAACCACGGCGTGGCCACGTTCACCGGCATGACTCTGGACACGCCCGGCAATGGCTATACACTTCAGGTCAGCAGCACTGGCGTCTCGAGCACGACGACCACACCGTTTAGAGTGCCACCCGGACCAGCCGCATCGCTCGTCGTCACGAGCCAGCCCACGGCCACCGTCGCGCCCGGAAGCCGATTCGGTCTGGTCATCACGGCCGAGGACAGCTACGGCAACGTGGCGACCTCCTTCGACGGCAATGTCACCGTCGTTCTTGGCACCATCGGCGGTACCATACCCACGCTCGGCGGTACGCTCACGGTCGCGGCGATCGACGGCGTGGCCACCTTCACCGACCTGACGTTGGACACGGCCGGCACCGGTTACACGTTGCGGGTGACCAGCGGCTCATTCCTGAGCGGGACGACCGACCCGTTGACTGTGAAGGTGGGCCCGCCCACGCAACTGGTGATCACCTCCCAGCCCCCCACCGGCGTGGACGTCGGCGACCCGTTCGGGATGACCGTCGTGGCCGAAGATAGCTTCGGCAATGTGGCGACGTCCTTCAACGGGGCGGTCACTGTCGCGCTTGTCGGCGCCGCGGCCGACGGCGCGCTGGCCGGCACGGTGACCGTCGCGGCCGTTCAGGGCGTGGCCTCCTTCACCGGGCTGGCGCTCGACATCGCCAACAGCGGCTACACAGTCCAGGCAACCAGCATCGGACTGACCGCCGCAACCACGACCCCCGTCGCCGTGATCATCGGACCGGTCCCCCACCTGATGCTGCTCAGCCCACCCTCC
Organism: uncultured Planctomycetota bacterium; assembly: GCA_963845755.1. Lineage (GTDB taxonomy): Bacteria > Planctomycetota > Planctomycetia > Isosphaerales > Isosphaeraceae > CAWJTV01. Next base: position 227,865 of record CAWJTV010000019.1, read on the forward strand.
GCCGTCACGGTGGGCCAGTACTTCCAGGCTACGGTCATCGTTGAGGACTCCAGCGGCGCGATCGAGACCAGCTTCACGGGCGATGTCACTCTCGCGCTGGCGAGCGGTCCGGGTGGCGCCATCCTCGGCGGCAACCTGACGATGCCGGTAAACGCTGGCAAAGTCACGTTCTACGGCCTGACCCTGAACGTGCCCGGCTCGGGCTATGCCATCCGGGCCACCGGCAGCGGTTTCTCTCCCGCGGTCACGGCACCGATCACGGTGGAGGAACCGCCGGCAACGCAGCTCGTGGTCGCCGCCCAACCTCCCCCGACCGTCACGGCGAACCAACCCTTCGGCTTCACCGTCGCCATTGAGGACGCGTCCGGTGCCCAGGCCTCCAGCTTCCAGGGGGATGTGACCATCGCCTTGTCGGGCAAGCATCCGAAGGGAAGTCTTCACGGCACGCTCACGGTCGCGGCGATCGACGGCCTGGCCACTTTCACGGGCTTAACGCTGACCGGACCGAGAAAGGGTTATACGATGAAGGTGACCGCAAGCGGGCTCACCTCCGCGACGACGACGCCTCTCAACCTTTCCCCCGCGGCCCGGCATCCGGCGGTGGTCGCCCGGCCTCATCCTTCCCGGGCAAGGAGGATGAAGGTCCGCTTATGATTAGATAATGATCCCATGATCGGCACCACGGTTTATCATTGACTTTTCACGACTCGAACGATAAGAAGATAGTGGTACTCTGTTCAGAAGGACTCTCGAGCGATTATGGGCCGGAAGGAGACGCCATGAGTTTTCCTTTAAGAGTATTGAAGACAATTCAGGCCATAGGCGTCCTGCTCCGTCACGACGGGGTGAAACGGATGAACTATATGCGGCTCCTGAAATTGCTCTACATTGCAGACCGTGAGAGTCTTAAGGAGACGGGACGCCCCATCACGGGAGGGCCGGTCGTCGCCATGGAACGTGGCCCTGGGCTCCAAGAGGTCTACGACCTGATCCTGGGCCAACATCGTGAGATGTCCCTCTGGTCCCAATTCTACCGCAAGGAAAAATACGATCTGCTCGAGCTGGCGGAGCCGGACGTCGGTCAACTTTCCAAGTTCGAGATCGGCAAGCTTCTGGAAGTCGCCAAGACCTACGAAGACGATGATGAGTGGGCGCTGGTCGACATCACTCACCGATTCCCGGAGTGGATCCAGAATGATCCCGGAAAGGCTTCGAAGCCGATCCCTCTGTCAAACATCCTGGAAGCACTCGGGCAAGCTGATGCCATCGATGTGATATCGAAGGAGGCTCAGAGTCTAACCGCCTTCCATCGCCTGTTAGGGAAGTAGTCGAGTATGGAAGCCGGCACGACCTTCCTATTGAGCGCCGTCGATATCCACCTCTGGATCATCATCTCCGATGCCAAGCGGGATCCTGAGAACGTCCTGATCGTAAATCTGACGACTCTCGATCCTCGCAAGGAGCGATCGTGTCTGCTCAAGGCGGGGGACCATCCTTGGATCCGACATGATACCTGCGTCAATTATGGCGACTCACAAGTCACGACCCTCGATAAGCTCGTGGCTGCCCGAGATGGTAATGCTTTGATGATACAGAACCCATTGAGGCCCGACATCCTGCAACGGATCCGTGAGGGTGCTTTGAGTTCGACCAAGATGCCGCTCGATCATGCGGACCTCTGGATCAACCAAGGATTGGTACAGCCGTAGAAATCCCACAATTCGAGCAAAGGCTTTTCCGCGCCGCCGCGTTGGGGGTGCAGACTCAAGCCAGTCAGGATTGGCATCCTCACGACCGCCCGAGCCGGACGGAGATATCTATCGCTTGGCCGTCGCGGACGACGGTGATCCGGACGGTCTCGCCGGGCCGATGCTTCTCGACCTCGGTGAGCAGCTCGTCGAGGGTTCGCACGCGCTCGTGCTCGACGGCGACGATCAGGTCGGCGCTGTTGGGGTTGACGGTCCGGCGGGTGACGGGCCCGAATCGCTCGACCCGCACCTGGACGCCCAGGAGCCCCGCGCGCTCGGCCGGTCCCCCGTCCACCAGGGAGACGATGAGCAGGCCCTTGCCGGTGGCATAGAACCGGCTGATCCCCAGGTCAGCCCGGACGACCCGGCCGTTGCGGATCAACGGGTCGAGGATCCGCACGATCCCGTTGATCGGCACGGCGAAGCTGATGCCGGCCGACTGGCCGACATGGCTGACGATCGCGGTGTTCATGCCGATCACTTCGCCGCGCGAATTGAGCAATGGGCCGCCCGAATTGCCGGGATTGATCGCCGCGTCCGTCTGGATGATGCCCTTCATCATCCGGCCGTGATTGGCCCGGAACGAGCGGTCGAGACTGCTGACGATCCCCGCGGTGAGGGTCCGCTCCAGCCCGAACGGGTTGCCCAGCGCCAGGATCTTCTGGCCGACGAGGATCTTCGAGGAATCCCCGAACGTCACGGGTACCAGCTTCTCGGCCGGCACCTGGATCTTCAGCACGGCCACGTCGTTGGGCTCATCGGCACCGATGAGCCGGGCGTCGTGAGCCGAGCCGTCGAACAACTTGACCCGGACCGAATCGGCATCCTGGATGACGTGGAAATTGGTCAGGATGTGGCCCTGCTTATCGATGACGAATCCGGAGCCGCCGCCCGTGCTCGTCTCGTCGCCGAAGAAGCCCAGTCCCTCGGCCTCGGTCGTGATGTTGACCACGCTCTTGTTGACCGCGGCGTAGACCTGGATGTTGATCCGTTCGTCGGCGTCGAGGCCCTTGAGCACGTCCTCCGGCGGAGGCGGCGTCGCGGATGCGACCACGGCGCCGTGCGCGGGGGTCGCGCGCGGCGAAGGGGCGATCGGCAGCGGGGAAGGGGGTACGGGCGCAACCCGCTCGTTGGGTCCGCCCGGGATCTGTGCCAGCGGCGGCCTCCGCAACCCCAGGCGATCGCCGAAGAGCACCGCGACCAGCAACAAGGTCACCGCAACCGTGGCAGCATGCGCCAGGATCGGCCTCCAACCGATCGACATCGGGTTTTCCTTATTCATGATCGTGTCCTTCCCCAAAAACTGGACGGTCCAGCCTCAGATGACGTTAAATAATCAATCCAGCATTTGTGATTGCCGCGATCCCTGGGGGTGTCGCGCTCCGGCGCCGACTCCAGCCACTCGACCCTCGTTGTGGGCTTCCAGGAGTGGCTGGGGTCGAAGCCGGCTCCAGCCGGCGAGTTCCCAGGAGCGATCCGGCGCGACGAGGCACGGTGGAATGAGGCAGCGGCCTGCCGTTCTCGTCGTCCGGAGCGCGCTGGTTATTATATACGTCGCGACGGGTGAACCGCGACGTTTTCCGCGGGAAGGTGCGGCTCCGACCGGGCCGGATCGGGGGTTTACCGATCGGTATCCGGGCCGGCCGAGCTGGTCTCGAACTCGGCATCGGCGCGGCTGCGGGGTTGGCCGCCCCGGGTGCGAGCGGGCGCGCGGTCGGTGTCGCGGGTGGCTCGGGCGCGCTCGACCTTGTTCACGTCGAGGAACAGGAGGACCTCGGTGGCGGTCGGGAATGTCCCCGGGATCGGGAGGTTGAACAGGCCGTTCTTCTTGTCGTGGATCCGGGGTGGATCCCGCACGAGATGATCAGCGTCTGGCCCAGCTTCCAGTCCGTGACGGTCTTCTCCAGCCGGGTCTCGGTTGCATCCGGCACGTCGATGCTCGACTCGGCCAAACCGACCTCACGGGGGGCGATCACCCGGGTCCGGTGCAGAGAGCGGAGCGTGTTGACCGACAGGTCGATCTTGGCGTCAACGGCGGTCCCCTCGAAATTCAACAGCGGGCTGAACTTGAGGACGATCCCCTCATAGAGCGTCACGGGACGGGGCTGGAACGACAGGCCGGCGGTGCTATCGCGCTGAAGGCCGCCGACGAACTTTCGCTCTTCCAGGGTCTGGTACTTGACGGTCTGGCCATTGATCATTTCCAGGCCCCTGTGGGACAGGGGTCGAAAACCCTGCTGGACCTGCATCTGCGAGAGGATGAGTGCGGCATCCTTCATGTCCATCGTCCAGATCTGCTGTCCCTGCGGGCCGGCGCCGACGTAGGTGAGCCGCGAGTAGACCGTGTACCGCCATCGCGGGTCCACGGCCGCCACGAGCTGGACGTTGACGGTCAGCATGTCCTCGACCGCATTGGTGAATCGCTCGACGATATCACTTACCTGCTTGAGGACTTGCGGCGAGTTGTAGGCTGAGAGCGAGCTCCGGTTGGCCCAGAGCGCGGCGGCCCGTTCGCCGTGCCACTCGGGCATGCCGGTCCGCAGGAAGATCCAGTCGATGATCGCCTTCTCCGGAGGCGCCTGGTGGCTGGAGATGCGGGTGTACCCCGAGATGTCCCACGTCTTCAACTGGAACCCGCGTTCCTTGGGGAACCCGGCGGGTAGGTCGGCGTCTCCAGACCCGGCATCGGCCGTGTCGCGATCGTCCACGACCGATTCGGCGGGCGTCTCCCGTCGCGCGAGTTTTCGGCCCTGCCCTTGCGCGAGGAGACTTCGCGGGACCAGGCCGCCCAGAAACATCGACGCTAACAGTGCCGTGCGGCGGTTCATGCCAGGAGGCCTCCTTGCCGGGCTGGCGGGCTCGGGATCTCATCGGACCAGGATCCCGAGACAAGAGTGGCGAGAGTCATGCTGTCATGGAGTAAGCGGCGACCATCGCGGCGGGGCGCTCGCCTCTGGGGCGACGCGCATCCAGATCGAGGCACCAAGACTAACGCCCCGGAGCCTAACCGCGGTGCTTCATAGCAGACGGGCGGTTTTCGCTCAAGGCCAACCTGTCGGGAGTAGCAAGCGGCCAAGCGGCAAGTGGCCGGTGAAATCAAGACCGGTTTCTCCACAACGCCCGAGCCCCGGGCACGATCGCTCCCAGGAGTGGCGCGTGGGATTTCGTAGAGCCTACCGACTTGCCACTCCCGGCGCCCCTTGCTGCCCACAACTCACGACCCCAATTTGTGGGCTACACTACTTCCAGATACCGGGAAGGCAGGGTGGTCACCTGGGGGCCGGCGAGGACGGGGTACCGACGTGGGTTTCCCGTTCAGCGTCGATGCTATGCGGCACGGATCCCTCGGGAACGACCCTGGACCACTGGCCGATCGCCATCGGATCGAATCGGTCATTGGTTATTGGTGGCACAAGAACACGAGAACGGCCCGAACCGTTTGCGTACGAACCACTCGCCAGTAACCACCAGCAACTATGGAGAGTGGCATGGCCCCCCTTCAACGAGCTGTACGCCGAGCCCGACCGCGCAACCCGCCGCGCATTCCTGACATCTCGGGACGACCTGGAAGTCCGCATCGTCCCCGCCCTGATCAGCACCGGCGCGACCGCGGTCGCAGTGATATCGCCGGTCCTCGTGCCTCCGGGATCTCGGCCGATCGAGCCCGACGGCGGCGGTGAGTCTCCCGGCGGCTACACTCCGCAAGAAATCCAGACCGCCTATGGAGTCAACAGCATCCGCTTCGGCTCGATCACCGGCGATGGGGCGGGCCAGACCATCGCGATCGTCGACGCGTACGATGACCCCGGACTGGTGGATAGCGCGGCCTCCCATTTCAGCACCAGCGACCTGGCCCAGTTCGACCAGGCGTTCGGCCTGGCAGACCCGCCCAGCTTCACGAAGGTCAACCAGAACGGCGACACGTCCGGCCTGCCCGGCACGGACCCGGCGGGCGCGGGGAGTTCTAGCGGGAACTGGGAGTACGAGGAAGCCATGGATGTGGAGTGGGCCCACGCCCTCGCCCCCGCGGCGAGCATCGTGCTCGTCGAAGCCGATTCGAACAGCTTCAGCGACCTGACTTCCGCGATCACCATCGCGGCCAACCTCCCCGGCGTCTCGGTGGTCTCGTTGAGCTGGGGCTCGTCGGAATTCAGCGGAGAGTCGTTCTGGGATTCCGACTTCGAGACGCCGACCGGCCACCAGGGCGTGACCTTCGTGGCCGCCTCGGGCGACGGAGGGTCTCCGGGCATCTACCCGGCGTCGTCGCCGAACGTGGTAGCCGCCGGTGGCACCACGCTGCGGCTCGGTTCGGGCGGTTCTTACCAAGGCGAGACGGCCTGGTCCGGCAGCGGCGGCGGGGTCAGCGCCGACGAGAACGAGCCGGCGTACCAGGATGGGGTCCAGAGCACCGGCTTTCGGACGACCCCCGACGTGGCGTTCGTGGCCGATCGGTCCACGGGCGTCGCGGTCTACGACTCCTACGACAACACCGGCGGCGGCCCCTGGAATGAAATGGGCGGCACCAGCCTCGCCGCCCCGAGTTGGGCCGCCCTGATCGCCATCGCCGACCAGGGTCGGGTTGCCGAGGGGGGGACGACCCTCGATGGCGCAACGCAGACCCTGCCCGCACTCTATTCGCTCCCCGCCGCCGACTTCCACGACATCACCGGCGGCAGCAACGGTGGCTACAACGCCGGGCCGGGATACGACGAGGTCACAGGGCTGGGTACGCCGGTCGCAAATCTCCTGGTCCCCGATCTCGCCTCGTACGGCATGCCGGACCAGCTCGTCGTGACCGCGCAGCCGCCCGGTTCGGTCACGGCCGGCAGCCCGTTCGCCCTGGTCGTCGACGTCGAGAGCCCCAGCGGCACACCGATCACCGGCGCGACCGGCACCGTGACTCTCTCCCTGGCCAACGACCCGGGCGGAGCGGCCCTGAATGGCACGCTGACGGCGACCATCAACCAGGGCGTCGCCACGTTCTCGGGCCTGACGATCGATCAGGCCGGCACCGGCTATGCCCTGCTCGTCAGCGGAAGTAACCTCGGTTCGGCGACCTCGGGCTCATTCAACGTCGTGCCGGCCGCGGCCTCCCAGCTCGTCATCAGCGCGCAACCTCCGGCCATCGTCACGGCCGGTGGCGCGTTTGGCCTGACGGTCAGCGTCGAGGATCCATTTGGCAACCTCGAGGCCGGCTACGGCGGCAGCGTCGCGCTCGCACTCGGAGCCAATCCGGGCGGGGGCAGCCTGGGCGGCGAGGTCACGGTCACGGCATCCGGCGGCGTGGCCAGTTTCTCCGGCCTGACCCTCGACCAGGCCGGGGCCGGTTACGCGATCCAGGCGAGCGCGAGCGGGCTCCTCGCCGGGACCACGCAATCCTTCAACGTGATCCCCGCAACACCCGCACAGCTCGTGATGGCGGCGGAACCCGCGCCGGCGATCACCGCAGGCGCCGGGTTCGGCCTGGCGGTCTCGGTCGAGGACGTTTACGGCAACCTCGAAACCAGCTATAGCGGCAATGTCGCGGTGAGCCTGACCGGCGGTCCCGGCGGGGCCAGCCTGGGCGGTACGCTCAATCTGCCGGCATCCGGCGGCGTTGCCAGTTTCTCCGGCCTGACCCTCGACCAGGCCGGGACCGGTTACGCGATCGGCGCCGTCGGCACCGGCCTTTCGTCCGCCACGACGTCGAGCTTCAATGTGATCCCCGCTGCACCGGCCCAGCTCGTGATCATCGCAGGTCCCCCGGCGACCGTGACGGCCGGAGCCGGGTTCGGCCTCTCGGCGTCGATTGAGGACGCCTACGGCAACCTCGAGACGACCGACAGTAGCCAGGTCACACTCGCCCTGACCGGAGGGCCCGACACACTGTCCATCGCCGGCACGAGCGCGGTTTCCGCCGTCGGCGGCATGGCCAGCTTTTCGGACCTCGCGCTCGACCAGGCCGGGTCGGGTTATACCATCCACCTCGCGAGCGATGGCCTGACGACCGCGACCACGACGGCCTTCACCGTGAACCCCGCCGCGCCCAGCCGACTGGTCATCACGGCCGAGCCCACGACCAGCGTCACGGCCGGCCAGGCGTTCGGCGTCACGGTCGCGGTCGAGGACGCGTTCGGCAACGCGGAGCCGTCCTATAACGGCGACCTGACGCTCGCCCTGGCAGGGGGCGCCGCGGGGACGAGCCTGGGCGGAGACCTCACGCTCGCCGCGGATGGCGGAGTCGCCAGCTTCTCGGGCCTCTCGCTCGATCGAGTGGACGGCGGCTACACGATCCAGGCCCGCGGTGACGGCCTCACCGGCGCCTCCACGACGGCCTTCCAGGTTACGCCCGCCGCGGCGTCCCAATTGGTGATGGTCGCCCAGCCCCCGACCAAGCTGAGCGCCGGGCAACCGTTCGGCTTCACCGTGGCCGCCGAGGACCCGTTCGGGAACCTCGCCACCACCTTCGACGGCAGCGTGTCGGCCGCGATGGCCCACGATCCCGCCGGCGCTCTGCTTTCGGGCATCGTGACAGTCACCGCCGACAGCGGCCTGGCTCGCTTCTCCGGACTGACGATCGACGAGGCCGGCGCGGGCTACACACTGAACGCGACCGCCGGCAACCTGTCCGCAACGACCACCGTCTCGATCGAGGTCAGCCCGACGGCGGCGACCCGGCTGATCGTCACCGTGCAACCTCCCTCGAGCGTCACGGCCGGAAGCGGCTTCGGACTGGTCGCCACGGCCGAGGATCCGTTCGGCAACGTGGACACGTCCTTCCAGGGCGATGTGACGGCATCGCTCTCGCCCTGGCTCGACGCGGACGCGCTCGGCGGCACGAGCCGCGTATCGGCCGTCAACGGCGTGGCGCGTTTCTCCGATCTCACGCTCTACCGGGCCGTCGCCGGAGATTCGCTGCAAATCGCCTCCGTCGGTCTGTCTACGGCGACGACGAATCTTCGTTCGCAGTGAACCCCGCCGCACCGACCCAGGTCGTCCTGATCTCCCAGCCGCCCGGGAAGATCCCCCAGCACCAGTCCTTCAGTTTCGCCGCCGCGGTGGAGGATGCGTTCGGGAACATCGTCACGAGCTACAATGGCACCGTGAGCGTCACCCTGTCAAACAATCCCAGTCATGCCCGGTTCCACGGCTCGCTCACGGTCCAGGCCGGCGCGGGCGTGGCCGTCTTCGATGGCTCGATGTCGAAGAAGCGCGGCAAGGGAGACGCCGCCCTGAGCGTCTCCGCCCTCGGCCTGACGCCCGCCACCTCGACCGTCTTCCAGGTCGCCCATCCGAATCCAGCAGCGTCCGTCTTCACGGCCCGCTTCCGCCACGGCCGGGTCCGCGATCACGCGTTGCGACCGACTTTGCGTCGGGGTCACTGATTCACAACGAACTTATAAACGACCAGAGATCCGTGAACGCATCGGAATCCCAGGGCCAGTATCCCGCCTGGGCAGCTTCGCCGACTCGCAAGGCAGGCTTGGGGCGCGACGCGAGCCAGGCATGAGCTCGCGCCTTGTAGAGGTTCGTCGGAAGTGGAACGTGCCCCTGAAGACATTGGAAATAGCCGTCCACGCAAGGAAACTCGGGCAGTCCGGATACGGACTGAAGACAGAGCGTTTCCAGCATTCCATCATCGACTCCGTTTGGGACGATGAAGATGCCCACGCGCGGCGGGCCATCGACGAACTGGCCATGAGCGACGGGACAGGGCAGTCCGACGTGCCTCAAGGAACCGCAGATGGATTGGAAGGCCTGGATCGCCGAAGGCACGGTCGAACCGGGAGCTGTCGCGTCGGCATCCCGGATGATCGCCAAGGATTGAACGTTTGAGAAAAGCGGGTCGTTCACCAGGCCCGCGAGGTTCGCGGTCAAGCGGGTCTTCCCACCGATCGGCATGACCTGGATGTCGGCGAGCCCGAGGTGATCCCGCAGCGCGGCCGCGAAGAACTGCTCCTCATCATGTCCCTCGACGATGAGCAACCTGGGTCGCTGGATCTGGGCACTCATCCCCGCACCTCGAACGGTACCTCGCGGACACCCTGCATGGCCTCGTCGCTGTAACTGACCATGACATGGCGATCGTCGCGCTTGTCGATGCGGGACAGTCCGAGAGTGCCCTCCTTGCCGGCGTAGACGTCCAGAGCGGAACGGATGATGTCGTCGTTATGCGTGGTTCCGAAGACCTGGACCTGATGCTTCTCGACTAGCTCATCCAGGAGCTTCCACAAGGTGGGCATCACCTTGTGGTGCAGGCCGTTGTCGATCTCATCGATCAGGAGCACACCATTTCTCGAGGCGATCAACTCCAGGATGATCGAGAACAGGCGAACCATCCCCTCGCCGCAAACCGCGAGCGGCACGAGTGCGTCAAGGCCGATGTCCAGGTAGATCGACGGGCCACTCGGCTCGGAGAGGACCTCGATTCTCTGAACGTTTGGATCAATAATTTGTAAAGCCTTTAGAATATTTTGATCATACTTGTTCTTGAGTAAGGAGCTGAACTGCTGGGCATCACGAACCGGGCTGGGAAAGACTCGAGCGGATAGGAGTGTGGTTCGTATCAAATCGTCTCTGTATTGGTGACCCTTTACCTCGACGTTTCCAGTTTCAGGGTCGAGAAGTGCCATTGCGCCCGTCTGAATGGCGTTCCCGGCTCCTCGGTAACCGAATCCCAGCCTATTGATGGTCGTGTCTTGAGTCGCAACGGCAACGCCTCCCTCGTTACCGAACGATAAGCCTGATGAAGAGGAGGCAAGTGACACCTCGTGGGCTTGAATCTCCAAAGTCCTGTCGCGTGGTTCTTCCTGCCAGCGCCCAGAGATTTGCACGGGCACTGTCGCGTTCAGGTTGCGGAACAACGGTCTCCAGATCGTATCGGGATAACCTCTTCCCGACCGCTGCCCGCGCAACTGCCCGAGCGTTGTGGGAAGCAGAGGGTCGGTCGCTCCACCCAGGAGTAGAAGGGCCTCGAGAAACGTGGTCTTCCCCGAATTATTCCGGCCGAGAATCAAGTTGATGCGGCGGAGCCCTTCCGCTTCGAGCGATTCGATCCCGCGGAAGTTCTTGATCGAGACCTTGGAGTACATGGCCCGCCTCCTCTAAGTTCGGAAGACCGATCGAGACCGGGAGGTCGCTGCACTCCATCCCGATACCGTCCTGGCCGAGTTCCCTGCCCAGGTTGTGACACGTGAGGGATTCTCGACGTCCCCTCATTGTATCAGATCCCGGCTAGCCGCCGCCGCCGCGTCGCCACACGGGCGCCTCGTAGGCCGAGTCCGGCCCTCCCTATATGGGGTTTTGTCGATTGCGCCGGCCAGAAAGTAGGTCAGCCTTTCCAGCCTGACGACGGCTCCTGTCAGGCCGACTCGCGCTTGGCACGATCGGGAGATGTCATTTCATCAGAAAGCTTTTGTCGTCAGGCGCGAAAGAGCGGCAGCCTCTCGAAATCTCCGCCCACTGCCGTCCTGGCAGGCAGGTCGAGCCAATCCTCGAGGACGCTCGCATAGATCCGGCGGAAGTCGATCACGGTCTTGAGGTCGCCGTGCTTCGGGTCCGGGTCGAGCAGGCTCGGCGTCGCCCCCACGAGACCACCCTTGACGCTCGCACCGGCGAGAAAGACAGGGCCGGACGTGCCGTGGTCGGTGCCAGCCGAGCCGTTCTCCTTGACGGTCCGGCCGAACTCGCTGAAGAACAATACCACGACACGGTCCGCCAGCCTGGCCGCGGCCAGGTCGTCGAGAAACGCCTTCAGGGCGCCGGACAGTTCGAGAAGGAGGTTGCTGTGCGCGAAGAGCTGGGCCGAGTGGGTATCGTAGCCCGACTGAAGCGTATAGAAGACACGCGTGTCCTGGCCGCCCTTCAGGAGCTGGGCGATGAGCCGCAGTCGTGAGGCCAGGCCACTCTGCGGATAACGAGCCTCATCCTTGTGAGGGGCCAATTGCTGCGTGCGATCGGCCGCGCTGTAGGCGTCCAGCATGCTCCGCTGGACGAACGCCGCCGTGTCATCGCCTGGTCGCATCGTTCGGAGAACCTTGCGCGGGTCGGAGCCCGCGTCCAGAGTGAGGTCCTCGATCCGCGCGATGGACGTGGCGATGGAGCGTCAACCGCGGATCGCCACCGACGGTGGGTCCGCGCCGACCTGCACCAGGGAGGCCGTCCCTCCGGCCTCATCGAGGGCGCGGCCGAGCCACCCCGCTCCCTTGTGCTCCTCCGGGTCGAGCCGGGCCGTATGCCAGGTCGCCATGCTCTGGAAATGCGATCGGTTCGGGTTGGGATAGCTGACGCCCTGGGCGATGACCAGTTGCCCGGCCTCCAGCAGCTTGCCGAATCCCTGAAGCGACGGATGGAGGCCGATGTGGTCGTTGACTTTGATCAGACGGTCCCTGGCGAGCCGGAGCGTCTTGCGATGCTTGGCGTAGCCCTCGTCGGCGAAGGGGACGACGGTGTTGATGCCGTCGTTGCCGCCGTTCAATTCCACGACCACCAGCACCCGGTCGTCGCGCCGCGGTGCCGCGGCACGGGCCGTGCGGGCGAGGAAGCCGGGGACCGTCGGAGCCAGCGCAATCAGGGAGGAGCTGCTCAAGGTCGCTCCCAGGAAACCGCGACGCGTAGACATGGGAACCTCCGGGATAGCCGCGATTCTTTCACCACAGAAACCGCAAAGCGATAAGGAAAAGGAACGGATCGATTCACCACAGAGTCACGGAGAACACCGAGAAAACCAAGACGCGTTGTGATGTCGAGAGCGCACAGGTATAGTTCACTCTCGGTGAATCTGACAAAACATTAATGTTAAATATATATAATTTTATTATTATATAAAAATTATCAAACTTAAAAAAATCAAGGGAAATGTCTCTGTGATCTCTGTGGCTCTGTGGTGAATCTGTATTGATCCCTTGCGGCTCCGCAGCGCCGGGGCTTTGCGGTGAGGAATCGGTATGGAGCGGTTAACGGATGCGTCGGGTAGGCCCCAGGACCGATGCCCAAGCACCTTCGTCCCGAAGTGCCCGATCGGTTCAAGCCAGTTGGGCCTCGGGGCAGGTCAATATCAGGGCGATGGCATGGCGGGCAGCGTCGGGGCCCCACGACTCATCCGAGCCAGTAGCGTCGGCGATCCGAGCATGCCAGTCGCGGCCCGGCTCGGAGCCGAAGAGCAGCTCGGCGATGAAGTCGATGTACTCATCACGGCCTCGGCCCCGGTCGTGGCGACTGGCCAGGGCGAGGGGATCCCACGGTGACGGACGGCCAACCCCGTGACCGCCGACGAGTCCCGTCGCGTAGTTGGCCCGACCGATCAGGCCGCGCGTCGTCAGCCAGGACCGGCCACCCGTCCAGCCGCCCACGTTGGGCGGGAAGAACAGGTCCTGACCGAGCCGCGTACACCACTCGGCGAGCGTCAGCGTGCTGCACGGCGGCTCGAATAACTCCAGGGCGCGGGCCGCCCCGATGACGTACTCCACCGGGCTAAGCACGCGGTCTCCGACGTTCGCGTCGGCGAAGAAGACTTGCGATCGCAGGACCGTCTCGACCGCCCAGCCGATGTCGAGGTTGCGCGCCCGCAGGCCGTCCGCCAGGGCATCGAGATCGGCGGCTTTCATCGCCGTCTCGCTCAGGAATAGCTCGCCGATCCGCCAGGCCAGGCGGCGCGACGTCGCCGGGTGCTCCAGCACCATTCGGACCACGTCATCTCCCTTCCAGCGCCCGGTCTTCCCCAGGATGGTCTTCTCGCCGTCATCGTGGCGAGCGGCAGTCTCGGCGAAGACCTCGTTCTCGATCCTCCAGCCGGTGAGGGCCCGCGCCGCTTCCTTGACGTCGTGCTCGGTGTAATGGCCGATTCCCAGGCTGAAAAGCTCCATCAGCTCGCGCGCAGGTTCTCGTTCGGGTGGCCCTTCCGGTTGCTCGTGGCGTCGAGCCACATCAGCATCGCCGGGTCGTGGAGGACGGCTTCGAGCAACTCCCCGAAAGGCCGACGGGCGCGTTGGCGGAACAGCACGTTCTGCCGATACATGAACGCCAGGCTGCCGACCTTGAAGTTGCTGGTGGCGAAGTGGTTGTGCCACATCAGTGCCAGCCGCTCGGTCAGCGGGTCGGGGCCGAACAGCATGCGGTAGAGCCACCATGCCTTGAGCCGTGCCGGATCGCTCGAGGTCGCGGCCGACTCGCCCAACACGTCCGCGGTCTTCTCGAACTCCGAAGGCACGCCGACGGTCGCTGCGGTGCCCGACAGCACACGATCAAGGCTGACCTCAGGGCCGGCCTTCAGGTCACGCTGGATCTCGCCCCGGGTGGCCGCGAAGCCGGCACGGCGGTGCAGGAGGACGACGCGCCGCAGGTTCCAGGGGGCTTCGTCGCATGGGACATAAGGCGCCCACGGGCCCGCGGATCGTCCGCTCTTGGTGTCCGGCGGCGGTTTCATCGGTCACTCGCTTTCGATCTCAAACCCCGCGACGAACGGGGTGTCCGTAGGATGCTCTATGAGCACCGTTGCCAATCCCGCCGAACTCGGCATCACTCTTGGAACTCCGGTGCTCACAGAGCACCCTACAGAATTCTCATTCCATCACTCACTACCAGTCTTCACGTCACCTAGGGCCTTCGTCTCGCCCCAACGGAGACCCTCGCCCAGGGACAGAAGGCTCTTTCCGTCGTACAGGGAGAACTGGTAATCGGGCAATAAACCCGCGATACGGAACCGACCCTGCTCATCCGTCTTGTCAGGCTGTGGGGGGAAATACGTGTAGTCCATCGGCTGGGCGAGTTCCTTGTAGTCACGCCAGACGACCAGTTTCACGCCGGGTCGCGGTCGTCCGTCCGCATCGACCAGCCGGCCCGCGATCGTGGCGCCGGGCCGCAGTTGCACGGTGATCGATTCGCTCCGGTTCTTCGGAAGGTGTGCCACTCCCACCAGTCCCTTCTGCGGGTGCTGGAACATCAGGGGCCGCGGATGATGCGGGTTGAACCCGCTGACCGTGAACTCGGCCGTCTTCATCGGCTTGAGATCACGCGCGAAGTCGCCGCGGGCGGTCAGTCCGATGCCCCACGCCCCGGCCATCGGCTTGCCGTCCGGCCCGAGCACCGTTCCCGTAAAGGTCCAGCCCGGGTCGAGCGTCAGGTCACGCGTCGCCGATTCCACACCCTGGGCCGGGTCGATCCGGGCGATCGCGGTGTAGTTCATCGTGGGTAGAGGCATCGTCGGGACGAAGATTTCCTTGATCGCGTACTCGTCATCGCGTTCGTGAGCTCGGAGGTAACCGTCCACGAACCGGACCGCGACCATGCCGGGTCCCGGCATGCCAGCGACGCGGTATGATCCGTCCTCATTCGTGGTCCTGGGCGTGTCATTGGGGAAATAGCCGTAGGCACTCTGATTGGGGTTATCGGGCTGGGCGTGATAGCGGATCTCACCCACCACAGGCTTACCGGTCACCTTGTCGGTCAGCTTGCCCTCGATCCAGATGCCGCACTTCAGCTCGAAATCGGCCGTGACCGGCTCCAGGCCGGGAGTATCCGGCACGTCCCGGAAAGTCACGAGGTATGGCTGGTCGTTACCCGGGACGATCTTGATCTGGTTTCCCTCCCCTTTGGGCATGCCCACAAGCCGGTATTGTCCCTGGGCGTCGGTCGTGGTCCGAACCATCTCGTTCCCACCGATCAGTTCATTGGCCAGTTTCTGGCTGGTGATCGTGAGCCCGGCCAGCGGCTTCTTCGTGTCCCTGTCGCGGACCACGCCGACGATCGGCTTGGTCGGGGCCGCCGCATGCCGGAAGGTGGCGCCGTAGTAGGTCGCGGTCAGGGTCGGTTGGGACGGCATCTCGAACCGGACCACGGTCAGGGCCTCGACCGAACGTGTCAGGATACTGAGCTGCTGGCTGGCGATGGTCGGACCGTCGAGTTGCACCACGACGAGGCGATTCCGCCCGATGCCTGTCAGTCGGAAACGACCCTCGGCATCAGCGGTGAACTTCGGAGCCGGAGCGATCGTGAGCCGAGGGAGGTACTGCATCTCAAGTTGATCGCTCAGTCCTTTCCTGGCCTTGGCGGCTTCGAGCCATGGGCCGAGGTCGTCTCCGGCCGCGGCGCGGACCCTCAGCACCTGGAGCGTCGCGCCCGGGACCGCCTTCCCTTCGAGGTCGACGACCTGGCCGATGATCGGCTGGTCCTCGACCAGTTGGAGCGTCAGGTCGTCGCTCCGGCCTTTCGGCGGGACCTCGACCCAGCCGAGCCCGTAGTTCGCCGCGGTGGCCGCGACGACGGTCGGTTGATGGAACTGGCCTGCCTTCACCACGTACTCGAACTCGAAGCGGCCGTCCGGTCCGCTCGTTGCAGATCCGGGTTCCGAAAACGGCTCGCTGCCGTACAGCGGAGTCCGGTAGATCTTCGCATCGGCGACGGGTCGCCCGTCCGGCCCGAGCACTCGGCCGTGTACGGTGATCTTTCTGGGTGCCTCGCGCAAATTCGATTCGGCCCGCGGCGCGACCGTCTCAGCTCTTCGCCGAGGAGGATCCGAGCTCGCGACCGTCTTCTTCGCGGGCTCCTCACTGAGGGAGACCAGCGCAGCCGACGCCCCCCACGCGATCAGTCCTCCAGCCAGGAGAGCGGCTGACGCCAATGTAAGTTTCTTGAACAACATGATTCCGAGCACCTCCCGAGTCAATTCCTGGGCCGCCGCCGAGACGACCCCGACGGTTAACGAGCGATCGACCGTGGCCAGCGCCGCCCGGACGGCCGCCTGGCTCCAGGCCGGCGGTACGGCGATGCCAGCCCCACCGAGGACCGCCGATCCCAGGACCCCGCCCTCCGGCGCCAGTCCCCGGCGGATCAGTCGAGTCTTGAGCCGCGCAGCGTCCTTCGCTCAGTCGGCGCTGGAGCGTGCGCTCACTCCATCGCAACTCCGCGGCGGCCCGATTCTGAGGAACGCCCTGAAGCTCGCAGAGGATCACCGCCCGGCGGAGCTTCTCGGGCAGCCGAGCGATCTCTTCGTGGAGTGCTTGCAACGGCTCGTCGGGGGCCGACGGCCCAGGCGTTGACGTGATCGCCGCCATTTGTCCCGCCCGCCTTTCGCATGCCCGCCGCCGGGCGGCGGCGGCGTTGGCCCGGATCGCCACGCGGTGGGCCACCTGATAGAGCCAGGGCCCCAGGGCCTCGTGCCTGCGGAGAGTCCCCGATTTCTTCACGAGGATGAGGAACGTGGCCTGGAAGGCGTCCTCGGCGTCGTTCCAATCCTTCAAGATGCCCCGGCAGACGCTCAGGACCATCGGTCCATGATGCGCCACCAGGGCCTCGAATGCCGCGGCGTCGTGCCCGGAGACGAAGCGCTCGAGCAGTTGCGCATCGGAGAATCCCGTGATGGTCCCATCCGCCCAGAGGCGGCTGATCTGCCTCACTGCGGCGCCTAGCGTCTCGATGGCCGTGTCTCCTGATCGCCTCCCGCCCTTGTCTCAATAACCTAAGAGACCCGAGCGACGACGCAGCCGCCACTTTTTTTTCTGAAGGGCCAAGTTGGCTGGCGTCCTCTCGTCTGGACGCTCGGGGATCGTCAGGCCACAATGGGACGATCCCGGGCCAATCTTTGAACAGTAGGTAGTAGGCAGTGGGATGCAGGCAGTGGGCAACGGCGGTGGGCAGTGGGCAGTCAACAGAAGCATCGAAGTTTGTATTCTATTTGCTACCGACTACCGACTGCCTACCGCCTACTGAAGAAGGAGTCTCTCTCGATGTTGCAACGCATTCCGATGTTCCGGTCGATCGCCATCTCGGTGGTGTTGGGGATGGCCGGGATCTGTCCCGGGCTCGCCTCGGCCCAGGTCAGCGCCGAGAAGTCGGCCCAGCGGCTCAAGCCGGCCCCGGGGCTGGAGGCGACACTCTGGGCGTCGGAGCCCATGCTGAGCAACCCCACCAATATGGATATCGACTCCCGAGGCCGGGTCTGGATCGCCGAGGGGCTGAACTACCGGCTCACCCGCGGCGGCAACCGCCGCTTCAAGCGCATCGAGGAAGCCGATCGAATCAAGATCCTCGAAGACACCGACGGCGACGGCAAGGCCGACAAGGTCACCGTGTTCGCCGATCGGATCTTCCCCGTCCCGATGGGCATTGCCGTCGAAGAGCATCACGACCAGTCGGGCAAGTACACCGGCTGCCGCGTCTTCATCGGCAATAGCCCGGATCTCCTGGTCCTCGAGGACACCGACGGTGACGACAAGGCCGACAAGCGGTACCCGCTGCTGACCGGCTTCGGTGGGGTTGACTCCGACCATGGTGTGCATGGCATGACCCTCGGCATCGACGGCAAACTCTACTTCACCCACGGCGACGGCTGCTGCTCGGTCCAGCACGACCACTCCGAGCGGCCCCAGAACTTCGACGTCATCGACAAAAGCGGCCGGCACGTCTGGACCGACCAACTGGCCAACACCTTGCGAGTCAACCGCGACGGCACCGAGTTCGAGATCATCTGCGACCGCCAGCGGAACAACTACGAGACCTGCGTCAACTCGTTCGGCAACATCTTCACCAGCGACAACGACGACGACGGCAATCGCGGCTGCCGGGTGATCTGGGCGATGGACGGCGGCCATTACGGCTACCGGACGCCGGGCAGCCCGCGGCACTGGGGCGAGGAGGTGCCGGGCAACGTCCCCAAGATCGTCGGCACGGGTAACGGCAGCCCCTGCGGCATCATGGTCTATGAGGGCGAACTTCTGCCCGCTGAATACCGAGGCGCGGTCCTCGAAGTCGACGCCGGCACCCGACAGGTCAATTTCTTCCCGATCACCCGACAGGGCGCCGCATTCCGGACCGATTACAAGGTCTTCCTGGGTGGCGATGATCCGTGGTTCCGGCCCGTCGATGCCTGCACCGCACCCGATGGCTCGGTGTTCGTCGCCGACTGGTACGACGCGGGCGTCGGCGGCCACGCCTTCAGCGATCAGACGACCGGGCGGATCTACCGCGTCGCGAGCGAGGGGCACAAGAGCACCAGGCCCAAGCCCGATTTCGGCACGTTCGACGGGCTGGTCGCCGCGCTGAAGTCGCCGAATGTCACTACGATGGATGCGGCCCGGAATGTACTCTTGCATCGGGCGGTATACCTCAACCACCGTCCGGACCAATCGTTTCGCCGGATTCAAGAAGTGATGAACGTCCTGACGAAGCTGGCGGCGCCGGGGAATCGGGACATCGACCGCGCCCGGGCCTACTGGACGATCCAGGCCATCGTCGAACAGGCCCCCATCAAGAATCCCCTGTCACGAGACCTCATCAAGTCTCCGGACGGACGCCTCCGCGAAATGGCTGTCCGCATGCTCGGCCGCGACTGCCGCGAGAATGGCCACGTCGAATATCAGAAGGTCGAGGCCAAGCACGCGCCGGCCGCGATGAAGCATCTCGACACGCTCCTGTCAATGACCGACGATCCGGACGCGGGCGTCCGCCGCGAGCTGATCCTCGCGTTCCGCAACTTGCCAACCGACACGGTCGGCGACGCCTTGAGCAAGCTAGCCGCATCGTGGGACGGCCAGGACCGCTGGTATCTCGAGACCCTCGGCCTGGCCCTGGAGAAGCGCGACGGCGCCTTCCTGTCGAGGCTCCTCGACGGCACGCTCTACGGAGACCTCGACCTGGCGCAATCCGGCCGAAACGGCAAGGTCGCGCTGCCGCCGTATTTCCCGGTCGACCGGAATGAGGCCTACCTTCCCATCGGTTCGCCGGACCTGCCGGCCACGGCGTTGAGCAAGTATCTCGGGCTGGCCTGGCGGCTTCATACGCGAGAGGTTCTGCCGTTGCTGGAGCGGATCCTCCCGTCCCTGCGCGCCCCGAGCTTCAACAAGCGGCCGACGACATCCTGGATAGGATCACGGCACCCGAGGCTGCGGACCTGGTCGCCGGACTTGCCTCCCAAACCAACGACCTGGCCCGCAAGCTGGGATTGTCCGCGATGCTGGTACGCCGGCTCCCGGGCGACTGGAACGCGGCACGGACCCGGCCGCGGGTCGTGAACCTGATCGCCCAGGAGTTGAAGGACCCGGCGACGCGGCTTCAGGGGATCACGCTGGCTGCCGCGACCCGCGACGGCCGCTATCGCACGACCCTCGAGAAAATGGCCCAGGAGACCAGCGCACCGATCGAGGCCCGCGTCGCGGCCATCGAGGCGGTCGGCTCGTTCGACATCACGCCCAACCGGGTCCCGGAGCAACTGATCGCCGCGGTCCGAGGCAAGGCGAGCTCCGACCCGGTGGCCGAGGCGGCCGTTCGCGCCATGGCCGGGCAATCTGGCGCGCGGGGCCGGCTGACCGACCTGGTTACCGCGCGCGACTACCCCCTGGGCCTGCGTCGCGAGGCCCTGCACGCCATCGCGCAACTCAGGGACGGCGGCTCGCACATCATCGAGCTGGCCCGCGCCGGCAGACTGCCCGACGACCTGAAGACCGAGGCTACGACCGCCTTGTACGCCTCGCCCGACCGGCGGGTTCGCGAGGCGGCGGCCAAGGTCCTGCCGTTGCCCAAGATCGCCGGTGGCCACACCCTGCCGTCGATGGGCGAGTTGATGCGCGGCGATGGCGATGCCGGTCGCGGCCGCGAGGTCTTCTTCCGCGCCGGTGCCAACTCCTGCGGGGGATGTCACCGGGTTCAGGGACGTGGCCAGTGGGTCGGACCCGACCTCTCGACGATCGGCGTCAAGTACGGTCGCGATGAGTTGATCCACTCCGTCCTCAACCCGAGCACCGCGATCGGCTACAACTTCCGATCCGTCGTGGCGGCCACGGCCGACGGTCGCGTCATCACCGGCCTGCTCGTCGAGGAGACCGCCGACCGGCTCGTGCTCAAGACCGCGACCGGCGAACGGATCTCACTCCCGACCGGATCGATCGAGGATCGCCGGACCAGCGACGTCTCGCTCATGCCCGAGGGACTGGCCCAATCGCTGACCGAACGCGAGCTCGTCAACCTGCTCGTCTATCTGACGACCCTGAAGCAGCCTGTGAGTATCGTCGGCCAGTATCACGTGGTCGGCCCATTCGCCCGGAATGGCGACGCGCCCCGGATCGACCCGGCGTCGGCGGTCGACCTCGACGCGACGATCGACGACGGAGGAGGCCGCAAGCTCTCCTGGCGCCGGATCACGGCGAATGCCGAGGGTCGGGTGGATCTTGCCTCCCTGGCGTCTGCCGATGCGAATTCTGGGGTGACCCTCTACGCCTACACGCCGATCCTCTCGCCGACGGCCCAGAAGGCCACGCTCGTCCTCGACACCCCGGCGGAGGTCGCCGTGTGGCTCAACGGCAAACCCGTCGCGCTCTCGACCGGCGAGGCCAAAGGCGAGCCGCGGACCGCGTTCGTTGATCTGCCCCAGGGCCCCGGTTCGCTCCTGATCCGCATGACCCCCGAAGGGCCGGCCCCACTGGTCACGACGTTCGTGGCCGACCAGCCGGTCGGATTTGCCAAATAAGTAAGAACGCAGGTCAGGCTTTCCAGCCTGACGCGCCTTTTTGTCAGGCTGGAAAGCCCGACCTACATGTGAAAACCACCCCCGTGACGATCCCCGACGCGTCCGAGTCACCCCCCGGCTCCGCCCGCATCGCCGTCGCCATCCCATGCTTCAACGAGGCGGCGGCGATCGCCATCGTGGTGGCGCAGTTCCGCGCGGTGTTACCGAGTGCCGAGATCGTGGTCTTCGATAATAACTCCACCGACGGCACTGGCGCGATCGCGCACGGGCTGGGTATTCGAGTGGTGAATGTCCCCGAGCAAGGCAAGGGGCACGCCGTCCGGGCCGCGTTCGCGGCCCTGGGGGACTTCGAGGTGCTGCTCCTGACCGACGGCGACGGCACCTACCCGGCCGAGGCCGCCCCGCTGCTGATCGCGCCGGTCCTCGAGGGCTCTGCCGACATGACCGTCGGCGCGCGCCAGCCCGCGCCCGGCGCCGGGGCGATGACCCTCACGCGCGGCGTGGGCAACCGATTGATCCGCGCGGCGTTCCGGCTGCTGATCGGGCCGGGAAACACCGATCTCCTCTCCGGCTACCGCGCCTTCAGCCGTCGCTTCCGCACCGAGGTGACGTTGCGCTCCGAAGGCTTCGAGATCGAGACCGAACTGACCAGCGAGGCGGTCGCGCGCCGGCTCCGCGTCCTGGAGATCTCGATCCTCTATCATCCGCGAATCGCCGGCACCCAGAGCAAGCTTCGGGCCTACCGCGACGGCCTGAGGATCCTCGCGACGATCGTCGCGCAGAGCATTCGGCTGCGTCCTCATCGTACGATGTTGTTTGCGATCGTCCCGTGCGCGATCCTGGCGTTGACCGTCCACTGGGCATTCGCCGTCGCGGGCGGCCTGATCGTCATGACTCTGTGGAGCCTCTTCCTGATGGAGTTACGGTCGCGACCTCGGGGAAACACGATGAGCCGTTGAGGAAGGTCATACATGAACGATCTACCCCGGAAGTTGCCGATCTGGCCGGGAGCCCCGTCGGCCTCGAATCCGAAGAAGCACGTCGAGCAGCGATACGGCCCGGATTGCGCCATCGCCGCGGCTGCGACTATCACCGGGACCACGTACGACGAGGCCGCGTCGGTGGCGTTCTCGTTGCGTGAGGAGGGACTCGGCGGAATGCGCCTGACAACGTGATCAAGCTCCTGGAACGCCTTACGAATGTCCCCTGGCGCGTGATACCGGTTCTTCGTTCATGGATTCGGCTCTGCGAGATGCCCTTCCCCAGCGAGCTGGTTCTCGCGACCATCGTTCACCCGTGGTGGCCCAAGGCCCATGCGATCGTCGTCCGCAGTCGAGTGGTGTACGACGGCTCTCTCCTGGAGCCTATATCTCCTCAGGATCATCCGCTCAAGAAATGGTATGTGGCCACGATAATCACTCGTGATCTGTAGAAGGAGCCAGGTTGGAAAGAACTACACGGATGATTGAACACGGATTATCGAACACGAAATACACGAAAAAAGCCAGAGAGAGAGGAGTGAGGTGCGATCGCCGACCTGATTTACAAGGATGAATCCTACAAGATCATGGGCGCCTGCTTCGAGGTCTACCAGACCCTCGGTCGCGGCTTCCTGGAGCCTGTCTACCAGGAATGCCTGGGAATCGAGCTCGCCGATCGAGGCGTACCATTCGTGCCCCAGCAGGAACTTCACCTTGTGTACAAGGGGCGAACCCTGAAGCAATTCTACAAGGCCGACTTTGTCTGCTATGACAAGATCGTCATCGAGGTAAAAGCCGTGACCGAACTCTGCGATTCGCACCGCGCCCAGGCTTTCAACGACTTGAAGGCAACAGGTATGAGGCTCAGCATCCTCGTCAACTTCGGCGCTTATCCCAAGCTCGAGCATCATCGCATCGTATTCTAATTTTGTCTTTTTTCGTGTATTTCGTGTATTTCGTGTTCAATATCTCTTCCTCGGTTCTTCCGACAGTGCTCGAGCCATGACGGAGAGGATCGCAATCCTATGACCATTCGTCCTTGGGACCGGCGGCTCGTCCTGGTGGTGACGACGTTCGTGGTCTCGATCGCCCCCACGGCCCTCTGTGCCGCGATGCCCAAGGTGCCCGATGGCTTCAAGATCCGCCTGGTGGCCGCGGTTCCGGCCGTGCAGTTTCCCTGCCAGGTCGCGACGGCCCCCGATGGTTCGCTGTTCGTCGGCGAGGACCCGATGGACCAGGTCGGCCCGGCGAACAAGCCAATCGACCGCATCCTCCTGTTCCGCGACGGCAAGGAGCCGGTCGTCTTCGCCGACAAGTTGAACGCGATCTTCGGCATGGTCTGGCACGACGGGTCGCTCTACGTCATGAACATGCCCCACCTCACCGTGTTTCGTGACAAGGATGGCGACGGCAAGGCCGACGAGCGCAAGGAGCTGTTCACGGACCTGGGCGTCCCCGCCGGGTCACCCAACGACTTCAACGACCACATCGTCTCGGGCCTGAAGATCGGCATCGATGGGTATCTTTATATCTCGGTCGGTGACAAGGGCGTCCCCAAGGCCACCGGTCCGGACGGCCGCACGGTGCAGGTGAAGGGGGGCGGCACGCTCCGCTGCCGGCTCGACGGCACGGGGCTGGAGGTCTATTCCACCGGGACCCGCAATCACCTCGAGCCCAACCTCGACGACCGCGACAACCTCTTCACCTACGACAACACCGACGACGGCCTGGGCTGGTGGACCCGCGTGACCCATCACATCGACGGTGGCTATTACGGCTATCCGTACGATTACCACAAACGGACCGACCGGATGCTCCCCCGGATGGCCGAGTACGGCGGCGGCTCGCCCTGTGGCGGCGTGTTCTACGGCGAGGACGTCTGGCCCGAGAAGTATCGCGGCCGCCTCTTCTGGGCCGAGTGGGGCAAGCGGGCCGTCCAGTCGTTCCGGTTCGCCCCCGACGGCGCGACGTTCAAGGTCGGCGACATGATCGACTTCATCGAGCCCGGCGACGTCGAGAGCTTCCGCCCGCTCGACCTGGCGCTCTCGCACGACGGCAAGACCCTCTACGTCGCCGACTGGTCGATGGGCGGCTGGAACAACAAGACCGAGAAGCTCGGCCGGGTCTACGCGGTGACTTACGAGAAGGCGGACACGGTCAAGACCCGCCCGCGCGGCAAGGACTCCGACCCGATCGAAGCCCAGATCAAGCAGCTCGATCATCCCTCGTACAACGAGCGGCGCCGGGCACAGACGGCCCTGATCCGGCAGGGCAAGGCCGCGCTCATCGCGGTCACCGACGCACTGGCGAAGCCCGCGACCGACCCGCTCGCCAAACGGCACCTGGTCTGGGTCACTCGACGCGATCGCCGGCGGCACGCCCGAGGCGACCTATCCCTTGATCGACGCCCTGAAATCACCGGTCGCCGACGTCCGCGCCCAGGCCGCCCGCGCCCTGGGCGAGCGCACCGTGCCGATCGCCCGCGAGCCGCTGGTCAACCTGCTCAAGGACCGCGAGCCCTCGGTCCGGCTCCAGGCGATCATCGCCCTCGGGCGGATCGGCCTGAGCGACTCAATCCCCTCCTTGATCCCACGGGTTGCCGACTCCGACGTCTTCCTCGCGTTTTCCGCACGCCAGGCCCTGCGGCGCATCGGCGACTGGCCGCGGGCGGCCAAGTGGCTCGATTCGCCCGATCCCAAGGTTCGCGCCGGGGTGTTGCTCGCCTTGGAGGGAGTCTATGACGAGGCGGCCGTCATGGCCCTGGATCAGCTGGAGCGGACACACGATGGATGAAAAGGTCCAGACGATCCGGTTCCTGGCCGAGGTCGCTCGCAAGGCGCCCCCGTGGGACGGCAAGTGGTGGGGCACGCAGCCGGCCAGCGGCAAGCCGCCGGCCAGGACGATCGACTGGAGCCAGACGCGTCGCGTGCTGAGGACGATCCGAGGCTGGGTGGAGATGAAGTCCTATCGCGAACCGTACGCGTCCAGGGAGCTCCCTGTCCGGCTCGCCGCCGTGGAGGCGCTCGTCGAGATCAACGACCGGGAGTCGCTGCCGATGCTCCGATCCCAGTTCGCGGTTGAGAAGTACGTCACGGTCCGCCGCGCGATCGCCCTGGCCCTGGGGAAGCTGGCCGACAAGGAGGCGCTCGACATCCTGATCGCCGCGCTTCGCGACCCGCGATCGCCCGAACCGGTCCGTGACGCCGCGCTCGAGGCCGTCGAGACCATCGGCACGGGCAAGGCCGTGACGGCGCTGTCCGACCTGCTGACCCGCCAGACGCTCAGCCCCGACCGTCAGCCGCGCGTCATCGCCGCGCTGGGACGGTTCAAGGACCCCGCCGCGGTGAAGCCCCTGCTCGCCTCGTTGAAGAACCCGGCGGCGAAAGTGCGATCGTCCTCCGTCGACGCCCTGGTCGCCATCGCAAAGGTTCGGAAAGAGGCGCCCCGCGACGAGGTGAGCCGTTCCGTCCGCGGGCTCCTCGCCGATCCCGATGTCGCGGTCCGGCACCGCGCGATGGCCGCCGCAGCCGAGTTAAAGGATCGTGACGCGATCCCCGCGCTGCTGACCGCATCCGAGAAGCCCGAATCCCAGTTCGAGGCCGGCCTGGCCCTGGCCGCGATGCCGGATCTCCGCGCGTTGCAAGTCTACCTCCGCGGCCTGACCGACAAGAACACCGAGCTGCGCCGCGCCTCGGCCACCGCCATCGCCAACCTCCGCGATCAGGCGGCCCCGGTGCTCGACCAGCTCGCCCAGCGTCACGAGCTGGCCCCCGCGCTGGTGCCCGAGTTGCGTTCCATCTTCGCGGGTGTGAAGCCGATCACGGACTGGCGCGTCGTCGGCCCGTTCCCGATCGCCGCGGCGCCGGGCCTCGACGCCTCGCGGCCGATCGATCCCAAGGCCGGCTTCGAAGGCGCCGGCGGGCGCCACCTGACCTGGCGGACCGTCAAGCCGGCCGATCCCCGCGGACAGGTCAACCTCGGACATACCTACAGCCACGACGACGACCTCGCAGCCTACGGCTATGCCGAGGTCCCGAGCCCCTCCGACCGGCAGGCCCAGATGGCCGTCGGCTCCGACGACACGCTGACCGTCTGGCTCAATGGCAAGGAGGTCTACCAGTACTCCGACCGTCGCGGGTTCGAACCCGAGCAGGCGCGGTTCGACGTGACGCTGAAAAAGGGGGTGAATCGCGTGCTGATCCGCTGCGGCAACCTCGGCGGACCATGGGCCTACGCCGTCGCCATCACGGCCCCGGCGGACTTCGCGTTCCTCAAGGCCCCGTCGGGCGCGGGCTTCAACCCCGAGGTCTATCGCGCCCTCGCGCTCAAGGGACAGGGTAACCCCGATCATGGCCGCAAGCTCTTCAGCGACCTGAAGGGCCTGGCATGCATCAAGTGCCACACCGTGGGCAAGGAGGGCGGCACCGTCGGGCCGGAGCTCTCGAGCATCGCGTCCAAGTATCCCCGCGACGAGCTGATCGCGTCCGTCCTGTATCCCTCGGCCAAGATCTCCTCGGGCTACGAGCCGATCGCACTGGCCCTCGACGACGGCCGCGTCCTCACCGGCATCGTCCGCAACGAGACCTCTGAGGCCCTCGAGATCCAGGACGCCGACGCCAGGACGATCCGCATCGCCAAGGATCAGATCGAGGATCGCAAGCGCAGCGACGTCTCCGTCATGCCCAACGGCCTGGCCCAGGGACTCAGCACCGGGGACTTTGCCGATCTGATCGCTTATCTGGAGACACTCAAGAATGCGGATGTCAAGAACAGGTAGATTCAGGTCGATCTGACAGGAACCGGCAGTCGCGATCAGGCCGCCGTGTTACACTCGAAGCCGCGCGACGTCCGAATGTCCACGGATCGTGCGGCATCGCCCTGTGTCCGCAACTCGGAGATCAATCTCGTGAATCCCGCCAACCCGGACCGCGGACCTGTACCCGACGCCGATTCCGGATCCGGGTCGAGAGCCGGCCCGGAAGCTTCCCGTCCAGCCGAGGTCCCGCCGACGTTCGACGCCGTGCCGCGCCGGGCGTGGGGCATCTTCGCGATGCTCTTCGCGATGCATCTCCTCGACTCGGCCGATCGCTGGCTGCCGACCGCGGTCCTGCCGCAGATCGATCAGGAGCTCGGGCTGTCGGCGGGCCAGGCGGGATGGCTGTTCAACGGTATTACTCCTGGGTTTCGCCGTCGCCGGCCCGCCGATCGGCTATCTGGCCGACCGGTTGCGGCGGCCCCGGCTCCTGGCGCTGGGGTTCGCCCTCGAGAGCCTGGCGACGGTCGTTTCCGGCCTGGCGCGGACCTACGACCAGCTCCTCGGGGCCCGGGTGCTGGTCGGCGTCGGCTCGGCCACCTTCGTGGTCATCGCCCTGACGTGGCTCATGGACCTGTTCCCCAGCCGGCTTCGCGGCCGGGTCCTGGCGAGCTTCTTCCTGGCAATGCCCCTGGGTGCGGTCCTCGTGATGGGCCTGGGCACGGCCTTCGTCAATTGGCAGACGGCGTTCCTGGCGGCCGGCGCGCCGGGGCTCTTGCTGGCCCTCCTGGCCCTCGCCATGCCCGAGCCCGTGCGCGGGTGGAGCGAGGGCATCGACATCCCCCGCTTGCGGCTCCACGAACAAGTGGGGCCCAGTCGCGAGGATTATGTCGACCTCATGGTCAACTCGTCGTACACGTATTCCGTCTTCGGCATGGCGTTCGCGTCGTTCGCCATCGCGGGATGGGTCTACTGGCTCCCCACGTTCCTCACGCTGGTCAAGGGACTCAACGCGGAACACCAGGTCGATCGCCTGCTGGGTGGGACCCTCCTGGCGGCGGCGATCCTGGGCATCGGCGTGGGCGGCTGGCTGGCCGACGCCTTCGCGATCCGCAGGCCCCGGCTGGTGTTCACACTGCCCGGACTGGCGATGCTGGGCTCGATCGTCTGCGTCCTGATCGCGATCCATGGTCGCGGTGTGCCCTGGGTCTTCGGTGGCACCTTCCTGGCGGTGGGGCTGATGGGCCTGGAGTTCGGCCCGTGCTATGCAGTCCTCTCTCGCGTGGTGATGCCGAACATGCGTGCCGTGGCCTGCGCCGTGACGCTCTCGGCCGCCCACCTCCTGGGCGACCTCTGGTCGCCGGCCCTGATGGGTTGGGTCATCGACACGTTCGGGCAGGCCGATTCCATGGCCACCGGGTTCGGCCACGTCCTGGCCGCTCTGGGCGCCCTGCCGGTCGTCGAGCCCGGCCGCGAACCCCAAAACCTGACCGCCGGCATGCTCGCCGTCTTGCCGGCGCTGTTGATCGCGGGCATCGTTCTGCTGGCAGGTTCGCGCCATCTTCCCCGCGAGATGGCCCTGATGCTCGCCAAGCTCCGGGCCGCGCCGAGCCGTCGAGCCGCCAGGCCGCGGGCGTGATGTCGGCCAGGCAATTCTGACCGAACTGGGGAGCTAAGTAGACCGGGTATGACGATCGCAAGGATCGCCCGGCAGTGGTTTCCGGCGGCACACTCTTGTGATCCCGATTAATCCCATTAAATTCGGAGAAAGGCACCGAGGTTGTCCTAAAGTTCTTCGGACGGATTCGACGGGCTCCCTCTCAGGGACGGGTCACCGTGGATCTCTGAAGACCGGACATGAAGCTGTTCAACAACCCTCGTCGCCCGCGGCGCCGCTCCCTGGGATTCGTCGAGCTCGAGAGCCGCTGCCTGCTCACGGCAACGGTCACCTGCCTCGGCCAGGACGGGCAGGACCTCGTCGGCCCCGATGCCTCCCAGGGTCCTGATGGGATCCAGGACCTGCATCTGCACTTCGCCGATCTCTCCGGCACCGTCTCATCGATCGCGATCCAGGCACCCGGCGGCTTCCAGTGGGCGACGGCACCCGACCCGACCGGTGCGGCGCTGGCGGAGTATTTCCCGTCCGCGACGACCGGTCAGGGCGACCTGTATCTCAACCCGCAGGTCAAGAGCGACCAGCCCCCGCCCGGCGGTTCGCTGCCGCTCGGCGGCTCGACGGGGAGCTTGATCGAACTGACCAGCGGCGCGAGCCTGACCGTGACCATCGACTATCAGGGTCAGGGCACTCCCGACGTGGTGACCGTGCCCGTCTCGAACCTGGTCTCTGCCACCGATCCGATGCCTGCCACTCCCGTCCCGGCCGACGTCGTAGGCACGTTCCAGGTGGCCGACGACGGCCAGGACGGCACGGGCCTGTCGTATGAGCAAGGGTTCGTGCACCTGGTCGTGACCGCGCCGAGCGGCGTCGCCTTCGACAGCAACACCTTCGGCCAGGTCGCCTGGGGACTCAGCGATACGGTCGGCAACGCCTGGGACAGCACCACCGCCAGCCTCGGTCACAACCACCTTTATGCGTCGCTCCGGGCGAATTCCACGAACGTCGTGGACCTCTACTTCCCGCCGGACGGCAACGACGCGCCCCCGAGCGGCTCGAATGACCCCACGATGCTCTTGCAGGTCGGCCTGCCGGACGACGGTCAGGTCTATGCCACCGCGTTCGCGGGCGCGGACTGGGACCCGACCTTGATGACCGCGGCCCCGAACGCCCAGGCCCCGCCCACACCGCCGACCACCGAGGCCCAGCTCCGCGCCGATCTCATGTCGACGAGCCCCGAGTACGACACCATCGACCTGCCCGCCAACCAGACGATCGCGATCACCCAGCCGCTCGAAATCACCCACACGGTCACGATCGTCGGCAACGGGGCCACGCTGTTCTTCCAGCAAGGCGACACGGCGGCCTGGCCGGCCGACGCCTCGGGTGCCATCTACGTCAACGCCTCCCCGTACAGCAACATCCAGTTGACGCTGGAAAACTTCACGATCCGTTTCGACATGAGCGTCCCGATCCGATGGAGCAACCCCGCGGGGACTCAGCCGGCGCTCTGGGATCCGGAGAACGACCCCGGCGGGATCACGAAGGCGGTGATCGATACACGCGACTCGAATACCAACCTGAATCGAGACCTCCTGACGTTGACCGGCATGACGGTCTACGGCCCCCCGGCCTTCGACGGCTCCGCGTATTCCAATCTCCAGGCCCAGCTCGTGCAATCCGGCGACACCAGCGATGAGTATGTAGGCGAGCAGGATATCGACCTGATCCGGGCCAACGACGCGGACCTCGGGACGATCGCCGACAGCACGTTCCAGGGCGGATCGATCGAGGTCTTCGGTGGTCCCTGGACCATCACGGGCAACACGATCCTCGGCTCGACGGCCGACACCTATTCGCCGGGCGCCTTCGCCCTCCACGGCTCCGACGATGCCGTCGTCGAGGACAATCAGGTCTCGCAGTCGGATCCCGCCGGCCGGGTGTTCCGCCTGATCGTCCTCGCCACCGGCGGCACCGGCAGCACGATCGCGGACAATACCTTCGGGGGCGGCGCGGGTCAGGTCGGTAACGAGTTGAGCTACAATTCGTCCATCGGCCAGTTCGACGGCATCAACGATCCGGAGGTGATCCTGGCCGAGAGCACTTATGGCGTCCTGTTCGAAGGCCGGCCGGGTGCGATCTCGGCGGACGGACGACTGCTAGTCCTCCCGAATCTCCGGGTTTCCGCCGTTCCGGCATCGACCGGTCCCGGGATGGTGGTCTCGATCCTCTCCGGCGTCGATGGCGACGGCACGTCCGACATGACCCTCGCCGGTCAGTGGTTCCCCGTCGCGCAGCAGGTCAGCCTCGTCGGCAACACCATCGAGCTGCTGATGGCGAACCCGCTGCCCGCTCCTCCCCCGGGGGGCTACTACGTGGTCGAGGTCACCGGCGGCTACGTCAACGATACGATCGAGGGCAACACGATCGACCTCACGGGCAAGTCCTCGACCGCCATCAAGCTCGACGGCGAGGATTATGGGATCCGCATCGTCGGCAACCACATCATCGGCGGGACGACCTACGACGACGGCTACAACGGCACGGCGATCTTCCTGGGGGCGGCCATCGGCTCTGCCCCGAGCGGATCCGGCGCCTTCCCCTTAAGTTGGGGCTGGACCGCCCTGCCGAGCCTGGGCGCGGTGATCGAAGGCAACGTGATCCAGGACTCCCTCGGCGGCATCATCCTCGGGGTGGAGCATAGCGACGACTACTGGACCGCGCAGGTCGGCACCACCTCGGAGACCGGGCGCGTCTTCCTGACGGCGACCGTGACCGGGAACACATTCGAGTATGATGCCGCTTTTCTGAACGCATGGGCCGCTGCGTACGTCGCCGAGAGGAACGATCCCGCGCAGGATTCCACCCCCCCGACGGTGACCATCGGCAGCGGTTGGAGTGCCGAGGCCCCCGGCCAGTACGCCGGCCCGCGGTTCCCCTGGACCGTGGGCGGCGCCTTGACGGTCAACGGCAGCGACCAGCCGATCTTCGTCGACCCGATCGAGAACGTCGTGACCGTCCAGGGGAATTCGGTCGAGGACATCTCGGCCAACGGGACGACCACCGCCCAGACGGGTCCATCCGGCCAGGTCTACGAAGGCATCGTCAACGGCGTCACGGTCGCCCCCACGTTGACGCCCCAGACGTATAACAACGAACCGTATTATCCGTTCAATCTCGACAACCTGGATATCGCCGCCGCGATCACGCCCACACCCACCCCGACGCCCACGCCAACACCAACACCAACACCAACACCGACTCCGACACCCACGCCCACTCCGACACCCACGCCCACTCCGACACCCACCCCGACGCCCGCACCGCCCCGAACTCCCTTGCCAACGGCACCGTTGAACCTGGCGGCGGTCGCGGTGGGAGCCTCTGAGATCGACCTCTCCTGGCTGCCCTCACTGGGAGCGTCGCAATATCTGGTGGAGCGAAGTGTTGATGGAGGCCCGTGGAGCGTGATCGCGAGTGGGATCCTGGCACCGCTGTATGACGACTCGGGGCTCGCTCCGGCGACGGCCTACGCGTACTGCATCGTGGCGGCTTCCAGAGCCGGTGACTCGCCGGCCAGCGCACCGGCCGTCGCGGCGACGCCTCCCCTGGCGGACGCATTGTCGATCCAGCCCCTGAGCATCGTGGCGACTCGGAAACTGCCGTTCACCGGGACCGTGGCGACCTTCACCGATGCGAACGTCTTGACCTCATCGGGGAGCTTCGTGGCGATCATCCACTGGGGAGACGGTCATGTCAGCCGGGGGACGATTACCGGTGACGACGGCGCGTTCTCGGTGATCGCCCGGCACACGTATTCCGCCCTCGGCCATGATGTGGTCCGGGTGACCGTGACGATGTCCGCGCCGGCCACAGCCGGCGCCTCGTCGGCGTCAACCGCAATCGTCGTCACCCGCGCGCGGAACCTGAACCGGAAGATCGCGCGGCTCCATCCCAGCCCGGTGAAAAGTCGTCGCATCCGGGCAGTCGGCGATCACCCCATGCGGACATCCCTCCCGCGGCCTCCGCACCGATCGGCACCAGGACGCCCGAGTTCCTGACAGGCCCTCGAGCGCTTCACGCTTGAGTTGAATACGGGCCCGTAGGGTGCTCTGTGAGCACCGATCCTCGCCACCGGCCCACCCGATGCGCCGGGGATTTTGGTGGGCCTCACGCCGCGATGCGGCGTTCGACCCACCCTACGACCCGTTTCGTAAACCCTTCCAATCCCCGCGGAATCAGGGGTCACTTAGATCTGGTCGCCGACGACGAGGGCCGGCTCTGCCCGTTTCAATCCCCGCGGAATCAGGGGTCACTTAGATCCGTTCAAATCGCAGGGGCGAGGGCCGAACACCAGAAGTTTCAATCCCCGCTGAATCAGGGGTCACTTAGATCTGGGCTACGGTGGATTTCGTTGTCCTGGCAGCAGTCTCAATCCCCGCTGAATCAGGGGTCACTTAGATCCAGAAAGAAGGGACCATGAACAACGATCCCAGTTTCAATCCCCGCTGAATCAGGGGTCACTTAGATCAGTGACCTGTCCCCGAGCTCAAAATCCGCGTCTTGAGTTTCAATCCCCGCTGAATCAGGGGTCACTTAGATCGATATGGTCCGATGTCGAGCGCTCTGCGCAACACCGTTTCAATCCCCGCTGAATCAGGGGTCACTTAGATCTCGAAGGGGCGGTGGGAGAAGCAGAGAATTAGATGTGTTTCAATCCCCGCTGAATCAGGGGTCACTTAGATCCTCACCAGGGCTCATCCCGGTCCTTCAACGCTAGTTTCAATCCCCGCTGAATCAGGGGTCACTTAGATCCAACGATGCGAACAAAGCCAAGTTGGCTGGCTTGTTTCAATCCCCGCTGAATCAGGGGTCACTTAGATCTTCGAAGTGCACAACACAACGCTTCTCGCCTTGGTTTCAATCCCCGCTGAATCAGGGGTCACTTAGATCATGCCCACGCCGACGACCGCGGCCGGCCGCAAGTTTCAATCCCCGCTGAATCAGGGGTCACTTAGATCTGGGCCTGCCGGCGGTCGCCGCGTTGGTGCGGTTGGTTTCAATCCCCGCTGAATCAGGGGTCACTTAGATCACGTCCCAGCCATGGCCGAGCGCAAGCACATGTTTCAATCCCCGCTGAATCAGGGGTCACTTAGATCGAATACCAGGACTCGGAATTCGAGCTGCACGCGGAGTTTCAATCCCCGCTGAATCAGGGGTCACTTAGATCCATTATTCTCCTGATTCTGAGATACGGCGCGTCCGTTTCAATCCCCGCTGAATCAGGGGTCACTTAGATCGAATCCTCGACATCCAGCCGGCCGCGGGGTTCGTTTCAATCCCCGCTGAATCAGGGGTCACTTAGATCATTGTCAACTCCAACGTTCGTTCTGCAAAGGAATCGTTTCAATCCCCGCTGAATCAGGGGTCACTTAGATCTCGCTGCCGCCGCCAATGCTGCTCAAGCGGAGAGGAAGTTTCAATCCCCGCTGAATCAGGGGTCACTTAGATCACAGGTCGAACCGGGTGTGTTGCCCGGTCGAATCGGTTTCAATCCCCGCTGAATCAGGGGTCACTTAGATCGATGCGACGTCTCAAGAGAATGGGCTGGCGCGCCATGTTTCAATCCCCGCTGAATCAGGGATCACTTAGATCTGGATGTACCGATCTATCGCCGGTGCATGATGTTTCAATCCCCGCTGAATCAGGGGTCACTTAGATCTGGTTCACCCGCGCCATCTCCGAAGCCCTAAAAGTTTCAATCCCCGCTGAATCAGGGGTCACTTAGATCGACGAACCGGACGATGCCGATAAGCTCGCTGGTTTCAATCCCCGCTGAATCAGGGGTCACTTAGATCGGAAGTTCCTCAACATGAGCACCTGGACTTCTGCGTTTCAATCCCCGCTGAATCAGGGGTCACTTAGATCAAACGCAGACTTTGTACGGAAACAAAGCTCCTGGTGGTTTCAATCCCCGCTGAATCAGGGGTCACTTAGATCGGCGACTTCGCCACGCTGACCGGCGGCGACTAGTTTCAATCCCCGCTGAATCAGGGGTCACTTAGATCTGGATCGACGCCTGCAGAATGAACCCACCTCGTTTCAATCCCCGCTGAATCAGGGGTCACTTAGATCAACATGCAGAGGCTCTCGACAGAATTCGGGCCAAATGGTTTCAATCCCCGCTGAATCAGGGGTCACTTAGATCGCACTGCGGGCAATATGTTCGGGCTTTTAGTTTCAATCCCCGCTGAATCAGGGGTCACTTAGATCGCTGCGCCTCACCGAGTCTCACCGGGACGATATGTTTCAATCCCCGCTGAATCAGGGGTCACTTAGATCAGTACAGCGAGCGGCCAGTTTGCTTCACGGCTGTTTCAATCCCCGCTGAATCAGGGGTCACTTAGATCGTCCGACGTCTACTGGATCACGCTGACGGAGGACGGTTTCAATCCCCGCTGAATCAGGGGTCACTTAGATCGAGAACCGCCAAGTTCGACGCTGCGCTTCGCGTTTCAATCCCCGCTGAATCAGGGGTCACTTAGATCAACAACTGTTTTGGTTCGTCGTGAAGATGCTCGTTTCAATCCCCGCTGAATCAGGGGTCACTTAGATCGGTATACCATAAGGTTCAACCGACCCAAACTAGTTTCAATCCCCGCTGAATCAGGGGTCACTTAGATCGCAAAGGGAGATGTCGTCATCATCCCGCCCACGGCGTTTCAATCCCCGCTGAATCAGGGGTCACTTAGATCAATATTAGAATAATTGTAGGTAGAGAAGAGTGTTTCAATCCCCGCTGAATCAGGGGTCACTTAGATCTTCGGTCCTCGCTTTGATGAGCTGCCTTTCTGTTTCAATCCCCGCTGAATCAGGGGTCACTTAGATCGAAGGCACTCGAAGAGAGCGCTAGCTCCTTGGGAGAGGAGGTTTCAATCCCCGCTGAATCAGGGGTCACTTAGATCCCATTCCAGACAGACCGCTTCCGCAGGCAACAGTTTCAATCCCCGCTGAATCAGGGGTCACTTAGATCCACGGCGCTCAACGAGGCCAAGCCGCGCGTCAAGCCGAGTTTCAATCCCCGCTGAATCAGGGGTCACTTAGATCAAGAGCGCTGGCATTGCCTTCGCTCCCTTCGTTTCAATCCCCGCTGAATCAGGGGTCACTTAGATCTCCAGCTGCTGCACGTCTCCGCCGCCATGAAGTTTCAATCCCCGCTGAATCAGGGGTCACTTAGATCAAAAGCGCTTCTTCTACTTTCTTTTTTTTTCTGTCGTTTCAATCCCCGCTGAATCAGGGGTCACTTAGATCACAAACTGTAGCAGCATCAGCACAGTGAGTGCCTTGTTTCAATCCCCGCTGAATCAGGGGTCACTTAGATCATCTGTCGGGCGTGTCGCGATGGAAAATGAAGTTTCAATCCCCGCTGAATCAGGGGTCACTTAGATCAAGTGCCTTTCATCGAGATCATACTCACTTGTTTCAATCCCCGCTGAATCAGGGGTCACTTAGATCACCGAACTGGTCCAGGACGGTATGTCCTACGCGTTTCAATCCCCGCTGAATCAGGGGTCACTTAGATCGGAAGTGCCAGGGCTCATCGAAACGGCTCTTGTTTCAATCCCCGCTGAATCAGGGGTCACTTAGATCTTTACCGGGAGTGGACCGACAAGGATAGGCCGCACGTTTCAATCCCCGCTGAATCAGGGGTCACTTAGATCGGGTCGAGAGTAGCCAGTCGGTCGGTGTGGTTGGCGGTTTCAATCCCCGCTGAATCAGGGGTCACTTAGATCCTAAGTTCTACAAGGTCATCAAGGACCTCAACGTTTCAATCCCCGCTGAATCAGGGGTCACTTAGATCGCAAAGAAATGTGTAGTAGTTAAAAGTCGAGTAGTTTCAATCCCCGCTGAATCAGGGGTCACTTAGATCTGCACATCCGGCCACATGTAATCTGGAAATCGTCCCAGACTGTCCTGGCATATCGACTTCCGATCAATCCGGGATGCACGTGCCGACAAGTTAACGCGCAGTATCCCACTTGGCCACCCCTCACGTGGTTTTTTTCGGCTTGCGTTTCCGCCGGCGCCAACCAAAGCGAGAGGCGCAAACGGCGTCCCCGCGTCCCCGAGAGGACCCAGAGCAAGACCGAGGCCGCAAACCGCGGCCAGCCGCCCTGCTGTAGCGACCCGCTCATTCGCGCCCGTGGGGCCAACCTACGCCCCGGCAGGAAACGAACGGGAGTCGCGGGGGAGCGATGAACCCCCGTGCGGTATACGCTGGAACTCCCTCGGAAGTGCGAACCATTCACACCACGATCACGGCATCCTCGGCGACCGGATCGCGCTGCCAGGAGATGCGTCGTTTGGGGAATCGGCGGTCGATGGGGAAAAGATCGAACGCATCGGTCTTGGCCAGCAGCAGGCCCACGCGGAACCGCAGTTCGTCGAGGTCCTCCGGCTCGACCTCGATCTCGAAGACGCTCCGCTGGACGCGGCGGCCATACTCCAGGAGGATCTCGGCGACGCGGGCCCGCCGGGAATCGCGGGTGACATCGTAGGCGGCGACGTAAAGGCTCATGGGTGTTCGAACGGCTCCCAGGGTGATTCGGGGTCGACCAACCGGCGTCTCAAACCGCGGGCCGTGGCGAGAAACTGCGCCAGCCAGGGCCGCGGCTCGGTCTGGCCTTTGCCGATGACGCCCGTCTTCCAGCTCCTCTGCATCAGCGCGTGAAACGTCTTCGCGGCGTGGTGCTCCAGTACCAGTGGATAAGGACCGTCAAAGCGCGGGACGAACTGGGACGGCTTCAAAATGCGCGTGGCCAGGATCACGGCCCGCTCTACCAGATGACGGAACGGCTCCTGAAGGTCGGCGGCGAGCGAGGCATAACGGCCGTCACTGGCGTGCAGGAACCCGACCGCGGGCGAAAGTCCCGCCGCCCGGCAGGCGGCGATCGCATGGCGGTAGAGCATCGTATGGCCCATGTTCAGCATCACGTTGACCGGGTCGCCGGCATCGGGCGCACGCGCAGATGAAACGAAAACCCCCTGCCGAGAAGCGAGGGGAGCCGCCGATACCACGCCGCCGCGCCCGACCCTTCATGCCCGCGCAGCGCGTCGAGCGACCCGGCCGTCATGCATTCCTCCGCCAGCTCGCGGAGCCGGACGGCGGTCGGTTCGCCGGGCTCGGTCGCGGCTTCCAGCAGGGCTGCGAAGTTCCGCAGCTTGGCCCGAACCAGCGGACGCGCCAGGAGCAGGGCGCATCGCCGGGTCGGCGGCAGCCAGGCATTGCAGCAAGATCGCCTCGGGATCGTCGGGTGGCTCGCTCACCAGATCGCCGATGGGCCAGCCCGCGTCGGAGAGCAGATGAACCGGAATCTTGCTGCGAAGGAGCTTGCCGGGAGCATCCGGGCTCCAGCCGGCCGGCCCCAGCACGATCAGCCGCTCCAGCGTGCTCAACGGGACGTCCTTGTCGTCGCTCTCGTCGGGGCCGCGAATCTTGAGTGAGTCGCCCACCACGTCCAGAAGCGTGATCCCCGGCCCAGCCACGATCACTCCCGCACCCACCTGGTGGGGCGTCTCCTGGGGCAACGCGAGCGCGAGCACCGACGGCGTTCGATCAGCGTCCTTCCAGCCCAGCTCCTGCACCCGTCGCGGACCCGATGGCCCCGCGTACTGCCATCGCTCCTCATGACGAAATCGGTACCCCAGGAAGTCGAACGGCTCGCGGACGTCGATCACGGCGGAATCGGCGTTGAGCTGAAGCAGGAGATCGGCGGCCAGCTCCTGCGCGCGGACGTGCAGCCGCTCGGCATCGCCGCGTCGGCGCGTGAAGATCAGGAAGTCGTCCGCGTACCGGACCAGCCGTCCTCCCTCGTTCTCGATCGCTTCGTCGAACTGGTCGAGCAGCAGGTTTCCCAGCAGCGGAGAAAGGGGCGCGCCGGTGGGTATCCCCACGTCGCCCGGCAGCTCGGCCTCGACGAAGGACCACACCGCCGCCGTCGCTCGGTCGTCGCCGAGACAGGCTTCCAGCCGGTCGCGCGCGAGCTGACGCGGAACGCGATCGAAGAAACGGTCGAAGTCGGCGCGCACCGCAAAATGCCAGCCGTCGTTGACCAGGCGCTCGATGCGACGCGCCGCCGACGCGCGATTCAGTCCCCGACGCCAGGCGAATGAGGAGGTCTCGAAGAGTCGGTCCAGGGCCGGACCCAGCCGCGCCAGGATCAATCGCTGCAAAGCCCGGTCCTCGACCGGCGGGATGCGCAGCTCGCGCGACGCGCCGTCAGCCGATCGCAAGACCACGCGATGAGCCTGGCCCGGCTGGTACGTGCCGGCCCTCAATTCTTCGGCGGCACGCCGGAATGCCTCGGGCTCGAGGTCATGCTCCGCGGCGGAATGTGAGATGGCCGCGGGCGAGAGGCAGAGATCCAGCAAGGGCCTGGCCCGCTGGCACTCGGTCGGATCGGGGCCAAGCTCCTCGATGCGGTAGCGACCAAAGCCGAAGTGCAGGTTCTTGCCGATGCGGGTGTACTGTCCCCACATCAGCGCCGCGACGGCGACCGGGTCGTGCACGGCGACGGTGATCCGCCCGAGCGCGCCCCGAGCGACTTCCGCTCGTCGCGCCGCCCGTACTCGAGGTCGAGCCACGTCAGACGATTCGCCAGCAGCGTGATGGCCGAATCGTCAAAGGGGGCCTCGGCACCAGTATCGGTATCGGTGTTATGATCGCGGCGACGTAGCCCGATGGCCGCGAGCCGCTTCTGGACGGTACGAAGGAACTGCCCGACGTGCAGGCCGGCGGCATCGGCGTAGCGATGTCCGGACTGCGCTTCGGAGCCGGGCCGTTCGAGCCGGAGCGGGCTGTGGAATCGAAGCGTCAGCGACTGGCCGGCCATGGCGTACAGCCGTTCGAGCTCCCGGTCGATCGTATCCAGACCGAGTGCCGCAAACGGTTCGCCCGGTGCCAGAGATCGTTTCGCGACGAGGTCTTGCACGTTGACGAGGTCGAAATTGCCTCCCAGCGCGACGGGCTTTCGCGGAGCGTCGTGCCCCACCCTGGCGAGCCCCTCGGAGATCGCGCAACCGCCGCAGCGCCATCGCGGGGTCGAACTCGATGAGCGTGGCGCCAAAGGCAAAAAGATCGCCGGGCTCGTACCGATCGCGACACTGCTCCGGGGCATCCAGGAGCAATCCCTCCGGCATGTGCGACGGCCGATCGGCGTCGTTCCCCCGAGCGGCATCACACAAGAGTGCGTAAAGGATGGCGTTCTGGTGACTGTGCAGAGTCCACGCCGATCGCGCGCGAAGCGTCCAGCGGACGCGGAAGAACGGTGTCTCGATTGACATCGATCCAGCTCCCGGATCATGAGGGGATTGGGAGAAGCGGGGCCGTCGGCTCCGACACGGGTCCCCAGCGTCGCCGGAATCCGTAATCGGGCAAGGAGCCGCCGTACCAGCCTTCCGGTCGAGCGATCAGGAAACGGTTTTGGGGCCGGTCCCCTGGGATCCGCGCGAACCGATCCGCGACGACGGCGCTCCGGTCGCAAGGGAACACGACGACAGTCAACCGCACACCGGGGAGGATCCGCGCGGTCTCCCGGGCGCTCTCAGCCGGGGCTGTCGGTTCGTTCGGCAGTGATCCCCTGGGCAGAGCGGTTGGCCACTGGGAGTTTGGTCAGGCGATCAAATCCGTCGCAAGTTCCTGAGCCTGTTCGCGATCGTTTCTTGGTTGGCCAGACAGTTCGGAGAGCCCGTGGGCCACTTTCTTCGTGAACGACACCGTGATCCGATACCACGAGTAGCCTGCAAGCGCCGTAAGTAATACCCCCAAGAGGCCGACGAGCCAGGCCAACACGGCCTGGGAGACCCCGAACTCCGGCGCCACTGCCTGCCGATAAACAGCTCGCCGCACAGGGTGATGAGTGTGAAATTGAACACGGACGATCGGCAGATCCTTACCCTCGTCCTCATGTAATCGAACTGGCGGGACAGCCATTCGTCCCGCTTACGGCCGAGGAGACGCGTCACGGTCGGGCCGTCGTCATGCATATATCTGCGTCGGATGCGTCAACTAATGGGATGGAGCAGGTCGTCAGCCAGGTTGTCGACGAATACGCCAGCCGGGTAAAGAATCGGCAGCAGGGCTGCCGCGATGGCCACCTCCCACCCTTTGAGTTCCTTCAGCGCGGCGGGATCGAACCCGACGAAGCTCGCGACGAGCAGGCACAGCCAGATGCCCACCTGAACGCCGGAGATCAGCAAATCCACGAAGAGCAATGTCGTGTTCATGATTCTTGAAGGGCTGCAACGCCTTGCGGGTTGACGGCGGGCTCCGGGGCGCTCGCCAGTCGGACCAGAAGCCGGGCTAACTCCCGGACCATCGGACGTTCGTGGACGGGCTCACCGCGTTCCAAACGATGGATCGAGCCGGTCAGGAGACCCGTGTCCTTCCAACGAACGTCATCTTCAATGCCCCCGTAGTCGCTCCAGATTTCGGCCACAACCGTCAGACCCACTCGAGCCGCGAACTCACGCCACTCGTCAAACGCACCGCGGTCGCCAGCCAGGAGTATGGCGTGGGTCGCCCCGGCGCTGATCTTCTCATTCTTCTCGTCGGGCACGCCCCCGATATCAACCAGCGTCAGTGGCTCCGCACAGTTTCTTACCGAATTGGCGACGAGTTGTACGAACTCGGGAGTGAATCGCGCTATAGGCTTTCTTGTATGCCTGGGCCCTCGCGGAATCACGTCGAACGGTTTCCTGATACCAGGCTCCCTCACCGTCGGGACAGGCGGTGATGACATAGCAATAGGGGGCGCCGGATATGTGCGACACCGCGTCCTTCAAACCCTGCCGCAGGCAAGACTTGCCCGACTGCGGTGGGCCGCACAAGACCACTTTGATGCTCATCGAGCACTCTCCGAACTGTCACAATCCCAAGGAAAACCCCTCGGAGATGATCGATTACTCCAGTTGCTGCCCCAGTTCGAAACTCGGGGTCATGGGTGATACACACGACGTAGCCGGGGGAGAGTTTTGGATCGCGCCAGGCCAGCGCCTCGAACTTATGAGCGACCTCATGTGCAAGCACCACGGCGACGAGCACCGACACCGGCCCGTTGAACTTGACGAGCTTCCCACCGGTCAGGTTCAGCTCTCTGATGGCCGCCACTGCATCGCGAATGATCTCCGGGTTCTCCGCCGGGGCACCGAATGAGGTGCGCAGTTCTACAACTCCATGGGATTCTTCTATGATCTCGACCGTATAATGCTTCGCCACGTGCCCCTCCCATTGGTTCATCGCTCGTTGCGACAGCGCCGAAGCGATCGCACTCTACTGCGTCAGATCTCCACAAGCCCGCGGGCCTCTCACCAGCGGAAAGCCCGGGGGGCGGCGGACACTCAAGGTCGGCGGCCCGCGGCCCTGCCCATCGAGTTCGGAACCGAAGAGTATTCGCCGGGCTCCAACGAAGATTCAGGCTCCGCGCCGCCTGGGCAACTGGGTCAGCGGCCCAGCCCGCCGACCGCACACCTGATTGATCAGCATAAGCCACACCAGGGCGGATCCGCTACCGTGTGGCGTTCGAGAAAGACCTGGAGCACATTCACGCTTGGATTGAGCACGCGGACTTGAGAAGCCGGTGCCGACAGATCGCGATCCCCCGACACTGGCACAGGACTGATCTCTTGGAGAGGCATGATTGACGAGATCGGCGTACATCAGGATGTGCCCATTGACTCACGCTCGCAACTCGCTTGTCCTCCGGTCGTTGGGCCAGGCCCCGCGGGGGCGGGAGTGGCCGGCGGCGTTACATCGATGACCTGGCCCTCATGCCACTCAGGGCGATGGGACGCCACGACGACGGCCCCCAGGCGGGGATCGTAGACGGCGATCGCCCCGGCCGGCGAGCCATGCAGGCGGTGAAAAGCGATGCCATAACGCCAGATCGGCGCGCGGCCCTCGATGACGACCAAGGCGCCGCGCGGGATCGTGGGCAACGACGGCAGTGGCTCCTCGGGCCGGATCGGCGCGGTGACGCCGATGGAGTAGAAGACGACATCAGTCATCAAAGATGTCCCCGTTGTGATCCCGGACGATGGTCCTTGCCGCCATTTGGAGACCTCTGGTTTCGACTTTGGGTGATGGGCTAAGGCTATCTCCGACATTGGTGGGACGAGGATTCCAACTTGCTGCACGCTGGCCGCGCTCGCAACCGAGGACGCGGAGGTTTCAACGCCCTCGGCGCGGGCGAGACCTGTTAGGGTAGCAGCCAGTGCCATGCATGTCCCTTGCGAGACGTTTCAATCCCCGCTGAATCAGGGGTCACTTCGATCCGCAGCCCGAGACGAAAACAGCTCTCTCCTGTGTTTCTAATCCCCGCCGAATCAGGGGTCACTTTGATGTCGCAGCCAGTGCTATGCATGTCCCTTGCGAGTCGTTTCAATGTTCTTGGACCGGACGAGACACATAAATCTCGTGTCCTCCTCTTGAATTTACTCGGAAACCGAGGATAATTCAAGTATCGCGGGCGTAGAATTGGAGGGAGGGCAGAGTCTCTCCATATGTAGTGCTCGGTTGACCATTACGGAACGTGGTTTCATGACCTGTTATCATCGATGATTTCAAAAGCAGCCAACGTCATTCATGTCACCTTGGAGAGACTTCTCCAGAGCGATCCACTAATCCTATCTGGAGGAATTCCATGACGACCGTCTCACGATTCCAAATGGACCTGACTTCCGCCGAGCTGGGACTCATCGAGCGATGGATGCGCTTCGCAGGTTTCCGAACGAAGAAGGAGTTCCTGCTCAATGCGTTCACGCTGTTCCAGTGGGCTGCGAAGCAGGTCTTACTCGGCGCACGATCCTCGCCGTGAACGAATCCACAGGAGAAATCCGTCACCTGGAGATGCCAGGCGCTGGCTGCGATCGGGGAAAGCTATCCACCGGGCACCCTCCTGACACCCGAGGAGACCCGACGGCGGGCTGCCCAACCGGGACAGCCTTTGGAAGAAGTCCTTTCGAAGCTTCGAAGAGGAGACCAAGATGCCCAGGTCGCCTGTGGAGTGGACGCCGAAGGCGGTGGATGATCTCGCGAACATACAACGATCATCCGGATTTGCACAACGAGATCACTTCCGTCGCGCAGGAGGTTGATAGCCAGCTCGCGAAAAACCCGCGACAATTTGGCGAGTGCCATCAGGATCCCGATGATCCTGACGGCACTGAAATGGGGGTTGCATTGGAACCCGTCAGCGCCGAGTTGCTGGTCCGCATCGAGTTCGAACTTGGGGACATCGTCAAAGTCGTCTCATTCAAGCCAGTGAAAAGGCGGAGGAGGAAGGCGGACTGATCCTCATTCGGGCCTGGAGGACAGATGCGTTGATTCCTCTCATGGGAGCGGGTAAGTTCTCTG
The DNA here is from genome assembly GCA_963845755.1 of uncultured Planctomycetota bacterium. GTDB lineage: Bacteria > Planctomycetota > Planctomycetia > Isosphaerales > Isosphaeraceae > CAWJTV01. The sequence continues at coordinate 271,808 of CAWJTV010000019.1, forward strand.
AAGCGGGGACTGGCCGAGATGGCGTCGAGTCGAGACGCCGACGCCCCTGAGCGAGAACCCGCGCCGGTCTGCCGCCCGATGCCCTCGGGTCGCCGGGGGTTTGGGAATCGGCAGCGGTTCGAGGTTTGAACCAACCCCAGGTTGTGCCCTCATACAAAGGTTCCAACGATGGGCCGCACCATTCGCGCCTCTTGCCCGGAATCCGAGGCCCCTGCTCTGGTAAAGCCTCCCGAGGGAGCCTGGAAGATTGGGGTTCGTCTGGTCACACCGTTGTTCGGAGGGGGACCTCGCCGGGCAGTACGACGTTGGCACACCGTTTGCCCCCAAGGCGATTCGCGGCCAGCTTCGGTTCTGGTGGCGCTCGTCGCGGGGTGGGCGCTTCCTCCCGACCCCGATCGATCTGCGGTTGAACTCATGAGCCTGCGGGAGACGGAGATCTTCGGCAGCGCCGAGTTGCCCAGCCCGTTCGATCTGATCGTCAGCGATGTGCGGCTCAACGGAGAGCGCCGCCTCGATGCGAAAGAGGAATACGAATTTGGGAGGTTGGGACCAGAGGCTTACGCGCTTTTCTCTGCGAAACAGAACAAGGTCGGGGCGATTGTGAAGGAAGGAGCGACGTTCACCCTCGAAGTGCGTTTGTCGTCGGCCCGGGCGTTCTCGCGAAGGCAGTCCATCGAACAACAGCGGCGTGAGGAATCGACGAAAACTGCTTCCGATGGCAAGCGCCGACCACTCGATTGCCTGGAACAAGAAGCTGTCCGGGATCATCTCCGCGCCGCGCCTGTGGGCATGGCTCAATCTCGGCGGCCTCGGCGCACGTACACGGCGGGGTGTCGGTTCCGTCACCACGGACAAGCAGGAATTCTCCTTCCTCGCGGACGGCAAGCTACGACATGCCCTCCCGGCGACGATCGTCTTGGCCGATCCTAAGCAGGGGACGACTGCGGCCCTGGCGTCGGGCAGCCGCAGTGGGAGTCTATCAGAGATTCCGCCAGGGATTCCGAAGGCCTCCCGGAAAGAAGGGCCCCGCACCGGGTCGCTCGAAGTGGCCTGAGCCCGACTCGCTGCGCAAATCGCAGGATGTGCCTTGGAGCCGCGCCAAGGCGACCCGCGCATCATTCCACGCCGGTCGTTCCCACTGAGACGATCCCTGGCTTCCCTCGCGCGGCCTTGGGCCTGCCAATGATCTTCCATTTCGCCCACGGCGACGGGCCTGGCAAGGATCAGCCGCCCAAATCCTTCAAGGATCCAGCGGACGGATCTGAATCCCAAGATTGTTGGGTCGGATGCAAAATCCCGCAGGGGAGCGGATGGCGAGCCCCGTCCTCACTCGTGCGGTGTGGATCGAAGGCCAATGCGGTGCCCGCGATCATCGTGTTGCGACATCCCCCGGCGTTGGACCGCTGATTTTTCCATTGGAACCACACCTGAACATCAAGGGCGTCAATGCCAAGGGGAACGCGAGGACAAATCGCGAGACGTCGCTCACGATCGGATCGTGAACCCGGCCTTCGCGACGCTCGAACCGATGCAGAAGCAAAGCAACGCACGGGACGCGCTCCTGGTCTTTGTCCGTGCGAACGGTTTCCGGGACTTCCAAGGAAAATGAGCCTGGCCATGGAATACCTGATGGCGGTCTCGATCGGCCCGGTGCAGGGATTCATCGCGGCGGCGAGACGGACCCGAGACTTCTGGATGGCTTCCACCATCCTGTCCGAGTGCGACAAAGCGGCCGCGCGCTGGATCGTCGAGCAGCCGCCCGGATCGGCGGATTCCCCCGATTAGAGCGGTTGATCTTTCCGTCGCCACGCAACAGGTGGACGAGCCCAGCGAAAAGGATGCTCTCGCCGGGGCAGTGCCTCGACCTCAAGGCTTGGGATTTCACCGAGGATAACACGTGCTCGCCATCGGAGCGACTTCAATGTTACGAACGTCTTGCTGTTCCGATTCCAGACCGAAGATCCCGGGGGAGGTTGTCGCTCTAATCCGCGATGATGTGGTCGGACGATGGAGTTGGTTTGTCAAGCGGACTCTGGACCGCAAGGTCAGGGTCCTCGATGGGCCCCGGGCCGGCGAGGAATTGCCCGTCGAGACCGACCTCTGGGATGCCGCCTTGTCGGGCCAACGCGAAGCCGCGAGAGACGTCTTTCAGAATTTCGCCGCCGGGGTCCCTATTGATGCCGCTCTCGGCAAGTACGGGGACGCGAGGAATCGCGTAATGAGGCTCCTAAATGGACGTAAGTCGTGTTGCGACTTCAAACCCTGGAAAGGGGTTGCCGGCCGGCCGAAATCCTCCTTGGACGGGGTCGCGCGAATCCGTCCTGAAGGAGCCTGTGGATCGCGTATTACCCTTGGACATTCGGCCGGGCGAACAGCTCGATCTGGTGGGGCTGGTCAAGCGACTCGAGTTCGGCAACGATGCGATCCGGTTCCCTTCCGTGTCGCGCCTGGCTGCCGACCCATGGATTCGGGCCGCATGCACGGACCCTCAGGCCAGAAAGAGCCTTGAGAAGATCGAGGCGATTTGCGAGGAACTTCGTGGGCTCAACCTGATCCGAAAGCGAATGTACTTTCCTAACGCGGCCAAGGAGGACGATCCGCCAAAGTTTCCTTGGTGGGACGATTTCCCTTTCGAAGGATCTCCGTCGTCGTTCATTTCCCGCCACCGGGAACTGATGCCGGCAACATCCGGCATTCGAGCCGGACTTCAAACCACGACCGGGTGAGGACCCGGTAGCGACCCGAAAGCGGGAGGAGCCGGTCGGATCACTGGAGAACCCGGTCCTCTCAGATCGAGCAGAAGCTTGACTTGGTGGAAGATTTGGTAAGATGCATGAAGCCCTCTCTCTGCGAACCATCTCCTTATTTCGCCATCGTCGTGGCCGACGGCGACGGCATGGGGCGGACGATCTCGTCCCTTGCATCGCTGGACGACCCCGATATTCACCGAGCCTTCTCGCTGGCCCAGTCTGTCTTCGACGACGAGGTGCGCTCCCACGATCGATGGGAGATCCCCTGCGGAAATCCGCGATCCGGGGTCCCGAGGGTGATTCGCGAGTGGTCGGATTTCATGGCGCCACCGTCTTCGCCTCCCGGTGACGACGTCCTGTGTTTTCTCCCAATCGACCAGTGCCTCGTCGGGGCGAGGATGATGCACGACCTGTTCGATCAGATCCTGCGCCGAGAGTTCGAAAAGTCGCCTTCAGGTGTGACCGCTCTCCGGCATCTTGAGGACCAGGGACCGATGCCGACTCTCTCCGTCGGCATCGCCATCGGACACTTCATGGAACCGCTCGAAGACCTCCTCGCTTTCGCGAAAGCCGCGGAGTATCGTGCGAAGAACCCGACAAAAGAGGACGTGCCTTTGCCGCCAAGTCTGCGCAACGGTCTGGCTCTCGCAATCCATCCTCGAGGCGGGGCGGCCTTTACCGTGCGCGATAACTGGTCCGGAGTCGATTCCCCCGGTTTCCAGCCCCTGGATCGGCGACTGCTCGAGTGGGCAGAATTACACCAGGAGAAAGTTCTCCCCACCAAAGCGGCCTATGATTTGCATTTGGCCTCGCGTTTTTACACGAACTGGAAGTCCAACACTGATGCCGACAAGGAAGCCCTCCGGCGAGCCATCCGGTCGAATTGCCTCCGGTACTCGCGCGGGAGGCGGTTCCGCCGGTAGGGAGGATGACAGGAGGAAGGTGCGCGACCTAATCCAGAACGTCCGGAACACCTCAGATCTGGAGAGCCTGGCCCATGAGCTGATTGCCGGCCAGTGGATCGGTGATGCGTCCGGCAGGCATCAGTCCCGCGGCCTGACGGCAATCAGCCAGGAGAACCGTCTCAACAGCACGCCCCCGGGGGAGTCGTCTGATGTCGGCATCGAGCATCTACCTGTCACTGACTCCCCGCGATCCGCTGATCCTCGGGATGGGCGACCGTTCTCCGCCGGGTACCGGATGAAGTCGCTGGACTGGTTCTATCCGTCCGTGTTGGCGGGCTCGTTGCGGACCTTACTCGGCCAGAAACAGGGGGGGTTTCCGCCACAAGGTTCCGACGAGTATAGCCGGCTCGTCCACTCGCTCAAACAGGTCGAGTGTGCCGGGCCTTTTCCTTGCGTCACGAGGGATGGAAAGCCTCCAGAACTCTATTCTCCACGTCCGGGGGATTTTGTGGTACGGAAGAAATGTGGGAGGCTGCAGGGCCTCCCGGTCCGACCGTGGGATCTGGACCAGGAGTGTGGTGGATGCGATCTACCGAAAGGCCTCTCGCCTGTGATTCTGAATCCCGAGGTCGTGAAGGGCGAGTTCAAACCTTCGCCGGTGCCGGCATTCTGGTCGCGGTCGCAAATCACTTCGTGGCTGACAGACGCCACCGGGACTTCCTTTCGGATGAGAACTCAATGGGGGGATGGAGATCTGGACGCTCCGTGCAAAGAGGAACGGACTCATGTCAAAATGAGTTATGATCTGGCGCCGGGCAAGATGGCAACCTCTTTCAGACGACGGGCCTCGTCCTCGAGGAACTTCCTCGTCCTGATCAAGAGGAAGAATGCCTAAAGACTGCTCAATCCATCATCTTGGTGTCTCGGCTCGTCTGCGGCCCTGAAAGCCCGTTCCAGACGATCGGTGCCTCCCTCAATGACTCCTCTCCCTTCGGTGGAGAACGGCGTCTCATGCACTGGCAGGCGGGAGGCGCCCCCGCCGTCGTGGGATTGCCCTAAGGCGGTGAGGGATGCCCTCAATACTCTCGAGCAGGAAGATCAACCGTGTTCGTTCGTATGGTCCTTGCCACGCCGGCATTGTTCCGGCGCGGGTGGTGTCCGGGCTCGATGGATAGAAAACACTCACCGGCGAGGTGCCGGGAACGGGTGTGAGCGTCCGACTCATCGGGGCTGCAACGGAACGGTGGAGGCCGGTCTCGGGTTGGTCATACGAAACGGCTCTTGCGCCCAAGCCCGTCCGTCGCGTCGTTCCCGCCGGAGGTGTCTTTTTCTTTGAGGTCACGCCGGGCAGCCCTCGTCCGCCGTCTCGCTGGCGGATCACTGGCTGAGATCGGTCTGCGACGATGAACAGGATCAACGCGATGGCTTCGGCCTCGCTCTTTGGGGAGTCTGGAAACCGTTTAAAGACACGCACACTTTTATAGGATCAGCCCGATGAGCACGGCAATGTCACCGACGGTGGGACAAGTGGCGCGACACCGTGCAAGGTCCCTACTGGATTCACGCGCTGACGCCGCTCCATGTCGGCTCCGGTCGCGGGATTGGGTTCATCGACCTGCCGATCATGCGCAGAAAGCCACCGAGTATCCCTTCGTCCCGGGATCGGCCGTGAAGGGCGTCCTGGCGGATCATCATGGCGCCGATGATGAGGCCCGCGACCAATCGAACAAGCAGAATGGCAGGTTCAAGCCGGACCTGAAACTGGCGTTCGGGTCGGGGGGAGATGAGTTCGCCAACTCCGGAGCAATCGTTTTCACCGACGCGCGACTCGTGTGTCTCCCGGTTCGCAGCCTGTATGGAACATTCGCCTGGTGCACGTCGAACCTCATCCTGAAGCGGCTCCAACGCGACCTCGTCCGTTGTCACCATTCCTGGAGACCGCTGCCACCTCAGGCGACAAAGATCGACCGAATTGTCGTCACGAACCTATCGACCTCGGCGTTGAAGGATCAGGATCAGCGGGCCTTCTTCGAGGACCTCGATTTCACCATGGAGACCAGTGAAGCCGCGGAGGAGTGGGCGAAGTCGCTGGCCGAGTCGGTGTTTGCTGATCCCGACTGGCAGAAGCTTTTCCTCGATCGATTCGCCGTCGTTCACGACGACGTCTTTACGTTCCTCTGCGAGACGGCCACGCAAGTGGACGCGCGCGTGAAGATCGACGACGACACCAAGACCGTCGCGAAAGGCCAACTCTGGTACGAGGAGTCGCTGCCGGCGGAATCGATCCTGTCTGGTATCGCCTGGTGCGGGCCGGTATTCGGTAACAATGGGAACCGAAACGACCCAGAGAAACGGCGCCAACTCATGAAGGACTTCTGCGGCGGTTCTCACTATCTGCAACTTGGCGGCAAGGCGACGGTTGGTCGAGGCCAGGTGCGGTTGACTTTCTCGGACGGAGCCTCGGCGGGCTGAGGACTCTTCCTTCCTCCAAGGCCCGCGAGGGCCAACCTCTTCTTGAATGACAAGAAATCTATGAGTACCACATCCGAAAGCAAGCCCATCCGAACCCGCCAGCAGACGATGGCCCAGGCTGCGTTCGAACACGTCGATCGTCGGCACGGCGCACGGATCGACATCCCCAGGGAATCCGCTCCTTCGCGCCTCTCGTTCCCATCATTGATCCAGGCTGCCGGGCTGTGTCAAGCCGTTGCATTCGCCCAGGCAAAGGGAGGAAGGAACAAGGAGGTCTTGGACGACGTAGTTGCGACGATCAAGGAATCGAAGAGTTATGAGGGAGATTTGAGGAAGACATGCACAGAAAGGCGTCGGCGAGTACCTTCGTTTGACGCGTCTGGCTCTCCAGGCCGCGACGTGGGTCAAACGATACGTTCGAGGCGCTTGACAGAGAGACGAATGGGCCACCCAGAACCAACTTGGCGAGCACCCTGAACACCAGTGAGCCGTCGTGATCGATCGGGGAGTTCCCATGCAAGCTTGTCGAAATCAAATACGTGGGCAAGGTCTCACGACTGCGGCGCACGCGGGATTGCTTCTCGCTCGGTACTTGCCGATTGTGGTGAGGGATTCCGATCCGACGGAGGAAAAGCGGAGGCGAAGAGGAGAAGCGTAATCTGATCCAGGCCGCCAGGCGGGCTCACGAGAACTGCCAGGCTCTCTATCGATCGGCGTTCCAGACCGCGAGCAGTGGTGCCAGTCTCTCAAGTCACAAGGTACTAACGTGCCGGCGGGTCAAGGCATCCCGCATGGACCCTTGGTCGAAGAATTCTCGCTGATCACCCCGCCGAACCAGCGGTTAGTCGTCGGTCTGGGCAGCGTCTCACCCTTGGAAACCGGGTTGACGCTCCACCAAACCTACGGCACGCCGATTCTACCTGGCTCTGGACTCAAGGGACTTGCCGCCCACTACTGCGATCAGGTGGTCGGGGAGCGTGACCCCGCGTACAAGCGAGTGACCGCGACGAAAACCGCGACACATCCGAAGACAACAATGTGGCTTCCGGACATCACGAAGTGCTCTTTGGTACAAGCGACAGCGCCGGGTTCATTACATTTCACGATGCCTGGATCTCACCCGAAGCGCTGTCCAAGACCGACGAGGGTCTCCTTGAGGATGTCATGACGCCGCATCATGGCGATTATTACGGGGGAAAAGTGTACACGGGAGGCACCCAAGCACGGGCACCTCATTCCTCCCACCGATTTCGATTCGCCGGTCCCGGTTCAGTTCCTATCGATTCGCGGCGCGGCTCACTTCGTCCTCACTTGCGATGACCCCAGTGCCAATGGGCGCAAATGGCTGGATTTCGCCAGGGATCTGCTCATCACCTCGCTAGGTGATTGGGGCGTTGGTGGCAAGACGTCCAGCGGCTATGGGAGGTTGGTGCCTCTGAGCCAACAACAGCGCGAACCCCCAAAGCCTCCGTCCCCGAAATACAAGCGAGGCGATCGTCCCAAAGTCAAATACGTCAAGGATGCCAAAGGGAGGTTGAAGTTCCAGGCGGACGATTCTTTCCTGGGACACATTGCGTCCGGCCCCGCGCCGACCTGTCAGGAAGGCGAATCGGTCGAGCTGCTGGGTGGCGAACGTCAGTCCGCAGGGCTATACCTTCACCATGGAGGAGCCGCGATCGAAGAAGAAATGAACGGAAAACCACAAGGCCGGTGCCTCGCGGGACTCCTGTACCGAAACGATCGCGCCAGCTTCTGACTCGCTATCCCGGTCTGTCTACGAGATGCAAACGGGTGAGAGCCCGAGTCCATCCCTCTGTCATGACGAGGACCGTCGGCGTACGGAGCAGCCCGAATTCATGTGGCGGCATCTCTGTTTGACCGTACTCCAGGCCGAGTACCGGACCGATCGCTCTTGCGAGCTGCCGGAATACCTAGGCTCGACGTTGCGCGGGGCGTTCGGCCAGGAGCTGCGCGGTGAGCTGCGTCGAGGAGGGTTCGCTGTGCGCGGTTTGTCGGCGGCCGGATCGTTGTGCCTCCGGGGCGATGTTCGATGACCAGGTGATGTCCCTCCCACTCGATAGGGAGGGAAGGGGTGAATCCCCCCTCATCCGGCCCTACGGGCCACCTTCTCCCCCGAGGGGAGAAGGACTTTCCCTGGGCTTCGACCGGCCGCGGGCGTATGTCCTCGTCCCGCCGCCGCGGCGCCGGGGCAGTTATGCGGCCGGCGAGACGATCCGGTTCGGAGTCACCCTCGTCGGCCGGGGTCGGGTCTGGTCCCCGTGGGTCGTCGCCGCGATGGCCGGGATCGGTCGACGGGGCATCGGCGTCGAACGGCAGCATTGGTCGCTGGTCCGGATCGGCGCGGTCGGTGCCGACGGCGGTCTCGTCGAGATCGATCCCGGGACCGCCGGCGACGGAGCGGTCGTCCCCGAGCTCTCGGGCGCCGGGATCATCGCCGACGGCCCGCCTCCCACTCCCCAGGCCATCGTCGCCCTGGTCACTCCGGCCGACCTTCAGCAGAAGGGCCGGCGGCTCGATCGGCTCGATGGGCCCGCGTTCTTCCGTCGGCTCATCCGACGCATCGGCACCCTGGTCGAAACCTATTGCCCCCCGTCGCCGGAAGCCGGGGCCTGCGATTATCGCGCCCTGGCCGATCTCGCCGACCAGGTCGCGGTGGAAGACCAGCAGGTCGCCGTCCAGACTTGGGAACGCTACAGCAACCGTCAGGAGGCCAAGCATCCCCTCTCCGGTCTGGTGGGACAGGCCCTGTTCACGCACATCCCGGAACCCCTCTGGCCTTATCTGATCCTCGGCCAATGGGTCCACGTGGGTAAGGGGGCCAGCTTCGGCCAGGGGCGCTACCTCGTCTTGCCGCAGGACGAGTCCGAGACCAGGTCGATCCCGAGCTCCGTGCGTTCTCGCAGGCCCGGCTGGTAGTCTGACGCCAAGCCCCCCCAAATCGACCTTGGTTGGGCCGGACGGCACAAGCGATTCGTTCTCAGGGGCGGCCGTTGAAAAAACGTCCGGGCACGCGCATAACCGCGCCAACGATAAAGCGCCCGTGGGTCAGGTCCTGTTTTACGTGATGCATGATCACTACGTGAAGTCCGTGCTCCATCGGCAGCTTGTCGGCGATCAGGGTCGATTGTTGTCTCCAACCCCAGACCCATCCCAGGATTTCCGGAGCCAAGTTGCCAAATCTGCAAAAGTATCCATTAATCAAGGATGTCGGGACTTCCCGGCGGCGTTCGAGGTGCGCAGGGTGTTGAGGAAGGCGGGTGATTGCATGGGGGGACGAATTGGAATTGGGTCGCGGACGACTCGGCCAAACTCGGAAACGAAAACGATGAAACGAAGCCAACCGCGCCGGCTGACGATCACGGAACCGATGAAACGAAGCCAACCGCACCGGCTGACGATCACGAAAATGATGAAACGAAGCCAATCGCACCGTTCAACTGGCGCAAAATCGGCGAAACGAAGCCACAATTATGAGGTTTGGGAAAAGTTTGCCGGTTATACTGGGATTATGGATGGGTGCATACTCTCTAGATTCTTTCGGCTTGCCCCGTGGGTCGTATCAGGCGGGAAACGACGGCACGACTGTGCGGAAAGTATCGATTATCCCGAGCCAAACTTTTTCGGCGACACGAGTAATGCACGATGGAACGTTTGTGCTGAAAACAACGATTTCGCAGATCAGGGGATATATCCCGGACGCCTTGCGGCACTCGGAGCCGCTCCCCATAGCGCGGCGACGTACCCGGACCGCCGGGACGAAGGCGGAGTTGGGTCCGGCTCGTCGAGGACAGTCCGACCTTCCATCTCGCCCCATTTCATGACAGGCTATTGAGGTCATCGGACAACCGATCTCTTCGACGGAGTATTCCAACATGACCACACCAATCCGCGTCGCGATCACGGGGGCAGGGGGCCAGATCGGCTACGCTCTGCTGTTCCGGATCGCCTCGGGCGCGGCCTTCGGCCCCGACCAGCCGGTGGCGCTCCAGATGCTCGAGATCACCCCGGCGCTACCGGCCTTGAACGGGACGATCATGGAGCTGGAGGATTGCGCCTTTCCGCTCCTGGCCGATGTCACGGCCAGCGATAAGGCCGAGGAGGCGTTCGCAGGCGCCGACTGGGTGATCCTCGTTGGCGGCCTGCCCCGGAAGGACGGCATGTCGCGCGCCGACCTGATCCGGGCCAATAGCGGCATCTTCACCGGACAGGGCCAGGCAATCAACGCCGCCGCCGGTCCGAATGTGCGGGTCCTCACCGTGGCCAACCCGTGCAATACCAACTGTCTGATCGCGCGGTCCCACGCGCCGAAGGTCCCCGCCGAGCGCTGGTTCGCGATGACCCGACTCGACCAGAACCGCGCCAAGTCCCTGCTGGCCAGGAAGGCGGGCGTGCCCGTCGGCGCGGTGACCTGCATGACCATCTGGGGCAACCACAGCGATACGCAGTACCCCGATTACAAGAACGCCCGGATTCAGGGCAAGCCCGCGACCGAGGTGATCTCCGATACGGCCTGGTTCGCAGAAACCTACATCCCGACCGTGGCCAAGCGCGGATCGGCCGTGATCAAGGCCCGAGGCGCGTCGTCGGCCGCCTCCGCGGCCAACGCCATCATCGACAGCGTCCGCTCGATCGTGTCGCCGACCCCCGCCGGGGATTGGTTCAGCGCGGCGGTCGTCTCGGAGGGAAGCTACGGCATCCCCGCCGGCCTCGTCTACAGCTACCCGCTCGTCTCCAAGGGGAACGCGGCCTGGTCGGTCGTACCCGGTCTGCCGATCGACGGCGAAGCCCGACAGCGGCTCGATGCCTCCGCCGCCGAACTGGTCTCGGAGCGCGATGCCGTCAAGGAACTCCTGGGGTCGGCCGGATAGTCATTGGATCATCGCTCATTGACAATTCGGTCGTAATTGCGGAATGGCCATGGATTCAGCGGAGCGGCCAGGCGCCGGGGCCAGTCCCGGCGCGGGCGTTGGGGTCCAGGCCGATGATCCGGCTGCGCGGCCGGCTGCGATCGACGATGACCGGTCCGGATTCGGTCGTCTCGGCAGACCCGTGGTGGCCGACGGTATCCACCGCCTCGACCCGGATGTGAAATCGGGTCGGCACGGTCGTCGGCACGGCCCAGATGAAGCGGCCCGTGTTCTCCTGCCCCTCGGCCAGCGGCTGCCAGCCCGAACCGGCGAGGTCTGGGCGCCAGGAGAGGGAGACCGATTTCGGGGCCAGATGCAGGTCGTTCGCCCGCCAGGTGATCGCCACCTTGCCGGAGTTCACGCCCGTGCCGACCTGCACCGGGTCGAGTTGAACGGCCGGTGCCGTGGTGTCGATCTCGACCCAGGTCTGTGGTGGATCGCCGGGTGCAGGGGGCTGATCGCCCAGGCCCGACGCCGATCGCGCCACCAGGCAGATGCCGTAGGTCCCCTCACCTCCGAGGTCAACTTCGATGGGTGAAGCGCGGTCGGGGTCGTCGCTGCGGCGGATCCAGGTCCGCCCGCCGTCCTGGGTGATCCAGAGTTCGAGCGTGGCGGGGCCATTGGGTCCTGCGTCGTCAACCGCATACTGGAGCTTGAACTTTGGGCTATCCACCAACAGCGAACGGGAGCCGCCGCCGGCCCCGCCATGGGCTGTTGGCGGGGCGGAGGCAGCCAGCGCGCCGGGGTTGCCCGGCGTGCCGTTGGCCACCGGCACTGCCCCGAATCCGCCCGGGGGTGTCACACCGCCGGCCGCGGGGAAGAGGTTCGGCGAATCCGGCGATGGGATCTCGGCCGCGGGTGCCGGCGAAGGACTGGCTGGCGGCGGGCCGGGGTCGCGGACCCAATCCGGAGTGGTGGGACGAGGCCGGCCGGGCCCCGTGCTCGCCCGCCCGCGGGGCCGCATCGCACGCTCCGATATCGCTTCCGGTCGCGGGGCGGACTCGCCGTCCACCGGGGTGAAGTTCGGTCCGGCCGTGATCCGGGGTTGGCCCGGACTGGAGATCTGCTCCACCATCGGAAGGCTCGGGTCCTCCAGCTCGTCGGGGGCGGAGTCCGGCGGGCTCGCCGTCCCTTCGGGTAGGTCAACCACCTCGGTGGTCACGTTCCCCGCCCGGTCGCCGACGGACATCCGGACTTTCAACGCTTCGGCCGTGCCGGCGTCCCACAACTGCCGGCCGGCCAGTTTCACCGGGCGATGCAGCGGCACGCGTCGCCACACGCCCACTCCCTCAATCTGGTACTCGAGCACCAGCAACTTGGGGTCGAGGTTCTGGTCCTTGACCTGCCAGCGCACGGCGGCCATGCTCGCGCACCGACCGTCCGGCTCCAGGAACAGCGAAGGAGGCGTCGTGTCCACGACAACTTTCAGGTTCGGCTCGACGGTCGCGTCCAAGGACGGGGAGACATTGCCGTCAACGGTGAGCGTCTGGACCGCGAACCAGTACTCGCCGTCATGCTTGGCCCGGAAGGAAAAGGCGGGGTGGTCCGGGAACGTCTTGCTCACCGGCTTCCATTGATATTCCGAGCCCTCCGAGACCAGGAGAGTGACCTCCTTGATCCGGTTCTTCGCCGCGGCGGGCAGCGTGATCGGGATCCGGAAGTTGCGCCCCTTGTAGTAGATCAGCGGCACCTCGGCCGGTTGCGACGACGGCGGCTCGGCCGCAGCCCGGCTGGGCCGGACCACCACGCTCGCCACGCCCAGCATGCTGAATCCCAGGACCCAGGCCATCATGCCGGGTGTGATCCGCATACGGGACATGTTCCGCCGCATACGCCTCACGTGACTCGTCCCCCCACCGACAGGTTAACGTGCACCCTGCCGGCGCACCGCTCACGCGGCTTCCCGGATCGCTCGCCTTGCGATTTTCGACCGCCGGCCTTTTCTGGCCGTCTTGACGCGAAATCAGGGCGCGGGCCGGGAGTTATGCCGTGTTTATCGACTTTGATTCCTACCAGCCTTGAAGCGAATCGGCCGAAGCGTGCGATTGAAGGGGTTGCGCTGGGTCGAACATTGACCCTCTCAAGGAGCTGGATAATCCAAATAGTCTAGAGAATATTTCGGAAAATCATTAAAAATGGGCAATCTGGAAAAAGGTGGGTCTCCTCATTGCCAGAACTGCGAAACACCCTGTATCGAATGACCAGTCGCTATTGACTACTCCGGAACCGGCGAATGATGGCTGTATACTGTTCGGCAAGGTTGCGAATGCGCGCGAAGTCTCCGGCGGCGATGGCCTTGGGATCGACCAGGGCGCTGCCGACCCCCAGGCAGCATCCGCCGGCCTTGAGGAAGTTCTCGGCGGTCGTCAAATCGACGCCGCCGGTCGGCATAAGTCGGATTTGCGGGAGCGGGCCGCGGATGGCTTTGAGGTAGGCGGGGCCGCCGACATCGGCCGGGAAGACTTTGACGATATCGGCGCCCGCTTCCCAGGCGGTGAGTATCTCGGTCGGTGTGAAGGCGCCGGGCATGACGGCCTTGTCATAACGGCGGCAGAGCCGGATCACGTCGAGATTCAGGGTCGGCGCAACAAGGTACTCGGCACCGGCCAGGAGTGCGGCGCGGGCCGTCTCCGGATCCAGCACGGTACCGGCCCCGAGCACGATCGCATCGCCCACTTCGCGGCGGACCTGGCGGATCACCTCGATCGCATCGGGCACGGTGAACGTCACCTCGGCCGCGCCGACGCCGCCTTCGGCCAGAGCCTGAACGACCTTGACCAGCGATGCGCTCGACTCGGAGCGCACTACGGCCACGATGCCCCCGTCCACGATTCGCTTCAGCGTCGATTCACGATTCATCGCGATCGCCCTCGAACCCCGGCCGTAGTTGATCTCCTGTCTCGAACTGTAATGGCCCGAGGATTGCATCGTCAAGGATCATCATCAGTTCAACGACTCACACCATCTGCCATGTGAACCGGAGTTTGCCTTGCCAATCCTGCCTCCTCCTCTGGTTTTCTCCGACTCCACGGCTTATTCTCGTAGGAGCGGGAAACCGAACTAAAGAAATCACCACTCCTCAAAATCGTGCGAGTCTGCTATCAATCTCGGATGAGTTGCGTAATGATTCGGAGCCATCACGCGATGCCTGATGACTTGAAGGCCGGGCCAACGCACCGCTCGTCGCGCGAGTTCCTCGCGGCCCTCGAGCGGTCGGGAGTCCTGCCCGATGCGCAATGGCGGGCAGTGCGGGACCGATTCGTTCCCCGGGCGGAACGTGAGGATTCCTTGGCCCTGGCTCATCAGCTCATCGAGGAAGGGACGCTCACCGAGTTCCAGGCCCGTCGGCTCTTGACGGGGAAGAAAAGCCTGTCCTTCGGCCGCTATGCCTTGCTCGACCATCTGGGTCAGGGGGCGCGGGGCCGGGTCTTCAAGGCGCGGCACCGCCTGATGGATCGCGTGGTCGCACTCAAGGTATTCTTGCCCGAGAGTACGTTGAGCAAGACGGCCATCTCCCGGTTCGTCCGCGAGATGAAGATCGTCGGGCTCCTCGACCATCCCAACGTGGTCCGCGCCATAGATGCCGACGTGCACGAGGGCTGTCCCTACATTGTCATGGAGTACCTGGAAGGGGACGACCTGGAGCATGTCTTTGCACGACGCGGGCCATTACCGCCGGAAGAGGTCGTCGCGTACATGGCGCAGGCCGCCCAGGGCCTGGCTCACGCGCACGAGAGGGGCGTGATCCACCGCGATGTCAAGCCGACGAATGTGTTCCTCGTCAAGACCGGGATCGTGAAGGTGCTCGACCTGGGATTCGGGGAACTGGTTGGGATGGCGGGGCAAGCGGGCAACGTCTTCGATACCGACGAAGGCATCGTGGTCGGGACGACCGATTTCATGTCGCCCGAGCAGGTCAAACGGAATGCGATCGATGTCCGGACGGACCTCTTCAGTCTCGGATGCACGATGTACCGCCTGCTCACCGGCTGCTATGCCTTCCCCGGCGTGACCCGAGAGGATCGCCTCATCAAGCGGATCCGGGAGGGCCATGTCCCGATCACGGATGTCCGGCCGGGCCTCTCCTATCGCCTGGTTGCGGTCGTCAACCGACTGCTCGCGATCCGCCCCGACGATCGCTTCCACTCGGCCGCCGAAGCGGCGGAAGTCCTCGAGGCGTTGTTGCCGCCGTCGGACCGATCGGAGCGCGGGACGGGCGCGAAGCCCGTGGCGAGACGGCCCGGTAGCGGCGGGGCGCCTCTTCTCGCGGAGCCCGAAGCACCTCTGGACTGGTCGATGATCGAATCGGCACTCCGTCCGACCGGTCACGGTGCCCGGGAAACCCGGCGCCTCGTCGACAGGGAGGAGCCACAACCGACCTCCACCAAGGGACTCTCGGCCCATCGCAAGGCCCTCGAAGCGGAGGGCATCGAATCCGGTCGAGAAGTGCATGAGCAATACCGCAACCAGTTGATCCAGATGAACCGGGTGACGGCCGAGCTCCACTCCATGGGGCCCAAGGATGAAGAGCCCACCGAGACCGCAACCTGGTTAGAGCGAATCGGGGAGAAGATCGGCGACTTCCTGGCGGAGCCGAGCGCAGGGCAGATCGTCATCATCATCCTGCTGGTCTTCCTCATCCTCGCGCTGGCCATGGCCGCCGCGCTCGGATAGTCGCGTTTGGCGAGAATCGTCGCGGTACCCGATCTCACGGCCGACGGCTTAGGAACGTGACGGGCAGCAGCGGGCAACCCGGCTTGGGCTCGACCAGCGAATAAGCCTCAGCGAATTCCACGCCGCATTCGGTTCCGCGTCGACGGTGCATTCGCTCATGGGCCTGCCAAATCGCCACTGGCTCCTGGCTCTTGTGCTGATCGAGCGCCTTGTGCTTGACCTCCCGGACCGGCCCGATGTCGAGATACAGATCCGGCCGGAAAGCCAGCGTCTGCTGGTCGGTCATGACCTCGAAGAAATACAAGTTCCAACCGCCTTTGCGCTGATAGCACTGCCAGACGAGCGAGCTGACGGCGTGATGGTTCGGGTGGGTATCCAGCGGCCAGTGGGTCACCACAATGTCGGGCTTGACTTCGTCGAGCCATGAGGAGATCGCCCGCAGCGTCGCCTCATCGGCGACGAGCTTCTCATGGGCGTAGGGAAAGAATCTGGGAGTCGCGCCCAGGACCTTGCAGGCGGCGCTCGCCTCCGCCTGACGGACCTCGGCCTCCGGCCGGTCGAAGAAGCGCCGATCGCCCCGGAACGTCGTGCCGTAGGCCAGGATGACCTCGTGTCCCTGCCGGGTCAGCATGGCGGCCAGGCCGCCAGCCCCCGACTCGGGGTCGTCCGGATGTCCTCCGAAGATGACGACCTTCAGACTCTTCGGCGCCTGCCCGGCCTCACTTGGGGCGGATCCCCGCGGCGTCGGCATGGGCATCCAGATCGAGGCGGACACGAATAAGACGATCGGAAGTCGCATCGATTCTCCTCCGGCAAGGTCTCCGCACGGCGCCCGCATTTTACCGAGCGTTGCGCCGAGAACTCAACCATGCCAAAGGGCAGCGCGATCAGACCGGCCGATTCGCACGGATGGCCGGTCAAAGTCAACTCGAGGTACGAACGCAGCGGAGGGTCGTCCGATGATGTCGAGCCGCGATGAAACGAGGCGGGGCCCACCGCGATCGGCCGGGCCCGCGGTGGGCCTCACGCCTCTATGCGGGCGCTCGACGCCACCCGACGTACGACGTCTCGGACATCCTGAGCGCGGCCCAGTACCGCGTGAGCCGGCTCCGGGAAGCCGACGTTAGACTGACGTGGGCCGACCCGCTCAGCACGGCCCTCGTGGGCGATCCGACGCCGGCCGAGCTGGCCCTCCTGGCCCTGAGCCAGCACCGCTTCGGCCGGACAGATCAGGCCCGTTGAACTGGGAATTCCCAGCATTGCGCGCACGGCACGGAGATCCTACGGAGGTCAACGCGAGGAATCTTCCAGAGGAGCCGGCTCCGCCGTCGCCGCGTGGAGGCCGGCGTCCCTGGGCGCTCTCGTGGGGAGCCGCACGACGAATTCGCATCCGGTCCCCGGTCCCTGGCTGCGCGCCTGGACGGTGCCGCCGTGCATCTCCGCGAGTTTCTGCACGAGCGTCAGCCCGATGCCCAGCCCTCCCTGGGCACGGGCGAGCGAGGTGTCCCCCTGGGCGAAGAGGTCGAACATCTTCGGGAGCAGCTCGGGGGCGATACCGATGCCGTTATCACGGACCCGGATGACGATCTCGGCCTCCTCACGCCGCGCGGTCAGCCAGATCTGTCCTTCGCCCGTGGTGTACTTGGCCGCATTGTTCAGCAAGTTCACCACGATCTGTTCGAGCCGCGTGGGATCCGCCTCGAGCATCAGTCCCGGATGAAACGAGAGGATCAGTTGATGCCCTCGTTCCTCGATGAAGGGCCGGACCGATTCGACGGCGCTGGCCAGCGCGGCGTAGGCATCGATCGGCGCAGTGCGGAGCTGGATCTTCCCCCGAGTGATCCGCGAGACGTCCAGCAGGTCGTCGATCAGGCGGACGAGATGTTTCACCTGACGGCCGATGATGTCCATGCTCCAGGAGATCGACTCGGGCAGCGGCACGATGAGATCGATCAACGCGGCCGCGTTGCTGATGGCCGCGAGCGGGTTCCTCAACTCGTGGGCGAGCATCGCCAGGAACTCGTCCTTGCGTCGGTCGTTGGCCCTCAGCTCGTCGTAGAGCTCGGCCGAGCCGATGGCGGATGCGGCCAGGTTCGCCAGGGCGGTCGCGACGTGTACCTCGACCTCGGTGAAGTGATGCGGGCTCCGGTAGTAGAAAACCAAGGTCCCGCTGAGGGCACCGCGCACTTTCAGCGGCACGACCAGCATCGACCGGATCCCTTCGCGATCGTAAGCCTCCCTGCGATGTCCGAGCATGGCCATCGTGCGGATGTCCTCGGCGACGACCGGAGTCTCGGGCAGGCGTGGTGTGTGCTCCAGCACCTCGATTGTGGACCGCTGGTAGTCCTCGGAGAGTCCGGAGGCCAGCACGATCCCCCACCGCCCGGTCGCGGCCTGGTAGCGCCAGACGGCGTGGGCATCCGCGACGATGAGGCGTCGAGAAAGGGCCAGGACCGCATCGGCGACGGCGCCCATGTCGAGCGACGCGCTGAGGCTGCCCGAGGCCTCCACCAGGAGGGTGAGCTGCTCCTCGATCTGGCAGTGCCGCTGCAACGCCTCCTCCCGGCGCCGGGCGGCCTCCTGCGCCTCGGCGAAGAGCCGAGCATTGTCCACCGCCAGGGCCACGCGCCGGCCCAGTTCCATCGCCAGGTGCTGGTCGTCCTGGTCATAGCGGCGCGCGGACTCCGCCGCGATCAGCGTGAGGGCCCCCAGCGTCCGGCCCCGCGCCGTCAGCGGGATGATCATTACCGAACGGAGTCCCAAGGATCGCACCATCCGAAGGTGGTCCGGGTCGCGCGCCGATTGCACGATCTGCTCGTCCGTGAGTTCGAACACGACGATCGGCTCGCCGGTCCGGATGACCTTCATCAACGCGTGGTCGTCGGAGGGTGGCGGATAGCGGCGCTGGATCTCGCGGATGAACTCGATCTTGGCCGGATCCTTGTGGGCGATCTCGAGCCGCTGAAGCCCGCCGCTGTCGGCCAGGAGGTCGAGCTGGCACCAGTCGGCGAAGATCGGGACCACCAGCCGGCAGACATGAGCCAGCGTCGCCTCATAATCCAGCGCCGAGCTCATGAGCCGTCCGGCCTCGGCCAGGAGTTCCTGACGCAGCTCGGCACGCTTCCGGTCGTCGATGTCGGTCGAACGTGCCGAACCACTTCGTGAGGGCGCCTTCGGCGTCGCGGATGGGTACGGCCCGCGTCAGGAACCAGCGGTATTCGCCGTCGGAGGCCCGCATGAGCCGGAACTCCGCCTCGAGCGCCGACGCCGCCTCAACGGCGTCCGACCAGCGAGCCAGGAGCGTCGGCAAATCCTCGGGATGGATCACCGCGGCGAGGATCTCCCGATCGCACGTGGCGAGCCCGGTATAGTCGCGCCACCGCTGATTCAAATATTCGGCGGTCCCGTCGGGCCGGAGCACGTAGACGATCTGGGGCAAGGCGTCGGCGAGCTGCCGGAATTGCTCCTCGCTCTGCCGCAATGCATCCTCGGTACGCTTCAGGTCGGTGATATCGATGGCCATCCCGCCGACCTGGGCGACGGTGCCGTCGGCAGCCGGTACGGGGAACTTGCTGACGATCGAGTAATGCACGAGCCCGTCCGCGTGTTCCAGGGTCTCGATCGTGCGGACTCCCGCCGCGTCGGCCAGGGCCCGGCGATCATTCGCCCGGAACTGGGCCGCGGTCTCCTGCGGGAAGACCTCCTCGTCGGTCCGGCCATAGAGCAATTCGCGCCGGGTGCGGAACGCCATCAGAGCGGCGTCGTTGGCGTAGAGATAACGCCCCTGGAGGTCCTTGACCCAGGCGAGTCCCGGCAGGTTCTCCATGAACCGCCCGAACCGGTACTCGCGCTCGCGTACCGCCTGCTCGGCCTCGCGGCGGCGCCGGGCCGACGCGAGCTGCACCCGCACCCGGGCCATCAACTCGCACGGTAAGAACGGCCGGACCAGGAAGTCGTCGGCCCGCGCGTCCAGGCCGTCCAGCCGGTATCCCTCATCGATCCGCTCGGCCAGCATGATCACGGGGATCGCTGCCGTCCGGGGATCGCGCGCAGCTCGCCGAGCCAGTCGTCGCTCGACGCCGCCATGCGGCCGGCGATCACCAGGTCCGGCAGCCGCAGGCGAATGGCCGTCAGCGCCGCGGCACCGTCGGCCACGAACTCGACAGCGTAGCATTCCGCGAGCGCCCGCCCGGCCGTCTGGCGTAGTTCGGCATCCTCATCGGCCAGCAGGACCCGCGGCCGAACATCCACGGCACAGCCATCGCCGTCGACCGGAGAATCGTCCAGGATGGCGATGGGTTGTTGCTTCATCAACTGCGACTTCTGGATGAGATGTGGCTCTTGGGCCGTCGACATGCCCCGATCAACGTTCTCAGTCTAATCATTCCGGCGACGGCCGGAAACCGGAGTGTCCCTGCCGCCGGCACCCGAGGGTCTTGTCACGTCGCGTCGGGCGACTTATGTTTGAGCCAGTGCTCAACCGCCGCGGACAAGCCCTGAGAGCCGGGGCACTCTCCCAACCCGATCAGGAGTGTAACCATGTGGGTCCGTCAATGCGACCTCGACGCCGAGTTCGACTTCCTGCCGCCGATCCCCTCGCGGATCGCCTCGAACGAGGAGTTCGTCCCTCCGCCTCAATCGGTCGAGCAGAAGGCGTATGAGGAGCGGCTGGCGCAGATCACCGAGCGGGTGGCGAAGCGGCAGGGCCGCTCGCGGCGCGACTTCCTCCGCAGCGGCAGCGGGATGGCCGCGGCGCTCCTGGCCCTCAACCAGGTCTTCGGCGACTGCTATGAGGTCACGGCCGAGGAGGTCGAGGACCCGAAGGCGTTCGAGGAGCGCTGGCCCAAGGACCAGTTCGTCTTCGACGTCCAGACCCACCACGTGGATGTCTCCCGCAAGTGGTACGACGACTCGCCGACCGGGCGAGGGATCAAGGCGTTTTTCCGCGGGCTGCGCCCCGACGCCAAGAACGACGAGCACGTGATGGAGCTCCTGAACCGGGCCCATTACGTCAAGGAGGTCTTCGGCGACAGCGACACGGTCATGGCGATCATCAGCGGCGTCCCGAGTCGCGACTGGGACAAGAACCCGCTCCCCCCCGATCAGATGGTCGCGACCCGCAAGTTCGTCAACGACCTGGCCGGCAGCCGGCGCGTGCTCTCGCACGGCCTCTTGCGACCCAACCTCGGCAAGCCCGAGCTCGAAGAGATGGAGCGTCAAATCAAGGATTTGAAGATCGACGCGTGGAAGATGTACACCGGCGCCGAGATCGGCGAGAAGGCCTGGCGGATGGACGACGAGAAGGTCGCCTATCCCTTCTGGGAGAAGACCAAGGCGCTGGGGGTGAAGAACCTGTGCGTCCACAAGGGCCTCCCCCTGGGCGCGTTCAACGAGGAAGCCTGCCGGCCTCTCGACCTGGAGAAGGCCGCCAAGGACTGGCCCGACCTCAACTTCATCGTGTACCATTCCGGCTACCGCGGCTTCGGCTGGCTGGCCAAGGGGACGGGGATCAAGGTCGTGGACCCCGAGAGTGACGATAAGCAGCGGATCCCCTGGATCAGCGACATTCTGGACATTCTCAAACGGAATCCGGATATCAAGAACATCTACTTCGAGCTGGGCAGCACGTTCATGATCCTCTCCGGCTACGCGCCCGAGTCGTGTATGCACATGCTCGGCCAGATGGTCCAGGTCGCCGGGGCCGATCATATCTTGTGGGGCACGGACTCGATCTGGAACGGCAGCCCGCAGAGCCAGATCGAGCGGATGCGGCGGATCAAGATCTCCGATGCCTTGATCGAGAAATACGGCTATTCCCAACTCACGGACAAGATGAAGGACCAGATCCTGGGCCTTAACGCCGCCCGGTTGCTGGGCGTCGATCCCGCCGCGGCGCGGAAGGCGATCAAGGCCGACAAACTGAGCTCGCTGAGGGAAGGACGCCGTTACGATCCTGCTACGCGGAGCAACACCCAGTACGGCTGGGTCTGGGTCGAGGACGGCGGCGATCCCACAACGCCGGTGGGGGCGTGAGGCGCGGATTAGGTGACGTTTTCGGCACACCGCCATATAATCGTCATAAGAGGATTCCTTGGCGCGGCCGATCGAGTCGAACGGCGGGTCTGATTTTGATAGGAAGGTCTCATGGCTTTCTGCGTTTGCGCGAAATGCGGCCACTCGCCAATGAAAATGGACTCGCCGTGCCCAAATTGCGGCAGCGATCACCGTATTCTTCTTGACGCGGATCAGGCGGTTGCCGACGAAAAGGCGGTGGCAGCCAGAGTCCTGGCCGAGAAACATTACCAGTTAGAAGAGGGCCTCACCCAGATTTTTCGGATCACGGAGAAGGCCGAGGTGGGAGCTCGGCCGCAACGAGACGATCAAGCTGCTCTTGGTGAATGAGAACACCGTTGAGGCCGGCGTGATGCCGCTGCATTTCGGGCCGGTACCCGCCATCGGCATTCCCTATCCCATCGATCCTCATCGAGGTGACGCCGAACGAGGTTCAGAAGATCCACTCGCACGAACTCGAGCTTCCCGAGGGCTGGGAGATTGGGGAGGAGCTGCCCAGATCGTCGGTTCTCACCGGAGGCGTCTGATGGCCACGAGTGCCGAGTGGGCCGAAGGCTTTGCCCGCCAGGCAAATGCAGATTTCAAGACATTTGAGATGATGCAGACGTTGGTCGTTCCGGAGTGCCACAAGCTGCAGTTTCTCCAGATGGACTGTGAGAAACTGGTGAAGTCTCACCTATGTGGGAGAGGAACGGATCCCGCAACTCCGCAGACCAGCCACGACTATGTCGCCAAGACCCTTCCGCTCGTGCTGCAACAACAGGCCGCATCCGTGAATTTCAGCGGGAGGAAGGCAAAGGAGGTCTTGAACCATGCGCATCATCTGGCCCGGGAGATCGAGGTCCTGGCGCCGGCGGTCAAGCGCGGCGGGCAGCGCCCGGACAACTGTCAGTATCCGTGGGAAGACGATAAGGAGACACTGCACGTCCCCCCGGACTGGTCGTTTCAACCTTCTCAATTCATCGTCATGCCACCCGGCCGCACGATCCTGAAACTGATCCGTGGGGCGATCGACCGTCTCCTGTAGCCCCGCCGGTGCCTCCGCTACGGTCCTGGGAGCGGCGCCGGCCGAGCTGGAGCAGGGCGTCGGCCAGGCGCCGGGCGTGGACTTCGGCCCACAGGCCGACGCCGGGATGCGCGTCATCGACCGACGTCGTTCTTGCATGGAAACGGTGGTCGAGTCCTTCGCGACGCCTGCGGCGGCGGAGGGCGCCAATCGCAGCATTAACCACGGCGCGGCGGATCCAGGCCGGGAACCGCTCGGGTTAAGAGCGCTCGGAAAAAATGAGTTCACTGGCCCAGGAGCCTCAAACAGATCAAGGAACATGCTAACTTGAGGAACGCGTCTTGAATCTCGGTGAGCCGATCCAAACGGCGGCGCAGCCGGCCGAAGGAGTGCAGCCACGCGATGGTCCGCTCTACGTACCAGCGGGACTTGCCCAAACCGCTGCCGTGCTCCGTATTGCGGGCCGCCAGCACCGGCGTGGTCCCCCGGCCGCGCAAACCCTGCCGCACCGGTTCCGAGTCGTAGCCCCGATCCCCCTGCAAGCGGTCGGGCTTCTGCCGCTTCGGCCCCGGCTTGCCGCCCACCGGCGGCATGTCGTCGAGCGTCGTGAAGACCTGGGTGATCTCGGGGACGTTGGCGGCGGTCACCGTCGCCGCCAGCGGCACGCCTTGGGCGTCGGTCATCACGTGGTGCTTGCTGCCGGATTTGCTCCGGTCCGTCGGATTCGGGCCGGTATCCTCGCCCCCTTCCGGGGCCTTGGCGAAGGAGGCGTCGATCAGCGCCCGCTCCCAGTCGATCGCGTCAGCGCCGTTGAGCTCGGCCAGCAAGACGGCGTGCAACTGGCGCCAGACACCGGCCTGCTGCCACGCCTGCAGGTAGGACCGGCAGGTCTTGCCGCAGCCGCAGCCGAGGTCGGCGGGCAAGTCGTCCCAGGCGATGCCGGTCTTGAGCACGAACAAGATGCCGGTGAGGATCTTGCGGTAGTCCAGGGGTTTGCGTCCCGGGAAGCGGAAGCGGCGCGGAGGCGGGGGTGGCAGCAAGGGCTCCAGGCGCTTCCACAGCGCATCGGAGACAAGGGGTTTCATGGTGGTCCTCCTTCGGTTCGGGAGATCACTCTCCGAAGGACTCAAGAGCAGACAGCGTGCCAGTGGATTCATTTTTTCCGAGCGCTCTAAGCCACCGATCCGGGCGTTTCCAGCCGTTTGAGAAAGACCCGTTGACGCAGATCTTCGGCCTCGGCCAGGTCGCCGGTGATCCGATAGGCGATCCGCACGATCGACCCTTCCCAGCGCCGTACCAGCGCTGTGAAAGCTGACCGGTCGCCCCGCTGAAGCCGCGAGAACAGCTCGGCGTCGCTCTCGCTCAACTCGATTTCAGTGGACAAAGTCGAAATCCGTAACCGTCGATGGCTGCCCGCTTTTTCGCGTCCGGTACGACATCCCGCCCAGGGCGCATCGCGATCGGTTGGCCCTCTTACGATACCCGCCGCTCTCCCTCCTACAATCAATGACGCCACCACGACCCGATCGGACGAAATGGCATACGGTAAACCTCTCGATTCCATCTGATCGATACCCTGTTCGCTCATCAATATGGGCAATCGCGCCGTCGACTTTCGTTTCGCCGGATTGTTCCGAAACTCCCCGACAAGAAAGTTCTCGTTCAGGACGAAACCGGCGTGGTGGCCGCCGATACTCTTCGGCGAGGTCTTGACTCCGTGTTTCTAAGATGTCTTACTATAACGTAAAGAATGGGCGTGGGTGGATGCGCCGCGAACGCGCTGGGTCGTCGAGGCTCCTTACACGGATCGATCGTGCCGCGAGCGCGGCAAGAAGCCTCCGAATCATTGGCCATGGAGGCCGCACCCGAGGGGCGGGTCGGTCGTCACGGGGAGCCTGGTGACGCAGACGTCTCCCCCGGCGGGCTCTTTGGGGATGAGATGGCTTCTCCATTCGAACGAGACGGTTCGCGTGGTTCTCGATCCGTTCCTGAGCGGCCACCGAGCCGGGATCCCGATTGCGTGTCGCGTGTCACATCGTACTCGTTGGCTGGTTGTTCAGCCCGGGAGTCGCCCGGCGTCCTGCCGTCATCGTTTTTTATGAGGAGGTCAGGTTATGGGAGGTCGGGGATTCTCGAAACGTCCCGGTTTCACTCTCATCGAACTCTTGGTCGTCATCGCCATTATCGCCGTGTTGATTGCCTTGCTCTTGCCCGCTGTGCAGGCGGCACGCGAGGCCGCTCGCCGGGCTCAGTGCACCAACAACTTGAAGCAGATCGGTCTCGCCTTGGCGAACTACGAGCAAACCAACCAGATCTACCCGCTGGGCGGCATGACGCTCGTGACGTCGTTCGCGACTGCGAATTGGGGGAACGAGGCCAGCAACAACGGAGTGAGCTGGGTCGCCCTGACCCTTCCCTATCTCGAGCAAAACACGGTCTACTCCGCCATTAACTTCTCGACCGGTGTCAACATCAACATGCCGGCGTTCGCGACGGCCTGGTACGCCCGGCTCGCGGTGATGTCTTGCCCCTCTGACGGCGACCAGGATGGCTTCCGTCCCTCGGGATCTGGCAACGGCAACGGCCAAGACATAGCCTCAGGTCCCCCAGCCCCTCCGAACGGTGGCACGGCGATGGTCCCGGTCGAGAATTATCTCGGCAGCTTCGGCGACAATTACTGCATCGGCTGTAACAACTCGGGCATAACATTCCCGACCGAGACACCATACACCATCTGGCCGCCGGTCCCCGGACAGCCGCGCATCGGCTGGCCCGGCGAACAGGGGACGTTGCTCGATAACTTCAACTGCTCGAACACGGGTACTGCACCCGGCACACTCCGCGGCATGTTCGACGTCACGACGGCTCAGAGCGTGAGACTCCAGAGCGTTACCGACGGCACGAGTAACACCATCGCCGTCGGAGAGGGCCTGCCTGCTCAGCGGGCCGACAACAACGTCTGGGAGTGGAACTCCGGCGCCAATGGCACCACCGTTCCGATCAACTATTTCTCGGGGCAGAGCTGTACCATCAGTGGCAACGGTTGGGGCTCGACGAACTGGGCCTCGCGTTGTGCCTACACGAACACGGGCTTCAAGAGCCACCACCCCGGCGGATGCAACTTCCTGTTCGTCGATGGGTCCGTCCACTTTCTCAAGCAGACGATCAATATGTATACTTACTGTGCCCTCGGCAGCCGCGCCGGCGGTGAGGTCATCAGCTCCGATGCCTATTGATCGAACCTTGCTCGGGCTCGCGTTCGCTCACCACCTGCTAACAGACCAGGCGGCGGTTGGGCTCGACACACCAGTCGGGCCCAATCGCCGCAAGATCAACGGCCCGCAATAAAGACGTTTGCGAACCCAGATCAGGATCACAAGACTCATGCCCTCCCCTAAAATGATGGCCGCCGTCAATCGGTTCCCCCGCCGCTTTTACTCGGTGCTGGCCGTGCCCGCCCTTCTCGTCATGGCCTCTTGCGGTACCGATGACGGTCTCGGGAAGCGGTACTCCGTCTCCGGCACCGTCACCTATAACGGCAAGCCGCTCGAGAAAGGCACCATCAGCTTCGTTTCCGAAGACCTGAAGAACAACCTCGGCGCCACCGGCACAATCACGAACGGCTCGTACACGCTCTCAACCGGCGGCAATGACGACGGGGCGCAGGCCGGCAAATACAAGGTGACCATAACGTCCAAAGAAGACTTTGTCGCCAAGGCCCAGGCCGACTTTCAGAAAGAGTCGGGAAAAGACAATCCGAAAATCCCCCCGCAGTACAGCGCGAAAGCCGAAGCGGCAGCCAAGAGCCTCATCCCCGCTGGCTACGGGGATTCGCGCTCCACAAACCTCACGGCCGAGGTCAAGGAAAAGTCCAACACGATCGACTTCACGCTCTCCGACGCCGACGCCCCGCCCGACCCCAAGGCTGCGGCCAAAGGCGGCGGCCGCAAAGGCCGCTAGGCTTCGTCGGTTTTCGAGTACAGCACCTCCGGTACCCTGGTCCAGCAGTTCAAGGTCCCGAGCGGGCCGGCCGACGAGGACCCTCGAGGTCAACATCAGGACCAGCGATTCGATCCAGGTCGGCTTTGCGTCGCCACTGACGATCGCCAGCGTCCCCGAGTCCTCATCCGTGGTGCTCGCTGGGGTTGCCGGCGCCCTGGGTCTGGGTTGCTGGGCAGGCCGCCATGGTCGGGCGTGAGGCGAGGCCGCTGTAACAATCAGCGGAACAATGGCGGATCGGCGCCGGGTTGTTTGAGGAACGTATCGAGGAGGGCGGTCAGCTCGGAGGCATTGGGGATCTCCTTGAACCGGAGGATCGGGCCCTGAAGTTCCTGGAGGGCCTCCTCGTCAACCTTGAGGCGGTCGGAGATCGCCAGGGCGAACCGCGGGGGACCGTACTGGGGCAGGAGCCGCAGGAGCCGCTCCAGGCTCGCCCGCTTCCAGAAGCCGACGACTTCGAGCAGCACGTCGGTGCCGGTGGGCTTGTGGACGAGCCGGTAGTCCGGGACCCAGACGCCCTCGCGACCTAGCTCGATCACGTCGGTAATCTCGGTGATCTCCCAGGCGGGCGCGACCTGTCGGAATCGCTCGACGAACGCGGCCAGCTCGGCCGGCGTGTAGGTCCCGGTGTCGGCCTGATGCGAGATCAGGCCGTCGGTCGCTTCCAGGTGGAAGCTTCGGGGCTCGCGCTTCGGGCCCCAGCGAAGCTCGGCGTCGAGGCGGAAGTCCGAGCAGTGCAAGAGCGCCGGCAGGAACCAGGCGACCTGGAGGCCGTACTTGGTGGTGGCGCTGAAGAGGCTCAAGGGGCCGTCGATCTGGAAGACGTAGCCATCGCGCATGCTCCCCTCGACCCGGTAGAGCAGCCGGTGGAACTTCAGTCGCCGGAAGAGCTGGCGATACCGCGGAGGACGCTCGTTGCGCACCTCGGCACGGACATGGACCGAGCGGAGCAGCACCGACTGGGCCAGCGCCACATTATAGCGATCGATCAACCGCTGGGCCGTGATGTCCTCGAAGCTCAGCAAACGGTTCTCGTCGCGGAGGTCAGCGAAGAGCGCGCTGAGCACGGCATCCGGCTCGAGCTTCAACTCGCCGGCCACCTCGCGCAGGACCTCATCGCGGTGAAACTCGGGCCGCAGGCCCGGTACGGATGTCGCCGGTGAGGAGCCGTCGGCGATACGCGGCCGCCGCCGAAAAGACCTTCTCGCGGACCTCGTCGGGCGGCACATCGGCCACGACCTCGAACTCGGCGCGGTCTTCCAGCACCTTGGCGAGCCCGCGTTGCACCTGGGTCGCCTTGCCGCCGCCGCCGAAGAGCTCGTCCACCTCGCTCTCGATCTCGCCCCGAGTCATCCCCGTCCCTTCGCGGTAGAGCAACAGCAGGCTCTCGGCCGCCTCCAGCCAGCGCGCGGCCTCGCGGTCGATGTACAGCGGGACCACCCGCTGTTTCGAGATCTTCACCGAGACCAGGTCGCCTGTGAGCATCGAACCCTACCTGACGCTACGGAGTCGCAGGGCAGATGGTGCTCAAAGAGCACCCTACAAGACTGGATCCAGATCACTTTGAAATCCACGTTTGAAGCTTCTTCTTTACCTCGTCGTGAGGGATCGTGCGACCCGCCTCAACGTCCTCCTGGCCCCGCCGAATCCCGGCGAGTATGGCGACTTCCTCAGCGATCTCTTCGAAGCTCGCCCGATCGGGGAGCTGACGGATCGCCTCAATTACGACTTCTTTGTCCGACATGGCCGCATTTCCTGTAGGTTAGAGCGCTTAACGCTTGCGTTGCGCACGTCTCCGGCGAGAGCGATCGAGCCCCGCCCGAAGCCTGGGGGGACGTCCTGCGGCGGCCTGAAGGGCCGCAGGAACCCAGCCTGGGGTGAAACCCCAGGACTCGTGCGCCCTGCGCCCTTCTTGTGCACCCCGAAGGGGTGCCGGAAGAATCTCCTGCGGCCCTTCAGGCCGCCCGCGACGTGGGCGTGCCGTGGACCCCGGGTTTCACCCGGGGCTGGGCTCCCGCGGCCCTTCAGGCCGCCGGAGATCGGCTGTCCTTGTGCGCAACCCATCTGTTAAGCGCTCTAGAGTCGTGTCCATAGGGGATTGTACAGTGGTTTTCCAGCTTGCTCAATTCCTGCCATAGGCGTCGTGCTGTCGCCGTCGGTTGGAGGTGAACTCCTCGACGGTATCGCGGGTGATGACCTCGTAGAGGACGGCCT
Source organism: uncultured Planctomycetota bacterium (assembly GCA_963845755.1). Lineage (GTDB taxonomy): Bacteria > Planctomycetota > Planctomycetia > Isosphaerales > Isosphaeraceae > CAWJTV01. The sequence goes on from CAWJTV010000019.1 coordinate 300,828, forward strand.
CCTTGTCGCCCGACTTGCGGAGGACGCGGCCCAGGCGCTGGACGTGCTCGCGGACTGAGCCCGACCCGGAGAGCACGACCGCGACGTTCGCCTCGGGCACGTTGACTCCTTCGTTGAGCACGCGCGAGGTGGCGACGATCGGATAGGTGCCGGCATTGAATTTTAGCAGGACATCGCGGCGCTCCTTCGTCTTGGTCTGGTGGGTGATGACGGGGACCAGGAACTTGCGTGCGATGGTGTAAACGGTCGCGTTGTCGTCGGTAAAGATCAGCACGCGGTCGCCGTTGTGACGCTCGAGCAGGCGGCCCAGGAGATTCAGCTTCGCGGGGGCGCCCAGGGCGAGCGCGCGCTGCTCGCGGTAGGAGCGGAACGCCTCGCGGCCCTCGGCGGATTGGTGGGCCACGTAGATGAACCGGCTCCAGCCATTAGGCCCTCTCATATCGATGCCCATGTCGCGCACAAAGCCGCGATAAATCTCTCTCGCACGCTCGTAGCGCGGCTCGTTCCTCGTCGCTCAACTGGACATATAACGTCATCACGCGGTAGTCGGCCAGGTAGTGGCCGCGGAGCTGGGTGATCTCGCGGCGGTAGACGATCGGACCGATCAACTGATCGAGGTGCGTGTGTGCGTTGTCGGCGCGCTCGGGCGTCGCGGTCAATCCCAGGCGGAACGGGGCAATGGCGCAGGTCGCGGCATAGCCGTAGGTCGGGCCGGGGAGGTGGTGGCACTCGTCGAAGACGATGAAGCCGAACCGGTTGCCCAGGCGGTCCATGTTCAGGTAGGCCGAATCGTAGGTCGTCACGGTCAAGGGGCGGATGTCGTAGTAACCGCCTCCCAGGAGGCCGACCTCGACGCCGAAGCTAAGCACCAGCTCGTCGTACCACTGGTTCATCAGGTCGATGGTCGGAGTGATGACCAGGGTGGGCCGGCCGGTCCGCTCGATGCACAGGTTGGCCAGGTGCGTCTTGCCGGTCCCGGTCGGCAGCACGACCACGCCCTGACCACCGGCCTCCCACCAGGCCTTCAGGCCCTCGACCTGATGCGGAAACGCATCCTTGGCCACCTTGAGCCGCCAGGGCGTCGGCTCGTACGCCCGCGCGGCGTCCTGGTAGGGGCGCTTCTGATGCCGCAAATGCTCGACGACCGGGCGATAGCAGATCGCCTGGGCCCGGAACTGACGAGTGCGGAAGTCGTACTTCACGCCCGGCAAGCCATGCTCGTCGTCCTCGCGCAGGCCCTCGACCACGAGCGTGCCCTCGTCGAAGGCCAGCCGCAAGGGCGGGTTCGCGTGGCCATTGGGTGACTCGCCGAGGGTGGTCATCAGCGCAGGTCTCCCGGGGAAGGCTTCGACTTCCGTACCTTCCGCCACTCGAACAACTCGGCGATCGGCAGGCGATAGCCGGGCAGCACGGGGTCACCCTCGAGAACCCCAGTGTCCGGTAGTCTCTTTGGTCGACGGCCGGGCCTATAAACGTAAACCGTCAGTCGTACCGGGTCGATCAGCCAGCCGAGCGGGCAACCGTTGGATCTGGAGAAGACCAACTTCTCGTGGCACTTCTGGGCCGACTGATCGGGGGAGACGATCTCGATGTGGATATCCGGCGGCCACGGAGTCGGATCGAGAACTACGTTATCCTCGTCGGTCTCGATGTGCTCCTCCAGCAAGAAGACGACATCGGGAATCATCGAGCGGCCGGCGAACGTGCAACGCAACTCCGGAAACGTCTCACCCAGGTTTCGCGGTTTGGAGTAAGCGTCAATATGAATCATGAGGTGCTTCTCGAGCAGGCCGTGTTTCTTCTGTGGAGACAATTTGGCCTCGATCCTCCCGTCGATGTACTCCAGGTACGGACGCTCGTCGATCTCCGGCATGCGGAGGAACTCTTCGAGCGTGATCATCTTCTCGACCTGAGCCGGACTGGCCATCGCCGTACCCTTCCTCCCGCCGCGAATCGAACCGCCTGACACAATGTCCGGACCTGAAACCCTTGTACCCGATCTCCGCCGGCCGGAACATGCCGAACGAATTCCTTCCAGTGTACTCCAGTCTATCCGAAACGTTGAGACGAATCGGAGAGGCGACACGGCGTTGGAGCCGCTCACGATCGCCGCGGCTTCCGATTGTACGGGTTGCGTCGAGGCTGCGAGCGGGTGCGGGGCCGCGATGCGCCGGTCCGAAGCGATTGCAGGGCCATGCGTTCCGCGTCGGTCAGCTCGCGCCACTGGCCGGGGGCGAGGTCGCCGAGCGAGATGGTACCGATGGCGACGCGGACCAGCCGCAAGGTGGGATGACCGACGGCGGCGGTCATGCGCCGGACCTGCCGGTTGCGCCCCTCGCGGATCGTCATCCTCAGCCAGAGCGGTCGGCACGTTCTTGCGGAACCGGATCGGCACCGAGCGTTCCGGCAATTCCGGCGGCTCGGCCAGCAGCTCGACCTCGGCCGGACGTGTCGGCCCATCGCTCAGGACGAGGCCCCGGCGCAGGGCCTCAAGGGCCCGATCATCGGGGACCCGCTCGACCTGGACGAGATAGGTCTTGGGATGCTCGAACCTCGGGTCGGTGAGGCGATGGGCGAGCACGCCGTCGTCGGTCAGGAGCAGCAGGCCCTCGCTGTCGCGGTCAAGCCGACCGACGGGATAGACCCCCGGGATCGGCACGAACGCCTTGAGCGTAGTCCGGCCCTCGGCGTCGCGGAACTGGCTCAGGACGTCGTAGGGCTTGAACAGGGCGATGGTGCGGGAAGGCACGGTGAAGTCAATCTCAGGCGAAAAGCCGGGTCAACCAATCCAGCAACCCTTGCACGTGGGGGCCATCCGATTCAAAGTACCGCTTCGTGATGGCCTGGCCGAAGGGTGTTCCCGGATCGTCCTGCCAGGCGAGCCACGTATGAATCAACGCCTTGGTGAGATGGGATTCAATGAAACGGCGTTCTTCGACGGGAATCTCGCTCACACATCGCCTTGCTCGATCGAAGAGTCCATCGCCGTCCGGCACGAGGTAGCTCAAATAATCCTCCAACATTCCCGGTAGCGTGTTATCGGGCATGATCCAGATGCCGATTTTTGGCAGATCCTCATGATCGACGATCGTTCCAGTGGGATCCGGGCTATCGGGTATGCCGGTGTATCCAGCCCGCTCCAAGGTCCCCTTGATCTGCCTCCAGCGGGCCTGGATGTCGGCGTCCGCATCCACGACGACACCAAAGCGTTCCAGATCCGTGCCGGGCTTCAGATGGACGGAAAGCCTCGCCAGAAGCTTCTCGAATCCCCCCTCATCCCGGATCGTGAACTGCGGCTCAAACTGATGGCGAGCAAGGAGGCCCAGCAGGACATGCTTGTCATCCGAATCCCTCGACGACGAGCAGGAGCCGATCGGCCATCAGCGGACCTCAATCTCACCTTCCACCGCGATTTCCAGCTCACGCTCATCGAACTCGCCAACGAGCGTACGGTCGCCTTTGCGGGCTAGCCGTACGAGAACCCCTTCCTCTTCGCTCTCGCGAGCAGCCTCCTCGAACGCCTTGATGCAGTCGTAGCTGTGGGTCGTCGCGAAGACCTGGACATTAAGACGGGTCGCCATCTCGAAGACCAGCCGCCAGAGATCGGGCTGGACGGAGTAGTGAATGCCGTTCTCGATCTCATCGACGAGCAACAATCCGCCCTTGGCGTGGACAAGAGCCAATGCGATGCCGAACAGACGATTGACGCCATCTCCCAATGCACGGAGCGGGATCGGCTCTTCGAAACCCTCGATTTTGACAAAGGGGATCCGGCTCGTAGCTACACCCGCAGAACTCATGCTTTCGACATCATCTCGGGAGGCTTTTATCGCCACTCGCTCGACTCCGGGCGATATGATGTGCAATCCTGCGACGACGTCCTTCTCCAGAGGAGATAGGGAAACTCGGTCCCAGAGTTGGCCAACGAGCCCCAAACCTAGACCGTCGGGTCCGACTGAAGTGTGGGGAAGATCACGGATCGAGGCTGTGGTAGATTCATTACCCGAGGTCGAGGTATTCCCCAAACCCAGATTTGTGGGAAACCCATGAAACATCTGGATCCCAACTGGGAAGGTCTTGACCGCCGATTCAATCCGAAATACCAGCAATGTGATAGTATGATAGGCATAAAAAGCTGGTATCTGAGAAGGTTTCCCTGGCATATTCGTATCATTGGCATACGAGAATTCCCATCGCACGTTTTCTTCTCTTATCGTCACCTTGAGAGAATTCTCTGGTGAATTTGCAGGGCCTATCAAGATGCGCCTTCTTCCCCTTTGGACACCTGGCGTCCGAAGAAAAGACTACCGAGAGGAATTCGGCTCCCCGGATTTCGATTCCAGGCATCGATCTCGCCCCGAGAGATTTCGTTTCGACAAGCGAGGATCTCAAGAAGAACTTCGAGTGAGGAGGGGTTTGCGAATAACCTGAGCGCTTCCAGAATTGTTGACTTCCCGACATTATTCTTGCCGACAATGAGGTTCACCCGCCCCAGGTGTCCGATCCGCAGCTCGCGGAAGCACCGGAACCGTTGAATCTCCAGCGAATTGAGGATCAGGTCTTTTGGCATGATCGGCATCTCCCTCCTCATCTATTCTACCGGTCGGCGTCCGTTCTTCCCAGATCCGATGCAACCGACCGTCACAAACTGAATTGTCGCCTTGGCTCGATAAGTGTCATCTGCGAGAATGGAACCATCGACGATTCCGCCAGGAGGTTCCTATGTCCACCGCAATCGCTACCATCCCGATCCTCATGACCGCCGAGGAATACGCCCGGCGGCCCCGATCCCGGTTATCTCGAGGAACTCGTCCGGGGAAGGATCGTGCCCATGTCACAGCCAAATCGACGTCATGGTCAGATCTGTGCCCAGGCGGTCTATCTGCTGCGAGGTTATCAGGAAAGCCATGACCTCGGCCATGTCCTGTGCAATGACGCGGCCGTGATCACCGAGCGCGATCCGGACACTGTTCGAGGCGCGGATGTCGCCTTCTACAGCTATCAACGGTTACCCAAGGGACCACTGCCGCAAAGCTATGGCCCGGAAGTGCCCGAGCTGGTCGTCGAGGTCCGGTCGCCGAGCGACCGTTGGCCGAAGGTCCTTTACAAGGTCGCCGAGTACCTCGAGGCCGGTGTGCTGGTCGTCATCGTGCTGGATGATGAGTCGCGGACGGCAGTTCTCTACTTCACCGATCGGGCGTCGGTCACCCTCAACAGCGACGACGAACTCACGGTCCCCGAGATCCTCCCCGGCTTTGCCGTCGTGGTGCGCCAGGTTTTCGAATAGGCAACACAGCCCCGCTCAACTCCCCTCCGGCGTCTTGACGCGGAACTCGCGCAGGCCGAAGGTCAACGCACCGAGTACCGTGAAAACCGCGCTGATGGACAGGAGCACGATGAGGCAGGTCGCGGCCGAGGGCGCGGTCGCAAGGTCGATCGACCAGTCAACGCCGGGCATGTCGAGCCATCGCACGGCCAGGACCCGGATGTAATACATCACCGTCGCTTCCCGGACGACGAAGTCGATGTTGGCGAAAACCTCCTCGAACACGACGATGTAGATCGCGCCGAAGACGAGAGTTCGCCGGACCAGGAGGCTCAGCCAGCCGAAGATCGACAGGTAGGCGGAGAGGCTCAGGGCCAGCAGGGCGGCGAGGATCGGCGCACGCGCCGTCAGCACCGTCTTAATCAGGCTCTCTTCCCCCCAGTAGAGGGTCGCGAGCGTCGCGATCGTGAACGCGACGGCCCGCATGCGCCGTGACCGCGAACGTGCCCAGGAGCTTGGCGAGATAAATCGCCCAGCGCGGGATCGGCCGGATCAGGAAATACGTCAGCGTCTGCTCCTCGATGTCGTCCTGGACCATGCCCGAGGCGAACAGGAGGGCCGAGATCGGCACCAGCGCCGAGACGATCAGGCCGAAGATCAAGTCGCCCTCGACCGACTCGGGCCGATAAGCGCCTGGAACTGCCGGGTCACCGCGGCGATGATGATCGGCAGGGAGAAGAGTAAGGCGATGATCACCAGGCGAATCCCTCGGCTCTGTCGCGCCGCCGTGATCCGCACGACCGTCAGGATCGCCGAAAGGCTGAGTCGTGCGCGACAGGGCGATCGGGGCGAACTCGGCCGGTGGTCGAATCCCCCCCTCCGAGCTCGCGTCGGGGAAGAGGTCATCGAGCCCCGCGCCGGCCCGGGCCGGCGCCGGTTCCGGCTGTGGCTCAGAATGAGGTGAGGACATCGGCGCGATCGTCATGAATTCACCAGGTACTTGAAGACGGCTTCCAGGTTATCGTCGTCGGAATACACTTCGTCGATCGGAGTGTCGGCCTCGAGCGCCAGGTGGACCAATCGCCCGTAGAATCGGTCCGGCAGGAGGGTCTCCACCACGATCGCGCCGTCGTGCCGCTTCAGCTCGACTCCGACGACATCATCGCAGCACACCAGCTTGGCGGCCAGCGCCCGGGCGCCCGGCGACTTGAGCACGATCCGATGCGGGTGCTTGTCAATCAGGTCGCGGATCTGGCGCACGTCCCCCACGGCGACCAGCCGGCCGCGGTTCAACAGGACGAACGACCGTGTGAGTGCCTGGATCTCGTAGAAAACATGGCTGGACACCAGCACGGTGCGCCCCTGGCGACCCCAGTCGATGATGAGGTCCATCAGCTCGCGCCGGGCGACCGGGTCGGTGCCCGTCAGCGGCTCGTCGAGGAACAGGACCGGCGGGTCGTGCACCAGCGCCTGGGCCAGCTTGATCCGCTGCCGCATCCCCTTCGAATAGCCGCGGATCGGCCGGCCGGCGTGCTCCGTCATCCGAACCCGTTCCAGCGCACGCTCGGCCGCCTCGCGCGCCCTGCGCCGACCCAGGCCGCCCAGGAGCGCGCAGGCCGTCAAGAACTCCCGGCCCGTCATCCACTCGAAGAACGCATCCTGCTCCGGGCAGAGCCCGATGTGGCGATTGAGACCCGGATGGTTCCATGGCCGATGACCCAGGACTTGAACCTCACCCTGGCTGGGTCGGAGCTGGCCGGTCGCCAGTTGTAGCAGCGTGCTCTTCCCCGACCCGTTCGGGCCCAGCAGCCCCGTCACCCCCGCCGGCACCTGGAGCGACAGGTTGTTCAACCCGATCACCTCGCCATACCACTTCGATACCGAGCGGAATTCGATGATCGGCGCCATGGAGTCCGACGCATTCATAGGAGACTCCAAATTCAAGATCCAGGATTCAAGATTCCAAACTCCGGATTCAAGGCCACGGTCGTCAAATCCTCCGGTCACATGTCACATAGTGTAAGCATCTTATTTTGAATATTGAATCGGGAATCTCGAATCGCGGGGCCCTCTCAGCGGAGCCGATCGAGGCTGCGGATGCGCGTCATGAGGACGGCAATGGAGGCGGCCGCCAAGGCCATGAGGACCCCGGCCGACCATTCCCAGGGGTAAGTGGCCGGCGCCAGCGGCGGCCGTCGTCTCCGGCTCGAGGTGAGTCGATCCGTCTCGTCGTCCGTCGCGGGAGCAATCGGGCGTGTTGGCGGCCCTCCTTGAATCCGAGGTCTTCGGCGCGGTCCGAACGGGCCGCTCATGAGGGTCTCGCGGGCCCGGCGCCCGCCTTCGAAGACGTTCGTGACCTTGTCCCACGCCGTCTCGGCGTCGAACAGGGCATCACGGACCCGGCGCAGGTTGTTGGTATAGGATACCAGAGGACACCATTCGGCCTTCACGGTCGCTTCCAGCACGCCAGCGGTGATGTTGCTGATGAGCCAGAATGCCATCCACATGGCGCCGACGTATCGCGAATTACGCGACAGCGAGGAAAGGGCCAGCATGAAGAGGCCCGCCGAGGCGACGACGATGACGCCGAATGCCAGCGAGGCGAGCAAGAGCCGGGTTGTGTCGCGGATCACGGTCGGATCGAGGCTGAAGCCATAGCCCAGCGCGAACGCCAGGAGCGCCGGCACGATCGTCACCGCCGACAGGAACACGGCGATCACGCCGAGCTTGCCGAGGAAGTACTCAATCCGCCGCAGCGGTCGCGAGAGATAGAGCGGGATGGCGTTGAAACGCAGGTCCTGGCTGATCAGATCGGGACCGACCAGGAGCACGAGGATCATCGAGATCGAAAGCTGCACGTCGAAAAACAGGCGGAACGCCATGGTCCAGAGTGGGGTGCGATAGCCCCTCGGGCCGGCCTTGAGCTCGTCGGGTAGGCCCTGGATGAGGAACAGGAACGGCGTGAACAGCCGGGACCCTTGCTCGAACAGTCCCCAGATGGCCACGAGGCAGGTGAGCACCAGCGCGGGGCCGCAGGCCCCCAGCAAGATCCAGCGGACCCAACGGTTCTTGAGCTGGACGAGGACTCCATGGCGGGTGATCGGCAGCCAGCGCCGGGACTGGCCGGAGAGCGCGCCGTGCCAATGCTGGTATCCCTGGTCGAAGATGGGCATCAGTGTTTTTCCGCGAGGGCGCCGAGGAAGACTTCTTCGAGAGTGCTCCGCCTGGGGCGGAGCGAGCGGATCTGTTCGCCGGCCTCGCGGGCGACCTCCCAGACGACGGCAGGCGCCGTGTCGGGAGGGAGCCAGGCCAGGAGGTGGTCGTCGACCGTCTCGGTCGTGATGCCCCGCGCAGCGAGCTGTCCGGAGAACCGGACCGGATCGCCCTTGACGCGGACCTCGATCTGAAGGTTGTGAGCTTGTTTGAGGTCGGCGATCCGTCCCTGGGCCAGCAGCCGGCCGTTGCCGAGGACCATGACATAATCGCAGACGGACTCGACGTCGGGGAGCAGGTGGGAGGAGAACAGCAGACTCATCCCCTTGTTGCGCGACAGGTCTCGGGTCAGCTCCAGGACGTCGTCCCGACCGGCCGGATCCATTCCGTTAGTCGGCTCGTCGAGGATCAGCAGCCGCGGGTCGTGCACGATCGCCGCGGCGATCTTGAACCGCTGCTTCATCCCGGTCGAATACGACTCGACGCGCCGGTAGCGCGCCTCGCCCAGGCCCACGTAGTCGAGCACCTCATCGGCGCGCTGCAAGGCGTCCTTGCGGCCCATCCCGACCAGCTCTCCCGCGAAGGCGACGGCCGACACGCCATTCATGCCGGGGAACAGGCACTCGTCCTCCGGTACGAACCCGGCGGCCTGGCGGATCGCCAGCCGCCGCGCGCGGATATCCATCCCCAGAACCTGCCCCTGTCCCGAATCGATCGCGATCAGGCCGAGCAGGGTGCGGATCATCGTCGTCTTGCCGGCACCGTTGGGACCGAGCAGGCCGATCGCGCCCTCCGGCAACGCGACCGACAATCCGCGCACCGCCGTGACCTTCCCGTAGGTCTTGGTGACATTCTGCAGATCGATGAGCATCGACGATCCCGATCACGGCCAGCCCGCGCCGGCTCCCTCTGGACCCCCGAGGATGCCCTGCGCAACCCCGGAAGAACTACCTGTGACACTTCCTTCTCAATTCGCGCAACAGTCCCGAATATTATTTGGCGAGACAGGCTTTCACTGCAAGCGCGCAGCGTCGCTCCCCGGGCCTTGTGCCCCGGTCGTCGCCCCTTTCGCCTCGAGGACGCGGATTTTTTTGTAACCTCGGCTTCGTCTGGAACCACATACATTGAGGGATGCGGCCCAAGAACATCGATTGTGGGGGTGAGCCGAGGCCAGCGACGGTGCTCCAGACCGTCGGCGATCAAGAGGGCTAGCCTGGATTCCCATGGAGGCAGATTGGGCTAACATTTGTTGCCGCATGATTGGAAAAAAGCCCGCGATACTCAGCTTTTCGCCTCGGAACTGGTTATGCTCCTCCAAGAGTTAAAGGTGGGTCTCCCACTAAGTTAACTTGATCACCATGGATGATATGTTCGTCGATCGAATCTCACTTCCTCCTGGAAAACAAGGGGTTCTTGCGACAAATCTATCGAATTCACCACAGTGGATGCATTGAGTTGACACCGTGGATGCTCTTTTTTCAGTTTACGGATCACCTAACATCGAGAGAGGCGTTTCGATGAGCCGTTTCAAGCCAGAACCACTTGAAATCCAGGGGAAAACCCACTTCGACGAATTTTGCTTCGTTTATGGATTGCGTCGTAGCCTACCCCGTTTTTGCCTCCATGGGAATCCAGGCTAGGTAGTCGCCTCGGATCGATGACCTGCCCCATCGCGAATCACCCGAGAAACACATTCCACGCCGGGACGTTCTCTGGGCGTTGCGGGAGTGCTCATGGAATCGTGGTTCGATGCCAGCCGGAGTCAACGACAAGCCGCCATTCATGAAGAGCTGGACCGGTTACCGCGCGTGCATCGCACGGTGATCATCCTCTGCGGTTTCGAACGCCTACCGATCGAGCGGGCGGCCAGGGAATTGCGATGGCCGATCAGGATCCTCGATCGACGACTCTCACGGGCACTGAAACATCTCCGGATACGCCTGGTCCGGCGTTTCTACGATGGTCCCGTGAGCATCTGGGATTCCGATATTCTCAAGGACATGGCGGCCGTCGTTCCCAGGAGTCTGATAGAATCCACGATTGCCGCCGCAACCGGCTACCTCTACCCACCCGCCGTTTCCGGGTCTCGCTACCGGGACCGCAAACTCCCGGGAAGATCCGTCTCGCCCTGAGCCCTCGCGATCGGCTGCCGCCTCCCTCCATCGAGCGACCGTTGACTCATGATCCCGCTGGCGAGAGGACGCATTGGGCCCGAGAGGGTACAATCCACCGTCGGAGATTCTCCGCTCCATGCGCACATCTTTCCGATTTGAGATTCGCGATTCCATAATGACGGATCCGGAATCCGTGATCGCGAATCCGGAATCCCGAATCGGAAATGCCGTTGCGGCCGTGCCGCATGAGGAAGCGATGCAGAAAGGCGTGCCATGTCTACCGATGAAGTAGGGCCAGGGCGTTCGGCTAGCATCCAGGAGCTATTGACCCGGATCAAGGACGGCGACGATGGAGCCGCACGCGAGTTGCTGACCCGCTACGAGTTTAAGGTTCGCCTGGTCGTCCGCCGGCAATTGCCAAGGCTGTTGAGGTCACGCTTCGATTCGCTCGACTTCCTCCAGAGCGTCTGGGGGAGCTTCTTCCACAAGATCCGTACGGGACCTAACGACCTGACGAATGAGGAGAACCTGATCGCGTTCCTGGCATGGGCGGCGAGGAATAAAGTCATCGACGAGTGCCGTCGGGCCGCCACCCTGAAACAGGATATCAATCGAGAGGAACGGCTCGAGATCCAGGGGGACAAGGAGACACGCCTGGCCGCGGGCGATTCGCCAAGTCAACTGGCTCAGGCCCACGAGATTTATGATCGCCTGCGCGACATGCTGCCGGAAGATCGACGGGTCATCCTGGATCTCAAGGCGGCCGGATATTCGTGCAGCGAGATCGGCGACCGGCTTGGCCTGAGCGAGCGCACGGTGCAACGCGTGCTGGAAAACCTCAGGGACCGTGCCCAGCTTGGAGACTGATGCGATGAGCCTGACGCAATCGGGCCCCAAGTGGGACGACACGACATCGCCGTCCATCGCCTTGTTGGTGCAGAGATACGAAGCCGACTGGCGATCCTCGCCGGGGCCCCACCCGGATCCTGGGGAGTATCTACCGGGCGATCCGGAAGAGCGGACGGCCGCGCGCCTCGCGCTGTTGCGGGCCGATCTCGTCCTGCGATGGAAAGCACGGGATCGATGCCCGATCGAATGGTACCGCGACCGTTATCCCGAACTCGACGGCGACTCCTTGGTGGCGCTGCTCTACGAGGAGTATTGCCTCAGGGAGGAGGCCGGAGAACGTCCCGAGGCGGCGGAATACCGGGTTCGGTTCCCCGAAGTCGCCGACTCGTTCCAGGAAGTCCTGGAGATTCACGACCTGATCGGCCGCGTCCGCGCACCCGAATCGCGCGGGCCCGGCCGCAACGGTACGCCGTTCCCGGAGCCCGGTCAGGCCATCGCGGGGTTCCGGCTTGTCGAGGAATTGGGCCGAGGCGCCTTCGCGCGGGTCTATCTCGCGGAAGAGCAGCATCTGGCCGACCGGCCCGTCGCCCTGAAGGTGACGCGAAGCGGTTCACGAGAGCCGCAGACGCTGGCGCGGCTCCAGCACACGCACATCGTCCCCGTCTATTCCTACCGGACCGACCCAGCAACCGGCCTGCACCTCCTCTGCATGCCCTATCTCAGCCGGATCACGCTCCTGCGGATTCTCAGTGATCCGGGGATCCGATCCGCCCGCACGGGCGCGGACCTCGTCAGGCTGTTGGACCGCATCCAGCCACCGGACGGCGCCCTGGTAGAGCGCGCCGGCAGTCGCATGGCGCTGGCCCGACGGACCTATGCTCAGGCGATCGCCTGGTGGGGCGCCCGGATGGCCGAGGCGCTTCAACACGCCCACGACCGACAGGTCTTGCACCGCGACGTCAAGCCTTCGAACGTCCTCGTGACCGGCGACGGCCTGCCGATGCTGCTGGACTTCAACCTCGCGCAGGAGCCCCGGATCGACGATTCCGATGCCGCGGATGCCTCGGCTGGCGGGACACTCGCGTACATGGCGCCGGAGCATCTGGAGGCGCTCGCGGAAGGCAGGTCGAACGCCGTTGACACCCGGTCCGATCTCTATGCCTTGGGCGTCGTGCTTTTCGACTGCCTGGTGAGAGGGACAAGGCCGTTTGCACCGGCATCGAATTCTCGGACGATGACCGAGGCCTTGCTCCGCGCGGCGGAGGCCCGCCGCATCGCCGCGCCCCGGCCTGCGCGCGACGCACCCGGACATACCCCCGGCTCTCGAAGCGGTGGTGAAACGCTGCCTGGCCCCCGAGCCGGGTAATCGCTACGCCTCGGCCGCACAGCTTGCGGCCGACCTCCAGGCGGTGGCGGATGACCATCCCCTCCGCTTCGCCCACGAGTCGATCTCCAGCCGTTGCGTCGGCTGGCTCCGCCGGAATCGCCGCCGCCTGGCCTTCGTCGCGCCCCTCCTCCTGGCATTGGGCGTTTCGATCTACTCTCTGCTCGACGCCCAGTTCGCGGCGCTGCGGCTCAAGGCCGAGGTGAGGCATTGGGTGGACGAGGGCCGGCATTCGGCCGCGGCAGGACAGCTCGAGCTCGCCGTGAGCCACTTCGACACGGCTGCCCGGCTCTCCGAAGGCGATGCGAATCTTCAAGAGTGGCACGACTCGATCAAGCGAGAGGAACGACTCGCTCGGGAGACCAAGGAGATCAAGGACAAGGCCGAGGAGTTGTTCGAGGTCGGGGAGCGACTTCGGTTCTCCCTGCTCGGCTTCCGAGGCGACCTCAAGGTCGCCTGCCAGTGGGTAGAATCGGCCCTGGCGAGTTTCTCCATACCGGACGACCCGGATTGGATGCGACGTTCGTTGGGGCTGCTCGACGTGCCCCGGCGCGACCGCCTGGTCGGCGAGGTCAACGAGCTGCTTTTCCTCTGGGTCTTCGCCATGGACCGCGAGTGGCCCCGCGACCCGGCGGCGGCCCGCCGGGCCGTCCAGATCTGCGACGTCGCGCTGGCCTTCGCGACGACGGTCGGTCCCTGGCGGGCGATCCGGGATCGTTGCGTCGGGACGCTCGCCGGCGAGCGGACCACCTCCCAGGTGCCCGCCCGCACCGAAGGCGAGACGTCGGCCCGCGGTTGCTTCCAGTGGGCGCTCCTGTGCGACCTGGAGGAGCAAACGGAAGCGGCGGTCGCCTGGCTGGAGCGAGCGACTCTCCTCGAGCCCTCAGACTACTGGTCTCAGTTCTACCTGGGCACCCATCGCTGGCGCCTCGGCCAGAACGGACGAGCCATGGAGCATTATCAAGCCGCCGTCGCGCTACGGCCCGACTCGCCCTGGGCCCGATGCAACCGGGCGGTCCTCTATCACGCTCGGGGCGACTGGGATCGGGCTCTGGACGACCTGAATCGGGCACTGGCGTCGCCCCAAGGGGCCGACCTCCTGGAGGCCCGCCTGGAACTCGGCGTCGTGAAGCAAGTCCTCGGCGATGACGAGGGAGCGCGCGCGGCCTATGAGACCGTCATCGCCGCCGGGAATGGCAGCGCCCTGCGCGAGCCGGCCGGCTCAACCGTGCGAAGCTCGACTTCGACGCCGGCGCTGTGGACCGGGCCTGGGCCGAATACTCGGCGTTGCTGACCGAGGATCCGCGTGACGCCCTCGCGCGGTGGAATCGTGCCCTGTTGGCCGTCCGGTTGGACCGTGCGGCACTGTGCGAGGCGGATCTCACCATCTTGCTCCACGAGACACCCGAGCGAGCCGACGAGATCCTCGCGCGCCGCGCCCTTGCTCGGTTGGCACTCGGCCGACTGGAAGGCGCGGAGGAGGACGCCGCAGTCGCCTACCGCCGCAAGCCGAGCCCGAGCCGCGAGCGGCTCTGGGTCCGGACGTTACTCGCCCTGCGCCGCATCGAGGACCTCTTCTGGCTCAGCCGTCCCGATGAACTCACGATCCTACCCGGCGGCGGACCCTCTGTGATGGCCGATCTCCGCGAGGCGGAGATGCGACTCCGATCGATCAGCCGGGTGAATGGGCGCGAGATGACACCTTCGCGGGTCCACCGAACCCGCGCCGTGCTGCTCGAGCGCACTCAATGATCCGTCGGCCGAGGCCGAGGCCACCCACGCCATCGCGCTGGCTCCCGAGTCGGCGGACGCCTATCTGGTGCCGCGCCCGTGTCCGCCGCCTATCCGGCGACCGGCGGTCCGCCTTGGTGGACGTCGAGTCTGCCCTGGCCCTCGCGCCGGGCGATCCGCGCCTGCTCGAGCTACGGGGCATCCTGAAGACCGAATCCGGGAACCATCAGGGAGCCCTGATCGACCTGGACCGTGCCATCCTCCGGGGAGCCCCGGGGACGGTCCGTGCACCACGGGCCTCGGCCTTGATGGCCCTGGGTCGCAACGAGGCCGCCGTCCGCGACTGGTCGCTCGCTCTGGACGAGGATCCCGAGGATGCTGGCGCCTATCTCGGACGGGCCAGGGCTCTCATCCAGCTCCGACTCCACGACCGGGCCCTGGTTGATCTCGAACAGGCCGCCGACTGGGCCACGGATAGTCCGTCGCTGTTACCACGGATCGCGGCAGCCTACACTCTCTGCCTGGGTTCGCGACCGGATCAATTCCCGCGCTGGCTCAGCCTCGTTCGACGTGCGTGGTCGGTGTGGAGAGAATCGGCTCGAGCGGGAGATGGCTGAAAGGCAGGGATCGAGCGGGATGCGATGACCGAGCTGGGTCGCCGTTGTGGCATCACCTGTCGGGAGGCGGTGCGGACTTTCGGAGTCGATCCCTCCGGAATGGTCGAGGTCCGTCGCCTGCGGCCATGCGGGAAGTCAGATAATCGAAGCCGGCAATTGGTTGGGAGAGGACGGCGTTCAAGGTAAAGACGGTCGCCAGTCCCAGGCCGGAGAAGACGGAGATCGTCAAACCTCTCCAGCGGCGATCGTGAGGAGTTCGGGATCGGTCCGCAACATCCGCTCCGGCGGCGAGACTCTCGGCGTTCGCCAGTAGGACCTGGGCCGCATCGTTCGAAATCCAGCCGGTCATCGCCGGCGGAGTTGCAAAGTCACCGACAACTCGGGCCGGATTCCTCCGTTGATGTCCCAGCGCGACCGCCCCCAGCAACCGAAACCCGCCGGGACCGTTGATCTCCACGAGGGCCTCGGGTTCGTTCTCCCGACCGGACGACGTCAGGGACTCAATGTCGTTCCCCGGTCGGGCGCCGGGCCGTTGGGAGACTTCTCGTCCCATTCTTTGTTGACCACAGCGTGGAAGTCGCTCGCGGCCGGGGGCGCGGGCTCGCCGTCGGACAACAGTCCCCCCGGGGGCCTGGCCGATCGCATCGCCGGCGACCCGACGGCTACCCGCAAGCCCCCGGATTCGTCAGCAGGTGAACCCGGAGTGGCCTGTGAGCCTCCACTTGACGGTTGTACGCCGCGTCCGGTCGAGGCCGGCGGTGGCGCCGCGAGCCCAGGTGAGATCGCCGAAGGAGAGCCGGCCGGATCCGCGCTCGGAGCGGTTGTCGGAGGAGAATTCGGCTGGCGGGCCACCCAGAGTTGATAACCGGTCGACGTGGACGGTCCTGCGGATCCGCTCGAATATCCCCCGGTGATCCCGAAGTAGACGGTTGAGCCCGCAGGCAAGGCACCGAGCCCGCCGTACAGAGACGTGGCGCCACCCTGGCCACCCAACGCCCCCTCACCGAGCAGGTGACCCGACCCATCGAAAACCAGCAATTGCACCGGGATCGTCGGTGCCGACTGATTCGACTCGAATCCGAACTCCAAGCGCACCACCCCGGCATTGAGGGTCACACGGTACAGGTCGATGGGATCTCCTGAGCCGAGTGTCCCAACCACGCCGACAAATGGGAGGTTCGGGAAGCCCTGGGCCGTCCCCAGGGTGTGATGCGGGCGATTCGTTTCGGGCACGACCACATACTGGTCTTGCGTCTGGCCGAGCATCGTCGCGAGGTTACGGCTGGAAAACCAAACCTCGTCCCCTGAGCCGGCCTGGTCAACGCTCGAGGCCGACCCTCCATCAGAACTCGCCCAGGAAACGGGCTGGGAGACGCTCCGAGGATCGAGATCGCGCAATGCGTTGGACATCGCGGCGGCCGCCGGGCTGCGGCTTGGCATGGGTATGCCGTCGTACAATTCGCTCCCCGGATTCCAGCCCGACAACAGGCAACGCCCCTCCAAGACCTCGAGGCGCGGCCTTATCCGAAGGCTGCGGCGCAACCGCTCGGCCACTTCCTGGCCCGACCTCTCGGTGAGCGTTTGATCGCTAATGGATGGCATCGTGGCTCCGTGGATGCGTCCGGGGCCGTCTACTCTCCGGGGGGGACTGAATAGGTCCCTCAAGACGGTGACGAGATTTCCCGACAAACCCGACAGAAAATCTCGCAACACGTCCCCTGATGGATCCATCCTCTGAAACGAACCCTCTCTCTGGGGTGAGGGAGGTCTCTGTACGGAGACGTTGCATCCGGATCTTATGCCCGAACCGTCGATTATACAAGATGCGACGAAAGGGACGGGTTTCGCTCGAGCTGGCCTCTCGTGAGAAGCGGCTACACCGATTATCCCCGAGGGATGGTACCCAGCGGCCCCTCATGGGACTCCACGCCGCGACGAATCAAGCGATCCCGCAAAGTCTTCCGAGCCCTCGAAAGCCGCCCCTTGATCGTCCCAACCGGGCATCGCAACTGCAAGGCGGCTTCCGTGTTGCTCTTTCCCTCCAGGTAACACAAAACCACGGGCAGCCGATAACAATCCGGCAAGCGACTCACCTCTTCGCGAAGTGACTTGAGAAGAGAGAAGTCGGGCGCGTCAGGGGGATACTCGACTTCGGAGGTGAATCGGTTTCTCTCGCGGTCCCGACGTTGGGCGGCCTTGAGCCGTACCCTCCGCGCCGTCCGGACGGCGACCCGATGGAGCCATGGGGCGATGCTATCGCTGTGCTTGATCGTAGTCGCACGGCTGGCCAGAATCAGGAACGTATTCTGGAAGGCATCTTCAGCATCGTGCTGCTCGTGGAGGACGTCACGGCAAACCGAGAGGACCATCGGTCCATGAAGGTCGATCAAGACTCTGAATGCGTCGGGATCCTTGTCGGTGATGAAACGATCCAGAAGGTCTCTCTCCGTCATTGCTCGATGCTCCTCGGACGATCGATACGGGGCCGGAGATCGATTCGGTCCAGGTGTCGTCCCGCTTGACGTCGCCTGATTTTCGGGCACGATAGCCAGAACGACCTGCGGTTCTGTTGCCGGGGTAATCGCGATGCTTGCGTCAACTCGAAAGGACTGCTATCGACACTTCCGCTTCAAGGCCGGCGGCCGGACCGACCGCACTTGCCGGCCATGATCCCCGCTGACTCCCTAGTCAAGGACGAGAACGTTCCGCGTTCCCGACATCAAATTCCGGGGTGGCTCATGGCTCAGGGCGGTGATCCTGACTCCCGTCGTCTTTCCGCGGCCCGGCATCAATGAGGATCTCTCCGGACCGCCACGGACAGCCGGGGATCTCGTGTCACCGGTGTCGGGGTTCGAAAAGAAAAGGGCGGCCGCTCGCACCATGCGGGATGCGAGTCGGCCGCCGTGTTTCCCTGGGGTCCCTGGCCAGGAGAGATGCACCGATCTCGCTGTCTCACCCGGCCGATGGATCCGAGATCGGCGAGCTTCAAGGCGTGCCTGCGGAGCTCCGCAGGGGCAGCCGTGTATAGCCCGATCGTGCCTACCCCAGCGGCCGATCCCGATACCACGACTCCCCTTTCTACGAGCCCCGGCGGCGGTCGCAGGAAATCGAGGACATCGCGCTCCCGTGACCCCGGAGTTAATACCCTGGGCGTCTACCAAGACTTCGGCTGATTCCGCCAGGCCGGCGATACGCAAGAGATGACTTGACGCGGGCGAGACGAGTTCATTTTTTCCACGGGCGTTGCAGTCGCCGAATCACGAGAAAACCAAACGACCCAATAACAAGCGTCCGCAACACGGCCGCGATGGGGTGAGTCTTGCCCTCGGGGTGAGTCACGGGCTGCCCGTCGCGGACATTGCGATCGTCCACGATCGGCATATCCGTGAACGGTGTTTGCCCGAGGGCGGCGGGCGTACTCGTGGAAGGCAGATCGTCGGTAAGGACCGGTGTTCTGATGGACTCACTGGAGTCGTCGAAGTCGCCGCTGGCATGGGATCCGCGACCACTCGACGTGCGCAACTCGATCGCGCCGACCGTGTCGCGGCCGATTTCGGACGATCGTGCCCCAGAAGTGGCAGGGGTTACGCCGAGAGAGTCCGTTGACGAATCCCCCAGAACGGTCGTCGTGAGAAGGACAACCGAGCCGAGGACGAACCCAAGTGTTGGAGTTAAACGACCAGTCATGATCGGAAGGGAATCCTCTGAGGCATCGAGGTCAACTCCCGCTTGATTTCGCGTCCCGCCCCCATCGTGGAATGGGAATTGACGGGCTCGCCTGGCGCTGCCCGCGAGTTTTCTGGCGCGTGCGGCGAGGTGTCGAAAAAAGGGCGCAGGCCGCTCGCATCGTGCGGGATGCGAGCACCCTCGAGCCGCTCCCTCGGTCGCCGAGGGAGCGCGTCCTTGGAATCGATCCGAGAATTATGTCCGTTCTATATAAGGTGGGTGAAACCCACCGGAACTGGGCCGTTTCTCTTCCGAAAAATCGGTAGCGTGACAACAGCCTCTCTCGCAAGATCGGCTCGTTCTCACTCGCCTCCATAACCGGCGGCCCTCGGCCCCCGGAACGGCCCCGACCTCAACGCCTCGTCGTCATTTGGCCTGTTCTTGCGCCTCAGCCGTAGGGCTGCCACTGACACGAGACCGATAGTCCCGAGGATCAAGCTCGATGGCTCGGGGACGGATGATATGACGGATGCCACAACGAATTGGTCGCCGGAGTCTGAGAATGGTGCACCCGAGTAAACTGTTGAGGTTCCGATTGGCGTAGGTGGGTGAATGGTCGATAGCCCTGCGAGAGTCTCGGGCGAGTCAGAGCTTTGAAACCCGAACTGCGCCGAGTCTCCCGGTGCCATGAGAGATCCAGCCGGCGCGATGAACTGGATGGAATAACCATCGCCCTATAGTGGACCCCAAAAGGTGGACCACTCAGGCCACCTGCATTTGTTAAGGCTTTTCCCCCTTCAGCCCTCCGTTTAACCCGGCCCGATGGACCTCGCCTGGGGTCCGGTAATCGAGTGATTGATGGGGACGCTCCTCATCGTAGAACCAGAAGTAGGACCTCAAGCCCGACTCTAGCTCTGGAACTCGTTCATACTCTTTGATGTATATGTCTTCGTATTTTACACTCCTCCACAGCCGCTCCACGAACACGTTGTCCAACGCCCGCCCCCGACCGTCCCGGCTCACCGCGATCCCGGCCTCCTCCAGGCGGCTGGTGTACTCCTGCGCCGTGAACTGGGACCCCTGGTCGGTGTTGAAGATCTCCGGCCGGCCCAGCGACAACGCCTCGTCGAGGGCCTCCAGGCAGAATCGCCCCTCCAGTGTATTCGACAGCCGCCACGAGAGCACATACCGGCTGAACCAGTCGATCACCGCCGTCAGGTACATGAAACCATGACGCATCGGAATATATGTGATGTCTGAACTCCAGACCTCGTTGACGTGGGTCAGCACCCGATCGCGGAGCAAGTACGGGTAGACCCGCGCGTCCGATGCGATGGTGGTGGTCCGCGGCCTGGGGAAGAGCGCCTCCAGGCCCATCAAAGCCATGAGTCGCTGGACCCGCTTGCGATTGACCGTCTCCCCAGAACGCTCCAAAATCGCCGTCATCCGCCGGCTGCCGTAGAACGGGGTTTTGAGGAACTGCTCGTCGATCAGCCGCATCACGCGCAGGTTCTCCTCCGACTCGACAGCCGGTGGGAGATAGTAGCTCGATCGGTTGAGACCCAGCAGTTCGCATTGTCTACGGATGCTCAGATGACTATCGGATGGATCGATCAGGGGCCGCTTGAGGTCAGCCGCCGCGGGCAGCTTTTTTTTTCAACCACTCGACCTCCATCTTGAGCCGGCCGATCTGCTCGTACAGCTCGGCTTGGATCGCCTGGCTCTCGTCGTGGTCGCGGCGGCGTCCGTCCTGGAAGAGGGATTCGATCCCGTCCAGGAGTTGCTTCTTCCACTGGCTGATCTGGACCGAGTGGACGTGAAAGGTCGTGGACAGCTCGGCCACCGGAGGTGGGCCGTCTGTGAGATTCATCGCCCAACCGGCGGGCGCAGAGAAGTTGGTCGGTAGGCTGGGAAGATAACCCTGACCGGGAATCCACGAGTACCAAAAAGTACCGATAGTTGTCGTACCCGTGTCCGTCAGCGTGATCGTGTAGTCCCAGTTGGCGCCGTCGGGGGTCGCGGTCATCACCCCGCTAGCGGAAAGTCCGGCAGACGCGGGTGCCGTGAGCA
This sequence comes from uncultured Planctomycetota bacterium, assembly GCA_963845755.1. Taxonomy (GTDB): domain Bacteria; phylum Planctomycetota; class Planctomycetia; order Isosphaerales; family Isosphaeraceae; genus CAWJTV01. The sequence continues at coordinate 321,738 of CAWJTV010000019.1, forward strand.
TACCGAGAGCCGCCAGAACTGTTCCCAAGGCGATGATTCTCTTCATGATGCCTCCTGATTCTCGTCAATGTCGGGGGAATGGAAGCCGCACTTCACCTTCTACGGCTTTGCCTGATCGTTCGCGCCGAATCAACTTAGGGTGACGTGACCCGGCAGGGCGCGGGCCGATCCTGACCCGCGCCCATTCCTCCGTTGGTTTGTTTGCGGGCAGTGCTGTCACTTGTTAAGAGTGCCGCGCCACGTTAGACGAGTTACGGTTTTTGAGAAATTCTTTGGTCAATCTTGCGAACTATCGGCGACGGTGCCGATACGAGCAGGCCATTGTTCGACTCTTGCGAGCATCCTCATTCGCGCAATCGGGTTCGCCGGCTCCTCGGGCACCTGCCAGGTCTCGCCTATATTGATTGGAAGTCTCTGTCACCCAACTATGCCTTTTCTATATAAAATCATAAATACATATAATAGTTTATTAGACACTTAGCGTGCTCAGGATTCAGGGTCCCAGAATCATTTCCTCCACATGAAATCTTGAATCTCGAATCCCGATTTGGTTGCGGCCAGGGACTGCGTGAGGTTCGTCCGAACCTCGTCTCGAATCGCACATTTCATCGCCGGGCTCGGTTCTGACATGGTCTGCCTCTTCGGGTCGATTCTGTCCGTTCCCGAGCCGTCCTCGATGGTCCTGAGTTTGTTTGCCGCAGGGTTACAGGCCGCGCGGTGACGATGGAAGCACCGCGGATTGCCATGCACTGCGGATTAACCAGACTCACTCTTTTCCCATCGTTGGCGGCCGCGCCTGCACGACGGCGTGCGTCGATCGTCGCTTGCCGAATTTTTTTCGGGCACGACGAAGATTTCTGTAACCGCTCGGGATCGAGCCGTCTCTCTAAGGATTAGGTTGTAATACCCCTACAACTGGTTTCCAACTTTCAGAATTCAACCAATCTCGTCCGACGGAGACGATTGAGACGGAATCTCGGAGATCCCGAAGGTTGAATGTCGAGGGCTGATCGGGCAATTCCACCCGCGGCGCAATCCCTGCGAAGGGGGCGGCGAGGCGGCCCTGTTGTCGATTTGCGGACAGATCACGGTCGCGCCGGGCGTTCAAGAGCGGCCGGCGTCGAAGGAGGACTACGCGCATGCAACCGACTGTACGTCAACTCACATCGATCGCGTTCACTCTTCTGATCGTCGCGAGCACGTCTCGGGCTCAAAACAGCTATACCCAGACGAACCTGGTCGCGGACAGTTCGAGTGCGGTAACGGCAGAGGTGTACGATCCGAACTTGATCAACCCCTGGGGAGTCTCTTTCAGCAGCACCAGCCCGCTTTGGGTCTCCAACCAGGGAACCGGAACGTCAACACTCTATAACTTTTCCGGCAAGACCCCCACGATTGTGTCGCTCGTCGTGCCGATCCCGAACGCGGGTGGCGCCGCTCCAAGTGACGCAAATGGTCCGACGGGCCAGGTGAGCACCAGCGCGCCGGGGATCACGACGCTCTCGACGGACTTCAATTTCAGCAGTGGTGGCACCACCGGCAAAGCCGCCTTCATCTTCGACAACTTGGACGGCACGATCTCGGCGTGGAAGGGGGGGGCGGCGCAGATCGTTGCGTCGGTCAACGGCGCCTCGTTCACTGGACTCGCGATCGGGAACACGTCCGGCGGTGCTGCCCAGATTTACGCCGCCGACCAGAACAGCAACAACGTCTACATCTACAACAGTAGCTGGTCACAGGTGGGATCGCTCAAGGACCCCAACCTCCCTGCTAACTCCCCCTACACGGCGTTCAACGTCCAGAACATCGGGGGCACCCTCTACGTCACCTACGCGAACCCGAACAATCCCCTGGGCGGCATCGTGGATGAATTCAACACGGACGGCACTTTTCTCAAGCGGCTGATCGACGACTCGACCGTCGGTGCTAACACGCATCTGGACACACCTTGGGGAGTCGCCATTGCGCCGACGAATTGGGGCTCGTTTGGCGGCGATCTGCTCGTGGGCAACAACGACGGCGATGGCACCATCAACGCCTATAACTCGAGCGGAGTTTGGCAAGGCCAAATCATGCTCACCAACGGTCAGCCCTTCAGCGAGAGCGAGCTCTGGGCCATCTACTTTGGTACCGGTGGAGGCTCCGGCAACCCCAACACCCTCTATTTCGTCGCCGGGCTTCCCGGCGCGACGGACGGCCTCATCGGGGGGCTCTCCATCCCCGAGCCGAGTTCGGCGGTGTTGGGGCTCATCGCAATGGGGATCGTGGCAGCGGGGTGGCGATGGAGGAATCGCCGGCACCTTCCAACCACCTGATTGATACGGGCGCCGGCGGTCTTGGTTCCCTGATCCCAGCGAACCTTCCATCCTCAACGAGCGGATCAGAGCCCTTACAGCAGGACGGGGACGGGCACTCGGCCGCATCGCTTCCGGTCGAACGACAACCGAGGCGAGAGGCCGGGGGTCGGTCCCCGTTTTCCTCGACGCGTCCCGCGAGCCGCACGATCGATAGATAGACCACGCCCCCGGGAAGATGGCTCATTCCCTGCGCCGAGGCGGACAATGATGGTCCATCGGCAGCACCGGTGCCGTCACGGCCGACACATCACATCGCTAGAACGGTTATCGCTTGCCGGGCATACGGCCAAGGCAAACGAGGACTGGCTCTCGGCCATGAACGGGAACCATCGGATTCGGGCCGGGCGCCAGTCGGTCGGGTGCTTGGCACCTTTTTCCGGTCGCTCACCCCAAGTTTGATGCGATCGAAGGGTCTGTTTCGAGAGTGATCGTTGGCAGGGAAGCCCTTGCCGGGTCGGCGGCATTGCGATTCCACCATGTCTTACGCCTTCGTATCGACCTTCTCCCCGAGACGGGCTCTTGAAACCGACTCCAAGCAAAATGGCTCGCGTGCTTTCCAAGATCCGGGGGAAGGTTGTAACCGTGGGGCTGGGCGGAGGCACGATTAATGCAGAGGGAAATTCAGGAGCCGCCAACATGGCCAGTATCGTCGCGAATAGGCTGATCCGTCACGAGATGGCGTGGAACGCAGCGGAGTTGTCCGACGAGGACCTGCTGAATCAATACTTGAACGGGATGGAGGCGGACTCCCAGCAAGCGTTCCGGGAGTTGGTGGTGCGCCACGGGCCGATGGTGCTGGGAATCTGCCGACATGTGCTCAACCAGACCCAGGACGCCGAGGACGCGTTCCAGGCGACATTCCTTGTGCTGGCGCGGAAGGGGGCTACTATCCGGGATCACCGCGTTCTCTCGGGTTGGCTACACGAGGTCGCCTATCGCCTCGCCGCCAAGCTGCGCACCAGAACGGAACGCCGTCGCGCCCTCGAAAGGCAGGGCATGGCTATGCTACCTTCAGCGATCGAGCCAGACGATCAGGGCGAGCGAGCGGCCTGGAACGAGCTGCGGCCGGTCTTGCATGAAGAGGTCAACCGGCTGCCGGAGAAGTACCGGATCCCGGTGATCCTGAGCTACCTCGAAGGCAAGACCAACGAGGAAGTTGCCGAGCTGTTGCACTGGCCGGTGGGGACGGTCAAGGGGCGGTTGTCGCGGGCGCGCGATCTGCTCCGGTCGCGGTTGACCAAGCGCGGACTGGCCTTGTCGGCGGCCTTCCTGATGACGTCCCTGTCACGCGGTCGGGTCTTTGCCGAGGTCGTCCCGTCCGACCTGATCCAGAGAACGGTGCGCATGGCCCTCTCACCCGGTTCACTTTCGGCCCTGCCGGATCCATCACCAACGTCGCCGCCGGACGAGGATTTTCCGGGTGCTGATCCTCTAGCGAGCCTCGAGTCGACAAACACCCTCGTCCGCAGTTCGGCCATCGCCTCCCGGATCGCGCTCATCGTGTCGCTGTTCCTCCTCTTTTCCTTCGCGTTGGCGATCGGAATCACCCTGGCCGTGATGAGCACGGGGGGGAGTTTCTCGGACGTACGCTCGCTGCTGGGGAGTTTCTTCGACGTCCGCGCGCTCCTCCCCTGGCGAAACGGCCCCCCTCATTGCCTGTGACGGCCCGTTCGGGCACACCGCGGCCAGTCCGACGCCCAGAAGCCGTTTCTTGCCGTCCCCCAGGATCGGCCGAACTGAACTTGGGTCGGCTGAGTTCAACCTCCACGATCGCGAGCGGCAGCGAGCGGGCGGACCTCGTTCGGTGCGCTAGTTCTGGCGGCGTCGCCGGCCGGACCCCTGCCAGCCGGTGAACTGAACAAGTCGACAGGATTGGCGGGGTTGCCGCCTGAAGGGCGACGGCCCCGCGTCACGAGGGCTCGTGATCCTGCGAATCGATCTGCTGGGGAGCGGTCCGCGCCCATTTTCCGGGCTGAATAGGATGACCGGCTGGAACGTCTAGCTTCAACGGCCGGAAAGGGCATCGTCCCGATCGAGGCCCGGCCGATCTCACCGCGATCCCAGCCCGAGAGGACAGACGATGTGTCCGCGCACTCACACCCGGCCCCGCTGCGCACCGTGCCAACGATGGGGTATCGTTCTCACTCTCGCGATCTTTGGTGCGTGGGAGCCGGCCGGCCTCGCTCGGCCGGATGATCTGGTCGCCCCACGCGAGGCGTTGGCTCCGATCGCGCCGACTCTGCCCGAGGCGATACTGGCCGCGATTCAGGAATCGCGGGCCGCCGCCGTTGAGGGCCTCGATCGCCTGATCCAGGACGATAAGCGGAGTGCGGATGATCGGGCGTTCTTCGCCTGGATCAAAGGGATCGCCCTGCGCCGGGGCCGCCGGCTCGACGAGGCGGCGGCCACCCTCGGCGCGGCACTCGCGGCTTTCCCGAGCTCGGCCTGGATGGGGAAGTTGCGCGCCGAGCTGGCCGCGGTGGAGCTGGCACGCAAGCGGCCCGCCGAGGCCGAACGGCTGGCCCGCGCCGAGGTCGAGGCGCTCCTGAGCCGCGGCCGGAAGGACGGGCTCGCTGCCGTCGTCGAAGGGTTCGCCCGCCGGCTCCTGGAGCCCGGCGACCCCCTCGTCAAGCCCGATCCCGAAGGCGCCTATACCCTGCTGACCCTGGCGCGCGCGCTCGCCAAGGGAGACGAGGCGCGGGCCCGGATCCTCTTGCAGATGATCCGGGCGAGCCGGTTGGCACAGAACCTCTCGCGCGAGGCCACCGACTTGCAGACGTACCTGACCGACTATCCACGCGGGGCCGCCCGCGCACGCGTGAGCTTCGAGGTGGGAGTCAACCTGCACGCTCAGTCGAAGTGGGCCGAGGCTCGGGCGCGCTGGTCGGCCCTCATTCGTGATCTTGAGGGCAAGCCGGACGCGGCCGCGCGGGACCTGCGGGCCCGATCTCGTTATCAGATCGGATTATCTTATCTCGTGAGTCCCAACGCCAATGACATCACGGCGTCGAACCGGATCGGCCTCGGGATCGCCGGACTGCGGCGGTTCCTCGAGTCCGATCCCGAGCATGCGCTTGCCGTGGAGGCTGCCTACCGGATCGCCGAGGCCGAGCAGGCCCTCGGGCGCAGTCAGCAGGCCCTCGACGCCTACCAGGCGTTCCTCAAGGGGGACGGCTACCGGGTCGAGACGGCCGAGGGCCGGCGTCGGCAGGTCGAGCTGGCCGCCATCGCCACGTTCCAGATCGGCGGCATCCTCCAGGGCCAGGGGAAGTTGGTCGAGGCGATCGCGACCTGGAAGGATTATCTTGCCCGATTCCCCGGTGGCATTCAGTTCGCCGAGGTCCAGCGCGCAATCCTGGACACGCAGCTACAGATCGCCGACGACCACGACGCGCACGGGCGATTTGCCGAGGCTCGCGCGGTGCGGTTGGCGTTCGTCGCTCAGAACCCACTCGATACCCGCGTCCCGCTGGCCTTGTTTCGAAACGGCCGAAGCTTGCTGGCGGAGGGACTGCCGGATCGAGCTATCGCCGCCTGGGACGAGTTGATCGGCCGGTTTCCCGGCACCGACCACGCGGCCCTGGCCCAATGGAGAATCGCCCGGGTCTTCGAGGAGAAGAAGGCCGATCCGGGCCGGGCGATCGAACGGCTCAGGCGAGTGGACCAGGACCCCTGGCAGACGAAGGCGCGCGAGCGAATCGCGATCCTGGAAGCCAAGACGCTGGAGGTCGTGACGCCCCGCCCCTTCCGATCGGGCGAAGTCCCCATGCTCCGGGTGACGACCCGGAACATCGCGTCGCTGACCGTCTCGGCCTACAAGCTCGACCCCGAGGACTATTTCCGCAAAAAGCACGCGCTCGAAGGAGTCGAGGCTCTGGACATCGATCTGGTGGCTCCCGAACACACCTGGAGCGAGCCGGTCGCCGGTTATGCGAAGTACGTGCCGGTCGAGCGGACCATGGCACTGAAGCCGATCACTGCGCCGGGGGCCTGGGTCGTCAAGGTCAGCGATGAGTCGGCACTCCAGGCGGTGACGCTGGTCCTCGTCTCGGATCTGGAGGCGATCGTCAAGTCCTCGCGCGACCAGGTGCTGGTCTTCGTCCAGGACATGGTAACGGGCCGGGGCCGAGCCGGGGCTCGGGTGCTGGCCGCCGATGAGCGTGAGATCCTCCTCGACGGCAAGACGGGCGGGGACGGCGTCTTGCTGGCGAGCTGGCCCAAACCGAGGGAGGCCCGCTCGAGTCTCGACTGCCTGGTCATCGACGGCCCGCACGTCGCGGCGACAGGGCTCGCCGTTCCGGGGACGGTCGCACAGGGCCTGAGTCCCCGCGCGTTCCTCTACACGGACCGGCCGGCGTATCGGCCCGGTCAGCGGGTTGCGCTTCGCGGGATTATCCGCGAGGTCGAGGCCGGCCGGTTCGCGGCGCGCCCGGGTGCGTCTTATCGCCTGGAGGTGATCGACAGCCGGGGGCGGCGGATCGCCGCGCGCGACGTGACGCTGTCGCCCTTCGGTACGTTCCACGTCGAATTCCCGATCGACTCTGCCGCGCCGGTCGGCAGGTACGGCGTCCGGGTCTACCAGCCGAACCGGAGCGACTTCGCCTCGACATTCGAGGTCCAGGCGTACCGGCTGGCCAAGGCCACGCTGATTGTGAAATTCCCACGGCCGGTGTTCCTGCGTGGAGAGCGGGTCGAAGGAGAAGTCGTGGCCGAGAACGCGGATGGCTCGCCGCTGGCCGGTCGCCCGGTCGATGTCGAGTCTTCCCGATGGCCGGACCCTCCGCAGCTCGACCGACGCCGCCGGGCGATTCCCGTTCACCCTGAACACCGAGGGCTTCGCCGAGGAGCAGGCCCTGCGGGTCGTCGCCCGGTTGCCCGAGGATGGCATCGAGGCCGCGGCCGTCGCCGCGCTGGCCGTCCACGCCTTTGGGATCCAGGCGAAAACCACGCGGGACGTCTACTTGAGCGGCGAGCCGTTTCCGCTCCAGGTCGTCACGCTCGACGCCATGGGTGACCCGACGGGCCAGGAGCTCACGGTCTCCGTGGTCAAGCGCGTGGCGATGCGCCCCGCCACGAGTCCCGATGATGGTGAGGCTCCCGGCGCGCCGGCAACCGTCACCGAGCGCGAGGTCTCTCAGACAACCGTCCGGACCGATCCCGCCACAGGCCAGGGGAACGTCACTCTCAAGGTCGAGGACCCGGAAGGCGGGCCTTTCCTGGTTCGCGTCACAGGGACCGACCGGTTCGGCAACCCGGTGATCGCCGAGCGAACCGTGAGGATCTCGGGCACAAAGGATCCGGACCGCCTCCGCCTGCTGGCGGACCGGCTGAGGTTCCGGGTTGGCGAGACGGCCAAGGTCAATCTGCACAGCCGCGGCCCTGCCGGCACGGCGCTCGTGACCTGGGAGGCCGACCGGATCCTCAAGTACCGGCTACAATCGATCCATGAAGGGGATAACCCGCTCGAATGGGAGGTCGACGGCGACGAGTTCCCGAACACCACCTTGACGGCGTCCCGTATGGAGGGTGCCGCCTTCCACCAATCGCAACTCGACCTGACGCTGGAGCGCGACCTGAAAGTGACCCTCACCCCGACGCACCCCGCGGTCGGGCCCGGCGCGGAGGTCGAGATCGACGTCACGATGCACGACCAGCTCGGACATCCAGTCGCGGCCGAGCTCTCCCTGGCGATGGTGGATCGTGCTCTGCTGCACCAGTTCGCCGATCATCTGCCTTCATTGGCCTCGGTCTTCCACGCCCAGACCCGCACCGGGGCTTTTGCAACCGAGGCGACCAACACGTTCCGTTATGCGCCGGTGGCGGTGCCTCTGGTGGCGCTCACGACGGCGAGGTACAGCGTCAGGCCGCGCTCGATGCCCAGGACGATCGTGTCTTGCGGCAAGGGGCCATCGCCCGCCGGCCCAGGGTCGTCACGCCCGATCCCCTGGGGGCGATCCGATCCGACCAGATCGCGATCAAGGGCGGAAAGGACCCCCGTAGCCAGGCGATCCTCGACATCCTCGCCGAACCGATCTCCATGCCGTTCGCTAACGAAACGCCACTCGATGATGTATTGAAATACATCAAACAGGAGACCACTACGGCCAGCCATCCCGGCCTGCCGATCTACGTCGATCCGCTGGGCCTCCAGGAGGCCGAGCGAAGCCTGAATTCCACGGTCTCCCTCGATCTGCCGGCCGTCCCACTGCGGACGGGCTTGCGCCTGACGCTCAAGCAGCTCGGCCTGGGTTACAAGATCGAGGAGGGCGTGCTGATCATTACCTCGGAGGATTCGTTGGACCAGGAGCGCGAGGAGGCCGAGTACGAACGACGCATGGAGATGGCCCGTGCCGGAGTTCCCGTTCCGGGCATGGCCGGTATGGGCGCGGGTATGGGCGGAATGGGCGGCGGCATGATGGGTGGAATGGGCGGTAGCGGCCGGGGTAGCTGAGGCGCCCGAGCGCCGGGATGCCGGGCAAGGAGGGGGTGACGGTACAGCCGACCGAGAAGGCGGCTCAGGCGCCGCAAGCCGTCGATCGCAGCAAGGAGGAGAAAGCCCAGGTCGAGCGCGAGCGACCGACGGCGCCCAAGGCAGCAGCACCGGCCTCACCTCGCACGGAGTTCATCGAGACCGCCTACTGGAACCCGTCCGTAGTGACCGATTCGAATGGCAGGGCGCGGGTGCGGTTCCGCGCTCCGACGGCGCTGGCGGAGTACCGCCTGACGGCGCGGGGGTGACGGGCTCCGACACGCTGGTCGGCCAGTCGATCGCCGAGCTCTCGGTACGGAAGGCATTCTACGTGGAGCTGAAGGCGCCGACTCGTGCTGACCGAGGGGGACGAGCCTCGAATGCTGGCGCGGCTCCATCACCGGGGAGTCGGGGGCTCGGCGCGGGTCGTCCTCAAGGCCGGGTCCGGCGGACGCGAGGAGGTCTTTCCCCAATACGGTCGAGCTGAAGGCCGGCGGTTTGACCGAGGTCCTGTTCGAATCGTTCCGCGTGCCCGAGGCCGGCCTCGTCCGGCTGACCGTCTCGGCGAACGCCGGCGCGGGGCCGGGCGCGGTGGCCGATGAGGTCGCTGCCGAGGTGCCGGTCCGGCCCTGGGGCGTGCCGGTGTATGCAACGGCCTCGGGCCGGTCGAGCGACGACGCGACCGTGTTCGTCAGCCTCCCGCCCGGCCGGCGCTACGGAAAACCCCGAGATGCGGATCGTCCTCTCGCCTCGGCCGGACCGGATGCTCGTCGAGCTGGCTCTGGGCGGGCCGGACGATGCATTCGGCCGCCGGTTCGGCGTGGGATGCGCCGGCATCGGCGACCACGCTCGATCGTGCCTCGGAACTGCTCGGCGCTGACTGCGGCGTTGAGCGATCTTCGCGCATCGACGGCACGCGAGTCGGACAATGCCGGCCAGTTGACCCGGCGCATCTCGGAGCTGGTGACCGAACTGGTCAGTCTCCAGAACGAGAATGGGAGCTGGTCCTGGGTCGCCCGGAACGAGGGACTGGTGGCGAACCTCGTATCCGAGGCGATCCCCTGGTGACGGCCCGCGTCGTCTGGGCTCTCACGGCGGCCGAGTCGCTGGGCCTCGGGGCCGATCCCGCGGTGATGGACCTGGCGGCGCGGTCTCTCGAGCAGGCGATGGCCCGGCTGGATGCCGGCGACTACGTCGCCCGGGCCGGCGTGCTCCATGCCCTGAGCCTGCGGAACCAGGCCCGGTTCGAGTCGGTCAACGCCCTCTACCGCGACCGGGGGAGTTTGTCCGAGACCGGCGCTGGCCTACCTGGCGATGACCCTGGCGCGGCTCGGACACTCCGCGCCGGCCGAAGAGGTGCTGAACATCCTGGCCCAGCGGGCGAAGACCGAGCCGGCCGGCGCGGGGCAGCCGATGCGCCGATACTGGTCGGACACCACGGCGGATGTCCCGGCACGGCAGCACGGTCGAGACCACGGCACTGGTCGCGCTGGCCTTCAGCCGGATTCGGCCCGCCTCGCCGAATCTGGCCGCGGCCCGCGCCTGGCTGCTGGCCCACCGCGTCGGCAACGGCTGGGTTCCGGCGGAGGCCAAGGGTCCGGCCCTCCTCGCGCTGGCCGCAACGTCGGGGCGAGAGCGGCCCGCCGAGGACCGTTACCGGCTGGTCGTGAGCGTGAACAACACCGAGGTCTATCGGATCGAGGTCGAGGGTGCTCCACCGAGCCAGGAAATCCTCGGTCCCTCACAAGCTCTTGAAGGCCGGGGCAGAGAATCGCGTGGCGTTCGACATCGAGGGCCGGGGCACATTCGGCTATGCGGTGATGCTCGCCGGCGTGACCCGCGATTTCGGACCGGATCAGAATGTCCAGAACCGCGCGGCGACGATCCACCGCCGGGTTTATCTGGCGCTCCTGCCCGAGCTGGATGGCCGGCCGCTGCCCACCGGCTTCAGCGTGGCGATCAATCCGAATCGGTTCGAGAACCGGGCGACCCAGGTCGTCCAGGGGGGCCAGGTCCGCGTCGAGATCGAGGCCGCGCGCACCCCGAGAGTCGAACAGCCCGACTGGCAGGCCGGCTTTCTGGTGCTGCACGAGCCATCTGCCCGCCGGAGACCCGCCTGGTGGAGGGATCGGTCCAGTCGCAGGCGCGAAGCTACACGATGACGGACGGGACCCTGACCTTCTACTTCCCGGCCGGGCAGCCGATCGGCGTGATCCACTACGACCTGCGCGGCGATTTGCCCGGGCGATACCGCGTGTTGCCGCCATCGATCCGCAGCGCCGACGATCCCGGCCGCGGCCACCTTGGCGACGCGGCGACGCTTCAGGTCCTCGCTCCGGGTGCGACGAGCACCGATCCTTACAAGCCGACGCCGAACGAGCTCTACCACCGCGGCAAGATTCATTTCGACGCCGGCCGGCTCGCCGAGGCCGCCGCGCCGCTGGAGACCTTGTTCGAAGGCTACACGCTCCGCGACGACATCTTGAAGGACACCGCGCGGATGCTGCTGTTCGTGCACCTGAGCCAGCACGACGCCCGCAAGATCGTCCGGGACTACGAGATCGTCCGGGAGAAGATGCCCGAGCTATACATCGTCTTCGACACGCTGCTGGCCATCGGCCGCGCGTACGCCGAGATCGGCGAATCCGAGCGTGCCTACCTGGGATGGACTGCGCTGGCCGATGCGAGCTACCTGGAAGATGCCCGCATCGGCGAGCTACTCCGCCAGCGCGGACAGGCACTCGAAGGCATGGCCTTCCTGCTGCAACTCTGGCGCGAGTCGCCCGGCGGCGCCACGGTCGACAGCGACTTCTTCGGCCTGGCGCAACGACTGGCCGCAATGGCCGGCCGGCTGTCGAGTGACCTGGTGTTTCGCACCGCGCTCGAGGCTAGCGGGGCCACGCGCTCCAGGTTGCTCCACCAGGCCAGTCGATTGACCCAGCTCTTCCTGGCCGAGTCGCCGGACAACCCGCTGGCCGACGAGGCTGGCCTGGCGCTGGTGGGGAATGCCTTCGAGCTCGGCGATCACGCCGGGATGATCCGCATCGCGGAGCAGTTCGAGAGGCTTCATCCCCAGAGCGCACTCCGCGACAGCTTCCGCTACAGTGCGGCCCTCGGCCAGTTCTATCTGGGCCAGCTCGACCGCGCGATCGCGCTGGCGCGGGGGATCGCCGAACCGGACGAAGCGCTCCCCGAGAACACGTCGTCCGAGGCCGCGGCGATCACCGCGCAGGCCGTCGCGCTCCTGGGCCGGATCCACGAGGCCCGGCTCGAGCCGGTCGAAGCCCTGGCGTATTACCGTCGGATCGCCAATCGCGTCTCCGACGCGGCCGACGCGGTCGAGGCCCTCACGTCCCGGTCCTTGAGCGTGCCCGAGATCTCGGTGGTCCGACCCGACGTTCTGAAGAACGCAGCAGCGCCCGACGGAGGCCGCCGGCTCGCCGTACCCCTGACGGTGACATGCCGCAATCTGGCCGAAGTGGACGTGCGCGTCTATCCGGTTGACGTGATGCGACTCTTCTCCGGTCGCGACAACCTGGGCGCGATCGCAACGGTCGAGCTCGCGGGTATCCGGCCGCTCTATCAGGCGAAGGTGGCCGTGGGTGACGGCAACGGCGTCGACCTGGAGGCAAAGCCCCGTGGGATCGAGCTGCCGCTTCCGGGCGACGGTGCCTACCTGGTCATGCTGCGAGGCGAGGACCTTTTCGCCTCGGGGCTCGTCGTGGTCACGCCCCTGGAGATCGAGCGGAATTCCTCTCCCGAGACCGGTCGGCTGCGGGTCACCGTGCGCGATGCGCGGACCCGGCGCGGGGTTGCGGGAGCTCATGTCAAAGTGATCGGCGCGCGAAGCCCGATCATACAGACCGGCGAGACCGACCTGCGCGGCGTCTTCGTCGCCCCGGATGTTGAAGGACGCATCACGGTCGTCGTCCGACGGGGAGCGACCGAATCCGCGGTCGATCGGTCGCCCGCCCAGACCAATGCGAAGGCGAAATCCCCTCGAGCCCAACGGCGCGCGATCGAGTCCTCCGAGGATGATCTCGGGGACCTCAACCGCCGCAATCGCCGGCGCCACTCCGAGCGCCTCAATGAGCGCGGAATGGGGGGCATGATGGGTGGTATGGGCGGCATGATGGGTGGCGGGTTTCAGTGAGGGCTCGACCTCAGGGTTCCCGTTCGTCCGCTCTACAACTCATCGAGATGTCGCGGCCAATCGTCCTTCAGCAGCCGCGAGAGCGAGCGGTCGGCGAGGATGCGCCCGCCGGTCTGACAGCGCGGGCAGTAGTTGGTCTCGTTGTCCGCGTATCGGATCCGCTGAATGAGTGTCTGACAGACCGGGCACGGTTCGCCGAACCGGCCGTGCGCGGCCATCCCCGGCCGGAACGCCGTGACCTTCTCCGGAAAACGCTCGCCGCTCTCCGCTCGGAGCGATGCGATCCATTCGTTGAGCACCTCCCGTATGGCGGTGAAGAGTCGCTTGACCTCGTCCTGCGTGATCTTCTGCGAGAGCGCCAGCGGCGAGAGCCGGGCGCGATGGAGGATCTCGTCGGAGTAGGCGTTGCCGATGCCGCTGAACAGGCGAGGATCGGTGAGCGCCCGCTTGAGCGTGTGATTCCGCCGCCGGAGGACGGCTTCGAACTGATCGAGCGTTGCCGGAAGCACTTCGAGGCCGCCCGGGTCCTGCGAGGTCAGGGCGCCTCCGCCGCGAAGCACGTGGAGAGCCGCGCGGCGCTTCGATCCGGCTTCGGTCAAGAGCAAGGTCCCGTTCGGGAAATCGAAGGCGGCCAGGGCGGCTTTTCCCGAGAGCTTCGCGCCGCGCGGTTTCCAGTGGAGTCGTCCGGCGATCATCAAGTGCAGCACGAGCCACAGTTCGTCGTCGAGGCCGATGGCAATGCGTTTCCCGATCCGACGAAGCTCTCGGACTGTCTTGCCGATGACCGACTCCAGCGCCGGATCGAATGTCCTGAGCAGGAACGGAGCCTGGATTCGAACCGCGTCGAGCCGCTCGCCGATGATGCGCCGCTCGAGGGCTTCGACGTAAATCGTGATGTCCGGCAGCTCAGGCATGGAGCTCGGCGCCCCCGTTTTCTCGAAGAGAAGTCGCGGCCGGCCGGTCGCGGCTCTCAACCTTACCCGAGATGATCGGTCTTGACCAGATTCACCGCGAAAGTCCGCCGGTCTACCCCAACCGAACAAGCGGGATTAGAATAACACCATCGGTTGAAGCGCGGCCGCCGTGAAGGCGTGGGGCTCGGCCGGAAGGCGAGGCAACTCGATGGGACGATGGGGTTTTGCATGGACCTGACGATCATCGACCGGGTGTTGGGGAGCAACATTCCCTACATCACCTACGCGGTGCCGATCTTCTTCCTGTTGATCGGCATCGAGCTCGTGGTGGCGCTCTGGGAGCGCAAGAACTACTACCGGCTGCACGACGCGATCAATGACCTGAGCTGCGGCAGTACCGAGCAGATCATCGGCCTTTTCCTCAAGGGTGTGCTCTTTCTGGGCTATCAAGGAACGTATAGCTACGCGACCCGCGCCGGGATCAACCTGATCGACGTCCACAGTTACTCGCTCGCGGGCAAGTGGCTGGCGGCGATCGTGCTGTTCCTCGGGGTCGATTGCGCCTATTACTGGTTCCACCGCATCGCCCACGAATACAACGCGCCCTGGGCCGGGCACGTGGTGCACCACTCGAGTGAGGATTACAACCTCGCCGTGGCGCTGCGGCAGGGCTCGTTCCAGGGGCTCTTCTCCTGGGTCTTCTACCTGCCGCTGGCGCTGCTGGGTTTTCCACCGGCGTGGTTCGCCGCGATCATGAGCTTCAACCTGCTCTACCAGTTCTGGATCCACACTCGCGCGATCGGCAGGCTCGGGCCGCTGGAATGGGTGTTCAACACGCCGTCGCATCATCGCGTGCATCACGCGCGCAACCCCAAGTATCTGGATAAGAACTACGCGGGCACGCTGATCGTCTGGGACAAGATGTTCGGTACGTTCCAGGCCGAGGAGGAAGAGCCGGTCTACGGCCTGACCAAGCCGTTGAACAGTTGGAACCCGCTGTGGGCCAACCTTCACGTCTGGCGCGACCTGTTCCGCGACGCCTGGCTGGCGCCGCGATGGATCGACAAAATCCGGATCTGGTTCATGCCGCAGGGCTGGCGGCCGGAAGGATTGCCCTCCAACCCGATTGCCCCCGAGCTGACCCATCAGACCGTCATCCGCTACGACACGAAGTTGCCCCTGGCGTTGAACGTCTACGCCCTGATCCATTTCGTGGCGATCGTGCCAATGATCGTCGGCCTGATGGCGGAAGGCCGGTCGCTCCCGCGCGGGGAGTTGGCTGGGGGCGCCTTGCTGGTGTTGTGGGGCTTGCTCAATCTCGGCGGCATCTTCGACCATCGCCGATGGGCACTCCCTTCGGAGCTATCGCGGCTCCCGCTGACCGCTGCGACGCTGGTGGCCAGGCTGCCCGACGGCTCCTGGCGCGGGCCCGCGCAACTCGGCCTCGCGCTCGCGGTCCTGGCGTCGTGGCTCTGCCTATTCCTCTATCGCCGCGAGTTTGATGGCGCCCCGCAATGGCCCAGCCGGGTGATCGGGCGATCGGATGCCTGGGCGGACGGAACGGAGACTCCGCCGATGGTCGCATCAGGCGCGGTGGCCTCAGCCGTTGGAGACGGCAGTCAGAAAATGCCGTGGTGAGCGAGGAGATCGTTGCCGAGATCGAATGCTTTCCCGACCCGGGATTTCGGGATCGGTCATGGTTGTCATCCGATTCTTGACGAAAAGACGCCCCGAGATCCGGCCCCCCCCGCTACTTTGGAAGTCGAAGCCCATCAGCTATTATTATAGACTCCTCCCAGGGTGAAGGGTGACTCTATCCGCAGAAAGGGCTCGCTTCGCCTTCCAAAACCGACGAATCTGAGGTACCTGTGGCCATGGTCGTCCTGCCGGTCATTCTCGCGGCTCTGGGAATCCTGCCTGCCGAAGCGGCCTCAGCGGCCGACGTCGCGTTGACGTCCACGAAGGGGCACCTGGACGAGTCCAGCGAGTCCCGCTCCTTCATCTTGATGTATCGGGCCGTCGTGAAGGACATCCCTGAGGGTGCGAAAACACTCGACCTTTGGTTGCCGTTGCCTCAGACTGACCGTAACCAGACGATCCACAGCCTCACCATCGACGCGCCGGGGCCGCTGACCATCGGCCTGGAACCCCGGTTTGGCAACCAGGTTCTTTCGTTGCGAGTTCAGAGCCCCCGAGCGCCGATCTCCGTGATCCTGACCATCGATGCGACCCGGAGAGAGAACTCCGGGACCGTCGAGTCCCTCAGCGACACGGAGCGCGACCGTTACCTGCAACCGGAGCCCCTGGTCCCTCTGGACGGCCCCATCCGGGAGCTTGCCGTCCAGGCCACGAAGCGATCGAAGACCGATGCCGAGAAGGCTCGGGCGATTTACGATCAGGTTACGGGGATGATGCGATACGACAAGAGCGGGACCGGTTGGGGCCGGGGTGACGCGCTGTTCGCCTGCGATGCGAAGCGGGGCAACTGCACCGACTTCCACGCCTTGATCATCGGCATGGCACGGTCCGCCGGAATCCCGGCCCGCTTCGCCATCGGACTGCCGCTACCCGAGACTCGTGGGGCGGGCGAGATACCCGGTTACCATTGCTGGGCTGAGTTGTACGTCAGCGGCCGGGGCTGGGTCCCGGTGGATGCCAGCGAAGCGGTGAAGCATCCTGCCAAGGCGGCCTACTTCTTTGGCCATCACGATGAGAACCGGCTGGAGCTCAGCCGGGGCCGGCATCTGATCCTCTCCCCGGCCCAACACGGGCCGCCCGTGAACTTCTTCGTCGATCCTTATGCCGAGATCGATGGCAAGCGGCATCAGGTCATCGATCGCACGCTCACGTTCAAGGATCGTCCAGCCGGGTGACCCGTTAGCGATTGACCGATGACTCGCTGACGGCGCCTTCGACGCTGGTGGTGGCGGCCGGCGTTTCGTCGGATTGGGATTTCTGCCAGGGCCATCGCCGCCCGTCGATGGGCTCGCTGATCACGACGCGCGGGTCGTTGCGAGAGTTGACGACGCTGGACGAAGAGGTTCCGACGTCGCTCGTTGTGGCCGATCCCTCCATCACGCGGGCCGGCGGATCGCAGATGGTCGCGGACTGCATGCCCGCGGGCGCCGGGGTGACTGTCGCGCACGGTGGGGCGCCATAGCCGTAATAGAAGCAATAAGGCGGTTGCTGACAGCCCCAGCCGGCGAATGCCAGCGCGCAGACCGGGATGAGTCTCCAGACTGGCCGCCGGCGCAGCGGTACGAACGAGGTTTGTCGCATGGCGAATCTCCCGAGGGACGGGGCGGCCCGGCCCGTGATCGTGCTTGGGATCGTCCGAAACCAATCCGAGATGAAGACGCGGCGAAGGGACCCTGGCCCGACCATCACTCCCCTGTCGAATTCCAGGTGGCCGGACTTTAATCAAAATCGAAAAACCGGCCAACCGCAAAATCTCTCAGTAGGCAGAAGGCGGTAGGACGTAGGCCGCTTCATGGATCCGTATTCAACTGCCTACTGGAAGAGCATTCCTTGCCGCGGACCCGATTCCGGGTGGCGGAAGGCTGCGGCTGAGACCGGCCATCGGTGCTGATTGAGCCCGGCGCGGCGGCTGGCCGTCTGGAACAATCGCGCCAGCAATTCGGCCTGATGGCCCTCGCCGCTCATCCGGACCCCGAACCGGGCGTCGTTGAGCCGGCCGGCTCGTGCGGCGCGAATGCGGCCGAGCACCTTGTCTTTCCGGTCGGGTAAGTGCGTTTCTAGCCAGTCCTGGAACAGACCGGCCACGGCCATCGGGAGGCGGACGAGTGTATAACCCGCGGACCGGGCGCCGGCCTGCGCGGCGGCCTTCAAGATTGCCGGCATCTCGTGCTCGGTCAGGCCGGGGATCACCGGCGCCACCATCACGCCGGCTGGGATGCCGGCATCCGCCAGCGCAGCGATCGCCTCCAGACGCCCGGATGGCCGCGACGTCCGCGGCTCCAGCCGGCCGATCAGATCCGAGTCCAGCGACGTGATCGAGACGAACACACCGGCTGCGCCGTGGCGGGCAAGTTCACCCAGCAGGTCGATGTCGCGGGTCACCAGCCGGTTCTTCGTGATGATGGTGACCGGCTGGCGGAACTCGGCCAGGACCGCCAGACACCGCCGGGTGAGCTGGAGTTTCCGCTCCAACGGCTGATACGGGTCGGTCACCCCGCTCAGGCCCAGGACGCGCGGTTGCCATCTCGGTGATGAAAGCTGCTTCCTCAACAGTTCGGGCGCGTCCTCTTTCACGAGGATCTTCGTCTCGAAATCCAGGCCGGCCGAATAGCCGAGCCACTCATGTGTAGGTCGCGCATAACAGTAAATGCAGCCGTGTTCGCATCCCCGATACGGATTGATGCTCACCTCGAAGCCCACATCCGGGCTATCGTTGTGGGCGATGATGGTGCGCGAGCGGTCGGGCAGGTATTCCGTCCGAGGCCGGCCCAGGGCCGCGAGATACTCCTCGTCCTCCTCGACCTGGTCGAGCTCGAGTTCGTGATGGGTCGTCTCGAAGCGGTTGGCCGGGTTGTGCCCAGCCCCGCGCCCTTTCGGTAACGGTGCATTCGACCCGATCATGGTTGATTCATCCCCTGGCAACAATCCGCTTTAGCGTCGGTTCGCCTTGACCCATCAGGAGATACTATACATCTGAACAAAGAGAAAGACCAGAGGGTTCTTTCGAGGGTGGCCTCGAGCGCCGAGAGTGTCGCGGTGGGCCAGCGCCTCGATGAATCGAGGCACGACCCACCCGACGCCTCCCATGGGCCATTGCGAACTAACGCTTCACCGTCGTCTTGTCGTCGTTCCGGGCCGTGTCCTGGGCTTTCTCTTCCTGGAACTGGCCCTCGACGATCGCGGCGAAATCGGCGAGCGTGCCGAAATCCTGGGTCTTGACGGTGATGGCGTTGTCGGAGTGCTCGACGCGGACGCCGGCCAGGAGCCCCTTATACATTCGGACGGCGAGCACGTCCTTGGGCATCTTGGGTTGATCCCTTTCGAGCGCCTGACGACCCATCGCGATCAGCGATTCGAGCGATCGACTGACCGCTGCGCTGGCGTCGCGGTTACGGCAGGCTGCGTCGGCGTGCAGGACGATGTCATCGGCGTCGTCGACACTCAGAATCCACGAGTCAATTCCTTTGAAGAGCGACAGGGTTATGGCATCATCAGGGCGGCCCAGGTCGTAGTGCTTCGCGAACAAGTCGCCCTCGTTCTTGACGGCGATGGCGAATAGGCCACGGTTAGCGCGATCCCACGACGGGTTGCTGAGGAAGGCTGGCCGCTCGGGGATCTCGCCTCTGGCGACCTTGCGGATGACGGCTTCCTCATCCAGGACGATCGTCCGGTCGTCGGGAAGAAATACGCAAGGGTTGCGCCCGAACAACGCCATAATCGCCCCTTTGACCTTGTAATAAGACCGGCGCCCTGTGCGAACCTCTTCGCATTCGCATCTCCACTGGCGGAGGAACGCCAGCCAGTCAAAAGGTGCGACCATTCGAACCGTCGGACAACTGAACATGATGCTGTGGAGTGTCTTGTCCCCCGTGCCGTTCTTACCGAAGGTGACACTGGTGGTCACCCACTCGATATCCTGACCGCGGAGCTTCACGAAACCCGGACGAGACATGTCGATCTTGAGGTGGTTCGCCACCGCGGGGGAATCGAAGAACTCCCCCTCCCATTCCTTACCGATCAGCGGGATGACCCGTTCCAATCCCCTGTGGCGGGAGGCCGCGGCGGGTCGCACGATGGCCACGCCGTCCGTACCCTCGCGGAGATAGAAGCGTGGAAGAGACTCTGCCTTGTCACGAGGCTCGGTCGCTCCAGCCTCAGCGCTGGCCACGGAAGGTGGACCGTCCTCGGCGCCCCGGGCCGGGCCGCGGAGGGTTGCCAGGCCGATGGTCAGTCCGACCAGGCTGAAGGCCGTCAGCCATCGCCGCGCACTCGACCAATTCCGGTCGAAGGTCTTCGATTGCGATTGATCCCGTAACATCGCGATCCTCCTGATCAGGGTCCCGCGCGCCGGGAGGAACGCCCTCGCCGGCCAGCATGGGGACCGTCCATCCTGTCTCAAGGCCAGGCTCGACAGCGCCACGAGGTAGCGCCGCGGGCCTCCGGCGAACCGAGCGCCCAGTGCATCGGCCGCCTGCTCTTGCTGGAGCTGGAGCCGGCCTGCCATCCATCGGACCAGGGGATGATAATAGTTTAGCACGATGGCGAGCCGGGCGATGAGGCCCGCCGCGTAGTCGCCACGGACGATGTGGGCCAGCTCGTGCGCGAGCACCGCGCGGCGCTCGGCAAGGCTCCACGACCGCCAGTCGTCCGGAAGAAGCAACACCGGCCGCAGGGACCCCGCCGTGGCCGGCGGCGTCAGGTCGGGGACCTCGCGGAGTCGGACCGTCCGGCGACATCCCATCGCCAGTCGCAGCTCGTCGAGTAGGCGGATCGTCGCGGGGTCGTCAACCGGCCGCCCACGACGGCAGCAGATGAGAACGGCCCAGAGCCCGATTAACAGGCGAAATGACCCGGCGCCGATCCCGGCCACCGCGAGCGACGCCAGGATGGTCCCCCAAGGGCGGAACCTCGTCGCCGGCTCGGCGGCACCGCGTTCGATCCGGTCCCAGGCCAACCGCAGCCAGTCAGGAGACAGGCGCCGTCCGACTGCCGCAAGTGCTCCGTTTCCATGACCGGTCGGGCCGGATGAGACCCTCGTAGGGGGAGCGTTGCCGATCGTCACCCCGGGCGGCGTGATCGATTCGACCCGCCGCTTCCCATTGAACCTTATCCCCGGCCCGAAGGCCGCCACGTTCAAGGCCACGACCAGTCCGAGGCTCAAAGCGGCAACCCACGCACCCCGAGCCGGACCGCGGCGCGACGCCAACGTGTGCAGCGCCAGTACCGGCAACAGCAAGAGGGTGACTTGCACGGCGAGCCAGGCCAGCGTCAGTCCGAGGTCGTTCATCGGCCTTCCTCCTTCAGGATCTGTTCGAGGACGGCCCGCTCCTCCAGAGTCAGCTTGCGCTGATCGACGAGCCGGCAGAGCAATTGCGCCCGCGACCCCCGGAAGACGCGCTGGACCAGGTCGCCTAGCAGCCGCCCCGAAACGTCCTCGTACGACCGGACCGCCCGATAAACGAACGGGCGCTCATCATTGAGCTGAGTCAAGAACCCCTTCTCGTGCAGCCCGCGCACCAGGTTGGCGATCGTGGTATACGTCCGATCCAGGCCGGTCTCCGCGAGCCGATCGCGCACCTCGGCAGCCGTTGCCTCGCCGCGCGACCAGAAGACGTGCATCACCTCCAGTTCCCGCTCCGTCAAGTCCTTCGACGGCGGCCGTCCCATGGCTGG
Organism: uncultured Planctomycetota bacterium; assembly: GCA_963845755.1. Taxonomy (GTDB): domain Bacteria; phylum Planctomycetota; class Planctomycetia; order Isosphaerales; family Isosphaeraceae; genus CAWJTV01. Next base: position 343,002 of record CAWJTV010000019.1, read on the forward strand.
CCCTCCTCTGGCCTCGTGGTTTGGTTTTCCAAATTTGGTTCGGCAAATCTAGCGAGATGGGGAATGGTGTCAAGGCGGGAATCTCGGCGGGTTTCACCCACCCTACTCAGTTTTCTCTCAGGACCTTCGTGCTGGTCACGTGCTTGAGCAGCTCGGCCTTGTTCATGAAATACGAGGACGCGGCCTGGGCCTTGCTGAAGAGCTTTTCGGCCTGATCGTCCCAGTGGCCGCTGTCCTTATGGTCGCTCTCGCCCAGGGGGATGACCGCGTAGGACTGCGGCGGGTCGGTCATGATGATGACCTGGGTCGAGGTCTGGCCGCCGTGGCCGATCTGGGATCTGCCATCCGGGGACGGGCCGAAGCTGATCGCGCGCGGGGTGGCCATCGCCTGATCGCGCAACGAGCCGCCGCCAACCGGCCACGACCGATCGCCGCCCTCGCGGCCCACGCGGAAGTATCGACCGTACGGGACCTCGACCGAGCCGAAGCTGGACCGTAGCCAGGCGGCACTCTTCTGGAGGGCCTCGACGACTTGCTCGTCCTTCAGAGTCTTGGGAGGGTCAACCGCCGCGCCCACCTCCTTGGCGAGCGATCGCTTGAGAGCATAGAACGCCATCGCACCGGTGGAGTCGGCATCAGAACGCCGGTTCCAGCCTTCGATCTGCTTGAAGACCTCACTCGCGTCGCCGGTCCTGGCTGAATCGGGAGTCGTGGACCAGGCCGCCTTGATCCGGGCCTGCCATTTCTCGGCGCGATAGACCTGGGGATTGAAGGCGATATCGATGGCCTGGGGAATAGTCACTTTGTCGGCGGCGGCGAGCAGTTCGTTCATCATCTGGGCGCGCTGATGGGTCGCCACGGCCCCGACGTGGAAGAGATACGGGTACGCCCGGTATTTTTCGGGGACCATCGGGCTATCGAACATCATCGCCGCAGGAGAGCAGTTGCAGTTCTGCATCCAGCCGCTCGGTGGATTGGTGACCTGGACGAGGTCGGCGAGCGGGTGGATGCCCTGCCATTCGTGGGCGGAGGTGTTGCCGGGGACCGGCCGGCTCGGGTTGACGCCCGGCGCCCGGATCGGCACCCGGCCGTTGCGCAGGTAGTAGATATCGCCCTGCACCGTGCCGACCATGACGTTCTGCGCCATCAACTGGAGCCGCCCCAGCGCCCGTTTCATCTCGTCGAGATTACGCGCTTTCATCATTTCATAGATCTGGTCGCCGAGTTCCACTTCCTCCATGTAGGGGATCGCGATCGTGTACGCCTTGCCGCCCTTGCGGGCGACGACGGGGCCGTGGTGCGTGTACTCGACGTCCACCGTCCGCCGCTTCACCTCATCCCCCTGCTTGACGCCGATGGTGTAGGTGCGCACCGTCATCGTGCGCCAGTCGCCATCGAAGCGGTAGAGACGGGGGTTGTCGGGGCTGATCTCTTCCTCGTAGATGTCGGAGGTATCCGGCCCACCGGTCGTCATGGCGACGGAGCAATAGCGACTGTGGCCGAGGCTGGGGATGGGCTGGCCGAGGATTCCCACGCCCGAGACGTTGAATTCGTCATCGCGGGCGTAGAGCCGGGCCTCGTAGAAGCGGAACGAACCGTACCAGCCCAGGTGCGGGTCGACAACGGCGATCGGGGCCTTCATCGCCGTGCGACTCGGTGCGATGAGCATCTCGTTCGAGCCGCGGTAGGCCGGTGGCGTGAGCCGGACTCCGGCCGCCTGAAGCTCGCCGACGGCCTCGCCCATCGGCCAGCCCCAGATGATGTGTCGCGACAGGGCAATAATGTCCCACGGCTGGATCTCCTGGGCCCAGGCCGGCACCTGGTCGGGGTGCTCGGTCATGAACCGCTTGACGCCCGCGATATACGCCTCGAAGACCCCACGTAGTTTCGGGCTGACCCGTTGATAACGCGTGTGGCTGATCTCTTGATGCCGCCAGATGCGCTGGGCCAGGTCGCTCTCATAGAACTCGGGCCCGAAGACCTCCGCCATGGTGCCAGTGGCGCGCCGGTAGTTCTTGAGCAGCTCTTCGAGGCGGTCCTCCGCCTGCGCGTAACCGATGGCGTAACACGCGGCTTCGAGCGTCGGCGCGTAGACGTGCGGAATGCCGTACTCGTCGCGGTACACGGTCGTCGCCGAGTCGGCGGGGAGATCCGCGGCTGCGGCCGCCACCCCACCCAGGGGCAGGATCAAGCACAAGACCGCAAGGGCGTCGCGGGTCGGTTGTCTCATTGGGATCTCCTGAGGCGGACTTCGGCCGCAACCGGTCTGGTAGTGTGCTCTGTACTACTAACTTCGAGAATCCTGTGCGCCGTGCACGATTACATAACGTCTCGAGGTACAAGAGGTTGGGTCGGCAGAAGACATCGACGCATTCTTCTCTGTGCCCTCTGTGACTTTGTAGTGAGTCTCTTTTGATTAGACTTTATCGGGAATAAGGTCTTTCGCCATTTTTCGCCGGTTTTTTCAGGGGTTTTGGGGCACGAAACCTTATTCCCGATAAAGTCTATTGGTTGGTTGCGGCTCGGCCGCGCTGTGAGCACGGTGTTCGGCAGAGCAACGGGGATTCGTGCTCACAGAGCACCCTACAGAGACCTTACAAAATGCTCTAAACGTGGAGCGACCAGGGCTTGCGATACTCGTAGTGCAGGAGCTGGTTGGCTTCGTCGCAGTGGATGAATCGTTCGGCCTGGGGGTCCCAGTCGAGCCGTTTGCGGGTGGCCAGGGCGATATTCGCCAGGTGGGCGAAGGTGGTCGAGCGGTGGCCCTCCTCGACGTCGGCGATGGGCCGCTTGCGGCCCTTGACGTTGTCGAGGAAGTCGCGGGCGGCCTGCTGGTCGAGATCGCCATCAGTCGCCTTGACGACCAGGCCCTTCCGCCGGGGCTTGGGGTCCTGGAACGCGCCGCCGCGCTCGGGGACGATTTCGTAACCCCGGATGGTCGCATACGCGGTCCCGAGCGTGCCGCGGAGCTCGACCTCGGCGCCGCGGCCGAGCACCGGCTGGCCATTGGCCTCGTAGATGCTGAAGACGCTGAGCATGCCCGAAGCATGCTCGAAGATCGCCTCGCTGGTATCGGGAATCGTGCGGTCGTCATCGACGGCGAACCGCCCGCCGTGCGCCGAGACGCTCGCCGGGGCCAGCTCCCCGGTCAGCCATCGGATCAGGTCGAAGTAATGGACGCCCCAGTTCGCCATTTGCGACGAGTAGAGGTCCCACCACCGGAACTTGTAGGGCATGATCGTCGCCTGAAACGGGCGCGACGGCCTCGGGCCGAGCCAGAGGTCCCAGTCCAGATCGGCCGGCGGTGCGGATGCGGGGGCGTGACCGATCCCGGCGGGAGTCATGTTATTGCTGAACGCGGCGCGGGCTACGGTCACCTTGCCGAGTGCCCCGGAGCGGACCGTTTCGGCGAGCTGGGCGTACATCCGTGACGAACGCCGATGCGTGCCGACCTGGACGATCCGGTCGTACTTTCGCGCCGCGTTGACCATCGCCCGGCCCTCGACGACCGTCATCGACATCGGCTTCTCGACGTAGACGTCCTTCCCCGCCTGGCAGGCGGCGATCATCTGGATGGCGTGCCAGTGGTCGGGCGTGGCGATCACCACGGCTTCGACATCCTTGTTGTCGAGCACCGCGCGGAAATCCTTCACGCGGGCGACGTCCCCCTCGATCTTCGGCATCTGGGCCCGGCGCCCGCCCAGGCCGTCGAACCGCGGGTCGACGCCGCTCGTAAGCCCCGTGAAGGTACGGCTCGTAGACGTCGCACAGCGCGACGACCTGGGCGTCGGGATGGGCCAGGAAGCCCTTCAGGAGCTGGCAACCGCGATTGCCGACGCCGATGAAGCCCAGCCGGATCCGTTCGTTGGCCCCGAGCACGCGGCCCGGCGCCAGGCTCACCGCGGAGGCCGCAGTCGCCGCCGCCAGGGTGGTCTTCGAAAACGTCCGACGGTCGATTTTCTGTGACATGCTCGGAGTCTCCAACGGGTTGTGGTCCGCGGCACCTAAAGCCCTTCACGCCCATGAGACATCGCGATCGTCGCGAAGTCAATGACGCGGCGGGCCGGCGCTGGTGCGGCCGACACTTCGTCCGTTGTAGAATGATCGAAGAGGATTCAGGAGACCAAGCGATGTTAAAGCACATCACCTTGAAGCTGATTGCGACTCTCCTGGCAATCGTCGTCACGTCGCCGGCGGTGGCCTTCGGTCCTGGGGAAGCGGCTGGCGGTCGCCGGCCGGCTCCAACGATCAAGGCGTTCCCCAAGGGCACCGATTTCGTCGTCCTCGTCTGGTATCGCCGCGACGATCCGCTGGGGACCTTCGAGCATCAGTTCTACGACGTGCGCAAGGGAGAGTACACCTCGGGGGTTGACGACTGGCTCACGGCTCATGCGTACGAAATACGCCGACTATCTCGTCGTGGTGCGGCCGGTTCGACCTGAGCCGCGAGCGCGGCGAGACCGAGAAGCTCAAGGTGGGATCGGTCATCCATCGCGAGCTGATGATCGCCGCCGCCCGGTCCGGCGTGGTCGTCGGGGCACCGATCACCATCAGCCCAGGGCCGTACGCCGGTCAAGCTCCGTCGTCGAGCGTCAATCGAATGCCCACTGTCGGCGGGGGTGACCGGAGTTACCTCAACGCCCCGGTCCCTCGTTCCCGGTTCCCATGCCGTATCCGCGGCCTCATCCGTGATGGACTGCCCCGACTGCTGGTGACGGCGTATTGTCGTTCGAGACACGAGGAAATGTCGGACATGCGAACCTGGATCATCGGCAGCGCCGCAGATTGCGACCTCGTCGTCACGCGACCGACGGTATCGGGGCGTCATTGCCGCCTGTCCGAGACACCTGGCGGCTTCCTCATCGAGGATCTGGGGTCGTCGAATGGGACGTACGTCAATGGCGTGTGGATCGGGGCGTCGACACGCATCGCGCCCACTGACACCGTCACGCTGGGCCTGTCGATCCTCATGCCCTGGCCCGTGGTCGCCGGTGCGCCGGGAGTGACGATCATCGGGATCGGCCGGGCTGAGGACAACAAGATCGTCGTCGATGACCCGAGGGTCTCCGGCCATCATGCCCGGCTGCTCGTCGTCCCGGGATCGAAGGCGATGGTCGAGGATCTCGGCTCGTCCAACGGGACATTCGTGAATTCCGTCGATCGGCGGGTCATCCAGGCTGTCCCGATCACGGAATCCGACACACTCTACCTGGGATCGCTGGCGATCCCGGTCGCTCAGCTCCTGCCCGCGCGACCCAAGACCGAGACGGCAGTCCCTCTGCCGATCGCGCCCATCGCACCGATCGCGCCCATCGCACCGATCGCGCGACCGATCCCGACGCCGGAACCGCGTCCACTTCCCGTTCCACTCCCGCTTCCGGTTTCCGCACCGGCACCCGCGGCTTCGACGACCGCACCGGGATCTGCTCGTCGATGGGCGATCTATCTGCTGGTCCCTGCGCCGGTCCTGGCGATCCTGGTCGTCCTGATCTTCGGACGACAGACCGTTGCGGGGAGCGCGGGGGCGAATGAGGCACTCGGTCGCACAGGGCATCGCCGCGACGACCTTCGCCCTGGGAGTGGCCGCGATCGGACTGGCGCTTCCCTGGCAGTTTGGGCCGCGGTCGTCGGTCGGCCGACCCGCGGGGGCGCGGGCACCATCGGGGCCAGGCTCCTCGCTTTCCCAGCGGTGCGGATCGTGACGCTCGTCGTCCTGTGCGTCCTCCAGTGCGCGGTGCTGCTGACGATCGTTCATTGGGGGAGCGGCTTGAAGGGCGATTGGCTGGCGATGTTCGGCGTGCTGATGCTGGGGGCGGGAGTGGGGTTGTCGCTCGGGTTAGCCGTATTCGCCCTGAGCCGAAGCGCCGTCGCCACCGCCGGGGTCTTGGTCCTGAGCCTTCTGTCGATGATCGCGCTGGGCGGATGGGTCCGGCCGCTGCCCGCGATGAGCCCGAACGTCCGGACGGCGGCGGCAGCCATGCCTTCGCGCTGGGCGTTCGAAGGTCTCCTCTTGCTCGAAGCCGACCGACGTTTGTCGCCCGAGGGCACCGAGCCCAACCCGAACCGCGACCTCAGCGAGGACGTCTTCCCGGCCGGGTCCGAGCGAATGGGCGTGACCGCCGACGCGATGGCCCTGGGATTCATGCTGATCGGCTTGACGGCCACGGCAGCGTTCATTTCGTCGAGCTGGAAGCCTTCGCAATAAGTTCTTTCAACTCCTTCAAGCGCTTCCGGGCGGCTGTGTGGGCGCGGAGATGGTTGTTGACCAGGGAGGACTTGGCCTTGGGGTCCGGCTGTACCCGGCCATTGGGAAAACCGTGGGACGCCGCGTACTGCTCCAGTTTGCGGAGGAACATCAGCGACTTGTACGGGCTGCGGCCGGACTGGCTCATCCGCTGATAAGTCCAGACATCGGCCTCGTACTCGAGTGGATCGGGGTAACCGAAGGGGATGATGATCATGTAGAGCTTTTGGAGGGTTCCCATGTTGATATTCATCACTCCTGGATCTTGAAGACACCGGATCGCGTGCCCAAGCTCGACGTGGGCGATCTCGTGGCCGATGACGAATTCCAGGACATAATCCTCGTCCTCGCCGATCAGGTTGAAGAGCCCCCGACTGACGTAAACGAATCGCCCCGGATGGGAGAAGGCGTTCACGGCATCGGAATCCAGGACCGTGAATGTGTACTCCGGATCCTTGCGAGCGAGGGTCTTGAGGAAGGGTTCGGCAGCCGCTTCCATGCGAGCTTGCCAGGAGCCGGACTTCTCGGGCGGGTTGAGAAGCAGGATGCAGCTGGTGCAGTTCGCGGCCGATCTGGAGTTCGTCCTGAGTCGTGAGATTCGCGAGGTCCCAGGACTTCGCGAGTTCGGGCTGATCCCAGAATGGGTCGAGTTTCCGTGCCGGTTTTTCCGGAGCGGCGACCTTGGCGGCTGTCGCTTCCGGCGCGGGAGCCGTGGTTGGGATGGGCGCGGATGTCAGCGGAGGCTTGGTTTCGACGACGACGGTGATGGGCGTGGTGGGCGGCGATGCTTCCTTGGCGGATCCTGGCAGCGGAGGCGTCTCCGGGGATTTCACCGCCACTTCGGTCTTTGGGGAAGCGGGCGCGGGGGGCGTCATGGCCGGGACGCCTTTCGCCTCCTCTTCGGGAGGAACCGGCGCGGGCGGTGCTGTCTCGGCCGCCGCGAGCCTTTCCCGGCGCAGGTGCAACGATTCCCGATACGACTCGCCCTGAAGGCCGATGAGCCAGATCGAGCCGGCCACGTAGAGACATCCCACGATCGCGGCGACGACGTAGCGGATCATGTCACTGTGCCTCTCGCCTCATTTATCGGGTGCCTCTACGGCCCCCTTGAGCTTGTCGCGCTGCTGGACGAGCGATGCATGAAGATCGGGGTAGAGTTGCCTCTCCTCCGGGCTATCGGCAGGAGCGAACGTAAGATTATATTTGTGCATGAAGACCCGCAGATCATTCACGGTCGTGCCGGAATACCGGTCGATCTCTCCCAGGGTCCGCTCCACTTTCTGGTGTTTCAGAATGTCCACGGAGTTCTTCAGCTCATTCAATTGTTTCTTCGCGTCGAGATAGATGGTGTCGCGGCCCGGCACGGATTGGTCGTTCAGCTTGCGGTCGAGGTCGTCCACGGCCTTGTCGAGGGTCCTGAGGGTCGGCTCCTGCAACTTCCCCTCAATCGCCGCTTCGAGGACATTGTCCAGGGCGCGTTCATACGCCTGGCGATCGAGGTCAAACCGCGTCCCGCGGAAGGCCATGGGCCACTTCTGCTTGCTCCGGAGCGTGAGCCGGCTCATCGAGAAGATGGCTTTCTTCTCGGCGAGCTTGAAGGGGATGCGCCGCACGACGTCGACCGGAAGCGGGACCTCGGCATAGCGGAAGGAGGAGTCGGAAATCTTGGGGTTCATGAGGTCATTCAAGACGACATTCAGGGCATTGCCGCTCAAGACATCGAGCTTCTCCGGGCTCTCGAGGTAGCGCTGGTGGGCCTTGTCGTATTCTTCCTTCTCCTTCGCTCGGTCCGCCGCGCGGTGCGCGGCGAGCTCCCGGCTACCGTTCTTGACACACGCATCGACGTATTCATTCCACCGGATGGCCGTGTCGGTATTGATGGAGTTGGCCTGGGCCGTGTGGAGGTTGAACTGTCCCATCCCCGCGGCTTCGATCCCCACCCCGCGGAGGTAATCGCCCGCGACCGTCGAGCCGGCCCCGATGTTTTGTGCCCGGGCCGGCGTTCCCAGCAGGATCGGAATCAGCAGGACTCCCAGGATTCTTCGCGCCATGTTCGACTCCCTCGGTTTGATCGATCCGGATAGTTCACCACAGAGTCACAGAGAGCACAGAGAAGACAGGAACAACCAGAACTCGATCCCGGATTCCTCACCACAGAATCACAGACAGTATAGAAGATAATGAAACATGATAATCTATAAATTATACCGAATTGCGATCATAACGTCTTTCCGCCTTTTCGTATTCTCTGTGTAATCTGTGACTCTGTGGTGAACCAATCCGATCCAAGCCTCTCTCGGTTCGCCCCATCGGAAAACCGGGCTAGAGCTTCCTGCGTTTGATCCCTTCCTTGAGCAATCGCACATTGAAGTTGATCAGGAGCCCCTTCGAGATCTTCGCGAGTTTCATGTAGGTGAGCAACTGGGCTTCATGGATCGGCGACGAGTTCATGGACCGCCTTGACCTCGACGATCAGCAGGCCGGGGAGGAGGATGTCGATGCGGAGGTCGTCGTCCAGGGCACGGCCTTTGTAAATGATCGGAAGCGGGTCCTGTCGTCGGAACTCGATCCCGCGCTGTTCGAGCTCATAACAAAGACACGTCTCATAGACCGATTCCAGCAATCCCGGCCCCAGGATGCGGTGGACCTCGATCGCCGCGCCGATGATCGATTCGGTAAGAATGTCGCGTTCATTGATCGGATCAGGTGTCATCGAACCTTGTTTCTCCGGATGACTCTAGTTCTCCCAAAAACCTGTCGTTCTCGGTATTTCTCTGTGTTCTCTGTGACTCTGTGGTGAAAACTCTTCTCCATCTTCCCTCACGTCACTTTGATTTGGAAGCGTTGCTCGCCGATCTGGAACTGGACGGTGGCCTCGACGGTGATCTGCGTCATCCGCAGCCAAAGGCCGTTGGGGGTCTTGTTGTGCTCGGCGTGCCAGCCTCCCTTGGGTTTCCGATAAACACGGACGTGCCTCGGCTCGCAGAACGGGTCATCCGGCCGGCAGATCGGGCAGTCGGGTCGGAGCCGATCCAGTATTCGGGCTTGACCAGGAGGATCCGATTGCCGATCTCCGAGCCGATCAGCTCGGTCAGGGCCGGGGGGCGGAACGGGCTGGGCCCGTCATCCCAGCCGTGAGTTTCGCCCCGGCCCGGCAAGTCAGCCGAATAATCGGCCGTCGCGGCAGTTTCGACCTGGGGCGCATCGAACCGGTACCGGCCGTTGCCGACCAGGACCTCGGCCTTGTCGGCCAGCACGGTCTTGCTGACGCGGACGAACATCCCGTGCGTGCTCTGAAGATCGGTGACGACCCATCGGTGAATGCCGCCGACGTTCTGATAGGTGATCTCGACGTGCCTGGCCGACATGCGATTGTCGAGTCGAATGCGGAGGTCCCCCTCGGTCCGGCCGATAACGAACCGCGGCTCGCGGATCCGGATGATCTCGCCATCGATCCGCCCGTCGTCGAAGACGGTCAAGAGCGCGATCGGCGGCCGGGCAGTCGGCCGGAACGGGCTGGCCGACCGCGCGGCCGGCTGCGGTTGTTGGCCGCTTGCCGGCGCCGGCGGCGGGGCCGAGGGCACGGCCACCGGAATCGGTGGCTGACCCTTCAGGCCGGAGAGCAGCGCCTGGCGGACGTCTTCCTCCGTCTCGATCAAGGTGCCGGAGCGCTCGACGGGCTGTTGAGCCTGGCCGGCCGGGGGCCGCAGGAGCGGGTCCGGACGCGACTCGACCAAGGTGCCGGATCGTTCCGCATTCGGGTTCGGTTGACTCGGTCTGAGTGGTTGAGACATCAATTCGTCTCCTTGCTGCGACCAGAGACTGGGAATCAGTACGGGTGCCGGACGTCGCGGCGCATTCAGGTCGTGGGCAGCACGTCATACCAGTCGTGGACGCCCGGTTGGAGTATTCGTTCAGCAAGGGTCTCGAGCTGATCGATGTCCTGGGTTGCCTCGATCGCGGCGCGGGTCGTGGCATCGGGCGCGCCGAACCGCCTGGCCCCCTGACGAAGCAGGATTCGCCGCGCCTCGTTGAGACGGCCCTCCAGCCGGCCTTGCTCAAATATCCACTGATACATCTTCGAACCCACTAAGCTCGAACCCATGTTCACCGCCCTTCCAGCACGGCAGACGAGCCGTCACTTCGTCCGCAAGTCGCAGACCCATGAGCCGGTACGTCGCGGTCCCGAGCCTGGCCGCTCGCGGCGGCGGCTTCGTGGCTCACAGAGTGCCCAGGAGGCCATTCCAGTCGTGGAGACTCAGGTCGACGATCCGGTCGCTCAGCCGCTCCAGGCGATCGAGATCGCCGATCGCCTCGATGGCGGCCCGGGTTGTCTCGTCGGGAAGCCCGACGCGAATCCCTCCCAGTCGGAGGAGGAGCCGCTGCGCCTCGCGGACGCGGCCTTCATTGCGCCACTCGATGAGTCCCTCCCCCCGGCCTTCCTACAAGATGAGCTGATACATCGCCGATTCACGCATGTTGTACACTCCGTCCACTAACTGTTTGGCAAACATCGGCTGATAACGCAGCGCCATCAGAAAGAGCGTGGCGATCCAGAGCTTCTCCGCCCGCGGCACCGGCTTCATGGTTCACAGAATGCCCAGGAGGCCATTCCAGTCGTGGATGCTAGTATCCAGCACCCGTTTGGTCAGTTGCTCCAGTCGTTCGACATCGCGGATGGCCTCGATGGTGCCCCGAGTCGCTTCGTCCGGCTCTCTGAAGCGGGCCTCACCCAGGATCAAGAGCATCCGCTGCGCCTCGCCGACACGACCCTCGTTGCGGCCCTCGCTCAGGGTGGCCTGATAGGTAGTGGATTCCCGCATATTCTGCACTCCTTCCAACAACTTCCAGGCGAACGCTTGCTCGTAACGCAACCCCATCAGCCAGTAAGCCGCGGTCCAGAACTTACCTGCCCGCGGCGGCGGCTCAGCGTTGATCCGCTCGGCCATCCGCCGCACCAACTCGGGCAGCGACTCCTCCACGACGTTGGTCAGCGGGGCCAGGGGCACCAGGTTGACCCCGCCGGCCAGGTACGCCTCGGGGTCCTCCTGCCAGAGCCGCACCACGCGGTAATTATACCGATTCGTCTGCCAGCCGTCGGGGAGCTGCCGCTCATAAGTCCCGGTCAGGCCGGGCGAGTTGGCCTCCTTGCACAGGAGCACCAGGACGGTGAGCACCGGCAGGTTGTGGCGATAATCGAGGGCGACTTGACGGTACCAGAGCGTCCGGGCCAGGCCGGTGTCATGGTAGGAGTGGGGCTCGATATTGATCAGGTAGGGCTCGGGGCCATCGACGGCAGCACCTTGTCGGCGGAGGCGGTCAGGGTGGTGATGTCCGAGTCGATGACGGTGACCGGCCCGAGGGGGCCGATGGCGAACCGTTCCAGCCAGGCGTCGGGGCCCTCCCAGACCAGTTCCTTGGCCGAGACGTCGAGGCGGTTGAAATCCATGAGGACGCTCCGTATCTCGTCGGGCCCAGACCCAACGGGCCACCGGCTCGGCACAAACCCTCTCGCGACGCGATCCATTGAGCGCCCGAACGATCCGACTCGCCACGCTCACTTCACTTCTCGGTATCAGGACCTGCTCGACTGACGAACAACCGCAGGTCGCTTCGCCGCGCGCGCCGTTGCTATCGGACCAGACATCCCCGCTACCTCGAACAGGCCCGATGGGTCATGACGAAACACCTGGATCAGCCTCAAGGCCGCCTGCGACGGCTTCCGATGGCCCTGTTCCCAGCTCTGAACCGTCTTGGGCGACACGTTGAGCAGTCGAGCGAAGACGGCCTGGGACATGCCGCTCGCGAGTCGGATCTTCACCAGTTCCTCGGCGCCGATCTCCGGCGGCCGGTCGGGCAATTCGAGGGTCGTGGTTTTCAGGATGATCTCGCCTTTCGCGTGGCGGATCGCTTCTTCCAGGCCCTTGCGGATCTGATCCGCGACCGGGAGCCGTTTCCGCTGGTCCTTCATATTCATTCACACCTTTCTCGCTCGGCGAGTCCGATCTTTGAGTATCTGGACGAGCTGACGGTAGAGTTTCTTGTCGTCCGCCGAGAGATCGTCCTTCTGATCCTTCCCGTAAACTGTGATGAGATGGATCTGGTCCACCTCCTCGAGGTGCAAGTAGATCACCCTGACCCCGCCCCGTTTTCCCTGACTCCGTCTCGGGTCGGCGACCCGCATCTTCCGGAGACCCCCGCAACCTTGCACAACCGCGCCCGCATCGGGATCATTCAGCAACTCTCGCTGCAAGTCGGAAAGCGTTTCGTCGGACAAGTGCACCTTGACCCATTCGGTGAACTCTCTCGTTTCGACGAACGTCTTATTCATTCTATCCTACATTGTGGGACAGAGACGGCTCGATGCATCCCCTTCAGAAGGAGCAGTGACACCGACGAGCCTTCGCGACAGTGACGCTTGCCAGACATCCTCCTCGATCTCGAGGAGAGTGCTGGACCTCTCGACGGGCGGATTCGTTGAACCTTGTAGGGAGAGCTGAGCCATTAGAAACGCCCTCACCAAGAATGCGATGATACGTTCGGAACCTAATGTCGGGCCATCCTAAAAAACGCTTGATCCACACCACGGATCGATACGATGACCTGCGGCCGGGCGTTCGTTGTCAGCCATTGCGGAGCCTTTAGACGGTGAAGGTCCATCTACTCGGGTAACACTTCGATCGTGATCTCTTGAAACTGAAGGACCGAGTCACCCCAGACAACGAAGGCGATTCCCCCTGAGCCGTACCACCCGGAGGCGTCCATGTACTCAGCGACCTTCTTGCCGTTCACCGAAGTGGAAATCCGATTCCTGATGGCTGTGATATCCAGTGTGTTCCATACATCGGCAGCGACAGGAACCGATTCGGCCCGCTTCTCCCAGGCAATGCCGTGCCAGTAGGGATGATTACTCATTTTCGTGATACTCCCAACAGGTGTCTGCTCCCTGTCGATGGTCGGCCACAATCCACGACGGACCAAATAGCCGTTTCTGTTATCGCCCACGGGAGAGCGGCGAATCTCAATGTTCCCGCCTCCTCTTTCTTGGTGATCGTCCTCACGGAATTTGATGCGGAGATGAAAGTTCGCGAAGTCTTGCCGTTGAGCGACGAGGACGGCCGCTTTCCCATTCCCTTTGCCCTCCAGTACACCACCTACCATCCTCCATTCACCGCCGTTGTCGTATGCTATATCCCAGCCATCCAAATCCTTACCGTTGAACAGCGATACAAAGCGCCCCTGATCGCCTTTCTCAGGGGCCCGCGCGACGGGAGGCTCGATTCGGACGTTCGTCCCCTTGTTGCCTCCCTCTCGGACGGTCATATCATTTCCGGATTCCTCAGTTCTACCCTGCTTCACTTTCAACCCTTGTCCGCCGGGAAGCGGTGTGATCTCCGTGGGAGCCCCGCCTCCCGGCGGCTGGACCTTGACCGTTCCGTTGTCAACGATGACTTCTGACTGATCCGGGGCGTTCTTCAGGACGATGTCTCCATCCTTCGTCTTGATTCTGATGACGACTGCCCATGCGACGAAGAACGCCGTGATCAGGATTCCCGCGGCCACCGCCGGCCACATCCACGAGGACGATCGTCGACCCGCTCCGTCCACCGATGGATTGGTCTTGGCTGACGCAGATTCCGTCTGCCGCAGATCGATCAAGCTGTCCCACATTGGTGCTTCGTGCGGCGTCCCCGTTGTCTTCTTGGATGTGGTCAAGGTCGCAGGTGGCAAGTTCTCCGCAGGCTCAGCCGGCATCGATTCCGCCCTCGCTGCAACCGATTGTCCTGGTTGAGAGACCTCCGGCTTCGATCCCACGGCCCCAAGGGTCCCCGCTTTGAAGAACGGCTTGAGCGCCTGCGCCACCCCTTTGGGCTCCTGGAACCGCCGCTCAGGCTCCTTCGCCATCATCTTACTCACTACGGCCGCCAGCTCCGCAGGCACTTCCGGCCGCGCCAGGTTCAGTGGTGTCGCCTCCATCGAGTGGTGCGCCTGGAAAAGTTCGTAGAGGCTGTCGGCATGGAATGGTGGGCCGCCGGTCAGGAGGTAGTAGAAGGTGCAGCCCAGGCTGTAGATGTCCGCCCGGATATCGGCCTTGCGGGCATTGCTGATCTGTTCGGGTGCGATGTAGTCGGGCGTGCCCAGCATCTGTCCATCGTTTGTCAGGCTCCGATCCGTCGAGCCCTCGCTCCGGATCTTGGCCAGGCCGAAGTCGAGCACCTTGATCAGGGCGCGCTTGCCATCGCGAGTGAGCATCAAGTTGCTGGGCTTGATGTCGCGGTGGACCATGCTGTGCTCGTGTGCGTGCTGCAAGCCCAGCGCCGCCTGACCGATGAACGCGCAGGCGTTGGCCACGGGCAATGGCCCCTTGGCCTGGACCATCCGCGCCAGGTCGAGGCCCTCGACGTACTCCATCGCCAGCACGAGGCTCTCGCCCATGCGAATAGCTGCGTAGGCGGTGACCACGTGGGGATGGTGCAGCTTGGCGGCGTTGCGGATCTCGGCGAGGAAGCGGTCCAGGACGCCGCGACGATTGATCAGGTGGCTGCTGACGACCTTGAGGACCTCCTTCCGCCCCATGATCTTGTTCTCGGCCAGGTAGACGACGCCCATGCCGCCGCGGCCCAGTTCGCGGAGGACTTCGTAATCGGGGTGGTCGGCCAGGCCGGGTGGCAGCGTGCAGGCCGCGGGTGGGACCAACGAACGCGGCCCGGCGTCGAGCATCGAGAGTCCCGCCATCGAGGAGACGACCGGCGCGGGCGAATCGGGCCGGCCCTGGGCGCCGCGGAGGCGACCAAGGAAGCTATCCGAGGAGAGTTCGGCAACGCGGCGACGGCAGTCCGGGCACGACTCCAGATGCTGGTTGACCGATTCGGCCGAGGCATCATCGAGCTTGCCCATCCCGTAGGAGGAGAGCGTCTGGTCGGTCGGGTGCAGGGCTTGCGGGGCGTTCATGGGATCGGTCTCCGACTTCGAGTCCGGATCGCGTTCGACGGGTCGATCACTCACACAAGAGAGAAAGGCGGTTAAGACGTGGGACCTGCCGCGAAAATGCGAAAAACTTTCGAACGATCGCCAGATTCTCGCCGTATCCTCTTGAAGCGGCTCGACTTCACCCTGATCTCGTTGTTTCGGGTTGGCCCCGATTCCGGAGCCGATGGCTACCACAATCCGATCCGGCGCCGCACCGCGTCTTCGACGATGGTTAGTTGATCCGGCGGGAGGCTCCCCAGTTTGCGGACCAGTTTGGCGTGCGGGACCGTGAGCATGTTCTGCGCATCGAAAACCCCGGCCGTAAGGAACCGGGACCGGACGGCGACCTCGAAATTCGACTCGCGGGCGCTGGTCGTGTGAGCCACCAGCGTGACCAGCGCATCCTGGGGCCCGGCCGGAACGCTCAAGACCACGCAGGGACGGACTTTTCCGGCCATCCCCAGATCGACGATCCAGACCTCGCCGCGGTTAGGAGTAGGCACTTGCCGCTTCCTCCGCGTCGAGCGTGCAGAACAAGGCGTCCGCCGCTTCGAGCAGCACGTTCTCCGGCAATTCGTCTTCGGATGGCCTCAGTCGGCGCAAGATCTCCACGGCCGCTTCCTGACGATCCGCGTCGGAGAGGCTGTCGAAGGTGTCGAGTAACGACTGAACGGCGGTTGTCATGGGCTAAGACCCTCGATGAGGACAACGATGATTCGACTCCCTCGGTTTTACCCAGAACGACGGCGTGGCGAAACGATCCCCTCGAAATACCAGTCCCCCGGCCCGTCTCCTCCCTATTCCTGGACGTTCATCGCGTAAATGAAGAGAGTTCCCGACTTCACGAACAATCCGATCGCCCCCGTGTAATCACTGGCCGGAGGAGTCTTGCAGGCCAATTCCCACTTCTCCTGCTTGATGGCGACTCGCGCGATGTTCTCGCGGTGGATTTCGAACCGGATCAGGAACGACTTCTCGGGAGCGAAATGCTCCGGTTTCGTGTCGGACTCGGGAGGTTGGAAGTCGAGCGAGGGGTGCCCGACCTGGATCTTGCCCCCCTCATCCTTCACGCGTACCGTGATCGCCCGCCAACCGTTTGGACCGCGATGAGCCCGGAGCGCCAGGAATGCTTCCGTTCCCTGGGTCGCGGTCAGGGTGAGCGTGAGCGTGCGCGCGCTTGTAACTCTCGCGCTTCGTGAGCAGCAGGTTCCCGTTCGGCCCCGCCGAGAGGACCAGCGCCTTTTCGTTGATCTCGATGAAATCGGGGTCGCCGAACTGCCACGCCTTGAGTTTGTCCGCCGTCAGGGTCGGCCAGATGCCCCCGCGGGGTTGGCCACCGTCGGGATTGGCCAGCCGCTCGACCCCGGCGTGGACGCGCAACTGCCGGATGTCCAGCGCTGGCTTCACGACGGTTTTCTCGAGGTCGAGCAGACCATTCCCTACGGAAGCCTTCATGATGTTGAGGGAGGGCTTGGAAGTGTTGAGTTCTGGTACGGCCGCGGAAGTCGTGGCTTTCGGGACGTCCGCGATCGGTACGACGCCTGCCTCACCGAGCCGACTTTCCTGAGCGATCCGCGCCGGGGGCACGTACCGACCGGAGTGAGCGTCATCGCTCGGTTTCTTGGCACCGCCTCGATCCTCAACTTCCGATCGCGTTGCGCCGACAAGCTCCGGTGGATCGTTATTGCGGCTTTGCCGCCCCGGGGCGAAGCCGAGCGTCCAGGTCATGGCGAGGCCGAGCAGCAACGCACCACCCGTAATGCACGGCCACAGCCAGGGCAAGCCTTTCGCCCCTCGCTGGATCATCGCGGACTGCTCCCCGGAGAGGCCCTCCTTCCGCCCGAGGTCGATCATGTCCAGGGCCTGTCCGGGATGCGCGGGCTTCGCCTGCTTCTCAACCGCCGGCGCGGCGGTTGTCGCTACCTTCGGAGGAAGTGCGGCCGCTGGACTCGCGACGGCTCGCTCGGCCGGGGACGCTTCGTCCTTCGTCTCCCCCGGCTTGAAGAACGACTTGATCGCCTGAGCCACCTCGCCGGGAGTCTGGAACCGACTCGCCGGCTCCTTGGCCATCATCTTGGCCACCAGGGCCGCCAGCTCCACCGGCACCTCCGGCCGCGCGAGGTTCAACGGCGTCGCGGTCATCGAGTGATGCGCCGTGAGATCTCGGAGAGGCTGATGCCCGAGAACGGCGGGCGCGCCGGTCAGGAGGCAATACAAGGTGCAACCCAGGCTGTAGATGTCGGCGCGGATATCGGCCCCCTGAGCGTTGAGGCTCTGTTCGGGTGCCAGATAATCGGGAGTGCCCAGCATCTGCCCCTCGCGCGTCAGTCCACCCTCGCTCAGTGCCTCCTGCGTCGCCTTGGCCAGGCCGAAATCGAGGATCTTGATGACCGACCCAGTTCCCTGGCGAACGAGTATGAGGTTGCGGGGCTTGATATCCCGATGGACCATCCCGCGCTCGTGGGCGTGCTGGAGTCCCAGGGCTGCCTGGTAGACGAAGTTGCAGGCGTGGGCGACCGGGAGCGGCCCCTGGGTCGCGACCAGCCTGGCCAGGTCGAGGCCCTCGACGTACTCCATGACCAGCACGATCCGGTCGCCCGCCCGCATCGCCGTGTAGGCGGTGACGAGGTTGGGGTGGTGGAGCTGGGCGGCGTTCTGGATCTCGCGGAGGAACCGGTCCGAAACGCTACGACGATCCATCAGGTCCCGTCTGACGACCTTGAGCACCTCCTTGCGCCCCATGAGCGTGTTCTGTGCCAGGTAGACGACGCCCATCCCGTCACGGCCCAGCTCGCTGAGGACCTGGTAGCTGGGATGATCGGCCAGGCCCGGCGGGAGCGAATCGGCCGGCGGTTCGGCCGTATTGGTGGGGCCACCTGCCATGGACGAGATCCCCGAGCACGACGAGTCGAGCGAAGGCGGCGAATCGGGCCGATTCGGGGCGTTACGAACCCGGACAGCAGAACGGTCTGAGGAGAGTTCGGCGACCCGTCGGCGACAATCCGAGCACACCTTCAGATGACTCCGGACCGACTCGGCCGAGCGCCGTCGAGGTTGCCCAGGCCGTGGGCGTGCAGCGTCTGGTCGGTCGGGTGCAGGGGTGGCGGTGCGTCCATCGATCGGGCTTCCACTCCGGTTCAAACGGTCACTCGCCTGGCCAGTCGACGGCCGTCAGTCGGGCTTTGTCGTCTTGCTCGAAGGCATGGACAGAGAACTGCTCTTTGGGCTCTGTTTCAGCTTTGGCTTATTTGCACGACGATAGGCGTCGGGGTTAAGCGACAACATCCTCTGCTTGTCCTTGATCTGCGAGAAGGCTTTCTTGCAAAACTCGGATGGTCCGATGAATAGAGGGGCTTTCCTCTGCTCCTTCAGGGCTTTGATCGCATTCGTGACCTCCGTGTCCTTCTTCAGTTCCTCGTACTCCTGTGAGACTTTGTCGAAAATCGGTTTCAGCTTGTTGCTCTCCTCATAGAACTCCGCCCTCCTCGTCAGGAAGATCTCGCTGAGCCTGTCAATCCTGGCCTGACCTGGCCGACGCTTCACGGCGATTGCGAATTCCCGATTGGTGTTTCTCAGATTCGCGTCCGCAGCTTGTCGCTCCTGCTGCAGAGCCTGGCGGGCCGGCGCAGTCGCGGGATTACTCGGCAGGTTCCTGAGCTGCAAGTCCAGGTCATTGATGTAGGATTGTAGGTTGATCCGTAGATCGTCGAGGCCCTGGACAAAGTTCTCGATCTGCACGGCCTGGGTCAGATCACTCCAGGCCCCTTCCGTCGCCTTCCAGTAGGGGACGAGCCTATCGTATCCGTCCCGGACCTGGTATTCCGTCGCGATGACGTAGAAGCGCCCTTCTTGCTTCAGGCCGTGTTTGGCAAGCAGGATGGCCTCGGGGGAGGAATCTTCGGACGATGGCTTGTCCTCGAGTTTTGCCTTCGAATCGAGAGTTTGGATCGGAGTAGGAACGGGTTTGGAGTCCGCGGGCTGCTCCTTCGCGGTCAGATTCGTACCGTTCTGAAGGCCCTCGTCGACGCGGCGCGTGTTCTCCGAATCGAAGCTCGCGACGACTTTCCGATCATGGCTCGCTGGTTTCGCCTTAGGTGACTCTGGGTCCGAGGGAATCGGATCCCACCGGTCCTTATCTCCGGCGCGGGGCGTCTCGGGCGGCCGTTCTCGCAGTGCCCGGATGGCCGGTCTTCCGAGTCGAGGTGGCCAGGGATGGAAGCGAATCGCTCTCGCCCTGATTCGTCTTCGAGTCGATGCTCAACTTCCAACCCACGGCGATCCCGATGACCAGTAGGGCAGCGGCGGCCAGGGGCCACAACCAGGCCGGAACGCCTCGGCGTTCGCGCAGGGCGCGGACTTCCGCCGACAGGTCGGCTTGCGGATTGATCTCGACGAGCGTGTCCCAGGCGGAATCGGGCGGCGTTGACGGTTTCGCCACCACCACTGCGGGGTCCAGTGATACGACCCTCGTCGTCGGCGCCGGAGCCTGATCCGCCCCACGCGATTGCGGGACGGGTGGCGGCGCATCGCCCCGGGAGAGCTCCGGCTTCGATGGCTGAGACGCCGCGGTCTCTTTCTTGAGGAATGGGATCAGCGCCTGCGCCAGTCCCTTGGGTGTCTGGAACCGACGCTCCGGCTCCTTGGCCAGCATCGTGGCCACGAGGACCGCCAGCTCCATCGGCACGTCAGGACGCACGAGGTTCAATAGCGGCGCGTCCATCGAGTGGTGTGCCTGGTAAATCTCGTAGAGCGTCGTGGCCTGGAACGGTGGGCGACCCGTGAGCAATTCGTAGAACGTACAGCCCAGGCTGTAGATGTCGGCGCGGATATCGGCCTGCCGGGCGTCGTTGATCTGCTCCGGGGCGATGTACTCGGGCGTACCCAGCCACTGGCCCGCGGCCGTGAGCGAACCGTCCGCGGTCCGTTCGCGTTTCACCTTGGCCAGGCCGAAGTCGAGGATCTTGACCACCGCGCGATTCCCGAAGCGGACGAGCATGAGGTTGCTGGGCTTGATATCGCGGTGGACCATGCCCAGCTCATGGGCGTACTGGAGCCCGAGCGCCGCCTGGTGGATGAAATAGCATGCGTGGACCACCGACAGCGGCCCCTTGGTCTTGACCGTCCTGGCCAGGTCGAGGCCCTCGACATACTCCATGGCCAGCACGAGGTTTTCGTCGAATCGGAGTGCCGAGTAGGCCGTGACGATGTTGGGGTGGTGTAGACGGGCGGCGTTGCGGATCTCGGCGAGGAAGCGGTCCATGACGCCAGGGCGGTTGATGAGGTGGCTGCTGACGACCTTCAACACCTCCTGGCGACCCATCAGCTTGTTCTGAGCGAGATAAACGACTCCCATGCCGCCGCGGCCCAGTTCTCGAAGGATTTCATAGTCGGGGTGATTGAGCAGGCCCGGAGGTAACGTGTTGGCCGATTCCGGAATCGGTGAGCAGGCCCCGCCCGCGTTCGTCGCCGGGCCGTTGGTCGCCGAGTTGACCGGAGTGGGCGAGCCGGAGTTTTCCTGGGCGTCGCGAGGCCGACTCAGGAAGCTATCGGATGAGAGCTCGGCGACCCGGTGCCGGCAATCCGGGCATGTCTCCAGGTGTTTGTTGACAGCATCGGCCAGGAGGTCTTCGAGCTTGCCCAGGCCGTAAGCGTACAGCGTCGGGCCGGTCGGATGGTTCGCTTGCGTTGCGTTCATGAGATCGGTCTCCAACCTCGAGTCCGGATCGTGATTGATGGATCGATGACTCACACAAGATAGGAAGGCGGTCAAAACGCGGGACCTGCCGCGAAAACAGAAATTCTTTTCGAAGGATGTTCCTGATCGTCTGGTGACAGGCCAAGCCATCTGCCATAAGTGTTTTCCAAGGCGGTTGATCAGCCGGCTATGGAATTCGTGGTCCCTCGGCCGACGGCTCGGGTATTCGGAACCGCGAACCTGACCCCCCGGTCAAGCCTGAGTTGACCCACGGCTCGTTCACAGGCACTCCCACACCGTACTACTGCCACGCGAGAAGCACGCATGGGTCGATGATTCGCTGCGAGCGGTTCTCTTCTCGGCGGCGGATCTCCCCGGTAAGATTACGAAGCACCTATACACGACACTGCGGAATGGACTTTCTCTGGACGTGGACTTCAGTCACACTCGCATCCGTACGGTGCGAGGACTGTTCTTGCCAGGTCGTCTCGCCAAGCGAGACGCCGGAAGCGCGGGACGTGCCGCGAAAACGCGCGATTATTCGAGGAGGTCGCCGGCTTCTTGCCGTAACCGCTTGAGGATCCTGGACTTGGCCTGAAGGACGGCGTTCTCGGTGAGCCCCAGTTCCTCGGCCACGCGCGCGGCTGGGAGGCCTTCCAGGGTGAAGCGGCGGAATGCTTCCCAGGTGGTCGGCTGGAAGTCATCGTGGACGATCGCGATCAGCCGCTCGAACACGTGCCGGTCGTGGTCCTGATCCCACTCGCGGGCCAGTTCGCTGTTCGGCGCTTCCAGACGGTCCAGGAATCCGTCGGCCGGGTCCAGTCCGACGGCCGGCAATCGTCGCCGGCGCCTGCCGATGACTGCGGGTCTTGTTCACCGTGACCTGCCGGAGCCAGGCGCGGAAGGAGCCCTCGCGCCGACGCTCGAACCGGGGAAGCTCGCGGACCACGACGAGGAAGACCTCCTGGGCCAGGTCTTCGGCCTCGTCGCCGAGGCCCGGCACCCGCAACAGCCAGCGCCGGATCAGCGGCAGGTAGATCTCCTGGAGCCGTCGCCAGTCCGAACCATCCGGCCCGGCTGCTTTGAGCCGATCCAGCAGACTGACGGACGTCAGAGTCACCGGCGATGTCCTGATTGAAATTTGTGAGATCGCGATTTGAACGGGCATTATAGGCCGATGCACGGAGAAATGCATCATGCGAGTCGGACGAATCCCAGGTCGTGAGAGCACTTCAATGGACGAGATCAAGCATGCATTATCAAATAATAGATTGAATATTGACATTTTTATCGAACTTATACGGATTCATCGAGATCCTGGCTGTTCCACCTGTTCCTCCACCTGTTTTCAGGTCCGCGGTCCCCGCGGGCGCCGCATCGCGTCCACTCCGCGGTGTACGCCTTGGGCGGTGGGGCTCGAATAGAAAACCCGGACCGAATGAGGCTCAACCACCCTCGTTTTGCCGTTCGGGCACCATCTCCCCGCCGGGGAGGGGAGGACGAGCCTCCTCCCAAGCCGAAGGACTTCGTCGAGCCGACCCGTGATCGTCCGGCGCGATCCTCCCGGAGCGTGGATCTCCGAATCTCCGATCGAATTCAGGAAACGCTCTTGACCGTATTCCAGGGAACGGCTAAGTTCCGCCCGCCGTCGGCTCATCTCGGCTCGGCGGCCGTCCGTCTCACAGGGACGTGGGTGGGCGAGGTTGTCGCGAACGACGCGGCTGGGTTCTCGAGTCGCGTCCGGGGGTTCTCCCCGACCGCTGCGCAAGGAGGCAGGTTCACATGCGGCGAACGATACCCACGCCGCCCCTGGGCTCTCGGAGCCCTGGTCGCGATCGCGGTGCTGGCGCTGATACTCCACCCGCTCGGTGCCGCGCCCACCAAGAAGAAGAAGAAATCGATCCCGCCCAAGGTCCAGGAGACCGTCGGCGACATTGCCTTCGTGGTCAGCGTCGGCGAGATGAAGGTCGAGGGCGTGGGCCTGGTCACCGGCCTGGATAATTCCGGGGTCGATGCGCCGCCGTCGTCGTACCGCAAGGAGCTGCTCGACGAGATGACCAAGGTCGGAATCGAGAAGCCCGAGCGGATCCTGGCCAACCCTCAGGTCTCCATGGTGATCGTGCGGATGACCATCCCCATGGGGGTCGATCCTACCGACAGGCTCGACGTCCAGGTGGAAGTCCCGCCGGCCTGCGGGACCAAGAGCCTGGCCGGCGGCTACCTGCTGACCAGCCGGCTCTTCGGCGTGGCCAGGGGACGGGGCGGCGAGGTGTTGAAGGACCACGAGATGGGCCTGGCGCAGGGACCGATCATGATCGGCAACCCCGGCAAGCCCAACGATCCCAAGGTCGGCCGCGTGCTGGGCGGGGGCCGGGTCAAGAAGGACTATCCTTATACCCTCGTCATCAAGGAGAACCGCGAGAGCTATCATACCTCCAAGCTGCTCGAGACCGTCGTCAACACCCGCTTCCATCAGACCGAAGACGGGCATCAGAAAGGCGTGGCGACCGGGAAAACCGCCAGCTACCTGGTCCTGAGAGTGCCCGCGCTGTACCACCAGAACCAGCCGCGTTATTTCCGCGTCGTGCAGCTCTTGCCGATGGTCGATGGGCCCGAACTGCGGGTGCGCCGGCTGGCGATCTGGAGCAAGGAACTGCTGGATCCCAAGATGGCGGGCGTGGCGGCCTTGAAACTCGAGGGACTCGGCAAGTCGTCGGTCAACGCGCTCAAGGAGGGCCTGAAGAGCCCCAATGACCAGGTCCGGTTCTTCTCCGCCGAGGCGCTGGCCTATCTCGGCGACACCGCCGGTGTCGACGTGCTGGGCGAGACCGTCCTCCGCCAGCCGAAATTCCGGGTGTATGGGCTGGCGGCCCTGGCCTCGTTGGATCAGGCCGCATCGCACATGAAACTGCGCAAGCTGATGGATGAGGCCGACATCGAGGTTCGTTACGGGGCCTTCAACGCGCTGCGGACGCTCGACCCGCGTGACCCGTTCCTGGGCCAGGTCCGCGTGCTCAAGGAGGCGAAGCCGGACGACGAGGCGGAAGAGCCGGCCGATTCGATGGCACTGGAGATCGCCCACGCGGCCCGGCGCCGCGCCGTGCCTCGGACCCCTTCGCACTGTACGTCGTCGACTCCGAGGGTCCCCCCCTGGTCCACGTGTCGCGGAGCCGTCGGGCCGAGGTCGTCATCTTCGGCCGGCAGCAGAAGCTGCTGACTCCGATCGTCCTGGGCAGCGAGAGTGGCGCGTTCCAGCTCAACGCCGCCGACAACGACGATAAGGTGGAGCTGAGCAAGATCGTCGCCAACCCGTACGGCGTGTCCGACTCCAAGGTGGCCGCCTCGCTGGAACTGGCCGAAGTGATCCGTCAGGCCGCCAACCTCGGTGCGGCTTATCCCGAGATCGTCAGCATCCTGGAGAACGCCAACCGCCAGAAGAACCTGCCTGGCCTTCTGGTCGTTGATGCCGTACCCGCCCCGAGCACCGTCTACCTCGAAGCCATCATGGGCCGGGACACCACGGCGAAACGCGACGATACCGTCAGCCGGACCTCCGAGGAGACGACCCGAGCGCGGTGGCGGATCTTGGGGCTGTTCCGTCGCAACGCCGACACCAATCCCGCCTCACCCTCGTCGCAAGGTCCCGCTAGTCAGCCCGATTCGCCCAACCCGTCGAGTTCCAAGCCAACTGCCTCCTCCGCAACGGTCGCCAAGACCGATCCGAAAGCGTCGGAGAACGCTAAGAAAAGCAGTGTGCCGACGACCCCAGCCACCGCCAAGTCCGATGACGCGGTGCAGAAGACTGCGGCCGATGCACCTCAGCCGCCGCCCCGGCGCCGGCTCCTCGATTTCTTCCGGCGCGGTGATGATGAGTGAATTCTCGCCGCCGCCGGCCCGATTGGACGGCGGAACGGCGAATTCATCCATAGCAACGAGACGGACTTGAGTGCCAATAGCTCCCGGAACACCGGAGTCCGGCGGACCCAGGGTCCCCTTGCCACGTATCAATGACAGAGGTCTCGGCTAACGATTGTTCCTGCACCCAGTCACGCTCCAACAGCCGAGAAGCCGGACTCTTGGACCGCCTCGCGAAAAATGTCTAATTTCGCGGTCAACGACGTAAGTCATGCCAGCCGTAGAGACTTCACAAGCCCAATACCCCCCAGGATCGGCCTGCATGGTTGGGCTACCCCTGGCCCATCCTAAAGTCGCACGCTGTGCGGTTCGAATATTAGTCTTGACGGTCAGGTTCGCTACGTCAAGGAGGCAAGCGACACCTCCTTGGAGTAGTTCCCAACCCAGCCGTACCCCGCACGCACCAGAGCGGGGGCTCTCTAGACTTGATCGCAGTGGGGGTCGGGTTCCCCAACCCGGCAGTCCACACACGGGGCAGGGGCATGGGACATCCGTCCTGCGATTCACGGTCCGCTTGGGCCAGGGATGGCGGGATCGAGGTCGCGGGCCGCGCCCCGGGACGATCAAGGACGGGGGCGGGGTCGGAGCGAATGGCACGATGGCCTCTCTCGCGGCGACTCGCGCCTGTCCCAGGATGGCGCCGCGGCCTCACCGCCGAGTCGGGTTTGTGACCGCACCGACAAGGTACCTTCCGGAGGGAGGAGGAAACCTCCGTGGCCTCGCACCGAACTGGGCGAGTGGAGTCCTCGAGATGAAAAAGGTCTTTACAACCGGACAGGTGGCGAAGATCTGCAAAGTCGCGCCTCGGACGGTGAGCAAGTGGTTCGACTCGGGCCGCTTGCGTGGTTATCGAATCCCCGGCTCGCAGGATCGTCGCATCCCGCGGGAGCACCTCCTGCGGTTCCTCAAGGAGCATGGAATGCCCTTGGGCGACCTCGAAGCCGAGGTTTATCATAAGGTCCTGGTAGTCGGCGCCGACGGGCCGCTCCAGGCCATCCTGCGCGAGCACCTTCGCGAGACCGACGATTTCCGTATCGAGACGGCCGCGTCGGGCTTCGAGGCGGGTATTCGCGCCGAGAGTTTCCACCCGGATTGCATCATCATCGATATGGCCCTGGGACGAATCGAAGCCGGTCAGATCGCTCAGAATCTTCGCAAGAGCCCGGACCATCAGGGTACGATCCTGCTGGCCCTGACCAGCGATGAGCCGGGTGACGAGACCTTCGCCCTCGGGTTCAACGACGGGTTCAAGAAGCCGTTCGACGGGGCGCTCCTGGCCGAACGCGTCCGCCGCTTGATCTCGCAGAAGAAGGCCGAGGAACCCTGAGGATTCCCCGAGCCGGACCGCTCGGGAAGGGATGACCTGCCGCGCCGAATTCGAATCGAATCGAATCGATCGGAGCCGAGTCGCTCGGCCGCAGGCGCGGATGCGGCTGTTCCCTCCCGGGAGGACTACCCGGCCAGGACCTTCACGGCCACTCGCACAGCGTATCGGAATCGCTCCCGAGACCGAACCCCGAGACCGGCGAGCCCGAGTGCGCCGCTCCCCTCCACCGGACCAAATCCGGATGGGGACGGCCCTCGGGCTCGATCGTTTTTTGGGGCAGGTTGTCGGACCGAGATTCAGGATTCAGGATTCGAGATTCAGGATTCAGGAATGATTTAGGCATCTGAGGTGCCCGTCTGCGAATGGTTTTCACCTACCGCCCGCCGCCTACCGCCGGTTGCAGCCGAGGGCCGCGTTAGGGACACTAGAGGTGGGGTCGGCGGCCGCGGGTTCGCGAGTTCGCCGCGGGCCATCGCGTGGATTGCGGGAGCGATGCCAGGATGTCGGGTCGGCGGGGTCGGCTGATCGTCTGGGTGATGTTGGGTCTGGCCATGGTAATTCTGGCCTCGTCGTTGGGGGCCGGCGCCGGCTGGCTGCGCGCGGTCGCGGAGGCTGGAACTGGCCGAGGCGCCAAGGAGCTGGCGGAGGGGCTGTTGGGCCTGGCACACCAGCGGCTGTCTCGGCTGGCGGAACGCTTCGGCGAAGACGGTGAGGTGCTCGTGCTCCTGGGCGAGTGCGAGCTGGAGCGGAGCCGAAAAGCTAGCGATCCGGAGCCGCAGCGCCTGGCCCGTGGGGCGGCGATGGCCGCCTGGGCCCGGGTCCCCTGGTCCAGCCCGTTTTACCCGCGCGCGCGTTGCTCCGCGCCACTCACTTGACCAACACCGGCCGGTACGCACCGGCCGAGGAGGCGCTCGTCAGTGCCCTGGCCATCGGACGGCTGAACGCGGGCGATCGGTATGAGCTGGAGCGTGCCTTGAGCCGGTTGTACCGGTTCCAGGGTCGGGTGGACGACGTCCGTCGCGTCCTCCGCGCCTCGTGGTGCCGATCGCCGGATCCCGCGGGCGTGCTCAAGGAGCTCTGGTTGCTCGACCGTTCACCCGTGCCCGTCGAGGCCATGCAGCGCTTCCTCGAACACGCCGACGACCAGGACGATCGGGTGTGGCTGGGCCGGGCGAATCACGCCATCCTCACCGGCCGGTTCTCCGACGCGGCCGGCTGGCTCGAGCCGGCGTTGCAGCATCGGCCCGAGGACCCGGCGGTCTGGCGAGCCAAGCTCGCGCTGGCACGGGCGACCGACGACGTTGCCGGCCTCCGTTCGGCCGCCGCACATTTGCCCGCCGCCGACTTCGAGCCTGGCGTCATCCACGCACTCCGCGCCTGGCTGTCCGTCTCCCTGGGCCGGCAGGATCTCGAGCGCCACGAGCTGATCGAGCTGATCCAGGTCGCGCCGGGTGAGGCCTGGGCCATCGAGCGGTTGGCCGTCCTGACCTTCGAGGCAGGGCAGGTGCGCGAGTTTGAACAGTTCCGTCGTCGCAAGGCGGAGGTCGACCGAGCCCAGGACCGAGTCCGAAGGATCCTCCTCGACGCCGACCTCTCGGCCCGCGCCGAGGAGCTGGCCCCGCTCTGCCGTGCGCTGGGCCGCGAGTTCGAGGCCCAAAGCTGGTCCCTCGTGCATGAGGCCCGGGGCCTCGCGCCCGCACGGCCGCCGGGCACCGGGACCAGCTCGGCCCCGGCGATGCCCCACGCGCTGCTCGACCGGGCGATCGCCCTCTCCGCGCCCTATGAGTCCGCCAGGCCGCGGGAATCCCGGGCCGGCACGCCGCCGCTCTCGGACCGGATGGCCGATCTCCGCGCGCGGGACGTGGCACCTCGCGAGCGGTCGGGGACCCCGCGGGATCTCCACGCCACTCGCCCCGCGCCCCGCTTCGTCGACGACGCCGAGGCAACCGGCCTCCGCTTCGCCTTTGACAACGGGCAGACGGTGCGGCACCTCCTCCCCGAGACCATGTCGGGGGGCGTGGCCTTGCTCGACTTCGATAGCGACGGCTGGCTCGATGTGTACTGCGTTCAGGGCGGATCGCTTTCGGCCGGGGCCGGCAAAGAACCGGCGGGAACGGGCACCCCCGCGCCAGGCGACCGGCTCTTCCGCAACCGAGGCAACGGCCGCTTCGACGACGTCACCGAATCCTCCCGGATCGCGGCGATTGCCTGGGGACGCGGTTACGGGCTGGGCGTGTCGGTCGGCGACTACGACAACGACGGCGACCCCGATCTATTCGTGACCCGTCTGGCGAGCTATGCGTTGTATCGCAACCGCGGCAATGGGACCTTCGAGGACGCGACCATAGCGGCGGGACTGGCCGGACGCCGTGACAACCCGACTTCCGCGGCATTCGCCGACCTGGACAACGACGGCGACCTGGACCTATATGTCTGCCATTACATGTTGTGGGACCCCGAGAATCCGCGCACCTGCTTGAACGACGTCGGCGAATACTTCTATTGCGATCCCAGCAAGGTCGAGCCGGCGCCGGACCATCTCTTCCGCAACGACGTCGGCCGGTTCGTAGACGTGACTGAGGCCGCCGGCCTGGCTGACATCCAGGGCCGCGGCCTGGGTGTCGTCGCCGCCGATCTCGACGACGATCATCTCATCGACCTCTACATCGCCAACGATGGCACAGCCAACTACCTGTATCGCAACAAGGGGGGCTTTCGATTCGAGGACGTGGCGCTCGAGGCCGGCGTGGCCGGCAGCGCCTCGGGCGGCTACCAGGCCGGCATGGGCGTGGCCTGCGGCGATCTCGACGGCGACGGCCGCCTCGACCTGCTGGTGACCAACTTCTACGGCGAAGGGACCACGCTCTACCGGAATCTGGGCCAGGGGCTCTTCGCCGATCGCAGCAGTGCGTCGGGCCTCGGGCTGGCCTCGCGCTACCTGCTCGGCTTCGGCATCGGGCTGGCCGACGTCGGCAATGTCGGACGGCCCGACGTGCTGATCACCAACGGACACGTCAACGATCGACGGCCGTTCTTCCCTTATGCCATGCCGTGCCGGTTGTATCAGAACCGGCCGGATGGTCGGCTGGTTGACATCTCGCGGGAGGCCGGTGATCCGTGGCAAGCGGCGCGCGTCGGCCGCGGCCTGGCCGTGGGCGACCTCGACAATGACGGCCGGCCCGACGCCCTGATCCTCGCTCAGAACGAGCCCCTGGCCTATTTCCACAACCAGAGCGAGCACGTCGGGCGATTCGTGGTTTTCCGGCTCGAGGGCACGGCCTCCAACCGTGACGGCGTCGGCGCCCGGCTGACCATCCAGTCCGGCGGCCGCCGCCAGGTGGCGCACCGCGTCGGCGGGAGCAGTTATCAATCGGCCAACGACCCTCGAATTCATTTCGGACTGGGCGAGAGCGACCGGGTCGATGCCGTCGAGGTGCGATGGCCCTCCGGCAAGGTGGATCGCCACGAGAACTTGCCCGCGGGCACGGGCTACCTGCTCCGTGAGGGCGATCCGAAGCCTCGACCCTTGCCCGGCGTTCGAGCGCTTCAGAGATGAGTTGCAATCGCCACAACGCGAGTCCGTCGCGTGGGCAACCCGAGCGTGAGGCGCTCGAGAGCCGTCCACCTGAGAACAGGTGGAATAACAGGTGAGAGGCGATCCGGACAGAGGCGGGATATCTCCGCAAGTCATTGTGATTCATGGAGTTGCGCCAAGAGCGTGCGGAATTGCGCAAGCCGTTAGCCTACAGGAGTTTCGGGCCGTCTCCCACCCGGCTTTTTCCGGATCTCCTCTGAAACGACCGGGCGCCTGATCGATTCGAGTTGATGATACATACAGAATTTTTCAAGATTCGCTCGCCGATGTACCCGGTTTCTTCCCAGGCGATCGTGTGACACCTTTCCCATACACCTGAACTGGCGCCGCCTTCCAGATCAAGAATGGCTCTGATCTCGCGATCGGTTTCGAACCGTGTCCGTGCGGGGCCTTGGGCTTCTGTCTCTTCGAGGGCTTGGGCTTGGGGTGTGGCTTGGGCCTGGGCTTCTGGTGTTTGGTCTTATGCCCGCCCTTGGTTCCGTCGGGCGTGGAGCGAGAGACGACGAGCTGGAGGATCTCGTATGTGCCGCCGACCCCCGGCCCATGCTCACCGGGGGCCTCCGTGATCCAGAGGTTGCCGTCGGACCCGGCCGTGATTCCGAGGGTGGTCAGTTGCGTGTCCTTGCGGTCGTTCACATGGAGCTGGGTCGTGAACTTGCTGAACGTACCCGATCGAGTGACGCGTTCGACGTAGGCCGGTATGAACGCCGTCCTCTGCGTGGCGGTGAACTTGGCCAGCGCCTCATACAGATCCAGCAAATCGTCTCCGAGAGGGGACGCGACCAGGTCGTCGTCGCGCAGCTCGCGGCGGGCACGTCCCTGGCCGATGCCTGCCCAACCGATCCCGCTCAAACCGCGTCGCTCTTCGACGTGAACAGGAAATCGCGGGCCCGGATCGCGGGGACGATCATCGAGGAGAACTCGTTGCCGCCGGCGCGGACGGCGCGGCTCGTCGCCTCGAGGTTCTTCAAGAGGTTCACCGGGCTGTCGTTGAACCGGAAGTTATTCACTGGGTGGACGACCTTACCCTTCTCGACCAGCCAGACTCCGTCACGGGTGAGCCCGGTGACGGTGGCGTTGAGGGGGTTGACCATCCGGATGTACCAGAACCGGCTGACGAGCAGGGCGCGCTCGGTGTCGGCGATGAGGGCGTCGAGCGTCTTGTCGGAGCCCTCGAGGATCAGGCCGCCGGAGAACGGAACGGGCTCGACCCCGGTCTTCTTGGCCCAGTAACGGTGAACGGGAAGAGTGCGGACGACGCCGTTTTCGATCCAGGTGGCCCGACGGGCGGGGAGGCCGGGGGGATCGCCGAACCTGCCGGCGTACCGGCCGGCGAAGCCGGCCCATGGGGTGCCGGGGCTGCGGCGGTCGAACGGGTCGGAGAGCAGGGTCACGCCGTCGGCGAAGACCTTCTCGCCGAGGCGGCTGCCGCCACCGGGCTTCGAGAGGAAGCTCCGCCCCTCGTCAACCGAGCGGGCGTTCATCGAGAACACCAGCCACATCAGCAGATCGGCGACAGCCTCCGGCTCGAGAATCACGGGGTATCGGCCGGGCGGCAGGTCGCGCGGGTGCGCCGAGGTCTCAGCCTTGGCCGCGGCGCGTTCGGCCAGCACGGCCGCGTCGACGTCCGCCACCCGCGGCGAGGCGAAGCCCGCGTAGCCCGAGCCGGTGCCATCGGCCGTGCGCATCGTGGTCGTATAGGCGGCGAAGGTCGAGCGGTGGAAGCCGAAGTTCCCCTTCTTGTTGGCGATCGCGGCACAGGTCGCCGAGGTCTCGAAGAATCCGGCGCCGTTGAGCCCGCGGGCGCGGGCGCGGTCCAGCGCCGGCCGGACTCCGTCGCGGCGGCGGGCCGGTCCGGCCGTGGCCGTGGCCTCGTCGTAGGCTGGGATCGCGCGATAGTCCTGCCGCCCCAGGCCCTCGACCTGCTCCGGATCGGGCCGCGCCGCGGCCATCAGGGCCTCGCTCCGCACTACCGCCTCGCGGAGCAGCGAGTCGTCGAGTTCGCCGGTGGTCGACGAGCCGCTCCGACCCCCCTCGCGGCTGGTGATCTGCACTTCGACGGTCCGCGCCGTTCCGGAGGTCGTGACCTCGTTAGCGGCGAACCTCGTGTGCCCCTCCTCCGCCAGCCGGAGCGAGACCTCGCACTCGGGGGCCTTCGAAAACGACAGGATGCGGTCGGTCAACGCCCGCGCCTTCTCATTGGTCCAGGTCATCTCAGGCTGTCCTCAGTATGTTGATCTGTCGGAACCGCGCCGGTGCACACCCGTGGCTCATCGCGTTGATCTGGGGAGGCTGGCCCTTGCCGTCGCGGTCGAGCCCCACGTTCTCCCACAGCGTCTGGCCGCCGATGCCGTCGCACGACGCCCAGAAGTCCGGCGTGCGGCTCTGATAGGCCACGTCGGCGATCATCCCCCGCACCTTGCCCCCCTTGATCTCCCAGAACGCGTCGCCACCGAACTGGAAGTTGTACCGCTGCTGGTCGATCGACCACGAGCCCCGGCCATCGATCAGGATGCCGTCCTCGACGCCCGAGACCAGGTCGTCGAGCGTCACGGGCTTCTCCGATGGCTCGAGCCAGACGTTCGGCATCCGCTGGAAGGGCACCGAGGCGTACGAGTCGGCGTAGCAGCAGCCCATCGACTCGGCCTGGCCGATCAGGTGCGCCTGGTCGCGAATCGTCTGGTACCCCACGAAGATCCCGGCCTTGATGATCGGGAACTGGCGGGTCTTCACGCCGTCATCGTCGTATCCGCAAGTCGAGAGGCTCTCGGGCCGGGTGCGGTCGCCGTTGAAGTTGACGATGTCGGACCCGACGCGGAACTTGCCGAGCTTGTCCGTCGTCAGGAATGATGTGCCGGCGTAGTTGGCCTCGTAGCCGAGCGCCCGGTCGAGCTCGGTGGAGTGGCCGATCGACTCGTGGATTGTTAGCGAGAGGTGGGTCGGCAGCAGGACGAGGTCCTTGACGCCGGGCGAGACCGAAGGCGCCTTCAAGTGCGCGACGGCCTCCTCGCCGATCCTGCGGCGCGGCCGATCATGTCGGCCCGCTCGACCACCTCGTAGCCGGCGCAGACCGAGTGGGCGCGTAGTATCGCGACTTGATCTTACGGCCGGCCTCGACGGCGTTCGCGGTGATGTACGGCGAGATCTGGTAGATGTGCTGCTCGATGACGCTCCCCTCGGTCGAGGCGAAGAAGCGGTCCTCGAGGCGGGCATCGATCCACCCCATGACCGAGAAGACGCCGGCAACCGACCGCGCATTCTCGGCGGCGGCGCGGAGCAGCTCGAGCTTCTGCTCGATCGGGACGGAGAAGGGGTCGGTGACGACCTTCGTCCGGTAGGTGTCGCGATAGGATGGCGTGGCGGCCAGCTCGATCGGCCGGCGGCGCAGCGGGGCATTGGCGCGAGCGATCTCGACGGCCTCGGCCGCCGCGCGGGCGATGGCGTCGCGCGTGACCTCGTAGGACGCCGAGAAGCCCCAGGCGCCGTCGGCCAGCACGCGGAGGCCGAAGCCGAACGAGCCGTCGTCCGAGACGGTCGGGACCTCGACCGGCTTGCCCGTGGCGCGGTCGGCCTGGACCCGGAGGCGGACCGACTGTTCGCGGTAGCGATTGATGCGGATGTCGGCATAGGACGCGCCGGCGGCCCTGGCCCGCTCCATGGCGAACGCCGTCAACTCGGCCAGCCGGTCGGGGTCGAACGCCGCGGCCAGGGCGCCGGCCCTCGCCGACTCCCAGCCGCCGGCGCCCAGCGCCGTCCAG
Organism: uncultured Planctomycetota bacterium; assembly: GCA_963845755.1. Classification (GTDB taxonomy): domain Bacteria; phylum Planctomycetota; class Planctomycetia; order Isosphaerales; family Isosphaeraceae; genus CAWJTV01. Next base: position 376,506 of record CAWJTV010000019.1, read on the forward strand.
GCCGCCGCACCCGCACCGCAACGGCCCAAGAACGCCCGTCGAGACTCCATCACGGTCACCTCCTTCGCGCAGAAGAAAGTCGGTCAGGCTTTCCAGCTTGGCGGGATCTGATCCAGGATCATGCCCGTCACCGGCTCTTGTCCGAATCAGGCCCACCTGCGCTCGAGCCGAGTTGGACAATCACCCGATGTCGTCCCGTCAAATCCCGGAGCTTGCGATCGCGGACTTGGTCAATTTGGGCGCACTCATGGTGCTGGCCAGGTAGTCAGGATCGCCACTGTACACGATCGTCAGCGGCTTTTTCAACATCTGGTTGGATTTGAATGTCAACGTGGCCTCGCCGTCACTCAACTCCGCGGTCCCGAGCGTCTTCACCGTGACCTTCTTTCCGTGCTTCTTGACGAACTCGAAGGTGACCTGCCCCGTAGGCACCATCCCGCCGGGGACCACCGGCTCGATCTCTGCCGTCAGGACAAACCTCTTGAGCGTCTTCTTCCCCTTGAGGACCACGGGTGGCACCAGGACGATCCCGGTGGCCGCCTGGCTGACCGACTCGGCCGCCGTGCTCGACTTCACATCGAGGAAGTCGGTGCTGCCGTTGTAGGTCGCCGTGATCGCGTGCGAGCCCAGGCTCAAGGTGGAGATCGTCACCGCAGCCTGGCCGGAGCCGTCCAGCGGGACGGTGGCCAGCGGAGTGGCGCCGTCGGCGAAGGTGACCGTCCCGACCGGCGCGCCGCCGGCGGAGTTCACCGTCGCGACGAAGGTGACGGCCTGTCCGTAGACGGGTGAGCTGATCGGAGACGTCAGCAGGATCGTCGCAGCGGCCGGCGCGATCACGAAGGCGGCGGACTCCGAGTGGGCCGCGGCGTAATCGGCGCTGCCCGGGAAGCGGGCCACGACGGTGTAGGTCGCGGCGGCGGAAGGCGCCGCCGAGCCAAGGTCCGTGCCCGAAGTGCCGGTTCCGGCGTAATACGTCAGGGTCGGCATGACGCCTTCCAGGCTCCGGGCCGCCGGGCCATTGACACCCGTCACGCTGGCCGTTGCCGCGATCGGCGAGCCGGCGTAGGTCCCGCCCGGGTCGCTGACGGTCACTGCGGGCGTGGCCGGGGTGATGCCCAGGGAACTGCTGGTGAAGTGGATCGTGTAGTTGCTGTCGGCCGTGAGAGTTCCCTGGCCGATCGCGTAGGGACTGTCCGAGACCGTCTCGCCGGCCGCCCGCGCCAGCGAGCCGGTGAGGACCGTCGCGGCGGTATCCGAGAACTGGAAGCCGCTGGAAGTATAGCCCAACGTCGGGTCCGGCGAGCCGAAGACCTTGGTCTCGGGACCGGCCACGATCGTTAGCGTCGCTGGGGTGATGGTCAGGGTGTTGCCGGTGAAGGTCATCGTGTAGTTGCTGGCCGCGAGCGTCCCCTGGGTGATCGCGTAGGGGCCGCCGGATACCGTCTCGCCGGCCGCCCGTGCCAGGTGGCCCGTCAGCGCCGATGCGGCGGTGTCGTCGATTGTCACCCCATCGACCGTCGTGTTGATGAGGCCGGACACGGTGTCGGTCAGGCTGGGGTCGGCCGCGCCGTAGACCTCGGTCTGGGAATCAGCCGTGACCGTCAAGGGCGCCGGGGTGACGGCCAGCCTGCTGCCCGTGAAGGCGATCGTGTAGTTGCTGTTCGCCGCGAGCGTGCCCTGGGCGATCGCGTAATCGCCCACCTGCTCTCCGGCCAGCGTGCCCGACTGGGCCCGGGCGAGCGCACCGGTCAACACAGTCGCAGCGGTATCGTCGATCGCCACTCCGTCCACCGAGGTATCAATCAAGCCGGTTGCTGAGTCGGTCAATCTCGGGTCCTCAGTGCCGTAGACCTTGGTCTGGGGATTGGCGGTGACCGTCAAGGTCGCGGGGTTGATCGTCAGCGTGCTGCCGGTGAACGCGATCGTGTAATTGCTGTCGGCGGCGAGCGTGTCCTGGGTGATCGCGTAATCGCCGACCTCCTCTCCGGCCAGAGTGCCCGATTCGGCGCGGGCCAGGTTGCCGGTCAGGACCGAAGCAGCGGTGTCGGAGAACGCGAAGCCGCTGGCGGTGTAGGCCAGCGCCGGGTCGGCGGTACCGTAGACTTTGGTCTCGGGGTTCGCCGTGATGGTGAGCGTCGCCGGAGTGATCGTCAGGCTGCTGGACATGGTGGCGGAGGCGAAGGTCCCGTCGCTGGTATAGGCATAATTGACCGTGTCGGGCGAGCCGGTGACGGTGAGGCCGTCGGCATTGAAGGTGGTGGAGAAGGCGCCGTCGGATCCGATGGTGGCCGACTGCTCGACGCCGTCGAGGGTCACGGCGATGGTCTCGCCCACCGGGGCTTGTGAGCCGTCGGCCAGCGTACCGGAAATGGTCACGCTGGAGGTGCCGTAGGTGATGCTCGGGTCGCTGATTCCCGAGAAGGTCAGCGCGATGAGTGGGGATCCCTGGGTCTGGAAGGCACCGATGTCCGGATTGGGGGAGTCGAGCGGAAGGCCGCGCTGATCGGTGGTGATCGGCGTGGTGGTGCCCGGGTAGTCGGCGATCACACCCGCGCCGATGGCCGGGCTGCCGGGGAGCAGAGCGAGGGTCTGGGTCGGCCCGCCATTGTTGCCCAGCGGGGCCAGGCCGAGCTCCGTGAGGCTGGTCAAGACGATGTTGCCGTCGACCCCATTGGTCAGCCCCCCCGAGCCGCCGGTGCCGATCAGGTTGTCGCTGCCCGAGACGTTGGTACCAGCGATGTCGCTGGCGCCGACGGAACTGGTGTTGCCGGCGACGATGGTGTTGGTCAGGGTGGCCGGGCCGGCCGGGATGTTCCCGTAGCCGTAGTTGGCCAGACCGCCGCCGCCCCCGGGAGCGGCGGCGTTGCCGCTGACGGTGCAGTCGGTCAGGTTGGCCGTCGCGATATAATTGAACACGCCGCCGCCGAAGCCGCCGGCGTTGCCGCTGACGGTGCAGTCGGTCAGGTTGGCCGTCGCGTAACGGTTTGCAAGGCCGCCGCCGTAGCCGGCGTTGTTGCCGCTGAGGGTGCAGCCGGTGAGCGTCGCCATGCCGCCGTTTAATAGACCGCCGCCAGAGCCAGCGGTATTGCCGCTGAGGGCGCAGTCGGTCAGGTTGGCCGTGCCGCCATTCAGCACGCCGCCGCCGTCGTAGCCGGAGTTGCCGCTGAGGGCGCAGTCCGTCAGGGTCAGGTTGGCATAGCCGGAATTCGACACGCCGCCGCCGCTGCCGATGGCGGAGTTGCCGCTGACGGTGCAGCCGGTCAGGGTCAGATTGGCCGTGCCGGAATTGAACACGCCGCCGCCGAAGCCGCTGAGGCCGTTGTTGTAGCCGTTGTAGGAGGGGGCGGAGTTGTCGCTGAGGGTGCAGCCGGTGAGCGTCGCCGTGCCGTAGTTCGCCAGACCGCCGCCACCGCCTTCATCGCGGCCGCCGCCGCTGGAGTTGCCGCTGAGGGTGCAGTCGGTCAGGGTCAGGTTGGCCGTGCCGGAATTGAACACGCCGCCGCCGACGCCGCCGAAGCTGTGGAAGTAAAGGTAAGAGGCGGGGGAGGAGTTGCCGCTGAGGGTGCAGCCGGTGAGCGTCGCCGTGCCGTAGTTCGCCAGACCGCCGCCATCTCCGCCATCCCGGCCGCCCAGACCGCCGAAATATCCGCCAGCCAGGCCGCCGCCGCTGGAGTTGCCGCTGACGGTGCAGTCGGTCAGGGTGAGGTTGGCCGTGCCGGCATTGAACACGCCGCCGCCGAAGCCGCCGCTGCTCTTGGGGTAACTGTAGGAGGCGGAGGCGGAGTTGCCGCTGAGGGTGCAGCCTGTGAGCGTCGCCGTGCCGTAGTTCGCCAGGCCGCCGCCATTGTCGCCGGGGGAGACTGTGCCACCGGAGATGGTCAGGCCGGAGAGCGAGGCGGTCACACCACTGTCAACCTCAAAGACGCGACCCAACTCGCCGCCGCTGATGGTTACGCCCACGGCCGGCCCGGTGATCGTCTGCGTCCCCCCGGTGTCTGACAGCTCGAGCGGACCGCTGTTCAGTGTGATCGTCTGGGGCGTGCTGAAGACGGTCGGATCGAAGACGATCGTGTTCGCCTGGTTATCGGCGTTGGCCTGGTTGATGCAGTACCGCAAGTCGCCCGCGTCGTTGGATCCGATCCCCGCCGGGGAATCCCCCACGCTGTTGACGGTGAAGATGGTCATCGGCGAGGTGACCGTCAGCGTGCTGGTGGTACTGGCGGAGGCGAAAGTCCCGTCGGTGGTATACGCGTACGTGATTGTGTAGGGCGAATCAGCCACGGTGAGGCCGCTGGTGTCGAAGGTCGTGGAGAAGCCACCGCCGGCGCCGATGGTGGCCGACTGCTCGACGCCGCCCAACGTCACGGCGACGGTCTCGCCCACCGGGGCCTGCGAGCCGTTGGCCAGCGTGCCGGAGATGGTCACGCTGGGGGTGCCGTAGGTGATGCTCTGGTCGCTAATCCCCGAGAAGGTCAGCGCAATGAGCGAGGACCCCTGGGTCTGGTAGGCGCCGATGTCGGGATTAGGCGTGTCGAGCGGGTAGCCGCGCTGGTCCGTGGTGATCGGAGTGGTGGTTCCCGGGTAGTCGGCGATCACCCCCGCGCCGATGGCCGCGCTGCCGGGGAGCAGGGCCATGGTCTGCGTCGGCCCGCCGTTGTTGCCCAGTGGGGCCAGACCCAGGTTGGTGAGACTGGTCAGGACGATGTTGCCATTGACCCCATTGACCAGCCCCCCCGAGCCGCCGGTGCCGATCAGGTTGTCGCTGCCCGAGATGTCGCTACCGGCGATGTCGCTGGCGCCGGAGGGATCGGTGTTGCCGGCGACGATGGTGTCGGTCAGGTTGACCGTGCCGGCCGGGAAATAGTTCTCGAGGACGTAGTTGGCCAGACCGCCGCCGCGGCCGCTGGAGTCGTTGTCGCTGACGGTGCAGTCAGTGAGGTTGGCCTTGCCGGTAAGAATGTACACGCCGCCGCCATTGGTGGCGGAGTTGCCGCTGACGGTGCAGTCGGTCAGGTTGGCCGTGGCGAAATTGAACACGCCGCCGCCATCGCCGGCGGAGTTGCCGCTGATGGTGCAGCCGGTCATGGTCAGGTTGGCCGAGGAGACGATTATCAGGTCGAAATTGCTGCCGTTGAACACGCCGCCGCCGTCGTTGGCGGAGTTGCCGCTGAGGGTGCAGTCGTTGAGGTTGGCCGTGCCGCCGTTGGACACGCCGCCAAAGTCGTTGCCGCTGAGGGTGCAGTCGGTCAGGTTGGCCGTGCCGCCGTTGGACACGCCGCTGTCCTCGTTGCCGCTGATGGCGCAGTCGGTCAGGTTGGCCGTGCCGCCGTTGAACACGCCGCTGCCGTCGTTGCCGCTGAGGGTGCAGTCGGTCAGGTTGGCCGTGCCGGAATTGTCCACGCCGCCGAAGCTGGCAGTGTTGCCGCTGACAACGCAGTTATTCAGGTTGGCCGTGCCGTAGTTGGACACGCCGCCAGCGTAGTTGCCGGTGAAGGTGCAGTCGTTCAGGTTGGCCGTGCCGGAGTTCTGCACGCCGCCGCCCGAGCCGGCGGAGTTGCCGCTGACCGTGCAGCCGGTCATGGTCAGGTTGGCCGAGGAGGCGTTTAACACGCCGCCGCCGGTGGCGATGTTGTAGTCGCCGTAATTGCCGACTAGGCCGTAGTAGGCGGAGTTGCCGCTGACGGTGCAGTTGGTGAGCGTCACCGTGCCGTTGTTCTCCAGACCACCGCCATTGCCGGACGAGGTCGAGCCGCCGGAGATGGTCAGGCCGGAGAGCGAGGCGGTCACACCACTGTCGATCTCAAAGACGCGGCTCGTCCCGCCACCGCTGATGGTCACCCCCGCGGCCGGCCCGGTGATCGTCTGCGTCCCGCCGGTGTCTGACAGCTCGAGCTGGCCGCCGTTCAGCGTGATCGTCTGGGGCGTGCCGAACACGATCGAATCGAAGACGATCGTGTTCGCCTGGTCATCGGCGTTGGCCTGGTTGATGCAGTACCGCAGGTCGCCCTCATCGCCGGAACCGATCCCCCCATCGCCCACGCTGTTGACGGTGAACGTGGACAGCACGACGCGGCCCTCGAGGACCTCCAGGACCGGGCGGAGGCCGAGGCGGTGATGGTGAACCGCGTGTGAGGCGAATGCGAACCGCTGAAGAAGTCTGCGACGGCTGGCCATGAATGTCTCCTCCTCGAGTGGGATGCCCTGCGATTCGGTGTGATGTAATGTGATGCGATGCGATGCGATTGCCGGGACGCGGGCGCGCACTCCCGACGTCCCCGGCCCCGACAAGGGGCCGCGATCGGCCTGAGACGATGGCCGGCCATGCCCGTTACAGCTCCATGCGCCGTTGAGAACAGAATCCCCCGGAGGGATTTGACACTCCTCGCCGAACATCACTGCGGAGGGTCGCATACTCGTTCCCACGGTCCCCGTGAGAATGCCGTCTTCCACGCTCAGCGTGGTCGGCGGCGGCCCTCGGACGCAGGAGCGTCCCAGACGGCATTCCCAAGAGCGTGGGAACGAGGTTACTGATCGCTGCGCAAAGAAAGTTACTCTCGGCGAACGCTTCGCCCTACGCTTTCCAGGGAAAATCCGGCCTAGCTCAAATCTCGCCATCCGGAAACCGAGCATGTGATGGGGAGACGCGATCGCGACGGACCTTTGCCCCGAAGGGGCCAAACAGATCAGCCCGGGGCATCGCCCCGGGACCGCGTCGGCTACCCCAACGAAAGCCCTGAAAGGGCGACACAACACGAGGCGGGACGGGTTCCGTGTCCCGCCCTTTCAGGGCTCCTTTGAAGGAGGGGCCTCGGTTCCCGGGGCGTTCAACTTATTCCATTTGGAACGTAAGTCCTTGTCGATTCACGATCCGCACAGCATTGATCAGCAGTTTGGCCCAGACCCAACGCCACACCCGCCACGACCGGCGCACCCAGGCCGGCAGCGGACCCAGGCCGCCACCGAAGGAGGTCGCCTGGCCGAAGGATCGCTCGATCGCGCCGCGCATCGCGTAGAGGCTCTTCCCGAAATCTCCCTGCAACAGCTCGATGCAGCGGAGGCGGTACGGGCTTTGGCGGCGGTGTCCCAGTCCGGCCTTGGGGTCCTCGCCGGGGCTACCAACTGGTAGCCCGCGGCGCCCGCCGCGTCGAAGACCGGGTTGGCGTCGTACTCGCCATCGCCCAGCACGTAGCCACCGCCGCCGCAGTCGGCCAATTCCGGCAGCAACTGCTCGGCGGCCTTGGTCTCGGCGACATTCAGCGGTGTGATCGAACACACCTCGGGCATCGGACGGTTGCTCCAGACGGCGTGCAATTTGTAGCCCTTGGCGATCTTGCCGGCGCCGTGGCCATTGCGGGCATCCGGATCGTGACTGGCACCACCAACCGGCAAGGGCTTACCGTCGAGGATCTGTACCAACCGCGGGGGGACTACATCGCGGAGCCGCGTCGCCAAAGTCCGCATGAGGACGCCCACGGCCAAGCTCCGGAGTCGTCGGCTCAGAGTCGAGGGCGCGGGCAAACGACCCGGCTGGAGCGTCGTGGTCTTCCAGTGCCGAGGATCACAAGCCCAGCAGGCCGGTCGATCGTGAAGGGCGGCCCACAGGTGGACCAGGACCAAGATGTGGGGCTGGTAGGAGACGTTGACCTGGCGGATCGAGCCACCCACCGCCATGACGAGGTGATACAGTTGCGGCCAGAGTTCCAGTTCCATAGTTGCCCTCCTCTGAGGATTGTCTCTACTTCCATACATAGATACGATCCTGGGAGGGAAATTGTTCTGACATAAAGACTTGCGACCTAAATGGAATAAGTTGGTTGCCCCGGGCTGGTTTGTTGCGGCCCCTTCGGGGCGAGCAAGAGCGGCCCCCGATCTCAAGGACTCGGCCATCACTTTCCCTCTTGCGTGGTCCGATTCGACAGTAACATTCTTTGCGCAGCGGTCAGTAAGAAATTCCTTCATAAATGTGCGTTGTCCCCTTCGTCTTTTCCGTCATCGCCTCCCTGCCCCGTGCCGCGCAATCTTCAGGGAGCCGAACAGGCCGTGGAACGGGTTGTCGCTGGGGGCCAGGTGCGAGGTCAGGCCGGCCGTGAAGTACAGCGTGTCCCTGGGGCCGGCGGCACCGCCGTTGCCGAACGCCAGCCCCCAGAGGTGCGTGATGGCGATCGGCTGGCCCTTGGCGTTCTTCAGCTCGCCGACGAAATGGCCGTTCTTGGGATTGAAGGCGTTGATGGTGCCGTCGCCGAAATTGCCGACCAGCAGATCGTGGCTGAAGCTGCCGAAGTTCGAGGGGGCCTTCGCGATGGCCCACGGCTGATTGATGTGCGTGTCGTTGGGGCCAACCAGGCGCTGCTGTAACTGGCCGTCGGCGTTGTAGACATCGACGGCCCCTTCGCCAGGAGCTGCCGTCCCGGCGAGGACGTCATCGATCGGGGCGTATTCGACGTACAGCCGATTGTTGATGGCCTGGATGTTGAACGGATGGTAGTCGGCCGGCAGGTTGGGGTCGGTGAAGTTGCCGGCCAGGGTCGTTACCAATTGGAAGCTCTGATTGTAGACGTCGATGGTGCCCTTGGCGAAATCGGCCGCGTACAGCAGCGTTTCGCCCTGGCTATCCGTGTCGATGGCCAGGCCGAGGTAGATCGCGCCGGGGTTGGTCGCCTCGACGACCGCATGGTTGGGGTCCACTCTCGGACTCCAACCGGAGATGGTGCCGTCGGCGGTGGCGAACAGGAACTCGCTGGAGCTGGTCTTGCCGTATTCGGAGACGTCAAACCCGCCTCCGGGGTTGTAGACGATACCGGTCGGCGCGCCGTGCGGAGAGCCTGTCGAGTTGGGCGGAACGCTGGCAACCAGCGAGAAGGTCGTCAGTGGCGAAGTCGAGGTCTTGTACAGGGTACTGGTGCCCGTGCCCTCGTTGGCCACCCACCACTCGCCGGTGGCACTGGCGGCCAGTCCCCAGGGATTGACCAGGTTCGGGTCCTGAACCTGCGCCGGGGTGAACTGAGTGTCGTCGGACACGAGGTTGGTTTGCACGAGGGCTGTGGACAAAAGGCAGCGATCTTCGATCGCTTCCAGTCGCGGGCGGAGTCTGGCCCGTTGGCGAGGGGACGTTTGTGTGCGCCGGCGCGCTGCGGTCGCGGAGCGGTTCGCGTTTCGCAGCCAGGAAGAGAACAACATGACGTTTCTCCTTTCGAGAGCTGGTCTGCGATACAATGAGAAAGCCATCGCCCCGGCGCAGACCGAGCGTCGGAGCGGTGCCTGGCCGGCGGGGGCTTGCTTGGCGGTAAGGACCCCGCCGGCCGCTGCTTGAGAAATCGAAGCCACCCGGGCTCCGATGGTCAGTTAATCTTCATCTTCGCCTCCAGTTCCGCGACCACCATCTTGACTTCCCCTCCTTCGACCCCGCCCCGCCGCGGGTCGGTTCGGGGTCATGGCTGGCCCGGGATCATCGGTTCATCGCGACATCCCCCTTCCCCGAGGCGGCCTTCGGTGACGAATTGCCGGAATGGACCTTGGCTCGCGAGCCCTTAGGGAGAATTCCATATCGGTTCAAGAACGGCTTTGACACGTCCCCCAGCACGAGCTGGCGCCAGGTCAGGACGACGTGGTCGCTGCTGCCCGGTTCACCCGCATCCTTGCTGTCGAGGGGCTGGCCGCTCATGTTGCTCACCGCTCCCGGCCCCGCACCGTTGACGATCAACTGGTAGGGGTGGTGGATGCTGATCCGCTGCTCGGGATGCAGCGTGACCGTGAGGGGGGTCGGGCTGAGCACGGCCCGGCTGATCCGGATCCGATGGCCGCTCGGGTCGATGATGTCGTAGTTCCGGGCGTCTTCGGCGGAGCTGGGATCGAGCGGCTGGTCGAATGTGAGCACCACGGTCGTCGGCATGGCGTGGATTCCGAAGCGCTTGACGCTGGTGAGCTGGGGACCCGTGCTGGTGGCCGGAGCGTTGACCGTCTCGGTGGTGACGCCGATGGCGTTGGCGAAGTCGGTATCGCCGCTGTAAACGGCGGTGATGGTGTGCGAGCCCACGGCCAGAGCCGAGATGGCGAAGGTGGCGACGCCGTCGTCGAGGGGGGCGGTCCCGAGCACGGTCGTTCCGTCCTTGAACGTCACGCTGCCCGTCGGCGTGCCGGTCGACCCGACCGCGGATGTCACGGTGGCCGTGAAGGTGACCGTCTGGCCGGCGGTCGAGGTGCTGGGCGATGCGGCGAGGCTCGTGGTCGTGCCGGCCTGACTGACCGCCTCGGGCGTGGTCCCGCTGCCGCCGGCGAAGTTGGCATCGCCGCTGTAGACGGCGGTGATGGTGTGCGCAGCCCACGGCCAGGGTCGCGAGGGAGAAGCTGGCCGTGCCGTCGGCGCCCAGCGGGGCGGTCCCGAGCACCGTTGTCCCCTCCTCGAACGTTACGGTGCCGGTCGGCGTGCCGGTCGATCCGGCGTCGGGTGTCACGGTGGCCGTGAACGTGACCATCTGGCCGATGGTCGAAGAACTCGGCGAGGACCTGAGCGTCGTGGTGTCAGCGGATGGCGTAACTTGAACTTGACCGGGCGCGAACTTCGCGATGAAGGCGTTGCTGGAGCCGCCGAGGGTCGACTGAAGGGCGTTCTTGATCGGGAAGTTGCCCGGGAAGGCAAGCCCCGTGACGTAGATGTTGCCGGCCGAGTCCACGGCGATGGCTTGTCCAGCGTCAATGACGCCCTCGTCGGCGATAGTGCCGCCGAGGTAGGTCGAGTACTTCAGCGCCGTGCCGTCGGCGTTGAGCTCCGAAACGAAGGCGTCGATGTCTTCGAAGATGACGGACTGCACGGCGTCGGCAGTCGTCGGGAAGTTGGTCGAAGTGGTGTAACCCGTGATCCATGCGTCGCCGGCCGAGTCCACGGCGATCCCGGTGCCGTGATCGAAGCCATTGCCGCCGAGGTAGGTCGAATAGATCAGCGCCGTACCGTTAGCATTGAGTTTCGTCAGGAAGGCGCCGCCGTAGGTACCCGTCAGGAAGGCGCCGGCGGTGGTTGGGAAGCTGGTCGAAGTGGTGGAACCCGTGATATAGGCGTTGCCGGCCGAGTCCACAGCGATCCCGGTGCCATAGTCTTCGCCGATGCCGCCGAGGTAGGTGGAATAGACCAGCGCCGAACCGGTGGCATTGAGCTTGGTCACGAATGCATCGCTCTCGTAGTCGCTCTGCACCGTCTGGAAGGCGCCGACGGTGGTCGGGAAGTCGGTCGAACTGGCCGTTCCCGTGACGAAGGCGTCGCCGGTGGCATCCACGGCGATCCCGTTGCCGGAATCCCCGTCAAAGCCCAGGCAGGTCGAGTAGACCAGAGCCGAACCATTGGCGTTGAGCTTCGCCACGAAGGCGGCGCCGTTGCCGTCGGTATCCGCCTCGAAGGCGCCGGCGGTGGTCGGGAAGCCTTGACCGTCGGTCGAACCGGTCGATCCCGTGACGTAGGCGTTGCCGGCCGAGTCCACGGCGATCCCGTTGCCTTGAGCGTTGCCAGAGCCGTCGAGGTAGGTGGAGTAGACCAGCGCCGAACCGTTGGGATTGAGCTTGGCCACGAAGGCGTAGTTGCCGCTGTCACCCGGCTCCGTCTGGAAGGCGCCGGCGGTGGTCGGGAACTCGTTCGAAGTGGTGGAACCCGTGATGTAGGCGTCGCCGGCCGAGTCCACGGCGATCCCATTGGCCTGAGACGTACCTTCGCCGCCGAGGTAGGTCGAGTAGACCAGCGCCGTGCCGGCGGCATTGAGCTTGGACACGAAGACGTTCTGGCTGCCGAGAGTCCCCGAGATGGAACCGGCGGTGGTCGGGAAGTTGTCCGAAGTGGTGGATCCGGAGATATAGACATTCCCGTCCTGGTCCACGGCGATGGCGTTGCCCTGGTCGTTGCCGTCGCCACCGAGGTAGGTGGAGTACACCAGGGTGGGATCGATGACCAGGGGCTGGCTGGGGTCATAGGTTCCCACCGCGAAGCCGACCTGGCCGTCCTGCTCCAGGACATAATGGCCCGAGACGGCCTGGCGAGCGCCAGCGATCTCCTGGTAGAGTACCGGCGCATGCTCCACCACGTCGCCCGCGGCCGTGTGCAGTACGAGGTCGCCCTGGGCGTCGAGAGCCATCGACTCGGCCCCCGAGAACGCGAGCCGGATCACCCCCGGGTCGGTTCCCGGCGCGACTGTGAAGTCGTACTCCAACTGCTGCTGGTTGCCGTAGTACACGAGATTCACGCCGGGATAAACGCCCGGCTCCTGCACCCGGGCGAAGTTGGGCACGTCGGTGACCCATTGGCTCGGGTTGTTGCCGGTGATGTAGTTACTCGTGCTGGGGATTTGATCTTGCCCCACCAGTTGCGGCGCCGCGTCGGCGCCGACCAGTTGCATCCGCAGCGCGGCCCCCGGCGACTGCTGTGCGGCGCCGGCCGTAGCCGACTGAAGGCTCAGGACGGCCTCCTCGGGGGTGAGGAACAGGGTGTAGCCGGCGCCGTGGGCCAGGTACTGGACCTGGGCGTCGGTCTGTCCCTGGTTGACTTCGAAGCTCATGGGGATCTGGTCGTAGGCCGCCAGCGGCGCGGCCGCCCCGCTGAGCATCGTACGACTCTCCAATTCCTCGACCCGAGCCCGATGGCGATGCGCCCCCGCAGACCGGAACCGGATCCTCTGGTGAAGCCTCGAGAAACGAGAGTTGTTCATGGCAGGCGACTCCGTGGAATGGTCCAGCGAGATAAAACTTCTCCCGAAAGCAAGAAACGTCGGGCCTACCAGGGGGCACTGCCGCCGGTGCGCAGACCGAGCGCCGGAGCAGTGCCGGGCCGGCGGGGGCTTGCTTGACGGTAAGGCCCCCCGGCCGCTGCTTGGAAAATCGAACCGAGTCCTGGGGTTTCACACCGGACTGGGCTCCTGCGGCCCTTCAGGCCGCGGGGACGTCGGGTGTTGTGGGCTCTCCTGGGGTTTCACCCCAGGCTGGGCTCCTGCGGCCCTTCAGGCCACCGGAGAGCGTCGCCGGCATGGCGCGCATGCGCAACCCAAGTGATAGGCGCTCTAGTCAGATGTCTCCTTTCTCCTCGCTGTCCGCGAGGCCGATGAGGGACCGCGCTCAGCTTCCGGTCCCTAAACCCACAGGGCAGGCTGTTCCTCCACCTTTTCCTCCTCCCTTTTTCCCCCTCGTGCCTGGCTCACTTCGCAGCAGCTCTTCGGCCTCCGCGCGGAATGCCTTCAATTCGTCCTGATACTGCGACGGCAAGTCCTTGTGCGCCTCGGTCCACTTCAGGGCTCGATCAAAGCAGTCCCTGGCCTTCAGCGAATCCCCGAGTTTGGCATGGCCCATGGCGAGGAAGAGCAAGTCAAAGGCGTCGAACTGTCCCTTTCCGGCTTTGAGGCTGTTTTCGAGCGTGGCGATGGACTCTCCATAAAGTCCGTTGCGATACTGGGCCACGCCCAGCGTATTGAGGTACGCCTGGGAGTCGGGCGCCCGCTGGATGATCATCTTGGCGAGCTCCAGCCCTCGGACCGGGTCGCGCTCGGCCGCGGGGCCGGTGAGGAGACGCCAGGCCCTGCCATTGAGCTTCCCCGGCGCGTTTCGCGCGAGCTCCACCACCTTCTTGCGGTCGGCGTCGGCGTGGCTCCGGTCGTTCAAGGCGTCGTAACAGCGGGCGCGCTGAGCGTACAGGTCGGCGTACTCGGGGGAGAACTTCAGCAAGGCGGTGAGGTCCTCGACCGCCTCGGCGTGGCGCCCGAGGCGCTGGAGGGACTCGCCGCGGGCCCAGAGAGCGTCCAGGTGGCCTGGTTGCTCTAGCAGGACCCAGGTCGCATCGACGACGGCCTCCGCCCAATGGCCGCGGCGGTGCGCGGCCATGGCCCGCAGGCGGCGAACCTCGAAGTCGTCGGGGCGGATCGTTCGTGCGATCGACAGGTGGGCGAACGCATCCCCAAAGCGCCCGTCCGCGTGCGCCAGGGCCCCGAGCCGGGCGTGGGCATCGGCGTCGAAGGGATTGACCCAACAGGCGATGGCCGCCTGGATCAGCTCCCACCGGCGCAGTTGGGCCGCGTCGCTGGCCAGCTCCGGATCATGCACCTTCACGGCGGGCGCCGGCCACGTCATCGGCCGGTCCGTCTGCTCGGGGTACGGAGGCAAATCCATGTCCAAACCCAGCTCGGCGAGCTGACTGCGTATGACCCTCAGGTCCCAGCGATAGAGCTGCCGGGACTCCCGGCCGATGGCATATAACCAGGTGCCGTCGGGGCTGAAGTTCCGCGGCTCGAGGCGAGTCTGCTCAGGGATGCTCAGGCGGGCCATCTCCTTGCCGGTCTCGAAGTTCACCAGCAGGATTTCACCATACCCAGCGAGACAGGCGAGCAGCCGGCCGTCGGGCGCGAGCAGGCCGGACGGACAGGGAACGGCTTTGGGCTGCCAGGTGCCGACCTTGCACCAGTACGGCGAGCGATAGAGATTCGTGGTGTGCAGCCAGATGCCGTTTGCGCTGAAAACTGGGTTCGCAGTCGGATCTACCGGCAACACGGTTATCAACTTGCCCGTTGCCGCCTCCCAGACCTTGGCGTTCTCACCGTTTGGGTCGTCCCAGTGACTGCCGGTTACAACCCAGCGCCCATCAGGACTGACGTCGACGTGACTCAACTCGTACTGGGGCCCCAGGGTCAGTGTTCGGAGCGGCGGGCCCAGGTGAACGACTGTTGCGTGCGTCCCGCGCAAACGCCAGCACTCGCCCATCCCGGGAGGCACCGAACGGCCTGTTGTCGATCGTTGTCGGCACGGTGTGCTGCGAGGTGACCCTTTGAGGCGGGCCCAGGCGGTAGCTCTCTGGCGAGCCGGCGTCCACGCGGACCGGCCAGCGGAAGACTCCATTCGCATTCCGACTCAACAGGGCGCCCGAGGCATCAAACCCAAACCGGCCCTCGATCGCCAGGTCCGCCGACAACAGCCACCCGTGCGGGTATAGCAGGTGGTAGAAGTCGTCCTCGATGATCGCCGGGGTGGCCGAGATCAACACCCGGTGTTCCCGGCCTGGGGCGAATCGCAGTAACTTGATAGTGTCGCCGGTGGATCGCGCCGCGAGAAACTGGTCATCGCGACAAAGGCTGAGCCAAGACCAGGCGGGCAGATGCCCCGAGCTGTTGCCCGGCATGTTGAACAGCTGCCTGCCCGTACCGGCGTCCCAGACGCGGAGGAGTCCGCTCCAATCGCCGCTGAGGAGGCGATCGCCGGTCGAGTTGAATCGTAGGCTGAGGCCGCTGCGAGAGAGCCCCTCATAGGGCAGGGTCAGTTGCTGCCCTGTCTCGCTGTCCCACAGGACGAGTTTTTGCTCAAAGCAGTCGATGGCCAGCCTTCTGCCGTCTGGGTTCCAGGCGACAGCCGACACGCCGTTGGAGTTGGTGAACCGGGGGGAAAGGAGGGTGCCGCCCTCGACGTCGTAGAGGCGAACCTCGACCCCGCAAGCGACGGCCAGGCGGGGAAGGCGGGGGTGGAACATGGCGGCGTACGGGGGAACTCCGACCTGCCACTGCCGCACGACCGCCCCCGTTTCGGTGTCGTAGACGGTGAGCGTGCCGTCACGGTGGCCGACGGCAAGCTGCCGCCCGTCCGGCCGGAATGCCGTGGCCGACTCGGATATCCCGCGATCTTCCAGCACCAACTTCGCCTGGGGCCCATCGCAGCGCCACAGCTTCATCCAGTCCGACCCTTTCCCGGCGATGTGCGGGCTGCCCAGGGCCAGAAAACGGAGGTCCGGGCTGTGCCACTCCCCAGCCTTGGAACTCCCTGCAACGTGCAGCTCCCTTTGCCGCTCCTCCTTCCCATCGACCAGCCGACAGTAATAAGCGTGGCCATCGTCCACTTGCACGTAGCGCTGCCCGGTCGGGTCGGAGGCAATCTCGGGAGAGGGACTCGCCGTCTTCCATTGGGGCCCGCCATCAGCAATGTCGGGCAAGCACAGCGCGGCAATGGCCTCGTTGCGCAGCTCGTCGAATGTCTCGGGCGGCTTCCGCAGTCGCCGGGCCAACTGGACCGCCTCCTGAATTGCCTCCAGGCTTTTGAATCGCTGCCCGGATCGGCCGCTGTACCGCCGCGCCCGCGCCTCGGCGACCTGGGACGTGAACAGCTTCTCCAGCGCGACGCCTTCCGCCTGGCGCCGGTAGCCCAGCTCCCGCTCCAAGCGCAGGGCGAACACCGAGGAACTCACGGCCACGACCAGCAAGAGCAGCAGGACGGCGGCCGACAGGCCGGCCAGCCAGGGATTTCGGCGGCACCAACGCCAGGCTTGCTCGGCGGCGGTGGCGCGCCGCGCATGGATGGGGCGATCGGCCAGGAACCGGCGCAGGTCCTCCGCCAGCGCCTCGGCCGTCGCGTAGCGCTCCCTGGGGTCCTTCGCCAGGCACTTGAGCACTAGCGTCTCCAGATCGCGCGGGACCCGCGGGTCGAGCTTGCACGGCGGCCGGGGCGGCTCGTGCTGCACCCGGTCGATGAGCCGGCCCTTGTTCGTGTCGTCGAACGCCGGCCGGAGTGTCAGCAGTTCGTAGAGCGTCAGGCCCAGGCCATAGACGTCGCTCTGCGCTAGCGACTTACCCTCGAACCGCTCGGGAGCCATGAAGCGGATCGTGCCGACGATGTCGCCGGTCTGCGTCAGCTCCTCCGTCCCCTCGGCCTTGGCCAGCCCAAAGTCGGCGACCCACACCGTCCCCTGGAGATCGAGCAGCAGGTTCGACGGCTTGACGTCGCGGTGCAGGATGCCCTGGCGGTGGGCGTAGGCCAGCGCGTCGGCGACCTGGACGCCGAGCCGCGCCACGCCTCGGAAGTACTCCGCCTCGGGCCCGCACGGCGACAGCCGCGAGGTCAGCGACGAAGGATCGGGGCGTTCGGTCGGCTCGCCGGGATCGGCGACCGTGGGCGAATTGAACTGGCCGGTCAGAAGGCTGTGCGCCACGCTCCCCTCGGAAGGCAGTGCCTCACCGGCTCCCAGCGGCCGGCGGAGGCGGCGGACGTCGGCCAGCACCTTGTCGAGCCCCTCGCCCTGGATGAACTGCATGGCGTAGTAGTGGACGCCGTCGCACTCGCCGACGCCGAAGACGGGCACGATGTTGGTGTGGTGCAGCCGACCGGCCGCCTGGGCCTCGCGGCGGAAGCGGGCCAGGTACGTCGGGTTCAGCAGCGCCGAGGACGGCAACACCTTGAGGGCCACGTGCCGGCCGAGCGATTCTTGCTCCGCCTCGTAAACGACGCCCATACCGCCCCGGCCCACCTCACGCAGGATGCGGTAGTCGCCGAGGCGCTCCAGGTTGGCGAGGGCGGGTATCGCCGGCCGCTCGAAGTCGTCGGTGGCGTCGGTGGCCGGCTTCAGTTTCTCGATCTGCACCAGCGCCGGAAACAGATCGCGGATGTCGGCGGCGAGGTCGGGGTAACGGTCTGTGTACTCGCTCAGGGGCGGGTGCTTGCCCTGGCGGTGGCGTTCGACGAAATCCGCGGCCAACCGCTCCAGCACTTCATCGCGGGACGAATTGGACGAGGGCATTGCATTCCTCCGGGACGTTCAGCCGAAGAACCCGGGCACGGCGTCCAGAATCGCCTTGAGCCGTCGAATCGCCCGGATGTAGCGCTTGCTGGCCGCCGAGGTTTCGATCCCGAGGACCTCGGCCGCCTCGATGTTGCTCAGTTCTTCGAAGTGACGCAGCACGACCACCTCGCGGTCGATGGGGTCCATGCTGTTGAGCACCTCGTGCAGCCGAAGCTGCATCTCCGCCCGAACGGCGGCCTGTGTGGGCGACGTCAGGCCGGCCAGCAGCTGCTGCGCCAGCGACGCGGACGAGGCCGCCGGCATTGGGCCGCGGTACAGCGAGACCTCCCGCCCGGCATCGCGCATCTCCGCGCCCAGGTTGCGGCGATGCACATCGACGAGCCGCTGCCCCGTCAGGGACCGCAGCCAGATGTAGAACGGCACGGTCGGGGAGGCCGCGTACTCGGGGAAGCGCCGGGCCACATCCAGGTAAGTGTCCTGGAGGACGTCCGACGTGTCGATGCGACCGTACAGGCGGCGATCGAGGCGAAGCCGGACCATCTTGCACAGGCGGTCGCGGTAGCGGGCGAACAGCGTGGCTAGAGCCTGCTGATCGCCCTCTTTCGCCCGCCGCAGGAGGTCGGTCTCGTCGCTCGCGGGTGCGGTCATGTTGGTCCCCCTTAAGGTATATTCCGCACTGCAGGCCTGCGCGAGGACAGGAAAAAAGGTAGCCGGCCTGGTGATCAGCGACGGACTCAGCATACTCGGCCGATAACGATGCCAACAGTGACCGTACAAAAGGCCGCTGCCTGCGATGGGATCGTTCCCTGCCGAGCCCCGCGTGCCTACGATCGCCCCGAAGCCGGTGACCAGCGTCTTGTCGGTCAACTGTTGCCCGGCCGCCTTGGCCACGCCGAAGTCGATGATCTTGGGCACCGACTTGCCGTCATAGAGGTCAACCAGCACGTTGGAGGGCTTGAGGTCGCGGTGGATGATGCCCTTCTGATGCGCGTGCTGCACCGCCTGACAGACCGGGATGAACAGTTCCAGCCGCTGCCGCGGCGTGAGGTGGTGCTCGTCGCAGTAGCGGGTGATGGGCACCCCTTGACGAGATTACGGATCACCTGAGCCCAAGATCGGCATGCAGGCCGGCCGACGAATGGGCCCGAGAACCCCTCGGGCCCATTCGTCGGCCTCTATCTTCCCATCGAGGTCGAACATGACTGACATGCAAGGTCTGCAACGGTCGAGCACCAGGTCCCAACCTCCTCGGGAAGGCCCGAGCCGGGCATCGCCACCATTCCTGGATTGTCACATCACGGAAGGATTCCTGGGATGGATGGCGCAGGCTGGCGGGAGAACCGGCTCACCGGCGGATTGATCCTCGACGTTGCCTGTGGCGAACCGCTCGCCACCGGCCTCTGCATGCCCCATTCACCGCGCCTCCATCGCGGTCAACTCTGGGTCCTGAACTCGGGCGCAGGCGAGCTCTTGCGCGTCAACCCGGCGACCGGCCAACGGGAGGTCGTCTGCGTCCTCCCCGGCTATCTTCGTGGTCTGAGCTTCGTCAACCGAGTGACACGAGAGGGCAAAAAAAGGCTCAGGCCCGTTCCCGCTTTTGGACCGAGCCCAGGATGCCCGCGATGGTCGTCTTGGCGAGCTGCTCGTCCATCCGCCGCTCGACCTCGCCATAGACCGCTGTAAGGATGCCCTGGATGTTCCGACCCACCGGGCAGAGCGGGTTGGGCTCGCTCCGGTGCAGGGCAATCGTCTCGCCCTGCGGCTCGACCGCCCGGAGCACATTCAGGAGCGTGATTCGCCCGGCGGGGACCTTGAGCCGCCAGCCGCCGCCGATCCCGCCTTGGGACTCGACGATCCCGGCCTCGCGGAGGCGGCCGAGCAGGCGGCGGATGACCACGGGATTCGTGTTGACGCTCCCGGCGATGTACTCCGAGGTCTGGGCCTGGTCCGGCGTCAATGCGAGCAGGGTCAGGATGTGGACGCCGACGGTGAGCTTGGAACTGAGCATCGCCTCTCCGATTCGCAACCATAATAGTTACGACTGACGTCGCTGTGAAGCCGATCTCCGAGGGGCGACCACCGAGGGCGAAATGTCTCGACCCACCCGGGTTCGCCACCTTGCCGCCAGGACTTGCCCGATCATCGCCCTGGCCGGATGGGCGGGTCATCCCGGTCGATCGGAGACCGCCTCCCGGCCCACGGCCCCGACCGCCCTCCGTGGTCGGGAGAGGTCCGTTGGCTCGCAGCTCTCCCTCCCGCGGGCACCCGGCGGGAGGTCGCACACCGGGATGGGCTCCCGGCCTCGTCGGCCGTTGGTCGCCCGACCGGGTCAGGTGTGGCAGACCCGTCGATAGATCGCCTCGTAGCCGGGGACGATGACGTCGGCCGAGAAGCGGTCCCTCGCGCGGCGCCGCGCCGCCGCGCCCATCGCGGCGCGGCGGGTCGGGTCGGCGATCAGGGCCTCCACGGCCCGGGCGAGTCCGGCCGCGTCGCCGGGGGGTACGAGGAGGCCCGAGATGCCGTCCTCCACCACCTCGGGGATGCCGCCGACGCGCGTCGCGACGCTCGGGCAGCCGAAGCACATCGCCTCGAGGATGCTCAGGCAGAAGCTCTCGGAATCGGACGCGAACAGCCCCAGGTCGGCCGCCTGCAGGTACTCCTCGATATCGTGGACGCGCTCCAGCACGACCACCCGGCCCTCGAGGCCGAGCCGCCGGACATCGTCGGCGAACGGCGCGAATCCCTCACCGGCGAGGATCACCAGGCGGAAGGATTCGCGCAGGCGCACCCGCGCGGCGGCCTCGAGCAGCAGGTCGACCCGCTTGACCGGGCGGAGGTTCGAGCTGTGCAGCACGACCGCCTCGTCCATCACGCCGAGCTCCTGCCGCACCTCGTCGCGCGTCCGGCGCGTCCGGCGCGGCTCGAAGTAGTTGTGCACCAAATCGATCGGCCGGTCGAAGCCGAGCAGGCGACGGGTCTCGTCGCGGAGGTACTCCGACACGACCGTGACGGCGTCGGAACACTCCAGGGCGTGGCGGATCGCCGGGCCGTAGCCCGGGTCGCGGCCGAGCAGGGTGGTGTCGGTCCCGTGCAGCGTGGCGACGACTTTCGGGCGCAGCTCGGGCGGCAGCATCGATCGCGCGAGGATGGCGGCCGTCGCGTGCGGCACGGCGTAGTGGACGTGCAGCACGTCGAGCCGATGCTCGCGGCTCACCTCGGCCATCTTCACGGAGAGGGGCAGGGTGTAGTCGGGGTACTTGAACAGGCCGTAGGCGTTGATGCCCACCGGGTGGTAGCGGACGCGGGGCGCGTCCGGCGGGAGCCGGAAGGGCCGCTCGTAGCTGATGAAGTGCACGTCGTGCCCGCGGCGGGCGAGGTCGACACCCAGGGACGACGCGAGGATGCCGCTCCCCCCCACCGAGGGGTAGCAGGTGATGCCGATCCGGAGTGGGCGGTCACAGCTCATGTTAGAACCGGCTCGCGTTGCGGCCCAGCCGCGCCAGGGAGTCAACGACGGGCGGGTCGTTGGGGTAGAGGGCGATGGCGTGGCCGACGCCGGCCCGCAGGCCGTTGACCCGGGCGCGTGTCAGTTGCATCTCGACATAGGCGCGGGCCTTCACCTGCGTCGCGTGCGCCTGCATCGCGGCGGTCCAGGCGGCCAGGATCTCCGGGGCCGAGACGTCGACGAGGACCGGCGAGACGTCGCGGGGCTCGGCCCCCGGCGACGTCGCGTAGAAGAAGAGCTGCTCGATCGCGTGCGGGGCGAGTCCGCGCAGCTCGGCGACGCCGCCGTAACGGGCGAGCCGGGTCGCGTCGCGCACGAGGCGGCCCAGCCGGACATGGTCGGGGTGCTGGTTCTCGACCGGCGTCGGGGCCAGGACGGTGGCCGGACGCAGCCGTCGGATCACGCCGGCCAGGCGGATCGCGTGCGCGGCCTTCTCCTCGAGGTGGGCATCGCCGTCGAGCTCGATCAGCTCCAAGGACGCGCCGAGCGCTCGCGCGCCGGCCCGGCACTCCTCCAGTCGTTCCTCGGGCGTGCCGTGGCTGGCCGACTCGCCGCGCGAGCAGACGACCAGGTGCGCAGGGCGCCCGGCGCGGGACTCGAGGGCCACGACGCCGCCGCAGCCGAACTCGACGTCGTCGGGATGACAACCGAACGCCAGCAAGGGCGCCGGCTCAGGTCGGGGGTTCGACATAGGCTTCATCAGGTCGCTCGATCAGGTCGCGGACGATATAGGTGATCTCGGGCGCATCATCCTTCCGGAGGTAATCCTGCTCGCTGGCCCCCGACACGTAGTGGGTGCACCGGATCACCGATTGCATCCAGCGCAGCCGGGTGTCGCGCGTCGGGCTGATCTGCTCGCGGGTGTACGCCGCGTCGGGGAGGTCCACGTACTGGTCGCCCCCCTTGTAAAGCCTGGGACGGCCCTCGAGCAGCCGGGCCCGCACGACTTCGCCCTCGTATGGCACGTCAACGTAGTAGTCTTCCACGTCGCACGCCGCCCGGCGGAAGGCCGGGTCGCTCGAGCGGGCGACGCGGATGCCGTCAAGCAGGCCCATGTGTCGGTACATCTCCAGGCAGAAATCGGCGACGGTCTCGGCCTCGACCGCGCGGAACGTCTCGGCCCACTCGGGGCCGACGTAGGGGCGGATCTGGTCGGCGGTGCGGGCCTGCCAGTCGGCGCGGACCCGCTTGAGGTACAGCGGCGAGAACTTCCGCTGCACCTGGTTGTCGAAGGCGAAGTTGAGCTGGAGCGGCTCGCCCGTCTTGCGGTGGCGCAGGGTCGTGCGGGTCTCGCGGAAGTCGTGGTCGCTATCGTGGCAGAAGAAGACGACCTCGCCGCCGATCTCCGACTGCAGCCGCCGCGCCGTGGCGATCTTGGCGTAGAGATAGCGCCGGGGGAAGAAGCCGCACGGCTGCTGGCCGAAGCAGATGACGGGGGTGGTCGCGGTCGCGGTCATGGGTTCGCAGGCGCCTCCTCAGGCGAAGGGCCGGGGCCTAGCGCGGCCTGGAGTACCAGGCTGAAGCCGACGCACGCCGCGCAGCCGATCAGATTGTACCAGAGGTAGCTGATATCCAGGCTGGCGAAGAGCGCGAACACCAGGAGCTGCGCCGCGATCGCCGCCCAGAAGACGGCGGTCCCCCGCACCCGCCGCAGGAAGAACGCCACGAGGAACAGGCCGAGGACCACGCCGTAGAAGATCGAAGCCACGATGTTCACCGCCTGGATCAGGTTCTCCGCCAGGCTGGCGAAGAGCGCGAAGCCGACCGCGACCGCACCCCACATCACCGTGAACCACCGCGTGGCGGTCACGTGGTGCGCGTCATCGGCCTGTCGCGCCACGAGGAGCCGATAGAAATCGACCGTCGTCGTCGTCGCCAGCGCGTTCAGCTCGGCGGCCTTCGACGAGAGCGTGGCGCCGAAGAACGCGGCGATCAGCAGACCGATCATCCCGTGGGGGAGGTGGCCGAGGATGAACGTGATGAACACGTAATCCGTGTCCGGGGATTTCGCCCGGGCGCTCAGCGATTCGAGGGCCGCCTTCGCCTCGGCCCGGACGGCCTGGCTCCGGTCCTGGGCGGCCAGGGCTCGCGACCGCGCCCCGGCCACGGCCGAGGGGTCGCCGTACTCCCGGGCGGAGAGCCAGTCCTCGACGGCGCACCGCTTCTCGGCGTGGAGCTCGCCGTACCGCCGCTCCAGATCCCGCAGGCGACCGTCGGGGTCGCGCTCCAGTCCACGCTCCCACACGACCGGGTTGAAGTACACGGGCGGCGGCTCGAACTGGTAGAAGACGAACACCATCGTCCCCAGCAGCAGGATGAAGAATTGCATGGGGATCTTGACCACGGCGTTGAACATCAGGCCCAGCCGGCTCTCGCGGAGCGATGTTCCCGAGAGGTAGCGCTGGACCTGCGACTGGTCGGTGCCGAAGTACGACAGCGCGAGGAAGAAGCCCCCGAGCAGCCCCGACCAGAACGTGTACCGTCGGCTCGGATCGACCGAGAAGTCGACCCCGTTGAGCTTGCGGAAGCCGCCCGCCAGGGCCAGGGCGTCGTCGAGCCCCACCCCAGGCGGCATCCGGCGCAGCAGGACGACGAAGGCCGCGAACATCCCGCAGAAAATCACGCCGAGCTGGTACTTCTGCGTCACGTTCACCGCCTGGCTTCCGCCCGCGGCCGTGTAGGCGATCACGACCAGCCCCGTGAGCAGGATCGTGGCGTCGGTGCGCCAGTGCAGCACGGTCGAGAGGATGATCGCGGGCGCGTAGACGGTGATCCCCGCCTGAAGGCCGCGCTGGAGGAGGAACAACGCCGCGCCCAGCAGCCGGGTCTTCGCGTCGAACCGGCGGCCGAGGTACTCGTACGCCGTGTACACGTTGAGGCGACGGTACATTGGCAAGAACACCGCCGCGATGAGGATGAGCGCGAGCGGGGCGCCGAAGTAGTTCTGGACGAACCCCAGGCCGTCCTGGTACCCCTGGCCGGGCATCGAGAGGAACGTGACCGCGCTGGCCTGGGTCGCCATCACCGAGAGGCCGATGGCGGCCCAACCCGTGCGCCGGTCGCCCTTCAAGTAGTAGCTCAGCTCCTGTCGCCCACGCGTCTGCCAAACGCCATAGACTGCGATCCCGACCATGCTCCCGACCAGCACCAGGAAGTCGAGCAGATTCATGAAAAACTCCGCTCGAGGACGACCAGGAGCACCACCCACGCGACGAGGCAGATGAGCACGACCGCATAGACGGCCGGCCAGGTGCGGGGCCACGGCAGTCCGGTCGCCCCGTCAAGCAGTTCGTCCGCAATGACGGGCGGGTGCGGCGGGCCGGCTCGATCGTCGTCGTGGATGGTCATTTGCCGAGCGAGACCAGGTTTGCGAAGAGCCGATAGGCCCCCGGGACCCCGGCGGGGAGTTGCCGGAAGAACACGAGTCCCGTGTAGACGAAGTGGCCTCGGCCGTACTTCGCCACGAGCAGGCCCCCCTTCAGTGGCGTTTCGCCCGGGTCGCCCGACGCCAGGATCGGCGTGAAATGCGAGTCCCATTGCGTCGGGAAGTAGATGCCGCGCTCCTGCACCCAGCCTTCCATGTCGGCCTCGCCGATCTTGTTGGGCGTCGTGAGCACGGGGTGGTCGGGCGCGAGGAAAGTCACCGGTGCGTTCTCGTCGGTGACGCGGGCGTCGGACAGCCGCAGGTCGTAGGGGGCGAGGCGGTTCGTCCGGAGCCCGTTCGGCCGGTTGTACTGGGCGACGACCGTCCCGCCCCCCTCGACGTAGGCGAAGAGCGCCGGCAGGTGGGCGGCGAGGTCGTCGCGCACGTTATAGGCGCGGACGCCGATTACCACGGCGTCGAGGCCGGCGAGCTTCTCGGCAGTCAGGTCCGTGCCGGCGAGCCGTGTGACCTCGTAGCCCATCTCCTCGAGGCCCTCGGCCACGCTGTCGCCGGCGCCGGGGATGTAGCCGACGCGACGCCCCTTGATCGTGAGGTCGAGGGTCAAGACCTTCAGGCGCGGGGGGCTGGAGCAACTGCACGGGGATATGCTCGTGCTTGATCACGACCCGACCGGAGTTCCAGGTCCGGTCGCCCATGCGGGCCTCGGCCGTGATGGCGGCCGTAGCCGATCCGGGCGGGGCCTTGACGGTGAACGACAACCGCGCACGGTCGCCGGCCGTCGCCAGCCGGAACGGCTGCGACGCGGGGGTGACCGTCCACCCGGCCGGCGCACGGAGGGCGAGCGTGCCCGCCGCGCCGTCGCGCGCGGCCGTAACTTCGACGTCGACCGGGCGGCTCGGCCCCCGGGGCGAAGAGCCGCACCTGGGAGAGAGGCCGCAGGGCCACCGGCGCGATCACGTCGAGCCGCCGGGCCGGCTGGCCCTGCTCGGCGGCCTGCACGGGTACGTCAGCGATCTCCAGGGTCTGGCCGCCGACCTGGAATCGGTGCTCGACCGGGAAGGCCGTCGGGTTCTCGGGTTGCCCGATCAGAGCGGGATTGACCTTGAAGAGGCCGACGGAGTGCTCCTCGCGCAGCCAGTACGGTTGGCCGAGCGGGGCATCGGACGGCAGCGTCTGGTCCACGTCGCGGCTGGCGGGCCGCCCGGCCGTCAGGTCGATCGGCTGGTCCACCGACCGACCCGTGAGCGGGTAGGAGACGGACAACCAGCGGACGGGGACGCCGGCCGCGACCGTCGCCGAGTGCCGCAGCTTCAATACCTCGCCCGGCACGACTTCGGCGCGGGGAACGGTCGTCTCGACCACGAGCCCGAGGCAGCCCTGGATTGCCCGGTCGAGCTGGCGGCGCTTCTCGGCCACGAGGGGGTCGGCGGGGAGCGAGGCGAGCCGCTCTCGGATCGCCAGCAGGCGGGGCACGATCGCGGCGGGGGCCTTCGCGATCGAACTTCGCCACCGCCTCGTGGGCCAGCTTCGCGACCTCAGGCCCCGCCCGGGCAAGCGGGCCCAGGTCGTGTTGACGCCGTCCATGATGTCTTTCGTCGCCGGCTCGCCGCCCAGGAGCGTAAACGAGTCGGTGCGTGGGCCGCTCCCCCCGCGCCCGCCGAAGTTGCCGAAGCCCTGACTTTTGTGCATCGAACGGCTGCGCCCGGCGATCGTGCCGAGCGGCTCGTGGGTGACCGGGTCGTCGCCGCCGATCTCGACGCGGAGCCCGCCGGCACCGCCGCCACCCCGGCCGAATCCGCCGCTGTTCTGGAGGATCCGTTTGGGCTGCCAGGCGGCCAGCTCGCCGATTTGTTCGGGGAACGCCCCGGGGTCGCCCGCGAGCCGGAAGGCCTCGACGGCCAGGATGGCGGACGCCGTGTGGTGGCCGTGGCCGCCCCCCTGGGGCGAGAAGCGGGTGACGATCACGTCGGGCCGGAACGCGCGGATCACCCGCACGATGTCGGAGACGACGGCCTTCCGATCCCAGATCCGGAGCGTCTCGGCGGGGTTCTTCGAGAAGCCGAAGTCGATGGCGCGGGTGAAGAACTGCCGGCCGCCGTCGAGGCGGCGGGCGGCGAGGAGCTCCTGGGTGCGGATCACCCCCAGCTCCTCGAAAAACTCGGGGCCGATGACGTTCTGACCGCCGTCGCCCCGCGTGAGCGACAGATAGGCCGTGCGGTAGCCGCGGCCGCGCGCGAGGTAGGCGATGAGCTGGGTGTTCTCGTCGTCGGGGTGCGCGGCCACGTGCAGGACGCTCCCCAGCTCGCGGAACCCGCGCAGCTCACGTAACGTGTCCTGGGCCGTCATCGGCTCCGCGGCACGGCCGCCGGAGATCGGCCCGGTCAGCAGGGCCCCCGCCAGGAAGAGTGGGACGAGCCGAGCGGCGGGCCGATTCGACCCGCGGGAGCGTCGTGGTGCGGACATGGCCAGACCTCGGAGTTGGGAAGTCCATCGCGGCCGAACAGGAGGGCCGCGATGGAAGTCAGCGACAACGTGAGGCCGTTCGGCCTCACTTCTTCACGGTAAACGGGATCGAGTACTGGGTGCTCTCCCACATCATCTTGAGCAGGCCCCCGCCGGCCTCCGGCTCGATCGCCATCGTGAACTGGTCGACCGTCTTGTCGAGGGTCAACTTCTTCAGATCCACACGCGCCAGCTCGTTGGCCTTCTCCGAGTCCTCCTTGTAGGGGATGCCCCACTGGCCGGTCTTCTTGTTGATGACGAGTTTGGCGGTACCGTCCTCGTTGGGCACGGTGAACAGCGAATACGTGCCGGGGGCGAGCGAGTAGCCGCCGAGCTCGATCGGCTGCGCGGTCGTGAGCAGGGTCGCCTCGTCGGCGCCCGTGCGCCAGACCTTGCCGTAGGGGACCAACCCGCCCCAGATCTTGCGGGCCTCGGTGGTCCCGGGTTTCGTGGTGTAGGGGCGCCCGTAGACGAGCTTCATCTCGTCGCCGTCGATCTTGGCCGTGATCGTCTCGTGCGGGCTGATGCGCTGACGCTGCTTCTTCTTGGCGGCCTGGGCCATCGCGGGCGTCGCGGTGACGAGCGCCGCCGCGACGACGAGGGCGAGTGCGATTCCGAGCTTCCTCATGAGGTCCCTCCGGTTGTCGGGTCGTTGGGCGATCGGGCCTCAGGCCAGGTCCGGCACCTTGCGGACGAGGTCCCTCGGACCGAGTACCTACAAGTAGTTACAAATTGGGCCGCGGTCAAGACATCTCCAAAGTTGCGACGGGCCCGGGCCGGGCTTTTCTCGCGACTCCTCGGACGATACGAGGATCTCCGCCCCGTGAAGCCAGAGGGAGTTTCCGCGGTCTCCCAGACTATGGGCTCCGGAGCCGGTCGCGTCATGGACGATCTTCGCAGGGCGTGCCCGGCCGGCCTAACGCGGGGTCCCGCCCCCGTTCTTCAGATGCTTGTCGAAGAACGTTTCGACGAGCCTCATGTTCTCCTCGCTGCCGAACGCGCGTCCACCGTGCCCGGCCCCCTCGACCGGATGGAACGTCGCATCGACGCCCGCCTTCTTCAGGGCCTCGTACAGCAACTCGCTCTGGTTGAACGGCACCATATTATCCCGGTCGCCGTGCATGATAAGGAAGGGCGGGTCGTCCTTCGAGACGTAGGCGATGGGGTTCGCCGACCGCCGGTCGGCACGAAGAACGATCGACCGGCGGCGCTGCCGCAATCCGTCGAGGTCGTCGGCAAAGTCGTCGACGCCGAAACGGGCAAGCCGATCGAGGCGTTCATCACCCAGGCGGGCAAATTCGATCCTAAAGATCCGAAGAACGTGACTTGGGGGTTCAGCGAAACGCGCAACACGTCGGGTGGTTTCAGCGCGACGATCAAGTGGAACGAAGGCCTGGACGGCGCGCATTCTCGCGGACGGTTACGTACCCCAGCCGGTCCTCAGCGAGGCGCCCCCGCCGGAAAAGTCCGAATCGAGACGGTGATTCGGCTGAAGAAGGGGCGAACTGTCCGCGGACGCGTCCTCGACGATCTCGGGAAGCCGGTGAACGGATGCCTCGGTATTCGCCGTCAGGTCCCATGGCATGACTCTCGCCGGGGGGCGGGCCGTCAATTCTTTCGACGGCGAGGAAGACCGAACCGTCCGCGGGGCGAAGACCGATTCCGAGGGGCGGTTTCGAGCTGGCTCTCAGCGTTGCCGCGGGGCAGGGGCGTCCGCCCGGCGATCCGCCGGCATCCGCAGTCGCAACGCCGGGATTGGCCATCTCGAGCTCGGCGCTCGACGCCTGGCCGGTGCCGCTGCCGGAGGGGGATGCCGAAGCGGTCATCCGCCTTCCGTCTCCCACGCGAGTGGAGTGGCTCATGACGACACAGCAACTCGTCGTGGGGACCGTTGTTTACTCCGTCGCACTGGCCACGGTCGTGTTCTTCATGCGGCCGACTGGGCGGCGCTTCGCGGGGGCCCTGGCCGGGGCGGCGGTCGTCGCGAGGTTGGGGCTCTGGGTGCTGTTCCCCCTCGGCGAGGCGCGGGGGTGGTGGCGCGTCCCGCTCGACCCGTCGCCGTCGTCAATGACGCTGCTCTACCTCGGGACGACCGACTCCACCGTCCCGGTCTTCCTCGTCACCTGGTGGATCGCCCACCGGTTTGGCTGGCGGTGACTCTGTGTCCGTTCATCATGTCGTCGCGGGGAAATGAGGAACGGACACGCGTTATTCCCGACACCAGTCATTCCCCCTTTGTCGTCCTTCGTTCCGTCCCTTTTGTCGTCCCCTGCCCCTTGTTGTCGGGCGGGGCACCGGATCGCAGGCCGCGGCCCCGTCTGCGCTCCGGTTCCGGTTCACCCTCGACGACGACCCACTCGTAGATGCCGATGCACATCTCGTCGTTGGTCCCCTCGCCCCACCTGACGAGCTTGGGAGGTTTGTTCCGGTTGGCCGGATTCGTGTCGGAGTTATCGAAGTGCGCCTCTACCTCGAACCACGAACCCTTCGGCACGCGGATCGGCTCCTTGAACGCGTAGGTTCCCTGCCAGTTGAAGTTCCAGTGATCGATCTTGATCAGCGGGATACGCCGCTTGCCATCGGGCAGGACAGCCGTGAAGGTGAAGTCCTTGCCGAGCCAGTGCATGTGGGGCATCACCGAAGTGATCAGAATATCACGGTCGAGCGGACGGGCCATCAGATTGGAGCCGGGCCGGGTCGATGCCTTGACTTCATACTGGGGCGCCCCGGCGGGAATGACCATGGCATCCACTTCGCGGAATAACTCAAGGATTCCAATGCGTTTCCCCGCCTTCTGGGCTTCCTCGACCTTGGCGCGGGCGGCCAGCGCCTGGCGTATCGTCAGGTTGGGAAAGACGAATCCGGTATGGACCTCGCGCGGCAACGGCTTCCTGGAAAGATAGAGGCCCACGGAGGTGGCGTCGGCCTCGGGCTTACCGGTCTTGTGGTAGTGGACCTGGATCAAGATGTCGGCCCCCTTGGGCAGCATGTAGCCGGTGCCGTCGGGACAGTAGCGGGACTTGGCGCCCGGGGTCCAGATCGGCAGGAAGGCGGAGATGGGCACTCCATCGCCGAATCCACCCAGGTCGTAGTAGCCGGGGCCCGGGTCGGCCGCATCCAGCTCACGACCCCGGCCCGACGGATCCACGCCCGCGATGATATGGTGCACGACCGAGCGATTACCGGGATGAAAATCGACCGCGCGAATCCAGCGATCCTCGGGAAAATTCGTCTGGAGCACGAAGACGCGGAAGTCGTCGCTGCCGGTAGTGGCCAGGTGGTAAGGTTCGGGCATCGTCAGGGTCAGGTCGGGCTCGCCGAGCGCCCAGTCCGAAGAGAACGTCCGGGGCGCAGGGCGCCTCCTTGGGTTCGCCTTCCGGGCACCCGGCATCGACCCACGACTGCAGGGTGGCGATCTCGTCGTCGGTCAGCACCCGCGCATCGCGGAACGGGCCGCCGAAGCTCGAGGAGGCCGGCCACGGGGGCATCACCCGCTCGCCGGTCACGTGCGCCAGGTCGGACCCGCGCTTGCGGGCCTGCTCGTAGGTGAGCAAGGAGAACGGCGCCACCTGATTGGGGCGGTGGCAATCCTGGCAGCGCTCTTGAAGGATCCGGACCACGTCCTTGTGGTAAGTCGGGGCCGGTTTCTCGGCCGCCGGCAACGTCGTGCTCGCCGCCACGGCCGCGACGCCGCAGAGGAAACTCAATCTCCACATCGAATGGCACGCCAAGACTCTGCTCCTTTAACGGGTTTCTACCGCTGGATATTCGCCCGCAAACCGAACCGAATCTCACTACCCTCAGGTCAGATGTCAGGTTTCCGCAGTCCTGGCCATGCATCGGGGGAGGCCAAAGGGGACACCCTACGCCTGTTCGCGCATGGATTGCCGGACGGGCTACCTCCTTCATGACACCTGGCAGCGGCTATTGTCAAGGGCAGTCGAATTCAGAGCTCTTGTTCGGAGGAATGGGGACAGAGTATGACCTGAGGTGATGTCCGGCCGGAAGTCCGGGTGTAGGAGGGGGGCTCTGTCCCCCGACCGTCAGCTAGATTTAACTGCTGGCCCAGGCTGAGCCGTGTTGCGCCTCAGCCCATGCTCTTCGGTGTGATGTCGTCGCGGGGTCATTACCTGCTTCGGTGTGATCGACCGAAGCCACCTCGGATCAATCGGATTCGGTGTCGTCGGACCGGAGCACGATCGGAGCCAGGCTCTTCCGCTCCGATTCGCCCGGGTTCCGGCATCATCTGGCACAGGCGGGTCGTGTGGGCCTCCGCGTATTGATCCGAGGGTCTAGGGCAAACCCGGCCTCGGTGCGGTCGCGGCCGGGGACACTTGCCATTGGAGGATTCCGGCCGATAGGTTTGGCTGGAGCTTCGCCTCGATGCGAAGTGCCATCGTCTCGACGGGCTCGAATTCGACCGTATTGGCGGTATCCAACTTGGTCCCGAATTCGTCGCGCGCTCGGACAGGCTCCCATGTGCCGTCGGGCTTGCGGAAGACCAGCCGCCAACTCCTCGGCGCGGCGCAGTGGCGGCCGAGTCAACTGTCGTCCCACCAGTAGACGCTCGTACCGCCGACCCTGCGCGGCTGGTCGAAGTCGTACTGTACCCACTCGTCCGTTCCCCTCCGGTCCCACCAGGTGAACCTCCTGCGCGTCCCGTCCGACGAATTCTTTGGTGCGACGCCGTCGTTCATCGCACCCACGGCGTCGTTGACGAAGCAGTGAGAGGCTGTCGGAGTGGAGAGGGACGCGATCGTCGGGCGCATGGCGCCGGCCGGGGTCGTCGGCACCCAGACGATCATCTCGGCCGGGCCGCGATTGGCGTTCGCGTAGTAGGGGATCGCCACGACCTCGGTCTCGAACGGCTCTCCACCTCCAATCGGCAGTCGTTCGGCCGCGGCGCGGACGATCGTCACGCCGCCGAGAAGCTCGGGACGCCATTCGGACGCGATCGATGCGCGTTCCGGGAGCCATACGTCTCGCACTCGGCCTCGATTGTCAGGGGACTCGAGGCAATACACGATCGGCCCACGCATGAGGGCGGCACGACCGCGGTCGCTTTCGACGCGGTCGTCGGCGCGCACGAGCTGCGACGGCATCGCCATGTGGATGAGGACCAGGTCCCCCGCACGCCACTGACGGCGGAGCTCCGCATATCCTCGGACGATCGTCGGCGAGGCGACGGGCTGGCCGTTGATGGAGATGCGGAACGCGTCTGGCCCGGCCATGGCCGTGGCGTAAAGGCCGCCGTTCATCACGCCGCCTCGACACCAGGCTGGGACTCGAATGCGGACGTCGAACGTGGCGGGCCGTTCGGGATCGACGGCCAACCGAACGTCGCCATCCCACGGGTAATTCGTCCGCTGGGTGAGGGAGAGCCGCTTCCCGGTCTCGCCTTGCCAGTTGATCTGCCGCGCGACCCAATGAAGAGGTTGACGTAAAGGCCGGCGGCGTCCGTCGCGTAGACGTACCGGGGCAGCGCCCCCATGAGCTTCAAGAACATTGGCGGGCAGCATGGGCAGGCGTGCCAGGACCATCGCGCGCGGTCCTTGCGGGCGTCCAGTGGGTTTTCGTAGAAGTAAGCATTGCCTTTCAACGAGCCGCCAGCGAGCGCACCGTTGTAGAGCGAGCGTTCCAACTCGTCGAACTTCGCGGCGTCGGCCGTGGCGAGGAACAGGTTGTAGTCGAGGAATCCGCACGCGACGGCGGCGCAGGTTTCGAGGTAACCGTCGTTCGGCAGGACGAAGTCGCCACCGAACTTCTCGTCTCGCGCGATCGCTCCGACGCCGCCGGTGATGTAAAGGCGGCGCGTGATCATGTTACGCCAGAGGCGCTCGGCCGCGTTCAACGTACTGCGGCTGCTCGCCCGCGACACCGAACGCCGCGACGCCTGCCGCGAGAAGCGTCGCTCGCACGGCGTGCCCTTCGATGGTCGCTTGCTGAAGCACTGGCAGGTGGTCCTGACCGTATTCGCCGAAGTTCTGTCGGCCCTCATGGTGGCCTCGAGCATCGATCCAGAAGTGGGCGAGGTCGAGGTAGTCCCTCTCGTTGACCCGTACGCCCAGGTCTCTCTTGAGCTCAGGATGCTCCCGGAACAGCTCGTAAAGTCGGACGAATGATTCCTCACTCAGCGCGTGCCCGGGGATGATGTTTTTCCGCGGCGGAGGCCCCATCACCGCCACCATGCCGTTCGCCGCCCGGACGGCCGTGGCGAGCAACTTCGTCTTGCCCGTGGAGCGGTAGTAGTGGATACCGGCCTCGACAAGGCAGCCGATGTTGTACAGGTCGTGCTGCTCGCGGTCGTTTCCTCCATTCTGGCCCCAGCGGTGGCCGGGTTCGCGCAGTTGCGTATAGGTATTGATGTAGCCGTCGGGGTCACGCGCCGCCGCTGCGCTAATCCTGTCGATGTAGCCGTCGATCCGCGCCTCGAGCGAGGGGTCGGGCTCTTGCGCCATCAGGTCGACCGCGCCACGAATGAGCTCGTAGATCAGCCCGTCGTACCACGGCGGGCCGCCGTGCGGGGCGTCGAGTTCATCGCGGGCGACGTGGTCGAAATTCCTAAAGGCGCCATCCCTCTCGAACTTGTCCAGACAGTCTTTGATCGTCACCGCCCGCCAGGTCTTCAACTTCGGAGACCAGAACGCGTCGTCGATCGTCACGCGGTTCGCCGTGACAGGAACGGGCCGTACCGCCGAGGCATCGGACGCGAATGACGACGTCACGGCCGCGGAGCACACGAGAAGGGCGGACAGCGGACACCTGACGCGGTCAGCGAACCTCATCACTCTTTTCCCAGGACTCGCGGAGTCCATCGAGAAGCATCCCGCCGGACGGCGAGGCTCCGAACGGCGGCTCCCTCGCGTTCCCACGCTGGCCGCGTTTGCAGATGCCACGTCAAGTTCCGGGAGCCTTACGCCTAGAAAACATCAACGAAGCTTAACGGATGCTCCTGGAAAAAGAAAGGACGTCGAAACCGCCCGCCGAAGTGGTCTGGCGACTCTCCATTCCCGCCGAAGGGATGGAACAATCGGTCGAGATTCCGAGGATCTCGGAAAGCGCTCCGGTCGGATCGACCGAAGTAAACTCGGCTCAATCGACTTCGGTGTCGTCGGACCGACGACCGCGCAAGACCACACCGCAAGGGGCAGCTTGCGACCCGTGTTCGACCGCGCCGGCTGCCCCGATTGTCTTGCTGGGTCTGCCTCTATCCCATAGAGTCATTCCCGACCGTGACGGGCGGCTGATGGTCCGCGTGCAGGGTTGAACCCACTCGTCCGCCCCACCCTATTCGCGACCTGCTTTCTGCCCGTGTGACGCGGACTCCGCGTGTGCGTGAACGAAGGTGGCGGGTTCACATACGCCAGGGTATTCGGCAGGTCGGGCTCGTTGCCGTGCGCCGGGGCGACCGCGATCTGGGGGGCCATGGACCACGAGATCGCAGCGGCCGAGCTCAGCAGCGAACGGACTTCGAGTACCGCGACCGCGTCGTCCGCCAGTGGGAAAGTGCGACGGGGACAGCAACGGCGCCGAACGCGGTTCGAGCGTGGCGGGAATCACATGTGATGCTCCTTGATCAAAGCAATCGTGCCGCTTCGAGCCTCAGCGACGGCCACCCGACACCGGGCCCCGAGCGAGAGAGGTGGCCGCGAACACGAGACCGAGCCCGCCGGCCAACAAGATGACGGAGGCCGGCTCCGGCACGGCAGTGGCGGTGAAACCGTGGACCACACCGTCGGCAGCGATGTAGGTCCCTACGATCTCGCCCTGCACGTTGATCCCGTAGGCCTCTGTCCACGTCGCTCCAGGGGGGTCGAGCGTTGTGTACCTACCGTCGCTATACAGGAAGCCATGGTCATTGCCCGCGGCGTCAACATAGTCGCCCACGATCTGCCCGAACTGGTTAATACCTCTGGCATAGGTGGAGACGGAATCCGAGAAGGAGATCGTGGTGTACGTGCCACCGCTCAGCAAGAATCCACGTCCTCCATCTTTCGAGTCGTAAAAGCCCACGATGTCACCCTTCTCGTTGATACCGCCGACGCTGGTGCCACCTCCGACTACGGTGGAAGGGTCGTCGATCCGGTAGTATGTCGAGCCGTTCAGCAGGAAGCCGTGCTTATTTCCATTGCTGTCCTGATAGGTACCGGTGATCTGACCGAGGGAGTTGATCCCGGAGGCCCATGTCGCCTGCGTTCCTCCGGGGACGACGAGGTTGGTGGTCGTGCCGTCAACCACGTTGAAGCTGCCCTGGTTGCCGAGGAAGGGCAAGGCGTAGAACCCGATGATCGAGCCGGCGTTGTTGATGCCCGTGACAGTCACACTCAAGAAGGGTCCATTCTCGATCGGGGTGTAGACCCCGTTGCTCAAGACGAATCCGTACTGGCCCCCGCCCGCAGTGGTATTGTAGCTTCCCACGATGTCGCCCTTGTCGTTGATCCCGTAGGCCCAGGTGGCATATGAGTTGGGCGCGGTCAGCGTGGTATAGCTGTAATCTGCCTGAACGCGGGCCTCCAGGGACAGCGCCACGTAGAGAGTCATCAACACGGCTTGGATGCAACGCATAGATCTCGCCCTCCTCAGGTCCACGAAGCGATTTCCCAGCCAGCGGCAGACTGGCCAATTTGCCTAGGTGTTATATGCGCACGAATCGATAGAACCAGCGCAGATATCGCTAATTATTCAGAGAATAAAGCGAGGGACTCGCCTGGTGTGAACTCACAACCAATGCTGTACCAAGAGGTTCTGTCAAGACTGTGGAAGGGAAGAAGGCTGACACGGCACGCCTGTTCGGCAGGAGAGTTGCGCCCGCGGCTCTGCCGGCCAACGTGACTGCCATCGTGGTAGAGACGATGCATGGCGAAGTCGTCCGACTGCCCCGGCCCGGGACATCCGCTCCGGGGGCATAAAGTACCTCGATGAGCTCCTGCCGCTGTTCGACCGCCTCCCGGGCGTCGGCTGTCAGCGCGATCGGGCCGGGAACCGCGAGCCTCGCTTCCGTCGCAAGGACGGCACCAGAAGCCATGTCCGGCCAGGGCGATTCAAGGCGTTCCCTGGGTGCGATGACGACCATCTCGTCATGGTACGCCGGTACGTCGAGCGCGACGTGCGATTGGGGAAGGCGCAGCCGCTCCTAGTGAAGGAGCGTTGCGCGAGTCGGTGTGATCGACCGAAGCATAGGTGGGTGAGCTGATACTCTGATCGTCACCGGTCATTTCGGCGACACTCGCTGTGCCCCTGCCGCCGGCGAATGGATGTCGTGACTTCGCTCACCGTCAAGGCGACCTTGCACGTCTTACCGACCTGGCCCGATACACCTCGTACAGGAGCAGGCTTCCCGCTACGGCGAGATTCAGCGAGTCGGCGACACCGACCATCGGAATGCGAACGAGGTCCGTGCAAAGGTCACGCTGCAGCGGCGTGAGCCCCCGGCGCTCCTCGCCGAGGACGAGGATCGTCGGGCGGGGATACTCGAAGCGGTGGAGATCGGCCGACCCGTCGGGCGAAACGCCGATGACGCGACAACGGTGGCGGCGCACCCAGTTCCGGAGGCTGCGATCGTTCGTCCGGATGAGTGTCTGCCGGAACAGCGCCCCCATCGAGGCGCGGACGACCGCGGGGGCGAAGGGATCGATCCTTGGCCCCACCAGGATGAAGCCGGCGCCTCCGATGGCCTCCGAGGTTCGGATCAGGCTGCCGAGGTTCCCCTCGGAGCGGACCGCCTCGAGCACGACCCAGCAGAGCCCCGCCCGCGGCGAGGCGCCGTGCAACGGCGACCACCGCTGGGCGACGACGGCGCCCACGCCGGAGGCGCGAGGCGTCGTGGAGACCTGGCGGAAGGCCTCGGGAGAGACGTGGAACGTCGGGGTACCCGACCGGCATCGGTCGCGGACTAGCCTGCGGGCGATGGGTACGATGAGGAGCTTCTCGCTGTAGACGAGCGTCTCGATGTGGAAGCCGCTCTCGATGGCATGGACGACGTTCCTCACGCCCTCGACGAAGAACGTCCGGTGTACATCCCGGTGCGCGCGATCCGCCTGGAGGCGTCTGATCGCATCGAGCGTGGACCGGGCATCGGGCGAGTTCCGATCGGGGTGGATTTCATGCGGCATTCTCCTTTCGGGGAGCCTGGGGCTCGGTACGAGGAAGAAAGGGCGGGCCACGCCCGCGCCCGCTCACGAGCGGCCGCGATCCGAAGTGCGGGACCGCATCGATAGGATAACGTGTAGGAGCGGGATGTGCCCAGAGCGGCGCGGTGGCCTCCGCGGCGTCCCGGTGCACCGTTCGAGACGTGATCGGCAGCCGTGATGGGCGAATTCCCGGGCCTGCATTCATCGACGAGAGCGCCGGGGTTGCTCTCCGCTGCCGTTTTCGAGGCTCGTCGGCATCTCAGCGGCCCCGGCGCCACCGCTCCGTGCCTGAACTTCTTCTCTCCGGCATCCAGAGTTGGAACGCCGGGTTGCGGCGAATTCTCTCCGGGCATTCAGGATGACGTGGTTCAATCATATCCATTTGCAACAACCTCATTTCCGAACAGACATCGGCCCCTCGACTGGTGCACTGACACATCCTCTTCGCGGTGAGTCCTGCGGGCATACTCGATGGACCCGGGCGTCCAAGACGGCGAGGCCCTCTTCGGACTTGACACGTAAGTGCTTCCTTGCGCATATTGACAGCATGCTGGTGTCTCCCGATCGCGAGCCGGATGTCTTTGGGGCAATTCGCCATCCCGCGCGTCGCCGGATGCTGGATCTTCTCGTCGAGGCCGACCGCTCCGTTAACACGATTGCGGGACATTTCCAGATGAGCCGCCCAGTCGTTTTCCAGCACCTCCGCATTCTGCTCGATGCCGGTCTCATGACCGAGCAGCGGCATGGCAGAGAGCGCCGCTATCGCCTCATTCCCGCGCGGCTCGGTCCGGTGCGGGACCGGATCGGCGCGCGACGAGCGGTTCTGGGATGACCACCTCCAGCGGCTTCAGGAGCATCTCACGAAAGGGAGCGAAAAATGACTAAAAATATCCGAAGCGCCAAGAGCACCACCAAGAAGGCCGTGGAGAAGAAGGCGGCCGCGCGACCCGGCCCGCGCGGACGAGGCGGAGGGGGAAAGCCGCCGTGCTCGCGAAGATCTCCGAGATGCCGGAACCGGATCGCGCCCTAGGCGAGCGGCTCCATGCGATCATCAAAGCCAGCGCGCGGACCTCTCGCCGAGGCTCTGGTACGGGATGCCCGCGTATGCCAAGGACGGCAAGGTCCTCTGCTTCTTCCAAAGCGCGCAGAAGTTCAAAACGCGGTACGCGACGTTCGGCTTCATGCACCAGGCGAACCTCGACGAAGGCGCCATGTGGCCGACCGCCTTCGCGCTGAAGGAGTTGACTGCTACCGAAGAGGCAAGGATCGGCGCGCTCGTGAAGAAAGCGGTGAGCTGAGGACTGAGTGACCCGATGGCGACGGAACGCGCGCGTCTTCTTCGAGCATTCCGGCTTTGACGTCCCCCAGCCCTGGGGCAAACAGGCGCTCTTGCGAGGAAGCAGGCTTTACTGCCTCCCGAACTGTTCGACAGGATTTGAACCTCGTATAGTCCAGTAGTGAATGTCTGGCTCATGGGCCGAATTCGTGAGCGGTGGCGCTGAACGGGCGGCAGGCGTTGCTCAGGTTCATGGGGTGTTGCCCGCAGGTCGCCGACGTATCGTGAGTCGGTTTTCCGCGACGATCGCGACGAAGGTCAGGACGACGAGGCCCGCGAGTAGCCAGAGGGCGTGAGAGGCTGCACTTTCGACGACGGGAACGATGGGGTTGGCCCAGCCGAAGGTCCGCTCAGCGAGCCATGCGGCGGCGGCGATGCCGGTGAGGGCGGCCCCGGTGATACGGAACGGCCCGTAGACTCGCGATGGTGCCAGCAGCACGAGCCAGGGCATGGCCGCAAGGATGACCAGGAGTTGGACGGCTTCGATCCCGAGGTTAAAGCCCAGCACGCTCGAAATCATCGTCAACGGGTCCAATCCGAATCCGGCCAGCGTCGACGCGAACGCCAGGCCGTGCACCAGCCCGAAGCCGCCGGCGATCAAGACTTCCCGGCCCCGGAAGACCGGGAGCAGGGCGTGGACGGCTGAGACCAGGATCGACAGGGCAATGGCCGACTCGACGAGGGCGCCGGGCAGGCGCACCCAACCGAGCGCCTCCGAACACGAGTGTGATCGAGTGGCCCAGGGTGAACGCGGTCACGACTTTGACGATTCGCCGGAAGGCCGTTTTCCATCCGGCATAGCCACCCCATCTCCCGTTCGTAGCGACCAGCGGCGCGGGGAGGATCAGGGCGAGCAAGAACAGGAGGTGATCGGTCCCCTCAGCGATATGGCGCGCACCGAGGCGAAACATGGCGGCGAATCCCTGAAACCAGCTACCCCCTGAGCGGTCGATGGCGAGCTCGGTATCTGGTGTCGCGCATCGTTCCCAGGATTACCGGCTCCTCGCCCAACACGCCAGTGCGCCAGTCTCTGGCCAGGGTGACCACCGCCGTGTGCGTGATCAGATGGTGGAAGATCACATCGTAGTGGAATGTCAGCCGGTCTACGGGCGCGCCGGATGGGGGAGTCATCGTCAACGCCACCCGAACGTCGGGTTCCTGCTCATTGAGCGGGGTCACTCCGCGCACCGTCACGGTCCAGGGCCGCCCGTCTGGAGCAGATGGGCGGACATGCGTGCGGACATATTCTTCGAGTTCTGCTCCATATGTCTGCACCGTCTTGACAGAGTCCAATGGCAACGGCTTCTCCCAGCCCATCGCCAGTTCGCCGATCGGCAGCGTCAATTCGGCGTCGATACCGGTGCGATGGAGACGCAACACAACCGCCGAACTGGGCATGGGATGGCCCCACGCCGGGAGCGCTGCCACGAGAAGTAGGAGGGCCGGGAGGAGTCGTCGCATCGGATGCCTCAGAAGGAGAACTCGGCGCCGTAGTCGGTCAGACGGTCCCGCCAGATCGTATGGACATGGTCGCTACCCTGTGTGGCGAACTCAATCCAGACGCGTGGCCCGTCGAGACGCACGTAGTCGCCCCGATCGCTCAGGTTCGTCGAGCCCGAGTAGGACACCTTGACCTTATCGAGTTCGGCCTCGTAGAGCTTGCGGTATTCTGCGCCCTGGGGGCTATCACCCGTCCAGGCCGCGATCGCTTTCTTGACGAAATCCTTCGAGGCATCGGAAAGCTCGGAGACCGGAACTCCCTCACTCTTGGCGGGGAACTTGCCGTCCTTGCCGGGACCGACGTAGACATCGTTGAAACGCGCTTCGAGCTTCGCCTGTTTCGACTGCTCGGGCGTGAGGGAGAGAAGCAAGCCGTGCAGGGATTCGCGCATCGGGGCGAGCGGTTCGTGCGTCTTGCCCTGATCGTCCTTCCAGACTGTCGGCTGCGCGGCGACGTGGTAAGGGGTCGCGGCGCCGGACGTCCCTTTGTAGTAGAGATTGATGGCGAGATGGTGGCCGCCCAATTGCAGGATCCAGGGCGTCGTCTTCGACGGCTTGCCCAGGAACGCGATCATGTAGTTCATCGCCCCGAAATTCATTCCCCCACCTCCGCCTTTCTTCTTGGCGACTCCGCCGGCTTTCTTCTTGGCCGGATCGCGACCGGCTTTCTTCTGATCAGGACCGCCGGGGCCTCGGCCGCCTCGCCCTTTGGCGAAGGCGTCGTCGGCCGCGCGAACTTCCTGGTATCGTGAGAAACCCTCCTCGCCCAGGGCAATCCGGGCGACCTTCAGGGCCGCCGCGACCTGGTCGGGCTTGAGGTCGCGGAAGAAGACGCCGTTGCGCACATTGGACCCACCCGGAAAGTTCGTCCACCGGACGGCGAGTCGCGGCGTGAGCTCGATCTGGGCGGTCGCTCGCTGCTCCTCCGAGAGCGTGGCCAGGAAAGCCTCCCCGGCGTCCACGACGTCGGCCGCCTTCGACGAGGCGAGCAAATCCGGGCGGGGCGCACTGGTCTGGGCAACGGCCTGGGGCCCCACCGAACCGAAGTAGGTCGCGAAGATGGCGACCAACAGGGTGCCGGCTGCGGCGGTGAGGGCGAGAATGGTCCTCGCCGAAACTCCGTGTCTCATGGTTCAAGGTCTCCGGAAGGGTAGATAACGGTCCTTCGGCTCAGCCTTCGAGAAGGTTGCCCGAGGTCTGCCTCGCGACTGCGGCTAGTTCACCAAAGCTCATATCGTAGCGTCCAGCCCCCTCGATCAGGCTGCGAGAAATACTAAAATCCTCTTCATCTTGGCTTGTCCACGAGACTTACGGGATCTCGCTGGACGCCAAGACGAACGAGTCGCTCCTCGCCGCTTTCATGGGCGAATTGGTGGGTCATGTCCCGGAAGGAGGTGGCATCCTCGCTCATGTGACCCAGCGGAATGCCGGATCCTGGTCGGAGATCTCCACAACGATCGAGACCCTTCGCTCCAGGAGGGTCCAGATCTGCGACGGGAGCTTGCGTCGGCCGGGTTCGCTCGTGCAGTCGGTCGACGCCGTCCGCCATCATCGAGGGGTGCGGCCGGTCGAGGTTGCCGAGTCCTGGGCTACGTTCGCGTTCGACAGGGGCGATTGAGGATTGAGGATTCGGGTCAGCCGCCGCCCCACGATCTCGGCCCAGAGCTGCGCGCGCCCTCGGCGAGAAGTGGTCGTCCTGGATCCTGCGATTGAACAGCTCGCTCTCCATCGACCGCCTCCCCGCCGCTTCCGAGAGGTTCACCAGCCTGATGTGCTCGTTGACGAATTCGTTGAGTGGATCACAGTAGCGCATCGACGTGGACCGGAAGAGGTTGCAAACGCGACCGGGATAGAACGCATCATTCCGCATGGCTTGAATCTGGGTGAAGGTCGGCACCGGGACGAGGAGCAAGACCACCGAGCGCGCGGTACACCATTGCCGGATTTGATCGAGCCAGTATTCGGCCTCGTCAAACCAATCGCCCTCGCCGCGAAGGACAGCCGGGCCGTCGCCGAAATCATTGGGGCAGACGCTCACCACAACAAACTCGGGGCGCATCCGGTCGCCGTACTCGCACAGCGTGAAATAATACTGCTCCGGCGAGTAACCGATGTGCCCGGTGTTGAGGATCGAGACGGGGACCTTCCAGGCGGATCGGAGATAACGTTCAAGATAAACGGTGGGGGTCTCGCCGTCTCCGTTGAACATGGCCAACATGAAGGAATCGCCCAGGACGATACCCCGGACGGTGGCCGTCGTATCCGGCTCGGCGCCGCGCAGGCCCCAGGAGTTGGTGTTCTGCACCGAGCCCTCGTTGACGATCCCGCCGGCGCGCACGGCCGCGGCGCGGTGCTTCGGCGTATCGAGGACCTGGAACATGCCGAACGGGCCGTGGTGCAGCGTGATTTGCCGGAGCCAGACGGACCGCGTATCGGGGCGCATCCGATAAGACCGGCCGTGCTCATCCGGCTCGAAGACCTGCGGCGAGATCACGAATGCCTCGGCGCCCCGCCCCCAGCGAATCAGGCCGTGTTCCGGGTCCATCGCGGCGACCCGGAAGAGCTCCCGCATCTCCTCGGTCGTGTTGTCATAGAACCGCGTGAGCACCTCGTGCGTCTGCTCGACCTCGTGCTGACGGCGCAATCGCCACTCGGCATCGACCCGCGCCCGGTCGGGCTCGAGCCCGAACACCCAGAGCATCGCCCGGTCGCGCGCCCGGCTCGTCCACAACCGCACCTGGTGCCGGCCCGTCGACGAGGTCCCGATGAGGACCGTCGCCGCCAGGGCGGTGATCGCCACGATGATCCGCTTGAACCAACGCCGGCGCCGGTCGCTCCGTTCGACGAACGGCA
Source organism: uncultured Planctomycetota bacterium (assembly GCA_963845755.1). Taxonomy (GTDB): domain Bacteria; phylum Planctomycetota; class Planctomycetia; order Isosphaerales; family Isosphaeraceae; genus CAWJTV01. The sequence continues at coordinate 419,232 of CAWJTV010000019.1, forward strand.
AGACTTGCTGTCGCTGCCGGGGCGGCCGGGCCATGTTCCGGAGCCATCGTCCTGCTCGCTTGTGGTTGTTCATCTGCGGATCGCTTCTTCTGAACCCTGCGTGGAGACTCGCACGTCCTCGATCAGGTGTCGAGCCGCTCCACGCGGCGGGTCAGCGGGTTCCAGAATCCAATCCGACTCGGCGGCGTCAACTTCTCGGGAAACACGATCAAGTTTGTACCCGAGATCGCCGGGACCGCCGTCGGAACGAGGAAGCCTTCGAGCCCCGGGACCTCGAAAAGGGCCGCTCCTAAACGCTGAGTCGGCGCAGCTCCTGCCGTCCCATGCCGATTCCACTTCCCCGTCAATTCCTGCTCCGAGGTGCGGATCCGCTTTTGTCCTCTGGGGTCTGTCAGATCGGCCACCCCTCGAAGTACGACCTCAAGGTTGAGCACCGTCCATGTCGCGGAGGGGTTCGGAATGGGCGGGTATGAGGTTCCTAGCAGACCTCCGACTTCGAAGAGAGCATGAAGATGACTCTCGGCCAGGTACAACACCGCGTAAGTGGGTTCTCGTGCGGATCCGCGATGGTATCGACCGAAGGTTGTCCGTGTGTGTCGGGTCGAAAGGCGATTTCTCCAATGCCGCTGGTCGATGGCGCGAAACCAATGACCGGTCACCGGACGGAGAGTGAGCAGGGGACACGCGCGCCAAGTTCATGCGAAAGAGCCCGCCTGCGCCGCTTCAATGATGATATGAACTCGTGTTTCATCTTCGGTGTCGATCAGATCGATGGGCCGTCTCCACTCGAATTGAGGGTTGGGCATCATCAGCCAATACTCGGGATCGTCGACGACCGTGCCGACCTTCTCGACGAGTTCCTTCCATCGGGACGAGCCCAGGATTTCCTTCGGTGACGTCTCCTCCTGGTTGATGAGACTCAGGGTTGAATCGACGAGCTGAGCCCCGGCTTCGGTCAATGAGTAAATCGTCTCGCCACCATGGAAATGCGCGTCGAGTGCCTTGGTGGATCCGAGCAATGCGAGATGATGGTTGAGTTCGGGCTCTGTCAGGCCCACGCGCTCGCAGATCTCGCTGCGGCCCCTCTTGCCTTCTGTCAACGCCAGCAGGATCTTCATTCGTGTCGGGTCGCAAAGGGTCTTCAAGAGCCAAGAGACGGGATGTGCAAGCGCCAACACAGGTTTCCCGCCATCCCGAACCGCGGGTCGCTTTCGTGGCGACTGAGTGGAAGGCATCGCCATGGTGAACCTCCATCTGGTCCGCGGGAGATGAGACATCCTCTCCCCATTTCATCAATGATATCGACTCTTCCGCCGGATTCCAAGGAACCGATCGGGGGCGATCGGCCTCGCGTTCGAGGCCGTCGCCCGGGGTCGATCGATCCCGGCGATGGTGCAGAACTCGGGATCACTTGCGATTCAGGAATGCCGCGCTGTAGACCGCCACCGGCCCGAGTTGTTCCTCGATGCGGAGGAGCTGGTTGTACTTGGCGATCCGGTCGGAGCGGCTGGCGCTGCCGGTCTTGATCTGGCCGCAGTTGGTCGCCACGGCGATATCGGCGATGGTGGTGTCCTCGGTCTCGCCCGATCGGTGGCTCATCACGCTGGTCCAGCCGGCGCGATGGGCCATATCGACGGCCTCGAGGGTCTCGGTCAGGGTGCCAATCTGGTTGACCTTGATGAGGATGCTGTTGGTGCAGCCCCCGGCGATCCCCTTGGCCAACCGCTCGGTATTGGTCACGTAGAAATCGTCTCCCACGATCTGGACCTTGGATCCCAGGGCCCGGGTCAGCGCCGTGTATCCGGACCAGTCGTCCTGATCGAGCGGGTCCTCGATCGAGACGATCATCGGGTACTTGTCGAGCCAGGAGGCGAACAGGTTGACCATCTGCTGGCTGCTGTACACCGTCTCGGGTGCCGACTTCCAGAACCGATAGCCCTTCTTGCCGCCCTCCTCGAACAGCTCGGAGCAGGCGGTGTCCAGCGCGATGGCGATGTCCTTATCCCGACCGGCCTGGTAGCCCGCCTTGGCGACGGCATCGAGGATGAACTTGATCGCGTCCTCATTGTCGAGGTTGGGGGCAAAGCCGCCCTCGTCGCCGACGTTGGTGTTGTGGCCGGCCTTCTTGAGGACCGCCTTGAGGTGATGGAAGACCTCGGCCACCATGCGAATGCCGTCGGCGAACGTCCGGGCCCCCACGGGCATGACCATGAATTCCTGGAAATCGATCTTGTTGTCGGCGTGCTTGCCGCCGTTGATGATGTTGGCCATCGGGACGGGGAGGACCCGGGCGTTGGCGCCGCCGAGGTATCGGTAGAGCGGCAGGTCATGGGCGGCGGCGGCGGCCTTGGCCGCCGCCAGGCTGACGCCCAGGATGGCGTTGGCGCCGAGCTTCTCCTTGTTGGGCGTGCCGTCGGCCGCGATCATCGCGCGGTCCAGCCCGGCCTGGTCGGCGGGATCACGGCCCACGGCGACCTGACTCAGCACGGTATTGACGTTGGCGACGGCCTTGGCGACACCCTTGCCGCCGTATCGGGTCTTGTCGCCGTCGCGAAGCTCGACCGCCTCATAGATCCCGGTACTGGCCCCCGAAGGGACCGCGGCTCGGCCCAGCGTGCCGTCGGCCAGGATCACGTTGACCTCGACGGTCGGATTGCCGCGGCTATCGAGGATCTCCCGGCCGCGAACCTGCGAAATCGGAGCGAGCTGCTTACTCATGATCGTCGTCGGAACTCCCAAGAGAAGGTTGGTGGGGGATTGTCCCCCGAGGGGTCGCGTCGCGGCCCGGTTGGTGGGGTCGGCGTGCTCAAGGTGATTTATCCGGCACCGCCGCCGAGTGGTCAAGGCTGCCATGGCGGGACGATGTCCGCATTCGGATTCAAAAACCGCGGAGGATTGTTCCAAGCTGTTGATTTCTACGCGGTTGCGACTTGAGAGATCTTGTCGCTACAGGAGGGGGCGGGGGTGCGGATTCTCGGGACGGCATCGGTTGAAGGGGATCCAATGCGAGGCGGCCCCGCCCCTTCGTTGTGTGGGGCAGGGGGGGACTTGGTCTCCCGTGGAAAAGGCGGAGACCGCCGCGCGGTGCGGCGTCAAGGTGCCAGTTCTCGAGGGCGCCCGGTTGAAGGCCCTTGCGGGCTTCAACCCCCGTCATCCCTCGACAGCCAGAGCGCCCGGGACGAAGCCCTATCGGGGCCTTTGGCCCCGTTCAGGCGGCGTCCCGGACGCTCTGACACAACCCGACGAGAAGCGAGCTGGAAGACCCAGTTCCTCAAGTCGCGAGATCCGCGTTGACTGGGCCATAAGGATATCGGCGGGCTGGCAGGGCGGCTTGACACCGAACCGCGATTCGTCGCCGAACGTTCTCGCAGTCGTTCAGCCTGGGACGGTCGCCGCGTCGTCGGGCGCAGCAACGGGACCACGTATTTGCGGAGGAACCGCGGATGGTCCGGCCCGACATGACCGCCCCAATAGCCGGCCGACGCCATCCCGGGCCGCCAGCGGACCTGGCGCAGCTTGGCGTACTGGCGGACTCGATCCGCGTCCGGATCGTCGTGGCGAGGCAACAGGAAGCCCACCAGGCCCGCGGCGGACGTCTTGACGCGATCGATCGTGCCGAAGAGGCGCGTCCCGACGCCCAGGACCACGATGTCCAGCGGCGACCAGAAGACGACGACTTCCTGGCGTACTGCGGCAGGGCTCGCGTCAGGTCGTAGCCGGGCGAGACGGCCGGAGCCAGCAGGACCACCCGCTCTACACTCTCAGCCTCGAGCTGCTCCAGCGCCTTGACCACGAGGCCCGTGCCGCCCGACTTGGCGACCAGGAAGACCGGCTCTTCCGCGTGCTCCGACCGGAAGTGTCGTACGGCCTCGGCGATGAGCTTCGCCTGACGGTCCTGGTTGGCCACGTCGGTCAGGTCGGCGAACCAGCGACCCAATCCGTGGCCCCAGGGGAACAGCTCGACGGTATATGGCAGCCGCGCCATGCCCAGCATGTAACGCAGGCCGGTCCCGCAGAGATCCAGGCCGCCGACCCCGTCCGCTACCAGCACCAGGCCGTGCGCCGGAGTGGCCTCGCCTTGCGCAGCCGGCAAACGGCCGTAGAGCAGCCGGTAGAACGGTTCGATCACAGAGGACGTGAGCCATGCCATCGATGTCTCGATTCAACATTCAAGATTCCAGATCCCCAAGGGAGACGAGTCCGGTCCTTGGAATCGCGGATCTCGAATCGGGAATCCCTCGGGGGTTGCGGCCGATCGCCGCGTCAGGGGAGGAATCGCCAGGCTCCCTATCCATCTTATGAGGGAAGTGCGGCAGCGTGTGCCATCCAACTCGAAGGGACCTCGGGAACGACGTGAATGGCGCGAGCCTCGGTCCTGATTGGTGGTCACATTCAAGGACGATCGGGTTATGAACCAAGTCCGGCAAAGCTGCAACCCCAATTCCTCCCGTTCCTCATTCACGGCCTCCGCGCCGAGGGATGGATCTGGGGCACGTAGCCCGACCGGATCGCGCGCACGGTCGATCCCGGCGTGAGGACGGTCACGACCTCGCCCCGCGGCCTGCGACGTCGTTCTCGATAGCCCCTCGCGGACCAGACGAGGAGTTCGTTACCCCAGATCAGGCAGGTCTCTCCCTCCTGGCCGCCGAGGCTGACGAACACGCCGTCCGGCAGGTCGTCGAGCTTCGCACGCTCGGTGCGTTTCGAGCGATCCGATCCGACCCGCTCGGCATGCAGCCGGTCGTCCATGTCGTCCGCCCGGATTGGCTCAGGCCCGACGGTTTCGGGGTTCCCCGCGGCCCAGGCGTCCCGGAAGGCCAGGTATCGGCTCCGGCGGCATTCGAAGCACGGGCGATGACCGGCGGCCAGGCCCGTGGCCTCGTCGAGGAAGAAGAGCTCGGTGTAGCGGTTCGGGGCCATGACCGTCCGATGCCGCCCGTTGAACTCGAGCACGCAAAGCAGCCACCGCTTCACCGCCCAGGGCCGGCGAATCCGGCCGTCGGCATCGTGGAGGATACCCCGGTTGCCCATCATCGTCCCCCGCTCCGGCACGGCGACGATCTCGCCGAACGGCGTGACCCGATTCCTCCTTGGCATGATACAACCCCCGCGGCCCGGTACTCGAGTCACCGCCTGTCCATCGACAGCCGATGAGAATACCGCGCCGCGAAGACTGTGGCGAGATGGCCGGGATTCGCAGGGCCGCGTCGGTTCGCGTTGCTGGCAAGCGTTCTGTTGTCAGCCGGGCGATCCGAGGGCCGTCGGCCCCGTGAAGGGAGGGTCAGTCCTTGGTGTGGACCGTCGCCTGGTACGCGAATTCGGTCGTCGAGACGTCGCTCGTGTTCGCGCCGAGGACGATCCCAACCACCTGATTGCCGTAGACCGAATCCGAGGTGGTCAGGCCCTTGACGCCGGGGTAGTTCAGATTCACCCACGACCCGCGGCTGAACCGGCCGTTGAGCTTGCGCCGAACGGTCACCATCGAGCCCTGGGTTAAGTTGGAGGATCCGGTCTGGACCGACATGGCACTGAGCGTGTAAACGCCCCTCTTCACGCTGCTGATTCCTTCGAAGTGCGTGATAAAGTTGGTACCCAGGACCCCACTGGGGTAGCTGAACGACGTCCAGTGTGAGAACCGGCCTGTGGCCGAGTTATAATCGACGAGGTACGCCTGGCCGATCGGCTGGTTCTGATCGGCCATGTTATTCGTGGAGACATTGCTGTATCCGCCGCAGATGGTGTAGCTGTGGCCGCCATTGTACCAGATCCCGTAGGCGGTATTGCTGATCGAGCCCGGAAAAACGATGTTCGTGAGGAACTGACTCGTCGCAGTATTGTAGATGTAGCACTGGCCCGGTCCCAGGGGCAGTCCACTGGAGGTCGGGCCGTCGTAGTTGCCCACGGCCAGGCCGCCCATCGTACTATGGACGTAATTGTAGGTCGCGCCGGGGTAATCGATCGTGCGGTACGATCCGGCTGAGGACAGTTCGGCGGTCGAACCCTGGAAGAGGAAACCGTGGACCGCCACCGCGGCCGTCGAGTAATCGGCGTTCTTGTAGGAGCCGACCAGTTGGATTTGACCGCCACCCATCCAGTTCGGTCCATAAACACTGGTGTTGTAGGCGTTGGGATAAACCACACCATAACTCGTCCCGATGCCTTTGATGGAACCGATCGTCAGGAGGCCATTCGAGGTCGAAGTGCCGGCGATCAGATACTTCCCCTCCACCCCGGCGCCACGGATACCCTGCCAGCCCGTGACGGGCTGGATGCTCACGTTGTTCGCGTTGTAATAGGTGACGCTCGTCGATTGCTGGTCCTGCTTGAACCGATGGTGATGTGACGAGACATCGATCCGCACGGCCTGTCCCTGGTTGCCGATGACGTTCACGCTCTCCTTGATCGCGGGCAGCGCCTTTTGTCCGGCCTGGATCGAACCGGAGACCTTCAGGTCAATCGTGTCGATCCCCGGCCGCTCGTTGGATGCGATGATCGCGCGGTGCAGTGAACCCGCTCCGAAATCATGGAGGTTCGTCACCGTGAAGGTGGACAGGAGTTGCCGGCTCTCCAGAACCTCGAGGCCGCACTGACGCGAATGCCGGACCGATCGACGTCTCGGGCGAGCCATCCGATTCGAAAGCCCAGATCGCAAGCGATTCACACAACTCGGTGTCACCATGAATCATCCTCCATTTCGAGATGGCGTGCGCGCGCCGTTTTTCCAATCGGCATCGACCTCACCGTACACGCGCGCGCTCGGGTGTCCTCAAGACGATTCGGAGCGAAGTCTTCCCTGAAGAACCCCTTCGATCGGCCCATCAGAACGATCAAGACGACGATCGCAGAACGTCTCACCGAGAAGAACTAGAACGAGAAAGCCAGGAAAGCAAGTAATGCGGAGATTGCCCGACATGGAGAAGGGGCGATGAGAGGAGTGGGGTGTCCATCTGGTGGACCGCCTCCCTGACAGGGCCGTCGCCCAGGATGCGGCGGCGGCCCTCGGCAGCGCCGTGGGTCGGCGGTTCTTGTGTTGATCGGACCGGGACTTTCGGCTCCAATGGCCGGGGGGAAGCAACCGGATGGAGCGACTGAGCGGTTCGGTCGGGACTCATCCGGGAAATCCCGGCTCAACGCGGAGGGTTGCCATGCCACTGGTTCAGGTCAAGGTCCTCGAAGGTGTCTTCTCGGACGAACAGAAGCAGGAGATGATTCGTAAGCTTACCGATGCCATGGTTTCCATCGAAGGCGAGACGATGCGTGAGGTCACCTGGGTCGTCGTCGAGGAGGTCAAGAGCGGGAGTTGGGGCATCGGAGGGAAAGCCCTGACCACGGCTGATGTCAGGGCAATCGCGGGCGGAGGGTGACCATCCTCGCGAGGGTCCGGGATATGCGGGCGCAGACAGGTTACCGGCTCATCGTGCGGGATCGACGGTCAGCTCGACCGCCTGCCCGGCCCCGACCCGAACCTCGCCCGGAAACGTGACGACCACCCTCGGTCCGGTCTGGGAAAAGGTCGCAGCGACATTCTCCCCGTTCGACCTGACATCGACCGCCCCGACTGTTGTGCCCGCCGGGATTTCCAGGGCGAAGGTCGTGAGCCGGACCGTGCCGTGCCTGGGGCGAAGCGCCGCCGTGAGACGACCGCCCTCGCGTTTCTGCTCATAGGATCCCCAGGCTTCGGCGGATAGGAATGGGGCCCGGAAATCGTCGGGGCTCAACCGGGGAGCAAAGCCGATGTGGCCTTTGGGCCCGTGGTACTCAAATCCGCAGGCGGCGAGGAACGCGCCGTAACTGGCCATCGAGCGGGCATAGTGGTCGCTGCACTCGACCTCGTTGTAGGGGTTTCGCAGCCGGGGATGATAACGGTCGTGGATGAGCCGGGCGACGGCCAACCCCTCGGTGACCATCCCTTCCCAGATCATGTGCGAGGCGACCTGCCATTCGAAACCGGTCATGCACTCGTTGAAGTACATCGCCGACCACGCCCCCGGGCCGGAAACCTGAGGCGGCCGGCCGAACGGGAACGTGACCATCAGCAGACCGCCGTCGCCCGGCATCGCGTACCATCGGCCGGCCTGATTTACCTTTCGATAGGGCCCGACGTCGGGCGTCACGCTGAACCGCCAGAGCGAGCGGAGCGCCCGCTTGACGTGCGCCTCGTCCATCACCCGTCCCAACCCGACCTGCCAGGCCCACGACTGGCCGAAGACCTGGTCGATCTCGCAGCCGTCGTACGACCCGACCTCGGCCAGGTGCTTCGGGTCGCCGACGTGGACGTAGTAGCCCTTCTCTTCGCGCCAGGTCAGCCTGTCGAGGTTGACGAGCCCCTTTTCGAATCGGGCGCGGCAGGTCCGGGCGAACTCCGCATCGCCGACTTCATTGGCCATCGCCTCACCGGCCCGCAGCGCGGCGTGGTAGAGCCCGACCAGCCAGGGCACGACCCCGTACCAGTCGGCGTCGAGCGTGTTGTGCATCGGCCCGCGCAGCACGCCGGAGCCGTCTGCGTCCCGGTCGATCACGCATTGCAAGGCGCGCTTGATCCCCGGCCAGAGCCGTTTCAAGAACCGGTCGTCGGTTGACATCTGGTGCTCGCGGTAGGCCCGCAGGATCGTGCCACACTGGCCATCCACGGCGAACGTATCGCCGTACTCACCCCGGAATCGGATGACGCCGGTCCGCCGGTCGAGCGAGAGGCCGAAATCGACGCGCTCGCGCAGGTCGCGCTCCAGTTCGGGGAAGATGCGGCCCATCGCCTGGGCGTAGTGCCAGACGTGGGTGCAGGTGCCGGGGCAGCAACCCACGCCCTCCCATGCCCAGAACCGGCCGTCGGCCAGCCGGTAGCAGGTCGTCGTCGCGAGGATCGACGTGTTGGCGAACGTGCGGTTCAGGAACCAGTAGGGGAGCGTCGAGTCGTACCAGGTGTCGCGCCAGAGCTTCGTGACCGAGGAGAGCCGGTCGAAGTTCTCGGCGACGTAACGGACGACCGCCGCCGCGGTCGGGAACCTCGAGGCGTAGTATCGCCCCTTCAGCCGCCCGGCGAGCGTGAGGTTGGGAAAATGCCAGGCGACCACGAAGTGGACCGTAGCCGACTCGCCCGGCTTCAGCGTCAACGTCCGGCCGATCGACCCGAAGAGCCTGGCATCGAGGGGAACCTCGGTCGTGTCGCCGGGCTTGCCATCGAGCCCGTTGAGACCGGCCCCCGGCACGCGATGATCGGCGCTCCGGCCGAGCAGGGCCAGGCCCATGGTCCCGATGTCGGACAGGTCTTCGAATGGCCCCAGGTCCGGGGGTACGTCGCTGAACGTGATGCGCCCGACACCGATATTCCCCCAACTGCCTTTCCGCGCGTCAACGATCTCCAGGACGGCCGACTTTCCGAGCCAGGGTCGGAGGTTGAGCGACTCCAGGTGCATCCGGTTGTCCGAGCGGCCGGTGACGGAGCGGACGACCTGGCCGTTAACCCGCAGGTTGACGCACGTCTCCCCGGCGTGGTTGCCGCCGCCGATCCAGAGCTGGAGGTAGTTCCGCTCGATGGCGAAGGGCCGGCTGGTCAGCTTGCCGGTCTGGTCGTCCTTGGCGCCGATGTCGTTGCCCGGGGCGGTCGCGTGCGAGTTGACCACTCGGGCGCCGGGGCCCCCGACGTCGCCCTGATAAGCCGGGATCTCGGTCTTGAGGATCGGCCCGTGGCCGAACGCCGTCCCCTCGACCGTCCATCCCTCGTAGGTGTCGTGCGACCAATCTTCGAAGACGACATCGGGCTTCGCGGGCGTGGCGGACTTCTCCGGCTTCGCGGCCGAGCATTCGAGGAAGGTGAACCCCGGGTCGTCGGTGATCCGGTTCCGGCGCGTGCCGGGGAGGTCGCGGTGGTCGAGCCCAACGGCGTTCTCGAGCCAGCCGGCGAGCGTGACCTCAACGTCGGCGCGATTCGTTCGTCAGGGTGAAACTCATCACCGTGGCCGGCAGACCCGAGTCCTCCGCATCGAGCGGGATGAACGGTGAATAGGCTTCGAGCCGGGCTGATACCGGGACGTCGGCGTCGCGGTAGGTCACGGTGCCGACCGGGTACTGGCCGAGGAACGTGACCTCGCGGAACCCGTTGCGGTCGAGCGTGACCGTCTTCTGACGCCGGCCGAACGGACCCGCAGCCAGAACCCCTGACCGACCGGCCCCATCGGCTCGGCCGGTGCGACATAGGCCGAGCCGTCGATCGGCGTCAGCCGACGGCCGGCGTAGGTCACCGGCTTCGGGTCGATTCCCAGCACTTCCTTGTTGAAGATGTTCCAGAGCCAGAGCCGGCCGTCGCCCGAGAGGTACAGGGTGCCGGTGCAGATGCCTCCGACCGGCATGCCGATGAACCGAAGGTCGGCGCCGGTGTACGTCTCGGGCGTACCCCGGCGGTGAGTTGCGCGAGCCACTCGGCCTTGAACTTCTTGTCGGGCGGGATGAGCGCCGCGAATTCCTGAGTATCGAAAGGCCCCGCAACCGCCTCACCAGCCGTGAAGAGCCCGGCCAGCCCAAGCCCCGAGAGCGCGAGGAACTCGCGCCGCGGCACCGACGAAGGGCCACAGCCGCACGAGCCGGACTCACATCCCTCGGGATTCGGATTCATCGCGGTTTCCAATCTCGGTCTCATGATGTGCCGGAACAACGTGGCCGAAACGGTCACGGATGGTCGAGAGCGAGGAGGGCGAACGCCGTCGCCGCGTCGGTCATGAACTTACCCGCGTGCGACGCCGGATCGCGGCGGCTTGTTGAGTGACTGGGCCACCCAGGCCCCCGACTCCTGCTGGTGGGTCCGCAGCCACGTTAGCCCCTTCGCGATCTGGGGATGATCCTTGGGGACCCCGGCGAGCTGGAGGGTGTGCAGGGCCAGGCCCGTGGCATATCCGTCCGGCCCGGTTTCCTGAGGGGTGTTATCCTGCCGCTTGAACTCGCCGAGCGACGCCAGGTTCCAGCCACCGTTATCTTGCTGCTTCGCCAAGATCTGGGTGACAAGCTGGTCTCGTTCGCTGCGGGTCAGGAAGCCGTCGATGAGCGTCGAAGCCCAGAGCGTCCAGATGCGATTATGTAGGTTCTGTTTCTCGACGTGGCTGTGAACGTATCGGCGGAGCCGGTCGACCCCGGTTTCCAATTCGGAGTCCGACTTCGCGTTGAGGTAGCCGGGCGCAGACCCGACCGCGATGGCGGCGAGGGCCGCCCCGTAGTAGCGGGATTCGCTCGCCTCCCAGGGACGGAGCCCGAAGTCCAGCCAGTCCCAGGATCCCGCGTCCGGCCCGTCAACCTGCTGCTTTGCCCAGAGGTTGCGGAGCGCATCGCGAGTCGAATCGCTCGGAGCCTGGAGCCCGAGGCGACGGTCGTTCAAGGAAAGAATCAAGGCGTTCAAGACCGACTCGGTGCCCCACGATTCGAGCTTCTTCTTCGGCTCGTGGTCGTAGGAGAGCTTGAACCGCGGTGTGTCGAGCTCTTTCCAGTTGGCGACGCGGCGCCGGATGTTCCAGCATCCGATCTTCCTGGGCGGTCGGCTGATTTTCGCCTTCCATGTGCGCACGGCGGGCCGTCCAAAAGCGTACGACAGCATCGTGTGGCAACTGACGCAGGAGACCTTGTCCTTACCCTGACCACGGTCGCGCCCCCGAAATTGGACCACTCCGTGGCCCGCGCGTTGAGATACTTCGCCGCGGACTTGCCATCCCATTGAGCTTGATCCCCGGCCTGGGCCTGCCCCAAGGCGAAGTTGCCGATGACCGCGAACATCGCGAGCATCGCGATGATCCGAGATCCGCGATTTCCGTTCATCGTCATTCTCCCTGGTTCAAGGCTTCCGCGTCGGTAAACCCGGTTCGTCGAAGACGAGGTCGTTCTTCGAGGCGATGACATCAGACGATCCGCGATCAGCGTCGCCCCAAGACGCTGGATCGTCGCATCTCAACGCCCCGCCCGTTATTCCAACCGATTGGCTGGGCGATATCAAGACGCACACCAAAGGTAACCGGATCGTGGGTGGGCGTCTCGAAAGTGGGTGGAAAATTTCGTAGAACAGAGGTCTCTGATGGATTGGTCTCGATTCAGTAGTCCTTTGTTCACGAGGCTCCCCATGTCCTTT
>CAWJTV010000020.1:0-786741 GCA_963845755.1 uncultured Planctomycetota bacterium
GAATTGGAGAATTCGGCATAATTTCAAGTGAAAAGAATCAGGAAAGTTTGAATGCCCACGATGATCCACCCGATTCCCGACGCCGCTCCCAGCAGGATTCCCGCGGTTGCCAGCGGTGAAGCCCGTCCATCGCCGTGATCGATACGACGGCCCGTCCATCCGAACCCGACGCTGACGACGGCAAGGCCCAGCATCGTCGCGATCCCCCACCAGCATCAAGATGGCGTAGATCGCGACGAGAGATTTCGGCCCCCGGGGCGACTGCGACAGGACCAGGTTCAGGACCAGGATGATCGGGGCGACGAGTAACGCGACCGCGCCAAGGGAGATGGACGCAAGACCCACGCGACACCGCCCGAATTCGTCGTCGATCCCTTGGACGCGCCGAGGTCCGAGAGTTCATCGATAGCCATCAGAGCGAGACCTCCATAGAGCAAGATATGAGAAAAATTCGCCCGACCTCGATGTCGAGCTGCAAGTCGTCGTCGTACTCGTAACAGACCCCGACCTTCCGATCGCCGTTCGTCTCCTTCCGAACGACGATCCTCGGGGATCGCTGGAGATCAGCCTCCTGGCACGACCGCCGCAGTCTCTCTTCGATGAATGCCTTCGCCTCCTTCAGGCCGGCCCCGGTGGCCTGGCGGTAGTGCTTGATCGCCTGGATTTTCTCCCTCTTTCGCAGGGCTTCGATCACCGTCGGAGGGAGATCGGCGTAGGGATCGTAGTGGAGTCCGGCGTTCTTGAGCAGCAGGTCGACCTTGCCTTCCAGCCTCGACACCGCGGCCAGTCGCTTCTGGAGTTCGACGTGCCGAGCATACAACCCCGTGACCAGGACAACCGTCATCATGGCGAGCCAGAGTGTCCAGAATGTCACCATTTCCATGCGTGTCCTCTCTCCGAGCATCGATCCACGTTATCCGCCCATCACCCGAGGCACGGCCCGATTGCAGGGCGTCCATGATCATACCCGAAATCGAGGGATCGGGAACGGAGTGGCTCGGTGAGCCGTGGCATCGCCCGGCGATCCCGGATCACGACCATCGCGTCAGGAAGTTGCGCCCGGACGAGTCTGATCCGCCCCGGGTTTCTCCGGATCCTTGAAGTCAACCTCCGCAAGATCCCTGCGCCATGTGCGCCTGTGGGGGATGCGAGATCCCGAACTCCGGCATCCCGAATCATTCTTCATCCGGAATCCGGAATCTCGGATCGTGAATTCCTCGTGGATTGCGGCCGAAGGCCACGTTCGAGTCAACCTCCGCAAGATTCCTGCACCGTGCGCGCCTTGGCGGATCCGAGATCCCGATTTCCGGCATCCCGGATCCTCCTTCATCCGGAATCCGGAATCTCGAATCGTGAAGTCTTCGTGGATTGCGGCCGAAGGCCACGTTCGAGTTGACCTCCGCAAGATCCCTGCACCGTGCGCGCCCTTGGCGGATCCGAGATCCCGATTTCCGGCATCCCGAATCCTCCTTCATCCGGAATCCGGAATCCGGAATCTCGAATCGTCAATCCCATTTGGGTTCCGGCCGAAGGCCGCGTTCGAGTGTTCCCTCACGACCTAGATCAGCTCCTCAGGCAGCGGGATCGTCCAATCATTGACCTGGCCGGCGCGCACCGAGAATCGTCCCTCAAGCCGACTCCAGTAAGACGAGGGAACGGCAACACCGCGCTGGAAGTTGTCGAGAGACATCGGCGTTCGAGGCGACGGCTGGCCGTCATCCGGATCCTTGTAAAAAGCCGTGACATCATCTTCAAATAAATATTCGGGGGTTCCGGCGGTGTGGGCGAGCACGTCGAACCACTCACCCTTCCTGCCCGGATCCCGGGAGGCACAGGGTCGGAGGACGACCAGACGCCGCAGCAGGTAGTGTCCCGCCTCCATAGCCACCGCATTCGATTCGGATCGGACTCCCGGAGCAGGGGGGTTATCGAAGACACACTGAACGTCCCAGGATTTCGGTGCCTGGTAGAAGTGCCACGGGTCGGATTTCGTCGCTCCCCCACTCGCGATCTGTCGGGATCCCGGCCCGTAGACGATCTTCCGGCTCCGGTCATGACCGTACAAGTTCAAGACCCTCCACTCCCGAGGCTGTTGAAACGTTGTCGCGCCTGGACGAACGTCATTTCCATCAGTAGGTTCTTGTCGACAAGATCTGCCGGCCATGGAACGCGAAGTTCGACCGCGGACTGAACGGGATGCGGCTCCGGCCGGGGCAGATGATCGTCTCGTCAACCTTGGTCCCGAGCTTGACGTTGATGGTGCCGCGACATGTCCAGCTATGCTCTTCGTCCCAGGACGTGGAAAGCTCGAACGACCAATCGCCGGGCTGAACCACGCCGAAATCGACTCGGCCGCCGGAATCCGACACGCGGCGGATGGCTCGCGAGTTGAATCCGATCGGCGGTTTTTCCGAGTCCTTTTCCAGCGCGGCCTGATACCCGACTGCGGGAGAGCCGTCGTTGGATTCCAGCACGAGCTTGAATTTGACGGGGATCCAGTCGGGCGCTCGAGTTGACTGCGCAGCCTTGGCCATCGTCCGCAGTTGCTCCAGGATCTCCGCGTCGGCCATGTGCGATTGGGTGAGCAGCTCGATCGTTTTCGCCTGGTCAGCGGCCTGACCCTCGGCCAATCGCCGCGCGACATTCATGGCCTGGTTCGACCGGTGCCAGCCCAGGCCCGAGAGCGACAGGGTTGCCAGCATGACGATCAGACAGGCTGCCATCGATCTGCGCTGAGCCATGAGTCTCCCTCCTCAACTCGACGAGCCAAAGCCGGCCGTCCTCGGCCGCCGAAACCGCCCGGGTTACAACCGGTCCGTGCTCCACCTCTTGATGTGGCACAAGTCGCGATGATACGCAAACCATGGATCGTTGACCAGGATCTTGTGAGCCCCACCGCCGGCGAGCACGACCACGTTTGAGCGATTTACCGATGGGTTGCGCGGCAAACAGCGGATCTTCTGCGGCCCCAAGGGCCGCCGGAGCCCAGCCCGGGGTGGAAACCCCGGGACTCGGTCGCACCGCCCCGACGGGTGCACTATGAAGGGGTGCCGGCGGGGGTCTCCTGCGGCCCTACAGGCCGCTCGGATGCGGGTTTGCTGTTCGGACCCCGGGTTTCACCCGGGGCTTGGCTCCTATGACCCCAACAGAGTGGCATACAGCCCGTTGATACCTGATACTGTCATCCCTCTGAGCCGCCTCAGAGGGCGTTGAACCCGACCCTGACGCCGGACTGCTGCTTGCATGGAGGTGATCGTCCTCGCGACGTCCTACCACGGAGAGCGGACATGACACGACGATCGGCCTTGGGACGGCACAGCCTCCGCATCCACCGGGAGTTCGTCCCCTCCCGCTGCCAGCTCCGCGCCCTGGCCTTGGCCTTCGAGCAGGCCCTCCCCATCATCCGGAGGCCGCTGACGACGCCGGCACGACCACAAATGTTCGTTGATTCTGATTTGAATTCGTTCACACAACCAGGCCGTTCGGGGGCCCTCCGATGACCGAACCCATCGACCGCCGCGCCGCCTTGTACGCCAGGGTCTCCACCGAACAGCAGGCCCAAGAGGACACGATCGCCAGTCAACTCGATCTGTTGCGCCGGCGAATCCAGGCCGATGGCCTGACCGTCGCCCAGGAACTCCAATTCGCCGACGACGGTTATTCGGGCGAGACCTTCCGGCGCCCCGCCCTGGAACGGTTGCGCGACACGGCCGCCGCCGGGGCGATCGACCGGATCTACATCGAGTGTCCCGACCGATTGGCACGGGATTACCCGTATCAGATGGTCGTGGTCGACGAGCTGCGCCGCCAGGGCGTCGAGGTCGTCTTCCTCAATCACGACCTCGATGAGAGCCCCGAGGGTCGACTGCTGTTGCAAGTCCAGGGGATCATCGCCGAATACGAGCGGGTCAAGGCCCGTGAGAAGTGTCGCCGCGGCCGGCTCTACGCGGCGCGGTCGGGCCAGGTCAGCGTCCTGGGCGGCGCCTTACGGATACCATTACCACACCAAGCAGGAGGGAGGTGGCGCGGCCCGGTATGTCGTCCAGTTCGCCGAGGCCCAGGTGGTCCGAGAGATCTTCACCTGGGTGGGGATCGAAGGATGTTCGCTCAGTCAGGTGTGCCGACGATTGCGAGAACGCGGGCTCCTTACCCGCACGGGCAAGGCGCAGTTGGGATCGGGCCACGGTCCTGGGCATGCTGCGCAACCCGGCTTACATGGGGACAGCCCACTTCAACAAGGTCCATTGCGTCCCGGCCCGTCCCCGGTTCGCCCGCGTCGGGGAGTCCCCGAGTTTCCACGGCGACACACCGCCAAAGCGGCGACGCCCCCCGAGGACCAGATCCCGATCCCGGTGCCGGCGATCGTGGAGCCGGCCCTGTTCGAGGCCGTGCAGGAGCGGCTGGCGGAGCACCGCCGACATCCCGGCCAGGCGGCCCCCCGGCCGCGCCATCTGCTGGCGGGCTTGGTGGTGTGCCAGCGGTGTGGTTACGCGTATCGCGGTCGGGCCATGAAGAAGAAGGGAGGGAGTCGCTATGGCTATTACCGCTGTTATGGGGCGGAGGCCGAGTCCTTCGCCGGCCGGGCCCGGATCTGCGACAATCCGGCGATCCGGATCGAACGTCTGGACGAGGCGGTGTGGTCCGATGTGCGCGGGTTGTTGCTGGAGCCGGAGCGGTTGGCTGAGGAATTCGAGCGGCGGTTGAGTCGGGCGAACCGAGGCGAGGGGACGACTCAGTCGAGTCGGAGCCTGGACAAGTTGATCGGTCAGGTCCGCCGCAGGCTGGCGCGGCTGGTGGAGATGTACGCCGACGGATACATCGAGAAGGAGAAATTCCAGAGAGATATGGATATTTCTCGAACACGAATGTCAGAATTGGAGTTGGAGCGTCGGGCGATGGACCAGGAGGAACAGCAACGGGAGGAGTTACGGTTGGTGATGGGTCGGATCGAGGAATTCGGGCGCAGGTACGCGCCGGTTTGGATACCAGCGACGTGGCGACGCGTCGTCGGATCATTTGTGCACTGGTCAAGAAGGTCGAGATCGATGCCGAGGCGGTTCATATTGTGTATCGTGTGAGCCCTCGCCCTTTTGCCCAAACGGCCTCGACAGACGGTAACATGCCACACTGTTGGGGCCGTTCCTGCGGCCCTTCAGGCCGCCGCAGGACGTCCCCCAGGCTTCGGGCGGGGCTCGATTGCTCTCGCCGGAGACGTGCGCAACGCAACCGTAAAGCGCTCTAGACCGACAATCCTCAATTGAGACACCAACAGCTTGATGACCCGGCTAGAATTACCCGGATTCGCTAGCTTCGCAACCACCAGGGAGGCTCTCGCCATGCCGGGCAAGACGGCCAAGGTCACCATCACCGAACGTCAACACGATCTCCTGGAGACGATCCACAAGGCCCCCACCGCCTCGTCTCAACTCCGCCAGCGTGCGGCCATCATCCTCTGGGCCTTCCAGAAGCGGGACAACGCGGAGATCGCCGCCGCAGTCGGGCTGTCGCGGCGGCAGGTCAGCACCTGGCGACGACGTTGGGCCGATGCCTGGGAGCGGCTCATCCGCATCGAGTGCACCCAGACCCACGCCGCGTTGCGCAGGGCCGTCGAGCAGGTCCTCCGCGATGAGCCCCGCGCCGGCTCCTCCGGCAAGTTCACTCCCGAGCAGGTCGTGGCGATCCTGGCACTGGCCTGCGAGCCCCCGGAGAAGTCCGGCCGGCCGATCACTCACTGGACGGCCAAGGAGTTGGCCGACGAGGCCATCAAGCGCGGCATCGTGCCCTCGATCTCGGTCACTCAAGTGGGTCGCTATCTCCGCGAGGCCGCCTTGCAGCCGCACAAGAAGCGGTATTGGCTCAACACCCGCGAGAAAGATCCGGTGGTCTTTGCGGGGCGGGTCCAGGCGGTCTGTGACACCTACCAGGAGGCGCCGGCCCTGGCGAGGGACCAGGGGACGCACACCGTCAGCACCGATGAGATGACCGGGTTGCAAGCGCTGGAGCGGAGTGCCCCCGATCAGCCGATGACCTACGGGAGGCCCGAGCGGATCGAGGCCGAATATACGCGGCATGGGACGCTGACTCTGATCGGCAACTTCGACGTGACGACCGGCGAGTTGATCACCCCCACGATCGGCCCGACGCGGACGGAGTTGGATTTCGTCGAACACATCGCGCACACGGTGGCGACCGACCCGGAGGCGGGGTGGATCTTCGTGGTGGATAATTTGAACATCCATGGCTCGGAGATGCTGGTGCGGTTGGTGGCCAAGGCGTGCGGGATCGCGGAGCCGTTGGGGAGGAAGAACATGCACGGGATCCTCAAGTCGGTGGCCAGCCGGCAAGCGTTCCTGTCGGAGAAGGGCCACCGGATCCGGTTCGTGTACACGCCGAAGCACAGTTCGTGGCTGAACCAGATCGAGACGGTCTTCGGAGTAATCATGAGGAAGGTGATTCGGCGCGGCTCGTTCAGTTCGGTGGACGACCTGCAGAGCAAGCTGTGGAACTTCATCGCGTATTTCAATCGGGTGTTTGCCAAGCCGTTCCACTGGACCTACACCGGTCGCCCGCTGCGGGTGAAGGTGGCGTGAAAAGAGGCAAACGACCAAGGATGGAGAAGCCACCTTGCTCATGCTCACTCAATTGAGGATTGTCGGTCTAGAGCGCGGAACAGTTGGGTTGCGCACACGCTATGAGCTGGTCTTCGGCGGCCCGAAGGGCCGCTGGAGGGCGGCGCCCGGGCCTGGGCGGAATCGGATCGCTCACGCCGGGCGCATGCGCAACGCAACGGATAGTCGCGCTAATCGAGATGCTTAGATTCATGAGACTTCCCACGCGGTTCTTGCGGACGATCCCGAAAACGTCCCCGATTGTCGCCTTCGCCTTGTCTCTCGTCCTCATCGCGGCCACACCGGGAGATGGCCGGGGGCAGGTGGGGCGCACGGCGACGAGCCTCGAAGGGATCGTCGCCCAGGCGGAGGTCGTGGTGCGCGCCAAGGTCGCCCGAGTGGCCCGCGGCGCGATGAAGGACATGCGTTGGCCGGAGGCGGTGACCCTCAAGGTTACCGAGAGGCTCCAGGGGCCGCCACGAGGGATGCTGACGTTCGTCCACTCTTATGCTTTCCAATCGGACATCTTCGGGGCGTGGAAAGCGGCGGGCCGCGAGCATCTGTACGTCCTGGTCCGCAACGAGCAATATCGCGAGGACGCCGCGCTGGACGACCTTGATGCACGCTATCCACTGAGTCTCGAGCGGGTCGTCCGACTCGGACCCGTCGTGCAGGCCGAGACGAATTACGGGCCCTCGGGGCAAGGACCCTGGCATCTGCCGCTGTTCACGCTCGACCTCAAGGTCGTCGGCGAGCCCGAGGCGATCCTCAAGGCCACGCGCACGGCCGTCGCCGAGTGGCGTGGACGCGGGAGACCCGAGATGCATCGGCTGGACGTGCCGGGGGTCGTGATGAATCAGACCGGCGAGGCCGGCGACGTCAACGCCCTGTATCTCCCCGTCGATCGTCACCTCGAAGACCTCGCGCGGCGGATCATCCGGGCCCCGGCCGACTACATCAAGACGTCCGATTTCCAGCCGCCGAAGGACGAGGCCGCTCGCAAGAACAACGAGGTCTGGCTCGGATACTCCCGTGACCTGCTCCGCGCCGCGGCCGTCAAGGCGCTCGGCCACTTCAAGTCGGACGAGAACATTGCTTTGCTCAAGCCGCTGCTGGACGATCCGGCGTTTTCAGGGATCACCCACTTCGAAGGAGGGCAGCCGATCGATCTGGGCCGGGAGTATTACATTCGCAAGGCGACTTACGAGGTACTCCGTGAATGGGGTGTCGCCGTGAAGGAGCCGGTGATCCGAGAGAAACCGGCGCAGAGCGGCCCCGTCGGGCGGCGCCCTACCCGCCGAGCCGGCCCGGCGGACTGACAGGGCGGCCGCCAGGTCATTCGGCTCCGGAAAGCGTTTCCTCGGCCTTACCGCGGCTTATACGCGTGCATTCGGGGCTGGCTTCATCTCCCGCTTGAAGTCGATAACACCGGTCAGGTAAGGCCGGTCCGGTTGCGGGCTATGCTGGACGGGTCATCGCGACGGTTTCGCCAGGGCGGGTGGTGGAAGTGGATGACGAAATCACCGTTGTAGGAAGCCACGGCTTCCTCGAATACAATGCGCCCGATGCGCTTCCAATTCTCGATGATGCAACGCTGGGCGAGGAGCCCCTTGGTGTGCCCCTGGTCGGACACCTCGATGTTGAACGTGAGGGTTCTTCTCGGCTCGCTCTCTCCCTTGTCGTAGATCTGAGCCAGGATTTCCTCGCGGAAATCGAGCCGATCGCCGGACACCCGTGGCTGGTCCCGATGAACCATCAGGCGCAGGAATTCCGGCGACCGGGTCGGCTCGTCGTCGGGCTTCCCGAGCTCGGCAATCGGGTAGAGTTGGCGGATGGTGGGCTGCTTGTCGGCTCGCTGGAAGGCGAGTGCGGACACCAGGAGGACCGGGAGACCCAAACCCCGCCTCCACGGGGTTGTGTCGGGCGCGTTGCGGAGTTCGGCATCATTGATCGTCGGGCTCCGAGCGCCACCCAGGTCTTCTTGTGTGATGAAATTCGCGGTCCGATACGGCTCGGGATGATCCCGGTCGGTCGTCGGATAGAGCTTTCCGACCAGGGCGAGGGAGCGATCATACCCGCTGCGCGTTTCCGTGCAGCAGGTGGAGTATCGGCCGACGATCAGGGCCCGGCTGCCTGGTTTGAAATAGCCCGTATACGCCGGTCCTTCCGGGGCATCGTCGATCTCCCAGGTGCCGGTCAAGCACACGCCGTTGGGATGGACGATCCGCCGGAAGCCACGGCCATCGGGCCCCCAGCGGAGGTCCGCCTGAGACGCGAGGGTCCTTCGGGCGGCCTGGAGGAACTTCCAGCCATTGCCGAACGACAAGATTCCACGCACTGCTCGGCCGAGCGTGACGTCATAGATGGGGAGCGGTGGTTCGCCCGGCCCTCCCCACGTCCGGTAGTAGGGGATCGCAAAGAGGGCCGCACGGACTTCCGAGAACCGAGACCCGGCATAGAGCCGATCACTGTCCGTGACCTCCTCCGGGCCATCGTAGCTCCGATCAACGATCATAATTATGTGTCCCGGTCAGTCGCCTCGTCGCGCCGCGGCCTGGGAGCATCCGAGGTCATGCGGCCGTTTCAGGTCGGACTCCCGGGCCGAGCGCCCATGATACGGGCCGGCTCATGGCGCCTGCATCTCTTCGATCGGTGGGATGTCCCGGTCGAAGTAGGCCCGGAATCGTTGCTTCTCATCTTGCACGGGCGAGCCGTACGGGATCAATGGGGCCGCGAAAACTTCCTTGCCTTTATGCCGCACGACGAGTCCGAGATCGGTGAGTCGGCAGATGGCGTAGTCCCAGACGGGGCCATCGGCCGCGGCGTGTGTGCGTGCCTCGATGACCAGCAGTGCCTCGGGATCCGTGGAGGTGACGAATGCGAACAACGCGCCGTCGAGGACGGCCGGCTCGGTGCTTTCATAGCGAAAGAGGGGCTGGGGCAAGAGGCGTAGCTCCAGGCGCTTCTCCGAGTGGTCCCTGGTCGAGGCCGAAAAATCACGGGCCAGCGCCGCATCTGGGACAGCCGCTGCGCGGCGGATCCGGCGGGACGAGGCGCGCCCGTGAGCGCCGCCAACTCGATACCCGGGGCCGAAGGGGTCCAGGTCGAACTATGCGTCCCGACGC
Source organism: uncultured Planctomycetota bacterium (assembly GCA_963845755.1). Classification (GTDB taxonomy): domain Bacteria; phylum Planctomycetota; class Planctomycetia; order Isosphaerales; family Isosphaeraceae; genus CAWJTV01. The sequence goes on from CAWJTV010000020.1 coordinate 9,734, forward strand.
GCGAAACGTCGAGGACCGACAGGGACAGCGAATGGAACTCGTGGAAGAGCTTGCGTGGCCCGATCGAGGGGAAGGTAAAGAAGGTACCGATGACCTCGGGGCGGCCCCGGTTCGTCCACACAAAGACGGCGCCGTCACCGCCGAGCCGCGTCGGATTTGAGCAGACGAGGACCGGTTCGCGCCGCAGCTCGACCCTGTCTTTGCGGCTGGCGTCGCGGTGGATGGTATATTCGGCCGCATCGCTCCGATAAATCTCGAGAATCCGTTCGTGCTTCCTCTGGGCAGCCTGCTTGGACTCAGAATCGTCCTTCGCCTGCATCGTGACGGCGAAGAGGAGAATCAAGCGCGTCGCAACGCTCATGGAACACCGGCCTTCGACAGGGCGATTGAAGAATCGGACCAGGCCCTCGGGCAGATGACGAATCGAGTCGTATGACTACAAATATCGCCGTTGCGGATAGGTTGTCAACGAGAATCTTCGGCACTTCGACCGAGGGACTACCTCAATACGCCGCCAGCGACCCGCGGGACGAGGGTGGCGTCGGACAGAAGCGGGCCGAGGCCGGGAATCGTCGGCCCGGAAGCCGAGGCGGCTCATGGGGATCGGAGCGCGGCGAGGAGCTGCCGGCCATTCGGGCTGCCCCAACCCGTGGAGGCATCCCACCCGGAGCCCGCGGTATGCCCTTTCACATTGTCGGTGCCGTTATTCCCCTCGGTGATGTCGCGGAGAACGCCATCGGGTCCAAGCTTCTTGTACAGGAGCGGATTGATGAGGCCGACGTTACGCCCCAGGCCCTGATTGATCAATGCGATCAGTCCCGCCCACAATGGGCCGCTCGCCGATGTTCCCCCCACCTGCGTGGCCTGTCCGTGAATGTAGACCAGGTAGCCGGAATCCGGCGAGGCATTCGCCGCGACGTCCGGGATGCCTCGACCTGGCTTACCGTCCTTCCGAGGGGGGACGTTCACGGCCGATTGCCAGTCCGGTCGGGGGAAGAGCGTACTGACACCGCCCCCGGTTGCGCCGCCAGATCGATTGTTCCATGTGACTTCCGAGGTGATCTTGCCTCCGCTTCTGACCAGGCGGGTGCCACCGACCGCGAGTACGTAGGGACTCGATGCGGGGAAGTCAACGTGGGCTTCCCCGTCCTCGATTCCATCCGTGACGCCCCGGTCGCCGGTCCCGGTGACCACGGTTATGCCCTGTAATGAGCCCTCCAAGAACATCTTATTGAGCGCATGCGCTGCGGGAGCGGACCACTGGCTTTCCGGCGATCCCCAGGAGATACAGAGCACGGACGGACGATTGGCGGCATCATGGGCTGCGGCAGCCACCGCGTCGAACGAAACCCACATCGGTGTTGGGGGCGAAGTAAACGACGATATGGGCACCGGGGGCGACTGCACCCGCGATCTCGATATCGAGGGTGACCTGCGAATCCGCCTCCGTGCCCGGCTGATTCTGCACTCCGTGGACAGAGACCGACGTGACCTTGGGCCTTGGAAGATTCAGGCGGGCGAAGTAGGCGTCCAGGTCCGAATCGGAATAACCGCCGCCCAGTTCGATGAGTCCGATCGTTTGACCCTTACCGTCGAATTCGGTCGGGAAGTCGTAATACTTCGCGATTTCCGGGACGGACAACGGAGCCGGCGCGGCCTGGGGACTCGGGCTGCGGAGCGTCTGGGGCGGCCCTGAGCCGGGACCGGTGCGTTGCACCAGCACCGTGATGATACTGTCTGCCTGCCCCTTATCTTTCTGGATCGCGCTCAATAAATCCTGGGCCTCTCCCTGAGCCTTGGCGAGGAACTCTTGCACCTGTTGCCGAGTCGATTCCACGAGCTTTCTGTTCGTTTCGACGGATGCGGCAGCGTCGAGTATCTTCTGGTTGGTCTTTTGGACCTGGTCCTGGGACTCACGAATCGTTATCTGCATGTCTTTGACATCGGCCTGGGCTCGCTGGACGACTTCGGCGGCGTCCCTGACCTTGTCGGCGGCCGTATCGATCTTGAATCCCCAGATGACACCGCCAACCAGGGTGAAGATCGTCAGCACCGCCCCGACGAACTTCCCGAACCGGATCAGGCTCTTGTCGACGATGTACACAGCCTGATCCGGCCCGGGGGCCGGTGTCGCGACCGTGGACTCGGGGCCGGGCTGGGGGAGGATCAGTGACGACGCACAGTACCGGCACTTGACCGCGTCGTCCCGGATCTCTTCTCGGCAGAATGGACAGGTTTTCATGGAGAGGCTCCCGGCAGCTTGGTCGCGTTGCCGATGTCCGGAAGATACACGTCTACGTGCGGAATACTCGGAAATCCCAACCGCGTCGGACTCGAGAGCGAACCCACGCACTCGACGTAGACGTCAGCAACGCGGGGCGCAACCCGTCTCACGGCCGGATCACCGCGCTCGAAAATCAAATCGAGGTCGATCATGACCGGTTTGGACGCCTATAATACAACGAGACCGTAATCCAGGTCTCGATCCCCTCGGCGGATTTCCGGAGTGCTCGTCCTTGTGGAACGACCAGAGCCTCGAAGAGCTGCATCAACTTTCGTCGTTGAAGCACGTGCTGAGCTGGTCGTTGGACCGGAATCCGCGCGCGGAATTCGTCGATGTGGTCGTGCAGGACGAGTATCATCACGACGTCTTCGTTCGGATCTCGGATCGGGTCTTCGCCGTGTTTGAGACGAGCTGACTGGGCGCCGTGATGGCGGTCGCCATCTGGGACCATCACCCGACGCCGCGGGAGTTGCTCGATCGTCGGCTGGAGCGCGGTTGGCGGCCGACTCCCACGGCGATGAGGGACGGCGATGTCATCCTCGGTTTCGCAGCCTGCTGTTCGCCTGAGATCGGGTCCGCCGGGTCGTGTTGATTCCCAGTCCAGGGAGAGTCCTCGCACGACGATCGACCGCCGGGCTTTAGTGGAAGGAAAGCCACCGTGACGAACACAGTCGATGCTCTGGTCCTCGACCTGCTCGAATGGATCGGCTCGGATGCTCGCCCCTACGCCGAAGTCATCGACGCGTGGCGGACGTCTTGCCCGCGCCTACCCGTCTGGGAAGAGGCCAATCAAAGAGGTTTCATCGAACATCAGCATGAAACCGGACGCGGAAGGTCCGTATCCGTTTCAGCCTTGGGAACCGAGCACCTGAGGACCTATCGACCGCCGCGTTGAAACCCTCCCGACGGATCGCCCGGACGGTATTGCGTGGTAGGCTCCTCGCGCGTTCTTTGACCGCAGCCCAGGAAGGATTCCTGATCCGAGATTCCAGATTCAATCCGGGATGTAGAGCAGATACTCCGGATTGTCGGGCAGCGGATTGGCGGCCCAGGCGGTGGACGATGAGAAGTCGGGCGTGTACTTGAAGACGTCGTACTTCGTCCGGATGGCGACGTGGAAGTAGCCCTGGCTATCGAAGGCCATGCCGGAAACGTCGCCCGAAAGGTTCGAAAGCGCGGGGATCGGCGTGAGGGTCCAGGGCGGCACGATCGCCGAGGCGGGGTTCGGGATCGGGCTCGAGAGGACCTGATTGCCAGCGCCCACGTAGATCGTGCCGGCGTGGATCAGGACCTGGACGGGTGAGGTCAAGAGATTGCTGTTGAGGATCGGCTGGCCGGTGGTGGGGTCGTAAATGCGGACCAGCCCGCCGGGCTCGTCCACGACGAAGAGCAGGCCGGAATTGTAGAACAGACCGCGTACCGAGTTCTTGACCTTGCCCTGCTTCTGCTCGACCCCCAGCCCGCCCTGGGCGACCGTCACGTCGGAAGGGGGATGCTTCGTCACCTTGGCCACGTCGGGTAAATCCCCCACGCTGGAGGCCACGAGCGTCCCTTTGAGGAATTTGCCCGAGAGCCCCAGACCCGCCAGGTAGGGCGACGCGTCGAAAGCCGGCGACGCCGACTGGCCGTCGGTGGCGACGTCGAAGGCGGCGACCACGTTCGAGTCCTGGTTCGACACGTAGCAATGCCCCGCGCCGTCGAAGCTGAGCGCGTAGGGGTGAATGAGCGACTTCGGGCCGCCCGCGGACGGCGAGGGGATGAAGGTGCTCTTGTAGGTGTAGCTCGTCAACGAGCCCTCGAAGCAGAGGACATTGCTGGTCGACGCGGCCCCGTTGGCCACGTAGAGCAATCCTGCTGCCGAGTTGAGGTACAGCCCCCGTAACTCTGCCAGAGTCTGGCCGGAGGGGTTGAGGACGTTTGCAGCGGTCAAGTTGCCATCGTCGTCGTAGGCGTTGACGTTGGCCACGGTCTGGTGGAATGTCACGAAGAACATGGTTCGACCTCCCGGGGTCAGGATCACCTTCGGATGCGACCGGCACCGGTCTCATCGCGCGCGGGCTTCAGGACGTGTTCCAGGAAGAGATACAGTTGCTCGTTCGACTCGGCCGTCGGTGCGTGGCTCGGGCGGTTGGTCATCGCGACACGCCGCTCCTTGCCCAGGAGCCGGTTGACCGCAATCGTATGGTTCAGCGCCTTCCAGCGCTCGGGCGGATCCTCGGAGCCGCCCGAGACCAGGAACGGCCGAGGAGCCATCAGCGCGTGCAGCTCATGGAGGTCATGCCTGGCATCGACCAGTCTCTTGTAGGCGCCGGTCCTCGGATTCTCGGCGAAGGGAATACCCGGCTTGCGCGTTCGGCCCGGCTCCCAGCCCAGATACCAGGGTTCCCAGTAGTTGACGTTCGGTCGGGTCTCGTCGAAGACAATGCCCGGGTCGGACCACACCGCGCAGGCGAACCTGTCGAAGAGACAGGATGCGAACATCGCCCACTTGCCGCCATACGAATGCCCGAGGACGCCGATTCGGTCGGGATCGACCTGAGGCATCCTCGCCAGCGCGTCGTAAGAATTCGCGGCGATATAGGCGTGAAAGGAGAGCGGCTGGAGCTCGGGCGCCTCCGGGTTCGGATAAGTCGCCGCCGGGTCGCAACCCAGCGATAGCGTTACGTATCCCCGCCGCGCCAATTGAAAGGCGAAGTCCAGCAGTCCCGGCCGCCCCCGACCGATGCCCGTCTTCGCGTCGTAGAAGACCACCAGCACCGGCGGGAACGGCCCGTCGCCGTCGGGAAGGAGGAGATAGGCGTCCTCCGTGGTGCGATCGGGGGCGATCTCGAGGCGGACATGGTGCTGGGTCAGGTTGTCGCGCCGTTCTCGCTCGAGGTACTCGATGCGGGGCCGCGCGATCCGTGGCGGCCAGGTGCCAAGGAATCCGTGCCAGGTCTGCTTGATCTCAATACGGCGCCGGTTCCAGTCGACGACGGTTCGGACGGGACTGCCGTCGCGGAATCGCAGGGGCGAGCGATAGGTGCCCAGGTCGTTGGCCAGGTCGGCCGGCGGGCGGAAGAACGGCGCGAGACGGTCGCCGAGGGCTTGCCGACCCTCCCGGTCGAGAGGCGGTTGAGCGTCGTCGCCCGAGGCGGCGGCGGGCCATACCGCGAGGATGCCGGCGAGAAACCAGGAGCAGCGTGTCATACTCACGAGACCCGTCCCCAGGGAATGGTCGTCGATCGAGAACCGTCACTCTCAGGCACCGAGGCCGGGGATCCAGCGCAGGGCGTTCTCGCGGAAGATCTTCCGCAAGACACCGTCGGGGAGGGCCAGGCCCTGCGTCGGATGGCCATCGTAATCGAACCTGTCACTGCCCGAGAAGAACGCCCAGTCCCGGTCGTGCCTCGCCTGGAACGACCGAGCAGCAGCGGCAGGACTGCCGTCGCGGAGGGAGAAGTCGGTCGCATAGAGGATTCGGTCTTGATACTGGGTCAGAAACTCCCGGACCTGGTCGCGGTCGCCACGAACGAAGTAGCGCACGCGCGCGGCCGTGTCCACCGCGAAATTGGGATAGGCGTCGAGGCGTTTCGCTTGTCGCTTCAGGTTGTCCTCGTCGCTGCCCAGGTGGCAGCCGACCACGCGCAGTTTCGGATAGCGAGCGAGAACCCGATCGCGGGCCGTCAGAATCGATTCCTTGACGGGCGCTCCGGCCTTGCCATACATGTGCCATTGCGGGTTGTTCGAGTAGTACGTGATTTCCGGATTCCTGGCATCCAGCGGCAGCCACGCTCCGTCCGGCTCGGCGAGGTGGGCGATCAGTGTCTTGCCGGCTTTCTGGATCGCCTCGTAGATCGACAGCAGGGCGGGATTGTCCGGAAGGAGATAGGCGCCGGTCTTCGACTTGATGGACATCCCGATGTTCTTCCAGATCTTGACTGCGACAGCACCGTCGTCGAAGGACTGGCGGATGCGATGGATCGCGCGGTCGGCAAACCCGGGACTCTCGAATGCGCGGGCATCGAACGTCGACGCCCAGGCCAGCTTGCCGCCGCTGTCGCGCTGGACCTTCAAGGTGGCGCGGAGCTTCTCCTCGAGGTCGAATGATTCGTCGCCGCTGGCGGGGCAGACGACGATGTCCAGCCCATGCCACTTCCAAGTCTTCAGGGCGTCCAGGAACTCGGGGGCGTCGCGGTGAATGTGGACATGGGTGTCGATCCGCTCGAAGTCGGGCCCTTCCGCGGCACGGGTTACCCCAACGAGCGCCGGCACGGGGATCAAGCGAAGGACATCTCTCCGGGTCAGCATAGAATCACCTCATGTGTATTTTTACAATCGCGATCGTTCAGGGGGCTTTCGGCGATGATGCCTTTTCGGGTGTGCGGAGCGTTCGCAAGCGTTCGCGGGCGGCTCGGTCGATCCACGAGGTGCGGCATTCCTCGCAGAGTTGCTCGAAGAGTCGGATCGCCGCGTCTTTCTGGCCTGCCCGTGCAAGGGCGTTGGCCTTGTTGAATCGCTCTTCGCCCGTGGTGAGGACCGTGGCCATGATCCGGATGGCCTCGTCCCGGGTCACGTTCGACGGGACCTTGGCCAGGACCGGCGGGTTGGGTTCTGTGAGCGGCCCGTAGGCCTCCGGAACACGCTCGCGGAACAGACGACCGCGCATATCTTGCTGGGTATTGTAGGCGTCGCCGCCCTCGCGACCTCCGTGGGGATCGATGTCAGCGATGGCCAGTCCATCGGGTTCCTGCGCGGTGGCGATGATCTTGCCGTGCGGTGAGATGATCATGCTGCCCTGTCCGCGCATCGCGACGACCAGGTAGACGAAGTTCTCGGCGGCCCGAGTGCGGAAGGCGGCCAGGCTGAGGTCGTCGTCGCCAATGGCTGCACCGCCGAGCGTGGGATGGAACACGATGTCGGCCCCTCGCAAGGCCAGGCACCGCGCCGCTTCCGGAAAGACCATGTCGTAGCAGATCAGCATCCCGACCGTTCCCAGGTCGGGCGTGGGGAAGACCGGGAACTCGTGACCACGCGCCCGGCCCTGCTCGATGAGCGGCAGGTTTACCTTGTGGTAACGGCCGATCTCCTGGCCGTCGCGGCCGAGCAAGAACGACGTGTTGTACGCGCGCCCGTCGCTTTCGAGCGCGTCATTACACACGATCAGATACATGCGATGCTGCGCGGCCGCCCGGCCCAAGCGGTCGAGCATGCTTTGAACCGACCGGGGAAGCACCGCGTCGAGCGACTCGGGGTTCGCCGCTTCCCAGCGGAGAAGACCCAGGGTATCCTCCGGGAACGCCATCGCGTTGCAGCCGGCCTTGCCGGCCTTGTGGACCAGACTCTCCAGCTCCGTCAGCGACTGATCGACGCGTGCGAGGACCTCGGCAGGTCGGAGCCGGAAGTCAATCGTCCGGTTCCTGGGCTGGGCCGCGGCCACGCGCATCCGGTCGTGTCTCGCCGGTTCGGCGACGCTGCTCAACCGACTGGTCCCGACGGTCAGGTCGTCGATCCAAAGGGTCTGTTCGTGCGGCAGCAGGCCCTCGCCGAAATACGGAGCGATCAGGAACTGGTTGAATTGCATCTTCGGGAAATCGGTCGAGCGGAGGACCACGTCGGTACGGTCCACGACGAGCCGGCCGTCGAACCACCCGCGCACGATTCCGTCATGGTTCGGCCGGTCGGCCTTCAGGTCCAGGCTGTTCAGCGTGAACAGGGCCTCGACGCAGTGCCAGGCATCGTCCGTGAAGAGCTTGTCTTTGCTGTCGTAAAACGCCCCATTGTAGCCGCCGCGGAGCGGGCCCTGGGTCAGTCCATGGGGGGCGTTCTGGTTCTGGATGTCCTGGGCCGCGAGTCGCAACCGGCCCTCCTGGGGCTCGATGTACAACGTCAGGTGGCTGGCGGCCGGGCCGTGGTAGCGGTCGTTCTCGGTGGTCAGGAAGTGCATCAGGTGCGGATGGTACGAGCGACCACTCCAGCTCCATCCCGGCGAGAGTTTGATGAAGAATCGCACGTAAACGGTGTCCGACGGCCGGAACAGCCGGCGCAGGATCGACGAGCGTTCGGGAGTCGTCGTGCGCGGTTTCCATTCGTATTCGATACAGCCGCCGGCGTGAGCGCCTTCGCGGGAGATCGCGAAGGTTTGTCCGTCGTACCAGCCTCTTTCGGGCAGTCGGGCGTCATCGAAGGATTCGCGGAAGAGGACGTCTGGCACCTGGTCCGAGGCTTCCTCACCGGCGACTCTGAGGGTGGTCGTCCCGAGGACGGCCGCGGCCCAGAGTGCTGCCGCGATTACACCTCGACGGCATTGATTAAATAAAGTGATATTCATAATTTTATCTTAACTCGGCTTTTGGCCGCAACCCGATAGGGATTCCGGATTCGAGATTCCGGATTCGAGATTCCGGATGAGAAGGACTCGGGAATCTCGAATTGACGGGACTCCGCACGATTCGCGCATGCCGTGGACATCGTACCAAGGAAGACACGACTCACGTGGGAACCAGGCTCCCACCTCCGATTCCAGTAGGATAGCCATGCAGGCTGGCGGCCGCCATCTCCCAGAAGGACTGGGGTCAGGATGTCGCCACGCCCATCGGATTCAGCACCGGCAAATGGTAGAGCATCAGATAGATGACGACGCCGGTGATGGCAACGTAGAGCCAGATCGGGAATGTGAGCGTGGCGATCCGCGTGTGTCCGGCGAGGTTGCCACGCCAGCCGCGGAGGACCGTCATGACGATGAGCGGGACGGAGGCCGTCGCCAGCACGGTGTGGGAGAGCAGGATCGCGAGGTAAACAACGCGGAGAAGTCCTCCCTGCGGGAACCGGACGCTGCCGGCACGGTAATGATAGACCAGATAGGAGGTGAGGAACAGCGTTGAAGTGGCGACCGCGGAGACCATGCACGTGATGTGCGCCTTTACCAACGGATGGCCCCAGATGGCGGGTTGGAAATCCGGTGCGACAGCGTCGGGTCTCGTGGCCGCGATCCGATACTGACGGATCAACAACCAACCGGTCAGGAGCAAGGCGGCGCTCAGGGCATTGAGGCTCGCGTTGACGGTCGGGAGCAGCCGAACCCACCCCGGCAAGGCCCGGCGCCGGGCCTGGACGACCAGGGCATCGACGACCTCCGGGTCGCTCGACTCGAACAGGCCCACAATGCGGCCGCGATCGACCAGAGCAAGGCGATCGCTATGGCTGATCGCCTCCGTGCCGGTCTCCGGGTCGGGGGAGGCGGCCTCCATCACGGGCAGCTTGAAACGGTCCCGGATGAGGTCGTAAATCGTCGCCTTGGGACCTGTCAGGAACCACCAGCGATCGGCGACCGCACCGAAGCGCTGGGCGTAGTCTCGAAGGACCGAGGGTGAGTCATGCTCCGGATCGACCGAGATGCTGACCAGCAAGACGTTCGACCCGGCCAATCGAGTTTGCAAGCCCTTCATCACGCCCGAGATCCGAGGACAGGAGAGCGGGCATCGGGTGAAGATGAACGAGGCGATCGCCACCCGATTCGCCAGGTCGTCCTGGGTGACCGTGCGGCCCGATCGTTCCTCCAGCCGGAATGGGCCCAGTGATGGGGCCGACGGGCCCAGATCGTGGGCGGCGAGGGGCCGCGGGCCCGTCGCGGCTCGCCGTGACCAGGCAGGCCACGGCCGAGATCAAGACGGTCCCGAAGACGATCCGGACACCCACTCGATAGAATCTGGACACGGTATCGCTCGGGATATGGGGTGGACCTACCGCGGTTTTCGTTCAGGAGCAGGAGAGCTTCGGTCGGTCCGTGGGCGGGTTCAGGACACCCGCGCACCTCGGCTCCCGACGGGGAACGCTGATGGGATGCCGGGCACGTGATCCGCCGGCGCCACCCACACCGCCGTTTCCGATTCTTCTTCATCATCCGTCGGCTTGAAGGCAACATCGGGACAGAGCGCCGTAACGAGGATGGTTGCCAGGATCACCGCCGGGATGATCAAGGCATAGACCCACTTTCCCTCGAACTTCAGGTGCATGAAGTACCAGCCCACCATCCCGGCCTTGATCCCCGCCACGAGCAGCAGGCCCGAGAGCAGGATGAGGAAGACGTCCTTGGCGATGAAGGCGTAGAAATACTCGACCAGGGTGAAGACCAGCAACCAGAGCCAGACCCACAGATAGGGGGCATGGGCTTCCTTCTGGTGTTCTTCGGCGACTTCCGTCGGAGACAGGACCTTGGTATCGGGCATCGGCATGATCCTTAATACAGGAGGACGAGGTCCTAGCGTACACCCCATCAAACCAGGTAAACGATTGTGAACAGGATGATCCATACGAGGTCGACGAAGTGCCAGTACAACCCGGCCAACTCGACCGTCGAGTAATTCGTTGCCGAGTATGCGCCCCGCATCGAACCGATGAACACGCACAGGAGCAGGATCACACCTCCGGTCACGTGCGCCCCGTGAAAGCCGGTCATGGTGTAGAAGCACGAGGCGAACAGGCTGACGCTCGGTCGAAAGTGACCGGTCGCACTGACGCCGGGCGGGTAATGGTGGAACATCGATAGCTGGCAGTATTCGTAGACCTGGATGCCGAGGAAGCACGAACCGATGAGCACGGTCGCGAGGAGGAAGAACCTCCCCTTAAGCTGGTTGCCGCGCTGGAACCCGGAGAGGGCCAGGACCATCGTGACCGACGAACAGATCAGGACGAAGGTATTGAAGGCCGTGAGGTTGATGGCCAGCGGGTTGGTCAGATCGTCGTAGGGGACCGGCCATTTGTGCATCTTGAGTTGCTCGATTTCGACCTCGGCGCCCGCCGAGTGGAGCTGGGCCTTCAGCGTCTCGGCCTTCTCGTGAGTGAGATTGGGAACGATCGCGTGGCCCGAGTGCTCCACTTGCTCGACGATGCCCTTGATCGCCTCGGGGCTCAGGCCGGCGGTCGCCTGGATGGCGTGCTCCACGCCGGCTTCGCTCGAGCCCAGTGACTTGATGAGCACCCCCTCGGTCTTCTCCAGGCCCTTCAGGGACGTCGCCGGAGAATACAGGTTGCTATAGTAGTTGTGCGGGCTGCCGGCGCGGAGGACGATATACGACCCGATCAGCCCGGTGAAGAACATGACTTCCGTGGCGAGGAACAACCACATGGCGACCTTCCCCGGCGAGACGGGCGCCGCGAGATGCGCCGCGTGATCGTGGCCGGCGGGCGTCACGTGGGGTGAGCTGTGGGTGGCGATAGCCATCGTTATATCGGCCCTCCGTCGTTGGTCATGACCAAGGACTAATGACTAATGGGGTTGAGCAGCAGCAGGAGCAAGATCGCGGGCAAGTAGACGAATGAGGTTCGGAGCAACCGGCGCGCCCTCAGGTCGCTCGCGTCGAGCCAGAACCGGACCGAGGCGCCCAAGTAGATCAGGCCGAGGATCAGGGCACCTGCGAAGTAAGTGGCTCCGGCCAGTCCGACCGTTGCCGGCAGCAGACCGGCCGGTACCAAGGCCAGTGCATACGACACGGCCTGACAGCCGGTCATCCGGCCGTTGTCATCCCGGACGGTGAGCATTCGGAAGCCGGCGCGGCGGTAGTCGTCCCGGTAGATCCAGGCAATCGCCAGGAAGTGCGGGAACTGCCAGAGGAACACGATGAGGAACAGGGACCAGGCCTCGATTCCCAGCCGGCCGGTCGCGGCCCCCCAGCCGATCATCGGCGGCAGGGCGCCGGGGACCGCGCCGATCACCGTGTTCAGCGAAGTCACGGGCTTGAGCGGGGTGTAGACGAAGACGTACAACAAGAACGTCACCAGCGCGACCGAGGCCGCCAACAGGTTGGTACCCAGCAGCAACAGCACGGTGCCCGCGACGCCGAGGAAGATGCCGAAGGAGATCGCTTCTCCGACGGTCAGTCTCCCGCTGGGCAAGGCCCGGCCGGCTGTCCGCCGCATCAATCCGTCCCGGGTTCGTTCCAGCCACTGATTCAGCGCACCGGCACCACCGGCCACCAGGGCCGTGCCCACGAGCGTCAGGGCCAGCGTCGCCGGGCGCGCCCCGCCGCGTGCACCCAGCAGGTAGCCCACGGCGACGGTCACCAGGACCATCAGCACCAGGCGCGGCTTGGTCAGCGAGAGGTACGCGACCAGGCGGCTTCCGACCGCGGACAAAAGGCCGTCTGACTCGGTCACGGCCAGCAGGGGTTGATCGAGCGATGCCAGCGTTTTCAAGCGACGGCCTCCCAGTCCAGCGCGGCCGCTTCAGGCCGGCCCACTGGCCTTTCTCCGGTCTGCCCGTCGACGACTCGCGTCGCCCCGGCCAGATGACGATAAGCGCGTAAAGTCAGCACGATCGCCGCGGCGAACACCAGCGCGGCGTTCGTCTGATGAGCGGTCCGGACGACGGCCTGGTAAGAGGTCACCGGTCGAAGATTGCCGCCCATCGGCAACACGAAGGCGAGTGCGGCCAACCCCAGCAGGATCTGGACGGTCAACGTCAGGCCCAGCACCCGGGACGAAACCAGGAGCGGTGCGAGCTCCGTGCGCCGGCGTTCGATCCGGTAGGTGAGGACGACCGCATGAAGCCAGACGGCCACTGCGAAGATCGCATGGGCCCACAGGGCCGTGGGTGACCCGAAGTGGCGCAGCCAGCCTCCCAGCCCGATCTGCATGTAGACCAGGCCCAGGACGACGGCCGATCTCCGGCGCAGGTGATCCGGATCGACCGCCGGTTCCGCGCCTCGGTTCCAGTCGCGGCCGGTCAGGACACACAGCACGACCATTAGCCCGAAGAATGCCTGACCGGTCGCCCCGTGCACGGCGGCCAGGACGGTCGAATGATGCGTCACCCGGATCCCGCCCAGCACGCCCTGGAGGATGACCGCCGCCAGGGCAAATACACCGAGGCCTTTCAACCATCGCCGGCGCTCGAACGCCAGGAAGCTGCCCGTCAGGACGATCGTGGCCAGTCCCACCGCCGCACCGTACAGCCGATGCGCGTGCTCCAGACGGACGCCGAAGGGGGCTTCCCAGAAGTTATACAGGAACATGTTCTCGTCGAACGTGGTCGGCCAGTCGGGCACGGCCAGGCCGACACGATACGTCGTCACCGAGCCGCCCACGTAGAGCAGCGGCAGGGTGAACACCGCCGCGAAGACCGCGACCGCGTGCACTATCCAGCTCCAGCGATAGCCTTCGGGCGATTTCATTCGCTCAAGATGCTTTCGTCGTGGCTCGTCGTAGGGTGCTCTGTGAGCACCAGAACCGGATCTCTCCGTCACCTCACCACCTGGTGCTCACAGAGCACCCTACTTGCCGCTCGCGAATCAAGCCATCACCGGATCCAGTGGTCCGGCTGAGGCCGGCCTCGGCACGGTCTGGGGGAGATAGTCCTCCTCCACGCCCGGGACGCTGTACTCGTAAGCCGGGTGGTAGACCGTGGGGATCCGCTCGAAGTTGTAGTGGGCCGGCGGCGAGCTGGTGGCCCACTCCAGGGTATTGGAATGCCAGGGATTGGGCCCGGCCTTGGGCCCGGCCGCCAGGCTATAGAAGAAGTTCCCCGCGAAGATCAGTTGGGACAAGCCGAGCAGGAACGCATTGATGGTCATGAACTGGTTCATGCCGACGATGCCCGCTCCGCGGAGGTAGGGATAGATCGTCGGGTCGGCGATCCGGCGCGGGTGGCCGTGCATCCCGACGATGTGCATCAGGTAGAATGTGCCGTTGAAGAAGATGAACGTGAGGAAGAAGTGGATCAACCCCAGCCGTTCGTTCATCATCCGGCCGAACATCTTGGGGAACCAGTAATAGATTCCCGCGAAGAGCGCGAACATGCTGCCTCCGAAGAGGACGTAGTGGAGGTGGCCGACGATGAAGTAGGTGTCGTGAATGTGCATGTCGACCGGAGTCGCGGCCATGAAGATGCCCGACAGGCCGCCGATGATGAACATCGCCACGAAGGCCATGGCGTTGAGCATGGCGGAGGTGTACTGGAGCCGTCCGCCCCACATCGTGCCCAGCCAGTTGAAGACCTTCACGGCCGAGGGCAAGGCGATCATCATCGTCGAGAGCATGAAGGTGGCCCCAAGCTGTGGGTTCATGCCCGACTGGAACATGTGGTGCCCCCAGACGATGAAGCCGAGCCCGGCGATCCCGGCGATGGCGAAGACCATCGGCTTGTAGCCGAAAAGGGGCTTGCGGGAGAAGGTCGCGATGATGTCCGAAACCATCCCCATCCCCGGCAGGATCATGACGTAGACCGCCGGGTGCGAATAGAACCAGAACAGGTGCTGGAACAACAGCGGCCCGCCGCCTCCGACCACCGGCGGTGCATTGGCCACGGTCCAGTTGACCGGCTGGAAGAAGTTGGTGCCGGCGACCCGGTCCAGCAACTGCATGATCAGGGCCGAGGTCAGCACCGGCAACGCGAACGCCTGGAGCAACGCCGTGATGAACATCCCCCAGACGGTCATCGGCATCCGGAACAGCTTCATCCCCGGCGCGGAGCATGATGATCGTCGTGATGTAATTGATCGAGCCCAGCAAGGACGAGATCCCCACGCACAAGAGCGCCAGGAGCCAGAATGTCTGCCCGTTGAGCGAGCCGGGCGTCGCCCATTTCGCCACGGTCAGAATCGGATAGCTCGTCCACCCCGCCTCGGCGGAACCTCCTTCCACGAAGAAGGAATAGGAGATGAAGATCATGGCCGGCGGCATGAACCAGTAGGAGAACATGTTCAGCTTGGGGAACGCCATGTCCCGGGCGCCGATCATGAGCGGGATCAGGAAGTTGCCGAAGGAGCCGGTCAGGAGCGGGATGATCACGAAGAAGATCATGATCGACGCGTGCATCGTGAACAGCTTGTTGTAGTCTTCCGGCGGCATCTGGTAGCCGAGCGCGGATGACGACCAGAGCCAACGGCTCAGCACGGGTATCGGCTTCCACGGCCACGCGAGCTGCCAACGCACGGCCATGGCCAGCAGTCCGCCCAGGACCATGAAGATCAGGCCCGAGAACAGGAACTGGATGCCGATGACCTTGTGATCGGTCGAAAAGACGTACTTCGTCAGGAAGAATCGGGGTGCCGGATGGATATGATCCTCATGACCATGGCCGTGATCGTGATCGTGGCCGTGACCATCCCCGTGGCCGCCCTTCTGGGCACCTACGGATGAACCATGGGTCGAAAGCTCATCACTCATCCGAATCACCTCCCCTCGGTACCAGTCGCCATGGTGAGCTGACTGCGATCCTGCTCCGCCAGCTTCTCATCGATCCACTGCTGGAGATCGGCTTCCGTCTCGTGGACGGTCACCCGGCCGCGCATCTTGTAATGACCCCAGCCGCACAGCTCGGCGCAGGCCAGGTCATATTCCCCGGAGACCCTGCAATCGAACCAGACCGGGATCGTGATGCCGGGAACGGCGTCCTGCTTGATTCGCATCTGCGGCAAGAAGAACGAATGGAGGACATCCGACGATTTCAGATAGATCAACGCCATCTTCTCCTTGACGAAATGGAGGTCGTTGACCACGACCAGGTCGTCGCGAGTGTTGAGCCGGCCGTCCGGTCCGGGATAGCGCATCACCCACTGGAACTGCCGGGCGGTGATCTCCGCCAGGGCCGGGACCTTGGGCGCCGAGGTGCGGAACTTGATCTCGGCCCACGTCCCCATCTGGTAGAGCGCGATGAACACCAGGATGGCGGCGGGGATGATCGTCCAGATCACCTCGAGGCGCTGGCTGCCGTGGAAATAGGTGGCCTTGCGGACCGGCCGGCCCTGGGCATCTCGCACGTCGACGAACCGGTACGCCGCGATCACGAAGACGATCTGCGTGCCGATGTAGACGATTCCCGTGATCCACAGGATGATCACGAAGAGGCTGTCGATCTCTTTCCCGAACGTCGAGACCACAAGGCCATTGGCGCTGGGGTTGTTGGGCAGCCACCAGTCCGGTGCGAAGGGTGCGTAGACGAACGCCGCCACGGAGGCCACGGCTGCCAGGGCAAAGAGGATGCTCCAATATCGCATGTCCGTTGTCCGTTGTTAATTGTCCGTGGATTAGTTGCTCGTGCTACCCATCGCCAAGCCGCTCCGACGTGTCCTCGGGCAGGGACATTGCGGACCGACGGACGAGAGGACCCCTGAGCCCTACTTGACGTTAGCCACCGCAGTGCCCGGCGTGGCCGCGGGTAGGGGCGGCGCGTTCCTGAGTAGGTCGGGCTCATATGGCAGGGCCAGTACGAAGTTGACGACATCCCACGTTTGCTGGTCATTGAACGGCGAGGGATAATGGGCCGGCATCTGGGCGCCGTTGATCCCCTTGGCGATGCGCCAGTAGAGGTCGATCGGCCGGCGGCCGCCCTTGTAGATGCCGCGATTCAGGTTCGCCGGGCGGAGCGGGTTGCCCCAGTCGTCGGGCTTCTGGTCCCAGAGGGTCTTGGTCTTCTCGTCGAGTGCGGCGACCCGCGCCGGCCGTTCGCTGGGATTGCCGCCGAAGACGACCTCGTTGAAGATACCCTGGTTGACGAAGCTCTCGCCGTCGCCCATGGCCAGCCGGCCGTGGCAGTCCTTGCAGTCGAACTGGAGGAACAGGTCGCGGCCGCGGAGGATGCTCTCGTGGGTCGGCGGCGTGCGGGCGATCGGGGGATTGACGACCTGAGTCTGTGCCATCTTCCACTGGTTGAAGACCCCGTTGGCGACTTCCTTGGCGATCTCGTCGGTGAATTCCTCGGGTTTCTTCTCGTCGTAGGTGTTCGCTTCCACGATCAGCAAGAGCTCGGTCTCGCCCCGCATGCTGAGGAAGATCACGTAATCGATGACCTGCTCGATCTCCGCCTCGGTGAGGAGGGACTCGAAGGCCGGCATCGAGGTCCCGTGCAGGCCATTCGTGATCGTCCGTCGAAGGTCGTCGCGATGGGGGCGTTTGCCGCTGGGGGTCGAGGTGAACTTGAAGATTCCCCTGCGATAATCGCGCGGGGTGGGGTAGAGAAACGGCGCCGTGGGGCCGTCGCCGGCGCCCGAGACCCCGTGGCAATGCACGCAGTTCCGCCGATAGAGCGCATAGCCGCCTTCCTGCGGCTTGAGGTTGGGATCGGCCTTGCTTTCGCCCTGGTAGATCCGCTTCCTGACGGCGTTCTCCCCCTCGCCCTGCTGGAGATAGTTGGCGAGATAGACCCCGCCAAAGGGCAACCCGGAGCCCTCGGGAACGCGGATCCGCTGGGGGGACGGGCCGAAGAGTTGCGCGAGGTTCTTGCGGACTCGGTTCTGGAGGTTGGGCTTGCCGGCGAGATTCGGCATCTTGGGACCGAGGTCCTTGGTCAGCACCTCGCTCTCTTCGTATTCAATAGGGCCGGCATTGAGCGCGTCCGAACAGCCGGCGGTCGCGACGGCAAGCCCCAGGCAACTCACGAACAATGCGAGACGACATCGTGATTCCACGCGTCGATCCTCCCAACATCGAATGACCATCAAACGACGCAGCACCCGTGTCCCAACCACGGATGGAGACGCCGATCGGGCTGCGTCGGGATCCTTGGCAGGAATTCGACGACCCGGTCGAGCACGCCCACGACCCATGATACGCGCCGATTAGGCAGGCGGACGACGATGGCGCCG
Source organism: uncultured Planctomycetota bacterium (assembly GCA_963845755.1). GTDB lineage: Bacteria > Planctomycetota > Planctomycetia > Isosphaerales > Isosphaeraceae > CAWJTV01. Next base: position 27,578 of record CAWJTV010000020.1, read on the forward strand.
AAAAGCGTCGCCATTCTGAAAGCGAACCCCCACGTCCGTCAAGGTGCTGGGGATCCTGATTTAGGGATTATGGTAGCCTTCCCCATCGAGCGCTACAAGGCGCCGACCGATTTCGTATTTTTCGGCCGCGACAAAAACGATAATAATAATGAAATCCTCGTACTCCGGGCACTCGGGCGACGAGGGCCGACGCCGCTCGGGGGGTTCCTGAGAAAGACGGTGGCCTCCATGGTTCCGCGACTCTTTCCGCGACCCACGACCCGACTGCGCCGCGGCAGGCGGGGTGCGTCCGCGCAGACGCCAACCGGGCCGCAGGAGTGGCTGCGGGAGCATCGGCCGGCCTCGTACTGGGTGGCGACCCGGCGGCCGTTTCCCTCGCTGCTGTTCGTGGCACCGCTGGCGATCTTCTACGAAGCCGCCATCTTCGGACTGGGTGGCGCGGGCAGCGTGAGGGCCGGGGCCGACGCCTGGATGTGTCGGATGCTGGCCTCGGCAGGTCTCAATCACCCGTGGTTCCTCCCGCTATTGCTAGTCGTCATCCTGATGGGGTGGCAGGTCGGGACCTCGCAGGACTGGCGGTTCTCGCCGTCGATCCTGGGGGGCATGATCGTGGAGAGCCTGACCTGGGCCATCGCCCTGTTGGGCATCGGTCGGCTCCTCGACCTCGGCTTCTCCTATCTGGAGCAAGGCCGCTTGCCGAGCCTGGCGATCGATGCGGCGACGACACCGCACGTCGCGTTCACAGCCCTGGTCGGCTACATCGGGGCGGGCGTTTACGAGGAAACCCTGTTTCGCCTGATGCTGATCCCCGCGTTCTTCGGGATCCTCCGGCTGCTCCAGATGCCCCAGGTCCTCTCCAGCAGTTGGGCGGTGACCGCCTCCGCGCTGCTCTTTGCCCTGGCCCACCACGCGGGGAGTCCTGGTGAGGCGTTCACCTGGTATGCCTTCGTGTTTCGATGGATGGCCGGCGTCTTCTTCGCCTGGGTCTTCATCATCCGCGGATTCGGGATCGCCGTCGGCACGCACACGGCGTACGATATCCTGGTCGGTTGGATTGGATGACAGTTTTCGGTGTTCAGCAACCGCCGACCTGAACCCGTCTCAACTGGCCACTGACTGTGCGCATCGTTCACGTTTCGGACATCCATTTCTGGCGGTATGCCTTCAATCCGTTGCGGCTGATGAGCAAGCGGATGCTGGGCATGACCGCGCTGCTGGCGGGACGTGCGAGGCGGTTCCACCTGGGGGGAGTCTCCCGGCTGGTCGATCGTGTCCGCCAGGTCGAGCCGGATCACATCCTGATCACTGGCGATCTGACGACGACGGCCTTGCCGGAGGAATTCCGGTCGGCGCGGCGGGCGTTGGCGGACTGGCTGGGCGACGCGTCTCGGGTGACGGTCGTGCCGGGTAACCATGACCGGTATACCTGGTGGGCACATCGGAGCCGCCGATACGAGAAGTACTTCGGGGAATTCGCGCCGCGTGCCGACTTCCCCTGGCTGCGCCCGCTCGACCCCGACACAGCGATCCTGGGGCTGGACCCGACCCGGGCCGGCATCTCGGCGAGCGGCAAGCTCCCGTCGCGGCAATGGGTCGAGGCACAGCGGCTCGTCGCGGACCCGCGCAGCCGGCCGGCTCGGCTGGTGATCGCCTGCCATTATCCGGTCGCCGTGCCACACGGGTTCGAACGTGCGCTGGCCCGAAAACCGATGGTCAACGCCGAGGACGTCCGGTGCGGGCTACGCGGCCTCGGTCCACACCTCTTCTGCTGCGGGCACATCCATGCAGCCTGGGCGTTCCGGACGCGCGAGGTGCCCAACCAGCTCTGCATCAATCCCGGTCCGCCGTTACTCCCGGGCCGCTTCGGGCACAATCATCCCGGCTTCATGGAGATCCAGCTCGACGAGGCTGGGGTCGCGGTGGATCATCACTCCTGGACCGGTGAATCCTGGAAAGTCGACCGCCTCTGTCACGAACATGAGTTTTTCAACGGCCGGCCGTAGGGGGTTGACGTCGATCAGTACGGGTTCGCCGCGGGTTTGCCGACAGGACTGGCTACGGCCGACGCGCGTGGCGTGCCACGCGAATCATGCCGCGGGCACGGTCGACGGCCCGCTGATGGTCGGCAAACTCCAGGTCGGTGACGGCGCGCTCCGACTCGACACGCTCGAGCTCCTTGGCGGCCGCCGCCGCATCGAGCTGCTCGACCGGGATGGCGCGGTGGGTCAGGACCGTGACGACGTCGTCACGAACCTGGACGAACCCACCGTCCACGAAGTAACGCTGTACCGCCGCGCCGGACTTGGTCCGGAGCTCGCCGTAGCCCAGCCGAGCGATCAGCGGCGTGTGGCCCGGCAAGACGCCGAGCTCGCCGTCATATACGGGGAGCACGATCGAATCCGCCAGCTCGTCGAGCCAGGTCTTCTCCGGAGTGACCACCACGCACTGGAGCCTCTTCTCGCCCGGCTTTAACCCCTTTTCCTCGCCCACCGTCTCGTGAACTGCCATTGGTCCCTGGTCCTTTGGTCCTCAAGACATTGTCCGAGAATGGCGTTCGGACTTTGTAGGGTGGGTGAAACCCCACCGGGATCGGGCCACTTCTCGGTGGGATTCACCCACGCTACGGGATTCTCGGATGGTCGCTCAGAACCAATCAGGCGCTCAGCTTCTTGGCCTGCTCTTCGGCCTGCTCGATCGCACCGACGTACATGAAGGCCCCTTCGGGCAGGTGATCCCACTTGCCCTCGCAGATTTCCTTGAAGCTGCGAATGGTATCGGGGAGCTTGGTGTACTGGCCGGCCTTTCCCGTGAAGGGTTCGGCCACGAAGAACGGCTGCGACAGGAACCGCTCGATGCGCCGTGCGCGGTGGACGATCAACTTGTCGTCCTCCGAAAGCTCGTCCACGCCGAGGATCGCGATGATGTCGCGAAGCTCCTTGTAGCGCTGGAGGATCGTCTGGACGCGGCGGGCGACCTCGTAGTGCTCGAGGCCGACGTACTGCGGATCGAGGATACGCGAACTGGAGCCCAGCGGGTCGATGGCCGGATAGATCCCCTTCTCGGAGATCGACCGCGCGAGCACGATGAAGGCGTCGAGGAAGCCGAACGTGGTCGCCGGGGCGGGGTCGGTGAGGTCGTCGGCCGGCACGTAGACCGCCTGCACCGAGGTGATCGCGCCTTTCTTGGTCGAGGTGATGCGCTCTTGCAAGGCGCCCATCTCGGTCGCGAGGGTCGGCTGATAGCCGACGTTCGAGGGCATGCGGCCCAGCAAGGCCGAGACCTCGGAGCCAGCCTGGCTGAACCGGAAGATGTTGTCGATGAACAGCAGGGTGTCGGCGCCGGTGGCGTCGCGGAACCACTCGGCCATGGTCAACGCCGAGAGGGCGACGCGGAGCCGTGCGCCAGGCGGCTCGTTCATCTGGCCGAAGCACATCACGGTGCTGTCGATGACCTTCTTGCCCGTACTGCCGACCTGGGCCTCCTGCATTTCGAGCCAGAGGTCATTGCCCTCACGGGTGCGTTCGCCGACTCCGGCGAACACCGAGAACCCGCTATGTACGGTGGCGATGCGGGCGATCAGCTCGGTCAAAATGACCGTCTTGCCCAGCCCGGCGCCGCCGAAGAGGCCGATCTTGCCGCCGCGGACGAACGGCGTGAGCAGGTCGACGACCTTGATTCCGGTCTCGAACTGCTCGGTCTTGGCCGAGAGGCTCTCGAAAGCCGGCGGCTCGCGGTGGATCGGCCAGCGCTCCTGGGCATTCACCGGGCCGCGACCGTCGATCGGGTCGCCCAGCAGGTTGAAGACCCGGCCCAGCGCCTCCTTGCCGACCGGGACGCTCACCGGGTTCCCGGTATCGATGACCGGCATGCCGCGCACCAGTCCTTCGGTCGAGCCCAGCGCCACGCAGCGCACCCGATTCCCGCCCAGGTGCTGCTGGACCTCGCCCGTCAGGTTGATATTCACGCCCTTGACGTGGCCCTCGATCTTCAAGGCATTGTAGATATTCGGCAGGTGCCCTTCGTCGAACTCGGCATCGAACGTCGAGCCGATCACCTGGGAAACTCGCCCATTCATCGTCGCGGTGGCCATCAATGAGATCCCTTGGAACGCGCAGAATGATCGTAGGAGACTGTCCGAGATCCGCGTACGGTGGGTGAAACCCACCAAGGAATGGCCCGATTCTGGTGGGTTTCACCCACCCTACGAAGGCCAAACGCCGTCTTGGGTATGGATTCAAGACCCCACACAGCCTACAAGCCGTCGCGGTGGAAGTAAAGCCGATGCTTACTTCCGACCCCGTTCGGGCGGCGCGGGAACGGTTCGATACGGGTCGGCTAGAGCTGCTGCAACCTCCTCGCAAGCCGATTATATTGAAGGCAGTTACGCTGGTCCCGGATCGCTCCGGCCTCCCTGCCACGGCGGGCATTTGTGAACGAGAGCCACCATGTTGACCCGGTTGAAGGTCTCTGGATTCAAAAATCTCGTTGACGTGGATGTTCGATTCGGCCCTTTCACCTGCATCGCCGGCGCGAACGGAGTGGGAAAGTCGAACCTCTTCGATGCCATTGGATTCTTGAGCGCACTGGCCGAGTTGCCGCTGATGGAGGCGGCGAAATCGATCCGCGATGGTCGAACGGCTGATGTCGCCAATCTCTTTCATCGCGTCGGCGGACGCCACGACGAGACCATGTCGTTCATGGTGGAAATGATCATCCCGAAATCAGGGGCTGACGACCTCGGCCAAGAGGCCCAGGCCACCATTACCTTCTTGCGCTATTCCCTCGAACTGGCTCACCGGAAAACGGAGGGAAGTGTCTCCTCCGGTGGGCTCGAACTTCGCAGGGAAGAGCTCGAGCACATTAAGATCACTGACGCCAGTCAGCACTTGCTGTTTCCGTCCTCGAAGGAATGGCGTCAATCCGCCCTCCAAGGGCGTCGAACCGTACCATTTATCTCGACTTCTCCCGGAGAACCTGCGATTATCCAGTTGCACCAGGATCGCGGAGGAAGTGGTGGCGGTCGGCCCGCTCCGTTCCTTGCCTCGACGCTTCCCCGTACGGTCCTCTCATCGGTGAACGCTGGGGAAACCCGCACGGCCGTGCTCGCGCGTCGAGAAATGCAATCGTGGCGTCGGTTGCAGCTGGAACCTGCCGCGCTCCGCGAACCCGACACATTTGCGACCCCTGCCAGGCTCGGGAACGATGGCTCGCATCTCGCGGCCACACTTTTCCATCTCGCCCACGGAGGCACAGGGACTTGGGTTCGAGCTTCAGAACACCCTCCCGAACCAGACCCCTCGACGATTTACACTCGGGTCGCCAATCGCCTCACGGACCTCATCGACGATGTCCGCGATGTGGGCGTCGCAGTCGATCCGCAACGTGAGCTCTGGACCCTCTTCGCAAGTGGAAAAGATGGCACCAATCATTCCGCCCGGGCACTGTCGGACGGGACGCTCCGCTTCCTCGCCCTGGCGGTCCTGGAGCTCGACCCCGTCGCCCAGGGAGTTCTCTGTCTGGAAGAGCCTGAGAACGGCATCCATCCAGAACGCATCCCTGCGATGCTCAGGCTTCTTAAAGAGATCGCCACCTCTACCGACGACCCGATCGGATCGGACAACCCACTTCGGCAGGTCATCATCAATACCCACTCGCCGGCGGTCGTCAGAGAAGTTGACGATGATTCCCTGCTTTTCGCCCGGCTCCGCGAGGTTGTAAGAGACGGCCAACGATTCCAGAGCGTCCATTTCGCCTGTCTGTCCGATACATGGCGAGCGACTGGAAATGAACCCGCCGAGGAGATCAGCAAGGGTGACATCCTTGCCTATCTGAGCGGTCCCCGCCCTGCCAGCGATCTGGATTCCGAGGCTGACAAGTCACCCTCACCAAACGGCCACTCGAGACCGGTGAAAACGCTTCGAAAACGCCGCCGCGTGTCCGATCGCGCCGATTTACAACGCCTTCTTCATTTTGGTGATGATCCAGAATGAAGTCACTTCGGTTCACTCTGGTGACCGACGGGGCATCCGATGGCGAGATGTTGATCCCCATCCTCGAGTGGCTGCTCCGAACGCATTGCGGAAGCTTCGGTATCAACGTGGTCCACGCCGATCTCTTGCGGTGCCGTGAGGTTCCCAGAGGACTCAAGAAAAAGATCGAGTTCGCGCTCGAAGCCTATCCTTGCGATTCTCTGTTCGTCCATCGCGATGCGGAGAGAGACTCACCCGAATTGCGCCGGCAGGAAATCCAGAAGGCCGTCGAAAGCGTTGGTGCCAAGATGTGCGTTCCTCATGTCTGCGTCGTACCGGTTCGAATGACAGAAGCCTGGCTGCTCTTTGATAAGGCCGCGATTCGACGTGCCTCGGGCAACCCCAACGGAAAGGTCCAACTGACTCTTCCGCCCCTCTCGAGCCTCGAAGACAAGCCCGACCCGAAGCAATTGCTTCACGAGCTATTGACCACCGCGAGCGAATTGTCTGGGCGTCGTCGGAAATCGTTCGATGCTAGGAGCCGAGTCCGCCTCATTGCCCGATCGCTCGACGATTTCTCCCCCTTAGAGTGCTCGGAAAAAATGAATCCACTGGCACGCTGTCTGCTCTTGAGTCCTTCGGAGAGTGATCTCCCGAACCGAAGGAGGACCACCATGAAACCCCTTGTCTCCGATGCGCTGTGGAAGCGCCGGAGCCCTTGCTGCCACCCCCGCCTCCGCGCCGCTTCCGCTTCCCGGGACGCAAACCCCTGGACTACCGCAAGATCCTCACCGGCATCTTGTTCGTGCTCAAGACCGGCATCGCCTGGGACGACTTGCCCGCCGACCTCGGCTGCGGCTGCGGCAAGACCTGCCGGTCCTACCTGCAGGCGTGGCAGCAGGCCGGTGTCTGGCGCCAGTTGCACGCCGTCTTGCTGGCCGAGCTGCAACGGCGCCGACGCGATCGACTGGGAGCGGGCGCTGATCGACGCCTCCTTCGCCAAGGCCCCGGAAGGGGGCGAGGATACCGGCCCGAATCCGACGGACCGGAGCAAATCCGGCAGCAAGCACCACGTGATGACCGACGCCCAAGGCGTGCCGCTGGCGGCGACGGTGACCGCCGCCAACGTCCCCGAGATCACCCAGGTCTTCACGACGCTCGACGACATGCCGCCGGTGGGCGGCAAGCCGGGGCCGAAGCGGCAGAAGCCCGACCGCTTGCAGGGGGATCGGGGCTACGACTCGGAACCGGTGCGGCAGGGTTTGCGCGGCCGGGGGACCACGCCGGTGCTGGCGGCCCGCAATACGGAGCACGGCAGCGGTTTGGGCAAGTCCCGCTGGTACGTAGAGCGGACCATCGCGTGGCTGCACTCCTTCGGCCGGCTGCGCCGCCGTTTGGATCGGCTCACCGAGATTCAAGACGCGTTCCTCAAGTTAGCATGTTCCTTGATCTGTTTGAGGCTCCTGGGCCAGTGAACTATTTTTTCCGAGCGTTTACGACAACTTTCGGCATTTCAGGAGTTGGAGAGCGATGTTCAGCGACTCGTCAATGAGAGGCGATGGAATGAATGATCGTGTCGCAACTTGCCGCGGAGTGGTCCTCAAGGGTTGAATCGGTTGGGCGTTAACGGGCCGAGTGTCAGCCGCGACAGGACCTCGCGCATCCGCTCGAGTCGGGGATGAGAGCTGGCGGAGGCAGCGATGTTGTGCTGTTCCCGCGGGTCCTCGCGCAGATGATATAGCTCCTCGAGCACCTCGCCCTCGCGGCGGATGTAGCTCCAGCCGCCCTCCGCCAGTGCGGCCAGGGGCCAGGGACGTCGGGACGGGTCCGGCGCGCGGCCATCGAGCGTCTCGTTGGGGACGAGCTCGGCCAGGGCGTCCTCCCCGGATCCGGCGTCGCCCGGCGGACGGGACGACGGGCGCCATAGCCGGGCCAGCGATGCGCCGGGGAAGGGCGAGTCGGCGCCCACGCCCGTGAGGTCGACGATCGTGGCGGCCAGGTTGCGGAGGCTGGCCGTCTCCGCGACGACCGGCTTGATCCGCGTCCCCGGCGGGGGGAGGACCACCAGCGGGACGTGCAACTCGGTCTGATACAAGCTCGACCCGTGGAGGTACACTCCGGCATGTTCCCCGAAGCTCTCGCCGTGGTCCGCGACGAGGATGACCCAGGTCCGATCGAGGGCCTTGCGGCGCTCGAGCTCGTCGAAGAGCCGGCCGAGCTGTTCGTCGACCCACGCGACGCAATCGTCATAGGCGTCGAAGATGAACGCGAGATCCTGCGGCGCGAGCCGGCTCTTGTCCATGGTCCACCACTCCTGGATCAGTCGGAACTCGCGCTCGTCGCTGGGCTTGACGCCGAAGCGGTGGACCCGCCGCGGTGAGAGCTGGTAAGGCGTGTGGGCGTCGCAGTAATTCAGGAAGGCGAAGAACGGCCGCTCCGGTTGGGGGCGTTGCACCAGCCAACCGAGGAACTCCCGGCTGACCACGTCGGCCTCCTTGCGGTCGGTCTCGAATCGCTCCCGGACGCGCCGGGCGCCGGCTTTCAGCCAGTCCAGCGCGAGAGTGTCGCCCAGTGCGTCCCCGATCGTCTGCAACCCCTCAAGAGACCTCCGGACCAACACCGACGTCCGGAAGGGCGAGAGCTCGTAGAAGATGTAGTCGCGATAGACGGTATAGCCGCGGCCCAACCCCGAGTCGGAGGCGCAATACGTCATGTTGGCGATGAAGCCCGCCGTGGCGTACCCTCGCGCACGCAGGAACTCGGCCACCGTCGGCGAGGCCGCGTCGAGCGGGGTCCGCCAGCCGACCGACAGCTCGTGAGGCCATCGCCCGGTGAACATGCTCGCGTGAGAGGGGAGTGTCCACGAGGACGCCGAAAGTGCGGCGTCGAACCGGCTGCCGCGCCGGGCCAGCTCCTCGATCGCCGGGCTGGTCGGGCGCCCGTAGCCATAGAGGGCGAGGTGATCGGCGGCGACGGTGTCCATCACGATCAGGAGGATGTTGGGGGCGCCCTGTGGGATCGGTCGCCCTCGCTCGCGCCTTTGCTGGAGCCGATCGGTCGCCCAGGGGAACGCCGCTAGGGCCGCCAGCGTCACGGCAAGGATCGGAGCGCTGGAAAGGACGACGCGGCGGAATGTGGCACCGTACCGCTCCAGGATGGGGACCAGGCGGGCCGATACCCCCAGGGCCACGAACAGCCAGGCCAGACCGTAGACCCGCGGGAAGGCCACGAGGAGCATCGGCAGCAAGGTGAGGGCGCAGAGCATCCCCGCGACCGCCCAGCGACCACCTGCGGGCCGGAGGATCACGACCAGACATCCGGCCAGGCCGACGAGCAGGAGCAGCAGCAGGTCGGCCAGGGGGACCAGCCAGATGAAATGACGGGTCATGCCCAGCAGTTGGTTCGTGTCGAAGAACCGCTTGTGCACGACGACCGTCACGACCTCGAGCAGGCCCGCGACCGTCCCGCACCACGCCGCCAGGCCCAGGAGCGCGAGGGGACCGCGCCGGCCCGGGCGGTCATCCGCAGGCCCGGACTGGCCCGCGATCGCACCCCGGGATAATAATGAAGTCAGGATCATCGGGAACGGGCTTCGCGAATCGGGGAGGCTCGTGAGGTCGCGGATCGCAGGGAGAGTTTCTCGGATCGATCCGACGGCAGAGGTTTCATCATAGTGCCCGGCCGACGGCTCGATCAAGCGAAGGACCGGCATGGAAGGAACGGCGGATGTGGCGGCGCAACGACCGATGGGCGGCAGTCGTCTTGCCGGCCATCGTCATCGGGGGGCTCTCCTGGTGCGGCTGGCGCTGGTGGGACGTGCGGCGATACCGGGACGCCATGGCGCGGATCGACGACGCCATGCAGACCGGCCGGTACGGCACGGCCGCCCGCGACTTATCGGCCCTCCTGGCCCGGAGACCGCGATTCTGACCGAACTGCCTATCTGTTAGGCGTCTGCGAGAAGGCCCGCGGGCGGGCGCAGGAAGCGGACACGGCCTGGGCCCGGATTCCACCGGACTCTGCCTTGATCGGACAGGCGGTCACGGGCCGAATGGATCTGCTCATCGAACGCGGGTTGCTGGCCGACGCCGAGCGTGTCATCGAGAGTGCGGCCGATGCCCGCGGGCCCGACGGATCGGCCCTCCGGATGTTGCTGATCCCGACCTTGATGCAGGAAGGCCGGACGGCCCAGGCTGAGCGGCTGATCGAGTCGCGGTGGTGGAACCTGGATGCGAAGGGCGAAGGGGCGCACGAGCAGGCTATCAACCTGGCACGGCTGCATATGGAGCTCCGCTGGACAGTCCCGCCAGCGGACGCGGTCCGTGCGTACCTCGACCAGCTCGGCCGGCTCGCTCCCGACGACGACCGGATCTGGCTGGCACGAGCGAACCTGGCGATTCGCGTCGGCTCTCACGATGAGGCGGCGCGATTGGATCGACGCCTGCCTCCAGCGCCGCCCCGATGATCCATCCGTCTGGCGGGCGCGGCTGGACTGGGCGATGAGAACGAACCGGCTCGCCGACGCGCGGACCGCCCTGAAGCACCTTCCGGCCGAGCCGGCGACTCCCGCGGAGATCCACCGCCTGTCGGCCTGGTTGGCGGCGGCGTGCGGAGACCTCGAAAGCGAGCGCCGCGAGCTGGCCTCCCTCGTCGCCGAGGCCCCCGAGGACTTCGAGGCCCTGGGGCGCCTCGAGACGTTGGAGCTGCGGGAGGCGGCGAAGCGGTTGTCGCGGAGCTGCGGCGACGGAGGGCGGAGATCGAACGCGCCCAGGCGCGATATCGCGAGCTCTATCGGCGCAATCAGCCGGCCCGCGATGCCGAGGAGATGGCCCGATTGGCCGAACGGTTGGGCCGATCCCTTCGAGGCGATGGTCTTCCTGACCGCCGCGATGGCCGACGAGCCGGACCGCGCCGACCTGCGAGAGGCCCTCCATCGCCTCCAGAAGGCCGCCCACAAGCCGGACGACACGGGCCGAAGCTTGTTCGACAGGCTCCGGCTGACTGCGGCGAAAAGAGCCGCCGAGGGAGTGGGCCCGGGGCATCTGCCGGATCGTCGGCTTCCCGCATCACCGAGCTTCGGTCCCCGCGCGGGTCTCCCTGTGACCGCGCCCTTCTTTGCGGCCTGGTCGGCCTCGCGCTTCGCGGCTTTTGGCCAGGCTTGTACTCCGCTTGCCTCGTACTCCTTTGCCTGGGGATGGGCCACTCGGGCTGAGCTCGAACGTCAGCCGGCTTCTCCGTGGCGCTGCTACTCCCGCCGCTGTCGCAGCCGCTAGCCGGAATCGAGAGCATCAGCGCGGCGAAGAGGAGAGCGAATCGCTTCATCAGAACTCCTTGGTCGAGTATGCGGGCAGGAAAACGACAAGCCCTGAATGATGGGCGGCCTGGCCTCGCCGGGGCGAGGCCGAGGCCGACCGTGGAGGGAACTCAATACTGATCCGAACTGATGACCTCACCGAGGTTGCGGCTGCCGAGGGCCCACCAGGTATTCGGCGCGACGGAGTTCTTGATGAAATGAACCGAGCCATCGGCGAAAGCCACATTCACGCCGCCCGGGTGCAGGCTGCTGGGCGGGGCGCTGCCGATCGCGGTGACGTAGTAGCCCGCCCAGGGCGAGTTGTGGTCGGTGGTGTCGGAGGTATTCGTGCAGTTGATCTGGTTGGGCGTGCCGAAGTGATTGTACGACTGCCAGACCAGGTAGTCCGGGAAGGCCCCGGCCCACAGCTCGCCGTTGCCGCAGAACCGAATGCCCGTGGTCCCCGGCGCGTTGGCACACGACTGGTGCATTTGCAAGGCACCCACCGGTCCCGAGCCCTGGGCCGCCCCGATCGGGCTGTGGATCGCAGCAGCGGGTGGCATCTTGCTGCCGGCGGCCGCGATGGTGCCCGGATACGGGTAGGGTATCCCCATCAATCGCTCGCTGACCAGTCCCGTGTTTGACGTGCCATCGGTGATCGAGGCGATCCGGACCGGGCCCCACGACGCTCCCGGGTACAGGTTGAGAGCCGTGGTGTGCTTGGGTTGGTCAGGTTGGGCGCCGTGCCGATCATCCAGTTATTGGCAGGGATGATCGTCCCGCTCATCAGCGAGATCACGCCAGGGCCACCGTAGTTGCCCATGTAGTTGGTCCGGCCGGCATAGGGGTCCCGTGACGGAGACGTCTGATACGTCGGCGTTATTCATCGATTTCCGATGGGCAGAGGAGGACGTTGAGACTCGATGCGGTCGCCGTCGAGTTGGCGTACGATCCAATCGCGGTGCCACCGACAATGTCGAGGCTGAAGTTGATGGCATTGAAGTGCGGCTGCGGCCTCGGTGAACTGGAGCACGCCGCAGATCCAGCTCGGGAGGATGTCGGACCTGGGCGGTCGGGCTCGCGTTTTGTGACTGCAACGGGAAGCACGAGTTGGTGCTCTCGTAGTTCATGCAGGCGAGAGCCAGTTGCTTGAGGTTGTTCGTGCACTGGATGCGCCGGGCCGCTTCGCGAGCGGCCTGGACGGCGGGCAAGAACAAGGCGATCAAGACGGCAATGATGGCAATGACCACGAGAAGCTCGATCAGCGTGAACCCGCCCCGAACTACTCCGCGACGAAACCGATGACAACCGATCATAGATAGCGACTCCCTTTCTCAGCAGGATCGACAGAACATGACAATAAGAACGGAACTGTCCGAATTGAGAGTAGCCCCATCGGCGACCAATCGACTCTCAATTAGTTATGAGCGACAGCCTCATTCGGGTCGTCCACAATTTTTGTTGAGACAAATCCGTTTTGCGGCTGAGCGAAGCCCATGGATCGAATTGGGTTGGGAGGGATGCCCATCGATCGAGGGAGAATTCGGAGCATGGTCCTTCAAAGATGGAGGACGAAAGAATTCGTTCTCCGGCAGCCTTAGTTACCTTGTTGGAGAAGGTCGGTCTATGCGACCAAGGAGTGCTTCCCCACAATTCAAGAGGAGTCTACCATGTGGAACATCCTGCTTGCAAGCCTCGAAAACGTAATTCTTCGGGGAGAGGTGTCGATGCGCTCGGCGAACGACCCTGGCGATAGGGACGACGAGCGGAGCCGACCGAGGTCGGATTTCATTGCAAGGCCGCCGCGGCTCCGACGATGTCGGCGAGCTCGCGGGTGATCTGGCTCTGGCGGGCGCGGTTGTATTGCCTCGTGAGCGACTTGACGAGGTCGTCGGCGTTCTTGGTGGCGCCGCCCATGGCCACCATCCGCGCGATCTGCTCGCTTACGGCGGCATCCAGGAAGCACTTGAACAAGCGGACCTTGAACGAGACCGGCACGATCTCCTCGAGGATGCTCCGCGGGTCGGGCAGGAACTCGTAGGGGACGGCCTCACTCCGTCGTGCGGGGGCCGCCGATTCCCCGGCCGCCGGTCTGGACTGGCGCACCGACGCGGTCGACTTGCCGATGTCGGCCGTGGCGATCGGCAGGAGGGTCTGCACCTGCGCCAGTTGCTTCGAGGACGAGATGAACTGCGTGTAGGCGACGTCCAGCCGGTCGATCGACCCCTGGACGTACAACTTGATGTACTTCTCGGCAAGGGCCTCGACTTCCTCGTATTGAGGACGGTCCTCGAACTGGGTGTACGTGGTGTCGGTCGGGACCCGCCGGAACCGGAAGAAATTGATCCCACGCTTGCCGGCGACTTCCAGCGTGGTCTCGGTCCCCTCGGTCTGGTTGTCGAGCAATCGGCTGTTGGCCGCCCTCAGCACGTTGCCATTATAGGCGCCGGCCAGTCCGCGATTGCTCGTCAGGACCAGGAGCAACGACTTGCGGATCGGATCCCGGCGCACGAGCAAGGGGTGCGTGACTTCCCGCGACGTCTCGCCCAAGTCGGCGACCAGTTCGGCGATTTTCCGGGTGAACGCCTCGGCCTCGGTCGCGCGGTTTAAAGCCTTGCGGAACCGATTCGTGGCGATCAGCTCCATGGTCCGCGTGATCTTGCGGATGTTCTCGATCGACTTGCGCCGTTTGATGATCGCTCGGGCTTTGGCCATTGGGTTTGCTCGCTATTTGCTCGCTATTGGCAAGTGACAAGTGGCAAGTGGCAACGTTAGCTGTTCTTACGCACTCGCGACAAACGCTTGCGACTTGCTCTTGTCACTTGCCGCTTGTCACTTGCCACTATGAACAGACTTGAACTCCGCAATCGCCGCGCGGAGGTCGGCCTGGATCTGGTCGGTCATCTTTTTCTCGCGATCGAGCGCGGCGCGGAGTTGGGGCTTCCGCTCCCGAATGAAGGCGAGGAAGTCGGACTCCCACTTCGGGACCGCGCGGACCGGGACGTCATCGAGGTAGCCTTCGGTACCGGCGAAGAGGCTCATGACCTGGTCGATGGCGTTCATCGGCTGATACTGGGGCTGCTTGAGCAGCTCGACCATGCGGTAGCCGCGGTCGAGCTGGCGCTGGGTGGCCTTGTCCAGCTCGGTGCCGAGCTGGGCGAAGGCTTCGAGCTCGCGGAAGGCGGCGAGGTCGAGCCGCAGTCCGCCTGCCACCTTCTTCATGGCGGGGATCTGGGCCTTGCCGCCGACGCGCGAGACGCTGATGCCGACGTCGATGGCCGGCCGGACACCCGCAAAGAAGAGGTCGGGGACCAGGTAGATCTGGCCATCGGTGATCGAGATCACGTTCGTCGGGATATACGCCGAGACTTCTCCCTCGAGCGTCTCGATGATCGGCAGGGCGGTCAGCGAGCCGCCCGAGATCGTCGTCTTGACGACCTTGTGCCCCTTGTGGTGCTCCTTGACGGCGTGATTGGCCTCTTCGAGGCCCGGGACGCCGATATAGACCTTCTTGTTGACGCCCATGTCGTCCGTGACGCGATCCGTCGATGCATCGGCGGCGAGGATCACGTAGTGATTGGCCAACTTCGCCGAGCGCTCGAGCAGCCGCGAGTGGGCGTAGAAGATATCGCCGGGGAACGCCTCGCGGCCGGGGGGCCTACGGAGCAGCAGTGAGACCTCTCGGTAGGCGACGGCCTGCTTGGAGAGGTCGTCGTAGATGACCAGGGTCGGCTTGCCCTGCTCGTACATGAAGAACTCGGCCATGGCGCAGCCGGCATAGGGGGCGACATACTGCATCGGGGCGGGGTCGCTGGCGCCGGCGGCGACCACGATCGTGTAATCGAGCGCACCGTGGCGGCGGAGGACGTTGACCAGCCCGGCGGTCGTCGACTCCTTCTGGGCGATGGCCACATAGATGCAGATGACGCCGGTCCCCTTCTGATTGAGGATCGCGTCGATGGCGATGGCCGTCTTGCCGGTCTTGCGATCGCCGATGATCAGCTCGCGCTGGCCGCGGCCGATCGGGATCATGGTGTCGATCGACTTGATCCCGGTCTGGAGCGGCTCGTCGACCGGCTGCCGATCGGCGATGCCGGGGGCCGGCGACTCCAGGGCCCAGGTCTTGTTGGTCGCGATCGGGCCCTGATCGTCGATCGGCTCGCCCAGCGCGTTGACGACGCGCCCGATCATCGCTTCGCCCACCGGCACGCGCAGCAGCTCGCCGGTCGCCGTGACCGTGTTGCCTTCCTCGATCCCGGTGAACTCGCCGAGGATCATCACGCCCACGGACGACTCTTCCAGGTTCAGCGCGATCCCCTTGACGCCGTTCTCGAACGAGACCATCTCGCCGGCCATCAACCCGGAAAGGCCGTAGACCCGCGCGATGCCGTCGCCGACCTCGAGGACCTGGCCCACCTCGCTCCGCGTAATCTCGGGAGAGAACTGCTCGATTTCACGTTGAATAACTGAACTGATCTCGTCGGCTCTGAATTTCATGCGTCTTTCCTTCGATCAGTCGATTGCGAAGCTGTGCGAGTCGGCTCTTGACCGACGCGTCGTAAAGGTGGTCACCAACCTGGACGACCAGGCCCCCGATCAGGCCGGGGTCGGTCAACAGGCTCAGGATCGGGGTGCCGTCGATCAGACTCGCGAGCCGGTCGCGGAGGGACTGCAACTGTCCGTCGTCGAGAGGGACGGCCGAGCGGACGCGGACCGGGATCCGGCGGTTGCGGCGGTCCCAGATGGACTGGGCCTCGCGGCGGATCGTCCCCAGCAGACCGAACCGGTCGTGACGATTGAGCACGCGCAGGAAACGCAGGACGAGGCTACTCGCGCGGCCGTCGAAGAGCTCGAACAGGATGCGATCTTTCTCGGCCCTCGGCACCCGCGCCGAGGCCAGCACCTCGGCGAACCGCGGGAATGGCTTGAGGACTTCGTCCTCGATCTCGCCCAGCTCTTCGAGTATCGGGTCGACCGATCCCTCCTTCTGGGCCGCGTCGACCAGCGCCTCGGCATAGCGCCGGGCGACGGCGATGTTCTCATCGTGAAGGCCGAGTTCCTCGGGCGGAGGACCGGCGGCGTTCTCGGCGCTCATGCGGCATGCCCTCCGTGCCCGTTGGCCCCTGAGGCGGGCAGCTCCTTGATGGCCGCATCGAGCAGGCGGCGATGATCGTCCGGATTGAGCTGTTTGCCCAGCACGCGCCCGGCGATCGAGACGGCCAGGTCGGCCGACTTCTGCCAGATCTCGCCCAGGGCCTGATCGCGGGCGGAGGCGATGTCGCGCTGTGCCCGCTGGCGGGCCGCCTCCGCCTCCTCCTGCGCCTGACGGACGATCTGATCGGACGCCGCCTGGGCGTCCTGCCGCGCCTTGTCCAGCAGGGCACGCACCTCATCCGCGGCACGGGTCATCTGCTTGCGGTGCTCGGCCAGCAGGCTCTCGCTCTCATTCCGCGCCCGCTCGGTGTCCTGGAGTACGCGCTCGAGATGGCTCTCCCGCTTCTGCAAGGCCGCGAGCAAGGGCGTCCAGGCGTACTTGCCCAGGACGAGCAGCAAACCGACGAAGACGACGAGCGTCCAGATCGTCAGGGTCGGCTCGGGCTTCAGAGGGTTGATCATCTCCTCGCCGGACCCGTGCTCGGCGGCCGTCGCGGCCGGTCCCTCGACGGCATGTGCCGGCTCCTGAGCCCCGGTGCTCCGCGGCGCCGGCAAAGACCAGAATCAGGGCCAGGCCCCCGATCGCAATTCCCAGGTTCAATCGCCGATGCATGGACGAATACCCCTGCTCCCAGAGAGAAACCACCCGACCTTCTCGAATCAATTTCAGGCGATCGGCGTCCGAGACCCTTCGCCAACGGCCGCCGGAAAACCGCCGGGCCGGTTGCTCCGGCCCGCGATCCGGCCGGCACCCCGGCGGACGATCCTCGAGTGCGACCCGTCGGTCACTTGAAGAAGATTTGCAAGAGGATGATGATGAGAGCAAGGAAGGTCACGCCCTCGATCAGCGCGGCGGCGAGGATCATGGCCGCGTTGATGTTGCCGGCGATCTCCGGCTGACGCGCCATGCTCTCGACGGCCCCCTTGGCCAGGCTGCCGATACCGTAGGCCGCCCCGATGATGACCAGTCCGGCGCCGATTGCCTTGAGGTCCGAGAACGGCGCGCCCGTCTGGGCGTGCGCCGTACCATGGGTGACGAGGAAGAAGCTACCTGCCAACACGATGGACTTGATCCACTTCATCGGAAACGCGACTCCTGTTTCGATTGCCGCTGGTTGAGAGGGAAGACCGCTCGAATCACCGCCTGCCCCGGGCGTCCGCCGGCCGGCCCCGCCGCCGGTGCGCGGCCGCGGCCGGTGTTCCTCCGCTAGTGAGGATGGACCGATAACCCGATGAACATGGCGGACAAAAAGGTGAAAATGTAGGCCTGTAGCACCGCGACGAACAGCTCCAGGAGGCTCAACAGCACGACGCCGACGAGGCTGGTCGGCATCACCGCCCAGAACGCCCACGAGGCGTTGGCCATGAGGATGAAGCCGAGGATCACGGCGAGCACGACGTGCCCCGCGAACATGTTGGCGAAGAGCCGGATGCCCAGCACGATGTGTCGGATCAGGAGCCCGGAAACCTCGATGATGAACATCAGGCCCCACATGGCGTGTTTCATCCACCACGGGACCTCCATGTGCGGGACCAGCCCTAGCCAGTAGCCCACGACCCCCATCTCCTTTATCCCGGCCCGCACGACCATGAAGAGCGTCATCAGGGCGAGGGCCGCGGTGACATTGACGTTCCCCGTCGCCGAGGCTCCCCCCGGGATCATGCCGAGCAGGTTGGCGAACAGGACGAAGAAGAAAACGGTCCAGAGATATGGCAAGAACCGGTCGGCGCCGTGGCCGCCGATGGCCGGCCGGGCCACCTCGTCCCGGATGAACAGGAGCATGGCCTCGAACATGTTCATGAACCAGCCGCGGCTGACGTGGCTCCGCGCGATGTGCCGAACCACCGGGATCAAGATCGCGATCATCAGAACCGCGGCGATGAGCTCCATCACCATGATTTTCGTGATCTGGATCCCGAAAATCGGGTCGTGTCCCAGGTGGATCTTCAGTTCATAATGGGGCGGGAACCACGGAATCTCGATCGTGGGATGGTCGATGACGTGATTCAGCGGGTTCTCAACGTGTCCAGCCATGGTTGTCCAGGATCGTCTGACGCGACGAGGGCGGGCCGCGACGGGTCGTCGGGGCCGGATCTGGGTGTTGGTTCGTTCCCGTCAATTGGGCGGTGCTGGAGGTCCTTGGGGTCCCTGCCCTCGCGGTGGCCGGCTCTCCCGATCCCCCGATCCGCCGGCGAATTGCCGCGCCATCCTCACCGCGTTTGACATCCCCGCGGCGAATCCCAGCACGGCCCCAGTGATCGTCGCCACCGGGATCGTGTGCAGCCAGGAATCCACGCCGTACCCGACGACCGCCGGCAGCGCGAACATCAGCCCGATCGTCGTGACCCGCGACGCCCATTCCATCCCCAGGGCCAGTGAGGACCGCGACTCAGGCCGCTCGACCACGCACGACTCCCACTTCCCGGATGCACTCGCTCGATCTCAGAGCACGCCGAGATCCCCACATCCGTCGGCCCAGACCATCGGTAGGTGAAACCCGGTTCTTTCGTCGAGGGAAGTCCAGGCAGGAGACCATCGAATGCGACCAGTCTACTGGGCAATTCCGCCGTGTCAACTCCTCAGCCTCCGATCGAGAAATTTTTCACAAAGTCGGGCTGCCGGTTTTGTTAATCTTTGATTCAATGCTTTTTCAACGTCCTGAAATGACTCAGGACCGCCATTCTCCCCAACCTTCCACCCTCATCGCGATTGTCCGTTTTCGAACACAGGGGGGTGCGACGATTGACAGAACTCGGGCCGATATGGTATGTGGTAGCAACGCGAACGGAAAGGCAACGGGCTCAACCTCAGACACGACGTTCCTCGACTTGTCCGGACCACCCAGTCAGGGGACTCGCCATGACGCCATGCTTGCGCGAACAGTCCCTTTCGAGACAGCCATCCCAGGCGGCTTCAAGCCCGAGTGACGGGCTTGAAAGCCGCCTTCGTTATTGTTGGATGCTGATCGTGGTGGCCGGGCCCCGACGCTGGGGGATTTCGTAGGCGTTGCGATCACCGGTCAAGCGGCTGCCTGGCGACGAGTCGCACCTTCCAGTCCGGGACGCATGGAGTTTTCCGGATCGGTCCACTCACGGATGATTCTCGTATCAATGAACAACCATCTCTCGCAGAGACCGGCGAGGCGAAGCGAGGGGTGATCGGAGTGGTACCGTATGACCGTCGATACTCTCAAGGACTGCAATAAGCGACACCTGGCCCAGTTGGCCAAAGCCCGGGGGATCGCGGGGTGGCACGCGATGAGGAAGGATCAGTTGATCCGGGCGTTATCGCTGCCGCGTGCCGCCGATTCTCGCAAGGACAAGAAGGCGGGTGCTCGGCCTCAAGGTCAGCCCCGCGGCAAGGTTGCGGGGTTACCGGGATCGGCCGCATCGAACGGCCGGGCGGCCCCGCCCTCGGTGGCAGCCCCACCGCAGATCCTGGATCACGCGTGCCAGAAAGACCGGATCGTCGTGCTCACGCGCGATTCTTATTGGTTGCATGCCTATTGGGAGTTGAGCCGGACCACCCTGGCCCGAGCCCAGGCCGCGCTGGGCCAGGATTGGCACACTGCCCGTCCGATCCTCCGGTTGATGGACGTCTCCAGTGACGACACGACGTCGGCGGCCCAGCGGCACGTGCGCGATATCCCGATCCACGGGGGGGTGAATAATTGGTATATCGACGTGATGGAGCCGCCCCGTTCCTACCGGATCGACATCGGCTATTACTCGCGGCAGGGCCGGTTCTACGTCCTGGCCCGCTCGAATGTGGTGACGACTCCGAAGGCGGGGGTCACCGACCCGCTCGATGAGAACTGGATCGACGTCCAGAAGCAGATCGATCGGATCGAGACGCCGGCGTCGGTCGGCAGCGGTACCAATGGGCACCATCACACCAACACGGCCCTGGATCTCCGCGACCTGTTCGAGGAGCGGCTCCGCCGCCCGATGTGCAGCCTCGCCGTCCAGAACTTCACGACGCCCACCTTGCCCTCGCTGGGACGCGACTTCCATTTCCAGATCGATGCCGAGCTCATTGTCTACGGCACGACCGAGCCCAACGCGCGGGTCACGCTCCAGGGAGAGCCGGTCCAGCTCCGCGCCGACGGCTCGTTCACCGTCCGCTTCAGCCTGCCGGACTCGCGCCAGATCATCCCGGCGGTCGCCGCCAGTGCCGACGGCATCGAGGAGCGGACCATCGTGCTCGCCGTGGAACGGAACACGAAAGAGCTGGAGCCGATGATCCACGATAACAGCGAGATCTAGTCCTTGGGTCCTTGAGTCCTTAAGTTCTTGAGTCCATTGGTCCGTTGCGCGAGGACACCACGCTTGACAAGACGATCCGCGATCCTCGAGAGAAAGCCAACGGACCCGAGACCGAGAACTCAAGGACGCAAGTACTCAAGGACCAAGGACCAATGAGCCAAGACATCCGGCCGATCCTGGCCGGCTGGGATTTCGAGCCCGAACGGGTGCAGGTCCGGATCATCTCCGGTGATGATCGCACGGAGAAGATCCAAATGCGGATCGACCTGGGGCTGATCCAGGCTGGAGATCGACGGCCGGCCCGATGGGGAGCGGCCGCAGGGCTACGAGTCGCTGCTGGAATTCTACGAGGCCAGGGCCGGCGATCCGGCCGCCGCTGGCGAGCCGTTCACACTCAAAGCCGAGGACTGCGCCCTCCTGATGCGCGAGGGCCTCCAGTATTACCATCGGTATGTCTCCGCCTTCCAGCTCGAACGGTACGACCTGGTGGAGCGGGACACCGCGCGCAACCTCCGGCTCTTCTCGTTTGTCGCCAGATACGCGACCCGGTCGCGCGACCGGATGCAGTTCGAGCAATATCGGCCGTACGTGCAGATGATGTACACACGCGCCCGAGCGATGCAAGCCCTGAACGTCAACGACTACCGCGGCGCCCTGGGCGCCATTGACGAGGGGATCGCGGCGATTCTCAGCTTCCTCGTCGAGTATCACCAGGAGGATCGGGAAGCCCAATGCTCCGAGCTGCGGTATCTCCGCCAATGGCGCCAGGAGATCGACAACGGCCGGCCGTTGGGGCCCATCGAACTCCTCGAACAGCAGCTCCAGGTCTCCGTGACACTCGAGGACTACGAGGAAGCCGCGCGAATCCGCGATCAGATCCGGAGGCTCGGTCCCCTGGAAGGATGAAGGCTGAAGGATGACTCGGAACCGGTTCATACATCCTTCAGCCTCCATCCTTCCCGACACCACCAGCCGTCGCTTCGCGAAATCCTCCCCCATCGAGGGAGGAAAGGACCTTGATCCCCGGCCGGGGCGCGGGTAGATTGATCGTGTCTGGTTTATCCAGGCGAAGCCTCTGCCATGTACGATCCAGGGTGGTCCTTTTGGCGAACCAACATTAAACCCGTAGGGAACCGATGCTAGCTCCGTGGGGCTGGTCTCCAGCCTCTCGAGGGTCACAGGTACCCACTTGAACTGCGGGTTCTCAAAAGCACCTTGCCGGCATTGCGGCGGAGGTTTATTCTGCCCGTGCTGTCCCTCCTCCATCGAGGGCAGTCACGGGCATTCTTATTGGTTCATGTCGAGCGCACGTTCGGACATCGCTCCGTCGCGATCGGCTCGGCGGAGGCCCATTGCGACGATGAACCGGCCGACTGGGCGGGATCGCGAGGTGGTCGTTGCGAAGCGGGATTTGCGTATGGCGGTCCTCGCGAAGATCGCAGCGCTCGACCCGGCGCTGCGCCGCGCCGAGGAGAACGAGCTGGCAAGCTCGGTTCCCCGACCTGCCCGGCTGGTCGGACGCCGAGACCGTACTGCTCTATGTCACGGCGTTCCCCGAGGAGCTCAGGACTGACGGATACCTGGTGCGGGCCTATGAGTCGGGGAAGCGTGTGATCTGCCCCCGGGTTGACCGAGCCGCGAGGCTGTTGCGTCTGCACCGGATCCGCGATCCCCAGAGCGAGTTGAGGCCCGGGACGCTGGGCATTCCGGAACCGCGCGCGGACCTGGCCGAGGTTCCCCCCGAGTCAATCGACTGGTGCTCGTGCCGGGACTGGCCTTCGACGAGCAAGGCTATCGCCTGGGCCGCGGGGCCGGTCACTACGACCGACTGTTGCCGCGACTGCGGTCGGATGCGGTCTGCTGGGCCCTCTGTCTGAGCTGCCAGTTGCTCTCCCGGCTGCCGATCGAGCCGCACGATCGGCCCCTCAATGGGGTCTCCGCCCCCGGGCGCACGGTTTTGGGCGCCCGGGGAGACCTCGGCGGTCAGTCGGCCCGGATCTCGACCGCCGGGGGCTCGCTGTAAGCCTGGAATAGCGCGGGCATCCCGATCATCGCGGTGTCGTCCTTGTGCAGGATCACGCGATAGCGGAATCGGATCGACTGGCCCGAGGGCACGGTGTACTCGCCCTTGTCGGGTTTCTTGAAGTCGTGCCCGCCGAAGGGATTGGCGGCGAACAAGCCATAGTCCCGGACGTGCCAGGTCGTCGGATATCGGAAGCTCTGGGGATGGTTGAGGATCGCAATCCCCACGGTCTTGCCCTGGACGGGACCGACGTAGTTGACCCAAGGGGAAGGTTCTCCCCAGGCCTTTAGATCGGTCAATCCCTCGGCGTTGGTGATCCGCCCGCCGGTCTTGTTCTTGACGTCCATCGAGGAAGCCACCCGCAGGCCGAACATCCCTTCCTTGGTATCGCCGAAGGTGACCGGTCCATCCGAGGCGTGGATCGTCACGTCGAAGTCGATGATCCGTGGACCCTCGGTGCGATAGAACGTCACGGTGCGCTCGTCCTCGCAGACCTTTCGATTGCCGGGTGCGAGCCAGGCATTCCGGGTCCAGAGCCGCGCCAGGACCGGCCCCTCGACGAGGATCCGCCGCGCCATTTCGCGAATTGTGCCGGCATTCTTCGTCTCGGACCAGAAGTCCACTCCATTGACGTTTCCGTGGGTGAACCAGAACGAGCGTTGATGGGGATGATCGCGATCCTCGCCGGGGACGGACTCCATGGGAAAGGCCCGAGTGAAGGAAACGCCGGTCGGCCCGATCACGGGGAAGAAGAAGGGTTTGTTGCCGGTGTCGATCCGGTACTCGGTCAGAGGATGGTCGTCGAGCGTGATGATGAGGTTGCGGCGCGTGCCGTCAGGATCGGGGTCCCGCCGCGCCGACACGGGAAAGTCGCTGACGAACGGCCGACCATGCGCCTGGAACCGGATCCCGCCGGAAGTGCGCGAGTCGGGTGCCGGCAGTGGCTTCATCGCATAGGAGAACTCCTGTCGTGCCGGGACGCGGGGCAAGATGGTCGCGAGGACGTGCCGATCGCCGTCCTGGAAGACGACAGCCGGGATCGATTCGCCCGAGGTGGGGCCGGTCAAGGAATAAATCCCGTCCGTTGCGGGGACCTTGAGTGCAACGACGATCGGCGTTTCGCCCAGTTCGCTATCGCCGCCCCGGCCGCTAAGACGCCAGGTCTGGGCCTGGGCGACCGGGGCGCTGATCCCCAGGGTGAGGATCGCCGCGACGAAGCCGTAGCCGCGTGAGGACATCGCTTGGTGCTCCTTGTCTCGCGCCCGGTCGCACCGGGGAAGGAATGCGGCATCGACCAGGCGGATCCTGGGGGAAGCCGGGTGCGGAGTTTCGCGCAATCTTATCGTTGACCGCGCTACCGAACCAGCCTGTTGTCGGGCCAGATCCCACGTGAGCCCTGGCTCCCATTGTCTCGTGTTCTATCGTCGAACACGAACGATTTCGGAGATTTCGCCCCGGTCGAAATTTTTCTCGTTGCTACCGAACCGCGGGATTCCTATACTTTTCATTGCAACGATCCAGGCTGACAGTGGCCGGCTGGGCATCGCACTCGCCGTCTGCCGCACCAGGATTCGGTTGCCGAGGTCAGCGGGGACCGGGAACTCCGCCGGGTCTCACGCCGCCTCGTCGGGGTTGGTCCTTCCGTGCAGGTCGGTGGAGAGCCTTTTCCGGGCGATTGCGATGGCGAAGCGGCTTTACGTTGGTAACCTCAAGTACACGGTCACGTCCGAAGAGCTTCAGGAATTGTTCGAGCCGTATGGGACGGTCAGTTCCGCCCAAGTCCTGAGCGACCGCGAGACCGGTCGAAGCCGGGGATTCGGCTTCGTGGAAATGGTCAATGATGATGAGGCCCTGAGCGCGATCGAGAGCCTCGACGGCCAGGATCACGACGGTCGGCGGCTCACGGTCAATGAGGCGAGGCCCCGCACCCCGGGCGGCAGTGGTGGTGGTGGCGGTGGCGGCGGGTATCGGGGAGGCGGCGGGAGTGGGTATCGCGGCGGTGGTGGCGGCTATGGCGACTATTGATCGTCGTCCCGTCAGCCTGTCCGTCGATCCCGGATCTCATGACATCGGGAACTTGTGTCCGCGTCCGCGGTCGAGCGATGGTGTCGTGCCTCGGCCCGATCCAATTGACAACTCAACGTTCTCCGGCCCCGGGTTACCAGATGGAATTCGGGGTTTTTCGTTGCGCACGGAGAACTCCTGCGTCATCAACGCTCATCCCGAATCCTCCAGGCGGCCCGTCGCTATCATGCCAACACAAAACATCGAGAGTTCGTCATCGTCGAGTCGCCAGGAGCTCCTCGCGAGGATCGAGCGGGTGCTGGATGAGCGCGTGCGTCCGGATTTGCGAACCGATGGCGGAGACATTGTGCTCGTGGGGATCGACGAGGACAATATTGTCCAGGTTCGACTGACAGGGGCGTGTCAGGGATGTTCCTCGGCGATCGTGACATTGAGCATGAGGGTCGAGTTGACACTGAAGGCCGCCATACCCGAGATTCGGTTCATCGAGGCCGTCCCGTGATGGGAAACGCGGAGGTTGGGGAACACGATCCGCGATGGCGATGGCCGCGCGCCGCGTATGTTCACATCCCGTTTTGCGCCGACAAGTGCGGCTATTGCGACTTCGCCTCGCTGGCCGGTGTCGATCACCTCGCGGATCGCTACCTGTCGGCCCTGGAGCGCGAGATGGCGATGGCGCTGGGGCATCCCCACGAAGTGGACACGATCTTCGTGGGCGGCGGGACACCGACCCGGCTGGATGCCGCCGGGCTCGAGCGCCTGACCGGCATCATCCGGCGATGGCTGGTCCGGGCGCCGGGTGCGGAGTGGACCGTCGAGGCGAATCCCGGCACCCTCGACGTCGAGAAGGCCGAGATCCTGGCCGCGGCCGGTGTTGACCGCGTGAGCCTGGGCGCCGAGTCGTTCCGGACCGAATCGCTCCGGGTCCTGGAACGCCACCATGGTCGGCCCGAGGTGGAACAGGCCGTGGCGATCGTCGGCCCGCGATTCCCGCGCTGGTCGCTCGACCTGATCTTCGGAGTGCCCGGCTCGGGACTCGACGACTGGCGGAGCGATCTGGAGATCGCCCTCGGATTCGGTCCGGAGCATCTCTCCTGCTACGGGCTGGTCTACGAGAAGGGGACCGCGCTGTGGAAGCAACAGCAGAGCGGTGAGGTGAGGCCCGTCGAGGAAGAGGTCGAGCGGTCGATGTACGAGGCGACGATCCAGCAGCTCGCCGGGGCCGGCCTGGCGATGTACGAGATCTCGAACTTCGCGCGCCCCGGCCATGAGTCGCGGCACAATCTCGTCTACTGGGCCAACGAGGCCTACTTCGGTTTCGGCGTGGGGGCGGTGCGCTATGTTCGGGGCGTGCGATCGGTCAATACCCGGGATCTCGCGGGCTACCTCCGCCGGATCGAGGCCGGCGAGCCGGCCACGGGTCCGAGCGAGGAACTGGTGCCCGAGGAACGCGCCCGCGAGACGGCCATCCTCATGCTGCGCCGCACCGTAATGGGACTCGATCGCGACAACTTCCGCAAGCAGACCGGCTTCGAGATCGATCGCCTCGCCGGACCCGCCATCGAACGATTTCGAACCCAGGGATACCTCGAGGATGACGGACGCCGGCTCCGGCTCACGCACGAAGGCGTCTTTATGGCGGATCTGGTGCTTTGTGCGTTCCTGTAATCAAGCGCGACTACCGGATCTTGATCAGTTGGCTGCGCGCGAGTTGAGGCTGAAGACGGCGGCCTGGAAGAGGGCGCGGGTCTTGTTCTTGGCGGTGCGATACGCCTCGTCAAAACCATCGGCCTTGGTCCAGTCGACGACCTGCTGGACCTGCTTGGCCATGAATTCGAGCATCTCGTCGATGGTTGACGCGGCGGGCTCGACGGGTTCGGCGAGTGCCGCCTCGCGGTGTGATGGGCCGGCTCCAATACCTCCGCCGGGAGTCCCGGCCAGGTGGGCCGGAGCCGCGGCAGTGTCGTCCCAGGGGGGCGCGGCTTTCATGCCGCGGCGGCCCTGCTCGCCCGACTCCTCACCGCTCCACTTGTGGTCGCGCCGCTCGCGCTCGCCCGGCTCGTCGACGGCGCCCGCGGCCTCGTTATCGCGGGGA
Source organism: uncultured Planctomycetota bacterium (assembly GCA_963845755.1). Lineage (GTDB taxonomy): Bacteria > Planctomycetota > Planctomycetia > Isosphaerales > Isosphaeraceae > CAWJTV01. The sequence goes on from CAWJTV010000020.1 coordinate 54,403, forward strand.
AGCCGTTCGTTCTTGTCCTTGGGAATTCCGGCGGACGTGTAGAGCTTGCCGTCGGCACCCACGCGACCGGGCGAGTTCGGGATCTGGTGCGATTCGATCAACTGTTTGCGGATCTTCAGCACGAGCTCGCGGCTGACAGCCAGCTCCTGGGCCATGCGGCGATCGGACCAATCGTGATGCAGCTTCAACTTGACCTCGACGGCCCGACGGCGCTCGGCCCGGGTCAGTGGGAGGCCGTGGAACAGGTTGACGCTGGCGACGAAGTCGAGCCCCTCGGTGAACGTGCCGACGCGGACCTCCGCCGGTATCGTCCGCTTGCCGAGCATGATCGCGGCCGCGTGACGATGGAATCCGTCGGCGATCAGCAGGCGACCCTCGACCTCGAAGACGGTGATCGGCGGCAGGCGCTCCCATGAGTCGGCATACCGCTCTACCGTGAAATCGTCCAGGCGGTCGCGGAGGTTGAGGTTCGGGTCGAGGACGAGATCGTCTAGGGGAACCTCGAGGATATTCATGTCGGAGCTTCTTTCGTGGTCAACGTGACCGTGCAGACCCGGGGATGTTCCCAAGTGCCCTACTGTCCGCCTATGATCGGCCGGGAAGTTCCGGGGGCTTGCGTCAAGTTTGACGAGAAGTTCTGGGTCACGAAGGGAGTTGACGGTCATGAGGATTGTGGTGACGGGATCCAGCGGGCGACTGGGGAGCTACCTGGTTGATCGCCTGGTCAGTGGCGGGCATGAGGTCTTCGCCTGGAGCGGGACGGTGCGCGGGACGCGCGGCGGGATCGCACTACGGACCGTAGACCTGACCGACGAACGCGCAACCGTCGCCGCGCTGGCGCAGGCGGACCCGGAGGCGGTGATCCACGCCGGGGCCTCGAGCTCGGCCGAGGCGGTGTTTCGCGACCCGGCGCGGGGATGGGCGGTCAACGTCGAGGCGACACGGCAGCTCGCCGAGTGGGCTCACCGCCACGATCGGCGCCTGCTGTTCACCTCGACCGACCTGGTGTTCGACGGCTCGAGGTCCTGGTATCGCGAGCAGGACCCGGCGGAGCCGGTCCTCGCGTACGGCCGGTCCAAGCGCGAGGCCGAGGCGTTCGTGCTCGCGATCCCGCGCGGGATCGTTGCGCGGATCAGCCTCCTGTTCGGCCCGACCCACGGCGAAAGCCCCGGCTTCTTCGACCTCGCCATGGCGTCGCTGATTCGGGGCGAACGGCGGTCGTTCTTCGCGGATGAATTCCGCACGCCTCTCGATTATCTCACGGCCGCTAAGATCATCACACGATTGATCGAATCCGACTCGACGGGGATCGTGCACGTCGGCGGTCGGGAGCGGCTCAGCCGGTTCGAGTTGATGCGCCGCGCGGCCATCGCCTGGCAGGTCGACCCAGATCGGGTGTGTGCCGACCGCCAGGCCGACGCGACGTTTTCCGAACCCCGGCCCGCGGACGTCTCGCTCGACACCACCCGGCTCGCGGCCCTGATCCCCGGCCTCGAGCGCCCTGACGTCGAGGCGGCCCTCGCGGCGATGTCTGGTTGAGGCGAGGCGCGACCCGACGGAATCCTCTGGATTCTTGAAACCGTCCCCTGGCCGAATGGGCTATCATCAGAAGAGACGAACGGGGCGGATCGTGCGGCTTGAAGCGCGCCGTGGTCGTTCCTTGTCGAGTCTGATCACCCGGAAGAGATTGCATGATGGACCTGCGAAAGAAATCGTTGCGGTCGTGTCGTCCCGGTCTGGCCATTTTGATCGGGGTTTCGATCGGAATGCCCGTCGCGGTGCGCGGAGGCGAGGCACCAACCTTTCATCGCGACGTCGCGCCGATCCTGCAGAAGAACTGCCAAGAATGCCATCGACCTGGACAGGTCGCGCCCTTCTCGCTGCTGGATTACGCGCAGGCGCGGAAGCGTGCCCAGGACATCGCCGCGGTGACGGAGGAACGCACGATGCCCCCGTGGCATGCCTCGACGACGGAAGGGGGACCGTTCCAGGGCGCGCGGGTACTGACCGAAGGGGAGTTGAAGACGCTGGCGGACTGGGCCGACGCGGGAACGCCGGAGGGAGATCCGAAGGACGGAGCGCCGCCGCGCAAGTGGCATTCCGATTGGGCCCTGGGGCCGCCCGACCTGGTCCTCAGGATGCCCGAGCCGTACAAGCTGGGACCTTCCGGGCCGGATGAGTACCGCGTGATCGTGATCCCGGCCGGTCTGGCGGAAGGGCGCTGGATCACCGCCGTGGATTTCAAGCCCGGAAACCTGAAGGTCGTCCATCATATTTTGGCGGCTTATGACGTGACGGGCAACGCGCGGAAACTGGACGCCGCCGACCCGGGCCCCGGCTATGCGACGTCCGGCGGCGGTTATGGCCGCCTCCCCAACGGCCTGCCCTTCATCCCCTCCGGCCAGCTCTGGGGTTGGGCGCCGGGACGGACGCCTCGGCGGGCGCCCGAAGGCACGGCCCGATCCCTGCCGGCCGCCGCCGACGTACTGCTCCAGATCCACTATCACAAGAGCGGCAAGCCGGAGAAGGACGCCACGGTGATTGGCCTGTACTTCGCCCCGGGGCCTGTCGATAAACAGATCCGCTCCGCCATGGTCTTGCCCCGCCGCGCCGGCTTCTCGCTCCGGCCCGAGCTGCGCATCCCGCCGGGCGATGCCAACTACGAAGTCATGGGGAGCCAGACGATTCGTCAGGATTCCCGCCTGCTGGCCGTGTTTCCCCACATGCACCTGCTCGGCAAGGACTTCTTGCTGCGGGCCATCCGGCCCGATGGCTCGGAGCAGACGCTCATCCGGATCGACGCCTGGGACTTCAACTGGCAGAACCCGTACGACTTCGTCACGCCGGTGGCCCTGCCCATGGGGACCCGGATCGAGATGACAGCCCACTTTGATAACTCCGCCAGCAATCCGAGCAACCCGAGCAAGCCCCCGATCGAAGTCCATTGGGGCGAGCAAACCACCGACGAGATGTGCATCGGCTTCCTGCACCTCACTCGCGATGCCGAACACCTGAAGGATCGCTCGCCGGATGCGGGCCGGCCGGCGACCCGTCGCGCGGCGCTCGACGTGCCGGCAAGACCCTGACCCGGGCGCGGAGCGTCGGCATCGAGCATCGGTCTCACCAGAATCCGGTACGAAACCCTTCCCCCCAAGGGTTTACGCTTCTTTGCGCAATTCTTACTAATTCCTGGGTACGACCTCTCGCGACATGACGCCGAGCTATCTGTGCGGGTATGCGACAAGGGTCTCCCCGATCCTTCCTGCCGAGCGCATCGCTCGAGGCTTGTCGATTCGAGATCCCGAGAGGCCGGATTACGGACATTTCGGTAGTCCGTGATCTCGAATCAGCAGTCTCCTTGCGACCGAGTCACGTGCAGGATGAGTCGGGCCGTGGGAGGCTCAACGTCGCGTAGCCGACCAACTTGACCACGAAGGAGCCGCGCACTAGTGTGTGGCGGCGGGTTGGGTGTGTTGTGCGCGGCACTACCCGGGTCCCGGTCGCCGAGGACGAGTCGTAGACCCAAGCAGCCCGGATATGGAGTCTTGAAGAGTGCCGTGCTCGGCAGACGGGGTGCTTGTGCGCTGATGGCGCGGTCAGGCGTGCGGCCGGCTTGTGCCAGGACTGCGCACGGAATCGAGTCCCCCGCTGCTCTGCGACGGCCTTACCCCATGACGCGAGTGAGAACTTTGATGGATGCGACTTCACCCGAAGCCGTGGCTCGGCGAGAGTCGGGCCAGATGCCACTCTCCCCGTTGGGCGCGGTCCTGCTGGCAATTTCGTTCGGACTCTTCGCAGGCTACATGGATCTGGGGGTGATGCTCTTCAAGAAGACCTTTTTGAATCAAGAGGGGGCCTTTCGAAGCGGCAGGGATTTCCCCTGGACGGTCCCGCTGGGCCACGTGGTCCTCATGATGATTCCGGGTCTGATCGTGGCTGTCACGAACCGGATCCGGCCGAAACCCCTCTCCCTGTGCGCGGCGTCGTGGTGGTTCGCGACACTTGCGATCTGGGGGGCCTTGCTGCGGCTGCCGATGAACGACGTTTGCCGCGTGATCATGGCCGTCGGAGCGGGTCGGTGGATCGGCACAACGATTGTATCCCACGGCTTGCGGTCTCGATTGATACGCTCCATCCGGTTGTCGCTCGTTGGCCTGTTGCTCGTGCTCGCGGCACTCTCGACAGGCTGGCAGGTGTTCCAGGAATACCGCGCAGTGGCCGGATTGCCGGCCGCGCCGTCGGGCGCCCGCAATGTCGTGCTGATCGTTTGGGACACCGTCCGTTCTTACAATCTGAGCCTCTCGGGCTATCACCGGGATACCACACCATTCTTGAAGCGTTGGGCTCAACGAGGAGTCAACTATCGCCTCGCGCTGCGCGCCGCTCCCTGGACGTATCCCTCGCATACCTGCTTCTTCACCGGCCAGTGGCCCTTCGAGCTCAATACCCAGTGGAAGTTCCGCCTGGATACGCCCCAGCCGACCCTGGCCGAGTTCCTGGCCTCACGCGGCTATCAGACCGCCGGGTTCGCGGCAAACACCAACTGCTGTAGTTATGAGAGCGGGCTGGCGCGGGGGTTTGCCCATTACGAAGACTACGCGTTGACGCCGTGGTCCTTGCTCACTCGCACGGTTCCGGGCAAGTGGATCCTCGAGAACGTCTTGGATCCCAGTAGCTTCTTCGACCGGAAGTGGATCGACCTGCAATCCCGCCATGCATACGAGCTCAACGAGACCTTCCTCACCTGGCTGGGTCGGCGCCGGACGGATCGCCCCTTCTTCGCCTTCCTGAACTACTTCGACGCCCACGAGCCGTACCTTCCTCCAGAGGACCATTTCGGCCAGTTCGGAATCCGGCCCCAGTTCCCGCGAGATCATCGATTCCTGATGGAATATGTGGGGACGATCAAGAGCCTGCTCCGATTGCGGGACGTCGAGATGGCCCGCGACTGCTACGATGACTGCATCGCCTCCCTCGATGAGCAACTGCGTCGCTTGCTCTACGCACTCCATAGCCAGGGGCTCCTCGAGAACACGGACGTGATCATCACGTCCGACCATGGGGAGGCGTTCGGCGAGCATACGACGTTCGGCCACTCATACACTCTCATGCTCAACGAGATCGGCGTCCCGCTGGTCATCGTCTCCCCCCGCGCTCCGGCGGGGAAAGTGGTGACTAGCCCCGTCAGCCTGCGCGACCTGCCGGCAACCGTGGTCGACCTGCTAGGCCTCTCGGACGGCTCGCCGTTCCCGGGCCGTTCGTTGGCGGCTCACTGGGAATCGGCAGAGGGGGAGGATTCGGAGATCACGACCCCCGCCCTGACCGAGCTGGTCGATGCGACCGCATTCCAGGCGCAGCCTGGGCACGACGGCGGGCACGCGGGCTTCCAGATGTCCCTGGTGGCTTCGGGCCACCATTACATCCGGTCCGCCCTGGGAGCCGAGGTGCTTTTCGACCTGAAACGCGATCCCTACGAGCGATACGACCTGATGCAGTCCACTGAAGGCAATCGACAGGTGGCGGTCTTTCGGAAGAAACTCCTCGAGGTGCTGACCGAGAACCGCGGCTCGGTCGAGGCGGAAGCGAGTTACCTTCGGGATTACCGCAAATCGCTCGAAGCCCTCCTTCGCCAATCAGATCCGCAATTGTCTTCAGCCCCCGAACAGGGGCGTCAAGACGCAGCCAGGGATGTCAGCTCCCGGAGCACGCCGGGCCATCACCCCGCCGGGGCCCTTCGGATAGCCTCTGACAGATAACGACTTACGGCCCACTACAAATCGTAATGGAGCCGGGGCTCGACGGCCGCGACGTTGCGGAATCGTAAAAGGTCGGCTCGTGGGCCTGGATTGGTTGAGGATCGTGAGTGTAAGGTGGAGCTAACCACCCTAAACAGCATCGGGCGCAGGTCGTTCCCTTTTTTGATCCGTGACCTAACGCGGCCTTCGGCCGCAACCCAAGAGGGATTCCGGATTCGCGATTCCCGATTCCCGAAGGGGAATGATTCCGGTATCGGGAATCTCGAATCCGGAATTCGGAATCCCCAGAGGCGCACGGCGCAGGGACCCTACGCAGGAAGACTCGAAGTAAGAGGTTTACGTCACGTTTCGTAAGGCGCACTCCTGTGCTGCGCGGACGGCGGAGTCGGGCGTGTGCCCGGCTGACATCGGGACGCGGCCGGAATCTTGCCTGACGGTGCTGCGACGGCCTCTCCCAGGATGCGAGTGTGAGCCTTGACGGACGCGACTTCACCCGAAGCTGTGGCTCGGCGAGCGCCGGAGCCGACGCCACTTTCCCCGATCGCCACACTCGTGCTGGCGATTTCGTTCGGCCTCTTCGGGGGCTACCTGGACCTGGGGGTGATGCTCTTCAAGAGGACCTTCCTGAATCCGGAGGGAGCCTTTCGAAGTGGCAGGGATTTCCCCTGGACGGTCCCGCTGGGCCACGCGGTCCTCATGATGATTCCCGGGCTCATCGTCGTCGTGGCGAATCGGGTCCGGCGGAAACCCCTCTCCCTGCGCGGCGTCGTGGTGGTTCGCGACACTCGCGATCTGGGGGGCTTTCTTGCGGCTGCCGATGAACAACATCGGCCGCCTGCTCCTGGCCGCCGGGCTGGGTCGTTGGATCAGCGCCGGAATCGCAGGTTCCGGCTGGCGGTCACCGATGTTGCGCTCAATCCGGTTGTCGCTCGTTGGCCTGTTGCTCGTCCTCGCGGCGCTCTCCTCGGGCTGGCAGGTGCTCCAGGAATACCGGGCGGTAGCCGGACTGCCGGCCGCGCCATCGGGCGCCCGCAACGTTGTGCTGATCGTCTGGGACACCGTTCGCTCGAACAATCTGAGTATCGCGGACTATGCGCGCGATACCACACCGCACCTGAAGCGGTGGGCTCAGCGCGGTGTCACGTACCGCCTCGCGCTGCGCCCGCTCCCTGGACGTATCCCTCGCATACCTGCTTCTTCACCGGCCAGTGGCCCTTCGAGCTCAATACCCAGTGGAAGTTCCGCCTGGATACGCCCCAGCCGACCCTGGCCGAGTTCCTGGCCTCACGCGGCTATCAGACCGCCGGGTTCGCGGCAAACACCAACTGCTGTAGTTATGAGAGCGGGCTGGCGCGGGGGTTTGCCCATTACGAAGACTACTCATTGACGCCGTGGTCCTTGCTCAGTCGCACGGTTCCGGGCAAGTGGATCCTCGAGAACCTCGTGAGTCCGGGCAACTTCTTCGACCGGAAGTGGATCGGCCTGCAAACCCGCCATGCGCACGAGCTCAACGAGACCTTTCTCACCTGGCTGGGTCGGCGCCGGTCGGATCGCCCCTTCTTCGCCTTCCTGAACTATTTCGATGCCCACGAGCCCTACATTCCCCCACTCGAACATTACGGCCAGTTCGGTATCCGGCCCGCATTCCCCCGGGATTTCCGATTCCTCATGGATTATGTGGGGACGATCAAGGATCTGCTCCAACTGCGGGACATTACGATGGCCCGCGACTGCTACGATGACTGTATCGCCTCCCTCGATGAGCAACTGGGCCGTTTACTCGAGACCCTGCAAAGCCGTGGGCTCCTCGAGAACACGGACGTGATCATCACGTCCGACCATGGGGAGGCGTTCGGCGAGCATAAGACCTTTGGCCACTCATACAGCGTCATGCTCAACGAAGTCGGCGTCCCGCTGGTGATCCTCTCCCCCGCGCTCCGGCCGGGAGAGTCGTGAACAACCCTGTCAGCCTGCGCGACCTGCCGGCAACCGTGGTGGACCTGCTAGGTCTCTCGGACGGCTCGCCGTTCCCGGGCCATTCGTTGGCGGCTTACTGGGCGGACTCGGCCGGGGAGGATTCGGAGATCACAACCCCGGCCCTCTCGGAGCAGGTCGATGCGACCGCATTCCAGGCGCAGCCCGGGAGCGATGGCGGGCACGTTGATTTTCAGATGTCCCTGGTCACGGCGGGCCACCATTTCGTCCGATCCGGCCTGGGAGCCGAGCAGCTCTACGATCTGAGCCGCGATCCCTACGAGCGAAACGACCTCATGCTGTCGCCCGACGGCAACCGGCAAGTGGCGGTCTTTCGGAAGAAACTCCTCGAGGTGTTGACCGAGAACCGCGGCTCGGTCGAGGCGGAAGCGAGTTACCTCCGAGATTACCGCAAATCGCTCGAAGCCCTCCTTCGATAGCAACTGACGTGTAAAGCTATCGACTACGAGCGACGACCTGCTCGACGGAAGAACGCGTAGGCCGGCACGCCGAGCAGGATGATCCCCAGCCCGACCAGGGAGGGGACGCGGGTCGTGTCGTCCACCAGCATATTGCCGAGCAAGATGAGTGCGGCGGCCACGTAGATCAGGGGCGTCACCGGATAGCCCAGCGTGCGATACGGGCGGGGCAGGTCCGGCTGCCGGGCGCGGAGCACGAACACGCTGGCGATGGCCAGGGTGTAGAAGATGGTGGCGCCGAAGATCACATAGGTGAAGAGGAGATCGTAGAGCGGTGTCTGACTGAGCTTGGACCATGCGGCCAGGATCCAGGCGGGCACTCCTTGATGTGCGTCGGTGGGCGGAAACACGATCAGGGCCGTGCCGGCGACCGTCAGGATGATGGCCCAGATCCCCTGGGAGAGGATGGCGTTGGCCGGGGTCTGGAAGGTGGGATGGACCCGGCAGAGTCCGGCCGGGAACAGCCCGTCGCGGGCCATGGCGAAATAGGCGCGTGGGCCGGTCAGCGCGTTGCCGTTAAGCGAGATGAACGTCGAGCACATGACGAGGATCGAGATGGCCACGACGCCCGGGCGCCCAGGAGATGCTCGCAATACACGGCGGCCGCCGCCTTCTCGAATTGAGCGGACTCCCGGCTCGCCGAGCTGATTTCCTTCATCGGCAGGACGTAGTGATAGGCCAGGGTCATACCGACATAGACGGCGATCAGCACCGCCGTGCCGTAGAGCAAGGCGCGGGGGATGCTGCGTCCGGGGTCGCGAATCTCCTCGGCGAGCGGGGTCACATTGGTCCAACCGTCGTAGGCCCAGAGCACGCCGACCATCGCCACCATCGCGCCGGAAAAGATCGAGCCCGCCCCCATCGTGGGCCAGACCGGCGTCAGGTTCGCGATCGCGCCGGCGCCGAGCGCAAAGGGCAACGCCATCATCACCGCGATCCCGCCGACCTTGAGGGCGGTCCCCACGACCTGGAGCATGCCCCCCCGCCGCGTGCCCAGGACATTCACAGCGGTCACCACGGCAATGGCCAGCACCGCGGCGCCCGCCTGCCACACCTTCACTGAGACACCCGCGGGCGGGCGGGCCAGTTGCGAGAAATATCGCGCGAAGGCCGCGGCCAGCGTCGCCATCGAACCGCTGCGCACCACCAGGAACTCCACCCAGCCGAACAGGAATGCCGGCAAGGCGCCATACGCCGCACGGAGGAAAACGTAGAGCCCGCCGGCCTGCGGCAACATCGCACCTAGCTCCGCGAGCGTCAGGGCTCCGGCGGCGATGAAGATCCCGCCAATGATCCACACCAGCACGATCCCGCTCAGGAACGGGACGTTATACGCCACGGTCGCCGGCACGAGGAAGATTCCCGAACCGATCACCGACCCGACGACGACGCAGAACGCCTCGACCGGACCCAACACCCGGGGCAATGTAACCGCTTCACGTTCTGACGTCGGGACAGGGGTCATCAAGGTGCTCCGAGTTGGTCAGGCTTTCGAGACTGCCTGTAATAGTTCGTCAGGGTGGAAAGCCTGACTTACGGATTGGCCCTCGCCTGATCGGCGGCATCCTTGAGAGCCTCAGCCGCTTTCTGGATTTGCGCCACGGTCTTCGCGACCGCCGCGGCGATCGCATCGGGCTTCTTGTCTTCGAGGGCCTGACGGATTGCCGGCAGGGGCCAGGCCGCGTAGCCGGTCGTCAGGCCCGGGGCGTAGATAGCGTGCTTGAACCAGGGCCGGCCGGGGAGCCCGTCGGCCAGCGCGAACGACCGTTCGACTTTCGCGATGGCGTCGTTAAGCGTAGCCAACTTGTCGGGAGCAATCGCGTCGTGCCGGGTCAGAGTCTCGGTCGCGCGATCGAGCTCCTCGGCCCGTGCCTGGAAATCTCGGACTGCCCGGACCAGGTCGGGAAGCCCCGCGAACTCGTCGGAAGGATTCGGATTCGACCCGGACGATTCGCCTTGTCGCACGCGGCGGACATGGATGAGTCGCAGCTCATCGACGTGCTCGCGAGCGCCAGGCCGTAGGAGCCGAATCGGAGCGGCACGACATCGGCCGTGGCGGCCCTCATGGCGATCAGCGTGTACAACCGGGCTGCCGTGGCGTGGCTCAGGAACTCCGGATCGCCGAATTTCTCCATCCAGTTGAAGTTATCGTAGATCGAGTGATAGACGCCATATCCGCCTCGGAACCCGCCGTCAACGGCCGGGATGCCCAGGTGGTCGACGAACACCGTATAGTCGGAGCCGGAGCCCAGCCAGCTCATCTGCGGGACGAAACCTCGCGTCGTGGACGACTTCGACCCGGGACTGTCATGATTGTTGTCGTCCCAGATCGGATCATGGACGATCAGCGGCGAGCTGGAGGCCCAGGCCTTGCGGTGGGATTCGGTCCATAGGTCGCGGAGATTGCGTCCCGAGCGGACGTCGGTGATGGATCCGGCGGCTTCCAGTACGAAATCCCGCAAGGAGGGAACTCCACTGAGCGTGAGCTCCGGACCGGCGACCGCCGAATCGACGTTCAACATCAGAACGGCCTTCTTCTTCAGCTCATCGGCATGTTCCTCGGCCCATTCCGTCGAACCCACCAGGCCGTATTCCTCGGCATCCCAGCTTGCGTAGACGAGGGTCCGCCGCGGCTTCCAGCCGTGCTTGACGGCCTCGCCCAACGCACGACAGGTCTCGAGCGTCGCGGCGGTGCCGCTGCCGGGATCGACGGCGCCGTAGACCCAGGCGTCGCGATGGTTGCCGAGCATCACCCAGCGGTCGGGCTCGACCGTGCCGGGGATGGTCGCGATCACGTTCCAGATCGGGCGGAGCTGGTAATCCATAATCACGGAGAACGAGACTTCTGCCGGCCCTGGTCCAACGTGGTATGTCAAGGGCAATCCGCCCTGCCAGCCTGCTGGAACATTGGGGCCGGCCACAACCTTGAGGATCTCCTGAGCCGTTTCGTAACTGATGGGAAGAGATGGGATGCTCGCGAAGTACTCAGCTCGTTTCAGGCCGGTCGCCTTCTCCCATTCTTGGATCGTGGTCGTGCTCACCATCTCACCGGGGAATCCAGCCTTATAGTATGGGAATCCATACAGTTCGTCGAAGGGAAGCCTTTTCGCTCCCTTCGTCGAAGGGCCGAACGGGGTCGAGGGATCGCCCGGTCCCATCGAAAGGAATTGAACGCTACCGCGCTGGATGGCCGATCCGGGGCGGAAGCGTCCATTGGGGTAGACGTCACCCTTGGCGAATCCATCCTCAGCCGGATCGGAGAAGATCAGGATCCCCCGAGCGCCACGCTTCTGGGCGTTATACACCTTGAGGCCGCGGAAGAGCTCGCCGTAGCGGACGAGGACGACTTTGTGCTTAACGTCGATCCCCATTTTGTTGAGCGCATCGAAATCCTCGGGACGACCATAGTTAACATACACCACCTGTCCCGAAGCAATACCCGAGGTACCGTACCCATTGAACGATCCGAACGCCCCTGTGTTGGCGGAGTCCTTGTCCGTCGCGATCGGGCCTTCATCGACGGCAAGCCTCTTAACAAAGGGGCGATCGATCGTCAGCGCAGGGGGACTTTCTTTGACGAAGGCATTGTGACCCGGATAATTGAGCAGCACCTCCATCTCGGCGATCTCGGCCTTCCAACCCCATTCGCGGAGCTTGTCGCGGACGAACTCGGCGGTCTTGCGATCGGCCGGCGTTCCGGCGACGTGCGGCTCGGCGGTGAGGATGCGGAGCCATCGCCGGGCGTTCTCGGGTGTGGGAATGGTCAGAGCGTGGGCTTCGGCCGTGCGCTGGGCCTCGGCCGACCGCGGGGTGAAGCCGATCGGATCGGCACCGAGGGCCGGATTGGCACCCAGGATCGCAGCCAGGACGAGAATCACGGGAGCTAACGTGCTGTTTCGAGATCGCCGCATGAAGAGCCTCATCGGGAAGCAGGCGCTTGACAGGAACAACGTTTCAGGACCACACTGAGGGCGCGTGGGGATGGATCGCGCGGCCTCGGTCGAGGCTGGATTTCCCGCGGTAACCGACGACCGGGGACCGAGGAGCCGTCGGTGAAGGAAAACGGAACTAGGATACGTTGCCCGCGCCGTGGTGGATAGAGGCGTGTCCACGTCCAATCGCATTTGAGCGACGCTCACCTGTTCGTACTTCAGGCGTTCCCACCTGACGAACCGTTGCCGTCAGACCGGAAAGCCTGACCTACGCACGACCTTCGAGACGTCCCCGATGGCTGTCATGCCCTCGATCCTGGTCTGGCTGGCGCTGTCCACGACCGTCGAACCGGCCGCGGGCGTACGATCGGGCTATCGCCCGACCGGAGTCGCTGGTCGAGCTCGTGGATCCGGGATTGCTGGCCCGGTTGCGCGACCCGCGAATTCGGCCCATCGCCTTCGGCGAGCCTAAGACCATCGCGGCCGACGGCGGGATCGCCGAGGTCGCCGGCCCGGGAGTGATCCAGCAGATCGTTTTGAACGTCCCCGCACACTTGCCGGAACGTTTCAGCCTGAGGAACATCCGGCTGAAGATCTACCTCGACCGGCGAGCCGAGCCCGCGCTGGATCTCCCGATCCCGGATCTCTTCAGCGGCCTGCATCCTCATTTCCCACGACCGCTGGTCGGTCATGCGGCCGGCGGGTATTACTCGTATGTCCCGATCGCATTCCGCGACGGCTGCCGGATGAAACTCGATGGGCCACACGCGGGACGCTTGCGGGCTCGCCTCAGCGGGATTGCCCTGCCGGAGGCGACCGACGTCACCTCGTTCCAGGAAGACCTCTCATCCGCCGATCAAGTCCAGTTGGATCAGGCGGCCGCCGTGTGGTCGAAGCCGGGGGATCGGATCGCTTCCCTCGGCGCGCCGACGGAATCATCAGATTTCGTCGTGGATGGTGCCGCGCGCAGTACGCAACGCTACCTTCTTCCGGCGGGACCGCGCACGATCCGGTCGCTCGAGATCGAGCCGGCTCCCGGCACCAGCGATGCCTGGCGCGACGCCCGTCTGAAACTGTTCTGGGAGCGGGACGACCGTGCCGCGGGGGTCAACCTGCCATTGGGCTTCGCATTCGCCCGGGTCCTCGGCGTCGAGCCCGGTTCGTCTTTGCTCGTGGGGTCGAGCGGGCCGGTGTGGTTCAACCGGTTCCCCATGCCATACCGACGTCAGGCGTTCCTCCAGATCGATTCGGAGGCGGCAATCCGGGGGACGATCCGTGTCCGGTCGGTCCGCGTGGCTGCGGCGGACGCCGGTTATTTTTGTGCGTCCTATCGCGAGGGAGCCCTCGGAAACGCGCGCGCTCTGCCTCGGAACCGTCCGGGGCATTCCCGCCTGTCGAACTCCCCGGGCGGGGGCACTACGCCGGGACTTTCCTTGCGGTCCGGGGCCAAGCGGTTGGCCCTCATCGGTTTGCGGACGCCGAGAAACGCGCCGACAATGTTCGCTTCGTCGTCTCGGGACTGGGCACTGTGCTGGCGATCCACGGATTCCCCACCCAACCCCCCGCCTGGGACGCCTCGCCGGCTCATGGGGTGTTTCTGGGTGATTGGGACGCTACGCCCCGTCAGTCCGTGGGCTACCGATGGCATGTGTCGGATCCCATCCCGTTCGATCGGACGATCGCGGCAACCATCGCACCGAGCAACGGTACGTACTCCACGGCCGATTTTCATCTGACGGCGGCCGTCTTCTGGTATTCGGAACGGCCCAGTCCTTCGAGCAATCGTCAGTAGTCGATAACGAGCCCGAAACCGGCCGATTCAGTGCAACCCGCTCTCTCGGCCGACTGACTCCTGACCCCTGCTTGCGTCTTATCCACTGCCCACTGTCTACTGACCACTGCTTGAATACGACATCCCAGATCCTGGAAATCCAAGAGGGGCACATCATGGCTCTGTCGTTCACGGTTGGCGGGGCGAAAGGAACGTTCGATGCTCCCTTCGCCGAGGAAGTGGCCGGCGTGCTGGACCATGCCTTCGGCGCCGAGGGTGAATGGGAGGGCACCCCAACCCTCCACTATGGCGAGCTGGCCGACAGGGGTTGGTCCGACCTTCAGCGTCGCGCGATCGAGGAGCTGGGGGTGGAAACCTTCCCCAATCTGACCGCCCTGGGTGAAGAGGGGCGGGGTGTCTACCTACCGGCCAACGTCCGTACGGCGTCGTTTCCCCTCTCGGCCGGCCGGGCTCTGAAATGCGCCAGTCTGCCCGGCCTCCGCAACGAGCTTTTCGAGCTGGCCCAGCAATGGGACCTGCCGCTGGACGATGACGGCCTCAAGGAATTGCTCCGGGTCGCCCATGACCCCGACGACGGCTGTGTCGCCGATGCCCCCGAAATCCTGACCTTCGCCCGACTCGCCCTGGCTGCCAACGAGGCCATGCGCCGCGATTGCCCCCTGTGGCTGGTCGGCTAATGAGCCGGCAGAGCGAGTCGCTCGCAGACCAGGAAAAGGAACTGGCTCCTCGGACGAACGTCTAAGTGACAGGCGACTGGATCGTCAATCGAATGCGACGGCCTCATCTCATCCATCGTTGCTCGTCGCAACGGTCTTCATGCCGTCGATTCGGATTGCGATGCGATCGGGCACGTCCTCATTCTCATTCTTCCCATGTCTCCGCCCCATCGGTCGCCTGTCGCCCCGAGGAGACCTCATCATGCGCAACTTCTCAGCATCGCTTCGTCGTCTTGGACCGGTACTTGCCATCGTCTTGGGGTACGTGGTCGGTTGTTCCCATGAGAATGTCCAGGAGGGTCGAGTCGCGCGTTCGGCCAGTCGATCCGCACAGCCTGGTGAAGTGATCAGCTCGGATTCCTATGGCGGGAGCGAAGGCGCTGTTGCCTACAAGGGTTCGGCTCCTGCACCTGCCGGCGGGCCCACATCACCGGGGGTTATGAAGCGAAAGCGTTCCGGAGGTGTTCCCAAATCAATTAAGGGCGCAATCGTTCCAGGACCTACCGAGCGAGACTACGAATCCCAACCTCGGCCGGGTCTGAAAGACAAGGCGGCCGAACCGGCGGAGGCCGCCGCCGTGGAGGCCGAGCGTCGGGCCGAGTCTTACAACCCGATCACGGACAATCCTTTCCACCGGGTTGCGAGCGAGCCCTTGTCAACGTTCTCGATCGACGTCGATACGGCCAGCTATTCCAATGTCCGGCGCTTCCTCACCCAGAACACGCTGCCGCCCAAGGACGCGGTCCGCATCGAGGAGCTGCTCAACTACTTCCCGTACGATGACGCACCGCCTCCGTCCTCCAGCCCGGACCCATTCGCCGTGCACGTCGAGGTCGCCGGCTGTCCCTGGAATGCCAAGCATCGCCTGGCGCGGATCGGCATTGCGGCCATGCCGATCGACCAGTCGAAGCGACCGCCCAGCAACCTGGTCTTCCTGGTTGACGTCTCGGGCTCGATGCAAGAGCCGAACAAGCTCCCCCTGGTGCAATGGAGTCTCCAGCGGCTGGTCGATCAGCTTGGCGAGAATGACCAGATCGCGATGGTGGTCTACGCAAGTGCCTCGGGCCTGGTCCTGCCCTCGACGTCCTGCTTGCACAAGGCGGAGATCCTCTCGGCGATCGAGCAGTTGCGCGGGCGGCTCGACCAACGGGGGAGCGGGCATCCAGCTTGCCTACGACGTCGCCACCCAGCATTTCATCAAGAACGGGACGAACCGCGTCATCCTGGCCACCGACGGCGACTTCAACGTCGGCGTGAGCGACAATGATGAGCTCGTGCGTCTGATCGAGGCCAAGGCCAGGAGCGGGGTGTTCCTCAGCGTCCTGGGTTTCGGGATGGGCAACATCAAGGATGACAAGCTCGAGAAACTCGCCGATAAGGGGAACGGCAACTACGCCTACATCGACTCGCCGCGCGAGGGGTACAAGGTGCTCGTCGAGCAGATGGGCTCGACGCTGATCACCGTCGCCAAGGACGTCAAGATCCAGGTCGAATTCAACTCCGCCAAGGTCGGTGCCTTCCGGCTGATCGGCTATGAGAATCGGATCATGGCCCATCAGGACTTCAACGACGATACCAAGGATGCCGGCGAGGTCGGCGCGGGGCATCACGTCACGGCGCTCTATGAGATCGTCCCGCCCGGAGCCGAGGAGGACGGCGCTGCCGGCGTCGACCCGCTCAAGTATTCGAAAACGTCGTCGTCGGGCTCCGCCAGCAACGAGTCATTCACACTCAAGATGCGGTACAAGCCGCCGACCGGCGAGACCAGCCGCAAGCTCGAGATCGGCGTCGTGGACAAGGGCCGGTCGTTCGGCGAATCCTCGGAAGACTTGAAGTTCGCCGCCGCGGTCGCGGGGTTCGGAATGCTCTTACGCGACTCACTCCACAAGGGCAGCCTGACCTACGCGGGTGTGATCGAGATCGCCGAGCCCGTCTCGGCCCACGACCCCTCGGGCTACCGCCGGGAGTTCCTGGCCGCGGTCCGACAGGCGAAGAAACTGGCGAGGCAGTGAGGAACGATCCGAGAACGTAATCCGGTCTTTGTAGGGTGGGTGAAACCCACCAGGATCGTCCCGCCTCCCTGGTGAGTTTTACTCGCCTTACCGGGCGCTCCGTCGGGTGGCTGGGGTCGACGGCCCGCGGGGCCGACGTCCCCGGATCCCCGCGCCGAGGATTCTTGGAACCGCCGCCTAAGAAACACGTGGCTGATCCGTCATTGAGAAGGAACGGACATCGGTCTTCTACCGAGCAAGGTGATGCCGAGAATCCTGGACGTCGAGCATGAGAACTGGGTCCGTGACGCGGTCGCTCGATTCGAGGGACCGCTGTCGCTCTACGCCTCGCGACTCCTGCGCGACCCCGAGGCCGCGCGCGACGTCGTGCAGGAGACGTTCCTGAAGCTCTGTGCATCGGATCGGACCGCGATCGAGGATCATCTGGCCGAGTGGCTGTTCACCGTCTGTCGCAACCGGGCGCTGGATGTCTTGCGGAAGGAGCAGCGCATGAGTCAGTTACGCGAGGAGCAGGTGCTTCGTTGCTTGAATCCCGGGCCGGCCCCGCTGGAGGCCGCCGAGCGCCGGGAGCTGGGCGAACGCGTGCTGGAACTCCTGGAATCCCTGCCGGTCAATCAGCGCGAGGTCATCCGTCTGAAGTTTCAGAACGGGTTCTCGTACCAGGAAATCAGCCGCATCAGCGGCCACAGCGTCTCCAACGTCGGCTACTTGATCCACGCCGGGATCAAGACGCTCCGGGGTTACCTGTTCGACGGCCAGGCGGCCAAGGCTCGCTTCTAAGGAGGTCCTGCCATGACCTTTGACCCGAACGATCCCCGGCTGACCGCTTACGTGCTCGGCGAGCTCGAACCCGCCGACCAGGCGGAGGTCGAGGCACTCCTGAACGACTCGGACGAATGCCGCCAGGCCGTCGAGGAGATCCGCTCGACCGTCGGCTGGCTCACCGATCGGCTCCGCGAAGAACAGGCGGTCCACGCGCCGACTCCTGAGACCAATCACCGGCCGGTCGCGGCTGTCCCGTTACAATCCTCCACGGCCTCCCGCCCCTGGTGGCGGCGTACGCGATTCCAGGTCGGCGCCGTGGCCGCACTCCTGTTGCTCGGTGCGACGGCAACCTTGATCCCGCCGTACCTGAAACCGTTGCGGCAGGACGAGGCACGCGTCGTCGCACAAGAGCTTGCATTGGCTAATCCCGTCGCCAAGGCGACTGT
The DNA here is from genome assembly GCA_963845755.1 of uncultured Planctomycetota bacterium. Taxonomy (GTDB): domain Bacteria; phylum Planctomycetota; class Planctomycetia; order Isosphaerales; family Isosphaeraceae; genus CAWJTV01. Next base: position 72,275 of record CAWJTV010000020.1, read on the forward strand.
GCTCTCCAAGACCAATGGGATCTTAAGGTCCGTGCGCGACGAGCAGGCTCAGGCCCCTCTCCCATATTACGCCAACTACAAACCCAAACGAGCATCCGATCTCGCAGGAGCCGGGCCCGCAATGCCGGTGGGGACTCAAGATCGACAGATCGTCCTCGACCGATTACGCGCCGGTACGGGCGGCGGCCCAATGGGCGGCGCAATGAACGCCCAAGGCGGTCAGATGATGCGCGGAATGACTCAATTGGGTGGAATGGGAGGTGGAATGGGCTTGCAAGGTCAAGCGCCTGCGGCACCTCGTACCCGCGGTCCCGACGGGCTCTGTCCCCCGCGACGTCTGCCCGGCGTGAGGTGCAATTGGCGCTATCTGAACAGGAGTCCTTGATACGAGCTCGAAAGCAGATGCTCTCAGAGAGCGAGAGACAAGTTCAGAGGCGCGAGTCTCTCCCACAGGCCCAGTCGGTTGACGGGCTGGGACGATCGGATCTGGCATTCCGCAGCAAGACCCTGGATCTCGCGGCCCAGGGGCCGGGTCAGAGCGGGCAAGCCGGTAACTCTCCGGCTTTCACGGGCTCGGGGGATCATTCACTCGCAAAGAAGGGGACTTCGGTCGTCACGAACCAAGGTCCTCAGTCGCAGAGTCAAAGCGGGCCACCGCAGAACGCATCAGGCCGAAGCGAGGCGGCCGCGCCGGTCCGGCCGATGGCGGAGGAATCCAAGCCACCGGCTCTCGCCCTCAAGTCCAAGCCTGGCCAGCCCGCTCAAGATGGGGAAAAGGCCGTTGAGCGTGCTGGTGCGCTGACCGACAACCTTGCACTCGGCCTCGGAGACCAGGTCCCGGCCTCGGCTCCGATGCCAGCTTTGCGCGCCGAGGGTGAAGCCCGGAACGTTGGCCAGCCTGGCCAGCAACCGGCCGCCGCAGCCGCATCGACCCCCGCCGCGGAGCTCGTGCAACAGCTCCAGGCGGCGCCGGTCGGGGTCGAACAACTTGCCGAGGCGTACGCACCGATCGTGGATAACCCGTTCCAGTTGGTCGAGAACGAGCCGCAATCGACGTTCTCGATCGACGTCGATACGGCCAGTTACTCGAATGTCCGCCGGTTCCTCACCCAGAACATGCTCCCTCCCCGGGACGCAGTCCGCATCGAGGAGCTGCTCAACTACTTCCCCTATCGCGATGCGCCGCCGCCGAATTCCAGCGAAGATCCCTTTGCGATCCATCTCGAGATCGCCCGATGTCCGTGGAACGCCCGGAACCGGCTGGCGCGGATCGGCATCGCGGCCAGGCCGATCGACCAGGCCCGCCGCGCCGCGAGCAACCTCATCTTCCTGGTGGATGTCTCCGGCTCCATGGACCATCCCAACAAGCTGCCGCTCGTCCAGTGGGGTCTGCAACGGCTGGTCGAACAGCTCAACGAGAACGACCGCGTCGGGATCGTCGTGTATGCCGCCGCCTCGGGTGTGGTCCTCCCCTCGACGTCTTGCCAGAACAAGGTTGAGGTGCTGTCGGCCATCGAGGCGTTGCGGGCCGGGGGCTCGACCAACGGTGCAGCCGGCATCCAGCTCGCCTATGACCTCGCCACCCAGCACTTCATCAAGAACGGGACGAACCGCGTCATCCTGGCCACCGACGGCGACTTCAACGTGGGTGTGACCGACAACAATGACCTCGTCCGGCTCATCGAGGCCAAGGCCAAGAGCGGGGTGTTCCTCAGCGTCCTGGGCTTCGGCATGGGCAACATCAAGGATGACAAGCTCGAGAAGCTCGCCGACAAGGGGAACGGTCACTATGCCTACATCGACTCGCCGCGCGAGGCGTACAAGGTGCTCGTCGAGGAAATGGGCGACAAACCTGATCACCGTGGCCAAGGACGTCAAGATCCAGGTCGACTTCCACAAGGACACGGTGTCGGCCTACCGCCTCATTGGCTACGAAGATCGCGTGCTGGCTAACGAGGACTTCGACAACGATGCCAAGGATGCCGGCGAGATCGGCGCCGGCCACCACGTCACGGCACTCTACGAGCTCGTGCCGGCCGGGCGACCTGGGAACTCGCTGCTCCTGGCCAGTGCGAAGGATCAGACCGGATCGGAAGCCTTCACGTTCAAGCTCCGGTACAAGAAACCCGACGAGGACAAGAGCCGCCTCATCGAGCAGAAGGCGATCGATTCCGGCACCGACTTCGCCCAGGCGTCGGATGACCTGAAATTCGCCACGGCCGTCGCGGGGTTCGGCATGATGCTCCGCGATTCTCCCCACAAAGGTACCCTGACCTACGCCGGGCTGCTGGAGATTGCCCAGCCAGCACTGGACAAGGACCCCTCGGGCTACCGCAAGGAGTTCGTTGACCTGGTCCGCAAGGCCCAGGCTCTTGCGTCCCAAGCGGTCCGAGCCGTTCCGGACGCTCGGTGATCCCATTCCCAGGAGAGTTTCACGCGGAGATGCGGAGCGCGCGGAGACGAGAAGAACGTTCTCGAAAGAGAGCGCGATTTCTCCGCGTCCTCCGCGCCTCCGCGTGAGATCTGTCTTTTCTCCCTTACTCCCGGAGATGGCCGTCGCCGAAGACGATCCACTTGGTACTGGTCAGCTCGCGGAGCCCACAGGGCCCGCGCGCATGGATCTTATCGGTGCTGATGCCGATCTCGGCCCCGAGTCCGAGCTGGCCGCCGTCGTTGAACCGGGTGCTGGCATTGACCATGACGGCCGAGCTGTCGACTTCCTCCGTGAAGCGGCGGGCCGCAGCGAGGTCGCTGGTGACGATCGCCTCGGTGTGCCCCGAACCGTGCCGGGCGATGTGGGCGATCGCCTCGTCCAGGGATTCGACGACGGCCACGGCCAGGATCTTGTCGAGAAACTCGGTGTCCCAGTCGGCCGGAGAGGCGGGAGTCATGTCCGGTATGTACGTCCGCGCAACCGGATCGCCACGCAGCTCCACGCCCGCGTCAACCAGTGCGTCGACTGCCCTGCGGAGGAAGTACGGGGCGACCGCGCGATGCACCAGGAGCGTCTCGGCCGCGTTGCAGACGCCCGGGCGCTGGACCTTGGCGTTCAGGATGATCTTGATCGCCATATCCACGTCGCATCGGGCATCGATATAGACGTGACAGTTCCCCTGGTAATGCTTCAGGACCGGCATCTTCGCCTCGGCGACGACGCGACGGATCAGGCTTTCACCGCCCCGCGGAATCGCCAGGTCGATGAACTCGGACAACCCCAGGAGCTCGCCGACGGCGGCACGGTCGGTCGTCGGGACGAGCTGGACGGCGTACTCGGGAAGTCCGCAGGCGACCAGCTCATCGGCGAGGATCCGGTGCAGCGCCAGGTTGGTCAAGATGGCCTCCTTGCCGCCGCGGAGGATCACGGCGTTGCCGCTCTTGACGCAGAGCGCGGCGGCGTCAACCGTCACGTTCGGTCGGCTCTCGTAGATGATGAAGATCACGCCCAGCGGAACGCGGACTTGCCGGACTTCCAGCCCGTTGGGCCGCCGGCTCGACGTGATGAGCTCGCCGATGGGGTCGGGCAGTGTGGCGACCTCTCGGAGGGCCCGGGCCATCTCCTCGACGCGCCGGGCGTCGAGCTTGAGGCGGTCGATCGCCGCCGCTTCGAGCCCACGGCCGGGCGCGGCGGCGACGTCCCCCGCGTTGGCCGTCAGGATCTCCTCGCGGCGCGCGACCAGCGCCGCGGCCGATCGGTTCAGCCAGGTGTCCTTGGCCGAACCTCGGGCCAGGGCCAGCTTCCGCGCGGCCAGCTTGGCCTGCTGCGCCAGATCGAGACAGAGGCTCGACGTGACGATGCTACAGGGTTCGACGTTCTCGATGGCTTCCGCGGTCACGCTCATGCTCATGATCAGTCCTCCCAACCCCGCACCGCTGTCCAGACCTTGATCGCATCGACCATCGGCGCGACGTCGTGGACCCTCACCACCCGCGCGCCGGCCGCGCACGCCGCCAGCGATGAAACTACCGACGCCGTCGCGCGTTCGTGCACTCCACGTCCGGTGATCGTGCCCAGGAACCCTTTCCGTGACGTACCAATCAGGATGGCACACCCTAGCGTGTCAAATCGACGGAGGTTCCGCAAGATCTCCAGGTTATGGTCGATGGTCTTTCCGAAGCCGATGCCCGGGTCGATGGCGATCCGATCCCGGGCAATCCCCAACGACTCGGCCCGCTCGACTCGCCGGGCCAGGACCTCGTACACCTCGCCCAGGACGTCCTCGTAGTGAGGATCGACCTGCATCGTCTTCGGGACGCCTTGCATGTGCATGAGCACCACGCCGGCGCCCGTCGCGGCCACGACGCGACCCATGTCCGCATCGGACCCCAGTGCGGAGATGTCGTTGACGATGGCGGCGCCGGCGTCGAGGGCTCTCCGGGCGACCTCTGCCTTGGTCGTGTCGATCGAGATCGGGACGCCCAGCTCGGAGGCCAGGGCCTCGACGACCGGGATGACCCGGCGCAGCTCCTCGTCGATTGAGACCGGATCCGAGCCCGGCCGGCTCGACTCGCCCCCGAGGTCGATCAGGCCGGCTCCCTCGCGGACCAGCCGTCGCGCCTGGCTGACGGCGGCGGCGCTGCCAGCGGTCCGGCCGCCGTCGGAGAAGCTGTCGGGAGTCAGATTCACGATGCCCATAACTTTCGGGATCGGATCCTGGTCACCCAGGATCGTCCGACCCTGGGCGTTCCACTGCGGCTTGATGGATCGGCTCACGTTGCAGGCTCCCGGTGGCTCGGACGGCCTCCCGACGGCCCCTCCGGCGCACGATCGCGCCCCGGACACCGCTCATTTCAGGTCTTCGTCGCTGAACCACGGCTTTTCCATCATATCCACGATCTGCTTGGCAATGCTCTGGGTGATCTGGTAATAGGCGGACAGCGTGGTCTCGCCGACTTCGGGGATGAAGTTGTTGACCTCCGTGACCGCGGTCGGTTGCCGGGTCTTCTCGAGCTCGGTCTCCGGATTGTGCGTCCAGTTCACCCAGACGGTCATCATCGCGTTGAGCTCGCGCGGCAGGTTCGTCGGCGCCTCGACCACCAGGTTCTTGTCCGTAACCGTGATCACCCCCTTCAGGATGGAGTCGGCCTGCTCCGGCTTGCCGACCACCCGGAAGGGCGTTCGCATGTTGATTTCCTTGGTGACCGCCTCAGTCAGCATGAGCTGGAGATCGCGCCGGAAGGTCTGCGTCTTGAAGTAGACGAAGACCGTCTTGACCTCCGAGGTATCGTAGGGCGCCTGCATGTGCCAGCCGAAGAACCCATCATTCTCCGCCGTGCCCGAGGGCGACCCGACCGGCAGGTTGGTGCAGCCGGAGACCAGGCTCGCCAGCCCGATCACTCCCAGCATCCGGGTCAAACGCACACTCCATCTCGGTCGTCGCGAGCCCCGAGGCGGCGAAGCCCCGCCTCGTCGCGGACGCTGAAGGACGCTGTGCCGCATGAGACCGTACCTCCCCTGGGATTTCGGGTACGCGATTCCTGTTTCAAGACCCAGAATTCCAGTTTTCACTCGCCTTGGAGAACGCGTCAGAGGTTCATGTTCTCGCTTCTTGAATTGGGAATCTGGAATTCCCCATCCATTCGCTCAAGAAAGCCCCGGAATTACGATCGATTGCCCACTCCCGACAGCCTCACATCATTCCGCCCATGCCGCCCATCCCCATGCCACCCATGCCGCCCATGCCACCCATCCCCATGCCGCCCATCCCCATGCCGCCCATGCCGCCCATGGGACCGGCGCTCATGAACGGATCCGTCGCGCCCGGCGGGATGATGATCTTACTGGGCTTCGAGGGTTTGCGCGGGAGCTTGGCGAGCTGGGCGAGCTCGGTCTTGGCCTTGGCGGCCCACGGGCTACTGGGCCATCGCTGAGGGATCTTTCCGAAGTAGAATTCGGCCGACGCGACCTTGCCGATCTTCTTGTAGTAGGCGCCGTCGCGGAAGGTCTTCTCCGCCTGAGCCTCATTGATCACATCGAGCGTGTGATACAGCTTCTCGAACGAGGCCTGGCGCTCGGGGAACGTTTGCATCGTCTGCTTGACCAGGTCGCGGGCTTTCTCCAGGCCGGCGCCGTCATACTCGGGGCCGAGATAGCCCTTCATCCGCGCGTCGATCGCGGCGAGCTGGGCATCTTGCAAGAAGGGGCTCTTGCGCGGCCCGTACTCGGCGATGAACTGGTCGTAATAGAGCGCAGCCGACTCATAATCCTGGTGTTTCATGTGAAAATCGGCGATCTGTATCGTGGCGTCGTCGGCGAGCGGGCCGTCCGGTTGAAACTGGCGGACGTGCTCGAGGGACTTCAGGCCCTGGCCCTGGCTGTCGAGCAGGGGCAGCCGGCTGTCGAAGCGGGCGAACCACGGCACCTTCTTGTCGGCGGGCGCCTTGGGATCGGTCTGGGCGAGCCAGAACTGGGCGAGCTCGTACTCGCGGGCGCAAAGCTTATCCAGGTAGGCGGTCGCGGGGTAGTCGGTGTGGAGGCGATCGAAACTGTCGTGGGCCGTGACGAACTTCTTCTGCTGATACTGGGACTCGGCCAGGTAAAACTGGGCGTTCTCACCCCAGGTAGACCCCTTGCGGTCCTTGGCCTTGGCGATCTTGGCAAACTGCCGCTCGGCCTCGGCGAACTTCCCCTGCTGGAACAGCTTGAATGCGGACTGGAACTCGGCGTCGGCCTGGGGGTTGGGTGCCGGCTTGGCGAAGGGACGCCAGCCGTTGGAGCCAAGGACGAGCGTCGAAGGCGGGGGATCGCCGATGGTCGGGTTCTTCCGTGGCGTCATCCAGGCGCTGGAGCAGGTTCGTGGAGTCGGTCGATCCACTGGAGTCGGCCATCTCCTCCGGGTTGAGCCTCCGGAAGATGTTGGAGTCATACGCGGCGCACCATTCGGCCAGCGGGCTGGAAATGCTCTGACAGCCGGTGAGCCCCAGCAGCAGCAGCCCCGCGGCCAGGCAAACGATTCGCTTTTGGATCTTGGATTTGGAATCTGGGATTTGGAATCTGGAATTCTGGGTTCTGGATTCAGGATTCAGGATTATGGACGGGAAGACCCTCCAGGTCTGGCCCGCGATCCAAAATCCATAATCCAAGATCCAAAATCGGAGGACCATTCGGTCACACTCCCAGTAAAGGGCGGAGTCGGGGACGATGCCCGAGGACGTGACTGATCACCGCCCCGATGGTTTCCCGGACCGGCGCGAGGCCCGCGGAGCTGGCATCCAGCTCGCGCCAGGCACGCCCGGGGCTGGCCAGGGCCCGGATGGATTCCAGGTCCCTGACCGACATGGACGCGACATGCGGCTGGCCGGTCCGGCATGCATCACAGAGCACGCCTCCCGAGGCCAGCCCGAACCACACCACCTCCCTCGGCGCCGCGATGACCGCGCCGCAGTGCGCGCAGGCCTCGAGCGCGGGCATCAACCCCAGCTCGCGCAGGCACGCCAGCTCGAATCGAAGGAGCCTCCGCGACCGCAACTCGGCCTCGCCCAGATGCCGCAAGGTGATCCTCGCCGCGTCGAACAGCTTCGGGTGCGGATCGTGGAAGTCGGTCAGGTCGGACAGCAATTCGGCGATGTAGTAGCCGGCATACAAGGCCGCCAGATCGCGGCGCAGAGGGGCAAAGCGCTCCACCGGCGCGGCCTCGACCAGGAGGTCCAGCGCCTCGGACGCCTTGGGAAACAACACGATATCGGAAACCCCCAGCAGGTCAAGCCCACCCTGGAACGGCGACTTCGGCCGCCGGCCTCCCTTGGCCAGCGCCGAAACTTTCCCCAATTCGCGGGTGAAGAGCGTCACCACGAGGCTGGTCTCGAAGACCTCGATCGATCGCAGGACCAGGGCGAGTGTCCGATTGGCGGGCACGGGGCCTCCTGGGGCTGTTGAGAGTGTCGTCGATAGTGAAATCGGCCGAATTGATCCGAGCCCGGCCTCGCTGGACTTGCACGTTGGCGGCGGATTCGCCCGGAAGCCAGGCCAGGGGATCCCCCTGTCGGAACGTGGGGAAGACGCCGCCTAATCTGCGAGACCGTCATCCCCGGAGAACTCCGCAAAGGCAATTCTCCTGATCGTAACGAAATTGTGGATTGATATGGTCAGTGGTCTGAACCCGATTCGGATCGGACTCGTCGAGTTGAGAATATTTATCAGTCACGCGGTCTATATGGTCTGGGAGTTTTATTCTGTGGGTTTTCGGGATAGTTCGCGCGGGATTTGGCTTCGTTTGGTGAAATTCGGGCCTGGGCGCGTCGTGGCTTGGCTTCGTTTTGCGGTATTCGGCCCGGGCCAACCGGCCGCTTGGCTTCGTTTCGTGGATCTGGGATCCAGCATCTCGGGGATCTCTGGGGTCATTCGTTAGAAGCCGGGGCACCCTCAAGCCGGGTCGTTGCTTCAATCAGTGGAATTGCACGCCAACGAGCACGCACTGATGATTCCTGTCAGACAATCTACCGTGCCTGACTGCGCATCAATGGCTCATTGGTTCCATCGCGACTCGGTAGATGTCGTTCCGGTCTCGTTGCACCGATCGCGACGAACCGCGGGCCCAACCTCCTTCGTTCGAGCGTCTCGACCGATCATTCATGCACATAGTGGATCTTGGCTTCCAGGCGGAAACGATCGCGTGAAGCGGGTATCCGACCAAACCTAATCGAGACGATCTTCGGCGCCTCACCGACGATGCGCCCCGTTCTCAAGCACGGATTATTGAGCAAGGTTCGCGTGGCGAGTTGGCACGTTTCTGTCACCTTCCTGGCGGGTCGCTATACCTGATCTCTTTAGCCGGAAGTGGGTTGCGGCGAGCCCGTGCTTGGGTCGGAGCGTTCCGATCGCCGGTTTTCGGAGTGATCTGGCGGTGCCCATACTATCAGGATGCCTCAACTTGGAAAAAATGTTAATGCACCTATCGCAGAACTTGGACCTCGAGCCTCCCGAACTCTCAGTGCCAGAAGCAGATAGACAATTCCAAAAAAAATTTCAGCCTGTTGATTAGCCGACGTCTTCACGGGGCCGAACGGGACGGTGGAGAGCGATTCAGGCTGTGAATCACTCGGACAGCCTGCCCGTCGTCACGATCGGAGATCCCGATCGCGTGGTCCAGGATCGTCTCCATGCCGAGAAAGTCGCCGAGCCGCTGCTCGAAAAGCTGGTCGCCATCGACGACTTCCGCGGCGCGGGGACGGATCTACGGCCCGTTATCTCTACAAGTGTCCGGGGGCAAACCCAATGGTGGCTCGAACGGATCGCAGGGGAACTGGAGATCGAAGACGATGGCCTGGAGGGCGGGATCTCCCCGGAGTTTCGCCAGGGAAGTGTCGAGCAGGAGCTTGCCGGACTCGTCGCGGAGCTGCAAGATCTGTTCGATGATCCAGCCCAGGTCGGAGGTGTCCGCGGGAATGGGGCTCTTCTGGCGCGGCTTCAGCCCGTTGTAGGCGGAGCGCAGCAGGGATGGGGCCTCGGTGTACTTTTTCTGGGCGAGCAAGCAAACGCCGAGGCGGATTTGGGCCATGTGGCGTTCCCGTTCCTCGAACTGATTCTTCCTGAAGAAGACCAATTCATCGCGGATGTACGGTTCGGCCTTGTGATAATCTCCCAGGACGAGAAAGAACATCCCGGCGACCTGGTTGGCCTGGGCCGTCGTACCGTGCTCGAGCCCCCACCGGGCGCGCGCGATCTCGGCCGACTCGATCAACGCCCGACCGAGCTGCTTCATGTCCCTCCTCTGGGCATAGATACTCGCCAGCCCCGCCAGTGCGGCAATCGTCGTCTCGTGGTTGCGATCCAGCGACTTGCGACATCCGACCAGCGCCTCGGATAAGAGCAGCTCGGCCTTGTCCAGGATGCCCTGCTCGGCATAGAGCATTCCCAATTTGACGAGGGATTGGAGTGTTGAGGGATGCTCGCGGCCGGGCACCTTGGACTGAAACTCGACCGCGTCGACCAGGAGTCGTATCGCATCGTTCTTCTTGCCCCGGCGCTGATAGACGTCGGATAAGTTCTGTCTTGCCATCGACGTGATGGGATGTTCGACGCCCAGGACCTTCTGCATTTTGTTCAGAACGTCAGTCAACGTCTGCTCCGCCAGTTCCCGCTTCTGTTGCTCCAAATAGACCATTGCCAGGGTGCTTCTCACCTGGAGCGTCTCGGGATCATCTGAGCCTTGCTTCACCTGGAGTGCGTCTCGTACCTGAGTCAGGAGCCCTTCGGCTTCTGGATACCGGCGCTGGCCGTAGTAGAGAATACCGACGAGAGTGGTCGCATCGAGCAGGTCGCGATGCTGGGAATCTCGCGACTTTCTCAGTCCCCTCATGGCTTCGACCAGGAGCGGCTCAGCCTCGGCGATCTTCCCGTCTTCGTAATAGAGGAGCCCCAAGGCTTTCATGGCGAGGAGTGTGTCGGGATCGTCGTTGTCCAGGACGGTGCGGCGCAAATCCAGGGCCCGCTGAAGGTGCGGGAGGGCCTGCGCGAAGAGGCCCAATTGATAGTACGTCTCGCCGACCGTCTGGCGAATCGATGCTTCCACGAGCGGCTGACTCGCGAATCGATCACCGATCTTGGCGGCGGATCGGTCGAGGGCCGTCCGAACCTTCAAGTCCGGGTCGTGCTGTATGCGAAGTGTCGGCAGGTTGAACGCGCTGGCCTGGGCCAGCATGTCCTGTTGCACGAACGCTCTGACCGCCTTGGAGATCTCAGCCTCAGCCTCGGCCCGGTCGCGCTGCTTGCGGGTTGCGGCCTCGGCCTGGGTTGCCCGGAGAGCTTCACTTTCGGCTTTGCCCAGTGCCTTGGTGGCGAGGACAGCCTGCCAGCCGCTGACGACCGTGCCGACAACCAGGATCGCGATCGACGCGGCCACCCATGGGTTTCGCCGGCACCAGCGCACAACGCGCTCGGGGGGAGAAGCCCGGCGTGCGAGGATCGTTCGACCGTCGAGGAACCGCCGCAAGTCGTCCGCCAGTGCCCCGGCTGTCGCGTAACGACGATCCGCCTCGCGCGCGATCGCCTTATGGATGATCGTCTCCAGGTCCCTGGGAACTCTCGGCACGCGTGTGGCCAGCCTCGGCGGCCCCTCGCGTCGAATTCGTTCGATCAGATGGAAACGATCCACTTCCTCAAATGCCGGAACCTGCGCGGCCAGTTCGTAGAGGCTCAGACCCAGGCTGTAAACGTCGGCCCGCGCATCGCACTGACCTTGAAAGCGTTCGGGAGCCATGTACCGCACCGTGCCAACGATGTCACCGGAGGCCGTCAAACCGTCAACCCCGATCGTCTTCGCCAATCCGAAGTCGGTGACCCAGACGTTCCCGCGAACATCCCGCAACAGGTTCGACGGCTTGATGTCGCGATGGAGGACGCCCTGACGGTTGGCGTACTCCAGCGCGTCCGCGACCTGAACGCCGATGCGAGCGAGGGCCTGGAAGTCAGCAAGGTTGCGACCCAAATGCGTCAAGATCTCGCCGGAACCGGGCAGGACAACGGGCGGCGAATCGGATGGCACAAACTCCGATGGGATGTTCGGCGGAGGGAAGATGGCCGTCTCTCCCGACCTCTCCTCCAGGGAAGTCTCGCCGCGCGGAGAGGATGCTCCCTCGCCGAACTGGCCCGATGCCGGCGACTGCGCCACATCGGCCACCGTCGCTCTCGAAGGGCAGGGAGTCGCGGGCGAGTGGGGGTGATCCACGGGACTCATGCTATCGACCATCTCGGGACCCGTACCTTCGCGCGATCCCGACGCGGACTCACGCTGACGACGTAACTCGCCGAGGACGGCGTCCAGACCCTGGCCCTCGATGTATTGCATCAGATAATAGTGCTGTCCAGCCTGCTCGCCGACGCCGAAGATGGGGACAATGTTGGTGTGGTGCAGTCGCGCCGCGGCCTGGGCTTCGTGCTTGAACCGCTCAACCTGCTTAGGGTGGGCCAAGGCGTTGAAGGGCAACAACTTGAGTGCCACGCGACGATTCAATCGCTGATCCACAGCCTCGTAGACGATCCCCATGCCGCCTCGGCCGATCTCGCGGATGATCTTAAGGCCTTCGATATTCGGGCCGAAGTCGGGAGATGATGGTGATGGAATGCCGTTGATGGGCGGCTGGTCAGGATCGTCCGGCCGAGGTCCTTTCGCCTCGACACGGTCGAGCAAGCGAGCGATCCGCTCATCGTTCTCTCGACTCGAAAAGGACGGATCGGCCGATTCTCGGCCTTTCGTCATCTGCTCCAGGAGTTGCTGGCATCGATCGCATTCTTCAATGTGGGCCTCGACGGCCCGGGATTCCGAACCTTCCAACTGATTGTGGAGGAACCGTTCGAGCTGTTGCGGGGTCGAGCAGGGGTTCATCGCGGATTCTCGATCGTGGGTCCTGCCGGGCTTCAACTCCGATTGCGAGTATCCCATCCATCCTCGAGCTTTCCGAGCTCCTCCTGAAGCATCCGGAGCACGGTCGACTTGGCTTTGTAGACTCCACCGACGGTCATGCCCAGGACCTTGGCGACTTCACGGGCGGGTCGCTCATCGCGAGCCGTGGACTCGTAGGCCTCCCACGTCTTCGCTTCGACACGTTGTCGTACGGCCTGGGCTGCCGCTTCCAGAAGCTCGAGGTCGAATTCGCGCTCGATCCGGGAGACCAAATCGACGCGCGCTTCCTGGCTCGACAGCAGACTGAGATTCTCGCTTCCACCCGCGGCAACTCGGCGTGCATTTCTCCGCCACGCGTCACGGAAGGCGTCCCTTGCGACCTTCCTCAAGAAACCGCGGAAGCTCTGCGTGGAATCGTAACGAAACCCCGGCAACTTCACGGCAAGATTCGTGAGCACGGTCTGGGTGATGTCTTCCGCATCCGCGTCCTGTGCTCCCCATTCGCCACACCAGCGAATGATGCATGGGCCATAGCGTTTCGTGAACTGTCTCCAGGCCTCCTGGTCGAGCGGGAGCGCGGCCACACGTAGGAGCAACGAGGAGCTTGTCTTCAAGGTGTTGCCAGCCGCCATGGCGAGACTCTGCTCTCTTCGCGGATATCCGGTTCCTGCTATGTCATCGCCGACCGCCCAACATCTGCAGTTTTTTGATTGCCGCCCGGAATAGTGAAATCTTTTCGGAGTTGAGAGTCAGAATCGACTGAGATCGTTCGGATAGATACTGAGGCTAACCGCGAGGCGCTCGGGAATCAAACACATTCTCGGTTTTCGGAGATGGTGCGCCTCAATCGGAACTTTGGGTCGCTCGGCCATTTCGCCGAGAAGGACCGGACGACGCGAGTGACGGCATCCTCGGCGTGAGATCGTCGTCCGCCTCTCACTGATATTAACACATTAATAATATGCGGTGATTTCGTCGCGTGAGTCAACAACTTTCGACAAGAACGGACCCTGACAATGTGCGCACGGAGTTTCACGTTGTGGGTGATCGTACTGCTGATCGCGGTTGTCACGGCATTGTCGCCCTCGCCGACGATAGAACCGCGCATGCTTGCGAAATGATGCCACGAGCCCGGTGCGACGCTGCCGGATCTCTGCTCGGCCTGGATGCCGACGCCATCGGTTTGACTGGTTGCTTCTGAACTTAAGAATTCGCGTCTCCTTCCATCCATTCGGTTTCAGTGACCGCTCGGTGATCGCGATCCACCTGGAGACTCATCCCATGATTCGCCGCTCTGCGCAGTCCGAGATCCGTCAGCGTGGTCGATTCCGTCTCCGCCAGAAGTCGAGGGTTCGCCGGCTGTTCTTCGAGTCGCTGGAAGACCGGACGATGCTGGATTCCGGCGGACTGCCGGCCACGATCGTGGTGGGTCGGACGCTGGCGACGCCGTCGACGGCGGCCTCGGAGACGACTACGCCCTCGTATTTCGTCGGCGAGGTGCAGAACAACCAGGTTACGATCACGTACACGGTCTACAACGAGCAGGCCGACCCGGAGACCGGCGTCTTGCTGACGACGACGCTCGCCCACGGCGTGACGATGGCGAGTGCCTCGCAGCAGCCGGATCAGAGCGGTCAAAACCTGGCCTGGGGCCTGGGGACGATCCAGGGCTACGACCGCGTTAGCGTGTCGATCACCGTGAACGTCTCGGCGCTGAGCACCACCGCGCCGACTCCGCTCGACACCGGCGCCTCGGCTTACGCCATGCTCGACGCCGGCGCCGTGTCGGCCACCACGCCCGCGGCGACGGTCCAGCCGGGGATCGTCTCCGACCCCAGCCTGTTGGCCGCGACACTTGATGCCGACACGAACGATCCGTTCATCCAGGAAGAGGCGGCGGCACTCAACTACGACCCGACGCAGATCTTCAGTTTCCTGCACACGCAGGTCGGCTACAACTCGTACCTGGGCTCGGTCCGCGGCGCGCGGGGGACGCTCTGGTCGAACGCCGGCAATGCGCTCGACGTCGCCAGCCTGGGCGTGGCCTTGATGCGCGCTTCGGGCATCCCGGCGCAGTACGTCTCGGGGACGCTCTCCCAGAGCCAGGCCCAGACCTTGATCCTCTCGATGTTCCCGGTCAGCTATCAGACGGTCGGCTACATCCCGCCCGGCACGCAGACCTCCGACCCGGCCAACGACCCGCAACTCCTGTCCGAGACCGAGTCGCATGACTGGTTCCAGTTCGACACCGGTAGCGGTATGACCGACGCCGACCCGCTCCTGCCCGGCGCCACGATCGGCCAGACGTTCACGACGTCGACCGGCACGTTCGCGGCTGTGCCCGCCGATCTAGAGGAGACGACCAGGGTCCAGCTCGTCGCGGAGATTACCAACATCGCCGGTGCGCTGTTCGGGCTGGGGGGGCAACAGGACACGACGGTCCTCGATCAGACGTTCAATGACGTGCAGCTCGTCGGGCGCCCGCTGACGATCGGCAACAACGTCAGCTCCAACTCGACGAGCGCTCTTGCGTTCACATCCACTGTGAACACCTATACGCCGTACATCGACGTCGGTGACGACGCTTACGACGCCTCCGGCGACCAGGTCATCCCGGGCCAGACCTACCAAGAGGTCCTGACCAACTTCCCATTTGGCAGCCAGATCCTGACGGGGCTGTTCCTCAACGTAATCCTCAGCGGCCCGCAGGGCCCGACGCAGACATTCAGCCGGATGTTGGTAGATCGGCTCGGACCGGCCGCTCGGGCAGGTTTGCAGGCACCGAATCTCTCGATCCCGCCGGGCGCCCCGCCGATCCTATCCAATTTCGACGTCTTCACACTCGACGTCTCCGCGGCGTTCAACGACCCGATGCCCTTGGCTGAGCTCGACCAGGAGCTCCAATCCAGCGCGGCCCAGGTGACCACGCTTCAGGCGTCACAGGCTACCGCTCTCACTTCGGCACCGTTCGTCCAGAACCTCGATTTGGGATTAACGCGGGAGCTCGATGATGACTTCCACGGTTTATCCGACCTGCACACTCAGGCCATCGCCAATTCGGCGGGCGTTGCCGCATACTTTGCCCGGCCGCGCGTCGTGATGATCTCCAACCAGATCACCACCGATCCGACCACCCAGGCTGCGTCGATGTCCGCCGCGATCGATATCCTCAATGATACGATGCGAGTTGAGGGCGAGCCCGATCAGAGCACTCTCGCGCTCTACACCTTCAACGTGGCCAGGGGTATCTACGAGAACGTTGCCGAGCGAGATGTGGTCACGCTCCTGGCGCCCGCCGTACAGACGCCGCAGGTGGATAATTCGACCGATGTCTTCGAGGCCGCGGCCTCTGAGGGGATCGGTCTCACGGTCGTCGCGACCGGCAACCTCTCCAGCCTGGCCGCGTTGAACATCTCGGCTGACGCCAAGGCCCTGATCACCGACGACGTCAACGAGGGTATGATCGTCATCGTGCCGGTGCAAGATGTCACGATCAACGGGACTCCAACGATCGCCTGGGCCGAGATCGACTCCAAGACCGATGAATACATCGGTGTCGATTCGAATGGCGGACATCAAGGGCTGTTCGAATTCTTGGCATTGGAGTTCGAGGCGTTTCATTCGGAGCTCACCCTACTGACCACGCTGGGAACACCGCTCGTGGCGTTCGACACCGGAGCCGTCCTGAGTGTGAGCTACGAACTCAACACCCTTACGGGAAGCAAGGAGCAAGCAGAAGTCCTGCTGCAGGCCGACAAGGTGCAAGCCGAGCACTTGTTCTCCCAGGTCGAGTGGGGGGTTCTTCTATCGGGAGTCGCGGCCACGGTCGCCATCGCGGGTATCTTCGGGGAGGTCAACCCGGCTTCTGTCGCGGAGATTGCCATCGACTACGCAAATATTGCAAATCATACTTTCCAGAAATCTCTTGACTATGTGGTCCGCGCGATTACGGGCGAAGATCCGCCGCTAGGCCCGATCCTCTCGAACCCGCAGCCCCTCGCGGCTCTTCCAGCGTACCAGGCCCACGGGACGGCACAAATGCCGAGCGTGGCCGCCCCGGGCACGACCCAGGCGAGCCTGAAGACGTCGGACTTGTCGGTATCGGGCCAGATAGTCGCCTCGTGGTCTTCCGGCGCGTCGAACTCCTTCCACGCGATATCGCTCGATGCTCCGGCGGGCACGATCCTCTCCACAACCGGCAAGACGGTTGGCTCGGGCCAGGTCTCCCTTGCAACAACCGGTGCCGTGTCTCTCGCCATCACTGGAAAGGACCAATTTGCGCTAAATGGGACCGGCACTCTCTTTTACTTCGGCCCCTCCGAATCCAATCTCGGCGTAAGCGGCGACTGGCAGAACTACGGCGCGACCGTCACGGGGGAAGTCTCGATCACGTTCACGGTATCCGCCGGAGCCCTCACGCTCAACGGCCAGGCCCTTCCGGCCGGGACGTACACGATCACGACGAATTCGGCCACCCTCTCGGGAAGCGGCACGACCTCATCGCCGACCTTCTCGAGCCACGCCGAGATCACCGCAACGAACGGCACGCTCAATCTCGGCCCGGGGAACGGCACGCTTTCCGTCGGCGGCAAGCCGCTCGATCCGAGCGACGAGACGACCCTGGACGGCTACAGCGGGACGATTGCCGTCTCGGCCAACGGCGACGGCACCGATTCGGTCTCGCTCAACGGCAACGCGGGCAACGTGCTCCAGGTCACGACCACCCCGGCGTCGCTCACCACCGACCAGAACACGTCGGTCACGTTCGCGGCGAACGTCCAGACGAGCCTCGCCAATACCTATAACCTCACGGCCAACGCCCCGCCGGATTGGACAGTCACCATTGACAGCAAGGGCAACGTCACTGCGACGCCCGCGCCGGGGCTTCAGAGCGGCCCTTATCCGATCCAGATCATCGCCCAGTCGCAGACCGATTCCAACCTCGAAGCCCAGACGACCGTCGAGGTGACGATCACGCCGACGCAGCCCGGCATCCACTTCACCGTCGCGACCGACCCGCAGTTCACCGTGCCGTTCAACGGCGCACAGCTCCCCACGGCCTTCCGGGCCTCGATCCAGAACCTAGGCCCGGCGGCTGACACGTATAACCTCACGTTCTCGAACGTCCCCAGCGGATTCTCGATTCTCGATAGCGGCACGAGCGTCACGGTCCCGGCCGGAGCGACGGGGATACTCGGCGTCTACGTCGTGCCGAACACCGGCCAGCCGATCCCGCCACCGGGCACGCAGATCTCGTTCACCGTCACGGCGACCAGCACGACCGATTCCTCGATCATCCAGAGCCAGACCGAGACGTTCACCGTGCCGGACATCGACGCAGTTTCGCTGACCAGCTCGCCGACGTCGCTCAGCAGCACGCCCGGCACTCCGGCGACGGCCACGCTCACGCTCCAGAATGTCGGCAACGTCTCCGAAACCGTGACGCTCTCGGCAACCACTCCGACCGGGCTCACCGCCGGCAGCCTGGCGCCGGTCACGATTGCGCCCGGCGCGAGCCAGACCGAGACGCTCACGCTCACGCCCGATGCGTCGGCGACGCTGAACCAGACCCTCGCCACCACGATCACTGCCAGCTTTGGACCGTCCTCGGCCCCCGTGACCACCACGGCCGAGGTCGATTTGCTCGTGCGCTCGGCGCAGACGGTCGCCGTCTCGCAGGCGGCCATCGCCGCCGGTTCAGCGAACAACTCCCAGCTCTCGTCGGTGCTCACCGACCTCGGGAACACCCTGGCATCGCTCCAGACCGCGACATCCCCAGTGCTGTTCACCGAGGCGCAGAACGACCTCAACAACCTGAACAAGCTCCTGAACGCCGATCCCGCGCTCGCTTCGTTGGCCACCCAGCTACAGCCCATCATCAGGGCCGCGAACGCAGATAACCTCTCGGGTATGCTGTCAGGAACCACGAGCCTGTTCAACAGCGTCACCGGCGTGCTCAACCAGGAGGCGAGCGAGCAATTCACGGCGAGCCTGTCATCCAACGAGGTTGACGAGCAACCCGGCAACGGACAGACGCTTACCGTCACCTTGACCAACACGAGCCCCGACGCCGAGACCCTCAACCTCTCCGTAGGGAACCTGCCCAGCGGCGCGACGGTCCAGCTCGGCCAAAGCACCGTCTCGCTGGCGCCGGGGGCGTCGGCAACCGTCAGCGTTGCGCTCACGCAGAACATTCAATCGTCCACGGTCTTCACGCTCCAGGTCACCGCGGCGGCGAGCGTCGTGAGCCGCGTGACCTCCGCGGTCGTCTCGATTCGCCCCGCGATCGCCGATGTCCTGAGCGTGACCTCGACGCCCGCGATCATCAACCAAGGCGATCCATTCGCGGCGTCGGCCGAGATCTTCAACACCGCCAATGTCACGAGGAACCTGTTCGCCCAGATCCAGATCCTCGACGCGGCCGGCGCCGTGGTCGCCACGCATCCGGACGTCCCGGTGAGCCTCATGCCAGGGGCCGGAGACCTCGACCTCAACCTGGGGCAGATCGCGACGACCGGGCTGGCCGACGGGGTCTATACGCTCCAGGTGTCCTTGCTCACCAGCGTCGGGACTCCGTTACCGGGCCAGTCGTCGGAGACCGACTTCGAGATCGGCCAGCCGGTCACGGCATCGATCGCCGCAAGCTCGCCGATCGTCGCGCCGGGTAATTCCACCATCACGACGACGATCAGCGTCACCGACACCAACGCCCCGACGGCGCCCGCATCCTCGTCCGCGTTCACCGTCGGCGACATCCAGGCCTTCTACCTCAGCAAGGAGGCGCAGACCATCTTCGGCGTGGCCCCGGCCCACGGGGCCATCATCGTCATCGAAGACGGCTCCTCGACGCCGATCACCGATGGGGTCCTGACCGTCGACCCGCCTGGCGGGCCGGAGGATCAGTTCAACGTCGGCACCGTGCCGGCCGGCCAGCACGTGCTCATCGAGCCCGGCATCTCCAACGACGGCGGCACCGCCCACACCTTCTTCAAGGTCACGGGGACCCTGCTCGACGAGAGCAAGTTCGGACCGAACGGCAACGACGTCCAGTTCGAGTTCACGGGCACGCAGGGTACCGCGACGGTCAACTCGGGCGTCTTCACGCCCGCGGCCACCGCCGGCCCCTCGACCGACGGCACCGTGCCGGACCTCAACTTCCTCGGCGGCCCCGGCGACCTCGAAGGGTCGCTCACCGACGGCTTCGGCCCGAAGGTCGTGGCCAGTCTCACCGCCACGCCCGCCGGCGGCAGCACCTCGCCGACGACCTTGCCGGTCGCCGTGGAGGTCGGATATGCGGACAACCTCCGCCCCAATCCCTACCTCCCCGACCCCTGGTTCAACTCGCCGAATGTGATCTTCGACGGCTACGAGTCCACCGCGTCGGGGGTCTACGATGGGGGGGCCATGCGGATCATCAATACGAGTGGCTCGGCCATCACGGTTAGCGACGTGACCGTCGCGTTCAGCAATGGCCGCGTCTTCCAGCTCTGGGGCACCAACACGGTTCCAACTGGCGATAGCCTCATCCTCACCGAGACGAGCCGGGGCAGAACTTCGACACCAGCGACTACGATATCACGCTCCCCTACCCGCTGACGTACCCCGACGGCGAGACGCTCCATGCCGCGAAGATCGATTTCGACGTCAATGGCGTGCCGATGCCAACGTTCCTCGACACCGGCCACGTCCTGACGACGGGCGGCTCCGACCCCGGCGGTGCCGGAGTCAACGAGTCGCAGAACTGGCGGCCGATCGGCACGACGGGGATCACCAACCGCGAGGGTCTCACCTCGGTGGTCTCGGTGACCCACGATCTGCCGGCCTCCGGGTACTCGGTCGATTCCACGTCGATCAGTCCCGCCACGACCAGCTCAACGGCGACTCAGCTCGTCTGGAACGCCACGGTCCTGCCGAACGGCGATTCGGGGCCAAGCACGTTCCAGCTCACGGGGACCGTCGCCGACATGAACCCCGGCGAAGTCCGCCAGATCAGCACGGGGACCACCGTCGGCGCCGTCTACGCGACGCCGAGCGGCCAGCAGCTCACGGCCACCATCGCCTTGCCCCCGTTGACGGTCGCCGCCGAGCACATCATCAGCCTGTCGCCCGGCACGCTGACTGCCGAGCTCGGCTCGCTGGCGACGTTCACAGTCCAGCTCACCAATCCCTACTCGACCGACGTGACCTACGACCTCTCGACCGCGGGGCTCGACGGCTTCACCGTCGATCTCGCGTCCTCAGTCACGGTGCCGGCTGGCCAGACGGTGACGGCTCCGCTCAACGTGTCGGTCCCACTGACCGCGGCGGCCGATACGACCGGATTCGAGGTGCTCGCAACGACGACCGGCGGGGTGTCGGATTCGGTCGAAGGCGAGCTGACCGTCGCGCAGGAGGTCGCGCTGCAAACGTACGCCGTTTCATTGGGGATCTCTCCCACACAGGCCACTGCGGGTCAGGGCACTTCGGCACAATACGTGCTAACGGTCACCAATGTCGGGGGCGTCGAGGACACCGATTCGCTGGCTGTGTCGGGGCTTCCTCAAGGCGTCACGGCGAACCTCGGCCAGGCGACCATCGACGTGCCACCAGGAGTGAGCAACTTCCGCGACGTGCCGCTGACCCTGAGCGTCTCCAAGGGAACCACGCCCGGCAGCTATCCGTTCACCGTGACAGCGACGTCCACCAGCGACTCGACCGTGACCAGCACCACAAAGGGCACGCTCACCGTGACGGCGGGCGGCGTGCAGGTGGCGCTCAATCCACCCTCCGGCGCGCCGGGCAGCGGGTTCCAGGCGACGGTGACCAATACTGGAACGGTCACCGATAGCTATAACCTGGCCCTGGGCGGCCCGGCCGCCTTGGTCGCAAGCCTGGGGATGAATCGAGTGACGCTGGCGCCGGGGGCCTCGCAGGTCGTGCCGATCAACACGGGGGCCATCAATTTCGCCGTGGAGGGCAGCCTGAACCTCATGGCCATGGCGACCTCGACCAGCAACCCGGCGATTCAGAACGCCGCCTCGGCCAATCTGACGATTCCGGCGACGTCGGGGATGACGGCCGAGTTCAGCCCGAACACCCAGACGCTCTCCTCACCCAGCACGGCCACCTTCCTGTTGATGGTCCACAACACGGGCAATACCGAGGATTCTTATAGCGCGACAATCATGGGGGCCAATGGGCCGGTCGCGGCGACTCTCATTGGCCTTGACGGCTCGCCGACGCAATCGATCCCGATGTTCATCCTGCCGGGCCTGTCCACCGGCGCCATCGAGCTTCAGGTCGATCTCTCGGCCGTCGGTACGGGGACCGTCACGGTCGAGGTCAGGTCGCTGACCAGGAGCGAAACGGCAACGCCTGATGCCGTGACGATCCTCAATCCGTTGACTCCGCCACCGCCATCGCACACCGGAGGCCCACAGGTCGTCAAGGTTCAACGCTTTGGCTACCACGCGATGCCGACGATGCTCGTCCTGACGTTCAACCAGTCACTCGACCCGGTGACGGCGGAGAATATCCACAATTACCGGATCGTCGGGTTACATGGGCGCCGGATCAAGATCCTGCGGGCCGTTTATGACGCGGCCCAACAGACGGTGACGCTCCATCCCGCACAGCGGCTGAGCATCCATCATGCCTACGAGGTCACGGTGATCGGGACCGGCTTGAAAGGCCTGACGAACGCCCAGGGCCAGCCTCTCGACGCGACCGACGGCGGCCAACCCAGCGCGGATTATCATCTGAAGCTCACCTGGCGGGAACTGGTGCTCGGCCATGTGTCGCGCGCATTCTTGATCCGGGAGCATATCATCCGGACCGATCCCCGGGTGAAGGTGCATCGAAACGATCCCGCCGCGCCCAAGGTCCAAGTCCACAGCGCGAGCGTTCACCCACACGGTCCCATCGAGAGGCCGATCTCGTTTCCTCTTCACCATTCGGCCCGGAACTTGGGCCATGGTCGGTCGCCGCGACGGGTGCGCCGGGAGGCCGGGCTCGAAAGCCCGGGCACCCTTCGATCGGGACCTCCGCGTGATCGACGGACCGACTGAATTCAGGACTCCGATCGGCCGACTCCGACGGAACGCAAGCGGCAAGCGGGCAAACCTACCTGGAACAATGGCTCCGTGGTAGGATGGCTTTCCGCAAGACAGTCGGTGCCGTGCATTCGTCCTACGCGCGGTTTCGGTGCTCGGAGAGTGCCCTAACTTCTTCGATTGCGTTCCCAAACTGCGAGGGTCGGCTGATGTCCGATCGCTTGACCATGCTAACGAAATCCGCGCCCAGCTCGCTGGTTGAGGGACAGCGCCTCGATCAGCCTACATTCCACGCTCTTTACGAAGCGATGCCGGCCGGAACGCGGGCCGAATTGATCGATGGAGTCGTCTATATGCCTAGCCCTCTGGGTCTTGAGCACGGAATCGCCCATGTTCCTGTGATCGTGTGGCTTGACTATTTTGCCGAACAGACCACTGGTGTCCAGGTGATGGACAATGCTTCGACGATCCTCGGCTGGAGGGGCGAGCCGCAACCCGATGGACTGCTCCGCGTTCAGCCCGCGTTCGGCGGTCGGACCTGGGATGAGGACGGGTTCGTCAATGGGGCACCGGAACTCGTCGTTGAGGTATCCAAGACCAGCCGGTACGTCGATCTGGGGCCGAAGAAGGCCGACTATGAGCGGGCCGGGGTGCAGGAATACATCGTGCGCGCGATCGATCCGGACGAAATCTACTGGTTCACCCAGGAGCAGGGCGTGCTGGTGCAACGATCAATCGGAGCCGATGGACTCTTTCGTTCGACCACATTTCCGGGGCTCTGGCTCGATCCGGTAGCTCTCCTGCAAGGCGATCGGCGCAGGCTCCGTGCCGTAGTCGAGCTGGGCTGCGCCACGCCCGAGCACGCCGAGTTCGTCGCCAAACTGGCCGCGCGTCGTGATCCGTCCTGAATCCCGCGTGGCGCCCCGTCGATGCGGGGTGACTCTCAGGAGTCCTCGGCCGCAACCCGATCGGTCCGGCAGGGCAGCTCGAGCGCGACGACCAGGCCGGGGTTGGCATTGAAGGCGGTGACGGTCCCCTGGTGCAGCTCGACGGCACGGCGGGCGATCGCGAGGCCCAGGCCGACACCTCCGCTGGAACGGTCGCGGTCTCCCTCGACGCGGAAGAACGGCTGGAAGATGTCGCTCAGCGCCTCCCGCGGCACGCCGGAGCCGTAGTCGCGCACCGAGAGCTCGACCTGGCCGTCGAGACAGACGACCGCGATATCGACCGTCGTGCCCGCCGGCGAGTGGCGGATCGCGTTGCGGAGGACGTTCTCACACGCGCGGCGGAGCAACTCGCGCTCGCCGGTGACGATCACCTCCCGATCGCCGCCGAGCAGCAACCGGCACCCCTGGGCATCCGCCTCGAGGGTACAATCCGCGACGAGGTCTTGCATCAGGTCCACGAGGTCGACGTCCGACAGGTTCCGGGCACCCGGGTCCCCTTCGGCCCGCGTGAGCTGGAGCAGCTCGTTGACCAGGTGGTTGAGCCGGTTCGCCTCCTTGTGGATTCGTCCCAGGGCCGTCTCGTGGTCGGGGCTGGTCCTGGCCAGCTCCACGGCGAAGCCCAGCCGGGCCAGCGGCGAACGCAGCTCGTGCGAGACGTCCTGGAGCAGCCGGCGCTCCGCCGAGAGGAGCGTGGCGATCTGGTCGGCCATGCGGTTGAACGCCTGGGCCAGGTCGCCGATCTCGTCCCGGCGGGAGAGATGATACCGGACACTCAGGTCGCCGCGGCCGAATTTCTCCAGCACCCGGCGCAAGCCCCTCAGCGGCGAGGCCAGGTGGACCGCCAGCATGTAGCAAAGGATCCCGATCAAGACCGGAAGCCAGACGAAATAGGCGAGCGTGTCGGAGGTGCCGATTCGGGGCCGGGGCGGAAACACGGTGATCCATCGGTAGCGGCGGTCATTGGATGCCTGGACCGTCACCACCGGCACGTCCCGGGCCGGGACCGGTAAACTCAGGAACCGCCAGGTCCGCGATCGGCGCGAGCGCATCCGCGACGTCCGGCGGGCCAGCAGGCCCGACCGATCCTCACCACTGACCAGGTCGATCCCGCGGCGTCGGTCAGATAGGATTCCGAGTCGGTGTACGACTTCAGGCGAGCCAGAAATGCGGCGAGCTGTGGCGGCCCTCCCTCCTCGAAGGCGCGGCGGGCATCGTCGAGGAGCAGCCCCTGCAGCCGCGGGAACACCGGATCGCGGACCAGGAGCTGCTGGGAAAGCAGGACCGAGGTGGTCACGAATCCGACCAGCGAGAGGACGACCGTCACGGTGAACCAGACGACGATCTTGGTGAAGATCGACCGGACCCGGATCTTCATGGGAGGGTCCCTTGGGGCTCATCCAGCTCAGCGGCGAAGAGATAGCCGACGCCCCGGATCGTGCGAATCAGGCCGCCCAGGGGACCCAATTTCCTCCGCAGGTGGCTCACATGCACGTCCAGCGAGCGATCCTGGGGCGAGGCGGGCCGACGATAGATCGCCGAGGACAGCTCGTTCCGGGAGATGATCCGGCCCGCCGAGCGAACGATCATCTCCAGGATGTCGAACTCGGTCGTGGTCACCTCCAACGGGCTGCCGGCACACCAGACCTCGCGCGTGCCCGGCACCAGCTTGACGCCATTGACATCGAGGACGTCCTGGCCGCCGTGCGCGACTCGGCCGCTCCGGCGAAGCACGGCGCGGATGCGGGCGATCAATTCCTCCGGCTCGAACGGCTTCGGCAGGTAATCGTCGGCCCCCAGATCCAGGCCGGCGACGCGGTCGGCTCGCGCCGTGCGGGCCGTCAGCATGATGATGGGGACCACGCTCCGCCGACGGACCTGCCTCAGCAGCTCGAACCCGTCCAGGCCCGGTAGCATCACATCCAGCAGGATCAGATCGTGTGCGCCGCCCAGCGCCCGCGCCAGTCCCAGGCGGCCGTCATGGATCGCCTCGACCGCGATGCCCCGCGTGGTGAAAAACTCGCGCATCAGCTCGCACAACTCCACGTCGTCTTCGATCAACAGGACCGAGATGTCTCGCTCGGCCTGGGCTGCTTTCGCTTCGGTGTTCATCAGGCTAACAAGCTCATACCGAGAAAGAAACTCTGTGTCGCTCCGTCTTCCCGCGTCGCCAGCGCGGCCGACCCGTGCCGGAAGTGTCGGCCGGCCGACCGGTTCGGGAGGTCCCCGGGCCAACCCCCGGCCGACCGTCGCGACGGTCGGCGAGGAGCCGGCCGAAGAGATCCACATTCCGATCCCTCGTGCCGCCTCCCCGCAGGGTTGACCGTCCCATAATACTACTCAGCGCCATCCACCTCCCATCGTGCCGGCCCCACCGCCGCCCATACCGAAACCGCCGGCCACGGCGGATACGCTGACGGCCTGACCACTGCCGCTGCCCGCTCCGCTGCCGCTGCCCGCTCCGCCGCTCGTGAGCATCATCGGGCCACCGACCATGCCCGACCCACCGCCGATGGCCGCTCCGCCGCTCGTGAACGTCATCGGGTCACCGACCGTGCCCGACCCACCGCTGCCGCCCGCTCCACTGCTCGTGAGCATCATCGGGCCACCGACCATGCCCGACCCACCGCCGATGCCCCCGCTCGCGACCGTCATCATGCCGCCACCCATGCCAAAGCCGCCTCCGCCGCCGAAGTTCATGATCGTTGGGCCGACTCCCGGGAGGCCCACCAGATACTGCTGGACCGACTGCATCGTCGCCTCCACGCCGGCGATGCTCGTCGGCGACGCGCTGGAACT
The DNA here is from genome assembly GCA_963845755.1 of uncultured Planctomycetota bacterium. GTDB lineage: Bacteria > Planctomycetota > Planctomycetia > Isosphaerales > Isosphaeraceae > CAWJTV01. Next base: position 98,387 of record CAWJTV010000020.1, read on the forward strand.
GCTCGATGAGGACGTCGTCGTGATCGTTGGGCTGGCGTTCGACGGGATGGCGGTCTCGACCCCAGCCTGATCGGACTGGATCTGGCTGATCTGCGACGAGGTCAGGCCCATGCTCGCCCAGACGGCCGCCGTATCGGTCTGAAGGGTCGTCGTGGCCTGTGAGCCGGTCAGTGTCCCCTTGCCGATGGCATTCAGGTCATCCTCAACCTGGCCGATCGACGCGTTGGTGGCCTGGGCTCCGCTCGGTACGTCGTTCTTGAGGTCAGTCTGAAGCGTCTGGAAGGCCGTCTGCACGGCTGACAAGGTCGGGTTGGACGTGGCCGAGCTGGGACTGGTTGGGCTGGTGCTGGTCGAGCCCGTGCTGGTCGAGCCCGTGCTCGTCGGGCTGGTGCTGGTCGAGCCCGTGCTGGCCGAGGTGGTGGTAACCGAGCCGGTTGAGCTGGTGCTGCCCGAGTTGGTCAAGGTGGTCGAGCTGGAGGTCGAAGCCGTCTGGAGGGCCGTCTGGATCGCCTGGACATCGGATTGGAGCTGGCTCACCTGGCTCGAAGTCAGCCCCAAGCTCGTCAGGATGGCCGCCTCGTCGTTCTGGACGGCCGTGGTGGCCGCGCTGCCGGTCAACGTGCCCTTGTGGATCGCCTGGAGGTCATCCTGGAGCTGGCCGACCGATGCATGTGTGGGCTGTGCCCCGACCGATACAACGTTGTTGTAATCGGACTCCAGGGTCTGGAAGGCCGACTGGACAGCCGACGATGCCAAGGCACTCCGCGACGGCACGCTGGACGACCCGCTCCCCGTGTTTAACAACGACGAGGTCAGCAGAAAGATTGGGTCTCTCATCCCTCCGCGTAATCCGAAACCCCCTCCGCCGAACATCGCGCCTCGGCCGCCTCCGCCGAAAGAGCCCAGCTCGGCCATCATCGAATGCCGCCCCATGCCACCGCCACCGAACGCATCGAGGCCCAAGCCCCGCGACAGAAGTTGCCGCGCTTCCAATGCCTCGCATCCGATCGTCGCGTTCGACGCCCGGTTATGACCATGCTGCCTTCTGGCAGGTTTTCGTGCGGAGATACCAAGCATGAAATCATCCTCCTTGACGATCCTGTGATTGGCGGGATTCGTAGCAAAATCTATCCCACCATGAAGTTCTGGCAGGAAAGCGACCGGCTGGCTCTCCGGGGAGCTCCCCGAGCCCTGGTCCGTACAGGTAAGAGAGATCCGATCCCTACAGATGGGAATCGAAATACGCATTCCGGGTCGCCAGGGAGGAGACGGTTTTAACAATTCTTAACACGTGGCCTTTGGATGTGGCCTGGCCTGCCCCCCAAAACCTGGTCCAGTCTTGATGGGAATCGTACAACTGGCAGAGCGACAGGGAGCGACTCATACGAGAACGACCCCGACCGGATCAGACTGCATCCATCCTTCGAGGCTTCCAATTCGACCTCGACTCCGGCTTGAGTCTTCACCAAGCGTGCCGAAGGCCGCCGCCCCGGGTCTGCGATCGGTTCACGGGTGAGCGGCGCAGCCGGTCACGAAGAGACGGAGCCGGAAAGGCGACCTCAGAGGGGAACCGTCGGCCAAAGGCCGGATTCTCCAAACCTCTGATTGGAAGAGCGCGTCGCTGACGGACTGACCGCAGCTTTGCCGGCCGCTATAATCGGAGGATCCCTGGGGAGCGAAACCGATGACGACCGTCCACGGAAAGTCCCTGACCCTCGGCATCCTCATCGCCCTATGCCTCGCGCCGGGGCGGTCTCACTCCCAGGACGCACCGGCATGGCGGGAGATCCGATTTCGGGAGAGCTCTCAGAACTTCCCGAACCCGGAGCGGGGCTTCTACGCGGCGCGCATGAGTCATCGCATCGGCCGGCTGGACGGGCTTCGCCAGCGCGGGATCACCCTGCTGCTGATCGAGGTCGACCTGAAGGCCTTCAAGGAACGCGATCTCACCCCGGCGAAGCTCGATGAAGTCCGGCGAGCCTTCGCGGCGGCCCGGCAGAACGGCCTGAAGACGATCGTCCGCTTCGCGTACGGGTTCACCGGCCGAGACTACCGCTCCGATCCAAAGGACATGAACCGCATCCTCAGCCACATCCGCCAGCTCGGGAAGGTGTTCCAGGAGAATCGCGACGTCCTTTTCGCGGTGCAGGCCGGATTTCTCGGCCCGTGGGGTGAGTGGCACGGGTCGAACTGGGGCGACCCGCCCTCGCTGGAGGCACGCCGATCGGTGCTCTTCGCCCTGCTCGACGCCGTGGCGGGACCAATCACCGTGCACGTGCGACGCCCGATGTTCATCCGCGACATCTTCTCCGACGAGCCCGGCGGCGCCGACCTCACCGAGGCGACGGCCTTCGGCGATTCGCGGTTATCGCGGGTCGGCTGGCACGACGACGCGCTGCTGAGTCTCCCGACCGACATGGGTACTTACGCCCAACGCGGCTGGGACCGCGAGCGCGAGTTGCGGTGGTGCGCCGAGCACGGCCGCTTCACGCCCTTCGGCGGCGAGACGGTCCCCTCGTCGGCCCGCACGCCGATCACCCAGGTCGTTCGCGAGCTGGAATTGCTCCACACGACCTACCTCAACAGCAGCTACCACCGTGGCACGCTCGAGGGCTGGAAGAAGGCTGCGTATCAGGGCGCCACCGGCTTCGAGCACATCGAACGCCGGCTCGGATACCGCCTCGTGGCGGACCGCCTTCGCATCACGGAGGTGGTCAAGCCCGGCGGGACACTCCACCTCGAGCTGGACCTGCACAACGTGGGGTTCGCGTCCCCGCTCATGCCCCGCCAGGTGGCCCTGGTGCTCAGCCAGGGCGATCAGACGTTCCGCCTCGCCCTCACAGACGCCGACCCTCGCCGGTGGGCCCCGGAGGCCGGCACCGTCACGCTGAGGGGTGCCATGCCGATACCGGCCGGCGCCCCTGGTGGCCGATGGCGGCTGGCCCTGCAACTGGCAGACCCCGCGCCGAGCCTGAACCGTGATGGCCGGTACGCGATCCGCCTGGCCAATGAAGGGATCGCATTCGACGAGGCCAACGGCGGGAACGTCCTGAGCGAGGACGTGGAAATCAGGGGTCGGTGACCTCGGCTCCTCTCCCGCAGGAGTGTTCCGTGAGACCGCGGGTAGGTGGAGTCCGGAAGGGAGCTCCGCCGATCCCCGGGCCGACGCGCCGAGCTCCGTTTTCCATGGAACGCTCAGTCGCCTCTCGAACTCCGCCCGACGGTTCGGAAGAGCGCCTCGTACCGCTCGGGCAGGCGGCCGGCATCCCATCGTCGCGCCTCGGCTTTGGCCCGGGCGCGGTGCCTGGCTTCGATATCGGGATCGTCCCACAACCGTTCGAGCGTCGCCACCCAGGGCGCCACCTCGCGCGCGGTCGAGATCGCGAGGTCCGTCGGCGTGTATCGTTCGGGGATCGTGAACGCGAACCCGGCCTCGCCCAGGGTCTCGGGCAGGGCGCCGCGGTCACTGGCCAGCACGGGGATGCCGTTGGCCATCGCCTCCACGGCCACCCGGCCCAGCGACTCGCGCCAGAGTGACGTCATCAGCACCACCCGGTTGAGCCTGTAGAAATCGCGCGGCTCGGGCGTTTTTGCCATCCGGTTCAGGTTGGTCAGTCCCGAGAGGTCCACCGGCAGCCGAGCCAGCGAATCCGACGTCCCCCGTCCCTCGACGACCAGCAGCGGGATATCGGGCCGCCGACGGCCCAGCTCCATCGCGATCCGGGCGAAGACCGTCAGGCCCTTCTATCGCCTGTCGACCGCGCCAGGGGGGCGTTGCGAGCGGCGGCGAAGTCCTCGACCCAGACGAAATCGAACACGCGGGCCCCGAACGACCGGGCGATCTCGACAGTCCGGTCCGTACTGCCGGTATCGACGACCACGATCTCGTCGAAGATCCCCCGCACCGACTCGAGGCAGTGCGGCAGGTTCTTCTCCTCGTCGCGGACGATCATCGTCAAGCTCACCCTGGCCCGCTGTCGGTGGTCCGTTGTTCGTTCCGATACCGACCGTCCAGGAAGCGGGGCGCCTGGGACCGAAGACGGAAAGTTGAGGCGAGCGGGGGGCGTCAGCCCCCTGTCCTCTCCTTTCGGAACAGACTCGCAGGTTGATCGGGAATCCGGAATCCGGAATCCGGCATCCGGAATCGGGTTGGTCCAGGCCCTCAGCGCCACCCGCCGACCCTGCGGCGTATCCAGCCCCCACTTCTCGGCGAACCGCCGCTCATTCTCCTCCAGCAGCGCCGAGGCATTAACGCCGTTGCCGGCAAATGTCCGGCTGCCGAAATGATGGACGAACAGATCCTTCGCCACGGCCAGCTCGAACCCAGCACGACGCGCCCGCACGGCCAGGTCGTCGTCATCGAACAACCCCAACCCGAACCGCTCGTCCAGCCCGCCGACGGCGTCGTAGACCGCCCGCGTCATGAGCAGGCAGAAGCCCGACAGTTTCCCGACGGTGAACCACTGCCCGCGATGCCGATCGCGCCAGCTCCGGGCGAAGGCATGCATCGCGTCCATGTCCCGGTAGGGCACATCCTCGACCCCTTGCGGCGGCGCGGCGTAATTCGACATCGGCCCGACCAGGCCGATCACACCGCCAATCGTTCCTCTGCTTCCGTTCTTCGTTCCCTGTCCTGACTCTGTCTTCCGCCCTGCGATCTCTGCGATCTCTGCGGTGGGTCTCTTCGTCTCTGCGGTAAGATCGAGCCGTGCCGAGGTCAACGCGATGAGCTGATCGAGCCACCCATCGGTGACGACCGCGTCATTGTTGAGCAAGACGAGGTACTCACCCCGTGCGGCCTGCAAGCCCTGGTTGATGGCCCGCGGAAACCCGACGTTCTGGGCGTTCGCGATGATCGTGACCGGCACGCCCGACGCGTCCTGGACTCCGGCCAGGTACTCGCCGGTCCCGTCGGTCGAGCCGTTATCGATGACGATCAACTCCCACGGCCGTCGCGTGTGACGCAACAAACCCTGGACGCACAGCCGGGTGAACTCCCGCTGGTTCCAGCAGGGGACGATGACCGAGGCCAGGCCTGGCGCGCGTTCCTCCGGGTTGCCCACAACAGGCTCGGCCAGCGCCGAGCACCTGACCGCGTCCGCGGCCCCCCCGTGACCAGGCGACCGCTCGCATGATCCCTCGCGGAGTGGCGGCCCCACGGGCCGCGCCAGCGATCCGCTCCCCGCCTCGGCATTCCCCAGCACGAACACCTGCCCCTCGCGGTCGAACAGCGCGCACGGGGTCGCCACCGGCAACCGACTGGCCCACTTGCGGGCGAACACCCGCGCACTGCGAACGAACGACTCGGTCAAGCCGACGTTCCGGGAGTTGTGCCGGCAAGGGGCCTCCAGCGCGACGACCGCCAATCCCCGCTCGCCGGCCTGGAGGCAGAGATCGGCCCCATAGAGATGGAACCCCAGCTCGGTGTCGAACCGGAGCGGCGAATCCCGCCGGATGATGAGCAACAGCTCGTCCAGCGTGACGACCGGCGCGGGCAGATCCGGCCCGTGGAGCAGCACGCGATCGCGATCCACGACCCGGCCGATCCTCCGCACCGCGGGCCGACCCTGGGATGATCCGGGAGCGATCACCGGGCCGACGCCGTAGACCCCGGCCACGCCGATCGGCCCGAATCGTCGCTCGGCCCGCCGATATTGCTCGAGGATTTGCCGGTCCCAGTCCGGCGGCAGGACCACATCCTGGTGCACGCAGACGACCCACTCGTGCTTCGCCCGCTCCCGGCCGGTGTTCAGCGCCTCCGCGGCGTTGGGCGGGTTGCGGAGGACGATGACCTGGTGCGGCGCGCCGGGTCCCAGGCACGGTGAGGCCATCAGGTTCGCCGCGAGCACGGCCTCGTCGTCGACGCAGACCACGAACGAGAGCGGGACGGCCTGATGAAGCGGCCCGGTCGAAGGACGGGGATCACCCTCCTCGGCGGCCCGAGGCGCGTCGCACGGCGTCTGGTCAGTGCCCGGCATCTCGCCTCCCAAGGGCTGTTTCAAAACGGGGACTGGCTCCGAGTCTTCGAGGTGCCTGTCCCCCTTTTGAAACCCCCCATTTGAAACACCGTTTCAGGAATGAATGAGGATGATCCGGCTGCCGTGCCGCGCGATGCGGAACACCAACTCGCGGGGCCGGCCCAGGGCGTCGCGGATCGCCCGATGCCACCAGGGGGTGCCACTCGAGCGCATAACGGTTGGGTTGCACACCATGAGAGGCGATGCGAGATGCCATATCGAGCCCCCGAATGGGGGCGTCAGGACGTAGCCTGGGATTGTGCGCAACTCAACCGTTACGCGCTCTGGCAGCAGGAACCCGCGGCCCCCCGCTCCCAGCAACTCGCCGCCCGCGGTGCCGGCCCGACGCGCCGCCGCGTACCAGTGATCCACCGGCTCGTTGCTGATCCCGCAGCCCAGCGACTGCTTGATCACCCAGCCGTGATGCAGCCACTCGGCGAACCGGTCGAGGTTTCCGGCGCCGCTGCTGGACCCCATCCCGGTCCCGGCCGGCACGTCGCCAATCGCGGTGATCTCCAGCGGCACGTCCATTTCCATGATCCGCATCGCCTCGCGGACGATCTCGGGCCGGACCTCATCGAGCGCCTCGGCGACCTCGGTCCGCGAGTCGCTGACGCGGATGTTCGGCTCAAACCGGCCGTGGATCGTGACATCGATGTGCGGCTCGATCGTCGTGCTCAGCACGGCGCCGTACTCATGCCGGCAGAAGGCCGGCAGATCGATGCCGCCCCCGGCGAAGCTAACGCGATAGGGAGCCTGGGAGATGATCATGGAAGCGACACCTGATACTGGATGGTCTGCCTCAGAGAATTGACAACGAGGCGGTCCACGCTTTCTGCTCGGCAAGAAATGCCATAACCGAATACGATGCGGGACGAGGAAGACGATCCTGATGACAACCATGAACATTTCCCTGCCCGAGGACATGAAGGCGTTCGTGGAGGCCCCGATGATCCAGGAGGGCTATGCCACGGCCAGCGAGCATCTGCGCGCTTGATCCGCGAGGCCCAGAAGCGCCGGGCCAGGCGCGACCTGGAAGCGAAATTCCGTGAGGCCCTGGAGAGCGGCCCCGCCACCCCGATGACTCGTGAAGATTGGGACTCGATCGAACAAGAAGCCCTGGAACGAATGTCACCGCAACCGGTCGGCCCATGAGCGTCGCGATCCTCAAGCGTCAAACGGCTCGACAGGTCCTTGTGGACATCTTCTATCACTACGCGACCCAGGGAGCCGTGCCGGCGGCTCGCCGATTCCTCGCCCGGGCCGAGGCGACGTTCGACCGATTAGAGCGCTTACCAGATGGGTTGCGCACAAGAACAGCCGATCTCCGGCGGCCTGACAGGCCGCCGATGATCGGCTAAGCCCGGCTCGCGCCCACCACCAAGGCCGCAGAGGCCGTGCGCGATTATTGGCTCGCGTCGGATCCCGATGGCCCGCACGACCCTCTGCGGTTCTGGGAGGCCGTTCCGGAGCCCCCCCGACAACCGGGCCTTTGGCAATTCACCGGCCCTGGGAGCCTCTTCGGGTTCGGGGGCGGCGTCGCAGCGGAGCCGGACGTGATGCGGCAGCTCGATCTCGAAGCGTGGGGAGGGCGCCGTCTCCTCCGGGCGGGGCGCGGGATCGAACGGGAGCGGGACGAACAGGGGCGGATCGGGCCGCAAGTCAGGCGAGGGCGCGGCCAGTCGCCGCCCCCAGGCGTAGAACGCGGCCGAGGAGACTCCCTCACGCGCGCAGAAAGCGGAAATCAACAGGCCGCTGGCGGCCTGCCGCCGGACGCGGAGCCGCCAGGTGTGTTCGAGACTGAGGTCCTTGGGACGTGCCATGAGCTGACTCCTGGGTGGGAAGAACGGAACCAACCCAGTAGGGTAGCAGCCGTGGCAAGACTGGTTTTACCGTGTGCTTACCAAACTCTTGTCGAAGGAATCTTGGTCGTCAGTGACGACGGCCAGTTCGACGCTTATGGCGTCAGCCGCGCCTGGTGATGCAGAGGTTCCGCTTGGCGGCCCTCGGCCGGTTGCCGAAGGCCGACGAATGCGCGCAGTCCGCCGAGATTGTGGCCCGGTTCGGCTCGCTCAAGCAGGCGTTCGCCCTGGTCAAGCGGTGACCGGCAGCAACGCAAGAGCGGACCGTCCATGGCCGCGTCGCGACGACGCCAGGCGATATCGACCGATCAACTCTCGCCGAAGCATTGGATCACGACGTGGCATCTCCAGGTCCATTCGACGTCAACCCGGCTCGAGCGCCGAGCGTTCGCGCAGACCTTGACGGTGAGTGTCCCGTGAGCGAGGTCGGCCTCGAGGGCGGTGTTGACCCCCTCCCTCGACCTGGCGAACATATACTCCACCTCGGGGCTGCCGAACCAGAACTCGAATCCGCTGATCGTGACGATGGCCAACCGGGTCGTCGCTCTGATCTTGAATTCCTTCTCCCGCGTCACCGGGAAGCCCGCCGAGGGGTCTTCGTCCTCCTTGAAGACATGCTCGATCACCTGGAGGAGCGCGAGTTTTTTCCCTTCCTGGTAATCGGAGGATCGGGCCACGCTGCTGCCGACGACCACTTCTCGGCTGATCTTCCGCGAGCGCACCGCGTTGGGGAAGTCCTGCGCGCGCGCCTCCGGCGCCCGGTCAGTAGGGCACCGACGCCGAGGGCTCCCGCCGCCGTGAGGAGATCCCGCCTGCTCTCGCTCGACGAATCCTTGGACATGGTCGGTCTCCCGTGAGGGTGGTCATCGGCTCTCCCGGAGGTCAGGTCGCTTGCCTCACCTCGACCGGGCTTGATGTCTTGAGAGTGCCTGTTCTGGAAATTCACAAGGGATCTGCGAAACGGGTGTCCCGTCGTCGGTCAACCCTCACCGAAGCACTGGATCACGACATGGCACCTCCAGGTCCATTCGCGGTCCAACCTTCCCCAGAACCTCCAGTTCGCGCGAACCTTGGCAGTGACGGTATTGCGACCGAAATCGGCCTCAAGGCCGGCATGGAAGCCGTACCGCGACGAGGCCGCGATCGACTCCATCTTGGACGTGCCGATCCAGACCTCGAAGCCGCTGATCGTGACGATGGCCAGCTTCGTCGCCGCATCGACTGTGAACTCCTTGACGCCGGTCGCCGGATACCCCGCGGACGGGTCATCATCTTCCTTGAAGACATGCTCGATCACCTGAATCATCGCATAGGATTTCGTCGCGTCATAGGCCGGGGACCGGGCCACACTCTTCCCCACCGTGACTTCCTCGCTGATCCTCCGCGATCGCGGCGTGTCATCGCCCTCTCGAATGATCACATCTCGGCCGATGACCCGCTTCGAGCCCGGGGGTTGGCCCTCGTCCTGGGCGGCCGAGGTAGCCTTCGGGTTCGAAAGGGCACCGACGACAAGGGCTCCCGCCACCGTGACGAGATCCCGCCGGGTGTCCCTGGACGAATCACTGGGCATGGTCGATCTCCCCGGATGGCGGTTATCGGATCCGCCGGAGGGCCGGACGCTCGCGGCACTTCGGTGTGCCCCGTCATTAGAATTGATGAGATGAGGAATTGCAAGGCATCGTCGATCGACTGGTCCGTTACGGCCCTCGGAGCTCTTGCCCAACGCCCTCTATATCCATCGCAGCGCCCTCGAATCGCTCGACCCGCTGCTCCGCGTCTCTGAGGGCTGCGCTAGAGCCTATCTCGGTGACGTCGAAAGAGCGAACCTGATCAAGCTGCACCGTCAATCCGGCAAGGTGTCCTACCTCGTCTACCCCGACTTCGAGACCGATCCCCACCCGGCCCTGTTGCGGAGCATCAAGCTCAACCTCCGCACCCGCGAGATCGAGGGCACCGACTATGCCCCGAGCCCGAACCCGCCGGTCCTCCACCGCAAGCAGACGTTCCTGCTGCCCGACCACCCCTTGCGGGCGAAGTTTGAGCGGCTGACGCGCCAGGAGGAGCGGGCCGGGTTGCTGGACCAGACCGCAACGATCGGCACGCGGGAGGGGTGGGCGGAGCGGCTGCGCGCGAGGGGTTACGCGCTCCGAGGCCATCGGCTCGTTCGATGCAAGGTGAGGGATTGCCTCCCAGAGGCACGATCGGATGATGCCGAGTCCGGCGGCCCGGAGCAGTCAGGAAGGGCTGAGTCGGCCGGCTAACCGCCCGCATCGACAAACGGCCCGAACCAATCGAGCCGGTAAGTGAGGTCTTCGAGGAGTTCATCATAAGTCACGCAGAAGATCCGCTTGGAATTGACGATGACATGCTCGCAGCGCCAACGCAAGCGGTCATATTCACCGACATTCATGTGCTGATTACGGACGATGAGTCAAGAAGAGCCTGGAACTCCGCGACCTCGGCCTGAGCCGCGCGGGGATCGAGCGCATGAGGCACGAAGTCGGGCATGGGACGAATCCCTCCCCTTACTTGGCCCCAGCGATTGTTTGTAGGGTCTCATGGTGGACGATGTCGGCAACCTCCGGGGGCTGGCCCGGGCGCGCGGAAATCAGAATCCTCCAGCCACCATCGACCGGTATCACGTAGAACGTCTCCGACACGCCTGGTCTCCTGACCGCGCGCGCGTCACTAGCTCAAAGAAAACTTGGCGAGGGTCTCCAGCCGCTCTCGGATCGCCACCTGGTCGGCTTCCGGCAGTTGGTGGAAGGCGTTGAATGCGCGATAGTGCAGCCCGAACCCAGCGATTTCCATCATCGGCCCCCTCAGCCTCGACCCCGCGCCGTTTCTTCTCGGGGCGGACGTCTGCCTACCAGACTACATTCTACGTCAGGATTCCCACCCCGCTCAAGGTCGGGAGTTGTTCGGCGCTGCTCGACGAACGGGCGACCATCGGCACGCGGCCAGCCGGCAGCGGCGCAAGGTCGCGGCGCCGCGCCAACGGGTCTCGGAGGTCCGGTTCGAGGAGAATCGGGAGCTGCTCGAACCGTTCCAGGCGACGATCTCGGCCTTCGGGCGGCTGCCGGAGGCCGACGAATGCGCGCAGGCCGACGAGATCATGGCCCGGTTCGGCTCACTCAAGCTGGCGTTCGCCCTGGTGAAGCGGGTGACCGGCGGCGACGACTGGGACGCAATCGCCCGGAGCAGCACCGAGGACCTGCTCGTCTACCTGTCCCTCGGCCGCTTCCGGCGACGTCCGCCGATGTCCGCTGTGTCGATCGGACTCCAGCGGGACATCCGGTCGTTCTTCGGCAACGATGCCAGCGCCGGCCGCCCGGCCGACGACCGGCTGTTCTACTTCGGCGATGCCGAGACTGTCCATGGCGCCTGCGGCCGCTCATTTATCGGCAGGCCACTGCGCAGTACCGTGTATCGGCACCGCAGCGTCCTGGAACCCCTCGACTCGCTCCTCCGCGCCTCTGAGGGCTGCACCCGGGATTACCTGGGTGAAGTCGCAGGCGCGAATCTCATCCACCTGTCCGATCCGGCCGGTCGCCTTCGCGTGAATCCGAAAACGGCTGACTTTCCGAAATGGGTCCGACGGCGTTCCTCCTGAGTTTTCGACTACACTTGCGTGAGTGGATGGTCTGCGGCCTGTCCTTGATGACTTGGGCCGGGCCGGGGTGGTCGAGCAGTCCCCGAAAGGGCGTCAACAGGAAACGAGGTATGGCCAGACCCAATCCAGAGTGATCTGCACCAATTCATTAATGCGTGATTGGTGACATTCAGATAATCGTTACCACCCCCCGATTTCTCCTGGCCTTTTTTTTGCCCGAAGCGGCGGAGTGTCCGCGAAACTTCGTATAATCAAGTGGTCAGGTCGTCCTGTTGGCGTTCGGGGTGCGCGAAGAGAATAACGAAATCGAGCCGGAGAGATCGGGGAGTTCAAAAGGTTGGGTGGAATTTCGACCAATAACGAAGCCAACGGCGCCTTAATAGTTAGGGGACAAGTGGCGGCTAGTGGGACGAGACGCTGTGCGAAACGCACAAAACAAAGCCACGATTGTAAGATTTGGGAAGAATTTGACGATTGTAGCGAGGTGTGGATGGAAGACCCCAGGCTCCTGACCAGCGGATCGGCGAAAAACGAAGCCAAGATCGAGAAGTTGGGACGGTTTGTGATGGTTTCGACGGTTCGATCGACAGTATCGACGGTGCAGGCATGCGTCCTACTGCGGATCTCCAACACGATCGACGATTGGGACTATCCATCATTGCATTATTCGATTCAAAACGCCTGGCAATAGCGAGACCGCATTATCCCAATCAATCAAGCTCAGATGTTCCTCGTCTTGACTTGGCGGGGAGGAGCGTGCAATGATATCCGTATTGCTTTAGAGGCCCGACGGCTCGTCAGTCGGGATGATTCACGCCTGCATGATAGTATTGACGCGTATTATCAGCAAACCGGCCCCAAGATGGTCGCCGGGCTTGAACTGGTGGGGGTCGCGAGCGTAATAACAGGACTGACCCCAGTGAATCGATAAATGGTGTCATTCCGAATGGGTGTCTCGATGTCAGCGTCGAGGGGTGATCGGCCGGGTTGGGCCGGCTTCCTGGTTTGAAGCGGACGAGAGCAGGCATCAGCACGATGGACAACGGGCGCACTTTACAATGGCGACGGCGCCGGGAACGTCGGACGACGTGCCGGCTGAGCTGTGAGGTGATGGAGCGCCGCCAGCTCTTGTCCGCGCTCATGGTGACCAACACCAACGACGATACCAATCCCCATTCGCTACGATGGGCCGTCCTCCAGGCTAATTCGAGCACGGGGTCGGCCACGATCGACTTCGACATCCCGGGAACCGGGCCGGCGACGATCACGTTGAGCACATCGCTGCCGGCCTTCATCAATCCCGTGGTGATCGATGGGGAGTCCGAGCCGGGATACGCGGGCACACCCCTGATCGAGATCAGTGGGGCGGGCCTGACGGGATCGGGGAACAACGGCCTTGTCATTGCGGCGGGGGGCAGCACGATCGAGGGGTTGTCGGTCGTCGGCTTCTCGAATGCGGCGATCGTGCTAACGAACGGCGGGAGCAATGTGATCCAGGGGAATTACCTGGGCGTCATGCCCTCCGGCACGCAGGCGATCGCCAACGGAACGGGGCTGTCTGTGTTCGGCTCGTCGAATAACACGATCGGCGGCGGCGGGGCAGGCAACGTGATCTCCGGCAATACCGGCGACGGGATCGAGATCCAGTCCGGGGTGACCACCGCGACCGGCAATCTCATTACCGGCAACCGGATCGGCACCACGGCCGACGGCAGCACGGCGCTGGGCAATTCCCACGATGGGATCGACATCCAGGGCGCCTCGGATAACTTCATCGGATCACCCGGACCCTCGTTCGGCAACGTGGTGTCCGGGAACCTGGGTGCGGGGATCAGTGTGTCCCAGACCGCCTCGGGTACGCAGATCGAGGGGAACACCATCGGCCTGGCCGAGGACGGTCGGACGCCGCTCGGCAACGGCGGCGACGGGATTGAGCTCGACGACGCACCCGAAAGCGTGATCGGCGGCCTCGGGGCGAGTGGGGGCAACCTGATCTCGTCCAACCAGGGCGACGGCATCAACACCTCCCGAGGATCCGACGGAACCTGGGTGGCCGGGAACTGGATCGGGACCGATGCGACCGGCAACCTCGCGCTGGGCAATCTCGGCAACGGGATCACCCTTGGTTCCTCGTCGAACACGATCGGAGGGACCATCGGCGGGGCGGCGAACGTCATCGAATATAATGGGACCGGCCGCGTGGGGGCCGGGGTCGAGCTCTCGGGAGAGGTCGACCAGGATCTGATCCTCTCCAACTCGATCTACGCCAATGCCGGGCTGGGGATCAATCTGGGGAGCGGGCCGACCCCGAATCACGCGCCGGGCACCCCGGGCCCCAATGATTATCAGAACTACCCGGCGCTGTCGCTGGCCCAGAGCGACGGGAGCCAGACGACCGTCCAGGGGACGCTCTCCGAAAGCCCGAGCTCCCAGTATTTCATCCAGTTCTTCGCCAGTCCGATGCAGGATCCGTCCGGTCACGGCCAGGGGAAAGTGCTGATCGGCTCCCAGTATGCCCAGACCGACGTCCACGGGAATGCCACCTTCTCGATGACGCTGGCGACGTCCGCGTTCCCCGGTCAGTTCATCTCGGCGACGGCCACAAGCGCCACAAACGACACGTCGGAGTTCTCCTCCGACGTCCAGGTCCAGGGGCAGATCAACCTCGTGCTGTCGGGCTCGGCCACGCCCAACCCGGTGCTGGCCGGCGGGGCTCTCACCTATACGTTCACCGTCTCCAACGAGGGTTACGAGAACGCCGATGGTGTGTCCCTGACGGATCAGTTTCCCGGTAGCCTCACGCTCGGGTCGGTCTCGACCAGCCAGGGGTTCCGCGTCCCGGTCTCTTCGCCGGGCCTGGTGGACGTCTACCTGGGCACGATCGCGATCGGCGCGAGTGCGACGGTGACCATCGTGACCCAGACCGGCGGCGGCTCGGTGGGAACGATCATCGACTCGGCGACGGTCACCAGCCAGGAGTCCGATCCAACCCCATCCTTGGAATCGGCGTCCGTCACGACCACGGTCCTGGCTGACGCCGATCTGTCCGTCGCGATAGCCGAGGGCCCGAATCCGGCCCTAATGGGCACCAACCTGACGTATACCATGACGTTGGCCAACCAGGGCCCGGACCCCGCCGCGAACGTGGTCGCCACCCTGCCCGTGGCTTCGGGTCTCTCATTCGTCTCGGCCACTGCGAGCGTGGGAACGGCCTCGTATGAGGATGGTCAGGTTGTCGTCACCCTGGGAAGTCTGGCGGTGAACTCCGCAGACACGGTCACTTTGGTCCTCCAGGCCCAGGCCCCCGGCGAGGTCCAGGAGACGGCCTCGGTTACTAGCCAGGCCGACGATCCTAATCCGTCGAACAACGCCGCCAGCGTGACGACGGAGATCGACCCCGCCACCGATCTGTCGGTGCATGTCGCCGCCTCGACACCGGTCGCCGCGACCGGCGTGCCTTTCGATTATGTCGTGACCGTTACCAACAACGGCCCCATGGCTGCTACAAGTGTCGCCCTGAGCGACTCACTGCCGACCGGCGTCACCTTCGTCTCCGCCACGACCGATCAGGGCGTCGTCCCGAGTCAGGCCGGCGGCATTGTGACGGCGACCCTCAGCACCCTGGCTGTGGGTGCGTCGGCCAACCTCACGATCGTCGTCAATCCGACCGCGTCGCCGGGCGCGATCCTGACCGACTCGGCCTCGGTCACCGGTGAACCGGTCGAACTCGAATCCGTCCAATAACACGGCGAGCCTGGATACACCGATCCGGGGGGTGAGCGACCTGGAGATCGTCGCGACAGCACAGCCCGGAACGGTCGAAGTCGGCCAGCCGATGACCTATACCATCGCCGTGAACAATGTGGGGCCGGCCGATGAGCCCGACGCGGTCGTGAGCGGCTCGCTGCCGCCCGGGATGACGGTGAGGTCGGCGCTCCCGACTCAAGGCTCCGCACCGACGTTCAACCAGGGAGCTTTCACGCTCGATCTTGGCCCACTCCACGCCGATTCGAGCCAGCCGGCGACCATCACGCTGGTCGCCATTCCGGGCATCACCTCGGTCGGCCTGCAGTCGGCCACATTTGTGGTCCAGGGCCAGGACTACGATCCCGATACCTCCAACAATACGGCCCAGGTCGCGAGCGACATCGAGCCCGTGACCGAATTGGGCGTCAGCATTACGCCGGGTCATGGCCCGGCCATCGCGCAAAGCAATTGGACCTACACCCTGACCGTCTCGAATGCGGGTCCTTCGGATGCCACCGGCGTGATCGCGACGTCCGCGCTTCCGGCGGGCGTCGAGTTCGTCTCGGCCTCATCCAGCGAGGGCTCCAGCCCCATCGAGCAGGACGGGACCATAACGGCCAGCCTGGGCGACCTCGTCGCGGGGAAGACGGCGACGGTCACAATTGTCGTCCAGCCGACCCCCGCCGTCGCCGCCGACGGGTCGATGGTCCTCTCGGCCGCGGTCCAGGGGGATGAGACGGACCCTAACCCCTCCAACACACAGACAACCCTGACCGTGCCGGTCATGCCCTCGGTGACCCTTGCAGTCCGCCTCGTGTCCACGCAGCCGTGGGTCCAGAGCGGCCAGACGATCACGTTCCTTGCGACTGTGAACAATCTCGGGACGACGCCGGCCACGAACGTCGTCGTGAACCTCCCCTCGGTGAACGGCCTCACTTATGAATCGTTAACGGCCAGCCAGGGGAGCATGATCCTGGTCAACGGCCAGCTCGTCGGCCGGTTCGGTGCGTTGGATCCCGGGGCCAGCGCCACCCTGACCGTTGTCGAGCTGGCGACGGCCCCAGGAGACCTCACTCAACCGGCGTCCCTCTCGGATCCCGAATACAACCTGGATCCTCAAGGGGCTTCGACCAGCGCGACGGTCCAGGTCCAGGAGTCGGCGGGTACGGTCCAGTTCGCCGGCGGGAACGACTTGGTGAGCGATCTGTCCGGTGTCGCCGTGCTCTCGGTGGTCCGCCTCTACGGGGCCAGCGGCTCCATTACCGTCAATTACCAGACCATCGCCGTCGATGCGACGCCGGGCGTCAACTATCTTCCCACCTCGGGGACGCTCACCCTCGGGCCCGGGCAGACGTCCGCTTCCATCCAGGTTCCGGTCCTCAACGATCCCTACGAGAACCACGACAACTACGTCAACGTCGTACTCGAGGGCCCGACGGGAGGAGCGGTCCTCGGCGGAATGACCACGACCGTCCTTCGAATCGTGGACTCCGACCCCGACGTGACACCGCCGCAGGTCTCCGGCCTGAGCTGGGCCGGCTCCTCCGGTGCGATTTCGAGTTTGACGCTCAATTTTTCGTCACCGTTGGATCCAAATTATGCGTCGGATCCGTCGAACTACCAGATCGTCAATCTCGCGCTTGGCTCGGCCGTACCGATCGCCTCGGTCAGCTACAACGCGACGACCGACACGGTCACGGTGGTACCGGCGGCGCCTCTACCCTCCGGCCAGTACGACCGGATCGAGGTCGTGGGCAGCGGTGCGGCAGCGGTCCGCGATCTGGCGGGGAATCTCCTCGATGGCAGCGGCTTTGGGATAGCCGGCTCGAACTACGTGGCGACGTTCGCCCAGGGCACTCGTCTGCAATATGTGGACAACCGCGGCAATCGCGTCACGCTTCAACTCAAGGGAGCCGGATACCTGGAGCAAGTGCGAGACGCCTCGGGCGAAGGCATCCTGCTCGACGTCGTCGGTATGGTCCCTCATCGGACGACCCTCTCGGGCAACATCAAGGCTCCCGGGAGGCACAAGAAAGGGCAGACGGACCTGGGCACGATCACGGGCCTCGGCCAGTTCGGCGACGTCCACGTGCTCCTCAAGACGCCGCCGTTCCGGGTCACGCAATTCCCGTTCGTGCGGCGTGGGAGCGGCGTCCTGTAAGCCGGCAACTCCGGCGATGGCTGGTCCCGCGCTCTTGACGATCGGCGTGGTCAACGGCTATCTTTCGTGAGACATAACGAGTTAAACTCTTTGCATCAGAGTATCGCCGTCGATGAGGCTCTGTACGATGAAACGGATCGGACGAATCAAGATACGAGCGATCGGACTCATCACCCTCCTGATGATGCTGGGTGGGGATCGGGCATGGGCCTGCCCGAATTGCAAGGAAGCCGTATCCCTCCAGTCCGAGGAAGTCAGCAATCTCGCCAGCGGTTACAACTGGAGCGTACTCTTCATGCTGGTCGTGCCGTTCTCGATGATCGGGACAGGGGCTTTCCTGGTCCAGCGCGCGTCCCGACGTGGGAACCTGCCTGAACTCTGAGGACCCAGGCTCGAGTTGCATACGCGTCTGGGCTCGTTCGCAGCCTCTCGATCAAGTGGCTGCTATGGTCGAAGCGCGGAGCCGTCCGGTGTTGGTGTTCGCAGCCAAGTCGTCGATCATATCGCGAACCGCCTGTTCAATAGCAGCCTGCCAGTGTTGGGCGAATCTTGCCCGATAGGCCGGTCTTTCGTAAGCGTGCGTGATACCACGCGAGTTATTGATCAAGGCACCGAGGCCATGGGCGTCGAAAGCGGCGGCGACATCGCGCGAGGTGCCGCCCTGGGTGCCGTAACCGGGTACAAGCAGGAGGATATCGGGCATCGCGTCCCGCAATTCGGCGAGTTCTCCCGGGTAGGTTGCGGCTACGACCGCCCCGACGAGGCTGTATCCGGACTCGCTCCGGTAGGGAGAAGCCCACTGACGGAGGCGATCGGCCACATGTCGATAGAGGGGTTGACCGTCGGACAGGAGGTCCTGGAACTCGACGGCCGATGCGTTGCTCGTCCGTACCAGGACGAAGACCCCCTTTTGCTCACGAGCGGCAACCTTGACGAAGGGCAAAACCCCATCGGAGCCCAGATACGGGTTTACTGTCAGGGCATCGGCATGCCACGAGGGTTCATAGCTACCCCCGACCGGAACCTTTCCCAGGTATCCGCCGCGCGTAGGCCTCGGCGGTCGAGCCGATGTCATTCCGCTTGCCGTCGACGATGACAATCAACCCCTTGGCGTGTGCGGATTCAACGCTTGCGTGCAAGGCCGCGAAACCCGGGGGACCATAGGCCTCGTAGAAGGCCGATTGAAACTTGACGGCGGGGACTAGGGGGGCTACCACGTCGATGACCTCGTCACCAAAGCGGCGCAAGGCTTCTGAAATCCCCGCGCGATCCTCAGGGAACCGATCCAGAAAACCCAGCGGCAATTCCTCGGGCCTGGGGTCGATTCCAACCACGACCGGGTTTCCCGCTCGGCGGACCGCGACAAACAGTTGCTCCACGAAATGCACGGGTCTGTTCCCCACAACCACATGGGATTGACAGGTTTCGGACGGATTTTACAATCTTCCAGCAACCAGGGATAGACGGGGCCTCATCCTCCAGGTTATCCTGGCAAATGTTCGGGGCGTAGCGCAGTTTGGATTAGCGCGCTAGCTTGGGGTGCTAGAGGTCAGGGGTTCAAATCCCCTCGCCCCGACTTGACCTAAGGTTTTTGCTGAACACAACTAGAGTGTACTTACCGACGGTCGGTAGCGCGGCATGATACCCCGTTCCCAAGTGTGTAATCTACACACTGTCGGAGGAATTTGCCGTGAGCCGACCGACCCGAATGCTACGGACTCCACAGGCCTACGGAAAACGCCATTGTCATCATCCGCGGAGGATGCAATACCTTGGACTTTATCGCTCGGCCGAATCTCGCGTGGAGTACAACCGGCCTATCGACGAGTGGCTCTCCGTGTCACCGGAGGCGCCCCCGGCTTGCCGAGTTCGGATCAGGCAGACCTCACGGTCAACGACCTGATCCTCGCCTTCATCCGACACTGTGAACAATACTACGTCAAGAGCGGCGAGGCTACCAATCCGATCAGAATGATTCGCCTGACGCTCACGGTGGTGAATCGCGTGTACAGATACTCGGCTGTCAGGGACTTCGGCTTCCTGGCCCTGAAGGAGTGCCGGGCTGAATTCGTCCGGATGGGACTCTCCCTCCGCGAGGTCAACCGCCGGACGAACCTGAACAAGCAAATGTTCCGGCGGCGGATCGAGAACGATCTGGTCCCCGGCGGTATCTTCCACGCCCTCCAGGCCATCGCCGGAGTTCGGAAGGGGTGTTGCATGGCCCCCAAACGCGAACCGATAGGTCCGGTGCCGGCACGTGATCGACCGGACAATCGAGGATATCGGGATCACGCTGGCGGCAATGGTGCGGCTCCAGCGCGTCACCGTCATGACGCCCCAGCAGGTCGTCACGATCCGGGCGAACGACATCGACATGGCCGACGCCTCTCGTTGGGTGTATCGCCCGGAACGACACAAGATCAATCACCACGAGCAGACCCTGGTCGTGTTTCTTGGCCCGCGAGCGATCGATGCCATCCGGCCCTTCCTCCGCCCCGATCCCACGGCCTTCTTGTTCTCGCTCCTCCAGGCGGTAACCAGGCGTAACGCCGAACTCCGGGCCAACCGGAAGACAAAACTCTGGCCGTCCCATCAGACCCACCAGGCAAAGAGGCGGAAGGCTCGCCGAGCCAAGCCACCAGTGGACCACTACGACGAATCCACCTCCCGCCGGGCGATCGTGAGGGCTTGTGATCGAGCGTTCCCACATCCGATGCTGAACAGCGTTCCTGCGGCCTCGTTGACCGAAGTACAACGTGCGGAGTTGAAGGCATGGCGGAAGTGGCATCACACGCACCCGCACCAACTCCAGTAGTTCGCGGGATCGTCGAACTGCCACCAGTTCGGACTCGCGGCAGCCCAGGCCGTCCTCACCTCCCCCAAGCCAATTCGACTGTGCCTCTATCGACCTCTCCTTGTACGCAGATCATCACCCCTTGGACGCCGTGAAGAGTGGTCCCCATACTCTCTCTTGGCCATACCAACCGCTCCGTTACGTCCACGGGCCTTGCGGAGGCTCTTACGGCCATTGCCGACCGGATAATCCGCCCGGATTCCGGGACCGACGATCTCAGAAGCGCATAACATCGCGGGATCGAGTCGCGTGCTAAGGCAGAACGCCTCCGTGGTAGTGATAGCACGGAACGGGCGGCCAATCGCACGTCCGGATTCGTTAGCTGGTGCGGAGACCGATTGCGGGACCCGCTCGAGAGCAGTGTCGTCCAGGTCAAAGTATGTCTTCGCTCCCCGATCGTCACGGACATAGAGCCGCCCACCCACTCTCCACGACTTAACGCCCAAGTTCAATCGACCGCAAACGCGTCCGCTGCAAACGCGGCTGAGACGCCTCGCCTCAATCTTGCCACGACCACGCGGCCCGGCGGACGCGACGCTCACCTGGGAGGCGAGGGTCGAGATCAGGAAGACTCGAAGGACGCCGTGGAATCGGCTGGAGTGCATCGCGAGGGATCTTCAGGAGGGCAGCGTGGCCCGAAGGCTGGATTATCAAGGTGTGGACCTGGTGCGGCAATCCCCGGTGCTTCGTCAGATGACGGGCACTGAGATCCAGTCCTGCCGAGAACCCGCGCGACGCCCCCGCGCTCAAGGTCCCGGGACGTTTCGCTGCGGCGGCCATGTCGCTCCCGAAGATTCTTGCCGTTAACGATCCTGCCGCCGGTTCGGCAGGTCATTTGCAGAGGGAGGGTTGGCGGTCCTTGCGAGCATCCGATGGCCCATCGCCAGGAGAATCTCCGACTTATGTACTCCGTCTATCGCGCCGAACCCAAGCAACCATTGGGGGCTGCCAGGACCATCGATCACGCGTTGATCTTGGTGGAAGCCAACGGTCCAGGTCGCTACGAGGTCTTCATGGTCGGAGACGCGTCGAGACACGTCTGTTTCGTGAGCACGCATGAAGACGGCACCTTCACCCTCGATCCAAGACGTGCCGGTGGTTTGATGGCGGTCCTGAGCAATACACTCACTCGGACCTAATCGTGCACCTGTTGGGCTACGCATTCAGGTTCATGGATGGGTATGCTTGCGTCGCACGACGGTTGGGTCAAGTCTGGCCTTTACGGAGTAAGGGCCACGATGGAAGACCTCCTCGTAGACCTACAATCCCGCCTCGGCTATCGGCTCGCCCAAGGGGAAGCCGCCAGGCTGGTCGAGTTGGCTCGGTTTGTACACGGCCTCGCGTGAAGGCGGTGGCGAGACCGAGGTTTGAGCCTGCCAACTGGGGCGCCTCGTGGTCGGAGGCAACCGTGCGCTAATTCGTTTGCTTAAGCCGAACCGGCATGGCCATTGCAGGTCATATTTGTCTGCTTCGCGTTTCGAGCGTGCGAGCAAAGGACTTGTACCCGTACCCGGGGCCGCCTCGTGACCGCCGACCTGAGCTAGCCCGGTGTCGCAACTCAGACCCGCCGCGACCCAGTCTGATGGAGCGGCATCGACGCTTGCGGATGTTTCCTATCTAAATCCATTCGGTGATGCTGCGCGGTCGCCACTTAATCAGAGATAGGCCGGGAAGGCGCGACGCGAGTTCGGGGTGACATCCGACCATATCGGAGGGTCAAGCCTCGGCCCGGCTGAACTTCGACACCCTTCTCAGGGAGGTTCTGTCGATGCCGTCGATCCATTTCACTCTGGACGTCATCAAGCTGGAGGTCGATCCCAGTCATTCCATGGATGCGCGATGCTCGGCTTGCCATGAACCGCTTACGGTCCATCAACCGGACGTCGAGTCACCCGACCGACTCTTGGGCGTCTGCCCGGAATGCCGAGTCTGGTTCCTCATCGATGCCACCGTCGGCGTCATGATCCGCCTGCCCCATCAGGAGACTCTTCGAGATACTTTGCCCTCCTCGCCTCCCCGGTCGTTGTGTAGCGTTCACCCTGACCCGTGAACAGCCAGTGCGGGTCGGCTCCCGTCAACTCGATGAATCCGAGGATCACCGGGGCGGGGATCACCACGCCGCACTCGTAATTGGCCCAGGTCTCGGCGCTCAATCCCAGCGCCTCGGCCAGTTCGGGTCCACCCGACTCGCCGAACAACTCCTGTCGGATTTCGCGGATCCGTCGGCCCAAATCGAGATGAATCGTCTCGTCCGCTGCCATGGGGATTTCCCTCTCTCCCGGAAGCCAACCCGAAGCCTGGTAGCCCCACGAGCAGGGGAAATGAAAGGGCGATCGCGGCCTGGCCTTCGTGTTGGATCGTTTTCATGCTGTTACTTAAGCAAGCTCTAAGGTACGGAAAACTCTTCGGGCACGACCGAGCAAAAAACGAGCCAATTTCGGGTGATTCCGAATCGGTTAACCTTACAAGCGAGGATTCGCTGGAGAACCGCAAGCCGCGATGGCGAGGGAGCATGGAATTGCGATAGCGAGTAAGCCCTGTCACTCTCGATTGATCTAGATATATTGACTTATAAAATAGCAACATTGCATGACTGACGAATCGACACACGGCGTTCGCGCCGGATCGCGCATCCTCCTCGTCGATGACTATGCGGACTCGGCCGAGACCGTGTCCAAACTCCTGGAGCTCCTCGGCCACGAGGTCCAGGCTACCGGCCATGGCACGCAAGCGCGTGCAACGGATGTGGCCTGGTGCCGGGAATTCGTCCTGGAGGACATCGGCCTGCCGGCGCTGGATGGTTATGAAGTGGTCAGGCGAATCAGGCAGGAGGTGGTGTGCCAGGACACGACCATCATCGCGGTGACGGGCGAACGCCAGTCGGACGACCGCCGACGGTCCTGGGGTTCCGGGATCGACCATCATCGGGTCAAGCCGGTCAACTCGGGTACGTTGTGGTCGTTGTTGTCGCGAGCCACCATCGGCCCCGCGCGGGCATCTTTCGACAGGGGCTGAGGCGTAGCGGCTTCCGGTCGCACTCTGTAGAAGGCGGCGATGAGGGCCGGGAAGGACCGTTGCGGACTTGCGACAACGCGCCTCCAGTTCACGCCAGTTGACTCCATGGTTTCAGTCAAACCAGGGCGGGGGATCCAGGGTAATCTGCCCATCGACGGACTTGGAGATCCCTCCCCACTCCCAGGAACGAAGATCCCCCGTGGCTGTATCCAGGGAAACAATCTGGATCAGGTAGTGGCCCGGCGCGGCATCGCTCACGACCGCGACGACATCATCAATGGAATCTGCGTCGCCGACGGAAGCGCCGTCACCCGAGGTAACGCGATAGATCGTAGGCATGTCCTCGAACTCACCGAAAA
Organism: uncultured Planctomycetota bacterium; assembly: GCA_963845755.1. GTDB lineage: Bacteria > Planctomycetota > Planctomycetia > Isosphaerales > Isosphaeraceae > CAWJTV01. The sequence continues at coordinate 122,015 of CAWJTV010000020.1, forward strand.
TCTCCGCTCTGCCGATTGGTAGCTTTGCTCCGGGGTCCACCTCCAACGGCATATGTTGGCCATTTGTTTAACATAAAGTCAACCTTCATGATCTCGATTTCCCTGGTGGGCTGCCCAAGCTGCCTGCGATTCTTCGGCTGGCCGTGGCCACATCCTCCCGCGCGGCACACTGGGCGGGTCCGGCGAATCGACGAGGTGGGAGTGTCAGGCCGAGGCAGGTCGGAGGGCGGAAGGGTGAACTCGGAGAGAGGGCGTCGTCGGCCGGCCGCGTCGAAACTGACGGACGAGGAGGACGGCGGCGATCAACCAGAGCGCCGCCGGGATGGCCAGCGAGAAGCTGACCGACCAGACCGACCAGCCCGTCTCAAACCGGCAGAACTGGAAGGCGAGCCCCGGGATGGCGAACTGATGATTCCCGGTCGCCCTCGGCCAACTCCAGGTCCGAGGGTTGATGATCCGAGGTTTGGGGGAGCCGGGTGAGTTGAAGTCGACCTGATTGAAAAGACTGACCCTCCCGCCCCTGACCTGCAAGTAGGCGGGGCGGCTGCCCCATCGGTCGAGATCGAATCGAAGGGGATCCGCTGGCCAATCGGGGTGGAGCGATGCGGCGAGCAGGGCGACCGTGGCGACGAAGAGGCCGACCGCCAAGATCGAAAGCCACTCTGCGAGCGATCGGCCGCATGAGCCGCCTGAGTTGAGATCGATTGAATGAGAGTTCGTTCTGTAACGTCCACCTTACCGCATCATCCGCGTTGCCCGGTAGGGCCAAGACTTAACGGAATCGCTGGTTCGTTTCGACGAGCGGTCCTTGCGGAACTGCGAAGGATGCAATTCCTGGGTGCTGGCCGATTGACCCGCAAGTCTCATCTGATACATTAGACGAGCATCCCGCGTCGGAGACGGCGCCGGGATCCCAACCCGAGGGATGCGGATCGTGCAGGGCCAGATGACGGCCTGCACGGTCGAACCTCCCTCATGACTAACAGTGAACGATGCCAGGACTTCCGAACTGCCTGTTCCGCGGGGCGTTCCAACGTGCCAGCCGATGCGGTCGTGAAGGCCGGGCGCCGACAACATTCCTGACGATCTGATCTGCGAAGGCGACGAGGATCTCTCGCGTGGCGGAAACCTGGGCGGGACTCATCTGGGCATGGATCATCCTCAGGGTGGTCGTGTGCTCTCGGATCGTGACGGCTCGTCGATGGTCGCTTCCGGTGCGTCATTCGCGCTGGGGTGACCATGGGTGCCGGCTATGGGTGAGCCCGTTTCTGGATCGCTGCGCGAGTTTCGCGGCGAGTCAATCGCCGCACCAACGGGCACCTAGGTTTCGGTGTATGACCCGATTTCTTGGCGAGATGTCCCTGTTCCAAGGGCTGCGTCACGAACGCGGAGCGCGCTGTCACGACGGTGTTGATCCGAGCTGGGAACCTTGCCATCCGATCGAACCACCTTGCCGAACGCGGCGAGTCTGCGGAATGCTCGTCTGAGACGTTGACGGCGTGCGTGCCCTCTTTGCTCTGCTGGGCTCGGGGTTGACCATTCGGCTCGGACGGAACGTCCGGGCCGTCCTCCTCGGGGCGCCTCGGCGTGTCCGCGGCGTGGACTCTTCGCAGGGGCTCCTCCCTCGCAGAGAGGCTTCCTGCGGACCAGGTTGTCGGAAGGCTCGGCGGACGAAGGATGTGGGCGGATTCCCGTGGGTGGATTCGTCGGACTGCTCGTCGGCGTTTTGGGTGGGTCTGCCGCTGTTGCACTTGTGGCATGGCTGAAGGCTCGATCCGCGCGGGGTGGCCGCGCAAATCCTCGCCAACGCCCAGCGCGAAGCGGAGACGATCTACCGTCAGGCAGAACTTGGGGCTAAGGAAGAGGCCCTCCGACGCCGGGAAGACCTCGAGACCGAGTTCGACATCCTGCGCCGCGACCTGCGCGAGCAGGAGAAGCGACAGGAGAAGCGGGCCGACCTGCTCGACCAGAAGCTCGATCTGATCAACAAGAAGGAGTGCGACTTCGAGAACGTGCAACGGCAGCTCGGCGAGCAGCAGGACGACCTCCGCAAGCAGACGGCCGAAGTCCAAAGGACCCTGCACGACCAGCTCGAGGCCTTGCATCGGATCGCTCGGCTCACTCCAGATGAAGCCCGCGACCTGCTCCTGAAGCGCGTCGAGGAGGACCTCCGGGGCGAATTGGGGAGCATGGTCTTGAAGCATCAGGCGACACTCCGCGATAGCGCCCAGCAGAAGGCACGCGAGATTCTGACCACAACGATCCAGCGTTACGCCGCGTCGCACACCGCCGAGGTGACCGTCAGTACCGTCAACATCCCCAATGACGAGATGAAGGGGCGTATCATCGGCCGAGAAGGTCGGAATATCCGCGCCTTCGAGAAGGCTACGGGGGTCAACGTGATCGTTGACGATACGCCCGGCGTGGTCATCGTCACGGGGTTCGACAGCGTCCGCCGGGAGATCGCCAAGGTCGCGCTCGAGCGGCTGATCCAGGATCGGCGCATCCACCCGACCCGCATCGAAGAGATTGTCAAGCAGACGCATGAGGAGCTGGAGGAGCACATCCGCCGTCTTGGCCAGCAAGCCGCCCTCGAAGCCAACGTCGTTGGGTTGCACGATAAGATGATGGACTACCTGGGCCGACTCCATTTCCGCACGAGCTACTCGCAGAACGTCCTGAGGCATTCGCTGGAAGTCGCGTTCCTGACGGGACTGATGGCCGAGGAGCTCGGCCTGGAAGGAGCCCTGGGGAGACGGTGCGGGCTGCTGCATGATATCGGTAAGGCCGCTGATCACGAGATGGAAGGAGGTCACCCCGTCGTTGGAGCCGAGCTGGCGCGGCGCTATGGCGAGCCGAAGGAGGTCGTTCACGCCGCGCTGGGGCACCACGACGATCTCCGGGTCGAAACGCCCTATACCATGCTCGTCTCGGCCGCGGACGCCATCAGCGCCAGCCGCCCCGGCGTGCGCCGCGAGACCCTGGAGAAATACGTGCGGCGACTGGAAGAACTCGAATCGCTAGCCCTCGGTTTCCCCGGTGTTGAGCAGGCCTACGCCATTCAGGCCGGTCGCGAGGTTCGCGTGATCGTCAACAGCCAGCAGCTCGACGACGCCGCCTCGGCCAAGGTCTGCCGCGACATCGCCCGCTCCATCCAGCGACAGTTGACCTATCCCGGCGAGGTCAAGGTCACCGTGTTGCGCGAGAGCCGATCCGTCGAATTCGCGCGATAATCCCGCGCGGCCCGATCTCACCGGAACCGGTGAGCGACTCGGGATTCGAGATTCCACGAGACCCGAAGGATTCTCGGGTATCCACCTTGGGGTCATTAGATGCAGGATTATTGACCTATCACTTTTCGGGATCGGGAAAGCCGGTTTCGTGAGGGGCTCGAATCGGTGAATTCGTTCCTTGAAGGAATGAGCTACAGATGCCTCTGAAAGTCCTGTTCATCGGCGATGTTGTGGGGTCACCGGGCCGCAAGATCCTTTGCCAGACCTTGCCGCGGCTCATCCCGCGCTGGGGTCTGGGCCTTGTTGTCTGCAATGCCGAGAACGCGGCGGGCGGGTCTGGGCTGACCCTCCGCTGCTACGAGGAACTGATAGAAGCCGGCGTGGACGTCATGACGATGGGCGATCACGTTTACCGGAAGGATGAGATCTTCCAGATCTTCGAGCGCGCCGGCGAAGTTCTCCGCCCGGCGAATTATCCCGAGGATTCACCCGGACCGGAGCTCGCACTCGTCACCGCGCGCGACGGGACTCCGGTTGCGGTGTTCGGCGTCCTCGGCCGCACTTACATGAAGCCGGTCGATTGCCCGTACCGGGCCGCGGATCGGGTCCTCCAGAGGATTGGCGGCGGCACCCGCGTCATCATCGTGGACGTCCACGCCGAGGCGACCAGCGAGAAGCAACTCATGGGCCGATATCTCGATGGCCAGGTCTCGGCGGTGCTCGGCACCCACACCCACGTCGTCACGGCCGACGAGCAGATCCTCAAGAACGGCACGGCCTATCAGACCGATGTCGGCATGACGGGGCCGCACGACTCGATCATCGGCCGGCGCTACGACCGTGTGCTGTCGGCGACGCTGACTCTCGTCCACGCCTACTTCGACGTCGCCACGGGTGACCCTCGGCTCAACGGCGCCCTTCTCACGATCGATCCTCAGACCGGGCATGCCCTTTCCATCAGCCGGGTCAGCATCAACCAGGAGGAAGCCCGTCGCCTGCTCACCGACTCTTCCGAGGATCGCCGCGAGTCGTAGGTCCTATGGAAGGCGGGCGCATAACGTTCGGGATGATTGCCTCATCGAAACGGGCTGTCATGGCGACGACTTGAGGTCGAACTCGAGTCTGCGTCGGTGTGTCTCTGACCAATGAGTCAGTGGGAATTCGGCGACTCACCCAGGCCATACTTCCTCAGTTTCTGGCGGAGCGTGGCTCGGTGGATGCCGAGTATCTCGGCGGCGGCAGCGCGGTTGTGCTGGCACTGGACGAGCACGGCCTTGAGGACCGGGGGCTCGATGAGCTCGAGTAACCGCTCATAGAGCGAGGAATCGCCGGGCGGATTGCGCGGCGTGAGGACCTCACGGCTGGTCCATTCGGCGAGCCATCCCGGGAGATCCGAGCCCGAGCGGGTTGGCGCTTCCTCGGCGCGGACCGTGGCCGCCGGCAGGTGTTCCGGCCGGATGACCTGGCCGCGCGCGACGATCGCAGCGTGCTCGATGGCATTCCGCAGCTCCCGGATGTTTCCTACCCAGGGCCGTGCTTGCAGTTCGTCGAGAAGCTCGTCGCTGACACGAACGTCGGCGATGCCGATCAGGTGGGACTGGCGGAGGAAGTGGTCGGCCAGGGCCGGGATGTCCTCACGCCGGTCGCGAAGCGGCGGGATCTGGATTGGGAAGACGCTGAGGCGGAAGAACAAGTCTTCGCGGAACCGGCCGGACGCCATGAGTTGGTCGAGTGGCCGGTTAGTCGCGGCGATGAGCCGGATGTCCGTGGGCCGCGGCCGGGCGTCGCCGACGGGCGTCACGGTGCGGTGCTCGATGACGCGCAGGAGCTTGACTTGAAGGTCCGTCGGGATGTCGCCGACCTCATCCAGGAGCACCGTTCCACCGCTGGCCAGTTCGAGGAGCCCTTTCTGGTCCTGGACCGCGCCGGTGAAGGACCCCCGCAGATGGCCGAAGAGCTCCCGTTCGATGAGGCTCGGACTGAGCGCGGCGATACAGACCGGCATATACGGACCATCCCGGCGCCCGCTGTGCCGATGGATGGCCCGGGCGACCAGCTCCTTGCCGGTGCCGCTCTCTCCGGTGATCAGGACGGGGACGTCCGTCGGCGCGACCAGGGCGATCTTCTTGAACAACTCCTGCATGCCGGCCGACGTACCGATCAGCGCCTCTGGCTCGGTTGCGGCGGATTCGAGTCGTCCGACGTCGGCACGGGCCTTGTGTGTCTCCAGGGCGCGGTTGATGACGGCCGTGGCCTGGTCGAGGTCGAAGGGCTTGACCAGGTAGTCGAAGGCGCCTCCCTCCATCGCGCGCACGGCGGTTTCCAGGTTGCCGAACGCGGTAATCACGATAATCGGTGCCGCGCCGGCGCAGTTCCCGGAACGCAGGCATCGCCGACAAGCCGTCGACGCCGGGCAAGCGGACATCGAGCACGACCGCGTCCAGAGGATTGGCGCCGGCGATCTTCAAGCCCTCCTCCACCGAGGCGGCCACTTCCACCTGATGCCCCTCATCGGCGAGCGACTCACGAAACGCCCAGCAGATGCTCACTTCGTCGTCGACGATCAGGATACGGCTCATACGGCTTCCTTCAGTGTGTCGCGCCGGTGCGGCAAGGTCAGGCGGAAGCGAGTATCTCCGTCGATGCGCGACCAGGACAGACGGCCTCCGTGGTCGCTGGCCACGCGATGGGCCAAGGCCAGGCCGAGCCCGACCCCTTCAGGCTTGCTGGTGACGAACGCATCGCACAAGGAATCGGCCAGCGCCGGCGGAGGCCCCGTGCCGGTGTCGGCCACTTCCACGGCGATCTCGGTATCGCAATCGATCAATTCGATGCGAACGGTACCGCCGGCACCCGCGGCCTCGATGGCGTTTAAGGCCAGGTTCAAGACTGCGGCCCTCACGCCGGAGGAATCCGCGAGAACCTCGACCGGACGGTCTCCTCGCGGCGGCTCGAGCGCCACTCCGGCGTGCTGGCACGCCGGTTGGACCAGCATGACGACTTCCGCGAGGAGCGGCCGGAGGTCGCATTCCGTCAGCGGCCGACGCTCGACACGGCCCATCGAGAGCAGGCCCTTGACCTGTTCCTCCGTCATCGCCAACTGTCGCAGAGCCACGCTTAAGGTCTGGTCGTCTGCGGGCGGCGGATACCGCCGGGCATGCAGTTGGACGCTCATTCGCGCGCCCGTCAGGGCGTTACGGAGCTGGTGGGCCATCCCGGCGGCGAACTGGGCGAGCAGGCTGGACCGCTCCGTCTCCCGGATCGTGCGCTGCATGTCGGTCAGTTGGGCGCAGAGATGGTTGATCGATCGGGAAAGGTCCTCGACCTCGTCGCGGTGGCCGCCGAGTGGTAACTCCCGGAAATCCCCGTCGACGATGCGGGCGACCTGCCGCTGGACCTGCTGGATCCGCACGCCGATTCGATGGGCGATCCAGCTCGTGATCAAGACCATCACGGCGAGCGAGCCGGCCCCGAGGATCAAGGGGGGCAGCGTAGCCTCCCAGCGGGCCTGACGCCAACTGGTCTCGGGATAGAGCACCAGCAGCGAAGTGCCCGTTGATCCGCCTTCCGAGCGAAAGGAAACCCCAACGTAGGGCGTCCCTTCGAGGAGGGCTGTCGGGAATTCGCGGAGCGATTCTCGATGTGCCGCGGCCGGAAGGGACCGGAGGGCCTGCGGCAAACCCTCGATGTTCGGCAGGCTGCTCCCGGTCACCCGGCCGTCTTCGGAATAGGCCACAAAATGGGCGCCGGAGAGGCCCCGCATCCGCGTGAGCACGGGGCCGGTATACGGGAAACTCGCGTGGCCGAGTGCATCGATCACGCCGTTGAGCCGGTCGACGATCTGTCGCTGGCTCCGCCGGGCGGCGAGCGTCGCCGTCGTGATCGCGATGGCCGCAACAGCCACGGTCTGGATGGCGATCAAAGGAATCAGGATCTGGTTGCGGATCGACCAGCGCATCGAGCGGTACGGCCTCTTGAGGGCGTGTTAGATCCAGGTGACTCTTCCATCAAACCTTCCCCGGACTATCGTCCGCAAGGGATGATTGGAGCCGTGCACGTGCCCGATGCCACGACTACGGAACTCGGCAACGGAGAAAATCTGTCTTTTTGCAAGAAATCTGGATTGGCTGTATCGTCCTGGGTGCACTATGGCTGAAGACGGGTCTGGGTAGGGAAGGGAGGGGTCGAACCGGTATGCCACACGCAACATCACAAGCGTTGAGTGACCATTTTCAGATCCTGTTCGGCGCGGGGACCTGCGCGGGGTTGACCGACGGGGAGCTGGTCGAGCGGTTTCGGTCGGGTCGGGACGAGGGGGGTGAGCAGGCGTTCGAGGTGCTGGTTGGGCGGCATGGGCCGATGGTTCAGAGCGTATGTCGCAACATGCTGGACGATCCCGCGGACGTGCACGACGCGTTCCAGGCGACGTTCCTGGTCCTGGCGCGCCGGGCCGTCGCGATCCGGAAGAAGGAGTCGGTCGGAAGTTGGCTCTATGGCGTTGCGGTCCGGGTCGCATTGAGGGCTCGGGTCTTCTCGATCCGTCGGCGGATCCGCGACCGGAGAACCATCCAGGCGGCGGGTACTGTCGCGACAGTGGCAACAGAAACGCGGGATACTCCTTCCTTCGATCGCAATGAAGGAGCCGCGATCGTCCACCAGGAGATCGACCGCCTGCCAGAGAAATACCGTTGTCCGATCGTCCTTTGCTACCTTGAGGGCCTGACCCACGACGAGGCCGCCTCCCGGCTGAACTGGCCGGTGGGAACGGTCCGCAGCCGGCTATCGCGGGCGCGGGATCGACTTCGCTCGCGGTTGACACGACGGGGTGTGACGGTGCCCTCGACTGGCGGACCGATGGCAGCCTGGCTGTCGGGAGAGTCAGTCGGACCAACAGCGGCGGCAACCACTGCATCAGCCTTGTCTTCGCAGCTATCCACGTCGTTGGCTCGTTCCGTCACTCAGTTAGCGATCGGCCGGTCCGCGGCCGCCGGCTCGTTGTCGGCTGTCTCGATGGCACTGGCTCAGGGAGTTCTCACGACCATGTTGCTCAAGAAACTGGCGATTGTCGGATGCGTTTTTCTGTCGCTTGGCATGGTATCCGTAGGCGGTGGCGCCCTCCTCGTAGGGGCGTCTCGGGCACAGGATCCCAAGGCAGCCCGAGCTGCGACAACACCCCAGCCCACCAAGCCGGCCGCCCAAGGCGAGGCACCGAAGCCCGATGACATTGATCCCCTCCTCAAAGAACTCCTCGAGGCGGCCCGCGCACGCCTGGACGCCCAACGGGACTTCTACGAACAAGGACGGATCACTGTCGATCGATTCATCGACGCGTGCCGCACGTTTCGGGGAAGTGGAATTGCTCGCCGCCAAGACGGATGACCGCCGGCTGGCGATCCGCCAGCGACACGTGAGCCTGCTCAAGGAGATCGAGAACCGAGAAGAAGCCGAGATCCAGGTCGGGAGAGGGACTGCTTCCGACCTCGCCGAGGCCCGCCAGCGCCGCCTGGAGGCGCAGATCCAGATCAAGATCAGCGAGAAGGAAGCCGCGGAGAAGGCTTCGATCGTCCGCCGCCTGAGCGAATTAGAGCGGAAAGTGGACGAGATTCAGGGCAAGCCTGGCGGGAAGTCGGTCAACACTCCCTGAACGATCGACCTCTTGCGGACTGGACGTTTGACAACTGATCGAGTAGGACGGTTCTGATGCGTTATTGACCCGCGCATCCAACCCGGCGGATCGATCTTCATGAGCCACCAAGATCTACTTGATCTTCTGCGAAGATGTCCTTTTGCGCCTTTTCGGATCTTCGCCACCGACGGGAGGACTTACGATGTGCGTCATCCGGACCAAGCCCTGGCCTTGAGAACGCGCGTGATCCTCCCGCTGGCATCCAACCCCGACGAAGTCGCTGACCGATCGGAACATCTCGCACCGTTGCATATCATCCGAGCCGAGGAGCTCTCTCCGGACTCGCCTTCGAGGCCAGCGGCAGCCGGTTGATCGGTCGGTCCGAGAATATTCTCGCTCACGGCTTGACGGATTCGTTCACGATCCGGTGGAACTCGTTGCGGAGATTGAGGCGGTCCGAGGGGAAGACCTGGGTCAGCATGATGCCGATCACCTCGTCCTTCGGGTCGACCCAGAAGTCGGTGTAATAGATCCCGCCCCAACTGAAGGTGCCGACGGGGTCCTTCTTGCCGTCGTTTGCCGGCCGGGTGGTCACGCCGAAACCGTAGCCGAAGCTGTTCCCGTGAACCCCGATCCAGACCGGCAGGCTCTCCGTCTGGTCGCGGGTCATCACGGCGACCGTCTCGGGACGGAGGATGCGAACACCGTCCAGCTCGCCGTGGTTCAGGAGCATTTGCAAGAACCGGGCGTAGTCCGCGACGGTCGAGACCAGGCCCGCGCCTCCGGAGTAGTAGCCGTTGTTCCCCTGGTAGGGGAAGCTCGCCGAGTAGATGCACGCTCCTCGGACCGTCGGTCCCTCTCCGGTCCGGACGATCGTCTCATTGGTTCCTGGCTCGTAGAGCGCCGCCAGGCGGCTGCGCTTCGATTCGGGGAGGATGAAATGGGTGTCGCCCATCCTGAGGGGCCGGAGGACCCGCTCGGTGAGGTAGGCGTCCAGCGTCTGGCCCGAGACGATCTCGACCAGCCGGCCCAGGACGTCCGTGTTCAGGCCGTATTCCCAGGCCGTTCCCGGCTGGTGGAGCAGGGGGAGCTTCGCGAGCCGTCGCACATTCTCGGCCAGCGAGTGGTCGCAGGGACTGAGCCCGTCGCAGATGCCCGCCTCGGCGTAGAGCCGGCCCAGGATGGGTCGGTCGGTCATCCGATAGCATAGACCCGACGTGTGCATCAGCAGGTCGCGGACCGTGATCGGCCGGTAGGCATCGACGAGGTCGTAGTCCTCGCCCGAATTCCCGGGCGACGTCGAGCCATTACCCTTCTTTCGAGGCACGGCGACCTTCATGAACTTGAACTCGGGCAGGAATCGGGAGATCGGGTCCGAGAGATTGAGCCGACCCTGGTCGGCCAGGATCAGGATGGCCGTGCTGGTGATCGGCTTGGACATCGAAGCGATCCGGAAGATCGACCCGGGCGTCATCGGGTTGCCGGTCTCGGCGTCTTGCATTCCCACGGAGTCGAGGTAGGCGATCTTGCCATGCCGGGCGACCAGCACGACCGCCCCGGCGATCTGTTTCTTCTCAACGGCCTGGCGGAACACGACGCTCGCACGCTCCAGTCCGGCCGGATCGAGCCCGACCTGGTCGGGCCGGGCACGCGGGAGTCCGTCGTCGGACTGCACAGGGCGACCCGTCGCGAGGATCAGAAGAACCAGGGGGATCGCGTCGGAGAGTCGGCGGCATCGCATGGGGCATCTTCCTGTTGGATCAGCAGGATGGTTCGATCCCTCGGTCTCCGGGTCCTCCTGACCATGCCCCTCATTGTGCCGTCTCGTGCGGCGAACACAAGAGACAAGCATCCCCGATCCAACCTCGCTCTCAACGCAGCTCTTGGGCCCGACCTCACCGAGATCGTGAACATGGCCGAGTTTCGGTGTCCAGTCGACCAGGTTGCAGCCCTCATCAGCCTTGCATCGAGGCAAGCCGTTCGACCAACGTCGCAAAGGCCGGTTCCGACGCCTTCCCGCGTCGGGCGTTGGACCGGTCCAGCAGCTCGTCGTCCGTCAGGTCGCCGACTTCTCCCTCTTTCAGAAAAGCATCCGGAGATGCCTCTGGACGCCGTCCGATCGAGGGCTTATCATCTGCGCCGGCTCCTCTACCAGGTCGGGCTCCCGTCTTCACCCTTTATTGTGCCCGTCGAAGGGTCTGGTCAGTCCCACAATCTCGGATCGATTCCGCCAGGTCGCAGCCGATGACCAGGGTTGGGGCGGTGATGCTATTGGCCCGTCAAGATTCATGTTCCAGAAGAGCAAATCGTGTTTGTCCCGGAATCCGCCCGGCGCCCGAAGTAACGAAATGAGGCAAGAACGTGCCGGGCCGGGAAGGGCGAAGCCGCCTTACTGGAGGTCAACCCATGCGACGAGATGCTACGGATCCCTGGGAAAACCCGGGGTACGACCGTTTCGGGCCCGCGACGATGAGCGCGGGACTTGTACGGACCGGCCGGCTCACTCGGGAGTGGGCGGTCCTGATCGTTATGCTCCTGATCGCCTTGGTCTGGCTCTCGAACCTCAGTCCGGACGAGGACGCCGTGCGGATGCAGTTAATCCGACGCGACTCGGGCGCTCAGAGTGTAGCGCTGGCATTCTCTCCGGATGGAAACACCATCGCGACCACGCATTCGGACGGGCACGTGTCATTGCGGGATCGGACAACTGGATGGGGCGTCCCACGGTACTTGCGCGAACCGCGGTCACGACGGGGCCGTGACTTTCTCGCCCGACGGCCGATCCCTGGCCGCGGGAGGAAATCGGCCCGACATCCTCGTGTGTGATCGAAATAGGGACGGAGCCGAGCGTCGCTTGGGGATGAGGATCGGTGAGACCAAGGCCTTGTCCTTTTCCCCGGACAGCAGGATCCTGGCGGCGACCGGCCGCCTTCGGAACGAGATCGTTCTCTGGGACATCATTTCGGGGCGAGAACGGACGACCCTGCGGGGCCACTCGGCCGGCGCGATCAGTATCGCCTTCTCTCCGGATGGCCGGTCTCTCGCCTCGGGGGGACTCGCCGATGTAGAGATCCTCGTCTGGGACCTGACCACCGGAATACCGCGGCTCCGGCTGGAGGTCCCGCGTGGCCCGATCAACGCCCTTGCCTACTCGCCGGACGGTACGCGGCTCGCTTCGGCCAGCGTCGTCGAGCGCGGTGCACGGCTGTGGGACGTGAAGTCGGGCCGGATGCACCGCCTCATTGCGGATCATCTCCCCATAACCAACACGCTAACCTTTGCGCCAGATGGCGGTTTTCTGGCCACGGGGGGCTGCGATGGGAAGGTCAGGCTCTGGAGCGTCCCGAGCGGACGACCCCTCCACAGCCTCGACGCGCAGACCACGCGAGTGGGTGCCGTCGCCATCTCACCGGACGGTCGCACGCTCGCCGCCCTCGCGAATGACGACGGGATCCGGTTCTGGGACCTGACCGATCTCGTGAAGATCCGGTCCAGTCTGCCGCCGGGATAACTCACGGCTTGGATGGTGACCCATGGGCAGCAGGAGGGATCGGATCGGGCCATCCATTCGACGCCGACTGGCACCCCAAACGGGTGCCTGTGCCGCAGCCCGTGATCGACTCGGACGGAGCCTCGCGCCCATCCCCTGAAGGTGCATTCTGTCCCCCGCAGCCCGGTGCCACAAGTGTGGAACCCCGACCGCCGGTCACGATGGTTCCGCCAGCATCTTGCGCAGGACTTTCTTGTCGATCTTCCCCACCCCCGTCTTGGGGAGCGACTCGACGAAATGGATGTCATCCACCAGCGGCAACTGCCACTTGGCGAACTTTCGGGCGAGCAGGTCGAGGATCGCCTGCGGCTCGACCGGATGATTCGAATCGTTGCGCTTGACCACGAGGACGGCCGGGACCTCGTCGCAAACCTCGTCGAGCCGGGCCACGACGGCTGCTTCGAGGACACCGGGATGCCCCAGTACGGCGTTCTCCATATCCACGCTGGAGATCCACTCCCCCTTCCGTTTGATGAGGTCCTTCTTGCGGTCGGTGAGCTTGACGTAGCCATATTGATCGATGCTCGCCATGTCCCCGGTTCGGAACCAACCGTCGGCCGTGAACGCGGCGCCGGCGGCGGGGTTACTGTAGTAACTGCTTGCGATCCAGGGCCCGCGCACGGCCAGCTCGCCGACGTGCTCGCCATCCCAGGGCAGCTCTTCCCCGTGGTCGCCGAAGAGTTTCGTCTCGACCCCGGGGACCGGGATGCCCTGCTTGAGCCGAACCTCGAGCTGCTGTTCCTCGGGCCAGTCCTCCATGGCGGCCTTCAGGCGGGAGACGGTCCCGATCGGCGAGGTCTCGGTCATGCCCCACGCGTGCAGGATCCGGATGCCGAAGTCGCGCTGATAGTTCTCGATCATGGCCCGCGACGCGGCCGACCCGCCCACCATGAGCGTATGTAGCTTCGACAGGTCGTATCGCTTCTCCTTGAGGTGCTGGTAGAGGAGGTTCCAGATCGTCGGGACGCCGGAGGCACAGGTCACCCGCTCGGCCTCGAGCAGCTCGGCCAGCGGCTGGCCGATGACTCCCGAGCCGGGGAAGACCTGCGTGGCGCCGCAGAGCGTGGCGGAGTAGGGGAGTCCCCACGCGTTGACGTGGAACATCGGGACGGCCGGCAGCGTGACCTCTTTCTCGGCCACGGCGCCGCCGTTGACCATACAGCCGGCCATCGCGTGCAAGAACGTCGAACGGTGGCTGTAGAGCACACCCTTTGGGTCGCCGGTCGTCGCCGAGGTATAGCACAGGCCCGCGGCCAGGTTCTCGTCGAGCGTAGGGAACTCGGCCCGGGCCGACGCGGCAGTCATCAGCTCCTCGTAGTCGATCGACGGTTGCGGCAGAGCCGGGACCTGCGGACAGCGATCGTCCATCAGTACGTATTTCTCCACGCCCGGCAGGTCGGCCTGGAGCGCGGCGAGCAGTGCCGCGACCGAGCGGTCGGCGAAGATCACGCGATCCTGGGCATGATTGATGATATAGATCAATTGCTCGCGAGCGAGCCGGAAGTTGATCGTGTGCAACACCGCACCCAGCGACGGGATGGCGAAGTAGAGCTCCAGGTGACGATGGTGATTCCACGCCAACGTGGCGACCCGGTCGCCCGGCTGGATGCCGAGGTCGCGGAGGACGTTCATCAGACGATGGACTCGGCCCTGCAAATCACCGTAAGTCATGCGGTGGATGGTGCCATCGGCCCACCGACTGACAATCTCCTTTTCGGGAAAGAACTGGCCTGCCCGGCGGAGAATGCTCGGAATCATCAGCGGCCATTCCATCATGAGTCCGTTCAACGCACACCTCGGCTAGACTTTCTTCGATTCTGCGGAATAACGGGAAACGCGGAATCTATGATACGGTGAATGAACGGGAGATAGTATCGTTTTCTGGAGCGAACGAACTCATGGTTGACTCGATGTCGGAGGCGCGATCGGGAGGACCGCACGACGGCAGCCGGCTGGCGATCTGGATCACGGCCGTGCTGGCGGTGTCGACCGCGATGTCGCTCGGTTTCTGGGTCGTGCGGGGCCTGAGTGAATGGGACACCGAGCCACTCGAGTCGCCCTTGATGCTCTCCGTGGCGCGGCAATTGGTGGTCGGTCCCAGCGAGCTTTACGGCCCCTTCGGCGGCGAGAATCCCCTGGTGTTGATCCATGCCCCGCTGTATTACCGCCTGGCGGGCCTCGCGGCCTGGCCGATGACCCGAGCCGGGATGCACCCCGTCGCGGCGTCGCGGGTGGCCGGCCGATCATTGTCGTTTCTGGGGCTGCTGACGACGCTGCTGGTGGCCTATCGCCTGGCGCGGCTGGACGGCGGGACGGGGCGTGCGGGATGGTGGGCGGTGCTGTTGATCGCCGCGACGCCGATGCTGGCGGGACAACCCTTCGCCGTGCGCCCGGACATGGTGGGTGTGGCGTTGCAGACCGTGGGCGTGCTCCTGGTCCTCTCCGCACTCCAGCGGGGGCCGCAGGCCGGTGGACGCGTGCCATGGGCATTCCTGGCGTTCGGCCTGGCGGCCTGCGTGAAGCAGCACCTGATCGCGGCGGCGGGGGTGAGCATGGTCCTGTTGTTCGTGGGCTGGCGCGGGTCGGGTTCGTACGCGAACGATCGGGCAGGGCCTGACGGCGTACGTGGGGATCGTCACGGTCGTCTACGGCGTGGAGTGGGTCGTCACCAGCGGTCGGATCTGGGAGGCGGCGTTCGTCGCGGCCGGGAACGTCGGTCGCGTCCACCCGGGAGGCTGGGAGCATGTGCGGCTGATGCTCGTCGCGCTTGTCAGCCGGGCGGCCGGGCTGATCGCGTTGTGCGCCAGCGTCGGCCTGGCCATGGCCGCCTCCACACGCGGCCTCGGCCGGAGGGTCGTACTCGTCGCCGGATGCGGATTGATCGGACTGATCCTGGCGGCACAATGCCTCCGGATGGCGGTGAGCTGGCCCGAGCCCGGTGCCGTGATTGCGGTGGCCGCTTTACTGACCATGCTGGTCGTCTTCCCGCTCTGTGCGTGCTTCGAGCGGTCGTCCCTCCTGGGGAATCGCCTCGATGCGGCTTTCTGGCTGTATACGGCCGCGGAGCTCGCATTGGCGCTCGTTCTGTGCGAGCTGAGTACGGGCTCCTGGTTCAACTACGCTATCCAGGCCGTCGTTTTCGGAGCGATCCTCACGTCCCGCGTCGCGTCGCGTGCCGTGGATAGCTCGCCATCGCTCCGGGTCCGCTGGCCGGTCGCCGTGGCGGTGCTCTCCGTGCTGGTGTCGACGGTCTATCACCTTTTCGAGGCCGAGGCCGAGATCCGCCAAGATCGCGCCGTGATGAACCGGATGGTCGAGCACTTGAAGCTGCCACCCTCGTCATTCTTTTTCCTCGAACGGCCGGGCATTAATCGGGTCAACGGCCGGCTCGAGCTGGTCTACGATGATTGGCTGTATCCGGTCTTCGAGTCGCTCCACCTGGCCGAGCCCCGCTCAGGATGGCTCGTTCGCGCGCTTGGATCCCGCACGCTACGTGCGGTCGTGATGATGACACCCGGAGGTGAAATCGAAAGGACCGGCCTCAACCTCAAGCGGCTCGGTTTTCAGAGCAACATCAAGGTCGGGCCGTTCTTTGTCTGGACGCGGTGAATCCTCGAGGCTGAGCGTTTCGATCCCGACGCCGCGGTGGACCCGTCGCGGGGAAACGGCCAGTTCTTTCGGGCCATCTCTTTCGGCTTGATCCGTGGGGTGTTACAATCGTCGGGAGCCGATGAACGAATTCGCTAAGGGACCCGATGGAGTTGCTCCGGATGCGGGGCTCGGCCCTGGGAGGGGTGGTCCGCCATGAAACGCCGAGATGTCCGAATTCCGCGGTTCGCCATGATCTGCCTCGTCGCGGGGATCCTCCAGGGATCGGTCCGTCCGGCTCATGCCCAGCTCTCCGCGACGGAAGAAGAACGCCTGCAGATCTTGACCGACCCGGATGCGATCAAGAAGAAGCTGGAGAAGGATCGAGAGAAGATCCCTTACGAATTCTTCAAGTCCCAGGTTGCCCCATTCGACGTACTTCCGTTCGTCAAGCCGCACCACTGGTCCACGCTCACACTGGAGATGAGGACCAACAAGGACGAATACGAGGGGTTCCTGCAAACGGATGCCGTCCAGCTTCCGGGGATGCCGCTCAGGATCGTCTATCGGCGGGATGCACGGCTGATGAAAGAGCAGCGCCGGGCGTTGGCACAGCAGGTGATGCTCACCAAGATCCCCAAGGAATGGACGCTGGACCTGGTCCGTACCGGGGCCTTGCGCCCCGACGCGAGCACGTCGGCGCTCCTGACGACGCTGGAACCGCACCAGATGCTGGTCCTGATCCTCAGCAAGGATGCGACGAACCAGTTCGCGTCGTGGGGCCGGATGGCGTCGATGATTCCGATGGGCGTCGAGCGGGACGACACCCGGGTCCTGGATCGTCAGCGCTATTACCGGCTAGTGATGCCGATGCAGCCGGACAAGCCGACGCTGTCGTCGCATCCGCTGACCTGGACGACGATCAGCCACATCGTCTGGGACGGACTGCCCCCTGACGTGTTGTCGGTGTCGCAGCAGCAGGCCATCCTGGACTGGCTGCACTGGGGGGGGCAGTTGATCTTCACCGGCGGGGCGGGGCAGTCCTACGCGATTTATCACGACAGCTTCCTGGGCCCGTACCTCCCGGCCGAGGCGAGTGGGCAGACCGTCGGCCTGACCCAGGAGGACCTGCAGCCGCTCTCGCAGTCCTATCCGCCACCCACGGAGCCGGACCTGCCCGCCACCGACGGCACAGAAGCAGTCCCTCCGGTCCGACAGGGATTCGGGCGCATCTATCGGGCGCCTGTGCCGATTCTGGTGGCGCGCGACAAGCCGGTATACCTGTCGGTGCTTCGCGCAGCCGAGGGTGCGTCGACCATCCCGCTGGGTGAGGCGAGTCCTCACCTCCTGGCCGTCGAGCGTCGGGTCGGTCGGGGGCGGATCACCATGCTGACCATTAACCCACTCGAGCCGTCGCTGGCGACCTGGCCGGGCCTCGATACGATGGTCCGCCGCGTGCTCCTCCGCCGGCCCGAGGAGGCCGTCGTGGGGGCGGCGGGTTTCGACGGTCTCACCTACCGGGGTCCCCGGCGGAACCGGCTAGGCGGCCCGGACCTCACCTGGTACCGGATCATCAGCCGCGATGCCCGGCCCGGCGAAGACACGGCAGGCCGGTTGCCCAAACCACCGAAGCTGGAGCAACGCCCGAACCCTCCCGAGCCAACCAAGTCGAACGTGGCTGTCCTCGAGGATGAGAATGACCCCGAGAACCAGGTCTCCGAGATCGGCGTCGCCGACTGGCGCGATAACGCACGGTTCCCTACCCTGAGCCGTGACCTGCTGGAAGAGGCCTCCGGCATCACCATTCCCAGCAAGCTTTTCGTGCTGAAGGTGATCCTCGCCTACCTGATCGCCGTCGTGCCCTTGAACTGGCTGATCTGCCGATTTGCGCTCAATCGCCGCGAATGGGCGTGGGTGGTCGTACCCGTGGTCGCCCTGGGCTTCGCGATTGCCGTGCAGCGCGTGGCCGCCTACGACATGGGGTTCGACTCGGCCTGCGATGAGATCGATATGCTGGAGGTCCATGGAGATTACGCCCGCGGCCACCTCAGCCGGTTCGCTTCGCTCTATACGACCGGCCGGGGAAACTACAACATCACCTATCCGAACAATAACACTGCGCTGGCCCTGCCGCTGAACAATGGGCTGTCGATCCGCGGCGAGGATGTGACGACATCGACGTGGCAATCCGCGCCGGTGCCCGGTTTGCTGGGCCTGTCGGTCCAGCCGCGGAGCATGTCAATGTTCCGAGCGGAGGAGATGGCGCCCCTGGCCGGCGCCCTTCGTATCGAGGGCGATGGCGCGAGCCGCCGGCTGGTGAATGGGAGCGAGCTGGAGCTCCGCGACGCGATCCTCATCGACATGTCCACGAACGATCCGCCGAAGGAGCCGGTCGGTTCGGCCGAACGGAAGGCCGTCGGCCGCCGCGACGACACAACGAGTACCGATCAGCGGAAGGAGCTGTACCTGGGGACCATCGCCGCTGGGGCCACGGTCGATCTCGGTGCGACGGCCGCCACGCCGCCACCGGAGCGGGTCGATTTCGCGGCCGGCCCCGATCCGAATTCGATCCTCCGGGCTCTGCGAACAACGCGGGAGCGTCGCGATGAGAATGCCGGCGAGGTCCGGCTGGTCGCCTGGATCCCTCGCGCGATGCCCGGCCAGGTCATCGATCCGCCGGTCGATCGCCAACGCGGGTTCACCGCGGTGATCGTCCACCTTCGGAGCGGGCCTCCGCCGAATCCCGGCGGCCCTCATTACGACATCCTGGCCATGGGTCCCGAGAGGGCGCCGGCGGTCGAGATGGTGGCACCGACGACTTTCTCCGGCCGAGCTCGCCGGCCCCGGACCGCGCCCGCGGCGCCGGCCGGCAGTGCCGGATCCGTCACGCAACCCTGAATCCGGAATCCCCTAGAGATTGGAGACGTACGACCCATGATCGAGGTGATCCACTTCACCAAGCATTACGGTGATTTCATCGCGGTCGATGACCTGAGCTTCACCATCGGTCAGGGGGAGATCTTCGGTTTCATCGGGCCCAATGGCGCCGGCAAGAGCACCACGATCCGGTTCCTGGCCACCCTGCTACGACCGACGGCCGGTGAGGGGCGGGTCGCGGGCCATTCGGTCACCGCCGAGCCGATGGCCGTCCGGCGCGTCATCGGCTTCATGCCCGATGACTTCGGCGTCTACGACGGGATGAAGGTCTGGGAGTTCCTCGACTTCTTCGCCGTCGCCTACGAGATCCCCCGCTCTTACCGCAAGAAGATCATCGGCGAGGTGCTCGACCTGCTCGACCTGACCCACAAGCGGGACGATTATGTCAACGGTCTCTCGAAGGGCATGAAGCAGCGGCTCTGCCTGGCCAAGACCCTGGTCCATGACCCGCCGGTGCTCATCCTCGACGAGCCGGCGTCGGGCCTGGACCCCAGGGCCAGGCTCGAGATGAAGGCGCTGCTCAACGAACTGCGCCAGATGGGCAAGACCATCCTGATCTCCAGTCATATCCTTTCGGAGCTGGCCGATTTCTGCACGTCGATCGGGATCATCGAGCGGGGCAAGCTCCTGGCCGCCGGCAGTATCCGGGACATCCAGCAGCAGATCCGCTCCCACCGGGTCCTCAAGGTCCGGGTCCTGGACGAGTCGACCGAGAAGGCCGCCGAACTGCTCCGCCAGGACAGCTCCATTCGGCTGGTCGAGACCTACGATCATACCCTGAGCGCCGAGTTTGAAGGGCAAGACCCGGACATGGCTCGGCTGCTCGACCGGCTGATCCAGTCAGGGATTGTGGTCCAGTCGTTCGCCGAAGAGCCGCTCTCGCTCGAAGACGTCTTCATGATGATCACCAAGGGGATCGTGAGCTAGGCCGCAGGGTGGGTGAAACCCACCGAGATCGATCGTCCTTTCCTGGTGGGTTTCCTCCACCCGACTCGAATCCGTGGGGCGGGCATCTCTCCCACCGAAAGCCGCAGGGCCGCATCATGTTAATCCGAGATAATCCCGTACTGACCCGCGAGCTGCTGGTGACCCTGCGGTCGCCGCGCTCGTTCATCCTCCAGTTGCTCTATGTCTGTGCCCTGGGGATGCTGGTGTTCTTCTACTGGCCGCCGGAAGCCGGCCAGCCCGGGGCCCATCAGGTCAGTCCGGCGGTGGCCCGCCGGCTCTTCGACATCTTCTTCCTCGGTCAATTCTTCCTGGTGTCGTTGATGGCGCCGACATTCGCCGCGGGGAGCATCACCGGGGAGAAGGAGCGGAAGACCTATGAGCTGCTGCTGGCCAGTCCGCTCCGGCCCGGGACGATCCTGGTGGGCAAGCTCTTGAGCTCGCTCAGCTACCTGGTGATCCTGATCGTCTCCAGCCTGCCGCTGATGATCCTCTGCTATCTGCTGGGGGGGCTGCTGCTCTCGGAGATCACCCGCGCCTACCTGGTGCTGATCCTGGCGGCCGGGACGTTCGGGCTGCTGAGCGTCGCCTGCTCGAGCTTCTTCGGCCGCACCAGCTCGGCGCTGGTCGTCAGCTACCTGGTGATCCTTCCCCTGGCGGTCGCCTGCGTGGTGCTGACGCGCACCGAGTACGTCGAGGCGCGCGATTTCGTCTCGATCGCCGTGCTGCCGCCGTGGTGCTTGGCCACCTGGACCGTGCTGGGCATCCTGGTCAACGGGCGGCTCCTCCGGCCTCCCGACGTGGGCAGTGAGGGCAAGGATGTCGTTGACGAGGAGGAGGAGATGAAGTACGCGATCGGGGTGGTCATCGATCGCGAGCTGTTCCCGGACAAGCTCTTCGCGCCGGCCAAGCGGCACGACCTGATGCCCGATGGGACCAATCCCGTGCTCGATAAGGAGCTGAGGAGCGAGATCTTCAGTCAAGGCACGCTGATGTTGCGCGTGGTCATCCAGGTGAGCATGCTGCTGTCGATCCCGCTGATGGCGTTCCTGCTGTTCCTCCGCTCGGACCTGGCGGCTTACTACGTCGCCTATGTGCTCACCTTCAACCTCCTGGTCGGGCCGGTGTTCTCGGCCGGGAGCATCACGCAGGAGCGGGAGCGACAGACGCTGAGTCTGCTGCTGACCACCTTGCTCGGCCCCGGCAAGATCGTGATCGCCAAGTTGCTGGCGGCACTGCGGGTCTCCACCGTGTTGACCTTCTTGCTGACCGAGCAGATCCTGCTCGCCTACGTCCTGCTGCCCGAGCTTCGGGGCCGGTTCTGGACGCTGGTCGTCTTCCTGCTGATCATCGCCACCACCTGCCTGGCGACCTCGTCGATCGGGCTGTTGTGCTCGTCGCTGGCCAGGCGGTCTTCCGTGGCGATGGTCCTGACGTACCTGAGCTTGCTTCTCCTCTTCGTGATGCCGATGGGACTGTCGTGGTATCTCCAGGGGATCGAGTCGGTGAGCAAGGAGCAATTGGCCGCCTTCTCGGTCACCAGCCCGTTCTCTGCGGCGCTGAGCGTCCCCATGCAGACGACCCGCAGCGATGTCTTCTCCAACGCGCCGGCGATGCTCACCGATTCCATACTGATCCCGGTCGCGCAGGGCATCCGGTTGCCGGTCTGGGCGATCTTTCTGTGTATCTACCCGCCGTTGAGCCTCGTCTTCTTCCTGTTGACCTACCTGGCCTTCCGATGGCGATGGTGGCGATCGGGCGGACTGGGTTAGTGCCGCTCGCGCTCACCGGTGGCTCTTCTCCGGCACCCCCTTGGGCAAGGTGCCATTGTCGAGGTACCACATGTTGTCGGGCCCGCGCACCAGGCCGACGATGGCCGGGATCGAGGCGATGGGACCCTCCTGGCGCCGGCCGCGGATGGCGATCTTGAGGGTGAACTTGGCCTCGATCCGGGCCTGGCCGGCGCTCTTCTCGCTGCGGAATTCCACCACGTCGAACACCAGCGGAGTCATCGCTCCGGCCTGGCTTCCCTTGATCGTGCGGATGCGATCAGCCCAGTAGGCCTTGAATCCTTCAAAGGACCCGAAGGCGGTGGAAGTCCGGCCCGCAGTGCTGAGCAACAGCCACATCCTCCGGTAATGGGGGACGTGATGGGAGAGCGCTCCGTAGAAGTCGCGTATAGCCTGTTCGGGGGTCATCCGGACGGGGCGCTCCAGCGTGATGAGGATCGGATAGCTGAGTACGGCCGCCCCCGCCGCGCCCAGCAGCAGGAGCAGGAAGAGGAACCCCAGGTAGTTCATGAAAAGATAGATGAGGATCGCGAAGGCGAACAACCAGCCGGCCAGGAGGATCAACGTCGGCCCCCATTCGGCCTGTCGGGACCAGACCTCCTCGACGAGGTCCCCGGGATCTTCTCTGGCAGGTTCCTCGGAACGCGCCGGCCGGGCCTGTCGGGGCCGGTCGGGCTTGGGCTCGCTCGGCCGGGCTGCGGCGGTGTTCGAGACTGGCGAGATCCTGGGTACGACCTCGGGTTCTGGGGCCAGGTCGAAGACGTCACCCTGTTCCCTCGTGGGCGCGGCACTCGCGACGGGGTTTGCCGGCTGGCTGGCGCCCTCGTCTCGGAAGAGGAGATCGGCCGAAGCGATCTCCGGGTCGTGCGTCTTCCCCCCGTCGTCGTGCGGAATCTCCTTAGCCATCGACATCCTCCGCCGAAAGTGCGTCGGCCACCAATAGATCGGTCGAGAAGCCGATTGTATCCTCCCACGCCTCAAGAAGCGACTCTCGGTCCACTTCGGGCCGGATCATCCCAGGAAGCCGCCGTCAACCTCGAGCACATGCCCCGAGATGTAGCCGGCCAGCGGAGAGCAGAGGAACAAGACCGCCTCGGCCACGTCCTGGGGCCGTCCCAGCCGCTGCAAGGCGATCGACTTGACCAGTTGGGCTCGGGCCGCTTCCGTGATCTGGGCGGCCATGCGTGTGTCAATCACTCCCGGTGCGACGGCATTGACCCGGATCGATCGTTTCGCGCATTCCCGGGCCAGCACGCGGGTCAGCGCCTGCACGCCGGCTTTGGCGGCCGCGTAGTTCGACTGGCCGTGGAATCCCATCTTGGCGGCCAGGCTCCCCACGGAGACGATCGAGCCCCCATCGCGCAGGACCTCGAGGCCGTACTTGCAGCAATAGAAGACCCCGCTGAGATCGACATCGAGCACGGATCGCCACTCGTCGAGCGTCATCCTGGCGATCGACCGGTCGCGGAGGATCCCCGCGTTGTTCACGAGGATATCGAGCCCTCCCCATTCCCGACGGATGTCCTGCATCATCGATTCGACGGCGCCGGGATCGCTCACGTCGGCCACCGAGACGCGCGCGCTGTCGGTCCGCTGCGAAAGCAGCTCGTCGAGCAGCGCAATGGCATCTTGATGGACCTTGCCTCGCGAGAGGTCCGGATGATTGAGGACCACCCGAGCGCCGGCCGCGTGGAGCAGCCGTGCCGTCTCCGCCCCGATCCCCTGAGAGGAACCGGTCACCAGGGCCGTGCGTCCGGAAAGATCGATGGCGATGCTCATCGGGTCGGACTCCTGGAATTTCGCATCACAACGGGACGAGAATCCTCAGAGTTTGCGGGAGAATCGAGGGAGGATTCCGGATACATGATTCCGAATTCCCGAATCATCTTGAATCCGGAATCGTGAATCCGGAATCGTGAATCCCTCCAGGGTTTCGGCCGACGGTCGCGTCAGGACCTCTAATCGAAGACGAACCCTTTTTCCGCGATCCGGTACGGCAGGATCTCATCACCGCAGGCGCTGCCGCGGTGCTTGGCGACGGAGAGTGCGCGGCCCAGCTTGCCGTTATGACGCGTCCGTCCCATCAAGATGATCGTGTTGGCGTTGGCGAAGATGTCCCCCTGGCTGATCGGCTGGACCAGCAGGTCTTCGAGCATGACCTGGGGCGTCGTGTACAGATAGAGGCAGCCGATCCGCGACTGATCGTATCGGTGGCTCAGCACGGCGTCCTCGTACGCCCGGTACTTCTCCCGGAGCCACTCCCGGGCGGCCCATTCGTCCTCCTGGCGCAGGACATGGTGGTAGATGTACTCGAAGAACTCGAACTGGATCGATTCGCTGAACCGCTCGGCCGGCTCCAGGCCGTCGAAGACGACCCGCCGGCACCCGCGCGCGAACTGCTGGTAGAAGAAGCCGACCGCACAACGGAAGATTCGCGCCAGGTCGCTCTTCCATTGGTGCCACTGCTCCGTCTCGAGATCGCCGCGCGTGACCCGTCGGCCGCCGCGGTCGATCGGGTGGAAATAATCGCCGATCGGGCGGCTGAAGTCCCACGCGCGGTCGAAGTCCGGGGCAGTCGTCAACGGATAGGAGTTCAGATCCCAATCGAACAGTCGCGACGCATATTCCGCGTGGTTCTGAGAATCGCCGCGGCTGGTCAGGTCGCAGATGATCCCGCGGCGGCCTTCGCCGCTCTGCCCGACCTGGGCCCAGCCCAGACCCAGTTGCGTCTTGCCGGCGCCCGTTGCGCCAGCCACCACGGTCAGGGTCCCGGGCAGGAGTCCACCTCCCAGCGCCCGGTCCAGTTCGTCCCACCCAAAGGCATGTCGAGCAATAGACATTCGTCTCTCGCGCAATCGGTCGCGGTCCGGCGCCGCAGGCCGGAAGGAATCGGAAACGTTCCATTGTGGTTCGCCCACTCCGAGACCGGCAAGTGGCCAGGGTACGACTTTCCCGGGTGTCGGTGAAGTTGCCCCATCCGGAATGCCGAATTATGCCACAGAATCCGCACGATCCGGCGATCTGGGGATTTGGTCGCCAACCTACGCCGGCTGCGTTCGCCCCAAGACCGGGAGTTGACCATGCAAATTATTGAAAACTAAGGGTTTACAGAGATTCCTTCGGAAGTTCGGTGGTGCTGGCCAGGACCGGCTTCGAGCGGTCGTGAGGTCGGTGGCACCCGCTCGACCTTATCAACGAATCGAGCCAGGAAGGCCGTCCGTGAAAAGACGAAGCACGAACGCGAATGTCAGGTCCTGGGCCGTCGGGGGACGGTGTCGGCATCCGCTTGCGCGATGCTCGTGGGCCTGATGGTCTTGCAGTTCATGCCGTCCAGCCTTCGTGCTCAGGTGCCCTTGACCGGGCCGAATTCGGATTCGGCCGCGAAAACGGGAGTCGACCCGCTTCAAACCCCGCCCGTCCGACCCTCTGCGACGGTACCCGTCGTTCCCGCGATGGGAACTCAAACGCCACCGCGAGCCGTTGTGGCTCCGGACCGAGGGGATCACCCGCTGCCGCCGCCGATTCCCTTCGAGGCGTTCCCCCGGGTGATCTCGATCGATCCGTCGCCGGTCGCGTCCAGCCGCCGGTCCGCGGCGCCTCAACCCCGGCTGATCCCGTACTCGCGCGATGCCTCGGGCCTGGCTCCCGAACGCCCACCGGGACCTCCCCCGCAACGGCCCGACGAGGAAGTCGCCAGGGACGTGACCAACTTGATCCAGAAGGTCATCGAGCCCGAAGCCGAGATCGGTTTGGTTGAGGGCCAATTCCGGACCATCCAGACCCGTCGGCCGCTCGACCGAGTGCTCATCGCCAATCCTTTGATCGCCGACATCGAGCTGCTCAACGACCGGCCCGGCCTCACTTTGGTCAATGTCCAGGGGAAGATGTCCGGAACGACGACCCTTACCCTCTGGGATGAGACGAACCGTCCGGTCTCGTTCCTGGTCCGGGTCACGATCGACACGAAGGACCTGGAGCTGCGGATCCGCCAGGCCTTCCCTGGCGCCAACGTCAAAGTCCGCCAGATCGGGACTCAGGTCATCCTGGAAGGACAGGTCTCCGACTCCAAGACCATGGCCGACATTCTCGAGGTCGTCACGATGACGCTCAGGACGAGCCCGATGTTCCGAGGTGGCGGCGGTGGCGGCGGGATGGGCGGTGGCGGCGGGATGGGTGGTGGCGGCGGGATGGGTGGTGGCGGGATGAGTGGTGGCGGGATGGGCGGTGGCGGTGGGATGGGCGGTGGCGGTGGGATGGGCGGCGGTGGGATGGGTGGCGGCGGGATGGGAGGCGGGCTCGTCCTGGTCAATCGGGTCACTGTCCCCGGTCCTCGCCAGGTCCTGCTGCACGTCAAGATCGCGGAGCTCAATCGCAGCGCGACTCGCGATATCGGCGTAAGCTGGCTTTATGCGCGGGGGAAATCCATCATCGGCTCGGCGATCGGCAACGACGCGGTGTTCACCACGACCGGGAACGCAAGCATCAATCAGAGCCTGGGACCGCGCGGGTTCGCCGGAGCGGTCCAGGGGACCGTGGGCGGGTCCACCTCGGCGGCGCCCTCCGGTAGCTCGCCGCTCTTCGGTGTCTTCGATGCCGGGCATTTCTCACTGTTCATCGACGCCCTACGCTCCAACAGCCTGGCGAAGATCCTCGCCGAGCCGAACTTGATGGCCCTGGAGGGGCAGCCGGCTCGCTTCCTGGTCGGCGGGATGTTCCCGTTCCCGGTCCCACAAAGCTCCTCTCTACCGGGAGGGACGGCCGTCGTCACGGTCCAGTTCCAGCGGTTCGGCACGATCCTGACCTTCGTCCCTCAGATCCTCGCCAATGACGTGATCCGTCTGGATGTCGAACCGGTCATCAGCGAGCTCAATTTCGCGCAATCCACCACCGTCAACGGCGGGACAGTCCCCTCGATCACCGAACGGAGCGCCCGAACCGTCGTCGAGCTCCGCGAGGGCCAGACCCTGGCGATTGCCGGGCTCCTGCAATTGACCTCCAACAACACGACCGTCCGGGTCCCGGGACTCGGCGATCTGCCCCTCGTGGGCCCGTGGTTCAGCGCGAACACTGCCGAAGCGATCGAGACCGAAACGATCATCCTGGTCACCCCCCAGCTCGTCGCGCCCTGGACCCGAAGGACGTGACCGAAACGCCGGGCGACCGTGTCTTCCAGCCCAACGACGCCGAGTTCTACTTGCTCGGACGCATCGAGGGCAAACTGGGCCGGGAGTTCCGAGCGACCAAGGCCGAGCAGGACCCGCTCAACCTGATGAAACACTTCCAGAGCGAACAGCAATGGATCATCGGCCCTCATGGTCATTCGGATTAGCCATGGGGAAGGCTGAAGGCTGAAGGATGAAGGATGAGTCAGGACCTGGGAAAGGCTGAAGGCTGAGTCAGCACCGCGCCCGTCTTTATTCATCTTTCATCCTTGAGCCTTCAGGGTACCAGCCCTGGGGACGGCAACGACAAAGGACAAGACCGATGGACGATCGACGAAGGACAATCGGCCGGTGGTTAGGTTGCGTTTTCCTGGTGGCGCTGGTCGCACACGTTGTGGTGGCCCAGCCGCCTGTGCCATCGGACAGTTCGAATGTGCCTGCCGTCTGTAACCGCCGCGGGCGAATACACCGGATGTTTCACCACGCGGCCCATACCCTCGAAGACGACTTCATCGGCCATCCGGATACCTTCATCGAGCCCCCCCTGGGGGCCTACATCAACCAGCAGTTCGCGGTGCAGGTCTCGAAGGCGGATCCGCATCGGTTCACGGTCTACAGCTCGGACTTCCTGCCGGGCACGGATCGGTTCTCGCCGATCGGGGCCACGCGCTTCAACCTGATGTACACGCGGCTGTCGGCCTGGTCCGGTCCGATCATCGTCGAGTGGACGCCCGACCAACCGGCCCTGGCCGAGGGGCGCCGCCAGGCGATCCTCGACACTTTGGAGCGGGCGGGCTCGCCGGTACTGGCCCAACGCGTGGTGATCGGACCGTCGCCGTATCCGGGAGCCCTGGGTGTCGAGGCGGTCAACCAGTACACGAACACGATCTCCCGGAACCAGGCGGCATCGCGGATCTTCCCGCTGTCACCGACCGAGTCGGCTTCCATGGGAGTGCGCTGATATGACGATCCCTCCTCGATTCGGGCGGCGTGGGCTGCGGGATCGTCTCTCGATTTCGACGGTCTCGTTTCTGACGAGTCTCGCGATGCTTGCCGGCCTGGGCGGGGGTTGCGGTCTCGTGCCGCGCCGGACGACGCCCGCCGCCGCTCCGACCCCGAGCCCAGCATCCCCGACGATGGCCCAGGAGGCACCGGCTCCGGTCGCGGTTGACGTGACCCGGACGACAGTCGGCGATGGCACCACCTTCCACAAGACGGCCACGGATCGCCAGCGTTTCCAGGTCCACCTGGATTTCGGGCGAGTTTTCGAGACGCAGGGAAACTTCGACCGCGCGATGCAGGAGTACCAGGATGCCTTGACGGTCACCGAGTCTGCCGGTCATCGGGAGTTCCAGGCCGACGATCGCGCCCTGGCCCACCGTCGTCTGGCCGCCGCGCTCGATCGCGTGGGACGATTCCCGCAGGCCGAAGACCATTATCAGAAAGCGATGAAGCTCGGCCCCAAGGACTCGCGGATCTGGAACGACGCGGGCTACAGCTATTATCTTCAGGGGCGCTGGAGCGACTCCGAAAGGCGCTCCGAACCGCCTTGAAACTGGCTCCGGAGGATGAGAGGGTCCGGACGAACCTGGGCCTGACCCTGGCGGCGGCGGGACGGACCCAGGAAGTGCTTCCCCTGCTGAGCCGCTCCGACGGGGACGCGATCGGGCACGCCAACCTCGGCTATCTGCTGGCCGCGACCGGCCAGTTCGATCTGGCACGAGAGCAATACCAGAAAGCCCGCGCCCTGCGGCCCGACCTGGAACTGCCCCGCCGCGCGCTGGCCCAGCTCGATCGCCAGCAACAGGCCGGACAGGGCACGGGCACCAAGAACCTGATGACCCGCGCTACCATCCCGCCACCCATCCCGGCCGATCCCCATGTGATGCGGGCTTCCGCCACGGCCTCCAAGAACGTCAAAGGGCGAATCCCGCCACCCCTGCCGTTCTCGAACCTGAGCGGACAGGGCACGGGCACCAAGAACCTGGTGACTCGCGCCACCATCCCGCCACCCGTTCCGGCCGATCCCCATGTGACGCGGGTTTCCGCCACGGCCTCCGTGAGCGTCAAAGGGCGAATCCCGCCACCTCTGCCGTTCTCGAAACTGACGGGTCGGACGTTACCGTGAACGATCGGACGTGCCTCCCTCGGGAAGGCTCGGCGATGATAGCATGGGGACTGAGAATCAAGGGCAAGGTCGGTAATCCGTTATTCGCGCCCGTTAGACGCGACGAGGAGATCGTAGAACCGCGGCCGGCGATCGGCGATGCGGTTGATCTCGTGCCGCCCGGGGACGCGGACCAGGTGCTTCTTCCGCGCGCGGGACGGGTCGATCTCGACGGCGATGACTTCGTCTGTGTCGGCTCCGGCCCGGGCGAGCACAGTGCCGTTGGTGTCGACGATCGAGCTCGAGCCGATGAAGCGGAACCCGCTCTCCTCGCCGACACGGTTGACCGCCATGACGTAGACGGTGTTCTCCATCGCGCGGGTCGGGATCATGTGTTCGGCGGCGCATTCGGAGTGGGTCGGCCAATTGGTGGGGAGTACCAGCAGGTCGGCACCCATCAGGGAGAGGACGCGGGCCGTCTCGGGGAATGAGCCGTCGTAGCAGATATGCATGCCGACACGGATTCCTCCGGCGTCATGGACGGCGAATGACCTATCGCCGGGGTCCACGAACATGTCGATGCCCAGGTACGGGAGATGCACCTTCCGGTAGGAGCCAACGACGCCGTTCGGGCCGGTCAGCACGCAGGCGTTGAACAGCCGCGAGCCGTCGCGCTCCAGCAAGCCGAAGATGCTGAAGCACTGGTGCCGATTGCACGCCGCGACAACCCGGCGCACGGCGTCGCCGTCAATCGGCACTGCGTGCGATAGTCCTTCCTCCCGGCTAGAGAACCCGTAACCCGAGAGGGCGCATTCCGGGAACACCACCAGGTGCGCCCGGCGCCGGCGGCCTGGTCGATCCGCTCCAGGATGCATTCGAGGTTCTGGTCCAGCCGGCCCAGTTTCGGCTCCATCTGGACGGCAGCCACGCGGTAAGTCGGCTCGGTTGATGAAGTCGGCATAGTGCGTTGAACTCAACTCTCCAGGAGACGATCCGAGAAGCCTGTAGGGTGGGTGAAACCCAACCAGGAATGCGGCACAATACTGGTCGGTTTCAACCACCCTACAAAGGCCCGACGCTGTCCTGGGACAACTCCGATTACCCGAGCTTGACGGTGACGGTCTTGAGCTCGGTGTAGTGCTCGAGGGCGGCCTCGCCGTTCTCGCGGCCCTGGCCGGACATCTTGAATCCGCCGAACGGGGTATTGGTGTCGACGATGTGGTAGCAGTTGACCCAGACCGTGCCCGCCTTGACCTTCTTGGCGAAGAGGTGGGCCTTGTCGATGTCCTTGGTCCAGACCGCGGCGGCCAGGCCGTACTGGGTCTTGTTCGCCCGCTCGATGACCTCATCGACGCCCTTGAACGGGAGTACGCTGACTACGGGCCCGAAGATCTCGTCGCGGGCAATCGCCATGTCGTCCTTGACGTTGTCGAAGATGGTCGGCTGGACGAAGAAGCCGTTGGTGCCGACGCGCTCGCCACCAGTCAACAGCCGCGCGCCTTGCTTCTCACCCAGCTCGACGTAGTGGAGGATCTTGTCGAGTTGCTCCTGGGAGACCTGGGGGCCTTGCTCGGTCTTGGGATTGAGCGGATCGCCGATGACGCGTCCTTTGGCCTTCTCGGCGAGCCGTTCGACGAACTCCTGGTGGATCTTCGAAATCGACGAATAGCCGGCTGCCGGCGGTGCAGCACTGGCCCCCGTGGAAGTAGATGGCGTGGAAGGCACCGGCAACGGCGGCCTCCATGTCGGCGTCGGCGAAGATGACGTTGGGGCTCTTGCCTCCCAGCTCGAATGTGGTGCGCTTCAAGGTATCGGCGGCGGCCTTCTGGATAATCTTGGCCGTGTCGACGTGCCCGGTGAACGCGATCTTATCGACGTCCGGGTGGTTGACGAGAGCCGCGCCGGTGGTCTCGCCCAGGCCGTTGACGACGTTGATCACTCCGGCCGGGAAGCCCGCCTCCTTGGCCAGCTCGGCGACGCGCAGGGCCGTCAGCGGCGTCTGCTCGGCCGGCTTCATCACCACGGTGTTCCCGCACGCGAGCGCCGGTCCCCACTTCCACGCCAGCATCAGGAGCGGGAAGTTCCAGGGGATGATCTGGCCGACCACGCCCACCGGCTGTCGCAAGGTGTACGAGAGGAAACTGCCACGCACCGGGATCGTCCGCCCCTCGACCTTGTCGGCCCAGCCGGCATAGTAACGCAGGGTGTTGCAGACCCCTTGCATGTCTCCCTTCGAATCATTGATCGTCTTACCGCAATTGAGCGACTCGAGGGATGCGATCTCGGCAGCGTTCTGCTCGATCAGGTCGGCCAGCTTGAACAGGAGCCTGCCGCGGTCGGCGGCGTCCATGGTGCTCCAGGGGCCGGATTCCGGCGCCGGCGCACCGCCTTTACCGCCTTGTCAACGTCGGCCGCGCTGGCGGCCGCGACCTTGGCGAGCACCTCGCCCGTGGCCGGGTTCA
This sequence comes from uncultured Planctomycetota bacterium, assembly GCA_963845755.1. GTDB lineage: Bacteria > Planctomycetota > Planctomycetia > Isosphaerales > Isosphaeraceae > CAWJTV01. The sequence continues at coordinate 153,415 of CAWJTV010000020.1, forward strand.
AGGTCTCGAATTCGCCGCCATCGGACGGGTCCACCCACTCATTGTTGATGAAGAGCTTGGTCAGCTTGATCTTGGGTTTGGACGTCGGGGCCTTTGCCGTCGTGGTGGCCATGGTTATTGCTCCTGGATGGTTGCTTGAAGGTTGCCTCGGAGCCCAGCGGGATAGTCGAATCGTCGTCGGCCTCGCGGGACATGTCAACCCCCCGGAGGAAGGGAAGCGATCTATCGCAAAGGGCGCGAAGGTCGTCGAGAAAACCGCAATGGGAACGACGATCAGACAGGATCAATGGAAGCCTGAGCCGCTCAGGGATGTTTGCCCTCGTAGAAGATGATCAACTTCGGCTTGAGAGCATCAAACAGCTCTTGCCTCCCGGCCTGGGAAGTTTGTGTACCGTTGAGATCCAGCAACTCGAGGTGACTCAGGCCCTTCAAATGCTTCAGCCCGACGTTCGTGACCGCGTTATTGCGTAGGACCAGGAATCGCAGTCGATGCAGCCTTCGGAGTTGCATCAACCCGGCGTCGGTGATGGCGGCACCGTCGAGGGCAAGCCCTCGGAGATTCGACAGGTTTGAGACGCATGACAACCCTGCATCCGTGACAGGCGATCCGCCCAGGTCGAGCTGCTCGAGTCCACTCAGATGCCCGATCTTTGTCATTTCCGCGTCCGAGCCGCCTGGACCCAGACCTACATAGGTGACGTGGCCGAAGTAGTTGACGCCCAGCCAATCGACCATCCGCTCCGTAACCCAGGGAGGTCTCGTGAGTGAATTCCTGCCTTCTTGCTGCCAATTGTAACGGACCCAGCCGCCCGCTTTCTCGATCGCCGCCACCGCCTCGCGTTGGGTCCGCGCACCGCGTGCGAGCCAGCCCAAGCAGCCGCCGAGGATCAAGATCCCGACGATCTGTCCCCGAATGCTGAAGCGCAGACGTGCCCACCATCGACGTGAGACCGGCTTCGGCTGGTCTTCCACGGCGGCTTCCTCCCGCAATCCAAGGGACACGGTTTGCTTCGACAATTGTCGGGTGTTGTGCAGACCGAGTCAATTCCGACCTCCACCTGATGATCTGACGGCTTGCTCGGCGCGTCGGCGCGACCTGAGAGCGCCTATCGGTTGGATTGCGCACGCCCCAGGACGACGCGAAGCCCCCCGCTAAACTTCAGGCTGAAAATAATTTCGGATTTTTTATCTGCCGCTGGGGCTGAGAGTTGGGGCGGCTCTCGGCCGAAATCCCCGCTAGGTGCATTAACGGTTTCCCAAAGTTGCGGCATCCTGAGAGTATGGCCCACGTGAGATCACTGCCGAAACGGACTCCCGGACCGCACCTCCCGGTCCAGGTCGTCGTCGCAACCGGATATCAGCCAAAGAGATCGGGGAGCGCAGACCCGGGAAAAAGATGTCCCATTGTGCCACGTGATGACACCCGCATCGGTCGGTGAGTCCCGGAGGGGGCCTGCGCTCGGCCGGGTGGCCAGGTCGGCAGACCGTGCCACAGCGCGGGGCGCGGGCCACGCAAGTGGAAGGCGCTCTACGATGAGCGTCGTCACCCAGGCGGGCCTTGACAACCCGGCTCTCAGCAGACAGCCAGGGTCGGGTGAGTGTCTCGAGAGTCGGTGGAAAACGCATCGTGTTTCGTTGACATGTCTGATCGGCCTGACAGAGGCTTCGACGGCGATTTCCGACGCGATTTGCACCCTCTCTCGCCAGGTTCCGGCACGCTGGTGATCGGCTTATACCTGTTGCGTGTCAGTCCCCGTTTCCCTGGCCGTATGCAATACAGGCGAAAACCGCTCTAATCGATGAAGAGGCTGGTGAAGGGCCACATCGCCAAACTACCCAGTCTACGCAAGTACATCGAAATGCTCCCTCGATCGCCCATCGGAAAAAAAAGGGAAAAAAACCGGCGCAATCCCTTCCGACTCGTGACTGAAGTTCCATGAAATCCTCCATCGACTGGAACATGCGCACCGACCCCGAGTCGCTCTTGAGTCGGGCCAAGGCAGGGTGCGGACTCGCGTTAGGTCGGCTATTGGATCGGAATCGGCGCAGCCTGGCGGTGCTGGTCCGGGTCCAGGTCGGCCGCCGCCTCCAGGTGAAATTGGACGTTGACGATCTCTTGCAAGAGGTCTCGCTCGAAGCCCACCGGCACATCGGTCACTTTCGTGGCAACTCGGAGGGGGAGTTCCTGTCCTGGCTTCGAACGATCCTCGCCGCCATCTTGTCGAACCAGGTCCGGCGCTACTTCGGAAGTCGGCGGCGCGACGTTCGGCGAGATCGACCGATTGAGGGTGAGCTGGGAAGTTCGTCGGGTGCCTGGGACCTAGGCCTGGTGGCTCCGGACACGTCGCCAAGCCAGCGGGCAGTCCGCCGCGAACGGGCCGCGCGGCTGGCCGAAGCCATGGAGGGGCTGCCGGAGATTTATCGCCAGGTGATTGCCCTGAGGCATCTCGAGGGCCTGGGTTTCGCGGAGGTCGCCCAGCGGATGGGGCGCACCGAGGACAGTGTCAAGAACATGTGGGTGCGGGCTGTTCACCGGCTCCGTGATTTGTTGGAGGATCTGCGATGATCCCAGACCGCCGCGGAGGCGTCGCCGCGACGACCTGCATCCCGGCCGTGTCGCCCGACTCAGAGGACGACCCGAGAGTGGCCTCGGCCCTGGCAGCTTACCTGGCGGAGCTCGAAGCCGGGAAGCGGCCCTCACGCGGGGAATTCCTGCGCGCAACCCAGACATCGCCCAGGCTCTGGACGCCTGCCTCGCCGTTGTGGAATTCGTCCACGTGGCGGCCGCCGAGAGGTCCTGGGATGGCGCAGACTCGCCGCCCACGGATGCCTTGCCACCCAACACGATCCTGGGCGACTATCGACTGATTCGCGAGGTCGGCCGGGGTGGCATGGGTATCGTCTACGAAGCCGACCAGGTCTCACTGGGGCGCCGGGTCGCACTCAAGGTCCTCTCCGGCGCCGGGGCATTGGACCCGAAGAAACTCCAGCGGTTCCAGGTTGAGGTGCAGGCGATCGCCCAGCTCCACCACCCGCAGATCGTCCCGATCTTCGCTGTCGGCAGCGAGCACGGTACCCACTACTATGCGATGCAGTACATCGACGGCCCCACGCTGGCCGACGTGATCCATCTGCACCGTCATCTCGGTCGGGAGGCCACAACTGGGGCGGCGCGTGGACCGGATCCTTCCTCCAACGAAACAGCGTCATCGGGCCCGGGCGAGCCGTCGGCCAATCCGTGTGATCAAGGGCTGATCGGCGCCTCGCCCTCGGGGCTCGCGAATCGTCCTTGCCGGTGGCCAGTCGCCTTCCGGGCGCTGGCGCAACTCGGCATCCAGGCGGCCGAGGCACTCGACCATGCGCACTCGATGGGGATTCTCCACCGCGATATCAAGCCATCGAACCTCTTGATCGATGCGCGAGGGAACCTCTGGATCACTGACTTCGGCCTCGCTCGATTCCAGGACGAGCCCGGCCTCACACGCACCGGCGACCTGCTCGGCACCCTGCGTTACATGGACCCCGAGGTGGTCTTCGGTCGCCGGATGAGCTTCGACCCGCGCTCCGATATCTACGCCCTGGGAGCGACGCTCTACGAGGTCTTGACCCTGCGTCCCGTCTTCGACGGTGGCGACCGCGAGGAACTCTTGCGCCAGATCGCCCTGGTGGAGCCGGTCCGCGCCCGGCGGCTTGATCCGACGATCCCCCGCGATCTGGAGACGATCGTCGGCAAGGCGATGGCCAAGGAACCCGGCCGCCGCTACCAGACGGCCCGCGAGCTGGGCGAGGACCTGCGGCGGTTCCTGGAGGACAAGCCGATCCAGGCCCGTCCGCCGACTCCCCTGGAGCGCACGGCGAAATGGGTACGCCGGCACCGGGTCGTGCTGCTCGCCACCGCGACGGTCGCCTTCCTGACGATGGCCATCGGCGCCGGGCTGCTCTGGAGAGAACAGCGGCGGACCGCCCAGATCAATCACGAATTGTCCCTCGCCGTCGACCAAGGGGAGAGGTACTTCGACGAAATCATCCGGCTGTCGGATGAGCTGACCATGAAGGGGATGCGGCGCTTCGCCGAGACCAGCCAACCCCCACAGCGGCAGGAGGGCGTTCGCGCGTTCTACGACCAGGCGATTGCCTTCTACGAGCGGCTGGCGCACCAGGCCCCCGTCACAACGCGGATGAAAGCCCTCGCCTACCGGCGGCTGGGATTCACACGCATGGTCAATCAGGCTCCGGGGGCGGAGGGCGATTTCCGCCGGTCGCTCGATCTCTACGAGAAGCTGCTGGCTGAGGCGCCACGAGACCCCGATCTCCGTCAGTCGGTCGCCGAAGTCGAATTCCAACTGGGCCTCCGGCGCCTGTTCTCTGGTGGGGGGATCAGCGCGGCGGAGCCGTCGTTCCGGCGGCTCGATCTCGATCGAGGAAGAGCTGGCGTCCGAATTCGCAGAAGATCCACAATACCTCCGGGACCTCGCCAACAAGCGGATCCAGCTCGCCCTCTGGCTGAAGCAGATTGGCCGATCGACCGAGGCGGAACGAGAGTGGCGGCAACTGCTCGACTTCTTCGACGGGATGTCGTCCCGCTCCTCAGCGACACCAGGACAAAGCGCCCGGGTGGCGGCGGCCTACCAGTCTCTGAGCCAGGACCTGGCCAGATTTGGATGGCATCGCGAGCGAGAGGAAGCGATCCGCCAGGCCCTGAAGCTTCAGCCGAACGATCCGGGCCTCTTCAATGACCTCGCCTGGGCTCTGGCTTGCCGCCCGGATCCCACACCGTCTCAGTCGGCCGAAGCGGTGGAGCTGGCAAAGAAGGCGATCGCCGCGCAGCCGAAGGATCGCGCCTCTTGGAACACGCTCGGCCTGGCTCACCTCCGTGCGGGTCATTTGCCGTTGGCCGCTGAAGCCCTGGACCGCTCGATTCAACTCCATTCCCAGGGCGGCGATGTCCTCGATCGGCTCCTCATGGCGATGATCTGCTGGCGCCAAGGCGACCGGCCGAAGGCGCTCGACTGGTACACCCGGGCGCTGGACTGGATGTCAAGGCACTCGGATTCCGACCCGGACCTGCCCACCCTCCGGGCCGAGACGGAGGCCCTCCTGGGCCGATCCCAGTCCGCCGATCCGCGCCCGAATGCGGCGAGACTCAACCACCATGGCTCTGAATCCGGGAACACCGGATTGTCTCTCAAATCCCAGTCCTAGACGACTCCGTTGATAGCCCTGACCGTCGTCGAGATTGTCGTGGTCCGGTCGCAATCGGCTTGTCGGATCGCCGTACCCCTTCCAAAATGATTCCCACGACCTCGAGATCCGATGATCCCACCGGTTCGTGTTGGAGTCTCGCCTCCAGGCAGAAACGGGGCCTGTACGGCGGACCGGCTGGTGTCGTGGCTCCAACCGGGGAATCCACCGAGGTTGCTCGCTTTCAATCAAGGATCGATCCGATGTGGTTGCGACCCGTTCGGCTGATCGGTTTCTCGCTGCTCGTGATCCTGTTCGCCTCCGGCCCAATCGGCGCGGGCGAGTTGCACTCGACGCGACTCTTTGGACCCGAGGTCCCGACCGGTCCGTACAAGCATCCGGCCTGCATGACGGAGCTGAGCAATGGCGACCTGTTCCTCGTCTACTACGGCGGCAAGGGAGAATACGCCACCGACACGGCGGTCTTCGGCTCCCGGCTAAAGAAGGGGACCTCGCAATGGACGCCGCCCAAGCCCATCGCCCAGGACCCGTTTCGATCCGTCGGTAACGGCGTGATCTGGGAGGCTCCCGACGGCGCCGTCTGGCTCTATTACGTGGTCCGGTACGGAGACACCTGGTCAACCTCGCGCATCCAGTTCAAGGTCTCGCGCGACCACGCCGAGACCTGGTCGGACGCCTCGGTCCTCTCGCAGGATGAGGGCGACATGGTCCGGGGCCGGCCGATCGTCCTCAACGGCGGCGATTATCTCCTGCCGATCTATCACGAGACCGGACACGATACCGAGATGGTCGGCCCGGAAAGCACGTCGCTGTTCTTGAAGTTCAACCCCGGCAAGAAGACCTGGACCAAGACCGGGGCGATCCGGTCGCCGCGCGGGAATATCCAGCCTGCGGTGGTTCAGCTCGACGACGGCCGCCTGATCGCCTATTGCCGCCGCGGTGGCGACTACGATCCCAAAACCGTCGGCTATATCGTCCGCTCGGAGTCTCACGATGGCGGCCGGACCTGGAGCGAGGGGAAGGATTCGCCCTTTCCGAATCCCAACGCGGCTGTTGATTTCCTGAAGCTCCGTAGCGGCCGGCTCCTGCTCGTTTTCAACGACAGCATGAACCGCCGGACTCCGCTCACCGTGGCCCTTTCGCTCGATCAAGACCGCACCTGGCCGATCCGCCGGAATGTCGCCGAGGGCAACAACGACTTCGGCTATCCCAGTGCATTCCAGGCGCGCGACGGCCGCATCCATGTGGTGTTCACGTCGGATCGCCGGTCGGTCGTCAATCACGCGGTCTTTGATGAAGATTGGGTGATCCAGCCCAGGTGAAAGCCTTCTTTCATCTGTGCCGAATCTTGCTCACGAAGACTCTCGCAGTCCTCTATCTCCTCGACTCCCGGTCTCGAAGCGGCACCCGAGGATGCTAGGATTTCCCCAGAACCCGGCTCTCTCCACCGATGCCGTTTGGCAGTTCCGGCAATTCGATCTCCTGTCTTTGTAGGTTACTTCAACCGTCAACAAACACATCGATGCGACATCCTCTCTTATCAATAACCATATGGAAGCGTAATACGAGTGATTAATAATATATAATAATGTTCGCTTAATCATGGGACTTGCAAGCGAGACGATCTGCACGAGGTCGATCATTTCCTCGCGTCTCACGGGCATCCTCCCGATTTTTTTGCTAATGCATGGGCCTGTTTTGCGTCTAATACCCTAGAAAGCTCTTCGCCCGTCTCGATAGGGATCGAGTCGTCGGCATTCAGGACGCACCTGCATCGTTGCATGATTGAAGCCTTTCCCAACTGGGAGGAACGACCATGTTGAGGTTTCGCGCGCGATGGATCGGATGGATTTCGGCCGTCGTCTTGATGGGATCCATCATCCCACAAGTCTGGTCGCAAGGGATCATCATCGACCGACGGCCGCATGTGCCGGTCGCCCGGTCGTATGAGATCCGCGAGGTGAACATCGATGCCCGGGTGCGGGATCAGGTGGCCGAGGTCCAGGTCTCGCAGACCTTCCACAACCCCGGCTCGTTTCCGCTCGAATCCGAGTTCCTGTTCCCGCTTCCGGAAGAAGGGGCTGTTCAGAACTTTGTGCTCATGGTCGACGGCCGCGAGCTGCCTGGCCGGCTGATGTCCAAGGACGAGGCCCGGCGGATCTACGAGGAGATCGTTCGGACCAAGCGCGATCCGGCCTTGCTCGAGTACATGGGGCGTGGATTGTATCGCACCAGCGTCTTCCCGATCCCGCCCGGCGCCGATCGCAAGGTGACGATGCGCTACACCCAGCTCTGCAAGCGCGATCGCGACGTCGTCGAATTCGCCTATCCGTTGAGCACTCAGAAGTTTACGGCCAAGCCGATCCAGCGGCTGATCGTCCAGCTCTCGATCCGGAACAAGGAGGCAATCAAGTCCGTCTACTGTCCCAGCGACGACGCCACGATCCGGCGGCTCGGCGATCACGAGGTCGAGGTCCGGCTCGACCGCCACGATATCGTGCCGGAGAACGACTTCCGCCTCATTACGACGCTGGCCGAGGGTGCGTTCTCAGCATCGATGGTGAGCTACCGGCCCAGCGAGTCGGAGGATGGCTACTTCCTGGTCCTGGCCAGTCCTGAGGTCAAGCCGGCCGACACTCGTCCGCGCCCCAAGACCGTGATCTTCGTCCTCGACCGTTCCGGGTCGATGGCGGGGAAGAAGATCGAGCAGGCGCGGCGAGCCTTGAAATCGATGCTCAATAACCTCCGCGACGAAGATCTTTTCAATATCGTGGTTTACGACGATCGCGTCGAGAGCTTCCGGCCCGAACTCCAGCGCTATCAATCGCGGAGCCGCGAGGACGCCGAGCGGTTCGTCGACAACATTCGCGAGGGCGGGAGCACAAACATCGATTCGGCGCTCAAGACTGCACTGGCGATGCTCCAGGATTCGTCGCGACCCGGTTATGTCCTGTTCCTGACCGACGGTCTGCCGACGGCCGGCGAGGTCAACGAGCAGAAGATCGCCGAGAACTGCCGGAGGACCAACGATCGCCGGGCCCGGTTGTTCTGCTTCGGGGTCGGCTACGACGTTAATGCCCGGCTGCTCGACCGGCTCAGCGGCGGCAACTCGGGCACCAGCGAATACGTGAAACCCGATGAAGATATCGAGACCCACGTCGGGCGGTTCTATTCCAAGATAACCAGCCCGGTTCTGACCGACCTCCGCCTGGAACTGGCCGGGATCGACATCAACCGGACGTATCCTCGCGACCTCCCGGACCTCTTTGATGGTGGACAGATCATCCTGGCGGGCCGTTACCGGCAATCGGGCTCGACCACGATCCGGATTACGGGCAAGGTCGGCGACGAACGCCGGCGGTTCGAGTTCCCGTCGGAACTGGCCAGACCGTACCAGGGAAGCAGCCATGAATTCGTGGAGCGGCTCTGGGCCGTCCGGCGAGTGGGGGACCTCATCGACCAGATCGACATGAACGGTCAGAACCGGGAACTGGTCAACGAGCTGGTGTCCCTCGAGCATGAAATACGGTCTGCTGACGCCCTACACCTCGTTCCTGGCTGATGAGCGCGTGCCACTGCACGCGATGCGGGCCAACGCCGATCGGGCCGGCTTTTCGCTCGAGGCCCTCAATGAAGTCAGTGGCCAGGGGGGCGTTGCGCAGCGGGACTTCAAGCAAGGCTACATGAAGGCCGCGCCAGCACCGGTACCGAACGCGAGCACGCCCCAAATGCCAGTCATCGTGGGCACGCAGGGCGGCGGGGTGGCACAGACCCAGGCGCTATTCAGACGGACCGAATCGCGGCCCGCCCAGGGATGATGGGTGGCATGGGCGGTGGTATGGGCGGCCCGCGTTACGGGCGGCGCGTCGAGCGCGAGGCGAAAGCGAAATCCGTGTTCGGTAGCCCAGCCCAAGGGTTGCAAGTGGCGTCGAGGAGTGAAGCCGGCCAATCCGCGCAGTCGAAGGTCCGCCAGATCGGCGCCAAGACCTTCTATTTCAAGAACGGCCGCTGGGTCGATTCGTCCGTGAAGCCGGAGGAGGACGCCAAGGCCGTCAAGATCGCCCAGTTCAGCGACGATTACTTCCGGATCGCCCGCACCCAGAAGGCCGAGTATAACCAGTACCTCAGCCAGTCCGAGCCGGTCACCGTCAAGCTGGAAGGCACGGTCTATCACATCGACCCGGTCGCCCAGGATGCGACGCGCTGAACACGATTCCGGGAAAACCAACAGCGGGAACCGTGCCGGCCGCGACCGTCAGGGCGATCTGATCCGCCCTCGAGGGTCGCGGCCGATTGTTTTGGGCCGAACCGCCTGCATGCGCCTGATCACGCGGCGAACGTCTCGTGACGACAGGACTCCTCCCAAGGAATCGTGCCACGCAACTCATGATTTGGACAATGGTTACAATGGGGGCGCATTCCGCACTGACTGCAGCGCACCATCTCGTCCGAATCCCGCAGCCAGGGTTGCATCGGAAACCTCGCGGTTGATCTTGTAATCGCTCAGTTGTTTCGGTAAGTAGGCTTTGTGTGACCAGGGCGGACGACCAGAAGTGAATCCCGATCCTCTCGGAACGTGAAGAATTGTAAGGATCTTCGAAGAATGCGCGCGCCGGACGGCGTGACCGACGCTCTAGCCTGAGAGGCGCGGCGGACCGCGTCGGCAGTGATCGGGTTGTAAGGCCGGGTGAATCATCAGGATGGTGATCCATCGACCGGATTTTATGGTGATTGGGGCGATGAAGAGCGCCACGACCACGTTGCACGAGCAACTGGCGCGGCAGCCGGGCATCTTCATGAGCCGTCCCAAGGAGCCGAACTTTTTCAGCGACGACGCGATCTACGGGCGCGGATGGTCGTGGTACAGCTCGCTGTTTCGGCCAGCCAGCGCGGCGGATCTCCGCGGCGAGTCGAGCACACATTACACGAAGCTCCCGACCTATCCCCGAACGGTGGAGCGTCTCGCGCGGGATCTGCCGCGGCTCAGGCTGATCTACGTGATGCGCCACCCGATTGACCGACTGGTTTCCCAGTACGTGCACGAGGTGACCGCCGGCCGGATCGCGGTGGGATTGAGCGAGGCGGTGGAACGTTACCCGGAGCTGATCGATTACAGCCGATATAGCATGCAGTTACAGCCATTCCTGGAGGTTTACGGGTTCGCGAACGTGCTGCCGGTCTTTTTCCCGAGTCTGGTGAGCCGATCGCAGGACGAGCTAGTGCGGATCGCCCGGTTTCTCGGACATGATGGTCCGAGCCGATGGGACGAGGGGCTCAAGCCACAGAATCCGCGGGAAGAGCGGCTGCGTCCCAGTCCGATGCGCGAGCTCCTGGTCCAGGCGCCGGTGTTGAGCACGATCCGCCAGCGGGTCGTGCCCCGACGCTGGTCGCAGTCGGTGAAGCGGTTCTGGCGGGCGCATGTCGAGCCACCGCGGCTGACTCCCATTCTGGTAGCGCGGTTGCGCGAGGTCTTCGACGCCGATCTCGCCCAACTGGGTTCCTGGCTGGGATACCGGCTCGATTGTGAGAATTTCCAGGAAACGACCGTCGCCCGCGCGCCACGAGTGGACCGCAGTTCAGGTGCTCGGGAGCGGGGCCGGCTCGAAGTCTCCGGCCGACGCAAGGCGGGACTCGCTCGACCGCGCTGACGGTGACTGACGGACCGTGTAGACCGAGACGATCTCGGGGCGGATCACCTTGTCGCCGACCTGGAACCCATTTCGTAGCCGGGCGGCGATGGTCTTGTTCAGGGCGGGATCTTCGGTTGCCGTCGTGGAGACCGCGCGTTGCCGGCGGGGATCGAAGATGCTTCCCTCCACGGAGAACGGTTCAACTCCCTGGCGGTAGAGGATATCCTCGATCGCGGTCTGGATCGACTCCAGGGTCCCTCGCAGGGCCGCGGCGGCGCTCCGGCTCGGCGTCGGCGGAAGCGCGGGATTCGATCATCTTGCCGAGATCGTCGTGGAGCTGGATCAGGTCGACGAAGATCGGCCTCTGGACCCTCAGCAACAGGTCCTGTTTGTATTCTTGAAGCTCCGCATGGAGCCGGTCGACCACGCGTTCGCGACTGGCCTCGGCGCGCTGCTCACGCTCCAGAATGGCCTGGAGCGCGTCGAGTCGCCGGGCGAATTGCAGGCCCAGCCCGTTGACCGCGTCCAGGACCGGCACGATGGTGATGGGGGCCGGCCGCGGCGCATCTGGTGACGGGTCGTCCTCCTCCGCCAGGGCCTCGATCACCGCGAGATCCGGGCCCTCGTCGAATGACGACGGGTCTTCGACATCCAGAATCTGGTCTGGATCGATCGGGACAATCCCCGGCTCCGGCAGATCCTCGACCTCGCCCATGACCTGTCCTCTCTCCTCGACGGATCGCCCGGGGCGATCCGAACCGCCCACGGTAGACCGAAGTCTTGCCTCCGCACCAACCGGCATTACACTAGGTCCAACCCTCAGCGGCCCAAGACCCTCACGCCCTCGGCCGCCTACAAGACCATCCTACCCCAGGAGGATTCGGAGATGCCCCGATCACATTGGCCCGCGCCGCTCGTTTTCGTCCTGTCGGCTGTCTTGAGCCTCGCGTCTCATGCCCAGGAGAAACCCAGCGACGCCTCCATCGGCGCGAAGCCGCCCGGAGCGGGCGTCGTGCTCTTCGACGGCACGGGCCTTTCCCGATGGGTGAAACACGACGGGAAATCTCCCGCCGACTGGCCGGTGACCGATGGGATCCTGACCGTCGGCAGGGGCAATATCCAGACCGAGAAATCGTACGGCAACGTCCAACTGCATCTCGAATTCAACGTGCCTTACATGCCCAAGGCGCGCGGCCAGGGCCGGGGCAACAGCGGTGTGTATCTCGGCGGCATCCACGAGCTCCAGATCCTGGATTCGTACGGCCTCAAGCTCCAGGACAACGACTGTGGCGCCATCTACCATCAGATCGTCCCGAGGGTGAACGCCTGCAAACCGCCGCTCCAGTGGCAGACTTACGACGTCACGTTCCACAAGGCCGTGGTCGAGCAAGGCAAGGTGGTCAAGAAGGCGAGGATCACCGTGATCCACAACGGCATCACGACGATCGACAACGCCGAGATCGATCCCACCCCCGGCGGCCTCGGCAACAAGGCCGGCGAGGATGGACCGCTCCTCCTCCAGGATCACGGAAACCGCGTCCAGTTTCGGAATATCTGGATCGCGCCGATTTCGTAGTGTAGGCGCAACTCACCAGGCGAAAAAGACTTACGTCGGTGAGTTGCTCGCCCCCTAGCGACCGAGATTGCGGTCTTCTGGAATAGGCTCTAAGCGGAGGCCGCTTCCTTCAGTGCCTTGAGGGCCGGCTCGTAATCCGGCTCCTGGGCGATCTCGGGGACGATCTGTATGTAACGGATCGTATCCGCCGGGTTGACGACCACAACCGTCCGGGCCAGCAGCGGAATTGGCAGGTCCTGGATCAAAACGCCGTAGTGCTCACCGAAGCTGTGATTGTGCGTGTCGGAGAGATTCTTGAGGCTTTCGATGTTCGCCTCGGTGCAGAACCGAGCCTGGGCGAATGGCAAGTCCAGGCTGACCGTATACGCGGCAACCTTGTCGCCCAGGGCCGTGAGCTCTTCGGCGAATCGCTTCGTCTGCTTGTTGCATACGGGCGTGTCCAGTGAAGGGACGACGTTGAACAGGCGTGCCTTCCCCGCAGTGTCGGCCAGGGTCACCAGCGCCAGACCCGCCCCGACCGTCGTGAAGTCGGGCGCCTTGTCGCCCGGCTTCAGTTTCGGCCCGACCAGCGTGACCGGATTACCCCGGAACGTCACCTCGCCTTTGCGCGTATCTGCCATGGTTGCCTCTCGTTGTGGATCCAAACAAGAACCAAAAGGGGTTGACTCACCGAAGTTAATCAGCCTATCAACGGTCGATGGCGCGAGGCTAGAGGTTAGTGGCGACGTCAAGGCGACGGCGAGCCTGTGGGCCAGGAAGCAGGCGCCACTTGCTAGTGAAGTCTCGAAGGGTTTCGGGTCTAATGATCAGGAAGCCCGCCAGACCCGTGGTCTGGCTCCGCGCGATGGAGACTCGCGCCCATTAGAACGCAGCTCTTTCCTTGCCACCTGTCCCGTGTCACTACGACGCCACCATGCGAAATGACTTCGACGTTGTCGTGATCGGCGCCGGCCACGCTGGGCTGGAAGCCGCGCTCGCGTCGGCGCGGATGGGGCTGCGGACCGCGCTCTTGACGATCAACTGCGACACGGTCGCCCAGATGAGCTGCAATCCGGCGATCGGGGGCGTGGCCAAGGGTCAGATCGTCCGCGAGATCGACGCCCTGGGTGGCGCGATGGGATTGCTCACGGACGGGTCGGCGCTCCAGTTCCGGCTGCTCAACCGTGGCAAGGGGCCGGCGATGCACAGCCCTCGCGCCCAGTGCGACAAGAAGGCTTACCAGTTCCTGGCCAAGTTGACCGTCGAACGTCAGGAAAACCTCTCGCTCCGCCAGGAGATGGTCGAGTCGCTCCTGGTCGAAAACGGCCGGGTCGTCGGCGTCCAGTGCCGCGGCGGCGGGCGATACGGGGCGCGGGCTGTCGTCGTGACGACTGGGACGTTCCTCCAGGCACTCATGCACACTGGCGAGGTCAAGACACCCGGGGGCCGTGGCGGGGACGTTGCGGCAGTTGGATTATCACAAAGCTTTCAGTCTCTGGGATTTGAGTTGCGGCGATTCAAGACCGGCACGCCGCCGAGGCTCAACGGGCGCACGATCGATTTCGCCCGCTTGGAACGTCAGCCGGGCGATGCCGAGCCGGTCCCGTTCTCGTTCTTGACCGACTCCATCGACCAGCCGCAACTCGATTGCCATATCACTTATACAAATCCCGAGGTCCATGCGATCATTCGCGAGAACCTCCATCGGGCCCCGATGTATTCCGGTCAGATCCAGAGTACGGGACCGCGCTACTGCCCTTCGATCGAGGATAAGGTGGTCCGATTCGCCGATCGCGACCAGCATCAGATCTTCCTCGAGCCCGAGGGCCGAAACACGCTCGAGTACTATTGCAACGGCATTTCCACCAGCCTGCCGCGCGACGTGCAAGAGGCGATCATCGCACGGATTCCGGGGTTGGAGCACGCCGACATCATGCGATTCGGCTACGCGGTGGAATACGACTACGCCCCGCCGGAGCAGCTCCGAGCCACGCTGGAAACCAAGCCGGTGGACCACCTTTTTTTCGCCGGCCAGATCAACGGCACAACCGGCTACGAGGAGGCGGCCGCCCAGGGACTGATCGCCGGCATCAACGCTGCGCTATCGGCCAAGGGTGAGCCGCCACTGGTGATCGACCGTTCGCGCGCCTATCTCGGCGTCCTGATCGACGACCTGGTTACTCGTGGGGTCAACGAACCTTATCGTATGTTCACCAGTCGGGCAGAGTATCGGCTGATGCTCCGTCACGACAATGCCGATCTCCGGTTGACCGAGGTGGGGCGCCAGGCCGGCCTGGTTGACGACCGCCGATGGGCCCGGTTCCAGGGCCGGCGTGACGGGATCGCGCGGTTGCGCGACATCCTGAACCGCACCCGCGCCCAAGGCGATTCCCTGTACAAGGCCCTGAGACGGCCCGAGACGACCTGGGACGATCTGCTGGCACTTGAACCAAGCGTGGAGGACCATGGCTTTTCCGCCGACATCATCGCGCAGATGACCATCGAGGCCAAATACGACGGTTACATCGATCGCCAGCGCGACCAGATCGAACGCTTCCGACGCCTGGAGCACAAGCCGATCCCGGGCGACCTCGACTACCAGTCCATTTCCCAACTTCGCGCCGAGGCCCGCGAGAAGTTCGATCGCATCCGCCCGCTTTCTCTCGGTCAAGCCGGCCGGATCAGCGGTATCAACCCCGCCGACATCGCCACCCTCGTGATCCATCTCAAACGCAATCGCCCCGAATTGTCAGTCGAACTCCCCGATGTTCGAGCTGGCACTCTCCCGTGACGACCGCCGGCCCCGAGAGGACAGCCTGTCAGCGGAGTCCCCACTCCGAATCATTTCATTCTTTCGGATCCGCCTTCATCAACACCTGATCTCCCAAATCGTTCGGTTCATCGGTTTTTCTTAATCCGCTGACACGGTGCCACCTCCGCGCCGATGCCCAACACCTGACAACGCCACGATCGGTCTCCATCCTCTCTCTTGTCAGTTTGACCAGGGCTCGCCATTTTAAAAGCGCGGGCCGGTCATTTGGTCGTTTTCATCCTATTTTTCTTCAGGGTCTCTGGGATAAAATTGGTGAGAGCTGGCCGCGTTTCTTTTGTGCAACCCGTGAGAAGCAGGCGAGATCCGACGAATCACGCATTCGGATTGACAAGGCTGGTGGTCGTTATACAATTGGTGGGCTTGGTAATATTGGTAAGCTCTAAAGGTTTCGTAGATTTTAACAACGGCGAGTTACCGAGAGGTTGGTGCGAACGACGCGGCCAGGCGGGAGGCTTTGGGCGTGGTAGAGTTCGCGTCGTGAGCAGGGCTAGCAAGGAAGCCGATCAAGGGTCGTCCCCTTCCGGCGATCAGATCCCGTCGGATCGACAGGAGGGACCTTGTCCTTGATCTTTCAAGATCGGATGTCTACGACCATGAAAACCGTTTTCACGACGGGCGAGGCGGCCAAGATATGTAAGGTGAGTCAGCAGACGATCATTCGCTGTTTCGACTCGGGCCAACTCAAGGGATTTCGGGTCCCCGGCTCGAGGTTTCGGCGGATTCCTCGTGATGCGCTCTACCGGTTCATGAAGGAGAACGGCATCCCGACGGATGCCCTGGAGAGCGGCAAGCGGCGCGTTTTGATCGTGGACGACGATCAGGCCGTCGTCGACTTGATCTCGGAGGTGCTGGCCGGCGACGCCCGGTTCGAGACCCGCGTCGTGAACAACGGCTTCGGGGCGGGAATGCTGGCGAAGGAATACCATCCGGACCTGATCGTCCTGGACGTGATGCTGGAAGACATCAACGGGCAGGCGGTCTGCGAGTTGATCCGCAAGGATCCAACGATGGCGGATATCAAGATTATCTGCATCTCCGGGATGGTGGAGGAAGACAAGATCCAGCAGTTGCGCGAGTCGGGCGCCGACGATTTTCTGCACAAGCCGCTCGATATCGATGAACTGATGCGGCGCGTCTGCCGACTGTTGGATATGGAGACCAGTGTAACCAGCTAAGTCCGCGTGGGGATAGGCATCCGAAGCGTCAACATCCGACCGGGTCGCGGCACGAGAGGGGAAGGAGTCCCAGCGTGGTGCGTGTCCATGCTAGTCGGAGATCACGGCCCGAGGAACTGCGACGTCGGGCCCTGAGGCTCGATCATCTTCCCCTGCGCCCGGCCACGGCCCGCCTCGTGATGAACTCGTTCTCCGAGGACCGGCTCGACGATGACACCGAGGCGATCGAATCCTCGAAAGTCCGATCGATTTGCGCGCTGGACCCGGGGTGGATCCTCGCCCGTTCCCGCGGCTTCGAGCGGATCAGTCCGCTGGAATTGATCGCCGCACGGCCCTGGTGGCCGCGCGCGATGTCGACGGGACCGATCGCCGAGCTTCTGGGCCGGCTCTGGCGACACTCGATCGCGGTGGGGATCACGGCGCGCGGCCTGGCGCGCGAGGCCGGCGATCCCGATCCCGAATTCCTGGCCCTCGTGGGACCGCTCTGCAGCCTGGGCTACTGGGCCGTCGCCGCAGTCGATCCGGAATGGCTCCGGGAGTGGTGGCATCTGGAAGACCCGCGCGGCGCCGGAAAGAGCAAGAAGACCTGGGCATGGACCTGACCGATCTGGGGCGCCGGCTGGCCGAGCGCTGGGGCTGCGATCCCCTCGTGGCGGATGCCGCCTGGCTTCACGCCGATCGCGGGGGGACACTGAACGCCGCCGCCGCGAGTCCCGAACGGCTGGCGATCCTCCAGGAAGCGTTCCGTTGGGCCGAGGAGACGCCCTGGTCTCTGGCCCGGCCGGACCACGAGCCCGCGCCGAGCGAGCCCAGGCTCCGGATCCTGATGGCCGAGGTTCAGGCGCGTTGCACCGGCCCGTTGGTGGATGCTGATGCCACCGTCCACGAAGAGCGGATGACTCGTCAGAATGCCCGGCTGCGGCGACAACTGGCTGCTTTGCGCGAGGTTCAGGAACGTAGCGATCGCTTCCTCCACCTCCTGGCCGAGGCGGATCCGGCCGAAACGCCCGAGGAATGGGCCGACCGCGCCGCCAAGACGTGGTGTGGCGAGTCTGCCGTGAGCGCGGCCCGGGTGGTCTGGCTGGACCACGGGAATCCCGGCCCGGGCTCGCTCCCCGCCGAAAGCCCGGAGCCGGCCCGAACCCGACCGGAGGCGCCGCCGTCCCCAGGGGCACCGGAACGCCCGCCAACGGTCGTGTTGCCGTTGGGCGCCGCGGGGCGTGAGTGGGCTGCGGTCGAGCTCTGGTGTCCCCCGGAACGGTCGGCCGCGGACCTCCACCTCGCGATGGCGACTGGCCGGCGCGCCTGGGAATCGTGGGCGGCCCTGCTGGCCGACCGCGGACGGTTGCAACGACGGCTAGAAACGGTCGTCGATTCGCTTCGGAGTCAGGTCGAGACCGAGGAGCTACGGCTGCGCCAGGGGAAGCTCGATGCCCTGGGTGAGTTCGCCGCAGGGGCCGGCCATGAGCTCAATAATCCCCTGGCCGTGATCGTCGGCCGCGCGCAGTTACTTCTCGCGCACGCCAAGGACGCCGAAGTCGCGCGCTCGCTTCGCATCATCCTCACACAGGCGCAGCGGGCCCACCGCATCCTTCGGGACCTGATGTTCGTCGCGCGGCCGCCCGTGCCACGATGTCGGACCTGCCGTCCGTCCGAATTGCTCGCATCCCTGCTCCGGGAGTTCGAGCGCGAGTGCGGGGCGCGCGGCGTCCGGCTGGTCTCCGAGGTCGATGACGCGACGCCGCCGCTCTGGGCCGATCCCGACGCCCTGCGGCACCTCGGCGAGATCCTGCTCCGCAATGCGCTCCAGGCCACGCCTCCCGACGGCCGGATCCTCGTCCGATCGTCGCGCAAAGACAACGAGCTCATCTGGTCGTTCAGCGACACGGGCAAGGGGATCGGCGCCCGCGAGGCGATTCACCTGTTCGATCCATTCTTCTGCGGGCGACAGGCCGGCCGCGGGCTGGGCCTCGGTCTGCCGCGCGCGGCCAAGATCGTCGAATCCGCCGGCGGACGGCTCCGATGGTCCTCCAGTCCGGGGCACGAGACGACGTTTCAGGTCCATCTGCCCCTGACTTCACCGCCGGAGCAATCCGGTCCCAACGCGTCTCCGCGTCCCGCGCACAGCTCTTATGCGGGTGCCTTGCTGAAAAGCTAGGCACTGGCTGCCCGAACGACCATCGCGTCGGCCAGGGCGTGGCACTCATCGCAAAGGAACGTCACATTGAGCGGCTCGCTGTAATCCCAGTGATGACGCTCCAACCGGCCATGCCGGCGACACCAGGCACAAACTTTCGGTCGCGCGATCAGGCCGAGTTGCTCACCCAGTGCCGCGGCGTATCGCGCCGATCGCGTGCGAATCCGCCGCGGCTTCAGGCTGTCCAGGCTGATCTCCAGATGACGTTTAAGGCGGGTCCACAAGGCACGATGACGGCCGCGTCTGCCCTTCCTCATGGTTGATCACCCGTGTGGAAATCTCGATAACCACCCCTGATCCGACATGGTTTAGGACGGTCGATTCCACTCCGTTCCCGAGGCCATTCGCGTCTGACGCCTCTCCTGGCGATCCACTCCATCTTAGTCGAGAGCGAACGCTGTACCAAACAAATCAGCGCGGGAAAAATGGACCAACCGACTCACGTTGGCATGAGTCTGACAGTCGGATCGATTCTAGGGATCGAGATTCCACCGGAAACCGGCTGGCCCCTTGACAGGCGCAATGCGATCGCAACGATCCCGCTGTCCTTTTTCCCCATCCTTTTGCCGAAGGATCAGTCATTTCTCATGAATCTGGTCATTCGACACGTCGGGCCTGCGTGTGGTTCGCTCACTGGAAGCGGTCATGGACAGGCAAACGCCAGTCTGTGATACTCTCGCATAGAGATTCGTATCCACCTCGTGACCGGCGATCCCGGGTGCGGATAGGATCGTAAGTTCTGGGAGAGGATCTTCATGATTGAGTGTGCTGATGGGATTTGGTCGCCGTCTTCAGGGGATGACCGCGGGATGACCGCGAGGACGATCCCGGCCGCGACGATGAGCCGTCGGGCGTTGCTCCGGCTGGGGATCCTGGGGGTCGGAGGTTCGAGCCTGTCCCTCGCGCCGGAGAAGTCCGGTCTCGCGGCGCCGGCCGAACCAACGCCGGACGATCGCGCGCTCATCGTCCGCAGCCGGCGGCCGCTGAACCTGGAGAGCTCGATCGCGGCGCTCGATCATCGGTTGACTCCGAACGACCTGTTCTTCGTCCGCAGCCATTTCGGGGCACCGGCAGTGGATCTCCATCCCTGGCAGGTGGAGGTTGTGGGCCTGGTGGACCGCCCGCTCCGCCTGAGCCTGGCGGATGTGGCCCGACTGCCCGAGGGTTCCCGGACGGCAGTGCTCCAATGCGCCGGCAACGGGCGGGGCCTGTATCGGCCGCGCGTGCCGGGCACGCCGTGGGAGCGCGGCGCGGTCGGGCAGGCAGAATGGTCGGGGGTTCGCCTGGCCGAGTTGCTGGATCGTGCCGGACTCCAGCCCGGGGCGGCTCACCTGCACTTCGTCGGCGGGGATGCGCCCCGTCGCCCAAGACCCCGGCGTTCATACGGAGCATCCCGCTGGATCGGGCGTCGGACCCGGGCACAATCCTCGCCACCCGGATGAATGGTGAGCCCTTGCCGGTCGTGCACGGCGGTCCGGTGCGGCTGGTCGTGCCCGCCTGGGCGGGCAACAACTGGACGAAGTGGGTGCGGAGGATCGTCGTCGCTCGGGACGAGTCACCGGGCTTCTTCATGCAGACCGGCTACCGGATGACTCCACCTCCCGTCGCGACCGGCACGGCGACGCAATCTGCCAAACCCCAACCCGTCACCTGGATGACCGTGAAATCGCTCATCACCTGGCCGCGGGCCGATCAGGTCCTGAACGCCGGGCCCGTCGAGGTGCGCGGAATCGCCTGGACCGGGCGCGGACACGTCAGCAAGGTCGAGGTTTCTCTCGACGGCGGCGGTCGCTGGATCGAGGCGGCGCTGCGGGATGAGCCGGAGCAGGGGGGCTGGCGACAATGGAGGCTGACCTGGGATCCGCCGGGCCGCGGTCATCATCGCATGGCGGCACGCGCAACCGACTCGATGGGCCAGGTTCAGCCGGAGACCCCGGCGTGGAACAAGAGCGGGTATCTGTGGAACGGCATCGAATCCGTCGATTGTGAGATCCGTTGAGGATGGCTTGATGAAGAGGCTCACACGTCAGACGATGGTCGCGGGACTCCTCGCGGGCGCGGTGTGGCTCGTGGTACTGGGACTTCAGTTCGCGCCGAGCGCAAAGGGACAGGAGCCGGCGAAGCCCGGAACCCCAGCCCGTACCATTCCGCCATCCACTCGCTCCCTGCCACCCGGAGAACCTGACGAGGATGATGAGACGTCCTTCCGCGATGCCCTGGCCCACAAGAGCCTCCTGGAGAATTGTTTGATCTGTCATACAGAGGACGTGATTGCCGGCCAGCGTCTCACACCCGTCCAATGGAAGGCCGAGGTCGACAAGATGGTCGGGTGGGGTTCGCCCTTGCCCAAGGAGGACGCCACCCCGCTGATCGACTACCTGGCGCGCCACTATTCGGACCGATCGGCACCGCCGATTCTCACGCGTGCCGCGCTCAAGGGCGTGGGTTCGCTGGAGGTGCCCGCCTCCGATCAGGAGCCGGCTCCGGCCGGCGGCGAGCTCCCACATGGGCGCAGCTCTACACCACCAACTGCGCGACCTGTCACGGCCCAACGGCCCTGGGCGGCGACCTCGGCCCCAGCCTGGTTAACAAGGCGGTCCTGGACCACCCCAAGGAGTACGACCAGATTGTTCGCCAAGGGAGACACCGCATGCCCGGCTTCCAGGCCGTCTTGAAGGGGAACGATCAAGCGGATGTCCTGGCGTGGCTTCGGGGCCGGACCTACCCCGAGTGACCGAGCCCGATGGACCTCGATCTGGTTGGCCTTCCAACAGGAATCCTGGTCAATCGAGACGGTCGCCAGGAATACCCATCGATCCTCGAGGTTTCGCGATGCTCTTGCCGGCGATCGCGGCGCGATCAGTTGTGCGGGTGGCGGTCAACTCGATCGGTACGAACTCGTAGACGATATAGAGTTCGGTGCGAGCTTTGGCCCGGGGCGCCGCCATGTCAACGACGATCCTCCGGCAGTCTCGCAGGCGATAGTGCCTCTCCATGACATGAAGCCAGGCGGCGACTCGAGGATCGTCCGGGTCGAGAAGTGGCAAGACACAACGGAGCGGCCGGTGCAAGGAGACCGACTCCCATCGGCGTGAACGCCGCTGCCGGCGTGTTGGCGAGTTGATCATCTGGTTGCAGAGATAGACGGCGACGTTCAGGTTTGTCGAATCCCAATCGCCCAGGCCGAGGTCCCAACGCAGACAGACCGGCTCGGCTTCCCGGACGAACGCGGGCCAGAAGCGGTGTGCAAACGCACGAGCCCGCTGCGCATGTACCGAACGGGACGGATGGAACGCGTTGACGGCCAGCGGAGTAACGCCGATCGCAGCCAGTGCGATTAGACCCGCGCACAAGACCCGGACCCGGAGCCGGGGATCGGAGATCCGCCCCAGCATTGCCGCGGCGCCGAGGCCCGCGAGGAGGCAGATACTTGGCACGAGGTATTGCATGACCCGGGCCGGGGAGCCGTCGGCCACGCCGCCGTAGGGATACCGCCTCAACGCCGCCGCGACGAGCGCCATGCCGAAAGGCGCCAGGCAAGGCAGCACGGTCGCGCGGGGACCCCTGCGCCATAGTACGGCCAAGCCCACGGCGAATAACAGAAGGGTCAGGCTGCTGGCTCCTCGTTCACCTCCACACGGATAGGCGAACATGCTCCCCGTGTGAACGGTCGCCAGCCATCGAACAAGGGCGATCGGGTGATCCATCGGTGGGAATGCGGCACCCCACTGGTCCTGCATGCTCGTCAGGGTGGCCGCCGCCTGGGCGCTGGTGAAGGCGGCATAGAGGGCGATGAACACCCCGGCCGAAGCCAGGGCGAATGTCGCGTAGGCGATCCGGACGTTTCGCCGCCCGGTCTTGACCACCGCCGCCGCCAGCCCCAACACGAGGCCCCCGGCGACGAAGATCGACGGGTGCGAAAGCGCGATCGCGATCGGCGCCAGCGCCGCGAGGGCCCACATCCACCCGGCCCGATCCGGGTTCCGCAACCACTCGAAGGCGACAGCCAGCAAACCGAGGGCCGCGAGGAGGTCCGACGCGTACGGCTTGACGTCAGCGGCGTGTCGGATCGGGTGGAAGGACACCGCGAAAACGGCCACCGCCAACAGCAGGGGAATGCCATGCACGACCCGGCCGGCCGCGTGTCGGAAAAGGCCGACGCTCAGTAAGGCGCAGACGAATGGGAACAGCCGGAGCGACCATTCGGTGAAGCCCAGAAGCTTCACGACGGTCAACTCGGCCCAGAGAAAGAGCACCGGACAGACCTGCCCGTAGTCGAGCGGACGGAGCAGGTCGAGGTAGTCGCGACGGATGAGGTTGACCGCGACGAACGCCTCATCCCACCAGAGCGGAAAGTCCATGGCGTAACGCGCGAGCCTGAGCAACAAGCCCAGGCCCACGAACGCCCAGGTGGCTCGCTCCACAAAGCGGGCGTTTGGATTCCGCGCGAGTGCCGTTGACGCCGGGAGGGCCGACGAGCGATGATCTTGGATCGAGCATGACGAGCGGGTCATTCGAATCACGGGCTCCGAATGCCGCGTGGCGATCGTGATGCGAGGACATCCACCATTCAGACCGACGCTCTCTGTCGCGACACGGGACGGGATGTTAGCCTGGCCTGGGACATCGGGCAAGTTCAAGATCAACCCGAGCACCGCGGGAGGACCGCAGCGGATGAGGAGCTCCTACCCAGTAGAGATCCGACGATGGATCGGATTGGCGTTGATGGCAACCGGCGCGATCGGGATCGGCGGCGCATGAAGGCCGGGCCGGTGATCGGCCGACGCGCGTACCCTGGACCGGTTCCCGTATGACCGGCACGCCCGAACCCCCACCGCCGTTCACCGTCGAGCCGGCCTTCCCGCGCCTGAAACTCGAGTTCCCCGTCGTGCTGGTCCCAGCCAGGGGAACGAACCGACTCTTCGTCGGCGAGCTCCGCGGGCGGATCGGTTCCTTCCCGATCGACACCGGCGCGACCAAGCTCGATCTTGCGCTCGACATCGCCAAGCTGCACTCCGACCTTACGGCGCTCTACGGAATCGCCTTTCATCCAAACTTTGACAATAATCGTTATGTTTATGTTTGTTATGTCCTCAAGAACGACCTGGAGGATGGCTCGGTCGTCGCGCGGTTCGAGGCGAGCCGGAGCGATCCCCCTGTGATCGATCCGAAGAGCGAGAAAGTCCTGCTGAAGTTCTGGTCGGGGGGCCATAACGGCGGCTGCCTCGATTTCGGCACGGACGGGTATCTGTATCTCTCGACGGGCGATGGGACGGCTCCCTCGCCTCCCGACATCAAGATGACGGGGCAGGATTGCTCGGACCTGCTCTCGAGCATCATTCGCATCGACGTCGATCACACGGATCCCGGCAAACCATATCGGATTCCGCCCGACAATCCGTTCGTGAACGTGACGGGCGTCCGGCCTGAGATCTGGGCCTTCGGCCTCCGGAACCCCTGGCGGATGAGCATCGACCGAGCCACGGGCGACCTGTGGGTCGGCGACGTCGGTTGGGAACTCTGGGAGATGGTCTACAAGGTCAAGCGCGGGGGCAACTATGGCTGGAGCGTGATGGAAGGGCCCCAGCCGGTAAACGTGGAGGGCCGGCGGGGACCGGGGCCCATCCTGCCGCCGGTGATCGCTCATCCCCACTCGGAGGCCGCCTCGATCACGGGCGGTTATGTCTATCACGGAACGCGCTTGCCTGAGCTGGCGGGAGTCTACATTTACGGTGACTACCAGACGGGGACCATCTGGGGACTTCGCTACTCGGGCGACACGGTCACCTGGAAGCAAGAGCTCGCCCGGACCCCGATCCACCTGTCCGCGTTCGGGGAGTCTCGCGAGAAAGAGCTCTTCCTGGTCGACCACGACCGAACGCATCAGATCTACCGCCTCGTTCACAACCCGGCGGCGAAAGCGAAGCATGACTTTCCGCGCCTGCTCAGTCAGACGGGCCTGTTTGCCTCGACGCGAGACGACCGGCCCGCGCCGGGGGTGATCCCGTACTCGGTTAACTCCGAACTCTGGGCTGACGGTGCGACGGCCGAGCGGTTCCTGGCCGTTCCGGGCGACGGACGCGTCGGCCTCGACCCTCAGGGCAACTGGCGCTTTCCGGAAGGCTCGGTGCTGGTCCGGACTGCCTCCGTCGGGAGCGCGGCAGGGAGAACGACCGACGGCCGGCGGGTGGAAACCCAGGTCCTCCACCTCCTGGATGGCGCATGGCGGCCGTATTCGTACGTCTGGGATGATGACCAGGCCGACGCTCGGCTGGCTGATGCCGCAGGCACGACCCGGACGATCGCGATGAGCAGCCCGGGCGCGCCGGCGAGCGGACCTATCGGATTCACGCCCGCACTGAGTGCATTCTCTGCCATAATCCCTGGGTCGAGAAGAAGACAACGATCTTTGGATTTCAGTCGGCCTCGCCGCTGGGGGTCAATACGCCACAGTTGAACAAGACGTTGAAGTCGAGCGAGGGATCCATCAACCAATTGACCGCCTTGTACGACGCAGGGCTGCTGGACTGGACGCCCGAGCCCGCGCGGCTGCCGAGATTGGCCAATCCTCACGATGAGTCGGCCAATCTCGGCGATCGGGCGCGGTCATACCTCCAGACGAATTGCTCGCATTGCCACCAGTTCAACGCGGGAGGCACGGCGAACATCGCGCTGGGTTTCGAGGTGCCTCTGGGCGAGACCAAGACGGTTGACGTCCGGCCCATCCAGGGGACATTCCAGATCGCCGGCGCGCGGATCATCGCCCCGGGGGATCCCTCGCGCTCGGTGCTGTACTATCGCGTCTCCAAGATGGGCGGGGGCCGGATGCCCCGGGCCGGCTCGAGCCAGGTCGACGTGCGCGCCGTGCGGATGATCCACGACTGGATCGCCGGGATGACTGTGTCGAAGGTGGATTCGGCTGGTACGGTTGCGGTGCTGCCGGTAGAGGATCGCATGGCGCTCGAGCTCCTTCGCAGTGGCGATCGCACGACGACCGAGGCGCGATCGGCGGCGATCCGCCGGCTAACGTCCTCGACTCGGGGAGCGCTGTTGCTGCTCGGTTGGCTCGACCGTGGCGGGGCTTCCGAGTCGGTTCGGCGTGAGGTCGCGGCGGTCGCGCGGGCGAATCCGGCCGTCGAGGTCCGCGACCTGTTCGAGCGGTTCATTCCCGAAGGCGAGCGGGTCAGGCGGCTTGGAGACGTGGTCGACCGGTCTGCGATCCTGGCACTCCGCGGAGATGCGGCGCGCGGGCGGGCGGTCTTCACGACGAATGTTGCGGCCCAGTGCAAGAGCTGTCACAAGGTCGGCGACATCGGCGAGTCGGTCGGGCCCGACCTCACCAAGATCGGATCCAAGTACGACCGCGCCGGTTTGCTCGACCAGATCCTCGAGCCCTCCAAGACCATCGATCCTCAGTATGTCTCCTACCTGCTGGAAACCAAGGACGGACGGGTCCTGACCGGGCTACTCGTCCAGAAATCATCAAGTGAGGTGGTCCTCAAGGACGCCCAGGGTAAGACGGTACGCGTGCCCAGCGGCCAGGTCGAGCAGCTCGTGTCACAGTCGCGGTCGCTCATGCCCGAGCTGTTGCTCCGCGACATGACGGCCCAGCAAGTGGCGGATTTGCTAGAGTATCTAACGACACTAAGATAGAGATTAGGCGATCTTGCTAAAAGGCTGAACGCCCACGAGAGGCGTCTCGAGGCCGTTGGAGGAGGATGAGTCAATGAGTCCCGATCCCGCCGTCCTGGACGATCTGGTGCGTCGTGTGGTGGACAGCGTGCATCCGCTACGGATCATCTTGTTCGGCTCGGCCGCGAGAGATGAAATGGGACCGAGCAGCGATCTGGATGCGCTCGTCATCGTGGAAGGCCAGACCGATTGTCGCGCGGTTTCCAAGATCCTCGCGCGGCGGCTCCGCGGCTTGGGCTGCGCCACGGATGTGCTCGTCGTGCGGCAATGCGACGTGGAGCAGCATGGGGATAACCCCTATCTCGTCCTCCACACGGCGATCTCGGAAGGAAAGGAACTCTATCGTGCCACCTCCTAGCCCGGCACCAGGGACGGCCCGCGAGTGGTTACGACGTGCCAGGGGCAAGGTAGCACTGGCTCGTCAGCCCTTACCGCCGGAAGGTTTTTACGAAGACTTATGCTTCTTGACGCAACAGGCCGCCGAACTTGCAATCAAAGCAGTCGATCAAGTTCACGGTTGGCTGTTCCCCTTCGTGCACAATCTTGGCACGTTACTCGACGGTCTGGAGAGTCAGGGCTTGAGAATCCCCAGGAAGTGCAGGACGCCGACCAACTGAGCGTCGATGCAGTACAAGCACGATACCCGGGCCTCCCGTATCCCACCTCGAGGGCTGAGTTCGAAGAATCGTTGCGTATCGCGGAGACGGTCTTGGCGCGGGCCGAGGCGTTCGTTCCCTGACTGCCAGGATCTGCCCTCAAGAATCCGCCTCGCGCGGTTCGATGGCCGGGAGTCGTTGCAACGTCGTGAATCTCGTGACGAGTTGACCGACAGGATACAACGCGCAGCCGATTGCGACGGCGGCGACGGCGTTGGTAGTCAGGACGGCGACGGCCGTCACCAGGAAGGCCGAGGCGTTGAACCCGGCGCATCCGGTGCAAGCGGCGCCAGGTGCTCCACTCCAGGAGTCCGAGGCCGACGTAGGCGGTCACTCCGGCGAGTGCGGCCAGTGGGATATGGGCGATGAGTCCGGCGCCGAACCATAGCAACCCGAGCAGGAAAATGCCGTGTAGCAAGTTGGAGAGACGCGTGGTTCCCCCGCAACGGACGTTCGCCAGGCTGCGGGCGGGGATGCCGACGCTCATCGGCACTCCGAAGACGCCGGCGCAGAGGTTGGCGATGCCGTAAGCGCCCAGCTCACCGTCCGCATCGATGGGGCGTAGTGGGCGGTGACGGCCCTGGAAGTGTTCGACCACCTTGGAAGTGATCAGGATGTTGACCGAGGCGACGAACGCCAGGCCCAGCGCCGAGGGCAAGACCTCCACCACGTCAGTCGGCTCCCAGGTGAAGCCGACGAATGACGGCCATTCCCGCGACATCGATCCGAGCGGGCGTTCGTGCCAGCCGAACAGGGCGGCCGCGGCGACAGCGAGAACGACTCCGATCAGCGGCGCGGGCGATCGCGGCCATCGCCTCACGGCCGCCGCGGACGCGGCTACCACGATCGTGCCCAGGAAGAGTGGCTCCCACCTCGCCCCGCCCAGGTTCGTCATGACCGCGATAAGCTGCCCGATCGGCGTGTCCGGGCCGGCGCCCCGACCGGCCGGCAGTCCCAGCAGCGTTCGGAGCTGGAGGATGACCATCATCGCGCCGACGCCGCACGAGAAGCCTGAGATGACCGCGTGCGGCACCCGAGACACGTACCGGCCGAGGCGGAGCACGCAGAAGATCATCATGAAGACCGACGCGACCAGGCAAACCTTTGCCGAGCCGCTGATCCCCTGTGCGTGTACGGCCGTGGTGAAGAACGGCACGGTGGCACTGGCCGTCCCGCCGATTAGGACGGGATTGCGACCCAACAGCGCTGTGACCGGCGCCGTCAGGATCGAGGTGAACAGGCCCAACTCGGGCGGCAAGCCCATCAAGCGTGCCAGCGCCAGCCCGTAGGGCAGTGCGACCAGAGCGGCGATGGCGCCGCCCGCCGCGTCGCCGACGAGGTGGCGCCAGCCGTAGGTGACACGTCCGGCTCGTCGAACCGACTGTTCAGACATTCATGACACGCCCGAACGCCGTGCGGAACTTGGCCATCTCCTCCCTAGTCCCGATCGTGACCCGCACGTGGTTCGGCAGAGCCGGCCAGGACCGACCGATCGCCACCTTCTCCCGGAGCAGAGCCTGGAAGACCTCCCGGCCCGGCCGGTGGACGTCGATCATGATCATGTTCGCTTCGGAAGGGATGACGTCGTATCCCTTCTTCTGGAGCCACTCGACCGTCTCCTCGCGGGTGTCGGCAATGATCTTCCGCCGCGTTTCTACGAGGCCCTTGGCCTTCAGGCTCGCGATGGCGCCGACCATGCCGGTGACCGGCAACGCGCCCGCGCCGTAGTTCCGGATCTTCCTGAGCAGGTCAGGGCGCCCAGCGCCGCACCGCGCGGAGTCCGGCCATCCCGTAGAGTTTCGAGAACGTGCGCAGGATGATGACGTCCTTGTCGGCGGCCACCATCGGTGAACTCGCCTCGGCGGTCTTCGACAGGTGGAGGTAGGCCTCATCCAGGAGGACGATCGCCCCCTTGGGTTTGTTGGCGACGAGGTACTCGATCTCGTCCTTGGTCGTGATCGAGCCGGTCGGGTTGTTCGGGTTACAGACGTAGATCACGCCGGCGTTGGGATCGGCCGCGGCCATCGCGCGGACGTCGTGGGACCAGTCCTTCCGGAGCGGGACCTTGATGGTCCTGGCGCCAACGAAGGCCGCCGCCCGCTCGCCCGCCTCGTAGCCCGGGTCGGCGACCACGAAGCTCTTCTCCGGGCCGGTGAAGGCCAGGACGACGCGATGGAGCGGGTCGCTCGAGCCGGCGAACGGCATGACGTGCTCGGGGGAGAGGCCCTCGGTCTCGGCCATGATGTTGGTGAACGCGAACGTCTCCTCGTAGCGGTAGCGGCCCCCTTGGGCGACGACCTGGTGGATCGCCTCGGCCGCCTCGGGACATGGCCCCATCGGGTTCTCGTTGGCGTTGATCTTCACCGCGTCGGCAGGCAGCCGCGGCCCCGCAGAGAGCCCTTGGGCCAGAGTCGCCTCGTTATAGAAGGGCAGAGCCGCTCCTGCGGTCAGGAAGGCCGCGAGCCGGCCGAAATCGCGGCGCGTGAACCCGCGAGCGAGTAGGTCGCGATGTTGCTCCGGGCTAAACAGGTCCGTCATGCTTCCTCCAGCATCAGGGCGTGATGACAGAATGGCGAGGCGAAGAATCCGCCGTAAGACTGCGCGTCAAAGTCCCAGACAACCGCTGTGTCGTGTGATTCCCGCAAGGCGGCTCGGCCGAGGGAGAGGAGGAGTTCGGCCAGACCTGACACGGGCCGGCCAGGCCGCTCAGCCGTGAAACAGAGGGAGATTATACTCGATGCGGTGGATGTCGTAAACTGGTTCGTTTCGCGAGTTGAAGGTCATGATGTCATTGACAGGAGCGGCACCCAGGACGCTCTACGGCTTGCCAAAGACCTCGGCCACCGCTTTCGCGATAGCATCAAGTTGGTTGACGTTCACAACACCTAACCATCGAACGAAGCGCACCTCGGCCACCGACTTAACTTGGAAAGCGTCAGCTCCCGAGTCCTTTCTCAGGCCATTGCCTGGACCCGCGGGAATGTGCACGTGCCAAAATCTTCCCGCGTATCGGGGCTTCCAGTCCGTGAGCGGAACGACGACACGTAGCGCGAGATGTCGGAGTATATCTCGGCTTATGACGACAGCCGGGCGAATCTTCCGGATCTCCGCGCCAACAGACGGGTCGAAATCCACCAGCCAGATCTCACCGCGGCGGGGCGTCCGTGTCATCGAAGTAATCGCTGTAATTGTCATCGAGCCCAACTGGATAGTCGTTCACGGCGAGCAAGACTTGTGCTTCCATGATCGCCTCCCGCTCGGCAGGCGGTAAGGCACGCAACTGATCGAGTGTCCAATGCGCCGGATCCGTACCTTCGGGGAGTTGGGCTTCTGGGAGCTCGGCTTCTCGCCGCTCCAGGTTGTGGAGGATTTCCAAGATGAGCCCCCAGTCCTCCTTCGGAACTTTGTGCAAGGCCTCGAGGATCGATTCTTCGGTGATTTCGGTTGACATGACGTGTCTCCTCTGTCGGCATTCCCTGTCTTTCGATCGGGATTAGATCGCAGCTCTTCACCCCACACCGCAGGCGGCGCGTGCGCGGTCGAGGACGACGCGGGCGGTGGCGCGCGCCCGATCGGCGGCGGCGGCGCGGACCTCGGCGACGCGTTCGGGATGGGCCAGCCAGTCGGCACGTTGCTCGCGTGCCGGGGCGAACCGGGCGATCAGGTCCTCGGCCAGCCGGTTCTTCACTTCTCCGTAGCCGATACCCCCTTCGCGGTATCGCCTCTCGACCTCGGCCAGCTCGTCGGCCCCGGCGAACAGCTTGAAGAGGCCGAATAGCGAGCAGGTGTCCGGATTCTTGGGGGCTTCGACCGGCGTGCTGTCGGTCACGATCTTCTTGGCCTTCTTGCGGATCGTCGCCGGCTCGTCGAAGATGTCAATCGTATTATTGTAACTCTTGGACATCTTGCGGCCGTCCAGGCCCGGGACCACGGAGACCGACTCGAGGATATAGGGCTTGGGCAGCCGGAACACCTCTTGGCCGCCCCCGAAAACCCGGTTGAACCGCTCGGCGATGTCACGGGTGATCTCCAGGTGCTGCTTTTGATCCTGGCCGACCGGCACGAGGTCGGCGTCGTAGAGCAGGATGTCGGCCGCCTGGAGCACCGGGTAGGCGAAGAGCCCGTGCTCGGCCGACAGGCCCTGCTCGACCTTGTCCTTGTAGCTGACGCATTTCTCCAACCAGCCCATCGGGGTCACAGTCGACAGCAGCCAGGCCAGCTCGGTCGTCTCCGGCACGTCGGACTGGACGAACAGCGTGGCCTTCTCCGGGTCGAGTCCTAGCGAGAGCATCGTGACGATCACGTCGAAGGTATACGCCCGGAGCAAGCCGGCATCCCGGACGCTCGTCAGCGCGTGGTAGTTGGCGACGAAGTAATAGGCGTCGTTCTCGCGCTGAAGGTCGATGAACTGCCGCAGCGCCTCCGAAATAATTGCCGATGTGGAGGGCACCCGAGGGCTGGATTCCCGACAGGACGCGCATGGTTCCGTGAACTCGCTGGATCGATCGAAGCGGAAGGAACTCGCCGGACCTCACCTCGAGTTGGCCGGCGCGGGCATCGGCGGTCCGCACCGCGATCCCGTGACGATGACACTGTACCAGGTTGCTCCGGGCACGGCCAAGTCGAGCAACACGCGGGTCGAAAGCTTACCTTGGCATGTCTGCCGGCCGATGCTAGGATCGAATCGGGATCGACCATCAACCGTCGACATGACTCCGTGGTAAAGGGAGACGCGATGACCATCGAAGTTTACGAGGACCATGGCGTCCGCTTCGAGTTCCCCGCAGACTGGCAGATCGAGCTCTCGGAAGACGGCCCGGTGACGACTGTCGAGGTGCAGGCCCCGAGCGGCCTGGCCTTCGCCTGGGTCCGGGCCGACGAGTCGTGCCCCGACCCGGCCGGCGTCGCCGACGAGGTGCTCGGTGCCATGCGACAGGAGTACGCGGACCTGGACGCCCACCCGGCTCTGGAGCCACTCCACGAACACGTCGTCACCGGCTACGACGTCGAGTTCTTTTCGCTCGACGTGACCAACGGGGCAACGATCCGCTGCTTCCGCACCCCCCGCCGCACGGTGCTGGTCTTCGGCCAGTGGTCCGACCTCGGCGAAGAAGACCTGCCCGAACTCATCCGGGGCTTGTTCCAGTCGGTCGAGGAGATTGAGGAGTGAGAAAACTCACAGGTGGGTTTCTCGGCCAATACTCTTCCTGAAGGAGGCTCATGTGAATCCTCCTCGGGCAAGTCCGAGGAGAACACGATCGGGAGATGATGGGGGACCGTCATCTTCCCGTTGGATTGACGGTCTACAAACCAGGACAGTATCGAATCGCACTCTCCACTCGGTTCATTGCATGTCCAGCGAGCTAGCCGGCCGGGACGGGCGGAAAACGCCGAGGGTCGAGTGAACGGAACTGGAAGCCGAGGAACACGGTTTCCGTCGGCAATCCACTCTCAGTGGCCGAAAGGCGTACATTGGTCGGGTAATCCCGCGGTACGTTCTCGCCACGCGTACCCACAATAACCGTCACAACGAGGGGTCGGTTGTTGATAGCATCGATCGATAGAACGAGGACCGGCCTGCGGCCCGCCTGCTCAGGTCCCTGGACGGGATCCAGGTAGGCGAAGTAGATCTCGCCCTGTGGAATACTCATGGAAGGGTTTCCAAGCCATCGGACTGGGTCATTGCGAATTCGGACTCGATTTCCCACAATTCACGCTGAATCGCTGGGTCACTCGCCATCTCTTCAAGTTCTCGCTCTCGAGGATCCGGAAAGGGCTGGGATTGCTCGCGAATGCGCCTCGCGAGATACTCCATGAGGCACAGTTGGTCGGAGAAGGGGAGCTGGTCCACGGCAGCTTCGATACGCAAGAGATCCGGACTGGTCATGGGACTCGCCCCTGATTGATGGTCAAACTCGTTCTAGCATCAAGCCGGAATTGAGCGAAGTCAATCGAGACTTCTCGCCCAATACCACCAGGACCGGGGCCGGCCGAAGCGGATCGTGGCCCCGAAGGGGTCAAACATACCAGCCCGGGGCAACGCCCCGGGACGGTGGCGACGATCACCCCGAGGGCAGCCCTGAAAGGGCGAAACAGACGAGGTCGGAGCCTTCGCCTGTGCCGCCCTTTCAGGGCTTGTTCATGGGGTTTTTCGGTTCCCGGGGCATTGCCCCGGGCTGATTTGTTTGGCCCCTTCGGGGCAAATCGTGGTGGCGTCCAGCGAGGAGTCTCAGTCAATCGATCTTCAAAGAGCCGGAGTGAACGGATGCCGGATCATGCGTTGTCTCATCCAGAAACGCCGCGATCCGGTCGAGTAGCTCATCGCCGCCGATGTCAATGATGTCGGTATGGCCGGCGTTGGGGACGTCCAGCCAGCGTGGAAGTGTGGAGAAGGACGCGGCCAGGCGCCGGGCCTCGGAAATCGGGACGATCCGATCCTCGGTCCCCTGGACGAGCAAGGTTGGGCAGGCGACGCGCGGGGCGGAATCGGTGGGTCGAGGGCGGTTCAAGGAGACGCCCGCGAGCTTGCCCGCGCGTCGGAGGACAAGCCGCGCCAGCAGCTTTGCGAAGGGGAGATGCCGTCTGCGCAAGGAGTCGGCCACCGAGACGTCGAGATCGACCATCGGAGACTCGATCACCAGGGCACCGACTCGAGAGTCTTCGGCGGCGGCCCGCAGCGCAATCGCCGCGCCCATCGAACGGCCCCAGAGCGCGGGCCGCAACGGAGCGGGTGAGTCGTGGTTTGCCACGCGATCGGCCAGCGCGTCGAGCCAGATCCGGACGTCGCCGGCCTCACGTCCGCCGAACGACGCATAGAGCCCCTCGCTGTGTCCGTATCCCCGCAGATCGACCGCCGCAACGTTCCAGCCGTGACGGTTCAGCATGGCTACGCGGCGCGCCTCCACCATCGATGAGTTCTCGGCGTACCCGTGGAGCAGCAGGACGGTCCGTCTGGTGGCCTCCGGTCCCGGCGCGGGATACCAGCGGCCCGCCAGCCTCGCTCCATCCGAGCCCCGGACCACGATCGGCTCGAAGTGGAGGCCGAGTGGCTGCGCCGCCGGATCGTCATCAGCGTCAACCCGTACGTGAGCCGATCGTGGCGGCACGACGAGCACCCAGGCACCAAACTCGACAACCGCCAGGATGCCGAACAGGATCGCCCCCAGGACCAACCCCGCAAGGACGATCGTGACGCGGAGCATTCCCGGCGAAGGACAGACGTTGACGGGCACGATCGGGAAGGTCCAGGGCGAACCTGACGTGCGGAACGAATGGTTCTCGTTCAATTGGACACCCGCTTTCTCCAGAAATCCCCGTGCGACGATCCCTTCCGGGGTCCATTGCAAACGGATCGCGCCATCGCGCCAGGTCCTCCAGAGGAGAATGCTCTGCGGGCGCTCGAGAAAGGCCAGGGCGTCGTTGGAACCGAACGGCAAGGGGCGCTGACTGACGACGACGCTCCGCGGGTTGGCCCATTGGTAGAGCGAGGCCGGGTTGGCCGACTTGCCACCGTGGTGGGGGGCCAGAAAGACGTCAGGCGGTGGATCGGGATGGTGATGCGCGATCAGCTCGGTGAGTCCCATCTGCTCGAGGTCGCCGGTCAGTAGCAGGTGACGGCCGCAGTGAGCGACGTCGAGAACGAGGCTGTGGGCGTTGTCGGAAGCATCGGGAGACCAGTCGGACGGCGGATGCTGGATTGTGAATCGCACGCCGGCTGACTCCCATGCCGCGGGCGCCGAGGTCTCCTGGATACGGATGCCGCGGGATCGGACCTCCTGGATGAGTCGGACGGCCCTCGGGTTGGCTGGGCCGCCAAATCCCGGCGGGACTCGGACGGTTCCGATCGAGAACCGGTCGAGCAGATCGGGCAGGCCGTTGTAGTGGTCCTGGTCCGCGTGGCTGAGGATCAAAGTGTCGATCCGACCGATGCGGTGTGACCAGAGTGCCGGGGCGATGATCCGGCGCCCGACGCCCGGGTCCCCCATGCGCCCGCAATCGTAGAGCAAGGTCTGGCCGTCAGGCGTCCGGATGATGACGGCCAGTCCATGACCGACGGCCAGCACCTCGGCCTCGGGGGTCGCGGCCTTCGATGGGATGACTGCCACGATCAAACCGGTCACGCTCCAGAAGGCCAGAAGCCACCATGGGCCGAGGCGCGCCAGCCCACCGACCCGCGACGATCGCGCGGCGGCTGTCGCTGAGATGGCGGCCCAGCCCAGCAGCCCATAGAAGACCAGGACCCATTCCGACGAAGGTCCGGCCGCGAACCGGTGTCCCCACGGCTGCGCGACGCCCCAGAGGACGACCGACTGCGTCACCTGGAGCAACCAGCCGGCGGTCGCGGTTGCTAGGCCGCCCAGCGGCCCCCATACCGCGGAGAGTCCCAGTCCCAGTCCACCGAAGAGCAGGGCCGCCGAGGTGATTGGGATCAGTGGGATGTTCAAAAGGATGCCAATCGGTGAAATGATGTGGAACCTCAGGGCGACCAGCGGCATCGCCGCCAGCCAGACCACGGTCGAGACGAGAATGCCCTCGATCAAACGGGCGCCCGCCCGACGAATCTTCGCGCGCCACCACGGCTCCAACCGTCGCTCCAATTCATCGAGCGCGGAACGGGGCCCGTACAGTCGGCTGCGAACGGCTGCCGTCGTCGACCAGAACCGCGTGCACGAGGGCGGCACCAGCCAGATGAGCGCGGCGATTGCCAGGAAGGAAAGCTGACATCCGACGTCGAAGAGGTAGACCGGATTGTAGGCAAGCGTACCCAGGGCGGCCAGGGCCAGAGTGTTGGCCGGCCGGGCTGTCCGGTCCGCGATGGCGGCCAGACAGAACATCACGGTCATGACCGTGGAGCGCACGACGGAGGGTGCGGCCCCGACCATTGCCGCATAGCCGATGGTCAAGAGGCCGACGGTTAGATGAGCGGGCCGTCGGGGCAGACCGATCAATCGCGCGGCCACGAGCATCGCGACGGCCAGCACCTGCAAGTGCAGTCCCGAGATGGCCAGCAAGTGCGTCGTGCCGGTGCGGGCGAAGGCGTCATTGACGGCGGGGTCGACCTCCTCGCGCTGGCCCAGCAGGAAGGCGGCGGCCAGCGGCTCGATCGTCGGGTCGAGCCGGTCGACCAGGTGAGACCGGCTCCAGTTCCGGAGCCTCCCCAGTGTTTCCACGAACGCCGCGGTTCGACCCTTGGGATCGCGATTCAGCCCATCCGGGCCGTCGACCGTCAGCCGCAGGTCGATCCCCTGGCCGCGGAGGTAGTCGCGATAATCGAACTCGCCCGGATTCAGCGGCCCCGACACCCTGGCGAGCTGACCGGCCGCCTCGATCGCTTCCCCGGCGCGAATCTCGCCCCGATCGCCCGTCACGACCATCATCGCCCGGCCCGAGACCGACACCCAGCGCCGGCCATCGCTGATCGCTGTCAGGTCGACCACGAACCGGGTCCGCGACCGCGCCGGATCGCCCACCTCCGACACGAATCCCGATCCCCAGGCGCTTCGATCGTCGGTTCGTACGCCCAGGGCATCGTGGATTACTCCGCGGACCCACGCCGATCGAGGCGTCTCCGTGATCGACCAGGAAACATCATTGCCATCCCGATCCCACCACCAAAAATGATGCCAGCCCCCCCCGATGCTCCAGAATGCCGCGAGCAGCGTCAGGCTGCAAGCGACGTTGCGGCGAGCCGTCAACGCAGCAACCGCACCGCACGCGATGATCATGGTCGTCCAGGTATTCGTCGGCCACGGCGCGACGAATCGATCCGCGACGACGCCCAAGGACATCGCGGCGGCCAGGGGAGCCAGTGGCGACCACCGGAACGGAATGTCCTTCGATGCGGCACGGATCGGATCCGAAGGGACGCCGACGCCACGGCCCCGATCAAGGGGTCCGCCGAGCGTCGGCCGGCTCGAGACCTCATTTCGGGAACGAATGGCTGCGACGCCGCTCACTGGCCGATCCTCGTCCGATGATGGATGTCACTCACACACGCGCAGCGTCGAGCGTAACATTCCTGGATAATGATGGGTAGGACCGAGGTCGTTTCCTGATCTTTCACCCGGCGGACCGACGAATTCGTACCAGCGTTTTGTCGGTGCCGACTGGACAGTAAGATACCGATCGGGGATTCTATCGTGGAGTGGACCCCGCGAGACGCGGGTGATTGGTCTCGACAATCGGCTCGTGTGGATTGAGGCGATCTCAAACAAAGACCTGGGAGTCGTCTCCCGGCCATCATCTGGGGAGTGGATTGAAACATGCAGTATCGATACCCCTGCGGCGGCATGAACCGTCGAACATTCCTGGCCGCCTCCGCCGCGTCGGTTCCCCTGATCTCAGGAGTCCCGCTCCTGGGTGCTACCCAGGGGGCGGCAGCCATCGGCAAGACGACCCATCATGGCGGCGATGGGAAGCCCCTCGGCAAATACGCGGCTCCTGGCTTGTATCCGGGCCGGGTCGTCGAGGTCAAGAATTCGCGGATGAGCCTCAATCGCACCCGGGATCGCCAGGCTATCAAGGCGTCGATGGATACCGGCATCAAGGCTCTGACCGGCGCGACCGATGCGGTCGAAGGCTGGAAGCACTTCTTCGAACCCGGCGATGTCGTTGGGATCAAAGTCGTGCCCAATGGGACCCCTCATGCCCATTCCTCCCACGAGATTGTCCTCGAAGTCATCGAGAAGCTCAGGACGTGTGGGGTCAAGCCCAAGGACATCTTCGTCTACGACCGCTACCGTGACGAGTTCATGGACGCCGGCTACCACAAGATCCTTCCGGCGGACGTCCGATGGGGTGGCATCACGGCCGAGGGAGGCAACCAATTCCAGCTCGACTTCCCTTCATTCCGCTCCGACCCCATCGCCGGGTACGATCACGATGCCTTCGTCTGGATGGACCTGGTCTTCTACGGCGACGATCCCAAGAATGAGAGCAAGTATCGTTCCCACCTCGGCAAGCTGGTCACCAAGACGCTCAACAAGATCGTGGCGATTCCGGTCCTGAAGGACCACGGCTCGGCGGGCGTGACCGGGGCCTTGAAGAACATGAGCCACGGCTCGGTCAACAACGTGGCTCGCTCCCACAGCAACAGCTTTACGAACGTCTGCAACCAGTTCATCCCGCAGGTGGTCAGTCACCCGATCATCCGCGACAAGTTCGTCCTCCAGATCATGGACGGAATCCGCGGCGTCTTCGAGAAGGGCCCGTATCACCCACCCTTCGAATGGACGTGGGAGTATAACTCGATCTTCTTCGCGACCGATCCGGTGGCGATGGACCACATCGAGTGGGGCATCATCGACGCGAAGCGAAAGCTCGCGAACCTTCCGCCGGTCGCAGCGTCGGGGCGGACGGCACTCGACCCCAGGCAGTCCGAGGGCTTCGACGTTCGCCAACCTCAGCACATCGCCCTGGCGGGCGCTCTCGGACTCGGCTGGTTCGACTTGAAGTCAGCGAGGGGCCGGCGCTACTCGATCGATCATCGGACGGTGACGGTCTGAGCGGAGGATGAGGTCGGGGGACACTCGGGATGGTCGGTGTTCGGCGGTCAGCACCCAGGCAGAAATGGATCGCTAACCTCTGAACACCGACCACCGACCTCAGCGGATGACCTTGCGGCTGAAGGCCACGATGAACAGGCCCCAGAGGAGGGTGCCGAAGAGTGATTCCACGATCAGCAAGACGTTCATAACCCCTCCACGAGCCACGTCTCGCAGGTCGCCGAATCCGGAGGTGAACGCAGCCACGCTGGTGGTCAGGCCGATCAGGATCCGGTTGGGAACGCTGTCGAGTGCACTATCGAACGGCGCATGGTCGACGTGCAACGAATTGACGCCGATCATGTAGAACATCGCGAAGACCAGGATCATGACCAGGGCGGCGACCACGGCCCGCAAGGGGTTCGTCCCGTATCCACAGCCACGGTCCAGCAGCAGCCAGTCGAAGAACCGGGCCAGCTTGGTCCAGGGCCGTCGCCAAGAATGCGCGCGGGCTCGCCGCTGGTTGACCTTGAAACGGTAAAAAGCCCAGTCCTCCTCGTCGTAACGGTGTAGCCCCCCGAAGATCCGCTTCAGCAGTCCATACTCGGCCATCGCCTCGGCGTGATCGCCTGCGCGCTCGCTGACCAGGCGGCCCTCGAGCTGGTCGGTCCGGATCAGGAGCCGTTCGGCGACCGTGTTGTGGAAGGCGAAGCGCTGTTCGGGTCCTTGTTCGATACTTTCCAGGTAGACGAAGTCGTGGAGCTTGGCCTTGGACAGGTCGAGCAGGCCGTCAAACCGCGACCGATCGGCCTCCCACTTCTTGCAGACGGTCGAGCCGCGGAACAGGAACTCCTTGTCGAAACGGCAGTTCGTCAGGACGAAACCTTGCTCGGCATGGAGGCTACGGAAATCGGCGCCCTCGGCGAACTGGACGTCGCAGAACTCGACCCAGCCGTCGAAGCGGGCCTCCCAGAACCCCACTCCCGCTTCGAAGCGCGAGTCGACGACGAGCGTCCGGCCCCGGGCCCGGATGTTCGCGCAACGCCATACGCCGCCGACCGTGACCGATCGAATCAGTGGGTGGACGAGCGTCGAACCCCTGAGGTCCCAGCCCTTGGCGAAGGACGTGCGGCCGGCGGTCCGCAGCCGGTCGATCGTGCAGCTCCTCATCTCCACCTCGTCCAGGAATCGTGCCCGATCGAGCGAAGGCTGCACCAGCACGACGCGATCGAGCCGGACCGGCTTGGGGAACTCGCCCCTGAACTTCAGCCGGTCGACTCGCACGTTGCGCAACGGCTCGCCTCGGCGCAGCCGCTCCACGGCTTCGGCCGCGGAGAGTGTCTCCAGGGGCTTGGTGGAGAGTCCCGGCTCGTCGTCGGCAAGCGCCGGGGCATCCTCGGGGACCATCAACAACTCGGGCTTGAGCGTCAAACCGCGTTGCTGGTCCGGTCCCATCTCGGTTCCCGTCGGCGAGCCCGCTTCGATCTCCGAGTTGGCCGAAGTTGCCACCATTTCGAACGAGTCGTCGCGATCCAGCGTGTTCATCATGCTCCACCTCAGCCGAATTCCCAGGATTGACAGGACCGACCCGAGACCATAGACATCGAATCGCGCCGATGGGTTCAGGATCTCCGGCGAAACCTGCGATGCGTTTCATCCCGGATTGCCGGCCCGATCAGCGGGTCGGGCCGAAGGTTGCGGGATCGCTCAATTCGGCAGACGTCCGCGGGAAGATCGCCCGGGCTTCCTCGATAAGCTCCTGGTACCGTCCCCTGTATCGCGGGGCGAAGTGGATCAAGACGAGCTCCTCGACCCGGGCCGCGACGGCCAGGTCGGCGGCCTGAATGGCAGTCATGTGCCGGTAAGTCTCGGCCTGTCGGAGCTGGGCCGCGGCGTAGTACGAGTCGCAGTAGAGCCGTCTGGCCCGGTGTGCCAGCTTGAGCAAGACGGGACGGGATGCCTCGCTCCAGGCGGTGTCGGTGACATAGGCCAGCCGGGCCCCCTTGGTGGTCGTGAAGTAGCGATCGGCGAGCGTGCCGAGCGCGAACCGGCCACCCTCGATCTCCACCGACACGTCGCGGTCCGCGCCGTTGCGGAGCAGCGCCAGGACCCGGCCGATCCAGGGCCCAGGCCGTAACGGACCGGCCGCAAGCCGGGCTGCATCGGGATGGGCGCCGGGTTTCTCCACCACGGCGAAGGCCAGGCACGGCACCGTGTGATCGACCAGGGTCGCTTCGACCGCGAGATCATTGTTTGTATACAGGACCGGGATCCGGCCGCGCAGAGCGCGCTCGGCGACCTCCGGCTCGGGGAACCGTCGTGCGCATTCAAGGTCCGCCCAGCGAAGGCGCCCGGAGAGCACCTCGTGGACGCGCATGACGAGCTTCTGGAATGGGAAGAACGGGTGTTCGTAGCTCTTGACCCGGTCATAGACCCGGCGAATCGTCCCCTCCGGACCGAAGACGTGGAGCGTCTTGTCGCGGTCGAGATTCGCACGGACGATCCGGTCGAGTCCCATGAAGTGGTCGACATGATGATGTGTGATAAATACGGCGGCGAGGTCGCCCAGTCGGTCCGAACCCAGGCCGGCCAGCTCGCCGGCGTCGAACAACAAGGCATCGTCGCGACCCGGGTAGTTGACGTAGAGCGCCGGGTCGCCGGTCGAGCCGTTGACCAGGCGGATGCCGGAGATGGTGCGAGGTTCCGCCATCTTTCAGAATTCGCCCATGCGCTCACGACGCTCGTGCCGCGGGAGATTCCGGATTGGAGATTCGAGATTCCGGATTGGAGATTCGAGATTCCGGATTGGAGATTCCGGATTCCGAGATCGAGCTTCTTGCGGAATCCGGATCGGTCATCGAGAACTGGGGATCGAAGCTACTTCTTCTCGGGCACGAAGAAGATCCGCAGGTTGTTGATCAGCCACTTGTCTCCCTGTTTGACCCGCACTTGGTAGAACGGTACCTTAATCGGTTCGGCCGCGTTCTCGTTGGGCACGAAGGTGCCGGCAATGACGAGGACGTCCGAGGCCAGAAGCTTGGCATACTCTACGGTGTTCTTGCCGTGGACCTGGCTGGGATCCTTGAAGACCTCGGCGTAAGCCTTCTCGATCTCCGCGCGGCCATCATATACCTTGACCGAGATCTCGCTCTCTTCCCGGGTCTGGAAAAAGATCTTGGCGTTGTCGGTGTAGTAGGCGGCCATGGCCCTGGCATCGGCCGTATTGAATGTCGTGGCGCCCTCCTCCGTGAGCTTCTTGGCCAGCTTCATCGCCTCGTCGGCAGCCTGATCCTGGGAAGAGGCCGGGGTGACGAGACTCAGTCCGAGCAACAACCCCAGAACGATTGCCTTCGATCGGTTCATGATCATAACTCCTCGGGTTCGAGTGTCGGGTCATCCGAGACGACCCCACAACGAATCTCCTTGTAACAAGAAACGACCCGCTCACGCAAGGAATCCTCGGATCCTCGCGATCGGAAGGATGGCCGGGCATTCGAGGCACGCTACGGTTCGGTGAATCGCCTGGCTTGAAATCGACCTTCGCTTGTGGTTTCCTGGGACAGGTGTCCTTTTGCGAGGAGTCACACATCTTCGGTCAATCGCATGAGGAGCGATCGTTGGCAGTTGCAAGTAAGGGGGTCGCGACGGGATCCGCCGTACAGGTCGAGGACGTCGTGAAGAGTTATGGCGGCACGTCATCGCCGGTCGTGGCCCTTCGGGGCGTTTCGATCGCGGTGCGCCCGGGCGAGCGGGTGGCGCTGCTGGGGAAGTCGGGCTCGGGAAAATCGACGCTCCTGAACATGATCGGCGGCCTGGATCGTCCCACGTCGGGAACCATCCGGGCAGGCGATCGCGACCTTGCCCGGATGACCGCGGATGAGCTGGCCGCGTATCGATTGACCACCGTGGGGATGATCTTCCAGGCGTACAACCTGATCACGTCGCGATCCGCGCTGGAGAACGTCGAGCTGCCGATGATCCTGGCGGGCCGTCCCGTGGCCGAGCGTCGGGCGTCGGCGTGCGAGGCGATGGCGGCGGTCGGGCTGGGCGAACGGCTCAATCATCGGCCACCCGAGCTCTCCGGCGGCGAGCACCAGCGCGTGGCGATCGCCCGGGCGCTGGTCAACCGGCCCCGGATCCTGCTGGCGGACGAACCGACGGGCAACCTCGATTCGGCCACGGCCGCCGAGATCATGGCCCTGCTGCTCGACCACGTCCGGCGCGAGGGCACGACGCTGATCATGGTCACCCACGATGAGGAGCTGGCCCGCCAGGCCGCCGACCGCATCGTCCGGCTGAAGGATGGACAGGTCGTCTCATGAATGGAAACTCACGCACCGGCACACCGAGGGCGGCCGACCTCTGGAACCTCGCGCTCTCGGCGATGCGGCAGCAGAAGGTTCGCACGACGCTGACGATCATCGGCGTGGTGGTGGGTACGTTTGCCCTGGTGCTCAGCGTGGCCGTGGGGCGGGGGATCGATCGCGCGATCATCAAGCTGTTCCGCGAGGACGATCGGCTCCGCAAGATCCTGGTCAACACGAAGTTCGAGGAAAAACTCGAGAACGTCCCGATCGAACGCCGCGAACCCAAGGGGGAGATGAGCGACGCCAAGCGGGCGAGGCTCCGCAAGGCGATCGTGCGCACACTGGGGATTCTCGAGACGTCCACAGTCCAAGCTGACGGCCGACGCGATCCGTAAGCTCGCGGCTCTCGACCATGTCGCCAGCGCCGTGCCGTATGTCAATCTGGGCGGCAAGGCCATTCTCGAGGGCAAAGCCGAGGGCGCCGGTGTCAACTCAGTTCCGCCGGATACGCGTTCCTTCCGCGATCGGCTGATCGCGGGGCGATTGTTCACGCCTGAAGACGGCCGGGTCGCGATCGTCCACGAGTACCTGCTCTATCGCTGGGGACTCGTCCGCGATGAAGATGCCGAGGCGGTGCTGGGGCGGACGTTCCGCCTGGAGATTCAATCGCAACCCCCCAACACCGTAGACGTGTCCGAGTTCCTCCGGACGGACAATGAACCGATCGAGGAAAAACAGAAACGCGCCCTGGAGTCCGCCCTGAAGCGGATTGCGAGCCTGGCGCGGCTCCTGCCGCTCCCTCGCGACGAGCGGGACATGTTGGATGAGCTGTTCAACCACATCTCGGCGACCTCCCGAACGAAACCGTCGCAGACCTTCGTCGAGGAGTTCACCATCGTCGGCGTGGTCCGGGAACATGAGGAGAAGGATCGGGAGCCGGGATGGGGATTATTTGGGATTGAGATGAACGATATCCTGTTGCCGACCGCGGCGGCTGTCGCGTTCAAGATGCGCGACCCGGACGTCGCCGAGGAGGGATTCCACGAGGTTATGATCACGGTCGATCGCGAGGAGGCCGTGAAGGACCTCGCGAAGCA
The DNA here is from genome assembly GCA_963845755.1 of uncultured Planctomycetota bacterium. GTDB lineage: Bacteria > Planctomycetota > Planctomycetia > Isosphaerales > Isosphaeraceae > CAWJTV01. Next base: position 197,242 of record CAWJTV010000020.1, read on the forward strand.
GATCGAGAAGATGGGCTACCGGCAGTTCTCGCTCGCCGAATTCATCGACACTGTCCGCATGAACGTGATGCTGATATCGATGGCCACCGCGTTCGTGGCCGTCGTGGCCCTTGTGGTCGCCTCGATCGGGATCACCAACACCATGATCATGAGCGTGCTGGAGCGGACTCACGAGATCGGAGTCATGAAAGCGCTGGGCGCGCGCGACCGTCACATCCGCTGGATCTTCCTGGTGGAGGGGATGATCCTCGGGATCTTCGGCAGCGGGCTGGGATTGGTTCTGGCGTGGCTCGCCTCGTTCCCCGGCGATTCGATCACCAGGAGCATCATGGAGTCGCAGAAAAATCATATGCCGGTCAAGGGCACGCTATTCGCGTTCCCGATCTGGATGGTGCTCGGCGTACCGGCCGCGGTCTGCCTCATCACGACGCTGGCGGCGGCCTATCCCGCCGCACGCGCCGCAAGGGTCGATCCAGTGACATCCTTGCGGCATGAGTGATCAGGTTCCCACTCACGCGGTCAATTCGAGTCCTTGGCGGCGGCGGCGACAGAGCCCCGCTTCGCGGCGGGCGGCTTGACCGGCCCGAGCGTCTTGATCAAGCGGAGCAGCTCGCTGTCGGTCGTCAGGATCAGCCGCGTATCTCCCTTCAATGCCTCCTTGTAGACGTCGAGCGTGCGGGTGAAATTGTAGAAGTCGCCGGTCTCCAGGATGGCCTTGGCATAGGAGTCGATGATCTCCGCGTCGACGCGGCCCTTGAGGATGCTGGCTTCCTGCTTCCCCTCGCCCTCGATCTTCTGGACCTCGGCCTGGGACTTGTTGATGATCTCCTTCTTGCGCTGTTCGCCCTCGCTGGTCGTCTTGACGGCGATTGCTTCCATCAGCGAGATGGCGCGGTCGAAGGCGGCCTCGCGCACCTGGGGCACGAACTCGATCCGGGAGAGGCCGACGTCGACCAGCTCGATACCGCGGCCCTTGCCCTGACTCTCACGTTGCCCATCCTCGGCCAGGGCGTGCTGGGCGGTCTCCCGGATCTGGCTGATGATCTTGAGACGGCCGAGCTGGACGGATTCCTTGGCCTCGGGCGGGACGATGAAGTCGAGCATGGCCTGATCCGGCTCGGTGCCCGCGGCCGCCTTTCCCGGCTCGCCGGCGCGTGCGACCATCTCCGGCGGCAGGCCCAGCGAATAGGTCATCTTGCGATTGGTGCTCCGGACGATCTCGGCCAGGTTGTGGGTGGTGATCGTGTCGCGCGCCGTGCTCCGGACGAACTCCTTGACGCGGGACTCGGCATTCGGCACGGTGCGCAGCGCCCGGACGAACTGGGCCGGGTCGGTGATCCGCCAGACCGCCCAGACCGTGACCTCGACCTTCTTGCCGTCGGCGGTGGGGACGTCAACGAGCCGCTCTTCCGGGATGGTCCCGTGCCAGACCTGGAGGGTCTTGGGCAACCGCAGGACTTCCTGGATCATCGGAACCTTGAAGTAGAGCCCGGGCTTGGTGCGGCTGACGACGGGCTCGCCGAACTGGAGCAGGACGGCCAGCTCGCGCTCGTTGACCGTGTAGAGCAGGGAATCCAACACGGGGAAGGCCAGCACGAGGGCCAGCCCGACCAGGACGGAGGCAATCGGGCGTCGGCGGTTCATGGGCTCGTCTCTCCCTTCGCGTCGAGGTTCAGGAGCGGCAGGAGCTGCTTGAGGTCGCTATCGATGATCGTCTTGTTCTTCACGCCCTGGAGGATCTCCTGCATCGCCTCGAGGTAGAGGCGCTGCCGAGTGATGTCCGGGGCGCGCTGATAGGCGTGATACTTGGCCAAGAGCGCCTCGATCTCGCCGTTCGCCTCGGCGCGCCGGCGAGAGGCATAACCCTCGGCCTCGCGGATCAACTTGTCGCGGCTGGCCCGGGCCTCGGGGATCAGGCGGTTCCGCATCGCCTCGGCTTCATTCTCCAGCTTCTGCTTCTGCTGGATCGCGGCGTTGACCTTGTCGAAGGCCGGCTTGACCCGGTCGGGCGGGATCACGCGCTGCATCTGGAGGGCCGTGACCGTGATGCCGCAGGCGTAGGCATCGAGGATCTGTTGCGCGTCGGCGCGGGCCTTGAACGCGATATCGCTCCGCTTGGCACCGATCACTTCATCGAACGAGTAGTCGCCCACCAGGCCGTTCATCACGGTGCGGGCCACGGTCGTCAGCAGGTTCTCGGCGAACCGGTTGTTCTCGTCCTGCGGGAAGCGGAACAGGAACTGCGAGGGCTCGGTCACCTTCCACTGGACGGTCCACTCGACCGATGCGGTATTCAGGTCGCCCGTCAGCATCAGGGTCTCGTCTTCCAGGCCGATCCGCTGGGAATTGATCGGATCCTCGGTGCGGGACGCCTGGCCGAACGGCAGCCGCAGGCCGTGCTCCTCGACACTGACCTTCATCACCTGGTCAACCAGCGGAAACTTCAGATGCAGCCCCGGCATGGTCGTCGCGTGATTCTTGCCGAACCGTAGCACGACGGCCTGCTCGTGGGGTTTGACCGTGTAGCTGAGATCCGACAACAGCCACAAGGCCAGGATCAACCCGACGATCCAGGGAAACAACGGTAGGTAGCGCTGCCATACCTCGCTCGGCATCGCATCGTCTCTGCGTCGCCGATAGTCCTCGTATGACTCCATCTTCGGGAAACCTTCCTCATGGAATGAGTATGACCTCAGCTCGCGGTCGCACTGAGATGGAACGGCAAGCCCATTGCACGACTCACCTGTCTGTTCGCCGCATCTCCTGAAATCTTGGATCGATCCGGTGGGCCGGTCCGTTCGCCTTCCCTCGGCTTCGGGTGCGATGTCGGCTCGACCGACCGACCGGCCGCGCGTTCCGGCAACGTCCCTCCGCCGAGGGATCCGCGAGATTTCCCCGATTGTTGACGCGAGGTCCGGCGTTCAGCAAGTGAGGAAGTCCGGCATCCGGCCCGAGATTGGGAGGAATCCGACCGACTCACTAAAGAATTCGTTGGCGGCGCGTTCCGGGAGCCGGATATCATGGGAACGAATTCCTTCGGAGATTTCTCTCATGAAAAGCCGTCGAACTTGGTCTCGGACTCCTCGGGCTGTCGGGACTCGCCCTGCTCCTGGTGGGCGGATGGCAATTGCAGGCGAAACGTGCCGATCCGTCTCGCGCTAAACCGGCGCACGGCTCCAGGCGAGCGACTCTGGGATCCCGGCGACCTGGCAGTGCGTCGGCAAGTCCGTTTTCCCCGGACTTGACGTATCGCCCCAATCAGCCGGTGCTCGACCCGAGCGGTTACGGCGCCGTGAGCTTCCTCATGAGACCCTGGAGGCCGGATGCGACGTTGCAGGAGATCCGCGATCACTGGTACGGGGCCGGTTTCCGGGGCGCCAGGATCATGGATGAGCGGCTGACCGATCCCAATCTGACGAGAGAATCGGAGATCGCCTTTTTGTACGCGAAAGTGGCCTTGCTGAACTATGAAGGCGAGGCGCGGCAGGCCTACGAGACCCTCGGACGGCTGCGGTCGATCGTCGCGAGCGACGACCGGATCGCCCAACTTTCGCTGGCGAGCATCATCCACCTCCAGGGCATAACCGCGCTGCGGTTGGGTGAGAATGATAACTGCATCATGTGTCGTGGTGAGAGCGCCTGTATTTTCCCGATCGCGCCGACGGCCGTTCATGCCAAACCCGAGGGTTCGCGGCTGGCGGTCCGCCACTTCACGGAGTATCTCGATCAGTTCCCGAATCACCTGGAGGTCCGCTGGCTCCTCAACGTCGCCCACATGACCCTCGGCGAATACCCGGATCGGGTCGATCCCCGGTTCCGATTGAACCTGGACGATTTCTTCCAGTCCCAGCTCGACATCGGCCGGTTCCGCGACATCAGCGACGTGGTTGGGCTCGACCGCTTCAACCAGTCGGGGGGCGCGATCATGGACGATTTCGACGACGACGGGTTGCTCGATGTCGTCGTGACCTCCTCCGACCCGACCGAGAGCATGGCCTACTACCGGAACAAGGGGGATGGCACCTTCGAGGATCGGTCTCGGGACGCGGGCCTGACCGATCAGCTCGGGGGCCTGGTCTGTTATCAGGCCGACTACAACAACGACGGGCGACTCGACATCTTCATCCCGCGGTGCCTGGCATAACTGGCCGATGCGTCCGACGCTGCTCCAGAATGACGGCACCGGCCGATTCCGCGACGTGACCCGGGAAGCCGGGCTCTTGGATCCGGCTAATTCCAACGCTGCCGCCTGGGCGGACTACGACAACGACGGCTGGATCGACCTGTTTGTCGCCTGCGAGCGCCAGGACAACCGGCTGTACCACAACAAGGGGGATGGGACGTTCGAAGAGGTCGCCGCCAAGGCCGGCGTGCATGTCGGCGATCCTCGTCGATACTGCAAAGGGTGCACCTGGGTCGACTACGACAACGACGATTTCCCGGACCTGTTCGTGAACAATATGTGCGAGGACGCCCGGTTGTACCACAACTCCCGCGACGGCCGCTTCGAGGAAGTCACCTCGGCGGCGGGGATCGATGGGCCCCACCTGGGCTTTTCTTGCTGGACCTGGGACTACGACAACGATGGCTGGCTCGATATCTTCGCCGCCTGCTTCGACCGGACACTCGAGGATGTCGTTCGCGGCCTCCTGAAGCTGCCACAGGACCGTTATTCGAATCGCCTGTTTCGGAACCTCGATGGCAAGGGGTTTCAGAACAAGATCGCGGAGGCCGGGCTGGACATGCCGTTCTCCAGCATGGGGACCAATTTCGCGGATTTCGACAACGACGGATTCCTCGATTTCTACCTGGGCACCGGCTCGCCCAGTCTGGGCTTCCTGGTCCCGAATCGCATGTTCAAGAACGTCGACGGCGAGCGGTTCGTCGACATCTCGTCCTCCTCCGGGACCGGTCATCTCCAAAAGGGGCACGGCGTGGCCTGCGGTGACTGGGACCGCGACGGCGACGTCGACCTGTTCATCGAAACGGGAGGCGCCGTTCCCGGCGACAAGTATCACAACATCCTCTTCCAGAATCCCGGCCAGGGGAACCACTGGCTGACGATGAAGCTCATCGGTCAGAAGACCAACCGGTCGGCCATCGGTGCCCGGATCAAGGTCGTCACGGCCGGCGAGAAGCCGCTGACGATTCACCGACATGTCACCTCGGGCAGCAGCTTCGGGGCCAACCCTCTGGAGCAGACGATCGGTCTGGCCAGGGCCGACCGCGTCGCCTCGCTGGAGATCCACTGGCCGGCCAGCGGGATGACGCAGGTCTTCCACGACATCGACGTCAACCAGGCCATCGAGATCCGCGAATTCTCGGCAGGCTACCGGAAGCTTGACTGGAAGCCCTTACCCGCACTGCATTGAGCGCGTGGCGACCTGTCGGGCTGGCCGTCCCGGTTCAGAGTGAGAAGGGTCGGGCTTGCCGGGCACGCGAGCCCAGCGCTTCCTCGATCCGCAGCAGCCGGTTGTACTTGGCAAGCCGCTCGGAGCGCGCGACCGAGCCGATCTTGATCTGGCCGGCGGCGGTGGCGACGGCCAGGTCGGCGATCGTGGTGTCCTCGGTCTCGCCGGAGCGCGCCGAGACGACCGTCCGAATACCATGTTCGCGGGCCAGGTACAGGGCGTCGAGCGTCTCGGTAAGCGTCCCGACCTGGTTGAGCTTGATCAAGATGGCATTTCCCGCGCGGCGGTCGATCCCCTGTCGCAGTCGGTCGACCTGGGTGGCGAACAGGTCGTCGCCGATGAGCTGCACCGAGCTTCCGAGCCGGGCCGTGAGCGCGGCCCAGCCGTCCCAGTCGTCCTCGGCCAGGCCATCTTCGAGCGAGACGATCGGATAGCGCTCGACCCAGCCGGCCAGCAGGTCGATCATGCCCGCGCTGTCGAGCTCCTGGCCGGCTTCGGCGCCGAGACGGTAGATCCCCTGGTCCGGGTCGAAGAAGTGGGACGAAGCGACGTCGACGGCGATGGCGACGTCGCGCCCCGGCTCGAAGCCGCAGGCGACCATCGCATCGACGACGATTTCGAGGGCCTGTTCGTTGCCGTCGAGCCGGGGACCATAGCCGCCTTCGTCGCCGACCAGGGCCGACTCGAAGCCCTTTTCGTTCAGGACCGCGCCAGTCGCCCGATAGAGGGCGACGGTCATCTCCAGCGCCTCGCTGTAGCTGGCCGCGCCGATCGGCACGATCAGGACATCCTGGATATCGAGGTTACCGCCCGCGTGCAGGCCGCCGGAAATCATGTTGACCATGGGCAGGGGCATGTTCGGCTCGGCCGGGATGGCTCCGGGGCTTGCCGAACCGATCCGGCTTTGCCAGATTCGGTTCAGATGGACGAATAAGTCTTCGCCCCGCGCAGCCGCGGCGGCATGAGCGGCGGCCAGTGAAACCCCGAGCACGGCGTTGGCCCCGAGCCGGCTCTTGTTCGGCGTCCCGTCGAGCGCGAGCAGCCGGGCGTCGAGGCCGGCCTGGTCGTCCAGGTCCAATCCGGCCACGGCCGGGCCGATCTCACGGGTCACATTGTCGACGGCCCGGAGCACGCCCAGGCCGCCGTAGCGGGCGTTTCCGGAGTCGCGCAGCTCCAGGGCCTCATGACGGCCCGTGCTCGCTCCCGAGGGGACGATGGCCCGACCGACCGCGCCATTGGACGCGATCACCTCGACTTCCACGGTCGGCCGGCCACGCGAGTCGAGCACCTGGCGGGCCTTGAGCGTCTTCAGGGCGATCATGGGGGTGACCTCACATTTCTGTAGTCTCGGCGAGGATATCGAGGAGGCGCTCCCACGCCGCCGGCTCGATCCGGAGGGCCTCGCGGGCGAAGGACCGCGCCAGTGCCTGCTCGGAGCCGTCGAGGTATTCGACCGGGCTCTTGCCGTCCACCCGCGCCAGGCAGCAGGCCGCCGTGTGGCGATTGGCCCGGCGAACCAGTTCCGCCCCGGCGACGGTCCCGATGACACGCCGATCGAGATAGGACGCCCAGAAGGATTCGATCAATGCGATAAAATCATCATAATTCAAAAAATCATTCGCTGAAGTGTGAATCGCCTTGAGGACGAGGTGACTCAGGAAAAAGCCGAGGTCGAATGCCGGGTCGCCGGCATGGGCGCATTCGAAGTCGAGCAGGATCAGGCCGCCGGCATGGACCAGGATGTTCTTGGGGCTGAAGTCACCCAGGACAAGCGTGGCCGCTCATCCTCGGGACGGTCCATGGCGGCGATCAGGCTATCGATGCGCGGGGCCAGGTCCGGGTGGCGCCGGGCGGTGGTTCGATAGTAGGGGTCAACTCGCAGCTCATCAAAAAGGCTCGTATCCGCCAGGATTCCCCGCAAGGCCGGATGATGCGGAGCCTCGGCATGAATCGTACCCAGGATCGTGCCCAGTCGGGCGGCGATGCCAGGATCGATCCGGCCGTCCATCAGGTGACTCTTCCAGGTGACGGAGTCTTCCGGCGCAGGTCATGGCGAAGAGATAATTCGGACGATCCTCGAACAACAGATCCGGAACGGTCCCCTCGGGCAGGATCGAGCGGAGCACGCCGAGCGTGGCGAACTCGGTCCAGATGCGGTCGAGCCGGGCGTGCCACTCCATGGCGACCCTCAGCCGCTCGCGACATTGCTTGATCACGATCGGCGGCTGGCCCGCGACGTCGACGCGCAGCACGATATTGGAGACGCCGCCGGCCAGCTCGCGGACGAGGATGTCGGCGCCTGGCGCGACGTGCCCGGAATCGCGGAGGTAATCGGCGGTGGTTGCGGCGTCGATTTCGCGCATGGAATGGGCTATGGAGTCGGGTCTTGTGGATGTGCCAGAGGATTGGACCGCGCATCCAGCTTCGCGAGGAACGCGGCATGCTCACGACTGGCCAGTCCGCGCTGGAGGGCGCCTTGAACCGTCGCTGAATCACCTCGAATCAATGCTGCGGGGTCGAGCCAGAGGCCAGGAAAGACCTTGCTTCGATACAGGCCGTTCTCATCGAGCGGCAACTTCACGTATTTCCGCCGCTTTAGAACGAACCAGTCGATTTCGCGATCGCGCACACGCCAGACCACATACTCACGCACGCCATTGCGGCGGTAAACCTCGAGCTTGGTGTGAAGGTCGAAGCTGACACTGCTCGACACCACTTCCGCGACCAATTCGGGCGCCCCTTCAATGTAGTCGTCGGGTGCGATCCTGGCCTGGCCACCCTTAGCCGGGTCGATCAAGAGTACAGCATCGGGTTGCGGTTCGTTTTTCACGTCCAGACGGGTGCTGCTATTGTCGGCTCCGATCACTCCCGCCGTAGCTCCCTCATAAGTCCCTAGCCAGGTGATGAGGTGGAAATGTGGACGCCCATGTCGATTAAAGCATACAGGTGACGGCATGAGAACCTCCCCCTCGATCAATTCCGCTTTCTTCAGCTTGGGCATCGCGTCATACCGCCGCTCAAACTCGGCGCGACTGAGCTTGTCGCCCTGTTCCAGAGGAGGGATTTCCACCTTGTGAACCTTCTTCTGGGTTCGATGAATCACCGGGGCCATGATCGGGACTGCCTTCCGGTTCTGGGGCGGGTCTGGGGACTCGAACTTGGTGTGATTGCAAGGGACACGCGAATCCGTTTTCTGCGGCCTCGTTTTCCTCAGCATTGAACTTTACCCAGGTGTTTCCCGGCGGATCAAGCATTTTCGGTCCATCGCTCCGGCCGGCCTTGGTCGACAAGCGGTCTTGAGTGCCGCCTCATCATCCGAATCCATCAGATCGGAGCACGACCCCGGATTGAACTTCGGTCTCATCTCTCTTATGGTGATGAATCCGGAACGGGAGTTTGATGACCTGATACGGTACGCCCGCGATAACCGATGAGTCGATCTGCCGCGGGGCGGCTCCCATCCTCATAGACCATTGGCACGAGTTCGGGCCAATTGGCCATCAACGTCTTGTTGGCGAATGGCTGGCATTCGGATCGGAACCATTCGGCCGGATTGTCTCAGGCGACCTCATCCAAATCCTCCTGGCGGGGAAACCATGAATCCGATCGCCTGGGAACGACTCTTCGGCTTTCGCCAGGCATTCCACGAGCCGGCTGTCGTCGTGATTGTCGGTTTGCTGATCCTGCTGCTGGCCGTCACGCCGCTGGTCATCCTCTTGCTGGGTCGGACCGGATGGATCGAGTCAACGTTGAAGGACGACCTCTGGCGGCGGTACATCTCCTGGCTGGTGATGGTGCCGATCATCGTGCTGCCGATCTTGCTGGGGGCGGCGTGGACGATCCTGGCGGTCACCGCGCTGAGCCTGGTCTGCTTCGGAGAGTTCGCCGCGGCGACCGGACAATTCCGCGATAAGATCCTGTGTTTCCTGGTGGCAGTCTGCATTCTGGCACTCGCCTTCGCCGTGGCCGATCACTGGTATCGCGTGTTCGTCGCACTGACGCCCATGAGCATCGTCGTGATCACGGCCGTCTCCACCTCGCTCGACCGGCCGAAGGGATACCTCCAGCGCGTGGCGCTGGCGATCTTCGGCTTCATCCTCTTCGGCACGTGTCTGGGCCACCTGGGATTCATGGCCAACGAGACCCACTACCGCTCCCTGATCCTTCTCCTGGTCTTCTGCGTCCAGTTGAACGACGTGTTCGCGTATCTGGTGGGCAAGACGCTGGGCGGACCCAAGTTGGCTCCCCAGACCAGCCCCGAGAAGACGATGTCGGGCGCGCTGGGCGCGGTCTTGCTCACGACCCTGCTCGTCTACTGGCTGAGCGGATTTGTCTTCATGGAGGGCCAGCTCGCGGAGCCGGTGCAGCGGCTGGTCATGGGCTTGCTCGTCAGCATCGGCGGCCAGGTCGGCGACCTGACCGTCGCGGCGATCAAGCGCGACGTCGGCATCGCGGACACGCGGAGGATCATCCCCGGCCACGGCGGCGTGCTGGATCGAGCCAACAGCTTGCTCCTCTCGGCACCGGCCATGTTCCACTTCATCAACCATTTCCAGATCATCGGCGGGGATCAGCCGACCAACCTCTTCACCGGCGGGGGATGAGCCATGGAGTCCTGGAAGTACGACTCGGCGCGGGATATCGAGCTCGCGCCTGTCGAGCGGGCGAAAAGCCTGAGACGCGAGTCGGGGCTGTTCTCGACGGCCGGCCATCTGGCCTGGCGGCTGACCACCAGGACCTACTTCGCAACCTACCATCGATTGTCCGTGGAGTCGGAACGATCGCTCCCCACCGAGCCGCCCTTCGTGATGATCGGCAACCACGCCAGCCATCTGGATGCGGTGTTGCTGGCGTCGGTGCTACCCTGTCGGTTGTGCGACCGCGTGTTTCCGGTCGCCGCGGGCGACGTCTTCTTCAACACGCCGGGCATGTCCCTGTTCGCCGCCAACCTGCTCAACGCCCTGCCGATGTGGCGGAAGAATTGCGGATCGCATGCCCTCAAAGACCTGCGCAGGCGGCTCGTGGACGAGCCATGCGGCCTGATCCTCTTCCCGGAGGGGGCTCGGAGCCGGGATGGAGCGCTCCTGCCGTTCAAGGTCGGGCTGGGGATGCTCGTCGCCGGCACGTCCGTCCCCGTAATTCCCTGCTACCTCGAAGGAGCCTTCCGTGCGTTCCCTCCGAACACACGATGGCCGCGCCCGCGGAAGATCCGGCTCCGGATCGGCTCGCCCCTCATATTTGATGCTGTCCCGAATGGCCGCGAGGGCTGGGAGCAGGTCACCTCGCAGACCCACGCGGCCGTGTGCCGACTCGGTGGGATTTGCACCTGAACGGGGAGGTTGCCGCTACGGCTTAAAGCGATTAACAGTTGGGTGGCACACACTCGAAGCCTGCTCCCGAAGAACCCCCCGGAACCCCCCCTTCGCAAGGGGGGGATATTCATTGGGAAAAACCCGTTTCCTGTCCCCCCCCCTTGCGAAGGGGGGGTTCCGGGGGGTGAATTCGCGGAGCCACAGGGCGTGCGCAATGCAAGTGTAAAGCGCTCTAGACCGACAATCCTCAATTGAGTGAGCATGAGCAAGGTGGCTTCTCCATCCTTGGTCGTTTGCCTCTTTTCACGCCACCTTCACCCGCAGCGGGCGACCGGTGTAGGTCCAGTGGAACGGCTTGGCAAACACCCGATTGAAATACGCGATGAAGTTCCACAGCTTGCTCTGCAGGTCGTCCACCGAACTGAACGAGCCGCGCCGAATCACCTTCCTCATGATTACTCCGAAGACCGTCTCGATCTGGTTCAGCCACGAACTGTGCTTCGGCGTGTACACGAACCGGATCCGGTGGCCCTTCTCCGACAGGAACGCTTGCCGGCTGGCCACCGACTTGAGGATCCCGCGCGCACGTTCTTCCTCCCCAACGGCTCCGCGATCCCGCACGCCTTGGCCACCAACCGCACCAGCATCTCCGAGCCATGGATGTTCAAATTATCCACCACGAAGATCCACCCCGCCTCCGGGTCGGTCGCCACCGTGTGCGCGATGTGTTCGACGAAATCCAACTCCGTCCGCGTCGGGCCGATCGTGGGGGTGATCAACTCGCCGGTCGTCACGTCGAAGTTGCCGATCAGAGTCAGCGTCCCATGCCGCGTATATTCGGCCTCGATCCGCTCGGGCCTCCCGTAGGTCATCGGCTGATCGGGGGCACTCCGCTCCAGCGCTTGCAACCCGGTCATCTCATCGGTGCTGACGGTGTGCGTCCCCTGGTCCCTCGCCAGGGCCGGCGCCTCCTGGTAGGTGTCACAGACCGCCTGGACCCGCCCCGCAAAGACCACCGGATCTTTCTCGCGGGTGTTGAGCCAATACCGCTTCTTGTGCGGCTGCAAGGCGGCCTCGCGGAGATAGCGACCCACTTGAGTGACCGAGATCGAGGGCACGATGCCGCGCTTGATGGCCTCGTCGGCCAACTCCTTGGCCGTCCAGTGAGTGATCGGCCGGCCGGACTTCTCCGGGGGCTCGCAGGCCAGTGCCAGGATCGCCACGACCTGCTCGGGAGTGAACTTGCCGGAGGAGCCGGCGCGGGGCTCATCGCGGAGGACCTGCTCGACGGCCCGGCGCAACGCGGCGTGGGTCTGGGTGCACTCGATGCGGATGAGCCGCTCCCAGGCATCGGCCCAACGTCGTCGCCAGGTGCTGACCTGCCGCCGCGACAGCCCGACTGCGGCGGCGATCTCCGCGTTGTCCCGCTTCTGGAAGGCCCAGAGGATGATGGCCGCACGCTGGCGGAGTTGAGACGAGGCGGTGGGGGCCTTGTGGATCGTCTCCAGGAGATCGTGTTGACGTTCGGTGATGGTGACCTTGGCCGTCTTGCCCGGCATGGCGAGAGCCTCCCTGGTGGTTGCGAAGCTAGCGAATCCGGGTAATTCTAGCCGGGTCATCAAGCTGTTGGTGTCTCAATTGAGGATTGTCGGTCTAGCTGCCGGCGTATCAGGTCGGGATCGACGTGTCCGCCCATGATGTTGGTGAAGGTGCCGATGGTGCTGATGACCTTCCGGAACTGGTCGGGCCGGTGCCAGGCCACGGTGAAGGCGCATCGTTGTCGTGGCGGCATGAATCGGCTGGGGCGGTTAATTCTGGCTCTGAGCTTGAGTGAGATCTTTCCGAGGTCCAGGGGTTCATCGCTGTGTCCACCCGGGATCGCGCCGACTTCGACGTCGCGCTCGATCCGTCCCCCGAGCCGGTTGCGCTGCAAAGGGTTCATCATCCCCGGGGTACTCGCGAGGCTCATGCTCAATCGGTAGGAACCCGGGACGACGTCTTCGATCCGGAACCGGCCGTCTGCTCCCACGTGAAACAGGTGGAATCGCCGGGTTCGCATGTAGGCTCTCCCCGACTCGGTGTGGTACCACTTGATCTCGTAGGCTCGCTGCTTCTTCTGGTCCCAGGTCCGGAAGTCCGCGGGAATCGGCATCTGGGACGGCTTGCTCGAAAGCGAGCCTGTCGCGTTGGCAACATGGACACCCGTCATGAGATCACTGGCCTCGACCGCGTCGGGGACGGCCAGGACGAGCTGGCCAACCATCGGTCGGCCCGGACCGCCCAGGACGACGTGAACCGTCAGGCCCGGCCGCAAGTCGAACCGACGGACCGGCGCTCGATTGCGTCATCGTGGGACGCTGGCCGCTCAACCAGGTGAAATCGGCCTCTCCGTCCAGGATCCGATCGATCACGAATCGCCCCTGGTCGTCAGTCGTGGCCGAATAGGACTGGAAGCGATAGCGGCCCGGAAGGACCGAGCGATTGAGGTTGACGTCGATCTCTTGATGGACGCCCGGTTTGCCACGGATCCGGAACGTGCCCTCGATCCGCGCCCAGGGCTTGAGGGTCACATCGGGCGATTGCGCCATCTCCTCGCGCGTGCGATCGCCGAAGCCCTTGTCGTGCACGGCCAGGATGCCGAAGGGCTCGTCCTGCGGCGGGAAGAGGTAGCGGCCATCGGGGCCGGTCTTGCGATGCCCGGGGTCAAGACGACTAGGGGCAGGAGGGGGGCCCGTCGAGCGGTTGTAGGTATATCCGTCGCCATCGATGTACACATCCGCATCGGCGGCGGGTGTTCCTTCGGGTAGACGGACCACGCCCGAGATACCTCGGGCCTTTTTCAGAGCAAAGTGGAGAACGACCTCACCCTCCGCCGGCTGGATGGGTCGCGAAATGGCCGGCGCGTAGCCTTCGGCCTCGATGCGAAGGTGATAGACCATGCCCGGCTGGTCGATGGGGATCGGTATGATCTCATAGCGGCCCTCGCTCCCCTTCACCCCACGACGGCGCTGCCAGTTGATCTCCCGGTCGTCCGCGAATCTCGTGGCGGGAATCACCGTGAAGGCGGCGACCGGTTGATTCGACTCGGCATCGAGCACGGTGCCCCGGACCCGGCCCCGGGGGTTGATGGTCAAGTCGGCCCGACCCGCGGCTGCCGCGGCCGTGCGTCCGCGGGCGCGACTGTACCCGGGGTGCCCGAGATTGAACTCAATCTCGCCTTCATGCGGCGCATCCGGCCAGACGAACCTCCCCTCGGCGTCGGTCAAGGCCCTCCAATCGAGGGAATAGCACTCCTCCCATCGAGCGGAGACGGACACCCCGGCGACCGGCCGCCCCTGGTTGTCGACGACGCGGCCGTGGAATGGCCTGCCGGGCGAGAGGCGGAAGTCGACCGGTAGAATCTCGCCTTTCGGAACGACCATCCTCCACGATGGTGCGAACCCGGGAGCCACCACGCTGATGCTCCAACGGCCCAGACGGGAGTTGCGGTCGGGGTGGATGAGGACGAAGCGGCCGGCCGCATCCGTTGTCGCTTGCAATTGGTCACGACCGCTTGAAGAATACGCCAGGACGACCTTGGCGCCGGCGATCGGTTGCCCCTTACCATCGCGGACCCGGCCGGAGACATCGAGCCCCCTGGCCTTGGCTGGCTCCTCATCGCCGGCCTTCTGGGCTTGCCGCAGGCGTGCCGTTCTCGCGATGGACGGTGCCGCGTGATTCTCGATGGCGGATCGGGCGGCGCGAACGAGCCGGCCGGCCGCGAGCAAGCCGACACCCGCGAGGACGACGATCGTTACCAGAACTTTCACCTTTGACAACGCCATGGTGTGGATCACTCCCTGGACGAGGGTGGCGACGGATGTCGAGATGAAACGGGTCGTTGACGGAGCCGCGCGTCCGGCGAGAACGGTCGCCATGCCGGCGCGTGTGGTGGTTTCGATGAGTGCCGATGACACGCTAAGACCGACTGAATCGGAGAGCAGGGGCGCTGTCGCGGGCAGGAGTGCGGGGGCAATCCCGCGCCGTTCGAGCCGATCGCGGAGCTTTCGCCGGGCGCGTGCCAACCGGCCGCGGAGGGCCCCTTCGCTCCACCCCAGGAATCGGGCCGCGTCCTGCTGCGATCGCCCTTCCAGGTCGCAGAGCACCAGCGCGGAGCGGTGGGCCGAGGAGAGTCGCGCAATCTCTTCATCGAGGGCCGCGCGCAGCTCGGCCTGCACGGCCACTCGGTCGGGCGCACGAACCTCGGGCTCGGATTCGGGACGCGAGCCGCCGTGCTCCAGGGCGCGGCGGCGAACGGCATCGGCCCGCGCACGCACGGCCACGCGATAGGCCACCCCGTGGAGCCAGGGACCCAGGCGATGGAAATCGCGCAACGAACGAGCCTTGCGGACCAGGATCAGAAACGTTGCCTGGAACGCGTCATCGACGTCGGCAGGGTTGTTGAGCAAGCGTCGACAGACGCCCAGCACCATCGGGCCGTGACGGTCAACCAGGGCCTCCAGCCCCGATTCATCGCGATCGGACACGAACCGCCCCAGGAGCTGGCGCTCGTCCAGGCCGGTCACGGTCCCACCCTGGAACAACCGGTCGATCTGCCTGAGAGTTGACCGATTCGGCTCGCTTGCCATACGGCCTCCCGATTTGATGGAGGTTGTACTGTGCCTGTCCTATCTTAATGACTGCGCGAACCTCCGGAGACCGCACGATGATTCGAGGAAACCCGTCGGGAGGACTTTCCCATTGACCCCGAATCGACGCTTACCCTATGATTCGAGTAGATGGCTGTTTGCCACGACTCGTTTCGGAGTGCCTCAGTGCGTAGCCTGACCGAGAACCTACGACTCAACTTTAGCCTCGGCCTCGGCCTAATCGACCGGGCGGGGAGGTACTCTTAGGGTTCGTCGCGTCCGCACGAGAACGCAGCCAACGAAGCCCCGAGACCCGCCCCGACCGGTGGATCTCGGGGCTTCGTGTGTTTTCGGGCCTCGGTAGTTCCATCAGTCGGCCGGTCGGGCATCTGGGATCTTGACTTGAGTTTGGAATCCGGAATCTCGAATCCGGAATCCGGAATCTCGAATCCGGAATCTCGAATCCGGAATCTCGAATCCGGAATCCGGAATCTCGAATCCCCCTACGATTGCGGCCGAAGGCCGCGCCAGGAAAGAGCCGAACCATGAGCACGTCCACGACACCGATCGGTCCCTCTGAGCCAAACCGGGTACGGATCTTCGACACGACTCTGCGCGACGGCGAACAATCGCCGGGCGCCAGCATGAACATCGCCGAGAAGCTCGAGGTGGCCCGCGCGCTGGCCGGGCTGGGGGTCGATATCATCGAGGCCGGGTTCCCGATCGCCTCGGTCGGCGACTTCGAGGCGGTCCGGGCGATCGCCACCGAGGTGACCGGCTCGTCGGTCTGCGGCCTGGCGCGGTGCAACGACCGCGACATCGACCGCGCCTGGGAGGCGATCCAGTATGCCCAGCAGCCGAGGATCCACGTCTTCCTGGCGACGTCGGCCATCCACCGCGAGCACAAGCTGCGGATGAGCAAGACCCAGATCATCGAGAAGGCGGTCGCCAGCGTGCGGCGGGCCAAGGCCTGTTGCCTGGACATCGAGTTCAGCCCCGAGGACGCCGCGCGCACCGAGCTCGATTTCCTCTGCGAGGTCGTCGGGGCCGCCATCGAGGCCGGCGCCACCACGGTGAACATCCCGGACACCGTCGGCTACGCCACCCCACTCCAGTACGCGGCGGTCATCCGGACCCTGAGGGAGCGCGTGCCCAACATCGATCGGGCGATCATCAGCACCCACTGCCACGACGACCTTGGCATGGCGGTCGCCAACAGCCTGGCCGGCTGCGAGGCCGGCGCCCGGCAGGTGGAATGCACGATCAATGGCATCGGCGAACGCGCCGGCAATGCCGCGCTCGAAGAGGTCGTCATGGCGCTGAAGACCCGGTTCGACTATTTCGGCCTGGACACCCGCATCAAGACCGAGCGGCTCTATCCCATAAGCCGGATGCTCTCGACCATCACCGGGATGACCGTCCAGCGCAACAAGGCGGTCGTGGGCCGAAACGCCTTCGCGCACGAATCGGGGATCCACCAGGACGGGATGCTCAAGGAGCGCTCGACTTACGAAATCATGCGGCCCGAAGACGTCGGCGTGCCGCGGACGGACCTCGTCCTGGGCAAGCACTCCGGACGACACGCCCTGCGCGAGCGAGTCGCCGAGATGGGATATACCCTGACCGACGAACAGCTCGAAACCTTGTTCCACGACTTCAAGGCGCTGGCCGATAAGAAGAAGGAAGTCTATGACGAAGACCTGGTCGTCCTGATCGAGAAGAACCTGGAGGATGCCACGCCGCACTGGCAGCTCATCAGCTTGCACACGACGGCCGGGGTGGGCGTGCTGCCGTCGGCCACGATCGCCATCCGCCGGCCCGACGGCGAGATTGTCCAGGACGCGGCCATCGGCGACGGACCGGTCAACGCGATCTTCAAGGCCGTCGAGCGGGTCACGGGCGTCCACGCCAACCTGCACGAGTTCGTCGTCCGGAGCGTGACCCAGGGGAAGGACGCGCAGGGCGAGGTGACCCTCGAGCTGGAAGTCGAGAGCGACGATCGGTCCTACCGCGGTCGCGCCGCCTCGACCGACATCATCGAGGCGTCGGCCCAGGCGTACCTCAACGCCGTCAACGCGATCGCCACCCGCCGGGAACGCGGTCACGTCCGCGAGGTCGTCGGCCGGCCCGGGGCGGGGGCGTAGTCGATCGGTTGATCGCCTGGAGTCTGGAACTCTCGTAGGAGCGAGATACGACCTGCGGCGCTCGCTCCTTGTGTCTCCGCGAACGGCAGGCATATCGAATTGAGGAGCACGCAATGGGCTGGAGAGAGCGGATCAACATCAACCCGAAGGTCTGCGGTGGGAAAGCCTACATCAAGGGTACGCGCGTCATGGTGTCCGTCATCCTTGACAACCTGGCGGAGGGTGAGAGCTACGAGTCGATCATGCAGGGCTATCACCTGACTCACCAAGATATTCAGGCCGCGATCGCCTTCGCCGCCGATCTGGCCGCGGACTGGTATGTTCCTCTGGAGCCAGGAGTGCCGGATGTTGTTCAAGCTCGATGAGAACCTACGCGCGGAAGTCGGCGAGCCGCTGCGACAAGTCGGCCATGACGTCTCGACGGTTTACGACCAGGGCCTTCGAGGTCGAGACGATCATGAGATCGCAGAAGCCTGTCGCGCCGAGGGGCGAGTTCTCATCTCGCTCGACCTCGATTTCTCCAACATTCAGAACTTTCCGCCTGAAAACTACCCCGGATTGATTGTTCTCCGCTTGCGGACCAAGGGGCGTACCGCCGTCGAGAGCGTGTTCCGGCGAGTCATCTCCCATTTGGACCAGCAACCGATAGCCGGACGGCTTTGGATCGTGGACGAGCAACGAATTCGAATCCACCGCGTTCGCGACGACGAAGATTGAAAGTCAACAGTCGCCGTGGTTGGCGACAAGGAACCGCAGGCGATCACCGTGACGCTGTGCGACTCCGGGATTCCCGTCGTCGTCCTGGACCTGCCAATTGCATCCATCCGTCCCAGACCCTACGCTGAAACCGTCATGTGCGAGGTCGGCGAAGAAAAGGGTCAAGATAACGGGCCGAGGGGAACGGATCATGTCCGGCAAGATCGACGAACGGATCGTTATCGACCCGGCGATCGGCCTGCCGGCTGACGGTGTCCCGGGGGATGTCGTGCTCCGGAAAGTGGGCCGGCGGCTGATCCCCTTCCTCTTCATGCTCTATGTCGCGAACATCCTGGACCGGGCGAATGTGAGCTTCGCACGTTTCGAGATGCTGAGTGACCTTCACCTGGGCGAAGAAGTCTACGGATGGGCCGCCACATTCTGCTTCTACCTGGGATACCTCCTCTTCGAAGTACCGAGCAACCTCATCCTCCACCGGGTCGGGGCTCGCCGCTGGATCAGCCGGATCATGGTCAGTTGGGGGATCGTGTCGACCTGCACGATGCTCGTGAAGGATGCGAGTAGCTTCTATCTGGTCCGGATCCTCCTGGGCGTGGCCGAGGCTGGTTTCTTCCCCGGCATCGTGTTGTACCTGAGTTACTGGTTCCCGGCGCGGGAGCGGGCCCGGGCGGTGGCCTGCTTCATGATGGCCTCGCCACTGGCCGGCGCGTTCGGCGGAATCGTCTCGGGCAACTTGCTCCGATACACCGATCACGCCCTGGGGCTTGCGGGATGGCAATGGCTCTTCCTGATCGAGGGGATTCCGTCGGTCATCCTGGGAATCGTCACCTGGTGGTACCTGACCGATCGACCGAAGGACGCCCGATGGCTGTCGCCCGACGAGCGGTCCTGGCTCGCGGACCGCATGGCCCGCGAAGAGCAGCACAACGCGGCGCACCATGGGCTGAACCGCCTCGGGACGCTGGCCGACCCGAGGGTCGGCCTGTTCATCCTGCTCTACTTCACCATCGCGCTGGGCTCCAACGGATTCGGATTCTACGCGCCCGAGATCCTCAAGAGGCAATTCCACGGGTGGAAACCCGATGGGATCGGATACCTCTACCTGATCCCGAACCTCACGACGGCGGTCGCCATGTTCCTGATCGGCAGCCACTCAGACCGGACCGGGGAGCGGCGGTGGCATCTGGCCCTCTGCGCATTCCTGGCCGCGATCGGGTGGGCACTCAGCGCGACCCTGCAATCGCCGTGGCTCGTCTTGTTCTCCCTCACGGTGGCCCAGGTGGGGATGATCAGCATGATCGGGCCGTTCTGGTCGTTCGCGACGTCCTTCCTCAGCGGTGTCGGGGCGGTCGGGGGGATTGCGATCATCAATACGATCGCCAATAGCGGCGGCGCCCTGTCGTCGCCGCTCATGAGCTGGCTGGAGAAGGTTTCCGGCAGCTTCGCCACCGGGCAACTCGTGCTCGCCGTGACGCTCCTGGTCGGAGGTGGGCTGGCCCTTTGCATCCGCGATGATCCGACGGCGAAACCCTTGCATCCGCGCGATGGGGAACTGTAGATCACACGGAAGCCAGCCGGCTCCCGACTGCGGGACGGATGGATCGAAGAGAATTCCCGATTCAACAAGAACAGTACCCGGGGGATGCAAGGCATGAAGGTCGCCGTCACGGATTACACATTCGACTCGCTCGACGTGGAACGCGCCATCCTCGAGCCGATCGGTTGTGAGGTCGTCGGGCCCTATGCGAAGAACGAGCCGGATTCCCTCCTGACCCTGGTCGCCGACGCCGATTGTGTCCTCACCCAGTTCGCCCCCGTGGATGCACGGGTCATCGGATCGATGGGTCGCGCCCGGGCGATCGTGCGATACGGCATCGGGGTCGATAATGTGGACCTCGACGCGGCAAGAGCCAGGGGTATCCCGGTCTGCAACGTCCCGGATTACTGCATCGACGAGGTCGCCGACCATACGCTCGGCCTGATCCTGGCCATGAGCCGGCAATTCATTCCCCATCGCGACCGCGTCCGGAGTGGCCGGTGGGGCTCGGGTGCACCGCTCCATGCGATGCACGCGCTCAAGCAACTGACGATCGGCCTCGTCGGCTTCGGCCGCATCGGCCGGGCGGTGGCCGACCGGCTGCGCGCCTTCCGTTGCATGACGATCGTCTTCGACCCGCTGGTCACTCAGGACGAGGTCGAGCATTGCGGCTGCATGCCCGTCACGTTCGACCGGTTGGTGCGGAACGCCGACGTGATCTCGCTGCACTGCCCATCCACTCCCACGACGCGGCGGATGTTCGATCGCGAGACTCTCGAGAAAGTGAAACCGGGTGCGCTCTTCATCAACGTGGCGCACGGCGACCTGGTCGATACCGGGGCCCTGGTCAACGCCCTCCAGGCCGATCGACTCGGCGGCGCAGGCCTGGACGTCTGCGACCCCGAGCCGATCCCGGCGGATAGCCCGCTCCTGACGATGGACAAGGTCATCCTGACACCGCACGTCGCGTCCGCCAGCGTGCCGGCGGTCGCGAGGCTGCGGACCAGCGCCGCCGAGACGGCGGCCAGGGCCCTACGCGGCGAGCCGCTGCTGAACGTGGTCAACGGCGTGAAGACCTGAGTGGTCCCGAATGGAGCGGGCTGGCTCTGAGTCCTCGAGGTGCCAGTCTCCTTTTCACACGATGGCCCTCGTTTTTCGCGAGGAGTCGGCGTTCTTCGGGATCCGGAGGCATCCTCGTGAGTCGTCGCCGCACACTCAAGGGTCTGATGATCGCCATCGCCGCGATTGGCATTGCGATTGCCGTCATCGTCAGGCCGATAGAGCTCTGGGTGGTATTCCTGCCAATCCTACACTTGACGATCCTCCTGACGGCGATCCTCGCTTGTCTGTATCGCAATGGACTGAAGCGGGCCTACTGGAGCGGCTTCGCCGTCTTCGGGTGGGCGTACTTCCTTACAAGCATGATCCGCAACTATCTTATGGGGCAGCCGCCGCTCCTCGTGCCCGAACTTCACTTGTGGATGGGGAACGTGAATTGGATTAAATTAACGATGAGCGACCTGATCAAAACATGGCACAGCCTCATGAGAGAGACGGATGATGTCGGCCGCCTCACCATAAACTGGTCTCTTGGGGGTCTGGCCTTCGCCGGTATTGGGGGCATCATCGCCCGAGTCTTGGCGCTCTCTCAGTCCGGCTCGACGGGCCAGGACTACCCGCCGCAGTCGCGACACCAGACCGATGCTCAATGAGCCATCGGTCCACCATGGACCGGGCCGCGCTTCGGGACGAAACGCCGCCCGGGTCAGGCGTATCTCGAATGCGCCGAGTGGTCCCGTGGCGGATCAACGTTCCCTCATGGCTGCCAGCGTGCCGCGAATGTAGCCGATGCTCTCGGCCACGCCGGGGATCGGATCATTCATGTCCTTCTCGTGCTCGAGGCCGACGTGGTAGCTGTAGCCGAGATCCAGCAGAGTCCGAAGCATACCGCGGATGTCGAGAACCCCTCGGCCGACCTCGACGGGGTGTGACCGTCCCTCCTCGCTCGACAGGTCCTTGAAATGCACGTCGTAGAGGCGAGCGGCGCAGGTGCGAAACGCTTTGGCGGGGTCCACGCCACAACGCGCCGTATGTCCCACATCGACGCACACGCCGATCCGCGCGTCGTACTTCTGGATGGCCTCCCAGACGTCGAGTGGTGAGGGCCAGACCTTGTCTTCCGGGCCGTGGTTGTGGATCGCCAGTTTGAGATCGAACTCCTTGACCAGCCCATCCAGCACCGGGAGGGATTGGTGCCTCGGGTTGCAGACGATCGTGGGAATGCCCGCATCGCGCGCGTATTCGAACGCATTCCGGAGCGCCGACTCATCGCCGGTCATGCTGACGACGCCGCAGCTCAGGGGCGTGATGCCCGCATCGCGAAACTTCTTGACGACCGCCTTGCGCTCCTCGGTGGTGCTCTTGAGTGGTAGATGGGCGTCCTTGATCGAGACGTAGTTGACTCCCACCCGGCGAACGCCCTGAATCGCCGCCTCCAGGGGCAGTCGCGAGTAGCTATATGAGGCCACCCCGACCTTCAGCCCCAGCCAGGGGTCGGTTCCCGAAGGCGGCGCCTGGGCGTTGACGTGCGGGGAGAGCCCCGCGATGGGTGAGAGGGCTGCGGACGCAGTTGCGAGTCGGACGAATCCCCTGCGAGAGAGCGAAGATGACAAGTCCATAGCCGGGTCCTTTCGAGCACGAGGGTCGAGTCGATACGAGCCTTCCTCCGACGATCGCGTCGATAATAACCGGACCAGGGGCTTGTGGCAGCCCGGCGGAGCGAGAGAACGACCGAAAGCTCCCATCGTCTCCCGGCTCGAATGCGACCCGACGGCCCCGTACAATGTCGTGGGAATCGATCGTCGTGCGTCGTGTGCGACAATCCTGGCCCCTAGAGCTACGATTTCAAACAGGGTCTACCGATGCAACTGCGTCACCTCCAGCGCTTTCGTGGCACGGCCATGTTGATCGCCGCCTTTGCCCTCACACCCCTGACGGCACGCGGTCAGGAG
Source organism: uncultured Planctomycetota bacterium (assembly GCA_963845755.1). Lineage (GTDB taxonomy): Bacteria > Planctomycetota > Planctomycetia > Isosphaerales > Isosphaeraceae > CAWJTV01. The sequence goes on from CAWJTV010000020.1 coordinate 220,002, forward strand.
TCAGCCGCGTCGGAGGGGATTGCCTCGGCGCTCCGGCCATTCGTCAAGCGCCACGCACTCGCGGGCGCGGTGACACTCGTGGCCGACCGCGACAAGGTCCTCAGCCTCGACGCGGTCGGGTTCGCCGACGTCGCGACCCACAAGCCGATGGCCACGGATGCGCTGTTCTGGATCGCCTCACAATCGAAGCCCATCACAGCGGCCGCGCTCATGATGCTGGTGGACGAGGGGAAGGTCAAACTCGACGATCCCGTGGCGAAGTATCTCCCCGAGTTCCAGGACCTCTGGCTCGCCGTCGAGAGAGACAAGGACCATATCCTCTTGAGACGGCCGGCTCGGCCGGTCAGCGTGCGCGACCTGCTCCGGCACACCAGCGGGATGTCGTTCGCGTCGGCGATGGAACACCCCACGCTCGATACACTACCCCTTCGCGACGCGGTCCGGAGCTACGCCATGACGCCGCTCCAGTTCGAGCCGGGGACGAAATACCAGTACTCCAACGCCGGCATCAACACGGCGGGCCGGATCATCGAGGTCGTCGGCGGGATGCCGTACGAGGAGTTCTTGAGCCGCCGGTTGTTCGGCCCGCTCGGCATGAACGACACCACCTTCTGGCCGAGCGAGGCCCAGCTCAAGCGACTGGCCCATTCCTACAAGCCGAACGCGGCGAAGTCCGACATCGAGGAGACGACCATCACCCAGCTCCACTACCCACTCAGCGACCGCGGCCGGTACCCGATGCCGGCGGGCGGCCTCTTCTCGACGGCGACGGACGTCGCCCATTTCTGCCAGATGTTGCTCAACAAGGGCCGATTCGAGGGCAAACGCTATCTCTCGGATGCGTCGGTTGCGGAGATGACACACAAGCAGACGGGCGCTGGGATCAAGGACAGTTACGGCCTCGGCCTCTCGACCGGGGGTGGCGGGTTCGGACACGGCGGGGCGTATGCCACCAACATGACCATCGAACCCGGCCTCGGCCGGATCTACGTGTTCATGGTGCAGCACGCCGGCTTTCCCGACGGTGGGGACCAGAGCTTTCCAACGTTCAAGAAGGCGGCCGAGCGACGGTTCTCCGGCTCGGGGAACTGATCCAAATCACGCGGGAGACGCCCGGTATCCGGTCAGGCCATGCGGCCGATCCGGTGAGCAGGCTGGGTTGCTCAGGGAACCCTGGGCGCCTTCCAGAGGAACAGAGGGTGCGGGTCACATCGGTCAACATGCCAATATGTGGATGTGAGCATTGATCCATCTCGCGAGAAGGTGATGCCGATTGGCGTCAACGGATGACCCTTGAGGTTCAGCGGCTCTTGGCCAGTGGAGGTCTGCCAGAGGATCAATGAATCATCGCGGTCCGCCGAGACAAGGGTCTTACCGTCGGACGCGAAATTGGGCCGGATTGCCCTGGGAGATTGCTCCCCCAGGGCGACCCGTTCCATTACATTCTGACACGATTAAATTCTCGTGCCCGCTCTCGGGCGTGAACTTGTTGGTGAAATGCCGGAGAAAGCTCTGGCCGAGCTGGCAGCGGCCAGGCAATCCGGGCCCCGCGACGAAACCGGGGCGGCCGGGTCCGGCCAGCCGGCCATCCTGTCGCCTCGGATCAGCTACCAGGTGCAGGTTGGTATGCACCGGTGACCGCTCCGGGGGGATTGGTGCCGTTCTTGCTCGTGCAGTAATCGACCTGATACAGCCAGCCGTAGGCGTGATCGCTGACCGCGACGCTCGGTGTCAGACCGTAGCCTGCGGGGTGCATGTACTCATTGCCACCCCAATCCGTGATGTATTGGAGCGGACTAGCGATGTCAGCGGTGACCTGGCCGAGGAGCACATTGATCTGCTCTTGGTTCTCCCCGTAGGTCGTCGAGAGCTGGCCCGACCACGTCAGCATGTAGTTGCCCGGCGCATCTCGCTGACAGGCGATGCCCCACCACGCCGTCTGCGATTCATTCTGCTCGAGCCCGTCATTGTTGAAGTTTGCGGTCCCCGCCAAAATCGGATTGCTGGACCAGTTCGTCGTATATCGACTGGCATTCAAGTCGCCATAACCCACGACGAACCCTCCGCTTGTCGCCGAGGTGCCATGGTAGCAGGCCACGCGACACCAGACGTAGTCAGTGGCGTTTTGGTAAGTCGTGACCGCGTAATCCTTGAACGCGAATTGATCGTTGGCGAAATGGAAGCCCGAGAGGTAGACACCCCACGGGGAGCGCCCATTCGCGCCGACTCCTGACACATAGGTCAATACGAAGTTACCGTAGTCGTCCCCTGAGATGCCGCCGAGTGCGAGGTCTTGGCCCGATTGGCCGCCCGCCTGCACCGGGTTGCCCTGTGTGTATGGTACGCCTGTCGAGGGGTTGACGAGGAACGTCTGGATGTATGGGGCACCAAAGCTATTCTGGAAGGCGACCGCAACAGCCATCGCTGTGTGACCTGCGTACGTGGTGAGCTGGCGGGTAACGGCCACCCATGCCGTGGTCCCCTGTACCCACGAGCCCGTGCTCGAGTTGTAGCCGACCGGGAACGGGTTATAGCCGTTGACCGTGCAGAACGGGATCGTGGGGTTGCCTGAATTTGGATAGGTGTACTGGGCGCACCAGACCGCGGCGAAGTTCGGAGCGGTCGAAGATGAGTCGTCCGTGTCGACGGAGGCCGGAGGTTGGTCGGTCGGAGTGTTGGGCGTTCCGCTGTACACGACGCCATTCACCTTGTACGAGGGCAGTAGCTTTCCACCCCCATCGGAAGGAGCACCCTTGTAGGCATTCCGCTCGTAGTAAATCACCGGTGAGTTCTGGTAATTGTGCATCCAGACCGAGTCGAAGACGGTCCCCTGCTTGTTGCAGGAAACCGATGGCCAGTAATCCGGGCCGTTTGACTGTGTCGTCAACAGGCTCCCCAGCATGAGTACGAATGTCCCGATCATGGTCGATTCCTCCCTTGATGGTGTTCAAGCCGTATCCGTGGGATTCCTTTTCGACCGTCGGTCGATCACGACGACTGCAGGTCGCGGGTGCTTCACTGCGAAGACCGGACGGACGGCGCAGCCGCATCGGCTTCGCCAATGAGGTTGGCCGCATCCGTATCCGGTTCGTCGGACGTTCGACCTTGAGCAGCCCCTGCACAAGACCCAGGGGCGACGAATGTTGCGTGAGTCGCGCCGCCGGCAAGTTGAGGGTCACGTTCGTGGCAGCAATCGCCGACGTGAACACTGGACGGCGATGGTCCGATCACAGATTGACGAAGCCGGACCTGCCTGATCCACATCGCGGAATCATGCGGCCCGGACGCGCACTCGGGCCGAGGGTGTGGATACTAACCCCGGGGCCCGGACCTCGGCAGACGTTCACAATCCTTCGGCATTCGTAGGAAGTGCATATCCACGCAGGGCCGAATTGTCCAGTGAGCACGAATCACTGGGTTCTTGACGCCTCGCTCGATGTGGCTTATTAAGCCGCGGTGAGAATACGCTGGCCGAACGCGTCTTGTCAACAGTCAGTTTGGCACGTTTTCTTTTATCAACGTGCCCCCCGGGGGGAGTCGGGGGCCACACGGGGTCCGGCCTATTTGAGGGGAAATGAAAGGGGGTCAGGAGCGAATGGCACGAGGTTAGTCGTAACATCCATGTGAGTAGGTATTTGTGAAGAAAGTCGTGGTCGTTTCATGAACTCGACTTCTCAGCGGATGGACCCACAGCCCTTGTTTTCGGGAGGCCGCCAATCGTCAACGAGCAAGCATATACGAAAAACACAATCTCGAATTCAGCGCTTCCTCGTGTAACTCCAAGTCTAATTTGGACTTTCGCTTAACCTCGTACCATTCGCTCCTGACCCCTTTGATTCCGCGGAGAAATGACCCCGATCGCGGGTGGTGCCGGCGATCCGGTCGGAGCATGCGGACGAACCGTTGTCCGGATCACTTCTTCGAATCGCCGAGTCCAGGAGATGCCCCTCCCGGCAACCGGACGGTCAGTTCCTCGGCCTTGTGTAGCACCGCACTCAAATCGCCCGTGGCCGCGATCGTTCCCTTCCGATCGAGGAGCACCGCGTGCGGGATCCGGCTCACTCTGTACCGCTCGTAGAGCCAGCCCCACGTCGAGCCTTTCTCCGGAGCGGCCACGTTGACGCAGACGGGGTATTGCATGTCGAATTCCTTCACGACCTTCCGGATCGCATCCTCGGTGCTGCCCGGCGGGTGGATGCCGATCACCAGGATGTCCGCCGGGTGCCTCTTGTGCAAGGCGGCCAGCCCCGGCAGGTCGTTTCGGCAGGGGCCGCACCATTCGGCCCAGAAATCCAGGATCACGAGTTTGCCCGCGAGCTTGCCCACCTCCAGCGGCCGGCTGTTGAGCCATTTCGACTCGGCCGGGAACGGTGCCGCGGGCCGGCCGATCAGCGCCGCCTGCTTCTGCTCGTACGACCGGTCGCGGTTCTCGCGCGCCTTCCCCTCGGCGATGATCTTCGCCCACTCCTCCGGCGGGATCACCGCCTTATGGCGGTACCGTAGGGGCGGGTCGTGCGTCTGGTCGTTGACCCACGCCCCCTCCCGGAAGGACACCGTGAACAGGGCGTCGGGCAGGGACGGGTTGACCGTCGACTCGGTGATGGTGACCGTGTGCGTCAGGTCGAGGAACGGCTTGCCGTCCTCGCCGGCCGAGAAGATCACCAATCTCTGGGTCATGGGAAGCCAGCACCCCGGCGCCACCTCCTTCTCGTCGCCCAGCGTGAACTCAAAAACCGGATCGATGAGCCGGTGCATCGCCTTCTCGTTGGCCCGCGACGGCAGGTAGATCCGACTCCTCAGGTTCGCGAGCGCGCCCGACCGGATTCCGTGCAGTCGCCCTCCGATCGCCCCGATGAAGAGCGACGTCCACGAGGCCCGGTGATTCACCACGTGGCACGATGTCCCGTGGAAGTCGGCGAGCCCGCCGTACGCGTAGTCCTCGGGCTTGCCCAGCAACCGGGTGATCGCCTCGACGTCCTTCTCCTGGTTCCACCAGAAGGAGTGTGGCCCGGCCCGGAACGAGGCGAAATGTGTCCAGATGTGCCAGTAGAGCCATTGCTCCGGGTTGCGGTTGATGAGGTAGCCGTCGCGGTCGGGGGCGTAATCGTAGTGGTTGGCGAGGATGAACCGGGCACCATCCCACACCCGCAGGTCGTCGTCCTCTCCCACCGTCGTGACCCGCAACCGCACTCGCGAGCGGTCGAACGCGAGGTCGACCCGCCCGTCCTTTTCCGGCTCAAGGTCGCGGAACTTCGAAACGTCGGCCCCGGGGAACTGCGCCCGCAGCTCTTTCGTCCGCTTCTCGATCCCCCGCGGAGACCGTACCGAGTGCTCGTCGGCCCGGATCCGCAGGCTGCTTACGCGCTCGATCCACGCCTCCCGCGCCGCGTACCTGCCGCACCAGGGCCGCCGCGTCGGGACCCTCGTCGGCCGTCGCGACCGCGACTGCAAGCCACAGCACCGTCCCGCCCGCCATCCCGGACCGCCCGATCTTCATGGGTCGGCTCCCCAGCCACGATACCCGACAAGTGTTCGAGGCTCAGAGCATCTTACAATGGTCATAGACCCACGGCAAGTTCAGGGAGCGTCACAGGGGTTCCCGGGAAATGGCGATCCTGGCATGCTTGGACGCTTACGGACAGCGCCACAAGAGCACCTTGATCGCTTCAGTTATTTGTCAACACGGGCTGGTGGGGTGGTGGTCAGTTCCGATCAATTCTAGTGATGGGTTCCCACCCGGCCTGCTGCCGGGTGGGCAATCATCCGGCCGCGGTACCCTCAGAGAATGGGTCTCGGGCTTGCCACCTAAGCCCTTATTGCCTAAGATGAATCGTCCGATCCTCTCGTCATGTGGACCGCAGGGGGTTCTGGGAAGGAACCATGCCGATTACCTTCACCAAGCTGCGTCTCTCATGGTTCGCCCTGGCGGCGTTTGTGGGTGCGTCCCAGGTGACGGGCGATGCATCGGCGGCCTGTGGGTCAATGCCGGCCACCGGGGCGTGTCCGCGGGTTCGCGTTTGCTGCAAAGGATCGGAATCGGCCACGTCGATCCGGACCGCCGTTGCACCGGCGATTGCCCGTCAGGTCATCCTGTCGCCGAGCCGGAACATCTGCCCGGATATTCCCGGATGTCATTGCTGTCCGCAAGCTCCGACCGCCCCGCAACCCAGGGGACGGCATGCCGAGGAAAGCCGTCCCGATCCGGGCCGCAGTGCGGAGGCCGGATGGCTCGATCTCGGCGTCGTTTTCCGGCCGTTTATCGGTCCGGTGCCGCCGACAGTCAGCCCGCCGCAGACATCCCCTCTCTATCTCCGCAATTCCCGGCTTCTGATCTGAAATCGCCCCTGCATCGAGGTCATCGAGATTCATGCGTTCGGCGTCCGTATTCGGCTCCCTGCGGGCCGGAGTGCCGCTACGCATCGGGTGTCGAGCAGTCCTGATGCCAGGGCTGAGGATGACGGTCCGTACTCATGGATCGTCATCCCCCTCCCTGTCAGGGGGCGGGAACGTGCCGCCCGCAACGTGCGTGCGGCCGATTTCAGGGTCATGAAGTTGGGAGACAGATCATGAATCGTCGTCGATTGTTGGGCATGGTCGGGGCGTTAGCCTTGGCCGGCGTGATGGGCGTTGTTGCGGCCGCCGAGAAGACGAAGGCGGCCAAGGCAGCAGCGGACTGCTGTTGCGGTGATAGCTGCTGCTGTGGGGACGCCTGCCAGGATGCTTGCTGCTGCGGTCCCGACTGCTGCGGCGATGCCTGCTGCTGCGAGTCCACCACGAGCAGGGCGGCTGCCGTCAAGGTCGAGTCATGCTGTGTGGAAGACGTCAAGGCGGCGGCGGACTGCTGCCCGGCGACCACGGCCGAAGCCAAAGCTGCGGTCGTCCACTGAGATTCGGGAGAGCCGGTCCCCGGCGGCACCAGGGACCGGCTCCGGTCAGAACCCGAAGGTCAGACGCAAGGGGCGGGACGCATCGAGCGTCCCGCCCCGTTTCCATTGTACGGTGATACGGCACGCCGGCTAGAATCGGCGGCCGTATCGTCTATTTCTGCACCGGGGAGTAGCATCCGAGAGTGACCCGACGATGACAGCGTTCGGCTTCGCCTGCTTGATCGGTGTGTTCCTGCTTACCGCTTTGGTCAGTGTCGCGACGGGCGGCACTTCGCTCATCACCGTGGCGGCGATGAGCCCGCGCCGCGCCCCTCTCCCTCCAGGTCAGCCGGCAAGGCCGGTTAGTCTCCACCTTAAATTTTTTTTGGAATTTTTTATCTGCCGCTGGGGTCAGGACTTCAGGCGGCTCGCGGCCAAAATCCGCGCTAGGTGCATTAACGCTTTCGAAAAGTTGCGGCATCCTGATAGATATGAGGATGCGCGATGACGACACGAAGCTGGGCCTCGGGACTGCGCCGACCGATTCGCCCAATCACCGCAACCCGTTCCCGGTCAGCGAGATCGGGGATGGAGCCCCGGCAAATAGATGTCCAGAAATGCCATCCTGTGCCTCAATTCTGCCCCGGGGTAAGGGATGGCGGGGTCGTTCCGAGAAGCCGGGTCGATCCCCGGAACGTTGCCGCCCCGCTCACCATCGCGGAACGGCGTGGCGATCGGCGAGAGCTCTCGAAAAAACAAGAGACCATTTCCGGGCCGGTCGCTCGCCCGCGAAGCGATGATCGGAGGACCGCGGAATGGTTGGGACGGTCTAAAATCGTGGCTCACTATATATAGATGATTTTTAATATGTTATTGATATTAAAAATAATTAAATGACTAAATGATCGTTGTTGATCTGGCGCGGTGGGCCCGGGGCCGCATGCCCGGCTCGTGGAGGCGCCGCTTGGTGTGCGCCGCTCAATTGCGGTCCGCTCCCGATGCCCTGATCTCTGGCACCGCGGGACCCGGTCCGTACAATGGAAAGCCGGATCGTGGACCGATCGGGGTGAGTTCGAGGGCGTCCCTTCCAGCGCCGGAGCCGTTGAGGTGACCGACTGATGGCGACCGTGACTTCGCGTGCGGAGTTGAAGGCCGAGCGACTGCTGGGCCTATACCGGCAGATGCAGACGATCCGGCGGTGCGAGGAGCACCTGGCGCGGGCGCATCAACGCGGGCTGGTGCACGGAGCCTGCCACACCTATGTCGGCGAGGAGGCGATCGCCGTCGGTGTTCTGCGCCACCTCCGCACTGACGATGTGGTCTTCAGCACGCATCGGGGTCACGGCCACGCCCTGGCCAAGGGGGTGGCGCCGCGAGCGCTGGCGGCGGAGCTGATGGGACGCGAGACCGGCTGCTCGTATGGCCGCGGAGGCAGCATGCACCTGTTTGCCCCCGAGGTCGGCATGATGGGCACCAGCGGGATCGTCGGCCCGTGTATCCTCCAGGCCGCCGGCGCCGGCTACAGCTTCAAGCTCCTGGAATCCGACCAGGTCGCCGTGGCTTTCTTCGGCGACGGTGCCGTCAACAACGGCGCCTTCCACGAGGGGCTGAACATGGCCGGCATCTGGAAGTTGCCGGTCCTGTTCGTCTGCGAGAACAACGAGTTCGCCACGGAGGTCCCCTTCCAGTATTCGGCTGGAAATCCCGGTGTCGCCAGCCGGGCGGACTCCTACGGACTGCCCGGTATCGCGGTCAACGGCAACGATGTCCTGGCCGTCTCCGATGCCGCGAGCGAGGCCGTCGCGCGCGCCCGACGTGGCGGAGGCGCAACCTTGATCGAGTGCAAGACCTACCGGACTCGGCCCCACGCCGAGGGCATGGGCGATTACACCTACCGGACCCGCGAGGATGTCGACCTCTGGAAGACCCGTTGCCCGATCCAGCGGCTTCGTGGGATTCTCATCGAGGAGTCGCTCGCCGGGGAGGCCGAGCTACAGTCCATTGATGAGGAGGTCGAGGCGGAGGTCGTCGCGGCCTTGCAGTTCGCCGAGTCGAGCCCATGGCCGAAGCCGGAGTCGGCCGCCGATCACGTCTACGCGGATCCGGCCGTTGCATCGCCGTCGAAAACCCCGATCCGCAACACGGCACCGCAGTCCGGCGGGCGCGAGCTTACGTTCATGAAGGCGACGCTCGAAGCCCTGACGGAAGAAATGGCGAAGAACCCGCACATCTTCGTGATGGGAGAGGGGATCGGCAAGCGGGGCGGCAACTTCGCCACCACGTCCGGCCTGTTCGACAAATATGGACCGGTCCGCCTCTGCGACACGCCGATCTGCGAGCGCGGGTTCGTCGGGTTGTCGTGCGGCGCCGCGATGACCGGGACCCATCCGGTGATCGACTTCATGTTCGCCGATTTCGTGCTGGACTCGGTCGGCGAGATCCTCAATCAGATCGCCAAGATTCAGTATATGAGTCACGGCCGGATCCCGATGCCCGTGCTCTTGAGAGGCTGCGTCGGAATCGGGCACTCGGCCGCCACGCATCACTCCGGCAACTACTACGCGATGTACGCGCATTTCCCCGGCCTGCGCGTGGTCGTCCCCTCGACGCCCTACGACGCCAAGGGCCTGCTCAAGCGGGCGCTCAACTGCCGCGACCCGGTCCTGTTCCTCGAGCATCGCGAGATCCTCGGTGTCAAAGGACCGGTGCCGGAGGAGGAATATGAGATCGAGTTCGGCCGGGCGGCCGTCGTTCGCGAGGGGACGGACGTCACGGTCGTCGCCCTGGCGAGGATGGTCCACGAAGTCTTGAAGGCGCACGAGGCGCTCGAGCGCGAGGGGATCTCGATCGAGTTGGTCGACCCGCGTACGATCGCGCCGCTGGATTTCGACACGATCCACCAATCGATCCGGAAGACCGGGCGCTTGCTGATCGTCGACGAGGACTTCGCGCCCTTCGGCGTGGGTGCCGAGATTGCGGCCCGGATGGCGGACGTCGGTTTCGACGACCTCGATGCACCGATCCGCCGGGTCAATGGCGTGCATACCCCGACGCCCTACAGCCCTCCTCTGGAGGCGGCTGTCGTCCCCGACGTGGCGGCTATCACTCGCGCCATCCGAGACCTCATCCGGGAGTAAAGGCGACGACATGGCCACCACCATTACCGTTCCCCGGCTCGGCTGGAACATGGACGAAGGCGTGTTCATGGGCTGGCTCAAGGAGGATGGCCAGGCCGTCCGTCCGGGCGATCCCCTCTTTATCCTGGAGGGTGAGAAAGCGACCCAGGACATCGAGGCGAGCGATGCCGGAATCCTGCGGATTCCCTCGACGGCCCCGAGCCCAGGCGATACGGTCGCCGTCGGCCTGGTGATCGGTTACCTCCTCGGCCCGGGCGAGACCGAGCCGGTGGGCGTCTCGCCTGCCGTTGAGAATGGCGCGGGGAGTAGCTCGGGTGGTCATGTGGTATCGATCGCACCGGAGGCGGTCGTGCTGACCGCGAGTGGCACCCCGGCCGATCGTGGCAATCGTCCACGGATCTCACCGCTGGCCCGTCGGCTCGCGCGCGAGCTGGGCGTTCAACTGGTCACGGCTCCACGGCAGTGGCTCGACCGGGCGGATCCGCAAGGTCGACATCCTCGCAGCCGCCGGGGATCGCGACGATCGGGAGTCGCCCGCATCGACGCAGGTCGACCGGGCGACGCTACCGGGCCGGTCGGTACCGATCGGGCCGACGCGCCGGACGATCGCTGCTCGGATGATCGAGAGCCGTCACACGACCGCGCCCGTGACGCTGAACACCACAGCGGACGCGACGAATCTGGTGAACCTCCGGGCCCAGTTCAAGGCGGCCTCACCGCCGGGACGCGAGCTGCCCGGCTATACGGACTTCCTCGTCAAGCTGACTGCGTCGGCGCTCGGAGACCACCCGATGCTTCAGGCTCGCTGGGACGGGGATCGCCTCGTGATCCCCGACGAGCCGCAGATCGGGATCGCCGTCGATACTGACGAGGGTCTGGTCGTCCCGGTGGTCCGGGGCGCGCGGGCGCTTGGGCTGGGAGCGATCGTCGATCGCGCGCGCGATCTGGTCCGTGCGCTCGCGAGCGACGGCTCCGGCCGGACGAGATGCAAGGCGGCACGTTCACGATCACGAACCTGGGCTCCTTCGGCGTCGAGACGTTCACGCCGATCATCAACCCGCCCGAGTGTGCCGTCCTGGGAATTGGGCGGATCGTTCGCGAGCCGGTCATGAACGGAGACCAGGTCGTCGCGCGGGAGCGAATGAGCCTGAGCCTGACTTTCGACCATCGCATCGTCAACGGCGCGCCGGCCGCCCGTTTCCTCCAATCGCTCGTTCGGCTGATCGAAAACCCAGGCCCGTGGTTAATTCCTTGAAAGAGGACGGCCCATGCGTTGCGACCTATCGGGAAAAGTCAGCCTGGTCACCGGTGCGGCCCGGGGGATCGGCCGGTCGATCGCCGACGCCTTCGCGGCGAATGGCAGCCGGGTCGTGTACACCGACATCGACGAGGCAGGCGCACTCGAAGCCGCGTCGGGGGTGCCGGGCGCCCTCGGTCGGGCATCGACGTGACCCGCACCGCGGACATCGAGCAGACCATCGACTGGATTATCGCAACCTGTGGGCGGCTGGACGTCGTGGTGAACAACGCGGGCGTGAATACGCTGGCGCACCGCGTGACCATCGACCAGTTCCCGCGCGAGGAGTGGGACCGGATCCTATCCGTCGATATCACCGGCCTCTACGAGGTCAGCCGATTCGCGGCACGGGTGATGCGGGCGCAAGGCTCCGGGCGAATCATCAATATCGCCTCGATCGTCGGCCTGGTCCCGCTCCGGCTCCAGTGTGCGTTCGTCGCGGCCAAGGCCGGCGTGGTCAACCTGACCAAGGCCATGGCGCTGGAGCTCGGCCCTCACGGAATCCTCGTGAACGGAATCGCCCCCGGTTCGACCCTGACCGAGGGCACTCGCAAACTCTTCTACAGCGAGGGGGGCCTGTTCCACGATTCGGTCAAGCAGATGATCGCCCACATCCCGCTCGGGCGGCCAGCGGAGACACGGGAGATCGCGGTCGCCGCGCTGTTCCTGGCCGACCCGGAGAATAGCTACATGAACGGCCACATGCTGACGGTCAACGGCGGCTGGACGGCGGGGTATGCCCGCGAGTTCTGACCGGGCGACCGGAGTTTCGCCCTCAGTTCCGTGGGGCCGGTTTCTCGACTTCCGGCGTAGGTTTTCCCTTCTGTACGGTCGCTTTCGGCTCCTGGAGGTGCTGATCGAACCAGTTGAACGCACTGGGCGGCGTCCGCGCCGATGGTGAGCCAGCCGTGCCCCGCGCCCTGCTTGACCGACAACTTCGCCTCGACTCCGGCCTTCTTCAGCTTCTCGACGATCAGCTCGGATTGCTGGAGTGGGACGAGCTGATCCTGATCGCCATGGATGATGAAGGTCGGCGGGTCGTCCGGCGTGACGTGGTAGACCGGCGAAACCTGTCGGGCGATCTCCTCGAGGCGCACGTCGTCGGTGATCGACACCCAGAGGCGGCTCTGCTTGTCCAGCTCGCGATAGTCGAAGGCGGGCCGGTACGGCGGGCCGTGGTCAATCGCGTGGATCTTCCGATTGCCGGGTTTGCCGTAGTTGAGAAAGTCGGTCGGCGGGAAGAAGCACGCGACAGCCTGAACGCGGCTGGATTCGCGATCCACCACATCTTTGGCATCCGACTTTCCGTCGTCTCCGGCCGTCCCCAGCATGAGCGAGAGATGGCCGCCCGCCGATGCACCGCACACACCGAGGCGAACGGGATCGATGCCGTAATCCTTGCTGTGGTGACGGATGAATCGGACCGCTCGATTCATGTCCTGGACGATCTCGGGAACCGTGAATCGCGGCTGGCTGCCATGGACGACGGCGAACACGGTGTACCCCCGATCGGTCAGCGGTCGAACGAAAGCCGGCTGGATGGCCTCATGTGAGGAGACGAACCCGCCGCTGACGACCAGGATCACGCCAATTCCCTTGGCATCCTTCTTCGGTGTGAAGACGTCCATGGTCAAAGCCGTACCGAACTTGCGCCCGTAGATCACGTCTTCTTTGCGGTCGAAGGGCGGTTCCTCGGCTTCAACGAAGGGGGTTCCGAGGGTCATGCCGGCCATCAGGGCGAAGAACATCCGAAACGTGGCTCGATTCATGAGAGCGTCTCCAGGGGTGCGAATATCGGTTCCCACCAGCGGACTCTTGTCAGCATAACCAATGGACCGATCCACTGCCTCATTGGTGTTGCTGATTCCGCAACGCTTCAGGTGAGCTCGGCTCCGCCGGCTCCGGTTGATGGACCACCTAGCGCGAATTTTCCGGGGAGGACGACAACGTGCTCGGGCGCGACGGAGAGCGTCAGGCTCTGACCTTCACGAAGGCCCTGAGACTGGCTCTGGAGTACGGAGACCATGACGGGCCAGTCGCCAGGTCCACGTGCCTGGATCTGCCGCAACTCGCCCCGGAACAGGATGCCCTCAATGGTTGCCGGGAAGCGGTTCCAGCCGGCCGGGACGGTCGTCGCCACAGCCAGGGTGTCGGGTCGGATCGAAATGGTGACGGGCGTACCTTGGCCGGGTGCGCCGGGCTGGCTTCGGCCGATGAGCCGCCCGAGAGGCGTACGCACCACGACCTCGCCGCGCAGGTCGCCTCCCTGGCTTTCGATCTGGCCCTGGAGCAAGTTCGTCGGACCCAGCAACCGCGCCACGAACACATCGGCGGGACGGTTGTAGAGGTCGGCGGCCGGGCCGACCTGCACGATCCGGCCGAGGTCCATCACGGCCAGGTGGTCGGCCAGCGCCAGGGCCTCGTCGGGATCATCCGTCAGGACCAGCGTCGTGATCCCTGCCTCCGCGTGCACCTGGCGGAGGTCGTCCCAGCAATCCTCTCGAGCCCGAGGATTCAGGACGCCGAGCGGCGCATCGAGGATCAGCAGTTCGGGCTCGGTCACCAGGGCCCGTGCGAGGGCCGTCCGGATCCGCTGTTGAGGCGACAATTGGTCGGGACGGCGCCCGGCCAAGCTATCGATACGCAGGGCGGTGAGCGTCTCCTCGATCCGGTGGCGTCGATCTTGTCGCGACAACTTCCGGACCCTCAACGGATATCCGACGTTCTCGACCACGGTCAGGCCCGGCCATAATCCCAGGTCCTGGAAGACCATCCCCACGCCCCGGACCTGGGCTGGCAGCTTCTGGACCATCCGCTCCCCGAGATAGATCTCGCCGTCGTCCGCTGACTCCAGACCGGCCACGAGCCGCGCCAGCGTGGTCTTCCCCGCTCCCGAGGGACCCAGCACATAGTTCATTCCCCCCGGACGCAACTCGAACGACGCCCCATCCACCGCCGGGATCGCACCATAACGCTTGACCAGACCTTCGAGGGTGACTCTTAGCATTTTGAGCGGTCAATGGTATTTGGTCAGGGAATACAGTGTTAGCGACGATCCGAGAAGTGAGTAGGGAGGGTGAAACCCACCAGAATCGGGCCACTTCTTGGTGGCTTTCACCCACCCTACAAGAGCTTCTACTGGCCATGAGTCGCCGCAAGGCGAGCCACCCGCCGGTAGCGCTGACGCGCCCAGTCGGTCCATTCCGCGCGGAGCCAGTCGCGAATACGAGACTCGCGGCACAACTTGCCGTCCGCGGCGCTCGCCAGCTCGTCGAGCATCGTCTCATCGAGGAGACGGGTTGGCGAGAGCCAGCTCCGGACCAGCCAGGCTCGAATCTTGGGGTCGGTCGCGAGCTGACCGGCGAGGGTCTCCATCATCGACATCCCGCGCTCGCCGCCTTCGCGAATCATCTTCGCGATCGAGGCCGGCGGCCAGGGTGGGGGCTCGGTCATCCACCGGAGCGCATTTTTCGGGTAATCCTCGCGCTTCAAGACGGCCCAGGCTGCCCAGAGCTCATCCTGTGCGTCGACCAAGGTCGAACCGAGCAGGTCGGCGAGAAGGGAGTCCCTGACGATGGACTTCTCCGGCTCTCGGGGAACCTCCTCAAGTTGACCTATGGCGACCATGAACTCCAGGAACAACTGGGCGCGATCCGGGTGCGGAGCGTTTCGGAGCATAGCGACGCCCTCAATCCACGGGGCCGATTCCGTCTCGCGGCCAGCTCGCACCTCGGTGACAACTCCCGGAGCCAGGTCGGCTTCTCCGCGATCGACGGCGGCCTGCGCCGAGCCGGCTTGACGGCCCAACCGGCGCGCATGGCCAGCCTGCCGAACCAGCCGCTCGTAACCCTCGAGGAAGTGCCCGCCGTCCAGGAGACCTTTCGCCCAAACCCGCGAGATCGCGTCGTACCGGGGATCGTCGAACGTGATGTTCCGAACCTCGTAGACCGTAGATTCGTTGCGTTGTTCCTTCGGGCTCGATGACGGACCAATCAACCCGATACGTGCTCGGCGTATCAACAACCTGGGGGGTAAAGCGTCCGGGGTTGGAGGGGCGAGTCGATCCGATTCCGATGTTGCCAGCCAGTCGCACGAGGTCGCGGGCCCGCCCAGCAACACGTCGGGCGGGTTGTGTCGTGCCGACAGGCGGCGGGATTGTCGCGGGGTTCGAGGATCAGCCAGGCGATCCGGGACATTTCCGACTGGGCCGGGCGTTCGGCGGCGACCCATTCGCCGAACTGGATTGCGATGCGGTCGCGATCGGCCCGCGGCCAGGTCGTTGCGATCACCAGTCGATCGGATTCCAGGCCGTCGCATCCCATCGGGACGAACGCGCCGATCGCCAGCAGGACCCCAAGACCGCGACGCACAGTCCTCACCTCCCGGCCCGACTTCCGAGCGTGATCTGGAGGTTGACTTCCTTGCCCTCTCGCTTGACCACGAGACTCACCCGATCCCCGGGCTTGTGTTTACCCATGCTGGCCATGTAGTCATAGATCGTCCCCACCGGCTCATCCCCGAATCGCGTGATGATGTCTCCCCCCTTGAGTCCGCCTTTCTGGGCCGGGCTCCCCTCGCTCACGCCGTCGATCCGCATGCCGTCCTTGGCTTCATAGGCATAGTCGGGGATGGTCCCGACGTAGACCGAGCCCATACGGGCCGTGTCGGAACGCTGACCTCCGTGCTTCGGTTCCGACACTTTCACCAACGCGGGTCGATCGGGGCGGCGGATGACGTCGAGCAGGAGCAGCTCCAGGTAGTCGGCGATCCGGGCCATGCCGGCGTAGTTGATCCGGTCGGAATCGTCGCTGGGGCGGTGGTAATCGCTATGAATTCCCGTGAAGGCGAACAAGACGGGAATACCCCGGGGATAAAACGCCTGGTGGTCGCTCCCGCCGAATCCGTCGGTCATCCCGGAGACCTTCTTGATGGTCAGGCCGGCCGAGCTGCCCAGCACATCGACGAGCGACGCGAGACCAGGAGACGTGCCGGTGCCGATCATCGTCAGCTCGTTCTTGTCGTTGAGCCGCCCGACCATGTCGCAGTTGAACATCATGACCGTCGAGGCGAGCGGGAACAGGGGATTCTGCACATAGTACTGCGAGCCGAGCAACCCGCGCTCCTCCCCGGAGAATGCCATGAACACGACCCGGCGGGGCGGGGGATCGCGGCGGGCGCCGATCCGTCGCGCCAATTCCAGTATCATCGAGGTGCCGGAGGCATTGTCGTCGGCCCCGTTGTGGATGGCGCGCGAGAACACCGCGAGCGAGCCTGAGAAGAAGCCGCCGTGTCCCAGATGGTCGTAATGGCCGCCGATGACGACCGTTTCCTCCGAATGCGGGCCGCTGCCCTCGATCACCCCGATCACGTTCTTCGTCTCGATCGTGTGACTCTCGATCGCGACTCGCCCGGAGAGAGACCAGCCCTTCAAGGATGCGCGACTGCGGCTCGAGGCCCCGATCGATCTGCTTCTCCAGATCCTCCAGCACCGGCTGTCCCGCCGAAGAGAGCAGTTTATCGGCGAGGTCGCGGGTCAACATCACGATCGGGATGTTCGAGAACGGAACGGACCCAGCTTTCAAGAAGTTCAACAGCCGATCGTCGTCCTCGCGTACCGTCGTGCGATCGTTGACGATGAGGACAGCCACCGCACCGTGCTGGAACGCGTTGGTCGCCTTGTGCTGGAACGTGGCCCAGTCCGTGGACCGCGTGTTGTCGTCCCGAGGGATCCGCCTGGCCTCCAGGGGGCTCGCCTTGTCGCCGGACTGGGGCTCGCGACGGAGGATCAAGACGGCCTTCCCCTTCACGTCGATGCCCGAGTAATCGTCATAATCCAGCTTGTGCGCTTCGTCTCGGGCCGTGATGCCGTAACCGGCGAAGACGACGGGCGCGGTCTCGAGCGTCGCACCGACGCCGATGGCCAGCGGGGTAAAGTCGGTCTTGAACGCGGCGGCGAGGGCCTGCCCATCTGGCCCGTGGAACACCAGTTCCTGATCCTTGGCGAGCGTCGGGTTGCCGCCGATCGAGAAACGCTGGAAGTAGCCGTCGGCTCCCGGCGCGGGCTTGAGTCCGGACTCCTTGAAGACGCCCGCGATGTAGTCGGCCGCCGCCTCAATCCCTTTCGTCCCCGGCTCTCGGCCTTCACGATCATCCGCGGCCAGATAGCTCACATCCGCCTTCAGTCTCTGCTCGGCGGGAGCGATGGCGCGGCTGGATTTGGCCACCGCCGTCTTCGTGGATTCCGGGTCTTCAAATGCCCTTGCCGCACACGCAAGCATCACGCTTAGGGTGATCGCAATTGGAATGGTGAGGCGGGAATCTCCGGACATCGTCGTCAGTAACCGAGTAGGCGGGCGCATGCAAACTTTCCTTACGCGAAGGGATCGGACGAGTCGCGACACCGACGGAGACGCCCATTCGTCGACCGAATCGGTGCGGCCATGCTATGAATCTCTCCGCGATCGTTCTTCGACGCGATCACAGCCGAGGGACGTTGAGGTCCGTCAATCCCTGCCATGATTCTGGAGACTCGCCGGTCTAGCGTCAAGTTGTCGGAGTGCATCGAGCCTTCGACGTGGCCTCGACGACTGGCGGACCAATTTCGCTCGACTACCCGGAATACGATGAAGGGCCAGCCGGAAATGCCCCGGGCTGGCCCTTCAAGGTGGACGAAGTATGACCGAAATGGGCTCTATTTGGAGCGACTGGCTCAGTCGCTCGACTGACGCGGCAGTAGGTTGATGGCCCCATCGGGCACCAGGGAATTCACAGGTGGGACGGACATCATACCTCCCATACCTCCCATCATCCCGCCGCCCATCCCGCCGCCCATCCCGCCGCCCATCCCGCCCATGCCACCGCCCATGCCACCGCCCATGCCACCGCCCATCCCACCGCGCATGCCACCACCCATACCGCCGCCGCCACCGCCCATCATCAGCGACATCGGAATGATAGCCAGGTCAGCCACCGGGTAGACGCGGATCTCGGTCTGCTTGTCTTCCGAGTCCTCCGATGTGATCATCAGGAACCCGTCCTTGACGGTGTACGCCAGGCCGAGTTGCTTGAGGATCAGTTTCAAGGTGGTCTTCAGCGGGACACCTTCCAGGTCGATCTGCACGGTCGAGTTGAGCGACCGTTCCGCCTCTTGCAGACCCAAGGGATCGACATAGATCGGGATGCCTGAGAAGGTCGGCGTGGTCGTCGCTTGCCTGATGTACTTCAACACGTCGTCCAGCGGCGTCTCATTGGCGAACGACATCGAGATCGGCTCGTCGAGCTTCTCGAGGATCTGGCGGGTCTTGGCGTCGCGGTCGAAGAGGTCCACGGCCCGGCCCCAGCGCTTGATCCGCTTCTCCGAGATAAACTTGAACCAATCGGCGTCGGGATACTCGATGAATTGATTGTCGGGGAAAGGCACCGACGCCCGGACGATGTCCTCGGTCGTCATCAGGAAACGATAGAACTTGAGCTTTTTGAACTGCATTTCCTGATTGTAGAAATTCATGGCGTTGGAAACGAAATCGCCGGCGGCGGGCGCAGGGACGTTATCGCTGTAGGGCATGGGAGCCCCCCGCTGCAAGGCGTAGGCCTTCTGGGCGAGCAACCGGGCCTCGTAGAAAGGCTGGGTCGCGGCCTTGATGTCGCCGATGCCGCCGTTGTAGAGGACGTTGTAAACGCCTTCGCTCATCAGCGTGTCGAACTGGACCATCATCGAGCCGATGGTTTCCTTGTTGGCCTGGAACAGGTCGATGGCGCGGGTGCGTTGCTCGGAGGCGGACTCGAGGCGGAGTTGTTCGGCACGCTCGCCGACGATGCGCTCCTCAGCCTGCTGGGTAGAGATCATCTGGGCCTGGATGCGACGTTCGAGTTTCGCGCGATCCGCTTCCGGGACCGAGGCGGCGGAGCGGACGACGTTGAGCGTGAGGCGCATCAAGTTCAAGGCGGCCTCGGGCTGACGGGCGTCCATCAACTCATGGGCGTGCTGGAGCCGCTGTTCGACGTCGTTGGTCAACTGCTGGCGGGCAAGGTTTTCCGCGGCCTGGGTTTGTTCCAGGGTCGCCTGGGCATCGGCGGGAGTCTTGGCCGCGGGCTGATCGACTGCGGGCGCGTCCGGAGGTGTGGCCGGATCCTGCTGCATGGCGACCCGGACGATCGAGTCTCCCGCAGATTTGAGCTGCTTGAGCTCCCGTGCCGCCGCCTCGTTGGTCGGGTCGAGCTGCAAGGCTTTCTGATAGAACGTTCGGGCCGTCGGCACCGCGCCCTGCGCGCGAGCCTGGCGGCCCAGGTCGGTCAGTTGCTTCGAGAGGGACAGATCCTCGGCACCGAAGGTTGAGACGCCGAACAGCAGCAGGCTGCCCAGCGTCAAGAGCTCGGTAACTCTCCAAGATCGCACGGTCGGAAGCATGGTCGAGGTTCTCCAGGAATTGGAAAGGAACAGCACCTAACCGAGTGCACTCTGTTATTTAATAATGCTTGTGTGCAAAACCGATTGATCGCCCACGACCATGAAGATCGAGGACTCCGGATCGGCGCGTGACCCTCGGCAAATGCACAGGCACCCGATGAAGGAAGCCGGTGTCACGTCGAGGCTTC
Organism: uncultured Planctomycetota bacterium; assembly: GCA_963845755.1. Classification (GTDB taxonomy): domain Bacteria; phylum Planctomycetota; class Planctomycetia; order Isosphaerales; family Isosphaeraceae; genus CAWJTV01. The sequence goes on from CAWJTV010000020.1 coordinate 239,897, forward strand.
ACGCCTCCGCGGGCGACGGGACGGATCGGATCGATGGTGATGCCGTAGCCCGAGAGGTTGGGGGGACCGAGCCTGTCGGGAGCGCGCGGGCAGGTGTTCTGACACACGACTGCCGCTCAGTCCGTGATTGGGAAGCGGACGGCGCGCGGAAACGTCTGACGCGATGAGAGCGTCGCACCCGCTAGCCATCGCTGCGGGGAAGGGGAGACGGGTTGGCTCAGCAAAGCAGGGGGCGCCATGCGCAACCCTGGCACACGCTGCGCCGATCCCCTAGAAACCGGATCGACTCGCCGGGGATGACGAGGGAATCGAAAGACCGTTGCTCGGTGAGGCGAGGGGTCTTCTCTTCCAGAACCGTTTTCGGCCGTCTTCGGAGGGGGATGAATTTCGAGACCGAGGATGACGGCGTGGGTGGCAGAGAGAGGAAGGATTGACTGGAAACGGCACGGACGACGCAAATCGTGTCGCATTCGTCACGATTCGCGCTCTCGAGCACGACTGAGGTGGCCGGAGCGAGCAGAAGACTCGCCACGAGGACCACGCATGTCGGGCATCGAGAACACATCGACTTGCCCTCAAGGCTCGTTTGGGATCGGAACCGCTTTCGCAAACTCCGAAAGATCCCACACCAATCGAAAATTACCCGATCCGCCGACACCAGTCAATTTTTTCCTTGCTCTGAGTGGATAAGATGCACGGCGCAACGTCCTAACGCGGCCTAGGAATGCCGACGAAATAACTTCCCGGATTCCGGAGGTACTTAGTGACTATCTCGGAAGGTCTTTGTAGGGTGCTCTGTGAGCACCGATCCGGTGTACTTTGCCGAATTCGGTGCTCACAGAGCACCCTACGAGACGGCCATTGAGGCTTCCAGGACAGACTCGTACTTACCAGCGGGTTTTCGGGAAGTTGTTTCGTCAGCGGTCCACGGCCGCAAGCCAAGAGGGATTCGAGATTCCGGATTCGAGATTCGAGATTCCCAAGGGAACGACTTCTGGATCGGGAATCTCGAATCGGGAATCCCGGATTCCCCAGATGTGCGCACCGCGCAGAGATCCGACGGAAGACTCCAAGCAGTGCTGGCCGACATGATCGATCTGTCAGCCGAAACGTCCGTCCCGCTCGGGATTCTCAAGCCAGCCGCTCGCCGGGTTGCAGCGGAACTCGCGTTGCGATAAGCTAATCACGAGTGACTCGGACAGTTGTCTTTTGTGGTTGGGGGCCGATCTGTTGCGAGACGACCTGATCGCCCGCTGGGCCGACCTCCTGGTCGATTATTGTCTGAAGGTCGAGCGGGGCGAGACGATCCTGATCGGCTCGGAGCTCGAGGCGCGGCCGCTGGTCGAAGCCGCGAGCCGGGCGGTGATCCTGCGCGGGGCCCACCCGCTGGTCCGCCTGGAGCTACCCGGGTTGCATGAGTTCTTCCTGGAGCATGCCGACGATGAGCAACTCGCGCACCTACCCGCGGCGGCGATGGCCGAGGTGAAAGCGGTGGATGCTCGGATCCGGATCGCCGCGGCCGGCGACACGGATTCGATGAGCCGGGTCGATCCCCGGCAGCAGGCGAAATATGAGCGCGCGCGCGAGCCGATTCGCCGGGCCGCGCGCGAGAAGCGGTGGGTCCTCACGCAATATCCGACGGCCGCCTACGCCGCCGACGCGCGGATGAGCCGGGACGATTATGAGCGCTTCGTGCAGGGGGCGTTGTTCCTCGACACGCCCGATCCGGCGGCGGAATGGAAGGCGCTGGGACGGCGTCAGGCGGCCCTGGTGGAGTTCATGTCGCGGGTTCGATCGATCCGGATCGAGGCCGACGGCACCGACCTGACGCTCGCTGTGGACGGCCGCACCTGGATCAATTCGGATGGCCGGCGCAACATGCCGTCGGGCGAGATCTTCACCGGGCCGATCGAGGACTCGGCCAATGGCCGGCTGCGTTGCGGATTTCCCGTCTGCCGCGACGGCCGCAGGCTGGAGGGCATCGCCCTGGAGTTGAGCCGGGGTGAGGTCGTCGCCGCTCGAGCCGACGCGGGCGAGGAGTATCTGCTGGCCATGCTCGATCTCGATCCGGGCGCACGGAGGCTCGGCGAGCTCGGGCTGGGGCTCAACCCCGGGATCGATCGATTCACCGGCAGCATCCTCTTCGATGAGAAGATCGGCGGTACGGTGCATCTGGCCCTCGGCGATAGCTATCCCGAGACCGGCGGGAACAATGACTCGGCCCTGCACTGGGACCTAATCATCGACACGCGGACGCGCGGTCGCCTCTGGGCCGACGACCGCCTCGTCATGGAAGACGGACGATGGCACGTTGATTGACTCGGCTCCTCTCTGATGACCACGGACAAATCGGACGGTGGATCACCGGTCGATTTCGACGGGATACCCCAACCAAGGGACGAAACCATGCGATGCGTTTCAGCGCGAGATCTCCGATTATGGGTGGTCGCCTGCGGGTTCCTGTCAGGGATCCCGGTCCTGGCGGCCCGCGGCCAGACCGAATCGACGGACGCCGCCTTGCACGACCGGGTGCTCCAGCTCGTCGACCGCCTCGACGCGCCCAAGGCCGAGGCTCGCGAGGCCGCCATGGCGAGCCTGGTCAAGCTGGGCCCCAAGATCCTGCCGATGCTGCCGGACGTGGCGACTCTCCCCGCCGGTAACCGCAAGGAGCAGATCGAAAAGCTCCGCGCCGCCTTGCGCAGGCCGAGGACGACATCAATCCCCATGCGAGCCGGGTAACCCTCGAGGGGAAGGGGATCCGGTTGACCGAAGCGCTGCAGCAGATCCAGAAGCAGACCGGCAACATCATCTCCGACGTGCGCGAGCGGCTCGGGGCCGAGGTGACGAACCCCGCGCTGGACCTGGAGATCCGCGATAAGCCGTTCCTCGAGGCCCTCGATCAGATCGCGAAGCAGGCCGAGGTGATGACCGAGTTCTACACCGGCGACGGCTCGGTCGGCATCTCGTCGGGCGGGACTGCGGCGAAGACGCCGATCCAGTATAGTGGGCCGTTCCGGATCGCGCTGAAGCAGATCGGCGTGGTCCGCGACTTCGCGGCCGGCTCCTCTTCCGCTACCGTACAGCTCGAAGCCGCCTGGGAGCCGAGGCTCCGCCCCATGCTCCTGAAACTCAAGGCCGACGAGCTGAAGATCACCGACGACCAGGGCAAGGAGGTCAAGGCCCAGGTCGAGATGGAGTCCGATGAGGTGGTGGTCCGGCCGGAGAATCCGGTGGCCGAGATCAACCTCAACCTCCAGGCCCCCGAGCGCACCGCCAAGCAGATCAAGAGCCTCCGGGTCAAGGCCGAGCTGACGATACCGGCCGGCATCAAGGTCTTCCGATTCCCCAGCCTCGCCCAGGAGAACGTCACCAGGAAGCAGGGGGACGTGAGCGTGATGCTCCAGGGGATGGAAATCGACGAACAGGTCTGGAAGGTCAATGTCGAGCTGGCCTACCCGGGCGAGGGGCCTGCGTTCGAGAGCTATCGCCAGGGGTTGTTCAACAACCGGGTCTGGCTCCAGCGGGCCGACGGGTCGCGGTTCGAGCAGAACGGCGGCTTCAACAACACCAGCGCCGATGGCGGCAAGCTCGGCTTCGAATACCTCTTCGTCGACGCCCCCGGCAAGCCGGCGGATTACCAGCTCGTCTACGAGACGCCCAGCAAGGTCGTCACCATCCCGCTGGAATTCGAGTTCAAGGACGTGCCGCTGCCCTAACGTGGCCCTCGGCCGAAACTCAAGAGCGATTCAAGATGGAGAATCAATTCGGTATCGGGAATCTTGAATCGCCAATCTTGAATCGTTGAGTCTTGAATGCTCCGAATGCGCACGGCGCAGGGATCGTACGGAGAGAGAGATGCGACATCGGCTGGTCAGGTCTGTCTGGTAGCGATCGCCGGCGCTGGCGGTCCTGCGGGATTGGCTTACAATAATCGGCGTGATTCTGACGACCGGACGACTGCCGGTCGCCAGGAGTCGCCCGCCCGCGAATGACCTCCAGCGGAGTGCATCATGACCGCCGACCGCCACCTCCTCTTTGGCCTGCTTGCGCTTCAGACCGGATTGATCCAGCAATCGCAGCTCGTCGCGGCTTTCCACGCCTGGACCTGCGACAAGTCGCGGCCCCTGGCCGATCACCTCATCGACCTGGGCCACATGAGCGCCGCCCAGCGGTCGGCCGTCGAAGCCCTGGCGGCCCTGCACGTCGAGTCTCACGGCGGCGATGTGGAGAAGAGCCTGGCCGCCGTGCCGGCCGGCAAGTCGGCCCGCGAGAGCCTGGCCGAGCTAGGTGACCCGGACATCGGGGCGACCCTCGGCCACGTCGCCTCGGGCCACGTCTCGACCCATGACGAAGAGGCCGACGACGATCGCACGGCGTCCTATGCTGTGGGGACGGCGACCAGCGAGGGCCAGCGGTTCCGCGTCTTGCGGCCCCACGCACGCGGCGGACTGGGCGCCGTCTTCGTGGCGCTCGATGCCGAGTTGAACCGCGAGGTGGCTCTCAAGCAGATCCTGGACCGGCACTCCGACGACACGATCAGCCGCGCCCGGTTCCTGCTCGAGGCCGAGATCACCGGCGGGCTGGAGCACCCCGGCATCGTGCCGGTCTACGGTCTGGGAACCTACGCTGACGGCCGGCCCTATTACGCCATGCGGTTCATCAAGGGGGACAACCTCAAGGAGGCCGTCGACCGCTTCCATGCCGGCGAGGCTCTGAAAGCGGACCCGGGACGACGCTCGCTGGAGCTGCGCAACCTGCTGAAGCGGTTGACGGACGTCTGCTACGCGATCGAGTATGCGCATAACCGCGGCGTCTTGCACCGCGACATCAAGCCGGGCAACATCATCGTGGGCAAGTATGGCGAGACGCTGGTGGTCGACTGGGGGTTGGCCAAGGCTCTGGGCCGGGTCGAGCCCGGCGCCGACTCCGGCGAGCGGACGCTCGTCCCCAGCTCGGCCAGCGGCAGCGCCGAGACGCTGCCGGGTAGCTGCGCTGGGCACACCCAGCTACATGAGCCCGGAGCAGGCCGAGGGGGACATCGAGCACCTGGGGCCGCGTTCGGACGTGTACAGCCTGGGCGCCACGCTCTACTACCTCCTGACCGGCCGTCCGCCCGCGGAGGGGGACATCGGCGAGGTGCTGCGGACTGTCCAGCGCGGTGATCTCACGCCGCCGAGGAAGGTTGACGCGACGATCGACACGGCGCTAGAGGCGGTCTGCATGAAGGCGATGGCCCACAAGTCGAAGGATCGGTATGCCTCGCCGCGAGGTCTGGCCGAGGACCTGGAGCGATGGCTGGCGGAGGAGCCGGTCTTGGCCTGGCGTGAGCCATGGTCGCGGCGGGCCAGACGGTGGGCGCGGCGGAACCGGACCATGGTGACGGCTGCGGTGGTGGCTCTGGTCGCCGGGGTGGTCGGCCTGGGGGCGGTCCTGGGCGTCCAGACGCGGGCCAATACCGAACTGAAGCGAACCAACAATGAACTGGCGATCGCCTACAAGCAGGTGGATTCCGCCAACGCCGAGTTGCACTCGGCCAACGCCGAGCTGGCTACCGCCAACCAGAATGTGAACCGGGCCAACGCGGACCTGAAGGCGGCCAACGTGCGGGAGCGGCAGCGTTTCGAGCTGGCGATGGAAGCCATCGAGCTGTTCCACGGCGAGGTGAGCCAGGACTTGCTCCTGAAGGAAAAGGCGTTCGCCGGCCTGCGATCGAAGCTGCTCCAAGGCGCGGCCGAGTTCTACGGCAAGCTGGAGCGGCTACTCGAGGGCCAGTCGGACTCGACCTCACGGGCGGCGCTGGGCCGGGCCTACTTCGAGCTGGCCGGATTGACCCGCGAGATCGGAAAGGGGCCCGAGGCCGTTGCCGTTTACCGCAAGGGTCTGGCGGTCCGGCGCGAACTGGCCGGTCGGACAGAGGCAGACGGCGAGGCGGAACTGAACGTCGTGCGAAGCCTGATCGGCCTGGCGAGTTCGCTCAGCATGATCGGGGATGATGATGGCCAGCGAGCGTCTTACGAGGAGGCCCTCCGATTGGCCGAGGGGTTGGTCGCCTCAGGACGCGGGGCCGACGAAGCCCGGTCGGTGCTCGCCGATTGCCTCCACATGTTCGACATGCCTAACCAGGGTGAGAGACGAGGTCCCGCGAAGACGTTGGCCATGGCCCGCCGTGCCCTGGCGATCACCCGGGACCTGGTCGTAAGGAACCCCTCGTCCACGCGATACCTGGAACAAATCGGGCTTTGTCATCTGATGATCGGGAAATGCCTCGATGAACTCGACAGGCCGGCCGAGTCGATCGCGGCGAAAGAGGAAGCTATCGTGGTCTTTGGCAAGCTGGCCGACGCGCGGCCCGAGGCGTACGACTACCAGAACAAGCTGGCGATACTCCACAACAACATCGCCGGCACCTTGCGGTACTCGGGCCGGGTTGACGAGGCGATCGCGTCGCAGCGGCGGGCCCTGGCCATCTGGCGGCGAGCGGCCGAGGCCAACCCCGCCGTGACGAATCTGGCGAACAACGTGGCCTACGGGCTCAACCACATCGCAGAGGACTTGAACTCCATCGGCAGGCCGGCCGAGGCCCTGGAGGCGCTGGTGCAGGCGCGGCCGATCTTGCAGAAACTGGTCAATGCCAACTATGGCTCCACTTCCCACCCAGGTAACCTGGCGTGGAACTTCAGCCTCACCGGCACGGCGCTGGGCCGGATGGGGATGAAGAGCGAGGCGGATGAGGCGTTCGAAACGGCTGTGGCAAGTTCGCGGAAGCTGGCCGAGGAGCATCCGTCGGACCACTCAGTTCACAGGGGCCTGGCAAATGTGCTGAGTGATTTGGGATGGCGGCGTTTCTGGCGGGCCGGTCGTGCCGCCGAGGCAGCGACCGCGTTCGGCCAGGAGCGGGCGACTTACCAGAGGCTGTTGGCCAATGGGTCGGCCGGTGCCGTCGATCGCGACAGTCTGGCGTATAGCGAGAGCAACCTCGCCGCGGCCCTGACCGCCCTGGGCCAGCTCTCCGAGGCACGGGCCTGCTGCGACCGGGCGATCGCCCTCCGAGAGGACCTGGTCAAGGACGATCCCAAGAACGGTGATTATGCCGAGGGCCTGGCGGAGGCTCTGCTGCGCTCGGGTGCGGTGCGGTCGGCGGCTGGCGACCCGGCCGGCGCCGCCGCTGACTGGCGCCGAGCCACGACACTCTATGCCATCCATCCACCGAGCGGAGAGAGGGCGATCATCCTGGCGTGCTGCCACGGGTCGCTGGCGGGGCTCACCGGACTGGCGGACGCCGGGGTCACCGCTGCCGAGGCAAAGTCGCATGCTGACCAGGCGATGGCCATCCTCCGCCAGGAAGTGGCCGCCGGCTATCGCGACGCCGATCTGCTGCGGGTCGAGCCTGGGCTAGCCCCCCTGCGATCGCGCGAGGACTTCCGGTCGATGATGATGGACCTGGCCTTCCCCGCCGAACCCTTCGCGGTGCGCGTGGATCGGGACTTCCGCCCGGTGCCTGCCCCGTAGCGCGCCGGGTGCTTGGTGGACTGTGGCGGACCTCCCTCCTGACGACCGCATTCTTGGCAGTTGGGGTGGGTGGGATCGAGCCGATTTTGCCGGCGCAGTCCCCAGAGAACCCACCGAAGGGGCTCACCAACTACCGAAGTGTCTCACTCTCACAGGGTGAGCCCCTTCCAAAGGTAGTGAGCCCCTACGGGCCCCCTCGCTCACCGCCTGGGGGCCACTCCCGGTCTCACTCCATCAAGAGGAAAGAGAGAGAAGAGAGAGAGTGTGTGTGTGTAATAATCTTTAGGAGACTCCTCATGAGTGGGCCGACTGAGCGTCCCGCACGAAGGGGCTCACCAACTGCCGAAGGGGCTCACCCTGTGAGAGTGGGACCCTTCGGGAGTAGTGAGCCTCTTCGGGACGATTTGCCGGGTTCGCCGCTAGCCTTGCCCGGCCTTGGGACTACAAGATGAACCGGCTCAGGTCCTCGTCTTGAGAGAGGGCCTCGAGTCGCTCGCGAACCAGGGCCTCGTCGATGAGCACATGCTTCTCGGCGCGGTCGGGGGCGTCGAAACTGATGTCATCGAGAATCCGCTCCAGGATCGTGTGCAACCGGCGGGCGCCGATGTTCTGGGTGGACCGGTTCACCAGGAAGGCCAGGTCGGCCATGACCTCGATCGCGGCGTCGGCGAACTCCAGCGCGATGCCTTCGGTGGAAAGCAGGGCCTGATACTGGCGGATCAGCGAGGCGCGGGGCTCGCGAAGGATGCGCGCGAAGTCGTCGCGGGTCAGGTCCTGCATCTCGACGCGGATCGGGAATCGGCCCTGGAGCTCGGGCATCAGGTCGGACGGCTTGGAGCGATGAAACGCACCGGCGGCGATGAACAGGATATAGTCGGTCTTGACCGGCCCGTGCTTGGTGTTGACCGTCGTCCCCTCGACGATCGGCAGCAGGTCGCGCTGGACGCCCTGGCGCGAGACATCCGGCCCGCGGCCGGAGCCTTCATCGCCGGCAACCTTGTCGATCTCATCGATGAAGACGATGCCCGACTCTTCCGTGAGCGTGACGGCGGCCTGGCTGATCTTCTCCGGGTCGATCAGGTTCTCGATCTCTTGCTGGAGCAGGATCGGCCGGGCCTGGCGAATCGTCATCCGACGGGTCTGGGTGGGCTTGGGCATGATCTTCTCGAACATGTTCTGGAGGTCCATCTCCATCTGCTCGAAGTTGCCGGCGCCCAGGATCGAGACCGGCGCCATCGATCGGCCGGGGAAGGTGACCTCGACCTCGCGGTCGTCGAGCGCACCGGCGGCCAGTCGGGCGCGCATCTTGTCTCGCGAGCGTTGCCGGCGGTCGGACGCCTCACCCGAGGGAGGCGATTCCCCCTCCGGCCACGGTGCCGACGGTGCCGACGTCGGCAGGAGCAGGTCCAGCAGCCGCTGCTCGACCCGCGCCTTGGCCTGTTCTTCGACCCGCTGGCGCTCGGAATTGCGGACCAGGACGATCCCCGCTTCGACGAGGTCGCGGATCAGACCCTCGACGTCGCGGCCCACGTAGCCGACCTCGGTGTACTTGGTGGCCTCGGCCTTCACGAACGGGGCGCCGACGAGCATGGCGAGCCGTCGGGCGATCTCCGTCTTGCCCACGCCGGTCGGCCCGATCAGCATGATGTTCTTGGGCGTCACATGGCCGCGGAGATCGTCGGAGAGCTGCCGTCGCCGCCATCGATTCCGCAGCGCGATCGCCACGGCGCGCTTGGCGTCGGTTTGCCCCACGATGTCGCGATCCAGCTCGGCCACGATCTGACGAGGCGTCAGCTCGCGCTCGGGTTCGTGGTCTGGCACGGCAGTTCCTCCACCGTCAGGTTGGAATTCGTGTAGATGTCGATCCCGCCCGCGATCGCCAGCGATTCGCGGACGATCTCGGCGGCCGAGAGTTTCGTGTGCTTCACCAGCGCCCGCGCGGCCGCCAGGGCGTAACCGCCGCCCGAACCCGTCGACAGGATGCCGTCGCTCGGCTGGATGACGTCCCCCGAGCCGGTCAACAGCAGGCTGTGCCGCGCGTCGACCACCACCAGGACCGCCTCCAGTCGCCGCAGCATCCGGTCGGTCCGCCAGAGCTTCGCCAGCTCGGTGGCCGCCCGCGGCACGTTGTTCGGATAATCCTTCAGCTTCCCCTCGAACCGCTCCAGCAGCGCGAACCCGTCCGCTGCCGAGCCCGCGAATCCTACCAGCACCTTGCCCTCCAGAAGTTTGCGGACCTTCACCGCGTCGGACTTCATGACCTGGGTCCCGAGCGTGACCTGGCCGTCCCCCCCGATCGCCACCCGGTCATCCTTGCGCACCGATAGAATCGTCGTCGCGTGCCAGTCCAAGTGGAAAGCCTTTCTCGATAAGGTCTTCTCCGGATCGATCATCCGCTCCCTATAAGAATTCGGACAATTCGATCTCGCTCGATCGCCACCTTGCGCGGGCGAGATTATTGAGAGGATAATCTCGTGGGTGGAAGATTGCCAAGCCGAAGGGTCGTACCCGACCGAAAGAACCGGAGCCGATCCGATGAACTCGATTCTCCCGGCGGCGGAGCGCGGATCGCCCTGTTTCCAGAACTCTTAATCTTATAGGAGAAGTGTGAAAACTCAAGAAAGGCGAGTAGGACTCATTCATGTCTATGGCCTACGTCCTTGAATTGGAGTAGAATCCGTCCGACGAATCACGGGAGCATCCCGCGGTTCTCGCCGAACGAAACCGGGAGAGACACGCCTGTGACTGAGACACTCACATGGCTTGCGAAACGGCTTCGGAGTTTCGATCGCAGATGCCTCGACGGTCGCGGCTGCTGCTTCTCGCGGCGGTTCTGGCCCCGATCGGATTCTCGTGCGCATTCTTGACCTGGCGGACCACTCGATCGAGGGCCATCGCCGGGTCGCCGTACGCCAATACGCGCCCGGACGTGAAGTACGTCGGCGATGCGGCCTGTGCCCGTTGCCACGTCGAGATCGCCCGGACCTACAGCCGCCATCCGATGGGCCGCTCGTTGTCTCCGATCGAGGCCGTGACTGCGATCGTCTCGCGACCGACCGATCGTCCAGCCGAGTTCGAGGCGCAGGGACTCCATTATTCCGTGGAACATTCGAGCGACCGTGTGATCCATCGGGAGATGCGCCGAGATCGCTCGGGTCGGATCATCGCCGAGAACCAGGCGGTTGTCCGGTATGTCCTCGGCTCGGGGAAGCAGGGGCTGTCTTACCTGATCGATCGCGATGGCTTCCTGTTCGAGTCCCCGATGACCTGGTATGTCCGGGAACAGCGGTGGGGGCTGTCTCCCGGTTATCGGGAGAGGAACCGCCATTTCAATCGGCCGATCCTTGCCGACTGCCTATTCTGCCATGCAAATCGGGTCCAACACCTTGCTGGTACGGTGAACCGCTATGAGCCGCCGATCTTCCAGGGCCACGCGATTGGTTGTGAGCGCTGCCATGGGCCCGGTGAACTCCACGTCCTTCGTCCCACGATGACTGATGGCGTGGACCTGACGATCGTCAATCCGGCAAACCTGGAACCCTCGATTCGCGACTCCGTTTGCGAACAGTGCCATCTGATCGGCCGTCAACGCGCCGTTCATGCCGGTCTCCGAAGCGAAGATTATCGGCCGGGGTTGCCGTTTTATCAATTCTGGTCGGCGTTTGTGGTCCCCGCCGGTGTTGCCAGCAACCGGTTCGGCGGCCAGGTTGAACAGATGCACGAAAGTCGTTGCTTCCGCGCGAGCCAGGGCCGGCTCGGATGCATCTCCTGTCATGATCCGCATGTCCAGCCCATGCACGAGGAGAAGGCCGCCTATTTCCGGGACCGGTGCCTCGAATGCCATGCCGATCGGGGCTGTTCGCTCCCGGAGAAGGTTCGAAGGGAGCGGGTGCCCGGTGATGACTGCACAACCTGCCACATGCCGCGATCGGGCACCTCCAATAATCCTCATCTTGCCACGACCGACCATCGGGTTCCTCGTAAGAACCCGGGAGGCTCCGAAGCCCAGCCCTCCGACAGCATTCCGCGCAGCCTGGTCCGGTTACTGGTCGGTTTTCACGACGGCATGCTCGATGATCGAGGACGTGCCGAATCCAATCGTGACCGAGGCGTCGCCCTCTGCCGTGATGGCCGGGACGGCGCGGCGTTGGCGTTGCCGTTACTGGAAACGGCCCTGGCGGCAAGACCGGATGACCTGCCCGCCTGGGAAGGCAAGGCCGAGGCGCTCCGCCTCCTCGGCCGGTTCGAAGAGGGGCTGCGTGCCTATCGCGTTGTCCTGGCGAAGGATCCGAGCCGCGAGACCGCCCTGGGAGGCGCGGCCCACCTTGCCGCGCTCGCGGGCCACCAGGAGGACGCGATCGCTTATTGGCGCCAGGCCATCGCTATCAACCCCTCGGCGCGGACTACCATGGCGAGCTGGCCCGCGGCCAATTGCTGTCGGGTGATCGGCGTGCGTCCATCGCGGCCGGTGAGGAGTCCCTGCGCCTTAACCCGTTTGATCTCGAGGTCAGAAAGCGGCTCGTCCAGGCTCATCTCCAGGTGGGTGACCGTGAGGCCGCGCGCCGCGAATTCGACCTAATCCTCGAATTCGATCCGCCGGACCGGGTCGACCTGCTGCGCCGATTCCGTGTACCGTTGTCGCGCCCATAGAGTCGTCCTCCGTAGGCTCGCTGCGCCGTGCGCGCCTCTGGGGATTCCGAATTCCGGATTCGCGATTCCCGATTCCCGGATCATTCCCCTTCGGGAATCCGGAATCGCGAATCCGGAATCCCGATTGAATTTCGGCCGAAGGCCGCGTTAGGTGGGTTTCCCGATCACGCCAGCAACTTCGTAACCACTTGCCCGGCGACGTCGGTCAGGCGGAAGTCGCGGCCCTGGAATCGGTAGGTCAGCCGGGTGTGTTCGAGGCCCAGGAGATGGAGGATCGTCGCCTGGAGATCGTGCACGTGGACGCGGTCCGCCACCGGGGCGAAGCCGAACTCGTCGGTCTCGCCCAGGGTCAGGCCCGACTTGACCCCGCCGCCGGCCAGCCAGGTCGTCATCGCGTCGATGTGATGGTTGCGGCCGACCGTCTCGCGAATCTCGCCCATCGGCGTGCGGCCGAATTCGCCGCCCCAGACGACGAGGGTCGAGTCGAGGAGGCCGCGGCTCTTCAGATCCTGGATCAGGGCTGCGCACGGCTGGTCGATCTCGCGACAGACTTGATCGAGGTCGCGGGTGAGGGTCTGGCCGGGTACACCGTGATGGTCCCAGTCGGTGTGATAGAGCTGGACGAATCGCACGCCGCGCTCTACCAGCCGCCGGGCGAGCAGGCAGTTGGTGGCGAAGCCGGGCTTACCGGGCTCGGTGCCGTAGAGGTTCAGGGTCTCGGCCGTCTCCGAACCCAGATCGATCAACTCCGGCGCGCTGGTCTGCATCCGGAAGGCGACCTCGTAGGCGTTGATCCGCGTGGCGATCTCGGGGTCCGCCGTGACGTCGCGGTGAGATCGATTCAACGCCGTGACGGCCTCGATGGCCCGGCGCTGGCGATCCGTGGAGATCCCCGGCGGCGTCGCCAGGTTCAGGATCGGACTGCCGCCGCCACGGAGCGGCACGCCCTGGTAGGACGAAGGGAGGAACCCGTTTCCCCAGTTCACCGCCCCGCCTCGCGGTCCTCGCGGCCCCGATTGCAGCACCACGAAGCCGGGCAGGCTCGTGGACTCGCTGCCGATCCCATACGTGATCCATGAGCCCATACTCGGCCGGCCGAACTGGACGGTGCCGGTGTTGGCGAACAGCTTGGCCGGCGCGTGATTGAAGACGTCGGTCGCGGCCGATTTGACGAAAGTCAGGTCGTCCACGACCTTGGCCATGTGCGGCAACAACTCCGAGACCCAGGCCCCCGACGCCCCGTGTCGCGCGAACTTCCGGACCGTCCCTAGCAGCTTGGGATGCTCCTTGGTGAAGATGTCCATGAATGCGAACCGTCGTCCCTGGATGAACGAGTCCGGGATCGGCTGGCCGCTATAATCCTGGAGCCGGGGCTTGTAGTCGAACAGCTCGAGCTGGCTCGGCCCGCCCGCCATGAACAGATAGATGACGCTCCGGGCCCGCGCCGGGAAATGCCCCGGCCGGGCCGCCATCGGATTGGCTCCGGCGGCTGTCGGATCGCCGGCCGTGCGCAATCGCGCCGGGCTCGCGTCCCGCCCGGATCCCGCCACTGCTCGATGATCGGCGCCCAGCAGCGAAGACAGGGCCATCGATCCCAGCCCGAGGCCGCAGTCCGTAAAGAAATGCCGGCGCGTCCGGTCGCGCAACGCCCGGTCCCACGCCCGCTTGGTGTCGAACTCGCCGGTCATGAGCGATCAACCTCTGTGGACTGTCCGAGGACCCGGGAAGGTGGGTGAAACCCACCAAGAAATGGCCAGGTTCTGGTGGGTTTCACCCACCCTACAAAGGCCGGATTCCGTCCTCGGGCCGTTTCTTCCTCACGCGGGTTCACTCAATCACTCTCGTGTCACGAATTCATCCAGATTCAACAACACCCGCGCGACCGTGACCCATTCCGGCGGCACCGCGGGCGCGATCGTCGTCCCTGACTTGCTGCACTCGGCACGGTCCTGGACCAGGACGCGTTCCACCGTTCCGAGCTCCTGGTCGGTCGGCGTCCGCGCCAGGCAGAGCAGGAATGCATGCCGGATTCGCTGGCGATCGGTCGCCGGCTCGGGTCGATCTTCGAGGATCCGGGCCGCGAGCCCGCCGGCAATCTCGACGAAGGCGGGGTCGTTGAGCAGGGTCAGCGCCTGGAGCGGGGTGTCGGATCGCAGCCGACGCGTGCAGGTCTGCACGCCTCCCGGGGCGTCGAAGGTGGTCAAGAACGGGTGCGGCGTCGCCCGCCAGAAGAAGGTATAGAGCCCGCGTCGGTAACGGTTCGGGCCGGTGTCCGCTTGCCACGGGCGTTTCATCTGGCCGAGGTTCATGACGCCGTCAGGCTGGGGTGGGAAGACGCTGGGACCGCCGATGATCCGCGTCAACAGTCCGCTGCTGGACAGGGCAGCGTCGCGGATCAGCTCGGCGTCCAGGCGAAGTCGCGATTGTCGCCAGAGCAATCGGTTGTCGGGATCGATCGCCTGAGCGTCGGGGCGAATCCGCGACGCCTGGCGGTAGGTGGCGGATTCCACGATCAGCCGATGGATGGCCTTGAGACTCCAGTCGCGATCGATCAGCTCGCAGGCCAGCCAGTCGAGCAGCTCGGGATGGCTCGGTGGCGAGCCCTGGGTCCCGAAGTCGTTATCTGTCTCGACCAGGCCGCGACCGAAATAGGCCTGCCAGATCCGGTTGACCGCCACGCGCGCGGCCAGGGGATTGCGCCGATCCACGAGCCAGTGGGCCAGGTCCATGCGATCCGGCGGGGTCCCGGGGCTGTCGGCGGTCATCGCGGGCAAGACCGCGGGTACGGCCGGCTCGACCCGCTCTCCTTTCCGCGTGAAATCGCCGCCGAGATGCACGAACGACTCGCGCGGCGGGCCCGGACGCTCCGAGACCACCATGGTCGTCACGAATTTCGGCAGGTCGTCGCGAAGCTTGGTGAGAGCCGCGTACTCGGTCTGTAATGCCGGGTCCTTCGCCATCATCAGCTCGATCATCGCGCGGCGCTGGGCGTGCGTGCGTTTCTCCCGCGGCGTGTCAAAGATCACCCGCACCTCTGCGGTCTGCGCCTGGGTGAATTCGAGCGTGACCGTGGACTCCCACCGACGCTCTCGCTCGTCGAGATCGGGATATCGCACGGCCAGGGTCTTGTGAAACGCATCGATCTGGACTCGGATCTTCTCGCGCCGGGACAGTTCCGCCGGGCTGGCGATCTCCAGGTCGGGCTCGTCCACGTTGTTGAAGAAGGCGAAGAGCCGGTAGTATTCGCGCTGGCGGATCGGGTCATACTTGTGATCGTGGCACTGGGCGCAGCCGATCGTCAGGCCGAGGAAGACGGTACCGGTGGTGTTGACCCGGTTGACGATCGACTCGATCCGGAATTGCTCGACATCGATCCCACCCTCCTGGTTGATCTGGGTATTCCGGTGGAACCCGGTCGCGATCCGCTGGGCGAACGAGGCGCCGGGCTGGAGGTCGCCGGCAATCTGATCGATGGCGAACCGATCGAACGGTAGATCGGCATTGAACGCGGCGATCACCCAGTCGCGGTATTTCCAGATCGCGCGGGGTGCGTCAATGTTGTAGCCGTTGGAATCGGCATATCGAGCCTGGTCGAGCCAGGGGCGTGACCATCGCTCGCCGAAGTGAGGGCAGCTCACCAGGCGATCGACAAGCCGTTGATAGCGGTCCGGGGACTGATCGGTCAGGAAGGCGTCTCGCTCGACTGGCGAAGGGGGTAATCCGGTCACGTCGAGGCTCACCCGACGCAGCAAGGTCGCCGGATCGGCCTCCGGTGACGGTGCCAGGCCGGCGCGTTCGAGCCGGGCCACGACGAACCGATCGATCGGATTGCGAACCCAATTCGTCAACCGCACATCGGGCGGCACTGGCCGCCGAGGAGGCAGGAACGCCCAGTGAGTCGTCGCGGGAGGTACTCCGGGCCGTTCACCGGCAACGCCACCGGCCCCCTGGTCGATCCACTCTTGAAAGCGGGTAATTTCGGCTTCGCTCAACGGCGGACGGTTCAAGGGCATCCGCTCGCCAGTGCCCTCGCCGCGCAGCGCGAGGATCAGCGGGCTGTCTTCGCCGTGGCCCGGTCGGATCACGGGGCCGCCCTTGCCCCCCTGGAGTGCCGCCGCGGCCGTGTCGAGCCGGAGACCGCCCCGGGGCTTGGCCGCGCCATGGCATGATACACATTGCGATGTCAGAATCGGCTTGATTTGACGCGGGTAATCCACCGTTCTCGATGGCGGAGGATCGGCGGCGGTGACCGTCGAGAGAGTGAGCGCCGAAAGGCCCACCAAGGCCCCACGCTGCGCTCAATTGTATCCGATGCATGATAGGCATTGGTCCAATCGCCCGCGCCGCTCGACCCTTGACTCGGCAGGGTCTTAACCCGTGGTCGTATACAACCGTGCCCTGTTCGACCTGATGCCGAATCGTATTTCTCTCCTTTCATAATACCCCAGGCCGCCGAAGCGACGCCAGGGAATTCCCCGGAAGGCCCCGGCGCTGGGACCGCGTCCCAGGCCGGGGTTGCAAAACTCGGGAGCCGCTTCACGGGCCGAATCAGTACTGGTCGGAACTCACGACTTCATTGCCCGCGCGCGTTGACAGCATCTGATAGACGCCAACCTGCGTGCCTGGCGCGAGCGTATAGAGACCGCTGCCGCTGACCGTGACGCCTAGCGGATACCCGTTGGCGGGATTGAATTGCCAGGAGCTGATCGACTCCTTGATAAACCGCACTGAGCCGTCCGCGAAGGCGAAGTTGGCGCCGCCGGGATGGAAACTCGACGCGCCCTCGACCCAGGAGATATCGTATTCGTCCTTGAAGAGCGGGACCTTCTTGAATGCGTTGAGTGGGTACAGGGTCGTGAAGAGCGAATCACCCGAGACGCAATCGGCCCACCAGTTGTAGCAGTTCGAGTCGTTGGCGCCGCCGTTTGCGGCGTCATTCTTGGAGAACATGCCGTTGGCCTTCTCGCTGTAGAGGAACGTGTTGCTCGTACCGTCTGTGATCGCGGCGAGGGTTGGGGCATTGAAGGTGAAGACGCCGTTCATGACATTCTGGAGGGGCGAAAAGGCCTGCGCAACTGCTCAGAGCAAGCGGGTAAGTGACCGTGCAGTAGAGCAGGGGCTCGGGATACCATTGACCGGCATTGCCGGTGTAACTCGTGTAGGCGACCGTCAGGTTCGGGTTGTCTCCGTACGCCCCGAAACTGTTCCTCTTGCCGGCGATCTGACCGTCACTGGGACACCATAGGGCCGCCAGACCCGCCGCGTACACCGTGCTGTTGACGCCGGAGTAGATGCTGCGGCTGAAGTTCATGGAGTTGTACAGCGGCTGTTGCTCGAACTGACCGAGCATGGCGACGAACGTGCTCGTGTCCTCTACCCATTGGTAGTTGAACATGACGTCGGGTTGCATATTGACGCCAATCGGGAAGGTCCCGTTGACGTCCTGATAATTGTGGGCGGCCAGCGCGAGCTGCTTGAGGTTGTTGACGCACTGGGCACGCCGGGCCGCCTCGCGGGCCGCCTGCACGGCCGGCAAGAGGAGTGCGATGAGGACTGCGATGATGGCGATGACGACCAGCAATTCGATCAGCGTGAAACCGCGGCTCGAAACACGGCGAAGCATCAAGCGCATGGGTGCGCCTCCTTGGGATGAGTGACGTTGCCAGGGGTACAAGGTCGGAGAGGACATATCTCTCCGGGTCGATGATCTGGATGATGGAACAAGTTCGAACGATTCCCGATCACTCGTCTTATTTCTTCTGCTTGGTCTTGATCTCGTCCGCCTTCTCCTGCAGCGCCTTGAGGCGCGAGCGATTCCCGTTCGCGGGGGGGGGCGTCGTGATCGTCTGCGTGCCCCCATCGTCACAACCGGCGGCACCGAGCATCCCGGCGACGATTCCCAGCCGCAGAAATCCACGACGATTTATGAGTGAAAACGAGGTGCTTGGCATGGAAGATACTCGGGTGGAAAGATGACTACCGGCCTGGTCCGATGACCAGATCCCGGACCGATGACGGAACGTTGGGTGCCGATCGCGATCGCGTCGGCTCGAGAGGCGTCGGAGTGGCTGACTTCGCTCCCGGCTCGGGTCGAGAGCGCCTGGTACACGCCAGGACGAGTCCCGATCTCGCGGCTGTGGATGCCGCTCTTTGAGGTTGACTCCCGGCGGGTATCTCAGGAAAAAATCCCGGGCAAGGCCGACCATGCGGCGCGATCGGTTCGATCTGAGTGACTCTCCTTGGGGATGAGGGTTCAAGAAGCACACTAACGGGGGATCAACCCTCCCTGTGTAGGCCGGTCCTGTCTTTCCGCAATCATCGCAACTTCGTCGAACGCTTGGGGTGCCTGCAACGGAGGAGCCCCCGCACGGGGAAAGAGTCGCCGACATCTGCTCTCTTCGCGGATCACTACTCCCAGTGCATCGAGGACGAGAGGAAAGTTCAGGATTCCGAGATCCTCTCAAACCTTCGACCTCGACAGTCGCCTGGGCCACTGGCTCGTTGGCGATCCCAGCCGTAACCTGCGAACGCGCGCACATCATCCCTTTCCGGGTGGTATCCCGGCTTTTTCTGGATTCGGTTTCCTCGTCTCCAGTCGCGAACGCCCTCCTTTTCCGGGAGTTGCCTTGACTGTCCCAGCACCTTCCTCTCGCAGTTTAGGATGCCAAAAACATCCCCCACCAGCAGGCTCACGAGAAGAAAGCGCCGATGGATGCTTGAACCGGAATGATGCAGTGTGTGGGACGACTCGACGATTACTTACGGACGCGTTGGAACCAGCCTGGCAATACTTCATACCACATTCGCGTGGGGAGATAGGAGAGAGGTCTTCCACGCGAACGGCGTTGTTTTGTGAACGCCTGATCATACACACGGTCCAGCCCCGTGAATGGCAGATATTGTAGCGGCGCACTTTACCGATTGGAAGGGATTACCAGCGAAATGTGCCCAGACTCTGCCATCATCAAGTTGACGGCCACGCTTCGTACAGAAATGCGACCGATATCCTAGAAAATTAATCTCAATTCATTAGTATATCGAAATCGGACGAGCCTCTGGTAAGCGCATCTTGCATGGTGTTCGGCCGCAACCCAATCGGGAATCCCCAAGATGCGCGGGGAACAGGGAGCTCACGGAGGAAGACGCGAACGATGAGATTGGACACGCGAAGGGCACTCCCTGGCCCTGGGTAGGGTGCTCCATGAGAAACAGAACGGGCCGGACGCGGGGATCGGTGCTCACGGCTGTGCAACGCCGTTGGCGTTTCGTGCCGGCCTCAGGGGGGGCAACTCAAACGTGACACCCTCCAGTGTACCACTCTGATCCCGGTCAGGAGGAAGTCCTGCGAGTCCGGCGGTTGGCGACGTCGCTCGCCGGTACCGTGCGGTCTCCGGCCAGCGGTTGTCGGGATCGGTCCAGGTCCGAAACAGCCGGACTGGCGGAGGGAGGGGCGGCCGTGATGGTGGCCGTAAAGCCGAACGACTTCTTGGAGACACCCTGGAAGGGATCGCGTGTCCGCACCCATTCCGGCGGGAGGGTCGTGTCCGGCGAGAAGTCGGCGACCGCGTGCGAGTCGCAGACGCCGCTGGCGCGCGTGTCGAGCACGAAAGTCGCCACCAGGGTGTAACGTCCGACCGGCAAGGCGGGCGCGGTCAAGGGTGGCAGGTGCTGGTTGCAAAGTTGGCCGCCCGTCCCTTCGACCGTGAGTGGCGGATAAGCCAGTGTCATCGACAGGTCCGGCAATGTGGCAGGCGTCAGGCTTACCTCCGCGCGGCGGACCCAGGCGCCCGCCCGCCCCTTGCTCCGCACGAAACCGGCCAGCGAGGTATCGAGCGTCAGGGACACGGTCCGGACGGCCGGATCCTGGCAGGTGATCTCGAAGTCCTGCACCAGTTGAAAGGTCTCGGTGGCCGTACCGGTGCAACCGAGGTAGCTGTTTGCGGCGGCCGTCCCGGTCATCGTCGCCACCAGGGTATCGGGTGCCGAGGCGACGACGTCGATGGAGCCTCCCTCCGCCCGGGCAAGTTTGTGGGCATGAGGCGTGACGCACGCATGCCTGGTCTGAAGGACAATCGTATAGGAAGGTGCCGTAGGCGCCGACAGCGGTGTGGGCAGGGCCGGCACGACTGGAGGTTGGGCCGATGTCCCGAAAGGCATCGCCAGGCCCAACAACATCAGGGTCGTCGCGGTTGCCAACCGTCTCATCGGCTCGTCCTCCTCGTGTCCCTGGGCTCGCTCGGTCCTGCGAACGGAAATGATCGGCCTAGCCCACGGTCCTCGCCACGTTCGGCGGTTGCTCGCGAGGCGCCGTCCTCTCTCGAAAGAGGAACCTGGAGTCGGAGCCCCTGGTCAATTGGCGGTCTCGAGTCGATTCGTTGATGGGATGGGAAACGGGACTCGGTCGTAACGGAGATCGGGGCTAACCTAGAGCCACGGGTTGGGCCGAATATTCAGGCCCAGCGCGATCTCGTGTAAGTATCGGCGTTCCGGGAGGCCGATCCGTAGGGAAGCTGGAAGATTTCGCTCCACCATTCATCCATGATTATCTCAATTCTCGGATTTGGTTTGTTGTGAACGCGTGGATGAACCCGCTAATGAAATCATGAGCGGTCGGACCTCGCCCGATCATCCAGGCGTCCTAACCGAGTTTGCAGTCACAAAAGCCGTGGTCTCGTTCAAGGCCGGGACGACTCGGCTCTTCCGGATTCGGGCGGAACCCGGTGACTGCTCGCTCGGGACACCCAGGCTCGACGGGGTGATGGCTCCGGCGTGTTCGAGGGGGAGGCACCGTTTGCATCGATCAGTTCCAGGTGGGTGACCCGATTGCGGCCGCCGCGTTTGGAGACGTAGAGCGCGCGATCGGCCTCGTCGACCAGCGTGGCAAGGTCCTCTGTCGCCGGGGTCCGTGTCGCCACACCGAAGCTCGCGGTGAGCGCCGGAGCGGCCAGGCGAAGGACTCGAGGGCAACCCGTTGCCGTTGCGCATGGATGAGAGCCTCGGCTGCATCGGTGTCGGGGAGGACGATCGCAAACTCCTCACCTCCGTAACGCGTTACGACATCGCTGGCGCGGGAAGAGATCACGAGTTGCCGGGCGATGATGCAGAGCACTTCATCGCCGGCCGCATGGCCGAACGCGTCGTTGTAGGACTTGAATTCATCGACGTTGACCATGACCACCGAGAGCGGCGACCCCTGCCGGGTCGAGCGCGCGAAGCACTCTCCGAGGATGGTTTCGAATCGGCGCCGATTGCCCAGGTCGGTAAGGACATCGGTCGAGGCCATCGCCCTCAGGTGGCGGATCACGCCGCGGTACCGGAGGTGCGCCTGGATCAGTCGCGCGACCCGCCGCTCGGACCTCGCGAGCTCGAGTCCGTACGGCTTCGAGCTCGGCGACCAGCAAGGAGGGCTCAACCGACGGGCCGATTGGCCGAACGTCACCTGCTCGATCGGGGAGCATGCAATGGATCCTCTTCCACGATGGGTCCACGACGTCGTGGTCGTCTTCACGTTGCGTGAGCCGTCCGGCGTCTTCAAACGTCTGGATGCACTGAGGGCGATCTCGGTCCGAGTTTGTGTTGCTCAACTTAACTCTAGCTCGCGATCGCGACTTTCGCACCGGAG
Organism: uncultured Planctomycetota bacterium; assembly: GCA_963845755.1. GTDB lineage: Bacteria > Planctomycetota > Planctomycetia > Isosphaerales > Isosphaeraceae > CAWJTV01. The sequence continues at coordinate 261,678 of CAWJTV010000020.1, forward strand.
TCGCAGTATCAAGGATGCTGGGATCGGTCACATCGGGCCGCTTAGGATTCGGGAAAACCACATTTCCAGGCACGATCCGATTCGTTCCGGAGACCGACGCCGCACCGGCGGCCACGTCAGGACGACTGTCAAGAGCCGTTGCGGGATGTCGTAGGTGCTCGCAGAGCACTCTACAAAGGACTTCGACAACCGGTGATAGAGCGATGTGGCCGGCGATTCACCGAGCATAGTGGGACAGGTAGGGGATCCCCACGCCCAGAAGCGTGACGAGGTAGATCAGCCCAAAGACGAATCCCAGGACCCAGAAGTCCCTTCGTGGGATGAACCCGCTGCCGAAATAGACCGGGGCCGGGCCGGTCGCGTAGGGAGTGATCACGCCCATCAGGCCGATCGAGTAGGCGAGCACCATCACGAACACCTTCACGGGCATGCCGGGGAAAGTGGCCCCCGCTGCGATGAGTGCGGGGAATACGACCACGGTGTGGGCGGTCAGACTGGCGAAGGCGTAATGGACCACGAAGAAGAATGAGACCAGGACGATCAGCGCAACCAACGGCGGCACGCCGGTCAATTGCCGGGACACGCCCTCCGCGGCCCAGGTGACGACCCCCACCCGGTTCAATCCGTCAGCCAGGGCCATGAGCGTCGCGAAGTAGATGACCGTGTCGAAGGCAGCCCGGTTCCCGACCACATCGTCCCAGTCGACGACGCGAAGCAACATCATCAGCGCCACGACGGCGAGGATCGCGGTCGTCGCGTGAATCCACGTCCCCCCGAAGACCCAGAGAACGAAGGCCAGGAGGATCAACAATCCCATCAATGCTTCCTGAGCTGAGAACTTCCCCATCCGGACCAACTCGGCCGCTGCCCAGGCCGGGACATCCGGGCTCGAGCGGATCTCGGGCGGATAGACGACATACACGAGCAACGGCAAGGCCGCGATCAAGAGCCCACCGACCGGCAAGAAACCGAGCAGCCACTGGGACCAGGTGATGTCGAGAGCCATCTCCTTCCGCATCAAGCCGATGGCCAGGAGGTTCGGCGCCAGCGCGGTCAGGAACATCGAGCTTGTCACAGCCGTGGCGGCAAACGCCGTCCACATCAGGTAGGCGCCGAGTCGCCGGGCCGTCGGGCCGGGCGACGAGCCATAGAGCGCTGGGATGCCGCGGACGATCGGGAAGATCACACCGGCGCTCCGGCCCGTGTTGGACGGCGTGAACGGCGCGATGGCCAGGTCGGCGAGCGTCACGGCGTAGCCCAGTCCCAGCGTACTTCGCCCCATCACCTTCACCAGCGAGAGCGCAATGCGCCGTCCTAGCCCGGTCTTCTCATAGCCAGTGGAAAGCGTCAAGGCGCCAAAGATAAGCCAGACTGTGGCGTCCGAGAAGCCGCTCAGCCCCCACTTGACGGCGTCGGCCGGCTTCGCGGCGACATCGCCGACGATCATGGCCAGCGTGACTCCGATCATCCCGACAGCGGCCGGCGGCAACGGCTCCAGCACCAGGGCGACGATCACCCCGGAAAAGAGCCCAAGATAACCCCACCCGTTGCGAGAGAGGCCCGTCGGATGAGGCACCATGACAATCGCCAGCCACACGATGAGGGGCGCCATGAACCTCCAGGTTGACCGCATCGTGTGATCGGGCTCCCGGTTTTGAGAGTCACCTCCGTACCGAAGGTCCCAGTTTATTTGATCGCGACGCCGATTCAACCGCTCAGAAGAGACGCGGCCAGCCGAACTGGGAAAAATCCGCGCCTCGGAGCTGGAGATGGAGCAGGGTCTGGCCGCCAACGATGAAGATCGGCACCGCAGCCAGGCAGACGACCGTAAGGCCGACAGTGAGCCAGAGGAACCGGACCGCCTGTGCGGGGGATTCGGCCACCGCGTCGAAGGGAGAAGTCTGCTGGGTATTCGACGTCAGGACGACCTCGATGACGAGCATCGTCAGTCCCAGAAGCGTCAAGATCCAAATCAGATGATCCGGGGCAAACCACTGCTGGACGTCCTCCTTGATCGGATCGGGCACCCAACCCCAGAGCCGGACATTGATGCCCCCCAGGCCATCCAACACTCGACCGACGAGCGGCGGGAGACCGGGTTCCAACTGCGTTGACGATGGCAGGTACTTGAGCGCGGCGAACAACACGATGCTCAGGATCGAAAGTCGCAGGAGAACGGAGATACGAACCAGCCACCGTGGTCGTTCTCGAACCGGAAGACCTACCATCGATCGGGCCGCCAGGCCCGCCGCGAAGAGCCCGAAACCACCGATCAGCATCGAGACCTCGATAGGCCCGAGTTCCGCACGGAATCCATCGGCGATGTAGGGATGCATCATGCGAATCGACACGAGGCCCACATAGGTCCCCGCGGCCGTTGCCACGATCAGCCAAAACAGACGAAGAAGCCACCCGCGACGGCTCGTCGCCCAGGGCATACGTCGCCGCGCCCGCTCGAAGTCGTGCGCGACGATCAGTGCCAGTGTCAGACAGGCCAGGCCGGCGACGCCCGCGTCGATCCCCGCGCGCAGCAGGCGTGCCGAGAGGCTCGGGGTTTGGACGAGCCTGTGATGCATCGCGTTCGAGACCGCTTCTATCGCAACCAGGACGAGCTGCGGGATCACCGACGACCCCCAGCCCGGCTGAGCCAGGAGGAGGAGGGCTACCAGAGCCGCCAGCGGCACGAATAGCCAGTACGGCCGGGGGCGCCGCGACTTCGGTCCCTCCAGAAGCCCACCCGCCCCAATGCCCAGGGTCAGGCCCAGCATCGCCAGGAGCCCGCAGATCGGAAACAAGCTCTCCCGGACCTGGTAGATGGGATCCCACCCGGAGCGCCACACGAAAGGGGCCGAGTAATCCGTCGGGCCCGGCTGCCGGAATCGGCCCTTCATTGCTTGATGCGACAACTTGGTGCCCAGACCTCTCAAGGGGCGGCCGAGGTCTGGCTGTGGTGCCGCCGCCGGGTCAAGATGGTCAACGGCAGCACGGCGATCATGGCCGATACCCTGGCCAACCAGAAGGCGTATCCCCAGCTCTCGTCCCAGAAGCCCGGGTTGGGCTTTCCGATCGCCCGGTTCGTGGTGATCTTCTGCCTGGCCACCGGGTCGGTGCTGGAGGCGGCCATCGGCAAGTACCAGGGGAAGCAGACCGGGGAAAATGCCTTGTTTCGCGGCCTCCGGGACGAGTTGGAGCCGGGAGATGTGGTCCTGGGTGACCGTTATTATGGATCGTATTTTGATATCGTACTGTTGCAGCAGCGTGGAGTGGATAGCGTGTTCCGGCTCCATCAACGGCGGAAGAGCGACTTTCGCCGGGGTCGGCGGTTGGGCCAGGGCGATCAGATCGTCAGATGGGACCGGCCGGCGACGTCCGGAGTGGATGGACGAAGCGACCTATGAGAGCGTCGCCGCGACGGTGGAGGTGCGGATCATCCGGATTCACGTCGAGCAGCGTGGCTTCCGCACGCGGGTGCTGGAGGTGGTCACGACGCTCTTGAATGCGGAGATCTACACCAAAAAAGATGTTGGGATATTGTATCGCAAGCGGTGGCACGTGGAGTTGGATCTGCGGTCGCTGAAGGTGGTGCTGGGGATCGACATGCTGGGGAGCAAGACGCCGGAGATGGTGCGCAAGGAGATTTGGATGGCGCTGTTGGGATACAATGTGATCCGGGCGTTGATGGCGAGAGCGTCATTGGCCCACCGGCGCGAGCCGCGCCGGCTGAGTTTCAAGGGGGCGTTGCAGACGGTGCAGGAGTTCGGACCAGCCCTGCGGGAAGCGTCGGTGCCGGCTCGGCCGTGGCTCTGGCGCGTCGTCCTGAATTCGATCGCCGACGACGAGGAGGGCTATCGCCCCGATCGAGTGGAACCGCGACGAAGTAGGTTCCACTCCTCGGCCACGAAACACATCAGCAGCGCGATCGCCACCACGCGCCAGTCGATCGAGCGCACCCGGCCTGCGACGTCCCGATGCGGATCGACGCGATTGGCTCAGACCTAGGACGGCCCCGGCGAGGATGAAGATCAGGAATACGGCCATGACCTCGAGCACGAGGCCCGCTGTGCGCTCCACAGGTACCGGGACGGCACTGGGTGACGTGAGGGCACGAGTCCCCCAGACGTCCCGCGACCCGCGCGATCCCCGCCGCGACCCCGGCCGCCAGCACCAGGACGATCAGGTTCGCCAGGTTGACCTGCCACCGCCGAGACTGCCCGGCCGAATCCTCCAGCCCGTCCGTTGTGCTCATCATCACGCCCTCTGACACTCTCCTTCAAACCGTGCCATGACAAATGTAACAAGAGCGGCGGCAATGAGAAAGATGCGGGATTGGCAAACCCTTCCCGAGGGGCGATCATCCTGAAGGGTTGTCTGCCCGCGCGAACCCCGGGCCGCCGCGCGGTGTCGGGCGGGCGGCAGACCAGTTTACCCTACTCTCTCGACGAAGATCGGAGTTTCCCTGCGATGAACCGTGGCATCATCGAATCGTTCGCCGCCGGGGCCGAGACGTTACGCCGGGCCGTGGACGGCCTGACCCAGGACGAACTGCTTGGCCCGGCCCGGCCCCGGAGACTGGTCGATCCAGGAACTGGTCATCCACGTCGTCGACAGCGACGAGATCGCCATCGATCGCATGAAACGAATCCTTACCGAGGACAATCCCACTCTGCTCTACGCCGACGAATCGGCCTACATCAGCCAACCTCCTGCCCCACGAACAATCTCTCGAGGATGCCCTGACGCTCTTCGAGGTCGGCCGACGGCAATGGAGTCGCGTGCTCCGCAAGCTGCCCGAGGCGGCCTTCTCTCGGATCGGCACCCACAACCGAAAGGGCATCCTCACGCTCGCCTGCATGGTCGAGGGCTACACCAAGCACGTCGAGCATCACCTCGTCTTCCTGAATGCCAAGCGCGAGCGCCTGGGAAAACCGATCTCCTCTTGATCACGTGCGCTCGCGCGCTCATTCCCCCGCCACCCAGCCATCACCCATCGAGAAAAACCAACTGCCCCGCGCGAACATTCTGTCCCATTGGGGTACAACCTGATTGGACATCATGGGGGCGCAGGGCCAGTGAACGGCAGCGAGCCAGAATACGTCCGGAGACCACACCTGGGCGACCGGGAATCGCGCACGGATTTTGTACTGCGCCTCGTACGCCGAACTTGTTCCGCTGGTTCTGCCGCTTGACGGGCGTCCCGATCGGGCCGCGGACCTGACCCAGGAGGCCTTCATGGCCTTCTGGGTGTCGCTGGACCGGATCCACTCGGAGGTCTCGCTCAGGACCTGGCTGTACGCGATCGGCCGGAACCTCTGGCGCAAGGAGGCTCGCGACCGGAGGAATCCCGGGGGACAACTCCCGGAAGTCGTGGTGGACGGTAGCCCGTCCCCCGAGCGGATCGCCCAGAATCAGGAATTCCGCAAGGCGGCCGAGCGTGCGGTCATCGAGCTACCCGACGACCTCCGTGAGGCGTTCACCCTGCGCTTCTGGCACGAATTCGGCTACGACGAGATCGGAGAGATTCAGGGCGTGGCCCCCGGCGTGGTGCGCTGGCGGTTCTTCGCGGCGCGTCGGCGATTGCAGGAGAAGCTCGCGGCCTGGGACCCGGAGCGCAACCGGGCCGAGGAGGATCAACATGTGCGATGAAAGACTCCCGGATGACGAGGCGGACGATCCGACGTCGCTCGATCGCCGGTTGCGAGCGATTGATTCCGGACCGGTCCCCGACGATCTGCTCGTCCGTTGTCTGGGAACGATCCCCGATACGGAGGTTCGACCCGAGCCGCGACAACAAACGTCACGCCCGCTGGAAATCGAGGATCGCGACCGCCGCCGCGGCCGTGTTCCTGATCGGCGCCATCGGCTTCCTCGCCCGGCCTCGCCGCGCGGACGCCGCGAGTCTCCTGAAGGCCGTCGAAGCGGCCTGGACCAAGGTTCCCTCGTCGCATTCCGTGATGCTGATGCGACGGCCAGGCGGCACGCGTCGTGAAGAAACCTGGTTCCTGCGCGACAAGGGTCGGCGTGAGGAGGTGCGGGACAACGATGAGGTGATCGCCGTGTTTGTCCGGAACCGGCGCTGGGATTTCCGCTGGGACGTTCGGGGACGGATCGTCGCCGCCTGGTTGACCGAGTTGGCTACGGGTTATTCTCCGCCCGAGAAGGATGGTCTCGTGCAAAACAGCGAGACATTGCTTCGATGGGCCGAGGAACATCGCGCCGAGATCCGCGTCGAGCCGGACACGATCGACGGCCGCCGGGCGCGGAAGATCGTACTCCGATGGCCTGGACCACCGAATGGTGGGGCCATGCCGAGGGCGGAGACGATCTGGTTCGATCCCGATTCGTTTCGCCCGGTGAAGCGTCTCGTCGAATTCGACGACGGTCAGTCGATCGAGACCCGGATCGACTATCCGGCTCCCGAAGCCGTAGCCGATGACCTCTTCGCGTTCCGGCCGCCTCCGGACGTGTTGATCGAGATCAATGATCCCGACCTGGGGCGGCAGGTCTATTCCGAGGGTCAGCAGACGGCGGACAACCCGGACCCGAGCCATCAAAAAGGGGGCGAGCGATGAGACGACTGAACCCAACCCGTCGAGCGAACCTCATCCTTGGCACAACACTTCTGGCGGCAGGCCTGACGGCCTGGCTGACTGCCCGGGGGGCTGACTCTCCGGAGGCCCGCGAAATCAAGGCGAAGCTCTTACGACAATCCCGGCGCATCCGGAGCCTGGATGTCTCATACAAGCTCGAGGCCAAGACGCCCTTGAAACCGGAACAGTTGCTCGCGATGAATGGGTTCCGGAACCAGCTCTTCCTCCCCCAGGACGAATGGAGGATCGCATCCAAAGGGACCAAGCGATACTCCCGCCAGCTCCGGCCCGAGCGCATGAACCTGCTGGGGCCCGCGGACGAGTTCGGCGGGATACGCCTACAACCGGTCGACCCCAAGGCGCCGGCCTGGGTCCGCGAAAATCAGAAGAAGCTGATCGAGCAATACGAACGAGCGAAGGCCATGGTCGAGGCCCAGAAGGCTCGGGGACACGCTCCACGTCCCAGCGATCCCAACATCCGCCCCCTCATCGAGCGCGACGTGACCCGCGCCTTCAACGGCCATACCCTCTGGATGCGACGGCCGAGGTCGGAGAAGGTGATCGACTACCAGGTTTGGCCCGCCACATCGGAGGCCAACTGGTTCCAGGCCTCCGGATACCTGTCGGCAACCGGGTTGCACGTCACCGACCCGACGGCGACTGCGATGGTCCGGAACGTCCAGGCGATGTTTCAAGTGGCCGAATGGGTCAAGGACCACTCTTACGAGCTCGAGGAAAAGACCGAGGTCGTGGACGGATCGACTTGCGTGATCCTCAAGGGCAGTCTCAACTCCCTCTCTCAACCCGCCTTGTTGCTCTGTAACCTGACCGATCGGATCTGGCTCGACCGCGACCACGGGCTGGCGCTGCGGCAGGCGAGAGTTCTCCCTTGACGGCCGCATCAGCATGCGGTGGGAGAACTCGGAACTCCGAGAGGTCGAGCCGGGCCTCTGGCTCCCCACTCAATGCCGGCACGACACCTTCGCCGACGACGCTCCGCCCGAGTGGAAGGGGAAGCCCGTCATGACCGAGGAGATCCGCGTGTTGAAAACCGAGATCAATCGCGTCCCGGATGACCTGTTCGACATGATGCCCCAGAAGGGCGACCGCATCGAAGACTTGCGCGGGATCCTCAAGGGGAAATAGGACGCGGCTCCCGGATCGGCCCGCGGGGGTCCCATTCCAGCGCGCGAGCCGAGCGAGGGGTCTCAAATCCAGAATCTCTTTGACCGGCCGTCAGGCTGGCCAGGGATTGGTCGTCGATTCCGCCGGCCATTCTCGTGGTCATCGGGCTTCCAAGGAAACAATCCTGAGGGCCATCACGTCCCGAAGATAATCCGAAAATTTAGTTGACGGACCATCCATTCTGGCTATAGTTGTAGTCGTGCGACGTTCTCCGTAACCTTTAGAGTCCGTTTCAGGATCCCCGTCTCGGGGAGAAGGTCGATACGCCGAAGGCATGACACAGCCCAGTCCAGTGTCGCGCAGAGCACGCTGGGTCGGCGGGCGATTGCGGATATCCCGTCCACTGGAATTCTCCCGCACGCCAACGGGGTTCCCCCCCGCGAGCCCACTTGGGGTGCTGCGTTCAGGTGCGCTCAGGCTCGTGTGATCGCGACCCAAGGTGCACCTGCGGCGACCCTGGGTTGTGTTGCGCCTTTGGCCTGAGTCCCATTCCAGGGAAATGGGAATCGGAATTCGGGAGTGCGAGGCTCCGTTTGAGCCTCTTGGTAATGCCGGCTCGCACGGAGGCTCGCCCTCCCGAGGGAATTCGAAGCCGTTTCTCTGTGGAGCGGTACCAAGCCATGGTGGAATCGCGATCCCGCCGAGCGCTTCCTGGCCTGCGATTCTCTTGAAACAGACGCTTGATTGAGGCGAAGCGCGAAGAAGGTGCGGCATTTGAAGCCGCCCGATGTCGAACGGATGATTCGGCAAGGAAGCGGCAACTCCCTCATCGAATTCCCGACCTGAGGAGCTCAGCGATGCGTCGAAAATCGAATCCGTCGCCTGGACCTCTGAGTGAACGGCGAATCGGACCGACGAGGACGGGAGTCGGATCGGCGCGAGTTTCCCTTTGCCAACCTGAGACGGTGTGGCTCGTCGCAGCGACCTTGATCATTCTGGTCTGGCTCGCGGACCTAGGCAGTGTCAAGGAGGGTATGCCCGTCCGACTGGTCCCGGGCAAGCCCGGCGGCCACACCTCCTCGTTTGTACTCTCCGCTAACGGGACGAAGATGGCGGTCACGGACCTGGATGGATCCGTGGCGCTGCGAGATGTCCGAAGCGGATGGAAGATCGAAAGTCTCCTTAGGAACCCGGGTTATACGCGGTCGGCGTCGTTTTTCCCAGACGGCCGATTCCTCGCGTGTGCGGGATCGAAGACCGGCATTACTCTGCATGACCTGGAGCCGGGTGGCGAGGTGCGGACGCTGCCAGTACCTCTCGAAGACATCCGATTCGTCGCAATCGCGCCAGACTGTCAAACGCTCGTGGTGACGACGAAGCGGGATGGGCGAATCCTCTTCTGGAACCTGGCCGAATCTCGGGTATCGAGGATGCTGCACTCCCCCAGCCCTGTCGTGAGCCTGGCCTTCTCACCCGACGGCCGTTACCTGGTCTCCGGACAACGCGACGCCGATTTCTCGATGAGCCTCTGGGACATCCATACGGGCCGATGCCGGCACAGGCTGACCGGGACTGGTGGCGGCGTCAGGGCCCTCGCGTTCTCGAACAGTGGCGACAGGCTCGCCTCCGCGGGATCATGGGAACACGGGGTTCGACTATGGGATCTGGGGTCGGGAAAGCTGGAGCGAGTGATTGAAGGACATGCCTTCGGGACCACTGGGCTCTCGTTCTCGCCCGACGGCACCACCCTGGCCACCGCCGGCAACGACGGAGCGGTCCGGCTTTGGAAGGTGTCAACCGGCCGACAGGAAGCCGTCCTCGACGGCGACGCCACCACGCTCGTCGGCGTTGTCTTCTCGCCCGACGGCCAATGGGTCGCCGCAGCATCGATGGACGATGACCACCTCCGCATGTGGGACCTATCCGGGGCCAGGGCGGACCAATCGACGACCGTCGGCCATCGGTCGCGATGAGGCCGGCGGGACCGAGCAGGGATGTGGAGGTGCGAGGGTGAGTCGTCGGTGCAGAGGGAAATCGACACCAGAGGACCTCGCTGGCCGGCATGCCGATGCCGATGGATTCGACAGGTGCACTCATGCGATTACGCAACACGTTGGAACAATCGTGTCCAGGCATCGGCCACTCGGATGAGGGTCAGGTCTCACGAGAGCCAGATGGTCGATTCTTCGTGCGAAGGATCCCTGCGCCGCACGCGCGCCCGGGGAATTCCCGATTCAACATACCCGATTTCAGAAGAGGCGATTTCGGTTCCTGGAATCGGGAATCCGGAATTCCTCCTTGGTTGCGGCCGGACGTCGCGTTAGGCTGAAAGAAGGTGGCCGGAGTTCCGCCCGGGTCGTAAGCAGGGGATTCATCGTCTTTCGTCAGAGCGGGCATGAGCATGTCCTACACAGCTTTGGTCCAGACCTATACCGCTCAGCGGAACCCGCTCTGCCGGCCGTTCGAGATCGATCGCCTGATCCATCGGTGTTTCCGCTCGGACATCCTTCCGGATCGGGCCGATTATCCCCGGTTCCAGGAATCCGAGATCTTCGGGGACCTTTACCTCACGCGCCGAGGTTGGAAGGACCGCATCGAGGAGCCCCAGACCGCTCATCCCCACGAAACGCTCCTCGACGCCCTCTTCTGGGACGACTCCTTCCCGCAGGCCCCTGTGCATCCTGGGCATGGTCGGGGCCGGGAAATCGACGTTGATCGACTATTACTTGAGGTGCTTCTGCCCGACCAAGGGGAACCGCAATGCGGAATTCGACAAGAAGCTGATCCTCCATTTCGACGCGCGGACGATCCGCGACAACACCGACTTCTACCACCGGTTCTTCCTGTTCCTCCAATCCGAGATGCGGAACAAATGCCTTGAACGGGGATTCGACCTGGACGAGGCGGTCCGCCGCCGACCGACCCCGCCACAGAACGTCCGGCAGTGGGTGCACGCCGCGCTCGAGGAGCTGACGCGAGCCCCGTCGAAATCACCGGTGATGTCGTCAATGTCGCCATTCTCGTTCGTCGTGCTGGTCGTGGACAACCTCGATCAGTCGTCGATCGACGTGCAGATTCGCGCGATCACCGAGGTCGAGCAATGGCTGAGAACGCCCTCGATCCGGCTGTCGCGCGTCATCCTGCCGATGTGGCCGAGCACCTTCCGCAAGCTCCAGAACCACCAGTTCAATCTGCTCCACGGCGCGGGTCTTCGAGATCGGACCGATCGACACCCACGATCTGCTCGCCAACCGCGAGCGGGCCTCGCGCGAGTTCCTCGAGCGCCAATCCACCCCGGGCTCCGGCGCGGTCATCGAGTACATCGCCCACATGACGCGCCTGGCGAAGGAGCGACTCTTACCGCGGATCAAGGCCATCGCCCACGAGAACCTCCGGCTGATGCTCTCGCTCTGGGAATCGCTGCTGTGCGGTGACACGGCCTACAGCATCTGGAAGCAAAGCAAGCCGAATCCGGATTCCCGGCGCACGTTCGACTACGAGCTCCTCGACGCGCTCCTGGTTGGCACCAACGACGCGTTCGACCATGACGAACATCGCATCGCCAACCTCTTTGCGATGGGGGCCGGCCGCGTCCGGCCGCGAGACCTCCTGATCGGCCACCATGCCCTCCAGCTCCTGGCGCAGGACCGTCATACTCAGGTCGACCTACACCAGGCCTTGCGGAGCCTGGGCTACTCCGAGGCGAACATCGGCGTCGTCGAGAAATCGCTCCTGACGTTCAACTTCTTCCACGAGGAGCCGGCGGGCGGCAAGATGATCGAGTACGAGATCCATGAAGACGTCGTGCAGGAGTACCTCGCCCTGCGCTTCGAGCCCGCCTATGTGGACAACGTCGCTACGGTCACGCCCGTCGACCCGAAGTATCTCAACCGGATGTATCGGACGCGCGGCGACCGCCCCGACGATTTCACCCGCCGGGTCGGGACCACGCTCGCCTTCCTGGAATTCGTCCGCGAGTGTGAAGATCAGTTCCGCGACCCGAGGCTCGTCACGAACACCGCGCCCGAGATTCTCATCAAGGCGCTCGAATCGCTCAAGCTGGTCTGCCTCTGGAGGCAGATGGCCCTGCGCTACCAGGACCGCCTCACGGGTCTACGGGAAAGCGGCTATCTCCGCACGATCGACCCGGTGTGGTGGGAATCGACGGTCGGAAACCCGTTGTTCGAGCAGGCTCGAGAGGCGCCGGAGTTCCTCAGGTCGTTGGCCTGAGGGACCCAGTCCTCTCGTCTTCAGCCCCTCCGTGTCGTCGTACGGTGAGCCATTCCCCGAGGTGCAGGAAGGGTTCGTGCGCGTATGATTCGCCCGCTCGATCGCCTCGAAAGGAGTCGATCGAACCGGACGAGTCATTCGTCCTCCTTGGGATCCCGCGCCACGCGAAATCCGAATTTCCAGGCGCTCATACTGGTATCGTTCGGCTCCCAGGCCACGCGCGCCGACGAGCACAGGCTGGGCGCGGGATCATACCACGACCCGCCGCGGAGCACGCGCGTCGTGCCCCATTCCGGGCCGATCGGATCGATGTTTGCGGCCGAGTCATAAGGTCCACTCCAATCCCAGCACCATTCCCAGACATTCCCGTGCATGTCGTGGAGGCCGAACCGGTTGGCCGGCCAGTGCCCGACTGGCTGGACCGAGTCCTTCGCGTTCTCCTGGAACCAGGCGTGCTGGGGAAGCTGCGCGGGTTCGTTGCCGAAGCTGTAGCGGTCCGGAGAGCCCGCGCGGCAGGCATACTCCCACTGCGCCTCGGTCGGCAGGCGGTATCCGGGCCCTCCCTGGCAGGTGACCTGTTCGCCATCGATCCGATAATAGGGCCGGAGCCCTTCGACCTCGCTCAGCGTGTTACAGAAATGGATGGCGTCGAGCCAGGTCACGTTCTCCATCGGGGCGGCATCAATCCCGGCGAAATAGGGGGCGGACGCGTTGCCCATCAACTTGCGATACTGTGCCTGGGTTACGGGAAACACGCCGAGCAGGAAATTGTGAGTCAGGGTGACCCGACGCATCGGCGCCTCGTTCCCGAAATGATTCTCCCGGGAGCCCATCTCGAATGAACCCTGCGGGACACGAACCAGGATGAGATCGGTCGCGCCCGGTGCCAGCACCTCGGTCGGCGTTCGACACCCCGTCGGCCCGCGACTCGATCTGCTGGATTCGAAACGAAGGAGCCGCCGACGGGATGCCGAGGATCTCGCCGATCGCGTCGGCCATCGCGTTCATCGACGCGAAGCGGCCGGCCGGGTCCCGCTCGGTGGCCTTCTGAAACAGTGCGTCGATCCGGCCGTCGAGATCGGCGCGGACCGTTGAACGGGACGACGGTCAGTCCGGTCCGGATCTCCTGGAGGATCGCGGACCGGTGCCAGTCGTCGATCGGGTTCCGGTAGGGGAAACCGCCCGTGAGGAGCCGGAAGGTCAAGATCCCGAGGGCGTAGACATCGGTCGGTTTGTCGATGTCGTCCCGCGAGCCGGCGATTTGTTCGGGCGACATGTAGAGCAATGAGCCGAGGATCTGATGAGCGTCCGTGATTCGCGCATCGATCGGCCGATCGGTGAGCACTGCGAGTCCGAAGTCGGTGACGCGCGGCTGGCCGTCCGATCCGAAGAGCACGTTGGATGGCTTGATATCCCGGTGGACGACCCCATGACGGTGCGCGTGCTCCAGTCCCAGGGCCAGCGTCCGCATCAACTCCAGGACCGCCTGCGGCGGGGACTCGCGATACGCGTCGGCCCGATCCTCCAACGAACCCCCTTCCAGATACTCCATCGTCAGGAACGGGGGGACGTGGTGGACATCGTGGTCGAAGAGCTTGCACAGGTTCTCGTGGTTCAGCCGCTCGACGGCCTCGACTTCGATGCGAAAGCGATCGGGGATCTGGGGCACCCGATGGCCCAATTCGAGCGGGACCTTGAGCGCAACCTGCCGGTCAAGCCGGTAGTCCCAGGCGCGGAAGACCTCGCCCATCCCACCGCCGCCGATCCGCTTCAATACATGATACCGGATCGTCCGGTCGAGCTCGGCGGGACCGAAGGGTGCGACCGGATCGAACGGCTGGCGGCATGCCGGGCAGATGCTGTTGACCCCGAGCCGGTCACCGTCAACCTCGATGTGCCGGCAGCACCTGGGATTCGGACATCGCACGCGGAACTGCATCGCGTGAAACCTGGGAGAGTGGCGCAAGGCTCGCTTGTCGACTCGGGATCCTTCGTCCGGCAATCATTCTCGGGGAAATGATCCTCAGTTGCAACGAGTTGGCAGAAAAGACAAGTCCGTAAGGCACGACAGGAAAACTCTGGTGAATCCGCGGAAAGAAAAGGTCTGGATTCGAGTCGGCATCGAGTTTGCTACTGGAGATTCGATTAAGGACAGGTCAGAGCCGGTCCTACCAAGGAGGGATGGGCGCTCGGTCTCGGATGGGCTCGAAGTCACTTCGACCTGACCGATACTCGAGGTGTCGTGAGGGCCGGTTCAACTTTTCTCCGGGAATCCACTGGAACCGAGGAGCTGACGATGACGATCCGAGAAAAGGTCGTGATCGGCGTGATGGCCGGCGCAGGCATGGCGTGGGGTGCTCGACGCCTCTTGCGTCTTTCACGGCGAATCACGCTGAGGGATCGCGTCGTGATCATTACGGGGGCGTCGAGCGGCCACGGACTGATGGCCGCCCGTTACGCCGCCGGGCGCGGCGCGCATCTTGTGCTGGCCGCGCGCGATCTGGAGAATCTCGGCGCCGCCGAGATCGAAATGACCCATGCCGGAGCGCGGAGCGTCCTGGCGGTCCCCAGCGATGTCACGGTTCCCGAGCAGTGCCAGTACCTGGTGGATCTCACGATCGAACGACATGGGCGCGTCGACATCCTGGTCAATAACGCTGGCATCATGCTGGTCGGTCCGTTGGAGAACATGACGCTCGGCGATTTCGAGAACGCCATGGCCACCAACTTCTGGGGAGCCGTAAACTGCACGCTGGCCGTCTTGCCACAGATGCCGCGCAACGATTCGGCCGGATTGCCAACGTGGTCTCCCTCGGCGGCAAGATGCCGGTTCCCCACCTCACCCCCTATACCACCAGCAAGTTCGCCCTGGCCGGCCTGACCCAGGCGTTGCGGACCGAACTGGCCAAGGATGGGATCCTCGTCACGGGCATCTATCCCAACCTGATGCGCACCGGCGGACATACTCACGCGTGGATCAAGGGAGATCATCAGACCGAGTATACGCTCGTCGGTATCACGGATACCTTGCCGGTCCTCTCAACCTCCGCCGAATACGTCGCTCGGCGACTCTGGCAGGCCGTATGCGACGGAGATGCCGAGGTGGTGGTTGGCTGGCCAGCCCGACTCGCCGCCATGATCCACGCGCTGTTTCCCAATGGGAGCGTCGAGGGACTGGCTCTCCTCGGCCACATCTTGCCCCTCGCGTCCGAGACCGGCGAAGCCATTCAGGGCGAGAACATCCGCGGCCAGGTCCCCGAGTGGCTCAGTCAGCAAGTCCCTACATCCGCACGCCCTCAGTCCGTATGATGCCGGGCTCGCAAAGGCGATTGAGGCGCGGCATCGCCATGGCCGATCCGATAGAATAGCCGGTCGGCGACCTGCGATTCGAGTCGAGGAGACATCCATGGCGATCACGTACGAGGATGCCGCAGCCAAGCTCCACGAGTGGACGGATAATCCCGCGTTGCGGAACCATGCGCGCGGGTCGAGGCCTCGATGCGGCGGGCGGCGTACCGCTATGGTGCCGGCGCGGCCGATGAGACTCGGTGGGCCATGACCGGGCTATTGCATGACGCCGACTATGACCGATGGCCCGAGGAGCACCCGCGATTGATCGTCGCATGGCTCCGCGAGCAGGGTGAGCCCGAGATCGCCCAGGCCGTCGTCGCTCATTTCAATCCCGCGGACGTCCCCGATCTGACCCCGATGGACAAGGCACTCCTGGCCTGCGACGAGTTGACGGGTTTCGTCATGGCATGTTGCCTGGTTCGCCCGGACGGCATCCGCTCGCTCGCTCCCTCGAGCGTCAAGAAGAAACTGAAAGACAAGAGCTTTGCGGCGAAGGTCAGCCGAACGGATGTCTACTCCGGCGCCGAGAGACTCGGCGTGCCACTGGATGAGCAGATCCAGCTCGTCATCGACGCCCTGACTCCGCATGCCGAGGCACTCGGCATCGCCGGCGCCGAGCGAACGTGACCGCCGCAGGCCCCCCCACCTGCGAAGGGGCTCGACGAATGCCGTTGGCATTTCGGGATCCGGCGTGGTCCCAGCAGGAATTCCGTGGCCATTCTGGATAAATGTTCGGATGGATGCGAACCCTGACGAGGAGATCAGTGTCGGGTCAGAGGAAAACTTCCGGCGGAATGAGTCGTTCATCCCATGAAAGGATGTGTCGATGATGACTGCGACCGTCGACTGGTGGCGGACCTTTTTCTCGGGCATGATCGTGGAGTCCTGGCTCAAGTCCACGACGGCCGAGCAGACCCGGCAAGAAGCGGATTTCATCCGGGAGACTCTACGTGTCCCGCCGTCGGCCAGGCTCCTCGACGTCCCTTGTGGCGGAGGGCGTCATTGCCACGCCCTGGCCGAGCTCGGTTACCACATGACGGGCGTTGACATCTCGGCAGAGTTCCTCGAGGCGGCGAACGCTCCAGCCGGGGTAGGGCCGGGCACCATAGCCTGGGAGCATCGCGAGATGCGAGACCTCCCCTGGCAGGGGGCCCTTGATGGAGCCTACTCCTTTGGCAACAGCTTCGGCTATCTCGATGACGAGGGCAACGCCGCGTTCCTCAAGGCCGTGGCCAACGCACTGAAGCCGGGGGCTCGGTTCGTCCTCGAAACAGGGTATGTCGCGGAAACCCTGCTCCCCGTCTTGCAGGAACGCGCCTGGTACCCGGTCGGCGACATGCTCATGCTGTCGCATCGGCGGTATGACCCGATCGAAGGCCGGCTACATGTCGAGTATCTCCACATCCGCAATGGCGAGAGGGACCGGCGAACGATGTCGGCCCGAATCCACACCTGCCGCGAGGTCTTCCGCCTCCTGGCTGACGCCGGATTCACCGACATGCAGGCGTATGGATCGCTCGCCAAGGAACCATTCCGTCTCGGATCGAACCGGCTGCTGATGGTTGCGACGAAGTCCTGAGAAAACCGCTCCCGGCTCAATCGACCTTCGCCGCAACCTCGTCGTCCCTGACGGCGCAGGCGGCCGTTGGGGATTGGCTCTGCTGGGGGAAGAGGCCGTAGATGATCGCCTGGAATCGGTTTGTCAGGGCGTCCACCTCGGCCTTCGGCAGTCCCCAGGTCACCAGCGAGAGATAGAGGAACTGGCCGTGGCCGGGGATGGACGACATCTCAAGGTTCAGGATCGACTTGTTCAGGCTCTCGACCATCGCCGCGAGCGTCTTGCCCGGAACGTAATTGCGCACGATGCCTGCGAGCACATCGCCCTGGCTGGTCACGAACCGGAACGGCGCACCGACGGAGAGGTCGTCCGAGCTTCCTTCCTGGACCAGACCATCAGGACTCATCAGGCGGGCCCAGGCTTCGGCCAGGGGGATCGCGAGGACCGCGAAGATCACGACGTTCCCGGCGGGCTGGCCGGGGTGGTTCTCGAGATAATGCTTCATCGTGCTGTGGAAGAGGTCCCAGCCGTGATAGGTCCCGTCGTATTCCTGGTCCCACTCGGGGCCTTCACCGAACCCGGAAGCGACCATCCGGATGCGGGTGACGCCCCCCTCATGCTGGAGATACCAGTCGATCGCATAGGGCTCTGAGGTCGGGGATCCACTGAGATCGGGCCTGACGGATTCGGTGCGGAGGTGGACGCCCGGCTCCCAGACGGTCACAACGTTGGTCGCCTTGGCTCCGCCACCCCAGTCGATCTCCCGCCGACCGCCCACGCCGGCCTCGCAGGTCGCCTCCTTGCAGAACCATCGCGTGAGCTCTTCACCCTCCGTGATCGCCTTCCAGACCGCCTCCACGGGAGCCGTCACCTCGAACGTCTTCTCGTACGACCGGCCCTTCGTCGCGCTCATGGTTTGGACTCCTTCGTCGGATGCGGAAGCCGAGGCGGCGACGCCGCCGATTCCATTGCGGCCTCCTCGTCCGTCTTGGTAATCGCCGGGTACGCACCCAGCACGAATCGGAACAGGCGCCCCTCGGGCGCCTCCTCGTCGTGATACTTCACGGCCAGTTCCGCCACTCTCGCCGACAGCTCGCGCGTGAATGAGTCGCGATCGCCGGCCGAGCGAAATCGGACCTGGGTCTCGAGAGTGTACGTCAACAGCCGCTTGCCGGCGCGATCGGCACGTCCCCTCAGGATCCCCAGGTCGCGCACAATCTTCGCCGCCGCGGCGACCAGGTAGGCCCACGAGAACCGGTCGCGGAGCCGGCCCGGGTCCGGCTCGACAACCCCCATCGCTTCGGGGCTGATCAAGTACGACTGCGCCGTCGCTCGCACCACGCGCTCCTTCATCCCTCCCCGTGGCCGCTCCTGGATGAACTCCACAACACCCGCTCGCTCCAACGTGCGGAGGTGATAGTTCACGACCTGTCTCGGCACCCCAAGAGAGCGCGCCAGGCCCGCTGCCGAATCCGGCTCGACAAGCTGCTTCAAGATCCTCAGCCGTAGCGGATGACCCAGCAGGCTCGCTGCCTGCTCCGTCCCACGCACAACATCGAGCTCCGGTACGGTCATCGTCGATCCACGCCTCCTCATGCCGGGTGTTCGGAAGTCAGTATGGCCTTGAAAAAATAATTTGTCAAGAAGGCGCGGGAGGACCGAACCAGACGGGCCGGGTCTGCGATGCGCGTCGATCGAGGTTCTGTCAACTGGTTCGGTCGCGTGTTAATGTGGAGGTCCGGGTTGATCGATGGAGGTCGAGTTGACGGACAGGCGCGTCGCGAGGGACATCCAGACATGGCACCAGCGAAGGGCATATACTCCCGGATCGGGGTCAAGACCCTGATCAATGCCGAGGGGACGGTCACCGTTGTGGGCGGCTCGCTGATGCCGCCGGAGGTGGTGCAGGCAATGGCCGAGGCCGCCGGGTCGTTCGTGTCGATCCCCGAGCTGCACGAGAAGGTGGGAGCACGGATCGCGGAGCTGATCGGGGTTCCGGCCGCGATGGTCACCGCCGGCGCGGCCTCAGCGATCGCGGTCGGCACGGCCGCCTCGATGACCTGGGACAACCTGCCGGCGATCGACCGCCTGCCCCAGACCGATGGCTTGAGGAATGAGGTGATCCTCCAGAAGGGCCATAAGAGTGGATACGAGGCCCAGATGTCCTCGACGGGCGCGAAGGTTGTCTGGGTGGAGACCCGTCACGAACTGGACCGAGCGATCAATCCGCGTACTGCGATGATGTTCTTCCTCAATCGGTTCGAGCCGTTGGGTTCGGTGAAGCGGGAAGACTGGATCAAGGTCGGTAAGGAACGAGGTGTCTTGACGTTTCTTGACGCCGCGGCCGATGTGCCGCCGGTATCGCGGTTCTCCGAGTACATCCACGAAGGGTTCGATCTGGTGACCTTCTCGGGTGGCAAAGCGATCCGGGGTCCCCAGGCGTCGGGACTGTTGATCGGCCGGCCCAACCTGATCGCGGCCGGCCGCCGCGCCATCAGCCCGAGCATGGGGATCGGCCGCGGCATGAAGGTCGGCAAGGAGGAGATCGTCGGCCTGCTCGTCGCGCTGGAGCGCTACCTCAAGCTCGATCACGACGCGGAGTGGCGCACCTGGGAGGCCCGAACCTCGGAGGTCATCGCTCAGCTCGCCTCGATTCCCGGGCTGAGCGCACGGCGCGAAGTCGCTGAGATCGCCAATCGGGTCCCGCAGGTCGTGGTCGAGTGGAGCCGATGGCACTCCACGCTCACGGCCGCGGAGGTCGTTCGCAAGCTCTGGGATGGGGATCCACGGATCGCTGTCCTGGCTGAAGGCGAACGCGGATTACGAATCATGGTCTGGACCTTGCAAGGAGACGAACACCGCGTCGTCACCAAGGCCATCCGGCAGGTCTTTCAGGAAACGGCGCCCGGTTGAGCAGGGCGATGCTGCGATCGCGGACATCGCACCTATCCTTCGCGTCCGCGATACGATCCTCAACGCTTCTTGATGCCCTGGAAGCTGACGGAGACCCAGACATCATCGCCGAGCATCGGCGAGAACTTGCTGATCCCGAACTCGGATCGCTTGATCGCGAATTCCGCGGTGTAGCCGGTCTTCTGCATCCCCTTGAACGAGGCGGTCTTACCCCCCTTGACGTTGAATGTCACGGGCTTGGTCTGACCGTGGAACGTGAGGTCGCCGGTCACCTCGTAGCCGCCCGCGATCGGCTTGACCGACGTACTGTTGAAGCTCATCGATGGAAACTGGTTGGTGTTGAAGAAGTCGGGGCTGCGGAGATGCTTGTCGCGATTCTTGTTGTTCGTATCCACGCTCTCCGGCTTGATTTTCATCGTGAACGACGACTTCGACGGCTCGCTGGGATCGATGGTGAATTCGCCCGAGAAGTCGTTGAACCGGCCGTAAATCCAGTTCAACTCGGAATGAGAGATCTTGAACACGACTCCCGAATGGGCCGTGTCCATGGTGTAATCGTCGCCGGTTGCGGCCATGCCGAGCGCCAGCAGGGCGGACGCCGCCAGGGCCATGGCGCAGAGGTTTCTTCGCATCAGTTGTCTCCATTTTCAAATCGCCATCGGGCCGTCACAGTCCGTCGTGAGTCAGGACTGCTACCCCGATTTTCGTCCTGGAAACCCGCATATGGTTTAGTTCTAAACAATCCCGCGTGGAAGTCAAGGGGCTGGAGGAGCGGAGCGGCTGGTCCGGCAGGGGCGCGTTCGTGTTAAGCTTGGGGATGGATGACCGATCTCAAGTGACGGTCAAGCCGGCAGCCAATCGTGATCGTCTTGCCAGTGTCTTGACGGCACGGGGAACCGGCAGGTCCGTGACCATCACGGCGAGTCCCAACGCAGCCCAGGAGGAAGACGCAAATGAATGTCACAATCCGCGAGCGAGAGTCCGGCACCGCGCTGGCCGAGGCCGAGGTGGGCCCGAGCCTGGCGAAGTACGAAGGGAACTGGTACTTCGAGCCCTCCGCCGTGCAGGCCGACCTCCTGCGCATCACCGAACGCACCTACACCTGTCCCTACAAGGGGACCTGCAACTGGGTCGACTACGTCGGGTCAGACGGCCGAACGATCCGCGACGTGGCCTGGATCTATCCCCAGGTCAAGGCCGGACACGAGGTGATCCAGGGGCGGTACGGCTTCTACGCCGGCAGCCGGGGCGGCACCGTCGAAGGGCACTGACCGGCCGACCCCATCCGGCTCAGCGCGGGCGAGGCACCGAGGAACGCCATGCATGCCTTGTACGCATCGCGTGCATTGACGAGGAGATCGGTCGGGATCGGGATCTCGTCCGGATCCGCCACGGAGTCTTCCCTGACGATCCGGCCGGTGCGGATCGTCGTCGAGGTGTCGCCGACGTTGATCGAACCGGTCTTCTCGAAGATCGCGTACTCCTCACGGAGCGGCTCGTTCAGGCCCAGCTCGCGCTCGAGGAACCGGAAGGTCGCGGCCGTGTCGTCCAGGAGCGATCTGGCAGGAAGGAAGATCCCTCGGCGCCCCAGGGCCTCGACGCGCGTGCACAGACCTTGCAAGCTGTCGAGCCGATGAATGTAGTACTTCACGGCCCGCCGCATGGCCGCCTGCCGATCGGTCCCCTCGGCCCAGACCTGCAGCCCCTGCTCATGCTCGTGAATCCTCATGCGTGTCAAGCTCGCGATCGTCGGCTCCGGCTCCCGGACCAGGAAGATCGGGATGATCCGGGGGAGTCCCAGCACCTTGTCCGACACGGGCAAGTAATCGTAGAGCAGCTTGTCCAGGACGAATTCGCAATCCTTCCGATAATTGCCGGATTCGCCCGCCATGGCGTTCAACCGGTAGAGATCGGCGGCCGTCTCGTAAGGCATCATGGTCTCGGTGTATCCGGAAATCTGCCGATGGCTGCCGAGGATATGGCAGAGCAGCGTCGAGTAGCTCCTGGCGTGGCTGAAAATGAGGAGATATCGATGCAACTTGAACAAGGACGGATCCATCAGGAGGATCTCCTGGCCCTGACCCCGCCTCACGAGCACCTTCTCCATCGCCAGCTCCTCCCTTGGCCGTCATCGAGCCGCCCACTGCGAGATGTCTCTCACGATCGGGGCACAGTCCAGAACCCGGCATTCTGTGTCACAAGGCGAGGAAAAATACCAGGCCGCCGAATTGTGGGAAGGCCAATTCTCCTTGAGCGTCGTACATCAAACCAGAGTCTCCCTCCGTAGGATCCCTGCGGCGAGCGCATCTGGGGGGTCCTTGATTCCGGATTCCCGATTCCGAATTCCCGAATCCTTCTTCATCCTGAATCCGGAATCCCGAACCCGGAATCTCGAATCCCTCTTGGGTTGCGGCCGAAGGCCACGTTGGGCTTGACTCGCGAAGTGACGTGACAGACTCGGTTGGACGGGACCATGCGTGATCCGATCTGTTGTGAGGCATCCGAGGAACAAGCCGTGAGACGGCCTCGCCTACGGTTCACGGTCGGAACGATGATGGTTGTGGTGGCCGCAGTCGGGATCGCCCTCGGGGTCTCGAGATTGAGCCAACGCGATTTCCTCTTCGCCTACGGGTTGGGCGTCCTCGGTATCGTGGGTGCGTCCCCGATTCTGATTTGTTACCTGTGGCTGAAGGAGTCGCCCAAACGGAAGGCATCCATCCCGATCGAGGCCCTCATCGCCCGGTTCGCCGCGGTGATTGTTGTGGGTGTGATTCTCTGGGCCATGCTCGTCTTGCTGATCGCGCCTTTCCATTAGAGTGATCCTCGGCCCCGCTGCTCGGAGCACGACCTTCCGGACGAGTGCGGATCGAGAACAGGTACGCGTGAGTTTACGAACTCAGACTGCCTCTTGAGCGGAGGGCGCCGATTGTGAACAATAGGTGAGCTGAGCCGGTCCGCACGGGCGCGACGGCGAGCCTGCCCGGAATGACGCCTTCCTGAACTGGACTCTGAGCCGGCCGGCGAGTATGGCCAACCCGTCCCGCCCCACGCGACACTCTTGCGAGAGCCCAAATGATGAAAGTCCAGACGCACCAGGAAGTTGAGTGCAATGCATGCCAGCCTCGAGGCGCGAGCGATTGCTGGCTGCCACTTCTGGGTGTGTTCGTGGGCCTGGTGCTCGTTCCGTGCTGGGACGTGACCTCGGCGCCTGCCGCGGAACCGGGCTCATCGCCGAAGCGCAAGGTCGACTACAACCGCGAGGTCCGGCCGATCCTGGCGAAGAACTGCTTCGCCTGTCACGGCCAGGACGAGGCGAAACGGAAAGCCGGGTTACGCCTCGATCATCGCGAGGCGGCCACCCAGCCGCTCAAGAGTGGCGAGACCGCGATCGTCCCCGGCGACGTCGAGGGCAGCGCCCTGCTGTTCCGGGCCACCGAGGATGACGACTCGGTCCGCATGCCGCCCGCGAAGACGGGCAATCGGCTCAACCCGGCCGACGTCGATGTGCTCCAGCGCTGGATCGAGCAAGGGGCCGAGTACGCCCAGCACTGGTCCTTGATCCCGCCCGAGGCGCTACCGCTTCCCGCCGCCCGCGACACCGCCTGGCCCCGCAACGGGATCGACTTCTGGATCCTCGATCGATTGGAGAAGGCGGGCCTGGCGCCGTCTCCCCAGGCGGACGCTTATACGCTGTTGCGCCGGGCTAGCCTGGATCTCCGCGGGTTGCCGCCGAAGCCGGAGGAGGTCGACCGCTTCATCCGGGATCAGGCACCGGGCGCCTACGAGCGGGCCGTCGACCGCTTCCTCGACGATCCGGCCTACGGCGAACGCTGGGCGCGGATGTGGCTCGATCTGGCCCGCTACGCCGACTCGGCCGGATTCGGCTCCGATCCCTTGCGGCCCAACATCTGGCGATATCGCGACTGGGTCATCGAGGCCTTCAATCGCAATCTCCCGTACGATCGGTTCACTCTCCTTCAGATTGCCGGCGACCTGATGCCAGGTCCCAGTCTTGACGATCGGATCGCTACCGCCTTCCACCGCAACACAATGACCAATACCGAGGGCGGTACCGACGACGAGGAGTTCCGCGTGGCCGCGATCAAGGATCGCGTTGACACCACGGCCCAGGTCTGGATGGGGCTGACCATGGGTTGCGCCAAGTGTCATAGCCACAAGTACGACCCGATCACCCACGAGGAGTATTACCGGTTTTATGCCTTCTTCAACCAGTCGGCCGACAACGACCAGCCGGACGAGGGCCCCGTCATCCCCGCCCCGACCGCGAAGTTCACAGCCGAGCTCGAGCAATTCGAGAGGCGGGTCGCCGCGTTGCGAGCGAAGCTCGAGGCATCCTCTCCGGCGCTGACGGTTCGCGCAAACCCAGTGGGAGGCGAGCCTCAAACCGGCCGGCGCGTCCGCACGGAAAGGCCTCCCGAAAGAAGTCCTGGCCATCCTCGACACCACGATGGAGAAGCGGACCCAGGCCCAGTCCAGGGCGATGGCCGCCTATTTCCACTCGATCGTGCCCGAGCTCAAGCCGGTGCGGGATCAGCTCGCCGCGATGGAGAAAACCCGTCCCAAGCCGCCGACCGTTCCCGTCATGGTCGAGCTGCCGGCCGATCGCCGGCGCGTGACGCACGTCCTCCGCAAGGGGAACTTCCTCGACCCGGGCGCGACGGTTGAGGCCGGAGTTCCCGGGTCTCTTCATCCTTATCCGCCCGGCGCCCCGGCCAACCGACTTGGCCTGTGCGCTGGCTCATCGACCCCAGGAACCCCTTGACCGCCCGCGTGGCGGTCAATCGCTACTGGGCCCAGCTCTTCGGCATGGGACTCGTCGAGACCGAGGAAGACTTCGGCACCCAGGGCGAGCCGCCCAGCCATCCCGAGCTACTCGACTGGCTGGCCATCCGCTACCGCGATTCGGGCTGGGACACCAAGGCCCTGATGCGGCTCATCGTCACGTCGGCGACGTATCGGCAGTCATCAAAGGTCCGCCTCGATCTGCGTGAGAAGGACCTGCGGAATCGCTTCCTGGCGCGGGCGCCCCGGATCCGGCTCGAGGCGGAGATGGTCCGCGACCAGGCCCTGGCCCTGAGCGGACTGCTGAGCCGCAAGGTCGGCGGTCCGAGCATCTTCCCGCCCCAGCCCGACGGGCTATGGCAGGCCGCGTTCAACGGTGAGCGCACCTGGACGACCAGTAAAGGCGATGACCGGTATCGGCGCGGCCTTTATGTCTTCTGGCGGCGCACCGTGCCTTACCCGTCGATGGCCACCTTCGACGCCCCCAGCCGCGAGATCTGCGCGATCAAGCGCGTTCGGACCAACACACCGCTCCAATCCTTCGTGACGCTCAACGACCCGGTGTATGTCGAAGCCGCACAGGCCCTGGCGCGCCGGATCGTGAACGAGGGCGGCACCGATGTCACCGCCCGAGCCGCGTTGGGGCCTGAAGCTCTGCGAGAGCCGGCCGCCCCGTCCCAAACAGGTTGCGCCCATCGTCGCGCTGTACAACGCCGAGCTCGAACGATATCGAAAGGATCGCGCCGCCGCCACGGCCCTCGCCACCGACCCGCTCGGTCCCCTGCCGGCGGGGATGGATCCGGCCGAGCTCGCCGCCTGGACCGCGGTCGCCAACGTCTTGTTGAACCTGGACAGCGTCTTGACCAGGGGGTGAGAGGGTGTACGAGAAGCCCCGGTAGGGTGGGTCGAATGCCGAATCACGGCGTGAGGCCCACCGAGTTCCCGAACCCGAGTTGAGTCCATGAACTTCAACCGCGAGCACGATCTTCCCCTGCTCCTGCAACACGCGCGGGCCCAAACCCGTCGCCAGTTCCTCAAGAGGTCGCAAGCCGGCCTGGGCGGCCTTGCGCTGGCGATGCTCCTGGGCCGCGAGGACACGGCACGTGGCGAGCCGGAACCGGACTCCGCCGAGAATCCCATGGTGCCCCGGCCGCCCCACTTCGCCCCCCGGGCCAAGCGGGTGATCTACCTGCACATGTCCGGCGGACCGCCCCAGCAGGACCTCTTCGACGAGAAGCCCGCGCTGGTCAAGCATCACATGAAGCCATGTCCCGACGAACTGCTCAAGAACCAGAAATTCGCGTTCATCAAGGGACATCCCAAGCTGCTCGGCTCCCCGTACCACTTCCGCAGATGCGGCGAGAGCGGCGCCCTGATCAGCGACCTCTGGACGCATTTCCGCGGGGTCGTCGATGATGTCGCCATCATCAAGTCGATGTGGACTGACCAGTTCAACCACGCACCGGCGGAGTTATTCATCTACACCGGCTCCTCGCGCAACGGTGGTGCGGCGATGGGCTCGTGGATCACTTACGGCCTGGGCACGGAGAACCAGGATTTACCCGGCTTCGTCGTCTTGATCAGCGGCGGGACGGATCCGACCGGCGGCAAGGCGCTCTGGAGCACCGGCTACCTGCCTAGCGTGTATCAAGGGGTTCAGTGCCGGACCGTGGGCGATCCGGTCCTCTACGTCAGCGATCCGAAGGGGATGGACCGATCGGACCGACGCCGGACCCTCGACGCGCCTGCGCCAGCTCAACGAATTCGAGCTTTCGGAATTCGGCGATCCGGAGACCCTGACGCGGATCAGTCAGTATGAGCTGGCGTTCCGGATGCAGATGGCGGTCCCCGATGTGATGGACATCCGTCAGGAGCCGGAATCGATTCGCGAGGAATATGGGGCCAACCCCGGCGCCTCGTCGTTCGCGAACAACTGCCTGCTGGCCCGCCGGCTCGTCGAGCGAGGCGTTCGGTACGTCCAGCTTTACGATTGGGGCTGGGACTGCCACGGCACCGGTCCTCACGACGATATCGTCAAGCACCTCCCGCAGAAGTGCAAGGAGGTGGATCGGCCGATCGCGGCGCTGATGGCGGACCTGAAACGACGCGGACTGCTGGAAGAAACCCTGGTGATCTGGGGCGGCGAATTCGGCCGAACCTCGATGAACGAGGCGCGTGGCGGCTCGAAATCCCTCGGACGCGACCATCATCCGCACTGTTTCAGCATCTGGATGGCCGGCGGCGGCATCAAGCCGGGCATTACGCTGGGTGCCACCGACGAGCTGGGCTATCACATCGTCGAGAACCCCGTCAGCATCCACGACCTCCAGGCCACGATCCTTCACCTGCTCGGCCTCGATGCCTGGAAGCTGACCTATGCCTATCAGGGCTTGCATCAAAAGCTAATCGGCCCCGAGGGCGCGGCCAGGATTCGTAAGGAGTTGCTGGCCTGAAACGCACAACGCGGCGGGCGCGATGCCCGCCGCGTCGTCCGAGTGATCTTGATGTCACGTTCAATGCCGAAGACGCCACTTGTTCTTGGTACTCACGAGGGAGGCGATGGCCTCGTCGAGAAGACCGGTCGGGCTCTGCGCCGGGCTGGCATTGTGTTGTGACTGCACCACATTGATCACGCGCGGTTTGGCGACGGCTTCGAGCCGCGCAGCGGACCGATTCGCCATCGACGTTGCGGGCTTGGCATAGCCGGCCTGGATCGGGAAAGGTCCCAGGACCCTCCTCGGCATCGCCGTGATCTGGGCCACGAAATTGCTGCCGGCCCCGCCATTACCGCTCGGGAACGATCCGTAGAACCGCCCGTCCAGCGGGTTCCCCGCGATGTCGGTGATCCCGGCGGCAAGGACCTGGATGGTGTAATGCCCCCCGCGGAGCGGCTTGCCGTGGTTGAAGAGGATGGCCGCCTCGTCGATCCCCGTGGTACCGGCCCCCGGAGTCACCGAGATACTGGTGGGGATGATCACCTTGCGGACCGGGATCTGGTTATTCAGCGGCGTGGCCGAGAGCCGATAGTTGGCCCCGTTGCTCAGGTCCGTCAGGGACACACCACTGAGGTTGTCCTGGAAGAAGACGTCCATCTCGCCGCCGAGGCGATGGAAGACGACGTTCGTGATCACCGGTGCGACGGTATCGATGACGACGGTCCCGAGCGAGATCGATACGTTGTCGCCGCCGTTGGACGCAACGGCACTGATCTGATACGAGCCGTCGGCCATCGGGGCGCTCACGACGGTGGCCGACCAGACGCCCGCGCTGTTCGCCACACCGGTGGCGATCGGTACGGGCGAAGCGGACGAGCCCGTGGGGGTCTCGAACACCTGGATGACCGCGCCGGCGTCGGCGTTGCCGACGAAAGTCGGCGTGGTCACATTGGTGATTCCGTCGCTGTCGCTGATCCCCGAGTCGCTCTGGGGACTCAGCCGGCCACCGGTGATCAGGGCGGGCGGTGGGGGCGGATCGGCGATGGCGACCGTCGCCGAATCCGTCCCGACGATGACGCCGGCTCCATCGCGGATCGCGACGCTCAGCGTATAGGTCCCGGGCGTGGCGTAGACGTGCCCGCTGGTCTGGACGTCGAACGCGGTGGCGCCAGCGATGCTTGCGGGGCTCAGGGTGGCCGGAACGGTCGGAGAGCCGTCGCCATAATCGACGCTGGCGCTGTACCCCTGATAATCGAGTCCCGGCAACCCGAGGGCGAACGGCACGGAGACCGTCGCTACGGTCCAGTCGCCCGTCGGGACGTTGTCCTTTCCCGTCAGTCCGGTCGCGACCTGCACGCTCGGTGCCTGGACGGTGACCGAGTATTCGGCGTCGGCCACGACCAGGTAGGGCGCGTCATAGACCGTGACCGAGACCGTGTAGGTGCCGGCTGCGGCGTAGTTGTGGCCGCTGGACCCGATGACCAGCGACGAGCCGCTGACGGTGACGTTGGCGGCCGCCGGGGTCGAGCCGTCGCCCCAGTCGATCACCGCCGTGTAGTTGCCGGGCACCGGCGCCGGGCTGCTCCCCTCCGCAACCCCGGTGGCGACCGTCAACGCGCCCGTGGCCGTGCCGGCGGTAGCCACCGGCCCCGAGGCGGGCAGCCCTTTCGTGAGGCTCAGACCGGTGACAGTCGCGCTCAGCGGGATCGACACGCTCTGTCCCGTCGACAGGTCGTGGAGCTCGATCGACCCCAGGTAGGTGCCCGGCGCCGGGTAGACGTGCGTGCCGCTGAGGCTGAAATCCCCATTGACGCTGAACGTGGCCCCGGACAGGCCGCTGCTATCGCCCCAGTTGATCTGGGCCGAGTAATCGCTGGGGTCCGTCGATCCGTTCGTGTTGCTGAACGTCGCCAGCACGCCGGCCCACGGGCTGCCGGCCGTGGCCGTGACTGCCGAGGTCGTGAGGACCTGGAGATCGGCGACCGAGGCGACGGCGGTGTTGTCACTGACGGCCGCGATCGCGTCGAGCTGCGCCGTCACCGGGACCACGACTCCCCCCGAGTTGACGAGGGTCGAGTTGAAAGTGCCGCCGAGATCGGTCAGCGTCACGGTGATCGGGTCGCTGCCCGTGGCCTGATACGCATGGCTGCCGGAGATGATGTACCGGCCCGGCGTGCTCGGGTCGGCGGTGATCGTCCCCGTCGTCGGCGCCGTGCCGTCGCCCCAGTCGATCGTCGCCTGATAGGAGCCCGCGTTCTCGATCAGGTCCGTGTCGGTGAAGATCGCGACGGGAACATCCACCAGGGGCAATCCCGGCTGTGCCGAGATCGTCGGCAAGGGCGCCGAGATTTGGATCGCCGGGGCGTGGTTGGTCGCGAAGTCCGCGATCGTGCTCATGTTCGTGAATGAGAAGCCTGTCCCGGTTCCGAACGCGGCCGACGCCGGATTCGTTGGCGTGCTGGGAGTCAAGGTCGCCGTCGACCCCGTGCCCTGCGAGTTGATCCGCAAGCTGTTGACGCCCGTGCCGCCCAGGATCGCGAGGTTGGAGGAATTGGTGCCGGCCGCGAGTTCCGCGCCGACAACGGTGACCAGATCGTTGCCGACGCCGCCATTGATCGTCGTCGTCACCGTTGCCGGGTTGGCTTCCACGTTGAGCGTACTACTGCCGGAGCCCAGCTTCACCATTGAGGTGGCCTGGCCGCTGGCTTTCGTGGGATTGTCCAGGATGAAAACATTGTTCTCATTGACGGCCGAGGCGTCGATCGTCACGTTCGTCTTGTTCGAGTAGGCAACCGACTCGAACGACGGGCTGGCCGATGGATCGGAGATCAGCGTGAAACCGGCCGTCGAATCGTCGGTCACGGCGATCGTCCCGGCGGAGGGCGGGGCCGTGAAGGTGTAATTCGTCACCGGCGTCGAATCTGTCGTCGGCGTGAGGTTCGAGAACTGGACGCCTCCCTGGAAGTCCGGCGTGGCGCCGTCGTAGAACGCGACCGTTCCGCTGCCGGGCCCGGTCGCCGTGTAGTCCTCGCTGGTGAAGATCGGAGGCGTCGAGCCGGATGAGTCCTCGAATCCCAGCGAGTCGCCTCCGCCGCCGCCGTTGAACGACAGGTTGATCGGTACGGCCCCCCCGTCGGACCCGAACAACGGGTTCCCGTGGGCGAAATCGACGTCCAGATTATCGGCGCCCGTTCCGGTGGTGAGTCCGAAGGAAACGAGGGCACTGGGGTCGTAGGAGAGCCCACCGCCCGGCAGCACGCCGTCCAGGTCGGCCATATTCCCGTTCATCTCCAGGAGCATGTTACCAAACGAAGACGTTTCCGCCGAACCATCGACGTTCAGGATGGTGGAATCCGGAGCCCCGGTGACGGAGATGCCGGCGTCGAGGTTCGCGAGGCTGCCATCGTCGCCGATGTCGACCGTGTTGGGATCACCTTGCGCTCCCGGCTGGTCATCGATGACCAGCGAGCCATCGGCGGTGACGTTCTCGACAAGAACGGTGTTGCCATTGCCCCCAAGCTGGATGGTATTGACCGTCCCCGGCGTGGTCCCGTTGATGGTGAGAGTCTGACCGCTGGTATCGGGCCCGAAGTACCAGAATGTGAGACTCTGGAGTCCGGTCGCGTTCGTAGCCGGGGGCTGAACGTACGTCGGGTTGGTGACGTCCCTCAAATCGACCAGGACGTCGGCCTTGTTGGCGAAATCCATCGGCGTGAATACGGGCGGGATGTCGCCGCTGGAGATCTCGTCGGTTGACAGCGAGCCGATGGCCGGGCCGGTCGTGACGTGAATGACCTGGGCATTCGAGGGTGCGTCGAAGCGGTAACTGGATACCGGGACCGTATCGGTGATCGAGGCCAAATTGCTGAATTGCACGGTCGTGAACACCGAGCCTATTCCGAACGCCAACTCGGCGGCATCGGCACCCAGGTAGGCCCAGTCCTCGGCTCCGAACGGCGTCGGGCCGGGTAGCTCGCCCTGGAGGATCAGGGCGTTGTTCACTCCCTGCATTCCCTCGAAATCGAAGATAGAGGGTACTGGGTTTCCCTGGCTGAAATCCACCATCATGGTGTTGGACGAGCCGGAGCCCGTCGCCAGGGTCACATAGCTGACCGTGCTCGGGTCGAAGCTGATCGTCGCGGCGGAAACACCGGTCAAGTCGCTGAGATTGGTCGTGCTGTTGTACTCCAGCAGCGGCGTCGTGGAGTTCGTATCACTCGAGTCGTCGATGGTCAGACTCGTGGTGCCGGACAGATCCCCATGCACCCTAACGGCACCCAGACCCGACGCGGGGTGGGATTCGTTGCCCAGCGTCATCCAGTCGGTCTTGCCCGTGCCGGGGTTGGTCTCGAGATTCGTGGTGGCCGTTGTGGGCGTGCCGGTGACGCTCCAGGTGTCGCCTCCGCTACTCCCCTGGATCGTCAGGCCGGTCAACCCCGTCAAACCGCTATAGCTGACACTGGGCGTCTCGCCGATGGAGAATCCCATGCTGGTGAGGTCGTAGGAGGCCGACGCCGTGCTGGCGGAATCGTCGATCGTGAGCGAGGCAGAACCGCTGCCCTGAACGTTGACATTGCCGGTCAGCCCGGATGCCGGGTCGATCTCGCTGCCCACCATGACCGAGTCGGGATTGTCGTTCGGTGCCGACACATTGATCACCGTCGCATCCGCGACCAACTGCGGCGAACCGGTGACGGTGATGTCATTTCCACCCGCGGTACTGGCATCGAAGGTCAGCCCGCTGAGTACCGCGGTGTTGTAGACGAAACCCGGCCCGTTGATGAAGCTCAGCGACGTCGCATCGATGCCGACGGTTTGGGGACTGGCGTCGCCCGAGTCATCGACGGTCAGGCTGGTCGAGCCGGGAAACTCGGTGAAGAAGTTGATACTTCCCAGCCCGCTGGCGGGGCTCAGGACGTCGCCCACGGTGACCGCATTGGTCGCCCCCGTGCCCATGTCGAGACTCAGCGGGTTGGACGCTCCGGGCGTGCCGGTCACGGTCACCAGGTTCGATCCCGCGTCGCTGGCTTTGAGCGACACGATCGAGAGGCTTGCGCCGCCGTAATTGAAGGTTGGCCCACCGCTAAAGCCGACAGCCGTGCCCGTCACACCGATGGTCTTGCCGCTGACATCGGCCGAGTCGTCGATCCACACGCCGGTCTGACCGACGACACCGGTCGTCACCGTGACATTGCCCAGGCCGTTGGCGGCGTCCGAGGCATCGCCCAGGTTGACGGTGTTGCCGGTGGCCGTGCCCATGTCGAGCATCAGTGGGTTGGTTGTCACAGGTGTGCCTGTCACGATCACCGTGTTTTGATTCGCGTCGCTAGCGTCGAAGGTCAACGTGGTGAGGTCGGCATTCGTGTAGTCGAAGTCCGTCGCCCCGAAGATGGTGACCGCTGTCGGCGTCACGCCGACCTCCTGGCCGGATCCATCGTCCGAGTCGTCGATCGTCAGGCTGGTCGAGCCGCTGACCGGTGGTACGCCGACGGTTGATGTCGTGACCGTGACATTACCCAGGTCGGCGGCGGCATCGGTGGCATCGCCCAGGTTGACCGCGTTGCCCGTGCCTGTGCCCATGGCGAGGGTGATCGGGGCCAGCCCCGGCGACTCCGAGGGCGAGCCGGTGGCGTTGACCGTGTTCGAGCCCTGGTCGCTGGCGTCGAACGTCAAGCTGCCGATGGTCGCCGGGCTGAGGTCGAAGGCCGGTCCGCCGGTGAAGCTGAATTGAGT
Organism: uncultured Planctomycetota bacterium; assembly: GCA_963845755.1. Taxonomy (GTDB): domain Bacteria; phylum Planctomycetota; class Planctomycetia; order Isosphaerales; family Isosphaeraceae; genus CAWJTV01. The sequence goes on from CAWJTV010000020.1 coordinate 294,413, forward strand.
CGAGGAGATGCCGATGGTCGCAGTGCTCGCCGTGTCGGCCGAGTCGTCGATCGTCAGGTCGTACGGGGCGCTGCTACCGGACCCGATCGAGATGCTCCCCAGACCGCTGGCGGCGTGGGAAGCGTCGCCCAGGTTCATCGTATTGGTGCCACCAGCGAATGCTGAGATGACCATCGGGCTGGCCGGCGGCAGCGTGGGCATGCCGGTGACGTTGATCGTGTTCCCGCCATTGTTGTTGAGATCCAGTTCCAGGCTGGAGAGCGTCGCGCCGCCGTAGGTGACGGTCGGGCCGCCGATGAGGCTCACCGCCGACGCCGTCACGCCGTAGGTCCAGCTACCATTGCCGACCGAGTCGTCGATGGTTAGTCCGGTCGTGCCGCCCGCCCCGGTCGTCAGCGTGACGTCGCCGTAGGCGTCGGCCCGGGGGCCGAAATCGACGGAGTTCCCCGTCCCCGCGCCCATGGCCAGGGCCATCGCGTTGGTCGCGGTTGGCGTGCCTGTGACATCGACGGTGTTCGAGCCGGCGTCGGCGGCATCGAAGGTCAAGCCGGAGAGGGTTGCCCCGCCGTAGGTGAACACCGGCGCGGTGTTAATGGTGAGGGTGGAGCTGGCTACGGCGACGGTCTGGCCGGTCGTATCGTCCGAGTCGTCGATCGTCAGTCCGGTGGTGCCCGTGACCGTCACGTCCCCCAGGTTGCTGGCGGCGTGGGAGGCGTCGCCGAGATTCACCGCGTTGCTCGTCGAGCCGCCCATGGCCACCGAGGTGGTGGCCCCGGTGGGCGTTCCTGTCACCAACACCGTGTCGGCTCCGGAGCCGAACGCCGCCGTCAGCGAGCTCAGGTTCGCGTAATTGATCGCCGCCGGCGAGGTCCCGCTGAACTGCGTGGCGGTGAGGGTCGAGGTGCTGGAGCTGGCGTCGGCCGAATCGTCGATCGCCAGGGCGGTCCAGCCTCCGACGTTGTCGAGGCTGACAATCCCCGAGATGCCGCTGAGCAGGCCGACGTCGCCGATGTTGACGATATCGCTGCCGCCCTGACCGTGGATCGTGAGGGGATTACTTGTGGTGGTCCCCTGTGCATCGACCGTATCGCCGCCCGTGCCGGTGTTCAGGGTCGTGGGGCCGGGCGTGCCGGTCACGATGAACGTGTTGCCCCCCGAACCGCCGCTGATGGTCAGCGACCCGGGGCCGGAGAAGTTCACCGCGGCCGGGGCCAGGCCCGCCGAGATCCCACTCGAACTGATGGTGGCGGTGGTGGCGGTGGTGTCGGCCGAGTCGTCGATCGCCACGGTCGTCGACGCGCTCGTGTTCGCGACGGTGACGGCCGCCAGGATCCCCTGGGCACTGCCGGCGTTGCCGACGTTGACGGCCTCGGCCCCTGACCCCTGGACGCTCAGCGGCGCCCCTGCGGTCGTGGAGTGGACATCGACGGTGTCGCCGGTGCTATTCCCCTGGATCGTGGTCGACGTTTCGGTGCCGTCGACGGTAAAGGTGTCCGCACCCGTCCCCGCAAAGAGCGACAGGGCTGATAACGTCGCATTGGTGAGGTCGATCGAGGCCGGCGTGATGCCGGTCACGGACGTGCTCGTGACGCTGACATTCCGCCCGGTGGCGTCGTTCTGGTCATCGACCGCGGCGGTCGAAGTTCCCACGGTCGAACCGATCGTAACGGTCCCGTTGATCGCCTGGCTGGTGCCGAAGCCAATCTGGAATAAGTCGCTGCCCCCGGTCGAGTCGTGGAGGGTGGTGGGATTGTTGTTGGAGATCAGGATCAGGGAGCTGTCGCCCCCATGCATGTCGAAGTCCAGCGAGGTCGTGTTCGTGGTCGTGATGGTGTTCGTGCCGTTGCCGGTCACGATGCCGGTGCCGTTATTGGTGACGTTGATCACGTCAGCGAGGTCGGTGATCGTATAGACGCCGCTCGTGTAGGAGACGTCCACCGTGGTCGGCGTATCGGCCACGAAGGCGAAGGCGTCGCTCGCGTCGATGGTCACCGCCGCGGCCAGGAGGGTCCTCTCTTCGAGGGCATCGATCAGGAGGCGAGGCTCGACCGCGCGTTCGACGCCTTGCGTCGCGGGCGACCGGCTTGGTCCACGGCTGGCGAAGACTTCTGGACATGTCTCGTCGCGTCCCCAAGAGCCGGCCGTGGTTGCCAAAGGTCTCCGACATGGTGCAAATCTCCGAAGGAGGAAAAGCGTTCAGGGAGTTACAGCGACCCATGTGTCTCTTGGGTGCGCACTGCGGTCGGCCCGGCGGACGGCCGGTCTCGACGACTCCCGATGTTATTCGTCACGAACGAACAGTCCGATTCGCCCGATCGGCCATCTCTGGTCGGGGCCGACTCGTACGATGGCCGAACCGATGGGCGAAGGAAGCAAACCTGCCGCCCCGAGCGGGTGGGCGGAGTTTCTCGATCGGCGTGGTCTTTCGTCCTCTCCACACGGTAGGGCTCGACGTCCCGCAACAGGGCTCCCCGTCCAAGACGAGCCCGCGACCCGACTGGCCCCCTCTTCAAAGCGATAGGACGTCGCGCGTTCTTTGTCTACTTACCGTTGGATAAATACATTCCCTTTTTTTCTCTCAAAAGGTCGCGATGGACGGTCGATCCCGGACAATCTGAACCTTGGGCAAGGTCCACCTTCTTCCCTGACATGGCCCCACTCTGCCACGTCATGGAGGATTCCGACTTTCCCGGGCGTCCGATCCCACATTGATGGCCGGGATGGGCCCTTCCGGCGAGGTCGCGTCTCGTCGCGCCATTAACAAACAATGGTTCATCCGGATCCGTGCGCGCCCGGTCTTGAAAACGGTGGAGTTGTGATCCGGCCTCGCCCACGGCGAATCCTTGGCCCGAAGGGGCCGCAACATAACAGCCCGGGGCAACGCCCCGGGAACGGAGCCCCCAACGGGAAAATGCCCTGAAAGGGCGACACAGGTGCAGGCCGCCGGCCCGGTTTGTCTGGCCCCTACCTTCTAGACATATGTCCGACCGCATCCTCGGCACGCAAAAAAGCCGGTCGGACAGCATGTTTCAGAAGGCTGATCCGGACCATATGTTGTCCAGCGGCACGACATATGTCCGGATCTCTGGGGCTTTTGGAACAGACTCTCAAAACCGGTAGGTGCATCGACCCAGGAGTGTCCCAGTCTCGCGTCCAAATCGTTCGAGGTCCAGCACCAACTGTACGCCTGAATCACCGATGATGAGAGTCAAAATCCATCAGAGAAGGTATCCCGCTCGCTAGTTCATCAAGCCGAAGCGACGGCCGAAGTCAGACATCTCACCACAGGCCCGATCATGTGTCCGGGAAGCACCAAAATCGGCCAGGAGAAGCCAGCCTGCTCATCCCGCCCGCCGGTGAATGAAGGGGCGTCACGACCGAAATGAGCCTCCAATCCGACTCGACCGTGGGACGAGCAGCTAATCCTCGGACCGGCGCCCTTGGGGTTGACGGCCAGGGCTCCCCGAATCCGGTCCGGGCCGAGTCAAGGATCCAGTACGGGGGCACCCGAACGACCAACGACAGATCAGTGCTCATGCTTGACCAGAGGCCAAGTGGACAAGCAATGTCCGTCCGTGGTGATTTTTTCGCCACAAATTCCGACTCGTCGGTGAGGATCCCCGGCGCCACTCTTGCGATGATCCGACTACGACTACCATCGTCGCATGCATGATGCGAATGAGCTTTCCGACATCTCCCAGCTACCTCGCAACGCGGGCCGGTGGCGAGGTCGTCAGTTCCGACCAGGTCGAATTCCGCGTATTCACGCGATTACGGATACCAACTGGGGTTGGTGAGGATCACTCCGCCGGGATACATGCCCAGGTAGGCGTCGGGCTTGAGCACGGACTTGGCGTGGCCATCGAGATAGAGGACGTTCGAGCTGCCGTGCCGATTCCAGGGGATCCATTTGTCGAGCGTGACGGTGCCGAGCCAGATGTCGTAGTCGTCCTGCCTCGGATCAGTGGCCGCGACCGGGTCGTTGATATTGGCGTCCATGACCGCGCCGTCACGCTCGTTCATGCAGACGAAATTCGACGTTCCGATGTCATACTGGAAACGGGGAAACGTCCAGCGGCCATAGCGGACGGTCTTGTGGCTGAGCTGCGAGTTCAGCAGGTAGCTCGTCCGGTTGGTGATGCCATCGATTAGCCCGGTCGAGGGGTCGATATAAGGCTGAACGACCGAAATGTCGGACATGCAGCGGAAGATTTTCTCATCGGCAATCTGGGTTCCGCCTTTGGCGATCGCGTCGTTGGCGAAGGTCGGGTTGACATAGGGCATGATCTTGTCTTCCCAATAGATCTCCGCGAACGACTCGGCGTTGTGTACCTCGGAGAGGCTGTCGGCGTTGAACGGGTGATGGAGGAAGAACTGCCCGTTCCAATCGTCGAAGTATTGCATGATGCCCAGGCCGATCTGATGCAGATGGCTCTGGCAATCCATGCGGCGGGCCGCCTCGCGTGCGCCTTGCACGGCGGGCAGCAAGAGCGCGACCAAGACCGAGATGACGGCGATCACCACCAGCAACTCAATCAGGGTGAATCCCGATCGGATTCGATGATTCATGGAGTCTAACTCTCTCGAGAAGGGTTGGCGGCGCCGCGTGTTACGAACGGTCAAAAGATACTACCCGTGCGACGGGTTCGCAAGAGGGTGACCCGAATGCGGGCCGCAGAGACAGTGCGTGATGGCTGCGATGCCGATTGATCGAACGCAATGTCGGCGTTTGTGGGAGCATTGCTCGCATGATCCTCCCGGAGTAGCGTCGGGCTATTCACATGCGCGAACGACGAGGCGGCAATCTATTCAAGCGACTGCGCCCTCCCGGCCTCGCGGGTTCAACTTTTTTCGGGGGCACGGCGGTGTGCGGGGCCTTCTTGCTTCGCCGACAGCGTGAAGCCGGTGATAGGGGACAGGCCGAGAAAGCTGTTTTTGGGCATCAATGAAGTGAACGCGGTCGACCTGAAAACCTCGGCCGGGAATCGGGAGACGGGCTGCTCGCCGGCCTTCCCACAAGTCTGAGTTGGCTCGTCCCCTCACGAGCGGTCCCTGCAAACGGCCGAATTCGTACGTTCGCGGATACCGGCGACTTCTCGCTCGCCCGTCGGGCGCCTGGCCGCGAGTTCTCGGCCCCGTTACGGCTGAAATCCGCCGACGAAAACCACCCTCTGGCGGAGGCTGTCTCGGCGCGTTATGATCCCCGGCTGTCTCGGTAGCACGATTTTCAGAATCGTATTATCGGGCCGAGTTGCTCTCGAATGTCCACCTATGGGAGCGTTTTATGAGACATCGACACGGCTTCACACTGATCGAACTGCTGGTGGTGATTGCCATCATTGCCGTGCTCATCGCCTTGCTGTTGCCGGCGGTCCAGGCGGCCCGCGAGGCGGCCCGCCGCATCCAGTGCACCAACAACCTCAAGCAGATCGGCCTCGCCTTGCACAACTATCACAGCGCCCTGGGCTCCTTCCCGCCGGGCGGGATGGTGGCCCCGCTGACCAACTGGTGGGTCGCGCAGGGCCTGACCTGGCCCGGCCACTTCCGTTACTCGACCCCCGTCATGATCATGCCGTTCATGGAGCAGACCACCGGCTTCAACGCCATGAACTTCCTGATCCCGTTGTACGACCTCAACGGCGACGACATGCCCCAGAACACCACCGTCTACTCCATGCAGGTGAACGCGTTCCTCTGCCCGAGCGACGTGCGCAATTCAATCGAGATCGAATTCGAGATGCCGTGCAACTACGCCGCGAACTCGGGCAACGGATTGCCGGGCGGCTTCAGCCTCCCGGCCTCGTACGGAACGCCCAACGGGCCGTTCTACTCCAACTCGGGGACGACGATGGCCAACATGATCGATGGCTCGAGCAACACGGCGGCCTTCGGCGAGAGCATCATCGGCACGAATTCGAATATCCCCCCGTCGCCGGGCGCGCCGAACCCCCAGGAGATCGTGGTCCAACTGCCCTCGGGCATCAACACGTTCGCCGATACGTTCACGTACATCCCCCTGGTCGCGTCCGATTGCCTCGCCTCGACGAACTACCGCTGGGACCGCCAGACGAACTGGATCGACGCGGACTACCGGCACACGCTCTACGATCATTACCTGACCCCGAACAGCACGATGTATGACTGCCTTCGCGGGCCGATGCACGGCTGGCGGACGGCGCGGAGCCGCCACCCGGGCGGGGTGAACATCCTCTTCGTCGATGGCAGCGTCCACTTCATGAAGAACTCGATCAACCTCGTGGCCTGGCAGGGCATTGCCACCGTCGCGGGCGGCGAGGTCATCAGCTCGGACTCCTACTAAGTGAAAGGGGCAAGACCGATGCGCAGGACCAAGGTTCTCATGCTGGCGGTGGCCGCGGCGCTGCTGCGCGGACGTGGCGAGTGCTCACGAGCTCTGGTTTCACCCGGGCGCCGGAGGCCAGTCCTCCTCGGTGCGATTATCCTTCGGCGACTCGCCCGACCTCGGCGAGGCGGAACGCGTCGCGGAGATCGCCCACACGAAGGTCTGGGCCGACGGGCAACCGCTGGACGTCGAGCGTCTGCCGGATGGCCTCGAGGCTCGTCTGGGGGATCGTCGCCCCGCCGTGATCAGCGCGTTCGCCGACCGCGGCATCGTCAACTACATGGGCGACTCGTTCATCATCTACCTGGCGGCCTATTCCCAGACGCACGCGATCGAGGCCAATCCGGCCCGGAAGCTGGGCCTCGGCGACGATCAGGTCCGGCTCCTGTTGATCGCCAAGGGGGACGGGCCGCCGGTGGTGCAGGCCCTGTGGCGGGGGAAGCCCGCGGCGAACGCAGCCGTGAAGCTCTTTCACGGCCGCGAAACGCCCACCGAGCTGCGGACGGATGCCCGCGGCGAGATCCCGTGCCCGGATCTGAGAGAAGGCCCATGGTCGCTGCTCGTCGACGTCAGGGACAAGACGCCGGGCCAGCGAGACGGTCGGGATTACACACACGTCCGCTACAAGGCCACGCTGGCGATCGGCGCGGAAGCGGCCTTCGCCCCGGCCGTCGCCGCCTGCCTGGCCCGGGTCAAGGAGATCCACGGCGCGACCGGTCCCTGGGCGGTCGCCGGCTATCGGATTGGCGAGCGTGCGCTCAAGGAGCTGGGGCTTCCCCGGCAGAGCCATGACCTGGACGTGGTCCACCGATGCCCGGCCGAGGTGCAGTATTCCTGCGTCGCCGACGGCGTCCAGGCGGCGACCGGGGCCAGCCCCGGCAAGCTGAACCTGCACATCGAGCAAGCCACCCGCGAGGATCTCCGCACCGTGATCCGCAACAAGAAGTCCGGGCGTACCCTGACGTTCACCCTCAAGCTGGAGTTCGCCCATTCGATCACAGACCTGCCGTTCGATCGGCTCGAAGCCGAAGGGCGGCGGGTCGCCGCGCTGGCCGATGACGTCATCTTCCGGATCGCCGAATCAAAGTGAGGGACGGACTTTCAGCCGGGAGGAGGCCGATGCGTACATGCCGGAGGCGGCCATTGTCGCGGGGCCGCATTGTTGTTACGTCCTTGGCGAGCTGGGCCGTGTTGTCCCTGCTCGGCCTGGCCGGTTGTGGCGGCCCCGGCCCTTATACGGGCTCGCTCTATCCGGTCAAGGGTCAGGTGCTGCTGGCCGATGGCACGCCCCTCAATGGCGGCACGGTCCGATTCATCCCGACGCGGGGCGGACTGCCTGCATCGGGCACAATCGCAGCAGACGGTACGTTTTCGCTGAAGTCGAAGAGCCGCGACGGGGCCGCCCCGGGCGAGTACAAGGTCCGGATCGAGCCGAGTGCGGAGTTGCTCGTGAAGAAAGGGAGAACGGCCCCGAAGCTGCCCTTCGCCTCGAAATATCGCGAGTACGACGGCAACACCGGTCTGACGGCCACGATCAACGCCGGGGAGACGCAGCTCGAGCCATTCCGGCTCGAGGCCAAGTGACCCTCCACTGGCCTCCGGGAATTTGTCCCTGCACACTCCCGATGCCGTGCTTGATCGTGAGATAGACGGCGAAGATCATCATCCGCAGGATCGTAAACTGGACATGGGGCACCTGCATCGCCGGGTGCTCTTGGCAAGGTTCATCTCGACCCGCCTCCCACAGTCTAACGTGCAGGTAAGCCCTTACGCCCAAGCCTTATTCCGGTTTTCTGCTCCGATGCGACTCACGGCCAATGACCGGCCAGATGTGCGCCTGGACCCACGGTCCTGCACCACGAGACGGCCGCGTGGCACGTCGCCGCGCGGATCGCGAGGTCGGCGGTTCGGACGGTTTCCACAGGGCCCACATCGATACCGCTCTCCCCTCGACTGCTGGCAAAATCACCGGTTCGGAGGCCACAACATCCGAGTCCCGCCGTTGTCGTCAAGTCGGGTGTCGCCGTAAAATTATTCAAGGTTTTCGAAACCAGGCGGTGGATTGACAGCACAATTCTCATGTCGGATCATGAATCTAGCCCGATCTCCGGGCTCGGAATGATATGACCTGCCCTCGGGGAATCGACTGCGAATGCGTCGCCGCTCCCATCCATCCCGCACGAATGACATCGTCCGCCGGTTGCTGCCGGCGGTCGTGCTCTTCTGCGGCCTGGGAGTGGAGGGCAAGGCGGCCGAGATTTCGGTCTCTTCCGCCGGCGCGTTCGACGGCGATCACACCCAGCACTGTAGTTGTCGCGATTGCCGGAAGGGGTCCTGCTGCTGCGGCCCGCGCGGGCCGCAGACGAAAGGTGGTCGCACTAGACTACGGACCGAGCCGGTTCGGAATGGCGACGGTCCCTGCTTGAGAGCCGCCCCCTGCGGCGATTCGGGGTTGCCGGGTGCGCCGGTCCTCGGGCCGACCGGCAAGGTGGCATTCCACACGGCACAGAACTGTGTGGTCCCCTTCGCGACAGGCCACCTGCTCCCGCCGGACCGTCGTTGCGTTCTCCCATCCCGACGAGCCTCTCTTCTCGACGAGCCCCCGGAACACCTCGCCCTCGCCTGATCCCAGGCCATTGCCATCGGCGTATCTCGAGCCCCGCCCGTGCGGTCGTTGTGTGCGCGCGGGACAAGGCACCGTCCGTTGCGTGATATCGCTGCGGTCCCCGATCTCCGCGGCCCTTGGGTCGTCGGCTTCACGTGGGATTGCGCCGAGCCTTCTCATTCCGGGAGTTCATCCAATGCATCGTCGTCGAGCCTTCACGCTGATCGAATTGCTGGTGGTCATCGCGATCATCGCGGTGCTGATCGCCTTGCTGCTACCCGCCGTCCAGGCCGCCCGCGAGGCGGCCCGGCGCTCCCAGTGCACCAACAACCTCAAGCAGATCGGACTCGCCCTCCACAACTACGAGGGAGTCTGGAACACGCTCCCCGCCGGACGTTACGGTTACCCTTACCTCTGGTCGTCGCTGGCCTCGCTGCTGTCCTACATCGAGGCAGCGAACATGTACAACGCGATCAACTTCTCCTTCGCCTCGGAGACCGCTCAACTCCCATATCCGGTCAATTCCACCGTGGAGTCGGCGGCGATCGCGGTGTTCCTCTGTCCGAGCGACGGGCAGATGCGGGTGGACCCGACGAACTGGGGCGGGACGAATTATGTCTCGAATTCCGGGACGGGCACGCTCAATAACGGCAATTTCAACGTCGTCTCCGGGGCGCCCTTGCCCGACGGACCGTTCTACAACACCAGCGCCGTGCGGTTCGCCGCGATTACCGACGGTCTGAGCGGCACGGCGGGGTTCAGCGAGACGATCCTGGGCAACAATATCAATACCTCGCCCGGCAGCTCCCCGCCCTCGAACCCGAAGCGGCAATTCGCCCTGTTCAATACCTCTGAGATCCTGCTGACGTTTTCGCCGTCTTACTTCGTGCTGCCGAGCATAACAATCCCTCCCTGCGCGATTCCTGACCAGTGGTCAGGAGACCGGGGCCGCGAATGGTCGCGCGGCAGCTTCATCATGACGTCCTATAACCATTTCTACACGCCGAACAGTAAATTCCCGGACTGCACCGACGCCGGCCGCAACGCCGCCGTGATCGGCCCGCGCAGCTTCCATCCCGGAGGAGTGAACGTCTTGCACCTCGACGGGCACGTGCAGTTTCTCAAGGACAGCGTCAATATCATCACCTTCCGGGCAATCTCGACCCGAGCGGGCGGCGAGGTCATCTCGTCGGACTCCTACTGATCGAATCCAAATCCTGGAGATTCATCATGAGCGAGTACGACCGTCCTTCCGCGATGAGATCCTGGCCCGACTATCGGGCCGTCTGGCGATGGCACTTCTATGCGGGGTTGTTCTGCATCCCGTTCGTCATCGTGCTCTCGATCAGCGGCTCGATCTACCTCTTCAAGACGGAGATCGAATCATGGATCGATCGCCCTTATGACCGGCTCGAGGTCACGAGGTATCCCGCCACGGCCGCCGATCAGGTCCGCGCCGCACTGGCTGCCGTGCCGGGTTCGACCCTGAACGCCTACGAGTTGCCGCAGGCCGACGATTCAGCAGTCCGCGTGATCGTGGACAGGGATGGTGAGGCGATCCGGGTGTACCTGCATCCGCAGAGCCTGGACGTCTTGAACACGGTCGCGGAGAACGATCGCTTCATGCGCATCCTGTTCCGCCTCCACGGCGAACTGCTTCTCGGCAATCGTGGCTCGGCGTTGGTGGAGCTGGCGGCCTCGTGGACGATCATCATGATCCTCACCGGCCTGTACCTCTGGTGGCCGCGAGGGGCGATCGGTTTGCGTGGCGTGGTGTTTCCACGGCTCGGGTCCAGTTCGCGGGTGTTCTGGCGGGACATCCACGCCGTCACCGGCGTCTGGATCTCCGCGTGGGTCCTCTTCATGCTCTTCAGCGGCCTGCCCTGGGCGAAGTTCTGGGGCGACTACTTGAAGACCGTCCGTCGGCTCACCGGCATGGCGGTCGCCCGTCAGGATTGGACGAACGGAGCCGCCTCAGCCGTGAGAACGCGAACAGCTCGTGGATCCGGAGAGTCGCACCATGCAACCGGCCGATGGTCAGGCCAGGGGCGTGGCACGAGGAGTATTCCGAGCGACCTCACCGCCGTGGACCGAATCGTCGCAACTGTCCGCCCGCTAGGGCTGGACCCGCCGGTGGTCATCGAGCCTCCCGCCACGGGCTCCAACGACTGGGCCGCGAAGTCGATGACCCCCAACCGCCCGCGCCGGGTCGACCTCGTTGTAGACGGTAAGACCGGGGTCATCAAGGATCGCAAGGATTTCGCGGACCGGCCCTGGATCGACAGAGTCGTCGGCACCGGGGTCGCCGCTCACGAGGGCGCCTCTTCGGTTGGCCCAATCAACTCCTCGGCCTCGTCGCTGCAATCGGGCTGGTCCTTCTGAGTATCAGCTCGGTGGTCCTGTGGTGGCGCCGTCGTGAGTCCGGTGTCCTCGGCGCTCCCCAGCCGCTGGCGGCTCCCCGGTTCTCGGTCAGCCTTTTGACGCTGGTGGTGTTCTTGGGAATCTATCTCCCGTTGTTCGGTGCGTCACTCGTCCTTGTGTTGCTGCTGGAGGCGACCGTCTTGCGCCGGATCCCGCGGATACGCGAATGGCTGGGACTTTCAAGCCCTTGATACGATTCGTGGGGGCTTGTTGCGATGACGTCCGGTGAGCTGTCCGCACGACCGGATTCCGAGGCCCGGTGAATGAGAGCCCGTCCTGCCCGCTCCGATCACCGATTACCAACTCGCGCTTCCTGGCATTCGCCACGTGAAGGCGGCCACCTCCGTCGCGGGCGTCGTGGGGACCCTCGTTGTCTTCGGGGTCGCCTGGGGATTCGCAGGGGTATTCTCTCGGCGGTCGGCGGGGACTTCGGGCATCGCCGTCAGTGACGATTCCGGATCATGAGGCAGGAGGCGGCGGGGGTGCTGTCTCTGAATTTCCTCGTGGAAAGATTGACATATGTCGGACGGACGCCGTAGGCTCGTATACGGTTTCCGTTCGCCCGCCGCACGGGACGGGGTGTCAACTCCAACCCGAGCGATCGGGTCCAGGGCCCCCCGGACAGCATCTGCGTCGTCGCATAAGAGGGACCTCTTATGTTGAAGACCGGAACGCATCGCGGCTTTACGCTCATCGAGCTGCTGGTGGTGATCGCGATTATCGCCCTGCTGATCGCCCTGCTGCTACCGGCGGTTCAGGCGGCGCGCGAGGCCGCCCGCCGCATCCAGTGCACCAACAACTTGAAGCAGATCGGCCTGGCCTTGCATAACTATGAGACGGCCGCCGGGGCGCTACCCATGACGATGTCGTTGCTGGGGGCCGGCAACACGGTCTACTACGACACCGGCTGGAGCGCCCAGGCCCGGCTCTTGCCCTACATGGAGGGGACCTCGTTGTTCAACGCGGCGAACCTCAGCGTCTTCAAGGAGGACCCCACCAATTCCACGGTTATCTCGTTGACGGTGAACGCGTTCATCTGCCCGAGCGAGATCAAGCCGCAGGTTTCCTCGCACGATTATGGCCTCTCGGGTGTGATCAATTACGGGGTGTGCGGGGGCGACTGGTTCGTCTGGGGTGGGTTCGGCGGGCCGTATAATCGCCAGGCGTTCGGCCCTAACCGGAGCCTGCGGCTGGCGGCGATCACTGACGGGTTGAGCCAGACGTTGTTCGCCGCCGAGGTGAAGGCGTATCAGACCTCGTCGAACTGCCGCTTCACCACGCTGCCATCGGTCAACAACCCGAACAACATCCCGAGCCCGTACGCCGACCCGTTTCAGGTGGCGCCGGAATACGACAACGGGGTGTGCGTCACCGAGAATCAGGCGGAGTTCCACACCGAGTGGTCCGACGGGCACGTGCATGCGGCGGGGTTCACAACGGCCTGGCCTCCGAACAAGGCAATCATCGGCCGGTCGTTCTATCCGGGCATGGACCTGGACCTCAACGGCAAGAACGAGGAGAACGGCGGGCCGACCTTCTCGGCGATCAATGCCCGCAGTTATCACCCCGCCGGCGTCAACACCCTGCTGGGCGATGGCAGCGTGCGGTTCGTCAAGAGTACCATCGACGGGATGGTCTGGCGGGCCATGGGGACGGTTGCCGGCAGCGAAGTGGTCTCCTCAGATGCGTACTGATCTCGAGGCGGGAGGTGGTTCGATGGGGCGTACTCTCATTCTTTTCACCCTGCCGGTACTGCTAGGTGCCGGTTCTCAACCGACTCAGGCCCCCGACGGACCGGAGGATAAGCGTTCGGCTCCAATCCTCGTGCGTACCTTTCCACTCGAGGCGGAAGTGCGAGAATATCGCTTCCCAGAATAAACATGATCGAACAGAGTCATGCTGTGACTCTGAAGACTGGGCCTCCTCTTGCTTGCGTCGATCCGACGACACCAGCGTGGGCCACATCCAGGGCGCGCGAGGAACCGACAGGGAGCCTCTCAAACTGGCCCATGTCCAACAGCCAGGGACGGAAGTGATAAACCCGGCATGGTGGTTCCTCGCTCGATTGAAACGATGAACACGATCTACGCCTGCATGGCACTTCGGTGGAGCGAGACAACGAAGAAGACGGTTTTGCACATCAGGATGGGAAGAGACTCAGTCAGGAAACACTGGTTGGTGGCGCCGGCCTGACGATCGAACCTCGCTCTGATTTCTCGATCTGTGCCAGCCTCCCCGGGTGCTCCATAGCTCATCGATGGCGGGGATCCACACCTCTCGACAAGACGTATCTCGTTTCTTCATTAACAAACAATTACCCCAATTTAGGCCAAGCTGGCCTCGTCAACCGCGGGATTCCGACGATAATGCCCCCGGCCCCGAAAGGATTCGGTCGCACCTCAATTCGCCAGAATGCTGGAAGAGGTCGTGTGATGAGAGTGGATTCAACGGCACTCCGAATCGGTCGTCACTTCCTCCTGATCGCCCTGGCGATACAGGGGTTCACCCCGGATTTCCGTGATCTCGCATCCCGCTGGCTGATCAAACTGCTCACGTGCAACTCAACCGCGTTCACGATGGACGTCGGATCCTCACGCCATCATGGTGAGAATCATCGCGAAGGGCCGGATCACGTGTGCTCGCCTGCGAGCGTCGATGCAAGCTTGCGCACTCGGCTCGACAACGGCTCTCGCCCATTCGCGGCATTCACGCCGCTGAAACCCTGCGGGGGATGGGTTCCCTTGGTTCACGTTTTCTCGCGCCGCCTCGGCATCGCCACGCGAGAACGCCACGACCTGACCCGGTCTCTCTGCCGCTTCGTCTGCTGAGATCCCGACTCCAGACCTCGGGGCGACCCACATCCACGCCGGCACGGACCCGAGACCGGGAGCGCCGTGAACCGATGCGTCGCGAAGCCGGATCGTCGCCGGAGGGATCGCGAAATCGGCCGACTTCGGTCGAGCGGGCTCGGGCCGCCGTGCCCCGAGCGATCGTTCCCCCGCGCGACCATGTGCGCCACCCGTCGTGACCGAGAAGACGATCTTTCCACCGGCCGAACAATATAAATAAGAATATTTATTGGAAAATTTGATTATGCCGATTGATATCGATCGTGGTCGGGGCGAGGCGGCGGCATCGGTGCGGCGCGGGGACGGCCTTGGATCGGGTCGCCGCCGGCGATCGGTTCCTCATCGCCGGTACCTGCCGGTTTCTCGGACGATCTCGACCGGGCGTCCGGGATTGTATCCCGGTGAACCGGAGAACTGCCGGCGCCGGCTGCGCGAGTTCCTCGTGATCATGGCCCAGCTCGGGCTGATGCTGGCCGTCTTCGACGCCTACCGGCTCGAGACCCGATCGTTCCGGATCCTCGTCCTCCTCACGATCGCGACGCTGCCGGTCCACTACCTGGCGACCTATCGCTGGAAGAAACCGCTATTCGTGGCCATCTCGATCCTGGGAATGGTCCTCGTCAATGGCCTGTCCACGTCGGGCGGCATCGTGGCAGTCTCGGCGGTGCTCCTGGCGCTCGCCGCGGCGCCGATCGCCTGGTGGATTCGCGTCGGATTGATCGCCGCTCTGGCCATGTCCCTGGCCGTGATCCGGTCGCGGGCCGGTTCCGCGCCGAGGCGATCGCGACGGGGGTCATCCCGGTCGTCGCGACGATGTTCATGTTCCGGATGATGGTTTATCTCTACGAGCGAAAGCATGCCCAAGGCCGCGAGCCCCTCGTCGATACACTCGGTTACTTCTTCCTCCTGCCCAATTATGTCTTCCCGCATTTCCCCGTGGTCGATTATCGGACGTTCCAGCGCGGTTATTTCGCGCACGGCATCCACGAGATCCAGAGGGAGGGCCTGGCGATGATGTCGCGGGGGACGACACATCTGCTTCTCTATCGTTTGATCGACCGCCTGTTGCTGATTTCGCCCGATGCGGTGCACGACCCCCTGAGCCTCGCGGGCTACCTGGCCTGCAATTACTTGCTGTATCTCCGGGTGTCGGGCCAGTTTCATATCGCCTGCGGCATGCTCCACCTGTTCGGCTTCCGGCTTCCCGAGACCCACCACCACTTCCTGCTGGCGACCGGTTTCACGGACTACTGGCGACGAATTAACAT
This sequence comes from uncultured Planctomycetota bacterium, assembly GCA_963845755.1. Taxonomy (GTDB): domain Bacteria; phylum Planctomycetota; class Planctomycetia; order Isosphaerales; family Isosphaeraceae; genus CAWJTV01. The sequence continues at coordinate 309,917 of CAWJTV010000020.1, forward strand.
CTACTGGAAGGACTTCATGGTGCGGCTCGTGTTCAACCCGGTGGTTTTCCGCCTCAAGCGGCGACCCCAACCCGTGGCGCTGGCGGTGGCGACAGCGGTGGTGTTCGTGGTCACCTGGCTCCTCCACGCCTACCAATCGTTCTGGCTGCGGGGCACCTGGGGCTTCAGCGCGCCCGACGCCCTGTTCTGGGGCATCCTGGGCTTCCTGGTGCTGATCAACGTCCAGCTCGACGCGCGGCGGGGTGCGCGGCGAGTCGGGGGGTCTTCACGGTCGCCGTTGTGGTCGGCGAAACGCGCGGCTCGGATCGCCGGCACGTTCACGACGATCGCCTTGCTTTGGTCGCTCTGGTCAAGCCCGAACGTCGGGGCCTGGGTGGATATGATGCGCCGGGGACTTGGGATCTGAGTTGGTGGCGAGGCGTTCGGAAATCCCCCCGCCGAGGGACCGACTGGCGTTTCTGTCGGAGCGGCGGACCATTGGCGCTCATCGCCGTCACCCTATCACTTCGGTCGATGGAGTACGAACCATGTCTCATACGTCGGCGACGGCCCTGCGATTGCTCGTGACCGTGGCGATGCTGGGCTGGCGCTGTGTGCCGCGCGAATGTGCCCCGCACGCGGTGGATCGGGTGCGATGGGCGCTCGGCTGTGACGAGATCGAGAATCTCGACCGCTTGCTGAGCCAATCCGAGCCCGATCGGATGGATCAGGGCTATTACAACCAACTCCTCGACACCGGCCTGGAGGCCGGCCTGTCGCCGCCGATCTGCAAGCGCGTCCCGGAGTTGCGTGAGGTCGTGCTGAGATCGGATCTCTCGATCGTGCGAGCCGACGGGACGACATGGAGCACCAATGAGTTGGGGATGCGCGATCGGCCGTATGCGGCGTCCAAGCCATCGGGCACGTTCCGAATGGCGATGGCCGGGGACTCGATTGGCGTCGGGCTAGGCGTCGGCGACGGCCGGGGTTTCGAGCCGGCGCTCGAACGCTGGCTCGACGAGCACTCGCGCCGGCACGGCGGACCGACGGTCGAGATCCTGAATCTCGCCCTGCCCGGCCGCAGCCCCGGCCAGCGCTGGGATCACTTCCAGAAAGTCGGCTGGGCGATGGAGCCCGACCTCATCCTGTTCGAGGCGACCGCCGCGGATGTCGGCTGGGACCAGCGCCGGCTCGCGGACCTGCTGCCCCGCGGGATCGGCTGGGACTCCACGCTCTACGGCGAGGTCTTGAAGCGTTCGGGCATCCGGCCGGGCGCGACGAGCGAGCAATACGCGCGGGCGCTGTGGCCGTATCGCTGGGAACTGGTCGCGGCGGTCTACCGCTCCGTCGCCGCCGACTGCCGGTCTCGCGGCGTGCCCTGCCTCTGGGTCTTGATCCCCCGGGTCGGTCGCGTTGTGGGGCCGGCCGAGCACCGGCGACTCCTCGACCTGGCCCGGGCCGCGGGTTTCGCGGCGGTCGTGGACATTTCGGATTCCTTCGACGGGTTCGATCCGGCCGATCTGGTGATCCACCCCAGCGACTTCCACCCCAACGCCGAGGGCCATGCCATCCTGGCCCGCCGACTCGCCGATGCCCTTTGGCCGCAACCTGTGCTGGGCGGGCTCCGGGGTCGCGATTCGAGCGAGGATGCGTCGCTTCAGGTGGGGGGCAATCTCCGATGAACGAGGTTCGGCGCGGGATTGCTGAGTGCCCGTTCGCCGGACGCTTTCAATCTCCGGGTTTGGCCCGGAAGGTACCTGGCGGCGAGTCTCGGCGAGTGAGGCGGGCCGGTGTGCAGGTCCCCGGACAGCCGAATCCAGGACGCGCCGGTTCAGCCTCCTCGCCTGGGACCGCGAACTTTGCCGGAGCGTCCGTAGGTGAACAAGGCCGTTAGACCGATGCCAGCGAGCGGCACGACCACCCAGAGCAGGACGGATCGCCAGAACCCTGCCACGTCCTTGCCCAGAAGCCTCATGATGGCATTGGGGACGACGACGACCATGCCGCCGAGCGCGATCATCGCCCCGAAGATGAGCATGACGAAACAGCCGATGGCTTCCCGCGAGTCGTGCTGCGTCACCTTCGGCATCGCAAGACCTCATCTCTGAGCCGACTCGACCGGAGTGGCGATCGCACCGGGCCGGACCGCGACGATTCGTGATGTCACGCCCGTCGGGCCAGGGGGTACGTGCACCGACCCAGTGGCTGGCATGGATCGTCAACCACTCATCCCGGCGGCATTGTTCGGAGGATTCATACGTTGAGAATCGACCGTAGTCCAGCTCAAATTATTAGAGAATAATATTTTTTACACTCTTTAATTTGTAGCCGACGAGTGACGTGTGGCAACCCCGCCTTCCGTGAGGGCAAGACCCGCGGTTTCGATCGATCGATCGACCGGCGGGAACGCGGCGGCCCGGGCAGGCCGGTGCACCGTCTCGGGGCCGATCGCCGCACCGGCGGAGGCGCCTGATCGTCCGGCTCCCAACCGATCGAAAGTCGCGTGTAAGGGGTCTGGTTCAGCCCGCCTGCGTCCCGTCAGGGAAGCCGGGACGACTCGGCCGCGGTATGGGAACGCTGGGGGTGGCTCGTGAGTGGCCGGAGGCGAGATTGGTCAGCAGGTGAGGCGGCAGAGGAGGAAGATCAACTCTCCGGTGCGGGCGATACCGCCGAAGGGTCGCGACGAGCGCAGGCAGCCGGGAGACGGGGGACAGCCGGATGGCTGTGTCGCGTTCGCATTGTGACCCGTCGAGCCGTTGGCCGATCGTCGCAGGACAATCTGCGGTCCGGCCGAGGCGGGTGCGCAGACCTCATCGGCCTTCTCGTCCTGCGAGTCCTCTCCCGGTGGGACGGCGGCGTCTGTCGGCGGAAGTTCGTCCGCCACAAGCGATTGCAGGATCCGCGAGATCGAATTTGACGTGAAGTCACGAGAGTCGGGGGTGATCGCCTGGATCGCCAGGGCGACCAGGGCGAATCCGAAACAGCGAGTACGCAGCCGGAACCCCTGTAGCATTAAGACCTTCCGTCACGCTCGAGACCGACGATCCGCAATCCTGACATCACGCGTATCGTCAGGATCATCGACGCGAATCGACCCGCGACTAAACCGAAATCGGTGGACTCCGTCCTTTTCGCGAACTCTCCCTCCCGCCGGTTTGCATGAGTCCAACATCGTTCGTCGTGGGCTCACATTCGGGGCCGTCGGGGTCACTGGTCACGGTAGGGCTTTTTCTCCCCGTAGAGCTTAAACCTCGCTACGCCCTCGGAGCGGTCGTCGGCGTTCGGTTCGTGGTTGTTGGCCTCGGCCTGCCATCTCGCGGCCGAGACGAAGTCGCCGGCCTCGGCATGGGCCGCGGCGAGAGCTGAGAGGCATGAGGCATCCTTCCATTCCGTCAGCTCGCAGGCCCTGGTGCCCGCCTTCACGGCATTCTTGCCATCGCGGAATCGCTCGACGGGGCAGGTGGCCCGGATCCAGGCGAGGCGTTCGTACGGGATGGCCTCCTTGGAGTCGAGCTGAATCGCAAGGTCAAGGTCGGCGACGGCTTTGGCGTACGCTTTCAAAGCCTGCCAGGCGCGGGCGCGTCGGGAGTAAGCCTCGGCGTTCTCGGGATCGAGCCGAATCACCATGTTGTAATCGACGATGGCTTTCCCGTTCTCCCTCTGTCCTTGCCAGTCCACGCCGCGCGCGAGGTAGGCGGGGATGCAGAGAGGATCCAGCCAGATGGCCTCGCTGTGATCCTCGACGGCCTTGTCGTAATCCTTCTTCATGGCCCGCGCCGCCCCCCGGCCGATATAGGCCAAGGTCAACCTGGGGTCGAGCCGGATCGCTTCACTGTAGTCGGTGATGGCCCCGTCCGCGTCGTGCAAGGCAAGACGGACGTCGCCTCGCCTGCGATGCAGGGGCGCATTCCGCGGATCGAGCCCAACGGCTCGGTCGTAGTCGCGGAGCGCGGCGTCGTAGGCTTTCTGGTCCTGCCGCACGACCGCCCTCATGGCGTGAGCGAATCCGCTCCGAGGATCCGCTTTGACCAGTTCGTCGAAGAAGGCGACGGCCTTCTCGACGGGAACGACGTCCTCGGCGCTGGCCGAACCGCTCAGGCGCTGTCCTTCGGCCTGGAGCCAGAGTCGAGGACCATCGGCCCGCTCGACTCGATAGATCGCGATCGCCCTGCGGCTCGATTCGACCGGTCCATCGTCGTCCAGGAGAACAAAGGCACCATTCTTTGGGACGACGCGTTTGCCGACCCAGTCCTCGTCATCCCGAGCCGAGGCCCGAACGGGTGCGGCCAGGAGCAGGACGAGCACCGCGGCAAGCAGAGCGACGGTGTCGGCCCGACGGCCGGCGAGTCCCATTCGCCCCCGGACGAGCCCGCCTGCCATCGCGTTGCTCGAGACCATCGATCGCCCCTTCCTCTCAAGTTCGAGCGGCCCACGACCAGTTTACATTCAGGACGACATTGATGTAGATATTAAAATCTATTATTTATTATATTGACACCGATGGATTCGAGGTGAGGGCGCTTGACGGTTAGCTCCCACACGGCTCATACGAGCCCGACGCGCCAATGAGTGGATGGATGATGCCATGGCAGAACTCACTCGATGGCGATTCGGGCACTTATTCAATCGATTCTGTTATTGTGTGCAGTATGAGCGTTCGGCGCACTCGACCGTCACACCTGTTATTCCACCTGTTCTCAGAAGAGCGGCGATGGGACCGTGCGTGCACCACGGGAGCGCCGTGTTGGGTGCAAGTCCTCCGTTCGGCGCCCTGATCACGAGGGTGCTCCGTGCTTCAGGCTCGTCCATTCGGCGCACCAGGAGAGCAGAGATCAGTGCAAGGCTCGGGGGCGTCGGCGTCGGCCATCCGGAATCCTTCTCGCGCCGTGGCGGCCGTCACGCCGGCGTTGACCGCCGAGACCACGTTCACCAGCGCGTTGAGCACGTCGTCGACAATACCGGCCGCCCGCGCCTTCTCGATCCGGTTCCGGGTACAGACCTGGCAACCTCGCGTCATGGTCACCGCCAGCCCGACCAGGTGCTTCTCCCGATCGGTCAGCAGCGCTGTCTCGTGCGACTGGCGCACATATCCCACGATCGGCGTATCGTCATAGGGCATGAGAGCAACTCCGTTCGGATGATCGCGAGTCGGTCGTAAGTGCGGCTCACTTCTTCTTCGCCCAGATTGCGGAGAGGTCTTCGGAAGCCTGCTGGCGAACGCCGTTGTCGGAGAGGACGTCCTCGGTCGCCTTGAGTGCTTCCTGATGGTCGAAGACGATCGTCTCGGAGGCCCGATCATCGAAGACAATCCGGGTGTATTTCTCCTTCGAATTGCGCAGTAGCTCCACCATGTGGCGGATGTTCTTGATGCGGACTCCGTTGATCTCCTTGACCACCTTGTACTGGGGGCTGTCGTACCCCTGGCCGATCTTGTGCGGGAATTTCGGCGCGGTGACGACGACCAGCTCCTCGCCTTCGAACCGCGGGTAGTCGCCCCGACGTGTGATCAGCGGATTGCCCGTGACCGACAGGATCGAGGCATACCGTCCGAACGCCGCGGCGAACTCGCTGGTCACGGGCGAGAAGACCAGCGGGCCGTAGATGAAGTAAGACGGATACTTCCCCTTGAGCGATTCGATCAGCATCGGGTTGTGTGCCTTGACCGGCATGTCGATCTTGAGGGGCTTTCCCTGACGCACGACGGTCAGGGGTACCTTCCCGTCCTTGCCCACCTTCTGGATGAAGTACTGGAACCTCAATCGGAGGCTCTCGCTGATCTTGATCATGCCGGTATTGTCGATCTCCTGCTCGCCGATCTTCGTGATCAGGTCGAACGGCTTGAGCGGGTCCTGGGAATCGCCGGGGGTCGGCGCGTGGACGACCATGCCCTGGGTCTTCCTGTCGAGGTGGAGGAAGCTGCGCAGGGCGTCGTTCTCGAGGGTCTGGAGCGAGTCATGCATCGCGGGCTTGCCGTCGTAGGTGCCGTCGGCGACATCCTTGAGGAAGAGATCGATCTCCTCACTTGGGATGATGTAGCCGATGTTGTCGGACTGGGTGAGCTTGCTGAAGATGAGTCCGACCATCCTGCCATCGATCAGGGCGGGGCCACCGCTGTTACCCGGGTTGATGGCGGCGTCGATCTGGACGCGGACCCCCTGGGCACCTTCACCATAGCCGGTGAACTCGATCCGAGAGACGATCCCCTTGGTGATCGAGAGGGTCGAGCCGCCCTGCGGGAAGCCGTAGACCAGGACCGTCTCCTTCACTGGGGGAAGGGCCTCGGTGCGCGCCATCGGGGTTCTCTTGTCGAAGAACGATTCGTCCTCCAGCCTGATCACGGCCAGGTCGATCCCCGGGCTGACTGCCTCGACCCGTGCCGACAGCTTGTCGCTCGATTGATTGCTTTCGACGTAGAGTTGGGTGGCGTAGGTGACCATATGGGCGTTGGTCAAGATCCGCTTCCCATCGATGACGACTCCCGTACCACTGGCCTCGCTGGGCGCGTTCTTAGTCCAGGGGCTCGTGAAGTTGGGGTAGCGCATCGTCGCCGTGATCTTCACGACCGAGTTGCGGATCTTCCCTTCCTGCGTGTCGTCTTCTACGGCCGCCAAGGCCGATCGTGGGACACTCCAGGCCAGTAGCGTAACCGCGACGGCCGCGGCCGTCATCGAAGCCGAGATCATCCGTGGCATGTTCATCGGGGGACTCACCTCAATAATTGCCAGACGCCGATTCCCGAACGTCAACGATTAGCCGCCTGGTCGAACGATCGGACCGATGGATCGCAACCATCTTATCCCCATGCGAGCCGACTGGATAGTACCGTGATGCGCAATGAGGCAGTAGGCTGTGGCAGCCAGCGCTGGCGGGTGAGATAGTAAAGGGCCAGTGATGAACTGCGAAGTTAGCCCGGCGAGTCTCCATTCCCCGATCGGCCTGCCACCGACTGCCTACCGTTCAGAAGGAGCCGTAGCGATGTCACGACGCGCACTGATCGTTGCCCTGGGATTGTGTGCGATGCCTGGAGTCCGCGAGGCGATGGCCCAGGAGGCCCCCGCCCGTGGCGGAGGGGCACCGACAACGCCTGCCACGCCGCCACGATACGCCGATTGGAAGGACAGGGGGACCGGGGGGGCCGTGTCGGCAGGGGGACGCGAGGCGGTCGCCGCCGGCATCGAGATCCTCAAGCGCGGCGGGAACGCGGCGGATGCGGGAGCGGCCACGATCCTGGCCTTGAGTGTGACCGACGCGCGATCGTTCTGCTTCGGCGGCGAAGTGCCGATCCTCGTCTACGACGCCCAGACCAAGGGCATCACGGTGATTGCGGGACAGGGCGTCGCGCCCCGACTGGCGACCCGGGAGGAGTTCGTACGTCGTGGCGGAATCCCGCTCCGGGGAATCACGGCGGCCGCGGTCCCGGCCGCGCTCGACGCCTGCCTGACCCTGCTCGATCGGTTCGGGACGATGACTTTTACCCAGGTCGTCGGGCCCACGCGACAGATCCTCGCCCGGCCGTCGCGTCGCGAAGCCTGGCACGCCGACTTCATCCGGACGCTCGAAACGCTGATCGCCGCCGAGGCCATGGCCTGTCCTGTCGGCTCACCGAGTGACCGCTCGCGGGGACTCCGCTTCGTCGCTGACGCGTTCTATCGCGGGTCGATCGCTCACCGCGTCGATGCCTGGTCGCGGGCCAACGGCGGTCTGATCCGTTACGTGGATCTCGCGACCCACACGACGCGGATCGAGGAACCGGTCTCCGTCACTTACCGCGGCCACACCGTCTACAAGTGCGGAGTGTGGACCCAGGGACCTTGCCTGCTCCAGGCTTTGCAGATCCTCGAGGGATTCGACCTCAAGTCCATGGGGCGAGATCAACCCGAGACGATCCACACCATCGTCGAGGCGATGAAATTGGCCATGGCCGACCGCGACACCTATTACGCCGATCCCCTGTTCGTCGACGTGCCGCTGGCGGAGCTCCTGATGCCGGATTATGCCGCCAAGCGTCGCGCGCTGATCGACCCGAAGCATGCGTCCTTGGAACGCAGACCGGGCGATCCCCGCGCGGGTAAAGCGGTCCTCGATCCGTCGGCCGATCCGGCAGCGCGGCGCCCGGCGCCTCCGGTGGCCGCGGTCCAGGACACGACCACCTGCCTGGTCGCCGATCAAAGCGGCAACATCGTCGCGGCCACGCCCAGCGGCTGGTCGGGGGTCGTGGCCGGTGACACCGGCGTCTGGCTGGGCAGCCGGCTGCAAAGTCTCAACACCTGGGAGGGTCATCCGGACGTCATCGAACCCGGCAAGCGGCCGCGAATCACCCTATCGCCGACCATCGTCCTCGATGATGACCAGGACCCCGTGCTGGCCGTCAGCGTCGCCGGGGGCGATAACCAGGACCAGATGATCTTGCAGCTTGTGATTGACCATATCGACTTTCGCCTGGGGCCTGCCGACGCGGTCGTCGCACCACGGTTCATGAGCGACCACTTCATCAGCTCGTTCGGCCAGAAGCCGCCCGCTCTGGGCCAACTCAGGATCAATCCCGAACATGGCCAGGAGCGGCTCGACGCGCTCAAGAAACTGGGCCACAAGCTCGTGGTCCGTTCGGGACCGCTCAGCGCGGCGCCCTGCGTCATCGGCCTTGAAGAGCTCCAACTGACTGGTCGCATGCTCGACGCCGCAGGCGATCCCCGTGCCGGCCGCCATGTGAAATCGTTAGGCGCGTCCCAGGACCACAACCTTGATCACCGTTAGTAACACTGCCACGGCCAAGGTGTCGTCGGCGGGTGCCCGGAGTCGGTTGGGCCCGATTCCCGGTTCGCACCTGCCCTCAAGCTGGCGATCCAAAGTTCCTCTTCGAGTTCCCGCGGTGCGGGTTGATCCCGCCCCCTCCGACGCACTCACGGAGCAAGGTCATGCCCTTTCAGGCCTCCGCCTCCCCCTGGTACGCGACCGCCTACCGCCGCGCCGTCATCGACATGCACATCCCCGATTGGGACGATGCGTTCCTGTCGCGGTTTGACGCCGGCCAGTACGTCGCCATGTTGGTGAAGGCGCGCGCCCAGTCGATCGTCGCTTATGCGATGTCGCACGTCGGGTTGTTCAACTACCCGACCAAGGTCGGCCGACAGCACAAGAACCTCAAGGGGCGGAACATCGTCCAGGAGATCCTCGACGGCTGCCATACACGCGGGATCGCCGTGGTCCTGTACAACAGCCTGATCTTCGACCGCACGACGGCCGACCTCCATCCCGAATGGCGGATGCAGGCCGTTGATGGCAAGCCGCACGGCGGCGGCGGTCGGCACGGACTGGTCTGCCCGAATTCCCCCTATCGCGAGTACGTCCGCGCCTGGGTCGAGGAAGAATGCCGGCTGTTCGAACCCGAGGGGTTCCGATTCGACATGACCTTCTGGCCGTCCGTCTGCTATTGCGATCATTGCAAGAAACGGTTCGCCGACGAAGTCGGCGGCGCGATCCCGACTACCGTGAACTGGCACGACGAGCGGTGGGTCACCTTCCAGCACCGACGCGAGGCCTGGCTGACCGAGTTTGCCGCAATCCCCACCGGAACCGTACGGAAACTTCGCCCCCGGGCGAGCGTCGAGCATCAATCGTCAACCTATCCGCTACACTGGCAATTCGGTGTCAATGTCGCCGTTGATCCCGCAGAACGACTTCCTCCAGGGCGATTTCTACGGCGACTCGTGGCAGGGGTCGTTCGTCCGTAAGCTGCTGGAGGACCTGACGCCTCATCGTCCGTTCGGGTTCGAGACGAGCTTCTCGGCCGAGCTGGCCGATCACACCGCTATGAAGTCCGAGGCGCTCCTGGAAGCCAAGGCGTCGGCGGCCGTGGCCGACAATGCCGCTTTCATCTTCATCGATGCCATCGACCCGATCGGCACGCTCAACCCCAGGGTCTACGACCGCATGGGCGGGATCTTCGAGCGGCTGATGCCGTACTACGCCGAGCTGGGCGGCACGCGGGTCGCGGACGTCGCTGTGTACTACAGCCTCGACTCCAAGTTTGACTTCGCCGGGAACGGGCGGTCCGTGCCAGGCGCCGACACGACTGATGCTCACACCAGGAGCGTCACCTCGGTCACCCGCGGATTGGGAAGCCACCACATCCCCTTTGGTTTCGTCACAAAGACGACCCTGGCCCACTTGAACGAGCACAAGGTCTTGATCCTGGCGAACGTCAACATGATGGACGACGCCGAGATCGAGGCGATTCGCGACTGGGTGCGCCAGGGCGGTTCGCTCATCGCCACCGGCTCGACGTCGCTGGTGGATGCCCGAGGGCGCCTCCGCAAGGATTTCGGCCTGGGAGACGTCTTCGGCGTTTCGTTGAAGTCGCCAAGCTGGGCGGTCTGGCCGCACTACATCTCACCGTCGGGGGAAGGTGAAGCCCTCTTCGGCGAGTTCAGCTTCCTCTACCCGGCCTTCGCGCGGACGACCGGCCAGGAGATCGAGCAGCGACCGGCTTCCCACGTGACGGTGCTCGCCACGACGACCCTGATCTGGCCCACCGATGACCCGAGCCGGTTCTCCTCGATTCACAGCAATCCGCCCTGGCAGCCGACCGTCCGGCCCGAAGTGGTCCTCAACCACTTTGGCAAGGGGCAAGCGATCTACTGTGCCAGCCCGCTGGAAACGATCGAAAGTCTGAACGGTACGATCGCCCAATTGGTACGACGACTCCACGAACGACCAGTCTTCGAGGCCGATGCACCCGCGGCCGTCGAATTGACGCTGTTCCACCAGCCCGAGCGGCACCGTTATCGCCTCAGCCTGGTCAACTTCCAGATGGACCTGCCCAACATTCCGGTCACCGAGATCCCAGTCCGGCTCCGACTGCCGGAGAAGGTCGTCCGGGTGGTCCAGCTTCCGGGAGACCGGCCGATCGCCCACACCGAGACCGAGGGCGTCGTCCGTTTCGTCGTCCCGCGGTTGGAGACCCTGGCGATGTTCGGCGTGACCGTGGCGTAAGGATCAATCCATTAGCACCATTGAGAGCTGTCTCTGGAATTCGGTGACCAGCTCTTCGCCGGGGGGAAAGAGCTGGAAGATCGCGATCATAGTCTGGCGGTGCGCTCGCCAATGCCCTTGCGATCGCGCTCGACTAACTCCAAGCAGAGCGCCAGGGCGTCGGCGTACTGGCCCGAGGCGGCCAGGGCCTCGGCGAGCTGAAACTTGAGATTCAGGTCCTCGGGATTGGTGGCCAGCGCGGCGCACGCGGCCTCGACGCCGCCGGCGTCCTGCGCCTGGAGCCGGAGGATCAATTCGGCCTTGAGCCTCTCGGCTTCCGGCTCGAGGAAGCCCTGGCGTTCCATGGCGACAATCGCGGCCTGGGTGTCTTCGAGCCGGCCTTGCTCCAAGGCGACCCGTGCCAGTCCGATCTGCGCCGGGAGCAGGTCGGGGTCAAGCGACAGCGCCAGGTTGTATTTCGTCTCGGCGGCCTGAGGATCGGTCGGTTCCAGCCGGCGCGCCTCGGCGACGATTCGTTCGGCCGGCGTTGGCAGCAATCGATCGAGCCACGACCGGATCACCGACTCCGATTGGACCCCGATGAAGCCGTCGACCGCCCTGCCGTCGCGCACCCCGAACACCGCGGGGATCGACCGGACGCCGAATTGCATCGACAGTTCGGACTCCTTGTCGGTGTTGACCTTTGCCAACACGAACTGACCGCCGTACTCTTCGGCGAGCCGCTCTAGCAGTGGACCAAGCATCTTGCAGGGTCCGCACCACTCGGCCCAGAAGTCGATCACCACCGGCACTTCCGATGATCGCTCGATCACGTCTCGCTCGAAGTTGGCCGAGGTCCCTTCGATCACCCACGAAGATGGAGTTGTCTGATCGTTCATCGATCGAGTATCCCTTTGCATGTTTTTCGTTTCGCAAGGCAGCCGGTTCCCCGCGCGCGCAAGGCCGAAGGCTGTCGCCTCTCGCACCGGGTTGACGATTTCCATGATAGGAGATCCGGCAAGTGGGGAGAATGCTCTAGCCCGTTGCAACTGGCGTGGCGGCGCGGACGACTGTCAAACCGGCAGTTCAGGTTCCATCGGTGTGGCATCATCACACCGCCACCACGATTCAGGATGAGCCGTGCGACGACTGAGTTGCGGTCGTAACCGTCGAATCACATCGGGACTTCCGATGTCGAGCCCCGATCCCGCGAGAATTGGCATGTGCATTGCGAACCGGTAACCCGAATCGATACAACAGGAGGATCGCCTCGATCGATCCTGGCGATCGATGGAGTGCATGGAGGACACGAGGATGTTGGTACTCACTCGAAAGCTCGGCGAGAAAATCCTGATCGGCGACGACATCGTGATCACGGTAGTCGAGGCTGGAAAGTCCCGGTTGAAGTTGGGGATCACGGCTCCAGCCGGCACACGGGTCCTGCGGAGTGAGCTGGATCCGGGCCGAATCCCTGCGGGTCTGGATTGCGTCGCCGGAGGCGAGGAGTTCCTTGTCGCGCCCGCGGAGCGGCCAAAGCCATCGCGACGGCAATGGGTACGGGCGAGGGTCGAGTCCGTCGGCGCCTGACGTCACTCAACGCACTGCGGATGCGACGGAGCCGGCCACACCCCGAGGAAACCCTGCCTTATCGAGCCGCCCCGCGCCTCTTTTCTCCGGAGCGATTCCGGCGTATGCTCGAACGATCACAGCCGCTCGGCCGCGCGGAAGTTAGCCCTCGCGCCGGTCGAGACCCGCCCAATTGACGATCATCCGGAGAATCACTCCATGAGACGACTCGACAACCTCAGTGCACCCGCTGCGCTGGCCGCGATGCTGATCGGAATCATCGCATGCGCCGGTCCGGCCCGCGCCGCCTCCCCGTTCCCGGACAAAAATCTCGAGGCCGCGATCCGCGACGTGCTCAAACACGAGCCCAAGGTCGAACTGACCGATGAGAAACTTCAGAACGTCTATATCCTGGAAGCCGCGGGGAAGGATATCAAGGACCTCACGGGCCTGGAGAAGTGCAAGAACCTGGCGCTGCTCAAGGTCGACAAGAACAAGATCACCGACCTCAAGCCGCTCAAGGACCTGACGAACCTGGAATCGCTGGACCTCTCCTACAATGCGATCAAGGACATCGGGCCGCTCGCCAACCTCAAGGGTCTCCAGCGGATCGAGCTCTCCGGCAACCAGGTCGAGAAGCTCGATCCCCTGAGCGGACTCACCAGCCTCACATCCCTTTACCTCGACGGCAACGCGATCAAGGACATCGGACCCCTGGCCACATTGACCAAACTGTGGTCTCTGTCACTGCCCAAGAATCACATCAAAGACATCAAGGTCCTGGAGAAGGTGAACAAGGTCTCTTCGCTCAATTTGAACGACAACCAGATCGAGGACATCGGACCACTCACGAAGCTGACCGAGTTGAAGATCCTCCAGATCCAGCGAAACCGGATCAAAGAGCTGAAGCCGCTGGCCGATGCGGCCAAGGCCGACGCCGCCGGTCCGAAGTTGTTCGCTCCCTACCTGCGCCTCTATTTGGAGGGCAACCCGCTGTCGGATGCCGCCAAATCATCGCAGACCAAGCAGCTCAAGGACGCCGGCGTGCGGATCGAGGGATGAGGCGGCTGATCGGCAAAGGTTTGGATGGACGTCGAACGAGGCGCCTCTGCCGCGAGAAGTGTCTCGTTTCTCTCTTGGGCCCCGCTCGTCTTCGATGCAGAGACGGTATACTCGATCGTGGCACGAGCCATCATCAGGAAACGAGGATCAGGGCTAGGGCATCGAGGAGCCCATCTAGCATGAACCGGTCGGAACTCGAAGGAATGCTGTCGGAGCTCGAATCCGATCGCGTCGAACTTACGATCTCCTTGACGGATTTCGAGAAGTTTAGCGAGGCGATCTGTTCGTTCGCCAATGATCTGCCGAACCACGGAAAGCCGGGATACCTCTTTATCGGCGCCACACCCGATGGTAATGCAAGTGGGGCCGTGATTACGGATGATCTTCTCCAGCGCCTCGGCGCGATCCGCTCTGACGGGAACATCCAGCCCCTACCCGTGATGAACGTGCAGAAATGGCCCCTGGGTGGGGGCGAGATGGCCGTGGTCGAGGTATTCCCGTCCGACCTTCCTCCGGTGCGATATCGAGGGCGCACGTGCATCCGCGTAGGTCCCCGTCGGCGCCGAGGCGAGTCCTGCGGAGGAGCGAATCTTGTCCGAGCGGCGGCTCGATCGTGCCCGGACCTGGGACGCCCGGGTCTGCCAGGAGGCCACTCTTGAGGATCTCGCGCTCGGTCTGTTCACGCTGACCTACCGGTTGAATGCCGTAGCCTTCGATGTCGTTGAAGAGAATGACCGGCCGCTGGACCTCCAGCTCGCATCACTCCGATTCTACGACTTGAAGGCCGGCCATTCGACCAACGCCGGTGTCGTTCTGTTCGGCAAGGATCCCCTGTCGTTCTTTCCCGGAGCCTATGTGCAGTACGTCCAGTATTCCGGACAGTACCAAGCCGATGAGGTAGTCCAGGAGCGGCGAATCGTTGGCGACTTGCTCGACGTGTTACGCGATCTCAACCGGCTGGCTCTTGAAATCGCCGACGAGCGTCCCGTTCAGGGGCCCGATCTTTCGGAGGCTGCTGTCTTCGATTACCCTCCGAGAGGTATGCGCGAATTGTTCATGAACGCGGTCGTACACCGAAACTACGAGGAATCGACCACACCGATCCTGATCAATCATTACAGCGATCGAATCGAGATTCAGAATCCGGGAGGACTGTACGGCGATCTGACGCCCGAGCAGTTCCCGGACGGCACGGCCTATCGCAATCCGATCCTGGCAGAGGCTGCCAAAGTCCTGGGATTCGTCAATCGATTCGGCCGAGGAATCAGCGTGACACAACGGGAACTTGTGCGGAACGGCTCGCCTCTCGCGGTTTTTCGAACTCCGGCCGAATTTCTTCCTCGCGACGGTTTGGAGGCGCCCATGAAGACCCTGGCGTTCTTCAACAACAAGGGCGGTGTGGGGAAGACGTCGCTCGTTTATCACCTCTCCTGGATGTTCGCCGAGTTGGGCGTCAACGTCGTGGCCATGGACCTCGATCCGCAGTCGAACCTGACCTCGTCCTTCCTGGAGGATGAGTCGCTCGAAGAACTCTGGGAGCCTCCGCAGACGACACGCACTATCCTCGGCCTGGTTGACCCACTCCTCAATCACCTGGGCGATATCGCAGAACCTATAGTTGCCGAGATCAATGACCGCATTGGTCTGATACCAGGGGACCTTCGCATTGGTCTGGTACCAGGGGACCTGGGATTGAGCCGGTTCGAGGATCGCTTGGCCGAGACATGGGGCAAGTGCCTGGACGACAACCAAGCGAATGCAGCCGACGGGTTCCGGGTCACGACCGCGTTCTATCGCATCATGGAGCAGGCTGCGAAACAGAATCGCGCCGATCTCGTATTGATCGATGTCGGGCCAAACCTGGGAGCAATCAATCGCGCCGCCCTCGTGTCGGCCGATCACGTCATAATCCCGCTTGCCGCCGATCTTTTCTCACTTCAAGGCTTGCGAAACCTGGGGCCAACCCTACGTTCCTGGCGCAAGGGTTGGCAAACGCGGAAGACGCGGAGCGCCGACTTGACGAACAACAATTTGATGATTCCTGACGGGGAAATGCAGCCGGCCGGTTATGTGGTCATGCAGCCGTCGATCCGGGAGAATTATCCCGTTGCCGCTTATCGTCGCTGGATCAATCGCATTCCCGAAGTGTACCATGTTGAGGTCCTCGGGCGTCCAGCATCCGAAAGCGTCTTCAATCCCGATCCCATGGCCCTAGCTACGTTGAAAAACTATCGGAGCCTTGCGCCTATGGCCCAGGAGGCTCGTAAGCCGATGTTCGCTCTCAAACCGGCCGACGGAGCGATTGGAGGTCATGTCGCTGCCGTCCAGGACTGTCACCGTGCGTTTCGAAAACTCGCCGAGCGGATTGCGAACGTCTGCGGTTTCTCCCTCCCTACGAAAAAAACCGCGAGTCGAATAGAAAGCCTGACTTGAACGCCGATTTCCGCGGGGGGGAAACCGACTGACAACTTCTGGCGGGAGGTGGCGAGATTCTCCGGAATTCGCGACAACTTGTCCCCTGGAATGTCAGATGGTTTTGAGGCAAGAGACCAGGAAACCGGGAATGTCAAATCGCAGGTGGCTCAAGGGGAAGGTCCGCCAAACCGCGGAAATCCGCGCCAATGGCCCACACTTCGATGTGACTTGGCGATTGGCCCACGCAGACCCTGACTGACAAAACCGACTGACACCAAGTCCAAGATATCGCGGGAAAACCAGTCCTGGCGTGGACCAAATGTCAATCGATTTCTCCTCCGCGGAAATCGGCGTTGAAGGAGCGGCCTCGATCGGATCCAAGGGCTGTTCCGTTTACTTGCCTCGGAGGCCTTCATTTTCCTGGCTAAGTCGTTCAATCTCAAGCTTGAGTTGTTCGATCTGCCTCTCGGCGAGTTCGAGCTGAGCCTCGGTGATCTTGAGGTTGTTCTCGGCGAGCAGGCGCCGCATCTCCACCAGGTCGAGTTCGAGGGAAACCAGACGTCTTGCCTTCTCGAATTGGGTTCGCATCGACTCGCCCTCTGCGC
Organism: uncultured Planctomycetota bacterium; assembly: GCA_963845755.1. Taxonomy (GTDB): domain Bacteria; phylum Planctomycetota; class Planctomycetia; order Isosphaerales; family Isosphaeraceae; genus CAWJTV01. The sequence continues at coordinate 326,515 of CAWJTV010000020.1, forward strand.
TCTGCTCGGCCGACGTAAGGAGTTTCAGGCCGTCGCCCGGATCAAAGACTCGGAGGGCGTATCCTTCGCGCGCCAGGTTCAGGCCCAGGACATGGCTGGGCAGGCCGGGGACTCACCCTTCCACGATCGGGACGTATCCCCGCTCGACCATCGGAGGCCCTGGAGAGGTGCTTCGAAGAAGCCTCCGCACGGATCGATCCGGAAGATCTCCGGAACTTTCAAGACATCGCGATATAATTCAAATTTTTTCTGGTCCTGCCTTCGCCTGGACTTCGAAGTCAGGTCGATGACGAGATCGGGACTCTTTCTTTCTTCCCAGAGCCGGTAATGGTCGCGATCGCGCTTTCTCAATACCACGCACGACGAGGATGTCCGGCGTGAGGCGTTTCTTCGGGTTTCCCTCTTCGTAGTACATCATCAAATTCGCCGCCACGTAGACCATCGGGTCGTCGGCGAAATGGTCGCGCAGGATCTCGAGCAGATCGAACAGGTTCTCGCGACGGATGTCGGTCTCGGCCATTGGCTTCCGGTCGCTGGAACGCTGTTCGACAGGGGGCGTTTGCGCCGGTGCTGGTCCATCGCCATGCGAGTTCTCCTCTTGCCTGCCGAACGGCTTGCGATTGACCGGCATCCGAACCAGTCGATCGGTCGCCAGGTCTGTGCCGATTGTATCACAATTCGGGAATCCTGAATCGAAATAAGGGGCGACGATGGCACGCCTCTGTCTGCTGAACTCTCGATCACATCCACATCCTGCCGATCACGATGTCTCGGGCGAACGCCTTCGGGCCTTGATGCCCAGGATACGTTGTTTTTTTGCAACGTTTTGCCGGCCGGCGTTTGAATGTTCTGCCTATTTTCCCTATATTCGCGCAATCGGGGAGGAATGTTGCCTCGACGCGGTTTTTTTCGAGGAGGATGGTTCAATCGCAAAAAACTTTACTTATCATGTGCACGATCCGGCCTCAGGCGTCGGATTGCTCATTTTTGAAATAGTCTATACTTATTGATGCATTGTCGCCGTTTTTGTTTTTTCTCCGAGGAGGAGTCGTCGTGGACCGGTACGAGCCGGTAGGTCAATCGTGATCCTGGAAACCGAGAAAAGGGGGATGGTTTTCGGCAAAATCAGTGTCGCGTCGCCTATCCGCTGGCGATACTCCACGCGACCATCGATCAACGAAGGAAGGTACGTAGTGTAACGAGGTTCCGTACCGAATCGGGCTACGCATTCACGAGGCGATCTTGATCCGGGCCTCGAGAGCCGACCGATCCATGCCGCCCGGCGCGATCATTCTCGGTTTGTTGACCTATCGTCGTCGATGGTCACGCGGATTAGATGAGCTTCGCGTGCCGCTCGAGGTCGAGTTCTACGGGTTCGCGTGTATACAGATTTCCGCCTCCGAGGTCTTTCTTTCGCCTCAGACTTCTTAAGAATGTCCCTATCTCTTGACTCGATGTTGATTTTTTTGAACCCCTTCTTGACATGAGCGGTTTGGGACTCGACGATGGCGGCCGCGGTCCGAGATCCATGCACAGAGCACCTCTCCGAACCGTTCAACATTGATTGAGGATTGGCTTGAATCGGCAGGACGGAAGCCAATCCATGACCGCGGTAACACGACCATGGATGCAGGGAACTCGAGGCAATGTGCCCCTGTGACGCAGCCCAAAGACGAGCACTCCATAAGGAGACGACGAAGTGATTATGAAAGTGCGGATTTCTCGCCTAATTCTCGCTGCGATGCTGGTGACCGCGACGATCCAAGGCGGCCAGGCGGCGAGGGCGGGCTCTACGATCTGGTATAATGGAGACTCCGACGGCCGGGATGGCATAGTCAACCAGACGGGTACCCCGGATGGGTTGGTTTATGATAATTTCATCGTTCCCGCGGGACAGACCTGGACGATCAACAGCGTCTTCTCGAACGACTTGTTGGCGTTCGCACCGACGACGGCCGCCTGGGAGATCCGCTCCGGGGTCAGCGCCGGCGACGGCGGGACTCTCGTGGCGAGCGGAGACGGCGCGGACACCTTCACGGCTACCGGCAAGTCTTACAATTTCAATGGAGTCGTCGCGGTCAATGAGTACACCAACACGGTGGCCGTCAGCGGCGTGACGCTCGGTCCCGGGACCTACTGGCTGGCCGTCGCCCCGGACATCAGCGGGTTCTATTACGGTGGACCGGCGACATTCATCGACACAACGAGTGGCGCCAACGCGATCGGCAACCCGCCCGGCAATGACGGCAATTCGTTCGTCAGCAGCGCGTTCTTCGGTTACAGCTTCGTGCCGCTCTCGACGATCGAGGGCACTACGGGCGTGAATTGGGACGTCTCGATGGGCGTCAATGGGACCGTGGCGTTCACCACCATCCCCGAACCGTCCTCGATCGTGAGTGGGCTGACCGGCCTGATGCTAGCGGCGGGGTTCTTCCGCCTGCGACACCGCAGGTCCGCGGAGCCAGTCCGTCCCATGGAGAGTTGAGACGAAGGAGACGCGACGAATCGCGACCTCGCGACCCGGAGGCACTCGCTCCGGGATCCCGAGGGAGCCGAACGTTATTGACCGGCCCGGTCGTCACGGCTCCGAAGTACGAGGCCAGACCGTCCGCCGATTCCCCCCCGGATTTACGGATTCGACACCGGCTCGCTCGCCCAGCCGCCAACTGGCGCGGCGAGGCCGCACACCCAGCGAACCAGGAGCACCCACTCATGATGCGCAACCGAACCATGACTCCGCCGGCTCGACGTCGGCCGACGCTGAACTTCGACTTGCTCGAATGCCGTCAGATGCTCAATGCCTCCCCGATCACGCAGCAGCACACCTTCGTTCTGGAACAGCAAGCCTTTTTGCGGACCATCTTCCAGGAGGTGCGGCAGGCGATGGCCCTTGCCCGCGCGACGAACCCCTCCTCCACCGTCAACGCCGGGTCGCCCATGGCGGCCGATCCTCAGCTCTCTCTCATAGCCATGAAGCCGGCCAGCGCAGGAGCTGGGCCGCTGGTTTCCGGATTCGGGTGAACCGTATACTCGCCGTCGCAGGTCCAGAAGGCTTATGGATTCAACCTCGCCCCCAACCAGGGCCAGGGCGAGACCGTCGGCATCGTCGACGCCTACGGGGATCCGAACATCGTCGGCGACGCCTCCGTCTTCTCCTCTCAGTTCGGACTGCCCCAGATGAATGGTGTCGGCGGCAATCCGATCCTCACGGTCATCCAGCAGACGCCCGGGAATACGCCGCCGGCGGGGAGTAATTGGGCTCTGGAGACGGCACTTGACGTGGAATGGGTCCACTCCGTCGCACCGATGGCCAACATCGTCCTGGTCGAGACCACGGACAACTCTTACAATAACCTCCTGGGAGTCGGAATTCCGACGGCGCAGGCGAATGGTGCAGTGGTCATCTCGAATAGCTACGGTGGAGGTGAGTTCAGCAGCGAGGCGAGCTACGACAGTGCCTATCTCGCCGGCCCCTCACAGAGCGCCGTGCTCGACTTCTCGACCGGCGACAACGGCGCGCCGGGAGAGTTCCCGGCCTACTCGCCCAACGTCGTGGCCGTCGGCGGGACAAGCCTTTACACGTCATCGGCCAAGGGTGCCTACGGCAAGGAGGTCGGCTGGGGCAGTGGCGCTGCTAACGAGCCGGGTGGCGGCGGCGGCGTCAGCCAGTACTTCGGCACGCCGACCTATCAGAGCAATAACGGCGTCAACTTCGGGGCTCGGAGCAACCCGGACGTTTCGATGATCGCCGATCCGAGCACCGGCGCCTGGATCTACGACTCTTATGACTTCCCGGGCGAACTCATTGGAGTCGGCGGTACCAGCCTCGCATGCCCCGTCTTCTCCGGGATGGTCGCGATCGTTGACGCGGCACGTGCGTCGCACGCCTTTGCCCCGCTGGTCTCCAACGCGAGCAATTCCTACTCGATCCAGAACAAGCTCTATGCCGACTACGACTCGACCAACTACTTGAACGACTTCCACGACGTCACGACCGGAAACAACGGCTTTGCTGCTGGTCCCGGCTACGATCTGGTCACGGGGATCGGTACCCCGAAGGTTCAGAGCCTGGTCTCGACCCTCTCGACATCAGCCTGACGTCCCTTCAGCGGTCATTGGGACAACACCGGGCCGCCGTCGCCACGCGACGGCGGCCCATCGTGCTTTCCAGGGTGGCCGAACGGATCGGCAAGAGTCGTCTGGCGTGTCCAGAGGCTTCGACCAGCGACTCCGGCACGCTTGCGACGTACTTACCTCAAGCCGGCTCATGGGCCGAACTCGGCGGCAAGCCCTGGCACCACCTGCGCCAGATCTGTCGGTAGACCTGCTCAACATTGCGTGCGAATCGGTGGGCGTCCATGAGCGGTGACCGCGCCATCCGCTCACGCAACGTCCCGCGCAATTCTTGGAGGCGGGGCAGATCGCCGGCCAGTTGGGCGGCGATCGCCACGAACTGCTCCGGAGTTTCCGCGGCCATTTCTTTCAGGTCCAGATTGCACAACTGGCTCCAGCCCGCCCGGCCGACAACCGTCTTGCCCAGCAGAGTAAGGGTGGGAACCCCCATCCAGAACGCGTCCAGGCTGGTGGTGTGTCCATTGTAAGGCAACGGATCCAGACCCAGATCGATCTGATGGTAGATCTTCAGGTAGTCCGCCCGGGGACGCTTGTCGGCAAACGCCACGCGTGCGCCCGCGATCCCTTCCTGGTAGAGCCTGGCCAGCACCCTCTCCCGCACTGGACCCGGGGGGGCCAGCAACACGAGGCGTGACCTCGGCACCGTCCGGAGCACCTGGGCCCAGAGCGCCAGACTCCCGTCGTTGATCTTGCAGAAGTTGTTCAAGCAGCCGAAAGTCAGCGTGCCGGCTTCGAGGGCAGGAAGCCCATTGACGCACGGCTGGTCGGTCAACGGGTCGTAACACCAGAAGGTGTCCGGCAGTCGCAGCGAGACTTCCGAATAGAAATCATCGAAGAGCCCCGGCGGATCGAGGTAGGGATCGGTGAGTCGGTAGTCGATGGTCGATAAGCCCGTCGTCCCGGGATATCCCAGCCAGGTCACTTGCACCGGCGCCGGCTTGCGGGCAAAGACCAGGAGCCGGTTGTCTGCCGTGTGCATCCTCAGGTCGACGAGGATGTCGATCTGGTCGCTCCGCACCAGGTCGGCAGCCTGGGCGTCGGAGAGCCCCACGAGGCTTCGGCAGACGTCGGCATAGCCGCCAACCCGGCCTGTCGAGGTGTCAAGCTGTGCCTCCTGGGCATAGCAGAAGATTTCGAATTGGCCGTGGTCGTGGTTCGCGAGGAGGGGGACCGTGAGGCAGGATTCGGGATGATCGCCAAATTGCGGCGACAGGTAACCGACCCGCAAACGCCGCGCGGGGTCCCGTAGATTCTCATGCGGCTGTATTTCCCGCTTGAGCGATTCGGCATGCCGTTGGTTCCAATCTCGGCATTCTTCCCAGATCGCCCGTTGGTCGTAATGGGGATGATACAGCAAGGTCAGTATCAGATTACTGTGAAAGTTGGCGGCGGCCGGCTTCAACTCGAGTGCGGTCCGATAGGCCGCGATCGCATCATCAACCTGGCCCTGAGCCTTGAGACAGTTGCCGAGATTCAGGTGAGCCTCCGAGTAATCCGGCTTGAGACCAATCGCCCGCCGATAGCAGATCGCGGCCTCCTCCAGTCTCTCCTGGCTCCAGAGCGAAACACCCAGGTTATAGGCGGCCTCGGCATAGTCCGGCTTGAGGCGAAGGGCCTGCCGCAAACAGGAGTCCGCTTCCTCGAACTGCCCGAGTTCCCGGAGGGCATTGCCCAGGTTGCTGTAGGCCTCGGCATGGTCAGGCCTGATGCGCACAGCCTGCCGATACGAGGTCACGGCCGCGTCCAGCCTCTCTTGCACCCGGAAGGCATTCCCCAGTTCGAGAAGGGCCGCGGAATAGTTCGGCCTGATGCGAAGGGCCTGTTGAAAGTGGTTCACAGCCTCCTCCAGCCTTCCCAGGCTCATGAGGGCAGTCCCCAGGCTGTGGTGGGCCTCGGGGTAGTCGGCCCTGAGGCGAAGGGCGTTCTGCAAACTCGCTACGGCCACCACCGGCTGCCCCTGGTGCAAGAGGGCATATCCCAGATGGCAGTGGGCCTCGGCATGATCCGGCCGGAGATGCGCGGCTCGCTGAAAACTCGCCGCAGCCTCGTCCAGGTTCCCCTGGTATTGCAGGGCGATTCCCAGGCCGAAGTGAGCTCGGGCGTACTCCGGCCTGACGCGCAACGCCTGCCGGAAGCTGTCCACGGCCTCCTCCAGCTTCTGCTGGACCGCCAGCTCGATGCCCAGGTCGTTATGTGCCTCGGCGAAATCGGGGTTGAGGCGAAGCGCGGCCTGGAAGTAATCGATTGCCAGATCGTTCCGACCCGCCCGACCCGCGATCAACCCCATGAGATGCAGGGCGCCGAAATGGCCGGCATCTCCTTGCACGATCTGGCGGCAAAGCTGATCCGCCTGCGGCAGTCGACCGGCTTCGAACTGTTCCCAGGCCATCCGGAATGCTTGGGGGATCGACATCGTGAAGTCCTCGAGCGGCTCGCGGTTACCTTCCCGAACCATCGGCCTCCCGCTACACTGGGATGGTGGGCCCGATGAGGAAACCGTCACACCGGACATCGACTTGCTCCGATGATATTCAGTTCGTCGAATGGCCGCCAGGAGAGTCACCGCGACCCGATCCGGCGGCTGAGATATGATGATCTGGCCTCGATCATGGCCGGCAAGTTCGCTCGCGGAACGGGCGAGGGGAGCGCGGAGAAGACGTCGGTTCCATCCACGGCGTCGCCATGGCTGCCGCAAGGCCACTCGGGCCGTCGGTTCGTGATCGTTGCCGGGTTCACGGTCCTCGCGATCTGGGGAGTGTTGTTTCTCGTCTTTCGGGACTGGCGTGCGCGATACCGCGAACGCGCCGCCTACGGCGCAACCCAGGTTGTTCCGGCGATCGACCGCATCGCGGAGACCATCCCGCTCGACGTGGACCAGGCCGCCTGGCGCGACGCCGTCCGCCGAACCCACGACATGCTGCTGACCGTCACCTCCTCGAACCTGCTCGGCACGGACAAGATGCGGGCCCTTCGCTCCGAGCTCGACCGGACGGTGAGCCGAGTTCAAGCCCATCCCGAGTCGGCCGTCGCTGAGTTAGCCGGCGTGTGGGATGACATGGCCGAACGCGGGGAGTTCCTATTCAAAGATAGCCGATCTACTAGCGGCGATCGCCATACTCGACCGAAGATCCTCCCTTCCTACGGAGAATCACGGGTCGTCTCGGCGCTGCGGCCCCTGGTCCGCTTCGCACCACCAGGTGTCGATTCGGCTGATTGGCGTGACGCCGTCAGCCGGACGGCTACGATGCTCCTGACGGTGGTCGACTCGAACTGGCTCAGCATGACCCAGAAGAAAGCCCTGCGGACCGATCTGGATCAAGCGGTCGCCAAGGCCATGGCAGATCCAGACTCGGCCGTCGAGGAAATGGCTCGGTTGTGGGACTCCGTTGCCGACCGGTACCGGTCGCCGCTCAAGAACAGCCGCTCCGGCGGCGACGACCGCTTCGCGCGACCAAAGGTCCTGCCGCTTCGTGATTAGTCCCTGGTATCCGGCAGCTCCGCCCATCGCGCTTTCAACGTGTGGGCCAGGCTGAGGAATTCCTCGACGTTGAGCGACTCGGCCCGGAGCTGGCCGCTGAATCCCTGCGACTCGAGCCAGGCATCCACGTCGGTCTTGGTCCAGTGCTCGCGCCAGAGCCCGGCCAGCACGTGCCGGATGTATTTGCGGCGGTGGAGGAACACACGGCGGACGAGTTCGTGGAACCACGCGACGTCGCCGACCTCCGCGCGTTTGGCGGCGTTCGGCCGGATGGCGACGATCGCCGAGTTGACCTTGGGCCGGGGCCAGAAGACCGTCGGCGGCAGCGTACGAACGATCGTCACCTCCGCCAGGGCCTGGACTACGACCGAGACCGCTCCATACGACGAGCTCGCGGGCGGGGCACACAACCGATCGGCCAGTTCGCGCTGGATCGTCACCACCATCAGGGCCGGACAGAGGTCGTGATGAATGAGCAGGTTCGCGATCACCGGGGTCGCGACGTGATAGGGTAGGTTTGCGACGAGCTTGAAACGTAGGCCGGACTCTGCGGCCAGTCCAGAACGTACGGCGTCGAGTACTTCGGGGCTCAGGGTGTGCTTCCCCTCCAGCGCATCGCGATGGAGCACGCGGACATTCGGCAGCCCGGCGACCGCCTCGGAGGTCAGCTTCACCATGGCCGGGTCGACGTCCACCGCCACCACGGCGGCACCCCGCGAGGCCATCAGCGAGGTCAACGCACCCGTCCCCGACCCGACCTCGAGGATCACGTCACCCGAGCCCACTTCGGCCGACTTCACGATCAATTCGTGAATGTTCAAGTCGATCAGGAAATTCTGACCCCACTGGCGCCTCGGAGAGATGCCGCGCCGGTCGAACAGGCTCCGGAGGTACGACTGCGTCTGTCGGATCGGTTGCATGTGTAGGAGACGCTCAGAGCTTGTGAAAGGATCGGATTCAACATTCCGAATTCACGATTCAAGAATCCCAAGTCTCCGATTCATCAGGCTTAACATCCAATCAGAAGCCTGAATTTGTGATTCTGAATCGACTCTTTCACCGCGGCTCAACTCGCCAGCAGCTTCTGCACGTGCTTGGCAAGGATATCGGTCTCGATATTCACCCGGTCTCCGGGATGGATGAGGCCCAGAGTGGTGACGGCGAGCGTATGGGGGATGAGCATGACCGAGAACCCGTAGTGCCGGGCCTCGACCAGGGTGAGGCTGACGCCGTCGATGGCGATCGAGCCTTTGGGGACCAGGAGTGGCGTCCAGTCCGGATCGATCACGAACGAGAGAAACTCCCACTCTCCCTCCGTGCGTCGTTCGCGGAGCGTGGCGGTCGTGTCGACGTGTCCCTGGACGAAATGCCCCCCGAGGCGGTCGCCGAACCGGAGTGCCCGTTCGAGGTTGACACGGTCGCCCGGCTTCTTGTCGCCGAGGTTCGTACGGGCCAGGGTTTCCGGACCGGCCTGGACCTCGAAACGATCGCCCTCGGCCGCGACGACCGTCAGGCAGCAACCGTTGATTGCCACGCTCTCACCGAGCGTCAAGGGGTCGGCGGCAGGGAGGTCCGGCCAGGAAATCGTGAAACGAAAGCCCGAGCCCTCGTTCTCGCACAACTCGACTCGGCCGAGGCATTCCACCAATCCCGTGAACATGCACCACCTCTCCCATTCGACTGCACTTCCCGACCCGCTGGTCTATGGTAGCACAGGATCGGGCCGGTTAGAATCGCAGGGTACGTCGCCCGGTACCGCCGTGCGACGAACGCGAGTGAGACTCTAGCTTCTTTCGATCCAACCCGATCCGATCCGACGTCCTCTTGCGAAGCCGTCCCCGGGCGTACGGGGCGGGATGATCTGTTCCAGCGACTCTGGCACCGGGGAGACCCTAGCGAGATGAAACCTCCTCTGAATCGCCGCGACTTCATGGCACAGGCGACCGCCTCCGCGACGGTCGCACTGGCTGCGAGCACGACCGTGGCTTCTGCCGCGGCCGGCCGTGACCGTTCCGCGTTGCCCAAGAGCCCGGCCGACAAGGTCACGCTCGGCAAGACCGGCATCCAGGTCTCGCTGGTCGGGATGGGTACCGGCAGCATCGGCTCCGGCCAGGCCAGCAACCAGACCCGGCTCGGGGTCAAGGAATTCGGCCGGGTCGTTCGCCACGCCGTCGACCACGGGGTCTGCCTGTTCGACGTGGCCGATCAGTACGGCTCGCACGTCTATCTCCGCGAGGCCCTCAAGGGTGTCCCTCGCGACCAGTACGTCATCCAGACCAAGACCCACGCGACCCGTTTCGCCGACGCCAAGAGCCACCTGGAACGCTACCGGCTGGAACTGGGTGTCGATTACATCGATATCGTCCTGCTGCACTGCATGCAGAAGAACGCCTGGCAGCACGACCATACAGGCTCGATGGAATACCTCATGAAGGCCAAGGAGGAGAAGATCATCCGCGCCCATGGCACGAGCTGCCATGGAATGCCCCCCTTACGCACTTCCGCCAAGGAGCCCTTCGTCGAAGTCGACCTGGCGCGGATCAACCCGGAAGGGTTGAAAATGGACAACGAGCAAAAGCCCGACGAGGTGGCCTCGGTCCTCGAGGAGATGCACAACGCCGGCAAAGGGATCATCGGCATGAAGATCCTGGGCGAGGGGCAGATCAATACGCCCGAGCGGAAGGATGCGTCCTTGCGCTTCGTCCTGGGCCTTGGAACCGTTCAACGCGTTCATCATCGGTTTCGAGTCCACGGCTCAAATCGATGACATCCTCAAGCGCACCAGCGATGCCCTGGCGTTCCTCAAGGGTTGATCGCGATGGCCACGCACACCGTAGAGCGGCTCCCGACGGGCTCGGCGACGCAACGATCAATGCAAGTCGCACGCAGCCTGTCGGGAAATCACCAGATCGGCCGGTGCGTTGAAGGTAGGTGGAGGCTGAGTGGGGATTTCGGTTGACGGGAGGTTCTCCGTGGCCAACCCTGGAATCGTCTGATAATGGGAGCGGGCAACTGCAAGGGGTTCTTGGCCACAATCAGGCCTGCGTGCTCTCCGTAGTGTGCTCTTTAGCACCAGAGATGGTGAGCACGGGGGATCGGTGCTCAACCGAGTACCCCACAGACCCATGTGCAACCCAAACTCAACCGTAATGGTTGCGTAGTCGCAAGGGTGTTGACCACCTGCGAACGTCATCGCCCCTTCGGTTCCGTCTCATCGCCAAGGCTGGTAAGTCAGTGAGACCGCGCCGCAACCTTCAGGGAGTCTCCGCCTCGGACGGCTGCTCACCGTGATGCATCGCGTGCCAGGCGACACTCCGCGGGACCGGATGCGAGTCCTTTGCCGACACATAACTCGCAAGTTGAGGCGTGAAATAGACCACCGCAGCGACAATCAAGATCATCGCTAACCAGACCAGCATGTCCCCGATTTGCCTCATGACGGATTGCCTCCTCGACTGTTCTTCTCGCGAAGCCCGCGTTCGTTTCGCTTACAGGTTGAAACGCCTCAAGCGCGCTTCGCTCGACGTTCGCACCGAACAATCATCACTCTCATCCCCCATCATTCCCATCTCAACCCGATTTGCGACGATCGCACCACCCATCCATGATGAAGGATTATGGAATCGCTTCCGCAAAACGGGCAGACGTCCATAACGATTCAGGCTGACACCAAGCTCTATCAGTAGATTCGATGTCATCCCGCACAGCGTTCTGAATTTTTTGGGAAAAATCACTGGCCGGATGGCCCCGCGCTGCTCCTGAGGAACACGAGAGGCTCTGTGGGAACACTAGATGATTTTGCGGTTTTTGTCTGCGACAAATTCACGCATTATCTGGACCAATTTTAGATTCCGAATCGCGACATACGTTGTGAAAAGAGAACACAGCGCATGGAGAGTGAGGAAAAGACCACCAAGGATGGAGTTTTGCTCAAAACTGACAAGAGGTTACGTCAGAACCAGGCTGGAAGAGGGTCAGCAACATGATGAAAAACAAGCTCGGTACCCATCGGTTCCACAATTGGATTCGAACTTCGCGTTTCCTGGGAGCTCTGTTCACTCTGATGGGTGGGGTACATTCCATCGAGGCAGCCGAGTTCCAACTTGGCGGGCGGACGTTTCGCATCCCGGACGGGTTTGTGATCGAGCAGGTTGCCGGGCCACCGCTCGTCGAACGACCGATCACGGCCGCATTCGACGAGATGGGGCGGCTGTATGTCGCCGACTCTTCCGGGTCCAACGAGCAGGTGCAGAAGCAGCTTCAGGAGAAGCCCCACCGAATTCTACGCCTGGAGGATAGTAACCGTGACGGGAAATTTGAGAAGAGGACCGTATTCGCCGAAAGGATGATGTTCCCCGAGGGAACGATGTGGCACGACGGATCGCTTTACGTAGCGGCTCCGCCGAGCATCTGGAAGCTGACCGACACCGACGGCGACGGCGTGGCCGATCAGCGAACCGAGTGGTTTCAGGGTAAGACGCTCAACGGCTGTGCGAACGACCTCCACGGCCCGTATCTCGGCCCCGACGGCTGGATCTACTGGTGCAAAGGGGCTTTTGAACGTCAGACGTACGAGCGCCCGGGCAAGACGCCCTTCGTCACCCGCGCGGCCCACATCTTCCGGTGCCGTCCGGATGGTAGCGGTATCGAACCGGTTATGAGCGGCGGCATGGATAACCCCGTGGATGTCACGTTCACGGCTGGTGGCGAACGGATCTTTACAACGACATTCCTGATCAATCCCAGCGGAGGACAGCGCGACGGTCTCATCCACGCAATTTACGGAGGCATTTATGGGAAGATCCACCCTCCCATATTCGAGCCCAGCCATCGATGGACCGGTCCCGAGGTCATGCCGGTTCTCCTTCACATGGGACCGGCCGCGCCCTGCGGATTGACCCGCTATGAGTCGGACGCCTTCGGCAAGGATTATCAGGACAACCTCTTCGCCTGCTACTTCAACCTCCACAAAGTCGGCCGGCACGTCCTTAAGCCTCAGGGGGCCACTTTTGCAACGCAGGACGAGGATTTCGTCACCAGTCCCGACCTCGACTTCCACCCGACCGACGTGATCGAGGATGCCGACGGCAGCTTGGTCATCGTCGATACGGGCGGCTGGTACAAGCTCTGCTGCCCAACCTCGCAGCTCCATAAGCCGGACGTGCTGGGGGCGATTTATCGGGTCAGGCGGAAAGATGCGCCGAAAGTCGACGATCCGCGGGGGATGAAGCTGAGGCAGTACGGTCCGGCCCTGGGTACTGAGGATTTCCTCCCGTTACTCGAGGATCCCCGCCCGGCCGTGCAGCACTGGGCGATCGAATCGCTAGCGCGGACGGCGAACCTGGAATCGTGCGCGACCACGGAAAGCCAGCAGCGGATGGTTCTCACGGGACTCGAGAAGCGCCTGTGGCCGGAACCGTCGGTCCGGTTCCGGCGCAACGCCGTGTGGACCTACGCGCGGATCAACGATCCCGGGGCGCGATATCAGGTCCGCGAATTCCTCAAGGACCCCGACGAGACCGTCCGACAGTCCGCGATCCACGTGGCGGGCCTCTGGCGCGATCGCGAGGCGGCGGCCCGACTCATGGAGCTGCTCAAAGGCCCGTCGGCCCAGAACCGACGCGCGTCGGCCGAAGCGCTGGGAAGGATCGGCGACAAAGCCGCCGTGCCGGCGCTGACTAGAGGCCGCCGGATCGGCCAGCGATCGCATCACCGAGCACTCGATCACCTATGCGCTGATCGAGATCGCCGATCCCCAGAGGACGGCGGAGGGCTTGCAGGGCAAGAACGCTCGAGTTACCCGCGCGGCGATGGTCGCGCTCGATCAGATGGACGGCGGCTCGCTCGACCCGAGATTCGTCGCGGGCCTACTGGCGTCGAGTGATCCCGCACTCAAGGAGACGGCGTCGTGGATCGTCGGGCGGCACCGCGAGTGGGCCCAGGCGCTGGCTGGCGTCCTGGGCGATCGGCTGGACCGGCCCGACCTCCCCGCGGCCGAGCGTACCGAGCTCGAACGACAACTGGGCCGGTTCGCGCAGGCGGCACCGATCCAGCAGGTCCTGGCCGCGCGCCTCCGCGATCCATCTGCTCCGCTGGCCGTGCGCCGGAGCTGCCTTCAGGCCATGGCCGGGGCGGACCTGCAGCTCAACGACCTGCCCGCCGCGTGGCTGGACGCGCTGACGGGCGTCCTCGAAGGCAAGCCCGCCGACGCACCCCTCGTCGCGCAGGCGGTCGCGACCCTGCGAACCCGGACTTCCTCCAAAGCCCGGCCTGGCGGCGTGTCCGCCTCCTTGCTACGAATCGCCGGCGACGCCAGGAATCCGGCTGAGCTCCGGCTCGACGCGATGGCCGCCATCCCCGGAGGACTGGCTAATCCGCCTGAGAATTTATTCACGTTCTTGACCGGCAAGGTCGATCGCGACCAGTCCGTGGCCGCCCGGACGACGGCCGCCGACGTCCTGGCTCGGGCTCGGCTCGCGACCGAGCAGCTCTCCCGGCTGGCCGACTCCCTGCGGTCCTCAGGGCCAGTCGAGGTCGAGCGCCTACTCACCGCCTTCGAGCAATCGAGTGATGAGGCGATCGGCCTGAAGCTGGTCAAGATCCTCGGCGAATCCTCGGTCCTCACCAGCTTGAGGCCCGATGCACTCAAGGCTCACCTGTCGAAGTATGGACCGGCGGTTCAGAAATCGGCCGAGTCGCTTTACGCCCGTCTGAACGTCGACGCGGCCAAGCAGAAAGCCCAGCTCGAGCAGCTCCTGACCACCCTGTCGGCTGGCGATGTCCGGCGCGGCCAGCTCGTCTTCCATAGTGAGAAGGCCGCGTGTTTCTCCTGCCATGCCATCGGCTACCGTGGAGGAAACGTGGGACCCGACCTCACCCGGATCGGCTCGGTCCGCGCGGAGCGCGACCTACTGGAGGCCATCGTCTTTCCCAGCATCAGCTTCGTGCGCAGCTTCGAGCCGATTGCCGTGGCTACCCAGGACGGCAAGGTATACAACGGACTGATCCGCGGCGAGACGGCCGACGAGCTCATCCTGGCCACCGGCGTCAACCAGGAAGCGCGGATCGCCCGACGCGAGATCGAGGAGATGCGGCCCAGCACCGTCTCCGTCATGCCCGCCGGACTCGACCAGCAATTGACTCCCCAGGAACTTGCCGACCTCGTCGCGTTCCTGAAAGCCTGCCGATGAGTCCCGACGTGGGGACGAGGGACGAGTCAGAAACGACACCTGCCGCTCTCCGGTTTTCTCGCTTTGCTCGTCCCTCGCCCCATCCCCCCACAGGCTCCGCGCCGCTGGTCCCACACCCCGCGACTCGGCAAAGTTTGGCATTCCGCTTGCAGGAGAGAGTCGCTCAACAGTGGCCAGGGATGTTTGGGGCCGGAAGGCGTGTTCCGGCCTGGAGGGCCGCTTGCGCCACACGCCAGGATGGAAGACGATCGATTGAGTCCGTTCAAAGGAGGCTGCGTTTATGAAAAAGCGATTGCTAATGTGCGGAGCGCTCGCACTGGGGGTCGGTTTGTTGCCGGGCACGATTCGGGCCCAGACTCACCGAGGGGGCGATTTGCCCGGTCCGATCGACAGTATCGGCGACTTGCAGGACACCGCCAAGATGCTGTTCAAGCTGGCTGATACGAACAACGACGGCCAGATCTCTCAGAAAGAGGCGGTCGATGTGGGTAACTTGCTGGTCGGCGGCTTTTTCTTCCGTGCCGACGCCAACGGCGATGGAATCTTGACGCCGGAAGAGGCGCGTACGGCCAGGGAGTCGTTGCTCCAGCAGCAGCCGTTATTGCGTTATGTGATGCAGAAGGCCCAGCCCCCCAATGCCAATGGTGCCCAGCCCGGCACGGTCGCGACATCTACCGCCGAGGGCGGCAATCCGATCGCGGCGATTGGTAAGATGCTGGATACCAATAACGACCAGAAGATCGAAGGGGCCGAGCTGCGCCAGGCCGTCCAGGGGGGTGTGCAAGTCCTGTTCTCGGTCGCCGACACCAATCAGGATGGGCAGTTGGTCCCGGCCGAGTTGAATCAGGCCGTCGCTGAGGCGGCGAAGACCGTCGTTCAAACCGCATTTCAGAAGGCCGACGATGACCATAACGGCGCCCTGAGCGTGGCGGAATTCGACAAGGCGCTGGCCGAACCAGCCCATGCGATCTTCCGCGTCCTCGACGGCAACTCCGACAACCAGCTTTCGCTCCAAGAGCTCGAGAGGGCTCAGCAAATCATCGCCGCCCAGATCCAGCGGCTCCGCGTCCCGGAGGCGCAGAACTCGATTCGAAATCAGATGCAGCACGGGAACACACCCAGTGCCGGACTTCCCGGCTCGATACCCGTGTCTCCGGCTCCGGTGACCCCGGCTCCGGTGGCCCCGGTCCGTCCGTGACCGGAATGAACCCGGCCTATCCCCGCCCGCGAGCCGAGGCGGTCCTCCGATCGGGAGGTCGCGCTTTGGTCGTGGGCCAATTCCTGCGCGAATCGGCTCCCAACTCCGCTCGAGCCCATCCGGATCGGGCGGGGAGGGACTTCTTCGTGTTGACGTATCATCCCCAGATCCCCGATCGAATGCTCCCCATGTGGCATCAGGGGACGATCTTGTCGCCACTTGCCGTATTGAGGGCGAGCGTGATGAAGAGATCGGACCGAGGCGGATAGCCACGAGCGAGCGAATGAAATGAGCGGCTCCTCCCAATGATACGCTGCGTACTCATGTCAATGTTATGAAGATTTGCAGGTAATGTGGTTCGATGTGATAACAGTCGCCAATAAGATGGGGAAAGGCACCGAGTCGTCGAGGAGCGTTGGGTACTGTAAGCGTGGGATTCCTTTTCTTCTCCTATGGACGTACGCCCTTTCACCGAAGGCTCCCATAGAACTCCGCCAATAACACGACCCGGGCTCGATGGCCCGGGTCTCTTTGTGGTTGTCGAATATCGTGGTAGTTCGTCGGGCCTCGCAATTCCGCTCACGATCGCTTCCAGGAGCTGGGCACGTACGAGGCCAGTGATTCGGGCACGTACTTTAGCCGCTCGGGCAAATGCCTGAGCTGATCGGGAAGGTCCTGGAGCGACTCGGGTGCATACCGTTCGAACCAGCCCGGCTCGCGCCTCGCCATCAGCAAGGTGACAAAGAGACCAAGTCCGAAGCCGATGCCAAAGCTGGTCATCACGCTGGAAGCAGGGTTCCGTGCGACGAATCCACGGACATGGCCCGACTCGTCCCAGGACTCGTCGGATTGATCATCGTACTCTGGGTCTGCGCGACCACCGGCAAACTGCTCGCCTCGGCCTTCCGACGGGCCAAGAAGGCGATGGGAGTGATTCCTCTTGGGCATGTAAGGCTCCTTTGCCCTTCGGCAGACGGGTTCTGGTTGGAAGTCCAACGATCAGAGAGATTCTCGTGCAAAGATGGGGCCAATCGTCCGGTGGAGTCCGTACACAGCGGGATCTGGGAAATCTGAGCGATTTGATCCCTTAATCATTCTGCCGGGTCATCGCGCCTGGTCGAGGTCTTCAGAGGAAGGGCTTATGAGATGCCCCGGATATAACGGCTCCGATCACAAGGACTTACAACAGGACGGACCTTCCATCACCTCGCGATCATACGTCCTTTCGTAAGATACCGGGTATCGGCTGGCTGGCTTATGCCAAGGACACCGAAGAGAGTATATTTGGCATCGTGCAGGCTGACTCAGCGGCTCACTGACTCGACCGGCCCCGACGCGAGAGCGGCCACGAATCAGTACTTTCCTCAGAGCGATTCAAAGACCACGGCCGCGCTCTGCAGCGCCCAAGCTGTGACGTGGCAAGTGCGGCCCTGCCGATTTCCTAACAAGATTCGCTCTTCGGGCCGGGCGAAGATCCAGGTTCTCGAGAACTGGGTGCGACTTGTGTAATTTGGGGCGTCTTCGACCGTCCAGGCTCGGCTGAAGTCGTAGTATTTCCAGGGCTCGGCGTATGACGGATCTGACTTATTGATTGCGTCGAACGACGGCTTCCAATTCAAGAATGCCATGATCTCGAAGTGATCGAGCTGGGTAAGGCTCGCTTGGTGATAGACCTTGTTGGCGTGCGCCGGAACGCCCATATCCTGGATCATGTGAAGGAGAACGCCGAGAAGAAAGTAGGCACGGGCTTTCTCGCCGGATCGATAAGCGTCACGGCAGTCGAGCCACCACCCGGGGATGTCGTCGCAGCCCTCGTTCGTCCCCTTGTGCTCGACTCGTTTGGCGTCCAGGTCGACGCCGTATTTCCCCTCTTTGACTTTTCGCTCATGCAGCTCCTGGTTGGCCCCCTCAACAAGCGGATTGCGGAATGTCTGGATCTCAGGGAACACATCCGCGAGGTGGTCGATGGCCCACCCGGTCAAGTAGCTGTGGGTGGAATGTGTGGGATTCACTCGGGCACTGTCCCATCCGAGAGCCGACAGACTGGCAACCGCCACGATGACCATGGTGGCCATGGCGGCCATGCTCGCGAACCCCTCGGCACAGACCTCGTTCATTGTCGGTTGCCTTCCGTTTCCGGACCAATGACGATTATCCTCAGTAGGATATCCCTTTGGGTCATCGGTTTCTATCGCGAACGACCGGGTTGGGCATCCGGAGTGAGGTCCTAGCATGCCGGTCCTCTCGCCGCGTGATAGAATGCCGGCTCGGAGGATAAGCCGATTCCACGACGTTTCCAGGAATCCCTCGCATGCCACTGAAGATCGCAGCCTTCCCGAAGTGTTATATCGAGCAGATCGCGGGCGATCGGACCATGTCGGTCTTCGAGTGGATCTCGATGGCGCGGTCGCTCGACGCCGATGGGCTGGAGATGTACGACGGGTTCTTCACGAGCCTCGAGCCGGATTATCTCGACCGCGTGCGCGAGGCGATCCACGCCGCGGGCTTCGCGATGCCGATGCTTTGCTGCTCGCCCGATTTCACCAATCCCGACCCCGACGGCCGAAAGCGGGCCGCCGATCGCGAGGCCGAGCTGATCGGCGTGGCGCGACGTCTGGGCGGACCGCGGGCGGTCTGCCGTGTGCTCTCTGGCCAGCGCTATCCCCAGGTCGACCGGCAGCAGGGGCTGGAGTGGGTCGTCGAGGGGATCAACCGGGTCCTGCCCGTCGCTCGCGAGTTCGACATCGTGCTGGGCCTCGAAAACCACTACAAGGATAGCTTCTGGTCGTATCCCGAATTCGCCCAGAAAATGGACGTATTCCTCGAGGTGCTGGCCGCGATCCCGGACCGCGATCATTTCGGCGTGCAGTATGACCCGTCGAATGCCATCGTCGCGGGGGACAATCCCATTGCGTTGTTGCAGGCGGTCGCCGATCGAGTCGTCAGCATGCACGCCAGCGATCGGTATCTCGCCGAGGGGACGACGCTGGACGACCTGCGCCAGAGTGACGGAACGCTCGGGTACTCGCCGAATCTGCGGCACGGCGTGACCGGAAAGGGGCTTAACGACTACGACACGATCTTTCGCATCCTGGCCGAGCAGGGTTATCGGGGCTGGATCAGCATCGAGGACGGCATGAATGGCATGGACGAGATGGCCGAGTCGCTGGCATTCCTGCGCCGGATGGCCGCACGCTATTTCCCCGATTGAGGTGACCCGATGGATCGTCTCCGGACCGCGCTGGTGGGTTGTGGGAAGGTGGGGCAGATCCACGCCCAGGCGCTGGCGGGCCTACCCGAATCGGATTTGGTCGGAGTCTGCGATGTGGACGCCGGTCGCGCGGCATCATTCGCCGCCAGGTACGGCGGGCAAGCCTTCACGGATGTCGAGACGATGCTGCGCACCTGCGGCCTACAGGTCTTGAGCATCGCGACGCCGCATCCCCTCCACGCCGAGCCGGCGGTCTTGGCGGCCGAGGCCGGAGCCCATGTGCTGATCGAGAAACCCATGGCCGCAAGGCTGGAGGACTGCGATGCGATGCTCGCGGCGGCACAACATCGCGGCGTCAAACTGGGCGTGATCAGCCAGCGCCGTTGGTACGAGCCGGTCCTCCGAATGAAGGCGGCCATCGATGCCGGAAGGATCGGCCGGCCGGTGCTGGGGACGTTCGTCATGTATAGCTCGCGCGACCCCTCCTATTATCGCTCCGACCCCTGGCGCGGACGATGGGACACCGAGGGGGGTGGCGTGCTCGTCAATCAGTCGCCCCACATGCTCGACCTTGCTGGCATGGCTCATGGACGATGAGGTTGCCGAGGTCGGCGGCTATTGGGCCAACCTCAATCACCCCTCCGTCGAAGTCGAGGACAGCGCCGTGGCCATCCTCCGCTTTCGCGGCGGCGGCCTCGGCTCGATCGTGACCAGCCTCGCGCAGAAGCCTGGCATTTACACCAAGGTGCACATCCATGGGTCGAACGGCGCCACGGTCGGCGTCGAGACCGACCGAGGCGCGACGTTCATCGCCGGCGTGTCCGGGATTTCCGAGCCGCCGCTCAACGACCTCTGGACGATCCCGGGCGAGGAAGACCGACTTGCCACGTTCCAGGCCGAGGACCGCGCACGGTTCGCGGCCCTCGACGCGGTGAGCCATTACCACGCACTCCAGATCCAGGACTTCCTCCGAGCGGTCATCGAGGACCGCCCGCCGCTGGTCACCGGTGAAGACGGCCGCCGCGTCGTCGAGCTCTTCCAGGCCATCTACCGCTCCCATCGCGAAGGGCGATCGATCCCGATGTCGAGCGGATGGTGTTCAACGTAGGGCGCCCTGTGAGCGCCGATCATTCTCGGCACGACGATTCGATGCTCACAGAGTACCCTGCGAGGTGGGTGTCTCAGCCGATCAACCGGCGTAGGGAGCGGATGATGTAGGCGTTCTCGGGGCGGTTGCGAGCCGCGATCCGGATGAACTTGCCCACATCCAGCCCCTTTTTGTCGTCACATGTGCGAGTGTAGATGCCTCGTCGGATTAGGAGCCGACAGACGAGCTCCTCGGCAGCGAGTCCGTTCTGGAGCTCCACCAGGGCGAAGTTCGCGGAGGTCGGGTAGACGCGTAGTCCGTGGATCTTGGCCAGATCGGCGAAGAACCTCCGCGAATTCCGGATGAACCGGATGCGCTCGCGCTCGTAGCGCTCCTGGAAATCGGGCCGGGAGTAGAGGTCGAAGAAGTACTCGGCAAGTCCCGAGGAATTCCACAGGTAGCCGTTGCCGAGCAGGGCTCGTATGCGATCGGGGGCCATGATCGCGTAGCCGGCCCGGATCCCGGCCACGCCGAAATCCTTGGACATGCTCTTGACGACCATCAGGTTCGGGAACCGTTGAACCTCGTCCGCCACGCTCCGGTAGGCATAACCATCGCCCTCACAGGCGAAATGGATGAAGCTCTCGTCCACGATGACATTCGGGACGGATTGCAACTCTTCTAGCAGCTCCACCATGAGCGCGTGCGGGATATAGCCCCCGTCGGGATTATTCGGGTTGATCAGGGCAACCGTATCGGGCCGCTCGCGATGGACTCGCTCGAGATACGCGCCGGCGTCGAAGCGGAACTCGTCCTCCTTGTGCAGGATGTTGAAGAGAACTTGGGTGTCCGGGCGGGCGAACTCATAGTAGGGCGAGAAGGTGGGGAGGTTGACCAGGATCTTCTCACGAGTGAACCGGTGGAGAATTGCCTGGATGATCTCGGCGGCACCGTTGCCGACGAAGATCGAGTCGGTCTCCTGGTCCAGGACCCGGCCCAACTTGTCGGCGATCACGCGGTTCTGCGAGGGATATAACTCCAGCAGTGCGACGGAGTTTCCTGGGCCGAATCACTTCTCGATGAAAGTGCATCAGGAACAGCTTGGTGGCGTAGGGATTCGACAGGAAGCAGGCATCGACCTTCAACCGCAGCTCGGGGATCAGCTTGGCGAGCGTCCAGGCGCTGGGAGAATGGGAGCCAGCCTCCTTCTTCAACCGTTTGATCCGTTCGATCAGGGCCAGCTCGCGCGCGTTGAAATGGGATCGCACTGGGGCGCGCCGTGGCGGCCGATGGAGCCAGGGTGCCGTGAGGCCGAGGTCGAACGGTTTGAATTTCGGGCGGGGATCGCGGGAACGCGGAACGATCACTGAAACCTCATGGATTTCCTCGTGGACGACTCATACGCCGATCCTGACGTCCACCGGAGAAACCCGGTTCAGAACGATGCTCGGCTGTTCATCGAGTCGCAACACGACTTTCACGCAACCTTTGCACATAGTAGGCCGATCGTCTCCGCCCGACAAGAACCTAGTGCCCGAGTTCCGGGGTCATGATCCCGACTGGAGTCTTCGGGATCCTGATTGATCGGGCTACACGGCGGACCCATCTTCCGCGGGACGCTCGTTATCCGGGGGTTGCATACGACATCTGGGCTCGGCTTTTTCTCATGCCCCAGGGCAACATCAGATCTGTCTACTTCGACGGCTCGATACGCACATGCAGCCTGGCAGTTGCCTTGCGGCCGTGACGGTCAGTACGCTCGACTCGGGGCAGATAATCGCCGGGCCTGGCGAAGCCGTGGGTGGTCACGGCGTAACCGTCGAGGGCGAGTTCCTTGACGTTGCCGTCGGAGTGCACTTCCACGGTCGGGCTGCCGTCGCCGAAGTCCCAGGTCTCGCTGCCGTCGGTAGTGTCGAAAGTGCGCACCTTGAAGGTGATCGGGTCGCCGGGATGGAGGTTCTCCGTCGGCGCGTACGCCGCGTGGATTCCCGGAGGAATGGGGTCGGAGCTCGCGGGATCGAGTACCTGGACGATGGCGAAGTCGTACGCGACATGGCCATGGTTGTCCGAAACCTTGAGGATCTCGCTGTACTCGCCCGGACTGTCGTAAACGCGATCCGCCCGAGGCCCCGAGGCCGTTTTCCCATCCGAGAATGTCCAGTCGTACCGCACGATGGCACCCGATCGGCTCCAGGAGAGCGAGCCATCGAGGCCGACGCGATCGCCGATCCGAGCCAGATGGTGCGGTCGGGCCACCGCGACCACCGCCGGCTGTTGCTCTCGCAGGGCGGCCTCCCAGAGGAACGCATACCCCTCCTGCGTCCCCCAGCGGCCCGAGGGCTGTCGGCTGACGATCTCGAAGTGAAGGTGCGACCAGCCGCCACTGCCCCCTTCCTTGCCGAGCACGCCGATCTTCTGGCCCATGGCGACCAAAACTCCGGGCTTGATCGCCGCGTCGAACGTCTGGAGATGACTGTAGCGGTAGTACCAACCGCGATCGTCGAGGATGTAGACGACGTCGTAACGCGGGTTGACCGGAGTCCCTTCGTAACCGGGAAGCGCGACCTTGCCGACGGAGATGACGCGTCCCGCACTGGCGGCCACCACGTTGACCAACCCTTCGGCCCCACCGATATCGAGCCCGCTGTGATAGTAGATCTTCCGGATAGAGGGCTGCTCGACGCCATCGACGTAGGTCGGTTCGTTGGCCATCTGGGTAGCCGAGGCGAACCAGCGCTGGCGGACCGGATAGACGAATGTTCCCGGCTCGATCCAGGGCGAGCCGACCGGCCAGAGCCGAATGCGTGCGGCCTTGGTAAGGCCCCAGTGGTCCTGGGTCGAGTTCTTGAGGTAACCCCCCGTGATCGGGCAGTCGACCTGTACGCCGGCGACGGTCCGAGGCAGATGGTAGGTTCCCGAGGTCAGCTCGATCTCCTGCCCGTTGACCTCGACCTTCACGACCGCCCGGCGAACGGCATCGCGAATCGGATCGCGGGACTCCTCCAGCGCCAGAAGCTTGACCCGCGCGATGGTCGCATCGGAGAACTCGACTTGCTGCGACTCTCCGATGTCGAGGTCCATGACCCGAAGGCGAGGCGTGCGCGTCGGCGGGTCCTCGGCACCTGCGAGATTCCCCAGGGCAAGGATCATGGCGAGAATCCAGGCAAATCGACGCATCGTTGCCATTCTCATCCTAAACCTTTCGGATGAATCTGAGCAAGAACAACAAGATCACCGCGCCAACGGTTGCGGAGATCAACGATCCCAGTAATCCCCCGGTATTCACCCCGAGCCGGCCGAAAACGAAACCCCCGATCAATGCGCCGATGACGCCGATAATCAGGTCCTCGACCCAGCCCGAACCGCGCCGTTTGACCAGGAGTCCTGCCAGCCAACCAGCTGCCAATCCGATCAGGAGGAACAAGAGGATATCCACGTCCAAAGTCTCCGGCTGAGGCCCACTCCTCGGCGCGAGCGCGCCGGTCGACGATCCGATTCCCACGACGGACCTGATCGGTCGGAATACGAGTCTGAGTTTCGCGCAGGTCGGCCCGTGATGCAACCGCTCGCTGCCAACGATCACAGGTTTCCTTCCGCCTAGGCCGCGAGACGCCATGTCAGGAACCAATCCGGCCTCCTCGCAGACTTGCCGATCGACAGAACCCCGCCATCTCCCGGATTCCGAAGAATCGCGAAAGACCTTCAAGTTTTCCTTCGGGGAATCCGAAAGAAATCGATAGACGAGAATCTTCAGAACTGACGACTGACGGCACTCGTTGCGACGAGGACTCCCGCGTGCCTTTGCTGGCTCTCCGAGTGAGCAGGGTCGGACGGGGGTGTCCCTGTGCCAGAAGTTTGGGGAAATCCCGAGCGAGACATCCTGAGCAGACTGGCCATCGCATGGCCGTCTGTCTGATCAGCTTCCGCGCCTGGTCACCGTTGCGCGGCCGGCTGAGAGTATGGCCCCTTCATGCGCCGAGCAGGGCAACAATGATGTTCGAACTCCTCGTGAAGTGTGTGGCGCTGATCGCCGTCATTCATGGCCTCCGGGCCGTATGTCGAACGGATCGGTCCCCGACTCAGCGGGTTGATCCTCGGTCTTCCCAGTTCCACGGCAATCGTCTTGTTCCTTTGCGGTCGGGAGCGAGGAGCCGTCGGTGTAGCCGAGATGGCCGAAGCCAGCCTTCTGGGGCTGGTCGCGGCGGTCGCCTTGCCGCTGGCGTATGCCCAAGCCGTCCGATGGGGCTGGCGACTTCCGGGTGTTATCGGAGCGGCCATCGCCGCCTACTTCATTGTCGCGTCGGGGCTGGGGTCTATTCATGAAGGCGGTCCCTGGGTGTGCCTGGGGATCGCGCTCGGCGCCATCTTGCTCACTTCGGTGCTAGTCGCGCGGATCGAGGTTCGAAGCCCACGCGCCGGAGTCGTGAGACGATCGTCGCGCTGGTCGGCCGTGGTGCGCACCGTCGTCCCGGCGGTCTACGTTCTGGGCGTGGGAATCGCAAGCGGGGCGACAAGTCCGAGGTGGGCGGGGCTGGTCAGTACATTCCCGAGCATGTCCACGGTCCTCCTGACCGTCACTCACCTGGAGGAAGGGCCGGCCGAGGCGAGCCGGATCGCCAGGGCCCTGCCTTCGGCTAACCTGAGCACGGCCGCGTTCCTGGCCGCCTGCCGGTTCGGCTGCCCGATTCTGGGTCCCGGGTGGGCGATGCTCCTGGGCTATGCCGCCGCGTTGACGAACCTGGCCGCCATCGAGCTGGCCAACGCGCGTGGCGACCTGCGAAAGTACTGCCGAATCAGGATGCGGCAGCCGAGCTTGCGAGCGGCAGTCCGACGACCACAGGCCTTCCGAGCTCGGATTCGCACTCACGTCCGATCGGCACCCGGATCGCTCCGGCGGCACAGGCTGGCGCGTCGAAAACGCTTCGCCCCACATCTCGAGGCGCTGTCTTGCTGATCCGCCCCGAAGGCGAAACCGGCATTTCCTGCTCCCGACCGCCAGGACGAAGCTCGGGAAAGCTGGCTCGCGGCGCTTGGGTATGTTCTAATAATCAGGGTCCACCAGCGACTGTTGCCTCACTCCCGCCCAATAGCCACCAGGGTCCGAACCTGATGCAGATCACCCCCGCGGAACGGCAAGATCCGAGAGCTCCCCGCCCAGGGGCGGAGCCGGCCTCGGCGATTGACCTCGACTGGCTCTCGGACAAGATTCCCTATCGCCGATACCAGGAATGCGTTCACTGCGGACTTTGCACGGCAAGCTGCCCGACCTACGTGGAGACCTGCAATGAGAACGATAGCCCACGAGGCCGGATCTACTTGATGCGAGCCGTCGCCGACGGCCGACTGGAGATGGGGCCGGGTGTCCGAGAGCACCTCGAGCTCTGCCTCGACTGCCGGGCGTGCGAGACTGCCTGTCCCTCGGGTGTCCAGTACGGACGGATGATCGAGCCGTTCAAGATCGCGCTCCAGAAGTCCGCCTCACCCGGTGAGAAGACCAGCCTGCTCCAAAGATTGATTCTCCACCACGTGTTCCCTTACCCAAGCCGCGTGAGACTGGCGCTGGCGCCGGCGCGGCTCTTGCAACGGATCGGTGCCCTCGACTGGGCGGAACGCGTCGGATTAACCCGTCTGCTCCCGCCGACCTTGCGCCGCATGCAGGCGATGCTCCCTCAACTCGGCCGTAACCCGGGGCGATTACCTCAAGTCCTGCCACCGATCGGCCCAAAGCGCGCCCGGGTCGCCCTCTTCCTCGGTTGCGTCGCCGACGCCATGTTTCCCGAAACCAACGCGGCAACCGCTCGTGTCCTTCAACAGAATGGATGCGAGGTCGTGATCCCTCCCGGGCAGGTCTGCTGTGGCGCGATCCACTACCACTCGGGCGTTGAGGGGCCGGCCCTGAAGCTGGCTCGTGCGAACATGGCCGCGTTTCCGGTCGACGACCTCGACGCGGTCATTGTCAACGCCGCGGGCTGCGGCGCGATGCTGAAAGACTACGCGCACATCCTGCCCGCCGGCGAACATGAGCCGGCTAAACGATTCACGGCGAAGGTCAAGGACATCTCCGAGTTTCTGATGGCTCTCGGTCCGATCCCTCCTCGTGGCTCCCTCCCGATGAAAGTCGTGTATCACGACGCCTGCCACCTTTGCCATGCCCAGCAAATCCGCAGCCAGCCGCGTGCTCTGCTGGCCATGATTCCGGGGCTTCAACTCGTCCCGCTCGAGGAGAGCGAGATCTGTTGCGGTGCGGCCGGGACATACAACCTCACCCAGCCCGAGATGTCGGAGCGGCTCGGTCGCCGCAAGATGGATCACATCGAGGCCACGGGTGCCGAGATGGTCGTGACGGGGAATGTCGGCTGCATCCTCCAGATTGCCCGCAAGATCAAGGAGCGCGGCCGTCCCATGCAGATCGCCCACCCGGTCGACCTACTGGATCAGGCGTACAAGGGGTCTTGAGGAGTGAGCGGCGCACTCTCTCGGAGGCGTCCTGTACTCTCAGCCGCGGCCGACCAAGGGCATCTTGGTGGCCATGACGGTGAGAAACAGGACGTTCGCGTCCAGTGGTAGGCTGGCCATATAGAGAACAGCCCGGGCCACGTGTTCCACGTCCATGGTCGGCTCGACGGCGAACTTCCCGCCCGGTTGGGGTACACCGTCTTTCATCCGGGCGGTCATCTCGGTTCCCGCATTTCCGATATCGATCTGACCGCAAGCGATGTCGTACTCCCGGCCATCCAGGGCCGTCGACTTCGTCAGACCGGTGATCGCATGCTTGGTCGCCGTGTAGGGCGCGGAGTTCGGTCGAGGTGTGTGTGCCGAGATCGAGCCATTGTTGATGATTCGTCCGCCCCGCGGATCCTGGTCCCTCATGATCCGGAACGCCGCCTGCGTGCAAAGGAACGTGCCGGTCAGGTTCACGTCGACGACGCGACGCCACTGCTCGATCGGGAGGTCTTCGAGGGGAACGTTCGGTGCGCCCATGCCGGCATTGTTGAACAGCAGATCCAGGCGGCCGAATGCCGTTTTCGTCGCCTCGAACAGGAGAGATACGGCGTCGGGATCCGTGACGTCCGTCGGCACGACCAGCGCCCGAGACCCGTCCGGTCCCGCATCGACGACCGTCTGCTCAAGGGCATCACGGCGCCGTCCGGCCAGAGCCACCGAGTATCCGTCCCTCAGCAGGGCGTGCGCGACTGCTCGGCCGATCCCGGATCCCGAGCCTGTGACGATCGCGATCTTGCTCATCGGTCGGCTGTCTTTTGTGGGCCGCGGGCAATTGACGAAAGAACGATGATAGTCGGGCCACGTCGCGAACTTCAAGGCATTAGACCAACCGCTCGACACCGGTTTTCTCGATGATGAGATGCCACCGCCGTCCCGAATGGTCTATAATCTCGAACGAGCGATTGTGCGCGCCAGTCCGTTTCACGGAATCCGTTTTTCGGGTGAAGATGGGCGTTTGCGCCAGGGAGACTTGCGTTGCCGACCATTCAGATTACGGGCGGGCGGCTGATCGATCCCAGTCAAGGGCTCGATGAGATTGGCGACCTCTGGATTAGCCGCGGACGTATCCTGCCGATAGGTGGAGGCTACGAGGAGGCCGAGATGGTCATCGAAGCCCGGGACATGATCGTCTGTCCGGGCTTGATCGACATCCACGTTCACCTCCGAGAGCCCGGTAACGAGGAGGATGAAACCATCGCGACGGGAGCCAGTGCTGCGCTGGCGGGCGGTGTGACCTCCGTGGCGTGCATGCCGAACACGCAACCGGCGATCGATACCCAGGCGGCGGCGGAATTCGTCGTGCTCCAGGCGCAGCGGGCCCGGCAGGCGAATGTGTTCCCTGTCGGGGCCGTGAGCAAGGGTCGGCGTGGAGACGAGCTGGCCGAGCTTGGCCAACTGGTCGCCGGTGGCGCGGTCGCTTTCACCGACGACGGAGCACCCGTCGCCTCCGCCGACCTCATGCGCCGGGCCCTCGAGTACTCCAAGATGTTCGACCGGGTGATCATGCAGCATTGCCAGGTCCCTGAGCTGACGGTCGGTGGCGTCATGCATGAGGGGTTTGAGTCAATGCGATTGGGACTCTCCGGCATGCCGGCGGCTGCCGAGGACATCATGGTCGCCCGCGATATCCGCCTTGCCGAGATCACCGGCGGACGGCTTCACATCCAGCATATCTCCACGGCGCGGTCGGTCGAGCTGGTCCGCGAGGGAAAGAGGAGGGGCGTCCGGGTCACCGCCGAAGCCTGCCCGCACCATTTCACGCTCACGGACGAGATGCTCCGGACGTTCGACTCCAACTACAAGATGAATCCGCCGCTTCGGACCTGGAGCGATGTCGAGGCCGTCATCGGGGGATTGAAGGACAACACGATCGAGTTCCTCGCCACCGATCATGCACCCCACGCCCGCGAGAAGAAGATGCGGGAGATCGACCAGGCGCCCTTCGGAATCGTCGGACTGGAGACGTTGGTCCCGATTATCGCGCTGAGCCTCATCGAGCCCGGACATTTGACCTGGCCCGAAGTTCTGGCCAAGCTCACCATCAACCCTTCCAACCTCCTGGGACTCACCGACAAGGGCACTCTCCGGGCCGGCGCGGACGCGGATATTACCATCATCGATCCCGAGACGCGCTGGACGATCGATCCGTCACAGTTTCGCTCCAAGAGCCGGAATACCCCCTTCGGAGGTTGGGACGTCCGGGCCCGCGCCACACGGTGATCGTCGGCGGTGAGGTCCGATTCACGCGGGGCGGCATCGTGCATCAGCCCGGGGAGGCCTTGACGGTCTGAACGAACGCAACACCTCGATGGACCCGGAGCAGCCACGAACACGACCTTGAATCTCCGGGGTGCCCATCTAGAGTTACTGAAGGGAGGTGCGGTGTCGAAACCGGTACGGAATGGCCGACAATGCACTGGGTCATCGACGGTTATAACGTCATGCACGCGGGTGGGCGCCTGGGAGCCAAACTCGGGCGCGAAGGGTTCCGTCGCGCCCGGCGGCGATTTCTCGGTGACCTCACGGACGCCCTTGGCCCCGACCGTGCCGGCCGAACCACCGTCGTCTTCGATGCCCGCGTCCCGCCCGGGGATTTCTCGCTCCACGCTACCTATCGCGGCCTCCACCTGCTCTTCGCGCTCGGGGATGAAGACGCCGATTCCCGCATCGAGTCGATCATCGAACACGATGCGAACCCGCGGAACCTGACCGTGGTCTCGTCGGACCGGAGGATTCGCCAGGCCGCCTCACGCAGGCGGGCCAAGTCGCTCACGGCCGAAGACTTCTGGGTCTGGCTCGACCACCTGCGAGAGCAAGCCGCCATCGCCAATGAGAATCTCGAACGCCGGTCCGCCCGGCCGCCTACACACGATCGATCCGACCGATCGCCCGTCGATGACTCGGAATTCTGGCTCGAAGTCTTTGGCGACCTGGACACACCCGAGAACCGCGAAGCCATCGCCCCCAATGCCGCCCTCCTCACCGATGCCGAAATCGCCGAGATCCAGCGGCAGGTCGATCGGGAACCCTGACTTCTCAAGGATGAAGGATGAAGGATGAAGGATGAGTAGAGATTCAGCCCCATCGTGAATACAGAATCTCGAATCTGAAATCCGGAATTTGGAATTCCTCGCCGTCCGTGGTAAAACCGAATTCGTTCTACACTCCGGCGCCGCCATCGGTGTGGCGTCCAACACTGGTCGAGATCCAGGGCCCTGCCATCATGAAGGTGCACGAATACCAAGCGAAAGAGCTACTCAAGAGCGCCGGCGTCGCGGTTCCCGAGGGCATCGTGGTGACCCGCCCGGAGGATGCCGCCAAGGCGTACGACACCCTGGGCGGCGGCCTCATCGTCGTCAAGGCCCAGGTTCACGCCGGTGGCCGCGGCAAGGGGGTGGCGATCGGTCCCGCGGACGACCGCGCTCAGGCTCTGGAGATCGCCAGCGGTCGCCGACCGCGACCCGAATCGATGGCCAAGGGCGTTCAGCTCGTCAAGTCGGCCCAGGACGCCCAGAAGGCCGCCGCCAGCCTGCTCGGCAAGACGCTGGTGACCTATCAGACCGGTCCGCAAGGTCAAGCGATCTCCAAGGTTCTGGTCACGGTGGGACACGACATCGCCCGCGAGCTCTACCTGGGCATGGCCGTGGACCGCGGCGCCCAGTGTCCCGTCCTGATGGCCTCGACCGAAGGGGGAGTCGAGATCGAGACCGTTGCGCTCAAGACGCCGGAAAAGATCCATCGCGAGCCCATCGACGTGGGAATCGGCCTGGCGGATTTCCAGGCTCGGAAAGTCGCGAGGGCACTGGGATTGACCGGAGACTCGGCCAGGAAGGGCGCGACGTTCTTCAAGAACTTCGTGCGACTCTTCCTCGACACGGATGCCTCCCTCGCCGAGATCAACCCATTGATCGTCACGGCCGGTGGCGACGTCCTGGCGCTGGATTGCAAGTTGAATTTCGACGATAACGCCATGTTCCGCCATCCCCAGATCGCGGCGATGCTCGACGAAGCCGAGGAAGACCCGGCCGAGCTGCGCCACGGGCGGATCGGATTGAGCTTCGTCAGCCTCGACGGCGACATCGCCTGCCTGGTCAACGGCGCCGGGCTGGCGATGAGCACGATGGACCTGATCAAGTATCACGGCGGTGAGCCGGCGAACTTCCTCGACGTCGGCGGCGGTGCCAACAAGGATCAGGTGCTCGAAGGGTTCCGCATTCTCCTGAGCGAGCCGCGCGTCAAGGCGGTGCTGGTCAACATTTTCGGCGGAATCATGAAATGCGACACGATCGCCACGGCCCTGCTTGCGGCCTACGACGAGCTGGATTTCCGCGTCCCTCTGGTCGTCCGTCTCGAAGGAACGAACGTCGACAAGGGGAAGGCCCTCCTGAAGGAGAGCGGTCGCAAGATCATCACCGCCGACGGGCTGACGGACGCCGCGCAGAAGGTCGTCGCGGCGGCCAAGGGGGCGGCGTGAGACGTCGAAGACAACTCCACCTGAAGTGAGGCAACCATGGAATCCGAAACGATGGGAAGAGTCACGGTTACGGCGAAGGTCGAGAACATGGGGGAGTTGCTTCTGGTTCATAAGGGCCAGCTTACCGACGACGAAGTGCATCGAATTGAGGTGAGCGAAGCCTTGGTCGATACTGGGGCGACGAGCCTCTCGATGCCCAAGTCGCTCATTGATCGTTTGGAACTCGTTCCTCTCCGATCTCGGACCGCCCGGACCAGCGCAGGGCTCGCGACCTTCAACGTCTACGGCGCCGTCCGCCTGACCGTCCAGGGGAGGGATTGTACCATCGATGTCACCGAGGTTCCCGAGGAATGCCCGGTGTTGATCGGCCAGGTTCCCCTGGAACTGCTCGATTTCGTCGTCGATCCGGCCAATCAGCGCCTGATCGGTAACCCGGCTCATGGTGGTGAGCAGATGTTCGAGATGTACTGAATGGGCGTCATTGGATGGGAACTTTCGAGAGAAGATCCTGAAGGCGCGCCGGATAAGTGGGTGAGATTCAGACCGGCCAACGCTGATCCGCGAGAACCACTTGGGCGGCGGATTCGCGAGGTATCGGGATAAGTCTGTCCGTCTGTCCGATCTTTCGAAAACTGGTCAGGGTTACTCGTGACGAGAGTTGATCGTGGTGCGGGCGTCTCGTCCGTACGATATGAAGGTATCGCCAGGCCGCCGTGGCTCGAAACCATCTGCGGCCTCATTCAGTTGGGGAGTTCGATGAGCATCCTGGTCGACAAGAACACACGGTTGATCTGTCAGGGCATCACGGGCAAGGCGGGGGCCTTCCACTCCGAGCAGTGCCAGTCATACGGCACGAGTCTGGTGGGAGGGATTACGCCCGGTCGAGGGGGCACGACCACGCTGGGGGTGCCAATCTTCGATACGTGCGCCGAGGCGGTCGAGGCGACGGGCGCCAATGCCACCATGATTTTTGTACCGCCCCCGTTCGCGGCCGATGCCATCATGGAAGCCGCCGACGCGGGCATCGCCCTGGTCGTGGCGATCACCGAGGGCATCCCCGTGATCGATATGGCGCACGCCGTGGCTTACCTCAAGGCACATCGGCCATCGGTTCGACTGATCGGTCCCAACTGTCCGGGCATCATCACGCCCGGGCAGTGCAAGATTGGCATCATGCCCGGTTATATCCACAAACCCGGCCGGATCGGAGTCATCAGCCGATCGGGGACCCTGACCTACGAGGCGGTCTGGCAGCTCACGAACCTCGAGATCGGCCAGAGCACCTGCATCGGCATCGGCGGAGATCCGGTGAATGGTACGAGCTTCGTCGATGCCCTGAGGCTCTTCGAAGCCGATCCGGAGACGGACGGTGTGTTAATGATGGGCGAGATCGGCGGGAATGCCGAGGAACAGGCCGCGGCGTTCAAGGCGGCCGGGAAGTTTACCAAGCCACTGGCCGCGTTCATCGCCGGTCAGACGGCTCCGCCCGGCAAGCGGATGGGACATGCCGGCGCCATCATCTCCGGCGGCTCGGGGAAAGCCTCCGACAAGATTCACGCGCTGGAGGCTGCGGGCATTCGCGTCGCCAAGACCCCGGCCGAGATGGGGACCACCTTGAAGGCTGCCCTCAAGGGCTGATCCACCGTGGCGCAAACCGATCCCGATCGAGCCAATCCCTGGACGACACTAAGTAGCCGGTCGGTCTACGAGAACCCGTGGATCCATGTCCGCGAGGACCATGTGCTCCGGCCGGATGGGCTCCCTGGCATTTACGGCGTCGTCCATTTCAAGAACCGCGCCGTGGGGGTCCTGCCGGTCAACGATCAGGGCCGAATCTGGCTGGTCGGACAGCATCGCTATCCGCTCGAGGCGTACTCGTGGGAGATCCCAGAGGGCGGCTGTCCTCCGTCGGAGAGCCCCGAACAGACGGCCGTGCGCGAGCTTCGTGAGGAGACCGGTCTGAGCGCCGGCCGCATCGAGCTGGTGGCGACGTCTCATCTGTCCAATTCGGTGAGCGACGAGATCGGCTATGTCTTCCGCGCGACCGAGCTGACCCACGGCCCCGACGAGCCGGAAGGTTGCGAACGCATCGAGGTGAAACAATTCGACTGGGGAGAGGCTTGGGAGATGCTCCGGCGCGGCGAAATCACCGATTCCCTCAGCGTCATCGCCCTGTTGCACGAAGCCGTGCGGCGCCTCGAGGAGGCGAGATGAATGAGAAGCGAGCTTCACGTACATCAGGCTTTCCAGCCTGACAGCCCAGACGCGTCAGGCTGGAAAGCCTGACCTACTCTCTTCCTGGCGTCATGGGCGACTCAGTAGGTCGTCGTCGGGCTGGGAATTCGAGCGGGGTCCCAGGTCGTGCGAACCGTGCCGGACTGCGCGGATTCCGAACTCGTCGCGAGGATCGACCGCGTGGGGAAGAACTTGCCGGGGCAGACGGTCGGGGTCGCGGCCAGGTGAGAATGGGTCGAGATGTGAGCCGGCTGGACGCGGTAGTGCTGGCTGAGGTAATCGACCAGCGCGTGAGTGGCCGCGATCTGCCGGGGCGTCGGGGGCTGCTTGTCCAGGTCGCCGATCAGACAGATGCCGATCCCGTACTCGTCAACGTCGTGAGTGCGGGCGTTCCGGCAATGGACTCCTTGCTTCTGGTTGTTCCAGCGCTGGGCGACTTCGATCTGTCCGTCGCCGCTGCCGTTCCCGTTGCCGATGACGAAGTGGTAACCGCAACCGTCATAACCCAGGATCTTGCGATGCTCCTGATCGATCTGATCGTAATTGCCGCTGGCCGACGCGCTGTGATGCAGTACGATGTAGCGCCACGGGCGGTCGGCCTTGTTGGGGTAGAACAATTCGCTGGCACTGGATCCCGCAACGAAGGGTTGCAGCCGCTCGCCCAGCGCGGTGCGGCGGTTGGTCGCAGACGCCGCCGCATTGATCCGCTGTGCTGTCGGGCCGTCTGGCTGCCAGCTCGCTGACGTCGGACTGGCGTTCGGAGGTTGCAGGGGTGGCCCGACTTTCGAGGTACCCGAGCCCGAGGAGGGTGTCGTGCTCTTGCGCGGCTGGTTCGTCGAGGAGGGAATCTCGTCATAATCCGGCTCGGTCCCGATCTTCGCACTCGGCGGTGGCTCGACGACCGAGCGGACGCCGCTCGAGCTCCCCTGGATGGAGGAGCTCGGCGTGACGTTGGAGTTCACAGTCGGATCGCTCAACGTAGGCACCGAGGTTGTCGGTGCGCTGACGGCTTCGTCGGTGACGACAGCCGGCGTCGAACTACCGCCACAATTGGTACAAGGCGCCACGGCCCGGGTCGGTCTGGCGAAAATCGGGCGGTAGGAGGTGCGGCTATGGCTGCAACCGGCCGTCATCGCCATGGCGAGCGGCAGCACGAGAACCGCGAAGAAACGTGTCAGCCGCGGGATTCTCGCGGCGATCTGAGGAAGGGTCATTGGGGATCTCCTTGCCAGGTTGAAGGCTCGCCCGGCGATACAGGCCGGGACTCGATACAGGTCCAATCGCAAGCGCGGTGCCGAACGAGTCTTCGATGGGTTCCAGGTGAATTACTCGTCACCCTGGCTTTCGACTCAAGTCTACACGCCGTTTGGCCGACAAGCGGGTCACTGAAGTTTTTTTTCATTTTTTCTCAAGTCAACGGCGATGAAATCCGCAAGGTCCCGTGTAAGAAACTCCGTCCTCTTGCAACAACGACATCGCCATTGCCTCCCTTGCAACCGGATGGATCGTCCCCATCGTCAAGGTCGCGGATTCCGTGGGTCGAGAGCGATGCCTGGTGACGATCGTGCGTATGGCAGGGCTTGACGCGAATTGTTATGCTTGAGGGGACATCGAGAGCGAATGCGCGGCCCCCCGAACTCGCGGCGGGCCTTTTTTGTCAAGAGAGGGGGCGCGGACGCGTGATCGATCCGCGATCGATCGGTTCCGGCCGCCGGAGAGCCTGAGTCATGCCTGCGTATCATCCCCAGCGTATCGAGCCCAAGTGGCAGGCCGAGTGGGAGCGGAGCAAGATGTTCCGCGCGGTGGACCTCGACACGTCTCGTCCCAAACTCTATGTCCTGGATATGTTCCCCTACCCAAGCGGGGCTGGGCTGCACGTCGGACACCCGGAGGGGTACACCGCGACCGACATCGTCTGCCGTTACAAGCGGATGCGGGGATACAACGTCCTCCATCCGATGGGTTGGGACGCCTTCGGCCTTCCCGCCGAACAATACGCCGTCGAGAAGAACATCCACCCGAGGGTTACGACTCAAGAGAACATCAATAACTTCCGGCGGCAGATCAAGTCGCTCGGGTTCTCTTACGATTGGGACCGCGAAGTCGATACCACCGATCCGCACTACTACAAGTGGACCCAGTGGATCTTCCTGCTGCTCCATGACACCTGGTATGACCTGGTTTCCACCTGGACGGACGTCAAAGGCCGCCCACGCCAGGGCAGGGGCCGTCCGATCGCCGAGTTGCCCATCCCGGAGGGGACGACCGATCCCGATGCCTATCGGGATGCGCGACGGCTGGCCTATCGGGCCGAGGTGCCCGTCAACTGGTGCCCGGAGCTGGGAACGGTGCTGGCCAACGAAGAAGTCATTGATGGGAAAAGCGAGCGCGGCGGGCATCCGGTCGTGCGCATGCCCTTGACGCAATGGATGCTGCGCATCACGACCTACGCCGATCGACTCGTCGAGGATCTGGATGACCTGGATTGGCCTCGCGCGATCAAGGAGATGCAGCGCAACTGGGTCGGCCGGAGTGAGGGGGCCGAGGTCGATTTCTTGATCGACGACCGGACTACGCGCGACATAATGGCGGACGGACTGCGCCCGTGGTCCAATCCGCCAAACGCCGATGTGATCCGCGTCTACACAACCCGTCCCGATACGTTGTTCGGCGCCACCTACATGGTCCTCTCGCCCGAGCACCCGCTCGTCGATCGGCTGACGACGTCGCCGCAAAGGGATGCCGTCGCCACCTATCGGACGCAGGCCGCCCGCAAGAGCGACCTGGACCGAACGGACCTCGCCAAGACCAAGACGGGCGTGTTCACGGGCGGTTATGCGATCAATCCGGTCAACGGCGAGTTGATCCCGGTTTGGATCGCCGACTACGTCTTGATGGGTTATGGCACCGGCGCCATCATGGCCGTGCCCGGTCACGACGAGCGGGACTTCGAATTTGCCGAAGCGTTCAACCTGCCGATCGTCCGCGTGGTGGCGACGACCCTGGACCGGGCACACGACCCGCTCGCCCAGGCCGAGCCCGAGCCGGGCGTCTCCGTCAATTCCCGGAACGATTCGATCGCCCTCGACGGCCTGCCCACCGCCGAGGCGAAGACCGCCATCACCGGCTGGCTCGAGGAACGCGGACTCGGCAAGAAGACGGTGAATTACAAGCTTCGCGACTGGTTATTCTCGCGCGAGCGCTACTGGGGCGAGCCGTTCCCGGTTGTGCTGGATGAGAACGATCGAACTCATGCGTTACCCGTCTCGGAGCTGCCCGTCCGCCTCCCCGACCTCGAGGACTTCAAGCCGACCGGCAAGCCCGAGCCTCCGTTGAGTAAGGCCAAGGAGTGGGTCCGTTACTCGGACAAGGCGCGGCGCGAGACCAACACGATGCCCCAGTGGGCCGGCTCGTGCTGGTACTTCCTCCGTTATATCGACCCGAAGAACTCCCAGGTCGCCTGGGACCCGGAGAAGGAACGCTACTGGATGCCCGTGGACCTCTACGTCGGCGGCGCCGAACATGCCGTGCTCCATCTGCTCTACAGCCGCTTCTGGCACAAGGTCCTCTTCGACCGCGGCTATGTGAGCACCGAGGAGCCGTTCCAGAAGCTGGTCAACCAGGGGATGATCCTCGGTGAGGTGGAATACCAGGGCTTCCAGGACGAGTCAGGTCGCTGGATCTCGAGTGCTCTGGTCGAATCCGACGATCACGGTTACGCGATCAAAGGGACCGGCGACCGTCGTTCAGCCGCACCGATCCGATTGAGTGAGGATCAAGTCACCAAGAAGGGCGAAGGCTTCGTGTTCGCCCAGAATCCCGAGATCCGAGTCGACGCCCGGTCTCACAAGATGTCGAAGAGCCGCGGCAACGTGCTCAGCCCTGACAAGATCGTCAAGGAATACGGAGCCGATAGTTTGAGACTCTACGAGATGTTCATGGGCCCGCTGGAAGCGGTCAAGCCCTGGAGCATGAAGGGCGTGGAGGGTGTCTATCGCTTCCTCGCCCGTGCCTGGCGGATGGTCGTGGATGCCGAGGCCGACGTGATCCACCTCGACGCCAAAGTCCAGGACATCCCGTTGACCCTGGAGCAATCCAAAGTCGTCGCGCGAACGGTCGCGGCGGTCACCGACGACATCGAGGCGCTCCGGTTCAATACGGCGATCAGCCGCTTGATGGAATTCACCAACTTCTTCACGGCGCAAGAGGTGCGGCCCAAGTCGGCACTTGAGACGTTTACGCTGTTGCTGGCGCCGATGGCGCCTCACCTGGCCGAGGAGCTCTGGCAGATCCTCGGCCACGAGCAGACCCTGGCTTACGAGCCCTGGCCCGGCTACGAGTCGGCGCTGCTCAAGGATGAAGAGATCGAGATCCCGGTACAGGTCAACGGCAAGCTCCGCGGTCGGGTCGTCGTCCCCGCCGATGCGGACGGTGCGCAGATCGAATCGGCCGCCCGTGAGGACTCCAAGATCGCGGCCATGCTGGAGGGCAAGACGATCCGCAAGGCCGTGGTGGTGCCTGGCAAGCTGGTCAATTTCGTCGTGGGGTGATACGGTCCACAGAGGTGCCTCCAGCTACCGGCGGCGCGCCGCAGGATGCTGCGCGGACGGGCCGCTTTCCCGCCCGAGTGTGGCGGGTCGCACAGGTACGGATTCGCAGTCGTGAATGGCAGTCGATGGCACTTTTTCGAGACCGCGCAATCGCCGATCCCTGGAACCACCAGCCACTTCGGGCGATTCTGGAAACGAGTCGGCCCGCTCCGCGCGCCTGCCACGTGGTCCAGGGACTCCCGGGAGACGTGGGATTCGCCGACTCGTGCCAAAAAAAGCCTAGATAATGAATCGCTTCACGAGCATTCAGCGAGGAATCCATCGACTCATGGAGGCTCCTCAGTGCATGCACTTACGGGCCGGGATCCTCGTAGAGACTCACTTTCCGCCGTAGAGACTCACCACTCAGAGTGAGTATCTACGGATCGCGGTGAGTATCTACGGCGAGTACTGTTATGATGCATGCGCTCGGGTGGACTGGCTATCGTTGTCTGGTCGGGTGGATCTGGTCGCGATGATTAACGCCATTTTAGGCCATTTGGTGAAGCGGGGTGAGACGGGCTTGAAGGGGTGAGGTCCATTCGAGACGACCACGAACCATCGTTGATCCTTGATGCGTTCGGGGAAGGATGTCGCTGTTGGGCTGAGCCCTGAGAGGGGATGCCCGCCTCCGAGCCGGGCTCTACAATCCGGATGGGGGTGCACCAGGCGCGATGCATCGGGATCGATCCCTCTCGGGAGTCACGTTTGCGGCAAACCCGGCGCCGGGTAGAATCATGATATCGACCCGATTTCGAGCAACTCGAGCCGCCGAGGGAATCATGAGGTTATCTTTGCTCCTCGGTGTGGCCCTCACTCTCTTTGCCGGGACGCGCGGGCAGGCCGGTGATGAGCCGGTCATGGGTGGCAAGACGGCCGCCCAATGGATCGCGATCTTTCAGGACAAGAACCGTTCCTGGGTCGAGCGACGGCAAGCCGTAGAGGCGATCGGCTACCTCGGCCTGGCGGCCAGGAGTGCCGTCCCCTGCCTGATCCAGGCCATCGATCCTACGAAGACCGGCGACGCGAAGCTCGATAGGACCAACGACTCGCTACGCCATGATGCCATTGAGGCTCTGGGCCGGATCGGCCCTGTGGCTGCTGAGGCCATACCGAAGCTCTTTCCCAAGACGGGAGATGGGAGATTGCTCGCCATCCGGACTTGGGAGTGGTTCGATTCGGGTATGTCCAGGGCGTTGGGTCGGATTGGTCGGCCGGCTGTACGGGCCTTGATCAATGCGTTGCAAGGCGAAAACCCCGAATTGAGAATCTTCGCCCTCTGGACCTTGGGAGAGATAGGGGATGAGGCGGAGGCGGCGGTGCCGGCCCTGATCGCCGCGCTCGATGACCCATCCATCGGGCCCTCCGCGATGGGGGCCTTGGTCCGGATCGGTCCGGCGGCCGCACCGGCGATCCCTGCTCTCGAAGCCAAGTTCAAGCGAGGGGAATTGGGATCCGACGATTTCACCGGCGCTCTTCAAAGAATCGGCAGGGCTGGGGTGCCCCTCCTTGTCCAGAGCTTTCAGGAAGAAGCGAGAAGTTACGTCCGACCCGATGACGACAGCGGTCCGGGTGTGGAAGCGTTTCTGCAACTCGGCACGGAGGCTCGCGAGGCCGCTCCCGCGCTGCTTCCCTACCTGACAGACAAGCATCCGATGATTCGAGCAGCAGCCGCGGTCGCACTGGGAGCCGTCGCACCGGACACTCCCGGAGTCGTCCCGGCGTTGATCGAGATCCTGAAGTACCCGTCACCCGATCCCAAGAACGCCATTGGAGGCACGCCCGAGCAACTTACCAAGAAGGAGTTTGGACTGGAGGCCGCGCTCGCCCTCGGCTGGATCGGACCCACCGCGAGCAGCGCCCTGCCGGCCTTGCTCGAAAACCTGAAAGAGCAGGAAGCAGATGAGGCGTCATTCTGGAACCGGGATTGGAAACCGATTCCGGGCCTGATCGGAATCATGATCCGGATCGATCCCGGGAGTAAGCTGGTTATTCCTCCACTTCTACGAGCCATCCGGCAGGGCGATGGGACTGCGATGCTGGAAGCGACGATGCTCGAGCCGATCCCGAAGATCGTGCTCAAAGCTCTCAACGAGGCTGCGGATGCCGAGGATGCGGATGTTGGGAACATCTCTATCTCTATGTCTCTGGTTGCCCATCGAATCGGGTCGGCTGCTGCGCCGCGGTCCCAGCCCTG
The DNA here is from genome assembly GCA_963845755.1 of uncultured Planctomycetota bacterium. Lineage (GTDB taxonomy): Bacteria > Planctomycetota > Planctomycetia > Isosphaerales > Isosphaeraceae > CAWJTV01. Next base: position 366,812 of record CAWJTV010000020.1, read on the forward strand.
ATTGACTCATTGGATGACGAGGAGTTTGGAGGTTCTGCGGCTGAGGCTCTCGGCGCAATCGGCTCAGCCGCCAAGGAAGCAATCCCTGCGCTGGAACGCAAGCTGAAAGCCAAGGAACGCCCATGGATTCGGGCACTGATAGCGCTTCTGCAGATCGACCCGACGAACCGGGCGGCTAATGAGTTCCTCGCGAAGGAGGCCGACACCCTGCCCTGGCAGTCTCGCGCGATCCTGGCCGGTACGCGCGGCAAGTGGAGTCCGGAGGGGGACGCCCTGACTCGCGAAATGCTGTTCAAAATGAGTAGGCGAAATCTCTATAGCTCATATGACTATTACAGCCCAGGGTTATGTGACCCATATTGTGGTATCTCTTGGGTAGCCCAATATGGCCCCGGTGCCAAGGCGGCGGTTCCGGTGCTAAAGAAGCTGCTCACATACCGCGACCGATTCGTCCGCCGCTGGGCCGCCGATGCTCTCCGTCGAATCCAAGGGGCGGCAAGTGCCCCGGCCCCTTATTGAGAAAGTCACTCAACCCGACCATTGAGGCCGGAACCTTTGTCATGATCTCTTTACCAAGACATTCTTCGTTTCTCCGATCTTCACTGCCTACCGCCTACTGCCTACTGCCTACCCGGAAGGCCGGAGGCCGAAAGAGATGACTCGGTCACGCTATCTCGTCGGGATCGACCTGGGGACGACCAACTGCGCGGTCGCGTATGTCGACACGCACGGCCGGGAGCGGCCGTCGGCCGATATCCGCGACTTTCCCGTGCCGCAGCTCGTCGCCCCGGGCGAGACCGCGCCCGCGCAATGCTCCCGTCGTTCCTCTATTTGCCCGGCGAACATGAGCTGCCTCCGGGAGCATCCAGGCTGCCCTGGAATGAAGGCTCGGACCAGATCGTCGGCGAGTTTGCCCGATTTCAGGGTGCGAAGGTGCCCAGCCGGCTGGTCAGCAGCGCCAAGAGCTGGCTCTGTCATGCCGGGATCGACCGCGAGGCGGACATCTTGCCGTGGGGAAGTCCGCCGGAGATCAAGAAGGTCTCGCCGGTCGAGGCATCGGCCGCCTACCTCCGGCATATCCGCGACGCGTGGAATGATGCGTTCGCGAAGAAGGACGAATCGCATCGACTCGAGCAACAAGAGGTCGTGCTCACCGTGCCCGCGTCTTTCGACGAGGCGGCTCGGGAGTTGACGCTCGAGGCTGCCAAGCGGGCTCAATTGACATCGATCACCCTGCTGGAGGAGCCTCAGGCGGCGTTCTACTGCTGGATCGTCACGCACAAGGACCGATGGCAGCGCGAAGTCCGGGCCGGCGAGCTAATCCTCGTCTGCGACATCGGCGGCGGGACGACCGACTTCAGCTTGATCACCGTCATCGAGACACCCACTGGGCCGGGATTCCGCCGGGTCGCCGTTGGTGACCACTTGATGCTCGGCGGCGACAACATCGACCTGGCCCTGGCGCATCATGTTGAGAAGAAGCTCGGCGGAGCCCGGCTGGATACCGAGCAGTGGAGTGCCCTCCGGTTCGCCTGTCGGACGGCCAAGGAGAAGCTCCTCGGCGAGCAGCAGCCGGCGCTCGAGCGCTGGCCGGTCACCATCGCCGGGCGAGGCTCGCGGATCATCGGTGGCAGTATCCAGTCGGAACTGACGCACACCGAGGTCACGGCGATCGCGCTGGACGGCTTCTTCCCGAGGGTCTCTCGCGGTGAAGACCCCCATCGCACCGCGAAACTCGGCCTTCAGGAGTTCGGATTGCCGTTCGTGGCCGATCCGGCCGTGCCCAAGCATCTCGGCTACTTCCTCCGCCGTCATCGGGCCGAGGCCATCGAGCCCGAAGGGCACCATCCCGAAGACCGGCCCGCCCGACCCGACGCGATCCTCTTCAATGGCGGCGCCCTCACCCCGAATGTCGTCCGCGGGCGAATCGTCAACGTGATCTCGTCCTGGTTCGAGGACGATCCCGAGGCGAACTACACGCCCCGAGTGCTGACGAATCCCTCGCTCGATCTGGCGGTCGCGCAGGGGGCCGCGTATTACGGAGTGGTCCGCCGGGGCGGCGGGATCCGGATCGGCGGCGGGACCGCGCGATCGTTCTACGTCGGGTTCGAGACGTCGGCGACGGATCTTCCCTGGCTCTGCGTCGTTCCCCGTGCTGCCCAGGAAGGAGAAGAGATCGCGATCACGGGCCATGACTTCGACCTCTTGATGGGCCAGCCCGTCGTCTTCCCCCTGGCCAGCAGCTCGGTCCGCCCGGACGACAAGCCGGGCGACCTGCTCCGTGCCGATCCGGATTCGATTCGCGTGCTCCCTCCGCTCCAGAGCCTGATGCGCGTGGGCCGGAAGGCGAAGGCCGAGCGCGCTCCTGTCAGCCTCGCGGCGCGTGTCACCGAGGTGGGGACAGTCGAGCTCTGGTGCCAGTCGCGGACCGACGACCGCCGCTGGCGGCTCCAGATCCAGCTCCGTGGCCCGGCCGGACAGCCCGCTCCGCGTGGACCCGTCACCGGTGGCGATTCCGATCGGGTGGTGATCGAGCAATCCGTAATCGATGCCGCCATCGTGGCGGTCCGTACGGCCTTCGAGGGCGGTGCGACATCGTCGGGTGACCCAAACGGCCCCGCGCCAGTTTGGTCAAGCGCCTCGAAGACGTGCTCGAGGCACCTCGCGACCAGTGGCCGCCGTCGGCGCTCCGCGCCCTGTGGGATCCCCTTCGCGACCTGGCCGATCATCGGCTCAAGAGTCCGCAGCACGAATCCCGATGGTTCAACCTCGCCGGGTTCGTCCTCCGGCCTGGTCGGGGATTCCCGCTCGATGAAGTCAGGATCAAGGCCCTCTGGCCGTATTTTCATCAGGGTGTCCGCTATACCAAGGAGGTCCAGTGCTGGGCCGAGTGGTGGATCCTCTGGAGGCGGGTGGCTTCCGGGCTCTCGCGGCCCCATCACGAGGAGATCTATCGACGACTGGCTCCATTCCTCGTTCCCGTCAAGGGTTCGAGTCCGTCGAAGAAAGCCGGTCGGTCCAAGCCCGAACCTCACGAGGTGGCCGAGATGTGGCGATGCGCCGCCAGTCTGGAGCGATTGACTCCCGAAGCCAAGGAATCCCTGGGAAATGGCCTGCTCAAAGAGACCAGGCAGGCCTCACTGCCGGGTTATGTCCTATGGTCGATGGGCCGGCTCGGTGCCCGCGTGCCCCTCTATGGACCGGCGAATACCGTCATCCGCAAGGAGACGAGCGAGCACTGGATCACGGTCCTTCTCGGTCGCGCTTTCAGCCCAGGTCGAGAGACCGGCGATGCGATCTTCGCCCTCTGCCAACTGGCCCGAGTGGCCAACGATCGGGCTCGTGATATCGACGAGACGTTGCGATCCAAGGTTTTGGATCGCCTGAGCGTGCTTGGGGCCGACGAGACGGCCTTGCGTCCCGTGCGGGAGTATCACGAGCTGGAATCGGAGCAGCAGGGCCAGGCACTTGGGGACGCGCTGCCGATCGGCCTGCGATTACTCAGCGATGCCGGCGCAGGAACAACTTCTGCTTGATCGCCCTCGTTGGACTCCTGTCGTGTCTCTCGAATGCTCGCGAACGCGTCCCGGTCACTTCATGTCGGTGCTCAGCCGGATGGCGGAGTCGGCTCCCGGATTCCCGAAAGTGATCGGGACATTCCAGCGGTAGTTGACGATCTTGCAGAGGTTCGAGGTTTCGCTGCAAACAAAGGTCTGCAAGGAGACTCGCAATTCCAAGGAATCCCCAGCGGCAGCGTCCTTGGCGAGGGGCACGGTGATCGGGAATTCGGTCGTGGGCGGCTGGATCGTCCCTCCCTCGGCCGGGACCTCCGGCGCAAGGATACCGGTCTTGCCCGGCGTCTCGACGAGGTAGGCCATTGCCACCTCCTCGTTGAGCTTATCGCCCTTCGGCAGCGGAATCGCGACGGCGAGCTTGATCGTTTTCCCCGCGGGTACCTCGACCGACGGAACCGACATTACCTTGGCCCGCGCGAAACTCGGCGCGTGGCGAGCCGGGCGAGGCGGCGATAATCCGGCGAGGGTCAGCGTCTTGACCGTGTTGGTCTTCAAGTCAACGACGCGGACCTTATTGTTGTTGGTGTCGGCGACATAGAGGTTCGATCCGGCGACACTCAGTCCGCCCGGCTCGAAGAACCGCGGCGGATCGTCGCTCTGGCCCGGCTCGTGCGCACCGACGAGTGCCTTGACCTCTTGCGTCCGCGGGTTGCAGACCTTGACTCGATTGTTATACGTATCCGCGACGTAAAGGTGGCCGTCGCCGAACGCCAGCCCGAGGCAATGCTGGAGCCGGACGTGGGAGCCCTGACCGTCGCGATCATCGTAATCGAAGAGACCGGTACCCACCACGGTTCGCACCACAGGGTTCTTCTTGAGGATCCCCGTGATGGCGCGAATGCCCGAGACCTCCGAGTCGGCCACGTAGAGGGTTTCCCCATCGGTCGCCAGCCCGCTGGGCTGGGCGAACCGGGCGGACTCGGGGCGGCCGTCCAGGATGTTCTCGATTCCCGACCCCGCGAACACGCCGATCGTGTCCGTCTCGAGGTTGAGTTTCCAGATCTGGTGAGGGCCGGCCATCGCGATGTAGAGCGCCTTCTCGCCCGGCAGCCGGATGACGTCCCATGGGCTGCTCAACGCAGTCTGCTTTCCCGGGCGGGAGAAATGAATATCATGGATCCGAGGTGACTGCGTGCCGATCCCCGCGATCGTGGAGACCGTTCTTGCCTTCAGATCGACGGCCCGGATGGCGTGGTTTTCGGTGTCGGCGATGTAGAGGATTCCGCCGTCGAGGAAAATGCCCTGGGGCCGGTTGAATCGGGCCTTCTCGTAAGGACCGTCCTTGAAGCCCTCTTCGCCATCACCGATCACCAACGGATTGGCGCACTTCCAGGTCCGTCTGGATGATCCGGTTATGGCCGGTATCGGAGATGAATAGGCGATTGCCGGAAGGATCCGCGTGGACCTTGCCGGGGAACAGCAGCGGGTCGTTCGAGGCCCGCTCCATCTCCGGGCTGAACTTCAGCGGTGTCAGGTTCAGCTCCCCCTTGGCCTTATGTTTCTCGACGAGCTGGCCGATGGCCTTGTCGAAGACATCGAAGTGCCCCTCGCCGCTCATCATGCCCACGAATCGGCCGGTCGCGTCGATCAAGGCCAGCGTCGGCCAGCCCTGCACGCCGAACCGCTGCCAGATCACCTGGTTGGCATCGTTGACCACGGGATGCTTGATGCGGTACTCGCGGACCTTCCGGCGGATATTCTCGGTGTCGCGCTCAGCCTCGAACTTGGCGGTATGGACCCCGATGACGACGAGCTCGTTCGGGTACTTCTCCTCGAGCTTGGCCAGATCAGGCAGGACATGATGGCAATTAATGCAGCAGAACGTCCAGAAATCGAGGAGCACGATCTTCCCGCGCAGCTCGGAGAGGTCGATGGGGCCGCTATTGATCCAGCCCGTGCCGCCGCTGAGACTCGGCCCCTCTCCCTGCTCGTATGATGCAAGTTTCACCTGCGGCCCGGCTCCGAAATCCTGTTGGGTGAGGAGGGCCCGATCGACGCCCGGCCCGTAGACGCCCACCAGGTAGTAGATGAGTGCGAAAACAGCGGCGGCGCTCACGCCCGCCAATGACCATCGCGTCCAGGAGCGAGTGGAATTCATGCCAGCGACCTTTCGTGGTGGCGGATCTCTGCCATTCGACCGCACGGCGATGCCGTGAATCCCCATCGCAACATTGTAAACAACCCACGTCCGTTCGACAGTACCTTTCGAGATTCGAGCCAATACGGTCTCGCAGAATCGGATCGGGCGCGCGCATTCCTCGAAACATCGGATCGCCGAACCTAGCCTCGCCGTCGGCAGGTTGTTAAGATCGTAGATGACGCCAATTGACACGAGAGGCCGCATCCGCGGCGCGACGAAACGATGCGTGAGTGATATTCGCTCAGGTTCGGGGCGATCCAACCAACATCGGATTCAGCGGAGCGACCACCGTGGGCATGGATAAATCCCTGATCTGCAACGATGACTCGTCGAAGAAGACCGACCCGTACGGCGAGCTGAAAGTGTTCGCGGGCAGTTCCGGCCAGCATCTCGGCCAGGCCATATGCAACCGCCTGGGGATGAGCCTCGCCCGGTCGGAGACGAAGGTGTTCAGCGAAGGCAACGTCTTCGTCCGCGTGCTGGAGAACGTGCGCGGCCGCGACGTGTTCATCGTTCAAGGCATCGATTATCCGGTCAACGATAACTTCGTCGAGCTCCTGTTCTGGATCGATGCGTTCAAGCGGGCCAGCGCCACCCAGGTCACCGTGGTCATCCCGTATTTCTCCTATGCCAAGGGAGACAAGAAAGACGAGCCGCGGGTCTCGATCCGGGCCCGAGTGTGCGCGGATTGCATCGAGGCGGCCGGGGCCGATCGCGTCCTGACCATGGATTTGCACAGTCCCCAGATCCAGGGATTCTTCAAGATCCCCGTCGACCACCTCTACGCGATGCCAGTGCTCGTCGAATACTTCCGAGCCAAGCGGATTCCCGACCTGGTCGTGGCGGCGCCCGACGTGGGGTTCGGCAAGCAGGCGCACAAGTTCGGTGAGATGATGAATGCGCCGGTGGTCTTCGGGAACAAGACGCGGCGGGGCCATGACGAGAAGGCGGAGATGCTCGACATCGTCGGGCAGGTTCATGGGAAGAACGTCCTGATCGTGGACGATTTCACCATCTCCGGCGGGACGCTCTGTGAGATGGCCGTGGCCTGCAAGCAGCTCGGCGCCAAGGACGTCTATGCCTGCGTCTCTCACGGCGTGTTCTCCAAGGGATCCGCGGCGAAGATCGCTCGTAGTCCGATCAAGGAGCTCGTACTCACCGACACGATCGAGCATCGCTTCGAGCCGCTTGCGCCCTGTTGCAAGGTCGTGAGCATCGCCAGCCCCTTCGCCGACGCGATCATTTCCATCCATCGCCGCGAGAGCGTCAGCCGCCTCTTCCACTACTGGGAGAGCGAGCCGGCTCCATCCCCATTGCCCCAGCGCTTCCCCGGCGAGGATTAGGGCGTTTGCACGCCGATCGGTCTCGTTGACTTCCTCTCCGCTCGTGCCTAGCATGATGATTGACTTTCGTGTTACGCCGTGCGCGGATCGATTCCACCCGGAGAGGCAGGCACATGATGATGACGGATCGGCCCGGGACCCTGGGCGAGCTGAAGTCGAGCGGTTATCGAATGGAGTCGGTCAAGGACGAGATGAGGAGAAACCTGATCGCCAAGCTCGAGGCGGGCGAGTCGATATTCCCGCACATCCTCGGCTACGAGGAGACGGTGATCCCGCAGATCGAGAACGGCATCCTCTCCCGGCACGATCTGTTGTTCCTGGGCCTGCGCGGGCAGGCCAAGACCCGGATGCTCCGCCAACTGGTCCATCTCCTCGATGACGCGATCCCGATCATCGCCGGCTCCGAGGTCAACGATCATCCGTTCGCCCCGGTTTCCAGATACGCCCGCGATCTGATCGCCGATCAGGGCGACCGGACTCCGGTCGAGTGGATCGGCCGGGACCGTCGCTATCAGGAGAAGCTCGCGACTCCCGACGTCACCATCGCCGACCTGATCGGCGAGGTCGACATGATCAAGCACGCCGAGGGCCGATACCTCTCGAGCGAGCTGACCATGCACTTCGGCCTGATCCCTCGGACCAACCGCGGCATCTTCTGCATCAACGAACTCCCGGATCTCGCACCCAAGATCCAGGTGGGCCTGTTCAACGTGTTGGAGGAGCGGGACATCCAGATCCGCGGCTACCCGGTCCGGCTGGATCTCGACGTCTGCATGGTCTTCTCGGCGAACCCGGAGGACTACACGAATCGCGGCCGGATCGTGACCCCGCTCAAGGACCGCATCGGCTCGGTCGTCCGGACTCATTATCCGCTCACGCGGGAGATCGGCATCGCGATCAGCGACCAGAACGCCTGGCTCGAGCGAGGGGGCAACGGTAATGCCTCCCTGGTCATCCCGCAGTACGTCAAGGAGACGGTCGAGGAAGTGGCACGGCTGGCGCGATCGTCGCCGCACGTGAATCAGCAATCGGGTGTCTCGGTGCGGATGTCGATCGCGAACCTGGAGAATGTGGTCTCGAACGCCGAGCGCCGGTCGATCATCAACCGGGAGCGGTGGATCGTCCCGCGCGTCTCCGACCTTACCGCGGCCGCGGCCAGCGCGCGCGGCAAGCTCGAGCTGACGATGTCGGAGGATGATGGGCATGAAGACAAGCTGATCCATAGGATCATCGGCGAGGCGACCAAGAACATCTTCGGTCTGCATGTCGACGTCCGTGAGCTCCGCCCCGTGGTGGATTACTTCGAGTCCGGTCATAGCGTCGAGGTCGGCGATCGGTTGCCGGCTCGCACGCTGCTCGAGCGCATCGCCAAGGTCCCCGGCCTGCGGAAGCGGGCCGAGGAACTCGCCGCCAAGGCCACCCCCGACGTCTCCGATCGCGATGCCCGCGAGGCCGCGATCGCCGGCGCCGCGGAATTCCTCCTCGAGGGACTCCATGTGCACAATAAGCTGAACAAGTCCGCCAAGGAGGGCGGGGCGAGCTACCGGCGGTGAGCGGTGGCTCTTTTCTCGATCCGATCTCTCGAATTGGAAACTGATCTTACGAATTCCCGAGGGCCGGTCATGGCACTCTTCGAATACACCAAATGGGACGGCTCTCAGCATTTCCTCCCCCAGTCGGCCGACAAGGTCTTCGACCAGCTTTCCGAATTTCTCATGCAATATGGCGAGCGCGTCCTGCAGAACATGGATGAGCTCGAGGAAGAGATGCCGGAAATCGTCGAGCTGATCCAGAAGGAAGGCCTGATCGAGAAGGACCTCGAGGGCCAGTGGCGAGTCACGCCTCGCGGAATGCGGCGCGTCCAGGATAAGGCACTCGAGGACCTGTTCCAGTCGTTCCGCCGTGACTCGCTCGGCCGTCACGACACGCAGGAAAAAGGCGAGGGGACGGTCCCGGTCGAGGACACGCGGCCCTACGTTTATGGTGACTCACTCGCCAACCTCAACATGCACGAGACCGTGAAGAACGCCTATATTCGGCAAGGCGGCGGCGTGCCGATCCGGCTCAGCTCCGAAGACTACGTCGTGCACGAGACGGAATATCAAACGCGTTGCGCGACGGTCGTCCTGATCGACATGAGCGGGTCGATGAGCCGCTACGGGAAGTATTACACGACGAAGAAGGTCGCCCTGGCCCTCCAGGCGATGGTCCGGTCCAGGTACCCGCAAGACTCGCTCCAGATGATCGGATTCTATACGTTCGCCAACCTGATGAACGAGCGGCAGCTCATCAACTCGGCGCCGAAGCCGGTCAGCATGTTCGATTCCCGGATTCATCTGCGATTCGACCTCGATCATCCGGCCGGCCGTGTCCCGCAGCACTTCACCAACATCCACGCGGGCCTGCGGCTGGCGAGGAGTGTCCTGACCCGCCAACCCGCCGTGAACAAGCAGATCATCGTCATCACCGACGGCGAGCCCACCGCGCACATCGAGGGCCGCGAGGTCGTCCTGATCTACCCGCCCGCCGAGAAGACCGCGACGCACACCCTCGCCGAGGTCCGCCACTGTGCCAACGCGGGGATTCGCGTCTCGAGCTTCGCGCTAATCGAGGATTATTTCTATCTGAATCTCGTCAATTTCGTCGAAGACATGGCCCGGGTCTCGAAGGGCGTCGCCGCCTATTGCTCGACCGACGACATCGGCAATCTCGTCTTCGAGAGCTTCGTCGGCGGGCGACGAACGCGGCGATTCGGAAATTAACTCGGCCCCATTCGGAGATCTCTGGCTGAAGCGACCGTTTCCCTTGAGTGCCCGCTCTAGGAAGGGGACGAACCAGTAGCCACGCCCTGGGTACCGATGCAGGACGCCGCGTTGGCCTGCCCCGCCCATGACACCCAGATCCCTGGAGGGAGAATGGACGAGAAACGTGAGATCGCGCTGATCCGGTCGCCCGTCCGTAACCGTGGTCTCATGGAAGCGGACGACCCATCTCTTAAAGGGCCAGGCGACCTCACCATTGACGACCTCACCCCTCGCGGCGATGCGCACCTCAACCACAAGTCGCCTCGCTAGCAAACAACGGCGTCGATGGTGCCGACGTCGGCTCTCGCTCGCCTCGACTCATCCGCGACGAGAGTAACGCCAGTGTCAAGCAGAGACCAAGGCCGATGCAAAGGCTCCAGAGTCTCGTTGCTAGCTGGTTCATGGCCCTCTCCCTCAGTTGTGCAAGACCCTTTCGGTCAACCGTCCGGGTTCTCGAGCAGCTCCTTCAATCGCTCCGATAACGGGGCAGGAAGTCGAGACAGCCAGGTCTCGTCCAGCAGCCCGACGTCGATCATGTCTCGCAAGTGCGTTCGGTCCTTGTCTCGAAACGATGTCAGTTTCATCCGAACCAATGACTCCAACGCGACCACGCGAAATGTCGGTGTCGCTTCCGCCTCGGTAACCTCCGGCGCCGCCACGGGATCTTGCGATCGGACGCGTTCACCGGCGAAAATGATGTGGACGGCATCGCGGGCCTTGGCGCGGCCCATCGAGGAACATGTCGATCCCCTTGACATGCCGAAACACGAACCCGGCCTTCGCGAATGCAGATTTCGCCGCCTCGAGGTCGGATCGTCTCAGCAGGATGTCAACATCCTGAGTATTGCGCACGGCGGATTCATCGACTCGAGCAACCCATGCAGCCACGGCGTTGCCTCCGATGACGGCGTAGGGGATGTTCGCCTCTTCGAGGGCGCCGGAGGCACGGTGTAAGCGTTCCCGAACTTTTTCCACGGCTCTCACCATCCTGTCCAGAATGTCTTCTCCCCAGCGAATGCTCGTCATCGTTACTTCCTCGGTACGCTTGACCAAATCACGCCCATTGCTTCTCGAGCGTATACGGGAGCACTTTGACCCCTCGGCTTTTCAACGAAGCTAGCGCGTCCTTCAACCGCATCTGCTGCTCGGACCAGGCCGATCGTTCCAGGAAGGTCAGACCCGGACGGCTGGCGAGCGGGTCCCGGACCTCGTTCTCATCGAGGAGGAAAACGAAATCGCCGCGGCCGAGATCTAGCGACTCGATCAATTGGGCCGTTTGGGCGACATGCGGATCGGCGTGCTCCACGCCACCGGCGCCGACCAGGGACAACAGGCTGATCTTCAATCCGGATGCCCTGAGATCGATCACCGTGGTACGCAGCTCGTCGTCGGTCCAGGTCTTGTGGTACAACTCACGCACCATCGGGGCGCCCGATTCTACGCCGAGACTGACACGGACCAGTCCTCGCTCGGCGAACGCGCACCAGGCGGCTCGATCCGGACGAGGGGGAGTGAAATCGTCGAGGAAGGCATGAATGCCATCGAGCCGTGGCGTGACCAGGTCGGTATCATCGCGATCGGCCGCTGAAGATGATCGCCCGGCTGCGATCGGGAACATCTTTCGGACTTCTTCGAGATAAGCCGCGACGTCTGCCGCCGGGCAGCGAAGCACGTCGCTCCCAGCCAGGAACGCGAGCCGACCCTGCAGGAGCCGGCGCCCCCAGAGCGACGATACCTCACGGGCATGCCGTTCGAACTCCGCTGGCGTGGCGCACATAATGCTCGGCCACGGGACTCATGCCGAAGCTTCGCCCGTCGGCATGTCCGAGCGTCGCCTGGAGGATGACCGCATTCAGGCAATCGGGTGGCAGGAAGGGCAGGGGGCCATAGGTCGCCAGGTAGCGCTCGCGGTGGGCGAACCAGGCCGCCGTATCCCAGCGACTGATTCGGTCCAGGAAATCGTCGAGCTCGTCGGGCCCGAGGGATCGCGCTTTGTCCGGGGGCGGCTCGCGGAACCGGAGGCGGCCGGCACTCGAGTCCGCAAGCAACTCCAGCGCAACGGAACGGATCCCGAGATCAAGGTCCGTGGCTTCCTCGTAGCCCAGTCGGCGCCGTCTCAGCACGAGATTCGGGCCCTCGCGGACCCGATCGATGGCATGGATCTCGGCATCCAGTCCCTTGAGGTAGTGGATGCCATCCGCGAAGATCCGCTGCCAGCGGCCCTCGAGGTCGAAATGGTAGATCGGAGCATCGCCGAAGTAGAGTGAGAATGCCCCTGGCTTGAAGCCGGCGAAGATCGGATCACCATCCCCCCCCCGCGGTTCCAGGCCGATCCGTTTTCGATATAAGCCGCCCTGCGCGAACAGGCACGCCGCTTCGGTGAGATGCTCGGACTCCATGGCACTCCACTCCGGTTTTGGAGGACACGCGAAATCGCCCTCCTCGTAACTGGGGACACTCATTATATTACCCGCCGCGAACGAAGAGCCTAAGTATTCCCGGGATCGCAGGAGGGAACCGTGGAAGAGGAGACCATGCCGCCAGGCATGCGCGGTGAGGATGTCGTCCCCGGCCACGGATCGCGGTGGATCGAGCCGATCGCCATCTTCGTGTTGGCGCTGGCTCTCAATCTGGCCGGCAACCGCGGGACCGGTCTCTGGGACCGCGACGAGCCAAGATACGCCGTTTGCGTCCGCGAGATGCGGGCCAGCCATGACTGGATCTTTCCGACTTACAACGGCGAGCCGCGTTACCATAAGCCGATCCTGATCTACTGGCTGATGGGGTTGACCACCGCCATTGCCGGTGACAATCCGTTCGGCGTCCGCCTGGTCTCGGGGCTGGCCGGGGCCATCACGGCGGTGGGAGTCTGGTGGCTGGGCCGGCGAATGCTCGGACCGCGTGGAGGGTTCCTGTCGGCGTTGATCTTCACCACCGCGCCGATCGTGGTTGCCGAGTCGAAGCTGGCGACGACCGACGCCACCCTGATGCTCTGCCTCTTCGGCTGCCAGAGCTGCCTCTGGGTCCTGAGTCGGCGTCCATGCCGAAAGGCGGCAGCCGGGTTCTGGGTGCTGCTGAGCCTGGCGATCCTGACCAAGGGACCAGTCGGGCCGGCCTTGATCGGGGTATCGGCACTCGCGAGCTGGTGGTGGGGCTGGCCGGTACCGCCTCGGGAACGGCTGCACTGGCGCTGGGGGCTGGCGGGACTCCTCATCCTGACATCTCCCTGGTTTATCGCCGTCACCGTCGCCTCGCATGGCGAGTTTCTCCGGTTCGCAGTCGGCAAGCAGATCGTCCACCGTCTCGCGACCGACATGGAGGCACACGGCGGGTTTCCCGGCTATTATCCGGTCGTCTCGACGCTCGTCTTCTATCCCTGGTCGTCGCTCCTGCCCGCGGCGATCGTCATGGGCTGGTCGCGACGGAAGGTCGATCCCAACGTGAGTTTCCTGCTCGGGTGGGTGGCCGGTCCCCTCCTCCTGCTCGAGTGCTTTCAGACCAAGTTGATCCACTATTATCTCCCGGCGTTCCCGGCCTGTTCTCTCCTGGTTGCCTGGCTGATCCGCTCGCTCGAAGAGGAGAAGGTCCATTTTCGGAGACTCGCTTTCGGAAGGATCGGACTGATCGTTCTGGTCGGGATCGGGCTGGCCCTGACGGCTCTCCTGGTGGCCGGGACGACGTTGATACCGGGGGACCTCCGTTCGCCCTTGATCGCGATCGCCGCGCTCATCGTGATGGGAACGCTGGCCGGAGCTCGACTGTTGCGGCGGGGTGCCGGCGAACGGGCCATCGATGTCCTCGCCACGACCTGGGCGCTGGTCCTCCTGGCCTTCTGTGGTTGGCTCGTCCCGATGGGCGAGCCCTATCGCACATCGCGGGTCGTCGGCGAACGACTGGCCTCACTCTCGAATCGGATGGGTTTGGAGCCCGTCCTCCTGGAGTACCAGGAGCCGGGTGTCATCTACGCGCTGGGCCACTCCGCCGCGCTCACGCGCGACCGCGACGGTTTCTTCGCCCATCTCGAAGGCGGTCGAGCCGTGCTGACCGTTCTACTCGCGAATGAAATCCAGGTGATGCGCAGTCACTTCGGACTGGATGTGAGACCGATCGATCACGTTGACGGATTCGTGCTGACCAAGGGGAAACGGCAGACCCTTCACCTCGCGGCAGTTCGACAGGCTGGTGCAGCGACGGACACGAAAGTCCGATAGGAGTGCCGCCACCGTGCGCTCGACTCGCTGTAGTTGGTCTCGGGTGGATTTCCAGCCACTGGTCGCATTTGAGAGAATCCATGCAAGGTAGCGCGACCGCCGTTCCTGAAAGCTCGACCGCGCGTGTTGTCCCGATCGAGACGGACTTGCAGGTTGGAGTGGTTGGTGCTTTCTAGCCGATTATACTGCCGTGGCCTCTGGGGACACTAACCCGAAGCGTGAGCGAGGGCGTCAAACCGTTGCCTCGTTTACACTTCGGGTTGGTATGGAATGTCTCATTTCTGACCGCGTGCGGTATAATTACATTTTGTTGATATTGCCGGTGATGAGTTTTTTGAGTTCGTCCTCCGAATCGGAAGAATCACACACTGATTGATGGTTCCATGTATCCAACTTGTCGTGCTCGCTCGCGTTTTGATGGACAACTGGGCCTGACGCGCCCTCGTAGGCGCCGGTCCCGAGTCGGGGGCATCGATCGCGAGCGACCTCCCAGACACAAGAACGAAGGTCAGATCATCAGGATGCCGCAACCTTGAAAAAACGTGAACGCGTTTTGGCCGAAATGGGCAAGACCATCGACTTAAGTTCTTATGCTACAAGGAAAAAGTTTTTTGAAAATTTCGTGTGCCGGTGGATTAGGTCGGGTACCCGACCGGACGTCGGCCAATTCCCCCCGCGAGGAGAGCGGCCAGGTATCCGGCGACCGCCTTGTGAGATATCGAGTTCCTGGCGGTTGCCTCATCGACCTGGCGAACCGGCTTGCTGCTGTCGGATCAGGTCATAATACTCCCGTGCGGGGCTGGAGGGATCGGGCCGCCAGGCCGGGCGGTCGTGGGCTACAAGGCGCTCGGCGTACAGGAGAAGCAGGCCCGGATGCCTGCCGAAGTCCAGGGGCGTGCGGGGGGATTCATCGACGTCGGACAGGACTCCCGAGAGCGGCCAGGACTGCAAGACATCGGCCAGCAGCGCATTCAGCGGATCGGCGGGGTCGATTGCGCGCGCCCGGTTGAGGATTTGCGGGAGGTATCGGAGTAGGAGGTCGGCCGACAAGTGCTGCGATGGCGTTCGCGGCGGCTCGGACATCCGGATCCGCCGCCTGAGGTCGCCCAGCCGCTCGTCGTGATTGACCAGGGCCCAGCTCGATTGGCGCACGAGGTCGGCGGCCTCGAGGGCGGTCGCCGGATCAAACGCGATCCGAGGTCCGGCAACCGAGAGGACATGCGCATCGAACGCCTCGGCAAGGATCGCCAGGTCGCGCTCTGTCGGCTGGTCCCGCGGACCCTTCGACGCGTGGAAGATGATCCTTCCCTGGTCCAGAAGGTGAGTGAGGAAATCCCGAAAGGCGGGCATGTCCGTGTGTGATCCCCATCTCGAGGCCCGATCAACCTGCCATCCAGGATACCCGAACGAGAATGTTTTCGACGACCCGATCGGCTGTGAAACCCGTCGAGGTCGATGTCAGAGCGAGCGTCCTGTACGACCGACGAGGCGACTCCGCGGAGTCTGCTCGAGGGCGAGCTCGTCCCAGCCGATTGACATGGACTCGACGCGGAGGACAATGGTCCGGCCGGGGCATCTCTTTCGCCGCGAGCATCCATCGAAATCCGGGACCGATCCCAGCTCAATGTCAGGAGCGACCCATGGCTCGTTTCACGCTACCCGCCATCTTTCTGATCCTCATCCCGCTCAGTGCCGTCCGTGCGGGCGAACTGCCGAAGTCCGAGCCGGCCGAGGTCGGGCTCTCGGCGGAGACGCTCGGAAAGCTGCAGCCGGCGCTCCAGAAGCTCGTCGACGAGGGGAAGGTTCCCGGCGGCGTCACCGTGGTCGCCCGTCATGGAAAAGTCGGCTACCTCACCACCTTCGGCTATCGCGACCTCGCCAGCAAGGCCCCGATGACCGAGGATACGATCTTTGCGATCGCCTCGATGACCAAGCCGATCACCTGCACCGCCGTGATGACGCTGGTCGAGCAGGGCAAGCTCCGGCTGGACGACCCGGTGTCGAAATACATCCCCGAACTGAAGGACCTGCGCGTCCTGGGCAATGCCAAGGATGACACCAAGGACGAGGTCTCCACGGTGCCGGCCAGGCGGCCGGTCATGATCCGCGACCTGCTCTCGCACACCTCGGGATTCGCCTACGGCGGGATCCTGTCGTTCAACGCCCGGCTGGGGCGGACCTATGAACGCGCCGGAGTCGAACGCGATGAGGGGTGGTCTGAAGACGATCAAGGAGCAGGTCGAACGCCTCGCCAAGGTCCCGCTCGCCCACCAGCCCGGAGAAGGATGGACCTACGGACTCAGCCACGACGTGCTCGGCCGCGTGGTCGAGGTGGTCTCCGAGAAAAGCCTCGACCAGTATCTGCAAGGGCGGATCTTGCAACCGCTCGACATGCACGACACGTTCTTCTTCGTCCCCGAGGGCAAGCGGGATCGCGTGGCGACGATCTATCGCTCGGCGGATGGAGGAACCCTGACTCCCCTCCCCAAGAGCTATGGTTCCAAGACGTTCTTCTCCGGGGGCGGCGGCCTGTTCTCGACGGCCCGCGACTACACCCGGTTCGCCCAGATGATGCTCAACGGCGGCGAGCTGGACGGTGAGCGGATCCTCAAGCCCGAGACAATTGCGATGATGACGACGAACCAGATCGGCGACATCGACGCGAAGATCGCCGGGATCAACCTGGGGAAGTATGGACTGGGGTTCGGGCTGATGCTGATCCCGCCGAGAGCGGAAGGACCGCCGGTCCTGAGCAGCTATTACTGGGGCGGCTACTTCTCGACCAACTTCTGGATCGACCCCCGCCACGACCTGGTCGCCGTGATCATGACCCAGGTGTTGCCGACGAACCACGGCGGCTCCCTCGAGGTGTTCCGCCGCGCGGTGGGCTCCGCGATCCATTAGAGCGCGTAACGATTGCATTGCGAATGCGCCCGCCGCGAGCGATCGCGCCCACCGCAGCCAGGGGGGACGATGTCCGGCGGCGGACCGCAGCGCCGCAGGAAACTTCCGGCACCCCTTCAGGGTGCACACGAGGAAGGCGCGGGGTGCACGAGTCCCAGGGTTTCACCCTGGGCTGGGTTTCCGCGGCCCTTCAGGTCGCAGAACATCGGCTGACAGAGTGTGCGCAACCCATCTGTTATGCGCTCAAGAGCGATAGACGAATGGACCTCGCCCGGATCGGGTAGACCTCGGGGCGACACGACCCCAGCCGGCTTCCCCCGTGCGGCGGTCGAAGCGCCTCGGCGCAGTCGGACCGAAACACTCTGGTGATCCTTCGCACGCTTCCTGACGGGGTCCGTATTACGGGTAGGATTCATACGGCCTGCGGTGCCGCGGCGGAGCCCAGCCGAGGTTGGACGGGCGCTCTCCCAGCGCACGCGCCCGGTACTGGTAAACAAACGCAAAGGCGATTCCGGCCGCCGCACCGCCGATATGTGCCGCGTAGGCGACTCCGCCTTTCTGGCCGGCGGAGGACAGCTCCCCCATCCCGAGCACCAGTTGCATCACGATCCAGAGGCCAATGACGATCAGGGCCGGCATCCAGGTGATCGTGCGCAAGGCCAGCACGCGCACCCGATTGTGGGGGAACCAGATGATGTACATGCCCATCACGCCGGCAATCGCGCCCGAAGCCCCCAGCGTCGGGATCAACGAGTTTGGCGCCAGCGCGATATGTGAGAGGCTGGCCACCAAACCACATGTCAGGTACACTAACGCGTAGCGCACGTGGCCCAGCACCTCCTCGACGTTGTCGCCGAAGATCCACAAATAGAGCATGTTCCCCCCGAGGTGGGCGAGCCCTCCGTGCATGAAGATGGAGGTCAACAGGGTGAACCAGACCGGGAACGGGATCGGCCCCTGGGGAATCACTTGCTCCTCGGGTCTCAGTTGAATTCGCCCGAGCGCATCCTGCTCCGCCGACTCGTGAGTGACGACCACCGGGCGGGCGATGTCGCGGTTGTGCGTGATCTCGTACGGGGTCGCCGCATAGGCGATCGTGAAGGACTCGGGTTGCGATTGCTGCACGAAAAAAACCAGGACGTTGAGCGCAATGATCGCGTAGTTGACGACCGGCACGATCTGCGTCGGGGACTCGTCACTGAGCGGCATGACCATGGTCTGAGTCTCACACGGGAGTTGTTCGCAACGATCGGTGAGTCGGCCACCGTGGCAGCGACGGGGATCGCCTTGCCCCGCCGGTGAGCATATCGGATGTGTTGACCGGTGGCCAGAGAGTTGCAGTTCGTATCCCGCGTCCGACCGGCCGGACAACCGATGTCCGAGTTTCTCGCGTCCGCATCTCCCATGTTTATTGATGCCGAGGGTGCGACGAATGTCGGGATAATGCGGGACGGGTCGTAAGGTAAAGTCGCTCGATAATGATAGGGTCCGCGGCCGGGCGATCGAGCGGCGGTGGTCTGGGCGGACCTCAGATGCACAGCGAGGGACGAGCCATGTCATCGACATTGAAGCGGACGGGGGTCCTGGTGGGCTCCGCGGTAGTGCTGGTCGTGGCAGTCGCCGCGGGCCAGGACCAAAAGGGGGCGCCGGCGGACGGGCGACGGATCGTGAGCGTCTTCAACTCGGTCGAGGGCCGCACGACCATCGTCTCGAGCCAGCCTCACGGGGCGAGAGTTCAGAAGGGCGACGTGCTCTGCGAGCTGGATCCCGGCGATCTTCAGGACCGGCTGTCGATTCAGGAAATCGTCATCCAGGGTGCCGAGGTTGAGGCCCAGGCGGCAAAACTCATCCGCGAGGCGGCCGAACTGGCCCGGACCGAGTACATCGACGGCCTTTTTCGGAAGGATCTCGTCACGGTCGAGGGCGAGATCAAGCTGGCCGAGGTCAATCTGACCCAGGAAGAGGATGCCCTCGATTGGACCCGGCGCATGTACGAAAAGGGCTATGCGTCGATGGCCGCGAAAATCGCCGTGGAACTGAAGTTCAAGCAAACCCAGTTTGCCCTCGAGCAGGCTCACAGCAAACTCAAGGTCCTGGTCGGATACACCAAGACCAAGACGATCAAGGAGTTATCGGGAGCGATCGAGACAGCCCGGTCTCGCGAGCTGGCCAAGCAGGCGGCCCTCGAACGGGAGCGGTCGATGAAGAAGCGGCTGGGGGACCAGATTCGTCGTTGCAAGGTCGTGGCGCCGGTGAGCGGACTCCTCCATCACGTGACGCCGATCGGACCAGGAGCGGTCCTGCATGACGGTCAGATTCTCTTCCAGATCGATCCTCGAGGGTGAATCCGTGAAGAAGGCGGAGTAACCAGCAACCCCATCGCTTTCGACCATTGGAGGCACTTCCATGCGGACGCTGTTAACGGGTTTCCTGGCGTGCGTGGTCTATACCCTGGCCTCGGCCTCGGTTGTCGGTCAACCCCCAGCTCCGCCTCCGCCGGAGGGGGAAGTAAACCGAATCCGGACTCAGGAGGCGCTCGACCTCGCCCAGATCATGCAGCCGGTCGTCCTTTCATCTCTGGATGTTGACAAGGCAACCGCCGGCCTGTCGCCGGACAGTCATCCGGAACTCCTCACCTGGGAACGCGTCTACGCGCTGGCCCTGGTGTGCGCCCGAGGCGGCCATGGGCCGCATGCTGAGACTCTCGACCCGAAGGCCCTTGATGAACAGGCGACGCGGAATGGAGTCGCCGACTTTTCCAGGTTCCGCAAGGAGTTCCTCACGCCCAGTGCCGGTGAGGCGTTTCGCGACCCGAGCGGCGACTACCTCGAGCTCCTTGGCCGGCTCCAGAAGGTCGACCACGCGCGGCGCAACGTCGCATTTTATGAGAACATGTTGAAATTAATACAGGAACTGATTCAAGGCGAGTCCGGGGGCCTGAGTCAGCTCCAACTTGACCTGGTGAACGCCTCGTTGGTCCAGGCTCGCCAGGGCCTGTCGGATGAGGTTGCCGACTTCCGCGATCAGCTCGAGGCGCTGAAGGTCTCGCTGGGTCTCTCGCCACACGCCCCGGTCATCCTGGACCGGCAGAGTGTCGCGGCCTTCCCGAGGGTGTCGGAGCAGGTCCAAGGCTGGCAAAGTCGAGCCGATCGTAGTCTCCGCGAACTTTCCCAGCTCATCGAGAGACTGCCGGCCCTGCGTGAGGTCACGGTCGGCGGCCGCCCCATCCTCGCGCTGATGGGAGGGAATCCGGATCAGCAGGAGGAGGTACTGACCCGTGCGGCTCGGTTCGCGATCCAGAATCGGAGCGACATCGACAAAGGCGCGGCTTCCGGAGATGCCGCCGCCACGCTCGAGCTGAACGTCCGACGACGGATCCGTCGGCTGTTCGAGATGCGACGCGCCTATGAGGGGCAGCAGCGAGGCTTCGAGCTGGCCATCCGGTTGCTGGATCAGGCGTTCGAGCAAGTCGTCGCCCCGTCCGCGGCCATCGTAGCGTCGCGCGGGGTGGCGCTCACCGGAATCCTCGCGCCGGAAAATCAGAGACGCCAAGCCGAGGACCGGCTCGTCAACTTCTGGGTTTCCTTCCAGACGGAGCGGCTGGCCCTCTATCGGGAGCTCGGAATCCTCCCCTACGACGATTGGAACGCCTTCTTCAAAGACCTCTCGGCCCGATGAGCCATCGGTGGCGGCTTGCGTGTCGTCAAGGGCGATGGTGGAATAACCGACAGCCAATTCCTTCTCGGTCTTGGAGGCATTCCCATGCGGATGATCTCGATGCGATTCCTGGCCTGCGCCGTCTGTGTGTTGGCCCCGGTCTCGGTTCTCGCCCAACTCCAACCTCCCCCTCAACAGGAGGAGGAAAGGGACCAATCCTTCACGGCGCATGGCCTCGCGAAGGTGATAGAGCCACGCATCCCTTCGTCTCTGGATGCAGTCCTTGACAAGGAGGTCGCCGGCCTGGCCGCGGGCCGTCATCCGGAGGTCCTGACCTGGGAACGCGTCTACGCCCTGGCCCTGGTCCGCGCCCGTGGCGGCGCTCGGCCGCGTACCGAGAGTCTCGACCCGAAGGCCCTTGCGGAACAGGCCGCGCGGTATGGGGTTGCCGACTTCGCCCGGTTCCGCAAGGAGTTCCTCGCCGCCGGTAGCCGTGACCATGACGGTCTCCGGGACCCGAGCGACGACCTCCTCGCGCTCCTGGGCAGGCTCAAGGGGATCGACCACACGAGACAGAATGTTACATTTTATGAGAATATCTTCAGATTAATGTCGGAGCTCGCTAAAGGTGAGTCTTCGGGAGTGACCCAGCTCAATCTTGACCAGGTCGAGGACGTCAAGGTCAAGGCCCGCCAGAACCTGGACCACCAGATCGCCGAATACCGCAATCGTCTCGATCGGTTCAAGGTCGCGCTCGGCCTGTCTGTTCGCGCGCCGGTGGTGTTGGACCGGGAGAGTGTGGCGTCATTCGGGAGGGCGTTTGATCAGGCCCGGGACTGGCAAATGCGACCCGACCGTACTCTCCGCGAACTTCCCCAGATCATCAAGAGACTGCCGGCCCTGGGTGAGGTCACGGTCGACGGCCGCCCCATCCTCACGCTGATGGGAGGGAATCCAGATCAGCAGGAAGAGGTACTGACCCGTGCGGCGCGTCTCGCGATCCAGAACCGGAGCGATCTCGACAAGGGCGGTGCTCCCGGAGATGCCGCCGCCGCCGCACTCGAGGTGAACGTCCGGCGCCGGATCCGTCGGTTGTTCGAGCTGCGCCGCGATTATGAGGCGCAGCAGCGACGCTACGAGCTGTCCATCCGGCTGCTGGATCAGGGGCTTGAGCAAATCTTCGCTCAGTCCAAGATCAGCGCACTCGCGATCTCGGCCAGGGTCGCCAGTGGCATCACCGGTCTCCTCGCGCCGGAGAATCAGCGGCTCAACGCGGAGGGCCAGCTCACCACCCTCTGGACTTCATTCCAGATGGAGCGGCTGGCCTTATACCGGGAGCTCGGAAGCCTCCCCTACGACGATTGGAACTCCTTCTACAAAGATCTCTCGGCCCGATGAGGCACCGAGGTCGGCTCGCTCGTCGTCAAGGTCGCCCAGGTCCGAGGATTCGGCACGACCAGCTCCAGTGGTCGCTCGTTCCGGTTTTCCGGGAGTTCGGCTGATCCCAGGCCCTGTCCGAGCCGAACAATGATGTCTGCCTACTCGGCGCGGCGGTCCATGCCGACGGTCGGGATTCCCAGAACGGAACCGGAGAGACAAGGAGGTAGCCGATGAGCCCCGATACCCAGACGACCTCGTCCGATCTCGTGCGCTGGACGTTCACGATCAACCCGGACCACCGAACCGAGATCGAGAACCATCTGATTGACCTCGGCGCCGATGTCCTCGTCCGGGAGGGGAGCGAGTTCCTCGTGACCTGGGATGAGCCCAATGAAGATCTGGCCGAGGTGGTCGAAGCCATCTGGTCCCTCAATGGCGAGCCGTTCGACGTGATCCAGGAAGAGTTCCAGCGGCTGGGTCTCCATACGCTCCATTTCTCCGAGGATGAGCCGGCCCAGGAAGCGGCGTGAATGGGGCTGAGCCGCGTCAGGAGAGCGGAATTTCCCGCGCGCGCCGCCCGGCCTGGTCGCGGAGCCAGCCATACCAGGCATCCAGGTGATCGCCGCGCGTTGCCGAGACTTGCAGGATCTGGATCTTGGGATTGACCTGCCTCGCATATCCGATGCAGCGCTCCACGTCGAACTTGGACATACGGGAGCAGGTCGATCTTGTTCAGGATCATGAGTTCGCTTGCTCGGAACATGTGCGGATACTTGATCGGTTTGTCATCCCCCTCGGTGACGGAGACGATCACCACCTTCGCCCACTCGCCGAGGTCGAAGAGTGCCGGGCAGACCAGGTTGCCGACGTTCTCGATCATCACCACCGAGCCTTGCGGCGGGTTGAGTTGTGGCAAGGCGCGGCCGATCATCGAGGCGTCGAGGTGGCAGGCCGTCCCTGTATTGATCTGGACGACCGGGCAGCCGGTGGCTTGAATCCGCTGTGCATCGTGGAGCGTTTGCTGATCGCCTTCGATGACGGAGATCGGTATCTCCCCGCCCAGGTCGGTGATGGTGCGTTCCAGCAATGTCGTCTTGCCCGCCCCGGGTGAACTCACAAGGTTAAGGGCCAGGATGTCCCGGCCAGCCAGCCAGCCCCGGACCCGCTCCGCAAGCTGGTTGTTCCGGGACAAGACCTCCTGCTCGAGCGAGATGACGGTGCCGTGCTGATGAGAATGCGTGTGATCCTCGACATGGTCATGATCGTGGTCGTGGTGATGGTGATGGTGGTGCCCCTCGTGCCCATGATCGTGGGGATGTGAGTGATGATGGACGGGATTCAAGATGAGGGTTTCCCCGCTTTGCAGGTTGGTGAGTTTGGTCTCGGACTCGTCCGAGCAGCCGCAGGTTGCGCACATTCAGGTCACCTCCATTTCCTTGATCTTGATCTCGCCACCAGCCAGCCATTGCAGGTCGCAGCTCCCACAGGAGCACATCCCGAAGGGTTGTTCGAGCGCGACCTCCGCGCCACACTCCCGACACTGAGCCCGGCCCGGGATCTCGCGGATCTCCAGTCGGGCACCCTCGACCGCCGTCCCCTCGCTGCACAGGTCGAAGCAGAACCGGATCGAGTCGGGTAGGATCAAGGCGTGCTGGCCGATCTCCAGCACCACGCGCGTGACCCGGGACTTCCCGGCGCGCTCGGCGACGATCTCAATGATCTCCTGAGCGATCCCCAGCTCGTGCATGATCACCTTACACTCGATGGCTTACATGTTCTTCACCCTGAGATACCGGCCCGTGTCCGGTATGAACAGAACAACCCCGACCAGGCCCATGACGAGCAGAGTCAAGAGTCCGATGAAGAATCCCGCGATGTCGCTCGAACATGTCAGATCCTCCTAACCAGGCTATTCATTCGCTCGCGCCGGCTGTCAGGGCGGCCCAGGATTGCATTGGGTACGCCCCAGGGCCGATGCGAGTGCACCCCCTGGCCCTTCTCAAGGGGGTCAGGAGGGTTCCCCATGCGTATTCAACACAACCGTGAAACGCTCTCGAGGCATCGTGCTCCGTTTGTGGGTCTCCGCGAGAAGGTTAGCGACGAGCGAATCGATGAGTGGGAGGGCCTCGTCCACGGCCCCCTCCACAGCGGCGCTCATTCCCATGACTGGGTCCTCGTCGGTGCCGAGCGTCTCGGGCTCACAGCCGACGAGGAGCACGCGCATGGGCTGGCCATTCAAGGCCCTCGCCAGGCGAAGGACCTTCACCGGATCCATCCCGTGCGTCTGGATCAGCAGGTCGGCATCCTCGGGCCCGTTGGCGTCGCGAGAGTCCGGTTCGATCACGTAGAGCGTACCCGGTGTGCCGCCTCGCGGTGTCGCGTCCACAAGGATGGTCGCGTCGTAACCGTCGAGCAGCGCATAGGTGAGGTCAAAGCCCCTGATGCCGAAATCCACCACGCGTACTCCATCGGGAAGAGGGTGGGTACGGCTCGCCAGCCGTCGCGCCACCTCCGAGCCGAACGCGTCGTCTCCGAAGAAGATGTTCCCGATCCCGGCGATCAGGATCCTTGGTATCGTCATGGGTTGCCTCGTTCCTCGCATTCGATCGGCTCGAGTTCCTCGGGCCGGAAGAAGAACCGGTGGCCGGGTTTTCCCTCCGCGCCCAGGTCCTGACCGGGATCCTCATCCACCGTGACGGCCACATGGACGCGATCCTCCAGGTCCTGCTCGATCGCGGCGATGGTGGCATCCTTCCCCTTCAGCGCCAGGTCGAAGATGTCGGCCGCGCCCAGTGGCCAGATCCGCACCCGGTCGCCGAGCTTGAACTCGACTCCGGCGACGCGAATGTGATCGATCCTCGGCGGTTCTTCCCAGGGCTCGCGGTCGTTCATGGGTTTGCTCGCTTCATACCTGTCATGTTGTGGAGAGAGTCCAGTCGCGGATTCGAGATTCCGGATTCGAGATTCCGGATTCGAGGGCTAATGTTCAATATTTAATAATCTTATTATCATATTATTATTTGTTAAATTACTTGAATATAATCGCGATTGTGAATCTCGAATCCGGGATCGGCAATCAGAGCGGCCGAAGGCCGCGGATGGTGCCATGGAGTCCCATGAGCTGTTCGCGCGCGATCGATTCCGTGCGTTCCAGGAGCGCTCGGGCTCGCTCGTCAACGTTTACCATCGCCCGCTTCTCGTCGTCGGTCAGAGTGAGGATTCGGAGGGTCAGGATCTCGTCGATCTCGGT
Organism: uncultured Planctomycetota bacterium; assembly: GCA_963845755.1. Taxonomy (GTDB): domain Bacteria; phylum Planctomycetota; class Planctomycetia; order Isosphaerales; family Isosphaeraceae; genus CAWJTV01. The sequence continues at coordinate 392,076 of CAWJTV010000020.1, forward strand.
GGAGTCGAACAGGTCTCCTGGGCTCTCCGGGGCGATCTGGGGATAGTCGTAGAGAATGTTCGGCGCCGAGAGCATGGTGTCCCGCGCCTCCCGATTCGCCGACCAGGACCGGCCAGGTCCCCAGGTTACAACAGGCTGCCGCGATCTCTCGCCAGGGCTCGGGTGGATCGATCGACGAGACGAAATCGCCGCCACGCGCACCGAGGATCGCGTGCGTGGAAACCAGCGAACGCAATAGGGACTCGTCGCGGCTCGACGGCGTGGATGTCTCGAATGGCGTGGTGTTCTCGATCCGCACTCGTACCTGGTAGAGTCCCTCCGCGACGAGTTCGGCTGAGAGCTCCACAGACCCGGAGATCGACGCCTGCTCGCGGATCACGGTTCCCTCGAACGGGCCATGAGGACCGCGCAAGTGCTCCTCCTCGCGCCGTGAGGGGAAATGGAACGCGCGCGTTTGCGGCCGGGCGATGAGCGCTGCCAGATCGTGCGAGCCGACATCGATGTCACGCTCGACGGCTTCTTGCCAGTCGGACGGGAGCGCGAAATCAGGCTCGACAGCCGGGGCATGGGCTGGTCTCTCGACCCGGCGCAATTGAAGGTGGAGGAATCGGATCCGTACGCTCACACTCGCCGTTTCGCCGTTCGCGCACCTCCAGCAGGCATTCTGTTCGCGACATCCAGGGATCGGTCCCGTCCTGGGCCTCGCTGTATGACCGGGGATACAACCCGCCGAACGTCCAGCGCTGGCGATTCTTCACGGACGGCCGATAGGGATAAAGGAGGTAGCCCTCGTAGAGGACGGCATGTGCGATCTGATCCACGAGCGCGGCGTTCATCGCGTCACCGCCTTCCCGGCTTGCGAGAGGAGACATTCCAGGGCTTGCTCCCAGGTCGGCAGTCCCCGGCGCATCTTGAACGCGTGGAGTTCATCAAACACATCTTTTCGCAAGCAGAGCCAGGCCGTGTTGGGGTAGTAGAGATCCATCATCTCGCGCAGATTCGGACAGGCAGCCGGAACTCGGCCTCTTTCTCCCAGGAGATGGGGGCGGCTTGCAAGGCGCTGTCGTCCGTCGCGTGGAAGATGGTTCCGCTGAACAGGAGCTGGAGCGGGACCTCGCCATTCTCGAGCGCCGCGAAGTACTTGGTCGCGGCCACGTTGAAGTCGAACGTGCAGGGAATGGGCAGGTCGACAACGGTGTGGCCGGTGAATGACGGGACGACGAGGCTCGCGTGGGTCCAGAGGAGCCCGCGCAACGTCTGGCCCCAGCGCGCCGGCTCGCCGAACAGGTCGAGTAGTCCCCTCTGCTCGGCTGCGTCGTACCGACGTCGGGTGGGCTCGATCCGGATCTGGCACCGCAGCGCGACAGCCGGGATCGGCAGAGGCCGCGGATCGGAGTCGCTGATCCGGAGCTGGAACACCAGATGGGGCGACGCGGCCATCGGCATCGGAGCGGCCCCGGCCACGTCAAAGGTCAGTTCCGGCATTCGGGGGCCCTCCACCAGGTCGCACGCGGTCGCGCAACTCATCGAAGAAGCGCTTGATGCCGTCCCAGACTTCCGACCCGCCGGAGAGGCCCCGCCACTGGCTACGGAGCAGGCCGACGAGCTTGTAGCATTCATCGATCGGGACGCGGAAATAGTCGCGCGCCTGGCCCACGCGGTTGACCAGCAGGGCCTCCACATCTCCCTCCAGGTCGCGGAGGACCGGGTTCTCGGCCTCCAACTCTTGCCAGGCCTCCAGCGACAGGAGCGATTCCATCGCCCCCGCCGGGCTCGGGTAGAACGCCAGGACCCGGCCCGCCGGCGTGCTCCGGAAGAAGAACGCCAGGCCGATCGGCAGGTGAAGGCTCTCCCACTGAGCGTCGGTGATCTGGAAGTCGCCCAATGCCTCGACGCGACGCGGCACCCTGCGGAACCGGGCACCCTCGCGGTTGCTGAATAAGATTGCGCAAGCCGAACAGGCACAATGCAATTGGCGGCTGGCCGGCTCGACCAGGTGCTCGTGCTCGTGAGCCAGCGCGGCGCCGCAGAGCTCGCAGCGCTGCTCGGGCGGCCGCGGCCGTGCGAATCGGCGGAGCGCCATCAACGGGTTAACGGGCGTGGAGGTGATTGGCGTCATCTCGGAGGTCCCACCAACGGCCGGCCGTCGCGCTCGGGACGGACTGATCCATTTCCAGGGCCGCTCCACAACTGCTCGACGGAGATGAAGCCGGACGACGGCGCGGGCGTCGGCTCGGCAACACCGTCGACCGCGATGCCCGTGGCGTCCGGCGCGGCGGCGACGATCGCCTCCTCGATCCGGTTCCGAAGGGTTTCCGACGACGATGGGCAGCTCTGGCAGCTTCCTTTCATGCGGAGCCGCACCACGCCGTCGGTAATGCCCACGAGCTCGACCTCGCCTCCATGCGAGTGGAGGAATGGCCGCACCGAGTCGAGCGCCTGTTGTACGCGAGTTTCCAGGTCCAGGGGATGGAGCCCGTGGAGCATCAGCAGACTGCCGACCAGGTCGTCGCGGGCCAGCTCGTCCAGGAGCGACCGGCCGGGCTCTCCGGCCGCTCCCAGGCGCTCGCAAACGCGAGAAAGGCCCATCCCGTGCAGGTCGAGGACGGCCTGAACCAGCTCCTGGGCACCGGCCCGCGTCGCGGGATCGGCCGATTGCTCGATCGTCTGGATCAACGACTCGATCCGCTCGATTCGCTGCCGAAATGCGCCGTTGACGGTCGGTTCCACGATCACCCCCCTGATTGTCAATGCGAGATTCCTTCGTAGGGTGGGTGAAACCCACCAGTGATAGGGACCCGATACTGGTGGGTTTCACCCACCCTACAAAGGCCGGAGTTGTTATTCGGACCGTTTGCTACCGCGGCGCCCCGAACATGGGCGAGTGCCGGACGTCGAGCGTCTTGCCATCGCCGAGATACATGTGGACGCCGCAGGGCAGGCATGGGTCGAAGCTGCGGACGGCGCGCATGATGTCGATCCCCTTGAACTTATCGGGGCCGTTCTCCTCGAAGATCGGCGTGTTCTGCACGGCGTCTTCATAGGGGCCGGGCGTACCGTAGGTGTCGCGCGGATTGGCGTTCCAGGGAGTCGGCGGGTAGGGGTGATAATTGGCGATCTTCCCACCGCGGATCACCACATGGTGCGAGAGCACCCCGCGCACCGCCTCGTGGAAGCCGCAGCCGATCGCCTCGTCGGGGACCTTGAAATCGCTCCAGGTCGCGGTCCGGCCGGCATTGAGCTCCTTGAACGCCTGCTCCACGAAGTAGAGCGCCGCCGCGGCGGCGTAGACCTGGAAGTAAGTCCGCGCCCGGTCGCGCTCGATGGCGTTGCTCCACTTGGGGATCTTCCACTCGAACTCGACTTCCGGCAGCATGGCCGTCTTGGGCAGGTACATCTTGACGCTGTTGCCGGTCGACTTGATGTAGCCGATGTCGACCAGCCCCGCCAGCGCCGTGGACCAGAGGCGGGCGATCGGACCACCGCCGGTGTCGAGCGCGAGGTGTTCCTTGGTCCGCTTATCGTACCATCGCGGCGACATCACCCAGGTGTACTTGCCCTTGAAGTCGCGTTTCTGGGGCTTGGGGATCGTCAACTGGTTCCACGGATGCCGCCGGTCCACCGGGTTGCCCAGCGGGTCGGTCTTCACGAACGTCTCGGAGTTCTCCCAGTCATCGTAGTACGAGCTGCCCAGGAGGATGCGGATGTTGAGGTTGATGTCGACCAGGTCGGTGGTGACGAGCTTGCCGTCGACCACCACGCCGGGGGTCACGTACATCGCCGCGGCCCCACTTGGTCATGGTCCTGTAGTCGTAATCGCATACGTCGGGATTCTGGAACGAGCCCCAGCAGCCCAGCAGGATGCGACGGCGGCCGACCTCCTCGTAGCCGGGCAGCGCCTCGTAGAAAAAGTCGAAGAGGTCGTCGTGGAGCGGGACGACCTTCTTCATGAACTCGACGTACTTCATCAGCCGGACGAGGTAATCGGTGAAAAGCTGGACGGTCGGCACGGTCCCGACGCCGCCCGGGTAGAGGGTTGAAGGATGGACGTGCCGCCCTTCCATCAGGCAGAACATCTCCCGGGTCATCCGGCTCATCTGCAAGGCTTCGCGGTAGAAGCTGCCGGTGAACGGGTTGAGGGCCCTCATGATGTCGGCGATCGTCTTGAAACCATGCAAATGGGCGTGGGGCGACTCGGTGCGCTCGGCTTTCTCCAGCACGCCGGGATTCGTCTCCTTGACCATCTGCTCGCAGAAGTCGACGCCCACCAGGTTATCCTGGAAGATGTTGTGGTCGAACATGTATTCGGCCGCCTCGCCGAGGTTGACGATCCATTCTCCGAGGGCGGGCGGTCGGACGCCGAATGCCATGTTCTGGGCGTAGTTGGCGCAGGTGGCGTGGTTGTCGCCGCAAATGCCGCAGATCCGGCTGGTGATGAAATGGGCATCGCGGGGATCCTTGCCCTTCATGAAGATGCTGTAGCCGCGGAAAATCGACGAGGTGCTGTGGCACTCGGCGACCCGGCGGCTGGCGAAGTCGATCTTGGTGTAGATGCCCAGGCTGCCGACGATCCGGGTGATCGGGTCCCAGGACATCTCGACCAGGTTCCCGGTCTGGGCGGGGGCCTCAGGCTCGGTCAGTGTTGCGGTTGCCATGGAGAGGCTCCTTTCTCAGCGGGCGGCATAAGTGGTGGGGTGATATCCGGTGGTCAACTCGGGGCGTTTGTGCCGCCACTTGGGCTCCTGGTCGAGCGAGCGGTTGGTAAAGCCGCGGAGGGCTCGAATGATCCGGCCGTACATGCCGATGGCCGTCGAGGACAGCTTCGAGCCGGGAGGCGCGTCCATGAACGGCATGAACTTGTCCGGGAAACCGGGCATGGTGCAACCGATGCAGATCCCGCCGACGTTGGGGCAGCCGCCGAGGCCGGCCATCCAGCCGCGCTTGGGCACGTTGCACTGGACCACCGGGCCCCAGCAACCCATCTTGACCAGGCATTTGGGGGACCCGTACTCGTGGGCGAAGTCGCCCTGTTCGTAATAGCCCGCGCGGTCGCAGCCCTCATGCACCGTCTTGCCGAACAGCCAGGTGGGTCGATGCGCATCGTCCAGGGGGATCATCGGCGAGAGGCCCGCGGCCTGGTACAGCAGATACAGGAATGTCTCCATGAAGTTGTCAGGTTGAACCGGGCAGCCGGGCACGCAGACGATCGGAATCCCCGCCTTGGTCTTCCAATCCCAGCCGAGGTAGTCGAGCAGTCCCATGCAGCCGGTGGGGTTGCCCTCCATCGCGTGAATGCCGCCGTAGGTCGCACAGGTGCCGCACGCCACGACGGCCAGCGCCTTGGGCGCCAGGCGGTCGATCCAATCGCAGGTCGGGATCGGCTGGCCGGTCTTCTTGTCGGTCCCGAGCGCGGCCCAGTAGCCCTCCTTCTTGATCTTCTCGTTGGGGATCGAGCCCTCCACCACCAGGACGAAGGGGTCGAGCCGCCCCTCCTCGGCCTGGTACCAGTAACTCATGAACTCGTCGCCGTTCTCGTAGGCGAGGACAGGATTGTGCAGGTGGACCTTGGGGAGCCCGGGGATCGCGCCCAGGATCACGTCCTCGATGCTGGGCTGGGTCGCGGCGGTGATGGAGACCGAGTCGCCGTCGCAACCGAGTCCCGCCGTGATCCAGACGACATGTACCTCCTTCACGGCGGGCGCCTTCTGCGTCTTGCGTCCGTAGGGGACTGTCGCTTCGGCCATCTCGGGTTCTCCTTTCGGCCTGGGTCCACGGATCGAAACGAATGAGGGGACGGATGGTTCAGCAGATCCTCGGCAACTGTTCTCCTGCCAGCATGGTGACGACACGTTCGCCGCCCACCACCGAGCGCATGGTGACCATGCCCGCGTGTTCGGCGACGACCTCTCCAATGATTGCTGCCTGACGTCCGAGCGGATGAGCCTGCATGGCCTGCACGACGCGGGCGGCATCCGCGGGCGGTACGACCGCGATGAGCTTCCCTTCGTTGGCCACATACAGGGGATCGAGACCGAGCATCTCGCAGGCGCCCCGGACCTCATTACGGACAGGGATCGCCTCCTCGACGAGCCGGACCCCGACTTGTGAGGCGACGGCCAGTTCGTTCAAGGTACTCGAGACACCACCGCGGGTCGGGTCGCGCATGGTGCGGATCTCGGGGCAAGCCGCGAGCATGGTGCGGACCAGCCCGGTGAGCGGCGCACAGTCGCTCTCCAGCATCGTCTCGAATTCGATCCCCTCGCGCACCGACATGATCGCAATCCCGTGGTCGCCGATCGTCCCCGAAACCACAATGCAATCACCGGGCCGCGCGGCTGCGATCGAGAGATTTCGCCCTTCCGGGACCACGCCGATGCCCGATGTCGTGATGAAGACCTGGTCCCCCTTGCCCCGATCCACGACTTTCGTGTCCCCCGTGACCAGCGATACCCCCGCCTCATCGCACGCGGCGCGCATCGAGGCGACGATCCGCATCAAGTCCGACAACGCCAATCCTTCCTCGAGGATGAATGCCGCCGAGAGGAAAAGCGGCTCGGCCCCGCCCACCGCCAGGTCGTTCACCGTGCCGTGAACCGCCAGCCGACCGATGTCGCCACCCGGGAAGAAGAGCGGCTTGACCACGAACGAATCCGTCGTGAACGCGAGTCGCGGCGCCTTCACACCGTTGTCGCCACCGAGCCGGAGGGTCGCCTGGTCCTCCAGCCGGGCGAGCACGTCGTTGCCGAACGCGGGGACGAAAAGACGTCCGATCAACTCGGCGGTCAACCAGCCGCCGCTGCCGTGCCCGAGCACGATCTGGTCGTACTGAGAGCGCGGGATCGGACAGGAACCGAAGAGCTCGGGAGCGAGGCTCGAGCCGGGATCGGTCGTGTCAGATGACGTCTTCTTCCCCGCGGATGACATGGATCAAGTCCCACAAAATGTGCAGCAGAGTCTCATGCGTTTCCTGAATACGATGGATGCTGAAGCTGGGGACTGTAAAGCAGTAGTCACAGATCTCGGGCATTCGCCCACCGTCACGGCCGGAGAAGCCCACGGTCCGCATTCCCAGTTCGCGTGCCGCCTGGAGTGCGCGGTTGACGTTGGCCGACTTCCCGCTGGTCGAGATGCCCAGGGCCAGGTCGCCGGCGCGGCCCAGCATCCGGAGCTGCTCGATGAAGGTCATGGAGAAATCCTGGTCGTTGCCGACCGCCGTGAGGAACGCCGTGTCGGTCGTCAGCGCCATGGCCGGCAGCGCCGGACGTTTTTCGATGATCGGGTGCATGAACTCGACCGAGACATGCGCCGCATCGCACGAGCTGCCGCCGTTGCCCATGACGAAGAGCCGGCCCCCTTCGTCGAAGGCCCGCGCCATGGCGGTGGCGCACTCGGTGATCCGATCGGCATTCTCGTTGAAGAACTGCTCCTTCGTCGCCATGCTCTCGCGGCACTTGCGCAGGATCGCCGCGTGCAACACGTCGGAAGCGGACGCTCGGGGCGCGTTCGGGTCGGCGATGACGGCCATCAGAGGGTTCCTCCGATCTGGACCAGTTGGGGGTCGGCAAGGGGACTCACCTCGGCGGATCCTGACCCATCGGCCCGCCTCGTCCTGGCCGCCTCGAGATGGCGGCCGTACGCGTAGTACGCCGCGCAGGCGCCCTCGGACGAGACCATCGTGGCGCCCAAAGGCATCTGCGGAGTACACTCCTTGCCGAATGCGGGGCAGTCGTGCGGCTTCTTGAGCCCCTTGAGGATCTGTCCGCTGATGCAGAGCGGCGACTCCTGCGTCTCGACGTCGTCCACCTCGAAGAGCCGCTCGGCATCGTGGGCCCGATACTCGTAGCGCAGCTTGAAACCGCTCTTGGGGATCAGGCCGACCCCGCGCCACTTGCGGTCGCAGACCTCGAACACGTCGTCGATCAGTCGCCTCGAATCGAGGTTCCCCTCGCGACGGACGACCCGGGCATAGGGGTTCTCGACCTCGGCGCGGCCGGCTTCGAGCTGCTGGATGGTAAGATAGACCCCTTCGAGCAGGTCGACCGGCTCGAAGCCGGTGACCACGATCGGAACCCGGTATCGGCGGGCGATCGGCTCATATTCCGTGTGACCCATCACGGTGCAGACATGCCCCGGTCCCAGGAAGCCCTGGACCCGATTCCCCGGCGCCTGGAGGATGGCCGTGATCATCGGCGGCACGAGCACGTGGGAGACCAGCACGCTGAAGTTCGTCAGGCGTCTCTTGTGGGCCATCGCGACAGCCATGGCGTTGGGGGGCGCCGTCGTCTCGAAGCCGATCGCGAAGAACACCACGTTGCGGTCCGGGTTCGCGGCCGCGAGGTTCACGGCGTCCAGCGGTGAATAGACGATCCGGATGTCGCTGCCTCGCGACTTGAGCTGCAAGAGGTCGCCGCGCGAACCGGGCACGCGGAGCATGTCGCCAAACGAGCAGAAGATGACCTTGGGCCGGGAGGCGATCGCATGCGCGCGGTCGATCATCTCCAACGAGGTGACGCAGACCGGACAGCCGGGGCCGTGCACCAGCTCGACTTCCGCGGGCAGGATCCGGTCGATCCCGTATTTGACGATGCTGTGCGTTTGACCGCCGCAGACCTCCATGATGGTCCAGGGCCGGGTCACAATCCGCGCGATCGCACTCGACAACTTACGAACGGCCGACCTGTCGCGGTATTCGTCGAGATGTTTCATGGCGGCGCCTTCAATTCGTCCAGTTGATCCATGCTTTCGAGGAACGCGAAGACGCGACGGGCCTCGGCCTCGTCGATGCGCGAAAGCGCGAAGCCCACGTGGACCAGCACGTAATCGTCGGGGACGGCCTCGGGCACGTGCTCCAGGCACACGCGCCGGGAGACCCCGCCGAACTCGACTTTCCCCATCAGGATGTCGTGTTCGCGATAGGTCTCAACGACCTTCCCCGGGATGGCAAGACACATCAACACCTCCCTCGGTCATTCGTACCTGGGCCACGGCGATGGCGAGCTGGCCCAGGCACAGTCCGCCGTCGTTCGGGGGCACGAGATGATGTCGGAAGACTCGGAACCCGTCGCCCGTCAGCCTGACCTCGACTTCGGCCGTCAGAAGGGCATTGAGGAACACACCGCCGCTGAGCACCACGGCATCGAGCCCGGTCTTCAACCGCAAACGCCCGCAAACCCGCGCCACGACTTCCACGATCGTCGAATGGAACCGTCGGGCGATCTTCGCCGGCACCACTCCGCGACGGGCCTCATCGGCGATCACGAGGACCATCGGCCGCATGTCGATCACGAGCGGATCCACGTTGCCGGTCTCCAGGATCTCGAACGGATAGGCTCCCTCGGGCATGACCTCGGATGCGAGCCACTCCAGCTCCATGGCCGCCTGTCCCTCGAAGCTCACTCGTTGCCGGACACCGGCCAGTGCAGCCACCGCATCGAAGAGCCGTCCCATGCTGGTGGTTCGCGGCGCATTGAACCGGCCCTCGATCATCCGCTCAATCAGGCGCCGCGATGGGAGTGGGATGATCTCTGATAAATTCGCAAGTGTCTTGCCTGCGTCGATCAGATGGGCCGCCGCCATCCGCCAGGGCTCCCGGATCGCCTGTTCGCCGCCGGGCATCCCAACCGGACGAAGATGAGCCGATCTGCGATAGTCGCGATAATCCCCCGTCAGAAACTCACCGCCCCAGATGACTCCATCGGTCCCGAACCCGCTGCCGTCAAAGGTGACGCCGATCACCGGCTCATCCAGGCCATGCTCGGCCATGCAACTGGCCATGTGCGCGTGATGGTGCTGAACGGCGATCTTCGAGGTCGCGCCCGAATGGTTCCGTGCATAATTCGTCGATTGATAATCGGCGTGCAAATCGTGGACCAACACCTCTGGCCGCAGGTCGAAAAGCTGTTCGTAATGGTCGATCGCTTCGCGGTAGGCGCGGTAGGCTTCGTAATGGTCGAGATCGCCGATATGGTGACTGAGGAACGCGTGATGTCCGCGTCCCATCGCGAACGTCGTCTTGAGTTGGCCGCCGAGGGCGAGGGTCGGCCGTCGGCACTCGACCGGCAGGGAGATCGATCGCGGTGCGTCGCCTCGCGAGCGGCGAATCGGCAACTCGGCCCCGGCGACGACCCGCGTCACCGAGTCGTCGCAACGGAGATGAATCGGCCGATCGTGGGTGAGGAAGAAGTCGGCGATCCCTGCCAGACGCTCGCACGCATCCCGATCGTCGTAAGAGATGGGCTCGTCGGACTGATTCCCGCTCGTCATCACCAAGGGCGTACCGCCTAGCTCGCGCAGGAGCAGATGGTGCAAGGGCGTATAGGGGAGCATCACGCCGAGCCAGGGATTGCGCGGTGCGATTCCCTCGGCCAGGCAAACGCTCGCCCGACGGCGCAGCAGGACGATGGGTCGGCGAGGCGCGAGGAGCAGGGTTTCCTCTTCGGGAGAGACCTCACAAAGCTCGCTGCACTGCGGCGATGTCCACGACCATGATCGCGAACGGCTTCTCGTCGCGATGCTTCCGCCGGCGGAGCTCGGCCGACAGCCTGCTCGTTCCCCGCGACACAGGCCAGGTGATAGCCGCCCAGTCCCTTGATCGCCCCGATCATCCCCTTCTGGAGGGCCGCGGTCGCATGCGCGACGGGATCGGCCGTCTCGATCGGTCGTCCCCGATGGTCGAGGTAGGTGAGCTGTGGCCCGCAAGCCGGACAGGCGGTGGGCTGGGCGTGGAATCGTCGGTTGGTCGGATCCTCGTACTCGGCCCGACAGGCGGGACACATGGCGAAGGCGGCCATGCTCGTCCGCTCGCGGTCGTACGGTGTCCCCGTGACGATGGTGAGCCGAGGCCCGCAGTTGGTGCAGTTGAGGAACGGATACCGATATCGGCGGTCGTCGGGATCGAAAAGGTCCGCCAGGCAATCCGCGCAGGTCGCGATATCGGGCGAGATGAAAATCGGACCGGTCTCGTCGAGCACGCTGGACTCGATCCGGAACGAGAGGTCTCCCACGCGGCGGCTGGGACGACCAGTGCAGTTCGTCGATCCGGGCCAGGGGCGGCGGCTGGGTCGTCAGCTCGGCGAGGAATCGATCCAGGGAGCTCGGCTCCCCCTCCACCTCGATGAGGACGCCGCCGGTGCAGTTTCGGATACAGCCACGAAGGCCCAGCCGGGACGCGAGCCGGTAGATGTGGGGTCGAAATCCGACACCCTGGACGATCCCGCTGATGGTGATCGCGCGACGGATCATGCAGCGCGCTCCGGCCGATCGCTTCCTTGCGATGGAGCCACGGTCCGCGAATCGTGGTTGTGCTGGGGTTCTTCTTGTACTTTGGGGGGTGCCGGTGACCCTGTCAACCCACCGTCCTTCGACCAATGGTGAGACGACGGTATAGCGATGGAGCCGTCATGTCCGATTCCTCGTCGGGCCGATCGACCTCATGGCACAGCTCATGGTACAAGCAAAAGGGCGGAGGGGACTCGATTCGGATCGTGCAGCCGCAGGAAAGTGTAACCGATCCCGGCGGTTCCCAACATCAAGGAGGGGTTTGGGCCGCCGGAGTAAAGGCCCGAGGGCCAGTCGCCCGAGTCTGAGTGGCGGGCGATCAAGGCGCGCGCCGCGGCGAGGGCGCCGTCGCGACACGATGAATCATCGAGCGTCTCGCCGGCGATGAATAGGATCTCGATCAATCCTCCCAGGCCGTGGCATGGGGTTGCGTCGCACCGCGGCGACGCGAGTTTCTGCTCGATCGCAACACGGGTCGTAGCGATCCCGACTCGGGCCATCGCGAGGTAGTCGTTCCTACACTCCGGGTCGAGCGTGGCGGCACGCAGCCGCGCCAGAGCAATCCCGGGTGCCCCATGGCACCAGGCCGTTTCGAAACGCAAGCGGCCCGAGCGACGTTTCCGATCGGCCCAGTTGCCATGTTCCGGTTCGAACAGCGTATCCTCGAATTCAAATGCTCGACGAGCGGCATCCCGGAAATCGACACGTCCGGTCGCCGCGTGGAGCTCGAGCAAGGCCAGGCCGATTCCGGCCGCGCCGTGGGAGATACCACTGTAGAGCAACTCGGCGGGCGCCGGATCGGTCGCGGAGTCTCCCTCCTGGGGCTGCAAGACCACTCGCCAGAGATCGGATCGGATTAGATCCTCACCGAGCGTCGTCGCGAGATCGCAGCAGCGCTCCAGGCCGGGCGACTTGCTCAATACGAGGATGCCGGGATCGCCCCGGCATTCCCGGCGATCACGTTGACCATGTGGGGCAAAGAAACCGCCTCGACTACCCGATCCAGTATCGATTCGGCCTGGGCGAATCGTTCCTCGGACCGCGTCAGGTTCCCCATTCTCCAGGCCACATATGCCACTCCCAGATCCCCGCTGAAGAACGACAGTGGAGAGAGGGGCTGCTTCACGGGCCAACGCTCGAACTGACGAATCGAGCGGGCCACGGCTCCGTCGGAAATGCGCCGAAACTCGTCGTCGCCGACCGCCGCATCGAGTTGCGCCAGGAATAGCGCCATGCCTGCGGAGCCCCCGTAGAGATCCGGTCCGAGGGCTGCCGATGCCGGCGTGATCATGCCATCGGTCTGGGCGACCTCGTCGGTTGATCGGCCGATCCAGTTGCAGAACCGGCCCTCCCGGTCCCAATATGCCGATCGACAAAGGCTCCGACCGATCTGGATGGCTGCTCCAAGAAGCGACGCTGACGCGGGGTGAGCCGGCCCGAACTTGAAGGTCTCAGGCGTTCTCTCGCGATCTGCGGTCTTCTCGTCGCTCGCCCAGGCAGACGACAACGCCCCAGGGTCGTAATCTTCCCTCGAACCCGGCCCCAGATGAGGTCGGAGTGGATCGAGACTCTGGCGGATGAATGCCGCCGCCAAGGCGTCGGCACGACGACAGCGATCGACTTGCCCGCTCAGGAACGATTGCCATAGGGACTCCGCAACGAGCTGGCATCGATGTTCGCCGAAACTCAACGAACCGCTCGGGTCTTCCGCGAACCCCAATCCGTCGGCCAGCCGCTTGGTGAAGAGAGGTACCTCCGGGCGAAGTCCGGATGCCACGCTCGAGTAGATGCGGCCGATGACCGCCTCGACCCGGGCCCGGTATCGGCGGCGCAAATAGATCACGCCTGCATCGGCGCGGTGGTAAGCGTGCGGGTGTCTGAGCACCTTGACCTGGAATGGGAGCCGCGATTCGTTCAAGAGTGAGGTGGCCGTGGCGATGAACGAGACCGCCGCGCTGGCTTTCAAGTGCCAATAATAGCGCACGAGGGAGTCCACCCCATCGCGGCTGCTATCGGAGTCATTCTCTTCATCCCCGATGGCGAGATAGTAGCCCGGGACCAGATTGCGCAGCTCCTTCGCGACTCGAACCGAACAGATTTCGCCAGGCCGGATCGAGCCGTTCTGAACGCGCACATCCGTCGCCTTTGCCCAGAACTCGACGCCCTCTCTTGCGACCACAATCCGTCCGTCCTCCGCGAGCCGGAGGACAGACCAACCCGACTCCCAGTGCCCTCGGCCGGCGTTGGCCGCCGAAAGGGCGGCGAGCAGGTCACGCTCGGCGAGCTCATCGCGCTGGGTTAGGGGCAATACCGTTGAAATAGGCGCAAGCCACAGCCTCCTGTTACTTTGGGTTTACTCACGACCCAAGCAACACGGAGGCCATGACTCGCATGCCGCACGGACATTGCACGCTGCCGCCCGATGCGTCGGGCCGGATCTTGGATCGCTTGGCGGGACTGGAACAGATTATCTCGCCCGAGGCCGTTCGCCAAGTCCTCGCGGCCACCGGTAAAACCAATCAACGACGTTGCACACTGACCCACGAGATTGTTTGCTGGGTGGTCCTGGCCATGGGGCTGTTGACCGACTTGCCGATCCGCCAAGTCTTCAAGCATGCACGCCGGCTCCGAGTCGGCGAGGAGAGTCCCCATCGATCCAGCCTGTGTGTGGCCCGGCAACGCCTGGGCATCGCGCCGGTCCGCCACCTGTTCGAGCACGTCGTTCATCCTCTGGCCCGGCCCGATACGCCCGGAGCCTTCTACCGCGGGTTCCGCCTGGTCGGCATCGATGGGACCGTCTACGATGTCCCCGACTCGGAGGCCAACGCCGTGGCCTTCGGCGCCCCTCGGCCGGGCCGCGCGGCGACGGGGCGTTCCCCCAAGTCCGCAAGCTGAGCCTGGTCGAATTGGGGACCCACATCGAACTGGCCTTCGTGGTCCGGTCGATCGCCCACGGCGAACCGTCGATGGTCGGCGGCTTGCTCCGCCATCTGACTCCGGAGATGCTCCTGTTGGAGGATCGCGGGTTTTTCAGCTATGACCACTGGAAAACGGCGATGTTGCGGGGCGTCAAGCTGTTGGCACGCGTGAAAAGCGGCTTGATCCTCAAGTCGATCCAAAACCTGGCGGATGGCTCGTACCTGGCCAAGATTTATCGGGGTTGCTACGACCGTCAGATCGATCGGGATGGGATCGTCGTCCGGGTGATCCGCTATACACTGGACGACCCGCAACGAGTCGGACACGGTGAAACTCATGTGCTGATCACGAATCTCCTTGACGCGGAGCTTTATCCTGCTGAAGAATTGATCATTCTTTATCACGAGAGATGGGAACAGGAGTTGGTCTATGACGAGCAAAAGACCCATCATGATCCGCGGCGGGCGACCAAGCCGGCACAGATGCGGAGCGAGACCCCGGCGGGGGTGATCCAGGAGATCTATGCGCTGTCGCTGGGTCATTTCGTGATCCGAGCCTTGATGGTTGCGGCCGCCGGGACCGTGGGGCTGGACCCGGATCGGCTGTCGTTTCTGGGGTGCTTCCAGATCCTCAAGTGCCGGTTGCCAGAATGCAACAGCTCGACCCCCGAGGCGTTCGAGGAGTGGTATCAGCGGATTATTGTGGGAGATGCAGGGGGAACGCACCGATGACGAAGTGCGGAGGAACCGGATCAATCCGCGAGTGATCAAGCGTAAAGATGTCGAAATGGAAGAAGAAACGATCCCAAACATCGACACATTCCGCCCTTGAAGAAAACCTTTGCAGAGACAGTGGTTATGCTTCGTTAAACGGTATTGGGGTTAGGGGAGGCGGGGAAGGTCGGAGATAGAGCCACTCGTAAAGGTGGTCCGCAAGCGCCAAGGTGAGGAGAGTCGGCCCGGCCGTGGAGGACGATTCGGAGAGGGCGTCGTCCGGGATCTCGCGCAGCCTGCCGAGCAGGGCATAGCGCGATGGTGACAGGATCTCCACCGCGTCGAGAATCGTCAGGAGATCATCGTGGACAGGAGTCATGACGCGACAGCTCCCGGCGGAATCCCGAAGAGTTGCACCTGGCCAAGCTCGGGTTCAGCCAGTAGGTTCGCGCTAATCTGTAGCAGGAGCACCGGTTGACCGGTGAGACGGTCCGACTTGCCTGTAAGCTCGTAGGTCGAACTGGATGAGTCGGACTGCGGCGAACGCCACCGCCCGCCGCAAGAACCCGCCCTCCTCGGCAACCTCGAGACCGGCCGCCGCGCGAATAACCAGCCCACAAGGCACGTGATGCGGCCCGCAACTCGTCCAGCGGGACCCGCGCCCGTGCGGTCATCTCCTCGGTGGTCAGCTCATCGGAGAGCGGCATCGAGGAGACCCAGAGGACCAGGAAATCCTGCAAGGCACCCGCCAAATCCCATGCAGGATCGCCGATCCGGACCATCTCCCAATCGACGATCCACAGCTCGATGGCGTCAACTTCCTCGTCCGCCCGCGGTGACCTGACCAGCACGTTGTCGAACCGGATGTCGCCATGGATCACCGTTTCGGGCCGCCACGACCGCGTCAATCGCTCGAGGTGTTCGACGAAACCCGCGTTGGCCTGAAGAATCCGCAGGATCTCGAGGTCAGCCCGGCTCAATCCGGCGCAATTCTCGGGCCCCGGTTGGTGAAAAACTAGGATTGAGGGCAACGCCGGGGGAGCCAATCCAGACGTGGATCGCGTTCCGGATCCATCAGGCGAAAGTCGCGGTGGAGCGTACCCAGGGCTTGACCGAGTTCCCGAGCCGCCCGGAGGCTATGGCACCGGCCGCCGTGTTCCGCCGATTTGATCTGAAGCGTCGTGGCATCGGAGATCAACTCGAACACGAGAATGGCATCTTCGACACAATTGTGCACAAGCCGCGGAAGAAAATGTGTCAAAGCGGTCGCGGCCGGCTCCTCCCGGCAGAACGTGTGGAATAACAATTCGCGACGAAGCGTCGCATGGCCGCCATGTGACAGGTGGTCCGGCTGTTTGATCAAGAAGCCCACGCCTTCGGGGCCGTCAACCCTCAGATTCCGATTTCGCCGCGAGACGCTGCGGATGGTCAAGGTACCGTCGATGATCCATGCGACTTCGATCAGTCCCCGCTCGAGCAGGAAAGGAACGACACTGTCCACATCAAGCATCGCGGGATGTCTCACGGATGCGGGATTTGCCCCATGACGGTCTCAGTTACAGGCGGGTGTAACCGCATCATTTCGGTCGACAAACAAGCACGACCTGGCGCGGCGGTGCGAGGGGTGATGCCGCCGGTTTAATCAGTCGAGAAGGCTCCGGATGGGCGAGATCACCGAAGGTGATGGCCTAGGAGTTGGCGTCGGGGAAGAGCAGGCGGCTTCGCTCGGTACTGGAAAGAGTCCCGACGCGAATCCAAGGACGTCGGTGTTTAGCGCAGACTTGATCGAATTAGCCGACACGATAGAGCCTCTCAGGAATGACGCCTCGACCGACTGGACGAGCTTGAGGGGCCCATCCAAGTTGACGACGATCCTCGTCGGCTGGGTTTCATCCGACGGGTCGAACGGCTCGAGGTATAGGATCTTGCCCTTGGGCACCTCGACATAAGCCTGGAACCTCAGATCAAGGTAGATGCGAACCAAACCGTTCGGATCGGTGCGCACCGAGGAACCCGACCACTACGACGGTTTCGCGTGGCTCGCCGGAATCCTGCAAGATCCTGGCAACTAGCGGATGTGGAGTGAGAACGACGCCCTGCGCGCCAGGGTAGGACGGTGTCCCCTTGCTGCTTGGATCCTGCTTATCAGCCACAGCTCGTCCCTCACAACGTCCGAGGGGGATCTACTCGAGAAGCATGACTACCATAATCATGTTGCCTGGATCTTCGAGAATATACAGCGTCGTTAGGGATGTCGCAATAGAGTCGTTTCCCGATGGTTAATCTCGCCGCACCGATCGGTGTCATCTAAAAGAATAATACAAATAGTTTCTATCATCTTCTTGTATCGCAGATTCCAAGGCGGGGCGATCATGGAATCGTCCGCGCGACACGCATCCCGACATCGGGCTCGAAGGCTGCTGCCTCGGCCCAGGCTTGATTGGCAGATCGTAGTCCGAGCGAGGCCCTACGGAAGGAGGAACCGCGAAGGATGCGGTTTTCACGAAGGACCGTTTCGCCAAGAATCTCGTCCGCGATCATGCGGCCCGGAATGATGGCAGATTCCGATTGTCGATCGTGACACCACTCGATCACGTTGCCCAACAAATCGAACAGTCCCAAGTCGTTAGGAAGCAAACTGCCGCAGGGGCGAGTTCGGTGTCCACCCTTGACGCCCGCATTGTCCAGATACCACTCGTAATACGAGAGCAACCCGGGGGGACTGCCGAAGTAGCGGGACGTCACGGTTCCAGCCCGGCACGCATACTCCCACTCCGCTTGCGTCGGGAGGCGATACCCGCCAGCAGCCACGGCCTCGGCATCAACACGCATCCCTGCCGCATATTGGCCTTTATCATTCGGCAGGTAGCATGGTCGTAACTTTTCCTTCGCGCCGAGCCAGTTGCAATAGGCAGCGGCTTCGTACCAGGTCATGTTGGGTTGGGGGCAGTCCGGGGTGGGACTGTACTGTACCTCGTACCCGTGACGCCTCTTATGCGTCTCCATCGTGTATGTCTGGAAGCTCTCGACGTTCACCTCCCTGGAAGCGATGGCGAATCGCCGGGGGATGAGTCGTCGATGGAACGGTTTGAAATCGCCTCGAGTCGGTTCGGAGCGCGGCGAGCCCATGTCGAACAGAGCCGGGCCGTCGATGAGGACCATCGTCTGGCCCTCCCGGTTGACGTACCAGCGCCGGCGGATCGCTTCACCGGCCCGAGGTGGCTGTCCGGGCTCGAGATTGAGCCGATCGACGTACCCCCATCGTCTCAGGACCAGCTCTGCCGACGAGTGGACGCCTCCGTCAGGATCGTTTCGATACAACTTGATCAGAGTCTGGATCAATCGAGATGGTTCTTCGGGGCCGAGGGCCGTCTTCGGATACGCCGCCAATGCCTGGATGAGTGCCCGTTGCCGCGAGATCAACGGGTCGAAGAGGTAAGAGTTCTTCTCCGAGACCGCTCCCACGTCCTCGCCAAGTCGCTCGAGCTCCACCGCGAGGATCGAGGGGTCTGCGCCATAGGGTGCGAGCGCAGTGATGAAATTGCTTCGCACTTCCGGGTCCTTGCTGTGTTCGAGCAACTTCCAGACCTCCTTGTCGGAACCCAGGCGGACCAGGGCTACTGCCGCTCTTGCCCGGCGCGGATCGCCGAGTCGCGGCCATGCCGCCTTCACTCGGCTGGTGGCCCTCCTTTCCGGAAGCCGGAGACACGGCGGGGCTCATCCTGCCCATCGAAGCGGGCTGCGTAGACTCTAATTCCTTATGGAGGTCCAGGAGGACTGCCGCAGGATCTCTTTGGATCACGTTGAAAAACAGGGAGAACGCCTTAGGATCCGCATCGAGCATGACATCGAGCAGATCATTCGGTCTGCCGGCGGCGTAGCGGGACAGAAACTCGGTCGCCAGGTTATGTTCGCCCTCGGGACGGCCTTCATCGCGAAAGATCCGTTTCAAGGGATCCAAGAGGTAGAGATGGACGCTCGACATGGCATCGAGCCAGCCTTTCGCGTCGAACTGCCCCCGACCATCGCGCCCGCGACGATGTCGGCGACCTCCGACCAATGCCGATTCGTCGCGTCGTAATCTGCCAGGAGGCCCGCCAAGGGGAGGATCCGGTTGTCGCCGGGCCTGGCACCCCGCAAGTCACGCCACGACCGATCGAGCAGCATGCCCCGATAAGGTCCCAGGCAAACCCGGAGCACCGCCATCTCGCTCGAGTCGACGACCGTGTTGGGCGACTTGTCAGGGACCAGGTAGTTGTAGAGGTAATCGACCGGCTCGTCGTTGAACGCAAGGAGAGCGAGGCTGGCGTGAAGCTTCTGTTTGGTGCGATTCGGCGCCTCGAGGACGATGCGCCTGAGCTCCGGATAGGTCCACCGTCGGAACGCCCAGATCTCGTGAACGATGTCGGGCACTTCGGCGATCTCGGCCGTGAGGAGCTGTTGCATCAAACCAGCGGCATGGGTTTCCGCGTTGGCCTCGATGAATCGATGACGGATCATGAGTCCCGCGACGAGGAGGCCGGCGAGCAGGACTGCCCCACCGAGGCCACGGAGCCCGATAATCCAGTCCGCCCGCCTCATCATCCGGCCCTGAGACTCGGTCCACCCCTTTGGCTTCGTCAGCGACCGGATCGAGAGCCACTCCACGGCCGAGGGCAGGTAACGGTCCTCCGGCTTGGCGTTCCACATCGCCGCGCGCTCCGCCAGCCGGAGTTCAGCCCGACCTTGGCGGGTCTCGCGTTGCTTGCGCGTCAACCAGTCGCGCAAGGCATGGACCAGGTAATCGTGTGTGAGTTGGTAGCAGCGGCCAGCCGCCGCGTGAGACGGCATGTCCTCATCGATCGAGCCCTCGGGATCGACGGGTGTGATCAGCCGAAGCTCATTGTCAAGCATGCGGATCAGGTCGATGAAGTCCGCGCGGGCGATCTCCGTATCCCGATAGACCTCGCAGTTCCTCGATCGATCGCATCCGCCCTTTGATATCCGCGTTCGACTCGGGCAGGAGCGCCTTCAGGACGGCCTGCGCCGCCTTCTGGTGATATCGGTGATTTGGGTTGGCTCGCGGCGAGCTGAAGGTCTCCTCCAGGAACGTGACTCCGACTCCGTCCATGCCGCCGACTTCCCGCAAGGTTGCAGGGACCCAAGCCTTCCTCTTGACCATCTCGGCGAACAGTGCCAGCCGAACCGGGACGACTCGACTATCCTGCGCCAGCCCGTCGACCGCCTGATCGAGGAAGGCGCGCTGCTCACGGGTAAGGTCGTCGGCCCGCGGCGGCAAGGCTTCGTAAGCGCGCCCGTAGGCCGCCAGGACCTTGCGGGCGTGCTTCGGATCGAAGAGGTCGACAGCCGCGACGTTACGATCGGGGACCAGGTCGATCTCGAGGTCTCTCATCAATCGGGTCGCGGCCATCCAGAAGTCGTCGCGCACGAGGCAGAGGGCCTGGAGATGTTCGCCGTCGCATTGCCGCAGCGCCGCGACCAACTCGGCTGCCGGCTCACCATGATGGGCGAAAAGCCACTGCTCGAACTGGTCGAGGACCAACAAGACCTTCCGGTCGTGCGTGATGCCCTGGCCGCGCCGGAGGCTCGCCAGCGATTCGACCAGCCCGACGTCGGCGGGCAGGCTGGGAAACCGCTTGCGGACGCCCCGGAGCAATCGCGCCTCCGTCTCGCCGACGGTCGACTCGACGTAGACCGTCGCGACGTGTTGGCCTAGCATGGGCAGCAGCCCCGCCTTGACGAGCGACGACTTGCCGCAGCCCGATGGCCCGTAGATGAGCCCGACTCGGAACGTCCTGTCCGGATCGGTTGCCTCAATCCGCGTCTTCCAGAACCGCAGTCCTTCGGGGAGCCCTTCGCGATCGCGAGGGCCGGGGAGGAGCTCGAGGAAGAAGTCGGCATCGTTTTCGTCGAAGGACCCTAGCCCCTTCGGGACGATCCGGATCGAAAGGAGGATCGAATCCGATGATGCCGGGATGAGGGTCGGCGAGCCTTCGGTCGTCGTCGGTGTCGAGACGGTCTTTGCTGCTGGGCTCACGCCGTGCATCGACATCGTCCGCAACTTCGATTCGAGGAAGTGCCGCAAGTCCTCGGCGAGGTCCCTGGCGGTGGCATATCGCTCGGAAGATCGTTTGGAAAGCGATTTCAGGCAGATCCGCTCGAGTTCCCGGGGAATCGTGTCGTCGATCTGCCGCGGCGGGCGGGGCTCGGCGTGGATGATCTGCTCCATGACCTGGTCCTTCGACGAACCCCGAAACGGTCGGCGGCCGGTCAGCAGCTCGTAGAGGACGACGCCGAGGCTGAAGATGTCCGAGCGCCCGTTCGACGCGATGCGCTTCACCACGCGCCTGCTCCGGACTCATGTACGCCGCCGTGCCAAGGTGGCGCGATCCCTTTCCCAGGTTTTCCTCCTTCAAGGCCAGGCCGAAATCCGCCAGGTATGGTGCACCGTGGGCATCGAGCAGGATATTCGCGGGCTTGATGTCCCGGTGAAAGAGGTCATGAATATGAGTGTAGTGCAGTGCCTCGCAGAGGACCGCGATCATCTCGGCGGCCTCGGCAACGGCAAGCCGTCCGCGACGAAGCCGGGCGGCGAGGTCGCCCCCATCCATATACTTGGACACCACGTAACAGTGGCCGTCCTCGGTGCGGCCCACGTCGTAGACCGGCACGATGTTCGGATGGGAGAGCCGGGCGATGATCCGGGCTTCCTCGAGGTAGGACTCAACATCCAGGAACCAAGACGACTGTGAGTGTACCGGCTTCTTAATCGCGACGTCGCGGTCGAGCTCGGCGTCGTGCGCCAGGTAGACTCGCCCGAACCCGCCCTCGCCGAGGACCCGGATCACCCGGTATCGGCCGATGGAACTCGGACATGGGTCCGGCCCGGTCTTGTTCGCCGCTCGGTCACCGTCATCTCGGGCCAGAACAGGCGGGTCCGACGAAGGATGTCCCGGAAGGACTCCCGGATCGGCCACGGGTTCCACTGGTGAGTGCTTCAGGAAGGCATACAGCCGTTTCTGCCGTTCGGTTCTTTCACGCAGCGCTTCCAACAATTCGGGGTCATTGACACCGAGAGACTCCGGGGAAGCGTCCTCGCCGCGACCATAGCGCTGTTCCCACTGCGCGAGGAAGTCGAGAAGACGGTCATCCCGGTCATCGCTGGGCCCCATCCATACTTCGCCACGCTCGATCTTGGGCTTGCGCAGGGACTCCCTTTGGGTGTCCTCGCTCGTGGACTGCGCGGGGGTCTCACCGGCCTGGGCGCCGGCCTCAATTCGGGGAGTGGGCTGTGAGTCCGCGTCGGGGTCGTTCATCGGCCGCTCCGCTCGATCGTCCCGTAATGTCAGAAGGGTGTATTCGATCCATCCAGCCAGTGCGCGGCACGGTCGCTTCCAGGGCGACGACCAGCCGCATCCAGACCTCGCTGACGACGCTTTCCAGGTCGTGACGGCCGTGCAGGCCGGAGAAATCGTCCTGATAGATCCGGGCGGCGATTCGCAACATGCGGTCGTGGGCGCGCTCCAGTAACTCGCACCGAGCCGTGATATCGCCACGGCGGAGCCGGTCGATCAGATTCTTGAGGTTAGCCGAAGTGTCGCCTACCACGTCGAGGACGCCTTTCGGCGGGATGTCCGAGCCGATGGATGTGCCGGATCGATCGCGCCTCAGGAATCCCGCGGCCCTCCATCGTAATCAAATCTGGCACACGCTCTCAACAAATCCCGGATTCTTGCAAGGTTTTTTGTCCCAGGTCGCGATACGGATTGCCTGGCGATAGTGAGCAACCCATCGAAGGCCAGGCCGCATCCGGGCGAGACCAGAGTGACGAATGAGGAGCCGACAGAGTGGATCCGAGAAGATGTCCCGTGAGAGCCCGCCGCGGAGGACGATCCCGCTCAGGGCAGGGTCCTGACGGGGCGGAACCCCAGGTCGGACCGGGATCCCTCCGGCACTAACCAGAATCGGCTCCAGGAGCGGAGCGAGTCGGGGTCGTTCCGGCAGGATCCGCCGCGAAGATAGCGATATTCGCCCTTCCTCACGGTCTCGTCTGCAATCACATCGCCTTTCCCGTCGGCTGGCCGGTCCTTGAGGTTCCACCCGGTATGACGATCGTGGCACCACTCCATCGCGTTGCCCAGCATGTCGAATAGCCCGAACTCGTTGGGAAGTCGCATGCCGCAGGAGTGGCGCGGAACCCCGAGGTGTAGTCGATCGCATAGACTGCGAGCAGGTCGAGGGACTGACCATAGTGGCGGCTGGTCACTGTCCCTGCCCGGGCGGCGTACTCCCATTCGGCCTCGGTCGGCAGGCGATAGCCGCCCTGAGCAACCGCCCTGGAGTCGAACCCGCAGCCCCTCCGCGAACGTGCCATCGTTGGTCGCCAGGTAACATGGCGGTAGGCCCTCCCGCTCGCTGAGCCAGTTGCAGTAGGCCGCGGCGTCGAAATAGGTGATGTCGACCATCGGGCCATCCGGGTCTGGGTCGTAACGCTTGGTGTACTTGTGGGGGGCCTTTCGCACGTCTCTTGCGAAGGTCTGAAACTCCTCGATCGACACTTCCTTGGAGGCCATGGCCAATCGGTGCGAGATCCGTTGTCTGTGATATACCTCCTCTTCCTGACGGAGCGGGTCCATCGGCGGGGCGCCCATGTCGAAGTCGACCCGGCCATCGATGAGGATCATCGTCTGGCCAGCCCGATTGACATACCAGCGGCGGACGATCGGTTCTCCCGCCCGAGGCGCGCCCCCGGGCTCAAGCTTCAGTCGATTCTGGCGACCCCAACGCCTCAGGATCAATTCCGCCGCCGAGTGGATGCCGGCGTCGGGGTCGTTGCGGTAGAGGTCCTCCAGGGTTTCGAGCAGCGCGTCGCGCTCGCGAGGATCGGAGTCGAGCGCCACCTTGGGGAATCCCGCGAGCGCCTGGATCAGCGCCCGGCTCTTCGATCTGGCCCGGTCGAAGAGGTAATCGTTTTTCCCTCCGCCCAGGCCGGGCCTGGCAAGTTCCATCGGGGCGTCGCGAACCAGCCGGGCGAACTCGCGAGCGAGGACGGCGGCCTCGACGCCATGCGTGCCCAGTGCGTGGATAAGAGCGCTGCGAGTGCGTGGGTCGGAACGATACTCGAGCAAGTGCCACACCGCGCCGTCGGAGCCGAGGCGGATCAGAGCGACCGCCGCCCGCGCCGCTCGCGCGGCCCGCCGATCCCTGGACTCTTCCACGTCCTCCGGGGTAGCGGGTGGCCTTTCCGACGTGCCTGGGATCCCCGTCGGCGAGCCGGGCGCCTCGACTCCCTTCGACAGCAAGACCGCCTCTTCCAGATCAGCGAGGACGGCCGCTCGGTTCTTCTCGGCGACGGGGAGGAGGATCGAGAACGACATGGGATCGGAGTCGAGTAGCAGATCCACCAGGCGGTCGGGGTCGTTGGCGGTGTACCGTGCCAGGACGTACGCCGCGAACTCGCGCTCCTCGATCGGACGATTGTGGTCCCGGTAGATTCGGGATAAGGGGTCGATGATCACGGATTGAATACCTGTCAGCGCGTCCGTCCAGGTGTTCACAGAAATGAGTTTCGCCCCGACCATCGCGTCTGCGACCTTGTTCGCCAGCTCGGACCAGTTCGAATTCGTCCGGTCGTAACTCGCGAGTACGCCTGCCACGGGGAGCAGTCCATCATCACCAACCCTGGCCTCACGCAAGTCGCCCCATAGATTCTCGATCAGTTCGCCCTGATACGGCCTGAGGCTCTCCCGAAGTATGGGCATCTCCCCCGAAATGCCTTCGAGCAGGCGCCGGTGCAGGTAGTCGACCTGCCCACGGTCGTCCGGCAGCCGGGCGAGGCTGTACCAGAGTCGAGAACGGGTGTCGTCTCCGGACCGGCTCGCCAGGTGCTGGAGGCGACGGGCATACATCCAGCGGGGATAGGTTGCGAGTTGACCCAGGACCTCGGGGATCTTCTCAACTTTCGAGTTCGGTAGCGACTCCAGCAATACCTCGGTCCGCGAGTAGACGCTGTAGGCCTCGGTTATCATCGTCACGAGAGCAATGAAGATGACGAAGCCGAACAGTCTCGTCCCATGGACCCACCGTCCGCGCGTCATCATCCGCCGCTGAGGCTCGGTCCACCCCTTGGGTTTCGTCAACAGCCGAATCGATAGCCATTCGCCCGTTGATGGAAGGTGACGATCCTCCGGCTTGGAGTTCCATGCGGCTGCGCGCTCCGCCAGCAAGAACTCGACTCGACCGCGGCGAGTGTCACGCTGTTTGCGCGTCAACCACTCGCGAAGGGCGTGGACCAGGTAGTCGTGGGTCAGTTGGTAGTAGAGTCCGCCGACCGGGAGAGCCGGTGCGTCCTCATCGATCGAACCCTCCGGGTCAACCGGCGTGATCAGGCGAAGATCCGTATCGAGGATGCGGATCACGTCGGCGAACTCCGTCGGTCTCTCGGCATAACCCGAGAACTGTCGAAGCTCCTCCACCGACCTCATCCGCCCCTTGATGTCGGCATTCGCCTCGGGCAGGAGCGCCTTCAACACGGCCTGTGCGGCTCTCTGATGGTAATGGTGGTTCGGATTGGACCGGGGCGAGCTGAAGGTGTCCTCGAGGAACGTGACCCCGACTCCATCCATGCCGCCGACGTCGCGCAAGGTCGCGGTTGTCCAGGGCTTCTGCTTGACCATCTCGGCGAGGAGAGCCAGCCGAACCGGGACGACGCGACCGTCCTGCGCCAGGCCGTCGACCGCCTGGTCGAGGAATGCGCCATGTTCCCTCGTGAGGTCTTCGGTCCTCCGCGGCAGGGCCTCGTATGCGCGCGCCGAACGCCGCCAGGACCTTGCGGGCGTGCTTCGGATCGAAGAGGTTGACAGCCGCCACGTTCCGGTCGGGCACCAGGTCGATCTCCAGGTCACGCATGAACCGGGTTGCCGCCATCCAGAAATCGTCCCGCACCAGGCAGATGGCCTGGAGGTGCTCGCCGTCACATTGCCGCAGCGCCGCCACCAGGTCGGTCGACGGCTCGCTCCGATGGGCGAACAGCCACTGCTCGAACTGGTCCAGGACCACGAGGACCTTCCGGTTCTGGGTTAGTGCCTGGTTGCGCCGCAGGGTCGTCAGGGACGCGGTCAGGCCGGCGTCGACGGGCAAGCCGGGGAACCCCTTGCGGACGCCGCGGAGCACGCGCGCCTCGGTCTCGGCGACCGTCGCCTCGACGTAGACCGGTGCCACGTGCTGGCCCAGCAGGGGCAGCAAGCCTGCCTTGACGAGCGACGACTTGCCGCAGCCCGACGGCCCGTAAATGAGCCCGACGCGGAACGTCCTGTCCGGGTCGGTCGCCTCGACCCGCGTCTTCCAGAATCGCAGCCCGTCCGGGAGTCCTCCGCGATCGCGAGGGCCAGGGAGTAGGTCGAGGAAGAAGTCGGCATCGTTCTCGTCGAAAGAACTCAGTCCCTTCGGGACGATCCGGATCGCACGGAAGACGGAGTCCGACGATCCGGGGATCGGGGGGGGCGTGGGCTCGATGGATGTTGCCATGGGGACTGCGTTGGCTTCCGGGCTCACGCCCTCCGTCGACCTCGCCCACAACACCGACTCGAGGAAGTGCCGCAGGTCCTCGGCCAGGTCCCGGGCGGTGGCGTACCGCTCGGCGGCCCGTTTCGAAAGCGCTTTCAGGCAGATCCGCTCGAGCTCCCGTGGGATCGAATCGTCGATCTGCCGCAGGGGACGGGGCTCGGCACGGATGATCTGTTCCATGACCTGGTCTTTCGACGAACCCCGGAAGGGACGGCGGCCCGTCAGCAGTTCGTAGAGGACCAGGCCGAGGCTGAAGATGTCCGAACGGCCGTTCGACGCGATGCCCCTCGCCCCGCGCCTGCTCCGGACTCATGTACGCCGCCGTGCCGACGAGGCGCGGCACCCTTGCCGAGGTCCTCATCCCTCAGGGCCAGGCCGAAATCGGCGAGCGACGGGACGCCTGCCGCGTCGAGCAGGATGTTCGCGGGCTTGATGTCGCGGTGGAACAGGTCGTGAGTGTGCGTGTAATGCAGCGCATCGCAGAGGACCGCGATCAGCCCGGCCGATTCGGCGAACGCCGGCCGCCCCCGACGTAGCCTGTCGGACAGGTCGCCTCCATCCATATATTTAGACACAACATAACAGCGGTCGTCCTCGGTGCGACCGACGTCGTAGACCGGCACGATGTTCGGATGGCAGAGCCGGGCGATGATCCGGGCTTCGGCGAGGTAAGTCTCGACATCCAGGAACCGGGACGCCTGGGCATGGATGGGCATCTTGATGGCGACGTCACGGTCGAGCTCGGCGTCATGGGCCAGGTAGACCCGCCCGAACCCGCCCTCGCCGAGGACCCGGATCACCCGGTATCGGCCGATGCTGGCCGGTGATGGCTCCGATCCGGCCTTGACCTTCAATCCGACACCGGTATTTCGGGCCAAGGCCGCCGGGCCCAACACAGGTGCTGCCCGATGGACTCCCGACTCCGCCATCGTGTCCGTGGGCGTGTGCTTCAGGAAGGCATACAACCGCCGTAGCCGTTCGATTCTTTCAAGCAGCACTTCCCTCAGTACCGAGTCGTTGACACCGAGCGACTCCGGAGAAGCATCGTCGCCGCGATGATAGCGCTCTTCCCACCTCGCGAGGAGGTCGAGGAGACGGTCCTCCTCATCGTCGCCGGGTCCCACCTTGGCCTCTCCGACTTCGATCCGGGCGCCGAGTTCAGACTCGGTGGCAGGTTCCGAGCCGATTGGGGTGTCAACCACGGTGGCCGGCAGGCGGTCGCCGACCGGCCGGATGTCGGAATCGGGCTCGGTGACAACCTGCGTCTCGGGTTTGGTGTCAACGTCAGAGGGCCGCGCGCGGTTTTTACCGGTCGAAGAGTCGGTGTGGATTCGGGGAGTGGGCTGGAAGTCCGCGTCGGGATCGTTCATCGGCCGCTCCGCTCGATCGTCCCATCACGTCAGAGGGGTGCATTCGATCCATCCAGCCAGTGCGCGAGCCGCCCCGTTGCGGCCAACCAGAGCCGGCTGACCTGCTTCCGGTGCACCTCCAGCATCTGGGCGATCTCGGCTTGAGAGAAACCGCCATAATAGTGCAAATCAAAGACGATACGTTGTTCGTCGGGCAACTTCCCGACTTGCTCGTGGAATTCGGTCAGCAGGGCCAGGCGGCCCGGATCGTGGGTGGTGTCGGCCCGGTCGATGGCTGCCAGCGCTTCCGAATCAGCCGCGTCGAGCGGCCCCTCGCGGCGCCGGGCATCGATGCGACGTTGGCCCTGGGCCATATCCAGCAGGACATGCCGTACCTTCACGAAGACCAGCCCGAAGAAGCCCTCGACGGTGTCTGGTACGGTCGCTTCCAGGGCGACGACCAGCCGCATCCAGACCTCGCTGACGACGCTTTCCAGGTCGTGACGGCCGTGCAGGCCCGGGAAATCGTCGTGAAAGAGCCGGGCTGCGATCCGCAACATGCGGTCGTGGGCGCGCTCCAGGAGCTCGCGCCGAGCCGTGATGTCGCCGCGGCGGAGCCGGTCGATCAGATTCCTGAGTTCAGCCGAAGTGTCGTCTACCACGTCGAGGACGCCTTTCGGCGGGATGTCCGAGCCGATGGATGTGCCGGATCGATCGCGCTTCGGGGATCCCATGCGCCCTCCATCATAGTCAAGTTGGCACCCGCCCTCAACAAATCCGAGATTCTTGCAAGACTTTTTGTCCCAAGTTGCGACTCGAACAGCCTGGCGTATTAGAGCGACGAAGGAGAGGGATGGCCCGGAATGGCGAGAATCCAAGGACGGCCTCGAAGCTCGATCGAAACGCCTTTTTCTCCAGAGTGATGGGACAGATGCCCAGGCGTTGATATGCGACCCGATTCCCGCCGACCGGGAACGGGAGCCACGCGGGGATTCAGGATCGGCGTCGCCGTAACTCGGCACGCGACGGAATCCTTGCTGGCTCGTCTGCCCGTGCTTCTCCCGACGAGAGCCGGAGATGATCCGACTCGAAAAGTCCATCACTCGGGTTGAAGGACGATATCCGAACCTCCAGCCGTGTCGAGACGCGACCGAATGCCTTGCATGGCCGGATGGGGAGGGTGCGCGACCACCGTCAGTTTGACCATCACGTCACCAACCTTGCGAAGGAGCTATCGATGAAGAAGTCAACATTCGTACCCAGCCCCGATCAATTGGAAACCCGCGTCGTCCTGTCGAGCGGGCCCAAGTTCGCCCACGGTGCGGCAATCCTGACGAACCGCGCCCTGAACCAGACCTACGCCCAGATCCAGAAGGCGTTCAGCCAGTTCGCCCATCACGGGCAGAACTACAGACGGCTCCAGACCACGCTGGCCAACGACGTCAGCCGCATCCCCTGGAACCGGCGCGATGGCTTGCTGGCCGCCGTCGAATCCGAGGTGTCGCAGATGCACGTGGACATCGCCACCAGCGATGCCACGCCCGTGAAGAACGCGGCCCAACGGGCGCTCCAGGACGTCCATGATTTCGTCCAGGGCGAGATCGCCGACGGCGTCATCACGATGCGCTGAGGCGGGAAAACCCGCCCAGGGCGATCGCGAGCACGGCAACGGGGACGGCGATGTCCCCGTTGCAGTGTCATTGTCGCAAAGCGGCGATGGCGGCCTTGACGTCATCGCTGTCGACCGGCTGGCCGGCCAGGGACTTCATCGCGATGCCCATGGCCATGCCTTCCTTGGGCGCGGCCCTGATCTGGTCGGCCAACGGTCCCAGCGCCTCGGCGATCTGCTCGGAGGTCAGGGTCGACGGGACCCATTCGCGGATTAGGGCCAGCTCCTCGGGAGTGAATGTGGTCATCCCCGACTTCGCTTCCTTCAGCACGCCGCGCATCTTCTTGAAGGCATCGGCATCGGACATCTCGGCACCGGTGCCGAGCGTCAGTTGCGCGATCCAGTAGCGCAGGAAACCCGTTCGGACGGCGTCGCGCGCCTTCATCGACTCGGTCAGTTGCGAGCGCATCTTCTGCACGATGGACCGAGACATGTCGAATCCTCCCGGCATTTGTCCTGCTCCGATCAAGCCTCAGAGGTGGAACCGTCGAAGAGCGGCACGATCGGCTCGCCCGT
The DNA here is from genome assembly GCA_963845755.1 of uncultured Planctomycetota bacterium. GTDB lineage: Bacteria > Planctomycetota > Planctomycetia > Isosphaerales > Isosphaeraceae > CAWJTV01. The sequence goes on from CAWJTV010000020.1 coordinate 422,084, forward strand.
GCAGAGCCGGATCGGTCGGTCGAGCCGGTCGCGCACCTCGGTATCGGGGTCAACGCCCAGCGACCGGTACACGGTGGCCGCCAGGTCGGCCGGCTTGTAGGGTCGGCTCGCCGGATAGGCGCCCAGCTTATCCGATTGCCCGATCAACTGCCCCCCCCGCACGCCGGCGCCGGCGAAGGCTGCCGAGAACACCGCGGCCCAGTGGTCCCGGCCGTCGCGGCTGTTGGCGTTCCCCGTGCTCTTGCCGATCCGGGGCGTGCGGCCGAATTCCCCGGTCACGATGACCAGGGTCTCGTCGAGCAGCCCTCGGGCCGCCAGGTCGTCGAGCAGCGCGGCGACCCCTCGGTCGGTCGGCGGCAGCAGTCGATCCTTGAGCGACTTGAAATTGGCCGAATGCGTATCCCACGTCTGAACGCGACCCATGTTCACCTGAACAATGGGCACACCCACCTCGATCAGCCGCCTGGCGAGCAGGAGCGACTGCCCGTACATGTGCCGGCCGTAGTGATCGCGGAGCCGCGGGTCTTCCTCGCCAAGATCGAAGGCGCGCGCCACCTTGCCGGAGAGCAGCAGGGCGTAGGCGCGGTCGACCTGGTCGATGAAGGGGTCCTTCGCCTCCTCGGCCCAGCCACCGAAAGCGTCGCGCCCCGCACTCAAACAGTCGAGCAGCGACTTCCGGCGGTCCAGCCGTTCGACACTCAGGCCCGTGGGAAGGTTCAGGCCGTCGAAGCCGAAGCCCGACCGATTGGGATCCTGCTTGACCTGCCAGGGGTCGTGACGCGGCCCGAGGAATCCTGCATGCTGGCCGGGCCAGGTCAGGGGGCCGTCCATGAGGAACGTCGGGAGCATCACTCCGCTGGGAATACCGTCGCCCCGAGGCCGGATCGCGTCCACCGCTGAGGCATAGCACGGATAATCGTCCCGTGATGCGATCTTGTCGAAGAAGGCGCCAGGCTGCGGGTGGCCGGTCAGGATTTCGTGCGTGGCGTTGAGGTGGTTGGTATACGAATGCGAGAGCGAACGGACGACCGCCAGCTTATCCGCCCGCTCCGCCAATCGGGGCAGGTGCTCGCAGTAGTGGATCCCCGGCACTGCCGTCTCGATCGGCTTGAACTCGCCCCGGATCCCCTCGGGCGCCTCCGGTTTCATGTCGAAGGAGTCGATGTGGCTCAGGCCCCCTGTCAGGAAGACGATGATCACCGACCTGGCCCGCGCCGCCGGCATCGGCTTCGCAATCGACGCGCCGGGGTTTGCCTCCGCGGCACGAGCCCGCGTCGCCAGGAGGCCCGGCAGCGAGAGGCCCAGCAGTCCGGAGAATCCCACTTGGATAAACTCGCGGCGCACGATGCCGACGGGATGAGCCGTCGTCGTTTGATGTTGCACTACAGGGTTGACCGAACCGGTCGTCATGCACACCTCGATTCATTCACAGCGTGTAATAATGTTTGATTTTATCTCAAACAATCGGCAGGGAGCAAGTCCATCGACAGGATTGCCCGTTCCAAGGCGCCCTGGGTGGGAGATCACGGGGTGATACGGGGCTTGGTCGGCGTCAACGGCTCGGGCGCGGTCAGGAAGGCGATGAGGTCGCGCACGGCCGCCTCGCCGAGTGCGGCCACCAGGCCGGGGGGCATGATCGACGTCGCGCTCGGCCGGATCTCCTGGATCTGGTCGCGGCGGATGATCGTCTCGTGCGCATTGGTGTCAGTGACCTTGATCGCATCCGGTCCCTCCGCGCGGACGACACCGGCTAAGACCTGGCCCGCCCTGGTGGCGATGGTGTATGACGTGTAAGCGGGCTCGATCGTGGCACTGGGCACCGCAAGGCTCCGGTAGATTTCGGCCCGGCCTTTCCGCCCGACGTCCGTCAAGTCGGGACCCACCTTGCCCCCCTCGCCTCGGAAGACGTGGCACTGGGCGCAACGGGCCTGATCGCCCGAGAAGATCGCCCGACCGCGCACGGGATCTCCTCCAGACAGGTCGGGGACCGCAACCGGCGCCGTGGCGGCCGAATCGGCCAAGAGCGGAGCCCAAGGGAGAATCAGGCGATCCCGCTCGATGCCAGAATCCTCCTTCGCGCCTTCGCGCCGGTAGACCGCCTTGACCGAGAATGGCCGTACCGTCGGGCCCGTCCGCACCGTCATGGTGAAAAAGAGCGGTTCCCCCTGGGATTCGACGGTCAACACGACGTGGTGGTCCTCGTCTTTGGAGGCCGGGGGCGAGTCCCCCGCCTGGCTGTCGCCCAGCATGGCCTCATCGATCCGGCCGGACGCGTTGATCCGGAGCGACACCTTTCCCGGTGGCAGGCGAATGAGCGTGCTCAGCGTGAGCTGTCCGGGCTGTGAGAGGCGAGCCAGACCGGCCTCGTGCGGCCGCGAGCCGCGCGTGAGCCGCCGCGTTGCTTCGAGGTCTAACTGCGGCCACCAACCCGACCAGCTCGGATTGCCGGGCGGTTGATCGGGCGCGCTCCAGATGGCCTCGACGCCCGTCAGGTCATAAGCGACGGTCGCATCGTTGTTCGACTTCGAGCTGGTGTCACCGGTCGCCGCTGGGATCGGGAGGAGATAGCGGGCGATGCGCGGGTGCGGGTCGGAGGCCATGACGAGCGTCTGACCTCCGTCGATCAAGCGAGTGCCGACGATCCGCAGGGATCCCGAGGGTAGGGTGCGGGTAGGCTGTCCCTGGGCATCCGATCGGGTCTCGACATAGGAGATCGTGCGCCCGATGTACGATCTCGCGAGCCCTGCGTCGATCGGCCGGTCGAACGCAGCGATCGCCTCAAGGGGCCCCGGTGCCCAGACCGCCACGGGACCGAACTCCGAACCGCGACCGCTCGCGGCCGTCCCCTGGGCCAACCCGTCCGGGGTGACCGTCCCCATCAGGATCATCGCCAGGCCGAGGTGTTTCCCCGCGCAACGCGTGGTCTTTCGCCAGCAAGAGCCGGACGCCGATCGGGGCGACGTCGGATCGGAACGCCAATGGGTCGAAGGGGATGTCTTCATAGTCGAGATTCTACCGAGTTGACCGGGCGGGTGGAATCCGCGGTGGAATGAGGGTGCCGTCTGACATTGACGCGACAGCGGTCCCGGACTAAAGTTTGGCTCCCCTCCGATCCCAATCTCGTCCTATCGAAAGGAGAGTGCCATGGCCTGGCGATGGACCGCCCGGCGATCGGTCATTTCGGCCTTCGTGATCTTCCATCTTTCAGCCTTGATGATCTGGACGGTGCCGAACTGCGCCATCAAGTCGCAATTCCAGTCGCCCTATCGCTATTACATGCTGCCGCTGGGTCTTTGGCAATGGTGGGCGATTTTTGCCCCGACCCCATCCGCAACACGACGAACCTCAATGCCGAGATCATCGACGCAAAAGGGATGCGGCAGACTTACGAGTTCCCACGGCTCGGCAACCTGACCTGGTGGGAAAGGATCCCCCGGTATCGGAACTGCAAATTCACGGCCAATATGTCCGTCGAGGAATACAACGAGCATCGCACGTTCACGGCACGTCATGTCGTCCGCCAGCTTGGCATGGCTGCCGAGGCGTTCCCTGTCTGGGTCAGCCTGTATTACGAGTTCACAGATTCTCCTCCACCCGGTACGGGCGTCGCCGACCCGATGGCCTCGACACGCGTTCGCGTCCTGGATCGCTTTCAGTTCCGATCGCTCAAGGAGGTGATGCCGTGAATCCCATCAAAGCTTGGAATCGGTTCTTGTTCCGCCCGATCTCCGCGCGGCCGCTCGGGTTGTTCCGGATCGTTTACGGGCTGTTGCTCTTGATCTATCTGTCCTTGATGACCGTGGAATTCAAGCACTGGTACACCGGTGCCGGGCTGCTCCAGGGGACGGAAGCCCGGGAGGCGGCCGGGCCATTGCGATTCTCGCCGCTCCAGTTCGTCGCGAACCCGATCGTGCCACAGCTCGTCCTCGCGACAGCCTTCGTCGCGGCGCTGGGGGTCACGCTGGGTTGGCGGACTCGCCTGCTGAGCGTCGTGCTCTATCTATGCATGCTCTCGTTCTACCACCGGAACGTCTCATCCAATGGCGGTCCGGATGCCGTCCCCGTGATCCTGTCGTTCTACGTGATGCTCTGCCCGAGTGGCGCGGCGTATTCGCTGGACGCTCGCCGCGAGGCCAGGCGTCGCGGGACGCTCGCCGAACCGCTCATCGTCCCCTGGGGTGTCCGTCTGCTCCAGATGCAGCTCTGCCTGATCTACTTCCAATCGTGCGTCATCAAGTGCGGCGGCCCGGCCTGGATGGACGGCACGGCCGTGCATTATGTCTTGTTCAACCGAGAATTCGGTCAATTCAACCTGGAATGGGTGGCGTCTTATCCGATCCTCGTAAACCTGATGACGCACGGGGCGCTGTTGATCGAGTTCTCCCTGGCGTTCTGGTTATGGTTCAAGCCGACGCGGCGGTGGGTGATCCTGGGAGGGATCCTCTTGCATGCGGGAATCCGGCCGGTCATCAATATCCCGGGTTTCGGCGAGACGATGTGCGCGACTTACCTGACGTTCCTCGACGCGACCGAGGCCGCGACGTTGCTCCGGGTCCTGGATCCACGAGCCTGGCTGGTTCGTCTGGGCATCCGCAGACCCCAGTTCGATTTCTTCCCGGGGACCGATCGTCCGGTCGCGATGCCCGCGTGGCAGCAGCGGGAGTTCACCTTCGAAGGTGCCGAGGTCTATGCTGGCACCGAGCCGATGGCGCTGGCATGAGGTTGCCTGAAGGTCTCAGGGATTCCGAGTCAGTCGCCGGATGATCTCGGCGTGGCTCGGATAATGGTCAAGCAGGTCCGCGCTACCGCCGGTCTCGTAGTCGGCATAGTCGAATCCCGGTGCCATTGTCGCGCCCATCAGGGCGAACTCGACACCCGGTTCCAGGTGAGTGCCCTGCCAGACTCGCGGCGGCACGATGACCTGCGGCTGTTGACCGGCGAGGACATCCGAGCCGATGAGGATCTCGCGGACCCGACCATCGGGGAAGAGCTGGAGCATTCGCGCCGGGCCTCCCAGGTAAAGGTGGAAGACCTCCTCGGTCGGCAGCCGGTGCATTTCGGAGAACGTATCCGCCGTCAGCAGGTAGTAGATCGCGGTGCCAAAGGCTCGATCGCCGCGCGCATGATAGACGATCGGCAGTGCGGACGCCGGGATCGATTCGGAAGACCGATAGGTCTCGCCGAAGAAGCCGCCCTCGATCGGATGGGGCTGGAGCCCGAGCGCATCGATGATCTGCCTGGCGTTGGTCATGGTGGGTTTGCTCTCCTATTTCGGTGAGAGGGCGTGCGCCGGAGAGGGCGGAGGTCGACACTGCGCGCCGGGTGGAGGAATCGATCAGCCGATGCGGAACGTCTCGATCCCTTCCGCGCTGAGCTCGATGCCAAGACCGGGCGCATCGGGTACGGCGACCCGGCCGTCCTGGGCTCGGATGACCTCGGTGATGGACTGCCGGAGGTTTGTTCCCTCCTCGACGACGAACTCGAGGAGCCCGAGCGTATTCGGAACGCTGGCCAGGAAGTGGAGCGCGGCGGCAACGTTCAGGTAGGTGGTAAACCCGTGATTGACGACCGGCAGTCCCCGGTCGGCCGCCAGGGCGGCGATCTTCATGGCTTCGGTGAAGCCGCCGCACCGCGTCAGGTCGATCTGCACGATGTCGATCTGGCCGACGTCCATGAGCTGGAGGAACGACTTGCGCTCGCTCTCTTCCTCGCCGGCGGCGATCCGTAGCGGGCTACTCGCGGCCAGCTTGGCATAGCCCAGATAGTCGTCCGGCTGCAAGGGTTCTTCGAACCAGAACGGATTGTACGGTTCGAACGCCCGGCGCGCTGAATGGCGGTCTTGGCGTCGTAGACCAGGCCGGCGTCGATCATCAGGTCGACGTTGGGGCCGAGCCCCGCGCGCGCCTCGCGGACCAGGGCGACGTCGGTTTCGGCGTCTTTCCCCATCGGGTCCCAGCCGAACTTGACGGCCGTGAAGCCCTGATCGGCGAACCGCCGTGCGCGCCGGCCGGTCTCCGCGGGCGTCTCGCCGAAGAGTGAGCTGGCGTAGGCCCGCAAACTCCGGGTGAATCCGCCGCCGAGCAGCCTCCAGATCGGCAGACCGAGCGCCTTCCCCTTGATGTCCCACAGCGCCAGGTCGATCCCGCTCATCGCGTGGATGCCGAGACCGCGCCGACCGCCGTAGATGTTAGCCCGGTACATCTTGTGCCAGAGGTACTCGGTCCGGAACGGGTCCTCGCCGATCAGCACGTGCGCCAGACCCGTGGCCGTCGTGTGCGAGAACGGCCCCTCGATGCACCCCTTCGCCGCCATCGGGTTCGAATCCACTTCGCCGTACCCGACGACCCCCGAATCGGTCGTAATCTTGACGATCAAAGCATCCTGGCCGCTGTCGCATTGGGTCTTCACGTCGGGGAGGCGGAGGTAGATGGCCTCCACGTTAGTGATCTTCAAGTCGCTCGTCATGCGTATGTCCCGGTACCCCTGGTCCTTGTCCAGACGATGGCAACCTGCGCGGGCGAGCGCCATCCTCTCTGCTTGCATCTCAACACGCCAGGTTGTGGCTGTCGAAACTTAGTTGTACTGAGCTGAGTTTCTGCTCACTCCCACCCCAGTCTCGGAGACCTGGAGGCCCATTCCCAATACCTGGTTCGACGGCCGGTTGAAGGAGGCTCGCAATCTCGAACGACCTTACTTCTTTATCCATAACAATCAGCAAGTGCTTCCCGTAAGCGACATAGGCGTCAACTGCCTGAATCGGCGTATAGGGACATCGGAATGGACGGTCCAATCGGTCGCCCTGCAAGTATCTGGTAAGCAGATTGGGCAGAGCAACGATTCTCTTGCTAGTCAGGACAAACAGATGTCCGTCTGCTCTCAGAATCGAGTAAGGAGTTCCGTGCAATTCTTCCAGACGCAGTGCTTGTGGTTGCGGCTGAGTGAGATCCCGAACAAAGATCAACGTGCCATCCAAGCTCAATCCGACGACGGCGTGAGGCCATTGTTGGGAATCCATGGAGCACACATCGACAAAATCGACATCTTGCGAAACGAGTTCCTCGACATCCATATGGTCGGAGCCGGATTTGATCATCAAGAGACCGCTTGTACGAGCCGCGCAGGCAAGAATCTCCTGGTCCGCCGCCTTCCCGAGATAGATTAGCCTATAGAAATACGGGGTTGCTTGGTCTGGTTTGTCAATCGTGACTTCGTCAACGGGGATCTTGCCCGCATCCACACGAAGCAGGCCCGATGTACCCATAGGCGCGAAGAAATGTCCCTGCGGGGTAGCAAGAATCCCATGAGCGCCATCCGGAGTCCTTATGACGGCGGGGTGGATGCGGTCGTCTGAGGAGCTTCTTCGGGCGAAAACCACTTCGCTCGGAGTGCTAATCCCGATGAAGTCCTTCCAAAAAGCCACGTCGTTGATGGCGTCTTTCGCAACCTTATTCGGGGGAAGGATTTTGAGGTCATCGTCGCCGACCTGTTTGCCAACCAGAAGTTCGCCGTCTTCGGTGCCGAAGCAGAGGCTGCCGGTCCACGGGCACTCGCCCGCCCAAGTGATACCCTGGTCGGGGAATGGGAGTGACTTCCTTTGAACGACAAGCGAGCTCATGCGTGCTTTCCCTTCCAAAGTCGCTTCCGTTCCTCTCGAGTGAGCAATCCCGCGTTCACCATCTTCTGAAGCACGTCCTCCGGCGGTTTCCGCTTAGGCGGATGCGGTGGATCGAGGGTCTTCTCGAGTGGCCAAAGCGGGTACCCGTGCCAATGGGATCCCGAGTCGTGGAACTCGGCGATCTGCTGCCCGAGAGTTCCCAAAACGAGGATCTGTCGCTCTGGATGGAGTCTCAATCGGATTCCATAAAGGTTGCCGCGCTTGTCGCCCAAGTCCAAGAGGTCAGCCTGGTCAAAGATGCCAAGCTCCTCATTCGGACTCAAGTTCGACACCCATTGTGCCGCTTTGGGACCTCCGTGCCCATGGTGCTTGTCATAAAAGAGGTAATGATAGCCATTCCTCTGACTCGCCACAGGATGGACATGACCGGGTTCACCGCCGACGGACATGGCTATTTCCCGAAAGACTGTGTCTCGGTCGTCTTAGCGCTCTCCTTGTTCATTTTACACGAGATGATCCCGATCCTGCGAGTGTGGCGCGGAGCTGGACAATTCGATCTCGCATCCGGTGTTTCTTCGAGAAAAGAGGATTCGATGGAGTCGTAACAGCCGATGAAACGTGTTGAGGCGTTTCGATCCCTGCGCGTCGTGACTCGTTTTCGAGACGAATGGCCGATGACCAGCCTGGTGATGGTGCGGTTGCTATGTGTCGTCCTCTGCTTCGCCGGCCTGGCAACCGCTCAGGAGCCACCACCGCTGGAGCCGCCGGACCTGGGGCCGCCCAGGGCCGGCGCGCCTCAGGCCCAGCCGGGGACAACGTCAAAGCCGGCCAGCCCGAAGCCGACCGCCCCGACGCAGCCCCGAGCCACCCAGGCGGTAAACTCACGCCCCGCATCGGGACCAATGCTGGCGATCCCCGGCGTGACCGCACCGACGGCTCGCCCTCGGCCTCAACCCGCAAGTCCCCTACAAAGCGGAACCTCGCCCTTCTCGTCTCCGATCGCAAGCCCACCTGTTCGGTCGGCGGTGCCGGTCACTCGGCGGCCCTCTCCAGCGAATGGGATTCCGCCTCTCGAGGCGTTGTCGGGACCGTCACCGCGTGAGACGATCCCACTCTCGATCGAGCCACTCATCGATGTGCCCTCACCGGAGCAGGCCCGGGCCAGTACCTCGCTCCCGCGACCGGTTGCTAGTAGGGCTCTCGGCGCCGGGAGGACCGATCCGCCATCGCAGGAGAAAGCATCGTCCGCGCCAAGACCCGCACCCGACGACTGCCCGGCATGCTCGGTCGCCTCTTCGGGGCGCCGCCACCGCCACCCTCGCGCGAACCGTCGCGAACCACCCCCGGAGCGACCAACAGTCGTGAAACCGATGTCGTGTCCGATGCCGAACTTGTCGCCAAACGGCGGATCGAGCGCCAGATCCGCGAGACCCTCGGCGACCGGGTCAATCACTTCGAGGTTCGCATCACCGGCCGGAATGCGGTGATCGTCGCCCAGCCGAGCCGCTTCTGGTTCCGGCGTTCCGTCCGCCGCTCACTCGAGACCCTCCCCGCACTCGAGGGATATCGAGCCCGCATCGAGGTGAGCGAGTGAAGCCATGGATGCCCCGCATGGTTTGGTTCTCGTTCCCACGCTTCGCTCCCGCGTGGGTACAAGTCGTTCGCAAGTCTTGCCCTTTCTTCTGGTTGACGCGTATTAACTGGCATTGCCCCTGAATTGGTTTCTCGCGGCCATCTCTGGGGTCGCCCTCGTGTCAACCCTACCGCTGCATCGACAGCCTTCTCGAGAATTCGCCGATTTCGCGCGAACATCCGGCCGGTACTCGGCGTCTGTCAAGTACCAGACGCGACGGTGACAGCCAGCGTGGCCGAGACCGAGTTGTCGCGATCTGATCGGCCTCAGCTCTCAGACAGCGAGCGGGACTGCGATGTACGGAGTATGTCAACGGCTTGATCGGGTCATCCGCAAGGCGAAACGTTCCGCCGATCGCTCAGCGAGTCTCCGCCCGCGCCAAGTCCGACGCTGCTGACACCCGGCCTGTCCTCCTTCGACGGAATCTCAAGACCCGGTGTCGAAAACACTGGGTCTTTTCGTTGGACAGCGACGGAATCTCCGACGCTGCATCGTGCCGACCCTCGAACAGGGCGTGGGAAAGCCTGGTTAATCCGCGAGCTCGGGGAGCTCGAGATCGCCGGTTCAAATCCGGCCGCCCTGACACTCTGACATACGTAGGATATTCGGCCTCGGGAGGGAGGTGTTGAGATGGATGCGCGAGTCAAACGCATACCCCGGAGAGGCGATCGCCGGGGTCGTGATGTAAAGGCAGCATATCGGCCTTTTAAGCCGGGAAGTGGGGGTTCGAGTCCCTCCGGCCCCAATGGCGCCTAGCTCAGCGGCAGAGCACTCCCCTTATAAGGGAGCGACGAGGGGTTCGAGTCCCCCGGCGCCGACCGTCGAGGCCATCGCATGAGAGCGGCCCGTAGCTCAAGGGCAGAGCATCCGGCCGATAACCGGAAGACGAAGGTTCGACTCCTTCCGGGCCGACTCGTGTTGAGTGAGATCTCGCCCCGCGAAGGGACCAAAGTTCTCGTGGCAGAGCGCCCGGCTCTTCCTTGCTCATGGCGGATCGGCGGATCCACTCCCGCTCCACGTTTCCGCGGGTAACCTGCGAGCGAGCAGGAAAACCTGGACCATAGTACCACTCGTAAACGCCTGCACCACAGTGCCGGTCGTCGTCTCAACTTCCGCGGTGGCCTCGCGCACCTCCACACCCGTGATTCGCCGGATTTCCTTCCGCAGTGGCTCGGAAGTTGATGTGAATAACTGACGATGAAACTCCTGCACTCGAGCGGCACCTTCCGGCGTCCTGGCCAGGTCCTTCTCCGCCGGCGACAAAGACCCGTGGAGCGTGACGACCAACGTGTCCTCACTCACGACCACCGTCGCCGATGCGGGCAAGTGGCCAGTTCGTCGCAGCTCGAAGGCGATGGCTGCCTCGGCGATCTGCTGCGCCAGGGTCGAATCGGGCTTGAGCATCGAGATCACCCCTATCGCTTACGGCCGTCCTGCACCACCGCTAGAAAAAAAGCCGACGTGGTGGAACACCCAGGGGTATTCGACCATGTCGGCTTACTCGGCAACGGGCCCCCCGGTTCAGCCGGGTTACCCTTCATCTAGTCGTCCGACGACATTGATTCAAGTTCCTGAGAACCGACTGCCAGTCGGCCTCGGCTCGATTCGTCACGCCAATTGTGCACTGACCAAAATGGAAAAGGCAAGTGAAATATCCTTCGCTTTCTTGTATGTTGGTCTTCGGCTAGTCCGAGTATCGGCGACGCGACCTCGGACGCCGGAAGGAGACGATCTTCTACGGCGGCCACGCGATCCGGAAGTGGACGGCGAAGTCGGCACGAGAAAGCACGGAGAGATCGAGGCCGCCATCAGCGAAGGGATCACCGGCTTCGAACAGGTGATCCAGTCCCTCATCGACCTTATCCGGACCGCACAGGCGGGAACTGGGTAAGCTGGTCTCGCCGTCTCAACGCCAAATTCCATTGCGGGGTTAGCCCTCATCTGGCTATAACGTTCGATGCTTCTATGATCATCCATCTGTTGGGGATCGGCCCATCCTTCGATTCGCACGAGGTGCTCTCGAACTGCCCGGCCAAGGCCCCGGGGTCTCTGTCCGATCCAGGATCTTCCGACACCCGGCAGGCGGCCAGATCATCCGCAGCCGGCAACGTATTCCTGTACCCGAGCACGGCCTCGAGTTGGTCCTGGAGCCTCAAACTGTGTGTGTGGAGCAACGTCAGCGACTTCCTTAATCTCTCATTCTCATCCTTCAACTCCTGGAATTCTTCACTAATCGCGGAATCCTTCCCGTCCTGCACGGCGGCCACCTGTTCGACCATCGGTATCATCTCGGCACCATGGGATGTCACGGATCTTCGATAGGCCTGTCGAAGGGCTCGCTTGGCCTCAAAGAATCGCCGAAGAGCCGACCGCAATTCGTGTGGGTCTACATTCACCTTGCATTCTCCTTATGGTCCGCTCCGGTGGGGAAATCGCCCGGAGCAGCGCCTTCTCGAATCCGTCCCGGCCGCCTCGACGAGAAGGGACGTCGCAGGGATGCGGCATCGCGCCCGCCTCATGTCTGGAAGATCGATTCCGAAGGGTAGTTACTGTCCTTCCGGACCGTCCACCAAGCCACCGATCCTCAGGAAGTCCCGGGCCTCGGGCACCATCACCATCACCACGCCGTCCTGGTCCGTCAGCACCTCGAGGATGAACCAATGCTGGCACCCAGCGCAGATGCCAAGCAGCCTGTCGGGAGACCCGGGATCGGGTTGGTGCAGATCGAGGCCGATATCACAAGACAGACACGTGACTCGAGAGAAGTCATCGTGCGAGGTCGAGAAGCGAGTTACCGTCAGCGAGACCAATGCCGTGACCGGAGTTTTGGGACTCATGGTGGTTGCCCCTCGATCTGGAACCGAAGCAGCTGCGGTTCGCCGTAATCGGCCAGACCTCTTTCACCTTCGCCGGTCAGGAGCCAATAGGGTTCGGCCCCCGTGGCATCGATGAAGCGGAGGAGTACCAACCCGGGGATTGTCACTCCGGACTCGTAATGAGCCCAGGTCCGGGCGGGGATACCCAGCGCCTCAGCCATGAGAGGCGCGCCATTTTCGCCATAGATCTCGAGGCGGACTTCGCGCAGACGGCGGGCCAACGCGTCGCTTTCTGGCTTCATCGCCGCTACCCTTTCTCGAAGAAAAAGGCCGACGTGGAGGAATACCTTCGGGTACTCCTCCACGTCGGCCTACTCGTCAACGAGCCCTCCGGCCGTGCCGGGTTGCCCCTCATCTAGTCTTCCGACGACATCTGATAATGCTTCATCGGAGCCGAGTACGATTGCATACCAACTCCGCTACACCCCTAATCATGACGATCAGGATGGAGGAAAACAAGTCACTGCCACTCGAACTGCCCGTATCATGAATCCCGGATCTCCCGAGGACACACGCTCCGAGACCGGCAAACCCACCGAGGAGACCGAGAGCGGCATCCCCAGAGTGTGACCGCGCGGCGGATCCGCCGAGATTTCGAAGAATGGTTTGGAAATTCCTTGAATTCCGCGTCACAGCCGAACGTCCTGGGCGAAGCTCGCGACCCTGGCGAGCGGCTGGAGGGGCACATCGTGAGCCGCCGGCACGAACGGCACGACGACCTTGAGGATGAACCGGTAGTGGGCCAGGCTGCCCGCCAGCACGAACAGGTGGAACAGCTCATGGGTCCCGAAGATCCCCGGGTAGAGGACGGGCCAGTGGAGTAGGTTGAGCACGGCCCCCAGGCTGTAGGAGAGGCCGCCGCCCACGATCGGAAGCAACTGCGCGGTGCGACACAACCTGCGCGATCTCGGAATAGCAGACGAGGGAGCCCCACCCCATCCCCAGGTACAGCCCGGTTGACCACGCGAGCGGGAAGTGCCGGCCGGTCGCGATCAAGGCCGTGGCCATGGCCGCCACGCCCCAGACGATCGCCAGCGTCCACTGCCGCCATCGGCCCCGCATCAAGCACCAGGCCAGCGGAGTATAGCTCCCGGCGATCAGCGCAAAGATCCCGACGCCGTCCAGGCGGGCGAACGTGGCGAGCTGGGCGGACGGCAGCCGAACGCCGTGAAAGAGGCTACTGGCCAAATAGCAGAAGGCCAGGGTCAGGCCATAGATGAGGAGGCTCAGCCGCTTCGGGGGCTGGCCTGCGCTTCGCCGCCAGAGGAAATAGGTACCGGGCAGTGCCAGGAGCAGGCCGGCACAATGACTCCAGGTGCTGACGGGCTCGCGAAAGTCGAGGAAGTTCATCCGAAGACATCCGATAGGGCCTGATGTCGGGATAGGAGGTGGCTGCCAAGGGCTCAGACTTCGCACTCGTGGACCCAGGTGAAGCGGGTGGGCGGGCGTTTGGCGAGTGTTTCCGCGAGCTCGCCGGCGATGCGTTGATACTTCTCGGCCTGCTGGCAAAGGTAGTCCTGGGCCCTGGCCGCCTTCCCCGAGAGGGACCGATGCGCCACGCCCCAGACCTCGACGAGGTGTTCGATGATCTGCGCATAGGACAGGATAGTGTAGGCCCCGATCCGTTGCGAGACGATCGCGAAATGGTCGAACAGGTCGGGATCCTCGCCGTCGAACATGAAGCGTCCGGGCATGGAGATGATGCCCTTGATCATCGACCGGAAGGCGATGATTCCCGTCTCCGGGTCTCGTTCCATGGCCTGGCCGACGACTCTCGTGTAGAACGTCTCGTGGCGCGCCTCGTCGCCGGCGATCCTCCGGCAGATCCTCGCGAGATTCTCATCCCCCTGCTGGGCGGCGAGCTTGCCCAGATTCCCGTGGGCGATCCGGGTCGCTCGCTCCTGGAAGGCGGCATAGATCAGCGCCGAGCAGTCGTCGCCCTTATTGCGCGAGTCGAATCCATTTCTGATGAGATGATGGATCGTCCGCTCGATGGCTTGCATGTCCACCCGGCCCGTGAGCCGGAGGTAAGCGTTGAGCAGGTCGCCATGTCGGTTCTCCTCCGCCGTCCATCCCCGCAACCACTGAGCCCAGGGATCGTCGTCGATCCCGGACTGGTCTCGGGCGATGCGATTCAGCGAGATGGCGTAACTTGGCAGGGCCTCTTCCGTGACCATGTTCCCCACCAGCACGACCAGCAGTTCGTGCGAGACCTGTCGCGCGGAAGTCCGGAACCGCGTCACTTGCTCGGCCCAATCTTCGGAGGTCAGATCGGGGAGGAAGTCGGTCGGCTGCCAGGCCTGATCCACGGGTGTGAGCAGCGCGAGGTTTTCCGCGACGAACCCTTGCAAATCCTCCATCAGTTCCATGTCGTGAGGCTCCTGGTCGATAGGGATGGTGCCGCTGATTGGCTCAATCCGATGCTCCTGTGAATCTTCCCGATCCTCGGCGGCACACACCGATCAGTTCGGTTTCGCTTTCCGGTGAAGGGCCCCGCGACCGCGGCATGGGGATCGTCCTGGGACGCTTCACACCGTGGGCCAGCCCGACCACGGCCAGGAGGCGGATCGCCCAGTAGGTCGCGTCGAGCTCCCACCAACGCAGGCCGTGCCGCGCCGAGGTCTGGGAGGCATGGTGGTTGTTATGCCAGCCCTCGCCGAAGGTGAGCAGGGCCACCCACCAGAGGTTCGTCGAGGTGTCGCGGGTCGGATAGCTGCGGTAGCCCCAGACGTGGGTGGCCGAGTTGACCAGCCAGGTCGAGTGCAACACCAGGCACGACCGGACGAAGCCGCCCCAGATCAGCCAGGGCAGGCCGCCCGCGGCGTAAAGGGCCGCGAACATCAGGAGCGGTAAGGTGAAGTGGAACCGGTCGAGCACGCGGTGGACCGGGTCTCGAGCGAGGTCGGGTGCCCACTTCGTGTAGTATTCCGGGACGTGGGTCCGGGCGACTTCGGGCGTGATCCACCAGAGCATATGAGCCCAGGCGAGGCCGTGGCCGGGGCTGTGGACGTCCTGCTCCTCGTCGGCGTGGGCGTGGTGCTTGCGGTGGTCGGCGACCCAGCCGATCGCCCCTCCCTCCGAGGCACAGCAGCCGATGGCCGTGAAGAGGTATTCGAGCCACCGAGGCCGAAGGGCGAAGCTGCGGTGCGTGAGGAGCCGGTGGTAGGTTAAGCAGATGCCGAGGCCGGCGGTGAGCCAGTAGAGGGACAGGCAGACGGCCGCAGCAGACCAGGTAAATAAGGCGGGCAAGAACGCCGCCAGGGCACCGACGTGCAGTCCGGCGATCCAGAGTACGGCGGGCCACGCGATGCCAGACAACGCAGGCCGCGGCCGGGGGATCTCTCTCATGCAGGACTCACGATCGGGAAAAAGCCGAAGTTGATCGCTCCGCGCCACCGGGCTCGCCGGCGAGACCTCCTCACACGGAGGGGGCGACGTCGGGTGATGGGTTCGCCGACCCCGTCGCCACGACGAGGCGAGGGTGCCGGGATCGCGCTCTCGCGGGCCTCCGGTCCTCCCACAGCGTGCGCCATCAAAAGGTCGCGACAATTAGAGTATAGAAAGAATCTAATCCAATTCAATAGATCGACAAATTTTTTTTGGATAAATCCTTGACATACTGGATTTAAAGCTTCTTGTCTGTTATAGTTCTTGATAAACAGAGGATTTGCACACCGGTGCTGGCTTTTCCTGGATTGTGATGGTGGGGATGATGGCGAAGCCGGAGCGGAGGAGGCCGGGACGTCCCCGGCGTGAGGCGTCGAGGCGCGAGACGGTCGTCGCGATCAAGGGCTCGACGGAATGGAAATCGTGGCTCGACGAGTTCTCGACCCATTGCCGGCTGGGGCTCTCCGACACGATCGAGCAATCGCTGGTCTACTACGCCGAGGAGCGTGGTTACCGGGAGCCGCCCAAGCGTTGAGGGCCTGCTCGACCCCCGTGAGGAGCTCTCTCGTGGCAGCCGGGTAATGCGGGAGTGGTAGGCGAGCGAGGGCACCATGAAAACGCAGGGGGAAATCGAAGCCGCCATCTGCGAAGGAATCAATCGCTTCGAGCAGGAATACATGGGCCGGGGACCCAAGGACATCCGGGCGCACTTGATCGGTGATCTCCTCGTCGTCCGACTCCAGGGCGTCCTGACCGCCGCTGAACAGCATCTGGTCAAATCGCTCCCGGCCGAGAAGGGACGAGATTTGCTCAAGCAAGTCCGGACCCATCTGCTCGAAACCGCTCGGCCGTTCCTGGAAGCGATGGTCCGCGAGATCACCGGCATAGCGGTGCTCAGCCTGCACCATGACATCAGCACCACCACCGGCGAAGAAATCGTGTTGTTCACCCTGTCCGAGCCGGTGCCCGTCCGCGAGACGAGGAAGAAGTAACTCGCTTGGATCGAGGATCCCGCGATCGTCGAGATTCATGCCGATTACGCCCACCGGAACCCACGGTGGAGGACCACACATCCTCTCGGAAGGTCACGCCCGCGGATGCTCAGCCTCCAGATCGCCACGCCGGCCGCATTCTCCCCCGTGCAGAAAGCCGTACCGACCGACGCCAATTCGTCCAGCGTCTCCAGCACTTCGATCGTGCCGCCGACGTGGCGGCGCAGCAGCGCTCCGTAGGAGGGCCCGGCGCTCGTAAAGTATATCAAGGGCTCACCTTCGCATCGCCCGAAAAATCGTTGATTTCCCGCTCCGCCTCGTCTCTCGCGTAGCCATACTTTCGTTGAAGGAGGCTGGAGAGTTGTTCGCGCTTGCCGCTGAATGTCGTCAGGTCGGCGTCTGTCAGCTTGCCCCACTTCGCTTTGACCTTCTCCGTGAAATGCTTCCAGTCGCCCGCGATCTCGTACCAGATCATGATTGACATCCTAACGCGGCACAGCCGCAACCCGAAGGATCGGGGGTTCTCCCCTGTGCGCGGGACTCCCGACCCCGCCCCGGACCGACTGCCGTTCTCCCAGGTTATCACAACGTACTCCAGGTTGTGCGCACGACGAGGATGGAAAGGAATCTCGAGGACTTGCGACACGAGAACGAGTCCAGCAAGCCCCGAGCGACCCGGTGCCTCGACGGACGCCTTCACTTGCTCGATTGCGCGTGCGCATCCGCCGAGTGCTGATGAGCTTGCTCGCTGTGCCGATTCGCGGACTCGGAGTGCTTCTTGGCCGACTCGTGCTCTCCCACTTCGTGGTGGTGGGCCGCCTCGAGGTGATGATGAGCGGCGGCCGTGTGGTGGGTCGCGGCCCTGTGGTGGTACTCGGCTGGTGTGCGTTTCCTGGTCGTCGCCGAGGCGTTCTTGGTGGTTGTGGCCATGGTTCGATTCTCCTCTCGAAGGATTGAAACCGCGCTCGTCCGCGTTCCGTTCATGACTAACCGGCCAGCCCGCAGAATCGCCGTTTCTCGGCGAAGGCCGAACAGTAAGCCTCAAGCAAAAAAAAAGACGTGGAGGAATACCCTGAGGCATTCGACCACGCCGGCTTACTCGTTGACGAGCCCCCCGGTCCGGCCGGATTGCTCTTCATCTAGTCGTCCGACGACACCTACTTTGATTCTCAACCGCGCCGACCGGTAATACCGAATCGGCACCGAGTTCGCCTCTCATTATGACGCGCGGTGCTGAGGTAGCAAGGAAATTCTTTTAATTCTTGTTTATGAAGGTCCCTCGATAGCCAAGTAGCGGGCGATTGGCGCGCGGGCACCATCCGCGACAGGCCGGATCCGAGCCATCCGAGGAAAGCCGCACCTTGGAGGCCCGGTGAGAACGTTCAGAGAGATCGAAGCCGCGATCTCTGATGGGATCGTTCCGATCGATCACTGCGAGCAGGAATGGACAGGGGGACTCAGAGATACTGACAGGCACTCCCGTGGTGATCTCCTCGTGGGCCGTACGCGGCCCGATGATAGCCGGGAAAAACTCCGAAACGCATGACGGCACGGTGCACGAAATGGGCTTAGCGATCAGGCTGAGCGTTTGATGTCTGTGGATTCGACTCCCACCTCGGCGACGGGACACCAAGCAACAAGCCCCTTGGCTATAAAAGGTTGCGTCAACGACGCCTGTCTGGCGAGCCTGTGTGGGTACGCCGTGGTACCTCCAGCCCGGCGAAGGGCGTGTGTTCTCGTCTTCTCTCCGATGGCGGGATCTGATAAACCCTACCCGAATCGACGCGGCCGCGCGGCTTTCAGGGAGGAGGCCATGGCCGAACCGACATGCCGTAAATCACGGCGTCGAGCCCGAACTGGTTCTCCGGAAACTTTGGGCCGGCGCTGAACCATGTCGCCAGTTCGAGGCGCGCGACCCGGTATGAGACGTCGGCCAACCCCCTTCAAGGGATTCTCGCATCCCGTCGGATACCCGCCCGACGGTATGGGTTCCGACCGTTTCGGACATCTGGGGGAGCAGGCATCTCCCTCCGGGTTCGCGACCGACCCCGGCCTACCGAATCTCGAAGGATCGAGTCATGGTCTTTACCACTCATCTATTCATTTTCTATTATTTGTCGTTCTTCCTGATCATCTACTATCTCCTCCCTTTCCGCGCGCGGACCGCGCTGATCGCGCTCGGAAGCTATTTGTTCTACGGCTGGGCGAACCCAATCTGGGCCTTGCTGATGTTCTTGAGCTCGGGGGTCGATTACGTCTGCGGCCTGTCGCTGTTGCGGCTCTCGGGACTCCCGTCGGAAGGTGGTCTGCCACCGATCCTGAGTAAGGACCGACCGCGAAGCGGGATGCAAACGGCGATTCTGGTCGCCTCGATCGTGTCCAACATGGGCCTCCTGGCCTACTTCAAGTACACCGGCTTCGTGGCGGAGAACTTGAACGCCCTGTCGCAGCTCTTGGGGCAGGGGAACGACCTCGTGCCGGCGCTCCAGATCGTCTTGCCAGTGGGCATCTCGTTCTACACGTTCAAGTCGATGAGTTACGCGATCGACGTCTACCGCGGTGATGCGCGGCCGATGACCAACTTCATCGACTTCTGCTGCTTCGAGGCGTTCTTCCCGGACCTGGTGGCCGGGCCCATCGTCCGATACGGGGCGATCGAGCAGCAGATGCGTCAGCGAAGCCACACGGCCGAGAAGTTCGCCCGCGGCGTCGTCTTCTTCGCATTCGGGATGGCCAAGAAGATCCTGATCGCCAACCCGCTGGCGCAGGTTGCCGACGCAGCCTTCGGCGCCGGCGGACTGCACTGGTATGACGCCTGGTATGGGATCGTGGGCTACGCCTTCCAGATCTATTTCGATTTCTCGGGCTATTCCGACATGGCCAGCGGGCTCGCACTGATGATGGGGTTTGTCCTGATCCAGAATTTCGACTCGCCCTATCGGTCGGAGAGCATCACCGACTTCTGGCGACGGTGGCACATCAGCCTGTCAACCTGGCTCCGCGACTACCTGTATATCCCGCTGGGCGGCAACCGCCGGGGCCCGCTCCGCACCTACGTCAATCTGATGACCGTGATGCTCATCGGCGGATTGTGGCACGGAGCCAGCTGGAACTTCGTGATCTGGGGCGCGATCCATGGCGCGATGCTGGCCTTCGAACGAATGCAGGGCAAGCAGGGCTCGTACGGGCGTCTGCCGCAACCCGTGCGAGTCGGCCTGACCTTCGGCATCGTCTGCATCACCTGGGTCTTCTTCCGCGCACGGACCCTGCCGCAGGCGTTGACGTATCTCGCCTGCCTCCTCGGCCTGGGGTCGGCTCCCGCCGGCGGAGATGCAGTCGCAGCAGTCATGTACACAAATTACCATGCCATGATCTTTGCGTTGGCCGCAATACTCGTCTGGCAGTCGCCCACTTCCTGGGTCTTCTCTCGGAGAATCACCTGGGCGCGCGCTGGGTATGCGAGCGCCCTGCTCCTGCTCTCCATGGCCTTCATGTGGACGCAGAGCGCGAATCCGTTCATCTACTTCCAGTTTTGAGATGATCCATGCCGATTCTCAAGGATGGCCAGAAGCGGCGAGCGCGACTGACCCGGCTCTTTCCCAGCCCCGGCCAGACCAGGTCGGCGGCGCGCAGGATGACCTGAGCCGCGGCATCCTGACGACGGAGATCCACCCTCTCCTCGCCAGGGTACTGACGATTGGTTTTCTCGCGTTGATCGTCGCCGTGCCGGTCATTCAGACGACTCTCGAGCTGGTTCGCCGGTCGAGGATTCAGGCCCTGACGGTCTTCACCCGGGTTCCCACGCGAGCAAATCTCGACGAGTTTGAGAAGGACCTCACCCGGCAGTCGTTCGCCCGCCAGATCGTGAAGCCGCGAATGCAGTTGAACCTCAGCCGCGACCTGGGTTTCGGTTCGACCCAGGTAATCCTGGGGCGCGAGGGCTGGCTGTTCTACCGGCCAGGCGTCGACTGGCTGGCAGGTCCCGGCCTGCTCGATGCGACTCGTCTGGCGCTGCGTTGAACGGGACCTCATCGAGGCGGGCGAGGCCAACCCGTCTCCCGACCCGATACCGGCGATCCGCGCCTTCCACCAGGATTGCCAGGAGGCCGGCGTTCATCTCGTGGTGGTGCCGGTGCCCGACAAGGCGACGCTCCAGCCGGTCGAGCTCACATCGCGCTTCAATCGAGAAGGTCCGGCCGAACTCCCCGCCAACGTCGACTACCCGCGTTTCCTGGATGTTTTGCGGTCCTCCGGCGTGGATGTCTTTGATCCCAGCCCGAAACAGGTTAGCTCGGGCGAGCCGCCGCGCTTCTTACGCCAGGATACGCACTGGACTCCGGAATGGATGGAAGCCGTGGCCCGCGACCTTGCAAATCACCTGAGGGCCCGAAACGCAGCCTTGCGCGCCACGACGCATCCGTGGCTCGTCCAGGAGACGCCGGTTAGCCGCGTGGGCGACCTCGTCGACATGCTCGAGCTGTCCGATGACCAGCAACTCTACTCGCCGCAAACAGTAACGATCCATCGGGTGCTCGACCCCGGCAACGGCCGCCAATGGCAGCCGCGAGCGGAGGCGGACGTGCTGCTCCTTGGAGATAGTTTTAGCAACATCTACGGAACGCCCGACCTGGGCTGGGGAGAAGGTGCGGGATTCCCCGCCCAGCTCGCGCGATTCCTTGGCCGTGACGTCGATGCAATCGCCCGCAGCGGCTCGGGCGCCACGGCGACGAGGCGCGAGCTCGCGCGCCGGCCGGACCCGCTGAAGGGTAAGACCGTACTCGTCTGGGAGTTCGCCGTCAGGGAATTGCTGCAGGCCAATTGGGAAGTGGTGCCGATGCTCGCAACACGCTCCGGTACCCCGGCTCAACGGCCCGTTCAGGCTTCGTCGGCGAATCTGGCACCCCTTCTCCTGGAAGGCACGATCGTGGCCGCGTCGCGCGTGCCCCGGCCCTACACGGTCCCTTACAAGGACTGTCTCACCTACGTGAAGCTGCGCGTTGACCGGGTGGTGGAGGGGACGCACGAGGACGATCAGGTCATTGCCGTCTTCTGGGGGATGAAGGACAACGTTCGACTTCCCGCAGCCGACTATCCCGTGGGGACGCGACTCCAACTGAAACTCGTACCCATGCGAAAGGCACCCGACACCCTGAGAACCGCGCGGAGCAGCGACGACCTGGATGACTACCAGCACCAACCTTTCTACGTTCTCGAGGAGCACGCTCTATGAGACGGGGGAATCGATCAATCGTCGCGACGATCGGCGGACTGTGCCTGGTGGCGGCGCTATCCGTCGTGGTTCGCGCGCGGTGGGGTTCGCACGCCTCACTGGGGCGACCGAGCCTGCCCGTTCCTGCGACCTCGAATCGAGCAACCGCGCGGCAAGCACGGGCCGCCGCGATCCGCGAGACGATGGAGACAATCCGGGCGGAATGCCAGCGCCAGGCGGGCGGCGATTGGGGTCGATGGTCGCATCAATTGGAGTCGCTCCGGGCCAATCTCACCGAGAGAATCCACGCGGCAAAGCCCTACAATCCCAAGGCCACCGGCTACTTCGAAGCACGATCGTCGGTCCTCGAGGGGAAGGACGCGTTTCCTCTCGTCGAGTCGGCTCCGGATCAGTACTTGCTGCATGTGGTCGAGCCTTCCTGCCTGGATGCCTTCCGCAAGGAGCGACCCGTTGTCGCCGGAGCACGCTGGCTGAAGCAGAAAGGGATCGACGTCCTCTTCGTGGCGGTGCCGAAGATGACCGAAGTCTACGCGGAGCACTTCACGGATCCCTGCCCGAGCGACCGGATCATCGCTCCTCAGGTACGCCAGGCGTTACTCGAGCTGCTCGAAGCCGATGTCGAAGTCGTGGACTTGTGGTACGCGTTCCAGGAGGAACGAGACAAGGATACCCAGCCGCTCTACCTGCCCGCGGACCCTCACTGGGCACCGCGAGCTCACGAGATCGCCGCGCGCTTGATCGCCGCGCGCTTGCGGCGATACGAGTTCGTCTCGAAAGCGCAGGACTCACCGGCCTTCTGCGAGTCGGCAAGGGTTCCCTATTTCCCCGTCAGCACTGGCGCCACGTTCCAGGCATTGAATCCCGACCAGCAGCGACGGGCGGAGGAAGTCCAGCCACGTTGGTATCTCACCTCGAAGAACTGCAAGAGTCCACAATTCGACGATTCCGCCCCTGTGGCTTGCATCGGCGACAGCTACAACGGATGGTTCATGGATGCACTGAGCCGCGAGCTCAACCTCCCGATAAAGAACCTCACCGGCGGCGGTAACACGACTCAGGCGTTCAAGGAGTTCCTGCGAGATCCCGAGCTCCTCAAGGACTGCAAGGTCTTGATCTGGCTCGTCTGCAATTCCAGCCTCAAGAACCCGTGGCCCATGCCGCCACAAATCCGCGAAACCTCCGATCGAGATGACTGATCCGTCAATCCGGTATGTCGCGCGAGAAACGATAGAGTGTCCTCTTGCCCACAACCGGCCCTCCAGGACACATCGCCCCGCCGGTCCACCCTCGCGGTCAAACAGATTCGACCGAGGCCATCGACCTGTCACGAAAGGCCGACATCCGGCTCATGATGACGGGGAAGCACAACAGGTAGAGTCCGGCTCCCACGACCCAGACCAGGCCGGGTGCCGAAGCGGGTGAGGCGGAGTAGATACTGGTGGCGGCGATCGGACCGACCACCTCGGTCAGGCTGAGGATGCTGACCAGCGTCCCCTGCAACTCGCCCTGCCGCTCCTCTTCAACCTGTCTGGACAGGAGCGATTGGAAGGCCGGCATCGCGATCCCGCCCGCAGTGAAAAGGATCAGGATCGGGAAGACCATCCACCCTTTCGTGACCAGCGCCATCGCGATGAACGCCAGGCTGTCGGACACAACACCCAGGATGATCGCGCCTCGTTCGCCGAGGTGATGGGTCGCTGGCCCGGTGAAGAACGCCTGGGCGATCGCGTGGAGGATCCCAAACGCGGCGAAGGTTAGGCCGACCATCCAAATGTCCCAGCCGAACCTGTCCTCGCCATGGACGATCCAGAGCGACCCCGGTATCTGGCCGATCAACTGGATCATGAAATAGATCGTCAAGAGAGGCAAGAGGGTGCGGTTCCCGCGGATCGACAACAGCGGAGCGAAGAGGTTTCGAGGCCTCGGCTCAGATTCTCCTCTTCCCATCAGGTGGGACTCCGGGAGCGTCGAGAACCCGAGCAACAGGTTCAAGCCGTTGAACAGCGCGGCGAGCAGAAATGGGTATCGCGGCGACAGGCTGCCGACCAGGCCGCCCAGGAGCGGGCCGGCGATGAAGCCGAGGCCAAAGCAGGCGTTCATGTACCCGAACCGCCTGGACCGCTCGTCCGGGCCGGAGATGTCGGCGATGTAGGCCGTGGCGACGGCCATGTTGGCCCCCGTCAGCCCCGCGAAAATCCGGCCCAGGTAGAGCACCCAGAGGAGAGGCGATAGACCCATGATCAGATAGTCGACCGCGGCCCCGGCCAGCGAAACCAGCAGGACCGGCCGGCGGCCGAAACGGTCACTCAGTCGGCCGAGCACGGGCGAGAACAGGAACTGCATGAAGGGGTAGATCGCCATGAAGTAGCCGAAGCGGCCGGCGATCTTGCTCTCGTGCGACAGTTCGCGGAGTAGCGAAGGGATCACCGGCAACGCCAGGCCGATCCCGACGGCGTCGAGGGTGACCGTCGCCAGGATGACGATCAGGGCCCGATTGACCAAGACGACTCCCTCTTCAATGGGTTGTCTTGAACGGGTGTTTTCCGCAAGAGCGCCGGATCAGAATCCGGTAGGCGACGTGCGGAAGCCCGGGAACGATTGGGCTTCCGGCAACGGCACCGAAGCGGCCTCACCGCCCCGGACACCGCTCGGGCCATCCAGGTTCGAAGAGCGCCAGGCGGATTGATCGAGACGGCGGCAACCTCCCATGGCGACCGCACTCGGTACGGTTCCCGGATCGCACTCCTTCTCCAGCCGAGTCCTGGCCGCAGTGCGTCGGAGTTGGCGCCGCTTCGCACCGTTCATTTTACGTGGTCAGTCGGCCGTCCGGCGTGCCAACGTTTTCAACGCCTCCTTCGCCACCTTGGTCGGCTGGGCGTCGGGATGGCCTTTAGCCATGTCCTTGAGGATCTCTTCGGCGTCGGGAGTACCGAGATACTCCAGCAGAACGATGGCCCGGACAGCCCGCGTCCATTTCTTCTTGTCGGTGCGGTGAACGTGGGAGTTGATGCGTTCGATCTTGTGCTCGGCCCACCAGGAGCCGAAGTTGGGCTGGGCGAAGAAGTTGAAGCCGTCCTGGCCGACGGGCCTCAAGCTGACCTCCTTGCCCGCCAGTTGACCGGCCTCGCGTCCGCTCAAGACCTCAACCATGCGCTGCCGGCCCGGGGCCTCCTTGTAGCGGTCCATCAAGATCTGTAGATCGATCGCCAGCCGGGGGTCGAAGTATTCCAGCTCCTCGAAAGCGGGCTTCCAGACGGATTCTTCGCCATTTCCCAACTTGAGCAGGAGCGCCTTCGCCTGCCCGGACGAGAGTTTGAGCGGCTTCAACTTTCTCTTCAAGAAGTCCACGGCGTCTCTCGGCCGAGCCGATAGGTTGAGCAACGCTCGCGAGGCTTCGAGGTCGCCCTTTTCGAGGTCGGCCCATAAGGATTCGATTCGTTTATCGTCGGGCGATAAAGCGAGAATGGCTGGTATCGGTCCCAGAATCAGTAGGCAGGCGATCTGGAAGCGGCGAGAGGATCGGGTCTGGGCCACGGGAAGAGCTCCGGTAGCGGCCTCGGGTATCGGCCAAACATATGACAATCGTACCAGCCAGGACGGCTTATCGTCATCCGGGCAAAGCACCGTCGGTTCCCGCTACGGGATCCTCGCGATCAAACCTTCAGGGTCTTGAGATAGGCCACACTCCGCTGAGTCAGTTCCCAGTCTTGCTCGACGAAGTAATTCTTAACTCCGCCTGCCCGCGCGGCGGTGAAGGTTTCCACCCAGTCGATGGTGCCCTGGCCCATCGCAACCTGAGGGCGTTTCCCCGTCTCCGTTGGAGCGTCCATGTCCACGTCCTGAAGATGCATCGAGTTGAATCGGCCGGGATGCTTCCGGAAATACTCGGCGGCGACGAGGCCGACCTTGATGGCCGACATCTGGAACTGAAACTTGACCAGCTCCGGATCGAGCAGGTCGAACAACAGGTCGTAGGCTCGTTTGCCGTTGACCATCGCGTGTTCGAAATCCTCATTGTGCAGGCCCTGCTGGAGGCCGGCCTTCGCCGACACGGCCGCGATCCTGTTGTATTCGTCCGCGGCCCCTTTCACCTGGTCCAGCGTTGGGCTCTCACCCTGTCGGCCCAGGGTCGCGGTGATCATCTGCGTGATACCGACGTCTTTCGCCCACTCGATGCTCTTCTCATGGCTGTTCCGCAGCTCACCCATGCTGAAGTGCGAGCTTTCGGCTCGCATGCCATGATCGGCCAGGATCTTCCGGACGGCTTTCCCTTCAGAGAGCGATGAAAACTCGGGACCGAAACCGATTGGCGAGCACAACTCGAGCCTTGTCACGCCGATCGCGGCCACCTTCGCGACGAGAGCTGGAAGGTCCCCGAGCATCGAACGCAGTGGCCAGACCTGGCAGCCAATCGGCATCGGACTCGATTCGCCGGCGCTCTCGGACGCTGAAGCTTCGGTTGTCATATAGAAACCCTGGGATTTCGGTTGCGCGTGATCGAGGAAAAAGCGGTTTCGTAATTGACCTCATTCTCGCCGATCCGATGGGGGCGTGCAATCCGGGCGATCTCAACGGGTCCGAGCGCCGGTGAGCCGAGCCACGAACTCTGGTGTCGTCGGCACAGGGTGCGCGCTGATAAAATCCATCCGAGTCTTCCCGGGAGGCAGGACATGAAAATCACCCGTAGTACCTTCGAGAGCCAGCGGCAGCGACGGTTCGGCGCCAAGAATCCAGAGCGGATGCCACTCGCATTCTGGGAGTGGATGGTCCGGGGTTCCGAAGATGCCCGGACCCGCGACGATTCCTCCAAGGAGAACGATCCCGCCGTCCTCGCTCACTCGCCCTACGACGTCCGCAGATATTTCGGCCGGGAGGGCGATTACGCGGCGGGGCCTATCTGGAACTTCGAGCGTATGGGTTCGACGCGCACGCCGCATCCGGACGGCAGGATGATCTGCATCGGCGGCGAACACGAGGACTACTACGACCCCGATTTCTGCATCTACAACGACGACGACGTCCTCGATCTGGACGGCTCCATCGAGATCTATAGATATCCGAAAGACCACTTCCCGCCCACGGACTTCCACACCGCGACCCTCCTCGGCGAGCGTGTGATCATCATCGGACGGCTCGGGTATATGGGGGAACGCCATCCGGGGATAACGCCAGTGTTCGCCCTCGACCTCGCAAGTTACCACATCGAAGAATTCCCTTCGCATGGGGAACTGCCCGTCTGGGTCTTCGGGCATGAGACCGAACTCGACTCAGATGGGCTCATCATCATTCGCGGCGGCGAGATCTTCGACGAGACGTACGGCGATCGAGGGATCAAGCGCAATTTCGACGACTTCGCATATGACAGTGTTACCGGAATCTGGAAGCGTCTCACGAGTCGAGAATGGCGTCAGTTCTCCATTAGCGACGAAGGTGGAAAGACCTTCATGAAAGGTCCTCCTTTCCGGGGATGCTCGCCGGTCGCGGATGTGCCCGTGGAGGAGACCCTCGACGTCGCCGACCCCTTCCTCTATGTCATGCCCAAGGCACTGCTTCCCCGAAGCGTCGCATACGAGACCATCTGGTCCGATGAGCCATCGCTGGATGAGCGGATCATCGTGGCGGGAATCCCCGTCTCCATCAAAATGGAGGCCTTCTCCATCGAGGTCATCATCGAGGGCGAGATGGACGAAGACATGGCAAACGCGCGTGCCGAGGACATCAGGGAAGGGGTCGAAGCCGATACGGGGCGGCCTTGCGTCTTGCAGAAATACACATGAGGGCGATCCGGCTGCGCGTGCCATACAGGTCTTTCAGTTCCCCGAGTTCCGCGGCCTGCTCCGGGCCGCTCACCATGAGCCCTGAGGATCAGGGCGGCGACTAAAACATCCCGGCTCATGGGCCCAGATTGGTGATGACCTCTGGTGTAGGGTGGGTGCAACCCACCATAACCCCAAGTCGGACGGTGGATTGCACCCACCCTACAAATCTCATGGGCACTAGCAATTACCAATTTCTGCCCATGAGCCACCCACGTAAGACCGCCACAGCGACTCGGGAATGTTGAGTTCTTCGAACACGTTGGCATTCCGTATCAGCAATGAGGAGGCTCGACCGACTTCCCGGATCTCACAGAGCCGATGATTCCGCGCGAACATCCCAACAGGCTCTTGCGTCTATCAAGCAAAGGCTGCGAGGAGACGGCAAGAGCGACAGGCCGGCGCGAGCATCAAGCCGTCGTGATCGGTCAGGACTGGTATGCGAGGAAGGCGATGAACGGCGTGTGTCAACCGCTCGCGAGCTTGTCCAGACGTGCCGTTCGGTTCGACGGGGATCGGTCGAGTTCCCAGCGGTGGTATGCCCATCGCTGTTGACGCCCGGCCTGCCTCGATCTGCTTGTGGAAATGGAAAGGCCCGGTGTCGAAATCCACCGGGCCTTATCTTTGGATGGCGCTGGCGGGCGGGGATGGATCCGTCACGGCCCATCACCAAATCCGGGAAACTCGGTAACAAACGCGGACAACGCATGGAGAATGTGCGAATCCGTATAATCGCACCAAATACTTTGATAATTCGAGCTTCGGCTGGATTCTAAATCCACGGCGAGATAATGCATTAGCTCCGTAGCAAGGAGGCGGACCGAGTTCGACTCTCGATGCGGTTCTTTCGATCAACGATGGGCGGCTGGTCTAACGGGATGACACTTGGTTTGCACCCAGGAGATCGGGGTTCGATTCCCCGGCCGGTCCACTCCCTCGCGGGTTCGAGTCATGGTCGGGGTATCAGAATTCCTTCGGAATCGTGAGTCCTCGACCGGAAAGCGGAAAGCGCGGCCTCGGTGGTGAAATGGACGATCATCCCTCGCTTCTAACGAGGTGTTCCAGGTTCGAGTCCTGGCCGAGGTATGACTGTTGAACGAAGTGGAATGAGGACCCGTCGTCTAGCGGCGAAGACGTCCCTTTGACGTGGGGAAGACCGGTGGTTCGAGTCCACCCGGGACCACTGGTTGGCGAGACCCACTTGATATGGAAGCGCTACACGACTCGGGCGCGAGCGAGCGATGAGCCTTGCAGCTTCGACTTCCGCCCCTCGCGCTTCGACCCGGGCGAGTCCCGGGCAGGCCTTGATGATGGTGATCGTGGTGTATCGGTCGCATCCGAGACTGTGAATCTCGACGTGCCGGGTTCAACTCCGGCCGAATACCCTCGCTCAATCGAAAGACAGGGGTGTGCTCCTGGGAGAGCAGCGAGCCTCCAAAACTCGTGCACAAGGTTCGAATCCTTGCACTCCTGCTGGATGAATCTCCAGGCTCTCGTCTAAACTCGGCGCAAGAGCGGCAGTGGAGCGAACCCAGCCCCGAGGACGGATTCCGGAGGACATCCGAGCCAGTCGGCCAGGAGGCTCGCATAGACCTGGCGGAAGTCGGTGTGAAACTTCAAGTCGCCGTCGTCGAGGTCGTCCAGGCTCGGATGCTTGCCCACCAGGCCCGGCTTGGCGACCGGGCCGACGAGGAAGACCGGCGCCGCGGCGCCGTGGTCCGTCCCTTGCGAGGCGTTCTCTTGCACCCGGCGCCCGAATTCGCTGAACGTCAGGACAACGACGCGGTCGGCCTGGCCGGCCGCGGTCAGGTCGTCATGGAACGCGGCGATCGAATCCGACAGCTCATTGAGCAGCGCCTGGTGGCTGCCGAGCTGGTTCGCGTGGGTGTCGAACCCGTCGAGCGATGTATAGAAGATCTGAGTACCGAAGTCCGCCTTGATCATCTGAGCGACCAGCTCCAGGCGACGCGCTAGCCCGAAATTGGGGTACTTGGGACCCGTTCCCGGCTTCGGCGCGAGCTGTTCGAGCCGGCTGCTGGATTCATACGCCGACAACGTCGTGCGGCTGATGAAGCCGAGCAACGGGTCGTCCTCGCGACGCTCGACCCGCGCCATCTCCGATCAGCGCGGAGCGCGTCGCTTTCCGGTCAGGCTCGGCGCCGGCAACCCGGAGCTTGTAGGTCTCGAGGCTCTCCAGCGCCGGGACTTCAGTCTTGCGGCTGCGCAACGCCTGGGGCAAGCTGCGGCCGCCGACGTGCAATGCCGACGGATCGTCGCCCGGCTTGCGGCCCTTCGCATCGAGGGCCCGTCCCAGCCAGCCGGTCTCCACAGATGCAGGAGCATTGTCCAGCCGGGCGGTCTCCCAGATCTCCATCGATCGGAAGTGAGAACGGTCGGGATTGGGGTAACCCACTCCCTGCACGATTCCCAGTCGTCCCTTTTCCAGCAGCTTTGCCATCCCTCCCATCGCGGGATGCAATCCGATCTCCGGGGTGACCTTATGGACCTGGCCCGGGGACGAGCGCAATGCCCTCCGCCCGCGGTTATAGCCATCGATCCCATGAGGGACCACGGTATTCAATCCGTCATTTCCGCCCAGGAGTTGGACGACAACGAGAATTCGGTCTTTGGCTTTTCCGCCCATGGCCGCCTGGGCCGTACGGCCGAGGAAGCCGGGGATCGTCGTCGCGCCCATCGCGACCAGCGTACTGGTCCCGATCGACTGTTGAAGAAACTGGCGGCGGCTCGAAGGCATGGATTCGTCCTCCCGGTCGGCGGGTCAGGTCAGTTGATATTCCGGTAGGGTCAGGATCCGTCGGGCGGCATCGCGGACGGCCGCATCGGCGCCGGCGTCTTTCGACGTCGCGGCCTTGACGATCGGCTCGCGTACTTTCGGGTCGAGCGGATCGGGGACGAGCAGGTCGAGCAAGAACCGAGCGGCCGCGTCGGGTCAACTCGCACCGTGGCGAGCGGCCAGCGCCCGCGGGTTGCAACGCCGGCCGACAGCCTGGTCGTCTTCGGAGATGAGTCGCAGGGCCAGGTTGGCGCGGGCGAGCATCGCGGTGGAGCTGACCCAGGCCGGTCCACCATCCCAGCCGGCGACGCTCGGAGGGGAATAGAGACTCTCACCCATGGCGACGCAGGTCTCGGCAAGGGCCTGCGCCTCGACCGTCGGGTTGAGGATCTCCAGGGAGCGGATCGTCCCCACGGCAAATTCGACCGGACTCTTCACCCGCCGACGTCGCACGGCGGCATCGAAGAACAGGCGCGAGCGCAAGATCCGCGCCACGGGAACCTTGATCTGATAGTTCGACTCGCGAAACGCCTGGGCCAGCGGCGCGAGGAGCCGCTCCGATGGCGACTGGGAGTCGCTCACAAACTGCCGGAATAGCTTGCGGCAGATCCACTCGGCACACGCGGGTTGTTCCAGCAGGATCCCCGGAATGTCGTCGCCCGTCCATTTCCCGGTACGGCCCAGGACCTGCTTGACGCCATCGTCATGCTGGCGCGACGACCACCTGGAACTCGTCGCGGATCACGAACCAACCCGTGAACGCCCGGGCGGCTTCCCGGATGTCCTTCTCCGAATAGTGGCCCCGGCCGAGGCTGAAGAGCTCCATCACTTCCCGGGCGTAGTTCTCGTTGGGCTTGGCCTTGCGGTTGATGGTCGAATCCAGCCAGATCAGCATGGCCGGATCCTTTCCGATGGCCTGGAGCAAGGCGCGGAAGTCGCCCAGGGCCTGAGCTCGGAACAGGTTGTTCTGCCGCTGCATCAACGCAGTGCTCGTGACTTTGGCGATCGACGTCGCGAAATGGTTGTGCCAGAACAGGGTCATCCGTTCGCGGAGCGCGTGGGGTGTGAAGATCAACCGGTACAGCCAGATGGCCTGGATGCCGGTCAAGTCGGCGGAGGGTCCCAGCTTGGCGGCCATCGCGTCGAGGAAGGATTCGAACTCGGCGGCCGTCGTGCCATCGCCGGCCTTCGGTTCCCCGACGAGCAGCCGATCGATACTGGCGGAGGGCCCGTCATGCAGGTCTCGCTGAAGGATCGCCCAGGGAGCGGCGAAACCGGCCGCACGGTGCAGATGCGAGACGCTCGCCAGGTCCCACGGGTGCGATCGGTCCGGCTCGAACGGCGCCCAGGCACGATCCGGATCGTCCAGCAAACTCTTCGGCGATGCGAACCTCATCCCGATGCCCTCTTACTTGGATAGATCGAGCTTCACCTGGAATCGAGTGGCATCCGGATCATCCCGAACCACCAGCCGGCCGTGACCCAGGTAGCGCAAGAAATCGAGGTTGAGTCCCACCCGCTGCTCCGCTTTCTCCTTCGTCGCGCCTTGCTTCAGCATGGCCTGCATGACCATACGGCTTCGGTTCCGCTCCAGATAGTGGGCGATCGCCGTTCCGTCTGCTTCCACGCGGAACGTGGCCTTTTCCTCGGCCCGCAAGACGCCGGGCCCGCTCATCGCCTTCAATTCCTTCACCAGCGCGCGGGCCAGGCCCGTGCTCGAGCTCAGGATGAAATACTTGCCGACCTGGCCCGCGGCCGGCGTGTAGTTGTACCGCTGGAGCGCTTGTTCGCTGGCGGGTGCCGACGTACGCGGGACCAGGAAACGCGTCGTCGCGATCGTGATCCCTTCGACCTCTTCGGATCCGAGCTCCATGACGGCCGCCTTCTTCTGCGCCGCATCGACGTTGGCGATGGCGACGATCGACTGGAAGGCGATCTTGAGGCGAGACGCGAAATCATCGTCGGGCGCATTCAATTCGGCCACCAGGGCAAACGCGGGAATCTTCGGATCGGGCTCGGGTTTTAGTGCGCGTGTAATCCTGATCGGCGATGACCAATCGCCAGTGGGGATCGAACGCTCCCAGCACATCGGGGCCGAACTCACGACCGCCGAAGAACTGCCCCGCAAGCGTGTCGAGCTGGGCGAAGCCCTGGACCGTTTCCGGGGCGAACAGGTCGGCCCTCGATTCCCAGATCGTGGCCCAGTCGCGCCAGAGACTCAGCGAGGCGATGGTCCCCGGTGGATGAAGCAACGGCGAAGTTCCATGCCCTCCGTCGGGCACATAACCCTTGATTGTCGCCGGACGCCCCTCCTTCGAAAGGGGCACTTCGAGCGCCGCGGTCAACTCAGTGGCCGACCAGCGGATACTACCTTGAATCGAGTGGGCCTGACGCAGAACCTCGTACCAGGACCCGAAGAAGAGAACGATCCCGGTATCCCCTTTCTCCGGCAGCGTAAACTTCTTGGGATCGAGCGTTTTCAGCCTGTCCAGGTCGGCGTATCCCCATACGTCGGCGTCAGCCCCCTGGCGCTCTCGGATCGCTTTCCACTCAGGCTGATCAGTGAACCGGAGGAGGGCCGGCTTGATCTTCTTGGCATCGCCGAGATCGCCCGCGGACTTCGTCTCAATGCGCTCATCGATCAAACGAACGAGGTTCTTCGGCGAATTCGAGATCGCCAGCGTCCCGGCGATGATGGTATAAGCCGCCCCCTTCTCGCCGCCGACCGCGTACACGACCACACCCTTGTGGTCGGATGTCTGCACCGGGTCGGGCTTGGCCTTGTTCTTCGCGTCCTCGCGCGCCAGTTTCAGGAGCACCTGGTGCGTTCGTTCTAGCAGAGACAGGTCTTTCGGCGTGATCAACAAGTAAACTCGGGGCTCCTGACCCGCCTCGGCCTCGACCGCCGCCACGATCCCACCGCCGGTCAGATCGCGAAGCCCTCGGTCCCAGGTGGTCCCGACCTGCGACGCGACCAGATTGACCACCGCCTTGAGTTGTTGGAACTGGTTGCCTTCCAGGAATTCGCGGTATTGCGGCAAGACGCCGAGATATTGCTGGATTCGCGGGTCGGTCAGTCGGTCGAGCAGGATCTCCGGATGCGGAATCTCCAGACAGACCACGGGACGGGGGTCGATGACCGTCGCGGCCGGGCGTTGTCCCTTGGCCGTCTGCGCCGCCGCCGCGGGAATGAGCCATCCAACCATTGCCAGGAGGATCAGCCAGAGCCTCGGTGTTTCCATTCTGGACCGACTCGTTGGCAGGAACCTGTTGCTCGGGAGCGGGGATCGATAAGGACCATGATCGCTTTGATGTTTGCGCGGATTGATCTCTGTCCGCGAAGTTCTCGGCGCTATCATCGGTGGTGCCCCTCAGGTCGCCTCATACGGATCGCGGCACGGGGTCCAAGTGGGCTCCGGCGCCCGGATCGTCTGACCCCATTTCCGCAACCAATACCCCGGTCAGCCGCAAATCGGTTTCAACAATTCGCATCGGACACGCCAAATCACCGAGGACGAGGATGGCGCGGGGAAAGCGTAGGCTGGAATCCAATTGTAGCAATGGAATGGAACACTGCTCGAGTCATAGGGGAGTCTTCTGACGCCGATTCTCCGGAACGAGTTGACCCGGCGAGACGGTCGTCCCGACCCGACTCAACTCGATCCCCATTACCGTCGGCGGATGGGCTTCCCTTCGGTTTCCTGCGAATTCATCGAATCTCGGACCTGATCCGCCGAATCCCCTGAAACAAGCAGCCCCTCGCCGGACAATTCGTGCCGCAGGGGCGCTTCCTCTGTCGCGATACAGACATCTTCGATGAACAAATCCACAACTGCGATTTCGCTGGTTCTCATGGGTTCGGCCCTGGCTCTGGCCGGCTGTTCGTCCGGGACGGATGAGGAGGACGATGCCCGCGCCGGAAACGGCGGTGGCCACGGGATTTACACGAGTGGTCGCCCCATCGGCTCGGGGTTGCGGGGCAACGTCGGATCCGTCGGATCGGGAGCGTCGGCTCGCGGCGGATTCGGGGGGATCGGAGGCGTCGGCGGGGGTTCATGAGGCCACGGACCACCTGCAGCCGGTCCCTCGATCCGGTTGATGCACGTTCCTTCACGCCTCTCTGGACAAATGACGATGCTCCGAATCCCAACCCCTCCCCGCGCCGACTGGACCAAGATCGTCGAATCGCAGGGCCTGCTCTTCCACTCGATCGACGGCGTCCGCTACTGGGACGAGTCCGCCTTTTATCTTTTCGAGGCTGCAGAGGTTGATCTCATCGAGACGGCCACTTACCAACTCAATGAGATGTGCCTGAAGGCGGTCGGAGACGTGATCGAGAACGGACGTCTCGGCGAGTTCGACATACCGGAGGCGTTCCACGAGCTCGTGGCCCGAAGCTGGGAGCGCGACGAGCATACGATCTACGGCCGGTTCGACCTGGCGTATGACGGTGCTAGTCCGCCCAAACTGCTCGAATACAACGCCGATACGCCGACGGCACTCCTGGAGGCGGCCGTCATCCAATGGTTCTGGTTCCGGGACCTGCTGGTCTCGGCGGGCATGAGCGAACGGGCGGAGGCACCTTTCGACCAGTTCAACAGCCTGCACGAGCGTCTCATCGAGGCGTGGGGCCGCGTCCGGCGCGACCTGGGAGGTCGTGTCCTCTTCGCGGCGATGCAGGACTCCCTCGAAGATGTGATGACCGTCACCTACCTCCGCGACACGGCCACGCAGGCCGGGCTGAAAACCGAGTTCCTCGCCGTCAAGGACATCGGCTGGCACGCTGGCCGCCGAGCATTCACCGACCTCCGCGAGCGAACCGTCGAGATCCTGTTCAAGCTCTACCCCTGGGAATGGATGCTCCGAGAGAAGTTCGGGCGGTTTCTGCCGGCGGCTCGAACCCGATGGCTCGAGCCCCCCTGGAAGATGGTGCTGAGTAACAAGGCGATCCTCCCGGTACTGGCTGGGCTCTTCCCGGATAGTCCATACCTCCTCCGCGCCGGATTTCAGCCGATCGGCGAGACGTATGTGGTGAAGCCGATCTATTCGCGCGAAGGCTCGAACGTCGCGATCGTCCAGGAGGGGCGCATGATCGCCCAGACGGCGGGCGACTATACAGACGGCCCGCACGTGTACCAGGAGTTTCAACCGCTACCGAATTTCGAGGGCCGATATCCGGTCGTCGGGAGCTGGATCGTTAACGGTTACGCCTGTGGAATGGGTATTCGCGAGGACGACGGCTTGATCACCCGGAATACGAGCCGGTTCCTGCCGCACTTGTTTCGCAAGCGGTCCGACCTCAAGCCGCCGGTCATGGACCCCAAGACAAGTCAATGCTCGGACGAAAGGTCGCAGCCTTCCTCCGGCGTGAACGACCCGCTCTGGGACCCCTGGCTCGACCGTTGAGCGAATCCCGAGAGTCCCTCTTCCCAGAGTTGCCCTGCCAGGTCAGACACATTCATGCAACCACGCTCGTATTCGTCTTGTCGAGCGACCGAGTCTGATGTAAGATGGAGTAGCTCGCGGAAACACGGAGTAACCGGCCAGTCACATCCCTCTCGTCGGTCCCGTCCGGACCAGAACAGTGTCGATAATGAAAGCGGAACTTGTTCCCGATAATGGTGACCCCGCGATCCCGATCGTGCGCGACCTGACGATCGTGGGTAGGCGCGAGTATTGCGATGTGGTGATCCATCACCACAGCCTCTCGAAACGGCACTGTGTCCTGGTAAAAACCGACGGGTTGTTAGTGATCCGCGACCTGGCGACGACCAACGGGACGAAGGTCAAGGGTCAGAAAGTACGATGGGCGGCGCTGTTGCCGGACGACCGGATCAGTCTGGGCGGCTACAAGATGCGCGTGTACCTGGGACCCGACGATATGCCGGCGCCTTCCGAGCAGGGCCGAGGCCGGGCTCACGCGGCTGGGCGAGGGGCGGCGAATGGGGCAGGCGTTGCGGGCCGACCTGCGGCCTCCACGGAGGCGCCCTGGAGGGTGGCCGGTCCTCCCGTCCGGCAGGGTGTCACCCCTGGCTTCCCCGAGCCGTCGAAGAGCCAGATCACGGCAATGCCGGCGCCGGAACGGGCTCTCGTCGCGCCCCTGCGCCGAGGCTGCCAATCTCCCCGATCTGGCCGAGTTCCGGTTCGACATCCTGGATGATGACGACGACGAGATCATCGACCTGGAATAGACCCTCAATGGATCATGGTGCCGCGCTTGAGGGGGATCCGAGGTTCTGGTTGCGAGATTCCCGATGAGGAAGATTGTGGGATTTGGAATCTCGCATCGCGAACGCGGGAATCTCGGAATCGGGAAACCCTCGGCTCCTGGCCGAAGGCCGCGTCCAGATGCTTCAGGCTGAAGAAAAAAAACGAGACAACGCCGCCGGTGTGACCACCGTGCGACGTCGTCTCGTCGGGAGCGGGTTCGTCGTCTAGCTCAGTTTGAGCGGGAATCTCGGGCCCATCCAGGGTGGGAGACTCAGGTGGGATCGGGGCGACTCCGGCGGGTTTCGCGGCGGACCGGTTGGTTGAGGCGCTCGATCTGTCGAGCGTCCTGGGGATCCAGCCGGCTCGCCTGGCGATTCTCGCGTTGGATCGCTTCGTACACCTCTTGTCGATGTACGGAGATCTCGATCGGGGCCGCGATCCCCAATCGCACTTTATCACCCCGGATATCCACCACGGTAATGACGATATCATCACCGATGATGATACTTTCGTCGCGGTGTCGGGATAGGACCAGCATCGTATTCGGCTCCTTCCTCCTGCCAGCGAGGCCCGCGACCATCCCTGATCACGCTGCCTACGCCTCGGTGACCACGACGGAGCTGGGGATGGTACGTCGGCAGTTACACGAAAGGTGTTGAGCTACACGGGTTACGCCGTCGCACGCAGCGGTGACGGCCCGGGAAGCAGGTTCGGTGCTGAAGGGGACACGCCCGTTTCGAGGGGGTATCGCACCGGGTACCGGCTGGAGGTCAAGACCAGTTGCCGGCCCAGGCGACGAAGCGGGTTGAAGACCAGCGGTCCCTGGAGGTTGACGGTCAACCCTCCCCCTTCGCCACGATTGAGGATGACGTAAATCAATGCGGACCGTTCGTCATCGAGCTCCAAGGCCGAACGGTCACCCTGACGGATCTCGACGCGGTAGTCGCCGACCGCCAGCGGGGGCGCGACCAGGCCGAATGCCAGTTCGGGAGCGGTCAGGCTCTGCAACCAGGACAGACCCATCACGACCGGATCCGGGAGGAAGACAAAGTGCCGGAATGCCCGAAAACCCAGCAATCCTTCCGGAATCGTGATGACATCCGTTTCGCAAGCCTGGATCAGCCCGAAGCGGGTCGTGAGGATGTTCACTTCCTGGTTACCTCCTTGAAGGTCGGTCGGGCAAAAGCCTGAGTGAGCAGGGCGTCTCCCGGCGCAACTTCAGACGTCCTCATCCAATCCCATCGTTCACCTCGACGGGCCCGGCCGCGATCCCGGCCCCTTGAGCAGGGGACCGAACGGGCCGGATGAGTGGCGGGAGCTGCGGTCTCCCGTCCGCCACGTGACGCGGTCCCATCGGCCCGCACCGCAACCCACTCCCCGCCTCATCCCTTCGCTTCCCTTCGCTCGTCCGGGGAGTCGCCGTGACGACCATTATATCGTCCCGGGATCCCGACGCGGCTCAATCGCGGACGACGGAAATCCTGACACAGTACGCCTCGCGATGGCTGCGCCAGTCGCTCCGTTCGTAGCTTTTGTTCGTGGTCCCTCCGAGGGCTGCAGGATGATGGAGGTAGGATAAGTCAGAACCGGTCTGTCTCGACTCATCCTGCACCCCTCAGCCTTTCCGAGGAGAGGCTTACGATTTGCTTCGGGAGATGGTATACCGAAAGAATGCAGTTTTCGAGACGACACCGCTGCGGTTCGGTCGTCTGCTCCGGAACACGCAGGGCCGCACAAGCGGTACTCGGGGGTAATTCGCACCATGACGCAGATCGAAATGGCCCGGCAGGGGATCCTCTCGGAGCAAATGGCGTATGTGGCCCGCCGCGAGGGTCTCCCCGAAGAGACCATCCGTTCCGAGCTGGCCCGAGGCCGGATGATCATCCCGGCGAACACGGTCCATCTGAAGCTCGGACTGGAACCGATGGGCATCGGGATCAAGGCCTGTTGCAAGATCAACGCGAACATCGGTAACTCGGCCGTGACCTCGAACATCGACAACGAGCTCGCCAAGCTGAAGATGGCCGTCGATAAAGGTGCCGATACCGTCATGGACCTCTCGACCGGCGGGAATATCGACGCGATCCGCCAGGCCATCATCGCCGCCAGCCCCGTTCCGGTGGGGACCGTTCCGATCTATCAGGCGATCCAGAATGTCAAGAAAGTCGAGGACCTCTCGCCTCGCGACATGCTCGACATGATCGAGCACCAGGCCAGTCAGGGGGTCGACTACATGACAATCCACGCGGGTATCCTCCGCGACTACATCCCCCTGACCGCCCATCGAGTCACCGGGATCGTCTCGCGCGGTGGGTCGCTGATGGCCCAGTGGATGATCGGGCACAATCAGGAGAACCCCTTTTACACGCACTTTGACGAATTGTGTGAGATCATGCGAGCGTTCGACGTCTCATTCAGCCTGGGAGACAGCCTGCGTCCCGGCAGTATTGCCGATGCCTCGGACGACGCGCAGTTTGCCGAGCTCAAGACCCTGGGTGAGCTAACTCGACGGGCCTGGTCGCTCGGCTGCCAGGTCATGGTCGAAGGTCCCGGCCACGTGCCGATGGATCAGATCGCCATGAACATGGAGAAGCAGGCCATCGAATGCAGTGAGGCCCCGTTCTATGTCCTTGGTCCGCTCGTGACCGACATTGCGCCGGGCTACGATCACATCACCTCGGCCATCGGCGCGGCTCTGGCCGGCTGGCATGGCGCCAGCATGCTTTGCTATGTCACGCCGAAGGAACACCTGGGTCTGCCGGAGGTCGAGGACGTCCTCCAGGGCGTGATCGCCTACAAGATCGCGGCCCATGCCGCCGATGTAGCCCGTCATCGACCCGGCGCGCGCGACCGAGACGATGCCCTCAGCCGCGCCAGGTATTCCTTCAACTGGGATGAGCAGTTCCGGCTCTCACTCGACCCGGAGACGGCCCGGAGGATGCACGACGAGACCCTCCCCCAAGAGGCGTTCAAGACCGCCGCTTTCTGCAGCATGTGCGGTCCGAAGTTCTGCTCGATGCGCATCACCGAAGATATCCGGAAGCATGCCACCGCCACCGCGGCCCTGGTCCAGCTCGAGATGACAGGATAAATCCGCCACTCCTCCAACGCGACACGCGTCAAATCTCGTATCGACCTTGTAGGCCGTCGCGCCCTGGAAACTCTGAATAAAGAGTTTTCAAGAGGTTTCGCGAGCTGCACGACCAGGAACGTCCCACGAGAGATTCAAGAGATGGTCCCGACTCCCGGCGTTGCGAAGAAATCATCCTGGACCGTGCTAATCTCATCGAACCATCCCGCCTCTCCGAGCCTCCGACAAGTCCGGCGGGAGATGCTCGGATCTAGTAATGATGTATGTTTTATCTATCAATGATAATCTATCCTCCTGAGGTAGGTAATCAACCACGAGAACCGACTGCGCGTACGCGACTGTGAACTCTCTCGTCGGTCGCCAGGACGCGATCTGGCTCCCCTCGTCGATGACGAAGAGTTCCAACCTCGGTCCTCTCGATTCGTTGGCGCCGTGATGGAGCGAGCCCATCGCTCTGGCCTCCGGGGATCGCTCCGGGCTCGCCGAATGACGAGTGGATGGCGTATCGCGGCGTGACGCTGTTAGAATCAGCCCGTGATTATCGGAGTTGTGGAGCGACGTCCTTCCCGCTGTCATCTTTCGGATGGACAATGGTTTCGCATTCGGAAGGAAAGCAGGATTGTACATGAAGACTAACCGATGGTTTTCTCGTGGGCTCGGATTCTTGATGGGAATGACCGTCACCGTCCTGGGATCGAGTCCCGCCCGGGCTCAGTGGGGCATGGGAGGTGGTATGGGCTGGGGCATGGGAGGTTTTTACCAGGCGCCCTCTCCGACAAACCTCTTGAACCAGCATGCTCTCACTCGTGCCGCCGCGGGCCGAGCAGAGCGGCCTTCGCACGGCGCCTATCGGAACAATCCCAACTCCTACATCAATCGCGTTCGCGATAATGGATTCGTCCCACACTACGATGTCCGGCGGCACCAGCCGCCCGCCTATCAGCCGCGACCGACCGCATCGCTGGGTAATACCGGACGGGTAGATTCTGGGGCCACGGCCGCTCCGCAGCCCATCTTGCCGCTGTCGAGTTTTTTCGATGCATCACAACGTCTCGTGTGGCCGACCGACTCTCCCAACGATGGGGACTTAGGAGAGAAGCGAACGATTTCCGACCAGAACACCCTGGCCGTCCTCCAGGAGAAGAAGCAGCGAAGTACGGCTTCGATTGCCATTGTGACGGAGGCGCGGCAGAAGCTGCTCGACTATGGCCGGCCTGCGCTCCGAGCGCTGAGGGAGACCTCCACGCCGCGCATCGCGGACTCGTTCCACGTCTTCCTTCTGTCTCTCTACGATTCGCTCGCTCAAGCCGCCTTGCCGCCCGCACCCGGTGGCAGTTCCGCTCCCAACCCCTGATCAGGAGAAGGCGATTCCCGATTCGGAATCCTGTCGAGGCTTTGCGGGGCTCTGGGGGGTCATTCGCCGACTGCGCGGGCGATCGTCGGTTCGAGGTTCTTGGGCACCAGGTCAATGGAGGCAACCTTTCCATCCCTGGCGATGAGGATGTTCGCCGGGATTTCGGTCACGCCGTAAGCCTTGGCATAGTCCTTCTCCCCCAGACCGTTGATTAGCGTGGGCCAGCGCACATTCTGGTCGAGCAGAAATCGACGGACGTTGGGCAGCACGGTCTCCAGCTTCTGTCCTTCGTCCTGCGCTGCGTCTAGATTGATGCCCACGATCCGCAGTCCCCGCTCTCGATAGGACACTTCCACAGCTTGCAACGCCTCGATCTCGGCGGCACAGGGCAAGCACCAACTCGCCCAGAAGACAACCAGAACGACCTTCCCCTTCATATCGGCGACGCCGAACGGTTTGCCATCAAGATCGGCTCCTTGGATCACCGGTGCGGGCTGGCCCACCAGCTCTAGTCGTCTGAGACGAGTGGACAAGAATTCCTTGAGGACGGGACGTTGCGTGTGCCCGAGCACAATCTGGAGGGCCTTGCGTGCGGTGTCGAACCGGGCATTCTGGATCAGCCGCTGATAGTAGGCATCGCAAATTGTCATAATCTCGTCGGTCGGCAGTTCGGCCCGAGGAGCTCCGCGCTCAGCGGCCTTCTCTCGTTCGGCAACGATGTGCTGAAGGGTCTCGAGAGACAGGTCGTAGTCCCCGCGGTCGGCCTCGGCGATCATCTTGACCAGAACGGCGAGCGCCGTAGCGGTCGGCGATGCGCTACCGCCGCTCAGCACGCTCTTCGCGGACGGCTCCGCCTCGCGGAACAGATTGCCGGCGATCGCCAGTCGAAAGAGTTGTTCGTAGGTCGCAACGGCGTCCGCGGCGTTCTGGCGGGCCGCTAGTTGTTCGAGACGCTCCAGTCGCCGACGATCGAGCAGGAGTAATTGTTGATTGTAATCATCATTGATCGCCTTGATGCTTTCGTCGGGTGCGGACGCCGCCGTCTGCTTCTTGGCTTCCTGCCCCATGGCCGTGACCGTCAAGCCAATACACGCCAGAATCCCGGCTCTCGCGATGATGCGACGACATCTCATCTCGGTCGATCCTCCTCGAATGGGGCGTTCTAGAAGCAGTCCTGGCAAATCGCGGCGATCGATTTGGACTTATCTTGGTTGCTATGAGTGGTCGATCGTCCCCATCGTCGGGATGCCGCGAGATCGTCTCGAGCGGTCGAGTTCACTCGGTCCTCATTGTGCCATCTCGATCTGGACAAGGGTAGGGACAAGGGCGAACGGAGATCGCAGCAGCCGTTCATCGTGGTCGAGACCCGGCCGTCGAGGAACGCATCGTAACAGGGCGGCCCCTTCCCCAAGCGAACTTAGGCCACGATCAGAGCCACGAGGCAAATGCAATTGTGGGAAAACGTCTTACCAGTTATCTTCCGACACCTCGATGAGACACGCAATGGTGCGTCTGGAGGATCCGGGGTCGGCCCAATTCGAGGTGAGAGTGGGGCTGATGGGATCATGGTCTCGTGGTCGAAGATGATCGACGAGAAGAACGACTCGCGATGTCCTCCGGGTGCACGCGGTGACGATGCTGGCTTTCACGATCGGCAGGTTTTCGAGGCGTTGCGGGAAGTCATTTTGGATAGGGATGTTATGTTCTTACAATCCTTTCATTGCTTTAGGTGCTCTTAATAAGGCACTGAGGGTTCTGCGGAGTCATGCTCGAGAGCGAGGCCGATCGATGTGGACGGCACAACCGTCCGGCGGCAGGAGCTGAACACGCGTGCGACGACCCATAAGCTGGACAAGCCTTTGGGAATCGCTACTCGGCTTGTTCGCTGTCCTGGTCGTCTTCTGCCCGAGCGCCCTGTCTCAGGATCTTCCCCCGGCGATTCCCCCCTCACCAGCGGCGCCGGGTCCGAGGATCCCATCCGGTCCATCCCCATCCGCACCGATCTCTGTGGAGCAACTCGCAGAGCGGCTTCGAATGATGGAGGAAATGAACAGGAAGCTCGCCGCGCAACTTGAGGAGGCCAACAAGGCGCATGACGAGGAGATGAAGGAATTACGCGCGAGATTCGCGGAGCTGTCGAATCGGCTAAGCATCGGAGAGAAGGGCGGGGGAGGGATAAGCGATCCCGTCGGAACGGCCCCGCGGAGGGCCGACGTCCCGGGGGCCGACCCCGACTCGCCCGTGCCGGACTACACGGAAGGGCAGTTCTTCCCCAACTCACCCGCACCGGGATACTCACTCGCGAAGGTCTCCGGTACCCGCGGGTTGCCCCTGAGGGGCACCTTCGGGCCCGGCTTCCAGTTCGAGACCGAGGATGAGGAATTTCGGCTTCAAGTCCACCTGGAGTCCCAGATCGAGGGACGGATGTGGCGTCAGGCCGACCAGATCCCGGCCAATAGCGGCCTCTTCTTGCCCCGCCAGCGGATCTTCTTCAACGGCAACATCACCAAGAACATCGAGTACGAGTTTTCGATCAACCGAGGGTTGGGCGGCACGATCAACATTCTCAACGCCTATATCAACTTGCATCTCGACGACCGTTTCGAGATCCGCTTTGGGCGATTCTTCACGCCGCTGACCTACGACCAGTACGCGATCTCGAATTACTGGCTGCCGACGCCCGAGCGTTCGGTGTTCACGACCAACGTCGGCCTGGGCCGCCAGATCGGGCTGATGGGCTGGGGTTACCTCTTCGACAAGCGGCTCGACTACGCCGCCGGGATCTTCAACGGCTCGCGGAATTCGTTCGAGAGTCTCAGCAATGGTGTCGATGTCGTCGCGTTCCTCAACGCGAGGCCGTTCCAGCAGTCGGAGACGCTGAGGTTTGCCAGATTCCTCAACCTTGGCACCTCGGTCGCGTTCGGCTATCAGGACCAGCCGCCGGTGCCCGTGTCGTTCCGCATCGGCGGGGGGTCCCCGAATGGCGACGTCCCCGGGGCCGGCACGACGCCGTTCCTCATCCTCAACCCCGGCGTGATCGAGCGGGGCGACCGGTTGCTTGGATCCGTCCATTCGGCCTACTTTTACAAGAGCCTGTCGCTGCTCGGCGAGTGGCAATACGGCTACGGCAGCTATGCGTTTCTCAACAGCCCGTCGGCGGTCCAGGTGCCCTACATGGGCTTCTATGTCGCGGGTGGCTATTTCCTGACCGGCGAGCACGTCGAGCAACGAAGCCGGCTCTATCCGAATCGGTCCTTGTTCCCGACCAAACGAGGAGATCCACGCGGTCCGGGTGCCTGGGAGA
This sequence comes from uncultured Planctomycetota bacterium, assembly GCA_963845755.1. Classification (GTDB taxonomy): domain Bacteria; phylum Planctomycetota; class Planctomycetia; order Isosphaerales; family Isosphaeraceae; genus CAWJTV01. Next base: position 466,386 of record CAWJTV010000020.1, read on the forward strand.
TGGTCGGGCGCGTCGGAGAACTTCGCCTCGGCGAGAAGATCTTCACCGAGGGGTTCGCCGATCCGAACCTCTGGTCCAATCAGGCCATAACGACCGAACTGGGCATGAACTGGTACTGGAACGAATATATAAAAATGTATATGTTTTGGCTGCATGGCGACTTCGGCGAGGCGGTCCAGTACCGACCGGGCGGGTTTCAGAAGACCGCCGATATGTTCTGGTTGAGGTTCCAGCTCTATTTCTGAGGCGGGCGATCAGCAATTGTCGAGGAGCGAGTCCTGGATGACCGAGCGACATTTCGGACACTTTGTTAGTGACTTCGGATTTCGCGGAATTTGGGGGGATTGCTGGATACTGGGCGAATTGTCAGCATCGTAGCACCTCATGCGCCGCGGCCTTCCCGTGAAATTGCGATCGCCCTTCGACCTCGCGGAGTTGCCGGAGCGTCGCAGGCTGCGCTCGCGGGTCCATTCGATCGGGCGACCCACCGAGCCCGAAGCGCCGTTCCTGGAAGGATGAGTCATGCGATCACCGTATCGTTCGTCTCGCCGCGAGTTCGTGCGGCTCACCGGGCTGGCAGCCGGCGTGGCCGGTCTGAGTTCTGGATTGACCGGGGAGGCTGCCGTCCAGCCACCTGCGGCCCGCGATCCCGCCGCCGTGCTCGCCCGGTTGCTCGAGGGAAACCAGCGGTTCGTCGAAGGGAAGCTCACCCACCCGGGGCGGAAGCCGGAAGACTTCGCGGCGCTGGCGGAGGGGCAGGCGCCCCTCGCTGCCATCGTTGCGTGTGCGGACTCGCGAGTGGCTCCCGAACTGCTCTTCGACCAAGGGGTCGGCGACCTGTTCGTGGTCCGCGTGGCGGGGAACATCGTCAGCGGCGCGGGACCGAGTGTGAAGGGGAGCATCGAGTTCGCGGTCGCAGAGCTGGGCGTCCGACTGATCATGGTCCTCGGCCACTCGGCGTGCGGCGCGGTCAAGGCCGCCGTTGCTCACATCGACGCCAACGACGTGCTGCCCGGCTCCATCCGCGAACTCGTAGAGCTCATCCGGCCAGCCGCCGCCTCGGTGCGAGGAAAATCCGGTGACAAGCTCGACAACGCCATCAAGGCCAACGTGGCGCTGGGTGTTGAGCGGCTCAAAGGCCTGGATCCCATACTAGCCGAGAAGGCCAGGAGCAGAGAGCTGAAGGTGGTCGGCGCCGTCTACGACCTGCGCGCGGGCCTGGTCACCTTGCTCGACTGAATCTGCTGAACGGGCACAGTCTGTCAAGGAGGATCCCGGGGACTTCCATCGATGACAGACGTTATGCGGATTCTCTCGTCAATCGGGCAAGGAGGACCCGAGTCGGCGGATCAGTTGCTGCCGTTGGTCTACGAGGAACTCCGTCAACTCGCCGTTCAGAGGCTGAGACTCGAGTCGCCCGGTCAAACGCTCCAGCCAACTGCGTTGGTACATGAAGCCTACTTGCGGCTGGTGGATGTCGAGAACGCCCAGGTCTGGAACGGCCGCCGTCACTTCTTCGCCGCGGCGGCCGAGGCGATGCGGCGCATCCTGGTCGAGTCTGCACGGCGCAAGACCAGTCTGAAGCGGGGGGGGCGGCTGCGCCGAGTCGACCTTGTCGACCAAGCCGCCTCTGACCCGGACGAGGACCTCCTCGCTCTTGACGAGGCTCTCAACCGGCTGATGATCGAAGACCCGATCGCGGCCCGGGTGGTCGAACTTCGCCAGTTCGCCGGCCTGGGACACGAGGAGATCGCGGTCACCCTCGGCATTACCGTGTACCTCGCCCGCCAGAAATGGACCTACGCCCGGGCCTGGCTCCGCAACACCCTCGGGAGCTGAGGAATTTTTCAGATTCTTCGACAGTTTCGGCAACGGAATGCGCACTGAAGGATGAAGCCGATGAGCGGAGCATCCTATGCCAATCGACCCGAAACGCGTGCAGGCCATCTTCCTGGCGGCGGTTGAACATCAGGACCCCGCCGATCGCGCTGCGATTCTGGACCGTGAATGCTCGACCGATTCGGAGTTGCGGCAAAGCGTTGAGGCACTCCTGCGGTCTCACGACGAACCGGATAGCTTCCTCGATCAGCCGTTCGTCGATCACGCCGACCGGTCGTGGGTCAACATTGTTCGACGCGATGGGGGCGCCGCACCGAAACCGATTGCCAATTCGCCCCACAATAGCACCCCCGCTCAACCCCGCGAGCCGGCGCCGGGCGTTACCGACAAGACAGCCGCCCCACTTCTGATCGCGGAGGTGGCCGGGAATCATATCGGCCCCTACAAGCTGCTCCAAAAGATCGGCGAGGGGGGCATGGGCGCGGTCTACATGGCCGAGCAAGAGACGCCGGTCCGACGACGGGTCGCGCTCAAGATCATCAGACCTGGAATGGATAGCGAGCCAGTCATCGCCCGGTTCGAGGCCGAGCGCCAGGCCCTGGCCATGATGGATCATCAGAACATCGCACGCGTGCTCGAGGTGGGGACGACCGCCACCGGCCGGCCCTTCTTCGTCATGGAGCTGGTGCATGGAGTGTCGATCACGGAGTATTGCAACCGGAGCCAGCTCACGACGAAGGAGCGTCTCGAACTCTTCATCCCCGTATGTCAGGCGATTCAACACGCCCACCAGAACGGGATCATCCACCGTGACATCAAGCCCTCGAATATCCTGGTTACCCTCTACGACGGGAAGCCCGTCGCCAAGGTGATCGATTTCGGCGTCGCCAAGGCGATCGAGCAACGACTGACCGAACGGACTTTGTTCACGCAATACGGGACGATCGTTGGCACGTTCGAATACATGAGTCCCGAGCAGGCGGAGATGAGCGCACTCTCCGTTGACACTCGCAGTGATATCTACTCGCTGGGAGTCCTCTTGTATGAATTGCTGACAGGGACCACGCCGTTAGAACGACAAACGATGATCGGGTCGGCCTATTCGGAGATCCTGCGCCGCATCCGCGAGGAGGAGCCTCCCAAGCCCAGCTCCCGATTGAAGGAGTCGAGGGAGACACTTCCCGCGATCTCAACCCAACGCAAGACGGAACCGGCGCGGCTGACGAAGCTGATGCGAGGCGAGCTGGATTGGATCGTGATGAAGGCACTCGAGAAGGATCGGACCCGTCGCTATGAAACGGCGAGCGGGTTCGGTCGCGACATCCAACGATTCCTGGACGGCGAAGTCGTCAGTGCCTGCCCGCCATCGGCTGCCTACCGGCTCCGGAAGTTCGCCCGGAGGAATTACGCGGCGCTCGTGACCGTTGCTCTGTTCGTGGTGCTCTTGCTCGTCGGGGCCGTGCTCAGCATCTGGCAGGCGACCCGGGCCACGAAGGCGGAAGCCGTGGCGATCCGTCAGGCCGAACGCGCGATCGCCGCGGAGGAGCAATCACGGCTCGAGCGCGATCGGGCTCTGGTGGCCGAGGTCCAGGCGAAGGCCGAGAGTGAGAAGGCCAGGCGGTCGGCGGCCGAGGCGCGCAGCGTCCTCAGCTTTTTCCAGGACCACGTCCTGTCGGCCCCGCGCCCGGAGGGCATGGAAGGGGCGCTTGGCAAGGACGTGACCATCCGCAAGGCGCTCGACGCCTCGGAGCCGAAGATTGCGGCCGCGTTCCCCGGCCAGCCGGGTATCGAGGCGGAGGTGCGGACGGTCCTGGGCGACACGTATTACTACCTGGGAGAGCCGGCGGTCGCGCGTACGACAGCGGGAACGGGTCCTTGCGCTTCGATCGACCGAACTCGGTCCGGACCATCCCGATACCATGAAGTCCCGGACAAGTTTGGCCCTGGCCTACTGGGCCGCCGGCCAAGTGGATCGGGCCATACCCATGCTCGAGCGCACGGTGCCGGAGCAGGCGGCTAGGCTCGGCCCGGACCATCCCGATACGCTCACCAGCCAGAATCATCTCGCGCTGCTCTATCAGGCTACGAGCGCGTTTGACCGTTCAATTGCGCTGCTCGAACGGACTGTAAGGGCACGCCGGACCGTCCTTGGGGCCGACCACCCCGACACACTCCTGAGCCAGTCCTATCTGGCCAATTCCTATCGCGTTGCCGGCTACCTCGATCGTGCCTTGCCATTGATCAAGCAAACCGTGGAGGCTCAATCATCCAGGTTGGGGGGCGACCACCCCGATACGATCACGGCCCGGAACACCCTCGCCAACGTCTACCGCGACATGGGTCAGTATGACAAGGCCATCCCGATCGCGGAGAAGACGCTGGCGATGGGAGTACCCAAGCTTGGCCCGGAACACCCCAGGCTTCTCATCACCTTGAGTCTCCTGGCGATGTCTTATCAGGCGAGCGGATGGTTGGACCGATCGATCCCACTCTTCCAGCGCGCGGTGGCGGTCCAGTCGGCCCGGATCGGTCCTGACCATCCGGAGACCCTCAGCACGCAGACCCGCCTCGCCTCGGCCTACAGAGACATCGGGCGGCATGACCTCGCGCTCACGATCCTCGAGAAGGCCGTACCGACGCTGGCGGCGAAATTGGGTCGGGAGAACATCAGGACCTTGATCGCCATGAACATCCTCGCCGACACCTATCGGTGCGCCGGTCAGTGGGATCGCTCGATCTCGCTCCTGGAGCGAAATCTCGTGGACCTATCGGCCAAGCTTGGTCCGGACCATGCTGAGACGCTCATCGCCCAGGACTACCTGGCCAAGGCTTATTGCGACGCCCGCCGGCACGAGCAGGCGCTTCCATTGCTGGAGCGCAATCTGGCCATGCGGATGGCCAAGCTCGGGGCCGACCATCCCGCCACCCTGGCGACGCGCCTCGATCTGGGGGAAGCGTTGCAAATGCGGGGCGACTTCACCAGGGCCGAGTTAACGTTCCGCGAGGCTCACGCCGTACTCATTGAGAAACTGGGTCCCCACCACCCCGAGGTCGCCCGGGCACTCATCGCAATGGCTCGCGGACTTCTGAGGTCGCGGAAGTGGGCCGAGGCCGAACGCCTGCTCGACAACGCCCTGGCCATCCTGGACGAGCGGTGCCCCGATCATTGGACACGGTTCAATGTCCAGAGCCTGCTGGGCCAGAGCCTGCTGGGCCAGGGAAGATTTGCCGAGGCCGAACCGCGTCTCGTCGCCGGTTTCGAGGGCCTCATCGCCCGCGAGGCGAGGATCCCGGCGTCGGGAAAAACCGACTTGACCGAGGCTGGCGAGCGGACCGTGAAGCTCTACGAAGCCTGGGGAAAGCCTGAGAAGGCCGCGGCGTGGCGTGCCAAGCTGGTCCCGCCGCCCACCCGGGCCGCACAGTAATCGGTGGGGCCACGGCCCCATCCGCATTGGCTTGAGATGAACACACTGGAGGTGCCGGCGATTCACCGGAATCGCTCGCAGCGCAATGACGCCGAATTCTGCTCAGGACTCCTCATATGAACGTCTCACGGAGACACGCACATGGATTCACTCACCTCGACCGATGCGAACGTGAATGCGACGCGACCACGCGCACTTCCATGGCCGGTGGTCGATGTTCCGGCCCCGGTGCTGGCGGTGTTCCGGGGCATCGGGCAAGTCTTCTTCCAGGAGAACGCCCTGACGGGTGCTCTCTTCACACTAGGGATAGCCATAAGCTCACCCCTGATGGCGGTCGGTGCGGTCGTCGGGTCGGCGATCGGCACAGCAACGGGTTGGGTCCTGAAGCTCGACAAATCGGAGGGTCTCGCCGGGATCTACGGCTTTAACTCCGCACTGGTCGGGATCGCCACGCTCTTCTTCTTCCGCCCGGGGACGACGAGTATCGGCCTGCTCATCGTCGGCTGCGTCGTGGCGGCGCTGGTGACCTGCCTGGCGCGGCGATACGTGCCTTTCCCGACGTACACCGCGCCGTTCATCGTGACCACCTGGGCGCTGTTTTTCCTCGGGCAGGCACTGGGGGCGACCCGTGCCGATCCGGGGGGGCTCTGGAAGGAGTCGGCATCCTCGGGTCGGTCGCGCACGGAGTCAGCCAGGTCATGTTCCAGGCGAGCATCTGGACGGCGCTGCTGTTCCTCGTCGGCATCGCCCTGAGCGACTGGAAGCACGCGTCATGGGTCCTGCTGGCATCGGCCCTCGGCATGCTGTTGGGGAGCTACCATGTGACCGCCGCGGTGAGGGCTCTCGACCCCGAAAGCCTGGTCGATCGCTCGCCTATTCGAGAACGTCGCCTTGGGACTGTACGGTTACAACGCGACGCTGGCGGCCGTCGCCCTGTTCCTCTGGAGGCGGTCGTTCATCGCTCCCTTGTTGGGCATTCTTCTCTCGGTCCCGCTCACCGAGCTGATCCCGCTCGTCGGGCTGCCCGCCCTGACCGCACCGTTCGTCCTTGCGACGTGGCTGGTCCTGGCGTTCGGCTGGCTCGAGAGACGGCTTCTCGGCAAGAGCAGCACAATATCGGCGACGGGATGAAATGCCGTCAGGCTGCCACCCGGCGCCCGGTCGTGAACGTCTTCCGTATTCCCCGTCCCTTGGAGTTTGATCCATGAATCTGTCACCGCAAGAGCGAGACAAGGCGCTGATCTACGTGATCGGCCAGGTTGCCAAGGACCGCAAACGGCGCGGCCTGAAGCTCAACGTCCCCGAGGCCACGGCCTTGATCACAGCCGAGCTCCTGGAGCTGGCACGGGACGGCAAGTCCGTTGCCGAGATCATGGCTGCCGGCCGCGAAATCCTCAAGCGTAGCGACGTCATGGAGGGCGTCCCGGAGATGATCGCGATGATCCAGGTCGAGCCGACCTTCCGCGACGGCAGCAAGCTGGTCACGATCCACGACCCGATCCGTTGACGGTCGGCGCTAGTTCTTGATACCCGCAATTCCTGGGAGGCAGAACCATGATTCCTGGCGAGTTCTTGTTCGACAAACCCGACCTCGAGCTCAACGCGGGCCGTCCCGTCGTCACGCTCACCGTCAACAATACGGGGGACCGGCCGGTTCAGATCGGTGCCCATTACCACTTCTTCGAGGTCAACAGGGCCCTGATCTTCGACCGGGTGAAGGCGTACGGCATGCGGCTCGACCTGCCGAGCGGCACGTCCGCACGGTTCGAGCCCGGCGACACCAAGGAAGTCCGTCTGATCCCCTACAGCGGCCGCCGGGTGGTGTACGGGTTCAATGCCCTGGTCAGCGGCCGGCTGGACGACCCTCACACCCGCGAGACCAGTCTGAAGCGATGCCTCGATCAGAAATATGGCCATAAACCATCCCAGTGACACGGCGGACCTCACGATCGTATCCCATTCCGAACAACCCGAGGGCACCGACCCATGAGCGTGAAACTCTCGCGAAAAGCCTACGCCAAGAAGTACGGCCCAACGGTCGGCGACCGCATCCGGCTGGCCGACACCGAGCTGATCATCGAGATCGAGCACGACTACACCGACTACGGCGAGGAATCGATCTTCGGCGGCGGAAAGTCGATCCGTGACGGGCAGGATCAATGCCCGATCGAAGATGTGATGGGTCCCGAACACTGCGACCTGGTCATCACCAACGCCGTGATCATCGACCACTGGGGGATTGTCAAGGGTGACATCGGCATTCGAGGCGGCCGCATCGTGGCGGTCGGCAAGTCTGGGAACCCGCTGACGCAATCCGGTGTTGACCCGAGGCTGGTCATCGGGCCGGGCACCGAAATCATTGCGGGCGAGGGCAAGATCTGTACGGCGGGTGGCATCGACACCCACATCCACTTCATCTGCCCGCAGCAGATCGAGGTCGCCATCGCCAGCGGCATTACCACACTGATCGGCGGTGGAACCGGATCGGCGACGGGGACCTGGGCAACAACCTGCACGCCCGGCCCGTGGAACATCATGCGAATGCTCCAGGCATTCGAAGGGCTGGCGATCAACGTGGGGATCCTCGGCAAGGGCAACGGCAGCGTGCCGAGGCCCCTGTGCAAGCAAATCGAGGCCGGAGCCTGCGGGCTGAAGCTCCACGAGGACTGGGGCACCACACCCGCCGTGATCGACACCAGCTTGTCAGTGGCCGACGAATACGACATTCAGATCGCCATCCACACCGACACGCTCAACGAGTCGGGTTTCATCGACGATTCGATCGCGGCGATCAAGGGGCGGGCAATTCACAGCTTCCACACCGAGGGTGCCGGCGGCGGCCATGCCCCGGACATCATCAAGATCGCCGGGCTGCCCAACGTGCTCCCCTCGAGCACGAACCCCACTCGCCCGTTCACCGTCAACACGATCGACGAGCATCTCGACATGCTGATGGTCTGCCATCACCTGTCGCGGGACATTCCCGAGGACGTGGCGTTCGCCGAGAGCCGCATCCGGGCCGAGACCATCGGCGCCGAGGACGTCTTCCACGACCGCGGCATCATCAGCATGATGAGCTCGGACTCACAAGCGATGGGCCGTATCGGCGAGGCGATCGTCCGGTGCTGGCAGACGGCCCACAAGATGAAAGTGCAGCTCGGCCCCCTGGCCGGCGACAGCTCGCGCAACGACAACGAGCGCGTCAAGCGGTACGTCGCCAAATACACGATCAACCCGGCGGTCACGCATGGCATCGCCCAGCACGTCGGGAGTATCGAGGGCGGCAAACTGGCCGACCTGGTGCTGTACGAGCCGGCGAACTTCGGTGTGAAACCCTTCCTGATCCTCAAGGGAGGCCTCATCGTCGCCGCCCAGATGGGCGACCCCAACGCCAGCATCGCCACGCCGCAGCCCGTGTACATGCGACCTCAGTTCGCCGCCTACGGCCGGGCGCTGTCCAAGTCCTGTCTGAGCTTCGTCTCGAAGGTCTCGCTGGACAAGGGGATCGTCGATCGCTACGGCCTCGAGCGCGAGGTCGTGGCCGTCGAGAACTGCCGTGACATCGGCAAGAAGGACATGCATCGTAACGAGGCAACTCCTGAGATCCGCGTGGACCCGGACACCTACCAGGTCTGGGTCAACGGCGAGAAGGTCAGCAGCGAACCGCTCGAGGAGCTGCCGATGTCTCAACTTTACTTCGTATTCTGAAACGACGTCGCCGCGCCGGCGGGGATGCCTACCGCCGGTGCCTCCTCAGGTCGAGACCGCAGATTTCAATGAATCTCCACTTGCTTCAGCTTGCCGATTCGGCCCTCCCGATCGGCGGCTATACTCACTCCTGGGGGTTGGAGGCGGCGATCGCTCAAAGGCGAGTCCGCGACCCCGCGACCCTGGAGCGATGGACAGTTCGTTGGCTACGAACCTGCCTGGGGCCGCTCGAGGGTGTGCTCGTCGCCTCGGCTTGCCGTGCGGCCCGCGCAGGCAAGCCCTTCGATCTACGAGCTCTGAATCACCTTGCCGAAGCATCGATCATTCCCCCCTCGATACGCACAGCCAGTCGAGAGATGGGCGAGCAACTCCTGGCTTTGGGGGCGACGTGGGCCTGGTGTGCCGCGGGGCTTGCGCCGTTCCTGCCGGAGGGAACCGACGAATCTGACGGCTGGCACCACCCGATCTCGTTCGGCCTGCTCGGGGCACTCGCGGGTGGCGATCCCGAGGACGTGGTGACGGCCTACCTGCACCAGGCGGCGCTGGGAATGATCGGCGCCGGGGTCCGCGCCATCCCTGTCGGTCACACGCATGGCCAGCAAGTGCTGGCCTATCTTCACGACGAGATTGAAAGCCTGACTCAGGAAATCCAAGGCCGCGAGCCGGAGACGGCCGGCGCCGGCTGCCCCTTCTACGAGATCCTTTGCGATGACCAAACTCGACTTTATGCTCGGATGTTCCGCTCTTGACGATCGGTCGGACATGCTGGGATGGTGCCCTGGACGCCATCGCCGGCGCTTCCGGGCGGGTGTTGTCTTCCACAAGGACCACGGCCACTCCCACGACCACATGGGCAGGGCCGGCCCCGCTCGCTACGCGGGGCCCACGCGAAAGGTCTATACCCTCGGTGTGGCCGGCCCGGTGGGCTCGGGCAAGACCGCGCTGGTGGAGATGCTCTGCCGCGCTCTCTGGCCGGAGGTCAACCTTGCCGTCATCACCAACGACATCTACACCCACGAGGATGCCGAGTTCCTCTCGCGGCGCGAGGTGCTGCCGGTGGAGCGGATCGTCGGCGTCCAGACCGGCGGTTGCCCACACACGGCCATCCGCGACGACGCCAGCGCCAATCTGAGCGCCGTGGCGAATTTTCAGCGTCAGTTTCCCGGTCTCGAGCTGGTCCTGGTCGAGTCGGGCGGCGACAACCTCACAGCCGTCTTCTCGCGCGAGCTGGCCGACCGCTTTATCTTCGTCATCGACGTGGCCGAGGGGGACAAGATCCCCCGCAAGGGAGGGCCGGGCATTTGCAACAGCGACTTGCTGGTCATCAACAAGATCGACCTGGCCCCGCACGTCGGGGCCGACCTGGACGTCATGCGACGCGACAGCCTGAAGATGCGGGGCGAGCGGCCGTTCCTCATGGTCAGCCTTCGGCAGAAGGAAGGGATCGCGGAGGTCATCCGGTGGGTTCGCGAGCAGTTCGCATCACGCGCGACGAGCTCGTGACGCCGCCCGAGTTCCGGGGCCTGCACCCGACCGGGCACCAGGCCGCGCGGGTCGGTGGCGCACGCATCGAGCTCGTCCGCGTCGGCGACGAGACCCGCCTGGGGACTTGCTACCAGCAGGTCCCCGTCCGCCTGATGCCGCCGTTCGTCCTGGACTCGGAGCCAGCATCCTTGCTGTACCTGATCAACCTCACTGCCGGCCTGATGGATGGCGACGGCCACTGCGTCGAGATCACGGCGCGGGCGGGCACGCAGGCCGTCGTGACCGGCCAGTCAGCCACCCGGATTCATCCGGCCGTGGCCAGTTACGCAACCCAGCAATGGACCATCGAGGTCGAGGACGATGCGTGTTTGGTCGTCCTGCCGGGACCGGCGATCCCGTTCCGAGGTAGCCGCTATTATCAGCGCGGCCGCGTCGAGCTCGCCCCCCGCACCGGTTGATCTGGGGCGACATCTGGCTGGCAGGTCGCTACGACCGCGGCGAGCTGTCGGAGCGGTTCCAGTTCGATCGGATTGTCCAGGACTTCGAGGTCCGTCGCGCGGACCAACTGGTGTATCGGGATCGCTTCCGATGGGACGGCCCCTGGACCTCGGAGGACGCCGACTGGTTCTTCGGCGGCGCCCTCGCCTCGGCCAGCCTGTTCATCGCCGGGCCGGTGTCGGAGCCCGTTGCCGAGGTCGGCCCGACCCTGCGGCGTTCGGTCTTTCGGCTCGGCAATGGCGAATGGTGCATTCGATGGTGCGGCCACCCGTCGGCCGTCACGACCGACCTCGTGCATCACGCGTTGCGGCTGGCTGCGAGCTCGACCGACGGCTACGAGGCCCATCCCTGGCTGCTTGCGTCGTCCGGCCTTGCCCCCAACCACTGGTTCTCGACACCGGTAGAAAAATCAGGGGAGTGAGACAATGTCAGAGAAGGACGAATCCCCACGCCACAGAAAATCGGTGGTATCGTCGCGTGGCAATGCCGGTACAATCGAAGGGTGCAGTAAGGTCGGTGGCCACCTCACTGCCGTGTCGCTCGACCGGCAAGCGGACGTTCAACCTGTCCAACCGGCTGTCGTGGGGGAGGCCGGGGCTTCGTTTATGAGGAGGCGAATGTGCCGATAATCTTGGAACGACGGAGCGGCGTGAGACGATGGGTCGCGCCATTGCTGATGGTCGTCTCCATCGCGATCGGGTTGGTCGCCGTCTCGGGAGCGACCGATCCTCAAGACGGGCAGAAGGCTCAGGCAGCGACTCCTACACCTCCGGGCGAAGTGGAGATCCGCAACGTACTCAAAGCTGTGACTGACGCCTACAACCAGGCCGACGCCAAGGGGCTCGCGGCTCGATTCACCGACGACGCTGAACTCTTCGACCAGGACGGGCAAGTCGTTCGGGGGCGTGACTCGATCGGCCGACATTACGCCCAGGCGTTCGGCAATGGACCGACGTGCAAGATCTCGGGAAAGGTCGAATCGGTCCACTTTCTGTCCCCCGACGTCGCCTCGGTCGTGGGCCGGTTCCAACTTGAGGACGAGAAAGGCACTGCGCTCTCCTCGGGTAGTTACAGCCTGATCGCCGTTCGGAAGGGAGACCAGTGGCGGCTGGCCGAGCTTCGCGACGGCGCGACCACGACCGTTGAGTCCTCGGAAAAGGGAGGACCGCTCCGAGACCTCGAATGGCTGATCGGCGACTGGGTTGATGAGGGCGAGGATGGCAAGGTCGCGTCCACAGTGCGCTGGGACGAGGGTCGGAAGTTCCTGGTTCGCAAGTACTCGGTCCAGATCGATGGCGAACCCAACTGGAGCGGGACGCAGTGGATCGGTTGGGATCCGCAAGCGAAGCAAATCCGGTCGTGGGTCTTCGACTCCGATGGAGACTTCGGCCAAGGACAGTGGACCCGCTCGGGCAACGCCTGGATCGTCAAGGCAAGCGGGATCTCAGGCGACGGTCTCACGACGTCGGCAACTCAGGTCATCGAGCCGGTCAACAAGGACGCCGTCAAGATGCAATCGACCGACCGCATCGTCGGTACCGAACTGCTCCCCGATCTGGAGGAGGTCGTGATGGTCCGTAAGCCACCATCGGCCGATTCCGACCGGCCGACGCCCGCCACGGAGCGAAATCCGCCGGCAGGGGTATTGGATCCCAAGAGCGATCGGCCTTGATTTCGAGCCAACCCGTATCGATTGGCGTCCTGGGTTCCAGCTTCCCGGCGGCCCTCGGCGAAAAATCGATCTGTCGTCCATCATGTAGGTATCATCGCGAGGCTCGTTGTCATGGGCGCTTCTTGGAAACTGATCCTGGCTTTCGCCTTGTGTTTGACTTGCATGGAACCGACCTACGGCCAGCGGAGGGGCGGGGGAGGAGGAGGCCGTTCGGGAGGGGGAGGAGCTCGTTACGGAGGGGGAGGTGCCGGAGGTGGCCGATCGGCGGGACGGGCTGGAGGCGGAATGACCAGTCCCTCGACTCGCCCGAGCGCGTCACGCTCTTATGGCGGGGGCGCCGGATCGGCCTACCGGCCCAACGCGGGTGGGACGAACCGGCCCTCGCAACGTCCGAGCGCGACGCCCGGGCAATACGGATCTGGCTCGACGAATCGACCTGGGACGGGCGGGATGACCCGACCCTCGCCCTTGCCGGGTGGCGGCTACCGCCCCGATTCGGGTGGTGGTGGCCTCACTCGTCCGGGAGGTGGTAACCGACCCGGTTCGGGCGATTATCGTCCGGGTTCCGGTGGCAATCGTCCCGGCCTGGGCGACTACCGTCCGAGTGTGGGTGGTAATCGGCCTGGAGCCGGAGGCGATCGTCCTGGCCTGGGCGACTATCGTCCGGGTGCGAGCGGCAATCGTCCCGGCCTCGGTGATTATCGACCCGGTGCCGGTAGTAATCGTCCCGGATCGGGCAACTCTCGTCCTGGTCGGCCCGACTATGGCGACAACCTCGGGATGGTCAACCGGCCGAATCCCGGAAACTTTCGCCCCGGTGGAGGTCTGGGAGGCGGCTGGTTCGGCAATAACAACACCCTCATCGTCAACAACGGCTGGGGTGGCGTCCGGAGGTGGCCCCGCCACGGCTGGGGATTCCCCAATTCCCGCTTCCATGGCAACTGGTATCGAGGGAGTTGGGGGCGAAACCACTTCGGTGGCTGGTTCGGTCCGGTCGGCATGGGTTTCGGGCTCAGGAGATGGCCGATCCGGGTTTTCCCCACCTGGGGCCACGCGGGACTCGTTGGTTGGGGACTCGGCCCATGGGCCAATCGCTGGCTCTACTCAGGGTTCATCAACCCGTATCTTGTCGCACCCGTGATCAATACGACGGTGGTCGCGAATGCGCCTCCGGTCTTTGTTCCGGATTACAGCCGTCCTCTTGACTTGGCCAACATTCCTCCCGAGCCCGAAGGTACCGAGCAAGACGACTCGACGTTCCTGGCCGCACGTGACGCCTTCAAGTCCGGAGACTTTCCCCGCGCCTTGAGTCTGACCGACCTGGCCTTGCAGCCCTACCCCAACGATCCGGTCCTGCACGAATTCCGCGCGCTGTGTCTCTTCGCCCTGGGGCGGTATGACGAGACGGCGGCCGTGCTCTACGTGGTGCTGACCGCCGGCCCTGGCTGGGACTGGGCGACGATGTCGGGCCTTTACGCCGACGTCGACACCTATTCCCGTCAACTCCGGGCGCTGGAGGCGGCCATCAAGGCGAATACGTCCGTCGCGTCGAAGCGTTTCGTGCTGGCCTATCACTACATGGTTCAGGACCACTTCGAGAACGCCCGGCAGCAATTCGAGTACGTTGTCAAGCTCCAGCCCAAGGACGAACTGGCGGCCCAGTTCGCCAAGTTGCTGACCCCACCTTCCGATGCTCCGACTCTGGGAGCGACGGACTCCGCCCAGGGTATCGAGACCGCCGGGATGCAACAGCCATCCCCTCTCCCGGCGGCCTTGGTTGGAAACTGGAAGGCCAAGCCAATGCCCGATGTGAGCATTGAGCTGACCATTCGGGAGGATGGTCAGTTCACCTGGGATGTCAAGTCCAATGGTCATTCGGATTCGATTGCCGGCGAGGCCGACTATCTTGATGGAGTCCTGACACTCACGCAGGCCGATGCCCCGGCCCTGGTTGGCAAGATCGTCAACCTGGGCGACAAGCAATTCGGTTTCGAGCTGCTCGGTGGTTCGCAGGTCGGGACGATCCAGTTCTCTCATTGAGTCCCGGATCTTCGTCGATTCAACGCACCCGATTCGGGGCCTGCTCAATCGCTCCATGAGTTGGAGTTGCCGGCCACTGAAGAGGGTTCTTCGTTCTTCTCGCCCTGGCAAGAGACGGAGGCTGAATTGAATCCGGCAGGCAAACCCTCCTCCGACGAGTCCTCCGGCAACATCGGTGTGAAATCGGATTCCGCGCTTCTCGGCGCGGCGCTCAGTCCCTCGGGGTCGGGAAGCGACTGGGAATCGACCACGGACCTGACTCTGCGTCCGCCGGCCGGGCCGGCAACGCCCGGGGACGCCACGCCAGCACCCGTGGCCTTCGGCCGCTATCGAGTGAAGAATGCGCTCGGATCTGGCGGCTTCGGCACGGTGTACCTCGGCCACGACACGCAACTCGACCGTCCCGTGGCGATCAAGGTCCTACGCGGTGGCGCCGAGGTGCCGGACGCCGAGGCCGAGCGATTCCTCCAGGAGGCCCGCAGGCTCGCGCGGCTGAGCCACCCCGGCATCGTGACGGTCCACGACGTCGGCCTGCACGAAGGGCAGGTGTACATCGTTTCGGATTATCTCGAGGGCCCCAATCTCGCGGAGTGGCTGCGACACAACTCCCCGAGCTGGCACGAGGCTGCACGCATCGCGGCCAACGTGGCCGATGCGCTGGCTCATGCACACGCCCGGCTCACCGTCCACCGCGATGTCAAGCCCGCGAACATCATCCTGACGTCCGACCGCGGCCCGGTCCTCGTGGACTTCGGGTTGGCCCTCGACGAGCAGGCGTCGGGCGGCCGAGAGCTCGGCGCCGTCCGCGGCACCCCGGCATACATGGCGCCAGAACAGGTCGCAGGCGTGGCACACCGCATCGACGGCCGAACCGACATCTACAGCCTGGGCGTGGTGCTCTACGAGATGCTCTGCGGTCACTTACCCTTCCGGGCGAGCAACACCCTGGAACTGCTCCGGCAGGTTCGCGACGACGAGCCACAGCCCCCGCGCCAACTCCGCCGCGAGATACCGCCCGAGCTCGAGCGGGCTTGCATCAAGGCGACTCGCGAAGCGGCTCCAGGACCGCTATATGACCGCGGCGGACTTCGCCGAAGAGCTAAGGCGTGCGTGCCAGGCCGTCGCGGGGTCGGGCACCTCGTGGTCGCTTGGGTCGCTCTCCGCGGTCGTACCGACGGGCGAGACACTCGCATCCGGGTCGATCGCGCCATCTCAGTCATCGTCGCAGACCTCGTCCCGCCGCGTCCGCGAAGCCGAGCGTCGGCAGGTGACCGTCCTGGTCTGCGGCTGCAGTCTGTTCGAATCGGAGGCTTACCTGGAGAATCTGGATGCGGAGGACCAGGCCCGGATCCAGCGGGCCTTCCAGGAGCCTTGCGAGCAGGCCGTTCGCCGATTCGATGGGACGATCGTGCAGTGCAACGAGGAGGGGCTGCTGGCTTGCTTCGGCTTCCCGGTGGCCTACGAGGATGCCGCCCGCCGCGCCGTCTTGACCGGCCTCGGCCTCCTGGAGGACATGAAGGCGCTCGGCGAGCGGCTCCGCCGCGAACAGACACTGGAGCTGGATCCGTGGGTTGGCATCCACACCGGTTCGGCCGTCGTGGAGGCGGGCGAGGAGTCGATCTCGATGGTTGGTGAGGCGCGGAACGTGGCGGTCCGCCTGGAAGACGTCGCCGCGCCCGGCCAGGTCGTGTGCAGCGTGGCCACTCACCGGTTGATCCGGCCCCAGTTCGACTGCACCAGTCTCGGCCACCGCAAGATCAAGGGCGTGGCGCAGCCCGTCGAGTTCTTCCTGGTCCAGGGAGTCGACGAGGGCCGCAATTCCCTCGAAGTGGCGGAGCGGGCGGCCTTCTCGCCATTGACTGGCCGTGACCACGAGGTCAGCCTGCTCAAGGACCGCTGGGAGCAGGCCCAGGAGGGCCTGGGCCAGGTCGTCATGCTCATCGGCGAGCCGGGCCTGGGCAAGTCGCGCCTGGTCCACACGCTGAAGGAGCACGTCCTGGGGCAGATGCTCGAAGGAGAGGTCGACGCGCCGGTCATCGAGTGGCGATGCTCGCCGCACTACCAGAACACGGGGCTGTACCCGGCCATCGAATTCTACGAGCGAGCCCTCGCCTTCGGCCGCGAGGAGCCACCACAGGCCCGGTTCGACCGACTGCTCCATCGACTGGAGCAATATGACCTGGCACGTCCGGAGACCGTACCGCTGTGGGCGTCGCTGCTGTCGCTACCGACCCCGGACCGCTACCCCCCACTCTTGTTGTCCCCGACCCGGCAGAGGGAAGAAACGTTCCGGGCGATGCTGGATTGGCTGCACACGCGCGCCTCCCGGAAGCCGGTCCTGTTCGTCGTCGAGGACTTGCACTGGGTCGACGCGTCCACCCTGGAGTTCCTGGGGCAGTTCCTTGCCGAGGGCGTGCACGATTCCATCCTCGCCTTGCTCACCTCTCGCCTCGAGTTCCAGTCACCGTGGCGCGCGATCTCCCACCAGACCAGCCTGTCCTTGAATCGCCTGACCCGGCGCCAGGTTGGCGATCTGATCCTCAAGAAGGCAGGGGGCATCGTGACAGAGGCACTGGTCGAGCAGATCTACGACCGCACGGGCGGCGTGCCGCTGTTCGTCGAGGAATACACGAAGATGGTCCAGGAGTCGGGTGTCCTGGAGCGGGCGAGGGACGGCGGCGCACTCGGCCAGACCCTGCTTGGGCACGAGATCCCCGCGAGCCTCCAGGACCTGGTGATGGCCCGCCTGGATCGCATGGAGGGCGATCGGCAGGTGGCCCAGCTCGCCGCGACGCTGGGCCGCGAGTTCAGCTACGAGCTGCTCGCCGCCGTCGCGCCGGTGGACGAGCCGACGCTGGAGGCGGAACTGGCCAAGCTGGTCCGAGCGGAGATCGTCTACCAGAAGGGGCGGCCGCCGCGGTGCAGTTACATCTTCAAACACGCCCTCCTGGAAGATGCGCTGTATAACGCGCTGGTCAAGGACAGGCGACAGCAGTTCCACCGGCGGATCGCCGAGGTGCTGGAGTCGCAGTTCCCGCAGACCACCGAGACCCGGCCCGAGTTGTTGGCCCACCACTTCACCGAGGCGGGCCTGACTGAGAAGGCGATCGACTACTGGCTCAAGGCGGGCCTGCGTTCGCGAGGGCGATCCGCGGAAATCGAAGCGATCAGCCACCTGACCCGGGGCCTGGCGCTGCTCGAGACGCTGGGCGAGTCGCTCGAGCGGGACGTCCGAGAACTGGAACTGCTGAGCCCCCTCGGCACCGCCCACATCGCGTCGCGCGGTTATGCTTCGCCCGAAGTCGGCCCGGTTTTCCGTCGGGCGCGCGAATTGTGCGAGCGGGTCGGGCAACCGCCCCAGTTGTTCGCGATCATCCTGGGGATCTGGGAATGGCACACCGTACGCGGTGATCTTCGCCTGTGCATGGACCTGGCCGCCGAAGGGATGGAACTCGCCGGCCGGCTCAACGACCCCGGCATCGTGATGGAATCGTTGTTCATGTCGGGCGAGACTCTACTTTATCGTGCGGATTTCGCCGGCGCCCGCGACCGGTTTGCGACGGCGGTCGCCGACTACGACGACCGGGAGCGCACCAGGTCTTGGGCCGTCCACACGGGCCACGATGCCGGCGTCACCTGCCGCTCCAACCTGGCGATATCCCTCTGGCACCTGGGCTACCCGGACCAGGCCCTTGTGGTCAGCCGGCAGACTTGTCAATTAGCCCGCGAGATCGGCCACCCGTTTAGCCTGGCGTACGCCCTGCACCACACGGGCTGGCTCTACCAGTATTGCCGGCTCGGGGCCGAGGTCCAGGCGGCCGCCGAGGAGGAGTTCGCAATCGCGACGGAACAGGGTTTTGCGCTCTGGTACGCGACAGGCACGTTCTTCAAGGGTGCTGGAATGCTGTTACGAGGTGCGCCGGAGGAGGCGCTGCCGTTGATCCTGAAGGGCCTCGATGCCTTCCGGGCGAGCGGTGCCGAGCTGACCCTTCCGCTCCAGCTCAGCACCCTGGGCGAAGCTTACACGGCGGTCGGTCGGTTCGACGACGCGCGCCGGGCGCTGGATGAGGGCCTGGCCATCGCGGAAAAGAACGACGAGCGATGCCAGGAGGCCGAGCTGCACCGCCTCATGGGCGAATTGCTACTGGCCGAGTCGCCCGACCAGGTCGCCGCAGCCGAGGACTGCTTCCGCCAGGCCATCGAGACGGCCCGGCGCCAGAAGAGCAAGGCGTGGGAGCTGCGGGCCACGATGAGCCTCGCCCGCCTCTGGCAGCGGCAGGGCCGCCGCGACGAGGCCCGCAACGCGCTGGCGGCGGTTCACGACGCCTTCACCGAAGGCTTCACGACGCCGGACCTCATCGAGGCCGGGGCGCTGCGGGAAGCTCTGGCCTGACCCCAATCGCGTGGCACCCGTAGCGTGTGTGGAGGCGACGACGGCGCGCGAGAATCCTCGCCAGTCTCCACCCTCGATTCGATCGGAGCACTACGGAGGTAGGACGTCTCCCTTCGTTCCCACGGTTCTCTTTGAGAACGAGGTTCCATTCGATCGAAGCAAACCCCAGTGTTGACCACGGCGACCTGATTGGGCGGGATGCCGATACCGATTGGGAATTGTCGGATTTTCCGCTTGCCGGCGGCGTGAACGCGGTGTGGAATAAATCTCACGCAGGAGCCCCCTTCGGTCTCGATCAAAAGGGTGATGCGATGCATTTCCAGCTACCGGAAACGCGGTGAGCATTCGGCTTATTGGTCGCCCCGAGCAGGTTGCCTCAGCGGACGATGCACCGTTCAGGGTGGAGCTGAGAGCCGGATGAGCCGGGAGGACAACGTTCCTCGCGGGTCGAGTGGAGCGACGCGCCTCGGGTCCGAGATGGAGCGGTAGAGAAGTGGCTGATCGGGACAACCGCCAATGAACGATGTCACTCAGAGTCGGTCCCAGAAGGGCGAGCGGGGGCGTCAGCCCCCTGTCCGGTGAGCGACGGACCTCCAAGACAGGGGGCTGACGCCCCTTGCTCGCTCGGACCGGCCCCTTCTGGGACAGACTCTCAGATCCTCGGGAAGATCGAGCAAGGCGAGTTGCAGGCCGCCGGACAACTCCTGCCGCTGGTCTACGACTCGCTTCGCAGGCTGGCCGAGCGGAAGCTGGCGCAGGAGAAGCCCGGCCAGACCCTCCAGGCGACGGCCCTGGTGCACGAGGCGTACCTCCGGCTGGTGGATACGGACAGGACGCAGGGCTGGAACAGCCGCGGCCATTTCTTCGCCGCGGCCGCCGAGGCGATGCGGCGCATCCTCATCGAGCGGGCCCGGAGCAAGGGTCGACAGAAGTCGGGAGGCGACTGGCGCCGCGTCAACCTCGATAACCTGGATGTCTTCACGTCGGTCACCCCGGACCAGCTCCTGGCCCTCGACGAGGCGATCGACCGCCTGGCCGAGCAGGACCCGACGGCGGCGAGACTGGTAAGGCTCCGATACTTCGCCGGGTTATCGCTGGAGCAGGCCGCCGATCCGCTCGCGATCTCGATCGCGACCGCCTACCGCCACTGGTCCTACGCCCGGGCCTGGCTGCTCTGTGCATTGCTCGACCGCCGCGAGTGACCACCTCTACCTTCGCCGTTCGCGTCCGGCGAGCAGCCCGGGATTCCGGCCTCGCTCTGCTCCAGAGGCGTTCATTCACGCGAGGTTGCCATGACTGATCATGTCGATCAAGCCCGATCGATCTTCCTGGCCGCGATCGAGGAGGGTCCGGGCGAGCGGCCGGCATTCCTGGACGGCGCCTGCGGCGACGACGGGGAACTGCGCGCTCGGGTCGAGCACCTGCTGGAGGCGCACCAGGCGCTGGGCAGCATCCACTTCCATCCGATCTCCGAGCCGGCCGCGATTGCGGGGCAGCGATCGTCCGAAGGGCCCGGCTCGGCCATCGGCCCGTACAAGCTCCTCGAAGTGATCGGCGAAGGAGGGATGGGCACGGTCTACCTGGCCGAGCAGGAGCGGCCCGTCCGGCGCAGGGTCGCGCTGAAGATCATCAAGCCGGGCATGGACTCGGCCCAGGTGATCGCCCGGTTCGAGGCCGAGCGGCAGGCGCTGGCCCTGATGGACCACCCCCACATCGCCAAGGTCCTCGAGGCCGGGACGATGGGTTCCGGACGGCCGTTCTTCGTCATGGAACTTGTCAAGGGCATCCCCATCACCCGGTTCTGCGACGAGCATCGGCTCACGCTCCGCGACCGCCTGGAGTTGTTCGTGCCAGTCTGCCAGGCGGTGCAGCACGCGCACCAGAAGGGGATCATCCACCGAGACCTCAAGCCCTCTAACGTCCTCGTCGCCCTCCACGACGACAAGCCGCTGGCCCAGGTGATCGATTTCGGCGTGGCCAAGTCGACCGGCGATCGGCAAACCGAGCCGACGACCCTCACCGGGTTCGGCTTGGTGGTCGGTACCCTCGAGTACATGAGCCCCGAGCAGTCCGGGCTCAACGCCCTGGATGTGGACACGCGAAGCGACGTCTACTCGCTGGGCGTTCTGCTCTACGAGTTGCTGACCGGCACGACGCCGTTGGATCGACCGCAACTGGGCCAGGCGTCCTTCGACGAGCTGCTGCGGCTCATCCGGGAGGAGGAGCCCCCGATGCCCAGCGCGCGGCTGAGCGGCTCCGTAGGCGATCTGGCCACGCTGTCGGCCCGGCGTCGGGCCGATCCGGCGAAGTTCCCCGGGCTCGTGCGCGGCGAGCTGGACTGGATCGTGATGAAGGCGCTGGAGAAGGACCGGGTCCGGCGATATGAGACGGCCAACGCCCTGGCCCGCGACCTCCAACGCTACCTCGCCGATGAGCCGGTAGAGGCCGGCCCGTCGTCGGCCGGATATCGGCTGCGGAAGCTCACCGGCCGGTACAGGAACGCCCTGGCGACGGCCGCGGCCTTCGTCCTGCTCCTGGCGATGGCCGCGGCCGTGAGCACCTGGCAGGCGGTGCGAGCGACGCGGGCGGAGCGGGCAGAGCGGGCCGAGCGCGATCGGGCCGTGGCGGCCGAGAAGGGGGCAAAGACGGAACAGACCAACGCCAGGGCCGCCCTCGACTTCCTCTGGAAGGATGTGCTGTCGCAGGCGAGTTACCGCAATGAGCCCGACCGGGACCTGTCGGTCCGCACCCTGCTCGACCGGGTCGCCGACCGGCTCGGGCGTGGCCCCGGCCAGTCGACGTTGGTGGAGGCCGCGGGCCGTCAAATGGTCGGGGGACTCTATATCGATCTGGGGGAGTATCGCAAGGCGCAGCCGCATCTGGAAGCGGCCCTGGGGGCGCAGCGCCGCGAGCTCGGGGAGGAGGACCCGCAGACCCTGACCACCATGCACCATCTCGGCCACTGCCTTCTTCGACGGGACCGTCGGGAAGCCACCGGGCTGCTCGCCCGCGCGCTGGAACTCCGCCGCCGCGTCCTCGGGGACGATCACGACGACACCCTGTTCACCGCGCGCCTCTCCGCGGCCTGCTACGCCCTGGAGGGCCGCCCCGAGGAGGCCGAGCGATTGCTGAGGCGGACGCTGGAGGCGCGGCGCCGGGTCTTCGGCGATCCGCATCGCGAGACCCTGGTGACGATGTACTGGCTGGCCGGACACCTCGTCCGGCAAGGCCAGCTTGAGGAAGCCGAGGCCCTGGCCACTCGGTGCGTGGATCAGGCTCGCCGGCTCGCCGGCGACGACCTCATGGTGACTCTCTGCGCCAAAAACACCCTGGTCGGCGTCTACATCGCCCGCGAGGATCCCGCGCCGGCGGAGCCGCTCGCCATCCACGTCGTCGAGGGGATGCGCCGCTATTTCGGCCGCCAGCACCCGTTCACCGTAAAGGCCATCAACCGGCTGATCCGCGTCTATCAGTTGCAGGGCCAGCACGCCCAGGCGGCCCCGTTCCTCGCCGAGTCGCTCGCGACCGCGCGGAAGGTCCATGAAGACGACCATCCGGCCCTCTCCACCATCCTGCACCTGCTCGGGCGAAGCCTGCTCGAGGAGAAGAAGTACGACGAGGCCGAGCGGCACCTGCGCGCGTGTCTACAGGGACTAATGAACGAGCAGTCCGGCCGTCTCACAAGGGGCGGCTCGACGGTCTTCGTCCAGGGCCTCCTGGGCGAGAGTTTACTCGGCCAGCGGAAGTACGTCGAGGCCGAGCCTCTCCTGCTCGCCAGCTACGAGGGGCTGAGAGAGGCTCCGGACGCGGGCGATCCCGAAGTCATCCCGGCGAGGGAACGACTCGGGATCGCGGCCCTCGAACGGATCGTGCGGCTCTACGACGCCTGGGGCCAGCCGGGGCGGGCGGAGGCGTGGCGGAGGGAACTGGCCGCGTGGGCCGGATCATCCGATGAGGGGCGACCGTATCGTCTGGGCCTGCATGGGGGCGCCCCAGGTCGATGATCGGATCGGTCGTCGCCAAGGTCCCACGCAACGGATCGAGCGCGTGCGTGCGACAGACTCAACGCAAGAGGGCCGCTCGACGGCCGCCACGCACCACGGCGATGCACACCAGACCGATTACACTCAGTATCCATGCCGCCGGTACCGGCACGGACGCGGCGCTCAGGATGAGATTCCCCTTGGTCACCTCCGAGCCGAACGGATCGCCGAGGAAGGCCACATACCCTTGCTCGCCGCCGTTTGTGGTGCCCTGCGCAGTGAGCTGGTAGACGTAGCTCACGGTGTCGCCGGGCTGGAGTGTGCCCAGCTTTATGTCCGTGGACACCGGATCCATGTCAAACCGTGGGTTGGTAATGCTGGTGAATTTGATTTGGAACGCGTCATCGAACAAGTGCTGCGTACGATCGTTAAGGCCGATGAATTCGTAGTCCCAGAAGTTCGCGAGGCTTCCGGTGCCGGTCGGAATCTGCGTCTCGAATGCGCAGGCCGAACTCGAAGCTGGCCCCGGGGGACGTGGTGAGATCGGGATGCATGATGGTTGCCGTGAGACTCGCTTTTGCCTCAGCGGTCTCTGCTACGCTGGCCGAATCGCGCATGGGAGGGACGCCGATCAGCCCGACTTGCAGGGCAGGAATGTTGAGGTGCAGCGACATCGATACGGGAAAAGTCCCATTGTAGGTGAAGTTCTGCTGCCAGGTGGCCTGGGAGGCGAGCTGCCCGATCGCCGTCGGATTGGTGTGGCTCGGATTTCCGCCAATCCAGGCCGTGACACCGACACCGCCGTTGCCATCGGATTCGGCGAGCGAGGACGCGAAGGCGCGCTGGATGTTGGTCGAGCGGCCGGAGAGGTTCTCTCCCTCGCTCGCGAGGTAGAGGTATTCCGCGCTCTGCTTCGGCGTGATCAATGCGCCCGTGACGGAATGCGTATCGTCAAAGATCGTTCCGCCCGGCAGCAGGGCCTCATGCACGCGCGCGGATAAATCGATCGGCGCGCCGACGATCCCCCCACCCACGGCTTCACCCGCCATCAAGGCGACTGCAAGACACGCTGTGAGCACGATTTGCCTTTGCCGATGCCGCGGTGCGGCCGCAAGCGATTTCATAGGACCCTCCCGGCGTGTGCCACGGACTTGCCTAGATCAGAAGTTGTCCCGCGGTAGGAATGTCTCTACCAGTAGTGCGACATTTGGACTCCAGTTTTCTCACGATGAAAGCCCGGAGCAGACTGACTGGATCCATAAGGGCCCCTCACCGGGATAGGTGTGCATGGAGCGGGGGAGGGCGCAGCCACCCGGGTCCGATCACGGATGGCCTCTCAGTACAGGCTGGGTCTTACCGTTATTCAGATCGGCTACTTGAGTTACTTCGAAACTGCCGAAGAGACCGGAATCCGCGATCGGTATCAGTTGCCCTGATCTCTGGCAGATTCCCCGAGCACAGGTCTCGCGGACGCGTCCGCCAGAGCCAGCCGGCCGCTCCTTCCGTCGTCAGAAATCGAGCTTGAGGCGAACGCCGAACAACAGCGCGGTGTCCACCGGCGCGAGTCCCGGATGGAGCACCTGAATGTCAGGTGTGAGGTGGCACCCGGGCGTGATCCGCAGGTTGTAGAAGAGCTCGACCCCATATTCGTCCCGGAGCCCCGGCACCAAGTCCTTGGCCTGCGTGCTGAGCCCGAGATCGTAGAACCCGACGCCGAACGTATCTCCCTCGCGGCCCGGCAGCGAGGTATTGCCGCAGACGGCTGCGCTCAGAAACCAGCGGATCGGGTTCGGATTGCCATCGCCGAGGCCCGTCTGGACGTACAGGCCCAAGCCCCGATCCGGGTCGTCGGAGTCGAGCCAGAGCCGCTGCTCGATGTTCCAGCCCGCCGTCGTCTTCAGTCAGCCTCGACGCCGTCTTCCGCAAACTTGAATGATTTGAACAGTGACGACCGCGGTGCCTTCCCGGTCGAGAGTGAGCCCCGTCAGAACTTGACCAGGAAGCTAATCCCACCGCTCAACTGGCTGCGATGTGTGTGCTCGCCGTTTACCCCGAAGGCATTTTGGCCTGCGAAGTCACCGCGGATCTCCGGCCGAATCTCAAGGTATTTGATGGGATGCCAGTTGAGGCCCAGAGTCACCTCTTCATAGTTGGTGTTGATTCCGGTTCGCGTTCCGTTGACATCGTCGAACCACTCGGCGCGAAAGTTGGTGTCGAGCGTGGGGATCAAGTGGTAGATGCCGATGGTATAAAGGCCATACCACGATCCGGTGCCGACCGGAGTGTTGGCGTCCCAGCCCATGTTATTCTGGATGATTTGAGTGAACCGTTCGGTCCAGTTCTGCTGGAGTCGCAGTTCCACCATCGTGACGAAATCGCCCGCCAGATTAGGAGCGGCGAAAATGGCGTTCGGACCGGCATAGACCGAGGCCGTCAACCGTGTCTTCCTGGCGTCCGTCACCCAGTAGTTGACCTGACCGATGTAGCAGATCGAGCGGGAGCTTCGCTGAACGAAAAACGTGTTGGCACCCAGGGTCATCCCATTCCAGATGTCCAGCCGATTGGAGACGTGGAGGTCGGTCAACCAGCCGGTGAAGGCACCGTCCTGCGAGTAGAAAAACTGGTAGTCGCTGGAGTAGAAGGGCCGGTAGGGGGCGAGGAATCCGTTGTAACCGATGATCGTGTTCATGCGGCCGATCTTGAAGTCCACCCCGCCCTCGGTGAGGATTGGAAGGTGGGCCGAGAGGTACAGGTCGCGGAAATCCTGGCCGAAGTGGGGGTTGGGTGAAGAGTCGATGCCGCCCTTAGGCGCGCCCAGGGCCGCGTCGGCACCGGCGAAATACCGCATCATGAAACCGAGATTGAAGACGTCCTGCTGGAGCGGCTTCTCGATCACCCATCCAATCTGGTTAAGCAAGAACTCGTTGCCGAATCGGTTCTGACGGGTCTCGACCGAGAGGATTCCCGTTCCGGTCAACGCTCCGGTGTAGCCACCCTCGACCCAGCCGAATGATCGGATGCCGGTGTTGCCGAAGAGGTCTCCCAAACGGAGATAGTCCATCAGGAAGTTTACCTGTGAGACAGGCGTCGCACCCAGCCGAAAGTTGGGGGACACCTGGGAGATGTCTTCCTGCATTTCTCCGGGGAGCGATTCCGCCTCCAGGCCGGTGCTGGGCGTAGTCTGACCTGGACTTGCGGTGATCGGCGGGGGGCCGACAACGCCCGTTACGGGCTGCGAGAGCTCCTCGCCAGGCGGCGGCGTCTCCGGGTCAGGCTGCGGCATTTCCGATCCCGACTGCGGGACAAACGATCGGGGCGGTGGGATTACCGGTCGCGCGTCGGGGATCTCCTGGGCATCGACGGCAACCGACCCAATCAGCAGGGCCGCGAGGCCCACGCTGACGAGGAATATGCATCTCGTCACGTCAAACCTCCACAGTATGCGCCACATCAGCATGGACGCACGGATTTGTCTCGCCGGTCAACGCGGGACATCCAGTGTCCCCCACCTATCGGAATGATGTTGGTTGTATCGGTTGCGACGAATCGAGCACTTAAAGATCGCGAGATTTGATTCTCACGTGGGATGCACAGATGGCTTCGACCTGGAAGGAAAGTCTGGGTCTCCGTCTGGGTTGCGACGACCTGAGGACCGGGGTTAAACACCGCGGTCGCGGTCCTCGTCCGGGGGGCGATTCACTCCTTCAGGCGGATCCGGTTGGAACAGTGAGCTTCGATCCGATTAATTTCCAGACCGCCTCCGATTTAGGGAGCCGCTTCTGGGACGCAGTCTGCGTCTCCCGGGATGCCTACCTGCTTCAGTGTTGTTCCGTTTGAACCGAGAACCAGTGGCTGGGGTTGAGGTGATAGCCGCCGGTGAGCCAGGGGCGCTGGCTGTTTCCGGAGGTCCAGACGGCGGCGCAGCTCAGCGCCGTGTCCACGACCGACGGCACGAGATCCGGAGCTGGCCCGCACCAACGGATCAGCGTATCACCTCGCTCCAGGCGGAGTACGGCTCGTTGGAGCGCAGGATTCTTTTCCGCGGCCAAGTCAGGAACTCCGCCGGAAATGAACAGCCCGGCGCTCGCCGCCTCGTCTCCGTCCCCGACGAACCAGCGCGCGGTGGTCCGATCCCAGGGACCCTTCCATTGAAATCGATCGCGATAGACCAGGACGCCGTCGCGATGGACTTCGAGGTCCTGGAGGACCTGATCGAACTGATAGAACTCCGACTCATCGCCGCGGGAATAACGGCCCGGCAACCACATGTCGCCCCAGATCAGCCGTGCATCGCCTTCGAGCTCGATCCGGATTCGTTGATGATAGCGACAGCCCCGGAACGGAATCGTGGGGCCCGGCAGGATCACGAGCTGTGCTCCGGCCTCGACCCGGACGTTCCACTGCTGGGTCGCGAAGGAACCGAGTGCGGGATGGACCCGGTTGGCCGATTGTCCGGTCACCACCGCGGCCGAACCCGCCTTGGCCTCGATCTCGACCAGGTGGCCGTCGCCATCCATCAGGCCGGCGGTGGGGAGCAGGAGATAAATCAAGGCGGCCGGTTCGCCCTTGAAATTGAAGGCGGGCATGACTCGGAGGGGCACCTGCTGATAAGTGTGACCCAGGATCGTCTGGCCGCCTCGATCGACCAGGGTCAGGCTCACTCCTCCGATCTGACCGGCGGATCGCTCCGCCAGGTGATACGCCCGATATTCCGGAGGAATCAGGAAGTCTTGCGCTGTGATTCGAGTTGTTCGCGAACCCATCGGATAACGTTCTCGACGCCATCGCCTCGACGGAGGCTGATGAGGTAATACGGACGGTCCCTTCGCATGGCGAGGCTGTCGCGCTTCATGACGTCGAGGTCCGCCCCGACGTGGGGAGCCAGGTCGATCTTGTTGATGACGAGCAAATCGCTGGTGCAGATGCCCGGTCCGCCCTTGCGGGGGATCTTGTCGCCCTCGGCGACGTCGATCACGAAGATGAAGACATCGGCCAGCTCGCGCGAGAAGACGGCCGTCAGATTGTCGCCGCCCGACTCGACGATCACCATCTCGAGGTCGGGGAACTGGCGTTCAAAGTTCCCGATCGCGCTGAGGTTGCTGCTGGCGTCATCGCGGATGGCCGTGTGCGGACAACCGCCGGTCTGGACCCCCACGATTCGCTCCAGGGGAAGCACCTTGCTGCGCGATAGGAACTCGGCGTCTTCGTGCGTATAGATATCGTTGGTGATGACCGCCAGGTTGACGGAGGGCCAGAGCTCGCGGCAAAGGCGTTCCACCAGCGCGGTCTTTCCCGAGCCGACCGGCCCGGCGACGCCGAGCGTGAACGTCTTGCGTCGAGAACCGGCGTAGCGGGCCGGACCAGGTCCCCCTTTGTAATCGTGCTGATGATCGTGATCGCCCTTGTGCGCCGGCACGACCGGAACGAACCGGGGGCGGCGTGAGGTCCGGAAGGGCCCGGGGCCAAGTAGACCGTCGCCTTCACGACCGGAACAGGCGGGAATAAAGCTGTGTCTGTTCATCGCAGAGTACCTCGTAGAAGGGGGAGCCACTGCCCGCCGTCTCCAGGTCGCGACCGTCGAAGTCGATGGCGAGCCGTCCTACGTCATCATGGAGATAGGCGAGGATCTGTTGGCCGTGGGTATGGCCTACGGGTAGAGCACGGACCCCCGCCCCGATGATACCCATGATCGTCTGGTGCAAATAAGACATGAGCGTCTCGAGCGACGAGGCACCGGCGACCGCCCCGAGCAGCCCGAAGGCGATCGCATGGTTCCACTTCGGCCCTCCATTGTCACGGCCGACCGATCGCTGAAACCGGTCGACGGCCGTCGCGCTCCAGACCCAACTGGATCCGAGTGACAGGAGCTGCTCGCCCATCTCGTGGCTGGCGGCCCGGATGGAGGGCGGAGCCAGTGACGCGCTTAGGATCTCATCGGCCCGGACGATCGCCGCGAGATCGTTGCCCGTCCACGCGCGACAAACCACGCCGACCAGCACACCCTCCAGCGGCCCGATCACGTGGGTGAGCCAGTGACGCGCCCAGTTTTCCAGCGACGGCGCATCGTGCACCTCTCGACGCGCGACCGCGGCTTCCAATCCCCAGGAGTGAGTATATCCACCGATCGGTAGTGCCGAGTCGCTGAGCTGGAGGAGCCGAAGATTCATGATCCGCACAGTCATTGTAGGGCGGGTGAAACCCGCCAATAAGCCGATACCGGTGGGTCTCACCCACCCGACAACCGTTGAACTCGGCCCTCCCGATCGTTTTCAGAACAAGAAATACCGCTGGGCCATCGGCAGCTCCTTGGCCGGCTCCGAGCCCACCTTCTTGCCGTCGACGAACACCTCGTAAGTATCGGGCTTGACCTTGATCTCGGGAGTGGCGTCGTTGCGCCTCATGTCTTTCTTGCTGATATTCCTCGTGTTCTCGACGGCGAAGACCTGCCGTTGGAGGCCGTACCGGTCGACGATTCCGTCCTCGATGGACGCCTTCGAGACGAAGGTCATGCACGACTGGGAGAGCGCCCGGCCATAGGCGGCGAACTGCGGGCGCGCGTAGACCGGCTGTGGCGTCGGGATGCTGGCGTTCGGGTCGCCCATCTGGGCGGAGATCAACATGCCTCCCTTGATGATGAGCTCCGGCTTGACGCCGAAATACGCCGGCTTGTACAGCACCAGGTCGGCTATCTTGCCCGGCTCGACGCTCCCGACCAGGTGGCCGATCCCGTGGGTGATCGCCGGGTTGATGGTGTACTTGGCGACATACCGTTCCACCCGCTTGTTGTCGCTGCGGCTCGAATCCTCCGCGAGCGAACCGAACTGGACCTTCATCTTGTGAGCCGTCTGCCAGCACCTCAGGATGACTTCGCCGATCCGGCCCATCGCCTGGGAGTCGGAGCTGTACATACTGATGATGCCGCGATCGTGGAAGACGTCCTCGGCGCCGATGGTCTCGGCGCGGATGCGGCTCTCGGCGAAGGCGACGTCCTCGGGAATATTGCGCGACAGGTGATGGCAAACCATTAGCATGTCGAGGTGCTCGTCGATCGTATTGACTGTGTAGGGCCGGGTCGGGTTGGTGCTGGAGGGGAGCACGTATGGCAGTCCCGCGACGCTGATGATGTCGGGCGCGTGGCCGCCGCCGGCCCCTTCGGTGTGGAACGTATGGATGGCTCGGCCCTTGATCGCCGCCACCGAGTTCTCGAGGAACCCCGCCTCGTTGAGCGAGTCGGTGTGGATTGCGACCTGAACGTCGTACTCATCGGCGACCTTCAGGCAGGTGTCGATCGCGACCGGGGTCGTCCCCCAGTCCTCGTGAAGTTTCAGCCCGCAAGCGCCGGCTTTGACCTGGTCGGCTAGCAGTCGCGGAAGACTGCCGTTCCCCTTGCCCAGGATCCCCCAGTTCACCGGCAAGCCTTCGGCCGCCTGGAGCATGCGCATGATATTCCAGGGGCCCGGCGTACAGGTCGTCGCCCAGGTGCCACTCGCCGAACCGGTGCCACCGCCGATCATGGTGGTGATCCCCGAAGCGACGGCCACGTCAACTTGCTGGGGACAAATCATGTGGATGTGGGTATCAATCCCACCGGCGGTGCAGATCATACCCTCGCCCGCGATGACCTCGGTCCCCGGCCCGATTACCAGCCGGGGATCGATCAACGGCTGAATCAACGGGTTGCCGGCGCTGCCGATCCCGACGATCTTGCCGTCCAGGATCCCGATGTCGCCCTTGACGATCCCCCAGTAGTCGATCACGATCACGTTGGTGATGACCAGGTCGAGGTGGGGCGTGCTCATCGGCGCGTGAAACGGGCACTGACCGAGTCCGTCCCGGATCACCTTGCCGCCGCCGAAGACGACTTCTTCGCCGTAATGGACGTAGTCTTTCTCGATCTCGATGAACAGTTCCGTGTCGGCCAGGCGGATGCGGTCGCCGACGGTCGGCCCATAATGCGCCGCGTACGAGTCGCGGGAAATCTTGACGCTCATGATGTGTTCCCCCGTGGTGGTCCGTCGATCGGATGTTACTTGGCGGGATTGTTACCGTATTTGCCGGCCGCGAGCCGTTCGAAGCGCCGCGGCGCGTACGGTCGGGTCGTCGAGCTGGCCATTGATCAGACCGTTCAGGCCGAAGACCCGGCGTTCGCCGTCGAACGGAACCAGCCGCACTTCCTTGACGTCGCCCGGCTCGAAGCGGATCGCGGTGCCCGAGAGCAGATCCAACCGCATCCCGTAGGCCTTCTCCCGATCGAAGACCAGCCCTGAATTGGCTTCGAAGAAGTGGTAGTGCGAGCCGACCTGGACCGGCCGGTCGCCGCTGTTGGTGACCTTGAGCGTCACGGTCGGCCGGCCGGGATTGATCTCGATCTCCGGCTTGTCGAAAACGTATTCCCCTGGGATCATGATCTGGCTCCTCTCATGGCGGATCCGGGACTCATTTGATCGGATGGTGAACGGTCACGAGCTTGGTCCCATCGGGAAACGTCCCCTCCACCTGGACGACTTCGATCGTCTCGGGGACACCCTCCATGACGTCCGCTCTCGTGAGGATGCTACAGCCGAGCGTCATGATCTCGGCGACGCTCTTACCGTCCCGGATCATCTCGTGGAGGGCCGCGCTGATCAGCGCCGTCGCCTCGGGCAAGTTCAACTTCAAGCCGCGCGCCTTGCGGGCCTTGGCCAGCTCGCCGGCCGTGAAGATCAACAGTTTGTCGCGTTCTTGGGGTGTGAGATGCATGGTGCGTCCTCCCTCAGGGTCATGGGTGGTCAGGCCGGCTGGCCCGGTGCAACGTTCCGAACCAAGGAGTCCTCATGCGGGCGCGGGCGGAATGTCTTCGGGGGGCGGCGTGTGAGCGGCCGGCGCGAATCGATGGAAGTACGGCTCCAGGGCACCGAGGGCCAGCACGATCCAGCAAGCCACGACAAACGGCGCGGTGAGCGTCGGCAAGCCGGTCATGGGAAAGCATTCCGTGATCGGTGTCGAGAGGATCGCTCCCAGCAGCGCGATCACCAGCGACGGCCTCCACAAATACAAGGCAATCGCCGCCAGCGAAGCATTATATCCATAAAGACCCAATGATATCTTGTCCACCGGGGCACCGTGATAGATGGCGACCAAAGTTCCCACCATCGAGCCGACAAAGGCCAGGACCGCATGGCGCGGGTCGCTGATCGCCAGGCCGATGAAGATTGCGATCCCACACACGATGCTCGCCTGCAAGAAGACCTCGCTGAGTCCCTCCGAAAACGCACGCACCAGATCGAGCGACTCCGGCCCGGGAGGATGCTCGACAACGGGCAAGCCCATCGCCTTTCCGATGCCGAACATCACCCACGTCGTCACGATGAACGGCAAGGTATACGTTGAAAATGGGAGATATCGCCGCATGACCATCGTTACGGGGGTCGACGCCGCGCAGGCCAGGACCAGGAGGATCACCGTGACGACGCCCGGTTGGAAGAAGAAGAACGCGGCGATGCCAACCAGCGTGGAATTGAACCCGTAGATCCCATCGCGGATCTGCGCCGCGTCGTACTTCATCAGCCTGGCGACGACCGGCCCGATCATGGCGCCGATCAGGGCCCCCAGTCCCATCAGCCAATCCGCCCAGGCGATCCCCAGGAGTATCAGGAGTCCAGTAGCCGCGTGGCCTTGGAACATCACCTGGCCTACGCCGCGGAGCACGAGCTTCACCCAATCCATGGTGTTCTCGTTCTGAGTTCGGCTCACCGTCTCGACCTTTCTATCGACTCGCTGCGATCAAGGTCTGTAAATCCGTCGCTTCGCAAGTCGGGAGGCATAAAGAATGTAGAATTTACAGGTCCCGCCTCTCGTTCACAAGCTCCTACCGGTGCGATATCGCGCGGAACACCCAGTCCTCGCATCTCGCCGCGACTCCCAATTATTTTCGCTCGACCCCGGATTTTTCCCTTCACCCTCTCGTCTCCTACGGACGATTCAATCTGCACAGTCCATCGTTTAAAAGTTCGCCGGGGATCCACGTCGATGGGTAGATCCTGTCGTTCGTCATTTCGAATGGCTTCTTCCATCAAGGCAGGCATGATTGCGTCAGTTCTTGTCCCACTCCTGGTGGCCGGATCGCCGAGCGTTCGCGCCCAGGAGCCCAGTCCCGCCTCGAGTTCCGCGCCCGCGCCAATCACCACTTACGAGGAACTCTTGCGCAAAATCCGCGCCTTGCGCAAAGAAGTGGCGGAAACCCGCCAGCTCAAGGACCAGGTGAACCAACTCCAGAGGCAGCTATCGACGTTCCGGCCGGTGAGCCAGCGGACACCTTCGTTGCCGCAGCTCCAGCCTGACGGTCCGAATGGAGGCGCTTTGGGGGTCGAGATGGTTCCCACCCAGCCCGGTGTCCCGGTCGGGACGATGCCTCCCCTGAATTCCGGTGCGATGGTGGGCGGCGAATCCTCGGCCATGCCCTTGAGCGGCGAGTTGTTACGAACGGAACCCGGCGCACCGGGGCAAAGCTCGTCGGCATCGACCGGAGACGATTTCCATCTGATGGGACGATATCGCTACAACGCGGGCGCGACCGGTCCTCTGGGCGGCGGCGGCTATTTCCACTTTGGGAATGACACCGACGAGTTTGTGCTCAACGTCACGAATCAGATCACGATCGACGGCGACGTTTTACGATCGCCAGAACATGCCGACGACCTTCCAGGGATTCTTCGTCCCGTTCGCCCGTACTTTCCTCTACGGGAATATTACGAAGAACTGGCTCTACCAGGTCGGCACCCAAGGCTTCGCCGGGCAGTTCAATCTGCTCGATATGTGGATGGCCTATCGCGTCGGCGACCGAATGACCATCCGTTTCGGCAAGGGCCTGACCCCGCCCCTGTACGAGTATTACGGGTTCTCCCCGGCCCTCGAGCCTGTCATTATCAACTCGCCGATCTTTCAACTGGCCGGCCGACGACAGCTCGGAGTCATGGCCACGGGAAATCTCTTCAATGGCCGTTTGCAGTACTGGTCGGGCATCACCAACGACGGCAACAGCTTCTGGTATGCCTTGAACCGCAACATGCAGTACAACGGAGCTTTCGACCTCACCCCCTTCAAGGGGACGGGCAACCCCCTCCTGGAGGGCATGGGCGCAGGTATCGGCGTATCTGCGGGAGACGAGCAATACAAGCTTCAGCAATCGAACATCGCGTTTGTAAACGGTGCCGGCGAGCCGAGCACGAATGGGTCATGGATCACCTCGTCCGGAGTTCCGTTCGCGGCCTACAACCCCAACGTCTCTGCCAACGGCATGCGGACGCGATGGGCTCCTCACTTCTACTGGTACGGCCGGTTCAGCGTCCTGGCGGAAATGATGAACAGCAGCCGCATCTTAACCGATGGCGCCACCGAGGGCCGATCGACCCAGTGGGGTTATTACGTCAACCTCTCATATTATCTGACCGGCGAACGCGACTTCGCCGGCAACGGCTTCCAGGGGTATTCGACCGTCACGCCGCTTCGCCCATTCAATCCCGCAAAGGGCGAATGGGGGCCAGGCGCCTGGCAGCTCGCCGCGCAGTTCTCGCAGTTGAACATCGGCCGCGGCGACTTCGAGCGCGGATTCATCAACCCGACCAACTACACCAACGGCCTCGAGCAGATCATGGTCGGCGTCAACTGCTGGCCCAACAAGTACACGCGCCTCAGCTTCGATTGGGTCTGGGACCGATTCAATAATCCGATTCCCTTGAACGGTTCGAGCCCGGTTCAAGGCTTTAACATGTTCTGGATGCGATTTGCGATGTTCTTCTGATGCAGTCGGTGACCTGCACTCATTCCGAGCCGCCGAGTCCGGAGATGCCGTCATTCACAGGGTATTATGGAGAGCGGCCTCCATTCTCGGGAGCCACGGGCTCGCCGCCTTGTCGCTACTCTGCCTCGGTCTGACCGTCATCCAGGAGACCGTGCTGGCACAGGAGGCCGTTCAGTCGACACAGCAGCCGCGCCCCTCGAATCGGCAACCCCCCGCTCCTGGCGGAGGTCGCCCCAGTCCGGGGGCGTCCGGGCCTCGACCTGAGGACGTGAATACCCAGGAGAAGGCTGGCGGCGATCCCCGTCGGACCGGTCCCGCGCCGGTCAGCCCGAACGCACCATCGACATCAGGGGCGACCGCCAGTGCCGGAGCCCCGGCCATGACCGCGGTCGCGCGGCCTTCCTCGCGCTCGGTTGCGTCTCTGCGACCCAATATGCCGGTCCCGACCACGAGCGCAGCCGTTCAGGAGACGCGCGAGGCGACGCCTCGTGATGAAGCGTCACGCATCCTCGCGGATCTCCTGGAGATCCCCGAGACGAGCAGTTTCCGGGCATTCGGCTGGATCGAGAACAGTTTCACCGGCAATCCGGGCGTTCTCAACGGCGGACTGAACTTCGGCGTCAATCCCAATGATCGGGCCAACCGTTGGATGGGAAACCAGTATTACCTGGTCCTCGGACGGAGAGTCCAGCAAACCGACGTGGTCAACTTCGGCTTCCGGGTCGACGCACTCTTCGGCAACGACTGGCAGTTCAACCATATGCATGGGCTGTTCGACTCGGCCTTCAGGCTGAATTCATTCCTCGGCTTCGACCCCGCCCAGTTCTACGCCTCAGTCCACCTGCCGATCCTGACCCCCAAGGGACTCGACGTCCGCGCCGGACGCTGGTACACGATCGCCGGTTTCGAGGGAGTTCCGGCGATGTCGCGCCCTTTACTTTCTGTACCCTACATGTTTAATTATGGCCAGCCGTTCACGCACTTCGGCATGTTGACCACGCTTCATCTCACGGAGCACCTCGATCTCTTCAACGGGACGATCAACGGCTGGGATCGCTGGATCGACGAGAACTACCGGTGGGGCTATATCGGGAGCCTGAGTTACACCACCGAGGGATCGCGCGACCACTTCGCACTGACCGGCATCTGGGGGCCGAACCAGTTTCCGCGCTTCCTGCCCGCGAACACGCAGCTCTTCCCCACCGGCTACGTCAACATCCCCAGCCTGGCCGGCCTGCCGAACCCGGGATACGCTCGCAACGATCGCACGCTCCTGACCTGGGTCTACTCGCATAACTGGACCGAGAGATTCGTGCAGACGATCGAGACCGATCAGGGCTGGGAGCGCTCGATACCGGGGCTCGCCTCCGGCGGCCTGAACTACGCACCGTTGTCCGATCAGTGGTATAGCTTCGGAAACTGGTTCATTTACTCACCGACTGAGGAGCTGACGGGGGTCTGGCGGTCCGAGTGGTTCCGCGATGTCCATGGCTCCCGCACCGGTTACGCGGGGAGTTTCTACGAGCAGACCCTGGGACTAATCATCAAGCCCAAGCCCTGGATCTTGATCCGTCCGGAGATCCGTTTCGACTGGTCGCAGTTCTGCCATCCCTTCGATAACGGGACGTCCAACCACCAGTTGACCCTGGGAATGGATGTGATCTTCCGGTTCTGATCGTGCGGACGGATTGTGATCCCGTGCGACCTGGTCATACCATTTGACTCGGGAGATCCATCGTGTATATCACACTGATCGTCATCCCTTGAACGACGGGTCGGACCCGCTCCCCTGCGCGGCCTCCATGGTCCCTCGTCGCTTCGTCTCTCTCGACCTTGGGCCGACAGGGAGGTTGTGATGCGGTTTGCCTTTCGGACGCGACCTCCGAGTATGGCGGTCCGATCCAGGCGGGCGAAGCCTCGGCTCGAGTCCCTCGAAGAACGGAATCTCTTAAGCCATGTCGCCGCGGGTGGAGTGGCGGGGGCTCTCGAACGGGGGATCTCAGTCCCGCACGGTGCACTCTATCCCTACAGCCTTCGCAAGCATCCGTTGAGCGAGAAGATCATTGGGGGGCATGTCACGAAGGTCCCGATGTTCTACGGTCCGTTCGCCGGACAACGGACACCGGAACTGGACGCGACCGGAGCGAATGGCCGGCTCATCTTCGGCCGGGGATTTGTCTTCACCGGTGAAGTGCTCGGCCCAATCAACCCGCAACAGCCCGCGGATTACGTCTTCGGGATCAACCGTGGCGGCGCCGCGGCGCCGGGCCCGTTCCTCAATCGGGCGATGATTTACTTCGACGCTCTGGCAATCGTCTCAACCGGCCCTGATGGCACCACCGGCACGATCGAACTTCTCAACGCTCAGGGACAGCCCAAGTCGAGCGTGACGCTCCCCGCCGATGCCGTCCAGATCCACGGCAACCAGGTCCAGGTCGAGTTC
Organism: uncultured Planctomycetota bacterium; assembly: GCA_963845755.1. Taxonomy (GTDB): domain Bacteria; phylum Planctomycetota; class Planctomycetia; order Isosphaerales; family Isosphaeraceae; genus CAWJTV01. The sequence continues at coordinate 503,651 of CAWJTV010000020.1, forward strand.
TCGGCGAGCCGGCTCCCCCCGACGAGTGCGCCCCGAACGCGTCAGCCCGAGTCGCGCTATTTCTATGCCTTCTGGGCCGGGACATCGCCCACCGCGCCCAACGGTATCGCCAGCTTCGCCCCCGAGTATGCGATCACCTCAGTGGCGGCCCAGGGATTTCCCAAGGGGTGAGATCGGACCGCGAGTGAGTAAGACGACGCGCGTTGGGACGCCGTCGCCCCAATCGGCCCGACGCGAAATCAAAACGATTGGCCCGCGGACTCTGCCATCGCGTCGGACTGGTGTGGCGCAGTGCGCAAACCGATTGATCGCCGCTCCAAGCACCTGGCCAGGGTTATCCTGCAGGGGTCCCAGGCGAGCGGGGGGCGTCAGCCCCCTGTCAGGTCGATCGGACAGGGGGCTGACGCACCCGCTCGCCTCTCGGAACCGCCTCCGAACCCCGAAGAGTGCAAGGAATCCACGGCCGGCTGCTTAGCGTGCCTGGTCCATCTTCTGGAAGAAATTGGTCGCGTCGCTCGGATTGCCTACCGGCGGGGTTTTGCTATCGATCTTGGCCTCGGCCAGGATTTCATCGCGCGTCCGATCGAGGATCGTGAAAAGGCGTTGGAACGCTTGACGCTCCTTCGGCGTGGAAGCCGCCCCGAACCGGAGATTGTAAGCGTTCATGAAGCCGAGCAGGTTGCCGATCATGGTATCCTGAACCTTCTTGAGTTCCAGGATCGCCGGTTGGATGGTCGGCTTCTCCAGCAGGCTGAGCAACGACGTGGAAGCCGTGATGAATCTCAGGGCCTCCTTCTGATCGAGGGGATCCTTGAGCGGCTGGGCTTCGACCTTGGCGTGGAGATCCTTCACGAAGCCCTTGGCCGCCCGAAGAGTCCTGGCCGAGAGCTCACCTTCGTTCGCCTGTTCCCGCAATCGAGCGACATGGTCATCGAACGTCTTCTGATCCTCGGCGAATCGTGGGTCCTCGAAGACCTCGGGCCACTTGATCGAGGTGCGCAATCCATCGAGCATGAGTGTGACACGTTCCGCCGCATTGACGAACGGGACGTCGGCGATCAATGTCGCCGGGACCGGGGCTGTGGCCGCCAGCATCGCCGACCTGCCCAGCCTCGGATCGCTCAGATCGGCAACCGCGGCGTTCAAGGCATCGCCGGTCTCGATGTCGCGTAGGGTCGGGCTCTCCCGGAGTTGTTTCTGACGCGCATCGTAGAGGGCTCGGTTCCTGGCGATTCGCCGGTTCACACGCTCGGCGTACATCCTTGCCGATTCACGCGTGACCTGGGCCACGTAGTCGTTGAACTTTATGGCCGTGGCGGCGTCGATGCTATTGGCCTGGGCCGTCTTGAGATTGAAGATTCCTGCACCCATCGCGTAAAAACCGGCACCTTGCAGCGCGGCGCTCTCGGGGCTCGCGGCACCCCAACCCATCCATCCCCAGCCGTCAAAACCCCACTGGGCGCGGGCATCGCGGCCGAACAACGAGAAAGCCAGCACCAAGCCGACTGACAATCGCATGCAACGGAGCATCGTGAACCTCCCGGGGCGAGCGTGAGCCCCAGCCGTCAACAGTAAGTCAACCCTGGGAAACGGAAGACAACCTTGGTCCGAATACGGGTGATGATGGTTGAAGGCTCGTCCTCACCATGTGCCCCCGCTGCCACGGAGTCGTTTGTATCGGGCTCAAGAGGGGAGGATGCAGACCATCCCGAGACCCTCACCTCGACCCGATCACACGTCTCCGGCACCAAGGGAGAAACCGGTTGACCGACCCTGGCAATTCGCGATGACCGATCATACGCGGCGCATGAGCGCAAGGTAAGGGTGGAGCGGCGAGATCATCGAATCTGAATCTGACTGGTTGGCTCAAAGACTGCTTCCACGCCGTATTGCACGAGGTGACGCCCGGTCGGACGTCACGCCCGCCCGCTCACTGGGGCTGATTTATGGCCATGAGCAAGCCGCGCACGCGGCTCTCGAAGGTCTTGTCGGTGGCGAGCACGCGCTCGAAGTCCGCCTGGTTGATGACGTAGACCTCCACCTCGGTCTTGGCTTGCACCGTCGTCTGGATGGGGCGGCCGAAGAAGGAGGAGATCGTGCCGAATCCCTCGCCGAAATAGAGCTCTTCCTGATATTCACCACCCTTGTAGGCGAGCGCGACGCCCGAGCCGATCAGGTAGTACCGATCACCGAGTTCGCCCTCGCGGACGATGGTTTCGCCGGGATGACGGTATTCGACGGTCATCACGCTGGCGATCTTCGTCAAGCTGGCCTCGCTGAGTCCCTTGAGGAGCTCGCTCTGGCCCAGGGCGCGGGCGATGCGGACGGCCATCCGGGTCAGCGAATTGGTGATGATCCGGCCGCCCATCATGTTGACGACCCGGTCCGCGTGATCGATCACGCGCTGATCGTGCGTGACGATGAGCACCGTGGTCCGTTCGGGGCCATCGGCGAGCTTCCGGAGCAGCGCCAGCACGGTCTGGCCGGATTCCGCGTCGAGGGCGGCGGTCGGCTCGTCGGCCAGGACCAGCGCGGGGCGATTGACCAGGGCACGGGCGATCGCCACCCGCTGTCGCTGGCCGCCCGAGAGCTGGGCCGGCACGTGGTTCAGCCGTTCGCCCAGTCCGAGCTGCTCCAGGAGTCGCGCGCTCCGTTCGTTCATCTCTTGGACGTTCGATGGCCGCAGCGCGGTCGCCATCCGGACGTTTTCCTGGGCCGTCAACGAGCTGAAGAGGTTATGACTCTGGAAGATGAATCCGATGTCCTTGCGCAGCTCGACCGCACCGCTCCCGTTCAGGGCCGAGACATCCCGATCCAGGACGATCAGCCGACCTTGCTGAACCCGCCTGAGGGCACCGATCAGGGTGAGGAGGGTCGTCTTCCCCGATCCGGAAGGACCGGTCATGATCACCACCTCGCCGCGACCGATCTCGATTTCGTTATCGAAGAGCACCTGGGTCCGCGTTTCCCCCTCCCCGAACCAGTAGCTCACCCCCAAGGCGCGGATCGCGAGTTCCTTGGCCATCGGCCGAGCGACGGCAATCGTCGCGCGCGAGGGAGATTCCTGGTCGAGAACGGATGCCGTGCTCATGGTGGATGACTCAATGATTCGTGGACTCAGTGGAAAAGCTGGGCGGGATCAGCCGAGGCCAGCCGGCGCGCGGCCAGGCAACCGGAGGACACGCACATGACCAGCGTCAGACCCAGGATCCCGGCCGCATCCTCGGTGCGAAGGTCCATCGGCAAGCCGGTCGCCTGGTGTACGACCCCGAACAACAATACGCTGACGACCAGCCCGGCCAGATAGCCGAGCATCGCCAGGTAAACGGACTGGTTGACGATGATGGAGAACAACCGGAGGTCCGAATACCCGATCGCCTTGAGTGTCGCGAACTCAGCCAGGCGCTCGCTGACGTCCGAGAACAGGACCTGATAGCAGATAGCCAGCCCGACGATGAATCCCATGACGACCCCGATCGAGAAGACCGTCCCGATCGGCGCGACGTGATCCCAGAAGGCTTGTTCCTTGGCGATCAATCCCGCCTTGGTGAGGACGCGGACATCGGGCGGGAGGCTGGCCGCGATGTCCGCGCGCAATCTCTCGAGGTCGACACCCGGCCGGATGCGCAGCAGCCCGATGGTCACCCGGTCATCACCTTTCGTCAGACCGCGGAGGTCGGGGAGGATGTCCGCCAGGCTCTCGGAGCTCATGACGAGGGTCCCGTCGCTCTGGAAGTCGGCGCCGAGGTCGAAGGTCCCGACGATGTGAACGGTCTTTCCCGACAGTTCGGAGACGATCCCCGATCGGAGCGGCCCCAATCGTTCGGTACGCGATAGCGCATCGGCCATGGCTCGGCCGGGGCGTCCCCAATCGTCGCGCCGATCGATCAGTGCCGGGAGATCGAGCGCATCCTCGCGCAGGCGCGTAGGCGACGACACGGATCGGCCTGGGCAGGCCGTTCTCCGGGTCCCTCCAGAATGAGCGCCGAGTCTCGATAGCGATCGGCACGGCCGAGACGACCTCCGGGAACGCCTTGGCCTGTTCGATCCGACGATTGGGGAAACCATAGGGGACCGAGAGCGTGTAGACCGTCCGGCTGACGACGAACAACTGTCCATCGAAGTGCCGGATCAGGCCCACCATGCTCTCCAGCAAGGCATGACGGAAGCCGTTTTCCATGAACATCAGCGTCACGGCAAACGCCGTCCCGGCCACCGAAGCCAGCAGGCGCAGCTTGTTCTCGGTCAGGTTGCGCCAGGCAAGCGGTATAGTCGAACGAGGCTGCATGGGCAGATCGCGATCCGGGCGATGATGCGAGCCGATCCGGATCCTCTCGTTGAGGAAGACCCGCAAGAATGCCTCTCATTGCGGCGGTGAACGGATCCGGCCCGGCCCGGCTCCTGATGGACGCCTTGGGCTACTCCCTTATAACATTCACCGAGCGGGGATCGAAGCCCATCGCCTTGAACGCCTCGGTGCGTGCCGTCGCAGTTCGGTACGAGTCGCTCGGGAGATCCGCCGAGTCGCTCGTGGGGCAAACTCGGGTTGAGGTGGGATCTCATCCGGCTCCCGCCGGTACCGAACCGGCGCCTCGCCGGAGCGAGTCTTCCAGCAGGGTAACCAGGTCGGCGCGGCGAGTCAGGATCTGTTCGAGGTTGTAGCCGTCGAGGACGGTCAGGAACGCCTGCTGGGCGCGCTGAAGCAATCCCTTGAGCCCACAGGCGGGGGCGATCGGGCAGGTGTTCGTCGCCAGGTCGAAGCATTCGACGAGGTCGAGGTGCGGCTCGGTCTGGCGGATCAGCCAGCCGACGTTGATCTCCGCGGGTTGCATCGCGAGCCGCATGCCACCCCCTCGACCACGTTGCGCCCGACGACCCCCAGCTCCGTCAGAGTTTGGACCACCTTCACCAGGTGGTGCCGCGAGATCCCGAACGCCCGGCTGATCTCATCGACCGAGATGACCTGATCGGGGTGACAGGCCAGGTAGATGACCAATCGCAAGCTGTAATCAGTGAACTGCGTCAGGTGCACGGAAACGCCTCGTAAGACGGCGCCGACCGAAATAATCCCGGCGGCCGGTTGACAATCTCCCTTACGACAATAATATGGATTTAGAATACAAATTCAAGCGGGGCCCAGGCCCGGAGAATCGACGGCGATCCCGAACCCTCATTGTCGGGTTCGTACCTTCCTGAAATCATGGGCGAGAAACGATGACCATCGGAGACACTTTCTCGACTGGAGGCGACGTCGCCTTCCCGCAAGTACGATGGTTGGGCGCCTTCCTGGTCGTTTGGGCGACGTTCGCGACCGCATCTGCCTCCGGTCAGGACATCGAGCGCGAACCGATCCATTATCAGCGCGGCGACGCCTCGGAATGCGATCACGCAGCTCCAGGAACGACTCGCGAGTTCGAAGACCAAGCTGGAATTCGAGTCGGAGCACGGCTATCTGAAGTCGCTGCTCCGCGCGCTCGACGTTCCCGAGTCGTCGCAGGTGCTGGTGTTTTCGAAGACGAGCCTTCAACGGGAGCGGATCTCGCCCAAGACCCCGCGAGCCATCTACTTCAACGATGAGGTAATGGTCGGCTTCTGCCTTCGGGGCTCGGTGATCGAGATCTCGGCGGCCGACGACGGCCTCGGCACGGCATTCTATACGCTCGAACAGGACCGCGAGGAGAAACCGAGCCCGCAACGACAGACCGATTCCTGCCTGCTCTGTCACGGCTCTTCGTCCAACCAGGGGTTTCCCGGGCATCTCGTCCGTTCGCTGTTCGTGGACTGGCAAGGCAATCCCTTGCTGGCTAACGGGTCGTTTCGTACCGATCACTCCAGCCCGCTCGCCGAGCGGTGGGGGGGCTGGTACGTGACCGGAACCAGCGGCGGACAGAAGCACATGGGGAACATGATCTGCCGGGGGTCGAAGCGCCCCGAGGAGATCGACAACGCCGAAGGCGTGAACGTGGTCGACTTGAAAGACCGATTCACGATCTCCTCCTACCTGGCGCCGCACAGCGACATCGTGGCCCTGATGGTGCTGGAGCACCAGGCCGGCATGCTCAACCGCCTGGCCCGAGCGGGCCTGGAGACGCGGATGGCGCGTGCATTATGAGCGCGAGATCAACAAGGCGCTGGGCCAGCCGCCCGAGGAGCACTCCGATAGCGCGCGGTCTCGCATCCGCAACGTGTGCGAGGACGTCGTCCAGTACATGCTGTTTCGCGAGGAGACGCGCCTCACCGATCGCATCGAGGGCACCTCCTCGTTCGCGGCCGACTTCGCGGCGCACGGCCACCGCGACGCGAAAGGGCGGTCCCTCCGCGACCTGGACCTGAAGACCCGCCTGTTCCGATACCCCTGCAGCTACCTGATCCATTCGCGCGCCCTTCGATTCCCTTCCGGGCGAGGCGAAGGCGTATATCTATCAACGCCTCTGGGAAATCTTGAGCAGCCGGGGGAGTTCGAAGGAGTACCCCCATCTGACCGCGGCAGATTGCAAGGCGATCCTGGAGATCCTCCGGGAGACGAAACGCGACCTGCCGGATGACTGGAAAACTTCGTCGGACGCGTCCCGTTGATCGCGAATCGGCCGGCTAGAGGATTGACACATGGATACTCGATCAGACTCCGGTGTGAGCGCCGTTGTGCCGGTAACGCGCCGATATGGCCTGCCCCTCTCGGAGCGGCCCGCCCTCCCGGATGCCGATGCCGAGGGGATCACCGAGGACCTCATCCGCGACGTCGTCCTGGAGTTCTACCGGCGGGCGCACCGCGATGCTCGGATCGGTCCGGTATTCGAGGCGCACGTGGACGATTGGAACGTCCATCTGGTGCGGATGAACGACTTCTGGTCGGCAGCCCTTCTCAGGACCGGACGATACTCCGGCAGGCCGGCTGAGCAGCATCGCGCGATTGAGGGCCTTGCCGCCGGACATTTCGACCGCTGGATCGAGCTGTTCGAAGAAACAGTGCGTGACCTGTGCCCGGCTCCACAGGCGGATGCGTTTCTCGTCCGCGCCAAACGGATGAGGGACGGCTTGATCATGGTGCTGGGGCTGGATCACAGGCCGTCGAACGCTCGGGCGACCGTCCCGCACGATCGAGGAAATAGCCGGGAATAACGTCCCGACCGGGTCGCAAGCCGGGCCCACCTTGTGACAGCCCCGCAGAACGAAACCCTCCCGACCGGAGTCCTCCGGTCCCGCCCACGGTGCGTCCTGAAGACGCGCGCTGAACGGTCGTAGACGCGAAATCGGCAAATGATTGTCAACAAGTTCCCAGGCGGTATTCTCCGGCCCGCCAATCCGTCTGGGACATGTTCGTTCCCAAGGACCCACGAAGGAAAAGGCGCGGTTCGGAAGTCCTTCGCGCGGATGTTCATACTCTGGATCTGGGAGCCTCTACAGATGCGATACATGCGGCTTTGGCTCGGACTTGGCTTGGTCATTGTCGGCTCGTTCACGGTGCTGGGTTACTTCGGAGGCGAGCTGTATCGTCAGTCCCCACCGATCCCGGACCAGGTGATAACGGCTAATGGCCGGGTGATTTACACGGCACAAGATATCCTGGAAGGGCAGAACGTCTGGCAATCGATGGGCGGACAAGAGGTCGGGACGGTCTGGGGTCATGGGGCCTACGTGGCGCCCGACTGGTCGGCCGACTACCTCCACCGTGAGGCCACCTGGCTTCTCGACCACTGGTCGGCGGCCGAGCATGGCAAGACATACGAGAATCTGGGCAACGAGCCTCGCGCCGCCCTGAAGGCCCGGGTCAAGGAGGAGTTGCGCCGTAACACCTATGACCCCGTGACCGGCGACCTGACTGTGTCGCCCTTGCGGTCCGAGGCGATGGCCGCTGTCGGTGCCCATTACGCGGCGCTCTTCGGCCACGAGCCGAGCCTGGATCGGCTCCGGGACGCCTATGCCCTCCCCGCCGACGCGATCAAGACACCGGAACGGCAGAATCAACTCAATGCGTTCTTCTTCTGGGCCACATGGGCCTGCTCGACCAACCGGCCGGGCGCACGAGATCACCTACACGAATAACTGGCCCTCCGAAGACCTGATCGACAACCATCCTAGCGGTCAGGTCGTCGTGTGGTCGGTCGTCAGTTTCGTGCTGCTCCTGGCCGGGATCGGTGCCCTGGCATGGTATTTCGCCGTCCAGAAACGCCATGAGGCCGACGACCACGACTTGCCTGCTGAAGACCCTCTGCTGGCGCTTCATGCCACTCCGTCGATGCAGGCCACGTTGAAGTATTTCTGGGTCGTGACCGCGTTGATCATCGCCCAGGTTGGTCTCGGAGCGGTGACCGCGCATTACGGCGTGGAGGGTTCAGGCTTCTACGGTATCCCGCTGGCGAAGTGGCTCCCTTACTCCGTGACCCGCACTTGGCATACGCAGATCGCCATCTTCTGGATTGCCTCGGCCTGGCTGGCGACCGGGCTGTTCATGGCCCCGGCCGTCTCGGGCCACGAGCCGAGGTTCCAGCGGCTGGGAGTGAATTTCCTGTTCGTCTGCCTGCTGATCATCGTGGTGGGGTCGATGGCCGGACAGTGGCTTGCCGTCCAGCAGCGGCTGGGGAACGTGGCGAACTTCTGGTTCGGCCACCAGGGGTACGAGTACGTCGACCTCGGCCGGTTCTGGCAGTTGTTCTTGGCCATCGGCCTGTTCCTCTGGCTGGCGATGATGGCCCGGGCGATGTGGCCGGCATTTCGCCAACCCGACACGAACCGCCATCTTCTCGGCTTGTTCCTGCTCGCCTCAGCGGCAATCCCGTTGTTCTACATCCCAGGGCTGATGTGGCACCGGCACACCAACCTGGCGATCGCGGAGTACTGGCGATGGTGGGTGGTCCACCTGTGGGTCGAGGGCTTCTTCGAGGTCTTCGCCACCGTCGTGATCGCCTTCCTGTTCACGCGCATGGGATTGCTGAAGACCGCCACGGCTGCGGCGACGGTCCTGTTTTCGACGGCGATCTTCCTTGCCGGTGGGATCATCGGTACATTCCACCACCTCTACTTCGCTGGCACGCCGACAGTCGTGATGGCCCTGGGCGCTACCTTCAGCGCGCTGGAGGTGGTTCCGCTCGTGCTGATCGGATTCGAAGCCTATGAGAACCTGACCATGAGCCGAGCGAGGCCGTGGGTCGCGGCGTACAAATGGCCGATCTATTTCTTCGTTGCCGTGGCCTTCTGGAACCTGGTCGGTGCCGGATTGTTCGGGTTCCTGATCAACCCTCCGATCGCCCTGTATTACATGCAAGGCCTGAATACGACCGCCGTGCACGGACACACCGCACTCTTCGGCGTCTACGGCATGCTGGGAATCGGCCTGATGCTCTTCTGCCTCAAGGGACTGACGGTGCATCAGAACTGGCGGACCGGCAGCTTGGCGGTGGCCTTCTGGGCGATCAATCTCGGGCTCGCATTGATGGTACTCCTGAGCCTCTTGCCGGTCGGGCTGATGCAGACCTGGGCGAGTGTCGAGCACGGCACCTGGTACGCCCGATCGGCGGAGTTCATGCAGACGCCCACCATGGACACCCTGCGATGGCTGCGGATCGTCGGCGATACGATCTTCGCCGTGGGCATCATGGCGCTGGGGTGGTTCGTGCTGGGGCTGAAGACCGGCTGGTCGATCGCCCGATCGCCGGACGCCGTCGCGCGCGAGTTCCCGCAAGAAGCTCTGGCGGTCCGTTAAGGACGCGGCTCCGTCCGCCGATCCTGACTCCTCCTGTTGAGCGGACCGATCTGGTAGAATCGACGCTCACGGGGGCCGTTCGACTTCTCCGATACAGGGTCGGGTCGTTCAGGGGGGAGCCAGGGCATGACGATGCCAGACATGCCGGCCTGGGGGGATGATGCGCGTTGCTTTTATTCCGAGATCGGAGCGGAGTCGGCCGACCCCGTCAGCGTCTTCGATACCTGCGGCCGCGACGACGTTAGCAACGAGTCGCCCGGTGAGCTCTACCTGCGCCTCGAGCCTCGATCTCGCCGTTCACCGCGCATGCGGGTGCTCGATGCCGCCGGGCGCGAGGAGGGCATCATTCGCCCCGAGGGCCTGATGCCAGGCGTGTCTTACGCGATGAGCCGCGACGGCGAGCGGGTGTGGACGCTCTCGGTCCGATCGATCGTCCGCAAGCACCATGCCCTGGAGTGGGCCAATGCCGACTCCTGGACGTTCGACACGCCGTTCTACTGGTGGCAGCACCTGTCCGGCACCTCTCAGGGAGCCCTGCGGTTATTCGGCGGCGTCGGCCCGATGGCCCAGCTCTGGCTCATCTGGATCGAGCCCGGTTGGGACACGTTCGACATGCTGGCGGCGGTCGCGTTCCTGCACAGACAATGGTGGCACTGGTGAGATGAAGGCGTGGCCGGTGTGACCGACGATGATGGTCCTTCGACCGTGAGGGAGTCGAGTGCATGCGAATCCGGCGGAATGTCCTCCTGCTGATGCTTGTCATGGTCCTGGTTCCCACCGTCGTCGCCTACGGACAATGGGCGATGTTCGGCTTACCGCCGGTGCAGGACGGCCCGACGGCGGATTCCGGCACCGCCCCTTCCGGTTTTCCCGTCTGGCTCCGCGTCACGCACTACGTCAACTTCTTGCTCCTCGTGCTGCTCATCCGGAGCGGCTTACAAATCTTTATGGACCACCCGAGGCTCTACTGGAACGTCCACTGTACGCCGAATACCGAGTGGCTCCGCGTGACGCCGATCGACGTGCCCCTGGACCGCGTCTGGACGGCCAAGGACGACGCCCGCCACCTCTCCCCCTGGATCGGACTGCCCGGCTACCGGCATACGGTCGGGATGGCCCGCCACTGGCACTTCCTGAGCGTCCTGTTCTGGGTGGGAAACGGCTTGATCTTCGTCGTCCTGCTCTTCGGTACCGGCCAATGGCGGCGCCTGGTGCCGAGCTCCTGGTCGATCGTCCCCGAGGCATGGTCGGTCTTCGTTCACTATGCGACGTTTCATCTTCCGCCAGAACCGAACGGCTTCTACCGCTACAATGCTCTCCAGCAACTCGCGTATTTCGCCGCCGTGTTCATCCTGGCCCCACTGGCGATCGCGACCGGGCCGTCGATGTCGCCGGCCCTGACGAATCGCTTCAAGCGGTATCCGAACCTGCCCGGTAACCGCCAGATTGGCCGGTCGTTCCACTTCCTCGTTATGTGCGGCTTCGTCTTTTTTCTGATCGGTCATGTCTCGATGGTGGTGCTCACGGGGCTTGTCCGGAACATGAACCACATCGTCGTCGGCACCGATGACACCCGGCCGATGGGACTGTATCTCGGCCTGCTGGGCCTCGGCGTTGTCGTGACGGCGTGCGCCCTGGCCAACTGGGCCGCCTGGCGCCACCCCCGAACGATTCAGCATGCCGCCGGACTGGTCGTCACGCCGGCCATGGACGTCCTGCTCAACCGCCCCGGCCCGGTCGCGGAGTTCCGCCAGGAGGATATCTCACCGTTCTTCTGGCCCAACGGAAAAGTGCCCACCAGCGACGAGTGGAAGGAGCTGGCCGCCCACGCCTTCCGGGATTATCGGCTCAAGGTCTCCGGCCTGGTAGAGAACCCGGTCGAGCTCTCGCTGGACGAGATCCGGGCGCTGGGGAAGAATACCCAGATTACGCTACACCACTGCATACAAGGCTGGTCGGGCATCGCCGAGTGGGGCGGGCTTCCCATGGCGAAGGTGATTGACCTGGTCCGGCCCAAGCCCGAAGCACGGATGGCCGTCTTCTACTCGTTCGGTGAAGGTATCGAGGGCGGCCCGTATTACGACAGCCACTCGCTCGCGAACCTCATGCACCCCCAGACGCTCCTGGCCTACGAGATGAATGGCGAGCCCCTCGGTGAACAGCACGGGCCGCCCTTGCGGCTGCGCGTCGAGAACCAGCTCGGCTTCAAGATGGTCAAGTGGATCCGGGCGATCGAGTTCGTCGCGAGCCACAAATCGTTCGGTAAAGGAGAAGGCGGATATAACGAGGACCACGAATACTTCGGCGAACAGGCCAACATCTGACCCGGGGACGAAGGGGCCACAGCCCTGTTCCCATGGTGACAGGGTCTGTCCTCACCAGCCGGGATGGCCATTGAGCGCGGGGGAGCCGAGATGGCGAAGATTCGCTTGAAGCGAGCCTATGACGCGCCCAGCCGGGATGACGGCCTCCGAATCCTGGTGGAAAGGCTCTGGCCGCGCGGGTTGAGCAAGGAGCGCGCCGCCGTGGATCTCTGGATGAAGGACCTGGCCCCGAGCCCAGAGCTGCGCCGCTGGTTCAACCACGACCCGGCCAGGTGGGAAGACTTCCAGAAGCGCTACCGCGCCGAACTCCGGCAAAAGAAGGACGTGGTCGAGGAGCTCCGTCAGAAGTGCCGGAGCGGGACCGTCACCTTCGTCTACGCCGCGCGCGATGAAGAGCACAACAGTGCTCGCCTGCTAATAGACTATCTCGAGCACGACGACAGTTGACCAAGTGGCACGGGATCCCGACGAAGATTCCTCGTTCTCTCCGGTATTCATGCAGATGATCGAGGAAGCGAGTGAACGGTATGGCGAGGTCAAGGGGGCCCAGAAGCTGACTCCGTTTGTCATTGGATTCTGGATATCGTCAAACGAAATGACGATGTTGCGACCCGACAAGGCATCGCTAAGTTTTTTCCGACAAGGCATCGCTAAGTTTTTGTCGCCCCGAACCGACAGTCCATCGCTCAGTTCTGAGACGGGTCGCGATGTCCCCCGAGGCTCTGAGATGCTGCTTCCGCCCGTCTTTCAGGATAAAACTACCCCCACGGGCAACCGCCAGCGGCTGCCACGCGGAGGTAGCCATGAACGACGAACTTGCCGCTCGTCATCGCGCCATTACCCTGCGCCTCGCCGGCCGGCCCGTCAAGGCCATTTGTGCCGCCGTCGGCCGCTGCGAGGTCTGGTTCCACAAGTGGTGGAGCCGCTACCTGCAGGCCGGCCCCGAGGGCCTTTACGACCTGACCCGAGCCAACCACCACGTCACCCGACGCATTCCGCCTGAACTGGAGAGGGCCATCCTCTCCATCCGCCGCCGGCTCCAGGCCCATACCTCGCCGGCCACCCGCTATCGTCTGACCGGGGCCGATTCCATCCGTGCCGAATTGAAAGCACTGGGCATCCGTCCGCCCCCTGTGCGCGGACCATCGAGCGCATCCTGGAGCGCAACGGCCTGACCATGCCCAAGGTCCGGCTGGCCCCACTGCTGCCCCGCCAGGAGTACCCCGGCCCCCAGGCCCGGGCCTCCAACCAACTCCATCAAGTCGATCTGGTGGGGCCGGTCTACCTCAAAGGGAGCCGCCACCGCTATTACATCTGGGTGGGAAAGGACGCCTTCGACGGCGCCGTTTGCCTGCGCCTGGCGAATTCCCGCCGCATGGACGAGGTCCTCGGGTTCCTCGGAGAGTGCTGGAAAGATCTGAGCATCCCCGAACAGGTCCAGTTGGACAACGCCCGCGAATTGTGCGGCTGGGGACCTGCGGCGCGATACTCTGTCGCGCGTGATCCGGTTCTGCCTGCGCCTCGGTGTCGGGCCGGTCTTCATCCCGGCCGGGGAGCCGCAGTACAACGGCGGGGTGGAGAACTTCAACGGCTGGTTCCAGCCGCGGTTGTTCGATCGTCGCTACACCCGGCCGGGGGACCTGCGGCGGGAACTGGCGCGGCTGCAAGAGGCGGTCAACACGCAGCATGTCCACCCGCGACTGGGAGGCCAGACGCCGGCCCAGCATCGCCGTGGCCTGCGGCTGCGAGAGCTGCCCGCGAGCTTCGTGGTGCCGACGGATCGGCAGCCGATCGCGGCGGGGCGAGTGACGTTCATCCGAAGGGTGAGCCCGGCCGGGACGGTCTCGGTCCTGAGCCAATCGTTCCGTGTGGGCAAGAGACATCGCGGCCTGTACCTGCGGATGGTGGTGGACACCGGGCGCGGGTGGCTGACGGCCTATCTGAATGGGCGAGTGCTGAAGCGCTGGCCCTACAAGCTCTTGAACGACTAACCATCACCTGAATTCGCGGTTACTGGCGGTTCCCGCGAACATTCAGCTCGGTGATGCGTTGTCGGAAGAAAGACCTTCAGGACTAAACGATGCGTTGTCGGTTCGCAACGATGTCAAGGGATTTCAAATCTTGCCAAAGCGTTGGGTCGTCGAACGGACCTTTTCCTGGTTGTCGAACTGCCGCCGTTTGAGCAAGCACTACGAGTATTGGAACGAGACAGATGAGGCGAGGGTTCATGTGGCGATGATTCGCTTCATGTTGCGTTGCCTGAGCAAGGGAACGACTGGCCTCGCGGTTGTCTGGATTCCCGCGCCCGTTCCCAGAAGGGCAGAAGTCGAGCAAAGAGGCCCTACTCAAAGCCGATTAGGGCTACAGAACGTGCCATTCGGTGCCGACTCTGATCTCGTTGGTCACTTCCGAAAAAAAACCGACTTTTCCCTTGCAAGTTCAAGACGCGCGGTGTTAATGTCTTCGGTAAGTCGTGCTCAAAATTCAAGTAGATATGGACGTTGTGGAATCCATCGATGATCCCTATCGTCCCCCTACGCCACCCGAAGCGCAAGACCTCTCTTGGGTCGGCTCCAGACCCTGGAGTTCCCGTCCCCCCCCCCCCCGAGATTGCGTGCAATCATTTACTCGTGTTCCGGCAGCCTTCTTGCTCATTGTCGCACTAACCCTGGCCACGAGCCCCGGCTGCCGCCGGGCCCATCTTTCCGATCGCCCAGGTGAAGTCTTCGACGCGGGAGCGCTGTTCGCCTCCTCAACGCCGCTCTTGACCCATGGGTTCCACGTTGTGAACCACAGCAAGAGGCCCGTCCGCATCTTGCGCGAGAATCACTCCTGCGACTGCACGACGGTGGACTTGCCGAAGCGTGAGTTGCGACCGGGCGAGTCGGTCACGTTGACGCTGAGCATCAGTATCCCCCCCGCCTGCGTCAGCAGGGCGGTAAGCACCACGCTCGAGACCGACGACCCAGAACATCCGAACTGGGTTTACCTCATCCGCTTCGAGGGGTTTCCCGATGCACGCATCGTTCCGTCAATCATCGAGCTCGGCTCGCGCACGGTCGCGGATATGCTCGAGCCGGAGCCTGGTGGGGATTTCGCCGCTGCCGAGGGGTGGATGGAGGTTTTCACGCCGCCCAAAGGCAAGAATCATCCTCCGCCAAGGGTGATCAATCCCCCGGCAGAATGCATCGTGACGGTGGCGGAAACTCCGGAGGTGAGCATCCTCGCCAGTGGTGTCCGCGCCGAGCGGTATCGGCTCTCGGTTCGCCTCAGGCAGGGAGTGCCATCGACTGGGACGTTCGTCCGCCCGCTGAATATCACCTTGAACGACCTGCATGGCGCGGCGGCCTCGCTGACATGGTCAGTCCGGGCGCCAGTCGTCTGTGTACCGGAGCGGATTCACCTGGGCTCGGTTGCACTGGGGGACCCGCCGATTAAACGTAGGGTGAATCTCCAATCGGCCGACGGAAAGCCATTCCGAATCATCACCGTGGGGCATGATGCAATCGTCACGATCCGGCCGACCGACGGAGGCGGATTTCCATCCCCTGCCTCGAATCGCCACGCTCTCGAGCTGGTTCTCGAGGTGCCACGCGAACCCACGTCAACGTTCCTGGCCGGGTCGGTGCGCATCCAGCTCGACCGCCGGGATTACTCGGAAGTCTCTCTTCCCTGGTCGGCCATCATCCGAACGAGGCAGGCGAAATCCTCAGCCCGAGCGGATGAGAAGCCGGTGTTTGTTTCTGAACCAATCCCTTCGCATTGAGGAGGTTGCGATGAAGACCTTGTTGACGATTGTGCTGGTGTGTGGTGGGATGCTTTTAATGGCCTGTGCCGGCGTGGGTTGGGCCATTCAAGAAAACTATGTCTGCTACAATCAGGTCCAGCTTTGCGGCAACTACGCTGGTTACTGTTACCCTGCTTCAGGTACGTGTGCGAACAACCAGACAAGGATACACTCCGTCATGGCATCGTCGTTGATTCTCGGAGCGTGTATCGCAACTCCTTCTCTCGCCTGCTATGACATTACCCTGTATTGCAGCTACTACTATTATCCATCGTCGAATTGTTCGGACGATAATTGGTGCAGCTACGAGAGTGTCCAACACTATGGATGCTGGCAATGAGCCGGCGCAGCGAGAGCAAAGACTGGTAGCGTTATTCTACGTCGAAAAAATGCACTGGATGCTCTCCCCAATCCACTGAGCCAATCCCGCTCGGGCGAGGGAGTCAACGGGTGACCCGCTGGAATTGGGGGCGGTTTTTCTCCATCGTTCTCCGCTCCATTACGCCATGAGAAGCTGACAACCCAGGCGACACCACGGGTAGTCGTCATCGGGAAACCATCAGCGACTTCGGGACCCCACCTATGGCATACTTGCAGTCTCTCGCAGTCCTGACGACCACGCTCCTCTCAAGCCCGGGCGAATTGCCCAAGGCCGTTGCCGTCGTCCGCAACGCTTACGAGGAGAACCTCACAGCCCTCTCGGCATTTGGCACGATCCATTTTCATGCAACTGACGGAGAACTCGGGCAGGCATCCAGCGTCGAGGAGATCCCAGGGCTGATCAAGAGCGACTGGAAGCGCCGATCCCCATCTCAAGGATTGTTCGTTTTCGACGGTCAGAAACGCCGCTACGAGAACCTGTACCCTACCGAAGAATTGGTCGCTCGGCGAGTGAAACGCTCGAATACTAGCTGGAGTTCGCCGATTAGTGCGATCCGACTGCTCTTAGATGGCGAGACCACGCTCGTGGACAATGTCAACGTAGCTAGGGACGATAAGACCGTCGTACACACTCCTGGCTGCTACAAGGGCATCCGGTGGTTCATCGCTAGACAACACATTCCTCTCCGTCTGACCGACCCGGAACCGTCCCGCACGACTTTGGCTGGGTGCCTTCGCGATTTCGTAGATGGTGGCAAAGGGGTGACGCTGGCGAGCGTCGATGAGTCGGCCCGTCTCGACGACATCGGCGTCGTCAAGCTGAGCTTTGAGCTGCCAAATCCGCGCCACGCAAGTCACGTTTTGGGTCGATCTCGAGCATGGAGCGATCCCGCTTCAAACGCGGACGGTAGAAGAAGTCCGGGATGAGGATACAATCAACGTACAGCAGGAGAACCTGACCGACCTCCGGCGTGTCGTCAAGGGATGGTTGCCCTTCCGCATGACTCACATCTCGGGCCAGACTTCCAAGACGGCGGCGTCAGGCGATCCGCTTTCCGGCGGAGCATTCTCGAGCTTCCTCGTCCGCGAGACGATCGTCGATGAGGCCAACTTCGAGATGCGGCCGGATCCGGCCATGTTCGCCCTGGAATTCCCCGAGGAGGTCAGCGTCCTCGATTCAGATCGGCTTCTGTCTTACGGGCGCCGTCGCGTCTGGACTCTGCGTGACATCTCCCCCACCGCGCAGGCGAAGGCGCAGCGGATCAACATCAGATCACCGTTCCCTGACCAGCCCCCCGCCATGCCGAGTGCCCTTGACCGGCGGAGTTGGTGGCCGACCCTGCTGGCGATTCTCGGGTCGGCGTGCCTGCTGGCCGCAGGTGCTCTTCTGCTCCACAAAAGGCGCCGTCATGCGACATGAGACATTTTCGCCCGCCGCCGCCGATGCCCGAGGTGTCGAGGTTCACCGCGGGTTTACCCTGATTGAGCTCGCTGTCGTTGCGGCGATCATCGGGGCCCTCGTGGCGCTCCTGCTGCCGGCCGTGCAATCGGCGCGCCGAGGTCTCGCGGCGGATCGCGTGTGTTGACCATTTGAAGCAGATCGGGCTGGCGCTCCAGTCCTATCAGTCCACCTACCGATACTTCCCCGGCGTGGATACACCGAGTGTGTACTTGCGAGGTGGGCCCGCCTCGAACCACAGTTACTGCCCCCTGGCGCGGCTATTGGCCGAGCTGGACCAGGGACCCCTCTATAACGCGACAAACCTCACCGATCAAGCGACTCAGCCGAGCTCGCTCTGGGGCAATTTGACGGTGATGAGTCTATCTGTCAGCCTTTTTCTTTGCCCATCAGACGTTCACCCACCTGTCTTGGGATATGGGCGGGTCAATTATCGCTTCAACCTCGGCCCTGGTCCATGGTACGCACCGGGGCCGTCGAAGCAAGCCTCCTGGGACGGCCCGTTCACGACCCACCGCTTCTACTCCCCCGCTGCCTTCACGGACGGGCTGTCCCAGACCGTTGGGGTTTCCGAACGAGTCCAAGGGAATTGGATCAACGCTGTCTGGTCTCCTGGGGACTACGTGCTGACCGGCGCCGCGGATTCCTACCGAGGAACCATGACGCTCGATTGGGCCGTCTCCGTTTGCGCCTCCGCTCCGGCGGATCTCCCCATCGAGACCAGGTCGGGAGAGAGTTGGTTCCTGAGCGGCTACCACTTCACCGATTACAACCACTGCATTCCACCGAACGCGACGATCCGGGACTGCTCGCTCTACTCTTTCCAGGAGGGAATCCACGCGCCACCCTCCACGAGGGCGTCTTCACGGCTCGCAGCCGCCACCCGGGCGGGGTGAACACGCTTCTGATGGACGGGAGCGTGCGTTTCGTCCGTGATGGCGTCAACCTCGCGGTCTGGCGGGCCCTGGCGACCCGAGCCTCGGGTGATGTCGTATCCGGTGATAGTTACTGAGCTGACCCTTGGCCCCGTCGACGACCTGGCTGACACGGAAGTCCATCGCCACGCTGCAGAGCATTTAGGCTTCCTCCCGGCCGAGCTTCTTTCCCGACGCGATCAGGTCGACCCCCTCGCGGACGTCGATCTTCACGGCTACGTTGAGGTCCGTGGCGATGAAATGCGTCGCCGTCTCAGCCGTCGGCCATTTCAGCCTCGCCCCCCTCTGCACGAAGAAGCGAAGGGTCCGGGTCTGCGAACTCTCGAAGGAGACGTCGCATGGGCGTGGGGTCATGGACGTCGGGGGCAGACCAGGTTTCCGGACGTCGGGGGCAGACCAGGTTTCTGTTTTTTCCCTCGCACCGACTCCGAAAAAACCCGAAATCTGGTCCGCCTCGGAAGGCACGTGGTCGAAGGTGGGGAAATCGCCGCGATCGCGCGGGCCTCTGGGCTCTCCCGCCCGACGATCTCTCGGATTCTCGGCGAGGACTGTAACGCCTCATCTGGATTCAGCGATGGAGAACCTGTCGGTCGGCAGTGTAGTTCGCGGAACGGGTCCCTTGTAACATCTGGATTAGCTGATCGCCCTCCGCTGGAAGGGCAGCGACCTGGGGGCGTTCGATATGGGCTTTGCCTCGGCAAGCACAATTACGCTACACTCTGGGCGGTCACACTTCGCTCGGCGGTAATCCACGATCTCAGGGACATCAGGGTCCCTTGCCCAATGTCGGTTCCTGAATGAGCCCGGTCCCTTGGCGGCGGAAACACGACGAAAGGACCCATACTCATGAATTCGACGGCGTCGGTGGTCCTCGCGCTGGTCCTGCTGGCCGACCCACAATTGCCGGCGAAGCCTGGCGCCACGGAATTGAAAAAGTCGGACACGTTGGCGGTCATGAAGGATGCCGCGACTCGCTATCACTTCCGAGCCGCCGCCTCGAAAGGTACGACGCTCTTGATTCCTGATCCTGTCTTGCGCTGGTCCAACCCGGTGGCCCAGGAGGAGGATGCCGGCTTATTTCTCTGGACAAGGCAAGGCCGTCCTGAGGCCGCAGCCCAGTTCTTCGTACGAAAGAATCTGTGGATGCATGAGTTTCAGTCGCTTTCGGAGGGTCTTTTTACCGTCGATTGGAACGACCAGACCATCTGGGCCCCGAGGCAGGCGGGCCTCATCTTCCACGTCGAGCCAGACAGTTGACCGCCAGACAGCAATGCCACGCGACGGCTGCGACAAATGCGAACAGTTGCCGAATCGTTCACAGCATCCGTGGAATTCCAGTACGACAAGGACAGCCATTACGAGCTGCGGCTTCTCCCCCGGCCGCTCTACCGGTATGGTTCTGCCGAGGGGAAAACGCTTGATGGCACACTCTGGGCGTTTGTGCAGGGAACCAATCCCGAAGTGCTCCTCCTGGTTGAATCGCGTCCCGCACCCGATCAGACGTTGCGGTGGAACTACGCGTTCGCGGCGATGACTTCGTATCCCGCGCAAGCGAGGCGCAACGGAAAGACGGTCTGGAAGGTCGAGCGTCAACCGATCCCAACACCGACGACGCAGGGCCCTTACATCTTCCGGTACGACGTACCGACCGCCGATGGTAAGTCGAGCAGCCGATGATCCCAGCATCGAACATTCTGCACGGGAGGGGAGTGGAAACCAAAACGAAAACGCAGGTTCGGTCATCAGCAGGAAACCGGTGACCGACCATGCGGGCTCAGCCGCACCAGTCCGAAGCGCCCTACGGCGTGGCCGCCCTCAGCCGGCGCCGGATTCCTGAAGGGTCCCCTCGCAGGGTGTGCGATCCTCGACCGTCCGCGCCCCTGACCTAATCTACCGGTACCAAAAAATATTCAAGAATTTTATTTCCTTGTACTGTATAGACTTATATCAAGAATCCTGCCCGTTTCGACCGAAATGCGTTCTCCTTTTTTCAAAGTTGCGGCATCCTTATAAATAGTCCTTCGAAATCAACGCCTTACAGAGGCCTTTCGGCGCGGTTTGACGTGCTGCCCGAGTTGGGAAAGGCCCCCGGCCAGTCAGGGCGGGATCACTCAGCCATGATGACGCGATTGGAACATGACGGTTTGGTTGTGCGGAATCATCAAACCGTGCGTGGTATTATTGGGGTCCGAAGAGGTCGATGTTACGCTGGAAAATCCGAGGGCTCACGAACGAAGCCATGTACCCTGGGTTGAGAGATCCCGCGGCTGCGAAACGAACCCAATCGCCGGCGTGACGCGATTCTGAATCGCCGAAACGAAGCCAACCGCCCGTGCAGCGCGACCGAAAAACCGCGAAACGAACCCAATCACCCGTACAATCTGCCTGACCGACCATCTCTCTTTAATCGACAAAACACGTTCGACCGACTGAGACACACCCACCACTCCGACCCGCAAATTCGTCACAATCGTTCGCGGAACAGCGAACACGCTCGCCGGAAACGCGACGGGAATCCCCCGCACGGCGGAATCCCGCCCGATCCGCTCAAGGTCGCCCGAGAGAACACCTGTCCATGGGGTTTACCCGCTCCCCTCTTCTTGTTATACTCTTGTTGAACATGGTATGGACACCCGCCGGGACGACTGGTCCCAGAGTCCAGCGATCGCCGAAATCGTCCTGCCTCATTCGGAAATCGCTCGCGAGGGTCACCTTATGATCGATCGTCCACCACGCGTTGTTGCGTGCCTTTGCGGACTGCTCATCGCTTTCCTCGGAGCTCGCCATGAAGCAACGGGCGCGGATCCGCCCGCTGAGTCGTTGCATTCCCGGATCGATCGGTTGATGGAGTCGGCTCGTGTCGGTCCCGCGGCACCGACGGCCAACGACGCGGAGTTCTTGAGGCGCGTCTCGCTCGATCTCACAGGCATGCCGCCTTCCGTAGAGGAGTTGAGAGCCTTCCTCGCCGATACCACGGCCGACAAACGGGCCAGGACCGTCAACCGTCTGCTCGAGAGTCCACGTTACGCGCGTCACTGGGCGACCGTCCTCGACGTGATGCTGATGGAGCGCCGGCCCGCCAAGAACGTGAATGCCGACGAGTGGCAGAACTACCTGCTGGCCGCGGCACGCGAGAACCGGCCGCTCAATCAAGTGATGGGCGAGTTGCTTCGCGCCGACGGCGCAGACCCCAAGCATCGGGCCGCGCGCGGTTCTATCTGGATCGCGAGTGCGACCCGAACCTCATCACGCGGGATGTCGGGCGAATTGTCTTCGGTCGCGACATGCAATGCGGCAGTGCCACAACCATCCGCTAGTCAAGGATTATCAGCAGTCGGACTATTACGGCCTGCTCGCCTTTTTCCAGTCCGGGTATGCCTTGACACGCAAGGACGGGAAGACCGAAACCACCCTCTATGCCGAGACGGCGGGTACCGATCTGGCGTTCGATTCCGTGTTCGTGAAGGGCGATCACCATGTGACCGGTCCTCGAATACTCGGGAACGCCGAGCTGGTCGAGCCGGTCTTCCCGCCGGGTGATGAATACCAGGTGAAACCCTCGGGTGAGGTTCTCCCGGTGCCCAGGCACAGCCGCAGGGCCAAACTCGCCGCGCTGGCGACCGATGGGAAGAATCGGGCCTTCAACGAGAATATCGCCAATCGCCTGTGGGCCATGTTGATGGGACGGGGAGTCGTCCATCCCGTCAACCTGCATCACCCGGACAACCCGCCGAGTCAGCCGGACCTGCTGAAAGCCCTGGGCGTCGAGATCGCCATGCTCCACTTCGATGTCAAAGCGTTTCTCCGCGAGTTGGCGCTGACCCGTGCGTACCAGCGCACGATCGATCTGCCAGCGGAGACCGCGCCGAACCCCGCCAGTCTCGCCGACCTGAAGACACGATCCGAGCGACTGGAAGCGGCCGCGGAACGAGCACGCGACGAGCACGCGAGCGCGGTCAAGGCCTGGCATAAAGCGGAAGACTCGCTGATCCCGCTGGTCGGCGAGCAGGACAAGGCCGTCCTCCAACACACCGCGGCGTCGAAGAAGAAGGACGACGCCCAGAAGGTCGTGAGCGACCTTCTGGCCCGGACCGTCGCCGGCCGCGATACCGCAAAGGCCCTTGCCGAGGCCGCGGGCCGGGCTCAGGAGGTTGTCAAGAAGCTGCCCAAGGAGAAGGCGCTCGCGGATGCCGCTAAAACCTTCCTCAATCGCTCCAAGGTCGCCGGGACGGAACTGGCGGCACTCGAGAAGGCGATCGTCGAGAAATCCGCCGCTCTGAAAAAGACCGAGGACGAGCTCGCTACGGCTGCGAAGTCGGTCGAACGCGGTGCGTGCCCGGGTCCGGCCCGTCCGCGAGTCGGTCCGAGCGAAAGAGGCCATCGTCCTGGAAGCTCGCCGGAAGATGTCCGAAAGCCGGATCGCGACGGAAGAAAACCAGCGGCGAATCGGGTTGCTCGAAGCGTACGCGCGACGCAACGTGGCGATGGAGCAAATCGCGGCGAACCAGCGAACCGTCGTCGCCCGCCGTGATGCGATCCGCGAGGCGGAGAAGCAGGCGACCGAGTACGCCGCGGTCCTGCGGCCACGACAGGATGAAGCGAAGGCGGCCGAGGCGGCACGCGGCGCGGCGGAGCAAGCACGGACGGTTGCCCAATCCGCCCTGGGTCACCACGAGAAAATCGCGAGGAGCGTCGATGCCGCACTCGCGGCCACCGAGGCCGCGCAGCAACTCTTACCCGGGGATGCGACCGTGGCCGAGGCGGCGCGGAAGCTCAAGGCCAAGTCCGACGATCTCAAAACGCTCCTCCCCGGACTGAAAGGCCGGATCGATTCCGCCTCAGCGACTCTCCAGAAGGCCGACGGCGCACTGGCCTCGGCGAACGGGGCGCTCAGGGCGTCGAATGAGGAGAAGCTTCGCCGCGACGGCGCGGTCGCCGCAACTCGGGCCGCCCTGACCGCGGCCGAATCGCGCGCCAATGCCCTGCGGGCGGAGCTCGCCGAGGCGAACGACGACCTGGTCGAACGGTCGGGGAACCAGTTCGCACTGGCCCAGCTCAAGCCACTCTCGCCCGAGCAGATGTGCTGGAGCATCTTGAAAGTCACCGGCGTCTACGATCGCTACCTCCAG
The DNA here is from genome assembly GCA_963845755.1 of uncultured Planctomycetota bacterium. Classification (GTDB taxonomy): domain Bacteria; phylum Planctomycetota; class Planctomycetia; order Isosphaerales; family Isosphaeraceae; genus CAWJTV01. The sequence continues at coordinate 527,366 of CAWJTV010000020.1, forward strand.
GCCGAGGAGGCGGCGCTCAACAAGTCCAAGCCCCTGACCGGACCGGCGGCCAGCAACCCTGCCGCACGGCGCGCCCGCGCGATCGAGGTTGAGCAGCACACCTTCGACAAGCTCAAGGCGAATGTCGGCCCGTTCATCACGATTTTCGCGGCGGCCGCCGGTCAGCCGCAGAACGACTTCTTCGCCACGGCCGAACAGGCCCTGTTCGCGGCCAACGGCGGATCGATCAATAGCTGGATCGCGCCGGCAGGCGGCAACATCTCCGAGCGAATGATCCAGGAGAAAGACCCCCGCAAGGCCGCGGATGATCTCTACTCGACGATCCTCTCCCGGTCGCCATCAGTCGAAGAATCGGCCGACGTCGTGCGCGTCCTAGCCGTCGGTGCCAAGGATAAACCCGCGGCCGTGCAGGAGCTGGTCTGGGGACTCCTCACGTCGGCCGAGTTCCGGTTCAATCACTGATTCTCACCACACGCCCGAAAGGACGGTGATTCGATGAAGTGCACATACTCCTGTCACTCTCCCGAACACGCGATGGCGCGGCGGAAGTTCCTGGCCGGGATGGCCGCGACGGCAACGGGCTCGATGGTCGGGGGACTGGGCGTATTCGCGAGCCCGCTCGCAGCCGCGCAGCTCAACAAGGATCAGAAGCGGATCGTGGTCTTCAATATGCACGGTGGGCTGAGCCAGCTCGAGAGCTGGGATCCGAAGCCCGGTACGGAGACCGGAGGCCCATTCCGTGCGATCAGCACGTCGATACCCGGTATCCAGATCTCCGAACTGCTGCCCAACGTCGCCAAGCAGATGCATCACCTCTGCCTTGTAAGGGGCGTGAACACGAAAGAAGACGACCACGGCAAGGGGGCCTACCTGATGATCACCGGGCGCCGGCAGACTCCCGCCGCCGAGTACCCCAATATCGGGGCCGTCTGTGCCAAGGCCCTGGCTCCGGAGGAGAACGCGCTGCCCGGTCACATCGTCATCACACCCTGGGGTGGCGGCGGCCGAGGCAGCGACTCGGCCTACCTGGGACCGAAATACGCGAGCATTTACCTGGGGAATGGCAAGCCGCCCCAGTACACGACGCGGCCCGGCCAGGTCAGCGAGTCGATCGATTCCGCCCGCAACGACTTCCGACGACGGGTCAACCAGCGTTTCCTCAGCCGCAGGCGAACCGCCGTCACCGAAGCCTACACTTACTCGTACGAGCAAGCGATCCAGCTCATGAGGCAGCGAGAGGTCTTCGATGTTGCCAAGGAGCCGGCGAAGGATCATGAGCGTTATGGCAAATACGACCTGGGCCGGCATTGCCTGCTGGCGCGACGGCTCCTGGAGAAAGGCGCGACCTTCGTTCAAGTGTCTCACTCGAACTACGACACGCATAATGAGAACTTCAACTTCCACATCGAGCAACTGGGCGAATTCGACCGGTCGTTCGCGGCGTTCGTCGCCGATCTCGCCGACCGCGGCATGCTCGATAGCACCCTGATCGTGGTCCTTTCGGAGTTCGGCCGCACTCCGAACATCAACTACCTCTACGGCCGCGATCACTGGTCACACGCCTGGACCGTGGTGCTGGCCGGCGCGAAGGTTCAGCGTGGGATCGCTTACGGCAAGACGAACGCGAAGGGGACGGAGGTCGTCGACGGCCAGGTCGATCACGGCAACCTGTTCCACACCTACCTCCAGGCCGTGGGCGTGAATTCGACCGACTCGTTCGATGTCGAAGGACGCGACGTCCCGATCGCCGACCCGGCATCCAAGATGATCCGGCAGGTTCTGGCATGACCGGTCGAGATGAAGTCTTCCTCCAAAGGGTCCAATACGCCGTGCGCTGATGTGAGGATTCTCGATTCCAGATTCAAGATGGAGACGATTCTGGATTGTTCAATCTTGAATCTCGAATCCTGAATCTCGAATCCTGAATCCCTTTTGGGTTGCGGCCCGTCGGCCGCGTTTGCGAGAAGTTCTGCCATGGACAAGAGCATCGGTGCCATCCCGGCCCGTTTCGATCCCAAGCAAGCGCATGTCTTGACCCAGTGGCCGGCCGGCGGACCGATGGTCTGCTGCCGGTTCGAGCCGAAGGGACGCTTCGTCTTCGGCGGGCTCGAGAGGCCGACGATCGCGCGCTTCAACCTGACCGATGGTAAGACGGTTTCCTTCGCGGGCGGGCATGAATCGTGGGTGTTCGCGCTGGCGTTCTCGCCCAGACGGTGAGACGACCTACAGCGGCGGCGGCGACGGACGCGTCGCCGTCTGGGAGACCGCCGCCACCTCGCCCAAGCGAATTCGGACGATCGAAGCCCATCGGGGTTGGGTTCGCGCGATCGGTGTGAGCCCCGACGGCACACTTCTCGCCACCGGTGGAAATGATCGAGTGGTCCGGCTGTGGGAGGCCTCGAGCGGTTCTCTGATCCGCGAACTCGAAGGACACCGCGGGCATGTTTACTCGCTGGAGTTTCACCCCACCGGCAAGACCTTGCTCACGGGCGATCTGCTGGGAGCGATCCGGGAGTGGGATCTCGGCACGGGAAAGGTGATCGGCGGTTTCGAGGCCAAGGCCCTTCATACCTATGAAGCCAGCCAACAGGTCGATTTCGGCGGCGTCCGCGGACTGGCCATCACGCCGGACGGCCACTCGATCGCGGGCGGAGGGTTGCACAAGGCATCGAATCCCCTCGGGGCGGTCCACGAGCCGATCGCGCTGGTCTTCGATACCAAGAGCCGCAAGCTCGTGCGAACCCTGCTGACCGATGGCATCCCGGGAGGCGTGATCTGGCGGCTTCGCTACCTGGCGGACGGCGATCTGATGGCCGCCTGTGGCGGCACCAGCGGCGGGTTCCTGCTCTTCTGGAAATCGGGCGCCGACAAGGACTACCACCGCCTCGCCTTGCCGAACAGCGCCCGGGACATGGACTTGCACCCCGACGGGTTGCGCATCGCCACGGCCCATCATGACGGTCACATTCGCTTGACCCGACTCGCCGCCGGCGCGAGCTGAGGCCGGAGGTATCGGCGGGGATCGGTAGGACAGGCTCCCGAGTTCGTTACGTTGTGTAGCGTCGGTCCAACTTCGGGTAGCACGAGGCATCCGATTAGCTTAGACTACGCTCGCTTTCGACCTCCCGGCAGGCTCCCTGCCAGAGATGCCTCCTCAAGGAACAAGGGACCCGTTCATGGCGTGTCTGGTCGCGGAGACGGCCCGCGTCGATCCCGGCGCACGGTTGGGCGAGGACGTTGTCGTCGGCCCCGACTGCATCATCGGCCCCGAGGTGGAGATCGGCAGGGGGACGCGGCTGTCCAGTCATGTCTGCGTGATGGGTGCGACCAAGCTCGGCGAATTCAATACGCTCGGCCCATTCGTCTCCATCGGCGGTGAGCCGCAGGACGTGTCCTACTGGGGCGCGCCCACGCGGGTGGAGATCGGCGACCATAACACGATGGACGCGCGCGTGACGATCCATCGCGCCACCGCGAAGGAGGACGGAGTCACCGGGATCGGCAGCCGCAATCACTTTCTCACCGGTGCTCATGTTGCTCACGATTGCAAGCTCGCCGACCGGATCGTGATCGGCATCGGGTCATTGCTTGGCGGCCACGTCCACGTCGGGTCCGACGTGGCCATCTCGGAGAAGGTGGCCGTCCATCAATTCGTCACGGTCGGCGGCAATTGCTACATCGGCGGCCATTCGAAGATCACTCAAGACGTACCGCCCTACATGCGGGTTGAGGGGAATCCGTCGATCGTCCGCGGCATCAATGGGAGGACGCTGAAACAGAGAGGCATGAAACGGGAGGCCCTCGCCGCTCTCCGCGAGGCCCACCGACTGATCTACGTTGCGAAGATGCCGCTCGAGCAGGCGGCTACGCTCCTGGATGAACAGGATCGTCTCACGCCGGAGGTCCTCCTGCTCGTGAAGTTCGTCGAGTCCCAGCGCGAGGGAAAGGTAGGGCGTGGGCGCGACGGCGGACGGAGAACCTGACGAACCGGCTCGGGGGCGGAGGAACGTTCGGCCAACTGCTTTCCTTCGCAATTCGCAACACAGATTCAAACCGGCGGCGGGTTCCGCTCGGCAAAGGGCCTCTGGTGCCAGTACGGGTAAGCGAGCGTCGTGGCGCTGGCGTCGTCGAGCCTGGCGATCTGGTCCCGGGTGAGATTCCACCCGACGGCGCCGAGGTTCTGCCTCAGTTGCTCCTCGTTGCGCGCGCCGATGATGACGTTCGCCACGCTCGGCCGCTGGAGCAGCCAGTTCAGGGCGATCTGCGGCACGGTCTTGCCGGTCTCCCGGGAAACCTCATCCAGGACATCAACGACCCGATAGATATACTCACTATCGACCTGCGGCCCGACGTCAACCACGAGCTTGCTTTGGAGCCGGCTGTTCTCCGGCAACGGTCGACCACGGCGGACTTTTCCGGTCAGCCGACCCCAGCCCAGCGGGCTCCAGACGACCGCGCCGACCTTCTGGTCGAGCGCCAGCGGCATGAGTTCCCATTCGTAGTCGCGACCGATCAGCGAGTAATACGCCTGATGAGCAACATAACGCGCCAGGCCGTATCGTTCCGAAACGGCCAGCGACTTCATCAGGTGCCACCCCGAGAAGTTCGAGCATCCGATATAGCGGATCTTGCCCGCGCGCACCAGGTCGTCGAGGGTGCTCAGTACTTCCTCGACCGGCGTCATTGCGTCGAAGGCGTGGAGCTGGTAAAGGTCGATGGTATCGGTACCCAGCCGGCGCAGGGACGACTCGACCGCCCGGATCAGGTGGTAGCGGGACGAGCCGACGTTGTTGGGCCCAGGTCCATTGCGGAAGGTTCCCTTCGTGGAGATGATCACCTGGTCGCGCCGACCCTTGATCGCCTGGCCCAGGATCTCCTCGGCCAGCCCGTTCGAATAGATGTCGGCCGAGTCGAACATGTTGAGACCGGCCTCGAGGCAGATATCAACCAGCCGGGTGGCCTCCGCGACGTCGCTGGCGCCCCATGCCTTGAAGAACTCGCCGCCCCCACCGAAGGTGCCCGTTCCGAGGCTCAACGCAGGGACCTTGAACCCCGAGCCGCCGAGCTGCCGGTATTCCATGATCCATTGCCCTTTCTTGGTGTTTCCTTCGGGGTCGGGGGCTCGAAAACACGGGTGAGCCGGAGGACCGTTCTTGGCCTTCACGAGCCAGTTGGTCGCCACTATTCTACCGACCCGGCAAGTCGCGAGCCTTCGCATCGTTCTGGCGAGGCTGTCGCACTGGGGCTCTCGATTATCAACGCGGGCCCATCATCGATCCGACTTCGACGGAGTAACATGATGGATAGTCACCTTGAAGGGGTTGAGCGTCTGGCCGCCACCGGCATCGACCAGAGTCCCCACGTCGTTGACGATCGTCTGGACGCCTGTCAACGGAGCGCCGCGGCGCGGGCGAAGGCTGGGGCGTCGTCCACGAGTCGATCGACCGCCGTGATCCGCTGCGTGGTGCCGGCCGGACCGAGTATCGTCACGAGATTCGACTGGAGTTGTGAGAGCGCCTGCGGCGTCGGCACAACCTCGTCGAACGCCGCGAGGTAGGCATCATCCAACTGCTGGTTGGATGCGCTCGGCACCGCGGCGCCGAGCCCTTCCAGGAGGTGCGCATCGCGATGCAACACGGCGCCGCCGGCCGCGCCGGCCTGGTTCTCGTTTTGGACGGTCCGCAAGTCCCGTTGAAGCCTGGCCTCGGCAGTGACCTTCTGAATGCCCCAACCACGGAAGAACCCGCGGAGATGATGCGTGTAGTACAGTCCGGGGTCCTCGAAGTGATGTAGCTGTTGGGCGGAAGCGACGACTCGGCGTTCCGCAACGCGTAGAAGTCATTGGTGAATGTCTGGAACTCGTCCGCGCTAACGCCGGCCGAGGCCGCCAGGGTCCTCATATCCGTGAGTGTCTGGTCGATGAGCGGCTGCGGGACGTCGAGGCTCTGGAGGTTCGTCGTCAGTCGAACCCGTCACCACGCCCCATCCGGAATTCTGGGCGGCGCCGTAAAGAGGAGATCGGTCAAGCTGGAGCGACACGGCGACGGCCGTGTTATGCGCGGTCGCCTGGGGCAGACTGGCCGAGGATGCCGCCACGGAGATCGCTCGGGAATCGTCGCGCAGGGCGAGCAGTTCCCCCGGAGTGGCCTGCGACTTCAGCTCGAGCGTCTTCAACTCGCTCACGTAGTGGTCGTACTCATGACGAACGAATGCGGCACGCGAATTGAATTGTTGAGATGACGTGGAATAGGGCCAGAGAGAGTAGGTCGAGAACGGATTGTAACTGCTCAAAACTTGACGCGTTTCCAATCCCTCGGTGTACGGAATTAAATGGAGAGAGCGATTTTGCCCGTGCGGGCGGTTGTGGGGGGCCATGATCCGAATCCTTCCCTGGAATCAACGAGTCGGTCCGCGGGTCTGCGTCGACCCGGGGTTGTCGGCCCCGGGATCGGCAGAAGCGATGAATGTTGTTACGTCGCGGCGGGGAGGTCGGTTCGTCGCATGGCCACCGACTGAGAACACGCGCGACATGTTACGTTCGAAAGCCTTTCGAGTGAAGAGAATCTGCAAGCTGCCCTTCCGTTCCGGAATCGCGAGGCAATCCTCGTCTGACCACGGGAACAGGAATCGACGCGAATTCCTCTCCGTCGCTAGACTGGATCTCTGGCGGTGTGGGCGAGTGCCATTCGCTGATTATCCGAGTCTGAGAGAGGATACAGGACTATCGAATGAATCGACCGTACGAACGCGAACGAGAGGTGGCCATCCGTGCTGTACGGGAGGCGGCACGGTTGTGCCAGGCTGTGGCGGGGGAGATCTCGCCGGAGGTCCTGGCCAAGAAGGACAAGAGCCCTGTGACGGTCGCCGACTTCGGCAGCCAGGCTCTGATCTGTCGTACGCTTGGCGAGGCGTTCTCCGATGATCCGATCATCGCTGAGGAAGACGCGGCCGATCTGAGGCAGCCCGAAAACGCCGCCATTCTGGACCAGGTGCTGCGGCATGTCCGCGCGGTCCTGGCCGACGGCACTGATGAGCTCGACGCTGCCGGGGTCTGTCGATGGATTGATCGCGGTGGCACGAGCGAATATCGCGACCGTTTCTGGACGCTCGATCCGATCGACGGTACCAAGGGGTTCCTCCGGCGTGAGCAGTACGCCGTCGCTCTGGCACTTGTCGTCGGGGGACAGATCGCGGTTGCGGCACTCGCGTGTCCCAACCTGCCGGCGAGTGAAGCCGACCTGGTGCAACGCACCACAGGTTCCATCTTCTTCGCGATAAGAGGGCAGGGGGCGTTCGTCATCGTGGGAGATGCGAAACCGATCCCCGTGCATGTCAGCGCGCACGACGATCCATCGAACGTGCGGTTTTGTGAGTCGGTCGAGTCGGGTCACAGCGCGCATGGGGACGCAGCGTCCGTCGCCGACCGGCTGGGTATGACGGCGCCCCCATTGCGCATGGACAGCCAGGCCAAGTATGCCGTCGTCGCTCGCGGCGAGGCCGATATCTACCTCCGTCTGCCCACCCGAGCCGACTATCGCGAGAAGATCTGGGATCACGCCGCCGGAGCCCTGATCGTCGCCGAGGCCGGTGGAACCGTCTCCGACATCCACGGCCGGCCGCTCGAGTTCCACCACGGCCGAGAGCTGACCGCCAACCGCGGGGTCATCGTCACGAATGGCGGGCTGCACGAGCGCGTGCTCGATGCCGTTCGGGAGCTGGGGATCTCGTCCAATTAGTGGCTTGGGGCAAAGTGGCCACGATGACCGAGGCAACCGAAGTCAAGCCGGACGAACCCGTCAAGGAGCAGCCGGGCTTTCGGCTGACTCGCTCGCTCGTCTTGCGCGGACTAGGCGTGGTCTATCTCTCCGCATTCAGCTCGCTGGCGGTGCAGATCGACGGGTTAGTCGGGTCACGGGGGATCCTGCCGGCGGCCGAGTATCTTGACCGTGTCGGTCAGGTCCTTGGGAAGGGGGCGGCGACTTACTGGCAGGTTCCGACACTGTTCTGGCTCGATTCTTCGGACAGGGCCCTGCATGGCGTGTGCTGGAGCGGCGTGGGACTCAGCGTCCTGCTGATCGCCGGGATCCAGCCCGGTTCCTGCGTGACTCTGCTCTGGGTGTTCTACCTGTCGCTGACTGTGGCAGGACAGGTGTTCCTCGGCTATCAGTGGGATTCCTTGCTGCTCGAGTCCGGGCTGCTGGCCTTACTCGTGACGCCCTGGGGCCTCCGCCTCAGTCGCGCCAGGCATAATCCCCCACCGTTCGCGATCTTCCTCTTCCGCTGGTTGGTCTTTCGTTTGATGTTCCAGTCAGGCGTGGTCAAGCTGACGAGCGGCGACCTGACCTGGCGCAACGGGACGGCCCTCGATTTTCATTACTACACACAGCCGCTGCCAACGTGGACGAGCTGGTACGTCCACCAGATGCCGGCCTGGTTTCAGATGCTGTCAATGGCGTTCATGTTCTATGCTGAGCTCGTCGCACCGTTCTTCGTTTTCGGGCCGAGAATCCTCCGGCTCATCGGGTTCGTCAGCATCGTGCTGCTGCAATTGCTCATCGCGGCGACCGGCAACTACGGGTTCTTCAACCTGCTGACCATGGTCCTCTGCTTTTCCTTGCTCGACGATCGGGATTGGCGCTGGGTATCGGAAAGGTTGTGGCGTACGGCGGGGAAATCGGTGGTTCTCTCCCATCCCGCACCGCGCTCCCCGAACCTCGTCGCACGGGTTGTCGTGGGCATTGTCGGCGGTATCCTCGTCGCGGTGACCTCCGGTCAGACGCTGGAGACGCTGGACACTGTCTCGCCGTGGTGGTGCACACCCGTCAGGATGGTCATACAGGTCCCGATCCAGGTGCTCGGCGAGTGGCTCGACCCGTTGCGGAGCGCCAATTCCTATGGGCTGTTCCGGGTCATGACTCAGGAACGGCCCGAGATCACCGTCGAGGGGAGCGACGACGGCGTGAACTGGAGGCCGTACCGATTCCGCTGGAAGCCCGTCGAGCTGGACCGCCGCCCGCGCTTTGCAACGCCGCATATGCCGCGGCTCGACTGGCAGATGTGGTTCGCGGCCCTCGCAGGGGATTGCCGCGCCGCGCCGTGGTTCATCCGGTTCGAAGAACGACTCCTCGATGGCGCGCCGGAGGTCCTCGCGCTGCTCCGCGAGAACCCGTTCCCGATGCGGCCACCCCGATACCTTCGCGCCCGGCTGGCCCAGTACGCGTTCACCTCGTGGGGTTCGCGCGATTGGTGGGCCAGCGAAGAAGATGGACTATTCTGTCCACCGATAAGGGCCCCGGTGGATAACCGGTGATGGCTCCATCCGCATATGGTACCAGCCGAGAATCGACTGCAGCCGATTCGATCAGAAGTTGACGGACTCAGCGACCTGGCTTACAGTCGATTGGCGAATGTTTGACAAGTATTCAAGCGGCGTCGAGGGTGTTGCGTTGCAATCGCGATGGTTTCTCATCGGAGCGTTCTGGCTGCTTGGGATGGTCCGTAGCGAGGCGCGCGCGGATGAAGCGTCGCTGAAGCGTCGTTTTCCGGACGTCGTGAAACCATTCTTGAACCAGTATTGCATCGACTGTCACGGCGAGCGGAAGAAGGAAGCCAAGCTGGATTTGAGCGTCTATTCGTCCGTGGATGATGTTGTTAAGGCTCAAGGAGTGTGGGAACACGTCGCCGAACGGCTCGAGGCGGATGAGATGCCGCCGGAAGAGGCGAAGCGGCATCCGAAGCCGCACGAGCGCCTCGCGGTAATCGCGTGGGTCTCGGAGCTGCGCGAGCAGGAAGCGCGGCGGAATGCGGGCGACCCGGGCCCGGTCCTGGCTCATCGGCTCAGCAACGCGGAGTTCGACTACACGATCCGCGACCTGACCGGCGTCGACATCCGGCCAACCCGCGAGTTCCCCGTGGATCCGGCGAATGAGGCGGGTTTCGACAACTCGGGTGAATCGCTGGCGATGTCGCCGGCACTGCTCAAGAAATACCTGGCGGCAGTGCGACGGGTCGCCGACCATCTGGTCTTCATGCCGGACAGCTTGGCCTTCGCGCCCCATTCGGCGGTCACGGACACCGATCGCGACAAGTTCTGCGTCAGGCGGATCGTCAACTTCTATCAGCAGCATCAGGTCGACTACGGCGATTACTTCCTGGCCGCCTGGCATTTCCAGCACCGAGGCGAACTGAGAAAGCCGAAAGCGACACTCAGCGACTGCGCCACGGAGGCTCGAGTGAGCCCCAGGTATTTGGCCACTGTCTGGACGGTGCTGACCGCACCAGGCCCAGAATCCGGCCCGAGCGCGGAATTGCAAGAACTCTGGCGCAGGTTACCATCGGACGTATCGAAGATCGCGGAAGCACGACGCGATTGCGAACGGATGCGCGACCAGGTCATCCGCACGCGGAAGGCAATTGCGCCGCGCGTGAAGATCATGCAAGTGAGAGGTATCTCGAAGGGAAGTCAACCCTTCGTGCTCTGGAATAATCGTCAGCTCGCCGCGCAACGGACGCAGTATCCAGACTGCGGCAATCCTGACCTCATGCGGTTCTGTGCCACCTTCCCCGATACGTTCTTCGTGATCGATCGGCCCCCGTATTTTGAACCGGAGTCCGCCCCATCGGGACGGCTCTTGACGGCCGGGTTCCACCTGATGCAAGGCTACTATAGGGACGACGCGCCACTCTACGAACTGGTGCTCGACGACGCGGACCGACGTGAGCTCGATGCGCTCTGGTATCAGCTCGATTTCGTCGCCTCGGTTGCAATGCGACAGTATCGGGATTTCATCTTCTTCGAACGCGCCGAGCCGCCGCGGTTCATGCAGGAGGCCAGGTTCGACTTCGCCCGCGTCGAGGACAAGGACTCCACGAGCGAGGTCAAGATGTCGCGACTCGGCGCGGCATATCTCGAGAAGGCTCGCAAGTTCGGAGCCGACGACCGTGCGCTCGAGGCGATCCAGGACTATTTCACGACGATGTCCGCCCGGATCCGTCGAGTCGAGCGCGACCGGATTGCTGCGGAGCCGCGCCATCTCGAGGCGCTCGCGAAGTTCGCCGAACGTGCCTACCGCCGGCCGTTGTCGCGCCGGGAGCGCGATGAGCTGGTCGCATTCTATCGCGAGTCGCGAGTCTCGGGCGGCCTGAGCCACGAGGAGGCGATTCGCGACGCCCTGGCGAGCATCCTGTTATCGCCCCAGTTCTGTTTCCGCATCGACCCGGCGCCGGCCGGCGAGTCGGTCCAACCGCTGTCCGACTATGCCCTGGCCAGCCGGCTAAGCTACTTCCTCTGGTCGAGTATGCCCGATGAGGATCTGCTCGCTCATGCCGCCAGGGGCGATCTGCACAAGCCGGAAGTTCTGGTCGCGCAAGCACGGCGGATGCTGCGCGACCGCCGAGTCCACGGCCTGGCGACCGAGTTCGCCGGCAACTGGCTGGCGTTCCGCCGGTTCGAGGAGCACAACGGCGTCGATCGTCGGCGGTTCCCCGAGTTCACAAACGACCTCCGCCAGGCGATTTACGAGGAACCGATCCGTTTCTTCCTCGACGTCGCGCAGAAGGATGGCTCGGTGCTCAACTTCCTCGATTCCGATCATACGTTCGTCAACCCGGTCCTGGCGAAGCATTACCGCATCCCGCTGGGTGGCGTTCGGGCGGGCGACTGGGTCCGCGTCGACGACGTGCGGCGATACGGAAGAGGCGGCCTTTTGCCGATGTCGGTGTTCCTGACGGGCAACTCGCCGGGCTTGCGGACGAGCCCCGTCAAGCGCGGATACTGGGTGGTCCGTCAGATGCTGGGTGAGACGATTCCCCCTCCGCCGCCGAATGTCCCCGAGTTGCCGAAGGATGAGGCGAATCTGGGCAAGCTAACGTTGCCGCAACTCCTGGCCCGGCACCGCGAGGCCAAGGAGTGTGCAGGATGCCACCGGCGGTTCGATTCCATCGGGCTGGCGTTCGAGGGTTACGGACCGATAGGCGAGCGCCGGGAGCGCGACCTGGGGGGACATCCGGTCGTTACTCATGCCATCTTCCCCGACGGCAGCGAAGGGGCCGGTCTCAACGGCCTCCGCCGGTATCTCTCCGAACGGCGTAAAGAGGAGTTCGTCGAGAATCTCTGCCGCAAACTGCTCGCCTACGCTCTGAGCCGCACCCTGATACCATCGGACCAGTTGTCCATCAAGGCGATGCGGACTCGGCTCTCCGGCGATGGGTATCGCTTTGGCGGCCTGATCGAGTCCATCGTGACCAGCCCACAATTCCTCAACAGGCGGGGCGGCAATCCGTAGGCAGCCGGCAGTAGATAGAAGACGATGTTGAGTGAGACTTTGCTGGCCTTGCCCGTGATAGCCGACCCGGAACCGACATGATGACGTCCGACCATCCCCGACTCAACCGGCGAACGGTACTCCGCGGCGCGGGTGTCGCCATGGCGTTGCCCTGGCTCGAATCGATCCCCGTCTGGGGCGACGAGCCGGCGGCTCACGGAGCGGCGCAGACCTTCCCGCGCCGGTTCGCCGCGCTGTTCATGGGCAACGGGATCAACCCGGACCACTGGTGGGCCAAGGGCTCGGGCTCGAGTATGGAGCTGAGCAAGAGTCTCCAGCCCCTGGATCCGCTCAAGACTCGATTGAACGTGATCACGGGGCTGTTCAACAAGCATGCCACCGGAGTCGGCATCCATCCGGGTCAGACGGGGAACATCCTCTCGGGAGCGGCGCTTCAGAAGGGAGCGGTGCTCAAGGGCGGCGTGAGCATGGACCAGGTGCTCGCGGCCCGGCTTGGCGAGGAGACACCGCAGCCGAGCCTCGTCCTGGGCTGCGAGCAGCCACTTACCGGCTACCACGAGACGAACTTCTCGATGGCGTATAGCTCGCACATCTCGTGGCAGGACGCGCTCTCGCCGGTTCCGATGGAGGTCTATCCGTCGCTCGCTTTCGACAGCCTCTTCGATAATTCGGAGAGCCAGCGGGCGCGGAGCATCCTGGACCGAGTGAAGGCGCACGCCGCCGACCTCGGTCGTCAGGTTAGCCAAGCCGATCGGGCCAAGCTCGATGAGTATCTCACCAGCGTGCGCGAAGTCGAGAAACGAGTCGAACGTTCCCGCGCGATGAAAGACCGGGCCGACGACCGAGCCCAGAAACGCGGGAACCTTGCCATCACCATGCGCCGTCCCGACAATGGGCTTCCTGAAGATATCCGCGAGCACATGCGTCTGATGTGCGACATCATCGCCATGGCGTTCCAGACCGATAAGACGCGCGTCGCCACCCTGTTGCTCTGCCGCGACCTCTCGGGCCTGTTCTATCCGTTCCTCGACGTCCGGATGGCGCACCACCCCGCTTCGCACAGTGACCGGTCCGACGCCTATGAGCGCGTGTCGCGATACTACGTCAGCCAGCTTGCGTATCTCGCCGGCCGGCTCGCCGCGATGCCCGAAGGCGATCGCACTGTGCTCGATCACTCCTGCATCATGTTTATCTCGAATTTATGGTCGGGCAGCAAGCACGACTCGGGCAAAGTGCCGGTCCTCCTTGCTGGCGGCCTGGGCGAGACGCTCGAGACCGGCCGGGTCCTCGATCACACCAAGAGCGGCGACGAGAACCGCAAGCTGTGCAGCCTGTACCTTTCGATCATGGATCGCATGGGAGTGAAGCAAGATCGGTTCGGAGACTCCGACATGCGCCTCGCACGGCTGTGAGCCGCGGCGAAGCCGAGAAACGGACCAAGCCGTTGTGGGCCTGTAACCTCCACCCCCTTGGCCGCTCCGGACCGCCACCTCGAACGTCTTCCGCCCCATCAGGACCGGATCGATGGTCTTCCAGTAGTCGGCCATAACGGCCGCCGCTTCCTCACCCCATAACAGCCAGTCCACTGCATGGTCAGGGTGCGCAAGGTAGTTATCCAGGCTATTCGTCCCGCCGAAGGTAGCCTTCCGCATTGCTCGCCCTCCCGATTGCTGAGACGTTCTCGAATCAGGAATCAAGATGCCTCACAACTTGAGCCTCTGGGGCACCATTGGCATCGAGCGGAGCCGGATGCCGACGGCGTCGAAGATGGCGTTGCCGACCGCGGGAGCGATGCCGACGATCGGGGTCTCGCCCGCGCCGGCCGATGGTAGGTCCTTCCGGTCGAGCAGGACGACCTCGATCTCGGGCGCGTCGCGGAACCGCGGCACGCGGTACTTGGAGAACTTCGGGTTGAGGATCTTGCCATCCTCGAAGGCGATCGCCTCGGTCATCGCGCCGCCGAGCCCCATGACGAGCGCGCCTTCGACCTGGTTCTTGAGGTGGTCCGGGTTGATGACGGCCCCGCAATCGAACGCGCTGACGGCACGTACGACCTGAACGCGACCGGTGGAGCGATCGACGGATACTTCGGCGCAGGTGGCTACGTAGCCGCCCTTATCCAGCCCGGCCGCAATTCCGACGCCCCGATCCGCGCCGGTCTTCCGGCCCCAGCCGAACGCCTTGGCAGAGGCCTCGAGTACCGCACGGATGCGCTCGGCCAGCTCGCTGCGATTGAGGTTCTTCAGCCGGAAGTCCAACGGGTCGAGTTGGATGGCATGAGCCAATTCGTCCATGTGCGATTCGCGCGCGAAGTGGTTAGCCGTGGCTGCCAGGGCCCGATAGGATCCCTGCCGCAACGGGGCGTTCGACGCGTGGAACGCCGTGACCAGATTGGGCACCTGATAAGGGGTGTGCATCCCCGCCATTCCGGAGTTGTAGTTGTGGAATTCCCAGGCTGTGAGAGTCCCATCCTTCTTCACTCCGCTGACGACATCGATGATGCCGGCGGGGCGGAAGTAAGCCCAGGTAAACTCTTCCTCACGGGTCCAGACGACCTTGACCGGCCGGCCAGTTTCCCGCGCCAGGCGTGCCGCCTCGACGGCCGCCTCGACGGTGTGCTTGCCTCCGTACCCGGAACCGGTGTCGGGTACGATGACGCGCACGGCGTTGTCGGAGAGACCGAAGGCGCCGGTCAACTCGCCACGCACCCGGAACGGTCCCTGCGAACCGGTCCAGACTGTCAGCTTGCCGTCCTCCCAATTCGCGACTGCCGCGCGGGGCTCAAGTGGGGCATGGGCGATGTAGGCAATCGTATATGTCTGATTGAGTCGGACATCCGCGGCCTTGAGGCCCGCCTCGATCGAGCCGGTCGGAGCACCGGATCCGCCGAAGTTGCCGCCACCTCCGCGCCCTCCCTGACCCTGTCGTACGGGCTGCTTCAGGATCGTGAAGAGGTCTTTGCCAGAGAGGGCGGGGCCGGGCTTCCATTCGGCCTTGAGTGCGGCCAGTGCGCGCGATGCAAGGTACTCGCTAGGCGCGGCGACGCCCACGAATTCTCCGTCGCGAACGACAACCACGTCCGCCATGGCCTGGGCCGCGCGGGCGTCGAGAGCGCTCAACCTCGCACCGTACGTCGGCGGGCGCAGCACCTTGCCATGCCACATGCCTGGTAGCCGGACGTCCGAGGCGTACTCGTGCTTACCTGTGACGAACGCGCGGCCGTCAACCTTCGGCACGGAGTGGCCCGCGACTTTCCAATCATCGGCAGGTGTGGTTGGGGCTTGGTTGGAGACGGTCTTCGTGAGCTTCTTGCCCTGGGTGAGCTTGCCGAAGGGGAGTGTCTCCTTGGTTTTCGTGCGAATGACGGCCCCGTTGGTGGTTGTCAACTCGGTTCGCTCGACCTTCCAGATTTCGGCCGCGAGGTCGATGAGCAACTCGCGAGCCGCGGCCGCCGCGCCGGAGTTGCGGCGACATGCTGGGGGTGGTCCGGCTGCCAAATGTGCCCTGATCGAAGGGGGTCAGTTGGGTGTCGGCCATGACCATGTGGATCGACTCGATTGGGGCGTGCAACTCCTCGGCGACGACCTGGCTCAGAGACGTCCGAATGTTCTGGCCCACCTCCGCCTTTCCCGTGTAGACCGCGATCTTGCCATCCTCGCCGATGTGCAACCAGGCGCCGAGGTCGTGCGGCGCGGACTGGCCGCCGAAACCTCCGCCGCGACGACGCCCTCCGCCGGGAGGCTGCGCCTCCGCGACATCAGCATCTCGATCGATCAAGCAGAGGACGAGAATGCCTCCGCCCATCGCTTTCAAGAAGCCGCGACGATCCAGGTCGAAGCGGTATGCCGGACCTTCAAAGAACTCGTAGCGCTCGGGTTCGATTGGGATGTCGAGGTCGTAACCGAGTTCGGGAGTGATGCTGGTTCGCTCGTTCATCGGCTGACCTCCTTCACAGCGAGCGCGGCCATGCGAACAGCGGCGATGATCCGCGGATAGGTCCCACATCGGCAGATATTCCCATCCATATACTCGACGATCTCCTGGCGGGTCGGGTTGGATTTCTCGCGCAACAACGCGACGCCGGTCATGATCATGCCGCAGGTGCAGTACGCGCACTGCATGGCGCCGGCGTCGAGGAAGGCTTGCTGGAGCGGGTGCAGCTTGCCGTCCTTCTCGAGGCCCTCAATGGTAGTGATCTCGCGCGCGGCAACCGCGCCGAGCTTGGTGATGCACGACCGGGTCGGCGCACCGTCGATCAGCACCGTGCAGGCGCCGCATCGGCCTTCGCCGCAACCGTACTTGGCGCCGGTCAAGCCGAGGTCGTTGCGGAGCACGCCCAGCAGCGACCGTTCGCGCTCGGCGTCGACCCGGACCGTCTTGCCGTTGATCCGCAGTTCTTGGACTTCGGCCATGAGGATTGTCCTGTTCAAGAGGAGTGATTCCCAGGGAGTACAGCACTCGGGCGGGATCAGGAGACTTGCGTCCAGCGCGACGCCGTCTACGAGTTCTTCAACCGCCGGCCGCCAAATACCACGCCGGTAGCAGCAGCCAGACCAGAAGCGTCCTCGACAACCTCACGGTGCGTCCTCCCTTCGTGGATGTCCATCAATCGTTCGGGCGATCCGACAGAGCCATGCCTGCGCGACAGCACACATTCCCGGACCCGGTTCGCGGAACTGAGTTCACTACTCATCATAGCGTCGGGATCGCCGCTTTCGATCCACTCGAGATTTTGATGGGTTCTTGCCAGACGCGGGACCAGGTTCGATAATCCACGCTGGACCGCTGGGAGAAGCACTCCGGTGGCAGCAGGTCAGTCATTCCGCAAATCCAATTCGATCGGTGTCGCGCCCCAGAGTACAGGGAGCATCGTCATGACGAAGCGGCTGGTCCTTTCCTGCATCGCACTGTTCCTGACATCATCCCTCGTCTCCGGGGATCAGAAGCCGGATCCCGAAACCGACGCCCAGCGGATCAGGCGCGAACTGCTGGGCACATGGGATAGCGTACTCCCCCCCGAAGCGCCGCCGCAGTACAGCCACACCAAGCTCGTCACGCCGACACGTTTCACTTGGGTGACCTACGACCGCGAGAAAGAGCAGATTCTGGCCGTCGCGGGAGGGACCTGGACCTTTCAGAACGGCAAGTATCGCGAGGTTTGTGATTTCGCCAGCGAGAGTCACCAGCATCTGCGGGGCGAGAGCCACACGTTCACGATCGCCCTCGCCGAGGACAAGTGGGACATCAAGTTGGATGGTGCAGACATCAGGGTGGGTCAAGCCTGGAATCGGCTGAAGCCGCGTGAAGGTCAGAAGAAGAACACGGAGAAACCTGGGCAGGAGTTGACCGGTGCGTGGGAAAGGGGTCTGGGACCGAACGCCCCCAATTCGGCCAGGATCGTCAAGTACATCACGCCAACGCACTGGACCTGGGTGATCTACGACACGGAGAAAAAGGGGGTCGTGGCCGCCATGGGCGGGCCTTGGGCCTTGAAGGGCGACAGATACGTGGAGACCGTCGCGTTCACCACGGACAATTCCCGAGGTGCGCGGGGCAGCACGAACCCCTACGGATTCGAGGTCGATGGTGATCGATGGGTCATCAAGAGAGGGCCGGGTGTTCAAGGCGCTGCGGAGGAGGAGTGGACCAGAGCGAAATGAGCCGCCAAGGCTCAATCGGCCGGCTCGCACCGTCGCTGGGGCTCCGAGCTCAAGTTGTCTGGCCCAACGTTGGGGCGTTCGTCCCACTCGGCTATCGCTTGACGGCGAGGACGGCGTCGAGCGGCGACGGAGTCTTTGCTCCGAACACCTCGGAAAACCCGACCTGCTCCATCACGGCTTCGTATTCGGCGAGCGTCCGTTCCTTGCCCTCCGTGCAAGTCAACATGTTCAGATTCTGCATCTGAGCCCATCGAGGACCGCGCTTGTCTTCGTCGAGAAGCTTTTCCGCGATGAGCAACGCCCCGCCGGTCGGAAGCCGGTCGTAAATGCGCCTGGTGAGGTCGAGGACCTTGGGTTCCGACCAGTCGTGAAGGATGCGCCCGAGGGCGAAGAGGTCAGCCTCCGGCAGGGAGTCCACGAAGAAATCGCCGGCCGCGATCTCGATTCGATCCGAGACCGGCGACGCGCCGATGATCTCGCGAGCCAGGGGGAGGGCACCGGGGAGATCGAAGACCACGGTGCGCAGAGTTGCGTAACGCTGGCAAGCAGCGATCGCCAGGTGGCCGGTCGCACCGCCGAGGTCGACCAGCCTGCGAAACCGACTCAGGTCGAAGGCCGCCACGACCTGTGGCGAGCTGATCAGTCCGTAGCCGTGCATCCCCATCAGGAATTCACGCAGGGCGTCGTCGGTCCGGAAGAAATGCGAGAAGATCGGGCCGTCCCATCCGAACGTCTGCTGCCAGCGATGAGTCCCCTCCCGGATTGCCCCCTCGAGATTGGCCCAGAGTTTCCACATCACGTCGTTCGAGTAGCCGATATAGCCGGTCAGCCGGGATGGGGACCGCTTGCAGAGATAGGTCGAGGCAACCGGCGTGTTCCGATAAGCACTACCTTGACGATCGAGTAGCTGCAAGCCGACACACGCGTCAAGAAGGCGCTCCAGTGCGCCGGGATTCAGCTCGTGCGCTACGGCCAGTTCGTCCAAGGGCCTTGGACCGTCCTCCAGTGTGTCAAAGATCCCCAGAGAAACCGCGGCGAACATCGTCTTGGAGCGACGGAACGCTTCGAGCAGATCGAGGATCACACTCGGGTCGGGCTGCGAACCGGTTGGCATCACGGGTTGTTCCTCTCTTTCGGCAGTGCCCGCTGCGAATAAACTTATACAGGATCCGGAGATGTTCCGGCGCCATCAATTTCAGCGACTTCTCCCCCTTCGGGTCCATAGAAAAAGACCCAGACCACCAG
This sequence comes from uncultured Planctomycetota bacterium, assembly GCA_963845755.1. Classification (GTDB taxonomy): domain Bacteria; phylum Planctomycetota; class Planctomycetia; order Isosphaerales; family Isosphaeraceae; genus CAWJTV01. Next base: position 546,555 of record CAWJTV010000020.1, read on the forward strand.
ATCGTCGGTGAATTCCTCGAAGCGATGCACAAATCCAGCCGGGACGAACAGCACATCGCCCGGCCCAAAACGGTGGCGGTCCGCCCCGTTGACGAACGATCCCTCGCCACGCACCACCACATAGACCTCGTCCCGTGAGTGAGGCTGCTGCGGGTTGACGCTACGGGGAGCATAGAGCTCGACCGACAGCGATCCGTGCTCGAACGCCACGACGAACCGTTGGCCCCCGGGCGTCGGGAGGCGATTCAGCCAGTCGCCGAGAACGCCGTGAAAGCGAGCCTTTGGAGCAGCTTGATCCATGAGCGATCCCGATCACGCCGAAGTTTCACCTCCCTGAGCGTGCTGGGCAAACACGATCAGGTTGCCGGCCGGCTCCCGGACTCCAATCTCGGTCGCACCGTAGAACGTCGTCCGCCTCGGGACCACCAAGGCCCAGCCCGCGAGCCGTCGCTCCACGTCGTCGATGTCCGTGACCTCGACATACATGGCATTGGGAGACGTCGATCCTGAGACGGCCGCCGCGAGGGACGGCATGTCCTTCTTGAGGCTTTCGCGTGATTGATACATGATCTCGACGTTACCCCGCGAGAGGATCACGAATCCGAGAACGTCTCCCTCCGGGACCTCGACGGTCTTCTCGAACCCCAGTCGAGCGGTCCAGAAGTCCAGGCATGGCTCGATCCGATCGACCACGAAAACCGGCGTCAGCTTCTTCATGGTGAATGCTCCACGTCCTCGTACATCGAACCCCGACGTGCAAACTGATCGTGTGTATATCCAAACCTGGCGGGGAAATCAAGTCATGGGATGGATCCGGGCCTGGTGCTCCTTGCGCAAGGCGACGATCAGGTAGATGACGATGCCGACGTTGAGCACGAAGATCGCGATTCTGAGGGGGCTTATCCTGTGAGCGAGTTCGTAGATCTCGAATGGGACGAGTGAGCTTGTGGCCAGGATCACAAGGTAGCCGGCCCAGTCTTTGCCGAGAATCAAGCCGGTTCCTTCGACGAGGTGGAGCAGGGCATAGAAAAATGTGCCCGCCTCGAGGGCACGGAGATGGGCTCGGTCGATGCCGGTGATCCCCGAAAGCACGGCGTGGATGACGTGGTGATTCGGATCGAGTCCAAGGTGGGTGATGAGCCGCTCGGCCGCCGCGCCCGGATCGTTGCCGAGGAAGCGGAAGACGCCGATGCCGACGATCAGCGCCATGGCACCACTGAGCAGCTTCAGGATACCGATGACCTTGAAGCCGAGTTGCCCGGGTTTTGCCGAGTTCTTCATTATTTGTCTGCCATCCATTCGCCACGGAGAAGGTGAACACGACAAAGGATTGAGAACTGGCATGCCGGCCCCAGGAGCCGTAAGATCGAATAGACCGTGGTCCCGATTATAGCCGAGGAGGAAAAAATCGTGTCGCATGCGACTTCCCAACTGCTCGATCAGACCCTGCATTTGTCGGACCAAGATCGCGGCGACCTGGCTGCTCGGCTCATTGATCGCCTCGACCCGATCCCGGACGATGAGGACGTGGACGCGGCCTGGGCTCACCAAATCCGAGAGCGCCTCGACGACCTGGACCATGGACGGGTTCGGACAATGTCGTGGGCCGAGGCCCGCCGACTGATCGCGGAAGACGCGGATCCGGGTACCTGAAGCGGCGATCGCTCTAACCTTATAATCGAGAATCTCAGGCTCAGGTCGCAGCCCAGGCGGTGCGCAATCAGTCACTCAAACCGCAGATGCATGACCGACTGCCCCGAATCGCGGAGCTCAATCAGCGAATCGATGCCGATCTCCAGGTGCTTCCGCACGTACTTCTCGGTGACGGCCTTATCGCTTCGGCTCGACTTGACGCCCTCGGGCGTCATCGGGTTGTCGGAAACGAGGAGCAGCGCTCCCTTGGGGATGTGGTTGACGAACCCGACGATGAAGAGCGTGGCGGTTTCCATGTCGATCCCCAGGGCCCGGATCCTCTTGAGGTAATCCCGGAAGGACTCGTCGTGCTCCCAGACGCGCCGGTTGGTCGTGTAGACGGTGCCGGTGGCGTACTCGAGCCCGTGCTTGACGATCATGGCCGAGACCGCCTTCTGGAGCCGGAACGACGGGAGAGCCGGGATCTCCGGCGGCATGTAATCGTTGCTGGTCCCCTCCCCCCGGATGGCGGCGATCGGCAGGATGAAATCGCCCACCCGGGTCTTCTTCAAACCGCCGCACTTGCCCAGGAACAAGACGGCCTTGGGCCCGATCGCGGCGAGCAGGTCCATCACCGTCGCTGCCATCGCGCTGCCCATCCCGAAGTTGAGGATCGTCAGGTTCTCCGCGGTCGCCGACTGCATGGGATGGGCCCGACCCAGCACCTCAACGCCGAACCGTTGGGCAAACTCGTCCACATAATTATGAAAGTTGCTCAGGAGAATGTACTCGCCGAACCCATCGAGCGGCCGGCCGGTATAGCGGGGCAGCCAATCCTTCACGATTTCGGATTTCGTCTTCACGGATTCGCGTTCCTCGGGAAGAGGCATTTTCAAAGTTCCGGCTGGTCGGGCAGCCGATACCTTTGATAGTCACGTCCGCGCGGGTCGCCCTGGATGTGATCCATCATGATCGGCTCGCCGACGAGGATCACGCTCGAAGAGACGGTCCCGCGCTCGGTGCCGGGGATGATAATCTGATCGTCGCGGCCGATCCGTCCGGCCGAGGCCAGGAAGTTGCGCGGGGCCAAGTGGGAGGCGACGAACCGGATCCTCGGGTCGTCGTCGGCGTCAAGGTCCAGATTCGTCATGGCGTGGATTCCCGGCCTCAGCTCCGCAACGGCGACCCGCGAGGCGCCCGGGGCCTGGACGACAAAGGCGGCCTCCTCGCCGGCGATGAGGTAGTTGCAGCCTCCGAAGCCTCCGCGGGCCAGGTCGGATCGGGCGTACTGCGACGCCTCGGCAGGGTCGTCGAACCCGAGCAAGTCGACGGCCAGCAGCCCCTTCGAACGCGTCTGAGCTTCCCAGGCGAGCTCTCCATCATTCCGGTTGGTGACCGCGACCGCCATCCCCGATTCGTTAACACCCAGCCAGGTTCCCATCTGAGGGAGCGTCCCGTCCGGCCCATGGTCAGCTCCTGCCAACAGGACGCGCAGTGACCGGACCCGGCAACAGACCGGCGACGTCACCGGACGGTGCCGCGACTCCTCGCGATTGGCCCCGATCATCACGGGGAGGCAACCTTCGATCCGATACGCGATGAAGACCAAGCACATCGTTCCGCAATCCGTGCCGCCTTGACTTTGCAAGATCGCCGCCAATCCTACATCATGGCGAAAATGATGTCATTGCCAAGAGCAGGTGGCGAGAGAGGATCCGGATAACACTTCCGACTTCATAGAAGTTGAGAGCGTGAATTCCCCCTCACCCGGCCCTTGACAGATCTTCTCCCGACCGCCGGTTGGCCGGCTCGACCGGGCTGAGTCCGAATTCGAGCTTGATGCTTCGGCTGTTCCGGACGATCGTGGTTAACTCTACAATGGTCGTGTCAGGGTCGTCTTCCGTGAAGAGGAGAAATACAATGATGTTCAACGATCACCAGTGGATGGCAACTTGGAGTCTGGCGTTTGTGACGATGTCGATATGGGGGGCGGCCCCGAGCCAGGGGCAGCCCGAACGCGAGGATTCGGTCGGTGCCGTCCGCACAGTCCTGGATCGCCAAGTCGTCGATTGGAACAAGGGAGACCTGGACGGGTTCCTCAGTGGTTACTGGAACTCGCCAAAGGTAGTCTTCCAGTCAGGCGGGCAACGGTACGACGGATGGACGGCGATGCGGGATCGTTATCGTCGCCGATATCAGGCGGAGGGCCGGGCGATGGGCCGACTCGAGTTCTCGGCACTGGACATCGAGCCACTGGGCCCCGAGGCCGTCCTGGCCAGAGGGCGTTGGCGGTTAACCATGCCCGACGGCACCAAGCCCGGCGGCCTCTTCACGGTCATCTTTCGCAAGCTTCCGGACGGGTGGAAGATCGTGCACGACCACACCTCCGCCGATGAAGCCAGGACGGCAAACCCGTAGGGCCGTTTCACCCGACCGGAACAGGCGAACTGCTCAGCCGGTTCCGGCGGATGGAGCCGATCCTACGGTGCGGATGTTCACTCGGGCACAGCGACCTTGCGGCAGCGGATGATTCCCGCCAGGACGAGGCCGGCGAGGAGCCAGCCGACCGACTGGTCGATGGCTTCAGCCGCCGTGAAGTCAGCCGGGAAACCATACCAGTTCCAGTACGGCACGCTGATGGTCAGGAACCCGAAGACCCCGAGCAAGGTGACGAACAGCACCCGTCCCCAGTAGCCCGACCGGACCGACGTCAGCAAGAAGGCAGCCAACAGTGCGGAGACGACGTTGGTTGCAAGCTCGGTGCCCAACTGGCGGGGAGACATCGCCTCTCCGCCGGACGGCTGCACGATCAGTACGCCCACGGGGCCCTTCTTCACCTTCTCCATCCAGACCCGCTCTTCCGATTCCGAAGCCTGCTTGCTCATGTCCCTGCCGGGGAAGAAGTAGAAACCCGGCTCGCGGACCGAGTCGCGCACCGCTCCGATCACCGATTCTTCGTTGGTGATCTGGTGAACGCCCATTTTCCCGAGCGGGAGTACCATATGCGAGAACGCCCCCCAGAAGAATACGACGATCCCCGCCAAGAGCCCGCCCAGCACGACTTTGGCCATGGTTTCCCCTCCCATCCTGGAGTTCCGAGACGCCGGGATGCGTCCCCGCGTCAAGTTGCCGGGCGTCGCATCCGTTGCGACCCGGCGATCATGCCCACAGAATCGCTCTAACTCGTAAGATCGGCTGAGACTGGTGGTTTTCTGCACACGATGATCGCCAAATTCTCCGATGCCATGCTGACGTGCAAGCGGAACGCTGCTTAATTGTGCCCTTTACGGTAAGCGATAAGGCGATCACCGCGCCTCAGATGATAATTCGTCAGCGGGTCACTCAGGTTGACAGGTAGGCACAATTCCGGCGCCGAGGCGGACGCGGGACGTACCAGTCGAATGTGGTTCGGATCGGCGCTCGTCAACAAGCCGTTACATTCCCCGATCGCATTTCTGACACTCAAGTTCCGTCCGAGCGTTTCGAGGGCACCCGGATAGACCACATCTCCTAACGCGGCCTTCGGCCGCAACCCCATCGGGATTCCCGATTCGCGATTCCGGATTCCCGAAGGGGAATGATCCGGGAATCCGGAATGTCGAATCCGGAATTCGGAATCCCCAGAGGTGCGCACGGCGGCAGGGAGCCTACGGAGGACGACTCTAACATATAACAGCGACTCGCCACACGCTGTGATTTGTAGAATTCAGGGGCCATCACAGCCAACGGAATCGCCAGCATCAGAATCGTTGAAATAAGTGTTCGTATGCGAAATTGGTTCTTCACGACGTCCTTCTCCGATGCAATCGGAACGATCCCCTGGAACCAGGGCGGTACGATACTCGGTTTCGTCAACCGGGTCAATTTCCCCCGAAAGCAACACCTGGCGATAGCACTTGCGCACTTTTCCACGCTCTCGCGTGCTTACGGCTTTCCTGGTCGCGAAAGCCGGCTTGACGCTTGAGTGATGCATGTCAAGTGCGTTACCCTCATGGACTCGGTCCGCATTTGATCGACTCGAACTCCTGCAAGGTGATCGACATGTCGTACCTCTCTCCTGGCAGCGTCATCGCGCCTCTCGTTCTTCTCGTCGCCGGTTCCTGGCGGATGGAGATGACCTTTGTCGACGACCTTGCTGCCCTCCGTGGGAAGGTCGACGAAGTACTTCGCGTGGAGCTGACCCAGGATTGGTATCCGCGCGCCGTGGACCGGCAACGGGGCGGTTTCCATCAGACATTCGCCCGGGATTGGTCGCCATCGCCCGATCGTGACACCTTCCTCGTCTATCAATCCCGCATGACCTGGACTGCGGCGGCTTTTGCCCGGCACTCGCCGACTCATCGCGACGAATTCGCGGGATACGCTCGCCATGGGATCGAGTTCCTGGATCGCGTCATGAGAGACAGGGAATTCGGCGGCCTGCACTGGGTGCTCGATTCGCAGGGCCGTCTCGACCCCAACCTCGGCGATGAGAAACACGTTTATGGGATCGCGTTCGCAATCTACGCCGCGAGCACGGTTCGAGATGTCACCGGCGACGAGCAGGCGCTGGCGCTGGCGCGGGAAACCTTCGACTGGCTGGACCGGCACGCGCATGACGCGAAGCACGGCGGTTACTTCGAAGCGTTACGGCGGGACGGTACTCCGATCCTTGGTTGGGACGAGAAGACGCCAATCGCCCGGCGGTCGGACCGTCTCGGCATCTACTACGGCTACAAGACGATGAATGTGCACATCCATCTCCTGGAAGCAATCACCGCGTTGTCGCGGGTAGACCCGCGGCCTCTAGTCAAGGAGCGATTGCGCGAGCTGCACGCCATCGTTCGCGACCGGATCGCCGTCGAGCCGGGCGCGCTGAATTTGTACCTCACCCCCGACTGGCGACCGATTCCCGCGCACGATTCGTTCGGCCACGACGTCGAAACGGCCTACCTCCTCGTGGAAGCGGCCGAAAGTCTGGGGATTCCCGATGATGCCCGCACCTGGGAGATGGCGCGACGGCTGGTCGATCATGCCCTCGACTGGGGCTGGGACGACGACCATGGTGGCTTTTACGACAAGGGCGACTCATTCGGCTCACCCGCCTGGGACCGGAAGAAGGTCTGGTGGACCGAGGCAGAGGGCCTCAACGCGCGCTGCTGGTCATGCATCGGAAGTACGGCGAGCACAACGACCGATATGCGAAAGCGTTCCGGAAGCAGTGGGATTTCATCGAGAAGCACATGATCGATCCGCTTCATGGCGGCTGGTTCGCCGAGACGACTCGCGACGGCTCCTTGATTGGCGACGGCGCCAAGGCCAACTCCTGGAAAGCCAACTATCATACGTCGCGCGCCCTGATGAATGTCTCGGTACTCCTCGGGCGGTAGGGCAGTCCTCGCTCCGAGCCGTGAGATCAATATCCTGCCGCGGAAAGTCAGAGATCGCTGAGGCTGATCGTGACCATGGTGAGGGCAGAACTACCATTGTTGCCTGCGTCGAAGTCGAGGATCCTTCGCCGGCATAGCGTGCGCGCACGGTCTGAATCGGCTTCCGTTCTATCGAGTTTCCGATTCTTCCTCGATCCGATCGCTCATCTCTTCGAGAAGAGCCGGGCGAACGCGCCTCGCAAACCCCGGGGGCCGGCCGCCTCGGAGTCTCCCTCGGGGATACATTGGCGGAACAGCTCTTCCAGGCTGCGGCGGAAACCCCAGTCTCTGGTGAGTTGGCTGAGCCGGTCGAACTCCCCCTTGCTCATGTAGCCCCGGAACACCAGTTTGTGGGCCTCGGGGTCGAAGAGAATGCGATCCTGGAGATCGGGCGGGAATTGATAGCCGTCCGGCATTTTGTCGAGTCTGACGAAGTGATCCATGGGACCCCCGATCAAGAACCTATCCGATCGTTAAATCCTTTCCGGGATCGCGAGATCGAACCAGACCCTGCGCCCGGTCCATGCAGACCGTAGGCCTCCAGGTGACCCGGCCGGTTCCGGCGCGATCGTCAGGCCGATCGAGCGACCTCATAATGAGAGAATCGGAACGCAGGGAACGGTGCGGTGGTCCCGCCGAAACTCGCAATGATAGAAGATGTATCGGCAATCGGCCGTTCCTGCAATTCGCAAATGCGGATCATCCTATAGCGAATTATCTCAATCCGACTCGCGGTCGTCCAGCACGTTGTTCCCGGGACGCGCGTGTCCGTGTCGACTTGCGGATCTCGGCTTCCTCAGGGAGAATACCGGGCCGATGGGATCGGGTGGTGTTATCGCAAGGAGGAGGGGAGCGGCGGATGGACGCGCTGGCAATCGGATGGGAGCACCATCGAGCGGGCCGGGATGCGGAAGCGGAAGAATGGTGTCTCCGCGCACTTCGCTCGGACCCCGCGAATCACCAGGCCTGGCACCTCATGGGGTTGGTGGATTTCCATCGCGGCCAATACGCCGAGGCGGAATCCCGATATCGAAGGGCCCTGGCCGCGCGCTCCGACTTCGCCGAGGCGTATGTTCAACCTGGGGGCCTTACTGGCCATGCAGGGCCGCCTCGACGAGGCGATCGCGTCGTTGCGCCACGCCCAGGCCCTCACCCCCGGTTCGGCGGACGTCCATCACCATCTCGGCGGAATCCTGTTCAAACTCGGGCGCCCGGCAGAAGCGGTCGCCTGCCTCCGGGAAGCTGTCCGCTGCAATCCCGACCATCCGATGGCCCCCTCGGCGCTCGGTTACGTCCTATCGTTGCAGGAGAACCATGCCGAGATGGCCGAGGTGTTTCGTCCCCTCGTGCGAATCCGGCCGGATCACCTGGTGGCCCACCTCCGGCTCGGCGAGGCCCTCGCGAATCTCGGAAAGCTCGAGGAGGCGAGGGATTGCTTTGAAGTCGCCGTCAGACTGTCCCCCGGTTCGCCCGAGGCACAACTTGGCCTCGGGATGGCCTTATCGGATCTTGGTCGATGGGAAGCCGCGCTGCCCAGCCTCCAGCTCGCCGTCGAATTGGCCCCGGACCGACCCGAGGCGCATACGATGTTGGCCAGGGCGTTCCGCGCTTGGCCAGTTCGAAGCGGCGCTGGTCTACGCCGATCGCGCGCTGGGACTTGCGCCTGATGACCCTCAGATGCACCGCGACCGAGGCTTCCTCCTGGACGAGCTGAGACGTTGCGTCGAGGCGATCGCCAGTTACGATCGGGCGATTCGCATGGACCCTCAGCAGGCTGAGACCCATTACAACCGAGGGGTCACGCTCGTCAAGTTGGAGCGGTTCTCCGAGGCGATCGCCGCGTTCAGCGAGGCCCTCCGATTGCAGCCGGACTACGAGCAGGCCCGCGGTAACCGGGCGATAGCCAGGCTCACCCTCGGCGACTTCGAGGGAGGGCGGACAGAGTTCGAGGAGCAGGTGCGGCATCGCGACCGCGATGCCCCATGGCGACCGCAGCAACTCTGGATGGGCGAGCCTCTCGAGGGGAAAACCATCCTCCTCCACGCCGATCAGGGTCTGGGGGACACCATCCAGTTCCTCCGCTATGCGCCGATCGTCCAGGCGCAGGGCGGGCGTGTGATCGTGGCCTCTCAGGCATCCCTCGTCCGCCTGGTAGAAACCTGCCCGGGAGTTCGACCAGGTCATCGCGCCGGGCGACCCGCTGCCGGAGTTCGACGTGCACTCGACGATCACGCGGCTCATGTGCCTGTTCAACACCACGATCGCAACGATTCCCGCTCGGCTGCCCTACCTCCTCGCTGACACGGCGCGGGTCGAACGATGGCGTGCGCGCCTCGACGCCTGGCCGGGATACAAGGTGGGTATCGCCTGGCAAGGGAACCCCAAGCATACCCGAGATCGGGATCGGTCCTTCCCTCTGGTCCTGTTCCAGCGGCTGTCCGAGATCGCCGGCGTCCGGCTCATCAGCTTGCAGAAGGGCCCCGGCACCGAGCAGCTTCGCGATTTGGGCGGCCGATTCCCGGTCGTCGACTTCGGCGACGCGGTTGACCCGGGCTTGACGATGATGGAGGATACCCCGGCCATCATGATGGGCCTGGATCTCGTGATTACTCCCGATACCGCACTGGCGCACCTCGCCGGGGCCTTGGGCGTTCCGGTCTGGGTGGCACTCCCGATGGGGCCAGACTGGCGCTGGATGCTCGATCGAGAGGATAGTCCCTGGTACCCCACCGCTCGCCTGTTCCGACAGACCCAGATCGGCCGCTGGGAATCCGTCTTCGACCGCATCGCGGCGGCCCTGGCGGAACGCAGTCAGGTCGCCGCGATCTGAGCCTCTGATGCGAATTCCGGGGTCAGCACGAGTAGACCGTCATTCGGCGCCGCGGGGGCGCTGTGGTTTCAAGACCTCCGGGCCGACCGCGAAGCCGAGGTATCGGGCGAAACGCCACTGGCGATATCGCGCGTACCATCCCTGTCGTGCTCGATCACGTGTTCGTCTCGCTCGAGTCGCATCCATCGTCCTCACCTCGCTCTCCGGATGTTCCCCATTTCTACGTCCGTCCGGCGAGAAAGGGACTGCGCGGGACGTCGTTTTTTGGGTCTGGATTCGCCTTGCTGACTCTTCTTCCTGCAAACGGCCACCACTCTGGCCCGCAATCGGAGGCCATGCTCTATTAAGGCTATGCCGTCTCGGCAGCCGATCCGGACAAAAAACGACCAAAATTTGGAAGAAAAGCCGTTTCGAGCGTCTGATACGACCTTGCGACCGGACGGTGGCTGGCGAATCGGGATGATCGTCGTTACGATCACGGCGGACGGCTCGCGAGGGTCGCGGCCCAGGACTGTTAGATCGAAAACCGGGAAGGTGTGGCGATGAATCGACGAATGACCATGCTGGTTCTCAGCCTGGCGGCGACGAGCTTGGTGGTGGTCTCCACCCTCGGTCTGGGTCGTGCCCAGGAACCGCGGACGGTCGGTTTCAAGGACACTCCGATGTTGCCGGGCGGCCGCTGGCACGTGCACGACAGCGACCGGCCGCTGCCGAAGGTGATTACTCCGGGGACGTGCAGCACTCAGGACGAGACCGGGCGTCCTCCGTCCGACGCGATCGTCCTCTTTGACGGCAAGGACCTGTCTCACTGGCAAGGGTCTCGAGGCCGGTCGGCCGGCTGGACGATCGAGGACGGCGCGATGGTCATCAAGCCGGGGGCTGGCGAGCTTCGGACCATCGACGAATTCGGCGACTGCCAGCTTCATCTGGAGTTCGCGTCGCCTGTCCCCCCGCGAGGCCGCGATCAAGGTCGTGGCAACAGCGGTGTGATGTTCTTCGGTCGCTATGAGATCCAGGTCCTGGACTGCTTCGATAACGCGACGTATGCGGATGGACATGCCGCCGCCATTTACGGCCAGTATCCTCCGCTAGTCAACGCCTCGCGCCCGCCCGGCCAGTGGCAAGCTTACGACATCATCTTCACCGCACCTCGCTTCAAGGCCGACCGTACCCTGGAATCGCCGGCCTACGTGACGATGCTCCACAATGGCGTGCTGGTGCACAACCACACCGCCGCGATCGGCGCGATGGCCTACCGTGCCGTCGGCAAGTACACGCCTCACGGACCCAAGGGCCCGATCATCCTCCAGGATCACGGCAACCCGGTGCGTTTCCGCAACATCTGGGCTCGGCCGATCAAAGGTTATGACGAACCGTAGGCCCCGATGGGCCGCACATCCCGCTATACTTCCGGGCGATCTCGCACTGAGGTCCGTAGACGACCCCGGCCGGCTTGCGGTTCTCCGGCTTGGGCTCATCGTTCCGGTCAACGTGGCTACGGATCTGGACGCCCGAATTGAGCCTGGGGTCGCACACACCCACCCCCTCAACGGAGGTCCCCATGGATACACCCGGGTCCGAGGCGAGCTATTTCATCAGCTTGCGGCTCCGGCGGATCACTGTCGGATATGCCTACCTCATTCCGCGACGTAACGATACCGGTATCGCCCCTCGGGGGCCACGTCGCCGCTGACGTAGAAGTCCAGGATATCGCCGGGATTCTGGAGATTATCGGCCCATTTGAAGTCCAGGGAGAGACGAGCTTGGTGGCGAGGAATCCCTAGCGATTCCCGCGGGATGCGCAAGTGCAGTTCATTGCCGGCGGCGCGGAACGCGATTCGCGCGACAGGCTTCCAGTTCCAGCCGCCGTCGTTCTTCTCGAGCCAAGTGGTCCCATCGCCGCCCATCTTCCGGTTGACGATGAAGTCGTAACCCTCCCAGCCTGTCCTGGGATTGCCATCGACGTCGATTAGCAGCCACATCCAGTTGGGGTCGGAGAGCGGTGTTAGCGGCTGCCGCGTCCGGGCGTAGAATGAGACGTGTTCGGAATCCCGAGCGACCTTGAATGCCATAAGATCATTGCGGCCGGTCTTGTCCCGGTAGTGGAGGCCACCGGCCCCGTCGAAGTCGCGGGGGAGCGTGTCTCCCGGGTCGTCGGTAAACTCCGGCGAAACGTCAGCCCACTGTTGCATGCGACCGTCGATCCGGATCGATCGGGCGGCCGAGGCGCGGGGCAACGGCGCGACCCCTTTGTAGCGACGGACGTTGGCCACGAGCTGATAGTAGTAGTTATCGCCATGGCCCCCTTTCATCGGCTCGATGTCGCGACTGTACTCCCGGTTGAACTGGTCGACGAACACGACCGGTCCGCCCGGCTTCCCGTAACGGTCGGCGAACCACTCGTTCCAGCCCGTGACCATCACGAACGGCGGATCGAGCGCCAGAGCGCGCTCCCACTGCTCCTGGAAGTTTGGCCCTCGATCCACCGCCCCGGGGGAGTGGTCCAACGTCCCATCGTGGAAGGTCCGGCCGCGGGCGTCGCCCGCGCTCATGTTCGTCACCCGGCCGTCACTGACGCGAAGGTTCTGCGCCACGGAGACGTTGACCTGCTCGGGCTTGTCGAGATCTGTCGTGTATCCATAGTGCTGCGGATAGGTGGCCTCCCAGTGCCAGGCGTATGGCGTATTCACCTGGGTGAACGGCCAGTGGGCGCGGCGGAGCGTGAAGAAGCTCCGCAGTTCAGGGCTCGCCTTCTCGGAGTCGCAGACCAGGAGCGGCTTCCCTTCCCAGGTGAACCAGAGATCGCGAAAGTGCCCGGGCCGGTAGAGATCCCGATAGATCTTGTCGGCGGTCTCGCCGGCCTGGGCGTTGACCATGAACGCGATCCCGGGCGTTCGGCCTCCGGCGTTCCTCACGTCCTGAAAGACGGCGCACAGCCGACGATAGACTTCGGGGTAGGTCGCGGCGTTGGTCGTGTCGAAGATCAGGACGTCGATGCCGGCCGCCGAGAGAAGCTGGGCATGTCGGCGCAAGACCCAGGGATCGGCCGAGAAGTAGTAGCCGTAGAGCGGCTCGCCCCAGTAGTGGTGCATCCCCATCGGACCCCAGAGCGGCGAGTCGGGATGTCGCAGGGCATCGGGATCCTTGGCCAGGATTTGCGACAGGTCATATGGCCCGCTGCCGGGCGGCAACTTGCCACGGGGTTCGTCATGCCAGAGGAAGTAGAAGATCCCCACATGACGGTCGGCCCGCGGCGCGGGTACGCCGCGGTCGCTCCGCCATCGGCAACGATCGCCCCAGTGCGTCGGTCGCGGGCCAGGGTACGCCTCGTACCGGCTCCGCCGCGCCGAGCCGGTCGGGGACCGTCAGCGTGACGAGAGCCCAGAGCAGTGCCGTGACGACAACGGTGCTCGAAATTCGAAAATAACTGATATTCTTATGCATAAGATCTGGCTATTCCGGCTCCTGCGAGTAATACATGTCGTAGAACGGATCGGTCGGGTCTTTGGACGCCTTCCGCCAGGGGAGCGTCCATACCTGCTTCCCCTTCCAGAAAGCCTTGACCTCGAATGAAGTCATCGGGGCCAGGGCGTACTCCCATCGGAGGCCGCCGGCCGGGTCGGCTCGAGACTCGATCATGAGGACCACTTCGGGTTCGGTCCCGAGCGCGAACGCGAACAGGGCGCCATCCTCGACTCCCGAACCGGCCTTGCCGTAGCGGAGCCAGGGCTTCGGCAGGAGCCGGAGTTGGCTCCATCCCTCGCCCAGGAAATCATCCGTGGCCGTGAACTCCTCGGCAATAGCTCGGAGTTGGCGCAGGCGTGCCTGGGGAGTTGCCGCCGGGGCGGGGGCCCCTGGCACGGGACGGAACTCGAGGCCGGGCTTGGGCCGCCACACCGCTCTGTCTCCGCTCTCCGCCACGATCGGGCTGGCCGACAGCGAGGTCCAGTCGTGGATCCAGTATTTCGTGGGGGCTCGGAACATCTGAATCGTCGCCTCGGGTCGACCGGTCCTGGCATCGGTCCAGAGGAAGATCGCGCTGTCCTTGACCTTCGTCACGGGGTTGTCGAGCCGGAAGATCGGATCGGCCAGGAGTCGGAACGGCGGCGATCCGGCAGCCGTCCGGCGGACGCGGTAATGGGCCACCGAGCTCTTCATGTAGGCCAGCCGCACGGCGGCATCCTCCGACAACGGCGGGGCCACTACCAGGTAGGGATGCTGAGCAAGCATCACGGTCAAGACGAGTGTAGTCGCCATCTCGGGTCATTCCTCGATAGGGGCCGCTCGATCAATCCAGCCGGTCCAGAGCCGGCCGGTCGAACAGATAATACGGATTCGTCCATCCTGCGACGACCGGCTTGGGGAAGTCGGCGACCTCGCGGTCGTCGAGCTTGACGCGGAGCCTGGCCGCTACGATCCGGGCCATCCCGTAGAACCAGGCCGGCTCGCCCTGGTCCTCGTGACGCGCCTCGATCAGCAGCGCGACCTCGGGGTCGCGTCCGTAGGCCATCAGGAAGATTGCGCCGTCCTCCAACCCGGCATCGGGAGCGCGATAGCGGAGGATAGGCTGAGGAAGGAGCCGCAGTTCGAACCGGTCGGAAGGGTCGTTGCGGGCCGGGTCGAGCGACTCGGACGCCTTGAAGCGCCGGGCCGTCACGCGCATCTGGCGGAGTCGCTTGCCTTGATCGTCGGCCGGCGGTTGACCCTTGGGGATCGGGTCCAAGACGATGCCGGCTTCGGTCGGGTTCCAGGCCCATGGACCGGAGCCATGCCGGCTGCTCGCTACGAGCTTTCCGGCAGAGAGCGAGATCAGCTCGTGGATCCACTTGAGCCGCCCCCGGGTCGTCCTTCCCGAGCGAGAGGCAAAGCAAAGCGGCCGGCCGTACCGACTTGCCGAAGGCCCAGATCGTCCCGTCCGAGAATCGTCGTGCGGGGTCGTCGAAGCGATAGATTGGCTCGGGACTCAGCTCCGATTTGGTCCCGGCGGGCGTCAACTCGAGCGTGATCGCTCGGGCCAGCTCCCGCATGGCCGCCGACCTGGCCTCCGATGTCGCGGGCGGGCCGTCCTGCGTCCTCGCCGATAAAGTGGGCAGGCACAGGCTGATGACGGCTAACAAGGCGATTCGCATTGGTCGGCGATTCGGCATAGTGGGCTACCCTCCTTCGTGATCCGGGCGCCAGGTCCTTGTCTGACAATTGTAACGGTGTTGGCTCCTCCTTTCCAGCCGGAGCCCAGCCGATCTCTGGGGTCTCCTCGTCGGTCGCCATCGTCATGCCTTCGGGGAAAGGTCCTGCCAGGATTGGGGCCGCCCGCAAATCGGCGATCGCTGCGCGATCGGCCCCACATCCGGGAGGCACTGTCAATATCGCGAGAGTTCAGTAGATATCACTGTCGTGTGTCGGGCAACGCATCCGATGAAGCTCAATGGTCCACCTGGAAAAAGTTCAAGTTTTGCGACTTCCCGTGGACAGAGCACAGAGAAGGATTAAATTTATAAATTCATATATAATCACAAAACTTTCCGTGACGATCTTACTCGCGTCAATCGCGCCACGAGCCGCGCATGCGCAGGATCCGTTCCGACTGCCCGGGGATTTCCTCATCAAGATAGCCGACTAGTGTTTGCTCCAGCATGACAAGGCGCGCCGACACAGCTCTACCAATTCCCCCAGCCGGCTCCTGTCCTCATCTCACCGCCTGGTGGCGGATTGCCATCCAGCTCAGTGCCAACATCGACACCCGGCACATCGACACAGACTCAGCTCTCCGTGGTGATCGTCAACTTTCTGCGGAGGACGCCGCGACGCCGCTCAGAAGACCGCCGATAGTCACTGGGTGCCGTACCTGGAGAGATGGTGGGAGGAATGGAAGTCTGGCGGGAGCCGCCGCGAGGCTGCCAATCGCGCCCTGGCCGGCATAAGTGATCCCCGCGCCGTGCACGCGATCCGCCGGGTCCTTTGCATGGAGAACGCGGCGCAACAGGAGATGGCCGTCCAGCTCCTCGGACGGATCGACAGCCCGTTGTCCTCCCAAACGCTCGTCAACTTGGTCTTGGAACATCGGTCAACGTCGGTCGTCAACGCCGCGCTCCTCCGATTGAAGGGTCGCAACCCGAGGGATTTCATGGATGGACTGATTGGATCTCTACGACCATCAATCCCCTATCGCGTTAAGCCGGTCGGCCCGAATGGTCAGCCTGGGATGTTGGTCATGGCAGGGAGAGGCAGCCCTCCGTTCCCGCCCTGTACGTCCATCAAAGCTCTGCGAGTACGCGATGAGCGCAAGTGACCGCCAGGGCCCCGTCCCCGACAGCAAATGCGACCCGTTTGGTCGTACCGCTACGGACGTCGCCGGCGGCGAAGACCCCCGGGCACGTGGTCTCGACCGTGCAGGGCTCGCGGTCGCTCAACGGCCAGCGGTCGGATTTCGCGGCATCGGCCCCCGTGAGGATGAAGCCCTTGGGATCGACCGCGATGCTCGGTGGCATCCAGCCGGTCCTGGGCTGCGCGCCGATGAAGACGAAGACCGCCGAGCAATCGAGGTCGCGAGAACTCCCGTCCCGAACGTCGCGGAGCCGGAGCCCCGTGATCGTGCGGTCGCCCTCGACGGCGTCAACCTCGACATGACGGAGAACCTCGATTTTCGGGTGACGCTCGATACGGCGGGCGAGGTAGGCGGACATGCTCTTCCGCAGGTCACCCCCTCGCAGTAGCAGCGTGGCGCCGGTGGTGTGCTCGGCGAGGAACATCACCGCCTGGCCCGCCGAGTTGCCGCCTCCCACTACGGCCGCACGGCCGCTCCGGCACGAGCGCGCGTGCACCGAGGTGCAGGAATAGAAGATCCCCGCCCCATCCCAGCGCTCACACCCTGCGACAGGGAGACGTTGGTAGCTGGCGCCGGTGGCGATGAGGACAGTCCGGCCGCGTACAACCTGTCCGTCGTCGAGGACGAGCCGGTGCATTCGGTCCTCGCAAGTCATGGAGCGAACCTCGACCGGCGCCACGAGCTCGGCCCCGAACTTGAGGGCCTGGAGATAACCTCGGTTGGCCAGCTCCGCCCCGGTCAGTCCGGCAGGGAATCCCATGTAGTTCTCGATCCGAGAGCTGGTCCCCGCTTGACCACCCGGGCCGAACCGGTCGAGAACGATGGTGGCAAGCCCCTCCGAGGCACCGTAGACGGCCGCGGCGAGACCTGCCGGACCGGCGCCGACAATCACCAGGTCGAACGGCTCGGTGCGGATCTGGCGCTTCAGCCCGAGACACTCGGCCAACCGCGTGACCGTGGGACGTGGCGAGCGCGTGCCCCGGTTGCAGGTGACGAACGGCAGTTGGTCCGGGCCGACCCCCAGCGATTGCAGAGCGGCTCGTCCCTCCGCGTCGTCGGCGTCAATCCAGGTATGCGGCACCTTGTTCTTGTCGAAGAACTCGCGGATGACCGTCACGTCCGGATCGCCCAGATGCCCGAAGAGGCGTACTCCGACGAACCCGGAGCGTTCCAACATAATCCGGCGCGTCTGGAATGCCTCGAGAAGCTTGTCGCTGAGGTCGGGGATCTCCTGGATCACCTGGCGCAGCTCGGCCTGGCTAACGCAGTAAGCCCGGCAAGCACCCCGGGCATAGGCCGAGATGACGGCGGGGCGGTCAGTCAACAGCGAGACATCCCCGGTGAACTCGCGCGGGCCGTGAACGACGATGGTCCTCGGCTCGGCGTTCGATTCGTCGACGATCGCGATCTCACCCGACTCGACGACGTAGAACGGCAGGCCGCGTTGCCCGGCCAGGAAGATGGCTTCGCCATCTTCGAACGAGCAGACCTTTGACAGGCCGGCCAGGCAATCGATCTCGGCCTCGCTGAGTGTCGGAAATGCGAGGTGATGCTCGTAATCGACGATCAACATGGTCTCTATCCCTCCCGGGGGTCGGTCCGCCCACCGCATCGCAGCGGCTCCGGCATCTCTGCGATCCTCCTCACTTCCAGGGTCGGCCGTCAACCCTGGCTCTACTTTCAGTAGTTCGGTCAAGCAAGGCCAAGAGGGAAGAAGGCCGGCGGGGTCAAGTAAATCCTGGTGTTCGACTCGGTGTGGTGCAACAACGTCCGGTGGGTCGAAGACGGACACGTTGCTCAACTGTCCCGTCGAACCTGCCGCCCGGACGGCGCCGTGAAGCCGCGGGTCCGTTGCTCACCTCACTTCATTGATTGCTTGCGGCATACGGCCGACTAGTGGACAATAGGACCGCGAGTGTCCGTTGACTGGTGTTGGAACGATCGCACGTCGGTGCAGGGCCTTCGCATTCCAGTCCCGACTCGCTTCAAGGTGAGCGCTGATGGTGAAGTCACGACCTGACACCGAACAGCCGAGTCTTGATGTCGTCTTGAAGCGTCATTTCGGCTTCCAGTCATTTCGACCCCTCCAACGAGAGATCATTGAGAGCCTACTGGCCGGCGAAGATGTCCTGGCGCTGCTGCCCACGGGCGGTGGCAAGTCGTTGTGCTATCAATTGCCCGCGATCGTCAACAACGGGCTCACAGTCGTCATCTCGCCGCTGATCGCTCTCATGAAGGATCAGGTCGACAGCCTGGAGGAGATCGGCGTACCTGCGACTTTCCTCAATTCGTCGTTGTCTCCCGAGGAGTACCGACGGCGATGGAAGGATCTGGCAGGCCGCCGGTACAACATTCTCTATCTGGCGCCGGAACGCCTCGTAACCGAAGAGATGCTCGCAACCCTCCAAACTTGGGACGTCGGTCTCATCGCCGTGGACGAGGCCCACTGTATCTCGGAATGGGGCCATGATTTTCGACCGGAGTATCGCGAACTCGCGGTCCTGCGCCAGAGATTTCCGACCGTGCCACTCGTCGCTCTCACGGCCACCGCGACCGCCCGCGTTCGGGATGATATCGTCTCTCTCCTTCAGATGAAGCAGCCACGGATTCAGGTCGCGAGCTTCAATCGCCCGAACCTGTCCTACCGCATTGTTCCGCGCGTATCTCCGCTCAAGCAGGTCGTAGCGATCATCTCCGAGCATCGCGGTGAAAGCGGCATCATCTACTGCATGACCCGCAATCGCACCGAGGAGCTCGCGGAGGCACTACTCCAGGAGGGTGTGGCCGCGCGTGCGTATCACGCAGGACTCGATTCGAAAGAGCGCGATCGACGACAGGATCTCTTCATCCAGGACAAGATCGAAGTCATCGTCGCGACCATCGCGTTCGGCATGGGCGTCCACAAGCCGGATGTACGATTCGTCATCCACCATGATCTGCCCAAGAATATCGAGAGTTACTATCAGGAGTCGGGCCGGGCCGGACGGGACGGCCTGCCCAGTGAATGCGTCCTACTTTACAGTCGATCCGATTCTGCGAGGCTGCATGGTCTGATCGATAGTATCACGAATGAGCAAGAACAAACGGTCGCTCGCAGACACCTCGTGAAGCTCATCGAGTTTTGCGAGAGCGCCCAGTGCCGTCGCGTCCAGCTCCTCCAGTATTTCGGGGAAACCTACCAAGGGGGAGGTGGAGAACCACTCGTCGCATGCGGGGCCTGCGACAACTGCCTCACGCCACGTGAACGAATCGACGGCACGGTCGAGGCGCAAAAAGATCCTCTCCTGTATCTATCGAATTCAGCAGAAGAGCGGTTTTCATGTCGGCCTTCACCATGTCGTGGACGTTCTCTGCGGCGCGGATACCGAGAAGGTTCGAAAATGGGGGCATCAAACGCTCTCGACCTACGGCATCGGCACCGAGCATTCGCGGTACGAGTGGGCCCATTTTACCAGGGAGCTGCTGCGACTCGGCTTACTGCGACAAGACGCGGAGCGATTCAATGTCCTGGAGACCACGTCGGCCGGCCGGGAGTTCCTCAAGAACCGAGCACACCTCGAGGTGAACAAGCCGCTCGTGACGGGACGCTTGAGTCGCGAGAAGCGAGAGCAACAAAAGAAGATGACAGGAGCGGTCGTGTATGATCAATCGCTCTTCGACCGTCTGCGCGAGTGGCGCAAGACCATCGCGACCGAGCGCGGGGTGCCCGCGTATGTGATCTTCCACGATTCCACGCTTCAAGCGATCGCGCATGAGAAACCCACAAATCTCGGTGGACTTTCGAGGATCGCGGGTCTTGGTGAACGGAAGCTCGCGCAGTATGGAGAGCAGATTCTGACCGTGATTAGTGCTCCAGGATAACGATACTGCCCCTCCTATGACCAGCAAGATTCGAAGGTCGCAAGTACTCAAGTCAAATCCTTGGCGGAACTTACGAGCATATCCCAGAAAAATCGCCGAGCCTGTCGATTTCACGGCCCTTCGGTTAACGTCTCAGTAGAGCGAGCCCAACCTCGGCGGGTCGGGGCACTCAGGAAACCCAGTTCTGGCTCCGAAACCAGACGGATCCTCGAACTCAATAGGAGATATGACGATGCGATTCATGATGCTGATGATTCCCAAGGGGTATGAGAATGCCGTGCTGGGCACGATGCCGGACGCGTCGGACGTCGGTAGGATGATGAAGTACAACGAATCCCTGCAGAAGGCCGGCGTGCTGCTGGCGCTTGATGGGCTCCATCCGCCGTCGATGGGGGTTCGGGTCTCGTTCGCGGGTGGGAAGGCGAAGGTGACCGACGGTCCGTTCGCCGAGGCGAAGGAGGTGATCGGCGGTTACTGGATGATTCAAGTGAAGTCGAAGGAGGAGGCGATCGAATGGGCATCTCGCTGCCCCGCACGTGACGACGAAATGATCGAGCTTCGCCAGGTGATGGAATTCTCGGAGTTCCCTGCCGATGTTCAGGGGGCCGCGGCCGGATTCCCGGAATTACAGGGACAACCCAGACAGCGCGAAGGGTCGTGACACACGAATCGCGGCACAACCTGGCTTGCACCGACGGAGAGAAGATGGTCTGATCGATCGCCATGACGGCTTCCGATACCCATCGTGCGATCGACGTCGTCTGGAGGATCGAGGCGGCGAAGCTCATCGCCAGACTCGCCCGGATTGTACGCGACGTCGGTCTGGCCGAGGATCTCGCGCAGGATGCGCTCGTCGCGGCGCTAGAGCAATGGCCGGAGACGGGCGTCCCCAACAATCCGGGCGCCTGGCTCATGGCCACCGCGAAGCATCGCGCGATCGATTACCTGCGCGAGACGAGCGCCGGGATCGCAAGTACGAGGAACTCGGTCGCGACCTGGCGACCCAGCAGAGATTGGCCGCGCCGGATATCGACGCCGCACTCGACGACGAGATCGGCGATGACCTGCTGCGCCTCATGTTCACATGCTGCCATCCGGTCCTTGCCACAGAGGTTCGCGTGGCGCTGACGCTCCGGTTGTTGGGCGGGTTGACGACCTCGGAGATTGCACGGGCGTTCCTGATCTCAGAGCCGACGGTCGCCCAACGTATCGTCCGGGCGAAGCGGATTCTGGCCGAAAAGGAAGTTCCCTTCGAGGTCCCCCGCGGGACCGAGCTGGTCGAACCGCCTGTCCTCGGTGCTCGAGGTGATTTATCTCGTGTTCAACGAGGGATACACGGCGACTGCCGGAGGCGACTGGTTGCGGCCCGCTCTCTGCGAGGATGCTCTGCGGCTCGGCCGAATCCTGGCCGGGCTCGCACCGCAGGAGCCGGAGGTCCACGGTCTGGTCGCACTGATGGAGATCCAAGCGTCGCGCTCGCGGGCGCGTGTCGGCCCGTCGGGCGAGCCAATCCTGCTCCTCGACCAGAACCGAGCCCTTTGGGATCAACTCCTCATCGGTCGCGGTCTGGCCGCTCTCGAGCGCACCGAGCAACTGGGAAATACGCGCGGCCGCTACGTCCTACAAGCCGCGATTGCCGCGAATCACGCACGAGCTCTCACCCCGGAGGATACAGACTGGCCGCGAATTGCGGCACTCTACGCCGAGCTCGGCCATCTCTCGCCATCTCCGGTGGTGGAGCTGAACCGTGCGGTGGCCGTCGCCATGGCCTACGGTCCACGAGCTGGCCTCGAGGTCCTCGATGCGCTGAACTCGGAGCCGTCTCTTCAGGATTACCACCTCTTGCCCAGTGTGCGCGGTGACCTCCTCGCCAAACTCGGATGCTTCGACGGAGCCCGTGCCGAGTTTGAGCACGCGGCTTCCTTGACCCGCAATGCACGCGAGCGCAAGTTGCTCCTGGAGCGCGCACGAACGTGCGACGGCACCTCGACACTCCCCGAGTCGCCGTGACGAGAATGGCGCGAGTCGAGTACAGGGGCGACTTTATCAGTACGCAGATTTTTCGCCGCTTCTCTGAAAAAAAATCCTTCCCGCGCGTCGGATCGCTCATGCCTCACGTGGCCGGAGGCGCGAGACCAGCCTCTCGTAGACTTCCATGAGGGAGTCCGGTGATGTCCAGAGCGACACTCGAGATACGAGTGCCAGTGATGGGGAGACACCTTAGCAGGTCGGACGGCACTCGACGACAAAGCGGCCCGACGGTTGCCGCCCGACGGCGTGAACCTTCAGGCCGGCTTCGCGAGCCAGCTCGCGGAACTCCGATAGGCTCCGGTTCTTCCCGCCCACCAAGACCAGCATGAGAAGTTCCGGCGAAGGGCTCCCATCCGCGTCCGGTGAGACGCCGCCGAGAACCACAACGCGCCCGTCGGGTCCTGCCGCCTCGGCGCAGCGCGAGAGGAGAATCCTCGCCTCGCGATCGGGCCAGTCGGCGAGCACGTTCTTCAGCAGATACAGATCGGCCCCTTCCGGCAGGGGGTCGAAGAAGCTCTGGCCCGCTGCGGTCACACGAGCGGCAACTCCCGCGGCCTGAAACGTCTCGGCCGATCGAGCCACCGTCGAACGGGAGATCGACCAGCGTGCCCCGAACAGTGGGGTGGGCTCGAAGGATCTCGGCCAGCAGGGAGCCCGTGCCACCGCCAACGTCGATCACGCTGCTCACCGATTCCCAGTCTCCGGCGAGCAGCACCTCCGGATCGGGGGTGCCGTGACCGGCCGGTCCCATTAATGCGTCGAAGCTGGCGGCGATCTTGGGATGGGCCTGGAGATCCTCCCAGAACGGGCGGCCGAAGACCTTGTCATAGGCCGGCGCGCCGGTCCTCACAGCATCCAGCAGGCTACCCCACGCGTACGCCATTCGACCGCCAATACCTTCGAGATCGAGACCAAGACCCATTGCCGAGTGCCGGAGCAGTTTGGCAGGCTCGTTCAATGCGAAGCGGGCGGGCGCAGGTTCTAAGAATAAACCTTTGCTAACAAGATGTCTCAACACCCTTCGCAGCGAGTTGGCGTCGGCGCCCGCCGCGGCTGCCAGGTCCTCGATCTGGTCGATCCCGGCGTCCAGTTTGTCGGCAATCCGAAGAGTTGCGACGACATGAACGCACCACGGAGTGCAGAGATCGATCAGCCCCCAGATGTCGGGGAGATCCTCCTTGGACATTCGTATCTCTCCTCTCCGCGGCCAGCCTAGCCGCCGGCGATCGCCCCGATGACCAGAAAGGGCTCCTCTCCCGACGCGATGGCGTCA
The DNA here is from genome assembly GCA_963845755.1 of uncultured Planctomycetota bacterium. Classification (GTDB taxonomy): domain Bacteria; phylum Planctomycetota; class Planctomycetia; order Isosphaerales; family Isosphaeraceae; genus CAWJTV01. The sequence goes on from CAWJTV010000020.1 coordinate 569,915, forward strand.
GGGAGCGGGGCATCCGGTGGCTCGAGGGACAGGTCCTGTTCGCAGGCGAAGAAGCGCAAGAACGCTCGACGCCGGTGTGTGGCATGATCGCGGATTGTCCCGCGCAGCATCGGATACCGGGCCTCGAGTTCGTCGAGTACCGAGCTCTGAGTGACCGAACCCTCGACGTGCAACTCCACCTCGCCCTCGACGCGCGCAGCATCCGCAGATGAAACGGGAGCACTACTCGGATCATGACAACGTCTGCACCTCGACCGAGAGGACAGCCGGAAGGTCGCGTACGATGGGAGCCCAACTGTCTCCTCCATTCGCGGATGCGTACACCTGTCCGCCCGTGGTTCCGAAGTACACGCCGCACGAATCGAGCGAATCCACGGCCATGGCGTCGCGCAGCACGTTGACGTAGCAGTCGCGTTGCGGCAGGCCGTCGGTGAGCGGTTCCCAGTCGTTCCCGCCCGTCCGGCTCCGGTACACGCGCAGCTTCCCATCGGGCGGGAAGTGCTCGGAGTCGCTCTTGATCGGGACGACAAAGACCGTGTCCGGCTCGTGGGCATGAACATCGATCGGGAACCCGAAATCGGTCGGCAAGTTCCCGCTGACCTCGTGCCACGATTCGCCGGCATCGTCGCTGCGCATCACGTCCCAGTGCTTCTGCATGAACAACACGTTCGGGCGCGATGCGTGCTTGGCGATCCGGTGGACGCAGTGGCCAACCTCCGCATTCGGGTCGGGGATGTACTGCGAATGCAGGCCGCGGTTCATCGGCCGCCATGTCGATCCGCCGTCGTCGGTCCGAAACACGCCCGCAGCCGAGATCGCGACGAACATCCGGTCGGGATCGGTTGGATCCAGGAGGATCGTGTGGACGCCCATACCCCCCGCGCCCGGCGACCATCGGGGCCCGGACTCGTGCCCGCGTAATCCCGTAAGCTCCTGCCAGGTGCGGCCGCCGTCCGACGAACGGAACAGTGCGGCGTCCTCCACGCCGGCGTAGACGGTCTCCGGTTCGGTGAGCGACGGTTCAAGATGCCAGACTCGCTTGAACTCCCAGGGGTGCTGCGTGCCGTCGTACCACTGGTGAGTGCCCGGGACTCCGTCGTACTTGAACTCGTTGCCGACCGGCTCCCACGTCTTGCCCCCGTCATCGGAGCGCTGGATCAACTGCCCGAACCAACCGCTGCACTGCGATGCATACAATCGGTTTGCGTCGGCAGGCGAGCCCTTGACGTGGTAGATCTCCCAGCCCGCGAAATGCGGTCCGTTGATCTCCCACTCCTGGCGCTTCCCGTCCGATGTCAGGACGAACGCACCCTTCCGTGTGCCAACCAGGACTCGAACTGCGCTCATCGCCTGGACTCCTTTCTCCGTTCGTTCTTGCCACGCTCCGCCATCACACGCACCCGCTTGATGGCCTGGGCCCAACCTCCGCCGACAGGATCTTGGACGTCCCGTGGAATCGGCCCGAACGCTCGATGCGTGAGCTTGAGCCGCCTGTCGCCGGCTTCCGCCGTCAGCCAATACCGCACATCACTGACGACTGGCAACGACATGATCTATGGACCGCTGAATTCCATCAGCGCCGGAGGTTTGATGACCTGGACCTGCCCCCAGAAGTGGACGGCGTGGTTGCCGAGGTCGCTCGGCCATCTCCATCGCCCTGCTCGATGACTCCCTGCCGTGTCCGTTCGGTTCCGTGGATCACTCGGTTGCTTTCTCCTCGGCCCGCTCCTTGATCCTTTCGAGCTGGTGGTCCCAGAACCGCTCGAACGTCCGCACCCAATCGTGGATGGGTCTGAGACGTTCCGCATTCAGCCGATAGAACCGGTGGCGACCCGCACCCCGAACACTGACAAGCCCCACCTGTTTGAGGACTCGCAAATGCTTGGAGACCTGCGGCTGGGCCAGGCCGAGTGTCGCGACCACATCGTTTACCGGTCGCTCGCCTCGGGCGAGCAGGTCGAGGATCTGTCTCCGTCGCGGTTCGGCCACCGCGTTGAAGGCATCCGAAGTCGTCGGCGAGCGTGCCATGCCGAGAGTATATACCCTAATGGGAATGTGTCGAGCGCAGATAGGTCGCGAAAGGAGTTTCGGCCTCGGCGGTGTGGGCGTACTCCTGCCGATGGCTTTGTGACGACTACCGCCGAACCCGGCACGAGAGCCAACGGATCTTCGCGACTCGGCCCAACTCTTGCAGCGCTCGGGGGAAACGATCAGAATCGGGCTACCGAGGCGTCGGACAAACGAGTGCGTCATCCGCGAATTGCACGAGGACGGCGTGCATATCTGAACGTCAAATGGCAGCCAAGTCTTCAGCTCGACGGGGTTGGAAGTCACCCAAGATACCGCAAACTTGAGAAGGTGAGAATACAACCATGTTTAATAGGATTAGGATTCAGCTATCCGTAGTGATGTTTGGAATTGCGGCGGGGGTCACGGCCGCTGCCGAGCCGGTCAAGCTGGCCGGGACTGCCCGGTTCGACCTGTCTGCCGACGAGCACACGGGGACGATCGAGGAGGGGCGGTTCCTCGAGGGCGATGGGTCGTTGGCCCGGATGAACTGGCTGGCCGCGGCCGAGCAGCCACGAGCGTACACGGCGAGCTTTCCGGTCACCTACCGGGGCTGGCGGACTGCGGCGGTGCGGTTCACGCCGCGCGCAGTGGTACCGTCCGGTTGACCTTGATGGGGCCATGGGAGGAAGCGTTCCGAGGAGTGCTCTACCGTCAGGAAGTCCTGTGGGATGACGTCCGGATCGAAGGAGCGGAGCTGCGGGACGGCGGATTCGAATCCGCGAGGGGGACGGCCGCTCCCAACTGGCAGAACGGTGGCGGGGCCATCGTCGCGCAAGACTCGAGCGTACCAGCCGTTGAGGGTACGCACTATGCCCGTACCTGGCATAACCAGACGCTCTTTACGTCGATCCGCGTGACCGGCAACCGCCCGGTGACGATCCGGATCAGCGCCGCGCCGTTCGTCCGGACGACCTCCGCGAGATGAAGCGGATTGCCAGCCGCGCAACCGCCGCGCATCGGGCCGCGAAACGATTCCTCCGTGGCGCGAACCTGGGCAATGGACTGGAGGCGCCTCCAGGGCAAGACTGGGGCGTCCATTATACCCCCGCTGACGTCCGGCAGATTCGCGCCGAAGGTTTCGACCATGTGCGCATCCCCATCGGATGGCATCACTACACCGGACCGGGTCCCGACTTCCGGTTGAAGCCCGAGATTTTCGCCCGCGCCGACGAGTTGGTCCAGGCCGGGCTCCGCCAGGGACTGGGCGTCATCATCAACATCCATCACTTCGACGATTTCACCACCGACCCCAAAGGCCAGACGGCTCGGTTCCTGGCCATCTGGAGGCAGATCGCCGTGCATTATGCCAAGGCGCCCGAGCCAATGGCCTTCGAGCTGCTGAATGAGCCCAAGGACGCCGCCACGACCGATGCGATCAACCCGATCTTCGCCGAGGCCATTCACCGTATCCGTGCCCTCTCCCCGAATCGCACGATTTTCGTCGGGCCGGGCAAGTGGAATAGCGTCAGTGAGCTCCCTCAATTGTTGCTGCCGGATGATGACCAGAACTTGATCGTCACCGTCCACAACTACGACCCGTTCTTCTTCACACACCAAGGCGCGACCTGGGCGGGTCCCGATACCAAGGTGACCGGCATTCGATTCCCCGGGCCACCCAGCCGTCGTCTGGTTCCCGACCCGCATCTCAATCTGAGTCGTGGAGTACTCGACTGGATCGAGCGATACAACACGGAGCCCGTCGCGACCAATCCGAGCAGCCCACTTGCCTTCCAGGTCGCGATCGATCAGGCCCGAGAATGGTCCGAATACTTCGGCCGGCCTATCCACTTCGGCGAGTTCGGCTGCTTTACCAAGGCCGACCCGGCCTCGCGCGCCCACTACTATCGCGCCTTCCGCAAGGCCGCCGAACGCGCCGGCGCGGGCTGGGCCATCTGGGACTGGAAGGCCGGGTTCCGCTACTGGGACGAGAAAGCCCATCGGCCCGAGTCGGGAATGCGCGAGGCGCTGTTCGATGCGGACTTGTCGCGGCCCGCTTCAACTCCGAGGAGCACTTCGCGTTGAAGCATCGATCCGCAAACGCAATCTCGCCCTCGTCGGAGTTCGTAGCAGCTACGCCCCGATCTCGGCCATCCGTTCGAACTCGGCCTCGTCGACGATCGGAATCCCGAGCTGCCTGGCCTTGTCGAGCTTGCTGCCGGCTTTCTCTCCGGCCAGGACGTAGCTGGTCACCTTGGAAACCGATCCGCTGATCTTGCCGCCCCGCTCCTTGATGATGGCCTCGGCCTCCTCGCGGGAGCGCTTGGGGAGCGTACCGGTCAAGACGAAGGTCTTGTCGGCGAACACCAGCTTGCCGCCACTGGCCTGGACTGGCTGGACGGTCTGCGGGGTAACGCCGACATCTCGGAGTTCGTCGAGCAGCTTCTGGTGCTCGGGGTCCTGGAAATACGCATGGATGCTGGCCGCGACGACGGGCCCGACCTCGGGGATCGCCTCGAGCTCAGGGAGCGTCATCTTACGCAGCTTGTCTATCGTCTGGACCCGCTCGGCGATGATCTCGGCCATCCGAGTGCCGACGTGCCGGATCGTCAGTCCGGTGAGGAACCGGTCGAGAGTTCGGGTCTTGCTGTCTTCCAGTCCCTTGACCAGGTTGTCGGCCGACTTCTTTCCCATACGCTCCAGATCGGCCAGGGTGGTGGCCTCGAGCCGGTAAAGGTCGGCGAGGCTTCGCACCAGTCCCTTGTCTATCAGTTGATTGATCAGCTTCTCTCCTAGTCCGTCGATGTCCATGGCATCGCGGTGGGCATACCATCGCATCCATTCCTTGAGCTGGTCCGGGCATCGCGACGGCGAACTCGTGCAGTAGAAATCGACCTCATCAGCCGTGCGCTCGACCTTCGCGCCGCAACTGGGGCAGCTCCGCGGGAAGTGGAAGAGCGTCTCATCGCCGTTCCGCGCATCGGCCTCGACGCGGACGACCTGAGGGATGATCTCGCCGGCCTTTTGAATCACGACCGCGTCGCCGACCCGGACATCCTTGCGCTCGATCTCATCGGCATTGTGCAGGCTGGCCCGCTTCACCGTTGTGCCGGCCAGGAGTACCGGCTCCAGCTCGGCGACCGGGGTCAGTTTACCCGTCTTGCCGACCTGCACGGTGATCCCCACGAGCCGCGTGACGGCTTGCTCGGCCTCGTATTTGAAAGCAATGGTCCAACGCGGGCTCTTGCTCCGCGCGCCCAACCGCTCGCGCTGGCTGAGGTCGTCGACTTTCACCACCAGGCCGTCGGTTTGAAAGTCGAGCGTGTTGCGCCGTTCACTCCAGTTCTGGGCATGCTCGATGACCTGATCGATCGTTTCGTAGCAGGCGGTGTAAGCGCTAACGGGAATGCCCCAGCTCTTCATCAGGCGGGTGATGGCATGATACGAACGTTCGTCGATCCCTTCATATTCACCCAGGCCGTGCGAGACGAAACGGAGCCGCCGCTGTCCGCAGAGCTTCGAGTCGAGGAGCTTGAGCGAGCCGGCCGTCGAGTTCCGCGGATTCGCGAACGGGAGCTCCTCGGCGGCGCGGCGCAGCTCGTTGAGCCGGACCAACTCGGAGTTGGTCATGTAGACCTCGCCTCGAACCTCCAGTAACGGGGCGGAGCAGTTCTGGAGGACCAGCGGGATTTCCCGGACGGTCTTCAGATTCGCCGTGATGTCATCGCCGCGCTCGCCATCACCGCGCGTCGCCCCCAGGATCAGTCGCCCATGTTCATAACGGAGCGAGACCGCCACTCCGTCGACCTTGAGCTCGACCACATCGCGCAGCGGCTCGTCGCGATTCAGTCCCCGACGGACACGGGCATCCCACTCACGGACCTCGTCGTAGGAATACGTATTGTCGATCGAGAGCATCGGGACGATGTGGCGAACGGTTGCGAAGGCCCCCAGGGGTTGACCACCGACCCGTTGCGTGGGGCTATCCGGCGTCACCAGCTCCGGATGCTGGACCTCCAGCTCCATGAGCCGATCCATCATGCGATCATATTCACGGTCGCTGATCGCCGGCTGGGCCTCGACGTAGTAGAGATAGTTATGCCGGTTCAGATCGCCCCGCAGTCGCGCGGCCTCGCGCTCGATGTCCTTACTCGCCATGGCCGGCCCTCCCGCGACCTTTACGACTCGCCCGTCCGCTCCTTAGACTTCGCTCGTGACGAGAACCAAGAATCGGTCGCCATGCCCAGGATTCCTGCCAGCAGCATGACGATAAACTCAGCACCGAGCGTCAACGGACCATTACGGTCGAACCACTCGGCCATCTTGATCGAGCCCGGGCCGGGCTTCTGGGCTGCGGGGCCGGGCTCGAGGACAAAGGGACTCATCAGGTAACCCAGGACGGTCAACACAAACAGCAGGCTCGTCGCGAGCAGAACCACAAAGAAGGGATTCGACAAGATCTCCCGACCGCGTGTCTGCCCTGACATGATCGATTCGTCCTGGCCCTTTCCTCTGGAGTGCCATGGTCCTCGGTCGGCTCGAACCGCTCTCACAAGCCGGCAGAGACCCAGTTTTCGCCGTCGATCGCGTAATCCAGGACCTCGTCGGGCCGGAACCAGAGTGCGATCTCGCGATGGGCCGACTCAGGACTGTCACTGCCGTGCATCAGGTTATTCTGCTTGCTGATCGACAGATCGCCCCGGATGGTTCCCGGGGCGGCCGCGGCTCCGTTGGTTGCGCCCAGCATGGCCCGAACCACCGGGATCGCCTCATTGCCTTCCAGGACCCCGACGATCACCGGCGCACTCGTGATGAAACCGATCAGGCCCTCGAAGAACGGCTTGCCGTGATGTTCGGCGTAATGTTTTTCGGCAAGCCCGCGGTCAACGCGGATGAGTTTCAGGGCCGCGACTCGTAAGCCCTTCGCCTCGAAGCGTTGCAGGATCGTGCCGACCAACCGGCGCTGGACACAATCCGGTTTGAAGATGATCAGGGTTCGTTGCATGGAACTCGAAGTCTTTCGCAGCGTTATGATGATCCGATCCGGCCTGTAGTTTATGCCGCTGGGGCGTCCGTGCAACCTCAAGCATCGCCGATCGCCTCGCCCGGCTCGACGAGTCGCCAGGGGAGTTCCTCGTATGAGGTGGGATCAAGCCGCCAGATGCGGACGACGGGGGTTTCATCGAGCAGAGATACGATGATCCGGGGTACTGGCCCGTAATAGTTCTCCTGGAGGTCGATCCGGCTCGGGATGGCCTCACACTCCGGATGGGAGTGATAGATTGCCAGAATGTTCAGCTTCCGCTCGCGGAGCGTCCTGTCGACTTCGATCAAATCATGAGGGTCGGCATAGTAGCGCGTGGATCGGGTCTCGATGTCCGCGATGTTCCGTAGGGGCAGGAACAACGTGACCCTCTGGGCGAGCCCCGCGAGAATGCCGCAGCACTCCATCGGCGCCTCGCGTAAACAATGCGCCACCATCGCGTCGTGGAGATTGCGAGGAATATCCAGGAGAATCGATTCGGGGATATCGGCGGATGTCTCGTTCAACGCTCTTTAACCGCAGGGGAGCCGTCGCGGAACACTATGGCTGGGCCACGACCCTCGCCATCTTCATTCCGGGAACAAGGGTGTGGAGAGATAGCGTTCGCCGAGATCGGGAAGGATGACGACCACGAGTTTACCGGCATTCACAGGGCGGGAGGCCACCTCGATGGCCCCGACGGTGGCCGCGCCGCAGGAGATCCCGCAAAGCATTCCTTCTTCGCGCCAGCCGCCGAGCCATTTCGAAGGCATCCTCATCGCGGACCGTGACGACCTCGTCGATGACGGCCGTGTTCAACACGTCCGGGATGAAACCCGCACCGAGTCCCTGGATCTTGTGCGGTCCGGGGCGGAGGGGTTCGTTGCGCCGCAACTGGCCGATGACCGGCGAGGTCAACGGCTCGACGGCGATCATCTGGATCGTGGACTTGCGGTTCTTCAGGACTTCACCGCATCCCGTGATGGTGCCACCAGTGCCGACCCCACTGACCACGAAATCGACCTTGCCGTCGGTGTCGCGCCAGATCTCCTCGGCCGTCGTGCGGCGGTGGATCTCGGGGTTGGCGGGATTCTTGAACTGCTGCGGCATGAAGGCGTGCGGGGTGTTCTTCACCAGCTCCTCGGCCCTCCGGACAGCACCCGGCATACCCTCGGATGCCGGTGTGAGCACGATCTCGGCCCCGAACGCCTTCAGCAGCCGACGCCGTTCCAGGCTCATGCTCTCCGGCATCGTCACGATCAGCCGGTATCCGCGAGCCGCGCACGTGAATGCCAGCGCGATGCCCGTATTTCCACTCGTGGGTTCAACGATCACCGTCTCGGGAGTGATCCGGCCCGCAGCTTCGGCCGCGTTGATCATCGACACCCCGATGCGATCCTTCACTGACCAGAGCGGATTGAAGTTCTCAAGTTTCGCGACCACGTCGGCGTGACACCCTCGCACGACGCGCCGCAGGCGAATCAGCGGCGTGTTGCCGATCGTCTGCGTAATGTCATCATAAATCCGCCCGCGAAAGGAATTCGTCTCGACCGTCGGCATGATTCCCTGCCTCCTCAATCGCACGTCCAGGTACGGGACACCCGTCCGCACCATTGACGTCAACACGAAGATCGCACCTTCGGAAGGTCTTTCGCGGCGGTGACCGAATCTCACGAGGTTGGTTCTCGATGGCACAGTCACCCAGAGGTACCGATCATCCTAGACGACAAACTCGGCTCGAACAAGCTCATTGGCACCTAATCCTCGAGTCTTCGGTCCTGAGCCTGGACTTCCAGAGCGAACGGGTTTGATCGCGGTGGTGTGAGTAACCTCAGCACTCGGCGCTGGGCACGGGTCTCCTGACCTCGTGCGGGGACCGAACAAAGGTCTTCTCCCCTCGACGCCCATGTGATTCTCCTCAAGAGCGTCGCGCGTTACCGAATTGCCAGAGGTCGGAGAGTGAATCCAGCCGCGGCACCCTTGATCTTGTTGACCGCGGCGATATAGCAGAACGTATAGGCTCTGGACTTACTGAGCCCTTCCAGGTTGTGGAGCTCGCCAAGGTGGACGCCTTGGTCGACGAGGAGATAGCGATGAACGGGGATGCCGGTCCCGGGCGAATCGGCTGGGGGATTGACCTCGTAACCGCTGGTATCTGAGCCGACCATGATGACTCCTTGATCCTCGACCAGCCAGCGAGTGGCGGCGAGGTCGGGGCCTGCCGAGTCGTGCGCGGCGATCTTCGCATGATCGGCGCCGTCCTCGCCCCAATACCGGGCGGTGCCAGTACGGACCAGGACGACATCACCCGGGACGAGAGTCACCCCCTCCCAGGCCAGGGTGTCCTGGAGATCTCGGGTCGAGATCCGCGTGTGGCCCGGCAGCGCCTCGACCTTCTTGTAGGCTGCCACATCGATCAGAACTCCGCGGGCGATGATCGGCGGAATCGTCGAGGCGTCACATTTTCGAGGACCCCAGTCCCCACCCCATTCCGACTCCTTGAAACCGTTGTACCAGTGGTAGTCGAGACCGGCCGTGATGTGGCCCAGTCCATCGATCTGGGTCGCCACGTTATCGGAGATGAACAAGGCGGCCGAATGCCAGTAGACGTGGTCGGTATTCTGATCGGCCGGCGGCGCGTCGGGGTCCTGCATCCGATGAACGCCGTCAGGGCTGCGGAACGTGATGATCTCGCCCGGACTATGGCCCGAGAACTTGTAACTGCGCCGGCTGTACGGCAAGCCCAGATCGAACACCTCGCCTCGGGTCGCGAGTAAGAGTGCCGCGGACCTCGACCGATTCGAAAGGGCGTTCAGAGAGCCGATCTCATCGTCCTTCCCCCAAATCCAGCCCCACCCCTTCCCCTTCTTCCAGCCTGCGATCGTTTCTTCCTGGGCCGACTCGGTTGCGGTGCGGCTCGCCTCTTCGCGTCGATTAGCGGTTTCGGCGGCGCCACGCTCGCCTGGCGCAATGACCAGTCCACTCCCCAGCACACATCCCAGTCCCAGTACCGCCAGCGTTCTCATCATTTTCCCAACGCTCATGATTCTCACCCTCCGAGATCGCGATCGCCGCGGATCCCCTGGAGGGGAATCCGGCAAGAGCAGGCTTCCTGATAGCCCAGACGACAAGCGAGGATTCTAGGCGTCGCAAAGAACGGCCGCAATCCTCACGACGATTCTGGAATGCAATAAACACTCGAACCGAGATTTCCTCGTGAAGGCCGTTCTGCTCGGCTGCCTCTGACCATCCCGGCAGTCTGGCGCTGTTCGTGGAAGCCACGCTGGTCGCTCCCTACGGGACTCGGTAAAGAAACATCGTGCAAGCCGACCCGGGACCATGGATTGATGTCCAGGGACCAATGGATTTCTTGCAGCAGACGAAGCAGGAGTCGTAGAATAGCCGCCATGGGTCATGAAGGTTTGGTTTGCAAACCGGCAGGAGCAGGAATGGGCGACAACTTGCAGAACTCTCTGGAATCGACACGACGAGGCTCAGTGGTAAGCGAAGGCGCGACGAGTTCGTCAGAACCTCAAGCGGAGGCCGGCCACACGGGACATCGTCCATCGGCCTCGGCTCAGGCCCCTGCGACATTAGTGCCCGAAACAGGATGGCATTTCCTCCATCTCTTCTACCAGGTCGATCGCTCGCGGCTTGGCGACATGTCGCCGGGACAAAGAGAGCAGGGACTCGAGGACTTGAGGCGAATCCTCGGAGCGAAGGCCCCCGGGGGGCCGGAGCAATTCCAGTGCTTCGCCGTGCCCGGCCACAAGGCCGATTTCGGGATCGTCATGGCCGGTCCCAATCTCCGTGGCGTTCACGACGTCCAGATGTCCATTCAAGCCTCGAGCCTGGGGCCGGCGCTCAGGCCCTCGTATTCGTTCTATTCGATTACCGAGATCTCGGAGTACGTTCCCGACGCCGAGCAATACGGAGGGATCCTCCGGAATCGCGAGGGTCTCGATCCGGAGAGCCCCACCTACAAGACGAAGCTGGCAGCGTATGCCGATCGGCTCGTGCCAATGAATCGACAACGGCTTTATCCCGAGTTCCCGAACTGGCCTTGTCTTTGCTTTTATCCCATGAGCAAGATGCGCAATGCCGAACAGAACTGGTATCTGTTGCCATTCGAGGCTCGAGCCGAATTGATGTCGCACCACGCCCGAAGCGGGATGAAATTCGCGGGGAGGGTGTCGCAGTTGATCACCGCATCGACGGGCCTGGACGACTGGGAATGGGGTGTGACCCTCTGGGGACGCAATCCTTCGTATCTCAAGGAGATCGTCTACACGATGCGGTTCGACGAAAGCTCGGCCAAGTATGCGCTCTTCGGCGACTTCTATTTCGGGTATATCCTTCCGCCGGATGAATTGCTCGAAGCCGTCCGGCTTTGAAGATCGGGCGTTTTCAAGGCGGACAGACTATGTCAGAAGGCGACATCGAGAGTCGATCCGGTCCTCAGCCGGTCATGGTCCTGGCGAGCACGTCCACGTACCGACGGGCCCAACTCGAGCGGCTGGGCGTTCCTTTCCGTTGGCGTGCGCCGTTGTGCGATGAGTCCGAGTTGCAGAGGACGGCGACAGACACGGAGCCCCGCCTTCTGGCCGAGAAACTGGCTTTCGCCAAGGCATCGAGCCTCTGTGGCCAGGAACCCGAGGCCGCGATCGTCGGTTGCGATCAGCTCGTTTCCTTCGAAGGCCGGGTCTATGGCAAGCCGGGGACGGCGGAGCGAGCGATCGCACAACTCGCCGCGATGTCCGGAAAGACCCACGACCTGATCACCGCTCTCGTCGTGATCCGAGGCGGCGATACATACCGCCATACCGATATTACGAGACTCCGGATGCGTCTGCTGGCTCGCGATGCTATCGAGCGCTACGTCGTCATCGATCAGCCGACAGATTGTGCCGGGAGCTACAAACTGGAATCGCGAGGGATCGTACTCTTCGACCGGATCGAAAGCGACGATCAGAGCGCCATTACCGGCCTCCCGCTCATGGCGCTCGTGACCATCCTTCGCAAGTTGGGCTTCGCCATCCCATAAGGGCCGTCGATCGGCTGGCCTATCCTTCCCCATTTCATACGGAAGCACCATGACTTGCCGCGGCCCGCGCGTTCAACTCTGGTGAGAGGAATGACCCAGCCGACGTCTCCCCGAACCTTCGCCCGAACGGCCGAGATAAGCCAGGAGTCCACATGCGATATTGGCAAATAATCCTCATAGCAATAACGCTCATCTCTCCGCTGAGGGTGATTGCGGAATCGGATCAGTCCGGAAGATCCCCGGACCAGGACCTGCCGCCACACATCACGCGTCTGACGCTCTTCGGCGAGCGCGCGGACTGGTCGCGCGACGGCCGGAAGATCTTGTTCCTCGAGAAGACCTTCGGCGATGCCTACGAGATGGACGTCGAAACGAGTCGGCCGCGTCTCCTTACCGGCCATTACCCCCATTTCGGGTATACCCGAGCGCTCTACCTCGCTAATGGCGATATCCTGCTCTCGGGACCGGAGCAATTCGACCCGAAGAATCCCGCACCCAGCCGAGCCCAGTGCTTCTTGTACGTCCTGGACGGGAGCGGCACCAAGCCCCCTCTCCCGCTTGGTACGAAGTGTTCGGAAGGACCGGCGGTCTCTCGCAAGCGGATGCACATCGCCTGGACTCACGTGGCTGTCCAGTATCCGGAGGAGATGCCACCCGGCACATCCCGGATTTACGAGGCGGACATTGTCTACGAGGGCGGGACTGCGAAGCTTGCCAACCAGAGACTTGTACTGGATAGCCGCGACCTCGCGTTCCGCTGCACGATGGAGTCACAGAACTTTCGCCCATCGTACGAGAACGAGCTGATCTTCAGCGCTTACGGGTATCAGGGCACGGATGTCTTCGGCGTCGACCTGGCGACGCGGAAGGTCGTGAACTACTCGGATGCACCGGACCAGTACGATGAGCCAGAGGGCATCTTCCCCGACGGTCGCGGGATCTGCGTCGAGTCCGACCGCGAGAGCCCGAACGGGAAGGGACCCGGGCATGTGGACATCTGGAAGCTTTCCCTCGATGGCCGCGGTGAGTGGAAGCGGCTGACTCAGTTCAACACGTACGCCGGTTACAAGGCGTCAAACCCGGTCATCAGCGACGATGGCAAGTTCATGGCGTTTCAGATGGCCCGGTCGCGCGACCCGGCGGGCGTCGGTTACGGCATCTTCCTCTACGACTTCGCCAGGGCCGCCCAGCGGAAATGAGAGCAGCTTATTGGCGATTGTGGGCTCGGGCTCGAACGGACGTGACTCGATACGGCCGTTCGATGCGGCGCTGGCCCTCCGGTCGAAACCCGTGGGTTCTCAGAGATCGATCGCCACGACCTCATGGTCGAGAATCGATGGAACGGTCAGAGTCAGCCGCGTGCCATCCCGGTTGATGGGCAAGTCCCGGTCCGCCACGAGGAGGTGGACCCGTCTTACCGGGGATCCCTCGGGAAGCCGGAGGACGACCTTCTGTTCCCCGGTGGGGATCAACTCGCGGATTGGACCCTTCATCATCATGGGGTTCGTCAGATTGACCAGGTGCACGGTCATCGAGGCCTTCTGCCGCCAGACAGTCACGTCGAGCACGCCGGGGCCCGTGACGCGTACCGTCGGCTCTTCATTCGTCGCCCAGTGGACCGCGTTACGAAGCAAGAAGCCGTGGTCGATCGCAAGGATCTCCCAGAAGATGCGGTCGATGTCCCATGGGAAAAAGACGATGCGGCTTGGTCCGACCTCGCGGAGGTATAACTCGGCAACGTCGGTCTTCGGCACGCGCGGATAGACCTTTTCCATCGGCAGGTCGGGGTAGCTGGGGATCAGTGTCAGCGGAGCCTGAGGAAACTGCTGGCGGGGTTTGACGTCGAGCCGATAAGTTCCGTGAATGATGCGCGTGGCATCATCAAGCCCGGTCAAGATGGGATGCCGCCGCCCGGTCGATTGATCGTCTTCCAACCGGAGGTACGCGTTCCGCATCGGACCCTCGACACGCCCGCGCGAGGAGACCCCGAAGAGATCAGCCAGGCCGAAGTCCTGGCGACGCACGCCCCACTCGTTGTAGAGCGAGGTCTCGAAGGTCGCCACGAGACTCCCGCCGTGGTCCACGAATGCGCGGATCTGTCGGCACTGCTCGTCGGACAGAGCGGCGATATTCGGCAAGATGAGGGTCTTGAATCGGTTCAGATGGACGGCATCGAGGAGTCGGTCATGAACCATTTCGAAGGGGACCCGGGCCTCGACGAGAGCCTGATACCATCCCAGCGCATGGTCCTCGACTTTCGTCCTGGCATGAGGACCGCCATAGAACCAGGCGGTCTGTTGCGAGTAGACGAGCCCGACCCGAGCCAAGGACTCGGTATTCCGCAAGTAGCCTTCAACCCCGTCATGCCACTGGTAAATCCGCTCGACGACACCAAGCCAGCGCCGATCGTGGATCGTGCCGGAGAACTTGGTGAACCAGGGCCGCAGCCCATTGGCGATCCCGTCGGCGACCCAGATGCGGATTTCCGCCTCACCCTGGACCGAATCTTTCCAGCGATATGCTTCCTCCACACCCACGCTGAAGATGCCCCCGACGGGTTTGGAGCCCATCGTGGCGCGGTATTCCTTGGCGCTCTTGCCGATGGCCCAGGGGGGAATCGCACCACTCCGCGCCTGCCGGTCGGCGAATAGAGTCGGTGCCAGTTCCCCGATGACTTTCATGTCGAGGAGGCTCGTCGCGCCGCCGCCGGCGTTCGGTATCACGCACGAGTCGGGATGGATTCGCCGGACCTCGGTGTCCCAGAGTCGCCACAGGTCGAAGAGGCGCTGTTGTTGCCAGAGCAGATGAGCTCGTCGCGAGGGATCCTGCGGGTCGTCGGTTCGCGGCAATTCATGACCGGTGGCGGCCTTGAAGTTGTCGCGGCAGTGACCACAAAAGCACATGCCGGAGCCTGCCCACCGGTTGATGAAGATCCCGTCGACGCGGTAGCGGGTCATGATCTCCCGGTGCACCTCGGTCATCAACTCGAAGTTGTACGGCCCGAGGGCACAGGTTACCCACATCTCAGGAGAAGCCCAGTGACGCCGTTGCTGGCCGCGGGCGTCCACGGCGATCCAGTCCGGGTGGGCTTCGTGTACGTCGTCGTAGGTTGCATGCGGGTCGGTCCGTGCGAGGACGACCATGCCGAGTTCCCGGCACCCGGCGACCAGTTCACCAAATGGGTCGAGGTCCTCGAGCCACCGGCTACGGTGGTGGAGAGGCACCTTCGTGGGGTAATACGCGACGCACCCGCCGGCACTGAGGCAGACTCCATCGCTGCGCGTTCTTCGGAAGTAATCGAGCCAGAACTTGAGGTCGAATCGACCCGGGTCGTCCTCGACCAGAGTGAGTTGAGCCCAGCGCATAGGGCGATCGACCCAACTGGGCGCTGCGGCGATAGGCGACGTGGCCTGTCCGACGGAGCCTTCACCAATCGCAATCGCGGCCCCGGCCACGTTGCACGTCCTCAAGAAGGATCGTCGCGAAATGTCGGGCTGCATGTTCGATAGGCCTCCTGGCGATCCTCGCAAGCATTTCTCGCAAAGAACCGGGGCAATCTTGGCGGTACACCGATGGGGCGCCCCAGCACGACCTTATGGTAAGCTCCGCGCACGATCCATGCGATGTCTCAGTGGGACGACCTTGTCCTTCGCCGATGCTCCGCAGTCGAACCGGTCGGCTGCTCCGACTCATTCCCGATGGCGTTCGAGTCGAGAGACCCTTGAAGGCGGGTCGAAGGGCCGTCATAATGAAGGTGGTGATGTTTCGACCCTTGTGCCCGTAGCTCAATTGGATAGAGCGTTAGCCTCCGGAGCTAAAGGTTACAGGTTCAACTCCTGTCGGGCATACTCAAGCCACGAAAAGACTTACCGTGAACGGCTCGGCCCATTTCCTACGACATTTCCAGTAGACCCTACTGAAGCGTCCAGCGATGGCTGGTCGATGGGGAGGATACCCATGTCGAAGAGTACTGGTCGTTTCCGGAGGCTGATCCACCGCAAGGCCTGTGGACAAAGGGCCGTCCGGCTCGACCGCAAGGACATCTTCCGTGGACCCTTCAATTCCTCATGACCTCCAACGCAACTCGCCGATCGGCCCGCCCTCCTGGAGGGTGATCGCCAGAGGAATCTGAGCCACGAGCTGATCACCACCTCGCTCGCTCACGCACCTCCGCCGCGAGCTGTCAGGGATCCGCTTCGACATGGCCCAGGCCCTGATCGCCGACGCCGCGGCCGATCCGGCGAGACTCGAAGACCTCTCCGGTCGGATCACGGCGTTCCGGCTCCCTTGTGACTGCCAGCGGCTGAGGCGAGTGGGGCGGTTCAAGTACGGGGAATGATGCGCTCTTCGGTGCTCGCAATCCCCTCCCGACCGGACTTGGGCTGCGAACTTGGAGGATCTGATGAACGTCCAAGACTCTTCACTGAGCGAGACGCTTGCCCAAGGCCGGACGCTTCCCGCCGAGTGGTACACAGACCCCAAGCGATTCGAATGCGAGCAGGATCGCATCTTCGCGGCGAGTTGGAACTATATCGGCCGAGTCGAACAGGTCGCGAGAGTCGGCGATTTCCTGACCGGCCGAGTCGGTGAGGTTCCGGTCGTCATCGTCCGCGATGAAGCGGGGACGCTCCGGGCCTTCGCGAACGTCTGCGGCCACCGAGGCAGCGAGTTGGTGTTGGAGAAGTGCGGCAATCGCCGCACTCTCCAGTGTCACTATCACGCCTGGACCTGGGGTCTCGACGGAACCCTGCGCCAGCCCCGCACTGCCAGGAGCAGCCAGGCTTCGACAAGGCCCACTTCCCGCTAACGCGTCTTGGAGTTGAGACATTCGGGCCGTTCATCTTCATCAACCCTGGCTCCGCATCGTGTTCATTAGCGGCCACGCTCGGCCAGTTGCCCGCAATCATCCGGTCGGGTGGTGCGGACATCGACACGCTCAAGTTTCGCGAACGGAGACAGTATGCGATTCAGGCCAACTGGAAAGTCGTGGTCGAGAATTTTCTCGAGTGCTACCATTGCGCGGTGTCCCATCCGGGCTTCGCCGATCTGATCGACCTGGACAAGTACCAGGTCGTTGCTTACGACCGTTGCTCCGTACAACGCGGCCCGCGCAAGGCGAGCGCCCGACCGCCTTGCAAGGAGGGGTTCGGGGCCGACGAGGGGCGGGAAGGGCTCTATACCTATCTCTGGCCGAACTTCATGCTCAACGTGTATCCCGGCGCCAGCAATGCTTCAACGAATCTCATCCTTCCGATCGACGAGCATCATTGCCTTGCGGTCTACGAGTTCTTCTTCGCCGAGAATATGCCAGAGGAGGAGCAGCGCGCAATGGTCGATTTCATCGATCAGGTCCAGCGGGAGGACATCATCATCGTCGAGTCGGTGCAGCGTGGGTTACGATCCGGGTTCTACAAGCAGGGCCAATTGATTCTTTCGCGCGAGAACGGGATTCAGCACTTCCAGAGGCTGGTGTTCTCTGCCCTGGCCGGCTCGCTCTGAGGCGTCTTTTTTCACGCGGCGGTTTGCTCCTCCCAACCGGGAATTCATCGCGACCCGCACACCAAATCGGTTGACACCATCTCCCCGAGATTCGAGACGTGTTGGCGCAGGCTGAGCATTGCAACGATAGGGAACCGACTGCATGAGTTTGGGCGCGGTCGTACTGTGTGGCGGCGAGAGTCGCCGGATGGGCTGCTCGAAAGCCTGGCTGCCGTTCGGGTCCGAGCGGATGCTCCAGCGCGTCGTCCGGCTGGTCGGCGAGGTCGCCTGGCCGATCGTCGTCGTCGCCGCACCCGGTCGAGCACTCCCGGAGCTGGCTGCCGACATTGCGATCGCTCGCGACCCGATCGCCGGCCGCGGTCCCCTGCAAGGCGTGGCGACCGGCCTCGCCACCTTCCCCGATTCGGTCGAGCTGGTCTATGCCACCGCGACGGATGTCCCCTTCCTCGAACCGCGCTGGATCACCCGCCTCGCCGAGCTGATCGGCGATCACGACCTCGCCATTCCGTTCATCGGCGAGCGTTACCATCCGCTAGCGGCCCTCTATCGGAAGGACGCCTTTCTGCCAGTCATCGAACGTCTGTTGAAGGCGGATCGACTACGTCTGACCTCGGTCGTCGATGAGGTCAAGACCCGCTACGTCTCGGAGGAGGAGTTGCGAGCCGTTGATCCGATCCTCGGGACCATCCGGAACTTGAATGACCGGGACGACTATCAGAACGCGCTTCGCGAGGTCGTCACGGGCGACACGGCCTTCCGGTCCCATGAGGTTCAGGACGGATTCGCGTAAGTCGCAACGACGACCCGCGCGGTTCGCAAGCCATCAACGGCCGCACTCATGATTCCGCCGGCATATCCGGCCCCCTCGCCGCAGGGATAGAGTCCGGCCACGCCGGGACTCTCGCGGGTAGCCGGATCGCGCGTGATGCGGACCGGGGAGCTGCCGCGGGCCTCGGGACCGGTGAGCGTCGCATCGCGGAGGAATTGGCCTCCGAACCGCCGGTCCATCTTCGGCAGACCGCGTTCGAGGGCCTCGACGACCGTGCCGGGAAGGAACAGGCGCAGGTCTACCGTCGTGCCACCGCGACGATAGCTGGTCGGGATCGTCCCGCGGCTCGGCCGCCCGGCGAGGAAGTCGCGCCGCCGACTGGAGCGGCGCCGCATAGTCTCGTCCCCCCGCGACGTAGGCGAGACTCTCGATCCGTTGCTGATACTGCACGCCCGCCAGGGGATGGGTGCTTCCGGTTTCCTCCGGCTCGATGGTGACGACCAGGCCGCTATTGGCGAACGGAGAGTCGTGGCGGCTTTCACTCATGCCGTTGGTGCAGAAGTACCCCGGGTCACTGACGCTGGGCATCACATAGCCGCCGGCGCACATGCAGAACGTGAACAGGTCGCGATCGCCCGTGCGGACCGTCGCCACGTAATCCGCCGCGCCCAGGGCGGGATGGCCGGCATGATGGCCGTATCGGGCTTGATCGATGGCCGCCTGCGGCTGCTCGATCCGCACGCCCAACTGGAACGGCTTGGCCTCGATCGGGACCTCGCGGCGCAGCAGCATGCCGTAAGTATCGCGGGCACTGTGGCCGATCGCGAGGATCGCCAGGTCCGCGGCGATATAGCCGGTGGACGTCGAGAGGCCGCGGAGTCGGCCATCGGTGATGTCGAGGTCCTCCACGAGGCATCCGAAGCGGACCTCGCCGCCGAGCGATTCGATCTTGCGACGGAGCGTTCGGACCACCAGGGGCAGCCGGTTGGAGCCGAGGTGAGGCCGATGCTCGTACAGGATCGTCGGACCGCCGTGACATTCCGCCAGGATCTCCAGAACACGATGGATGTCGGGCCCGGTGCCGCGCGAGGTGAGCTTGCCATCGCTGAAGGTGCCGGCCCCCCCCTCCCCGAACAGGTAATTGCTCTCGGGGTCCACCGGCCCGTTCTCGTCGAACCGGCGCACGTCGGCGACCCGATCCTTGACGGCTCGGCCCCGCTCGAGAATCAGTGGTCGGAACCCCGACTCAGCCAGGAGGTATCCGGCGAGCAGGCCGGCCGGGCCCGAGCCCACGATCACAGGTCGATGCCGGAGTGGGCGCGAGCCGGGCTCGGGCCAGTCGAACCGCTCTGGGGCGTAATCCTGGACGTCCGGGGATGAGCCAGCTTCGATTCGAGGACTGGCTCCCTCCGCGAGTCGGACCTCGGCCGAATAGATGAAATGGAGGTCGTCGTGACTTCGGGCGTCGAGGCTCTTGCGGAGGATCCGACACCCTGCGATCGCATCCGGTCCCAAGCCGAGGCGGTCTGCGGCCTTTCGCGGAAGTCCCTCCTCGGGTTCACCCAGCTCCAGGCGAATGTTGGCGACTCGGAGTGACATAGGTGGAAATCAATTCCAGATTGCGGATTCGAGATTGCGGGATCGAGATTCCTGGCCGTGATTGCGGACCGGGATTCCGGATTCCCCTTGAAACTCGGGCGCCGAGATACGCGATCGGTCCTCCCCCATGCGCGATCGCCCATGACCCTCCGTGCGCTTCACCGAGCCAAGGGGCCGAAGCAGATCAGGGTGATATCGTCAACCTGGACGTGGTTCGCGGAGAATTCACGGATGTCTTGCAGGATCGCCCGGCCGACGGCTTCCGGGCCACCCTGGGTCTCGGCCAGCCTCCGGAGCAGGCGGCGGTTCTCTCGCGACTCGTACAGTTCCTCGCGGAGGTTGCGCGCATCGGTCACGCCGTCGGAGAACACGGCAACGACGTCGCCGGGAAACAGTTTCACGTCGGTCTGCTTGTAGTCCGACTCCGGGATGATTCCCAGCGGAAACCCGGCGATCTCCTCGCCGATCTCGTCAATGCTTCCGTTGGCCCGGCGGATCACGACCGGTAGGTGACCGGCCGAGGTCAGCGTCAAGATGCGCCTGGGGATGTCGAGGACGCTCAGGCTGAGCGTGATGAACTTCTCTTCGATCCCGGCCGAAAAGAGCAGGCTGTTCAGCTCGTTGGCGGCGGCCGAGGGGGAATCCTCGGTCAGGATGCAGTAGCGAGTGTCGCCCGAGAACTTGGCCATCATCAGCGCCGCGGCGACGCCTTTCCCCGAGACGTCGCCCACGGCGAAGGCCAGCCGATCGTTGGGCAGCGGCACGAAATCGTAGTAGTCGCCACCCACCTCGTAGGCCGGGTCGTAGTGGGCGAAGAACTCGAACCCGGGGACCGAGGGGACCGACTGGGGCAGGAATCGTTTCTGCACCTGCTCGGCCAGTCTCAGGTCTCGGTTGAGCCGCTCCCGTTCCAGTAGCGACTCGTGCATCGCCGCGTTCTGGATCGCGATCGCCGCCTGGCTGGCCACCGCGGCCAACACGTCGAGGTCCTCCTGGAGGAATTGCTTGCGGTCGCTGGTGTCGAGCTGGATGATCCCCAGGGCTTCGCGGTCGGGCGCGAGCAGAGGTACGCACATGACCGACCGGATCTTCAGATCGGCGATCGAGGCGCTGGTCGGAAGGTTCTGATCGGAACTTGCATCCTGGCTGAGCACGGCCTTCTTCTGCCCCAGGACATGATTGACAATCGAGCGGCTGATGCTCATCGGGATCTCATCGACCGGGATCGTGGTCGAGAACTGGGCCCGCCGGATCGGCCGATACTTGAAGGCCTTGCGGACGAGGCGCTTGGTCTCCGGGTCGACGAGGACGAGGAAGAGCCGCTCGGCTTGCGGGAACAATTCCATCAACGAATCGAGGATCTTGGGGGCGACAGTGTCGATTCTTAGCTCGGTCGAGAGGTTACGCGCGATCTCCAGGATCGCCTTGAGCTTGATCTCGGGCTTCACCAGGCTCGCCAGGGCACTGGAACGCGAGGCGTCGAGCGTGTGGAGTTGGGGCGAGTCCTGGTTCTCGCCCTCGTTCACGATCATGATATCCCCGCCATCCTTGCCGGTCCCGTCGGAGGGGAGCCGGGGATAGAACAGGAACTCGACGTCGCAGATATTGATCCGGTCCCCTGGCGCGAGGCGGTGGTCTACTCCCGGCAGGACCTTGGTATTGTTGACCTTGGTCATATTGCGAGAGTTCAGGTCGGCCAGGTAGAACTCTTCGCCCTTCCGATAGATCTCGGCATGCCTGCGGCTGACCCCGTTGGGGTCGAGAATGATGTGGCAATGCTCGGGGGATCGGCCGATCACCACACGATCCGGCTTGAGCTCGATAATCTGACCAGCGGTCTCGCCGTTGGCCCGCTTCAGGAATGCCATGCGCATCGACTCCCAACCGAACGCAGCCTCATTCAAGCCAGGTCAAGGTATCCTCACGCGATCCTACTGAGTCGACCGCCCCTCGGCTCCTCCGGTCGGCCTGGGCTGGACCAGACCCGCCGAGGCCGGCTTGGCCACTTCGATCCGATTGAGTCGCCGGAGTAGGGCCTGGATCGCCCGGCGAAGGGGCACCGCCATGGTCTCAGTCCTCGACTTCTGCACGATCTGGAGGGCGTCCCAGCACAATTCCAGGTTCAAGGCCACCAGTGCCGGATCGTGCATGGCCGTCACGTTGGCTTGCAATCGTTTCTCGAACGCCTGAGCGACCGCGTCGATATCCCCCTTCTTCAGTTTGATGGCGGCCTGGATGACCCCCACGAGTTCATGGTCGCGCGTCTGAGCGTCCTTCCAGGTGTCGAGCTCCGACTGCAGGACTTCGAGCGCGTCCAGGTTGTTCGTGCGATACCAGGTCCGCGCGAGCTGCGTGTAGGCCTTCGAGACGGCCTCGTGCGAATGAGGATAGTAGCCGAGCACGGCGAGCCAGGCCGTGTCCGATTCGTCGCGCAGGCCTCGAAGAGGCCATACCTCAGTTGTTCATCCGGGCTGGACTGCTGGGGGATCTCCCGCCAGTGCGGATTGAGCCACAGGGCGGGCAGGGGGGTTGCCGGTTCCATGGGGCTCGTCATCACGTCCGGAGCCCGGGACGACCAACCCGAGACCGCGCCCACCAACAGGCCGGCCGCCAGGGCCATGATCGCGATCATGCCACGGAACTGGCCCCGATCGGCGCCCGCGGCGGCCTCCGGGACTCCCTCAGCCCGATTCGAGTCGGGAAGGGCCCGGGGCTCCGCGGGCCGGCTCGTCTTTGCGGTGGCGGCAACGGCCGGAGCCGGCCTGGACTCCCTGACCGCCATCGGACAGTGCGCGGCCGGTTCTGGCACCTCCTCGGTGCGTGTGATCGCTGCATCGAACTGCTCGGGAAGCTTCTCCGTCGCCCCCGCCTGGACCAGGTCGCGGATCTTGGCGAGGTCGGCCAGCATCATCGCGGCGGACTGGTAGCGATCCGCCGGATCCTTGGCCATGAGTTTCATCACCAGCCGGTCGATCTCCAGCGGTAGGTCGGGTCGATGACTCAGCAGACTTCGAGGGATCTCACGCACGTGCTTCAAGGCCAGGGCCACCGCCGTGTCGGCGCGAAACGGCGGCTCGCCGACCAGTATGAAATAGTAGGTCACCCCCAGCGAATAGAGGTCGCTGCGGTGATCCAGAGCGTGCCCCTGAGCCTGCTCGGGACTCATGTAGAGCGGCGTACCCATGGTCACGCCCGACTGGGTCAGGTTCAGCGCATCCTCACCTTCGAAGCGGCAGAGGCCGAAGTCCGCCACTTTCACCCGACCTCGCTTCGTAATCAGGATGTTCTCCGGCTTCACATCCCGGTGGATCAGCCCTTCCTCTCCGGCCGCGCCGATCGCCTGCGCGGTCTGCTTCATGATCGTCAGGGCCACCGGAATCTCCAGCGGCCCCTTCTTCCGGATGTACTCGCGGAGATTCGTCCCTTCGACGTACTCCATCGCGATGAAATGGACCTCGTCGATGTTTCCGATCGCATAGACGTGGACGATATTGGGGTGATTGAGCCGCGCGATCGCCGTGGCTTCCGCCCGAAACCGGTTTAGATAAGCACCTTTGGTCAAATAATCAGGACGGAGGACCTTCAGGGCGACCACTCGATTCAAGCTGATCTGGGTCGCCATGTAAACTTCGCCCATTCCGCCGCGCACCAGCAACTGCTCGACCTGGAAATCGCCGAGCGTGACCCCCGTCAGGTCCCCGAGCGGCACGCGATTGCCTTCGATGACCCAGCCGAGGGTGTCTTCGTTCGGGGATTGCCGGTCAACTTGGTTCATGATCTCGATCCGTCTGCATCGGCAAAGGGGCTGTGCGACCTGGCGTCCGGGTTGCGACATCGCGACTTCCACATCTAGTCTACGGAAATCGCAAATCGTCGGCAAATGGCAAAGCCCCGCGCCGTGAATTTGATACGTTCCTGGGAGTAAGATGGATCACTGACCTTGAGTGCAGATTCGGTTACGGGAGGCGAGATAAGCATTCCTGCCACCGGCCGGCGACGAGATACCAAGAAAATGGCGAGGCGACATTGTCTCGGGGCGAGTTGACGGGGTATCGTAATGATGTTGGTCCCAACCTCGAGGTTCGATGGTCCGGGCTGGAGATGCTTAACCAGAGTGAACCCTCTGCGAGCATCGAAGAGTGCGGCCTGGAGATCATCCATCGTCGTCGATCGCATGACGACTCCATCCATTCTGGCGGAGGCCGGTGATGCGTCAATCACGCAAGTTATGGCCCCGATTTGTGGCGATGGGCATTGGCTGTGCGCTCATCCCGGCCGTGGCAACCCTCGCCCAGCCGATGGATCCCGCCTTCAACCAGATCGTCGGGAATCCGCGGGGACTTCCCCATCTCCCACCGCAGGGGGCCTGGGGTGAGATCATCAACGTCACCTCGCGCTGGGTGGTCATCCAGAACCACTCGGGTCAGCAGTACCCGATATCCGTCAATGACTTGGGCGAATTCCTGGTTCGATGGCCCAGCAGCGTCGAAGCCCTGGGAAATCAGTCGCTCGTGGAGGCGGTCGGACGACATCTCGGTAACAATATCGTCCAGACCGAGCACATCGACGTCTTCGAGGGGGGCGACCAATCCCTCGTCAGCCCAACCTATAACACCATTTTCAACAACAACGCCATGGCGGCGATCATCGATCCCAGTTTCAACCAGTATTATAGCCCCTGGCATTTCGGCGGTGGGCTCAACATGCTCTACGGTTGGGCGTATCCCACGGGTGCCGGTCTGACCGCCGACATTCCCGCCCGCATTCATGTCGTCGGTAATCCGGTTAACCTCTCGCCGTTGCAACTCAATGTTCCCGGGAACAACCTCGCGACGGTCGGCAGTCCGCCAGGGACAGGGTTTACGGTCACCCAGGTGACGCGGGGCGACATCGCCTTCGTCAGGAAGGGGGATCACGTCTTCCTGATGCCGCAAGCGATCACGCCGAGAGGATTGATCCTCTCGCAGTTCATTCTGTACAAGACGATCCCGTTGCGGCTGTTCAACAGGGCGCGCTGACTTTCAGAGTCTGTTCCCTAAGTCCCCTCCTGAGCCCCCGGACGGGGGCGGAAGCACGTAGCCAGGGCGTGAGCCCTCGTTGTTCTACACAAGTCATAGATCCATAGGGAACAATGGGTTCCGTCAAGTTGCCGTGGCCAAATCGATCATTTTATACTAATAATGCTATATGTGCACTAGATAATTTATCGGTTTTTCGCGGGAAATCTCAATATCGGCGAAATCCTGATAAAAATATGCGTCGCAGGTGTATATACTGTACATGTAGTGTACACTGCCCGCGCGTGGCCCTGTTTCCCATTGCAACTCATTACTTCAAAATGGGTTACGACTTGTGTAGATGACCGAGGCGTGAGCCCCTGGACGAGGGGAGTTCCTCCGATCGGGGAAGCCCCGGAGGGGCGACAGAAACCCTGTGGCCCTGAGGACGTCTGTCGCTCCTCCGGGTCTCGAAGGACGGTCGAGGGGGTCGCGGTCGATCGTCCAGGGGCTCACGCCCCTGGTTACGTCCGGTCGCTCCTCTGGGGCTATTGGAGCCGACTCTCATGATGTCGGCGACGTCTGAACGGTCCGCTTCTTGGCGACGACGCCCGCCCACGATTCACTCGGACTTGCGGATCCCCTTGGGGGCGGGTTCATCCCGGTCGGGGAAGTCTTTCGTGGACGGATCGCTCTTCAGCAGGGGATCCTCGTTCTCTTGATCGTCATCATATCCCCGATAAAGCGGTAGATAACGATAGTAGACCTCGAGCGTGAGGATGGACAACGAGGTAACATACAGGCGGCCCGCCGTTTGCCCCCAGTGGTCGGGAGCGGGCAGATCGGGATCCCAGCTTCCCAGGGCGCAGCCGTCTTCCTTGACCTGCATGCTGATCAGGAGTTCGCGGACCTTGGGATTCCAACTCTCCCAGTCCTTGTTCTTCATGTTGTGCAAGAGCTGGGTCGCGTAATACCAATAGTAGATGTTTCGTTCGTCGAGCGTCTCGAGGTGGGCCGCGATCTGCGCGGCCCCCTTGACCAGTGGAGGATAGTTTCGGGGCCAGCCGAGCAATTGCCGGCTCAGCAAGCCCTCGGCCGTCATGACGTAGGAGAGGCCGCCGCGGCCGGGTTGATAGGAATACCCGATCCGATGCCGATCGACGGCGGCCAGGTCGAGATATCGCGAGCAGGCTTTGAGCACGTGCTTCGGAGGCTTGATCCGAGCAATGTGGGCGGTGCGCAGGGCGAAAATCTGCCATCCGAAAACCGACGTATCTCCATCTTGACCCGGGGAATAACGCCAGCCGCCGGTGTTCGCGCTCTGGGCATCGACGATGAACTGGACGGCCAACTGCGCCGGTTTCTTCAGGCGGGCATCTTGCGAGAGCCCGTACGCCTCACAGAGCGCCATCGTACCGATGGCGTGGCTGTACATGAAAGCGATCCCGCGCTGGCCGGTGTACAGGTTGCCGTCGGGGCTCTGGTGATCGATCAGCCAGGCGATCCCCCGGCGGATGGAGTCTTGATGCCGACTCTTGACCGTGTGCGTATAGCCGGCACCAGGAGAGGCAACAGGGACAGGCCGGTCGCGGCGGTGTCCGCCTCCATAACCTGGCGGTGGGAGCATCCTCCTCCCTGACACTGTTCGGCGTAATTCAGGCTCCACGACCCATCGGGCCGTTGATGCCGGACCAGCCAGTCGAGGCCATCTTCCACCGACTTCTCGGAGCGAGCGGTCCCCCCTTCGCGTTGCACGAGCCGGGCGCGAGTCAACCCTTGCCGGCCCGAGAACGGTGCCGAGACCGTCGCCGATAACTCGGGGAGTCGCACCGGGACCATCGAGGCGCCCTTGAGCTCCGTGAGCGGCGTCGGCCCGGCGAGGACCGGGGCGTAGTGGCTGAGGGAGGCAACTTCCGGCTGGCCGATGAGCTTCAGGTCCGGATCTTCCGGCCCCACGCCCAGCGAGGGCGGATCGGCGCTGTCTGTCAGCGTGAACGGATCTCCGGAGCGATTCGCCGGGACCAGCGACGTCACGTCGCCAAGTTGAGTATCCACGATCGCTCCCTCGATCGAGGCGTGACGGTTCGGATCGCGTCCCCACTGGATGATCAGGGCGAGGATTAAGAGAAAGAGAGCGTGCATCAGCACGCTGAGTCCCCAGGAGGGGATCGATCGAAGCGTGCCCAAATCATATTCACCCTCACGCAACTGCTCCCAGCGGTTGCGGATTCCCTGGCTCAGCGAGATGACCGGCCAGCCTTTAGCCATCGGCAGACCCTCATTCAGACGTGATCGACAGCGGTCGCCGCCTCGAAGAACGAATTCTTTCCTATTCTAATTCAACGAGAAGCCAGTCCGCTCAGCCGCGCCAACGAGGAATCCGGAGAACGAGGGCCGGAGCCGCTCTCCTCGCGGCTATCGGCCGCGTGCTGAACCGGCGGGCGCCTGGCCGCGACTCGGAACGGAGGGACGAGACATCATCCCCGACCGAGTTCGAGAGGTCTGTGCTTTGTTCGCGTTGGCATATTGCCCGTTCCGAATGGTGGGATAATAGTTATGCGGCGTTGTCCGGACCATGACCGGCTGGCTGCGAGGCTGCGATCGGGTTTGCCAGGTCGAGCCCGCCGGGACCTGGGAATTCGCCCCCGGCGCCATCCCTGGCCGGCCCGGAGAGGGTCGCTGTGGACCGTTCTGCGGTTGCCTGCCGATGGAGGGCGTGGATCCGACGGTCCCACCCTTTGTGACCGGTCCCGAGGAGGCCACGTCGCGCCGTACCGTGGTCACCCGACCATAGTACTGGGCCTGTCGGGATACCGCGGGCTTACCTTTTCTTGAATTCAGGGGGGCGCCACTCGGTGGAACGGCGGAGTCCGCGCCGACGGAACCGATCGGTGCGCTCTGGACAGGGGGTATGGCAGCCCCGCCGAGATTGGAGGACCCCACGTCCTGGGCCCTCGCGACAGCCTCGCCGCCCAGGACTACCAGGCCCAACACCACGCCGATTCGCCAAGTGCCGATCATGAGTGCCTGCCCATCTGTGATTCGTGGGGATGGCGACCAGAGACCGATCCTCAACCCGTACACCTTCTGATCGCCCCGGTTCCTCTGATTATCCGCTCAACCGCCCCGAACTCAAGAACTCAGTCGCCCGGATCGAGGGATTCATCAAGCCGACCTTCAGGATCATGCCATCAATCACTCGTCCTCGTGAACGAGATCAAACGGGAGCCGCTCGCAATCGGCCAGGGGTTCAGCGACAATGACGCGACGTGGCCGCAACGGCTCCGGGGTCGGGGGATGCGGCTTTGAGGCGAGGCGTGCGGGTCGCCCGGCGCAGGCGCCTCGTCCAGGGGTGGATACCGGGTCGTAGGAGTTTGCTTCTAATGAACATGACCACGAACCGTCGATCGTTCCTGTTCGGGGCCTCGGTCGCGGGCTTCGGCATCCTGGTCGAGGGCCGGAGGGGCTGGGCCGGGGGCGTCGGGCCGAACGAGACCTTGCAAATCGCCTGCATCGGCGTGGGCGGCAAGGGATCCGGCGACACGGACCAGGCGGCCAACCACGGCCGGGTCGTCGCCCTTTGCGACATCGACCAGAAGCGGCTGGACCAGAAGGCCGCGAAGCACAAGGACGCCAAGCCGTACAACGACTACCGCGAGTTGCTCCATGAGCTAGGCCCGCGGATCGACGCGGTGGTCGTCTCGACGCCGGACCACCACCACGCCCCGGCCGCCGTGACGGCCATGCGCATGGGCAAGCACGTCTACTGCCAGAAGCCGCTGACCCATTCCGTCTGGGAGGCCCGGCTGATGCGCGAGACGGCCCGTCAGAAGAAGGTCTGCACGCAGATGGGCAACCAGGGGACGGCCCATCCAGGCTTCCGCCGGGGCGTCGAGCTGGTGCGCGCGGGAGCCCTCGGCGACATCACCGAGGTCCACGTCTGGACCAATCGGCCGTTCAAATACTGGCAGCAGGCGCCCGACATCGTGGCGCGGCCCAAGGAGGAACCCGTCCCGGAGCATGTCCACTGGGACCTGTTCCTGGGTTCGGCCCCCGAACGGCCCTACAATCCGGTCTACCATCCCCACAACTGGCGAGGATGGTGGGATTTCGGCACCGGCGCCCTGGGCGATATGGCCTGCCACACCACCAACCTGCCCTTCATGGCCTTGCAGCTCGGGCTTCCCGTGAAGGTCTCGGCCAAGAGCAGCGAGATCAACTCCGAGACCTATCCCGCCTGGTCGACGATCACCTACGAGTTCCCGGCCCGAGGCAACCTGCCCCCGGTCAAGCTCACCTGGTATGAAGGCGCCAAGGACGGCAAGCGCAACCTGCCGCCGGCGCCGCCTGTTCCCTGACGGGAGCTTCCAGCCTTCCGACAGCGGCTCGCTGATGCTGGGCTCGAACTGGCGGATGTACTCCCCCAACGACTACGGGGCCAACCAGGTGTTCTGGCCCAGGGGCGAGTACAAGGATCTCAAGGTCCCCGAAGCGTCATTGCCACGTCTTGCGGGCGGGCGTGATATCGACAACAACCACAAGCGCGAGTGGGTCGAGGCCATCCATGCCGGCAAGCCGGAGATCGCCCTGTCGAACTTCGATTACTCCGCGACGCTCACCGAGGCCATGCTCCTGGGCAACATCGCCGTCCGCTCGGGCGAAGCCTTCGACTACAATCCCGAGACCGGCGAGATCACCGGCAGCTCGAAGGCGTCCCAGTACCTCAAGCCGTATTTCCGCAAGGGGTGGGAAATCTGAGCGATGGCCGGTAACACGTCATCGAAGCCGAGTAATGCCGAGCTCTTGAGGGGCCTCGAGCACCTCTCGATCGAAGATGCGTATTTCCAGGCCTGGGGAAGGGTCGGCGGGGCCGGAAGGCTCCGCCGGACCTTTTCGCTCTACGCCGAGATTCGGCGGATGGTCGAGTTCCAGATCCGCAAGAAGCATCCAGAACTCGACGCCTGTGAGGTTCAGCGCCTGACAGCCCAGCGGATGTATCTGTCGGATGATGCGCCGCAGCAGTTGCTCGATCGCTCGAGAGGCGGACCCGTGCAAACAGAAGGCCTGCCGGAAACCATGCGAAGAATCATGACGATTCTCGAAGACCTCGGACCAAGATTCCACTTCACTGGAGGCATTGCAGCCACATACTACGGTGACCCTCGGCTCACGCAGGATCTGGACTTGGTGATCCAACTGGCCTCCGAAACGCCCAAAACCCAGGCCTTTCTCGAACATCTCGCGTTGGGATATCTCTTCCACGAACAGGCTGCGAGGGAGGCCATCGCGAACCACTGCCTCTTCCAGGCGATTGACGAAGCGTCCACGATCAAGATCGATTTCCACGTCGGTGAAAAGATCCCGGGCGAGCTCGACAGAAGCACTGCGCCGCGAGGTCTTGACGAGACTGGTCGTCCCACTGGTCTCCCAGGAAGACGCGATCCTTTCCAAGCTCCTCTGGATGAAACTAGGGTGCCATAAGGCCCGGCACGATCTCCGGGCGATGTTGAAGCGCGACGAAGAACTGGATCTGCGCCGTCCTTCACGAACGGGCGATGATGCTCGGACTGAGCGATCTCTTGGCCGAGATCGATGCAGAATAGTAAACCCACCGCATTGTTCGCGAGGTCCGGGATGCGGACAATGGCCTGGACTGGGATTAGCGGCAATACCGTTGAATTCGTGATAAACCGTAGGCAGAGAAGGGCCTGGTTCTCGTTCCCACGCTCCCGCGTGGGAATGCCGTCCTCGACGCTCCGCGTCGGCTGCGTCACGCCGCAGTGGAGACACCGCGGGGACGCAGAGCGTCCCAGAAGGGTGTTCCCACGCGGGAGCGTGGGAACAAGTCGTTCGCAAGTCCTGTCCTTACTCCTGGTTAGCGCTAATTCAACGGTATTGGGATTAGCGGGTCGTTGAGAACTCCTCGACGATCCGGACCGGCCGCCCAGATCCGACAAAGTAGCCATTAGACCGGCTGTCCGGCGGCGGTTACAGTCAGGGCAGCCATCAGGACCGCCCGAATCCTAGGGAGGAGATGCAATGAATCATGATCAACTCTTTGACTTGATGCACACGCATCCCTTTCGCCCTTACCGTCTCAAGACAGCGGGCGGGCGTGATATCGCGGTCACTCATCCCGAGGCGATCGCCTACGGCGGCGAACGCACAGTCGTCGTGGTTCTGCCCGGCGATCGCTGGGAAATCATCGATATCGAGCTGATCGAGTCCATTGAAGGGACGAACGAGCCGGCCCCGGCCGGAGAGAGCAGGGAGGAGGAAGGCTGATCGCGCCACCCGGCGGAGCGGCGAAAGCTGACAGGATGAATCGCGCCGATGGCGATGTCGAAGAATTCCACCGCCGCGACGAATGATACTATCTGAGGTTGGTTCACCGCGTCATCCCGTCGGATTGGGTTGCATCCATGCGCATGCCCGTCAACTTGATGCTCGCGATTGGCAAGGCGGCCTTGAACCTCGCCGGTGTCGGCCTGGTCGGCGATGCCGTCGAGATCGCCCGCGCCGCCTGGGAAGACTGGAAGAAAAGCCCGGAGGAACGGCTGGAGGAGCTGGAGGCCCTGGTCGGGGCGGATGACGAGGAGATCGCGTGCGCGGCCGAACACATGGCCGCGGAGCTGACCCCGGGTGAGTCGGAACCGGTGCGCACGAAACTGGCGACCTTCCTGAAGCAAGTGCCGAGCCGGATTCGCCAGTCCCAGCGCCGACCGGCCGATCCCACCGGACGGACGATCCGCCCGGGGTTCGCCGTCAGCCGGCCTGACGACCTGATCCCGTTCATCCCCGACCAGCTTCCTCGCTTCCAGGCCGGAGATCGCCCGCTGCCGGGCTTCCCTTGGGTGCTGGTCGAGTTGCTGGGCATCGGGGGGTTTGGCGAGGTCTGGAAGGCGCGCCATGCGCACCTCCAATCTCGCGCCCCCGTGGCGCTGAAGTTCTGCACGGATCCCCAGGCTCGCCGGGTGTTGCGGCACGACGCCAAGGTGATCGATCAGGTCATGCTCCAGGCCCAGCAACTGGGCCTGCATCTCGGGATCGTCACGTTGCAGGATGCCAACCTCGACAGCGAGCCGCCATACCTGCAATACGACTACGTCGAGGGCGGCGATCTGGCGGGGCTGATCGGCGACTGGCATCGGCAAACAGAGAAGGCTTCCGCCGAGTTGGTCGCGAGAGCGATACTCGAACTGGCCGAGATCGTGGCCTTCGCCCACCGGCTGGATCCGCCGATCGTCCATCGCGACCTCAAGCCGGCCAACATTCTGGTACAGAGGGGAGCCGATGGCAGGATCGCGTTCAAGATCACCGATTTCGGTATCGGCGAGATCGCGACCTCGAAGGCGATCCAGACCAGCCGGCAGGTCACCAGTCCCAGCCAGTTCCTGGCCACGGCCGTGCGCGGCTCGGGAAGCGATCTCTACGCCTCGCCCCAGCAATTCGAAGGCAAAAAT
Organism: uncultured Planctomycetota bacterium; assembly: GCA_963845755.1. Taxonomy (GTDB): domain Bacteria; phylum Planctomycetota; class Planctomycetia; order Isosphaerales; family Isosphaeraceae; genus CAWJTV01. Next base: position 602,316 of record CAWJTV010000020.1, read on the forward strand.
CCCGACCCTCGCGATGACGTCCACGCCCTCGGCGTCATCTGGTACCAGATGATGACCGGCGACCTGACGCGGGGGCCGTCCGTCGGCCAGGGCTGGCGCAAACGATTCCTCGAGCAGGGTATGTCGGACGCCATGCTCGAGCTGCTCGGCTCCTGCTTCGAGGAACAAGCGGATCGGCCGACTGATGCGGTCGTCCTGGCCGAGACGCTCGCGGCGCTCCTCCAGCCGCCGGTTGTCGAGGCCATGGAGGCGAAGATGACCGAACCCGTGAAGCCCGAGCCGGCGAAGGTCTCGGAGTCTCCGAAGGAGCTCGTCAACTCGATCGGCATGAATCTGAAGTGGATCCTGGGCGGTGAGTTCCTCATGGGATCGGACGATAGCGACAAGGACGCCGGAGATAATGAGAAGCCCCAGCATCGCGTTCGCATTACGCAGCCGTACTACCTGGGCGTGCACCAGGTCACGCGCGGTCAGTTTGGACGGTTCGTCCAGGCAACCCGTTACCAGACCGAAGCCGAGAAGGATGGGGAGGGTGGCTACGGCTGGGACGCGTTGACCGGCGAGTGGGCGGTGGACCCGAAGTTCACGTGGAGGTCGCCGGGCTTCGACCAGACCGACGACCATCCGGTCGTAATCGTGGGTTGGAAGGATGCGCTGGCCTTCTGCGACTGGCTGGGCAAGCGAGAGGGACAGCAATACCGGTTACCAACCGAAGCCGAATGGGAATACGCCTGCCGGGCAGGGAGCACGACGCGATACTACAGTGGGGATGATCCGGAGACATTGGTGCAGGTGGGGAACGTGGCGGATGCGACGGCCAAGGAGAAGTTCCCGAAATGGACGACGATCGCAGGTCGTGACGGCTATGTATTCACGGCGCCGGTCGGGCAGTTTCGTCCGAATGCTCTTGGACTCTTCGACATGCACGGAAATGTCTGGGAGTGGTGTTCGGACTGGTATGGTGGCGATTACTACAAGCAATTCAAGCAATCGCCTGCGATTGACCCGCTGGGGTCTGAGCGGGCCGGGTCCCGGGTGATCCGGGGCGGGGGCTGGTTCACCCACGCGCGGTACTGCGCGGTCGGCGTACCGGCGCGGCGATGAGCCGGAGGCCGGGAACATCAACCTGGGCTTCCGCGTCGCCCGGGTTCAATCCGGTGGTTGAGTTCAGTAGGTCAGGTTTTCCAGTGTGATGGAGTTCTCAGGAGCGATTCTGGGATTGCGCAGGCATGGCGGGCGACACCGCGAAGCTGCCCCTGGGGGCTCAATCCGGATGGCCAGTCATGCTATACACTTGACATGGATTGCCCATCGCTCGGAGAGACACCCATGAGCGCCTACGACGAACCCCACCCGGGAGAACGAAGCAACCATCCTCTTGCGCCGCTTCACAGATTCGAGCCCGGCGCGCGGGAGGAGGCGATCTCGACCCTGAGGGCACTCGATCGCGAAGCGGTGATTCGCGAATTGACTGGACTACTCAACGATCGAGACCCGGAGTCCCGTTGCGATGCTTCGGAAGCCTTGTTGCTCATCGACGCTGATCAGGCGATCGATCGGATTCCGCCCCTCGTGACGGATCCCGTGAGCGCCGTGCGATGGAATACCTGCGGGTTGCTCCACGATTTCGGCGATCGGCGAGCGATTCCCATGCTCGTTCAGGTGTTGCTCGGCGATCCCGAAGGTGACGTTCGATTGATGGCCGCTTACGCCCTGGGCGAGATCGGGGATCACACCGCTGTGTCAGCTCTTCGGCAGGCGTCACAGTCGGATGATGGCACCGACCACGAAGGTCGTCGCGTTCGCGACGCTGCTGCGGAAGCCGCCGAGCGTATTGTGGCGCAAGCCGTGAAATTTCTCGAAAGCGGCTGTCTGCAACGACATGCAGCATCCGCCATTGACCACACCAGCCTGGTAAGCCCTTGACGTGCACGACCTAACGCTGTGGTGGAGTACGGTCTCGAATTCCTTCGGTGTTTCGGCGACAATCAGCTCAGAGGCTTCAGTCCGATCGTAGACCGGCCGTTGGTGTTCGGTCTGTCGCAACCCAACCGAACGAGTTCCCGCCGAGTCGCCCACCGGAGATTCCGTCGATGCGCGTTTCCTTGACCAGGTTCGGGACGTTCCTCGCCGCAGTGTTTTGTTGCTGCCCCTCTCCACACGTTCACGGCGACGAGCCGGTCAAGCCGACCGCGTCGGCCTCCGAGACCAACCCAGCCGTCCCGGCGCCCGGCCATTCGGTGCACGGCGAGGCGTTCAACGACGGGCCTCGGCATGCCGCTTACCTCATGCCAGGGATGGGCAAGTCCCACTTCGCGGCGACCACCAAGAAGCCCGAGGCGCAGGCGTTCATCGATCAGGGCGTCGCACAGCTCCATTCGTTCTATTACCTCGAATCGGAGCGGTCGTTCCGACAGGCCGCCAGGATCGATCCGGATTGCGCCATCGCCTACTGGGGCATGGCCATGTCCAACGTCAATAACGCCAAGCGCGCAAGGAGTTCCTCAAGGATGCCCGCAAGCGGGCCGCTTCGGCTTCCCGCCGCGAGCAGCTCTATATCGATGCCCTCGAGGCTCTCTACAAGGAGGGCGGCAACCAGGGGAACCGGCAACGGAACTGGCTCCATGGGCTCGAGCTGGTTGTCCAGGACTTCCCCGACGATATCGACGCGCCGCGCCTGGGCGTCGATGGTCGCCTGGCAGTCGGCCGGTAGCGGGAGCCCGAACCGAGTCTGGATGGATACCATGATCGACTCGGTCCTGCTGGCCGAGCCAATGCATCCCGGCGCATCACTACCGCATCCACCTCTGGGACGGCGTCAAGCCGATCCTGCGCCGAGAAGTCGGCGGCGCTGTTCGGCCCATCCGCGCCGGGGATTGCCCATGCCTGGCACATGCCCGGACATACTTACACCGGGCTGAAGCGTTATGCCGACGCCGCCTACCAGCAGGAGGCATCGGCACGCGTCGACCACGCCTACATGATCCGCGACCGCGTCATGCCGTTCGAGATCCACAACTACGCCCACAACAATCAGTGGCTCTGCACGAGCTACAGCCACATCGGCCGGGTTCACGACGCGATCGCCGTGGCGCGGAACCTCGTCGAACAGCCCCGCGACCCGCAGAAGAACGGCCCGAACGACGGCGGCTCGCCACAGCGGAGCGGCCGGATCCGCTGGGCGGAGATCCTGACTCGGTACGAGCTCTGGGACGACCTGATCGAAGCGACCACCTCCGGCGTGCTCGACTGGTCGAACGTCCCCCAGGAGCAGCGCGAGAAGGCGTACGCCCTCGGCCAGGCGTATGCCGCCAGGAACGATGCCAAGAAGCTGGCCGAGCAGATTGCCGCCCTCAAGAAACTGACCATCGCGTCGGCCAAGACCGCGCTGGCGGAGCTGGAAGGCTACCAGCATCTGGCCCGCGGCGAGATCGGCCCGGCGTTCGACCAGTTCGCCAAGGCGACCTCGATGCGCCCCGAAGGGCTGGCTCGTGCCCACCTCGCGGCCCGAAACTACGGCTTTGCGGAGACCACGGCGCGGAAGGGCGTCGATCAGAATCCGAACCTGGTCGCCCCGCTGGCCGCCCTGGTCGAGATCCTCCAGGCCGCCGGCAAGGAGAAAGACGCGCGCGAGGCCTACGGAAAGCTCGTCCCCATCGCCCGATGGGCCGACCGCGACCTGCCGGTCTTCCGTCGCCTCGAGCCGGTCATCGCTCGCTGGAAGGCCGACAAGTCCTGGTCGCCCCCCACTTCCGAGCCCGCCCAGCGCACCGGTTCCGATGAGACGGCCATCAACCGGATCAACCTGACGACCCTCGGGCCGCTGGTCTGGTCGCCCACCTCCGCCGCGCCGTTCTCCGCCGCCGATACCACCGGCAAGCCGTGGTCCCTGGCCGCCCATAAAGGGAAGAACATCCTGGTCCTCTTCTACCTCGGCGGCAAGTGCGCCCACTGCATGCAGCAGCTCGAGACGTTCGGCAAGGAGTACGAGGCCCTCAAGAAGTTGAACGTCGAGACCGTCGCCATCGGCAGCGACGACGCCGACGCCACCAGGACCCTCAAGAACAACAAGGATGCCGTCAAGTTTCCCATGCCGATGCTGGCCGACCCCAAGCTCGACGTGTTCAAGCGCTACCGGGCCTACGACGATTTCGAAAGCCAGCCGCTCCACGGCACTTTCCTCATCGACGCGCAGGGCAACGTCCGCTTCCAGCGCATCTCATCCGACCCGTTCCTCGAGGTCGAGTTCATCAAGGCCGAGGCCGAGCGAGTCGATCGGATGATGAAGCGGAAATGACGGAGTGCGATCGGATCGGAAGGGCATCACGTTGCGACGTCTCTTCCGATCGGGCACCGCCGTAACGGCCATCCCTTTCACGACTAACGTGTGACGCTGCTCCAGGAAAACGAGGAGGTTCTCATGCCAGTCGACACGGGCAAGGTCCAGAACCGTCGCAAGGTCGAATACGCGTCGCTCCAGGATGTGCTCGTCGATGCCGAACGGATGGCCTCGGGCAACGCCAAACCCCTGGGCAACTGGTCGGCCGGCCAGATCTTCGCGCATCTCGCCAAGATCATGAACAACTCGATCGATGGCTCCGACCTCAAGGTGCCCTGGTATTTCCAGATGTTGGGACGTCTGTTGAGAAAGAAGATGCTCCGGGGCCCGATGTCGCCAGGAATCAAGCTCCCCGATTGGGCCGCCCGGTCTCTCGTGCCGGGACCGACCTCGACCGAGGAAGGTCTCGACGCCCTGAGGAACGCCATCGCTCGGCAGGAACGCGAATCCACCCGCGCCCGGACCCCCTCTTTGGGCCCCTCACTCGTGAGGAGTGGATGCAGATCCACCTCAAGCATGCGGCTCTTCACATGAGCTTTCTCGCTCCGCAGAATTGACCGCGACGCGTTGGTGGCTGAGAAACGCCGGCCTCGTGCCGCGATCGACGAATGCGGCACGCTCCCAACCTTGACCGCCGGATGAATTGTTGTAGAACTTAATAGTTAGGATTCCGAGGAAATGAGGGAGGACCCCTCGCTGCCTGGCCGGTCTGATGAGAAATGGGTCCCGGTTCTTGCCGGGATTCACGAGGAGGGTCATCCTGATCGCTCGAAATGGAGAGGGATTCGGACGTGGCGCCGGAAGGGGCGTGCTCGTCATCGGCGCCGGCGTCAGTGGCCTGACGACGGCTCTCTGCCTGCGCCAGCGAGGTTTCCCGGTCACGGTAGTTGCAGACCGATTCGCCCCGAGGGTCACCTCGGTCGTTGCCGGTGCCCTGTGGGAATGGCCGCCCGCAGTTTGCGGTCACCACCAGGACCAGGTCTCATTGGCTCGCTCCAAGACCTGGTGTGAGACCTCCTACGAGGTATTCTCGGACCTCGCCGCCAATCGGAAGACGGGCGTATTCCTCAGGCCCGCCACGTTTTATTTCCATAGGCCGATCGAGGAAGACCCTCGTCAGGCCGTGAAGATGCGAGAGGTGAAGGGTAAGGTTCGGGGCTTCCGCCATGATGCCGGACGGATCGAGGCCAATCGCATCAATCCTGCGCTGGGACTCCGGGACGCCTATTCCTACCTGGCCCCGATGATCGATACGGACGTCTACATGACGTGGCTACTCGGTGAAGTTCGGAGGGCCGGCTGCCGCATCGTCGAGGCGCAGGCTCATCGGCCCTCTTCGCGAGCAGGAGGACGTGCTGGCAAGCCAGTACCAGGTTGACGCGATCGTCAATTGCTCGGGCCTGGGAGCCGCGGAGCTGGCCCAGGACGCGATGTATCCGCTCCGAGGCGCGCTCGTCCGGGTCCGCAATGATGGAAAGCGGTTCCCGCGCGTCACCCAGGCGCATTGCGTCTCCCACGACGGCTCGACCGAGGAGCCGGGCTTCATCTTCATCGTGCCGCGTGGCGACGACCTGCTCGTCCTGGGCGGCCTGGCCGAGGTCGACGCATGGGACCTGGACATCGGTCTGCATAACCACGAGCTCATCCGCGAAATGTATCGTCGATGCCTCGAGTTCCTCCCGATCCTGGAAAGAGCGGAGATCGATGCTGTCGAGCCGGTCCGCGCGGGCTTGCGGCCGTGCCGTCGCCAAAATGTCCGGCTGGAATGGGAAGAGGGCACGCGGATCATCCACAATTACGGCCACGGCGGCTCGGGGGTCACGTTTTCTTGGGGTTGTTCCCTCGAAGTCGCTCGGCGCGTGGAGGAACTCCAGCGGCGCAGTGGGTCCGGGTTTCCCGCCTGTCGAGTCATCATACTTGAGATGGAAAGCCTGATCGACATCACGCCTATGGCTCCGCCCGCACGTCCCAGATGAGGATCGAGGCATCGGCCATCCCCGTGACCAATCGCTTGCCATCGGGCGTGAAAGCCAAAACACCGGAGGCGAGTGACGGGGTGTCGATCGTCTGGATTTCCTTTCCCGTCGCGACCTCGAAGAGATGAATCTGCCCGGTCGCTCGACCTGTGGTGGCGGCCAGCGTCTTGCCATCGGGCGAGAAGGCCATCGCTCGGACCTGGGAGCCCACCACAGGTATCTGACGTGTTTCCCTACCAGTTTCGCCGTCCAGCAGGACGATTGTCCCGTCGGGATCGAGTTGAAGGAATCGATAGGTCACCGTCCCAGTGGCGAGGCCCTGAGTGACCAGCTCCATTTCGGAAGGTGTCCGACTCCGAGCGATGGCCAGGGTCCGTTCATCCGGAGACGCGGCGAAGATCTTCGCTTTACCGACTCCAAAGAGTTCTCTCCTGGCGGAGAGATCCGAGACCTGAAGCCCATTGTAGGAATCGATCACCGCGAGTCTTCTTCCGCCGGCAAGGAAGGTACCCTGCTGGTAATGACCCTGTTGATAAGGCCTCTCACCTTGTGAAAATGACGGACGATCCAGTGCCTTCATTCGCCGATTCTTGGGATCCCACTCGCGAAGCTCACCAAGCTGGTCCAGCTCCACGACCGATCGATTATGCTCGTCAAATCGGACAACCAAGGTGAGCGCCCGGTCGAGATTTCTCGCGTCAAATCGTCCGGCTTCATCCGATCGGGCAACCGGTTCATCGGCTTTTTCGAGATCCCAGACGAAGAAGCCGGTGGGGTGTTTCGTGGCGGAGACCAGAAACCGCCCGTCTGTTGACAGTCCCATCCTGCTGACGGCCGAGGTGCGCGTCGATTCGGGAGCCGGGTCGGTGTGTTTCAGGACCTTGCGCTGTCGGCCAGTCGCGAGGTCCCAGAGGCGGATGGTTCCATCGTCGCTGGCGGTGAGAAGCGTCTTTCCATCCGGCGTGATGAGGAGTTCATTCACCATGTCGCAATGGGAAGCCGGCATGGCGAGCCGATCGCGATGACCGTCGAGGTCCCAGAGATGAACGACCTGAGTTCCCCCGACAGCGGCGAGCGTGCGAGCGTCCGGTGAGAGCGCCACGGGCCCCCCCCATAACCCCATCGTGCCGCCCGGGAAATCGAAGGAGTCTGTCAGGCGTCGTGTGTCCGGATCGCAGACGCTGATCTGGCCGATGTTCGAGATCGCGGCCAATCGCCGGCCATCGGACGAAAAGGCCGCAAAGTCCACGGGGACCGGCTTATAGAGCGAGAAGATCAGCACCTCCTTGACCACGTTCTTCAGGGAAGACAACTCACCCGTGGCTATGGAACAGAGCTGGAAACGCGTTGAGTCACGAACCGCGAGGGTCTTCCCATCGTGGGAGAAAGCCAGAGTTCTCATATCGTGTTCGCTTTCGAGGCGCCTGATCTCTCGGGCTTTGTCGATGTCCAGGACAACTACGCGATATTTCGTTCCCATCGGGCGGTATTCCATCAGGTCTACGGCGAGTCGCTTGCCGTCCGGTGCGAAGGTCATTCGCTCGATCTGATCCACCAAGTTAAATCGGCACACTTCGGCGCCGCTGGTCGTCCTGATGATGCGCAATGGGCTGGACCCGACCTCCGGACCCATCGCAAGAAGCTGGCGGTGGGGACAAAGCGCGAAGCGCGGGAAATCGAAATGCAGACCTTCATTGGACCAGGTGGTTTCCGACACGCGTCGCCCGGTCGCGAGGTTGGTGGAAGTCACATGGAAGGTGATCGGTTTCCCCTGATTGCGATTGTCACGGAAGCCGCTGGCCGTGACGGTGTTCGGATCGGACCCCAGGGCGAAAGCACCCATCAGTCCGACCCCGGGATCAATGCGACGGATCAGGCGGCCGTCGGCGGCATCCCAGACTCTGAGGATGCTATCCTCACCGTCGGTGACCACGTACTTCCCGTCGGCGGTATAGGCGATGTGATAGATCGGCGATTCCTGGCGATAGCGGACTGTGCCCATCCGGAGCACAGCCCCGGCCGGCAGCGGATCGCCGTAGAGGTCGCGGCGCTGGCCATCGGCTTTCGCGGGCAGAGAGTTTCACCTTGTCGGATTGAGGAGGATCGGCCTTGGCAGCAGCCTCCTGGAGGGCAGTCCGGACGAGCGATCCACCATGCCGAAGCCGCCCAGACCAGCCCTCCCACAGCCATCAGCCCGAGGGCCACGACGAGGAGACGACCCAGTCCCATCGTCCGCAAAACCACTCGAAGCAGGGTCGCAACCGAGGCGCTGACTGCGGCCCCGGCGTGGCTCGAGGGATTGGCGACGAGCTCGGCCGCGACACCGAGGGTCCGGTGCACCAGTTCGGGCGGGACGATGGAGACTGTTATCAGGCTGCCATCCCATCGAGACAATGCGATCATGCTCGACGGTGCCAGGCCGCGCCGACTCAGACGGCGCACCAGGGTCGCGCGACCTGCCGCGAGCCGGCTCTTGACCGTCCCCAGCGGCCAGCCCAGCGCCCGTGCCGCCGCCTCGTGAGCGAGGCCCTGGACCAGGCAGAGATCGACGGCCAACCGCTGGTTCGCCGGAAGTCGGTGGATTTCCGCATCGACCATCGCGGAAAGTTCCCGGCCAGTCGCTTCCGCGGGGGGAGTGCGATCGATCGATGTGGGCATGACTCTTTGGCGTGTCGCGATGACTCGCGCTTCGCGTTCCTGCCGCCGCAGAGCCGTCGTCCGCGCCCGGCGGGCCACCCGGTGCGAGACCCCATAGAGCCAGGAGGTCACCGAATCCCGGTCCCGGAGGGAGCCTGCCTTGCGCACCAGGATCAGAAACGTCGACTGGAACGCGTCCTCGATGTCTTGGGGCTCCTCGAGCCAGCGCCGACAGACAGACAGGACCATCGGCCCGTGACGCGCGATCAGCTCAGCAAACGCCGTCTCGTCGCGAAGGGCGACGAAGCGGTCCAGTAGCTCGCCTTCGCCGAGGCCGGCGAGCGTACCCCGGCTGAAGAAGGCGCGGAACTCCTTGATCAGGCCTCGCGATCGCAGCTTGGTCATCGGCGACGCTCCTCTCACAGCGGGTCTCTCTCTTTGTACTGCATCGCCGTCCCCGATTGGATCGACTCTTCTCGGAAAAAAGGAGACTTCTCGACGAACACCACCGGTCTTCGCGCCACTGGTGGCGGCGGCGTGGTTGAGCGAGTTGATCCTGAGGTTGAATCTCTTTCTTCTCCACTCCCCACCGAACCGAGTGACGGGAAGCCGTCGCTAATCCACCATCGATTATTTTTTTGGGATTTTTTTATCTCCCACCGTGGTTAGGAGTTCGGGAGCTCAGACGTCCGGTTTCGGGACTAGGTGCATTAACATTTTTTGCAAGTTGAGGCATCCTAATAATAAGGGAGCATCGTGCGACCACCGCGACACGGCGCCCGAACACGTCAGCGACCCATGACCAGGGAATATTTGAACACCTCGCCTTCCACTTTTTGGCATGCCGCCGGTCGGGAAACCGGCCCGACCCATGTCGGGACGTGCTCGTCCCGAACTCGCTACCGGCCTTGGAGATCGGCGATGACGGCCCGCCGAATTGTTATGATCGAGTGCCATCGAGTGCCACGGTCCGTGGTGGGTCGCGCCCCATCAAAGGCGGGCGCGCTCGCCGATTCCTGCCTCCTTCTCGACGTCCACCTCAGCTTTCATTAAGGGTCGATTCCCTCGCTCCAACGCCCCGAGAAAACCGGCTCGGCGATCCCGCTAGGAAAAAATTCCGAAATACGTCGTTGACAGACTGTCCCTGCTGGCGATATTTGTAGTCATGCGACGTGTTCCGTAACCTTAAGGGAAAGTACCTCATGTCTCGCGAGATGCCCGAGCCGTTGACGGTTGCTGAATGGAAGGTGATGAAGATCGTCTGGCGCCGAAAGAGCTGCTCCGCGAGGGACGTGTACGAGGAAGCCCGTGATGCCCACGGGTGGGCCCCGACCACGACGAAGACCTTGTTGCGCCGGCTGGTAGAGAAGCGACATCTCGTCGTGACCCCCGTCGGGACGAGCTATCTCTATCGGCCGGCGCGGCCGGCCTGGCCTTCGCTCGCCGGCGCGGCCGACACGCTTCTGGACAACACCCTCGAAGGCATGGACGGTAAACTGTTAGCCTACATGGTGAAGAAGAGCCGTCTGACTCCGGACGACCTGGCACAGTTGCGTTCGGTTCTCGATGAACATCTCGTCGCCGAAGGCGGAGAGCCTGAGCCATGAACCCGGTTGACTTGCTGAACGCCTGGGGTGCATCCTGGTTCGGCTTCATGTCGCGAGCCCTGATCGATGCCTCCTTGCTCCTGGCTGTGATCCTGGTCGTCTGGCTGCCCATGCGACGCCGGGTGTCGGCCCAGCTCGCCCACGGGCTGTTCTGCCTGGTGCTCCTGAAACTGATCGTCCCCGTACCGGTCGAGTGGTCCTGGTGGCAGTCGTTGACTCGGTCTCGACCGGCTGCGCCCGCACCGCCGGCTGTGGTTAACGCCGAGCCGCTCGCTCGGATCATCCTTCCGACGACGGGTGACGTGGGTGCCAATCTGGTGGACGCCTCGGTACTCGAGCCGGTCGCGATCGTGGAGCCGGCCCAGGATGCCACGCAGAGCGGAGTCATGGCCGGTTCTTCGGCGAAGACCGCGCGGCTTGCACTTTCGCTCCAGGCCTGGTTGATGCTGGGTTGGGCCTCGATCGTCGTGCTGCTGCTGGCGCGGTTCCTGCGGGCCACGCGGACCACGCGCCGGCTGATACGCGAGGCGGTCCCCCTTCGCCCGGAATGGTTGCCGATCGACGTCCAGGCGCTGCCGAGTGCCCTGGGACTTCGGCGCCCGTGCGGTGGGCCATCAGCCACCAGCTCAACTCGCCCGCCGTCGGCGGCCTGGTTCGCGCCGCCGTGATCATCCCTCCCGACCTCAGCGATAGCCTCACACCCAAGCAATTGACCTGGGTCCTGCTCCACGAGCTGGCCCACGTGCGCCGTGGCGACCTGTGGGTCGTCATGGTTCAGCGGGTCGTGCAGGCGGTCTTCTTCTTCCACCCGGCGGTCCACCTCGCCAACTGGATCATCGACGAACTGCGCGAATATGCCTGCGACGACGTGGCCCTGGCCGCCTGCAAGACATCGCGGCGCGTCTGCGGTGAAGGATTCCTGGCGATCGTCGAGCGGTCCGTCGAGCCGGTCCCGGCAGCCGTCCCGGTGCTGGGACTCTTCGACTCGCGATTGCTGATCCGCCGTCGGCTGATCCGTATCCTCGACAATAGCCGCACGGTCCATGCCCGGCTCTCGCCCGGCGCGGCACTGGGCCTGTTGCTCCTGGCCCTGGTCGTGTTGCCGTTCGGTCGGCCGCGGGATGTCTCCGCGGCTCCCGACGCGCGCCTCCGCGCCCTGGAGGACCAGGCTCTCGCGACTCGGAACTTGACGATCGACCGCGACGAACCTACGAGTTATCGGCCCGGAGCCGTCTGGCATCGACAGCGCGAGGCGGGGCAAGTCCGCGTTGACCTCGGCGGCGAATCCCCGGGGCCCGAGTCCCGCTCGGTGGTCCTGGCCCTGGCGTATTCGCCGGATGGATCGACCCTGGCCTCGGCAGGCGACGATTCCGTGGTGCTGTTGCGAGATGTGGCCTCCGGCCGGATGATCGGCCGGCTCGAAGGGCACCGCGACGCCATCTCGTCCCTGACCTTCTCGCCCGACGGCAAGACGCTCGCCACCGCCAGCTACGACCACACATTGAAGCTCTGGGACGTGGCTTCGGGCCGGGCGAAAGCCACGCTCGAGGGACACACTAACTGGGTCTTCGCGGTGGCTTTCTCACCCGACGGTTCATCGCTAGCCTCGGCCGGTCACGACAAGACGGTCCGGATCTGGGACGCCGTCACGGGCCGGGAGACCGCAAGACTGTCCGGACACAGGTCCTCGGTCCGGACCGTGGCCTTCGCGCCCGAGATGGCCGGGCGCGTGCTGGCCTCCGGCGGGGCGGACCGCACGGTCATCCTTTGGGACCTCCGCACCCAATCGCCTCGCGCACGCCTCGAAGGACACAAGGGCTCGGTCCGCGCCCTGGCCTTCTCTCCCGATGGCGCTACCGTGGCGACGGGCGGCGAGGATGGTGAGGTCCGGTTATGGGATGAGAATTCCGGTCATGAGCGTGCGACCTTGGTGGGACACTCGGACATGGTGACCTGCCTGGCCTTCTCGCCACGGGGCGGCCTTCTCGTCACCGGCAGCCTCGATACCACGCTCAAGGTTTGGGAGCCCACGGCCGCTCGCGAGCGCGCGTCGCTCCAGGGGCATCGCGACGGGGTGGGGATCTCCGCCCTGGCGTTTGCACCGGATGCCCGGCAGATGGCCACCGGGGGCTTCGATGGCTCGGTGCGTCTCTGGGAACCCACCGCCCCGATCTTCTCCCCTACCTCTTGTCTGTCTTACCCGGGAGAGGCCCAAAGCCTGGCCTTCTCGCCCGATGGCCGCTCCTTGCGTGCCGCTGGAGAGGGAGGCATCGCCCGCTGGGACGTCCCCACCGGGGCAACCCTCACTCCGCCGGTAAAGGGCGAGGCAACCGCCAACACCATCGCCATGGCCCCGGACGGCGCCTACTACGCTACGGGCGGACCAGACGGTCGGATCCGCCTGATCGATGCCCGTTCCGACCAGGTCCTCGCCACCCTCGTGGGACACGCGGGCAAAGTGCGTACGATCGCATTCTCACCCGATTCCCGATTCCTCGCCTCAGGCGGCCAGGATGGGGCCGTGCAGCTCTGGGATGCAATCGGCCGGAAACCCTCGCGATTATTGCACGCTCGGGGGCTCCCGGTAACGACCGTCCAGTTTTCACCCGATGGCCGGACACTCGCCGCCTCGACCGGCGATGATCGCGACGCTTCCTCGGGCGAGGTCCGTCTCTGGGATCTCGCCAACCGAAAAATGCTGGGCTCTCTCGGGGGACCGGGGCATGGCATGACTCCGATCGCCTTCTCGCCCGACGGAAAGAGCATCGTCTCGTCGGGCTCGGACGGAGTTGTCCGGTTCTGGAACGTGGCGACCCGGGCACCCCGTCAGGCCTTGAAGTACAGTGAGTGCCACTCGCTCGCCTTCTCGCCCGACGGCCGATGGCTGGCCTCTGCCCACGTCGGCGGCGATGTGGTCCTCTGGGATGTCGGCGGTAGCCGGCAGCTCGGGTTGCTCAAGGGACACCGCGGCTCGGTCCGGCAGGTCGCGTTCTCGCCGGATGGCGGCTCGCTCGCCACAACCGGTCAGGACCGGACGGTCAAACTCTGGAACTTGACGACGCGCCGGCAGACGGCACGGGCCACGCTGAAAGGCGACCTCACGCCCGTCTGGTCCGTCACCTACTCGCCCGATGGCAAGACCCTCGCCGTCGCCGACGGACACGACGCCCCCGGCACGGTCACGCTCTGGGAGGTCGCGACCCGCAGAGTGAAGGCGACGCTCGATGGGCACGAGCGGGGTGTCGCCACGGTCGTCTTCTCCCCGGACGGCACCCTGGTGGCTTCAGGGAGCTGGGACAGCACGATCCGGATCTGGGACGCGAGGACCGGTGAACAGCTCCACGAGCTGGCAGGACTCAATGGTGTCACCGAGCTGGCGTTCTCGCCCGACGGCCGCCTCCTGGCATCCGCCGGCGAAGGGAAGATCGTCACACTCTGGGACGTGGACACCGGCGCCGAAGAGTCCCGGCTCACCGGCTTCCGCTGGACCGTGCAATGCGTCGCGTTCTCGCCCGACGGCAAGCTCCTGGTGACCGGCGGAGGTGCCCTGAACAACCAGCCCGGCGGCCAGGGTGAACTGAAGCTCTGGGACACGGCTGCCTGGTCGGTGGTCCGGGCGCTCGAGGGGCACACGCGGGCGATTCTGTCCGCGACCTTTACGCCCGACGGTACGGGACTGGCCACCGGCGGCCTGGACGAGACGATCCGCCTCTGGGACGTGAATTCAGGACGGCACCGGCTCACCCTGGGCGGCCTCTCAAATTGCGTCCAGTCGCTCGCCTTCTCGCGCGACGGCCGGGTACTCGCCTGGTCCGGGCGCGGCGATGGGCTGGTGTCGCTCCGCGATGCCACGACCGGCGCCGAGCTCGCCCGACTGGTCGGCCACAGCGCCGTGGTGCGCGGGATCGCGTTCGCCCCAGACGGCTCCGGCCTGGCCACCGGTGGCGCCGACCGAACCATCAAACTCTGGGACCTGCCCGCGTATGAGCCGTCCCTATCTCTGTCCGCGAAGCCTCGAGGGAATTCCTTGGGAGGTTCGAGATGAAGCCCCATCCTCGGTACTGGATCGGCACGGTTGGTCTCGTCCTGGGAGGTTTGTGTCTTGTCGCATCGGCCGGGGCGGGCGACACACCGGACGCCCGGACTCCGACCCTACCCATGGGGCCGCGGCGCGGCGGGTGATGCACGGGGGCTCGCCGATCAGATCGACCGCCTCCTGGCCGCCAAGTGGTCCAAGTCCAATGTGCGGCCGGCTCCGCCCGCCGATGACGCCGAATTCCTCCGCCGCGTCTACCTCGACCTGGTCGGCAAGATCCCGACGGCCGCCGAAGCATGCTCGTTCCTCGACGATCCCAGCACCGACAAGCGCACGCGTCTGGTGGAATCCCTGCTGGAGAGCCCGGCGTATTTGAGCCATGCCACCGAGAATTATCGGTCGCTATTGCTGCCCGAAGCGGACACCGACGGCCAGGTCCGCAGTCTGACGCCGACCTTCGAGGCGTGGCTCCGCAAGAAGGTCGCGGAGGAAGCCGGCTATGAGCAGATCGTCCGCGAGGTGCTGACAGTGCGGCTCGGCGGCCGGGGCAGCCGCGGGGGCAACGCGTACGACCCTCGGGCCGAACCCTCCCCGCTGGCCTTCTACGTCGCGAAGGATGCCAAGCCCGAGAACCTCGCCGCCGGCACGGCCCGGACGTTCCTGGGCCTCCGCCTCGAATGTGCCCAGTGCCACAACCACCGGTTCGACCACTGGAAGCGCGAGGAGTTCTGGGGCCTGGCCGCATTCTTCGCCGGCGTCTCGAAGCAGGGGAAGGATGAGGGTTTCGGACCGATCCGCGAACTAGCCAACCGCCGCGAGCTGCTGATCCCCGACACAAGCCGCATCGTCAAGGCCGCGTTCCTCGACGCCAAGAAACCCCAGTGGGGACGGCGGACCTCCGGCCGTGAGCTGCTGGCCGACTGGGTGACCGCGCCCGACAACCCGTACTTCGCCCGCGCGACAGTCAACCGGATCTGGGCCCGGTTCTTCGGCACCGGGATCGTCGATCCCGTGGACGACTTCCGCGACGACAATCCGCCGTCGCATCCGGAGCTGCTCGACGAGCTGGCCCGACAATTCCAGTCCCACGGATATGACCTGAAGTTCCTGATCCGGGCAATCACGGCCACGAAGGCATACGCCCTCACCAGCGCCGTGGGACGCTCGGAGCTGGCTCCGCCGGGCATGTTCGCCGCGATGGCCGTCCGGACGCTGTCACCCGGCCAGCTCTTCGAATCACTCACCCAGGCAACCGGCTTTCACGAGGGCTCCGGTGGCCCGTACGGCTACGAAGGGGTGTCGAAGCAACGGTTCGTGGAGTTGTTCACCAACCGCGACGAAAAGCCGACCGAAGGGGAGACCACGATCCTCCAGGCACTGGCCTTGATGAATGGACCATTCATCGCCAATGTGACCAGCCTGGAGACCAGCGACACGCTGGCCGCCGTGGCCGATGCTCCCTATCTCGACACTCCGGGCGCATCGAGACACTCTTCCTGGCGGCTCTGACCCGTAGACCCCGTCCGGATGAGCTGGAAAAGCTCGTTCCCTATGTCGAGCGCGGTGGTCCCTCCAGCGATCGATCCAAGGCACTTGCCGACGTCTTCTGGGCGTTGCTGAACAGCCCTGAGTTTCGATTTAACCATTGACATGCTCTGACCAGAAGGGGAGAGGAAACGCCATGAACCGAACGAACCAGATCCCCGGTGGGCTGTCACGCCGCCAGATGTTCCGGCTGGCCGCGGCCGGCGTCGTCGGCATCTCGACGTCCGGCTGGATCGAGGCCCTGGCTGCCGACGTGGCCTCGCACCCCAAGCGTCGCAAGTCCTGCATTTTGCTCTGGATGAGCGGAGGTCCCAGTCAGACCGACACGTTCGATCCCAAGCCGGGCCATGCGAACGGTGGGGAGTTCAAGGCCATCGAGACGTCCGTGCCCGGAATCCTGGTCAGCGAGCATCTCCCCAAGCTGGCCAAGCAGATGAAAGACATGGCGATTATCCGTTCGATGAGCACGAAGGAAGGGGATCACGGGCGCGCCACCTTCAACCTGCGCACCGGCTATCAACCGACCGGCCCGATTCGCTACCCAACCTTCGGCTCGCTCGTGGCAAAGGAGCTAGGGTCAGAGGACGCGGAGCTGCCGAACTTCGTCAGCATCGCGCCGAATCGCGGATTCAACCCCGCCGCCTTCGGGCCGGGGTTCCTCGGGCCGCAGTATGCACCCCTGGTCGTCGGCGAAGGCGCCGTGATGGATCCCAATGGAGCCAATGACGCGCGTAATCTCTCGTTCAAGGTGGAGGACCTGAACTTGCCCGCGGGCGTCAACACCCCGCGGGCGGATGCCCGGCTCGGGCTGCTCGATTCCTTGCGAAAGGACTTCCTCTCCAGCCACCCGGGTATCGGACCCGTGAGCCACCAGGACGCCTACCTACGTGCCGTCCGGCTGATGCGCTCGGCGGCGGCCAGGGCCTTCGAGCTCGAGGAGGAGTCGGCCACGGTGCGCGATGCCTACGGCCGGACTCCATTCGGACAGGGATGCCTCCTGGCCCGACGACTGGTCGAGCGAGGCGTTCCCTTCGTCGAAGTCACGCTCTCCTCGGCCGCGGGGGCGGCGGCGGTCGGCTGGGACACGCACCAACAGAACTTCGAGGCTGTCAAGAAGCTCAGCGAAGTGCTCGACCCGGCGTGGGCCGCGTTGATGGACGATCTGCGTGGCCGCGGTCTGCTCGACTCGACGCTGATCGTCTGGATGGGTGAGTTTGGCCGGACTCCCAAGATCAATCCCCAGGCAGGTCGCGACCACTTCCCCGCGGCCTGGACGACGGTCATGGCCGGCGGCGGGATCAAGGGCGGCCAGGTCATCGGCAGTAGCGGCGCCGCCGGGATGGAGGCCAAGGATCGCCCGGTATCCGTCCCCGACTTCCTGTCCACCGTCTGCAAAGCCATTGGCGTCAACCCCATGGTCCAGAACCTCGCCACCGACCTCGGCCGACCGATCCGGCTCGTCGACCCGAAGGCCAAGCCAATCCAGGAGGTACTCGCATGATCTGCCGCTGCCGTGCTGGTCTGCTGGTCCTGGTCGCATCGGCTTCGCTTGCAATGGGACGTTCACCCGCAGCCGCGGACGACGGCCGCCGACCGGAGCCGGGCGCGAATCCGACCGACCGCGAGGCCACCCAGGATATTATGTTCCTCACCGACGCCCGGCCCATCTTCATCCGGCTGCGGTTGGGTGCCGGGGGTAAAGCGTTCCGCTCAGCCTGGATCGATGCCGTCAAGGCGATCCACACCTACCTCGATCGCGACGGTGACGGCACCCTGACGCGGCAAGAGGCAGATCGTGGCGCTTTGCCCGATATGGTGCGATCCGCCACGGGCGGCGCGGCGGCGCTGCCACGTGCCGACCTCGACACCAACCCGAAAGACGGCAAGGTCTCCCTGGAAGAATTGGCCGATGTCCTGCGCCCCGCCCTCGGCCCATTCCGCGTACAGGTCGGCCGCCTGGCGATCGATCGCAACGATGCCCTGTTCAACCACCTCGATCGCGACAAGGACGGCACACTCACCAAGGACGAGCTTGCCGCCGCCGTCTCGTCGCTCCACCGCTTCGATCTCGACGACAACGAGTTGATCGACCCGAACGAGCTGGAACCCTTCAGCAATCCGATCGCGGCACTCACCCAGGACCAGACCCGGCGGGGAAAATACTCACCCGTCCCCGCGGTCATCGAGCTCTCGTCCGACGACCCCTCGTTCCGTCCCGTGCGACTCCTGCTCAAGAAGTACGACAACGGGACGGGCGATAGTGCAACCGCCGGCGACAACCGGCTCAGCGCCGGCGAATTCGGGATCGGCGCGAAGGACTTCGTGACGGCCGACACCGACAGCGACGGCGAGCTCGATAGCGAGGAGCTGCGCCGGTACCTCGGCCGGGTTGGACCCGACCTGGAGCTGGTCGTCAAGCTCTCCGGCAATGGGGCTTCGGCCGCGACGACCATCGAGGCGACCGGATCGGGCACCCATCCCATGTTACCCCCGGGGGTCCACGTTCATCGGCTTTCCGAGGCCGACATCGAGATCGCCGTCGGCGAGGTCAGCCTCGAGTTCCACGCCGACGGCGGCGAGCAAGCCGCCGATTTCGCCAAGAGCTACTACGCCGGCCAGTTCCAGGCCGCCGACAAGGACAACAACAAGTACCTCGAGAAGTCGGAAGTGAAGGACCATGGCCCGTTCGTCTCGCTCTTCGACATGATGGACCGTGACGGTGATGGGAAGATCTATATGAAGGAGGTCGACGAATTCGTCGACCGCCAGTCGAACGCCGGCGCAGTCAGATGGTCCTGTCCGTCGCCGACCAGGGTCGGGCGATCTTTGCCATCGTCGATCTGAACCACGACCGCCATCTGGGCGTACGCGAGATCCGCGGTGCAGTCGCGCGGGTGTCGTCGTGGGATCGCAACGGAGACGGCCTAATACGCTCCGACGAGATCCCGCACCACTACGAGCTCTCGATCGGACGGGGCCAGATCACGGCCGTCGGCATGTCCTCGTTCCGTTCCCCGGTCATGGCATCCCCCTCCGCAACGCCGACCGCCGAAGGCCCGAAGTGGTTCCTCAAGATGGACCGGAACCGCGACGGCGACATCTCCCGGCGTGAGTTCCTCGGCCCCCGCGCCGCTTTCGAGCGACTCGACGCCGATGGCGACGGCCTGATCACTTCCAAGGAAGCCGCCATGCCGAAGAAGTGAGCGGGCGAGCTCGCCCGCTCCATTCGCCGTGTTGTCGGACGAAGGCGCCGCCTCCGCGATCATTCCCTGGAGCTATTCACGAATGGGTTGCACTGGCCACGGCCTCCGGGTGGCGTTCACGAACCAGGCGTGAAGCGCTCGCGAGGCGTCCACCAGGGAACGGGTGCAGAACCGGTGGAGGAACCGTACAGCAGATGACGATAGCGAATCCAGGTGATCAGCCGGACCGCAGATGCGATCAGCGATCTCCCGCCACAAGACGGTCGTTCCTGGCAATGATGACGGCGCTCATCGGTCCCGCCGCGTCCGCCCAGGACGACTCGGAGGGCCGCCGCAAGTCGAGCGCGCGCCTGGAGGCGATGCGGCGGTTGGTGAAGGAGGTCAAGGTCTGCGAAGTCACAGAGGGGAAGCCGGGACCGCCGCTGGCGCTCCGACCGGATCCGCTGCTTCGCTATACGAACCCCACCCTGCGTGTGATCGACGGGACCCTCTGGGCCTGGGGCGAGCGCGGACGGCCGACCGCAGTTCTGAAGCTGGGATTCATCAGACAGGAGGGTGATCCGAGCCATTGGCGATTTCGCGTCAACGTGCTGTCGCCGAAGCCGATCGAGGTCGAGTTCCCCGATGGCCCGACCTGGACCTCGCGAACGCCTGGGCTGGAGCTACGGCCGCTGCCCAACGCGCCGGCGCCGACCGGCTCGGCGGCTCAGCGTCTCGCCCAGGCCAAAGCCATGGCCCGGCGGTTCTCGGCCAGTGCGAAACCTCTCAATCAGAGCGGCCGGACCCAGTTCCGGCTGCTCACTCAGCCGATCGCTCGATATAGTGACCAGGCAGCCGGTCTCCTCGACGGGGTGTTTTTCAGTTTCGTCTACACGAACAACCCATCCGTTCTCCTCGTGCTCGAGACCTGGTCGGAGGGCGCCGGAGTGAGCACCTGGCGTTACGCCTTGGTCAGGCAGGGCGCAGGCGAGTACTCCGCTCTCCTCGACGGCAAACCGGTCTGGAGCGTGCCGGCCGCCGGCCCACCGGCTGATGCCGGATTGTTCATCGTACGACAAATGTCCGCAAGCCCAGCGGAACAAGATTGACCGAATCGAGCCGACGTGGAAGGCTGGAGGGCTACAGGCCCGCACCCGACCACCTCCCAGGTGATCGACCAAGACTCCCCTGACCCCGAACGGCTCCGACACATATCCCAGGAGATGCCTCTATGGAGCGAGCGATCGGAGATGATCGACGGCACCTCACCCTCGAGGAGCCATGCTCCGCCACGAGGCGGTCGTTCCTGGCCATGGTGGCGGCCCTCATAGGCCCCGCTGCGTCCGCCCAGGAAGAGGTCGACGACCGCGACCAAGCAACGCGCCTGGAGGCGTTGCGGCGGGTGGCGAAGGGGCTCAAGGTGTGCGAGGTCAGAGAGGGGAAGCCGGGCCCGCCGCTGGCGCTGCGGCCCGAGCCGTTCCTGCGCTTCAGTTCTCCCGTCTGGAAGGTGGTCGATGGCGCGCTGTGGGGTTGGGGCGAGCGTGGGCGGCCTTCCGTACTCATGAAGGTGGTACGCCGGGGACCGAGGCGCGATCAGTTGCACTGGCACGCCAACGTGTCCGTGTTGTCGCCGAGACGGGTGGAAGTTGAGTTTCGCGATGGTGTGAGATGGTCGTCCCGATTGCCCGGGCTCGAATTGCGGTCCTTCCCCGATGCACCCGCGCCGGCGGACTCGGCGGCCCATCGCTTCATTCAGGCCAAGGAGATTGCCCGGCGGATCTCGATCAGCACGCAGGTCCCCAATCCGATCGGCCGGGTCCAGCTTCGGTTGCTGCCCCGACCGATGGATCGCTATAGCGACCCAAAGGTCGGTCTTTGGGACGGAGTGTTTTTCTGTTTCGTCAATGAGAGCTCACCGGCGGTTCACCTGATGCTCGAGGCGTGGTCCGAGGGTGTGGGGGAGCGCACCTGGCGTTACCTCTTCGCGAGGCAGGGCGCAGGCGAGGGGATCGCCTTCCTCGACGGCAAACAGCTCTGGAGCATGCCGGCCGTCCACTTACCGGCCAATACGGACTTGTACATGGGGCGACCGCTGCCCGATAGCGCCGCGGAATGATGACGA
Source organism: uncultured Planctomycetota bacterium (assembly GCA_963845755.1). Classification (GTDB taxonomy): domain Bacteria; phylum Planctomycetota; class Planctomycetia; order Isosphaerales; family Isosphaeraceae; genus CAWJTV01. The sequence continues at coordinate 623,760 of CAWJTV010000020.1, forward strand.
CTTCGCGTTAGTCCTGAGGAATCCGCGAGGATCGCCTCTCCAGTCGGGTTCGCGCCACGCTGGCGGATGTCCCACGGTCGTGCGACGGACGACTCGGCGCGGTATGCTCAGAGTGACCCGGAAGTGGCGGTTTTCCCGTCCGACTCAGTTGGACGAGAAAGCGGTCAGGTGTCGTTTTTCGGATGGTTTCGGGGACGATTCCAGGGACGGAACGACGACTCCAGACCAAGCCGGGCCGCAACCTCAGCCTGTTTTCGAGATTATCGTCGTTTCGAAAGTGATTTGAGCGAGGGCGCGGAATCAGTCGCGTGCCGAGGGGGCCTGGGGCTTCCGCGCCAGGAAATACGTATCCTCGGGCGTGGGGACCGCTTTGAACAGATGCGTCCAGACGTCCTGCCGGCCGAGTCGGAGCGTCGGCTCGGCGCGGGTGAGCGGCCCCGCGGCATACTTCCAGACCGGCGCACTTCCGCCACGTCTCTGCGCCTCGAGGACGAGCAGTACCTCGGGATTGGTGCCGTTGGCGAACGCGAAGACCGCTCCGTCCATCAGGCCCGATTCCGCATCCGCGTAGCGGTCGATCGGATGAGAGACCGGGCGAAGCGTGTAGTCCTGGGAATTGATGTTGTAGAATTCGGCGCCGAGAATCGCTTGGCCAGATCTCTCATCTGCCGCAGCCGCTCGGCTTCACCCGCGGCGGGGGCCGGAGCGTCGGGAAACTCGCGGAACGCGAGCCCGCCCTTCACGGGTGCCCATCGCAGCCGGCCGTCCGGACGGGGCGGGAACAAGTCCGAGTAAGTCGTGTCGAAATGCTCACCGCCTTCGACCTCGATCGGTCCGATCGCGAGCGACGTGAACTCGATGCCGCCAGACCGGGCCAAATGCCTTGTTTTGTGGATAGAGCTCGATGGCGAGCACGGCGATCGGCCGGCCCGAAGACCTCCAGGCCCAGAGCGTGCCGTCGCTGTTCTCGCGCGTCGGGTCGGTCCATCGGTAGAGCGGGTCACGCGTCAGGGCGGCCGGATTTTTTTTGCTGCCGCCGTCGATCGTAGCGGCCTGAAACGAGGCGGCGATCTGCTTCATCTCGGCGAGGCGCTGAGCTCGGGCGTCCTCCCTCGCGACCGGCGAACTGGGAGCCTGGGCTGCCGCCCACTGGCCGGCAGCCCCGAGCGCGATGAGCAGCGCGGCGAGCGCGGGCAAACGTCCGGACAGCTGCGGCGCGTCGAGACGCATGGCGGACATACTCCGGTGACGAGATGAGCCATGTCCGGTCGGACTGATGTCGTTCATGGTTTGGCTTTCTTCGTCGGTGTGAGTTCGCGGGCCGAGAAGCGCCGGGGTACCAGGATGTCGTAGTAAAGGTCACCGGGGGTTGCGGGTCGTCCCGCGTCGATCAAGAGGAGAGCCTCAGGGTTGGTGCCGTTGGCACAGACGAAGTCACGGCACGCCCTGATCGCGCCGCATCAATCCGAAGAAGTAGGTTTCCCCCGAGAGATAACCATACTTGTTCGGTGAGGTCCACACATCCTTCCGGTCGAGCTTGAGTGTCGGCGCAGCCGTGGTCAGGGTCGCGGCGGCGTACGTCCACTTCGGCGGACCGTTGCCTCGCCGACTCGCTTCGATCAAGAGCAAGGCCTCTGGATTGGTTCCATTGGCGAACATGAAGATCGCACCGTCGATCAGGCCGGAGTCGGCGTCTTTGTAACGGTCGATCGGGTGGGGGAGTAGTCGAAGCGGGTAGTGTTGTGAGGTGACGTCCCAGAACTCGGTCGCCGAGAACCGCTTGGCCAGTTCGTGCATCTGCCGGAGCCGAGCCGCTTCGCCGGCAGCGGGGGCCGGTGCGCCGGGAATCTCCTGGAAGATAACTCCGGGCTTTTGGGGTGTCCATCTCAACCTGTCATCGGCCGACTCGACGAGCCCGGTCGAGAGCGAGATGAACTCGAACGACCATTGCGAAAGGTTCTCGAGATTGAGCTCGATCGCCAAGGCCGCGACCGGCCGGCCCGAAGACCGCCAGACCCACAAGGAGCCGTCGGGCTTCGCTCGGGTCGGATCGGTCCAGCGGTGGAGCGGCTCGCGCTCTAACGGGACGGGGATTTTCTTGTCTCCCTCGATCGCGACGGTCTGGAATGCCTTGACGGTGCGCCTCATTTCTTCGATCCGTTTGGCACTCACGTCGTTCTTGACGGCAGGTGTAGCCGGGTCCTGAGCGCCCGCGTTGCGTTCGGAGCCACCCAGTGCGATGGCTAACGCCGTGAACGCTAAGGCCCACTGGAACACACGGGCGAGATGAGGATACATGGCGATCGGTCTCCGTAAGAATGAGAGGGCGAGCGCACCCGCGAGACTGGTCGAGATCGGCCGACATTCATGCCAGGCCGATACGACGGCGCCAGACCCATTCGATCGTGAGCAGGCCGATCAGCAGTACCAGGAGCCATGCCTGACTCCAGGCGGGAGTCATCTTGACCGACGATGGCCCGATGATCCGCGGCAGCCGCTCGATCATCGCCGTGAGGTCTTTCGCCCCGTGCAGCACGCTGCCTCCGGATTGACCGGCGATCCGGCGCAGCAGGTCGTGGTCGGGGAGTGGGTTCTGCTGCTCGGACGGGTCGTCCAGGACCTGCACATCGAGCGACGTACTATCAACCTGGGTGTTATTCTCATAGGCCGTCAACTCGATCCGCAAGCCCTGAGTCAGAGTGACCCCGGGTGCGACCGATTTGGCATCGGCGATCGGAAGTGTCGCGCTGTACGACGATTCCGACGTCTGGCGGACGAGGTCGAACTCTTCGCTCCAGGGGAGCAGACGCCCACCGGCTCCGGCCGGCTTTGGCACCTCCTGGGGACGTAGTAGCGGCGAGTCATCCGACGTGGCATCGCTCGCCGATCTCGGCTCGACCGTCACGGCCACGCGGTACTCGAGCGTCGGCGCCGCGTTCTCGTCGAACGTCCGGCGCGGAGCACGATCGGCTCGCCGGGCCGATAGAGGAGCTTGTCCGCCTGGGCCAGCAGGCGCCGGCGACCGATTGACGAATTCTCGGTCAGCCAGTAGACGACATTGCGCCAGAACTTCTTGTAGTATCGCGCGTCCGGCCCACCCCACGACTGGGTGAACTCGCTAGCCCATCGGCGCATGATGGCCGTGGTCATGGCCATGGTGCGACCGCGGCCATAGGGCTGGACAACGATCGCCGGCGTCCCTTCGCCATTCGCGCCGGCCGAATCCGTCCGGGCCAGCACGTCGGCCCCCTCTTTGACCCGGCCGACCCGATTGTTCCCCAGGAAGTTGGGCAAGGTCGTGAGCAACGATCGATTCTGCGCCTCGTCCGACGTGATGTGCCAGATCGGATGCGTCGATTCCGTCGTGATCGGATGGACCGTCGTGATCGTTTCCGCCCAGTCACGAGCGGCGGGGATGAGATCGACGGGGAGCATTCTGCTGACCGGAGTCTCATTCCACTGGCCGGAGGCAAAACTGTTGGGACCCCCGACCATACAGAGGCCGCCCCCGCGCCGGCCGATCCATTCGTCGATCCAGGCCAGGTGCTGGTCGCTGAGGGCTTCACGTGGGACGTTGCTCAGGATGATCGCGTCATAGGCGAACAGCTCCGACGGCGTTTCGGGGAGCCCGCGCCCGCGCTCGTCGCTCCGCACCAGCACCGAGAAATCGCCGCCGGGTCCGCCGGGCATGACGGCCGTGCACTCCACATCCGGATCGGCCATCAGCGCCTCCTGGAGCGAGGTGTAAGCCCCGCGCACCGGATTGCCCGCGAGCCTCGCGACGAGTTGCTGCATCACGTAGGTGTCGGTCGCTCCTTCCAGATAGAGCACGCGGATCTTGGTATGGTCGATGGCCAGGTCGGCTCCGAACGCGTTGTTCGAGGTCGACACTTCGCCCGGTTGCGGCTCGATTCGCGCCTCGATCCGAAGATCCTGGTCACCCGCCTCGAAAGCCAGCGCGGTACTGTGCCAGGCCATCGCTGAGGACGACTGGAGTACGCGCGAGCTCCACGTCCGGCCTGCCGTCGGCCCCGACCGCCATCATCTTCAGCTCGCCGCGTTTGCCCTGGAAACCGTAGCTCCTCACGAAGACCTGCGAAAGGATCCTGGAGAACTTGCGCGCCTGGGTCTGGCGCGACCATGCTGACGATGGCGATGTCGCCGCCGACGTCCTCGTCGCCGACCGGCAGGACGTGGAGCGGTACCTTCATCCGGCCATAGGCGTGGGCGATGGCGTCGGCCTTGTCGAGATCGCGCGCGCGGCCGTCGGAGAAAACCACGACGGCCTGGGGGGGTACCTGGCCGAACCGATCCGCGAGACCTTCGAGCGAGCTACTCAGGAGCGTGTCGGAATCGGTCGGCGCCGGCGCCGGCTCGGCGGGACGCGGTGGCTCGGCGGCAAGCACGGCACCGGGCGCGCCTCGAGGAATGGGCGTCGAATCCGGTTTCCGCCAGAAACCGTCGTTCACGGCGGCGAGGCGGCTCCCGAAGCGGAATGCACTGACCTGGGCCCCGGTGCGGGAGTCAAGCGACTTGTCAACGTTGCGGATCGTTTCCAGCACCTGGTCCCAGCGGGTTGGTCCCTTGCCGATCGCCATGCTCTGCGAACTATCCAGGAGGTAGAACACTTTCGGGCGCTCCACCGTCCCCGGAGTTTCGTCAACCCTGACGGGATTGAACATGATCAGGGCGAGGATTGCCAGGATCGCCAGTCGAACGACCAGCAGTCCGACACGGCGGGCCGGCGCGATCGGACGCCCCGACGCCCAGCGCCACAGCGCGAAAACCGCCACGGTCCCCAGGGCCAGCGCCAGGATCAGGCCGACGGAATAGGGTGTTGCCCAATGAATGCTCGACTTCACGTTCATGGATGCCATACTCTGGGTAGGGTGCTCTGCGAGCACCGAAGAGGGCCAGTCGCGCGGATCGGTGCTCGCAGAGCCCCCTACGCGCTCGCGTGCAATGCGACCGTGAGGCGCTCGTACGGCGAGGTCGAGGGCCCCTCGCCGTACGCTCGAAATCGGGCGGTTGTTACCAGACCATTCCCGGAGTCCCGCCACTTCACTTGTTTGTCCCCCCTCCGGAGAGCACCTGGAAATAGCGTTCGACCAGCTCTTTGAATTCGGGTGGTGTCGCCTCGTCTCGGGCCGATACCATGTCCTTCAGGATCAGGTCCTGGATCTTGTCCTGAATCTGTCTCGCGACGGATGAAAGGGCGATCGCATAGCCTCCGGGGGCGAATCGGTCGTAGTGGAAATCCGCGCCCAGCGCCAGCCGCCAGATTCGAGCATTGCGGTCAGTGCGGCGGCGGCGTTGGTCAATCCGGCTTTCTCCAGGTCCCGGATCAATGCCGTCGCCATCCGGTGCCACTCCTTGATATCCGCCTCGAGCTTGACCGTCTTGAGTTTGTCTGTCAGCTCGGCCAGTCGCTTGTCGAACTCCACGAGTGCGGCGAGCTCCGGCGCGACGATGCCCCGATGGAGCACGTCGAGCTGGCGGGCAAGCAGCTCCAGGATTCGCGCCAGCTCCTTCGCATCGCGACGAGCCTCCGGCTTCTGGCCGCCGAGATGGAGCTCGCCGATGCGCTCGACGCGCTCGACGATCTGGGTGACATCGCCTTCCTCGATCATCTCGCGAATCCGATCTCTCGTCGAGCCTTCGGCCCGAAGGCTGGCGTCCTTCAGCCACTGCTCGAGGGTCCTGGCGGCCTCCTCCAACCGTTCGATTCGCTCGGCGTCGGTCAGCGCATCCCAGCCGCTCCCCCCGCGCTGACCCCGGCCGCCGGGACCCGCGTCTCCCGGGCCGTCTTTGCCGGACGAGCCGTCATGGCCCTTTTCGCCTTTCTCGCCCTGACCGGATGGCGCCTCCTGGCGGCCGGGCTCTGGACCCGCGCCGGGATCCTCGCCGGGCATTCCGCCGAATTGTCCCTCGCGCTCGGCCAGCTCATCGGCCAGGTCGCGGGCCATGGCCAGCTCCCGTGCGACGTCGCGCGCCAGCTCGCCCTTGACCTGCCGGGCGAGCTCGTGGAGCTGCGCGGCGCCCGACTTGGTGGTCTCCGTCGCCTCTTTCGTATTGCCGCGGGACAGGGCCCCTGAGGCTTTCTCCGCCGTCTCAGCCGCTTTGGTCATCCGGACCTTCGCCAGGTCCGATGCGGCTTCGAGCTTCTTCATTTTCTCTTCCAACTCACGGGCCCTATCGACGATCTTTTCCTGCCGTTCCCGGGCCTCGCGACGAGGGTCCTTCCCGGGCTCTCCGTCCTCCTCTCCGTCCTCCTTATCGCCCTTCTCGCCGGTCTGTCCCCGGCCTTGACCGGCCTTCCCGGCGCCCTTCTGTCCCTTCGCCTCCTGTTTTTTCTTCGGCTCCTCCGCCTTCTTCTCGGCAGGCTCTTCCTCCTTCTTGGCCGCCTCGTCCTCCGACTCCGCCGGTCCGTCTGACTTCCCTTCGGCGGCCTCCTGTTCGATCATCAACCCGGAGAGCGTGGCATAGACGAAGTCTTCTTCCTGGGCCAGCTCTTCGATTCGCTCGGCGATCTCTTCGGCTTCTTCCGCGTCCTTCTTGGGCTTGCGGATCTTCTGGGCCTGCTGGCGGTCGAATTGGCGCACTTTCTGGCTGGCCTGGGTATCCTGGCCGATGAGAACCTGCAGCGTGAGGCGCGCTTCGATGAGGTGCCGCAGGGCATCCCCCATGTGGCCAGGAGCCCGCATGTTCTGGCCATGATCGAGTGCTGCTACCGCCGCCAGCATGGATTCCTCGGCCGCGTGCAGGGGCTCGACCCGCTGACCGACGATCCCCTCGACGCCCTCGGTGAACTCGCGGGTCATCTGGACCAGCATCTCCTCGAAGCCGGCGATCTTGAGCGGGTCCTCCGCCATGGTCTTATCGGTCGGCTTATGCCTGGCCAGCCGATTGGCCCGGTTCAGGTTGAAACGCTGGCGGGCGATCAATTCGGCCAGTGTGGCGAATTCATCTTCCGCCTCCATTCCGGCGTCGGAAGAATCGGCTAGCTTGTACTCGCGTTTGAACGGGCGGATGTCGATGTAGCGCAGGTCGGTCTCGGTCCGCTTCGCGCCGGCGGGGTAGTTGTCCTCGGCAAACGCGTAGTAGGTCAGGCTGTCCGTCGACTTCGCGGCAAGTTTCTCCATCATGAGCATCTCCTGGATTGCCGCGGTGGTCACGGAAGTTGTCGTCTCCTTTCCGAAGTCCTTGAGGATCAGTGTCTGCTCGTCCCCATTGTTGAACTGGAACACGATTCCGGCCCTAGTCAGTCCAAAGTCGTCACCCACGCGGACGCGGTTCAAGACCTCGGCGACGGGATGGACTTCCAGGGCCTCGTCGGGCTGCTCGAAGGTCACGCGCGGCGGGCGATCCTCGAGGACCTCGATCTTGTACCGCGTTTTCGGCAACGCCCGACCATCCGGAGTGATCGCATCGATCTGATAAATTGAGCTCTTGGTCAACTTGAGCCCGGCGGTGTGGGCGATGCTGTTTGACCCAACCTTGAGCTCGAGCGGAATGACCCGCGGCGCGGGCGGCTCTTTGCCCTTCCGCGGGCGGACCGATGGATCGGTCATGACCAAGGATGCCTTGGCCGGCGGGGAATCGAACGCGATCTGGAACGTCGCATCGGTCCCCTCGACGACGCGCAGATCGCCGCCCTTCACCATGCTGGGCTTGATACCCGTGTATGAGGGCGGAGCCAGGTCCACCTCGAAGGACTTGATCGCCAGCGGCATGCGGACCCCGATCCGGAACGTCGGGCTCGATATCGAGCCGGCGACCACGCGGTATTCCAGCGACTCCTTGATCTTCTCCAGTCTTCGCGCGTGATTCGGGCCGTCGCCACGGTCCGGGGCGTCGAGCCGAGTGGCTTTCCAGTCCACGTCCGCCTGCTTTTCCGGGCGGGTGAAGAGGACAACATCGCGCGTGAGCCGCCCGGCGATGGCCACCGTAATCGGCAGGATTTTCGAGGGGAGGTCCTGCCCCGCGTCCGAACGCGTGGACGAGACGGCATCCGGTTTGAGTTGCCCGCCCCGTGCCACGACGATCGGGACGTCATCTCCCTGTTCGACCGTGAGATTCCCCGGAGCAACGGTCAAGGTCGTGTATGGTCGACGGCTCAGGAGTGCCCGCTGGAGCGCAATGCGCCACTCCCGATCGGTCGTCGTGGCGATGATCAGCATGAGTGCCGGCAGTGCCGCCAGCGCCGCGATGGCCCAGATGCGACGCCAGGGCACGATCCGATCCAGCGGGAGCGGCTCCGCCTGGATTTCCGTATCTTCCTCCAGCGCGTCCACGAGACTGGGAGTGACGCCCTCGGCATGAAGGCTCGTCTCGGTTAGACCGGCATACTGGACGACGGTCCGGATTCGCTGGCCGAGCTGAGGGAAGCGGCTCTCGATCTCGGTGGCGGTTCGCCGCCTGGTCCACCATCGCAACGGCGAGATGACTCGCGACCAGAACATGATGAGCGTCGCGACCAGGACCCCGACGAGTCCGACCGCTCGCGTGTTCCAGGGCAATTCCAGGCGGTAATCGGCCAAGGTCAGGAGGGCCAAGCCGAGTGCACAGGCCAGGAACGACCAGCCCAGACCCTCCCGGACCTGGTATCGACGCAACGAGGTCCAGATGTGTTGGAAGCGCGAGGAACGTCAGGTCCCTCAGTTCGGAAGTCGCGAGGCTCATGATCGTCCCTTTCAAATACCCCTCACCACAGAGGCACAGAGAGCACTAAGAAGGCAAGAAAACGATTCATTCTGATCTCGGCGTTGATGGAGGACGCATCGCCTCCCCACCCGAGGGAAGTGATACCCGATGGGTTCACGCGAGTACGACGCGTGCCGGTCTTCTCTGTGTTCTCTGTGACTCTGTGGTGAATGTTTTCAAACATATTCACACCGGTCTTAAGTCCCTGGAGCAAGACAAAGCAACTATGACGCCGTCCGGTTCGCGAGGAAGTTCTCCACCAAGAGTAGGCCGACTAGAGTCAGAGCGAGCCAGGGCCAGATCTCGTCGTTCCGCAATCGATCGTCGGCGATCCTGCGCGTTCCCGGCTGGGTAGCGTCCTGGGGAGCCGGGCCGGGCAGTTGGAAGCCATATCGCTCCGCGAACTCCTTGGGGGTGCAACGGGCCGTTTCGGATTCCAGCGGGTCCGGGTTGAAGACGTGAACGAGTCCTTCGGACTCGACCACGCCCGGTTTCTGTTCATCCGCGACGATCACCTGACGGATCGGGCCCCCTTCAGCCAGTCCGGAGACGTAGGAGACCATCTGGTGGAGCATGGGCAGGTACATCCGACCGCGCGGCCAGTTGCTCCAGGCCCGGTCGCATGCGGAGGTGAACCAGACGACCTTGCCCCGTCCCTTGGTCCGCTCCAGGAGTGCGGGCTCACCGCCGCGGAACCAGGCCAGCACACGGGAATCCGGGCCGGGCTTGATCCGTGTGATCGTGGAAAACGCCGAACGGTGAAGGTCGCCGTGCTCGGGATCGGCGAATGGCTGGAAGATCGGATGTCGCCCCTCCCATCGCTCGAGCCGCCAGGGCAGTTCGGTCGCAGTGGCGGGCCCGAGGATCTCGCCGACGTCGAGGCCGGCCGCGGCGAGCTCGCGCGTCCCTTCGGCTCGGACGCGGTCGCCGGTAAACACGAGCAGCCCCCCTCCACGCTCGACGAACTCGCCCAGGCGTCGCGTCGCAGCCGCGCCCAGGCTCTCGACGTTCGCCAGGATGACGGCGCCTGTCCGGTCCAGGTCGGGCAGGCTGGCGTCTCCGGCGAGATCGACCGTTGCGACGTCGAATGGTGTACGGGTAAACCGCTCGCCGGGTGGCGCGAGCCGTAGCGCAGCCTGGAGGAAATAGGTCTCCGACTCGTACGAGGCCCGGCCGGGGTCCCCGTCCACGATGAGTACCCGGGCTGGGGCGGCGACCGAGAGGGCCAGGAAGCGCCGGTCGTCGAACGGTAACTCATCGCCGATGGACGCCTCGACGTGGCCACGCCAGAGCCCCTCGGACAGTTTCTCGATCGGGAACTCGAGCCTCGCGGTCGCGCCGCCCTCCAGGTCGATCGTTCGCTCCAGGTCGTGCTTCTGGTCGCCGGCCTCGATGTGGAGACGGACCGGACACTTGGCGACGGGCAGCGGCGACGCGTTGAACACGTCCGTCGTGATCGAGGCCGACTCGCCCGGCCGGACGGTCTTCGGTGAGATCCTGACGGACGTCACGGCGACGTTCCTGGGGAATGAGCGTCCGACGTCATGCAAATGGACCTCAGCATCCGCGGGGAAGAGCATCGATTCCCCGCGATCGAGCCCCGAACGCTGGAGGTCCGTCAGGATATGCAGCTCCTTGACGGCTTTCCGCGAGCGGATCAGGATGTCGCGCGCCCAGGCCATCGCGGCGACGTAATCCGTGCCGCAGGCCGTCGGCTCGATCGTGGCGGAACGCAACTCGGCCGGCCGCGCGAGTGGGTGAATCGTTCGGTCGAACGTGCCGGCTTCCAGTTGCGTGTCCTGACCGGCTCGCGCAACGATTGCACGCACCTCCGCCAGAGCCTGCTCGATGGGCCGTGTACCGCCTTGAAGTCCCATGCTGGCCGAGCGGTCGAGCAGCACGACGACCAGGCGCTCTCCTGGCGCTGTCTCGGTCGCGAGCATGTAAGGCCGGGCGAACAACGCGGCGATCAGGGCGATACACGCCAGCCGCAACGCCAGAAGCAGCCAGCGCCTCAGCCGTCGCCGTCGCGCGTTGTCCTTGAGCACGATCTTGAGAAACTGGAGCGTGCCCAGGTCGAACTGGGCGTGCCCGCGAGCGAAACATCAGGTGGATGATGATCGGGATCGCCAGGGCGCCCAGGGCGCCGAGCATCCCGAACTGAATGAATTGCATGGTGCCTCGGATGGAAACGGGAACTCAAACTTAGACTCGCTCGTGCCTTGTTCCGTTCGCTGCTGGCGGCTCGTCGCCGTCATTCACCGACGATCGGCTTGCTAAAGGTCCAGTAGATGTCGTCACGCCCCCTGGAGTAACCGCCCGGATGCGACCAGATCTCCTTGCCCTCGAAATCCACGTGAATCTCCGCGATTGCGATCCTTGCGAAGCCGTAATGCCATGCGAAATCGGATGGGCCTTCACGGCGTGCTTCCAGTAGTAACACGAGTTCCGGGTTCAATCCATAGCAGATACTGAACATACACGCATCGATCAGGCCGGAAGCCGTGTCCGCATAGCGGTGAACCGGCTGGGGAAGAACCCGTAGCTCGTAACGCTCCTTCGAGGGTTGATTGTTCGGCTTGAAGTACTCATGAACCTTGATCTGTCGGATCAGCTCCTTCATCTGCCTCAAGCGTTTCGTCGCATCTCCAGCCGGGACGGGGGCCTTGGGGAACTTCTGCATCTTGACTCCTGGGTCCGATGGTCCCCACGTGCCGAACCCCGGAACTGTGGCGGAGATCGGTCCGGGCGCCAACGATGTCATCTCGGCGATCCATCGCAACCCCTCGGTAGGCGATCGATCCCTCGACAATGTCAAGAGGGCGGCCGGCCGACCCGACGGGCCCCAGGCCCAGACCGTCCCGTCGGAATATTGACGTGCCGGGTCGTCGAAACGGTAGACCGGTTCGGCCAACCGTTCCAATTTGACAGGGACGCCCCGAGCGGTCTTCTCGACCACGATGCTTTCGGCGATCGCCCGCATTGCGACCAGCCGCGCGGCTGGAGTGCTGGAGCTTTGCGGACTGTCTCCCGTCGCCAGGAGGCCGATGATCAGGATCGGTGAAGCCCGTAAGAACATGACTACTCTCCCTCGGCTCAAAAGGTCTTCGCGCCGGACGAGGTAATCCAGCAGCGCCCGGTCCGGCGGATCCTGCGTGGTCAGTTCGATGCGGTCGATGGCGCGCTTGCGGCACTCGAGCTCGAGCGCCTGCCGCCAGTCGTCGACGGCCCGCCGATACGCCTCGCGGACGCCCTCGGCCTGGGTGGTCAGCGTCTCGCCGCTCTCCAGGTCGCGGAAGCGGATGTGGCCGTCCACCGAGAGATCGCGCTCCCAGGGGTCCATGATGTGGAAGATGATCACTTCGTGGTTGCTATAGCGCAGGTGATCGAGGCCGCCGACGATCGGGGCGAGGTCGCCGAAGAGGTCGCTGAGGACCACGACCATCCCGCGGCGCCTGGCGAACTCGGCCGCCTGATGCAGGGCGCGGTCGTTGTCGGCCGCGGGGCGGACCTCGGCGGCGGCGACCGTCGCGAGCACCTCATCGAGCTGGGTCGGTTTCGCCCGGGGGGCCAGGTGGGCCGTCACCTTATCAGAGAACACGGTCAGGCCCACCGCGTCGCGCTGCTTGAGCGCCAGGTGCGCCAGCGCCGCCGCCAGGGATGCGGCGTAGTGCAGCTTGCTCCGGCCGGCGTTGGCGCAGCTCATCGAGGCACTGGCGTCGAGCAGCAAATAGAGGTTCAGGTTCGTGTCGGCGTCGTACTCCTTGATGTAAAGACGGTCGTGGCGCGCGTAGAGCTTCCAGTTCAGGTGCCGGAGGTCGTCGCCGGGCGTGTACTCGCGGTGCGAGGCAAACTCGACACTCAGCCCGAGGTACGGGCTGCGGTGCAGGCCGTGCATCGACCCCTCGACGATCGAGCGGGCGCGAAGCTCGATCGACTCGAGTCGCGAGAAGAATACCGGGTCGATCAGGGTTCGGGGATCGAAGGGCATCGGGGCTCAGGCCTCCTGCTTGACGGTTTCGACCAGGCGACGGATGAGCGCATCGGCGTCGATCCCATCGGCACGGGCGTGGAAGTTGAGCACCAGCCGGTGCCGCAGCACCGGACCGGCCAGATTCTTCACGTCGTCGAAATCGACGTGATACTTGCCCGCGAGGATCGCTCGCGCCTTGGCGCCGAGGACCAGGTACTGCGAGGCCCGCGGGCTCGCCCCGTAGAGCAGGTACTTGTGGATGCCCTCGATCTCCTTCGACTCGCCCGGCCGCGACGCCCCGACCAGTCGGACGGCATAGTTCATGACCGAATCGGCGATCGGTACCCCGCGCACCAGGTCCTGGAGCCTCAGCAGCTCCTCGGCTTTCAGCACCGGCCGCGCCTCGCCCGTGTGTGTGCCGGTCGTCCCCTTGACGATCAACAGCTCTTCCTTGGGCGAGGGATACTTGACCTTGAGGTTGAACATGAACCGGTCGAGCTGGGCCTCGGGCAGCGGATAGGTGCCTTCCATCTCGATGGGGTTCTGCGTCGCGACCACGAAGAACGGCGGGTTGAGCGCGTAGGTGCGCCGCCCGATCGAGACCTCGCGTTCCTGCATGGCCTGCAAGAGTGCTGCCTGGGTCTTGGGGGGCGTGCGGTTGATCTCGTCGGCGAGCAGAAAGTTGGTGAAGATCGGGCCCGGGAGGAATTCCAACTTGCGCCGGCCGGTCGCCGGGTCCTCCTCGATGATGTCCATGCCGGTGATGTCCGAGGGCATCAGGTCGGGCGTGAACTGGATGCGGCGGAACTCCAGCTCCAGAGTTCGCGCCATAGTGCGGGCCATCAGCGTCTTGCCCAGGCCGGGCACGCCCAGCAGGAGGATATGGCCGCGACAGAGCAGGCCGACGAGCAGGTGATCGATGATCGACTCCTGGCCCACGATCACCTTGGCGATCTCCTCACGAATTCGCTGCTTCGCCTCGCCGAGGCGCGCCACGATCGCGGCGTCCTCGTTCGTGAGCTCCGCTGGGACGTTCGACTGAGCGTCTCGGGTCCTCGAGTTTTCCATCGGTCGCGGGCCTCTTTCGGTTGGGGTCTCATTCCAGTCGGTTTTTCTTCATCGCATCACGAATGACAGATACGGTCCTCGAGGATCCGCGACCTCGCCATAGGAGACCAGAGGTATGCTCCACACGGCCTTACCCCGATGGCTGACGCGCTGTTCCAGACTCGTCATTCGGGCCAGTCCGTACAGCCACTGGGGCCTGTCGTCGACCTGCGCGCTTCGATGAGCAGCCAGAGCTCCGGGTCGGTCCCCTGCACGAATGCAAACAACGAGCCGTCGATCAAAGGGGGCTCCGTGCCCTCGTACCGGAAGATCGGCTGAGTCATCAGGCGATTCTCTTGCTCGACGCCGTCTCGCCGTGTCTGACGGTTCGTAAACTCCTTGGCCAATTCACGCATCTGGCGGAGCCGTTGGGCGGCCGTCTCGCCGGGGGTCGGGGCATTCGGGATCGGCTTCATCTCGATTCCGGGACGAGACGTATTCCAGAGTTCTCGGCCGTCCTTCTCCGCGATGATCCTGTCTGTCGTGAGCGAGAGGTATTCGACCGCCTCGTGAGGCCCGGTGGTCGGCGAAAACCATCGATGTAAACACCAAACCACATCGGGCCGACCCTTCGACGTCCATACGAAGACCGCTCCGTAGTTCTCGCCGACGAGTGGGTTCGTCCACTTCAGAACCGCATCGGACCTCAGCGCGAGCGGACGTCCATCCGACGCGTGGCGCATGACGTGGGACTCGGCCTCGTGTTTCGCGAAGGCGAGGAGATCGTCGGCGCGCGTCTTCCCATCCCCCGGCGGATCGGCCCGGAGCGTTACTCCCATAACCGGCAAGGACATGACGAGCATCGCGACTAGGCGCCGAGCTCGGACTATCCTCCGCGTCGCCTCACCCTCGCGGGTTCTCGGGTTTTCCATCGGTCGTGGGCCTCTCGCGGTAACGACGGGGTTGGTGCGATTCGCCGCAGGGTTCAGGGTTCATACTTCGTGACGAAGAAGGGTTTGGAGGGGTCCAGGGCAGGGCCCCGGTTGGGGAGTTCCCAGGCGGCCTTGCCTCGATAGGAACATTTGACGGCGAAGATGGTCATCGGCGCCAGGGCATACTGCCATTCCAACGCGTCTTTGCCCGGCCGTGCCTCGAGGAACAGGAAGACTTCGGGGTCGGTGCCGTAGACGAAGGCGAAGAGCGCGCCGTCGAGGATCCTGGTCCCCGACTTACCGTACCGGGAGATCGCCGTGGGGAGTAGCCGGAGTTCCGACCAACCCTTGCCACCGAAGTCGTCCGTGGCGCGGAAGCCATCGGCGAGGGCACGCATCTGGCGCGCTCGCCGCGCCTCCGAATCGGCCGGCTGGGGGGCGCCGGGAACCGGACGAAACTCGAGCCCCGGCATCGTGGGGGCCCACCAGGTTCGCCCGTTCCGATTGGCCGAGAGGGGCACCGGCGATAACGACGAGAATTCGTGGATCCACAGGACCTGCGGATCTCGGGAATCTCTGAACACCTGCATCGCAACCTCGGGTCGGCC
Source organism: uncultured Planctomycetota bacterium (assembly GCA_963845755.1). Lineage (GTDB taxonomy): Bacteria > Planctomycetota > Planctomycetia > Isosphaerales > Isosphaeraceae > CAWJTV01. The sequence goes on from CAWJTV010000020.1 coordinate 639,023, forward strand.
ATGATCCCCGGTCCAGAGGAAGATTGCCCCATCCTCGAGGGTGTTCGTGTGCTGCTTGCCCAGGCGGAATGCCGGCGTTTCCTGAAGCCTGAGTTCGGCACCCGGATTGCCGCTCAGGGTGAGTTGATAACCTCGAACGGAATCCTTCATGACTTTCAGGCGCTCGGCGCCCGCGTCGGTCGCGTTCTCCCCGCGGGTCGGGGCCTGGGCAACGATCACAAGGATTAGACAGGCCGGAGTGAGGAGTGTCATGCTCATTCTCCCGTAGATTCGAGGTCCCCGGCCGAGTCAAGGTAAGTAAATTCGACTGTAGAAGGTCCGGAACGGGATGTCGCTGTTGCGTTGCGTCAAGCTCCAGACGGGTCGGCCCTTGTGCTCGGACTTGAGCGCCCAGCACGTCATCGGGGCGAAGGCGTATTGCCACACGAGGCCCTTCGCGGCCGGTCGTGCCTCGATGAACAGGAACGACTCGGGATCGGTCCCCAGGACGAAGGCAGACCCCTTCATGAACTTCAGGCGCTCCGCATTCTCGTTGGGCGTATCCTGCCGCCAGCCGGTACTCCGGCCGCCATTGCGGACAGGAGCAGGAGGATCATTGGGTCTCGCAATGCTGATGCACTCGCCATGATCGATCGCCTCCCTCCGACAGAACGACGGGTCCTTCATATTCGTGAGACGAGGGCCGGGTCAGGGCCGGTAGACGCAGTCGAAAAAGGGCTTGGATGGGTCCCAGCAGGGCTGCCGATCGGGGAGTTCCCAAACGGGCTTGCCTCGATACTTGCCTTTGATCGCATAGACCGTCATGGGTGCCAGAGCATATTGCCACTCCGGTCCATCGTCGCCCGTCCGTGCCTCGAGGAACAGGAACACCTCGGGGTCGGTGCCCAGGACAAAAGCGAAGAGGGCCCCGTCGAGCACCCTGCTCTTGGGCTCGCCGTACCGGGCGATCGGAGTGGGGAGGAACCGCAGCTCCGACCAGCCATTGGCCTTGAAGTTATCGGAGACGCGGAAGTTCTCGGCCAAGGAACGCATCTGGCGGGCTCGCTGCGCGGCCGACGCGGCCGGCTTCGGGGCGTCCGGCAATGGCTTGAATTCGAGCCCTCGGGTCCTGGGGGACCAACTGACTCGCCCATCCCGGACCGCGGTGAGGAGTCGCGGCGAGAGCGACGTGAACTCGTGCAACCAGAGGCCGTTCGGCTCGCTCGCGTTCCGGATTTGGAAGACCTGGATTGCGGCTTCGGGGCGGCCGGCTTCACCAATCCAGAGGAAGATGGCCCCCTCTTCGATGTCTTGGGCGCCTTGCTTGCCCATTCGAAACACGGGTACCGAATTGAGCTTGAGCTTATCGGCGCGGTCGCCTTCCCGATTGAGTTCGTAGGTCCGCACCGAATCTTCCATGAATTTCAACCGTTCGGCACCCGCCTCGGTGGCGTTCTGTCCGATCGCCGGGGCCTGGGCGGCCATTCCGGACAGGAGCAGGAGGATTGTCTGGGCTCGCAACACCGGTGCACTCGCCATGATCGATCGACTCCCTCCGACACAACACTGGATCGTTCGTAATCGTGGGCCGTTGCCCGGTTCAGGGTTCATAGTCTGTCGCGAAGAAGGAACTGGAGGGGCCCGATGAGCCATCCCGGTTCGGGAGTTCCCAGACGGACTTGCCTCGGTATGAGCCTTTGACCGCGAAGATCGTCATCGGTGCCAGGGCATACTGCCATTCGAGGCCCTCCTTGCTCGACCGCACCTCCATGAACAGGAACACCTCGGGGTCGGTGCCGTGGACGAAGGCGAAGAGCGCGCCGTCGAGCAGCGTGGTCCCCGACTTACCGTACCGAGCGATCGGAGTAGGAAGCAGACGGAGTTCCGACCAGCCCTTGGACCACCAGTCGTCGGACGCGCGAAAGTCAGCGGCCAGCTCGCGCATCTGGCGGGCACGCTGAGTCGCCGTCTCGGCCGGTTTGGGAGCGCCGGGAATTGGATGAAACTCGAGTCCCGGGGTCTTGGGAGTCCACCTCGATTGCCCATGCCGATCGGCCCTGACCGGCATCGGCGAGAGCGACGTGAACTCGTGCATCCACTGGCCCTCCGGGATGTCGGCATTCTTGATCTGGAAGACCTGGATTGCGACTTCGGGCCGACCGTCCTCGCCGGTCCAGAGAAAGATCGCTCCGTCCGCAAGGTCCTGCCCGAACTGTTTGCCCAGGCGGAACACCGGCTTTTCCTTGAGCTTGAGTTCGGCACTCCGATCGACACCCAGGCTCAGTTGATATCCTCGAACGGATTTCTTCATGAACTCCAGGCGCTCTGCGCCCGCGTCGACAGTCTCCTGTCCGTCGGCCGGGGCCTGGACGGTCAGCACGAGCACGAGATAAAGGGAAGCGAGGATTGTCATGCTCATTCTCTCACGGCTGAGCCGTCTCCTCCTCATCGGGTCGATTCATGGGGCCGGACGAGAATACTTGTCGTCTCACTGCTCTCCGGATCCGATCTCGTGAGGGAATACACAATAAGGCTCCCGGCTGTCGTACACTTGGGACGCGGGGATCTCAGGGGCGTGCCAGATCGCACGCCCGCGGTGGTTGAGCCGCAGGTCGATGCCGTGCATTCGGGTCGCGCCGAACCGCCACTCGGAGGCACCCCCCCGCATACGACGAGCTTCGATCAATAGGAACACCTCGGGATCGGTGCCCTGCACGAAGACGAACAAGCCGCCGTCGATCAAGTCGCCCTTGGTGTTCTCGTAGCGATAGATCGGCTGGGCCAGCAGGCGCATGTCGTGATCCACGCCCGCGCGGGTGGTCTGGCGGCCGGTGAACTCCTGCGCCAGGGCGCGCATCTGCCGGAGCCGGACGGCGGCCGAGTCGGCCGGCGCAGGAGCGCCGGGGATCGGCTTCAACTCCAATCCGGGCCGAGAGGGCGTCCAGACGGCGGCCCCGTCGCGCTCGGCAATCAGCTTACCCAGTGTCAGCGAGTGGAACTCGTTGTCCCGGTGGGGCCGTCCCGAGTAAAACCTGTAGATCGAGGCCACCGCCTCCGGCCGCCCATCCGCCGTCCAGAGGAATACATCGCCGTGGAGCGAGCCCATCACCGGATTCGACCACTTCAGGACCGAGTCGGGCCGAAACGTGAGTGGCCGGTCGCTCCCTTCAAGACGGATGGTGTAGGCCGCGGCCTCCCGCTTCGCGAATGCGTGAAACGCTTCGGCACGAGCCTTCTCATCTTTCGGCGGGTCGTCCCGGATAAGACCGGTCATGCCGAATAAGGGCGCGATCGCGATCAGGGCTCGCAGGGCCGATGAATTGGTCACGATCGATACGACTCCCACGCTTACCACGATTCCGCCCCTTCCGCTCACGAATCGAGAGATTGGTCCACTCCTCGGCAGTTCTTACCCACACAACCCCGTTTTCGGCTCGTCGCTCAGTTCCCGTCCGCGTCGGCGTCGAAGCCGAATACCGTATACGGCTGCCGGCTATCGTAGATTTCCGGTCGGGGGATTTCGGAGGCGCTCCAGACCTCGCGGCGACGGTGGTGGAGACGCAGTTGGATGCCGTTCATTCGGGTCGCGCCGAACTGCCACTCGGAGGCCCCGGTCAACGTCTGCCGGGCCTCGATCAAGAGAAACACTTCCGGGTCGGTACCCATCACGAAGACGAACAGCCCGCCATCGATCAGGTCGCCCCTGGTATTCTGGTAGCGATAGATCGGCTGGGCCAGCAGGCGCATGTCGCGGTCCACGCCTTCGCGGTCGGTCTGGCGGCCGGTGAACTCCTGCGCCAGGGCACGCATTTGGCGGAGCCGCGCGGCAGCCGACTCGGCCGGCGCGGGGGCTCCGGGGATCGGCTTTAACTCCAAGCCGGGCCGGGAAGGGGTCCACACCACGGCCCCGCCACGCTCGGCGGTCACCTTCCCCAAAGCCAGCGACTGGAACTCATTAGCCCGGTGGACCGGGGGCGTGTAAAACCGATAGATCGAGGCCACGGCCTCCGGCCGTCCCTCGTCGATCCAGATGAACACATCACCGTAGACTGTACCGATCACGGGGTTCGACCACTTCAGGACCGGCTCCGGCTGGAGCGTCAGCGGCCGGCGACTCCCTTGCAGGCGGAGGGTATATTTCGCCGCTTCTTTCTTCGCGAACGCGCGAAACTCTTCGGCAATGGCCTTCTCATCCTTTGGCGGATCCGCCCCGACAAGGCCCGACACGCCGAACAAGGGTGTGAGTACAATCAGGGCCCGCATCGCCGACAGATTGGTCATGAGCGATCGACTCCCTCGAGTAAGGCGCAACCGGCCCTACGACTCACGGCTTGGGATCGGTCGGTACAACGATGTAGGTCTTCGACGCCAGGGCACCGTCATCCTTGGGTCCGAGCTTGGGCTCCGCTTTCTGACCGGCCCGGCCGCCGAGCTCGGGCGGCAGGTAACTTTCTTGTAACTCGCTGCCGTGTCCGTCGCCGTTGTCGTCGAGCTTAGCGTGTTCGGTCGGAAGGTTTTCCTCGTCGATGTATTCCTGCATCACCTTGCCGACGACCGCCAGGTAGAGGTCGAACACCGAGACCTTGCCGTCCTTGTCGCGGTCGATCCCCTCCGGGGGCTCGGCGAGCACATCGGCCAGCGCGTGGGGGAAGAGGGTCTCATTGACCTCCAGATCGGCCTCGGTCGCCGTGATGACGATCCGGCCGGGTTTGGCCAGAGGCTTGAGGTAGAATCCGCTCGCCGAGGTGGTGATGAAGAAGACCTGCTGGCGCGCCTCGAGGCCCTCGAACAGCTTGGCGAACTCCTTTTCGTCGAGGTCGGGACCAGGGATGTTCCAGTGAGAGTGCCGGCCATCGTAGTGGCCGTGACCCAGGACGATCACCCAGAGCGTATCCTCAGGCGCCAGTCGCTTCCGCAACTCAGCGACATCGGCCGCGATTCCCTCTCGATTCGAGAGGCCCCGCGATCTCGCCAGGGCCGGGCCATCGCCGGGCTGCTTCTCGGCCCCGAAGCGCACGAGGACCTCCGAGGCGGGGAAGCTGTACCGCTCGGTCAGTGCCCTGTACAGCCTCTCGACGGTGGCTGCGAATCGATTGCGGTGCTCGTCGTCGCCGGGCAGACCGCAGACGATCAGTGCCCGCCTCGTTCCGGCAGCCGATGGGATTGGATCGTGGATCGACCGTGGCTCGTCCCCGTGGACCGCCGACGCGCCGGCAAGGTACGCGAGCAGTCCGACGCCCACGCTGGCCGCGAGGCGGGAGTCACGGAGCCAACCTGTTCTGTCGAATCGGTTCATGGGTCAGTCTCGACTACGGGCGGCCTTCGCCGATCTCGGGGATGATCCGATCCTGGTAGAAGCGGAACCGATGCTTCGCGTCGTTATAGAAGGTATTCTGCTCGTCCCGGATGGCGCTCCAGACCTCTTTACCCTTGTGAGTGAGCCAGAGGTCCATGTCTGAGAACCGCGCCGCCCCGAAGACCCACCGGGGACCGGCCGGGGCCTTGCGGGCCTCGAGAACGAGCAGGATCTCGGGGTCGGTCCCGGCCGACGAGACCAGGGCGAAGATCGCGCCATCGAGGACGTCGAGATCCGTGCTCTCATAGCGATAGAGGGGCTGGGGGAGCAGGCGGAGCTCCCAGGTAACGCCCTGATCACTGCGACTCCGCCCCGAGAACTCGCGGGCGAGGGCGCGGATCTGGGCCGTCCGCTGAGACGCGGACCGAGCCGGGGCAGGGGCCCCTTCCACGGGCTTCAAGTCGACACCAGGCGCCTGGGGGACCCAATGTTCCGCGGCCTCACGGTCCACCACAAGCACCTCGGTCGACAGCGAGTGCAGCTCGTGGCACATCACCCGCCGATTCCCTTCGTGCGGGTGGGAGAAGATGCTGCCCACGGCATCCGGCCGGCCCCGGTACGTCCAGACGAACACCTCCCCCACTTGTCCCCCGACCCTCGTCGGATTGGTCCATCGATAGATCGGCTCGCGCTTCAACTCGAGCTTCTGGGTGCGCGCCGCGTCACGATAGATCGCGTAGGTGGCCGCATCGGCGGTGTGCAGGTCCAGCAACAGCTTGCCCTTGGCCTTCGCCGCCTGATCCTTGTCCACGAGCGGGGTCTGCGCCTGGCACAGGATCCCCAGCAGGAAAATCGAGTTCACGAAGGTATTCATCACGTCACTCGCCTGCGAATAAGGCCCACGTTCTTGAACAACGGCCCAGACAGTGTACGAATCAGGTCGGCCGACCACAGGATCGCCGACTTGCCGGCGTTACCAACAATCGGCGTCATCGGACCCGATCCTCGACCGGCGGAATTGACCGGTCGCGGAACACACGGTAGCGGTGCTTGGGATCTTGCCGAAGCGCGTTGGGCTCGATGAACGGGGCCGTGAAGACCTCCTTGCCCTTGTACGCGCACTTCGAGATACAAGTCCGTGAACCGGCCGACCGCGTAGTGCCAGGCGGGTTCCCCACTGGCCGCGGTCTGGCGCGCCTCGACGATCAGGATCGCCTCCGGGTCGGTCCCTGCCGACGTGACGAAGGCGAAGACCGCGCCGTCAAGGATGACGGGGTCGGTGCTCTCGTATCGGAAGACGGGCTGAGGCAACAGCCGCAACTCCCACCGCCTCTCCTTATCGTTCCTGGTCAACGCCGAGAAGTCACGGCTCAAGGTGCGCATCTGGACGAGGCGCTGCGGTGCGGTGCGGGCGGGCTTCGGCGCGGCCGCGAAAGGTGTCAGGTCGATGCCCCGGGCTTCGGGCACCCAGTTTCCTTCCTGTTTAGCGGGATGAACCACGTCGAGGACCGACAGGGACAGCGAGTGGAACTCGTGATAAAGGTCCCGCGTTCCCGTCGCAGGAAACGAGAAGAACGTGCCGATGACCTCCGCACGGCCCCGGAACGTCCAGACGAATACGGCACCATCCTGCGCACCTCTCGCACCGGATTGGTCCAGACGTAGACTGGCTCGCGCTGGAGCTCAACCTTTTCCTTGTGACTTGAGTCCCGGTAGATGGTGTAGCTCTCGGCCTCCTTGAGGTAGATCTCCAATAGCCGCTCGCGCTTGATTTTCGCAGCCTGCCCCTTCGTAGACCCGTCCACCGGCTCCCCCTGTGCCAGGACGCCCGCCAGGAGAATCCAGGTCATCGCGGCATTCATGAGATCACCGGCCCGCGGGCAGGACCCCGCCAAGATGAGCAACCAACAGGACAGGTTACGATGCACGTCGTATGACTACAAATATCGCCGACGCTCGGGGATGTCAACGAAATTCTTCGGGAGGTCGTTTTCCCCGGTCGCGACCCACCATTAGAGACCCACTCCCACGGAATCAAGGGAAGTCCTCCGGCGAATCGCTTTTCCGTTGGATCGCATCGTTGCTGTGATAGATCTCGTTCTCCCTTCCGAGCGTCCGAGGACCCGAGAAGACCTCGTGGTTTTCGATCCGGACGTGGATTTCCATGTCGGTGAACCGAGCGATCGCATATTCCCAGTGCGCCGCCTTCCCCTCGCCATGCAGTTCGAGGAGGAGGAACGCCTCGGGATCGGTCCCCTGGACCAGGGTGAAGAGCGCACCGTCCTGCTTCTCCTCTCGATAGAGAGGCTGGATCAGAGGCCGCAAGGGCCAGGTTGAGCCCTTATCGTCAACCGTGTTCGCCGAGAACTCGCGGAGAATCGCCCGCATCTGGCGCAAGCGTGCCGGGGCGGTGTCGGCCGGCGCGGGGGCGTTGGGGATCGGTTTGAAGGTCACTCCGGGCTGCGACGTACGCCCCACGGTCCGGTCCCGCCAGGTTACCTCGATCGGCTCTGTCGTCAGGGAGTGCCGTTCGTGGAGGATGACGCGGCGGCCATCGGGCCATTTGTACGTGAAGAAACTCACGACCGCGACCGGCCGCCCCTCGCGCACCCAGAGGTAGAGCGCACCATCGTCGCCGCCCCGGACCGGTTGCGACCAGCGCAAGAGGGGCTCGGGGAGCATCCGAGCGTCCTCCTTGCCGTCGGGTCCGATGCGGACCGCGTGTTCCCGCGCATGCCGCTGGAAAAGCGGGAACCATTTCCCTTTGACGTCCTTCGCCGTCGGGCTGGATTCCTGACCGTATCCGCGCGGCGAGGTTGCAATCCACCCCGCCTCCATCAGGAACCCGGATAGGATCATCGCGCCGAACCGTACGGAAATCGCAGACATGGCCCTGGCGACCCGCGACGAAACGTCGGCGAAACTGAAAATCGGGATCTTCGCGCTCTTCATGATCGATTGACCGGCCTTCGGCTGGCCCCACCGCCTCGATCCGAGGGGCAAATCAGGATAGATTACGAACCAAGTCGTATGACTACAAATATCGCTGATGTACGACGCTTGTCAATGAGGTTCTCTCCCGATGCAGTCCCGAGGATGTAAGTCGATCGTCAGCGGAATGTCAGGGCGTCGCGTGCCGGCCAGCGGTTCCCATGCCTCGAGCAACCCCGAATCGACTCGATCCGCACAAACGGCTTACCGGCAACTGACAAGTTCAGGAGATTCGCCGGAATCTCCGCAACCCTTACAGTCAATAATGCCGATAATCCTTGCAGGAACCAACGTCTTCTCTTCGCACTCGTAAGGTCCGGGGAACTTAAGATTGCTTGCACGCCCGAGACATCAGACGGCGTAAGTTCGCGCAGGGACTCAAGATCCGGAATTTGGGAGCCCACCCCACAGCGAGCTCGGCCCGAATGGCCTGCGGCCAGGGTTTCCCTTTCATTTGAGCTACGACCGCATCGAGAAGCCGGGAGGTGAGTTGGTGAAGCAGGCCGACGTGCGGAGGAAGGGGGCAGGATTCATGCGAATCGAACGACCCTGGGCGACCCTGCTCGTTCTGGCGGCCTTGGTCGGGATCGAAGCGAACTTCGCCTGGGCCCAAACTCCCACTCAACTCCTGCAACCGGAACAACGGAATCCGCCAATCAGTCTGGAACCGCTCGAAGCGAATCAAACCCCTTCGCCAACCGCGCCTCCACTCCCACCGACCGTGCTGGCAACGCCTGAGATCAGTCCGACACCCCAACGACTGGACTTTCGCAGCCTCGGCGGCAACGCAGGACTGAGGCGGCTGCAAAATCCTTTCGAGGGCGCGGCTGGTCCGGAGAGGCGAGGGCTCTTCGGCCATGCGAGACGGAAGCACGCTCCCGTGCAGGGAACAACGGCGATGTCCGGGACGTTCGCGGCACCGGCAGAGCGCACCGCGCCGGCCGGCCCGACGATTCCGAGCCCCGCAGCCCCGCCCGCGGAATCGGTTGCTCCCGAGTCGCCGGGTGCGACACCACCACGCCCGACGACGCCGGGCACGGCGACGGGCCCCGCCGAGTCCCCGAGCGCGTCAGGACGCCCGACTACCGCTCCCGCGACGGGCGAAACTCCCGGCACCCCTCCGGGCACCTCCACGACCGCAGGCACCGGCACGCCCGCGACGGGAACCGCGGCCGGGGCCGAGATTGGAACCGGAGCCTCGACAGCATCGATCTCGGACGCTTTCGGTGCACCCACGGACACCAACGCCCCGGGATTCGGTGGCACGCTCGGGGCCAGTGCGACCCCCTTCGCGATGATTGGCGACATCAGCCCGCTCATGACTCACGCCGTCCTCCCGCACGGGCACCCGGCCGCCGGGTTGCCCGGCCCACCGCCGCCACCCGGCGCGCGCGGCGCCTCGCCAATCTTCCCCTCCGTGCGTAACTTCAAGATGTCCGAGAATCAGTCCCCCCGGCCCCAGGACCGCGTCTTCTTCGACTTCAATTTTTATAGCAATGTGAACGACACCATCAATCGCCAGGTCCTTTCACCCATCACTCAAATGAACGCCTATGTGTACAACTTCGGAGTAGAGAAGACCTTCAACCAGGGCATGGGTTCGATCGGCATCCGGCTGCCGCTCGACAACCTCTCGGCGAACAGTGTCGGCAACATCGTCAGCACCCCGACATCCACATCGCTCGGGAACCTGACGGTCTTCTCCAAGTATATCCTGGCGCAGAACGTGAAGACCGGCAGCCTGATCTCCGCGTGCTTCGCCATCACGCCGCAGACCGGGCCCGGCCGGTTCGCCGGCGCCCCCTATCTCTTCCCGCTCAACTCGACCTACTTCCAGCCGTGCCTGGCCTACATCTACAACTACAAACGCTTTTATGTCCAGGGGTTCAGTGGCTTCAGCTTCCCGGCCAACTCGAACGATGTGTCTCTGATCTACAATGACGTGGGCATGGGTTACTTCTTGATCCGCAAGTCGGACTCGAACGACTGGTTGACGGGCCTTGCCCCGACGGCCGAGCTGCACGTCAACAATCCCTTGAACCACCGCGATCCGTTCAACGGGTCGGACCTTGCCGGCACGCCGGACTCCGTCAACCTGACATTCGGACTGAACATTGGGATCAGGAATAGGGCCGTCCTGACCGCGGCATTCGTGACCCCCCTCACCAGTCCCAAGCCATTCGATGCCGAGGCGGTCCTGTTACTGAATTTCTTCTACGGCCGATCGCGAGGCCGAATTCAGTCGATCACACCGCCACCGCTGTGATCGCGACCGTGCGGGGTCTTCGCCTCGAACAGGGATGGGACTCGGGGACGAACGGCCACGGTTGCCTTTGCCACTCTTTGACGGCGATGCTCGATCGTCGTCGCGCGGGCTCGGTGCCTTGGTCTGAAAGAGTGCGTCGGGAGGGAGGTGCTTCCATCGAAGTTCCCCTGGTAATTCCGGAAGTTGGTCGGGTCGGCACCGTACTGGTTCTTCATCAGGGCCCGGCTCCGGCTGTTGAACGGCGGGACCGAATTGTTCGGCGCGTTGTAGAGCAAGACTCCGTAGAGTCCGTTGGACCGGATGATATTGCCCGAGACCGCGTTTGCGGTCGGGACCGGGTAGATGACGCCGTCGTAATCGCGGCTGGAGATATAGACGCCCACCTCGAGATTCCCGCTGATGGCGTTGGGGGCACTGCCGGGAATCTTCTTGCTCCGGCCGATGGTATTCCCAGCGGCGCCCAGGATGACCACACCGTGGAGCTGGGCGAGGGAATACACGGGGATTCCGGGCTCGGGGCCATTGGAACTGAGGCGCGAGCTGGCCCGATTCGAGAAGATCGCTCCGTCGATGGCCTCGCCGATGATGTTGCCCGAGACGAGATTGCCATTGGAACCCTGGCCGACGATCTCGACCCCGGCGATGCCATTGGCTGCAATGACGTTTCCCGGCCCGATGACGTTTCCCTGAGAGATATTGACGTACACGCCCAGGTCCAGGTTGGAGACGGGTTGAGTGCCCGTGGCATCGGTACCGATCCGGTTGCCCGCGACGACGTTCCCGCTGCCGGCGAACTGGCCGTTCTTCTGCTTCAGGCCCGTGATCTCGACGCCGACGGCGTTGCCAGACAGCACATTGCCGGCACCGGGTGTGGTCCCGCCGATCGTGTCGGCGGATGCGCCGTTGATCAACACTCCGGTGCCCTGGGGCGCCGATTGCTCCGTAAAGTCACCGGGTAGCCCATTGCCCGCGGGATTCGTGCCGATCAAGTTGCCAGAGACCTGGTTCCCCGTCGCGAGCGACTGGAAGATCTGGACGCCCGACTGGCTGTTTCCGGAGATGACGTTCTGGGCGGACGGCGTCGTACCGCCGATCAGGTTGTTCGGCGAGTTCTCGATCAGGATCCCGGTCGCATTGCCTGATGTGTCGTCGCTCAGATCGACGACTCCACCGAATGCATTCAACCCAATCAGATTACCCTGTACAATGTTGTTTATACCGGAAACGCCAACCTGCGGACCGATGAACTCCACGCCGACGGTCGGGTTTCCCGAGATGAGGTTGCCCGCGCCTGCCGAGGAGCCACCGATCTGCTGACCGATGAGTTGACTGCTCAGATTGTTGACGAGGATGCCGCCCTGGACGTTACCAATGGCGAAAAACTCGCTGACGTCCAGGCCGATATCATTGCCCAGAATCGCGGCCTGCGGCTGGCCGGCCGAGGCACCGCTCAGGACGATCTCGACGCCCCATACGCCGTTGCCGGAGATCACGTTCCCCAACGCCCCGACGCTCCCGGAAAACGCCAACGGGACATTGGTCCCGGGGAGCGTCGGTCCTCCGCCGATTCCCCCGATGATATTGCCCACACCATCATTGATCTCCACGCCGTTGCCCAGGTTGGCGACCGCATTCTTGCCGGTGATATCCGTGCCGATGTCGTTACCGATGACCTGGTTGTAGGCGGAGGGCACGTTCGAGCCGGGCAACTGGTCGATGAAGACTCCGTTGTTGCCATTTCCCGAGATGACGTTGCGCTCGGTGTAGATCACGCCGCCGACGGAGAAGGTCGGCCCGCCGATCATGTTGTACTCCCCATCGATAATCTGAACGCCGTCGCTGCCGTTGCCCCCACTCACGGCGCCAGGGATCGCCTCGCCCTCGATACTCGTCCCGATCAGGTTGCCGGCGACGACGTTCGATATCGCCATCGCGGATGAAGACGGGCTGTAGATCTCGATTCCGGCCTCGTCGTTGCCGGAGATCACATTGCCGACACCCGTCCCCGGCAAGACCGTGACGCCGCCAATCGTATTGGAGGACGAGCCGTAGACCAAGATGCCGTAGGATCGGTTGGCGAGCCCGAGATTCCCGGACGAATCGATCCCGATCAGGTTCCCCTCGACGATCGCCCCGGTGGGGGTATTCACCGTACTGGAGATGCCGATTCCGGCCTGACCATTGGCTGCGATCACATTGCCCTGCCCGGTACCCGGCGTGGCCGCGCTGCCGCCGATGAAGTTGCCGAACCCGGCATTATTCAGGTACACCCCATTTGCCAGGTTGGGAATCGGGAGTCCCGTTCGAACCCAGTCCGATCAGGTTGTTTGATACCGTGTTCCCGAATGATCCCGTGCCGAAGATCTGGACACCGTTCTCGTTGTTTCCTGAGATGGTATTCTGCCCGATGGTGTTTCCTGTGATCGTGCCGGCGATCGTCCCGCCGATCGTCGACCCAACCACGGAGTTGCCGGTGACACCGAGCAGGAGCACGCCATCGGCCGAGTTGGGCACCGCGGCGGTGCCGTCGCCGTTGGTGCCGATCTGGTTTCCGACGATCTGGTTGTGCTGGACGTTGTTCACCAGGAGGATCCCCTCGAGCAGGTTGCCCGAGATCACGTTGCCCGAGATCACATTCCCGTCCAGGGGGTCCGTGCTGCCGGCATTGCTGAGGACGATCCCGGCGACCGCGTTGGCAATTCGCTCGCTGGCGGAACGGTCAACTCCGATCAGGTTGTTCTGGACGACGTTGCCCAGGGCCGTGTTCGTGCTCGTCCCCGAGATGAAGACACCGCTGGAGTGGTTGCCCGAGATCAAGTTGCCGAGGGTCCTGACGGCGCCGCCCACGGTAATGTTGTTCGACTGATTGATGAAGATGCCGTTGGAGGCGTTCCCGAAATCCTGATTGGCCTGCCTCGGGTCGTTCGTCCCGGTCGCGTCGGTCCCGATCTGGTTGCCCTCAATTAAGACTCCGCTGGAACTCAGCAGGTCGATGCCATCGGCGTGATTGCCGGAGATCAGATTGCCCTGGCCGGCGGTCGTGCCGCCGATCGTCACGCCCGAGACGATCCCATCGAGGAAGATTCCATCCGAGCCGTTGCCGTAGCTGCTCGGGTCGAGCCCATTCGCCGTGCCCGTAAGGTCGGTGCCGATCTGATTCCCGATGATCGTCAGGTTGGTCGCAGGGCCGTTGTCGTCCCACTCGAGCATGGATCCCGTTGCTACGATTGTTGGAAATGGTGTTGTCCTGGATGAGGCAGGTCGCCGGGTCCAGGAGGAAGATCCCGTCGCCAAGGTTGCCAAGTTCCGCGCCGGTCACGCTGTTGGAGACCAGCGTCCCGGAGTCATCGGTGCCGATCCGGTTGAATTCGACAACGTTCATGGACCCCTTAACCGGATCGAGGAGCTGGTCGCCTCGGATCGCAATCCCCTGGCTGAGGTTGCCGGAGACGACGTTCGCCGTGCCGGATGACGTTCCGCCGATGGTGACGCCGAGGACCTCGTTGATCAGGATGCCGTCGAGCGCGTTGCCGAACGGGACGCTCAGCCCGTTGAATTGGATGCTCGTGTTCGTCCCGAGGCGATCCGTGCCCAGCCGGTTGTTCGTGATGAGGACGTCGGCGTAGGAGATTCCCGAGGCGGTCGTCTGGACGTTGATCCCGCTCAGCCCGTTGTCGGAGGACACGTTTCCCGAGATCACGGCGGCCATCCCTGCGACCGTGCTGCCGAGGGATACCGTGGAGTCCTGTTCCAGCCGGATGCCGTCCAGGCCATTCCCTTGAGGGACGCCGGTATTCGAGTCGAAGGTGCTGCTCCCGTCGAGGGTCGTCCCGACGAAGTTGTCGAGAATCTGGACCTGGAGGATTCCATCGGTCAGGTCGCCCAGCATGTGAATGCCACTCTGCGCGTTGCCGGAGACCAGGTTCCCCTGGACGGTTACCGCCCCGATCGTGGTCCCGACGATACTGATGCCATCGCCCTTGTTGCCGTCGATCAGGTTCCGGCTGGCCCCCAGGCTACTGATCGTGCCCTCTACGCCGAGGATCGTAATCCCTCCGATCGTGTTGTTGGGCGACGCATTGACGGTGATCCCGTTGCCCACGTTGCCGACGCCGCCCTTGGTCGACGCGCCGATCGTATTGGCGACGACGATGTTATTCGTGCTGCCACCGAGGATATCCAGGCCGTCCTTCTGGTTGCCGGCGATCTGGTTGCCGCCGCCCACGGCCGACGAGCCGATCGAGATCGAGTTGGATACGGTCGAACGTGATGCCGTTGCCGGCATTGCCCAGAGCCAGCGATCCGGTGACGTCGGTCCCGATCCGGTTTCCGAAGACGGAGTCGCCGGTCTCGCTCTCGAGTAGGATCCCGTCGCCCGCATTGCCGGAGATTACGTTGCCCGCGCCGGCGAAGGTCCCGCCGATGGTGTTGTCCGACGAGCCGCTCAGCAGGATGCCGGGCCCGGGCGGGACGGCGATGCCATTCGGAAGCGCCCCGGTTCCCAGGAGATTGGTGCCGATGAAGTTGCCAGTAATCGCATCGTGGCCGTCCCCCGCGATCGAGATCCCTCCTTGCGAATTCCCCGAGATCACATTTCCGGAGCCCAGCAGTGTGCCAGCCAGGGTTCCGCCGATCGTCGACCCGATGGAACTCGTGGAGTCGATGAACACGCCGAATTTCCCGTTCGCGAGGCTACGACTGGTGGATCCGGCCGAGCTGTCGGTGCCGATCCGGCTGTCGAGTACGATGGTCCCGCTCGCAGAACCGGAAATCGAGACGCCGTCAACCTTGTTGCCCGAGATCAGGTCGCCCCCCAGGATGGGCGACTGGGGCGTGCCGCCGAAGCCGACCTGCGTCCCGATGGCGTCTACGATGTCGATGCCGTCTCCGCCGTTACTAAGATCGAACTTGGAGTTCGACCCCGTCAGGTCGGTCCCGATCAGCGAGTTCACGACCACGTTGCCGACGGATGACGAGCCTGAGATCAGCACGCCATCGCCCGTGTTCGCGGAGATCAAGACGAGTCGGGTCGCAGTGATCCCTTGCTGGCCGAAGAGAGGGGATGACGTACCCCCCACTGTAGTTTCCCGAGGAACCCACGATCTCGACGCCGATCCCGTTGGCAATCGTCGTCTGACCATTGACATCGCTGCCGATGAACGAGTTCTGGACCTGGTTGTTCCGGGCGCCATTCTCGATCAGGATCCCCGCGACTTGATTGCCGGAGATGACGCTTTCCGCATCCAGGGTGATCGCCTTGAGGTTGCTACCGAGCGGGGGTTGGACCACGATATCGGCCGCACCGATCGCGTTATTCGAGCCTCCATTGACCAGCACGCCCACGGAATTGCCGGCGTGGGAGATGGAGCCCAGCCCGATCCAGTCGGCTGCCAGGGTATCGTCGCTGCCCTGGATGTCGATGCCCGCGCCGTCGTTCCCGGTGACCGTGCGGAACCCGTAGATGCTCAGGCCGATGATACTGCTCCCGTCGGAGCCCGCGGCGAGCACCAGGCCGTCGCCGACCATGGCGTTGCCGTTGATCTCAACCATCGGCTCGGCGGGGGCCGTCAGCGTGAGGGATGCCAGGTCGTAGTAACCGGGTTGGGTGGTCGCGTCGATGATCACCGGCCGGTCGATCGGGTTCAGCGGCGAACCCAGAGGATTCAGAGCGATCGTCCAGATGCCCGTGGTGGGATCATAGCCGGGGTCGGTCGTGGGGATCAGGAACTGGATCGCGTCCGGGTTGGCTTTCGTATCGGTCCGGTCGGCGTCGACGTCCTCGATCGCCTGCTCGAGTGAGCCGAAGCCGCTGTCGTTCGTGTTGGTGACCGAGAACCCGTTGGCCACCTGGACCTCGGCCGAGAAGGCCGATGTTCCGTTGCTCGCGAGGGTCGCGGTGGCGATGAGGGCGTCCCCCACAGACAGCCCGCTTACGGCGAGCGTGACCGGGACGGGCGCGGAGGAACCGGGCGTGATGATCTCGGAGCCCAGGAAGAGCCGTTCGGCGGGGCTGGCGACGATCTCATAAAACTCGACCGTGGTCGCGACGTTGGCGGGCAAGCCCGCGACCAGCAACCGCAGCAGTGGCGAGTTCCCGGGGGGCATCTGCTGCGCCACGGGCAGCAGCGATGCGGAGCTGAGTACCGGGGCCGACTCGTTGCCGTTGGCGTTGGCCGCCAGGCCGATGTCGGCGGCCTCCACGGGATTCGTCGTGCCGTTAGTCCCCGCGTAGAGGTTCTCCGAGATCACGTTACCATCGCCGGAGAGGACCGTTATTCCGGCCCTGATGTTCGACTCGATCGTGTTCTGTGCTCCGGCGGTGGACCCGCCGATCGTATTGTTGGATGAGCTGTCCACCAGCACGCCAATCCCGTTTCGTGGGGCCTGGCTGTTTGGACTCACGCCGATCTGGTTGCCCGCGATGAGGTCTCGACTTGATCCGACGATGTGAATGCCGGCGAATCCGGAGGCGCCGCTGCCGGAGTTGCCGAACCCAAAGACGCTCAATCCTTTGATCGTGCTGCCGTCGGAACCAACACCGAGAACCAGTCCATCGAAAGCCTGGCCGCCGCCATCGACTGCGATCACAGGCGTCCCGGCGTACCCGAGCTGGTGCGTGCCGTCGACGGTCACGGGGACGGTGATCGCCGGCAGCGCCGAGGTCGGGGTGATCGTGTAGGGGGCACTTCCACCGGTGAGGGCGAAGAGGATGTTGTCGGTGCCGGAGGCAGCCTTGTCGCTGTCGGCATCCAGGATCGCCTGCCGGAGCGAGCCGACCTCCGAACCTGGCTGGTTGTCGGTTGTATTGGTTACCAGGAACGAAGAGACCGGCTCGACCGCCGTCGTGGCAAAGGACGAGGTGCTGCCGTCCGGGCCAGTCGCCGTCGCCGTCACCGACTGGGTGGACAGGAGCGGCGTGGATAAAGGGAATACGACCGTGAAACCCTGGGTCCCCGCGGTCAACGGATCCGTCGTGATGGTCCCGAGGAACACGCCCGCGGGGCTCTCCGTGCCGTTGGTGGCGAAGAAGTCGACCGTGTACGACTGACCCACCGTGCCCTTGAGCGTGAAGTCGATCGTGGTCAGGTTGGGAACCGAGGCGACGGCCAACTGACTGGGAGGGAACTGCTTGTTGTTCGCGCTCGGGGCCAGAAAGATGCCCCCGCCGTTGCCATAGATCAGGTTCTCGCGGATCGCATTGCCGCTGCCGGTGCTGACGTCCACGGCATCGTGGGTATTGGCGGCGATGACGTTGCCCGCACCGCTGACCGTACCGCCGATCGTGTTGCCGGTCGTAGCCGTGCCGATGTTGATGATCACGCCCGTGGCGTTGCCCAACTTGGCGGTCCCGGTCGCGTCGGTCCCGATGAAATTGCCGGCGACCAGGTTGCCCGTGGCCGAAGAGCCGGAGATCGACATCCCCGCCGTGCTGTTGAAATCGATGAGATTGGCGGCGGCTGACGTGATCCCCCCGATGGTATTGCTCGCCGCTCCGTCAATCGCGATTCCCTGGGCATTCGCCAGATTGTGATCGTTCGAGTCGGTCCCGATGAAGTTGCCGGCGACCAGGTTGCCCGAGGTCGTCGCCCCGGAGATCGACACGCCGGCGCCGGTGCTCGACACGATCACGTTGGCAGTGGAGGTGGTCCCGCCGACTGTATTGGCGGTCGATCCGCCCGCAATCAGGATGCCCGTAGCATTGCCCAGATTGGTGGCACTGCCGGAATTGGTCCCGATGAAATTCCCTGCCACCACGTTCCCCCGGGTGGACGGATCGGAGATCGACACGCCCGTCGCGTTGGCGGCGATGACATTGGTACCGATCGTATTAGCGCTCGCACCACCGACGATCGCCACACCGACCCCATTGCCGACGATGGCTCCGGCGGTATTGGTGCCGATGAAGTTGTTCGCCACCAGGTTGCCGATGGCCGCGGCGCCGGAGATCGACACACCGGCCGATGTATTCGCGCCGATGATGTCGGCTCCGGCCGTGGTTCCTCCGATCGTGTTGCCCCCGACGTTGTCGATCAGGACGCCGACCGAGTTGCCCGGCCCGGCCGTCGATCCGTCGGGACTGGTCCCGATGACGTCGTTGATGATGAGGTTGTCGGCCGTCTCGATGTGGATGCCCGCGCCGCCGAAGCCGAACAGGTCCAGTCCCTTGATCGTACTCCCGCTGGAGCTGGACGCGCCATTCGATGCGAGGACCAGTCCGTCCCCCGAGGAGGCAGTCCCGTTGATTCTTCCATCGATCCGGATGAGTGGTCCAGTCGTCAACGTACCCTGTGACGTGGCGTCGAGACTGACGGGTACCGTGATCGGCGGTAGCGCGGCGGTCAGGCTGATGGTCCAGATGCCCGCCTTGTATCCCGGGTCGGACGTAGGAATGTCGAACGTGATCGGGTCGGTCGTGCCCCCGACCGGCGGGTTGGCGTCGACACTCAAGATGACCTGGCGAAGAGATCCGACAACCGGGACCAAAGGGTTGTCCAGGGTCGTTGTGACCACGAACGGATTGCTCACCGCCAGCGAGTTGGAGAGTTCGGACGTGCCGGCCGCCGTGGCCGTGGCCGTGAGGATTTGCGCCACGGCGACTGAGGTCGGTAACTGCGCCGTGTACGAGATGGGGAGGGAGTTCGGAGTCTCGGTGACAGACCCCAGAAAGGATTGGGCCTGTCCGGAGGCAGAGGATGCGAAGAATTCGATCGTGTATGGGGTGTTTACCGTGAATCCATTCGTCCCGAGCTGAAACTGGATTGATGTCACGTTGCCCAGAGACGACGCGCTCTGGATGATCGGCGCCCCCTGGCTGCCGTTTGCCGACCCCTCCAGGTCGATGGCAAGAGACGGTGAAACCACACCGAAGATCGCGTTCTGGCGGATCGCATTGCTGTTGCCGGATTTGATGTCCACCCCATCGCCGGAATTGTCGGCGATCACGTTCTCCGCCCCGGTGGCCGTCCCGCCAATCGTATTGCCGTTGCCCTCGATCTGCACGCCCAGACCGTTCGGGCCGGGCGTGCTCCCGTCGGACAGCACGCCGATGTCATTGGACAGGATGACGTTGTCGTTCGATTGGATGGTGATGGCCGGGCCCGCGAAATTGACCAGATCCATGCCCCGGATCGTGCTACCCGATGAGTCGTGCTGCGCGTCGAGCTGCAAGATCAGCCCCGCTTGCCCGGCGCCGTCGATCTCGATCACTCGGCGCACCGATATAGCCCTTCTGGGAGGTCCCGTCCAGGACCACCGGATGGGTTATTGCCGGAAGGGTCCCCGTGGACGAAAGGGTAATCGTCCAGGTGTTCTTGCCCACATTATAGTGGGGATCGGTGGTGGTGAGTTGGAATGCGATGACGTCGGGATTGGGGTTCGTGTCGTTATCGATGCTGGAGATGACATAGGGCAACGAGCCCGGGCCGCTCGCATTCGTGTTGGTGACCACGAAGGGCTGGGGCGGCGCGACGGGCACCGCGAACTCCGACGTGTCACCGGTCGTTAAACCCGAGGCGTTGGCGCCGGTGTAGGTCCAGGTCGCGGTAATCTGCTGGCTGCCGCTCAGCGCCGCCGGGATTGTCTCGGTCAGCGTCGGCGGGGGTTGGGTGGCGGGGATCGTGACCGCGAACGTCTGTTCCAGGATGTGGGCCTGGATTGAGTTGGCCCCGATCGGATCGCCGGGCGCGCTGGCGAAGATGTCGAGGGAGTAGGTTCCGGCCGCCATGCTCGACACATTGAACGTCACGCTGGTTGAGCCCGATCCGGCAGCCGCCACCTGTTCGATTACGGGAGCGGCCAGCGTGTCGTTGCCATCGTTCGTGAGGTCGATGCCGCTCAGGGCGATCGAGGTGCCCGTGTTGCCATAAATCAGGTTTCCCCGAATCGGATCGCCCTGGGCCGAGTTGACGGTCACGGCGCCGTGGTTGGCGTCGAAATGGTTGAAGGCGATCGTGTTGCCCGCGCCCGTCGCAGTCCCGCCGACGGAGTTCCCCGACGCGCCGTCGATCACGACACCGAGTCCATTCCCCAGCTTGGTGCCGGAGCCGTTCGTGCCGATGAAGTTCCCTTCCAGCAGATTGCTCTTGGTCGCGGATCCCGAGATCGATACTCCCGCTGAGCTACTGGAAGCGATGACATTCGCGGCCGCGGCCGTCGTCCCGCCGATCACGTTGTTCGAGGCGCCGCCACTGATGAGGATCCCCACCCCGTCGCCCAGTCCGGTGGCGCCGGCCGAGTTGGTGCCGAGGAAGTTCCCTTTCACGAGGTTTCCCGTCGCCGCGACGCCCGCGATCGACAACCCCACCCCGCTGTTGGAGACGATGATGTTCCCCTGGCCGGGACTCGTTCCACCGATCGTATTGTTCGCCGATTGCACGAGGATGGCGGCGCCGCCGAAATCTTCGATCTCGAGGCCCTCGATCGTGCTCCCCGTCGAGTTGGGACCAAGGACCAGGGCGCCGAAGGACTTGTTGCCGCCGTTCAGCGCGATGGTCGCCGCCCGACCCAGGAACGCCGATTCGCTCGTGCCATCGATCGTCAGGGGAGCCGCGATCGTCAGGGAGGAACTCAGGTTGATCACGAACGTGCTCGACGAGCCCGGAATGTTGAACTCGATCGGCGCGCCGGACGTATCGGTGCTGACGGCCTGGGCCAGCGAGCCGGGACCGCTGGAATTCGTGTTGGTCACGGTGGTCGCCGAGGAGACGCTCACCGGCGCCGAGAACGTCGAGGTCCCGCTGCCGATGACCGTGACCGTCGCGATGACCTGATCGCTGGGGAAGAGGTTTGTAACAGTCAATGGGGCAGGCTGGTTGCCGGCCGTGACGTTCTCGCTGGCGAGGAAGGTTCTCTGGTTCGAACCGAGAACGTACACGTCGAGCGTCGTCGCGCTGCTGAACGTGGAGCTGAAAGCCAGAGTCAGTGTCGAGTCGTTCGATGAGAGCGAGGCGGCGGCGAACTGCGGAGGCGCCACGCCGTTATTGGCGCCGGAACCCAGGATGATGTCGTTGGCGGCCACGGATGGCGACGTCAGGCTGCCATTGAGTCCGCTATATAGGTTGTCGCGGACCACATTCCCGTTACCGGAGAGGACCGTCACTCCGGCCGCGAGGTTCTGGCCGATCAGATTCCCCACTCCCGTCGCCGAGCCGCCGATGGTATTGCCCGACGCATTGATGACCTCGATCCCGTCGCCATTGGCGAGGTTATCTCCCGCGGGGTCGGTACCAATGTCGTTGGATTCGATCACGTCGTTCGTGACATCCGAACCCTCGCCGATGATCTGAACTCCGGCGACCGTGTTGAACCCGATCGTGTTGGCGGCGGCCGAGGAAGTCCCTCCGATCATGCTGTTGGTCGCTCCGTCGATCAGGATCCCCTCCAGGTTCCCTGGTCCCGCAGCTTTTCCCGACAGGTCCGTCCCTACGAAGCTCCCCGTGACGGAGTCGTTGGTAGACTCGATGTGAATCCCCGCGCCGTGAAACCCGGCGATGTCGAACGCGCCGATCGTGCTGCCATCCGAGCCGGTGCCCAGCACGAACCCATCGACGCTCAACCCGCCGCCGTTGAGCTCGACGATGGGCAGATTCTTCGGGCTGTATCCCGACTGGCTCGTCCCGTCGATGGTCACAGGGACCGTAATGACCGGCAGTGCCGAGGTCAGGTTGATCTTGTACGGCGAATCCGCGCTGGGAATCGCGAAAGTGATGTCGTCGGTCCCCGTGGCGGCCTCGTCGCTATTGGCATTGAGGATCGCCTGGCGGAGCGAGCCGATCTCCGAACCTGGCTGGTCGTCGTTGGTATTGGTCACTACGAACGGAGAGACCGGCTTGACCGCCGTCGTGGCAAAGGACGAGGTGCTGCCGTCCGGGCCAGTCGCCGTCGCCGTCACCGACTGGGTGGACAGGAGCGGCGTGGAAAAAGGGAATACGACCGTGAAACCCTGGGTCGTCGCGGTCAACGGATCCGTCGTGATGGTCCCGAGGAACACGCCCGCGGGGCTCTCCGTGCCGTTGGTGGCGAAGAAGTCGACCGTGTACGACTGACCCACCGTGCCCTTGAGCGTGAAGTCGATCGTGGTCAGGTTGGGCACCGAGGCGACGGCCAACTGACTGGGAGGGAACTGCTTGTTGTTCGCGCTCGGGGCCAGAAAGATGCCCCCGCCGTTGCCATAGATCAGGTTCTCGCGGATGGCATTGCCGCTGCCGGTGCTGACGTCCACGGCATCGTGGGTATTGGCGGCGATGACGTTGCCCGCACCGCTGACCGTACCGCCGATCGTGTTGCCGGTCGTAGCCGTGCCGATGTTGATGATCACGCCCGTGGCGTTGCCCAACTTGACGGTCCCGGTCGAGTCGGTCCCGATGAAGTTGCCGGCAATCAGGTTGCCCGTGGTCGTCGACCCCGTGATCGACACCCCGGCGCCGGTACTCGAGGCGATGATGTTCGCAGCCGCCGCCGTCGTTCCACCAATCAGATTACCAATCGCGCCGCCCGCGAGGATGATTCCCGTGCCGTTTCCCAGGCTGGCGGCGTTGCTGGAATTGGTGCCGATCAAGTTACCGGCCACCACGTTGTCCGCGGCAGAGGTACCGGAGATCGAGACCCCAGTCGCGTTGTTGGAGATTTCGTTCCCGGCTCCCACCACGGTCCCGCCGATCGTGTTGCTCGCGGAGCCGACGATCGCCACTCCCTGGGTGTTTCCGGAAACCGACGTGGTGCCGTTCAGGCCGGTTCCCAGGGCGTCGTCCTCGATCAAGTCCGAGCCGGTCCCCGATTCCAGGAGGATCCCCGCACCGGCGAAATTGACGATGGACAACCCCTCGATCGTGCTACCCTCGGAGCCGGTGCCCAGCATCAGCCCGTCGCCACTCAAACCGCCGCCGTTGATCTCGACAACCGGCGACTGACCCAGCGCCGAGGTCCCCTCGATCGTCGTCGGTGCCGTGATTTCAGGGAGCAGGTCCGACGCGACCGACAGCGCGATCGTGCCGGTTACCGTAAAGTCGATCGTCGAACCCGGGTCGCCGTTCGCGTTCGAGATCGCATAGGCCAGGGTACCCGGCGTGGCCACATCCGTTCCAAGGCTGCTCACCGTGTAGGTGTGAGCCAGCAGGAACCGATCTTCGAATCGCTCAAAATCAATCGCGACTGCCCGTCTCCGATGCCTCTTGCGCACCTGCCAACGACCGGCTGAAAACCCTCATCGTCCTGATCCCTCAATGTCGCCGGGACCTCGCCCACTGGACCGTCTTTGTGTTCAGGAGCGATTCTTGCTCTTCATTCGACTCTGGTCCGGATTGTAACACGCAACAATGGTGGTTTGCATAGCTGATACCAACAAAATCCGCAACACCGCTATCAACCGGGTCACTCCGCGTCGTCCGGTTCGACTTCAAGCCGGTCGACCTGGGCCGTTTCCTTGGTTCGTGCAGCCCAGAACGTCTCGAAGAGCCAGAATAGTGGCATTGCGTGCAGTTCTGGTTCTGAAGGAGCGTTTGACCCTCTCTCCCGGGTGATGCGTCCAGGATGATTGTAGTGAGTATACTCGACTATCCAGGGCGTTCGAGCGAGACCCTGACAAATTGCCCAGAATACCAGGGCGAGCCGTGGGACGTGTGGCAAACCTACCCGGTGGATGAGGGGCCGGCGTGCGGCGAAGATTGTGCGGCAAAGTGGCACAGATTATGATAATTTGGGAAGGTCTCCATCCCCGATCTCGTTGACCTGAAGGGAGATCGGGACGACCGCCGGGCGAGTCGGTACGCTCGCGTCGTGCGACCTGCCGCCGGCCGACGGCGCCGGATTTCGGTATTCCCTGACATGGGTTGATGGTGCCTCGGACGACGCGGGGATGCGTTTCTGCGGCCCTCTACTATTAGGATGCCGCAGCTTTCGAAAACCTTTAATGCACCTATGAGCAACGTTACGGTTTTTCGCTCCCTATCTCTCAACAGGAGTAGGAGATCGAGAATTTTTCAAAAAAATAATAGCTGTGGACTGCGCGGTCGGGGATCCGCCTGTTGCACGCACATCGTGCCCGTGAGAATCGGCCCCAGTTACGGACGGGAAGATCGTGCCACCACCCGATTCGCCTTATGAGCCAATTCGCTCTCTCGGATGCCGCGTATCCACCAGCGTATCGGACAACTTGAACTGGCTTGCCGACAGAGGAGGGGATTCGCGAGTTCTATCCGGAGGATCCGGAACAACCGGTGAATTCCACCCAATCGGCAAAACTTCTCAAGCGTCGTCCTGGATGTTGCCGATAAACCCTCTGAATCATGGATCTAGCGGACGATTGCCCCTCAACGAGAGGTTGGAACGCGGTCGGTACGGTAGGCGAGGCGGTCATTATAGAGGAGTTCCGTATCAATGCAGGCCCCGAAGGCATGGGTTGCCGGACTCATCGTTTTCTGCTTCGGGTTGACGGGGTCGTACGCCCAGATCCCTGGCCTACCAGGAGGAGCCGGAGCGTTTGCGCCCGGGGCCGCGGCAGGAGCGGGGGCTCTGGGAGGGCTCGGCGGAGCTGCGGCGCCCGCAGCCGCGGCGGCGGCTCCCAAGACCCTGTGGAGTTGCCTCGGGTTGTCCGGGGCCGGCTTGCAGGCATGCCGGGCTAAGCTCTGCGCGAGCCCGTTCGGACAGATGCTCAATAGCATGGGGAGCGGTCCGGTCGCCGGATTGACCGGCGGCTTCCTGCCGTCAATTTGCCCTCCTGCGCCCAACGCGGCACAAATCGCCGGCTTGCAGCAGCAACCAGGGGGCGCGGCCGCGGCCGCAGGGCAGATAAAGGCCAGCGAGGCGGACGCGAAGGCTGCGCGTTGCCGCTGTCGAGTATCTGGGCACCGTCGATTGCACGCGGTGGCCGGAAGCCAAGAAAGCTCTGATCTACTCGCTGCGCGAGGATCCCAATGAGTGCGTCCGATTCGCGGCGGCCCGGGCGCTCAATAGCGGATGCTGCTGCAATCAGGAAGTGATCGAGGCACTCCGGATCTGCGTTTCGGGAGAGGCGAAGGGCAATGCTCCTCCGGAAACGTCGTCCCGGGTCCGGGCTTCGGCATTCTGCGCGTTGCAGAACTGCCTCTTACGTGTACCCGAGAACCTACCCCCGGAAGTACCCCCCGAAGGACCCACGCCCCTCGGCCCCAGCGAGTTACCCGTCCCGCCCGGACCCTCGGCAGATCAGACCGGCGCGAGCGGCCACATGGCCGCATCCTATTCCGGACCGGGGCGTTCACTCCCATCGAAACGAAAGCCACTGCCGCGCAAGACGTTTTCCGAGACGGTGGACGATGCCCGCCGCACGATGTTCGCAGTCTCGCGCACGCCCAGCCCGACCTCCGTCTTACCGACCGGCAGGCGGAGCTTGCTCAACGCCCTGTCCAAGGCCCGACAGGATGTCAACACCACAAATCAACGGCAGATCCCTGTTAATGGAGAGAACCGGCGAATCCCGCCGCCGATGGCTAACGAAGTCGTCGAGCCGATCGCCGCGGCGCCGGCTCACGAGAACTCGATCCCGAATGCCGGCGTTGAGAGCGGCTCGACACCATCGGGCGATGATTTCGAGCCGAGCCCGAATGTGGAACGAACTTCAGTCGCGCGTCGCGGCCTGCTGGGCCTGTTGTTCCCTTCGCGAGACCGCTGAGCCGAACGCAACTTCCAACGGCTGAGAGCGAGGCACTCATCCGCGTGTCCCATGGAGAACGTCGCGTGAACATCAGTGGTCCAATGATCGGCCGGATGCCGAAGCGCGCCTGGGCCCTGATGGCACTCGTGACGATCGCGGCCGGCGCGATCGCGCCCCCCTGGGAAGGCCAGCAACCCGACGGCTCGCCGGTGGAATCCTCCTCGCCGGTCGCAGCGGCCGACACCCAACCAAGGGTCAGCGACCCCACGCCAACCCCAGCACATCGTCCTCCCGCGAGAGCGGCGCGCCGGGCCGTGGCGCCCCTGAGAGATATCGGGCTGCCGGTGCCGCCCGTACGCGTCCGGGTCGCCACAACATCCGTGCCCGCAACGTCGGGGGCGGTCGAGCCGAAGCCGGACCCGATCATCGAAGGGGTCCAGACCCGTACGGCACCGAGCCGGAAATCGGACGCACTCGAGCCTCCCGCCGCGCTGGATCCGGAGTTCGTACGTACACTCTGGGACCCAGACCCCCGTCCCGTACCGACGCACCCGAACCGAATGCCCGTCCAGGCCGGTCCGACTCGGAATTCCCCGAGGAGCGAAGCCCAGGAATCTTCGGTCTTGCCCCCGCTCCTCTCCACGCTGCCGACGGCCGCGGCCCGTAGCCTCCCGGCCGTGGCGCTGGACATCGCTGGGCTCTTCTCGAAGGTTGAGCCGGAAGCACCTGGGATGCTCCCGCCCTTGGCGGTAGAGCCTCTCCTGCCGACCCTGCCCCCCGCGCCGGCCGCGGCCCCGACTTCGTCGCCTGCATCGCCCATTCCCGCTCCGAGCATGCCGGCTCCTCGAGGGAAAGTGACCTTGGATCAAGCCGCGACGGCAACACCGCCCCAGGTCCCGGCGAACCCTCCGGGCGCGGTCAAGGCGGAGCAGGACATCCATGTCGAGCAAACCGCCTGCGCCGCCTGCGGCGGGTTCCACAGTCCGGCCGACGGATTGAGTCTTCACGAGTCGATGGGATGTGCCAATGGAACCTGCATCCCCGGTCGTGCGCCGTGCAACGATCAACCCGAGGAGAGCCACACGTTTGTCGGGGCATTCCTCGATAACCTCTATCAATGCCTTTGTTGCCCCGACCCGTGCTACGAACCACACTGGGAGCCCGCCGCGAATGCCTCGTTCTTCGCCGACTACGCCCGGCCTCGCACGATCACGCCGCCTCCGGTACGACAATCTGGAGAACATGGTGCGGCCCGACCGCAACCAGTTCTGGCTCATGCAGGTGCAACCGATGCGGAAGGGCAAGCCGATCACGAGCAATCTGAGGCCGGTTGAACAGGTTCCGTGCGCGCCTCCAGCAGTTCTACGTCTATCAGGAAGCGGCGGGACCACGCGGAAGCTTCTTCATCGAGTACCCCTACCGCCAGTTGAACCCCAGTTGGATGCCGACCCAGGCGGGTTTCACCGACCTCAATTTCGGGGTCAAGTCGCTCTTCTTCGATTGCGAGCTGCTCCAGTTGAGCTTCCAGTTCCGCACGTACACTCCGACTGGGAACGGAACCCTCGGCCTGGGTACGGGTCACTTCTCGCTCGACCCCTCGATCCTGGCCTCCTTGAAACTCGGACCGGATGCCTACCTTCAGGGCCAGTATGGTAACTGGATCCCGATCGGCGGGAACTCGTCGCTGTCGGGCGGCGTGTTCTACTGGTTGACGAGCCTCAATGAGGTGTTGTGGTACGCCCGGCCGGACAGCCCGCTGATCGCCACTCTCGAAATGGATGGCTGGTCGTTCGAGAACGGCGGCTACACCGGCTCGCTCCGGGCCAACGGCAAGCCGCATGTTGTCGAGAAAGGCGGCGGTGTGTCGTATTTCAACATCGGTCCCGGATTGCGCCAGGTCATTTGTAACCGGCTCGACTTCGGCGGCGCGATCACCTGGTCGACCTCCGACATCCACTGGGCTCAGCCCTGGTTCCGGTTCGAGCTGCGATTCCTGTTCTGATCCTGACTCGCATACCGAGTTGTCGGCTTACGGAATGCACCGATAATTGCCAAGTTGCGAATGCTTCCGACTTTTTTCTTGACGAATTCTCCCACTGAAGCCTAAGAATACATAGGGTGTAGTCCGAAATCGGACGCGCGTCCACGATCGGCTCCACCGACCGGGTGAATCGCAGAATCAATACGGGAGTCTGAGGCGATGCCGACACAGTCTCCACCGCGTCCCATCCTCGCACCGAAGGCCATCCTCCCGGCCAAGGCGATTCTGCCGGCCAAGCCAATTCAACCGATGCGGGCGGGTCGGCGTGGCGGGGTCATCCAGGGCGCATTTGCCGGCGGACGGCCGCGAATGCCGATGGTCGCCAGCCGACCTGGGTCCGGGCCCATTCAGCCGTCCGCCCCGATGTCGGCGACAGCGACGCCCCTCCCGCCCGAGTTCGGCGGCTTCCGGCCCGTGATGCCCGGTCAGCGAATGCCCGAGGTGATCCAGCGCAAGATGGAATCGCTCTTCAAGGCCAGCTTCTCCGATGTCCGAATTCACGTCGGACCCCAGGCCGGCTCGATCGGCGCCCTGGCGTTTACTCAGGGATCCGACGTCTACTTCGCCCACGGCCAGTACAATCCGACGACCCCGCAGGGCCAGCGTCTGCTGGGCCAGCAACTGGCGCACGTGGTCCAGCAACGATCGGGCCGAGTCCGCAACCCGTACGGCGCCGGCATGGCGGTGGTGACCGACCCGATTCTGAGGGCCGAGGCCGAGATGATGGGCACGCGGGCCGCGATGCTCCCGCCTGCCCAACCCAAGATGAGCGGTTCCCAGAAGGGCTCGATCGGGGCCGCGCAGAAACCTTCCCCGATCCTTCCCCGGCGGCCCGGAGTCGATGCGACGGCATCTCCCACGGGCACGAAGACCGCCCCGATCCGTCCTGGGGCGGCTGGCCCGATCCTGCCGAAGAGCGCCGATACGTCCATTCCCAGCCCAATTCTCCCCAGGCGGCCAGATTCGGCCACCTGGACTCCGCCGGCGACCCGGCCGAAATCGGCCATGTCACCCTCGGGTGCCATCCTCCCATTCCGGTCGACGGCGGCGCTTTCGCCTCCAGCCCCGATCCTTCCCCGTGGACTGAAATCGTTCCAGGCTGCGGCTCAACCCATGATGGCGCTGGGGGCCGCGGTCGTCGCCGGCCGGCAGTTGGTTGGCACCGTCGTCGGCTCCGTAGGGCGCTGGATGTTCGGGTCGTAACGACAACGGCGCGGCGGTTCTTGCCGCAACGAATTGACCCGGGAAGGTGGGTCCTGTGAAATGAACCGTGGGTCGGGCTCTCCAGCCCGACGTCATGACCGGTCGGCACGAAAGTGCAACCGACCTCGAGATGACCCCTGGCCAGCGTACCGAGGCCGGCGCGAACGAATTGGCGGGCTATCCGTAGATGTGTTTTTCCGCGAGTCCACTTCTCTGTTGACGGAAGAGTCACCGATGACACGCTCACCCGGACCCATCGCGCCCGTTCGTCCCGGCGGTCCTTCCCGCGCGATCCAGGGTTCTTTCCCGGGCGGGCAGCCGAAGATTCCTCGACCGGCCGTCGCGGCGCCGGCGGCGCCAACGCGTCCGGCACCGCTCCAGGCCCATCCGGCCGCTGTCCCGCCGGCCATGGCTCCGCGCCGGCCGAATCCCCTTCAGCCAGCACGTCGGCCGGGTTTCCCGGGGACCCAACCCCAGCCGATCCGACCCGCCGCAACTCGCCCCGGGTCCGTCCAGCCGTTCGCCGCGACGAAGCCGGCGCCGCCCCAGCCGATTCGACCGTCCGCGGCCGGCCCAGCACGGATCCAGCCCTTCGCCGCCAACACCTTCGCGCTGCCGCCGGGTTTCCAGCTTCGGCCGTCGAGCCTGGGCGAGCGCCTGCCCGAGGCGGTGCAGCAGAAGATGGAAACATTCTTCAAGACCAGCTTCGCCGACGTGCGCGTGCATGTGGGGAATGAAGCGAAGTCGATCGGTGCGCTCGCCTTCACTCTCGGCACGGACCTGTATTTCGCGCCAGGACAGTACAACCCGCAGACGCTCCACGGACAACAGTTGCTCGGCCACGAGCTGACGCACGTCCTTCAGCAACGAGCCGGACGGGTCGCCAACCCGCTCGGGTCCGGGCTCGCGGTGGTGCAGGATCCGGCGTTAGAGGCCGAGGCCGAGGCCGCATGGGCACGCAAGCCGCGGCTGTGCAGGCAAAGCTGGCCGGGTCGTCGCCGACTGACCGGGCCACTCACGGCCCGATCTCGACGGTTGCCTTGTCCCCCATCAGAACCCTCGATTCGGTTCGACCCGGCGAGTCGAGGCCAGCCACCCGGCCCCCGGGCGCCGTGATCCCCGGGCCGTCGGCGCCCTTGCAGGCGAAGGAGAGTCCGGCCGCCTCGTCTCAACCATCTCCGGTCCAGGTCTCCGCTCCCATGAAGGCGGGGAACGGTAGTTACCGGATTGTGGCCGGGAACGGCGGGCAACAAGTCGGTTCCGTGATGGTCCACGCGCGGGGCCAATCGGCGATCGAGGTCTCCGACCTCGGCGTTGACCCGGCTCATCGGAGCCAGGGACTTGGCGGAGTGCTGATGGCCTCGGCCCTGCGTACCGGGCTGCAACTGGGTAAGTCCAAGGTAGTGCTCGGCAGCCAGGATGACGGGAGCGGCCGGCTGACCCGGTGGTATCAGCGGATGGGATTCACCCAGGTCGGTATCAACGATCGCGGCTTCCCGCAGCTCGAGGCACCGATCAGCCGGGTCCTCAGCAGCGTCGCGCAGCTGAAGACGGCGACCAGGTCGCCGGAGGGGCCCTCGACCCGAGCGCGCTCATCGAACGGGGCGATCTTGCCGGGCATACGGTCTATTCAAGGAAAGCGAGGGGCGATCCTCCCGACCGGTTCGAGCCTCCAGCTCAGATCGGCACTCGGTGCCCAACCGACCGGCTTCGCGCCATCCCCAATCTTACCACCTCGCAACCCGGGGCGGTCTGCCCCTCGGCCACCCGGTCATTCCAGGACCTTGCAGCGGATGGAGGCGGAGAAGCCGAAGACGACCGCCGGACACGCTCAAGATTTCGTCATTTTGAAGAACAAGTTCTGGATCGTGAAGAAGGTTGACAAGGCTGAAGCCGCCCAGTACCTCCATTTTCACCATCACGAAAAACCGGAGATGGTGCCTGCTTTCTACGGACCCTTTGACAACCCAGGCGATATCTTGGAGGTGCTTGGTAAAATCAGCCACGGGGACGTCACATCGGAAGAAGCGGCGGCGATCGTTGCCTTGTATAAGAGCATGGGGAACGGCGACCAACTTCTCATCCTCGCGAACATCGGCCAGGGGAGCGGAAGACCTCCCAAGGACCTCAAGTTGGGAATTCACACCGCCAGCGCTACGGACCAGAAAAACCGTGGCGAAGGATTTTTTAGCAGGACTTGGAAGATCACGGTACACAATTTCATGGATGCGACGTCCCCGTCCTACTGGACTGGAGTGCGCGATGAGGGTGAGAAAGGCGCAGTTGCGCAGCTTCTTGGTCAACTTCAACAGCCTGGAGGCGCTGCTGGCGGGATGCTCGAGTTACTCGCTTCAGAAGCTATGGAAGGACCTCCAGAAAATCTGGCACTGGGTTGACGAGGCGGATACCGTATACATCGGTTCGAGTGTCTTGATCGATATCCATCCCGATGATCCCACGAGCGGAAGCGCGTGCGTGATCGACTTCGCGCACCCGATCGGCAAGAAGGAAGCCTCATTCCAAGAACACAGGTCCGGTATCAAGAGGGGCGTTGCGACTGTCATGGATAAGGTCAAAGCGGCGTATGAGAACGCGCTGGCGAGAGAGCCGTACAATATAAGCAGGGTCTGATCACATGCTCTCCGGCTCATTCCCAGCGGCGAAGCGGAACGGGCACCCACGCGAACGCGGGGAGGTCCCGATCTCGTCACAATCCGATTCCCTACGGTTTGAGGTCGTGTGATGCATCCGATGGCAGGTCGAGCGAACTCAACGCTCTCGCTGGGCGGCCGATTGGGTGTGATCCAAGGTTTCTTCCCCGGGGGCCAGCCCCGAATCCCGCAGCCGCCCGCCGCTCCAGTACCGGGGCCAGTGGCGCCCTTATCGCGGCCGGCGCCGGTCGCGGCGGCTCCTGTCCCCGGTTCGACCGAAGACCGTCCAGTTGGCACCAACACCAAGACCAGGGTTCCCCGCGCACAAGCCCGAGCCGATCCTGCCGAACGCAGTCCGTCCCGGCCCGATCCAGCCGTTCGCGTCGACACGACCGACGTCGCGCCGGCCGATCTTGCCGCCGACCACGCGATCGGTTGCCATCCAGCCATTCGCCGGGGCGAAGCCGGCGCCACCCCAACCGATCCTGCCGGGTGTGGCACGTCGCGGTGCCGTCCAGCCGTTCACCGCGGCAAAGCCGGTGCCGCCTCAGCCGATCTTGCCACCAACCGCACAATCCACGGCGGCGCAGCCCTCAAAGGGCAACGCCGTCGCCCTGTCGCCGAATTTCCAACTGAGGCCCTCTGGACTCGGTCAGCGATTGCCCGAGGCGGTGCTTCAGAAGATGGAGGCGTTCTTCAAGACCAGCTTCGCCGATGTACGGGTGCACGTCGGGAGCGAGGCGTCCACGATCGGTGCCCTGGCCTTCACGCATGGCGCCGACCTCTATTTCGCCACCGGTCACTACAATCCCCAGACCCCGCAAGGCCAACGGTTGTTGGGCCACGAACTGACCCACGTGGTGCAGCAGCGGGCCGGGCGAGTGCGCAACCCCTTCGGCTCCGGCGTGGCGGTGGTGAGAGACCCGACGCTCGAGGCCGAGGCCGAGCGGATGGGCCTCCAGGCGGCGACCGCTCAGGTGCAACCGGCCCTGAGCGTGCAGCGGAAGGCCAACGCATCGGTGCCAACCCCCGTTTCTCCACACCGACCGGCGAAGCCTGGAACGATGCGCTCTTCCGGTGTCATCCAGCGCATGATTTGCATCCCGGAGGAATCGCTCGACGATTTCGATTTATGGCACCAAGTCCACAATATGCTGAAGAGGCATCCGAACGAGGATGTCCGCATCCTGGAGGACGCAAAGGAGACGGTCAAGCCCGGGGATCGACTCGCCATCGTCGCGCATGGAAACGCCAAGAAGATCGGGCAGTACTACGACGTAAATACCCTTGCCTATCGGCTCGGCAAGTTGAACCTGCCCAATGACCTGAAGCGTATCGAATTAATTTCATGCCAATCAGGCTATGGAGACGAACAGTCCTACGCCGCGGCTCTATCAAAACTGCTGAAATTCAAGCACGAGATAAAAGGCTATAGGGGCATGTCCTATACCACACCCGAGGGCAGGAACCGCGCGGAGGATGTCAAGATCGCAAAATCCAGATCCGTCTTCGATGAGGTGAGACACCATTTCGCCCAGGCGATTTCCACTCAACCGAACGGTCTAGAGGAGTTGGCAAAAGAGGGCTACGTCGTCAAAACCGGCCAGAATCCCCTCGACGCCATCCTGGAGGCCTTGCAGATTGACCCAGGTTCATTCGCGCATATCAAGGATGAGGACCAAATCTTGAATCGGATATTTGAACTTATGGAGGAGAGGAAGAAAAAGCTGGTCACGACGAAGTCCGAGGGCAAGCAAGAGTCTGTTTCGACCGAAAAGAGTCCTTACGACAAGTTTCTCGACTACTTCAAGGAGAAGGTGGCCTTGATCCGCACGCAGTTCAACGACAAACTCCGGCCGGACCTCAAGCCAATCCTGATCGAGGTATTCGAGGCTTACGCCAAGATGTTGGGCCCAGAAGTCGCGTCGTCCTCCGGAAAGAGCGTCCACCAACCGATGGCCGAAGGTCGCGTGACCTTCGCCAAAGAGACGGGTAAAATGGAGATTCGTCCGCACAAGAAGATTTAGGATCGCATTTCCGGCAAGGAAGGTTGGAGGGACGGGCAGGTTCAGCCCAGAGGCGTCCCAGGCTTGGGTTGCCACGCGGGAGAGTGGGAACCAGTTCAGGACCCCGGTCTGACGCCTGAGGTCTGACCCGAACCTCCCTGGCCCGACCCGATTGCCACGGTTGCGTAAGCGTCCGAAATCATTATCCTTGCGGGTTTTGGTAGCCTGTGCAGCGGACCCATCTGTTTCTTCTCAGGAGCTCGCCCCATATCGGGAATCCCGAACTACCCACTGCACGCGCCGTGGCGCGAGTGCCGGGAGCGGGAGGTCGGTAGCGGACTGACGATCGCCCAATTTTGTGCCTGCGCAACCTTTCGCGTCCGATTGCCTGGACGCCCTCCAACCCACCAACTCCTCTTGGCCCCCGAAGTTCGGTCGATGATGGACCGAGCGAGCCGAATCAGCCGAAACCGGACGAGTCCCTCCTGGCCGAGCGCCGAGCACGCTCGGGAGATCTGCCATTCGATCTCCACGGGGAGCCCCGATAGATCCTCATCAGGAAATCCCCGATCCCAGTTCCGAGAATCCAGAACGCGGCGTAGGCTTAATTGGGGGAGTGTGTGATGCGCCCTCCTTTTTAATAACGCCGGCGTTTCTCCAGCGCAAGACCTGAGGCGCTCATCGAGGTCGCTCCAACGAGCCCGATATCCACCGGGTCGAAACCGCCTCAATTCGGAGACTGTTGTAACGACACCGGGTTATCTCGTTCCCATGCTCGGCGTGGGAATGCCGTCCTGGCCGCTCTGCGGCCCCGGCGACGCGGAGCGTCGCACCCAGACGTTCCCACGCAGAGCATGGGAACGAGAATTCCCCTGGCGTCAGGAAGAGGGCCTCCCTCCAGAGCCCGGTTACGTTGCGACAGTCTCTCGAGGCGCGTACGGGATTCTTGAGGTAAAGCAGGAATGGCTCTTGTGGGCTACAACATGATGCCTTCGTCAGGTCCGATCACGCCCTTTCGTCCCGGCGGTCCCTCACGTGTCATCCAGGGCTACTTCCCCGGCGGCCAGCCGCGGATTCCTCAACCGGCCGTGGTCCAGGCAACGCGGCCCGTTGCTCCACCGCCGCGGCCTTTACCGGTCCCTGCCCGTCTGGCAGCGGTCCAGCCGGCGATCGTCCCTGGCCGTAGGGTCGCGGTGCCGGCCGCTGGAAGGCCGGGTAGCCCCGCCAACAAACCCCAGCCGATCTTGCCGACCGCAGCCCGCCGCGGTCCCGTCCAGCCGTTCGCACCGGCCAGGCCGGCGCCTCCCGCCGCGATCCTCCCTCCGGCACCGTCGACGACACCGATCCAGCTTTCTGCGGGCAATGCCTTTGCCCTGCCGGCCGGTTTCCAGCTTCGGCCCTCCGCGTTGGGTCAGCGGTTGCCCGAATCGGTGCAGCGGAAGATGGAAGCGTTCTTCCGCGCGGATTTCTCCGATGTCCGGGTGCATGTCGGTCAAGAGGCGTCGTCGATCGGGGCCCTGGCATTCGCCCATGGCACGGACCTGTACTTCGCCCCCGGCCAGTACAATCCGCAGACGCCGCAAGGTCAGCGACTTCTGGGCCACGAGCTCACACACGTGGTGCAGCAGCGGGCCGGGCGCGTGCGCAATCCGCTGGGTTCGGGCGTGGCGGTCGTGCAGGATCCGATGCTGGAGACCGAGGCCGAGCGGATGGGGATGCAGGCAGCCAGCTCAATCCTCCAAGTGCAGGCCAGGTTAGCGGCTTCGAGTCCGGTCAACCCTCGGAGGCAACTCGGTACCTCCGCGAGCGGGCACGCGCCCCGAGTCGCCGTGTTACCATGCCGTCCCAATCAGCCGCACGGCGGCATCGATCGATCGACTCAGCGAGCTCCGAGTTTAACCGGCATCGGCGACCGGTCAATCTTGCCGAAACGACCGCCCGGTCCCCACTCCACAATACAGCTCCTTCCCAACGTACTGGTCGAGGTGTTGCCGGGTACCAACCTGCGTGAGGCCCGGCATCCCCATTCGCTCAGAGATGCCACCGTATTCCGAGAGATTCCGACACCCGAGAGGCTCACGATCGACAAGGGGGAGATGATCGAATCGGGCCTCCACAAGTCTGGTCATCATTCGGCGAGCGCTCAAAATGACTGGTATCGGGTCGTCTCGGATAGCAGCGGCAGTCTGAAGGCTCGTTCGATTTGGGTCCCTGCGGGAATGTTGAAGCCGGCGACGCGATCGACGCCGGCACGAGCGAGCTCACGACTCGATTGGATGGCGTGCCAACTGACGGACGGAAACCTATATGGCGTAATCCCAGGGGATTCCTCTCGTCTGTACGGCCGGCGCGATGCGCCCCATCCCGAGCCACGGGGACTCTATCGCAAGGAGATGACGGTTGATACCTTCGGGCGGCCTGTCCAGGTCTGGACGCCGAACGTTCGACTCATTCACGATCGAGAGCTCAGCCCATCCGGGGCGGAGGGCGCTGCCGGCGCGGGCGAAGCCAGGAAGTTCTCCACGCTGAGGACCAGGATCAAGACGCTCCAGAAGGAGATCGATGGTGCAGTCAACCGCAAGGGTCGAGGAGGTCCATCGATGGGGCTTGTCGGGATCAATGATTGCGATACCTGGGCGGGGGTGTTGCGAATGCTGATCACGGATGCACTCGCAGTCGAGGGAAAGGGCTCATCGATCAACTACAATCTTACCGAGGATGAGGACGAACGGTGCCGAGACCCCGGCAACATGGAGGTCGGATACACGATGCTGCAAATCCTCGGCAAGAAGGCCCGCTCGAGGCATCATGCGGCTACGGTCGTCGCGAGGGATGGTGTAAGCGTCGTCACCCTGGAAGCTCACGTGGAAAAGTTGGGGCTGACTGCACCCGAGTTCCATATCTACGCCGGCGTCAAGGGATTCTGCTTTGTCAATAACGAAGGTGTAAAATACCTGAAAGACAATCAGGAGCGAGGGACCGTATATCGCCCTGGTAAGGACTGGATCTACGATGGGCGGTCGGAGGAACTTCGCAAGCTCCAGAAGGACGTGTCCAAGGCGAAGGACCTGCAATCGCTCCAGAAGATGATGACCCGTTTCATGGAATTCACGGCACCTGGCGGCAAGGTACCGGGGTCCGCTGTGGGGTCGGTCCGAACACCGGCCCGTGTGGGAAGTTCTCCCCTGGCCACTGCGCCACCATCTGCGTCCCCGCCGCCCCGACCGCCGGGGAGCCCACCGACGTTGGTGCCGCCTCCGACAAGTGGCGGTGCCTTGGGTGGTCGCACTCGCTTTCAGGGCAACACCGAGCTGCGCTGTTACGTTGATCCCGATACGTCGGATCAGTATGACTCACTCGGAAGTTGGCGAGATGAGAGAAGAGGGGGTCGCTACTATCTGCTCAGGCGCCGTCGGGACCACTTCCTGCTCAAGATCGACGACGTTACCAAGGAGGTTCTCGATGAGGACGACCATTCGCGAAGGGTTCGCCTCAATCAAGTGCGGTTCGATCCGGCGCTGTCACGAATCATCGATCCATTAAGTTAGACTGTTTAGAGTCTTCCTTCGTAGGCTCCCCGCGCCGTGCGCGCCTCTGGGGATTCCGAATTCCGGATTCGAGATTCCCGATTCCGGAATCATGCACCTTCGGGAATCCGGAATCGCGAATCGGGAATCCCTCTTGGATTGCGGCCGAAGGCTGCGTCTGAGTCGTCCTCTGTAGGATCCCTGCGCCGAGCGCTCATCTGGGGATTCCGAATTCCGGATTCGAGATTCCCGATTCCCGGATCCTTCCCCTTCGGGAATC
The DNA here is from genome assembly GCA_963845755.1 of uncultured Planctomycetota bacterium. Lineage (GTDB taxonomy): Bacteria > Planctomycetota > Planctomycetia > Isosphaerales > Isosphaeraceae > CAWJTV01. The sequence continues at coordinate 676,891 of CAWJTV010000020.1, forward strand.
CGGAATCGCGAATCGGGAATCCCGATGGGGTTGCGGCCCAAGGCCGCGTTAGGGCGCGTAGCGAGCGCGTTGCGCACATCTGAGGTCCGAAGCGAATCCACACCCGATCGCGGGTCTCCGGGTGCTCCGCGAACGAGGGGGCCCGCACCTACCTTCGAGAATCGCCAGACGGGGGTAGACTCCGGGGCGGCTCGAAACGCGGTCACGGGCCCGAATACCGCTCGAGGGGCGTTGACGCCGTCGTGTTCTACCCTTTCCAAGTGGAGTGGCCGGTCACCGGGAATACGGGTGTCGCGCGTCCCCACCGCGGACGGGACCGGGGGCGATGCATCGGCAGGATCCGGCCAGAGGAATCCCGCAGGTGACACGACCCGCAGTGCACGTAAGGTTGCAAATCGAAGAATCTATCTTTTTTCTTGACAGTACGATTGTTCCATGCGAACTTAAGAAGACGCTTGGCTAAGCGCGATGAATCATTGAGTTGTCCCGCGCGAGTTCCAGTGCTGCGCTTAGAGGCCGAGCGAATGCGAATGATCGTTGTTGATTCGGCAGCAGTGTCTGCGTGACGCCGGGGCCAGTCGGGGAAGCATGGCCGATCTCGGGTTACCCTCGGGGCGATCACGCCGGGAACTGTCCAGGCCACGCGACACTTGAACCGTGCGGCATCGCCTGGCGTCCGGTGTCAACGTGTTCATCAAACTTTAAATACGTGTAGATCCACTGGCGAGTCGTCAACTGGGAGGCCCGGAGTCTCGGTTCTCTCGATGGGCGAGAGAAACGGCAACGGGTAGAAATCGATGCGTTCCCCGAGCGTTCTCGACATCGCCGCGTTGCTGGCACCGATCGAGGACGATTCGCCCACGGGCTCCGATTTGCGGGCATCGCGCCGCGCCGGCGGCTCGTTCGCGATGCTCAAGCAGGCGCGGTCCGCGGCCCGGACGGCGGAACGCAAGACGGCCGTCGCCGAGGATGATTCGCAGGGCATCCGGCCGAACTGGCGCCCGGTGTGCGACCTGGCCTCGAGAATCCTGTGCGAGGAATCCAAGGATCTGGAGGTGGCGGCCTATCTGATCGAGGCCCTGGTACGGCTCCACGGGTTCGCGGGTTTGCGCGATGGCTTCCGGTTCTGCCGGGGTCTCGTCGAAGAATATTGGGAGGTGCTGTATCCTCTGCCGGATCAGGATGGCCTGACCGGTCGCGTCGCGTCGCTGATGAGCCTCAACGGTTACGAGACCGACGGCACGCTCATCGCGCCGATCCTGACGATCCCCTTGACCGGAGGTGAAGCGTCGGGGACGTACTCGCAGGCCCACTACGAGCAAGCCTTGCGGACCGAGAGCGTCTCGGATGCGGCGGCGAAGAAGCGGCGCGTTCGACCGGGGCGCCGTGACCATGAAGCAGTTCCTCGATGCCGTCTCGAAGACGCCGGGTGAGTTCTACGTGCGGCTCGCCGGAGAGATCGAGGAATGCCGGGCGGAATTCGAAGCGTTGCGAATACGGCTCGATGATTTGTGCGGCGACCAGGCCCCTCACACGTCCCAGATCCGCAACGCGCTGGATAGCTGTCGCGATATCGTCCACTCGGTCGCCAAGGAGAAGCTGGCGGCCGTCGCGGCGATGGCCGGCAACGGAGCCGGATGGCTGGCTCCCGCCTCGGTCGCTAGCTTCGACGACCTGGACCGTCCCGCGCTGGAAGACCCCGACCGCGGTTTGAATGGCACGGCGCTGCACCCGCTCGACGGATATGCACCGCCGATCGGCCCGTCCAGCGGCATTCCCTCGCGAGAGCATGCGCTGATCATCCTCCAGGAGATCGCGGAGTATTTCCGGAGGACCGAGCCGCATTCCCCGATTGCCTATACGATCGAACAGGCCGTCCGGTGGGGACGGACGCCCTTGCCCAAGTTACTCGAAGAGTTGATCCCCGATCCGGGGGGGAGGGAGCATTTCTTTCGCCTTGTGGGGATCCCGCCGCAGTCGCGGAATCCCTGATTTCCTGCGTTTGACTTCATAACCTACTCTGCCGTCTCACCGAGAGGCCCATCCATGCTGAGTCAGAGTATCCACTCGAAATTGAGTCGAGTCCGCAAGCCGCGCGTCCATATTACCTACGACGTCGAGACCGAAGGCGCCGTGGTCCAGAAAGAACTGCCATTCGTGGTCGGCGTCATCGGCGACTTCACCGGGAAGCCTGCCGAGCCCCTGCCGTCGCTGAAGGATCGGAAGTTCGTCCAGATCGATCGCGACAACTTCGACGAAGTCATGGCCCGCATGCGGCCCGCGCTGACCTTGAAAGTCGACAACACGCTCCAGGGGGACGGGACCGAGATGCTGGTCGAGCTCCAGTTCCGGTCGATCGAGGACTTCGAGCCGGGCGCCATCGCGGCGCAAATCCCCGCGATCAAGTCGCTGCTCGAGGTGCGGAATCGCCTGCGCGACTTGCTGAGCAAGGCCGACCGTTCGGAGGAGCTCGAGAACCTGCTCGAGCGGGTCTTGCAGCACGAGGGCGACCTCAAGGAACTGGCGGCCGACCTCGATCACAAGAACGGACAAACCACCGACGGGGCGGCGGCGGCACCGGCCGACGGGCCCGCCGGCGACGCGGGCGGAGCGGCATCGGGCGACACCAAGGGCAAGGGCGGCAAGAAGGGAGCGTGACACATGAGCACCGGCGAAACCACCATGACCCAGGGCGGCGCCACGGCCGTGGCCGAAGAGGCCAACCTGCTAGAACAGTGCATCGCGGCCACGAAGCAGACCGAGCGCACCCGCACCGAGGAGCTGCTCAAGGCCTTCACCGACGAGGCGATGAAGGGCACCGTCACCTGGGAGAAGAGCCTGACGAATACCATCCAGCAGGCGATCAAGAAGCTGGACGACGCGCTCTCGAAGCAACTGGCGGCCGTGCTCCATCACCCCGATCTCCAGAAGCTCGAGGGCAGCTACCGCGGACTCCACCACCTGGTGTTCAACTCCGAGACCAGCTCGAAGCTCAAGATCAAGGTCATGTCGGCCACCAAGCCCGAGGTGGCCAAGGACATGGCCAAGGCGATCGAATTCGATCAGAGCACGATGTTCAAGAAGCTGTACGAGGCCGAGTACGGCTCACCCGGCGGCGAGCCGTATGGGGCGCTGATCGGCGACTTCGAGTTCGCCAACCATCCCGACGACCTCGAGATGCTCGGCAACCTCTCGAATGTCGCCGCCGCCGGGTTCTGCCCCTTCATCACGGCCGCCTCGCCGCGCCTGTTGGGGTTCGACGCCTGGACCGACCTGGTCAAGCCGCGCGACCTGGAGAAGATCTTCGACTCGATCGAGTACGTCCAGTGGCGTTCGCTCCGCGAGACGGAGGACTCGCGCTTCCTCGTCCTCACCCTGCCGCGCGTCCTGTCCCGGCTCCCGTACGGCGAGGCCACCAAACCTATTGAAGAATTCCACTTCGAGGAAGTCACCCTCGACGAGAAGGGCCGTTCCAAGCCGGTCCCCAACGACGAGTACACCTGGATGAATGCAGCCTACGTCCTGGGCACGAAGATGACCGAGGCCTTCGCGCAGTACGGCTGGTGCACGGCGATCCGGGGTGCGGAAGGAGGCGGCAAGGTGGAGGGGCTGCCGGCCCACATCTTCATCAGCGACGACGGCGATCCGGACCTGAAGTGTCCCACGGAGATCGGCATTACCGACCGTCGCGAGGCGGAGCTCGACAAGCTGGGTTTCGTGACGCTCTGCCACTACAAGAATACCGATTACGCCGTGTTCTTCGGCTCCCAGACCGTCCAGAAACCCAAGAAGTACGACCGGCCCGAGGCCACGGCCAATGCCGTGATCTCGTCACGGCTCACGTACTTGATGGCGGCATCCCGGTTCGCCCACTACATCAAGGTGATTGCCCGGGACAAGATCGGCTCGTTCGCCGAGGCCACCGACGTGGAAGCCCAGCTCGCGCGTTGGATCCTCAATTATATCAATGCCAATCCGGCGGCCGGCCAGGCCCTCAAGGCGAGATACCCACTGGCCGACGCCAAGGTGACCGTGAACGAGATCCCGGGCCGGCCGGGCTCGTACAACGCGATCTTCTGGCTGAGGCCGTGGCTCCAGCTCGAGGAATTGACCACCTCGGTGCGGATGGTGGCCCGGATCCCGTCGGCCTGATCCTCGGCGCGGCCGGTGGATTGGTTCGCAGTCCCCGGCCGCGCGGTCCGACAGCCGAGCAACATCGTGAGATCGAACATCGTGAGATCGAACCCTGCCGACGATGGCCAACATGATCCCGGGGTGAAGTGCCTCCATGGAACCGCAACCGGTCGCTTCTCCTTCCCAGGAAACCCTCGAATCTTCGCCGGGAGGCGGAACCCATCCGGGTTTCGTCGAGCAACTCATCACGGGGGCCCAGGCCACGCCGTCGGCCGGATCGCTCCTGGTGCGATTCCTGACCGAGCCGTCCGACGAGATGGCCATCGCACTCTGGCTGAGACATTGGGACCGCGAGGCGCCGCCCCGGTGCGGCGCGGACATGTTGCAGCAAATGGAACGCGACATCGCCGCGATCGACGGCCGCATCGGCGAGCAGATCGACGCCGTCCTGCATCATGAGGTCTTCCAGGCGTTGGAAGCCTCATGGCGCGGGCTGGCGGACCTCATCAGTCGCGTCCAGCCGAAGACCAACGTCAAAGTCAAGGTCTTGAGCGTCTCGTGGCGCGAGGTGGTACGCGACCTGGAGCGGGCCATCGAGTTCGATCAGAGCGCCCTGTTCCGCAAGGTGTATACCGAGGAATTCGATACACCCGGTGGCGAGCCGTTCAGCGTGATCATCGGCGACTATGAGATCAGCCATCGCCCGAGCCGTTCGCATCCGACCGATGACGTCGAAGCCCTCGGGGCGATCGCGCAGGTCGCCGCGGCGGCGTTCGCGCCGTTCATCGCCGGCGGCGCACCCATCGCTGTTCGGCCTGGACGACTTCGCGGGACTCGAGCGCGACCTCGATTTGCGACGAAGCTTCGACCAGCTCGGATATCTGAAGTGGCGGAATCTCCGCGCGTCCGAGGATGCGCGGTTCGTGGGCCTGACCATGCCGCGCGTCCTGATGCGAGCCCCGTATGAGGGGGGGCAAGTCCACTGCGGGTTCCCGTATCGCGAGGACGTCTCGGGCCCCGGAATCAAGAAGCATCTCTGGGGAACGGCGGTGTACGCCTACGCCTCCGTGCTCGTGAGGGCGTTCGTCGCCTCGGGGTGGCTCGAGGACATCGCCGGTGCCGAGCGCGGGTCAATCGGCGGCGGACTGGTGGGCGGCCTGACGGCCCCCTCGTTCCACACCGATGCGCCCGGCATCGCGCCGAAGTGCTCGACCGATGTGACCATCGGTGAGGAGCTCGACCGCGAGCTAGGCGAGGTGGGGTTCCTGCCGCTCTGCGACTGCCCGGAGACCGAGCTCTCGGCGTTCCACCAGACCGGGACCATCCAGGAGCCGGGCGTCTTCGATCGCCCGATCGCCACCGCCAATGCCCACCTCTCCGCCCAGCTCCCCGTTGTCCTCAACGTCTCACGATTCGCCCATTATTTCAAGGTGATCGCCCGGGATAAGATCGGGTCGTTCCTCGAGCCCCAGGACCTGGAGTCGATCTTCCGCGACTGGATCGTCCGGTACGTCTCGGCCAGCGAGTCGGCCAGTCCCGAGATGCGGGCGCGCTATCCGTTGCAGGAGGCGAAGGTCCAGGTGCGGGCGCGAGCGGACCGGCCGGGAAGCTATTACTGCGTGGCTTACCTTCGACCCCGGTTCCAACGTGACGAGACCACGGCCTCGCTGCGACTGACGACCGATCTGCCGACCGAATGGCGCCCTCGTCCCGCGGTGTGACCGCGAGGGAACGTGCTGGCCGGGATGATCCCGTAAACTGCAATGAGGCCCGATCGTGAGACGAAGACCACACCCACAGCCCGCGGGGTTGCCCATGCTCGATCGCATGATCGACGAGGATCCCGCCGCCAAGGCCGAGGCACCGGCGCTGTCCGCCTGGGATCAGCAGACGATCGATCGGGCCATCCGGGAGGCGATCGGCCGGGATCTCGAGATCTTGCTCAACACACGGCAGCGGCTGATTCCATCGCCGCCGGGCGTGCTCGGACCGACCCGATCGATCATCGATTTCGGATTGCCGTCGGCGCGGGGCACGAACCTGGCGACTGCGGCGGGGCGCAAGGAGTTCGGCCAGGCGATCGAAGCGGCGATCCGTTGTTTCGAGCCGCGGATCCGGGACGTGCAGGTGACCGTGGAAGCCTCCGTCACACCCCGGGATCCCTTGAAGCTCCTGATCGCGGCTCGGCTCGCTTCGGATCCGGACGGCGAGCCGTGGCAACTCGAGGCATCCTGGTCCGCCGGCTCGGGGCGAGTCCGGGTCGAGGAGGTCCGCTCATGAGCGATGCCCTCCTGGGCTATTACATGCGCGAGCTCGGCATACCTCCGAGAGCAGGGCGTCGATTTCGCCCGACAGTACCCCAAGATCGCCGGCCGCCTCCGGCTCGGACCGGACCAGTCTGACGATCCGATGGTGGCGCGCCTGGTCGAGTCGATCGCGTTCTTGAACGCCCGAATCCGCCACAAACTCGACGACGATTTCCCCGAGATCGCCGAGGCGATGCTCAACGTCCTCTATCCCCATTACTTGCGGCCGGTGCCGACGATGGCCATCGTGCAGTGCACCGTCGACCCGGCGCAGGGCGGCCTGACCGGCGGCTATACGATCCCGCGCGGGACGATGATCGAGAGCGAGCCGATCGATGGCGAGTCCTGCCGCTTCCGCACCGGCTACCCGCTGACACTCTGGCCGATCGAGCTCGTCAACGCGCAACTGGTCGGCCGTCCGTTCAAGGCCGCGTACTCGCCGCCGACGAATGCCGGCTGGCTGCTCGATATTCACCTGGAGTGCACGACGCCGAAGCAGACGTTCGAAGCCCTCGCGCCCGGCACACTCCGGTTCTTCTTGCTAGGTAAGGCGCAGTACGTGTACGAGCTGTACGAGGCCCTGTTCGTGAATGTGAAGGACGTGGCCCTGGCGGCCTCGCTCTCCGACACGAATGCGCAGCCAATGGGCAGCGGGTGTCTCCGGCAGGTGGGCTTCGCGGCCGATGAGGCGATGCTGCCGTATTCCCCGCGGTCCTTCGGCGGCTATCGATTGCTCACCGAGTTCTTCGCGTTCCCGTCGAAGTTTTTGTTTTTCGACGTCGAGGGCCTCGACGCTCGGGCCTTGCGTGGTGTCGGTTCGTCGCTGCACATCCTGTTCTACTTCGACCGGCTCCCCCGCGGCCTGGAACCGTCGTTCGTGACTGCCAGCTCGTTTCAGCTCGGCTGCGTCCCGGTGGTAAACCTGTATCGCAAACGGGCCGAACCGGTGCAGTTGACCCAGACACAGACGGAGGTCCGGGTGAACCCGGACGTCCGGCGGCCGCTCGCCCATGAGGTTTACTCGATCGATCGCGTCACGGCCACGTCGCCGGTCGGGGCGGTGGTCGAGTATCAGCCGTTCTACGAACTGAAGGCGCCCCTCCGGACGCCCGAGGAGCAGTCGTATTACTACGCCGCGCGCCGGACACCGCCCCCATCAGACGTACATCGGGACCCTGGGACTGAGGTCTACTTGACTCTGGTCGATCGCGAGGTGCGGCCGACGGCCCCCGCCGATGAGACGCTGCACGTCGAAACGACCTGCCTCAATCGCGACCTCCCGTCCCGACTGCCCTTCGGCGTCGGTCGCCCTCGGCTCCAGCTTACGATCGCTGCGCCGGTGGCTCGCGTCATCTGCTTGACCCCGCCGACTCCGACATTGCGACCGCCCCTGGGCCGGGGTGTCCTCTGGCCCTTGATCTCGCATCTGACCTTGAATCACCTCTCGATCTCCGACGCCGAGGATGGGGCCGCGGCCCTGAGGGCCATCCTGCTGCTTTACGACTTCGCCGACTCGATCGATACTCGCAAGATGATCGAGGGTCTGGTCTCGGTCACGAGCCGGCGCGTGGTGGGTCGAGCCAATGTCGGCGGGCCAGACGGGGATCGTACGCGGCGTCGAAGTGACCATGGAATTCGACGAGGATCAGTTCACCGGCCATGGATTATTCATCCTGGCCAGCGTCCTGGAGCGGTTCCTCGGGCTGTACTGTTCGATCAATTCGTTCACGAAGCTGGTCGCGACCACGCGCCAGCGGGACGGAGAGCTGAAGCGATGGCCGCCCAGGGCCGGCGAGATGATCCTCCTCTGATCGAACGGCTCCTGAAGGAGCCGGGGTGTTTCGAGTTCTTCCAGGCGGTCCGCCTGTTGGAGCGGATGGAGCCCGGCGCGGGCGTGTCGGCGAGGACACACTTCCCGGCCGCGAGGTGGTCATGTTTCGCGCGGCCCCGACCATTCGATTCCCAGCGTCCGAGATCCTGTCAATCCGCCGGCCTCGCGAGGAACCGATCGAACCATCCTCTTCCTCGTCGCCCTACGACATGATCGTCACCTTCATGGGTCTGACGGGTCCCAAGGGCGTGCTCCCCGCATATTTCACGCGCCTGCTCCTCCGGCGACTGCGGGCCAAGGACCCGACCCTGCGCGATTTCTTCGACGGCTTGAACCACCGACGGGTCTCGCTGTTCTATCGCGCCTGGGCGAAATACCGCTTCCCGATCGCGTTCGAGCGGGCGAGACGCCAGGAGATCACGAACGACGATTCCTTTACGCGCTGTCTATTCTCGCTGGTCGGCCTGGGCACAGCCGGCCAGCGGGATCGGCACGAGCAGGACGACCATACGTTCATCTACTACGGGGGGCTCTTCGCACATCGTCCGCGATCGGCCGTCGCGCTGGAGGGGATCCTGGGCTTCCAGTTCGGGCTGCCCGTCCGGATCGAACAGTTCCAGGGTCAGTGGTTGAACCTCCCGCGGGCAGACCGTTCGATGTTACCGAGTCGGCGCGAGCCCGGCGGCCGATACAACCACCAGGGCCAGGATGTCGTGCTGGGGCAACGAGCCTGGAACATCGAGAGCAAGTTCCGAATCCGCCTGGGTCCGCTGGGTCTGACGGAGTTTTATCGATTCCTCCCGCCCCCCATCGGCGACTGCCTGAACGATCTCGTCGAGCTCACGCGCACGTACGTCGGCGCGGAGTTCGACTTTGACGTCCAGCTCGTGCTCTCGAGCGGTGAGTGGCCGCGGTGCGAACTGGGCGGCCGGGAGAGGCAAATGGCCTATCTCGGTTGGAATGTCTGGCTCAGCTCGGGTACGTTCGCCGCGGAGAACGGCGATGCCCTCTTCTCCGGGCAATCGGCCAGAGGGTCTTGATTAGTCGATAGCTCCGACGGCATGCGGTCGGTCCGCTACAGCCGGAAGGGCAGTTCAACAGAAGCGAGGCGAGACTATCCCATGGGTGCTTATTTGATGCTCGGCGGCACGGCCGCTTCCCCGACGATCGTGGGTGGAGTCACCGAGTCGACCCATCCGCAGTGGATCCAGATCAATTCCTGGTCGATCAGCGCGGCGCGGCCCGTGGTTTCCGACCAGGGCTCGGAGGAGTCGCGACACCGCGGCGAATCGCAGGTCGGTGAGATCTCGATCTCGAAGGTGATCGACAAGGCGAGTGTCTACATCCTCCAGAATCTGCTCCAGGGCAACTCGATCGACAACGCCCAGATCGACATGACCACGACTGAAGGCGACAAGGCAGTCAAGGTTTACTTCACGCTCAAGATGACGAACGTTCGCATCACGAATCACTCGCTATCGGGTGCCGGTGACGAGGGGTGCGCTGGCTTCGGAGAGTTTCAGCCTGAACCCGACCTCCGTGACGTGGACCTATAACGAGAAAGTTCCGACCGATGACAAGGATACTCCGCACACGGTTGGTTACAACGTGGACGCGGTCACGGTCGGCGGCGAGGGAGGGAAGTAATCGGATCGGCCGCCTGCCCGGATCGATTCGGCCGACCGGGCGGGCGGAACGTTGCTGGGTCGGTTCCTCCCGCGCCGGCCTGGCCGATGTCGGTTACACCGTTTTCCCTGCACGGACCAGCCCACTCGGACGGAGACTCGCCTTCCCGGTGCGGCGCCGAACGTGTGCGCTCCGGACGCCTAGGGACACGATACCATGCCCCCGGTCAACGACCTCTTCTCCGTCACGACGCCGATCGATGACAGCGGGGCGTTCTCCCTGATCTCGCTCGAAGGCGCGGAAGGGATCTCGCGGTTGTTCCATTTTCGCCTCGAGCTGGTCTCGTCGAATCTCGCGGTCGCGGCGAGTGACCTGGTCGGCAAGGGGATTACCTTCTCGATCGCCCAAGGGCAGGGGGGAGACCGCTATTTCCACGGGATCGTCCGCCATCTCGCCGTCGGCGGCCTGCTCGACTCCGCCCGGACCTACATCGTCGAACTTGTGCCCTGGCTCTGGTTCCTCACGCGTACGGCCAATTGCTGCATCTTCCAGAACCTGTCCACGGTCAACATCGTGGAGAAGATCTTCGGAGACCTGGGCTTCTCGGACTACCAATCGAAGCTCACCGCGACGTATCCCAAGCGGGTCTACTGCGTCCAGTATCGCGAGTCGGCGTTCCAGTTCATCTCGCGGCTCCTCGAGGAGGAGGGGATTTACTACTACTTCAGCCATGCGGATGGCAAACATACGATGATCCTCGCCGATGACGCTTCCGGCTATGTGACGTGCCCGGAATCGAGCGTGGTTTACATCCCCATCGAGCCGCGCGAACAGCCGAGCGATCGGATCATGGGCTGGCAGCATACGCTACGAGTACCGTTCGGGGAAGTTCACGCTGACGGATTACAACTTCGAGCAACCGACAAACAACCTGCTCTCGACGACCTCGACCACCGTCTCGCTCCCGAACATCGCGTCCTACGAGGTCTTCGATTACCCGGGGATCTATCTGGACACTGCTCGTGGCTCGACCCTGGCCGGTCTCCGCGTCGGGGCCGACGAGTCGGCGTATGAAGTTGTCCGGGCTCGGAGCACTTATCGCACCTTCACACCCGGGGGGAAGTTCACCGTCACGCGCCACTCCGATCAGTCCGAGGTGAACCAATCCTTCGTCATCTCGTCGATCAATCACTCCGGCTCAGGTCGTGAGATCTACCAGAACAGCTTCGAGGCGATCCCCGCCGCTGTCGTGTTCCGACCCGAGGCCCTCACGCCCAGGCCGATGATCCGGGGCACCCAGACGGCCGTCGTCGTCGGATCCTCGGGCGAGGAGATCTGGCCGGACAAGTACGGCCGGATCAAGGTCCAGTTCTACTGGGACCGACTGGGGACGAACGACGAGAACAGCTCCTGCTGGATCCGCTGCGCCCAGTCGTGGACCGGGAGTACCTGGGGCGTGCTGTTCATCCCGCGGATCGGCCAGGAAGTGGTCGTCAGCTTCCTGGAGGGGAATCCGGATCAGCCCCTCATCATCGGCGTCGTCCCCAACGCCAACGAAATGCCCGCCTACGCGCTGCCCGACAACAAGACGCGCAGTTACATCAAGACCCGTTCGTCGAAACAGGGGGGCGATACGGAGTCCAACGAAATCCGGTTCGAAGACCTGAAGAGCTCCGAGGAGATCTACATCCACGCCCAGAAGGACCTCAACGGCGTCGTCGAGAATAATGAAACCTTGACCGTCGGCAGCAGTAACGCCGACGATGGTAGCCAGACGATCTCCATCTACAAGAACCGAACGATCACCGTACAGACCGGCAACGAATCGACGACCATCAAGCAGGGCAATCGCACGATCGAGATCGACCAGGGCAACGAATCGACGACCATCAAGCAAGGCAATCGGACCGTCGAGATCGACCAGGGCAACGACACGCTGACGATCAAGCAGGGGAACCTGTCGATCCAGATGAATGCCGGGAGCGGGACGATCGAAGCGGCCCAGACGATCACGCTGAAGGTCGGTTCGAACAGCATCGAGATCTCCCAGCAGGGGATCACGGTGAAGGGGGCGATGGTGTCCGTCCAGGGGCAGTCCCAGGTCCAGGTCCAGGCGCCGAACGTCCAGGTCTCCGCCGACGCCGGCGCTGGTCCTCAAGGGCGGCGTGGTGAATATCAACTGACCAAGATAACGCCTTACATGCAGTCCGATGGTCCCTCCAGCACGACCCGGCCGCCCGGAAACCGAGCTCCGCGATGAGATATCCACCTGTCCATTGGTATGAAGGTCTGTTCCTCCAACCGCACCACTTCCAGGCGGCGGATCGCAACCTGGCCGAGTTGATGCAAAGCTCGCTGGAGTTCCACCATCCCTACTATTACGGCATCCGCTCGTTGGAGTACGGCCCGGAGGCGCTGGCAAATCACCAGTTCGAGGTCCGTTCGCTGCGGGCCCGCATGCGCGATGGAACGATCATCGACCTGGGTCCCGGCCAGCAGCTCGATCGGCTCGACCTGAAGCGCGCCTTCGAGATCCAGACCAAGGTTCTCATCTACCTGGGTGTGCCGATCGCCCAGTTGGGGATGGAGAACGTGGCGATCGATGGGCAGCGAGCGCGGGAACATCCCGCGGTTCCGGCAGCAGTTGCGGATGCTCCAGGAGGAGACGCGCGGGGGCAACGACCAGGAGGTCAAATTCAAGGCGCTGAATCTTCGCCTCTTGCTCTCGACGCAGGACACCAGCGGTTTCGATCTTCTGCCGCTGGTGCAGATCGAGCGAGCCGGGGAACATGGAGCCATGCCCCGGCTGGACGTGACTTATATCCCGCCTGTCCTGGCCCTCGACGCCTGGCCGGGACTGGGCCGCGACATCGTTCGGGCGATCTCCGACATCCTCGATAAACGGATTGAGACGCTCGGCCAGCAAGTGGCCAACCGTGGGATCTCGTTCGATAGCCACGAACCGGGCGACCTGGAGCGATTGCTCCTGCTCGGCCAGCTCCACGATTCCTCCGCCCTCCTGTCGGTCCTGACCGTCGCGCGCGGCGTCCATCCGTTCGTCGCCTACTGCGAGCTGGCCCGGATCGTCGGCAAGCTCGCGATCTTTGGCAAGGATCGCGCCCTCCCCAAGATTCCCCCCTACGATCACGACGACCTGGGCACGATCTTCCGGGAGATGATGCGGCTGATCGATTCGCAGATCAATGCGGTGCGGGACTACCAGTACGAGCAACGGTACTTCCTCGGCGTCGGACTGGGGATGCAGGTCGCGCTGGAGGCGCGGTGGTTCCACGCCGACTGGGAGTGGTTCGTGGGTGTCCACAAGAGCGACATCACCGAGGAAGAATGCCAGAAGCTCCTCTCCTCGGGACAGCTCGACTGGAAACTCGGCAGCAGTCGTCAGGTCGAGAACCTGTACGCCCGAGGCGCCGAGGGGATCAACCTCGTCACACTCCCGCGCCCACCGAGGACCCTGCCCGTCAGCCACGACTGGATCTACTTCGAGGTGAGCCGCTTGAACCAGGCCTGGCGGGACGTCCAGGAGACCCAGACCCTGGCGATGCGGTTCCGGGAATCGCTCATCCTCAACCTCGATCGCCTCCAGGGCGAGCGTCAAATTGTCGTGTCGTATAGCGGTCGGCAGATCACGCTGGAATTCGCCCTGTTCGCCGTGCCGAACCTCGCTTGAGTGGCCGGGCTTTGGATCTTCAGGCCCTCCACATCACGAACACGATCGCCAGGCCGATGAGGACAAGCCCGGCCACGCCGAAGTTTCCCAGGGTGGTCAGACGACGGTAGGCCGTTTCCTGCCGGATCGCCTCGGGCGTCCAGGCGACGAAATTCTGGGCGTCGAGCAGGAGTTGGAGCACGCCGCCGACGAAACCTTGTTCGCGCTTGGCATCTCGGCCGGTGCCTGCCACGAAACAGCCGCCGAGCATCACCTGGCCCCGCGTGTCCAAAGCGACCAACCGTCCGATCAGCCGCCCGAGCCGCCGTGTGCGGCCGTGCATCTCCGCGAAGAAGCGAAAGAGATGGGAATTGTCGCGGACGCTTTCGAGCAGACCGTCATCGTGGGTGTTGAAACGGATCAGCCGGTAGAACAACGGCATGAACAAGGCATGACCGATCCAATCCGCCCCGGATTCCATCTTCTGGACACGCTCGGAGATTTGCAGGTCGGGGACCAGCGGAAACGTTCGTCCCATGGCTTGCAACCGCTGCTCCTCGGAGAACTCCTGAAGAAGGCGGTCGAAATGGGGTGCTGTTTCGAGGTCGCACATCAGGGCGAACACGGGGCAGTTGACCAGGATCGCCTCGCGAATGACCGTCAGATCGAGATGGCAGGCTGTCCCGGCCTGGCGCGCCTCGGCCTCGGAATCCGTCGAGGAATAAGGGATCGCAAGCAGGATTCCATTGATCGGACAATAGGGCCGGCGGTCGCGGAGCATCAACTTGCAGAGATGTTTGAGCTTCCGCGTGAGCATTTCGACCTCCGCGGTCTGGCTGAGCAGGATGTCGATCGATCGTTTCTTGGCCGTCCGCTGGGCCGGCAACCCGACGGCTACTCGGGCCGGCTCGGCTTCGACGACCGTCGTGGCGGCAATCTGGGTCCCGGCAGCGTCGGTCGGTGCGACCTCCGGCCGGCTCCGCGATGATGTCCCAGCCTCTGGTGGCGATTCCTCGGTCGCGGGATGAGGGGAAGGAGCGTCCGGCGAGGTGGCACTCGTCTCGGACGCCCCGGTTCGGGAGGCCACGAGATGTCCCGAGCGCAGAGAGCCCCGGACACGTCACGAAGATCGCTTCATAGGTGGCGAACACATGGATCGGGGCATCGGGACGGCGCGGGACGTCCGAGACGGCCAGCGCCACTCCGGACGCGTGGAACAAGCCTTGACCGCCACCCACCGGATCGCCCAGCACCAGGAAGACCGGCAGGTCCTTCAGCTCGACCGCTGCGCGCTGCATCGCCAGCCGGGCTTCGCGCCAGGCCCGATCGATCTCGTAAAAGTCGGATGAATCGCCTTCCGCCGCCCAGAGCCTCCAGAGTTTCCCGATCAACCAGGCATTGAGGCACAGGAGCAAGAACAAGAGCGGTAGCCAGAGGTTCCGAATCGTCGGCGAGTTGAACGCCACGAAGTGATCCAGCCCCAGCCAGGAATTGAGGACCGCCAGCCCGATCGAGATCGCCAGCAGGGCGAGAAGGGCGAGGATTGTGCGGAGGGGCCCGGGGACCTTGACGGCTGCCACGATGGCGCCGCCCAACTTCTTGAAGAATTTCATGGGCTGCCCTCATTCACCCAGTCGCGTCATGACGAAAAGAATCACGAGCGGGATGACCAGCAGGGCGACGATGCCCAGACTCCTGGCCATCCGGGAGTAACGCCCTCGGGCCGACAACGGGGGCACATGGATGTGCGGCTCCCGACTGGGCGGGTTCTTCCAGACACGACCCAGCTCGACGTCGATCAGGCGGCGAGCGGCCTCGGTCCATTGGGTCAGCCGAGCCGGATCATCGGCGACCTCACCCCGGAAGCCCAGTGCCAGGCACAGCAAGAAGACTTCGACGAGCGCGACATCCCCCTCGGCGAGCGCCCGCCTTGCTTTCTCCCAGAACCGGGTCGCCCGCTCGTTGCTTCGAAAAAGCTGGAATTCGAGCTTCGTCTCGTTCCAGCGCTGACGCCAGGGCGAATGGAGGATGAAGAACTCGTCCAGCCAGCAAGTCAAAGCGTAGCGGACCTCGTCCTCCTTCGCGAAGCTGGTGCGGCTGCCGGCTGTGGGCGTCAACAGTCTCTCGAGCTCGGCGCGGGATCGCTCCAGGGAGACATCTTCGCCACGGTCGAGGCGCTCCTTGATTTTGAGGGTATAAGCGATGACGGGATGGGCGAGCTTGGCGACTTCGTCCTGCATCTCACCAGCCCTCGAGGACCGCTCTCCCCACTCGAATCGACCCGACCGCGCCAGACTCGACCGGAGCCGTCCGATCGACCGATTGTGTCACAATACCGTGCCGTTTAGAATGGTCCACTGGGGACGCGACGATCATTTCCGGAAACCGGCGGGAGGGCCCGATGCTGAACCCTAACGATTCTTCCTGGTTCGGCAAGGCCCTGCTGGCCATGCTCGATGACCAGCGGCACACGGCGGCCTCGGAGCTGTTCATCTCATCGATTCGAGCCTTCGGCCGGAATGAGCCGATCGTTTCCAGCGGCGAGCCCGGCAAGGAAATGTTCGTCATTTGCCGGGGACGAGTCCAGCTCTTTTACGAGAACAATCTCGGTGAGAAGGTCGTCGTGAAGGAGATCGGTGTCGGCGAACAGTTCGGCGAGATCGCCCTCATCGACGGCGAGTCCCAGCCCTTCACCGCCACCGCCCTCGACGACACGGAAGTCCTCGTCTTGAGTCGCGACGACCTCAAGGAGCTCTTGAGCCGTTATCCCCACCTCGCGATTGGTCTGCTGACGGAGATCTCCAGGTGGCTGCGGCGCATCGCCAAGAAACTTCGCGAGCAGTCGTCCAGGGCCGTTGACGACTCCCTGAAGAAGAACCGATCGTTTGCGGGTCATCTGGCGGACATTCGCGCGCGGCTCATCGGATCGCCGTCGGCCATCCTGGTCTTCAGCGTCGTCATCGGTGCCTGGATGTACCTCGGCCAGTTCGGGATGCAGGGCCTGTTCGGATTCTTTCCGTTCGATCCCTATCCCTTCACCTCGCTCCATCTGGTGCTCGCCGTCATCGCGGCGATCCAGGTCCCGATCATCCTGATGGTCCTCAACCGGCTGTCCGCGCGCGAGCGCGCAAATCCGACCTCGACGCCGAAGCCGACGCACGGCTCGAGATCGAGATGAACCGGCTCCAATCGAAGGTCGATCGGAATTACGAAGAAATCCGCAAGCAACTGGCGAAGATGGAGGCATCGCGCGGAAGCGACCCGGCCTCGCGACTCTCGGCCTGAGCCGGTCCCCGGGAATCGGACTCTCCGAGATCGCTCCAGTCACTGATAGAACAGTTCGACCTCGGCCTTCGTGGTGACGTCGGCCTTGACCTCGACCTCCAGCCGGCCGGTCCGCTTCGAAGTCGACTTATAACTGGCGACGAGGTACTTGCCCACGGGCACGTCCGTGAAACCGAAGATGCCGTCATTGTCCGTCTTGGTCTCGAGCTTCTCGCCTTTCGCATTAACCAGGACGACGTCAAGCCCCGCCTGGGGTAGCTCTCCTTCGCGGACCCGTCCTCGGATCGATCCGGTGAGAATCGGATCCGTATCGATGAGCTCGATGCGGCCGGTGTCGAAGGTGCTCAGTCCCACGTTGCTGACGAACTGGACGGAGACATCGATCGGCCCCTTGGACTCGGCGGGTAGGGGAAGCGTCGCGGACCACGTCTTCGCGTCAGAGGGCGACGGCAGGCCGGTCGCGGTCGCCCCGGCGGGGGGCAGCTTGCCGTCCGGCGCCGGCTTGCCCACGAAGAATGTGACTTCGCGGATCCCCGATGCCGGAACCTGTCCGGCGGCCCGGATCGCCAGGGGTGTGCCGCGCCTGGCCTGCTTCGGCAGCCGCGCCAACTTGACCCATCGCGGAGGTGCATCGTCGATGATGATCGGTTGCGATGCGGACTCGACCCAGCGCCCCGCGGCGTCTCGGAGCTGGGCTCGTACCTCGTAGGTGCCATGGATCCCGGTGGTCGGGAATCCGACGCTCCAGTCCTGGAGACTCGCATCAACCCACGGCGAGCCGCCCGGGCCCGTCGGCAGGAAGCCAACCCGCCCGTGGCGCGGCCGGTCAAACTTTCGCGTGACCAGGGGCTCGAACGGGCCGTTATCCGCCCGCCCGAGGCTCAATTCGAGCGTTGCGTCGTCGGGCGCATTATCGACTTCGACCACGACCGCGAGCGTTTCGCCGCTCCGGACGGCCTTCGGCATGCGCAGCCCGACGACCGTCTCGATCGCCCGTTCAGCAATCGTCGGCCCTCCTTCGCTGCTGAATCGGACGTGGAACGTCTGGGCACGCGGAACGCCGTCGATGTTCAGCTCGACGGTTCCGATCCCGTCGATCCCTTCCTCGAATCGAATCGCCTCGGCGAACAGCGTCATCTCCTTCCCATCGGCTGGCAGCTCGCCCCGGAACAGTCCCGACTCGACCGAGAGGAAGCCGGGAATCCGGTCGGTGCGCCAGGACCAGCTCGACGGGGCAGGGGGGACCGACATCCATCGGCCTGGACCTGACCCGAACCGACAGGCGGTTCGGCTCGCCGACGGCGACGCGGGGCGGTGTGTAGAGGAGCTCGACGACCTGGATATAGTGCGTCACCGGCAGGACCGCGGCCTCGAACACCTGTTCTCCGAGGATCACTCCAGGGCGATCGACATCCAGCACGCGGAACCGCGGTGAGCTCGTCGGCGAGGGCAGCACGCCCTGGGGGAGCGGACCGGGTGGGAAGGTCACCGGCTGAAGGGCGCCGGCCTCCACCGCCTGTTTCAGCGAGACCACGGGCGCGGAGGACTCGCCGGAGCGGATCTCGACGACGATCGTTCGCGCTGATTTCGTCGGGTTCCACACCCGAACGGGCAACGGCCGCGGTGCCGTCCCTGGTCGGACCAGCAGCCGGCCGGGCGGCTCGCCGGGAGTCTGGCCCAACAGGACCCGAAAGAGTTCGGGGTCGGAGGGCATGGCGATCGGCAGCTTGCTCGTGAAGGTCCAGTCCCCAACTCGGTACTGTACCAGGCAGCCGGAGGCTTTCGGATCGAGGAATCGGCCCGATTCCGGCCGCTCGAACAAGACGGGCAATCTAAAATGGGGCGACTTCGGCGAGATCGGCTGCAAGGAGTAACTCCAGCCCGGTTGGTCGTGCGGCTCGGCCCGCTCCTTCGAGGTGCCCGAAATCGGGCCGAATCACTGGCGACTCGCGCGATGTCGCGAGGAATCGGAGGCCGATCGAACCGCTGCCTCCGTTCGAACTGAGCTGAAGATTCACGGTCGCCGATCGATCTCGTGACGTGAGTGTCAAGGATGACGGGTCCGTGGCCAGTCGAACCTCGGGGAGTGGCGAGTTGCGGCCCGGTGGGTTGTAACCGCGTCCGGCCTCGGCGTGGAACGCCAGGCCGTGGAGGTCGCGTGCTTCGTAGAGCATGCGGTCCGAGAGCCACGACCAGAGCGCCGTCCATTCGCGGACTTGCCGGGAGGAGACCGGGTCGTGGGACCCGCGGCCTAACATCGCGTGGCCGAACTCCAGCGGGACGACGCGAGCCCAGCTTTCCTCCCGGCGCGGCTCGATCGGATCCGGCGAGATCGCCTGGGGCTCCAACCACGCCCGATGGAGGTCCTGGCCGAGTTTCGGCCAGTCGACTTCTCCTTGCTCGACGTTGCGGGTCTCCCGCTCCAGTGCCTCGAGACGCCGGGAATCCTGCCCGCCCAGATGGAGCAAACCGATCGTCCGGCGCGACCTGCGCCGCCGCTTCCTTCCCGATCGCCTGGCGCGGACCGGTCTCAGCCGGACCATGCTCCTGTCCGAGGGCCTGACGATCGGCATCCTCCGGCTCGGTGTCCAGAATGACCCCCTGGAGCCGGCGGTCCAGGTCCCTCCCCGCCGTCCAGAGCGCCTCGCGATCCTTCGCGGCCAGGAACGGAGTCGCCAGCACGGCATCGATTTGACGCGCAGTCTGTGCGTCCGATTGCCGCGATTGCGCCCGAGCGATCAGCTCCTTCACGGCCGTGACCGATGTCGATTGGCGCAACTGGGCGAGCTGCTCCTCCAGGGCTTCCATCCGGCTCCGGATCGGCGCGAACGGCGGCGAGCAGATCGGGAATCGCCGCGTCCTCGGTCGCTGCGCCCGCCCGGGGACTTGCGCCGTACAACTGCCGGTCGAGGTCGATCGTCTCGCGGATCGCCGACTCCCAGGTCGCATCGAGATGGCGGTTGGACTCGAGCACCGGAAGCGCCGAGGGCAGAAACGCCAGGGCTTCGTCCCGCAGATCCCACGAATGTTCGACGATTTCCTGGCACGTCGAGATTTCGGCGTAGAGCTCGGTGGCGCGCCTGAGCCGGGCATCGGCTTCATGAGCCGGCGCGAAGCCGGACGAGAAGAGGGCGATTTCACCCAGGTGACGCTCCCGTGCGGCCGTATCGAGCCAGGGACGGAGTAGTGAGAACGACCGCGGCCGGCTGTATGCCGGCTCTCCGAAGCGAGCCGCCTCGAGAGCCAGTCGAGCCGGATCGGCTAGCCACTCCGTGCCGGACTCTGCGGACCCCGCGCGATCGGCCAGCCGTCGCAATAGCAGCGTCTCAATATAGAGTGGATCCGACTGTCGCCCGCGCAGCAGTCCATCGTAGAAGACCAGATCGGCCGGAGTGGGGTGCACGACCATCGCGGCGGCGTGAAAGACGGCCCACGCCAGCGCGAATTCCGACGCGCCCGCTGTCGCCTTCTGAAACTCGGCGGCCTGCTTGGTTCTTGCCGCTGCGAGCTCCTCGGGTTTCTGACCCTGTCCCGGGTCGGCCCGATCCTGGAGCAGCTTGACCATGGCCTGTGACACGCGTTCGTCGGGTTTCTCGCCAAGGGCCAAGGCCAGTGCGAGCGATCGCGGTATCGGATGCGGGGACGATCGAGCCGTCTCGAACTCTCGGGTGGAGGAAGCGACCGCCCGCTCCAGCTCCGTGCGGACCCGATCGGGATCGACGCCGCCGCGCCAGCCGCGTTCGGCATCCATCAGGGCCGCCTCCAACCCTCGCAAGGCCCACGGCGCAACGCGAAGGGCATGCTCGCCCTGCCATCGATCGCGGCGCGCCCATCCCTCGATCAACCAGCTCGGATACACTCGATCCTCGGGAAGCGCCGGCCGCAACTCGAGCGCCCTCTTTCGCCGGGGAGCGATCGAAAAGTCGTCCCGAGAGCCGAGGAGCACGGGCGTCTGCCGGACGCCTCGGCACGCGACGGCCCAGCGATTGACCCGGGGCACTACGTAATCAACCAGCTCGATCAGAGTGACGCGGCCATCGCGGTTGCCCGTAACTGGCTCGAGATCGGCCCAGCCGCTCAGCCCCTCCTCAGCGTAGGCCAGGAAGACGGATCGCCCCCAGACTTCCGACGCCCAGGAGACCTGGCCTGTGCCCGCCGCGCAGAGGACAGCCAGACGATCGGGGGGTATTACCTGGCTCGAACCAGCCAGCTCCGCTTCGATGCGGGCTGTTACATCGTCAACGAGCTGGCCGTGGAGCGGATCGGCCATGGGCCGCATCACATCGAGCAAGAGCAAGACACGCTTGGCGGGACTCCGCGCAGCGCCCCAAGCACGTCGCGGAGCCGAATCCAACCGGCCAGTCCTTCGGCGCGACCGCCGGGCAAGACGAACACTTCGGCCGATTCCCCTGAGCCCGTCGAGCCAATCCCGACCCGCGCCGGCGAACAGAGCACCACTACCAACGTCTCGTCCGACCGCAGACCGGCCATGGACTCGAGCGCGGCGCCGAGACGACCCGCGGTGATCGTCGGGTCGCCGGCCCCGATGGTGCGGGAGAACCATCGTCCGGCCCGTAGACTGACGGCGTCCCCCGGCGCCTGGGCGGTCACGGACCCGGCTCCCCGATCGCCCGTGTCGAAAACCAGGGGTAACAGCACGGGGAACGGATGAGGCCGGAACCACGAGGCCACCCCCAACAGACATCCGAGTGCGATCCCAGCCGCGACGATCAGGCCCAACCACCTCGGCGGCGCCACCGCGCGATCGGAATCCGCGCCGACCAGCGAGGGCCTCGCGCGCCAGACCGGTTCGATCTCCCGTGCCGTGGATTCGCTCATGGCGTCCACCATCCAGGGTGAGGCTCACGCGACGTTCGTCTTGACGGTTCCTGCCATCGTGATCGTGATCACGCCGGCCCAGGAACACAGACACTTGGACGTGCTATTGAGCGCCGGCATCTTGCCGATCATCACGGTTGGCGAACCGGGCGTCCACGGGGCGGGGATGACTGGAACGCACGGCATCGGCGTCAGAACGCCGAGCGCCGCCGCCGTCGCCGCCGCCACTTGCGGATTGGTGATCGAGCTGCACATCCCGAACGGCGGGATGTTCTGGATCGGCACGTTGTCCATGATATTGGCCGCGGGCATGTTTTCGGCGATGGTCTTGTTCACGGGCGGAACGATCAGCTTTGACGGGGCCGCGCCGAAACTGCACGTCATCGTCGCATTCATCGCCACGAGTTGGGGCATGGTCGTTCGTCCTCCGAGAGGTGAACCTAGTCATAACATGGACCATCGCGCCGGCCTTGTCAATGGAAAAGGAAGTCCGATCCGGCGAGAGGTCGGCTCAAGCCGGCTCGAGCCCCGCCATGGCCCTTCGACTCTATGGATCGCACCGGCTGCGATTCCCGCCCGGAGGAAATCCGCGGTGGTCGCGTGCATCCCAAGAGCACGACGTGTAAAGTTGTCTGTTGATGATCACCATCGAGTCGACTTCCGGGCGGTGCTGGCATGGCGGATGAAACGACGCTGGGGACTGTGGTCACCTGGAGGGTTGGGGGCAGCCCGCGAGGGATCGACCCCTCCGGACGATTCTGGCGCCGCGCGCCGTCGCATCGTCACGGCGAGGCGTCGCGGAACGGGCGTGCGGCGCGGATCGTGGCCGCTGCACTGGCCCTTTTCGTGGGCGTCGGGGCGTGCCTCTGGCTGATTTCCTTGCTGCGCCTGCCCCGACCGGCCCGGCTGGTCCTTGTCGGGGCCGGCTATGAGGCCAACCTGCAAATCCCTCACAATGCCTACGGTTGGCGCAGTCTGCAAGCCCTCAAGTCGTTGAGCGAACAGCCCGTCTCCTCCTGGATGGCGAGGCTCTGTTCGGCTCGATACCAGCCGGCGGGCGAACCCAGCCTGCTCGACACCGGGCGCTCGAGCGATGGGGTCTCGTGCTAAAGGAACTCCCGGAGCCGACGATCGTCGTGGTCATGGCCCTGCACGGCGGGGTGGATGCTGAAGGTCCCTATCTGCTCCCACAGGATGCGAAGGCCGTTCCCGAGTCGCGAGATCGGCTCCGAATGACCGACGTTTTGCGCGTCTTCAGTGGCCTGCCTCGATACAAGAAAAAGATCCTGATCCTCGACGCGACCGGACTTCCCTATCACTGGGAACTGGGCATGTTGCGGAACGATTTCGCCCGCGAGCTGAAAAAGCTCGATGCGGAGATCAAGAAGATCCACAACTTCGTGGTAGTCTGCGCGAGTGGTGAGGGTCAGCGCTCCTGGGTCAACGAGTCTGCGGGACGGACGGCCTTCCTTCATTTCTTGATCAGGGCTCTGAGCGGAACGGCCACTCGTGCGAGCGTGGGATCGGCCTGGCCTCCGAGCAAGCGGGTGAACCTCGAGGAGGTTTTCGACGACGTCGCACGGGAGGTCAATAGCTGGGCGGCCATCCATTGTAACGCCGCTCAGGAGCCCTTCATCCTCCCCTCGGGGGACGACGGGAGGCGGCTGGCGCGTTCCATCGAGCTCCCTCCGGTCCGCCCTCTGGTCGATCCGGAAGCGCCGGTCGAAGATGAGCGGAGATCGATCGAGCAAGCCCTTGCGAGCCGCTGGGGTGCATTCCGCGATCTCGCGACATCGCCGGTTCCGATCGGCGTCGCGGACCCGATTGGGTGGCGGCACTACCAGAAGCTCCTGCGGCGCTACGACGAGTTGCTCCGCATCGTCGGCACGAGGGGCGAGGCCGAGTATGGCGAGGTTCTGGCGGAACTGAAGGCGAAACGGCTTCAGATCGCGGAGAGTCGGACGACGCCGCTGACGAAGGCACGGGCCGCGACGTTGACCGTTGCACTGGCGGAAGGGGTCACCCATGCCGTTTCGCCGGCGGACGGGACCACGCCGACCCCTGGCCGGCCGCTCGACCCCGCGGCGCCCGACAAGGAGGTCCAGACCTGGTTCGACAAGGAGTGGTGGCCGGCCGCCGAGGACCAGGAGCAGATCATCTGGAAGACCCGCAAGAATCAGGAGCGGGACGGCGACGCGCGGGATCTGGCGGCGCAGCTCGGCGACCTGCTCCTGGGCAGGGCCATCGATAATCCGTCGGGAAACCTCGACCATGCCGCGCGACTCGCCAAGCGGCTCGATCTGCCGTCTCAGCGGCCGGCCGAGCTGAATCTCCTCATCATGCTCCAGCGCGCCCTGAACGAGTGGAAGAGCCCCGGCGATCCGGAGCTGATCCGCATGGCGCTGCGGGTCCGCCGCCTGGCCGAACGGGCAGCGCTCGGCTTGCCCGAACAGGCCGCCGCGCCGGACAAGGTGGTGGCCGGCACGTTGGTCGCGCCCTGGGTCCGCGACAAGGTCGACGAGGGTGACCGCCATCGCCGGCAGGCTGAGGACCTGCTCTTTGCCTCCGACCGTCGGGAACAGGCCAGAGTCGCCTACGCCGGCGCCGAGCGTGTCTATCGCGACGCGATCGAGGCGGCCGAAACGGTCCGCCGGGCCGTCCTGGAGGCGCGAACGAGCCCAGTCCGACCTCGTCCCGATCACCGAGTGGCTCGCCACCTGGTATCCTCCGCCAGACCAGGTCAACCTGATGGAGGCGTTCGTCGCGCGCACCGTGGATCTCTGGGAGAAGGTCCACGCCGTGAGCCGGATCCTGGAGACACCCAATCCCTCCAGGATCGGCCCAAATTCGACAGGCCCGAAAGGACCCGATGCCGACGTCGATACCGCTTCGAGGGAGGTCACTCAGGCACACGACCAGTTAAAGACGCAAATCGATGATATTCTGGGTTCCTGGATCTTGAGTACCGGCAGTCCATCGGTCACGCCCCAGTCCATCTTCGAGGTCCGGGCCCTCACCAATGCGCTGACCCTCCCATGGCTCGGCGAGAACGACGCAGCGCGATGCTCGAGCGCACACAATCGCAGCTCCACACCGGTGCTCAAGACGGCTCGGGGACGGGCGGCGGGGGATCGAACCGTGCATTCCCCGAGGACGACGGTCATACGGAGGATTCCCTCATCGGCTTCCGCCGCAGTCTCGCCGTGGCCATGCTGGGTACCCACGCGGACGGCACAGAGCCGTCGGACTTGCCCGGGAGCCCGGCGGGCGATCCGGTTGAGGATGGCCGGAGGATCGGCAGGGGGTTGGCGA
Organism: uncultured Planctomycetota bacterium; assembly: GCA_963845755.1. Classification (GTDB taxonomy): domain Bacteria; phylum Planctomycetota; class Planctomycetia; order Isosphaerales; family Isosphaeraceae; genus CAWJTV01. The sequence continues at coordinate 701,891 of CAWJTV010000020.1, forward strand.
ATCGCGTGGAGGCGATCGGAAGCCTGATCGGGAAACCGGATTCTCCAAGAGGACCCGAATGGGCGCACCAACTGGCTACTGCCGACCGCCTCGTCCGCATGCTGGACGGTGTCTCGATCGAGCAGCTCGATCGCAACTCGGGACTCGACGACGCGTTAAGCTCACTCCGCCTGCAAGACTACCTCGTGGAACAAGCCCGCCGCACGCGGCGAGATCTCTGGCACGACGAGGGCGACCAGGACGTGCCCTATGACCGTCGGGTCGCCGGGGCTTACCTCGACGACGCCGGGGCCATCGACCAGTCGTTGCATGAGCTACGCCACAAGGAGATCGATACGATCCGCGCGGACCTCAATCGGGGCGATGCGATCCGCCTCACAGGACCGCAGGTGCTGGTCGTGACCAGTGAGGACGCGCGGTGCCCTGACTTACCAGGTCAAAGCCGATAACCTGCCCGAACTACGTGAGGGTCAGGCGGTTGTCTGGTTCGAGGGTGATGAATCCTCGACGATCGAACAACCGGCTCCGCCGGAGCGTCGGCAAGCCGTGCCGCTGGGCGATTCGGCACCGAATCCGCTCGAGATCCGACTGAGATTCCCGAACCTCACGCCCGATAACGGTACGGCGCTCTCGCGATCGAAGGCCCTCGCGCATGCGTATTTCCGGGGCCGCTCCATCCGCACGGAGACGGTCATCGAGCGCCACCCGACGCCGACCCGGCTCATCGTGAGGACCAGGCCACCATCCGGCGGGGCCCTCACACTGCGGGCGGAACCCGAGGCAATCCGCGGCCTGGGCGTGGGCGCCGGCGCGATCGCGATCGTGCTCGACGCCTCGGGTAGCATGCGGGCCTCGCCGGGGCAGAATGGGCCTTCGAAATTTCAGGAGGCGACCAAGGCGCTGCGGGACGTACTGGCCAAACTCCCGCCGGACACCATCGTTAGCCTCTGGATCTTCGGCGAGGCGATCGGCGAGGCCAAGAAGACCGACATCGCCGAACGAACGATCCGTCCCCTACAGAAGCCAGTGGCGTGGAAACCCGAGCTGTTGGACGCGCTAATGAAGGAGGTGGACCGGGTCGAGCCCTGGAATCACTCGCCGATCCTGCGGACGATGCTTCAGGCCGCGAACGACCTCCGCGGGACCGCCGGGCCGAAATCGTTGCTCGTGCTGACCGACGGGATGGATAACCGCTGGACGAACGACCGCCAGGCCAATCCCAGCGGGCTCGACGTGGCAACCTCGCTGCGATCGTCCTTCGACGGGTCGGACATCGCCGTGAACGTCATCGGCTATCGCCCCGACCCGGCGGAGCAGGACCAGGTTCGGGCTCAATTCGAGGCGGTCGAGCGGTTTCGCGTCCCGGGTCTGTTCGCGACCGCCCAGGCTGCCGGCGAACTGATCGCTACGCTCGATCGCGCGATGCGGCCGGCCCTCCGATATGCGATCACTACGGGCGAGAATCGCCCCGTGCTCACGTCGCCACTGGGATTCGAGGTACAGCCCGCGCAGGCCGGCTCGCTGGGAGAACCCCACGAACTTCAGGCCGACACATATCAACTCCGCCTCCGAACGGCCAACGAGCCCTCTTGCCGCTTCCTCGTCAACGATGGCGACTGGCTGCTCGCCAGGGTTACGAACCCGCCGACCGGACCGAGGTTCGAGCGAGAGCTCTACTCCCGCGTGGTCTTCGGACTGCGGCCGGCGCGCGAGGACAAACTCTCGGGCTGGCGACTTTCGGCCATCCAGAACCAGCTCGTCGACTCCTCGAAGGTGCAGATGACGGCGACGTTCGAAAAACGTTTTGATCTCGTCGGTGAACCGATCCTTCAGGTCTACCGGCCCCGCGAGATCTGGTTCGATGTCAAGGTCGCCGGCGGCGACCTCCTTCGTCCCGGGACGTCTCTCAAGGTGGCCGACCAGTGGGGGTATCCCGCCCCCGCCTGGAAGATCGACGTATCGGGTTGGCCCTCAACGCCCGGGATTTCCTCGTCGGCAATCCCCGTGCTCGAGGTCTGGTGGGACGCCGAAAACGAGGCCGTCCCGGCCGTCCTGGTCGAACGCAGACGGGACCTCACGCTCGGCGACGACCTCCGCGGTTACCGGTTCTCCATCGATGGATTGCCAGGCACCATCGAGAGCGTCCAGGTCGAAGACCATGAGGTCGATGTCGGCAAGGCGACGAAGGAGACGCGCCCCTGCCTCGTTCTCCGCGTGGCTTATCCGAAGAACCGTCCGGTCTGGGCCAGGCCGTATGGTCTCGCCATCGAGGGCTCGGAGCATCGTTTCTACGAGGATGTCGACAAGTATACCGGGCTCTTCTGGCCGGCGACGCTGCGCCCAGGCCGATATGGTCCTCCAGCGGCTCGGCTTGATCTCCGTGGTGGACTTCCGGCGCGACGCACAGCGTCGCGGCGCGATGCTCCGCCTGGATAATCTCGAAGCACCGAACCCGCAGGACATCCCTCTTCCACCGGTCGGCAAGGCGTCGGTGGTGCGCCCTCCCGATCCGGCAGTCGCCCTCCTCCGTTGCTCCTCAACAACCGACCGGAGCCAGGTAGAAGGCCCACAACGGGGCGGCGCCAATAATCCGGGCGGATTGGCGAAGTAAAGGGGGCTCGAGACTTCCGGTAGAGGATCGGGTTCGCTACAGTGCACGAGATGGCCGAACGCGACAGCCGCGAGTGAGCCGTGCTGTTCCCGCGATTCCACCTCCATCGATGAGATGACGATGAGCGAAGCACCCGACGACTCGCCCGAATACCAAGTGACCCACCCCCCGTCGCCGCGGGCCAGTGATGCGGTCGCGTCCTCGAATCCTTCGCCGGCACCCGATTCGTCCTCGGCCAACCAGCGCGAGCCGGAAACCGGGGCGACATCGACCGTGCCCGCATCCGCTTCGCCGCAGCCCGACACCCAGGCGATGCCTCAGACAGGCTCCACCGGCTCGGCGACCACGGAGCCCCAGTCCGCCAGTACCGATTGGGACAAGCTCCCCGCTCCCGTTCTCGAGGTGGACCGGGTCGTCTTCGGTAAATACCGGCTCCTGGAGAAGATCGGCGAAGGCGGCATGGGCGAGGTGTGGAAGGTGCACAACGTCGAGCTCGACCGCACCAGCGCACTGAAGCTGATCAAGCCCGAGATCGCCCAGAACGACAAGGGCTGGACACGATTCCAGCGCGAAGCCCGACTGATGGCCAAACTCAATCATCCCAACGCCGTGGCCGTCTACGATTTCCGGCGGACGCACTCGATGGGATACATCGAGATGGAATTCATTCGGGGCCGAAGCCTGGATCAGGTCCTCAAGGAACATCCTGAACAACCCCTGCCGCTGGACTGGACCGTCCAGATCCTCGACCAACTCTGCTCGGTACTCCAGGAGGCGCATGGCCACGAAGATGAGAAGACCGGCAAGTCCAAGCCGATCATCCATCGCGACCTCAAGCCCTCGAACCTGATGCTCGCCGACCGCAAGCAGCCGGGACCTGGAATCCAGCTCAAGGTCCTCGATTTCGGTATCGCCAAGATGGTCGAGGATGAGGGCAACCCCGAGGTCACCGGCGCCAACGACATCATCGGGACTCCGGCCTATATGAGTCCCGAGCAGATCCGGGGTGGATTTCGAACCCGACGACGAGGAAGGGCATGACCTTGACGGGCGGAGCGACCTCTATTCCACGGGCGTCGTGCTCTACCAGCTCGTGGCCGGTGTCCTCCCGTTCCGCGGGAGCAAGATGGCCATCCTGTCGTCCCACCTCAATAACAAGCCCCCCCCCATCAAGGACGCCAACCCGAAGTGCGACGTATCCTCCGCGGTCGAGCGGGTGATCATGCAATGTCTGGAGAAACAGCCCGCCCAGCGGCCTCAGTCGGCTCGCGAACTCGCCGAGACGTTCCGGAAGGCCGCCGGCACCTCGGGCAGTCCCGGACTTGCCCAGCCCTCGCGATCCCTCACCCGGCCGAAAATGGCGGCGGCCTTCGTCCTGCTGACCTTGGCCGCCGGCGCCTTGATCCCGATTGCCGGGATGCTCCGCAAGCCGTCGCCCGCAACGGGTGGCGCCCCGTCGAACGAAGAGACCGCTTCGGTCCCGATTACCAAACCGGTAGACACCGCTCCAAAATCCACGGCTCGCCCCGAGACCGGAATGCCCGCCGGCTTCGCGGCCGCTGAGCCGAAGGATGTGGACAAGGCAACTGGCCTCCCGAAGAAAATCCAGCGCAAGGATGGCTCCCTGTTCACGCACTACGAAGACAGGATGTATCTTCCCGACGGCTACCAACCGGACGATCCCGGGAGGACCGCGGGACAATGGCCCGGGGCGATCGTGCGCACGTCGGACCAGGTGCGATTCATCCGGATCGATGGCGGCACGTTCCTTCGCGGTGACCCGCGCCGTCGGCCGACACCCGACCTGGACGCCCCGGGCAATCCGCTCACTCCTCATTACGTACGCGTCGCCAGCTTCTACATCCAGGAAGCCGAGGTCACCAACGGCGAGATCCAGAAATACCGGGATTCCCACCCCGATGATGAGAATGGCTTGAGAAAGTGGAGTCAATGTTACGAGGACTTCCGGAAGGATAAGAACCTGGATGACAAGGCCATGAGCCGTTTTCCGGCCGTCTGCGTCGATTATCGCCTGGCGAGCCGGTTCGCCGCATCGGTCGGGGGACATCTGCTGACCGAGGCGCAATGGGAATACGCGGCGAAGTCGCGCCAGAACGATAACCTCTCCGCCTGGGGTAAGGATCCTCCCGGGCCGGAGTGGCGCCAGGCCGCTCTCGACAATCCCCTGGAAGGCCCCACCCCGGGCAAGGAGCACCCCAAGGACAAGACCGGCCAGGGCGTCTACGACATGACCGGAAACGTGCGCGAGCTCTGCGCCGATGCCTACCGGTCCTACGCCGAGCTCGACCTCAATGGCAATACGTCCGACCATCCCTACATCGACCACCGTGAGGAAATCGACTTGAATTCGAGCGGGTCCGGCCAGATCAAGGTCGTCGTGCGGGGAGGCTCGTTCATGGACCAGCCCCGGAAGGCGTTGACCTTCATGCGGGACCGGGTGGCCGTCGATGACGACGTGCCGAGTTACGTCGGATTCCGAGTGGTCATCGAGTGTCCGTCGTGGGCGGATCGCCCCGGCCACTGAATCGCCCGATGCGGCCTTGGCCGCAACGCAGGAGAGATTCGAGATTCCCGATTCAGGATTCGAGATTCCCGATTCAGGATTCGAGAATCGAGATTCCCGATTTTCGATTCAGGATTTTTTTTTCGATCTTGAACCCGGAATTCTGGAATCTTGAATCCCGGACCCTCGGTGCTTCGTGCAACGACGCGGAGAGAGATGAGACGCTTTCGTCAGGGAATCCCCGATCCGGCTTGCGGAGGCTTCAGGCGATGGGACACGCGATGCGGCGTCGGTGCGGACTCGGCCTGGCCCTGATCCTCAGTCTGGGAGCGTCCTTCGCATCCGCCCAACCGTCGCGGCGGCCGGAGATCTGGGCCATCCTCGTGGGAGTCAACCGGTACGATCGGTCCATGAGCACGACGGTGGGCCCGACGACCGCCCGGGGAGCCAAGCAGGTCCTGCACTGGCTTCGTCAAGCCGGCTGGGATGATGGACGGCATCAGCTCCTCTTGACCGACTACGGCGCGGCGGATCCCGGCCGGCCCGACGACCCCGCCCCCAACATCCTGCCGCGCAGGCAGAACCTCGATTGGGCGTTCCGAAACTGGCTCTTCTCGAGGGCGAAGCCGGGCGATTTGGTGGTCTTCTATTTCGCAGGGCGTAGCCGGGCCGTCGTGAAGCCCCAGGGTGAGCGGGTCGACCCGCGGGTGGACTACTACCTCCTGCCGGCCGATGCCGCGCCCGACTCCACCGAGAAGACGGGCTGGGCCCTGGACCGGGCCATCGACGATTGCGCGGAGGAAGCTCCAGGTCGTTTGCTGGCTGTCAACGTCGCTCGATGGCCAGGACATCCCGACCGATCCCGCCAAGGGCCGTCCTCAGGTGTCGATCCCGGATGGGATGGATTGGCTGGGCCGGCTGGCCCGCTGGCCGGGGATCACCGCGTGGCTGGCGTCCGACCGGCCGCAGAGTCCGGTCCCGGCGGAGGACCCGGGCAGTCGGTTCACCCGGGCGCTCCTGGAGGGACTGGGCCGGCCGGACGACGAGACGAAGCGAAACCTGGCGGCCTGCCTCAAGGACCTCCAGCAGGACCCGCGGCTCATGCGCCAGGGATTTCGTTCGCTGGGTGGCGTACCGCCTTCGCTCACCCTGTTGAAGGAGAGGTTCGGCCGAGAGGACGTGGAACCACCTCCCGAGTTGGTGCTCCAGGCCGGACATGCCGAGGGACTGACCGCCATGGTTGCACCGGCCGATGGCCGGCAGATCATCACGGCCAGCAAGGACTCGACCGTCCGAGTCTGGTCGGCGCAGGAGGGATCGCTGCTCCGCGTCTTGCCCGGTTATTCCGCCGAGGTGGGTGTGACCGCCCTGGGACTGAGCCACGACGATCGCTGGCTGATCACAGGCGGCGGACGCGGGCGGATCATGGTCTACGACCGGGAGCGCGACTTCGCAATCAAGCTGATTCCCCGACAGCCGCACAACCGAAGGATCGAGCAGCTCGCCATGCTCCCCGATGGGTCCCATTTCGTCTCGATCGATAACTCCGGCCGCGGTTATCTCTGGGATCTGCGGAAATCACCGATGGCCGCTCAACCCTGGCTCGAAGGCCAGACCTTCAAGCGGGTGGCATGCGGCGACCGATTCGTACGAGCCGGTAAGCAGAACGACGCCGGCGGGGTCGTTGCCTGGTGCACCGACGGGCGGCTCCGGACCTTCGACGCGACAGGGGTCCGGAGGCGACGTGCTGGAGATCCCCAGTGGCACGCTCACGGCGATGGCCGTCTCGCCCGACGGCGAATCCCTGGCCCTGGGATTCGTCGATGGCAAGGTCGTCGTCCGCGAGGGGATTCGCAAGCCCCGCCGTCAGGCCGAATACAGGGCTACGGACGGCCCCGTCGCGGTTCGCCGGCTGACATTCTCCGACGCGGGCATCCTGGCGATCGAGCACGAGAAGGGAATACGACTGGTGACGTTGGTGCCCGAGTCGGAGAAGGCCGCCGCATCGGTGACCGAGCTCGTCGCCGGACCGCTTCAGGCGATGGCCTTCTCGCGCGGCGGCGGATACGTGGCGGCGTCCACCGAGAATATCGGAATCCTGAAAGTCTGGCGGATCGGAAACGGCGGAGCACCCCTAGTCCCGTCCTGGAACTGCCCCAGGCTGGGGCGTCACTGCTGGGCTTCACCGGCGATAACCGATCGCTGATCTGGGGCACGTTCAACGGGGATGTGGCCTTACGGCCCCTGGATCCCCGCAGCGACCTCCCGCACTGGAACTTTCCCGCCCGCGACGGCAAGATCCAGGAGATCAGCGCCTCACCCAACCGTCGCTCACTGCTCCTGCTCGACCGGAAGGGTTCGGTCCGTCAAGCCCGCGTCTGGGACCTCCAGGACCGCATCTGCCGCCTGCTGCCGGGGACCTGGAGCTCTGGAGTCTTCCTCGACGACGATCGACTGATCATGGTCGCCGACTCTCGGGCGAAGGAGCAGGCCGGTCGCGTCGTCCGGCTCGATCGAAACGCCGCTGGGTTTCAAGCCAATGCTCTTCGAGCGAGCGTCGGGCGCTTTCCAGGTCCCCGAGACGCTGGGCTTCGAGCGGCTGACCGCCTCGGCCGACGGGAAATGGGTCGCGGCCGCGGCCGACGCGTCCAAGATTCCGCTGGTCTGCGTCTGGGAGGCCGAAACCGGAAAAATGACGCACTGGATCACCGCCGCGGGACTGAACGATGCCGCCGTCGCTCTGAGCTTCTCGTCCGATTCCCGGTATCTGCTGACCGGTGGCAATTCCTCCGAGGCGAGACTCTGGGACCTCTCCGCGCGCCGCGGGAGTCTCGAGACGCCGTCCGTTCGCTTTTCGGACCGGTCGATTCGAAAGGACATCACCTGCGTCGCCATCCGCCCCGACCACGCGTCCCAGGTCGTCACCGGCCACAGCGACGGCCAGGTCCATCTCTGGACCTGGACCGGCGGGACGGCCAGGCTGGAGATCCCCGGTCTGATTCAGGGAGAATTCGCCGGCGCGGTCAAATCGGTCTGCTTCACATCCGACGGCGGCTATCTCGCCGCGGCGGGCGACGGGCTCTCGATCTGGGTCGGCGCCATGGAGCCCCGGCCGAGGCCGATCGACGGCCTGGACAAGCTGCGTCCACATCATTTCGAGCAGATCAATACGCTCACCGCCTGGAAGGGTCTACCGATCTTGATCAGCGGCGGAGACGACACCTCCGTCCGGTTCTGGGACCTCAAGAACGGGCGGCTGTGGGGGACCTTCTCGGCAACCACCGCACCGATCGTCGCCGACGCGACAGCAGCCCGCGAGGTGGACTGGGTCCTCTACACTCCCGAGGGGCTCTACGATGCTCCTCCGACCGCGACCCGCTTGGTCCAGTATCGCCGTCATGACCGGCCTCAGCGGATCGAACAGTTCGAATCGACCCAGAGTGACTACCGGCTGAGCGAGCGGCTCCTGGCCGGCGAGAACCCCCGATCGGTCCCGAAGACCGACGAGCCGTTCCCGATCTCGATCAGCCTACCTCCCCGGTTCGATCCGAAGCTGCCGGCGTCGAGGCTCACCATTGTGCTGGGGGCGAAGGATCTCAAGGACATCCGGCTCTACCACAACGACGTCCTGGTCCCTTGCGCCGGGCCGTCGAAGCCGGAAGACCTGAGCTTCGAGGTCGAAGTCCGGCTGATGCCGGACCGCAATCGGTTCTACGCCATGGCCAGTCAAGAGAAGGCCTATGATGCCTGTTCCCAGGTCGTCGAGGTCGACTATGTGGCCAACCCGACACGCGGCCGACTGCACATCCTCGCGGTCGGGGTGGGAAACTACGCCGCACCGTCCGGTCCCTTATGCATCCGCGGACGCTCAGCAGCTCAGCGACGTCCTTAACCAACGAGGGACCGACGCGAACGGCCAGCCAGGCACGAGCATCGTACTTCACGATGACCAGGTGACTGTGGAGAACGTCGAAAAGGCTTTCGACCAGCTCGCCCGGCTCGTCGAGGATCGTCCCCAGGACACGGTTGTCGTTTTCCTGGCCGGTCACACCGAGGTCTTCCAGGAGCCCGAAGGCTTCTGCCTGCTGCTGCCGGCCTATCCCATGCCCAACGCCTCGCCACCAATCCGCGACGGGGCACGCAGCCCAGTCGACGGTGTTGACGTCAAGGCCGACCCGAAGTTCGTCCTGCCCTACTCATTGATCGCCTCGAACCTGGCACGGATGCGAGCCCTCCAGCGGCTGGTGATCGTCAACGCCTGTCAGGCCGGGGCGATCCTCCAGGACAAGCGGGTCCGCGCGATTCAGAGGTGGGTTGAGATCTCCTCGCGCCGGGTCCGAACGTCCTACCTCATGGCCGCCCGTCCGGGCGAGCCGGCGCTGGGGGTGGAGGCTCTCCGCCACGGCCTGCTCACCTACGCTCTGCTCCGCGGGATGCGGGCCGTATCCACCAAGGATGAACCCAAGTCGGTGGCGGATCTGGCCTTGCCAGCCGATGCCGACTTCAATCAGGACGGCTTCCTCTCCACCGCTGAGCTGGACGCCTATACCCAGCGTGTGCTGCCCAGGCTCGCAAGCCTTCTCCCTTCGATGACGACATACGTCCGAGGCTCAGTCCGGGAATCTGGCGCCGCATCGCCGCGGGAAATGGGCGACCGAGCCACGAACTCGTCGTTCAATCTCGTGCCGATGCGATAGATGAACCGCTCGGTCGAGATCTTGCCGTCATCACGCCTTGGGGCGACGACACTGATCCCAATCACGTCGGTGGGAGTCCGGTGACCACTTATCGCGGCCGATGCTAGGATCGCGTCACGGCCGAAGGGAGTGAACCATCGCCTGGTTCCGATTGACGGCCCCAGGACCGCACCCCATATTAGTTCGGCTGCCGAATTATTCCGGGGGCGACATGAAAGCCATCGACCGCAGGGCCGCCGAGTTCCGTGCCCTCCAGGAGGGTATCCTCGCGCGCTTGCGGGACCTGGACCTCTCAGCTATGGGCGACCTCTCTTTGGCTCTGACCGTCCAGGAATTCCGCTCCCTCGAATTCCTCGCAACCGTCGAGCCCAGGAAGACCAAGGAGCCGGCCGAGTACCTCGGCCTGGCCGTGAACTCGGTCACCGACGTGGTCGATTCCCTCGAACGGAAGGGCCTCGCACGGCGGCAGCGGGACGACGCCGACCGAAGGGTTGTGCGTATCGAGCTGACGAAGGCGGGCCGGGACGCGGCCCAAGCCATGATGGCCGGCTTCTTGGACATCTACCACTCTTACCTCGGTGCCCTGACAGTCGAGGAGCAAGAGACCCTCCTGGCCCTCTACCCCTAGATTGCCCGCGTCGGGCAGACGGAACCGCGTCCCGCCTGACTTTTTTGGCTCATGGGCCGAAATGGGTAATCGCCCGCGTCAAAGAGATTTGTAGCGTGGGTGCAACCCACCATCGGACCTGGGGTTATGGTGAGTTGCACCCACCGTACACCAAAGGTCATTACCAATTTGAGCCCATGAGCCAACCGTGGAACCTCTCGGACACTTGTGGTATTATCGATCCGCGGTTAGGGAAGCGGGTTTGAACGATTGAGGGCCGAACGATGGGCGCCACGGGTTGGGTCGGGGTCATCGCGCTGGTCAGCCTGGTCGGGTCGGGCGAACCGGCGAAGCCGACGGTCGGTTTCCGACTCCAGGACCACCGGGGAGCCTGGCACACGCTCGATGAGGCCCGCGACCGAAAGGTCGTCGTCCTGGCCTTCGTCGGGACCGAGTGTCCCCTCGCCGAGGCCTATGCCCCGAGGCTCGCCGAGCTCGCCCGCGAGTTCGGGAAGCGAGGTGTCGGCTTCTTCGGCGTCGACGCCAACCAGCAGGATGGGCCGGTCGCGATCGGCCGGTTCGCCGAGAAGCATGGACTGCCATTCCCGATCCTGAAGGACGTCGGCAACAGCCTGGCCGACCACTTCGGGGCCGAGCGGACGCCCGAAGTCTTCGTCCTGGATGAGTCGCGGGCCGTGGTCTACCGAGGCCGGATCGACGACCAGTACGCCATCGGCATCCATCGACCCTCGTCCACCCGGCACGACCTGGTCGACGCCCTCGATGCGGTCCTCGCCGGGCGGCCGGTCGCGGCGCCGAGGACCGAAGCGGTCGGCTGCAAGATCGGCCGTGTTGCGAAGTCGGCCCAGGGTGGCGCCGTGACGTACGCGAAAGAGGTCGCTCGCATCCTCCAGTCGCACTGTGTCACCTGCCACCGACCCGGCGAGATCGCCCCGTTCTCCCTGACCGACTACCGCCAGGCGGCCGGCTGGTCGAGCATGATCGCCGAGGTCGTCGATGAGGGTCGAATGCCCCCATGGCACGCCTCGCCCGAGCACGGCAAGTTCGCCAACGACGCCCGGCTTTCCGCCGACGAGAAGAAGGCAATTCGCGACTGGGTCAACGCCGGCTCGCCCGAAGGAGACCCGGCCGACCTACCCCCGCCGCCCCAATTCGTCGAGGGATGGCAGATCCCCCGGCCCGACGTCGTCCTGGAAATGCCCCGCGCGATCGAGATCCCGGCCGAGGGGTCGATGCCTTACCAGCTCGTCGAGATCAATCCGAAGTTCACGCGCGACGTCTGGGTCCGCGCCTCGCAGGTCCGGCCCGGGAACCCGGCGGTCGTCCACCACGCGGTCGTCCTTGTCCTGCCGCCCGGCGTCGAGAAGATCGACGAGGCCGGCGGCGACTTCCTCGCCGCCTACGCACCCGGCCTGCCGGCCCGCGTCATGCCCGACGGCGTGGCGAAGCGCATCCCGGCCGGATCGAAGATCGTCCTCCAGCTCCACTACACCCCCCGAGGAACGAAGCAAGTTGACCGGAGTCGGATCGGCCTCCTCTTCGCCGACCCGGCGATGGTCCACAAAGAACTGATGTCGGGCATGGCGCATGAACTTCCGCCTCCAGATCCCGCCCGGAACGTCCGACTACGTCTCGCGGGCCGATTTCCGGTTCTCGCAGCCCTCGTTGCTCCTCGCGCTGATGCCGCACATGCACCTGCGGGGCAAGTCGATGCGGTTCGTTGCCGAATACCCCGACGGCCGCCGCGAAGTCCTCCTCGACGTACCCCGATACGAGTTCGACTGGCAGAACCTCTACACTCTCGACCAGCCCAAGCCGATGCCCGAAGGGACGATCCTCCACACCGAAGCCCACTTCGACAACTCGGACGAGAACCCGAACAACCCGGACCCGAGGCGTGCCATCACCTTCGGCGAGCAGACCTGGGATGAGATGCACGTCGGATACCTCAACTTTGCCCTCGCCGACCAGGACCTCACCCTCGGCAGGCCCACCTCGAAGCGACTCCCAAACGGCCAGTACGAGGTCACCTTCCACCACCACCCCCCTGCGCCGGCGAAGTCGGTCGCCCTCGTCGGCACGTTCACGGACTGGAAGGAACGGCCTCTCGCCATGCCCGGTCCGGACGCCCAGGGGAACTACTCGACGACAGTCGCGCTCGACGCCGGGTCGCACGAGTACAAGTTCCTCATCGATGGCGAGACCTTCCGCCATGACCCCGGCAACCCCGAATCCGCCGGCTTCTTCCACAACAGCCTGATCCGGCTGCCCTGAGAGGGTCTGGGACGGGGCTCCTCAATCGCTATGACCGACCCAAGTGCGGATCCAAGGGATTTGAATCGATTCCGGCGGATGATTCCTGGCCTTCGCTGAAGGCCACATTTCATACTGAGGTTGATTCACTGAGTTATGTGCCCTTTTCGGGTCTCCGATTTCGACGATCGACAACAATGTCTCAGAACGGACGTTACGGCTCCAAGCCATAGGTCGGAACAACTGGCAGTTCCTCGGGAGTGAGGAGGCGGGCTCGCGCGCGGCGGTGCTGTTCACCATCCTGGCGGGAGCGAAGCGCCATCACCTGGAGCCATGGGCGTATCTCCGGGACGTGCTGCTACGGCTGAGCGCGGGGGAGACCGAGTTGGAGCCTTTGCTGCCGGACCGGTGGGCCGCCAGCCATCCGGAGCACGTGCTCCAGCACCGCATCGATGAGTCGCGGCGCAAGGCGGCTCGTGTCCGTCCGGTGAAGTGCATCTACAAAGCGGCGTGACTCCCCGCGATGATAGTGCTGTCGGGGCCAGTGGTCCCGTCAGGGAGATCACGCCGTGTCTCGAAGCCGAACCATCGATCTACGATGGAATGCCCTCCTCAACGATTTCCGCAGGAGCGGTCTGACTCAAGCCGAGTTCTGCCGCCTTCGCCAAATCTCGCTTCACTCCTTCCGAAAGCATCTCTACCAGCCCGCCCCGGCCGATCGCACTCCCAGCGACGATCGTCCTTTCGCCAGTGCCGACCGCCATTTCCTCCCGGTCACTATCCTTCCCGATCCCATCCCGCCGAGCGCCGCCTCGGGACCCCACCTCGAACTCATCCTCTCCAACGGACGTCGGATCGCCGTCGCCCCCGGATTCGACCCCCTGACCCTCCGCCATCTCATCGCGGTCGTGGAGGGACGCCCATGTTCGGACTGAGCGCCGCGGTCCGCGTCTATCTCGCCAAACAGCCGGCCGACATGCGCAAGAGCTTTGACGGCCTGGCCGCCCTGGCATCAGGCAGCCTGGCGCTAGATCCCCTCTCCGGTCATCTCTTCGTCTTCGTCAACAAGCGCCGCGACCGCATCAAGATCCTGTACTGGGATCGCGATGGCCTGGCCGTCTGGGCCAAGAAGTACGAGTAAGACTGCCCCCATCCTCTCGACTTTACAGGAATCGTCGGACACCCCCATAATCGCGCTGGCCGGCCTGATGCGGCTGGCGGAATGGATCGAAGCTCAACACCCCGTGATCCAAGGAGGTGCCCCATGTCGCGAGACGCCGGACTCGTTGCTCCCCCCCGCGCACGTCGGTCGTTCGGCCGTCGGTGCTGGACCAACTCTGGAGCCGACTGACGGACGAGCAGCGTCAACGAACGCTGCTCACCCTCAGCGACATCGTGACTCGACAACTCGGCGCGCCTCGCACCGCTCAGGAGGTGCGCGATGAAATCTCGTGATGCACGGGCCGTCAATCGCACGGACAGATCAATCGACGAGACTCCATCGACCTCCACCTTCGGCCAGAGGTCGAGCTCGAAGATTGGCGATCGGCATCTCGATCGACTCGCGATCGTGTACGTGCGGCAGTCGACGCCGCAGCAAGTCCTCGAGAACCGCGAGTCTCGCGAACGGCAGTATGCTCTGGCGCAGTTCGCGCAACGGCTCGGTTGGCCCGCAGAGCGGGTGGTGATCATCGACGAGGATCAGGGCCACGGCGGCAAGTTGACCGACCATCGCACGGGCTTCCAGCGGTTGATGACGGAAGTGAGCTTGAACCACGTGGGGATCGTGCTGGGGTTGGAGCTTAGCAGGGTGTCGCGGTCGAATACCGAATGGCATCGTCTTATCGACGTCTGCGGCATCTTTCGCACCCTGCTATGCGATCAAGATGGCGTCTACGATGCCTTGGACAGTAACGATCGTCTCCTCCTTGGCATGAAAAGCGCAATGAGCGAATACGAATTGATTACTATGTACAATCGTTTGCTTCGAGGCAGTCGGAACAAAGCGGAGCGCGGCGAGCTGTTCCTGGCCGTTCCGCTGGGATACCTCAAGACGGCCACGGGCGAGATCATTCAAGAGCCTGACGAGCAGGCGCGTGGAATGATTCAGTTGGTGTTCGAGAAGTTCGAGGAACTCGGTTCCGCCTACGCGGTCTTCCGTTACCTGGTCGTGAACAACCTGCAACTGGGATTTCGCCGTCATCGCGGTGGGCGCATTGGGGAGCTGGAGTGGAAGCCAGCCTCTCCCAGTCGAGTCCTGTCGATCTTGCGACACCCCATCTATGCGGGGGCATACGCTTATGGCCTACATCGCGCGGGGACGAAGAATCCCACGACGGGTCGAGCCGAAGGCGGCAAGTGGTTCGTGCCGCCCGAGGAGTTGGCCGTGTTCCTGCCGGATCGGCTCCCAGCGTACATTAGCTGGGATCGCTATCTCGCGAATCAGGAACGCCTCAAACAGAATCGATCGCTCCACGACACGCGGGGCGTGCCCAAACGCGGCGAGGCCTTGCTGCCCGGCCTGGTCGTCTGTGGGAAATGCGGCCGCCACATGACGACGCGATACAAGGCCGACAAGAAGCCCGGCTATCACTGCGGCGAGTATTGGCGGCTGGCCCTGGACGAGCCGTGCGGGTGCATCTCGGCAAAGACGCTGGACGACCTGGTCGCGAAGGAAGTGCTCCGCGCGTTGGAGCCCGCTGCGCTGGACCTGAGCCTACGCGCGATCGAGAACGCCGAGCGAGAGCGCAAGCGCCTCCACGACCATTGGCGTCAGACTCTGGAACGCGCACGCCAGGAGGTCGAGAGGGCCGAGCGGCAGTATCAGGCCGTGGAGCCCGAGAACCGACTCGTGGCGCGGACACTCGAGGCGCGGTGGGAGGACGCGCTGAAGAAGCAGCGTCAAACGGAGGAGGATTACCATCGGTTCCTGACGAGACTGCCGGCGACGCTGAACGACGCCGATCGCCAACGGATTCGATCGCTCTCCGAGAGCGTCGCCGCGCTCTGGCACGCACCAGGCACGTCGGCGATGGATCGCAAGCAGATCGTGCGCTGCGCGGTGGAGCGGGTCATTGTCGTGGCCGACAAGGCGACTGAGCTCAACGAGGTAACGATCGTTTGGCTCGGCGGCATGACAACCCAACAGCAGGTCGCGAGGCCAGTCGGCAGGTATGAGCAATTGAAGGATTTTCGACGCCTCACGGAACGAATCAAGCAACTCCATCGAGAAGGACTTCACCTGTCGCAGATCGCCGCGCGGCTCAATGCCGAGGGCTTCGTCCCGCCGCGCCGTCGCGGCGTGTTCACGGCGGGAACGATCGGGGCGTTGGTCCGTGAACTTGGGCTGGTCGGAGAACTGTTCCGCGACGACCTCGTCGGCCAGGACGAGTGGTGGATCCCCGACTTGGCCGGGAAACTCGGCGTCATCGCCCAGAAGGTCCATTATTGGATCAAGCAGGGTTGGGTCCATTCGCGGCGTACGCCTTCGGGAAAGCATCTGATCGTGTGGGCCGACAAGGACGAGGTTCGTCGCCTGCGACAACTGGCCAGACGAAAGAACTCCTGGATCGCCGCCCGGCACCCTGAGTTGGTCGTTCCCAAGGACCGTCCCGACCGGTAGCAAGAGAGGCCGCCGATTCGTGGCGGCAGTAGCCCAACGTCTCAGGATTTGTGTAACGCCACAAGAACGAGGGTCCTGTGATGCCAGCATCAAGAGGCTCGAACGCGGCACCTTCCGCATCCCGGACGCGGCGGCCGATCGCGTCGAGATGACCACCGCCGAACTCGCCGCCCTCCTGGCCGGCATCGATCTGGACAAGGCCCGACGGCGCGTCCGCTACTCGCGGCCCGCCACTCCCCTTCGAAATTCGGAGAATAATCTACCGACAGGAGCATAATGCGCCAACAATCGAGCACCCGTCAACGTAGTATAGGGTATGATCACCCTCGCGGACCCACTCCCGGACGACCTGGAGGCGGCCCATCAGCTCATCCGTGAGCTGCTCAAGTCGCTCGCCCAGCAGGTCCATCTCAACGAGAAGCTCCAGCACCAGCTCGAGCAGCTCCTCCGCCAGCGCGACGGTCCCAAAGGGGAGCGGATCGACCCGGCCCAGCTCTTGCTCTTCGCCCGGGAGATCCTGGAGCAGGCCGAGGCGGCGCCGACACCCGCCCCGACCCCGGAGCCGGCCCCGGCCCCGACGCCCGCTCCGAGTGCGGCCCAGAAGAAGGGCCACGGACGCAAGCCGTTGCCGGCGAGCCTGCCCCGAGTGCCGGTCTTGCACGACGTCCCGCCCGAACAACGCACTTGCCCCGACTGCGGCGCCGACGCGCACCTGCATCGGCCGGGAAGTCCGCGAGCAACTCGAATTCATCCCCGCCCGCCTGGTCATCCTCGAACACATCCGCCCCAAGTACGCTTGCCAGGACTGCCAGGCCAACGTCGTGATCGCCGACGTGCTCCCCGAGCCGATCGACAAGGGCCTGCCAGGCCCGGGGCTGCTGGCTTACGTCGCCGTCAGCAAATATGCCGATCACTTGCCGCTCTATCGCCTCGAGGGAATCCTCGATCGCTCGGGCGTCGAGTTGTCGCGGTCGACGATGTGCGACTGGATGGCCACGATCGCCGATCTGCTCAAGCCGATCGTCGATCTGATGCTGAAGAAGATCCTCAGCTCCAGGGTCGTCCAGAACGACGACACGACGGTGCCGGTGCAGGACCACGACGGCAAGGGGATCAAGACCGGCCGGCTCTGGGTCTCCGTCGGCGACCGCGGCCATCCTTACGTGGTCTATCGCTACACGCCGGACCGCAGCGCCACCGGGCCCCGGGAGATCTTCAAGGACTTCCAGGGTTATCTCCAGGCCGACGCCTATTCGGCCTACGACGGCCTGTACAAGTCGGGCGAGATTATCGAGGTCGGCTGCATGATGCACGCGCGACGGAAGTTCTACGAGGCGCGGACCGTTCGACCCGCAACGGTCCCATCAGGCGCTGGCATGGATCAGCCTGCTCTACGACGTCGAACGCGACGCCAAGAAGCGCGCGACCGCGGACTACGAGGCCTTCGTCGCGTTCCGGCACGAACTGCGAAACGAGCGATCGCGTTCGATCTTCGACAAGTTTCACGCCTGGCTGGAAGCCGAGCAGCCCAAGGTTCTGCCCAAGAGTCCGATCGGCGAAGCGATCCAGTATGCCTTGAACCATTGGGAGGCCCTGAAGCGTCCGTTGGAGGCCGGGTTCCTCGAACTGGACAACGGTGCGTGCGCGTGCGCGTTCAAGCCCGTGGCGCTGGGACGGAAGAACTGGTTATTCGCGGGGAGCGACCAGGGAGGCCAGACGGCGGCCGTGTTGATGAGCTTGTGCACGACCTGCAAGAATCTGGGGATCGACCCCCAGGCTTACCTCCGCGATGGGCTCGATCGGATCAGCACGCACCCGGCGAAGCGGATCGACGAACTGCTGCCGGACCGCTGGCAGGAGTTGCACCAGGCCGGCGCCGACGGGACTGAGTGACCGCACCCGAGCCCCGCGCTCCTCGTCACCCCGGACGAGCGCGGGGCGATTGCGCGCGCCCTCAAGGTTTGTCCCGCCCCAAGTTCGTCTCGGCCCGGCGCGAGCGCGGGATGATCGCGTGCGCCGAGCACAGTGAAAGAATCAAGACGGTGCCCCGAACATCATCTCACGCCCGTGAACCGCTTTGAAGATGTGGTTCACCGGACGCACTCGACCAGTTTGTATGCTCTGGCGGTCGGATGCGGGTCTCCGGCACGTCCGAGTGTGACCTCGGCTCATGCGGGAATTCAGACGCATGACGCTGCGAGGATGTTCGCGCCAGGGAAGATTATTTGAGACAGGCCGTGGCCTGAGCCTCACTCGGCCGCCCTCGCCGAAAGTACGGGCTCCGTCGCTTCATGACGGCCGTTCTGATAGACGGCTCGCTCGGCGGTCGCTGAGAACGTTCTCACAGCCGGCGTTGACGTGGTCCGGCCAGGAATCCACGCTTCCACAACCCGTCTCACCGCTTCGGCGGGCAGGAACGACGCACAGCCGACCAGCATGATGAGCCCGAACGTCCACATTCCGAGGCAGGCACCGATCCCGATGTGGAGCGCAACCCCCAAGGTGAGGACGAGAGGCCGCAGTCTCGGCACCCAGATCAGGGCGCAAAAAGACAATTCCCAGAGGACCGAGACGTGAGTCATGAAATCCAGGAGCCGTGGGTGCCAGGCGAGCCAGGTCATGTCGATCGACTGGTACTCCAGGTTGGCGAACGCCCGCCACATCGCCTCGCCATTCCACCAGGCCGGGCCCTGGAGCTTGGAAATGCCGGCGAAGAAATAGATGACGCACATGTGGACGTTGATCAGTCGCAACCCCAGGTTTGCTCCGGCACTCGGCGCCGGACGCCCGGCCGGGGCCCCGCTCCGTCGTAGGGCCAGCCAGCGATCCAGCGAGAGCGCCGCTCCGCTGGGTCCGATGGTCAGGTACAGGGTGAGCATCGCGTTGATCTGGTCGAGACCGAACGTGGCCGCCGGAACCCGGTGCGCGAAGGAGAGCGTGACCACCAGCGCCAGGATCGAGGTCACGCGCGTCCACAGGCCGAACGTGAATAACGCGAGGACGACCATCGAAAGGCCCCAGGCGATCCAGATCCACCCTTGGGGAACGAGCCACCAGAAGGAATAGATGTACGATCCTTGCTGGAGCGTTCGCACGAGACGTTCGCTCAGCCAGCTCCCTGGTCCGAAGAAATCGCCCAGCACCAGGCCCCAGACCGCGTGCGTGTAGAGCAGCATCAAGCCCGTCAGGACGCGCAGAACTCCGAGGAGTGTCGGGTCGGCCGGGGTAAACCAGAAGGCATTCCACGCCTCCGCCGTCGCCTGGGCGGACTCTTCCACATAGCGGAAGACCGGGTTCAGTAACCTTCGCATCGGAACGTCCCCAAGGACTCCTCTTCGTAACTCTCCGGATCCGACAGGCGTCCGCCGTCGCGGACGCGCTCCATGGTCGGCAGGTTGTGCGTCTGCTGGAACAGCGTTACCTGAGTTGCGCCGAACTTCCGGCCGATGTGTTGAGCATACGAATCATACCACAAAGGCTCGAGCTCCTCCGACGCGTCGTTCATGTGCTCCGTCAGCATGAAGTAACGGTGATAAAGCAGCCGGGGTTGCGTCGCGCGATCGGGGATCCGGCCGTGGACGACTGTGCCATCCGGGCGCTCCGCGACATATCTCAGGAGTGTGCTCTCCGCCGGCTCGGGGGCGAAGAAGTGGTATCCATGGTCGAGATACAAGAGTTCGATGTACGGCTGGAACCAACCCCACGTTTCGCGGATCAGGTCGGATGACGGCTCCACTACGGCCGGGGCGATGATCACGGCGGCAACGTGAAAGATCAGCCAGAAATTCAGCAGCCTCCGGAGAAAACGGGGACTCGGCCAGGAGACGGGTATGGCTTCTCCGGGAATGACCAGCTCGGGATCCCTGACGTTGTTCACAAACTCACCTCGCTCTCCCAGTACCAGAAGGAGAAACGGCCCGGGAAGACGCACGAAGTGGTCTGCCCGGGACGTTTCGCCCTTGACCCACATTGTGCCAGCCCGCTGGCAGAGGCCCAGGGACGGCAATCATTCAGTTCAATACGAGCCGCCGGAACCCCAAACGGGACCGGTGCTGTACGAAGCCCCACCGCTCGAGCCGCCGCTCGAACCCTGGCTACGCTTGTGCTTGCTCATGAAGCCGCCACTGGATCCACCGCTCGAACCCTGGCCACCATGATGCTTGCTGAAGAAGCCGGCGGAGCTGCCGCCGCTCGAACCTCCGGAAGAACCACCGCTGGAACCGTGGCCGAGCTTGTGCTTGCTCATGAACCCGCCGCCGCTCGAGCCGTGGCCGAGCTTGTGCTTGCTCATGAACCCGCCGCCGCTGGAACCACCACCACCGCTGGAACCACCACCACCGCTGGAACCGCCACCACTGGAACCGTGGCCAGCGAAGGCCGTCCCTGTCCCGCAGAACAGGACCATGGCGCTCAGGGCAGCGCCGGTGAAGAAGAACCGACGAAACGTGCTCATGGGAACTCCTTGTGAGTTGCGAACCGCTCTTGATGAAAACGCCAGGTAACTCCCAGGGCGTATCCGGCCCCGCCTGCCCGTCTTGTACCTCGTCACGTGCCTGCGATAACCTCCGAATCAGGTTAATTTCAGGACGTCCGATTCAAGCCAGGACCGGCACCCTTGGGGTGCACCGTTCAGCCCAGACCCGCAAATCAACGCCGCCCTCAAGGAGTGAGGAGCCGAACCATGGAGTCTCCCTCTGATAAGAACAGTAAACTGTTCGCTCTACAGAGACTGTTGGGTCTGTGAAGGCTGGTCGGTAAAAAGATACTGGATAATTTGGGAAAATCAAATAGTTAATGTCAACTTGGCAGAACTAAGACTCTCTCCTGCCTCTCTTCCACTCCTGGGCTGGCAAAGTAAGACCAGGTAGGCAATGTAAGCTAAATGTGAGGGGACTGGATCCGTTCGCGTGAACTGGCGTTGAGTCGCACGATTTCGCCCATTCGATTGGCTTCACGTTCTTGGAATCCGAATCGAGCCGTGCGGGGACGTAAGGCGGCACTGCGTTCTTCACGAACACCGTTCTTGACGAACACTGTTCGTTACAATAAACTGTTTGGCATGAGCGACAGAATCCCTCGCGAAATCATCAGCCGCCGGAACCGGCCAGCGAAGGCTCCCTTGAGCCGGGACATTATTGTTTCGACAGCACTAGTGCTCTGTCACAGCTTAATTTTGGGGTAGATCGACTTCAATTTGGAGCGGGCATCGTCGATCTTCATCTGCCAATCCACTCCGCGCTGGGTGCTGTTGACGTCGGTTGACCAAGCGGTGGTCTCCACTCGCAGCGCCTGGGCATCACCGAAGCGGCGGCCGGCTATACACTGCCGCGTCAACGAGCTGAGCTCGTTCTCGGCGATGTTCAGCCAACTGCCGTGCTTGGGGGTGTAGCAGAACTCGATGCGGCGGACCAACTGGCGAGCACGGGGCGGTGCAAAGACTTCGTAGAAGGCACCCTTGGTGTGCGTGTTCAAGTTGTCGCATACCACGATCACTCGCTCGGCACTGGCATAACGGCCCTCC
This sequence comes from uncultured Planctomycetota bacterium, assembly GCA_963845755.1. GTDB lineage: Bacteria > Planctomycetota > Planctomycetia > Isosphaerales > Isosphaeraceae > CAWJTV01. Next base: position 723,747 of record CAWJTV010000020.1, read on the forward strand.
AACAGCGCGGCCATCTCGATCGCCCAGTCGACCTTGGTCTTGGTATCCCGGACGGCCACCTCGCGCCAGCCCGCCAGCGGCTCGGTGAACATAAAGATGTTCGCCGTCCCGGCACGCTCGTATTCGTAGTCGAACGCGCTTGGCGTGTCGGCGCGTGGCAGGGATCGGCACGCGGGACTCCTTCAGCAATTGCACCGGCTGTTCGTCCATGGACAGGATCGGCCGCATCGAGTCGTAAGGCTTGGCGTAGGTCTCCAGCACCTCTTCCATGTGGGCCACGAACTCGCCGTCGGCCTCGGGCGGGATGACCCAGTACTCGATCTTGCGGTTGGTCATCCCGTTTTTTTCTAGGCTGGCAAAGTTAGCTGGAGGCAGCGGTGCTCCAAGTCCTTGAGGTAGGCCTCGGGATTGTGGCGGAACCGGCGTTGCTTCCGCCGCGATTCCCGCCGCACCTCCAGTTCCGCGCCAGTTCCTTCCAATCCTCAACATAGCCCGGGCTCAACACCAAGCCTTCGTCCGGCCGCAGCCGCGTCGCCAGCCCCGAGATCACCCGCGCCGAGCCCATCACCACCAGGCCCGGCGACCCCCGACGCCGACCGCTGGCCCGGCGCTCGTGGTAGCGATGACTGCCGAAGGTGTGCTCCAGGTCGTTATTCGTCCGCGGCAGATCCGACGACTCGTAGCAGGCAAACAAGCCCGGCCAGTAGCTCCGGGTCACCTTCACGAACTGCTTCAAACCCGCCCGCACCGTGGGCTCGGTCTGTCGTCGCCGCCGCCCGGCGCATCCGCGCCAGCAGTTGCACCAGCCGCCGCCGCACTTTCTTCGCCGGCAGCCCCTCCTCGTTCTTGAGGATCCGGGCGGCGCCGCTTGACCCATTGGTACGACTCCCGCACCGCCGGGAACAGCGCGGCCGTCTCCTCCAGCCCGCGCCGCAGCAATTGCCTCAGCCGTTTCAAGCCCCCGGGCAGGTCGCCCGCCGTGGCGACGACATGGTCCAGGCTGGCGGCAATCCGGCTCAATCGATCCTGCCGCTTCAGCCCGGAGGCCGACAGCGGTGGCAGTCCGTCGTCGGTCAAGGCCCCGCGCACCGCGGCGCAGTAGTCCCGCACCACCTCCGCCTCCGCGTCCTCCGCGTCGTCCTCCAGCGTCCTTCTCCGCCGCACGCTCGATCTTCCGGATGCCCCGCACCCGCTTCTTCAACTCTTTCTTGGCGTGGCGATCCGCCTCGTAGATCGGCTTGGCCGCCTCGCGGAGGTAGTGGAAATGGCAGAGCTGATGGGGGACACCTTTGAGGGCCATAGCCACGGCGTTGCGGATGCTCTCCTGACCGTCGGAGACCACGCCGGTGATCGGCACCGGCAGGGCCTTCCGCACCTGGTCGATCAGGCCGGCCAGGTCCTGGGCCGTGGACGACAGCAGGCTCTTGGCCAGGAGGATCTCGCCGGAGAGGCAGTCGCGCAGCACCCAGAGGACCTCGTGGCCGACATCCGGCTGCAGGCCGTCGATGGCCAGGATGACGCGGCCCTGCGGGCGCAACAGCGGACCGAGTCGCTGGGGATCGGCCGTGGCCAGGGACCGCAGCTCGTCGTAGCGGTCCAACAGGTTGGTGACGGTGCGTTCGGCCAGGATGAGCCCGCGGTGCGTGAGCTCGCGGTGGATCTCGGGGATGCTGCGGTGCTCGGCATAGCGGAGCCGGCCCACCAGGGCCATGACGTCGAGGCCGAACTCGTGATAGGGCAAGGCGAAGTGGGGCTCAGCCTCGGGGCGGTAGGGTCGGAGGAAGCGGGAGCAGGCGGGATTGGGGCAGCGTCGGATCGTCAGGGTCAGCCGGAAGACGCCGTCGAGGGTGCTGATGGTGCGAAAGTTGTTGTAGTCGGCACCGGTCCGGTGCCGGCACTCGGGGCAGTTCAAGAGGACCGGGGTGAGGGTTAGGTCGCGATCGGGTTGCGGTCGAGGTCGTCGTCGTTTGTGGTTGCGCATGGAAAGCCTCCTCTGCTCTGTTCTGTTCTTACGTCCATTATACCAAGCCGAGGGGCTTCCCAGCTACTTTTGCTATCCTAGTTTTTTTCAGAGTCCGCCGCACCGTCTCGTAACTGACGGTTTCGACGATCCCCAGTTCCACCACCTTTCGAGCTAAGAGCCGCAGCGTCCAGTTGGCATAACCCGGGGGCGGTGACCCGAGCCGTGTGGCGATGATCTTCGCCTCCTGTTCGCCGTTGAGTCGCTTCTCGACCGGCGGCATCTGGCGCCTGCTGCGGTCCAATGCCTCTCGAAAGCCGTACTCCACGAGACGCTGACGAATGTTCTCGACGGTCTGCGTTCGGCATCCGAACGCCTCGGCGATGCGACGATCGGTCCAGTTCGGACCGTCCGCATCGGCCTTGAACAGGATCTGGGCGCGTCGAACCTTCTCGCTGGTTCCCTTCAACTTCTTGATCACGGCCGCCAACTCGTCCCGTTCCTCAGCCGTAAGCCGGACAATGTACTTCTTGTTCATGGGGGCCTCCTTGTTCCCCGTATCATCCACGGTCGCGGAGGTTTCCCCAACCCCAATTTTTAGCTGTGACAAAGCACTAGTCATTCTTGAGAAAGACGGCCTTGCCGGATTGAGCCTTCGGCGAGTTGCGACCGCATTGGATACTGGCGCGGCATCGCTTTATGTCTACCTGGCAAATCTCGACGAGCTGTATGCCCTGATGCTCGACGAAGCACTGGCGGCGGTCAAATTGCCCGAAGCTCTCGACCTACCCTGGCGGGATCGGTTGAAGACAATTCTCCTATCATATTTCTATGTTCTCAATGAACGGCAGGGCTTGGCTCAACTTGCCATGTCGACAATTGCCACTGGCCCCAATTCACTGCGCATTTGGGAACGCCTCCTTGGTATTCTCAAGGAGGGCGGAGTGGATGATGTACGAGCCGTTTGGGTTGTAAACCTGTTACTCTTGTACGTCACGGCCATTGTCGCCGAACAGAGCAATTGGCGCGCGATTGGCCAAGACCTTGGGCGAGTGAAGAGCGCGTTATCTAATATATCTGTGGAGCAGTTTCCCATCGTATCCGCGCTTTTTCGGGGGGGAATTCTCTCAGGCGGTGGCGACAGCGAAAGCCGCGTACTGTGGGCGCTCGATGTCATCATCAACGGCATCAAGGCCGACCACGCGCCGCCGCCTCGTATCGCCACGTAACGAAGACCACCGAGTACACGAACTCTGGAGAACTCCCGTGAAGCAGTCCGCGCCCACCGCAATCGCCGACTTCGATCGAGCCTATCGTTTCCCCTTCACGTTCTGGGGCGACATTCGCATTCCCAAGGAGGTCGAAGCACTGTTCAGTTGGAACCTGCGGGCAGCGTCCTGGAACTGGGATGTCTTACTGCCGGTGGCGGTAGCTCGACGTTCCGATCCGCTGGAGCCGTGTAGATGCCTGGCTTGCCATCGATCGTGTAGACGATAATCAAGGTCTTCTTGACCCCGAAGTCGGCGTCGGGTTGGAAGTCGTATTCGGGGGAGGCGACCTTCAGTCGGTTCTCACGGACGAGGTTCCGGGCTGGCACCGTGATGTCGTTCCATTGATCGCCTACGCCGATCTCTGCGCGGATAATGTGAAATCCCCGAGGGTCGCTGGTCTCGGAGTCACCGAGATTGGCGCGGTCGGCCTCTGCAACGATTTCCTGGCGCCTGGCGGCGTCCTTCTTCGAGATCGCCTTGCTCGCTCTGTCAAGTTCTTCGAGATACTTGCGACGAGTCATTTTAATGTCGTTGTCGTAACGCTCGTTCAGCTTTTTGAGGGAAGCCTGGAACGTGCCCCGCGCCGCCTGCAACGCAGGGGTGTGCGGTGGTTCGGCCGTCTCGAGTGGTTCGATCCGGACTCTGACAAAGATCGGCCAGCGGTGGTCCGACTTGAAGTCAAACCACACGACATACTCCTTCCCCGCCTGAAGCTTGCGGCCATAGAGTCGATAATGCGTCCAGAGATTCGGCTGCGGAAGGTCGAGGCCGGGGATCGTGACGTTCATCTTGTCTGAGGGATAGGTAAACATCATATCTTCGCCGTTGACTTCCACGATACCGAGCGCTCGGAACGGCTGATCCTCGAAGCTTTCGCCTGAAACAGCGAACGACCAGAACAGTTGATACGTTCGACCCGCCGAAGGAACGCGAAAACGGAACGCGTCGAAGCCGCCGCCACGGGCATTCATCGTCACTTTCGCGTATCGTGCCTTGCCGCCGACCATCGCCGGGATCTCGGCGAATGACGCACGATACTGGGAGACCAGCGCCTTGAACTCCTGTTCCGCCGCGACCCTGGTCGACTGATCCTGAAGGTTGCTGATCCGTAAGCGGAATTCATGGGCTTTGGCAAGGGCCGCTCTCACCTCGCGAGGGCCGCGATTGCTCTGTTTTTTCGGGACCTGGCCCACGCTATTCGAGGCGAACACCAGAGAGGCCGTCGTCACCAGGGCGAGCGTCTTGTGAGTTACCGACATGTCTTCGCCCCTTTCAAGGTTGGTAAGAGTCGACGGGGGGAATCCGGTCCAGGATTGGGGCCGTGGGAGGCAACTCGACCCGTTGCTTGTCGGCGGTGATCGAAACGCCCGTGTTGCCATTGAGCGAATAAACGATGATCAAACGCTTGACAACGCCATAAGCAGGATCGTTCTTGAAGTTGACGTCGGTGCCCAGGCCAAACCTCAAGACATCACCCCGGACCAGCGGCCGGAGTTCGTCGGTAACGTCGTCCCAGCGCTCGTCGATACCATAACGCGCGCTGAGAATTTGAAATCCACGGCGGTCGGGAACACCGGGGTCGTCGCGAACGATTTCGTCGGCCTCGGCCGCAATCCGATCAGCTTCTGGTCGATCCTCCCGCTGGGCTGCCGTTCCCGCCTTTTCGAGTTCGGCGAGCTAGACCTTGCGCAGTCCCTTCAGTTCGGTGTCGTACTTCTGGTTGAGCGACCGAAGCGTGGTCTAATATCTGTCCTGGGCTCTTGGGAGCCCCGCCATCCGCTGCGAGGCCGTCGCTCCGGCGGGGGTCAACGCGAGCTTCACGAGGGCCGGTGTGACCTGATCATTCTTGAGGTCGATCCAGACGATGTATTCCGAATCCGGCCGAAGCGGCCCACTCATATGCGAGCTGGCGCAGTAGTTCTCCTCGGGGAAGCCACTGCTTGGGAGATAGAAATCGTCGCGGCGATTAAAGCCGTTGACGACGGGTGCGGGTCCGTCGACGCCCACAAGATCCCAACTCTTCAGGTTCCTGGTCTGATCGTTACCCGGGACGACGATTTCCAAACAAAGCGTGTACGTCTCGCCTGTCGCCGGCGTCCGGAATCTGACCGCGTCGAATCCCGCTCCGGTCGAGTTGAGGACGACTCGGACAAACCGAACCTGATCCCCACGGCCCGCAGGAATCTCCTGGAGTCCCCGTCGTGCCGCGCGGACGATCGGTCCCAGGGCCGCATCCAGGGTTGCTTTCGCCGTCTCGTCCTTGGTCTGCCACCATTTCGCACGATTTTCGTGGCCCTGCGCGAGGATCTTACGCATCTGATCCCGATGCGCCTGGAGCTGTTGCAACGGATTCGAATAGGTCACGCCGGATACCAGGACCAGGAATAACGTTGTCGCCGCAAGTGTCAAGGAGCAGGCGCGAGGTGTCATGGGACTCCTCTCCGGCTAGGTTTTGCTCGGTTTCGTCTCACAAGGTTCAATCGCTCAAGTCTTGACCATTTGCAGGATAGCAAGAGCCACGAGTAGCTCGCAAATCGCGGCACATCTCGCTCTCGGGTCGTGGAAGGAGCTCCACGATCCCAAGATCCCCTCCGATCTCGCAGCAAAAGACAGGCCAACCAAGGTGGTGCGCGGGGCCGCTTATCATTCACGGGCGCGGGACTTTATGGCTGCCGGCAGGTCCTGTGACCCACGAGAAACGGAGAGATCGGCGCACGGCCGGCGTCGCGATCGGGCACTAATCGGTCCGGCCCTCTCTCGTGATGGGTCGGCTCTGGCGGGGGTTGGGTAATCTGGTAGGATGATTGGCCGTTGACAGGTGTCAGATGGGCCGATCGGATCAGGGTGGGACGGCGATGGGATCGGATTGCGAGGGAGGGGATGGGGTGGCGATCCGGGCAGTCGAGGTACGGAAGGTGTACGGGACGAAGGACGCCCAGGTCGAGGCTCTGCGGGGGATCTCGATCGAGATCGCGGGCGGTGAGCGGGTGGCGCTGCTGGGCAAGTCGGGGTCGGGGAAGTCGACGTTATTGAACCTGCTGGGCGGTCTCGACCGGCCCAGCTCGGGCGGACTGCGGGTCGGCGGCCGGGACCTCCACCAACTCTCGGGGCGCGAGATGGCCCGGTTCCGGTCGACGACCGTTGGCATGATCTTCCAGTCGTTCAACCTGATCGGCTCGAGGTCGGCTGTTCAGAACGTTGAACTGCCGATGGTCTTCGCGGGCCGATCGCTGCGCGAACGGCTGGCCGCGGCCCGAGGGGCGCTGGAGGCGGTCGGGCTCGGGGCGAGGCTGAATCATCGGCCGGATCAGTTGAGCGGAGGCGAGAGCCAGCGGGTCGCCATTGCGCGGGCGCTGGTCAACCGGCCTCGGGTCATTCTGGCCGACGAGCCGACAGGGAACCTTGACAGCCAGACGGCGCAGCAGGTCATGGCCCTGATCCTCGACCACGTCCGCGAGCACGCCGCCACCCTCGTGCTCGTCACCCACGACGAGGAGCTGGCCGCGAGCTGCACGGACCGGGTCATCCGGCTGGTCGACGGCCGGATTGCGGCAGCGGGCATTTGATCGGCAGTGGATGGAGGATCGCCTCGTGCGTTGGTTCGACTTGCTCCGATTGCCCCTGGCCTCGCTGGGCCAGCAGAAGATGCGCACATGCCTGACGACCCTGGGTGTCGTCTTCGGCGCGTTTGTACTCGCCGCGAGCCTGTCGATCGACGAGGGGGTCCAGCAGACGATCGAACGCGAGGCGAACAAGGGAGACGCCTTACGGAAGGTGTCGGTCTCTCCGGGGTGGCGGGCAGTCGAGACCGCGGCGGCGGACGACGTGAAGGTTGCCGGGCGGATGTCGCCGGATCGCCGCGAGCGAATCCGCAAGGTCCTCGCCGAGCGTGCCAGGCCGAGTCGTTCCCGCCGGGAGTCGGTCCCCCTGACCCAGGACCGGCTGGAAACGCTTTCGCGCATCCCTCACGTCCGGCAGATGATCCCGATCGTCGGCAGCCCGGTCGTCGCGACTCTGGGCAACAGGCCCGAGGAGGCGAGCGTCTCGTCCGGCGCCGGCGAGGAACCGGAGTTCCGCAAGCGGGTCATCGTCGGCCGGTCGTTCGACTCGGACGACGAGAGATCGGTATTGCTCTCGGAGATGTTCGCGTACCGGATCGGGCTGATCGACGACGCGGACCTGGACCAGGTCCTCGGCAAGCCCCTGCGGATCGAGATTCGGGGCCAGGAAGATGGGCCGAGCTTCCAAGTCGTGCTATCGGATCGGTCGAAAGCCAGCGGCAGCCGAGAGGAGCAAGCGGCGCTGCACCAGCTCGCCTGGCAGATCCCGGGGGCGCTCGACAGATTTAGCCTGACCGACGAGGAGAGTGCAGCCCTGCGGAAGGCGATCCGGCGAGAATCGGCGAAGGTTGACTCGGTCGTCGTCGCCGACGACTTCCGGGTCGTCGGGATCTTCCGCGAGTTGACCGACGATGAGGAGAAGGACGCCTGGAGCCAAATTCCCGCCTACACGGACCTTGTGCTGCCCCGGCGAACGGCGGTCGACCTGATGTTCCGCGACCCAGCCCGTCGCGAGGGGGGTGTCGACCGGGCGGTCCTGCTTGTCGACGAGATGAGTAACGCCAAGGAGGTCCTCAACACGGTCGAATCGCTCGGCATGGACGGCAGTTCGATCGTCGGTCGCATCGAGCGCGAGCGGCTGACTTACCTGCTCATCTTCGGCGGGATGACGTGCGTGGCCGCGGTGGCCCTGCTCGTGTCGTCGCTCGGGATCGCCAACACGATGCTGATGAGCGTCCTGGAACGGCGGAGGGAGATCGGCATCATGAAGGCCGTCGGCGCGGCGAACTGGCAGCTCCAGGCCGTGTATGTCATCGAGGGGGGCCTGATCGGCCTGATCGGCGGGTTGCTCGGCCTGGGGCTGGCCTGGTTGATCTCGTTCCCGGGCGACGGGTGGGTTCGCTCGATGGTCCACCGCGACATGAACATTGAGCTCTCGGGCTCGATCTTCGCCTTCCCGCGCCTGGATCGGCGTGACGGTCCTCGTGTTCACCGTCGGCGTGACAATCGTCGCGGCGCTTTATCCCTCCCGGCGCGCGGCGATGCTTGACCCTGTCTCGGCGCTCCGGCACGACTGATCGGCCCGACCGGGCCCGGCACGTCACGGTACCCGTTCTCGAGTCGAGGGTGAGAAGCGTAGAGAATTACGTCGAGCCGCGAGCGTGCTCTGAAGGTGCGTCGGTCGATCGGACCGAATCCGGTTAGAACCCTGCGACGGCACCACCGGTGACGAGCGCAGGTTCAAGTCCGCGACGCGGCTCCGTTTGGGCTCGGCGTTGGTCTGGCACCCGGACACGGATCCTGGGCGAGGCCGAATCTCGGCCCAAACGAAACCTTACCGCTGTCGGGCGGGACGTGGGAGGTGGTCAAATCGACATGCGTCCCCGTTCCCGTTCCCGGCGGAGCCGCCGTGCGCCTCCCGGGCGCTTGCGGCGGCGGTGGGGCAACTGACATTCCCGCCCGTGACCGTCGGGGATATAATGCCGCTGGAGGTGCCTTATGCTTTCTCACGAAGCCTTGGCCCTGTTTCGCCAGCACATCGAGCGTCACGGGGATATTGAGGTGGATGATTCCAACCGCGAAACGTACCGCGAGCTGGCCCGCGCCGGGCTGATGGTCGTCGGCAATAGCTTCGCCCGAGGTGAAGAACGCGCGTATCACGTGACCAAGACCGGCTTCGAGCGGAAGGCCGAGCTGCTGGCCGCTACCGCGCCCTCGCCCGGTTCAGCCGCCGCGCCTCGTCGCTGATCGGCAGTTCCTTCTTCGCGGCGTTCTTGATCGCCTCGGCGTGCTCACCGCCCGCGCGGATGTCATCATACTCAGGCGCGATGATCGCATCGACGCGGTCCTTCAGCTTCATCTTGGGCCCGATGCGTCCGCCCTTCTGACCCTTCAGCAGCTCAGGATTCCTCCGAGGGCTGACCTGGCCTACGACGGCGATGAGCGCTTGGCCGTCTACAGTGACCGTGAACTCGGAGCGTGGTTGTATCCACGTGGCTTGACCGGAATCCCGGTGCACGGGACAATAACACTTGGACAGTTGGGTCGTGACCCCGCCCCTCTCGGAGGAGTCTGCGATGGACGGCGTCCAAGCGGTTGATCTGATCGCTTCCTGGCGGAGAATCCTCATCGAGGGGAAAGCCGAGCAGGTCACCTCGATGCTCGAAGACCTGGAGGAGAGGCTCAAGAGTAAGGGATTCGAACGCGATGCGGAAGCGGAAAAGAAAATGAACTGGCACTCCTACCAGAGGAACAGGGTGCTTTGCTTCGCGGGCGGCCCCAAGGGAGGCCCACGCCTTCTGCTCTGCCTGAATCGCGCGACAGATCGCAGGGTCCGCGGGGGGACGTACGAACTGATCGACGGCTCTTCCGATGCCGGTCCTGTCGAGGTGGCCGCGGTGGTCGACGACGTTATCAGGAACGTGATCGTCCCGTCCACACAAAGCTTCGGCCTCAAGGTGACGCGCCCGCGTCTCGGTCCCAACAGCCTCGTGCAGCCCAGGACGATGGCAGCTCTTCTTGCCTTCAGCGACGTTGCGACCGGTGGAGGACTCCCGCTCTCTGAGACATCGGAAGCCGCTTGGCGGAAGTTCCTTATCACCGCGTCCCAGGAAGACGTTGCTTTCGACAAGGAGGAACTGCGGGACTGGTTCCTCGATAATGGCCGGGAGTCCGAGGACGCTAGCATTCTGACAGAGCGGTTCGTCCGGGAGGCAAGTCTGCTCGCCGAATACTCCGAGGCCGGTGGGAACTGACCGGCATGCCCGATGTCGCCGCGGCTGCCGCCCATATCAAGCGGGCGGTCGCTCCCGTCGTCTTTCCGATGACCCCAAACGGTTCCCGAACCCTTTCCGATTCGGACCCGCCGATTCACCCTTCTTCTCCCGGCGCGATGCTCATATTATGGAGAGAGGAGGAGCCAGATCGATTCGAACCGCGCGGTCCGAGACGAGGAATGACCCGATGAGCGCCATCCCGAAATCGCCGACCATTCCACCTGAGCTCAGGGCGGAGTTGCAGGAACGCGCCGAGCTTGCCGCCCGCGGCCTCATCGATCCGGAAACACGGCGGATCGCTCGTGAGCGTCTGGACCGGATGCGCGAAGAATTCCGCCGCAGGCACGGCGAGGTAAATTTGGCCGTCGAGCTCATCCGCGAAGTCCGGGACGGCGCATGAAATACGTGCTGGATTCCTGCGTGGCGGTCAAATGGTTCCTCGCCGAGCCCGATTCGGCGAAGGCCATCCGGGTCCTGGATGAGTACAACCGCCAGATCCATGAGCTCCTGGCTCCGGACGTCTTCCCGATCGAGGTCGCACATGCGCTGTCGCGCGCGGAGCGGCGCGGCCTGATCACACCGCCCGCCGGTTCGCAGCACCTATCGGACCTCCTCGCCTCGCTCGGGCGCTGACACCGACGTTTCCCTTCATCACGTTGCTCGACTCGATCTGATCGCGAATCGAGCGCGGGCCCGGCTTCCCGTGGGAGCCGGTAGGCGGCCGCCGTCGCGCAGGCGAACGGCCTGGACAGGAGGCCCGCCCATCATCACACGGGTCCAGGTCCGATGGCTCCCGCCGGCAGAGCGCCCGCGGCGAGCCCGGGGGCAACGATCCGCCAGAGGTGGTTCCGGGCCCCCGAGCCACTTCGGACCCGGAGAGGCGATGCCGGCCCCGGCCACCGCCCGACTCGGCCCGGACCGGCCGCGGTCGGGCGATGCGAGCGGGTCGGATCGGCGGCGGACGGCCGGAGTACGGGCCCCGGATCGGATGCGGGTCCCTGCATCGCCGAAATCATGAAGCGACACCAATTTCGGCCTGAAGCGACACCAATTTCGGCCCTAACTTACACAGGGCGTTTTTTTTCCTCACGCTTGTTTTGGGTCTAGGGCGTAGAAAATCCCTTTTGTTACCCGCTACTCCCTTGCGGCGTCCTTGGATGCCACTCATCATATTTGGCTAAACACCTTCAGACCTATTGGGCAACTCAACAATATCTGGATCTGGAAAACCGAATTCCATGAGACGGACGGGGTTGAGCTAAGTGGAATTATTAGTATGGGACAGAATCAAATTTCGCACAATGAACAGACCGCGGTCGGCGTCTCCGCTGCCTGGACCGGTTGGCACGTGCTCTCCGCACCTGGGGACGAGGCCACGCGGCTGGCTCTGGCTGCCCATCCCGATGGTCGTATGCACGCGGTAATGGCCGGACTCGACAACCAGATCTGGCACAATGAACAGACCGCGGTCGGCGTCTCCGCTGCCTGGACCGGTTGGCACGTGCTCTCCGCAGCCGGGAACAAGGCCCTTCAGCTAGCGCGCTGGCTGCCCATCCCGATGGTCGTATGCACGCGGTGATGGCCGGACTCGACAACCAGGTCTGGCACAATGAACAGATTGCGGTCGGCATCTCGACTGCATGGACGAGTTGGCACGTGCTCTCCGCAGCTGGGGACAAAGCCATCCAGCTGGCTCTGGCTGCCCATCCCGATGGACGCATGCACGCGGTGATGGCGCAGGGGACCGAACCCGAACCCGAACCGGAGCCCGAGCCCGAGCCCGAGCCCGAGCCCGAACCCGAGCCCGAGCCCGAACCCGAACCCGAACCCGAGCCCGAACCCGAACCCGAGCCCGAACCCGAACCCGAACCCGAACCCGAGCCCGAGCCCGAACCTGAAGAAGACGATGAAGAGGAGGAAGATGATGATGGCGGCGATCACGCTTCGGCGGAGGACATCGCGAATCGTCCGACTGTAACGGCCGAAACGCGACGTCCCTCGGCCAACACACTTCTTCAACAGCGCGAAGATGCTAAGAGCCACCGGAAAAAATGAGAAATCCAGCCTCTTTTCAAGGGGTTCGCGTCATTTTTTCCAATGGCTCTGGGAAATCTACATGCTCGAGGCTCAGTAGACTGGCATGACCGCAACCGAATTGGCGTTTCTTGGTCTGCTTGCGGCGTGGTGGGGTCTTTCACTCATGGCGCAGTGGAAGACCCCGTGGATGTCCGCAATTCGATCAAAGGATTTTCTGCATCTGATTCCGAATTATCACTTCTTTGCACCGGCCCCTGGGCGTCGTGATTACCATCTCGAATATCGCGTGAAGACGCCGCCCCGTAAACTCACCCGCTGGGTGCGGCTACAAGTGGTTCCGACTCGTAAGCCCTGGTGCGTCGTCTGGAACCCGCATAAGCGATTACGAAAGGCATTTAACACCTCGATCAGGAGAATCAAGCGATTGTCGTATGAGCGTGGGTATGACGTGGCTGCAAAAAGTCTAGCATATTTGCATATACTTAATTTTCTAGAAAATAATCTAAAAAACTATAAGAATTGTGAAATACAATTTAGAATAACTTCTCGTAGAGACTACGATGATAATTCGAGTACGTGGCTGGTCTTTACGTCATCGTGGCATGTTCAGTAAACCCTCGATCTATTGACAATGGACCTAAGAGCCACGGATTCTCTGCACGTTGTAGAAGTGATAACCGCAGCTGGGGCTGCGATTTCGTCGCTCGAACTATTTTGTATTCCAAAAGCATTAAAAGATGATGGATTATTGTCGTGGCGTGTGCAGAGGCTTAGGCACGCCACGGTAATGTCTTTATGCCAGAACCTATGCCTCGATGCTTTGCTTCGCTTTCCCGGGGTCTTGATGTTGATCGGCTTGCGGCTTCTCAGCGTGGCACTTCTCTTTTCTTGTGTGGTTAGTGGCATTTCTACGTGTGCTGCTCTCGTGATGCTTGTATTCATCAATTTTTTAATAACCATAAGAAACTCAAATAGCAACGATGGTTCTGATCAAATGGCCTCTATAATAATACTGAGTTCTGCTATTGCCGAATTCATAGCGACGACGATGGCGAAGTCTGTCGCTTTGATTTTCATCGCCGCGCAAGCGTCTTTAGCGTACGGGACTTCTGGTTTCCTCAAGGCGTGTGCCGCTGGCTGGTATGATGGATCCTTTGTGTTGGAGATCCTGGGCACATCTTCTTACGGGAACGAATTCCTGCTTCGATTGCTGCAGAGGCACAAATCCATAGTCCGTTTCTTGGGACGTGGAGTTGTTTATTGCGATTGTGCCATGAGTCTTGCGATGCTATTACCACCTCCCGTTTGCGTTATTCTTTTGATAATTGCTTTGATTTTTCATATAAGTGTTGCCTATGTTATGGGTTTAAATACATTTCTATGGTCATTTGGCGACATTTCCAGCTATTTTGTGGGTGTCGTGTTTGGTCTATTCCGCAATTTCAGTAGTACACTCATAGGCATAGCCCGGGGGAATTTCACCCCAGGGGGGAAAAGAGGGGAAAAGGAGACATAACGAATATCGATAGATGCCCATGTCTACTTTCTCAGCCAGGACGTACAGGCATTCACTGAGGATGCACGCTGGCGCGAAGAATTGAAATCCGCGCGACGCGTAACTGACAAGTCCCGCATCCGCCAAAGCGTGCCGGCCAGCTTCCTTGCAGCCGATCGCGATCAGGATGTTCGAATCGATGATCAGGCAGGGTGGATCACTTGGTGGGCTCGTTGCCATACATTCCCTCGGCACGCGCCTCGCGAATTAACTCCTGAGTCTGGCTCGGATCGGTCTCTCTGCTGTCTTTCTGTCGGTCTCGGACCTGTTTGAGGATCGCCAAGGCAACCAGGTTCGGTGCGAACCGGCCTCCTTCGGGGGTTCCGGACGATGGATCGCTCTGGGATTCAGTAGAGATCATCGGATAGCCCTCGTTCGAATGATCGGTAGGCGTCCGGTCCTACCAGTCGCGCCGGCCGACGGACCGCACGCGGAGCGGACCGCCATCCCATCCGATTCGTGCGCCTTTCCCGACCTCGGCGTCGGTGGTCCTCATGCCTTCGGCCCGGCGATCGCACGACGTTCCTGCGTAAGCGTCCGATCCTCCCAGTCGGGAGCGATGGTCGAGGGGCCGTATGCCGAGCGACCGGCCCCTCCTTTCCGCCCCACGGGCGCGGAGCGGCCGGCCACCTTCTCCGATCCGCGGGCGACCTTCGACCGCGGCGGCGGTGGCCCTCACACGGTCGGCCCGGCCATCGCGCGACGCTCCTGCCGCGCGGCCTTCTGCCGTGACTCCTTACGCCGCGCTTCGTCGAGACGGTGCTGCAGCACAGGCTCCGGGTGGCTCGCGGCCCAGCGGTCCGGCAGCAAGGACTCCAGGTCCGTCTCGCCCGCGCACAGCCGCAGCACCACGTCCCGAAGGTACGCCCACGGCTCCAGGCGATGACGCTTGGCTCCCGCCAGGATCGTGAACGTAAGCACACGGTCCTCCCAGCGGGCCGGGTACCGAGCGGCCCGCCCGCCTTTCCGCGACACGGGCACGTAGCCGCCCGTGCCCCGGTCCGAATCCTGGCGATTTCCAACCTCGGCGTCGGTGGCCCTCACCCGGTCTTTCCCGCCGCTGCTCGACGTTCCCGCCGCGTTTCCTTCTGTCGAGCCGCCGAGTGCGTCCGGTGAACCACATCTTCAAAGCGGTTCACGGGCGTGAGATGATGTTCGGGGCACCGTCTTGATTCTTTCACTGTGCTCGGCGCACGCGATCATCCCGCGCTCGCGCCGGGCCGAGACGAACTTGGGGCGGGACAAACCTTGAGGGGCGCGCGAATCGCCCCGCGCTCGTCCGGGGTGACGAGGAGCGCGGGGCTCGGGTGCGGTCACTCAGTCCCGTCGGCGCCGGCCTGGTGCAACTCCTGCCAGCGGTCCGGCAGCAGTTCGTCGATCCGCTTCGCCGGGTGCGTGCTGATCCGATCGAGCCCATCGCGGAGGTAAGCCTGGGGGTCGATCCCCAGATTCTTGCAGGTCGTGCACAAGCTCATCAACACGGCCGCCGTCTGGCCTCCCTGGTCGCTCCCCGCGAATAACCAGTTCTTCCGTCCCAGCGCCACGGGCTTGAACGCGCGGCGCGCACGCACCGTTGTCCAGTTCGAGGAACCCGGCCTCCAACGGACGCTTCAGGGCCTCCCAATGGTTCAAGGCATACTGGATCGCTTCGCCGATCGGACTCTTGGGCAGAACCTTGGGCTGCTCGGCTTCCAGCCAGGCGTGAAACTTGTCGAAGATCGAACGCGATCGCTCGTTTCGCAGTTCGTGCCGGAACGCGACGAAGGCCTCGTAGTCCGCGGTCGCGCGCTTCTTGGCGTCGCGTTCGACGTCGTAGAGCAGGCTGATCCATGCCAGCGCCTGATGGGACCGTTGCGGGTTCGACGGTCCGCGCCTCGTAGAACTTCCGTCGCGCGTGCATCATGCAGCCGACCTCGATAATCTCGCCCGACTTGTACAGGCCGTCGTAGGCCGAATAGGCGTCGGCCTGGAGATAACCCTGGAAGTCCTTGAAGATCTCCCGGGGCCCGGTGGCGCTGCGGTCCGGCGTGTAGCGATAGACCACGTAAGGATGGCCGCGGTCGCCGACGGAGACCCAGAGCCGGCCGGTCTTGATCCCCTTGCCGTCGTGGTCCTGCACCGGCACCGTCGTGTCGTCGTTCTGGACGACCCTGGAGCTGAGGATCTTCTTCAGCATCAGATCGACGATCGGCTTGAGCAGATCGGCGATCGTGGCCATCCAGTCGCACATCGTTGACCGCGACAACTCGACGCCCGAGCGATCGAGGATTCCCTCGAGGCGATAGAGCGGCAAGTGATCGGCATATTTGCTGACGGCGACGTAAGCCAGCAGCCCCGGGCCTGGCAGGCCCTTGTCGATCGGCTCGGGGAGCACGTCGGCGATCACGACGTTGGCCTGGCAGTCCTGGCAAGCGTACTTGGGGCGGATGTGTTCGAGGATGACCAGGCGGGCGGGGATGAATTCGAGTTGCTCGCGGACTTCCCGGCCGATGCAGGTGCGCTCGGCGCCGCAGTCGGGGCAAGTGCGTTGTTCGGGCGGGACGTCGTGCAAGACCGGCACTCGGGGCAGGCTCGCCGGCAACGGCTTGCGTCCGTGGCCCTTCTTCTGGGCCGCACTCGGAGCGGGCGTCGGGGCCGGGGCCGGCTCCGGGGTCGGGGCGGGTGTCGGCGCCGCCTCGGCCTGCTCCAGGATCTCCCGGGCGAAGAGCAAGAGCTGGGCCGGGTCGATCCGCTCCCCTTTGGGACCGTAGCGCTGGCGGAGGAGCTGCTCGAGCTGGTGCTGGAGCTTCTCGTTGAGATGGACCTGCTGGGCGAGCGACTTGAGCAGCTCACGGATGAGCTGATGGGCCGCCTCCAGGTCGTCCGGGAGTGGGTCCGCGAGGGTGATCATACCCTATACTACGTTGACGGGTGCTCGATTGTTGGCGCATTATGCTCCTGTCGGTAGATTATTCTCCGAATTTCGAAGGGGAGTGGCGGGCCGCGAGTAGCGGACGCGCCGTCGGGCCTTGTCCAGATCGATGCCGGCCAGGAGGGCGGCGAGTTCGGCGGTGGTCATCTCGACGCGATCGGCCGCCGCGTCCGGGATGCGGAAGGTGCCGCGTTCGAGCCTCTTGATGCTGGCATCACAGGACCCTCGTTCTTGTGGCGTTACACAAATCCTGAGACGTTGGGCTACTGCCGCCACGAATCGGCGGCCTCTCTTGCTACCGGTCGGGACGGTCCTTGGGAACGACCAACTCAGGGTGCCGGGCGGCGATCCAGGAGTTCTTTCGTCTGGCCAGTTGTCGCAGGCGACGAACCTCGTCCTTGTCGGCCCACACGATCAGATGCTTTCCCGAAGGCGTACGCCGCGAATGGACCCAACCCTGCTTGATCCAATAATGGACCTTCTGGGCGATGACGCCGAGTTTCCCGGCCAAGTCGGGGATCCACCACTCGTCCTGGCCGACGAGGTCGTCGCGGAACAGTTCTCCGACCAGCCCAAGTTCACGGACCAACGCCCCGATCGTTCCCGCCGTGAACACGCCGCGACGGCGCGGCGGGACGAAGCCCTCGGCATTGAGCCGCGCGGCGATCTGCGACAGGTGAAGTCCTTCTCGATGGAGTTGCTTGATTCGTTCCGTGAGGCGTCGAAAATCCTTCAATTGCTCATACCTGCCGACTGGCCTCGCGACCTGCTGTTGGGTTGTCATGCCGCCGAGCCAAACGATCGTTACCTCGTTGAGCTCAGTCGCCTTGTCGGCCACGACAATGACCCGCTCCACCGCGCAGCGCACGATCTGCTTGCGATCCATCGCCGACGTGCCTGGTGCGTGCCAGAGCGCGGCGACGCTCTCGGAGAGCGATCGAATCCGTTGGCGATCGGCGTCGTTCAGCGTCGCCGGCAGTCTCGTCAGGAACCGATGGTAATCCTCCTCCGTTTGACGCTGCTTCTTCAGCGCGTCCTCCCACCGCGCCTCGAGTGTCCGCGCCACGAGTCGGTTCTCGGGCTCCACGGCCTGATACTGCCGCTCGGCCCTCTCGACCTCCTGGCGTGCGCGTTCCAGAGTCTGACGCCAATGGTCGTGGAGGCGCTTGCGCTCTCGCTCGGCGTTCTCGATCGCGCGTAGGCTCAGGTCCAGCGCAGCGGGCTCCAACTGCGCGGAGCACTTCCTTCGCGACCAGGTCGTCCAGCGTCTTTGCCGAGATGCACCCGCACGGCTCGTCCAGGGCCAGCCGCCAATACTCGCCGCAGTGATAGCCGGGCTTCTTGTCGGCCTTGTATCGCGTCGTCATGTGGCGGCCGCATTTCCCACAGACGACCAGGCCGGGCAGCAAGGCCTCGCCGCGTTTGGGCACGCCCCGCGTGTCGTGGAGCGATCGATTCTGTTTGAGGCGTTCCTGATTCGCGAGATAGCGATCCCAGCTAATGTACGCTGGGAGCCGATCCGGCAGGAACACGGCCAACTCCTCGGGCGGCACGAACCACTTGCCGCCTTCGGCTCGACCCGTCGTGGGATTCTTCGTCCCCTGCGCGATGTAGGCCATAAGCGTATGCCCCCGCATAGATGGGGTGTCGCAAGATCGACAGGACTCGACTGGGAGAGGCTGGCTTCCACTCCAGCTCCCCAATGCGCCCACCGCGATGACGGCGAAATCCCAGTTGCAGGTTGTTCACGACCAGGTAACGGAAGACCGCGTAGGCGGAACCGAGTTCCTCGAACTTCTCGAACACCAACTGAATCATTCCACGCGCCTGCTCGTCAGGCTCTTGAATGATCTCGCCCGTGGCCGTCTTGAGGTATCCCAGCGGAACGGCCAGGAACAGCTCGCCTGCGCTCCGCTTTGTTCCGACTGCCTCGAAGCAAACGATTGTACATAGTAATCAATTCGTATTCGCTCATTGCGCTTTTCATGCCAAGGAGGAGACGATCGTTACTGTCCAAGGCATCGTAGACGCCATCTTGATCGCATAGCAGGGTGCGAAAGATGCCGCAGACGTCGATAAGACGATGCCATTCGGTATTCGACCGCGACACCCTGCTAAGCTCCAACCCCAGCACGATCCCCACGTGGTTCAAGCTCACTTCCGTCATCAACCGCTGGAAGCCCGTGCGATGGTCGGTCAACTTGCCGCCGTGGCCCTGATCCTCGTCGATGATCACCACCCGCTCTGCGGGCCAACCGAGCCGTTGCGCGAACTGCGCCAGAGCATACTGCCGTTCGCGAGACTCGCGGTTCTCGAGGACTTGCTGCGGCGTTGACTGCCGCACGTACACGATCGCGAGTCGATCGAGATGCCGATCGCCAATCTTCGAGCTCGACCTCTGGCCGAAGGTGGAGGTCGATGGAGTCTCGTCGATTGATCTGTCCGTGCGATTGACGGCCCGTGCATCACGAGATTTCATCGCGCACCTCCTGAGCGGTGCGAGGCGCGCCGAGTTGTCGAGTCACGATGTCGCTGAGGGTGAGCAGCGTTCGTTGACGCTGCTCGTCCGTCAGTCGGCTCCAGAGTTGGTCCAGCACCGACGGCCGAACGACCGACGTGCGCGGGGGGAGCAACGAGTCCGGCGTCTCGCGACATGGGGCACCTCCTTGGATCACGGGGTGTTGAGCTTCGATCCATTCCGCCAGCCGCATCAGGCCGGCCAGCGCGATTATGGGGGTGTCCGACGATTCCTGTAAAGTCGAGAGGATGGGGGCAGTCTTACTCGTACTTCTTGGCCCAGACGGCCAGGCCATCGCGATCCCAGTACAGGATCTTGATGCGGTCGCGGCGCTTGTTGACGAAGACGAAGAGATGACCGGAGAGGGGATCTAGCGCCAGGCTGCCTGATGCCAGGGCGGCCAGGCCGTCAAAGCTCTTGCGCATGTCGGCCGGCTGTTTGGCGAGATAGACGCGGACCGCGGCGCTCAGTCCGAACATGGGCGTCCCTCCACGACCGCGATGAGATGGCGGAGGGTCAGGGGGTCGAATCCGGGGGCGACGGCGATCCGACGTCCGTTGGAGAGGATGAGTTCGAGGTGGGGTCCCGAGGCGGCGCTCGGCGGGATGGGATCGGGAAGGATAGTGACCGGGAGGAAATGGCGGTCGGCACTGGCGAAAGGACGATCGTCGCTGGGAGTGCGATCGGCCGGGGCGGGCTGGTAGAGATGCTTTCGGAAGGAGTGAAGCGAGATTTGGCGAAGGCGGCAGAACTCGGCTTGAGTCAGACCGCTCCTGCGGAAATCGTTGAGGAGGGCATTCCATCGTAGATCGATGGTTCGGCTTCGAGACACGGCGTGATCTCCCTGACGGGACCACTGGCCCCGACAGCACTATCATCGCGGGGAGTCACGCCGCTTTGTAGATGCACTTCACCGGACGGACACAACTGGTCCGTCCGGCCCGTTAAGCCGGTCGTAGGTTCGAATCCTACCTCCTCCGCCCCGTCCATCCGCCAGGCGCGTGGCCGGGGCGGTTAGGCGTGTCGCTCCGGAAACTTGTGCAGGTCTCGGTTTTCTCGCACGCACTTCAGGATCATCATCAAAGTCACCAACACGGAGGCGATCATGGCCGAACGACTCAACGGCGGAGCCGTCCTGCACGTCCGCTTCGACGGCCGAAGCCTTGACCTGCCGCTGGGCGATCTCCATGTCGGCCTCGGGGCCGACGACTTCGAGATCAAGACCGCGCTGGCCCGGCACCTCGAGGTCCACGAGGCGAAGCTGCGCGACTATACCGTGGACCGGCACGAGACCGGCAACCTCACCGTCCGGCCCGAGGCCGTGTTCGGTTGATCGGATAATCAAGGGACCAACCCGTACCCAACGGCACGAGCGTACAAACAACTCTTTCATAAGGCAGAAGTTGGGTGGTGTCCCAAGCGTATTGAATGTCGTAAGTCTTGCGGTGTTTGCGACTTAGGCAAATCTTACTGAGGGATATGTGAGCCATTCACGCATGGTCCACACATGGTCGGTCAACCCCGCGGCCATCGCGGGCGATCGCTGCCGAGGTCGGCCCTGCTCGTCTCGATCCGCCAACGTCCGTACAGGCCAGCAGAAGTTATAGCTGTAAATTGTGAAATAGGTCATTGATTCATGCACTTGCCAATCCTTCGAGAACGTGTAGGTCTTGCGTACCTTCCGGGCGTTGCGATGTCGGTCCGTCGCGTTGTCTCGTTCCAGGAACGAGACGTTGACCTGCAGGCTCACCTTGGAGCGCCGCAAGGCCCGACCCAACGCCGCCATCGTGCCGAAGATCAGATGGACCAGGATCTCCACCACCCGACCCCGCCGACGCTTCTTCTGGACAGTGGCATAGGTCAGCTCCGGCAGCGGCTCCTTCTCGGGCACCATCCGGTGGCTGTCGCGCCCCGTCGGGGTCGTCGTGACGTCCGTCCCGTAGACGTGCAGGATCGCGTCCTTGTAGGCCGGGTAGTCATCGCTGGTCATCAGCCGCAAGGGACGGCCCTCCGTCCGCTGGTAGACGTCGCTGACCACAGTCTCGGTCTGCTCAGACATTCGCGCCCCGGGAACGACGCAGAGCACCAGCTTGTGCTCCGGATCGTAAGCCGTGTGATCCCACCAATCGCCCCGCTGGGCGTCGGCCGGGTCTGCCGGGTCGCAGTGCTCCTGCTTCTTGTAGACGAAGGACCATTTCTCGTCGAACTGGACTTCTTCAGTCCGAGGGGGAAAAAGCCACGAGTTCGTCGTGGAGTTGCTGGGCGTGATCGCCCAGGAGTCGGCTGTAGCGGACCACGGTATCGCGGTGCACCCCCACCAGCCGAGCGGTGGCCCGCACCCCAGTGCGATCGGCCACGTGTCTTATCAAGTCGAGGGCCTTGTCCGCGGGTAAGGTCGAACCGAACAGGGGTGTCCCCTTCCGTTCGGAGAACCGGGCCTTGCAGGTATGGCAGTAGAGCAGCCGGATCGGTTGGGTCTTGCCGTAGCGGCCGACGACGGTCAGATTGCCGTGTCCCCTCTTGCCGTAATCGGGGCAGGCCGGGTCTTGGCAGCAAAAGCGGGAGAGATCGTCCATGGATACATCTCCATGATTGCGTGACTGGTGCAGACGAACTCATAGCGATAAACCCGTTATAAGCGGTGGACTTGCGACATTCAATACAGCTAGGACACCACCAGAAGTTGCAGGTTCGAATTCCTGCCGGCCCAATGGCTCAATCATGGGGCCGTAGCTCAATGGCAGAGCGCTGCTGAGTTTCAACGCTGATGCGACTTGTACGGGGCTGGACATCGATCGGGAACAACCCGCACCCGACGGCATGAGCCTACAAACCTAACCGGGACCAGTCCTCGAAAGAGGGTGGGGGTTCGAGTCCCCCCGGGTTAAAATCCGTGGCGAAACTGGTAGACGCGCTGGTAGATGATCTTAAGCTCATGCGACTTGTGCGGGCTGTCTAGCCTGGATTCCCATGGAGGGGAAACTCGCTAACAAATCGGCAAGCTGCATGAAGATGTGGCAATGCGTTGCGACGTTAGTTCTGGACTTTACACCACGGTCGGCCCGGGGGCCAGCATGACCTCATCCGAAGACCAGCCGCAGTCGCTTGCCCCCCAGCCAGGGGACGGCCACGTCGGTCTGATCAAACCCGGCGGCGATCAGCAGCGGATTGTGTGCCCGCCTCTGATACCGGACCACCAACTCGCTCTCTCCGATCGTGATTCCCGCCGTGGCATCCACCAAGTCTCGGAACAGGTGGCGCGACTCGGCGACCTCGTAACCCTGGCCGACTCGGGCTGCCAGCAGCCGGTACAGGCTGCTGGCCATCAAGGTCAGTTGCAGGTCGCAGTTGACCTTCATCGCCACCGCCGAGCTCAGCGCGTCCATGTGGAAGAAGTCGATCCCGTCGGCGATGGTGTTCTCGATGATCATCCGCCGGGCGTAGCGGCCGATCAGGTGCGACGCCGACCGGCTCAACTGGTTGGTCAAGAGCAACGTCGGCTCCTCGTGACCCAAATCGGCCACGGTCAACTGGCGGATCGGGCCATCGTAGTCCGTCAGCGCGACCTGGCGGTCCAGCACCCGCGGTGTCTTGTAGGCGCGGGCGACATTCTCCAGCTCGACCCGCCGCCAGGCCGAGAGCGGGACCCGCGCGATCTCCGCCAGGTGCTTGGGGGTCCGTCGCCGCAACGTGATGAAGTCGATCTTCATCCGGTTCAGCTCGTTGAGCTTGGCGTACGTCGTCAACGTGCAGTCGAAGATCAGCTCCGCGGGCAACCGTCCGGTCCGTCGCTTCCAGAATTCGACGAAGCGAAGGACCTCGTCATCCCGCTGATCCTTGCGCAACTCGGCATTGGCGTAGCAGAAGACGCGGGTCTCGGCGTCCTGGGCCAGGAAGGCCAGGATCCCCTTCTGACTCCGGCTCCGCTTGGAGATGTAGTGCTTCTCGACCAGGGCATCCTCGCCGTGGAAGGGGATGGTGTGGAAGTCCAGGTCGAACGAGGTCCCCCATCGCAAGCCCAGACGACTGACCGTGTCGAACCAGTCGCGCATCAAGGTGGGATAGCACGTCGGCGGGATCCGGCAACTGTATTCGGTCAGGAACGATCGCTTGGGGATCACATTCAAGCCAGCGAAGAGAGCCAGCCCGTCGTCGAGTACCGCGCTCATGACGTGGGAATGGGCGCATCGCCGAAGAGTTTCAGAGCCAGGAGCGACCGAACGGCGCAGGCGGCGGGAATCATCTCGGAGCCGGGGAAGCCGCACCGCCCCAGGAGCATGTCCAAGTCGGCGGCGATCAGCCAGGGGAAGAACAGGAACAGGCCGCCGAACTGGGTACGCAGGTGGCGTTGTGTCAGGTCGAGACGGCGAACATCGGCGATCTCGGCGACGACGGGGCGCGGCTGTTCGGGTCGCTCGTCGTCAACTCGTCGCGGCAGCTTGGCGAAGCCCTCTTCCTTGAGGATGGCGGCGACCGCCGCCGGGCTGAGGGCCTCGCCGTCGCGGGCCAAGGCGCGGCTGATGTCGTGGACGGAGAGGTTCTGCTTGCGCAGGGCGACGACCTGTTGCCGCAGCCGTTTCCGTTTGGCGGGAGGCCGGCCCTGGCGTGGGGCGGGGGCGAAGAAATCGCGGTCGGGCTGGCTGCGGAACTGGTGGACGAGGACGCGGAAGCTCCCCGGTGAGTAGCCGAAGCGAGCGGCCGCCTCGGCCGATGGTAGTCGGTTGACGAAGAACGCTCGGAGGGCCTCGTATTGTCGATGGGTGGAGTTGGAAGGCTCCAAGAAGCGGCGGGCCAGTGTTAGGCGCTCTCTGGAATTATCGTCCATGATGCCACGGTGCCATCCTGATTCGGAGTCGCTCGTTGATGTGTTGATAGAATGCGGGAAATCCTGGGATTTCAGGCCGAAATGGCGACCCAACATCGAATCTGCATCGGTTGGATGTTTGGGTTGACCCTGTGGCTGGGGTATCTATAGTTCTTGGGCGTCGATAACGAGACGGTGCCAGAGACAACCGGATTTTAGGGATAAACCGGATCAGTTGCAAGCCAATTTGTTAGCCGGTTTCCCCTCCATGGGAATCCAGGCTAGCTGAGAGAACGCTGATGCGACTTGTACGGATCGTAAACCGTTGGTGTCGGTCGGCCGGAGAATCGGCCGGCCGAAACCACGTCGGCACGACCCGTACCCGATGGCACGAGCGTACAAACCGCCGCGTGGTCCCCCGACGGGGAGGGCGATCCCCTCCGTCTCACCCGAGGCGCGGTTGTACGCTCGGAAGGGAGGATGGCGAAGTCATGGCACACGAGCAAGACCTGCGGCTGGAAATCCTGAACACCCTACTGACGACGCCTCACCGGAAGCTGGAGCTGATCTGGCCGGTGCATCGGCAGTTGGTCGAGCAGGACCCGCGATTCTACGTTCGCCTGGCGGCCTGGTATCAGGACCATGGCGACGTCCGCGACCACAAAGAGATGTTCATCATCGCGCTGATCCTGAGCGGATTCCGAAGGTCACCGGGACGTCGGTTTGGCGATGCTCCGCGGCCTTCCGCCTTATCAGGTGGTCCGCGTACTCGACTTCATTCATGGTCGCAAGGCGACGCGGACGATTCGAGCCGTCGAGGCCAAGGGAAATGCTGTGAAGGTCGAGCCGACGCAAGGTGCGGGCGCCGAGGCCAAGGTCGCCGCGCCGGTCAAGACGGTGGTCGAGGAGTTCGGCCTGTTCCGCAACCCGCCCCACGCACTTCGGACCGAGATCGTCCGCTACCTGCGCGAGCGCGAGGCGGAACCCGACTGGTTCGACAGTACGGTGCTGGTCGCGCGGAAGGCGCTCAAGCGGATGTACGCGCTCCTGCACGTTTCGCCGGGTGACCGAGCGCAGAAGATCGTATTCGACGAGGAACCACCGGCGGACAGCCGGTTGTTTGCCCTGAAGGAGTTGGCCAGGGCGGAGAGTCCGGCCGACCAGGCTCGCGCGATCGTCGTGCACGCGATCCCCTACCGGGTCGCGGCCACGGTCATCAAGCAGATGACCCCGACTGTCCTGCTGGCCCTGATCGAGCGGATGAGTCCGCAAGAGTTGATCAACAACCTCGGCGCCCTCCGGCGCAGGGGCGCATTCGACCATGCGGATCTCAAAGCCCTGATCGCGGCGAAGCTGCCGGAGGCCAAGACCGCCAGCAGAGTCAGCGCTTACAAGGCCGAGGAGGCGATGAAGGCGGCCGACGTGCCAGATGACGTCCGACGTACTCTGGAGGAAGTCGCCGACGCACAGGTCAAGGCCAAGGGCCGGATCGCGCGGCCGACCGCGCTGTTGATCGACAAGTCCGGATCGATGAGCGCGGCCATCGAGCTGGGCAAGCGGATTGGAGCCCTGGTTTCGAGCGTCAGCGCCAAGGCTTTCTATGCCTACGCTTTCGACACCGTCGCCTACCCGATCGAAGCGGCCGGAACCGACCTGGCCTCGTGGGAAAAGGCGCTCAAGGGAATCGCGGCCGGCGGCGGGACCTCGTGCGGCGTGGCCCTCGAGATGATGCGTCGGAAGGCGCAGTACGTCGAACAAATCATCCTCGTCACGGACGAGGGAGAGAACACGCCGCCACTCTTCGTCCAGACCCTGAAGAAGTACCGCGAGGACGTGAAGGCCGACCCGAGTGTCTGCTTCGTACGGACGCCGGGCGGCGGGATGTATCTGGAAGACCAATGCCGGCAGGCCGGGATCATGGCCGATGCGTTCCAGTTCACGGGCGACTACTACGCCCTGCCGAACCTGGTGCCGCTGCTCTCCCGACCCTCCAAGTTGGACCTCCTCATCGAAATCCTGGAGTACCCGTTGCCAGTCCGCAGGCCGGCCTGAGCGGACCTCCCGCCGAACCGCCACGTCGTCTTCCGTTGACGGATCGTAGGGTGGGTGAAACCCACCAACTGACTGAGACTTACATCGGCGGGTTGCACCCACTCTACAGCGGCGGTTTTTCGAACGGGCGACGCAATTCTCTTGTGATGCATCGGACATCTGTGGCGATCAAGAAACGCTTCCTCGAGACCCTGGATCGATTGGCGGCCGTCGAGGATCGCGCCCTCGCCTCAGAGTTCCTGGCACCGATGCTTCGTGGAAGGGTAGTCCAGGTACGGATTGCCGGAGTCGTCTGCCGGCTCAGGGTGAGCCCACCGAGTTTCGAAGGTTGGGGTGTCTTCCGGCCCACGTCTTCAAACACGGCGGAACTGGTCCGTCCGGCCCGGATGACCGAGCGACGCCAGTACCTTGAGCTCCTCCCCTTGCTTCGGATGATCGTCTGTCTCCGCGTGCAAGACCAATGGCTGGCGATCCCCTCGCACGGTGCCGACACGCATCTTCGGATCGAGGGGCTGTCCTCCATCCGCCTGGTCGAGGAGGCCCAGCTTTTCGAGGTCGTGCTCACCCGCTTCGACGGCGCACAATGCTGGTATGACGGTCCGGACCCGCGCCGAGATCCCGGGACGGCGGCCTACCTTCGCGAGGCGCTCGGCCGAATGGTCGAGCCCCAGCAATTGAGCCGGAACGGACTGACTGCGGAGGAACGAGCAGCGTACGTTGTGAGCTACGCACTGCGGCTCCAGGCGGGGATCGAAGCCCATCGCGACCGGGTCGAAGAACGACTCCGCATGGCGCTGGCCCACGCGGGCGCCAGGCTTCGCGACTACCAGGAACGGGGCGACGTTTACCGAATCGCCTATGAGGTCGATGGCCGCCGCCACGTTTCGGTCATCGACCCCCAGGACTTATCTGTCCAGGTCGCCGGCATCTGTCTGAGCGGCCAGGACCGCCGCTTCGACCTCAGCAGCCTGGTCGGCGTGCTCCGCGAGGCAGAGGGGGGTTCCCAGATCGTCCGCGTCGGCCCCGATTATTGAGCGTTTCAGGCAATAGGCAACCTCGCGCCGTGGCCAGGTCTTCCGACCTTGCCACCCGACCGGTCGAAAGACTCCCTCGGGTGATCTGACGGGTCAAGGCTTCCCTGCTACGCCCAGAAGAGAGGTGACAGCGATGGCCGACAAGTTCCATCACGAGCGGATTTATCGCGGAGCCGACCTCCTGGGCAGGCTCGAGACGGTCCCGATCACGCTTTGCGGCGCGGGGGCTTTGGGATCCCTCCTGGCCGATAACCTGTCGCGCCAGGGATTCCGCCGGTGGACGGTCATCGATCGCGACCGCGTCGCGGAGCACAACGTCGGCACGCAGCTCTACGGTGAGGCAGAAGTCGGGGCGTGGAAGGTCGAGGCGCTACGGAATCGTCTCTTCCGGGCCGTGGGAGTCGAGATCGAGGCCATCGCCAAGGAATTCACGGAACGGAACTCCCGGAGCCTCTTAAATGGCACGGGCTTGGTCCTCGACACGTTCGACAACTCGGCCGCGCGCGGGCTGGTCCAGAAGCGTTGCCGGGAGCGAGCCGTGCCGTGCCTCCACGTCGGCCTGTTCGCCGACTATGCCGAGGCGATCTGGGATGAGACCTATCGCGTCCCCCGCGACGTGGCTCTCGACGTGTGCGATTATCCGCTGGCTCGCAACCTCGTTCTCCTGGCCGTCGCGGTGGCTTCGGAGGCGTTGATTCGGTTCGTCCTCGATGGCTTGAAGGGCGGCTGGTCGGTTACGCTCCGCGACCTCGCCATCCGACCTCTAGAGCCCAGATGATCAGAGAATTGGGGTCACGGCCGGGCGAACCAGGTTTGCTCCGGCACTTCCAGTGGGATATAGCAGAACGCGTCTTGCTGACGTCCGCTGAGGTTCTCCACCGTGTCGCGAAGCGACGTCTTGAACTGGTCGAGCGTGTAGGCATCGGCCCGATTGCCGTTCGGATTTGCCCCCTGGAATACGCGCAGGACGCCCAGCGCGAACAGCCCGTGCCCATTCGGGACGTCGACGTCGCTCGGCCCTTCTTTCGAGGCCACGAATGTGATCACGCGGCGCTTCAGGTAGAGCTCGCGCACCAGGGGCTTGATCTCGCTGACCACGGACTCGTCCACTTTGTGGACGCCGTCCAGGAAGACGATGACTCGGCAGCCGTAGTCGGTCAATTGACCCAGGAGGTCGCAGAGGTCTTGCGCCGGGATGACCGACCTGGAGGGCTGACCGAGCTGGCTGTCGGACGCGGCGATGATCGTCGAATCCTGTTGCACCAGGACGTGAGCGGCGATCGCGATGGCCACGACATCCCCCTTGTTGACCCGCTTCTTCTTGAGCAGATCGTCCAGGCGGTCGAGCGCGGCGATGATCGAGGTTGACGAGGCTTCTGCATGAGTCAAGACCTGCCGCGTCTCAACCTTCATCCGGGCGGCATCGGTCGAGACCAGGTGGTCGCCGAGGAACTGGGCGACCTCGCTCGCGTCCTTGTCGGCGAATGGCACAGGGGGCAAGTGCTGGTCGGCGAGCTTGTCGGTGCCAATGCTGAGAACATGGAGCTGTGGTGTCGTCGCGATCGGCTGGGGCGGTTGAACGTAGACCATGTCGAGAGTCTCGGTCCGTCGGGTGCCGCTGACGCTCATGGCATCAACCGCCAGGCGCACTTGTCGATTCGGGACCAGGTCGATTTCGACGTCCTCGGAGAGACTGGCCACGGGCTGGGCGATCGGAGCCTGGGCCCGTAGCCGCTCGTCGACGATAATGCGGCGCTCGCGGATCTCCGCCTTCCCCTCATCAGTGGCGATCTTGACCGAAAGCCTGGGCCTGGCAACGTTGACTCTCCACACCACGCCCGGCGCGGGAATCCGGGCATCTCCGCCGATCGAGGCGAAGACAATCCGAGGGGGCTTGCTGGCGACCGCCACGGCCTCGGGCGGCGCCGTGTTGGCCGGCAGCGGTGCCAGAGCCTGCCCCATGTCCCCGATGCGCCAGAGCCGCTCCAGGACATCGGGGCGGTTCATCATCCGGGCATAGGTGATGATGGGGACGAAGTCGGCCGACCGGGACGAGAGGTAAGGCGGGTTCGTATGCCACCCCAGCAGCCGTGTGTCCCCGGCGATCGAGGTCTCGTAATAACCGCCGGGCGTCCAGACCACCCACTCCTTTTCCGCGTCGAGGAGCAGGGTCAAGGCCGGGTTATCTTGCTTGGTCGTCGGCAGGAGGGTCTCCAGCGGGATCGGACCGAGCGCGGGAATGGAAACCATACGCCGGACTTTGATACCGATCGTGTAAGTCAAGGGCTCCAATCCGTCGACAAGTTTGACGAATTCCGCGATCTCGGCGGGCTTGGCGTAGTATTTCCGGGTCTCCCGGCCTGTGCCCGTGCCGGCCTCGAGGACGGTATCACCGGCATTCAAGCCCATCGCGGCGGCAAAGCTCCGGGGCTGCACCGATTCCACCGTCCAGACCCCACCGGCCCGCTGGCGAAAGGCGGCGCCTAGCGCGGGCCGGGTGTCGCATCCGGCCAGCGGATAGAGCATCACGGTCTGATCTTGCGAGCTGCTGGCCAGCCATCGGCCGTCGGGCGAGGCGACCAGGGCGACGATCGGGGCACTGTGGCCGGCGAAGGTGCGGGTCCGCCGGCCCGTATCGAGGTCGAAGACCGCGATGCTCGACTCGGTGCCGATCGCCACCGTCGCGCGGGGCTGCGCCGGGCCCGGCGGCACAAAAGTCGATGACCACCACCATCGTTCAGTGGTCGGATTGATGGCGAGCAAGAAGCGGCGGCCGTCGGCGTTGATGGCCTCCAGGCCGAAGGGATTGAGACTCGGCCTGAGCGTCCAGCCTGCATACGCCGAGATCGCGCGGACCAGCCCCTCGCGAGGCACAGTCCGCGTCCGGCGACGCATCAGGTCAAACCCCTCGTAAGTCCCCGGAGCGTTGGCCGCTCCGAACGGTTGCCGAGTGAAGGCGACGGCCTGGCTGTCCCGCGTGAAACCGAGATCAAACGGGGTGGTTCCCTTTCCTTTGAGCTCGCGCGGTGGTGCCTGCATCGCCGCGACGTCCTGGATAAAGAGGCTCTGTGCCGGTCCGCCCGCATAGGCCAGGCGGTTCCCATCAGGGCTGAACGCCATGGCCCGGACGAGTCCATGGACCCGCCGTGGGGGCTGCGGCACGAGGTTCCCATCGGGCATCGAGCGGAGCTCGATGTCGCAGGCGATCGTCATGGGATCGGGCACCTGGGCCGCGTCGCTCTTGATGCTGACCGCCAGGAGCCGGCCGTTGGGGTGGTACGCGACGACTTCGACCGGCTTCTGGTCGGCGGCACGGATCCTGGCCAGATTCCCTCCCGCCAGGTTCGCGGTGTCCAGGCCGATCACGGCCCCGCGCTCATTGCCGATGACAATGGACCGGCCGTCGGGACTGTACGCCACGGTATTGGTCTGGACGCGCGTCTCCAGCAGGGACGCGGGTTGACCCTGGGCGACGTCCCAGAGTACCACTAGCCCCTCCGCACCCACCGTGGCGAGCCGAGTTCCATCCGGGCTGAAAGCCAGCGCACGAATGGGACCCGTGTGGCGTCGCAAGACCCGGATGGGCGCGAAGTCCCTGGCAACGTCCCAGAGGATCACGGTTTGATCGTTGCTCGCGGAGGCAAGGATCGTACCGGCGGGGTTGAACACCAGACCCGTGACGCTGCTGCCATGAGCGATCGTCTGGAGATTGTTCCCAGGCGGCCGGACCAGCCGTTTGACGACCTCGCCCGATGGGTTTCGCTCGAGGCCCGGAACGCGAAAAACGGTGAAATCCCCGCGAGAGACTTCGACCCCGTTTCCCCCAACGGCGAGCAGGGACTGCCCCTGAGCATCGGGCCTTGGCGAGATGGCCATGGCGTAGATCGCCCCGCGCGGGCCGCGCCAAATTATCGGCCGTATCGTCTGGTTCAGGCGCCCGCCGGCCTGGAAATCCCAGACCTTCACGACCTTGTCTTCGCCGCCGGAGAACAGGATGAACGGGTCTTGCCAGACCAGGCTGCGCACCGGCGGCATGATGGCCTCCGGTTTCGACGACCAGGATCGGCGTCTTGTCGAAATTCCGCACGTCCTCCTGGGCCCGGGCCATCGTCGCCATGCCCAGTGCCGCGATTCCCAACACGATCGCCGCGGCGGCAGTCCGCAAGTCATCACCTCGAAGCATTGTCTGGTCTCGTTTCCTCTGGGATGGGCCGAACTGAGGATTGGGGAACCGTCGAGCGAATCGTCACTCGAGCGAATACTGGAAATTCCCCGCGTCGTCAACGGTCACGTGGACCGCGCGGAGCGATTCGCCCCGGGACATCCGACTGAGGACTTCCTGGGAGATCTCGGGGAGCAGCGTGTGAGTCAGGATGTGATCGACGTTCCGGGCGCCGCTTTCCACCTCGCGGCAGCGGCCGGCGATGCTCTCGACCAGCTCGTCGCCATAACGGAACGCCGCCTTGTGATTCTGGTGCATTCGCTGGCCGATCCGATCGAGCTGGAGGCGGATGATCCGGCGCATCGCCTCGTCGGAGATCGGATAGTAAGCGACCGTGATCAGTCGCCCGAGGAATGCCTGTTTGAAGATCGCAACGCCCCGCTCGGAGCGGGCGGCGAGCAAGTCGGGGCGGATCGCCTCGGTCAGGCCCTGCGGCGAGGGGGTCGTCTCGGGGTCCTTGCAGAGTTCGAGGATCCGTTCAGTGCCGACGTTCGAGGTCAACAGGATCACCGTGTTCTTGAAGTCGATCTCGCGACCCTCGCCATCCTCCAGGGTCCCCTTGTCGAAGACCTGGAAGAACAGCTCGAGGACGTCGGGGTGGGCCTTCTCAACCTCGTCGAGCAGGACGACGCTGTGCGGCCTCCGTCGGACGGCTTCGGTCAGCACGCCCCCCTCGCCATAGCCCACGTAGCCGGGCGGCGAGCCTTTCAATCCCGAGACCGTGTGCGCCTCCTGGTACTCCGACATGTTGATCGTGATCAGATTGCGCTCGCCGCCGTAGAGCGTATCGGCCAGCGCCAGTGCGGTCTCGGTCTTGCCGACGCCGCTGGGTCCCACCAGGAGGAAAACGCCCACCGGCCGGCGGGGGTCGGTCAGGTTGGCCCGCGACGTCCGGATCCTTTGGGCGATGGTCTCCAGGGCGTGAGATTGGCCAATGACGCGCTCCTCCAACTTGGAGCGGAGCCGCAATACCGTCTGGATCTCGTCCGCGAGCATCTTGCCGACGGGGATGCCCGTCCAGCCGGCGACGACCTCGGCGATGGTCTGCGCGTTGACCGAGACGGGCATGAGCGGCGATTCGCCCTGAAGTGCGCGCAGGTCGCGAATCTTGGCCTGAAGATCGACTTGCGAGGCGACTAGCTCCGCGGAAGGCTGATAGGGCTGGATCTCGCCGTCGTCCGTGGCCGCGGGCTGTTCGCCTTTCTCCTCGTGGTAACGCGCCTCGATGGATTTTCCCAGTTCGCGAATCTCTGCGACACGCTTCCGCTCGTCCTCCCACCGCGACTCGAGGGCGGTTAGCCGGCTTCCGGCGTCTCCGAGCTCATGCCGGACCTCGGCCATCCTCTCGTCATGCCGAGCCCCGGTCGCACCTTCGCGGTCGAGGATGCCGATCTCGATCTGGAGATGATCGATCTGACGACGGCAGTCCTCGACGGCTGGGGGAACCGCATTCTGGCTGATGGCGACCCGCGCAAGCAGTATCGAGCAGGCTGACGGCCTTATCCGGAAGTTGACGGGCGGGGATATACCGGTTCGAGAGCTTGACGGCGCTGTCGATCGCCTCGTCCAGGATTCGCACGCCATGGTGCGCCTCGAGCATCGCTGTGAGCCCGCGCATCATCCGGATCGCGTGCTCCTCGTCCGGTTCCTCGACCTTGACCACCTGGAACCGGCGGGCCAGTGCGGCGTCTTTCTCGAAATACTTCTTGTACTCGGCCCAGGTCGTGGCCGCGATGGTGCGGAGCTCGCCACGCGCCAGGGCCGGCTTGAGCAAGTTGGCGGCATCGCTCTGGCCGGCCTGACCGCCGGCGCCGATCATCGTGTGGGCCTCGTCGATGAACAGTACGATCGGGACCGACGAAGACTTGACCTCCGTGATGACCTGCTTGAGCCGGTTCTCGAACTCCCCCTTGATGCCCGCGCCGGCCTGGAGCAGCCCCAGGTCCAGGGTGCGGAGCACGACCTTTTCGAGCGCCGGGGGAACATCCCCCTGGGCGATCCGCAGGGCCAGTCCCTCGACGACGGCCGTCTTGCCGACGCCGGCCTCGCCGGTGAGTATGGGATTGTTCTGGCGGCGGCGGATCAGGATGTCGACCATCTGGCGAACTTCGGCCTCGCGGCCGATCACCGGGTCGAGCTCCCCCTTCCGTGCCCGCTCGGTCAGGTTGATCGTGTACTGGTCCAGGGCCGGCGTCCGGCTCAAGACGGCGGGCCTCGTCCCTGCCGAGTCGCCCGGGGTCGATTCGGAAGCCGGTCCCTCGTCTTCACTCGACCCGGCCGCCAGCTTCAGGAGACTGGACTGGAGCTGTTCGCCCTTGACCTTGCTCAGCTCCCGCGAGGCGCCGTGCGCGCAGCCGCGCCAGCTCCTCGTCGTCCAGCAGCGCCAGCAGGAGCACGCCCGAGCGAATCTTCGACTCCTGGAACTGGATCGACGACAAGACCCAGGCATGACGGATCAACTGATCGATCCGCAGCGAGAGCGCCGGCATCCGCTGATGGCCCGTGCGGAGCTGGTCGAGACTCCGGGTCAAGTCCGCGAGCAGTCGCGCGGGATCGACCTCGAATTGCCGGAAGATCCGCGTCAGATCGGTATCCGGCCGATCGATCAGCTTGACCAGCCAGTGCTCGATCTCGACGCTGGGATTTCCCCGGGACAGACAGAGCCCAACGGCTTCCTCGAGCGCCTTGAGGCAAGTCGAGTTGAGCGTCTTGGTCAAAGCTCCCGAGTCAATACCCATGGCGATACCCCCTCTTCGAGACAACCCTTCTCAGCTCGTTCGCCAACCGTTCAACTGGATCGTAGAGTGAAAGCGGTCCAGAGGCAATGACACGATGGGAACGAGTCCAGCCCACTCTCGCAGAACAGAGGGACCTTCCCAGTCCAAGCGTCCAATCGCGTCGGGGTGGCCTGGCGAGTGCCGGTCCGGTATGTTTGGAGTCAGAGCGGCGAGTGGCCTGGTGAGTCCGAATCCTGCGCACGAGAGGAGTCTACGATGTCAGGACTTTCTGCGGTTTTGCTGAGTCTCGCACTCCTTTTGGGGTGGGAGACGGCTGACGGACCGTTGGCGACCGCCGACGAATTCCAGGGCTGGTTCGAGGACGCGTCTCAGGGTGCGCTTCACATCCCTAAGCCAATCGCGCGACGAGCGCAGAGCTTCCATTATGTGTTCGTCGGCGGCTTCCGGGTCGGGCGGATGCCCGGCTACTTCTTACAGAACGCCCACGAACTCCGGGCACAGGGCGTGCCTCGACGGTCGATCCACTTCCTGTACCCCAGCTCCGATCGGACGGTCGAGGAGAATTGTGGCGCAGTCCGGAAGGAGCTCCTCCGGATCGCTGCGAAGGACTCCAAGCCGCTAGTGGTCATCGCCCACAGCCGAGGTGCCTGCGACGCGCTGGCCTTCGCCCTGAACGAGCCGGAATTCGTCCGCGACCGTGTCGAGGCCCTCTTCCTGGTCCAGGGGGCTTTTGGCGGAACGGCCCTGGCCGACTATGTCCTGGGGGAAGGGGAACCGATGGATGGTCAGATGCCGCGGGGCCATCGTTGGCTCGCTCGAGCGATCGGCGCCCTGGAGGGACTCCTGTTGAGGCGCGGCGGTCAAGACGGATTGATCGGGTTGACCCGGGATGTGTCGCGGGCTTACTGGAGCGATCTTCTGAAGACGCACGCCGAGGCGGTCCCGCTCGTCGGCCCGAAGGTCTACTTCATCGAATCTTGTGCCCGTCCGAAGGACCTGGCCCTCTTCCAGCGGGCGATGGCCTGGTACCTGGGTGCGTACTACGGTCCGAACGATGGTGTCGTGTCCGTAGAGGATCAGACGGTCCCCGGTCTCGGTTCGAGCCTTGGAGTCCTGCATGCCGGTCACGCCGATCTGACCCGCCGGTCTCCCGCAAGCCGCTCGAATCGGCGCCTCCGCCGTGCGCTCATACAGGGCATCGTCATGGTGGTAGGCCGAGCCGACCCGTCCGCCCTCGCGGCAAAGTAGTCGCCGGCTGGATGGTGGACGACGTGTCATCATGTCACCGAGAGCGTTGGAACCTGGAGTTGGATCGCCTGCAAGCAAATGTTAAACTTTGGTGGGAGAACGGAGCTGTCTGCGGGCCCGTTCCACCCGACCGAGCGAACCCGATGAGGAACGATCGGATGAATTGGCTGGAACGGAACAGCAGAGGAAGGCGAATGACGTCGCGCCGTGAATTTCTCCAGGTGGGCTACTCGGGGCTACTGGGTCTAGGATTGCCGGGTTTGCTGGCGGCTCGAAGCTCATCGGCATCGACGACGGATCGGGCACGTTCGGTGATCGTGATCCTGCTCAGCGGCGGCCTGGGTCAACACGACTCGTTCGACATGAAGCCCGAAGCACCCGAGAAGGTGCGGGGCGAGTTCAAGTCGATCGCAACCGCGGTACCGGGAATTCGGATCTGCGAGCACTTGCCTGGTCTGGCGGCGCGGGCCGGACGACTGGCGATCGTGCGCTCGATGGCTCATCCGGAGGGGAATCACCTGCTGGCGGTGCACCGCGTGTTGACCGGTCACCCGTCCAATCCGCGCGGGGCGAGCGATCTCGACCGGGTGGCCTCGCGCGACGACTTCCCTTGCTATGCGGCCGTGCTGGATAGTGTGCACCGCAGGAACGACGGCATTCCGAATGGCGTCGCGCTCCCGACCCGACTGATCGAGGGACCGCTAACCTGGCCAGGCCAGGACGCCGGCTTCCTCGGCACACGACACGATCCTTGGCAGCTCCGCCTCGATCCGAACCGCCCCGATTTCCGCGACGACAGCCTCGCCCTGGCTGACGGCCTGAACCCTGATCGGTTGCATCGCCGCCGCCATTTGCTTGGCCAGTCCGCCGTTCCGCCACCCGGCGATGCGTTCCTGGATCAGCAGGATGCCGCGCTCGCGCTGCTTTCCAGCGGACGAGTGGGGCGGGCCCTCGATCTCCAACATGAGGATCCGCGACTGATCGATCGTTACGGACATCACTTCTTCGGCCGCTCGCTGCTCCTCGCGCGACGCCTCGTCGAGGCAGGCGTGCCGATCGTGCAGGCGACGATGGGGATCGTCCAGACCTGGGACACGCACGTCTCCAACTTCCCTCGACTCCGCGAGAGCCTGTTGCCTCCGCTGGATCAAGCCGTCTCGGCACTGCTCGACGATCTGGCGATCCGCGGCTTGCTCGACGAGACACTGATCGTGATGCTGGGTGAATTCGGGCGGACGCCCCGGATATCCGAGTTGACCCCCGGCGCCGTTCCGGGACGCGATCATTGGCCGTTCGTCTTCCCGGCGGTCTTCGCGGGTGCGGGCGTGGTCGGCGGCCAGGTCATCGGCAAGTCCGATCGGCTGGGCGCCTATCCGATCAGCCGTTCCTTCGGCCCCCCCGACCTGGCCGCGACCATCTACCGCGCCCTCGGCGTCGACCCGGCGACCGAGCTGCGCGACCGGCTCGGACGCCCCTTGACGCTCTGCTCGGGCGAGGTGATCGCGCCGCTCTACACGACAGCGGCGATTTAATCCGGACGCGGTCGAACCGTCTTCAATCCGCATCGGGAGCACTCGGACGGCGGCGCCGATCGTCCGTTGCGAACTCGAATCGGACTTCTCCGCCTTCCAGCTTCAAGTGGGCCTCGAACGGTTTGCCGGCTTTCGATTGGAAGCCACGGATCAACGGGCTCTTCCCTCGCTTCAGCAGTGCCTCGGCGGTGCGAACACCGATCGTTTTGCCGGCGATCGTCTTCCAGATCGCAAATCGGCAGCCCTGCTTCCATGCGCTGCATCCATAGGACTTCGGCTGCTCGATGACATCGGAGCCGCATACCGGGCAGCGACCCAACGACACGGGAGCGAACCGCCCGGGCGGCTCGGGAGCACCCGATGCGTTCTCCGAGGAAGTGGATTCTGGCGGTGTCTCGCGCTTGGCTTTCGAGGCCGCGGGTTCCGGCGCGGCTTCTGAACTTTCGGCCGCTGGCTTCCTGCGACGACGGGTCCCTGATCCTTTCCGCGATCCCGCCGTTCGCGGTCCGCCCCTCTTCGGTTTGGCGGGGCCCCGCGGACGACCGGTCGGGACCGGGATCTCGGTCAGAGCCCCGTTGTCCGTAAGATGGAGCAGGACCGAGCCGGAGCCCTCGATGGAGAGCGGGCCCAGCACGCGGTGCTGAAGCAGCTCGCGGACCTGGTCCTCGCTCAGCGAGAGATCCCGATGCTCGCGCCAGAGGACGAAGGGGCAACCGTCGCGCCAGCCAGAGCAGCCGTAACCGCGCTTGCCCTCGATCACGGGTCGTCCGCATCGCGGGCATTCGCCGAGCCGTCCCGGATCGATTGCCGCCGCCTGGTCGGAGCGAATCACTTCGCCCGTGTATCGCACGATCGCCGCCATGAACTCACGCGGATCGAGTTCCCCCCGTTCGACCTGGCGCAGCTTCGCCTCCCAGTCGCCCGTCAGTTCGGGACTCTTGAGGCCACGGTCCCGCACGATGGCGACGAGGTAGCGGCCCAGGTCTGTCGCGGCCAGGGTTTTCTTGTCGCGTACGATGTAGCCGCGATCCAGGAGCGTCTCGATGATCGAGGCGCGTGTTGCGGGCGTACCAAGTCCCCGCTCCTTGAGCGCTTCCTTGAGATGTTCTTCGTCCACGAGCTTCCCGGCCGTCTCCATCGCGCCGAGCAAGGTTCCTTCGGTGTAGGACTTCGGAGGCGTGGTCTCGCCGCGCCGGACGAACGGCTCATGCGGCCCGCTCTCGCCCGGCCGGAACTCGGGCAGCTCCTGGTCCTCCTCCTTCTTGTCGTCGTCCTTGCGGGGATAGAGTACGGTCCAGCCGGGATCGAGCACGCGGACCCCCTTGGCTCGGAACGGCACCGTGTTGGAGGTCCCGGAAACGGTCGTGACTTCCTTGACGCAGACCGGGTAGAAGACGGCGATCAAGCGAGTGACGACCGCGTCGAACACCTTCTGTGCCGCCGGGGCGAGGTCGCCCGGCGACTTGCCGGTGGGGATGATCGCGTGGTGGTCGCTGACCTTGGCATCGTTGATGATCCGACCGCTGAAGGCGAGGGCTTTCAAGTCCAGCTTGCCGATCTCGACCGGCTTGAGCGGCTTCAGGTCGGCCAGGATTCCGGGTATCTGACTCTTCAGATCGTTGCCGAGATAGCGCGAGTCCGTGCGCGGGTAGCTGATCAGCTTGGCTTCATAGAGCGACTGAGCTGCCTTGAGGGTGGCGTCAGCCGACATCCCGTACCGCCGGTTCATGTCGCGCTGGAGCTCGGTCAGGTCGTACAATTGGGGCGGCTGGATGCGCTCGGGTTTCCGTTCAACGCCGACGATCGTGAACGGATGGCCGAGGACGCGCTGGAGTATGGTCTGGGCGTCCTCTTCCTTGGTGAACCGATCGCCGGCAAACTTGAACGTCACCTCGCGGTACTTGGTCAGCAATTCCCAGAATGGCTCGGGTTTGAAGGTACGGATCTCGTCGTCGCGGCGGACGATCATGGCCAGGACGGGCGTCTGCACCCGCCCGACGCTCCAGAGGATGCCGCTCTCCCGGTGGCTCACGGTGTAGTAGCGTGTCGCGTTCAGGCCGACGACCCAGTCGGCCTCGCTCCGGCAGCGGGCCGCGGCGTAGAGTGCGTCGTAATCGGAGAGCGGCCGAAGACGCCGGAAGGCGTCTCGGATGGCCGACTCGGTGAGGGAACTGAGCCAGAGCCGTCGCGCCGGCTTGCTCGTGCTTCCGAGCAGTTCCTGGATGTAGCGGAAGATCAGCTCGCCTTCACGGCCGGCATCCGTGGCGCAGATCAGCTCGGCGGCGGACCGGAAGAGCCGCCGGACGACGGCGAGCTGTTTACGCGCCCGCGCCTCGTCGATCGGCTTGAGCGCGAACGGGTCGGGGACGAACGGGAGGGTTGCCAGCGACCATTGCTTGAGCGCCGGGTCATAATCTTGCGGCTCCTTCAGCGTAACCAGATGTCCCAGAGCCCAGGTGACCTGGTAGTCCCGCCCTTCGTAGTAGCCCTCATGGCGTGCCGAGGCGCCGAGGAACGATGCGAGCTCGCGCACGACCGATGGCTTCTCCGCAACCACGACCTTCATGGGTCCGTCCTCGGCAACCCCTCCCCGTGACCGGCATGAGCCGCAACCGGTCGTCGATATAACCCGGGCCTCGACGGCGGCAGTCCGCGATGTCTCAGTTCCAGGGCTCTATCCGATTGTACACATTGACGTGGAATGCGAATAGCGTCTCGTTCCAGGTGAGGTGCGTCGCGAAGGATGTTGCCGCGGTTTCGTGACACGGCACGGTTCTTGCTAAAGTATGCAATTGTCGGGTATTCTGATCTTCCATGATCCCGCGATGGAGTCAGGCCGCGGGCGGCCGTTCGGTTTTCTGTGATTCCTGCGCGGCCGACGGCGCGACGGACCCCGCCTAGACACCGAGTTTTTGTCAAGAGAGGGACTCCGATGCGTGAACAGGCTCTGACCACTCCGGACGCCAGCGCCGATCGGCGCCGGGGTTCCACCCATTCCAGGAACTCGGCCTTGCCGGCCGTCAGCCAGGAGGACGCCCAGACGCCGGTGCCGATCTCCGAATCGAGCCACGCTGGTGGCAGCTTCCTGTACCGGCTGGTTTACCGGTCGTCCTACTTGCTGTCCTTCGGT
The DNA here is from genome assembly GCA_963845755.1 of uncultured Planctomycetota bacterium. Taxonomy (GTDB): domain Bacteria; phylum Planctomycetota; class Planctomycetia; order Isosphaerales; family Isosphaeraceae; genus CAWJTV01. The sequence goes on from CAWJTV010000020.1 coordinate 763,594, forward strand.
GTCGTCTACCCCGTCATGATGGTGGTGCACGTGGTGCCCAAGAACAACGCGATCGTCTACGGGTTGGTGGACGGTGCACTGGCGGCGTGCGCGCAAGTTGAAGGTTGGGACGCAGAAATCGGCGCGGACGACAACACCGGGGAACCGCCCCAGGAATCCGTGGCGGTCGAGAACAGCCCCGCAATCGACGGCAAACCGTCCGAAGCGACCAACCATCGTGGTCGTGGGGCTCGGCGCCGCGCCGGCTCCAGCGCCACGCCCAAGCGTTCGAGCCGCAAGCGCTGAGATGCACGGGCGACGGGCCGGGTGATTGCCGATTCCGTCGGATCTCTCGACCGGGCCATCTCCATCGCTTCACGTCGGACGGTCGATGACCTTTTTCACGTGGCTTCGCATCGCTCCTTCAAAGAGCTTCCAGGCCAGTGGTATCGTTCCCCGGGCGTGGACATCCTGCTCGTCATACCAGAACTTGACCTTGTAATTGGATCCGGAAAACGTCGCCGATCGGCGGTCTTCCGACCAGTCAACCCGGCCGATCCAGGCACCGAACCGGGATTGCGCCTCGAGGATCGCCGCCTCGAACCGCACGTGGGCCTGTTCTTCGGGTTGACCGTGTTGAATCGAGATGTCCAGTTGTGCCATTGGGACGGTCCTCCTCTCGACCGCGGATCACCTCGTCTGGCTCGCGATGTCAAATCCACTCCCCCGAGGAAGTGGAGGCGCAAGAAGCCCGCTATACATCGAACCCTCGTAGCACGCAGCATGCCTGGTGCCGGACTGTCCGATCCAGAATATCATGAAACCATTCCCCTTCATCATCCTGGTGATCGGACATCGGGACCAGCTCAGGTTGGCGATGCATCGGGCTTCGATCAACGATGGGGATAACCGTCCTCCGCGATTTTATTTCGTATCCGGGAACTACCGATGAAAACTCGATCCGAAATGGCACGGACCGAATTGACTCCCTACGAGTCCGAACAGGTTCACAGTATTGCCGCCTGGAAGTCGAGGCCACCGAACCCCGTTTCCGAGCTGTGGAAGATGCTGATCCTGCCGGGCGCCCGGTTCGCTGAGAGGCTCATACCCGACCGATTCGTGCAGGCGGCGATCGAGGGATCCTATGACCTGGCCGAGCGGCTTGCCGGCCAGGAGGACATCCGGCGCCGGGCTGGAATCAAGGACCTCCAGGAACTGAGAGACAAGCCGCTGGAGGAATGTGACCGCCTGGCCGAGCAGGTCGGACTCTCCGCGCGGACCCTGGCGATCGCCGAGGGTGCGGTGACCGGTGCCGGCGGCATCCTGACCACTCTCGCGGATGTGCCGCTGCTGTTCGTCCTCGCGTTGAGAACGATCCTCAAGATCGGCCACTGCTACGGTTATCCGCTGGATCACCACAAGGGACGGCATCTTGTGCTGGGTGTCCTCGTCACAGCCCTCGCCGGTTCGCTCGAGACGAGGCGCCACCGACTCGACCGGCTGCGTGAGCTCGAGGAACTGCTGATCGTGGAGACCCAGGAGGAGATCCTCACCGAAGAACTGATGTCGTTCCTGTTCCAGCTCGAAGTGTTCGAGCCGCTACCGGGCGTCGGCGTCATCTCGGGCGCCCTGTTAAACCTGGCCTTCATGCACCGGGTTGACGTGACCGCTCAGCGGGTCTTCCAGGAGCGTTGGCTGCGAGACAACGGCAAGGTCGGTGCGATCGCCCCGGCTTCAGTGTCCGCACGGCACCTGGCCACGGGTTGGGCCGGCGCCCTGGGACGCGTGGCCTATTCGGGTTGCTATGGCCTGGGCTTCGGTGTGGCACTGCCGGTCTATGCCGTGGCGGCCTTGTTCCAGCCGATGCAAAACGCGGTCTCTCGCGGTATTCGTCATACCACAACCGCTGGTTTGGAGGGCACCCCCGCTCGGGCGACATCCTGAGCGACCGACGGGTTGCAGCGTGGCTGAATCCGCCGCGAGGTCAGTTATTGGGCTTGGCCTTGTCCGAGGCGGTTTCAAGGAGCGCGTCGATGTCCACGTGATTCCACTCGGCGGTCTCAGCGTTGAACGTGTAGATGTGGCCGGGAATTTCTGCCGTGACCGAGTTGGGGCCGACGATCGGCACGGCGTGGGTTCCCTTGGGGAGGTCCGCGATGCCCCATCGCTGGGCCGCGACGCTATAGGCGTAGATGTACCGGCCGAGTCCGTAAGCGGCGACGCCTGGGCCCAGGATGGGCATCGCCTCGCCCTCGACGGGCTCGCGCAGGTCCTGCGTATGCCACGTCGCGTTCAGTCCGTTGGCGGCGGCGATCCGGGTAATCTTGGGGCCTGTCAGCGACAGCGCGACGACGTTCGGCCCCCAGATGGGAACAAACTTTGGTGCTGTCTCGTCCGACTCGGACAAACGGACTGAGGTCGTTTTCTTCGTCCCGAGGTCGAGGAACGTGAGCCGATCTCCCCGGGGCGAAGTCAGAATAATCGTGTTCTGGAGGCGCATGTACTTTGTGTCCGGGACTTTCGCACTCGTTCTCTCTCCCGGCTTCCGCTCGGGCTCGGCCATGAAGGTCAGGGACTTCAGTTTGTCGGGAACCAGCCTCAACGTGCCGTCGTCGATTTCGAGCGTCCAGTACGGAATGTGAACGCCCCCTCTGATCTCCTTGCCCGAGGTTGTGATCACCGTCCCCTGGACCGTCGTGTATGGCATCGTATTGTCCCCGACTGGCTGTCCCACCGGCTTCGAGAGGCGAATCGTCCTGACCTTTTCGGGGTTGATCGCATACTGACCGAGGTCGCTGTCAACGACGATCAGGCCGAGATGAATCGTACCGGAAACACTTTGACCTCCGGTCAGGTCGATCTTGACGGCACGATCCTGTTCGATCTGCGTGTTGCCACCCATCATCCCGCCCATGCCACCCATCATCCCGCCGCCCCTTCCACCCCTACCGCCCATCATCCCGCCCATCTGGGCCGAACTGGCCACCGGTGCAAAAACGACGGCGAGAACCGCGAGCAATCCCGGCCGGATCATGATGACCTCCTTCCCGTGAAAACGAAGGTGCAAGTCGCTACCCGACTCCACCGTTACGTTGTGTCTTCATCGGAGGTTCAATCGGGTCGCACCGATGCGATCAAACCGGTATTCCTCCCCACTGGACCAGCTCGGTCCCGAGCAGGACCAGAGCCACGCCCGCAGTCGAGCAGGCGAACCACACCCAAAGGTCGTCCCAGCGCGTGACCATGTAATAGGCGGTATACAGAGGTATCACGACATAGAGGAACCCGAAGAGGAAATCCTCATGGAACGCACCGTAGGCGCCCGCACCGTATCCCGCCAGCACCATCAGGCTACCCAGGGCCATCAATACGCAGCCGGCGATCACCGTCCCGCGGGGAGCCAGGAGGGCGATCGCGGCGACGATGATCGCAGTGGCAACACCTCCCCAGATCAACCGGGTTCCTCCGGGAAACGGCGAGACGCGTTTGCGCTCCGGACGGGCTGTGGATTCCGGTGCACGCCGCTTCGGCCTGCGCGGGGGAGCCGTCGCATTGTCACCTCGCGACTGGACGAAGGTCGAACCGGAAGGCGGACTGAACGCGGTGACTGGGTCCGTCCGCTCAACCGTCTCCTCCAGCGCGTAGCCCACGGGCTCGGGTTCGCCAACGCTCGGGAGGGTGAAGTCACAGCCACAATATTTGCACCGCGCCGGCCTTCCGGCCACCGAGGCGTCCACGGTTCCGGCCGCGGCGCAGGAAGGGCAGGCGAACGGGATTCTCATCGAGCGCACTCCTCGAGTTCCTGCCGCGACCGGCGCGAAAGCCGGCCGCGGCGCTGCAGACTAAGCATGGGCGAGAACTTGCTGAGGAACCGCCTTGGATCGAGTACCCTCGACCGACACATGCTCCTTCATGGGGATCACCGAAAGGATGTGTCGGACGGCGCTGAGCGACTCGTTCGCCGCATCCGCGGACAACGGTTCGGTGCTCACCGCGACCGTCCAGTGCCGCTTCAGCTCGCTGACCAAGCCGAGCGTCGGCTCGCGCAGGACGCCCTTCTTGACGGCGACATGAATGACCGCCTGGGGATCCGCGGCGTCCGTCACGATCCCGCGATTGAGGAGGACTTGCCGCAATCGGGCTTCGAAGGCCCGCCACGCCTCGACCACGCTCAGGTCATAGTGCTGGCTGTCGTAGAGCTCCTTCGCCCGGTTGAGCGAGGCGATTTCCTGCCCCGCCAGTTGCGTCATCTTGGACACACGGTCCTGCTCGCCGAGCCGGCGGCGGATCCGCCAGACAACGAGTTGCGAGAGCGCGACCCATCCCGCGCCGAGACCCAGCGCGACCACCGGCGCCGCCCAGGCGACATGCGAGACCGCGACCCGCTCGGCCAGTTTCGCCGAGAGGTACAGACCCGCGTAGATCGGCACGACCAGGATCGCCAGGGCGTAGATCGAGTTCCCCGTCCGCTCGCACCACGAGTGCGGGTGATCGTTCAGCAACGTCACCGCGTACAGGTAGACGCACAGGCTGAGCAAGCCCGAGGTGAGCGAGTAGACGTAGAAGACCTTCAGGTCGTAGCCGAGGTAGAGAAATCCCCAGTCCGCGAACCGGTCGAGCAACGGGTGGAGCGCAAAGAGCGTTCCCAGCAAGGCCAAGGCAAAGGTGATCTTGAGCTTGGTGAATTCGGTCATGGGGCAGAACCCCGTCGGGCAACCGAGAGCCGCGCCCTGACGGGCGCGCCGATCACTCGGTCAGGGAGTATTCGTCGGGCGAAACCGGAGATTGGCCAAATCCCGGCGAGTCGAGCCTCGATTTGCGGCCGCGCGATTTCCGAATCACGAACGGCCCCAGGGGCCCGTTTCGTTCAGGTGTGACTCTCGATTGATCCGGGCGTGCTGTCACCATGATCCCGCGGCCTCGCCTCGGATGGCGTAAGTGGCAGCCTTCGCGGATTGCCGGACCCGCTCGTCGGGGTCGGCCTCGCGGGCGGCGAGGGCGGGCAGCGCATTGCGCGCCGCGGTACCGATCAGGCCGAGGGCATCGACCGAGGCGAGGCGGACCGACGCGTCGCGGTCGTCGAGGCCGCGGATCAGGGCCGGGACGGCCGGCGCGGAGTGCGGCCCGAAGCCGCCGAGGATCTCAGCGGCGCTGCGGCGGACGCCAGGATCGGGGCTCGCCAGGTCTTCGAGGGCGCCGGGGAGGAGCTTCGTCCGGAAGTCATTCGCCTTGGACTCGATCCGTCGGACGGCTTCGGAGGCAGCGTCGCGGACCACCCCTTCCTTGTCCTCGATCGCGCGGCGGAGGTCGATGAGGGCCGCCTCGGCGTCGAGGCCGATCGACCCGAGCCGCCAGGCCGCGGCGCGACGGACCTCCGGCGCGAGGTCGCCCAGGGACCGGATCAGGATGGGCACGGCCGGCCGCCCGCCCGGGCGATGGGGCAGGGATTCGCAGACCATCCGGCGGACGAACGGATTCGGGTCGGACAGGGCGTCGTAAAATTCGGGGACGTCCCCCGGGACAAGTTGGGAGTAGCAGCCCAGGGTGTTCGCGGCGAATCCGCGATTGACCTCGTTCGGCTCCTTCAGGGCCGGCGCGAGGGCCTCGCGGACCGCCGCGAGCCGCGCCGGCTGGGGCTTCCGGCCGAGTGCTCGGATCGCCACATTGCGGACACTCATGTCACGATCCCGGGTCGCCCCCAGGACCGTGGACCATACGCTCTCGTTGTCGAGGGCGGCGCCCAGCGCGCTGACGACCCAGCCCCGAACCTCGGTGTCGGCGTCGCCGGCCGCCTCTACCTTCTAGACATATGTCTGACCGGGTACAATCGGTTGACACTTGTTTAGGAGGTCTGGCCTATGGGCGTTCGCAATCGAGACCGCGAAGTCATTGAGCGGTTGGATTCCAAGACCCTCGATGCTCGCTTTACCACTGAGATCGAGCAGGGACTTAACTGTTCCCCCTTCGAGTCCGAAGCCGTTCTCGGCGTCGTCAAAGAGGTCTACTTTCCCTTCCTCTCCGCCGAGGCCACCACGCCTTCCCCAGGGAAGATCTCGCTCATGGCGGTCGCCGCGGACGAGCCGGCCGGAAAGCCCGTCGCCGCCTGTCAAAAGCAGACCGTCTGCCTCACACTCCATCGCGGCAAGATCGACGATCTCTTGTTTCAGCAACACGGCCCAGCCGGCTTTCGCCGGGCTCGAATCCTCGACCTTTGCCAACAGGCCTGATTAGCGACAATTAGAATTCCCGCCCAGCGACAATCAGAATTCCCGCCTCCTCTCGCTTGGTTGTTCACTACGTGGTTTCCTCCTCGGTCAGGAGGCAACCACCATGACCAAGGACATCCAGGTTCTCAAGCTTCGCCAGCTTCTCGGCGAGGGAATGCCGCTCTACCGTGCGGCTTGGAAGGTGGGTATGGACGCCAAGACCGCTCAAAAGTACCGAGACTCGGATCGCCTGCCCAGTGAATCGTGGACTCCCAAGACCTGGCGGACCCGGGAGGATCCGTTCCAGGAAGTCTGGCCGGAACTCCACGATCGGCTGGTGCTCAACCCGGGGCTCCAAGCCAAGACCCTGTTTGAGGATCTTCAGCATCGCTTCCCGGGCCGGTTCCCCGACGGCCAGCTCCGGACCTTGCAACGGAAGATCAAAGCGTGGCGGGCCACCGACGGTCCACCCAAGGAGGTTTTCTTCGATCAGATCCACACGCCCGGCGCGTTGGGCGCCTCCGACTTCACTTCCCTGAACGATTTGCAGGTCACACTCGCTGGCCAATCGTTCGATCACCTGGTCTATCACTTCGTTCTGACCTACTCCAACTGGGAGACCGGCACCGTCTGTTTCTCCGAAAGTTTCGAGAGCCTCAGCCAGGGGCTCCAGAACGCCCTTTGGGAACTGGGAGGGGTTCCCCAGACTCATCGCACCGATCGGCTCACGGCCGCGGTCAACAACCTCGGCGATCGGGACTTGTTCCAGCAACGATACCGCGCCTTGATGGCCCACTATGGCATGGCACCTCAAGCCATCCAGGCTGGTAAGGCCAACCAGAACGGAGACGCCGAACAGAGTCATAACCGGTTCAAACAAGCGATGGATCAGGCCCTGATGTTGCGCAGCGGCCGCGATTTCGCCGACCGAGCAGCCTACGAGCTGTTCCTTCGCCAGGTCTTCGCTCAGCGCAACAGCGGACGGATCCCGCGGTTCACCGAGGAACGACTGTTGCTGAAGGACCTCCCCTCGCGGCGGGTGGACGCCTGGCACCGGCGCCGGGTGCGGGTCACCCAGGGGAGTACGATCCGGGTTGGCTCCAACACCTACTCGGTGCCGAGCCGACTCATCGGTGAACAGGTCGATGTCCATGTGATGGCGGAATGCCTGGAGGTGTGGCACGGCGCGGTGCTGATTGAAAAGGTCCCTCGGCAGCGCGGCCACAACAAACACGTGATTAACTATCGGCACGTGATCGACTGGTTGGTGCGCAAGCCGGGGGCGTTCGCGGCCTATCGGCACCGGGACGCGATGTTCCCAACCGGCCGGTTTCGCCGAGCCTACGACGTCTTGCTGGCACAAAGCCCGGCCCGCGCCACCAAGGATTATCTCCGGATCCTGGAGTTGGCGGCGAAGGAGTCGGAAGTCGGGGTTGACGCCGTCCTGGGCCGGCTCTTGGACGGGAACATGCCGATCACCCCGACCGTCGTCACGGAGCACCTGGGTCACGACCTGGGCCTGCCTCGCGCGATGGAGGTGGTCGTCACGACGGTGGATTTGTCGATGTACGACCTGTTACTCGAGACCAGGGAGGATATTCCATCAGTAAGCCAATCGATGTGCATGAGTCTCTGACGGACTGCCTTCGCGAGCTCCACCTGCCGACGATCCGGCAGGCGTACGAATCGGCGGCGGCACGAGCCCGTCAGGAGTTGACCAGTTACGAACGTTACCTCCTGGATCTGGCGGAGCGCGAGTGCGAGTCGCGGCGTTCCCACCGGGTCGAGCGGTTGTTGCGAGAATCGAGGCTGTTCATGGAAAAGAACCTGTCAAGCCTGGACCTGAAGCGACTGCCGTCCAAGGCGGCGCAGCAGGTCAGAACTCTGCTCGAAGGCGATTTTGTTGGACGAAATGACAATGTGCTCATATTCGGGAATCCCGGCAGTGGCAAGAGCCACGTGGCGTGCGCGATCGGGCAGGAACTGATCCGCTCGGGGCGGAAGGTGATGTTCGCGACGTGCGCCTTGATGGTTCAAGATCTGTTGGCCGCGAAGCGCGACCTGAAGCTGCGCGGTTTTCTCAAGAAGATTTCCCGATATGAGGTGCTGATCCTTGACGATATTGGATACGTACAATACAGCCGGGACGAGATGGAGGTGCTCTTCAACCTGCTGGCGGAACGGTACGAGCGCGGGAGCGTGATGCTGACGAGCAACCTGCCGTTTTCGGGATGGGAGGCGATCTTCAAGGATCCGATGACGACCGCCGCCGCCATCGACCGGCTGGTGCACCATAGCGTGATCGTGGAGTTGAACGTTCCGAGCTACCGAGCCGAGCAGGCCAAGAAGTCGCGTCAAAAGCCGGTGGAACCGACAGACGCACGAGAGGAGGGATGAACGAGCGCAGGAATGGTTGATCCCAGAGGCGAGAGGGATGGTCAATTGGCCAGAATCCCAGGGGCTTGTACACTATGGCCGAGTAGGGAATTCTAATTGTCGTTGACAGGGAAATCTAATTGTCGCTAATCACAAAGGCCCTCAGTCAAGGAGCCTTGCTCACCGCTGAAGGGTGGAAGACGCGGTTCGCGCGGCGTTCGATCCCTGGTAAGCTGTCAAGGTGAGTTTCCCAGATTGTCTATCACCCGAAGTCCAAGGAGGGACCTCCGATGCCTTTCCAGAAGTCACCATCGATGGATCGAGACGGCGTCGAGCGGCTCGCCGAAGGGTGGGGGAAAGTCGTGGCCCGGCGCGTCCACGATGAGGTCGGGCCCGAGTTGGATCTCGACGCCGACGACATCGAGCAGATGGCCATCACCGCCGCCCGCGCCGTCGCTCGGGGCACCATCGCCGATCTGCTGGAGCGGAAGGCCGCGCTGCTGGGGCCCGAGCAACCCTGCCCGACGTGTCAGCGGCCTTGCGCCGTACAGCGCGAGCCGCGGGCCATCGACTTCTGGGGCGGCGCGGTCACCTACGCCGAGCCCCAGTGCCACTGCCCGGCCTGCCGCCGGGATTTTTTTCCCTCAGCGCCCGGCGCGACGGCTGACGTCCCATGACTACAGCCCCTCGGTAGTCCGCAAGATCGTCCGTTCCGCCACCCGCGAGCCCTCCTTCCGCGAGGCAGCCGAGGCCGTCGCCGAATTGGCCGAGGTGGACATCAGCGGCCGGCAACTCGACCGCATCGCCCGCGAACTCGGCGAGCAGTTGCGGTCCCAGCGGGATGAGCAGGTGGACCGCTTCCAGGCCGGCACGCTCGAGCCGCGCGTCGCGACACGGCCAGCCCTGGCGGTCGTCGAGGTCGATGGCGGCCGGCTCCAGATCCGCGGCGCGGGCCAGGGGCCGGGAGCCCACCAGGCCGCCTGGCACGAGGACAAGATCGCGATCCTGGCGACGATGGCCCCTGTCGTCTCCGAGTGCGACCCCGAGCCGGAATTGCCCGCCTGTTTCCGCGATCGGGCCTACGTCGAGAAGGTCATCGGGGCCATCGGCGGGACCGGACCGATGGGCCCGCCGGCCCCCGAGATCCAGGAGCCCGCCGTGCTGCCGATCCCGGCCGTCGCCGAGGCCGCCGAGCCGCGCGGTACGCCGGAGCTATCGGTGCGCACCTACGTGGCCACGACCGCCCCGGTCGATCGCTTCGGGCCGATGGTCGCCGCCGAGGCCCGACGGCGGAACTTCGCCGCGGCCGCCGCCCGGGCGTTCTTGGGGGACGGCTCGGCCTGGATCTGGGGGCTGCACCGCCGCTCTTTCCCGACCTTCGTGGCGATCGTCGACTTCCTCCACGCCCTGGCCCACCTCTTCACGGCGGCCCGGGTCATGGTCGCCGACACCGAGGGCCGCTGGGAGTCATTCCAGGCCTGGGCGGAGGCCTGCTGGAACGGGCGGGTCGATCGGGTGATCGCGGAGCTTCGCACCTGGTGTGATACCCAGATCGCCTTGTGCGGGTGCCCGCTGGAAAGGCTAGCCGACGACGACCCCCGGAGGATCGTCGCGCGGGTGCTGGGCTACCTGGAAGACAACCGGGAGCGGATGGACTATCCGCGCTATCGTCGCGAGGGCCTCCCGTGGACGACCAGCCACGTGGAGTTGACGGTGAAGATATTCAACCGCCGGGTGAAGGGGTCGGAGAAGTTCTGGAGCGAGGCCGGTGCCGAAGCGATCCTCCAACTCCGTGCGGCCTTCCTTTCCGAAGATGGCCGCCTGGACCGCCACCTCAAGGAGCGGCCCAGCAGCCCGTTCCGCAGCTACAAAGCCAGGAAGACTGGGGAAGCCGCGTAACTCGTCAGAAAAACGAACCGCGTCTTCCACCCACCGCTGAAGACCTCGCCTATCGCGTCTTCTTCGTCACACCGCGAACCATCTCGCGCGACCTGATCGCGGTCCGCCAGGCCCACCCCGATGTCCTGATCCCGATGCGCAGTACGCTCCACGACCTCGGACCGGTCCTCACCCATCGCACTCAAATCGTCCGCCTTGCACTCCAAGGCAAGACCACGTCGCAGATCTGCCAGATCATGCACCACTCTCCCGAAGCGGTCGCCAACTACCTGTCCACCTTCGCGCGCTGCGCTCAACTCGCCCACAAGGAGATGCAAGCCGGGCAGATCGCCTTCCTCCTCCGCCGCGGGGTCTCCCTCGTCAACGCCTATCTCCAGATCCTGGAGGAATGCCGGCGCGATCGCAACATGGCCTATCATCTGGACGAGCTCCTCAGGATCGGCTCCTGCGGCGGCGGAAAAAAGGGGAGATGAGTCGGAAAAAAAAAAAAAAAAAAAAAAAAACACAGAAAAAAAATCACTCGTGGGAGGTCCGCCCATGAGTAGCAAACCTGACTTCATCCGCAAGAAATACGGCCCCCTCCGCGAGAAGACCTTGCGGAACGCACTCGCCCACCGGATCGTCAAGGAGTTCCCGCGAATTGGAGGAAACCGCATCTGTCAATTGTGCGCAGATATGATACTTGAAGTTGTCTTCAAACATATGCGCCCCAAAGACCACCTCGTTCACGGCCAGGCGCTCTGGATGGCCGTCAGCCTCAACGACCCGCCCGGTCGTCGCCAACGCATCGCGGACGTCAACCTGATCCCCGTCCTCCTCGAGATCTCCACCGCCGAGGACGCGCAACGGCGCATCGATCGCCTCCCCGCTCCTCAACGCTTGTTGTGCAAGGCCGTCCGCCTCTGCGAGCAGGCCTACAAACAGGGGGGATTGCTCTCCAACTGCGACCTCGCCGAGCTGCTCGGCGTCGACGACAGTCGGATCGCTCATGTGCTGGCCGAGCATGAGCGCCTCACCAGCACCGTCATCCCACGACGCGCCACACTCCACGATGTCGGAACAGGATTGACTCATAAGCGGATTATTTGCTGGAAGCGATACGCCGAAGGCAAGGAGCCGCATGTCGTCGCTCGCGAGACCTACCACAGCCTTGAGGCGGTCGACCGTTACCTCGGCCAGTACGATCGCGTCCGTCATTGCCGTCTGGAGGGGCTCACGCCCGAGCAGACCGCTCACGCCTTGGGGTGCGGCCTGCCTCTGGTGAAGGAGTACCTCGCCATCGACGACCTGCTGGAGACGCGTCGCACTTGACACGAGGGCTCCTCTCCCGCCGATAATCGCGGTTGGCAGGCGAGAGGATAGGGCTCTGCTGAGGAGCAACCCGAGCGCTCGTCCTGCTGCCGAAACATGGCTGGGGGCCTCCCTGATCCGGAGGCCCCCGCTGTGTCGCTCCCTTGCCATGTTTTGGCTCCAATGCGTTAAACCTTCGTGATTGGGGCGTAGCCCCAACCACGATTCTTTTGTTCAGATCAAGCCGCGCGGTCAGACATATGTCCGGATCAATCAGGGCGGGAAGGATGGCCTTCGGGTCGGGCTGGATCATCCGAGACGACAATCCTCAATTGAGACACCAACAGCTTGATGCCGGCTAGAATTACCCGGATTCGCTAGCTTCGCAACCACCAGGGAGGCTCTCGCCATGCCGGGCAAGACGGCCAAGGTCACCATCACCGAACGTCAACACGATCTCCTGGAGACGATCACAAGGCCCCCACCGCCTCGTCTCAACTCCGCCAGCGTGCGGCCATCATCCTCTGGGCCTTCCAGAAGCGGGACAACGCGGAGATCGCCGCCGCAGTCGGGCTGTCGCGGCGGCAGGTCAGCACCTGGCGACGACGTTGGGCCGATGCCTGGGAGCGGCTCATCCGCATCGAGTGCACCCAGACCCACGCCGCGTTGCGCTGGGCCGTCGAGCAGGTCCTCCGCGATGAGCCCCGCGCCGGCTCCTCCGGCAAGTCACTCCCGAGCAGGTCGTGGCGATCCTGGCACTGGCCTGCGAGCCCCGGAGAAGTCCGGCCGGCCGATCACTCACTGGACGGCCAAGGAGTTGGCCGACGAGGCCATCAAGCGCGGCATCGTGCCCTCGATCTCGGTCACTCAAGTGGGTCGCTATCTCCGCGAGGCCGCCTTGCAGCCGCACAAGAAGCGGTATTGGCTCACACCGCGAGAAAGATCCGGTGGTCTTTGCGGGGCGGGTCCAGGCGGTCTGTGACACCTACCAGGAGGTGCCGGCCCTGGCGAGGGACCAGGGGACGCACACCGTCAGCACCGATGAGATGACCGGGTTGCAAGCGCTGCAGCGGAGTGCCCCCGATCAGCCGATGACCTACGGGAGGCCCGAGCGGATCGAGGCCGAATATACGCGGCATGGGACGCTGACTCTGATCGGCAACTTCGACGTGACGACCGGCGAGTTGATCACCCCCACGATCGGCCCGACGCGGACGGAGTTGGATTTCGTCGAACACATCGCGCACACGGTGGCGACCGACCCGGAGGCGGGTGGATCTTCGTGGTGGATAATTTGAACATCCATGGCTCGGAGATGCTGGTGCGGTTGGTGGCCAAGGCGTGCGGGATCGCGGAGCCGTTGGGGAGGAAGAACGTGCGCGGGATCCTCAAGTCGGTGGCCAGCCGGCAAGCGTTCCTGTCGGAGAAGGGCCACCGGATCCGGTTCGTGTACACGCCGAAGCACAGTTCGTGGCTGAACCAGATCGAGACGGTCTTCGGAGTAATCATGAGGAAGGTGTTCGGCGCGGCTCGTTCAGTTCGGTGGACGACCTGCAGAGCAAGCTGTGGAACTTCATCGCGTATTTCAATCGGGTGTTTGCCAAGCCGTTCCACTGGACCTACACCGGTCGCCCGCTGCGGGTGAAGGTGGCGTGAAAAGAGGCAAACGAAAGGATGGAGAAGCCACTGTCATGCATCAAGAGGAGTCGCTAGTGCCATGGCCGCCGCGTGGCGGGCGCCAGGATCGGGGTCGGCCAGGGCCCCGGTCAGGGCGGCGCGGACCTCGTCGGCCCGGGGATGGTCGGGCTTCCCGAGGATGAAGGGCGTCGCCCTCGCCGCCCGGGCGCGGACGCGGGGGTCGCCGTCGCTGAGGGCGCCGAGGAGCGAGGGGATCGCCGACTCGGCCTCGCGCCCCATCGCCGCGAGCTTCCCCACCGCCTCGATCCGTTCGGCCGGGTCGAGCGCGTGGAGCCGCCTCGCTTGCGCCGAGGCCGGGTTGTAGACCTCTTGTCGATACCGCAACACCGCGAAGAGGCCGGCGAAGGCCGCGACCAGGCCGAGCAGGTGCCGCATCCGAAGCCGGAGTCTGGGTCGTTGCATGGTCGCTCCCGGTCGAATCCGAGGAATACCGGAGGGGACGCCAGTGCGATTCTATGACAAGTGTCGATGGCCGAGCAAGCCCGCTCAGAAAAGAGTGGGAAATCCCTCGGCGCGGAAGTGCTCGTCGTTGGCATGGTCATGGAGCGGGCGCTGCGGCACGGGGGTCATAAAGTTTACAGAAATTGGAAGGCAAACCCGATTTTTCGCGGTAAAGGCCACAGCCGTCATCTAAACAACCGTTTGTATTACTGCCGGTCCGACGTGTCGGTGGCAAGTCGCTGGCGGCGTCTTACAAGATCAGCGAGGAGCAGCAGCGGAGGGGGACAAAGGGATGGGGGTGTAAAGCCAGATTCATATTCGAGAGGTTACACTCTAACCAAGACAGCCTACTTTTCGACGTACGGGCGTCGGCACTTCCGGAATGAGCGAGGAAGGAGCCATCGGGGATCTCGGTGGGTCGCACTCGACCGGGAGCCAGGGATAGCGGGCGGCATGCTCGTACATGGGCTTCATCCCTTCGTGCCATTCAAGCGGACGCCAGGTCAGGTCTTCGTTCGCAATCGGCTTCATCCGGCTGGCAAGCTTCGGGTCGAACCCGTTGAGCATGACGACCGCTCAGTTGCCGGCGCAATGGCGCCGGTAAGAGGGCATACCCTTCGGGTTGCGTGTCAAGCACTTTCACCTCGATGCGATGCAGTAGGATGGTGAATGCGTGCATAGACCCGGTATTGTACCGTTTCAGCATTGAGATTTTCGCGTGTTGGCGGGGTTCGGGTAACGCGATCAAGCCGCTTGTTGGCTCGTCCTTGAGTCTAATGGGCGGCGCGGGATTCGAACCTGCGACTTCCACCGTGTGAGGATGGCACTCTAACCGCTGAGTTAGCCGCCCGTCAGACCGGTTGGATACGATCCGACCGGTACCGATCCTTAAAAATAGCGGTTGTCCGCCTCGACGGCAAGAGATCGCATTTCGGCCACGGACCTGTCGGCCTCGAAGTAGCTGGTGATGGGTTGCCCAATCGCGGGATACTGGTTCCCGATCGTGGCACGGATCCGGTGAAGATCGCCGCGCGCGAATCTCACCCTACTTGTGCGCCGCGTGCAACAAGCGGTAAATTGGCGGTTTGCGTCTGTTTCCATCGTCAGCGTCGCGAAGGTCCAAGAGGGTAGGTCGCGCCGATGTCTGAGTTCTTCCCCGATGTGCCCAAGATCCCGTTCGGTGGGCCCAAGTCGCGGAATCCCCTGGAATTCAAACATTATAATCCCGACGAGGTCATCGACGGGAAGACGATGAAGGAACACCTCCGCTTCTCGGTGGTGTACTGGCATACCTTCTGCAACCCGCTCGCCGACCCGTTCGGCGTTGGCACTGCACTACGGCCGTGGGATGACGGCAGTAACTCGGTCGCCAACGCCCAGCGCAAAGCCAAGGTGGCTTTCGAGTTCTTCGAGAAACTCGGCGTACCCTTTTACGCGTTCCACGATCGCGACGTCGCGCCGGAAGGACGGAACCTCAAGGAAAGCCACGCCAATCTCGACGAGGTCGTCAAGGTCCTCAAGGATGAGCAGGCCCGTACAGGCGTCAGGCTTCTGTGGGGAACGGCCAATCTGTTCACAAACCCCCGATACATGCACGGCGCGGCGACCAGCCCGAACTTCGACGTGTTTGCCTTCGCGGGCGCCCAGGTCAAAAAGGCAATGGAAGTGACCCACGAACTCGGCGGTGCGGGGTACACCTTCTGGGGAGGTCGGGAGGGCTACTCGACCTTGCTCAACACCGACATGAAGCGCGAGCTCGACCACCTCGGCTGCTTCCTCCACATGGCCGTCAATCACAAGAAACAGATCGGCTTCAACGGCACGTTCTACATCGAGCCGAAGCCCAAGGAGCCGACCAAGCATCAATACGACTCCGACGCCGCAGCCTGCTTGAATTTCCTCAGGACCTACGACCTGCTTCCCCACTTCAAGCTGAACCTCGAGACGAACCACGCGACTCTTGCCGGACATGAGATGATGCACGAGCTGGAGGTCGCCATCGGTGCCGGCGCGCTGGGCTCGATCGACGCGAATACCGGCGATTATCTCCTGGGCTGGGATACCGACCAGTTCCCCACAAGCATCTACCTCACCACCCAATGCATGTTCTGCATCCTCGGTATGGGGGGCTTTACCACCGGCGGAGTGAACTTCGACGCCAAGGTCCGGCGCGAGAGCTTCGAGCCGATCGATCTGTTCCATGCCCACATCGGCGGCATGGACGCCTTCGCCCGCGGGCTCAAGACCGCGCGCGCGATCATCGCCGATGGACGCCTCTCCGGATTCCTCAAGGAACGTTACCGGAGCTGGGATTGCGAGCTGGGCCGCCGAGTCGAGGCCGGCCAGGCCAACTTCAGCGACCTCGACGCCTACATCCTCCCCAAGGGCGACTCCGCCAAGAACCTCAGCGGCCGGCAGGAAATGCTTGAGAACCTGATCAACGAGTTCATCTGAGGGGCGCGTGGCGAGAAGTCGCGTGGCGGTCGTGATCCTCGGTCGCGCCACCCCGGCCAGAGCGGTTCCCGAGCCGGCTTCATAGAATAACCAATGAATGTGGATATTTTAATATCTTATTTATTATATTGACGTCGATGAATCGAGAGTTTGGCTGCCACACCTGTTCTTCCACCTGTTATCGGGTGGACGGCTCCCGAGCGCTTCACGCTCGGCGCGCGCGATAAACGAGCGCCGTGGTGTGCGCACCTCATACCCGAAGCGCTCAAATTCCATCTATGCCTGAGCAGCACTTTCCAGGGCGGCGAAGATCCCCTGCATGAAAGCGGGGAGGTCATCCGGCGTGCGGCTGGTGACCAGGTTCCCATCCCGGACGCACGCCGCATCCTGCCAGACTCCGCCCGCGTTCTCGACGTCGTCGCGGATCGCGAAGAAGCCCGTCACTTTGCGCCCCTCGAGGCATTTCGCCGAGCAGAGCATCCACGGTCCGTGACAGATCGCCGCGAGCACTTTGCCCTGCCGCGCCGCCTGGGTGACCAGGTCAACCATCGCCGGATGCCGCCGCATGTGATCCGGCGAGTATCCGCCGGGGATGACGATCGCGTCGAAATCCGACGCCTTGACCTCGCTGGCGGCCACTTCCGCCTTGGCGGGGTACCCGTGCTTCGACGAATACGTCTCACCGGCTTTCGGGCCCACGATCTTGACGTCACATCCGGCCTCGCGAAGCCGGAGCACCGGATACCACAACTCCAGGTCCTCGTAGAACTTTTCGACGAGAACGGCGACTCGCTTGCCTTTCGCGCTACTCATGGAAGATCCTCCAAGGATGAAATCGGCTGAGACGCAGTCTTGTGTGGTTTCAGCACGCCACTGGGCTGATGCTCGGCCATGGCGCGCTCGATCCCTTGCTCGAAGGTGAACGGAGGCTGATATCCGAGCACCCGGCGCACCTTTTCAATCGAGAAATCGAGGTTTAGACCGAGAAACTTGTAGCGGGCCTTGTTGATCAACGGAGGATTCTCCGCACCGCGCAGCTTCGCGACACTTTCCACGAGATTGGCGAGAAACCTGGCCAGTCGCAGTGGGATGCGTCGCGTCGGGGGCCGGAGACCTGCCAGCTCGGCAACTCGGCCGACGAACTGTCTCTTGGTCACGCGCTGGCCATCGGTGAGGTTGAAGACCTCCCCGACGGCGCCGGGTTTCTCGGCGGCCAGGAAGATCCCGTCGACCAGGTTCTTTACGTAGATACAGTTCAGCACCTGGTCACCCGAGCCGAAATAGGCGAACGTGCCGCGACGGAGGTTGAGCAGCAGTTTGGGGAGCACGGTGCGATCGCGCTCGCCATAGATGAAGCCCGGACGAACCACCGCGGCCGGGAGTCGGCGACGGCGATGATAGTCCAGCACGAGGGCCTCGCCCTCCGTCTTCGATCGCGTGTAGGCGTCCAGCGAATTCGACGCTGGTGGGACGGTCTCGTCCGTTCCGTGATGGTCGCGACCTTCGTAGACACCCAGCGAGCTGACGTGAATGAACCGTTCGACGCCCACGTCGCAGCAGGCCTCGAGAAGGAGGCGGAGCGCCTCGACGTTAAGCCGCCGAAACTCGTCGAGACGGCCCCAGTCCCCGACCTTGGCGGCACAGTTGATGACCCAGTCCGCTCCGGCGACACCGGCCCGCAGGGCATTGGGGTCTTGCAGGTCGCCGATGATCCGTTCCACACCGCAAGCGTCGAGACAGCGGGTGTCGCTGGTCGGACGGACCAGTGCCCGCACGCGGTGGCCGCGTTTCAGGGCCTCTTCGGCAACATGACTGCCGACCAGGCCGGTCGCCCCGGTGATAAAGATGGTCTTCGGAATCTCAGTACTCATATCACCCATGAACCCTTCGGAAAGATCGTCGGACCCGAGGAACGGCGCCCATGGTAACCGACGGAAGCCCTTCGGGAAAATCGGGTGGATGCAAACGGACCCGTCCAGCCGACTGTCGAGAGATCCTTCGGGGAGTCCTCCAGATACGATCGGGACGCTGGAACTGACTGCCATCAGAAGCAGTTAGGGGTGGCTTTCGGGACGCTCGCCGGTGTAGTCTGGATCCCTTGGTGGCGAGGGTAAGTCGCGGGACAAGGCCGCACCATGGGGACGTAGTCCCGTAGGAACAGGGTGTTCGGATTGACCCCAGCCCGCGGAGGGTCTAGGATTCCTGGCCCCGACCCTCCTCGGATCCCGGAGAACCGGCAGAAAGGGAAAGGGAAAGGTTAGTTGTCATGGCGAGCGCTCTCAAGAGTGACGAACTGGTGTCCTATCGCCGAGTCCTTCAGACTCTCCGATCGCGACTCCGAGGAGACCTGGACCAGATGACCGATGAAGCCCTGGGTCGGGACCTCGCCGGCGGTACGGGCAATCTGTCGAACGTGCCATTGCACATGGCCGATCTGGGGACCGACAATTATGATCAGGAGTTCACTCTGGGCCTGATCGAGAACGAACAAGGCACGCTGGAGCTGGTTAACGAGGCGCTGGATCGTATGGAGCGAGGGACCTTTGGCCAATGCGTGGAATGCAACGAGGCGATCACGAAGCCTCGGCTCCAGGCGATCCCTTACGCGCGGCACTGTATCCGCTGTGCACGGAAGCTGGAGGGCGGCGAATGAATCAGCAAGGTGGCGTGGGACCGGGCCGGCTATTGCTCTTCGGTTCCATCGCGTTGGGCGGTGTGATCTTCGATCTGGCGACCAAGTCGATGGTCTTCGCACGAATCGGCCCACCTGGCTCTCCATCGGTCCCCTTGATCCCGCGGATCCTGGAGTTGCACACGAGTCAGAATACCGGTGCTCTCTGGGGCTGGGGCGCGGCGATCCCCTACAGTAGCTTGATTTTCGCGGGGCTCTCGGTTATCGCGGCGATCATCATCTGCTACTGGCTGTTCTTCCTCGCGCGGCCTCGAGCCGGGTATTGACCGTTGCGCTGGCCTTGATCATGGCCGGCGCGCTGGGCAATTGCTACGATCGACTGGTCTTCGGCCATGTCCGCGACTTCGTGCACTTCCACGTTGATGCCATCGGATTCGACTGCGCGATCTTCAACTTCGCCGATAATATGCTCGTGGCCGGTGCCCTGACGCTCGTCTTCTACGCGATGCGGCCGGAAGAGCATCCGCCGATGCAGGAGGTCGCCCAGGTGGCGCCGGATTCCGCGCTGGAGTGACGGACGTTCTCGATCGGACCGGACCGCCTCTCCCAATGTCCCTCCCATCAGATCCGCGGGTCGCCAACCACCCTTCGCTCACACGTCATAATACAGTGCGAACTCATAGGGGTGGGGACGGATTCGTGTCGTCTCGACCTCGTGCGTCTGCTTATACCAGATCCAGGTATCGATGACGTCGGGCGTGAAGACATCGCCGCGGAGAAGGAACTCGTGGTCGGCCCGTAGGGCTTCGAGCGAGGCTTCGAGCGAGCGCGGGGTGGCCGGCACGTTATCGAGTTCTTCGGGCTGGAGGTCGTAGATATCCTTGTCGAGCGGCTCGCCGGGCCGGATCTTGTTCTGGATTCCGTCGAGAATCGCCATGAGCATGGCGGAGAACAGCAGATAAGGATTAGCGGCGGAGTCGGGCCCTCGAAACTCGATCCGACGGCTCGTAGGACTGGGCCCGCCGAGCGGGACGCGGATGATCGCGGCGCGATTGCGACGGCTGTAAGAGATCTTGGTCGGTGCCTCGAACCCGGGCACCAGGCGTTTGTAGCTGTTGGTGGTGGGGTTAGCGAAGGCACAGAGTGCCTTGGCATGCCGGATCAGGCCGCCGATAGCGTGAAGGCCCAAGTCGCTGAGACCAGCATAACCCTGGCCCGCCAGCAGTGGCTGGCCATCCTTCCAGAGCGTCAGATGCGTGTGCATCCCGGAGCCGTTGTCGCCGAAGAGGGGTTTGGGCATGAAGGTCGCGGTCCGACCGGCGCGACGGGCAACGTTGCGGATGATGTACCGAGCCAGCATCACCTGATCGGCGCTGCTGACCAGCGGATAGGGTAGCAGGTCAATCTCGCACTGGCCGCCGGTGGCGACCTCGTGGAAATGGGCCGCCGTGCCAATGCCACATTCCCCCATGCGCTGGGCCATCTCGGAGCGGAGATCCACCAAGCTGTCCGTCGGCGGACATGGGAAGTAGCCGAGCCCCGAGCCCGGCTTGTAACCCAGGTTCGGCGACTCCGTACGGCCTCGGTTCCACGCACCCTCTACCGAATCGATGTGATAAAAAGCCTCGTGTCCCCGCTGCTCGAATCGCACGTCATCGAAAACAAAGAACTCCAGTTCAGGGGCAAGCTTGCAATCATCGGCCAGGCCGGTGTTGCGCATGTAACTCGTGGCCTTACGCGCGATATTTCGCGGGTCGCGGGTGTAGTCCTGGTGCGTGATCGGATCATGGATGTTGGAGATCATCGTCAGGGTCGGTTGCGAAGGAAACGGGTCGATCACGGCGGTCTCAGGCTGCGGGACGACCAGCAAGTCCGCCTCGTTGATCGCGCGCCAGCCCATGACGCTGGAGCCATCGAACGGCACACCTTCCTCGAACGTGTCTTCGGTCAGGGCGTCGGCCGGGATCGAGAAATGCTGCCAGACACCGGGAAAGTCCATGTAACGCAAGTCGACCGTGGTGACCTCGCGCTGACGGATCTGGGCCAGGACTTCTTTGGGAGTCAAAGGGACCGTCTCCTCATGCCAGTGGCGCGTTTGCGAACGCCTGAACGAATCCTCGGCGAATCGACGACACGCCGAATTCGAAGCGTGATCGCCATTATCGGGAGGTGCGCCCGACGACGGAAGCCCTTACGCAGCCGAAGTCGGGCCGCCCACGTCCATTCGGGTCGAGGCGCGGGGTTTCGGATTATTGGCCGAGGCTCTCCGGCGTCGACCCACTCGGGCCTCGATCAGCACGACGAGCGGTGACACCCACGGATCATCGAAGTGCCTTGACGATCTTGCGAAGGGCCAGAATCTCCGCCTTCGAGTAGACTTCCACCCAGTTTCGGCTGAGTTTGTAACCCTTGAGCACGTCGGCCAGCGCCGAGTCATCCAGCTCGAGCAGATCGCGGGCCTCGCCGCGGCGTGGCCCAGCCCGTCATCGGCTCGGCCTTGATCGGAACCTCGACCTTTCGTCCAATTCTGACCCGAGTGTTGTCGGGCTCGGCTCCAAGGTCAGTAAGGGCTCTCGAAGCGTGAGACTTCCGGTCCACTCTGGGCATCGGGGATTCCTCGGCCTCGAGTCCGGGGAGCTGACGCTTGAGATGGCTCGTGAGCCCGGTCGTGAATACGACGCGCGGCGACTCTCGGCGGGTTTTCCTGCTACTCATGGATCGTGACCCTCTCGGGAAGACACAGAACAGCACCGAAACCCAGGCGCACTATCGGCGCTGGACGTTCCAGGGACGGTTCCGCTTCCACGAGCTAGCAGGATGGGCCTCTCATGGGAGCAAAAATAAAGTGCGTTACGAACAAATCAAGAGACGGGACACGATGCGACATTGTCGGTCATGTGAACGTTCGGACCTCCAAACCAGGAACGTGCGCGGTCGCAGTTCTCCCGTCGGAGCGTCGGAGGCGGTGTGCGTCACATTAGTTGGTGGTACAGGCGATCAGTTGTGCGAGAAATCGCGGCTCCAGAAGGCTTCCCATTGGCCTTTTTCGCTGCGGTAGAGCGCGCGGAGGTGGCAAACGGCATTGGCTCCGTCCTCGCCCCAACGCATGCCGGCCAACTTCAGTCGTTGGCCCACGACCGTTTTGCACGCGCGCTCGACCCGCGCCACTGCCGATGCACCAGCCGTGGGCCAAGTATTCGGGGTACTCCATCCGATGCGCGTTCCGCTGGAGGTAACCGACCAGTTCGTTGACGGCCTCGCTCAGGCCCACCCGGCGCGGCCAGCTCCCTTCCGCAGGACCGCCGCCAGAACCGCGCCCCCTTCCTCCTTCAGGAGATGACACCATTGCCGCGCTTGATCCTCGGATTGGTCCTCGTCCTGAGGGTAAAGCAGCCGTGCCAGTCCGGTGAGCTTCTCCGCGGGGTGAAAGAAGTCAAGGATGATCACTTCCACTCGCGGGAAGTTCTCCCGCAGCCGGTCCTCCAGCCCATTGCCGCCGTCGGAGAGCCCGATCCAACGATCGGCCCGATCCATGCCGACGTGCCCGGCCGGCGTGCGGAGCAGCGGACCGAAGTCTTCCAAGGAGTACATCCCCGAGAGGTAACGCGCCTGCATCGGCAACGGCTTCTCGTCCGGCCACGGCCATTCGGGACTGGGGTTGCAGACCATCCCCACGTAGGCCATCCGGCCCTCGGCGGCGCCGCCGGCCTGGCCTTGCTGCCGGACGCCAGTGGCGTCGAGTTCGACGTAGGCACATCGGCGGCCGTCGTAGTCCTTGTGCCAGGGCCAATCCCCCTTGGGACCCAGCGCCACACCGGCCTGCACGACGTCCGCTAGCCGTTGACCCGCGCCTTCGGTGGTTCGTTCGACCGTGGATTCCCCGAGCCGAACGCCGGCCATCTCTTCGAGCAGTTCGCCCCCCTTCTCGAAACTGTCGGCGACCGTCCCGGCCAAGGTCGTGACCCGCTCCAAAGCGGGTGTCAGCTTCCGTGCCGTCAAGCCCGCCGCCTCATCGAACGGGAAGCTCCCCTGGCCACAGCACCGGCAGAGATAATAGGCGCTGGTAGGGGACAGGACCGACAAGGCTCAGAGGGGTAGGGGCGCGGTGCGAGTGGAATTCGGCGGTAATCCCACAGTGGGGGCAGGTCACACTGGAGCCTGTGGTATCCGTTT
>CAWJTV010000021.1:0-83238 GCA_963845755.1 uncultured Planctomycetota bacterium
ATCTGGCCCGATCGTCGTTGCGGTCCGCACGAACATCGTCCCGATTGGTCGCCGGTCGAGCCGTTCTCGTCCAATTGCCGGCTACCATGGCTTGTTGAACTTACGGCGACGGGTGCAGGAACGCTAATGATTTTTCACGCAGCGATGGGTGCTTGCGTGTCGCGACCTGGCCTCGCGTAGGGATGACCTGGCCGGTTGCGAATCTGGTCGATGAATTCCTCGTCGTCGTTGAGCCAAGCCGCGCGGAGGTTGAGCACGGCCTCGGGGTTGGCGTTGTTGTTCCAGAATTTCTCGCTCCCTTTCGTGCGCTGGTTGAGCTGCTTGACCCACGATTCCACCGGGCTGCTGGTGATGGGTAATCCGACCCGGCGGTAGGCGGGTAGTCCATGCGCGACTGATTATTCTCCAAGTAGCCGCGCTCGCGATCGAGCACGCACCAGGGATGGTCGGGGTCGTCTTTGGGATTCGTCGGTGGATCGATCCGGCTTTGGTGATCGGCGATCTCGCCCAGGACGTCCCCGACGCGACCTTCCCAGCACGACTCCGCCCAGTGCCGGCCCAACTCAACGCCTTGGCCAGTGGCCTTGGCCGCGGCGTGCACGTGTTCCGCGGCGTGGACGAAATCCAGGATCGGCTCGAAGTCGGCGAAGTGACGACGCTGGATCGACCAGTTATACGGCAGGCCGTCGCTGACGAAGGCCTTGGCCGTGGCGGTGAAGAAGCCGCGCCGGTCCGCGGCGGCAGCCGCCATCCAACCGAACGTCTCGCTGTCATTCAAGGTGGCCAGCCCGGAGCGGACCACCGGGACCGGTCTCCAGTCCGGTTTCTCGGCCGGGGTCGCCGATTCACTCGCCGGTGGCAGCTCGACAGCCGATCCCAGAGGTCCAGCAAAGCACGTGGGGAGGTTCGGCTGTGGATCGACGTCGGATACCTGACGCTTCATCCGCAGCAGGACGGCCGTCTTGGTCTCCCTCCAAGCCGGCTCGTGGACCCCCGGCCCGTGGTCGGGTTGGCGCACCTGAATACGACCGCCATCGATCATGACGGCGGCCAACTCGATCGGCGGATTCGCGGCCGTCGTCGGCGTCATCAACGGGCGATCTTTATAGGCCGTCGTCCGCTCGGTTTGCTCATCGACTCCGATGCCTCCCTGTTCCTGGCAGAGCGTCTGGAGGTGGCGGGGTGAGATCTTCAGTTCCGCAGCGATGCCGGCCAATTTCGCGGCCTCGGCGAACGAGCGGGCGGCGATGGCCATCGCGACCAGGATTGCCCGCATCGTCGGGCTATAGCCGCGGTGATCCAAGCCCTGGCGCGGTCTATTGGGGGAAAAAGACCCGCCGGCATCGCGGGCAAGAGTGCCGTGCCTCTTTGAGGGAGATCGGCCCGTCGCGGGTCTCCAGCGGTCGCTCTTGGATGGTTCCGGCGCAAGCCTGGCCGCAACCGGGACAGGGTTGCTCGTGCTCGGCGGACTCGGCGCATTGAGACGCGGTTTGCTCGCAGAGCAGGCGTGCCACCTTGCGACCGGCTTCGTGAGCGCGTTGCTCGATGGTGGCGAAGTCGAGCCCCGCACCCGTCTGATCAACCGCGAAGAATTCTTCCTTGACCATCCCGAGAAGTCGCTGAAGACGGGCATCCTGGGCCGAATCGGTAGGCGAGCCGCGAAACATGACGATCCTCCATGATCAAGCTATCTTGCCCCAACGTCCTTCCACCCTATCAAAATTCGTCGAGTTCTCCTATTGACGTTTGGCTACACCCGGATGTGGCGACATTAGCGTTCCTGCTCCCTACGGCGACAGACTGTCCTTGCCGCATTGGCCTGATTGCGGTATGGTCCGCAACGGCTTTAGGTCTCGTCGGACTCACTCGGCTCTGAAGCTGTGGAGAAAACGATTCAAGATCACAGATTCAAGATTTAAAGTGAATGTAAGCCATGCCTGCACAGAGGTTTACATCCATCAAATCCTGAATCTTCCATCTGAATTCCTTCGCTGCTCCTCAGGGAATTGCGATTCGGCAGCCGCTGGACAATCGGTTTCTGGTCAGGAAAGGACCTGCGCGAGAAAGGGGGAAGGATTCCCATGACGAT
This sequence comes from uncultured Planctomycetota bacterium, assembly GCA_963845755.1. Lineage (GTDB taxonomy): Bacteria > Planctomycetota > Planctomycetia > Isosphaerales > Isosphaeraceae > CAWJTV01. The sequence continues at coordinate 2,090 of CAWJTV010000021.1, forward strand.
CCGTCGATTGCGATGGTACGTGTGGCTTCTCATCGGAGTGATTCTCGTCCCCCCCTTGCTCTGGGTCGCCGTGGTGATGGTCGCTCCCACGGCTTGGGCCAAGTCGAAGCTGGTTGCGATCCTGGAATCCCGGAGCGGCCGTCGCGTCGGGCTCGAAGGCTTGTCGGTCCGGCTGCTGGGCGGGATTCAGCTCACCAACCTGGAGATCGGCTCGCCGAGGGGCCTCGACGAGCCCTGGCTCAAGGCTGCCGACGTTCGCCTGGATATCGGCCCGCTCCAGATCCTCCGGGGCCAGATTCAGCCGTCACGGGTCGAGGTGGAGGGGGTCGAGCTTCGCGTCCTGCGCCGCGCGGATGGGACCGTCGAACTGGCCGACCTGATCCGGCCAGTCCCGCCTCCGGCCGTCTCGCCCTCCGGGCGTGGGAAGCCGGTCGATCATCATATCGCCGTCCAGGTTCGCAGTGCCAACGTGAGCGTGGTCGACATGCCCACACAGACGCAGCTCCAACTCCAAGACGTCGAAGGAGAAGGATACTCCGAAGGGCCGCGGGCGGTCGTCGACCATCTCCGAGGGACCCTCAACGGCGGCCGGTTCCGGTTCGCCGCGCAGATCGACCGGACCGCCCGGGCTCTGGACCTCAAGACCCAGTTCCGCGCCGATGACGTGAAACTCGATGAAGGTATGAAAATCCTGAGATACGCCGTGCCTGTCCTGGCCGGCGCCCCCTCGACCCTCAAGGGGCGGCTCGACGCCGACATCTATGCGCAGGGTCAGGGCGCCTCGTGGAAAGAACTCTGCCGGTCGCTGGCCGGTCATGGCGTCATCGCGCTGAATCCGATCGAGCTCGATGGCGCCCCGCTGGTGGCCGAACTCTCCCGGTTCGTCAACTTGTCGGGCCCGCGGCGCGTCGGCTCGATCCGGACCGATTTTCTCATCAAAGACCGGCGCATCACCACCGACCAGTTCACGCTGAATCTCGCCCGATTGCCCATCACCCTCTCGGGTTGGACCGATCTCGATGGACGGATCGACTATCACATGAACGTGGAAGGGCTCAACGATCGACTGCCGGACCGGGTGCGGCACATCCTCGGCGATCTCAAGGTGGATGTGAAGTCCTTGGCCTCCCTGACCCTGCGCGGGAATGTCAACAAGCTGGTCGTCCAGGTCAACGGCGTGCCCATCGACGGCAACCTGTTGCGGAACACAGGTCTCCGCCAGGACGATCGCGAGCAGCTCCGCCTCCTGGGCCGCCAGCTTCGCGACAAGTTCCTTCGCTAACTGGGCCAGCGGGCCGATAATCCGTGCCGCCCGTACACGCGCTCTTTCCGGCCCATTCCCTGTGACCGGTCCCGCCTGGGCCAGCGGCCGAAACTTGATTCACACCAAGAGGCCCTTTACAATCACACGGGGTCGGCGATCCGGGGAGGAGCAACGACCCTGCGGGACTTATTCGACACGCGGCCGCGAATCGAACGGATCTGACGGTCGGTGAACCCAGTGCCGGAGCGCTCGTGTCTTGGTGATGACTCGTCTCCGGTCACTCGAACAGAATAGCCGGTGCGAGTCCACCGGAGGTTTTCCCGGTCTCTCAATCAGAAAGGTAGCGCGAAGTGGCGCTTGGAGATCTATCAATCCCTGGGTCAATTGATCGATGGTTGAGGCGTACCATTGATGGAGGTTGAAGTCCATCCTGCTGGATCTTTCAAAGCGACCCTGATGCCCGGAACCCCCGATCGCGCACCCTCTCCTGACGGATGCCGATGGACAGGTAGGGACGAGTGTTGGGTGGTGGCAATGAGTGAACAAACCTTCAACCTAGACGGAGACTTCCCCGAGTCGCTCGCAACTCCGATGACTGATCGGCTCACGGTTGCGTAGAATGGAAGGTGGAGCAGGACGTGGGACGGTGCGAAGTGGGGACAATCGTCGGATCGGAGTAGACCGCATGTACGAACGCTTCACCGATCGAGCTCGCAAGGTGATGCAGCTAGCCAACCAAGAGGCGCAACGATTCAACCATGAATACGTGGGGACCGAGCATGTACTACTCGGGCTGATCAAGGAGGGGAGCGGGGTCGCGGCGACGGTTCTGAGGAACATGGACGTGGATTTGCGGAAGATCCGCAACGAGATCGAGAAGATCGTGCAGGCCGGGCCCGAGATGGTGACGATGGGCAAGCTGCCGCAGACTCCTCGAGCCAAGAAGGTGATCGAGTATGCCATCGAGGAAGCACGCAACCTGAACCACAATTACGTGGGGACCGAACACCTGCTGCTGGGCTTGTTGCGGGAGCAGGAGGGTGTGGCCGCCCAGGTGCTGATGAACCTCAATTTGAAGCTGGAAGAAGTGCGCGAGGAGGTGCTGAACTTGCTCGGTCATGGGATGGACGCTGGCGGCGAGAGCGAACGCGGTGCCACGTCAAAAGGCAACAAGTCCAAGACCCCGGCCTTGGACTCTTTCGGGCGCGACCTGACCGACCTGGCGCGGCAAGGCAAGCTGGACCCGGTCATCGGCCGCCAAAATGAAATCGAGCGCGTGATCCAGGTGCTGTCGCGGCGCACCAAGAACAACCCGGTCCTGCTCGGTGAAGCGGGGGTGGGAAAGACGGCGATCGTCGAGGGCCTGGCCCAGATGATCGTCGACGGCAACGTCCCCGAGCTGTTGCGCGATCGCCGCATCGTGGTCCTGGATCTGGCCATGATGGTCGCCGGCACCAAGTATCGCGGCCAGTTCGAGGAGCGGATCAAGGCGGTGATGAACGAGGTCCGTCGTGCCAAGAACACGATCCTCTTCATTGACGAATTGCACACCCTCGTCGGCGCCGGCGGGGCCGAGGGGGCTATCGACGCCTCGAATGTTCTCAAGCCGGCCCTGGCCCGCGGCGAGGTGCAGTGCATCGGCGCCACGACGCTCGACGAGTACCGCAAGTACATCGAGAAGGACGGGGCGCTGGAACGGCGGTTCCAGACGATCATCGTCGAGCCCCCTAGCCGTCACGAAGCCCTGGAGATCCTCCGCGGCCTGCGCGACCGCTACGAGGCCCATCACCGCGTCCAGATCACCGACGAGGCGCTGGAGGCGTCCGTCGAGCTCTCGGACCGTTACATCACCGGCCGCTGCCTCCCGGACAAGGCGATCGACGTGGTCAACGAGGCCGGTGCCCGCGTCCGGCTCAAGGCCATGACGCGACCCCCTGACCTCAAGGAGCTCGACGAGCAGATCGAACGGCTCAACCAGGATAAGGAAGAGGCCGTCGCCAACCAGGACTTCGAACGGGCCGCCGCCTTGCGCGACCAGGCCGACAAGCTCAAGAAGAAGAAGGAGACGATCACGCCGCGAGTGGCGGAGCGCTCCAAGGAGATCGACGGCACTGTCGACGAGGAGGTCATCGCGGAGGTCGTCAGCAAGATGACCGGCATCCCGCTGACGCGGCTCGAGAGCGAGGAGAGCGGCCGGCTGCTTCGCATGGAGGAGGAGATCCAGAAGAAGGTCATCTCCCAGACCGAGGCCATCCGGCGGATCAGCGAGGCGGTGCGACGGAGCCGTGCCGGCTTGAAGGATCCCAAGCGGCCCATCGGCAGCTTCATCTTTGCCGGGCCGACCGGGGTCGGCAAGACCTTGCTCGCCAAGGCCCTCGCCGAGTTCATGTTCGGCGACTCCGACGCGTTGATCCAGATCGACATGTCCGAGTACATGGAGAAGCACAACGTCTCCCGGCTCATCGGTGCGCCTCCCGGCTATGTCGGCTATGAGGAAGGCGGCCAGTTGACCGAGAAGATCCGTCGCCGTCCGTATGCCGTGGTCCTCCTCGACGAGATCGAGAAGGCCCACCCTGACGTCTACAACACCCTCCTCCAGATCATGGAGGAAGGCCGGCTCACCGACAGCTTCGGCCGGAACGTCGATTTCAAGAACACGATCATCATCATGACGACCAACGCCGGCGCCGAGGTGACCTCGTACACCAACATCTTCGGCTTCGACCGCGGCCGCGACGATTCCGCCAGCTACGAGCAGATGAAGGAGCGGCTCAAGGTCGCCATCGAGAAGTACTTCCGCCCCGAGTTCCTCAACCGGCTGGACGACGTCATCGTCTTCCATGCCCTCAACCCCAAGGATCTCAAGCGGATCGTCAACATCGAGCTCGCCAAGATCCGAGGCCGCATGAGCGATCGCGGACTGGAGCTGATCATGACTGAAGAGGCCAAGGACCTCTTGATCGCCAAGGGGTACAACCCCGATTACGGCGCCCGGCCGCTGCGTCGCGCGATCGAAAACCTCATCGAGAACCCCCTGGCCGAGGACCTGCTTCGCGGCACGTTCAAGGGCAAGGCCGTGGTCAATGTCCTGGTCGAGGGCGAGGAAGATGCCAAGAAATTCAAGTTCGTCGCCGCCACGCGCGAAGAGGCCGACAGCCAGGCCCTGGTGAGCGTCGGTGTCGACGACGGTGACGGCGAATCCTCTCAGGCGGTTGGGAAGGGTTAGTCGCTGCTCTCCGGTTTTCCGAGTTCAGGTAATCCCTTGCTGGCTCATGCGAGGAAACGGGTGGTGTGCCGCCGGTTTCCTCGCATGAGCCAACTTGTTTAGAAGCTGTCCGAGATCTCCCTCGAGTGGGTGAATCCCACCGAGAACGGCCCCGATCTTGGTCGGTTTCACCCACCCTACGGAGACCGGAAGCCGTTCTCGAATAGTTACTTACTGACCGAACACGATTCAGATCGCCTCGCTCGGCTGGAGGTCCGGCGCGGTCTTGTGTCGGGTCCGCACGCGATCGACCAGGACGACGAAGGCCGGCACGAGGATCGGTCGGACGAGGAAGGTGTCGAGGAGGACGCCGAGTCCCAGTGCGAATCCCAGCTCGCGCAGGGAGGTGAGGTTCCCGGTGAGCATCGACCCGAAGGTCCCGGCCATGATCAGGCCGCAGGAGCTGATGATCCCACCGGTATGCGCGACGGCGCGGCGGGTCCCGTCAACGACTCCGTGCTTCCGTTCCTCTTCGATGACCCGGGCCATCAGGAGGATGTTGTAATCCTCTCCGACCGCGACCAGGATCACGAAGAGGAAGAAACCCACGGTCCAATCGAGTCCGCCCCAGGGCTCCGGGCCGCGATGCAGGGCATGGAAGACCAGGTCGGTCAATCCCAGGGACGCCAGGTATCCGAGCACGACCGTGCCCATGAGATAAAGGCTGATCCCGGGCCGGCGCAACAGGAGCACCAGGATGGCATAGACTCCCAGCGTGACCAGCACGTACATCCGACGCTCGTCGCTGGTCGTCACACGTCGCAGGTCATTCACGGCCGAGGTCGAACCGACAAGGCCGATCGTTCGGGTCCCTTTCAGCGGCTGATCGTCCGCCGTCGCAGCCTGGAGGACCTCGCGTACCCGCTCGAGCGTCTCCATGCTGACTGCCGAGAACGGATCGGTGCGGAACACGACATCGAAGCGAGTGATATGATTGAGATCAGATCGGCTGGCCGGGTGCAAGCTGACGTAACGCGATTCCGCGCCGAGACGCAACGCCTGGTCGGCGACGCGGCCGAAGAAACCTGCCGCCGCCGGGGCCGACGGCGGCCGGCCGACCGGCTGGGTGAGCGAGCGGACTTCCGCGACGTTGTCGATCGCAGCCAGCCGCCGGCTGGTTTCCGCGATCGCCTCGCGTCCCGGAGGCGAGCGGAAGTCCAGGACGGGGTTCTCGATCAGCACGGTGGCCGGACTCAGCTCGCCGACCGCGAAGTAGCGCCGGACGACGGCGGCGCCGATCACGCTCGGCCGATCGCGGTCCAGGTCGGCAAGCTGGTTGTAGTTCGTCTTGGTGCGAGCCCCCACCGCCGCCAGCGTGCCGAGTACCAGCAGGCAGACCGATAAGATCGCGATCGGATGGCGGACGACCAGGTCCGCGACGTTTACCCAGAAGCCCTTCGTTGGCAGGCTGTCCAGGCTCTCCCCCTCGCCCAGGGACTCAGACTCGCGAGGGCTGGTGGGCTCGAGGTGCGGGGCGCGGAACGGCCAGAACATGGCCCCGCGCAGGCCGGCCAGCAACGTGGGCGCCAGCGTCAGGGAAGCGGCCAGCGCGACGGCCAGGCTCAGGGCGATCGTCGGCCCCGTGTAGCGGATCTGCGCGAAGCTCGAGAAGTAGAGCATCCCCAATCCGACGATCACCGTCCCGGCACTGGCGATCAGCGCCCCACCGACCTGATCGATCGCTTCGCGAAGCGCGTCGAGTCTCGTCCGGCCGCGCCCCAACTCTTCGGAATAGCGCGCGATCAGGAACAAGCAGTAGTCCGTCCCCGCGCCGAAGAGGATGACCACGATGAAGACCCGGGTGATGTTGATCACCTGGAAGCCGAGACTCGGAAAGGTGGTGAGCAGGGCGATCGTCCAGAACGACACGAGCAAGGAAAGTGCGATGGTCACCAGGGGAACCATGGCCAGCAGCGGCGACCGATAGACCACCAGCAGGATCAGGATCACCAGGATGACCGTCGTACGAGAGGTATTGGCGATGCTCTCGTTGGCTGCCGTGTTGATATCGTGTCCGACGACCGCGGAGCCGGTGACGCTCCGTTCCAACCCCGACGGCGGTTCGGGCCGGTCCTCGGCCAGCCATTCCAAAATGTGGTCGACGGCGATCCGCGTCGTTTTGGCTCGATAGGTCCCGTTGAGCGAGAGGATCGTCAGCACGGCCTGGGACCGGCCGTCGGCGCCGTTGCCGATCAGCCGGTGGCCGATCACGGGCGAGTTGTGGGTATCGAGCTTCTTGAAACCCAGCTCCGGATGGACCTGAGCGAACTGGTAGAATCGGGCGGCCGTCCGCTCGACGTAGCGAAAGTCATCCGGAGTCAAGCGACCGCTCGCGCGCTCGTAGACCAGCACAACCTGGGAGCTCGCGGCATCTTGTGGGAAGCCGTGCTCCAGCAGTTCTTGGCCGAGGACGCTCGGATAATCCGGCGGGAAGAACCGGACGGTGTCGTCCTTGGTGATCTCGTCCCAACGCGGAGCGACCGAACGCAGCACGACGGCCAGGGCGAGCCATGCCAGAAAGACAAGCCAGGGGCGACGGATCACGAAGCGTGAGATGAGAGAAAACATGAGTCCATAAGATTCCGATGCAGCGACGATCCCGGCGACCGACCCGACTCCCTTGCACTCTTCGCGCCCCACGCACCTCTTCCAGGTTCCCGATCCGAGATTCCGGATTCCCGATGCGGCAGGTCGTTCGTTCCTGAAATCGGCGACGGTCCCCGCCTCGCCCTCCCGTGGAAGACGACCGAACATAGTCGATCGCAGCCTCTCGTGTCAAAGAGAAATGCATGGCGTGGGCGGGAGTTGACCCGTTCCGCCCAGGTTGCCCGTTCATCTCTGGCGCGGGCGACGACCTTATCGAATAAAACGAAATCCGGCACGAAGGACTTGCCGACGGACCCGGGATAGCCTACCTATTCTTTTAGAGGCTCCCTCGGATGGGCCGCAGCGACGGCCCAGTTTTCCGGCGACCCGGTTCTCTCCGGCTCGTCGGAGCCTCGTCCTTCCGAGTGATTTCCCCGGGAGGGCGAGCCTGCGGCGAGTCGATTTCTCAAGTGGCATGGCCTTTGCTCCGGGGAATACTCGTTGTTGAGAGTATTGTCGCATCCCGGCGTTTCCGACGGCCTCGCCGACGACCCTGGAGGAAACACCCGTCCGTGTCCGCAACATTCGTGAAACAACTGGCTCGTGATTGGACAGGCCGACTGGCCCACTTCACCTTGCACCGTAACGACGAGCACCGCTTGGCCCTCTTCGACGAGGCGGCTCGATATGCCGGCTTGCATCTGGAGAATGACCTCGCCCGGTCCAAATTCTGGTCCGAGCTTCCCCTCCGGGAACGGGCGGCGGTCTTGCTGTTCCTCGTGGACCGCGGCGTGATCGAGCGGACGACCCGGCGCGGTCGGCGCGTCTTCGAACCGCTGGCCCATGCGGAGTCCTGGGTCGAGAATCAACGGACGTTACAGCCGTTCGTCAAGCCGGTCCTGGAACTGGTGAGCGCTCTCCGTCTCGAGCTGCTCCGCCGCGCCCACTCAAACCACATTTGACCTCCGCCACTGGATTTCGAGCCTCGTGCCAGGCAATCTCGGAGGTATGTCGACCTCCCGCATTCACACCTGGCGAAGAGACCTGCACGTCAGCCTGCGCGCGTTTCTGATCTTCATCCTGGTGATCGGCGGCTGGCTCGGCTGGCTCGTCCACAGCGCTCACGTGCAGCGCGATTGCCGAAGCCGAGGATCGAGAGAGATTATTGGCCTCCCAGACACCGGTTTGCGAGCGTAAGCGACATCGATCTCCGTTCGTCTTCCGGATCCCGGAGATTCTCACGATGCTCGTGCGGATCTGCTCCGTAGCCCTGGTGATCTGGCTCGCGGGGAGGCAACACATCATCAGCGCAGACGATCCGCTGGTCCCGGAGGGCATAGCGGTCTTGCACGATCTCCCGTACCGGGAGGGAACCAGCCGGCAATGGAAGCTGGACCTCGCGATGAAGAAGGACACGGGTGGCAAGCCACGGCCTGGCATCGTAGTCATCCACGGAGGCGGATGGCTCGAAGGGGATAAATCGAGTTTCGCCTCGCGGGAGCACGGAGTCCCGGGCAATATCGTGGACTTCGCCGCGCTCGGCTTCGTCGCCGTGACCATCAACTACCGTCTCTCGCCCGAAGCCCCGTTCCCGGCCGGGCTGGAGGACTGCAAGAACGCCGTGCGCTGGTTGCGCGCCCATGCAAACGACTACAACCTGGACCCGGACCACATCGGGGCTTACGGCAATTCGGCCGGCGGGCATCTCGCGATGCTCCTGGGCATGGTCGGCAAGGACGCACGCCTCGAAGGGGATGGCCCCTACCAGGATCAATCGAGCCTCGTGCAAGCGATCGTGAGCGACAGTGGACCGATCGATCTCATCGGCCAGCACCGTCGCGGCGCGTTGCGCGTGGTCTGCGAGCGATTCATGGGGGGACCGCCGGAAGGCGAGCGGGCCGCCGCGTATCGGAGAGCCTCGCCCGCGGATCAGATCACACCGCGAACACCACCACTGTTACTGATCTACGGCGTCGAGGATGCCCAGGTCCCGGTCGAGACGGCCGATCGATTCGTGCTCGCGCTCGGTCGCGCCGGCTTGAAGGACGTGAGTTATTATCGTTTGGCCTTCGTCGATCATTGCCCGCATTCTCTGGTGCGCATGCCCGCGATGCGGGCGGTCGTGGAGGAGTTCTTCGTTCGTACGCTGATGCACCCAGAAGCAGCCCGGAGCGTCAAGCGACGCGAAGGTTGAGGCGGAAAGCCGTTCGGCCGAGGCTGTTCGGACGCTTTCGGAAGGTTAGCCGGCTCCCGCCAGGGTCCCACACGCCGCCTGGATGTCCTTGCCTCCGGAGTACCGCCGGACCACCGGCTGGCCGACATGTCGGGTCAGGGCGTCGCGGAACTTCTGGCGCTCGTCGTCCCCAGGTGGCTGGAACCGGCCGGTCGCGTCGGTCACGTCAATCAGGTCCAGCCGCACCGGCGTATCGCCAATGAGTGTGCCGAGCGCCGCGGCGTCGTCCTCGCCGACGTTCACCCCCGAGATGCAGACATACGCTAGCATCACCCGGTCTCGCCGGGCCAGCGCATGGCGGCGAGCCGCGGCCATCACCTCGTCAACGCTCCAACCTGCCGCGACGGGAACGAGTTGCGCACGCTTCTCGTCGGTCGCCGCTCCGAGGCTGATCGAGAGGCGGTACTTGTGTCCCTCGTTCGTGTATTCGTCGATCTGGGGGACGATCCCGACCGTGCTGATCGTGATTGCCTTTGCCGCGAGTTGGCCGCCATGAGGACACGACAACAACGACGCCGCGGCCATCACATGGGGTTTGACACCCGGCAGGAGCGGTTCGCCCATCCCCATGAAAACTGCGCCGGTAACCCGTCGCCCCTGTTCTCGCACGAGCTCGCGTGCCTGCACGTACTGGTCGAGGATCTCCCAGGTTTCCAGGTTTCGCCATCGGGGCATCTGTGTCGTCGCACAGAAAACGCAACCCATAGGGCAGCCGACCTGGGAGGACAGGCAGACACTGACGGCGCCCGGCTTGTGCAGGGGGATCAACACTGTCTCCACAGCCAGCTCATCATGCGTCCGGAACAGGAGTTTCTGGAATCCGTCGATCTGCGAGGTTACCGTGTGCTCCAAGGTCAACCTCGGCAATGGGTTCCGAATCGCGTCCCGGAGCCGGCGCGGCACCTGGAAATCGCGGCCCCACACCCTGGGATCGTGAATGCCCCGACCGACAACGGCCGACAGCAAGCGGCGGATCGACAGGTCATGGGCTCCGAGCGATCGGGCGCGTGCCTGAAAATCGCTAGGTGGGATATCCCGAGGGTCGAGCACAGCGTTCGTTCTCCGAAAAACCGCAAGGTGCCGTGGACGTTTTTCCACCGGTTCTGATATACCGCACGCGGTCAGAAATAAGACATTCCATACCAACCCGAAGTGTAAACGAGGCAACGGTTTGACGCCCTCGTTCACGCTTCGGGTTAGTGCCCCCAGAGGCCACGTGCAGTATCACTTTCATGGCGCCGTGCGCGTTTTTTCCCCCCCGAAGGAGCGACGTTAACCCGGATCGTTGCCTCGTTGGGGGCATGACCATCCTTAGGTGATAGCATGGTTCTGTCAAGGAGTCGCAAATCCGACCCAACCTTCTGAATATCTCGAACGTAACAAGGAAGTACACAGTAGGGGGCTGAGTTGGGGTCGCCATGATAAACCCCTCCGGCTCGACCGAGTAGTACGACCGTCCCGATCGGCAGAGGAATTGCGGGCGGAGGATGGTGAGGGCAAGCCAGCGGCTTGTCCCCGATCCCCACGTGCCGCGAATCCGGCAGGTCGATCGACTTTCCGGTTTCCTCACCGTTGTCAGATCATCTTTGAGGTCAGGTTGATCGAAGGAGATTGCACGAGTATGAAGAGAAATCCAGTTGCATGGGCCGCATTGATTGTGGCGTCGGCTGCCTTGGTGAGTTCATCGGGCTTCCTGCGCCCGATGCCGGCTGCACCCAAGGCCCCCTTGGAAGGTCAGCAAGCTGCGAAGGCCCTTTCGCAAGCGTATGAGGCGGTTGCGGAGTTCGCCCGACCGTCGGTCGTCCAGATCATGGTCCAGAAGAAGGCGGCGGGGATCGGCAACCTGCGCGGCCTTCCGCGGTCTCCATTCCCCCCGCGTGGTAACGAGCCCCTTAACCCGCGCGACCTGGAGGAGATGCTCCGCAGGTTCTTCGGCCCGGACGGGGCCCCGGAGAAAGAGCAATTCAGTCCCCGCCAGGCCGTCGGGGTCGGCTCGGGATTCGTGTATGACAGCCGCGGCCATATCTTGACCAACAACCACGTTGTCGAGAACGCCGACAAGATCGAGGTGTCCTTCTATGACGGCGTCACGGCCTCGGCGAAAGTCGTGGGCACCGACAGCAAGACGGACGTCGCCGTGATCAAGGTCGAGAACACGAGCTACCCGGCCTTGCCCAAGGGTGACAGCGGCGATCTCAAAGTCGGCGAGATGGTCATGGCGGTCGGTTCGCCATTCAACCTGAGCCAGAGCGTCACCGCGGGCATCATCTCGGCGCTGAACCGGGCGGACCTGGGGATCAACGGCAATCGCCAGGAAACCTACGAATCGTTCATCCAGACCGATGCCCCCATCAACCGGGGCAACTCCGGCGGACCGTTGCTCAACATGAACGGCGAGGTGATCGGCATCAATTCGGCGATCGTACAGCGGCGGCAGTGGCAATGACGGGATCGGCTTCGCCATCCCGATGAAAATCGCCACGAACGTGGCCGAAATGTTGATCAAGGACGGAAAGGTCCATTATGCCCGGATCGGAATCGGCGCTCCAACAACTGAGCCCGGCCCTGGCCCGCAAGCTCGGCCTCGATGAATCGACCAAGGGCGTGATCGTCGGCGACGTCTTGTCCGGCAGCCCGGCCGACAAGGCCGGTCTCAAGGCCGGCGACGTGATCGTCGGATTCGCGGGTGACAAGGTCCAGGATGGTTCGTCGTTCCGGCTGAAGGTCGCCACCAGCGAGGTGGCCAAGACGTACGAGCTGGTCTACCTCCGCGATGGCGAGAAGAAGACCACCTCCATCGTGCCGGCGCCCGAAGATAAGGTCGTCTTCGAGATGGAGGGCAGGACGAAGGCCCACGAGGACGAGAAACCCGCCGAGCCCGCCAAGACCACCATCAATGCCTTCGGTCTCGAGGTTCAACCTCTGACCCCCGAACTGGCCAAATCCCTCGGCCTGCCCGCGGGCCTAAAAGGCCTGATGGTCTCGTCCGTAAAAGAGGGCAGTCCCGCAGAGTCCGCGGGAATCCAGGAAGGGAACGTGATCACCAAGGTGATTCGCGACCACAAACCCCAGCCCTTGACCAGCGTCAAGGACTTCCAGGACCTGGCTTCCAAGTCCGACGAACTGGCGATTTATGTTCAGACGAGGCGGGGAAGCGCATTCGTCGTCTTGTCGAAGGAAGCGAAGTGAATGAGGCCGGGTCGTCGGTACTTCCGGCGTCCGGGCCCTGTCGGGAATCGTTGACGAAATGAAAAGGGGCGGCCAGGATTGGAATCCCGGCCGCCCCTTTTCTTTATGAAAATCCAGATTAACCCGGCGCCGCGGGGTCGATCGAGGAGTCGGTGATCCGAGTCGGTTGGGTCCTCCCTGGTGGTACATCGAGTATCGACCCGGCTCCACTCGGAAGTTTCATAAAACCCTCGCGGCGAACGCGGCCCCATCATCGCGTTCCGTTATAACCCCTACACTTCAACACGGCCGGCCCGAGGGCCCACATCGACCGGTTGGCCAACCGCGTCACGAAAACGCCGGGAATCCTGGGTTTCTCCCGCGCCGTGTTTCATCTCGAACGGAAACGGTAGCCGTCCGACGCGAGATATCCAATAATAGAGGGGCACCTCCGAGCCGGGATCGGAGGCAGGTCGTACCCGGTCGCGACGGTCGCCGGCGCGGGTCAGTCTGAATCGAGGGAACGGCCCGGCGGCAGGCGTAGAGATTCCGCATGATCGATCCGAGAACGAATCCCGAATCCGAGGAGCATGAGTCGATCGAGCATTACGATCTCGCGGTCGCTCCCCGGGTCCGAAGCTTGCCTCCGTATCTCTTCGGCCGGATCAACGAACTGAAGTACCGGAAGCGTCGCGAGGGGATCGACGTGATCGATCTGGGGATGGGGAATCCCACCGACCCCCCCGAGGAATGGGTGGTCGACAAGCTCTGCGAGGCGGCGCACGATACCCGGAACCATCGCTACAGCGCCGCCACCGGCGTGTATAACTTGCGCCGGGAGGTCGCCCAGCGCGTACGAATCCCGATTCGGCGTCAACGTCGAGCCCGACCACGAAGTCGTCGCAACCATCGGGTCGAAGGAAGGTTTCAGCCACATGTGCCTGGCCCTGCTGGGGCCTGGCGATACGGCGTTGGTTCCGGCACCGAGCTTCCCGGTTCACATCCATGCGATTGCGCTGGCCTCGGCCAACGTGATCTCGCTCGATGTCCGGGATTCCTCGGCGTTTCTGTCCAACATCGCGCGGACATGCGAGAGCCTGTTCCCCCGTCCGAAGATCCTGGTCTTGAACTATCCGCATAACCCGACGGCCACGGTCGTCGAGCCGGCGTTCTTCGAGGAGATCGTCGCCCTGGCCCGGAAGTATCGCTTCTTCGTGATCCACGACTTCGCGTACGGCGATCTCGGATTCGACGGTTATCAGCCGCCGAGCTTCCTGTCGGTCAAAGGGGCCAAGGGGGTCGGCTGCGAGTTCACAACCATGTCCAAGGGCTACAACATGGCCGGTTGGCGGGTCGGCTTCGCGGCGGGCAATCGCGACATGCTGGCGGCGCTCAAGGCCATCAAGGGCTATTACGACTACGGGATCTTCCAGGCCGTGCAGGTCGCCTCGATCGTGGCGCTGAGGCATGGGGAACCGGCCCGGTTAGCCCAGGTCGCCGAGTACCAGGCACGCCGCGATGCCCTGGTTCGGGGCTTGAGGCGGATCGGCTGGGACGTCGAGACTCCTCGGGCGGGGATGTTCCTCTGGACGGCCATGCCCGAGTCCTGGCGCTCGCGGATGGGCTCGATCGACTTCGCCATGAAACTGCTGGAGGAAGCCCACGTCGCCGTCAGCCCCGGCCGCGGCTTCGGCGAGACGGGCGAAGGCTTCCTCCGCCTTGCCATGGTCGAGAACGCCCAGCGCCTCCAGCAAGCCGTCCGCCAGATCGGCCGCTGCGTGCGACCCGCTCACGCTCATCGCGGAACCCAGCAGGCCCCGGAAGAATAGCCACGGCACAAAGTTGATGAAAACCGAGGAGAGCCGATTCCCCGATGGTCGCTTGCGCCTATTGTGAAAAGCCCCTGACTTGCGACACCTGCCGGGCCGACTACGTTCCGCCAACTCAGGATCACTACCAGGCCCTCTCTCAGCCCGACGTGCTCGTGGTGTGTCCCGAATGCGAGGCGGTCCTCGTCTGCCATTGGTGCAAGACACCATACGACGGACTCGTGGAGGACGAATCCCCCGGATAGCTGCACTCCCATTGAATTCGTGATCAGTGGGAGGCAGAAAAGCGATTGATTCTCGTTCCCACCATGCGGGAGCGTGGGAACAAGTCGTCCGCAAGACTTGTCCTCACTCCTTGCTTACGCTGATTCAACGGTGTTGGCTTTAGCCCGTTCGCTGGTCCGGCCAAGAGATCCACCGCCAGGCCGACGTGACTCCGGAGGTCAGGCTTTCTGCCTGTTGGGGTTCTGGGTCGGGCCCGGGGTTTCTTGATGGGACGATGGGTTACTCGTCACGGCCGTCCGGGACGGTTGGACCTGATCGATTCGCCCGAAGATCATGCGGCCCGCACTGGTCTGCAGGACGCTGGTGACTGTCAGCCGGACGCTCTCGCCCAGGTGGTAAGCTCCATGCTCGGCGACAATCATCGTGCCATCGTCGAGATAACCGACTCCTTGACCCTGCTCCTCGCCCTTCTTGAGGATCTTCACCGTGAGGTTCTCGCCGGGTAGGACGATCGGCTTCATGGCGTTGGCCAGATCGTTAAGGTTGATGACCTCGACGCCTTGCAGCCGGGCGATCTTGTTCAGGTTGTAGTCATTGGTCACTACCTTGCCACCCAGGTGCTTGGCCAGGACCACCAACCGCTGATCGACCTCGCGGATCCCCGCCAACTCGGGGATCTCGGCGTCGTGGATCCGAACCTCGATCCCGGGCGATTTTTGCAGACGGTTGAGGATGTCCAAGCCGCGGCGTCCCCGGTTGCGTCGCAGCTTATCCGAGCTGTCCGCAATACTTTGCAACTCCTGGAGCACGAAGCGCGGGACCACCATCGGCTGGTCGATGACCCGAGTCTCGGCCACGTCGGCGATCCGCCCATCGATCACGACCGAGGTATCCAGGACCAGTGGTCGCGATCCCTTGATCTCTTTTGAGAATTCCATGTAGGGAATAATGAATCGAAAGTCATCCTTCGTCTGGAGCAGCGTCGAAATGCAGATGTAACAGATGAAGATCAGGATGAGGAGCGAGCACATCCGGTGAACATTTCGATTGAGATAGAGTTCCATTGTAGGCTGGAGCGCTTCGGTCACGAGATTCGTCAGGAAGATCCCCACGATCACGCCAAAATAGACGGCCGAGATTGTCTGGACGCGCTTGCGGGGAGTGAGGAGGTCAACGACGACGACGCAGACTGCGGCGAGCATCACGCCGATGAACAGGATGTACGGGTTTGCGAGTTGATTCTCGCCGACGACTTTCGCGAATCGGACGCCGAGCCCGGCGATAACGAAGACGAAAATGGCTCGGATCAGGATCAGGAGCATGGTATATGACCTCTTCCGACGTGGCGGTATTGGGGTGAGCGCATCGGGATCATTTCGAAGTGTATGATCAAGGATTCACACAATTCAACCGAACATTCGGACTAATCCCGTGCTCCGGGTTCGTGGGCCAATGCCTCCAGCAATCGGTCGTAAAACTCGTGTAAGCTTTCCACAATGACTTTGGAATGACCCAAGACGGGCATGAAATTGGTGTCTCCGTCCCATCGCGGTACGACATGCCAGTGGATATGGCCGGGCAGACCGGCACCCGCAGCGCACCCTGATTCAATCCAATGTTATAACCCTGCGGCTGGAGCATCCGATCGAGGATCGTGGTCATCCGGCGTAGAGTCTGGATCGGTTCGATCAGGTCAGGTCCTTCCAATTCGGCCAGGAGCCCTTGATGGACGCGAGGGGCCACCAGAAGATGCCCATTATTATAGGGATAACGATTCAAGACCACGATGGAATTCGTCGTGCGATCCACGACGAGATTCTGACGATCCTCGCTGCTGGTTCCGGCGCGGCACAGGAAACAGCCCGGCCTGGGCTCGGGTGTGGCAGCGGCCTCATGGATGTATTGCGCACGCCAGGGGGCCCAGATCCGACTCAACACGATGCGTCACTCCTGCGGAGACACCGGCCGCGACGCTTTGCACCCGCGCTCGCCGCCGGTGGCCTGTCGTCACCGGGATCGAGCCGCCGCCTCGTTCAAGCGCAAGGCTGGTCGAACAGTATCTGCGGAGGACCATATTGTCGCCAAAGGGCACACATTTCCGCAATGGCATGTCCGAGCCCACAGTCCAGGGAGCGGGCCCAGCGGCGTGTCGTGGCGGGAAACACGACCGCGGTTGCCCCGTATTCGGGCCGAGCGCTCGACCTACTTTGGTTTTGACCGACTACCCTGACCAGCGACCACGGAGGCTCAGAGCAATCGACGATCCCAGACCGGGTAATACTGGGCCCAGGCCCGTCCGACGATCTGGCCCTGGGAAACCAGGAGGAGCGGGCCCGACGCGGAGGAGGATGATCCATCATCCTCGGGCTCGATGAGGATCTGGTTGGCAGGGACCGTGAAGTGGCAAACCTGAACCCAGGCCGTCATCCGCAGGGGGGAATGGAGCTGCTGCTCCCTGCCGTGAACCCGCCACTGACGGCCGGTCCATTCGACTTCCTGTCCCGAGACGGCTACCACCCGCGCCGCTTGGAGTTGGCCGTGGGGAGGCATTCGCAGCCAGACACAATGCCCGCGACGGGGTTGGGTGCCCTGGTACGCCAAGCAATTGACCAGATATCCGCTTCCCGTCCGATCCGGCGTGAAGCTCGGGCACGCGGTCACGAACAAGGCAGAAAGGGCCGGCAGATACAACAAGACCGCGAAGGCACCCGTGATCATCAGCAAGGCGGTCCGGCGCGGGTAGACCGGAAATGACCCCTGGCGGATCGCATCGGTCGTCGAGGTCACATGACTGAGGAACGCAAACGCGAAGAAGCTCCAGCCGACCCAGGTTCCCCATGTCAATATCCCGGCCGCCACCGCGAAGGCGAACGAGCCCAGCAGGACCCAGCCGCGCTCGCGTTGTCCCCAGGCGAACTGCGGCCAGCCGGGGACGAGTACCCGCGCCCCGGCCGGGGAATCGAATGGGAGACGGTCGAGCGGCCAACTCTTGCCTCGAGCCGAAACACGCCTGATGGCGCGGGTCATTAGTGGTTCCCTCGTATCAGGATGATCGCCGAACCGGGAGTGCACCGATCCGAAGCTAGGCCGGAAAGTCAAGCGGGCTGGGAGGGCGAATAAACCAGGGATCGCGATCCTGTCCTCATTCTCAATGGATAGGACACCGTCCCTTGAGTATATCTCGGCGTCAGGAACGTTCGCTATGCCCCCTCCCAAATAGCTTTTCGGGCGCCGGAATGAAAAATTCCAGGCGCCCCTCCCGGATCGGCGGTTCGGGCGGAGCCCTCGCCAGAGTCCGCGCCGGCCGGGAAAAACGGGGAATTCCCCACGGAATCCGCCAACCGCACCCATCCGGAGTGCGTATAATCCCATTAACGACCCGGTTAGGGCTTGACCTCATGTGGGGGGTCGTTAGAATATCTTGCTCGCATTCACAAGGTCTACTTGGACTCTTCCCATGCCTCACACCAAAATGGATTAGTGTCTTACAGATCGGTTTTGGTGTGCCCCCGATTCTCGCCCCTGGCATGCCCTTCAGCCCGCGTTGGAACGGCGGGTTGATCTGAACCCGTCTTAATCACTGACGACGTGGGTTCGTGGCCCCGGTCAAAGGGCGTTCCACCCTTTGCTCGACGGCTGCTGAGTGTACTTCGATCATGGAAAACCTTCGCAACGTACGCAATATCGGCATCTCGGCGCACATCGACTCGGGCAAGACCACGCTGACCGAGCGGGTCCTGTATTACACCGGCCGCACCCACGTGATCAAGGAGGTCAAGGGTGAGGGGGCGGTGATGGACCACATGGAGCTGGAGCGCGAGCGCGGGATCACGATCACCTCGGCGGCCACCACGGTCCACTGGGAAGACCACAAGATCAATATCATCGACACTCCGGGCCACGTGGATTTCACGGTCGAGGTCGAGCGATCGCTGCGCGTCCTCGACGGGGCCGTGCTGGTCCTCTGCGCGGTAGCCGGGGTGCAATCGCAGTCAATCACGGTCGATCGCCAGATGAAGCGATACGCGGTGCCGCGGATCGCCTTCATCAACAAGATGGACCGCACCGGCGCCAACCCGGCCAATGTGATCCAGCAGCTCGAGACCAAGCTTGGCTTGACGGCCATTCCGCTGCAACTTCCGATCGGGTTGGAGTCGAATTTCGCGGGAGTGATCGACCTGATCGATCGTAAGGCAGTCTACTTCGATGGCGAGAAGGGGGAGACGGTCCGGGTCGAGCCAATCCCGGCCGACATGGTCGAGGCGGCCGAGCGCGCCCGCCAGGGGATGCTCGAGGCCCTCTCGATGCTCTCCGACGAGATCATGGGCCTGCTCCTGGAGGAGCAGGAGGTTCCTCTGGAGCTGATCCACAAGACGATCCGCGAGGGGACGATCGCCCAGCAGATCTGCCCGGTGATGGTGGGAACGGCCTATCGCAACAAGGGGGTCCAGTCCCTGCTCGACGCGGTGAACCGGTACCTGCCCAGCCCGCTAGACCGCGAGATCTTCGCCAAGGACCATTCCAACGGCGGGGCCGAGATGCCGCTGGCTCCCGACCCCGATGCGCCCCTGGTCGCCATGGCGTTCAAGCTGGTGGAGGAGCCATTCGGACAGGTCACGTTCGTCCGGATCTATCAGGGTACGCTCGCGAAGGGGAGCTTTTACTATAACACCCGGCAGAAGAAGCGGGCGCGAATCAGCCGCATCCTCCGCGTCCACGCCGATCAGAAAGAAGACATCAGCTCGGCCTCCGCGGGCGACATCGTGGCCGTGATGGGCATCGAGTGCGCCACCGGCGACACGTATTGCTCCGAGGGGAGCGAACTCTCGCTGGAGAGCATCTACGCCGCCGAGCCGGTCATCGACCTGTCGATCCAGCCGGCCAAGCGCGCCGACTACGATAAACTCGCCAAGGCCCTCAACCGGTTCATGCGCGAGGACCCGACGTTCCGCGTCCACGTCGACCACGAGACCAGCGAGACGATCATCTCGGGGATGGGCGAGCTCCACCTGGAGATCTACGTCGAACGGATCCGCCGCGAGTACAAGGTCGAGTGCACCGTCGGGGCACCGAAGGTCAGCTATCGCGAGGCGCCCACCCGCGAGACCCCGTTCAACTACAAGCACAAGAAGCAGACCGGCGGAGCGGGGCAATACGCCCACATCGTCGGCAAACTGATCCCCCTGGACCCGCAGTCGCCCGAGGCGTTCGTCTTCGAAAACAAGGTCACCGGCGGCCGGATCCCCACGGAGTACATCCCCTCGGTGGAGAAGGGCTTCCGCGAATCGATGCATAAGGGACCGGTCGCTGGCTACGAGGTCATGGGCGTCCACATGCGGCTCGAGGACGGCACGTACCACGATGTCGATTCCTCGACCATGGCCTTCGAGATCTGCGCCCGCGACTGCTTCCGCGAGACCTTCAAGAAGGCCGATCCGGTCCTTCTCGAGCCGATCATGAAGGTCGAGGTCGAGATCCCGACCGAATTCCAGGGCCCGGTCACCGGCGCACTCTCGGCGAAGCGGGGCGTCATCCTCGGCACTGAATCCCGCTCGGGTTACACCGTCATCACAGCGGAAGTCCCCCTCGCCGAGATGTTCGGCTACTCCAACGACTTGAGGAGCTCGACCCAGGGCAAGGGTAGCTTCAGTATGGAGTTCCTCAAGTACCAGAAGGTGCCCTCGCGATTCCAGGAAGAGATCGTCAAGAAGGCTCAGACCCTGGCCAAGGTCGGCGCCAAGGGTTGAGCGGACTCATCCCGGGGCGGCTGAACGTCACAGACGGGTCGGAGATCGAAAACGGAATCGGTTCCCGACCCGTGACGCTTTCCCTGATCGCTTAACACTTTTGGCAGACACGCGCACGCCGGAAGGATCTCCCGACGAAGAGTCTGGCGTGGCCTCGGGGCGTAACCTCAACAGAGATTCCGAACTCCCGATTCCCAGGGGTCTGGTCTGGGAATCCGACATTCCGGCGTTTTGCGCACGACGCAGGAGTCTTCCCGGCGCAGGCTCAACGCGCGATCGCCGTTTTCATGCGCGTCAAGCCAGTCCACGAAACACATCGAGGGCCACGCCGTCAACCGAGAGCGGGGTACCGAATCGCCTGTTCCCGAGTCTGTGGTAATCGCCATCGGGGTCACCCGGGATTCGCGTCATGCGTTCTACCCGCTTGGCCGGGAGCGGGGAGCTGACTTAGAATGGTCGTCTGGGACTTTCGTCGTTGACGGGGTCCTGCGTGACCGTTCCTGACCGATCGATCCCAGAGAGGATTCTCCCGCATGTGCACCCAACATCGGCAATCATCGATCGGGACGCGGCTCCCGCGGAGTTTCGGGCCTTTGGTCATCGTGCTGGTGGCGCTGTGGGTCACGGCCGGGCGCGGCGAGGACCAGCCGACGAGCCCGCCGCCGCAGGCGGTGCTGAACCTGGCCAACGGCGGTTACGCGGCCGGTGAGATCCGGCCGTCGACCCAACCGGCAGTCCTGCGCTGGCAGGCCGAGTCGTTCGTCTCGCCGTTCGATTTCGCCTGGAACGAGGTGAACGCCGTGCAGTGGCCGCCGCCGGCCACGCAGGCCAAACCCGGGGGTGACTACTGCTTCGAGCTGGCCGCCGGTGACGTGTTGTTCGGCTCGCTGCTGGCCCTGGACGACCAGAGGGCCGAGCTGGATATACCGCGGCTGGGCCGCATCCACGTTCAACGATCCAACCTCCATCGCGTCTACCGATGGCGGGATGGTGCCGATTTGATCTATGTCGGTCCCAACGGCCTGGTCGGCTGGCGCGAGCCGACGGGCCAGAAGAACTGGCGCGACGACTCGGGCCAACCGATGACCGACCGGGAAGGCGCGTCGATCCGGGGCGACTTCGGGCTCCCCGATCGCGCCAGTATCGAGTTCGAGATCTCCTGGAAATCCAAGCCGGACTTCGTTTTCGCCCTGGGCGTGGACGACAAGGAGAACACGGTCAAGCGGGCCTTCCGGTTCGAGGCCTGGGGCGGCGACCTGGTCGTCCAGCGCGAGCTCGAGCAGGAGGCGGACCTGGCGGTCGTGCAGGAGGTCGCGCCGGGCCCCGGCCGGACCCATCTTCAGGCGTACCTCGACCAGGAAAAGGGGCGGATCCTGGTGTTCTCGCCCGGTGGCAAGCAGTTGGCCGACCTCAAGGTCGTCGGCACCAAGCCGACCGTGCTGACGGGGCTGTACCTGGCGAACATCCGGGGCGACGTGCGCCTGGAGTGGCTGAGAATCGGCCGATGGAACGGCGAGATTCCTCGCGAGGTGCGCACCGATAAGGCGCGGATCCACCGCGCCGACGGCTCGATCCTCTACGGTCAACTGACTGCCCTGGACTCCAGCTCGAAGGAATTCGTCTTCAAGACCGAGAAGGGTGAGTCTCGGGTCCCGGAGAAGCAGACTTCCAGCGTTTTCCTCTCGGTCCCCCGGGATGAGGCGCCTCGGATGATCCGAGCCGTCTACCAGGACGGCACGCGCGTCAGCGGCGAGCTGAGCAAGGTGGAGGACGGCGCGCTCGCCATGACGGTACCCGGGATCCCGAAACCGTTGCGACTCCCGCTGGCCGGGCTCCGATCGCTGGTGGTCCTCCGCCACGACAACGCGGAGCTGAAGATCGCCTCGGCGGCCCGGCTCGAGATGGAGGGCATCCACCTGAGTGGCCGGTTGGTCAACGGACGCGAACGGCCCGACGCGAGCTGCCTGACGTGGCACCCCGTCGGCAGCGCGACCGCCAGTCCGTTGCGACCCGGGACGTCGGGAAAGATCGTCTATCGAGAGCCCCCCCACCGCGTACTCAGCAGGTCGCCGTGAACCAACGGCGTGTCCAGCAAAATGGTGCCGGCGGCTTCGCACTTCGCTTCGCCCAGGCCCTTGCCGAGGCCCCTTCGACCGATTCGACCGCGGAGCGCCGGTCGCTGTTCCTTCGCAGTGGAGACGTCATCCCTTCTGTGATCACCGGCATCAACGAAGAGGGCGTGACGTTCCAGACGTCGATGTCCAGCAGCACGTTCGTCTCCCACGACAAGGTCAAGGCCGTAGAGCTGGCCCCCGAGTCCACTCCGGTCGCGGTCCGGCTGAGTTCGACGAAGCGCGTGCGATTGCTTACGGTTCCCCGGATGCAGAAGGCCACGCCGCCTACCCACCTGATCCGCTCCAAGAACGGCGACTACCTGCGCGGGCGGGTCGTGCTGATGGACCAGAAGCGGCTGCAGGTCGAGACCCGTCTGGAGAGCAAGGACCTGCCGCGCGACCGGATCTCGCGGATCATCTGGATGCACGCCGACGAGATCGATCCCTCGAAGAAGCCGGTCCCGGCGTCGCGCGCCACCCGAGTGCAAGCGGTCCGCAACGACGGCGTCCGCGTCACGTTCTGGCCCGAACAGGTCGCGAACGACACGTTATCGGGCAAGAGCGACGTGCTTGGTGCCTGTCGCGTGCGCATCGGCGATGTGGACCAGTTCCTCTTCGGCAGCGGCATCGAGGCGGCGGCCGCCCTTCTCACTTACGGGCAATGGAAGCTCCAGAACGCCCCCGAGCCCACGCTCCCCTCCGACGGAGGCGCGGGCGGCGGCAACGGCACTGAGTCGCCACTGGTCGGCAAGCCGGCCCCCGACTTCGAGCTGGACCTCCTGGACGGGAAGCGGTTCCACCTGGCCGACGCCAAGGGAAAGGTCGTCGTGCTCGACTTCTGGGCTACCTGGTGCGGTCCCTGCATCCAGGCGATGCCGCAGGTCGAGAAGGCCGCCGGCTCGTTCCCGGAGAAGGATGTCCTACTTGTTGCCGTGAACCTCCAGGAATCGCCCGCGGAGATCAAGGCCATGATGGAGCGGCACCAGCTCCACGCGCCGCGGGTCGCCCTCGACAAGGACGGCTTGATTGCCGAGAAGTACCAGGCCAACGCCATTCCCCAGACGGTCATCATCGGCCGCGAGGGGAACGTCGCGCGGTTGTTCGTCGGTGGCAGCTCGGACCTTGAAGACCGGCTCAAGGACGCAATCAAGGCCACACTCTCGGGCGAGAAGCCGGAAGAGACGAAGAAGTAGCAGACCGAGCGCTCGGCGAGGGTGAGGCGCGAACTGGGCCCGACGTCGTTCAGCTCTAAAGCGGAGCTCTGGAGGTATCCGGAGTGACGTCGATCGTCTCGTAGAGTTCGCTTTGTCCATGTATCGCACCGGGTCGAGCAGCAGCATCGAAAACCGGTACGCAGGACTTCGTGATGTGGGTCCGGAGTATCCGTTTCATTCTGGCGCCGCCGATCATCCTCGCGGGCCTGTTCTTCATTTTCCTTCCGTTTGGATTCGCAACCATGTTGGATGGCGACCCCGATAAACCGTTGGGTTGGCCTGACTATCTCCGCATCGTAATCACGAGCCGAGATGGCGTTGGAACTTTGGCGATCGGTATGGTTGCCATTATTCTCGGAATTTACATTGCGTCTCCAGGACGTTCTGCTACCCCGGGACCTCACAGATGACGCGAAGATCGTATAGTGAGGTTGAGCGTCTCGCAGCGGCGTGAGGCACGCCGATTTCCTGTCCACGTCGAAGGTGTTCTCGCTGCGAAGAATCGCATATCGACTCGACCCAATGACGGTTCGATCCAATCGGCCGCCAACGGCGCTCGATCCCGCAATCAACTCAGGGCCACTACAGCGGCCAAGCCGGTGAGAGCGACCACCGTCACCATGCCTGAAGCGAGACCCGTGGGATCGCTCTCGACCATCGATACCAAAATATAACTCGGGTAGGGCGGTCCTCCATTTCCGGTTGAAGCAAAGCATTTCAAGTGGCGTGAGCGCACGGATTGCGTCGAGGGAGAGTTATTCGCATTCAGGGACAAACACGCAGGAGTCAACCCGCGACTACCGCGCCGAAAACGATTCTTCGAGATCCTGCCCGTCGATCTTCACGCGGATTCTTCCTGCAAGACCACCGGGAAAGCTGCTTGCCGCCGAGACGAAGCGGTTGGGTGTGGTCGGGTCGGCATCAAGAGCCACGGTCCTGAGGTCGGCGGTTTTCGATCGGAGACTTTCGAGCTCGAAAACAACTTCGGTTGGGGGCGGGGTCATGGGGGTTGAACCGTCGTTTTGGAAAAAGACGGCGACGATCTTCGTTGTCCGCAGCTTCGTTTTCACCGCACCAGAGGGATTCGCCATTTCCGTCTTGATCGCAACCAAGCCCGCGTCGTGCGGTAAGCGAACCATCGCGCCGCCGACTGGAGAAGGTTTAACCGTCGCCTTCTGATTGCCCGACTCAGCACCACATCCGATGATTGAGCTGAGGGAAAACAAGACAAGCCAGAGGCAGTTCGAACGCATTTTGATTTGATGCTCCTTACAATAAACAAGTAAATGACCAGCGTAAACTACGTCGAAGCACACCAACAGAATAAAAGCAGAAATTGCCTTTCAACTGACGCCCGGGGCTTGCGGCCCCGGGCAATCAGGCTGGCTCACGCTAGCAATTCAATCTTGATAATCAATCAATAAGCATCAGAACTGATGACTTCTCCCGCGGCCCTGGTACCAAGGCTCCACCAGACGTTGCGGGCGATCGAATCCTTGACGAACCGAACGCTGCCGTCGGCGAACAGGGTGTTGACTCCCGCAGGGTGGAAGCTGGTGGCGGGGAGGGAATTGCTGCCGTTGTCGCTCTGGCTCGGGTTACCCTGGCCTCGGCAGACGTTCACGGGATACTGATGGTCGTTCGGCGTCTGGGCGACGTTGAAGGCGGACCCTTCGGAGAACGATGCCCAGAACCATCCGCGGTGGCTCGTGATGAGCACTGAGTTCGGGTTTGCAAACTCCGCGGCGCAAAGTTGTAGGCCGGTGTAGGTGTTCGCCAAGTTGGAGGCGCTCGACGTAAAGTCGTCATACTGATAAGGCAGCGCGGCGTTGACCACGACGCCATTGCCGCGGTAGTGGCTGCCGGGCGTCGAGGTGCCGATGCCACGGCCATGGGCGCTCTCGTTGCCCTTATTGTCACCAACAAGCGCTTCGGCGAAGAGCAGGGTGTTCGAGGTACCGTCGGTCGCGCTTTGTATCCCGTAGCTCAACCACACGGCGAACATCCCGGTGCTGCCATGGCCGTCGGCGTTCTGCATGCTGGTGTATGGCGAGGTATCCAGACCGCTCGGCCAGTCGGTCGTGGTACCATAGCAAGCATGATAGTTATTGAGCCCAGTTTGCCCGACATATGGATCGGAAGGACACATATATTGATTAATCTTTGTGAGGATGGCAGTCGCATTCTGGGGCGCTGGAGTGTTGTCGTGAATCTCTTCCGCCATGTTGAAATTAATGGCGTTGTAGAGCGCCGATTGTTCCGTGAACGGCAGCGACGTCGCGAGTGTGCTCCATCCGCGCCAGTCGGCATAGCCAGGGCAGGTCGAAGCAGGATCGGCGTTGCAATTCTTGGACGCGGCCATCGGGAACACGCCGTTGGCACTGTGATAGTTGTGCATGGCCAGCCCGATTTGTTTGAGGTTATTGGTGCACTGGATGCGACGGGCGGCTTCGCCGCGGATTGTACGGCGGGCAAAAGCAGCGCGATCAACACGGCGATGATCGCGATGACGACCAAGAGTTCGATCAAGGTGAAGCCTGAAGTCGTACGACGATCGGAACGTTCCATGGCGTTAATTCTCCGGGGGATGCGCCCCGACCAAGGCCGGGGAACAGATAGGCCCTTCGATCACAGGAGCCGTTTTATAGCACAAGTTAGCGAAATAATAAAGTAAATGTTCGGTTAATAGCTTATGATGGTCTTAAGTAGCTCAGTGAAAATCGCTTTGCCTCGTCGCTTGGTCGGTTTCCCAAGTGGTTCCAGGGAACGGTCCACGTGAAGCTTAACGGCGAAGAGGTTGAGGAGTCGTTCTCCACGCTGTGACAGGACGGCTAGATGAAGGGCCTTCTTCGGTCCCAGCATGCGAGCGGTTCCTCGACTCCTTCACGAGACGACCGTCCGACCTGGGTCCTTCCGACCGCGGGGTCTCTCCGACTCTTTATCGAGCCGTTTTGTCCGAACCCTCCGCCCGGTAGGCAATTGCCCGCCGGACCGCCGGAGGAAGCGGTGCGTTCTTTCCCTTGATCGACCGCCAGAGGATTTCGTTGAGCTCGAAGTCGTCGATCTTGTCGTACTCGTCGAAGTTCATGCGGGCAGACCGATCGGCGCCGTAGGCCGTTGTTGTATTGAGTTCGTTCACATTGATTCGGGCGGGCTCGTGAGTATACGTCGCGAGATCGGCTTGATCGGTGAACGCGTCGAATAGGGGCCGGGCTGCCGCGTCATACTGGGACAGCGGGGGAAGTCCCAGGATCAACTCCATCGTGCGGATCATGCCGACCGTACTGTACTGGTTGCTGTCGAGATACCTGCGTTTGGTGTAGGGGCTGATGACCAGTCCAATGGTCCGATGCGCGTCAACGTGATCCGGCCCGTTCTGAGCATCATCTTCGATGACGAATATCGCGATCTCGGGCCAGTATTTGCTCCTGGTGACGGCGTCAACGATCCGCCCGAGAGCCAGGTCGTTGCTAGCCACACAGGCCTTCGGGGTAAAGGTGCCGGGTCGAGTGCCCGTGGTGTGATCCTCTCCCAGGCTCATGATCATGAGCCGGGGAAGGTTGCCGTTCTCCTCGAATCCGCGGAATTCTCGGAGGAAGGCTTCTCGCATTGTCGGTGTCGCGTGCACGCCGGCCGCGCACCCGTGAAAGGCCATAATCGGGGCACATGTGGCCGATCAGACCGGGCACCGCTCCTTCCATCCGGAACGATCCATCCGGCTGGCTGACCCGGCGTCCGAACTCGCCATAATTGCGATAGGCATAGCCGGCGCAGGCGCAGGCATCCCAGAGATAGCCCGAGGGCGCATTGGAAAGGTCTCCTTCGTCATCGTCTTCGATCCCGGACCGGCTCGAGTAGGTCAAAGCCCAGTTGCGGGCTACGTAGTCCGTATGGTAGGCCATGGTCAACCAGGGGTGGCCGTCCGCCGAGACGTGCCCGTTGCAATACAGGTTATCCATCAGCACGAACTCCTCGGCGAGCTTGTGCTGGTTGGGAGTCACCTCGCGACCGAACATCACCAGCGAGGGATCGCCATTGCCACGAGGGATGTCACCGAAGACCTGGTCGTAGGTCCGGTTCTCCTTGATGATGTAAAGGACATGCTTGATCGGCGACGGATCTCCGACCTTGGTCGGAATGGCTGTTTTTCGGGAGTAGGGGGCGTTGGTGAGCAACTTGTCGGAATACGGGCAATTCTTGTAGACCGTCTCGGTATACTCGGCGAGTGTCTTATCGTCGGGCACTGGGACGATCGTAAGCGATCCGGAGAGCGTTGCACCAACGTGAGGGTGTCGGGGATCGCGGTCTGTCCGCTCCTTCGTCATTTCCGCCCTGGCTTTCGCCTCGTACTCGGATTTCAACTTGCCAAGGAGGGCCGCGGGGATCGGGTTCGCCCTGGATTGAAGCCCTTTGCCGACCCCGATCAGGAGCTGTTTGCCGTCGGGGCTGACCGCCACGGCCGTCGGGTACCAGCCGGTCGGAATGAATCCCTTCACCTGGCTCCGGTCGGGTATGGCGATGTCGATGACGGCGACATCGTTATTGTCAGCGTTGGCCACGAAGAGCGTCTTGCCATCGGGCGCGATCGTCAGCGCGACCGGGGTGCTTCCCTCGGGGGCCCTCGGAAACAAAGCCGTGTGAATCGTTTCGGTGACGATCCCGCGCCGGGTTTCGATCACCGAGACGCAGTCGCTCGAGGCACACGCGACGAAGATGCGATCGTCCCTGGGATGAACGGCGATCTGGTTAGGATGCTCGCCCACAGCAATCTTGGAGACGGTTCGGAGATCGCCTATTCGGAGGACTCTCACGACACGTCCGGCCCAATCGGAGACGAAGAGCTGCTCGCCGTTGCGAGACAGGGCGACATCATAAGGCCGCGTGCCTGCCGTCGCGGTTTTCAGCTCCTCGCGACCCGTCAGGTCAAGAGCGGAGATCGTGCCGCCATCCACGTCCAGCGAATACAGCACCTTGCGAGCCGAGTCGAGCGCGAGACCACCGCGAAAGTGGGATCGTGCTTTCTTTTCCGCTCCCGGAGACCGGGCTGGTAGTTCCAGGTCTTCCGCGGGGCCCAGTCTACCATCCAGCAGGTGAAACGCGTGTACCGTGTTTCCTCCGCCCCCCGACCACCAGATCTTGTCGCCTTCAGGCGATAGGGCCAGACCGAACCAACTCTGCCGGACCTCCTGATGATCGATCACCTTCTTCTGATTTATGTCGATGAGTGACAGTTCATGGGCGTTGTAACCGCTGGTGGCGACGAGGACCTGGCGATTGTCCGCCAGGGGGAAGATGTTCAGCGGCAAGTCGGATTGCGGAATATGTTGACCGGCGGGCTTCAAGGTCCACCCATTCGGAAGGAGAAATCCCCGGTCCGTCGGCCCCGAAAAACGGGGAGCGTCCTGGGCTCGAGCCGGGGGCATTACGATCAAGGTCAGCACCCAGGCCGCAACACTTGCCCGAACGGCGGAAAACACGATCCGTCGATTTCTCATGGAACTGACCACTCCACACGAAGGATGTCGCTTTGGGTCGCATCAACCAGCAAACATAGTGAACGATCACGGCTGGCTCGTCCAATGAGGTTTCGATGGAGATTTAGTTCGGCTTCGAAGAAGGATGGCCAATAATCGTGATCCCCGAATGCGAGCCAAGAATTCATCAATTATTTACTTTGCCATGGTCGTTCCTGGCATATAATCGACCGACTATCGAACTTCGAGCGGTTCCGGCATCTGCGGGCCATGAGGACGGGCTGAT
Source organism: uncultured Planctomycetota bacterium (assembly GCA_963845755.1). Lineage (GTDB taxonomy): Bacteria > Planctomycetota > Planctomycetia > Isosphaerales > Isosphaeraceae > CAWJTV01. The sequence continues at coordinate 31,495 of CAWJTV010000021.1, forward strand.
GAGACGATTCGAAGTCGGGCGGCGGGGTTTGCATCCGAGAGGCTTTACCCTGATCGAGCTCCTGGTGGTCATCGCGATCATCAGTGTGCTGATCGCCCTACTCTTGCCGGCCGTGCAGGCCGCGCGAGAGGGGGCCAGGCGGGCGTCCTGCCAGAATAACCTCAAGCAGATCGGCCTGGCCATGCATAATTACCAATCGATCAACGATGTCTTCCCGATCGGGTACGTCGCCTGGGCGAACGCGGACACGAACGTCACGTCACCGGGCTGGGGCTGGGCCTCCGCAGTCCTACCGCAGATGGAGCAGCAAGTGCTCTACAGCGCGACGAATCTCGCCTTGCCTATCGAGAATCCGAGCAACCTCACGAGCCGGACCACGACATTGGGAGTTCTCGTCTGCCCGACCGACCGGTTCACGGGCCGGTTCGCGGTGACCGACGCCAATAACCAGCCGATCGCCGACGCCGAGACGAACAGCTACGCGGGCAATTTTGGGCGAGACGTCAATATCTCCAAGAGCCCCGAGGGCGGCAATGGCCTTCTGATGCGCAATCATGCCTATGGGGCACGTGACGTGATCGACGGGATGAGTCAGACCGTCCTTGCCGGTGAGCGGGGTAGTGTTCTCACTCAGGTCCCCTGGGCCGGTGCGATCAACGGGGGAATCTGCCGCGTCACGCCCGGTTCGCCCAGCCTGAGCACCAGGACCAAGACCGCGCCGATCGAGCCCTTGGCCCGCGCGGATACCGGCGGCGGCACCTCGGACAACCTCTTCTTCGACCCCGACGACTTCTTCGGTCCCCATCCCGCCGGCCTCTACTTCCTCCGATGCGACGGGTCGGTCCTTTTCATCAAGACGGGCATCACTCCGAACGTCTACGGCGCCCTGTGTAGCCGGAATCTTGGGGAGGTCGTCAGCTCCGACAGTTTCTAACCAACGCAATCGAGTGAGCCGGAGCTCGGGACTATCGATCGACCCCGCCCAACCAACTCAGGGCCACCACGGCGGCCAGCCCGGCCATCCCAATCACGGCCAGCATGACCAGCGCGACGCCCGCGAGGTCGCTCGCGACACCCGTGTGCAGTAGGCCCCAGAGGAACACCGACATGGGCTCGATGCCGGGCGGATAGACCTGGTTGGTGGCGGGGAGCTCGCCCAGTCCGAGCGCCAGGGCGACCATCCAGGCGGCCAGGACCGCGCACCATGACAACGGGAAGGCGACGCGGAACAACTGGCCCCAGGGGCCATAACCATCGAGCGCGGCGGCATCGAGATAGTCCTGCGGGAATGCGCGCAGGAACGGCCACAGGACGAGCAGGGTGAACGGAAGCGCGCAGAGCGCCTGCGCCATCACGATGATCGCCGAGGAATCATAAAGGGCAGGCCAATCGCGGTAGGCCAGGACCAACGCCCGTCCGGCAACCGGTCCCGGCGTGGCCAGTGCGACGATCATCGTCGCCAGCATCACCCATCGCCAGGCGCACGACCGCCGGGCGGCCCAGGCCAGGCCATAGGCGATCGCGGTCGTCGCCGTGGCGGCCAGCGCGGCCCAGAAGAGGCTGGCGAATAACGGGTCCCGCGTCTCGCCGGCCGCGAGCTGCAGCGTGCCCATCAATCCGCCGAAAGACCACGTCGGCGGTCTCCCCAGGTTCGCGCGGCCGCCGACGCGGCCCGCGCGCCAGAGCAAGCCATAAAGGGGAAACGCAATCGTGTTTCCGATCACGGCGATGAGCAGGATCCCACCAGGAATCCGCCAGGCTCCGAGTCGCCAGGTTCTGGCCCGGGAGAAAGATGAGATCAATCGAGCCGGGTCGAGGCGCGACAGGGCCCGGCCCACGAGCAGGATCATCAGCGCGAGGATGACCATCGGCGGCAGCGCGACGATCGCCGCATCGGCGAGTCCGTGTCCGAGGATGAATTGGACGAACGTCTCCTCGGCATAGGTGCGAATCTGGAGTAGGTCCGTGACGGTCATGTCGCCGGCCGTGAGCACGGCGACTGCCAGCGCGGCCGCCGCGATCGCGCCGATGGCCCGCCGGATCGTGACCTGAGTCCAGACGCGCCATGGCCCGAATTCCAGGCGGCGGATTCTTCCAGCTCCGGCTCGACTCGCGCACAGGCCGACGCCCGCCAGCAGCACGACCCAGGGAAGGGCCGCCAGCGCATGCACGACCGCCGCACCGAACCGGCCGACCAGGATCGGCCGCATGCCCAATACCTGCATCCGACCGGCATTCCCCAGCGCCCCCAGCCACGCCGTCGCCTGTAACGGCAGCGGGACGAACGCCGTGATGGCGACGAGCGCCAGCATCACCCGACGGCCCCAGATATCCGTCCGGAACAGGAAGATCGCCAGCAAGACGCCGATGGGCAGGGCCAAGGCCTCGGCGGCCAGGACCAGCCCGGTCGTCTCCAGGCCGAGCCGGACCGGCCGCGCCAGCCCTCGGGTCTCGCGGAGTAACGCCGCCGTCCCGGCCGGGTCCAGCGCGGCGACAGGTTCGTCGTCGTCCGAGAACTCGATCTCCTTCCACTGGTCCAGGGCGTCCGCGAGCCTGGTCCAGCCCGATCGGCGGAGCGATCCCTCCAGCTTGGCGACGGCTCGCGTCGCCTCCAGGACAGTCGCCACGACCGGCCAACCAACGAGGAACATCAGCGCGAAGGACAAGGTGAGCCCGGCCAGGAGCCCCCATGCCCGGCTCACGGTCGCAGTCCCGCCGCTCGCATCAGGGCGGCCGTTTTCTCATACGCCTCACGGACCCATTCCACGATCCTGGACGGTTCCGGCGAGTACTCCAGCTCGATCGAGATCGTCGCGTCGGGGATCGCCAGGTCCTTGATCGCGTTCAAGTACGGCGCGAAGTCTACGACCCCGCGGCCCGGCGGCAGGTCGCCATGGACCTTGCCGTCACAGTCGGAGATGTGCACATGGGCGACGCGGCCCCTCAAGGTCTCGATCAACGCGGCGGGTTGCCGCGAGAGGACCAGGTGCGAGATGTCCAGGTTGGCTCTCACCGAGGGATGGTCCACCTCGGACAGGAACCGCGCCATACTCGCGACGTCATGCAGCAGCGACAGGTGGAACGGCTCGAGCTCCAGGGCGAGCTCCAGGCCGAGCCCGCAGGCATACTGGCCGAGATCACGCACGTTCTTGACAGCGGCCGCCCACTGATGGGCCGGCGGGATCACCTCCTGCTGCCAGATGTACTCGCCCAGGACCAGTAACACGTTTCTCGCCTCGAACAGGTATGCCATATCGAGATAGGCCCGGACCCGGTCGAGGTGGAATCGCTGGACGCTCGGGTTGAAGTCGACCAGCCCCACGGCGACGCAGGCGAGGCTGATGATCGGCAGCCCGGCGTCGTCGCATTCGTCCTTGATCAGCCGCTTCTCCTTGACGTCGATGTCGAGCGGATCGGCGAAGATGTCGATCGAGTCGAACCCGAGCTCCCGCGTCTTATGGATACCGAACGACGTCCCGCGTCCCGATTGAACCCACGCGGAATTGATCAGGCCGAGTTTCATGGGCATGGGTCTCCATCATGGGGCTTCTTTGCGAGTGCAAACGGACTCCAGATTCAAAAACCGGGAATCATCCGATCGAGAGTCGAAACCTATCTAAGATGCGTGCAACACGGAAAGATCATAACGAGGAAGATTGTATTTGGAATTTTAAATCTGGAATCTCGATTTGTGAATCGGAAATTCCGAGTTTCAAACAACGCCCTGCGCCGCGGATGATACCTGGCCGGCACCAGGACGCTTCGGCTGCAAGGGGATGCGGACCGTGAAGCGAGATCCTTGGCCCAGAGTGGATTGGACTTCGATGGTCCCGTGGTGCTCCTGGACGATCCCGTAGCTGATCGAGAGGCCCAGGCCGGTCCCCTCGCCCAGCGGCTTGGTGGTGAAGAACGGGTCGAAGATCCGTTCGCGGACGGCCGGCTCGATGCCGGAACCAGTGTCGGCGATCTCGAACCGGATTCCACCCCGCTCGGGATCGGTCCCGGTCCGCATCGTGACCGTGCCGTTGTTCCCGCAGGCGTCGATCGCATTCATCAATAAGTTGACTACGACTTGATGGAGCCTCGCGGCGCGGCAGCGGACCGGGGGCAAGGCACCCAGCTCCATAACGACCTTGACCCCGTGCTTACGGGCGTAGCCTTGGACCATGTTCACCGAGGATTCGATGCCGGGATTCAGGTCGACCTCGTTCCATTCCCCCTCGTCAACACGGGCGAACAGCCGGAGATCCTTGACGATCCGCTCGATCCGTCGCAGGCCCTCGCGGCTGCGCTCGAAGATCCTCGGCAGGTTCTCCAGGCAGTAATCCAGGTCGAGCTGCTCGGAAAGATGGGCGACCTGTTCTTCCAGGGGAGCCCGCTCTCCGTCGCGCGCATTCGCAAGACGACGGTAGAGGCCGACGAGGGCGACGAGGTCGAGCAGGTCGCGTTCCAGCACGGCCACATTGTTGCTGACGAATGCAAGTGGATTGTTGATCTCGTGCGCCACGCCGGCCACGAGCTGGCCGAGGCTGGCAAGTTTCTCGGTTTCCACCATCCGGCTCTGCGCCGCCTTGAGGGCGTCGTGGGCCTGGTGTTCCGATTCCGCCAGCTCCTGGAGCGTGACGTTCTGCTCCTTGAGCTTTTCTTCGGCGCTGCATGCGCTCGGTTACGTCCCAGAAGATGCCCTGAATACCGATGGCCACGCCGTCGGGGCCGAACAGCGGCGTTTTCATCGTCTGGACGTAGAGTTTCTCCCCCTTGGGCGTGACGTGCTGCTCGACGACGTCGAGGACCTTGCCACTCGCGATGACCCGTTGATCGTCGGCGCGGTATTTTTCGGCGAGCTCGGGTGGGAAGAAATCGAGGTCGGTCTTTCCCTTGATCTGTTCCAGCGTCGTCCCGAGCTCCGCGCAGAACTTCTGGTTGGCGAACGTGAATCGGCCGTCGAGGTCCTTGCAGAGGATCATCTGGGGGATCGTCTCGACGAGCGAGTGATAGAAGACCTCGGTCTGGCGCAAGGCGCTCGGCCCGGCGCCGCTGCGATGCCTGGGCACGAAGCAGGGAGAAGCGGTTGACGCGTCGTGCCCGCCAGGAGCGGAGCCGGACCAGGGCGAGTGCACCAATTGTCATCCCCAGCGCCACGGCCCCGGCGACGAACGGCCATGTTGCATCTGCGGGCCATGGCAGCGCCCCGTGCGCGACCTGCGTCAATCCTGGGACGGCAAGTAACATCAAGGTGAGCCTACCCTGTGAATTCGTCCGGCCGCGCGACGCCGTCTCCGCGCGCCGCGGACCGGACGGCCTCGCAGAGCGCGATCGTCTTGAGATTGTCCCGACCGGAGATGTCCGGCGCCTTGCCCGTTTCCAGGGCCTTCAGCAGACCTCCCATCGTACCGGCAAATGCGTCCGGGAACCAGTTCGCCGACGATCGCGGTCGGTGCCAGGCACCCTGGTTGCGGATCGTCGTATAGTCGATCGTGCTCGGCACCCGATCCGGCCACGAGGGCCAGCCGATCTCGCCGAGAGCCATTCCCTCGGTCCCTTCGAAACGCCATCTCACGGTCGCGTTCGACCCCGCTCCCTCGCGCCGGCCCCGACCAGACGTCGTCCCAGCCCGACGCACGCGCGCCGTTCTCATACTCGAGGATATATAAATTGATTCCGTCTTCGTGGGGAAACGGGGTTCTCGGATCGGGACGCGTGCTCGCCAGCACCCGGAGCGGATCGCCGAGCCAGTATCGGAATGTGTCCAGGTGGTGGATGCTCATGACGAACGTGGAGAGGGACCGCCCCTCTCGCGCCCAGGGCATCCAGTGGGGGATCGCGCGCAGCTCGATCGTCGCCAGCACCGGTCGGCCCAGTTCACCGCGGTCGAGCAGCGTCTTCAAGGCCCTCACCGAGGGATCATACCGCATGTTCTGGTTGACCTGGAGGACCACGCCGGCGAGTTCGCACGTGTTGACGATCGTCGCGGCCTCGGCATACGACATTGCCAGCGGCTTCTGGGCCAGGATGCCCCGCATGCGGCGAGGATGAGCGAGAATCCGCCGGATGACGGCCGGTTGAGCGTTGGGCGGCACCGCGACGTCCACGACTTCGATCGCCGGGTCGTCGAGCATTTCCTCTAGCGATGGGTAGACCTTCGAGATTTGCCGCAGAGCGGCGACTTCGCGCGCGGCCTCGATGGTCCGCGAGGTGATCCCGGCGACGCGGAACCCGGCATCCGCGTAGGCCACCAGGTGGCAATCGCGGACGATGAACCCCGCGCCAACGACGCCGATGCCGATGTTGCATTTGGGGAGATCGTGTGTATCGGTTTCCTCGACGGGCATTCAAACTCGTCCGATCCAGGTTCAAGCGGCAGGTCACGCCCGGGGCCGGGAGAATTCGGGACTGTCACCGTTCGTTGATACAACGCTGTTGGCGCGATGTCCAGGGGTTGCCACATCAGGTGGCAAGAGCAACTCGTGGCCTTCCGCCGCGCCGAACGGTCGAAACCATCTCACGAATTCGTCTTCGACGGACCGACGATGAACCGCGCGGTGCGATTCGCGCCATGGCGAGCAACGGCGCGGCAATCCCGAATGCGGCGACGCCGTTCTGCCAGAGGGTCAGCCAGATCGAGGGAGACCCGATCGCCAGCGCCGCCATGACGGTCAACCCAAGCAACACGACGTGAGGTTCGCACGCCTTGTAGGCCGGCCACGTGATTGCGGCGAGGCCCCGGTGCGGCCAGGCGGCGGGCGGCTGAGGCCGGCCGCCGGCACCACCATCGATGCGGTAGCTTCCCGTCGCGGCCTTGAGCCGCTGGAAGAACGCCTTGTAGCGGCAGTCGTTGTGGAGGCTCAAGAGCGACCAGCCGATGCCGATCGCGAAGCCGGCGATCGACCAGCGAGGGTCTCCCGATCGCGCCGACAGGCCATAACCCAGCGCGAAGCCCATCGCCAGGTTCGCAGCGTGATGCATGAGGTAATCGAGGTAGACGCCATCCAGACTCGCCGTCCCGCGCCAGCGGGCGACCTGGCCGTCGACATGGTCGAGCCAGAACGCCAGGTGCGCTAGCGCAACGCCCACGACGAACATCCACTGTTCGCCCGTGCCGATGGCCAGGGCCGCCGCGAGCGATGACAGCCAGGCCGCCGCGGTCACCTGGTGCGCGGAGAGTCCCAGCCGGATGGCCAGCCAGCAGCCATAGACGGCGCTCGGCCGGGCGACCCGGCGCGCTAGCCAGTTGCCGATCTCATGGTGCCGGCCTTTCTGGACGCATCCCCTCAGCTCGGCGAGCGTCGGCCGACTGAGCCTCTCGTTCATCGTGATCGTCATCGTGTGGGACCTTGCGCGGGATGGGATGCCAGGCGATTATTCGAAAGGTCATAGATCGCATAGCGGCGGAGGACGCCGTCGCCGTCGGTCAAGTCTTCGCGATAGACCGGAACCCGGCCGGCCAGCCAGGGGGCCAGCAGACAGCCAAGGGTCGGGTCGAACTCGATCGCCGTCTCGGGGACCGGCGGGCAGAGCATCAGGTGGGTGAACCCGGATTCCCGGAGCCGAGCGACGATCTCCGCGGACGACTCGCCATGGCGGCCCAAGCCGGTCCTGCGGCGGTGGGCCAGCTCCATCGTGTAAGGACGCGGGATATAAAAGCCCCGATGGTCCTGTCCGATCAGGTGAGCCGTCGCGGGCAGGTTTCGCCCGGCCCATCGCCCCACGACGTAGGTCGGCTCGCGACGCGCCAGCAACGACTCGGCTGATTCGCGCCCCGCCACCAGGCCCAGCATGTGGCGGCTCCGCGCCAGGGCCAGGCCCGCCTCGAGTCCCAGTGCTGCCAGCAGGACTCCCATCAACAACCGCGCCGGCACCGTCCTTCGATCGCACCAGGCGCTGGCGCCTTGTGCTACAGCGATGGCCAATGGTCCCAGCGCGATCAGGACGAACCGCATGCTCTGTCTCTGCGTCAGGCAGAGCATCAGGAAGAGATATGCCAGCGCCGCCAGGCCGAGCACGCGACGCGGCAATCGCTCCATCAGGGCCACCGGGAGGAAGAGCAGGAAGATCGGTCCGAACTGGTGCGAGAAGCTGTCGAAGCGGTCGGGCTGGAGGGTGAGCGGGCCCAGGGCCAGGAGCAGCTTCCACGGAGTGACGGCCAGAGGCCGCTTGATCGGGTCGAGCACTTCATCCAGTCCCGCCCCACCGAAGACCTGCCGGAAGAATGGATAGACGGGGTTGCCGGTGTGAAGATACGCCCGCAAGTACCAGCAGCCTCCCACCGCAATCGCGACCGCGGCATAGATCGCCGTCAACGCCAGCCACGACCGGCGCGGGTGCATGTCCCCTTTCGGACGCTCTCGCAGGCGCTGAAACGCCGTCGCCGCGACCAGCAGGACAAAGAGGATGAGCGCCGGGTACTTCACGCCGGCCGCCAGCCCGGCGAAGACCCCCGCGACGGCCGCCGCCGCAATGCTCGGCCGGTCCAACAGCCGAACCCAGGCGAAGACCGCGGCCGTCCCGAATGCAGCCAGCGCCACGTCGTTGAGCGGGGCCGACATCCCATTGGAGACCGCCGGGGCTAGCAAAACGATCGCGCCGGCCCACCAGGCTCGGCGACCCAGGCTCGGCCGCGCCAGCGCCGTCAGATTGGCGAACCACGCGAGTCCGAGCGCCACTGGATCCATCGGCATGCGACCGGCCCTCGAAACTCGAGCGCCGGCAGGTAGGTCAGCTCCGTCACCAGAGGATAGACCGTCTCATGCAGGTCGGGGTCGAACCCGACGGCCCGATGCATGAGGAATTCCTTTGGCACCTGGAGGTGATAGCATAGCGCATCGCCGTCGGTCACCGGGCCGGCCGCGACGAGGGCCGTCCCGAGAAGGACCGTTCCCAGGCAGGACGCCAGTACACGGCTCGCGGTCGATCGGTCGCGTTCCTCGGCACGATCGCAAATCCACCCCCATAGCTCCCGGAGGAGCCGGACTGCCGGGCCGACGCCCATCTCCATCCACACTGCTAGCAAGACCGACAATCCCAGTCCGTTCAACCAGCCCAGTTCACCCAGCACGAGCGTCCCCAGGGCCATCAGGCCCATGCCGAGCGGCAGCGCCAGGGCGATCGCCTCCAGCGGATGCTCCGGCGCCTGACCGGCTCGGTCGAGGATCCGTTTGCCGGTTCCCAGGGAGATCAACGCCAGGAAGATCGCAAAGAGCAGGTCGATCATGCCGTGGAGAGTGGGGAGTGGAGATTGGAGAGTCGATAGTGGCCACGCTCGCCACTACCCGAGCACAGCGACGCAGAACTGCGAAGACCGGGGATCAGGGTCCACGGGGATCGGTCCGGATTCGCCCAGGGGGATTCCTTGCGCGATACCAGGCGGAAATATCATAGCCGTAACGGTTATAGCTGCGGCTCGTCTCCTCGTTATGGGCTGCGAACCGCCGGGCGACGCGGAGGATCTCCTTGCGGATCCGTTCAGCGGCCGGCGGCGGATTATGCAGGATGACCGCCGAGGTGACGACCAAGTCGAAGGAATCGTCGGGGAATGGCAGGCATTCGCCGCAGCCCAGGAGCAGCGCGATGGAGTCGTCGCCGCCCAGGTAATCGCGAGCGAGCTGCAACTGCGTGGGACTGAAGTCAATACCCGTCAAGGGGATGTCGAGCCGATCGCGGATCTCGCGCAAGAGCTTGCCGTACCCGCAGCCGACTTCCAGGACGGAGCGCGGTTGATAGCCAACCAGCCGCTCGGCGATCCACTCGGCACGCCGGCTCCGTGCCGGCTGGCCCTCTTGTTCCCGAAAATAATCATCCCCGCCACGGAGTGTCCAATAACGGCGGGGGTCGGCGTATAACCAGCGTCGTTTCCAGGCAGGCCAGCGGCCGAGGCTCCGTCGGAGTAGCTTGTGCCAGGCATACTGGGCGCCGCGAGTCCGCCAGGCTCTCCAGGCGCGAGTGGGGAGGGCGGGATACGAGCGAACGTTCAGGTCCATGGTACCTTCCCTGGTAAACCGATGTTCCCGGGCGCATCGCGAACGGGTCGAGGCGAAATGATGAAAGACGGGATCGGCGCATCGGAAAGCCCCACCGCGGATGGGCAGGCGACGAGTCATCGCCGCCGGGAGTCTACGGGGCCGACGCCTTGCGGTCAAGGCGGTCTGATCGGCACGCGTCCCGAGGGGGCGCCCGCGCGGGAATGAAAGCGCGTCAACGGGGCGGGGCGGGGCGGGTGACGCGATCCATTGCCCCATACCACGGGCTGGGTTACGAGCGATCGCCGACGCGGCCATCGGATCGACTTACGCCCGGGCGGTTCGCGACGTATAATGAATTCGATAGGTACGATACGGTCGTCGTTCGTCCGGAGCCTTGGGGGATTGGCGGTAAATCGGCACCAGCGGGAAAGGACTTGCCTGAATATGGGCGTGAGTTCCGGGCGATCGCGGGTCGCCGACCTATCGTTTCAGGTCTTTCATCGCTCCCTGCATCCCGAGTGGTTCGCCACGCGGGCGTTTCGCCGAGTCGAGCGACAGGGCTGGGGGGCGGACCTCCGGATCACCGAGGGGGGACATGTCGTCCTGTTTCGCTCTGGTACCATCGGACTCACAGAGATCCTGTCCGGTCCCGAGACGGTCTTGCCCGAGGCCGGCCTGCTCTTCCACTGTCATCCTCGCCACGAACGATCCACCCACTTGCGTCCCGGAGGCCTGATCGACTATCAGAGTTGCGTCGAGGTCGAGCGGGTGGACCTCGAGATCTTCCGCCACCTTTGCGAGGAGATGACCCTAGACGCGTCCCAGGACTCGCTCTTCCACCGCTACCGTTCGGCCAATCGCTTCGCCCCGCCGCCGATCACCCATATCCACATCGATGTCCGAGCCGGCGGGCTTGCGATCCAGTCGTTCCACACCTTTCCCGATGAGTGCGCCATCGTGCGGACCCAATCCCTGTTCGAGCTGACGTCGTCGCTCTCCAAGCGTTGAGCCGGACTGATCGCGCCTACCGGGAGAATCACGGAAGATGGTTCACCAAAAAGGTGTCTCGAGTCGTCGCTTCGTAGCGGTCCCCCCGGTTGGACGAAGTCTGTCATGGCACCGAGTCGATTCGCTCCGCCGAAATTGGGACGCCGCGACTCGGCGCGTCGATAAAACGTCCGTTGGCCTCGGAGCGGACGCCGCGTCGCCCGGAATCTACCTGTCGCCGAGAGATGGACGGCGCCTCGCGTTCCAGTCGCCAGGAGGTATCGGATCTGTTCAGATGGATATCAAAGACACATAAGGAGATCGGTTTGAGCCGTCTGCGAGGACTCCACGGGAGAAAAATCGGTGAAAGTTTCAAAAAAAATCGTGCGGGGTTGGCAGCGATCCTAAGTGATGGCTGGATCACGCGCCGGTAGTGCCATACCAGCGTCGTGAATGGTGGAATGTCGGGCCGAAAGAGAGATTTCGATTGGCGTCACCGGGGCAGGCGGTTATCTTTCGGTTCGTTTGGCCGAGTCGAAATCGCCCCCCGATTCGGGTGTGCGGTTTGGCATCCGAGGAGCACTGCCACGATGCCTCATCTGTCTCGAGTTGATCGTGTTCGAGGGTGCTTGCTGGGCTTAGCCGTGGGGGACGCCTTGGGCGCCCCTCTGGAGGGGCTGAGTTCCCAGCAAATCCAATCGCACTACGGTCGCGTGAGAAACTACGTCGATGGAGTCCAAGCATGGAAACGGAAGCCGTACCGATGGCGGTTGAGGGGGCTGTATTCCGATGATACACAGCAGGCCCTCGCGTTGTGCGACGTGCTGATCGACCATCAACGCGTGGACCCGGAGCGGCTGGCCGATATCTACCTGGCGCTGGCGACTCCCAAAGGTTCGTTCGTCGGCGCCCACCGGGGCGTGGGCCGGAGCTTCCGCCAGGTCCTCGCCGCGCTGGAGCGGGGAGTGCCGGCGCATCTGGCCGGGCAGACGACCGCCGGCATCGGAGCGGCGATGCGCATTGCGCCGGTGCCCCTGTTCTTCGGTGATGAGCTGGACGCGCTGTTCCGCTCGGTGATGGCCGCCAGCCTGATGACCCACCGCGATATCCGGAGTTTGAGCGGCGCCTTGGCCGTCGCCCACGCGGTCCGCCGCCTGGTCGCCGCGGAGCCACGCGAACCCAGCTTGCTGCTGTGGGTGGCATCCGATCTGGTCAAGGACGAGAAACGCATTGCGACGGATCACGGCAACCTGGTGATCAAGCTCGGCAAGCATGGAGGAAGTCTATCGCGGACCCTCGCCCATGCCGAATCCCTGCTCGATTCGCCCCGAGAACGGGTCCTGGCGGCGCTCGTCGATGAGGCCAATCGTCACGGTGCGGAACCGTCGTGCAAACGCCCTACCCAAGGGTTTCCACCCGCCTGCATCCCGACCTGCTTCTATCTCCTCTTGACCACCGACAGCTTCGAGGAAGCCGTCACGGATGTCGTGAACCTCGGCGGCGACGCCGATACCGCAGGGGCCATCCTCGGCGCCATGGCCGGCGCCGATTACGGAGCCGAGGCGATCCCCAAGCGATGGCTCGATGGACTCCAGAACCGCGATGGGATCGAGGCCCGAGCCCTGGCCCTGGCGAAGCGATCCGGGGCCGGAATCCAGATCCCCGACCTGATCGCCACCGAACACGAATTGACTCGAAAGGAAGGCGCGATTCTCGAGCAGTTCATGTCGTTCGCTCGCGACGGCGGTGATCGCGGCGCCAACCACGTGCTCTGACCCCGAAGTCTTAGCGAGGGCTCCGGCCAAGCCGCTGTCTTAGAAGCCGTGAACGCCTCAGTTCCCGAATCACGGATTCCCGGGACAGTGGACGTAAATCTCAGGATCTCTGGGCATTACGTTCATTGTACTCGGAATCTTCGATTCCGCGCTTTCCCGTTTTTTCCGGGAGGCGATTGTTGCCCTGGAGCATCCCTGGCCGCTGCGCATTCAGGTCGTACCTTTTCGGGGGCGGGATCTTGGGGTAAACTACAAGCAACTTCCGAGAACACATGCGTCCTACGGGAGGTCCGGCGGTCGCCGAGCCGTCATATCCCAATCACCCTGGGAGTCCGGTGAATCGGTTGCATCCCACCGGCTTGCGCGGCTCATGGCTCCGGACTTCTGGGAGACCGCTCGCCGATGAGTCGGATCAGTCGCGACCGGATCCGGAGGCTGCTCGACGAGGCCGAGGGCTACTTGATGCTCGACCTTCCCGCACGCGCCGTGGAGATCCTCGACAGCCGGTCGGATTGGGCGACCATGCAGTTCGAGGCCAGCTTGCTCAAAGGGGAAGCCCTTCGCTGCCTGGACCGTTATCGCGAGGCCCTCAAGCCGCTGGAAATCGCCGCGGCCTTGAAACCCAGCGACACGCGCGGTCGCACTAGCACTGGGCTGGTGCTACAAGCGCACTAATCGGCTCGCGCAGGCCATCGACTCGCTCCAGCGCGCGCTCCGGGCCCATGCCGACGAGCCCCTTCTGCACTACAACCTGGCTTGCTACTGGAGTCTGGCAGGCAACAGCGCCAAGGCACTCAACGCGCTCGCCACCGCGCTCGACCTGGATCCGGACCTGCGTTCCCTCATCGCCGAGGAGTCCGACTTCGATCAACTCCGCGGCAATCCGGAATTCGACCGTCTCGTCCTCGGCTCCGCGCCTTTGACGTGACGGATTCGCTCTCGGTCCTCAACCGCTTCTCTAGCCAGGCTTTCCCGCCGGACGCGATGTCCTAGACCTCGTCCAGGATTCGCTGTGTGATCTCGCGTTCGCAGATCTTGCACCACTTCCAGTGGCGCCTGCCGACCATGTCCTCCAGGTACTTGACTGCCACGCGAATGGAGCGGAACCAGATTTTGGTCTCCGTCTCGCCGACCTTCTCCAATTTCGAGCAGCGGGCGAAGTGGAGCAAGTTTGGCCGGGGAGCGGGAGGCGTTGCGTTTGCCGTTGGACTCTGCGAGAGTTCCGTGGAAAATGAATCCGATGGCTTCCAATCGCGACTCGGAGAAATCCTCGGCTGTTCTGGATCGTACGGACGCCTGGAACCTCTTGCATCAGCATGAAGGTTTCCCCCATCGATCGACTTTCTCCGTTTGAATCATAAATGATAGTTTAACCAAATCCCCTCACGGCCGCAAGACGAAGACCGAGAAAGTCGTCCCCGGACCGGTCGTGGCCGATCGAGATCGGGTCGCCGACCGGGTTCCGGGATGATCGGGCGTGTTGGCCGGTGTAGAATCGTCTCAGGGAGGAATTCGTGCACAGCGCATCCGGGAATCCTCGATTCGACATTCAAGATTCAACCTTCAAGATGGAAGCGCTCCCGGGTTCTGGAATCTTGAAGCTCGGAACTTGAATTCCGCTTGGGTTGCGGCAAGGTCGCATGAGGGCTTCCGTCGCAGGAGAAGGGCGTGCCGCGTGATTCGAGAAACGGTCGGTCATCTCCGCGACCTGCCGCGCTACCGGCAGATATTGACCACCTTGATGCGGTACGGCTATCAGGACGTGGTCGCTGCGCTGCACCTGGAGGGTCTGGTGCGGCCGATCGAGCGGGTGGCGCTGGGGGAAGGCGTCCCGCCCCAGGACCGTGCGCGGCGACTGCGACTGGTCTGCGAGGATCTGGGGCCGACGTTCGTGAAGCTTGGCCAACTGCTGAGCACACGGCCGGACTTGCTTCCGGAGTCGTATGTCAACGAGCTGGCAGGGTCTGCGCGACGACGTCCGCCCGTTCCCGTTCGACCAGGTCGAGAAGATCCTGAGAGAGGAGTATGGTCGTCCGACCTCGGAGCTCTTCGCGTCGATCGACCCGATCCCGGTCGCCTCCGCGTCGATCTCCCAGGTCCATCGGGCGGTCCTCCGGGACGGCCGGACCATTGCTCTGAAGGTCCGGCGGCCGGAGATCGTCAAGGTCGTGCAGGCCGACCTGGATATCATCAAGAACCTGGCGCACCTGCTGGAACGCCGGTTGCCGATGCTGGCAGCCTATCGTCCCGCCGGCCTGGCGCGCGAGTTCGAACGCACCTTGAAGCGCGAGCTTGATTTCTCGGCCGAACGCCGGACCATGCAGCGCTGTCGCATCCAGTTCGCCAGCGATCCGACGGCCCACATCCCGTTGGTCTTCGAGGAATTCTCGACGTCGCGCGTGATCGCCATGGAATTCATCGCCGGCGTTGCGATCAACGATCTGGAGGGGATCCGCTCCCTCGGAGCAAACCCCGCCGACATCGCCGTGACCGGCGCGCGGATCCTGCTCAAGCAGATCTTCGAGCTGGGTTTCTTCCACGCCGATCCCCACCCGGGGAATCTCCGCGTGCTGTCGGGCGGGGTCATCGCCCCGCTCGACTACGGCATGTTCGGGCGGCTCGACGGAGTGACCCGGGAACGGATCGCCGATCTCCTGATCGGCTTGCTCGCCCAGGACACCGATCGCGTCCTTCGGGCGCTCGATGGGCTCGATGTCCGCGGCGAGCCGCTGGACCCCCGAGGATTTCACCGCGACCTCGGCGAGCTGGTCGCCTCCTATTCCGAGCTGAACCTCAAGACGATCGCGCTGGGCCCGCTGCTCCGCGAACTAATCGGGTTCGTCCGCGCCCACCACCTGCACATCCCGCCGGAGTTGGTCCTGCTGGTCCGATCGCTGGTCACCATCGAGGGCGTCGGACGCCATCTCGATCCTCAGTTCGACATCGCGCGCGAGCTCGAGCCGTTCCTGCGCACACTGGCCGCGCGACGATTCCATCCCTATCGGATCCTCAGCCAGACGATTCGCACCACTGAAGATCTGCGCCGCATCGCCACCCTCTTGCCCGACTTGCTCAGCCAGTCCCTGGATTCGATCAAGCGCGGCGAGATGAGGGTCCATTTCGACCTTCATGGCTTCGGACGGCTGGTGCGTCAGCTCACGCGGGCCAGCAATACCCTGGCGGTCGGCATCATCATCGCCGGCCTGTCCGTCGCCTCGGCTCTGGTCCTCCGCGACGGGCCGGCCCCGCTGGCATACACGGGCTTCATCCTCGCCGCCGTCCTCGGCCTCTGGCTGGTCTGGAACATGTCTCGCGGTTGAATGTAGTGCGAGTTGCGAGTACGTAAACCGGTCTTCCTCGCGCTCGCAACTACGTTCGAATCTGTCCCCAGCGCAAGGTTGCGATGACTCCGAAGCCCATCAGTGGCCCCCAGGCCGTCATCGCCGGAGGAACCATGGCGAACGTACCGAGATACTGGGTGAAGATCAAGGATCCGTAAAAGATGGCCGAGTTCCCCAGGGCGAAGCCCAGGTTGATGAACATGTTGCGACCGTAGCCTCCGAGGACCAGCGGCAGGCTCATGAACAACAAGACCAGACCCAGGAATGGCCGGAGGAGCCGGAGATGAACGAAGATCGCCACGTCGGTCCCCTCGGAGCCCTCGGTCGAGGGATCGGTCAAGCTCTCCAGGAGGTCTCGGGTCGTAGCAAACTGGTACCAGTCCTTCGGCTTGCGCGTCATGGCCTGAAAGGTCAGGCTCGACCGCAGGAAATAGGTACCCCGGTCGACGTCCATCCGTCGATCCAGCAGGATCTGGGTGCGCCAGATGTCGAACTTCAGGGATAAGGGCAGGGGGGGGAGCGAGGCCAGGTAGGCGATCTCGGAATGCGGCGTGAGGCTCCCAGGTGCGGCAACCTCCGAAGTGCGTGGTTGCGTGGGGTCCATCTTGTCCGCCTTGATGGTCACGGGCAACGGCGGAGGGAAACCGGTGGTGTCCGTGACGCACGAGAGGATCCCGCGGTTGTCGAGGAGCGTCTTGTCTTCGATGGGAGGGTTGATCGTCGCGTCGCGCACCAGCCAGCCCCCGTTGAGGGGGGCGGTGGGATGGTCGGGTGGGATGTAGGTGGCCTGTTGCCCATCGAGCGACAGGATCTGGCCGAAGATCTTGACGTCGGTCGTCGCATAGAACGACGTGATTGTCTTGGTGGCCCGATCCGCCTGCTTGCCCTGGATCATCGTCTTGCTCGAATCGTAGCGGCTGGAGACGTTGACTCTCTGTTCGCCGTCATCGTCGTGGCGCCGGGCCAGCTCCTCCCCGAAATGAGGGATGACCGCCTCCTGGTTGACCATCGCGAGTGCACTCACGATCACGGAGGAAACCAGGACCGGGAGGATCGCGCGATGCGTACTGACGCCGGCGGCGAGCATGGCGAGCTGCTCGTTGTTCCGCTGCATCCAGGTGACCGTGAAGATCGCCGCCATCATGCCGATCACGCCGCAGAGCTGGTCAAAGAACTGGCTCTGGTGGATCAGGTAGTAACGGCTCATGATCTGGAAGAGCTCGATGGTCGTGTCGGCGCGCTTGGTGAACTCGTCCAGATTCGAAAAGGCGTCGATGACGACATACAGGCCGACGAGCGAGACATAGCAGATCACGTAAGCCTTCAGGAACGCCCAGTAGCGCTGGCGGTCGAGGATGCTCAGCAGCGCGATCAGTCTCCAGGCCAGGACCGCGGTCAGGATCGCGGCCGCGAGAATCAACGGAACGCCGACGCTTGGCACGATCGTCCTCCCACTCTCTTCCCGCGACGTGATTCAATGCGACCCGGCCGCGCCGCACGCCGGCGTGCTTAATGCCGGATGACCGACGGCAAGGTGAGACCCGCCAGGACGGCCAGGATGAAATTGCCGATCCAGAGCGAGACGTAGGGCGGCATCAGATCTTCCTTGCTCAAGTTCACCCCGACCAGCATGAGCGGATAGTACAAGGTGATGATCGGCAAGAAGCAGGTCATAAATGCGCTCAAAAAGTCGCGGCGGGCGAAGAGGATGCCGACCGGGGCGCCGAGGATCACGAACATCAGGCTACCGCAGGCCATCGAGATACGGAGCCACCATTCGGTCTCATATTCACGGCAGAGCCGGCGGTTGTAGCCGTGATTGACGAACGCGTCCTTGACGTCCCACCAGTTGATCTGATCGGTGCGACCCGTGGCGAAGGCGAATCCGGCCTTGATGGCCTGTTGTCTCCGCTCGGTCACCAGCAGACGCCGCGTGGTACGGAGCTCGTTCATGAGGTCCTGGTTGGTGAACTCCTGGATCTTCTTCTCCACGCGGAGCTGGCTATCCGGGGGGATGGGGATCACGAGGATCCGGTTATCGATCAGGACGACATCCGCGTCATGCCGGGAAAGCTGGACCTCGGCCTCATCGAAATAGATGCGGACGACCTTCGCGTCCAGGTCGAAGTGGAGCTCGGCCTCCTTGGCCCGGATCACCAGGTCGTAGTCGTCTCCCCCCTTGACTTTGTGCTTGAAGGTCGGGTCGATCATCTTCTGGCCCTTCACGTCGCGCACCTTGATCATGAAGGGCCAGGCCCGGCTGTTGAACTCGCGATCCCGCTTGAGCAGCTTGTAGAAGGTGTCTTCGAGGTCCCTGAACAGGACCAGCTTGGCGAGTTGCGTACAGTGAGGGATCCAGTTCCCGCTCAGATGGAGGAGGGTCAGGCTCATGGCGATGGCCAGGAAAAACGTCGGCCAGAGGACCTTCATCACGCTCAAACCGGCGGTCTTGACGGCGATGATCTCGTTATCGCCGGCCAGGCGGCCATAGACGACCGTCACGGCGAAGAGCAGCGACACGGGGATGGTGTAAGGGAGCGTGCTGGGGATGACGTACGGGACTAGCTCAACGATGTCCTGTGGCGAAAGGCCGATGTCCCGGGCCTGGGCCGCCACCATGAACAGGACGAAGATCGCGGTCATGGTCAGCAGCGCCAGTGAAAAGGCGCGGGCGACCTCGATCATCACGTATCGCTGGAGGATTTTCAAAGCGACGGCCCCCGTGTCAGCGTCCTTGCCCCCGGTCCACCGTTCCGACCCAATCGACTTGGCCTGGCGTGGATCTCGGCCCCTCGTCCATGGGGCTGACCTCAGGGGGTGTGAAAGGCCCGATTCAATATCGCAAGTTCAGGATAAAAAACGGATGTCGTAACGCTCGGCATAAGAGTTACACCTATTGAATCTGGAATCTTGGATCCGGAATCGCCCGTCCGATTCTTTCCCATGCTCTCAGGCGACCGGGACCAGGCACGAACTGAGCGCCGCGGCAAGGCGGCGTGAGCCCTCGACCAGCTCGGCTTCGCTGGGGACTCCGAACGTGAGGCGGATGTGATTCCTCGGCCGTGGCGCCGGCTCGGCCGCGAAGGCGAATTCGCCGGGCACGTAAAGCACCCCCTCGCGGACGCAGCGCGGGAACAGCGGCCCCTCGAAGCCGGTATCCAGGCCCTCGGGGACCGTCATCCAGACGAACAACCCTCCCTCGGGCCGGGTCCAGGAGACCTCGGAGTCTAGCACGCCGACCTGCTCCTCCAACGCCGACAGGAACACCTCGCATTTCCGCCCATACAGGCCATTCAGCCGGGCGAGATGACGGTCGTAGCTGCCATCGGCCAGCACCTGGTCCAGCAGGCGCTGATTGATGTTCGCCGAGCCGAAATCGTGATTTCCTTTCAGGTATAGGATCGGATCGATCAAGCCCTCCGGTAAGACACCATAACCCACCTTCATTCCGGGACTGAAGGTCTTGCTGAACGTGCGGGCGAGGATGACGGTGTCCGCCTCGCGATCGTGGCTCCAGATGCTGGGCGGTTCGCCGGCTCCGAATGATAACCCCCGATAAGCGGCGTCTTCCAGCACGAAGATCCGCTGCGTTTTCGACCATCGCCGCGCCAGCTCGACCAGCGGCCGCCGACGGTCGGCGGCGAGGCTGATCCCGGTCGGATTAGCATGCTCGGGGATGGTATAGATCAGCTTGACTCGATCCAGCTCACCCTGGGCCTCCAGCCGCTCTAGCGTCGCTTCCAGCTCATCGAGGCGGAGCCCCTCCTCATCGATCGGCACTCGGATCGCCCGGGCCCCGCGGGTCTCGACCGGCCCCAGGAATACGAAGTACGTCGGCGATTCCACCAGCACGATATCGCCCGGATCCAGCAGGGCCTCGCAGACCAGGTAGATCAACTGGGCCGAGCCGGTCGTGACGACGGTCCGGGATACGACCTCCTGATAGGACCCCTTCGGCCGCCCTTCCTCTCGCTCCAGGTTCTCGACCAACCGGGCGCGCAAGGTCTGGTCGCCGATCGTCGTTCCGTACTGGAGCGCGCGTCGTCCCGCGATCGGGTCGCCGAAGAGTTCGGCAGCGGCCTGTCCCGCAATCTCGACCGGCAACGACCGCTGATCCACGAAACCGGCGGCCAGCGAAACGATCTCGGGATTCTCCAAGGCCGTCTGCATCAAGTGGCTGATCGAAGGGGGGTTGGTTCGGATGGCGGACGAGCTGAGGGGAATCGGGGGTGTCATCGTTGCGAGTGGCCGATTCGGGGGATCAACAAGGCACTGCATGTCCGCTAGAACTTTAGCGACGCGGACACGAGTGTCAAGCTCGGTTCGGAATGCGACACGCCACGCGAGTGTCGATGGACGGAATCCAGAGCATCAACGAGCCAGCCGATTCTCCGGTCGCCTCACCGCCAGGGCACCTCGCCGGACACCCCCAAAGGCTCCCGGGTTCGCGAGGATCGGGCCGGCCGTGGTCTCATCCGGCCTGCCTATCGAATCATAAGTGACCTCGGCACATCGCCGCAAGAGCCTGGCCGTCGGGTCGGCCTGCGACCGCGACCCGGTACGCGGCGACAGCACGCTTGACGCGGCTTTCATCCGAATACCCTCTGCGTCCCTTGATCTCCTGCATGATCTCATCCAGTGGCCGATCCTGGACGACGAACCGGTCGATCCCCAATCACGGCCAGCCGGCCAGCGAACGGTTCATCAGGTCATTGACAAACGTCGGAGGATGGACATAATCTCAGAGGTTCCGGGCCGGGTCCATCGGTTGGGGCGAGGTGGCCGCCCCGGGGCGGGAGCGATCCATGTCGAGCGGAATCCTTGCCGGGCGGAAGACGGCTCCGGGGGTGCGTCAACTTTTACCGATACCCGGCTTCGGGTTGATGGCCCGGTCGCGGCGTGATCCGCTCGGGTTCTTGCTCGAGGGGCGACAACGGTATGGCGACGTGTTCCGTTACCAGTTGGGCCCACTGGTATTTCATCTGGTCGCGCACCCCGACCATGTCAAGCATGTGCTGGTGGACCACGCGAAGAACTATCCCCGGAGCTGGTATTACCATCGCACCAAAGTGGTCGTCGGCGACGGGTTGGTGACGACCGAGGGGACGGCTTGGCGCCGGCCTCGCCGGCTGACCCAGCCGGCTTTCCATCACCAGCGAGTCGCGGCCCTCGCGGGGTTGATGACCGATTGCGCAGGGGCGATGCTCGGACGATGGCAGGAGCATGCCCGCAGCGGGGAGCCGCTCGAAGTCGCGGCCGAGTTCGTGGGGTTGACGCTCCGGATCGTAGGTCGGACGCTCCTGAGTATCGACCTTGCCGGCGAGGCCGACCGGGTCGGTCGGGCCGTGACGACCGCGCTGGAGTATCTCGAGCGCCGGCTCAGTCACCTGCTGATCGTGCCGCCGGGCGTACCCACTCCGGGGAACCTTCGGGCGCGCCGGGCTCTCCGGACGCTGGATACCCTGGTCTTCGACATCATTGCCTCACGACGCCGCGAGCCGGACCGCGTCGTTGACGATCTCCTCTCGATGCTCCTGGCGGTCCGCGATGAGGAGACGGGCGAAGCGTTCAGCGACGTCGAGCTGCGCGACCAGATCCTGACGTTCATCGGGGCCGGCCACGAGACGACGGCCGTCGCGCTGGCCTGGACCGTCTACCTGCTCAGCCGATACCCCGCGGCCGAGAGCCGGCTCCGAGCCGAGGTGGCCGCGACCCTCGGAGACAGGACGCCCACGGCGGAGGACCTGCCAAGGCTGTTGTATACGCGCCGGGTGCTCGAGGAGTCGTTGCGCCTCTATCCGCCGGTGTATGCGGTAGCCCGCGACGCGGTGGCCGAGGACGAGATCGGCGGCTTTCGTATCCCGGCCCGGTCGATGATCGTCCTGAGCCCGTACGTGACCCACCGCCATCCTGCGGTCTGGACAGATCCCGAGGCGTTCGATCCCGATCGTTTCACCTCAGAACGCGCCGCGGGCCGGTCGCGCTTCGCCTGGTTCCCGTTCCTGGGCGGCCCGCACCAGTGCATTGGCCAGGAGTTCGCGATGATGGAGATGACCCTGGTCATCGCCATGGTGATCCAGTCGTTCCGCTTCCGGACCGCCCCCGGTGCCCGTGTCCAACCCAGGCCGATGCTCTCGCTTCGGCCCTGTTACGGCCTGCCCATGATTCTCGAGCCCGCGAGATGAGGGGCGTTAAACTACTCCCGCCTAACCAGTTGCACGGATCCCATCGTGATATCTTTGCCGTGACTATAAGTATCAACCGACACCTTGATCTTCAATTCTCGCAAACCTGTCGGCACCCTCTGGTAGTGATTGACCGCGAATTGTTATAAGCGTCATAATATGCGTTCACGTGATTATTCTTACAAGGTTATAGCAAGCGACGCCAAGCCACCAGACGTCAAATGGTTAAGCTATCAGGGAAGAAACCGCTGGCGTCGCGGCACCGCACGTGCCGGCGGATATTTCGGTCGATAACATCGAAGCTGCGCTGGACGATCGGTAAAGGCCGCTGTAAGTCCCATACGGCTCACCACCCCGTGCGACTATGAAGGGCCTGTACACGGGAGGCCCGGACCTGGCCTCTTGCCGCTCAGGGGCAATGAGTCGCCTGACGGTGTACGGTAACCATGCGTGTCGGATGGCAGCCCGGCCGCCCGCCGCTCTGGCGAAGCTCATTAGCGCTTGCTATGACAACGACGTATCGTGTCCCGAGATCCCGGCAAGCGGATGCTATTCTGCGTGGGTCTTGAGTTTTCCAATTACTTTTCCGGGGGAACGAAACTCGTATTCCACCTTCTCGCCGTCGCGAACCTGTCGGATCCCCTCGAGAACGATCCTATCGCCCGGAGTCACACCGACTCCCTTCTGAATGACGAAGATGTCGTCCGTCTCGTGCTGGACGACGATCCCGCGCCGATGCGCCACGTCATCTTTGTCGACGGCGTAAACGTACCGCTTGTCCATCATTTCGTAAGTCGCCCGCATCGGGATGACGATGGCGTCATGCAACTTTCGGTGGATCAGGATGGTGCCGGTCTGACCGTGACGCAGCAGGCTGGCCGGGTTCGGAAAATCCGCCCTGAACGCGATGTTCCCGGTCTCATTCTTGAATTCGGCCTCGATCGCACCGAGGCGGCCGGGCTGCGGGAACCTGGTCTGGTTCGCCAGCACGAGTTCGATTTTGTCCTCCGCCTCATGCTGCTTCCGATTTGCCATGTATTCGAGGTATTGTTTCTCGGGTACACTGAAATAAACCCAAATCACGCTGTTATCCGACAACGTTGTGAGGGTGTCGCCCTCCTTGACGAGGCTACCCAGTTGCTCGTGCCGGCGGCCGAGGATGCCGTCGAAAGGTGCTCTGACGAAGGTCCAGTTCAATTCGGCCTTCGCCATGTACGCCTTGGCCTGGGCCTTTGCCAGTTTGGCCTGAAACAGTTTCACCTCATTCTGAGAGACGACCGGCGGTTTTTGCTTGGACAACTTCTCGGCGTTATTGAGCTCCAGTTGCGCGACCTGGACCTCGGCCAGCTCGGCGTCCAGCTTTGCCTGGTTGACATTTGGTGCGATCTGGAACATCAGATCGCCCTTCTTTACCGCCTGGCCCTCCCTGACGTTGATCTGGTTGAGATACCCGTTCACCAAGGCACGGACGTTGATGTGGCGCCAAGAGTGGATCTGGCCGACATATGGCTCGGTGATGTCAACGTCCATTGCCTTCGGGCTGGTGAGCACGATCTTAAGGCGCTCCTGGTCGTTCCCAGATCGGGAGGGATTCGCACCCGAGGGGTTCGCAGCGTTCTGTTTCTGGCTTGCCGGACCGACAATCTCAATGGGTCGTCTCCCGGCAGCGTCCGCCGGAGATCGGCCCGTTTTCTCGTCGGCGACCTCGACTCGAGTGTCGCCGTGACGCCTTTCCCCGGCAGTCTGGCGATCGGGCTCGCCGTCGCGCTTGGGCTGAAAGAGAATGAGCGCGCCTGGTGCGTCGACGCGTATCGGTGTGTCGCCGGTCATCTCGACGACCGCCACCTTGCGCGGCGGCTCGCCGTTGCGAGAGACCAGAATGTGGTAGGTCCAGCCCGGTGAGACGACGTGCTTGGGCTTGACGGTCCCCTCCTTCGGTCTACCGATTCCCGATTGGGCGAGAGCGACAGCACCGGCCGCGAGCGCTGCCACGACCGCTGCGGCCGTCATCACGAGTCTGACCTTGCGCAGGAACATGGATATGAGGACTCCTTCGGTAATGACAGCGACCGATGTAGGGACGGCGCACGGCGATGCCGCGTAAGCGACCGTCGACTCTGTCAAGCCTGTCGGCACAACCGCGCGAGCGGCGCCGCCGGCGGATGCGGCCGCCAACGCCCCCGCGGGTGCCACGCCCCGACGCACGAGCCGTCCGCGCAGCCTTTTCCTTCCCCGGGCGAGGCGGCTCTTGACTGTTCCGACCGCGCATCCCAGATGACGCGCGGCCTGCTCGTGGGTGCGGCCCTCGAGATCACAGAGCACCACCGCAGCTCGGAAGCGACCCGGCAGGCGGTCGATCTCCTCATGGATGAGCTTCTCGAGGTCGTCATCGTTGGCATGATGCGGCGGCGCCGCCGATCCTGGGCGGAGCGCGGCCGCCGCCTGTTCGTGCGAGCGGCGCCGGATTGCCGCCGATCGGTCGTGAAGCGCTGCCCGATAGGCGGCCTGATGCAGCCACGGGGCCAGTGAGTCTTGTGTCCAGAGCGATGCGGCCTTGCGAGCCAGGGCCAAGAACGTTGCCTGAAATGCGTCTTCGGCCGCGTTCTCGTCGCGCAGGACGGAACGACAAACGCGCAGGACAAACGGCCCGTGGCGCTCGACCAGCGCGGCAAAGGCCAACTCTCTCGGCTCACCGCGGCCGGTGGCGAACCGCTCGAGCAACTGGCCGTCGGAGCGCGCGCCGATCGCGCCCTCGTTGAAGAGCGTCTGCAGTTGCAAGAGCGCGTTGCCGCTGTTCTTGACCGCCATGAGTCGTCACTTCCGGTCGGGTTTCCGCAAATCTCACAAGTAAACGCCGCGAGCGGCCTCGCGCGTTCCCGATTTTGTTGCTCGCCAAATGATTTTAAGTCCAGGTTCGGAGTTACCGGGGACACCATGTCTGCCGGCGTTACCGCTGGTGCTGAACCGAGACACCGAGGTTACTACTATTATTGCGCGGCCCACGGCGTAGAAGTCAGATGCTCGCGCTCCGAATGCGCTCGATCCTCAGTGTCACTCGCCAGCATGGTGACAAGGATCGACCCGCTAACTCGAGCGATAAATCGCCGCAAACGGCTAGCCGGATGGCTTTCCGTCTCGATCCGTTGACAGCGAATTCAACCGGGAATTCGAGGCGGCGTGAAACAAGACCGCATCTCACTTAGACGTAAGTCATTACGATTAAGACGCCATGCCTTAAAATAACAGGCACCTTGCCTTAGAATCGAGCATGGTGCGAAACAAGCGTGGTGCGAAAGCCGAAGACGAGTCCGTTCTCGAGGAAAGGAAATCTCATGATGACCGAAATGTTCCCTGTTCGTTTCTGGATCACGCTCACAGTCGCGGCCCTGTCCCTCTCTCCGGCGACGCTTTCCGCCGACGATCAGGAAATTCAGAATCCTGGAAAATCCGTGCGACTCATCTGGTTTCCGCGATTCTCGCCCGATGGCAAACGGCTGATCACGGCGCACGGCAGTTGGGACGCGAACCAAGGGGGCGAAGTCCGTCTGTGGGAGGCAGAAACGGGCAAGCCGAAATTTGTCATCACGACCGAGCGCGGTGTGCGGACTGTCGCATGGGCTCCGAATGGGAAATCATTCGTGTCGGGCGATTACGGGGGAAGCATCTTCTTCTACGACGCCGAGACGGGGAACCAAACCGATCAGATCAAACTTCCCAGAAATGTCGAGGTGCTGCAGTGTTCTCCCGACGGAAAACGTCTCTTTGCCGCCGTTGGAGACGGTTCCGTTCGGGTGTGGGAAGTCCCCTCGAAAAATCAGGTTTACACCTGGAAGATGCTTCATCGGGGAGGCATCTGGGGGATGGCCCTGTCGCCCAACGGCAAGATGCTCGCCACCGCAGGGCAAGATCATTTCGCGCGCCTCCTGGACACCGAGAATTTCAAAGTTCTGCACGAATTCGAACATCCCGCGGACGTCAACGGCGTCGTCTTCTCAAATGATAACAAAACACTGCTGACCGGCTGCGGTGACGCGGCGATTCGGGTCTTTGACGTCGCATCGAGCCACGAGATCCGCAAACTCGAGGGGCACACCCCCGGCAGCGTCACAGATCTGGATTTCTCGCCCGACGGCAAGTTCCTGGCAAGTGGCGCCATGGATCGCACCGTTCGCATCTGGGATCTGGTCGATTTCGAAAGTCCGAAAGTGAAGTCCACGGTCGGCGGCTTCAATGATTTTGTCTTCGGCGTCGCCATTTCTCCGAACGGGAAATGGCTGGCCGCCGTCGGCTGGGACGATCAGATCAAGCTTCTGGACCTCTCGACGGTGGAAGAAAAATGGTCTTGGAAGCGGTGATTTCAATATGCCCCGCGGCTTTGCCAGCGCGCCCCGAAATTCCATCCTGTCGCAGGCGCTCGTGAACGATGATCCCGATCCGTGGACAGCGGTTGACACCATCCCGTAACGCCTGTCAGCCTCGGGCCGGAAGTTCAGTGACTCCGCCGAACTCATCGCCGAGGACCGTCTCCGATGATCGAAATAGGAGCTGACGGGAACGGACCGTCAACGAGACCGTCGCTGTGGCGGATCGCCATTGTCCGGTTTGTGACCAGGATGGCCGGCCGCGAGGTCGTCCGGGCTCCGAGTTGGATCGTAAGTGCCCGCGGCACATCGGCGCAAGAGCATCGCCGTCGGGTCGGCCGAGTAGCGTTCCCCGGCGGCGGGGGCAGGACGCGATTGTATAGTAAGATCACCGAGGCTTTCGGCCGGTATCCGCGGTGCCGTTCGATCTCCTGCATGATCTCATTCAGCGGCCGGCCCTCAACGACGAAGCGGTAGATCCCCATCCAGGCTGGTGAACGATCCATGCAGCCGTGACAATGCACGAGGATCGGCCAGGCCGATGGATCCTGCGCCAGCGCCAATGTCTGGTCGAGGAAGGCATTGGATGCCGCCGGCGAGGGATCGGAGGGGCTGGCAAGGTATCGGATCCCGTGCTCGCGAATGAACTTCAGCTCGTCGCCCAGGATCGGACTACGCTGGGCGGTTTCTTCGGGAAAGAGGTTGATGATCGTGCGGAAGTGCCGGCGTTCCTGGGCGATCTCCAGACCGCGACGGGTGGGCATGGCGCTGAGGTAGATCCGATCTGGTACGACGACCTTGAGCCGGGCCAGCGGGCGGTGATACCACGTCAGGTCGATCCCCAACACCACCAGGATCAGCCATGCCGCCGGCGCGAGGACGCCCACAACCCACCGGCTCCGCCGCGACTTCAGTCGTGGTAACAGCTCGATCAGGAGACCCAGGTCGAAGGCCAGGACGCCCAGATCATCGCCCAGCGGGGCCAGTAGCCGCGGGGCTCGATGCCCGGGATCTCAAATTGACGGGCGACTGCGAGCAAGACGGCTGCAACCCAGAGCCAGCCCGTTCCCCGGGCACGCGAGGTGTGCCAGCACTCACGCAGTCGATCCCTGCATCGCCAGGCTGTTCCCGCAATGACGGCGGTCAGCACCAGTGCGGCCGCCAGCAGGGCCCCGCGCACGCCCAGGGCGCGCGGGGATCGGCGATCGTCCGCCAGCCCAGGCCATGCCAGCCGTTGACCGTCGGGCCTGGCGTCGCGCTGTACCACAGACCGGCCAGGCCGATCGCCAATGCGGCTGGCCAGGATCCACGGTCCCGGATGACCGCAAGGCCGCCGGCCGCCAGGACCACGCTCGCCGCGGCGAAGTAGAGCTCGATCCGATCCAGCGTATCTCCCGGCTCCGCAAGACGGTACGCCGCGGGCGGCACGATGCTGAACCACGGCCGCTCGACCTTGGGAAACTCCGGGTCGATGTCCTCGTCGAAGTCCAGGACGTGCCAGACCGCCGGAATGATCGTCAGGGCCAGGACCAGCCAGGGCCATTGTCTTCGCAATCCCTTCAAGCCATCCCGGCTCATGCACGTCTCCTGATGGGAAGTCCTCTGCAGTAGGGTGAGGTGATCTGCGAGCAATGATATCGATCTCGGAGGCGACAATTGGTGCTCACATAGCAAACCAAGACCTTGCGTCAGAGCGAGCAGAGCCGCGCCCCTCCCGGATCATGCCACCTCGTTGAGGTTGTTCGATCCGTCCCAGAAAAAATAATCATTGCTGTTGGACGGATACTGCCGGACCTGATCCTCGAGGATTTCGAGGAAGTGGCGCACCCACTGGCCGGTTTCGCCCTTCTCGGGAGCGTCCTTGGGGACGTGGAAGGCGGGTCGGAACTCGATGTGGTAGCGGCCGTCGGGCTCCATCCGGCAGAAGACCATCACGACCGGCGCCTCGGTCATCGCGGCGAGGACGACCCAGGTCGTGGAGAACCGCATGGTCTTGCCCAGGAACGGAGCTTCCTCAGTGAGCTGACCAGTCCATCGGACGTCACCGGCGAGATAGAGCAGCAACCCGGCCTTGAGTGCGCGGGCCGCTCGGAGGATCGAGCTGGCCGAGTCGGCCGGGACCCCCTGCCGGGAAATGAACAATTTGTCCTGACCGAGCGGCCCCTCCGTCTCGAAGTGCCGGGCCATGTACCGCGAGATGTGCCGGGGACGCTCCATGTAGAACCGGACGGGGAAGTTCTCGCGGAACAGCCAATGCGCCGGCAGCAGATGGGCTCCGAAGTGGCTGGCCAGCACGATTCCGCCGCGACCCAGGCCGTATGCCGCGTCCAGGTGCTCGCGCCCCGACACGCGGAACATCGCGTTCGCGCGGCGGTCGGGGACGCCGTCGAGGAGCAGGTCCCGCGTCCGCCACAGCACGTGATTCCCGGCCAGCTCCCGGCTCACCTCCGGCACGTCCCACCGGCAGCCGAGGAGGGATTGCCCGCGGTTGACCGCCTGCTGGAACGTCGACCTCAGCCGGTGCGAGACACGGTACTCCATCCGCCCGATCCCCGAGACGAACCGCGATGCCACGGGCAGCGGCAGGCCGCGAATGATCGGCAACCACATCCTGAGAAAGCCCTTACGGATGTTGAGCCCGCGTCGTTCCATCGACGACCCCTCCCCACCCCATCATGCAGGATCTCTTGCGAAGTCGTCCGCGAGGGGATTCCTTCCCCCCCGGTGCGACGAATCTCAAGAGCCAGCCGATTCGCGCCGTTCCGTCAAGTAAGCCGCCAGGTCGGCGACCCGGCATAAGTTTGGCACAGCATCCTCCTCGATGGCAACGTCAAAATCATCCTGGAGCTGGAGGATCAGGCCGACCAGGTCGAGGGAATCGATCGCCAGGTCTTCCACCAGGCGCGAGTCGCCGGTGATCGGGAGGCCGGCCGGGACCCTCGCGGCCTTCCGGATGACGTTGACCACCTGGGCGAGCAGGGCTGACTTGGTCATGGCCGGTGTCATGCTGGGATTCTCCTGAGGATCAGGGCGTTGTTGGTGCCACCGAATCCAAACGATGCGGTCAGGACGTGATCGAGTCGGGCGGCGCTGCGCCTGGTTGGGCACATAATCCAGGTCGAGCTCCGGATCGGGAAGATAGTTAATGGTCGGGGGAATGACCTGGTCGCGGAGCGCCCGGACGGAGACAGCCGCCTCGATGGCCGAGGCGGCGCCGAGGCTGTGTCCCAGTGCCCCCTTGATGGAGCTGATGGGCAGCCGCCGAGCGGCGTCCCCGAAGACCTCCTTGAGAACCCGGGTCTCCACTTGATCGTTGAGGATCGTGCTGGTGCCGTGGGCGTTATAGTAATCGATCGACGGCGGGTCCAGCCCGGCACGCTGTAACACCGTGGCGAGACAGCGCACAATTCGCTCGTGGCAGGGCATCGCCATGTGGTAACCGTCGGAATTGGTTGACCAGGCCAGGAGCTCGGCCTGGGGCTCGAGCCCCAGTCGTCCGACGGCGGTCTCCGTGGCCAGGACTCAGCGCCCCCGCTCCCTCGGCGAGGACGAAGCCGGCACGGTCCGCGCTGAAGGGGCGGCTGGCCAGGGCCGGATCCTGCTCCGAACGATCGCCGGGCTTGCGTCCCAACAGAGCCTTCATCGTCGCGAAGCCGTTGACCACCGGCGGCGTGAATGCACTCTCCCCCGCGCCGCAAAGGGCCACATCAGCCTCGCCCGCACGCAGGAACAGCGCACCCAGGGCCACCGCGTGGCCGCCCGATGCACAGGCGTTGGCCGGCGCGGCACTAGGGCCATAGAGCCGAAGGTGCTGGGCGATCTGTCCGGCGGCCTGATTGATGATCATCGCCGGGACCAGGTACGGGCTGATCGCCGGGCTCCGGCGTTTGATCATGCGCGCCTGCTCGGCCTCCAGCAGGTCGAGTCCACCGAAGGCCGAACCCATCACCACCGCGGCCCGATGAGGGTCCAGTTCGGCCTCCCGACGGTCCAGCCCCGACTCGGACCACGCCGACCGGGCCACCGCCATCGCCAGATGAAGGAACCGCGCCGAGAGCTTCGAAATCGCCGGATCCTCCGTGGCCGTCCCAGGCCCGAGATCGGTCACCATTCCCCCGATATCCTGGAGGAATGTCTCCGAGACCAGCGCAGGGTGCCGGCCGATCCCTGACCGCCCCGCAATCAGGCCGCGCCAGGTCGAATCCATATCGCGACCCAGGCAGGTTACTGCGGCGTGCCCCACGACGAATATCCGCTCCGTCATCCCGGCCTCCCACTCCGGTTCTCGGTTCCGATCCGGCCAGTCACGCCATCAACCGGCATGCCGAAAAACCGCAAGTTTCATAATAATCGTCAGATTACTCGCAATCCCTTGAGTCGATTTCCCCGCCAGCCTGTTGATCTCACGAGGATTCTCCATTACCGAGGAACGTGCGAACCGTGCCAGATCCCATTCCCCGGCCATCAGTGATAGGCGCAAAACCATGCAGCTCATCAAGTTTACTACTCACGACGACCCTACGCCCCACGTGGGTCTCGTTCAAGATGATCAGATCATTCCCCTCTTCGCGGGAAATCAATGCCTCAGTGACTTGTTGCATGCGTCCGATCGCGAGGCGGCCGTTCGTAGTCGATTGGCCGGTGCACCCGCGCCAGTGGCGGTCGGGAGGGTCCGGATCCTGGCACCTCTGGATGAGCAGGAGGTTTGGGGGGCCGGTGTGACGTATGAGCGGAGCAAGGTGGCCAGGCAGGAGGAATCGGAGCGCGGTGCCACGTTTTACGATCAGGTGTACACAGCCCCGCGTCCCGAGCTGTTCTTCAAGGCGACTTGCAGCCGGGTGGCGAACCCGGGCGAGCCGATCCGGGTCCGGCGCGACTCGAACTGGTCGGTGCCCGAGCCCGAGTTGGCCCTGGTCTTGAGTCCGGCGCTGGAGCTGGTCGGATTCACGATCGGCAACGATGTCAGCGCCCGGGACATCGAAGGGGAGAATCCGCTCTATCTTCCGCAAGCCAAGGTCTATGACGCCTGCTGCGCCCTCGGCCCGTCGATCACGCTGGCCGGCGCCATGCCGCCGCGTGCGGAGATCGGCATTCGCCTGGACATCGACCGGGCGGGTGAGTGCGTCTATTCGGGTGCGACCTTCGTCGCCCGAATGGCCCGGCGATTCGAGGAGTTGATCGACTGGCTCGGCCGGGACAATCGATTCCCGAACGGAGTAATCCTCCTGACCGGGACCGGGATCGTGCCACCGGACGAATTCCATCTGGAGGCTGGCGATACGGTCCGCATCACCATCGATGGGGTTGGCACACTGGTCAACCCGGTCATCCGGGGCGATGCGCCGTGAACCGGTTGCGCACGGCAGGCTTCAATATGAAACCAGCCGTGCCCTCCCTGGCGGGAGGACACGGCCGTCGAACACGTCTTCGGTAGATCCGAGGATGCGTGGAGTCAATCTAATTGGCGACACATCGAGCCGCCCATCCGTCTCTGCAATCACTTCGGCTTTTCAGCCGCAGGGCCCGCCGGCGCAGGGGCCGGAGCCTTGTTCTCGGAGCCGCCAGGAGCCTTGGGAGCTCCGGCGGGAGCTCCGGCCGGAGACGTGCCCGAGGGGGTGGATTCTTCGTTGCAGCCGGCAATCACGACGAGCGACAGCATCATGCTCGAAAGGATTGAGAACACCTTGATTCCGAGCTTGATTCTCACTGTGGTTCTCCTTCGAAAAGGCGCATCGCGGCCGGACGACTCAAGATTGTTCACCCAGGCGGCACACACGCCGCAACGCCGTAACTCGGTGTGATATTACGGGAGAGACTCTGGCCGCGTCTCATCACGGGGTCGGATTATAGTGAAGGACAGCTCCCGTTCGCAACGGATTAATTCGTTTTTCCTTCCGGATCGGCCGAAGTTGCCCGTCTGTCTTCGTGACCTGCGCCCGATCCGATCGCATACGGGCTCTCCATGCATCACCTTCCGAACGCGACGTCTTTGGGGCCTCCTACCGGCTCGATCCGCAGGGCCGTTGCATCGCGACGTCTTTCTCCCCGTCGGCGACGCTTCTCGGTCAAGATGGTCCTGTAACGAGTTCGATGTTGAATCGGCGAGACCTGCCGTGCGGCCCACGCCGTGAGATTCCACCGGTGCGGGCCGTGAGCTCGACCCTCCGCTCAAAACGATCACGGCGGGACGTCGGGATGTTTCCATGATGGACTCCAGCCGCAGGAGTTCTTGACTCCCTCTCGACCGGAGGCGTGCCATGAAATCGACCGTCAATCGAACTGCTACCGGGCCCTTCGAGATGATGGATATGATCGCGGAAATCATCCGGAGCATCTCGGCCCGGGCACGGACCGCGACGATCACGGCGGATTCGCTCTTGCTCGAAGACCTCGCTTTGGACTCACTCGATCTGGTTGCGGTCATCCTCCGGGCTCAAGACCATTTCGAGGTGGAGATCGACCCCGACGAGATCACGGAGCTCCGATCCGTCAACGACCTCGTCGCCAGCCTCACCGAGCACTTGCGCAAGGCCGCCTGAGACATTTCCTCGTCCAGTCGTCCGTGTCCCGTTGGTCAACGCCTCCGAGTTCGCCGGGATCCCGGCGGGAGCCAAGGACTCAAGGACTCGAGGATGAATGGACAAGCTCGTATGGTTCTGGCACTCTAGACGCGGCACGAGCTGAACTGCAGCGAGTTCCTCCCTCGGGGCATTCCTGCGGGCCCTAGGCGGCGCGGGAGGCCGCCGGCGCGCCCGGTCTGACGATTTGCTACACCGTGCGGATGGAACCTTCAATCCTCCTATCCAGACGTATGCTCCATGGGCCTCTGGACGTTCCTCATCCTGACTTTCTTGCTCCTGATCGTTCCCCGCTGTCTTCTGTCCTCATCGCAACGGGCCCGGTATGCGGGATCCATGCACGAGATTCAGGGGCCGCTCCGTCTCTTGTACCGGGCCTTTCAGGTCTATTGCCGCTTCTGGCACCAGCTTCGCACCGAAGGCCCCGCGCCTCTCCCCGAGTCCGGGCCCGCGATCTTGATCGCCAACCACACGTGCGGAATCGACCACCTCCTTCTTCAAGTCTCGAGTCGCCGCCTGCTGGGATTCATGATCGCTCGGGAGTATTACGAGTCGCGCTGGCTCCGTGGAATCTGCTCGTATATCGGTTGCATCCCGGTCAATCGCAACGGTCGGGATCATGCGGCGATCCGGGCGGCTCTGAAGGCCCTCGAGGAGGGTCGCGTCCTGCCAATTTTTCCGGAGGGTCGCATCGTGCCGGCCTCGGGCCGCCGGCTGGAAACCATGAAGCCGGGAAGTGCCTACATCGCGATTCGTGCCCGCGTGCCGGTCGTGCCGGCCTACATTTTCGGCACGCCGCCGACGGATGAGATCCTGGATTCCCTGCTCATGCCCTCGAAGTCTCGGGTGATCTTCGGGGCACCGATCGATCTTTCGGACCTCTCGACGCGCCAGGCCGGCAATAAAGCGGTGCAGGCGGAGGTCAGCGAACGATTCAAGAACGCCCTCCTGGCCCTCCAGGCGCGGGCGCTGGCGGACGGTGAGGGAGCGGGCTAATCGGGGTACACTTGCCCGAGTCGAGCGAATCGTGAAGGCTCACGCCATCGACGAGATCCTGGAGCACTACTCGCAACGGTACTACCCGCTGGCCCAGCCCGTATCGCTAGGCGGGGCCGGCGGGCTCAGCGGGGCCCGACTCTGGAAATACCGCTCGTCGGCGGGTCACCTGGTATTGCGCGCCTGGCCGCCCCATGGACCCAGTCGCGACCCTCTGGAGCGGATCCATGGCTGGCTGTCGCAGGCGGCCGGACTGGGGTTCATCCCGGCGCCGATCCGGGACCGGGCCGGAAACACCCTTCAGGAACACGAGGGCCGATTCTGGGAACTGGCGCCCTGGATGGCCGGGACCACCGATCCCTCTCGTCCTCCCTCACCGGTCCGCCTCCGATCGGCGTTCACGGCCCTCGCCGCGTTCCATCAGAGTCTTATCGATGACCGGCGTCAGAGCGTATCCCCGGGCCTCGGGAATCGGTATCACGCCGTATTGCAACTGCTCCAGGGTGGCCTCGACACGCTCGAGCAGGCGATCGCGCTCGCGGGTGGACCTGGCCAGGCCGAGCTCCGAGACGCAGCGATGCGATGGACCGCCCTGGCCAGGCTTCTCGCCCCTCGGCTCCGGGCTCCACTCCACGAGGCAGCCAGCCGCGTCGTGCCCCTCCAGCCGTGCCTGCGGGACGCTAGGCCGGAGCACTTCCTCTTCGAAGGCGATCGAATCAGCGGACTGGTCAACTTCGGCGCGATGGGAGTGGACTGCATCGCCGGAGACCTCGCGCGCCTGATGGGCGAGTGGCTCGATGACGATCCGGCGGCTCGCGCGGAGGCTCTGAACGCCTACGAACGCGTCCGGCACCTGGAAACCGCCGAGGCTGGTCTCATCGCCGCTTTCGAGTCGGGTTCGGCCCTCCTGATCGGCGAACACTGGATCCGCTGGCATTATGTCGAGAACCGCCGATTCGACGACCCGCGAGCGATCGCGCAAGGGATCGACCGCGGACTGGAGCGACTGGAGGACCTGGTGCGCCAGGTAGTTTGAATCTCGAATCGGGATCGTAGGGTCAGTCCCGCGGCCCGGTTTCCCAGAGTCGGACGACTCCGTCGGCCGAGGCCGCGGCGAGACCGGTGCCGTCGGGGCTGAAGGCGACCCCGAATACGCGATCGCTCGGGCCTCGCAGAGTCAATACGTCCCGAGCCCGGGCCGGGTCCCAGACGCGGACGGTCTGATCGGCTCCGGCCGAGGCCAGCCGGGTCCCGTCAGGGTTGAAGGCCAGGCCCATGACCCAGTGGGAATGGCCGACGAGGGTCTGGAGCAATCGGCCCGTGACCGCATCCCAGATGCGGATCGATCGATCGGCTCCGGCGGATGCCAGTTGCGTTCCACCCGGGCGGAATGCCAGAGCAAAGACCGCGCCGGTGTGTCCTTCAAGCGCCAAGAGAAGTCGGCCTGTCTCGGGGTCCCAGATGCGGACGGTCTGATCGGCGCCGGCGGAGGCCAGCCTGGCTCCGTCTGGGCGAAACGCCAGTGCATGGACTGAGCCCACGTGGCCGGTCAGGGCGCGTATCTCGCGATGCGTAGCCAGGTCCCAGAGTCGGATCGTCCGCCCGGCCGACTCCGGGCGCGGAGACTTGGCGAGGGGTTCCTGGATCACTTCCGGCGGATCCCCGCCTCCGGTGGCCATCCGTTGCCCGTCGGGCCGGAACGCGAGGCTGGAAAACCCTTCGCGTTGATCGGAGAACTGGATCGGATCGTCGTCGGTCCGGATGTCCCACAACCGAATGATCCGATCGCTCCCCGCGGCCGCCAACCGCGTGCCGGCGGGATCGTAATGGACGGCGAAGAACGTCCCCCAACTGTCCCGGAGCTTGCGCACAGATGACCGCCCGCAACGCTCCAGATGGCGATGATGTGATCGGTACCCGCCGCGGCCAGCTCGCCGCCCCATGGGGCGAACGCCACACCTCCGACCCACCGCGGATGGGCGGCCGGTAATGTGTCGTCGCCCCCGCGCGCGCGCCCACCACCCGACGTCGCTTCGAAACGGAACTGCCGCACGGCCGGCTCGGAATCCGGGTCCCAGACCTTGATCGTCGCATCCTGACTGGCCGAGACCAGAACCTTCCCATCAGGGCTGAATCCGACGTACAGGATCGCGTAGGCGTGCCCGGGGTAATCGACGATCGGCCGGCCCGTCGCGATGTCCCAGATCGCCACGGAATGGTCGAGACCGCCGACGGCGAGCGTCGCGCCGTTCGGGCTGAACCCCAGCGCATTGATGCGGCTCGTCGAGGCCGGGAACTGTAAGACCTCGCGGCCCTTCGCTATGTCCCAGATCCGCACGCGACGATCGGCCCCGCCCGACGCCAGACGCTTCCCGTCCGGGTGGAAGGCCACGCTGATCACCTCGCCCACATGACCACGCAGGATCGAGGTCGCACGCGAATCCGCGCGGCCCGGCTCCCAGATCCGGACCGTCCCATCCGATCCGGCCGAGGCGAGTTTCGACCCGTCCGCGCTGAAGGCGACGCCGAAGACCTTCCCGGCGTGGCCGTCGAGCGTCTTCACGGGCAACGCGCCGTCCGGATCGGAATCGGCCGCGGATCCCACGTTCCAGATCCGGATCGTCCCGTCCTCTCCGGTCGAAGCGAGCTGAGTGCCGTCGGGGCGAAACGCAACCCCCATCGCCCAGCCGTCGTGGCCGCGGAACAGATCGCTCAGCTTGCCCGTGCGGATGTTCCACACCCTGATGACCCCGTCCGGGCCGGTCGTCGCGACCCGGTTCCCCGCACGATCGAAGGTCAGCCCGTACGCCGCGCCGTCGGGCCCGTGGATGTGGTGTTCGAATGAACTGGCGCGTGTGTCCCAGATCGGGGCCATCAGCACGCCGAGCTTGCATGAGGCCTGGGCGTGTGAGCCCGGTGCGAAGTCGGTGGCGCAGAGCATCGCCGTATGGCCCCGAATCTCATGAATCTCGGGATGCAGCCGCCGCTTCAACTGATGCCATTCCCAGTTTCGCAGCCGCTCCGGGCATTCCTCGAGCTTTCGCCCGGCCTGGTCCGGATCGTGGTTCGCAATCGCCTGCTCCGCGGCGAGGATCCGGTCGAAATACTGGTCCTCCTCCATCCGCTGCTTGCGCTCTCGCGATTGCAACAATTGCGATCGAATCCGAGCGAGATCCTGGCCTTTAAGGTCAACCACCTGCTGGAGCCGGGAGGTGGAGAGCAGGGCACGGACGGCCACGACGGTGGCGGATACGGCAACGACTCCGACGACCAGCAAGGCGGCGATCCACGGCCGGCGGCGGACCCACTTGGCCAGGCGGCCGGGGATCGTCGCGGGCCGGGCGCGGATCGGCAGGTGAACCAGCCAGCGCCTCCAGGTCCTCGGCCAGGTCCTCGGCCGAGGCATAGCGCCGCGATGGGGCTTTCTCCAGGCATTTCAGGACGATCGTCTCGAGGTCGCGATCGACCCGGGAAGTGAGCGACCGAGGCCGCGCCGGCTCCTGCTCGCGGACGGATCGGAGCGTCTCGAGCGCCGTCTCGGCGCGAAAGGGAGATCGGCCGGTCAGCAGCTCGTACAGGATCACGCCCAGGGCGTGGATGTCGAACGGCCGTGGTGATGGCCTCGCGGGTCCCCTCGGCCTGCTCGGGTGCCATGTAGCTGGGCGTGCCCACAATCGAGCCGGATTGGGTCAACTCGCTGGCCATCGGGCCGCCGACCCGCTTGGCCAGGCCGAAGTCCGTGACCAGCGGGGTCCACTGGTCGAGCGCCGGCTCGGCCAGGCCGCTCAGGAGGATATTCGCCGGTTTCAGGTCCCGGTGGAGGATGCCCCTTTGGTGGGCATAGTGCACCGCGCGGGCGACCGTCGCTACCAGCTTCGCCGCGGCGCGGGGATCGGTCACGAAGCGCCCGGAATGCGCCGCGAGATTGCCGCCGTCGACCAGCTTCATGCTGAAGTAATGATGCCCCTCGTGCTCGCCGACCTCGTAGATCGGGACGATGTGGGGATGGTCCAGATGCGCCGCGGCCTCGGCTTCCAGGCGAAACCGCTGGAGGTCGTCGGTCGTGGCGAACCGCCCGGCCCGGACCATCTTCAGCGCCAGCACGCGGTCCAGGCTGACTTGCCGGGCCTTGAAGACGACGCCCATCCCGCCTTCCGCGATGATCTCGATCAGCTCATAATCGCCGAAGTAGCAGACGCGCCCTGCCGCGAGCGATGGGTTGTCCATCTCGCCGCTTGCGGCGTCGGGCACGCCGAGATCCCCGCCCTTTCCCGGAGATTCCACCCGGACGGCCTTCCGTAATGGAAGCACGGCCGGCGTCCGATCCGACGGATCGGCCTGGAGCGGCAGACGCGGCGAATCGCCGGCCATCCGCCGGTCGCGGAGTGGCGCCGTCATCCGATCGAGATGCTCCTGGTTCGCGAAGAACGACGCCAGCTCGGCGGCCAGGTCGGGATGCTCCGCCAGCAGCGCCGATCGGTCCGGTGCCCGGGCCGCCTCGAGCGCTTCCAGGTAGGCCGCGATCACCTCGTTGAGTCGCGTCTCGCGATCGTCTTCGGGACCTCGGCGGTAACTTCGAGAACTCGCGGGAATGCCGGCCATGCCTTCGCCTCAGGGATGATGGGAGCGCTTCACGAATGAGTTGCGCACGCCACGTTGCGGGTGTGGCACCCGCGCGACACGAGCGCGGGCGCCCGAGGGCCATCCGCCTGATAACAGGTGGAGGAACAGGTGCGTCGACCGAACCACGATTTATCACCTTCAATATTATAAATAATTTATTCAGATATTAACATAGATTGTGTCATCCGATTTATGTTAGCCCTGGCATCGTGAATCCTGGATCTCGAATCCGGTCTCCGACGCCGCCAACCGGGCCTCTACGCCGGATCGAGTCGCATCCGAAGCGACTTCATCCCTCGGTGGAGCTGTCCGGCTACGGCCGCCTTGGTGGAGCCGAGCTCGGCGGCGATCTCGGCCAGCGGCATGCCGTGGAGGTGATGCAGCTCGATGGCGCGGCGCTGGGCTTCGGGCAGTCCGGCCAGGACCTCGGCCAACCGCAGCAGCTCCTCCTGGCGGATGGCTCGCTGGCTCGGCGACGACTGCTCCGCGGCCAGCCACCGTTCCAGGCGCGAGGCCGATCGCTCGAGAGCGGCGTCCAGCGACCATTCCCGACGGACATCTCGTTTCTGGGCCGCCAGCTTGCGGAGCGAGTCGGCCAGGTTGTGGCTCAGGATCGAGCGCAGCCACGCGATGGTGACCTGGTCGGTTTGCTCCCGGTTCGGACGATCCTTAAGTGCTTCATGAGCCTCGAGAAGCGTCTGCTGCACCACGCCGGATAAATCCACCTTGTTACGGAGCGAGGGAACGACCTCCAACCGGGCCAGGAGGCCCAGGTAAGCGCGGAACCGCTCCAGCTCGTCAACCTGCAATAGCCGTCCCGTCGATCGCTGTGCTTCGCCGGTTGGAGGCATCGGGGTCACTGTTGTCCTCTCGGCCGACGGATTGAGAATAACCAGAGGGCGGCGCCGACCTTTCAGGATAATCGGTAGGCGGCGCCCCGTGTCCAGAGATCCGAACGCGAATCGCGGTCGATCTCACAATTTCGGGAGGATTGCCCCGGATGCCGATGCGGCGTTCAGTTCGACCTGGCCCCGGAGTGTCGCCCACTCCGTCTCGGCCCGGTCAGAATGGCCCTGGGCGTCGAGTAACAGAACCAAGAGCACGCGACGGACGCGATCGTCGGTCGGTTGGGAGCAGCCGACCGAGCCACGATCGACCTTGTCCTGGAGCGCGTCGATCGTCCGATCGGCCTGACCGCTCCGCACCAGGCACTGGGCGTAGGCGCGACCAACCCACCAGTCGCGGAGCCACGCGGATGCTGCGGGGTTCGGATTGACGAGGATCGATCGGACCTGGCCATCGAGCCGGCGGGCATACTCTTCGGCGGCACGACGATCGTCGCCCATCGCCTCGTAGAGGGCGGCCCGGATCTCCAGCGTGCCGGGATCATCGGCCTGAGCGGATTTCGACGGCTCAGGGCGGCTCCGGATCTCTCGCCACAAGACGGTCGCTTCGGCGCGGGCCTCGTCGGCCATCCCGATCTCGCGGAGCAATCGCGCCAGCTGGATGCGAATCTGCATGGGGTCGGTGTTGAGCCGCTTACCGTCGGTCGCATCGTGAACTGCGGCCCGGAGATCGGTCACCATTTCGGTGAGGAGCAGCCGGCGGCAGACCTGGCGCACGCGGTCGTCGCGCGTGGTCCTGGCGATCCGTCGCACGATCGGCTCGACATAACGGCCCTGGTCGCGGAGATACGCGAACGACTCCCGACGCCGTGCCGCGTCCGTCCCGGCCAGGTCGCGCACTGCGGCCTCGGCCCGATACTCCCGATCGGCGCTGAGCAGCTCCAGGCGGCCGACCATGACCCGCACCACCTCCCGCGGCTTCGGCGCGATCGAGATCGGAATGAACGCATCGGTCCACGACTGCGGGAGCACGAAGAGGATTCGGATCCCTTCGTTCTGGAAGTAGCTGGTCTTCCAGGTGTTGACCATCGCGCGCGCCTCCTTGGCATAGAGCCCCGATTCGGTCAATTTGGCGGCGAGCGCGTCGGCGAGTCTCTCCGTGAACTCGGCCATCGGTCGGGCATGATCCATCGATGGGATCACGCCCGTCGCCTGCTCGCCGGGCCGGAGGGCAGGGCGGTAGCCAAAGGACCCACGACCGTTCTCGACTCTGAGGATAAAGATGTGCCGGACCCCTTCGCCGAGCGAAGGCTCGCGCTCGAGTCCCAGCGTCCCGCCATCTTGGGCATCGGCCCGCATCGGCATCCGCGCCTGGCCCAGGCCGCGGTAGAACAGGAACCGCTCGTACTCGGGGTGCGAGGGCTCATTGGTCCCATCTATGGTCTTGACGAACGCCGCATCGACGTCCCGCGCGTAGTTCCAGAGTGCCTCGCTGCCGGCCTCCGGCAGGGCGAACGTGGTCGGCAGGGCGCGGCCCCGTACCGCTTGTGGGTTTGCATCGGGACCTGCGAGGCGGGGATCACGTCGGCGAACCAGCAGATCCGGCCGTCTTTCAGGCGATCCGGCGCCTGGGCCTGTTCCAGCAGCGAGGGTCGGACCACTGCGGCCTGCGGATACCACTGCGTCCAGATGCCCTCACGAAAACCGACGCCGACCCGCACGCGCAACGGTCGCGACGTGTAGAAGAAGATCACCGGCGTCTCGCCTTTGAGCAACATGATCGGAAGGCGCAGTTGATCGCGGGACCGGCTGTGCACGAACGACGGCAGGGCATGCTCCTCGTGATACATGCCATCCAGCCCCGTCCCATCCGAGGCGTTCATCCCGAGAAACGTCCCCCACTCGTGGACGACCAGGTCGCTAGCACCGGGATTGGCGGCCTGCGCCGCGATCGAGACGACCGGCACCGTCAGAGACCCCGACTTCCCCTTTCCGGGATCGTCCGAGCCCGACGGCGACGACGTGGCCATCGTCCCCACCACGGCGATCGAAGCGATCGCCAGCACGGTCCACGTGATCCCTCGACGACAAACGTGACGAATCCCAACCATTGCCGGCTCCTTTCAGTCACCTCAGCACTCCACCGCGATCGGCCGGGGGCCACGCTGGCCGGACCGGACTCTTGCTCGATCGAGCTGTCGCGGGACGATCGCTGTTGCAGTCGTCTATCCACTGAGGCGGAGAACGTCGGTCGGGAGAGCGCGTAATCCCCGAGAAAGTCCACCGCACTCCGAGTCGGTTCCCAAAGCCCCGGCGGGGCGACCGGACGTAGCCAGGGACGTGAACCCCTGGACGATCGGCCGCCACCCCCCTCGACCGTCTTCGAGGCCCGGAGGGGCGACAGAAATCCCCAGGAGCACAGGGTTTCTGTCGCCCCGCCGGGGCTTTCCCCAACGGAGTCTCCTCGTCGAGGGGCTCACGCCCCTCGCTACGGGTTTCCGCCCCCATTCAGGGGCTCGGGAAAGGTCTTCATGGAACCGACTCTCAGTCGTCTTGCCCCGGACACTTCTTCCGCACCGCGATCGTCCTGTTGATTCGCAGGAGGCGATATCACCTGATGACCGATTGGAATCGCACGGAACCGCACGCCTCGCGGAACGCCAGGGATGCTTCAAACCCACTCCATCTCACGGTTTCGGAAGCGCCTAGCGTCGAATCGTGGCGATGATTGGCGGGCCGCGCGAAAAAATTCCTGTTTTCAGGAACAACCCTCTTGCATTCCCCCGTGCAGGGAGATACAACGCACTTTCCAATATCACCAAGCCGATCTCGACCGCATGGGGGTTGCATTCCGATCGCCCCGATTGCCGCGGTGATTGCCGATTCTGACCCCTTCGGATCCCGACCGACTCGTCCAGCTTGTCGTGCTGACTCTTGATCACGTCTCTTGCGGCGTGGAAGATCCGCGCCGTGGACTGCCGCTTGAAGTCATTGAGGAAACAGCATGCATTTGCGGTGGCGATTTCGGAGCTGGGTCCTTTTCATCGTCTTTGTGGCTCTGGTAATGAGCGTAATTGCCGGAGTCTTGCGCCGTCGGGAGGGGTTCGATCGCATCAGACGTTATCATCGAATGGCTTGGATTCATCTTGATTTCGTAGCCCAGTGGGTGGCCGGTGGTCGTCGAGGGGATTACTTTGGCGATCGTGAGATTCTGGGGATCGCGCAAGAAAGGGGAATCAGAACAGAGGAAGTCACTGACGACTATCTCGAGCGGTTACTCTCAGACGCGTCAGATTATCGCAGAAGATTGACCGAAACATATTACGGGGAGCAGGTTGTATTGGACAAATTCATCCCTGTGCGTACTTGGTTGACCGATGGCGAAAGTAACTCCTCACGATCTCCGGATGTCCCTGGGTACTGCGCAGGTACGAGCGGAGGTCCAGCATCATTTCCGGCTTGTTGTGTGGTCGCCGCCGTCGCACGGCATTGCTCTTGACATCTTGGTTCAGATACTCGTCGGGGTTCAGCTCCGGGCTGTAGGTCGGCAGAGGAAACACCTCGATCCGAGCTGCGTGACCCCGCAACCAGCGCTCGACCGCCGCCGCTTCATGCACCGGATGCCGATCCCAGATCAGAAAGATCTTCTGCTTCGCTTGCCGGAGTGCGTCCGGTGAACCACATCTTCAAAGCGGTTCACGGGCGTGAGATGATGTTCGGGGCACCGTCTTGATTCTTTCACTGTGCTCGGCGCACGCGATCATCCCGCGCTCGCGCCGGGCCGAGACGAACTTGGGGCGGGACAAACCTTGAGGGGCGCGCGCAATCGCCCCGCGCTCGTCCGGGGTGACGAGGAGCGCGGGGCTCGGGTGCGGTCACTCAGTCCCGTCGGCGCCGGCCTGGTGCAACTCCTGCCAGCGGTCCGGCAGCAGTTCGTCGATCCGCTTCGCCGGGTGCGTGCTGATCCGATCGAGCCCATCGCGGAGGTAAGCCTGGGGGTCGATCCCCAGATTCTTGCAGGTCGTGCACAAGCTCATCAACACGGCCGCCGTCTGGCCTCCCTGGTCGCTCCCCGCGAATAACCAGTTCTTCCGTCCCAGCGCCACGGGCTTGAACGCGCGCGCGCACGCACCGTTGTCCAGTTCGAGGAACCCGGCCTCCAACGGACGCTTCAGGGCCTCCCAATGGTTCAAGGCATACTGGATCGCTTCGCCGATCGGACTCTTGGGCAGAACCTTGGGCTGCTCGGCTTCCAGCCAGGCGTGAAACTTGTCGAAGATCGAACGCGATCGCTCGTTTCGCAGTTCGTGCCGGAACGCGACGAAGGCCTCGTAGTCCGCGGTCGTGCGCTTCTTGGCGTCGCGTTCGACGTCGTAGAGCAGGCTGATCCATGCCAGCGCCTGATGGGACCGTTGCGGGTTGACGGTCCGCGCCTCGTAGAACTTCCGTCGCGCGTGCATCATGCAGCCGACCTCGATAATCTCGCCCGACTTGTACAGGCCGTCGTAGGCCGAATAGGCGTCGGCCTGGAGATAACCCTGGAAGTCCTTGAAGATCTCCCGGGGCCCGGTGGCGCTGCGGTCCGGCGTGTAGCGATAGACCACGTAAGGATGGCCGCGGTCGCCGACGGAGACCCAGAGCCGGCCGGTCTTGATCCCCTTGCCGTCGTGGTCCTGCACCGGCACCGTCGTGTCGTCGTTCTGGACGACCCTGGAGCTGAGGATCTTCTTCAGCATCAGATCGACGATCGGCTTGAGCAGATCGGCGATCGTGGCCATCCAGTCGCACATCGTTGACCGCGACAACTCGACGCCCGAGCGATCGAGGATTCCCTCGAGGCGATAGAGCGGCA
This sequence comes from uncultured Planctomycetota bacterium, assembly GCA_963845755.1. Classification (GTDB taxonomy): domain Bacteria; phylum Planctomycetota; class Planctomycetia; order Isosphaerales; family Isosphaeraceae; genus CAWJTV01. Next base: position 75,997 of record CAWJTV010000021.1, read on the forward strand.
AGTGATCGGCATATTTGCTGACGGCGACGTAAGCCAGCAGCCCCGGGCCTGGCAGGCCCTTGTCGATCGGCTCGGGGAGCACGTCGGCGATCACGACGTTGGCCTGGCAGTCCTGGCAAGCGTACTTGGGGCGGATGTGTTCGAGGATGACCAGGCGGGCGGGGATGAATTCGAGTTGCTCGCGGACTTCCCGGCCGATGCAGGTGCGCTCGGCGCCGCAGTCGGGGCAAGTGCGTTGTTCGGGCGGGACGTCGTGCAAGACCGGCACTCGGGGCAGGCTCGCCGGCAACGGCTTGCGTCCGTGGCCCTTCTTCTGGGCCGCACTCGGAGCGGGCGTCGGGGCCGGGGCCGGCTCCGGGGTCGGGGCGGGTGTCGGCGCCGCCTCGGCCTGCTCCAGGATCTCCCGGGCGAAGAGCAAGAGCTGGGCCGGGTCGATCCGCTCCCCTTTGGGACCGTAGCGCTGGCGGAGGAGCTGCTCGAGCTGGTGCTGGAGCTTCTCGTTGAGATGGACCTGCTGGGCGAGCGACTTGAGCAGCTCACGGATGAGCTGATGGGCCGCCTCCAGGTCGTCCGGGAGTGGGTCCGCGAGGGTGATCATACCCTATACTACGTTGACGGGTGCTCGATTGTTGGCGCATTATGCTCCTGTCGGTAGATTATTCTCCGAATTTCGAAGGGGAGTGGCGGGCCGCGAGTAGCGGACGCGCCGTCGGGCCTTGTCCAGATCGATGCCGGCCAGGAGGGCGGCGAGTTCGGCGGTGGTCATCTCGACGCGATCGGCCGCCGCGTCCGGGATGCGGAAGGTGCCGCGTTCGAGCCTCTTGATGCTGGCATCACAGGACCCTCGTTCTTGTGGCGTTACACAAATCCTGAGACGTTGGGCTACTGCCGCCACGAATCGGCGGCCTCTCTTGCTACCGGTCGGGACGGTCCTTGGGAACGACCAACTCAGGGTGCCGGGCGGCGATCCAGGAGTTCTTTCGTCTGGCCAGTTGTCGCAGGCGACGAACCTCGTCCTTGTCGGCCCACACGATCAGATGCTTTCCCGAAGGCGTACGCCGCGAATGGACCCAACCCTGCTTGATCCAATAATGGACCTTCTGGGCGATGACGCCGAGTTTCCCGGCCAAGTCGGGGATCCACCACTCGTCCTGGCCGACGAGGTCGTCGCGGAACAGTTCTCCGACCAGCCCAAGTTCACGGACCAACGCCCCGATCGTTCCCGCCGTGAACACGCCGCGACGGCGCGGCGGGACGAAGCCCTCGGCATTGAGCCGCGCGGCGATCTGCGACAGGTGAAGTCCTTCTCGATGGAGTTGCTTGATTCGTTCCGTGAGGCGTCGAAAATCCTTCAATTGCTCATACCTGCCGACTGGCCTCGCGACCTGCTGTTGGGTTGTCATGCCGCCGAGCCAAACGATCGTTACCTCGTTGAGCTCAGTCGCCTTGTCGGCCACGACAATGACCCGCTCCACCGCGCAGCGCACGATCTGCTTGCGATCCATCGCCGACGTGCCTGGTGCGTGCCAGAGCGCGGCGACGCTCTCGGAGAGCGATCGAATCCGTTGGCGATCGGCGTCGTTCAGCGTCGCCGGCAGTCTCGTCAGGAACCGATGGTAATCCTCCTCCGTTTGACGCTGCTTCTTCAGCGCGTCCTCCCACCGCGCCTCGAGTGTCCGCGCCACGAGTCGGTTCTCGGGCTCCACGGCCTGATACTGCCGCTCGGCCCTCTCGACCTCCTGGCGTGCGCGTTCCAGAGTCTGACGCCAATGGTCGTGGAGGCGCTTCGCTCTCGCTCGGCGTTCTCGATCGCGCGTAGGCTCAGGTCCAGCGCAGCGGGCTCCAACGCGCGGAGCACTTCCTTCGCGACCAGGTCGTCCAGCGTCTTTGCCGAGATGCACCCGCACGGCTCGTCCAGGGCCAGCCGCCAATACTCGCCGCAGTGATAGCCGGGCTTCTTGTCGGCCTTGTATCGCGTCGTCATGTGGCGGCCGCATTTCCCACAGACGACCAGGCCGGGCAGCAAGGCCTCGCCGCGTTTGGGCACGCCCCGCGTGTCGTGGAGCGATCGATTCTGTTTGAGGCGTTCCTGATTCGCGAGATAGCGATCCCAGCTAATGTACGCTGGGAGCCGATCCGGCAGGAACACGGCCAACTCCTCGGGCGGCACGAACCACTTGCCGCCTTCGGCTCGACCCGTCGTGGGATTCTTCGTCCCCGCGCGATGTAGGCCATAAGCGTATGCCCCCGCATAGATGGGGTGTCGCAAGATCGACAGGACTCGACTGGGAGAGGCTGGCTTCCACTCCAGCTCCCCAATGCGCCCACCGCGATGACGGCGAAATCCCAGTTGCAGGTTGTTCACGACCAGGTAACGGAAGACCGCGTAGGCGGAACCGAGTTCCTCGAACTTCTCGAACACCAACTGAATCATTCCACGCGCCTGCTCGTCAGGCTCTTGAATGATCTCGCCCGTGGCCGTCTTGAGGTATCCCAGCGGAACGGCCAGGAACAGCTCGCCGCGCTCCGCTTTGTTCCGACTGCCTCGAAGCAAACGATTGTACATAGTAATCAATTCGTATTCGCTCATTGCGCTTTTCATGCCAAGGAGGAGACGATCGTTACTGTCCAAGGCATCGTAGACGCCATCTTGATCGCATAGCAGGGTGCGAAAGATGCCGCAGACGTCGATAAGACGATGCCATTCGGTATTCGACCGCGACACCCTGCTAAGCTCCAACCCCAGCACGATCCCCACGTGGTTCAAGCTCACTTCCGTCATCAACCGCTGGAAGCCCGTGCGATGGTCGGTCAACTTGCCGCCGTGGCCCTGATCCTCGTCGATGATCACCACCCGCTCTGCGGGCCAACCGAGCCGTTGCGCGAACTGCGCCAGAGCATACTGCCGTTCGCGAGACTCGCGGTTCTCGAGGACTTGCTGCGGCGTTGACTGCCGCACGTACACGATCGCGAGTCGATCGAGATGCCGATCGCCAATCTTCGAGCTCGACCTCTGGCCGAAGGTGGAGGTCGATGGAGTCTCGTCGATTGATCTGTCCGTGCGATTGACGGCCCGTGCATCACGAGATTTCATCGCGCACCTCCTGAGCGGTGCGAGGCGCGCCGAGTTGTCGAGTCACGATGTCGCTGAGGGTGAGCAGCGTTCGTTGACGCTGCTCGTCCGTCAGTCGGCTCCAGAGTTGGTCCAGCACCGACGGCCGAACGACCGACGTGGCGCGGGGGGAGCAACGAGTCCGGCGTCTCGCGACATGGGGCACCTCCTTGGATCACGGGGTGTTGAGCTTCGATCCATTCCGCCAGCCGCATCAGGCCGGCCAGCGCGATTATGGGGGTGTCCGACGATTCCTGTAAAGTCGAGAGGATGGGGGCAGTCTTACTCGTACTTCTTGGCCCAGACGGCCAGGCCATCGCGATCCCAGTACAGGATCTTGATGCGGTCGCGGCGCTTGTTGACGAAGACGAAGAGATGACCGGAGAGGGGATCTAGCGCCAGGCTGCCTGATGCCAGGGCGGCCAGGCCGTCAAAGCTCTTGCGCATGTCGGCCGGCTGTTTGGCGAGATAGACGCGGACCGCGGCGCTCAGTCCGAACATGGGCGTCCCTCCACGACCGCGATGAGATGGCGGAGGGTCAGGGGGTCGAATCCGGGGGCGACGGCGATCCGACGTCCGTTGGAGAGGATGAGTTCGAGGTGGGGTCCCGAGGCGGCGCTCGGCGGGATGGGATCGGGAAGGATAGTGACCGGGAGGAAATGGCGGTCGGCACTGGCGAAAGGACGATCGTCGCTGGGAGTGCGATCGGCCGGGGCGGGCTGGTAGAGATGCTTTCGGAAGGAGTGAAGCGAGATTTGGCGAAGGCGGCAGAACTCGGCTTGAGTCAGACCGCTCCTGCGGAAATCGTTGAGGAGGGCATTCCATCGTAGATCGATGGTTCGGCTTCGAGACACGGCGTGATCTCCCTGACGGGACCACTGGCCCCGACAGCACTATCATCGCGGGGAGTCACGCCGCTTTGTAGATGCACTTCACCGGACGGACACCTTGAACTTGAAGGGGGACAGGGGTTTGAGCATTCTCAATGAGGAAGGGAAGGGAGCCCTTGGGCTAGGGAGAACAAAGAGGGATGAGCGGGGACTTGCCATCATGGATCTCGACGGCAGGCCGAAGGTTGGGATGTTTTTGATGCCGGATGGTAGCTCATCCATCCTGACCGGGGGCGAAAAGCAGGCGAGGCCGAATCAAGGCAAAAGCCTACCGTGATGGTTTTGCGGGAGAGAAAGCCTGCCAAGAGGAAGTCGGGGTCAAGAGGGGTGCAATCGCGCCGATGCCAGCGATTATGCGGCCTTTGAGGTCCTTCCCTTCGCTGTAGTCCCTTGACTCCGCATCACGAGTGTCGCCTTCGATCCCAGGTAGGATTGATACACCTCGCTCCAGACCCCGCTCAAGTGGATCACCCGTAGGTTGACGATCCACTGACCACTCTCGACTTTCCAGCTCATCTCCGACTGCTTCAGCCACTGGGTGAACACCGTCTTGCACGCCGCCTCCGTCACCCCGCTGCCGGTCGGCAAGTGAGTTGGGGGTCAAACTTGGGTGAGTTGGGGGTCAAACTTTGTTTTTGTTTTTTGTGGGTGAGTTGGGGTCAAACTTTGTTTTTGTGGGTGAGTTGGGGTCAAACTTTGTTTTTTGGGGGTCGGTGGGTGAGTTGGGGTCAAACTTTGTTTTTTGGGGGTCGGGGTGCAGACCGAGTTTCCCGTTCACTCGATCTCGGAGGTGATGCCGGTGGGATCGCGGGGGATGACCCGCTGGGCCGAGGAGTCCACCAGCAGATCGAGGTCTTCCAGGACGATAGCACCCATCAGGGCGGTTTCGCGCTTCGGCTCGCAAATCGCGGAGAAGGTCCCGTGACGACCCAGAAGCTGGACGTAGACCCGATCCACACCCTTGCGGCGGGCCCGTCGGCCGTCGGCATAACGGACGTTGACCGGGTCGCCCAGCGGCAGGCCCAGGCGCTGACCAGCGCCGCGGGCAATACCAGCTTCGTCGCACCGGAATCCACCAGGGCCGGGATTGTCTCGCGGCGGACCTGGTCGGCGGGTATGTGTCCGCCCTGGGCGAGGATCAAGTCCGCATCGTTGACGACCTCGATCTCGACGCTGAACCGCCCCCCGCCGTCGTCTCCTCGGGTTTGCATGGCGTTGCTCCTTCCGATCGGACTCGGATGATTCTCCGTCTCTCTGGATGATACGCGTTCCTCACAGGCCCGGCAACAAAAGGGGAAACTGGCGTCGCTTCATCTTTCCAGGCGCCGAAAGGAGGCAGAGGTGCGAGAATTGGCAGGGAGTATGTCGGGGTCAGACCGAGTTCCCGGTTGTTTCGCCGCTGCGATGTCACGGCAATTCTGGGTCGAGCCGGATCAGGCCGGCGCCCCGCGGCGGGCCGGTGTACCTCTCGTATTGCCGCGAGGAACAGGAGGCGCGGTGATGCTTTGGAGGGGGGCCGGGCCAGCCCCCATAACGAAGAACATGGCCATCGGCGCGAGCGGTTTCGAGGCCGGGGAGGCTCAATCGTTGGTCTCGTCACCACATTCTTCTTCAGGCTCGTCGCCCGCCTCAAGGCCGAAATCCTCTGCCAGATTGCCGGCAATGTCGCGTGCCCCGTGCAGGACGCGAAAGACCTCGATGCCGTCGAGAATCGGCCGATAGAAGACCACGTACCTGGTAAAGCGATCGATGGGAAAGGAGCGCAGCACGGCATAGAGCGGCTCATCCGGCTCGTCGCGCGTACCCAGGCCGGGCATCCTGGCTAGACCGACAATCCTCAATTGAGTGAGCATGAGCAAGGTGGCTTCTCCATCCTTGGTCGTTTGCCTCTTTTCACGCCACCTTCACCCGCAGCGGGCGACCGGTGTAGGTCCAGTGGAACGGCTTGGCAAACACCCGATTGAAATACGCGATGAAGTTCCACAGCTTGCTCTGCAGGTCGTCCACCGAACTGAACGAGCCGCGCCGAATCACCTTCCTCATGATTACTCCGAAGACCGTCTCGATCTGGTTCAGCCACGAACTGTGCTTCGGCGTGTACACGAACCGGATCCGGTGGCCCTTCTCCGACAGGAACGCTTGCCGGCTGGCCACCGACTTGAGGATCCCGCGCACGTTCTTCCTCCCCAACGGCTCCGCGATCCCGCACGCCTTGGCCACCAACCGCACCAGCATCTCCGAGCCATGGATGTTCAAATTATCCACCACGAAGATCCACCCCGCCTCCGGGTCGGTCGCCACCGTGTGCGCGATGTGTTCGACGAAATCCAACTCCGTCCGCGTCGGGCCGATCGTGGGGGTGATCAACTCGCCGGTCGTCACGTCGAAGTTGCCGATCAGAGTCAGCGTCCCATGCCGCGTATATTCGGCCTCGATCCGCTCGGGCCTCCCGTAGGTCATCGGCTGATCGGGGGCACTCCGCTCCAGTGCTTGCAACCCGGTCATCTCATCGGTGCTGACGGTGTGCGTCCCCTGGTCCCTCGCCAGGGCCGGCGCCTCCTGGTAGGTGTCACAGACCGCCTGGACCCGCCCCGCAAAGACCACCGGATCTTTCTCGCGGGTGTTGAGCCAATACCGCTTCTTGTGCGGCTGCAAGGCGGCCTCGCGGAGATAGCGACCCACTTGAGTGACCGAGATCGAGGGCACGATGCCGCGCTTGATGGCCTCGTCGGCCAACTCCTTGGCCGTCCAGTGAGTGATCGGCCGGCCGGACTTCTCCGGGGGCTCGCAGGCCAGTGCCAGGATCGCCACGACCTGCTCGGGAGTGAACTTGCCGGAGGAGCCGGCGCGGGGCTCATCGCGGAGGACCTGCTCGACGGCCCGGCGCAACGCGGCGTGGGTCTGGGTGCACTCGATGCGGATGAGCCGCTCCCAGGCATCGGCCCAACGTCGTCGCCAGGTGCTGACCTGCCGCCGCGACAGCCCGACTGCGGCGGCGATCTCCGCGTTGTCCCGCTTCTGGAAGGCCCAGAGGATGATGGCCGCACGCTGGCGGAGTTGAGACGAGGCGGTGGGGGCCTTGTGGATCGTCTCCAGGAGATCGTGTTGACGTTCGGTGATGGTGACCTTGGCCGTCTTGCCCGGCATGGCGAGAGCCTCCCTGGTGGTTGCGAAGCTAGCGAATCCGGGTAATTCTAGCCGGGTCATCAAGCTGTTGGTGTCTCAATTGAGGATTGTCGG
>CAWJTV010000022.1:0-189641 GCA_963845755.1 uncultured Planctomycetota bacterium
GCGTAGAGTCGAGGTGTGGCGCGGTAGTTTAGGTCGAAGTTTGTTTTCCCCTGTTAGCCCGCCCTTTCGTCTGCGGGTGTCCCACCCTCTCGACCATGCCCCGTCTCCACACCCCGCTCATCGAACTGGACGTGCGGATCTCCCGCATCCAGCTCTCGGACAGAACACGTCACTCCCTTCGCTCACGAACGGGTTGGAGGCGGAAGTCTTCGGAGCTTCACCAGTCCCAGATCCTGGTACAAGTAACGGCTCGGGTATCGTGTATAGCCCGGCCTGGGCTCCTTGTGCTTCTCACATAACCAGCGACGAAGCCGGGTCTCCGCGTGGGAGTTCACCACCTGGTAGGCTCGGCCCACTGTCCCGTGACTGAAGTAGTTCCACCATCCCCGCAAGGTCCGGTTCAGGCGGGTGACCTGGTCGGTCACGGAGAGCCACGACGACGACCGGCTGGTGAGATCGCTGATCTCCCGGCAGAGCCGGTGGATCTTCTTCTGCGAGGGACGGGCTCCCACATAGGACTGGCCCGTCCGGCGATCGTAGCAGCGGCCGAAGCTGTAGCCCAGGAAGTCGAACGTCTCTTCCGGCACGTGGCACTCCCGCGTCTTCGTCTCGTTGACCGTCAGCTTCAGCTTCGCCATCATGGCCCGCATCCGCTCCATCGCCGTTGCGGCGGTGGTCCGGCAGCAGATCACGAAGTCGTCCGCATAGTTGACGATGTGAGCCCTCAGGGTGCGGTCGTGTCCCGCGGTCTTCCAGCCCAGCACAAAGCGTCGCATGTAGATATTCGCCAACAATGGTGAGATCACGCCCCCAACAATGTTGCGAAGAACCCTGTTGGGGGCCTCCCTCAAAAGGGGACGGACTGACCCGATACACGATGCGGACCTCCTGCTCGTCGATCTCGACCTTCTTCACCAAAGCCCGAACGATCTCCCGTCGCGTGTCCCAGTCCGGCTCTTGTAACTCCTGGGAAACGCGTCTCGCGAACTCCTCCAACTGGCCGATCACCAGCCGCAGTTCCGCTTCCTGGTTGGCCTCGTCAATCCGCTGCCGACACTCATCCTCCAGTTTGGCCAGGCGCTCGCGCGCCGCCAAGATCCTCGGCTCGAATTCCGACTTGTCGAGCAACCCTCGCCGTAGGCATCGATCAATCGCGAGATCATCTTTTTTAGATTCGCAATCAATTTGTTGAGATGCTTCACCTCGCGGTCTGGGCCCGTCTCCGGCCCTTGCAGCCGCCGCTCGTACTCCGCCCGAACCCGTTCGGGCTCGGACAAGAGATGACGCACGTCTTCCCAGACGGCGGCGTCCAAGACATCCGTGCGGACCTGCTTGTTCCAGCACAGGCGCTGGCCACCGAAGCGATAGGCGTCGGAGCCCGTGCAGCGGTAGTAGGCGTAGGGGACCTTGCCCTTGGCCGAGGCCCGGCTCACCGGCTTGCCGTAGCAGCCGTAGCCGCACCGCTTGCAGACGACCAACCCCTGGAGGAGATAGCGGCCGCCACGGGGCCGTTCGCGACGGCGTTGCCGGTTCTCCTCGAGTTGAGCTTGAACCGTCCCGAAGAGTTCCTCGCTCACCAGCCCGGGGACATCGATGAAGATTTGTTCTTCCGAAGATGTATCGACCCGAGAGACGGGACGCCGGGGCTGCTCAGGACGGCCGCGTTGCGGCGCGGAGCCGCTTCGGCTTGAGGCGCGCCGCGCGCGTCTTGCCGAAGCCGGCCGTCCCCTTGTAGGCAGGGTTCCTGAGATACGACCAGATCACCGAGCGGTCCCAGGCCGATTTGCCAGTCCGCGTGGGGACGCCGTCGCGTTGCAGGCGTCGGCAAACCTCACCGATCGAGCATCGTTCCTGGCCGACCCACTCGAAGATCTTCCGCACGATCCGCGCCTCGTCGGCCACGACCTGATAACGCGCCTCGCCGCCGCCCTCATGCTTGCCGACGTAACGGTAGCCGTAGGGCGCGCCGCTGAGCACGTTGACCGAGCCGTGGCGGGCGGCGTACTGCTTGCCCCGGCGACAGCGCTCCATGATCTTGGCACGCTCGTACTCGGCGATCATGCCCTGGACCTGCAGCGAGCAGGTTCTCCTCGGGTCCGCGGCCTAGGGGATTGCGCAGGAAGACGACCTCAACGCCGCACCGGGCGAGTTCCTCGAGTATCAAAACCTGATAGGCATATTTGCGTGAAAGTCGATCGGGATCGAGGATGTAGAGGCGGTCGATGGTCCCAGCGGCGGCCTGGTCCCGAAGTCGTTCGAGGCCCGGGCGGATCAGGATATCCCCGGTGTAGCCATCGTCCACGAAGCACAATTCGGGCTCGCATTCCAAGCCGTCGCTCGCGACGCGCTGCCTGATCGCCTCAAGCTGGCTGGCGATCGTGCCCTCCTTGGCCTGTTGGTCCCCGGAGACCCGGGCATAGGTCCCCACACGGAGATCGTGATTGAGCATGGCTGGTCAAGCTCCCCTGGCCTTTGATCGGAGTCCCTGCATCGTTGTGGTGGCCTGCTCGTTGTCGTTGGATCGCGATCGCGGCCGTTCCAGGTGGCGAGAGACGACCGGGATCAAGGCCTGGTATGCCAGCGCGATCGACTGATCCTGAAGCCGGGTGAACTCGAAATGGCGGGTGACGGGAGGGCTGAGGGCTGGACCTCCGTTGAGATGTGATCATGTTGACTCCTCCTCACCAAGACCGCGGCTGTCAGCCTGCCTTGGACGGGGATCGAGCCCGGGCTGCCATCCTTGCCCATACTTCGGTCGGAGCCGCGATCTGGAAATGACAGAGTCAGGGATCAGGGACGATTTTGCAACATTGTTGGGGGCGTGATCGGCGACCCTTGCGGGGTCCCTTTCCCCTCGTCCTTGTTGCGCGTCGTGCGGTGATGCCGCCCCCGCGCGTCGATCTCTTCCACCGGCGTCTCCAGCCACATCTTCAGCAGTCGGAGCATCCGGCTGTCGCTGATGCGTCGGGCCGCCGACCTCATGAGTTCGGGGTGGGGGATACTGTCGAAATAGCCGGATAAATCGGCATCGATCACGTCCGTATGGCCCGCTCGCAGCAACGCCTCGACCTGCCTCACGGCGTCCAGGGCGCTGTGCTCGGGGCGATACGCGTGCTGTTCGGGTTGCAGGTCCGTCTCGAAGATCGGCTCCAGCACCAGGACAGCCGCCATCTGGACCACGCGATCCTTGATGCAAGGAATCCCCAGCGGCCGGAACTTGTCCGATTGATCATCTTTGTGGATGTTCACCCGTCTGACCGGCTGGGATTGATACGTCTCCTTCCGCAGTTCTTCCGTCAATTCGCCCAGCCACGCGCTCCAGCCCCTGCGCCTCGATGTCCTCGAAGCTCTGCCCGTCCACGCCCGGTGCGCCGCCATTGGCTTTGCAGCGGTCGTAGGCGAAGCGGAGGATGTCTTCGCGGTACAGCTTGTCGTAGAGGGCGTAGAAGCGATAGCCCGGCGCAGTCCTTGGCTTTCGAGTGCAGGGCGTCCTGGAGCTTCCTGACCTTGGGTGGAGGTGTTAGGCTCATCACCAATCTCCCGGCCGTCGGCGCCTTCGCGTCCTGGGTCCTGAACTGAGGCCCCTTCCCTCCACCGGCATTACCCGGCTTCGACGGTACTACGGGCCTCTCCGCCACCCCCGCGCGACCCGGCCTGTCCCTCGCGGGCGTCCGGTTGACGGTCACGCGCCGCCATCGCAGGGGGCTTCCCGTGTTGCATAGGGTCTCCGTGTGCGGGCATGCCGTCTCCTGTACCCCGGCGGACTCGCTGGGTCCGATCGCTCGTGGGCCGGCGTATTCCAGCCGGTACCCTGGTCGCCAGCGACGACGGCCTTCCCCAGGACATAGATGGGTCGGCGTCCACGACAAACCTTTCGGGGCCTCATCGGATGTTCACTTGCGTTACGGCCTGCCTGCTCGCGGGACCGCCAGAGCGGTCCTTTGCATCGAAGGCTTCGACGGTTTCGTGACCTCGACCGCCGCTCCGATTGCTACCGGCTGGAGCGAACCAGTTGCCGGGTGGGAATTACACCCACTGAAGACCTATACCTTTGCACGGCGCACTATGTCCCCGTTTTTCCCCCATAATCATGAGACGCCTTGGAACCGACGCGCCGCTCTTCGATCCCGGTGTCTCCCGGCGCCTGTCGTAAGGCCTCTCCATACGTTCCCGAGGGTTCCAAAGCCACCACCAGCTTCCGGTCCGCCTGGACCTGCTTCAGGACACCAACCAACGTCGGGATCTCCCAGGGGTTCTTGACCCGCCAAGGACGCTCGAACTGCCCATCGGCCCAGCGACAAATCACCAACAGATCAAACTTCCCGACGTCGATACCCACGGTCACGCCCAAACCCTCCTTTCCGCGGGCGATCTGCTCCCACTTCACCTCGTTGACGCGCGTGGCACGGTATGCTTTGCTACCCATGGGGATGACCTCCTGCAAGTGCGGTTGCGAGACCTCAACAGTTTCGCCTTGGCCGCCTATCGAGGCATCCCCACTTCTATTTCTATAGCCACTACGCTTCGCAGTGGAGGTCACCCGCCACCACGCAAGACTCGCTTCCGGCTGCTGGCTAAGCTTTGCCGGGCGGGATTCGTTAACCCGCAGGGTTGCAATGAAAGGTTTCGGAGTTCGAGTCTCTTCCTCCCTTCTCGAGCTTGCCTGACGCTATGACACCATTTATTTTCGAAAGCGGAGATGGAAGGGGGCACGAGGTGGAACGGGATATTGCTCAATGAGAAGGCGACAGGCACCGTCTGGTGAAGGCGAGATTTCCCAGGTAACCTCGACTGCGGGAACAATTAGCAATGTCCCCCGGCCCACCCTGCGGGCACCCGACCGACGCCGCAGTCCCCTTTGGATTTCGCGGGTCGTAGTATCTGGCTTTCCCCGCTGCGCGGTTTAGAATGGTGTCTTGCCTTTCATCAGTCGAGCTTGCAGCGCACGCAGCGGACCCAGAGCGGGGCACACGTCCATGATCACGCTCGTCTTCGTCCAATGGACGGGCGTTCGGGAGCACGTCTACGACGACTCGCAAGGGGAGTAAGCCGATGAATGCACCAGAAAACTCGAACCCATCACCTACACCGACTTCGTCGTTCGGGACCTACTTCGATGACTGGCAGAAGAGGCTCTCGACAACCGTACCCCCCATAGCTGCTGTCGTAACGGGGTGGGGGCTAGGTCAGTCCTGGGGGGCGGCCATCGGTTTTATTTTCGCACTCTGTACATGTTTGTTGTATATGCCTTCTGGAGAAGGGGTAACCAGAAAAAGGACCCGGTCCCCGTCGAAGGCCAACATGCTCCATTCCGCAGCTTAGCCTTCTTCGGTGAGGATGAGGAGTTGCCTGGGGATGAGCGTAGACGCGAGGCAAAGGCCCTGACACAGTTTATAAAGGAGTCTCGGATTGAACTCTTCGTGGTTTGTGGCGAGAGCGGCTGCGGTAAGACTTCTTTCCTTCGCGCCGCCGTTGGGAGACAGTTCAAAGACCTTAAGTGGGAAGTCGTTTTCGTGGACGGCTTATCTTACTTGGAAGGCAACAACGCTGGCAGTGTGAGGAATTGCGATGCCCAGGGTGCGGTGGATCGGATGAAATCCTGGTCCGCCAGCTTCCAGAAAGGGATTGACCGGGTCGTTGTTTTCGACCAGTTCGAGCAGTTCCTCATCAAGTTCAATACGAAAAAGGAAAGAGAAATCATCGCTCTATTCTTGGCGTCCATTCTCTCATCAAGGGTTGCAAATAAAATCATACTATCAGTGCGAAAAAAGGATCTCCCGGACTTGCACGACCTCTCTCCTCGCATCCCAGAGCCCACTGGAGTAGAGAAAGTTTTCCGGCTGGAGAACTTTTCTATAGTCGAAGCAGGAGATATTATCAAGGAGTGTTGCAAGCTCGCGAAGATTGACCTAGATCCCTCCTTCGCCCAATTTCTCGCCGGTACAATGGCCGTCGAGGCGCGTGTGCGGCCGGCCGAACTTCAAATCATCTGTTCTGCTTTGAAAGGAGTGTTTACGCCAAAGCGATACGAGGAACTGGGTGGCTACGATGGAATTCTAACCGACTTCATAGAGAGTGCCATCGCGACTCTGCATAAATCCGGACTTGGCACGCTTGGTGTTGAGGGCACTTTGCGACTTCGAGAACCAGTTGCCAAAACTGCCCCTCACGTCTCGGGATATCACTCGCGAGATTGAGGCATCAAGAAAGTCTAAGAGCAAGATCGACCCAGTGCAAGTCGAAGAGGTCCTTCGGCTATTCGAGGGATCCCGGCTAGTTGACTGCAAGAAAGACTCGAATGGCATCCCGACATGGTCCCTTACGCATGGATATCTGGTCGAGGCCGTCACCAGTGCGACCGGCGACGTCGTCACCGAGGCTGAGAAGGCCGATCGCCTACTCCGTTCTTACACGAAGCCAGGCGGCGTCAATCATGGGACGAACCCCTCGCTGACGCAGATTATTTATTTCCTGAGGAGTTGTAACAAGACCGCTTGGGTTCCGAAGTCCGAATCACGGTCATTCTTGACGCGTGTTCTTCTTCGTAAGCTTCTAATCTTCTCGCTCTTCACGAGCACGTTGGCCATCTTGCTCATTACTGCTACTCTCGCGACAGCGAAGAAAGCGTGGAGGCACTACGAGGTGGGGAGCCACTGGCCGTCGCGGAGCGGAGGCAAGGTGACATACCTACTACCTACGCCATATGGCAGCGGGCTGATCACGCATGGAGGATCGTACATGAGCAAGTGGGACATAGGAATCAGCGGCAACCTCAAAACGGTCGAGCCCGAGCGCTACAGTCTCAAGCTCAATCAAATAGTCAGGCAGTATAATGACAAGGTCTCATTAGTCTACGACTATGACAATCCCAATTGGCTAGGGCTGATCCTCCACTCTGAATTCCCGGCTCGCGTCCACGGCTTCCAGCGGCCGTCATCAAAACTTCCCGCGTCTGCCACGACGGGCGTCCATGCCACCGAGGTGCAGCCCCCGCCCGAGGTCGCTGCTGCTCAGGCCATGCTCGAAAGCAGTCTAGCAGCGAACCCATTTGGTCCCGGATCTATGCTTGGGTCCTCCCCAGCCTTGCCGAGTCCGGAAGCCAAGTATCTTACGTTCATAAGATTCGAGTCCCTTGCTGACATGCCTGGGCACTTTCAAACGATCTTCGACGTTAGGTTGGTCAACCCAGAGAGCAAGGTCGCCGAAATCAAGGGTCACGCGATTGTGGCTCTTCCTCCTCTCGTGACAGACGACGGCTTAAGGATGGTGGCTTCATACTCTGAACCTGCAGACACCGCACTCGTCTTCCCCAGTCTTTGGGACCTCAAGAAACAAGCACGCCTCAAGTTACTGGTCACCACGCGTCGGAATATAGTCCTGCCCACTTACCATGCGAATCTTAGTGCTAGGACGATCATTACTTATGAAATAGAAAGAATGACAGGTAGCAAAAGCGTGTGCACATGGAGGCTTGACGACGGAAAGTTCCTAGGGTCGTCAGAGCTTCCTCAAGATAAAGCCAAGTTTGTCCCTTACTACTTCGGGAAGATCCCATTTATCCAATTTGCCGCTCCGCCACCCTCCAACGAGGTGTATGTCGTGCCCGAGCCAGGTGTGTCTTCGGGACCTGTAGCCTCGAGTGGCTGGAGGAGGCACCCCATCGATTTTCGGGTCGAAGAATCTTGTAGCTTGGAGTTTCTTGGCAAAGAAAGAAGGAGATACGACCGTGAAGATTTGGGATATCTATAAGGATAAGGTCTTCACCGTCAAAGGCCCTAGTGTGACAGATGATTCTGTTCTGGCGTTGGTTGGGGATGGGAAGACCCTGGTCCAATTGATTCAGGGAAGTGTCAATGTGTTGAAGCTGTGGGCGGTGGAGGAAAGCGTTGGTGAACCCCAGGGTCCCCTTGCTGAAATCAAGCTTCCGAAACGGATTCTTGCGTATGGTCCGACTTTGAATCATGACCTGTTCGTCCTCTTCGAGGGTGGTTTTCTCTCTTGTTACGACGGTGTAAGCGGGAAGCCGATCGCAGAAGTCGAGAACGCAACCGGCGACATTGTACATGTAAAGTCCGATAAAGATAATCACGTGCTATTCTTATGGTCTACGGATGGTTTGGTCTCCAAATTCTGCCAGGGGACCGAGTACTGGAGTACTTGGTTCGTTCCAGATTCTCCATTCCGCTAGGGAAATAAGGTCGAACCCCCTAGTGATTAGCGACAATTAGAATTCCCGCCCAGCGACAATCAGAATTCCCGCCTCCTCTCGCTTGGTTGTTCACTACGTGGTTTCCTCCTCGGTCAGGAGGCAACCACCATGACCAAGGACATCCAGGTTCTCAAGCTTCGCCAGCTTCTCGGCGAGGGAATGCCGCTCTACCGTGCGGCTTGGAAGGTGGGTATGGACGCCAAGACCGCTCAAAAGTACCGAGACTCGGATCGCCTGCCCAGTGAATCGTGGACTCCCAAGACCTGGCGGACCCGGGAGGATCCGTTCCAGGAAGTCTGGCCGGAACTCCACGATCGGCTGGTGCTCAACCCGGGGCTCCAAGCCAAGACCCTGTTTGAGGATCTTCAGCATCGCTTCCCGGGCCGGTTCCCCGACGGCCAGCTCCGGACCTTGCAACGGAAGATCAAAGCGTGGCGGGCCACCGACGGTCCACCCAAGGAGGTTTTCTTCGATCAGATCCACACGCCCGGCGCATCGGCGCCTCCGACTTCACTTCCCTGAACGATTTGCAGGTCACACTCGCTGGCCAATCGTTCGATCACCTGGTCTATCACTTCGTTCTGACCTACTCCAACTGGGAGACCGGCACCGTCTGTTTCTCCGAAAGTTTCGAGAGCCTCAGCCAGGGGCTCCAGAACGCCCTTTGGGAACTGGGAGGGGTTCCCCAGACTCATCGCACCGATCGGCTCACGGCCGCGGTCAACAACCTCGGCGATCGGGACTTGTTCCAGCAACGATACCGCGCCTTGATGGCCCACTATGGCATGGCACCTCAAGCCATCCAGGCTGGTAAGGCCAACCAGAACGGAGACGCCGAACAGAGTCATAACCGGTTCAAACAAGCGATGGATCAGGCCCTGATGTTGCGCAGCGGCCGCGATTTCGCCGACCGAGCAGCCTACGAGCTGTTCCTTCGCCAGGTCTTCGCTCAGCGCAACAGCGGACGGATCCCGCGGTTCACCGAGGAACGACTGTTGCTGAAGGACCTCCCCTCGCGGCGGGTGGACGCCTGGCACCGGCGCCGGGTGCGGGTCACCCAGGGGAGTACGATCCGGGTTGGCTCCAACACCTACTCGGTGCCGAGCCGACTCATCGGTGAACAGGTCGATGTCCATGTGATGGCGGAATGCCTGGAGGTGTGGCACGGCGCGGCGCTGATTGAAAGGGTCCCTCGGCAGCGCGGCCACAACAAACACGTGATTAACTATCGGCACGTGATCGACTGGTTGGTGCGCAAGCCGGGGGCGTTCGCGGCCTATCGGCACCGGGACGCGATGTTCCCAACCGGCCGGTTTCGCCGAGCCTACGACGTCTTGCTGGCACAAAGCCCGGCCCGCGCCACCAAGGATTATCTCCGGATCCTGGAGTTGGCGGCGAAGGAGTCGGAAGTCGGGGTCAACGCCGTCCTGGGCCGGCTCTTGGACGGGAACATGCCGATCACCCCGACCGTCGTCACGGAGCACCTGGGTCACGACCTGGGCCTGCCTCGCGCGATGGAGGTGGTCGTCACGACGGTGGATTTGTCGATGTACGACCTGTTACTCGAGACCAGGGAGGATATTCCATCAGTAAGCCAATCGATGTGCATGAGTCTCTGACGGACTGCCTTCGCGAGCTCCACCTGCCGACGATCCGGCAGGCGTACGAATCGGCGGCGGCACGAGCCCGTCAGGAGTCAACCAGTTACGAACGTTACCTCCTGGATCTGGCGGAGCACGAGTGCGAGTCGCGGCGTTCCCACCGGGTCGAGCGGTTGTTGCGAGAATCGAGGCTGTTCATGGAAAAGAACCTGTCAAGCCTGGACCTGAAGCGACTGCCGTCCAAGGCGGCGCAGCAGGTCAGAACTCTGCTCGAAGGCGATTTTGTTGGACGAAATGACAATGTGCTCATATTCGGGAATCCCGGCAGTGGCAAGAGCCACGTGGCGTGCGCGATCGGGCAGGAACTGATCCGCTCGGGGCGGAAGGTGATGTTCGCGACGTGCCGCTTGATGGTTCAAGATCTGTTGGCCGCGAAGCGCAACCTGAAGCTGCGCGGTTTTCTCAAGAAGATTTCCCGATATGAGGTGCTGATCCTTGACGATATTGGATACGTACAATACAGCCGGGACGAGATGGAGGTGCTCTTCAACCTGCTGGCGGAACGGTACGAGCGGGAGCGTGATGCTGACGAGCAACCTGCCGTTTTCGGGATGGGAGGCGATCTTCAAGGATCCGATGACGACCGCCGCCGCCATCGACCGGCTGGTGCACCATAGCGTGATCGTGGAGTTGAACGTTCCGAGCTACCGAGCCGAGCAGGCCAAGAAGTCGCGTCAAAAGCCGGTGGAACCGACAGACGCACGAGAGGAGGGATGAACGAGCGCAGGAATGGTTGATCCCAGAGGCGAGAGGGATGGTCAATTGGCCAGAATCCCAGGGGCTTGTACACTATGGCCGAGTAGGGAATTCTAATTGTCGTCAACAAGGAAATCTAATTGTCGCTAATCACCCTAGAGTCGAGATGCGGCGATCCAAGTCCTGAAACCAAGCCAGAATCTCGCTCAAGAGTGCGAACCGTGGCGCACCTTGAAGGGGGCGAGTGCGCTTCCGCGTCCGCTGGGAATCCGAACCCTTGGGTATGTCCGAGGTAGTTCTGGGCGACGTGATTGATGATGGCCTCCGCGGCCTTGCAGGCAGTCCCCAAGTCGTTCTTGTGGACTTGGGGGACAGGCGCCGAGCCAATCCGGCTCTCTAGGTCGCTGTGCGCATATAGTTTGTTGCGGCGAGTGCGAAATGCTTCGGTCTTATCCTGATAGTCTTTGACGAGGTCACCTAGTTTGGTGTCGTTTGGTAACTTCTGGGCCAGTTTCGCGAAGGTCAGGTTTTCAAATCCTCTGGTGTCCGCTGGGTCCCCCAGGCGGCAAATCGTCATCAAGAGGTCGTGCCCGACCCCTTCCTCGATCATGTGGAATGCCGGGCCGCGACAGGTCGAAAATGGGCACCAAGTTTCCAGGTTTTGGTCGGAGGACGGGGTCATCGGAGGACGGGGTCATCGGAGGACGGGTCTGACCAAGTTCCAGGTTTTCGCTGGGTGCTCGATAAAGAAACCGGAGGGAGGACGGGAAGGACGAGGGAGGACGGGGTCAGACCAGAATGGCACGTCCTTAAGGCGTAACGATCAACAGCCAAAGTACTTAGGGTAGTATTCGACCGGTCGGACAGTCGCCAATGAACCGGGCGCGAAACCCCATCGCCGGGAATTTGCCGGAAATCGCGGGGCTCCTGGTCGCCACATCGGAAACCCAAACCCCCGATGGAATCCGTTGATGGTCGCTGCAAGTAGCTCTCAAAGCAATATTTACGACTTCAGAACGTGCCATTCGTGTCCGAGACTAGAGCGCCTATCGGTTGGATTGCGCACGCCCCAGGACGACGCGAAGCCCCCCGCTAAACCACAGGCTGAAAATAATTTCGGATTTTTTATCTGCCGCTGGGGCCGAGAGTTGGGGCGGCTCTCGGCCGAAATCCGCGCTAGGTGCATTAACGGTTTCCCAAAGTTGCGGCATCCTGAGAGTATGGCCCACGTGAGATTACTGCCGAGACGGGCCGCCGGACCGCACCTACCGGTCCAGGTCGTCGTCGCAACCGGATTTCCGCCAAAGAGATCGGGGAGGGCGATCTGGGAAAAAGATGTCCCATTGTGCCACGTGATGACACCCGCATCGGTCGGTGAGTCCCGGAGGGGACCTGCGGTCAGCCGGGTGGCCAGGTCGGCAGACCGTGCCACAGCGCGGGCGCGGGCCACGCACGTGGGAGGCGCTCTAACAATGTCGGGACTTCCCGATGGCGTTCGGGGTGCGCGAAGCGGACATCGGGGTGGGGCATGGGCTATCAGGATTGTCGAGCGTCGGCGGTCGGACAACTCGAAATTGGCTGCCGCGATTTCGACAAAACGAACCGAGTCGTCTCGCCCGACGGACCCGAAAACGAGGAAACGAAGTCATCGGCGGAGAGGACTTTCGAGAAAACGAAGCCAATGACCCACCCGGCCAATCCCAAAAACGTCCAAATGAAGCCAGCAATGCCCCTGATCGACGCAAAACGAAGCCACGATTGTGAGATCTGGGTAAATTTTGTCGATTGCGTCGAAAAGGCGGGCGGGTGTATGTGGATGAACCAGGTCACCGGCGTCCCGTCGTGCAAGGCAGGAAAACCATCACACCATGATGAGACCTACGAGCTGTTCCAACACGGGGACAGGCACCTCGAAGATTCGGAGCCAGTCCCCGTGTTGAAACAGCCAGTTATACTGCACGCGGTCAGAAATGAGACATCCCATACTAACCCGAAGTGTAAACGAGGCTATGGTTTGACGTCTTCGCTCACGCTTCGGGTTCGTATCCCCAGCCGCCGCGTGCGGTATAGGAAAAGGTTATCGATTGTATTGAACAGGGAGATGGGTGCATGCAACTCAGGCTTTCCTGCCAGGATTCCAGGCCACATTAGACGGGAGAGCCCGACCGACGTTCGCGGGGGGTCGTCACGGGAAGTTCGAGGGATCTCGGGGAGCCGAAGGTGTTCCGCGCCGGTGGGGATTCTTGACGATCGGTGCTCAAAACGATAACGTTCGTTGTTTTATGGCATTACGAATGACCATCATCGCCGCAAGCACCGGCGTACGAGAATCTGGGGAGCGAAAACGATGGCGAATCCACAAAAGTACGTGTACTCGTTCGGCGGCGGATCGGCCGAGGGCAAGGCGGAGATGAAGGAGCTACTCGGCGGCAAGGGGGCCAACCTCGCCGAGATGAGCCTCATCGGCATCCCGGTCCCACCCGGGTTCACCATCACGACCGAGGTCTGCGCCGACTACTACCAGGGCAACCGCCAGCTCCCGGAGGCAGTCCGGCCGCAGGTCGAGGCCGCCCTGGCCCGGATGGAGGAGGCCGTCGGCAAGAAGTTCGGCGACCCGAAGGACCCGCTCCTGGTCAGCGTCCGCTCCGGAGCCGCCCTCTCCATGCCCGGGATGATGAACACCATCCTCAACCTCGGCCTGACCGACGCCTCCGTCGAGGGGCTGGCCAAGAAGACCAACAACCCCCGGTTCGCCTACGACGGCTACCGACGCGTCATCGATATGTTCGGCTCGACCGCGATGGACGTCGAGCACGAGGCGTTCGAGCACGAGCTGGAAGGCCTCAAGAAGGAGCGCGGGGTCAAGCTCGACACCGACCTCTCCGCCGACGACCTCAAGGAGCTGGTCAAGCACTACAAGGCGGTCTATCAGAAGCACGTCGGTGCGCCGTTCCCGCAAGATCCCAAGGACCAGCTCTGGAAGGCCATCATGGCCGTCTTCAATAGCTGGATGGGCAACAAGGCCGTCGAATACCGGCGGATCGAACGGATCAGCGGGCTCAAGGGGACCGCCGTCAACGTCCAGGCCATGGTCTTCGGCAATACCGGCAACACGTCGGGCACTGGTGTCGCCTTCACCCGCGACCCCAATACCGGCGAGAACGCGTTCTACGGCGACTACCTGGTCAATGCCCAGGGCGAGGACGTCGTCGCCGGGATCCGGACTCCCGAGCACATCAGCCAGCTCGACAAGGAGATGCCCAAGGTCTACAAGCAATTGCTCGACATCCGCCAGAAGCTCGAGACGCATTACAAGGAGATGCAGGACATCGAGTTCACCGTCGAGGATGGCACGCTCTACATGCTCCAGACGCGCAGTGGGAAGCGCACCGGCACCTCCGCCGTCCGGATCGCGGTCGAGATGGTTCGCGACCGGTTAATCGACGAGACGACGGCGATCAAGCGCGTGAGCCCGGAAAGCCTCAATCACCTGCTCATGCCCCAGATCGAGCCGAAGCATCGGCAGAAGGTCAAGCCGGTGGCCCAAGGCATCTCCGCCAGCCCGGGGGCCGCGGTGGGGAAGGTGGTGCTCTCGGCGGAGGAGGCCGTGCAGGAGGCCGCCAAGGACCCCAAGGTTCGCATCATGCTGGTGCGCAACAATACCAGCCCGGAGGACGTTGCCGGCATGCACCTGGCCCAGGGAATCCTCACGTCCACCGGCGGGAAGGCCAGCCACGCCGCGGTCGTCGCCAGGGGCTGGGGAAGGCCGTGCGTCGTCGGCTGTGAGGCCATCACGATCGATGAGGCCAAGCGGACAATCTCGGTCAAGGGACAGACGATCAAGGCCGGCGATTATGTGACCATCGACGGCGCGACGGGCGAGGTCTGGGCCGCCGAGATGCCCACGATCGACCCGACCATTCCGGCCGAATACTTCACGCTGATGGAATGGGCCGACAAGGTTCGCACCCTCAAGGTCCGCACCAACGCCGACACGCCGAAGGACGCCGCCAAGGCCCGCGAGTTCGGCGCCGAGGGGATCGGGCTCTGTCGGACCGAACACATGTTCTTCGGCGAGAAGCGGATCGTCGCCATGCGGAAGATGATCCTGGCCGGAGACGAGGCCGGGCGTAAGGCTTCGCTGGCGGAGCTCGAACCATTCCAGCGCGAAGACTTCGTGGGGATCTTCGAGGCGATGGACGGCCTTCCGGTCACGATCCGGCTCCTGGACCCTCCCCTGCACGAGTTCCTGCCGCACGATGAGAAAGGTCAGGCGGACGTCGCCACGCAACTCGGCATCGCGCCGGATCGCGTCCGCGAACGCGTGGACCAGCTCCACGAGTTCAACCCGATGCTCGGCTTCCGGGGCTGCCGCCTGCCGATCGTCTATCCCGAGATCGGCGACATGCAGGTCCGCGCGATCATCGTCGCCGCGATCGAGGTCCAGAAGCGAGGAAAGAAGGTCCTGCCCGAGATCATGATCCCCCTCGTCGGGACCGTCGAGGAATTGAGCTTCCTCAAGAAG
This sequence comes from uncultured Planctomycetota bacterium, assembly GCA_963845755.1. Taxonomy (GTDB): domain Bacteria; phylum Planctomycetota; class Planctomycetia; order Isosphaerales; family Isosphaeraceae; genus CAWJTV01. The sequence continues at coordinate 15,092 of CAWJTV010000022.1, forward strand.
CGGGCCATCGCGGTCGCCGAAGAGGAGATGAAGAAGGCCGGCGTGAAAGTCGAGTATCTCATCGGCACGATGATCGAAGTCCCACGCGCCGCCCTGACGGCCGACCAGATCGCCGAGGAGGCCGAGTTCTTCTCGTTCGGCACCAATGACCTGACCCAGATGACGTTCGGCTTCAGCCGCGACGACATCAAAGGGTTCATGCCAACTTACCTGAAGGAGAAGATCCTGCCGGTCAACCCGTTCCAGAGCCTCGACGTCAAGGGCGTCGGCCAGCTCGTCGAGATCGGAACGGCCAAGGGCCGCAAGGCGCGGAAGGAGAAGCACGGCGAGCACCTGAAGGTCGGCATCTGCGGCGAGCACGGCGGCGACCCCGAGAGCGTCGTCTTCTGCCACAAGGTGGGGATGGACTACGTCTCCTGCTCGCCGTTCCGGGTCCCCATCGCCCGGCTGGCCGCCGCCCAGGCCGCCCTGGCGGGAGGGGGGTCCATCAGTCGGGATAAGTGACCTCCATCTCCGGGCTCCACGAAGACGTCATGGGGCTTCGGACCGACTATGGAAGATGCTCATCGTCGAAGCTGGAACCAAGCAACAGTCTACTCAGGCAAGTGTGATCCGGGCGGCTGCGAAATCCAGAGTCAACACCGACCCTCGGAAGAAGTCGAGCCCGAGAAGAGGGAAACTCATAAGACTAGCGCCAGGTCTTTGGGGAACTCTCCGAGGTAGCGAAACACGAATCTCGAAGGGCGGACCTCCAGGAGTTTCCGGTCGACTTCATCCTTGTCGGGGCTATCGAACAGGACTGTGCCCGCCAGGAGATGCTGGAACTCGTCAGTCTGGGGGTCACCGATAAGGACTTATTCGCAAGGATAGTGGGCCTCGATTTCTGCGATCGTCAGAGTGTTTTCCATGAGACTTCCCTTCGAAAAAGGCGGAATCTCCTCGTGAATGGGCGACGAACCACCTTCCGTCTTCAATTATAATGCTTGATCACCGTTTCGACCGCTCGGCGCCATCGGTCGTGGGCCTGTTTCCTCCAGTCGTCGTCGCGGCCCGGCGTGAACGATTGGCCGCCGGCCTTGGTCAGCTCGATGGCCGAAGCCAGATCCGGCCAGAGACCCGCACCCAGGCCGGCCAGCAGCGCGGCCCCCAGGGCGGTCGATTCGGTGTGCTCGCTCCGGTGGATGGGAAGGCCGACCAGGTCGGCCTGGAACTGGAGGAACGGGTCGGACCGGGCCATCCCGCCGTCGGACCGGATCTCCGTCAAAGGATAGCCCAGATCATGATTCATCGCATCGATCAAGTCGGCGACCTGGAAGGCCACGCCTTCGAGCGTGGCCCGCGCGAGATCGGCGATCGAGGTCGCGCGCGTCAGGCCGAACATCGTCCCCCGCGCGGAGGGTTGCCAGTAAGGGGCTCCCAGGCCGGTCAGGGCGGGGACGAAGATGACGTCCATGGATGGGTCGGATTCGAGCGAGAGCGGGTTGATCTCGGTCGAGGCCCCGATCGCCTTGAGGCCGTCCCGGAACCACTGCACCGCGGCCCCGGCGACGAATACGCTGCCCTCCAGGGCGTACTGGGGCGGCTGGTCGCCGAGGGTGGCCGCGAGGGTCGTGATCAGGCCACGCTGCGAGGGGACGATCCGTCCGCCGGTGTGGGCCAGCAGGAAGGCGCCGGTCCCGAAGGTGCACTTGGCCTGACCGGCCTCGACGCAGCCCTGTCCGATCAACGAGGCCTGCTGATCGCCGGCGATGCCCAGGATCGGCAGGCCGTCGGGGAGGAAGGGCAAGCCTTCCGTCCGGCCGAATTCACCGGAGCTCGGGCGAATCTCGGGCAATATTCCAGGCGGTACTCCGAATAGTTGGCAGAGGTCTTCCGCCCATTGGAGGGTCTTGAGATCCATGAGAAGCGTGCGGGACGCGTTCGTGGCATCGGTGACGAATTGCTTACCGCCGGTCAAGTGCCAGACCAGGAAGCTGTCAACCGTCCCCGCGGCCAGTTCACCCGCCTCGGCGCGTTGCCGGGCGTCGGGCACATGGTCGAGGATCCAGGCGATCTTGGTTGCGGAGAAATAGGGGTCGATGACCAGTCCGGTGCGATCGGCGACCCAGTCTTGCCGCTCCTTGAGCCGGTCGCAGATCCGCGGCCGTCCGCCGATCCTGCCAGACCAGGGCCGGGGCGATCGCCCGACCGGTCGCGCGCTCCCAGACGATCGTCGTCTCGCGCTGGTTGGTCAGGCCGAGGGCCGCGATCTGGTCGGCCGTCACGCCGGATTGGTCGAGCGCTCGGGTGACCTGCGGCCCGACCGAGCCCAGCAAGGCAGCCGGATCGTGCTCGACCCAGCCCGATTGGGGATAGGTTGGCAGGACCTCTGCCTGGCCTTGACCGACGACCTGGAGTTGGGCGTTATAGACGACGGCTCGCGTGCTGGTCGTCCCCTGATCGATCACCAAGAGATGGTCGCGCGTCATGGATTCTCCCTCCCCGATGGTCCTCATGATATCGAATCGAGATGAGCCGACCTTACCATGTCTGACAGCTATCGAGCGAGGGCTCAGGGTGTTTTCCGGGTCGCGGTTGGTTGCGATTGTCCCTCGAGGTCTCCCAAGAGAAAGTGCAGGAAACGAATCATGGACATCGCGGGTCTGGTCCTGGGCTATATCGCGGTCATCGGTGGCCTATCAATCGCTCCACTGGTGATCGTCCTCAACCAGCGGAACGACCGATGGAAACACGAGCTGGAGCACATCGAGCGACATGAAGGCGCTCGAGTTCGGGCGAACGCTGCCGCAGGATGAGCCCTGGTGGTCGCCCCAGCGGATCGCGGTCGTGATCGGCGGCGTGGTCCCGCTCGGCGTCTTCATCTGTGCGGGGATCACCACGTCCTCGGTGGGCTATCGCGAGGAAATGTGGCTCGCCGCGTGTTCGGTTGGGATCGTCTCGGTGATCGCCGGCTCGACTGTGGCAGGACTATCCCTCACCCATCGCAAGGCCACAGCCGGACCCGATACGGCCAAGCCGTACGTCGAGGAAGACGCCTACGACGTCGTGAGTGCCCGCGGCTAGAATGGGAAAACCGCGAACTGGATCCGATCGGAGCGACTCCGATCCACGCCCCGAGGAACGAAACCGATGGAACCCCTGCTCATCCCGATCGTGGCGATCCTGATGCCGCTGTTCCTGGTCCCGACCATCATCGTGCTGAAACACCGGCACAGGCGACGCGAGTGGGAGCACCGCGAGCGGATGAAGGCAATGGAGACCCCATTCCAGTTCCCACAAATCCTGGGCATAGGGGGCTCGCGGGGCGTGGCTGCGATCGGGGCCGGGGTTCCGATGGCCTCCGTGTTGGCGGCGTTCTTGACGAGCGTCACCTGGGAGCCGACGAGCTTCGATGATGTCCCTGTGCCGGCCGTGGCCTGGGGCTGTGCCGTGCTGATCAGTGCCGGAGCGTTGGTCACCAGCCTGATCCTGGCTTTCATGCACGCCAAGGCCGCGGAGAAGGCGGACTCAATCGCCCGCATGGACTCCGCCAAGCCGGCTTTCGATCCGGACACCTTCGACGTGGTGGGGAGCCGGGGTTAAGCGTCTTGCAGCCCGGAACTCCCACCGGCTCAGCCCCGCCGCGCCCCAGGTGGCCATGAGGGGTTCCAGCGGGATGTGAAAGCGCGCGGAGACGATCGTCAAGGCGTGGAAGAGCGTAATGGCCGCTGCCGTGAGGATCGTGGGAATGAGTCGCCTGCGGACCGTGGGATTGGCCAGCAACAGTCCACTCAGGGCGAAGACGGTCAACCCGATGTGGGCCACCCGATAGGCCCACACCCGCGCCTTGGGATTGGTCTCATCGAAGAGGATGAAGTAGCGGAGTCGCCTCAGACAGAGTCGCGGGTATCGCCAGGGGTCGGCCCGGAGATCGGCCGATGCTCGACGAAAGAGGATGCGCGATCGTTCCGGCTCCGAGACCGAGCCGAGCAACTGGTAATCGGCTTTCGTCAAAGCGATATCATCAAGATAACCGGCCTCATGACGGGCTTCCCAGAGCGAGCGATTCCAGTCGCTCAGACTCGCGGCACCCTGCCCTTTTTCCAGGAGGCGATCGACCGATTTCCGGAGGACCTTGTCGGTCCCCTCGCTCAGCGCACAGTTACCCTGCCAGAAGGCATAGCCGAACGTGCTCTTGATCGCCACGAATTCCCCATGGACCTGGTAATTCCGCAACAGCCAGGGGGAGATCCCCGCCAGACTGGTGAGCGCCGTGACCACGATCAGGCGAGATGACCGACGAACCTGATCAGTCTTGTCGCATCGGCCAATCCAGAGGGCCCCAGCGATGCCGATCATCACCAGGGACAGGATCGGATCCGTCAAGATGAGAGCGGCGAGCCAGCCCCCGGTGATCGCGGCATCCCTTGCCCGGTTGGAGATGCCCGTCTGGTAGGCCCGGACCAGAGTCCCGACGAGTAGCAACGCCCCGAGCGAGGCCACCTGCACGTGAGTGGCGGCATAGACCAGCGTGGGATGGACCGCGATCACAGCCGCGGCACTCCTGGCAAGCCCGGGACGGTCCGGAGCGATCAGCCGGCCCAGCCGCAAGACTTCCCAGACGAGGAGACCGCCCAGGAGGGATTGTCCGAACTCCAGGAGTATCAAGGCGCGGGGAGTTCCCGCCCCTCCGATGCCGTAGGCCAGCGCCACCAGGGCTGGATAGACGGGGGCCTGCTGCGAGGTCGGCCCCTCCGCACCGAGGAACCGCGTAGCAAAACCGCGACCGGCCAACAGGTTAGCCGCAATCTCGCCGTGCTCGTAGGTACTCCGCGGCACTTCGTAACTGCGGAGGACCAGGACCGCTCCAACTCGGACCACGATCGCCAGGATGATGAGTGTGCAATCGAAGAGCCGGCCGGTCCTGGCCATGGAGACAGACTCCAAACATCCTTGCTGGGCTCGTCCCGATTCGGCGGGGGGATTCTGGTCGACCTCATTCGTTCGGTCAATACGGCTCGTAGCCGAACCGGCCCATGGAACTCATAATGGCAACGGCGCGGAAGGACCATTCGTAGCTCGAGCCTTCCATTCCAGCCCGACCGACGGGATCGATTCACCGATGAAGCAACTGGCCGACGACATCACCATTCTTGAGGGCTTTCCCCCCTATGCGATCAACGTCTACCTGCTGGGTGAAGTCCTGGTCGATGCCTCCACGCGGTTCGCGGCCCCTCGGATTCTCCGCCGGCTGCGCGGCCGGACGGTGACCCTCCATGCGCTGACGCACGCTCATCCCGATCACCAGGGCTCCAGCCATGCCATTTGCGAGGCCCTGGGGATACCGCTCTGGTGTAGCGAAGGGGACGCCGACGCGATGGAGCGCCGGGGGAGATCATGGCACGGATGCCCAGGCACTGGCTCTCGGGCAGCGTCGGGCCGATCTGGACGGGGCCGCCGCACCCGGTCGCGCGCCGGCTGCGCGAGGGCGATCAAGTCGGCACTTTCACGGTCATCGAGACGCCCGGGCACACGGTGGGACATATCTCGTTCTGGCGAGATGCCGACCGAGTGTTAGTCCTCGGGGATGTACTGTCGAACCTGAACATCTGGAACGGCCGCACGATGCTGTGCGAGCCCCAACGGATCTTCAGCCTCGACCCGGCCCAGAATCGCCGTTCCGCCCGCCGGCTCATCGAGCTCGAGCCGAAACTGATCGGCTTCGGACACGGGCCGCCACTGCGCGACACCGGCCGATTCATCGAATATGTGAATCGACTGGCCGATTGCTGAGCGCCGGAGGTTGGGCTTGTCACGATCTCCGTACCGCCTAGAATCCACGTTGGGTTGATCCACTAGACCGTATCGGAAGGATCAGCGGAGCGCAAGATGCATTGGGTGAGACACCGCCACGGGTTCCGCAGTCGATGGATCGCGGGCCTGGGGTTGATCCTGGGATCCGTCCTGGCGGCGGCCTCTCTGTGGGAGGGCACGGCCGGGAAGCGCATCCGCGTGGTGAAACCCGGGAGGTTGGTGCGCGGAGCCTGGCAGAATCCCGAAGCCCTGCGCCGGCTCATCGTCCGCGAGCGAATCAAGACAATCGTGACGCTGACGGCCATCAATCGCGACGATCCTAAGTACGTCGGTCAAGCGAAAGTCGTTGGCCAGACAGGCGTCAACTGGATCATCGTTCCGATGCGCGGATCACGTGCAACCCTCGAGCAGATGGCCGAGGCCGCCGACCTGCTCGCCGACCCCAACCTCCAGCCCATTTTCTTCCATTGTGTGGCCGGCCACCACCGTACGAGCCTCACCCACGCAGCCTACCTGATCCGGCACGCCGGATACTCGGCCGATCAGGCCTGGCGCGTTCCTCACGGAACTTCCCTGGACGAGGCCCTACGCGTTGGCCGATCAGAATGATCGGGCACTCATCACCGAGTTTGCCAGGCTTCAAGCGACGATCGTTCCCCGTCTGCCCGAAGGAAAGAGCTGACCCTCTCATGCAGCTACGCCTTCCCCGACCCGTTCGATGGGTGATCCGCGTCCTCGCAGCGGTCGTCGTGGCCGTGTCGCTCTTCGTGGCCTGGGACCAGGCGACCTACAATTTCGGCGAAGTCCAACCCGGGCGGATCTATCGATCGGGCCAGATGCCGGCCTCGGCCCTCGCTCGAACGATCCGCGACTATCACATCAAGACGGTCCTGAATCTGCGGGGACCGAACAAGGCCTCCTGGTACAGGGTCGAGCGTACGTCGACCCTCGAAGCCGGCGCAACACAAGTTGACATTCCGATGTCTTCGTGCGTCTGGATGTCGCGCGCCCAGTTGCACACCCTGATCGAGACGTTCGATCTGGTGGAATACCCGGTCCTGATCCACTGTCAATGGGGAGCGGAGCGCACCGGGCTGGCTTCCGCGTTTGCCGAACTAATCCGTCCCGGGGGTACTCTCGAGGACGCCCGCCGACAGTTCTCGGTCCGCTACTTGTTCCTTCGTGTCAACGATGGGAAGATCATGGCCGAGCATCTGGACCAGTACGAGCGGTGGCTGAACGCCAGCGGCTCGACTCATACCCCCGCCACATTCCGACGCTGGGTGGACGGAGGTTTCCGGCCGATGGTGCCCAACCGCGAGCAGTGGCCGTATGATCCGTATCCGCTGGTCGTGATCACGCGACCCGCGCCGAGGCCCAAGCCAGTGGCGGCGATATCCAGCCCCACGCGGCGTTGAGGGCCAGGACGCAGGCGGTAAGCTCGAATCGCCGATCCTCGGGAGGGAGCCAGACGACCCATGGCCGACAGCCACGAGATCAACGTTCGCGTAAGGTATGCCGAAACCGATCGCATGGGGTTATTGCACCATGCCAATTACTTCGTCTACTTCGAGATGGGCCGGACCGAGATGCTCCGCCGGCGCGGGATCTCCTATCGAGAGGTCGAGGATGCCGGCCATTACCTGGTGATCATCGACATCGGCTGCAAGTTCAAGAAGCCGGCGTACTACGATGACCTGCTGACCGTGCGCACCACGGTTGCGAGAGTGACGCACGTCAAGATCATCCACGAATACCACGTCTTTCGGGACGGCGTCCTCCTGGCCGAGGGTCATTCGACGTTGGCATGCGTGGACCGCGAGGGGAAGCCGCAGGCCCTGCCGGCGAGCTTGACGTGACGTCCTCCGACACCGCTCACGGCCGATTGTCGGCGGTCTTCTTGCTCTTGCTTTCCCCGGCCGTGGGCCGATCGAAGTGGTCGTAAACGGCCCGGGCGATCTCAGCACAGAGCCGATTGCCGCCGTTGTCGGGCACCCAGCGCTTGTCCTGGTTGTCGTAGCTCATGACACAGACGGCCACCGGTCCGGCGGGACACTCGATGATCCCGGCGGCCGTGCGCGTGTCGGAGAGGCTGCCGGTCTTGAAGGCGACCTTGGTTTCGGGCGGGAGCAGCTTGGGGAACTTGTCCTTGTCATCGCAGGCACGCAGGTGTTCGAGCATTTCGTCGCAGGCCGCGGGACTCACGATCTGTTTGCGATAGACGGCCTCGCAGAGCCGGATCATCTCATCGGGCGTGGTGCTGCCCAGGCCGTATTGTTTGCTCCGCTCGGGGAAGACCGAGGTATCGCGGCGGAAGACCTTCGAGTGGATCTTCGTGTTGGGATATCCCATCTTCTCCATGGTCGCCGCTGTTGCCCCAATGCCGATCGCGTCGAGCACCAGGTTCGTGGCTGTGTTGTCGGAGTAGGCGATCATGAGGCGAACCGCGTCGCGGAGCCGGATCGTCACGCCATCGGAGAAGTGATACGTCAGGACCCCTGATCCCGGCACCTTATCCTGCTTCTTGAGGGTGATGAACGAATCCAGGTCGAGCTTCTTGGCGGCGGCCTGGCGATAGGCTTCGATCATGACGGAGAACTTGATCAGGCTGGCCGTCGGCATCACCTCGTCGCCGTGGTAGCGGAACGATTCTCCGCTGCCGCTGGCCAGCGATTTGACCGCGACAGCCACCTTCCCTTGATGCGCCCTGATCAGGGGCATAAGCCGCGATTCCAGGGACGGCGACGAGGAAGTGGGAGACTTCGAATCGCCGGCTGGAGTGGGCCCGTCTGCGCGAACGGCGAAGGCCAGCGCCGACAGAACGATGGCCGCGCCGGCAGTGACACCGCCAAGGATCTGGGAAAGAGCACGAAGCGGCAGAAGGCTCGCAGTCACAGCCATGTTCGTGGAATCTCGTTGGTATTACCTGAGGTGGTTGTTAGATCGATCCGACGATTCTCTCATGTTCGGGCGCCGAGTCCAATGCGTCTCCTCGGTAGAACGGCGCCCGGGCGATTATGGCGAGTCGAGCCTGGTAACCTTATGGGTCGATCGGAATCGTCACAACCTCGAAGTGCTCGCATTCGTCGATGGAACGGATGGCGGTCTCCATGGCGCGGCGGACCTCGGGATCGACGTCGTTGTGGTGGCGACGGAGCGGGCCGAGCGCATCACGGGCATCGCTGCGGAGGGCTCCCAGCGTCCGGGCCGCGCCGGAACGGATCGCGGGCGAGGGATCGTCCAGCCCTGCGATCAAGTCCGGAACCACGGATTCACCGAGTTTGTGCAACACCGCCGATGCGACCGATCGGATGCGCTCATCCCGGTCGCCCAGGGCCGACCGCAGCGCGGTCTGGATCGCTTCATTCCGAACGCGCGTCTGGTCCTGCGACTCGCCCGGCCGAGGGGGCGTTCTCAGCGACGCCATGAGGGTGAGCAGCGAAACGGCTGTCGTCCGGACGGCGGGATCATCATCGCGGGAAAAGGCCAGTACGGCGGGCAATGCCGGCATTCCCAGCCTGATGAGGACGTCGCAGGCCGCACTCGAGACCGCTTCGTCCGCATCGTTGAGCCTGGCGACCATCGCAGCGATCACCGCGGCGTTCTCCTCACCGATTCCGCCCAGGGCCTGGGCGGCGGCCGTGCGGATTCGCGGCTCGGTGTCGTTCAAGTCGGCGATCAGTTGCGGGATCGCCGCGGTGGCCTTGGTCTCGAGCTTGCCCAGGGTCTCGATCGCAGCGATGCGGACTTCCGGATCGTTGCCGCGGAGGAGTTCGAGCAAAGCCGGGACGGCGGCCGCACCGATCTGCACCAGGGCGTCTTGCGACCATTGAGCGGTCAATGCCACATAACCTCGCCTCATGGACCGAACCCTGAGCGGACCTCGGGTCAAGAGCCGGACCAACTCGGGGATCGCAAGGGCAGCCTCGGGTCCGATCGCGCCCAGGGCGCGGGCCGCCTCGCTGCGCACCCGGGAATCCGGACCGCTCATGGCGGCGATCAGGTCCGGGATGGCGGCCTTCGCGCCGGGCCCGATCCGCCCCAGGGCCTCGGCCGCGATCAGCCGAATCGGGGCGTCCTCCATCGCTCCGAACATGAACGTGCCGTTACCCCGCAACTCGCCGGCAACGGCGACGTCCTGCGACCGCAATGCCTCGATCAGCGCCGGGACGGCGGGTTTCGCCGCCTGTCCTATCAGCGCCAGCGACTCGGCCGCGAACCATCGGATGCGCAGGTCGGGATCGCAAAGGGTGCGGATGAGCAACGGAACTGCCGGGGCCGCCGCGCCGCCGAACGAGCCCAGCGCCTGCAGGGCCGCGATTCGAAGCGGATCGCCGTCCTTCTTGCTCGGCCCCAGAAAGTAATACTGACCGCGATCGGCAAATGTGCGGACGCTGATCATTGGCTCGCCGGAGGGCACTCGTTCCGTCGCGGTTTTCGCGATCTCGATGAGGACCGGGACGATGGTCTCGGCCTCGCACTCGAGCACGCCCAGCGCGTAGGTGGCGATCCATCGGATCCGGACGTCCGGGTCCTTCAAGGCGGCGATCAGCGCATGGACGGTCTGGACGGTCAGCCGTTGTCGCCGTTCCCGAGTTGCGACGAGCACCGCATCCGGCTGTGATCCGCCTGTCAAATCCTGACGCCGGTACTGAACCAATCGCTCGGCCTGTATCGCGAGCGCGCGGACGGTCCCCATCCGGACCTCCGGACTGTCATCGCTCAGACCCAGGATCAACCGAGGGATCATCTCCGGGTGGATGAACGAATAAGGCCATTGATTGATGAGCTGTTGATTCTGGCCATTTCGGAGACCGGCGAAGTAGAGGTCGACGGCCTCGGGAGCCTGGGGATCGATCTGGGTCAGTAGCCCAATGGCGGCCTGGTTGACCTGGGGATCCTCGTCCTGCGTCAGGATTCGCAGGATGGGTGCCATTGCCAGCGCTTTGGGCCCAGGCGGCTGCGCGACCAGTCCGTACACGATCCCCATGAGGTTCGACCCGAACGCGCCGGGTGGTCCTCGGATCGATAAAGGTTTGGAGGAGCTCGCGGCTGAGCGAGGTTCCCAGGTTCTGGAAGACCCATTGGGCGCGATTTCGAGTCGGAGCGTCGAGGGAGTTGAGCTGTGCCAGGAGCATTCGGAGCATCTTGGGCTTCGCCGAACCTCCGATCGCTTCGAGGGCTCTGGCCGCGGAAAGGGCGATCGGCATCGCCTCGTTACCTGTCGCGCCGGGATCGGCCAGGATGGCGAGCAGGGTACGGGTGGAGTCCTGGATCGCGGGACCAAATGGTACGAGCGCCGATGCGACCTCGCCCCGGACGCTCGCGTCCGGGTCCTTGAGCCGATCGGTTAGCAGCGGGATCAAGATCTCCGTCTCGCGCTGCCAGAGGGGCAGCAGGCTCGCCGCCGCGGCGCGGACGGGCGGCTCGGGGTCACACAATGCCGACTTCAACACCGCAAAGGCCGTCAGACTGCCGGCCAGCGCCGCGCTGGTGTAAGTCCGTTCGGCGAGCTGGCCCTGACGGATCCACAGCCGTTGCGAAAAGCGCGTCTGCCTGAGCTTCTGAGCCGCCGCGCCGCGGATCGAGGCAGCGGGGTCTTTGAGCATCTCGAGCAGGGCATCGATGAACGCAGGCGCCGCCAGGTCCTGGTAAGGGATCCACGTCGCGGCTTCAATCCGGACGCCGCGTTCCGGGTCTTTCAAAAGCATGAGGTACGCAGGGCGAAGTGCACCCGGAATCACGCCGGTCCCTCCCAGGGCCCTGACGAGGGCGCTCCGAACCGCCACGTTCGAATCGCGGGACAGGATTCGCAGCGCCGCGATCGACGCCTCGGAGTGGCTCTGCCTGGCGATGCTATTCATCAGCGCGATCCGGACGCCGAAATCCGGGTCATGCGCCAGCACGTCGAGTTGCGGCTCGAGTTTCCGGGCGATCGCCGTGGGCCGTCCCAGCCGGGTTGTCCAGGGCAGCCGGGCCAACCCGTCGACGACCGCCTTGCGAACCACAGGGTCCGGCTCTCTGAGCAGTTCGATGAGCGCGGGGACGGCCGGCTCGCCGATTGTCACCAGGGGCCAGACCGCCTCGATGCAGCGCCGGTCGGGCCCGCCACGCAGGGCCTGAACCAGGGCGGGGATCGACGGCTCGGCCATCTTCGCCTGATTCGAGAGCCCCCACGCCGCCACCTGTCGGACGCGCGGGTCAGGGTCTCGAACCAGTTCGGTCAGTGCGGGGATCGCGGGTCGGGCGGCCGGGCCGAGATTCATCAAGGTCCTGGCAGCCTGGGCACGGTGTGTCGCGTCTGAACTACGGAGCGCGGCGATCAACAACGGGGCCGCGGGTGCGGCGTCCGTACCCAACGCCGCGAGCCGTTCGAGCACGCCGGCAGGGGGAGGGGTTGATCCGTCTTTCCATTCCTCGAGGACCTTCGCCAGCGCGCGGTCGACGTCCACCTGGGCCAGGACCGTTGGCGCCATCGAGGACAGAGCCAACAACGCCCCGATGACGATCACAAGCCCACGCTTCAGGTGCTTGATCATTGGCGCCTTCTTCCTTCGTTTCGCGGCCTTCGACCGTCCACGCCCCTCTCGTGGAGATCGCGAACGGCCAGGCACTCCTTCGCTCGATAAGTGGAAGCGGTAACTTACGATACCACGACCAAGGTGATCTTGTAGACCGATCCTTCATGGTCGGGCACCGACGTTTCGGCGCGTGTCTCATGACCCCGCCATTGGCTCGCTCGAATTTGCCTGGTGAGACTCGCGAGGGGAGACCTGCGGTCGGTCGGATGGCATTGCCGGGAGATCTTGCCACAACGTGTGGTTGACTGGCGTTTGCTTTGAGACTCAGAGGACCAGGAGAATCGTCACCACTTCGAAGTGCTCGCTCTGTGCGATCGCGCGAATCGGAGTGACCCCTCCTTCGGGCTTCCCGACTGCTCCGGTGGTTATACGCGAGCGTCGGCGCGATTGTTCGTTCGACGCGAGAGGGTGGTGACTCCTCGACAACGGGCTCTTTTCATGGGAAAACAGAATATCGTGTGAGTGGATTCGGTGTCAGTTGCCAGTGCGTGGAGTCGGAGATCGATGAGATACGGGCTGTTGTTCTTCGTCGGCCTGAGTGCCTCCGTGATGGGGGCGGACCCCAAGGTCGGTGAGCGGGTTGACCGCCGCGGCGATGAGATCATGGTCTGCGGGCAGCTATTCCATACCACGACGAAGGTCGTCTTGTGGACCGATCCCGGCGGATACGACGCCTACCGCGTCGAGAAGCGGTTTGCGCCGCGGAATGAGGCTCAAGCGAAGGTCAAAGCGCCCTCGAATGCCTCCGAGCGTGGGGATGCACGCTACAACCTCCGAGAGCGAGGCCTGACCGCCGAGCAGGTCGAGCGAGTGCGTGGCGGCGGGTGGGATCTTCCGTTGCTCCAACGGGTCGTCGACCAGTTCGTCATCCACTATGACGTATGCGGGACGAGCCGCCGATGCTTCGAAGTGCTCCAGGATCGTCGCGGCCTCAGCGTCCACTTCATGCTCGACCTGGACGGCACGATCTATCAGACCCTCGACCTGAAAGAGCGCGCCTGGCACGCAACCATCGCCAACAGCCGCTCGGTCGGCATCGAGATCGCCAATATGGGGGCGTGGCCCGCTGGCAAGGACAATCCTCTGGGAGAATGGTATCACGCCGATACGGACGGACGGTTGCGGATCGTTGACCCGCAAGCCGGCAAGGTGAACGATCCCCTCGATTTCACGCGCGGGCTGCATCCGACTCGAAACGAGAAGATCGTCGGGTCGATTCAGGGCCAGCACCTCGAACAGTATGACTTGACGCCCCAGCAGTACGAAGCACTCGCCAGGTTGACGGCCACGCTCTGTACCGTCTTCCCGAATATCCGTTGCGACTATCCGCGCGATGAAAAAGGGGCGCTGATCCCTCACAAGCTGCCCAACGATCAGCTTGCCAATTATCACGGCGTACTGGGCCACTATCACGTCCAGACGGACAAGACCGATCCGGGCCCGGCGTTCGAATGGGATCGGCTCATCACAGAGTCGCGGCGACTGATGGGTCGTTAGAGTTTGTTCCGAACGAGGTCGCCTCGGCGGGACGCCATCGGTTTCTCGGTGCGACCATGGTCGTGAGACCGTGGGTCGGACGGGGAACGTCCAACCTCGCACGTCAGTGCCTGAGTCGGGAAGCGTGCCGTGGGACTAACGCCCGAAGTTAGCGGGTTTCGTCCATCCGAACCACGCACTTACGTGCGCGGTCACGACGGGCCGCAGCCCTCGCGAAACCAGGCCATGGCAAGGTCTCCCGATTGTGCCTCCACGCGGGCCGATCAGTGATGGCTGGCGACAGACAATTCCGTTGACTTGCGGAGCCGCTCCGGCGCGGCGCGGGGAGATTGGCAGGCCGAGCGACCACACGGTCGCCGGCTTTCAGGCCCTCCAGGACCTCGGCGTACTCGGAATCGCTCAGACCGATCTTGATCTCCTGCCAGCGCCAGGGTCCCTGGCCAGCCTCGCTGCGGGTACCATCATAGAGCGCGACAAAGGACCGATTGTCGACCCAGCGGATGGATTCGACCAGAACGCGCGTGACGTCTTGCCGCTTCTCCACCTGGATCAGGATCTCGGCGCTGAGGCCGGGCCGGAGTTTTTCGAATTCCTCCGTGATATTCACATTGGCGTAATAGATCCGCACATCGGACTCGCGGAGTGCGATCGAGATCGGTGTGACCTCGTCGACGATCCCTTTCAGCGGATGATCGGGGAACGCATCGACGATGATGAGTGCAGGCTGGCCCTTATGGATCAACGCGACCTTGGACTCGTTGATCTTGGCCCGCACGCGCATGTGCTTGGGATCGGGTAGATTGAAGATCGGCTGTTGCTCGCGGAGCGTCACGCCCTGATCGATCATGACCGATGGCATCCCGCGCGAATCCGTCTGATTGACGTAGACAACGACCCCCTCCCCCGGGGCGCGGACGGTACAGTAGCCGATGTTCCGTCGAAGTCGCTCGAGCCGTTGTTTTTCGAGGCTGAAGGATGCGTCCTGGGTCAACTTGTCGGACTTGATGGCCTCCACGTTGGCCTGGAGTCGCCTTGATCAGCTTGGGGCCCGTGTATTTGGTAAGTCGCTCGAACATGCCCTTGGCTTCCGTCAGGGCGAACTCCGTTTGCTGGACTGTCAGGGTATCGCTCGCAATTTGAGATGGCGTGCGGAATCCTAACGCGAGCATCTCCTTCGACCACTTCAAGTTGCTGACAGCCCGATCGTGTTCGATGTGACAGGTTTCGATGTACTGCTCAAGCAGTTTGACATCCAGGGGGAAGATCCCATCGCGAAACTCCAGGAGCGAGATCTCGGCGACCTCGAGCATCGACTTGGCCTGCTTGACATAGGCTTCGGCGGCAAGATACCGCACGAGCTGGTTCTTCTCCTCATCCTCGAATGTGGATTTGTCCAGCTCGACGACGACCTGGCCGGACTTGACCGGCGAACCTTGGGGGAGAATCGAGATGATTCGGGTCGAACCCGCCTTTTCCTCGTCCATGGACCCCATCCCGCCTCGTCCCCGTCCACCCCGCCCGCCTTTTTGCTGCTGGGGTTCCACCTGCTTCTTGACGGGCTCGGCCTGCTTGGCGACCGGACGCAATGGCATGTGGGGTGTCACGACCAAGGAGAAGCTGCGCATTACCGGTTTGCCCGCAGTCGTGGTCGTGCCGCTGGAGGCGGATGCCGAGGAGCTACTGGCCGAACCCGAGCCGGATGAGCTAGACGAACCGGATGAGCTAGACGAACCGGATGAACTGGATGAGGTGCCAGTCGAACTGCCGCTCGTACCACTCGTCGTGGACTTGGCCGAACTGGACGAGCCGGCCTTCGCCTTGGTCTTGGAGGTCTTGCTCTTGGACGTCGTGGCCGCCGCCGTCCCACCGGTGGTCCCGCCCTGCCCCCCAGACCCTGTCGTACCACTCGCACCGCCCGACCCGCCCGAACCCTGACCTCCGCCCGCGGTGCCCGACGCACCCTTCCCGGCCGTTGTACCCTGCGTGCCGCCGACGACTCCCAGCAAGGCCTCCACTTGGTTACGGACCGTCGTGTTGTGGGCGCTCTCGACGGATCCCGTCTCCGCAGCGTGCACATCGATGTCGCCCCTGGCGATCTCCACGAACTCCAGCACGCTCTTTGTCCCGGCGCGCAACATCGGTGGTCGATACCCGGACCAGGCGGCCCAGACCAGCCCTCCAATCACGATGAGCGCGGCGAAGATTTTGACGTAAGCCCATGATCCGTTGTGAACTCTCGGGATCTCGATCGGGGCAAAATCGGTCTTGTCAGCTTCAGGCAACATTGAGGAACCCGCGCTCGTGCGTCGTGAACCGACCCCGCGAGGGATTCTCGACGGCGGTCGGGGGTGATTTCCAGGCTTTCCGGGAATTCTGGATTGGCAGGTACTGGTCGCCGTGCGGCGCGCCCGACCTCGACGTCGTCCCAAGTATCGGGTATCAACCTATTATCGGCAAAAGCCTGCGTGGGTCAATTCATCGAGAAACTTTGCCGGTCTCGACTCAGATGGCGCGTCAACTCATTCCACACCGTCCCCATAGGTATTGAGCGACAAAGCGCTGCGAGGCGGACCGAAAGCCCGGCACTTTCGCAGAGAAGGTCAATGGGGCGAAGTGGGCCTCTACGGCCGCGGCATCAGCGACGGTATCTCAGCAACCTTGCCGAGCATCAGACTGCTGGAAGCACCGAGGAGCTGGTAGACCGCACGGGTGAAAGCGAACGCCGCGAACAGCCGATCCCCAGACGCCTTATCTCCTTCTGGCTCAACGCCGCTGGCAATCGCCAGGGGACGCGGTGCGATGAGGGCGGCCAGATGACCGATGTCGCCCACATCCAGGATGTTGGGGGTAATCAGTCCCATCGGGACGCCCGACCAGGGTTTGGATCCCCCTCCCACGAAGCTTACCAGGCAGTCCGAGGCCGCGACACCCGCGACCCGCGCGTCGAGAGCCGCCACCAGGATCGCCGGCAGGCTCATGGCACCGAGCCCGACCAGGACGAACGGGCGATTCGGCGGCGCAAGTTCTGACAGCCCCTTGCCTTGCTTCAGCTCATCCAGCAGATCGAGCCACCGCAGGATGTCCCAGACCCACTGACCCAGGAGCGGCCGATTGACCCAGAGCCCCCATTCCGCGGGTGTGTGATCGCGGACACCGGCCACGGGGCCGATGTTGGCCAGCCATCGGCCTGTGCCGCGAAAGCCGGATAATTCCAGCGTGCCATGCCCAGCCTGACGCCATTTGCGCAGGATCGCGTCGAGCGCGCCGCGCTCTTTCGCCTTAAACTCGCCATCGGGCTTCGGCCCCGCCGAAAGGATGATCGCCGTCCCTTTTTGAGTCGTCTTGCCAAATAGCGCACGGCCCCGAGTTCGAATCCCGGGCTCGGTCGCGATCGTGATCTCGACGCCATCCAGCCCCATCTGCGCCTGGGGTTCCATCGGACTCTTCCGAGGGAATCCGCCGAGGATCTCGTCGCGAAGGTGGCTGCGCATCCGCTCGGCGTCCGCATCCCAACGCTCGCGATGATCGGGAGGTTGAGGGAGCGCCGCGAGCCGCTGTTGCCCTTCCCGTGCAGCGAATTCGGGGATCGTGACGATCGATCTGGGCCGAGATGCTCCCTGAGGATAGCACCGCAGTGCTCCCACCTCTTCCACCGCAAGGGGAGGTTCGGGGATCGGACGCCCATCACCGCGGCCTCGAAGCCATTTCTCCACCCAGCCGTACATGACCTCGCGCATGGGCTTGTTGTAATCATGTCCCGACTCGATCGCGACGTGACGGATCTTGTCCTCATGGCCCAGGAGTCGGAACCGCTCGCGGGCGAAGGCGATGCTCTTGGCGGCTTCGTCGACGCTGAACTGGAGGGCATCGCGGGTCGCATTGATGACCAGAAGGGCGCGGGGGGCGACCATGGCCAGGAGGTCGCCGGTCGTGGCGTAGGCCGCGCCGCCCGGATTGACCTCGCAGACGCAACAAGCGGTCCTGAGATAGGCATCGTAGGTCCCGATACCGCAAACTGGGATCACTGCAGCGAGGCGTTCGTCGGTCGCCCCGGAGTAGAACGACTGGTTGCCGCCTCCCGACGCGCCGGTGATCGCCAGCCGAGCCGGGTCTACCTCGGAGCGTGAAATCAGGTAATCGACGGCGCGGCGATTGTCGTAGACTTGCAACCCGATCAGGGGCGTTCCCAGCGGCCAGAGCGAAGCACCCACGAGGGCGCCGTGGTAGGTCCCTGGGCCCGGCTCGATCGCCCGCTCGCCCGCACCGAAGGCGTCGAGGCTGAGGACCACATAGCCCAGCTTGGCCAGTCCGATGCAGCGCGGCTGGATGTGCGGGTCGATACGGGCCCAGGACCAATGGCCGTGGACCGAAACGACGCCGGGGTATGGCCCTTGGATGGGGTCGGGGCGGTATAGATTGGCCGTCACCCGAACATCCGGTCGGCTCTGAAAGGTCAGCCGCTCGATCGCGTAGCCGTCGCGCCGGAGGACGCCAAGAACCTCGGGGTCCAGGGGACACGCCGTCGCAGGCATCCGGCCGAACGATCGCCACAGCTTTTGGCGCACCGGGGCCAGCCGTTGGTTCCAGCCATCAAGGGTCGCTGGAGCCGCTTCCGGTCGCCCCGCGCCTCGCGACTGGCGGCGGATAAACGTCTCGTAATCGGCTGGCGAATATCCAGAGTCCCTCGTCCTCATTTTCATCCTCATCTCAGGGTCGGCCGGTCATGGGCGAGAGGAGATTGGCCTGTTCTCGCAACGGGCAGAGTTTACGGCGGCAGGACAGTAGAGTCGTCCTCCGTAGGATCCCTGCGCCGTGCGCATTTGGGGATTCCGGATTCGAGATTCCCGATTCCGGAATCATTCCCCTTCGGGAATCCGGGATCGCGAATCGGGAATCCCTCTTGGATTGCGGCCGGAGGCCGCGTCAGAGTCGTCCTGCGTAGGATCCCTGCGCCGTGCGCATCGGGGGATTCCGAATTCCGGATTCGAGATTCCCGATTCCGGAATCATGCCCCTTGGGGAATTCGGAATCTCGAATCGGGAATCCCTCTTGGGTTGCGGCCGAAGGCCGCGCTGAGGTCAGGCGCTCCAGCCTGACGGGTCTGGGGAGTCAGGTTGGAGCGCCTGACCTCCGTAGTGTTCTTTCTCGCCAGAGTAATCGGAGGAGGAGCAGACCCCAAGCCCCCTCTGGCGATCGATCTTCGATCGGCCAGGCTCACCTGCGTCGATTTCTTGCCTTCGCCAGGGAGAGGCGAGCTTGAGCATGATCGGGGCGGAGACGGAGGACCTCCTCGAATTCGGCGGCCGCATCTGATCTCCGACCCAAGGTGACCAGGATCGCACCCAGGACGTAGTGGGCCTGGGGATTCTGGTGATTGCGGCGGATGGCCTCTCGCAACTGGGTGATCGCTTCGGCGGAATGTCCCTGCTGGGCCAGCGCCAATCCGAGGTTGATCCGCGAACCGGAGTCATCGGGGTCTAGCCGGAGGGCCTTCTGGTAGTGGACAACGGCTTTGTCCTGACGGCCCTGGAGGACGTATGCCGTCCCGAGGGCGGCATACGCCTCCGTGTAACCGGGCCGCAGCTCCACGGCCGTCTTCAACTCGCGGATCGCCTTATCAACCTTGCGTTGATGAATGAGAGCAACGCCCAGGTTGAAGTGGAGATTGGGAAAGTCCGGCTGAAGTTGGAGCCCCTCGCGATAAAGCGCGATCGCTTCGTCGGCATGCCCTTGATGCACCAGGGCCGCACCCAGGTTGAGGGGAACCCTCGGATTCTGCGGCTGTAACCTCCTCGCCTCGCGAAGGTATGCGATGGCCGCGTCGTTGTCACCGTGGCGGTCCAGCGCGACACCCAGGTCGCAAGTGGCCTCGAAGTTATCGGGGCGGATGCGCAGAGCCTCGCGGAACTCGGCGATCGCAGGCTCCAACTTCCCTTCGTCGGCAAGCGTCGTGCCCATGAAATCATGCAACTCCGAGCTCCATCCGGCGTACTCCAGCGCATGTCCCCAGAGGTGCTCCGTGCTATCCCAGACGTGGCATTGGGCCGAGCACAGCGCCATCGAGCCGCAAGCGACAGCGATCGTACCGGCCCCAGCCACGAGCAGAACCGGGCGCGACCATCGGCGTTGCGCGAGTCCGCAGGCCCCGGCGCAACCGAGGATAACCCATGCCATCAAGGGGGCATGGCCGTAGTGGTCCGACGCCAGGGTGATGTTGACCCGCGCCAGGCCGAGGTAGGGGGAGGCGATGACCAGATAGGCTGCCAGGGTCGCCAGCAACCCGGGCCATCTCCTCCGCAACACGAATGCTGCCGACACGGCGAGCACGACGCCGGCGAAGCACACCGCGAAGAGAGGCGTCAGGAAGTCTCCGCCCTCCGGGCGGGGATAAAAGGCTGTGATCCCGAGGGGCCAGGCGGTCTTCGCGAGATAGAAGCAAGCCCCGAAGCTCGCCTGAGCCACCCGGCCGACGAGCACAGGCTGAGTGGTCACCTCGGGATCTCCCCTCCACTTGGCCTCGAACGCTACAGCCGTGAAGACCAGGCAGAAGACCAGGATGGCGCCTTTTTCGATCAGGACTGTCCGGACGGCGGGCCATAATGGAGGTTTCCCGGCGAGTCGCCCTAACGGATACGCATCGAGGATGAGGAAGACAAACGGCAGGACGACAGCCGACCCCTTCGAGAGCACGGCCAGCACGATCAGCACAGACGAGCCGACCATCCAGGAACGGCGGTACACCCCGCTCGAAGGATGGGCGCGCAGATAGGCCAACGTCGCGAGTAGCGAGAAGAATATGCTGGGCAGATGGGCCTGGCACGACGCCCAGGCGACCGTCTCAACCCGCAAGGGATGGACGGCGTACAATGCCACAGGAACGCCGCAAAGCCAGCCCAGCGCGCCTCCCAAACGCCCCGCAGCCTCGGGCATGGCCCTCGCCAAGAGTCGGACGCAGAGGAGATGCAAGAGGACCACGTTCACGACGTGGAAGAGGAGGCTGACGAGGTGATAGCCCCGCGGGTCGAGGCCGAAGATCTCGTAGGTGAGACTCTGGATCAGCCAGCCGAGCGGATGATAGTCGCTACCGGCGAACGAGGTGAATGCGAACTGGATCTGTTCCCAGCCCAGGCCGCGGAACGCGTGGTTTTCGAGAATCCACTTGTGGTCGTCCCAATCGACGAACCCGTTGCTGAGCACCGGTGAGAAGGCGATCCACACGCCCGCGACGAGCACGACCCAGACCGGCCAGAGTATTCCCAGGCCCGGCATTTCGGCCGATTTGAGGACGGCGTTGGCAGGAAGATTCTTTCTTCCCATGGAGCGTCGCTCCGGCGCGTGGTGGTGGGCGTTGGAGCCGCCGCCGACCGTCGCGCTCGGACGCGGCCGGCGGAATTTAATCGCATTCGCCCATCGCGTCAATCTCACCGCGCCTCCCCGACCGTAACAACGAGGTCGGCTCTCGCCAGGTTGATCGCCGCCTCGGTCGCGGCTCGAGGCATTCGCCGGCGGTGTCGCAAGGGCCAGCGAGCCGCGTTGGTGCGCGCAATGACACGGGTGAACGCAAATGAACTGGAAAGGATCGGCACAACTGATAAGATCCGCGGGTCGGGCCAAGGCTGCACCTCGACGCTCCGGGCTCCTGGAGCGGTTCCTTGACACTCCTCGGCGAATACCACCCTCGTGACCGCGGTCCTCAGGCCGCGGTCCGGACGGGGAACCTCCAACCTCGCACATCATAGCAAGTGATCATTTTATTATAATGAGAATAATTATATGAATATGTCTGTCTCTTTGGTGCTCCTGGCCCACAACGAGGCCGAGGTCGTCGAAGGGGTGATCCGGGAATTTCATACCAAGGTCGTTTCGAAGATCCCGGGATCCGAGATCGTGGTGGCCGAGGACGGCAGTACCGACGGCACGAAGGAGATTCTCCGTCGCCTTTGCGACGAGATCCCCGAGATGCGCCTGGAAGAGGGGGAGGAGAAGCGCGGGTATGTCGGGGCCTTCAGGGCGGCCATGGCTCTGCCGAATAATGATCTGATCTTATTCTGTGATGCCAGCGGCAAGCACGACCCGGACGATTTCTGGCCGATGTATGAGCAGATCGCCGACTGCGATATGATCGTAGGTTACAAGACGAAGCGCCAGGATCCCTTCTACCGGATCGTGCTGACGAAGGCCTTCAACTTCTGCGCGAACCGCTACTTTGACGTGTTTTTCCGCGACATCGATTGCCCGTTCCGGCTCATCCGCAAGGAAGCGTACCGAAAGGTCGAAGAGGTGCCGTGGATCCAGACGGCCCTCATCAACTTCGAGGTGACCGTCCGCATGGTCAAGCTGGGCTTCCGGGTCAAAGAAGTCCCGGTCAAACACTTTGCGCGGAAGAATGGACCATCGCGAGGCTTGCCACTGAAGTCGATTCCCGGAGTGATTCTGGAAACCTTGAGCAACTTCCCGGCAATCAGGAGGTCGATTCTCGCCATGCCCTCATCCTTCCGGTCAACTCGCGCCTGAGATCAACGTGGGAGTCTCGTGAGCGGTCAAGGCCGGATGGCCTTGACGAATCCGACCCCCGCATGACGCCTTCGGCATCCTATTTGAAGCACTGGCTCTCTTCTGGTAGGTTGTGCGGAGCGGGATCGGTCTCCGTCGCGCCATCAGGGTGATGGCGGCTCCGCCCGCATCAATCCCGAGCGCCGGCGCAGGATCCTCGGATCCCCAGGCTGCCAGGCCCGTGCGACGATCGTTGCGCCGCGCAATCATCTCCGATCCGGAGACGTGCCGCGAGACCGGCGAGCATGCAGAAAACGGACACCTCGTACCCCACGCTGGAGAAGATAACACCATGGCGGAATACACCTTACCTCCCTTGCCCTACGATCATGGCGCCCTGGAGCCACACATCGACGCCAAGACCATGGAGATTCATCACACCAAGCATCACCAGGCCTATGTCACCAACCTCAACAACGCGCTGAAGGATCACCCCGATCATCAGGGCAAGACGATCGAGGACCTGATCGGGCATCTCGACGCGTTGCCGGAGTCGATTCGGACCGCGGTGCGGAACAACGGGGGCGGGCACGCCAATCACTCGATGTTCTGGCAGATCATGAAGCCGGGTGGCGGAGGCGAGCCGACCGGGGCGTTGGCGGCGGCGATCACCTCCGACCTGGGCGGCTTCGCGGCCTTCAAGGACGCCCTGGCCAAGTCGGGGGCGGGCCGCTTCGGCTCGGGATGGGCCTGGCTGATCCTGGGCAAGGACGGCAAGCTCGCCGTCACCTCGACGCCCAACCAGGATAGTCCGCTCATGGAGGGCCTGACCCCCATCATGGGTGTCGACGTCTGGGAGCATGCCTACTACTTGAAATACCAGAATCGGCGCCCGGATTACCTCGCGGCCTGGTGGAATACCCTGAACTGGGAGGAGATCGGCCGTCGCTTCGAGGTCGCGAAGAAGAAGTAGACCGCGATGGGGGAGCAGATCACCCGACGACCGGCCCATTGCTTCCCGACGAGCCTCCCGCGATTCCGCTTGACCGCCACCGGGGATTTCGTATCATTCCGACCGCCTCGGAAGGACCGTTCGTCCTTCCGAGGATCCTCTCCCCGCGAACGACTCGTCCGTGCCGATCATCGGGTCGGGATTCCGACACGTTCCCTATCTCGAGGCGTTGTCAACGGCGATGGCTGGTCGCCGCTCTCATAATTGGCCAGGTCACAAATCTTACTTTCGCCACGGCGCCGGAGCGCGTCGGGCACCAGGGAAGGAGGAGGTCATGTCGATGGATCGACTCAGACGCGTCCTGACCGGCGGGACTTTGGTGGCGATCTTGGGCCCCGTCATCGCAGCTTCGGGCTGCCGGAGCACGCGGAGCGAGGTGCCGCCCGGGAAGCCGTATTCCACAGTCGGCGGGACGCCCGACTTGAACTTCAACTCCGCCCCGCACCCGAATAACTCCATCAATGGCGGCTTATACAGCGGTGGTACGCCCGGTATGCCCGGCCAGCCGGGTATGCCCGGCCCGGGGAGTCCCACGGGAATCCCGGGGGGGATGGATGGCTCGCCTTCCGGCGCGGGATCGACCGGAACTCTGGGTACGCCCGGTCCCAACCAGACGCCCTTTGGACAGCCGACGAACAACCAGTACGGCCCTCCCCAGGGTATGCCGCCCGTGGGGAGCTACAATCCGGGCCGCTGAGCCGACTGTCGTGGCAAGGGACAGTTCTGTAAACCGTTCGGACTGGGCTGGGGCTCGGTCGGCCGGACACCGGTCTGACCAGCCCCCAGCGACGACATCATGAGCCCGTCCCTGGTGATCCTGTATGAAGATTCGGACTGCCTGGCCGTCGCCAAGCCGGCCGGGCAGTTCACGCAGGGCCGCTGGGCACCGCCGGGCGAGGTGAGCCTGGAGATGGCGGTTCGCCGGCACCTCGAGGCCGATGATCCGGATTCGGTCTACCTGGGCATGGTCCACCGGCTAGACCGGCCGACTTCTGGGGTCTTGCTCTGGGCCAAGACGCCGAAGGCCGCCCGCCGGCTCTCGTCGCAATTCGAGAAGCGGCGGGTGGTCAAGGAATACTGGGCGATCGTGGAGCTGGGCCGCCGCGGAGAGGCCAACCCCGCATCGGCTCGGACTGCCGACGCTCATGAGGAGACCTGGTGCGACTGGTTGACCCGTCCGAGCCAGGCCGGGTTGGTCCGGGTGGTTGCGCCGGAAACGCCGGGCTCGCGCCAAGCCATGACCCTGGTGCAGCACACCGCGCGGGCGGAACTGCCGGCCGGCTGTGCCTGGTTAAGACTCTGGCCACAGACCGGGCGGACCCATCAACTCCGCCGCCCAGGCCGCCTCGCGGGGGATGCCGATCGTCGGCGATGTCGAATATGGATCCGCCACGGCGTTCGGGGCACCGCATTCGATCGCGCTCCACGCCCGGTCGCTTCAGGTTCGTCACCCGATCCTTCAGACCGCGCTGACCCTCGACGCGCCTATCCCTCCCGAGTGGCACTCCTGGGGAGTGTCGGGGACGAGTGGTGGCTGAAGGTCAAGCCCGTCAGCCGGGCTCAGGGCAGGCTGATCTCGAGGATCTTCAATGTGCGGACCCCGCGGGGGACCGGGACCTCAACCTGCTCTCCGACCTGTTTCCCGACCAGGCTCTGGCCGACCGGACCGGTGATCGGGATCTTATCCTGGTCGGGGTCCTCCTCGCCGGGACCGACCAGGATGTAGTCTTCTTCCTCGTTGAAGTCAACGTCGAGAACGCGGACCTTCAAGCCGAACGCGGCCCGTTCGGTGGACAGGTTGGACTTGTCCACGATGTACGCTCGACTGAGCGTGTTCTGGACATCGTTGATCTTGGCCTGGAGCATCCCCTGCGCCTCGACAGCCGCGTCGAACTCGGCATTCTCCGACAGGTCGCCGTATCCCCGGGCCTGGGCGATCTGCTCGGCGATCCGGGGCATGTCCTCGTTTTTGTACTTGTCGAGCTCGGCCTTCTTCTTGTCATAGCCTTCCTTCGACATAGGAATTCGGTCGTTGGACATGCGGGTCTGCTCCCTCTTTCTGACATGCGACCGCCGCCAACCGGCGACCGAGTGCCGACGAATCCCCAAGGACTCGATGGCACGGAGAGGCTGATCCTCGTTGCGCTCGCTCAACTCGGCTTGTTCACCGGAAGATTCGGAGCCAGGATGCCCCGTCGACCGTCACGCTGAATCGGGCCTTGCTCGCGATCGCCCGTGGTCGGTCGGTCTGTAGAAGTCTCCGTCGCCGGGTGGCACTCGATTCGACACAGTCTTCGCGTGATGCGCCCGGCCCGGTCCGATCGAATGAGAAAGACCGCGGCCTGGTGATCGCCAGATCCGCGGTCATCCGTCTTTTGCGTAAATTCAGCCTAGCTTCCTGGGATCGATGACGCAAGACCATCTCGGTTCAGTGTTTCTGCGTTCAGTACAAACCGGGACCACAGAGGCGGACGCATGGGTCGAACTCCGGTTCCGCCTTCTTCCGGCCGCGGAATGCCGATCACGGAAGCGAACGAAACGACCTCACTCGTGCCTCAGGGCCTCGATCGGGTCCATGAGTGCGGCACGACGAGCGGGGTAGATCCCGAAGAGGATGCCGATGGCCACCGAGATGCTGAAGGCTAGCAGCACCGACGCACCGGTCACGACGGCTTTCTGGTCGGGGATGAAATAAATGATCAGTTGGGGGATCAGGAAGCCGACGGCCACGCCGAGCAAGCCGCCCACCCCGGAGAGCACGACCGTCTCGATCAAGAACTGCTGGGTGATATCCCGGCGCTCGGCGCCGAGGGCTCGCCGGATGCCGATCTCGCGCGTTCGTTCGGTGACCGTCGCGAGCATGATGTTCATGATGCCGATGCCGCCGACCAGCAAGGAGATCGCCGCGATCGTACCCAGGATGATGCTGAACTGGCGGGCCTGCCTCTGGGCTGCGACGAGCAGGTCGTAGGGGACCGTCATGTCCACGTCGTTCTTGGGATGAAAGCGCTTGTAGCACGCTTCGATCAGGGGGACGGTAGGAGTCACCTGGTCGATCGTGCCGACCTGGACGGTGATCTGGGTGAGCTGGGTCTCTTCGGCCTGGGACGAGCCGGATCGATTGTCAACGATCTTTTCCCCGAAGCGCAGCTTGCAAGTATTGAGGGGGATGTACACGTCCTTGTTGTAATCCTGGGCCGCCACGCTGCCGCCGATCCCGGCCGAGCTGGCGCGCTCCGCCGTCACGCCCACGACCGTATAGTAGTCGGTGCCGAGCTTGACCGATTGATTGATCGGGTTCTCGAAGGGGAAGAGTCGTATGGCCGTCTCGTGGGCGAGGACGGCGTAATTCTCATACCTCTCGTTATCCGAGGCGGTCAGGAAGCGTCCCTTCTCGATCTGGAGCAGGTTGAAATCGGCATACTCGTGCGTGGTACCGACGACGCGACCGTCCAGGTACAGAGACCCGTGCCGGATCTGTTTCTTGATCTCGCGAATGGGCAAAATCTTACGGATCGTCGGGATCGTCTCGACCATCCGGTCGAAGTCGGCGTACTTCAGCCCATAGTTGAGCACCCGGGGTGGCCGGCCGCCGGTTCAACTGGACTTCATCACTCGGCTTGACCGAGCGAAGGATGATATTAGTGGCCCCCAGGGCCTGGATCCGTTCCCGGGCCTCCCGGCTGCTCCCCTCGGCGATCGACAACATCGAAATCACCGCCGCCACGCCGAAGACGATGCCGAGCACGGTCAGGCCCGACCGCAGCTTGTGGAGCAACAGGCTCTTCATGCCCAGCTTCAGCGCCCGCCAGATGCGTCCCATGGGTCCCTGAGTCCTCGAGTCGTGGTGGTTGTGTTGTGCGGGAGTTATGCGACGCGTCGCCGGCCGCATTCAAGTGCCTGGATCTGGCGGCCGCCGGCAGCGACTCGACTCGCGGCGACGCCCCAAGGACTCGAGCACCGAGGGTCAGTGCGTCAATTCTTCGTTCAAATGACCCAGATCCGGAGGTTTCTGCAAGGGGTCGTTGGCCTCCCACGTTTCGCCGACGCGCTCGACTTCCATGTGGGCCGTCCCGATCAGGGCCTTCTGTGCGGCGACCATCCGCGGGCTGGGACTGTCATCGATGATCAGTCCATCGCGCATCCGGATAATGCGCTTGGCGTTCTCGGCGATGTCGTCCTCGTGAGTGACGAGGATGATGGTTTTCCCCGTGTCGTTCAATTTGCCCAGCATCTCCATGATTTCATGGCTGGTCGTGGTATCGAGGTTTCCGGTGGCCTCGTCGGCCAGGATGATGTAGGGGTCGTTGATGAGGGAGCGTGCGATGGCGACGCGCTGCTGCTGACCGCCGGAGAGCTGCGATGGCCGGTGGTCGAGGCGGTCGCCCAGGCCGACGAGCCGGGCCACCTCGACCGAGCGTTCCTCGGCTTCCGGGCCGATTTCGCCGGTCCCCTGGTAAGTCAAGGGGAGCTGGATGTTCTCCAGCACGGTGTACTGCTGGATGAGGTTATACGACTGGAAGACGAAGCCCAGGTATCGGCTGCGGATCTCGGAGAGTTCGTCGTCGTCCAGGCCGGCG
Organism: uncultured Planctomycetota bacterium; assembly: GCA_963845755.1. GTDB lineage: Bacteria > Planctomycetota > Planctomycetia > Isosphaerales > Isosphaeraceae > CAWJTV01. The sequence continues at coordinate 43,048 of CAWJTV010000022.1, forward strand.
ATGTCCCGGCCGCCGAGGAAGTATGAGCCGCTGGTGGGTCGGTCGAGGCAGCCGAGCAGGTTGAGCATGGTGCTCTTGCCGGAGCCGGATGCTCCCATGATGGCGATGTATTCGCCCGGGTGGAAGTCGACAGAGACCCCCCGGAGGGCATGGACGGTCACCGTCGCCACATGGTTGACGCGGCGACGGCGGAGTAATCCGCCGCCACCGCCGGGATGCCCCATCACGTAAGTCTTGACCACGTCGACCAGCCTGACGATGGGCTTGCCGCCCGACTTGGTCGAGCTTTCTTGCTGAATCACTGGTCTCCCCCTCCCGGAGGCCCTCCACCCCGTCCGCCACGGCCGCCGCCAAATCCGCCGCCGCCCTGGAAGTTCTTCATCCGTTCGAGCGTCTGCTGAATCTGGTCGTCGGGCATTCCCGCCTTCTTCAGGATGGCGGTCTTTTCCTCATCGGTCCCGCTGAAGAACTTCTGCCGATCCGCCGGTGCCATCTTCTGGAAAATCGGGTTACCACCGCGACCGCCCTTACCCTTGGCCTTACCCGTGCCCTTGCCTTTGCCCTTGGCCGGGTCGCCGCCCTTGCCGGGTGCTCCGCCCTTGGCGTCCGGCCCGCCCTTGCCAGCTTCACCCGGGCCGCCGGGACCCCACTCCTTCTTGGATTCCTTCGACGCGCTGCGGAACGCCTCGCGCTTCTCGTCTTCGGACATCAGGGACATCGGGTTGAGCACCACGATGTCGCCTTCGTTGAGGCCCTTGTTGATCTGAACGAATTTCTCGTTGGTGGAACCTACCTCCACTTCAATGCTCTCGAACCGGTCGCCGACCTTCCGGGTCACGTGGTCCTTGCCATTGTACTGGAGAATCGCCTGGACCGGAACGCTCAAGATATTCTCGAGGCGATTGACCAGGATTTCCACCTGGGCGGTCATGCCCGGCCGGAGGCCCGAGAGGCCGTCGTCGATCTTGATGTGGGTCGTGTAGACCTTGATATCGGAGCTGAAGAAGTTCCCCGGATCGGGCAGGGGTGCGACATCCTGCACCGTGGCGTTGAGCACCTGGTCGGCGAAGGCATCGACGCGGACCAGCGACTTCATCCGAGGCGTGATCTTGTCGATCTGCGATTCGTGGACCTTGGCGTTGACCTGCATCTTGGTGATGTCGGGGATGCTGATGATCTTCTGGCGCTCGCGGACCGTGGCGCCTTCTTCGATCTGCGGCTGAGTGCTGCCGAAGCCACGCCCCGGGTCATTGAAGTAGACGACCAGGCCGTCGATCGGGGCGAAGAGCGTGCAACCGGCGATCTGCTTCTCGAGCTTGGCCTCCTTGCCCTTCTCCAGCTCCCAGGTCGCTTGCTTGGCCAGCTCGTCGGACTTGGCCTTCTCCACCTCGCTGACGAGCTCCTTGATGGTCTTGCCCTTGGTGTACTGGACCAGCACCTTCAACTTGCTCTGCGCCTGCTCGAACGAGAACTGGGACTTCTTGTAATTCAGCTCTTCCGAGACCTTCGTGGCCAGCGAGACGTAGCCCTTGTCGAACATCCGGCGGGCCCAGTCGAGCCGATCCTCGGATCGCGTCATGTCGGACTCGGCCAGCTTGATTTCCCCCTGGATGGATTCGAGCTCCTGCTTGAAGATGCCCTCGGTGTATTCGGTCACGGCGATCTCGGCCACCTCGCGAGTGAGCTTGGCGTTCTGGTAATTGGCCTTGGCGCTCTCGGTCGTGATCCGCTGGTTGACTAGTTGGTCCTTGAGCGACGCCGAGTCGAGCTCGCAGACCACATCGCCTTTCTTGACGCGGGTCCCCTCGGGCTTGATGTTGATGATCGTCGTCTGGCCCTCGACCATGCAGTAGACGTCCATGTTGCTGGAGCTTTCCAGGCTGCCGCGCTCGACCACGGTGATGGGAAGTGGCCCGCGCCGCACGACGAAGGTGATGATGTCGCTGCTGCCGGGGCCGAAGAAGCCCTTGATGGGCTTGCTCACGGCCGGCACGGTGAATACGGCCACCGCGCCGGCTACCACCAGCATGACCAGGGTCAGCGCGATTACCTTACCGGCCGAAAATCGCCGGCGCCGGGGCCGCTGAACCGGGGGCAGGTCCCTCGTGGCCGTCGGCGTGGCCGATGAGGGGGCCGTAGTATTGTCCAGGGAAAAGTTCACGGAAGGCCTCCCATTCGTCGTAAGGCAGGGTGCCGATATCACGATAAAAGATCAGACGGTATTGCTGGTAGTTTTCGTACGAGGTAATCAAGCCGATCTGCGAGCCGTACGAGGTCCGTTGAAAATTCAGCAGGTTTGTGGTCTGGGCCGCCGCATTGGCCGACTGGGCCAGTTGCTGCGACCCCCCCTGCGGCGGGGCGACGATCTGCTCGAACGCCTGGTCCTTGAGCCGAGTGTTCAGCTCGTAGTTCCGCTTGTTGATTTCATACTGGACGTAGTACGTGAACACGTTACGCAAGTCGAACCTCAACTGGACCTTGAGGTTATCTTCCTGGTTCATGAGGGTGCGCCGCGCTCGCTGGTAGTTGATCAGGGCGCTGCGGAAGTTGTTCCGCTCGTTCATCCGGACCAGCGGCAGCTCGGCATTGAGCACCAGGCTGAAATTCTTGGCCTGGCTCAGGAAGGCCAAGGGGTTGGTTGTGTAAGGGCCGGTGTACACATTATTCACAACATTGATGTTGAGCACCCCCTTCAGGGTGTTGGCGACGACGCGGATCTGCCGCCAGGCGTCGTAGAGGGTGGCCCGGGCGTTCATCAGGTCGAGCCGGTATTCCAGGGCGATCCGGACCGCTGCCTGGAGCAAGTCCTCCAGTCCATCCTCATCCTCGGCCACGAAACCACCGCCCACCTTGCTGGCCCGATAGTTCCGGTAAATCCCCAGGACCGACCGCCCATCGAGATCGATGTCCTGAAGTCCCGGCAAGTTGCCGATGATCCCGGGGAGCTCGTCCAGGACCCGATCCGGCCGTTTCTGCCAGTCGTCCACGGCATCGAACACCTTGTAAAACGGTTCGCCCAGGAACTTCTGATCCATGATAATGGGAGTGTCCGGCGGCAGCCCCATCTGCATCTTGAACTGGTCCAGCGTGTTGCGGTAGGTGAGCTTGTCCGTGAATAGCTGCTGGCGGGCGCTGATCAAACTCGACATCGATTGATCGACCTGGAGTTGCGACAACCCCGACGACTCGCCCTGGATCAACTCCTGATATAGTCTAACGACATTCTCGTAGAACACCACATTCCTTCGGTCGATTTCGACCTGCACGACGTTGAACGCGGTGGGAATGTAGCCGAGGGTCGGATCGGTGTTGCCGGCGCCCGAGAACCCGGCCAGGCTGAAACCCTGGCCGAAGTTCTGGATCGAGCCGCCCGTCAAGGTCACGACGAAGAACTGCTGGCGGAACTGGGTAAAGGCGCGGACCGCATACAGGAGATTCCGTTCCTGCTCGGTCAGGGGTTCGAGGATGACGGCGCGACCGCCGCCCCGCAGCAACGGCTGGATGAAGCTGATCGGCAAGGCGGAGAGCACGGTCGGCTGCTGGGGGTTCTTGCCGGCGAAATTGAAGACCAGTTCGCTGGCGAACCCCATCAGGAGCTGGCCGCCGGAATTGAACAGTTTGCCAACGCCCGCGACCGTGCCCAGGTTCAGAGTCGAGACCTGGCCGGTGGGCGAGAACCGCGTCGCGTAGTTGAACGAGTTGGGATAGTTGAGGCCGCCCGCGAAGCCGCCGCCGCCGATCCCCCCGGTACCCGAACTGCCGGCTGCGCCGATCTGGGGGACGCCCGTCTGAGGCGACATGCCCGCGTAGAACTGGGGCTCGAAGGCAAACCGCTGGAGCGTCACCGGCAACGCGGCGACGTAGAGTTGCTCGAGTTGATACTGATAATACCGTCCGTTCATCAACGCCAGCAACCATGACTTCTGCATATCGATTTTATACGCCTTGAAGTCTTTGGGAAGGCCGGCGGCCTCGGATTCGTTCATCGGCGGTACGCTCGCGACCAGGATGTCGGCGAGTCCCTTGGCCTCGCCGGGCGCCAACTTGCCCACCTTCGCGATGGTCTCGCGATCGAGCAGTTGCTCGCCCGGGGCACCTGGGAGTGCCCGCATCCCGGGATCGAGCCCACCCGGCCGCAGGGGCTGACCCGGCGTCTGCAGGCCGCCGCCTGGCAACGTGGTGTCCGGGGGAACCTGGGACCCTGCGGGCGGAGGATTGCCCTGCACCCCGGCCGCGCCGCTGGCCGGAGGCATGGCGGCCGGTTTTCCGGCGTCCTGAAACATAACCCGCGCGAGGGATCGATCCGGCACACCACTGGCCTCGACAGTTGGAGAGGCGACCAGGTTCGAGAACGATCTCGGGGGCGGGATCATCGGTCTCGTGGCCCTGGGTTTACGATTCGATAAGGATATGGGCGTCGAACCGGGCCGGTTCGTCCCAGGATTTACGGTCCGGGGTGGGGGGATCGTGATTGGACGCGTTTCCGCCTCGACTGCGCCGGGCAACGGCTCGTCCTGGAGCCGGACCACCCGAACGACGGGTTCCGCTGGTCGGAGTGGATCGCGCGGTCGGCCGACGGCCGAAGCGCCGGGGCTACCCCCACCCGGTGAAGGCCCGGTGCCGGGTGTCCCGGGGCTTAACCGCGGCGGGTTTGGCGGGGGTGTCCCAGGGCTCAACCGCGGCCCGATCGTCGGGGGAGTTCCAGGGCTCAGCCGTGGGGGCGCGGAGCCCGGCCCGCCTCGCGCACCACCGGTCCCGAGCGGCCGCGGCGGAGTCCCCGTGCCGGCGGTGCTCGGGGAGACAGCGGCCGGCCCTCCCGCACCGGTGCCCGCCTCCGGCCCGATCACGGCGCCGGTAATGAAGGGGTTGGCCATTCCGGGGAAGGCCTCGAACGGTATGCCCGGGCGCGAGGCCGCGTCGGAGCTGGGTGAAACCGGAAAACCGCCCAGGCCCATGTTCGGTGGGAGTCCGGTCACGGCCGGATCGGACGGGACTCGGTCCGGTGGGATGTTCTCGGCAACCAGATCCTGCCGCTGCCAGTAGTCGAGCAGGTCCCGATAGCCGGTCCCCTCCACAGGGACGATCAGCCGGTTGCTCGGCCACTGAGGGACCGGCGAGAGGGCCTCGGTCGCGACTTCATCGGGCGGGGCCGGGGGCGCATCCTGATCGTAGGGATCGGCGAACCGCGACAGCGCCGGGGGTTCGATCGAGAACACGTCCAGCCGCCAGCGCGGGTCGCGACTCTTTTCGAAGATAACTTCGGAGACATCCTGGTTGCACCACTCCCGGTAGAATTCGCGGGTACAGCCGCTCTGGGCGGCGACCAGCAGGGCGGCAAGGATCGCCCCCCTTCCGACCGGGAGCACGGCGCCGCTGGATCTCGGACTCCTCCGTGTTCTCATGGATCTCGCCTCGACCCCATAATGGTCTGGCCGTGCGGCCGGCCCCGAGGGCTCGGATCGCTCGGCGATTAGGTAGTTTGGCTCTGACGTCCCGGCCCGGGAACGGACCGGGCTTTGGTTGGCTTCCCTTTCGGTCAGCCGATCCCCGATGGCGCCGCATCCCCGCGACGCACCATCGATTCAGGTACACCGTCTCGCGACCGCGGCCGTGAGGGCAACCGAGGGTTGCAGCCGCGCCACTCGGCAACCGGAGCCGTATCACTCATCTCCCGCACGGGCAAGGAGGTTACGTGGCGTCCCCTCGTCCTTTCCTCCGGGCGGCCCGCACGGTTCGTCGGCAGGGGAGGCCCTGTGGCCCGGAGGACCCGGAAGTAGGGTTCAGCGAAGTATATCGGGTCTATGGCTTGGATGAGTTGAACCCAAGGTTCGGGTCCGTCTCACGATGACGAATCCACCAGTTAGGAATTCGGTGGAGTCGGCGGTGGTCACGGGCCGAAATTGCTGAGGTAACAACACACCCTTTGGCGGCGAACATGCGCCGGACCGGTCCGAGCGGGCCCCTGACAGGGTGGCTCTCGCGGGGATCGTTCTTTCGAGGGAAGCTCGCCGCGCGGGCGAGGTTTCATTTCGTCCGTAGGGCGGACGCGACTATTGACCCGGGAGGAAGGAGTCTCCAATGCTCTTAGGCAAGCGCCGACCTCGGATGTTGGACGCGCGGCATCGAGAACACGATGCCTATCGCCCGCGGGGCGAACAACTGGAAGACAGGCTCCTCCTGGCCATCGATCTGGGAGGGACCTCGCCGCCGGCCAATCCCATCATCGCGACGGCACCCTACGGTATGGATCTCGCCGGGACCACGCCGGGGGCGACCGCCGGCACCAGCGTGGCCGACGTCGGCTCTCTCCTCGGCAACAACTACGAGGACGTCGCCGTCGGGGCGCCAGCGGCGACCAGCTTGTACCCGTCCGGCGCGGTCTACGTGGCCTTCGGCTCGCAGCAAGTCACCGGGCCGGGCACGTCGACGCTCTCGAATTGGATCCAGACGGCCAATGGCGCTTTCGTTTATACTGCCAATGATCGCGTCGCCGACCTGGATCAACTCGACAAAACGACCCAGAACAACCCGATCTCGGGCACCACGCTCGGCTTCCCCTTCGCCGGCATCGTCTTCTTTGATTCGAACACGTCGATTACGGGCCTCGGCACTTCGGTCGCGGGAGCCAGTATCGGCGGCGGGAGGTATGCCCTGATCATCGGGGCCCCGAGCTCCAATGGCGGGACCGGCGCCGTCTTTGTCGTCACCGGCAATTTCCAGGGCGCCATGGGATCGGGAGCGCCGGTCGATCTCAACGCCCCCCCCTCGGGCCTGAACGTCATCGAATATTTTAGCACCGCCAGTCAGGGCAACGGCGGTCAATTGGGCGCGTCGGTTGCCGGAGGCCTCAACATCCTGGGCGACGGCAATGGCGACGTCATCATGGGCGCTCCCCTGTCCGGCTTCGGCAACACGGCTAACACCGGCGTGGTCTATGTGCTCTCGACCGCGACGTTGCCCGGCTCGACGACTACGGTCAACGTCAATACGATCGGCCAGAGCGGATCCAGTAGCGTGGTTATCGCGGGAGGCAGTACCGCCGATGCCGGCTTCAAGGCCGGCTTTTCGGTTGCGGATGCCGGCAACGTCAATGGGGTGGTTTCCGGCACCACCAACGTGGACGATCTCCTAATAGGCGCCCCGGCGCGGGGTCCGACGGCCAGGCCTATCTCGTTTACGGCGGTTCCAACCTGGCCGGCCTCTCCACCCCCACCCCCACGCCCACCGGGACCGTTCGCTTCATCCCCCTCGACAATATTGGGGCCACCGGCACCGGCGCGGTCCCGGGGGCCGTCTTCGTCGGCACCTCCGGCTCCGGCGACAGCTTGACGGGCAACGCGGTCTCCTCAGCCGGCGATTACAATAGCAGCGGATTCGCCGGCATCCTGATTGGCTCTCCCGATTTCAGCAGTAGCTCGACGGTTCTCAACCAGGGCGAAGTCACCATGTTCTATGGTGCCAAGAGCGGGACCACCGGCTATCTCACGGGCACGATCGACCTGGCCGCCCCCCCGACGAGTATCACGCCGGCCACCCTCCTCGGAGCCAATGCCGGGGATCTTGCGGGCTCCGCACTCTCGGTGGTCGGCGTCATCAACAGCGGCCAGGCCAACGAGATCCTCATCGGCGCCCCCGGGTTCAATTCCGGTGCCGGCACCGCCTACCTGCTCCCCGGTCAGAGCGGCCTCGTCGGGTCATTCACACTGGGCGTCACGGCGCAACTTTCCAGTGTCCAGTTCGGGCTATCCACGCCGGCTGTCCCCACCCCGACCCCCACCCCCACCCACTTTGGGGCCTCGGTAGGGGGCAGGCTGCAAACGACGACGAACACGATGGACACCGATAACGAGGGGGACTTCATCATCGGCGCCCCGGGCTATGATGCCAACCCGTCCGCGACTACGCCGTTCACCGGGGCCGGAGGCGCAATGGTCATCGAGGGCGGCCTGATCTCGGTCCCGATCCCCACCCCGACGCCGACCCCGACGCCGACCCCCACACCCACGCCGACGCCGACCCCGACGCCGACCCCCACCGTCTTCATCTCGTCGGTCCCCACCGGGCCGTTGCTCGAGACAACCTTCAACTCCCCCTTCGGCGCCACCCAGTACACGCCGAGCCTCTCCCAACTCTCGGCATTCAATTACGCGCCGATCCCGTTGTCGGTGGCACTCCAGCAGTATCAGCCGACGCTCGGTTTCGCCGAGCGGCTATACGCCTATAACCACCCAGGTAGACACCTGAAGAATTTCACGACCATCCGCGGGCCGGCGGCCACCGGCATCTTCGGTGAAAAGACGCCACGCTTGTTGATCACCAAGAAGGTGTACGACCGGAGCCGCTTCCACCCCGGGAAGTCGTATAAGTACACCCACAAGGCGCCGAAGATGGGCAGCGTGTACACCGGCGTGGTCCCGACCCAGTTGACGACGTCCAACGTCGCAAACACGCCGGGAGCCACCTATACGGATTCGAATCGGAACATCGGCTCGAAACCGAAACAAACGTACTAATCCTCAAGTCCTTGGGTCCTCAAATCCTCAAGTTCTTCCCGGGTCCGTACCGACCCGGAAGTGCGGTCCGAGGAGGTGAGGACTCAAGGGACTAGACCGTCTCGGGGCCGAAGTCACGATCTGGGAGAGGCGGCGAGCGAGTCGTTCCAGGGCCGGGCTGCGGTCGTAGGGATCGAGGTGGACGTTCAGCAAGCTGTATCCGGACGCATTGTTGATGGCCGTGGCGCAGCGCGGCCTCGAGTTCGCCCACCGTCCGGACCTCGATCCCCAGGCCGCCGCCGATCACATCGGGAATCTTGTGATAAGCCCAGTCGCGGATATCGTTGAAGCTCCCTTCCAGGAGGAACCGTTCGGTCGTATATCCGTGATTGTTGAGGATCACCACGATGGGATTCAAACCATGCTCCGCGATCGTTGATAGCTCCATGCCCGTCATCTGAAAGGCGCCGTCGCCAACGATGACCAGGATCCGCGCTTCCGGGTTGGCCATGCTGGCCCCGACGGCCGCCGGGAGGCCGAACCCCATCGACGTATAGTAGGCCGGGCTCAAGAATTCGGTGTGGCGGTGCATCTCGAGGTCGGCCGCGCCGAAGAGGGAATCACCGATATCGGCGATCACGGTCATGTCGGTATATACGGCGAGCATCCGGTTGAGCCGCTCGAAGAGATTGAGCGAGGTCAAGGGCGATGTAGCCGCCGCGGCCACCGCGCCGGCGAACGGGTTGGGTCGCTTCGGGATCGGGGTCCGCACCACGTTCGGCCTATGGGCGATCAGTCCCCGGATGAAGTCGTCGAGCCGGACATCGCGATAGTGGTGATGGCGGATCCTCAGATCCTCGCTGGTCGCGTCGATGCACTTCGACGGATCGAGCTTGGCCGTCCAGATGCCCAGGTTGATGTCGGTCAGGAAGCAGCCGAGCATCAAGAGGCAGTCCGCCGACTCCACCAGCTCGGTGACCTCAACACAACCCATGCCGCCTTCGTAGACGCCGGCAAACAGCGGATGGGCCTCCGAGATGACGCTCTTGCCCAGGATCGTGGTCGCGATGGGCATTCCGGTCGATTCGGCCAGGGCCAGCAGTTCGTCCTGGAGGCCGAAGCGATGGATCTCGACGTCGGCCAGGATCATGGGCTTGCGGGCGGCGGTCAGCAGCGCAGTCGCTTCGTCAATCGCCTCCCGCAGGGCATCGGGGTCGCTGGGTGGCAGGCCCTGGGGCGGACGATGCGGCTTGACCTGGCGGGCGTGAACCTGGTCTCGCGGAACCTCGATATACACCGGGCGCTTGTATCGCAAGGCGGCCTCCAGCACCCGGTCGATTTCGCTCAGCGCCGTCTCGGGATGATCCAGCACGGTCGAGGCCACCGTGATCTTCTCGAAGACCTCGAACTGGGTCTCGAAGCCCTTGACCTTGTGGTGCAACAAGGGGTTGCGTGCCCGCTCCGAGAGCCCCGGCGAGCCGCCGATGACGATTACCGGCGATTTCTCCGCGTAGGCACCGGCGATGCTGTTGCAGGTGCTCAGGCCGCCGACGCAATACGTGACGCAGATGCAGCCCAGCCCGTGGATCCGGGCATAGGCATCGGCCGCGAATCCGGCATTGTCTTCGCGCGTCATGCCGACCAGTTTGATCGGACTCTCCTCGATCAGCTTGTACAGCCCAAGGATGTAATCGCCGGGGATGCCGAAAACATGCTCCACACCCAGGGCGCCGAGCCGGTCCACCAGGTACTGGCCGATGGTCGATATGGCCGGAGCGGTTGCCGCCTGTCCATCGCGGGTGACGGCGGCCGGAGAATCGCTCGACATCAGGAGTCTCCTTGATCGGAATCGAAGGGAGAGCACGGCCACGCCCCCACGGTACCCTCCCACCGGGTCAGCGGTCCACGGGCGTCGCGAGGCAGCGGGCCGCGATAGACGTAAACCCAGGCCGCGGTGTGTTTTCGCGTCGTCGTCCGGACGCGCTCATAGAGGCCTCCCTCATAGGCGTCCAATTGACGCAGCATTTCCGGGGAGAGCCCTCGACGGACATAGCCTTCCACCCAGCCGGCCATGGGATCGCCCACGTCGATCAGGCCCGGATACGGCCCGAGGTCATAGAGCCGTCCTCGCACAGCATCAGGCTCCCACCCTTGCCGAACGGCCGACTCCGGATCACGTGGCATCAGCGTGCCATAGGTGAACAGCGCCGAGACCATCACCTCCCCATCCTCAGTACGATCGAGCGGGCGGAAACGACCGAATCCTCCTTGATCATCATATCACGCCGGTACGGAGGACGTGGGGTGGGTCGAGCCGCACCGCGGCGCTGGCCCACCGACGCCAGGCCCCTCGTCCTACGGGCTACGGGCTTGATCATCAGATCACGCCGGCCGGGCAGACGTAGGGCGGGTCGAGCCGCCAAGCGGCGCTGGCCCACCGACGCCAGGCCGCTCGTCCCGGTGGGCCAGTGCCACGATTCGGAATCGCGGCTCGACCCACCCTACGGGCTACGGCCTTGATGATCGGCTCACGCCGGCATTCCGTGAGCCCGGCCCCTCGTCCCGGTGGGCCAGACGCCACCCGGTCAGCCGCGGGCCCGCCGCAGCGCCCATTCCGAGACTTGATCGCGGCCCTGCGGGCCGAGCGCGAACGCCAGGGCTTGAGCCTCGCCGACCTTGCCGAACGAACGGGCATCGACCGAGCTGCCATTCACAAGCTGGAGATCGGGGTGAACACGAACCCGACCCTGGCCACGTTGTCGCGGTACGCCGGCGCCCTCGGTGCGCGGATCGAGTGGGATCTCAAAACCACGTCGGCCGTCGAACCCGCGAAGGCGTGATCAACGCGTGGAATTCGCCTCGGGTCGTCCCCCTCGAACGGCTCACAAGGAAATGATGATCTGACACCGAGTTTTGCTCTGACACCGAGTTTTGCTCTGAGTTTTGCTTCTAAGGGCTACGGGCTTGCCTGGGCTCGGACGGAGCCCCGCCCTCCCGGACAAAACGAAACGGCCCTGAGAGTGCGGCGGAACGCCTGGTGACGTCGGCTCCCGCGCGCTGATGGAGGAGGTCTACTACTTCTCCACCAATTTCACACTGATTCCGCCGATCGTGTCCACTTTGAAGAACTCATAATGTGCGGCAAGCGGCTTCAAGAACCCCGTATCCGGAGGGTCCGCTGCAAGTTTAGCTTTCTGTGCGGTGTCCAGGTACGAGGCCTTGGGCTTCAAGTCCTGGGATGCTGTCACACCTCGGGGGGCGCTGAACGTCACGGTAAATTTGGGCTTAGCCGAGGACGGCCATGCCCAGAAGAAATGCGAGCTCTTTGGATTCAGGGTTGGTGAGTCCACGACCGGCTTAAAATTCGTTCCCGTGATCGTCATCGTGAAACTGACGTCCTCATTTCGGAGTGGGTTGGTGATTTCGACTAAGTCATACGCGACCGGCGAAGGACCCCCCCTTTGGCGTTGGGCCGGAACGTGTTGCTCCATGGCGAAGCTCACCGGAGCCATCAGGGAGGCGAGGCCCGCGGCGGGCAGGTCGCGGGATTCGCACCGCTCGATGACGGGTCGGAACCGTTTGCGAGAGCCTCTCAGACTCATGGTTGTTGCTCCAATCGCAGAGTGGAATCAGCGCGGTTCGTCCGGGACTCAGCGTCACGGTGACGACTGAGCTCGACACAGAAGGCACCTCTTTGGCGCTGCCTCTATTGAATCATCTGAAAAAGGTGCCTCCCGAGTGCCAAGAAACTTTGGGAATTCGGCACACGGCCGAGCGACCACCGTTAACTGTGGACTTCTGTTCAGTTTGCGACGGCTGACCAGAGCGTAGGCTCCAAGGAATCCCGATGAATGGAATTTCTTGCCGAGCGCCTTCTGCTGGTGTATGTTCGCTTGGATTGGGGAAACTGCGCAGTTGAGACGGCCTGCTTGACGGTCGTATATAATGCTATCACGAATGGCATCATGATGTCGATGGTGTCTGGATGGTATCCTTCTTCCAGCTCGGTCATCATGGGAAAGGGTGCTGGCCGAGGGCGAAGAGTCGGGAAGGTCCTGTGATGACGCAGCGCGATGACGAAGGCCCAGCCGCGGAGAAGCAGTCGGCCGCGGAACTGTTGCCGGTGCTCTACGATGAGTTACGCCGGGTGGCCGCGTCGTTGACAGCCGATTTGCCGCCCGGCCAGATCCTCCAGCCCACGGCCCTGGTCCACGAGGCGTATCTCCGGCTGGTGAAGGGCAAGGACCCTGGCTGGGAAAGTCGGCGCCATTTCTTCGGCGCGGCGGCACAGGCGATGCGTGAGATCTTGATCGAACAGGCCCGCCAAAAAGCCAGTTTGAAACACGGAGGGCAGGCTCAGCGGATCGAGCTGGCCGAGGGCCTGGCCTGGATCGAGCCGCCGAGTCGCGATCTGCTCTCGCTCGACGAGGCGATCCAGCAACTCCGCGCGGCCGACGCGCAACTCGCGGAAATCGTCCTGCTCCGCTATTATGCCGGGTTGAGCTTCGAAGAAACGGCTGGCGTTCTTGGCGTTCCGGTCAGGAGCTTGAAGCGCGATTGGCGCGTATGCGCGGGCCTGGCTGGCGCGGCGGCTGAGCGAAGCACCGCCTTGATGACCGAGGGGATCGGAATGCCGCAAGCGATGGTAGATCCCACGGATGAACGATATCGTCATGGGGTGAGGACCCTGTTCGCACAAGCGGCCGAGCTGCCTCAAGACGAACGCGCGGCCTTCCTGGACGCCGCCTGTCGCGGCGAACCCGACCTCCGCGCGGAAGTGGAAGGATTACTCGCTTACGACGCCGGTTCCGGAGGCGAGGAGGACGAGGACGGCTTCCTGAAAAGCCCGCTGGTCCGCGCGCCGGTGCCATCGCCGCCCGAACCGTCGTGTCCGCCGCAAGGAGGAGAGCCCGGGCTGCCCGTTCACATCGGCCGCTATCGCATCCTCCGCCGGCACGGCGAAGGGGGCATGGGCACCGTCTACGAGGCCGAACAGCACAACCCGCGGCGCACCGTCGCTCTCAAGGTGATCCGGCCCGGCCTGGTCTCGCCCGAGATCGTCAAACGGTTCGGCCAGGAGGCCCAGATCCTGGCCCGGCTCCAGCATCCGGGGATCGCCCAGGTCCATGAATCGGGGATGGATGACGACGGCCGGCCGTTCTTCGCCATGGAGTTCATCCGCGGCATGCCCCTGGACGAGTACGCCCGCAGTCGCGCCGCGACGCGCCGGCGCGACTCGAACTGTTCGCCAAGGTCTGCGACGCGGTGAAGCACGCCCACGACAAAGGCGTCATCCATCGCGACCTCAAGCCCGGCAACATCCTGGTCGAAGAATCCGGCCAGCCCAAGGTGCTCGACTTCGGCGTCGCCCACGTCACCGCCGCCGCCCTCCTGACGACCTGGGGCCAGACCCAGACCGGTCTCTTGCTGGGCACCTTGAGCTACATGAGCCCGGAACAGCTCGACGCCCACCCGAGCGAGCTCGACGGTCGCTCGGATGTGTACACGCTGGGCGTCATTCTCTTCGAGCTGCTGGCACAACGGTTGCCATACCCGATCCATCAACTGCCGTGGCATGAGGTCGCACGGGCGATCAAGGAAGAGGGCCCAACACGGTTGACCTCGATCGACCGGCGTTACCGCGGCGAGGTCGAGATCATCGTGGCCAAGGCGCTGGAGAAGGACAAGGCGCGGCGGTACGCCTCGGCGGGGGACCTGGCGTCGGACATCCGGCGCCATCTGCGCGGGGAGGCGATCCAGGCCCGGCCGGTCAGCACCGCGGCACGATCCTGGCGATGGGCTCGCCGCAACCCGACCATCGCCGTGCTCGGAGGCGCTCTCACCGGAGTGCTGGTGCTCGCCACGGTGAGCTCGCTGCTGGCGGCGTGGCTCTACACTCAGGCCCAAACCCAGCGCAAGCTCACCGCCGAGCGCGAGTCCGAGCGTCAGAGGGCGCTGCAAGCCGGAGCGAAGGAGGCCGCGGCCCACCGCACGGCCGACGAGGCGTACGCCAGCCTCCGCGCCACCCGGGAGGAGCTTCGCCGGACGGTGTACGCCACCCGGTCAAACCTCGCCCTGGCCGCCTGGGACAACAACGATGTCGGCCGCCTGCGCAAGCTCCTCGAACTCCTGCGGCCCGCTCCGGAGGACCCCGACCCCCGTAGCTGGGAGTGGCGCTATCTCTGGCAGCTCGGCCACGAGGACCGGCTCACGCTCCAGGCTCACGACGACCGTTTCGCCGACGTGGCGTTGAGTCCCGACGGCCAAGTCCTCGCCACGCTCGCGAAAAAAGGCCGAATCGAGCTCCGCGACCGCACCACCGGGGACTGCCTCCGTACCATCGCGGCCACGACCCGGGACGGGGGACTCGCCGACGGCGTCCACGCCCTCGCCTTCAACCCGGACGGCCGCAGCCTCGTCGGACCGGGGCCGGACGACAGCCTCGCGCTCTACGCCGTCGAAACGGGCCGACCCATGCTCCGCTTCGAGGGCCCCACGGGCGCGGTCCTGGAGCTGGCCTGGAGCCCGGACGGCCGGACCCTCGTCGCCGCGATCTCCGCTCACTCGATGCGCGTCTGGGACGCCCGCGATGGTCATCTGATCCACAGGGTCTTCGGGAGTCACGCCGGGCCTGTCACCTCCGTGGCGTTCAGCCCCGACGGCCACACCATCGCCTCGGCCAGCTACGACCGAACCATCAAGCTTTGGGAAGCCGCCCCCGCGGCCGCCCTCTCCGCCCCGCGGGAGAAAAATGGCGGGAGAAAAAGGGAGACTCCTCGGAATGCCACGAAGTTAGTGCACAAATCCTGCCTTCTAAACAAGTTGTAGCATCTTGAGCAAAGGAGGGGCTCCGGGCAATCTGGTGGTAGGTCCCAGCCACCCTGACCCCGAAGGAGCCCTCCCGTGCCGGTACGGATTGTCACCATCTTGGGCCGTCTCAAGCAAGACCTCGCCGACGGGCTTTCTCGCGAGGCCATCGAGCAGGCATGCAAGCAGGAGAAATACTCGTGGCGCGCAGCGGATGCTCGATCCGGTCACGACCGTCTATCTGTTTATCCTCCAGATCCTTCACGGCAACACCGCCTGTTCGCACGTGGTCCACTTCGGCCGATGGAACTTCACCGATGCCGCCTACTGTGCCGCGCGGAAGCGGCTCCCCCTGGCGGTCCTCCGCCGCCTTGCTGCGCGGATCGCCGCGAGTGTCCGGACGGCGACGACGGCCCAATCGACCTGGCACGGCCACCGGGTCTGGCTCCTCGACGGGTCGAGCTTCTCGATGCCCGACACCCGCGAGCTGCAGGAGGCATTCGGCCAGCCCAGCGGCCAGCGGCGGGGATGCGGCTTCCCGGTCGCCAAGTTTCTGGCACTCTTCGACCTGGCCACCGGCATGCTCCTGCGGGTCGAGCCGGCGCCGCTCCGCTCGCACGAGATGGCGCGATCTCGCCGTGGCCACCTCCGCTCTGAACCCCGGCGACATCGCGCTGGGTGACCGCGCCTTTTGCTCATACGCTCACCTGGCCATCCTCCTGAACCGCAAGCAGCACGGGGTCTTCCGCGCGCATCAGCGCCAGATCATCGACTTCACTCCGGGTCGGCCGCAGGCGGTGCGGGGCAAGGGGAAGAAGCCGCACGAGGCAAAGATCCGTCCGCATTCGCGGTGGGTGCTCTCGCAGGGCGAATCCGATCAAGTAGTCATCTGGTCCAAGCCCAAGTCTCATCCGAGATGGATCACCAAGGATGAGTATGCGTCACTGCAAG
The DNA here is from genome assembly GCA_963845755.1 of uncultured Planctomycetota bacterium. GTDB lineage: Bacteria > Planctomycetota > Planctomycetia > Isosphaerales > Isosphaeraceae > CAWJTV01. Next base: position 59,298 of record CAWJTV010000022.1, read on the forward strand.
AAGAGATCGCGGTGCGTGAGCGAGTGCGTCCGGTGAACCACATCTTCAAAGCGGTTCACGGGCGTGAGATGATGTTCGGGGCACCGTCTTGATTCTTTCACTGTGCTCGGCGCACGCGATCATCCCGCGCTCGCGCCGGGCCGAGACGAACTTGGGGCGGGACAAACCTTGAGGGGCGCGCGCAATCGCCCCGCGCTCGTCCGGGGTGACGAGGAGCGCGGGGCTCGGGTGCGGTCACTCAGTCCCGTCGGCGCCGGCCTGGTGCAACTCCTGCCAGCGGTCCGGCAGCAGTTCGTCGATCCGCTTCGCCGGGTGCGTGCTGATCCGATCGAGCCCATCGCGGAGGTAAGCCTGGGGGTCGATCCCCAGATTCTTGCAGGTCGTGCACAAGCTCATCAACACGGCCGCCGTCTGGCCTCCCTGGTCGCTCCCCGCGAATAACCAGTTCTTCCGTCCCAGCGCCACGGGCTTGAACGCGCGCGCGCACGCACCGTTGTCCAGTTCGAGGAACCCGGCCTCCAACGGACGCTTCAGGGCCTCCCAATGGTTCAAGGCATACTGGATCGCTTCGCCGATCGGACTCTTGGGCAGAACCTTGGGCTGCTCGGCTTCCAGCCAGGCGTGAAACTTGTCGAAGATCGAACGCGATCGCTCGTTTCGCAGTTCGTGCCGGAACGCGACGAAGGCCTCGTAGTCCGCGGTCGCGCGCTTCTTGGCGTCGCGTTCGACGTCGTAGAGCAGGCTGATCCATGCCAGCGCCTGATGGGACCGTTGCGGGTCGACGGTCCGCGCCTCGTAGAACTTCCGTCGCGCGTGCATCATGCAGCCGACCTCGATAATCTCGCCCGACTTGTACAGGCCGTCGTAGGCCGAATAGGCGTCGGCCTGGAGATAACCCTGGAAGTCCTTGAAGATCTCCCGGGGCCCGGTGGCGCTGCGGTCCGGCGTGTAGCGATAGACCACGTAAGGATGGCCGCGGTCGCCGACGGAGACCCAGAGCCGGCCGGTCTTGATCCCCTTGCCGTCGTGGTCCTGCACCGGCACCGTCGTGTCGTCGTTCTGGACGACCCTGGAGCTGAGGATCTTCTTCAGCATCAGATCGACGATCGGCTTGAGCAGATCGGCGATCGTGGCCATCCAGTCGCACATCGTTAACCGCGACAACTCGACGCCCGAGCGATCGAGGATTCCCTCGAGGCGATAGAGCGGCAAGTGATCGGCATATTTGCTGACGGCGACGTAAGCCAGCAGCCCCGGGCCTGGCAGGCCCTTGTCGATCGGCTCGGGGAGCACGTCGGCGATCACGACGTTGGCCTGGCAGTCCTGGCAAGCGTACTTGGGGCGGATGTGTTCGAGGATGACCAGGCGGGCGGGGATGAATTCGAGTTGCTCGCGGACTTCCCGGCCGATGCAGGTGCGCTCGGCGCCGCAGTCGGGGCAAGTGCGTTGTTCGGGCGGGACGTCGTGCAAGACCGGCACTCGGGGCAGGCTCGCCGGCAACGGCTTGCGTCCGTGGCCCTTCTTCTGGGCCGCACTCGGAGCGGGCGTCGGGGCCGGGGCCGGCTCCGGGGTCGGGGCGGGTGTCGGCGCCGCCTCGGCCTGCTCCAGGATCTCCCGGGCGAAGAGCAAGAGCTGGGCCGGGTCGATCCGCTCCCCTTTGGGACCGTAGCGCTGGCGGAGGAGCTGCTCGAGCTGGTGCTGGAGCTTCTCGTTGAGATGGACCTGCTGGGCGAGCGACTTGAGCAGCTCACGGATGAGCTGATGGGCCGCCTCCAGGTCGTCCGGGAGTGGGTCCGCGAGGGTGATCATACCCTATACTACGTTGACGGGTGCTCGATTGTTGGCGCATTATGCTCCTGTCGGTAGATTATTCTCCGAATTTCGAAGGGGAGTGGCGGGCCGCGAGTAGCGGACGCGCCGTCGGGCCTTGTCCAGATCGATGCCGGCCAGGAGGGCGGCGAGTTCGGCGGTGGTCATCTCGACGCGATCGGCCGCCGCGTCCGGGATGCGGAAGGTGCCGCGTTCGAGCCTCTTGATGCTGGCATCACAGGACCCTCGTTCTTGTGGCGTTACACAAATCCTGAGACGTTGGGCTACTGCCGCCACGAATCGGCGGCCTCTCTTGCTACCGGTCGGGACGGTCCTTGGGAACGACCAACTCAGGGTGCCGGGCGGCGATCCAGGAGTTCTTTCGTCTGGCCAGTTGTCGCAGGCGACGAACCTCGTCCTTGTCGGCCCACACGATCAGATGCTTTCCCGAAGGCGTACGCCGCGAATGGACCCAACCCTGCTTGATCCAATAATGGACCTTCTGGGCGATGACGCCGAGTTTCCCGGCCAAGTCGGGGATCCACCACTCGTCCTGGCCGACGAGGTCGTCGCGGAACAGTTCTCCGACCAGCCCAAGTTCACGGACCAACGCCCCGATCGTTCCCGCCGTGAACACGCCGCGACGGCGCGGCGGGACGAAGCCCTCGGCATTGAGCCGCGCGGCGATCTGCGACAGGTGAAGTCCTTCTCGATGGAGTTGCTTGATTCGTTCCGTGAGGCGTCGAAAATCCTTCAATTGCTCATACCTGCCGACTGGCCTCGCGACCTGCTGTTGGGTTGTCATGCCGCCGAGCCAAACGATCGTTACCTCGTTGAGCTCAGTCGCCTTGTCGGCCACGACAATGACCCGCTCCACCGCGCAGCGCACGATCTGCTTGCGATCCATCGCCGACGTGCCTGGTGCGTGCCAGAGCGCGGCGACGCTCTCGGAGAGCGATCGAATCCGTTGGCGATCGGCGTCGTTCAGCGTCGCCGGCAGTCTCGTCAGGAACCGATGGTAATCCTCCTCCGTTTGACGCTGCTTCTTCAGCGCGTCCTCCCACCGCGCCTCGAGTGTCCGCGCCACGAGTCGGTTCTCGGGCTCCACGGCCTGATACTGCCGCTCGGCCCTCTCGACCTCCTGGCGTGCGCGTTCCAGAGTCTGACGCCAATGGTCGTGGAGGCGCTTGCGCTCTCGCTCGGCGTTCTCGATCGCGCGTAGGCTCAGGTCCAGCGCAGCGGGCTCCAACTGCGCGGAGCACTTCCTTCGCGACCAGGTCGTCCAGCGTCTTTGCCGAGATGCACCCGCACGGCTCGTCCAGGGCCAGCCGCCAATACTCGCCGCAGTGATAGCCGGGCTTCTTGTCGGCCTTGTATCGCGTCGTCATGTGGCGGCCGCATTTCCCACAGACGACCAGGCCGGGCAGCAAGGCCTCGCCGCGTTTGGGCACGCCCCGCGTGTCGTGGAGCGATCGATTCTGTTTGAGGCGTTCCTGATTCGCGAGATAGCGATCCCAGCTAATGTACGCTGGGAGCCGATCCGGCAGGAACACGGCCAACTCCTCGGGCGGCACGAACCACTTGCCGCCTTCGGCTCGACCCGTCGTGGGATTCTTCGTCCCCGCGCGATGTAGGCCATAAGCGTATGCCCCCGCATAGATGGGGTGTCGCAAGATCGACAGGACTCGACTGGGAGAGGCTGGCTTCCACTCCAGCTCCCCAATGCGCCCACCGCGATGACGGCGAAATCCCAGTTGCAGGTTGTTCACGACCAGGTAACGGAAGACCGCGTAGGCGGAACCGAGTTCCTCGAACTTCTCGAACACCAACTGAATCATTCCACGCGCCTGCTCGTCAGGCTCTTGAATGATCTCGCCCGTGGCCGTCTTGAGGTATCCCAGCGGAACGGCCAGGAACAGCTCGCCGCGCTCCGCTTTGTTCCGACTGCCTCGAAGCAAACGATTGTACATAGTAATCAATTCGTATTCGCTCATTGCGCTTTTCATGCCAAGGAGGAGACGATCGTTACTGTCCAAGGCATCGTAGACGCCATCTTGATCGCATAGCAGGGTGCGAAAGATGCCGCAGACGTCGATAAGACGATGCCATTCGGTATTCGACCGCGACACCCTGCTAAGCTCCAACCCCAGCACGATCCCCACGTGGTTCAAGCTCACTTCCGTCATCAACCGCTGGAAGCCCGTGCGATGGTCGGTCAACTTGCCGCCGTGGCCCTGATCCTCGTCGATGATCACCACCCGCTCTGCGGGCCAACCGAGCCGTTGCGCGAACTGCGCCAGAGCATACTGCCGTTCGCGAGACTCGCGGTTCTCGAGGACTTGCTGCGGCGTTGACTGCCGCACGTACACGATCGCGAGTCGATCGAGATGCCGATCGCCAATCTTCGAGCTCGACCTCTGGCCGAAGGTGGAGGTCGATGGAGTCTCGTCGATTGATCTGTCCGTGCGATTGACGGCCCGTGCATCACGAGATTTCATCGCGCACCTCCTGAGCGGTGCGAGGCGCGCCGAGTTGTCGAGTCACGATGTCGCTGAGGGTGAGCAGCGTTCGTTGACGCTGCTCGTCCGTCAGTCGGCTCCAGAGTTGGTCCAGCACCGACGGCCGAACGACCGACGTGCGCGGGGGGGAGCAACGAGTCCGGCGTCTCGCGACATGGGGCACCTCCTTGGATCACGGGGTGTTGAGCTTCGATCCATTCCGCCAGCCGCATCAGGCCGGCCAGCGCGATTATGGGGGTGTCCGACGATTCCTGTAAAGTCGAGAGGATGGGGGCAGTCTTACTCGTACTTCTTGGCCCAGACGGCCAGGCCATCGCGATCCCAGTACAGGATCTTGATGCGGTCGCGGCGCTTGTTGACGAAGACGAAGAGATGACCGGAGAGGGGATCTAGCGCCAGGCTGCCTGATGCCAGGGCGGCCAGGCCGTCAAAGCTCTTGCGCATGTCGGCCGGCTGTTTGGCGAGATAGACGCGGACCGCGGCGCTCAGTCCGAACATGGGCGTCCCTCCACGACCGCGATGAGATGGCGGAGGGTCAGGGGGTCGAATCCGGGGGCGACGGCGATCCGACGTCCGTTGGAGAGGATGAGTTCGAGGTGGGGTCCCGAGGCGGCGCTCGGCGGGATGGGATCGGGAAGGATAGTGACCGGGAGGAAATGGCGGTCGGCACTGGCGAAAGGACGATCGTCGCTGGGAGTGCGATCGGCCGGGGCGGGCTGGTAGAGATGCTTTCGGAAGGAGTGAAGCGAGATTTGGCGAAGGCGGCAGAACTCGGCTTGAGTCAGACCGCTCCTGCGGAAATCGTTGAGGAGGGCATTCCATCGTAGATCGATGGTTCGGCTTCGAGACACGGCGTGATCTCCCTGACGGGACCACTGGCCCCGACAGCACTATCATCGCGGGGAGTCACGCCGCTTTGTAGATGCACTTCACCGGACGGACACGCGTGAGCTGCGATATAAGGTCTCGACGCCGGGATACCGTGTCGGCGAGGTGACGCTGGTGACGACGCTCCTGGACGCGTCGGTGTACCCGGCGGAGGCGCTGGCGGATCTGTACTTCCGGCGATGGCAGGTGGAAGTTTATCTGAGAGACTTGAAGATCACGTTGAAGATGGATGTGCTGAAGTGCAAGACAGTGGATGGCGTGTTGAAGGAGCTGGCGGTCTTCGCCCTGGTGTACAACCTGGTGCGATCGGTGGCGTGCCAGGCGGCGCAGGCTCAGGGCGTGGCTGCGGACCGGGTGAGCGTGACCGACGCAGTGCGATGGCTGGTGGGCGCCGAAGGGGACGAGGATCTGTCGGTGATCTTGACCGTCCCCAAGCGGAAGGGTCGATTCGAGCCGCGCGTCAAGAAGCGCCGCCCGAAACAGTACGATCTGATGACCAAACCCCGCAGAGAACTACGTAAAGAGCTTCTGGACAACAAGGTTGCAGCTTAAATTCGCGGCATTCGGGAGACTCCTCGCTTATCACCACCCCTCGAGGACGGCGACCCACTCTCGTTCCCACGCCGAGCGTGGGAACGAGGATAAATTGATATAAACTCTTAATGCATAGGGACTTGTGTTCTTTGAATCTTGAATTCTGAATCGGCTATCCGATTTTTTCCTCAACCTCCGTGGGAAGCATCATGGGCTCGTCCGTGGCTGAGGGAAGGAGCCAGGTGCTGTACCCAGACGGATAGCTGTGCTAAAATGGGGAAACTAGGACTCCTGGCCACGACGATCGGGACCGATCCTCCTGGTGTCTCCGCCCCCGACGAACCTTGACCCAGCAGCCGAAGATTCCACAGGGACGGAGATCCCCACCCATGGTTTGGCGTCTGTTCCCTCGTCGTCGAAACCACAGCCGAACCGTCAGCCGGCGGGCGGTGCCCCTCAGCGAAGCACTCGAGCCGCGGACCGTTCTCAACGGATCCCGCATCGCGGCCGACGTGCGCGACGCGGTGTTGGACCATGTCCCTCGCTCCGCTCACGCCCTCGTGAGCCGGCCCGATTGCCAGCCGGCCACGGGAACCATTTCTGGCGAGATCACGATCGCGGCGAACGGGAAGGCCATGAAGGACATTCCCGTCCAATTGATCGGCTCGAAAGGCCATGTGGTTAGAACCACCTGGACCAACGTTCTCGGAGAGTACCAGTTCGAGATCCCCAGGAGTGGTCCCTATGTCGTACGCGCGGTCGCGCCGAGGCGGTTCCTCCAAACTTCCCCGACTTTCCTCCACGGCGCGCCCACGCGCTCGGCGCAAACCTGTCGTTTCAGTCGCCTATCAATCTCACCGTGCCGCCCATCAGCCTCAGCCAGTACCTGACCATCACTTACAATGACATCGAGAATGGGCAGGTCGTCAACACGGGCCATGACCTCACCGTGAATATCCCGAGTTCCGACGCGGACACCATCGACGTGGGCGGCCGACCATTCAAACTGGCGGCATTCCACTATCACGATCCGTCGGAGGATCAGGTGGACGGGAAGACCTACTCGATGGAAGAGCACTTCGTGAATAAGACCGCGTCGGGCGCGGTGACGGTGCTGGGCGTCTTCCTTCAGCTCGGCGCCTACAATCCTGCACTGCAACCGATACTCGACGCCGTCTCGTCCGGTGTCGCTTCACCCGGCACGACGACCACCTCGACTCCGATCCATTTCGCCGGCTTGCTGCCATCGAACATGGAGGGCTGGTTCTTTCAGGGTTCGTTGACCACGAAACCGTACTCGCAAGCCATCAACTGGTTCGTGTTCGCGACGCCCATCACCCTCGATTCCGCGCAGCTCGAGCGATACGAGCACATGGCCGAAGCATCCGGATTCTTGCCCAACGCCCGCCCGGTCCAGCCCTTGAACGGTCGTCAGGTCAACGAGTTCACCTATAATGTGAACTTCCAGAGCCAGTCGGTCGCGGGCTTGAACTTTACCCTCGCCCGGCGTGCCAAAGCCTGAACGGATTGGCCCCGTCTCCCGGCGGAATGAGCCGATACCCGGCCACTCCTGCCGGTCAGACCGGTCCATAGGTGGTGTAAAAGCTATGGAAGTCGTTGTCAAATATGAAATTGGTGAACGATACGGTCACGGTGATGTCGAGTCCGTGGACGAAGTGAAGGCAGCCGATCGGCAGGAACAGGATCTCGCCCGGTTGAAGGATGAAATCGAGGATCTGCGGCTGTTCGAACGCAGGCTGAGACAACGGGGGCAAGTTTCGTCCGTCGACCTGGGAGAAGCAATGGAGAAGATTGTTCATCAAGGGAAGGTCCCACGACGGCGCGATCCTGACGCGCTTGCGACCGATCACCTGGGCCATGAAATTGTTGGTGAGGTCGTGGTGGAACGGCGTGATGGTACCGGCCGGGCCCATCCAGAAGAAGCCGCCGGGCTGGTCCTGGCGTAGATACTCCGGGATCTGCACGATATCTTCCCACAACTCGACCAGGGCCTTCCGGTTGTAGGAATCGTTATTGGCCGTCAGATAGAAGTCGTTGGTCTCTCCGGCGTTGCGCACGATCTCGACGAAGTCGCCGAGTCGAATCCGCCGCATGAACTTCTCGGACTGGGTCTCATAATTGGGGCTGGAGTTCCGCCCCATCTGCACCTCGACCTCGCGCTCCCCAAACCGCTCCGAAAAGTAATCGAGACTCCATGTGCGCAAGGCCGGCCAGTCGTCCATCATGCCCGTGATGATGACGGGCCGATTGGGGCTGTAGTATTCGGCGAGGAACTCGTCGCGTGAGGGCTTGTGCCGGCGCTCGACCGTGCCCGCCTTGGGGTGCATGCGATTGAGCTTGCGATAAGTCGCGAGCATCCAATCGCGTTTTCGGAGCCGGTTCGTCAGCCGCTCCGCGGCCATGACGTAAGGACTTTGCCTCGCGAGATTGATCTCATAGACGGCTTCCTGGGGAGCGAAGCCTTCGGCGGACAGGGTGTCCAGAATGCTCTGCGGCGTGGCGCCGAGCATCAGGTTCTCGGCGATCCAGCGGCGACAGCCGTCGTTGAACGCGCCGGGTGACGGGGGAGATGTCCGGGATGGTCGCCGTGGCGTAAGATACGCCCTGGACGACGGGATTGGATTGGGAACCCGGATGACGAACAACGATCCGTGGCGGGTCCGGCGATCGGCCCGGATCGCGCGGATCTCCCGGCTCCCCGGTGGCGCCTACCAGGGTTTGAGGTCGCCGCGTTTCGCGAATAGGATCTTGTTCTGGATACATGACCTGGGATGATAACCTGTAGGCCTCGATCGGGAAAGGGGACTTGTTTCCGAGCAATGATCCGGATCAGCCGCCGGGATCAATCAGTCCGAAGGCCCATTCCCGTCGAGGACCCGTGTCGGAGGACGCGTCATGAGCGAGCTCGATCGCCTGGCGGTCATCGAGGTCGGTACCCGGGGAATCCGCCTCCTGGTCGTCGAACGCCGCGACCCTCCCGACGGAATGGCGATCCTCCAGAGCCGGGGCGAACTTGGCAATCTCGGGGAGGGTCTGGACCAGAATGATAGGCGAATGCAGACCGAGAATATCCAGGACAACCTGGACCGGGTCCGTCGATTCCTGCGAATGGCTCAGACCCTGAGTGCGGATCGGATCCTCCTGGTCGGCACGCATGTCTTCCGCCGCGCCCGCAATGTGGACGAGTTCTGTGATCACCTTCCCAAGCCGCTGTCGTTGCTCGTCCTGGCGCCGGAGGAGGAAGCCGTCGGCTCGTTCCTGGCGGTTTGCTGGGGACTTCGCGACGAGAGCTCCACGCGCGGACCACTGGTGGTGATCGACCTGGGCGGGGGCAGTCTGGAAGTCGTCGCCGGTCTTCAGGGCGACCCACCCCGGCCGATGGCGAGCGTTTCCCTGGGGAGCCTGGGGATCCTCGCGGTGCGGGAGGCCTGGGCACACGTCGCGGATTCAATGGACCCCGAGGACGGACTTCGCCGCTACCTCGACGCCGAGCTTGGCCGGTCTGCCGGCGCGGTCGCGGCATTGCGAACGCTCGGGGCAGAAAAGCCGGACGCCTCGACGCTCCTGGTCGCCGGCTTGGGTTCGACGGTGACCGACGCGGCCTGGCTCTTGTCGGGCAGGCCGCTCGCTACATACAAGTCGAAGGAGGTCAACGGCCTGCGGGCGACGCGCGCCGACCTGGAGCGATTGCGGTGCGAAGTCTTGGGAGACGCCCAACAGGGCGAGTCCACTCGATCGGCGATCTCGCACGATCTCAGGGATCCCCTCGCCCACCAACTGGGCCTGGCGACCTTGGTGGCGGTGATGGACGCCCTGGGTGCGCCGATCATTACCGCGTGCGGCACGGGTTTGCGGTTCGGGCTGGCCTACGCGTTTCTCCACGGCATCCCGCTGGCGATGGCGCGTTCCGAACGGACCGCTCCTGACGATCCGCTCGGACCGGACTTTCTCGGCGAAGGCCTCAAGCCCGGAGATTGATCAACCGGCCCAGGTCGTGCGTGAGCGATTCGAGGGTCAAGTTCAGGGCCAGTTTGCGCTGGATGTGATACTCCGCTTCGAGGCAGCGGTCCGCCAGGACGAGGACATCCTCGGGCTCGAGGCGGCCGGCCAGCACCTCGACGGCGCGACGATCCGCCGCATCGGCGCAGGGGGGAGCCAATCCCGCGGTCTGCCAGAGGACGCCGCGAAAGAACCGCGACAGCTCGCCGACCAGCAGGCTGGCGCGCCGCCGCTGGTCGACCGATTCCTTGCCCGCCTCCTTGATGTGGCCGAGTAAGCGATGGGCCAGCGCGGGCGGGTCGATGCCATGGTCGGCGGCCAGCTCGTCGATGAGGCTGCGGCGGAACCGCTCGAGCTCGGCGTCGGCCAGCCCGATGGCTCGGCGGAGGCTCCCCTCGCCCAGAGCGGCCAGCTTCGCGGCGTCCTCGGCGTCCCGCGCCACGCCCTGCTCCCGGAGGATCGCCGCGATGTCGGCCTCGGGCAGAGGGTCGAACCGCACGACCTGGCAGCGCGAGACGATCGTCGGGATCTGGACCTCGAGCGAGGTGCCGATCAGGATCAGCACGGCCCCCGGCGGCGGCTCCTCCAGGGTCTTCAAGAAGGCGTTGGCCGCCTCGTCGTTGAGGTCGTCGGCGTCGTCGAGGATCGCGACCTTGCGCAGGCCGCGGGCCGGCTTGAGCCCGAACTGGTTGCAGAGCTCCCGGATTACCTGGATGGGCAGCTCGTGCTTGTCCTCGGGGCGGGCGGCCTCGAGGAAGTCGGGGTGCGTGCCCGCCTCGACCTGGAGGCAGCCGGGACACGCCCCGCACGGGTCGAGGTCCGAAGCGGGCCGGGCTTCGCAGAGGAGGGCCTGGGCCAGCTTGCGCCGAAGGTCCGCTTGCCGATCCCCTCGGGACCGACGAACAGCAGCGCGTGCGGGAATCGCCCCTGCTGGAGGCTCTGGCGAAGTTCCGCCACGACCCGGTCATGGCCGCGGATCGAGTGCCAGGACACGGCCTACCTCACTCTGGATTTGCTGGAAGACGGTTTCCGGGTCCGTCGAGGCATCGATCAGGATGATCGGCGCGCGATAGCACAGCGACAGGGCCGAGCGCCGGCCGGTGCCCTGCGCCGCCTCGCGATAACCTTGCCGCACACGCACCTGGTAATCCGCCGGCCGGTCCTCGATCCGATCGCGCGCCTCCCCAACACGCCGCGCGGGCGACATCCACGTCCACGTCCAGGATCGCGGTCAGGTCCGGGCGAAGACGGCCCGTCGCTACGTCGCCGACCACCGTGATCTGCTCGACCGGCAATCCTCCCGCATACCCTTGATAGACGAGGTTCGCCAGCAGGAACCGATCGCAGATGACCACCCGCCCCGCCTCCAGCGCCGGCCGGATGATCTCCTCGACCATCTGCGCCCGGCTGGCCATGTACAGCAGCATCTCGGAGCGGAGTGAGATCGACACCGAGTCGCGGTCGAGCAGGATGCGCCGAAGCCGATCGCCGAGTGCCGTGCCGCCGGGGTCGCGGCAGGTGACGACGTCGAAACCCTGGTCGCGGAGCCAATCCGCCAGTCGTGCGGCTTGCGTCGTCTTCCCGCCCCCATCCGGACCGTCCAGGACCAGAAAAAACCCCGGATGAGGATGCGGTTTATCCGTCTCTTTGGCCATGCTCGACTCCCATCTTCACGTCGTGGTGGACGGCGGCTGGAAATGCAGATCCATCCGCCTTGCCCCTCACCAATCACCGGCCACTCGAGCGCCTCGCGAACGGGTTGCACACGCCATGGCGCCCGCGGGCGCGACCGCGAGCTGTGCACCTGAGAACAGGTCAAGGAACAGGTAAGGCGACCCGATCCTCCATGCATCAATGTCAGTTTTGTAAACAAAAGAATCCAATATCCGCATTCTTGGCATGTTGCATGCAACCCATCGATAATGCGTCCTAGCTTCACTTCCGACTCTCCCATTTGACGTAGTAGAAGAGGATCGGCTCGCTGCCGGTGTTGGTAATGCCGTGCGGGACATTCGGGACCGTATACATCACCGAGCCCGGACCGATCTTCGTGGTCTTGCCGTCACAGAAGATCTCGCCGTGGCCGCTCTCGATGATCATGACCTCCTCTTCCGCATGAGTGTGGGGCGCATGCGGCGACTTGCCCGGCTGCAACACGAAACGTCCCGTGACGAACTTGGTCGAGGCCGGCGTGTCGCCCGCAAGATAGACGCCGTTCTTGCCCACGGCTTCCCCCTTGTCGGTGAAGCCATTCATTTGGACCTGATCGAGATTGATCGTCCCGGACGTGGCTTGCCGGCTCGGCTCGAAGGCGAGTGCCACCTCGCGATACGACCAACCGGCCGCCAGCACTGCAGCAAGACCCGCGAACCCCCACCGTTTGATAGCCTGCATGATTGGTTCTCCCCAGTTGACCTGATTCATCAAAGGCATGATCGGGAACGCCGCGATCGACCGTCCCCAGGAGGCCCGAGATCCTCGTCGCCCTGAACTTACCCCGAATGGCAACCGCTCGCAACCGCCCGGACGACCGGCGCGAGGGATGTCGGGCGATCCCGCCCATGATCGGTCAACCGTCGAGGGATGAGCCCCGAATTCGGATGCCATCACGCGGAGAATTCGTCCACCTACCAAATTTACTGTACGGGTGTTGACAAATTGCCGATGATTCGTTTGAATTCCCGAATCCGGCCCACCTCTGTTCATGTGGACAGAGGGGGCCGGGACGACTCACGACGGGAGGGTACCATGGCGCAACCGATTCCGGACGGGAACCACGCGATTACTCCGCACTTGGTGATCAAGGGAGCGAGCGAGGCGATCGAGTATTACAAAGAGGCGTTCGGGGCGGAGGAACTCTGCCGGATGCCGTTCCCCGGACCGGACGGTCAGGTGAAGCTTGGACACGCCGAGTTGCAGATCGGCGACTCACGATTGTTCCTGGCGGATGAATTCCCCCAGCAAGGCTGTCAGGCTCCGAACGGCAGTTCGCCCGTGACGATCCACCTGTACGTTGATGATGTCGATACGGTGTTCGACCGTGCGGTGAAGGCAGGCGCGACGGCTGCCATGCCGCCGGCCGACATGTTCTGGGGCGACCGGTTCAGCAAGATCGTGGACCCGTTCGGCCACCACTGGTCGATCGCCACTCACGTCGAGGACCTCACCCCCGAGCAGATGCAAGAGCGGATGGCCGCCGCATTCGCTGGGGAACCCTGCAACGCCTGATGAGAGTCGCTCGCATGGCGACGAGTCCCGCCGAGACCGCCGCCAGCGTCACCGAAAGGGAGGGGGCCGGAAAGGGGTGCCGGCCCACCTCCCTGGTGATGTTGGCGCGGAAGTCCGTGATCCGACGAGAGACCAGGAGATGCCAGACCCCGCTGCCGTTCCAGGCCGCTGAAGTCCTCTCCTCCGGACCTGATCTGTTCGCGTTGCCGGCCAGGTCGAGCCGAGGTTGAGGGGCGTCGCTATGGGCGTCTTTCCATCAGCGAATACTGGGCGAACAGGTCTGACTTCAGGTCAATCGAGGATTCGCCCTGGTCCCAACCGAGCCGCGTGTGCCACGCGTCGGATCGCTTCCGAGTCATCGCGATCGAAGGCGAGGATTCGAAAACCCGCGGATTCCCAGACCTCCCTCGCAAACGGACAACGACCGTCCGCCCAGTTCTTGTAGGGTTGGCCCGGAGGGCTGGGCGCGGGGCAGATGTTGTAGATCATCACGCGGCCGCCGGGCTTCAAGGCGTCGTGAAGGGCCTTGACGAACTGGGCATCGTCCACTCCGAGGCCGAGGAGTTCGACGCGGTTCGACGGGACGCTCGGGATGAACGTATCCTCGTTTGAGCGTGTTCTTGGAAACGATCAGGTCGTAGTTCGTTCCTACATTCGATGCGACGGACTTGTCGGCAGGAAAACGCCCATCGATCAAGCGAAGCCGTCCGTCCCGGCCGCGCCGGCTCTTGACCGGCCCTTGATCTTCGGGAAGCGCCATAAAGGGCGGCGCAACAGGGGGTTGACGTCGAGGCCCGTGACGTCCGCCCCGAGGCCGGCCAGCAGGCGGAGATGGCCGACCGTGCCGTAGCCAAAGTCGAAGATCTTCATGCCCGAGACATCCTCCAGGCCCGACTGGCCCAGGAGATCGAGCGGCCGTGCGTAGGCCAGCGGTGATCCATATTTCGTCGTGTAGTAGAGCGCCTCGTTGACCGGAACCTGTTTCAGCGTGCCCCGCGCTTCCCGGGTCAGGGAGCCGGCTTCGGCCTCGGTCAGATAGGCTTTCTTCACTTCATCGAGGAAGAGTTTGCGAGGTGCAATGGCGGGGAGCGAGTCCGTCGCAAGCAAGAAGTCCCTGGCGAGCTTGGAGTTCACCAGCGGCTCCAGGGTCCTTGCCTCGCGGCGCAGGAGTGAGAGGCCCATCTCCTCCTGAGGCCGCTCGCGCTCGACGAGGATCGGCGACGAGCTGCACAGGCCGAGAACCAACGGGAGGAGGATGACGGGGTTCATGTGATGTCGCTCCCATGAGGTCTGTGCGCTGACTCCCATCGACTTCGGCTCATCCGACCTCCACAACATGATGCGAACGGCGAAGAAGGACGTCAAGGGTGAGGGTTATTCGAATCGGGTTGGGGTTCTCGCCTCAAAAGCATTGTCGTTTGGCAGGGCGATTCGCCTGGAAGTAGATTGGTCGCAACTCTTTATTCCCCAATCATTTCCAATCACGTAGCTCGAGCTTTCGTTTCGCCTTAACCTCGATCGAACCGGCGTGTACCGCCCCGTATACCCCGTTGTATGGGAGAGGAAGAGCACCGAGGTTCCCCCCTACCCCGCTCAAGGACGGTGTCTTCGGAGTGCTCGCCTGCCGGGTGCTGAAAGAATTCATGAGGCTGTCGCAAGGAAAACCGCGCTCCCACGCGGGTGCGCGGGAACAAGATCACCCGATGTCCTCGCTCCAGTGTCGATTTTTTTCTGAAGAATCGCCTGAGCCACGTTCGGTTTTTTCATCTTAAGGTCCTTATTAAGGTAGACCAGAAGCCGGTCGACTCTCGAATTGGCTCGATGCCGTCCACAGGCGCCGTAGGCGCACCGGTTGTGTAGCGCTTAGTTCGGCACAAGAAATCGATGGGTTAGGGTGGAAACCGAGCGGATTACCGGTCCGGACCGGATGCGCCGGCACTCCTGTTGGCTCGCCGGCTGAAGTGGACATGGACCCCAACAGCGCTCGGTTCCTCCAGGACGAAGGCGAGACGGGCACACCACGCGGCCCTGTCGCGAAAGTCTCGACAAACCGACTGTTATCTCGACTACCTGCGCCCAAATATCGCCACGACGCTCATGAAGTTGGAGATGTCGGCGATCGGGCTCAGTTCTCTCGGGTGCGAAGATGGGCCAGAGAACGCGAACCCACCTGATCTCGATTCGGATCCTCCTGATCGCCACCGCGATCCGGGCACTCACGCCGGACTGGCGTGATCTGGCGTCCGAAAGGGCCGCGCATCTGCTCTGCCCGTTCCTGGACCCGTCCGGGACTTGCGAACACGAGGACCCCTCGGGGGACGACGTAAGCGGGCCCATTGTGTTCGGTCAGAGAGTGGTCGTGCCCATGCGACGCAACCGCACAGCGGGTCCCCGACTTGTGTCGGCCGGATCGGCAAAGCGGATGAGCAAGATTGATGCATTTCAATTTGCATTCCCCGGTGGCACGCCCCTGCGCATTAATGGCCTGGTTCTTCTGCTCTGCCGCCTCACCTGCTGAGATTCGACCGTCCCGATGGGGACTCGTGCTTCTCTGAGCCCCGGATTGACGACAGGAATCCGACGGACCCCGGAGTTTCTGTCTCTCCTTCTCAATCCATGTCCGACCGCCGTCTCACGTACTCAGGAACGCGACCGCCCCGATGTTTCGGAAGGCGGATCCGCACCGGAGGCTGTCCAGCGGCAAGAGATCTCTCCGGATCTCCGAGGTCACCGGAAGGATGGGCGAGGGCGGACTGATCGACCCGGGAGCGCTTCCCCTGGCTCCATCCTTTCGCCCCGTCAGGGCATTTCCGGATAGCTTCTCTGGAGGCACAACGTGGTGTTCCGCGCGGCCGATCGCCGGCGGAGTCGCCCGGCTGCGCGACTCGACGCGAAAGGGCGGGGCCCACTCAGGGCCGGGAGTCAGTCCCTTTTTCGTGGGCCATCTGCCATGCAAGCGAGAACCACCATGGGGTCCGGCGTCGAGTCGGATCGCGGTGTAATGCAACCTCATGAGGAAACACGAAGCGAGGGGACCGGGAATGTCCACACTATCCTCCGAGGAGAGCGAGCGGGAACTCCTCGAGATGACGAAGGCTTATCTGGAGTGCCGTTCCCAGGGAATGGATCCCTCTCCGATACTGGTGGAAGCCTGGGAGCGGTTTTATCGGTCTCATGAGCCACGGCTCCGGGCCTTGCTTGAGAAATGGCGCCTCTCGGACGCGGACCGGGAGGATTGTCTTCAGGAAGTCTGGGTCGAGGTCGTGGCCCACCTGGGCCATTTCCAGCACGATCCGAGACGCGGTCGCCTCTCGACGTGGCTCACGACCCTGGCGCGGAACAAGGCGGCGGACTCGATCCGACGTCGGACCCGACATCCCTTCCAGTCCCTCGGGGAGGACACCGAAGTCCCCCTTGCTGATCCCGTCCTCGGCCCGGAGGCCGATTTCGAGCGGCGCTGGGAGCAGGCCCAGGTAAGGGGCGCCCTCGCCGAACTCGCCGACCAGGTCCCGGTCTGCAGCTTTCGGGTGCTTTACCTGCGCCTGGATCGAGGAACGTAATGTCGCCGAGATCGCCACCGCTCTGGATCTGACGCCCGAGCAAGTCCGGTTGCGAGCCCACCGCATGAAGGAGAGATTTCGCGACCTATTCGAGCGTTACATGTACCGGGAGTCCTTCGAATCCAATCCAGACCTGTGGGATGGTGGAATGCAGAATAATTTCTCATGAAACGTTTACCACTGTTCTGCGTGTAATGAATGGCCGGTTTCCCACGGGTGCAACCCGTTTGACTTCACTCCGGGCGCACGCGAACCCTTTTTCGCTGACCGCATGCGGTAGCCCCCGGGAAGCCGATGGGCCCATTGAATCAAATCTTGGAACGCGCGGAGGAAATACCATGGCGAATTCTCCGGTCAATACCCCTCTGACCATCGCCCTGACCGATGATCAGGTCCAACAGCTCAAGGATAAAATCACGGCTCAACTCGTCGATACGCTCAAGGGCACGCAGGCTGACACAATCATTTCCCACAGGCCGCAGAGTCAGATAGTTCGGAAGGAAGTCGGTCAATCGGTCGTCGTTGATCCTGAGGCATGATCGACCCTTAGAGGAATACGAGATCCAGTGCTCGGGCACTCCTCGGGTACAGCCATTCTGGGTCGCCAAGCAAGAGTTGATCAATCTGAGGACCGATCGCCATCTCACTCTTCGTGAGGCTGCTGGGAAAATGGGGCTGGGAGTCTCGGTTGATTATTATCCGTAGCGTTCTCGCGAGCTTGGCTTGCCCCGCCCAGGACTCGGCAAACGCAAGGAGATCCGAGGCAGACATCTCAAACGAGCAAGTCTGGGATGCTCCAAAGGTCTCGCTCAGCGACCCGCGGATGGTCTTCCGGGCCGGGTCGTCGAAACTCTCGAGCGCACGCAGGCGGCGACGGTGATCGTCGCCGCCATGCCGTGGGCAATTCGAAGTCCGAGGCGATGGGGACTCTGGCCATCGTGCGGTCAGCGCCCCGATGAATCTGCGGGAAGCCCGGCTCCCAAGGGGCTGGCCAATCCTTCGCTCGGGCGGCGATGATTCCGAGATTTGGGGCTCTGGAGTCCCTGAGAAAAGGGGGCGGGCCCCGCAGTCTTCGAGGTGCCTGTCCCCGTCCTCTCAGCAAGATCCAATCGGCAATGTATGCCGCCAAAGACATGATCGGTTACTGACATCACAACTCAACAGAGGCACTGGCGCCATGTCTCAGGGATCGGAACCCCTCACAACTGTGTTGAATAATGACATACGCGTATTTGGGTTAACCCAGATCGACGGCGCAAGGGCGCACCTCGGTGCAGCCATGAGTCGGGCCGGAAGCCCGAAGTCCGTCTGTCTCGTCACGGCCCTCACGGTGACCGATTTCATCGACCTGGAGCTGACCGCCAACGGAGTCACGACTACGGGAGCGCAGCTCGGTGTGCTGACCCTCGCTGCGATCCTGAGAGAGAAGGGATTTCTGCCCCAGATCGTGAACCTGGATGACCTCTTTCTGGAATACATCAAGGGCGGCAGACTCCTGCCCGTGGTGGAAGGGGGAAGAGAAGCCAGCCACGCGCCAGCGAGAAATGGAGGCGCCGTCGCGGACTCGCATCCGAACAGTCCGGTCTCCTTCTTCGCGTATACCGTTGAGCACTTGAAGCCGCTCTCATTCGACGTTCTCGGGTTCAGTTCCATCTGCAGCTCGTACCCACTCACCCTGCGTCTGGCCCGGGAAGTCCGACGATCCAACCCGGATGCGTGGATCATCCTGGGTGGGCCTCAGGCCTCGGTCGTCGACGTGGCAACGATGCGCGAATTTCCGTGCGTTCAACTTCGTCGTCCGCGGCGAAGCGGACGACACGTTCCCGATTCTCCTGGACCACCTTTCCGTTCCCGATCCTGGCGGCTGGGAAGGCATGCCGGGCATCACATTCCGACGCGGGGACGACGTGATCCGGAATCCCAACGCCTCGCCCGTCCGCGATCTCGATTACGTGCCGCTCCCCGCCTTCGACCTCGATGCGAAGATCCGGGAGCGGGATGGTATCCATCTGGAGATCGGACGCGGTTGTCCGTTCACCTGCACCTTCTGCTCCACCAACGACTTCTTCCGGCGGAGCTTCCGCCTGAAGTTGACGCAGAAGACCATCGAAGAAATGCAGTACCTTCACGAGCAATATGGATTCACTTACTTCAGCTTCGTCCACGACATGTACACGGTGGACCGCAAGAAGGTCGTCGAGTTCTGCCAGGGCCTGATCGAACTCGGAAAGCCCTTTACGTGGGGCTGCAGCGCCCGGACGGACTGCGTCGACGACGAATTGCTTGCACTGATGGCGGCCGCGGGGTGTCGAGGGATTTTCTTCGGGATCGAAACCGGCTCCGAACGAATGCAGAAGGTGATCCACAAGAAACTCGACCTGGCCGAGGCCTGGAAACGGATCCAGTGCGCGGACCGACACGGGGTGAAGATGGCGGTCGCCTTGATCATCGGCTTCCCGGAGGAGACACGCGACGACCTGAGGGACTCCATCCATTTCTTCATCGAGTCGCTTCGTTACGACCAAGCGAAGCCCCAGATCTCCCTCCTGGCGCCGCTCGCGGCAACCCCGATCTACGATCGTTACAAAGGACAACTGGTTTTTGATCGCATTTTCTCCTCCATGTGTCATCAGGGCTGGCAGCAGGATGCCGACGAGCTGGCGTTGATCGAAAGCTATCCGGAAATCTTCCCCGACTTCTACGCGATCCCGCTGACCTGGCTGGAACGCCCCTATCTCAGGGAGTTGGTGGAGTTCATCATCTATGTAATAGAGTGGTTCCGCTGGCTGCCGCTTGCCCTGCTTCAGGACTCCGGGGACTTCCTTGCGGTTTTCGACCGATGGCGGAACTGGTTGTCAGGACGAATTGCCAGCGAAGGCGACGGAGAGGCGGGTCGGGCACCTTATTATTCCAATGGGAGCTTCCCCAAGGAGTTCCGGCAGTTCGTTCAGACTTGCTACCTGGAAGAAATGGCCACGGCGCGGGTCGCAATCGAAACACTGCTACGAACTGGAGACTCGCGCCCGGAAGCCGCACACGACGAATCGTCTCGATCGATCGAGGAGACTGACCGGTGGGAAGAGGATTGCGTGCCTTTTCTGCGGAAGGACCTGTGCGTTCAGGAACTCGATGTCAACTACAAGGAGCTGATTGAAAGCCTGCGGAACAACTGGGACCTCAGCCGGGTCTCGCGACTTGCGACCACGATCGTCTACCGGCCGATGAGAGAGAGGTGCCTGCAGGTGTGGCAACTCACCCCGCTTTCCGCGACCCTGTTGCGCCTGTGTGACGGCAGGAGAACGATCCACGACGTCGTTCGGGAGTTCTCACTGCTGGATACCGATGTCGTCGGGATCCCGGCCGAGAAGGTCGTGCTCTTCGGATTGATGCGGCTACGGGATGAAGGATTCATCGGCCTTTCCTCCGGTCCGGTGCCGGAAGAGGAGCCGAGTTTGGCCGACGGAGCACCGGCGGAGCGGCCGTTTAATCCGGCGATGCTTCAAGCGACCGGTACACAGCAACCTTGGCCCCCGCGCCGAGCAAATGAAGGTCTCATGCAGGTCGTTTGACCCGTCACGAGGGATCGTCAGAAACTGATCCGATCTGCCTTCACTGGCTGCATGTCGTAGCTTCCGGGGAGCAAACCGCCGCTAGTGCGTCAGCTCTTGGAAAGCGCGGAGGGAATGCCGTGGCAGACGTCCAGGTCAAGGTCCCGGCCAGGCCTCGGACTGTCCGACATGCAGCTCCAACACCTCGGGGACAAGCTAGAGCGCCTAACGGCTGAGTAGCGCAGGCCCCTGGGTGATGCGAATACACCGCCCTGCCCCCCCTTCGAAAGCGGGGAAAAGAAATGGGCCGGTCCGCTTCAATGGTCCCCCCCTTACGAAGAGGGGGTCAGGGGGAGTTCCCACGCTCTGCGTCGTCGAACGAAAGCCCTCCGAATTTTATCGAGACCAACGCGGTGATGTGCCCCAACTTGAGCGACATCGCCTACGACCCGGTGGAGCGTGGCGACGTTTGCGATCCGACCCCTGGGCGATCCTTCGGCGCACGGAACTCTGCCGAGAGGGCGTCATGAGTTTCGGTGACAACCGACCGGTCATCCGGAATCGAAGACGAAGACGACGCAGAGCGTCGAGGGCGGCATTCCCACGCGGAGCGTGGGAACGAGTGATGAGTATGTTTTCCCATCGGGCGCGGAAACAGCCTTCATTTCAGGAGTTGATCCTCTCATGGCCAAGGCGAACTACGTCGTCCTTCCCAAGAGTGAACGCAAGATGGTCGCCGGAGCACGGTTGGTTGGACCATCGCATCCCGACGAACTCATGGAAGTGTCGGTGCACATCCGGAGGGCCCATGACATTCATGGGGCCGGAGGGTTGCAAGCACGCGACCTGACCCATGAGGAAATGGCGAAACAGTACGGCTCAGACCAGAGTGACCTGGCAAAGGTCGCCGCCTTCGCCCAGCAACACGGGTTGGTCGTGGTCGAATCCAGTTCGGCCAAAAGGCTCGTGAGACTCTCAGGGACTGTCAAGGCATTCAGTGAGGCATTTGACGTGAGCCTGGGGCACTACGAGCATCCGAATTTCACGTACCGTGGTCGCACTGGCTCGATCAGCATACCGAAGACCCTCGATGGAATCCTCACCGCAGTGCTCGGGCTCGACAACCGTCCTTTTGCCCGGCCCCATTTCATCAGGAGAAAAGAGCATCCTCGCGGCAAGGCTCATCCGGCAGACTCCTCAGCGAGTTTCTCGGGATTCTCGCCTCTGACGATCGCCGATCTGTACAGCTTCCCTCCGGGCGACGGCACGGGCCAGACGGTCGGGATCATCGAACTGGGCGGCGGCTTCCGCCCGGGCGATCTGGAGACCTACTTCTCGGGAATCGGCATCACGCCGCCTCCGACGGTGCTGGCGTTCTCGGTGGATAAGGCAACCAATAGCCCCGGGACGTTACAGCAACCCGATCCGTCCAACGGCGAAGTGATGCTCGACATCGAGATCATCGGGGCCATCGTCCCGAAAGCGACGATCGTCGTGTATTTCTCGCCCAATTTGACAGACGCCAACTTCTCCGACGCGGTCCTCGCCGCCGTCCATGATACCGTGAACAAGCCATCGGTGATCTCGATCAGTTGGGGTGGTCCCGAGGACGAAGCCACCGGGCAGTTCCTGGACGCTTTCAAGACGGCGCTCGAGGACGCTCAGAGTCTCAATATCACCGTTCTCGTCGCTTCGGGAGACGACGGCGCTGCGGATATGCAACCCACGGGTCTGTTCCCATGGGATGGCAAGGCGCATGTCGATTTCCCCGCGTCGAGCCCGTTGGTGCTTTCGTGCGGTGCGACCCGAATTGATCTCTCGGGGACAACGCTGGCCGGCGAAGCCGTGTGGAACCAAGGGTTCGCGGATCTCGAGGGGAACAGCTTCGGTTCGGCAGGTGGCGGCATCAGCGATGTCTTCACCCCGCCACCGTCGTGGCAGGCGAGCCTCACATTGCCCGCCTCGGTGAACGGCGGGCCCCCGGGACGCGGAGTGCCCGATGTCACCGGCGTTGGGGACCCGGGTTCCGGGTATTTCATCCGCTTCGATGGCGAGGACACCATCACCGGTGGGACCAGCGCCGTGGCCCCGCTCTGGGCTGGGCTCATCACCCGCATTAACCAGATTCTTGGGAAACCGGTCGGATTCGTGAATGCGACCTTGTATGCCTATCCGAACGCCTTCAACGACATCACCCTTGGCAGCAACCGGGTTAGCAGCTCCGGCGGAAGCGAGAACCTCGGGTACGATGCCACCAAGGGCTGGGACGCCTGTACCGGCCTGGGCAGCCCAATCGGTACTGCCGTGCTGGCCGCCCTCCGGTCCGCCGCCGCAAGTCGTCGGTAACGTGCCTTTCGGCCGTAACCACCGAGAAGAACGGCTGCCCCGATTTCAAGGAATCCCCTGCTTTGATCTCGGGGTGGCCGTCACTATGCGGGTCTCTGGAGGGAACTCCGTGGGCCTCGGGCCGCGTTGCGGCCTCGACCCACCCTACGGGGGCGTCTCGTACATCTTTTTAGCCTATTGATCCGACTGCTTACTCCGAGGATAATGTGCTCGCGACGACGATCGGTCCGGGCGTCGGTGCTGCGTCGCACGGATTTCGAACCCATATCGGAGGCAACATGGCCAATCCCCTGACGTTATTGATGCCACTGGTCCCAAACACCGACCCGCTGGCAATCGCCACGGTGGTCAAGACCAATCAGGCCGCGATTAATTCCGCACTGACGTCGATCGGCACGGTGCATTTCGCCCGATTCCTGGTCCTGGACGCCTCCGTGCCCAACCTCCAGCCCAGCGGGAAGAGCACGGACACCTTGGTCCTTGGGGTGATCACGGAGTACGATGGCAACTTCGATGCGTACATCTCGGACTTCGTGAGCAAGATCGGCTTCGTCTTCGATGCCTTGCTCCCCTTCGTCGTCGGAGGCGCGGGGCTGGTCCCCGTGGCCAAGAACCTGAATGCGTTCACGGCCTTCGTCCAGCAGAATGACGCGGCGCAGGACCCGGCGGAACCGGCACTCTACAGCGCCTATCCGTTCACCGTCCAGCAGATCCTCGCCAGCGGCTTGAAGTGAGCCGAGGGGGGCGTCCACGGGTACGCTCCCGGCCTTATTCCGATCGAAGGACCGCCCATGACCGATCCGCCCATCGACTACGCCGATGTGCAGGGGACGATCCTCCGTGGCTACCGCGTGGATCTGGCGCGCCACTTCATCCTCGAGATTATCGATGCCGCCGGCGCAAAGGCGCTGATCGGCTCGATGGTCAACGGCAGTCCGGGGATCCCGCAAATCAGCACCACGGCACGAGGGGCCTCGAAGCCCGAGTCGTTCGTGAATATCGGGTTCACGTGCCCCGGGCTGGCGAAATTGGGCCTGACGGCGGCTCAACTCGCGACCTTCGACCTGGGATTTCAGCGCGGGGCGACCTCCCCGGTCACCGCCGGGCTCGTCGGCGACGTGGGCGAGAGTGCGCCGGCACAATGGATCGGCGGGCTCGCCGACGGTACGGCGGTGCATGCGGTGCTCAGCCTCTGGGTGACCCAGGACCCGGCGGTCCTGGAGGGCGTGACGGCAACCCTGCGCAGCGTTCGTCGGCCGCATGAAGGAGCTTTCGTCGCATGACGCCCGGGCGCTGAGCGACAATCGGGTCCATTTCGGTTACCGAGACAGCATCGCGCAGCCCACCATCGCCGGCGCACCACCTCGGAAGTGTCCCGTGCCCGACGACCAGCCCGTCGTGAGCACCGGGGAATTCCTCCTCGGCTATCTCAACGAGTCCAATGCCACCTACGCGGTCACGCCGGTCGAACTCTCCTTGAATAGCAGTTATTCGTCGTTCCGCATCCTGGAACAAGATGTGGAGGGATTCGAAGCGTTCCTGATCAAGTACGCGGCCCAGCTCAAAATCGACCCCGAGACCCTGGCCGCGAAAGTCTGCGGGCGCTGGCGCAATGGCAATCCGTTGGAGTTGATGCCCGTCGAGGCCGGTCAACCCTTACCACTGGACCGACTCAACGACTTCATGTATGTCAACACCGATCCGAAAACGGACGATACCCTCGGCCTGAAATGCCCGATCGGGTCGCACATCCGCCGCAACAACCCGCGCGACGGCGCGGTGGTCGGCGCCGGCTCCACGCATCACCGCATCGTGAGGCGTGCCATGCCCTATGGCCCCGACTACGATCCCCA
Source organism: uncultured Planctomycetota bacterium (assembly GCA_963845755.1). Taxonomy (GTDB): domain Bacteria; phylum Planctomycetota; class Planctomycetia; order Isosphaerales; family Isosphaeraceae; genus CAWJTV01. The sequence goes on from CAWJTV010000022.1 coordinate 83,603, forward strand.
GCATCCCGATCCTGCCCCCCGCGGTCTGATCGGTCACTTCATCAACGGCAGCATCACCAATCAGTTCGAGTTCTTGATGGGCCAGTGGGATAATACCTCGACGTTCGTCAAGTCCGCCCCGGGGATCGACCCCCAGTGCCCGGGCAACGCGGTCCTCAACATCAGCGGGGACGACGTGTTCCTGGGCGTCAACGACCCATCGAGCAGCTCGTTCACGGTCGCGGGTTGCGGGAACGGCGGCAAGGGCAATTCCACGATTACCGGCTTCGGCCGCTTGATCACGACGCGAGGCGGCGTCTATTGCTTCCTGCCCAGCATCTCGGGCCTGAAGTATCTCGCCAAGCTTCCCGCTCCACCCGGCTAATCCGGGGAATTCCCGAGGTGGCCGCGTCTTCTCGAGCGGAAAGCCCGCATGCTTCCGTGATGCTTCCACGGTCAGATGTTCGAGTCTTTGCTGGTTCATGGTCTCGCCACCGGGCATTGATCAACGCCCTCCTCCCTCCTCCCTCCTCTCGGATAAGGTGGCGGTGGAAGATTGTACGAGGAGCGCCGGCGACTTGAGGTTGAAGGCGCCGTACGATTGCTCGCCAGGTCCGATGGGATGAATCAGAGATAAGAGACTTGAGTCGCTATGCCAGGCAAGAAACCATGTCCCAACCCGGCTTGCGGAGAAGAGATCCATGATTGGCATACCGAATGGCTGATTCCCGAACATCGCCGGCTGGTTTTCAACGGTCAGGCGGGTACGGACTGTCCGTTGTGCGGCTCTTCCATTCTGATCCCGAGTGAAGAGGTGGTCGGCTTGGCTCCCGACGCTTTCCCGATGTTCAGACGGACGAAAGCACAGGCCGATAGGTGGGCTTACTGGAGCACCGGCTCCCCTACCGTAGATGCCTGCTTCAAGACTCGGGAAGGTTCCCAATATGCCAACTATTAATTCAAGATCTGAGCATGATTACACTCACAAGTCTCCAACGCGATTTCCTCGACCGCTACTACACTGAGATGGCGGATGCGGAGGTGGGTTACGCGACAACCTTGGCACGGCAGCATGGTTTTACCTATAACCATTTCAACCGATTCTTAGACAGTTATCGTCGATCTTGGGGCGGGGATCTCAGGGTTTGGGGGCGACCCTATCCTCCACTCTCGCCACCTCCTGATCCTCCAATTTTCCCGTGGTCCTCGATCCAGGATGTGGAAGAGCAGCTTCGAGCGGAAGAGTCGCGGGTCGCATTGGTACACGCATGACTGCGTTCATTCGAGGGAGTTCCAAGGGAGGTTTCCGGGGATATGGCTAGTTCCCCGGGCAAAATGCACAGGGTGGCGAGCGCGCCGGTTCTCGAGTTATCCATAATACACCAATATATCTAAAAATTCTCATAATGCGCCGCCGGGCGCGATGTGTTCAACCGAAAAATTACTGCAATCTATACATTTATCGAAATTATTTATTTTCATTCGATCTTCACGCCCGGCAGCAGCGTTTGCAATCGGTTCCGCCGATCTTCGGGGATGCCGATGTGAAGGGTCTTCAGATTCTTCAGCTCGCGAAGCTTCGCAATGCCCTCGTCGCTGACGTGCCAGCCGTCCAGGCCGAGATGTTCCAGGTTTTTCATGCCCGTCAAGGACTCGAGGCCCGCGTCGGAGATCTGCGGGTGCATCTCGTCGAGAGACAGGTATTTCAGGCGCGTGAGTTTCTCGAGGTGGGCGAGACCCCGGTCGGAAAAGCCCGCGCCGCCGACCCGCAACTCTTCCAGGTTCGTCAACGTCCCGAACGCTTCCAGGCTGGCGTCCGTCATCTTCGAATTGTCAACCTCGAGGATGCGAAGCCGCTTGAGCCCCGAGAGGTGCATGAACCCCTTGTCCGTGAGGTGGAACCCCCACCCGATGCTCAGTTCCTCGAGGCCCATCATCTGACCCACGTAGGACAGGTTCTCGTCGGTGACTTGCTCGGCGCCGATTTGCAGCGTTCTCACGCGCGATTGCGTGGCGACCTTGCGCAAGGCGTCGTCGGCCGGGCCCATGTTCACCCATTTGGCGTCCGCAGACCCCTTCTTGATGTCAACATAGAGGCTCACATGAACGATCGATTGAAAATACTCATCGCCGAACGCGCGCCTCAACCAGTCGGGCGCCCACGGCTTTCGGTTGGCGGTGAATTTGCCCCAGGACGGCATCCAGAGCCGATTGCCTCGCGGGACCTTGACGGGCCCGTTGACGAACTCCCAGTCGTAATGAACGAAGCCGCCGAACTTCTGGAGCGCCGCCACGGCTTCGCGCTGTTAACGCGCCTTGCCGACGATCCAACCCAGCCACAAGGCGATCGCGAGCACGAGCAGTAACAGCCCGCGAAGGCTGATGGTCTTCCAGCGTGCTTTCGGCCTGTTCTCCCGGTTCATGCCCGCGATCATAGACCACGAACGATTTCGGAGCAAGCGACGGCCGAGGCAAGCCATTTCGTTCGGACTTATGGAATGACCGAAAGAGGGCCCTCACGGCAAGGTGGAGTAGAAGAGGATCTGGGCGGCGATCTTCAGGGCGCTCTCGTAGGTATAGCCCTTACAGTCGATTGCCGAGTTCCGCCCCAGGGCGCAGACTGATGTCAAACTTCGAGTAGATGATGGCCCAGTGGCCCTTGATCTTCACGCCCTCGAGTTGCGGGAAACCTTTCCCGCCGCCGGCCGCCTTGGTGTACTGCAACTGCGACAGGTCGAATCCCACCTTGTTCGTATACAAGTCGTCCGTCTGTGGGATCGGCACCAGCGGGTTGTTGGGTAACAACTCGACCACGAACTTCCGGAACGTGGCGTCGAACGCCGGGCTGCCGCAGGCCGCGTCAGCAAGGAGTGTCCCGCCACCGGGATCGAGATGTCGCCGCAGGGCCTCAAGGTCTTCTCGGGGGAAGGAGAACGCACCGCGCCCGCTGATCGTGATCAGTGGGTAATAGACCAGGTTGGGGTCGCGGGGAAAGAGAGGTTTCTGGGTCAGGGCGACTTCCAAACCGAACGGGGGCTTGCGAAGTGCGTCCGCGAGGGTCGGAATGGCCTGGGGCGCGATGTCCCAATCGCCGGCGTGCTTGAGCTTGGCGATCCGCAGGGCGACCCGTGGTGGGACCCGCTTCGGCGCATTCACCCGGATGCCCCGGATTTCAGGCATGGTGAGCTTGTCGGGTGGGACCTCGCGACTCGTCGCAAAATCGATAACGTTCTGGCCGACCTTGATCGCCCGGATGACCGCCGGGTTGGCCGGACTCTGCTCGGACTGGTTCCAGAAGCAGGACAGGTCCTTCGGGGAGTAGACGACCGCGGTCCGCCCGCCTTGCTGGATGCCCCAGAGGGGGTGAATCTCCGCGTTCAGAACATGGTGGGCCCGCCAGATCGGATGGTCGTCGGCCAACGGTCGAAGGTGCTCCGACTGTTCGGGGAACAGCTCGTTCATCAACTTCCGGAAGCCCCCGTCGAACTCGGCGCTGCCGCAGCAGGCTTCGGCCAGGATGAATCCTCCGCGCTCGACATACAGGCGCAGATTCTGCTTCTCGGCGGCGGTGAACTCCGGGGCCTTGTGGCCATTGATGAAGAGGATCGGGGCCTGGAGTAAATCCGGGACCGCCGCGGTAGCGGGATCGACCACCTGCCAGGTCAGCAGATTCTTCCAGTCGCGGGAGATGATGCCCACGAGGTTGCGGATATCGTCGGTATCGTTGTTCCAGTCGTTGACCGGCGCGTGGGAGAGCTTGTTGATCAGGACGGGCGCCCGCCCCTTGGTCAGGAACAGCAGCGCGAAGCTCGTTGCGATCAGCTCGTTCTCCTGGTTGGCTCCGCGCCAGGAACCCGTCAGCGCGTTTTGCTCGCGAACGAGCTCCTCAGCACCCTCGCGGTACCAGTCGTGCTTGCCGAAGAAGCGGACGCCGGAGAGCCGGCCGGCCCTCTCCAGCCCGTAGAGGTAATAGTACCTCCAGACCTGGCCGCTACCGAAGTTCTGGCCCACCTGGAAGTGGCTCGCCAGCCAATCGAGGCCAAGGAGCAGCTTGGTGTTGTAACCGCCCTTACCGCAGTCCCGGATTGCCTCGCCGTCGAGATGCTCGAGTCCTTCGTAGTTCTTCGAGCCGGTGATGATCAGGCTGGAGATCCCGGCGCAGGTCATGCTCCCGGTGAACAGGTTATGACGGGGCGTGTACCCCCAGCCGCCGTCTCGATTCTGGAATTTCTCGAAATACTGACGGGACGCCAGCCAGACCTTCGGGTCGACGATGATGCCCACCTCCCTGGCAGCCTTGAGGCCCATCAAGGCGTACTGGGTATTGGAGTTATCGCCGGCCTGGTACTTGTTGCCGGAATACGTCCAGGTCCCGGGCCAGCCTACCCGGTCGCCGACCTTGATCTGCGCGGCTTCCAGCCAGTCGACGTTGGCCGCGATCAGGAGGAGATCGCGCTCTGGATCCGCGGCGGCGAAGACCTGGGTTTGCAAGGAGATCGCGTACGTGGAGCGCAGGTGATCGGGGCCGAAATTTCGGAGGTAGTCGAGTGCCTTCCGGACCGAGGGCGTGTCGGGCTTCTCGCCGGCCGACAGGAGCGCCAGGGTCACCAGGCTGGTCGTCCCCGTGTTGGCCTGTTTCTCGACCTCGGGCCAGGAGCCGTCTGCCCACTGCTGTGCCTTGAGGAACCGAACTCCATTCTGGATGGCGAGTTCCACTTGGATCCCGAGCGCCGATTGACGACGTTCGGTGGCCGCCACGATCGGGTTTCCCCGGGCTCCGTCGGGAATTGACGGCGGACTCGCGGGGCTGCCAGGATTGGTCTTGAGGACGCTCGTGACATCGCTCCTGGGAACGATCGGGGCTTTCGGCTCGGGCGCCTTGGCCTTGCTGGTGCTGGCCACCTCGTGGGGTTGGGGCTCGATCTCCTGGGTACGCCGGCCTTGCGGGCCGGCCAGCGTCATCACGAGGATCATTACCCACGCGCAGGCGGCCAGGGCCACGACCGCCGCGAACCCAAGCTTGGCCAGGAGAATCGCGCCCAACTCCTGTTGCAAGAGCAGGGCGATCGATGGGGAAACGGACGCCGAGACCGGCCCGGCCGTCGGGGCGGTGACCAGGGCGGCGCCGCGTGGTGGATACGGCGAGTGCCAGCGGCACGGGTGCCCCGGCGGCGGGCCTCGCGGCCAGCGCGAGAGCGGGCGCCAGGCCCCGCCGCGTCAGGCGGCGTTCCAGTCGCCGACGGCCCCGCACCAACCGGCTCTTGACGGTCCCGACCGGCCAGCGGAGGCGCTGCGCCGCCTCTTCGTGCGAGAGGCCCTCGAAGGCGCAGAGCAGGATCGGCAAGCGCTGGGTGTTGCTCAGCCGGTCGATCTCCTCATGGACGATGGCACAGAGTTCATCCCGTTCCGCGTCGTCGGTGGCCGGGACGGCGATCTCGCCGGATTCGGGGCGTTCGCGCCGATTGCGCCGGCAGAGGTCGACCCGGGCGCAGAGCGCGACCCGGCGGGCCACGCGATGGAGCCATCCCGCCAGCGCATCCGGATCGTGGATCGAGCGCGCCCGGCGGGCCAGCAGCAAGAACGTCGCCTGGAACGCATCCTCGGCCAGGTGGCGGTCGGCCAGCAGATGGCGACAGACGCGCAGCACCATCGGCCCATGCCGCTCGACCAGGGTCGCGAACGCCGCCTCGGATGTCTCACCACCGTGGGCGAACTGATCGAGCAAGCCGCGATCGGGCGTTGCACCCAGCGCCCCGATGTCGAAGAGCGTGCGAATCTGCTTGTCCAGAGCGATCGCCGAATCCCGGTTTGACATGAGCTCGCTCGTCCATTCCCGGTTTCGAACCTTCTTTCCCGATCCTACCTCCATTGAGGCGCGCTCGGCGACAAAAGGTCCCGATTTTTCCAGAGAACCGCGAGAGAGTGCAACCGGAACGGATGAGGCCGAGTCGTCGCCTGTTCCGTGAAGCGATTCAGGATCGCGAGCCGAAGTAGAACCCAACGACCGCCGCGAGGATATGCTCCGGGCCGAAACGCCCGACGTGGACCCAGGGTTTGAAGAACTCGTCGATCTGCGCCGTGGGAACGATCAGGTACAGGCGATTTACGACCAGGAACACGAGAAGCCCGGCAGCGGCCAGCGAGACCACGGCACGAACATCCTCGACGAGGCGCGGCGGTTGGTGACCCCGGTCCCGCCACCAAGCCATCACCGTGTTCAACGCCGCTCCCAGCAGGAACCCACCCACAAGGAGGAGGGTGACGACGCCTCGGTTCTGATCGAGCGACGTTAGTCGCCCGTTCTGAAAAAGGAGAACGGCCAGCGCGACCGAACCGCCCACAAGGAGCAACCGTACGCTGCCTCGCGGGAGAAACAAGGGTGGAGGGCCCTGCTCCTGGACCTCAGGGGCGCGGCGTCGCGCGGCGAAATAATGCCCCATGATGATAAACAGCAGGCCGCTGAGATAGTCCGGAACTTCTTCGGTCGGGTGGATCCAGAGCAGGCCCCAGACAGTTGCGAACATCAAGATCGCGAGCAGGGCTCGGATACTGCCCGACGGTAGGCCCAACGCATGGACCGTCCGCCAATCGACCAGGGGCTCGGAATTCGGCGTTTCCTGACGCATAGAGCTGCCTCACATTGAGATCTTCTCAACAACTCGATTCTCTGATGCTATTCGTCCGACGCACCGATTATCTTCGTCATCACCGAGTCGAATATCGACAGGATCAGGGTATGACCTGCGTTAGCCAGAGGCTCCTCACAGGACCGCGAACACCCCTTACACCATCCACGCATTCATGGATGAACTCTGGCCTTTAGCCTGAGAATCCCCCTGAGTTCATGGGGGGGCGAGTGGGGCATCGATCTGCCTCGGGATCGTTGAAACCGTCGAGACAGGGGCATCGGCGTGGAGATCGGTCAACACCCACCTGGGCCGCGGCGAGGCTCGGCTTTACGCTCGGCGCCGGGGTCGAGTATGATGCTTGCTATCGAGCGACTCGCGGTAGATCGTTGTGAAGCGAGGCGACAGCACGAGACAGAAACGTAGCGCACAACCCTCCGAATTGGCTTATTGTCGAGTCGGGGAAACTGGACCTCCGAGACGGCCGATCGATCCTGAATTATTGAGGCAATCACACGATGCTTGGTGCGAAGCTGGGGATTTCGGATTATTTGACTCGGGTCTGCCAGGAGATCCAGCGGCTGGATCCGGCGCAGGTCGAGAACGTCAGCGAGCTGGTCGAGGCCGTCTACGACGACGGTCGATTCGTGTTCATCATCGGCAATGGCGGCTCGGGTGCCAATGCCTCGCACCTGTGCGAGGATCTGGCCAAGTGCACGCTCCGCGACTTCGAAATCGCAGAAGCGGCTGAAGGTCCTGAGCCTGACGGACAACACCGCCGGCATCATGGCCTGGGCCAACGATGAGGGTTACGACCGGATCTTCCTGGAGCAGCTCAAGAACCTGGCCTCGCCGGGGGACCTGCTGCTAGCCATCTCCGGCTCGGGCAACAGCCCCAATATCCTCAAGGCCGTCGACTGGGCCAACGAGCACGGACTGACGACCGTGGGGTTCACGGGTTTCTCGGGGGGCAAGCTCAAGAACCTGGCCCACCACAATGTCCATGCGGCGATCGATGATATGGGGATCGTCGAATCGTTGCACCAGGTCGTCTTCCACTGGATCATCGACGACCTCTACCGCCGTTTCTCCGCCAAGGAGCTCGCCCACGCGGGTGCCGGAGCGATCGGATCGCATGGCTGAAGATGCCTGGGTCCTGGGGATCGAGATCGGCGGGACCAAGCTGCAGCTCGGGATCGGCCGGGGCCAGGGCGAGCTCGTGGGACTGGAACGGCTCCCCGTCAACCCATCCCGTCATGCCACAGGCATCCTGGACCAAATCCAGCAGGTTTTCCCGAGCCTGCTCCGGGGCGCCCAGTTGACCTGCTCGCAAATCCAGGCCGCCGGTGTCGGCTTTGGCGGGCCGGTTGACACGGAAAACGGCGTCGTTCAGAAGTCCTATCAGATTGCCGGCTGGGATGATTTCCCGCTGGGTGCCTGGATCCGCGAGCATCTGAAGGTCCCTCGAGTCCTCGTTCATAACGACGCCGATACGGCCGGTCTGGGTGAAGCTCGGTTCGGTGCGGGGCGCGGCTACTCACCCCTGCTGTACATGACCGTCGGCAGCGGGATCGGCGGCGCCCTGATCATCGGGGACCGGATCTATCGGGGCTTCGGCAAGGGTGCGGGCGAGATCGGGCACATGCGCGTGGTTGATGTCGCGCGGCCGGGCGCCCCCCCGCCGAACTGGAGCAGGTCGCCTCCGGCTGGGCCATCGCTCATGCCGCCCAGGATCATGCACGGATGATGATCGAAGCGCGAGGTGAGTGGGAGGTCCTGGATCGGGCCTGCGGCGATCCGAGCCAGATCACGACCGTTCTGGTCGCCCAGGCCGCCCGAGAGGGAGACTCCGAGTCGGCGATGATCCTGGCGCGCGCACACTCGGCGATCGCGTTCGCCCTCGTACAGGCCATCGCGCTGGTCGCACCCAGGCGAATCGTCATGGGGGGTGGCGTCTCCCTGATCGGCGAGGCCGAGTGGTTCGACCCGATCCGTCGCCTCGTCGAGCAGGAGGTCTTCCCCCCCTTTCGAGGCGGTTTCGAGATCGTTCCGGCCGCGCTGGGCGAGGAAGTCGTCGTCCATGGAGCACTTGCCCTAGCTCGCGATGCCGTCTCCGACCGAACTTGTTGAGAATCTTCAACACGCGTTCCCTTCTGGCCACGGACGCCCCGCCCTGCCCCTCCACCACCCTCTGTCCTCGTGCCCTACTCTTGACAAGGGTGAAACCAAGCATACATAATTGGGTAGATGTCGCGGTTATTGGGGAAATTGACCTGGTGAAACGATTTCGAGAGTAACTTAGTCTAAATAGAAGAACCAAAGGAAGTTAGGGAATGGATCAGGGATTGGCGATCATTTTGTTCAGGATTATTGCCGCGTTCTGATCGGCATCGAGAGAGGGATGTACAATATTGTTGGTTAGGTGATGAATATGCAGCAGGTCTTCAGCGACTGTTCCGTGGGTGGGACCGATGTCGGTATAGGGTAGGTTGAGCCACGGTTGATCGCTGCGAACCCCTGCGAAGGCTTGGACACGTTCTCGGACCGGGAGTGAGCGAGGGTCGAAGATTGCCCTGGGGACGGATCTGCGACTTGCACCGGCAGCACTTTCCGAGAAAAACGCTGGGGAACGTCCGCATCGGCGCTTCTTTTGCCCATGTGGGAAGTAGAAGCCTTGAGAAGTCCTTGGATCCGCCTAATATCTAGGCAAGCCCGCTCGTTCGGAGGTCAGGTCTCGGGATGCGAAGTTGACGTTCGGAGACTTGAACCAAATCGATTTCCAGTTCGTCTATACGATTAGTGCCCGATCGAGGATAATCCGAAAGCCGAGGGTTAATTTCAGGACGAATGACATGCGAATAGCCTGATTCGAGGATCGAGTACCGGCGGTTTTGCGGAGGGTGAGGGCAAGATTCCGAAGCGTGCCTCGAATTACTTACGGATGGCCTCTTTTTTCCTGCTGAAGGGGCACACCATGACGGCAAAATTGGCAGAAACCCAACTGTGGCAGCAAAATCTCGCATCGCTGATCCGGTCGGGTCTCTTTTCCAAGGCGGCAATCGGCGAGATGAACGGTTTGTACACGGTGGTCGGTGTCTACGCGGACGAGACGCGTTCGGCACCGTTGGCCAAGTACTCCGATCTGAGACGTGCGAACGATGCTGCTGATCTCGTCAATCGCATCTCGATGGTTCGGCAGTCGATCGAGTCGAACTGAACCGAGTGGGTCCGTAGGACCGGGAACCCTCAACGACCATGGCCTCCCGCAGGACGCGGACCGAGGCCATGGTTTTTTTCGTCCAGGTCGGCCGGGGTCGCGCGACGGCGATCCCGCATGTTGGGAACGGCTCGGTTTCGTCGGCAGGAGGCGCGGATCGCGGTCATGGATGCCACGGCCTGGCGGAAGAAGCGGATCGTGATGGTGGTGCTCGGCACCCTGGTGGGGCGCTGGAGCGACCCGACGCCGGGATCCACCGTTTTCCCGTCCCCTCAAGAGACCGTCCGGGCGATAGGCCGCCGCCTGAGCCAATCGTGTTCGGAGCGCGAGCTGACCGCGATCGCGACGCACGCCGCGGCGATCCTGGATCGCCTGCAACCCGGCGAGCGGGCCGCCCTGGGGCGGGACTACCTCCGGCTGAACGTGGATCGTCCGGTCGTCGTGGATGTGGCTGTCCCGATCGGTTCCATCCCGTTCTGGCTGGGAGATCGCGGCTTCCGCATCACGGATCAGGAGCTGGTCAATCCCGACACGAGCTGGCGGCTCTATCGACGCATCTTCGATCGCGGACGCATCGAGCTGGGAGTCAACGGACTCGATCGGACTCCCGCGGCGCATTACGTGGTCTTCCTCAGGCCGATCGGGAAGGACCCGGCCAACGGAGGCCGGCCGGTCGTCACGCTCGCCGCCGGACAGGAGGCGAGCTGGAGGATCCTCATCGCCCGACCTGGAGTGAGTGCAGCGTTCGACGCCTGGAAGCCCTTCGCGGCGCTTCCCCAGGAGCTCGATGGTGCCGTCATGCTCCAGGCCTCGCACGACCGCCGGCACTCGGTCCTGCTCGCCACCGGCCGAGTCTGGAAGACCCATGTCGTCGCCGGCCAGCAGCCCGATCAGGTCGCGATCGCCTTCGGCGCCGATCCGCGCGAGAGCTGGTCTGGACCTGGCGGACATCGCCGGACGTCAGGACGACGGCCGTGCGGGTCGTGCGATCCTCACGCGGCGCGGATCGGAAGAGGCCGCCGGGATGGGAACCGCGCCCGGAGGCGGTCCGGATCGTCGGTGGTGACTCGACGTGCCTCGACGTGCCGAGCGTGCTGAACGATCCGGTCGTCCGTGAACACCGGGTCAGGGTCTCGGGCCTGGAGCCCGATACGGTTTACGACTACTCCCTCGGAGACGGGACTCCCCGGGGGTGGGGACCCTGGAAGTCGGCAAAGACCGCTCCGGCCCGCGGGCGTCCGATCCGGTTCCTCTACCTGGGGGATGCCCAGACGGGGCTGGCGGCTGGGGACAGCTCCTGGAAACGGCCGCCCGCGCGCACCCGGACCTCGACTTCCTGATGCTGGCCGGCGACCTCGTCGATCGGGGAAACGAGCGGACCAACTGGGACCATTTCTTCCTCCGGGCCGCGCCGGTCTTTGACCATCTGCCGTTGATGCCCTGCGCGGGCAACCACGAGTATCTCGACGTCGGTCCGCGCTGGTATCGTGCCGTCTTCGAGCTACCGCACAACGGACCGCCGGGTATCGAGCCGGATCTGGTCTACTCATTCGAGGTGGGGGAGGCGTGCGTGGCGGTGCTCGACAGCACGCGCGCCGTCTGGGATCCGTCCACCGCGCGTGCGACAGGCGGAGTGGCTCGACCGGACATTCGCGAGGACTCGCGCGGCGTGGAAGCTCGTGATGTTCCATCATCCGGTCTACCCCTCGCATCCCTCGCGCGATATGCCCGCCCTGCGCCAGGACTGGGTGCCAACCTTCGACAAGCACCGTGTCAACCTGGTCCTCCAGGGACACGATCACGCCTATCAGCGGACTTATCCGCTCCGCGCGCACCATCGCGTCGAACGGCCCGGCCAGGGGACGGTTTATGTGATCGCCGTCTCCGGAGACAAGTACGTGGACCTGTCCCCGCGACGTACGTCGAAGTCGGCTTTACCGGTGTCTCGACCTATCAGACGATCGAGATCGACCCGGAATCAAATCGCCTCAGCTATCGAGCCTGGACCGAGGACCGTCGGATGATCGACGAGTTCACGATCGAGAAGCCCGCGCGTCGCGGCCTGATCTCCAGGACCGACGGCCGCAGCGGGCAATGATGTCTAGAAAGAACTCGCCGCCGTGGGGCATTCTCGCAGTCGATCGCCCCCGGAGTCAGTGGGCGCGTTGCCGATAGGTATCGAGCCAATCCTTACCGGTCTCCTTCGTCAACCCGGCGAACGCGGCGTCGATTGTGGACTTCGACGGCCGACCCGCCTTCTCGCGGGTCATACCCTCCTCGGCCATGGATTGGGCGATCCTGCCCCAATCGTTCGAGCCCAGTCCGTAGGAGAGAGCGGCATAATACCAGACCCGTGCATCGTCCGGATGCGACGACAACAGCTTCCGGAACAGGCGGTAGGCATCCGGGTATCGTTTCTCGCGGAACTGGCTGATGCCCGACTCGAGCGACGCCTCGGCAGACGCCTCGCCTTTCTCCAAGGAGGTCGAACGCGCCCTCGGCTCCTTCGGCCTTTTGAGTACGATCGACGACGGGCGACCCCTCCCGACCCCGGCCGCCCGGCGCACGATCCTGTGCGAAGGACACCTGTTGTCGGAGATCTTCAAACTTGTTGTTGAGTTCCGTGACCTTCTTCTCGTATTGCACGAGTTGTTCGTGCAATGGGTTGACTTGCTTCCCGATCGCCTCGACCTGCTGCGAGAGCTGGCCGACCTGGGCAATCTTCTCCTGAATCGGCCCCAGATCGGGAACGGCCGCCGATTTTGGCAATGCATCCAACCGCTCTTGAAGTTGCTTGTAATGATCGGAGAGGCTCTTGCATTCCTCGGATAGTTTTTTCGCGATCATCCAGACGAGCAACGTCCTTCGGAATCTCCGAATCCCGGCCCGTCGGACTCACCGAGGAGTTCCCGCCCCTCGACGTCGCCAGGTAGCGGTCGTATGCCCAGGCGCCGGCACCGCCGCAAACCAACGCAACCACGGCGGAAATCAGGAGCATGCCCGCGCCAGTGCTCCCACTGCGCCGGCGGTCTCCTTATGGACGATTCCTGTCCCATATTCACATTGAGCCTCCCTGTATCGCCCATTCCGGGGGCATTCCGACTGCGATCCCCAGGGATCGGATCGATGGGAACTCGCCCAGTCACGTCTTGTTCCGTGGCTTCGGCCATGGAAATGCCTCCTGTCGTGCAGGGAATCCCATGTGGAAGTGCGGATGTCCCTATGAGATGGCGCGGACGGTCGAGAGAATCTCCAGGTCGGACTTGCCTGCGAATCCGATGCCGTTTTCACACTGGACGAGCCGAAGCGATCCCCCACGCTTGGGTGTCACCTCGCGACCTGTGCGGGGGACCCAGGGTCAAACATTGTTGGCTCATGTGGGGAGTTCCGAGGGAAAACAAGGATGGCCGGGGCCGTGCCATCGGCTCTGGTCGCCGAACCCTGGTCTCTCACTCTCAGGGCCTTCAGGCGTGCCCTCCGTCTGACGCCGGCCGAGTGCCCATTGATTCTCTTCGCTGACCGCGTCGTAGAAACCCGCGCGTCGATGACTTGTCACGTTGGTAGCAAATTGCTACCATTGAGGTATGAGTCAACCGGTCAAGATATCTGATGAACTCATCCTCGATGCCCGACTGACGGCGGAGATCGCGGAGCGCTCAATCGCCGGTCAGATCGAGTTCTGGGCCCAACTCGGCCGAGCGATCGAACCCTTGCTCGAGGGCTCCCGAGCACTCGCCCTCCGGCGGGCCGGCGCAGCCGTGCCGCTTTCCGAGTGCCTGGCCTCGGTGGATTCGGCTACGGGCCGCCGGCGTGTGGTGGAATACCTCGACTTGAGGCCGTTTCCCCACTATCAGCCGGTTCCAGGCTCGCCGGGCGTGGTGGTCCGCGTCGCTGCCGATGGCACGCGAACCGTGGGGCGATTCGTGGGTCGGGAATTCCAGGCGGTCGCATGCCCCTGACGGAGTTCGCCGAGTTTGATCGGCGGCCGATCCTGGTGGCGATTGCCGGCCCGAATGGAGCCGGGAAGACCACCTTCTTCCACGCCCATTTGGCCTGGGCGGGGCTGCGATTCGTGAACGCGGATGTGCTTGCCGCCGAACTTGCCGTCGAACCATACGACGCGGCTCGTCTGGGCGATGCCTTGAGACAGGCTCTGGTCGGGCGCCGGGAGAGTTTCGTCTTTGAGACGGTTTTCTCCGATCCGGTGGGCGCCAAGGTCGCGTTCCTGACAGAGGCGGCTCGCTGCGGCTATGTCGTCGTGTTGTGTTACATCGGCCTCTCCGGCCCCGATCAGTCGCTCGAGCGCGTGGCGATGCGCGTTTCGCAGGGCGGTCACGATGTTCCCGACGACAAGCTCCGGTCAAGGTTTTCTCGAACGCTCGTCAATCTCCAGGCCGCCATCGCGCAATTACCTCATGTCTTGATTCACGATAACAGCGACTTGAATGTCCCATATCGCCAGGTGGCCGTTTTCGATCACGGGCAACTGCGCCATCTTCAGGAACCGGTTCCCCAGTGGCTTCGACCCATCTTCCCCTGAGAGGTCAACCCAGGGGGACCAGCGATAGGGACAGATGCCAAGTCAGGGAGATATCCCTCGATCGTTTCGGCAAGACCCGAGATCTGGATCAAACCCTCTTGGCTGGCTTGCCTGAATTGCCAAGTGATTGAGGAATGTCCCGTTACTTTCCCGCAAGGATCAGGTTGCAGCCGACGCCGACGATGGTCCGGCTCGCGGATCGCTCAGGGCTGGCGCAGTGCGGCCCTCGGCGGCCGCTCTCGGCGTTTTCGGTGGGGTGCTTGAGGTGCTCGGTCATCGGCTCAGCTGATCCGGTTCTTCCGCCAGCGCAGGCCTCCAGGTCGGCGATTGCCGGCTCGAATTGGTTTGAGACCTGTCCGATCGCCGCCCGGACGACCCGGAGGTGCATGTCGCCAGGCCGCTGCCGGATCGCTCGGTTGAAGTCGTCGAGGCGCCTCGGGGAAGCGTTGCAGTTGAAACAACGCATGGCCGCGCTGATGATAAGACTCGGCGTCTTCGGGGTCCTTGCCGATGCGTTGGGTGTGGAGGGCGACCAGTTCCTCGGGCGACAGGCCGTTCGGCTCGATGTGACCGTCCAGCGGGTCGAGCTCGACCTGGATCCGCGGCAGTGGGGGTGCCGATGGTTCGGCCGGGTCGTCCCTGGGCAAGGCAGGGGCGTCCCAGTCGAGGCACCGCGATCGAAGATGTCGGCGGATCGCCCGCAGGTCCCAGACATGCACAGCCGGCCCGTCATGGGTGACTACCACCAGCCGCGAGCCATCGGGGCTGAAGGTGGCTCCTCCTTCCACCAGTGCACACGAGTCTGGGGTCTCGAGCCGAGCGACCGTGCGGCCCGTCTCGGTCTCGACGAGGCGAAGGACCTTGTTCGCCTCTTGAACCAGCAGATGGCGGCCGTCGGGGGAGAAGGTGAGCCCGTCGCCCCCCACCGCAGCGCCTCGTTCCAGGTGCCGGCAGCCCAGAGCCGGCACGGGGACGGACTCGTCATCAACCATTTCCCATCGGGGCTGAAGGCGACACTGACGAGCCCCTCGACCTTCAGATCGGCGACCCGCCGGCCATCGGCGATCCGCCAGACCTGGGCGCCGTTCTTGCCGTGGCTGCCGGTCGCCAGCCATTGACCGTCCGCGCTGACCGCGACATAGCGGCAGTCATCCAGCGGGCCCACGCGGGAACGTTCGACCCGGAGTCGAGGACATGCGGTGACGTCGAGAATCCGCTGCGGCCACGATTCGACCTGACCGGTCCGCGGCTAATCGCCCAAGACCGGCTACTGGCAACGGGAGGCGGCGCGGCGGGCCGACGCGGAATTCCCCCTCCTTGGGATCGAGCTGAACCGGCCACCGCTGAACGCCGAGGTCGACCGCTGGTGACCGTGAGCAGGTCGCCCGAGGCCTCGAACAGCGGGTACCGGGGAATCCGATCGGCAGGAATGCGAGTTCCGCGCCACGGGCCAGATCCCAGAGCACCACGCCCCGGTCCGTCGCCAGATGCGAGCACCCGGCCGTCGGGGCGGATCGAAGCATCTCCAATAACGAACCGGCTGGCCGAACGCATGGGCCAAGGTTTGGTATTCGAGGGCCGGCTCGACCACATACGTCGTCAATCGGCTCCTCGACCGAAACGACGATGCGTCCGTCCTGGCTGAATCCCGCATGAAAATAGTAGTGATCGCCGGTCAAGCTCAGCACGGGCCGGCCCAGGGCCGCGTCCCAGAGCCGAAGACGCCTTCCCATCCGTTGCTGGCCAGCAACGCGCCGGTGGGGTGGAAGGCGACGGACAGACCGGCATTGGTATGTCCTTCGAGGGTCGGCCTTGCGGATGCCGGTGGCAGCGTCCCAGAGGTAGATTTTCTGATCTCACTCGGTGTTGCCAGCGTGGTGCCGTCAGGACTCCAAACGACCCTAGACGCAGGTTGCGGCAGCAGGATCGACCAGGAGGCGGCCGGCCGCGACTCCACGATCCGGCAGGTGAAGCTGGCCCGCTCATTATGGATCGTGGCGATCCGGCCCCGTCCGTGCAAGGCCAGGTCCTTTGCCGACCCCGGGCCGGCCCAGGACCTTTCTGTTGCACGATCCGGCACGTCGAGTTTCGCGGGTCCTTTTGCAGGATCGCCATCTGGGCCCCGTCGGCGCGGAAGGCGATGTGCCCCGGAGTCGGCATCCGCCAGCGTCGCATCGGTCAACCGGTCGCCAGGTCGTAGACGAGGAGCTGTCCATCCGCGTGGCATAGGGCGACCCGCCGGCTGTCCGGGCTGAACTGTGCCGTGCCCCCCGCGACAGGGCCGGGATCGCTGACGGCGACCGTACGCTTTTCGATGTCCCAGACCGTCAGGGCAAATCCGGGAAAATGGGTGGTCGCCAGGTAGCGGCCATCTGGACTGAAGCCGAAGACGAAGATTTCGCGATCGCCCCGGGCCGGAAAGCGGGCAATCTCTGCGTCATCGGCGAGGCGGCGGACCTGGATCGTCCCATCCTTGAACCGCAGCGCATAGCGGGTCATGGCCGTGTCGAACGCGGCCAGGAACGACTTCGGGTGGTCGATGGATGACCTGGCCGGTCTCCTTCAGGTCAGGGAGGGCCAGGCAGGCGATCGCCTCATCGCGGAGACGGTCGAATTGGTCGGGTGGCAGCTTCAAGTCCCGCGCGATCGACGACCGCTTGTTCCAGGGCGTGCAGGCTCTCGAAGCGCTGCCCGACCCGGCGGCCGAACCGCCGGGCTTGCGCCTGGGCGACCAGCGAGTCGTACAGGTTCTTGCGCGAGTCGAGCAGGTTGCTCGCATCGCGCTCCGCATTCTGGATTCGCAGGCCATCCTGATGGAATCTCCAGGCCGACATGATGGAGCCCGACCGTCACGAACACCAGTAGGCCCACTGTGGCGATGCTGGCCGCCGCCAGCCCCGGGCTGCGCTTGCACCACCGCCAGAGCCGCTCCGGAGGCCCGGACCGGCCGCGAGCGGATCGGCCGGCTCTCGAGGTATCGACGCAGCTCGTCGCCCAGCTCCCCCGCCGTTGCGAACCGATCCTTGGGGTCCTTGGCCAGCGCCTTGAGCACCAGCGTCTCCAGGTCCCGAGGGATGCGGCGATCGTGCTGCCGCAACGCGCTCGGCGGTTCGTGCGTGATCCGGTCCATCAGCCGGGCCTGGTCCCGCTCATCGAAGGCCGGCTTCAGGGTCAGAAGCTCGTAGAGCGTCGCGCCGAGCGAGTAGACGTCACCCCGCGCGTCGGTGACGCCCCGGAACCGCTCGGGAGCCATGAAGCGGAGGGTCCCGACCAGGTCATGCGAGTGCGAGAGGTCGTCCCCCTCGACCAGCTTCGCCAGGCCGAAGTCGGTGACCCAGACGTTGCCCTGGGCGTCGAGCAGGAGGTTGGAGGGCTTGATGTCGCGGTGGATCACCCGCTGTTTGTGGGCGTAGTCCAGCGCGTCGGCGACCTGGGCGCCGAGGCGCGCGACCTCGCGGAAATAGACCGACTCGGACTGACCGAGAATCGAGCTGCTGGCCAGAACAACGCCTTCGGTGGCGGTCGTGTCGCCGGTCGTCACGATCGCCGTCGAGCTCGACTCGGCGGCAAGGGGAGCCATCGGTGCCTCGGCGAACCGGCCGGTCAGCAGGCCGCGGGAGATCGCCGTGAGCGGGTCCGCATCCTGCGACGGTCGCCGTCTCCTGCCCCGCACCGATCGCTCTCGGCCCCGGCGTCGCGCTCGGCCGCAGGGCGGAGGCGGCGGACGTCGTCCAGCACCCGCTCCAGCCCGACACCGGCGATGTATTGCATCGCGTAATAGAAGACGCCGTCCTGCTGGCCATAGTCGAAGACCGGCACGATGTTGGTGTGGTGCAGCTTCGCCGCCGACCGCGCCTCGGTCTGGAAGCGCCGCACGTAGTCCCGATCGGCGCGGAACCGTGCGTGCATGACCTTGAGCGCCATGCGGCTCTTGAGCGATTCGTGCTCGGCCTCGTACACGATCCCCATACCACCGGCGCCGATGCGGCGAAGCAGGACGAACTCACCCAGACGCTGCGGCTCCGGTCCGCCCGAGCCGAACGGCCCCACATCGAGGCCGGCCCCCTGGCTCTTCTCAGGGCCGACCTCCTCCAGGGCAACCAGTGTGGGAAAGACGGCGCGAATCCGTTCGGCGAGCTCGGGATGCCTGGCGGTGTATTCGCTGAGCGAGGGCCGCTCGCCCCGGCGGTATCGCACGAGGAAGGCGTCGGCCAGATCGTCGATCGGGTCGAATTCACAGGAAGGCTCGCTCATGACCTCATTCCTCCCAGGCCACCCGGCGAGTGCCCCAGGATCCGTTTCAGCCGTTCCAGGGCCCGGATGTACCGCTTGCCGGCGGCGCCCTCCGAAAGTCCCAACAACTGGGCAATCTCGGCGCGGCTCAATTGCTCGAAGTGGCGCAAGGCCAGCACCTCGCGGTCGAGTGGGTCCATGGTGTTGAGTCCGTCCTGCACGCGAATCCTGAGCTCGGCACGGACCGCCGCCTCGCTCGGCCGCGTGTCATGCCCCAGGAGCTGGGCGGCCAGCGCGGCCGAGGACGCTTCTGGCACCGGTCCCCGGCACAACGCCACCTCCTGGTCGGCGGCGCGCATCTGCGCTCCCAGATGATGCCGATGCAACGTCACCAGCTTCTGGCCGGTGAGGAACCGGAGCCACAAAAAGAACGGCATCGACGGATCGCCGAGGTACTCGGTCAATCGAACGGATGCCTCCAGATACGCTTCCTGGATGACGTCCGACGCGTCGATCCGCCCCTGCAACCGCCGATCCATCCTCAGCGCAACCATGCGCCGGAGCCGATCGCCGTGCCGTGTCAGCAGGGCCCCCAGAGCCCGCGGATCACCGCGGGCCGCCTGCTCGAGCAAGTGGTTGGTCACATCCGAGTTGCTGGTCATCGAAATCACCGTGCCGAGAGTGGTTCACGCCGCAACCAGGGGCCCGCGCATCCGAGGCCGACGGCAAGATCGCGCACGAACCCCATACAAAGAGTAAACCGCGCAAGCGGACCAAAAGGGGACAGGAAAATGGACCTTTTTTATGCCTCCCTCACGCATCATATCGAGGAGATCCGCAAGTTTTCAAAGATTCGTGACTTTTTATCGTACCGTTGGGGGCAAGTCGCGCGGTTAAGGGTGTAGCGACGCCCAGCAGAAGTCTCACAAGGCGGGCGTGCCCGGCGAGAGGTGCGCGGCCGGGACAGCGGCTCCGTCGTGGTATCGCGGACCGTATTCCGACAGCCCAGAGGCTGATCATGTCCCGTTCATCGTGGCGTTCCTGGCGCGTTTCGATCAGCCAGGCCCGGCGCGGCCCGCGTCGCAACTCGGCGTAGCGGCCGAAAACGGCCCGCCTTGTCCTGGAGTCGCTCGAAGGTCGGGCACTGCTGACGACCTACGACGCGAGCAGGGTCTCGGCCCTGATCGCCAGATTCCCGATGAAGGCCTCATGTCGAACACATCTTCTTGAGAGGACGCTTCCAATGTTGCGCAGATACATGACAACCCTCGCCCTGGCCGTGCTCTCGATGTCGTTCTTCGCCATCGCGTCCGGCTCGCAGCAGGCCCAGGTGCCGCAAACCGGCACTCAGAAGGCCCACACTCAGAAGGCCCACACTCAGAAGGCCCAGCGCATCTTCGAGATGTGGATGTACGTCTCGGACCACACCAAG
The DNA here is from genome assembly GCA_963845755.1 of uncultured Planctomycetota bacterium. Lineage (GTDB taxonomy): Bacteria > Planctomycetota > Planctomycetia > Isosphaerales > Isosphaeraceae > CAWJTV01. Next base: position 103,630 of record CAWJTV010000022.1, read on the forward strand.
CACGACCAGGTCGATCAGCACTTCCGCAATCATGCGGTCCCGCTCTACCAGAAGCACGGGATCGAGCTGATTGGCTCCTGGACCATCCACGTCGAGCCGCCTCACGTGGCTCAAGACCAGAAGCACGCCGCGACTCCGGTCCAGAATCCCCCGGGCAATGCGATCCACAAAGACCAGAAGCACGCCACGAACGATACCGTGGTCGCGCTCCTCGCCTTCCCCAGCCATGAGGCCGCCGCCGCGTCCTGGAAGGCGATGGCGACCGATCCCGAATGGACGAAAGAAGTCCAGGCCACCAACCGGGGGCATTACTTCATCAAGTCGGAGAAACTCGGCCTCCAGCCGACGGATTACAGCCCGATGCGGTGATCGGATCGACGATCGGGATTTCCCGTCGAGAAGGCCGCGCGATCCACACGTCCCGGTCGCGGGGCGATCGTTCTCACGACGCCCGCGACCGGCCACACTTTGCCACATTTCCGAGGAGACTACCATGAGACCATCGAGCATTCCGAATCGCCCTGCGTTCGCCCGTCATCCCGGGAGATTGCGGGCCCTGAACCTCACCATCATGACGTGTCTCGCCACGGTCATGCCGGGAGGTTCGCTACGAGCACAGGTCGCGAAATTCAACCAGATCGACATCACGATCCAGACCGGCGGCGACGACCTGCGCAAGAGCAGCTCGGCGACCGCGACACTGGAGTCGCCGAAGGGAGCCCAGCTTCAGGTCATCACCTTGAAGGGGCATAACCAGGGGAGTTTCGACAACAACTCGATGCACAAGATCCACGCGGACTTGAAGCATCCGATGACGAGGGCGGAGATCGGGCATATCGTCATCGCGCTCCAGGAGCACAAGGGGATGTTCCAGGGTGACGATAACTGGAACGTCCAGAGTGTATCGGTCGCGCTGTCGAACAAGGGCGCCGACGAGACCCCGATCATGTCCTTCTCGGGCGACCCGCTCGCGAGGCTCACGGGCAGCGTCCACAGCTTCTCGCTCCCGGAGGAGGCGCGAGGGCCCGCGGGCACGTTCAATTCGATCCAGTTCTTCATCCTGACCGGCGGCGACGACCTCCGGGGAGACAGCTCGGCGACCGCGACCCTGCTCTCGGCGAACGGAGTCAAGCTCCAGGTCCTCACGCTGAAGAACCAGAATCAACCGGGCTGGGGGAACAACTCGAGGAACTTGATCTCGCTCGAACTGAAGCCGCCCAGGCCCCTCTTCGCCATCCAGCACATCCAGATCGACCTCCAGTCGCACGACAAGTTCGGCGAGACTGCCGACAACTGGAATGTGCAGGACGTGAATGTGATGCTGGGCAACGACGGCGTCGGCAATCGCGAATTGATGGGAGCCGTCGGCGAACCGTTGCAAAGACTCACCCACAGCCTGCCCAGCCTGGTGATCGACAATCCGCACTTCCACAGGAATGTCCTGGGTCCGCAGAAGGCTCCCGCCGATTGAGGGGCTTCGTCGATCTCCACACCCATCCGCTCTCGAACCTCGCCTTCGGGGGAAAGTTCATCTATGGAGGCGTGGATGTCGGCTCGCTCCTCCCGGCCGATCCTGACTGCCACCACAATGTCCGCGCGAAGTGCATGCAGCAAGCCCTGGGTCACGACGGTTCGACACATGGACCGCCTATCAAGAGTCTCAATCCCATCGGGGGGGCCTCGGACTTCAACTCGTGCGGTGACCTCATCCGCTGGCAGGTTATTCACAATGCCCAACAAAAGAGTATCCCTCCCGCCGCAGACGAGAGCGACGACGGCACAGCGCGCCGGACTTCAACGAATGGCCGGTATGGAATGATGTCACGCACCAGAAAATGTGGGTCGAATGGATTCGGCGCTCTACGAGGGCGGATTGCGGGTCATGGTCGCACTCGCCGTGAACAACAAGACGATGGCAGACATGACGTCGGGGCCGGGAGACGGACCGACCGACGACCGCGCGTCAGCCGACCTTCAGATCAAGGAGATCAAGGCGTTCGTGGGACGGCATGCCGACTTCATGGGGATCGCTTCCACTCCAGAGGAACTGGAACAGCTCGTCCGGGCGAACAAACTCGCCGTCGTCCTGGGCGTGGAGATCGACAATATTGGAAACTTCAATCATGTGTCGCCTCTGACTGAGAAAGCGATCAGTGCAGAGATCAATCGTCTGTACCAGGAAGGTGTGCGTTATATCTTTCCCGTCCACCTCCTGGATAATGCCTTCGGAGGAACGGCCGCCTACCAGGACCTCATGAATTACTCGAACCGTCGTGAAGCTGGGCACTGGTGGGACCTCCGGCGCACGCCGCACTATAGCTATCACTTCGGGCAGGATGGTGTCGGAGGCTTCTGGTTCACCTCCGGCGTGCTCGCCAAGCTGGCGATCGTATTCGATCCGCCCAACTATCCCGCACCTAAAGACGGGAAGGGCCAGGCGAATAAACGCGGTCTGACGCTGCACGGCGAATTCGCGATCAGGGAGATGATGCGGCACGGCATGCTGATCGACATTGATCACATGTCAGAGTTATCTCAGGCCCGGACGATTGAGATTGCCCAAAAGGCCGGTTATCCCCTCAATAGCGGCCACAATGTCCCGCTCTCCTCCCCGGGAGGCTCCGAGCGGAACATGACCAGCGCAAATTACGCGGCCATCGGCAAGCTGCACGGAATGGCCGGGATCGGCATCTCGAGCCTGGATGCCCAGCAGTTCGTGACGAAATACCAGGCCGTCACCACGGACATGGGGCCTGGGGCCGTGGCCGGCTTTGGCACGGACACGAACGGCCTCGCGGTCGGGATGCCGCCCCGGACGGGCTCGGCGGTCCACTACAGCGACGCGTTCCCGAGGAGCCGGCTCGGTACCAGGACGTGGGACTACAACCACCAGGACGGCCACGGCGGCGTCGCGCACTATGGGATGTTGCCGGATTACCTGGAGGACGTCGGGTCCCTCCGGCAGCAGGGGGGGAAACATGTGGTTGACGAGATGATGTTTGGCGCCGACTATTTCCTCCATACCTGGAAGAAGTGCGAGGCGGAAAAGGCGAGCGTGAAGCCGTGAGAGACCGTCCCGCGCGGCGACCCTTGGACCGAGAGGGACCTGTTTCCCGACCCGACCGCGGGCCTGAGCCCGCGATCCGGAAGGGGGGCGCAGCCCACTCGTTTCGCACGTCGGCGCCCCGAGTCGTCGCGAGTGGCGAGTCTCGGGAGCGTCGAGCCGGGCCGGATCGGTATCCGCTTTCCTCGCCCCTCGCGACGATCCCGGGTCCCGTCCGGACCGCTCGCTCACGTGGCCGGTCACAACGGATCCGATGACCCGTCAAATATTGAAAAGTAAAAAAACTTTTACGACACATCTGTCACGTCCCCGCCGGCGGGCGTCGTCGGGATGATTCGCACGAAATGCCTGCATCGTGGCCATCGAGCCAATGTCATTCAACTCGGGGAGTCGCCCGGGGCGCTCCCCTCCCTTACTCCCTGGAGGTCACCGTGCCAATCCGCGTCATCTGCCCGTCCTGCGGCCGAACGAGTCGCCGACCGGACCGAGCCATCGGGCGGACCATCACATGCCAGGCTTGTAGTTACAGCCATATTCTAACAGAAGACATGACGGAGCCCGAGGACGAACCACGCCCGAAGGCAGCCCAGTCATCCCGAGTGCAGCCTCGGACGCAACCGGCCGTGCCGGCGCAACGGCCGACCAGGACCACGCCCGTTGACCCTTCGCATGACGGTCACGACGTTCCGGCCGGGCTACGCCTGTCGGGACGGGCCCTGGTGAGCGGGGCGATTGGCGCGGCCCTGCTGTTGATCGTGTCGGCCTGCCTGGCCGTCACCATGTTGCTCGGTTCTGCCAAGGTGAGCGAGGTTGAGGTGGCGTCCGTCGCAGACCCGAAGGCGCCCCAGACCCCGGCCGCCGCAGCCCCCAAACCGGCCGCCGTCAACTCCAGTGGCGCGGCGGCCCAGCCCGATCCCGCCGGCACGAACCCGCCGGCGACCGCCGCCGACAAGACCGGCGCCTTGACTCAGCAATCCGCCTCCAACGGCGAGAAGTCGCCCGCCGCGGATACCACCGCCGCGAACCCGACCCCAGACACGCCCGCAACGGATACCACCGCCGCGAGCCCGACCCCAGACACGCCCGCAACGGACACCACCGCCTCGAACCCGACCGCGGACACGCCCGCAGCGGACACCACTGCCGCGAACCCGGCCGCCCCCCCCGCGGCGAACCCGCCCGCGACCGTCGCCGATGCCAACGCCGCGAACCCACCGACGACGCCCACCGACGCCAACGCCGCCGGTGCGAGCCCGACCGCGGCCACGGCCGCCGCCGACTCCAGTGGCACGGCCGCCCAGCCGGACCCCGCCGGCGCGAACCCGCCGGCTACCGCGCCCGCCACGGACGCCAACGGTACGAACCCGGCCGCCAACGCCGCCGGCGCGAGCCCGACCGCGGCCACGGCCGCCGCCGACTCCAATGGCACGGCCGCCCAGCCGGACCCCGCCGGCGCGAACCCGCCGGCTACCGCGCCCGCCACGGACGCCAACGGTGCGAACCCGACCGCACCCCCCACCGCGAGCCCACCGGCGACCACCGCCGATGCCAACGCCGCGAACCCATCGGCGACGCCCACCGACGCCAGCGCCGCCGGCGCGAGCCCGACCGCGGCCACGGCCGCCGCCGACTCCAGTGGCACGGCCGCCCAGCCGGACCCCGCCGGCGCGAACCCGCCGGCTACCGCGCCCGCCACGGACGCCAACGGTGCGAACCCGGCCGCCAACGCCAACGCCGCGGGCACCGGCGCCGCGAACCCTGCCGCCCCCCCCGCCGCGAACCCACCCGCGACCGCCGCTGATTCCAACGCCGCGAACCCGACCACCGACACCGGCGGCGCGAACCCGACCGCAGCCAACACCGACGGCTCGGCCGCCCAGCCCGATCCCAACGCCGCGAACCCGACCGCACCCCCCGCAGCCAACACCAGCGGCACGGACCCGCAGTCCGACCCCGCCGGGACGAGCGGCGCTGGTACGACCGGGACCGGCACCTCGGGTACCGGCACGACAGCCACCGGCACAACCGGCACCGGTTCGTCGGGCATCGGCGTGCCGGCGCCGGGCCCGACCGTAGTCGGCTCGCCAGGGACTGGTCCGACGGTAGTCGGCTCGCCAGGGACTGGTCCGACGGTAGTCGGCATGTCCGGCCAGGGCAAGGGTCCCCGTCCGACCGGGACCGGTGCGCCGGCCAACGGCAAGGGCTCCCGTCCGACCGGGACCGGTGCGCCGGCCAACGGCAAGGGCCACCGTCCGACCGGGACCGGTGCGCCGGCCAACGGCACGAAAGGCACCGGCGCGTCGAGCCACAAGCCTCCCTCGCAGGCGCGACCCCGGCCGGGACCGCACCCGACGCCGCACACACTTCCGGCGAGGCAGAAGAGCCCGCACCCGTCGCAACCAACTCCAAAGCACCGCGCGCACACGAGATGAGATCGCGATCAACGGACGATGCCCCGCAAGTAGCATCGAGTCGCGCCAACGAAGAACCATCCCTTTCGGAGAACGGACGATGATCTTCCTTCGACGATGCCTGGCCGGCCTACTCCTGCTCCCCGGTCTCTGGCCCGCCGCGTCGGTCCGCGCCGACGAGGCGGAGGACGAGGTGATCGCCGCGCTCAAGAAGCTCGATGGCAGGCTCATCCAGGACCCGAAGATGGCGGGCAATCCAGTCGTTCAGGCATACCTCCGGGGCGTCAAAGTCACCGATGAGGCGCTCCCGGAGCTGTCGAAACTCAAGCAGCTCCGCATCTTGTTCCTCGACCGAAGCCATGTATCGGACGCAGGGTTGAAGGTCCTTCGTGCCTGCGAGAACTTGCACGCCCTGGGCCTCCAAAGCACCGCGGTGACGGACGCGGGGTTGAAGGAACTCCGAGGACTCGGGAACCTTCGCGCACTGCACCTCACTAACACGAGGGTGACCGACGCCGGGCTCGAGGAACTCCGCGGACTCGAGAACCTACGGACGCTCGACCTGGGCGGGACCCGTACGACGGATCGAGGGAGGAAAGAGCTGCTCGCGGCCTTGCCGAAGCTCAGGATCATCGACTCGACTCGCCGGCAAAGACTCGCGCATGCGAAGGCAAGCCCATCGGCGTCGGTCCGACTGCCCAAGGACACGAAACCCGACGTGCGGTTCGTCTTCGAGTTCGACAAGCTGGACTTCCACTCGGGCGATGCCCAGAAGGACGCCGACCTGAAGGCGGACTGCGATTCCTTCGCCGAGACGATGCGCAGCCGGGTCTATCCCATCCTCAGGGAGATCACCGGCGTCCATGTAGGGCAATACCAAAAGGAAATCCGATACACGATCCATCCGGCCGGGACCATGGGCGGGAGGACCGTCGGCAATCACGTCGACCTGGACCAGCGCTATAGCGTCAGTTGGGAGGATGATCGTCTCCCTCACGAAATACATGAATTGATTCATGTTATCAATGGTTATTCCCATGTGCTACGAGGAGGCGGCGACCACATCTGGCACGAGGCGCTCATCGCCGCCGTCGAAGTGCGCCTGGGTTGGCAACCCTCGATGACTCGGGCTCGCATGATGGCCGAAGCCGGGAGACTCCTCGAGAGGATCGAGGCGTCGCATGACATACCGAATTCCTACTCATCCCGCTGCGGGCTCCTCTCGGACCGACTTGGGGTCCTGTATTTCGATCTCGGGGAGGAGGCCATCGGGCGGCTCTACGGGAGCACGATCAAGCCTCTCCCCACTCGCAAGCCGAGCAAGGAGATGATTGACGCCTGGCGCACGGAGGCGGAGGCCAGGAAAGTTCAGGCCCTCCTGGAGATGCTGAAGCACGATTACAAGTTTACATTCGACCAGAGGACGCGCTTGGCGCTCGGCTGCCCATAGGGGGCCCTTTCACAAAGGCCGGGTTCGCGACGCACGACGCGATCGCGATCGCGATCATCGACAACGGTGGCTGGCCTGTAGACATCGTCCACGGTCCTCACTCCCATGAATTGAAGTCCGCTCCTCGGTCGATCGAACGGATGCTTCCAGATTACGCTTCCTGGATGACGTCCGACGCGTCGATCCGCCCCTGCAACCGCCGATCCATCCTCAGCGCAACCATGCGCCGGAGCCGATCGCCGTGCCGTGTCAGCAGGGTGCCCAGGGCCCGCGGATCACCGCGGGCCGCCTGCTCGAGCAAGTGGTTGGTCACATCCGAGTTGCTGGTCATCGAAGACACCGTGCCGAGAGTGGTTCACACCGCAACCCAGGGCCCGCGCATCCGAGGCCGACGGCAAGATCGCGCGAACCCCTCAAAGAGTAAACCGCGCAGGCGGACCAAAAGGGGACAGGAAAATGGGAATTTTTTGACTCCCTCACGCATCATATCGAGGAGATTCGCAAATTTTCAAAGATTCGTGACGTTTTCTTGTACCGTTGGGGGCAAGTCGCGCGGTTAAGGGTGTAGCGACGCCCAGCAGAAGTCTCACAAGGCGGGCGTGCCCGGCGCGAGGTGCGCGGCCGGGGACAGCGGCTCCGTCGTGGTATCGCGGACCGTATTCCGACAGCCCAGAGGCTGATCATGTCCCGTTCATCGTGGCGTTCCTGCGCCGTTTCGATCAGCCAAGCCCGGCGCGGCCCGCGTCGCAAGCCGGCGTAGCGGCCGAAAACGGCCCGCCTTGTCCTGGAGTCGCTCGAAGGTCGGGCGCTGCTGACGACCTATGACGCGAGCAGGGTCTCGGCCCTGATCGCCGACTCGCCCATTGTTCGGGCGAGTCAGGGGAACTAAACGGTCTGGCGGTCGGGTCGGCTCTCATCAGGGAATCCACAGAGTGATCATTCCTGAGTGAGGTTGCCGCCTGCGCCGTCGGGAAGGTCAACTCAATAACAACGAGGAGGTGATCGATGACAAGCCTGGCGAAGAGACGGTGGTTTCACGGGATGGTGGCGACCCTGCTCCTCACGCTTGGCGCGGCAGCGGAGACGAGGGCGGACACCGTGGTGTACGCCACCGCCGACAACGGCACAACGAACCTGTTCGGCACGATGGACCTGACGACAGGTCAGTTCACCCAGATTGCGACGACGACCCCACTGTTCGGATCCATCACTGCCGGGGCTGGTGGAACCCTCTACGGCGGGGAGGGCAACCTCAACTACAACCTCGCCACGATCAGTCCCTCGGGCGTGCCGTCCCAGTTCGGCACGGTCACCGCGCCCAGCAATTCCTATGGCTTCACCGGGCTCGCCTCGGCGGGAGCGGCGGGTTTTTACGCCATTTACCAGATCGGTTCGTTACCCGGGCCATTCTCGGCAACCTTCGAGCACATTTCCGCCGACGGCAATAGCTCGAGCGTCGTGGGGACTCTGAGTACATCGTTTTGGAGCTTCAACAGCGGCAACCTCGCTTTCGGACCGGATGGGAAGCTCTACTTCGACGTCTGGCCCACGTCGAGCAAAGTCGCCACTCTCTACCAGGTGAATACCACGACTGGGGCCGCGACCGCGGTGGGCTCTGGCCTGGGCACGACCGACCCCCTGGCGCTGGTCTCCGCCGGATCAACGCTCTATGGAATCGACACCTTCATCCCCTCCGCTCCGTCGATCTTTACGATCAACACCACTACAGGCGTGGCGACCGAGATCGGCACGGTCTCTGGCCTGCCGACGGGATACACGATCGACACGATGGGTGGCAGCGTACCGGAGCCTGGCACGATCACGCTTCTTTGCACTGGCACACTTGTCCTCCTGGTTTTCTCTCGGCACGTCCGTAGGACCTCATGCAGGGGGTAAGATCCGTGCAGGGGGTGCCGGGCCCAGTTTGAGAACCAGGTGAACAGGAAAAGAAAGGCGGCGGGTGAGGCCCTCGCCGCCAAGAAAGTCTCTGGGGCCCGGCGAGTCCCGGCGCTGGTACCTGCGCCAGGGTCCACTTGCTCATTCATTTCATTGCGGACCGCATCGAAACAAGGAGCTTCACCATGTCTCTTTCCACCTGGCTTTCGGGGAGTTTTTCGCACAGCCTGGCCCGGCGCGCGCAGCGCCCTGGCCCGGCGACAGCGTCGTCCCACCGCCGGCACACCTTCCGGCCCAGTCTGGAAGGACTCGAGATCCGGCTCACATTGAGCCTGACCACGCTGGCTACGTTCGTCGGCAACGGCGGTGAAAGCCCGATCGGCGGCGTGATCATGGACAGCAGCGGCAATCTCTATGGCACGACCGAGTATGGAGGCGCTGACAGCCAAGGCACCGTTTTCGAGCTCGCCCAGGGCGGCAGCACCATCACCCCCCTGGCGTCGTTCAACGGCACCAACGGAGCCAATCCACAGGCCAGCCTGATCATCGACAGCAGCGGCAATCTGTACGGCACCACGTTCTATGGAGGCACCTCGTGGAACGGAACGACCAATGACGGTTATGGCACGGTTTTCGAGGTGGCGAAGGGGAGCGGCACGATCACCACGCTGGTCTCGTTCACCGGCGCCAATGGCAACGGTGCGTACCCGCGTGGCGGCGTGATCATGGACAGCGGCGGTAATCTGTACGGCACAACGGAGGAAAGCCGCGGAGGCTACGGCGAGGTTTTCGAGTTGGCCCACGGCAGCGGCACGATCACCTCGGTCAACCTCACCGTTGGCGAAGACCCGCAGGGCGGCGTGGTCATGGACAGCAGCGGTAATCTGTACGGCACAGGGACCGGAGGAATCGACGACATCGTTTTCGAGCTGGCCCACGGCAGCCGCGAGACCACCGAGCTGGCTGAGCTCAACAAACCCATCGGCGCAGACCCGTATGACAGCCTGATCATGGACAGCAGCGGCAATCTGTACGGCACAGCGGCGGAAGGAGGCGCCTACCAAGACGGCACGGTTTTCGAGTTGGCCCACGGCAGCCACAAGCCCACTGCCCTGGCTTCGTTCAACGGCACCGACGGCAGAGAACCGTATGCCAGCCTGATCATGGACAGCAGCGGCGATCTGTTCGGCACAACGTGGGAGGGAGGCGCCTCCAGCGACGGCACCGTCTTCGAGCTGGCCCAGGGCAGCGGCACCATCACCACCCTGGTCTCGTTCAACGGCACCAATGGCGCAGGCCCGAAAGACGCTCTGATCATGGACAGCAGCGGCAATCTGTACGGCACAACCGCTGGTGGAGGCGCCTCGGGCGAGGGCACGGTTTTCGAGCTCGCCAAGGTCGGCAGCGGGTACAGCAGCACGATCACCACGTTGGCTTCGTTCACCGGCGCCAATGGCATCGGTGCACACCCGGCAGACACCTTGATCATGGATAACAGCGGCAATCTGTACGGCACAACGCGTAATGGAGGCGTCTTCGGAGCCGGCTCTGGTGGTTATGGCACGGTTTTCGAGATGGCCCAGGGCAGCGGCACGATCACCACCCTGGCTTCGTTCAACGGCTCCGACGGCGCAGATCCGGAGGCCGGCCTGATCATGGACAGCAGCGGCAACCTGTACGGCACAACGTGTGGAGGAGCCTTCAACGGCGGCACGGTTTTCGAGTTGGCCCACGGGAGCGGCACGATCACCACGCTGGCTACGTTCAACGGCACCAACGGTATGACCCCGTCTGCCAGCCTGATCATGGACAGCAAAGGCAACCTGTACGGCACAACATCTCAAGGAGGCGCCACTTTCGGCGTCTCGGATTTCGGAGACGGAACCGTGTTCGAATTGGCCCAGGGGAGCGGCACGATCACCACTCTGGCTTCGTTCAACGGCACCGACGGCGAAGCCCCCGATGGGGCCCTGATCATGGACAGCAGCGGCAATCTGTACAGCACAACATCTGAAGGAGGCACCTCCAACGACGGCACGGTTTTCGAGCTGGCCCATGGCAGCGGCACGATCACGACGCTGGCTTCGTTCAACGGCACCAACGGGTCAACACCGCTTGCCGGGCTGATAAGGGACAGCGGCGGCAACCTGTACGGCACGGCGTATGGTGGAGGTGCCACCGGCGACGGGACCGTTTTCGAGCTGGCCCATGGCAGCGGCACGATCACGACGCTGGCTTCGTTCAACAGCGCCGACGGTCTAGGTCCGTATGCCAGTCTGATCATGGACAGCAGTGGCAATCTGTACGGCACAACGTCTGGGGGAGGCCTCTCCTGGGGCACGGTTTTCAAGCTGGCCCACAACAGCGGCACGATCACCGCCCTGGCTTTGTTCAACGACAGCAACGGTGACGGTGAAAACCCGCTTGGCGGCCTGATCATGGACAGCAGCGGCAATCTCTACGGCACGACTCTTTTTGGAGCAGGCACCGCCGCCTCGGGAACGGTTTTTGAGCTGTCAGGGGCCGATGCCCTGCCGGCTGTGCGAATCGGCGGTTTGCGTTCCTCCACTGGCGCCGGCGCATCTCGAACACTCACCGCCAACGTTCCGGATGCCGTCGGCACCACCGACACCGGCGATGCCGGCACAGTCGACCTCACGAGCAACGACAGCACGGCCGGCCTGGCCGCGAATGACACGGCCGCGGAGATTGGAACGGATCCCTTCGGCGGGCTAGTTCCGCAAGAGAAAGGTAAGCCATCGATCACGGGCACGCTCTTCAGCTCGACCACGGGCAGCCTGAGCGCGGATGGTTCTTGACATCCAGCGCTCAGTCAATCGATCGCGGACCGCACCGCAAAAAAGACGGCGGACTTGCTGAAAAAGGCCGGCAACGCCAAGGCATAGCGTTCCGACGACGACCGGAACAAGTCAACAGAAAAAGCGGCAGGTGAGCCTCACCGCCGCCCAGGGGCTTGACCGGATCGGCAAAGCCCTGGCGCTCGGTCTGCGCGCGGGGGTGCTTGCTCAATCAGTGTATCGCGGACTGCATCAGCGTTCGTGAGGGTGTCAGAGAGGCTGTTCATCGATCGAGATTGTTTAACATCAAGGGAGCAACAGAACCATGTTTTCCAGCAGGCGGAACGATCGGCGGAGGAGCGGGCTGGCAACGATCGAGGCACGGAAACGGCGGCGGATACAGCCGACGTTGCTGGCGCTGGAGGACAGGCGGCTGCTGTCCAACATCGTCGTGACCAACACCGCCAGCAGCGGCACCGGCTCGTTGGCCTGGGCGGTCGGCCAGGCGAATTTGAACGGGGGCGCCGAGACGATCACTTTTGACAAAACGGTGTTCAAGACGGCACAGACCATCGACCTGAACGGCAGCCGGCTCGAGCTGAGCGACACGACCGGGACGGAGACGATCACGGGTCCCAAAGCGGGCGTTACCGTCAACGGCGGTGGCCTGAGCGGGGTGTTCGCGATCGACCCGGGTGTCAAGGCGTCGATCTCGGGACTGACGATCACCGGCGGCAGCACCGGGGGCTGCGGCGGCGGGGTGGATAACTCCCTTGGCACGGTCGCGTTGACCAACTGCACCGTCAGCGGCAACTCCTCAGTCGGTAACGGCGGCGGGGTGTATAACCTCTCTGGCACGGTCGCGTTGACCAACTGCACGATCAGCGGCAACTCGTGCGCCAACGGTAACGGCGGCGGTCTCAACAACTACACGGGCATTGCCAAGCTGACCAACTGCACGATCAGCGGCAACTCCGCCAACAGCGAAGGCGGCGGTCTGATAAACTCCGGCACGGCCACGCTGACCAATTGCAGCGTCAACGGCAACTTCGTCAATGGGGAAGGGGGCGGCATGGACAACTTCAGCATTGCCACGCTGACCAATTGCACCATCAGCGGCAACTCGGTCGGCTTTTTCGGCGGTGGTGGCCTGTACATCCACGGCGTTGGCACAACCAAGCTTCGCAATTGCACCGTCAGCGGCAACTCCGCCCCATACGGCGGTGGCCTGTATGTCAATGGCGAAAGCACGGCCACGCTGACCATTTGCACCGTCAGCGGCAACTCTGCCAAAGTCGGGGGTGGCATCCATGACAATGGCACGGCCACGCTGACCAATTGCACCGTCAGCGGCAACCAGGCCAACGCGGGGGGCGGCATCCTGATGGAGGGCGGCGGTGCCGTCAGCATCAGCAATTGCAAGTTGACCGGCAACGAGGCCCTCGGCACTCCAGCCGGCGGTGGGTACGGCGGCGCCATCGAGGACATGTCATCCTCGTCCGGCACGCTGACCGTCACCAATAGCACCTTCGACGCCAACGAGGCCATCGCCGTCGGTCCCAACGATCCCATCGTCAGTCCCTCCTACATCTTCGCAGCGGGCGGCGCGATCGACCTGAATCTGGCCAGTACCGGCTCGGCCACGATCAGCAACAGCACGTTCACCGGCAACGAGGCGCTCGGCGGCAGCCCCGGCGCCAGTGCGGGCGGAGGGGCGCTCAGCAATTCCAGCAACGTGGGTGCGACCCTGACCGTCACGGACTGCACGCTCAAGGACAACGAAGCCCTCGGTGCGGCCGACGGTGACGGTGTAACCAACTTCGGCTCCGGCCAGGGCGGCGGCATCAACAGTATCGGCACCTTGACCGTTAGCGATTCGACCCTGACCGACAACCTGGCCCAGGGCGCGCCTCTGGCAGCGGACGTCGTCCCCTCGCAGGCAGTCTTGAGCAACAGTGCGACCGCCGGCGGCGGCATCTTCTGCCTCGACCTCGCCGGCGGCCCCGTGCTGATTGCCGACAGCACGCTCACCGGCAATCAGGCGGTCGGCGGCTCCGGGCCGGCGCCGGCCCTCGCCGAAGGAGGCGGCATCTCCCTGGTCCTCGTTCCTTCCGGCCTCGTGGCCGACTGTACGGTCAACAACAACGTGGCTCAGGGCGGGGCCGGCGGCGCGGGCACGGCCGGCGCCGACGGCGTGAGCGGTGGCATCGACCTGTCGGGTGGCTCGGTCGTGACCGTCACCAACACCACCGTCAATCAAAACCAGGCCATCGGCGGCGCCGGCGGCGCCGGTGCCAATGGCGGCTCCGGCGTGGGCGGCGGCATCAACGTCGGCACCGGCTTCATCCTTTTCGGTGCCCCCGACAACTCCTCGCTGACGCTCATCGACTGCACACTTAACAAGAATGAGGCCATCGGCGGCGCCGGCGGTTCGGGCGCCAGCGGCGGCGACGCCTGGGGCGGCGGACTGTCGGTCCTGACCGGTTCCGCCGCCCTTACCAACTGCACGGTCCACGCCAACCAGGCCAACGGCGCGAATGCCTACGGCGGCGGGATTTATGCCCTCGACAGCACCGTGGACGTGGAGAATTCCACCGTCAACGGCAACCAGGCCAACGGCTCGGTGGACGGCGAAGGTGGAGGGATTTATGCCTATGACACCACCTTGACTCTCGTGAACACGACCGTGAAAGGCAACAAGGCCACGACCGCCTACAGCAATATCTTCGACGGCCCGTGAGATCTCCCCGACCCGACTGAGCGCCGGGCCCTCCCGGTCGCGAGCTGCGTGATTGCCCGTCCATGAAAGGTGTCCGGAACCGCCGTGATCGCGTTCCGGACACCTTCTTTTCGGGCTCGCGAACCGGGGCAAAGAAGAGGGTGGCCAACGCCAGGAGGAGCGAAACTCAAGGGTACGGGACTCATTGTTCCCGGAATGAAAGCGACTCCCGCCTCCTTATCTGTCCGCGAGGGCCATGAGTGCGGAGGGCGTGTGGTCGATCCGATTTCCCCTGGCCGGCAATGAGCCGCACCGACGGGTTTGGCGCCTCGCGTACGCGCCGAACCATCCCGCCCAGGATGTTCGAGTTCCTGGTCGTGCGACCGAGCCGGTCCTTTGCGATGAGGAGGGAAGTCATGAATGGAAATCCGCGCGTCAACCTGTGTTCGTGGGAAGAGCGACTGCTCGGCCACCCAGGGACGTTGAGAAGGACACTCACCATCCCGGTTCTGATCATGCTCGGAGCGGGGGTGGCCTACGTGAAGATTGACCACGCCACCCAGCCCCGTAAGGAACAGGCCGGGCACCTGGGCGCGGTCCTGTCGGACATGGCGGTTCCCGAGCCGCTCTTGCTCGAAGCGCAAAGAAGAGGGGAGAGGCCGGTTTTCACCGACTTCGGCGCCTACGAGGAGTTCCTCCTGAAACATGGACTCGCGGAGGGCGTCCTCATCATCAGGGTCCGCTCCAGGGAAAGCAACTTCCTCTACGACGCGTTCCCGCCCTTGCGTGATCGCAACACGTTCTCCACCCTCACGGCCACCCTGCCGGATCTGGTTTCGGATCGGGGGGAGGAGTGCGAGCTTCGCCACCGCGTCCGCGTCTATCCCCTGCCTGTCATGCGGCTGTCAAGTCGGTCGGCCGCGGAGGGCGCCCTCGATGCGGGAGTTTTCCCCTCGCTGCGAAGGGAATGCCGTGATTCCGAAGACTCCCGAGCGGTCGAGGAACGCACGTTTCCACGGCCTTCGAATGGCGAGAGGCAGGTAGCGGGCAGCTCCGGCGCACGAGCGAAGTGGCGATGAAGCCGAGGGAACGTCATACCGATCAATCCCAGGAAGAGCTGCTGCACCGAGCCGGGCGTGGTGTCGCGGTCCTGGATCTTTGAGGCCAGCCAACGCAAGCAATTCAGGCAAGCTCCCCGCCAGGCGCCACTTCTCCTCGAGCCAACGATCCAACGAACGCGCCCACACGCTGGCGACTGGCTCTCGCCCAACAGGGCCCTCCGCAGGCGATCGAAACTGGCTCTGAATTCCGGTAGTCCCGCACTCGTGATAAAGCCAGCCCTTCTCCGGCCCAGAATGCCCGAGAATCGCCAGGGGAGCGAGGGGCGTCGCACGAACTGGTGGCGCCGGATCACCGGGAGTGGGGGAGAACCCGTTCGAAATCTCTCGCACTCCTGATGACGATGGTACCACTCAGGCCCTGAACGACCGAGAATCCCGTTAAGATGGGGACTCCTGTGCGAGTTGGCGGCCATGGATCATCGAAAGTGGACGAGAGCCCGGATTCTCCGATCGGCCCCAAGAATCCTCAAACTCGACCGATTGTCGGGCGTCTCAAGGTGTTTCCACACTCATTCAGAAAGTTCCGACCCATCCTCCTCGAGTCCACGGTCAAAAAATTAAGTTGAAAAATTTTAAAAGCCCATCCAATAACAACTTAGGGATCGAAAAAGTCGATTTCGAGGCATAGGTGCATTAATGAAATTTCAGAATTGCGGCATACTAAGATAGAGAAAGCGCAAATTGAGTCGGAATCACGGGCTTTGCCCCGCATCAACAACGAGTTGCGGTCCTCATGGTCGGTTTTCACGCGTGATCGCCCACCGGGCAGACGGCCAACAAAGTAGAGCAGTGGCTGCCGTCGCCGAGGAGCCATCGATCTCGAGCCAATCATCTCCAGACTGCGTGCATGTCCTTGTTTACTACGCGGTCACCCCAGGCGTGAAGTGCTCGAAATCGTGAGAGGAGCGGGTTGCACCGGTGCGGCTCAAGCATGGTACCAACGGCGAAGGCGCCGGTCCGGCGTGCTTTGAAATCGTGCAGAACGAACCGAACGCTGGAGTCGAGCGAGAGTTTTGCAAGAACTCGCGAAACGAGCCTCATGACGCCATGCGACACCCACACCGATGAAAATGGCGTCGAGCGGATTTCGGGCCCTGTGAATGGTCTCGGACGTTTCTCTCTGGTGCCTTTGTATTTCGGCGGGGCTGGAGCCCCCCCGAAGCCCCAACTTTCAGAGCAACCCAAACTCAAGGGTGAGAAGCCGACGAGGGCCGGTCAAACACCTGTAAAACGAAGCCATCTGCCATATCGACAGCTTTTGTAACGCTCCAACGAACTTGCGAAACGAAGCCACCTGCCATATCGGCAGTTTTGCCGCGAGTTCGTTGGCATAGGGGGTAGAACGATCAGTGATCACCTGTCAATTTCCGAACCCAGGCGAGCACCTGCGGCGCCCTGGCCTGGATTGCCATGAGGGCGTAGGTCCATCCCCAGAACAGCACCCATGCCAGCGCGATCCAGCCGCGCCAGTCCACGCGGTCTCGAGCCAGATTGGGTCTTGTATGTCTCTGTGCCATTCAACATCCCCTCGAATTGAGGGCCGAGACGGAGAGCCGTCAGAGGGGTGCGTGGGGCGACTCCGCGCGGTGAGTTCGGGACCACCAACGCATGGCGCTGCGGTAGACCCGGTCAGGATCCAGTCCGGACATGCAGGGGTGGTCGGCGAGCGGACAGACCTTCTGGTGGCACGGCTGGCAGGGGACGCGGCGGCGGATGGTGAGGGAATGTCGCGACCAGGGCCGCCACTGACGGGGTTGGTTGGTCCCGCTGAACAGGATGACCGAGAGCGTGCCGGCGGACGCCGCCAGGTGAGCCGGTCCGGAGTCCGCCCCGATAAACATGTCGGCACGCTCCAGGAGGGCGGTGGTCTGGGTGACGGTCAGGGTCCCGGTCCAGTCTCGGAGGCGGTCGTTCGGGGTCAAGCCTTCCGAGAGCGGGAGGTCATCGATCCCCCCAACGACGATCACCCGCCATCCGTCGGCGAGGAAGCGCGCGATCAGGGCGTTCCAGGACTGGCGCGGCCAACGCTTGGCCGCATTGCCGGCCCCGAGATGGACGGCCACAAGGGGGGGCCGTGGCGAGAAGCGGCCGGCGTGCAGCCAGTCGGGCTCGTCGGGAACAGCACCCGGCACGGAGGTGGCGGGACGGGATTGTCGGTCGTCCGCGTGACGCCCGCGACGGGTCCGGGCATGGACCTCCAGCCGGCGCGAGCCGACGCTTCGCCGGGGCCAGGCTTCCACCAGCCGTCGGGCGACGATGACCCGGTCGTCGTCGGTCACGTGGACATCGACCCGCGCCGATTCGTCCGGAGCGATGCCCAACTGGGTCAGCAGGGCCAGCCGGGAGCGAACCTCATGGCGGCCGGGAATCCAGCCGGCGACGTCGGTCAGCAAGAAGGCCCCGCCGCCCATCGACCAGCCCACGCGGCGGCGGACTCCCGCCAGCGTCAGCACCATCACGCTGAGGACATCGCCACGCACGTCGATGCCGAGGTCGTAACCCATGCTCCGAAGCGAGCGACCGAGGCTCCAGACCGCGGTGGCCAGCGCCCAGCGGTCGGGCCGGCGCTCGAACCATGTCCGCTCGGCGACCCAGACCCGGTCGACCTGGGGATCGGCCTCGAAGACCTCGTGATTGCTCGGAGAAGCCAGCACGTCGATCGCCGCCGCGGGATAGGCGGCCCTCAGCTCCGCGATCAGGGGCGTGCTGAGTACCGCATCGCCGAGGTGGTCCAGTTGCACGACCAGGATCCGCCGCGGCGCGGTCACCGGCTGGGCCGGCCGGAATCGCCGCAGGATGGACACGGCGATCGTCCCCAGCAGGTCGAGCGCGCGGACCAGCAGCCGCCAGCGGAGCTTGCTGTAGCGGTACTTCCCGACCTGAACGGGCCTGGGCTTCACGCGCGACTGGGTCATACACCATCCGGTCTGTGTGAGGTGGGTGAAAACCCACCGGTATCGGGCCATTTCCCTGGTGGGTTTCACCCACCCTTCTTAGCGACCAATCTGGTCATAGACCTCCGCCGTGACCTGGGCCACATGAGGCCAGAGATAGTGGGTCGCGACCCAGGGCGCCAGCCGAGGGTCGGGGCCATCCTCCCAGCATGCCTTGAGGCTGCGTCGAATCTCCTCGGGGCGGTCGGGACGAGCGTACGCGACCAGGCCGCCGAAGTAATCCCGGGTCGATCCGAATGGCGTGATCATCACGGAGCAACCCGCCAGCGCGGCCTCCAGGGCGGCCAGGCCGGGCGTCTCGAACCAGCTCGGCAAGGCGAAGACGCGCGCCGCGGAGTAGGCCGAGGCCAGGACGGCGTCGTGGTGGTCCAGCCGTCCCAGCCAGGTCACCAAGCCCTCGCCGGCCTGCCGGCACTTCTGGGCATACCCCCGGTACCCAGGCGCCGCCTCGCCGATGACGACCAGCGGCAGCCCCAGCCGTCGGATCGCCTGGACCAGGCCCAGCGTGTTCTTCCGCGGCTCGATCCGCCCGACCGAGAGGACGAAGGGATCCGGCCCCCATCGCTCGCGGAACGGTTCCGGAGTGGCCGTGCCGAACGCCGGGAGCACGCCGTTGGGTACGATGTGGAAGCGCTCCCGCGCGACGCCGAAGAGCCTCGCCAACTGGTCGGCCTCGGCCCGCGAGTTCGGCAAGACTGCATCGGCCAGGTGCAGCAACTCGCGACGCCAGGAGGGGACGCGGTGGGTGAGGCGTCGCAAGCACCAGGCCGCCAGCCCCACGGCCTTCCGCGCGGGATGCGTCTCGAGCGCGGCCAACGCGCGGGGTTCGTACCAGCAGATCGGCGAGAGGACGACCGGGACGCGGCGGGTCCGGGCCAGGCGGGCCAGCTCGAGCCCCTCGCGCGACATCCCGAAGAGGTGGAGCAACCGGGCCGACTCGAGGCGATCGATCCACGGCGAGAACAGACGGACCGGGACGTCCAGCGACTCGAGGTGCCGCGCAGTCTGCACCAGTTGATTCTCGCCGCCGCCGGGCGCCTGGAACGCGACGGCCGGCGCGTGCAGAAAGACTGCTCCCGCCGGGCACTCGCGCCGGTTCCGGGATGCCAGCCACGACTCCGTCGTCGCCGGGGCCGTCCGGGTGATCGGATGGTTTCGCCTCATACGCCGATCCTCGCTCGCTTGAGCTTCCACCATCTCAGCCCGCGCTTGACCCGGTTTGGCAGCGACGAGCGAGGGATTTCCGCGAGGGGCGTCACCGTCTCCCAGTCGATCGCGGTCTGCACAGCGCCCTTGAAGCTCAACGGCCTGCGGTCGATCTGGGGCGGGTCGGGGATCGGTCGCCGTGCCGCCGCTCCGCTCGTAGACCAGCCCGGTGAGACTCAGCGACATCCGCGGTCCCGTCACCGGCAGGGCGCAATGGAAGTCCCCGCGATGGATCTCCAGGGCAAACGGGTATTCACCGTCCCACTCGTCGAACTGGATATCCAACCGCTGTCCCTCCCGGGGAATGACCAGCCACTTCCGCTCGGCACGCCAGCGCCACCAGCGCGCCAGGTCCGTGAAGGTCGCCCGCCAGACCAGGGGCCGGCTGGTCACCACCTGCGTGAGAATTCGCAAGATCTCGGGCATCCGGCCGAGCCGGCGCTCGGGATGTCCGTAGGCGATGGCGAGCTCTCCGGCATCCAGCCGCGCGGCGACGACCTGGCCGAGGGCCTCGCCGATGACGCGGGGGTCGGCGATGCCGGCCTCGAGGAACAGCCCCTCGCAGACCGGATGCACGGGGATCTGGAGGATTCGCGAGAACCGGTCGCCCTTCCAGGGGTAGAACGGGAGGTCGTCGTAGCCGACCTGGAAGTCCGAGGAGTAGAGGTAGCCGAAGTCCTCGAGGGCGTCGTCAAGGCCGGGACTCCATCGGCCGTGCGGTCCGGCGAAGCCGCACGGCTCGACGCCGAAAGTCCGGAGGATCCGATGGGCACGCTCCAGATTGATCCGGTTGGCCTCCGGCTCGCGATAGACGTGATGAAAGTGTCCGTGCGATTGCGTGTCGCAATCCCGCAAGTCGCGGAGGACCGTCGGATGATGGGCGTAAGCCTGTGTGCTGACGAAATGGGTGCAGCAGTCGGCCAGCGGTTTCCTGGCAGCGGCGAAGCGGTGGTAGTCCTCGGGCAGGGTCTCGTCGAGGTCGGCCCGAAAACTGAAGGCCGAGCGATAGGGATAGGGAAAAGGAGCCAGCCGGATCCACACACCACCCGCCCGGGTCACGGCCTCGCGCGAGCCGGGCGACCAGGCGACGGCGGATCCACGCCTTGGGATCTCGCGAGACCCGTTCGTGGATCCGATGCTCGCCCACGGCCCAGGAGGCGCGTGCGCCGACCGATGGCCGGCCAGGGCGACGAACGGGTCGCAGGGCTCGCCTTCTCGCAGGTTATCGACATCGATCAAGACGTGTTCCGAGGTCAAGAGGCCGACGAGCGATCCTCGGGGCGTAGTGTGGCCGTCGAACAGGACGAACCGACCGCTGCGGAACGAGAGGGGGTGGGCATCCTTGACTGTCTCGAACGGCACGCCTTCCTGGGCGAGCATCAGCTCCAGGCCGGGCGGCGTGCGCCAGAGCAACAGCGGCAGTGATGCGGGAATCGATGAGTAGCGTGGTTTCATGCGAGTCCTCCGGGCGTCCGCGCCGTCCATGCCGCGAAGAGTCGCGCGGCCGGCACCTGTTGGAACGGGAACCGGCCCGCCTCGACTCTCGAGAGCAGGTGGACGACCCGGACCTCGGCGAACCGGCGCTCCAGCCGCCGGCGCAGGCCGCCCGGCCGGAACCAACGCTCCCGCACCATCCCGCGATGGGGGTACATCCACCGGCCGCGCCGTTCGTCGATCCACTTCACCGCCACACTGGGCAGCCAGCGGCGCCGCGCGTTCAAGGAATACACGTTCTTGTTGACCACGACGAACGTCCCGCCCGGCCGGAGCACGCGACGCACCTCGGCACAGGCCGCGTCGACCGCGCCGGGGGCGAGGTGTTCGAACACCTCCACGGCGATGGCGGCATCGAAGGTTGACGGCCCGAAGGGGAGCCGGCGCGCGACGCTCGCACGCGATCCCATCCCGCCCCGTCGGTCCCGGCGAGCATCGCCGGGGACACGTCGAGCCCGACCACGCTCGCCCCGCGATCTCCCAGCGCCCGGGCGAACCGCCCTTTACCGCAGCCCAGGTCGAGGACCCGACGGCCGGCCAGCGGACGCAGACATCCGAGAATACTGAGGAGGCGCGGGTCGTCCACGGCAACCTCGTCCTTGAACCGCGCGTGCAGGGCGTCGAACCGCGCGGCGACGGCCGCTTCGTAATCCGCGATCATGGGGTCCTCCCCGCCAGGGTCAGCTCGCGGTGCTTCCAGGCCCGCACCGCCGCCGACACGCCCGAGAACAGGCAGAACATGAACCCCTCGACGCCGTCGCGGAACCCCTGCTTGAGCACATAAAGCTTAAAGAAGGTCCAGAATGGATGAATCGCCAGGTCGGTCGTCCGATAGGCCCGCCGAGCGGCGGCCAACCCCGCGGCCTCCAGCGTCGTGTAATTATTGATCTTCTCCAGGAAGATCCGCATGGTGGGGATTGTCCGGTGTCGCAGGTCATTGTGGACAGCGCCAGCGACTCCGCGGAGCTCGACGATCTCATGGACCAGGCCGACCCATCGTCCGGAATCGCGCCGGAAGAGGCGCAACGGCAGGTCGTGCTGGGTCCCGGAGAAGCCGAAGCGGCGGCCGAGGATCTCGCTGCGAATCGGCACGCGGTATCCCTGGTATGGGGCATCGGGATCCGCGATGACCCGCCGGATCTCGGCGGCCAGCGCGGGAGTGATGCGCTCGTCGGCATCCAAGGACAACACCCAGTCGCCCGACGCCAGGGCCAGCGCGGCGTTTCGCTGGCCGGCGAAGTCGTCAAAGGCCCGGACCGATACCACGTCCGCGACGCGCCGGGCGATCTCCGCGGTGGCGTCGCGACTGGTCGCGTTGACCACGACGACGCGCTCGTCGGCCCACGCTGCCGCCGCGAGGCAATCGGCGAGGTTGTGCGCCTCATCCTTGGCCACCACCAGCACCGAGATCCGGGGCTCAGGCATAGCGAGCCCCCTTCCGGATCGCACCGGCCAGGGCCCGTAGCGGGAAATACACCGCATATGCCGCCAGCGCAACGTCCAGCCGGCCGGTGGCCGCCAGAATGATCCAGAGATGCCAGCGAACGTCGGCGTGGCCGACCATGTGCACGACGCCGGCGAGGCCGCGCGGACGAGGGATCATGCCGGCCGATCGGGAGTTCGGTCCGCTGAGGCTCGATCGCCGCTCGAGCTCATCGCCCAGCGTCGACTGGACAAGGAAGAGGTATTTCCCCGAGGCGTAGAGGATCCCCACGACGAGCCAGAGCGGCAGTCCGTCCCGACTGTAGGCCCACCAGGCGATCGCGGCGTGCAGGGCCACGTCGGTCAGCTCATCGAGGAACTGATCGAGCCATCGGCCGAACGCGGAGCTGGTGCCCTGCAATCGGGCGAGGCGTCCGTCGGCGGTGTCGAGGACCAGGGCCAGGGCCATCGCGGTCGCCACAGCCGCGCGTCCAGTCCAGCCAGTCGCGCCCGCGCCCGCGGCGACGAGGCCGGCCGCCGCGAGCATCAAGACCGCTGCCGCCAGGGTCACGAGGTTGGGCCGGACCGGGGTCGGGCGGAGCCCTTCGGCCAATCGCCGGGCCAGCGGAAACGCCCAGTACTTGCCGATCGGCTGATAGGTCAGCCGATGCGTCAATTCCTCGTCGGCCGAGAAGATCGCTTCGGGGCGGTCGAGCCGCCAGAGCACGGCCGATTCTGGCGATTGGCCACGTCGCAGCCGGCGACGCAGCCGGCCCGTGTCGTAGAAACGATCCGTCCGCAGGACCGGCACACCCTCCCGCGGTGCGCCACTCACGAAGGAGACCGCACTGGACCGATCGCCGACCAGTTCGCGGAGCTCGCGGTGCTCCTCAGGCCGGGCGTGCACCAGCACGGGCTCGCCCGCGGGCGCCAGCTCCTCGGCCAGATCCAGCACGTGGCCGAACATGCTCCGTCCGAGCACGACCTCGGCGGCCATCAGGCCACGAGGCCCGCGCGGGCGGGCGTCAATCGCCAGGTGGAGCGGCCGAGAAGACATCCATGCCTCCCTGCTCTTCTATGGTTGCTATTTAAACGACTTCTCAACAGAACCGCGAAAACGGCACACAGCTTACCAGGAAAACCGTCGATAGAATGCCTCTTGCCTCTCGATCCAGGTGCTGCCGCCCACATCTCGCTCGCGACGCGACGACAGGATCGCGCGGACGCGGCGGAGGGCGGAGAACACGGCCAGGGCGAAACCCGGACGTCCCCGCACCAGTGAGGCCAGCAGGCGAATCGGCAGCCAGAGCCAGTGAGCCAGCAACCGGACTCCCGCCGTGTTCTGCCACATGAAGATCACGGTGTTCCGGCTCGCCAGCCATTGGGAGCGCGTCAGGCCCAGTTCGGACCCGAACGTGGCGAATCCCCAGTGATAGGCGACCGACTCGGGGACGTAATAGCCCCGATACCCGGCCATCCAGCCCCGGAATCCCAGGTCGAGGTCCTCGATCCGGCCGGGGAAGTAGATCGGGTCGTATCCGCCGAGGCCCAGGAACTTCAGGCGGTCGACTGCCAGCACCGGACCGGCCGCGGCTGTCTGGTCGGATGTCCCGACGGCCTCCTCGAAGCCGGGCACGCGGCACATCCCCTGAACCAGGCCATATCGCATGCGGACCCGCGTCCTCATCCCCTCGTAGGTCCGACCGTCGAACGTCCAGCACATCGGGGCGGAGAAAAGGGCATCGTCGTGGCGCTCAAAGACCTGGAGCAGAGGACCGACCGAATCCGGGTCGAGCTTGATATCGTTGTTCAACAGCAGGACGACCGGCTCGTCCAGTCGCTCCAGCACGCGGTTGAACGAGGCCAGGCCCAGGTTCGGCTCGCGGACCAATCCCACATCCGGCCATCGCCGGGCGAGCCACTCGCACGAGTCGTCGGTCGAGCTGTTGTCCACGACGGTCACGGGGCATGGGACCTGCGCCCGCACGGCCGCCGCCAGGATGGTCGGCAGGCACTCCTCGAGCCAACCTCGGCCGTTGAAATTAAGGACGAGAATGTGAGTCCGATCGATCGTCAAGGGCTCCATCCCTCGCGCCTGAGTGGAACATCCTGTTCGGGCTGGACTTGCGGAAGACAAGACACCATCGACCCATCGAGGCGCAAGGATCGGCCTCGATTCGGTGCATACCATACGGTGCAACCCGTTTGCGGTCAACCCCGGCGTCGATCGATGAAGGGGACGACGCCGATTCTACCGGTGCGCGCACTCCGTCCCCGGCGAGTCTCGAGATAACCTACCGCTCCTCGTTTCCCGGTTTTTCAAGAAGGAAGAATCGCCATTCACCAGGGACCAGCCACAGGCGATACGTCCGATCATCGAGCACGGCCGTGCCTGGCAGATGCGAGAAGGCCAAGGCGTATCGCCCGGTGATGTGCGGATGCCGGAAATGGTCGAACGGTAGCGTGAGGCCCCGGGGCGGGCCAATCGGCCCGTCGGAGGCGTCGGCGACGGGCCCCGGTGCGTACCAGCCGTCCCACTCGTATCCGCCTTCGATGTCTTCAGCCGATATCCCCCGCGCAAGCGCGCGTCGCCCTAATCCCCAGCGGGCCGAGTTCCACGCGAGCCAATCGTGCATCAAGCCGACCGAGCAGACCGCGAAGAGTGCGAGCGCGCCCAGGCCGGTCCGCCATCGAAGACGGAGCGGACCACCCGCGGCCAAGACCAGGGTTCCGGGCATCAGGACGATGAGGTAGCGGTCGAACAAGTACGGCGAGACGAGCAGGATCGGGACGTGCAACGCCGTGTACAGGAAAAAGGGGTGAGCGAGCGCCCCTTTGCCGATCCGATCGATCGCGCGGACCGCGAGCGCCGCCACGCCGATGCAACCCGCCACGGTGAGGAATCCCTGCGCGAAGGTCCCCATCATCAAGGGCCGCTCGCCGACCAGGTAAATGCCGTTGTCGAGCGTCCCCCAGCATGTCACGGTATTGGGAAGATACGGGAAAAGCCCGCCGCGGTAGGCGTGCGGCGGTGCCAAGTCTCCCGCACCCACCCAGAGGATCGCCACAAGATCCAGCACCACGACGAAGGCCGCGAGAAACCGCTTCTCCAACACAATCCCCGGGCGTAGTGCCAGCACGGGCAGTGCCGACAATCCCAGGTAAACGCTACCTCGGAGGCATCGCACGAAAATGCGCATCCCGGATGGAACCACGGGGGCCAGTGGCACGGAGTCCGGCCGCGCCGTAAACCACGAATGGACGACGACCCCGGCAATCAGCGGCAGCCCGACGCCGACGAGCCAGGCCGGGCGCCACCGCAGCGTCCGCTCCCGCGCCAGGAGGATGCCGGCCACGACCGGGATGACGACCGCATTCTGGCGCGTGGTGGTCGCCAGAGTGGCGAAGAACGCTCCTGCCAAGAGAACGCGAAGCCGCCCGCCTCTGAGCGCGCGCGTGTAGAAGGCCAGCGCGATCAGCGAAAGGGAGAGCGCCGGCACGTCTGACATGAAGGTGCCGGACATTACGAAGACGATTGGGTTCAACGCGATGGCCGCCGCCGTAAAGCTGGCCTCGGGAGGGCAAAGCCCCACCTCTCGCCGCAGGAGATCGTAGAACGCGAGAACACCGAGCAGGGACAGACCGACCGTCAACAGGCGGAGGGCCGTGTTGGATTCACCCACGATCCGGACGATAGGATAGGCCAGGAGCCACTGGCCGAGCAGCGGCATCGAAGGCTGCCGGTAGTAGTGAATGCCCTCGCCCCGCGCCAGGGCGAAGATGCCTTTGCTATATGCCCAGTCGTCGTTCAGGGGGAAATCCTGCCGATCGGCGGGGATCGCGGTCAGGATGAGGCCCCAAAGCATGACGATGGACCCGATCGGCAGCAGGGCGAAAACCCATTCTCCGCGTAATCGAGAGAGTCGTCCATCGGAGGCTCGAGTCGCGGTGGTCGTGAGCGTCATGTGTGTCGGGTCATTGAGTAGGGTTGACCAGGAATCGATCGCCACGGCAAGTCACTCGCGGCCGGATCGCCTTGCGAGATTTCGGGTGGGCGAGGCTCCGTCCGAGCTGGACCGGAATAGGGCTCGCCAGGACGTTCGACCTCCCGGAATCGTGCGAAGGCATGGATTATCCCGGCAAGGGATACTCACATACCAGCTCGAAGTGCCAGCGAGTGGGTGGAGGTTTCCCGCGGCAACCACTCGCTGGCGCTTCGACCTTGTAACGAGTGGAGGCTTCTTGCGGGAACCCACTCGCTGGCGCTTCGAGCTGGTAATTGACCTTCTTTCCTATCAGGGTGATAGAATAGGATGAACGCGCGCAGCGACGACAGTGCTGGATCATTGGGCCCGGGAGGCAGGCATGAGCGCACTCCGCGAACCATTTCCCGTGGGCCAGATCCTTCGTCCAAGTGCCGATTCCGGCCGCGAGGTCAGAAACAAAGTCATCGCGGTTCTTCCGGCCTACAATGCCGAGAAGACACTGGCCGCGACGCTGGCTGAGGTCCCCGCTGGTTCGGTCGATGAGATCATGCTTGTCGATGATTGCAGCACCGACCGCACCGTGGAGTTGGCCCGCGCGATGGGGTTGACGGTGGTCGTTCACCCGGAGAATCGCGGCTACGGCGGCAATCAGAAGACCTGTTATGGACTGGCCCTGAGTCATGGGGCCGACATCATCGTCATGATTCACCCGGACTACCAGTACGACAGCCGGGTCGTTCCCCACGCCGTGGGCCTGGTTGAGCTCGACATCTGTGATGTCGTGCTCGGCAGCCGGATTCGTTCGCGCCGGGAGGCCATGGCCGGAGGGATGCCTCTGTACAAGTATGTCGGCAACCGCGTCTTGACGGTCGTCGAGAACATCGCGCTGGGGCAGAATCTCGGTGACTTCCATAGCGGTTTCCGGGTTTATCGCCGCGCGGTGCTGGAACGGATTCCCTTCGAGCGCAACTCCGACGATTTCGTCTTCGACACACAACTCCTGGTCCAGGCCGTGCGCTTTGGTTTCCGGCTGGGCGATCTCCCGGTGCCGGTGCGGTACTTTACCGAGGCAAGCAGCATCAATTTCCAGAGGAGCGTGAGATACGGCTTCGGCACGCTCGGCACCGTGGCGGCTTACTGGATGGACCGCCTGTCGATTCGGCGCTCACCTCTCTTTTCCGAGAAACATGGAGGCGATTCAGCCCAATGCCCCTGAATGAGCCGTAAGCCATGCCGAGGAGACGACTTCGAATCGTTCCCCCCTTACGAAGGGGGACACAGGGGGGTTGTGTTAAGCGACAGGAGAGCCCGACCTCAATGCGGATCCCTCTTGCCGGGGTCATATCAAGCCTGTCGCAAGCCGATCGCCTGGTTTCATTCGCCTCTGCCGAGCACCTAATACGCATCGCTGCCGACGACCTCGCCGCCGTTGCGGGTTGACAGCGCCTGCCAGACGCCCGACGGCGGCAGGTTCACCCAGGCCCCCTGACCGTTCTGTGAAGCCCCGGCCGGGTTGCCCGAGATCGTGTTGAATGGCCAGGTCTGAATCGAGTCCTTGATGAACCGCACCGAGCCGTCGCCCATCAGCACGTTGAGCCCACCTGGATGCATGCTGGAGGCCGAATTCGTCCAGGCCATCATCGAGGCGCCGGCGACCTTGTCGCAGGCATTGGGCGGGTAAAGCGTCGTGATCAGCGTGTCGCCCCAGTTGCCGGTGATGTACCAGCCGTGCTGGGCCGCATATCGCGGGTTGAGCGCATTCAATTCCTGGAGGATCGTCGTCGCCTTCTCGGCCATGAAGATCGTGTTGCTCAGCCCGTCGGTCACCGAAGCCAGGCGGATAGGCGACACGTCGTTGAAGACCCCATTGCACTGCGCAATCAACGGACCCGGCACGACGCAATTATTGCTCGGCAGGGGCTGAGCCAGCACCGGCAGCGAGCCGATCATGCCGGCATAGCTCGTGAAGACCATGAACGCCGCGTCGGGCACGCCGTACCTGGTCAGGGCGCCGGGATTGAGGCTCGCGGCGAGCCCGCCGTAGGGTCGCTGGGACAGGCGAAGGCCGCGATGGCGATCGCGTGGATCGTGCTGTTCTCACCGCCGATGATCGCCAGATCCTGGTTGATCGCGTTGTAGAGCGTCGCCTGCTCCATGAATCCCAGCGCGAAAACCTCCAGGCTCTTGTCGACTATCGTTGACGTGCAGGGCGGCCTCGCGCCGGCATAGCGAGGATCGTATGACTTCATCCGGCCCGGCGGTAGCGAGCCGAAGGCGTCGTGGTAATTCTGCAGGGCCAGTCCGAACTGCTTGAGGTTGTTCGAGCACTGCGCGCGGCGGGCCGATTCCCGGGCGGACTGGACGGCGGGAAGGAAGAGTGCGATCAGAAGCGAGATGATCGAGATTGAGACGAGGAGCTCGATGAGGGTGAAACCAACGGCTAAGTCTCCCAAGCGATAGTGTCGCATCTGCCACCCCATGAGGGCAAGACGGGAGCCGAGCGAAAAAATCGGCCCGAGTGACGTCACCGAACGACCGGCGTAGGCGCACAGCAAGTCGGCATCGGAGCACTACTGTCCCG
This sequence comes from uncultured Planctomycetota bacterium, assembly GCA_963845755.1. Lineage (GTDB taxonomy): Bacteria > Planctomycetota > Planctomycetia > Isosphaerales > Isosphaeraceae > CAWJTV01. Next base: position 132,732 of record CAWJTV010000022.1, read on the forward strand.
TCCGCTCCCGCTATTGGCTGAAAGCCTCAGCTCGGTTCTTGATGCCGACTGAATTGCCCTGACTCGCCTTACAAGCAGCGAGATCGGCTCCGATGATGCATGCGAGACGCCGGAGGTGCCGAATCGAGCCTTCAGGCACTCCATTGGTCGCTGTGCGTTATCCCGGGCTAATTCTCTCGAGTCCCTTCAGGGCGGCGTTCTGCCGCACCCGGGACCGATTCGGGTGGCCTCCGGCGAAGGGTCCCGGCATAATACTTGAGAACAATCGCGACGAGCAGCGACGCGACGGCCGCCCCGAGCAACAAGACAACGGTACGGTTCGCGAACCGAGACCGGGACGGCCCCGGCTGTCCCAGCTCTGGTAGTCCGAAAGCCGCCAACGTGAACTCGCGATCCGGCGGGTCCACGAGTCGCAGATCCTCGAAAGTAAAATCATGTACATATACCGGTGCCCTTGAACGCCGATCCATCAACTCGACGACGACACGTTTGGGTACTGGAAAGCCATCCTGAATATCCCCGTACTCCACCTGCCCTCGTATGGCCGCCTTGCTGTAGCCAAGTTCGTATTCCCGGAGAACCCACTTCTTTTCAGGCGCGACCAAGATCCAGCCATCATACTCCGGGCTCGGTCTCCCCTTCGCGATCTTCCAGATCCCCTCCTTGAGGCGGACCTCCAATTTCAAGCAATTCTCGCCGTCCTGGCGGACTTCGGAAATGCGCTGAATGGAGAAGCGGTCGCTGGAAATGATGCGGCTCAATGGCTGATAGAACGCGGAGAGCGAGAATGGCGCATCGAGATACTCGTAAAGCCAACCATCAACTTGAACCGTCGATTGCTGTGGAGGTTCTCCGTTTACATTCTTATCGAACGACCTAATGACATATTGTGCATCACCATCCTTCTTTACCAGAGCAAAGGAATAATCCTTGTTAAAACAGTATACCATGTCCTGGCCTGCCGGTCTCGTTCGGCTCGACGTTACCCTCGCCCAATAAGGTCTCCTTGTCGCAAATGTGAACTTACCCACCATCTCCTGTTGACGCGGTTTTCCGATTTGGTGTTTAAGAGAGTAGTTGACGGACCCTACGGCCCTGGAGAAATGTTCCTCGAGAGCCTTGAGGGCATCGGGAAACTCTTTCAGGATCCTCGACCTGAGAACGGCTTCGTCGTCTCGCGCACATGCCAGGGTTGACCAAAGGAAAAGAAAGCCGGAAATCGAGGCGCCGATCATCGCACGTCGGACTCTCATAGTTCCCCCTTAGCGCCTGAATTGCTATCGGCCGATAGGGTAGGGCGCTGGCGTAGGCCACCGTGACAGGAAACAAACCCAAAGACCGAAGAAAGACATCCAATCAAGGCGCGCCGAGCGATACACTGTCTACTGCCGGGAACGGGGACAGGTTTGGCGGCCGCTCGCTTCCCATCCGGATACGGGCCCTAACCCAATTGACCGAAGGGTGGTGACCCGGGATTATTGAGTGGCTGGCACAGGCTCCAAGCATGCAGGGACAGAGAACGTGCTGAGAAAGTTATGATTTCTTCACCAGACGGCGGGCCATCAGATGGATCATCGCCAGCTTGACCCACGCCTCGCCGCTGTCGGTCGTAGCCTCGTAGTCCTTGCTCAGTCGGCGACACCGACCGAGCCAAGCGATCGTCCGCTCCACCACCCAGCGCCGCTTGATGACCTTGAACCCCGGCTGCGTCCGCTTGACGACCTCCAGCAGGATCGGCCGAGCCGGCCGAAAGCGGACCACCCAGTCAGCCATCCGCCGGTACATACCATCGGCCCGCACTAGCCTCAGCCGACTTAAACGCCCCCCGGATCGCCTCGAAGACCAGCTTCAGCCGGTGATAGTCCTGGATGTCGGCCGCAATGCACGACCACCACGAGGATCAGCCCGAGCGTATCGACGAGCAGGTGCCGCTTGCGGCCCGTGACCCCCTTACCGCTGTCGTAGCCCCTCGGCCCCTCTTTTCGGTCGTCTCGACCGACTGGCTGTCGATGATCGCCGCCGACGGTTGCCGGGGGCGGCCCTAGGCCTGCCGCAGGTCGCCCCGCAGTTCGTCGTGCAGCCGGTCGAGTGTGCTGTCCTCCTTCCAGGTGCGGAAGTACCAGCACACGCTGTCCCAGGGCGGGAAGTCGTGCGGCAAGGCGCGCCACTGGCAGCCCGTGCGGTTGATGTACAGCAAGGCGTTGACGATCTCACGCCGCTGGTACCTGGCGAGGCGGCTGCCCGGTCTGGGGGCCGGGATGAATCGCTCAACCTGGGCCCAGTGCTCGTCGGTCAGGTCGCTGTGATTAGGGTTGTCGTGTGTCCATGCCCGGTCATCACCGCAAGTACCGGGCCGGCTTTCTCAACAGGCTCTGAGACGAATGGCACTCGGATTTTTGCAAAGCATTACAGAGTAACGGCTTTCGCCGATTGTCACCGCTTTTGCTCGGAGTCGCCCTCGGGACCGGTCCCCACAAATCCCGAGGATTCACAGCATGGTCCAACGCGAGGACCATGAATGAAAACGGCTATCGACGACATAACCGATTTGTGTACAATGGGTTATAGAAATCCGAGTGCCATTCGGCTCTGAGACGAATTTCCGCCTCCGTTCGAGAATCTCGGTCCGCCGTCAGCGCCCTGGGCGCGGTTCAGTCACAGTCCTCTTCACAAACATAACCAGTATAACCCGTATCGTGACACAAACAACTGGCATCACAGTTACAGCAGCACACGTCGTTGCAGTTACACCACCCACAGGGCTCCCCTTCACAATCTTCACAGTACTCCGTGGTACCGCAATAATTTGCGGTAAGAGGTTCGTCGGCCAAGGCAGCCGTGCTGCCCCAGGAGAGCAGGCCCAAGAGCATCAAGACGATGAAGGACGCTGCGAAGAAGCTCGAGGCGATGGAAAGCACGCGAGACATGTTCAGTACCTCCTGCGAAGTTCGAGTACAACCGCCAAAGATACGCCTCGCCCGAAGCCGCACGCACGACGATCGGGACGAAAACCTAACCACCACTGAGACGGTTCCGGGCTCCAAAGATCGCACTAAGGCCGGCCTCCTTCCGGGATGGGCGAGTAGGAGGGGGCCCACTCGCCATGGTCAATGCTGCCCCCTGCCTTCAAAGACGCGGCCTTGGATTCGTACCGACACCGTTGGTTCGCCGGGACAATCCAAGTACAAGTTGAGAACGGTACTGAACTCATGATCACCGGCCCGGGCCGCCTTCAGCATAAGCTGAACCTCACGACTCGAGTGGGGTGGAACGGTGACTGGAAGGCCCGCGGGCCGGATGCAGCCCCATTTCGTACAAAACCGCTCGGCCCCCAGAACGCGGATGGGGCGGGACGACCTGTTCGATAAGTTGTACGAGACTGGGGTGACCGAGTCGGCCTTAATATCACCCAGCGATCTCTGCGGGGGGTCGATCTGCAGCAAGTCCCCCAGGGTCGTGGACGTACGACGCTCTCCCCCGCTCCACGCCAAGCAAGCAAGGGCAAAGAGGGCGACTGAAATCACCCAGGAGCAGACTATTCCGAAGCGCACGAGTCGTACCATAGTCTACCCTACTCCGGAACCGCTGGCTTGGCTGTTGAAGGCCCAGTGCGCTCGACTACGCGTCCGCTGATCTTGAGGTCCAACCGTTGTTGGCCTTCTCGATCGGTAATCAGGCTAACGCGCTCGGCAATCTGGCCCGGCCGAGGCTTCGGGCGGAGGCCTATTCGAAGCCGGAAGACCCCACGGGGGGGAAGGACTACGGGGAGCTGGTCCAACACGAGGCACGTGCAGGATGACTTCGCACCGACGATCTCAACTGCTTGATTTGACATATTGGTAAGCTTGAAGAAGACCGCATGCTGATCGCCCACACTTACGACGCCGACCGACCGGGTATAAGCGTCCGCGATGAGTCGATCCCCACCGAGATAAGCCACGGCGGATCCAAAGGACCCGAAAAAGTACAAGGCGATGGCCGCGATGGCAAGGAGGCCGATATTGGTGATGATCACGGTCAGAGCCATCCACGACAGGGGCCTTTTCCTGGTCGCGGTCGATTCTGTAGCGATCACGGTGCACCTCGCTCTAGATCGGGGACAGGGTCAGCGGGTAATCTATCGGCAGGCTCCCCGGGTTGGACTCGCACCTCTATCTGGGGCGCGTCCGAAAAACGATTCCTCCGGGTGGGTCGCGACCAATCACGTCGATTGACAGGCCACCTCGGAAATCGGGATCGTCCGTGGGGTCGAATTTCACGGTCAGATCGGCGGCCTGTCCCGGTCCGATGTTAGTTGACTGCTCCGCCACACTTAGGCAGGGACAACTCGTCTCGACCCTCGCCACCATCACGGGATGCGAGCCTGAGTTCCGCAGGGTGAGTTTCGCAATCGCAGACCGACCCGGGTCCAAGGTCCCGAGCGAGATCGGATCAGGGCTGATCTCGAGCGGAAAATGCTGACCCGTCGTGCTTGCTAACTTCGAATGGGGGGGGGGGGGGTATGCTTCGCTCTTGGTGAGCCGAGGAGCGAGAGGGCCGACACGGTGAGCATGAGGGCTGGCGGGAATGTGGCCCAGACGAGCACGCGATTAGAGAAAGACCTTTCGCTTGATGCACTCATCATGGGAACCCTCGTTGGGGGCGGAGGGAACCTGAATGACCCTGGATCGTATAGGCGTCGGGGCGGGCTGTCAAGGCCCTTCTTTCCAAAAAACTAGGGTGGCAAAAGTTGCTGGAGCTGCCCACCGGACCCCGATTCCCCGTAGGTCTGGGCAATATGGGAAACTGGGGCAGGCCCAAATGAGCTCGTTCGGGGCCGCTTCCAGTAACTTTTGCCACCCTGGAAAAAAATGGGCCGGCGGACGAATTCCAAGAAACGGAGGACGAACCATGCCCTGGGATCCGTTCGGCGCATGGCCCAACGAACGTCGATGGATCTGGCTAACCATCGCCGGCTGGGTTCTTCTGTTGCGCGGGCCGGCGTTCGTCGAGAACCTCGAGGCGAAATCGCCGCAAGAGCTACTCCCGGACTTCTTTCAGGAATACGCCTCGGCTCGCAATGCGCTCGAAGGATTGCCGATCTATGGCGATCATCACGAGAGCGTGCGGCGCGTATCTCGGCGACCAGCTCAACGATCGACGATCGCATGTCGTCGTCAACGCCCACCCACCGACCTCGATCCTGCTCGCCCTCCCTCTGGCCAGGCTCGACTTCGGCCATGCCTTCCTGACTTGGAACCTTGTTTCCCTCGCAGCCCTTGCGGCCAGCCTCTGGATCGTACAACGACAGCTCAAGATTCCCTTTTCGGCCTGGTCGTTTGCCCCTCTCCTGGCCCTCCTCCTTCTCTGCTTTCCCCCGTGGGAGCAATGCCGGCTGGGGCAGCTCACCCTCATTCTCCTGCTGCTGATCACCGGCGCGTGGGCGGCGGAAAGGTCGGGGTGGCCGCGGCTGGCTGGAATGCTTCTCGGCGCAGCGACCTGCATCAAGCTGTTCGCGGGCTTCCTCTTCATCTATTACGCGCTGCCGGGTCGCTGGAAGGTCGTTGTTTCGGGCCTGCTGACCATCGCGGGCCTGACGGCGCTGACGGCCGCGATCCTCGGAGTCGAGGCATATCGGAGCTACTTCCTCACCGTCCTGCCTGAGATCCAGTGGTTCCGGGTCGGCTGGAACAACAACTCGCTCTGGGGGTTCTGGAGTCGGTTGTTCGATCCCGCGCCCGAGCACGGTCGGGACCGGTCGCTCTCCGAGCCGCTGATTTACAGCCCGATCTTGGCCAGGGTCCTGTCGCTGGTCTCTTCGGCCGTGATTGTCGGCATTCTGGCCTGGGCGGTGCGCCGCGACGAGAAGAGGCTCTCGGCGCGTGAATCCAGAGTACCCCCTCACCCGGCCTTCGGCCGACCTCTCCCCGAGGGGCGAGGTGAAGATCTCAGAGCCTCCCATGGTCTGCAAAAAGATCTCACGTTCGCCTTGGCGGTCACGGCGATGCTGTTGGTCTCGCCGATCTGCTGGGAGCATTACCTGCTGCTCATGCTCGCTCCGCTGGCGATTATCTGGGTGAATCTGCCCGCCTCACGGTTCGCGCGAACGCTGTTCTTGACGATCGTGGCCGCGTTCTGGCTGGGGTATCCCGTGACCTGGACGGCCTTCGGCCTCAACGGGCGAATGGCCACGCCGGTCGACTCTCTGGGAATCCTCTCGTACCAATTCTATGCCCTGCTGACGTTCTTTGCCCTCACGCTGATGATCTCGCGGCGTGGAAACGATCCGGGGCCCTCGCCTTCAGCAACGACCCGAGTCCACTCCACTGCGCCTTGATTTCTTGTAACGGTTCAGTCCCCACCTTGTCCCAGTCAGTGCGGAGCCGGCAGGCCGGACCGATGAGCGGCGATCGCGTCAACCAGGTAATATTCCTGCGCTTCCCTGGTGAATCTGTTCGATCATTCTCCCGGCCACTTTGCGATCTCTGTGGTGAGGAATGGCGGTTAACCCTCGTCAAGTGACCGCCGGGCCGGCACCGCGGAATCGATCGAGGCTCCATCACGCAATCGGCTGATACGTGCTGCCCCGCAGCGAGTCCAGCAGCTTCTTGGTGGCACGGATCCCGTCGGGCTCGCTGAGCCGGCCGCCTTCGTACTCGATCCCCACGAAGCCGTGATAGCCGGCATCGGTGACGATCTTCATGATCCGGGCGAAGTCGAGCTTGGTCTCTTTCCCGGAATCGTCGAAGTCGTAGCTTTTGGCCGAGACGCCCTTGGCAGAGGGCATCATCCGGGCGATGGCGTCGTAGATATCGATCGAGTACTTGCCCCCGGACTGCGGGAAGTTGCCGAAGTCGGGCAACGTGCCGAAAGTCGGCTTGTTCACGGCCTTGATGAGGGCCAGCAAGGCGTCCGGGTTGCTCGACGGACCGCCGTGGTTCTCGCAGATGATCTCGATGCGGTGCTGCTCGCCGTACTCCGTCAGCTTGCCGCAGGCCTCGGCCACGCCGCCGACATCAGTCGGGCTGTAGTGATTGCCCGTGTTGACCCGGATCGCGTGGCAGCCAAGAGCCGCAGCCGCGTCGACCCACTTCTTGTGGTTATCCACGGCTTGATCTCGCTTCGCCTGATCGGTCGCACTCAGGTCCCCCTCGCCATCGATCATGATCAGGACGCACGTGACGCCGACATCATTGGCCCGCTTCTTCAGGTCCTTGAGGTATTCCGAGTCATGGGCCTTGTCCTTGAAGAACTGGTTGACGAATTCAACCCCCTCGATGCCGTATTCCTCGCGGGCGATCTTGGGAAAGTCGAGGTTGTTCAGCTTGTGGGCGAACAGGGCCTTGTGGAGCGACCATTCGGCCAGCGAGATCTTGAAGTCGCCGATCTTCCCGGCCTCGGGCTTGCCGGTCTGCTCGGCGGACAGGACGCTACGAGTGCCGAGGCTCAAGAGGGCCCCACCGGCGATCGCTCCCTCCAGGAACATCCGACGATTCAATTGCGCGTCGTTCATCGAAGTCATCTCCCAGGAATGTGGACAGGATGCGAAGCTCACTCGTAGGCAATCTTCCGCTCATCAAGGAGTCCCTTGAGGGCGGCCACGGCGTCGGCGAAGCGTTCGGGGCCGGTGAAGCCGTGCGACAGCTCGGCGATGACGAGGTGCGGCTCGAGGACGCAGAACCCCTCGTAACCGCGGTTCACGGCGTCCTGGAGCAGGCGAGGGATCTGGCCGTCGCCGGCCCCGGCGGGCACGTTGCGTTCCCGCTTCGGGTCGTAGTCCTTGACGTGGAAGTGTTTGACGAAGGATCGCAGCCGGTCCCAAGCCTCCTCCACCGGCTGGCCAACCTCCACGTAATTCGCCGGGTCGAACGCATGCTGGAGCGCCGGAGAGTTCACGGTCTCGAGGACGTCGGCGACGCGGTCCGCCGTGTCGCCGTAGATCCCCTTTTCGTTCTCGAGGAACAGGGTGATGCCGCGGCCGGCCGCGCGCGAGGACAGCTCGGTCATCCGGCCGACGACGGCCTCGCGATGCGCGGCCGGATCGTCTCCGGGGGGGATGTAGAAGCTGAAGACGCGAATCCGGGCGCCTGGTAGAGCTCCGCCAGTTCCATCGCCCGCTCGAAGCGCTGGAGGTGCTCGTCGAAGGGCTCGGTGATCCGGATCTTGCCGATCGGCGAGCCGATCGCGCTGAGACCGAACCCGCGCGCGAAGAGCAACTCGCGAAATGCGGCATGCTGGGAATCGGAGAGGTCCAGGACGTTGGTGCCATGGATGGCGCGGAACTCGATGAACTGGATCCCCTGTCGGGCCAGGACATCGAGCTGCTCGTGAGGATCCTGTGAGATCTCGTCGGCGAAGGCACTGATGCGGATCATCGATCGCTTCCCGGAAGCTGGATCGCGAGGCAGGCAGGGCTCAAGTTGGGACATCATAACAGATCGCGGGAAAACCGCCAGGCGCTGGTGGCCGCGTGGGCTCGCGTCGGGTAGGATACCGAATAGAGCCGTTGGGGATCTCCCGCTTCGAGTCCGTATCGTCTTGTTCCTGGTTGCTCGGCGATGTCGACACTGATCTGGCCGCTCCTGATTTACTGGCTCGTCCTGTTCGTCGTCTGCTTCATCGTGGTCGAGGTCGGCCACGATCAGCTTTACGACGAGGTCACGCGGCATGCCGGCCTGAAGGTGACCGGCGGCTCGTTGCTGATCGCCATCCTTCTGACCTGGCTGCGTTGGATGGGCACCCCGGCCTCGTACGATTCGATGTTCACCGCGAATATCGGGTGGACCGTCCTCCAGGGACTGGTGTGGTTCGGCGTGTTCACGCTGATCTTCCAGTTCCATCCCTGGCATGCCTTGGGAGTGGGGATCGCCACAATGCTCCTGGTCACGGGGCTTGCGACGATGGGCGTGGACAGCGTGTTGACCAAGACCGTGGCCTCGCCGAAAGCGCAGCGGGCCACGGTTTCCGGCCAGCCGGTCCGGCAATCGGTCACGCCGGCCGGAGGTGGCGGAGCCGGTACGTCCCCCGAGGCGGCCAAACCCAAGGCGCCTTGATCAGGAGGACGCGCGAGGCGATTGCGACGGATCAACTTCCGCGCTTCCACGCGCCCGAGCCGGGCTCTTATCTCCGCCACATTCGGCGCGGGTGGTCCCGCACGATGATTCAATACGAAAGGGAAATTGGCCGTGCGTTACATCACTCATGAGTTTGCCCATCCCGAAACGCTCGATCGCGCACATCGCTGGCTGATTCAAGCGGGGTTCGATGAGGGCCGGATCGAGGTGCACCACCAGGGCACTCCTCGGATCGCGGTGGCCGTGGAAGCGGGAGAGGCGGCCGTCGTGGAGATGGTGATCAACGCCGCGGAGTCGGGCGATCCGGACGGTCCGCCCAGCCTCTGGGACGTCGTCCGCCAGCACCATATCCATCCCCAGGGGGACAAGCCGGCCGAATCCGGTGCGCCGGAATCACACACGACCTCCTTCGTGGTGAGCTGGCACCCGGTCGACACCGAGCGCGACGTAACCCAGGCGTCCACCGACGTTCCGGCGGAATAATCGTTACCGGGGCGCCGGGATCGACAGCCGCTTCCCCAGGGGCTGAAGGCCCCGAGCCGGGGTCCTTCAGCGGGGAAGTTCCTCGAGGCATCGCATGACGAGCTTGGCCAGCCGGTCGGCGGCCTCGAGCGCCCGCTCGTGGAGCGTCCAGAAGTCCTTGAGGCTGGAGGGGCGATTCCAGATGGCTCGGATCGCCGCGCCAACGCGGTAGGTCCCCGATCGGGTCAAGAGCGCGGCGACCTCGCGCGGTAAGTCGCTCCGGGCGTCGTCGCTGATCGCGCGCACCGAGAGGAAGCGGACGTTTCTTTCGACACAGACGCCGGCAACGGCCGAGGATTCCATGTCGACCAGGTCGGCCTGGAAGGAGTCGTGGAGTTGCCGCTTCTCGGCCGCATCGAGGATGATCCGGTCGACGGTCAGCAACCGCCCTTGATGGTGAGGAAACCCGTCGGCGAGCGACGCCGGCCCGGCAATGGCGAATCGCCGGCCTTCCGGGTCGATCACTTCAACGGGTAGGACCAGATCATTGCGGGCCAGCGTGGGATTCAGCGCCGGCGAAACCCGCAGAGATGATCCAGGAGGGTCGGTGGCCGTCGACGAGCAGCTCGGTCGCCCGCCGGGCCGCGAGACGCCCCGCGCCACCGATCGCGACCGCAACGATCTTCCCTTGATGTTCCCCCTCGACCACCGACAACGACGCGGCCTGGTACTTCCGGACGCGCCGGAGATTGTCGATCACGTCGCCGACTTCCAGGGGCAAGGCCGCGACGATCCCGACATCGGCCGCGACCGGCGCCGGCGCCACGATCCGCGCGCCCCGCTTCTCCGAATGGACTCCGTCGGTCGAGCCTGGGCTCATGTTATCCCAGTTGCCACTGGATCATCTTCAATGTGTCGCCCAGGCGGCGGTTGACGCCCACGGCGGCCCCCGTCTCGTAGCCGACGTGCACCATGCAGTTCTCACACCTGGGGTCCTTCCCGTAACCATAATCCTCCCAGGCGGTCTTGTTCAAGAGGTCCGAGAAGCTCTCGTGGTGCGTGTCCGTGATCAGGTAGCAGGGGCCCTTCCAGCCCTTGATGTTCCGGGTCGGGCTGGCCCAGGCTGTGCACTGCATCTCGCGCTTCCCCTGGAGGAACTCCTGGTACATCGGCGAGGAGTGGAAGCGGTACTTGCGGAACATGGCCTCGGCGGCGCGGAATTTGGCCCGGATGTCCTCGCGGGTCATGAAGATCTCTTTCGAATTGACTGCCGCGTAGCTGTAGGCGGGCGAGATGATGAAGCCGTCGACCCCGAGCGTCGTCAGGAAGGCGAAGAGCGAGTCGATCTCCGCCATGTCGGTCTCCTTGTACACCGTGGTGTTGGTGCAGACGAGGAAACCCCCTTCCTTGGCCGCCTTGATGCCGTCGATGGCGGCGTCGAAGACGCCTTCCCGCTCGACCGCCAGGTCGTGGTTCTGCTTCATCCCGTCCAGGTGAACGTTGAAGAAGAAGGTGCGGCTCGGCCGGAATTGCTCGAGCTTCTTGCGGAGGAACATCCCGTGGGTGCACAGGATGACGACCTTCTTTCGCTCCTGGATCCTCGCGACCAGCTCGCCGATACCCGGATAGATCGTCGGCTCGCCCCCGCAGATCGAGACGACCGGTGCGCCGCATTCGTCCACCGAAGCGAGGCATTCATCAATGGTGAGCTTCTGTTTGATCGTCGATTCATATTCCCGGATCCGGCCGCAGCCGGTACACGTCAAGTTGCAGGCGTGCAGCGGCTCCAGCATCAGGACCATCGGGAACTTCTCGGCGCGAGCCAGCCGCTTGCGGGCGACGTAGCCGGCGATCCGAGTCGTCATCGGCAGCGGGAAAAGCATGAAGCTCGACCTCCTTGCTGGCCGGTCTCGCAGGGTGCTCGGTGAGCACCGGATTCGGCAACACAGGCTTCCGTCAGGATCGGTGCTCACAGAGCACCCTACAGATACGATAAAGGTTGGGCCGGGATTCGGGTCGCCAGCGCCGGCGAGGTTTGGGACCGTTCGCGCTCGATGGCCGCCTGGTATCGCGCGAGCGCCATGAGGGGGAAATACACGCGATAGTAATGGTAGCGGAGATAGAACACCCGAGGGAATCCGGTGCCGGTGAACGGGGCTTCGTCCCAGGAACCGTCGGGCTGCTGGACCTCCAGGAGGTAATCGATCCCGCGGCGTACGGCCGCACTTCGGGCGCGGCCTGCGGCGACGAGCCCGAGCGTCGCCCAGGCGGTCTGCGACGGTGTGGGCTCGCCCGTCCCTTTCAGTGCGGGGTCGTCGTAGCTCTGGCAGGTCTCTCCCCACGCGCCCGAGGGCTGCTGGGTCGACTCGAGCCAGGCCACGGCCCCGAGGATCCTCGGATGGTCCATGGGGAACTCCATGGCGGCCAGCCCCTGCAACACCTGCCAGGTGCCGTAGATGTAATTGACCCCCCAGCGGCCATACCAGCAGCCTTCCGGCTCCTGAGTGCTCCAAAGGTAGTCCAGGGCTCGGCGAATGGCCGGATGGTCGTCGCGATAGCCCATGGTGCCCAGCAACTCCAGCACGCGGGCGGTGATATCGGCGCAGCTCGGGTCGAGCATCGCGTTGTGGTCGGCGAAGGGGAGCTTCGTGAGGACCTGATTGTCGATATCGACGTCGTACGCGGCCCAGCCCCCGTCGCGATTCTGCATCGAGAGCAGCCAATCGACGCCGCGACGGGCCGCCGCAAGGGCGGCCGGGTCATCGGCCATCGGCGATCGCCTCAGCGCGAGGACCACCATCGCGCTGTCGTCGAGGTCGGGGTAGAACTTGTTGCGAAACTGGAAGTGCCAGCCGGTCGGCTCGACGCGCGGGCCGCGGATCGCCCAGTCGCCCGGACCACGGATTTCCTTCTCGAGCAGCCAGTTCACGGCGCGCCCCCACGCCGGATGCCCGGCAGGGAGTCCCGCGTCGGCCAGCGCGATCGTGGCGATCGCCGTGTCCCAGACCGGCGAGAGGCACGGCTGGACCCGGACCCGATCGTCCTCGGCGATCTGAAGATCCTCGAGCTGCCGCATGGCCCACGTCACCGTCGGCGAATCCAGGTCGTATCCCAGGCTTCGCAGCGCGATGATCGAATACACCATCGGCGGGAAGATCGCGCCCAGGCCGTCGGTCTCGTCGCAATGCTCCATCATCCAGCGGTGGGCCGCGTCGATCGCCGGCCGCCGCCACGACGCGGGCACGCGCCGGTCGAGCCATTTCAGGGCCCGGTCGAGCCCCAGGAAGAAGTTCGTCCAGGTAAACAACCGGGGCGTTCGGCGCGGAGGGCGGCGTCCGTCCTCGTGGAACAACTCCGCGATCCCACGATCCGGGCCCAGCGATCGGACCGGCTTGAAATACGACATGATCGACAGCGGCACGACGATCGTCCGCGTCCAGGCGGACATGGCGCTCGAGGCTGAAGCGCCACCGCGCCGGGATCCGGACCAGCTCCGGCGGGACGCACGGGCATTCCTCGTAGTCGATCTGTCCGAGCAGCGCCAGGTAGAACCGCGTGAAGCTGTTGCACTCCTGGGCCCCGCCGGCCTCCAGGATCGCCCGCCGTGCCCGCACCATGGCCGGCTCGTCCGGCGAATGACCCGTCAGCTTCAGCGCGAAATAGGCCTTCACCGACGCGCTCACGTCGGTCGGACCGCCCGGATAGATCGCCCATCCCCCGTCCGGGAGCTGATGGTCCCGGATGTATCGCGCACACCGAATACAGACATCATCCGATTCTCGTTCCAGAAACGTCATCAGCAAGATATATTCGGACTCGAGGATGGTATCTCCCTTCGAGCTCCGCGACCCAGTAGCCCTCCGGGTCCTGCCGCGCGAGCAGCCAGTCCCGGGTCCGCTCCAGGGCGGATTGCAGGACGTCGGGGGAAGCGATCCTCCGGCGCGACGGCCGGCGCGCGGCCGTCCGCTTCCAGGACTCCGCAGAGATGCCTCCGTCCGTGTTGGCGATCATCGGTTCCCGGCCCTCTCCCTAGATTCGGGACTTGCTGATCCGTCCCCGCGACGACGAGAAACGGGGAATGGCACGTCGAAAAAACACGCCGCAAGACTGCGAGCGGTGCACATCCTACGTGCGTCATGCGGATTCGATCAAGATCAAACTTCCCCAGGAATTAGGGGCAATTTCGAAGGTTGGCATCCGCAGTTGCCGTCAAAATTTGCCTATTTTGCGGGCAGCCATCGAAAGTGCGCCGATCGTTGGGAGCTTCATAGACATGACGTCATGACGTCAGGTGAGGAAGGTTCCGGCACTTCGGAAGACAGCGGGCCGAACGACTCGAGGCGATCAGTCGGTCGAGAGCGTCGGCTCGAGGCGGAATCCGTGCAGCACCGGTATGGAGCGGAGGATGGCGAGGACCCGGTCGCGGTCGGCGGCATCGAGGAGAGACCCGCGGATCTCGAGGTGGTCGCCCTGAGCCTTCACGATGTCGATGTGGGCGAGATCGCCGATGTGGCGGGCCATCTGCGCGGTCAGGTAGGGCTCGATGTCCTCGGGGCGTCCCTTCTGGATCAAGGGGTTCGGATGGTTTTCATCCGGGACCAGAAACTCGAGGCGATCGACGACGTCGCGAACCCCGGGCGTCTGCTGGGCCGCTCGATAGGCGATCATGTCCTCGTAGGCCGAGGGGATCTGGCCGGTGAGCATCACGGTGTCGCCCGTGGAGCGGACCTTGATGGGCTGGCCAGCCAGGGCGGGGCGCTTCCGCAAGGAGTCCACCACCCGGCGCGACAGGCGTTGGTTATCCAGGGCAGTCACGCTGATCGCCGGGGGCTCGGCAGCCGGGACGTCGGCGGGGGGATTCGCGGGCGCGTTGGCGGCTGGTACCTCGGCGGGAGGGGGTGGAGGGACCGCGCCGGGTGCGACCTCCTCGACCCGTCGCGGCTTGACCTGGAGCGGTTCGGCGGCCGGTGCCACGACCGGCTGGGGCAAGGGGGGAGGCTCGTCTTGCCCGGCTACGGCGACGCGTTGCGGCTTGACCTGAAACTGGGTCACGACCCGGGTGACTCCCGGGACGCTCCAGGCCGTCTGCTCGATCTCGCGAGCGGCTTCCTCGCTGCCGACCACGCCCCTGAGGAAGACCTGACCGGACATGTTAACGGTGATCTCCACGTCGCCCTTGGCGGGCGGCGGTTGGAACGGATTCCCTGCGCCGTCCTGGGCGACAGGAGGGTACCCGGCGCCGGCCGGGGCGGCCGACGGCCGCGGGGGCACCGGATAGGGGCATGGTACCCGCATTCGGGAGCCGCCTGTACCGCCACCATCGGGAAACGCCATGGGGTACGAGGCGGATGGCCCGGGACCGTTCGGAGCGGGGGATCGGTTCGCGGCCGGCGGGCCGGCGCCGTTGGGACCGGCCATCGGGAGCGGCAACCGATTACGCGACCAGGGAGCGAAATTGACCAGCGGGGGCTCCATACCGAAGAAAGGATCATCCAACCGCCCGAACAGAGGCTGGGGGTAGACGTAATACGATGCCGACAGGTTCGGAGCCAGGGCCCCGTAGCCGGTCATCGAGGGCGTCGAGCTCATCGCCACCCGGAAAGTCTCGGCCGTGTCGATGACCAGATCGTCGCGGAACGGGTAGCCGCAGGCAATCGCCAGTTGGACCGCCATATCGTGGACCTGCTTGGTCCCCACCCGTCCCAACAGGACGACGACGCCATCGCGCCAGACCGCCGCGATCGGATAGGGCGCCGTCAAGGGATTGGCCCGCAGCGCATTCTGGACGATCCACTCGGGCCGCCCCGGAGCACCCGCGCGGGCGTCCCGCGGCCTGCTCGCGCCGTTCGCATGCGGTCCGTACGCTATGGGCGTGCCCGGAGGCTGGACGCTCCCGGCCGGCCGCGGCGTGGCCGATGTCCCCGGGGCATACTGGCCCCACGCGAAGGAAACTCGCGGCGGCCAGGATCGCCAGCGCGCCGATAGACGACCGCACCACCCCTCGCCGCCGGCTCATCGTGGGCCCCTCCTGGTTGTCGAGGGGCCAGGCGTGAAATGCTGGCAACGCCCCTCCTATTTCGCAGTCTACGGAGGGTGCCATCGAACCGACAAGGGTGCTCCGCGCTCCTCTGGACGAATTTCTTCAGAGAAACGTCAGACGTTGATCCCTGCACGAATCCCGGCGAGACGTTCTCAACGCAACTCGATCGGCTCGATGCTCAGCTTGCCCATCACGCGGACCAGGGGCAGGAACGCCTCGAAGGGCGCGACGCCGTCGAGGCTGGTGTCCGAGAGCTTGATGTGGACTGCGTCGACATCCGACTGGTCCCACGTCGCGTCCAGGGCAACCCATCGATGGTTGACGAAAACTTCATGCCACATGTGATAACCGAAGCCCTCGAGCTTGTCAACGTAGATCAGCCCGACCACGACGCGAGCGGGGATTCCCGCGGCGCGGCACATGGCCGCGGCTAGCAGCGAGTGTTCGGTGCAGTCGCCGGATAGATTCCGGGCGACTTCGGCGGCGGCGGCGAAGGCGACCTTGAAGTTCTTGTTCTTGACGTTCTGGAAGACCCATTGGTTGATCCGTGTGGCCTTCTCCCAGGGGTCGACTACGCCGCGCGTCACCTGCTGGGCCAGTCGCTGGACCCGGGCGTCATCGCTGGTCACGAGGTTGTTGGACCGGATGATATTCCGGGCCGGGCTCGTCCGCGGCGGGGACCCCTTCCAGCAGGCCCGCGCTCTTGACCTCGAGGATGGCCGATGACCGAGGCGCCCTTGATCGCCGCGGTGATCCGTCCCTTTCCCCGCATCCGGCTTGATGGTCTGGCGTGCATCGTTGGGGATGGCCGAGGCCGGCTTGGAATCCTTCAGCGTAATTCGATACGTGACGTGCCGGGTATTGTCCGCATCCGGGATCTTGTGGGCGGTCTTGATAACGCTATTCAGGATCAGGTCGAACTGGCCGGCACCGCCGGGCTCCTTCGCGGCCTCCTCGGTCGTCCGATACGCCACGATGCCGCCCAGGACATCTTGCTCCGATTTCAGGATCTGGCCATCGGTGTCGACGTAGATCCGGGCGTCATATTCGGATGCCGGCTTGCCGTTGACGCTGGTGGACTGGTCGATGCGAAGCAACGGGCGCTGGTTCCCGTCTCCCAGGATGACCGGCTCGATGCCCCGCGCGCGAAGCGTGATGTCGCAGACCTTGTTCAGCTCCGGCATGAAAATCTTCAGGGTACGCTCTTCATTCTCCTTCAGGGGCTTGTGGGCCATGCTCTGCTCGGGACCGTAAGGCCCGCGGACCTCGGGCCCCCAGGGGATCACCCGGCTCTGAGGGTCGCCGGCCCCCTCGATGATCAGCTTCATCCTGCCACCGATCACATCACCATGAACGCGCAGGTCCAGGCCTTGGCCGGCCCTGGTGCCGCGTATCGAGCCTCAGGACCTGACCCTCGGGCGTCTCGATCGTGCCATACATCAACTTGATCACGACCGTATCCCGATCCCGCTTCAAGCGTTGCTCGATGTCGATCCGGACCCGATTGTAGGTGCGTCCGCGATCCTTGACCGGCTCGACTGACGTGTGGATATAGCCGATCTTGGCACCGCCGAGATAGACCGCATCCCACGCCGACTGCTGGGCCTGGGCGCCAGCACATCCCAGAAATGTGATGAACGCCAGAGAGAGAATCCTCGTCGCACGATTGGACCGGGAATGTCTCCGAGTCATGGGGAAGCCCTTTCCAGACCGGTGGTTTCCAGGTAACGAGGCCGCAGTCCGCCCAGTCCGGCTGCCCCAAGGGGCGGCGACCGGTTCCTCAGAACGTCGAGATGAAAGCCGTCGGGTGCTCATCCACACTATGAACGAAAATCGCCGGGCTCTCAAGTTCAACTGGGGATAGGAGCCCCATGGCGAAGGCGAGGCCTTGCCGGCCGACACCACCCGACGGGCCGGGATCGGCCTGGGAGACAGGCCGGAGAATGACACGTGCCGTGCCGGCGCCGACCCGGGAGAGGAGAGAGAGTTGGTCCCGGACCGATCAGCCGATGGTAATGTTTTCCGCGAATCGGTCGGCCGGCAGCATTTCCAGCGCCCCGTGGAGGGCGAGCTGTTTCGCGTGCCTCGAGGTCGCCTGCCCGCTGACGACAACCTGTCCTTGAATCTCTCGAACCACCAGATTGCGAATCCGTCCGTGGGTGAGCTGGCGAACCTTCGATTCGATCCGTTCCGCCAGGCTTGGCCCGGCGTCAGGAACATCTAAAGCCATGGTAACACTCAGGAAAGGTGTGTAATTAAGCTTATTACGACGCTCGATAATCCAGGGAATCCCGTAGAATTCGCTGTTTATGCTATCTCGTCCCCCATAAAATGCAAGCGAGTGGGCAGGCCATTCGGTAAAAAAATGCGTGAGGCATCCGCCTGGCACCCTGCTCAACCCGGCCAAGGATTCTCTGACCAGCATAGAACGGATCGAAAGCGTTGAGACCATCGAGCATTTTTGGTGCCATCAATCAATTCGCGGTCGCGACAGCCGGGCCAGGAGGAGTTCCAGGACGACTCGGGGCTCCAGGAGCGTGCCGCCCTTGATGTCGAGGTCGGCTTTCAGGAGGGTTTCGGGTAGCTGATCGACCCGCCGAGGACCCAGATGCGCATGCTGCTTCCCGGTTTTCTCGATCGCGAACGGAGGAATGCCCGCGATCCGGCACGCCTCGTCCAGGGTCAATCGCGTCGTACGAAGCCGCCCAGCATGATAGACCTTGATCAATGAGGCACTCATGGCTGCGAGCAATGGCACCGGAAACTCGCCGGCCGCCAGCAGGTTATCGATCAGTTCCAACGTCGCACTGCCTTGCCCCGTGGTCGCCGCGTCGAGTGCCTTCCAGATGGTCTCAACCCGACCGGCTCCCACCATCCGGGCAACGTCTCCGCGCTCGATCTTCTTCGAGGAGCCGGCGTAGACGGCCAGCTTTTCCACTTCGGACACGAGGATTCCCACTTCCAGACCCGCGAGCTCGACCAGCAGGTTCGCTGCCCCTTTATCGAGATGAGCGTTGCAATGAGTCTGGGAGTACTCGATCAGCCACGCGACGAGCTTCGTGGTGTCCTTGTCGCGCACGGCCGAACATTCGATGGCCTGTCCCAGTTTCTCCGCGAGTTTGGCCAGGTTCGTGGTCGAGGTCCATTGCTTCACCTGGAGGAGCAGGATTCCCGACGCACTGGGTTTCTGGACGTAGGATTCCAGGTCTTTTCGATGCTTGGTGACGAACGTGTCGGCGTCCTCGACGATGACCAGTCGCTTCTTGCTGAAGAACGGGAGCGTGAAGAGTTCATCCAGCACGTCCGACAGCTCGGTCTGAGGCCCCGGGAATCGGCTGATCGCCGCATCGTCGTCCGCCGCGGGAAAGACCGTCCGCACGACGCCGTTGATCGATTCGCGGATCAAATACGCGTCCGTCCCGTAGACGGCGTAAACTGGCCGGCTCGTTGGCTGACTCGGCTCGCGGAGCCAGTCTAATGCGTGCATGAAGTACCCTCCGGAGCGATCCGCCTCCACCTTCACCGACGATTATCGCCTCCCACGAGATTCCTCTAAAGCCCACTTGACCGACGGCCGAGAATGAATACAGTTGATTGAAACATCCGTTTGAAACAGGTGTTTGGAACAGTTAGAGGCGATGGAAACCCAAGATACGACGAAAGACCGGTTGATCGAGGCGGCGGGTGAGGAGTTTGCCGAGAAGGGATTCGAGGTGGCCCGGGTGCGCACGATCTGCGAGCGTGCCGGGGCGAATGTCGCGGCGGTGAACTATCACTTCGGCGACAAGGAACAGCTCTACGTGCAGGTGGTGCTGGAAGCACACCGTTGCGGCATCGATGCGGACGATGAAGGTCTGAACGCGGGAGGGAGTCCGCCGGAGCAACTTCGGGAGTTCATCTATCATTTCCTCTCCCGGGTGCTGGCCATCAGTCATCCGGACAACTGGCGGCATCGGGTCTTGTTGCGGGAGTTGCTGCATCCGACCTCGGCGTCGGATGTCTTGATCCGCGAGGCGATCCGGCCCAAGTTCGAGCGTTTGTCGCAGATCATCCGGAGGTTCTGTCCGGTCGCGGACGACCGGAAGGTTCATGCGCTGTCCCTGAGTGTGATCGGGCAGTGCCTGCACTACAAGATGGCTCGGGCATGTACCGAGCGGCTGATCGGGCCCGAGGCGCTCCGGGAACTGGACCTGGATTACCTGACCGACCATATCACATCGTTCTGCCTGGCGGCGCTGGGTTGTGTGCCTCCGCTGAACGCGGAGGGCGAAACGGTCTGGACGGGCGCGGAGTCTGCGCGCTGATCGGGCGAGGGGGCCGGCGATGGGGTGGATTGCGCTGAAGATGCTGGTTGGCGACAAGGCCAAGTTCCTCGGCATCGTGCTGGGGCTGACGTTCTCCGCACTCTTGATCACGCAGCAAGGGTCCATCTTCTGCGGCCTGATGCTCCGGACTTGTGGACAGGTCACGGACATCACCGGCGCCGACCTGTGGGTGATGGACCCGAGCGTGCGGTACATCGACGACGTCAAGCCGATGCTCGAAAACAGCCTGTACCGGGTCCGCGGCGTCGAGGGGATCCGCTGGGCCGTTCCCCTCTACAAGGGTCAGGCGCGGGTCAAGGTCACCCCGCGGACCTCCCGGGGCAACCAGGCGACGGTGATCGAGCAGGTCATCCTGCTGGGTCTCGATGACGCGACGTTGGTAGGGGCTCCTCCCGTTTCCAAGATCCTCGCCGGCAGCCTCCGCGACCTCCGCATCCCCGACGCGATCCTCGTCAACAGCGACCGCCTGCCGAAGCTCTACCCCGAGGAAAACTGGGGCGACCTCAAGCGGGTAGGAAAGGATTTCTACCGGAGGTTCCTCCGTCGTCAGTTGGAGATGAACGATCACCGCGCGATCATCGTCGGCGTCTGCGAGGCCACCCGGACCTTCCAGACCAATCCGGTGGTATACACGACCTATACGCGGGCCAAGAACTTCGCTCCCCAGGAGCGAAAGATCCTCTCGTACATCCTGGCGAAGACCGAGCCCGGACTCACCTCCGACGTGGTTGCCAGCCGGATCACATCGACCACCGGCCTCGGCGCCAAGACCAGCCACCAGTTCGCCTGGATGACGATCAATTACTACCTCATGTACACAGGTATCCCGTTCAACTTCGGGATCACCGCGCTGCTGGGCTTCCTGGTCGGCACGGCGATCGCGGGGCAAACCTTCTATAACTTCACGATCGAGAACATCAAGCAATTCGGCGCGTTGAAGGCCATGGGGATGACGAACATCCGGATCGTCGCCATGATCCTGCTCCAGGCCCTGGTCGTCGGCCTGCTGGGCTACGGGATCGGAGTCGGCCTGGCGGCCCTCTTCGGCTGGTCCATCCGGGGGAGCGAGCTGGCCTTCTTCACACCCTGGCAACTCTTGCCGATCACGGCAGGCGCAATCATCTTGATCTGCGTCCTGTCCAGCCTGCTCAGCGTGCAGCGCGTGATCCGTCTGGAGCCTGCGATCGTCTTTCGTTGATTCCATTCCGCAGTCCTCGGTGAATACTTGAGGCTTGTCTGGTTCCTGTAGAGTGGGTGAAACCCACCGGTATCGGGCCGTTTCTCCGGTGGGTTTCACCCACTCTGCATGTAATCGTTCCAGGAGTGTTCTGATGAAGGCCGCGCCTCCGGTGGCGACAGTCGATGACGTGATGCAAAGCAGAGACTCGGTTTCGTCCCCGACGGTCGCGGTACGGGTTTGCGGGCTCGCCAAGCATTTCGGCAGTGGCGAACAGCGGGTCCATGCGCTGAGAGGCCTGGATTGGGACGTGCACACCGGTCAGATGACGCTGATCGTCGGCCCCTCGGGCTGCGGCAAGACGACGCTCCTGTCGGTCATCGCCGGGATCCTCGACGGCGACGCGGGCGATGTCGAGGTCTTCGGCCAATCGCTCACGGCGATGAGCGACCGGGTGAGGACTCGATTCCGAGCCCGGAATATCGGGTTTGTGTTCCAGCAATACAACCTGCTGCCGGCCTTGACCGCCGCCGAGAACGCAGCGATCCCGCTGGTGATCGCCGGCTGGTCGCGGGACCGGGCCGTCCGCCGCGCCGGCGAGGTCCTGGATTCCCTGGGCATGGGGAAGAAACTCGGCAGTCTCCCGGGCCAGCTCTCGGGCGGCCAGATGCAGCGGGTGGCCATCGCGCGGGCCCTGGTGCACGAGCCGCGACTCCTGGTCTGCGACGAGCCGACGGCCGCTCTCGACCACGAGACGGGCCTCACGGTGATGCAGCTACTCTGCCGGGCGGCCGTCCGGCCCGACCGGGCCGTCGTCGTGGTGACGCACGACAACCGGGTTTTCCAGTTCGGCGATCGGATCGCCGGATGGACGACGGCCGGATCGTCGCCGTCGAGGAACAAGCCATCGCGGCGGCATAGCCGGCCGGCCCCGGCCCCGATTTCCAGGTCCACTCACACTCTCCGTTCGGAGATCGATCCGTCATGGTCACGAAGTACGTCTTGCCGGTCCTGGCCGTGGCCGGGGTGGTCTTCTCGGTCTACACGGTCATCCAGGCTCAGCAGGTGCCACCGCCGGCCCGGCCGATCGTCGAGCCACCGACCCGGCCCGACCGCACGAGGATGATCGCCGGCTCCGGTCTGGTTGAGGCACGTCGGGAGAACATCCCGATCGGCGTGAACGTTCCGGGTGTGGTCACCGAGGTCTTCGTCAAGAAGGGGGAGAAGGTCAAATCCGGCGCTCCCCTCTTCCGGACCGACGACCGCGACTTCAAGGCCCAACTGGAAGTGCGGATGGCGGAGCTGGTCTCCGCTCGGGCGCAGCTTCACAAGCTGGCCTCCGCGCCCCGCCCCGAGGATATCCCGCCGGCCCGCGCGTCGGCCGAGGAGGCGGAAGCCCGGATGAATGATGCCGAGGCCGCCATGGCCCGCACCGAGCGGCTCTTCAAGAGGGATGCGATCCCCGCCAGCGATTTCGACAAGGATCGCTATGCGTTTCTCGCCGCCAAGGCGAGCTATGCCAGGGCCAAGGCCGAGCTGGAACGCGTCCTGGCCGGCACCTGGAAGGAGGATATCGAGGTGTCCAGGGCCGCCGTCCGGCTCGCCCAGAGCCAGGTTGACTCCATCAAGATCAGCCTCGAGCGGCTGATCGTCCGCGCCCCGATGGATGGGGAGATCCTCCAGCTCAACATCCGGCTCGGTCAATATGCGGCCTTCGCCTGGAAGGAACCGATGATCGTGCTGGGCGATATCCACCGGCTCCACGCCCGGGTCGACATCGATGAGAACGACCTCCCGTATTTCTCGCGGGGAGCCGAAGCAATTGCGACGCTCAAGGGACGTCCTCAGGTCCGCTTCCCGCTCAAATTCGTCTACGTGGAACCCTACGTGATCCCCAAGCAGAGCCTGACCGGTTATAACTCGGAACGGGTTGACACGCGCGTCCTCCAGGTCATCTACGAGCTCCCTGAGGACCGTTCCGTGGACGTCTACGTCGGCCAGCAGATGGATGTCTATCTCAAGGCCGCCTCGGTTGATCACGCCGGCCACCTCGAACTCGGTGGGTCGGAGAGCCCACTTCCTTTCGAGGAAGCCGAGCGGCGGGAGGTCGTCCGGGGAGGGCGGGCGGAAAACGAGCCGCTACGCTGAATCTCGTCGGAGGCTGGAACCGTTTTGTCGAGCATCTGTGCCCTCGTAGAGAGGATCGAACCCCGCGACGCGGCGTGAGGCCCACTGTGTCCCCCGGCGAATCCGGTGGACCTCGCCGCGAGGAATCGCGGCTCGACCCACCTTACGACCAGACCACGCCCTTCTCGGACACCTGTTGAGGTATTCGACGCAGAAAGGACCCAAACCATGGCCAGGAATCACGTTCGGGCGAGGTCTTTGATCGGGACCCTTGCCACATACGGGCTCCTCGGCATCGCGGTGGTTGGCTGGCTCGCGATGTCGGCGTTTGCGGAGGATCCTCCGCGGTTCGTCAACCTCTCGCTGCTCGTGTCGGCCGAGTACCCGTGCACCTGGCCGACGTTTCCGCGGTTCCAGCTCAATGCCGAGGAGCGCATCGGCTCGCTCAGCCCGTATCACAGCGACATCGTGATCATCGACGGGAACACGGGCACGCAGCTCGACGTGCCGCCGCACTCGGTCACGCCGCCCGATTCGGGACTTGCCAACGCCGGCTCGTTCGGCCGGTCCTACACGGACGTCGTCCCCGCCTGGCAGTTCGGCGGCGAGGCGTGCGTCATCGACTGCCGCGAAGTGGTCGAGTCGGCGGCGCCGGGCCATAGCCCTTTGATCGGCAAGGAGCGCGTCATCGCCTGGGAGAAAGCGAATCGGCCGCTTGGGCCGGGCGATGTGGTCCTGTTCGCCAGCGGCTACAGCGACCGGTTCTATCGACCGATGCCGGAGGGTCGCCGCTACGGCGCCGACCCGCTCGAAGGCAAGACCCCGGCCTGGCCGGGACCCGATCCGGAGTGCATGGAATACCTCGCCAGCCGCAAGCTCATGACTCTGGGCATCGACAGCACCAGCATGGGGCCGATCCCTGACCTCGCCGAGCCGACCCATTTCGCCGGTCTCAAGCACGGCATGATCTGGGCCGAGAGTACCACCGGACTCGGCCAGCTCCCGACCACAGGCGCGTTCTATTGCATGCTCGGCCCGAAGTACGCGGGTGGGATTTACAGCGAGCTGCGCGCGTTCGCGGTCGTCGGCGACCCGCTCGCCCGCCGGTTGATCGACTCGGCCCGCAAACGGTACGTCGTCGATCTCTCGGTCGTGCTGGCCGAGGAATTACCTGTCTCCTGGCCCGGCCGCGGCGTAGGCTACCATCGCCAGCTTTTCACCACGATCCGATGGGGGATGAACCCGAACACGCGATCGCCCTTCGAGATGCACATGCTCGATGGCCAGGCCGGCACGCATCTGGTCCCGCCCGCCTATAGTCTGCCCTCCGCGGGCTTTGATAACGCATCCTACGCCCCCGACGTGAAGCGATGGCTGGCCGAGTACGAGGCGAGATACGGCCCGCGCGGGATCAGCGACATGACGACCGACAAGGTCCCGATTGCGCAGACCTGCGGCCCGGCGCGGGTGATCGACGTCGCTCCGCTGCTCGGCACGACCGACAAAGCCACATGGCCGGCCTCGCCGGAGATCACCCTCGACTTGATCCGTCGCGACGAGGTCCAGTACGGCGAGCTGCACGCGGGCGAGATCGTCATCTTCCGGAGCGGTTGGAGCGATCGCACCTTCAAGCCGCTCCCCGCCGGCAGGGCCTGCGTGGACGACCCGATCAACGGTCGCAGTGAAGGCTGGCCGGCGCCGGGTCCCGAGGCGATCGTCTATATGGCGAAGAAAGGGATCCGTTGCGTCGCCACCGACGCACCGACCCTCGGCGGCGTCGAGCCCCGGCGCGCACTCATGACCTACTGGGTACTCGGCAGCCGCGGAATGGTGGGCGTCGAATACTTGACCAACGTCGCCCGAATGCCGCAAGGCGCGTACTTCCTCTTCGCGGCGGTGAAGCTCCACGGCGGTCACGGCGGCCATGGCCGAGCCATCGCGCTATTCTGAAAGGGGTCCAGGTCTGCCGCGTCTCACCATCCTCGGAAAGCAGGCGGGCGGTTGTACGCCGAGCTATAGTAGCGGTTCGAGACTCGGGGGACCCGGCCGAGGAGCCTCGTCTCCATCATGTAGCTCTGGGCTCCCAGGGGGGTCATGCCGACTCCAAAGAGCGGGTTCCCGTAACCCGTCCCATAGAAACCAGCGTATCCCGGCGCAAATCCTATCCCAGGATAGGGATACCCGTAGCCGTAGCCGTAGCCGTAGCCCATCCCCGGATAGCCATAGCCCATCCCCGGATAGCCATACCCGTAGCCGTAACCGCCAAAACCATAGGGCGCGTAGCCGTAGCCCATGAAACCAGGATAACCATAGCCATAGCCCCCCCAGCCTGCGGCCGGGTAGCCCATGCCGAATCCCATCATCTGGGCGTCGGCCCTCCCCGAAGACATCAGCCCGATCACCAGCGCCAGGGACCACCACAGACGCTGGTGACGCTTCCACAGACGTGCCATCGCAATCCTCCTTCGGGTTGGGACGGCCGGTGTCTCATTCACCCGAGAGTTCGACCGGTCCGCCTATTCTCATCATAGGGGTTGAACAGGCTTTCCCCAAAGAGCCACGCCGGTGGAGACGTTGACATTCCGCCGACATGACGGATGATTCGTCCGGGCAGGATTCGCGCGGAATATGCACTTCCCAGTACGAAAGGCTGCGACTGCGCCGCGCAGAAACGATCGCGGCTCGTGTCGCGGACAATGTCTCATGGCCAAGCCATTCGAGGAATCACATGACCACCAGAACTCTGATGAAGAATGCCGCCGCCCTGGCCTTCCTGACCCTTGCCGCAGGAGTCGCCGGTTGCAACGGGGACAACGAGAATCAGCAGTCAGCCTCCCAGGTCGCGAAGAACGCCCTCAATATCAAAGGATCAAGTAGCTCTGAGCGGACCGTGGAGACCCAGAGCGATGTCGATGTGGTCCGGCAGACAACCGTCGTCGACCGGAAGACTGGAGAGGTGATCTCGACCGAGAAAGAGGTCACACCGGTCACGGTCAAGAAGACCAAGGAGGTCAAGACGGACGTCCAGACGGGGAAGACGACCAAGGCGAATCCGTGATTGGCTGCGGACGGACTTGTACCCGAGAGACGTTAGTTATTGCTGGCTCGGCTCGACCCCGTAATCGGCCAAGAAGCAGGATTGCGGTGAACACTCTCAAGCAGATACGGTATAATCTATGAGAAGTAGAGGGCTTCCCTAAGTTCGTCATGCAGGTGGTGAGTGCAAGCAGGGCTCGATTATGACCGCACTGGACTCGAAGGGCATACTCCGATCGGCGGATGGAATCACGTCACCGGTGAGTATCTCGCGCGGTGAGAATCATCTGTTTCTCTCCCTGAGCATGTCTCCGACTGCTTATGTCAAACTACAAGAACTTGCTCTTGCTTCGGGAGTATCCTTGGACGAGGTTATCAGCAAGGCTTTTGTCCTCTACATCGAAGCGGCCGAGGCTAGCCGAACTGGAAAGGCGGTTGGCATCGCCTCCACGGCCGAAGCCCTGGAAACTCAATTCGTCGGCTTTTAAGGGTGCCCATCGCCATGGCGGCACCTGCCAAGCGGGACCTCGATGAGCTGGCACATCATCCCGATTACAACGTCAAGGTCCAGATCGAGCGACGAGAAACCGAGGCGGAGGCGAATCACAGGCGTCGTAAGGACTTTGTGACATTGTGGCGGTGCTCAGCGGGCTCGGCCTCCTGATGCTTGCTGCCTTGGTCGTTCTCTTGGTTCCGGGCTCTGCGCCCGATTCAAAGAATTG
Source organism: uncultured Planctomycetota bacterium (assembly GCA_963845755.1). Lineage (GTDB taxonomy): Bacteria > Planctomycetota > Planctomycetia > Isosphaerales > Isosphaeraceae > CAWJTV01. The sequence continues at coordinate 159,674 of CAWJTV010000022.1, forward strand.
GGCGATATCCGCACTCAGCGCAATCGTCGCCGGTGCCATCGGTTTCCTGGCTGGCAAGAAGCATGCTGATTGAGGTTGGCTACATCGGTGTCTCGCGAACTTCAACCTGGATGTCCGGGCCCGACTGAATCAAGACAAGTCGCTTTTGTGAGATCTCATAAAGCGTCAGAACTGACCGATTCGCCATTGTTCGGAGTCGCGATGGCATACCATGGCCGAAAGTTCACCGAGTTCTTGACGAAACGGACCGAGCCGTCCATGAACAGCACGTTCACCCCGCCGGGGTGCCAGGAGCTGGCCGAAATCATGGTGATGCTGGCACGACCATCCTGATTGATATCGTGGTAAACGCAACTCGTCCGATTGGGCCCCTGAGTGTGCGAGTAGATCATGGTGCCACCATAACCCCACCATTCACCCTTCCATTGCCACTGCTGGTTGGCGCTGGTGATCGGCACCCTGTTACAGAGTTGCGCGAACTGGAAGTCGTTCGAGTAGAAGTTTGAGTTCTCGCCGAGGTTGTACACTTCCGACAAATCGTTCCTGGCGCGGCCGGTTGGCACTCCCTGTCCCTTGATCCACTCGCTGAAAGTCGCCGTCATGCTGACCCCGTCGTGGAACGTGGCCAGGGTCGTGACCTCACTCACGGTTTTATCCCAGTTGCTGGCCACATAGTTGGGACCATTGAGTTGCCAGCCGTTGAGCCGCCGATTCAGGCCGATATTACACGCATAATTGCTGGCACCCACCAGCTTACTCTCGCCACCCACGAAGAAGTAGCCGGAGGAGCCGGGATTGAAATCCGCGGGGCAGAGGAAGGTTCGGATCTGCATGGTGAGGACCGTCATCTGGGGGATGCTGTCGTTGCCACCATATGCGTCGTCGGGTGGGTTGGAGTCCCTGTAGATCCTGTCGCCGTCGCTCCAGCGGGCGCCGAACCACCAGTTGATCTCGTTATAGATGACCTGCTGGTCCAGGTAAGGGAGCAACCGCGCGTGCTGCGACCAGTTCTGGTGCGACTGCGGAATCTGCACACCCGTGCTGGTCCATTCCTGGTCAACGGAGACCGGCGGCAAGGCAATGTTCACATTCACGTAGCCGTGCATCGCCAGACCAATCTGCTTGAGGTTGTTCGTGCATTGCGACCGCCGACCTACATCGCGCGCGGATTGAACGGCCGGCAGCAGCAAGGCGATGAGAATGGCGATGATGGTGATCACCACCAGCAACTCGATCAAGGAAAAACCACGGTCTCTTCGAGTCATGGTCTTTACCCTCAGTAAGACGAAGGAGAAATCCGATTGCCCATGAGGTGGACGGCTTCCCGAAAAGAAGACGCGGGAGGACCTTCGGGCGTCGGGTCTTGGAGATGGAAACCGGGCGCCTTTCCGCTCAGATTCGGACTAAACTTCCCCGATCCACTCAAGCCAGGATACAAGATGGCCAAGAGACGAATGCTCCAACCCAACCGTTGGACATTTCTCCAAATGCGACCGCCAACGACTACTTCTTCTGGCCTGGATAACCTTTGCCTTGGTCCGGTATCGGTCCGCTACGCATACCCGCTCCTCGGACTCCCGGGGTGATCTCGTAATACTCTCCCTGATCTTGGGCCTGGGCGGTGCGAGAACCAGGGATTGTTCCCTTCGCCTTGGACGCTTGCTCCTTGAAGGCCGCCTCATTGTCTTCCGCGCAACCGACCAATCCCAGGAAGCAAAAGCTCAACAGAGCAAACCTCAATCCACTGGTGAACAACCTCATGATGAGAAGGACTCTCCTCAGGAAGGGGCACGATGATGGAAATGGAGGAAGCGGGATCAGGAAAGCATCACTCGCTTCTGCGCGAAGCTACTCCAGCGTCGCCTGAGAGTTCTGTTGCAAGTCACGACCATACACGTCACCACGCGCGGCGAGAGCCTGCGCGAGCAGCGTCCGGGCCTCCCCATCATGCGCCGCTTGCCTAAGGTGATCCGGGAAAGCGGAGCCGGCCCGGACGTACGGCTCGCGAGCCATCCTGGCACCGATTGTGTTGGGGTCGGCGACAGGCCGGATGTCGTGCCGGTACCACCCGATGTTGAAGCCAATGGAGCCGGCGTCCAAGAGCACCACGACCAGCGTCGGCCAAGAGAAATGCCCGCGCCAGACCGACGTTGACTCCCGCTCGATCGATCCTCCCGAGACGATCATACAGGGCCGTTGTTCATGTTACTTGAGCCGCGCGATGGCGGCAAGGCTGGGCGCATCATCGGGGACGCCACGAAGCACCGACCAGTGTCAGGCACGGATCTCGTCGAACCGCCCCATCTCCTCTCTGAGTCCGGTCAGCCGATGGTAAAGTTCCGTGGATCGCGTCGGTCACCTCGGAGTCGGCTTTGACCGATCCAGCGGAACGATTTGCCACCCCTGAATCCCATAACGAATATCGCGCTCGGCGAATTCCCAGATCACCAGCCTCTTGTTCCTCAGGAGCGTCGGGCGGCGTGCTAGCGATTGCCGGACCAACGTGGAGGCTCCGCCGTCGTTGACGATCGAGGTCAGCGGTCGACCAAGCTCCCGCGCGAGATGCGCGATGAAACCGGCGGCACCCGGCTCGTCCTGCTCATAAACCCGCAGGAAGCTGTCGCCCAGGATCAGGACCTCGGACTCCGGCACGTCACGGTACGGGGTTCTGATGTCTGACTGGAACACTTGCCGACACGCCAGACTCTCCGGTTCGAGCGCGCGTTCGATCTGCGGCACATGCAGCATCTCAACCAGATCGCCGTGGCGCCGGACAGAGACCGACCGCTCTTGGTAAGCGCGATCACCCCGATTGACGGCGCCTCCATCGAGCACCCGCCGCGCGACGGCGACGGCGGCCACCCGTGCACCGTCCGGCGACCAGTGGCTGTCCTGCGCCAGGTAGAGCCGCCTCGGATTCGACGGACTCTCCTCCTGCCTGGCACGGCGAAAAACGTCGAACAGGTTGACGTGCTCGATGCCGACTTGCTCCAACTGATCGAGCAGACGACGCGTCGATTCGCTGACGACGACTCCCACGCCTTCTGCCCGACTGGCGAGCATTTCGGGATAGACGCTCTCCTTGTTGGGCACCGGGACGACCAGCAGCCGGATCCCCCGCGCCTGGAGCTGATCGCGGAACGATCGGATCGCGGGAAGAGGATCGGCGGACTCGCTTCCGGCGGCGCCGGCCTGGCGCTCGATCCCATACGCGCACGCTCGGTCGATAGAAGAGCCAGCCGTGACGCCCCACAACGGCCTTCTCACCGGCATCGGCGAGCAACTTCCACTCGAGGTACTGCGTCCACGGCCGGAGCCGCTTGACCACGAGACTCGTCTCCTCGAGGCTGTGCTCATACGAGTGCAGGTTACGGGCCGTCGGAGGCTGGCGGAAGATGTCGAGCGCTTGCGGCCGCTCGCCGTACCGAAGCTCGGAAACCGCCTGTATCAGGCCCGGAGCCATGATCACGGCGAGGAAAAAAGCGGTCACAATGTTGTGCGCACGACGGTCCATCCGCACGGTAGGAAACCTAGAACTGGAAGTAGAGGAACGGGTTGAACGACTGCGAGAACATCACCAGCAGCGAGGCGCAGAACAACGGATGCACGAGAATTGCCTTGGGCCAGGTGACCTCCCTACTCCACTCGTGCGCCTGGATTGGCCAGGTGACGACCACCGCCCCGATGGCCAGGATCAGGAGCGTCCCTTGAGTATAGAGCAGCGCCGGCAAGAGCAGCATCCCGGAGCGGGATCCCCCCTGCCCGATCATGGCCCCCAGGTAGTTCATGGCCTCGTGCAGATTCGCCGAGCGAAACGGGACCCATGAGATCAGCACGAGCACGAACGTGGCCGCCACGCGGACCGGCCGCGGCCATCGTTGATACGCGCTGCGTTTGCCCCGGAACCGCTCGAGGGCGAGCAGGATCCCGTGATATGCCCCCCAGGTGACGAACGTCCAGTTCGCGCCATGCCACAGGCCGCCCAGGAGCATGACCAGGATGAGGTTGACGTAGGTGCGCCGGGAGCCCTTACGATTGCCCCCAAGAGGAATGTAAAGATAATCGCGCAAGAACGTGCTTAGCGAGATGTGCCAGCGCCGCCAGAAGTCCGTGATGCTCTCGGCCTTGTAGGGAGAATCGAAATTCCTCGGGAACTCGAAGCCGATCATCCGACCCAGGCCGATGGCCATGTCGGAATAACCGGAGAAATCGAAGTAGATCTGGAACGCGTAAGCGAGCACGCCGAACCAGGCATCGGGGGTGGAAAGTGACTGGGCATCGAACGCGGCGTCCGCAACCCGGCCCATCGGATTGGCCAGCAAGATCTTCTTGGCGAAGCCGAGGATGAACAGGGTGACCCCGGAGGCGAGCTTCTCCCTGGTGTGAGAGCGGCTCACGAGCTGATCGGCGACCGTGTTGTAGCGGATGATGGGCCCGGCGACGAGCTGGGGAAAGAGCGCGATGTAGCAGGCGAAATCGATGAACGACCGGACGGGAGGGGCCGTGCCGCGATACACGTCGATGGTGTAGCTGAGCGCATGGAACGTGTAGAACGAGATCCCGATCGGCAAAGTGATCGCGAGCACTCGCACCGTGCCGGCGCCGAACCAGGCGAGCACCTGGTTCAGGTTGGCCTCGAGGAACCCGAAATACTTGAAGAATCCGAGCGTGCCCAGGCTCACAACGATGGCGAACGCCACGACGCAAGACCTCGGCCTCCGGCCGATCCCCGGCAGGCCGATGATCCGCCCGCAGACATAGTTCACGACGGTGATCCCCAGCATCAGGAAGACGTACCAGGGATCCCACCAGCCGTAGAAGATGTAGCTTGCAAGAACCAGGAGGGCGTTGAGCGCCAGGCAGGTCTGCCGATCCGACGCGCTCGCCCGCCGGCTCAAGCCATCCAGGGCGTAGTAGCACACGAGGACCAGCGGTAGGAAGTAGAAGACGAAGAGATAGGTGGTGAAGACCATGGTCGCCCAGGCCAATGTAGCCGGGAGGGGGCCGTTGAAACGGCTTCTCGCGCACAGCCGGTCAATCGCTGACCAGATCCGTCCAGACGGCCCAGTAGATCGGGTCGGTGTCTTCCTCGGAATACAAGTTGAGGATCCCTCCCTTGAAACTGTCAAGCATGGATCCTTCCAATGCCATGCGGTGCACCTGGCCAGGGCGGAACGACTTGAGATTGCCGCCGACGTCCGGCACGCGCTTATCGGCCACTTCAGATCGGGGCTTGGCCGGATTGTAGTGGCCGACGTAAATAGTCTGGCCCTTGACCTTCCCGCGGTGGACTTCGAGCACCTGATACTTCAGGACAGTCGCATAGTTGTACAATTCTCGATCGAAGATCGCCCCGTCGGGGATCTCGACGAGTTTCGCCGTGACCTCGATGCTGCCCCGCTTCATCAGATCGGAATCCGGGCCACTCCTGGCACAGGCGGCCGCCATCAGGCCCACAGCAAGCAGGAAGCTCCCCACAACGGTCCGGCTCGTGTGCATGCTCATAGGTTTTTCGCCTCCCGTGCCGATGGATGTCAACCAAGCACTGTCAAGGCGTACGAGATCGATGTGCCGGGTCGTGGGGTGCTCGATCTCGACATAGGACCACTGCGGCTCCCGACCCAGCAGGCGACTGACCTTCTCTCCCTCGCTAGCCCAGAGACATACCTGCTCGGGATCCTTGTTCGTACTGAGCACGATTGGCATGTCTGATATGCGGACGACCATCAGGCGCGTTCGGGAGTTGCCGACCCAGCCGAGGTCGACGTCGCTCCGCGTCCGCAGCAGATTCGCTCCATCGGATGAGGCACTCTTCGAGCTGCATGTCCTCTTGATATCGAGATTTGGGGCACACTGGTGGTCGATGATACCACTTAAGTGTCATGCAAGCGCAAGAATCGCCGCAAGTCGGTGGTTTTGCAGGTGAATCCCGGCGGTTACCTCATCCCACAGATACCAGGTTTGGTGACGGTTGACAAGGTTGGTGACCGTTCTGGTAATGGGTCTGCAACCGTGTTGAAACGTTACACCTCCGACCACTTTGGCGAGCCGGTGCGCGCAGCGAGCGATGACGTGTCGCGATCGTGCAGACGGGGCGTTGCAGAAGGACTCGATATGGAAGAGGCGAGGGCACGCCGGGAACCTTGAGGCCCCTCGAGGCGCCACCGGAACTCGCGCGCCTTGCGGGAGACCCTCGAGGACGCCTTCCGTCTGCACGCCCTCAGCGGTTCTCCGGCTGTACCTCAAGTTGCCCCTGGATCTTCACGAGGCGGGAAGCCAAAGCGAACAGCGCCAGGTCGAGGGTGCCGCGCAGGCGCGGGTGGGCACCGCCCTCAAGGGTAAGGCGCAGCCGTCCCGGGTGTTCGTCGGTCAAGGTGGCGAGCACGTCGTCCAGCCTCGCGCCCTCGACGGAAAATGAGGAAACCAGCTCGGCCAGGGCCTTCGTATTCATCTCGAAGTGGAGAATCGAAGCGGGCCCCGGCTGGTCGTTGAGGGCGACGCGGAGTGTGTCGCGGCCGTTGGTCCCGCCCGCCAGCCAGACCGCGTGCTTGCTGAATCCGATCAGGTTGGGGCCGCCGCCCAGCAGCGGCGCGAAGCGGGGCATTTCCCGGGCCAGGGCGGACGTCTCGTACCGGTGGACCTTGGCGCCCTCTAGGTTATCGGAGTCGAACGTGAAACGCGCCCGATCCTCGGGTGCCACTTCCTTGGCGAACAGATCGCGGAAGAGCTGGTCCAGGGCCTCGCCGTCGGGGACCTTGAGTCCAAAGATCGCGCCGGGCTTGCCGAAGCCGTGGCTGCGAATGGCCGTGGCCACGTCCAGCTCGCCGGCCTTAATGGCGTCTTCGAGGAGCTTGAAGAACCGCTCGTGCTCCTTCCAGAAGTTTGGTCCCGCATCGCGAGCGACCTGATCCGTCGCCTCGCGCGCGAGTCCAGCCAGCAGCCGGCGGTAGTCATCCGGCAACTGCACATGGGCCAGGACGGCGAGGGCGGGATTCCCGGCAATCACGCCGCCGAACCGGCTAGGCCCCGGCGCGAGGCCCGACAGGTTGCGGGCCAGGGGCGAGCCCGGCGCCCCCCGCAGGTGCAAATCGGCGACGAGCTCCCGGTCCGCGTGGTCGACGCCCAGCCGCAGTGTCAACTCGGCCTTCCCCTCGAACACGTCCCTCGTCAGCGTTGAGACCGACTCGACGACCTTGCGAGACCAGGCCTGCTGCGCGTCGCTCATTCCTGCCAACTGGCCGCGCATGAGGTCGGCGCGCTGCGAATCTGACCCAGGATCGCAGCCCAGATCGGGGCGGGTACGCGGTCGGCGCGGGCGGTGACGACCAGGTCCCCGAAGATCCGTGGGGGGAACAGCCGCGCCGGGGCGATCCGCCGACCATCGTCCAGGACGGCGGGGTCGCCGAACGTCCCATAGGCGTAGCCGTCTGCGATTCGAAATCGCACCGGTGCGGGCAACTGGCGGGGTCGGACGATGTAAAGGCCCGTGTCATCCCGATCGGCGGGGCACGAGAGTGAGGCGAGGAGTTTGAGAAACTCCGCCTCGTCGCTGACCGGGACCAGACCGACGATCGCGGGAGCGTTCGCCCCTGGTGGGAAGTTAACGTAGGCGCCCCAGGCTTTCTTCGCAGGGATCCCGGGCAGCCCCCCTGCCCCGCCGTTGACCGCGAGCAGGGCGAGCAGGTCATTGATCGGTTTCGACAGCCCGGCCACTCCGCCGACGGCTTTCAAGTCGGCGAACAGCCGCTCGAGCGAGTGGAGTTGCACCAGCAAGATCGGGGCGTCCGGGTCTTCGGAAGCCGAGGGGAGGGGAGCATCACGCCACGCGATCGTTGGGTCCGGCTCCGTGGCCTCGGGCGGAGGCGCCGCATCGGGCGGCTTCGCCTCGTCGAGAACCGTAGCCACGGGCGATGGCGCCACCTCGGGCGGCTTCGCCTCGTCGAGAACCGTGGCAATCGCCGGCTTGGCGTCGGCCTCGGCCTCGGCTCCGCCAGGGCGTGGCCCCCTTGTGAAGGAGACAGCCATCACGATGAGGACGGTCAGGATTCCGCCGCCAACGATCCACGGCAGGGCGCGCCGGCGCGGCATCCCTCGGAAGAACGCCAGGGCAGGCCGAGTCCTGTCCACCCACGATGGGGACGCCTGCGGAGGTGTGGGCCGTGACGCCGGGGGCGTCGGACTCTTGCTGACACCGCCGACAGCGTGTGGAGCCGGGCGCTGCGCGGCTGGTGCCGTAGAGGATGAGGGTACGGTCGATTGGACCTTCTGGGAGTTCGGAGCCGCGGGCCGAGGGGGCTGGGCCTTCGAGGGCATCGCTCCGGGCGCGACGGCCGGGGCGCGGCGCGGGCGTTGCGGGCGAGGTGGACGCCGGTCGCGCCGAGGAGGACGCGGCGGCGGGGCGCGACGCAGGTGGGGCCGTCGCCGGACCGAGCCCAACGATTCCCTTGCAGTGCGGGCATGTGATGCGGTTGCCCGCGGCGTAGGGAGGCGGGGGGAACATCCAATCGCAATTCGGGCAGGAGATCCAGTCCATCGAGGAGAGCCTCTCTCGAAACGGTTCGGCCAGGCGGGAAGGGTACGGGGCGTTTACCGGCCGATGCCGGAGTGGACCAGGCCCGCCCAGAGCAGCGGGTGACTCCGCTCCGGGAAGCGGCCGTGCTCGTCGGCCCGGGCACCGGCCTTGCTCGGGTTGTGATACAAGTCGCGCTGGGCCAGGCAGAGCGCCTCCGGCGTCGAGATTGGGCGCCCCTCGTCCCAGAGGTGGTCATAATAGCCAGCCACGAGGGCGCTGGTCGGGGCGTCAGGGACCGGCCACAGGCTGGCGATGACATTCGGGCATCCGGCCAGGTGGAAGGCCTCCTGGAGTGACTGCACCCCCTCGGCGGGCAAGTATTCCCCCACTCCGGTGTCGCAGTCGGGGAGGAAAGCCGAGCGCAGTCTCTCCAGGGACAATTCGGCGATCAGGCCGCCCGAGAGTTCGACGCCTTCCCCGGGTGCTCGGCCTTCCCGCGCGAGGATGAGGCCCGTGTACAGGAGGGGCGAGCTCGCAGTCGGGGCGAAGGCGCGCGGCGCCGACAGTCCCCCGGAAAGGGGCCAGTCGCGGATGAAGGCCCGCCGGCGCTCTTCTTCCGCGATCCGCAAGTCCTTCCGGTAGAAGGCGTGCGTCTCGATGATCGCGTCACGGGCCCGGGGGAGCGCCCGGCAGAGTGCCCCGGCGGTGGCGTTCTGCTGCTGGAGCGTGATCGTGGGCCGCGTTCCGGCCACTTGCTTCGCGAGGCGCACCGCTATGCTCGCCTCGAGGGCCGGGTACCGTGGGTCGTCGGGCACGTCACCCAGCGCAAGAAAGGTCCCCGCCTCTCGCGCCGGGGCGCCTGCCGCCCCAGGCTCTCCAGGAGGAATGGGCCGTGTGGTACGCGGGCGATGATGTACTCGTCTACCAGGGCCGTATGAGCCTTCGGCCCGGGAAGGGCGGCGAAGGGAAGGCCCGCCAGGGCGCCGTCGGGTGCCAGGAACAGCCAGGTCGTACCGGGCGGCAGGTGGGCCGCGATTGGCTCCCACACGAGCCGACGCAATTTCACCCCCTCCGCGACGCTCCTGCCCTCCCGTTGGCTGCGCTGCGTGCTCGTCAAGTCCGGGACCCATCCGGTGACCGCGTCGCGCCACTGCTCGACGGCGTCGTCGATCGGGGCGGCCGGGCCCAGTTCGGCGCGAAACGGCTCCCCCCGCGGCGCGAGGACGAACGCGGCATATCGAGGCCCGGCCGCGGCGCCGCCCAGGATATCCTCGTAGCGGATGATGTCCACGAAGGCCGAGCCGAGTGGGAGGCGGCGGGCCAGGTCCTCGGGGCCGAGACGCTCCGAGTCGTCCTGGCGGCGGAACACGAGAAGCCGACGGGCAAGTTCGCGCTGTAACTCCGCATTGCGCGCCTCCAACGTGGCGATGGCCCCGTCCCGGACGGCGGGCTCCTCGTCAACATCGAGCAACAGGCGGCCCAGCCGGGCGTCGGTGTCGAGCAGTTTTTCCCACATGTGACTCAACTCGGTCGCCTCGCCGGGGGGGAGGCCGTCGATCGTACCCGGTTCCTTCTGCCCAAGGAGGAGGCGCCGGACAGCACGGCGCTCCGCCAGGAGCCGCGTCATGGCCCCCTTGGCATGCCAGGCCCTCACGTACGCGCGGCCCTGCTCCGCCGTGGGCAGGTCGCGGCTGGCGGAGAGATAGAAGTGATAACTGACCTGCCGCTGCCGGCCCAGCGCCAACGCCTCAGTGTCCGCGACCTTTCCTGTCGCTTGCCGCAGCGTCTGTTGGTCGAATTCCAGGGCCTCCCCGAAGAGTGCCGTGGCGCGGTCACGGTCTCCGAGCTGGCGGTGCACAACGCCCTGGCACAGGGCCACTACGGCAGCGAACGGGTGGCCCGCTGGGTAGCGTTTGTGGTAGTAGTCGCTGGCGGCCTTGAACTGCACCGAGGCCGCTCTGGTCTGGCCGAGATCGCCCAGGGCGATACCGAGTTGGAGCCGGCTCAGTGCGAGGTTCGGGTGCCCCGTCGAGCCGTACAGCCGCTCCCCCATCGCGATGGCTTCCTGGTACTTTTCCAGGTAGGACACGGGTGATTCGCGTTTCGTCCGGGAAACCCGCAGGCTATGCCCGTAACGGCTCAGAGCAAGCAGCTTGTTCTCGTGGTCCCCGGGGTAATAGGCCTGGCTCAGTTCCCAGGCCCGGCGGTGCCGCTGGAGTGCCAGGTCGTTGCGGCCCAGTTTTTTGAAGCTATCCCCAAGCGAGATCAGGGCGTGGATCAGTGCCGGGTGACCGTTCTCGAAGTCCTTTGGAGGGAACAGTTTCTCCCACATGAGTCGGGACCGGTTCACTTCCTTCAGGGCCTGCTCCGTCCGGCCGAGCTGCTGATAGCTCTCGGCGAGTTTCAGGGCGAGGATGGCCCGGGCGGGGATTCCCCTTGGGCCGGTCTGCTCCAGGAGGGAGTCGGCCTCGTGCAATGGCTTCAAAGCGTCACCGCCCTCGCCCCGGTCGACGCGGGCCGCTCCTAACAGACCCAAGGCGGTGGCCACTTCAGTCGGGTTGCCGACGGGCCGCAGCGTGTTGAGGGGCCGCAGAGCGTCCAGGGCTCGCTGAGCCAGCGCCTCCGCCTGGTGGGAGTCGCCGGTGGCCAGGGCGGCTTCCGCCTTGACGAGTCGGCACGTCGCCAGCAGGGCCTGACGGTCCGGCGTCGCCTGCCGTCCGGCGTAGCTCTCGCAGCGTGCCATGGCCTGGTCGATGAAGGGGACTGCTTCCTGGGGCCGTTCCACGAGGAGCAGCACAGCACCGACAGTGGTGCCCCCGCGAATCCGTAACGGTTCGATGCTCTCCCCTGCATCCAGCCGCGCCAGCGCCTCGGCGGCCTTGAGGATCTCCGCTCGTCCCGGCTCCCGCTCCCCCATGACCGCATACAGGCGTCCCCGTTCGAGGAGGGCTTCCACGTGAAGCAGGTTCCGCTCGAGCGTGCGTTCGCGCTCGGGGAGCTTCTCGTAGTTCGCGACGGCCTCTTCCCATTTCTTCACGGCAGCCCGATAGGCGTTGTTGTTCGACAGGACCACCCCCTGGGCCGGAACGAGCACCTCGCGCAACCTGGCCGCCTGGGCCTGAACGTCCCGGGATGCACGTTCCAACTCGCGGAGTTCCCACGCCTCGACCTCGTTGGCCTTCGCCTCCAGTTGTTCCAGGAATCGCTTGGCCGCTCCTTGGGCCCAGGCCCAGGAACCCAGGCTGAGGCAGACCCAGGCCGCGACACCCGTCGCGCAGTACCGAACTTTCCCGCTCATCACCGGTCCTTTCCGGGTTTCGCACCCGCGGAACGGGGGGCTACCAATGGGTAGCACATTCCGCGGGAGTGGGCCGCCACCCCTCGGTCCTTGAGCGTCAGGAGGATGCGCTCGGCCTGGCTGACCGGGTCTCTACCGACCCGTGCCCTGGACGGGTTGAAGCCACGGTGTTGCGTGTACCGGCCGTCGACGAAGGAGACGAAGACCTTCTCGAACGCCTTGGGTTGTTCCCAGGCGAAGTCCTTGCCGGTACAGAGGTTCCACAGCAGGTCGTTGTGCTCCCGCGTGAGCGGTTCGGGCCGTACGAAGCAGATCAGCGCCTCCAGCCCCGGGGGCGCCTCCTGATCCAACGGCATCTCACCGACCGGGGGGATGCGGAGATCCGCTCGCTCAGACTCGGTCGCTGGTAGATGGCCAGGAGCCCAGTCCTCCGGGAATAGCGCCTTAGCCTGTCCGCGGCTGTCGATCTGGAGGACATAGATGTAAGCCGTCTTCTGGTCCAGCAGTTGGGCGACGAAGTAGACAAGGTCGTCGCGCTCGAGGAAGTCGAAGGCTCCCCCCAGTACGGGTCTGTCGGCCAGTTTATCCCCGCCGCGCTCGGTCACATAAACATCGTACTCGCAACGGTAGTCGACCGGTGGCTTCGGCGGGGGAGGCTTTCTCGCTGCGTTGAGGCCCAAAGCGGCGAGGATCATCACGAGAACCAGGCAGCCCGCCAGTGCCGCCAGGAGCTGGCTCAGAGGTTGTGAAAAAAACAACCGGAGCCGATAGATCGGCGATCGCTGAGGCTTCAGGTCGTCCTGAGGCAATAGGTCGCAATCATCATCTCCGAATAAATCGGCGGTTTTGGGAGTGGCTTCACGACTTCCTGGCTCTTCCTCTTGCGTGTCGGGCTCGCTCCAGCGATCGAACTCGGCGGGGGCGACCTGTTGGCCCAGCACTCGCGACAACAGCCCCCGCTGCTCGGCCTCGAGCTCCTCGAGCTCCTGGTGTTCACCCGTCGTGAAGCACAGGTAATTGCAGCGCTGACCTTTGCTCCGCGAGTTCAGGAAGAGCACTTCATCGATCCGTGGGTCGTAGACGAGCAGAGGGCGGAGCGGGACGAGCGTCAGCGCGGTGGAGCTCCTGGTCTCGTCAGGGCGTCCGCCCGAATCGATCGAGATAGACCTGCTCGGGTTTGGGTGGACCCGCCGTCTGTGAGGCAAGTTGCTCCAGGGACTCGATCCGTTTCGCCGATTCACCCGCAAGCTTGTACCACTCGACCAGATAGTGGCCCGACTTCTGGAGCCGAACCTCTTCGATATAGACCAGGCGCCGGCCGGCCAGGACGTCGAGACGCCCCAGCAGCTCGGAGACTCCTAACAAGAGGGCCTGTCCCATCCGGGCGTGGAACTCCTTGGGGCGATGAGCGACTGCCCCGTGCCCCAGTTCGCGGTTGCGGTAGCGTACCAGCCGGTCGAGGAATTCGCTCAGGCGGACGCGTGCTCCCGAACCGGTGGACAGGCCGAGCGTCTCCTGGAGCAGCACATCCAGCTCGGCGATGCGCGGCAGGTCGTCTCGCGCCCGGCCGAAGATCAACTCGCGGATCGCCGCGTAACCTTCGTCTCCCGAATCGGCCAGGATCGGGACCAGCCGGCGGATCAGGCCCCACCAGTCCCCCAGAGCCGGCCGGGCCAGCTTTCGTAGTGGTTCGTCGAGATCGGGATCGTGACCGGGCCGCTCGGCGTAGCTGGCCACGGCCGCCGAGGCGAGCAGCCGGATCGTCGCCTCCCAGAGGTAATAGGCTGTCTGATGGCGGTCGAACGAGTTCTTGGTGTTATGAGCGCGGAGATAGAGCTTCGCCAGCGGCAGGGGAAGCCGCGGGACCAGGGATTCATCGACGCCGAGGCTCTCGCGCATAGGGGCTCATCCCCAGAGACGTCGTCGAGATTCGTTCGGCACGGCGGATCGCGGCCCGTGGCCATCACGCGTCAAACGATCCTCAGCCTGAAGACTCGGACTCGGATCCCGAAGTCCGGATTCACGGGTGCAGCGTAGGTGCAACCCACCGACGTAAGTAACACCTTGCCATGTAGTGAGTTTCACCCACCCTACGAGATCGATTTCCGACCTTTTATGGAACTGACTCTTACTCCCTCGTCGAGCATCTCCAATCGATAGGTCCGAAGCATTTCCTCATCCGGATTGGTTCCATCGGGGCACCGATCCCTCCCGTCTCGAGAGAGCCGGGGTCACCCGTCATGAACCGAGAAGGGGAACGCAGAGGTCAACTCGGTCGCGCTAATCAATCGCCGTTGCTTAAGATACTACAAGACCACGAATGTGCTGATCAAGCCTCCATTTCCGTTCCGCAGCTTGCGATGCAGGCGGTTGCGCCGTTCCATTGCGTAGGACCTCGAGCCCGGTAGGCTATCGTCGAGGAAGGTCAGCGCCGTCTCCTGGACGGGCGACTGGAGCTTGTAGAAGATCGGCCTCAATCACTTCCACCACCGCTTGCCGGCTGGCCGCAATCGCGGCCAGCCGGGATGAGTTCGGATCACAATGCGGGGCAAATGGCATTCGTGAAGGCCCTCAACATGCCGACGTTCGCGGCGGCGGCGATGGTGCTCGCAGCGGGGGACGCCGAGGCCAGCCTCGTCCTGACCGCCGAGGCGCCCAAAGTCCAGTCCACGACCGCAACCGGCGTGACGACGGAGACCTTCAACGAGCTCGCTCCGGGCCGCGATTCGCCCACCGATTCGTCGCCCTTGGGCACGGCGATCGGCACCTTCACTTCGCCGGGCTTGCAAATCGTCTCCGCGGATGCATACGGGGGACCGAGGGCACGAACTATCTCTCGATCGGGGCCCAGATCGGAAATACGGTGGCGACCCTGACCTTCGCCGCTCCCCATTTCTTTCTCGGTGTCGGGTGATCGGCAGCGGACCCGTTGAACAGCGTCCTGTGCTTCTCGGTTTCGACGTCGTCGGCTCGTCGGTCTTGACGTAGCAAGCTTCGACGTGACGGAAGTAAGCCAGGATCAACTCGTTGACGGACAGAGCCGGAAATGCCGTTTCGCGTTCCTTATCACCGTTGAGAGCCGCGCTCCCTTTGACGGCATGCTCGGCCCGCAGCCGGCAGCACGTCTCCCGGCTCTCCGGGCTGTTCTACCTGCGATGGTAATTGTCGCGACCGTCGATGCGAACGACCGCGAGATCGCCGCGCTAATAATGAGGGTACCTTGGGATATGGGGACCTGTGATTGGCATGGGCGGTTCCACTGAGTCCGACGGAAATCGGTACTACCGTCGTCGAACTTCCAGACCGCGCTGACGACCGTCTTAAGGTACACTCAACTCATGTACGGCTTAAGACTTATGACGAGTGGAGGATAGGGGACTTGAACCCCTGACCTCTTGCATGCCATGCAAGCGGAGAAATCGTCGTAAGTCGGTAATTTCCAACGAATCTCGGCAGCCGTCCCACCCCATACTACCCAGGATCGGTGACGTTTTACAGGGTTGGTGACGGATTTGGTGACAAGTTGGTGACAGGCTGGGAAACGTGGACATCATGGACTCGTGACCCCGGCACGCCCAGCAACATCGGACGGAGAATGTCGCGGACTCGATCTGCATCCAACCGCGCTTCGCCGATGGCGACGGTGCGAATTTGGTCGGCCGGGTACCGGATACTCGCGGAGTCACTTCGGCGCTGCGTGCCTAGCCCGGAATGTCGCGAGCGTGCAGGTCCGCCTGCTACCGATTGGCGAAACGCACGGGCCGGCCGAGCGATCCGTTCTGGGCGCGTCATCTCAGGGTGCCGATGAGCGGGGCGACCCATCGGCGGCTCAGCCTGCTGCCGGAGCGGGCCAGCACGGGGGGACGGAAGGTCAGCCCGATGCAGATCGCGGCGCAGATCCCGGAGGACGCACTGACCGGCATGCAGGAGCCGCGACTGGCGCGGTGCTCGGCCACTATGGACCGCACAGGCATCTCAAACAAACTCTACATAACATAGGTGCACTTCGCTGGAGACACTCGACCGGCTTCAAGCGCCGACACGGCGTCTCCAGCCGTTGCTGGTTGAACTCTTCCCGCAAGCTCTCGACCGACGCGGTGCGGAGCCGTTCTATCTCCTTGACGCGCCGCAGATCCACCTTGTTGATCGGCCGCCCGGCCTCTCGTTCGGTGAGGGCTTGCACGGAGAGACCGGTCGATCGGGCAACAGATCGCGGGTCACGCCTCGGCCCGTCGGACGTCGGCCACGAGCCGAGGACGTCTCTTCATTTCCGTATGAAGCAAGACACTGGAAAGTCATCTTGATGTGCATCCGCCTCGTGGAAGCTGTCTGATCGTGCATTCGGCTCACGGCGATACGGTCGGAAATGAGTGTCGGGGGCGGCGGGCCGTCGTCAAACCGGCCAGTGGGTCTTGGTCTAAGCAGGTCCGCAGAAGTTTTTTGACACGGCAACGCTCTTCAAGCCGAGCTTGAAACGTGGGGTATTGCGGGGATACTCATGATTAAAGTAATGATGCGAAAGTATGAACATGTCTATTATCGCACGGAAACCCCGCCGATTCCCGGGGAAATGGGCCCCTTTATTGCCCGCAACGTGGGCGGATCGCTAACGGTGGACCCTCGGAAAACGCCTGTTTTCCGGGAGATCGAGAGTTCCTTGCCAAAAAACTTCTGCGGATCTGCTTAGCAGGGCGTCGACGACGGCCATGATCCCCGCGCTCGGGCCGCCCGTGGTCCCCGATGCGATGGCCTCGATGGACGCGCCGCGCCGGGAGAGGATGGTCACGGCGTTGCCGCCCGCTGCGCCATTGTGGTCGCAGTCGATCAGCCGGCCGGAGCCGTCCCGGAGGCCCTCGGGCGGTTGACCGTTGATCGGGAGCTGGACCGGCTTGGTGACGGCGAACGGCTTCGTCGGCAGCAGCTGTCACTCGATCGGGCCCGGCCGGACGCGGGCCGGACGAAGTCCCGTCTCGGCCCGGACGAAGGGTCCGTGACCATCGAGGATCACCGGAGCCCAGTCCGATCGGAGCCGTTCCCCGCGATCCCTGGAGAGAAGCGGCGATGGGATGCTCGCCCGGGACGCCAGGGTGGTTCAGCAATGTCCTCCTTCCTCGCCCCCGATCTTGAGCGACACCGATTTCGACCGTCGAAAATGACGAGGCGACACCGATTTCGGGCCCACCCGATACCGATTTCGGCCCCACCGATTTCGGCCCCGGGGGGAAGGGCAGACTTCGTGACCTGACCAAGCGGACACTCGCCCATTGTGGAGGCCGCCCAGTCCTGGCAAACTAGAAGCATCGTGGGACAAGCGGGCCAGGCGGGTCGAACGAGATTGCCCTGAGGTTCGCTCGGCTGTCGTTCGTCCAACTTCCCGGACGGACCGGCGTGGAAGTCACTCTAAACCGCCGAGTTCGACAGGGCCGATATTGATGACGTGACGGCGAGCGTGACGAGCGTCATCGAGCGAGTCGGCTCCCTGTGGACATCAGGCCCTCGGAGGCCAAGAAGTCGGTCGGGGCTCTCGTATGATGGATCTCAGCCAACGGAAGGAGCAGTTCAGCAGGGCTTACATCCATGCGATCGCCACGGTTGCGGGTTTTACTCTCTATGAGCCCAAGGTGGATGATGAGAGCGTGGATCTTGGGATCGCCGGCCGCATCGCGAGTGACATCCCGCGTCCTCCACGTCTCGAAATTCAGCTAAAATGCACAAGCGATAAAATAATCAAAGGCAAGGATATCGTGTTTTCGCTGAAGCGAAAGAATTACGACGACCTTCGGCATGACGACCTCATCGTTCCCAGGCTCTTGGTTGTTCTAGTGGTTCCCAGGAAGGATGACGACTGGCTGACGCACAACGAGACGGAAACGACGATCCGGCATTGCGCTACTGGGCGAGTCTACGGGGCATGAAGGACAAGAGGGCCAAGACAAAGGTTTCAATAAGTTTTCCAAGAACAAACTTATTCTGCGTTGAAGCACTGCGTGAGTTGATGAAGCGTGTGAGCCATAGGGAGCCGCTGTGATGTCCCCGACAAAACTGCCCCGAGACCAGATCGAGGCTCTGCGGCCTGGGGACGTCCGGCTCTATCTCGCGAGTCGTGGCTGGGTTCCCCGTCAAGCCGACCTGTCTCAGAAGGCAATCGACTTCACCAACCCCCTGTATCCGGACGTAGAGCTCTTGCTCCCCGTTAAGCGAGAGGTCGGGGATTTCGCCCTTCGCATGGCCGACGTGGTCGCCGGTCTCGCCTCCGTCGAGGAGAGGCCCGTCTCGGAAATCCTTGGTGAACTCTCGGCTCCTCCCGGTGACTTGGTCAGGCTGAGGGTGGTCGCCCCCGACGCGGCTCTCGGCAATCTGCCGCTGGACGAAGGGCTTCAGTTCCTGCGGGGCGGCCGGGACATGCTGCTCGCCGCCGCATTCAGCACGCTGCGTCCGCAGTCGCTCCACCCGCTCAGGATGCCGAGGGAAGTGAAGGGATTCCTGAGGTCCTGCCGCTTGGGCCAGACCGAGCGCGGGAGTTTCATCGCGACCATCATCACGCCGGTCCCGCCGGATCTCCAGAGGATCATGGAGTTCGACGATCCGGGCGTACGGGCGATGATGGAGCCCTATCCCCGCAGGGTGACGGTCAACCTGATGTCTACTCTCGGATTCGTGTCCGATTCGATCACGGAGGGCGAGCCAGGAAGAATCCTCGACGGCGTCGATCGTGGGGTGAGCGCCAACCTCTGCGAAGCCCTCAAAGAAATGAAGCCGCCGGGCGATCAATCGCACCTCGATATCTCAGTGAGCTGGGCACGCAATCGTGGCAACGTGCCGGTCCACGTGCCGCAGTCCGTCTCCTTTCCCCAGGAGTCGTTCCCAGTCATCGAGCAAGCCGCGAGAGAACTTCGTGTCCGTGCGTTCGCGCATCGCACCACATACCGAGGCAGGCTCGTCGGCACCGAACTGGTCAATCGGCCCTTTGTCCCCGAGCCGGTGGGCCGGGTCGTCATGGTGACGGAAGTGGCTGGCGAGACGGCGAAGCTCAAGATCGATCTCCCGCCGGAAGACTTTGATCTCGCCTGTACGGCACTACCCAGGGGGAAGCTGGTTCGTGTGACTGGGGTCATCCGGAATGACGTGAAGACCCGCGTTTATGAACTCTCCGAGCCGCACGACTTCAAAGTGATCGACGATGTCTGATTCGTCGAGCTCGCCATGAACCGACTAGGAGCCCGAAGGTTCCGGGAACCTTTGCTGTGCGGACGGCTCACATCGACGCGGCCGATCTTTCACGTCTTGCTCGGCGAGCCGTCGTCAGCCCTGCGGAGGGAATCGTGCTCGAACAGGGCGTTGACGATGGCCATGATTCCAACGTCCTGGCCGCCCGTGGTCCCCGATGCGACGGCCTCGATGGACGAGCCATCCCGGGAGAGGATGCCCACGGCATTGCCGCCGGGCGTGCCGTTGTGGTCTCAGGCGATGGAACGGCCGGAGCCGTCCTGGAGGCCCGCGGGAGGCGGCCCGTTGACCTGGAGTTGGACCGGCCTGGTGACGGCGAACGGCTTGCTGGGGATCAGTGTCACGGTGTCGTTTGCAGAGTTGAACACCGCCGACTTCAGCTTAATCGCCCTGGCATTCTTGGCGCTGTACGAACCCTTCTCGGCGGGTAACGTCAGGCGGTAGCTCGTCGGGGTCTGGGCCTCGGCGGCGTTGACGGGGCCGCTGAAAGTCACGATGACCTCCGTCACCTGGTGCTTCTTGTTCGGCGTCTGTCCGTCCTTATTGGCCCATCGGACCGATCCCCGGCAAGGGTGAAAGGGGATGCGGCTCGATTTCACGTCCCGTCCCGGTCTCGGGCGAGGCGCCCGACAGGTCAACCTCCCAGCCGCCCGGCCCGGCTGGTGGCGCGGCGAAGCCGGGCCGGCCGCTCCCGGCGACTGTCGAAGTCGGTGCGTACGGCCGACGGCGGGCCGGTATGGTGGCCGGGGGCCCGAGGGCCGGCGGGCGGCGGCCGGGACGGACCCGGGACGGGCGGGCCCCGGCCCGCGTCAATCAAAAAGGGCGGGTCCGATCCCGACTTCTGGGTCTCGGCCCCGTCGGCCCTCGAGACGCGGGTGGACCGGTAGGGCTTTCAAGCGGGAACCGCCGCCCGGAGTGCCCGTCGGACACCCGTTTTTCACCCAACTGTCAACAACGCGCTATGTCCCCGTTTTTCACCTGTCCCCGTTTTTCACCTGTTTGCTGCAAGTCGGGAGAGCCGTAAGAAGGGCGGCCGCGGCGTAGTGAATGGGCTCACCTCCGCTATCGGATTCCTCCTCGGTGAGACTCTCAGCCAGGCTCCGTTGCGGCGAATGTACCAACGGCGGGGCGTGGACGGGCCGTCGTGCTGAACCCGACAACCACTTTTTCGATCTGTCCTGCCCCGAGGTCACTGACTCCAGCGTGCGGCCCCGGTCAGGTCCGCCGCTGTCTCAAGGGCTACTGTCACACCTTCGAGTCGGTTTCGGGCCCAAGCGGCGATTCACGGGAGCACGCTGGCGAGCCCCTTCAGTGCGTCCAGAAGAGTCGCCCTGTCTCGACCGGGTTCGAGGGCGTCGAGTAGCTTCGTGAGGTTGCCCCGCCGCGCGACGACGGTGGGATCCGTCAACTCTGCCACAAATGACCGTAGATTGGACCAGTTCCAGACGAGCCGGAAGTCGCCCTGCTGCCCCTCAATCAGCGAGACCATCCCTGCCAGTGAGCGTCGCGCTTCGCCGTTCCGCCCACTCGCTGCGAACTCGAAGACGGCCAATGCACGCAATGAAATCTGTGCCACTGGGTCTTCGCGGAGTCCATCGGCCGTCGCGAGGCGTTCGATCCGCTCGACGCCTTTGGCAAAGCCCTCCCTGGGTACAAGCATCTGGAGCGTGATGCCTAGGGAGTTCTGAGTCCAGGTCCAGTTTGCCGGCATCGCCGCGCGGGTAGAGACATCTAGGGCGCTGCAGTAGGCCGCCACAGCCGCCTCCAGGCTTCTCATTCCCTCCTCTCCGGACTGCCTCCAGCCCAGGCTGAGATCGCGCGGAGCCCAGGCCGCCCTCCGACATGGCCCAGTTCTGGGGCGACCCCTCGCGGGTGAACACCCGGAGAGCATTCCGTTGCGTCGCCACAGCCGCCTCCAGGGTCCGCACGCCCTCCTCCCCGGACTGCAGAGCCCCGAGGCTCACCAGCGCCTTACCGAGCGCGTGCTGGGTCATGGCCCAGTGCACCGGAGTCGCCTCGCGGCTCTGGACCTTCAGCGCGGCACGGTGCGCTGCCACTGCGTCGAACCAGACTCTGCAACCTCTCCTCCCCCGACTGCCACTCGGCTAGTCTCGCCAGCGCGTCGCCCAGTTGGGACTGGGCCCGACCCCAGTTCAGCGGTGTCGCCGCGGCTGTGTAGACCTCCAGCGCGGCGCGGTACGCTGCCGCGGCCTTCGCCAGGTTCTCCATGCCAGCCTCTCCGGGCTGCCGCCCGCCGAGGCCTGCAAGGGCATTGCCCAGCGACCACTGGGCCCATGCCCAGTCCTGCGGCATTGACTCGCGGCTGAATACCTCCAGCGCGCCGCGATGCGCCGCTGCGGCGTCAGCGAGACTTCGCATCCCCTCCTCGCCCGGCTGCCGAATGCCCAACGACACAAGCGCGGCGCCGAGGGCGTTCTGGGTCCTGCCCCAATTCAGTGGCACCGCCTGGCGCGTGTACACTTCCACGACACTGCGGTACGTCTCTACTGCGTCGGCCAAGTTTCGCATGCCTGCCTGCCCCGGCTGTCGACTCCCGAGCCTGGCGAGCGCATAGCCAAGGCTGCTTCGGGTCGCAGCCCAAGGCACCGGGGTCGTCTCGCGGATGATAACCTCCAGGCGCCGCGCTCGCCGCCACCGCGTCTGCCAGACTCTGCACCCCCTCTATCCCCAGTTGCCGTTCGCCAAGGTTCGTCAGCGCTTCACCGAGGCTGTTCTGGGTCAGGGCCCAGCCCACGGGTACCGCTTTGCGGGTGAAGACGTCCAGGGCCCGACGGTAGGCCTCCGCAGCCGCCGCCAGACCTCGTACGCTCTCGTCCCCTGACTGCCGTACGCCGAGGTCCGCTAGCACGCTTTGCCAAGGCCGCTCTGGGTGGTGGCCCAGCTTACCGGCAGATTGCCTCGAGTGAAGACCTCTAGGGCGGCACGGTACGCCGCCACTGCCGTCTTCAGAGTGCCTATGCCCTCTTCCCCCAGTTGCCGCTGCCCAAGCGAGTCGAGCGCGAAGCCAAGGTCTGACTTGCCCCGTGCCCAATCCAGCGGTTGCGCCTCGCGGGTGAAGACCTCCAGGGCGATGCGTTGCGCGGTCACAGCCGCCTTTAGGTTTAGCAAGCCGTCACTGCCAAACTGCCCATAGCCGAGCCCCATTTGCGCGACGCTCAGGTTCGACTGAGTCGAGGCCCAGTCCCACGGAAAATCTTCGCGAGTGAAGACCTCCAGGGCGCTGCCGAACGCCGCGATGGCTTCCGACAAACTCATCATGCCCGCCTCCGCCCCCTGCCGCGACCCCAGGTTGGCTAGGGCGAAGCCGAGATTGGTCTTGCTCTGTGCCCAGGCCTGCGGCAGATCCTGACGTCGATAAACTTCTAGGGCGCTGACGGTGCGCCGCCACCGCCGCCGCCAGGTTACGCATGCTAACGTCAGATAATTCCTTCACACTCCAGTTCGCCAGCGCGATACCGAGGCCGTTTTGGGCCCACGCCCAGTCCTGCGGCGTTGCGTCCCGGGTAAAGATCTCCAGCGCGCTACGGTACGCCGACGCAGCAGCCTCCAGACTTCGCGCACTCTCCTCCCCGGACTGCCGCGCACTCAGACCTATGAGCGCGTTGCCTAGGTGCCCCTGAGTCGATGCCCACTCTTGTGGCGTCGCGTCCCGCGTGAAAACCGCCAGGGCGTTTCGCTGCGCCGCGACAGCCCCCTCCAGGGCGCGCATGCCCTCCTCCCCGGATTGCCGCCTGCCTAGGCTCTGGAGCGCGCGGCCCAGACCTAGCTGGCCCCAAGCCCAGCTGCCTGACGTCGCTCCGCGGCTGAAGACTTCCAGGGCAGCGCGTTGGGCCTCCACTGCGCCCTTCAGGTTCTCTATGGCTGCATCTCCTGACTGCCGATCGCCCATATGCATAAGCGCACTGCCGAGCGATTGGTGGGCCCTGGCCCAACCCCGCGGATCCGACGCCTTCGGGATCTTGGCGACCAACTCGCGAGAGCCCTTGATCGCTTCCTGTAGATACCGGCGGCTGTCCGGTCCGGCAACCAGGGATCCCAGAGACACTTTCATGTTGGCTATCTTGATCTCAAGATTCCGGACGTCGATGATGTAGTCTGGGTAGGACGGTATCCCCAATTCGGCGTGGCCCTTTTGGTAGACGCCCAGCTCATCGCGGGCCGCCTCGTAAGCCCGCAGGGCCTGCGCGAAATCACGCGCATTGGAGGAGGAGTCACCTCCGAGCGTGCGATCGACGGCGCTCTGGCGGAACCCCTCGGCCCCGCGCCGCTTCTCGGCGTCCGCCGCCCGGCTGAAGTTCTCCGCGGCTAGGCGGAACTTCTTCTCCGCGAACGCCGCTAGGCCGAGCTTCCGCGGGTCGTCGCTCTCCTTCGCCTCCGCCACCCACCGGCTAATCTGGCCCAGGATCTCCTCCGGGGGCCGACCGGCCTGCTTCGCCAGCTCGCTGACGTACGACGACAGGTCCGGCGCACCCCCCTTCGAGTCCTTCGGCTTCTTGGCTGAGTCGTCAGCCGTGTACCGGATGAACTGTTCGATGAAGTTCGGCCCGAGGAGCACCTTCGAACCCTTCGGCGCCATCCAGACCTCGACCACCGGCTCGGGCTTCCCCGGCGGGGGCGGCGCCGGCACGCGCAGCCTGCTCAACACCGGAAAGAGGATGTAGTAGTCCGGCTGATCTTCCTGGAGGGTCACGTCCTGTCCGGCGAGCGCGCCAGCGGGAAGCCGGGCACGAAAGTATCCCTGGTCGTCGGTCTCGGCTTTGACTTTGAACTCGACCAGGGTTACCACTACGTGCCTGAGGTACTTGCGATCGGCTTGGCCATCCTCGACGCTGAACACCAGTCCGCGCAGCTCCGGCCCGGCGCCCTGTGCGGCGGCCGGCACCGGCGTGAGCCCGACCAGCGACAGCGCGAACCCGAGCAGCGTTCGCCTCATGGTCGGTCCTCCAGGGGGGTTAAGGGCATTAGCTTGATCGGGTACTCGGTCGTGCCCAGACGCGTGTTGGTCGTGCTGGTGTCGTAGCTGGGCTTCGTTGCAGTTAGGCGGACCTCCTGTGTCGGATTGTCGGACGGGCGGAGGTCCTTGAACCGGAACCGGCCAGCGGAGTCGGTGGTGTCAGTTGGCGAGCCGCCGTCGCGGTTGTCCCAGTCCTGGATCGTCAGTTTGACGCCAGCCAGCGGCCTATGGGTCTCGGCGTCGGTCACGTAACCCTCCAGGACCGCCGAGGGTCTCGGGGCCGTCTTCCCGGTCCCGGCGTGCCACGCGAGGTAAGCCGAGCCGGACCCGGCGAGCACGCCGAGGGCCAGCACGGCGGCGTACAAGCACCAAGGTGCGGATGTGCGCGGACGTGGGATGCGAGGCGCGTCTCTAGCCCTGGGGATCTCTGCCAGGGGCTTGTTCAAGAACGGGATCCAGTTGTCTTCCATGTGGTCCATGCCGAAATAGTCACCGTGATCGTACTCGAACTCCGCCTGCTCGAGTCTGTCGTGCCTGCACGCGAATCTCGACGCCCCTGATGGCCCGGTCCCGCGGACGAAGCAGTGCACACGCTTGACCCATGGGTCACGAACCCCG
This sequence comes from uncultured Planctomycetota bacterium, assembly GCA_963845755.1. Classification (GTDB taxonomy): domain Bacteria; phylum Planctomycetota; class Planctomycetia; order Isosphaerales; family Isosphaeraceae; genus CAWJTV01. The sequence goes on from CAWJTV010000022.1 coordinate 184,304, forward strand.
AACTCGTTCCGGACGGCCTGGACCTGGCCACGGTCGATCAATTTGTCCCAAGGAAAGTCCGTGGGCAGGATGGAGCCACAGAGGATGACTCTGTTGAAGCGGATGAAATTGAATCGGAGGATCGTATAACCAAGGATGTAGGTGCCAAAACTGTGGGCTACCACCGAAGGAGTTTGTCCCTCCTCGATCTTGAGGCGCCGATCGTGGATCTCCGCATCGTATTGCCGGCGGAACCAGTTGAGCTTGGCCTCGCGCGTCCAGGGCGTGAAGAAGGCCAATAGGGAGAAGCGTCCATACGACCAGCGGTCGAGGCGACAGACCCAACCCTCGCTACTGGCGAGGTCGGAGAGCCCCTTCTGCCACACTGCGAGGGTCCGGATGCCGTGCAAAGGGCAGATCACCTTCAACGGTTGCACGTTCGCCGTATTATTCGTGGCCTGGACGATGGCCGAGCCGGAAGGGGGGCTCGATGCGGACGGGTCTCGGAGTCTCGGAACAACTGCCAGCGCCGGCTCTCGCTGGCCCACCGAGGTGTCGTCGGAACCGGATGAGTCGGCTAAGTGCTTGATCGCCTCGCAAACCTTTCGCCAGGCTGTGTCACGTTTCGCCTTCGACATCCCGGCCAAAGGCTTCTCCGGCGGTAACACGGACTGATAGTCCTTGAGCGGTGTTTCCCTCCACGAACAGTCGCGGATCAACACCCAGACTATCTTCACGCAGCCAGCTGCGGCCTCCCTAAGAAGCGGTCCGAATTCGTGCTCATCGATGAAGTCGGAATCGAGGAAATCAGAGCTGACAAGCATCACCGCAACTGACGTCCTAGCCAATGCGGCTTTGATCTTGTCGAACCACTCCGATCCCGGCTCGATCTGCTTGTCGGACCAGGCCGGAAACGCACCCCTCCGCAGGTAGGGCGTCAGTTGAGTCCGCAGCTCGCTAAGAAACCGCTCGTCTTTATGGCTGTAACAGATGAAGGCCTGGTCTCTGACCGCTTTCTTGCTCCCATGATCCCGGTCGCAGGAGGTGGCGCCTGCTGTCGAATTCCGTGGTGGCAACCGCATGATCACCGCGGGAACAGGTGTCTCTTGAGGAATCAGAACGCCGGCCGGATTGGAGTCGGCTCTGGACCGTACGCCAGCTTGCTCTTGCCACGGTGGACGACTGCATCGATCGGATGCGATCTCTATCATATAGGGGTGCAAATCGCTCCATGCCCTGATTAGCTCCGCGGACTGCTGCTCTTCGATCCGCGGATAACATTTCCCGATGTGTGGTTCCTTGTTGAGCCGTGACCGGGCAGGCTCAAACCGCTTTCGTCCTTCCTCCGAGGTCATCGTGGTGACAATCCCACGGCGGCGCGCTTCGTCCGCGAGATCGTCGTAAGGGCAGGGTTTCGATTCATCCCAATCCGCTGAGATCGCGACGGCAGCCTCGTACATCGGCCGCTCCAGGTCCTCCCGAACCCATGCCTGGCGCTTTTCCAGAAACACAGATCGCGCGGGATGGGATGGGACAATTCCCTCCCATCCCCATTGGCCGGCGGTCGCGTCGAATGCCTTCGCGATCGAGCGGAGTGCTCGCCCGATCTTCGTCGGCCACCCGCCGATGTTGTCGATCGCCGGGCGGACTGAGTGCAACGCATCGGCCAGGCGCACAAATCGGGGTAGGACTTCCCTCTCCTGTTGAAAGGTCGGCGTTATGCTTGAGTGCATCAGATCGCTGAACCACCAGAGGGCCTGATGGACCTCAACGAGCTGGTCAATCGACGGGACGCGATCGGAGGCTTTGTTCTCCCCCGTGGCTAGGGGCGTCGCCGTCGAGATCGTGGGCTCGTGTTCAGCGGCGGGTACGTTGGCAAGTTCCGGTGGCCCCGGTAAATTCCCGCCTTTCCGGTCCTCGAACCAAAGCTCGTGAGGGTCCACTCCGTTGTCCGGAAACCATTTGCCGGCCTCGTCCAAAGTCACCTGCCAGTGATCAAGGCGCCCATCCAAGCTTCGCGCAATCCCATGTAGATTCCAATCGCACCGTATCCAGACTGGCTCGCCGGTCTCGCCGTTGACAGCTCGGATCAATCCTTCGCCGAACGGATTACGGGAGCTTTGACCCCTATTGCGCCCTTCACCGAGGGCGATTGCCGCTTCGGTTTCAAACCAACCCGTACTGCGGTCGAGACGCTCGTAGAGCGCGTGCTTAGATGCGGGCGGCTTATCTTCGACGGGGTCGACCCCCTCATGGGGACGTGCGGCCGTCTTGGGCGTGGCTGACATTTCCTCCGGTTGCCAGTCTTGTGGTGGGATGAGTCCGGCCTCTGCGGCTCGGACAAGAAGATTGTCTTGCCAGCCACAGTGTGGGCACTGGCCCAGCACAAGCATCGCGCCGCGACAGCGCGGGCATCGCTTCCAAGGCATTACCTGTCCCCCATGCACGGAGCTAACCCGGCGACGGACAGCCTTTGGGGGGAATCGTGGTGCCAGGTCCGCTTGGCCTGGCGGTTCGCCACCGGCCGAGGCTCGCCGCAGTTTCATGATATTCTATCGTCAGCCTGCCGCAAACTCCCTACCTCATGTTTCACCTGTCGCGACAGGGCGGAGTCCCCTCTTCGGCAAATTGACACCTTTCCCGACGCGGGCGGTACTCGCCATCAGCGCCTCGCCCGCGCGTGCCGGTACGGGTGGGATCGGCGGGTGGGTCCAAGCCCTCAAGGATGACGGGCCAGTCCCGGAGCCTACTCCAAAGACGCTCGATGGACGGACGGAAGAGCCCTTCTGCGGAGACGATGCAGTCGTGTACCTTGACCCGTCTGTGAGCTAGGTCGCTCCTTGTGGTTTTGTCCGATTACCGCGAGTACATCGCGAGACCCTGAGATCCCGGCGCGTCTGCCCGAAGACGCTGAGTTCAGCTTCTTCTCGCCTGGATTGCGGTGTTGAGTGTGTAAGGTTCACGAGGTGCGAAATCGATCGAGAAGGCGTGGCGGATTCAATTCACGACTCCGACGAGGGTAGCTTACATTTGACGACGTCACGCTTCGGCCTGCGAAATTCTATCTCACCCAGGGGTTCCCATTCCCGCCCTTGAACGGAGATGGCTGTGAGCCGGCATCGACGCCCTACCAACGCCAAGTCTGGATCGATCCGAGCGGCGCACGTAAGGCAGCAGAGCGATTGCATCAGCAAGCAAGCGCTCTCGCACGGCGTTTTCACGCACAAGATGGCTTGAAGTGCTGCAAACTGCTGCTACCGCTAGGTGAAACCGACTTGTGTTCCTACGGTATATCGGCCTAAGTCCTTGCTTCCCTTAGACTTGGAGTGGAGGATAGGGGACTTGAACCCCTGACCTCTTGCATGCCATGCAAGCGGGCGATATTAACGCAAAATGTTTGCTCATAATTGATTACGTCCTCGTCCCGAAAGAAAAAGTTTTCCAGGGATTATCAGGATTTCCCGCGTTTTTCGAGGATTTCACAGGGTTTTGGAGTCGGACTCCAAAACTCGGGGGAAACATGATTTTGAAAGTTGATGGGAGGCGGTTAGCTGGCTGACTTCCGCCAGTCGCCGATCTGGCGCGCGTGAGTGTAAGCGTTATGTCGCTACTCGTATGGATGCACGGGATTGGCTGCCGACAGAAGCAAATCTGCGTGACATGGTTTTCCTTTTTCACACCAGCAGGCTAGGTTCTTGCCGCGAAGCTCAAAGACGCTATCCAATGGATGGCCACCGATCCGCTTGAGGAAGGCATGATGGGCCTCGTATGCTCGATTGCACGCCGTGTCATGCCCCTTCATGTTCGATGGGTTCCATACTCCACGAAGCGTGTTGTGGAGTAGCTGAATGGATATCGCCAGCCCGAAAAACTCAGCCTCAAATGGGTTCCCCCAGCGGGTTCCCCGTGTGACGCAGACGGTATTCTCCGGCATCCTCCAGCCCTTGGTACGCTTGCGTTGAATCCTAACTGGCATCCGATACCCCATTCTGGTGAGCAGGCCGGCTCGGGAGTCGCGCCTGCTTCGGCCCTTCCGTGCGGACCCCAAGATCTTCGCAAACCGCGCGTCTCTGAGGTAAGATCCAACGAAACCTACCGGAGATCGATCTATGCGCGTTCCGAAGTTCCGTCTCCGAACCTTGATGATCGCAGTAGCGGTTCTGGGAATCGCGTTCGGGAGTCTTGCAGGTCTTCTGCGAATGGGCCAGCGGACGCAAAGATTCCGCGCAGTGGCGCGGGAGCACCGACAGCGGGAGATAGTCAACCGCCTCACCGTGCAGGGATTGGTGATGCAAGGGGCGGCGAGTCCTGGCATCGAAAGGCATCGCGTGCTCACCGACTTCCACAAAGCACTCAATCTGAAATACGAATACGCAGCCAGCCACCCGTGGCTTCCGGTTTCGTCAGACCCACCCGAACCCAGGTGAAAAACGACTGCCATGTCTTAATTCCGATGGCACTGGCTGCGCCGATCTCCGGCCTCCGGATCGTCAGGCGATCGCTCATACCGTCTCCCAATGACGCCTTGGCTCCAAGCCGGGGTTTTTTATTGCGCCATGAAATAAATAATTCTTGAATGTTATTGCAATCTGCAATAGCCTCCATCTGTACGGGCGATGAAGCCCGGCAGGATCAGGAGGTCCCATGAAATTAACGGTCAAAAGAGAAGTTGAAGCGAAATATATCGACCTCGCCCTAGCGGTTCGGTACGACGATGAAGATTTGGCCTATGACGCCCCGTTGCGTGATGGCAACTCATGGAAGGCTCTAATCAATCTGGACGAGGGCTGCATTGAGAACTGGCCGGTGGGGAAGCGCCTGTCCTTCCATGATATGAAGGTGTGTGATGAAGGCATCTACATCCTGCTCGATGCCGACAGGAAAGAGATAACTCGCAGAAATGGCTATGCCCCAAATAGGCTGCTTCCCGGCAATTACGGCGACTATCTGAGCCTCGACGTAGATGAAAATGGCAAGATAACCAACTGGTTGAAATCGCCATCGCTAGAGGACTTCGAAGACGAGTGACTCCCGCCGCCCTGCGGGCCATCTGCGCTACGCTCAACGACGAGCGCGGCACGGGCGGGCAAACCAAGCTCGCCCATCTCCTCGGCTGGCACCACAGCACCGTCTGGCGGAAGCTCAACGGCAAGTCGCCGATCACCCAGGCCGATGCACTGGCGATCAGTCAAGCCTTGGTTTTGGAGTCACGGCAAAAAGCCTGCCCGGCAAGGACTTAGGTACGGTTCTTGGCGGGTTTTGGGGTCGCAACGGACGAAGATATTTAGGTAACAACGCCCGTCTATCGATGTAAATCAATGTGATGTAATAAGTTGCAAAGTGGAGGATAGGGGATTTG
>CAWJTV010000023.1:0-122433 GCA_963845755.1 uncultured Planctomycetota bacterium
CCTGGTGATCACGTCGATTCCCTACGGGATCGAGAAAGACCCCCTGGTCGAGCGGATCGGCGAATTGATCGCCAAGGGCCAGGTGCCGCAGTTGACCAACGTCAAGGACCTGAGCACCACCGACATTCAGATCGTGCTGGACCTCAAGCCGGGGGCCAATGCCGACGCGGCCCTGGCCTACCTCTTCAAGAACTCGTCGCTCCAGATCAATTACAGCATCAACCTGACTTGCCTGCTGCCGGCCGAAGGGGCCGAGGTCGCCGTCCCCAGCCGTCTGGATCTCAAGTCCATCCTCCAGCATTTCCTCGACTTCCGGCTCGATGTCGTCACCCGACGGCTCCGCTACGAGCTGAAGAACCTGCTCGACCGCATCCATATCCTCGAAGGCTTCGCAATCATCTTCAACAACCTGGACGAGGCCATCAAGATCATCCGCAACAGCGACGGCAAGGCGGACGCCGCTCCGAAGCTGATCAGCCGGTTCGGTCTCACGGAAATCCAGGCCGACGCCGTGCTGGAAACCAAGCTCTACCGCCTGGGTAAGCTGGAGATTCGCGACATTCTGGACGAGCTGGCACAGAAGCGGAAGCGCGCCGGGGAGATCCAGAAGTTGCTCGACGACGAACCGGCGCGTTGGGACATCATCCGCGGCGAGCTGAAAGAGATCGTGCAGTCCTTCGGCGAGCCGCGGCGGACCCGCATCGAGGTCCCCGCGGCGCCGATGGAGTTCCGCGAGGAAGATTATATCGTCGACGAGGATGCCTGGGTGATCGTCACCCGCGACGGCTGGACCAAGCGGCAGAAGTCGTTCACCGACGTGGCCAGCATCCGGGTACGCGACGACGACCGCGTCGGCTGGGTCTACCGGGCCCGGGCGCGCCAGACCCTGACGTTCTTCACCGACCGCGGCATCGCCTACACATTAAGGGTCAACGATATCCCGATGACCACCGGGCACGGTGAGCCGATCCAGAAGCAGTTTGCTTTCGAGGACCAGGAGCATATCGTCGGCGTCATCTGCCACGACCCGCGCTGCCTGCCCGACCCGAGCAAGTATCCCCAGACGGGCCCCCGCCTGGTCCAGCACCTCCTCTCCGACGACTTGGAGCGAGGGGGGGCCACCAGTAATGGCCACGCCCAAGGGAACGGCGACGGCGGAGGACCAGCGTTGCCACCGCCCCCCTATGCGATCGCTACGACCGCGGGGGGTAAGGTCTTGCGCTTCGCCCTGGCGCCGCTGGCTGCCGTCTCGACCCGCAAGGGCCGGCTGGTCGTGCGGCTCGACGTCACGTTCAAAGGCGACCTGGTCGTCGGCGTCGAGGCGACCGACGGTTCGGAAAACGTCTGTCTGGCCACCCGGCAGGCGCGCGTCCTGATATTCCCGGTCACCGAGGCCAACATCGTCGCTGGCGTAGCACGAGGCGTCGTGGCGATCCGGCTCGAGGCCAAGGACCGCGTCATCGGATTCGTCCTGGCCAACAAGAAGCGCGCGGGCCTCACCGTGCGGACCAACCGGGGAGCCACTCAGATCGTCCGCGCCACCAAGTACCCCGTCACCGGCCGCGGCGGCAAGGGCTATGCCATCCTCCAGCGCGGCTCGCTCGAAGCCCTCCTGCCGCAGGAGGCCGAGCCGGTCCCCTCGCTCGAAGAGTTCAATGAATCCAATGGTCCAACGACGGGCAGCAAGTCCGCGAGCGACGAGAATCGCACAGGCGAGGCGACTTGATCACGTTCCGGTCTCAGGTACTCAGTCAGTTGCTGGCTTTCGATAAGGGAATGGATGGCGATGTCCACCACAACTTACACAGCCAAATCGATCACCGTTCTGGAGGGCCTGGAGGCCGTCCGGCGCCGGCCGGGGATGTACATCGGCGGCGTCGATAAATCCGGGTTGCACCATCTGCTCTGGGAGATTGTCAACAACGCGGTGGACGAGGTGATGAATGGCCACGCGTCGCGGATCGTGGTGACCATGCATTCCGACGGTAAGACGATGTCGGTGTCGGATAACGGCCGAGGCATCCCGGTGGATATTCACCCCAAGACGGGCAAGAGCGCGCTCGAGGTCATCTTCACCACGCTGCACGCGGGCGGCAAGTTCGACAACGACGCTTACAAGGTGGCCGGCGGCCTGCACGGCGTGGGTGCCAGCGTCGTCAACGCCCTGAGCAAGAGCCTGGTCGCCGAGGTCCGGCGCGACGGGCAGACCTACATTCAGCGCTACCGGCGGGGCAAGCCGCAAGGGCCCGTCGAGCGTGGCGAGCCGGTCCGAGGGAATGGGACCAGCGTCACGTTCACGCCCGACTCCGACCTCTTCGAGGACCTCAGCTACGATCCCGCCCTGATCGCCGAACGGCTCGAGGTGAAGACCTACCTCAATAAGGGCCTGGTCATCCAGTTCGTCAACCAGAAGAACAAGACGAGCGTCGAGTTCCGCCACGACGGCGGCGTGGCCGATTTCCTGGATGCCGTCAATCAACAACGGAACGACCAGCGGGTGGCTCCCGCTGCCATTCGTCCTGGAGCGCGAAGACGAGGCGGACGGCCTCCGATGCCACGTCGCCCTCTCCTGGACGGAGGCGACCGACGAGGACATCCGCTCGTTCGTCAACACGATCCCCACGCGCGACGGCGGCACGCACGAGTTGGGCATGCTCTCGGCCGTCGGCACGGCGGTCATGCGGTTCATGGAAACGCACGACCTGGTCAAGAAGGGGACGGAGATCAAGCGGGAGGATATCCGCGAAGGGCTGACCGGCGTGCTGGCAGTCTGCGTCCACGAGCCCCAGTTTCAGGGTCAGACCAAGGGCCGGTTGAACAATCCCGAAATCAAGGCGCAGGTCGAGTCCATGGTCCGCCCGGCGCTCGAGAACTTCCTGCTCAAGAACAAGAGCGTCGGCGACGCGATCGCCGCTCGCGTGATCCAGGCGGCCAAGGCTCGCGAGGCCAGCCGCGCCGCCGCCAGCCAGGTCCGTCGCAAGACGGCGATCAGCGGACGATTGAACCTCCCGGGCAAGCTGCACGACTGCGACAGCACCGATCTCGGGGAAACCGAGCTGTTCATCGTCGAGGGCGATAGCGCCGGCGGCTCGGCCAAGCAGGGCCGCGATCGCGACATCCAGGCGATCCTCCCGCTCAAAGGCAAGGTCCTCAATGCCGAGCAGGCCGGCAAGGCCAAGGTGCTCGACAACAAGGAGCTGACCGACATCATCAGCGCCCTGGGCTGTGGAATGGACGACCAGTACGATCCGGCCCGACTCCGCTACGGCAAGATCATCCTCCTGACCGACGCCGACAGCGACGGCCACCACATTGCCACGCTACTCCTGACCTTCTTCTACCGTCACGTTCAAGGTCTTTTCAACGACGGGCGGATCTATCTGGCCTGCCCGCCGCTCTACAAGGTCTCCTGGGGCAAAGAGACCTTCTGGGCGTCCGACGACGCGGCGCGCGACCGGATCCTCGCCAGGCTCCCCAAGAACGCCAAGCCGAACCTCACGCGATTCAAAGGACTCGGCGAAATGCCGGCCGCGCTGCTCTTCGAGACGACGCTCGACCCGGCCCGACGCCGGTTGCTCCGCGTCATCATCCCCGACGACGATCGCCCCTACACGGACCGCACCGTCAGCGACCTGATGGGCAAGGAGCCGGAGGCGCGATTCAAGTTCATCATGGAAGAAGCGTATACAGCGAAAGATATCGATATTTGAATGCTCAGTGACAAGCGTCAAGGTTATCAACCACCCAGGCAATCCTGTCTTTGCCAGCCACGAGCCGCCGGGAGAAGCGATGAGCACAGACGGGCGCCACACGGGCTTGGGGATCGCCGCGATGATTGCGGTGCTCGCCGGCACGCTGGTGATCTGGGGAAGGTGGAATCCGGACCCGGTGACCGCGGCCCGACGCGCCTACCAGCAGGGAGAATGGAAGCAGGCGGCGGAGGCATTGCGCGGCGAGGTAAGAACCGAGCGCGGAACCGCGGTCAGTCCGGAGGTCCTTCGCTTGTACGCGCGTACGCTGGCCCGCCTCGAGCGCGACGACGCGGCCGCTGCGATCTACAACAAGCGTCTGGACCCCTCGACCCTGGAACCCGAGGATCGGTTTCTCCTGGGTGTGATGAGTGCTCGCGCCGCCAATCCGGACAAAGCGTTCGACCTGTGGGAGCAGGCCCGGACGGAGGGATTCGAACCTCCCGAATTGCTGGATCACCTCGCGCGCCTCTCCTTCGACACGAAACAGATCGATCTCGCGGCCGAGACGGCCCGGAAACTAGCCCAGCAGCCCGGCTGGGAGGCGGCGTGGTTCTTTCCTGCTTGCCCCCATCGAGGAGATCGTCGACAACCCGCCCGGAGTCGTCGCTGCCTGCCGGTCGGCTCTCGATCGCGACCCGGATGCCCGGAGCGCACCCACTCCCCGGCTGACCGCCTCCCATTATCGCAAATTGCTGGCGAGAAACCTGCTCCGGCTAGGACGTTTCGTCGAAGCCCGGGAACAACTGGAGGCAGTGCTGTCGAATCGGCAAGGTGCAGTTCCATCCGAGCCGGCGGCTACCGAAGGATCGGACGGCGTTGCGTCCTCCCGCGATTCGACCGTGGACCGCGAAGCCTACTGGCTGCTCAGTCGAGCCTACTTGCAACAAGGCCACATCAAGGAGGCCGGAGACGCTCTGGCACGTTCCGGCTCCTACGGCGCCGAGAACCGGTTGATGCCCGAGCCCAGTCCCTACGTGGGCTCCGCAACGTGTGCCTCGTGCCATGCTCCGGAAGATCGAACGTATCGGAGCACGCGGCATGCCCGGTCCTTCTATCATGGCGCGGGGATCCTCGGTCTGCCGAAGCCCGACCAGCCGCTACCCGACCCCGATGATCCCAAGGTCACCCACGCCATCGAGCGCAAGGATCAGCAGATCGAGGTCCAAACCCGCGCCGGTGACCGGGTCTTTCGGATGGTCGCGGCCTATGCCTTCGGGACCCCCGAGCGTTATGTGACGATGATCGGACGGGATGAGGAAAAGAACTATCGGGCCTTGCGCCTTTCGCATTACCGTTCGGCCGGCGGATCGGGCTGGGATCGCACCTCCGGCGACGTCGGACACGGTGATGAGACCGACGGGGTCCGCGGGCAGAAGATCGACGTCCGCGACGGCGTGGTTCGTTGCCTGCACTGCCACACGACGCGGTCTCGAGACTTCAGGGATCCCCCGCCGGAAGGGAAGGCCGGTCCGGAGTCCCATGACGCGGGCATCGGCTGTGAACGCTGCCACGGCCCGGGCGGCAACCATATCACAGCCATCAAGCAGGATTTCGCCGACCGGGCGATTCTCAACGTAGCCGGGGCCCCGGCGGCGACGATCAACACCCAGTGCGCCGAATGCCACATTGTTGGACTGCGGTCCCAGATCGAGAGCGCTCCCGAGGATCCGAAATATGTCCGATCGCCCGGGGTAACCCTGACCTTCAGCCGGTGCTACACCGAGAGCGGAGGCGGCATGAGCTGCCTGACCTGCCACGACCCGCACCGCGAGGCCGTGCACTCCGCCGGCTTCTATGAGTCCAAATGCCTGTCTTGCCACGCGCGGCAGGCTGCCTCCCCGGGACCCACGCTGTCGAGCCGCGGGGCCGTTTGCCCTGTCAATCCGGCCAAGGATTGCCTCGGCTGCCACATGCCCAGGGTCCCGACCCCCGCGCTTCACACCAACCTGACCGACCACTACATCCGGGTCCATCGGGACAACCCGAGAAAGATCGATGAAGCACAATAACACGATATTTTAGATAAAATAATATCTCGTTTTCAATCTTGAATTCGGAGTCTCGAATCTGATCGGGAGTCCGGGCGCGGTCCCGGGTAGAATCATGAGCATGATCGAGGTAGTGGACCTGACGAAGACCTATCGCGTCGTCCAGAAGCAGGCCGGCGTGATGGGCGCCCTGCGCGGGCTCTACCGCCGGGAATACCGGGAAGTCCGCGCCGTTGACCGGATCCGCTTCACGATCGAGCCGGGGGAGATGGTGGCGTTCCTGGGCCCTAACGGGGCGGGGAAGACGACGACGTTGAAGATGCTCTCGGGCCTGATCTACCCGACCAGCGGCGAGGCCCGAGTGCTGGATTTCGTCCCCTGGCAGCGTGCCGACGCATTCCGGCGGCAATTCGCGCTCGTGATGGGACAGAAGAATCAGCTCTGGTGGGATCTCCCGGCGGCCGACAGTTTCCAGCTCCTGCGCGAGATCTACGCGATCCCGCCCTCGGAGTTCCGCCAGACGCTCGATGAACTGACGGGGCTCCTGGGAGTGGAGAAGCTGACCCGCCAGGCGGTGCGCGAGTTGTCCCTGGGAGAGCGGATGAAGATGGAGCTGATCGCGGCGCTGTTGCATCGTCCGCGTCTGCTCTTGCTGGACGAGCCGACGATCGGGCTGGACGTGGTGGCGCAGGGGATGATCCAGCGCTGCCTCCGCGACTATCACACGCGCCGCGGCGTGACGACCCTCCTGACCAGCCATTACATGCGCGACGTCGAGGCGTTGTGCGACCGGGTGCTGGTGATCAATCATGGCAGCCTGGTCTACGACGGCCCGTTGTCCCGGATCGTCGAGCGGTTCAGCGAGAGCAAGCTGGTGAAGCTCCAGTTCGAGGAGGAGGCGCCGGAAGACCTGCACCGGTTCGGGGAGGTCGTCCGCCGCGACGGCCCTTTCGCCGACATCAAGGTCGAGCGCGCGCAAGTCGCCGCGGTCCTGGCGGCGATCCTCGATCGCCACGCCGTGGCCGACGTGAACGTCGCGGAACCGCCGCTCGAGGAAGTCATCGCCCGAGTATTCGAGGAGGTCCGGACCGGCCATGACGCCGCCTGATGCCCTTGTGACCGAGCTCAATCCGTTGCTTCCGACCGCCGATACGCCGATGGCGCACCCGGCGAACGGAGCGAGCCCAATGCGCCGGCGAACGCGCGCGACGATCGCCAAGTATCTGGCGATCCTCCGCGTCTCGCTCGCGGAGCGCATGACCTACCGTGCCGATTTCCTCGTGGCGACCATCCTTCGCTTCCTGCCCATGGTCACCACGATCCTCCTCTGGCGGGCCATCTATCAGGGAACGAACCAGGTGCCACTCGGCAGCCGTCAGATCACCTACAGCTACAACGAGATGATCGCCTACCTGCTTCTGACCCAGATCAGCCGCATGTTCTCCAGCATGCCGGGCCTGGCCGGCGGCATCGCCCGCGAGATCCGCGAAGGCACGCTCAAGCGATACCTGCTCCAGCCCATGGACATGATCGGCTACCTCCTGACTTACCGAGTCGCTCATAAAATCGCCTATATCATCACATCATTCCTACCGTATGCCCTGCTGTTCTTCATCTGCCGGGGCTATTTCGACAGATTCCCCGACCCGACGACGCTCGCCGCCTTCGCCGTCTCGCTCGTCCTTTCCTTCCTGGTCGGCTTCTTCTTCGAGGTCAGCGTCGGGATGGTGGGGTTCTGGTTCCTGGAGGTCACGTCGCTGTTGTACATCGTGATGACGCTGAACTTCTTCATATCGGGGCACATGCTGCCGCTCGACCTGCTACCCGACCCGTGGGGCGGGCTGCTCAAGGTCCTGCCGTTCCAGTACATGGCCTACTTCCCCGCCGTCGTCTTCCTGGGGAAAGTGAAGGGGGCGACGCTGGTATTCCACCTGCTGGGCGAGCTGTTCTGGGCGGTGTTCTTCATGCTCCTGGCGCGGGGGTTGTATCGGCTGGGATTACGGCGTTATAGCGCGTTCGGAGGTTGACAGTATGTCCATCATGGCGACGCTTCGGAGATACCTCCGACTGTTAGGTAGCCTGGCGCTGTACACGCTCAACCGGGAGCTGGCGTTCCGGGGGAACTTTCTGGTGAAGGTCTCGGTCGAGGTTCTCTGGCTGGCGATCATGCTGGCGTTCTATCGGGTCATCTTCACACGGACCAGTCGGATAGCCGACTGGAATGAGCAGCAGTATCTCTTTTTCGTGGGTTGCTTCTTCGCGCTCAATGGCCTCATCGAGATGTTCTTCCTGGAGAACTGCAACGAATTCGCGGAGCTGGTGCGGACCGGCGACCTGGATGGCCTGCTGCTCAAACCGATCGACGAACAGTTCTTGATCACGTGCCGGCGGATCGATTGGGGCACGGGCCCGAACGTGCTGATGGGCTCCGCCGTGATGGGGTTCGCCCTTGTCCAGATGGGATGGCCGTTCGACATCGTCCGGATCTTGACGTTTCTTGTCACATTCGCATGCGGCACGGCGGCTCGCTTACGGGTTTATGTTGATGTTGACCTCGCTCTCGGTGTGGATGGTGCGGAATCAGAGCTTGATGGAGATGTGGTGGCTGTTCTCGAGCCTGTGCGCTATCCCAAGGAGATCTTCTCGGGCCCCTGGGCCGCCGCACTGGGCAACTTCTTCACGTATTTCGTGCCGATCCTGATCGTGGTGAACGTCCCGGCCATGGCGATGGTCCGCTTCCTCGATTGGGAGATGGTCGCCCTGATCGTCGCCGCGACAGTCGTGGTACTCTGGTGCAGCCGCCGCTTTTTCCAATATGCGCTGCGGTCGTATCGCAGTGCGAGCAGTTGAGTGCGTCACTCGCCGTGGCCTCGAGATTCCCAACGATCGAGGTCGTACCACGGTCCTCGGCTGCGGAAGGTGGGCAGGGGGAGCGAGCTGGCCTGGGTGGCGATCGATTCGGGACTCAGGTCGTCGCGGCGGATAGCCTGGCCGCGGAAGATCGTCAGCCTTCGCTGCCGGGCCAGGATCTCCCGCCGCGTCCGTCCCTCCGGGGCATCGGGCCAGGATCCGGGATGCTCCCGAAAGTCGAAGAATGCCGGGAGCACGCGGGTCATATAAGCCCAGTAGTCCGGATTATCCGTCTGCACGACAAACCGGCCTCCGGGGACCAGCGCACGATGGACATCGGCCAGGAAAAGTGGTGTGAAGACACGGCGATCGATCCGGCGCCGGTCGTGATACGGTTGGGGATGATACAGGTGGATCTCGATGATGCTCGACGACGCGACGAACCGTCCCAGGAACGATTCCGCATCCTTCACGGCGAACCTGACATTCTGCAATCCTCTCTGATTGGCACGACGGGTTGCGTATCGGATCACAACCGGCAGGATATCGATCGCGAAATGGTCGAGATCCGGCCGGTTCGAGGCGTTGAGCAACGTGAAGCGGCCATTGCCGCAACCCAGGTCGAGCACGATAGGCGCCGTGCGCCCGAAGATCGACGGCCAGTCGAGAGGTCCGGGCGGAGGGAGCCGCTTGATGGCGGTTCGGGCCCATTGCGACTGGGGGAGAATCCGCCCGGGGATCGCGACCCCCAACTCATATTCGATGGATTCGTCCGTCATTCCGAGGCTTCCCGAGACGAGGTACGGATCGCTATCCTGGATATTGTAACGCGTCGGGTCGCTTTCAGGGTCGGGTAAGAAGAAAGCCATGAGCAAGCGAGTGGTCTTGGCGATGAGCGGCGGCGTGGACAGTTCGGTCGCCGCAGCGCTGTTGAAGGAGCAGGGCTACGACGTCCTCGGACTCTTCATGCGCACCGGCGCGAGTGCGGTGGATGAGGAGCGTCGTGCCCGGACGTGTTGCAGCGTCGCAGACGCCCTCGACGTGCGCAACGTGGCGGATCGCCTCGACATCCCGTTCTACGCCCTGGATTTCGAGCGCGACTTCGCGCGTATCGAGGATTACTTCGCGGACGAGTACCTCGCGGGCCGGACGCCGAATCCCTGTGTGATGTGCAACATCTGGCTGAAGTTCGGCAAACTCTGGGCTTATGGCAAGCAGGTGGGAGCCGATTTCGTGGCGACCGGCCATTATGCGCGGATCCTGCCGTCTGGGGACGGCGCACCGCGCGTCGCCCGCGCCGTGGATCGAGCCAAGGATCAGTCGTATGTCCTGTTCGGTCTCAAGCGGGAACTCTTGCGGCACGTCTTGTTCCCGGTCGGCGGGTTCGCCAAGCCGGAGATCCGGACGATGGCTCGGCAGCACGGCCTGCCGGTCCACGACAAGCCGGACAGCCAGGAAATCTGCTTCGTGCCGGACGACGATTACCTGGCATTCGTCCGCGACCGGCGACCCGACCGCCATACCGGAGGACCGATCGTTGACGAGCAGGGACTTGTGCTCGGCGAGCATTCCGGCATCGAAGGCTTCACCATCGGTCAGCGCCGGGGGCTGGGCATCGCGTTCGGCGCGCTGCGCTACGTCGTCCAGATCGAGCCGTCGAGCCGGACGGTCACAGTCGGCCGGCGCGAATCCCTCGACAAGATCGGATTGACGGCGACGCGGTTCAACTGGCAAGGGGCGGAGCCTTCGGGCCCGGTCGCATGCCTGGCCCAGATCCGCGCCCAGCATCGGGCGGTACCGGCCACCGTGGAACCACTTCCAGACGGTTCGGCTCGCGTCCTCTTCGAAACCCCCCAGTCCGCCGTCACTCCCGGCCAGGTTGTAACGGTCTATGAAGATGACCTCGTGCTTGGAGGCGGCTGGATCGCGGAGTCCCTCTGATCCTCCGGGCGGCTGGCGGGCGCGTTCGATCGATCCTCGTCAACTCCGGGCGTCAGCCCTGCCGGTCATCCGAAGGTGGCTCGTTGTGCGCCAGCATCCGGGACAGGTCGAGCCCGAACGGGCGGAATTCCGCGTTATAGCCGTACCCGCGGATCTGCAAGACCATCAGCAAGCCCGCAGCGGCGTGATGGGTATGGACGAAGAACCGGGAGTCCTTAAGGTGGGGCCGCGGCTCCTTGCAGAGCCATCGGATCACTTCCATCCCGCAATCCTGGTCCCGGCTATCGACGAACGTCTTTCCACCCAGGTCGTGGTCGAGATGGATCTCGTCCCACGGCTGATGGAGCCGGACAAGGCACTCGGCGACGGTCGTCACCCAGACGGCCTGGGGGTTTTCCTTGAGGAATACCTCCGCCCGAAGAGGGTCGTCATCAAGGAACAGGAGGCGGGGTTGTCCCCGGCCGGAGGGTCTTCGAAATCGAAGGGCAAGTCTCGCCAACCACCCGGAATTCGCGACGTTCGATTTGTCGGGCGGCACGCAGGGCTGAATCGCTTGCTTCCTCGCGCCGATCCCCGAATCAAGGAGCGCGAAGATGCGTCGGCACCGGTTACGGATCCACGCCCAAAGGCGCGAAATTCGCCGGGACACCGCGTCGGAATGACCCTCGATCTTGAGATCCATGGGATTTCGAAGCGGGTCCAGAGCACCGAGCCGCCATCGCGCCGAAGCGTTCCATCGACCTGATCCGTCAGCGATTTCGTCGGCGTTCAGGTGTCTCGGACAGGGGGTAATCGCCGATCGGCCGCGGCTCGGCCGATAATTCCCTCAGCCTCAGATAGCCGCGCGTGACTCGCTCCTCTTCTGAGGATACGAACTGGGGGTCGAGATGTGTCTTTGCAAACGGGCCATCGAGCACAATTGGAACAAACCCCTCGGCGACGATGAACTGGCCCAACACCGGGTTGCATCGAATGTGACGCTCGGGTAGCTGATGGAGGAGCTCGGCCTCCACCTCACCCAGGACAAAGCGCAGATAGAGGTCGGAATCCGTGATCTCCTCGACCTCCCCGCCGCAGACCGCGCATAGGTAGCCTTGTTCGCATGCGGCCACGTTTCATCCCTCTCGGTTCAGGCGAGGACATCTTCCATGGAATACAAACCCGCCGTCTTGCCGGCGAGGAACTTCGCGGCGTCGAGCGCACCTCTCGCGAATCCGTCCCGATTCAGGGCACGATGACTCAGTTCGAGGGTTTCCCCCATGAGTCCAAAGATGACCGTGTGCTCGCCGGGCGAATCCGCGATCCGGAGAGCGTGGATGCCGATCTCTCCCTCGGCACGGACATCGACCTCTCCGGCATCCGCTGCAACGAGCCGACCGCCGGCGCGGCCCTGTCCGGCGAATTCCGCCAGGCGCAAGGCCGTGCCGCTGGGCGCGTCCTTCTTGGTCCGATGATGGCGCTCGATGATCTCGATGTCGGCCGACCGGCCCAGGACGCGCGCAGCCTCACCCGTCAGTCTCATCAGGAGGTTGACTGCCCGGCTCATGTTGGGGGAGATGAGGATCGGGATGCGGCCGGATGTCGACTCCAGCGCGGCTCGCTGTTCCCGGCTGAATCCGGTCGTTCCGACGACGAGCGGCACCTCTCGGCGACGGCACCACTCGCCGATCGCCAGGGCCGCCGACGGCGATGAGAAGTCCACCATCACGTTGATTGCGGCCTCGTCCGGGACCGTATGGCCCAGGACGATGCCCATGGGACCCACTCCGACCAGAATCCCGGCATCCTCTCCAAGACGAGGATGACCTTCCCGCTCGAGCGCCGCGGCCAATGTCAGCACGGGATCCTCGGCGATCAACTGGATCAACCGAGCGCCCATCCGCCCTGACGCACCATGGATACCGATCAAGACTTTCGCCTGCGACACGCCTCACGGTTCCTTTCTACATCAGGTGGAAATACTCAGTGGATGCAAGCACGCAGACGCTAGCGTCACCCTTTGTAACTTGACTCGTCTGGACAGATCCGTCCGATACGTGCCACTCGGCCGTACCCGAGCACTGAGTCCAGCCTCGAGATTCGCGATTTCGAAAAACCGGGATCGTCTCCCTCGGGAATCTGGAATGTTGAATCGGGAATTGCCTCGTGAGTGCACGCGGCGGGGATACAACGAAGGACGAAAACTACTGCGTGCTGCCGACACTCTCTGAGGAATAGAGGGCGATGGTCCGGATGATGTCGTCGAGATCGTTGGCGACGACGACGGGTCGGTTCGCAAAGCCGGCTCTCTGGACCCCGCGACGACCCAGGACCTGATCGAAAAGTTCCTGGTCGCCACTATGATAAGCAACCGTCGCCGTCGGGTCCTTGAGCTGATGGCCCGTCAGGATGCAGACCACGCGATCCGTGCGGGCGATCACGCCGTCCTCGCGCAACCTCCGGGCACCGGCGACGCTGGCGGCACTGGCGGGCTCGCATCCGAGTCCTCCCGCCCCGACCCGCGCCTTCGCATCCATGATCTCCTGGTCCGAGACCGTCTGAACAACCCCGTTGCAGAAGTCCAGGGCTCGCAAGCACTTCTTAAGATTGACCGGACGGTTGATCTCGATGGCAGACGCGATCGTCGATGCCTTGATCTTCTCCGTGTCGAGATGACTGTAATACGAGTTGACGGTCGTCATCTCCGGCAAGCCGTTACGCCATTGCAAATGGCGATGTCCCACCAGCTCGTCCAGCGTACGTGCGCCGGCGGCGTTGATGACCGCCATTCGGGGGATGCGATCGATCAAACCGAGGTGTCTCAGCTCGATCAGTGCCTTGCCGAACGCGCTCGAATTCCCGAGGTTCCCGCCGGGGACGACGATCCAGTCGGGGACCTCCCATCGCAGGCCCTCCAGGATCCGAAAGATGATCGTCTTCTGCCCTTCGAGCCGGAACGGGTTGATCGAATTCATCAAGTAGATGCCGAGCCGGTCGGCAACCTGGCGAACACGTTGCATGGCATCATCGAAGTCGCCGACGATCTGGATCGTCAAGGCCCCGTGATCCAGCGCCTGTGCCAACTTTCCATAAGCAATCTTTCCCGATCCGATGAAGATGATCGCCCGGAAGCCCAGGTCCGTCGCCGAGCAATACAAGGCCAGCGCCGCGGACGTGTTCCCCGTGCTGGCACAGGCGACCCGACGCGCAGAAACTATGCGTGCATGAGTAAATGCGGCGGTCATTCCATTATCTTTGAAACTGCCGGAGGGATTCATCCCTTCATACTGGAGCCAGAAGGAACCGGCTTCGAGCCCGATGTAGCGGCCGACCTTATCAGCGCATTGGAGGAGGGTCTGTCCTTCGCCGATGGTGACGATCGAATCCGGTGGAGCGAACGGGAGGAGTTCCCGGAATCGCCAGACGCCGGAGAAATTCAGGGGATCGTACCGGGCGGACCATTTGGCCTGGAACTGGTCGAGTCGATGGGGGACCGGCAAGCGGTCCCAGTCATAGACAACATCGATGAGATCGCCACAGACCGGGCAGGCGAAATGGGTTTCGTTGACCTCAAAGGTCGCGGAGCAGGATGGATTGATGCACTGCTGGAACGCGGCAGAAGTTGTCGCGACGGGCCGGTTGATGACGGGACTGGTCGGCTGGGACATCGCTCGTTTTCTTCCTCGCGCCCGACACGTCCTCACCTCGAGGAGCGGCGGATTGTCCATCGGCCGGTTCGTCGCCGGCCGCCGCGGGAGGCAACGCATTTCCGGCTCGCTCGGCCCTCTCTCACTCTAACGGCCAGTGGCCGCCAACGACAAGCGAGAAACCCCGCTTGCTCGGGAAGCCCGCCGCCCCCCAACGCGATCCGCAACCAAGTTCCCGGCTCACCGGATCCGTCGGGGACCCATTCCCGAACCGTCCGGGCAAGAAGCCGCGTCCCGAATTCTTTGTTGAACCGAGAATTCAATTGAATGAACCTGACAAGCGGGCTTGACGCGTTGTAGGCATAAATGTATTATAAGCTGTAGTGATCCTTAACTGGGTGCCCGCGCAGAGTTCGCGGGAGTCCGTTGACCGAAACCCAAACAGGCTTGCCATCTGGGGAAAACCATGCCTCCCTCTTCGGCCAAATCATCGACCTCATCCCGAAGTTCGAAGTCCGCGAGTGCAGCCGGCCCCCGTCCGACGGCCGAGATCCGTCGCGTCGCGGAGCTGCTCAAGCAGGTCTCGGATCCGACCCGCCTCCAGGTTCTCATGCTACTCAATGAAAAAGAACGAAACGTAACCGAGCTTTGCGCCGATCTTGGCACGCAAAGCCAACCGGCGGTCAGTCATCACCTGGCGTTGCTGCGCCACGGCCGCCTGATCGAGCCCCGCCGGTCGGGCAAGCATAACTTCTATGCTCTCACCGATGCCGGGCGAGAGCTGGCACAGGTGGTCAACTCGGTTGTGACCTGATTCCCTCCGTCGTTCGCCCCATCGGAATTGTCGGATC
The DNA here is from genome assembly GCA_963845755.1 of uncultured Planctomycetota bacterium. Classification (GTDB taxonomy): domain Bacteria; phylum Planctomycetota; class Planctomycetia; order Isosphaerales; family Isosphaeraceae; genus CAWJTV01. The sequence continues at coordinate 15,009 of CAWJTV010000023.1, forward strand.
GAATTCGGGAGGGCGCGACGCAATCTCAGCCTCGCCCTCCCGACTCGTTACCCTGGCGAGTCGAAGCCTCCCGGGGCATTCTGGTCCGGGCTCGCCGGAGAGAGACGGCTAGCTGGCGGTCGAATATTGCTGGATGCTGTGAACATCTTCTCCAGATCAGCGAATTCGTGTGAATCGGGGACTTCGGCCCGGGAATTCGTCTCGGATCGAGTCGCGGTCACGCTACCCGCCGTCGACGACGATCACGCCACCGGTCGGGCCGAGGATCCCGCGACTACGGGTCTGAGTGCGCGGGCCGTCCAGGATTCGCCGTCAAACCCGAGATCATGGACCGACGCGAAGTCGATGGCGATCCGGTCGAAGTCCGAGGGGGCGAACTCGGCGACCAGGCTGGTCAGTGCCACGCGGATCACCACGCCATGGGCCACGACGATGATGGTTGCGCCGCGATGGCGTTCGGCCAGTTCCTGAAAGATGGGGACGACGCGGCGTCGGATGTCTGCGAACGACTCGCCGCCTGGGTGTGTGAATTCGAGTTCGCCGACCATCCAGTGGGATTTCGTCTCCGCGTAAGTTGCCCAGCCGTCCTCACGCGACACCCCGCTCAGAGGGCCGATCCGCCGCTCGTGCAGGGCCTCGATGATATGTGGCTCCAGTCCGCAGGCACGGCCTATGGGAACCGCCGTATCGACGGCACGGCGCAGGCCCGAGCAGTAGAGCGCCGTCGCATCCGCCGCCTCCAGCCATCGGCCCAGTTGCTCGGCCTGCCGGGCTCCCCGGTCGCTCAGACCGATGTCGGACTCGGCGCCGTGGAAGCGATCGGGCGCCGAGGTCTCGGCGTGCCGCGCCAGAAGAATCCGTGTTGCCGTCATGGTCTTGCCCATCGTCACGGTCTGATCCAGGGTTGGGACTCCTTCCTCCCGTCGCCCGAAGTTGGGGTAGGTGCCTCCTGGCTTGACGACGGGATTCTAGGTAAGCTGTCAATGTCAACGGAATTCCGGCGGCTCGGGAGTCAGCCGACGTCATCTCGTGGGCCGTCTCCGCCGCCGGTTCCCCTCATCGACTCGACGCCTTTCGATTCGCCGCCTTGCGGAGTCGTACTCCAGGATCAGCGTGGCACGTCGATCCCGGTCCCCCGCATCGTTCGCGGACGCCCTCTCCAGTGCAAGGGGAATCCTCTCGTGGAAGAACGTCACCGATACCGTTCCATTCTCTTATTCGGAATGCCCGGCAGTGGCAAGGGGACTCAGGGAGCCGTCCTGGGCCAGCTTCCCAGCTTCGTCCATATCTCGATGGGCGACGTGTTCCGCAAGACCCCCCGCAACGGCAAGTTCGGCGCGAGATCGAGCACTACACCTCCCAGGGGCGGATGGTCCCCGACGACCTCACCGTGCGAATCTTCGAACGCCACCTGAACATCCTCGAGATGCAGGAGATGATCATCCCCGAGCAGCATACCCTGGTGCTCGACGGACTGCCGCGAAACTGCACGCAGGCCGAACGGCTGGCCGGTTTCATCGACGTGCTCCAGATCTTTCACCTCAAGCTTTATGACACGGACAAGCTGGTGGAACGGCTGCAGGCTCGTGCCCTGAGTGAGAACCGGCTCGACGACATGAGCGAGGACGTCATCCACCGGCGGCTCGAGGCCTATCATGAGGAGACCTTCAAGACGCTGAGCCTCTATCCCAACGAGCTGGTCCTCGAGGTCGATGCCAGCCGACGGGCGATCGACGTGCTCTGCGACATTTCCAGCCGGCTTGCCGAGATCAACCGCCCTTGAGAATCATCCGTCTGAGGACTCGACATGGTGGAAGAACGTCACAGGTATCGCTCGATCATCTTGTTCGGTATGCCAGGAAGTGGCAAGGGGACACAAGGAGCCGTCCTCGGCCAACTCCCCAGCCTCGTCCACATCTCGATGGGCGACGTGTTCCGCAAGATCCCTCGCAACGGCAAATTCGGGCGGGAGATCGAGCACTACACTTCCCAGGGCCTGATGGTCCCCGACGACCTCACCGTGCGAATCTTCGAACGCCACCTGAACATCCTCGAGATGCAGGAGGCGATCATCCCCGAGCAGCATACCCTGGTGCTCGACGGGCTGCCGCGAAGTTACGCACAGGCCGAGCGGCTGGCGGACTTCATCGACGTGCTCCAGATCTTCCACCTCAAGATCGACAACACGGCCATGGCGATCGAACGGCTCCGCGCCCGCGCCTTGCGTGAGAACCGTCTCGACGATATGAGCGAAGACGTGATCAGGCGCCGGCTCCAGACCTACTATGACGAGACCTTCCAGACGCTCAGCTTCTACGCCACCGATTTGATATTCGACATCGACGCCGGCCGGCGGATGATCGATGTCCTCTGCGACATCGCCAAACGCCTCGCCGCGATCACGCGTCCCGAGGTCCAGGCACACTGATTCGGAGATGCGGTTGAGTCTGTCTGGATCGCCGGCGCAGGATCGGCCCGCGCCCGCTCACTTCCACCCTCCGACGGAGCACGAACGGTTATGGCGGCCCCCGCGACCCCTGGCGACGAAACCACCCGGCCCTCGGGCAGTTCCGATACGCCCTCCTTCCAACCCTATATTCCCGACAAGGCCGAGTTGCCCGAGTTGACCTGGGCGCCCGTGGTCGTGGGCTCGCTCCTGGGCATCGTCTTCGGCGCATCGTCGCTCTATCTCTTCCTCAAGGTCGGCATGACCGTGTCGGCGTCCATCCCGGTGGCGGTGCTCGCGATCACGATATTCCGCGGCCTGTCGCACGCCTTCGGTATCCGTCGGGCGACGATCCTGGAGAACAATATCGTCCAGACGGCCGGCTCCGCAGGCGAATCGATCGCCTTCGGGGTCGGCGCCACGATGCCGGCCCTGATGCTGCTGGGCTACGAGCTGGAGTGGACGCGCGTCATGCTCGTGGCGGTGCTCGGGGGGTTGCTCGGCATCCTGATGATGATCCCGTTGCGCCGGGCCTTCATCGTCAAGCAGCACGGAGTACTGCCCTATCCCGAGGGGACCGCGTGCGCCAAGGTGCTGATCGTCGGCGAACAGGGAGGTTCGAATGCCCGATCCGTATTCCTGGGATTTGGCGTCGGCTTTTTCTATCAGATCCTGATGCAGGCGACGAAGTTCTGGGCCGGCGAGTGGCAGAAGCCGATTACCGGAATCACGGGCTACAACAAGGCTGTGGTCTCGCTGGAACCGTCGCCGGCGCTCTTGGGCGTCGGCTACATCATCGGGCCCCGAATCTCCTCGGTGTTGGTCGGCGGCGGGCTGCTCACCTCGCTGCTCCTGGTGCCGATGATCGCCTACTTCGGCGAAAACTTGCCGAGTGTCCTGCCACCGGGTCAGCAGAGGATCGCCGAGATGAGCGCCGGGGCCATCTCCGGCCAGTACGTGCGTTACATCGGTGCCGGCGCGGTGGCGACGGGCGGCATCCTGAGCATGATCAACGCGCTTCCCCTGATCGTGGCCTCGGTGACCGGCAGTCTTCGAGACCTCCGATCCGGCAAGAGCGGGGATGAAGGAGGTGTCGCCCGCACCGAGCGCGACCTGCCCATGGCCGTGGTCATCTTCGGCTCGCTGGGGCTGGTTCTGGCCGTCGCGGCATCCCACCTGATCCCCACCGACCTCCCTGGCCGGCTCATCGGCGGCACGATGATCGTGCTCTTCGGCTTCTTATTCGTGACGGTCAGCTCGCGGATCACGGGCGTGATCGGCTCGTCATCGAACCCGATCTCCGGCATGACCATCGCCACCTTGCTGTTGACCTGCCTGATCTTCGTCCTGCTGGGCTGGGTCGGCCCGGAATACCGCATCACGGCGCTCTCGATTGCGGGTGTCGTCTGCATCGCGTCTTCTAATGCGGGAACGACCTCGCAGGACCTCAAGACCGGCTACCTGGTCGGGGCGACGCCCTGGAAACAGCAGGTCTCGATCCTCGTCGGGGCGCTGGTATCTGCGGTCGTCATGGGAGGCACGCTCCTGCTCTTGAACGCCGCGTATACGACCGTCACGGACGACCCCGCCGAGCTGCCCAAGATCAAGGCGCCGGTCAGTGAATTGAAAGGGACGGATATCGGGCCCGATGGGAAAACGTATCAAGTCTGGTGGGTGACGAACCCCCGGCCCGGTGCGCAGCCGGGCAAGTACCTTTGCGACGAGTCGGGACAGGTCCGATACAACAAAGACCCCGGCATCGGCGGACGACTGACCAAGACCGCGTCGGGGACGCAGATCCAGAAATTCAACCCACCCCAGCCCCGGCTGTTCGCGACCCTGATCGAAGGGATCATGTCCAAGGAGCTCCCGTGGGGATTGGTGATCCTCGGCGCGGTGCTGGCGATCGTGATGCAACTGGCCGGGGTCTCGGCGCTAGCGTTCGCCGTCGGCGTCTACCTTCCGCTAGCGACCACGTTGCCGATCTTCGTCGGGGGCGTGCTCCGCGGGTTCGTCGATCGCGCACGCCGGTTCACTACTGAAGAGGGCGAGACCAGCCCCGGCACGCTGATGTCCACCGGCCTGATCGCCGGCGGATCGCTGGCCGGCATCATCATCGCGCTCCTGGTCGTGTTCGAGGAGTTCGGCAAGACGATCGATTTCTCGATCAAATCTCCCGGCGGCGAGCCCGGCTACTATATCCCGGCGATCCGCGCCTTTGCCGTGATGGTGGCCGTCCTGCTCGTCGTCGGCCTCAGCGGCAAGCGGCCGATCGCGGGCGCGACGGGGAAAGGCGAGACGGCGGAGTTCGGCGAGATCGGCGCCGAGGATCGGTAGGCGTGAACCGGATCGGCAGGTCAGACTCTCCAGACTGGCGGCGGCGGTTCGTCAGCCTGGAGAGTCTGACCTACCGCGGCCTTCGGCCGCAACTCAAGAGGGATTCCCAATTCGAGATTCCGGATTCCTGAAGGGGAACGATGCCGGAATCGGGAATCGCGAATCCGGAATTCGGAATCCCCAGAGGCGCGGACGGCGCAGGGATCCTACCGAGGAAGACTCTACGTTTTTTCGGGACTGCGCCCGAAAAAATGGCCCCTGCGGGGCAGTTGAATTAAAAGTCAACCATCGACAACAAATTGTCGATGGGCGGCCCATAAGGGCCTATGGACCCTTCACGCAACGAAACCCCAGATGATTGCTGCCGCTGGAGACCTCGCCCTTGCCGCGGGTGCCGATCATATAGCGCGTGCAGTATTGTTCGGTGCACAGGAACGACCCGCCGCGATGCACACGCTTGGCCTGACCAGGCTCGGCGGGATCGAAACTGCTTGACGGTCCCTGGGGATTGTGAGCAACTCGGCCCTCCGCAGCACTCTGGGCGTAGGCATCCGGACGATACCAATCCGAGCACCACTCCCAAACGTTGCCGGCCATGTCGTACAACCCGTAACCATTCGGCGGGAACTGGGCGACGGGAGCGATGCCCGCGAACCTGTCCTCGCCCAGGTCCTTCACGGGAAACTCTCCTTGCCACGTGTTGGCCATCCAAGAGCCGCCAGGCTGAAGCTCGGCGCCCAGGCATAGGGCTGGCCGGTGAGCCCGCCGCGCGCGGCGAACTCCCACTCCGCCTCGGTGGGGAGCCGCTTCCCGGCCCATCGGGCATAAGCCTCGGCGTCCTGATACGCGATGTGAACCACCGGATGATTCCCCCGGCCTTCGATGCCGCTGGATGGCCCCTCGGGGTGGCGCCAGCAGGCCCCCTTAACATAGCTCCACCACCGGTAATGGTTGTCGAGGGGCACCGGTTGCGATGGTCGCGTGAACACGACGGAGCCGACAACGAGGTTCTCCGCCGGCGCGCCAGGGAACTCCGCTGCCGTGGGCGTGCGCTCGGCGACCGTCACATGGCGGGTGGCCTGGACGAACGCCTCGAACTGGTCGTTCGTGACCTCGGCTCGATCCATCCAGAATCCGTCCACACGAACTCGATGGATCGGCCGGGCGTCCGCCATTCCATCCGGGCCGCCGTGCGGAAGGCCGCGCGGGTCGAGGCACCCCATAGAGAACTCGCCGCCGGGAATCCAGACCATGCCGAGCGGAGAAGAGCCGGGCGGGTTGGTACCGTCGGGATCGGTCCGCGCGAACTCGCTCGCCGACTCAATCGGAGGAGTTTCCGATTCCGGCCGATGCGGGCGGACCGGCGGAGCACCTCCGTATCTCATGGCCGCCCACGTTAGTCCGGCGCTGGCGAGGAAGAGACCCACCCGCCAGAGCCAGGTCTTCAAAGGACCGCCTGACTGCCGCTCATTCGCATGGTCGGTTGTCTTAGCCATGGATGAAGAGAAGTCCGGCACGGTCTGAAATCGTCGAGAGGCGCATCCGCCACGGAAGACCCGATTCTAACATCCCATCCGGTTTGGATCACGCCATTCGGTAGGATGCCATCGGGGACCGCGCCGCAGATCGGACGCGGACATCAAGCCGTCGCCGCTCTGGGCATCGCACGCAGCGCCAGACCCAGAGCGATCCAGTTGAACCCGCGGAAGATCAGGTTGATCCCCACGAATAAACCGATCACCCACAGGGCCGAGGCCGGCAACTCTTGCCAGATGAGTACGCCGAGGATCACGTCAATGATCCCGCTGGCTAGCGACCAGCCCCAGGCTGCGAACCGATAGGTCAGCGCAGCGACGATCTTGAATATCCCGCTGACCATCAAGAAACACGCCACCAGGAGCGTCAAGGCTAACAGAGCGTCAACCGGGGCTCGAAGGAACAAGACCCCGACGACGATCGACAACACGCCGGAAAGCAGGTGCAAGAAGAATCCGCTCCATCCACGGCACCAGAACGCTCCCAAGACTTCGGCCGCTCCCCCGAGGAGGAGCAGCATGCCGATCGCCACGGCCGCCGCCAGAGATGCGATCGCAACTGACCCCAGAGCGATGAACCCCAGGACGAGCAGCGCAACGCCCAGGACGACGAACCAGATCCAGTTGCCGCGGAGTGCGTTCAACTCGTGACGCAGCTCCGCCATGAGTGGACGATCAAGACCTGTGTTCATTACTGAGACCCTCGACAGAAAGGGGCTTCAGACCATCGAAACGCGTCACGGTGCCCACCCTTCGAGGTCCGTGGCCGAGACCTCTGTGGCCTTGACCCACAAACATCCGCGCTTTCACTGATTGCGAAGGTTGACTGGTCGTACATCAGAGCCGACGGCCGCCATGAGTCCGAGGACTCGCTGGTGTAGGTCGAGATCGCGGATCCATCGAATGGGGAGCTCCGAGTAAGAGCGGCGTAACTCGCACGCGGCAAGGACGGCCAGCTCGAGGTCCCCCTGCAGGCTGAGGCCCTCCACCGGTGCGGGAACCGCCTCCCGGTCTCGCTTCATTTCCGGTCCCGACACCGTTTCCAGCAATGGTGAGGACCATACCCCGTGGCGCTCGTTTCCGGGCAGGTAGACTGGCTGCTCGAGTGTAATCGGGCGTCGCAGCATCAACCCCGAGACGTACGGGGTCGCGAGGGCGGTCAGAGGATATCGGTTCAGATGCTCCCAGTCGCCGATCCGGACCGGCTCGGAAAGCGGCATCTTCTGGGACCGAAACGCCTTTTCCGTCAGCTCGAGGCAGTAGAGCGCGGCGTCGTCGAGGCGGAACTCGTAGTCGAACGACACCTGCTGCTCGAACATCTTACGGCAGTAGCCGATCACGCCGGGAATGCGGCGGCGGTACTCGGACTTCAATCGTTTGACGCCCGGGGATCCGACGCATTCGAGCATCCAGACCTCGATCGGCAGTCGCCGGATCCCCTCTGACGAGCAATCGTAGACGACGGGAGATCCCTGCTCGATCGCGACGATCCCGGCATGCGAGAACGGGCTTCCTGTCGCCTTGGCGATGAGAAGGCTCAGAGGAAAGATGCCGCGCAGGGTCCTGGCATCGCCGAGCCGGAAGACGATGTCTCCCTCACGAAGTACCCTCCGCCCCCAGCGGCGCCACCGGGCCATCGCCGGGGTCATGGGCAGCGGCGAGAGCTCTCCGGCCAAGCGAGCACGGCTCGCGGTCGGGCCCCAATAATTGCCTGACCAGGCGGGCGGTTTCAGCCACTCGATCGCGTCCTCCGCTTCCCTCTCATAGGTCGAGAGCGCGATCACGTAACAGCAGAGCCAAAGCAAAGCCAGTCTCCTGGTGAGTCTCAGAAGATGTGCCAACGCGTCCTGCACCATCCCAAGACGTCATCTCGTTCCAGGGAGACTTCCGTGTGGAGCACGGGCTTCGGCGTCGTCCGCGAAGGGCGTGCTCGGGGGTTCTTCTCTGAACTGAGACGGTCACACCAATCGGCGGACAGCCGACGTGGACGAACGTCATCCTGCCGTCGAGGATCGGCGGACAGCCGACGACAAGCATAATGTAATATAACATGAGTCTATTCATTTCACAAGGCGACGTCACTCAATTCCCGACCGATTGACGGGCGACCATCACCTCTGACGCGATCAAGGACTTCCCACGGATCGCGACGACGATAATGCCGAAAGTCCTGCTCTTGCCTCGCGAGCCCGGCCAGTCACTCTTCGGAACTGGGTCACTATTCGGTCGAATGTTGTCCGCGGCGCGGTCTGCTTCGCGCCTCCAGGTGTCTTCCAGTCGCGGACTTCGGGCATGTCGTCGCCGTGCTGGGCGATCTGGTTGTTGTGGTCGATCCGCTTCTCGCGGATCGGCTCCTGGGCGTATACTGCCCGCTCGCACAGCCTGGGCAAGCGGTCAATCAAATCGCTCACCGAGTTGAATCGGTCGAGCTGGTTGAGCACCGCCAGGTCCCCTCAGGCGATCCCGATGGGGTTCAGGAGGCGACGCCGGCGGGTTCGGGTGTTGAACTATTCAGGGCACTCAGCCCTTGGGCCGTCCACCACGCTTCGGCGCGGTTGCGCCCCATTCGGAGACCGAAGTGCAGGCGGCCAGAGCCTCGCCGAGGGCCCTGACGCTGGGAAAACGTTCCCCGCGCTTCTTGGCCAGGCAGCGGAGGACCACGCGCTCCAGGTCTTCGGGTAAGCCCGGAACGATTTGCGAAGGGGGCGCGACGGGATCGCGGGCGTGGGCCATCATGACCTCGAACGCACTCTCGCCCGTGAATGGCGGCCGGCCCGTCAGCGCGTAATAGAGCATCGCGCCAACCGCGTAGATGTCGGCGCGGGCGTCGAGCGATCGGTCCCCGACGGCCTGTTCGGGCGCCATGTACATCGGAGTACCGCTGACGGTCAGCTCGCTCGACAACTCGGGGGCGCCCGGGTCTCGGGTTAGTTTGACCAGGCCGAAGTCCAGCACCTTGACCACATCAGCCTCGCCGCCACGGACCGCAATGAACAGGTTGGCAGGTTTCAGGTCCCGGTGCACCAATCCCAGATCATGAGCCTCGGCCAGACCCGCGCAGACCTGGCGGAACAGGTAGATCACGCGCCGGGAGGCAGGGGACCGTTCTGTCGAACCAGGTCGGCCAGGCTCAGGCCCTGGAGGTATTCCATCACGTAGTAGAACGTCCCGTCGCCGGCATAGCCGTAGTCGAAGATCTCGATCGTATTGGGGTGTGAGAGCCGGGCGGCCGCCTGGACCTCGCGTTCGAACCGCGCCAGAGCGACCGGGTCGGTCCCCGCCTCGGGCTTGATCAGCTTCAGGGCGCAGGGACGCTTCAGCAACTGATGCTCGGCGAGGAAGACGACCCCCATGCCCCCTTCGCCCAGCTTTCGCACCAGTTGATAGTGGCCGTACTTGCGGGCCTCATGCAGCTCCGTGCGAAGGCCGTTGAGGACATACGACCCGTAGATCGCCAGCGCCGCACCGATCAACAGAAAGACGACGTTCGACCCGGAGTGCTCGGCCGTCCGGATCTGCTCGACCACCGATTGGACCTCGGGGTGTTCCAAGAACAGCACCAGGGAGATCACCAGGACCAAGGCCATTGTCAGGACGACCTTCGCCGTCCTCCTCGGATCGTTGGGGATGAACATCCCGTAGATGATCATCGTGAGGACCATTCCGAAGATGCCGTTCTTCACGGATGAGATCACGCCGAGTACATCACCCTGGCGCAACAGGTCGAGATTCACCGTGTACTGGGTGACGGCCAGGATGATCGTGACGCTTCCGAACAGGACGTACTCGGCGGCGTACACCTGGCCTCGCGTCAAGTCAACGCGACTCAGGAGCAGGCCCGCGACCGCCGCCGCGATGGCGAACCGCAGGCCGCCGCTCGTGGCCAGGGTGTACCAGGAGGAGGCCTCAAGGCCGGAACCGAAGATCCTCCAGATCAGCACGACGCCGTAAGCCAGGGCGAGGAACAGCGCGGCTGCGGCAATCCGGTTGCGCCGCAGCGAGTGAATCTCACCCGCAAGGCTCGCGAGGCTTCCTTCGTCCGGCGCCGGGCGCGGCTCGAAGCGTTGCCCAGGGTGGACCAGGGCTCGGCCACACCCACGGTGAGGGTGGGCTCCAGCTCGATCACTTCGGCGTCCGGCAGTACTTCTTGAATCGGAGACGTAGACATGAGGCGATCTCGGGGTTTCCTTCGTCGATCGAGTCGGGTTTCGTATGGCGTCGGTGGGTGTATCAGGGTTGTTTCTGCGCCTCCTCGATCGTCGCGCAGGCGCGCTCGCCGACATCCTTGATGAGTCCGCGGATTGCGTTCGAGGGTGTCTGGGTCGGACCACCCTCCGTCGCCGGCGGCTTGGCCGCGCCGCCGGCCGACGGCGATCCTAGCCCCTTGAGCTTTTCCTGGGCCTGTGCGCCGAGCTTCTCGAGGTCGAGCCTCTTGGCCTTGTCGGCCACCCTCTCCACCTCGCTCTTGATATCCGTTTCAAGGGCCTCTGCGCCGGAACGGAGGCGCGCGCCGAGGCTCCCCTTGGCGGCCTTCCCGGTCGAGAGCCAGGGGATGAAGGTGAACGCCAGGATCACCAGGCCGATCGTCAGCAACGGTTCGAGCACGCGCGGAACGGCTTTTTCATCTTGCTCAGATTGATCCCATCACGGAACGGAACAACGCTCAAATTGGCGACCCCGGCGATCAGCCTCCCGACGTTGAGCAGGACGACCACGGTCGCGCCGAACAACGCCATCGGCCGATTCCTCACGGCGGCGCCGAGCAGCAAGATCATCAGGAATGGGACGGAGAGCAGATACGCGGCCTCGTTGATCCTGCGGAAGAGCTTCTGAATGCCGCCGAGTTCCCGCCTCCAGAGCCTCAGGACGATGTTGTCCTGCACACGAACTCGCGCACGTGTCTCGACCAGGGGTTTGGCCAGGACGTAGGGCTTGGAATCCTCGGCGTCGTCGAGCGGCGACGGCTTGCTCGGGCGGAGCGGCATCCGGTCAACCGTCAGCGGCGCCAGCCCTACCTTGCTGATCCCCGCCTTGAGCCAGGACCCGATCGATGCTCCTCCGTCCCCAGGACTCGTGGCCGATGGAACGCCGGCTCCCACCGCCGCCGCGGCCAGTACGGGCATCGCGACCATCGACGCGATCTCTTCGGCCCGGGGGATCGTCATGGCCTGGCTGCACTTCTTGCAGCGCCCTTTCTTCCCGGCCATTCGCGGGTCAACCTCGAACCGCGCGCCGCAGCTCTGGCAGAAAAACACGATGCCCATCAGGCCCTTCCCTTCGTCATAACCAGACCGCGGGCGCCTCCGCACCGCGAGGCGGCCCGCTGCCCGCACGGTCCCATCCCACTAGAACAGGACGACGAGCAAACCCAGCAGGAGCAGGGTCCAGAAGATCACACCCTCGTCGAACTTCGCCATCAGCCAGAAGTACAGGGTGGACAGAATCAACGTCTCTCCGACCCAGACCAGCCAAGGGGAGACACCTACGGTCGAGGCGATCTGGTTCTGCCACGGCGGCCAGCGAATATCATCCCGCCAGCCAAATATGAATACATAACTGAGAAACGCAACGCCCGCCGTATAGAGTAATCCCAGGAATAGCCAATGGTCCTTCATCGTATCAAACTTGATCTGGATGCGGACCAGGCTGTAAAAAAAGACGATTTTCATGAAGAAGTAATAGGTGAGAATGCCGGCTAACATCAGAGGCTTCCTCGGGTAGGGTGATGCTGAGGGACGGTTAGAACGGGGGACCAGGGTTCGAACCTACCCGGAGGTCATGGCTCGGACGTGGATCGTGCTGATCGTACCGGGACGAGAGGAGGTACGGGACATTCGAGCGCGGCAATCATTGCCGCGGGTCGAGGGATCATCCGACAGCGGATGGTTCCCTGGTTTCGGGCGTCAGAGACTGGAACGCACAAAAACACGATCCCGCAAAATCCGCATTACGGGGCGACATCCACCAGGCTCCCCGATCGCCAGTCTTGACTTTCCCGAAGCGCGCAGGATAACCAATCCACGACCCCTCTTCAAGCACGCTCTCCTTCTGGAACGGCATCCCTGGTTTGCCGTTCCAGAAAAACGGGCTGTCGAGATTTCGAAAGGAAGCCCATCGTTTTTCTGATAGAGGCCTCGTCGAATTTGATGCTATTATTGAGAACCTTTTCCGAGAATCCTGAATAGACCTATCGGGACAGAAAAATGCAGACCGAATCCGTAGGTTCGACGGGCTCCGACCCCCTGAAGGCCGTAGCCGATGCGCTGGACACGGCGGTCAAGGCGACGAAGGATGGAGCCGAGAAGGCGCGGCGCGTCGGCCACGAACGCCATGCCCGCCGCCGGAGAGTTTCTGACACAGGCCGCCTACAAAACCTGTTACGGGATCTCGTTCGGGGTCGTTTTTCCTACGATGTTGCTCGTGCCGCGCGATCCCCAAGGACAATGCCGCCGTTCACGGACTCATCGATGGTGCCCAAGCGGCGTGCGACCTGGTCAAAGAGATGAAAGCCAAGTCGGCGCCTGGCGAACCTCATTAGGCCGGGACTCGAGACTGAGCGAGCCGAACAAGTCCGCGCATTACGAAATCGCACTTATGAACGCCCGTACTCTATCCGTCTCGTTCCCTCCGGGAGCACTTGCATGATGCAAGAGTCTGAGCAATCAGACTTGCGCGATAATTTGCGGATCAGGCATGATTTGCAGATCGTGTTGTCGATTCTCTCTATAAGCTTTACGCCGACCAAAACCAGGTCTCCAGTGAACCTTCGTGCACTCAGCAAGTCGTCAAAGGCGGTGGCGCGGGCGTAGACGGTTGGTCCGGCAACACCGAGAGTGATTGTCCCAGCCAGACATCATGTCTTTGCAATCGAGTGGTCGCCGCCCCTCTTTCGAGTTCGGGCAGTATTCTGGCGGATGCCGACGCCGGGCGACTCACGACCGGTTCAGCCAACCCCAGGTTGGGCGACTTGAGCGCGATTCTCCGCAACCGCATCGACGGGACAGTTGGCGCGGGTGAGGAACCACAGTTCAACTATCCCGACATCCATTCCGATCCGGCGAAAACCTATCACGATCGCTTTGGTCTCGATGAGGATCATGACCGCTTCTTCTTCCCATGGGTCATGAACTTGATATTCGACGACCGATGGCTGCTCGCGGAAAGCGACCCCAAGACGGCGCTTCAGAACCAGTACCGACGCCGGATGAAGATCGACCTCCGCGACCCAGACCCCGACACCGCCAACTTCCCCAATGGTGCACACCCTCCCCAAGAGTCGGCTCTACATCTCGATCTGCGATCCTCAGAGGTGCGCGCACAGCACGGCGAGCCTACGGTGGTCGCATCTACTTGACCGAAGCCCTGCGGGGTAAACTGGAAACCGGTCATCTCGGTTCAGGGTTGACCCGCGACTCCTCGAGGCGCCGGAGCTGGTGAGGGGAACGCGTCGCGGTTCATTCGACTTCGACTTCGGAACGGTCGGCGGCATCGCCATGAAGATGGCGGCGATCACCGCGCTGGCCAAGGGAGGGGCCTGATGGATTCTCTTTCCCTTCTTCAGCATCATGGCCGAGCTCACCGTGATGATCGTATGGTTCTTCGTGCTCTTCGATCTGAGCAAGTGCCAGACCTACGTGATCGTTCTGCTGAATTCCGTCGTGCTCTTCGGGGCGAATTTTTTGATGGCCAATTACATCAATAATCCCCGTTCTTTCGGATCGAGGCCCGGGGCCCAAATCTCCGAGACGCGAATCGGCCTGCCGAATCCTCCCGTGGTCCTATGCGACGACCGAGAAAGGGGAAGTTGGCGACAATCATCGATCACGGAATTATGCGCCAATGAGACGATCGGCGATCAAGCGATTGGTCTCGGTCGATGCCGATATGGTCTGAACGTTTCCATGGATGGGATCAGCGAGGGGACAATCGAGGGACTGGCCACGTTGACCGGTCGTGTTCCAAGCTTCTTGGAGGAGATCTGCGATGACTCGAAAGATTCGTTTGGCAATCGTGACCATGGCCTTCTTGGCGACCTGGGGCAAGGCTCATGCCCAGTACGGATACGGGGGCTATGGATGGGGCAGGTGGGGCGGCTCGACGCCCGGGAGCAGTATGGCCCGTGGTATGGGCATGCTCAACATGGGTGCCGGTTTCTATAACGAACGCACCGCCATGGCCCGATCGATGAACACCACCACCGCCATGAGATGGAACAACTACGTCTACCGAGCGCAAATGGGGGCCGCCAGCACGCACGCGGCTCGCGTTCAAGCCAGGAAGGCCCGAACGATCAGGGACGTGGCCGGGATTCAGGACCGGCTGCGCAACCACCCCAATCAACTGGACATTACCGACGGGGACGCCCTGAATGTCCTGCTCGACATCCTGCTCAATCCGGCGAGCGCCGACCGTTCGCTCCAGACGATCAAGACTCCGCTCCGACCCGAGGCCATTCGCGACATCCCGTTCGAATACGCTTCCGAATGCATGACAGTCTGCCTGAATCGGATGACGATGGACGGACAATGGCCCCTGGCCCTGCGGACCGACGCCTTCCGTCCGGAACGCGACGCGCTCAATAAGGCCACTGCTGCTGCGCTTGAGGAAGACAAGGTGGGGAACCTCGAACCCGACACGATCCAGGCCGTTCAGACAGCGATCGACAGCCTCCGTCACAAAATCGAAAGTGTCGTCCCGCAGAACAGCCCCGCCTACATCGAATCCCAAGAAACGATCAAGGCGATGAACGGCCTGACCAGGATGCTCTACAGCCCCGATATGGAGAAGATCATCGCCCAACTGGAAGACTACCAGGGCACGAACCTGGGCGATCTGCTCGGCTTCATGCAAGCCTTCAACCTCCGGTTCGCCCCGGCCAACTCGTATCGACAGCGGCAGATCTATATGAAGCTCTATCCGATGCTGGCCGAGCAGGCCAATGGTAGTTCGCTCGATGCCGCCGGCGGCGACGTGAACGCGGTCGCGTCGGATGCCGTCAAGGGCGTCGAGAAGGAGGGTGGCGCGGCCGTTGGCGCCGTCGAGCACGCAGGCGGCGACGCGATCGATGGGCTGAAATCGGCGGCCATCGGTCTCTTCAAGGGCATGAAGTGGTGATGCTCTCTCCGATCTTCTCACCATGACATCGCGGGGTGGGGTACGGAATCCCGGCGGGCGAGCGAGACTGTGACGATGCCTGCCGAGCACGAAGCCCAGTCCCTGTTCGTCTGATCTCGGATCGCGAGTCCTCATACACAGCCCGGGATGTCCGGACTGGCAGGGCAACCTCGTTGATCGGTCGATCGACGGCCATGTGTCACCAAACCCCCAATCATTAGATTTCGAAAAAGAAGAAAAGCATTCCGTGGAAGAATAATCCGGCGAGATAGGATATACTCTTATCTGTCTCGGCTTGTGATGGTCTCACCAAATGAGGTACAGCATGAAAACCGACCCCCTCGTCTCTACAGGCTCCGACCCGCTCAAAGCCGTCGCGGATGCCCTGGACATGGCAGTCCACGCCACGAAGGGCGGGGTCGAGAGGGCACGGGCATCGGCAAGCGAGGCGATACCTGCCGCCACCCAGTTCCTGTCTCAGGCCGCCTACAAGACCTGTTACGGGATCTCGTTCGGCGTCGTCTTTCCGACGATGCTCATCGTCGGCTTGATCCCGAAGAACAATTCCCTCTTTCACGGCTTCATCGACGGTGCCCATGCTGCGATCGACTCGGTGAACCAGATGAAGTCCAGGTCGGCGACTCTTTAGACCGAGACGCCGGACCGCTCGCTGAGCCAGTGTCGATCCCAACGAGGCGAGCTGCATGCAGTTATGAGGGTTCTCGGAGTCCAGCGTCCGGAGGCGGAATTCCCCACGACCCGAGTCTCGGGGGCCTCTATGAAAAACAGAACCAACAGAAAACGTCGCCATAACTCCTTTAGCGGCATGAGGCGACGAAGCCGAAGTCAGTAATCCGATTAAGAAACTGTCCGAGAAGCGGATCCGGGGTTTGTCGGGTGGGTGAAACCCACCAGAATCGGGACACTTCCTGGTGGGTTTCAACCACCCTACAAGATTCTCGGATAGTTCCTAAAGGTATTATTTATTCTCTCCCATCAATCATCATCCGCAATTCCTACAAGCCGGTGAAATCATCGTCCTGCGATTAAGTCGACTGGGAAGGATCCTCGTCCTCAGTGAAGATCACTCATCCATCCTGGTCCTTGCGAGCCTCCATCTGATGAACACCTTCGACCTGTCCATCTCCTTCCCTTCCCCGGGACTGATCCGCCTGCAAAGCCGGTCCATGTTCGGAGATGTGGACGACCCGACATGTCGGCGTTTCCTCGAGCGCGTGTTCCAGGCCGATGAGATTTCCAACATCACGATCGTAGGCGGAGACTCGCCCCAGGCGGACCTACGATTCTGTCCCAAGACCTCGACCCTGCAGGATGTCGTCAAGCGCATCGTCGGCTTCCTCAGACTGGGCCCGGAAAACGAGGGCGTCCGATCCAGTGGCCGGATTCACGGAGAATCCGGCGGCCCCGCGTCGGGCAGCGGCCATGCGATTGAGAATGGCTATGCGAATAGCAACGGTCATGCGAATGGGAATGGTCATGCGAATGGGAATGGCCATGCGTATGAGAACGGTCACGCGAATGGCAATGGACATGCAAATGGCAACGGTCATGCCTCCTTACATCTCGGCCATGCAACTCAACGCGGCGCCTTACCCGTGCCGTCGATCGCGAGTGCGACCTCGGCGCGGGATAGCAAGGGAGTCGTCCGATACTTCCGCCACGAGTCGGTGGTCACCGGATGGGAGATCAAACTCGATCAACCCGGCCGGCTCCGCTTGAAGAATCGCGTGCTCTATCGGAAGTCCGAGCTGTGCCAGGCGATCGAGCGGGAGTTCATGAGCATCCTGGGTATCGACCAGTACAAGACCAATTCGATGACCTGTACGGTCCAGGTCGACTATGACCCGCGGCAGCTCAGCAAACTGCAAGTGGTCGAGATCCTCGACTCGGCGCTAGCCAACGCCGAGCACCCGACACGTCTCGACAAGCTCGACCTTCACCTGCCGATCTGCACGGCATCGATGCCGTTCGCGGCGGCAGCTCAGTTCGCCTTCCCGCCGCTTTTGCCGGTTGCGGCGGCGGTGTTCGCGTATACGTCGATCCCGACCTTCCGGGAAGCTCACAACGTCCTGTTCAAGGAGAAGCGCCTCGGGGTGGATGTGCTGGATTCGATTGTCGTGATCGGCTGTCTGGGGACCATGTCAATCTTTCCCGGCGTGGTGCTCTGCTGGTGTCTGAGCTTCGGCCGCGTGCTGGTCAAGCGAACGCAGGACAACTCGAAGAAGCTGTTGCTGAACGCCTTCGGGAAACAGCCCCGGTACGTCTGGCTTTATCGCGACGGCACCGAGGTGCAGGTCTCGCTCGACCGGCTCCAGAAGGGCGATATCATCGTCGTCAACACCGGTGAGGTCGTGCCGGTCAACGGCCACGTCGTCGAGGGGATGGCGATGATCGACCAGCACGCGTTGACCGGGGAATCGACTCCGGCCGAGAAGGGAGTTGGCGACCGGGTCTTCGCCTCGACCGTGATGGTGGCCGGCAAGGTCTTCGTCTCGGTCGAGACCTCGGGCACCGAGACGGCCTCGGCCAAGATCAGCCAGATCCTCAATGACACGGCCGGTTATAAGCTCTCCTCGCAGCACAAGGGCGAGCGGCTGGCGGACAAGGCCGTCATCCCGACCCTGACCCTCGGCGCCGTCGGGATGGCCACGATGGGGCCCTTCGGCGCGGTGGCCGTCCTCAACAGCGACTTCGGCACGGGGATCCGCATGGCCGCACCGCTGGCGATGCTCAGCTCGCTGGCGCTGTGCGCCACAAGGGCGTCCTGGTCAAGGACGGCCGGGCCCTCGAGCTGATGAACGAGGTGGACACCGTCCTCTTCGACAAGACCGGGACTCTCACCCGCGAGCGTCCCGAGGTGGGCCGGATCATCGCCTCGGAGGGATTCTCGCCCGAGCGGATCCTCCTGTTCGCGGCGGCCGCGGAGAAGCGATTCCACCATCCCATCGCCCTGGCGATCCTGCATAAAGCGAACGAGTTGGACCTGGAATTGCCGGCAACCGACGACACCCAGTACAAGGTCGGCTACGGCATCACCGTTCAAATCGAGGGGCACACCGTCCGGGTAGGCAGCCGTCGATTCATGGAGATGGAGGGAATCGACCTGACGCCCGAGGTCCAGGATGCACTGGACGAGGCGCACCGCGAGGGCTACACCATGGTCATGGTCGGTGTCGACGACCGGTTGGGCGGAGCGATCGAGCTCCAGGCGTCGGTCCGGCCCGAAGTCCGGGAGATCATTCAAGGACTCCGCAAGCGCGGGATCAAGCATATCGCGATTATCTCGGGCGACCATGAAGCCCCGACCAAGAAGCTGGCCGAATCGCTGGGAATGGACCGATACTTTGCCCAGGTCCTGCCCGCCGACAAGGCCGAATACGTGGCCAGGCTCCAGGACGAGGGCCGCAAGGTCTGCTTCGTGGGCGACGGGATCAATGATTCGATCGCGCTGAAGAAGGCCAACGTGTCGATCTCGCTCCGAGGCGCCTCGTCGATCGCGACCGACACGGCCCACATCGTCTTCCTGGAAGAAGGGCTCGCCAAGCTCTGCGAGCTGCGCGATATCGCCCGCGACCTCGATCACAACGTCAAGCGGAGCTGGTCGATGATCCTGGCCCCGAACATCGCCTGCATCGTGGGCGTCTTCACAATGGGCTTCGGGATCATGGCGTCGGTCGCCACCAACAACGTCGCCGCCCTGGCCGCCCTGGCCAACGGCGTGCTGCCCCTCCGCAAGGTTGCCCAGCTCGAGGCCGAACGCCGTCACAGACTGGAGATGACCCAATCCTATGCGATGGAAAGAAACCCTGTACAAACGCCGGCTGCAGCGGCCGATCGACCAGGACATGCGCGAGGCGATCAGCCGCGAGTTCTCGCGACGACGTCATGAAATCCCGGTGCCCGCTGAGCTTCACTGGCACCGGGAGAAACCTCAGTTCACGATCCAGTCGGAATGGCTGTCCTTCAACGTACAGTTCACGCCCGAGGACCTAGTGGTAAACGCCGAGCTCTCCCTCACCGCGAAGATGTTCGCAACCCGGAAGCATCGGGAGGACGCTGTGAAGATGATCGAGGACGTTGCCGACCACCTGGGCCTTTGAGGCTACATGTCCCCGTCACACGGATTCCGACCGTCATGTCAGACAAACCGAAGACGACCGGCCCAAAGCCGCCCATCGACCTGGATTTGAGGACCCGGAATACGGCCGCGCCTCTGACCCCGGACATGAAGCGGTTCGACATCTTCCTCATCGATACCGGCTGGAACAAGCCGATCTCCCGGACTGTGCGATCCCATCTGCGAAAGTTGATCGAATACCATCCGAACGACAGTCTCTACGAGCTCACCCCCGAGCAGTCGGTCGAGATCCTCAGGCAGGATCCGGCCCTGATCGGCTGCGACCCGACGATCATCGTCTACGACCTTTATGGTTCCACCCGGGCGCATGCCGGCAAGTACCGTGGTTTTCGGCTGAATCTGGGACTGCTGAAGCACTGCGATCAGGCGGTGGCCCGGCTCCAGGAGTTCATCCGGTTCATCTCGATCAATCGCACCGCCGAACGCCTCGATAAGGAGATCCGCCGGGAATTGCACCGCGAAGGCCTCGATGGCATCGTCAAAATCTTGCGTGAGACATCCGTCGAGCTGCTCATCGAGTGACTTGGTGAACCGTGAGGAGCTGGCCATGAACGAAGAGATCCCGATTCTACCCCTGGTCATCGGCACATGTCTCGGGCTGTATCTCGGCTACGAGATCAACCGGCGACGGAACAAGTTGCGGAAAGTTTTCTTCACGTTCGACAGGCAGGAGAGCAAGATCGCCCAGGCACTCGAGTTGATGGTCGAGAGCGGGCAGCTCCGACCGTATGCCCCGGAACACGCCCGTTGAACGCGTGACGCGATTGCGGATTCGGGTCCCGGGGCGGCCTTGCTGGGACTGTGCCGGCATGGCCGGCTTCACCCCAGCCTCCTCGGGTCGTTGCAGCAAGACCGGGAGTGGCTGGGGTCGAGCCCGAGGGGCGATGCCCCCGGAGGATCCCGTCGTTGGTGTTTCGGAGCGAGAACTGATGCACCGATCCCAGACGACCTCAATCGCTCCGACGACGGAAACCCAGGTCACGTGCGCCGATGGAACGCTCGTGCTGCGGGATGAACAGGTCTTCGGTCCCTGCGGGGATGGCCCGTGCGAGCGCTTTCTCGGCCGGGCCTTGAGCGTCCAGGGGGTCCGATCCGTCTCGCTGGATCGCGCCCGGGCGACGGCGGTCATCCGATACGATGCCGGCCCGCGCGAGGTGGCTCCGTTCCTGGAACGGCTATCGTACGCGATCCGGGACGGGGTGCCTTCCGACATCGTGCCGGCACTCCCCAGGACGAACCGGGAGACGGCTTACACCCTCTTTCGCCACGGCCGGCTGGCGACGACTTGCGAGGTCCTGTCCGATCATCCCGGTCGGTTACGCCTTCAGCACCCGGCGATTCGGCGGGACGCGAGCCTCGCCAAAGTGGTCGCACGCCGATTGGAGACGATGCCGGGAGTCTCCGCGACCTCCGTCGGCTGGTGGACGTCGAGTCTGCTGATCCAGTACAGCGCGTCACTCATCAGCGTTTCGGAGCTGATCCGCCGGGTCGAGGGAGTTCTAGACGACTCCGGCGGCTGGGGCGCCGCGCTCCACGAGCCGACTCGCACCCGGTTCGGCCTGGCGAATGCGAGCGCGGGCCTCGCGGCGATGGCCGACTTCGTCGTTCCGGCCCTGTCGCCGGCAAGCGCGGTCTTGCTGGTCGGCACCAACGTGCGTACGTTCCAGGCCGCCTGGCTCCAGATTCGCGGCCGACGATTCGGCTTGCCGGTGCTCTACACGGCCATCGCGACGACGGCCCTGGCCAGTGGCCAGTTCTTCTCCTGCGCCTTGATGTCCTTGTTCTACAAGTTCTGGCACCATCGGCTTCGACTGGAGCTGTCGAGCGAACGCCGACGGCTTCTGGATGAGTGCCTGCCGCGGCCTAGCTCGACCTGCCTGATCACTCCGGACGGGGCCGAAGTGCTGGTCCCTGTGGATCGATTGCGGCCGGGGGACCGCGTCGTGGTGGGGGCTGGCGAAGCCGTGCCGGCCGACGGCCGAGTGGTCGGTGGCGAGGGGATTGTCGATGAACGGAGCGTGCGCGGTCTGGAAGGGGCCTCGCGGAAGCGGATGGGAGACACTATCCTGGCCGGCTCGACGGTCCTGGCCGGCTCGTTGCGCGTCGAGGTAACGCGGTTCGGCGAAGGGACGCGCGCCTTTTCAATCGTCCGCGCCCTGGTCGCGGCGACGAAGCCCACGTCCGGTCCGATCTCTTCGATGCCGCGTGCCAAGGCGTTCGCGGATCGGGCCGTCGGGCCGGCCCTTGCGACCGCGGGCGTCGGCCTGCTGGTGGGTGACCTGTCGGCCGCCGGTGCGATCCTGACGCCCGACTATTCGTCCGGTCCCGGCTTGGCAGTCCCGCTGGAGACGCTCCGCGACGCCGCCGTCTGTGCCCGCCGGGGGATCGTCATCCGCCAACCCGACGTGTTCGAGCGTCTGGCGAAGGTCGATCTGATCGTGCTCGACGACGACCCGATTCTCAGCCGTATCGAGCTGGAGGTGACCGGCATCCAGACCCGCCTCCAGGAATCCGACCTGCTCCGCTACGCAGCCAGCGCGTTCCGCCACCTCGCCGACGAGCGAGTCGCCGCCCTCGACGCCGCCTGCCGGAACCGTGGCGTCTATCTCCTGAACCTGCCGCCGGTCGATTTTCGGCAGGGCGTGACCGTCCTCCACGACGGCCGGCGCATTCGCGTTCGCGAGGACGTCTCCGCGGGACAACCCGACGGCGAGCATCCGGGATCGGCCTCCAAGCTGGGTCCGCTGCTCGTCGAAATCGATGGGACGCCCGTCGGCTTGATCCAGTTCGGACGCTCGAGCCGCCCGGAGGCCGCGACCGCGCTCCAGCGCATCCGCGACCGCGTCTCGGTACCGATCGCGCTGGTCTCGAATCGATCCGAGTCCGACGTGGCCGTGCTCGCTCAGCTCCTGGGAGTGGACCTTTACAAGAGCGGCTTCTCATCCGAGGAAACGGGCCGTTTCCTCCGCGCCTGCCGCGACCGTGGCTTGCGCACCGCGTTCGTCGGCCACGGTCGACGCTGGGCGGCTGCGGCCGTGGAAGCCGAGGTCGCCGTCTCGTTCGTCAGCGACCCCGACGAAAGGGGAAGCCCGGCTGCGGTGTCGCTCCTGCAACCGCGGATGGATCGGTTCGCCGACTTATGGGAGATCGCCCACCTCCATGAAGGGCGCGTGCTCGGCGCTCAGAAACTCGTCCTGGTCCCGAACGTCCTCTGCGTGGCCGGAGCCTTCCTGTTCGGGTTCACGGGCCTGACCGCCGTGATGATCACCAACCTTGGTACCCTCGGCCTCTTCAACCGCTCCGTCGGCACGCTCCGTGAACTGGAGGCGGCCGGCGGCGAAAGATTGGTTGCCTCGAGAAGATGATTCTCGAAAACCATCCCCTGAGGATGCACCACGAGAATGTGCGTCTGACCAAACGCTTCCGGGATGACCTGGGCCGCCGGTAGCCTATGGCTAGGTAGCATCATCCCTTTTCCGGTCATCCCATGAAACCACTCAACGCCTTGCTGGTGTTTATCCCTGTGGCGATCGTGCTTGACCGGACGGTGGACAACCCGATCCTGGTGTTCGTCACGTCGGCCCTGGCGATCGTACCCCTGGCCGGATTGATGGGAGACGCGACCGAGGCGCTGGCGGAGTATCTCGGCCCGACTCTGGGCGGCCTGCTCAACGCGACGCTCGGCAACGCGCCCGAGATCATCATCGCGCTGTTCGCCCTGCACCGAGGGCTGATCGATATGGTCAAGGCGTCCCTCACCGGGTCCATTGTCGGGAATCTCCTGTTCGGCCTCGGGGCTTCGATGGTCGCCGGGGGATTCAAGGTCCGGGACCAGAAGTTCGACTGGAACGTGGCCCGGATGAATGGCGCGTTGCTGACCCTGGCCTCGTTCGGTCTCATCATCCCGGCGATCTATCGCCTGAGTCCTCTGGCGGAGAATGACCCCGGCCCGGAGGTCTCGCTCGAGATCTCGGCGATCTTGTTCCTGGTCTACCTGGCGAGCCTGGTCTTCACGTTAGTGACCAGCAAAGCGGTTGTCGGCCAGGCGGGAGTTAAGGCCGAGAAGGTCGAAGCTGGTACCGGGCGGCCGGGGGTCGAGCCGGAACAAAGGACCGGCTGGGGCCGGAACCAGGCACTCGGGATCTTGATCGTCGTAACGATCGCCCTGGCGATCATGAGTGAAGTCCTCACCGGGCAGGTGGATCCCGCGGCCAAGAAAATGCACCTCACGGAGCGATTTGCGGGCGTCTTCCTGCTGGCCCTGGTCGGCAATGCCGCAGAGCTGTTCAACGCGATTCGGTTCGCCCGCAGGGACAAGATGGACCTGGCGATCGGCATCACGGTCGGTGCCAGCACCCAGGTCGCGCTCCTCGTCGCACCGATCCTGGTCTTCGCCGGTGCGTTCATGGGGCGGAACATGAACCTACTTTTCTCCACATACGAGATGTGGGCGATCATCATGGCGGTGTATGTCGCGCGGAACCTCATCTACGACGGCAGCTCGAACTGGCTCGAAGGCCTCGTCCTGGTCGCACTCTACTTCATGCTGGGGATCGGATTCTTTTACCTGCCGGCCTGAGACGAAGTTGCGTCAAGATTCCTGATGTGGCATCGCCGATTCCCAAACGCGTGATTCGGATGTATCCTGTTTCGGATCCTGTGCGAGGACGTGCGAGATTCCGTACATCCGCTACGAGTAGATCGGATCGACGATGATGCAAGATCTCCGGAAAACTGCCGCGGGCGATGGCTCAGCCTCGCGCGAAGGCCCGGCGTACCGGATCGCACTGCGACTCGGGTTTGCTCATCCGGATCCACCTCGACTGTGGTGGAGCATCGGGCTATCCGCCCTTGTGACGTCGGTGCCCCTGGTGCTCTTGTCATTGGCCTCCGGCCTGGCGTATGGCGACCGGGTTCAGGTTCCCTTGTTGCGCGACCCGGCATTCTATCTGCGGTACCTGGTGGCTCTGCCGCTGTTGATCTTCGCCGAGGTCGTCGTGGCGAGGGGTCTCGGGGTCCAGTCGGGATACTTCCTCGAGACGGGCCTGATTCCGGAGACTCAGCGCTCGCGTTATGCGGATGCGAAGGCCGAGTTGAGTCGATTGTACGGCTCGATGATTGGGAAGGGAGTGATCCTGGTCCTTTCCTACGCGCTGGTGATCACACTGCGTACTGTCGTCGCCTACAGCGCGGGCTCCTCGAACTGGGAGAGGCTGGGGAGCGCGGAGGGGGGTGATGTCACGTTCGCCGGTTGGTGGTCCATCCTCGTCGCCCTGCCCATCCTGGTGTTCCTCTTCCTGGAATGGTTCCGGAGGACGTGCGTCTGGGCCTGGTTCCTCTTCCGGGTCTCCCGGCTGGATCTAGAATTGACGCCCACCCACCCTGATCGCGCCGGCGGGCTCGGTTTCCTCTCGTGGGGACAGGCGAGCTTCGCCCCCGTATTGGCGGCCGTGTCGGCGGTGCTCTCGGGCAGTTTCGCAGGACAAGTCCTTTACGCGGGCGAATCCGTTAACAGCTTGAAGTACCACCTGGCGGTCTTCGTGGCTCTGTCGCTCGCGTTCCTGCTCGCACCGCTGCTGGTCTTCTCCAAGAAGTTGGCGCAATGCCGCTTCCAGGGCGTGCTGGATTTCGGTTTGCTGATCTGGCGGCACGACCGCGCGTTCGATGAGAAGTGGTTGCGGGCGCCCGCGACGGAGCAAGCGGGCCTGCTGGGCTCTCCCGACGTGTCGTCGCTCGCAGACATCGCCGCCGCCTTCGAGCATGTCGAGCGGATGAGGATCCTGCCGGTGGACCACAGGGCCGTGATCGTCCTATTCGGGGCGGCCATGGTCCCGATGTTACCGTTCGTGGCCTCTTCGATCCGTCTCACCGAAATCCTCAAGGACCTTGGCATCTTCATGGTCTAGGCGGGAGGTCATGGACTCAATACGTCGCAGGGCCGTCCTATCGGGACTCAACCGCCCGCCGGCGGGGTCGTACTCGATCCGCGACAAAAGGCCGACATCGGCGCACCGGACGCCGCCGGAATCTTGCGACGATCTCTTGATGATCCGCGTCAACTTCCATTATCGTTGATGTGCGGCGTCTGCTGACGGTGGGCAGGCAACTCTGCCATGAGGGCCCCGCTCAGTGATCGGTCACAGACATGTGATTGATCACCGAAATGGGGTTTTTTCATGCGCCTCGTGAGAGTCGGACTGGAACTTCCCCACGAAGGGGATACCGAAGAGAGCACGACCGATGGCTTCCCGCCGTGAGCCGAACCCGTCCTTGCCGGCCCTCCTATCCCGGATGCCTCCGCCGGGGATGACGCTCACAGCCTCGACCCTGGCGGCGGGCTGGGTGAATGTCCACGCCGTGATCCTCGACGGATGCCTGGAGACTTTTTTCGACTATTCCGCCAGGTTCCCCATCATTACGTTCAATCTCAAGGGAACTACACAGGTCGAGTGGAAGCGTTCAGGACGGTACTCGCGATTCCTCACCAAACCCGGGGACGTCCTGATCACACCGCCCGGCAATCGGAACTCGCTGCGTACCCATCTGCCGATCGAGGTGCTCGGTTGTTTGATCGATCTGGAGCTGCTCCAGAGCCTCGCCGAACGGGAGTGGAAGACGAAAGGGACCAAGGTCGAGATCGTCGAGAGTTTCAACAAGAACGATGCGGACATCTGGAACCTGGGCCAACGGTTCGCGGCCCACCTCCGCTCGCCGGTGAGCGGTTCTCGCCTCTACGCCGAGACGCTCAACACTCAGATCGCCATCCATCTCCTGTGGAACTATTCCTCGTTGCCCCGGCAGGGTGAGACTCGGCCCGAGCCGTTGGCCGATCAGAGACTTCGACGAGTCATCGATTATATTCATGGTACGCTCGGGGATAATGTGTCGCTGGAGGCCCTGGCCGAGGTGGCGGGACTCAGTCCCAATTACTTCCTCGTCGCCTTCAAGCAGGCCACGGGACGGACGCCCCATCGCTATGTGATCGAACAGCGCATTGCCAAGGCCTGCGACTTGTTGCACAACCCGCGCAGCTCGATCACGGAAGTCTCGCTCGCCGTGGGCTTCTCCTCTCAGAGCCACCTCACGGAGGTCTTCCGACGCTTCATGAACACGACCCCGGCCGCCTATCGCAAGGAGGTCCTCGGCCTGACCCGCGATCCCGGCGACCCGAATCCCTGAAAAACGCCAGACCCACCGCACGACCCGGGCTTCACCCATCTTCAGCGACTGCGGCTCGTGCAGTACCGCCCGTTTCGCTCGGAGCTCAGACCCACCGCACGACCCGGGCTTCATCCATCTTCAGCGACTGCGGCCCGTCCGCTTCGCTCGGAGCTTCCCCCGAGCCGGCGAGTGTAGTGATGTTCTTCACGGGCCTTTCTCTACCTTTGGTGTTTTTGGACGGTCGTCGTCGCCGACACCCCGGGACACGAGGTTAGTGCTCTCTCTTTCACGCTCCGCATCTGCGCGATGGCATGGGCTCGCCGACGCGGAGGGTTGGGGACTGCATCCCCGGGAGGAGCGAGCAACCGAGAGACGAAGTCCTTTGGTCTCTTCAATCGATCACTTATTCAAGGGTATTGCGGCCAAGACTATCGCTTCTGCCAGACCACTTCCATCCAGCCATTTTGCATCTCATCCCAGGTCTGTAGGCCCCAGCGAACTTGCTTGGTCGGGTCGGGGTTGCGGGTTGTCCGGAGAGTTGTCCCAGTGGCCGATCCAGGTGAGCTTGCTCCCCTTGGGGACGCGCAACGGCGTTTCGAAACGGTAGCCGCTCTGCCAATTGAAGTCGTAATCGGGCACCGACAGCAGGGTCTCGGTCGTACCGTCCGGATACGCCATGTCGTATCGGGCGCTGATCCCTCGGAGGTGCATGTGCGGCATGAACGACAGCACGAGCGCATCGTCGGGAAAGGTGAACGTCATCTGTCCCTGTTGATCCGAGACTTGCGGGGGGATCTTGAAGAACATGTTCGCCAGGATGTTCATCTCGACCGAGTTCGCCGGCGGCTTCCGGGCGAAGACGATCCCGACCGACGAACGGTCGGTCTGCTCGGTGCCGTTCGGGGTATAGTGGACCTCGAAGAGCAGTTTCGATCCGGCGGTGATCCGTCGTGCGGTGTCGATCGGATAGCGGGCCGGCATGTCGCCCGGCGCCCAGCCGACCAGGGTGGCCGCCGTGCCGTCCGGGTCGTAGGGATCACGACGGCCTGGCTCCAGGATGTAGACGAGGATGTGATGGACTACCTTGCGATTGCCCGGCCGGCATTCCGCCGCCTGCACCCAGACGTCCTCCTGGAAGCCCGTGTCCACGACGAATCTCTGATAGTCCAGAACACCGGTCGCCGGCACGCGGAATTCTCTGGGCATGGTGAAGACCTTTTCCGGCACCCCGATCTTCCAGCCTTCCACGAACGTCAACGGGGGCGGCAGGTCCTTGTCATCTCCCTTGGGAGCACCCGAGTCGATCCACGCCAGCAGCGTGTCGCGCTCGTCCTGGGGCATGCGCCGGTCGTTGGCGAACTTGCCGAAGCGCGGATCCGCGTGCCAGGGGGGCATCCGCTGCTCGAGCAACGCTTCACGGATCCGCCGGGTTCGCTTCTTCGCATCGTCATAGGTTAACAAAGAGAACGGCGCGATCTCTCCCGGTCGGTGGCATTCCTGGCAGCGTGTCTGGAGGACCGGCGCGACGTGCTTGGCGTAGGTCACGGGCTTCCCGTCGAGCGGCTTCCCGGACCGTTCGATCGGACAGCCTTCGACTTCGATTCGAGACACGGTGATCGGCCGGCCCGCGAGTTCTTCGTCGAGAGCCTCCTTGAGTTCGCGGCGGGTTGGCTTGTCGCGGCTGACGCCGACTCCGTACTGGTCGTCGATTCGGCCGTGGTAGCGGATGACCCGGTTCGCGTCGAGCAAGAACGCCTCGCACGTCCGCTCGGCGCCGAAGGCATCGGCAACCTTCTGGTCGAAGTCCTTGAGGACGGGGAACGGCACGTTCCGCTCCTGGGCATGGGCGGATACATTGATGAACACATCTTGATTACTGGAATTGATCGCCACGAACTGCACGCCCTTCTCGGCATACTCCTTGTGCAACGCGATCAGGGTCGGGATGTAGAGGTTGGCCATCGGACACTCGGTGTCCACGAACACGATCACAACGGCTTTCTTCTCTTTGAAGCTTTCGAGCGAGCGCGGTCGTCGGTGGATGTCCTTCAGGGTGAAATCGGGGACCACGGCGCCCACGGCGGGTGGAGCGAGCTTCGCATTCGGCGGATCGAGGAACCCCAGAGCGGCGGCCGTGAGGACTGTGAGGATTTGCAGCATATTTTCTCCCTTTCCCCGATCGGTCGTGAGCAAGCCGCCCAACCAGCCGCGCCACGCCTGCGTGGCCGAACCACATCTCTGTTCTACCAGGAAACGGGCGAATGCGGAAAGATTCCGTCGAGGCGACCCGATTCGACCCGGGCCGCGACTCCCGGTCCTGCACAACGCACCACTCGAGCGCCTCACAGTTGCGTGGCACGCGCCCCGCGCTGCGGCACGGTCTGCGGACCTGGCCACCCGGTCGACCGCAGGTCCCCTCCGGGACTCACCGACCGATGCGGGTGTCATCACGTGGCACAATGGGACATCTTTTTCCAAAGTCGCCATCCCCGATCTCTTTGGCGGATATCCGGTTGCGACGATGAGGTGAACCGGGAGGCGCGGTTCGGGCACTCGTCTCGGGAGTGATCGCACGTGGGCTATAATATTAGGATGCCGCAACTTTTCGAAACCGTTAATGCACCTAGCGGGGAGTTCGGCAGAAGGCCGCCCCAACTCTCAGCCCCACCGGCAGATAAAAAATCCCAAATTATTTTCAGCCTGGTGTTTAGCGGGGTCTTCGCGTCGCCCTGGGGGACGTGCAACACAACGGTTCAGCGCGCTAGAGCCGATTCGGCTCCGGACTGGTCAGCGAGCTTCGGATGAATCCCGAATCCGCCGGGGCTAGGTAGTCGATCGCGGTCAGTTCGGGGGTCTCGATGCGTCGATGGCCCCGGAAGCGGCTCTCGTGGGCGACGTCGAGGATGCCGCCGGTGAGCTGGGTCCGCTCGACGGGGTAGGGGGGCTTCCGACTGGTGAAGAAGTCCTCGATCCGCAGCACCAGCGGGTTGAAGAAGCTTGCGCCGGGTGGCGCGGGGAGGTACATCAACGTGGAGACGACCGATTCGCCCCCGGCGCCGTCGTCGATCCGTGCGGCGACGGTGGTGTCGTCCACATGCCCATTAAGGATCAAGACCGTGCCGCGGAGGCCGTCGACGTACTCGACAAGAAACGCGACGGGGTGGCGGAATTTGGTCGGAACGTCGCCTTTGGGTGGTGCCGGCGGGCGGAAGTCTCGGGTGTTCTGCTTGATGTCGCCCGGATTCACGGTATGGCTGCGGCCCAGGGCCTGTTCCAGGAGCTTCCAGGACCAGGCCCCCTTGTCGCCAGCCTCCCAGACGGCGTCTCCCTCCAGGCAGGTGACGGCGGCGACCCCCTGCGGTTGGCCGCGCCGGTCGCGACGCTCGGCCATGCACTGGAGGGTCTCCAGGGCGTGGAATCCGAAGATCTCCAGGTCACCGCGCGAGGCGACCAGGACCTCGTGGAACTTTCGGCCCAGCGGGATCTCCAGCGGAGGGAGCCGCCAGGTCACCGGCAGGCTCGAGCCGGCCATCAGCGGCACGTTCTGGGCCCGCGCCGACTCGATCATCGCACGGGCCTCGGTCCGGCTGTAGGATAAATGCTTGTCGATGAAAACCGGCACCGCGCGGCCCGACGCCTGGAACACGTCGAGCACGTCGCGAAAGAACCGGCCGCGTGGATAGAGCTTCTGAAGCTTCTCGTTGTAGGGATACGCGCCGTGCTCGGCGATCAGGAGGACGGCGTCAACGGCGAGCTTGCCGGTCCCCAGCGTGAGCGCATCGGCGATCGTCGGGCTGAGGCGGACACCATGCCGCTTCGCTTTCGGTCTCCCCAGGTCGGTCTCCGCCGCAACTTGCTCGATGAACAGGCTGGCGATCTCGAACGGAGGCTTGTGGAGGGCCTCGGGGCGACCATCATAAACCGGAAAGCCGTCGAGGAACCGCCCGACGATGTGATAGGCGTGCGACAGGTAGTAATAGACCGAGGCCAGCGCAGCGACCTTCGGCCTTGCGGCCGCAGCCGGTTGCGTTGCAGCCTCGATCACCGGCTCCACGCTTTGGCCGGATGTCGCGACAACACTTAGCCCTGCCATACCGGTTGTTTCCAGGAATTGACGCCGCGTCGAACCTGATGTCATATTCGGAAGTCCTTCTGAACATCACGAGCCCTGCTCGATCCCCACTTGAATCCGCTCGGTCCTGTAACGGTCAGCATAGTGACACTGCCAGGTCCATCCAAGCCCGATCCGAACGCGCACCGGGACACGGGTGAACGGTCCTGGGACGAGATGAGGTTTAGTGTAATTATGAACTATTATTAAAGATGAATCACTTCCGATGACGCGCGGATCAGGGCGCAGGCCCGGTGGACCGGAGGGGGATGAGCTCCTCGTGTGATGGAAACGAACCCCGGGCGTCAATGGCGAGGCTCGGTCGGGGAGAAGGCATCGTGCCGGGTGTGCTCATTCGGGATCATAGACCGGACCAAGCTCCTCGCGCAAACACCGCAAGGCGCGTGACCAGAGCTTCCTGGCCGCCTCCTCGCTGATCCCTCGACGCTGGCCGATCTCCGCGAATGGCATCTGCTCCCGGTGGTGCCAGACGACAACCTCGCGATAGTGCTCGGGGAGTTGCGCGAGTGCGGCCATCACCGCCGCCTGGCGCTCCGCTTTCAGAAACTGGGCGCTGGGGGTTTCCCCATCAACCGGTGCGGGTGGCTGGAGTCCACTCGGCAGCGCCACTTCTCGACCTGATCGCCGTTTCGCCGCCAGCGTGAACCGCCGTCGCTGGCTCGACAGTTGACGCACCAGGATGGTCCGCAGCCACCTTCGCCACTCCGCCGCCGAACGTCCCCGAAAAGTCGCGAAGCCGCGATGAGCCCGGAAGAACGTCTCCTGCACCAGGTCCGATGCGCCCCCCTTGGCTTGAAGCTCTGGGTCTGCTTCCTCGTTGGCCACCAGGAGAAGATAGTTGCGGAAGGAGTGAAGGGCCCGTCCCAGGGAATCCCGGTCCCCATGGCGAGCCGCCTCGATCCACGACTCCAGTTCATTCGCGAGCCGATCGCTCACCCAGACACCATCGCTTTTCTCTCTTGACCTGAGGACACATCCGAGGGGTGGCTAGAACTGCGCGACTGATTATGCAGGGCAGCCCGGACCCTGTCAATCGTTTCAGGACCTCCGGGTGCAGTCGCGTTTCTGCGGTCGGGCGGACGGGCCATCTCGGGTCGGTGGCCGAGTGCCATTGACCCGACGACCGGGAGGTCCCTCTCCGAGCGACTGGCGACCTCGACCCAACCACTCACAGGATCCTTCGCCGGTGTTGACGCGCCCGCGCCGGAGCGGCCCGCGAAGGGATCCGCGATCGACGCCGGATCCGGATCCGATCCGGACCTCCGGCCGTCGAGAACAGGAGGTTGTCGGGCTCATCCGTGACCTCACGGCCTGGCTCATCCCGGGGCGTGTTCCCGCCGATTCGGGTGCCCCGCCGGACGAATCCCGGCGCATCGTCGGAAGCAACCACTGCGGTCGCGACCGGCTCCGGTCAAGTCCTCAGGCTGGCCGAGCCGACCGGCTGCGAGGGCGCAACCGCTCGCGACGTGGACATCCCGACGTCTCGGAAGGGCTGATCGGCTGTGGACTTAGCCCGATCAACCCGGCTCCTGGCGGCGATGGCGGACGGTGGTCGAGCCCAGACCCGCGCTGTGAAGAAGGGCCAGTGGTGGTGGAATCGTCATGGCGGGAGACCGAAGTGGCCTGGTGACCCACGCGCTCGTCCCGAGTTCATCGGCGTCGATCCGATATGCTGGTCTTCCAGCCGGTGTAACCCGGCGTGCCCTGTCCGCTGTGCCCTCGCCGACGGAGGTGGTGCTTCGGCGAGGGAGGGATACTTGCGACGGCTGCTCGACTCTGGAGTTTGCGGCCTAGGTCTCAACTACGATCTCGCGGCGTAAGCTCCCAATCTCATTGGCCTTAATACTTCCTAACGCGGCCTTCGGCCGCAACCCAATCGGGATTCCCGATTCGCGATTCCGGATTCCCGAAGGGGAATGATCCGGGAATCGGGAATCGCGAATCCGGAATTCGGAATCCCCAGAGGCGCGGCACGGCGCAGGGAGCCTGCGGAGGACGACTCTAACGCGGCCTTCGGCCGCAACCCAATCGGGATTCCCGATTCGCGATTCCGGATTCCCGAAGGGGAATGATCCGGGAATCGGGAATCGCGAATCCGGAATTCGGAATCCCCAGATGCGCGGCATGGCGCAGGGAGCCTACGGAGGAGGTCTCTAAATCCACGGCCTCTGGCCGTGTGACCCAAAGAGCTTCGAGCCATCCGGCGTGCTTCCTCCTCCGGTAAACTCCTCTGGCTTGGCATCCGAAGGAGTGCTCCCGGAGTGAGCCCAGAAGTTTCAAGGGATTCGGCATGTGTCGTTCGACGGTTTCCTGGGCTTGGCGTCGCGGGCGTGGCCGTCGGAGAAAGCGTTGTCGAGGTAGCGTGGGGTGTCGACTGTCCGTTTGGCCCCAACGGCCCCAACGGGGCCTTCCTCACTCAAGCGGCCCCCTCGGAGGGGCCTTCCTAGATTGCCTACGGGATGGGGAGAGGCTTCGCCGAAATGACCGGAGTCGATCCCGTTTGACTCGCCGAAAGCTGATTCGGTCGGTCGATCCGACCAACGCGCGCAACACGTCTGGGCTGCGGGTTTCCCAACAGGCACACGACACGAATTGCCGGACGCAGGGCGGTCCATTCAGAAAGCCCACGGCGCTGAATCGAACCACAAAGAGCGTTGACAACTTTGAACGCGCGGAATTCGACGCCGCTCTCCACGTCCCACACCGTCAACCCTCCTCCCGGACCAATGCACGCGAACCATCTCCCACGAACGACGAATCGACTGACAACGTGAAACCTCGCGGCTCGCCCTTGAGTAATAACAGACAGTCTAGTTGGTTTCTTTGGCGGGGCGATCTCAATCAGCTAAGAGCAACCCGATCGCGAAAGGAAAGAGAGCTATGCAGAGATTGACTGTTAGTGCAGCTGCGTTGGTGTTCGCCGGCCTCGTGTGCGGACAGGCTAGCACGGAGAGCGTCCCCGCTGCTGAAAAGAGACCGGTCACCCTCGACGCTTTGCAGGCAGAGATCAAAGCCCTGAAAGCGCCGAAAGTCGCTTGGCGAGAGATCGACTGGAAGAGCTGTTTGCTCGAAGGGCTCCGCGAAGCGCGAGCCAAAAACAAGCCGGCCATGCTCTGGGTCTTCATCGACCGTCCCATTGACGACGAGCGCTGCTGAGGGTATGCCGCACTCACCCGTGAGGTGATATTCTCCAACGCCGACGTCATTCGCCGTGTGAACGCCGATTTCGTGCCCGTGGCCCTCAAGGCCGGACTGATCAACAACCCGCCCGACAACGACGAAGGCCGGCTCTATCGCGAGATCGGACGCTCGAAGATCCTTCCCCAGGGAGTCTGTGTCGTCAACTCTGCGGGAAAAGTGCTCGACTGGGTCTTCATGTTCGACGACGAAAAGAGCGTCCTTGACTTCCTCGATCATGCTAAGAAGCGGTTCGCCGAGTTTCCGGACGCGACGAAGCCGTTCCCCGCCGAGCGATACAAGGGGTTTCCGAGTCAGAAGCTCGCCGATGTCGACGACGGCGGCAAGGTCATGCCGATGGTCGAGCGCCACCGCGAGGGGGAAAGCTGCCCGGCGAAGCCGCGCGTCCCGGAGGGGACCCTCCTGGCGCGGGTTTTTGGCCGGGCGCTCGACAAGGATGGCAAGCCCGTCGCCGACACGGTGCGCCAGGAAAATTATCTCGAGGACCGCTTCTACGTGCCCGTGGTCAGGCAAGAGGGGTTGGCGAAAGCGCTCGCCGCCGCCGGCAAGAACCGCTTCAAGATCGACGACGATCTGGCGAGGGTACTCATCAGCCATGCGTTCATGGGGGAACTCGACTTGAACCCCCTCGGCAACCTGAATGGCAGCAAGTGCGAGCACATGGACTGTGCGTTCTGGGGTCAAAAAATCGAGGCTGATGGCAACGGTCCTGTCTGGGTCCGAATCGATGGCGAATCAGAGGTCGCGGGGGTCGCGGGCCAGGGCCAAGACGACCATGGCGCACTTTGGCAGCACCGGGTCAAGCTCGCCTGGGAGGGGCTGATCGAGATGAAGGGAAACCGGATGACTCGACTGCTTCTCCTGGCCCGCGGTACCGAGAAGTTAACGCGGGGAAACAAAAACGAGGAATTGGGTCGCCTACCGGGGCGCCAAGCCGTCTTCATTGACGTAGACAGCGGCGTCCGTTACGGCATTATCGGCGAACCGGTCGCGGTTGAGGAAGCCACCAGTGGGCATCAGGCGCAGATCCCCGACGAGGCCCGCAAAATGCTTCGGCACGAGTTTGGCGGCCCCTTTGTGGTGTCACGCGACCAAGTACAGGTGGAACTGCAGTTGACCAAGGAGCAGAAAGAAAAGCTGAACCAAAACCTTCTGGAATTGTTGCCCGAGGCGGTGCAGTTCTTTCAAAAGATGGAACGCCTGAACGGTGAGGATCGCGAGCAACAATTCGGTGCCTATCGACACAAGGCACGCAAAAATCTTGCGGCTCTCTTGAAGGAAACGCTCAACAAAGGCCAGCGCACGCGTTTGCGCCAGTTGGAATTGCAACGCGAGGGGCTTCGTGATGGGGAGATTTGGGAACTTCTCCACGTTAACGAGGACCAACGGAAGCAATTCATGGGTCTCATCATGCAGGCGCATCAAAAGATTCAGCCGCTGCTCGAAGAGGCACAGAAAACCGGCAACCTCACGGAGGTTCAAGGCAAGGTGATCAAGATCCGCGATGACCTCGAAGCCGATCTACGCGCCAAGCTGACGGATGACCAGGAATCGCAGTGGAAGGAAATGTTGGGCAAGCCGATGGACCCGGCGGCCTTGTTTGATTTGTAGTCTCGGCTTGGTAGGAAGTGTCTTGGTGCGCGTTGATCTCGTCGAACTGTCTCGGCAAATGCAGGCACACTCACGGCACAAGAAGTTCTAACGCGGCCTTCGGCCGCAACTCAATCGGGATTCCCGATTCGAGATTCCGGATTCCCGAAGGGGAAGGATTCGGGAATCTCGAATCCGGAATTCGGAATCCCCAGATGTGCGGCACTGCGCGCAGGGAGCCTACGGAGGACGACTCTAACGGTGTCCGGTCGCCTTCGGGCGACTAGATTTGAACTGGTCAGCACATATTACGTCCTGCGATGTCCGCTCCGGTCTCCTGGACTCCACTTCGAAGTCGTTTTCGCGCTTCGGTCCGACGACACCGAAGCAACTTGGGACTCGCGAGGTTCGGAGGGGCTCCAGGTCCGCTCTTCTAAACGGTCGCCTTGGCCGGTAACCTGCACCTCCAAGAACGCGACTGCACCCAGGACCTCCCCAGCACCCCATAGGCCCTTATGGGCCGCGCATCGACAATTTGTTGTCGATGATTGACTTTTAATTCAACTGCCCGGCAGGGGCCATTTTTTGGGCGCAGTCCCGAAAAACGTAGAGTCTTTCTCCGTAGGATCCCTCCGCCCTGCGCATCTGGGGATTCCGAATTCCGGATTCGCGATTCCCGATTCCCGGATCATTCCCCTTCGGGAATCCGGAATCGCGAATCGGGAATCCCGATTGGGTTGCGGCCGAAGACCGCGTTAGGCGTTAGCTTTACGATGGGACCCTGGGAAATCCGCGGGATTTTCGAGACGTGGCCTGTAAGACCAGGCGGGTCCGGAGTCCCTCGTTCCCACGGGGACCGTGGGAACGAGATCTCCCACCGATGCGCCTCGGCCGCGTGCGCCCAGCCCTCGACCCATTTCTCTCAAGTTCGCGTCCGGTTCGGCCGGGGCGGGCGTCTGTGTGATGGGGACTTCGAGCGGCGGGGCTCGATGAGAAGGCGTCCTCATGACATCCAGGGAAGGAGTCCGGGAATCGATGAGATCACGAATTCGACCGAGATCGGGATGGCTGCTCGTCCTCGCGCTGTTCGCCAGCGTGCACTTCGGCGACGCGGCCCGAGGTGATGGAATCACCGGGATCGTGAGCTTCGGCGACAGTCTCTCTGATGTGGGCAACGCCTACCTGGGGAGTGGAATGACTCAGCCGGCGCCGGTTTCCGCCTATTATCAGGGCCATTTCTCCAATGGCCCGATCTGGGTGGAATACCTGGCCAAGGATCTGGGAGTGGCCGCGCCGACGGCTGCACTCGCGGGCGGCACGGACTATGCCTTTGGAGGGGCACAGACCGGCAGCGGCTACGCCAGCCTCGCGGGCGCCCAGGTCCCGAACATCGGGACCCAGATCGACATGTATCTGGCACACAACACGCCGAGCCCCACCCAGCTCTTCACGATCTGGGGCGGTGCGAACGACGTCCTTTCCGGCACCCAGCCCAACCCTGCGGTATCGATTGCCAACATCGGACAGGAGATCACGACGCTGGCCGACGCGGGAGCCAGGCAATTCCTCGTCGCGAACCTGCCGCCGCTCGACAAGATCCCGGCCGCGAGTAGCTTGACTACGGCCCAGCAACAAGGTCTCGCACTCTTCACGCAAGTCTTCAATCAAGGCTTGCAGAATGAGGTGTCCTACCTCCAAAGTAGCCTGGGCGTCCAGATTCACATGCTGAACATCAACAGCCTGATGAACTCCGTCCTCGCGAACCCGTCCCAATATGGTCTCACCAACGTCACCAACGCAGCCCTCCTGTCCGGTTCCAACGGCACGGGATATCTCTTCTGGGACCCCTACCACCCGACGACCCAGGTCGATGCCGTCATCGGAGAAGTTGCGGCCCAGGCGGTCCCCGAGCCGTCGACGCTCCTGGTCCTGGCCACGGTGTTCGGGATTGCGGGGCTCTGGCGCGGGGCAGCGAAGGAGACAACGTCACCGGGGATCGGAGGGTGCGGGATTCCGCCATCCCTCTCCCGAGTTGTGAGGCGCTTCGCGCACCGGCGCGCACTGGCGACGAGCGTCTGTCCCTAGCTGGAAATGGGTACCTCGACCACGGTCTGGCCATCATCCCCGTCACGACTTCCTCGGAGGCCATGACCGCGCCCCGGTCGAAGCTGACCGGAGCGACCAGGATCGCGCTGGCTCCGATGCGGTTGCAGCCACCGATCCTGGTCGAATGCTTACGGCCATCGTTCTTTCAGGAATTCCGCGTTCTCGAGTCGGATTCCCATTCGGACGCATCGGTGTGAATCCAAGATTAATTTGCGAGAGCGCAATATCTGTCATCAGAGCAAGTCTTTCACTCGTTCCCACGCAGCGGAACGAGTGATCAAGTTCGGTCGATGCGGATGTCTCGGAGATTCGAAACACCGTCGAATTTTTTTCCCCGCGCCCCGTCCGGTTTTGTCGCGGACCGGGTCTCTGTGGAGGGGTGGATCGAGCATGGAGGCTCGATCAGACCGACCCGGCGACCCCACACTTTGTCGAACGGCGACTCATCTTCTGATCGTACAGGACCAGCGGCTTCGTCAGCTCTTGACCCCAACGGGTCCGGCCGGGCCGGCTTCGTCATCATGCGCGGAGTCGTGCCGGGCAGCGCGAGCGATGGGCGCAGATCGCGGAGGAGTCAACTGCGCGCCGAGCGCATCAATAATTATTTAATTTAATTCTATCATATTTAGAATAAATATGATTTTCTTAAATAAAAATGCCGAATGATAGGTCACCCAGGAAAGAAGCGGTCGTATTCGAGCGAGCGATCAGACCGATTTTGAGGAGCCTTTCTCCATGTCACTTCGGCAACGCAATCCCAGGCCGAGCCTGCTGTCAACGCTCTGGGGACATCGCGGGCAGACCAGGGATCGACGGAGGAGACATCTCGGTCCGATCATGAC
Source organism: uncultured Planctomycetota bacterium (assembly GCA_963845755.1). Classification (GTDB taxonomy): domain Bacteria; phylum Planctomycetota; class Planctomycetia; order Isosphaerales; family Isosphaeraceae; genus CAWJTV01. The sequence goes on from CAWJTV010000023.1 coordinate 53,629, forward strand.
TCGGCTCGAGGAGCGGACCTTGTTGACGACTCCGACGCTCACGACGCTGGCGGACTCGGCCACTTCCTTGACGTACGGCCAGACCGAGGTGTTCACGGCCACCGTGACCACCGACCCGCACAGCGGCACGACACCGACCGGCGGCACTGTAACCTTCATGGACGGGACCACGACGCTCGGCACCCAGCCCTTGACCAACGGCATGGCCCGGCTCAGCGTCTCCGGGCTGGGAGTTGGGAGCGACGAGGTGACGGCGATCTACAGCGGGACCGGCGCGTTCGGGGCCAGCAGTACGCCGGTCACGCCGTCGCCGGTCATCACCACCGTGGCGGGCGGGGGCAACTCCGCGGCCAAAGCGGCTCACTATACCTTGAGCTCCGCCGCCGCCGTCGCGGTAGACAGCTCGGGCGACCTGTTTATCGCCGAGGGCATTAGTTACTACAACGGCAGCGTCAACGAGGTCTGTGAGGTCAACCACTCCACCGGCGCAGTCTCCATCGTCGCGGGCAATGGTAGCAGAGGCTACAGCGGAGACGGCGGCCCCGCCACCGCCGCCGAACTGTCCAATCCCAGCGGCCTCGCGCTGAATGGCTCGGGCGATCTCTTCATCGCCGACAGCGGCAACAACGTGGTCCGCGAGGTCAACCTCAACACCGGGATCATCACCACCGTCGCCGGAAACGGCACCGCGGACCGGACCGAGCCGACCAGTGAGGTCGTGAACACCGGGATCACCACCAACGTCACCGGAAACGGCAGCGCGGGCTATTCCGGCGACGGCGTCCCCGCCACCACTGCCGAACCCTCCGACGTTGCGGCGGACGACCCGCTCAACCTGATCACCGGGATCATCACCACCGCCACCGGAAACGGCATCGGGGGCGATTCTGGCGACGGCGGCCCCGCCACCGCCGCCGAACTCTCCTACCCCTCCGGCGTTGCGGTGGACGACGCGGGCGACCTGTTCATCGCCGACAGTCTCAACAATGTAGTCCGCGAGGTCAACCTCAACACCGGGATCATCACCACCATTGCTGGCAACGGCACGCAGGGCGATCGCGGTGACGGCGGCCCGGCCACCGCCGCCGAACTGTCCGGTCCCAGTGGCCTTGCGCTGAATGGCTCGGGCGATCTCTTCATCGCCGACAGCGGCAACCATGTGGTCCGCGAGGTCAACCTCAACACCGGGATCATCACCACCATCGCCGGCAACGGCACCGCGGGCACCAGCGGGGACGGCGGTCCGGCCACCGCCGCCGAACTCTCCGACCCCTCCGGCGTTGCGGTGGACGACTCGGGCGACCTCTTCATCGCCGACAGCGACAACAATGCGGTCCGCGAGGTCAACCTCAACACCGGGATCATCACCACCGTCGCCGGCAACGGCACGCAGGGCTATCGGGGTGACGGCGGCCCGGCCACCGCCGCCGAACTGTCCCAGCCCATTGGTCTGGGCCTGGACGGTTCGGGCGATCTCTTCATCGCCGACTGGTGGAACAATGCGATCCGCGAGGTCAACCTTGGCACTGGGATCATCAACACCGTCGCGGGCGGCGACGCGCTCGGCTACAGCGGCGATGGCGGTCCGGCCAACACCGCCGAGCTGGGCAAACCTGAGGGTGTCGCAGTCGACAAGTCGGGCGACCTCTTCATCGCCGACAGCGGCAACAATGTGGTCCGCGAGGTCAATGCCCAAACTGGCGACATCACCACCATCGCCGGCAACGGCACCACTGGCTACAGCGGGGACGGCGGTCCAGCCTCCGCCGCCGAACTCTCCGATCCCTCCGGCGTCGCGGTGGATGGCTCAGGCGACCTCTTCATCGCCGACAGCGGCAACCATGTGGTCCGCGAGGTCAACCTCAACACCGGGATCATCACCACCATCGCCGGCAACGGCACGCGGGGCATCGCGGGTGACGGCGGTCCAGCCACCGCCGCCGAACTCTCCGACCCCTCCGGCGTCGCGGTGGATGGCTCGGGGGATCTGTTCATCGCCGACAGCGACAACAATGTGGTCCGCGAAGTCAATCTCGGCACCGGGATTATCACGACCGTCGCGGGTAACGGCACGGAAGGCTACAGCGGCGACGCCGGTCCCGCGACTGCCGCCGAGCTGTTCGACCCCTCCAGCGTCGCGGTTGACTCAGCCGGGGACGTGTTCATCGCCGATATGGACAATAACGTGATCCGCGAGGTCAACGCCAAAACCGGTGGCATCACCACCATCGCCGGCACCGGCACCGGAGGCTACAGCGGCGACAACGAATCCGCCACCGCCGTCGAGCTGAGCACTCCCCTGGGCGTTGCAGTGGACGGGTCCGGGCATCTGTTCATCGCCGACAGCGGCTACACTGTGATCCGCGAGGTCAACCTCAACACCGGGATCATCACCACCATCGCCGGCAAGTATAACAACGGCAGCGGCGGCTACAGCGGCGATGGCGGCCCGGCGACCTCCGCCCTGCTCGGATACCCCTCCGGCGTCGCCGTCAATTCCGCCGGGAATCTCTACATCAGCGACATCACGAACAACGACATCCGCGAGGTCTTGACGCCGACGAACCTGGCCCAGACGGTGACGGTCGGGAAGGCCCCGTTGACGGTGACGGCGAGCAATGCCACCAAGGTCGTCGGCGCCGCGGTTCCAAATCTGACTTACGCGATCACCGGCTTCGTCAATGGCGACACCGCCGCCAATCTGTCAACGCCCCCGGTGGTCTCCACCACGGCAACCTCCTCCAGCCCGACCGGCACCTATCCGATCGCCGTCAGCGGTGCCACCTCCCTCAATTATGCGATCCGCTTCGTCAACGGAACCCTCACGGTGGCCCCGGCGACGCCGCCCCCGGTGACCCCCCTGCGCGTGGATGCGGTGACGTTCGCACCGGCGAGCGTCCACGGCGACTCGAAGGCCAGGATCGCAGGCGGAAAACATAAGGCGCCGCGGGAGATCCTGGTCCAGCTCAGCGGAGCCGTCAACGCATCGGCCGCGCTGAATCTCAGCAACTACCGTCTGACCACGCGGCCCAGGGGGAGGAAGGAGGGCAAGCGGATCGGCCTTTCGGAGGCGACCTACAACGCCACCACCCAGACGGTGATGCTCGTCACCCGCAACAAGGCGGCCGCGAGCCGACCGCTGCAATTGACGATCAACGCGGCCGGCCTGGGGTTGTCGGGGGGCGATGTCGTGGCGGTCGTCAGCCCGTGATTTTCGGGCACCTGACGACTGGGATGAGCGCCCCAGACGATCTCCCGTGTTAAGGGCAGATCGAACTCGGTCAATGCCCCGAAGGTGTCGTTTCCTCGATCGTTCTGGCCCCGGACTCCGTAAACCACAGATTTCCGTCCGACCTGGTCGTGATCCCCTGCGGTTCCACGATCTGCACCAGGGGGATCGGAAAGGTCGTGGCGGTCAGGATTAGAGCGTCTCACCGTTGGGTGGCACACACTCGAAGCCTGCTCACGAAGACCCCCCGAACCCCCCCTTCGCGAGGGGGGGATACTGATCGGGAAAAGCCCGTTTCCCGTCCCCCCGTGCGAAGGGGGGGTTCGGGGGGTGAATTCGCAGCGCCTCAGGGCGTGCGCAATGCAAGAGCTAGCGCTCCGAGAGCGCCTATCGATTGGATTGCGCACTCCCGTGCCGGGGAGGTTCTCCGGCGGCCCAACGGGCCGCAGGAACCCAGCCCGGGGTGAAACCCCGGGACTCGGGCGTCTCGTGCGCTGGTCATGCACCCTGAAAGGGTGCGGGAGACGTCTCCTGCGGCCCTTCAGGCCGCCCGACATTGGCGATATCCCACGGACCCCGGGTTTCACCCGGGGCTAGGCTCCCGCGGCCTTTCAGGCCGCCGAACACATCGGCTGTTACTGTATGCAATCCATCTGTTAAGCGCACTAGAGCCACACGATTTTTTAATGATCATCGACAATGGATCGGAATTCGTCGATGCGACAGGAGATGGGGTCAGAAACGGCGTCTTCAGGAATCGCTCTGGCGCGGCTCCGGGCGTTGCCGTTTTGCGGAATCCGCCGTTTGATGGGCACGATCAGGCAAAGCGCGCCAGAGTTTGATGGCTCCGTCGTGACTGCCGGATGCGAGGATCAAGCCGTCTGGCGAAAACGCGACGGCGTGCACCGGCGCCTCGTGCCCCTTGAGGACCATAAGTACCCTGCCTGTGACCGGTTCCCACAGGCGGACGGTGTGGTCCCGGCCGGCCGAGGCCAGCGTGAGGCCGTCGAGACTGAAGGCGAGGCCCAACACGTCGCCGACGTGGCCGCGCAGGGGAGGACCCGTTTTCTCGGTGGCGACGTCCCACAACCTGATGTTTCCGTTGTGATGTCCCACGGCCAACGTCTGGCCATCCGGCGCGATCGCCATCGAGTAGACCTGATCGTCCGCCTTCCAGACCGCACGGACACGGCCGGCCTCCCAATCCCAGATGCGGATCGTCTCATCGAGAGAGCCTGAATACAGGGTCTTTCCGTCCGGCGCGAACGCCAGCGAGAACACCGCATTCGTGTGGCCGGTCAGCGGCGGAGCCAGCTCGCGCCGGGATACCACATCCCAGAGCCGGATCGCTCGGTCTTCTCCGCCGGTTGCAAGCGTTCCGCCGTCGGGCGAGAACGCCACGGCGCGTATGCGACCTTGATGACCGCGAAGGATCGCCAGTTGTTGTCGGGTCGAGGCATCCCAGAGCCGGACCGTCTGGTCGAAGCCGACGGAAGCCAGCAGCGCGCCGCCAGGCGAGTAGGCTACCGCGGTCACCAGCGATCCGTGTCCTTTGAAGGTTGTCCGTTCGTGGCCGTCCGCGAGGTCCCACAGCTTGATCGTCCAGTCATCCCCGGCCGACGCCAGCCGCGTGCCATCGGGCGAGAACGCCAGCCCCCAGACCTCTGCCTTGTGCCCGGCGAGTGTGCCGGGTGCGCGCCAGTCGTCGAGAATCCAGAGCCTCGCCCGATTATCGTACCCGGTCACGACCAGGGTATTTCCCTGCGGAGCGAATTCGAACGTGGAACCGACCGAGATCTCGCCCGGCGGGAACAGGGGACCGTCCCGCCCCGAGCCGACATCAATCAGACGGAGTGTGGCGTTGTGAAGTGCCTGGGGGTCCGGCACCAAGACGGCCGCGGTACGGCCGTCGCGGGAGAAGCGCGCCCAGCGGTTCGGCCTAGCCTGTCCGATCGGTCTCGCACGCTCACACCCTGTGAGTGTGCAGGCCAGACGGCCGATCTCGTCAACCTGAGCTGGTGTGTACGGGACGTTGAGGTCGGTGCGGGGGAGGACGACGACCTCGGGGCCTTCGGTGCGGCAAGCGGCCTTCCAGTACCCCCCGATCGTCGAGTAGAGCCGTATCTCGCCATCCTCCAGCCAGACCGCCAGGGTCGAGCTGTCCCCGGGCGTCACGGCCAGGACGTCGGAGAATCGAAAAGTCCGGCCCCAAGAGTCGGCCCGTCGTTGGGTCGGAGAGAGGTGGGCGCTGAGTTGATCCGCTCGCAACGATTCCAAGAGCGTCACCCTTTTGCGGTCGTCGGAGAGCCTCCACGAGCGGATCGGGACTTCCCGTGTTGTACCAGTGGCCTCGATGGTGATCAGGTTCCGTCCATCCGGGCTGAACAACAATTGATAGCAGAGGCCGAATTCCTCGGCGATCCCTGCCAGCTCCTCACCGCTGGCGACGTCCCAGATCTTCACATCGGTCTTGCGCCCGTACGGGGGGTGAGGAGCGAACGAGGCCAGGCTGCGGCCGTCCGGCGAGAACACCGGGGAATGGTACCCATGGAAACGGTGCTGACTTTGTAGTGCCCGATACTTTCCGGTTTCACGATCCACGAGGACGATGTTCCGCGCCCTATCCAATAAGGCGATCGTGCGGCCGTCATTCGAATAGGCCGCCTGGACGATTTTCTCGGGGAGGGAGGGCAGCCGCATCACCCGAGGTTGACAGAGCCGGTCGAGGTAGTACCAGGCGAACCCGCGAGAGTCGGGTAGACCCGGAGTCGGATCGAGAGCATCGAGGATCGATGTGGCGGCCTCCTGCTCTCCGCGCTCGTAGAGCGATCCGGCGATTCTCAACTCTTCTGCGGCCCGATGCCTATCGGCCAGGGCGCGTAGGTGGAGAGCCGCTCTCTCGCTTCGGTGCGTCCGATCGAGCGCCAAGCCTAACTCGTCCTGATGCCGCTTCTCTCGAGCCCGTGCCCAGCCGAGCCCGCTGAGACCCGCGAGCAGGACCGTCCCGAGCACGGCCGCCAAGGCCGCGTGGACTGGTCGTCGCTTGGCCCACTTGCCGGCACGCTGCCACACCGTGACCGGCCGGACACGGACGGGCTTCCCATCGAGAAACCGTTGGAGGTCTTCGATCAGCTCCGAGGCGCCGGCATACCGACGATCGGGCCGTTTCTCGAGACACTTGAGGCAAATCGTCTCGAGGTCGCGCGGCAGGCCGGGCGCAGCGCGCGCGGCGAGGGCGGGTCCTGGAGCGAGACCAGATGAATCGTCTCCAGATCGGTCTCCCCTCGAAGAGGGGGCCGGCCCGTCAACAGCTCATAGAGAATCACCCCCAGCGCATAGACGTCGGTCGCCGGACCTTGCTCGCGGAGGCGGCCGGCAGCCTGTTCGGGGGCCATATAGCTCGCCGAGCCGATCGCGACACCGCTGTAAGTCTCCTGGGAAACCTGATTGAGCAGCTTCGCCAGGCCGAAGTCGCAGATCCGGGGGATGTAGTCGAGAACCCCGCTCCGATCCGGGTCACCCGTTGCGGACGCTCCGTCCTGCTGGAGCAGAATGTTGCCCGGCTTGAGGTCCCGGTGGAGAATCCCGCGCTGATGAGCATGGGCGACCGCGGCGCCCAGGACCGCCACCAGGCGGGCGGCGTCGCGAAACGGCACGGGGGCCGTCTGCTGTCGGAGCCAGTCGGCCAGCGTCGGGCCCTCGCAATACGCCGACGCGATATAGAAGACCGGCCCTTCCTCTCCCACCTCGTAGACGGTCACGATGTGCGGGTGGTCGAGCCGGGAGGCGGCCTCCGCTTCGCGAAGGAAGCGACGTCGCAGGTTCTCGGTGATCAAGACCTCCGGGCGAGGGACTTTGAGCGCGACCTGGCGAACCAGGACCGAATCGACCGCCAGGAAAACGACTCCGAAACCGCCGCGTCCCAGCTCCCGCAGGATCGTGAATTGCCCCAGTCGGCTCGGAAGGGCGAGCGCGGGCTCGAGGTTTCGCGGCCAGACGGTCTCCAGTAGTCGCAGGCACTCGCGGGCCCCAAGCCAGGACGACGAGCCGTTGCCTGCAATCGGGTCGTTCCCGATAGCCAGCTCTCGATCAAAAGCCAGCAGGGCCTCCAACTGGGAATCCTCGGCCAGTGGCGGATCATACTCGAGGGTCATGGGCGAGTCCTGATTTCTTCCATGATGCGGATCAAAGCCCAGGTGCAAAGAATTGCAGAGCCTAGTTGTAGAGTTGAGATCGGTAACAGTCAATGGCAAATCACCAACAACACGTGTCGGACCTGAACCGCCGGACGAATCCGCCCGCGAGACGAGTGGAAATCCCCGAACGATTCGCTTATCCTGAGTTCGACATGCATCGCCGTAAATCCAGGGTCACTTCGGGGTTTTCGCTCCATGCAAGACGTTCTGACAACGGCCATCGAGTTGCATCAGGCAGGCCGGCTGCCCCAGGCCGCCACGCTGTATCAGAAGATCTTGCGCAAGAGAAAGACAACGCGGTGGCGATGCATCTGCTGGGCGTGCTGCACCATCAGCAGGGCGATCACGCGAAGGCGATCGAGCTGATCGGCCGGGCGGTGGCGATCCGGCCGAACGTGCCGGCGTTCCATGCGAATCTCGCCGAGGCGTACCGTGCGACCGGGCAGTTGGAGCGGGCGGCCGGCTGCTGCCGTGCGGCGCTGGGCCTGTGGCCGGACTATCCCGAGGCCCTGTGCAATCTCGGCCTGGCCTTGCAGGGACTGGGGAAGAAGCCCGAGGCCGTGGCCCAGTTCCGGCGCGCGCTGGAGCTACGGCCGGAGTTCGCCACGGCCCACAACAACCTGGGCATCGTATTGCGCGAGCTCGGTGAGTTCGATGAAGCCCTGGAGCATTTCCGCCGGGCGGTCGAGCTGGAACCGTCGTTCGCGCCGGCCCGGACCAACCTCGGCCAGATGCTCCTGGACCGCGGCCAGGCGGAGGAGGCGCTGCCGCACTGCGAGGAAGCGGTCCGGCTCCAGCCCAACATGGCGGCCCTCCACCACAACCTCGGCAACGCCATGAGGGGCCTGGAGCGCTATATCGAGGCCAAGGCCTCGTACCTGGAGGCCCTGCGGCTGGAGCCCGACCTGGCCCCGGCCCACGCACACCTCGGCCTGACCCTGCTCCGCGAGGGCCAACTCAGTGATGCCTTGCCCTGGCTGAAGCGGGCGATCGAGCTCGATCCGGTGAATCCGACTTTCGAGGAATTCCTGGCCGAGCTCTACACCGAGCGGGAGGATCCGTCCGAGGCGATCCCACATTACGAGCGCGCGCTGGCCCTGGCCGAGGAGGAGCGCCCGGGCCTCCACCTCTCACTGGGGTGGGCGCTCCAGGAGGAAGGCCGGATCGTCGAAGCCCGGGAGCATTACGAGTCGGCGCTGCGGATCCAGCCGGACTCTGCCGCGGCCCAACTGAACATCGGTGGGCTCAGCGAGGAACAGGGCCTGATGGACAAGGCCGAGGAGGCCTTCCGCACCGCCTTGCGGTTGCAGCCGAACTTCCCGGTACCGCACGCACGCCTGGCAACCCTGCTCCGCGGCAAGCTGCCCGACACGGACCTCGCCGCTCTGGAGCAGCGCCTGACCGATCCCCAACTGACCCAGGGCCCGCGCGCCCGGCTCCTGTTCGGCCTCTGCCATGTGCTCGACGCACGCGGAGACTATGACCGAGCCGGCGAATGCCTCCGCGAAGCCAACGCCCTGAGCAAGGAGCTGGCCAAGGGCCAGCGCGAGTACGTGCCGGCCGACCACGATCGGTTCGTCAACGGCTTGTTGCGGACGTTCGACGCGGCGTTCTTCGCCCGGTCCCGCGATTCGGGTCACGACTCCCGTCTCCCGGTGTTCGTCTTCGGGCTCCCTCGATCGGGAACGACGCTCATCGAGCAGATCCTGGCCAGCCACTCGCGGTTTCACGGTGCCGGCGAGTTGCGCCTGGCCCGGCAGACCTTCGAGGCCATCCCCACCACGCTGGGGTTACCCGGCCCGCCGATGGATTGCGTCCCCCATCTCGACGCGCCGGCACTCCGCCGTCTGGCCGAGCAGCACCTCGAGCGCCTCCGCGCGCTGGCCGGCAATCGGCCGGAACGCGTTGCCGACAAGATGCCCGACAATTACATGTACCTGGGACTCATGTCGGTCGTATTCCCGCGCACCACGTTCATCCACTGCCGCCGCGACCTCCGCGACATCGCCGTCTCCTGCTGGATGACCGACTTCCGCAGCATCCGATGGGCCAACGACCCCGAGCACATCGCCTCGCGATTCCAGCAGTACCGGCGGATCATGGACCACTGGCAGGCCGTGTTGCCGTTGCCGATCCATCACGTCGATTACGAGGAAACCGTCGCCGACACCGAGGCGGTGGCGCGCCGGCTGATCGCGGCCTGCGGACTGGAGTGGGAGCCCGGTTGCCTCGAGTTCTACCGCCACGACCGTCCGATCCGCACCGCCAGCGTCACCCAGGTCCGACAGCCCGTCTACAAGCGGTCCGTCGCCCGCTGGAAGAACTACGAGCCGAGCCTGGGCGAGCTGTTCGCGATGCTGCCGGTCAGGGAATGAACGTCGATCGAGGTGGGCCACCGGTGCTCGTTCGAGATGCGGACGAGCGGCGTATTGACTCCGAGAGTCTCACGTGATCGTCGTCCAGGGACGAGCGTCGATTCCAGGGAAGCGGCCCAGGTGACGAACGTTCCCAGTGGCGACGATGACGACATCCCCAGGACTCGCTGCGGTCAGGGCCTGGCCGGCGAGGATCGCATCGGCGTCTAGTGAGTGGGGGTGGGCCGTCGGTGTTCCGGCATTGCGGACATGCGCCCAGACCTCGGCGGCTCGGAGCAAGGAGGCCCGGTCCAGTGGTAACAGCCCGAACCGAATAAGGAGAGCGTCCAGCCGGCGCAGGCCTGCCGTGGCACCAGTCCGAACCAGTTCCCGCCGAACTTCGTAATCGACGATCTCTGGGATCAGAATTCGAGTCCCTGCCAGCTCGAGCGTGGTCAACCAGGTGCGGCAAACATCGACCCCGGCCTTGCCCGCCGCCTTGCTTGCCAGTCCGAGGGGCTCGCTGTCGAGGAAGACGAGTTTGGCCACTCAGGAATCCCTTTGCAGTCCTCGGAAGACCTCGTCCCAAACCTCGTCGGTGTCCGTCTCGTCCGTAATTTTGGCGATAGCGGCCAGCGCCCGGATCGCGGCATCCCGGCGTGCCTGATGCTCCTCATCGCTCATTAAGATCCGACCGTTTGCATCGGTACAAACCGGCCCAAATGCAGGGATGGGGCCCTGTTCGTCCGAGAGTCCATCCCAGAGCGACCAGTTCACTCGCTCACGGTCTTCCCCGGTAACATCGAGGCGATTGACATCGATCCCGTATCGCTCGATCACCCCCCGCTCCGCTCCCGCCTTGGCACTTTGGTCGTTGTGCTCCGTTTCGGATACATGTACCGGGTTGTCCACGTTCATGTCGCTCCTCCGCTTACTCTTGTCAACTGGCCGGGTGCATCCGATAAGAATTCGATCCGCACAACAACAGAAACGCAACTTTGTCCAGGCGACCTACTCGGTTCTCCCGAGTCGAGTCTGGATGTCCTCGATGAGCCGGCCAATGTCGTCGTCGCCGAGTTGCAGATTGTCGATCGTGCGGAGCAGGGCAGGGACAGTCTTACGGTCGGCCATGTGGCGAATGTCGGCGGGCAGATCGCCGCGGCGGCGTGCCGAATCGAGCAAGTGGCGCCATTCCTGCGAGTCTTCGGCCAGGCCCAGTGACTCGGCAATCTCATGAAGCTTTCCCAGGTCGCAAGGGGGATGACGCCGACCGTTCTCGATGTCGCTCAGGTTGGATGGCTTGATATCGACCAACTTGGCGAAGTGGCGCAGGCCCAGATTGGCCTTCAGTCTCAGATCTCTCAGCAAGGACCCGAATTCATCCATCTTGCGACGGCTCCGCTCAACACGTTCACGCTGTTATCAAGACTGATAACATGCTAACCGGGTCGGTCCTCGAAGGCAACCCGAGATGAGCCACGGGCTTGCCGGTGGTGCGGACGGGTTCGTCCGAATACGCGATCGACGTCTGCGGTTCTGCGTCTGCGCCAACGATGCCACCGAGCGTTGCCATGACGACACGACCCGACACCCTTTGCTATCATCGGGCATCCTGAACCCGAGTAGCCGGTGATCCCCCGGGGACGCATGCTCGGGAGCATGTCCTTGACGAAAGGAGCTCTCACAATGGCGAGCGCACAGACATTTGCCAGCCAGATCGACCTACCCGCCGCGGTGCGGGAGAAGATGATCGCCCTGCTCAATCAGCAACTGGCCGACACGTTCGACTTATTCAGCCAGATCAAGCAGGCGCACTGGAACGTCAAGGGGCCGCAGTTCATCGCGCTGCACGAGCTGTTCGACAAGCTGGCCGAGGATGTGGAGGAAGCCGTGGACACGATCGCCGAGCGCGCGACGGCCCTGGGCGGCACGGCACTCGGCACGGCACGCATGGCGGCGCAATCATCGCGGCTGCCGGAGTATCCGTCCGACGCCTTCCCCGGCCCCAAGGCGATCACCGCACTGGCCGAACGGTTTGCCGCCTTGGCGAAGTCCACGCGGGAGGGAATCGACACGGCCGCCGGAGCCGGCGATGCCGACACTGCGGATGTGTTCACCGAAGTCTCGCGCAGCCTCGACAAGAACCTCTGGTTCCTCGAAGCCCACCTCCAGGCATGACGGGGAACCGCCGGATTCACGCAATCTTCATCGGCCATGAGCGAATCTCCCTCCACAAAGACAGAGCGAGAATGACGAACCTCCTTGCCGATGGAGGAATTGCGATGAACTGGCTACTGCACAACGTGATTGCCGACCTGTACGGGCCGTACTTCCTGGTGTTCTACGCCATGGCGATCGTGGCATTGGTTGTGGCCTGTTACAGGTCGGTCCGAAGCCTAGACCGCACGAACGACCTGGAACCGCCGGAGATCCCCGCCAAACTCGACCCTTACGAGATCGCCTACCTGCGCGGCGGGGAAAATGAAGTGACGCGCGTCGCCATCGCGTCCTTGATCCAGCGCGGATTGCTGCAAATCACCGAGAAGAAGCATCGGCTGTCAACCACCAAGGAGATCGATAAAGGCCGCAAGCCGGCACCCGGAGAGCTGTGGCGGATCGAAGCCTCCGTGCTGAAATGGTCGGGATTCCCGGCCGCTCCCCCGCAGATCTTCCAGGCTGGTGGTATACCCGCCCTGGTCAAGGAGGAGTGCGTCCTCTATGAGGATGACCTTGCCGAGGATGACATGTTTGCCCCGCCGGAGATGAAGGAGCTTGGTGCCCGACTCTGTGGGATCGGTGCCACACTGATCCTCGGGCTCGGCGGGTACAAGTTGGCTGTCGCCCTCGCCAGAGGCCACTATAACCTGATGTTCCTGATCCTCCTCGCGATCGTCGGAGTCATCGCGCTGGCCGTCGCTTGCCTGGCCCTTCCGCGTCTCAGCCACCGGGGCAAGGCGTATCTCGAACGGCTGAAACTCGCCTATGACGGACTGAAGAGCCAGGTTCATCCGGTCGGCAGCCAGAACTCCTCCCTGACCTGGGCCGCCGATCCGGGGGCCCGAGGAAGGCTGCAAAACGCCCCGGCGTATTCCGACTGCCTGCTGATGGTCGGGATCTTCGGGATGGCCTCACTGGCGGACACACCGCTGTCCGACCTGACTGCAATGTTCAAGCGAGGCACGTCGAACACAGGGGGATGTAGCGGAGGTTGTGGCGGCGGGGGCGGAGGTTGTGGCGGCGGGGGCGGCGGTTGTGGCGGCGGAGGCGGAGGTTGTGGCGGCGGAGGTTGTGGCGGCGGCTGCGGTGGCTGCGGAGGCTGAGCCCATGAACCGCGACCGACTGGTGCTTGGGGTTGGGATCGGGTTCCGTGAGCCGTTCCTCGCCGAGCTGTTTCGCCACCGTGACCGCGTCGATTTCCTGGAGATCACGGCCGACCATTACTTCGATGCTCCGTCGGAGAAGCGGGCTGAGCTGGATCTGCTCGCCGGGCACTTCCCGATCATCCCGCATGGCCTGGACCTCTCATTGGGGAGCGCCGAGGGGATCGACGACGACTATCTGTCGTCGATGGCCGACATCGTCGCGCGACTGGATCCGCCCTGGTGGAGCGAGCACATCGCCTTCACCCGCGCCGGGGGCATACCGATCGGACACCTCGCCCCCCTGCCTTGGACTCGCGAGGCCGTCAACGTCGTCGTCCGCAATATCGAGCAAGTGCGTCGGCGAATCCAGACCCCGCTAATCCTCGAGAACATCACGACAACGATGATCGTGCCGGGGAGCGAGATGGATGAGGTCGAGTTCCTCACGACGGTTCTGGACCAGACGGGATGTGGATTGCTCTGCGACGTGACAAACCTCTACACCAACGCGGTCAACCATGGGCAGGATCTCGACGACCTTCTTGCGCGGTGGCCGTGGGATCGGGTGATGCAGCTCCACTTCGCGGGGGGCAACTGGCACGATGGGACGCTGATCGACAGTCACGCCCACCCGACGCCTCCGGAGGTCTGGGCGGTACTGGAGGCCGCCGTGATGCGGGCGCCGGTCCGCGGGATCATCCTGGAACGCGACGAGAACCTGCCGCCATTCGCCGAGCTGCTGGCCGAGCTCGAGCAGGCGCGAGTGATCGGGAGACGACACGGGCGATGGGCCTAGCCGAGGTTCAGGGGGTTCTGGCACGACTCTCCATCGACCCGGTGCTGAGAGATCGGTTCTTCGACGACCCGACGGCCGTCGGCGTCCCCCTGGGGCTCGATGTCGGAGAGGCGCTGAGCCTGGCCCGGATTCCCCGCGTACAGGTCGAGCAGTTCGCCCAATCGCTCCGGCGCAAGCGGCGGGACCAGGTGCGCCGCGCCGTCCCGATTACCGCGCGAGCTTTGGGCCGAGAGTACGCCGTGCTTTTCGAGCGTTATGCCGATGAGTCGCCGCCGCGCGGTTCGACGGCCAGCCTCGACGACGCGGCCGGTTTCGTCGCCGCGATCGGTCGATGGGCCGAGCGAGTCGACCCGCCGTGGGCCGCTGACCTGGCCCGCTACGAGCTGGCCTGGCGACAGGCCGCGCGGGCCGGCCGTGTCCCGATCGTGAGGATGTTCCGATTTGCCGTTGCGAGCCTGGCGACAGGCCGGGAGCCGGAGCCCGTCGCGCGCCGGGCAACCCTCGCACTGTGGTGGAGGGCGACCCGGCGCGGTCACATCCGGCACATCGCCATCAGCATGCCACGGCTAGGAGTCTCGCTCAGTAAGAAACGGTCCGAGAAGCGGATCCGGGGTTTGTAGGGTGGGTGAAACCCACCAGAATCGGGACACTTCCTGGTGGGTTTCACCCACCCTACAAGATTCTCGGATAGTTTCTAAGAGAAGTCAGCGTTGATCGAGCGCGACGCCGGCCGCCGGCTTGTCGCCGGCCAGCAGCTTCTCGAGCTGGCGCTCGACCTCGGCCGAGGTCCGGAGGTTGCGGTTGACCACCTTCCCCTGGGCATCGATGAGGAACATGGTCGGCACGGAGGTGATCCCATACTCGATGGCCAGGCGCGTTTCCATTCCGCCGCCCTCGAAGATCTGCGGCCAGGCGATCGGGTTGGCCTTGAGGAACGCATCGACATCGGCGCGCTCGTTATCGAGATTCACCCCGATGACCTCAAGACCGCGGGGCTGGTATTTCTCGAACGCCTTGATCAGACCGGGCAGATCCGCCTTGACCGGAGTGGCCCAACTGGCCCAGAACACGACCAGGACCGTCTTGCCGCGGGACTGGGTCGAGTCGATCGTCTCGCCTTGCAGGCCCGCCCCCTTGATGGCGAAGGACTTGCCGACCAGGTCGATCCGACGCAGCGAGCCGGCCGCTTTCTTGGCCGCGTTGGTGCCGGGATAAGATTCCACGACCTTGGCATACTGATCGTGAGCCTCCTTCTCCTCGGCGTTGTACTCATTGGCGCTGGCGAGCTGGAGGAGGACCTCGGGCGCTTCGTCCGATTGCGGGAACTTGGTCAGGAAATCCTGAAGGTCCGCCATCCACGCCTTCTGGTTGGCCAGGACGTTGGCACCGGGCTCGTCGTTCTTGAGAGCGAAGTCGGCGCCGATGAGGCTGTACGCGGAGTAGGCGCCGACCTTGCCCCCTTTGTCGACGAGGGTTGTCAGCACCTTCCGACCCTGCGGATAAGCCCCGGTGCGCAGCGCGGCGACCAGGCTGTCAACGACCTGCTTCTGATAGCTCAGTTGGTCTTCGGCGGTCTTCAACAACTTGAGGACTGCATTCAGGAGCGGGACACGGCCAACGTGGTACCGCGCGATCTCGCGACGATCACCGCTCTGGAGCAAACCCGCGTTCTTGCCGTCGTAGTCGGCCAGGGCCTTGAGGGCCGCGTCCACGGCTTCGTCGCGCGGCTGGATGTTGTTCGCACGTTCGAAGAGCATGGCGCGGACGCCGCTCACCGAAGCCACCACCGGCTTCTCGGGATCGATGGCGCCGGGAAGCTCGACGAACTTCCAGGCCGCGCCCAGTTTGATCATGTCGGGGATTTGAAGGAAGGCGACCTTGGGTGGTGCGGCAGCGGCGTTCGCCTGGCCGGCCGCGAGACCGGGGAAGATCATCGCGTTTTCGTAGAGCGTCACGTCCTTCTCCAGGCCGCTGCTCGGGTCGGCGGGGATCACGTGGGGGAGCGTCCCGTCGAACCGGTTCCAGACGGTCTGGGCATTCCAGCCGACCAGTCCCTTCAAGAGGGCGCCGACCTTCTCGGCACGTGCCGAGGCCGACGCGGCGACCTTATCGGCCACCTCCTTGGGGAATCCCGCATCCCGGATCTCAGCCGAGGTCGCCATGACCGTCTCGAGGAGTGAGAGGTCGCCGTTGGCCTGAGCCTGGACCAGGCCCTGGACGAAGACCTTCGAGGCTTCCTCTGCGGAGATTTGCCTCCACCTGGCAACCTTCCCCTGGGTGATCTCCGCGATCCGCGTACCGCCGGCATTGAGCCACCGCGCCTCGTCCGGCCGCATGTCGCGGTTCACGTCGTTCTCCCGGTAGACCTCGAATCCGTCCTGATAGTAGCTCCACTGATCCAGACGGTTGTCCCCGTCGTTATCGACGTAACGCCGCAGCAGCTTCCCCTGCCCGTCGCGTAATGCGTAGCCGATGCTGCGATTCTGCACGACGACCGTCTCCACCTTGCACGCGTTGATCGCAGCCGGATCCGTGGGCGTGTCATATTCGACACCGGGAAGTGTCGGCCGGAAGTTCAGCAGCGCGCTCGGGGGCTTATTGTTCGCCTGGGCCATCGCCGCTACCGGCGCCAGGACCATGAGCCAGCAGAAAACGGTCACGGAGCACCGAAGACTCCGCATGGGTGTCTCCTTTCGCAGCTTTTCGAATTCCAGGTTTCCGGATTCCAGATTCCAGATTCCAGATTGCCTCAACTGGGTTCTCTCGGCTGTTACAGTCCCCCTGGTAATTCTTACCAGGAATGACTGCCGATCGTTGTCAAATCGCCAAAGCCCTGTCAAGCCGCACGACGAACACGATCGCCCTGACCGTTCTCATCGGCAATTCCGATCGCCCGTCTCAAATCGTTGGCAACGGAACCCAATTCCGCGGGATTGTCCCCGCATGGATTCTCGATAGCCGGCCAGGTACTGGCCAGGGCCGCTTGCTTCTGCAAGGAATGGACCAATCGTCGTGGCAATCGGCTGCGACGTGGCGTGGGGCAAGAAAAGACCGACGGCTCCCGGGCCGCCGACTCTCCATTCATCCGAGAGACCCATCATGAACGGCAGATCCGCTTCGAGAATCGGAAGCCTGGTTGTCCTCATCGGCTGGACCACATTGGGTACGGGTCAGGACGCTGACCAAACCACTCCCCCACGGGCGCCGTCGTATCCGGATCACACCCGGCTGCTGGTCGTCCGCGACGGTGCGGGACGCGAGCAGCCGGTCGGCGGGCGGCCGGACTGGGAGGTCCGACGCGCCCACATCCTGGCCCACTTCCAGGACGTCGCCGGCCCGCTCCCCGGCGGCGAGCGCCGGGTCCCGCTCGACATGCGGATCGATTCGACACAACAGGATCAGGGCTTCGTCCGCAAGAAGATCACGTTCGCCTCCGAACCAGGGGACCGTGTCCCGGCCTGGCTGTTGATCCCCGATCCACCGGGGGCGGCCGAGTCGCGACGTCCCGCCATGCTCTGCCTCCACCAGACCGTCGCGATCGGCAAGGACGAACCTGTTGGGCTCGGCGGCAAGCCGGACCTGCGTTACGCGATGGAGCTGGCCCGACGCGGCTACGTCGCGCTGGCGCCGGACTATCCCAATTTCGGCGAGTACCAGATTGACGTTTACAAGTTGGGATATGCCAGTGCCACGATGAAGGCGATCTGGAACAACCTCCGGGCCGTCGATCTCCTCTGCAGTTTGAAGGAGGTTGACCCGGATCGGATCGGCGTGATCGGCCACTCACTTGGCGGCCACAATGCGATCTTCACGGCGCTCTTCGAGCCCCGGATCCAGGCCGTCGTGTCGTCCTGCGGCTTCAACGCCTTCCCATCCTACTACAAGGGGAACGTCGCCGGCTGGTCGCACAAGGGTTATATGCCCCGGCTCCGCGAAACCTATCAGCTCGACCTGCAGAAAGTCCCTTTCGACTTCCCCGAGCTTATCGGTGCGCTCGCCCCCCGGGCGTTCTTCGCCAACTCGCCCGTGCACGACGCCAACTTCGAAGTCGAAGGCGTGCGGGTCTGCATCACGGCGGCCCAGCCGGTCTACGCCCTCTTTGGAGTCCCCAATCGCTTGACCGCCGTCTATCCCGACGCCCAGCATACCTTCCCGCAAGACGTTCGGATCCGGGCCTATGAGTTCCTCGACCGCCAGTTGCGCAAGGCTCCGTGATACCGGCATGCGATAGTGGTGTTCCCTCCCGCTCAGGCTCGGCAGTATACTCGGATTCGAGGAGGCCATAACCATGACAACCGTCACTCGCGAACAGCGCCAGGCCATCAAGCAGGCCGGTGGCCAGGCGGTCCGGATCGAAGACCCGGAAGAACACGGGGCTTATGTCTTGCTCACGGAGGAAGCCTATCAACGGTTGCAGCAACTCGGCGAGATAGGGCAGGCTCCACTCCCCGCAATCCCCGAGGGTATCCTTCGCTCTCAGGATGCGTTCTTCCGCGATCTCCCCGAGTTGCTCAAGGACGTGTCGCTGCTCGGCAAGTGGATCGGCTATCACGGAAGTGAGCGGATCGGCATAGCGTCCGGAATGAAACCTCTGATCCAAGAGTGCTTGAGACGCGGGCTCGCTGACGATCAGTTCGATCTCTTCGTCATCGAACCCCAATCCAGAGACATCGAGGAGATAGAGATCGTCACACCCTGCGTATGAAGATCCTTGAACGACAACCGATCTCCGACCGACAGCGAGCGTCAAAGGGATTGAATGGGGCCGGACCATGAGGATCCTCGATCGATCGCCGATCTCCAAATCAGGCTGGACCGTATCCACACCCGACGGTGAGGAGGTGGTCAAGTCCTACCAGATTGTTGTCCAGATCAGTATCGCCACGAGAACCGTCTTGGAACTCCCCGAAGATGCCCCGCGGATTCCGGCGATCTTGGACACAGGCAACAATCACAACTTTGCAATCCGACGGAGACACCTAGAACGGTGGTCATCCCTCGCCTTTCCCAGCAAAGGATGGATCGAAGTTGGCGGTTTCTTTGTTCCACTTCTCGCCGCGAATATCTGGATTCACCCGAATCGGGCAGGATCAGCCGATCTGAGCGGCCAGACGCCGTTCCTCTTGGGGATCAAGGAAGGCATCGCCGTTTATCCCCCACACATTCCCATCCCCGCTCGCCTCCCAATCCTCGGGCTGGCGCGATCATCCAAAATGGACTCAAAACCACGATCGACGGCGCAACCCGAGAGCTAACCATGGAATCCGCCGATTCGTGACGTCTCCGCCATCCGCATCACTCTGACGACTGTCAATTCATCTTCCCAAAGTGAGACCGCTTGACAAACCGGGGGCGAAACGTACTCTACGACTTAGGACCTGACTCGACTGGCAGAGCCATCGACACCCCTCGGGACTGGCCGACTCTCTGACGATCGAAACAACAGGATAGCAGCCACCCACCTCAACATGGATGAGGGCGCCATGGACCGACGCATCCTCGTGGTGGACGATAGCCAACTCGTTTGCCAGCAGCTTTCGCAATTGCTGGCGTCGACGGACCGTCAAATCACCGTCGCGCCGGACGGCACGGCGGCCCTGGAATGGTTGGTCGAGAACCGTTGTTCACTGGTGCTGACGGACCTTCGTCTGCCGGGGATCAGCGGGCTGGAGCTAATCCGGGAGATCCGCGAGCGCAAGCTGCCGGTCACGGTCATCGTGATGACCGGGCATGCCACAGTCGAGGCGGCGGTTGAGGCGATGAAGTTGGGCGCTGATGACCTGATCCTCAAGCCGATCGATACGATCCGGCTGGAGATGGTGGTGAAGCAGGCGCTGGAGGATCGCCGCCTGATCGACGAGGTGGCCGACCTGCGGGGCCGGCTCCGGAAAAAGTACGCGTATCATAACCTGCTCGGCCGGAGCCCGCGGATGGCGGACATCTTCGATCGGGTGGATCGCGTGGCGTTGACGCCGTGCAACGTGCTGGTCACCGGCGAGACGGGCACGGGCAAGGAGCTGGTCGCCCAGGCGATCCACTTCAGCGACGTCACCCGCCGTGGGGCGCTGGTCGCGGTCAACTGTGCAGCTTTGCCCGAGCATCTGCTGGAGACCGAGCTCTTCGGCCATGAACGCGGAGCCTTCACCGGCGCCCAGCGCCAGAAGAAGGGCCGGTTCGAGCTCGCCGACGGCGGGACGCTCTTTCTCGACGAGATCGGGGAGATGCCCCTGGGCATGCAGGCCAAGCTCTTGCGCGTCCTCCAGGACGGACGGTTCGAGCGGGTCGGTGGGACCGAACCGGTCGAGACCACGTGCCGCGTCATCGCCGCGACGAGCCTCAACCTCGCCGAGGCCGTCGGTGACCGCCGGTTCCGCGAGGATCTGTTCTATCGGCTCAACGTCTTCTCGATCGAGTTACCCCCGTTGCGCGACCGGCTGGAAGATATCCCGCTCCTCGTCAACCATTTCCTCGAGAAACTGGCCGAACGCGGTCTCCCGAACCGGACGGTCTCGCGCCTCGCGATGTCTCGACTCCTGAGCTTCGACTGGCCCGGCAACGTGCGTCAGCTCGAGCACGTCATCGAGCAGGCCGTGGTGATGACCTCCGGTCCGATCATCGAGCCGGATAACCTGCCTCCGCAGATCGTCGCCAGCCACGACGAGCCGTTCACGCTCGAATTCGACCACCGCCGCCCCCTGCCGGAAATCTGCGCCGAGTTCACCCGCCGGATCGAGTGTGCCTACCTCCAGCGCGTCCTGGAAAAACACCGCGGCCGGATCGAGCTGTGCGCCAGGCACTGCGGCCTCTCGCGCCGCAGCATCAGCGAGAAGCTTCGCCGCTATCAGATCGATAAGCGCGCCTACAAGCCACACACATCCCGGCGCAAGCAATTCGCGCTGGCGGGAGAGTGACGGATCCCGCCGAAAAACGAGGTGCCCGCAGTCGAGATACCGTCCGAGCCGCGGTCCAACACCGGGAAGCCACCCAGTGAGCGAGCTTTCGAAAAAGGCCCTGGGCGGGTTCGTCAAGTTTCAGATGTTTCTGGCCCTGTTGCTGTTCCTGCCGGCCTGGTCGCTGCGCTACTGGGAGGCGTGGATCTACTGGTCGCTGTTCGCCGTCTCGGTTCTGGCCATCACCGTGTATTTCCTGAGGCATGATCCGCGCTTGATCGAGCGGCGCCTCGAGGCCGGGCCGGGTGCCGAGCCGACCCGGAGCCAGCGGATCATCCAGTCCATCACGAGCGTGTTCTTCTGTGCCCTGTTCGTCATCTCGGGGATCGACCACCGCCTCCACGGATCGAATCTGCCGGTCCCCGTCGTCCTCTCCGCGGATGGGCTGGTCTTGCTGGCGTTCCTCTTCGTCTTCCTCGTGTTCCGGGAGAATCGCCACACCGCGGGCATCGTCAAGGTCGAAGAAAACCAGCCGGTGATTTCGACCGGCCCTTACCGACTGGTTCGCCACCCGATGTACGCGGCCTCGGTGCTCCTGTTCTTGTCCACACCGTTCGCACTCGGTTCGCCCTGGGCCCTCATCGTCGCGCTCCTGCTCTGCGGGGCGATCGTCGTCCGGTTGCGGGACGAAGAGCGGTTCCTTTCCGCCAACCTACCCGGTTATGACGCCTACTGCCGGCGGGTTCGCAGTTGACTCATACCCATGATCTGGTAATTCCCATGGGCCCCGCGCTCGTGTACGATGTTCGGGTTCCCACGGCAGGTTTTTCATTCAGGGCGCCCACGCCGCCCCAGCCCTGGACGAGTTGTTCTAGAGGCTCCGAGGAGCCCGAGCCCATGCCGCGCGTCGTCGTCGTCGGATCGAGCAACACGGACATGACGGTGCGGGTGCCGCGGTTGCCGGCGCCCGGTCAGACGATCCTCGGCAGTTCGTTTTCGACGACGCCCGGCGGTAAGGGAGCCAACCAGGCGGTCGCCGCTCGGCGCGGGCGCCGACGTCGTGTTCGTCACGGCCGTCGGTGATGATGAACTGGGCCGGCAGGCGATGGCGCTTTATCGCCGTGAAGGGATCGACGTCAGCCATGTCCGGGTTGTTGAAGGGATCGCGTCGGGAGTGGCGCTGATCTTCGTTGACGATCGCGGTGAGAACCTGATCGGTGTCGCGCCGGGCGCCAATCACCGGTTGACGACGGAGGACATCGATCGCCTGCCGGACTCGCTGTTCCGCAAGGACGACGTGCTCCTGGTCAGCCTGGAGATCCCGCTGGAGACCGCGAGCCGGGCACTGCGTCGCGGCTGGGATGCGGAATCGTTCACGATCTTGAACCCGGCACCCGCCCCGGCACTCCTGGAAGTCGAACTGCGGGAGCTCTTATCGGGCGTCATGGCAATCACGCCGAACCGCGTCGAGGCGATGGCGATGGCGGGCATGACGCAATCCGAGGGGAGCGAGCCCGATTGGTCGGCCTGCGGCTTTCGCCTGAAGGAACTGGGACCGGCAGTCGCGTTCATCACCCTGGGATCGAATGGCTGCGCGGTCATCGACGCCAAGTCGGGGTCCGTCCCTGCTCCCCGCGTCGAGGCCGTTGACACGGTAGGCGCCGGCGACGCCTTTAATGGTGCACTGGCGGTCGCGCTCATGGAGAACCGATCACCCTTCGAGGCTGCTGCCTGGGCCAACGCCGCCGCCGCGCTGGCCGTCACCCGAGCTGGCGCACAGTCGGCATTACCATTCCGCGATGCGATCGACCACCTCGCCAGGCGGGGCAAACGGGATTGAGCAATAGCCTGTTGACTCAAAGGAACGGACCGATGTCTCAACGACCGGATGCGGGTTGGTGCCTGGTTATCGCGTTGGCGAGCGTGATGTGGCTGGCGCTGGACCATCCGCGTCGGGCGTGGCCTCACGACCGGCCGTCTGGCCCGCTGCATAAGACCCGATCGGCGGTCATCGCCCGGCAGGGGATGGCCGCGACCAGCCAGCCGCTGGCGACCGCGACGGCCATCCGCGTCTTGCAGCAAGGGGGCAACGCGGTCGATGCGGCGATCGCAGCGAATGCCGTGCTCGGTGTAGTCGAGCCGATGTCCTGCGGGATCGGCGGCGATCTGTTCGCCATCGTCTGGGATGCCAAGGCGAAGCGGCTTTTCGGCCTCAATGCCAGCGGCCTGTGCGCCGGAAGCCGCCACGATCGAGTACTTCCGCTCGAAGGGGCTCAAGACGATCCCGGAGCACGGCCCGTTGAGCTGGTCGGTCCCCGGCTGCGTCGACGGCTGGGATCAGCTCCGCCGGCGATTCGGAACCCGACCGTGGTCGGAGCTGCTCGCGCCGGCGATCGCCTACGCCGAGCAGGGATTCCCCGTCAGCGAGATCATCGCCGCCGACTGGCGGGTGCCGAGCCGAAGCTCCGCGAGATCCCGACCTCGGCCGCCTGCTACCTCCCCGGCGGCCACGCGCCGGCGGTGGGATCGGTCTTCCGCAACCCGGGGCTGGCGCGGTCGCTCCAGGCCATCGCCCGGGATGGTCGCGATGCCTTTTACAAGGGACCGCTGGCCGACACGATGGTCCGATATTCGCAATCGGTCGGCGGCCTGTTCGCTCAGCAGGACTTCGCCGGCCACACCAGCACCGAGGTCGAGCCGGTCTCGACCAATTACCGGGGTTACGACGTCTGGGAGCTACCCCCCAACGGACAGGGGATCGCCGTCCTCCAGATGCTCAATCTGCTCGAGCCATTCGACCTCAAGGCGATGGGGCCGCAATCGGCCCAGGCGCTGCACTTGATGATCGAGGCCAAGAAGCTGGCCTACGAGGACCGGGCGAAGTTCTACGCGGACCCCGCGTTCGTGAAGGCGCCGATCGCCACCCTGATCTCCAAGCCGTATGCCGACCGCCGTCGTACCGAGATGAAAGCCGATCGGGCCAACTTGCGACCGATGCCCGGGGAGCCGGGTGCAGCCGACACGATCTATATGACCGTGGTCGACCGCGACTTCAACTGCGTCAGCCTGATCCAGAGCAACTTCCACGCGTTCGGCTCGCATCATGTGCCGGGCGACCTGGGCTTCGCGTTGCAGAACCGCGGCAATCTCTTCGCACTGGACCCGAACCACCTCAACCGGCTCGAGCCGCGGAAGCGGCCTTTCCACACGATCATCCCGGGCTTCGTCACGAAGGACGGCAAGCCCTGGCTGAGCTTTGGTCTGATGGGCGGGGACATGCAGGCCCAGGGGCACGTGCAGGTGCTCTCGAATCTGATCGACTTCGGCATGGACGTGCAGGAGGCCGGCGACGCCCCGCGGTTCCGCCACTTCGGCTCGTCGGAGCCAACCGGCCAGCCGGCCGACGGCGTCGGCTCGGTCGCGCTCGAATCGGGCATCTCCGCCGAGGTCCGCCGCGATCTCCACACCAAGGGGCACCGCGTCGTGGATTCCCCCGGTGGCTTCGGAGGTTACCAGGCCATTCGCATCGACCTGGATCACGGCGTCCTCATCGGCGCCTCCGACCCCCGCAAGGACGGCTCGCGCCATGGGGTATTGAGGAGCCCTCACTTGCTCAGCGGCCGGACCTCGATCTTCCGGAAGAGGATCTCGGCGCCTTCCGACTGGAACAGGATCTTGCCCTTGGTGAGGCTGGACTTCGTCCCGATGTTGACGACATACCCGTTGAGGATGGTGGTGATCGTGTCAGCGTCGCAGACGACCTCCATGCGGTTCCACTCGCCGGCGGTCTTCTCGACGTCGCGCCGGCCGCGGAAACCGAGGACGTCCTTCCAGGCCGGGTCGCGGCCCCACCAGTTGAATCGGACCGAGTCGCGCGTGACGGCTTTCCCGCCCTTCTCGAAATAGAGCTGACGGTCCGGTCCGACTCGGGTCTCACAGGTCAGGCTCGGCTTGTTCCGGCCGCCGACGATGATGAAGTCGCCGCAGCCCCCTTCGATGATCTGGCACTCCTGCGACTCCATCCAGTTGCCACTCGCCGCGCCATCGGCCCCGACGCAGTGGACCAGGATCCCTGAGTCGCGCGACCGCTCCTTCCGCGGAGCCCAGGTCCGCTCGCCCCATTTCCATTCCGTAATCAAGTGATAATTCTGGAACTCATCCCGCGTCGTGAGTCCCCCGAACTCCTCGCCGGAGATATCGATCATTCCGTCGCGGACCGAGAACACCTGCTTGGGATCCTCGCGCCCTCGGCCGTGCAAGTAGGGATAGAATCCGGTCAAGTCCTTGCCGTTGAACTGGAAGATCGGCTCCCCCGCCCGGATCGTGGGCACGTCGCGGGCGAACGATGGGACCTCGGACTGCGACTCCTGGGCAGTCCCCCTCGTCGCGGGGTCCCAGCCAAAGACCAGGACCAGAACGGCCAGCAGGCAACCAAGTCGAGCCGGCATGACGCGTGCTCCGAAGGGCCGGAAGGGCGGAAAGATCGGATTCAACGGCGCTGACGGTGAATTGCGGCGCCCTGCTGACGGCAGATCGACTCGACCTTGGCCAGGATCTTGTCATCGGGACAGGCGATCGAGAGGACCATGCCCTGGCCGCCTTCGATCTGCTCGGGCGGGGTGACGCCCAGTCGGTCGTTCGGGACGCCGATCTGCAACAAGATCTGGATGACCAGGTTCCCCTGCGCCGAGTTGTAGAAGAAGGCGACGACCCGGGGCATGCTCTCGGCGGCTTCGACCAGCCCAGGCCGAATCTGCGGTGTTTCCATGTTGACCAACCTCAACTGCCTACTGACTGCTGTCTACGGCCTACTGCGAAGCCAAGTTTGACGTACCTCCAGGCAAATCGCAAGGCGTTTGTGCCGGTCCCGCGATGCGGATGATCGGCCATCCATGGCCGAGGCTTCCGACGGTTTGTTAGGATGGGCGCGGCGGCCAGGGGCACACGTAACCGGAGAGTCCCACCAACCAATGCCGATTCTGCTCGCCCGTTTGATGGTCCTTGCGTTGATCGCGGGTCCCCCGGTGCTGGAACCCCTGGGCCACTTCGACGCCCGTGCGATCCCCGAGGCGTCCGGGATCGTCAAGAGCCGACGGTTCCCAGGCATCTTCTGGGTACACAATGACTCAGGGAACCGGCCCGAGCTCTTCGCGGTCAAGAGCGATGGCCGGATCGTCCGCCGGTTCCCGCTCGCCATCCCCAACCTCGACTGGGAAGACATCGCGATCGATGACCAAGGGCATCTCTATCTCGGCGACATCGGCAACAACACCGGTTTACTTCGAGTCCGGACGATTTACCGGCTCGACGAGCCCGACCCGACGCGGCTGGAGGACAAAGAGCGGGACCGTCCGGTGGCCGCCACGCGGACCGTGCATTACGTGCTGCCCGAGTCGAACCGGTTCGACGCCGAGAGCCTGGTCTACGATCGTGGGACCGCGATCCTGATCGCCAAATACCTCGACGGACGAGCGGCCGAACTCTTTGCCGTGGCGATCGATCCGCCGTCGTCACAGTCGCCGAAACGCGCGGAGCCGGTCCGTCTGATCGGCAAGCTGCCAGCCTTCAAAGAACCCGCCACAGGCGCCGACCTGAGTGAGGATGGCACGCTCTTGGCAGTGTGTTCCTACGCAGTGACGCGCGTCTACCGGCGGAGCGAATCGCCCCGATGGCGGCTACTGGCCGAGGTCCGTTACGAGACCGTTCCGATCGAAGGGATCACCTGGGACGGCGGCGACCTGATCCTGGCCGCCGAGGAGAGCAGGGGACTCTCTCGCCTGACCGAGGCGACCTGGCGCGCCGCCGGTGTTGCGCGTGAGACGCGTCCCGACGATGCAACCCGGAAAGCGCGATGATGGCCCAGAGCAGTGACATCGTGATCGTGGGAGGCGGGGTAATCGGCCTATCGATCGCCTACGCCCTTGTGCGCGAGGGGATCCGGCCCACGGTACTGGACCGCCGCGAGCTGGGCCGCGAAGCCTCCTGGGCCGGCGCCGGGCTGATCCCGCCGATCGGCGAGCGGGCTGGGGCAATTCCGACTCCCGCCGTGGCGCTGCGATCCTGGAGCGCGCGGCTCTATCCCGATTGGTCGACCGCGCTACGAGAGCAGACGGGCATCGACACCGGCTATCGACGTTGCGGCGGAGTCGACGTGGCGTGGACCGATCTGGATGACCAGGCACTGCTCGCCGCGGCGGGCCTTTGGCGTGCCGAGGGGATCGCGTATGAGCGCGCTGGCGCCCGGCGACTATCGACGTGTCGAGCCGGCCCTCAATCCCGACCTCCGAACCGTCTACTATCTCCCAGACCGGGCTCAGGTGCGCAATCCCTGGTTGCTCCGAGCCTTGATGGACGCCGCTTCCCGGTGGGGGGCCCAGCTCAAGCCTTGGCACAGCGTCGAGGGGTTTCGAAGTCCACGGCGATCGCGTGGTGACGGTCCGGACCAGCGCAGGAGACATTCCTTGTGGCCGCGTGGTCATGGCGGCCGGAGCCTGGTCAGGTCCCTTGCTCGAAGCCCTCAGGGTCCGCGTACCGACCCCACCGCTCAAGGGGCAGATCGTGCTCCTGAAGAGTGATCGGCCGATGCTCCGTCGCGTCGTCGAGCACGGGAAGCATTACCTGGTCCCCCGCGACGACGGCCGGGTCCTCGTTGGGGCCACCGAAGAAGATGTGGGTTTCGACACCCGGACGACCCAGGACGCCACGCGCACGCTGCTCGACGAGGCCCTGCGGCTCTGTCCGATCCTGGGCGATGCCGAAGTCGAGGCGACCTGGGCCGGCCTGCGGCCGGGGAGCGTCGACACCCGGCCCTACATCGGTCGGATCCCGGGTTTCGAGAACCTGATCGTCGCCACCGGTCACAAGCGCGCCGGCTTGCAGCTCGCGCCGGCAACCGCCGAGCTTGTCGCCGATTTGATCCTCGGCCGGCCTCCTCGCCTGGACCTCGGGCCGTTCCGGCCCGATCGCCAGCCGGAACCAATCGGAGACGACGTGTTTCGATCGTGAGTCGTACCCAATCCACCGCGTGCCCCGCTCGATCGGTCTGGAGGCGAGGCCGATCCCGAGCCTCCCGATCCGTCGGACCGTGCAAAGGTTGTGCGTGCGGCGAACCAACGCTCGCGACCGACCTCGATCGCCCCGCCTGTCCCGCCCGCGGATTGGCAGCCGACCCACGCCGAGTTCAATACGCCCGACCGATGGTTTCGAAGTTCGATCATCGCGATGTGCCAGCCGGATCGCCGGTGATGACCAGCACCTTCCCGGCGGCGGCGATTCCCAGCGCGACGGTCCGTTCGCCCAACCGGCAGACGAGGGCGCCGGACTCGGGGCGGTTCTCAAGAAGGGTGCCCTTGGCGTGGAGCTCCAATCCGCATTCGCTCAGATAGCGCAGAAAGGCCGGGTCCTGGTCCATGACCCGAGCGACGCGGAACGGCTGGCCTGGTTGACAACGGGCCAGGGGGGTTCCCTCGGTCTCGGCCAGCGACCCATCTGCGCGGGATCGGGTCGCCGTGTGGGTCCACCGCCGGATGGCCGAGGTAGTCGTCGATCCGGTCGATCAGCCGCTCGGAGACGGCGTGCTCCATGTGCTCGGCTTCCTCGTGGACCTCGTCCCAGGACATCTGGAGCGTCTTGGCCAGGAACAGCTCCAGCAGGCGGTGCCGGCGGATGATCTTCAGCGCCAGCCGCTGGCCAGCGTCGGTCAGGCGCGCCCCTTCATACGGCGTATACGTGGCCAGGCTCGCCTCGGAGAGGGTCTTGAGCATGCCGGTGACCGTCCCCGGCGAGACGTTCAGCGCCTGCGCCAGTTCGCCGGTGCTCACGGCGCTGCCGGGGGCACTCCGCGCGGCGATCAGTGCGATCGTCTTGATGTAATTCTCGACGGTCAGACTGGGCACGGTTGAATCCAGGCTTTTAACGCGGCTCGCTGGTCGCACGGAAACGGTCCGAGATGGCCCGACCCACAGCCCCGTATGGGCTCTCATCCTACGCCAGTTGCCTTCCTCCGGCCAAGGGGAGTCGTTACCGGGCCCCGACCCGCCCCGTGGCCGGCGTGTGGCACGCCCTGCGGCCCTGGGGTCTTCAATCTTCCTCGTCGGCCCCGCGGAGGTCGACCTCGGCCAGCCCCATTTGCTTGGCGACCGCGCTCAACTGGTCGCGAATCTCGAACATGCCGGCGGGCCGACGCCGCCGGGTCGAGGCTCAGGCTGACGATGATCAGCTCGTTGAGCGTCCCGGCGATCCGGGGGTTGATCTTCAACGGCGGGACCAGCTTCCGGTCCTCGCCCGGCTTCAGGATGCCCTGCTGGGGAAACCGTCCGGTGAACATGCGATACATCGTGGCGCCGAGGTTATAGATATCGGTCTTCTCATTGACCGTCTTCTCCGAAGCCTGCTCCGGCGCGATGTACTGCGGGGTCCCCTGGACACGGTTTTTCTCCTGTCCGCGGACCCAGGCGGTGCCGAAATCGATGAGCTTCACCTGACCGTTCTTCGTCAGCATGATGTTGGCCGGCTTCAGGTCGCCGTGATAGACGCCGCGTCGGTGCATGTGCGTCAACGCACTGGCAACCTGGCAGAAGACCAGCACGAGCTGACCCAGTTCGGGCGCCTCGATCTCGTCGAGCGTCTTCCCTTCCACGTACTCCATCAGCAGCTCGGCACCCTGGACCTTGAACCATTTGCGCTTCAGCCGGCAATCGAAGATCTTGGCGATCGCCGGATGGTTCAGTTTCTTGGACGCCTCGAATTCGGTCAGGGCCTGCTGGATATAAACCTCATCTTCCGGCTCCTGCTTGCGGACCACCTTCAGGGCATAACGCTTGCCGCCGGCCGTCTTGTCGCTGATCAGCAAGATCGTGCTGCCGGCGCCGGTGCCGAGCGTGTTGACCACGCGATACTTCATGCTGGAAAACTTGGGTGTACTCGCCGCGTTCGTCATGCCGTTCCTCGGTTCGGTGTTCCGTATTCGTATTCCGTTTTCCGTAAAGACCCCGATGAAACGTATTCACTGAAGACCGAATACGGGAGCGGAGCGACGGTGGAACGGGCCGTCGGACGCGCCGGATCCCTTGGGTAGTCGGGGGCATAGGTTCTTCGACCCGACGAGGTTATCTCAAGAGAGGGGGACCGGGCAATCCCCTACGCCGGTGGAGCCAGCGGTCTCGGGGATCGTTGATCCCGCCGAACTCCCTCGCGGGAATGGCCGCTCGGTGCCCGGACCATGGATGTCCGCGAAATCGTCTGAAAACGGTATCGCCTATTGCCCCTTGATTTGCACGAGTTCGACCTCGAAGATCAGGGTAGCATCGGGCGGGATCTTGTCGCCGGATCCCTTCGCCCCGTAGCCCAAGACGGGCGGGATGATCAACTTACGCGTTTCGCCCACTTTCATACCTGGCAACCCCTCTTGCCAACCCTGGATCAAGCCAGCCAGGGGACGTTCCATAGGCGTACCGCTCTGGCGGTTGCTATCGAACACCGTGCCGTTTTCCAACTTGCCCACGTAGAAGAACGCGCCGGTCTGATCCAGCTTCAGTTCGGGCCCGGTACCCTCCTTCAGGGTCTCATACTTCACGCCGCGTTTGGTCGTCTTGATCTCCCCCTTGGCGGTAGGCGGCGCCGGGGTGTAATCCTGGGTCTTGACGGTCGAAGAATCCAGCGCGATCGCCGCGGGCATTTCTCCCTTGGCCGCGGCCGGCTCTTCATCGGGGGACGCTATGGGCAGCGGCGCGCCCGGCGGTGCGGTCGGGACGATGTCCGGCGCGTCGCACGCGACGACGACCAGCCCCATGACGCCCATCAGGACCCCACCGATCCATTTTCCGACGATTGTCCCGTACCGCACCCTCATGGAATTCTCTCCCTGTGCATGATCGGCGCGACGACTCGGTGATGAATGATGACTTCGAGCGGAGGAACTCAGCGGCCGTCCTCCGGAACACGGCAATCCGGACCTGGTAGGGCCGCGCCAACCCACACCCGACCCGGGTTTTCTCAATTATCGCATGCTCAACCGGGGATCGGCCAGACCCTTGGGGCAGTAGATGACGCGAATGCTCAGCGCCTTCAGGCCGTTCAGGCGAGAGAGGTACGTGACCCCGGTGTCGCTTTACTTGCCAGGGCCGATGTAGAGCTACTCGAAGCCGGTAAGCCGCCCGAGGTTCGCCAGGCCGGCATTGTCCAGAGACGACCCGGAAATCGTCAGCGACCGCAGCTTTCCCATCCCGGCGAGGTGCACCAAGCCCGATCCGGTGATGCTCGAGCCCGAAAGGGTCATCTCCTCGAGGCCGGTCAGCCCGGCGATGTGGGCGAGCGTCGCGTCGGTCAACTCGGGTACCCATAGGAACTGGAGACTCTTGAGGCTGGTCAGGTTGGCGAGGTGACGCACCCGGTTCGCGGCCTGCGGTTGACGCAATCGACTGGCCTGATGCGGTATAATGTGAGACCCTCCAGTAAGGGGCGTGAGTGGCAATGGAACGTGGTTCGGCATCATTCTGGGCTGATCGGAGTGCAATCTCGAGGGAGTCGATGAATCATGACCAGTCGATCCGCGAAGCATGCGCTGATGGTCCTCGCGCCCCTGCTGGGCTCAGCCGGCTTCGCGCAGCCCGATCCGTCGAAGGAGGAGAAGGCCCTCGTCGAGTCTTTTCGCAAGTTCGCGAAGCAGGAGGCCGCGGGCTACACCATCCGTCTCGAAGGCAGCGACCGACCGCTGACGTTTCGGCCCGAGCCGGTCCTGAGTTACTCGAACCCCGTGATGGGGCGGGTCTACGGCGAAGTGTTCATCTGGACGGCCGAGGGGAGGCCGGAGGTGGTGGCTGCGTTCTACAGGTTCTACACGAGTGACCCCCACCGGGGCGACGAGTTCCACTCGCTGTCATTGGGCAAGCTCACCGCCGAACGAGAGGGGGCCGTCGTATGGACTCCCGCGAGGCCAGGGGTGAACTTCAAGCCGATCCCCGGCGCCCCCGCCCCGCTCGCCTCGGCCGCCGGACGGCTCCGCCAAATGCGTGCCCTGGCGCAGGAGTTCACCAGCCGCCAGACTAATCGCGCGGGGGTGGACAGCGACATGCGCCTACTATCCCAACCGCTCTATCGCTACGAGAACACCAAGGGCGACCTGATCGATGGTGGCCTGTTCGTCTTCGTGCAGGGCACCGACCCCGAAATCTTCCTGTTGATCGAAGCCAGGAGGTCGGCGAGGGGCGCGTCCGAGTGGCGTTTCGGCGCAAGCCGGATGCACGGCATCAATCTGCGGCTGTATCACCGTGGAAACACAATCTGGAACGCCCCCGAGATCCCCTGGCGCAAATCATTGACCACCGGGAACCCTATACGGGCTTCCGTTTCGAGATGCCGGGTCGGCCGTGATGCGCAACAGGTTGCGTACCTGGCGTCATCAGCACGCTCCCAACGATAGATACGGACTCGCGTTGCAATCTCTGGCTTCTCGAGGCCTCCCTCCGAGCCCGGAGCGAGAAACCAACTACGCCCCTGTTTCCCCCGTCCCTGTTTCCCCGTCCCGCGCCTAACCGGTACGATTGCAGCGTTTCACGATCGCCGTCCCGCCGAGGGGGGCGCGGGGGTTCGCCGTCCTCTTGACCGCAGGGTTGGGGTGGTCCGAGGGCGCCTGAAGTATCTCCGTCCTCGGGAGGAACGGACAGCCAGACATTTATAAATAATTTCAAAATATCCACAACCTCTTGATTATAGGGGCCGATCCTGATAAGATCATCGTGAGGAGGTTAACGCCATGAACGTTCAACATAGGGATGAGCGGCGAATCGGGATCGGATGGAGGACATCGGGCGTGGAAATCAGCCGGCGGCGCGACAGGGTCGATAACGGTGTTCGACCCCAGCGAGGCGGTCTCCGGCATGCCGTCCGAGACTACATCAAAGGTACGCTCATTTGAGCTGGGAGGATTGTGATGTTCGTGCGCGATGTACTCAAGGCGAAGGGGCGACGGGTGATTTCCATCGGCCCCGAAGCGTCGGTCAAGCAGGCGCTGGCCCGCTTCGTCGAATATAACATCGGCTCGCTACCCATCGTCGAGGCGTCAGGGCAGGTGATCGGGATCTTCTCCGAACGCGACGTGCTATTCGGCGACTATCGCGACGCCGAACGATTTCATCACCGGCTGCTCAGGGAGGTCATGACCCCCGATCCCATCATCTGTAACCCGATGGATACCTTGGCTGTAGCCATGGGCAAGATGGCCCGTCACCACGTCGGCCAACTGCCGGTGGTCGACGGCGGAGAATTGGTGGGATTGGTTTCCATCGGTGACCTCGTCAAGACGCTATACGAGCAAGTGGAGGCCGAGAACCGGCACTTGATGAACTATCTCCACGGGCGATCCTGAAGTGCGCCTCGGGTCGTCCAACTCGACTTGGTACGATGCCATGCCGCGCGGAAGTCGGGCCGCCGGTCGGCGAGCCAGCACGTGGCCGGGGGCGGGGGAGCCGATGCCCCTACTGAGGCGGCGGAGGGGGTGGGCGATCTGGCAACATCAGGTGGGACGAATCGACTTCGACGAGCCGCTCTTGCAGCTCTGGCGGCAGGGATGGCGATTCCTGGAATACGCCGCGGTCGTCGGCGCCCGAGAAGGTGGTTGCTGGGCGGTCATCGGATTTCACGGCGGGACCCGGGTCCGGTGCGATCGCGCCGGACGAAGAGAGGCGTGGGCCGAGGCCGTGCGACTCGCCCTCGCAGTCGCTGTCGATCGACGTCCGCGGATCCGCGTGGCCCCCAACGTGAATGCTTCAGTGATGGCTGGATTCGATATTCCTCACAGGACCGCAAGGGAGATGAACATGAGTGCCCGTGAAGAGTCCGAGGCCGAGCGACAGGAAACACTGCGGACGTACGAGGACCACAAGCGCCGGTTCATCGCCTCCGGCGGAGACGGCCGGCGGTTCGACGGCCTGCACCTGACGGCGGCGGCGGTGCGCCAGGCAGAACGGAAACTCGACGATCTGGGGCGGGAACGGGGGGTAGTCGAGCGGCCCGCCACCGAACACGAGGTACGCCAGAAGCTGGGCGACCTGGCGCACGAGGCGCTCGTGGCCCGCTCGGCGGGTCAGTTGCGCGAGTTCCGCAGGGGGCTGTGGCCGTACGGACCACCTATGGACATCTGATCCCATCGAGGACCACGGAGTCCCTGACCAACCCGACGTCGGCGGATGTGATGACGACACGCGCGCACCTGCTCCGCCATCAGCTCCGCGCTGGAGGCCAGCGTACTCTTCCAGGAAGCCGACTGCGACACCGTGGCGGTCGTCGACGGCGGCCGGCCGATCGGTATCCTGACCGACCGCGACATGGGCTTGGCCGCGGCCAACAACCCGGACCTGTGTAACCGGCCGGGGCCGAATTCATGAGCAAGGAGGTCATCTCGGTCGCGCCTGACGCTTCCCGCGAGGAGATCGAGGCATGCTTCAATCAGCATGGCGTCCATCGCCTCCTGCTGGTCGATGCCGGCGGCCAGCTCCAGGGCATCGTGGCCTGGTCCGACCTCGCCCCGCACGTGTCCGAGGCGAGCGTCGGCCGCCTGGTGGGTGAGGTGGACGAACGGCGTTGAGTGCGGGCGACGATGCCGGGAGGCCCACTGGAGGTCGCCGCCGACTCCGACCGCCGACACATGAACCGTGCGGTGCTCGGGTCATGTCCGGGCGTTTAGGGCTCATCCGGGCGATAGATCACCTCACCTCATCTCACCTCCAGCCGGCGATCGACCCGTGTCAGGAAGGATGCAAACCCTCGGGTCCCCCGCGCCCACCGGCGTCGGGTGAAGCGGGCCGAAGCTCCCCACGATCCCGGGCTCTCCATCGCGTTCCCTCAAGCCTTCGAGCAACACCGCGCCACTCGCACCGAGGGATTCGAGCAGTTCGAGCGCCGCCTCGCGGACCCTCAGAGCCGGGTCTTCCAGGGCCTCTCTCAGGACGATACCCGCGTTGGTGTTGCTCAATTCCGCGGCGAGGAGGGAGCCCGCGGCGATCAGTGCGCATGCGCGAGTTCGGGTCCGCGACCAGGCGCCGCATCACATCGAGGACCGCGCCGACGGGGACCAATCGGAGTGCCATCGCGGCGTTCATTCGCAGACCGTCGTTGGCATCGGCCGTACACTCGATGAGCAGGGGGATGGCTGTGGCCGGAATGGCGTCGAGACGGGCCAGGGCGTGCGCGCAGTTCGCCCGGACCTGAACCTCCGGGTCACCCAGGGCCTCGATGAGGGCGGGGATGGCTTGTTCCGAGATGGCCGTCGCGTTCATCCAACCTGCAGACGCCACCATGCGAACGTCGCCGCAGACATCCTTGAGGCCGGCGGCAAACGCCTCCGCCGTTTCGGGCGGTTGGATCTTGGCAATCGATCGCATGGCCTGCTCGCGAACGCTCACGGCGCCGTTTTGTACGGCATGGAGCAAGGGTCTTCCCGCGGCCACCGCCGCGGCACCGAGCTTGCCCAGTGCCATCGCGGCGGAGACCTGGACCCATTCGCTGTCATCCTCGATCAAGCGCCGGCACAAGCCGTCGATCACCGCCGGTGTGGCGCCGGCCAGGTTGGGCAGCACCTTGGTCACTTCGACCTTCACCTGGTTATTGGCGTCGTCGAGCAGGATCATCAAGGCGCCGAGGGTTGCTTCGCTCGGCTCGCTTGATTGGCCCAGGAACGCGACGGCAGCAGCCCGAACCAAGGGATCGGGGTCTTGCAACCACGCCAGGACCACGAGTGCTGAGGCCGAGGTCGAGCCGCCGATGGCTCCCAGGGCGCGAATGGCCTGGCTGCGGACCCCTCCGTCCTCGTCTCGAGCCGCCGTTTCGAGCGCCGGCCGCGCGCCGGCCGCGGTTTCCCCCATCTTGCCCAGCGCCTCGGCGGCGGTGCGCCGGACCTCGGGGCTGATGTGCTTCAGGGAGCGCACGAGCGAGGGGATCGCTCCGTCGGCCGACACCCCCATTTGGCCCAGGGCTTCCGCCGCCAGGGCGCAGACGCCGTTGTCGGGATCCCGCAGCGCTCGCATCAGGCCGGGAACGGCGGCCTCCGCTGCGGATTCGCCGATCCGCCCCAGCGCCTCCACCACCTTGGCCCGTACCCGGTCATTGCCGTCGGCCATCGCCCCTACCAGCGCCGGGGCGGCCTCTGAGCGCCGCGGCGCCGATCGTGCCGAGGGCCTGGGCTGTATAGGCGCGCACGATGTTGTCGGGACTTACCAGGCCTTCCACCAGGGCGTCGGTTGCGACCTGGTTCAACGGCCCGATCTGAGCGATGGCTTCGGCCGCCGCCCTGCGCACCGACTCCTGCCTATCCTGCAAGAGCGGCACCAGCGCCGGAACCGCCGGGGCCGCCGCCTTCCTCAACGCCCCCAGGGCCAGCGCCGCCGACTCCTTGACCGGAGCACTGTCGTCCATCAGGAGGTCGACCAGAGCGGCCACCGTCGCCTCCACGGCCCCTCCGACCTGGCCGAGGGCCTGGGCGGCCTGGCAGCGAACCGTTTCGTCGGGTTCCTTCAACATCCCGATCAATCCCGGGGCCAGGGCTGAGGCGGGCGACCCGATCCGGCCGAGCGCCCGGGCCGCCTGGGTCCGCACCGCGGCCGAATCGTCGGCCAGAGCGGATTCCAGCGTCGTCACGGCCAGATCAACGGGGTTGCGGGGTGGTATCAATGCGCCGTGCTTCCTCCATCCGGAGAACCACGCGACCGCCCGCACCCTCCCGCTTCGGCCTCGGCCGGGACCACGACGGGTGCGAGCGGATCCCGGCCCGGGACTCCCGAGGAGCCCCAGCGATTCGACCACGCTTTGCCGCACGACCTCGCTGGGATCGCCGACGAGCACCGCCAGCAAGGGGATCGCCTCCAGGGCCCGGAGGTGGCCGAGCGCGGCGGCGACAATCGCCCGCACGTGCTCGTGCGGGTCGTGAAGATGCCGGACCAGGGCGGGGATGATCGCGGGGCCAATTCGCTCCAGGATTAACGGAAGTTGGTCCCGTTGTTCCTTGGTCAGCGAGGGGACCAGGCGCAACGACCCCAGTAACGGGCTGATCGCCAGGGTGCCGTAGACAGGAAGTGCATTTCGAGCGCGCTCGTGGATTGGCTCGTGGGGGCTCCAGAAATCGCGGATGGTCTCCGCCAGCAGTTTCCCTGGCGCAGTGAGGCGAAGACTTGATGGAGCAACACCAGCGTGAAGAATCCCTTGAACGCAGCCAGGAGAGTGGAGGCCGGCCATGCGGCCTGACGAACAAATGCGGCTCCCAAAATATGATGCGACTTGAACAGATCCAGCACGTCCATGATGCCCAGGATCTTCGTGATTGCATACGCCAGAAAATCGACGTAGATGGGCTCCCTTCGCTCGTCCGCGACTTGGTACCAGTCGCGGCCGATGGTCTCATACAGGCCCTGGTTGAGCAGGGCGAACCCACCGATCGTGCCGACCGTGGCGGATATCAACAAAGGGATGTGGACCCGCTTACCGTATCGCTCCAGGTTCATCGCCAGTACCTGGCCCTTCAGCGGGTTATGGATCGCCTTGTGGCCCCGTTCCACCTCGTTCCGCTCCAGGTCGATGAACATGTACGCCAGGCAGGCGATCATCCCCATGAACAGCGGGGCCAGACCAAAGAGGACCCTCAAACCCGGCCGCGGTCCACCCGCCATCGCACCCATGAGGAGGAAGCCGAATACGATCGCCAGGAATAGCGGCCACGACGCCCACGAGAGCAGACGCTCCCAGAGAAGGAAACCTTTGCGAATGCACCATCCCACCACCTGGCCGAAGACCCTCAATACCCAGCCGATCAGCCCAATCTGGTAGAGGATGCCGCCGGAGAGGATGATCCCACCCAGCACAGCCAGCAGCAGATAGGATGTATCCACACGTTCCAGCCTGGCGAACCAGGAGGAGGCATCCATGAATATCGCCTTTATCCACTCATGGCGTTCCGAATTCCCGACCACCGTCCCGCGGGACTTGACGTCTTCCGGCGTCGGTTGTGCCAACTTACTCAAGAAGCTCTGCCAAAAACCTCCGAAGAACCCTTGAAAACAGGCCGGAATGGAGGTCTTGGCAGAGGCTCTCAGTGTGCTGAAGCCGGTCCGCCCGGTGCCTGGAGGGGAACGGAGTTGCGTTCGCCTCCCGCGTTCGACTCATGCGTGAGTCCGGTCGCTTGCGGTTCAATGCCGTGGGCGTACCGTGACCTGGTGGAACGAACCGCGGCGAGGGTGAGTACCGTCCAACCACTCAGCATCCCGAGGACGTAGACCGCAACGGTCACGATGGCGACCGGTTGCGAGAGGTTCCAGGTCAAGAAATTGACGGTGATCACATTCCGGTTCTGAACGGCGAAGATGCCGATCGTAACCAGGAAAGCCAGGAAGATGACAGCCTGAATGAATCGCATGGCAGAATCCTCGTAAGAAGGCCAATCTCACGTTCTCGCTACTTCTTGGCCACGGTGATTTTCACCTCATTCGTGGCGTCGGCACCCTTCGTCGGATGCCCCTTGACCTTGACCGTGAAGTCACCTAGCGAAGCGTCCTTCGTGGCCTTGAGCGTGACCTTCGCCTCAGACTCACCGTGCATGATGACCGGGTTAGCGGAGTCGAGCGTCACCCCCTTGGGACCGTCGGCGAACGTGAGAGTCACGTCCTCTTCGAAGTTCTTGCCCCGGTCGATGCCGATCGTGACCTCTTTCGATTCTCCCTGGTGGAGTGTGGTTGACGATGTGAGGCACGCTCAGATTGAACGTGTTGTCGGCCTCTCCGTAGGCGGGTTGCCTCTGGGCCGGCTTGGTGACTCCCGGTCCCCCCGGGACGGCCTGACCGCATCCGGAGCAGGCAACCATCGTCATCATCAATAAACCCGTAAATGAACCTTTCACCGAGAATCTCCTCTTCATGATCGTACATCCTGTGAAAAACACGCCGATCATCAGAGGCCACGGGCGACGGACCCCGCGACCAGCAGTACCAGCACGATCACCAACAGTAACCCCATGCCGCCGGTTGGGCCGTAGCCCCAATTCCGCCTGTGACGCCAAGTGGGTAAGCCGCCCATCAGCAGCACGATGAGGACGATCAGCAAGAGCAAACCCATGGATGACTTCTCTCGGTACTCGAGAACCCTGCGGAAGCCACCGTCGTAAACGCCGCGTTCACGAAGGTCAATTCCCTGATTGAGACAACTGCAACGGTGGGCCCGGCGACCCACCGCTGCCTCCACCGAACCCGCCGCTCGATCAGTTACTTGCGGTCGATCATCAGGCACTTCATGGTCGCAACCTCGTCCAACTTCTCCACGATGGCGAGGGCGCGATCACCGATCTTGATGTTCTCGATCTTGCTGTCCTCCTTGTTGAGACGCACCTTGGCCTTGGCCATGGGGAAGCTCCAATCCTTGTCTTTGTGGTCGGTGAAGGTCACCTGCTTCTTGTCGGCGTCGTAGTTCTTGATAGTGCCGTTAACCAACGTACAGTCCTTGGTGTCACCTTCCTGGACCAGGACGTAATGCGCCGTCCACGTCAACAATCCCTTGTCATAACAAACGTTGACCGGATCGCCCGCCTTCAGGTCGCTCTGGCTCTCCTTGCCGCCACGGTTGATGACAACGGTATCGCCGATCTTGAACGTCCAGTCCTTGCCTTCGCTATCGGTCAGGACGAACTCCTTCTTCTCGGCGATGACTCCCTTGACCTTACCGGCAGCGATGGCGTCTGCGGCCACCGTCGGACCGGCCAATAGAACAAACGCCACCATCGCACACAAACTCTGCGTGAAAACCTTCATGATGTAACTCCGTTGTTGAACCTTTTTCCCGATCATCCTTCACCATGAAGGACCGGGTCCGCATCCGACCCACGCTGGATCGATGTTGCCTGAGAAAGAAAGAACCGGAGACTCCGGCCCCCCGGCCGAGCTGTTCGCCAGGACCATCTCGGATGGCGGTGCGACCCCATGCGCAGTGCCACCGACGCATGCTTACGGTGAACCACCATCATCGATTGGGTCACTCGAGCCACTTTTCTCTCCCGCAATCCCCGTGCCCCTTGAGGGTCCTGGTGAATCACGATCAAATTGGGCATCTTCTTCGGATTGGTCGCGGGTGATGGCAGATGGCCCCGCGCCGTCACAAACGAAAAAAGCCGACGTGGCCGATCATCCTGTGATGTTCGGCCACGTCGGCTTACTCAGCAACGAGCCCCCCGATTCAGTCGGGTTGCCCTTCATCTAGTCGTCCGACGGCATTCACTCGAATTCCTGAGAACCGACTGCCGGTCTGCACCAGCTCGATTCGCGACCTTGATTGTACACTGAGCGAGCCGAAAAAAGCAAGTGAAATATCTTCCGCATTTTGGTATGTTGGTTTTCCGTTGGTCTCAGCGTTGGAGACCAGGGCTCGGTCGTGGTGGACGCGATCTTCCTCGGCGGTCACTCGGTCCGGGAGTGACGAGCGAGCGAGGTCACCATGAAAACGCAGGGGGAAATCGAAGCTACGATCTGCCTAGGGATGAGTCGTTTCGAGCGGGAATACATGGGCCGGGGACCCAAGGTCATCCGCGCGTACTCGATCGGCGATCTGCTCGTGGTCCGTCTCCAGGGCGTCCTGACCGCGGCGGAACAGCATCTGGCCAAGTCGCTGCCGGCCGAGAAGGGAAGAGACTTGCTCAAGCAAGTTCGGACCCACCTCCTCGAAACGGCGCGGCCGCACCTGGAGGCAATGGTCCAGGACGTCACCGGCGTCCACGTCCGGAGTCTGCACCACGACATCAGCACCACCACCGGTGAAGAAGTCGTATTGTTCACCCTCTCCGGGCCGGTGCCGGTACGCGAGATAAGGAAGTGGTAGGCCGCTGACATCAAGGATCTTCATCATCAAGCGGCTCTGAACCCCGTGGGCGGCGGCGGCGTTCACCCGTTCGCCGCGACCCGTTCTCGTGACAACCGGCCCGGAATCGGTTCGACGGGCGGATCGGGCGGATGTGATGGGTCGATTATCCCGGACGAGAGACGGTCCTCGTCTGCTCGCTGACCGGGTCGGGCGAGATGCTCCAACGGGTCCCGAGCCTCGGCGACCGCCGTCATCGCCGTCGCCGCCATCACCTGAACCGCGGAAGCGGCCCTGGCCAGGATCTGGTCGCGGGCATCGGCCAGCGTGAAGGCGACGTGCGTGGCCCCGACTCCGGTGAGCCCCTCGGACGACGCGTCGCTGCCGGCCTCCCCCCACCGCCCCACCAGGATCGCCAGCCCTGCGAACCGCGCCCTGAGCCGCCGGACCTGGTAGCGGGCCTTCGCCAGTGCCTCGGGAGGCAGGTGCGACAGGATGACCATCGCCGGGGACACTTCCGCCATCCGTTCGGCAAGCTGCATCGGCGAGCCGGCGCCCTCGAGATTGACGAGTGTGCACTTCGAGGAGGCGAGGATCTGTCCCAGCATCCGTAGCGTCAGGGCGTCGGAGGTGCCGCTCGCCGCCACGCCCGCAACCTCGAACGCCGGCGACCCCAGTGTACCATCGGCTAGCCCCGGCTCTTCTTCGCCAGAGCGGGCCGAGATCTTCAGGCTGATATCTTCCGTCCCTTCCAGGTCATCGAGGATCTCACCGATGACTCGCCGGATGAAGGCCATGTCGCTCTCCTCCAGCTCTCCCCGCGCCGCGTCGCGCCGGGCACGCGATAGGGCCGGGACCAGGATGTGATCGAAGACCTCGGCACGCGGGCGTTCCTTCAGGGCGGCGTTGACGACCGCGGTAGCCCCATCCTGGTCGAGCGAGACGAGCCGCTGGTAAAACCTGATGTTTTGGTCCAGCTCGGCTTCCTCGCCCAGGAGCGTCGCGAAGAAGCCCAGGCTCGGAACGTACTTGCCGAGAACCGCCAGGCAGAGTGTCATCGGCGTTGACAGCAGGGTGCCGAGCAGCCCCCAGAGCCACGTCCAGAACGCCGCCGCGACCAGGAGTCCAAGGGCCGACACCCCGGTGGTCTTGCCATAGATGACCGGCTCCAGATAGGTCAGCGCCACCTCGACCGCCCCGAAGAATGCGGCCACTACGAGCGGCTGCCTCCAGCCGGGGAAGTACGCGATCGAGAAGATCAGCGGCAGAAGCAACGCGACTGCCGCCCCGACATAGGGGATGAACCGCATCATCGCCGCCAGGCATCCCCAGAGCACCGCGTAAGGCACGCCGATCGCCCAGAGGCCCAGGCCGACGATGAGCCCGAACCCCGAGTTGACCATCGTGATCATCGCCAGGTAGCGGCTGATCCGCTGGCCGATCTCGCCCATGGTCCGGGTCGTGAGGTTGATCTGGCGCTGGCCGAAGAGTTGGACGATCCGGTCTCCCAGCTCCGCCCGGTTCATGAGCATGAACAGGACCAGGATGAGCACGAAAATACCCACGCCCATGAACTCCAGGTAGGGCCCCACGGCTCCCTGGAGGCGCTGCCGGAACGTGGGCTCCTCGACGACCCGCACGTCCATCGCATCGTGCCCCGCGACGACCGGCTGGTCGAGCGACTTGGACAAGTCACCGGCGACTTTCTGCGCCCGACGGATCGCAGTGTCCTCTGAGGGCTTCAGGAAGTTCACCTTCTTCTGGATTTCCTTCTGATAGTCCGGTAGTCGGTAGGCTAGCGTGGAAAGCTGCCGAACGACGACGTAGCCGATCCCGCACAGGGACCCGAGCGCGAGGGCGACCGTGAGGATGACCGCGGCGGCCCGCGGCACCCGACGCCGCTCCAAGAATTCCGCAAGCGGCGCCAGTGCGAAGCTGAGGAGAACCGCCAAAGCCAAGGGCTTGAGCACCTCGGCCGCGAGCGACATCGCGGCGATGACCGCCAGGATGAGGAAGGTCACGACGGCCGGATGATCCATCGGGGACTTGCGTTGAGTAGCCACGTTGGCGTTCCTGTACGGGTGAACGTCAGGCGGATCGCTCAGGAAGCGTCTGCATGGGAGCCGTCAGGCAGGACTCAACGGGCTCGGATCGCCAGCCCAGTGATCAGCCCGACCACCAGGCCGATACCGAAGGCCGCGAACGCCCTCTCCATCGTCTGGCGTCGGACCAGATCCTCGGCATTGTCGTAGCGTTCACGGATCTGGTCGCTCACCTGGTGTGCGTAGCGGCTGCCGGCCCCGGCCGCTTGCGCGACAGCCGATGAACCGCGCGAGTTCATCTGAGAGAAGAATTTCTCGATCGCCTCACGCCCCTCGCCGGTCTTCTGCTGGATCCGGGAGAAGAGCTGCTCGATGTCCCCCTCTTGCATTCGGAGGTCGTCCTCGGTCAGTTGATTCCAGCGCTGTTTTGCCAGACTGCAGAGGTGATTCCACTCTCCTTGAAATGTCTGCACGTTGATTGCCATGGTCCTTGGACTCCTCGTTGCCGGATCGGTCGGTGCGATTCTGGCTCCCCCTGGTGGATATCGGTTCAATCTCAATGAGCCGTCGGCAATGCCCGCGACCTGCGTGCGGCAATGATCACGAACGACGCCGCGGGTGCATGCGTGCGCTGGCGCTGGTAACAAGGACGGTCCGGACCCAAGCCAGGTTGAGCCACAGTTGCTTGCGCGAGCGGCGGAAGCTGTCGAAGCTGCGACTGAGCTGCCTCCCGCCCAACCCCGCCAACAGTCCCCCGAGGGCCATCGCCGCTCCGGCCGTCAGGAGCATCGCCCAACCCTGGTGAATCTTCAGTGCGGAGGCGAGCAGCCAGCCGGCGCCGAGGAGAGCCACCGGGACGCTGGCCACCACCCCGGTGAGGCCCATCACGGTCAGGACGATCGGGAACGTTAACTTGCGGGCGGAATCCTTGAAGTTGACGGCCGCGAGCTTGGCCTGGAGTTCGGCCAGGGACGCGAGGTCGTCGACGAACTCGGCGACCCCCTCGTATTCCGCCGAACTGGGACCGGGCACACGCGCTGTCCCGCGACCGTTCACGGACGCTTGATCAACCATCCCAGGACGACTCCTATGCAAAGCGCGATACCCAGAGCCTTCACGGGTTCTCTGACCACAAAGTCGCCCAGCTTTGCTCTCCCCTCGGCCAGCCGCTCACGGGCGACCGCCACGTCCTGGCGCGCCATGGCCCTGATGTCTTCTAGTTGGGGAGTAAACTCCGCCCTCATGCTTTGAACGCGGTCATCCATTGTCCTGACCTCCAAGAAGTTGGTTTCGATCGGAGCCGCGGCTCCGACTCAATGTTTCGAACACGGCCTCCGGCCGCAACCCGATCGGGATTCGAGACTCAAGATTCAAAATCCAACATGGGGAGTGATTCGGGAATCTGGAATGTGGAATCAGGAATCTCGAATCGCCAAGATGTGCGGCACGACGGAGGGATCCTTCGGAGGAAGACTCTACTGATCCACCCGACCCATCCAGCCGCCCCGATCTCCGGCCGACAGCGAGAGTAGGCCGGTCCACGGTCCTCGTCGGGTATTGTTGTTCG
Source organism: uncultured Planctomycetota bacterium (assembly GCA_963845755.1). Classification (GTDB taxonomy): domain Bacteria; phylum Planctomycetota; class Planctomycetia; order Isosphaerales; family Isosphaeraceae; genus CAWJTV01. Next base: position 97,886 of record CAWJTV010000023.1, read on the forward strand.
AGCCAATGCAGCAGACAATTCTGGCCCGCGCGGGCGGCCACGGGGAACAAGATGCCCCAGGCGGCGAGCAGGAGATTCTGGCCGATCCTCCATCGTTGTTGACCCTTGGCCCTGACTCCCGCGACCGGTTCACCAGCCTCTGCCCCATCGGCCGGGCTGGCCATGTCGGCCCTGAACTCCGGATGACCGCTGGTGTAGATCAGGTAGCCGACAGCGGCCGCCCCGCCCAGGGCGATCCAGGGATACGTCCAGGTGTACCGTCCCCAGTCCATTACCGCCTCGGCGCCGGCGACGGATTCGCTCACGTTCGTATGAAGCTCGCGGCGGATCACCGCCATCCGATGGTAGATCTCATCGACGTCATGCGATTCCGTGACCACGGTTCTCTCCCGGCAGTTTCCCAGAATCTACCCCGAATCTCACGCGAAAAACGGAGCCAACATCGTACGGCTCCCTGGCTCCTGGATCGGCCGGCGCCAGAACCGGCTACTCGCGTGGACGTCGATGCACCCGAGGAGCCCGCATCGCTATCCACGCGTCGTTTGAAATCGGGCATGGCCGGTGAAACCGCCCCCCTGATCAGGAGGGCGGTTGGTGTAACGTTCTCACCTGTCGGACTTGCCGGTCTGGCCCGCAGAGTTCGGCGGCGGGTTATCGCCGGTCGATTTGACCTTGGTCTCCGTGCTCGTGGTGGTCGACCCACCTGGCGTCGTGATCGTTTCCGTCTTCCCCGTCTTCGACTCCTCACCGCAGCCCACCAGGCCGACGGCGAGGAACAAGAAAAGACCGAGAATCAGCACTGATAACAGAGTTCGTTTCATAGGTTTCTCTCTCCTGACGCAACAAATCATGGAATCATTGGTGTCTAGGCGGTCTCACGATGAGCTTGCCCACCCCAACGAACATCAAACAACCGGCCCAGTCCTCCGGCCGAAGACCAGCGAGAGCACGAACAGGACGACGAAAACCAGGACCAGGGCCTTGGCGATCCAGGCGAGCGTGCCACTGAGCGCCACGAAGCCGAGGAGGCCGGAGACCAGGGCGAGAACCGCGAACACGATGGCGTAGTAGAGCATCGGACAACTTCCTTCATCGAACGGGGACGAATCTCGCCGCGGACGAGGGCCACTCCCCCCACCTGGCAACGAGAACGATATGGATTCGTGAGACAAGCGCGTCGAGCCGGTTTCAGCCGCGAGACCGCGGAGAAACCGTTGAACGACCGCGAATCGATTGCCAGTACTGGGCTTCCTATGCGAATGTTCTCTCTCGGGTTCTCCATCGAGAGCGCGGTCGATCCAGGTCGCCGTGTCGGGATGGGTGTGGCCGTCACGGCCAGACCCGATCCAACTCCCTTCAGACGCGCCCCATCAGCACGAGGACCAGCACGATCACCAACAACAACCCCAAGCCGCCGCTCGGGCCATAGCCCCAGTTCCGGCTATAGTCCCAGCGCGGAAAGGCGCCCAAGAGGAGCAGGATCAAGACAATCAGCAAGATCATACCGAGACTCATGGATGACCCCTTTCGATGGTCTGAGAACTCGTGGAGGCCGCGGCCTTGAACGCCTCGGCAAGCGGCACTATTGACTCGCGGAGACGCATCTGGGCGTCAAAGTCTGGTTGTGTGTCTACTGGGTGTCCCTCTCGTGAGAGCGACTGCCCGGTGTCAGCGCAAGCGAAACAAAAAAGCCGACGTGGTGGAACACCCTTAGGTATTCGACCGCGTCGGCTTACTCGTCAACGAGCCCCCCGGCCAAGCCGGGTTGCCCTTTATCTAGTCGTCCGACAATTCTGATTCAGGCTTTCATCAGAGCCGAATGTGAGTTCACACTGGCTCCGTCACTACTGTCATTGTCCCACACGAGATGGGAAATTCAAGTGAATTTCCTTCCGATTTATTGTATCATATATCGGTGAGATCCTCGCCCGGATCAGGCCGAACCCGACAGAATCGTCCCTTGAAGGTGAAGGTCCGGGCCTGTAGAGATGCGGCGGAAATCGACGGAAGAGTGAAAGCCCCCGTCCCCCCCACCGTCGATAAGATAACATAAGTTCTCAAGATTTGAACACTTATCTAATCGAAGGCGGGACGACCTCGTTTCTTGGAGGCAAGGGCGTTCAGCGGCCGACGTCCTTGATCTTCTCGCCGACATTGTGCACCACATCCTTGGTCTTTTCGCCGACGTTGTGGGCGGCGTCCTTGACTTTCTCAGCCGTGTCGCGAATTCCATCCTTCACCTTGTCACTCGCGTTCGACATGATCTGGCTCCTGCTTTGATGGTGGGAATCATGAAAAGCCCTCCTGCGCGAATCCTCCCGCAGCAGGGCCACCGTGACCTTCAACTCCCCACCCCATCAAAAGTGGGAGAACTGAGGCTTCATTAGAAATCATACGACTCCAGATGTCAATAGATCTTTTTATATTTTCCGCGAGGTTCTCCCATGTCATGCGGCCAGGCCGAGCCGCCTCTCCACATTTGCCCGAATCTCCCTCTCGGGCAGTGCACGAACTGCCGCTTCCTGGGCACGCGCGTCGTCAGCGGCCCGGCCCGCATGCGGGTCGTCCGCACAGGTTGGGGCCCCGACTTCGGCCGGACCTCCGGGTCACTCCCGCTCCGGCCGCCGGAGACCGGGTTCGAGCAAGGCATCCGCCGCTTCGGCAACCCGCACGACCCTCGCCCCGAATGCCTGCACTTCAATGGCCGCATCGCTTCCGGCAGGTTTGGTGACCTCGCCACCGATCAGGTCGTCAAGCCGGCAGGAACGCCAGGTATGATCGCCGATCGGCATTGCGAACGTCTTCGGCTTGTCCGAGCCGTTGAGCACCACCAAGATGCGGTCGTGGCCCAGAGTGCGCAGGAACACATACATCGCATCACGTGAGAAAACCTCGGCGAAGTTCCCGCGGCGCAGGGCGGGCTCGCGCTTGCGGAGAGCGATGAGCGCCTTCACGTCCTTCAAGAACGAAGAGTCCTGGCGATCGGCCGGGAACGCCGCGCCCACGTCGTGGCAGGCGATTCCCAGCTCATTTCCGGCATAGAGCAGGGGGACTCGATCCAGCATAAGTTGGTATGCCAGCGCAAGCTTGGTTCGCTTTGTCTTCGGCTCCTTCGCGATCGAGACGAACGCGCTTTCGTAATTGTCGATCGGTGCCATCATGGCTCGCGGAGAGGGATAGAACTGCTGTGCTTCCTTGGCGATAAACGAGAGCTTGCCGACGGCTTCATCTTTACCGAAGACGTCGCGGACGGTCATGGCACTGAAGTCGTAGGCACCGTCAAAACCGGCTTCAGTCACGAACGCGCCAATCTTTCTCGGAGTGATCGTGAGCTCGGGCAAGAGCAAGAAATCCTTCTGTGGAGGTGCCGATTTCAGCTCGGTAACGAAGCGTTTCCAGAAGGAAACGGGTTGAAGATGAGCGGAATCGATGCGGAAGCCGTCGCAGCCCGACCGCTCCTTCCAGCGCTTGCAGACACCGATCAAGTAGTCCGCAACCTCGGGATTCTCGACCTTCCAGCGGCGAGCACCGTATTCGGTCGGAGCGGCGAACCAATCACGCTTCGCTGGCTCCACCAGGAACGGGTGCTCAAACCCGGGCATCGCGAGAGGCATGTCGAGAATGACGTGCAGATGGCGCGCGTGGGCCGCGTCCACGAGCGCACGTAGGGTCGCGTTGTCGCCAAAATTCTTATCGACGTGCTCATAATCTTTTGGGCGATAGCCGGTTGGCAGGAACTTGCCGATCGGACTCTCGTCATTTTGCATGACGGGGTAGAGCAAGAGCGCGGTGACGCCCAGGTCCGTCAGGTCATCGAGCTTGGCGATCACACCCTTCAGGTCGCCTCCCCAAAATCCACCGTCGAAGCGTTCGCGCTCGCCGACAAATCGGGCGCGCATGATGTCATTCGCGGGGTCTCCATTGAAAAACTTCTCGATGATGACCACATAGACGATTTCGTCCTCCCAGTGGCGTGCGTCGCCGCTCGCGAGAGGTAAGGCTAGAGTGGTGAACAATGCGACGGACATCACAAATCCTCCTGTCCTGATCTTAACAGTCGTGATCCCAAAATGAGGTCATTCGGAAGTCTACCGTGGATGAGCGTGTCGGGGTCTTCGAATCCGAGAGGTTGGTACGGGGATTGCGTGTTACTGGCCATAAGACTAACCCGGGAGCACCTATGTCCGCCCTCAGTCACTGCCAACAATGCGGCCGCAGGCTACGAGACGTCGTCTTTTGCCCGCAGTGTCGGCAAAACCTCTGTGGCTACACCTGCCTGGATGAGCACATCGCGCACCACCGGAACTCGACCGCGACCCAGGTCAGTCCAGTGAAACCCGCCGTTGATAATGCCGCCTTGCCCGAAAGTCTTGAGATTGGGGTTGAGGGAACACCGGGGGCTCGGCGAACGCCTCCCTTCGCTTCAAGGGAGCCTGCGCGACAGGGTTGCTCTGCGACCCAGCAGCGCCTGTAATGCCTCCAGGCTCACTGGTTTGACCAGGTGGGCGTTGAAGTCTGCTTGCTGGGACCGGCGCTTGTCTTCTTCTTGACCATAACCGGTCACGGCCACAATGAGCGCGTCGCGGAGCTCGAGGTCGTGGCGAAGGCGATGGGCGACTTCACGACCACCCATCCCCGGCATGCTGACGTCACAGAGAACGACATCCGGCGGTTGCCTCTGAGCCAGGTCGAGGGCAGTGGGACCGTCGTAGGCTGTTTGCGCCTCATGCCCAATGACGCGGAGCAACATCGCCATGGTGTCGGCCGCATCCCTGTTATCATCGATGATCAGGATGCGTTGCGAAGGCCCGTTAGGGGTCTCCTCAGGGACACCGGCCGCGCTGGGAGGCAGCGGATGTCCTGTCCGTGAGAGCGGCAGTCGCACGACGAACTCGCTGCCATGGCCGAGTCCCGCGCTCGTGGCTTGCACGCAACCTCCGTGCAGGTCGATCAGGTCCCGCACCAGGTTCAGGCCGATCCCCAGGCCGCCCTCCGAACGATCCTCACTGCCTTGCACCTGGGTGAACAGGTCGAAGATTGTCGGCAGCGTGGCCGGCGCAATGCCGATTCCCGTGTCGCTCACCCGGAGGATCGCCTGATCGCTGTTGGCTTCCAGGGAAAGCTCGACACGCCCGCCCTCTTCCGAATACTTGGCACTGTTGTTCAGCAGGTTTGACACGACCTGGGTCAATCGGGTCAGGTCCCCATCCACCTCGATCGGTCGCTCGGGGAGTGAGACTGCCAGCTCGTGTTTCTTCATCTCGATGAGAGGCCGACTGCTCTCGACGGCCCGGGCCACCACGTTTCTCAGGTCCACGACCTCCCTACTGAGGTGGATCTTGCCCTGTCTGACAAGGGAGACGTCGAGCAAGTCGTCCACCAGTCGTCTCATTTGCTGGGCCTGACGCTCGATGACTTCCGTCGCCGAGCGGAGTTCGGGATCGGCCAGACCCTTGAGACGGACGAGTTGCATGGCATTGCTGATGGCGGCGAGCGGGTTTCGCAGCTCGTGGCCCACCACCGCGAGGAACTCATCTTTGTGACGATCGGCTGCTCGGAGTGCGCGGTTGAGCTCAGCATTCTCCACGACGATGGCGGCTCGATGAGCGAGGTCCTCGGCCAATCGTAGGTCCGCCTGGGTGTAGCGGCGTCCCGAGACCTCGCCATAGCAGAACGTGAACGCGCCCAACTTACGCTCGTGGGCGATCAATGGCACGGTCATCAAAGATCGGAGCTTCAGGTCCCGCATGAGCTGGAAATGCTCCGGACTCGTGGCTGCCGACTGCATCCAGGCATCGGTGACTTCCGGCACGAATTCCGCCTGATCCCTCCAGAGCACTCTGGAAACCGGGTCGTGCCGCCAGTCTCGGGGCGCGACAAAGTGATTGATCTGGTCAAACCGATCTTGTAGGGCTGTGTCGGCGTGTGCCCACCCCACCCGGTGGATGGTCTCCTCGGCGGTAACCACATCAAGGAAACAAAAGTCGGCAAGGAAGGGCACGGCACGGCGAGCCAGAAGCTTCAGCGAAGTCGTGTAGTCCCGGGACGCAAACGCCACACTGGCTTCCAGGAGAAGGCGTTGCCCCTCCTCGATACGCCGACGATCGGTGATCTCCGCCGCTGCAACGTCGCTCAGCCGCGTCATCTCGGCCAGGTGCTCCGCTTGCCGAAGTGCGTGATAATGCGTCTCGAGAATCGTCCGGCCCAGCGTCATCAGGAGGGTCGCGTAAACGTGCAGGGTGGTCTGCTTGACGTGATGCTCCAGGCAGGACAACTGCCAGACCCGATCCGGAGAAAGCCCGAACTGCTTGGCGAGGTGCTTTACCGGCTGTTGTTCGGCACGTAGGTCACCTTGGTCCATGGCGAGCAGCGCTCCCAAGGGGTGTTCACCCAGAAAGAGCGGCACGGCGAAATGCACGAGTCCTGTACTGTCCCGCACAATGACTCGACCTCGTCCGGCCAGGGCCTCGACGACGCAGGTGCAGGGCTCGGGCGGCGCCAGGAGATGCTCGTCCTGCCAGGCGAGGGCATCATCCATGTCGGCGTCGCAGGCGTGAGGTTCGAGCGGCGCCCAGGAGAAGGGACATCCAGTGATCGCCGCCGGGTGCTGGTCGTGCAAACGACTCCCCAGGGATCGGGAGTTGACATACTCTCCAAGCGGCTGTCCTTTGTCATCGGTGAGTGCGATCGCCAGGTTGGAGGCGTGGGCGAACTCTTCCAGCCGCTCTCGCCAGAGCGCCGGGTCCAGCAGGGCGGCGCGGAGGGCCGGCGGGAGTTCGACGGCGGTTGGTGCCGGCAATGGTCTGCTACCGTTTCGGCCAGGGTTCTGGCCTGGCACGCGAGATTCCATCGGAGTCACCAGTCTCTCCTTTTTGGTTCATCCTGATCCTGCAGCCCGTCTTGAGAAAGGTAGACATGCCGATCCCACGTCGAGTTGCTTCCAGGGGTTCCCAGAGGGAAGTCCTCCGGTAACTTGTCGGGAGCAACGCGGCGAGGCGCTCGCGTCTGAGGTCCTTGGCGTCTGGGCGCACGGCGGGGAGATCCTACGGAGAAGGTTCTAACCACACGTGCGCTGCTCGGGCGGCTGTTTCATGCTCTCTTCGAACAGCACCTCGAACTCATGGCTGACCTGCTTCGCCTCGCCCTTGAGTTCGTGGAGAAACCTACGCTCCTCGTCATCAAACGCGTTGTCCGCGAAGAGCATCCTCCGCAGCCAGGCGGCCTCTTCGGCGTCAATCCGGCCCTGCGCCAGAATATGGTCCTTGATCGCTTGGTAGAAGAACCGCTCGAAGGCCGGCGTGAGGTGTTGCACGCGCTTGTGCAGCTCGACGAGGAACTCGGCCCCACTGCGGTCGATCCTACCACCGGCGTACAATTGTTTGTGCAGGGCTCCCAGTTCCTGGCTGTCGACCCTGCCGATGGCCAGGATGGCCCTTTCGATCTGTCGCAACTCCACCATGGTTTGGCTCTCCTCGAGATCGTCTTGTGAGTTGATGTGCGCCCACGGCGGCGGCCGACCGCTCGCCGGAGTGTAACTCCGGGTCGCCATCAGCGATCCTCCCAGCCGGCGATAATGCGTTCGAGCTCCTCCTTATGCCGGGTCTCGTCGGCGACCTGGTTTTCCAGCTCGACCTTGAGACCAAAGTCGCCGAGGCTCTCCGCCTGGTGAATTCGCTCGTTGTAGTCTGCAATGGCCTGTTCTTCCGCGGCCAGGGCGTTCTCCAGCATCGCCCGCGGCTGGTCGGCCTGCGGTACCGGCCTGGGTTCCGTGGTCGGTTCGCCACCCAGAGCGGCGATCTGTCGGCCAGGAATTGCGCGTGGGCCTGTTCGTCGCCGATCTCCACCTGGAAGAGGGATCGCAGTTCCCTGCGGTATGGTCCGAATACAAAAAAAGCCGACGTGGTGGAATACCCTGAGGCATCCCATCACGTCGGCTTACTCGTCAACGAGCCTCCCGGTTCGGCCGGGTTGCCCTTAGTCTAGTCGTCCGACGAATTCGATCCCAGTTCTTATCGGAGCCGACTGTCAGTCCGTACAAGCTCCAATTCATTCCTCATTGTGACGCGCAAGGCGAAAATAGCAAGTGAATTATTATCGGCTTCTTCGTATGATGTACGCGGGAAGGACGAAGGACCGACGATTCAAACAGGGTCAGCCTTTCGAGAGGAACGGGCCTGTGGCTGTAATCCCTGCTGAGACCAAATCATCTTGAGGTGCCTCTAATGCGCGTCGTTGCGGGGTCAGCCCGGGGGACGAAACTGTTCGTGGTGCCAGGTCAGGGCACGCGCCCGATCCTTGATCGCGTCAAGACCTCCCTCTTCGACATCCTTCGCCCGCGAATCCCGGGTATGAACATGCTCGATCTCTTTGCGGGAAGTGGGAGCGTCGGAATCGAGGCGCTGAGCCAGGGCGCCGCGCACTGCACCTTCATCGATCTCGGCCACAAGGCAATGGCCACCATCAAGAGAAACCTGGTCTCCACGGGTTTCGCGGATCGCGCCGAGGTTCGGCAGGCCGACGCCTTCGACTATCTGAGAGGAACGGAGAGGTCGTTCGATTTGATCTATATCGCCCCTCCTCAGTACAAGAACCTCTGGGTAGAGGCCATGCAGTTGATCGCCGAACGGCCCGGGGTACTGAACCGGCCGTCCGCGGAATCGGATGAGCAGGAATCGTCCGGTCTGGCGATCGTGCAAATTCACCCGAAGGAGTACCAGAATCTCGATCTCGCCGAGATTCGCGAGACGAGGCAGAGGCGCTACGGGAACAGCCTCCTGGTCTTCTTCGAGCCCTGGGTTGTCCCTGCTGACGAGTAGCTCCGCCGATGTCGGAAAAGGCATTCGATTGTTCGATGGGCCGACCCCCGAAGATTTCGAGAATGACTGAACTCAGAGGAGGTGATGACCCTCTTCGCCCCTGACCCCACCTCAGGGGCGGACGGGAGGCATCATTTCGGCATGGGCGCCGGGCGATCCTCCCCGTTACTGTCGGGCTGGCCGGCGGCGCGAATCTGTTCCCACACCTCCGAACGATGCACAGGGATATCCTTATTGGCCTCGAATCCGAGCCGCACGCGGCCCTCCTTGATCTCGAGTACCGTGACCTTGAGCAACGGCTCGAAGGCGCCCGGCCCCCCCACAACGACCGACTCCTTGCTCTTCCTCGACAAGACCAACATGGTTGTACCTCCGTGCTCAGGACTGATCGACTGGCCCACTCCCACTCCAGGTTTCCGCAGGTAAGCTGCGAGCGAGTAGGAAGACCTGGACCATCGTACCGCTTGTGAATACATGCACCACAGTACCAGTCGTCGTCTCGACTTCCGCGGTCGCTTCGCGGACCGCCACGCCCGTGATTCGTTCGATTTCGTCTCGCAGCGATTCGGAGAAAGAGCTGAACAACTGGCGGTGAAAATCCTGCACCTGGGCGGCCCCGTCCGGGGTCTTGGCCAGGGCCCTCTCAGCTGGCGACAACGACCCGTGGAGCGTCACGACCAACGTGTCCTCACTCAGGACCACCGTCGCCGAATCGGGCACGTGGCCGTTGCGACGCGCCTCGAATCGAATGGCCGCCTCGGCAATCTGCTGGGCCATTGTCGAATTGGTCTTGAGCATCGAGGTCGCCCCAATCGCTACGGCCGTCCCGCACCACCGCAACAAAGAAAAAAGCCGACGTGGTGGAACACCCTGAGGTATTCGACCACGTCGGCTTACTCGGCAACGGGCTCCCCGATTCAGCCGGGTTGCCCTTCATCTAGTCGTCCGACGACATTCACTCAATTTCCCGAGAACCGACGGCCAGTTCGCACCGGCCCGATTCGCATTCCCGATGATGCACCGAGCGAGACGGAAAAAGCAAGTGAAATATCCAGCGATTTCTTGTATGTTGGTCTTCGGCTCATCCGACAACCGGCGACCCGAACCGTGTCGCCTGATGGAGGCGATCTTCCACGGCGGACACCGGATCCCGGAGTGGCAAGTGAGCGAGGTCACCATGAGAACGCAGGGGGAAATCGAAGCCGCCATCGGCGAAGGAATCGCTCGCTTCGAGCAGGAATACATGGGGCGGGGACCCAAGGACATCCGCACGCACTTGCTCGGCGATCTCGTCGTGGTCCGCCTTCAGGGCGTCCTCACGGCCGCGGAACAGCACCTGGTCAAATCGCTGCCGGCCGAGAAGGGTAGAGACTTGCTCAAGCAGGTTCGGACCCATCTGCTCGAGACGGCGCGGCCGCTCCTGGAAGCGATGGTCAAGGAGGTCACCGGCATGCCGGTGTTGAGCCTTCACCACGACATCAGCACCGTCACGGGTGAAGAAGTCGTGCTGTTCACACTGTCCGAGCCGGTGCCCATCCGCGAGGTGAGGAAGCGGTAGACCGCTGGCATCGCGGATCGGCCGATGGTCCAGGCAGCTCGGTGGCCGCCCTTCCTGGATCAACTGCGCCGCCATCTCCCGCGTGAACCCGCCCTACGCGAGACCCCGGCGGATCCCCACGAAATGCAGAATAAAATTTATGAATCTCTTTGTATTTTGAATTATCAACGTTTATAATAGATGTCGGTGCGGCCGGAGAGGATCGCAATAGACTCCGCCGACCGCGATTCGACGGAAGGAGTTGACCGTGAACACCGGCTTGGGAGGAAAGATCGTGGCACACGGGGCATGCGACGCTTATGGCATGCCGACGTTCCGTGTGCATCAGAATCAGTACCCTGAGATCGAGGCCGAGGGCCGAACGCCCGCCGAAGCCTGCGTCCGCCTCATCGAGCTCCTCGTCCAGGCCATCGACTTCGCCAGCGCGGCCTGGCGGCGCCAACCCCTCGAGCTGGCTCTCGTCGAGGCCCACGCCTTCGACGGCTCCTTCAGCGCCCGTGCGTGGATCGATCCGAGACGATCCCATCAGCCCTCGATGTAGGCCGACCCGAGTCACCGGCCATCGGCGCGCACCGAGGTCACCAAGGAGGAGACCACCATGGAACGCTTCCAGGGCAAGTTGCTGGTCGGTGATCAGCTCCTGGTTGACCAGGTCGAAGGGTCGATCGCGATTCAGGAGCCGCATGGCACGCCGGAGTGGCGGGGTCGGTTCTGGCTCCCCTCTAGCAGCCCGGTCCAGTCTGGTGGCAGGCTCTGCCTGATCCCCGACGACGGGCAGCCCCGGGGAGCCGGCCCTAGAGGGCGCCGGGCCGGGTGCCGCTGAGGGAAGAGTCGCGGTGTTCCGGTGGGGAGGAAACGGGCCGTGTAGGCCTGGGTGGTCGCCCACCCAGGCCCCCCACGGATCCCGATTCCAACCCCTGCGCGATCTGTGTGTTGGCGTCGACGATCGATCCGAGGAGATACGTCCGGCTCTACCCTCTTGCAAGCGGCTCCCGGCCGTTGAACAATTCGGGTACAGAATCCTCCGCGCGACCGAACCGGCACACCGCCGCGGGGGACTCAGGAGGGCGTCGAGCGTGGGCTCAACCGAAGCCCGCCGCGCGAGTCTGCACCAGTGCCGAAGGAATCGTCGATCATGAGGCGAATACGAACGGGTCTGGTACTCTTGAGCACGGCCGGCTTGCTCGGCGCGGCCGCGCTGGCCGAGACCAAGGTCGAAGTCGCGAATGTTCATCTCTGCTGCCCCGGTTGCGTCAAAGCCGTCGGCTCCGCGTTGAAGGGCGTCGAAGGGGTCAAGGGCGTCTGCAACCAGAAGGCCAAGACGGTGACCATCACGGCTCCCGATGACGCCACGGCTCAGAAAGGCATCGAGGCCCTGGCCGCCGCGGGCTATCACGGCCGACTCGAGACCAAGGCGGTGCATTTCCCGCGCGACAGCGGGGCGACCAGGGGTAAGGTCTCGAGCCTGACCCTGACCGGCATCCACAACTGCTGCGGTGCCTGCAACAAAGCCATCAAGACCGCCGTCAAGAAGGTCACGGGCGTTACGGGCGACACCGCCAAGCCCAAGGGCGAGACCTTCGAGGTCACCGGCGACTACGAGGCAACCGAGCTGATCCGCGCCCTTCACGAGGCCGGCTTCCATGTGAAAGTCAAGAAGTAAGTCAAAGTATTGATATGAAGGGGCTTTCTTCGACGAGCTTGCCGTCCCGAGCGTGACAAGGGTCGCACCTCGGCCCTGCGCCGCGATGTTCGGTTAGCATCACGAGGGACTTATACTCCGCCGCGAAAGTCGGTGTCCGGAATCACCAGGCCGGGGCGAATCTCGTGGTCATGGCCGTCTCCGCGAGAGCGGGGCCTACGGAACGGTCCGTTCACCGATCCGGCCCGGTCGGCGGAAGGGAGCCCTCTCATGGCGATCGAGCCAGCCGCGTCGCTGGACCACGCAACATCTCTCACGGCGCCTGCACGATCGGCGGAGCCGCCCGCCGGTCGCGTCGACGCCGTCGACGTCCTCCGCGGGGCCGTGATGGTGTTGATGGTGATCGATCACACCCGCGACTTCTTCGGCAACACGGCCATCGATCCCACGGATCTGTCCCGGGCGAGTCCGTCGCTGTTCCTGACGCGGTGGGTGACCCACTTCTGCGCGCCGGTATTCGCCTTCCTCGCGGGGTGGTCTGCTCCCCATTTTCTGGTGCGCTTCCAAGAGGATTCCCTTCAACGAGTTCACGGACCCCATCGACCGAGGGACTCCCATTTCGACTGGACCATTTCTTGGGGAGCCGACCAGTCCGTACTCACCACGCCTTCATGAACCAGAAGATCATGCCGAGGTCGCCGATTCGCTGACTGGTCACCGGCGTTGGTAGACCGGCCAGGAAATACCAGTCGCGGCCCAGGTGCGTACGCATGCCGGGGGTCAGCGTCACGCCGGTATGTTGGCCGTCGCGAAGGGGGGTGTTCACCACCGTCGAGACGTACCAGGTGAAGTCGCCGAACAGCGGCACGTCATGATCGGTCAAGGTCTGACCGATGGCAAGCTGGCTGATCAGACTGTCAGACCCACCGCCACCGAGCGGGATGTAGTCACCGATCCCGCCCCGGATCACCCAACGGCCCGCGAAATTGTTCCAGAAGCTGATGTTCGGGACCAGGGCGGTCTTCCCCGCAAGGGGCTGGTTGCCGGTCGGGACCAGCACCGCCATCTCGCCCGTGAGCGAGAAGTCTTTCGTCTCGTGCAGCAAGACGCGGGGCGTGAACGAGATATCGCCGAATGTCGTGTGGTTCTTCGACTGCTGCATCAGCCCGGTCGGGCCGATGATGGGCAAACCGCTGCCAGCACTGTTGCGGAGCACGAACGGGACGTTAATGATCAGGTCCAGGCGACGGCTGAACGGCAAGAAGATCGTGTAGGCACCGAGGTAGGCGTTGCCCTTCGAGCCCTGGTTGAACGCCTGGCCGAACGTGAAGAACCACAGCCGGTACAGGTTGCCGTCGGCGGCATTGATCCAGCCCTGTCGGGGCGCGCCGCCCGATCCGTTGGGCGATGGCACCCAGGACTCGCGCCAACCTTCGCTGAAGAGCGTCGAGCACGGCAACGGCCGCCAGGTGTCCGGATCGGGCTTGCCGCAGATCGATTCCACGATCACCTGACTGTACGGGTAGAGGTCGGTGCGACCGCTCCAGGTGGACAGGTCGAACAGCGGGGCTGGAGGCGGGTCGGTTTCCTCGACGGTTGACATGATCTCGTCGAACGAGGACGCCGCGGCGGGGGCAGGCGCGGGCTCCTGGGCGACTCCTTGGCGCGCCATCGCGCCGACGAGGAGCCAGGCGAACATTCCGAGAACCTGCACTACGAGCGCGGGTGAGAAGCGAGCCATCTTGCACCTTCCTTTGGGGCAAGCGCCTGTCGCGGACTAAAGTGGGGACGGGCGGACCGGAGGATGGTCTGGAGGGGAGCGACGCATTCTAACGCCGTTGCCTCATTTATCGGATGATCGGTGCGACGACTTCAGCCGGCACCATAACTCCCCACGAGTTCAAGAGTGGCGTGTCGATCATGTGTCTCTCGTCAGCCCCTGGGGCGGCGCCTGGTTCGGCCTGAAGACCCGTTCGGGGATCGTGACCCGCACTGCACCCCCTCAGTCTTGCATCAAAACATCGAGTCAGCCCCCGGGGTGGCCACCGTGACCTATCGAATACTGACGGTGAACCCGAGGGAGCCCAGGGACGCCAGTGACCCGGTTCCTCGGTGCGATCGCCTTCGTCGAGACCGCGGAGACTCAATCGCTTCGCCCCGCGCCGTCCGTCCGCGGCCCGGCTCACCCCGCACGTCATTGGCCGAGCATATACTTATAATGAGTGGGGATCGGCTCGAGCTCGGTCTCCTCGGCGGGCTGGAACGGCTGACGTCGCTCCCAGGAGTTCTCCCCGGCGCGACCATCCAGAATCGACCCTGGAGGTCCCTCACGATCCAGTGCTCCGGGCGCGTCCTGTCCACGTAGAGGCCCACGACTCGGTTCTCCGCGGCGATCATGTTCATTGCTCCGTTCCTCCTTGGAAGGCCCCTCGTTCACTGCTGGGCCATTATGGTGATGGCCACCCGGGATGTAAAGTCACGGCGTTCGGGGCGAAGGGGCTGGATCGAAGTTGCGGGGATTAGCGATTAGTTCGATGGAAGGCTCGGCATGGGAAAACCGCGCCGAATTGGAAGAGACGGATCGCCCCCATCGCGTTATGCTTAGAGAGTTGAGGTCCACATCTTCGGCTCATTTCTCACCTCACCTTGCCGGCGAGATCGGGGCAAGTACCCATGACGACGGAACATGATCGGCTGGAAGCAGCTCGCGAGCGGGCGGTTCCCTGGAAGCAGTGGGGGCCTTACCTCAGCGAGCCGCCAGTGGGGTACAGTCCGCGAGGACTACAGCGAAGGCGGCGACGCCTGGAACTACTTCAGCCATGACCAGGCGCGCTCGCGTGCCTACCGCTGGGGCGAAGATGGCCTGGCCGGCCTCTCCGATCAGAAGCAGAGGCTCTGCTTTGCCCTGGCGCTCTGGAACGGCGCGGACCCGATCCTCAAGGAGCGACTGTTCGGGCTCACCAACAGCGAGGGTAATCACGGCGAGGACGTCAAGGAGTGCTACTTCTACCTGGATAGCACGCCGACGCACTCCTACATGAAGTATCTGTACAAGTATCCCCAGTCGGCGTTCCCTTATGCCGACCTCGTGGAAAGCAACCGGCGCCGGGGCCGATGCGAGTTCGAGTATGAGCTGATCGATACCGGGGTCTTCGACGAGGATCGCTACTTCGACGTGTTCGTCGAGTATGCGAAAGAGTCGCCCCAGGACATCCTCATCCAGCTCACGATCCACAATCGCGGCCCCGAGCCGGCCGAACTTCATATCCTGCCGACGCTCTGGTTTCGCAATCTATGGTCCTGGTTGGCGGGCGGCGATCGGCCTTCACTCCGGCAGGCGGAAGGGCTCGCGACCGGCAGAGGCATCGCCGCGAATCATCCCGAACTGGGCGAGCTCTTCCTGTACTGCGACCGAGATGTCCCGCTCCTGTTCACCGAGAACGAGACCAATACCCAACGCATCTTCGGGGTCCCCAACCGGACCCCTTACGTCAAGGATGGGATCAACAACTGCGTCGTACTGGGCCAGGGGGAGGCCGTGAACCCCGGGAAGTCGGGAACCAAGGCCTCGGCCCACTATCGCCTCGCCATCGACGCCGGCGGACATCAAGTCCTCCGCCTGCGCCTCACCGACGTCAGCCCGACCGACTTCGTGCGAGTCTATGGCCCCCATGGGCCCTTCGGCGGCCACTACGAGGAGGTGCTGCGTTCTCGCCAGCAAGAGGCCGACGAGTTCTATGCGGCCATCGCGCCGCCCGCCCTCGACGCGGACGCGGCGAACGTCATGCGGCAGGCGCTGGCAGGCATGCTGTGGTCCAAGCAATTTTACCACTACGATGTTGACAAGTGGCTGGAGGAGCGCGGTTCCGACCCCTTCAAGCCGACCAGGAAGGCGGCGCCCCGCAACGACCACTGGCACCACATGTACAACGGCGACGTGATCTCGATGCCGGACAAGTGGGAGTATCCCTGGTATGCGGCCTGGGACCTCGCCTTCCACGTGCTCGCCTTGACGCTCGTCAACCCGGATTTCGGCAAGCAGCAACTCCGGTTGATGCTGCGCGAGCGTTACATGCATCCCAACGGCCAGATTCCGGCCTACGAATGGAACTTTGGCGACGTCAACCCGCCGGTCCATGCGTGGTCCACCATATTTACCTACCGCCTCGAGAAGGCACAGACGGGACAGGGAGACAGGGACTGGCTCAAGAGCAGCTTCCAGAAGTTGTTGCTGAATTTCACCTGGTGGGTCAACCGCAAGGACCGTTCGGGTCGGAACGTCTTCGAGGGCGGCTTTCTGGGCCTGGACAACATTGGGGTCTTCGATCGGAGCGCGCCCCTGCCGACCGGGGGTTATCTGGAACAGGCCGACGGCACCGCCTGGATGGCCCTCTACTGCCAGAACATGCTCGAGATCGCCGTGGAGCTGGCGACGACCGATCCGGATTACGAGGACATGGCCCTCAAGTTCTGCGAGCACTTCCTGTGGATCGCCTCGGCGATGGCGCACCTCGGGCAGGACACGGGCATGTGGGACGAGGAGGACGGCTTCTTCTACGACGTGCTCCGGCTGCCCGACGGCCAGGCTCGGCGTCTCAAGGTCCGGTCGATGGTGGGCTTGCTGCCCCTCTGCGCGGCCACGGTTTTCGAGGGAGAGCTCATGGCGAAGAGCCCTGAAGTCGCAGAGCGGTTCCGATGGTTCCTCGCCGGTCGGCCCGAACTCTACGCGGCCATCCACGACCCGATGAAGCCCGGTGTCGCCGGCCGCCGGCTGGCATCGATCCTGGACGAGACCAAGCTCCGCCGCGTACTGGCGAAGATGCTCGACGAGGACGAGTTCCTCAGCCCGTTCGGCATTCGCTCACTGTCGCGCCACCACGCCGACCACCCCTATGTCATCCATGCCGGCGGCCAGGAATACTGCGTTTCCTACCTGCCTGCTGAGTCCGATTCCGGCATGTTCGGCGGAAACTCGAACTGGCGCGGGCCCATCTGGATGCCCGTCAATGCCCTGATTATCCGGGCGCTCCTCCAGTATCACCTCTACTACGGCGACGCCTTCACGGTCGAGTGCCCCACAGGTTCCGGCCGGCAGATGAGCCTCTATCAGGTGGCCGAGGAGATCGCGCGGCGGCTCGGGAACATCTTCCTCAAGGACAAGGATGGCCGTCGTCCGGTCCATGGAGGAACCCGGAAGTTCCAGGACGACCCGTACTGGCGCGATTGCGTCCTGTTCTACGAGTATTTCCACGGCGATAACGGGGCCGGCCTCGGTGCCAGCCACCAGACCGGCTGGACGGGTCTCATCGCCCGGACCATGCACCTCTTTGCGACCTTGACGCCCGAGCAAGTTCTCGAAGGTGGCAAGAAGGGCTACTTCGAAAGGTCGGCCCGAACGGAGCTCGCTGGTTCACCAGCCGGCTGATGGGGATCCCTCTTCCGCGAAAGCCCAAGAACTCTCGCAACACTGTCGTGGACGCTGCAAGATGGATCTCCTGGCTCAACCTGACGGCCCTCGTGACGATCATGTTGTCGATGGGGTTGCAGGTGAACATTCAGGCCGTGGTGGCCTCGGCCAGGCCGTCGCGACGGGTCACCCTCGGACTCCTCGCCAATTACCTGCTGGTACCGGCGGTGACTCTCGGTTTGCTGTACGTGTTCCAGGCCGACCCCATGGTCTCGCTGGGATTTTTGGTCCTCGCCGTCTGCCCGGGAGCTCCGGTAGGACCACCGATCACGGCCATCGCGAGGGGAAGTGTACCATCCGCCATCGGGATGATGGTGATCCTGGCCGGGTCGTCGGCGCTGCTCTCGCCGGCGCTGCTCAGTGTGCTGTCATCCCGGGTCGCGCCGGATAGCGATTTGCGCGTCGACACCATGGGGATCGTTCGGACATTGCTGATTACCCAGATGCTACCCTTGGCGTCGGGGTTGGGCATGCACCACGGGCGCCGAAGTTGGCGCGGGGGATCGTCAAGCCGGTTGGACTCCTCGCGAATGTCCTGCTCTTTGCCCTCGTCGGACTGATCCTCGCCGCACATCACGAGACCTTGGCCGCGATCCGGCTGAGGGGTTGGACGGGGATGAGCCTGCTCCTGCTGGCCAGCCTGGGCATCGGTTGGTTCTGCGGAGGCCCCGATCTCGCGACGCGAAAGGCGATGGCCGTGACAACGGCAACCCGCAACATCGCCGTCGGTCTGGTGATCGTCACGAGCAAGTTCGCGGACACGCCGGCAGTCACCGCCGTGGTGGCCTACGGCCTCGTTTCTACCCTCGGCGCGCTGGGCTTCGCCCTGCTGCTGGCCGGTTTACCGCCCTCAAGTCCAAGGACGCCGATGCCGGGTCGTCGCGGTGAGTGAAACCCATGCGCATCGATTCGTCGAACCGATGAGGGTAAAGACCGATGACAACGCCGCGCTATCCTTCGCTTTACCAGATCAACACCCGCGTCTGGCTGACCGAGCTTTCCCGGCGGCTGGGCCGGGCAGCGACCTTGGATGACATTCCGGACGCCGAACTGGACCACCTGGCGGGGATGGGCTTCGACTGGGTCTGGTTGCTGAGCGTCTGGAGAACCGGCCCGGCCGGGCAGCAGGTCTCTCGGAACCACCCCGGGTGGCGCAGGGAGTTCGCGGAGACGCTCCCCGACCTGCGCGAGGAGGACATCGCGGGTTCCGGGTTCGCGACACCGGTTATACAGTGCATCCGCTCCTGGGCGGTGATTCGGCCCTTGCCCGGCTCCGCGAACGGCTCCGGGACCGCGGCCTCCGGCTGATGCTCGACTTCGTCCCCAACCACACGGGGCTCGATCACCCCTGGGTCGAAGACCATCCCGAGTATTACGTGCCCGGGACCGAACTGGACCTGGCCCGCGCCCCGAGAACTACACCTGGGTCAAGCGGAGCGGCGGCGATCGGCTGCTGGCTTACGGCCGCGATCCGTACTTCTCCGGCTGGCCCGATACGCTCCAGCTCAATTATGGGAACCCGGCCACGCAGGAAGCGATGATCGGCGAGCTGCTGAAGATCGCCGAGCAATGCGACGGCGTTCGCTGTGATATGGCCATGCTGGTCCTGCCCGAGGTCTTCGAGCGAACCTGGGGCATCCCGTCCCAGCCATTCTGGCCGAAGGCGACCCGGCGAGTGCGGGAGCAGTCACCGGGCTTCTGCTTCATGGCCGAGGTCTACTGGGACCTGGAATGGACGCTGCAGCAACAGGGGTTCGATTACACCTACGACAAGCGGCTCTACGACCGGCTACGCGACCGGCACGCCAGGCCGGTGCGCGAGCATTTCCGGGCGGGACTGGATTACCAGGACAAGCTGGCCCGCTTCCTGGAAAACCACGACGAACCGCGGGCCGCCGCGGCATTCCCGCCCGAAGTTCACGAGGCCGCGGCCGTCATCACCTTTCTCTCGCCGGGGCTGCGGTTTTTTCAGCAAGGGCCAGTTCGAGGGCCGGACGAAGCGCGGATCTCTCCTCACCTCTGCCGAGAGCCGGACGAGCCGATCGACCAGCGATTGGAGCGGTTCTACAGCACGCTGCTCGGAGTGCTCCGGGCAGCCGGTCTTCCGGGACGGGCTGTGGCAATTACTGGATTGCGGGCCCGCCTGGGAAGGGAACTGGACCTGCGACTGCTTCCTCGCGTTCGCCTGGCAAGGCCCGGACGGCGAGCGCATGTTGGTCGCGGTGAATTACGCCGGCAATCGGAGCCAGTGCCACATCCGGCTCCCCTTCGCGGAACTAAGCGGCAGGACATGGCGTCTGCGAGACCGCCTCAGTCAGGCCACCTATGACCGCGACGGCGACGGCCTGAAGTCGCAGGGGCTGTTCCTGGATGTGGAACCATGGAAGTATCATGTCTTTGAAATCAGGCCGATTCCGTAACATGGGGCGCGAGCGCCGTGGACCAGGGTGGACCGATCGAGTTCCTGCCGATCTGGGGCATCTTCCTCGCCACGATGGAGCAACTATGGCCGAAGCCCTCCGGCGTTCGGAGGCAAAGACCTTGCTCGATCGAGATGGATGGAGCGGGAGCCCGGGGCGTCTCCGGACGCTCCGCTTTATCCGACTAAAATGCCCGGCAATGTGCTGCCGAATGAATTCGCGGCCTGGAGCGCGTCGGTGTGTCGGATGCGGGGGGATTGTCTCAATCGGTATTTCCTAGGTTGACCGTTGTTGCGTCAACCGGGCGGGGTCGGCGTGGAGTAACTCCAGAAGTCGTACGTGGGCAACTCCAGACCCAACGCCCGGTAAGGCCCTCTCAATCCGGGCATCGGCAGAGGACGCAGCCGCGCTTGGGGATCCGCTGTGGCGGGACGACCTCGATCGGGTAACGATCGAGCCCCAGCCGGGGAATCAGCCATGAGGCGTCCGTCTGAGACTGGTCGAAGACGCTCCGGGTCACGAACTGGCGGGCGATATGCCGGCTGGCCGGCTTGCCGACGCGGATCAGGGGATAATGATCGCGGCCGAAGATCGGATCCACCGCGGCGACGGCGTGGATGCAGTCGCTGATCAGCAGGTTCCGTGGCGTGCTGATCGCACGGTATTCCGCCCGCCCGCTGTCGAGGATCGCCTTGACCCCGAGCGAGCCGCTCGTAGACCTGCGGCAGGATCCGGAACGGTCCCCACATCGTGACGTGCTCGCGGGCGTGGTAGACGGCGTCCAGCGTCTGGTCCAGGTCCAGGTTCACCCCCGGCTCGGGGAGGAAGCTCCACGTCCGGATATCGAGGGATTGCGGCAGCCAACTGATGGTGTGTTGGTCCAGCGCGTAGTTGCTCGCGTTGGGCCCCTCACCGACGGCGCGGATGAAGGTCGCCCAGGTGTGCGTGTATTGCAGCAACTTCGGCTTCGACTGCGACCCGAAGATCATGACGTAATAGAATTCTTCGCCTCTCGTCTCGCCCGCGGTCAACGCGAAGGCAAGGCCGAGGAGCGCCATGACGACCGGCCGGATCCGTTGCCCCATCGGCGTCTCCCTGACATTGAGTCATCGAGAAGGCGCATCCCCTCGATTATGACACCGCATCCGGCGCGGTGAGGATGTCAGCCGGTGGCAGGGTTGGGATGTGCGGCGAGGACGTGTTCCCTCAAGTTTTCCGCCGACTTACGCGAAGTTCCGGGGTCGATGCGTGCGGCGACTCGGCCCGGCACCTGCGGATTCGGGGCCTCTTCGCGGCCCGGCGTCCCGAAAGTAACACGGGAGGGTCGGGCCCCGGACGGCTAACGACCGATTCCCAGAAAAAGGCGTCGCAATCAGGGAGCGGCCACTCGTGCGTGGCCGCTCCCATTCTGCATGGTAGTATGCTGAGATTGCCGAGATGGTAATGTGGCGAGAGTGCCTAGATTCTAAGGATAAGGCACGTTAATCTGACGCGCACGGGATCGATGGGAGGTCGCGTTGCAAGCGTGCCGTTTCTTAGTGGTTGTACCGCGAGCGTGCCGTTTCTTCGCGGGCGTACCCGGTCCCGGGGAGAACTGATCATGACGCGCACCCTTAGGGGGAGTCTACTGATCGCCTTGATGCTGGTCGTCACGTGGGCGACGTCGTCGGAGGCGTGCCACCGCCGGCGTCGGGCCTGCGCGCCCGTCACGTCCTGCAACGCGGGGTATAACCAAACGGGCTACTACGGTGCCGGGGGCGGCTACGGCATGGCTGGCGGGGGTTACTACGGCGGCGGCACGGCCGGCTATCCCGGCGGGTACGGGTACGGCCAGCCCGGCTACGGCCAGCCCGGCTACGGGTACGACTTCGGCCGGCCCGGCTACAACCCAGGCGGCCTCGGCGGGCCGGCGTCCGGGCTGGGGGTGCGGCCCGGCCTGGGCGTCGGCGGCTTCGGCCCGGGTCGCTGATCGTCCACTGGTGATCCAATCGCCCGGCAGGGGCGCACCAGCCTGGACCTACGGGTTCACTCGGGGCGGTGTCGGCGGCGGCCAACTGATGGGCGCCGCGGCCGGTTACCGCGCGGCTGGCGGCCGGCGAGGAAGCTCGCAGGCCGACGAGTGCGGCCGGGCGTCACTCCGGTGGCGTCCCGGCCGCCTTGCTTCACCGGAAATGGAGAACCTCCATGCGCGAGTTAGAGTGCGTAACGATTGCATTGCGGACGCCTGCCGCGAGCGATCGAGCCCAGCGCAGCCAGGGGGGGACGATGTCCGGCGGCGGCCCTTCAGGCCGCAGAACATCGGCTGACAGAGTGTGCGCAACCCATCTGTCATGTGCTCTAAACTTCGACTCGCCTGGAGTCTCGAGAGCCAGGACATTCCGCGAGAGTTCAACACCAAGAGCCGGCTCGTCATCATCGCCAAGGACGGGCAGACTTTGAACAAGAACGTGGCGGCTTTGCAGGAGCGGGGGTATGTGCTGCCCTTCCAGCCCGGGCCGCCGGGGAAGACCCCTTCTTTTGGATCATCTTCTCGAATCCAGGCGCCGGCACGAGTTGCTGCCGAACTGGGGATCTTCGTCCATGTGTCGATCTCCCAGCCCGGCCTCGGCATCGTGGCAACGCGATGATCGCCGGGGAAAGCGGCACGAGAACCGGGGGCCATGGCCCAGCCTACCGGGTCTCTTTTCAGAAATAAGTAATATCTAAGAAGAAAGAGAATTTGGCTTGACGAGAGTTTTTCGGTCTCGGTATATTACTCTGCGTCTATGCATGTTGGATGTTCGTGAGGGGTCGTTCGACGAACCGGCCATGACGGCCTAGCCGTGCGTCTCTGCGTGGGTGGGTTTTTATGCGCCTACCCTTCTGACGCCCGGACATCCACGAGGCTCGCCCGGCGTGATGGTCTATTCCCTGTGGTAATGGCTGCTGCAACTCAAGGTCTCATGTGTCTCTCGTCAGCCCCGGGGCGGCGCCTGGTTCGGCCTGAAGACCCGTTCGGGGATCGCGACCCACATCGCACCTTTTCAGTCTTGCATCAAAACCTCGAGTCATCCCCCGGGATGGTCACCAGGGCTAGGGCCCGGACTCCGGGAGGACGACCGCCCTGATGACGGCGGTCCGCTTCATTTCCCATGGAGGGACGTCCTGAAAGTATGGACATTCCTCGTGTTGACCTGAGCCCGAGTCGATCTCTTCCGTGAGGATTCCGTCGATGAGTATCGATGTTGAACGTCGTCCCCTCGTCGCGGCGCTGCGCCGGGAACTGCGCCACGAGTTGGATGCCCTGCGGGGCAATTGGTTCTGGTTCG
This sequence comes from uncultured Planctomycetota bacterium, assembly GCA_963845755.1. Taxonomy (GTDB): domain Bacteria; phylum Planctomycetota; class Planctomycetia; order Isosphaerales; family Isosphaeraceae; genus CAWJTV01. The sequence continues at coordinate 121,097 of CAWJTV010000023.1, forward strand.
TGATTCTGGGCGTCGCGCTGGTCGTCCTGGGCACCGTCGCCCTGGGCTCCGCGGTGATCGCCTCGCTGGCCGCGGCCGTGGCGATCGGCGTGCTGCTCCTGCTCGGGGGCGCGGCCGAGGCCGTGGGAGCGTTCTGGTGCCGGGGCTGGAGCGGCTTCTTCCTGGAGCTGCTCTCAGGCGTGCTGTCGATCGTCGTCGCGCTCCTGTTCTTGCGGGCGCCGGCGGCGCGCTGGCGGCCCTGACGCTGCTCCTGGCGTGCTTCCTGATGGTCGGCGGGATCTTCAAGATCGTGGCCGCCCTGAGCTATCGGTTCGCCGCATGGGGCTGGTCATTGGCGGGCGGGATCATCGACGTGATCCTCGGGGTGATGATCTGGCAGGAATGGCCCGCATCGGGGCTGTGGGTGATCGGCCTGTTCGTGGGGATCAACCTATTGTTCCGCGGAGTCAACTGGATCGCCCTCGGGCTGGCGTTGCTCGCTACCCCGCCCGGAGGCAGCCTGAGTCCCTCCCATGAGATGGGCCAGGTCATCAAGGACCACGACAAGTGTGAACCCAAACCTGGGGCCGATAGCCAGGCCCGGATGAGTTGGGTACCGTTGGCGTCCGGGTGCGGCCGGATTCCGCAACGATTCAGGCTGCAACGGACCAGCCGTCTCGCCTAAAGTCGATGAGCCCGGCGGCCATCGATATGGCGGCCAGGGCCCCCGTTGAGTCGAGCGTCCGAGAGTGGGAACAGGCCGTTCGAGATTCCCCTCGGACTGTGTCGTCCTAGCAGATGCATTTCCGAACATCTCCTAGGAGATCGCAACATGAACCTGCGAAGCAACACATGATCGGGTTGGCCGTCGCGGCGATTATCCTCGCCACGGTGGCCGGGTCCCCGCCCAGGAACAGAAGCCATTCAGCCCCGCGATCGAGCAACTGCGCGAGACCGTGGCCGAGCGGCTGCAAGCCGTGGCCGACAAGCTCGGGCTGACGACCGAGCAGCGGACGAAGATCCGAGAGGCCGACGCCGCCTTCTCGGACAAAAATGTGAAGCCCTGCGGACTCGGCGGCGGGAGTTGCTCCAGTCGGAACTCGAGGCCATCCGCGATGCGCTGACGTCCGAGCAGCGCGAGATGGTGAAAGGGTTCGTCGAGGACCTGAGAGAGCGGCGGCGGAACTGGGCACCGGGGCGCGATTGGCCGGAGGTCGCACCGCTCCGCGATGTGCGGCTCGGCGGAGCGAGTCCAGGCGGCAGACGACAAGCTCGCCTTGACCCCCGAACAGAAGACCAAGATCCGGGATCTGCATGCCCCCTTCGCCGAGAAATACCGGGCGAATCGGGCCGAGCGT
>CAWJTV010000024.1:0-221351 GCA_963845755.1 uncultured Planctomycetota bacterium
GACCGTTTGGCCAAGGAAATCGAAGCCGTTCTCCAAATGCGTGATCCTGGTTTTCTCGTGGGAGAGTTCGAGACCCCGCTGACGTAGGAAGTGTTCCACGAGAGGTCGGACTTCGCGTTGCAGGAGGATTCGTGAGGTGCTGGTGATGATGAAGTCATCCGCATAGCGGACCAGATGGACCTTGGCTTCGTCACGCCGATGGCCTCGGGTGCCAAAGCGTTGCTCCAACAACTGCTGGAGCCCATCTAACGTCCGATTCGCCAGCGAGGAGAAATCACGCCCCCAACAATGTTGCAAAACCGTCCCTGATCCCTGACTCTGTCATTTCCAGATCGCGGCTCCGACCGAAGTATGGGCAAGGATGGCAGCCCGGGCTCGATCCCCGTCCAAGGCAGGCTGACAGCCGCGGTCTTGGAGAGGATGAGTCAACATGATTACATCTCAACGGAGGTCAGCCCTGAGCCCTCCCGTCACCCGCCATTTCGAGTTCACCCGGTTTCAGGATGAGGTGATCGCGCTGGCATACCAGGCCTTGATCCCGGTCGTTTCTCGCCACCTGGAACGGTCGCGATCGCGATCTCACGACAACGAGCAGGCCACCACAACGATGCAGGGACTCCGATCAAAGGCCAGAGGAGCTTGACCAGCCATGCTCAATCACGATCTCTGTGTGGGGACCTATGGCCGGGTCTCCGGGGACCAACAGTCCAAGGAGGACACGATCGCCAGCCAGCTTGAGGCGATCAGGCAGCGCGTCGCGAGCGACGGCTTGGTATGCTCCCCCGAGCTGTGCTTTGTGGACGATGGCTACACCGGGGATACCCTGGTCCGCCCGGGCCTCGAACGACTTCGGGACCAGGCCGCTGCTGGGACCATCGATCGCCTCTACATTCTCGATCCCGATCGACTTTCGCGCAAATATGCCTACCAGGTTTTGATACTCGAGGAACTGGCCCGGTGCGGCGTTGAGGTCGTCTTCCTGCGCAATCCCCTGGGTCACGGACCCGAAGAGAACCTGCTTGTGCAGGTCCAGGGCATGATCGCTGAATACGAGCGTGCCAAGATCATGGAGCGGTGTCGCCGAGGCAAGCAGTACGCCGCCCGCCACGGCTCGGTCAACGTGCTCAGCGGCGCGCCGTATGGCTACCGCTACATCGGCAAGCATGAGGGCGGCGGCGCGGCGCGTTATCAGGTCGTGGCCGACGAGGCGCGGATCGTGCGGAAGATCTTCGGGTGGGTCGGCCAGGAACGATGCTCGATCGGTGAGGTTTGCCGACGTCTGCAACGCGACGGCGTCCCCACGCGGACGGGCAAATCGGCCTGGGACCGCTCGGTGATCTGGTCGTATCTCAGGAACCCTGCCTACAAGGGGACGGCCGGTTTCGGCAAGACGCACGCGGGCGCCCTCAAGCCGAAGCGGCTGCGCGCAACGCGGCCGTCCTGAGCAGCCCCGGCGTCCTGTCTCTCGGGTCGATACATCCACGCAAGAACAAATCTTCATCGATGTCCCCGGTTTGGTGAGCGAGGAACTCTTCGGGATGGTTCAAGCTCAAATCGAGGAGAACCGGCAACGCCGGCGCGAACGGCTCCGTGGCGACCGCTATCTCCTCCAGGGGTTAGTTGTCTGCAAACGGTGCGGCTACGGCTGCTACGGCAAGCCGGTGAGCCGGGCCTCGGCCAAGGGGAAGGTCCCCTACGCCTACTACCGCTGCACCGGCTCCGACGCCTATCGTTTCGGTGGCCAGCGACTGTGTTGGAACAAGCAGGTCCGCACGGATGTCTTGGACGCCGCCGTCTGGGAAGATGTGCGTCATCTCTTGTCCGAGCCCGAACGGGTTCGAGTGGAGTACGAACGGCGGCTGCACGGGCCGGAGACAGGCCCAGACCGCGAGGTGAAGCATCTCAACAAATTGATTGCGAATCTAAAAAAGATGATCGCTCGATTGATCGATGCCTACGGCGAGGGATTACTTAACAAGTCGGAGTTCGAGCCGAGGATCTTGGCAGCGCACGAGCGCCTGGCCAAACTGGAGGATGAGTGTCGGCAGCAGATTGACGAGGCCAACCAGGAAGCCGAACTGCGGCTGGTGATCGGCCAGTTGGAGGAGTTCGCGAGACGCGTTTCCCACGAGTTGCAAGAGCCGGACTGGGCCACGCGACGGGCGATCGTTCGGGCTTTGGTGAAGAAGGTCGAGATCGACGAGCAGGAGGTCCGCATCGTGTATCGGATCAGTCCGTCCCCTTTTGAGGGAGGCCCCCAACAGGGTTCTTTGCAACATTGTTGGGGGCGTGATGATCCCTCCTTGAGGTGTGCCTTCCGTGGTGGCGAAGAGAACTTGCTTCTCCAGGAAACCGGTACCCGTTCATGGGGCGTGATAGCTGGAATTAGGCGGCCTCGATCTTTGGTGGAGTCACCGGGACGAGGGAGGGGATCGATTGGTTGCTCCGAGCCGCTTCAAAGCACGATGTCAGGTAGCCCAGCACGTCTCGTCCCTGCTGCCGGCACGTGGCCACCACGGTCAACATCCGCTCGACGAACCGGCTCCCCTGCGCGCTGTCGGTCCCCCCGCTGATCCGCCGCCAGATCACGGCGTGCCGCTCGGCGCACTCCGCCGCATTGTTGTCGGGAGGCACCCCCTCGACCCGCGCGAAGGTCCACAAGCTCCCCTCCACGCGCAGGATCTCGGCGCACATCCCGCGCGTCCGCGGACATCCGCACCGCGCACCGTCGTCCAGCGCCGCTTTGACCTCGCGCCTCACCCGGGTCATCGTCGCGCGGAATCGCCCCCGATCCACCCGCTCGGCCTCGAGGCGATGCCACCAGCGGTACAACCGATCCGACAGCCTCAACAGTCGTCGGCCGATCGGTTCGGCCGCCCCGCCGCGGTCGATCATCGCCTGGAAATCGCGGCGGAGATGGCTCCAGCAGATCTGCCGGCCGGCCGCGGCGATCCAGTCGTAGGAACTGCAACGGTCGGTCACCGCGATCGAGCCGTCGTGCGTCCCCAGGACCGCTCGGGCCACCTTGGCGGTGCGGTTGCGGGCGATGGTGAAGACGGTGAACATCGCGGTCACCGCCGCCCAAAGCCAGGCCTTGGCCGCTCCTCCCGCCAGGAGGTCTCGTCGGCATGGATCACCTCCGCCGTGTGGACGGCGACGGCCAGCTCGTTATAGGGGGCCTCCAGCACGGCGGCCGATTGTCGCTCCAGCTTGGAGATCATCCCGGTGGAGATCGACAGCCCCAACAGATCGCCGGCGAGTTGCTGGATCTGCCGCTTGCTGAGGCGGTAGGCGCCGGCCAGGGTCGCCAGCACGGCCTGAGTGTACGGGCTGAAGTGGCTGGTGGAGACCCCCTCGGGGAGGGTCGCACACGTGGTCGTCCCACAGTCCGGACAAGCGAGCCGATGCAGCCGGTATTCGTCCACGAGTGGCTCGATCCGGGGCAGGTCGGCGACCTGATGGATCAAGGGTGTGGGATCCTCGCCGTGCAGCGCATGGCCGCAGCGACGACAGGCCCCGGGCCGACGATCGGTGGACGATCGGAGCTCCTCGGGAGGGACCAGGGCGCGGAACGCCTTGCGATGGCCGGGTTGTCCGCCGCGTTTGCGCCGCGAAGGCGGAGTCGGCGGCTTTCGTTTCAGGCCGATCGGGTCGGAAGAGGGGGGCTTGGAGGAATTCGTCGAGTTGAGTCCGAGCCGGGCCCGGAGATCGCGCACGGTGGTCTTCAACTCGGCGATCTCATCCCGGAGCACATTCCAGGCATCGAGGAGGGCGGCTTGCGCGTCCTCGGGCACGGTGCTCCAGAGTGGCTCAGGGATCGGAAGCTGCTGACTCATATACAGTAATACGAACTAACTGTACAAATTGTTCGGGGTGTGAACGGCTACGGAAACCGGCCTTCAACCATTTCCTGAGCATGTCCTTGTCCATGGGGATGTGGTCCAGCAGCCAGTTATGGCTGATTTGATCAAAGCATGCTTTGATATCCCCTTCCAAAATCCATTTCGGACCGGTGGGATTCCTCAGGATCTTGTGACATTGATCCAGAGCATCGGCGCAGCATCGTTCCAACCGAAAGCCATAGGAGTGACCGTCGGCTTGAGATTCCGCGATGGGATCGAGACCGAGCAGGTGGAGGGCCTGCATAGCTCGATCGGCCATGGTGGGAATCCCGAGGGCGCGGCGGCGGCCGTTGCTCTTGGGAATGTACACCCTGCGGAGCGGTTGCGGCTGATAGCCGTGCCGACGCAAGGCGTTGAAGGCCCTCGTCTTGGCCTCCGGCGTGGTCCAGAGGATTCCGTCCACGCCCGGAGTTCTTGCACCCGAATTGCTGATAACTCGTAGAATGGCCAGAGCCCGGCCACTATATGAGTGAGTGAGCAGGTAAACCAGGGCTTTGACTTTATTCCACCTGCCCTGATTAGCGACAATTAGAATTCCCGCCCAGCGACAATCAGAATTCCCGCCTCCTCTCGCTTGGTTGTTCACTACGTGGTTTCCTCCTCGGTCAGGAGGCAACCACCATGACCAAGGACATCCAGGTTCTCAAGCTTCGCCAGCTTCTCGGCGAGGGAATGCCGCTCTACCGTGCGGCTTGGAAGGTGGGTATGGACGCCAAGACCGCTCAAAAGTACCGAGACTCGGATCGCCTGCCCAGTGAATCGTGGACTCCCAAGACCTGGCGGACCCGGGAGGATCCGTTCCAGGAAGTCTGGCCGGAACTCCACGATCGGCTGGTGCTCAACCCGGGGCTCCAAGCCAAGACCCTGTTTGAGGATCTTCAGCATCGCTTCCCGGGCCGGTTCCCCGACGGCCAGCTCCGGACCTTGCAACGGAAGATCAAAGCGTGGCGGGCCACCGACGGTCCACCCAAGGAGGTTTTCTTCGATCAGATCCACACGCCCGGCGCGTTGGGCGCCTCCGACTTCACTTCCCTGAACGATTTGCAGGTCACACTCGCTGGCCAATCGTTCGATCACCTGGTCTATCACTTCGTTCTGACCTACTCCAACTGGGAGACCGGCACCGTCTGTTTCTCCGAAAGTTTCGAGAGCCTCAGCCAGGGGCTCCAGAACGCCCTTTGGGAACTGGGAGGGGTTCCCCAGACTCATCGCACCGATCGGCTCACGGCCGCGGTCAACAACCTCGGCGATCGGGACTTGTTCCAGCAACGATACCGCGCCTTGATGGCCCACTATGGCATGGCACCTCAAGCCATCCAGGCTGGTAAGGCCAACCAGAACGGAGACGCCGAACAGAGTCATAACCGGTTCAAACAAGCGATGGATCAGGCCCTGATGTTGCGCAGCGGCCGCGATTTCGCCGACCGAGCAGCCTACGAGCTGTTCCTTCGCCAGGTCTTCGCTCAGCGCAACAGCGGACGGATCCCGCGGTTCACCGAGGAACGACTGTTGCTGAAGGACCTCCCCTCGCGGCGGGTGGACGCCTGGCACCGGCGCCGGGTGCGGGTCACCCAGGGGAGTACGATCCGGGTTGGCTCCAACACCTACTCGGTGCCGAGCCGACTCATCGGTGAACAGGTCGATGTCCATGTGATGGCGGAATGCCTGGAGGTGTGGCACGGCGCGGCGCGATTGAAAGGGTCCCTCGGCAGCGCGGCCACAACAAACACGTGATTAACTATCGGCACGTGATCGACTGGTTGGTGCGCAAGCCGGGGGCGTTCGCGGCCTATCGGCACCGGGACGCGATGTTCCCAACCGGCCGGTTTCGCCGAGCCTACGACGTCTTGCTGGCACAAAGCCCGGCCCGCGCCACCAAGGATTATCTCCGGATCCTGGAGTTGGCGGCGAAGGAGTCGGAAGTCGGGGTCGACGCCGTCCTGGGCCGGCTCTTGGACGGGAACATGCCGATCACCCCGACCGTCGTCACGGAGCACCTGGGTCACGACCTGGGCCTGCCTCGCGCGATGGAGGTGGTCGTCACGACGGTGGATTTGTCGATGTACGACCTGTTACTCGAGACCAGGGAGGATATTCCATCAGTAAGCCAATCGATGTGCATGAGTCTCTGACGGACTGCCTTCGCGAGCTCCACCTGCCGACGATCCGGCAGGCGTACGAATCGGCGGCGGCACGAGCCCGTCAGGAGTTGACCAGTTACGAACGTTACCTCCTGGATCTGGCGGAGCGCGAGTGCGAGTCGCGGCGTTCCCACCGGGTCGAGCGGTTGTTGCGAGAATCGAGGCTGTTCATGGAAAAGAACCTGTCAAGCCTGGACCTGAAGCGACTGCCGTCCAAGGCGGCGCAGCAGGTCAGAACTCTGCTCGAAGGCGATTTTGTTGGACGAAATGACAATGTGCTCATATTCGGGAATCCCGGCAGTGGCAAGAGCCACGTGGCGTGCGCGATCGGGCAGGAACTGATCCGCTCGGGGCGGAAGGTGATGTTCGCGACGTGCGCCTTGATGGTTCAAGATCTGTTGGCCGCGAAGCGCGACCTGAAGCTGCGCGGTTTTCTCAAGAAGATTTCCCGATATGAGGTGCTGATCCTTGACGATATTGGATACGTACAATACAGCCGGGACGAGATGGAGGTGCTCTTCAACCTGCTGGCGGAACGGTACGAGCGCGGGAGCGTGATGCTGACGAGCAACCTGCCGTTTTCGGGATGGGAGGCGATCTTCAAGGATCCGATGACGACCGCCGCCGCCATCGACCGGCTGGTGCACCATAGCGTGATCGTGGAGTTGAACGTTCCGAGCTACCGAGCCGAGCAGGCCAAGAAGTCGCGTCAAAAGCCGGTGGAACCGACAGACGCACGAGAGGAGGGATGAACGAGGCGCAGGAATGGTTGATCCCAGAGGCGAGAGGGATGGTCAATTGGCCAGAATCCCAGGGGCTTGTACACTATGGCCGAGTAGGGAATTCTAATTGTCGTCGACAGGGAAATCTAATTGTCGCTAATCATGCCCTCCCGAACCGCCTTCACGATACGCGCCTGGAGCCGACGAACATTGCGGTAGACCGCCTTCCAATTGATGGAATGCCAGTCGGTTGCAAGGTCGGGAGCCGCACCAGCGGGCATTTCTGCTGCTGACATATCTGCTTGTCTCCCTTTGTCGGTTGGCCAAGGTTCTCTCGTGACGGAAGACCAGAGGGAAGTCTGCCCCCTTTCGGGTAGGGTGATCTCGCCGGATGGCTCAACCCTTATCTGGTCGGTTACGGACCAGCTTTCGCTTTCTCCCTCCTCCTTTACCCGCCGCCCCATCGGCTTCTCTTGCGAGTCGCTTTCCCTTGCGGGGAGACGACGGGCTTACCACGTTTCGCCGATATGCCGGGGTGGGGAAGGTCGCAGCTATCCGCCGGTGGTCCGTCATCTGCGTCGAGAGATCGATGAGCCCTCGAACCTGACCACATGCCGTTTTGGCCCAAGCGTGTCAGCATCTTTCGCTTGTTCGCACTCACGACGTTTATCGCTGCTTCACCGAAGTTGACCTATCCACCTCATCCTGGCCCCCGACCGCCTTGATGCTCGCGGTCGCAGCGTCAGCTCACGCGTCGGCTGCCCTCTCGAGAGAGGAGGTTACGTTGTTCCGGGGCTTACTATCCCGGTAGGATCCTGTCGGCAGAACAACAGGTGCCGTCGGTCTTCTCCGAAGGCCTCGGCACAGCCACATCGACGACATCGTGTCGCACCTTCGAGAGTGCGGGAGAGCCGTCAAGTGGCACCATTTCTTCTGAGTTATTTGGCGCCATGGATGCAATCGCTGTTGCTGCGCATCCGCAGGGTGATCAGAGCTTCTGAAGACGAAAGGCCCTTCTTTGAGCCGAGACAACAACGTCCGATAATGGAAGTTATGTTCGCTAACGTCCGAATGTGGCGGATGTGAAGCCTGTGACGGCCGCCTCGGGACTTCGCCCGCCTGCAACTCGCCCGCCTGCCGCATGGACGGCACACTGGACAGTCTTGGGCGTCAGCGGAATCGGCATGCCGACCCACTTTCTAGAGAGCCTTGCGATTACAACCGAACAATGACCGAAGACCTTCCATTAGTTGTCCGGCGGCCAGGGATATCCATCCAGCGCGTCGAGCGCTCCATGCCTCTTGACCGACGTCCATTCGACATTCATAGTAACACTTCGATCAACGTGGCCGAATTGGTCGATATACTTGGTTCAAGACCCGGTCGGCTAAGCGATCTGATCAGGTTCAACGCCTGTCTTCAGCAAGACTTATGATCGAAACTCGGACGGCCCGCATCTCGATCGTCGGGACAGCGCCCCGCGAGCCGAGCGGCCTCGGGGAGTCCTCGCGGAACGATGCGGATCCTGTTCGTCCATCAAAACTTTCCGTCACAGTTCGGGCACATCGCCCGCCACCTGGTCCGGTCGAAGAGCTGGCAATGTGACTTCGTTTCGGAAACTCCCGCCGGTATCTGGGACGGAGTGCGTAAGATCCAGTACCAGACCAGTGGCGGTGCGCGCGCCACGACGCACTACTTCAGCCGAACGTTCGAGAACGCGGTCTGGCACGCCCACGCCGTTTACCAGGCGTGCGAAGCAAACCCCGACCTGGCACCCGACCTGATCGTCGGGCACAGCGGGTTCGGCTCGACGGTTTTCTTGCCCGAGCTTTTCCCCGGCGTGCCGATTATCAATTATTTTGAATACTTCTACAGGCCGCATGGTTCCGACATGGACTTCCGGCCGGACTTCCCTCCCGAGCCGCGCGATTTCCTCAGGGCTCGGGCGCGGAACGGGATGATTCTGCTGGACCTCCAGACCTGCTGCGCCGGCTATAGCCCGACGCAATTCCAGCGCGATCTCTTCCCCGGCGAGTACCGCCCCAAGATCGAGGTTATCTTCGACGGCATCGACACCGAGGTGTTTTGCCGACGCCCGGACGCCCCTCGCTGGATCGCTGGCCGGGCGATTCCCACCTCGACGCGCCTCGTGACGTATGTCAGCCGCGGGTTCGAGTCGATGCGCGGATTCGATATCTTCATGCGCGCCTCCCGTATCATCGCCCGGGAATACCCCGACGTCCTCTTCGTCGTCGTCGGGAGCGACCGGGTCTGCTATGGCGGCGATGAGAAGCACATCCGGCATGCGACGTTCCGCGAGCACGTCCTGGCGGGCGACGACTATGATCTGTCGAAATACCTCTTCACGGGGCTCGTTCCGGTTTCCACGCTCGTCGACATCCTGAGCCTCAGCGACCTGCACGTCTATCTGACGGTGCCGTTCGTCCTGTCGTGGTCGATGATGAACGCCCTGGCATGCGGCTGCACGGTCCTGGCCTCCGACACGGCGCCGGTGGTCGAGATGATCGCAGACGGCCAGAACGGCCTGCTCGTTGACTTCTTCGATGTCGAAGGGCTGGCGCGTCGGGCCGTCGACGTGCTGCGCGATCCGGTGTCGTTCCGCGTCCTGGGCGAGCGCGGCGCCGAGCTCATCGCGGAGCGTTACGCCCTCGGCGTCACATTGCCCAGACTGCTGGCTCTTTTCGAGCGGGTCGTCGGGGCGGCGGAGGCCCGTTGCGAGCCAGACCCGCAGGAAAAAAACCGATCTCCCAGTCCACAAACCGACCCGGCGCGCAGTCATTTTATCAGACGTTTCGGGGACCGGGGTACGTCGGTCGAATAGCTTTCCGAACTCCGCGGTGATCGACATCAGACCTTCCGAATCGCGCTCACTCGGCTGGCACATGCCGTCATGCCTTCGTATCCTAAATCTCATCCACATGCCGTGGAGGGAGTGCCGGGCACCCAGGCTCGGCCTGGAGGATCGACGATGAATCCACAACCCGAGCCGATGCCGACCGAGCTGTCGCAGAACCCGCACCCCGACCGGACGACGGTCCCGTCCGTTGAGCCTACCGCCGGCGAGACGAACGACAACGCATCGCTCACAATCGACGCGGCCGACGATGCCCAGGCGACCACGGTGCGCGAGGATGACGGTCGGAAGGTCGCCACCCCGTCACCGACCGTCACGCTCGGAAGTTGCGACACCTCGTTGTCTCCGCAATCCCTGGGTTTTGCGGTGAATCGCGACCCCGAGGCGACGGAAGAGGGCGAGTCGGCCGACGTGACCCGGGGGCTCACCACTTCCGAAGCGGCCCCGCGCGGCGGTACGGTTGACCCGGACCGGACGGTTGACGAGCTTCCGGACGATCGAACCACTCCAAGCACGGACGACGAGTGGATTTACACTCCGAAATCGAGCAAGCCGCGAGGTGCACCGGCCGGGCCGTACCTACCGGGCTACGAGATTCTCGAGGTGATCGGCCGGGGTGGCATGGGGGTCGTGTACAGGGCAAGGCAGGTCCGCCTCGATCGCCCCGTCGCCCTGAAAATGGTGCTGGCCGGCGCCCACGCCTCGCCCGAGCAGCTCGCTCGGTTCTTCACCGAATCGCAGGCGGTCGCCCAGCTCCAGCATCCGGGGATCGTCCAGATCCACGAGGTGGGCGAGCACGACGGACTCCCCTATTTCTCGCTCGAGTACGTCAGCGGCGGCAGCCTTGCGAAAAAGCTCGCCGGCAAGCCGCAGCCGCCTCGCGAGGCCGCCGCCATGGTGCGCGACCTCGCCATCGCCATCGGCGAGGCGCACCGCCACAATATCATCCACCGCGACCTGAAGCCGGCCAATGTGCTCCTGACCCCGGACGGCCAACCCAAGATCACCGACTTCGGCCTGGCGAAGCGATTGGACTCCGACTCGAAACAGACGCAGAGCGGAGCCATCATGGGAACGCCAAGCTACATGGCTCCCGAGCAGGCCTGGGGCCATACCCGCCAGATCGGCCCGCTCACCGACCTCTACGCCCTGGGCGCGATCCTCTACGAGATGCTCGTCGGCCGCCCGCCGTTCCAGGGAGCCTCGGTCCTCGAGACGCTCGAGCTGGCCCGGACCCAGGAACCGGTCCCCCCGACTCAGCTCCAGCCGAAGATCCCCGTCGACATCGAGACGATTTGCCTGAAATGCCTTCAGAAGGAGCCGGCCAAGCGGTACCGCGACGCCGCCGCACTGGCCGAGGACCTGCAACGGTTCCTCGACGGCCGGCCAGTCCTGGCGCGTCCCGTGGGGTCCACCGAGCGACTGGTCCGATGGAGCCGCCGCAATCCGAAGGTCGCCGGACTCACCGCGACGGTCGCCGTTCTCCTGTTCACCGTCACCGTCGTGTCCAGTTACGCCGCCGTCTCGCAGGCCAAGGCACGCCGGCGAGAGAGCGAGGCACGCGCGAAGGCCGAGAAGCTTGTCGAGCTCGCCCTCAAGCAGAACTTGAACGCGCTGGAGTCTCAGCGGGAAATCAGCATCTTGATCGTCCAGCGGCTTCGCAATTTCGCGGGCACGCAGGACCTCCAGGAGGAGCTGATCCAGGCGTCGATGAAAGGTCTGCACGCCATCACGGAAGTCATGGACAAGCTCGCTCCGGTCGGAGCCAAGGGGAAGGAGGAGACGGCCATCGCCAGGCGGACCCTTGCCGGGATCTACCAGTGCGCGGGGAGACTGAAGGACGATCACGGTCGATACGACGAGGCGATCCGGTACTACCGCCAGATGGACGAGCAGGCCGAATCGTTCGCGGCCGACAATCCCGATCAGTTCGACGCCAAAAAGGTCCTGGCCAGCAGCAAGAGCACGATCGCCGAATTTGAGCTGAATCGGCTCGGCGACTCGGAGGCCGCGCTGAAGCACCACGAGCAGAACTTGAAGCTCCGACGGGAGATCCTGGATCTTCAACCCAAGGACGATGAGGCCAAGCGCGGGGTCTGCCGGGCGCTCGGTTACATCGCGCGGATCTGGTTGAAGCTCGGCCAACCAGCCCGGGCGCGAGACCTCTACAAGGAAGAAGTGGCCCTGCGCAACCAGTTCGGATCCGAGCTGGCCGGGCAGGTCGAGATCCGTCGCGAAGCCGCCGGCCTCCAGGAGATGCTCGGTGACGCGAATGTCGCGCTGGGCGACAACCGCGCCGGCCGCGACCATCACGACCGCGCACTCGCGCTTCGCGAAGAAATCGCCCAGGACAACCCCAATCTCACCCAGGCCCAGCGCGACCTGCTGCTGTCCTACAAGAAGATCGGCAACTTCCGCCTGCTGGAGGGCAAAGACCCGGCCGGGGCCCGGTCCCTCTACGAAAAGGCGCTCGCCGAGTTCGACCGCCGGCTCCGGGACGAGCCGGAGAACGTCGTCGCGAAGCAAGACCTGGCCATCACTCACTACTACGTCGCGACGGCCGCTCTCCGGATGGGCGACCGCAAGGCCGCCTCGGAGCACTACAAGGCGTGCCTGGCGATCCGCGAGGGGCTGGCGGGCGATCCCAAGGCCAAGCTCAACATCATCGACCTGATGATTGCCCGCGCGCTGCGGCCAGCATCAGATCGCGTCGAATACCGCGCAGGAGCTGATCACGAAGCCCCCGCTGGATTCGCGGATCTACTTCCAGGCGGCCTGCGGCTTCTCCCTCTGCGCCGGGGCCGTGGCCGAAGAACCGGCCTCGCCGGAGACGAAGGCCCTCGTCGGCCGCTACACCGAGAAGGCTTTCCGGGCGCTGCGGCTGGCCCTCGGCGCCGGCTGGAAGAACGTCGTCGATATCGAGACCGATCCCGATCTGGACGCGATCCGCGGCGCGACTGGCTTCGAGGCCATCGTTGCCGAGTACCGCAAGGCCTCCGCCCGATGAGCGGCCGCTCGGCCATGGCGGGAGAACCACGACTTCGATGCGCCTTCTCGTTGCCATCCCTCACTTCTTCGACCTGACCCGCGAGGTTCATCACGCCCCGGGACACGGGTCGCTCTTGGGAGACCCGGCGCCGAGGATCGAGGCCCTCTCGGCATGCGTGTCGGCCTTGCACCAACTCTTCGGCGGTCCGCAGGTTATCATCGACATCGCGCGGCGCGAGGCGAAAGCGGCGAACGACCGGTTGGCGGCGGCAAAGCTCGACGTGGTCGTCTGCACGACGAGGGGCCAGCACCTCCTCTCACGCCTGCCCCTGGATCGGGACGCCTTGCAACATCATCCGACCGACGCCGAGCCGCCACTGCTGGGATTCGAATGCCACGCCGCCCTGTATGAGCGGCTCGGGGACTACGATTTCTATGGTTATCTCGAGGACGACCTGATCCTCCACGACCCCTGGTTCTTCGCCAAGCTTGGCTGGTTTCAAGGCCAGGTGGGACCGGGCGCAGTGCTCTTACCCAACCGCTATGAGGTCGCCCGTGGCGGCGTCGCCTCGAAGGCGTACATCGACGGCGACCTCCCGCCCACGGTCACCGCGCCGTTCCAGGATATCGCCGAGGCCTCCGAGCTGAAGGGAACCTGCCTCGGCCACGAGCTGACCTTCCGTCGCCCGTCGAATCCGCACTCCGGCTGCTTCTTCCTGACCCACGGGCAACTCCGCGCGTGGGCCGCGCGTGGCGACTTCCTCGACCGCGACACCCGATTCGTAGGCCCACTCGAGAGTGCTGCGACCCTGGGCCTGATGCGCGCCTTCCGGGTCTACAAACCGGCGCTCGAGGTGGCCAGCTTCCTCGAGATCGAGCATGCCGGTACCGCCTTCATCGGCAACCTCCGCCACCGTGCCCCAACATGAAGATCGCGGGAAGGAGCCGGCTCCGACCGTCCTAAGAGCGCTCGGAAAAAATGAATCCACTGGCACGCTGTCTGCTCTTGAGTCCTTCGGAGAGTGATCTCCCGAACCGAAGGAGGACCACCATGAAACCCCTTGTCTCCGATGCGCTGTGGAAGTCGCCTGGAGCCCTTGCTGCCACCCCCGCCTCCGCGCCGCTTCCGCTTCCCGGGACGCAAACCCCTGGACTACCGCAAGATCCTCACCGGCATCTTGTTCGTGCTCAAGACCGGCATCGCCTGGGACGACTTGCCCGCCGACCTCGGCTGCGGCTGCGGCAAGACCTGCCGGTCCTACCTGCAGGCGTGGCAGCAGGCCGGTGTCTGGCGCCAGTTGCACGCCGTCTTGCTGGCCGAGCTCAACGGCGCTGACGCGATCGACTGGGAGCGGGCGCTGATCGACGCCTCCTTCGCCAAGGCCCCGGAAGGGGGCGAGGATACCGGCCCGAATCCGACGGACCGGAGCAAATCCGGCAGCAAGCACCACGTGATGACCGACGCCCAAGGCGTGCCGCTGGCGGCGACGGTGACCGCCGCCAACGTCCCCGAGATCACCCAGGTCTTCACGACGCTCGACGACATGCCGCCGGTGGGCGGCAAGCCGGGGCCGAAGCGGCAGAAGCCCGACCGCTTGCAGGGGGATCGGGGCTACGACTCGGAACCGGTGCGGCAGGGTTTGCGCGGCCGGGGGACCACGCCGGTGCTGGCGGCCCGCAATACGGAGCACGGCAGCGGTTTGGGCAAGTCCCGCTGGTACGTAGAGCGGACCATCGCGTGGCTGCACTCCTTCGGCCGGCTGCGCCGCCGTTTGGATCGGCTCACCGAGATTCAAGACGCGTTCCTCAAGTTAGCATGTTCCTTGATCTGTTTGAGGCTCCTGGGCCAGTGAACTCATTTTTTCCACCTCTAAGGCGTTTCTGGCCGCTCCGAGGCACGACGACCGTGGCGACGGGGAGCGCGGCCCGGAGACACTCCTACGCCGGAACGTGGGGGCGCGGGTTCCCTACGCGCCACGATCGACTCTCACGCGAACCCGGGTTCGCGGCTCCCGCCTCCAAAAAACCAGAACGACATCGTAAACCCTTTGCGCCAGATTGGTTGCGACTGGCCCTATCCGCGGCAGCCGGCATCAGCCCGGGACTCTCTTGCTGGCGATGGCATCATCGGAGGTCGGACAGACATTCTACCAGATAGGAGCGTAGGTATGACTTCCAGAATGGGAATCTTCCTTCTCATATAAACCCGGAGTCACCCGTTGCGAGTCAAACCCGCAAGAAAAAAACCATCTCCCTGTCCATAAACGGACCCGTGCGCAGTCTACCTAATAGGCGTTTTGGGGTTAGGGGTATGCGCCAGGTAAATGAATATAAAATATAGATATTATGATTTATCAAATAAATCGAATCTGTGTCCATGTTTCTCGAAATGACCTGGATTCGAGAAGAGTTATGTTAGGCAAAACGCGCTCAAGGAACAGGAAATACAACGCAAAGGAGAACCGGTCTCGACGTTTTCTGAAAGCAACTTCTCCGAGAATCATTGTCAACGCGGACTCATACGTCTTGTTGCGAACGAATTCTGGAATTAGAGTGGCCCATCGGGCATCGCGAGAAGGATCCTGCCTGGGTCGCCGCCCGGACTCGTCACCGTCGAAGTTCGTTGACGGTGCTAGACTGATGTTCTCACACCGGACAGGCGAGTGCCGACGACGTTGCGCCTGCGTGATGCGATCGCGTTTAATTAATCAAGACGTGTTCGCTTGTATGATCCAGGAGTGAGGCCGCTCTGACGCTTCCGTCCAGGTTTCGAGACGGCTTCGCGGATAGCTTCTGAGAGGGGACAGCTCAAGGAAAGCGAGCCGTCGCGAATTCTGTGAACGTGCGCAGGGAGAGCGCTCTACCTCGATGCCGAAGAGATTCACCATGTCGATCTTCGATGAGTCGGGCTTCCGCGAACGCCATCAGGGCTGGCACCTCAGGGAAATGGGCCGCCGCAGGCGGGGCAGAGGCCGGCCGAGGCGCCCGCCCTTCCGGCCGGGATTCCTTGATCTTGAGCAGCGGTGGTTGATGGCGACGTTCGTCGTCACCAACACGTTCGATTCGGGCATCGGCTCGCTCCGGGGTGAGATTGGCCAATCCAACGGCTCAGGCCCGGGCCCAAACACGATCGACTTTGACATCCCCACTACGGACCCGGGATACAACGCGGGCACCGGGGTCTGGACGATCGCGGTTCAGTCGGCGTTGCCGGGCATCGCCGTGCCGGTCACGATCGACGGCACGAGCCAGACGGGATTCTCCAGCACTCCCGTGATCGATCTCGATGGCACGAGCGCGGGTACCGGAGTCAACGGGCTGGCGCTCGCGGCGGGGTCCAGTGGCAGCCAGATCGTCGGATTGACGATCGAGAACTTCAATAACGCCGGGATCGACGTCGCGTCCGGCAGCAATACCATCGGCGGTACGGCCGCTGGCGTTAATAACTTGATCAGCGCCAACACGGGCTTCGGCGTGATGATCGAGACCGCCGCCGCGACCGGTAACCTGGTCGAGGACAACGAAATCGGTACCAACCTCGCCGGCACGTCGGCCCTCGCCGACGGCGTGGGCGTCGAGATCGAGACGGGGGCGACCGGCAACACGATCGGCGGCACGACCTCATCGGCGCGAAATGTGATTTCGGGAAATACCTTCGCTGGCGTGGAGATCGATTCCAGTGCGAACGTGGTCGAGGGCGACTACATCGGCACCGACATCACCGGTGCTGTGGCGCTGGGCAACTACGAGGGGATCGACCTCACGGCCTCGGGCAACACGATCGGCGGCCTGTCAACGACACCCGGCACCGGTGCCGGCAACGTGATCGCGGGCAATGCCGGGGCTGGGGTGACGATCACCGGCACCAGCGCGACCGGCAACCTGTTGATTGGCAACCTCATCGGCACCAACGCCGCGGGCACCGGCGCCCTGGGAAACGAGCAAGTCGGGGTCGGGGCCGATGCTCCGGACAACACGATCGGCGGCACGACCGCCGGCGCCGGCAACGTGATCGCGGGCAACCGGTTCGTAGGTGTCGTGATCGGAAGCGACACCGGCGTGACCGGCGTCCTGGTGGCCGGCAACGACATCGGCACCGATATCACGGGGACCGTCGCGATCGCCAACGGCCTGGGCGTGGGCGTCTACTCGCCTGGCAACACGATCGGCGGTTCCGTGGCCGGCGCGGGCAACGTCATCTCCGGCAACACCGGCGACGGCGTCGAGATAGCCACCGAGGCCACTCCAACGTCCGACAACCTCGTGGCCGGCAATCTGATCGGCATCACCGCTGCTGGAACCGCCGCCCTGCCCAATGGCACCAATGGCGTCGAGATCGACAATAGCGCCACGGACAACACGATTGGAGGCACGACCTCGCTGGCGCGAAACGTGATTTCGGGAAACACCGGTTATGGTGTGGAGATCGATATCAGTGCGACCGGCAATGTTGTCGAGGGCGACTACATCGGCACCGACGTGACCGGCGACGTCGCGCTGGCCAATCCGATCGGCGTCTACATCCACTCGTCGGACAACACGATCGGCGGCACAGCGGCCGGAGCGGGCAACGTCATTGCCGGCAACGCGGACGCCGTCCCCGTTTACGACCGTGCCCAGGTCCTGATCAGGAATAACGGCAGCACCGACAACGTCGTCGAAGGGAACCTCATCGGCCTGGGGGCCAACGGCCTGGCGTTTTCCGGACCCGTCAACGTCGGCGTATGGCTCGACACCGGTGCCACGGGCAACACCATCGGCGGCACCACGGCTGCTGCGCGGAACGTGATCTCGGGAAACCTCGGTGGCGTTCAACTGAATGGCGACTCGGACGACGCCGTCGAAGGCAACTATATCGGCACCAACATCGCCGGTACTGCCGGGATTGGCAATGGGACTCCTGGTAGTGGTGTCACGGACGAGAATGGCACCGATGACACGATCGGCGGCAGCGTCGCCGGGGCCGGCAATGTCATCTCCGGCAATGCGGGGAATGGCGTTTACATTCTCGACTCGGGTGCGGCCGACAACCTCATCGAAGGCAACTTCATCGGCACGGACTATACGGGCACCGTCAGGATCTCGAACTCCAATGATATCTTTTTCGATGATACAGGCGGGGGCAACACGATCGGCGGCGCGACCTCCGTGCCCGGCACGGGCACGGGCAACATCATCGCATACAGCGGGCACTCCGGCATCGCGATCGGCAACGATGCCGCCGGCGACTTGATCCTGGGCAACGCCATCATCGACAACGCGACCAACCCGAGCATCCCCGAAACGGGTGTGTCCCTCTCGGGCGACATCGACGCACAGGTCGGCGGCACGGGCGCCGGGGACGGGAACCTCATCTCGGGCAACAATGGCGACGGAATCGGAGTCGCGGACAGTACGAACACCCTCATCCAGGGGAACCTGATCGGCACCAATGCCGCCGGCACCGCCGCATTTGCCAACAGCTACGATGGCGTGTTGATCGAGACGGGTTCCACGGGTACGACCGTTGGCGGGACGGCTGCGGGGGCCGGCAATGTGATTTCCGGCAACACCGAATACGGCGTCGAGATCAACGGCACGGGGACGTCCAGCAACCTCGTGGCCGGCAATCTGATCGGCACCAACGCCGCAGGCACCGCCGCGATCCCCGATGACTTCGGCGTGGTGATCGACTCCGGCGCCTCGGGCAACACGATCGGCGGCAGCACGCTTTCGGGCGCCGGCAACGTCCTCTCGGGGAACACCCTGGATGGCATCTATCTCGAAGGGAGCGCCGCGGGCGACAATCTGCTGGCCGGGAACGTGATTGGCACCAATGCCGCCGGGACCGCCGCGCTGGCCAACAAGAACGATGGCATCATCATCGAATCAACCGGAAACACGATCGGCGGTACCTCCGCCGGGTACGGCAATCTCATCTCGGGAAACACCGGCTATGGGCTGGTCTTCAGCCTCGCAACGGCGAGCGGCAATCTGGTCGAGGGAAACCTGGTTGGCACGGACGCCGCCGGCACCGGTTCGCTGGGCAACGGGATTGGCGTCGGGATCGTGTCGGCCAGCAATACGATCGGGGGCACGGCCACCGGCGCGGGCAACGTGATCTCGGGCAATCCCAACGATGGCATCCTCATCGAGAGCAGCGCCGCCACGGGCAACCTGGTGGAGGGCAACTTCATCGGCACCAACACCGTCGGCGGCGCCGCCATCGCCAACGGTGACGGCGTGATGATCGAGTCGGGCGCGTCGAATAACTCCATCGGCGGCCTCACGGCCACGCCCGGCACCGGCGCGGGCAACCTCATCTCGGGCGACACCGGCGACGGCGTCGAGATCACCGACTCCGGCTCGACCGGGAACGTGATCGCGGGCAATCTGATCGGTACCGACGTCACCGGCACCGTCGCCGTCGCCAACGCGGCCGACGGCGTGGAGATCGCCAACGACGCCTCCGGGAACACGGTCGGCGGTACGTCGGCGCCGGCCCGGAACGTCATCTCGGGGAGTGACTTCGCCGGCGTCGAGATCGATTCCCTCGCGTCCGATAACGTCGTCGAAGGGGACTACATCGGCACCGACGTGACCGGAGACGCCGCGTTGGGCAACCCGGTCGGGGTCTTGATCAGCTCGACCGGCAACACGGTCGGCGGGACCGCGTCGGGCGCGGGCAACGTGATTGTCGGCAACGACGGCACCACAAACGCCTACGACGGTTACCAGGTCGCGATCAGCGCTCTCCTCAGCGCCGATCAGCCCACTCAGAACGTCATCGAAGGGAACCTGATCGGACTGGACGCCTCGGGCCAGGCGACCGCCGGCGCCACCAACGGGGGTGTGTTACTCGGCAGCGACGACGGCAGTCCTACAGACAACACCGTCGGCGGGAGTACGCCCGCGGCCCGGAACGTGATTTCTGGGAACCTGGGCAACGGTGTCGAGATGGAAGGCGTCGGCGACGTAGTCGAGGGGAATTATATCGGGACCGATACGACCGGCACGATCGCGATCGGCAACGGTTTTGCAGGCGACGGCATCAACATCATCAATGGCTCCCACAACACGGTCGGGGGCAGAGCGGCCGGCACCGGGAACGTCATCGGCGGCAATCAGGGTCCGGGGATTTTGGCGAATGGTTCGAATGCGGCCTACAACCTCATCGAAGGGAACTTCGTCGGCACGGACGCGACCGGCACCATCAATTTGTCGAATGAGTTTGGGATCGAACTCAACCGGTCTGGGTTCGCGAATACGATCGGCGGCGCGACGGCCGCGCCGGGCACCGGCGCGGGCAATCTGATCGAATTCAACACCGGGTTCGGCATCGACATCGAGTTGGCCAGCGGCGCCGACGTAATCCTGGGCAACGCCATCACGGGCAACGGAGACGGGCCCAGCCTCGACCCGGGCATAAGACTTATCCTCAATACGGAAGCCATCTACATCGGCGAATCGAGCGCCGAAGATCGGAACGTGATTTCGGGCAACTATGGCGGCGGTATCGCTCTTATTTCCAATAACGGTGCGGATGTCGAAGGGAACTACATCGGCACAAACGCCGCTGGTACGGCCGCCTTCGCCAATGCCGGGGACGGCGTAACTATCTCTGATGGGGCGGACAATACCATCGGCGGGGTCGGTAACGGCGCCGGCAACGTGATCTCGGGCAACACGGAGGATGGCGTCGAGATCAGCGGCGTCGGCTCCGGCATTGCCGGCAACCTGGTGGTCGGTAATCTCATCGGCACCAACGCCACCGGGTCCGCCGCCATCGCCAACGGCAAGGAAGGCGTCGAGATCGACAGCGGCGCCACGGACAACACGATCGGCGGCCTGACGGCGATGCCCGGCACCGGTGCCGGGAACCTCATCTCGGGCAACACGGGCGACGGCGTTGAGATTGACGGCTCCGGCATGATTGGCAACGTGGTCGCTGGGAACCTGATCGGCACCGACGTCACCGGAACCGTGGCGCTGGCCAATGGCGGCGACGGCGTGTTGATCAGCGGGGCTCCCTCGAACACGATCGGTGGGGCCACGGCCAGCAGCCGGAACGTCATCTCGGGAAACACTGGCGACGGCGTCGAGATTGACGGCACCGGAACGACCGACAATGTGGTCGCGGGGAACCTGATCGGCACCGACGTCACCGGAACCGTCGCGCTGCCCAACCTCATCGCCGGCGTGGAGATCGACGCCGATGCCTCGGGCAACACGATCGGCGGCTCGGCCTCCTCGCCGACATCTTATGTCAATCTGATCTCGGGCAATGCCTTCGCGGGCGTCCTGATCGAGGGCTCGGGCACAGAGAACAACGTCGTCGCCGGCGACTGGATCGGGACCACCAGCAGCGGGGATTCCTCGTTGCCCGATGGGACATCGACGAGGAACTACAGCGCCTATGGGGCCGTCATCGGCGGCGGGGTCGTCATCGAAGGGGGCGTTCGGGCGACCGGATCGGCACGGATGGCGCCGCCGGCGACTCGGGCGAGCGGAACATCATCTCGGGCAACGACAATGATGGCGTTGACCTCTTCGGCACGGGGTCGAACGTGGTCGCGGGCAATTGGATCGGCCTCGGCCAGGATGGCGCCGGCTTGGGCAATGCCGGAGACGGGGTCCTTATCGTCGCGGGCCCCGCCGGCAACACGATCGGCGGCACGACCGTCGGCAGCGGTAACGTGATCTCGGGCAACGCGGATGGCGTCCAACTGATCGACGGCGCGGCCGGCAATCTGCTGGAGGGGAACCGGATGGGCACGGATGCCGCCGGGACCGCCGCAATCCCCAATCAAGATGCCGTGCTGGTCGGAGCGTCGGACAATACGATCGGCGGCACCGCGTCCGGGGCGGGGAACCTCCTCTCGGGGAACAACTTCGAGGGGATCTATATCTTCGCAGGAGTCGAATCGATCCTGATCCAGGGCAATTACATCGGTATCAATGTCACCGGGACCGCCGCGCTCGCCGACGGCCAGGAGGGGATCGATGATCACGGCCTGAACAACACGATCGGCGGGACGGCCATCGGGGCGGGGAACGTCATCTCGGGGAACGCGGACGAGGGAATCTACCAGGCCCCCGGCAGCGCCACGACGCTGATCCAGGGCAACCTCATCGGCACCAACGCCGCGGGGACCATCGCCATCCCCAACGGCGATCAGGGGATCTCTGAGTTCTCGGACTCAGATACGATCGGCGGGACGGCGGCGGGGGCGCGCAACGTCATCTCGGGCAATACGAATGATGGCATCCATCTCGACCCGGGCAGCCAGTCGGTCCTGGTCCAGGGCAACTACATCGGCACGAATGCCGCCGGGACCGCCGCCCTGGGCAACGGCATCGATGGGATCCTTGTCAACTCGTCCTCCGATACCATCGGGGGCACCACGGCCGGCGCCGGCAACCTCATCTCGGGCAACACCGAAAACGGTGTCGAGATCGGCGGCGTGGGGACATCCGGCAATGAGGTCGCCGGCAACTTCATCGGCACCAATCCCGCCGGGACCGCCGCGATCGCCAACGGGGCCAACGGCGTCCAGATCGACACCGGCGCCTCGGGCAACACGATCGGCGGCCTGACGACCCCGGGGACCGGCGCCGGCAACCTGATCTCCGGCAACACCGACATCGGTGTCGAGATCACCGGCTCCGGCGAGACCGGCAACCTGGTCGCAGGCAACTTCATCGGCACCGACGTCACCGGCACGGCCGCGCTGGGTAACGGCGCCGACGGCGTGGAGATCGACACCAGTGCCTCGGGCAACATCATCGGCGGCACCACGGCCGCCGCCCGCAACATCATCTCCGCCAACCTCGAATCCGGCGTGGGTATCAACGACGCGAACGACAACCTCGTCGAGGGGGACTTCATCGGAACCGACGTGACCGGGATGGTCGCGCTGGGCAACAACTCCCCGGCGGCCGAATTCGCCGGTGGTGTCTTACTCAATGATGGCGCCTCGGGCAACACCATCGGCGGACTCACCGCGACCCCGGGCACCGGCGCGGGGAACCTGATCTCGGGAAACACCTACAACGGCGTGTCGATGGATTCTGCCGGGCCGAACAATCTGGTCGCCGGCAACCTGATCGGCACCAATGTCACGGGGTCGGTTGCTCTCGGAAACGACAACGCTTACGGGAGCCTTGGCGGCGCGTTTGGCGTCGCCGTCGACTACTCGCCCGACAACATCGTGGGTGAGCCGGGCGGCGGCAACGTGATCGCCGGCAACGGCCTCGGTGTGGTCAACGGCGCCAACGTCAGCCTGCTTGAATCGAACGGGAGCGTGGTCCAGAGCAACATCATCGGCACCGACATCACAGGGACCGTCGCCCTCTCCACCAGCACCTACTACGGCGTCTACCTCGAGTTCGGGTCGTACACTGTCGGTGGACTCACACCCACACCGGGCACGGGATTGGGTAACGTCATCTCGGGCAATGGCGTCGCTGGCATTTTCGTTATCAACGATACGGTGGGTTCCACGACCGTCATCGAAGGCAACATCATCGGTGCCGATCCCACCGGCGAGCAGGCCGTGCCGAATGTCAATGCAGGCATCTACCTCAGCCAGGTCAGCCTGGTCACGATCGGTGGCACGGCGGCAGGCGCCGGGAACCTGATCTCGGGAAACAATTTTGAAAATGTCTACTCGTATGACGCCTCGAATAATGTGGTCGAGGGCAACCTGATCGGCACCGACATCACCGGCGAGAGCCGCCTGACGGGGTCGGGTCTTCTAAACGCACGCGGTGTGGTCCTCGCAGTCGGATCGACCGATAACACGATCGGCGGCACGACGGCCGCGGAGCGAAATATTATCTCCGGCAACGCCAGTAATGGTATCTACATTGGTCCCGATCAAGCCCCGGGCTCGCCGACGGAATCCGGCAATGTTGTCGAGGGCAACTACATCGGCACCGACATCACGGGCACATCCGCGCTCGGCAACAGCAACAACGGCGTGTTCATCGACAACGGCGCCTCGGGCAACACGATCGGCGGCACCGCCTCCGGCGCCGGGAACGTGATCGCGGCAAACGCCTCGGCTGGCGTCTCGATCAGCGGCTCGACGGCGACGGGCAACCTGGTCGCGGGCAATTTCATCGGCACCGATAAGACGGGCACGGCCGCGCTGGGCAACGGCGGCGACGGCGTATCGATCGACACGAGTGCCTCGGGGAACATCATCGGCGGCACCACGGCCGCCGCCCGCAACATCATCTCCGCCAACGTCCTGGCCGGCGTGCAGATCGTCGGCGCGAACGACAACCTCGTCGAGGGCGACTACATCGGAACCGATATGACCGGGACGGTCGCACTGGGCAACGCCTCGGCAGCCGGATTCTACACCTACGGTGGTGTGTTCCTCAACACGGGCGCGGCCGGCAACACCATCGGCGGACTCACCGCGACCCCGGGCACCGGCGCGGGGAACCTGATCTCGGGCAACTTCTTGGCGGGCGTGACGATGAATCATGCGGGGCCGAACAACCTGGTGGCCGGCAACCTGATCGGCACCAATGTCACGGGTTCCGTTGCTCTCGGAAACACCAGTCGTTCGTACAACTTCGGTGGGTTTGGCGTCGCGGTCTACTACTCGCCTGACACCATCGTGGGTGAGCTGGGCGGGCGCAACGTGATCGCCGGCAACGGCCTCGGCATCGTCAACAGCGCTAACGTTGCACTGCAGCAGTCGAGCGGGACGGTGATCCAGAGCAACTTCATCGGCACCGACATCACCGGGACGATCGCGCTATCCACCACGACCTACTTTGGCATCGTGTTCCAATACGGGTCGTATACAATCGGTGGACTCACGCCGACGCCGGGCACGGGATTGGGCAACGTCATCTCGGGCAATGGCAACGTCGGCATCGCTAACTTCACCGGTGGTCTCAGCCAGATCGAAGACACGCCTATCGCCATCGAAGGCAACATCATCGGCGCCGATGCCACCGGCGAGAACGCAATGCCGAGTGTTGTTGGGGGCATCGCTCTCACATCAGTCAGCCTGGTCACGATCGGCGGCACGGCGGCGGGCGCCGGCAACCTGATCTCGGGAAACGGAATCAATAATCGTGGGAACGTCTTTCTCGGGGACTCCTCGGACTGTGCCGTCCAGGGCAACCTCATCGGCACCGACATCACTGGCGAGACCCAACTGATTGGCGCGAGTGTTCAGCAGGCCGGTGGTGTGGTCCTCGCCGACGGATCGACCGATGACACGATTGGCGGCACAACCGCCGCGGCTCGGAATATTATCTCCGGTAACGGCGAAGGAGAAGGCGGCGTTCCAGGCGTCTACATCGGCGTCGACCTGGACCCGAGCTCGACAACATCCGGCAGCGTCGTCGAGGGCAACTATATCGGCACCGACAAAACGGGCACGGCCGCGCTGGGAAACGCCAGCGACGGCGTCGAGCTCGGTGCCGGCGCCTCGGGCAATACCATTGGCGGCACGGTCGCCGGCGCCGGCAACGTCATCTCGGGCAACACCATTGACGGCATCGAGATCGACGGCTCGGGCGCGACTGGCAACCTGGTCGCGGGCAACTTCATAGGCACCGATTACACGGGCACGGCCGCGCTGGCCAACGGCATCAACGGCGTGGGGATCGGCACGAGTGCCTCGGGCAACACGATCGGTGGCACCACGGCCGCGGCTCGCAACATCATCTCCGCCAACGTCCGTACCGGCGTCGTGATCGACGACGCGAACGACAACCTCGTCGAGGGCGACGACATCGGCACCGATGTGACCGGGAAGGTCGCGCTGGGCAACGACTCCGAGCGAGCCCCATCCGCCGGTGGCGTCTTCCTCTACGATGGCGCCTCGGGCAACACCATCGGCGGGCTCACCGCGACCCCGGGCACGGGCGCGGGGAACCTGATCTCGGGCAACACCTTTGCGGGCGTGTCGATGTTGGATGCGGGGCCGTCCAACCTGGTGGCCGGCAACCTGATCGGCACCAATGTCACGGGGTCGGTCGCTCTCGGAAACACCGGAAACGTGTACAATTACGGTGGGTTGGGCGTCAGTGTCGACTACTCGCCCGACACCATCGTGGGCGAGCCGGGCGGCGGCAACGTGATCGCCGGCAACGGCCTCGGCATCGTCAACAGCGCCAACGTCGCCCTGAATCACTCGAGCGGGACCGTGGTTCAGAGCAACTTCATCGGCACCGACATCACCGGGACCATCGCCCTCTCCACCACCACCTACTACGGCCTACTGTACCAATTCGGGTCGTATACAATCGGTGGACTCACGCCGACGCCGGGCTCGGGATTGGGCAACGTCATTTCGGGCAATGACGTCGGCGGTATTTTTGATTTCACCGGCGGTTCCAGCCAGATTGTGGCCACGGCCGTCGCCATCGAAGGCAACATCATCGGCGCCGATGCGACCGGCGAGCACGCGTTGTCGAATTTCAATGGAGGCGTCATACTCGCTCAGGTCAGCATGGTCACGATCGGCGGCACAGCGGCCGGCGCGGCGAACCTGATCTCGGGAAACAATTTTGGCGGGAATGTCGGTCTGTACGACTGCTCGAATGATGTGGTCGAGGGCAACGATATCGGCACCGACATCACCGGCGAGAGCCGCCTGACGGACTCGGGTGTTCAACCCGCCGGTGGCGTGTTTGTCGGAGACGGATCGACCGATAACACGATCGGCGGCACGACCGCCGCGGCTCGGAATATCATCTCGGCGAACACCGATGCTGGCCTCTACATCGGAGTTATCAAGGTCGCGGGCTCTACATCATCCGGCAACGTTGTCGAGGGCAATTACATCGGCACCGACGCGATCGGCACAACCGCACTCGGCAACGGCGGCGATGGCGTCGTTCTCGGCGTTGGCGCCCTGGACAACACGATCGGTGGCACGGCCGCCGGCGCCGGCAATCTGATTTCGGGCAATACGAACGACGGCGTGGAGATCGCCGGCTCCGGCGCGACCGGCAACCTTGTGGCGGGCAACCTCATCGGCACCGACCACACCGGGACGGCCGCGCTGGGCAACACCGGCGACGGGGTCGAGATCGACTCGGGCGCCTCTGGTAACAGCATCGGCGCAACCACGGCCGGCGCCGGTAACACGATCGCCGACAACACGAATGACGGCGTCCAGGTCGTCGGCAATGGCACCACGGGCAATCCCATCCGGGGCAATTCGTTCACGGGCAATGGGGTCCTCAGCATCGAGCTGGGCACTAGCGGCGTGCCCTCGACGAACGTGCTCGGAGGCGCCGGGACCGGTCCCAACGACGACGAGAATTACCCGGTCCTCACCATCGTGAGCTATACCCCCGGGACCGGGACGACCATCGCCGGCAATATCAACACGACGCCCAACACCCCGGTCTTCATCGACTTCTACACCGACACCGTCGAAGCGACCAACGGTTATGGTCTGGGCCAGACCTACATTGGCAGCGTGACCGTCAACACGACGATCGACGGCAACGCCTCGTTCACCTTCCTGAGCCCGACCCTCCCGCCCAACGCGATCGTCACGGCGACGGCGACGGACCCGGGCAATACGTCGGAGTTCTCGCTCGACGACGCCGAGGACAATCCGCCGATCGCCGAGCTCGTCGCGCGGCCGAGTCCGGCGGGCACGCCCGCGACGACGTTCAACGAAGATCAGACCATCACCTTCGACGGTTCCGGCTCGTACAGCCCCGATGGCGACCCCCTGACGTACACCTGGGATTTCAACGATGGGACGACTCCCATCACCACGGCGACCCCGACGATCACGCATTCCTACGACTACGACGGAACCTATGTCGTCACCTTGATCGTCAATGACGGCCACGGCGGTATCGAGAGTACCGTTGACATCCTGACCATCGACAAGCTGCCGCCGGCGATCGCCTTCAATCCGCTGCCGCCCTCGCTCGCGGTCGGCTCGACGCTCAACCTGAGCGGCACGATCGACGACCCGACCCCCGACCTCGAGACCGTCGTCCTCGACTGGGGTGACGGTTCGGGCACCACAACCCTGAATTTGCCCGCGGGGAGCACGACATTTTCGGCCTCGCACGACTACGCCTCGCCGCTTCCGGGCGGCGCGACGACCGCGACGATCACCGCGACCGTGACCGACGCCTCGAACCCGGCCGCATCGCCTCAGCCCTCGCCGATCGGGCCGCTCACGCCCACGCCCACCTTCGACGTCGGCGGCCTGAGCGGATCGACCTCCGCCACGCTGACGGTCTCCCAGCAGTCGCCGACGATCGCCGGTCTGAACCTCAGTCCGACCACGGTCAACGTCAATGGCACGGTCACCCTCTCGGGAACGGTCGTCGATCCCAACCCGCTCGTCTCTCACACGTTGACGATCGAGTGGGGCGACACACCGGCCACGACCACCCTGTTCCTGCCCCCCGGCGACCTGTCGTTCTCAAGTACGCATCAGTACCTGAACACCCCCAACGACACGCTCTCCGGCCCGTATCCGATCAGCCTGACAGTCGTCAACAGCAACGGCCTCACCGGCGCCGCGAACACGAGCGTCACCGTGGTCGACGTGTCGCCGGTGGTGCAGATCGAGAGCCTGCCGAACTCGACCACCGGATCGCTCGTCTCGCTGATCGCCAACGCGACCGAGCCGGGTCCGCTCAACCAGCTCACCTACCAGTGGACCCTCAGCGCCAACGGTTCGACGTACGCGACGGGGACCGGCCAGACCCTCACGTTCACGTCGGTCAACGGCGGAGTTTTCACCGCGTTGGTGGTGGTCACCGACCAGGATGGCGCCACCGGCCAGGCGAGCGACCAGGTGGTGATCGGCCCGTCGGCCCCGAATAATACCGTCAGCTTCAATCCGGCCGGCGCCGGGCTGGTCACCATGACTGCGGACGGCACGACGTCCAATCCGTTCGCACCCGGCAATGCGGTCATCTATTACGCGCGCGGCGCGACCAACGTCGTCGAGGCCGCACCCACGCTGACGACCCCGGTCGAGTTCATCGGCAGCACTGGCGGGACGAACACGCTGATCGGCGGGGCCGGCGACGACACGCTCGTCAGCGTCATGGGGGACGACTTCCTCGAAGGAACCACGGGCAACACCGACTTCGTGCTCATCCTGGGCCATGATCCCATGCTCGTGGCGTCAACGGGCATCAACACCATCGATCTCAGCCAGACGCCCCAGAACATCACCCTCAACCTCAGCGACCAGGCGATCCAGACCGTTGACAGCGACGGGGATATCGTGGTTCTTCAAGGCACATTCCAGAACGTGATCGCCGGCCCCGGGGATGACACCCTCACAGCCGCCAACGGCGTCAACAGCTCGCTCATCGGCGGCTCCGGCAACGACATCATCTATGGTGGGACCTCCGGAAATGACTCGATCGTCGGCGGCACCGGCAATTCGACGCTCCACGGAGGAGGCGGCAACGACATCATCTATGGCGGCACCTCCGGAAATGACTCGATCGTCGGCGGCACCGGCAACAACACGATCCACGGCGGTGGCGGCAACGACATCATCTATGGCGGGACCTCCGGCAATGACTCCATCGTCGGCGGGACCGGGAACTCCACGATCCACGGCGGAGGCGGCAACGACATCATCTACGGCGGAACCTCTGGCGACGACTCGATCGTCGGCGGGACCGGGAATGGCACGATCACCGGAGGCGGCGGCAACGACATCATCTACGGCGGCACCTCCGGCGACGATTCGATCGTCGGCGGCACCGGGAACTCCACGATCACCGGAGGCGGCGGCAACGACATCATCTACGGCGGCACCTCCGGAAATGACTCGATCGTCGGCGGCACCGGGAACAACACGATCCACGGCGGGGGTGGCAACGACATCATCTACGGCGGCACCTCCGGAAACGACTCGATCGTCGGTGGAACCGGGAACTCCACGATCCACGGCGGGGGTGGCAACGACATCATCTACGGCGGCACCACCGGCGACGACTCGATCATCGGCGGCACCGGGAACTCGACGATCACCGGAGGCGGTGGCAACGACATCATCTACGGCGGCACGACCGGAGATGACTCGATCGTCGGCGGCACCGGAAATTCGACGATCACCGGTGGCGGTGGCAACGACATCATCTACGGCGGGACAAGCGGCAACGACTCGATCGTCGGCGGAACCGGCAACAACACGATCCACGGCGGTGGCGGCAACGACATCATCTACGGCGGCACCTCCGGAAATGACTCGATCGTCGGCGGAACCGGCAACAACACGATCCACGGCGGTGGCGGCAACGACATCATCTACGGCGGCACCTCCGGAAACGACTCGATCGTCGGCGGAACCGGCAACAACACGATCCACGGCGGGGGTGGCAACGACATCATCTACGGCGGCACCTCCGGCGACGACTCGATCGTCGGCGGGACGGGCAATACGACGATCCAGGGCGGCGGCGGCAACGACATCATCTACGGCGGGACAAGCGGCAACGACTCGATCGTCGGCGGCACCGGGAACAACACGATCCACGGCGGGGGTGGCAACGACATCATCTACGGCGGCACCTCCGGAAACGACTCGATCGTCGGTGGAACCGGGAACAACACGATCCACGGCGGTGGCGGCAACGACATCATCTACGGCGGCACCACCGGCGACGACTCGATCGTCGGCGGGACGGGAAACACCACGATCCAGGGCGGCGGCGGCAACGACATCATCTACGGCGGCACCTCCGGAAACGACTCGATCGTCGGCGGAACCGGGAACTCCACGATCCACGGCGGCGGCGGCAATGACATCATCTATGGCGGGCCGACGGGAAGCGACTCGATCGTCGGTGGCACAGGCAACGACACGATCACGGGCGGTGGCGGCAGCGACATCATCTTCGGAGGGCCCGGCGATGACTCGATCATGGGCGGGACCGGCTTCAACACGATCAGCGGTGGCGGCGGCGCGGATATCATCTCCGGCGGGCCAAATGACTGGCTGATCGAGACCGACCCGGTCGGCAACACCACGACTCCGACCACGGTGACCCTGACCAACACCTCACTCACCATGCCGGGTTACGGGACCGACACGACCAGTGGCATCAGCAACGTCGTCGTCGGGCTGGGCGACGGCAAGATCGTGCTCGACGCCCATCAGGACACCCTGCCGCTGGTCCTGGTCGCCGGGACGGGCGACGACACGATCCTGGCGGGGTCGGGGGACGATACGTTGTATGCGGGCTCGGGAACCGACTCGCTCGTCGGCGGCGGCGGCAACGACACGTACGTCTTCGGCTCGCTGACGCAGGGGAATGTCACGGTCAACGATGGGTCGACCACGAACAATACGCTCGACTTCTCACTCTTCAACGCGGGGATCAATCTCGATCTCGAGGCCGTCGGGCCGCAGGTCGTGAGCCCGGGTCTGTTGACCCTGACCCTGACCAATCCGCAGAGCATCAACAAGGTCGTCGGCACGTCCTACCCCGACACGATCCTGGGCAACGGTCGGGATGACACCCTGATCGGCAACGACGGAGCCGACTACCTCAACGCCCGCGGCGGCGCCAGCCTGATCGAAGGTGATCAGACACAGGTCGTTTATCTCGATTTCCTGTCCGGCCCGGTCGACTACTCGGAACAGACCACCCGGGACGCGATCCAGGCCCGCGTGGGCGCGATCTATTCGGCATTCAATTTCACCTTCACCCAGACACAGCCGATCAGCGGGCCTTACGAGACCCTGTTTTTCAACGTCCCGGGCGGCAGCCTCCTGGCCGGCGAGGCGACCGAGCTCGACTGGCGGAACCTCGACCTCGGAGGCTCGGCCACGGTCGACATCAGCCAGTTCCTCGGCGGAATCGACCAGCCGCCCGACACCTTGACGGATGTGATCAACATGTCGGCGACGATCGCCGGCCACGAGCTCGGGCACCTCTCCGGCCTCGTCCACGGTGACGCGTTCGGCCCGATCGGCGCCGGTATCTACGCGAACCTGGCCGACAACCCGTACCTCGACGGCTTCAACCCGGCCTACCCCGGCCCGGACGATGCGGTCGACACGCGGTATCACGTCATGGGGTCGCCGGCCTCGGTGGGCACCTCGCTTTTCGACGCCGCCAACGTCACGTTCTTCGGCGAGCGCGAGGACATCGCGATGGCCTTCGCCGACTCGGGCACGACGACCAACGAGCTACCCGGCGATCCCAACACCTCGGTCGCGACGGCCCAACCCGTGACCCTGGCACCGCTGAGCGTCCCGAACACGCTCCTGATCGGCCAGGGGACCGGTGATGTCTTCAACGTCACGGCCGCCGACGTCGTCGGCTCGATCCAGCTCGGGGCCGACGGGCAGAGCAATTCCGACTACTATGCCATCACCGCGACCGCGGGCGAGCTGCTCAACTTCCAGGTCCTGTCGCAGTCGCTCACCCGCGACGATGGGATCGCGATCGATTCCGAGCTGACGATCTACCAAGCCGACGGCAGCACCGTGGTCCCGTACTACGGCAGCCCCTCGGGCGCGTTCAACGACGACGGCTTCCAGGACGCCGACGCCGTCATCTACGACCTCATCATGCCGTACACGGGCACTTATTATGTGAAGGTCAGCACGTTCTCCGTCACCGACTCGCTCGGCATCGTTCATAATTCGGATATCGGTGACTATGAACTGTTCATGTATAGCTTCGCCACCTCGTCGTCCGACCCCACGCCGGCCGCGGACGGCGACACGCTCATCGGCGGCTCCGGACAGGACACGCTCATCGGTAGCTCAGCGAGCGATCTGATCGAGGTCGTACCGGGCGACTCGGTCAGCTCCGGCTCGGGTGCCGACACAGTCGACGTGCTGCCGTACGACATCGCGATCGCCGACCCGCCACTCCAGGTCGGGAGCCCGGTCGGGCTGGACGGCAGCTTCGTGGCATCGAACCCGGGCATGGCCTACACGTATGACTGGCACGTGGTCAGCAGCAACGGCCAGGTGATCGACGACGGCCTCGGGACGGCCGCGGTCAACGACGGCACGGGGACGACGGCGTTCCAGTTCACGCCGCGGGCCGCGGGCGATTATACCATCACGCTGACGATCACCGACGGATTCGGCGGCGTCAACCAGGCGACACTCGCCGAGACCGTCGGGACGATTACCCCCTTCACGACCCAGATCGGGACGGGCGCCAGCGAGCTCACAGGGACGTCCGGCACACCGATCACGTTGACCGCGACGGCGACCGGCACGTATCCCGTCGCATCCTACTCCTGGGACGTGTCCGCCCCGGGTTCGACGACGCCCCCGGCGCCGGGCTCCGACTCCTCCTACACCTTCACCCCCACAGCCGCCGGCGATTACGACGTAACACTGACCGCGACCGATACGAACGGGGATGTCTCGGTGTCGACGCTCACAGTCATCGTCCCCTACGTCGCCCCCTCGGTGCAGATCGTCGGAGTACCGTCGAACGAGTTCGTGGCCGAAGGGTATTCGTTCTCCCTGGCCAGCGTCGTCAACAACCCGACGCCGGGAGACAACCTCACGGAATCGTGGACGGTCACGGCCGACGACGGCTCCCAGTCGCCCTTTACCGAGTCGGGTCCGACCGTGACCTACACGCCGGACGACATCGGGACTTACACCGTCACGCTCGATCTGTTCGATGCCAACAACCAGGTCGTTGCGTCGGTATCCCAGCAGATCATCTCGATTGGCGTCGCCCCGAACGCGACGATCTCGGGCGGACCGCAGGGAGGGACGACGACAGAAGGCACGTCCGTCTCCTTCTCGGGCGCCGCGAGCAGTCCGAGCACGGTCACCTCGGCCAAGGGCTTCTATTACTCGTGGAGTGTGATGCTCGGCGCCTACACCTACGTCGCCCCCACGACCCCAACGATCAACGACACGAGCTTCAGCTTCACGCCGGGCCAGGCGGGGACCTTCGTCGTGTCGCTCTCCGTCACGGACTATCACGGATTCACCAGCGTTGCTGCTACCGAGACGGTCGAGGTTGCTGCGGTCCCTCCGTCGGTGACGATCACGGGCCTGCCCGCCGGCAGCGTCAGCGAGGGAACGACCGTGGCTCTCGGCAGCGTCGTCAACAACCCCAGCGCCGTGCTCCAGAGCGCCGGGTTCGCGGAGGTATGGACCGTCCTGTTCGACGGGGCGACGTACGGACCGTTCAACGGCCCGGCGCTGAACCTCACGCTCGGTTCCGTCGGCAGCTATACCGTGGAGTTGACGGCCACGGACGCCGAGGGGGTCTCGTCCACGGCGACTCAGGTGATCACCGCCACGGATACCGCTCCGGTGCTCACGCCATCGACCTCGCCAACGATGCAGCCTCCGCAACAGGCGACGATCACCGCGTACAATCTCGGCAGCGTGACGGGCCCCGGCCTCGACAATAATCCCGGGTTTGTCACGGTAGACTGGGGCGACGGCAGCCCCGCGACGACGTTCCAGATCTCGTCCCAGGGTTCGCTGGGACTTCAGGCTCACGCCTACGAACTGCCCGGCAATTACGAAGTGACCGTCACCGTGGTCGACATCTACGGTCTCTCCGGCTCCGAATCGTTCTCGACGACCGTGGCTCCGGTCGCACCCGCGCCGGAGATCGAGGACGCCCCGGCCTCCCTGAACTCGGGTTCGTCCGTGACGCTGGGCAGCAGTGTCACCGACTTCAGCCAGGTCGAGACGGCTCTCGGCTATACGTATGCCTGGAGCGTTCTGTTGAACGGCTCCCCGATCACGCTTCCGGGCAACCCAGCGACCAACGGCCCCAACCTCGATTTCACGCCGGAGGTCGGCGGTACCTATACGGTCGAGCTCTCCACCACAGACGCCAGCGGCTCGATCGGCGCCGCGTCTCCGCAGACGATCGTTGTGAACAACGTGCCGCCGACCGCGTCGTTCAGCGGCCTCCCGGCGAGCAGTCTCCCCGGCACCGCCATCACCCTGACCGGATCGGCCACCGACCCGAGCACCGTTGACACCGCCGCGGGCTTCACGTTCGACTGGACCGTAACCGGACCGGCCAAGGTCCTTTTCACCGGCACCAGCACGACCGCCAATCCCGGCTTCACGTTTACGCCCGTCGTCGCGGGCAGTTATACCGTCGCGATGACGGCCGTCGACAGCAACGATCTCTCCGGCTCGACCAGCCAGACATTCAGCGTCCAGGCCGTCGCGCCCAGCTTGGGTACCATCTCGGCGCCTTCGACGGTGAACAGCGGCGTGGCATTCTCGGTTTCCGACACCTTCACTGACCCCGATCCGGATGTGACCCACACCGCGGTCTGGAACTGGGGAGACTCGACGACCTCGACCGGCACGGTCACCGAGCCCCACGGCTCGACGCCGGGACAGGTGAGCGGCTCGCATACCTACACGATGGCCGGCACTTACACGATCACCCTGACGCTCACCGGCAGCGACGGCCTCACCGCCCAGGCCACCGCCCAGGTGGCCACCACTCAGTCGATCATCATCCTGGACCCGACGGCCGGCGGTGCCCTCTCGCTGTCTGGCAACGCGACCATCGATGTCTCAGGTCTCATCGCGGTCGACTCGAACGCGACCACGGCCGTTTCCGCCAGCGGCAACGCGTCGGTCACGGCCTCCAGCATCCAGGTCGTGGGGAAGGTCCAGAAGAGCGGCAACGCCAAGTTCAACCCTGCGCCTACGACCGGGGCCAAGTCCGTGGCCGACCCGCTCTCCGGGCTGTCGCTGCCCAGCACGTCGGGCCTGACCAACCATGGTGCCGAAAGCCTCTCAGGGAACGTGAAGGCGACGATCCAACCCGGCATCTACAGCGGGATCGCTGTCTCGGGCAACGCCGCTCTGACCCTGGCCAGCGGAATCTACATCATCGAAGGCGGCGGGCTCACCGTCTCGGGCAACGGTAGCATCACCGGCTCGGGCGTGATGATCGTCAATGCCGGCAGCAGTTACCCCAGCAAGGGTGGAACGTATGGCAGCATCAGCCTCAGCGGCAATGGTACCTACAGCCTGAGCCCGGCGACCAGCGGGACCTACGCGGGGATCGTGATCCTCCAGCCCAAGGACAATACCAAGGCCCTCACCCTGAGCGGCAATGCCTCCGGGATGAGTGGGACGGTCTACGCTCCGGCCGCCCAGTTGTCGGAGAGCGGCAATGCCCAGCTCGACGCGTCCCTGATCGTCGATATGCTGACGATCAGCGGTAATGGGACAGCCGACAGCCTGACGTTGGATTCTTCCGAGGGAATGGTCGCTTACAGCCTGGCGCAGCTCGGCTCGGCGTATGGCATGGACTCCGCGTCGCTAAACTCTGGGATGAAGAGCACCGGACTCGGTCTGCTCCTCCCAGACGACGTTGGGCTTGATGTCGGAGGGGTCTCAGTCCCGTCGGCCCCGGGTTCGGTTCTCGCGTCCGTGGATCTCGCGCTGATCGACGGGAGTATGGCCCTGGATCCGACGACCTCATCGATGAACCTGGTGGTCCGGATGCAATCGGACTTGCCCGGAGTGGAAATGGGAAAGACCTCTCGAGCGAGCCACACG
The DNA here is from genome assembly GCA_963845755.1 of uncultured Planctomycetota bacterium. GTDB lineage: Bacteria > Planctomycetota > Planctomycetia > Isosphaerales > Isosphaeraceae > CAWJTV01. The sequence goes on from CAWJTV010000024.1 coordinate 36,130, forward strand.
CCGCAAGGTCCGACCATCGACGCTGCCACCCTGGATTCCCTGCTCAGCGGTGGATGGCGTGCACGATCGTCCTGGATCGCCGACCGACCTCGTCCTTCGATCAAGAGGTTTCTCTGAGAGGCTGTGTGAGAGGTTGTCTTGGCCCCGAATGAGGGCGGAATCGTATCGCTCGGGGCATGAGCCCGAGAACCCATCATTACGCGACTGTCCCTTCGGGACTTCCCACACATCCCTTGGGACCTTGACCGGCCTGCACCGCGGCGATCGTGATGATCCGGATCAGGTCATATTTCAACATCCAGGCGATCGTCGCGCGGGCCTTGTCATGGTCGATGCCGGCGTCGCGGAAGAGGATGTCCAGGTCGGCGACGAAGCAAGAAGGATCGGCCCGCTCGAGCGCGCGTCGCAGCAGGCTCGCGTCGGCGACGCGGCGATCGGCAGCGTGGTTTGTCAGCGGGAGGGTCAGCAACGTTTCCAGCACCATCGGTGCCCCCGGTGTCAGGGCGAGCTGGGTGGGACCGTGGGCGTCGAGCCAGCGAGTCGGGTAGCCGGCGAACGACCGCTCGGGCGGCGGGTAATGGGCCGGCACATCGCGATCGTCGCCGTCCCGGGCGCGAACTCGGGCGTAATCCTGACGCTGCGTCTCCTGATCGCGCCAGAGGGCCTCGTAGGCCGCGATCACGCGTGGCCATGCGAAGAGGTCGAGCGCCCGCTTGCGGGCTGCGGCGCCGAGCGACGCGCGGAGGGCTTCGTCTCCGACCAGCCGAGCCAGGGCCCCCCCGGCGGCGGCGACATCCACCGCGACGGTCTGGCTGACCTCGGCGAGGAAGTGGTCATAGTCGAGCTCACCGAACATCAGTCGAGACGTCGCCGCACCCGAGGCGCCGCGGACCATCGTGGCCGGCACCAGCAGACCGGTCCGGCCATCGTCGACCAGGTCGCGGTAACCGTCCCAGTCGGTGGCGACCACGGGCAGCCCACTGGCCATCGCCTCGACGATCACCAGGCCGAACGTCTCCTGGATGTTGTCGACGAGCGAGACGACCAGGTCCGCCGCCCGCCAGACGTCGAAACGCAGGGACGGGTCCATGCCGTTGACCCAGGTCACCGTGACGCCGGATGCAAAAGCGCGAGCTCCCTCGGCGAAGGCGTCGCGGATCGCCGGATTGGGAGCCCAGCCGGACATCAGCAGGCGAACGGTGCGGCCGGTCGCCTTCGCCGCCAGATCAACGCCACGAAACATCGGAAACGGGTGCGCCTTGGCGTGGTGCGCGAATCGTCCCACGAACAGGACGACGATCTCGTCATCGCCGATCCCCAGGGCCGTGCGCACCGCGGCGCGTTCCCCGGCTGTCGCGGGACGGAACCGTTCGGTGTCGACGCCCAGGGGAATCGTCTCCAGCCGGACGTTCCGCCCGGGCCTCCCGCCGTGCCGGTCACGGAGATACTCGGCATAGCGATCGGTGACCGACCGCACCATCGTCGCAACGGCGCGCGACGTGCAGATCAACGCGTCGTGCGGCTCGAACGGCGCGGTGACGTACTCGCAGAGCTGTTTCACCGCGTTGGCGGAACAGAGCGTGTGGGTTACGCCAGAGAGTGCGAACGACCCGGCCCCCAGCCACTGGCGGGCCCAGGCGTATCGCGAATCGATCGGGAAGGGAAAGTAGAGTTGATGCGCCGGGGGTTGGTGAGCGAAGTCGTCGTGGAAGAACCGTTCCTCGAAGATCCGGAGCCGTCGTGTCCTCGACCGGCTCGAGGGGTGCTCGCGACAGAACCGCTCGAGTGAGACCGCGGCGCCGCGGTGGCGAACCAGGACGGCCATCTCGGTCCAGGTTCCGTGCGTCAGGTACGCGTCGAAGAACGACCGCCCCGCAACTTGCCGGCCGACCAGGCCGGCGGCCCGGTCCCCGACGGACCCGCCGCGGACCGAGATCGGCTCGACGTAGGCGTCGTCATCGTAGAAGATCCCGATGTTGCACGGCCGAAGATCGGCGTCGATCACGAGTTCCCCCGGTCCGATGTTCGTACTCTCAAGGCCGGCGCATCGATGGCCGACGACCGTCGGGTGATATCATTCTAATCTCAGAGTCGCACCCGCACTCCCAGGCGCCCGAGCAGGCCCGTGACGGCGCAGACGAACACCGCCATCCCCATTGAGCCGGCAAGGATCACCCACACCTGCGGTGAGCTCTTGTACTTCAGGACGGTATCCCCCAGTCCGGCCAGTGAAAGGGACTCGACGATGATCGGATGCAGGAAGTAGGCGACCAGCGGATTGGCCCCGGCGGGTCGGACGAGGATCGACCAGCCACGATACCCCGCCATGTCGATGAATCGATAAAGGAGCATCCAGGTGACGCAGGTCAGCGCGGCAGACCAGAAGCACCAGGTCGGCGTCGCCGCGATCTTGTTGATGCCCTCAAATGGATCCGTGACGAGCCCGGCCAGCAGAAGGCCGACGGTGAACGTCGTGGCCCAGGAAAGCCGATCGCGAGGCGTCACGACATCGCTGTCGCGCCGGAGGATCGTTCCGAGCAGACAGCCAGCCATCGTGATCGCGGCCAAGGAGCCCAAGGCGTCGCCGAGGCTGACGTACTTGTCGATGCTCTTGACTCCCTCCGCCAGGACTTTGAGCGGCTGCACCGCCCCTCCCAGCCAGGGTTTGTCATCCAGCCGCGTGAACAGCCCCCCGTGTTGCATCGCCAGGTGAAGGAGCATGAGGATCGCCAGCGCACCCATCAACCATTCGCGACGCCGGCCCACGAGCAGGGTGAGCGTGGCGACAGTCAGGTAAGCCCAGCCGATCAGCCCGAGGATTCCCCACCAGCCGGTTTGCATCCAGACCCAACCTTCAATGCGGCCGAGGAAGGGGACCTCGGAGGTGCCCGGCTCGCGACGATAGAGCGACAACAGAACAATGAGTCCCACGATGCCGAGCGCCTTGACGACGGTCAGCACGGTCCGTCTCGCGGTGTGCTCGCGAGGCACGTCGCACCACGCCAGAATGATCGCGATGGAAGCCAGCACGCCCCACAGAGGCTGGCCGCGCGTCTGGCTGTCCTCGCTGTTGTATACGATCACGCCCATGAACAGGAGCCCCGCAGTGCGAATCAGGATGTGGCCGAATAGGGCCCAGGTCGACTTCCCGGCCCCGCGCCCCCGTTCGAATGCCAGGGGGATCGACACTCCGACGATAAACAGAAATGCGGGGAACACCACGTCGGCCAGAGTCATGCCGTCGGCGCTGGGAGGCTGAATGTGGTGCATCCACGACGGGGCACCGTGGCCCAGGTCGTTAACGAAGATCATGAGCAAGATCGTCAGCCCGCGCAGCACGTCGACCGAGATGATCCGCCCGCCCTCCGTCGGTGCCCTATTGCTCGAAACCTCGACGGATTCCATCGTCATCGAGAAACCCCCTTGCCCTTTTCAGACTGGCGATGACTCCCACTGGCCGGGCCCTAATAACTTGGCCCGCCGATGCCCTTGCCGCCCCCCGCCGACCCGAACTCGTGCCGTTCATTGCGAGTGCAGGCGTGTTCATCGTACGGGTCGCCATCGCCGCATTGCTCCCAGATAAGGACGAATTAGTCTATCGCCTTCCTGGGAACAAGACAAAGGATGAAACAGCTTTAGACATGCGCTTCAGAAGGAGACGCCAGGATCCACCACCGCTCGGGTCGCTCTCTCCAAACCATCGAAACTGGCTCTGATTTCCCGATCGGTGTCATTCGCGCCGTCATACCGCTCCGCCCGCCTCATCCCGTTCACAACAGCGCTCCCGCAGTGAAACACTCGGAGATATAATCTCCCGCCCCCACTTTGGCAAACGGATTGTCGCAGAACTCAAGAATCGGGCTGTTCGAAATGCCGTTTGCGAGATCCGGTCATCCGGCTAGAATCGGGTAGATTGCTCGCATGTTGGGCTGCGTCACGGGTGGCCGTTCCTTCTCAACAGCCGTGAGGGCCTGATGTCCACGACCATGATGGTTCCTGTCACAATCTCATCCGAGACTCGATCTTTCCTCGACCGACTCGGGCAGGCCGAGGATCTAGAGAAGATGATCGACCGGGCCAGGCACATCGTGACCGGTCTTCAATCGATCGACGTCGTGCTCGACGCGGCAACGGAGGAGATGCCTCCGGGAGTGGTGCTCTGGGCCCACCGTGAGGATGTTGGCCCGGAGAGCGACTCGACGCATCGAGACTGGATCGAGTGGATGGCCGCAACATTCCCGCCCGAGGTTTGCCAGAACTTCACCCTGCTGTCGATCTATCCGCGGCTGTTATCCTTGGTCTCTTGACTTGCCCTTGGGCGTGCCAAGTACCGATGTTCCGTTCGCATTCACCCGAGTCGGTTGCCGCTCAGATCGCCGCCGCGATCGCCCGGCCGACCTCCTCGGTCGAACGCGGTGCCCCCCATGTCCCGTGTCCGCGGCCCTTGCTCGCAGATTTGTTCGATCGCGCGGAGGATCGCGTCATGGGCATCTTGATAGCGCGCCGCCTCCGCGCCGGGTGCCTGGCCGAGGAAGTCGAGCATCATCGCCGCGGACCAGATCTGGCCGATCGGATTGGCGATGCCCTGGCCGGCGATATCGGGGCGCTGCCATGGACCGGTTCGAACAGCGACGGGAACCGGCGCGTCGGGTTGAGGTTCGCCGAGGGCGCGATGCCGATCGTCCCGGTGCAGGCGGGGCCCAGGTCGGACAGGATGTCCCCGAACAGGTTGCTCGCGACGACCACATCGAACCAATGGGGGTTGCGGACGAAGTGCGCCGTCAGGATATCGACGTGGTAGCGGTCAACGCGCACGTCGGGGTATTCGCGCATCATCGCCTCGACCCGCTCGTCCCAGAACGGCATCGAGATCGAGATGCCATTGCTCTTGGTGCAACTGGTCAGATGCTTCTTCGGGCGCGACCGCGCCCGCTCGAAGGCGAATCGCAGGATGCGATCGACCCCGGTTCGCGTGAAGATCGCTTCCTGCACGACGAATTCGCGCTCGGTGCCCGCGAACATCCGGCCGCCGACGGACGAGTATTCGCCCTCGGTGTTCTCTCGGACCACGAGGAAGTCGATGTCGCCGGGCCTGCGATCGGCCAGCGGGCATGGGACACCGGGCATCAGGCGCACCGGGCGGCAGGTTGACGTACTGATCGAACTCGCGGCGGAACTGGATCAAGGAGCCCCAGAGCGAGATGTGATCGGGCACTTTCGCCGGCCAGCCGACGGCGCCGTAGAAGATCGCGTCGTGCCGGCCGATCAGCCCCTTCCAGTCGTCGGGGAGCATGGCGCCGTGCTTCAGGTAATAGTCGCAGCTCGCGAACTCGAAGTGATCGAACGCGAGGTCGAGCTGGAACCGGCGTGCGGCCTTTTCCAGGACGCGCAATCCCTCGGGAACGACTTCCTTGCCGATGCCGTCACCTGGAATCACGGCGATCCGAAATGATCTCATGGATATTCCTCCGGAGATGGCGGTGCCGCGCGGAGCCGTCGTGCGGCAGCCCGACGCCTGGTGCAACCACTCTTCATTGCAGGAGGGGGAAGTGATGGCCCGTGATCGGTGGGCAACACCCACCCGGACGCAGCCGGTGACTTCCGCTCTCCATGCCACGCTCAGTGACCAGGGTAATGCGAGGGCCCGGATGGGGCCAGGCCTCAATCTTCGGACTCGACCCCACCCCGGCAATCGTTCCTCAGGTTCCTGTTGTCGAAGGAAACCGATCTGGGTTCGTTCCGGCGGACGCGGCCAGTTCAGTACTCCTACGCCGTCGCGAGCCGTAAAGGTAGCCGACTGTCGAACACACCGGCTTGAAGCCGATGGCGGTTCTTCCCAACAATTCTCGGACAGAGCTCGAACGAACAAAGCCCGGGATTGCCCTCGGTTTTTTCGCAACATTGCGAAATGATATGCCTTGACTCATTGGCAGGATGCTATAGCGGGGCCAGACTGATCGGCGATCGGCCCGCGCGGTGCCACGAGGGATGGAGTGGCCCTGTTGAGTGATCCGCTAACTTTCCAGTAAATGTCACCTCCCGTGACCGACTGTCACGAAATCAGCCGAGCCGACAGTTTACGCGACTTGGAAATCGTGACCGGATACGAGAAATTGACTCGGGAAAACACCATCTTCGTGCCGATGGGACAACTGCGCATGCCGCATTCGGCCTTCGACCCGGAGCTTCCCAGATGAGTCGCCTTATCCTCGTCGCCCTCACAACCCTCATCCTGCCGGGCTGTAGCGTGCTGGACCGCGTTGACATGACGATTCAGCAACTCGATACGTCGAACCGTCTGCTGTCCAGGACGAACGAGCAGATGGTCTCCATGAATCAGCGGATGCTCGAAACCCAGGCGCTGATGATCGAGTCCAATCGCCACGTCGTCGAATCCAATCGCCTGGTGGCGGAGAGCATCAAGAACGTCATCCAATCCAACGCTAAAGTCGATAGATCGAATGAGAATATGGACAATACAAATGAGAACATGAAAAAGACGCTTGCCGGAATGGCCGAGAGTAACCGGAACGTCACCCGCAGCAATGCGTTGATGACGGAGATGAATGAGAAGATGGGCGTGATGATCCAGACGATGCAGAAGATTCCGGGATTGAAACCGTAGACCGGACTCCACGATTCGAAATACCGAGGGCCGGAGCGAACCCCGGCCCTCCGTTCAATGTCAGCCAGTTCGCGATCTATGCGGTCGCGTCGTGAATCTTCTTCTTGGCAGCGTCGCCGGCCTCCTCGATCTTATTCCCGGCCTGGTGGGCCTTGTCCTTAACCCAATCCTTGGCCTCTTCCGCCTTCTCGCCGATCTCATGTCCCACTTCTTTCGCCTTGTCGGCGACTTTGTGGCCGGCGTCCTTCGCCTTGTCTTTGAATGATTCAGCCATCGTCATCTCCTGACTGTAAGGGTATCCCTGGCGAAACTGGTTCCGTCGGGATAAGGAGCAAAGCGCGTGCCGTTGCGGCTTGGCTCAGCCAATCCCGATCGGTACGCCTGGGGTACTCTCTGATGACTCCTGATCCAACCGAATCGCGGTAAAACGTCGTTCGACTGGAGTACACGAAGAGCACCTGGAGCAATTCAATGAGCAGATGGCCGTTCGCGTACAGCGCGGTGAACCGCTCCTCGCGTCGCGAGCCCGCGTCTGATAATCGCAATTGTGTTAGGTTGCGTTCGATCGTAGCGAGTATGCCGCCTGTGACCTCGCGACGGTCTTTGGGTCGCTTTCGATGCCTACCAGGAGGGATAGGCCTTGCGATAGCAGACGGACAAAAACCAACGGTCTACCGTGTCCGCTTGTCCAGAAGACGGTGCGCGGCTCCTGCGCCTTCGGTCACGAAAGGCGGAATTGTTGCGCCTTCCAGCCAACGCTGATGCGTCCGTCGCCGCTGGGCGCGGGCTTGCCTGGCGAGGAATTCGTGGCGTTGCCCCCCGAGTCCGCGAGTCTTCTCGCGGGGCGAGTGCGCCTTTGTACGCGGAAGGCGCAGCCGGAGCGGGGACGGCGTTAGGCGGGGGCACAGGGAATTATCTCCGGCAAAATCGGCCGGGAAGAATCCCCGCCGAGACGTCTTGCAAATCCCCACTCGTGTAACCATACTAGTTACACGAGTGGGGACGTCCCCACGCCGAATCTCGTGCGAGGCCCCAACCACGGAGATGGGCATGAAGCGAGGCGTTTGGCTACTTGGACTGTCGCTGTCACTCGGGATGGCTTCGGCCTCGCCGGGGCAGTTGTTCAAGACTGCGAAGGTCCCTGAGGGCACGCGAGTGCATCGGAACCTGGAATACGTCAAGGGGGGGCACCAGCGGCAGAAGCTCGATCTCTACGTCCCCGAGAAGGCCGACGGCCCGCTGCCGGTCATCGTCTGGGTCCATCCCGGTGCCTGGATGTTCGGCGGTAAGGAGGAATGCCCGGCAATCCCCTTCCTCAGCAAGGGGTATGCCGTCGCTAGCATCAACCATCGCTACAGCCGGCAGGCCCCGTTCCCGGCCCAAATCGAGGACTGCAAGGCCGCGATTCGCTGGCTGCGGGCTAACGCCAAGACCTACAACCTCGACACCGAACGCTTCGGTGTCTGGGGGGCGTCCTCGGGTGGGCACCTCTCGGCTCTCCTCGGGACCTCGGGCGACGTGAAGAACCTCGAAGGCACCCAAGGCGAGACGGGTCCGTCGAGCCGGGTTCAGGCGGTCGTCGATTGGTTCGGCCCGACCGACGTTGCAAAGATGGGCGGTATGCATGACGGCAGCGACTCGCCGGAGTCCCGCCTGCTGGGTGGTCCGGTGCAGGAGAACAAGGACAAGGCCGAGCGGGCGAACCCCATCGCCTACGTCTCGAAGGACGACCCGCCCTTCCTCGTCATGCACGGCGACCGCGATAATATGGTGCCCTTCAATCAGAGCGAGTTGCTGTACGAGGCCCTGAAGAAGGCCGGCGTCGATGTGACGTTCAAGCCCGTCAAGGGGGCCGGGCACGGCACCCGAGAATTCGGCACCGAGGAGAGCATGAAGCTCGTCGAGGACTTCTTCGACAGGCACCTGAAGAAGGGGGCCGGAGCTTCACGATAGGCCCGGTCAGGTGATAGGGACCATCGGAGAGGCGATGCTCAGTTCCAAGCTCACCGTCGGAATCCACATCCTGACCCTGCTGGCGTTGACGCCGGGCCAGGCCCAGACCTCCGAGTACATCGCCGGGAGCGTGAACACGAATCCGGTCGTGATTCGGCGGCTCCTCGGCCTGCTCCGCGAGGCGGGCATCGTCGAGTCCCAGGGCGGACACGGCGGCGGCTGGCGGCTCGTGCATCCCGCCGAGCGAATCACGCTCCTCGATGTCCTCCGGGCGGTCGAGCCGAAGGGCGACACCATCGCCCTGCATCGGGGCGAGCCAAACCCGCTCTGCCCCGTGGGGCGGAACATCCAGGGTGTCCTTACCGGAGTTTATGGCGAGGTTGAGCGACGGATGGATGAGCAACTCGCCCGGACGACCATCGCGGGCGTCCTGGGCTCGGTCCACAAGCAGGAGCGGGAACGGGCGTAAGCCCCTTTTTTTGCCATCATGTGTAACAAAAACGGTTGCACAAGAGAGCCTTTTCAAAGGAGGAGACGATGGGAGCGAGTCGAACCGGATTGGGTCTTGCGGCGATGCTCGTCGCCACGGCGGCGGCCCTCACGGGGACGGTCCGGGCTCAGGAGGGCAAGGCGGACACCGAGGGCCGCAAGCGGCAGGTGGTCGAGCTGCTCAAGAGCATCGAAACCGGCGACGCGAAGCCGGTTGCCGTTATCAACCCGAAGAAGTACATCCAGCACAACCAAGCCGTCGCCGACGGCCTGGAGGGCTTCGGGGCTCTGCTCAAGCAGCTCCCGCCCAATTCGGCGAAGGTCAAGACCGTGCGAGTGTTCCGCGACGGCGATTTCGTCTTCACGCACACGGATTATGACTTCTTCGGCCCCAAGGTCGGTTTCGACGTCTTCCGCTTCGAGGACGGGAAGATTGTCGAGCACTGGGACAACCTTGCCGAGAAGGTGAAGCAGCCGAACCGCAGCGGCCACACGCAGACCGACGGGCCGACCGAGGCGAAGGACCTCGACAAGACCGATGCCAACAGGACGCTGGTGCGGGCCTTCTACGAAGACATCCTGATGAAGGGCAAGAAGGAGAAGCTCGCCGACTACTTCGGCGACACGTACATCCAGCACAGCCCCGGCCTGGGTGACGGCGTCGAGGGATTCAGTCGGCTGGTGGGGATGGTCGCTACCCCGAACAGCCCCATCAAGTTCGACAAGATTCACAAGGTGCTGGGCGAGGGGGAGTTCGTCCTGGTCATGAGCGAGGGGTCGTTCCGCGGGAAGCCCTCGGCCTTCTACGACCTGTTCCGGGTCGAGGGTGGCAAGGTCGTCGAGCATTGGGACGCCATCGAGGCCATCCCGCCCAAGTCGGAGCGGAAGAACGACAACGGCAAGTTCTGAAGCCCGAATTCCCCTTCCTCTCCCTCGGAGATGCCCGCAATATCGCTCCGCCGAAGAGCCTTGCTTATGGCCGCCCTCGTCGCAGCCGGCCATAGGGAAGGCTCTTCGGACGGATGTCGGCCAAGGGAACATAAAGGCCGTTCCAGGACGGAGCGTTACCAGTGCGTGATTTGGGGCAGATCGCGCACCGCTGAACCGACACTCACCGCCGAGTGTTGGTTTTTGTCCGTTTACTATCGCAACCCCGGATACGGAAACACTCCCCCTGCATGGTCGGCCTCGCGACGATGCCGCCGGTGGCCGAGGGTTTCGCGTGACCGACACCGGAGTCGGGATGGCGCCGAGCTCGCTCGCCAGAGCCTTCGACCTCTTCGCCCAAGGCGACCGGACGTTCGCCCGCTCCGAGGGTGGGCTCACGCTCGTCAAGAGCCTCAATGAGATGCGCGGCGGCGCCGCCACGGAGAGCGATATTGACGCAGGCCCGGCGGTCGGCGGGCCATATGATGATGGTCTTCACCGGCCCACCGCGAGGCCGCCTTCGCGCTCACGACGGCTCGATCGTTTTACCTCCCGGCGTAATCGTGAACTCCGTGGTCCCGATGAGGGCGCTGCCCGAGGCGCTGGTCACGCCCGGCAAGACCGTGAGCCGGCCGCCCGTCCGGAACGACTGGGTGCCGGCGAGCTCGAGCGTCACCGAATCGCTCGCAGGCGTGTACGTGACCGTGAATCTCTTGATCGGATGCACGACGCGATCGAGGCCCCTGTTGACCTTCTTGAACGTGACGGTTCTCAGCTCGTAATTCCCCGGATTCGACACGGCCGCCGCGCCGAGCGGACCGTTGAAGTCGAGCATGAATCCGACCAGGACCGCCTTGCCGACCGGTCTGCCATTCTTCTTCAGCTTGCGCTGGAAGACAGGCTGCTCGCCGATGATCATCGCGGGAGACGGTGTCGGTGTCGATTGCGGTAGTACGTTGACCTTGGTGGCTTGGCTGGCCGCCGTGACGGTTATGGAGGTCGTCGTCTGAGCGCCCGCGATGGCACTGTCGGTCACCGTCAAGGTATAGCCGGTGCCGGGCTCGCTCAGAGTCAGGTCGGAGAAAGTGGCGACGCCGTTGACGACCGTCACTGTCAGGGTCCCGCCCAGGATTGCGTCGCCCGGGTTGTTCCCCAGGGCGACCGTCACGATGCCGCCGCTGGCCGCATTCCCCAGGCGGTCCTCGACCTCGACGGTCAGGCCGAAGGGACTGCCGGCGACGACACTCGACGGCGGCTCGGTCTTGATCGTCAACTGGCTGGGGATCTCATAACCGGCGAGATCGGGAACCAGGAGGTTCGCGACCGGCGTGCCCAGCCCGGAGGCCAGGTCGTAGCCGGGTCCGGCGGGGTCGCCGTTGTTGCCGTAGAGGATGTCGTGGAAATCGGCGGCGGGGAGCGAGTAGAGCGCGGGCAGGGTCTGGGTGTCGCCGGTCAACGGCGTGCCGCCGGCAAGCACCCGACCCTGGTCGGCGATCGCGATCAGGCCGGCCCAGATGGGAGAAGCGGCGCTGGTGCCGGCGTCCCCGAGCCAGCCGACCGCCGACGCCGAGACGGAAGAGCCGCTGAGCGTGCTCGTGAAAACGTCGTATTCCTGGGCGGCCCCGGAATCCATGGAGACGTCGGGCAGCGCGCGGGCATCGTCGGGATCCATGCTGGTGGGGACGACGCTGCCCTGCCACGCCGGCTCGGGCTCGACGGCGCTCAGGCCACCCCCGCCACCCCCGCTCGTCCCGCTCTGCGTCCCATCGCCCCAGGCGACTTCACCCGAGGGGCCGGTCCCCGGGTAGTCGCCGGCCGAGTCGATGACGATCGAGGTACCGCCGACGGAAACAATATTGGGCGAGGCGGCCGGATCGTTCGCAGCGATCTCGTAACTTCCGTCCTCGTAGATCCCGGAATCGCCCGCCGCGGCGAGGAAGGTAACGCCCGGCGTCGTGAAGTCCGAGTCGAGCGACTGCTCGTCTATCCCCGACGCGGCCACGGATGACTCGGGCTCGCCGTAACTCAGGGTGACGACCGAGACCCCCGGAAGCTTCGAGGCCTGCTGCATCGCTTCGATCAGGTTTTCAAAGGAAGCCGTCGGGTTGTTGGGCTCGTAGGCCGCATTGTAAACGATGATCGACGCACCGGGCGCGACCGCGTGCGCCCACTCGACGTCGAGCGAGGCCTCGCCGACGATGGCGTCGTTCTGCGTGGTAACGCCGTCCTGGTCCACGACCTTGAAGCTCGGAGGAGCCGGGATCCCGAAGAACTGGTCGAAGGTCGTCAGGTCGGCCCCGAGCGTGGGGTCGACCCCCTCCTCGACGATGGCGATCGTCTGGCCGGAACCGTCGCCGGTGACGGTCGTGCCCCCGGGCCCCGTGAAGCTGATCTGGTTGATCCCGTAAGCGTCCCGAAGCTGCTCGGGGCTGACCTGGCCGCTGAATAGTGACAGCTCGCCAGCGACGGTATACGTATCCGAAGCCGCGTCGGTGACCGCAAGATAATTCGTCCCCCCCACGTCCTGGTAGGTGATCCCGGTCGGAATCTCTTCGGAGTCGCCGAGGGGATCGGCGAGGAAGGCCGTGAGCGCGGAGTTGATGTGCACAACCCCGGGACCACCGCCATAGAGCGACGAGGTCGTCGTGGCCAGGATGAAGTTGTCCTGCGAATCCACCGTGATGCCGGCGCTGTCGATGTCGGGGACGCTCGTCAGGCCGAGCGTCGGGACGAACGGCGCGGGGCTGCTTCCCGTGTCGTAGAAGAGGTTGAATCCGACGGGCACGTGGATCGCCGTGGTGGAACCCGCGGGTACGTAGGGCATCGTGGTGAGGACCGTCCCCTGCGAGTCGACGGCAACCCCCTCGGGTGAGGCCGAGCCTCCATCGCCGGCCGGAGAGGCGACCAGGACGGTGGCGACCCCACCCGATGACCCGTAGGTCAGCCGCATCACAAAATCCCAGTTGTTCGACTCGGCGGCGATCACGAGCGAATTCTGGTAGACGCCGAAATCGCCGTACGTCGCGCCGGTAAGGCTGATCTGGCCGCTGAGATCGACCGGGGCGTCCGTCTGGACGTCGAAGACTTTCGACGCATTCACCATGTCGTTCGGCAGATCGTCGTACTGGGAGGACGTTCCGCTGACCGGGTTGAAGACGAAGAGTTGACCGTTGGGCTGGAGCTCGAGGATGTCGCTGGAGCTCTCGATGGAGGGGAGCGAGGCCGACGAACCGACCGCGGTCAAGGCGCCGGGAAACGCGGATGCGCCGGTCGTGCCGAATACGCTGGCACTGACCAGGAAGCCGTTGGACGCGACCTCGGCGACCGCCTGCTGCTGGCCCGAGGACCGAGTGGTGCTGTCGTAGCTGACGAAGATGTCACCGGACGTGTCGAACGTGATACCGGCGATCCCCGGAAACGTCAGACTCAGGACCACTCTTTGCTCGAACTGCTGGAGGCACGGACGAAGCTGCCGGCCGCGTCGATCGCCACGCGGTCCGGGCGTGCGGGGGTGCGAAGCCATGGCTGTCTCCTCGGCTCAGAACGCCATAATATCAATCGTGCTTGCAGTCATCAAGGCGGCGGAGCGAAATTTGGAGGTCCGAGAGCCAGGGAGAGATTTCCAACGGTGGGATCGTTCCAAAGACCTCGATCGGCGGCTTGAGAGTAGGGGCGGTTCTCCGTGGCCAACCCTGAGATGCCAGCGAGCGACGCTGGCCCGAGCCGTCGCCGGATGCCTGGCCGACCCCCGCGCGGACCGGTACGATCGTCAACCGACCGTGCACCCGAGCTAATTTCAACGTTGCGGCATCCTGAATTATAAGACATCTTCTTCCCGAGAGGATCGAAAGTTGCGTGACGAGTTCGACCGACTCCAAGGAGTACGCTCGACGAGTCCGATGTCGGCTGACTCCTGGGGCGTGGTCGCGATGGAGACGCCTTAGACTTCTCGACGGTGGACGGCTACGATGGACCTCGAGCAAGAAGGCTGGAGATGCCGCATGCGGACCAGCTACAATTTATTGAACAAATAATCACTTATTCGACCGAAAGACCCAGGATCTCTGCCATGCCCGAGGAGAATTGGCTCTGGTACAAGGATGCGATCATCTACGAAGTCCCTGTTCGCGCATTCCTCGACGCCGCCGGGAACGGGCACGGGGACTTTCGCGGCCTGACCCAGAAGCTCGATTATCTCCAGGATCTGGGGATCACGGCGATCTGGCTCTTGCCGTTCTATCCCTCGCCCTTGAAGGACGACGGTTACGATATCGCGGACTACACCAGTATTCACCCGCAGTATGGGAAACTCGAGGACTTCAAGGCGTTCCTCGAAGCGGCGCATGACCGTAGTATTCGGGTCATCACCGAGCTGGTGCTGAACCACACATCCGACCAGCATCCCTGGTTCCAGCGCGCTCGGCGCGCCCCTTCCGGCAGCCCGGAACGCGATTTCTACGTGTGGAACGATTCCCCCGAGAAGTACAAGGACGCTCGGGTGATCTTCCAGGACTTCGAGCCCTCGAACTGGAGCTGGGATCCTCTCGCCAAGGCCTACTACTGGCATCGATTCTACGCCCATCAACCGGACCTCAACTTCGACAATCCGGCGGTCTGGGCGGCCATTTTCCCCGTCGTCGACTTCTGGCTCGAACTGGGGGTCGACGGGCTGAGGCTGGATGCCGTGCCCTACCTCTATGAACGCGAGGGGACCAACTGCGAGAACCTGCCCGAGACCCACCAGTTCCTCAAGGCCCTCCGCGAACATGTCGATGCCCGCTATCCGGAGCGGATGTTCCTGGCCGAGGCGAACCAGTGGCCCGAGGACGCGGCCGCCTACTTCGGCCAGGGCGACGAGTGCCACATGGCGTTCCATTTCCCGCTGATGCCGCGCCTGTTCATGGCCCTGCACCAGGAAGATCGGTTCCCGATCCACGACATCATGGCCCAGACGCCGGTCATCCCGGAGACCTCCCAGTGGTGCATGTTCCTCCGCAACCACGACGAGCTAACCCTCGAGATGGTGACCGATGAGGAACGTGACTACATGTATCGGGCCTACGCGGTGGACCGTCATGCTCGGATCAACCTGGGGATCCGCCGCCGGCTCGCCCCGTTGTTGCGCAACGATCGGCGCCGCACCGAGCTCATGTTCGCCCTGCTGTTCTCGCTGCCGGGAACGCCGGTCATCTACTATGGCGACGAGATCGGCATGGGGGACAACATCTACGTCGGCGATCGCAACGGGGTGCGCACGCCCATGCAGTGGTCGGCCGATCGCAACGCCGGGTTCAGCCGGGCCAACCCGCAGAAGCTCTACCTGCCGATCATCATCGATCCGGAGTACCACTACGAGACGGTGAACGTCGAGGCTCAGCAGGGCAACCCATCGTCCCTCCTGTGGTGGGTCAAGCGGCTCGTCGCCTTGCGCAAGACGTTCCGGGCGTTCGGCCGGGGCTCGTTCCGGCTGCTGCGTCCCGACAACACGAAGGTCCTGGCGTTCATCCGCGAGTACCAGGATGAGCGTGTCCTGATGGTGGCCAACCTGTCGCGGTTCGTCCAGTACGTCCTGCTGGACCTGAAGGACTACGCGGGCGTGATCCCCGAGGAAGTGCTCGGCCGCACGCGGTTTCCCCAGGTCACGGACGAGCCGTACCTCTTGACCCTCGGCCCGCACGCGTTCATCTGGTTCTCCCTGCCCGTCCCCGTGGAGCCGATCGATGCCAAGGCGGGACCGCTCGGCCTGGACGAGGTCGAACTGCCGCTGCTCCGGGGCAAACGGCCGCTCCCGAAACGGTTCCAGCCCGAGAGCTGGGACGAGCTCGAAGCGCTGCTTCCCCAGTACCTCCACCGCAACCGGCTCCTGTCGAGCCGGCTGGCCATCTCGTCCTGCGAGATTGTCCACGTCGCCCCGATCCGGGTGGGTGAGATCGAGGTCTGGTACCTGATCGTTCGCGTCGACCCGCGCGGGGGAATCTCCGAGACGATCTCGCTGGTCCTGGCCTTCGTCCCGGAAGACCAGATCGAGCAGCTCCTGGTGCCGCCGGAGACCGCCGGGTTTGCCAAAGTCTCGGGGCCCGAGCCCGGCGTACTCTGCGACGCCCTGGCCGTGCCGGCCTGCTGCAGGGGTTTACTCCGTGGCATCCTGGCGGGCCGGACGCGACAGGTTGCCGACGGCGAGATCCAGGCGGCGACCATTCGAGGCCAGACCGCGATCGAGCCGGACGTCCTGGCGGATCTCTCGCTGTCGCTCCGGCGCAGCGAGCGCATCAACACGGCCGTCGTCTACGGAGAATCCTTCATCCTCAAGACGTTCCGTCAGATCGAGGAAGGCGTCAACCCGGATCTCGAAATCGGCCGTTACCTGGCCGATCAGCCGGCCTATCAGGGGGTGACACCGGTCGTCGGCTTCATGGAATACCGGCGCCGCGGGGCCGAACCGATCACACTCGGCGTCCTTCACCATTATGTCCCCAACCAGGGCTCTGCCTGGCAATACACGCTCGATCAATTGAGCCAGTACTTCGAGAGAGTGGCGGCCCTCTCCCGAGAACAACCCCCCAAGCCATCGCTCCTGGTCTCGCAAGAAGAGCGAGGGACCACGGATTCGAAGGCCGAACTCTCGCGCGAACTGATCGGCGGATATCTCGTCAGCAGCCGCTTGCTGGGCCTGCAAACGGCCGTGCTGCACCGGACGCTCGCCGCGAATCCGACCGATCCTGCGATGGCCCCAGAGCCGTTCGGTAAGCTCTATCGGCGATCGATGTACCAGTCGTTGCGCAACCTGACGGGGCGGCTCTGCGACCGGCTGACACAGCATCGCAAGGACCTGTCCGAATCCGCGCGCCCTCTGGCCGACGAGGTCGTCCGCCAGCAGGACTCCATCCTCCAGCGATTCCGGGCGATCCTCGATCTCGCATTCGTCGGACAGCGGATCCGATGCCACGGCGACTACCACCTCGGACAACTGCTGTTCACCGGCAAGGACTTCGTGCTCATCGACTTCGAAGGGGAGACCGCGCGGACGATCGGCGAACGTCGCATCAAGCGGTCGCCGCTCCGGGACGTGGCCAGCCTGGTCCGCTCGCTGGATTACGCCGTGCAGAGCGTCCTGCTGGGCGTGACCGACGTCCGCGGACGGCCGCCGGGCCTGATCCGGCCCGAGGACCAGGCCGCCCTGGAACCCTGGACGTTTGCCTGGTATGATCATGTCTCGCGCGAATTCCTCTCGGCCTATTTCCAGGCGATCCAGCCGGCGGAGCTGCTCCCCCAGACGGAAACAGCCTGCTACGACCTCCTCGAACTCTACCTGCTGGAAAAAGCCCTGCTCCAGATCGATTCCGAGCTGACCGATCGCCCCGACTGGGTCGCGATCCCCCTGCGAGGAGCGGTCCGGTTGCTCGGCCACGACCCGACGGATCCGGCGCTGAGCTTGTGAGGTCAGCGGAGTAGCCAGCGCGCCAGGTTGAGATAGAGGAGGATGGTGATCACGTCCGCCCCAGCCAGGGCGATCGGCCCGGCGGCGACGCGCGGTTCCTTCCGCAGCAACCGTAGCACGAACGGCAGGGCCGTGCCCAGCACCGCGGCACCGGCGACGCCTCCGGCGATGCCGCCCAGCAGGCAGAGGGCGACCCGCCCCTGGCCGAGCCAGACCAGCGCCACCATGGCAATCACGGAGCCGGCACCCAAGCCGAGCATCAGGCCCGTGGCCAGCTCGGTCGTCAGCTTCCTCGGGATCATCTTCCACGACGGCGGCTCACCGTGCAGCACCTGCAGCGCCAGGCTCACTGATTGGCTGCTGACGCTCTCCGCCAGGTTCAGCACCACGGGGATGAAGAACGCCAGCGCGACCACACGCTTCAAGTCTTCCTCGTAGATACTGGAGAGGATCGCCGCCAGGATGCCGGCCACGATGTTGCAACCCAGCCAGGGGAAGCGTTGGCGGAAAGCCCGCACCGGCGAATCATCCAGCATCGCGCCGGCCTGGACGCCGAGGAGCTGGAACAAGTCGTCGCGCACCCTCCCGTCCTTGAGCTCGCTGATCTCGTCGGTGTACAGCTCGACGTCCACCACGCCGAGCAGGTGCCGCTCCTCATCCACCACGGGGAAAGCCAGGAAGCGGTGCTGGATGAAAAACTCGCACGCCTCCAGCACGGTCGTCCGGGCCGGCAGGGCGACCACCTGATGCACCATGATCTCGGCTACTGGCTGTTCGGGCGATGCGAGGAGCAGGCGTCGCGTCGGCACCACGCCTTTGAGGTGGCCGTCCTCGTCCACGACATACAGGTAAAGGATCCGCCCCTTCGGCGGGTGCCGGCGCAGGCCGTCCAGCGCCTGACCCACCGACTGACTCGCGAGTATCCGCGCGAAATCCTCGTGGAGGTGGCGGGCCACCGGGTCGTTCAACGCGGCCTTGGTCAGCGAGGTCGCCACAATAGCGTCTCCTTTCCTGGACCGAGTGTGCGCAGCCGCATCAGCGGAGTGTTCCTCACCCATGACGCTGACGGGAAACCGACGACGTGTTTCGACGAAGGAGAGACGGCAGGGGCGTCACCAGCCACCGCCGTTGGTGATGAAGAGCCTGAGGAAGCACGCGTGTTCGGAAGTGGGCTCGAGATTCATCGGACCTCAATCAACCAGGCGGTCACCACGACCCAGGAGTGCCTGTCCCCACGATCCACGCTCAATCCGAGTGTGTCGCACCAGAGACGGAATTTATCTTACGACCGAACTGTAGGGCTTGCAAGGAAAACGACAAAGATACATCCCCAGCAAGATGGGCGATCTGTTCGGGTTGTGCCGGGGATATTCTCGGCGTGGAAGCCGCCAGGCGGCATGAGACTCTTCGCGATGAAACCAGACTACTCCATACATCAGGATTAACCAGTCGGACGATCGACCCTCAGTCTTTCCATCTTCCTCAATCGGTAAAGCCACCTGACGTCGGTGTCGATGATCCTTAAAGGGGCTCATAAGCCCGTTCTCAACCGTGTTAGACGGATCGAGTTCAATCCCCGTTGATGGATCTCCTAGATGAGAGGGCGCGGAGAACACCCGATGATTTCGCGAATGATCCTGGTCGGCCTGGTCGCCGTTTTAGGTGTGTCACTCCCGAGCCGGTCGGAGTCCGGCGGCTGGTTGACCTCGGCTCACGATTGGGTCATGACCCAGCTTGCCGAGTGGGACACCTATACCCCCGAAGAAGACGGCTGCTTCATCGTGACGGAGGAACCCGACCCCTTACCACAGGGAGCAACCCAGGCCACGGCGCACGCGAACACGACAGCCTCGTTCGCGTTCGACTTCATCCCGGTCGCCAACGATCTCGCCAAGGGGCTCGCCGATGAGCTGAACCGCCTGGCGAAGGGTCTGGACACTCTCGCAACGACCAACGCCCTCGCGGAGTCGCCGTCGGATTTCGTGGCGGTTTCCTCGAGCGATTCCATCGAGTTGAAACTCGCAGTCGAACTTCGCCGGATCGCCGAGGCATCAGCGAGCGTCGAAACTCTCTCCTCGAAAGCAACTCCCCGGCCTCGGGAAGCCGCCTCAGACCCAGCGATCGACGAGATCTTCGCGGACAGCTCGCAAGTGTTCGCGCCGACGGAACTAGGGCGGGTCGCGGCGGTCGAGCCGCTTGTCCCTCAGCCTCGCGAAGCCGGCGCGGACATTGCGATCGATGGGCTCTTCGCGGACGTCTCGCAAGTGTTCGCGCCGACAGACCAAGGGACTGCCACGATCGCCCAGCCCGAACCGGCCCCGATCGCAGCCCGACCGATAATCGAGCTGGTCCAGCCGCTCCTGGACCTCGAGACGGATATCGCCGCGGAGTTGAATCGATTCGCCGAGGGAATCGCGATCCGTCTCGAGAATGCGTGGCCACGGCCGGTCCGGATCCGAACGTTCGAGCTGATCAAGGTCCCGGCGGATCTCGAATCGGGGATTGCCTATGAGTTGAATCGGGCATCCGAGGGCCTGGGAAGCATCCCTCCGGAAGCCCGAAAAGTCGGCGACGCCTTACCCCGGATTCCGGCGAGCGAACCCGTCGCTCATCTCGAGGGCAGCCCCAACCACGGCGAGGCGAGCATCGGGAAAGCCCTGAGTCTCTCGCGCGATGCCGCCTTTGCCTGGATGAACGTATTGACCGGGATGACACCGGTCACGATGACGTCGCGATAGCCCGTTTTCGAGCGGCGAGGGGACTGGCGCCGAGTCTTCGAGGCACCTGTCCCCTTCCCGTCGCGTCGTCGGGGACGCACGGCTTACCCGGAGGACTCCGCCGTGCGTGCATCCGCTGGCTTCGGCACGACGAAGCTGGCCGCCAACCCGACGGCGAAGACCGTTGATGCGCCGACCAGGGCGAACCAGGGAAAGGCCAGCCGGGTGCCGAACTTGGCGTAGGTGACGGCGACGACACCGGCAAGCACTCCGATCATCGCCGCCTTCTGACCGACGCGACGGGTGAGGATTCCCAGCAGGAACAGCCCCAGCAGGATACCCGAGACGAGTCCGGCGATTGCCAGCGCATTGTTCACCACATTGTCCTCCAGCAGGCGGGCGCCGAAGGCCACGGCGGCCAGGACGACGCCCCAGACCACCGTCATCACCCGCGAGACGCGCATCAAGTGCCGCTCGTCGCTGCGACCGGTGACCGGCCGGTACAGGTCGTTGACGATCGTCGAAGCCGCCGAGTTCAACGAACCGGCCAGGGTTCCCATCGCGGCGGAGAAAATGGCCGCGATCACCAGCCCGAGCACGCCAGTCGGCAGGTAGTGGACGATGAAGTAGGTAAACACCTGGTCGGAACTGGCCACGCCGGCGCCGGTTGATCCCACACCGACCGAGGGTGGAAAGACCTGGTAGAACACCCAGAGGCTGACGCCGATCAGGAGGAAGAAGGCGAACTGGGCCAGGACGATGAAACCGCTGGACACCAGCGCCGTGGCCGCCTGCCGCTGCGAGCGGGCCGAGAGATAGCGCTGGACCATGAGCTGGTCGGCCCCGTGAGTCGCCGTGTTCAGGACCATGCCGCCGATCAGCCCGGCCCAGAAGGTGTAAGGCTGAGTCAGGTCGGTCGAGAAGTCCAGGAGCCGGAACTTCCCGTTGGCCTGGGCCGTCTGGAACAACTCGCTCCAGCCGCCGGGGAGCTTGCCGGCCAGGATCATCAAGGCGACCAGCGCGCCGACGAGATACACGCTGAACTGGATGACGTCGGTCCAGATCACGGCCTTCATCCCTCCGAGGAAGGTGTAGACTACCGTGATCACGGCCACGGCGACGATGGCCGCTTGGGGCGGCCAGCCGGTCAGGTGCTCGAGCACGGTCGCCGCCAGGAAGAGACGAAGGCCGTCGCCGAGCGAGCGGGCCACGAGGAACAAGAGCGAGGCCGTCGTCCGGGTCGGCCCGCCGAACCGGTCCTGCAGTAATTGATAGGCCGTGAAGATCTCTCCGCGAAAGTACGCCGGCAGGAGGATTGTGGCCACCACTACCCGCCCTAGCAGATAGCCGAACGCCAGTTGCAAGAACCGGAAATCGCCCCCATAAGCCACGCCAGGGACGCTCAGAAACGTGACGATGCTCGTCTCGGTCGCGACGATCGAGATCATCACGGCCCACGTCGGGA
This sequence comes from uncultured Planctomycetota bacterium, assembly GCA_963845755.1. Classification (GTDB taxonomy): domain Bacteria; phylum Planctomycetota; class Planctomycetia; order Isosphaerales; family Isosphaeraceae; genus CAWJTV01. The sequence continues at coordinate 57,744 of CAWJTV010000024.1, forward strand.
TATTGCTCTCGCCGAGGAAATACCCCTTCAAGCCCTGGGATCGCGAGCCCAGCCAGGCCCCCAGCGCGGTGCATCCGGTGACGTAGACGGCGATCACGGCCAAGTCGATAGGGTTCATGCTGGCGAGGTCTCTGTTGGCGCCGGGGGAAACTGCCGAAGCAAGGCGGGCGACTCAAGGATGGTGAGTTGGAGGAACTGCTGGCGAAATCCTTCATCATTCATCAAATCAAGACGGTCTCGATCCCAGGTCACGCGATACAATGCCTGAGAAGCGAGAGCCAGATTGAGGTAACGCTCGTCTTTCGGGTCGCGCTCGAGCTTGGGCACCTCGGGTACGTCGGAGTGCATCACGGCCCGGCCGAGGACGTCGCGCAGGAACGCCTCAAGCGCTTCATCCGTCAAGGCGGGAAGTTTCCGTCTGACCTTTGGGCGGCTCAGAACGTCGCTGACTTCGGCCAGGACCTCCGAGCTGATGTGCAGGGCGAGCCTGCAGTTCGAACAAGCTCGTAGCAGGCACAGGCTGGTCCCTTCTTATTGGCCAGTGCCTGGACAAACACCTTGCAGTCGAAGACAGCCACAGGCGTCACGACGTCTTGCTCGGCCCACCATGTTTCTCCCGCCAAATGTCCTCCCGCACTTCTTCAACCAGGGCCGCTAGATCCTCATCGGTCCTCCCGCTCTGCTCGAAGTTGCGACGAACCGGGGCGAGGATGGCATCGAGACTCTCCGCCTGGATATCGCGATCGATCAAGCGATGGATATCGGGAACAACCTCCTGACCGACCTGGTCCGCTCGCTCGGCAAGCCGCTTCTCTTGCTCGGGACTGAGGCTAATCGTAATGGTCATCTGTCATCTAGCCGGGGTGCTCGGGTCCAAACCTCTAGGGTATCAACCGGCGGCAACTAAGGAAACGACACCTTGCCGAGCAGCTTGGGCGCCGACGCGCCGGTGACCGGTGGGAGACATGCGGCCTGACCACGCAGTGTCATATCGGCCAGGACGGCGAAGGCCATCGCCTCGCGGGCGTCGGACGACACGCCGAATTCCTCGGATCGCCGGATCGGGACTGGAGCAAGGGCCCCGGAGATCCGTTCCATCAGGGCCGGATTCTTCACGCCACCCCCGGCCGCGATGACCTCCTCCACCGGCGGCCCGATCTGAGCACACTGATGGAGTCCCAGCGCGATCGTCCGCGCGACGAACTCGGTGAGGGTCGCCATCAGGTCGGCGTCGAAGCCGTCGTGACGCTCGGCCACCCGGGCGACGAACGCATCGCCGTACATCTCGAAGCCCGTCGATTTGGGCGGCCGGCGCACGAGGAAGGGATCATGATCCAGCAACTCGGCGAGGAGTGATTCGTTGACGCGCCCGGCCTCAGCGAACCGGCCCTCTCGATCGCAGGGCAGTGTGCCGCCGGAGAGCCGGCGCGCCAGCCGGTCGAGCGGGGAATTGGCCGGCCCGGTGTCGAAACCGAAGACGCGGCGCCGGATCGTCGTCGAGCACGGTCAGATTCGCGATCCCGCCGAGGTTGAGGATGGCCCGCCGGCGCCTCGGCTCGTCCCGGGCTCGCCCGCCGAAGAGCACGACATCGGCGATCGGTGACAGCGGCGCACCCTCGCCGCCGGCTGCGATGTCGCGGGCCCGGAAGTCGGAGATGACATAGCACCCCGTCCGGACTGCGATGATGTCGCCGTCGCCGACCTGGAGCGTTGCACGCAGTGCGCCGGTAACTCCACTGTGATGATAAACCGTCTGGCCGTGCGAGCCGATCAGGTCGATGTCGTGAGGCGAGAGTCCGGCCTCTGTGAGCGTCGCCAGGCAGGCCGCGGCAAACGCCTCGCCGACCATGACATGCAGTTCGGCGATGCCACGGACGTCGAGGTCAGCGATACCCATGACCCGGCGCTTGACCCCGGGGTCGTGCGGATGTTCGCGGTAACGGAGCAATTCGACCCCGACGTCACCCCCCTGCCCCGTCATCCGGCAGACGGCGACATCAATCGAGTCGGCGCTGGTGCCGGACATCAGGCCGACGACGAGGCGTGCGGGCTTATGGCTGCGTTCGAGGAGATCAGAGAACGGATGGGTCATGACGAATAATCCCCGGTCCTGCTGGCATCGGTCCCCTCTCTCGTCCGTCGCGACGAAAGCGGAGAGTCCTCGGCGATCCCCACGGCGTCAGGGGGATGGTAGGACCGCCGGCTGGCGGCGCGGATCGTGGCACAAAGTGGCACACTTTATCATAAAATGGGAAAGTCCTCATCCTCGATCTCGTTGGCCGCAAGCGAGTTCGGGACGACCGCCTGCCGAGTCGGTACGCTCGGGTCTGGCGACCGGCCGTCGGCCGACGGCGACGGGTTCCGGTATCCTCTGACATCGCTCGATGGCGTCTCGAATGCGGCGGGGAAGTGATCGTTGCGAGCCCTCTAATGAACCCTCTATGATTAGTATGCCTTAACTTTGGAAATCCTTAAATGCACCTATGCTCGAAATTACGATTTTTATTACCCGAACCCTCAACAGGAGTGGGAATTGGGATTTTTTTCAAGAAAAAAATGGCTGTGGACTGCGCGGGACCGCCGGCCTGGCCAGGGGCGGGAAAGCGGCGGACGACGGGGTGATCGGACCCGAGGGCCTCTCGAGGCCCACGCCCAGGCGGCCGCCGTGACGGGCACGGCCACCGGTGGTCTTCGGCGAGGACTCTCGAAGAGCGACACTTCTCGCGGAACACCACCAGTTTGGTGGACCCACGAGTCGGATCCCATGGCGACCCTTACGCCGAAGACGTTGCGAGGCCGGCAATCCCGATCGCCCGGCGCTTCACTTCGGGGTAATGCGGATGCTCGCCCTGGGACGATTACTCGCGCGCCCGCTACCAGGCGGGCCTGCGCCCACTGCCGGCACGCCAAGGTGTCCGGCCGCGCTCGCGGATGGGTCAACAGCCCCAGGGTTCCCGTGTCGAGGACGATCAGCCGCATGAGCCAAACCGCGGCCGGTCGGACAGCCGGTCTTCATCGACGACGCGCATGAGATAGTCCAGGGTCTCGTGCTGCTCGACATCGTCTCCGATTTCCTCGATGGTTTCGAGGGCAGCCAGGGCGAGCGCGTTCCGCTGACGGATCTCATCCTCGGTGAGTCGGACAGCCTTGCCCCGATCATCGAATGATCGCAGGGAGGGCGCGGTCGAGGTGGCCGTTGTCATGGTCATTGTGTCTTCTCCAGCTCGTGCGAACGATCGTGCCTCCAGCAACCGATTCTACCACCTGGGTCGGGCAGCGGGCACTTACCCAAAAGCCGTAAGGAATCTGTTCTAGGGCATTGCTCCCCCCGAACCGTGCACTTATAGTCACGGAAGGCGCAAAGATTGCGACTTTCGTGATTCAGGCTACTCCGGCGGCATGGGGCGGAGAAGGCCCAGATGCCCGGGAAATTGTGGCTCCCGGCCTGTCGGGGCCCGTGAGGGCACACGAGGTCGGATCGCGCCTTTCCACGCGGAAGACGCACTAGCCCCGGTCCCGTCGAAGTGAGCGGAGCCGCCCCGCGGCCGATCTCTACTGCCGGCCGCTGCCCATCACTATTGCCGGGATGTTTTCCTCATGATCAGCACAAAATGGGTCCGCGTCGCCTCGCTATTCCTCGCATGGAACGGCGTCGCGATCGTCGTCGCGGCCCGTGGGGCGGACAAGCCGAACATCGTTTTCATCATGGCCGATGACCTCGGCAATGCCGACCTCGGCTATCGCGGCGCCGAGATCAAGACGCCGAACATCGACAAGCTGGCCACGACAGGAGTCCGTTGCGAGTCCTTCTACGGCATGCCGGTGTGCACCCCCTCGCGGGCCGCGCTGATGACGGGCCGTTACCCGATCCGTCACGGGCTCCAGACACTCGTGATCTTCCCGAGCCACGGCTACGGTTTGCCGACCGATGAGCGCACCCTGCCCCAAGCCCTGAAGGCGGCCGGCTACCAGACCTACATGGTCGGCAAGTGGCATCTCGGCCATGCCGACCGGAAATTCTGGCCGCAGAACCGCGGCTTCGACCACTTCTACGGTAACCTCGTCGGCGAGGTGGATTACTTCACCAAGGAGCGCGGCGGCCTGATCGACTGGCAGCGCAACGGCGAGTTCCTCAAGGAGGACGGGTACTTCACAACCCTCATCGGCAATGAAGCGGTCAGGCTGATCGAGGCCCAGGACCCGGCGAAGCCGTTCTTCCTCTACTTCGCCTCGCTGGCCCCCCACGCGCCCTATCAAGTGCCCAAGGAGTACAGCGACCGTTACGCCTCCATCCAGGATGAGCAGCGGCGGGCCTACGCCGGCATGATCACGGCGCTGGACGATCAGGTCGGCCGCATCGTCGCCGCGCTCGAAAAGAAGGGGTCGCGCCAGGACACGATGATCGTCTTCGCGAGCGACAACGGCGGAGCGACCAGCGCCCTCTTCGCCACGGGCGCGCGCTCGCCGGAAGACCGCAAGAAGAGCGGGGGCGTCGGCCTGGGAGAGAAGCCGCCCGCCTCGAACGGCCATTTCCGCGGCGGGAAGGGGTCGCTCTACGAGGGTGGCGTGCGCGTCCCGGCGTTCGTCAACTGGCCGGGCAAGCTCAAGCCGGGTGTGGTTAATCAACCGGTCCACATGACGGACATCATGCCCACGTTGCTGGCGCTCGCCGGCGGAAAAGGGGCCGACGATCATCCGTTCGACGGCAAGGACATCTGGGCGACGCTGGCCGAAGGAAAGCACTCGGCTCACGAAGAGATCCTCGTCAACGTCGAGGCCATCCGGGGCGCCATCCGCAGGGGCGACTGGAAGCTCGTCCGGATGGCCACGTACCCGGGCAAGACGGAGCTGTACAACCTCGCCGAGGACCCGGGAGAGAGGAACAACGTCGCCGATCAGCATCCCGAGATCGTCCGCGAGCTGGATGCTCGGCTGGTCGCCTTTGCTCGCGAGATGAAGCCGAGCGAGTGGATCAAGGCACAGCCCGCCTTCCTCGGCGCCCAGAGTTCCACCCTCTTCGATCCCGATTTCGACATCGAGGACGGCGGGCTTCCGACCGAGAAGCCCGCCCTGCCGAAGAACGAGCCGAGGCGATGAGGAGCATAGCGGTTTCGCCGTACTCGAGCGAATCACTCCGACCCGCTACCCGACGATCGCAAGGCCCGGTTCAGATGCACTCGACGCATCGGCATTGGTTCGAAGGCGCGATGATTGCGCCTTTCGTGCCTTTAGACGCAGGAATCGCATAGCATTCGAGAGATGCTAGGCGACCGATCGCCGCCTCCTGAACGCCACGTCTTCCCAGTTGAGCGAGACCGGTCTAGAGGATTCGGAGGATGCGGCGCGTCTCCTCGTAGCTCGGTTCCAGCTCCAATTAGTCAGAAAGGGTAGACGCTATCTCTCAGGCTGGCCCGCGACGGCGACGGGCCTGCTATCATGGGGTTGACCGGCGGGCAGGTCCGCCCGTTCCGTCGAAGGAGCTTCGGATCGCATGAGCTACTACACGGACATCGAGTTCACCTTCCGCGACGGGGAACCCCCTGAGATCGAGGCGATACTTGCCCGTGCCCGCCCCTATCTCGAATCCCACGAGCGGGGCTACTCCGTCGAGGATGTTCTGGAAGACTTGCAGCGTGGGCTCCAGGAGGAGAGGGGCGACTTCAAGGGTATCTGGTCCGACGACATCGAGGGCCTGATGGCACATGTCTCCGCCGCCTTCCCGGGCGTCACTTTCTTCGTCCGTGGCATGGGCGAGGAGTACGCCGATATCTGGCTCCGCATGTTCAAGGATGGGGAAGTCGTCTTCCAGGTCGGCCCGTTCGAGGACGAACTCGATTCGGCCCTCAGCGACGGCGAAGACGAATAGGGTATTCCCAATCTGACACCGGGCGGCTCCGAGGCCCTTACGCCGGTTTTCCGTTCCCTTGCGACTCACGCCCCGTGAGGCCCGGACATCCGGGAGGGCCGCGGGCAGATCCATCACTTCGTCCCGGGCATCGCCGCGATCCACTGGCGCACCAGTGCCACGCTCTCCTCGTGCATCAGCCGCTTGCCCAGCTCGGGCATCATGACGCCCGGGTGAGTCGAGGCGATCCGGTAGGCGATGATGGATTGATCGGGCCGGCCGGGGACGATGTCGAACGCCCGCCCGCCCGAGCCGAGCCCGGCGGCCACGGGCACCTTGTAGACGCCGAAGCTGGTCGGGTTGCGCTGGGAAGCCAGCAGGTCGAGCCCGGAGTTGCGCGCCGGGCCTTCGGGATTGTGGCAGTGGGCGCAATTGATCTCCAGCCAGGCGCGGGCGCGGTCGTCGAGCGGGCCGCTTTTCGGGTCGTCCCACACGGCCAGTCGCGGCGCTTCGGTCGGGGACGGCGCCCCGGCCAGTGCGCCGAGGCGCGTCCAGTGCGCGAGCTGGTTCTCCGTCCCTTCGCGATAGGCAAACTCGCGGTTGAGGAGTCGCGCCTTCGGGCCGATCGGCACCATCGTCTCGCCGGCCTTGTGGCAACCCTTGCACTGGTTGCTATTGGGGATGATGTAGTTGTTGGTCCGCGTGCGGCCGTCGGTGTGGATCCAGCTCACGTCAACCATGTCGCCGGCGACGTCGAGGGTCGCCTCGGTCTGGGCGTCGTTCCAGATATACGGCCGGCCGACCCAACCGTCGGGCTCGCGTTCAAGGATCCGGGTCTCGATCAGCCGGCGTCCTTTCGACGGGTCGCGCGCATCTCGCGGGTAGGCGAACGTCTTGGCGATCACCGTGCCCACGGGGAACTCGAAGGCGTCAACGTCGCGGTACGTCGCGTGCGTGCCCGCCGGCAGCTTGACGAACCGGAATTTCTCGGCGTAGTCGCTGAACAGCGGCGAGTTGAGGTCGTAGGGGATCACCCCCTCGGCCGGTCTCTGCGCGGCGGGCTCACCGGCGAACAGGGCGTACTGCGAGAGCTTCTCGAACGGCCGCGACGGGGCTGGCGCCGCGGCAGGCACAGGCACAGACCGCGACCCACACCCCGAGATGGCCAGCAGGAGCACGCCGGCCCAGGCGGCGAACATCCTGGGCCTCATCATGAGTCGCGCGCTCACTTCAAGCCCTCGATCGAGACCGGTGCCAGCGCCTTCAAGGTTCCGTCGTACGCTTTGACGTCGCGGACCAGGTTGGGTGTCTTCCCCTTCTCGGGCTCGGAGGCGGATGCCTTCAGGGCGGGAGCATCGAAATTGGCGAAACCCGCCTTCCCATTGTCGTGGATGCGGATCGCCAGCTCGTCGGGCAGCTTGCCACTGACCGCTTTCTTGGGATCGACAACGCCGTCATAGAGCATGTCGGGAAGCGGGGTTCCCAGGGCTTTGGTCAGCAGCTCCCCGAGTGCCCCGGCCGGCTTCTCCCCGTTGGACGCGAATCGGTTGTTGTGGACGTGGATCGCCTCGCAGAATGGGTCGTACGTCGCGTCCGCGAGTGGCTTGTCCATGATCAGATAGCTGACGACCGAGAGGCCCGCGGTCTGGTTGTGCTCGATCGTATTGTCGAAGATCTCGACCTGGTCGTTGGCCATGACCATGATCCCGCTGCCCGGTGGGACGCTCGCCACGGTGTTCCCCTTGGGGGCGAAATTCTCGTGGTTGTTGGCGAGCACCCGGTTCTGGAAGACGCGACAGTGGCGGCCGTCCTTCTTGGGCAAGTCGGGCATCGTGAAGACGAGGATGCCGCCGGAGTTGTCGGTAGCGAGGTTCTCGAAGACGTCGGCTCGGGTCGAGTTCTCGATCTCGATCCCCGCCACGTTTTGCCGGACCGTGTTGCGCCGAACGATGATGTTCTCCGACTGGCCCACGTAGATGCCCGCGTCCGACGCGCCAATCGCCGTGCAGTTCTCGATCACCACATCCGTGCAGATGACGGGGTAAAACCCGTAGCCGCCGTTGGTCTCCTTCGGCCCGCCGGTCCACTCGGCGCGGAGGTTGCGGAAGATCAGCTTTCTGGTCCCCTGAGCCTTGATCGCGTCGCCGCGGGCGTCTTCCACGGCCAGGTCCTCGATGGTGACGTTCTCCTTGCTGGTGACGAGCAGCCCCTCACCGCCGGTCCCCTGCCCCTGATCCTTGAAGTTGAGGATCGTCTTGTCCGGCCCCTGACCTCGAACCGTCACACCACTGGCGTCGAGCGAGAGCGTCGCACGGAAGTCGAACCGACCCGCACCGAGTTCGATGACATCACCCGGCTTGGCATTGATCATCGCCGTCTGGGCCTTCTTCGGAGCATCCGGGCCGGGATCGATCCGGATCATGCCGGTGCTCTCAACACCGCTGGTTGAACCTCCGGCCGACGGAGCCCCGGTGGGAACCGGCTGCTCCGAACACCCGGCGACGAACACCGCGGCACCGCAAAGGGCCACAGTGGAGAATCTCACGATGCGCATGACGGTTCTCCCTGTCCAAAGAGGCGGACCCCTTCGCCTCGCGGAGCTATCCCCTTTGATCTCCCCGAGACCGGCGTCGGCCGCTGCACATAGATTCTATGTCCACACTCGAACAAACGCCATGTACGATCGTTGGCGACGACCCGGTAAGAAACAGCCCTGACACACTCGACCATCGGCGCGACGTGAAGGCTCTTGTACGATAGTCCCGTTGTCGCGTATCCGAAGGACGACCAGGGCCGAGGGCGAGGCCATGCAACTGATCCGGAAGATCCGGTTCTCGATGGGGACGATCATGATGTTCGTCCTCATGGTCGCATCGGCCATGGCCCTGTTCGTGAAGATCCAGGAGTATACCGATTCCGCTGCCTTGCCGGGCTTGAAGACCGACGTCCCCAGCCTGTTGATCCTCGCCATCGTCCTGACCGCCGTCGCCCTCGGCTCGTGGAAGGAACATACGGTCGTCCAGATCATGCTCCAGGTGACGCTTGCCTGTTTCATCATGCTGACGTTGATCTGGATCGGCGAGGCCCAGTACGAACGCGCGGTTCGCTACTGGTGCCAGACGACGTTCGCCGCGACGGTCACTCTCCCCATGATCGCCCGGAGGTTCGTCAAGACAGGGATGGCCCGAGGTCCGCGCCGGGATTGGTGGAAGAAGTCGTGCGAATCCGTCTTCTTCTCATTCTTGACCATGATGCTCGTGGCCGCCGGAGGCGTGTTCCAGCTCGCTGTCTACGAGGCGACAGCCTCCCTTCCGATCGTCAAGAGGGCAGTGACCCCGCCGACACCCGTTTTCCCCAACCCCGCCTTGACGGTCCCGCCGCCGCCGGTCCCTCCAACCGTTGTTCCCGATACCCGCGATAACGAATCGCCGGCCCTTCCGCCGGGCTTCCCGCCAGGCGTCGCTCCTGTCGTCCCCAAGGACGCGGGCGAGTAAGCAGCCGCGCAGGAGGAGCCTGAGTCGCCTTTCAATCGTCCCGCAGGCCGTTCCCAGGACCGGGATAGGATCGGGCGTACGTGGGCAACTCGATGCCCGCCGCCAGCCGCGGACACGAAATCGCCGCGCCGGCCGCGATCGTCAGAGGCAAGACGCCCGCCCAGGTCGGCAGACCGTAGTCTTCCTCGTCGTCCACGGGAGGGCCAGTGCGGACCTTGGCCGACGCCTCGTCGATCGGCAGCGAGAGGACCAACGTCGCCTTGAGCTCGCCGGGCGTCGGAACCCGAATGTCACGCCAGCGCCCCGGGACCAGGTGCTCGGCCAGGACCTGGAGGACCCGGGCCTTCTCCTCCGCGTCGTCCACCGCCTGGGCCGTGCTGAAGACAACGACCGAGCGGTAGTTCATCGAATGGTGGAACGCGGACCGGGCCAGGACCAGGCCATCAACCAGCGTGACCGTGACGCAGACGTCAACCCCACCGGCAAGCGTCTTGAGCATCCGGCTTGCCGGCGACCCGTGGACGTAAAGCCGCTCGCCCACCCGTACGTGGATGGTCGGGATCACGAACGGACGCCCGTCGACCACGAATCCCACATGACAGATCAGCGCCTCGTCGAGGATGGCGTGGATCAGCGAACGATCATAGGCGGCGCGAGCGGGGAGGCGTCGCACGGTCGTCCGCTCGGTACGAGGGATCTCGTTCATGCGGGGTTTCGCTTTCTATCGGCCTGAGTGTTTCGGTCTTGGGGATCGGGATGGAGACCAATCATCCTATCGTGACTCAAGGGCATTCGAGGAGGGATTCTGGATTCCCGATTCCGGATTCCCGATTCCGGATTCCCGATTCCGGATTCCCGATTCCGGATTCCCGATTCCGGATTTCCGATTGCGGATTCCGGATTCCCGATTCCGGATTTCCGATTGCGGATTCCGGATTCCCGATTCCGGATTCCGGATTCCCGATCCTGGTTCGCGGAACCGTGTTCTTCCGGGTCATCGGCCGATTCCCCCGGTTGACCTCGGCCCGGTCAAAACGGACAATGCGACGACGTGCCCGAGGGATAGACCATGCGGAATCGCAGGAAATCTTATGATCAAGCTTGTCCTTCTGCGCCACGGCGAGAGCATCTGGAACAAGGAGAACCTCTTCACCGGCTGGACCGACGTCGACCTGTCCGATCATGGCAAGGCCGAGGCCAGGCGGGCCGGGGAGCTCCTGAAGGCGGAGGGATTCACCTTCGACGTCGCCTTCACGTCAGTCCTGAAACGGGCGGTCCGCACCCTCTGGATCACGCTCGACGAGCTGGACCTGATGTGGATCCCCGTGGAGCACTCGTGGCGGCTCAACGAGCGACATTACGGGGCGCTACAAGGTCTGAACAAGGCGCAGACCGCGGCGAAGTACGGCGATGATCAGGTCCTGACCTGGCGCCGCAGCTACGACGTTCCGCCGCCGGCCCTCGAGCCGTCCGACTCTCGCTATCCCGGCTCCGACCCGCGCTACCGCGACCTCAGCCCCTCCGAACTCCCCGTGACCGAGTGCCTCAAGGACACCGTCGCGCGGTTCCTCCCCTACTGGCACCAGTCGATCGTGCCGACGATCCAGACTGGCAAGAAGGTCATCATCGCGGCCCACGGCAACAGCCTGCGGGCGCTGGTGAAATACCTCGACAAGATCTCCGACGAGGAAATCGTCGGCCTGAACATTCCGACCGGCGTGCCTTTGGTCTACGAGCTGACCGAGCAACTCGAGCCAATCCGACATTACTACCTCGGCGACCCCGAGGAGGTCGCCAGGGCCGCGGCGGCCGTCGCCAACCAAGGGAAGGCGAAATAACGGTGAGCGGTCCCGAATTTAGAACAGCGTATAGATGAACGGCATCGCGGCGGTGCTGGAGAGCAGGATCAGCGTGCCCAGAAGCAGCATGACGATCATGATCGGAAGCAGCCACCACTTCTTGTTCTGGGCCAGGAATGCCCAGAACTCGCTGGCCAGGCTTTCGCCCTGGGAGTCGGCAGCCGCTTTCTCGAACTCACTGGGTGGTTTGGGGGTCATCTCGTTCATCGTCACGATCCTGATCGGTAAGGGGACTGGCGGCTCGTTAAAACTGCTTGAAATAGCGCCTCAGGTCGGCCGGGGCTGACTTGGGACTCCAGTACGATTCGAGGTTGGATGAACGGGCGCGCTGGAGCGGGTCGCGGCCGATGAGGCGGAACACCAGGCCGATCGGCACGAACAGGCCGTAGAACATCGCCAGGAGTATGACCTGTGAGACCGTCCAGCCGATCGGGAAGGCCAGGACCATCCAGCCGACAAAGATGAAACGCACCCACTCGGGGTGCGCCAGGCCCGCCAGGCCGACCACCAGGGCGAGGGCCGCAAAGGACCAACCGAGGGACGTGTGTCCCTTCACCAGGGCCTGCCAGAGGGCGACCCCGCCGAAGAAGACGAGCCAGAGCCCGGCGAACTGCCGTAACGTCGAGCGGTTCGGTTGGAACTGGATATCGGCCCATCTCATCGGCGGCCTCGTGAAATCGGATATCCGCTCAATCGAGCTGGAACTGGGCCAGATAGGCCTCGCGGGCATCCAGACCGGCCGCGCGCCGCGGCGTCCTTGACGATCACGACGTCTTCCATCACCAGGGCGTCCATGTCGGTGGCCAGGAAACATCGGTAGGCGTCCTCGGGCGTGCAGACGATCGGCTCGCCACGGACGTTGAAGCTGGTGTTGACCAGCACCGGACATCCGGTCAGTCGGTCGAAGGCTTCGAGCAACCGGTGGAAGCGCGGGTTGCGCTCCTCGTCGATGGTCTGGAGCCGAGCACTGTAATCGACGTGGGTCACCGCCGGGATCTCGGAGCGAACCACGTTGACGCGCCGACGCAGGTCGGGGTCGTGCTCCATCACCCGCAGGACCTCGGCGTCGACGGGAACCCGGCGCGGCTCCAGGACGGGCGCGACCAGGAGCATGTAGGGGCTCTCGTGGTCCGGCTTGATGTCGAACCATTCGGACGCCCGTTCCCGGAGCACGGCCGGGGCGAACGGCCGGAAGCTCTCGCGGAACTTGATCTTGACGTTCATGGTGGCCTGCATCGCCGGGGAGCGGGGATCGCCCAGGATGCTGCGCGCACCCAAGGCCCTGGGCCCGAATTCCATCCGCCCCTGGAACCAGCCGACGACCTTGCCGTCGGCGAGCAGGCCGGCGACGTGGTCGAGCAGCTCGCACTCGTCGTCGAACCGCCGCCGGGATCGGCCGTGAGCGGCCAGGAATCGCTCGATTTCGTCGGTCGAGAAGCCCGGGCCGAGGAAGCTCCCCTGCTGGGCGTCGCGGCCGCCGGGATGGCGAGGGTGATCCAGGAGCTGGTGCCAGACGAACAGGGCCGCACCGAGCGCACCGCCGGCATCACCGGCGGCCGGCTGGATCCAGAGATCGTCGAAGTCGCCTTCGCGGAGCAGCCGGCCGTTGGCCACGCAGTTCAGCGCCACTCCACCGGCCAGGACCAGGTGCTTCATGCCGGTCTGCCGGCTCACGTGGCGGCCGATCCGCAGGACCGCCTCCTCGGTCACGGCCTGGATGCTGGCAGCCAGGTCCATGTGCCGCTGCTCCAGGGGAGACTCCGGCGCCCGCGGCGGGCCGCCAAAGAGACGATGGAACCGTCGATTGGTCATCGTCAGCCCCTGGCAGTACTGGAAATAGTCCATGTCGAGCCAGAAACTGCCGTCGGGTTTGAGGTCCACCAAATGCTCGAGGATCAGGTCTCGATAAATCGGCCGCCCGTAAGGGGCCAGACCCATCAGCTTGTATTCGCCGCTGTTGACCTTGAAGCCGCAATAATAGGTAAACGCCGAATACAGCAGGCCCAGCGAGTGGGGGAACGCGATCTGGTCAACCAGGCGGATGCGATTCCCTTCGCCGACGCCGAAGGTGGCCGTGCTCCACTCACCGACCCCGTCCAGGGTCACGATCGCCGCCCGGTCGAAGGGACTTGGGAAAAACGCGCTGGCGGCGTGACTCTCATGATGGTCCGTAAAGATCAGCCGGGCGCGGGTCCGCCCCCCGAGTCCGCGGCGCAAGGTCCGCCGCATGTACAGCTTATCCTTGAGCCACAAGGGCATCGCCAGGCGAAAGCTGCGGAACCCCGCCGGCGCGAAGGCCAGGTAGGTCTCGAGCAGGCGTTCAAACTTGGTCAACGGCTTGTCGTAAAAGGCGACGTAGTCCAGGTCGTCCGTCGCGATCCCCGCTTCTTGCAAACAAGAGTGGATCGCCTTCGCAGGAAACGCCGGATCGTGCTTGATCCGCGTGAACCGCTCCTCCTGGGCCGCGGCGACGATCCGTCCATCGACCACGAGTGCCGCGGCGCTGTCGTGATAGAAGGCAGAAATCCCCAGGATCGCGGCCATGTTTCGCTAAACCTCTGCGGGTCTCTTCCGGCCCGGCCTTTGGCCAGAGCCATGCGGTCCCCCATCATAACCGAGGACGACCGTGTCTTTCCATGCCGTCGGAAAGCCCGAATCCCCAGGCAAATGCGTAACTGAGGAGATCCCGAGAGGCTCTATATCCTGGGTCAGGAAAAAGAAAGTATGACTTGAGATTCAAGCACGTTCTATGAGAAGATACAGGACAAATCGGGATCAAAATGGGTCGTATGGGTTCACGGGCTGTCGATCCTTTTCGAATCCCTTCCTCACTTAAAGTGGACAAACGTTTCCGGTAACCACCATGACGTCGCTCACCATCCGCTCGCCGCACCATTCAGCATCCGAGACCCCTCAACACATCCCCGCCAGGTCCCTGACCTCGCCCTGGATGTGGATGGTTGTCGCCTGTCTCCTCCTGGGAATCTCCGGTGGGATCCGGTACTGGCGCGAGCAGCAGTTCGCGACCCTGGCCGCGGAAAGTGGCTCCCCTCCCTTCCAGTTGGCTGAATTACCCCGGACCCTGGGTGACTGGCGATCCGAGGAAGCCGCGGACGGCCAGCTCGACCCCAAGGTGGCACAGATCGCGGGATCGACCGACTATATTGTCCGGACCTATCTGAACGAGAAGAGTGGCGATCAGATGTCAACCCTGATCCTCTACGGGTTGGCGGAACAGGTCTTCGGCCACATGCCGGATGTTTGTTATCCGTCCGCCGGCTATCAATTGGTCAAGGGACCTGTGGATCGTGAGTTGAAGGTGCCCGGCTTGAAGGACCCCGTGCGATATCGTTGGGCGATTTACATGAAGCGGATCGGCGGGCTCGGGACCTATCAAGAGGCCTACCACACGTTCTACCATGATGGCCAATGGATGCCCGATACCTCGAATCGATGGAAGTCGTTCCGTTATCACCCCGGCATGTTCAAGATCCAGCTCGGCCGTACCGTCTCGGGCTTGAGCGATGAGGTGAATGGCCCGAGTGAAGCGATACTCAGCGCGCTCGTCCAGGAGATCAACAGCCGAGTGGCTCCCAAGTCGGCCGTCGAGGCGAGCAAGACCACACCGGTCTCCGAATCGCCGGCACCCCAGCCTGCGACTCCACAAGGGACAGGAGCCGGTTGATCGGCCGTGATCTCGAAGGGTTTACGAGAAGCTCCTACGACGCGAAAACTTCCTCGTGCATCCTCTCATACGGCCGCCATTGCGGGCCTCGGTCGGTCACGACCATCGGCCTGACGGCTTCCTCATCCGCCGGCATCAAAGTCGAATTCAGATGAGAGGGCTCTTCGTCTGACCAGAAGTGCGAGGCCGACTGTCCGGCCTCCTGATGAGCGCTGTGAACGTTCGTACAAAGGCTAGAACCACCATGCCGATCCCGCCCACAACGAGCACGATCAGCAGTACCGGTGTCAAATAGAGGGCCAACGCCACCGGGATCAGTTGGCTCAGACCCCGCGCACTTGATGTCTGTTCGTTCGTCGCTCTCGACATCAGGCCGAGCCCTCGAAACCGTGCTGAACGGATCTGGCTGGTCATGTCGAAATCCTCCCCCAATTCGTGGGCAAGCGGCTCCAGGGTCGACTCCCGTGGTCTTCGAGAGGCCCGCTGAAATTCCCCCACCGCTCATTCCCACCTGCGGGTCACGTCACGATATCACTCATGTTCATTTTCACGAACGGTCCCGTCACACCTTCAACGACCCGCCCGTCGTATCCTCAAAACATCTCGAACTCGCGACGGCCCTTGAACGACCCTATCAATGGATTCTAGGCTTCACCAGGAATTCTAGATCGGAAAACCCAAGTCCCAAACACGATTGTCAAAAAAATGATCCACTTTCCCGGAAACGCTCATTATAGCTATATCGCGTTTAATTTCAACCGACCGATGGGGTTTTTTGAAGATCAAACCCTCCGACGGTCACCAGATGGGATGGTACAACGTAATCCGCGATAGAATAGAGAGATCAGGTGAACTCCCGCACCCACTCCGGGAATGGCGAGACGCCGGGTCGGAGCTATGCAAACCGCTCCTGCACGGGAGAATTGTGTTTTCCATGGCATAGAGTTGGTCTGAAAGAACGGCCGCGCAGTGGCGTCTTGAACCTTGAGTCAGTGGCAGAGAATGTCAAGATAGGCAATCTAGAAGACAATAATCGAGCGTTTGCCAAGTGAACTGATGTCTCGTGTTGCATCCGGTCAACGTTCGGCTCGTTCTGGGGGGTCGTCCGTCGCCGAACATGCAATTTTAATTTGACTAGGATCGACGGGGTCGATTAGAGTTTGACCAATGAACTCGCGCTAAATACTGCCGCTGGGAGCAATCGCGCCACCTTTGGGGAAGAGTTACTGCCCGCATGCACCATGAGTTGAACGATTTCAAGATCACAACTCGTGGACCGCGGTTTCCTGGTGAATCGGTCGTCCCATCGAACTCTGAGTTGCACCCTCGCAACCCCCGGTGGCCACGTCGGCCTCGATCGCAAACCGGCTTCATCCTCTTGATGTTCCTCCAACACGATCCGTTTTGGTGAGCGACATACACGATGGACACCCTCGACAGGCCCGACTCGAACCTCCCGGCTCGATATTCCGCGAATTCATTCCGGGTGCCGGCGCCGATTGCGATGCCCCCACGCGATCTGGCAACCACATCGATGCCCCAGCTCACCCCCCGACTCATCCTGCGTGGACTGAACCGTCACTGGTGGCGGATTCTCTTGCTCTGGCTGGTGGTGTCCACTCCCCTGGCTTATCTGATCTACGTGGTCGTCGAGCCGACCTATGAGGCATTCAGCTTGCTCCAGATCGAACCGACAACGGAACGGCTCTTCCAGCTCTCCGCGCAAAGCTTCGCGGAAGGACGGGCTTACGAGCCTTACTTGCAGACGCAAGTGCAACTGATCACCAGCGATGTAGTGCTCGACCAGGCCCTCTCCCGGGACGCCCGGATCGCCAAGCTCCCGATGATCGAGGAGTCGGATGACCCGAAGGCCGACCTTCGCAAGCAGATGGACGTCGGGATCGTGAACAAGAACACCTACCTGATCCGGGTCGCCCTGGCCTCCGGGAATCCCGAAGAGGCGGCCTTGATCGTCAACGCGGTGGTCAACGCCTACATGGATCAGCATACCGAGTATCACCGGTCCGCCAACAAGGCGCAACACAAAAGCTTGACCGAGGAGCTCGAAAAGCTGGCCAAGGAGATCCTCGGGAAGAAGAACGAGCTGAGGGCCCTGGTCGATAAGGGTCACGCCCAATTCGCGCCCGACAACCTGAAGATGAATCCGACGAAGGGCGATGATTCCGGGGCCCGGACGCTACTCCCAACCGTCACGGAAGAGCAGTTCACCCAGACGTCCAACACGCTGCTCCAGATCGAGATGAAGCTGCTGGAAGAAAAGGCGCATCTCAAGGCGGCCGAGGCCGAACTCGAGAGGGTCAACCTGGAGATGACCGAGAGCCGGACCCAGGAATCTGCCGGGGAGCTCTCGGCTCGAGTCGAGGAAGAGTTCCTGAGGGATCCCGAAGTGGACGCCCTGGCCGGTCGGATCAGGGACGCACAGAAGGAACTGGACAAGGTCAAGTCGCTGTTACGGCGGCCCGGCGACCCGCGCGGGTCGTGGCCGAGAACGCGGTGCGGGAACTGAGAGAAGAGTGGGCCACGGCCTGGGAGCAGAAAAGCGAGAAGATCGAGAGGATGCTGCTGGCCGACGACGACCGGCGCATGCAGCCGGAATTATGGAAGAACAAGATCGTCGATATCAAGGTCGAGATCGAGAAGTTGAAGGAGCAGAAGGTCACTCTGGGCGAACGGCTCGAGAACTTGAAGGTCGATACCAAGGCCCAGAACAACGGCACCCTCGCCGCGGGGATGGTGAACCAGGAGCTGTCGAGCTTGCTGAAGATGCAGGAGATCATCAACCAGAAGCTCGAGCAACTGAATTTCGAGACCAAGCAGGACGTATATCGCATCTCTCAGCACGACCGTGCGGGAGTGCCGAAGGTCGCCTCGAACAACAAGCGGCTCAAATACATGGCCGCCGCGCCCGTGGGCATCCTGTTCCTGCTGCTCGGGGTGTTCCTGCTCGTGGAAGTCAAGGCGGAGCGGGTCGCCGATCCGGATGCCTTGTCCATGCGGACGCAGTCGGAGGTCTATGCGCTGCCGCCGCTGCCGACGGCCCGGTCGATCCGCAAACGGAGCTCCCTGCAGGCGGACGACCAGATCGAGCAATTCATCCAGCGGCTCGACCACCTGCGGTTCGCGGTCTGCGGCAACCCGGCGGACCTGGAGAAGGGGCGCTGCGTGCTGATCACCAGCGCCATCGGCCGCGAGGGCAAGACGACGCTGGCCGCCCAGTTGGCGGCGCGGTGCGGCAACGCGGGGATGTCGACCCTGCTGATCGATGCCGACTTGCGCCGGACCGGACTCTGCTCGCTCCTCGACGTCGTCGAGGGCCCCGGCCTCAGCGACGCGCTGATGCAGGACGATCCCCCCGCCACGGATCTGGTCATCCCCGTCCAGGGGGGGACGTTCCACCTGCTCCCCGCCGGCACGCCGACCGCAGATGCCAGCCGCCTGCTCCAGAATCGGAAGCTCGGCATGCTCGTGACCCAGTTTCGCCAGATTTACGACCTGGTCATCATCGATTCCCCCCCGGTCCTCCCGGTCCCTGATGCCTTGATCCTCGGACGATGGGCCGACGGCGCGGTGCTCGCCGTACGGTACGACATCAGCCGGTTCCCCCAGGTCGAGCGAGCCCGCCGTCAGCTCGACGGCGCGGGCATTTGCGTGCTCGGGACTGTGATCAACGGCATGCGGAACTCCGACTCGTACTATGGTGGTTATAGCTACAGCAGACGTCCGACGACTCCCCAACCGGATTCCACCGCCGCGATCTAGAATACCGTTAGAATGCCGATCCCTTGTCGTCGCGACCGGGCCGAGCCCGGGGCGAGGGTCGAGCCCTCGGGCGACTGCGGCACCGCCCGGAGTGTTGAACGTCCTCGATCGCGGCCGGCGCGGATCTCCGCAGCAGGCCGTTGCCTTGATTGTTGGTTGAACTGATTGGCCACACTCTCCCCTTGGGGGGGGAACTAGAGGGGGAGTCACCCCCACCCCAACCCTCCCCATCCCGTAAGGAGGGGAGTCACTATTATCCCCCTGGTGGATGCACAGACAGGTGCAACCCATAGGGACGGAGTCCGCGCCGTGGCCGAGCCGAATCAGGCGACTCATCCACGAGACAGTGGCCGGGCACCGGCCGTTTCCGACGGAGACGCGCCGGCCCAGGAAGGTCGAAGCCGACCACAATCAATGATGAAGACCCCTGGCGCTGAATTGTCGAGGATGGGAGCCGACGAGATGATCACGACCAATCCCAGCGGGGCGCTGGTAACTTCGAACTCGGATGGACCGTCCACCACCTGGGATGACCCGCAATCGCGGGCCTGGTGGTGGGCGTTGGGAATCGTGACGCTGGCGCTGGCCTGCTCCTATGCGCCCAACTTGCATTACCTGTACCGAACCTGGTCCGACGACCCGAACTATTCGCACGGATACCTGGTCGTCCCGATTGCCCTGTTCATTCTGTGGCGGCGGCTCAACGAGACGCCTTGGGAACGGCCTCGAGCCGTCATCCGGGCGCCATGGTGGGGCTGGGTTTCCCTGGCGATCCTCATCGCGATCCGATGCCTGGTCTATGAGCGCGGCTACCGATGGGTGGAAACGGCCACCCTCCTGCCTGTGATCGCCTGCCTGACCTGGACCTTCGGCGGCGGGTCGCTCCTGCTCCGGACCTGGCCCGCCATCGGCTTCCTGGCCTTCATGCTCCCCCTGCCGCAGTCCGTCAACGAACTCGTCGCGCTGCCGCTGCAGCGGATCGCCGCAACGGGGAGTCATTTCCTGCTCCAGCTCTCGGGGTTCTGGGTGATCCAGCAAGGGAACGTCCTGCACCTGAAAACGAAGTTCGACATGCGGCCACTCGATGTGGCGCTGGCCTGCAACGGCCTGAGAATGCTGATGACCCTGGCCACCACGGTCACGGCGACGGTCTTGCTGATCCCCCTGCCCACCTGGAAGCGAATCGTCCTGCTGGCCAGCGCCATCCCGATCGCCCTGGTCAGCAACACCGTCCGGATCGTAGCGACCGGGTGGTGCTACTACTATCTCGAGGGGGATCGGGCCACGGAGTGGGCACACGACATCTCGGGCTGGTTGATGATGCCCCTGGCGCTGATCCTGGTCGGGCTGGAGTTGCAACTCCTGGCGTGGCTGATCCCCGAGAAGGACGAGGATGAAGAGGTGATCCACCCCGCCTTCGTCTCCATGAAGAAGCCGAGCGTTGAGAAACCGGCCCCCGGCCCCGGCGCGGGGAGCAAGCGCGGCTGGTTTTGGATTGGCAAGGACTCGAGCAAGAAGCCGAGTAATCAGGATCTGAGCGATCTGCCCTGAGCCTCGGCTTTCCGGCAACCGGCCCACCTGCCGTGCCACCGATCCTCGCCCCGTTTGCGGGGTGCGCAACTTGCCATCGGGCCGCGCGGTGGGGCGGCCGGTCCCCGAGAGTTGGAATCCTCGATGATCATTTCCCAGACGCCGTTTCGCGTGAGCTTCGCCGGCGGCGGCACCGACTTGCCTGCCTTCTACCGGCGGGAGTACGGGGCCGTCCTGAGCACGACGATCGATCAGCACATCTACGTGACGATCCACCGGCGGTTCGAACCGACCATTCGTGTCAGCTACTCTCGTACGGAGACCGCATCCACTCTCGATGAGGTCCAGCACGAACTGGTCCGCGAGGCCATGCGGCTGACGGAGATCGACGAGTCCCTGGAAATCACGACCATCGGCGATGTCCCCGCGGGGACCGGGATGGGTTCCAGCAGCAGCTTGACCGTCGGCCTGCTCGCGGCACTGCATGGTTACCGGCATGAGGTGGTCGGCCCTCGGGTCCTGGCCGAACAGGCGTGCCGGATCGAGATCGATATCCTGAACAAGCCGATCGGCCGCCAGGACCAGTACGCCGCGGCCTACGGCGGGCTGAACTATCTCCGATTCAACCCGGACGACTCCGTTGACGTCCAGCCGGTTCCCTGGCGGGCCGAAACGCGGACGGAGCTGGAACGGCGGACTTTGCTGGTCTATACCGGCGAGACGCGGGACGCCAACGTGATCCTGGAGCGGCAATCCGTGGCGACCGCGGACCGCATGGACGTGCTCCGCTCGATGCGGGACCTGGCCGAGGGGATGCGGCACGCCCTGACCGAGGACGACCTCGACCGATTCGCGGAATTGCTCCACGAGGGATGGGTGCTGAAACGGTCGCTCGGCTGCGGGATCAGCAACAGCCGGATCGACGAATGGTACGAGGCGGCGCGGCGGTCCGGCGCCATCGGGGGCAAACTGCTGGGGGCCGGTGGCGGCGGATTCCTGCTCCTCATCGCCCCGCCCTGGCGACATCGAGCCATCCGGGAAGCCCTGGGACGGCCCCGCGAGTTGCCGTTCCGGATCGCCCGCCACGGCAGCCGGAACATCTTCATCCAGAACTAGCCGGCCGACACCGGGCATCGGCGGACAACGAGCCAGATCCATAATGCATAATCGTCTAAAACAGATAATTAAATCCGGATTCGATAAGCTTGGTCTGAAAGTGACCAGGACCTTGAATCTGCCCGTCGGGGTCGATCTCTGTCTCGATCTCCGGCGGAGCCTGCCGCATGGTCGTCTCAAGACGATTTTTGATGTGGGTGCAAACATCGGACAGACGGCACGAACGTTCTCGAGGTCCTTCCCCGGGGCGAGGATCTTCTCATTCGAGCCGTGTGAGGTGACCTACAGGCAACTCGCGGCCAGTACCAGGAGTCTACACAATGTCCGATGCATTCAATCGGCACTGGGAGTGACCGATGAAACCCGGCGACTCTACCACCAGAAGGACTCCCAATGGAACTCGCTGGCCGAGGGAGTGAATCAGGTGACAGAGGTCGGGTCGTACGAGGACGTAGCAGTCACATCAATCGACGACTTCTGCATACGCGAGGGGATCGGGGAGATCGACCTCGTGAAGACGGATACCGAGGGATTTGACCTCGAGGTCATTCGCGGTGCCGCGGGGATCCTGAGGAGCGATCGGGTCCTGTTCGTTTACAGTGAAGTCACCTTCAATGAGTCCGATACCAAGCACACCAACTTCTTCCAGTTGTCGGAATTGCTCGGGGATTACCGCTTCCAGTTCGTCTCCTTGTACGATCAGTTCACTCGTCCCAACCTGATGGGGAGCACTTACGCCAATGCCCTGTTCGTCAATCCGACGGCGCTGTAAGTGGGCGAGATGGACCCGCGACGCTCACCCCGAGGCCCGCTCGCTATCCGTTACCGAACCAAGGAAATGGGAGGGGAGGATCGGCCCTTTCACCTCTCGCGGAGGTGGACTCCGGACCGGGTTTGCGAACGTGGCTCATTCCAGAATGGCCGGATACGAGCGCAACACTCGGGATTTGCACACACGGGAAACTCGGAAGCATCGATGAGTCACTCTCCTTTGAAGGTCTTCACGGATAGGGCCTACCTCCCCGAGGAGCTGAAACACTGCCTGATGCTGATTCCCTTCTGGGGAGATCACCACGCTCATGATGGCTTTGCCCGGCTGGAACGAGAGGGAAAGGAGTTCGTGCAGTTAGTCGCCCCGGAAGACGCCGAAGTCGCCCTGCTCCCGTTCGATGGCAGTCACTTGCTCAAATTTCGCGGCGGTCCCAACCCGCGGGCGGTTGAACTCGCGGCCCAGTTTGTCGAGCGAGCCAGGACGGCGGGCCTCCGGACGATCATCATGGTCAATAGCGACTCGACCGCGGCGATCCCGTTGCCCGACGTGATCGTCTTCCGAACATCCCTCAATCGCAGAACGCGTGCGCCCCATGAGTTCGCGTTGCCCGCCTGGCACGAAGACCTGGTGGTGAACCACCTGGGCGGCCAGATCACCCGCAAGGAGCGGCCCGAGGTACCGAGCGTGGGCTTCTGCGGACTCGCGGCGACGACCAACCCTCGTCTCAAACGCCGATTGAAGATGGTGATTCACCAGTTGGCCCGAGCCGCGGGTTTCTACATCGACCATAACGATGGGATCTACCTGCGACGGAACGCCATGGACGCCTTGTCCGGTCATCCCGCGGTCCGGACTCGGTTTATCACCCGATCGGATTGCTTCCTCGGGGTGGCCGAGACTCCCGAGACGATCGCACGGATGCGACGCGAATATGTCGATAATTTGATCGACAGCGACTACGCGCTTTGCCTGAGGGGCTATGGCAACTTCTCCTTCCGGTTTTTCGAGGCCATGTCCGTCGGTTCCATCCCGGCCCTCGTCAACACCGAGTGCGTCCTCCCCTATGACTTCATGCACGATTACCGGGAGTATTGCGTCATGGTGCCGGAAGACCGGCTCCGTGGAATGGGGCAAGCCATCAGGGAGTTCCATGCTCGTGTCTCGCCCGAGGGCTACCTGGAACTCCGGCAGCGAATCCGCGAGTTTTGGGTCCAGTGGTTGTCTCCCGAGGGGTTCTTCCGAAACATCCCGCTGCACTGGAGGCATCGGTCTCCGATCGTTTGAGATGCGAGGGCAATGGATGTTTTTTCACCCAGAAGGGCCCGGTGATGGCGGCTGGAGTTAAGGCTTTGCTCCTGGCGGGCGGCCTGGGGACCCGGCTCCGTCCCCTGACCGACACCATCCCCAAGTGCCTGGTCCCGATCGTCGGTCGTTCCCTGCTGGATTACTGGATCGAGCGTCTGACCGAGGCGGGAATCGCCGAGGCGCGGATCAACACGCACGCCCACGCCGAACGGGTGCGGGAATTCATCGGCTCGGTCAACGCCGAGGAGCGGGTCCGCCTGGTGGAATCGCATGAGGCCGAGCTACTGGGCTCGGCTGGCACGATCGCCGCCAATGCCGATCTGGCCGACGACGTCGGTGATGTCGTCATCATCTATGCCGACAATCTCAGCGACGTCGACCTGCGGCCCCTGCTCGCGTTCCATCGGCGGCATGGCGACCCGATGACGATGATGTTGTTCCGGGCACCCAACCCGCGAGCCTGCGGAATCGCCGAGCTGGACGCACAAGGCCGGGTCGTGTCGTTCGTCGAAAAGCCGGATCGGCCCGCGAGCGACCTGGCCAACGCGGGGTTGTACGTGGTGAACGCGGCGGCCTACCGGGAGATCGCCGCGATGCGGGCGTTCGACGTGGGGTTCGACGTGCTCCCCCGGTTCGTGGGACGGATGCGAGGCTGGCTCTGGGGGGGTTACCACCGGGACATCGGGACACTCGAAGCCCTGGAAGCCGCCCATCGCGACGCGCGAACTGTCTTCCCCGATCGGCCCGCATCCGGGCGAAACGGGACTCGGCCGGCCGTTTTTCTCGACCGCGATGGGACCCTGATCGAGCACGTACACTACCTGTCCGACCCGGCGCGGGTGCGTCTCCTGCCCGGCGCGGCCGAAGCCCTGAGACGGCTCCGCCAGGCCGGCTTCGCCCGGGTCCTGGTGACCAACCAGTCGGCCATCGCCCGGGGGATGCTCACCGTGGAACGGCTCTCGGAAATCCACGCCGAACTGGAGCGGCAGCTCGCGGAATCCGGCGCGTCGATGGACGCCATCTACTACTGCCCGGCCGCGCCCGCCGGCGATGACCGGACCGTGGTGGAATGCCCGGACCGCAAGCCGGGGCCCGGCATGCTGCTCACCGCTTCGGCTGAGATGGGGCTCGATCTGGCGGCCTCGTGGATGGTCGGCGACCTGATCAGCGACGTACTCGCCGGGCTCAACGCCGGATGTCAGAGCATCCTGGTCCGGTCGGGCCAGACCGCCCCATCCGAGGTCGCCACCGCGACCGCGGACGGACGGACGCTCGTTGCCGCCGATCTGGCAGCCTCGGTCGATCTGATCCTCGGGCAGTAGACTGCCTACTGCCTACCACCTACTGCCTACTACTGAAAATGAAAATCCTCCTGACCGGCGGCGCCGGCTATGTGGGCAGTGCCTGCCTCCGCTGGCTGCTCGCCCATGGGCACGATCCGATCGCCTACGACAGCATGTATGAAGGAAATGTCGGGGCGGTCCCCGACGCGGCCGAACGGCTGATCCAGGGCGACATCGCCGAGACGGACCGCCTGGCGGACGTGCTGCGGCAGCACGGCATCGAAGCGGTGATGCACTTCGCGGCGCGGGCGTCCGTCCCCGAGTCGGTCGCCGATCCCGAGGCGTATTATCGCGTCAACGTGGCCGGGACCAAGAGCGTGCTGGACGCGATGCGGGCCGCTGGAGTCCGCAAGATCCTCTTCAGCAGCACGGCGGCGACCTACGGGTTCCGCGCCGAGATGCCGCTCCGCGAGGATTCGCCACAAACGCCCGAAACCCCTTACGGTACGACCAAACTGGCCGCGGAGTGGCTCATCAAGGATTATACCCGGGCCTACGGGATGGGTTACACCGCGTTGCGGTACTTCAACGCCTCGGGGGCCGACCCCAGCGGCGATTTCGGCGAAGATCGCCGCCACGAAGCCCACCTCATTCCCCTGACCCTTCAGGTTGCCGTGGGCCGCCGGCCCAAGGTCATGATCTACGGGGACGATTATCCGACCCGGGACGGGACGTGCGTGCGCGACTATGTCCATACCTCAGACCTGGCCCAGGCGCACCAGCTCGCCGTGGAGTCCCTCGAACCGGGGATGGGCCGAGCTTACAACCTCGGCTCGGGGATCGGCGCGACCGTGCTCGAAGTCGTGCGGGCCTGCGAGGAAGTGGCGGGCCGGCCGATCGCGCACGAAGTCGTTGGCCGCCGGCCCGGCGACCCGGCCGTGCTGATCGCCAGCTCGGAGAAGATCGTGCGGGAGTTGGGCTGGTCGCCCCGCCATTCCGACATCCGCGAGATCGTCCGGACCGCCTGGGAGTGGCACCACCGCCATCCCGGCGGTTACACGGCCGGGGCGATCGGCGAGGGGGGCGCATGAAAGCCGCCTTGATCGGCACCGGTCAGATCGCCCAGCAGCACCTGGCCTGCCTGCGCTCGCTCCCGGATGTCACCCTGGCCGGGGTCTGCGACCTGTCGCGCAGCCTGGCGGAATCGGCCGCCGAGCGATATGGGATCGCCGCCTGGTTCACCGACCACCGGGCGATGCTGGACGAAATCGGGCCGGATGTCGTCCATATCACGACGCCGCCCCAATCCCACTTCAGCCTGGCGATGGACGCGCTGGCGGCGAGGGCTCACGTGATCGTCGAGAAGCCGATCGCCACCGCCCACGATCAGGTCGCCGTCCTGCTCCGCTCGGCCGCCGAACGGGAGCGGGTCCTGATCGAAGACTATAACTACCTCTACAACCCACCCATCCGGCGGATCCGGGAGCTGGTGCGGTCGGGCGAGCTGGGCGAGGTTGTGGACGTCGAGATATCGATCTGCGTGAATATCTTGGCCGCGGAGAGCCCGTTCGTCGATCGCAGCGTCCCGCACCCTTGCGTCTCCCTGCCGGGGGGCGCGATCGCCGATTTCTTGTCGCACCTGGCGTCGCTGGCCCACCTCTTCGTGGGGCCTCATCGAGCCGTGCGCACCCACTGGTCGAAGCGGTCCACCGGATCCCCCCTGCCCTCCGATGAATTCCGGGCCGTCGTCGCGGCGGAGCGCGGCACCGCCTTCTTGAGCTTCAGCGCCCACGCGCAGCCCGAGATGCTCTGGGTGCGGGTCAATGGCACCCGGATGCGCGCCACAGCGGACCTGTATGACGGGAGCCTGGTCGTCAATCGGCTGGATGACGGCCCCAGGCCGATCGCGCGGCTGCGTGATCGCCTTCGCGAGGCGCGGGACGTCCGCCGGGCCGCACGCCGCAACCTGCTCGGGAAATTCGCCGCCGGACCGGGTCCTTATGCCGGGCTGTGGGACCTGCTGGCACGGACCTACCGGGCGGTGGAGTCGGGGACCGAGCCGCCCATCTCGACACACCAGATTGCGGAAGTCAATGACCTGGTCGCCGCCTTGACGGCCGAGGAGTTTCGATTTTGAGAGTCTTGGTCACAGGAGCGTCGGGATTCCTGGGCCGCCATGTCGTCGCCGCCCTGTTGCGTCGCGATCATGCGGTCCGTGTCTTGATCCGGCCCACGGCCCAGATTGACGATCTCGACTGGGCGGATCGCGTCGACGTCGTCCGAGCCGACCTGCGCCGGCCCGGTCCGCTGGCACCGGCCTTCGAGGGAGTGGATGTCCTGGTCCACCTGGCGGCCCGTGTGGGAGGCAACGAGAGTGCCCAGATGGCCGATACCGTCGTGGGTACCGAGCGGCTCCTGGAAGCCATGGCCGGCGCGTTCGACCCGCAGGCTGGTGCTGGCCAGCAGCTTCTCGGTCTACGACTGGGTGCCGTCCGCGGGATCCTGACCGAGGAATCGCCGCTGGAATCCGACCTCTACCAGCGCGACGGCTACGCCATCGCCAAGACGTGGCAGGAGCGGATCGTCCGTCGTATGAGCCAGGAGCACCGCTGGGACCTGACGGTCATCCGGCCCGGGTTCATCTGGGGCCGGGACCATGAATACCTGGCAGGACTCGGGCAGAGGCTCGGGCGGTGGCACCTGGTCTTCGGCCCCTCGACCCGGCTGCCGCTGACGCACGTCGAGAACTGCGCCGACTGCTTCGCCGAGGCGGTGGAGAACCCTCGGGCCGTCGGCCAGACGTTCAACCTGGTCGACGGCCACGACATAAGCTCCTGGCACTATCTGGGCGAGTACCTCCGGCGCAACGGGGCACGCGGGCATCGGATCCCGGTCCCCTACGTGGCCGCGCTGTCGGGTTCGCTGCTGGCCGACGGGATCAATCGGCGGCTCTGCCGCGGCCGGGCGAGACTCCCCGGCCTCTTGATCCCCTGCCGGTTCCGGGCCCGATTCAAGCCGCTCCAATTCAGCACCCACGCGCTCCAGGAGGTCCTGGGATGGCGTCCGCCCCTGGATCTCGCGGAATGCCTCCGGCGTACCTACGACGCCAAACCGGCAGGCTGGCACCCCGAACCCATCATGCCCCCGGAACCCTACCCTGAACTCCACAATGCCTGAACCGCTGACCATCGGCTACCTGACCAGCTTCTATGCTCGCGTCGGTGACACCTACATCCGGCGCGAGGTCGAGCAGTTGCGCCGGATGGGGTACGTCGTCCACACGTTCTCTCAGCGCCGGTCCGACCCGAGCGAACTGGTCGGCGACGAGATCCGCCAGGAGCGCGCACGGACGGTGTACTTGCTGGAGGCCGGCCCGGCCAAGCTCACCCTGGCCGGGCTCAGGCTGGCGATGCGGGCGCCCGGGAAGTTCCTCAGGGCCATCCGGCAGGTGCTCCGCGCCGTCCCGTCGGGGATGGAGAAGCGGTGGACCCGGAGGGTCGCCTACCTGCTCCAGTCCGCCTACCTGGCCGAACTCCTCGATGCGAAGGAGGTGCAGCACCTGCACAATCACATCGGTGAGAGCTCGGCCGTGCTAGCCATGCTCGCCGCGATGATCCGAGATATCCCCTACAGCCTGACGATCCACGGCCCGGGCGAGTTTGACCGGCCTGCCCTGTTTGCGCTGGGCGAGAAGATCCGGCACGCGGCCTTCGTCGTCGCGGTCAGCGAGTTCACCCGGAGCCAGCTCTACCGCTGGGCCGACTACCGCGACTGGCCCAAGATCCAGGTTGTCCGGGTGGGGACCAGCCCGACGTTCCTGGAGCACGGCCCCGTGGCGATCCCGATGGCCCCTCGCCTGGTGAACATCGGCCGGATCGTCGAGCAGAAAGGCCAGGCGATCTTGATCCAGGCGGCGGCCGCCTTGCGGGAGCGAGGCCACGACTTCGAGCTGGTGATCGTGGGCGATGGCCCGATGCGCGGCGAGATCGACCAGCTCATCGACCAGTTCGGCTTGCGGGGCCAGGTGCGGATCGCCGGCTATCTGAACGAACAAGGGGTCATGGAGGAGCTCCTGGCCGCCCGGGCCCTGGTCCTGCCCAGCTTCGCCGAGGGGCTGCCCGGCGTCTTCTTCGAGGCGATGGCGCTGGGCCGCCCGGTGATCAGCACCTGCATCGCGGGCACCTCGGAGCTGGTCGAGCCGGGCAAGAACGGCTGGTTGGTCCCGGCCGGAGCGGTCGAGCCGCTGGCCGACGCCATGGCCGAGGCCGTGACGGCCGATCCGATCGAACTCGAACGGATGGGCCGCGCCGGCGCGGCGCGGGTCGCCGAACTGCACAATCCATCGACGGAGGTGCGTCAACTCGCCGGCTTGTTCGCGAACCCGGGCGCGACCGCGAACCGGGCGCACGGGCATGTCCCGCGATCCGACGCCGTGACCGCACGCTGAGGCCCGCGAGATGATCGATCCCCTCCCGCCACCGAGACATCGATTCGAGTGACCCAGACCATGGCTCAAGCCCAATCCATCGACTCGAGTCCCCTCGGTCCGCTCCGTGTGGACGGGAAGGACCGCAGGGAGCCCCCCCCTCTAAACCCGGGGACTCGAAACCTCAATCCACCCGGGATCGGATTCCTCGCCCTTCTGCTCGAAGATTGGCGCACCTACGACCACGATCTCTTCGAACCCGGTTTCTGGACGGTCGCGCTGCACCGATTCGGCAACTGGCGTATGAGCTTCCGTTTCAAGCTGGTGCGAGCCCCACTCACCCTGATCTACGTGTTCCTGGGACGGCTGGCCGAACTTATCGGCGGCATCCACTTGCCGTACACCGTACAACTGGGCCGCCGCGTGCGAATCTGGCACCATGGCGGGATCGTGCTCCATGCCCGGTCGATTGGCGACGACGTGCATATCCGCCACAACACCACCTTCGGCATTGCGACCCGCGACCGCGGCCGCGCCATTCCGACGATCGAGGACCGAGTGGACATCGGCTGCGGTGCCTGCGTGCTGGGCGACGTGACGATCGGTCATGATAGCCTGATCGGAGCCAACGCCGTGGTAGTGACGGACATTCCGCCGTACTCGACGGCCGTCGGCATACCGGCCCGCGTCATCAAGCAATCCCCGCCGGATCCCCACTCATGAACCCACTCGGAATCGTCGCGATCGGCCGGAATGAGGGCGATCGGCTGCGCCGTTGCCTGGACTCCGTGGTCGGACGCGGGCTGCCGGTGGTCTATGTCGATTCGGGCTCGACCGACGGCAGCGTCGACCTGGCGCGCGCCAAGGGGGCCGAGGTCGTGGAACTGGACCTGTCGCGGCCATTCACCATGGCCCGGGGCCGCAACACGGGCTTCGCTCGCCTGGAAGAAATCGAGCCGGACGTCCGCTTCGTCCAGTTCGTCGACGGCGACTGCGAGGTCGTCGACGGCTGGCTGGAGCGGGGACTGGCGGCGATCGAGGGCCACCCCGAGATCGGCGCGGTCAGCGGCCGGCGCCGCGAGCGATTCCCCGAGCGATCGATCTACAACCGAATCGCCGATATCGAGTGGGACGCGCCGGCCGGCGAGGTCAAGTATTGTGGTGGTGATGTCCTGATCCGCACCGAAGCCTTCCGGCAGATCGGCGGGTATGATCCCACGCTGATCGCCGGCGAGGATCCGGAGCTGAGCGTGCGGCTCAGGCAGCACGGCTGGACGATCCTTCGCATCGACGCCGAGATGACCCTGCACGACATGGCGATGACCCGGTTCAGCCAGTGGTGGAAACGGGGCGTGCGCTCGGGTTTCGCTTTCGCCGAGGGGGCCGCGATGCATGGCAGGCCCCCTGAACGGCACTGGGTCCACCACGTCCGCAGCATCGTCTTCTGGGGCATCGCGCTGCCGATAACGATCATCGTCCTGGTCATGGCCTGGCTGGCCTTCGGCTGGCCGACGCGCGATGCCGGACTACTGCTGGTCCTGGCCTACCCGCTCCAGGTGCTCCGAATCGCGCGTTACTATCACAAAGTTGGGCTGCCGTGGCGCCTCGCCTGGCTGTACGGCGGGTCCTGCGTGCTGGGCCGCTTCCCCAACGCCCTCGGCGCGATGCGATACTGGTCCAGCCGGCTCCTGGGCCGGCGCCAGGGCCTCATCGAGTACAAGATCGATATCCACAGAGACCCGCAGATCACATGAATAAACTCTCGAATGCGGCTTGCCGACTCGCGGTCGAGCCCCCGTTCCGGCTCCTCACGAAAGCCCTGCTGAAATTGCTCCCGGTCTCGGTCCGCACGCGCGCGCTGTGGGATCTCTCGCCGCGGCCCCATTATCTCGCGGGGACGCTCTTCGCGGCCGGTCAGGCGAAAGATAAGGGCATCGGCGAGATCTCCGTGGCCGAATTCGGCGTGGCCAGCGGCCAGGGACTCCTGGCGCTTCAGCATGAGGCCGCCCTGGTCGAGCGCGAGACGGGCGTCGCCATTCGGGTCTTCGGGTTCGACGCCGGACCGACGGGACTCCCCGACTTTTGCGGCGACCACCGCGACCTGCCCGACCTCTGGCGTCCCGGCGACTACCCGATGGACGTCCCGCGGCTGGAGGCGCGGCTGGATCCCCGGACGACCCTCGTGCTCGGCGACGTCCGCGAGACCGTCCCCTCGTTCTACGCCAAGCATGACCCTCCGCCCTTCGGCTTCGTCGCCATCGACCTCGACCTCTATAGTTCGACGACCTCGGCACTCGAGCTCCTGTTCCACAACGATCGTCGCATGTTGATGCATACCGCGATGTACTTCGATGACATCGAACTGTCGGGCTGTCATCGGTTCGCCGGCGAGCTGCTCGCCATCGACGAGTTCAACGCGGGGTGCCAGGACGTCAAGATCGACATCTGGCGGGGCCTGCTGCTCGGACGGCCGATGCACGAGGCATGGTGGCTGCGACGCATGTTCATGGCCCATGATCTGGCCGCGATCAGTCGGGTGACGCTGGATCGCGCCAAGAACCATCTGATCGACCTCGGGAATTCCCTGCTGGGAGGTATCATTGAGCCGGTATTTCATCGCGGGTGGGGCCGGGTTCATCGGCAGCCACATGGCCCGAACGCTGCTCCAGAGGCCGGAAGCCCAAGTCGTCGTCTACGATAATTTCAGCTCCGGCCGGGCGTGGCACCTGCCGGATGATCCCCGACTGACGGTGGTGCGGAGCGACCTGAAAGACCTGCCCGCCCTGACCAAGGCCATCGCCGGGTCGGACGCGGTCTTCCATTTCGCCTCGAACCCCGACATCGCCAAGGCCGCCACCCAGCCGGACATCGACTTCTGGGAAGGGACCTATCTGACGCAGAACCTGCTGGAGGCGATGCGGGTCGCGGGCGTCCCCCGGCTGATCTATGCCTCCGGCAGCGGGGTGTACGGCGACACCGGGGAAACGGCAGTCGCCGAGACCTACAGCCCCCTGCTGCCCATCTCGACCTACGGCGCCAGCAAGCTGGCCTGCGAGGTCCTGATCTGCTCCTACACGCACATGTTCGACGTGCAGGGGGTCGGCTTCCGGTTCGCCAACGTGGTCGGCCCGCGCCAGACCCACGGGGTCGCTTACGATTTCATCCGCCGGCTCCTCCGGGAACCCGCGCATCTGGAGATCCTCGGCGACGGGCAGCAGAGCAAGTCGTACATCCACGTCGCAGACGTGGTCGACGCCCTCCTGCTCTTGCACGACCGGGGCTGGAACGGCTTCGACGTCTTCAACGTGGCCACCGAGGATTACGTGACCGTCCGCCAGATCGCCGATCTGGTCGCGGGGCGACTGGGACTATCCGGCGTGTCTTATACATTCACCGGCGGGCGACGAGGCTGGAAGGGGGACGTGCCGGTCGTCCGGTTCGACACCACCAAGCTGCGCGGCCTCGGCTGGACCAACCGGCGGACCTCGGTCGAGGCCCTGGTTCAACTCGATCGACTCCATGATCGCCGACGCCCGGGCCGGGATGTTCGACGCGAAGCCGGCCTGAACCGAACCCCCGCAACCGCCCGTCGCGGGCCGAAATCCCATTGGGAGTTGACCACTCGATGAATGTTGGAATCCTCGGAGGGGGCATCACCGGGATCACCCTCCAGCGCTACCTGCAACATCCCAGCGAGGTGCTCGAGGCCGACCAACGCCCCGGCGGCCTCTGCCAGACCATCTTCAAGGACGGCTTCGGCTACGACATCGGCGGCCACATCCTCTTCTCCAAGAGTGAGCAGATCAACCACCTCGTCGAGGAGCTCCTCGGCGAGAATTGCGGGTACGCCAAACGGGCCAACCAGATCTACTTCAAGAACCGCTTCGTCAAGTATCCGTTCGAAAATGGGCTGGGCGTCCTCGATCGCGAGGACATCTACAATTGCCTCATCGGCTACCTCAAGCGGGACGAATACCCCGATCCGACCAATCTGCGGGAATGGTGCTACCGACGCTTCGGCAAGGGGCTGGCCGAGCTGTACCTCATCCCCTACAACGAAAAAATCTGGAACCTCACCACGGAGAGGATGAGCCTGGAGTGGGTCGACCGCATCCCCAGCCCGCCGCTGGAGGACATCGTCAAGTCGGCCCTCGGATACGAGACCGAGGGATACCTGCACCAGCTCTACTTCAAGTATCCCAAGAAGGGGGGCGTCGAGGCGCTGGTGGACGCGACGCGCAAGCCGGACGGGGCCGTCTCGTGCGGCTACCGCGTCGAGAGCATCCGCCGCCAGGGGAAGGGCTGGGCGGTCGCCGGCACCGGCGGCAGCCGCCATTTCGACCGGATCGTCGTCGCTTTCCCGATCCATGACGCGATCCGCTGCTTCGAAAGGGTCCCCGACGAGGTCAAGGCGGCTGTCGCCGGATTCCGGTACAACACGATCAATATCGTGTTCATCGCCGTCAACGACGAGTCGCTCATGCAGCACAGCGCCCTCTACATCCCCGACCCCAACGTCGTCACCCACCGGTTGTGCTTCATGGGCTTCTTCAGCAAGGAGCTGGTCAGACCCGGCACCTCCTCGCTGATCGCCGAGATCACCACCAACCCCGGCGACGGGGTCCATGAGATGTCCGACGCCGCGCTCACCCAGCGAGTCGTCGAGGACCTCCACCGCGAGGGCCTCCTGGACAAGCAGAAAGTCATCGTCACCGACGTGACCCGCCGCAAGTACGGCTACCCCGTCTACGACCTGAACTACTACAAGAATATCAAGATCGTCAACGACTACTTCGACTCGATCGGCGTCCCCCTCTGCGGACGGTTCGCCCAGTTCGAGTACATCAACTCCGACGAGTGCATGCGACGGGCCATCGCCCTGGCCGACCGGCTCAACGCCTCGGATGACCGAGAAACCCCGGACGACCGGAGACCTCCGACGTGATCATGACCCGTAGCCCCCTCCGGATCTCGCTCGGCGGCGGCGGGACCGACCTGCCGTCCTACTATCAAGAGCACAGCGGCTTCCTCATCGCCGCGGCAATTGATAAATATATATATATTCTAATTCACAATCGGTTCGTACCGCGAATCCTCCTGAAGTATTCGCACATGGAGGAGGTGGAGCGGATCGAGGACATCAAGCACCCCTTGATACGCGAGGCGCTGCGGTTGGTGGGCTGGGACAATCTCTGGCTGGAGATCACCAGCATGGCGGACATCCCGGCGGGCACCGGCCTGGGATCCTCCGGCAGCTTCACGACGGCCCTGCTCAAGGCGCTGCACGTGCAGAAGAAGAACCTGATCCATCCGGGCGAGCTGGCGGAGCAGGCCTGCCATATCGAGATCGACCTCCTGAAGGAGCCGGTGGGCAAGCAGGACCAGTACATCGCGGCCTACGGCGGGATCACCTGCTTCCGGTTCATGCCCAATGGGCAGGTGGAGGCATGGCCGTTGAAGATCAGCCAGCGGACGCTCTACGACATGGAGGATCACCTCCTGCTGTTCTTCACCGGCTATACGCGGTCGGCCGGGGAGATCCTCAAGGAGCAGGACGTCAAGAGCAAGGGGAACGACGCGAGCATGGTCGCCAATTTGCACTTCGTCAAGCAGATCGGCAGGGACATCAAGGAGGCGTTGGAGCGGGACGACTTGCAACGGTTCGGCGAGCTGATGAATACGCACTGGGAGTACAAGAAGGCGCGGTCGTCGTCGATGAGCAATGACCGGATCAACCATTGGTACGAGCTGGCGATGAAGAACGGGGCGCTGGGAGGTAAGCTGATCGGGGCCGGCGGGGGCGGCTTTCTGATGTTCCTGTGCGAGGAGCGGGCGCGGGTGCGTCAATTGATGGCCGAGGAGGGACTCGAGGAAGTCCGGTTCCGGTTCGATTTCGAAGGGACCAAGGCGGTGATCGCATGAGTCGGTTCCCGGTCGCGATCCTGGCCGGCGGTCTGGCGACCCGGCTGGGACCGCTGACGCGCGAAACGCCCAAGTGCTTGCTGGACGTGTCGGGTCAGCCCTTCGTCCACCACCAGCTCCGGCAGCTCCACGGTCAAGGGGTCCGGAAGGTCGTCCTCTGCCTGGGCCATTTCGGCGAGAAGGTCGTGGAGGCCGTCGGTGACGGCTCGGCCTTCGGCCTGGAGGTCGCCTACTCATTCGACGGACCGGAATTGCGCGGGACCGCCGGGGCGATCCGGCGGGCCCTCCCCCTGCTCGCGCCGGCCTTCTTCGTGCTCTATGGCGACTCCTACCTCAACTGCGACTACGCGGCCGTGCAGGACGCGTACGAGGCCGCCGGCATGCTGGCCCTGATGACGGTCTTCCGCAACGAGGGACAGTGGGACACCAGCAACGTCGAGTTCAACGGGGGACGGATCGTGGCCTACGACAAGGTCACACGCAGCCCGGCCATGCGGTTTATCGATTACGGGCTCGGGGTCTTGTGCCCTCGGGCTTTTGACACCGTTCCCGATCGCGGTACGTGCGACCTGGCCACGGTCTACCGGGAGATGCTCCGGCGCGGAGAGCTGGCGGGATTCGAGGTGACCGAGCGGTTCTACGAGATCGGCTCGGAGGCGGGACTCGCGGAGACGAGACACCTCCTGACCGGCTGCAACACAGTCTAACCGAGGCGCGCGGCGCCGGGGGAGATCATGTCACACTCAACCCAGTTCTTATCCGAGGCCAAGCAGGTCATCGACGGCCTGGACGTCGAGGCCATCGAGCGGATGGCGACGCACCTGGAGGAGGTCCGCCGGCGCGGCGGCCGGCTCTTCATCCTGGGCGTCGGCGGCAGCGCGGCCAACGCCTCGCACGCCGTCAACGACTTCCGCAAGATCGCGGGCATCGAAGCCTATGCCCCGACCGACAACGTCTCGGAACTGACGGCGCGGACCAACGACGAGGGATGGCCCACGATCTTCGTGGAATGGCTGCGGGTCAGCCGGCTGAAGTCCGAGGACTTGATCCTGGTGCTCTCGGTGGGAGGCGGCAACCTGGAGAAGAACGTCAGCCCGAACCTGGTCACGGCGCTGAAGTTCGCCCAGGAGGTCGGCACTCCGGTGATCGGCATCGTCGGCAAGGATGGAGGCTATACTGCGAAGGTCGCGGCCGCCTGTGCGATCGTGCCGACCGTCAACCCCGATCACATCACGCCCCACTCGGAGGCGTTTCAGGCGGTGGTCTGGCACTTGCTGGTCTCGCACCCCAAGCTGAAGGCGCGGCAGACGAAATGGGAGTCCGTCAAGTGAAGCCGGCGGTGCCCCAGGAGCGACCGAACCGCGCCGTGTTCCTCGATCGCGACGGCGTGCTGAACCGGGCCATCGTCCGGGACGGTCGGCCTTACCCTCCCCAGACCCTCGAGGCGTTCGAGATCCTCCCGGGCGTGGCCGAGGCGGCCCGACGGCTGTATGCTGCCGGGTTCCTCCTGATCGGCGCGACGAACCAGCCGGACGTTGCCCGCGGCACCCAGCGTCGCGAAGTCGTGGAAGCGATGAACGCCCGGCTCCGGTCCGAGATGCCGCTTGACGAAATCCTGGTCTGTTACGAGGATGGCGATGACTGCCCCCGGCGCAAGCCCAACCCCGGCTTGTTGCTGGAGGCGGCCGAAACACATCGAATCGACCTGCCGGCCAGCTTCATGGTCGGCGACCGCTGGCGAGACGTGGAAGCCGGCCGGCGCGCCGGCTGCCGCACCGTGTTCCTCGATCGGGGTTATTCGGATGCCGGCCCGATCCCCCCGCCGATCACACGGCCCCCGACCTGGCGGCCGCCGCCGACTGGATCCTTTCTCAAACCCAGAACGGAGGATGACCCATGACGCGCCTAGCCGACCTCAAGGTCAAGATCTTCGCCGACGGCGCCGACCGCGCCGGAATGCTCGACCTGTACCGCAACCCGATCATCAAGGGTTTCACGACCAACCCGACCCTGATGCGCAACGCCGGCATCGGCGACTACGAGGCGTTCGCACGCGACATCCTCCGAGCGATCCCCGACCGGCCGATCTCGCTGGAGGTCTTCTCCGACGAGTTCGCCGAGATGGAAACGCAGGCCCGACGGATCGCGTCCTGGGGCGACAACGTCTACGTCAAGATCCCCGTGACCAACACCCAGGGCGAGTCGTCGGTCCCGTTGATCCGCCGGCTGGCCCGGGAGGGGGTGAAGCAGAACGTGACGGCGCTGATGACCGTGGCGCAGGTCCGCGACGTGGCCGCGGCGCTGGGCTCGGGACCGGCGGCCTGCATCTCGGTGTTCGCGGGGCGCATCGCCGACACCGGACGCGACCCCGTGCCGCTCATGGCCGCCGCCGTGCACCTGATGGCCATGTATCCCCAGCTCGAGCTGATCTGGGCCAGTCCGCGCGAACTGCTTAACATCTTCCACGCCGATTCGGTCGGCTGTCATATCATCACGGTCACCCACGACACGCTCAAGAAGCTGTCGCTCGTCGGCAAGGACCTCGATGAATACTCGCTGGATACCGTGAAGATGTTCCGCAATGATGCGGTCAAGGCCGGCTTCCAGCTCGGTTGAGCGTCCCGAGTCCGCAAGGCCGTCTCGCCCACCCGCTCGAGGAGCTCCGTTACAAGGTCGACAATCGCTTGCAGTCCTACTACAACCAGGCCCGGAAACGCGCCGGCGGAGTCCGGCCTCCCAAGTACCCGATTTACAGCTAAGCCCCGCACGACCATCCTTGCCGTGGACCGTGCTCGAGCTCCTCGCCGAAAGGAGACCCGACCCATTAGCAGGTTGATGTCTGAGTCGTCTGCATTCCGAGCTCCGATACCGCCTGCGGAACCCGATCGAGTACCGGCTCGACCTCATGAAGGCCGGCCTCCGGCGGGTTCTGAAGCCGGGAGTTGAGACCATCCGCTTCCTGATCGTCAGCGACGGGGGTGCGACCGCGAGCGAGGCGCAATTCAACCCGTTGCGGCACCATGCGACCGCACTGCGGGACCGGCTGGGAGTCGTGTTCCAACACATGCGCCTCCCGGAGGGCCTGCGACTCGGCCGGGCCGACCTCGCCTCCTTCCACGCCATCGGGCTAAAGCTGTCGTTCCGGACGCCCGATGCGGAAGCGATCCGGATCGCCTCGCACTTCCGCGGTCGGATTTCCGAGGCCGGCACGAAACTCGTGTACTTCGACGGCGACGACGATGTCTGCGTCCAGTGGCCGGAGGTGCTGCGGACCGTCGATCTCTACGTGAAGAAGGGAGTCTTTACTTCCGGCGACGATTACCTCCGCGAATTCGCCGGCAAGAGCAACCTGACCGACTACGTGGCGCGGGAGCTCGGCACCCCGGCGCCGACGGATATCCCGAGATCGGGGGTGCTCCAGCCCTCGGACCTCACCAAGATCCACCTGGGATGGAGCACCGCGCTGGATGACAAGCACGCCGATTTGTTCCGGGAAGTCAAGCCGCCGCCGGCGGCGAAGAAGGACGTCGACATCCTCTGCCGTGCCTCCCTCCCGAAAGACTGGAGCTCCCCGTTACGCGGCGCGGTCGCCCCGAGGCTGGAACCGCTGCGCGACCGCCGTCGCATCATCCTGTCGATACCCACCAACCGCGTCCCTCGACGAGAATACTACGACGAATTGCTCCGATAGCCGGATCTGCATCAGCCCGTTCGGTTACGGCGAGGTCTGCGGCCGCGATATCGAGGCGACCCTCTGTGGCTGCCTCCTGCTCAAGCCCGACATGGGCCACCTCCGCTCCCATCCGGACATCTTCGTACCCGGCGTGACCTACGTCCCCGTGCGGTGGGATTATGCCGACCTGGCCGAGACTTGCGAGTATTATCTGGACCGGGAAGAGGAGCGAGCCCAGATCGCTGCCAACGCCTACCGGGTATTGGCCAATGCCTACGGTTCCGATGCATTCGTCGCGATGTTTGCCGGCGTGCTCGAGCGGCTCGGGCTCCAATCTGCCGGGCTAGCACACCGAGCCGCCCCTTCGGGATAATCCTCGCGATGAATCGTGCGGTTCACTCATCCTGGCCGCGCCGATCGGCTCGGCTCGCATCACCCGTTGCTCCCGCTTCCGTAGGCGAGACCCGCGACCATGCCGAGCCCCGTCCGGTTCTCGATCGAAGCCAGGCGAGGTCGTAGCACCCCGCGTCTTGTCACCCCTCCGCGGCGATCCCCACACCATCGATCAAAGGCGACCTGTTGACATGATTCAAAGTCAAACCGACGATCTGCCGATCATACGGCCGCGGTCCTCCCCCCCTTCGCCGGCGTCCGCGGCCGACCACTCGCCCGAGGACGAACCGGCCGATACGTTCGAGACGGTGATCCGTCCCCACAAGGGGTGGATCGCCATCGACTGGAAGGAACTGCTCTCTTATCGGGAACTGCTCTGGTTTCTGCTCTGGCGCGACGTCGTGGTGCGGTACAAGCAGACGATCCTGGGCGGCGCCTGGGCCGTCCTTCAGCCCTTGATGACGATGCTGATCTTCACCTTCGTCTTCAGCCGTATCGCCAAGCTTCCCTCCGAGGGCTTTCCATACCCGGTGTTCGTCTTCGCGGGCCTGATCCCCTGGACGCTGTTCTCGCAAGGGATGCCCCAGGCGGCGACGAGTCTCGTGAGCCAACAGCAACTGCTGACCAAGGTCTACTTCCCCCGCCTCTTCGTGCCGACCGCGGCGGCGACCGTCTACTTGGTCAACCTGGCCATTTCGCTGGTCCTTTATGGGTTCATCCTGCTCTACTATCACGTCGTGCCGGCCTGGACGGCGGTCTTCCTCCCGGTGTTGATCTTTCTGACGCTGATCAGCACGCTGAGCCTGGGCTACCTGTTCTCGGCCCTCATGGTATTCTACCGCGACGTCCGCCACGCGATCCCGTTCCTGACGCAGATGTTCCTGTACGTCTCCTTCGTGATCTACCCCGGGAGCGAGATCAAGAATGATTTATATAGGCATATTCTCTCAATAAATCCGATGTTCGGCCTCATCATGGGTTATCGTTCGGCCATCCTGGGGATCCCCTGGGACCGCACCTGCCTGGCGATCTCCACGGCGAGCGCGATGCTGTCGTTCGTCCTCGGCCTCTTCTATTTCCGACGCACCGAGCGCCGCTTTGCCGACTTCATCTGATGCGTCACGACAGCGGCCGGCTCCCTCCGGCCGCCAGCATCGGGGCTTTCACAGGATCGAGGATTGGACCATCAACCATGAGCCGACCCATCATCGTCACCGAGAACATCGGCAAGTGTTACAATCTCGGCAAATTACAGCAGTCTTCCATGATGAAATCCTACGCTGCCGGGAACTTCACGCTGCGTGAAGCCGTCAGCCGGACGGTGGACGCCGGGTTGCGTCGCCTCAAGGGGGATCGGCGGGAGTCGAACGATCGAGATAGCGTCTTCTGGGCGCTGCGGGACATCTCCTTCGAAGTCCAGCGGGGCGAGGTGGTCGGGCTGATCGGACGCAACGGCGCGGGCAAATCGACGCTGCTGAAGATCTTCAGCCGGATCGTCGAGCCGACCGAGGGGTTCGCACGGCTGCGCGGGCGGGTGGCCTCGCTACTGGAAGTGGGCACCGGATTTCATCCCGAGCTCTCGGGACGCGAGAACATCTACCTCAACGGGGCGATCCTGGGGATGAAGCGGGCCGAGATCGACCGCAAGTTCGATGAGATCGTCGCCTTCGCCGAATTCGAGCAATTCCTGGATACGCCGGTGAAGCGCTATTCCTCGGGCATGTGCGTGCGGCTGGCGTTCGCCGTGGCCGCCCACCTCGAGCCCGAGATCCTGATCGTCAACGAAGTCCTGGCGGTGGGCGATCACGCGTTCCAGAAGCGATGCCTGGGCAAGATGCACGACGTGGCCTCGGGCGAGGGACGAACCGTCCTGTTCGTCAGCCACAACATGGGAGTCCTCTCCCAGCTCTGTCAACGGGGGATCTACCTGGAACACGGACAGATCAAGACCGTCGGCCCCATCAAGGATGTGATCGAGACCTATCTCCGATCGAGCCTGGATCAGAACTCCGCGCAGCCCAGTTCCCCACCGATCCGGCCAAGGCCGCCCAGTTCGTCTCGGCGGAGATCGTCCGGAGCGATCGCAGCCTGGGATCGGACTTCAGTTGCGACGAGCCGGTGATCATCCGGCTGCAATACGAGGTGCGCAAGCCGGTCCCCGGCACGTTCCTGACCCTCTACCTCCAGAACCTCGAAGGGATCCGCGTCCTGTTTTCCGACATCTGTGACACCAACCCGTCAGCCACCGAGAATCTGGCCACACGACGGCATACCTTCGAGATCCAAATCCCCCCGAGACTGCTGTCGCCGACGACCTATTTGCTGTCGATCAGCAGCGCCAGCAAGTACATCGGGCCCATCGACCACCAACACGCCTGCTGCGAGTTCACGCTCCGCGATTTCGCGGTGCCCGAAAAGATCCGGC
This sequence comes from uncultured Planctomycetota bacterium, assembly GCA_963845755.1. Lineage (GTDB taxonomy): Bacteria > Planctomycetota > Planctomycetia > Isosphaerales > Isosphaeraceae > CAWJTV01. The sequence continues at coordinate 99,252 of CAWJTV010000024.1, forward strand.
CCGAGAACCGCCCCGGCGTGCTGGGAATTCGGCTCCCGTGGGAACATCTGCCGGACCGGGCGGAAACGGTCTCGGCCGCGCCCTGATTCGCGCCGCGGATGTCCCCGAATTCCTGGCGAGACCCCCGAGAACCGACCCGAGGACACCAGCCGGATGGAAAGCAGTCCCACCCTCATATGCCTCATCATGCTGCTCGGCCTGGCCCCCCTGACCGTGATGTTCTTCATGGTCCTGCCGTCCCGGCGCGCGATGGTGCTCGGGGCGATTGTTGCGTCGGTGCTCCTGCCGCCCATCGCCATCGATTTCCCCGGCCTGCCGCCCTACGACAAGTTCATGGCCGCGTCCATCGGCATCCTGTTCGGCACGCTGATCTTCGACATGGGTCGAATCGTGTCCTTCCGACCCCGCTGGTTCGACCTTCCGATCCTTTTGTTCTGCCTGAGCCCCTATGCCTCCTCGATTTCTAACAACCTGGGACCATACGATGGCCTGTCTGCCTCGTTCCGCCAGACGGTCCAATGGCTGCTCCCCTACCTGATCGGGAGACTGTATCTCACCGACGCCGAGAGCTTCCGGGAGCTCGCAACCGGCATGATCATCAGCGCGGTCTGCTTGCTGCCCTTCTGCTTCCTCGAGATGAGGATCGGCGCCCAATTGCAGCAGCGAATCTACGGCACTGGCGGATGGGAGGGTATGAGGGACGGCGGCTATCGCCCCCGGCTCTTCTTCCAATCCGGGCTCGCGCTCGGGCTCTGGATGAGCACGACAACGCTGTTGGCCTGGTGGTTCTGGCGAGTGGGCCGGTTCCGAGCGTTGTGGGGATTGCCGGCCGGCAGCGTGATTCTGCCCGCCCTGGCGATCACCTCGCTCCTGTGTAGAGCCCGAGGCGCGACACTCCTGGGCCTCACTGGCTGTTTCGCGCTCTGGTCCTGCCCGCGGTTCAAGTCCAAATGGATAATGTGGGGCCTGCTGGCCATCGCACCGACCTATTGCTTCCTTCGCATCACAAACCTCTGGACGGGCGAGAACGTCGTCAACCTGCTCGAGGCGTATGTCAGCAAGGAACGATCCATTTCGGTCGATGCGCGTCTACGACAAGAAGACGTGCTCATCGTGAGAGCCCTGAAGCAACCGATCTTCGGCTGGGGCGGCTATAATCGGGCCCGCATCCTCGAGGATGAAATCACGGATGCCAGGGTCGCGGTCGGCGTCCAGGATCGCATCAGATACCTGCAGAATGTCAACTCACTCTGGAGCATCGTTCTCGGAGAGCAAGGATTCGTCGGCCTGATGACAATGACGATCGCGATGACCCTGCCGGTGATCCTGTTCCTGGTGCGCTTTCCCGTGGGACAGTGGGGCCACCCCGCCCTGGCCCCCGTCACCGTGATGGCCGTGATCCTGTCTCTCTTCCTGCTCGATAGCCTGGCCAACGCGATGCTCAACCCGATCTATCTCATGATCGCGGGCGGGCTGCTCAACATCAACCCGGCCCGCGTCAGGCTGGAGGCATCAGCTCGTGTCGCCGGGTCGCGCACGGCGAGCGGTGGCCGGGACGAGGCAACCGTCGCGGTCGCCACCGGGTCCCTGGTTCCCGGCAACGACCTGGCGGCTCGCTATCAGTCCCTGGGACGCGCCGCGAAGGATCGCGGTGAACTCTGCGAGGCGGAGGCTGCCTGGCAGCATGCGCCTCGACCTCCTGGCCAGGTCGCTGGCGATCCATCGCGAGCATCCGGCGCTCCGCCGGCGTTGGTGCGACTGCGCCAATGACCTGGCCTGGCTGTTGGCCTGCGCGGCGGATCCGGCCGTCCGCGACCCTGCCGGCGCCGTAGCACTGGCCGCCAGGACGGTCGAGAGGATCCCGAGTGCAGCACCTACTGGAATACCCTGGGGGTGGCCCACTATCGTGCCGGCAATCTCCGGGCCGCGATCGCCGGCCTCGACCAGGCCACCGCCCTGGGTAACGGGGGCACCGCCTTCGACCATGTCTTCCTGGCCATGGCCCATGCGCGGTTGGGCAACCCGGACGACGCTCGACGGTGGTTCAACCTGACGCTGATCGAGATGGAACAGGATCCACCGGGTCATGCGGAATTATGCCGTCTCTGCGAGGAAGCCAGTACCCTCCTGTCCGCAGCCTCCACCGCAATCGCCGCTCCTTGACGTCCCGATACCGGCACCCGGCCTGCGCCGAAAACCGTTCTATGGTTCTCGAAAACCTCGTCGAGACGCGATCGCCAGCCGACGTGACGGAGGCGCCGCGAGGAAGGTCCCATGAAACTATTGATCGCGATCAGCTCGTATCGCGTGACCGGCCTCACGATCGACTGCCTGCGATCGCTGAGCCAAGAGATCCACCGAGTCCCCGGCACGAGAGTCGGGGTGTGCGAGAACGGGACGGGTGGCGACGCCGCCGAGCGGCTGCGTCGGGCCATCGACGAGAATGGGTGGAGCTCGTGGGTCGAGCTGATCGAGGTCCATCCGAATCGGGGGTTCACGGGGGGGACCAATGCGGTGATCCGCCCGGCGCTGGAGTCGGATGACCCGCCCGAGTACGTGCTGCTCCTGAACGCCGACACGATCGTTCTGGAGCACGCGCTGGATACCCTGGTCGCGTTCATGGACGATCATCCCAAAGCCGGAATGGCCGCGAGCACTTTCCTGTCACTGGCAGGAAAAGTCCAGCCGACGGTGTTCCGCTTTCCCGGGATCCTGAACGAGCTGGACCGAGGGCTGCGGTCGCAGATCGTCTCGAAGTTGCTGTCACCCTGGGCGGCCGTACCGCCGCCGCCGAAGCAGACCTGCAAGGCGGACTGGCTCTGCGGGGCCGGCGTGATCCTCCGCCGGACCATGCTGGAGCAAATCGGTCTGCTGGATGAGGGCCTCTACACCTATTTCGACGACGTGGACATGGGCCTGCGAGCGAGGCGGTCGGGCTGGGAAGCCTGGTACGTCCCCGAAAGCCGGATCATCCATCTCGAAGGGGAATCGACCGGGGTCGCCTCGCATCAGAAGAAGCCGAAACGTCTTCCGGCTTACTGGTATCAAGCACGACTGCGGTTATTCCTGAAGCATTACGGGGCCTTGTACACGGCACTGGCGGACTCCGCGTTCATCTTCGGATATGCCCTCTGGCGACTGCGGCGGCGGCTCCAGCGCAAGCCGGACGTCGACCCGCCACAGATGCTGATCGACTCGATCCGCCACAGCGTCTTCTGCGCGGGGTTCAAGGTTCGTGTGGTCGAGAATCCCGCGCTCATGCCGAACGCGGAAAAACGGAACACGGAAAACTGGAGCCCAGCAACGAAATGAAGATTTTCGCCACCGGCCATCGCGGTTATATCGGGGCCCATCTGGTCGATGTGCTCAAACAGGAGGGTCATACCGTCATCGGCTGCGACGTCGGTCTTTTCGAGGGGTGCCAATGGGAACCCCTGGTCGATCCCGACCGCGAGCTGGTCAAGGATGTCCGCAAGATCGAGGCCCGGGACCTCGACGGCTGCGACTGCGTCATGCACCTGGCGGCGATCTCCAATGACCCGATGGGCGAGCTCAATGCCCAGCTCACCTTCGATATCAATCGGGACGCCTCGATCCGCCTGGCGGAGACCGCTAAGCGAGCCGGCGTGCCGCGGTTCCTCTTCTCCGGGAGCTGCTCGATCTACGGCCAGGGGGAGAAGCTCGACCTGGCCGAGACCGACCCGCTCAACCCGCTGACCGCCTATGCCCGGTCGAAGATCGAGACCGAGCAGGCCGTCTCGAGGCTGGCCGATGCATCCTTCAGTCCGGTCTATCTCCGCAACGCCACGGCCTACGGTCATTCGCCGATGCTGCGGATCGACCTGGTGGTCAACAACCTGCTGGCCTCGGCGATGGCCTACGGCGAGATCCGCATCCAATCCGACGGCACGCCTTGGCGGCCCTTGATCCATTGCCGCGACATCGCGCCGCGCCTTCGCGGCCTTCGCCGCAGCACCCCAGGAGGTCGTCCACAACCAGGCCCTCAACGTCGGCGGCAACCCGGAGAATTACCAGGTCCGCGATGTCGGCGACCAGGTCCAGCGGCTGATCCCCACGGCGCGGGTCGTCTACACCGGTGAGGTCGGCGCCGACCCGCGGAACTACCGCGTCAACTTCGACCGGCTCAGTCGGCTCCTGCCCAATTTCCGGCTCCAGTACAACCTCGTCAGCGGCATGGAGGAGCTCCACCGCAAGATGGTCGAGCACGGCTTCGCCCAGAAGGACTTCGAGGGTGAGCAGTTCGTCCGCCTCCGCACGCTCAAGCACCGCTTCCACCTGCTCAGTTGACCCGAGGACCCGAGAACCGATGATCTTCACCGAGACACCCCTCAAAGGTGCGTTCCTGATCGACCTGGAGAAGCGCGGCGACGAGCGCGGCTTCTTCGCCCGGGCCTTCTGCGTGCGCGAGTTCGCCGACCATGGGCTGACAACCCAGATCGTCCAGGCGAACAACTCGCTCAGCGCCACGAAGGGGACCTTGCGCGGCATGCACTACCAGCTCGCCCCCAAGGCCGAGACCAAGGTTGTCCGCTGCTTCCGCGGGGCCCTGCACGACATCATCCTCGATCTGCGTCCGGACTCGCCGACCTTCGGCCAGACATTCGGCGCGGACCTGACGGCCGATAACCGCCGCATGATGTACGTCCCCAAGGGATTCGGGCACGGTTTCATGACCCTGGCCGACGACACCGAGGCCCTCTACCTGGTCGACGAGTTCTACGAACCGCAATACGAGCGCGGCGTCCGCTGGAACGACCCACGATTCGCGATCCCGTGGCCGGCCCAACCGGTCGTGATGTCCGAGAAGGACCGCAACTACCCCGACTTCGATCCGGCCTGGCACCTGACGGCTTGAGCTCATCCGTCCCGGTCCCGGGGGCCCCGAGTCCTTCGTCCTCGGTCGGACACGACGGCGCTCTCGCCGTTGAGAACGAGACTTCGGGCGGGTGGAACCGATATAAGCAAAAGGATAATCTGATGACAATAAATCAGATCGGATCGGCGGTTGCTCCGTCTCCTGAAGCGAGATCGAACGGGATCAACCTGCCCGGCGCCTTGATCATCGGAGCCGCCAAGTCAGGGACGACAACCCTGTTCGACTATTTGCGCCGCCACCCGCAGATCTACCCGAGCCCGATCAAGGAACCGTCGTTCTTTTCTTTCCCGACCGGCGGGCCGCGGCCCCAGCCCTGGCTCGGAATGTGCGGATTCCACCACCATCGCCGACGCCGAGAGCTCTATCAAGTCCTGGCACGGTGCGGGTTCTTTCGCAAGACCGGGCCCCGGAAGCTCGATCCCTTCGCCCTGCCCGCGGATGCGATCCCGGCCGACTTGACCTGGGACGCGGCCCTGCCCTATTACCGGGCGCTTTTCGCGAACGCCCGACCCGACCAGATCTGTATGGAGTCATCCACCGACTACACGCGCTGGCCGCAGGTTCCCGAGGTCCCCTCCCGGATCGCCTCGATGTTGCCCGACGTCAAACTCATCTACCTGATGCGCCATCCCGTCGACCGCGCTTACTCCCACTTTGTCCACAACGTGCTGAGCTCATCGCCCGACTGGAAATGGAGAGGCAAGACTCTTCGCAAGCCGTCGGACTTGACCTTCGAGACCTACATCGAAGATGAGGAGTCGTGCCTCGATAGCAGTGATTACATGATGCAAATCGAGCAGTTTCTGGGTCACTTTCCCAGGGAGCAGCTCCTGTTCCTGTTTCTCGACGACCTGGAGAAGGCCCCTCGATCGGTCTTGCAAAAGGTGTTCGAATTCCTGGAGATCGAAGACCGTTCCGACGCGATGATGGAGGCTCCGATTCGATCCAATGTGGCGGCGACCCGGGAAGAGGGGGTCCTGAGGCAATGGGTCACCAGAATGTTCCATCAGAACCGAATGATGCGGACGGTGATTCGCATGGTACCCCGGCGATTGTGGACCCACGTGGAGACTCTCATGGTTCATTCGCCGCATGGCCGGCGGATACGTGCAGGGTGCCGCATGCAGCCGATGCGGACGGAGACGCGGCAGACCTTGATCGAGCGGTTCCGGGAGCCGAACCGGCGGCTGAGCGAATTCCTCGGCGTCAACCTGAGTCACTGGAACCGCTAACTCTTGGAGGCGCGGCCCGTCCCCATGGCGGATGCCGGGGATCTCCGCCGCGACGGAATCCGATGAAGATCCTCTTTACGGGGGGGAGCTCGTTCACGGGGTACTGGTTCATCCGCGAGCTGGCGGCCGCCGGCCACGACGTCACGGCGGTCTTCCGTCGCCGCTCCGAGGATTATTCGGACGAAATCCGGCGGCGGCGCGTCGCCCTGGCCGCCGAAGTCTGCCGGCCGGTCCACGGCTACTCGCTCGGCGACGAGCGATTCCTCGAGCTGATCGGCGAGGGGGGCTGGGACCTGCTCAGCCATCACGGCGCCGATGTCACCAACTACAAGAGCGCCGACTTCGACACCGTCGCCGCGCTTTCGAACAACACTCACAACCTGCCGGCGGTGCTCAAGGCCCTCGGGGCCGCGGGTTGCCGACGCGTGCTCCTGACCGGCAGCGTCTTCGAGGGAGGCGAGGGCGCCGGCTCTCAGGGCCTGCCCGACTTCTCCCCCTACGGCCTGTCCAAGGCCCTCACGGCGCAGATGTTTCGTTTCTACTGCGCACGCGCCGGCCTCGGCCTGGGCAAGTTCGTCATCCCGAACCCGTTCGGCCCTTACGAGGAGCCGCGGTACACGTCCTATCTGATCAAGAACTGGCTGGCCGGCGGCACAGCCGCCTGCTCCAACCCGTCCTATGTTCGAGATAATATTCACGTGTCCTTGCTGGCGAAGGTCTATGCCCGGTTCGCCGGCGAGTTCCCGGCCCAGGGCTTCACCCGGATCAATCCCAGCGGATACGCCGAGAGCCAGGGGGCATTCACGCTCCGGCTCGCCCAGGAGATGCGCCCCCGGCTGGGGCTGCCTTGTCCGGTCGAGCTGAAGAAGCAGGTCGACTTCTCCGAGCCGCGGGTCCGAATCAACACCGACCTGCCGGACGTCAACGCCCTGGGCTGGGACGAGTCGGCTGCGTGGGACGACATGGCCCGGTATTATGTCTCGATCCTCGGCCCGGGGAACCGATCGCGTTAGGCGAGCCGTCCGTCCGGGACGACATGGCTTGGCATGATGTTTTGAATCTTTACCCCTGTTCTCTTATCAAGAGGAGGGCGGCAATTCCTCCGTCGCCTGAACGCGACGGTCTCCTTGCTGCGTTCTCATGAAAGTCGTGATCTTCTGCGGGGGCCTGGGCGTCCGGATGAGGGAAGTCTCCGAGGAGATCCCCAAGCCGATGCTCCGCATCGGCGACCGGCCGATCCTCTGGCACATCATGAAGTATTATGCCCACTACGGCTTCCAGGACTTCATCCTCTGCCTGGGCTACCGGGCGAATACCGTCAAGGAGTTCTTCCTCAACTACGCCGAGCTGCGGGCCAACAACTTCGTCATCTCCCAGGGTGGAAAGGAGATCCACCACCTGCCCAGCGAGATCGACGGCTGGAACATCACGCTGGTCGATACGGGCCTCCACAGCAACATCGGCCAGCGGCTCAAGAAGATCGAGCCCTTCCTCGAAGGGGAAGAGATGTTCCTGGCCAACTACGGCGACAACCTCACCGACGCCCCGATCGATGAGATGGTGCAGGACATGCGCGAGGACTCCACCAAGGTGGCCTCGTTCGTCTGCGTGCCGCCCAGCTCCAGCTTCCACATCGTCTCGTTCCAGGGAGGCGGGCGGAAGTGTTCGGTCACCGGCATCGCGTCGGCGAAGGAGAGCAACATCTGGATCAACGGGGGTTACTTCGTGCTCCGCCACGAGATCTTCGAGCATCTCAAGGGCGGACGGGAACTCGTGCCCGATACCCTCAACGCACTCCGGCAGGAAGACCGGGTGGTCGCGTGGCGTCACGAGGGCTTCTGGGCGTCGATGGACACCCCCAAGGAGATGTATTACCTCAACGAACTCTATAGCAACGGCCGCGCCAAGTGGGCAAAGTGGGAATCCTGAACCGCTCGATCACGAACCGATCCGAGGATTAGCATAATGGCCTGGGATTTGCCAGGACTTCGACCGAGAGACGGAACTGCAAGGAAGGTCCCGGCATGAGTAAGTTCCAGCACAGGCCCCGATCGAAACCGAGATTCGAGCCGTTGGGGACCACCCGGGAGATCCCGGATGCCTCACACGGTAACGATCCCCCCAGGAGCCTCATCGACGGAGGCCCGACGCACCACTGGCAGCATATCCCCGGCGATCATCGTAGGCCCGCCAGTCCGGAAAAGTTCGACCTCTACTGGGACACGGCGAATCAGTTCGGCATGGTCCATCCCCGGGCCGAAGATCCCTCGCAAACCCTCATCTACTACGATACGGCAGACGAGGTCTACTACACCCACTCCGCTTCCCGGGGAGGGATGAAGGGCGCGATTCGCTGCCGTTTCTGGCCCGCCTGCTTCGCAGGCTGGCCTGGATGGCGGATCGGGGCACGTTGCTTTCCGATCAGGAAATCGATCATTTCTGTCCCCGAAGGCCCGCGGCGATCCTGGACATGGGCTGCGGACCTGGTTACCTGCTCGCCAAGTGCCGAGATCTGGGCCATGACGTCCAGGGCGTCGAACCCGATCCGGTAGCCCGCGAGCTTGCGCTGGCTCAGCAGTTGGTCGTCTACACAGGCACCGGCGAATCCTTACCCGAGCCCATCCAGGCTCAGACGTTCGACATCATCGTCATCTCGCATGTGCTCCATCACTGCGTCAATCCCACCGTCGCCCTCCGTAACCTGGCGGACCGCCTCGCACCTGGCGGCCGATTGATCTGCGAAGTGCCGAACCAGGCGTGCCTCGGCGCGATCTGGGCCGGGATCGCCTGGGGCCACCTCGACATCCCGCGCCAGCTCAACGTCTTCACCCCGCAGAGCCTGAGCCGGATGATCGAGCAATCTTCGCTCCGCATCGAGGACGTTCGATGGGCCCAGTACTGTCAACAGTTCCTCTCGGCCACGATCGAGAACGAGCGACATAAGTTCGATTTCTTCAAGGCCCGGGGAACGCGACGCGCCTCCCTCCCCGTGAAGCCGAGCATGCTCAGCCGATACGCCCTGCTGGCCCGGACCCTGTTCGCTCAATGTAAACATAAATACGATAGCATAAGGATCATTGCTCGGAAACCGGGCGGGGCCGATGAAACGGCTTGATCATCCGGTGGCGGCAACCGGTGTTGGTTATCGGGCGGCTGGTTGACGGAGAGCCCCACACCTGGACTCGACGTGCGCGGCGTCCGGATGAAAGGAGGCTCCACGACGGCCTTCCGTCGCAGTCGCGCCCGCCAGCGTGGCGGGGAAGCCCCGTTCCGCCGATGCCCTCCGACGGCACACTTGCGAGATGAAACGATATGCGTGGATTCGGCTTTGATTTTCCGCGGAACCGTGCTCCTCGCGTGCTGGCCATCGGCGCCCATGCCGACGACATCGAGATCGGCGCGGGCGGCACGGTGCTCCGCCTGGCCGAGGAGCATCCGGGGCTGGAGTTCAAGTGGGTCGTCCTGACCGGCCAAGGCGACCGGCAGACCGAGGCCCGCCGCAGCGCCGAGGCATTCCTCGGACCGGTGGGCGGCATCCGTCGAACTGCCCGGCTTCCGCGACGGATTCCTCCCCTATGACGGCCGCGAGGTCAAGGCGTTCTTCGAGACCCTCAAGCCGTTCGAGCCCGACCTGATCCTGACCCACTGCCGCGGCGACCTCCACCAGGACCATCGCCTCGCCTGCGAACTGACGTGGAATACGTTCCGCAACCACCTGATCCTCGAGTACGAGATCCCCAAGTACGACGGCGATCTCGGGACGCCCAACTTCTACGTCCCGTTGCACGAGGACCAAGTCCACCGGAAGATCGATCTCCTTGCCGAGCACTTCGCCAGCCAGCGCGTCAAGCACTGGTACGAGCGCGAGACGTTCCTCGGCCTGATGCGCATCCGGGGCCTGGAATGTCACGTCGCTGGCCACGCCGAGGCCTTTTATTGCCGCAAGGTCGTCCTGGGCGGCACCGACTGACCGGTGGCCAGGGAATCCACAATCGGTCTTGGCTTGTTGCGACCGGCGACTATTCCGAGTGATAGAGCTCGCGTAACTTCTCGGCCACGACGGCGTCCCAGGGGAGGATCTCCTGCTCCGGAACGGCGGCCAGGTCCGCGGTGCGGTAGCGGACGAAGCAGCAATGCGACCGCCCCAGCTCGAATTCCGTCGGGGCGGTCCGGAGCGATTCCCGGATCTCCTCCTGGACCCCCGCCAGCGCGGCGACGAAGCGATCGTAACCGTCCCTCGGTCGGCCCGGCCCCGCCCACGGCACGGGAGTGACGGCCCCCAGAACCAAGAAGACGTCATTGTCCCGATCCGTCTCCTTCTCATGATACTTGTGAATGATGTGGAATAACTCCGCCCCCTTGCGGAAATCCAGCAGCGCCGGCCGGATGACGCCGCCGGTGATCGGCCACCCGATGGCGACGATCAAACCATCCTGGCGGATGGTGAAACTCCGTTCGAATGGGGGGCGTTGATCGTAAGGATTGGCATCGGCCGGGGAGAAGCCTCCGAATCGGAGCCGGATCGGCCATTCGATCCGGCGGATCGACTTGACGAAGCCTTCCAGATCCATGGGACGCAGGTCGGCGCCCGGCCGGCTCCTCCTCTCATTCGCGTTGACCAACCCGCCCTGTTCGAGGCTCGCTTCCATCCCGATCAAGGTGGCATGGACTTGGCTGGCGGGAGCCAGGCGGATCCAATCGCAATCCAGCCACCGGGAGAGCCGGCGGCGTAGGGAGTCCTGCAGCCGATCGATCAGGCCATCGATCACCCGGGGCCGGCGCTCGTGGAAGAACGCCACACACGTCACCCCCGGATTCACTCTCGACCGGCCCTCCCAGGCCCTGGCCACGGACACCCGATCCAACATGGCTTTACCCTCCAAGGACTCCGGCAATGCGACGACCGCCTGCTGGCAAGTCGAGATCAACGCCTCGGCTGAGGGGAGGCGAAAGAATCGGACAGAAGATTCAAAATTCGATACAGATAAATATTAATTTTTAAAAAATCTTGAATTTGTGATTTTAAATAGATTCTTTCACAGCCTGTGAATCCACTCCTAGGCCGAGCGGATCCCAACCTCACATCGCCGGGGACCCCAGGCCCCACTGCGGCTGCCCCACTGAATAGATCAGTCCACCTGGCCGACAACTTTGCAGGGTAAGGACCATGAGCACGACCGAGAGCGAGCAGCAGCACACCTCGAGGAACGCGCGGACCGTGCTGGCTCTTCGACATCCCGTTCGCACCGTTGACCCTCGACGAGACCGCCTACGAAGTGGAACGGCTCATCCTCCGGAAGGTCCCGTCTTATCTCATCACGGCGAATACCAACTATGCGATGCTCGTGGCCGAGCTGCCGGATCTGCATGAGGTGAATCGAAAGGCGGCGCTGATCGTTGCCGATGGCATCCACCTGGTGCGTGCCTCGCGGATGACGCGGTGTCCGCTACCAGAGCGCGTCACGGGCACCGACTTGCTGTATCGATTCAGCGAATTGGCTGCACAAAGGGGTTACCGCCTGTTCTTCCTCGGCGGAGCACCCGGCGTGGGCGATCAGGCCGCGCAGAATCTGTGTGCTCGATATCCCGGCCTCCAGATCGTCGGGACGGAGTCACCGATGCTCAAGGACCTGACGCACGAGCAGCACGAGGCGCTGATCGCTCGCATCCGTGAGGCACGGCCCGATGTTGTGTTCCTCGCGATGAGCCAACCTCAGGGGGAACGCTGGATGCATCGAAATCACGAGACGCTGGGGGTCCCGGTTTGCATTCAGGTCGGATCGGCCGTCGACTTCGCCGCCGGCAGAATGCCCCGGGCACCATGGTGGATGCGAAAGGCCGGCTTGGAAGCCCCCTACCGCATGTTTCGAGAGCCCTTGCGGCTGGCACCTCGTTATAGCCGCAACGCCCTGTTCCTGGCTAAATCCCTCGTCCGATTCGCACTGAGTCCCGAATATCGGCGTCAGGACCGGTCTCCTGACTGACTCGACCATCGATCCGGTCGGGGCGACGTATTGCCGAAAATTAAGAGGGCGGCGATTTTCTCCATCGAGGGAGGAAATCGCCGCCCTTGGTCGTCGAACGGAATTGGCAGATCTTCGGGGCAGGCAGGATCCTGACCATTCCGTTTGGATGGCCGGCTCAATACGCACCAACTCGGAACAATACCACGAAGAAGGTCTTGCAGAGGATCACGAGGTCCCTACCCAGAGACCAGTTAACGACGTAATCGGTATCGAGCTCAACCATGCGTTCGTGATTCAATCGGCTACGTCCGCCGACTTGCCAAGGCCCCGTCACCCCGGGCAGGACCACGAGGCGACGTTCGAAGCCCTCGGGATTCAAGGCGAAGAGCAGATCGCTGTCGCGAAGGGGAAGGGGTCGTGGTCCGACCAAACTCATCTCGCCCTTTAATACGTTGATTAACTGAGGGATTTCATCCAAGCTATAGCGACGCAGTTTCGCTCCCAACCGCGTGATGCGCGGATCGTTGCGAACCTTGAACAGAACGCCGCCATCCGACTCGTTGCTACTCTCCAGCTCCACAATCTGCTGCTCCGCGTTCACAGACATGGTCCGAAATTTGAGGATCCAGAATAACTGGCCCCGATAACCACGCCGTAACTGCTTGAACAGAACGGGGCCGCGGGAATCCAACCGGATCATCAGGGCGATCACCCCGATGATCGGCGCGAGCAGGAAAAGGCCCAACAAGGCGCCCGTGAGGTCAATCACACGCTTGACCAGGAACTGCAAACTACCCTTCGCCAGCCTCTCCGTGCCCAAGGGGAGGGACGATGGCACGGGGCCCGCATCTTGCGTGATCGCTGCGCTGTCGAACGTTGCTGAATTCAAGGGAGACATTGACGTGGGGATCAAAGTACTCATCGGGGAGGATTCTCCGTGGCATCGCAATTCACTCTGGCTCTCAATCTCATCGGAGAGCTGTGCCGCCAATCCGGCTTCCATAAATATGCGTCGCTCTACAAGCGTCATTTATTCCATGGTTTTGGGACCCGGTCAATCGGAATAAAGGGCTAGCCTAACACGGGCTTTCCGGAGGGTCAATGAATTGCGACTCCTTGGCCTCGCCGTGTTGATTTTTGGAATCAACCGTGAGACTTTGATTGGCGACCGTTCCGGGCTCAAGAGCCCTGGCGACCTCTCCGACAGGAGGAAAAAACCCCCGATTTCCGGCGGCAAGTCGGATACGACTCCATGGAACGTCTTGAACTCCAACCACTTGCGCCGGGGACCCCTTCTGCCTCGCGATCCGTCTCCTCGTTGCCACCGGAAAAACTAAGGGTTTCGTTTTGACAACGCGGTCGATCCGCGGCAAGACCTCGAGATTGCGACACAGACCGGGTGAAAGGCTGCATCCTTCCTCCGTATTGTCAGGAAACGCCGGGCAAGAGTTTGAGGATCTTCTGCCAGCACGTCTCCCGCTCACCCTGAATGGTCACGATTCGCTGATGTATCCAGGCGACGGTATCGCGGTCCGGAGCAGAGGGTGCCGGAACGCCGGGAGAACCGGGAGGGATGGGCCCGGAGTGGGATTGATCGGGGCGTGGGGGCGGGGGCGAGAGCGGGGGTATCCCGGGGAGGCCCGCCCCGAGGGGTGAACGGAGTCCTGGTGGGGTGGCCGCCGGGGCGAAGGGTGGAACCATCGCGGATGGTCCAGATGAAGGAAGCAACGCATCCCCCAAACGAGCCCAGGCGGCGGCTGGACTGAACGGCTCCGCAGCGGGCCGTTGATCGCGGGCTGCCGCGGCAACGGAGTCGGTTCGTTCGCCCGACGTCGGATCCGACTGCCGTGACGGCTTGGCCAGCTCCACTTTCAATTCCTGAAGCTCTCGGGAGAGCTGATGGAGCCGGTCGAGCTCCTCTCGGATCACCACCATCTGCTCGCGGTGCATGGTGCCGAACATCTGGACCAGCATGCCCATGGCTTGCTGGAACTGATCGAACATCTGCTGTTGCATCATGCTGAACTGGCTGACCAGCGGCATCAGGACCGATTCGTGCAGCTCGGGTTGGGCCAGCCTGCCGGAAAGTGCGGCGTCCGTGGGGACGACCTCGATACCGGAGGCCGCGGCGACGAACGGGATGGGAAAGGAGGGCGCCGGCCCCGACGCGCCGCCGGAGCCCGCTGGAGGCGACACCGCGGCATCTCGTTGAGCAGCGATCGACCGCTGGGGGAGACCGGCCGGGTTCCGACGCGCGATCGCTCGGGCTGCAGGCCTGCGGGCCGAGTCGGCCGCCACACCCTCGGATCCCTGGTCGCGATCCCGGCATTGGATGCGGATTCGATAGCGTCCGATGCCGAGCACGTCGCCATCAAGCAGCGGACCGGAACGCACCAGCCCCCCGTTGACGGTGATGCTGTGGTTCCCACGCAAATCGACAACCCACAGGCCCGTGGGCGTGCGCAGCAAGCTTGCGTGGAAAGCCGAGACACTCGGATCGGTCAGCCGGAACTTGCAACCCTTGGCCGATCCGATCAAGGACATGACCCGGTGCATCGGCCAGATCATCGACTGCGACGGGCCGTTGAGGAACTCCAGGGCGACGGCGGGTAAGGGCTCGCGTCCCAACACCTGCGCCGCCAGTGGGGTTTCCCGTGGGACCTCGCCCAGGGCGGGGTCACCGCCCGAGGCCGTGGTGGGCCGACGGATCACGTAGGAGCCGACCCCGATGAACCCACGCCCTTCCAACCAGCCGGACTTCTGCGTCCCGGCTTCCGCCCGTGTCCCCGTCCGGCTCTCGAGATCGATCCAGAACAGCCGTCCCTCGACCGCCTGCAGATAGACGTGCCGCCGACTGACCCGCGGGTCATCGAGGATCACGTCGGCCCGGTCATCACGGCCGATCACGGCGAACGGCTGGGGGAATTGCCGCGCCTCACCACCCTTGGCCCCCGGACCCTCGACGGTGATCCGGAGCGAGTCCTTGATCCCACAGGCGTTCAGGAAGGATCTCATGAGCTACCATTGAGAGAATCGAGGGACTCGACCGACTTCGTCGCGCGGATCGGCTCCGATGGCCGGCAGCGAAGCCTCGCATGGCCATCGGCCCGTGATGGCACAACCTCCGGCGGCCATCCCCACCGATAGAGATGACCGGCCGTGTACCACAGATCAACGGTCAAGGTCTGCTGAACTCGTCGAGCACCTTCTGATAGGTGAGTATCTCCAGCTTGTGCAAGCCATTGGGTAATCCCCGACTCTTGGCGGCCTCCCAGCTCTGCTTTGCCTTTTCTTTGTCTTTCACCTTGAGATACGCCTGCGCCAGGTGAAAGTACTTGGGGCCGGTGGGCTGCGCATGGACCGCCGCTTCCAGGTCCTTGACGGCGTTCTGGCCCTCACCGGCGCAGAGATAGACGACACCCCGTGTGTCCAGGAAGTCGGGCTGCGCCCCTGGTTCTGGATCGCCTTGTTGATCAGATCGAGAGCATCGCTCGAATTACCACCCCTCAGCGCTATCAACCAGGCGAGGTTGTTGGACGCAGTCCCCCCGCGATCATCGATACTAATGGCGGCACGGTATTGGTCCTCGGCCTTCCGGTGCTCCTCCAGCCGCTCGTAGAGGTTGCCCAGGCCGAACGGATAGAGCGGCGATTGTGGCTTCTCCTTCATCCCCCTCTGGAGCCAGCCGATGGCGAGGTTGATCTGGGCCGGGCTAACGGGGACATTGGGGTCGGCGAATGTCAAGATAATCAGACGGGCGACCTCATCATGGTCACCCTCCTGTTTCCACAGGGACTGGCACAACTCGACGATCGCATCGAGCTTCTTCTGCCGCACGAGGAACTGGACCAGCTTGAGGTGGTTCGGCAAGGTGGCCGATTCAGCCGCGATCCGGCGGTAGATCTGCTCGGCCAGCTCGAACTCGCCGATCTGCTCGGCCAGCCCGGCCAGGCGTTGCCGGACCTCGGGGCCGAGATTGGGCCGATCCATCGTCGAGCGGATCCGGGCTTTCGCCGCTTCGACCTGGTTCCGGGCCTTATCAAGCTTCACCTCGAGGACCAGGACCGCCAGCAGATCCGGCTGGATCTGCCTGAGTTTCCCGATCAGCTCTTGGACCTCGACGAGGTCCCGATCCTCGTTGGGTTGGTGGTGGCGCAGGAGGCTCTCTGCAAATTGATTGAGGTAAATGGGCCGCCGTCGATTGGCCTCCAGGTCGGTGGGGGTGTTGGTGCGCAGGATCAGCTCGCGATACTGGTCACGGGCATTGGTCCACTCGCCGGCGGCTTCCTCGATCTGGGCCAACAGGAACCGGTCCTCGGCATTGGCGAGGTTCCGATTGACCAGCGTGTTGAGGACTTCGATCGCCCGCTTAAGGTGCTGCGGAGTCCCCTGGGCCTCGAGCACTCTGGCCAGGACCCTCAATTCCTCCGGCTCGTCGGCGCCGTCCTGGCGGCCGACCGCTTCCAGGATGGCCAGGGCCTTGGCCGGCTGCCGCGGGTTGCCGGTGACATACGTCAAGGCGAGGTTGCGCCGGGCCCAGGCGACCGTGGTCTCGGCCTGGGATCCGCCCTTCCGGCCCAGGATCTCGCTCAACTGCTTCTGGGCCTCGGCAATCTGGTTGGTCCGCAGGAAGAACGCGGCGAACAGGCGATCGATCGTCGGGTCGCCGGGGTCCTTCTGGCCGGCCTTCGCCTTGACGAACCATTGCCGCGTCGCGTCATACCACTTCTTGACCTGGTCTGCCTTGTTCGTCGCCTGGTAGCCGCCCCCCAGGGTCTCGCAGCACTGGGCCAAGACCAGCGGGGCCTGGGATAGACTGGCCTCGGCCTTCTGGACTTCCAGTTCGGCATCCTGGAGTCGCCCGGTCCTGACCAGGAACTCGACCAACGTGGTGATCCACCGGCCGGGATCGGTCTTGGCCTCGGCGAGGGCGGTGCGGATCTCGGTCTCCGCTTCGGGCAGCCTCCCGCTGTCCATAAGGACCTTGACCAGCCAGATCCGCTCCTCGAAATTGCCGGGCCGGGCCTTCACCGCGTTGCGCGCGATCTCCACAGCCTGGCGGAAGTCGTGTGTCTCGACGGCGTACCGCGACGCCAGCCGCCCGAGGTCGATGAACTGGGAGATCGAGGGGAGCCGGCTCATGAGTTGGAGGGCCTCGCCGCCGCGGCTTGCGGCGAAGAGGAGCTGGACGGTGCGCCGCAAGACGGCCGGGTTGTGCGCCCCCAGATCGATGGCCCTGAGATAGGTGCTGATAAGCGATTCCTGCTTCTCTCGCACCTGGGCCGCTTCGAGCCCCCCCTGGACCAGCTCTTGCTCTTCCATCTTGGCCGTCGCCAGGGAAATCGACGCCCAGTCGGGACGGCGCGTCTTCAAGTCGGTCAGCAGGGCCCGCGCGTCGGTTCGCAGCCGCTCCCGATCGGCCTTGTCCTCGCTACGACCCGCCTGCCAGATCAGGTAGTCCACCTGGCAATAGCGGCCGTGCAAGGGGTCGAGTTTCCCGATGGACTCGATCTCCTTCTCGATCTTGGCCCGGTCGGCGGACTGGAGTGCCAGAGCGAAGAGATTGAGGCGGGGATCCAGGCTCTCGGGATCCAGCTCGGCCAGCCGCGACCACATCCGGGCCGCCCCCTCCAGGTCCTGCTGGCGGGTCAACTCGGTGGCCAGGATGGCCAGCAGGCGCCGGCGGCTCTCCTTGGGGAAGGCCTCGAGATCATCGCCCAGGCTGTTCAAGGCCGCCAGGGCCTTCGGGCCCCCCTTTCGCACCCAGATCTGCGCGCGGCCGAGCCGGAACTCCACCCGATCACCCAGCGCCGCGCGGGCTCGCTCCAGCACGTCCAGGGCCTCGTCATACTTCTTCTCCTGCACCAGCAACTGGGCCTCGGTGGTCCAGGGTTCGACGGACTGGGGAAACTGCGAGCGGGCCGTCTTCAGCGCGTCCGCCGCCTTGGCTAGCTGGCCCTGCTCCGCGAACAGCCTCGCCCGCAGGACGACCGGCTCGGCGGACCCCGGCGCGGCCTTGACCGCCGCCTCGACCAGCCGATCGATCTCGCTCCAGTCCCGCTGGCCCGGCGAACGCTGCTGGTTCCGCATGATCAGCAACCGCACCAGACCTAGCTGGACCTGGGGCACCT
Organism: uncultured Planctomycetota bacterium; assembly: GCA_963845755.1. Lineage (GTDB taxonomy): Bacteria > Planctomycetota > Planctomycetia > Isosphaerales > Isosphaeraceae > CAWJTV01. Next base: position 117,478 of record CAWJTV010000024.1, read on the forward strand.
GGGCGACGATACGCTGGTACTGCTCGATCGCCCTGTCGAGGTCGCCGCGATTGACCAACCCCTGGATCCAGTCCAGCTTCGCCTGCAGGTCATCCGGGTTGGCCGCCACCGCCCGCTGGCTGGCGTCCCATTGCAAGTCCGGTTCCCCGAGCTGGCCATAGCACCGCGCCAACAGCACGTTCACACGCGCCTTGAAATCCCCCCCGAAACGGGTCACCAGCGGCTGGAGCGACGCCAGAAGCCGACGCGCCTTTGCAAATTCGTTCTTATTGACATGATAATAAGCCGTGAAATAATCGATCAGGGCCTGATTGAACCCAGCGTCTTTCATCTCCTGGATGTGCAGGAGTAGCTTGCCGGTATCGCCGCGCGCCGCCAGGATCATCGCGAGCTGATAGCGGATCGCGACCTGCTCGGGCATCGTCTTGAGGGCGATCTCCATGACCTCGATCGACCGATCCATCCGCCCGGCCCGCCGCTCGAGGTCCGCCAAGGCCAGGTAGAGCTTGGGCGCATTGGGCACCATCTTCAGCCCCCTATCCAGCAGTTGACGGGCCGCGTCGAGCCCCGACTTGCGCTGGGCCAATTGTGCGGCCTCCAGATACGTGTCGGGCTGATCCGGCGCGAGCTCCATCGACTTCCGGAAGTCGTCTTCGGCGCCCTTGAGATCGAATCGGTGGCGATAGCGCCCGCGCTCCAGATAGACCCGATAGTTCTTGGGTTCGGACTGCACCATCGCTTCGATGACCCGATCCGCCTCCTCCGCCCGGCCGAGCCGATCGCGGAGCAATGCCGCAACACGCTGGGCGGCATCGAGCCGCTCGGGGGCCCCGTGCTCGATGGCCGACCGGTAGTAATTCGTGGCGATCGCGGGGTCGGCTTCGCGGTCCTGTTCGCAGCACCGTCCCATCAGGTACTCGAGATGGCCGTCATCCTTCGCCTGCTTCAGGAGGCTCGTCAGGTGCTGGCGCGCCAGTTGGAATTGCGGCCCGCCCATCTCGACGGCCAGCTCCGCCGCACGCCGCCGTACGTCCACCCGACCGGGCTGACGCCTCAGGATGTCGCCGAGGATCGTCATCGCATCTTGCTGCTGCTTCTGCGTTTTTCCTTGAGTTATGAGAATGTCAGCATATTTAATTTGTACTTCCACGTCGTCCGGGACGACCAGCAGGTGCTGCTGATACAGCTCCACGGCCTTGTTGTAGTCCTTCTGCTCCGCAAATTGATCGGCCTGCTCGACCACGCTCCGGGCCATCCTGTCAACTTGGAGCCTCCAGATGAAATAACCGGCCAGACCGATCAGGCTGGAGGCGGCAATCAGGACCATCAGACGCTTCAAAGTCTTTCTGCTCATCCCGGGATGCCCCTCAACGAAAACAACGCGGCCCATCCGCCAACTTCGGCGCCGTCCAGACGACGCTTTTTCCGACGTCATCTCCATGAACAGCTTACGATTCTCACCCTGCTATCATCAACCATGCGCCACGGAAAAATCCAGGTTCCTCCCATTCCACCGCGGACAGTTCGACCCGTCGTTGATCTACAACAACATACTCCGCCCACGCCTGCCCCGGCCGCCCACTCTCACCAATCCCTCATGGTCACCAGTCCAGTAGCGATATCCCGAGCATAGATCGCCGCGAGCGGGCCGCTCACATCCCCCCTCCTGGCCCGGGACTCGAAGCCCCTCCGGTGCATCGAGGGCCACTACCGATGCACCGGACATACTTCCGCGGGAGGCCCCGGCCCGGCCGGATCCTCGCCACCCCGGCATACCGATTAACCGGACATACTTCCTGCGACCGCCCTCGGCTACCTGGCCATACGTCCTGCCGATTAACCGGACATACTTCTTCGTACGCGATGACTTCCGAAAATGCCCCTCTGGACAACCCAGATCCTATCCTCCGAACCTCCACCCAAGACCGCTTCACCAGGGGACCAGACGCTATCTGGAATTTAGTACATAACGATTCCTGGGACATGGTTCGGGGACCCGCGCGTTTTAAACGGTTTGTCCACTAGCGATACTCTGACCGTAGTGGACGTTTGAACCCCACGATTACGGGAGCATGAAACTGAGGGGATTTCGCGATTAACCGGACATACTTTCCACGATAGTCCGGACATACTTCGGGCGTGCACTCACGATATCCCGAGCATACCACTACCGATTAACCGGACATAGTTACGGTCTGTAAGTTATTGTTTTCTAACCCCTTGCGTCGCAGAGAATTTGTTATAGACTCTTGTTAAGACAAAAAGACAACAACACGGCGGCGCCGTTTGTTGTTGTTTTTTCTTTTTCTCGACCAGGAAGACGGGAGGCAGCGGAGGCCGTCGATAGGGCGATCGTCCAGGCTTACGAATTGGGAGGGGTAGCGGATGGACGAATGGGACGTGCCTCTGGAAGAGATCGGTGCGTTCGACCACCTCAGCGATGAGGGGACATCTCCGGCGGATGCGGGGTGGAAGGACGAGCTGAACCTGGCGGAGTTCCCGATCGCGGCGTTGACGGACCGCATCCCCGACGGCCAGACGACGATGGTATTCGAAGACCGGATGGAGCGGCGTGACAGCGCCCCGATCGTCCGCCGGCTCACGATCATGGGGACGCACAAGCACGGCCTGCCCACTTCGCTGGACGATGAGGTCCTCGTTGGCCTGATCCAGTTGACGAAACGGCGGAGCAACTTCACCGATCCTCGGGTCCAGTTCTCGCGCTACGAGTTGATCGAGCTGCTCGGATGGCCGCAGAGTGGGCAGAGCTACCGCCGGATCGAGGAGGCGCTGCACCGCTGGGTGGGCGTCGTGCTGATGTACGAGAACGCCTGGTGGGACAATGCGGCCAAGAGCTGGGTGGACGAACAGTTTCACGTGCTCGACAACGTGACCCTCTACGATCGGGAGCGGTGGCGGACCTCGGCGCGATCGGGGAAGACGGGGAGAGGAGACCGGGGCGGCTCGAAGGCCGACAAGCCCCCCCTGCCCTTGTCGAGCTTCCGCTGGAATGAGGTGATCTTCCAGAGCTTCCAGAGCGGCAACCTCAAGCAGCTCGACCTGGAGTTCTACCTCACGCTGAGGCTGCCGACGACCAAGCGGATGTATCGGTTTCTGGACAAGCGCTTCTACCGCCGATCGCGGCTGGACTTCGACCTGCGGACCCTGGCCTGCGAGCACATCGGCCTGAGCCGTTCCTACGCGCCGACCGAGTTGAAGCGGCGGCTCAAGCCGGCGCTGGAGGAGCTGGAGCAGCTCGGATTCCTGGAGCCCCTGGGGCCCGAGGAGCGGTACTCCTACGTCAAGCGGGGTTGCTGGCGGATCATCTTCATCCGCGGTCGTGCCACCGCGGCCGAGGCCCAGGACCCCGCCGTACCGGAGGGCCAGCAGCCCAACGAGTTGATCGAGGCTCTCCGGACGCGCGGGATCACGTCCAAGACCGCTCAGGAGCTGGTCGAGGCGCATCCGCCCGGCCGCATCCGCACCAAGCTCGAGGTCTTCGACTGGTTGCTGCGCAACGAGGATCGGCGGGTCGGCAAGAACCCGGCCGGCTACCTGGTCGCCTCGATCCGGTCCGACTACCAGGCCCCCGGCGATTACCAGACCCGAACGAGTGAGGCCAAGCCGTCCGCGGACAAGGTCAAGCGGCTCGCGGCGGCCGCGGAGGCCCAGCGCAAGGCCAGCGCCGAGGACCTGGACCAACGCGAGAAGGCTCGCGAGGCCAAACTCCGCGCCGCCTGGGAGCGCCTGACCGAAGTCCAGCGCGAGGAGATCCGGGCCGCCGTCAGGACCGAGAACCCCGGCCTGGGCCGCTGGAAGAACATGCTCGAACCCCTCTGCCTGACCGCACTCGAGGCCCGGATGGGGGATTCGAGCGAGGCCGGCGGCAAGGGCCAGCGGCTGCTCTTCCCCGACGCCGCGCCCGCGAAGTAACGAGGACTCCGAGACTCCCGCGTCAGGCGGGCCGGGTTTCCGGCAACCGTGTTCCGTGGTCAGCATGGCATGGCGACGGACTTGCCGGGGCGGCATCATCGGCCGGGGATCGCCCTGACCGCCTGGAACGACCCCCGATCCCTCACCGGGCATTCGCCCGCTTCGCATGGGGCCATCGCCCCGTGATGATCGCGGCGCAAGTTGGCATATCTTGCCAGCTTTTTGGCGGAGCTCCATCCCCGATCTCTCTGGTTGGAAATGAGTTGTGGCGAGCCTGCGAATCCGTCGGCGCAGTCCGACGGCCCGTCTGGGGAGTGATCGCGCGTAGGTCATACTATTAGGATGCCGCAACTTTTCGAAAGCGTTAATGCACCTAGCGCCGACTTAGGCCGTTGAGACTCCCGAACTCTCGACTTCGGCGGCAGATACGAAAATCCAAAAAAAATTCAAGGCGGGTGATTAACCGACCTCCCGGTGCTCCTGAAGGGACGGGTGCGTGGCGAGGACTCATCCTGGTATAACCCAAATTCATCGCCAGACAGGTGACGGGACGGTTATTTCTTGGAGAGGATCCGGTCGAGCTGGTCGGGGATCTCCAGGTTCAAGGTGGACAGCCTGTGTCTCAGCTCCTCGAGATAGTCGAAGTTGAACTGAGAGTCGGTTCCAAAAGCCCCAGAGGGGCGACCGGACGTAGCCAGGGGCGTGAGCCCCTGGACGATCGACCGCGACCCCCTCGACCGTCGTTCGAGACCCGGAGGAGCGACAGACGTCCTCAGGGCCACAGAGTTTCTGTCGCCCCTACCTTCTAGACATATGTCTGACCGGGTACAATCGGTCAACACTTGTTTAGGAGGTCTGGCCTATGGGCGTTCGCAATCGAGACCGCGAAGTCATTGAGCGGTTGGATTCCAAGACCCTCGATGCTCGCTTTACCACTGAGATCGAGCAGGGACTTAACTGTTCCCCCTTCGAGTCCGAAGCCGTTCTCGGCGTCGTCAAAGAGGTCTACTTTCCCTTCCTCTCCGCCGAGGCCACCACGCCTTCCCCAGGGAAGATCTCGCTCATGGCGGTCGCCGCGGACGAGCCGGCCGGAAAGCCCGTCGCCGCCTGTCAAAAGCAGACCGTCTGCCTCACACTCCATCGCGGCAAGATCGACGATCTCTTGTTTCAGCAACACGGCCCAGCCGGCTTTCGCCGGGCTCGAATCCTCGACCTTTGCCAACAGGCCCTCAGTCAAGGAGCCTTGCTCACCGCTGAAGACCTCGCCTATCGCGTCTTCTTCGTCACACCGCGAACCATCTCGCGCGACCTGATCGCGGTCCGCCAGGCCCACCCCGATGTCCTGATCCCGATGCGCAGTACGCTCCACGACCTCGGACCGGTCCTCACCCATCGCACTCAAATCGTCCGCCTTGCACTCCAAGGCAAGACCACGTCGCAGATCTGCCAGATCATGCACCACTCTCCCGAAGCGGTCGCCAACTACCTGTCCACCTTCGCGCGCTGCGCTCAACTCGCCCACAAGGAGATGCAAGCCGGGCAGATCGCCTTCCTCCGCCGCCGCGGGGTCTCCCTCGTCAACGCCTATCTCCAGATCCTGGAGGAATGCCGGCGCGATCGCAACATGGCCTATCATCTGGACGAACTCCTCAGGATCGGCTCCTGCGGCGGCGGAAAAAAACTAGGCTGGCAAAAGTGGCTGGAAAGCCCTCCGGGAGCGTAGAAAGAGGAGATCGAACCCCGGGAGGAATCCACCCATGCGCAAACGACGACAACGACCACGCCCGCAACCGGACCGGGCCCTGACCCTGACGCCGGTCCTTCTTGACTGCCCCGAATGCCAGCACCGGACCTATGCCGACTACAATAACTATCGCACCATCAGTACTCTCGACGGCGTCTTCCGACTGACCCTGACCATCCGACGCTGCCCCAATCCCACCTGCCCCCGCTTCCTCCGCCCCTATCGGCCCGAGGCCGAGCCCCACTTCGCCTTGCCTTATCATGAGTTCGGACTCGACGTCATGGCGCTGGTCGGCCGGCTCCGCTATGCCGAGCACCGCAGCATCCCCGAGATCCACCGCGAGCTCACGCACCGCGGGCTCATCCTGGCCGAACGCACCGTCACCAACCTGTTGGACCGCTACGACGAGCTGCGGTCCCTGGCCACGGCCGATCCCCAGCGACTCGGTCCGCTGTTGCGCCCGCAGGGCCGCGTCATCCTGGCCATCGACGGCCTGCAGCCGGATGTCGGCCACGAGGTCCTCTGGGTGCTGCGCGACTGCCTCTCCGGCGAGATCCTCCTGGCCAAGAGCCTGCTGTCGTCCACGGCCCAGGACCTGGCCGGCCTGATCGACCAGGTGCGGAAGGTCCTGCCGGTGCCGATCACCGGCGTGGTCTCCGACGGTCAGGAGAGCATCCGCAACGCCGTGGCTATCGCCCTCAAAGGTGTCCCCCATCAGCTCTGCCATTTCCACTACTTCCGCGAGGCGGCCAAGCCGATCTACGAGGCGGATCGCCACGCCAAGAAGGAGTTGAAGAAGCGGGTGCGGGGCATCCGGAAGATCGAGCGCCAGGCGGAGAAGGAGCTGGAGGACGACGCGGAGGACGCGGAGGCGGAGGTGGTGCGGGACTACTGCGCCGCGGTGCGCGGGGCCTTGACCGACGACGGACTGCCACCGCTTTCGGCCTCCGGGCTGAAGCGGCAGGATCGATTGAGCCGGATTGCCGCCAGCTTGGACGATGTCGTCGCCAAGGCGGGCGACCTGCCCGGGGGTTTGAAACGGCTGAGGCAATTGCTGCGGCGCGGGCTGGAGGAGACGGCCGCGCTGTTCCCGGCGGTGCGCGAGTCGTACCAATGGGTCAAGCGCGCCGCCCGGATCCTCAAGAACGAGGAGGGGCTGCCGGCGAAGAAGGTGCGACGGCGGCTGGTGCAACTGCTGGCGCGAATGCGCCGGGCGGTGGCGACGACGGACGAGCCCGCGGTGCGGGCGGGTTTGAAGCAGTTCGTGAAGGTGACCCGGAGCTACTGGCCGGGCTTGTTTGCCTGCTACGAGTCGTCGGATCTGCCGCGGACGAATAACGACCTGGAGCACACCTTCGGCAGTCATCGCTACCACGAGCGCCGGGCCAGCGGTCGGCGTCGGGGGTCGCCGGGCCTGGTGGTGATGGGCTCGGCGCGGGTGATCTCGGGGCTGGCGACGCGGCTGCGGCCGGACGAAGGCTTGGTGTTGAGCCCGGGCTATGTTGAGGACTGGCAGGAATGGCGCGCGGAGTTGGAGGTGCGACGGGAATCGCGGCGGAAGCAACGCCGGTTCCGTCACAATCCCGAGGCCTATCTCAAGGACTTGGAGCAACGCTGCCTCCAGCTAACTTTGCCAGCCTAGAAAAAAATCACTCGTGGGAGGTCCGCCCATGAGTAGCAAACCTGACTTCATCCGCAAGAAATACGGCCCCCTCCGCGAGAAGACCTTGCGGAACGCACTCGCCCACCGGATCGTCAAGGAGTTCCCGCGAATTGGAGGAAACCGCATCTGTCAATTGTGCGCAGATATGATACTTGAAGTTGTCTTCAAACATATGCGCCCAAAGACCACCTCGTTCACGGCCAGGCGCTCTGGATGGCCGTCAGCCTCAACGACCCGCCCGGTCGTCGCCAACGCATCGCGGACGTTCGACCTGATCCCCGTCCTCCTCGAGATCTCCACCGCCGAGGACGCGCAACGGCGCATCGATCGCCTCCCCGCTCCTCAACGCTTGTTGTGCAAGGCCGTCCGCCTCTGCGAGCAGGCCTACAAACAGGGGGGATTGCTCTCCAACTGCGACCTCGCCGAGCTGCTCGGCGTTGACGACAGTCGGATCGCTCATGTGCTGGCCGAGCATGAGCGCCTCACCAGCACCGTCATCCCACGACGCGCCACACTCCACGATGTCGGAACAGGATTGACTCATAAGCGGATTATTTGCTGGAAGCGATACGCCGAAGGCAAGGAGCCGCATGTTGGGACCGATCTTTGATTCGGCAGCGCTTTCGATCATTGGACCGGCAGCGCCTTCGTCTGGTTCCCAGCGCGGCACTTCTGACCGTTTGTCTCTCCGTTCTCGTTCTCGAGAGGGCGATCGCTTCAACGGCAGCGCCTTCGTCTGGTTCCCAGCGCGGCACTTCTGACCGTTTGTCTTGCCGTCCTTGTTCTCGAGAAGACGATATACTGGCATGTCAGCGTCGGGTCTGCGTTGGAATAGCGCTCGAGGAGAACGCGATCAACATTCTCCCCGAGCTTTTCCCTCGAGAGTAGCCGCTCCCGTGGGCACTCCTCACGTTACGAAACGATACCGCCGTCTGCCCAGAGGCCGCCGACCGCGCCCACGGATCTGCCTGCGCAAAGGTTGCCGACGCAAGTACCAGCCGCGATGCTGGAACCAGCGCTACTGCCAGGACCCGGAATGCCTGCGGGAAGTCCGCCGTTGGCAAGCGGCTCGCCGCCAGGCAAAACGCCGCCAAGACGCCCGCGCCAAAGCCCAGCATGCCCAGGCCGAGAAACAGCGCCGCCAGCAAGCCAAAGCCACGCCCAAAGCTATTGAGAACCCGGACGTTGCGCCCGCGCGTGGTCACGCAGCAGAAAATTTTTCCCCCACCCCTTCTGCGATCGGCCTGGCTGCTACCAACCCCCGGTGAACTCATCGCGCAACCCGGCTCGCTACTGCGGCACCGCCTGCCGTCAGGCCGTTCGCAACGTCCGGGACCGCGAACGTAAGTGGCTCGCTCGCGGCACCTTGGATGGCCGGAACAAGCGCGCCATCGAATACCAGGCCGCACACCGCAATCGATCCCGGTGTCAGCAAGACACCACCGATCGGCCACCCCGGTCACCGCCGCTATGACGACCCTTCCCCCAAGGCGCCGGTCGTCAATTATCGCGTGGTACCGGCAGACTGCTTTAGCCTGGGCATCCTGTTGTTCACCCCCAGGAGCCCCAGCATGATACCCAAGCGCATTCTGGTTCCCCACCGACTGCGGCGGCCTCCCGCAACCGGTTGGTCCTGGCTCGACGGTCGCTTCGTGCGCGAGCACATGGACCAGCTCTCACGCGAGGCCGTGCTGTTGTACTTCTTTCTGTCAGCCGTGGCCGATGTCAACGGCCTGTCCTTCTACAGCGATGGCACCCTGGCCGCTCGGTTGCGCATCCCCCTGCCCAGCTTGCTCCAGGCCCGTGACGAGCTTTTGGCCTACGACCTGATCGCCTACGAACCGCCGTTAACCCAGGTCCTTTCCTTGCCTCCGCGCTGTCAACGCCGCAGATCCGAGCCCGGCGGCGGGCTGATGCAACTGGGCGATATCCTGCGCCAGGCTATCGCGTCGACACCTCTTGACAAGGAAAGGAGTCAGCCATGAAGGTGGCCTTGTGGGCCGAGATTCGTCGCCTGGCCGAGATCGAGAACCTCTCCGCTCGGGCCATCGCCGGGCGACTTCACTGTTCCTGCCGCACGGTCGCTCGAGCGCTCCAGTTGCAGCAGCCTCCCACTCACCGCGACCCCTGCCGTGTCAGTTCCTTGGACCCCTACAAGTCCAAGATCGACGCCCTGCTGGCCCAGTATCCCGAGCTGTCGGCGGTGCGCGTCCACGAGGAGATCGCTCGCGGTCCCAATGGCTACACCGGCAGCGTGATTACCGTCCGCCGCTACGTGCGGTCCCTTCGCCCCGCGCGGTCGCGTCTATCAAGAAGTCCACTACGAACCGGCTCAGGCCATGCAGGTCGACTGGGGCGAATGCGGCCACGTCCAACTCGGGACCACGACCCGCAAGGTCTCGGTCTTGGTGGCCGTCCTCTGCTACAGCCGGATGACCTACATCGAATTCACCCTCTCGCAGCGCAAGGCGGAATTCTATCGCGGCCTGGTGCACGCCCTGGAGTTCTTTGGTGGCAGTCCCCGTGCCATCATCTTCGACAACTTGAAAGCGGCCGTGATCAATGGCTCCGGCCGCGCGGCCTGCTTCCATCCCGAGTTCCTGGCGCTCTGCGGCCACTACTACTTGCAGCCGATCGCCTGCCAACGGCGCGATCCGGAATCCCAGGGGATTGTCGAAGGGGGCGTGCGCTACGTGAAACGAAACGCCCTGGCCGGTCGCAGCGACGAGCTCGTCCGCTTCGAGGACTACCTCGCGCTGGCACCCCGGTGGCGCGACGAGATTGCCAACGTCCGGATTCATGAGACGACTCGAGAACGCCCGGTAGACCGGTTTCATCACGAGCGATCGCGGCTCCGCGCACTTCCCACGATCCCGTTTGACACCGCCGAGATCGTGCTGGCGGTTGCCAGTCCCCATGCGCGGGTCAAGTTCGATGCGAACCGTTACTCGGTGCCGCCGCACCTGGCGCGGCAGACGGTCACGATTCGCGCCGACGGTCAGGAAGTCGGCATCGTGCACCAGGGCCAAGTCGTGGCCCGGCATTCCCGCTGCTACGGGCGCCGGCAACTGATCGTGCTGCCCGAGCACCGCACCGCGGCACTGAGTATGGGCCGGCGGTCGCCGAGCTCGGCGCTGGAACAGGCCTTTGATGCCCTCGGCCCCGAGGCTCGGCAGTTCCACCTCGGCCTGAACCGCCAGCCGGTGCAGACGGGGGTCCATCTGCGACGCTTGCTGGGTCTGGCGCGCGTCTACGGCACGGCCGAGGTGGTCTCGGCCATCGCCCGGGCCCTGGAGCTGGCGGCCTATGACGCGGCCTACGTCGAGAACCTTCTCCTGGCGGAGCGGCGGCGCCGGCAGCTTCCCACACCCACACTGCCGACTCCCAAACGGCGCGAATTGATTGACGAGATCGATTTGGAACCGACGGATCCCGGCATTTACGACCGCTTCTGTAACACCAGCGACGAGGACTCTGATGGCACGGCGTGAGGATAATCTCCAGGCACGGCTCGACCGCGACCTGGCCGAATTGAAGCTGTGAGAGATCGCCAAGAGCTACCGCGACGTCCTCGACGAAGCCGCTCGCAAAGGGAGCTCCTTCTTGGAAGTTCTGGCGATCCTGATCGGGGCTGAACAGGCCGCCCGTGAGCAACGAGCTCTGGAGCGTCGGCTGCGTGAGGCGCGGCTTCCCAAGCCAAAGACCCTGGCTGAATACGACTTCAGGTTCCCCAAGCGAATCCCCAAGGCCGCGATCGTGCGCTTGTTCGACTGCGACTTCATCGAGCAGCACGGCTGTGCCGTTCTGATTGGGCCGACCGGAACGGGCAAGTCCCATCTTCTCACGGCACTGGGTTACACAGCCGTTGAGCGTGGCCATTCGGTTCGCCATACGCGTGTGGTGGACATGATCAATCATCTGACCGCGGCCCAGCTCAATGGGTCGCTGGGCAAAACGCTCCGAAGTTATGTCCGTCCCAGTCTTCTCCTCCTTGATGAGCTGGGCTATCTGCCCATCGACAAGCGTGGGGCCGATTTGTTGTTCCAGGTTGTCGCCGCCCGTTATGAAGTGGGATCGATCGTGATCACCACGAATCGACCGTTCCGGGAATGGGGCAAACTCTTCGATGTGGACAACACCCTGGCCACGGCCTTGATCGACCGGCTGATGCATCACGGGGAGGGGATCGTGATTCAAGGAGACAGTTATCGCATGAAAGACAAAGATCCCGATTCGACCGACGAGTGACCAAATCGCGGTACGCCAACGTCCGGATCGGGTGTTCGACGCGATGAGAGTGGTTTCGGCGTGAGTGGTGGGGATCGTCCAGCCCACCCTTGAGCCAACCCAGCCACCGTGCTGGGTCACTCGAGCGGCCGGTTCCTTGAAGGGCGGGCTCGCGTTGGCTCCAGGCTCTGATCCAGAATCCGCGAGCAGCTTCCTGCGGGGGGCTTCGTCTCGGCGGCCTGGTCATCCTGTTTGCGGCCCGTGACGGTTCGCAGCGAGGAATTGGCGGTGGCCCCGGCCACCACGCCGGACTCAACAAGCGCGAACGCCTGGCCGGCTCGTCCGTTCCGGGCTTTGCCACGCTCAACTCCAGGTTCGAATGGACTCCGCGCTTTTCGCAACGTGCCGAGTGGTGCTGGTGTACGCGCCCATCGCGCCACACCCTCCGCAACCCGCAGCGCGCTGCCGTCCTGGTGATCGAAAACGACGCCATCTCGATGATCGGTCCCACATGTCGTCGCTCGCGAGACCTACCACAGCCTTGAGGCGGTCAACCGTTACCTCGGCCAGTACGATCGCGTCCGTCATTGCCGTCTGGAGGGGCTCACGCCCGAGCAGACCGCTCACGCCTTGGGGTGCGGCCTGCCTCTGGTGAAGGAGTACCTCGCCATCGACGACCTGCTGGAGACGCGTCGCACTTGACACGAGGGCTCCTCTCCCGCCGATAATCGCGGTTGGCAGGCGAGAGGATAGGGCTCTGCTGAGGAGCAACCCGAGCGCTCGTCCTGCTGCCGAAACATGGCTGGGGGCCTCCCTGATCCGGAGGCCCCCGCTGTGTCGCTCCCTTGCCATGTTTTGGCTCCAATGCGTTAAACCTTCGTGATTGGGGCGTAGCCCCAACCACGATTCTTTTGTTCAGATCAAGCCGCGCGGTCAGACATATGTCCGGATCTCCGGGGCTCCCCGAATCGGGGGAACCCGCCTCGTCCAGGGGCTCACGCCCCTGGCTACGTGCTTCCGCCCCCATCCGGGGGCTCAGGAAGGGACTTAGGGAACAGACTCTGATGGGCGCCCGGGGCGTGCCAGAAGATGTAACGTTCCTTGTACTGGAAGTCGAGGTGGGCGACCGCCATGCTCGTGTCCTGGTAGATCCAGATGGCGATCACCGTCCGCGAGGCGGAGTCCCTGGCGAAGGCCGAAGGGGTGAAGATTTCGATCTGCTTTCCCTGCTGCATCCCCTGCAATACCGCCCGAACGGCCGACCGGCTCCGGTGCGCTGATCGCGCACGATTGCCCCTCGGGATGACCGCGAGCTCGTACTGCCCGACCGGGATGGTCCGGTGAAGCAGATCAGGCAGCAACGGAAAAGACTGGAAACTTGGTCTGACCCCGACCTGCCATTTACGACTTCCGAGCAAGCTCGAAGGCCAAGGCCAGCTCCTTGTCTTCTCCCTCTAGGAGCCTGTCCGAGAATTCGCCCGTGTCTCGCCTTGGCCCCTGGGTTCCCACCGGGCCTTGGCCATTTCGGCCTCGGCCGCGCCCTCGGCGCGCACTATCCCACTCAACTCTCGGCGGCGGCGCAGGTGTGGCGCCAAATCTTCAGTAGATTGTGGGTCAGGCAGATCAGTTGCCACTCGGCGGAGACTTTCTCCAAGCCACGGAGCAGAAACTGGCGAATCCCCCGCGCGAATTTGATCTGGCCGAAGACCGGTTCGACGATCTGCTTCCGCGCCGCGTACAGGGCTTTGCCGGCCGCCGTACGCAGTTTGTGCTGCATCTTCTCGTTCACACTCGCTTCCGGTGCGGGAGCCGTCGTCGCCGACGTCACCGCAGCCACGTGGTGCTTCTGACGCTCAACAGCCACATACGGGTCCATGCCGAGCTGCTCCAGTCCCGCCACCGCTTTCGCGCTGAAATAGCCCGTGTCCGCCGTGTTCGGAATCGGCGTCGGGGTCCCGTCGCTGGCCATCGGCCGCGGGATCCCAGCCGCCTCCAGATTGTTTAAGGCTGCTTGCGCCATCGGCACCGCCTGTTCCTTGTCGTTGGGCGCTGAGGTCACGTCCGGGGCGACGATGATCTGGTGCGCGCCATCCACCACCGCCTGGGCGTTGTACGAATAATCGAACCCCTTGTTGCTCTGCTTCATGATCTTCGCTTCGGGGTCGGTGAAGTTCATTTGCGCCTTCTCCTCGGGACTCGGATCGATCGGAGCCGGTGGCTTGCCCCGGCGTTTGCGGCCGTCCGCTTCCCGCTGGGCTTGGGCCTGATCCCGGCGGCGTTGTTCTTCGTCCGCCCGGGCAGCCGCCTCGGCTTCCAGCCGCGCTTTCGCCTCGCGAATCTTGGCCAACCGATCGTCACGCCGCTTCAATTCCGCCGGCAGTTCGTCGCCGCGACGGCTCCCCAACGCCGCATCTTGCTCGGCGTCGAGCTGCTCAGCTTCCTGGAGCATTTGCTCGATCTCGGCCTTCAGCCGTTCGATTTCCTTCCCCATGTAGCCGTAGCTCATCGCCTTGTGCCGCGAGGCGTTGGCCCCCATCTTGGTCCCGTCGGTGGACAGGTTCCCCAACTTGACCATCCCCAACTCGCCCGCGATGCGCAGCACCTCAAGGAACAGGGGCCGCAGTGCCGCCAGGTGGATCTTGCGAAAATCGCTGATAGTGCGGAAGTCGGGCCGATCGATACCGACAATGGCTCGGAACGCCAGATTGCGCTCACAGGCGGCGGCGATCTTCCGGCTGGAGCGGACACCGATGCAGTAGGCATAGACCAGCAGCGTCACCATCATGGTCACGTCGAAGGGGGGTTGGCCGCGCAGTTCCTGGGCATAATGCTTGTGGAACGGAGTGAGGTCAAGCTGCGGGATGAGATCGATGAGGAAGAACACCAGATCGTCTTCGGGGAGCGCCTCCCGCGGCGAGATGGCGTCGTGACCATTCTGTCGAGGGTCCCAGGCTCGGTAGGTCTTGCGTCGGCCCTCCATGATTCGGCTCCCCGATCAGGCACCAAGGTAGAGGAAAGGTCGGAAACCCGCATTGTGCCCGAACCGACTCCGTCCGTACACCTGGCTCATCCGCGACAATGCGGGTCAGAGTTCTCAGACAGGCTCCTAGCAATTCCTCGATGGTATATTCGACGGGACAATCGGGGAGCACTCCGTGCGCTTTGGCCGGGTAGCCGCGGACAGCCATGTAATAGGTCATCAGCGGCACGGCCACCTGGACCTTCGAATGGGGCAAGGTCAGCCGAAGACGGGGGCCAGAAGTGTTGCCATAATAACCGCCACCGGACTCTTCGCCGATGAATGTTGCCCGCTTGTGAAAGTGGGCATGTGACAGGAACTCGGAGGTCGTCGAGAAACTGCCACCATTGATGAGAATCAGCACCTTGCCGCGAAATGGCGGCTTGCTCGGCTGCTGCATTCCCCAGTTGGGATGTTTGACCATCCGGTACTTCCCGTCGGGCTGGACCTCAAGGAGGTCGGCCGGCAGCGGTTCCGTGTGGTCGGTGTACTTCTGGAAAGTAAACTGGCGCGCATTGATCACCAGGTCGTCATAATACTTGAACGGCTCATCCAGGAGGTAAGAAAGCAGTAACTTGCCCAACTCGTCCGCGCCGCCGCCGTTATCGCGCAGGTCGAGGATGAGCGATTTCGTGCCGCTCTCGTTCATGGCCTCGAAGGATTCACGGTAGAACTCCCTGAGCGACTTCTTGCGACCGTATCCACGAAGCCGCCAAATCCGTTGATCTTCATCACCGCAATCTTGCCCTTGTCCCTGAGCTTGAACTCGCCTGCTGCCTCGGCACGCTGATCCTGTGGGAACTTGGCGCGGGCGGCCTCCTGGAGCCGCGGTAGTTCTTTCCCCTCGAGATGCACCGTGGCCTCGCGGTTCTCCTTCGCGTCCCAAACGCTTACCTCATAGGGATTCTGCACCCCCAACAGCGCCGGGAGTCGACGGGCAAGTGTCCAGCCACTCATCCCCGATATTCGGCCGGTCTGACTGTCGCCATCTCCCGGGGTGGTTGCCAACATCGTCTCCACGATCTTGGCGGCCGGAATGCCGTTTATCGATCGAATCTCCCGCCCCGCTAGGGTCGTCGCGCCGTCGGAGAAGTCCCGAAGGATATAGACCTTGCCTGCGAGTACACGGATCCGAAGAGGTAAGAGAAGCACCTTGGTGCTGTATGCCTTTTGCATTTCCTCGGGCAGGCCGACACCCGTGTGACCACACTTGATGGCCGCGACCACCGGGGCAAGAATCCGATAGAACTCGACGGCATTCATCGGCCTGATCAGGGATTTCTCAGCACGGTCGAACAAACCGTCCAGTTCTTCCTTGGCAGTGTAGCGATAGATGCCGCTGTGCCCCTCTTCCAGCGCTTGCCGTGCGAGTCGGAAATCGACAACCAGTTTGTCTGGCTCGATCGTTTTTCCCATCACACCGGGCGGTAGCGAAGCTTCGGCATTGGCAGCATGTTCGTCCGGCCTGCCCGCCGCCAAAGCGCCCGTCCGTAGCATCGGGCCGGCCAGGAGCGACATGCAAAACACCGGGCTGATCAACGTTCGCAGACGGTTCATGGATCCCTCCGGTAAGTCAGACGTTCTTCTCGGATTCCGCTTGCACGAGAGCGTGCAACCGCTGAGCACTTCCTCGCCAATTGCGGCGAACCGCCTGGCGCGCGGCAGGCAGGGAGCGGCCGGATACGGCCTGGATGATCGCGGCATGTTCACGGAAGGATGACAGTGCCCGGGCGGCCGCATCAAAATAAGCAAGCTCCACACGTCGTAACTTGGTCCTGAACTGACCCAAGAGCGCACTTAACTCCCCATTGTTCGCCCGCTCGATCCAAACCTCGTGAAAGCGTTCATCAGCAATGACCGCGGTCGCGGGATCCTGCAGCTCGGCAGCCCGCCGCATGGCTTGATTGGCCTCGCGCATCCGAGTCACGTCCTCGGCAGTTAAACGCCGAATCGCAGTCTCCAGCGCGAACAGTTCCAGGGCTTCGACAATGGCGTAGATTTCCGTGGCCTTGCTTATGTCGATGGGCGCCACGCGTGTCCAACGGTTCAAAGCAGTTTCGACCAGGCCTTCATCCTCCAAGCGGCGCAATGCCTCCCGGACGGGAGTCCGGCTCACGCCCACCGTGGCCGCAATGTCCTGATCCCGGAGGAGTTCCCCAGGCCGGAGCCTACCGTCGATAATCCAGGCGCGAAGACGACCGTAAACTTCTTCACGAGCGAGAGTCCGTGACAGCTTACTCTCGGATTGCGGCAGCGGCATGCCCTTGTTTCCACCGTCAACAATTGGATGTTACATGTAATATATCACTCTCGGCTCGCGAGGACAAGTCCTGAAGTCTGAAGCCCCAGGTCTGCGGAGTGGCCGGTCCAGTGTGCGCGGAGAGGATCGTTCGACACGATCGACCGCGGCCATTTACGAGAGTTCCTCAAGCGTCGGGTGCGCGATGGTGTGATCCTGCGACTGATCGGCAAATGGCTTAACGCCGGGGTGCTTGAGGAAGGGATCTTAACGATCCCTGACGACGGCACACCTCAAGGCGGAGTCGTTAGAGCGCTTACCTTTTGCATTGCACACGCCCTGAGGCGCTGCGAATTCACCCCCCCGAACCCCCCTTCGCAAGGGGGGGACAGGAAACGGGCTTTTCCCGATCAATATCCCCCCCTTGCGAAGGGGGGCGTTCGGGGGGGTTCTTCGGGAGCAGGCTTCACGTGTGGGCCGCCCAACTGTGAGGCGTCTAGCCCTCTCTTGGCCAACATCTTCCTGCACTACGTGCTGGACGAATGGTTCGAGAAGGACGTTCGCCCTCGCCTGAAAGGAGAAGCCTTCGTGATTCGTTATGCGGACGATTTTGTGATCGGGGTGGCCCGAGAAGACGACGCCCAGCGCATCCGGGAGGTCTTACCCAAGCGGATGAGCAAGTACGGCCTGACGGTCCACCCGGAGAATGGAGAAGCGATACCGTCTTCCCCGCGCCCGAGTGGTCCACGGCCTGCGGAGCGGCGTAGCGAAGTCATGAGATGAAGAGCCAGATGTGTTTAACGCACACGTCTGGATCTGTGGGGGGCCTGGGTGGGTGACCACCCAGGTCTACCCGGCCCGACCTGCTCTGGTCAGGGCAGGATGTCGTCAACGGCGATCGGGCGGAGCCGATGGCCGCCGATCGTGACCAGGATCTGCTGGCCGGGGAGGTAGTCCTTGCGCGTCTGGTAAACGCCCTTGGCCGGACGCGTGTAGACCTCGACCTGGCGGGCGACCAGGTTGATGATCCAGTAGACGGGGCTCCTCCCCTTGGCGTAGGTCGAGCATTTCTTGACCCGGTCCTGGCTCAATGTCGATTCGGAGACCTCGACCACCAGTGCCACGTCGGTAGCGGTGGGGATCCGACGGCGGTAATCGGCGTCGGATCCCCGAACGATCGCGATGTCTGGCTCCGGCTCGTCATACCGGGGAATTCGCACCGGCTCTTCCTTCCGCGACGTCCACCCGGCCGGGAGCCGGCTGTCCAGCGCCTTGAGGGTTTCCTTCGTCGAATAGCTATGTCCTGCATTCTTGCCCATCTTGTCCACCATGTAGCCGTCGATGAGTTCGACCCGACTGGGGTCTTCCAGTGCACCCGCCTCGATGATCCGCTCGTACTCGTCGACGGTGATCCGGTGGAACGGCGGCGTTGCCAGTGGGGGCCGGGGATGAGGCCGTCGGTCGAGTCGCTGTGGCCGTGGACATGGGGTTTGCTCCGTCTGTCTCCGGAATGGGGCCGCGGTTTCTGCCCTGACAGCCATCCTGTTCGATCCGTCCGCAGCACGCAAGTCGGCCTTCTACCATCCGGCGGGCGTTGGCGGGCCAGGACGATTCCAAGGCGGAAGCGTGCCGACCCGCCGTCGGGGTCCTCACGCGGCTTCTTCGGGCTGGGTCCCCTGCCCCGCCGCCGCCTCGGCCTGTGCCAGGGCCTCGCGCAGCGCCAGGATCTTGGTAGCCGCATCCTGGCATAGGCCACGCCCCTTGAGGCGTACTGGCGACTGGCGCTGGATGACCCATCGCGGGATAATCCGTGGTACCCGACCATGCGGATCTTCCGTCAAATCGAGCACATGGCCTGGGGTCCGGTCTTCGAGCGGATGGCGATGGTGCCGATGCGAGTGCGGACGCCCTCGGTGATGGTCGGGATCGCGCCGGTCGAGCTGCTGGACAAGATCGCCATCCTGGAGATCAAGACCGAGCGGATCACTTCAAGGATGAAGGATGAAGGATGAATCAGAAGCTGAGAAAGGCGGAAGGTTGAGTGAGGACCAGGCCTTGTCGCTGGATCCCGGGTCCCTTCGTCAACCAAGCATGGGTGGAACTCCGGAAGACACCGGAATTGAGGCGAGCCTCTTTCGGCCCCTCCCCTCCCCTGCCCTGCCCTGTCCGGCCCCTTCGCTTCCCCCCGCCCGATCGCGTATTGAGATCGGCGTTGCGACCGGAAGTCACGCGGCCTCGCCGTCGGAGTCGCCGCGGTCGAAGGACGGTTCGGCGTTGCGTCCGCCGCGACGTTCTCGCGAGTCGTAGAGCACCATGGAGGCGACGATGGGCCGCAGCAGGTCGTTGACGACTTCGGAGCGGTCCTTGCCCAGGTGGATGGCGTAGAGCCAGAGCTTCTTGTCGAGGTCTTCCTCGATGGCGAACATCCGCTGGACGCGCTTGGGCTTGGCGGGCTTGACCCGCGAGGCCCGCGACCGTGACGAGGGCGCGGCGACGGCTCGGGGCGCGGCCTCGACCTCCGGCGGTGGGGCGGCATCGTTCGGCTCGGCGGGGCTCGCGGGCTCGGCGGCGGCGGCCGGCTGGGCGCCGAGCCGCCGCTCGAACTCGGCCTCGGTCATGCTCGGCCGGGTCAGACCGGTCCGGTTCTCGGGACCCGGGATCCCGCCACGTCGCATCGCACTGCTCATCTCTTTGGTCCTTGAGTCATTAAGTCCTTGAGTCATTAAGCGAGGACCCGGGGACCCAAGGACGCGAGGACCCAAGGACCCAAGGACCAAGAGGTCAGGATGCCTTCAACATCGCGTCGGCCGGCTCGGCAGCGGCGAGATAGGCGCGGGCCGCCGCACGGTATCCGTCGGCACCGGCGCCATACGGGTCGTAATGGATCAGGGGCATCCCCCGCGCATAGGCCTCCCGGAACTTGACCGAGGCCGGGATCACGCGCTCGTAGACCCGCGGGCCGAAGTAGGCCCGGACCTCCGACTCGATCTGCTTGGAGACCAGGGTCCGGTCGGCTCGCGTGATCAAGACCCCGGCGATCGTGAGCGGCCCGGCGTCGGTGAACTCCAGGCGGAATTCGCTGACGGTCCGGATCAGGTCCTCCAGCGCCCGGACGCCCGCCAGTGCCGCGACGCAGGGATCGATCGGGATCAAGATCTCGGCGACCGCATAGAGGATCGCCACGTTCAACGGCGTCAGGACCGGGCTGGTGTCGACGACCACGGCATCGTAGCCATCGAGCCCCTTGAGCAGCCGGCGGATGCGGAACTCGCGCCCCTGGCCCAGGCCCTGCGCTGCCCATCTGCTCCGAGCAGAGGCTCAGGCGGTCGCCGGGAGGCACCAGGTCCAGCCCGGGATACTCCGACGGTACCGCCACCTCGTCGAGCCGGAGCCCGTCCAGCAGCGCATCGGCCAGCCCCACGGCCGGCGCCCCCGCGCGAAGAACCCCAGCGCGGCATTCCCGGAGGGGTCGGCATCGATCAGCAGGACGCGACGGTCGAGCTCCACCATCGCCGCCGCGAAGTTGATCGCCGTCGTGCTCTTGCCCACGCCCCCTTTGGCATTGGTCACCGCGACGCTTCGCACGAGCACCCCCCTTCCCCACCTCGCGGCCCCACGAGGCCGCCGGTTCCAAACCGAGAATCCACCGTGTCTTATCGGACCGATCATGGTCCCTTGTTGAGTCGATCCCTCGACGCCCAGGGACCTGGGTTCCCAGTCGCCTCGACACCCAGCCCGCTCGATCCCAGGATGCCCGGCAAACTTGCCGAGTCGGCACCAACATCTTGATGTTCCATGGTGCCTCGGTCCCTCGATCCCTGGATGCCCGGCTCGATGGGCATCGAGGCTTCTTGAGAGCTGGGAACCAGCAGGTCCAGTCTTCAGCATCACCTTGGTGCCACGGTCCCCAGAAACCAGGGAACCTTGTCTCATCCCGCGACGAGGTATCTTGGGACCACTGTCCCATCGTTATGAGAGGTTTCTGTGAACCCCGATTCACTGGCATCCAGCGACCGAGGACTCCACGCCGGCAAGTTGTCGACGGGGACTCGGCACCTTCTCCTCATCGGCCACCTTGGTCCCTGTGCTTGATCGGTGGCTCGTCAACCCGTGATCAAGTCCGTCATCCCACCAACGTTCCGCATTCAGCATGGTCCCCAGTTCCGCGAGCTTCCCAGGTGCTCGGGACACCTCGATTGACGTCAGACGTTGGTGTTGACCTGCACCATGCACCAAGGTTCCATCGCGAACTCGAGACCTTGATGCCCTGGTAACCTGGATCCCCAGGGAATCGGGGTACCTCTGGAAACTGGGAACCCCGTTGCTCGATATCGCTCGACCCGCTTGATTTCTGGACAGTCCAGGGGTCAACAAAGACGGGATCCTTGGTATCATCTCCGTCTATGCACCATGGGCCTCGAGGTCCCGCATGGGCCCGGGTACCTTGGTTTCAACCGGGCTTGATGCCGAGGCGGCTTTTGATCAAGATTTCAGGATGACTATGGTGCATTGATCTTCAAGGCAACACGACGACCTTGGAACCATGCTTTCAATGGCCCCCATCGACCTCGACACCAGGGAACTGTTGGATCAAGGCCTCGAGTTTCCCGCTTCCCATGGCGTTACAGGCGGTCCAGGTGCCAACATCCCCGCAGGAACGAGCCGCCAACAGGGTCGATTGACCGTGAACTCTCGCGATCCAGGTGCCTGTGCGCCCCGCTGGACCAAGGTCAATTGCGACCAGGGGAGCAACTTGCCTTGATGGCAGGGCCGCCGGGAATCCTTGATCCTTTAGGGAACTGGGTCCCTTGAAGTCCGGGCGCAATCGAGAGGTTGCTCCTCAACCGGCCATGATTCCAGGTTGCTGCTTATCCCATGACGACCTGGCTCACTGGTAAACTGGTGCGATAGACGCCTTGGAACCTTGGAGATCCAGGCTGAGCGAGCCGCGGGGAGCTCATCGCGGAATTCCGCCGGCATGGCAACGGAGAAAAACGCGGAGAGGGCAGGGGGGCGCATCCCCCTTTGCACGGAACTCGCCGCAACGCAGAGGTCGGGCCAGCCTGGGTCGAAGCCTCGCAGGCGGCCCGCCCGCCCGCCCGATCACACCCCGATCGGCGGTCCCTCCGGCAGTCGCGAGTCGCGAGAGCAAGGAAGCCATCTTTGGTTTCGGCTGGCGACTCGGCGCTGGCGACTCATCAGGATGTCCCAAAAAGGGGAAAAAAAATCGAGTGCGCTCTTGACATGAGTGATTCCTCGTATGCATGATGGCAAGGAATTGTGCAGTCATGCGATCTGCCCGATGGTTTCTAGGGATTGCGAAGACCAGGCAAACTCGACAGGAAATGGCGAAGTTTCCAGACGGACTGAAAACCGGCGGTCTCGGGACGAGAAATTTGACACCGCCACGTTGAGCCTGCATGTTTTGTCGATTCCTTGAACCTTACCTGGCCTCGGCGTTTAACGCAGGCCGCACAATCGGAATCCCCGCCGCAGGTGTTTCGCGGTGCTTTGATAGAGGCGACCAAGGCGAGAGTGGGAGGAACGGTCATGGGTATGGGAGCGTGGGGCGGCCGGCTTCGAGGGCACCGAGGTCGGATTCAGCCGAAGTCGCGGCTCAAGGAGGCCCGGAAGGCGCAGGCGCGATGGGGCGAGCTGGAGAGTCTGGAGCAGCGAACGCTCCTGGCCACAATCCCGGGGGCGACGGTCAGTCCGACCGCGTCCGGCCCCCAGAACATCTCGAACCTGTTCGGCAATGCCGGCGGCATGAACGCCAGCGAGAGCAGCGCGCTGGTGGCGGTGGATCCGGCCAATCCGACGAAGCTGGTGGCGGTCTGGATCGACAATGATCCGTCGGAGCTGCCCCTCACGAACAACTACATCCAGGTGGTGCTGGAGGGGGCGTATTCGGTCAACGGCGGCCAGAGCTGGCTCCCGTTCCTGGGCGAGCCGACCAACGGGTCTGGCATTCCCGTCGCCCCCTTGCTGTTCGACCCCACGACCTCCGGGCCGACCCACCCCTACCAGTACCAGACGGATCCCAGCCTGGGATTCGACGACAGCGGTAACTTCTACATCCTCGACGAGTATCACAGTGCCGCCACGGCCGGCGCGTCGGGCAGCGGCGCAATCGCGCTCCAGAAGTTCACCTTCACCGGATCCACGCCTTCGGCAGACGCGTTCTCCGGTAACGATCAGACTCCGAATCCTTACGGGTTTGGTGGCTTCGGGGGGGGGACCGCCGACCTGAAGGTCCTCTACCAGTGGGACTCGACATCCGATGACCTGGCGATCGAGCCGACGATGACGGTGGATGACAATGTGGCGACCGCTCCCACCGGCGTGACGACGCAGCCGGATGCGTTCAGCGGCGACGTCTACGTCGCGTGGACGAGCGTCAACCACAACACGGCGATTCCGATCGTGGATTTCAACCCCAACCGGATCAAGCTGGAGGTCTCCTCGGACGGCGGGAACAATTTCAGCCCGCTGACGATCACGGGGAACGGGAACTTCCTGGACGACTTCCTCGTGCCGAATGAGAAGGATTCGACCCCGGCGATCACGGTCGCCCAGGGGCGGCTGCCCAACGAGAGCGGCCAGTCCGGCGATGCGGGGATCCCCGGCGGCCAGGTCGCGATCACCTTCGACGACTTCGGCAACAACCAGATCGTGGCCAACACGGTGTCTGCCGGCCGCGATTACTCGTACGGCGGCGAATCCGGGCTCATCCCGTTCGGGACCTACCTCACGGGAGGCACCGCGTTCGGGCTGCAGACGCCGGTCTCGATCCCCAACACCACCGACCTGAATAGTCTCGAGGTCACGGTCAACATCGTCAACTCCAGCGATGCGGACCTGGGGCTCTACCTGGAAGCTCCCAGCGGCGACCTGTTCGAGCTGGTCGACAACCAGACCATCGACACCAGTCCCACGGCGAGCACGAGCATCACCAGCGAGGGATTCAGCGGCGGCAACGTCGGGGTCGTCACTTACACCAACAACAACATCGCCAGTTACGCGATGGGGACGACGTTCGCCGACACCGCGACGCGCGACATCTTCGACCCCACCACCAGCGGCACGAACGGGAATACCGCGCCGTACATCGGCCAGTACGCGCCGGAGTTTGGCGGGACCCAGCCGCCGGGCGTGAGGGCCACCTCGGGGTCGCTCGACGGGTTCCTCCAGCAGGAATTGGCCAAGGGCATCAACGGCACGTGGAAACTGGTGACCTTCGACTCCAACACCAGCGCACCGTCCAGCCCGAATTTCATCATCAACTGGTCGCTGACCTTCGGCCGGGGGCTGTCGCCGGACGTCCGCACCCTCGTTCCCGCCACTAAAGGGCTGGTGGTCGCCGGCTCGGTCACGGCCTCGGGCACGGTCACGGAGCCGTCCTCGCCGGTCGCCATCGGCCCCGGCGTGGTCATGACCGAGGACAACACGCTGGGCCAGAACAGCCCCTTCGAGGGGCGGATCTACGTCGCGTTCGTCGGCTATTACAACGTCAAGATCGACGGCTTCCAGAACCCCGCGAGCAACACCGACATCTTCCTGAGCTATTCCGATGACGATGGCCGGAGCTGGAGCGAGCCGGTCCAGGTCAACGACGACAATGGGCAGTCCGACGGCAACTCCGGGTCGAGCGAGATCAATCCCTTCGACCAGGTGAGCGGCCACAGCCAGTACGATCCGCAGCTCGCCGTGGACCCGACGACCGGGACGCTGGTGATCTCCTGGCGCGACGCCCGCAACGATCCCGCGAACGTCCTGACGTCAACCTACATCACCGCCAGTATCGACGGTGGCAACACGTTCAACGCCCAGGTCTACGCCAACCCGCAGTTAACCGCGATCGACGCCATCACCGGCAAGACCGACGTCCTGGGGCCGGAGGGCGACAACGCAACGGCGACGGACAACAGCGTGAATGCCACCTACGGCTTCGGCACCGTGATGGGGCTGGCCGTCTACGCCGGCCAGGTCTATCCGCTCTGGGCCGGCAACTTCGACGAGGCCACGATCGTCAATAGTGCCGCGGCCGGCAATGCCCTGTCGGCCATGTTCCAGCCGATGGTCATCGCCGCCGGCCCGCGGATCGTCAACAGCACCATGGGGCCGATCCCGCTGTCGGAGGCCAAGAGCGGCCAGGTCAGCTTCACCGTCACGTTCGACCGGCCGATCAATCCGCCGGGCATCGCCGCATCCTTCACCACGTCCGACATCCAGGTCTTCTACCACGATACCACCAACGGCGACGCCTCCATCCCGCTCGATGTGCTCAGCATCTCGCCGGTGATCTCCAGCGGCGTCGGGCCGGGGAACAAGTTCGGCTACACCGAGTTCACGGTCGTCTTCGACCCCGCCAAGGTGACCGGCGGCGGCGCCAGCGGCATCGCGAATTACACGGGCACCTACAGCTACATGATCACGCCCGACGACGAAGCGGGCGACCCGATCGTGTCGGCGATCCCCTCGTTCGTCATCACCGACGTCACCCAGCAGCCCGTCGGCCCCGACTCGTCGGGAACCGTGGATCTGCGGCTCCCCAGCTCGGGCACGGGCGGGTCGAACACCTCCGACGATATCACGACCTCGACGATCAACGTCGCGGGCTTCGCCAACCAGATCATCACGGGGGTCACGGTCAACCTGACGCTGACGCATCAGAACGACAGCGACCTGGAGATCACCCTGACGGCGCCCGACGGCCAGGCGAACACCTTCTACACGGGCACGTTCAACGGCCCGGTGACGTTCAACAACCAGGCGTTCAACGTCAACGGCCTGGCGGGCAGTCGGGTCGGCGGCACCTACACGCTGACCATCGACGATACGGCGTCCAACAACACCGGCACGCTGGATAGCTGGACGGTCACCATCGACTCGACGCTGCCGACCTACGGGTTGGTGGCCGGCGCCCCGATGGACCAGAACGCCGACGGCACGGCCGACCAGAACCCGCTCACGATCCCGTTCACCGGGCTGACCCCGGGCGACGTCTACGCGGCGCCCGCCCCGGCCCCGACCAAGAAGGTCACCTTCTCGAACGCCGCGAGCATCCTCAACCCGCCGTTCAACCAGAACACCCTGCCGCTGAGCGTCCCCGGTCCGCAGATCCTGTCCACCACCGTCGTCGGCACTTCGGGGCAGACCACCAGCGGCGCGTACGGCAGCGCCAACCTGGTGACCGACGATACGACCAGCAAGATGCAGGTGACCTTCGACCGGCCGATGCTGGTCAACGCCGCCGGCGCCGGCCAGACGCCCACTCCCGGCTCGTTCAACCCCGGCCAGGTCCTGTCGATCATGGGCCCGTTGGGCTCGATCCTGGCGCCGCAGAGCTTCGCCTCCAGCTCGGCGGACCAGCAGGTCAACGCCGCGACCTCGCCCACCGCCCCCGGCACCCTCAACTCGTCGCTGACGATCAATTC
This sequence comes from uncultured Planctomycetota bacterium, assembly GCA_963845755.1. GTDB lineage: Bacteria > Planctomycetota > Planctomycetia > Isosphaerales > Isosphaeraceae > CAWJTV01. The sequence continues at coordinate 143,740 of CAWJTV010000024.1, forward strand.
CGGCGGGACCCTCCAGATCGCCGACATCACCGTGGACCTGAGCATCGCGACCACCGCGGATTCCGCGCTCACGGCGGTCCTGGTCGCGCCGAACGGGACGACGATCCCGCTGTTCTCGGGCGTGGGCGGCGGCGCCGGCCAGAACTTCATCAACACCGTCTTCGACGACTCGGCGCCGACGGCCATCAATACGGGGACGGCCCCGTTCACGGGGAGCTACACGCCCGAGTACACCCTCAACTCGGCCACGCTCACCAGCCTGAAAGGCATGGTCGCCGACGGCACCTGGCAGCTCAAGCTCACCAACACCAACACCGGGGTCACCGCCACGCTCGACACCTGGTCGTTGAACATCACGCCGCAGGTCACGGTCGCGCCGGTGGCCGCGACCGAGAGCACGATCAACGGGAAGAAGTACGCCACCGAGTTCACCATCGCCTTCCCGCAGCAGCAGCTCAGCGGTACCTACACCATCCAGCTCGGCCCGAACATCCAGGACCAGTACGGCGACCAGATGGACGTCAATCAGGACGCGGGCCTCGACGTGCTCCGCGGCCAGAGCCAGAATGGCCCGACGGCCACGGTCTCGTACGTCGCCTCCGATCTGCCCAAGACGGTCTCCAAGGCGTCGACCAGCTCATCGGGCACGGCCGTCGACGGGCAGGTCGCATCGAGCATCGTCGTGCCCGACAGCTTCGTCATCCAGGGGGATGCGACCTCGTCCCAGATCAGCGGGATGCAGCTCCAGCTCAACATCTCCTTCGCGAACGATCCCTCCCTCACGGCCACGCTCTACCATTACGACGCCCAGGGCGACCTGATCGGCCAGGCGACGCTGTTCAACGGCGTGGGGACCGGCACCAATACGGCGGGTTTCGCCAATACCATCTTCGACGACAACGCGCCCACGCCGATCCAGGAAGGTAGCGCACCGTTCGCCTTCAGCTACAACCCCCAGCAGTCGCTGGCCACGGCCTTCGCCGGCATGAACGCCCAGGGGACCTGGACGCTGGTCGTTCAGAACGCGTCGAATTCGGTCACGGGCACGGTCAATAACTGGTCGCTGAGCTTCCAGAAGCCGCTGCCGACCAGCGGGCTGGGCGAGCCGGGCAGCGACGACGCCAGCCTCGGCTTCCGCATCTTCACCCTGAGCCCGACCAGCGCCCTGTCGAGCCAGGCCTGGACGGCGGTCGGCGGCGCCTCCAGCACCGTCGAGGCCGGCCAGGTGAACGCCATTGCGGTGGACCCGTCCGACCCGTCCGGAAACACCGTCTACGTCGGCGGTGCCTCCGGCGGCATCTGGAAGACCACCGACTTCCTCACCACCAACCCCGCCGGGCCGACCTGGATCCCCTGACCAACTTCGGTCCCAACGCCGCCATCAACATCGCCAGCATCACCGTCTTCCCCAGGAACGCCGACCCCAATCAGTCGATCATCATCGCCGCCACCGGCGGCAATACCAGCGGCCAGTACGCCTCGGACGCGCCCGGCGTCGGCTTCCTGATCTCCTCCGACGGGGGTGCCACCTGGAAGCTGGACGACAGCACGAACAACGTCGACTCCAGCGGCAACCCGCTGCCCATCAACTCCACCAGTCGCGATCGCAAGTTCGTCGGCACCACGGCGTACCAGGTCACCGTCGACCCCCAGCTCACCCCCAACGGCGGCGTGATCATCTATGCCGCCTTGAGCGGGACCAACGGCGGCATCTGGCGGAGCGAGGACACGGGCCAGACCTGGACGCAGGTGCTGACCGGCAACGCGACCGCCGTCGTCCTGGACCAGGACAGCGGCCTCGCCCTCGACACGCTCACCCAGACCGAGGTCGAGGGGAACCTCCAGATCGTCTACGCCGGGATCGAGGGCCAGGGCGTCTTCATCAGCACCAACCAGGGCCAGAGCTGGACCCTGATGGCCGGCGGCGTTGGCAATCCGCTGATCATCAACCTTTACAACGGGAAGAACGTCAACCCGGCCACCAACCCGACCCCCAACGGTGCCAACGGCCGGATCGTCCTGGCCGTCCCGTCGTTGACCGGCAATACCGCGGAGGACGAGACCTACGCGGGCTGGCTCTACGCGGGGGTCGCCACCGCCGGCGGCGGATTTGACGGCCTGTTCGTCACCAAGGACTTCGGCGAGAACTGGACCCAGATCGAGATCCCCAGCTTCGCTCCGATCACCAACGGCGGCGTGTACAACCAGGCCGTCCCGACCCAGCTCGGCGACGTGAACGCCCCTCCGGGCGGCACGCCCAATTACGCGATCACCGACGATGGCGAAGGCAACCTGGACTTCAGCCTGACCATCGATCCGACCGATCCCAGCGTCACCTACCTGGGAGGCTTCGGCGGCGACGGGTACAACAGCGACAGTGGGCTGATCCGCATCGACTCCACCAATCTCCAGGATGCCCACTCGCTGGTATCGCCCCTCGACCAGACTCCGGGCCACGGCGTGGACATCGGCACGACCGGGGCGACCACGTTCAATACCGTCCTGAATCAGCCGTTGATCTTCCCCCCGCCGAACTTCAACTTCGACTCCAACCCCTACCTGAACCTGATCCGCAACCCGAACGAGCCGTTCCTGAACGATGCGACCATCGAGGTCAACAATTACAACACCTTCACCAACACCGGCGGCGGCGCCACCTGGACGCCGTTCGACGTCCCCATAACCTCCGTGTTCGTCGCGCCGGGGTCGAATAACGAAATCTCCGGGACGGGCTACCAGATCGCCATCTCCGAGGTCAACCCGACGACCGGGCTGCCACGACTGCTCTTCGGCAGCAATACCGGGATCTACAGCGTCCTGGACAACAAGGGGACGTTCGAGACCACCATCGGCAGCTCGGATGCGACGCCCGCGGTCAATCGCAACGGCAACCTCCAGCTCGCCCAGTTCTATTACGGCGCGGCCGAGCCGAGCAGCGCGGCCGCCCAGGCCGCCGGCGCCCTCTTCTACGCCGGCGCCCAGAACATCGGCGGCCAGGCTTCGGACGCGCTCGAGGTGGGCGACGGCAATATCCAGTGGAGCACCATCGGCCTGGGCGTTCCCGGTTACAGCGCGGACGCCGCTTTGGACCCGCTGGGCGGCACCTTCTGGATCGCCTCCGGCACCGCGGTCGACGAGCAAGGGAGCGGCGACGCCTTCCAGTACTATTCGCCCGGCCAGGGGGGCGACTCTACCGATTTCGTCATGGTCAACGGCATCAGCCGGACCTTCGGGCTGCTCCAGGCCAGCAATGGCCTGCCCGCCCCCGATCCGCAGTGGACGATCACCGGCGATGAGAGTGCCCCCACGAGCTGGGCGAACCTCATCGTCAACCCGGTCAACGACCAGGACATGCTCGTCAGCTCGAGCACCGGCAACGTCTTCGAAACGACGAACCAGGGCAATACCTGGTTCCCCCTCGGCACCCCGGCAACCTTCGGGCTGCCGACGACGGCGACCGGCGCCCACTTCAATACCAGTTTCGCCCTGGCCTATGGCGCCCCCGACCCCCAGGCTCCGGAGGGCGTCGGCAACCTCGGCAACTTCATCTACGTCGGCACCTCGCCGAACAGCGCGGGCACCGCGGGCCAGATCTACGTCACGCAGAATGCCGGCGGCAACTGGACGAACATCTCCACGGGCCTCGACGGTTCCCGCATCCAGGAAATCATCACCGACCCCGCCCGGGGCAGCCACGACGCCTACGCCGTCACCGCCCAGGGCGTCTATTACCTGGCCAACTCGATCACCTCGGCCACCAATCCCACTCCGACCTGGGTCAACATCACCGGCAACCTCAAGACCCTGGCCTACACCATCTTCGGCCAGAGCTACAATCCGGCGACCGACACGAACGCCACGACATATGACCTGGCGACGGTCCTCAACTCGATCGCGGCCAACTGGAATTACGCCATCCCCAATAATCCGCAGGCGCTCAGCCAGGGATACCATCCGGTCCTCTACGTCGCCGCCAACTCGGGCGTCTACATGTCCATCGACAACGGGACGACCTGGAGCCTCTACCCCAGCACGACCTTCGGCGCGGTGGCCAATGGCGGTTATCTGCCGGACGTCAGCGTCACCGACCTGAGCCTCTCGCAGGGCAACGTCGCCGTGGCCACGGGGATGCCCAACCTGGGCGGCCCCTACAACCCGGAGGATCCTAGTTCCACGGCCGACCCCGACCTCTTGATGGCCTCCACTTACGGCCAGGGTGCCTTCGCCATCAACCTGGCCCCGATGCTGTTCAACACCCCCACCAACCCGGTGCAGGTCAACTCGAGCGATACGGGGGGGACCACCGCCAACGGCACCACGATCGTCAACACCTCCTCGCCCATCATCGACGGCTCCAGCGAGACCTCCGGATTCGGCAACGCCACCTGGGTCTCGATCGTGGACGAGACGCCGGGCGACACGACCAAGGGCCAGATCATCGGCGGGTTCAACCCCCAGACGACCGTGCTCGGCAAGGCGAACTCGGCCAATGCGACCAACTCGACCGACTCCTTCGGCAACTTCAAGATCCCGGTCTCGACCGCGTTCAACTCGAACGGCCTGAAGACGGTCGAGGTCTACACCACCGACGATGCGGGGGCCGAGAGCACCAAGGTCACCCTCACCTTCATGGTCCAGGCGACCAACATCATCCCGCCTCCGCCGACGACGCCTCCGCCGTCGCCCACGCTGGCGCTCTCGCCGTCCTTGTCCCTGGTCGGCGGGGTCCCGATCACCAGCAACACGTCCCCGACGTTGACCGGCACGACCATCCTCGGGACGTTCGTCACGATCACCGAGACCTACGAGAACGGCACCACCAACCCCACCATGACGTTCGTCGTGCCGTCCTCGGATATCAACACCGACGGCTCGTTCAGCTTCACCTTCGAGGATTTCACGGACACGAACGGTAACCCGCTCGAGAACGGGAACTTCGAGGTCTCCGCCACGGCGACGTATTCGGTCGATCCCCATCATGTCGGCGCATCCGCCCCGAGCAACACCTTCACCGGCACGCTGACCAGCGGATCGGCGAGCGTCACCGGCGTCAGCAGCACGGCGGGCCTGGCCCCCGGGGATGTGGTCACCGGGACCGGCATCCCGTCCGGGACCACGATCCTGTCCGTCAACAGCCTGACCTCCACCGTCACGCTCTCGGCCAATGCCACGACCACCGGCTCGGAGAATCTCCTGGCCGCGGTCTTCTTCGAGATCGACAACACGAAGCCGACTCCGGTGACCAACCTCCACCTGAACCCGGCCGACGATACCGGGATCGTGGGGGACAACGTCACCACCGACCGGACGCCCCAATTCATCGGGACGGCCCCGGCCGGCGACATCATCGAGCTGTTCGTCTCCAACCAGGCCGGCATCCAGAACACCGCGGTCGCCTCCGCCTCGACCACGAATAACTTCGCGATCGCGTTGCCTCACAGCCTGAGCGAGGGCCAGACCACGGTGTACGTCGAAGTGGTCGATCCGGCCGGGAACGTCTCCCAGGCCAGCAATGACCTGACCGTGGCGATCACCTCGACCCCGGTCGACTACATCGCCTCCACGACCGCCGATCCCACGGGTGGCAGCACGTCCGACCCGGCGCTGTTCACCCGCAACACGACGACCGGCCAGCTCCAGTGGCTGGTGCAGACCCCGACGGGGGCAACCCCGCCCTGGTTCGGCGCCAGCGGCACCCTCACCTCCGCGGGACCCGGCACGGTCCAGGTCGTCCCGTTCTACGGCGACTTCGACGCCGATGGGCTGACCGACCTGGCCTATTACAACACCAGTACCGCGACCTGGACGATCGACGAGTCGTCGAGGTACCAGCCCTTCACGTTCACCGGCACCCTGACGAGCGGATCGGCGACGGTGACCGGCATCAGCAGTACAACGGGCCTGACGATCGGCCAGGACCTCGCCGGCACCGGCATCCCGGCCGGGACCACGATCCTGAGCGTCAACCCCCTGACCAACACCATCACGCTCTCGGCGAGCGCGACGGCCAGCGGCTCCAATAACCTCACCGCCACCGAGCCCCCCGTCTCGTTCACGATAGGCACCCCGAATTCGAGCGTCCCCGTGGTGGGCAACTTCGACACCAACGGCCCGACCGAGACCGCCGTGTTCACGATCAACGGCCAGGGTCAAGGCGTCTGGACCATCAACAGCGCCCTCACGGGCACCTACACTGTGGCCTTCGGCCAGGCCGGCGACATCCCCGTGCCCGGCGACTACGACGCGATCGGTCACGACGAGGTCGCGGTCTATCGGCCCAGTACCGGCCAGTTCCTGGTGCTCAACCCCGTCACCAACACCACCGAGACCCTCAGTATTCCCGGGATCAGCACCGGAGTGTCCGGCTCTTCGTCGTCGCCGGACCTCAGCAGCCTCGTTCCCGTCCCCGGCCAGTACGACAATCTGGCCTATTACAACGCATCGGCCCTGCAGGGCCAGCATGTGCCGATCTTCGGGCACACCGAAGCGGCCGTGTTCGACCCCAAGACCGGGGTGTTCACCATCCTCGGGCCCGCCGGCGACCACAGCACCAGTGGCGTGTACACGGTCTCCGGGTTCCAGACCGGCGTCATCCCGGCCGTGGCCGACTACCTGGGCACCGGCGAGGACCAGGTGGTCGCCTACCAGCCGAGAACGGGTCAATTCATCGAGGGAACCGTCGGCTCCAATGGACAGACGACGCTGACGACCCTCGCCACGCTGGGTCAGTCGGGCGACATCCCCGTGATCGCCCCGCTCTCCTATCGGCTGCCCGCCAATGGCATCGGCGGCTCGTCGGGCACCGGCTCGTCGGGCACCGGCTCCAGCGGCGGTGGCTCGACCAGCGGCGGCGGCTCGACCAGCGGCGGTGGCTCGACCAGCGGCGGTGGCTCGACCAGCGGCGGCGGCTCGACCAGCGGCGGCGGCTCGACCAGCGGCGGTGGCTCGACCAGCGGCGGCGGCTCGACCAGCGGCGGCGGCTCGACCAGCGGCGGCGGCTCGACGTCATCGGGGCAGAGCACGCCCACACCCGCTGCCGCGCCCACTCCCGTGTCTGCCTCGAAGCACCACAAGAAGGTGGTGACGAAGAAGGCACACCCGAAGCATCCGGTCAAGCCCAAGAAGGTCGTGAAGCCCCATGCGAAGAAGGAGGCGCACCCTGTCAAGAAGGTGCACGTGGCTCCGACCGTGAAGCACAAGGCCGTCAAGCCTGCGGCCGTGACCGACGGCCAGGCGTCGCAACGGGCCCATGTGGTGGATCTGGCCCTGCAGGACGTCCACGTGAATCTACGCCGGTCGCACTCGAAGCATCACGGCGAGTGAGCCGAAGCCGGTGGAGGCCCGCGGGGGACCGGAACAGAGAACCCGCGGGCCCCCCGGCCGGGCATCAGGGCAGGGGGGGCGCCGCTCACCAAACGGCTTGCGAGGGCCGAAGACCTCGCGATAGAATCCGCTGACGGATACATTGGTTAACGATGACCCATGATTCGGGGACGACGCACATGGCCGGTTTCGAGCCCGGATGAAGAAGACTGGCGGCGCGACGGCCAGGCTTCACCTCGATCGAGCTCCTGGTAGTCATCGGCATCGCCGACGGGCCGCCGGTCAATCACCAGGCAAGCTGTCGCATTCGTTCGACGACGTTCCGGCAGACGTGCGCGGCGCCCGCTGCCCCGAAGGCCGTCCCCCAAGTCAAGTTCGACGAAGCTCGGTAGAACCCGGGCAGTGAAGCGAAGCTGAACTCCTACGGGATCCCGATTCGGAGACCCGATCGACGAGGAACGACTTCCTCCGTGAAGATGCGGCGGTTCTTCCTCCTTCCCATCGAGCTTCGCAAGAAGCGACGTCGATCGGCGATGCTTCCAGGAAATCTCTGATTTTGCGCGCCCCGTTCGCCGGTCAAACGGCGCCTTCATGGGGTAGGGGACACTGCAATCTGACGAAGATTGTCCCGCGTGTGAGCGTACAGAATTCCGACCGGTGTCTTGGTAGGGGTCTGGACCAGGTTCTTTCTCATTACCGGCACACTCAAGCTGGACCGAATGGAACGACCATGAACGGCATTCTTTCATCTCGGGATCGTCGGTTGTCGGAGGTTCCGTGTGACGCCCAGGGATCGCGGCGGAGACGAGCAGTCGGGCGTCGGCGTCAGCGCCTGGACTTCGATCCGCTGGAATGCCGGCGGCTGTTGAGCATCTCCAATCCGGTCGCCCAGTTCCCGCTCCGAGGGTCCGGAGGCACGCCGGAGGCGGGCGCGTATGACGGCAATGGGAACCTCTGGGTCCTGCTTTCGAACCAGAACATCGCGGAGGTTGGCGGGAGCGGTGCCCAGTACCATATCCCGACGTACGGCTCGCTCGGCGGTGCTCCGACCGGCAGCGAGCTGGGCCTGATCACCTACGACGCGGTCGACGGCAACCTCTGGTTCTACGAGACCAACAGCAACCAGTTCGGCAGCCTCAATCCGACGAGCGGCGCGATCAATGAGTACCCCGCGTTGGCCTTCGCGACGGACCCGTTGATCAAGCAGATCACGGCCGGTCCCGACGGGAACATCTGGTTCACCGAGCCGAACCTGAACCAGATCGGGATGTTCGACGTGACCACGGGCCAGATCAGCCAGTTCACGATGCCGGTGCCGGACACGCAGCCGCAGGGGATCGTGGTGGGCGCGGACGGGAACCTCTATTTCACCGAAGGCGGCCTGAACAAGCTGGGCAGTCTGAACCCGTTTACCCACGTGCTCAACAACATTCCCTACGAACTGCCCACCTACACCACCAATGACCAGGCCGAGGGGATCGCGACCGGGCCGAACAACACCATCTGGTTCGTGGAGACCGAGAACAACTCGGTCGTCGAATTCGACATTAAAACGCAGGCGTTCACGAAGCTGCATTACCCCGTTGCCCCCTTCGTCTACCCGACCCCTAACCCGCTCCCTAATCCTCCGGGACCCTCCGCCGGCCTCTTCTCGATCGCGGAGGGTCCGGATGGGAATATGTACTATACCGAACCATCCTATGGCTCGGAGATCGGAGTCTACGATCCGTCGAGCGGCGCCGCGAACTATATCGTGCCTGCGCCGATGCAGCCGGCGCCCAATCTGACGGGAGCCCTGATCGTGCCGGGCACCACGGGCACGACGGTTAATATCATCGACCCCGCGAGTGGAGCGATCTCCAACTTCGGCACCCCCGTCAACATCGGCGCGACCCCGCCGCTCATGGTCCTCTTCACCGCCACGAGCGGCGCGACTGCCGCCGACGATGCGAATGATGTCATCAGCTTAGGGGGCGAAATTTACTATACCGACGACAACGATATCAACGGCGAGATCGGGGCGTTCGACCCGGCGACGCAGATCAACACCATGTTCCCTCTCCCGCCATATCCGACGACCCCACCGCCGCAGCAGGATCCCGGCCAGATGGCGGTGGACGACAACGGCAACATCTGGGTCACCGAGACGACCGTGAATGCGATCCAGGAGTTCAACCCCACGACCGGCTACGGCGGCACGATCGCCTTGACCACGCTCAGCAGCAACCCCACCGGGCTGAGCTGGGACAGCATCGAACAGCTCTTCTGGATCACCGAGCCCGGCGCCAACCAGATCGTCAGCTTCGACCCCAAGACCACCGGCAGCGCCGTCGCCCCGGTCCTGACCCCGAACCAGACGATCCAGGACCCGATCGACATCCTGGTCGATCCCTCGACCGGCTACCTGTGGATCAGCGAGGGATCGGCCGACAAGATCATCGAGTACAGCCCGGAAAATGAACAGATTCTTTATTCTTACACCACCAAGGGCAGTCCCAATCAAATGGTGTGGGGCCCCGACGGCAACATCTGGTTCGGCGAATCGGGCGGCTACGTGGGGGTGTTGAAGCCCGGGACGGGGATCGTCACGGAGATCCCGGTGAGCGGGACGGCGAACTATCTGGCGGTCGCCCCCAGCACCGACTCGAGTGGCCAGGCGATCTGGTTCACCGAGTCGGGCAGCAACCAGATCGGCGAGATCGACGTCAACTCCCAGTCGCTGGTGGGTTATGTGACGGCCCCGGATACCAACGCCCTCGCGATAGCGCTGGGCCCCGACGGCAACCTCTGGTTCAGCAGCGGGCAGGGCAATCCGGGCATGATGGGTGCCGTGGTGCTCAATCCCAACGACCTGGCCGGTAAGGTGGTCATCACGTCGCAGCCGCCGAACGTCGAGGAGACGATCTTCGGCGGGTTGACCTGGGGCTTCGGTACGACCGTGTCCATCGAGAGCGTGGGGGGCCAGACCCCCGACCCGTTCATCCAGGAGGGGACGATCACGATCGCGCTGGATAGCAATCCCGGCAATGACACGCTGGAGCCCTCCCCGGGCGAGTCGCTGACCGAGTCGGTGGTGGACGGTCAGGCGATCTTCGGCGGCATGACGATGGCGATTCCGGCGCAGGGGTATACGATCCAGGCGACGTACAGCCTGGGGTTGAACGCGCCGGTGACCCATCCGTTCGATGTGGCGGGCCAGCCGACGAAATTGATCGTGACCGAGCAGCCGACGCAACCTTCGCAACCGACGCCGCCCCCGATCGAGGTCCAGGCCGGCGTGACCTTTACCTTGACCGTCACCGCCGTGGACGCGCTGGGTTCGGTCGTGCCCAGCTTCGACGACCCGGTGCTCCTGTCGATTGACAACAACCCTTCCCCCGGCAACGGCGTCCTGAACGGCACGAGTCCCGTGGGCGCCATCTTTGGAGTGGCGTTGTTCGACGACCTGACGATCGATCAGGCGGGTAACGGTTACACGCTCCAGGCGACCGACGACCAGGCCCAGGCGGCCACGGTCTTGCAGAACCCGGCGGCACCCGCGGTGACGTCTCCGTTCGACGTGGTCCCGGGCCCGGCGACGCAGTTGGTGTACGCGGCCACCGGCGAGCCGGTGGCGACGGCGACCGCGGGCCAGGATTTCGCGGCGTCGCCGCACCAGGTGGTGGTCAACGCCGAGGACCAGTTCGGCAGCATCGCCACCTCGTATAACGGCCCGGTGACGCTGGCGCTGGCGAACAATGCCACCGGGACGTTCGTCGGCACCCTGACGGTCAATGCGGTCCACGGGGTGGCGACGTTCAGCAACCTGGCGATCGACACGACCGGGACGTATCAGCTCCAGGCGACGAGCGCCAGCCTGACGCCGAGCACCTCGACGTCGATCGCGATCACGGCCGCGGCGCCGGCGCAACTGGCCTGGACGACGGAGCCGCCGAGCCAGGCCACGGAGCTGGTGCCGCTCGGCGCGACGCTCGATGTCGAGGACCAGTACGGCAACCTGGAGACGGGCTACACCCAGAACGTGTCGGTGTCGCTGGACCTCAACGGCCACGCCGCCAATGGCGAGCTGGGCGGGACGACGACGGTGGCGGCCACCGGCGGGGTGGCGACGTTCACCAATATCATCATCGATACGATCGGCAACCCGTACACGCTGATCGCCACCACCGGTGTCGCTCCGAGCACGGTCATCATGTTCAACCTCGAGTGCGATCAACGTGGTGGCGCCGCAACTGGTGGTGACGACCGAGCCGCCGTCGTCGGTGACGGCCGGCAGCGGGTTCGGCCTGACGGTGACCGCGGAGACGTACCAGGGGACGACGGACACCTACGCGACTGGCAGCGTGGTGCTGTCGGTCAATTCGGGGCCGTCGGGCGGGGCGATCACGGGGACGAGCTCGGCGCCGTTCTCCAACGGGGTGGCGACGTTCAGCGGGGTGACGCTGGACAAGGTCGGCACCTACGTCCTGGAGGCCTCGAGCGGCAATGCGGTAACGGGCCTGACCAACAGCATCACGGTGGTTGCCGGTACGACGGCCGCGCAACTGTACGTGGTGTCGCAGCCGCCGACCAGCGTGCAGGCGGGAGCGACGTTCAGCTTGGTGGTGGGCGCCGAGGACCAGTACGGCAACCCGACGCCGCTGACGGGGAGCGTGGCGGTGGCGATTGCGGCCAATCCGGGCGGTTCGACGCTGGGCGGTACGACGCCGGTGACGGCCAGCGGCGGCGTGGCGACGTTCAGCGATCTGACGCTGAACAAGGTCGGCAATGGTTACACGCTGCAAGCGACGGCCGGTGCGTTGAGCGTGACCAGCCGTGGGATCGACGTGACGCCGGGTGCGGCCAAGCAGTTGGTGTTCTCGGCGACGGGCGAGCCGGTGTCGACGGCGGCGGCGGGTCAGGACTTCGCGGCGTCCCCGCACACGGTGGTGGTCGACGCCGAGGATGCGCTGGGCAACGTGGTGACGTCGTATAGCGGCCCGGTGACGATCGGCCTGGCGAACGGGGCGACGGGCACGTTCGACGCCAGCAGCGTGCTGACGGTGAATGCGGTCAATGGCGTGGCGACGTTCTCGAAGCTGGCGCTCGACACGGCCGGGACGTACGAGCTGTCGGCGACGAACCCGAGCGTGCTGACGAGTGGCACCTCGACGTCGATCACGATCACGTCTGCGGCCCAGGCGAAGCAACTGGTCTGGGTGGTCGAGCCGCCGAGCAAGGCCGCCGACCTGGTCCCGCTGAGCGTCACGCTGGCCGTCGAGGACCAGTACGGCAACCCGATCACGGGCTACGACCAGGATGTCACGATGGCCCTGGACCTCAACGGCAATCCCGACAATGGCAAACTGAGCGGGACGACGACGGTCGCGGCATCCAACGGCGTGGCGAACTTCACCAACATCATCATCGATACCATGGGGAATCCGTTCACGCTGATCGCCAGCAGCGGCGGCTTCACGTCGGCACCGTCCAGCGCGATCGACGTGGTGGCACCGCAGTTGGTGTGGTCCACCGAGCCGCCGAGCCAGGTGGCGCACGGGTTCCCGTTCGGCGCGACGGTCGAGCTTCTGGACCCGTTCGGCAACCTGGAGACGTCCTATAACGGGAGCGTGACGGTGGCCCTGGATAACAAAGTGGGCAGTGGCACGCTGGGTGGGACGACCACGATCACGGCCAGCGGGGGCGTGGCAAACTTCACGGGCCTGACGATCAACGCCATCGGCAACGGTTACACGTTACAGGCCAGCAGCGACGGCGTGAGCACGCCGGCGTCGATCGGGATCGACGTGACGCCGATCCCGGCGGCGTCGCTGGAGGTGACGACGCAGCCGCAGTCGTCGGTGCCGGTGAATCAGGGTTTCAGCCTGAAGGTGACGGCGCTGGACGTGAACGGGGATGCGGACCCGGACTTCCACGGTAATGTGAGCGTGGCGATCACCGGCAGCCCGGGGAGTCCGATCCTGGCTGGTACGACGACGGTGACGGCCAGCGGCGGAGTGGCAAGCTTCTCGGGTCTGACGCTGGACACGGTGGGGAACTATACGCTGGACGTCACGAGCACGGGCCTGAGCCCGGTGACGACAGGAACGATCGGCGTGACGGCCGGCGCGGCGTCGAAGTTGGTGGCGATGACGGAGCCGCCGAGCAGCGAGACGGCCGGCGGCGTGTTCAGCTTCAAGGTGGAGGCGGAGGACTCGTACGGGAACCTGGCGACGGGGTTCAACGGGACGGTGTCGGCGGTGCTGTCGGCCAACCCGGGGCACGCGACGCTGGGCGGCGGTACGGTGACGGCGACGGCCAGCGGGGGAATGGCGACCTTTACGGGTCTGGCGGTGGACAAGGCGGGCAGCGGGTACACGATCGGTGTGTCCAGCGGCACGCTGACGGGCCTGACGAGCAGCGCGTTCGCCGTGACGGCGGGCCCGCTGTCGGAGCTGGTGATCGCGAGCCAGCCGTCGGGTTCGGTGACGGCGGGCACGCCGTTTGGCCTGACGGTGGATGGAGCGGATGCGTTCGGGAACGCGGTGCCGAGCTTCAACGGAGCGATCACGCTGTCGCTGTCGAACGACCCTGCGGTGGGCCCGCTGGCGGGCTCCAGCGCGCTGAACGGGACCCTGAGCGGGACGGCGAGCAACGGGGTGGCGACGTTCCCGGGTCTGTCGCTGGACGTGGCGGCGTCGGGCTACACGATCGCGGCGACGACGTCGGGATTGAATCCGGGTGGGACGACACCGATCGACGTGGTGGCGGGGACGGCGACGCAATTGGTGTTGACGGTGGCGGCGCCGACGGTGATGACGGCGGGAGCGGACTTCGGCCTGGCGATCTCGGCGGAGGACGGCTACGGGAACGTGTTGACGGGATTCACGGGGACGATCACGCTGTCGCTGTCGAACAACCCGGGGGATGCGACGCTCCGCGGGGGCGCGCTGTCGAAGCCGGCGGTGGGCGGGGTGGTGAATTTCGGCCCGGCGTTGACGCTGGACGAGGCGTCGTCGGGTTATACGTTGCAGGCGACCAGCGGCGTCCTGACGAGCGTGACGACGGGCGGGATCACGGTGGTGCCGGGAGTGGCGACGCACCTGGTGGTGGAGGCGGAGCCGCCGTCGTCGGTGACGTCGGGTCAGGGATTCGGGCTGGTGGTGGCGGCGACGGACCCGTTCGGCAACGTGAATCCGAACTACGCGGGAACGGTGGTGGTGACGGCGCCGTCGGGTACGGGTGCGAGCGTGGGGGGCAAGACGACGGTGACGACCGTCGGTGGCGTGGCGAGGTTCGCGGGCCTGACGCTGAGCGGGGCGAGCGAGCCGGTGTCGTTGCAGGTCACCAGCACGGGCGTGGCGGGGACGACGACGACGGCGGTGGGCCTGGCGGGAGCATCGCAGTTGGCGTTCGCCAGCGGCGGAGTGAGCGTGGATGAGACGTCGGGTACGGCGACGTTGCAGGTGTTGCGGACCGGCGACCTGTCGGAGCCGGTGACGGTGGAGGTGTTGACGTCCGGGGGTACGGCGGTGGCGGGAGTGAATTACACGTCGGTGAACCAGGAGTTGACGTTCGCGGCGGGCCAGGCGTCGCAGACGATCGCGGTGCCGGTGAAGGACGCGGGAGTGCTGTCGCAGCCGTTGACGGTGAACGTGGTGTTGAGCAGCCCTGGGGGGAGCGGAGCGTCGCTGGGGAGTCCGTCATCATCGACGCTGACGATCCTCAACGCCGGGCAGACATCGACGCCGACATCGACGCCGCTGGTAACGCTGGAGGGCGTGGAGATCGTCAAGAAGAAGGGGAAGGTGAAGGAGGTCGTGCTGGGGTTCAGCGGAGGCCTGAACGGATCCGAGGTGACGAGCATCGGCGAGTACGAGCTGCTGGTGGCGGGGAAGCATGGGTCGTTCACGGCGAAGAACGCGAAGGTCCTGAAGCTGAAGTCGGCGGTGTACAACGGAACGACCCATACGGTGTCGCTGACGCCGAAGAAGGGATTCGTGCTGAAAAAGCCTGTGGAACTGATCGTCAATGGCGAGGGGCCGTCGGGTCTGGAGGACAGTTCGGGTCGGCTGATCGACGGCAACGACGACGGTCAGGCGGGGGGCAACGCGGTGGCGGTCCTGACGCGTCAGGGAGCGAGGATCAGTGCCTTGACCGCGCGGATGGCGGCGGTGGATGCGATCCTCGCACAGGGTGAGCGGGTGGCCGTCACCAAAGTTCAGCGAATCTGATCGCGATAATTCCCTTCCTCTTCGTAGGGGAAGGTGGCCCTTGGAAAGAAAGGCTGAAGGAGGAAGGCTGAGTCATAACCGGGACGGCCTTGATTTAGCCTTCAGCCTTCCAGTCTTCCCCCAGATTCCAGGAATTCCTTCGTTTCGCGCGCCCCGTTCGCTGGACGAACGGCGCCTTCATGGGGTAGGGGGCACTGCAATCTGACGAAGGTTGTCCCGCGTGTGAGCGTACAGAATTCCGACCGGTGTCTTGGTAGGGGTCTGTGACCAGGTTCTTTCTCATTACCGGCACACTCAAGCTGGACCGAATGGAACGACCATGAACGGCATTCTTTCATCTCGGGATCGTCGGTTGTCGGAGGTTCCGCGTGACTTCCAGGGATCGCGGCGGAGACGAGCGAGCGGCCATCGGCGTCAACGACTGGACTTCGATCCGCTGGAATGCCGGCGGCTGCTGAGCCTCACCAATCCCGTCGCCGAGTTCCCGCTCCGGACGTCTGGAGGCACTCCCCTCGGAGGCGCGGTAGACGGTAGTGGGAACATCTGGGTCCTGCTTTCGAACCAGAACATCGTGGAAGACAACGGTAGCGGAGGTACCGTCGCCCAGTACCATATCCCGACATACAACTCGCTCCAGGGTACTCCGACCGGCAGCGAGCTGGGCCTGATCACCTACGACGCGGTCAACGGCAACCTCTGGTTCTACGAATCGAACAGCAACCAGTTCGGCAGCGTCAATCCGACGACCGGCGCGATCACCGAGTACCCCGCGATGACCTACGCGGTCGATCCGCTGATCATGCAGATCACGGCCGGTCCGGACGGCAACATCTGGTTCACCGAGACGAACCTGAACCAGGTCGGGATGTTCGACGTGACGACGGGCCAGATCAGCCAGTTCACGATGCCGGTGCCGGACACGCAGCCGCGAGGGATCACGGTGGGCGGCGACGGCAACCTGTGGTTCACCGAGGGAGGCCTGAACAGTCTGGGGAGCCTGAACCCGTACACCCACGTGTTCAACAACTATCCCTACGAGCCGTCCACCTATTTCCAGGACGATGAGGCCTACGGGATCACGGCGGGGGCGAACGACACCATCTGGTTCGTGCTGAAACAGGCCAACGAAATCGTCACATTCAGTACTC
Organism: uncultured Planctomycetota bacterium; assembly: GCA_963845755.1. GTDB lineage: Bacteria > Planctomycetota > Planctomycetia > Isosphaerales > Isosphaeraceae > CAWJTV01. The sequence goes on from CAWJTV010000024.1 coordinate 160,424, forward strand.
AAACTCTGACGTTCACGAATCGGTCTGGTCCTGTCCCCCCTCCTAACCCTCCCACCCCTCTGCCCCCCGCCAATCTCTTTTCGATCGCGGAGGGACCGGGTGGCAACATCTACTACACCGAGCCGACCTTCAATGGGATCGGGGCGACGACCGGCTTTTACGCGGCTCTGACCTTCCCCGGACCCCCCTCTCTCACCGAGGCCACGCCCAACGTGAATGGGGCCTTGCTACTGCCGACCACGGGCGCAGATATCTGGCTCACGGATCCCGCGGACGGTAACCTTCGTTATGTTGACGACAAGCCCACAGACGGCATCCAGCCCGCAGTCCCCACCGGGGAGACGCCTCCTACATTTCTCCCACCCGTGATTCCCGCTACCGACGCGAATGATGTCGTCAGCGTGGGCGGCACGCTGTACTATACCGACACCAACGATGTCAACGGCGTGATCGATGCGTTCAACCCGGCGACCCAGATCAACACCGTGTTCCCTCTCCCAGGATTCCCGCTGCCTCCACCAACGCCGCCGCCCCAACAACCCAACCAGATGGCCGTGGACGACAATGGGAACATCTGGTTCACCGAGACGGGTGTTAACGCGATCGGGGAGTTCATCCCCACGACCGGCGCGTTCGACCAGGTCAGCTTGACCTCGTTCAGCAGCAACCCCACCGGCCTGGCCTGGAACAGCATCGAACAGCTCTTCTGGATCACCGAGCCGGGCGCCAATCAGATCGTTAGCTACGACCCCAAGACCACCGGCAGCGCCGTCGCGCCGGTCCTGAACCCGAACCAGACGATCCAGGATCCCATCGACATCCTGGTCGATCCCTCGACCGGGTATCTCTGGATCAGCGAGGGCTCGGCCGACAAGGTCATCGAGTACAGCCCGGTCGATGAGAGGATTCTTTATAGTTACACCACCAAGGGCAGCACCAATCAAATGGTGTGGGGCCCCGACGGCAACATCTGGTTCGGCGAATCGGGCTACGTGGGGGTGCTGAAGCCCGGGACGGGGATCGTCACGGAGATCCCGGTGAGCGGGACGGCGAATTATGTGGCGGTCGCCCCCAGCACCGACTCGAGTGGCCAGGCGATCTGGTTCACCGAGTCGGGCAGCAACCAGATCGGCGAGATCGACGTCAACTCCCAGTCGCTGGTGGATTACGCGACGGCCCCGGACACCAACGCCAACGCGCTGGTCCTGGGCCCCGACGGCAACCTGTGGTTCACGAGCGGGGCGGGCGGCAATCCGGCCATGATGGGCGCGGTGGTGCTCAATCCCAACGACTTCGCCGCGAGCGTGGTCGTGACCTCGCAGCCGCCGAACGTCGAGCAGACGGTCTTCGGGGGCCGGACCTGGGGCTTCGGCACGACCGTGTCCATCGAGAGCGTGGGGGGCCAGGCCCCCGACCCGTTCATCCAGGCGGGGACGATTACCATTGCGCTGGATAGCAATCCCGGCAACGATACGCTGAAGCCGGCGTCGGGCCAGTCGCTGACCGAGTCGGTGGTGAACGGCCAGGCGATCTTCGATGGCATGACGATGGCCGTGCCGGCGCGGGGCTACACGATCCAGGCGACGTACAGCCTGGGGTTGAACGCGCCGGTGTCCCATCCGTTCGACGTGGCGGGCCAGCCGACGAAATTGATCGTGACCGAGCAACCGACGCAGCCCGGTCAGCCGACACCGCCCCCGATCGAGGTCCAGGCCGGCGTGACCTTCAGCGTGGCCATCACCGCCGTGGACGCCCTGGGCACGGTCGTCCCCAACTTCGAGGACCCGATCATCCTGTCGATCGATAACAATCCGCCGGGTAACGGCGTCCTGAACGGCACGACGACGGTAGGCGCCCTCTGATGGCGCGGCGGCTTTCAACGACCTGACGATCGATCAGGCGGGCAACGGTTACACGCTCCAGGCGACCGACGATCAGGCCCAGGCGGCCACGGTCTTGCAGAATCCGGCGGCGCCGGCGGTGACAGCCTCCTTCAACGTGATCCCGGGCCCGGCGACGCAGTTGGTGTACGCGGCCACCGGCGAGCCGGTGACGACGGCGACCGCGGGCCAGGATTTCGCGGCGTCGCCGCACCAGGTGGTGGTCGACGCCGAGGACCAGTTCGGCAGCATCGCCACCTCGTATAACGGCCCGGTGACGCTGGCGCTGGCGAACAATGCCACCGGGACGTTCGTCGGCACCCTGACGGTCAATGCGGTCCACGGGGTGGCGACGTTCAGCAACCTGGCGATCGACACGACCGGGACGTATCAGCTCCAGGCGACGAGCGCCAGCCTGACGCCGAGCACCTCGACGTCGATCGCGATCACGGCCGCGGCGCCGGCGCAACTGGCCTGGACGACGGAGCCGCCGAGCCAGGCCACGGAGCTGGTGCCGCTGGGCGCGACGCTCGATGTCGAGGACCAGTACGGCAACCTGGAGACGGGCTACACCCAGAACGTGTCGGTGTCGCTGGACCTCAACGGCCACGCCGCCAATGGCGAGCTGGGCGGGACGACGACGGTGGCGGCCACCGGCGGGGTGGCGACGTTCACCAATATCATCATCGATACGATCGGCAACCCGTACACGCTGATCGCCACCACCGGTGTCGCTCCGAGCACGGTCATCATGTCAACCTCGAGTGCGATCAACGTGGTGGCGCCGCAACTGGTGGTGACGACCGAGCCGCCGTCGTCGGTGACGGCCGGCAGCGGGTTCGGCCTGACGGTGACCGCGGAGACGTACCAGGGGACGACGGACACCTACGCGACTGGCAGCGTGGTGCTGTCGGTCAATTCGGGGCCGTCGGGCGGGGCGATCACGGGGACGAGCTCGGCGCCGTTCTCCAACGGGGTGGCGACGTTCAGCGGGGTGACGCTGGACAAGGTCGGCACCTACGTCCTGGAGGCCTCGAGCGGCAATGCGGTAACGGGCCTGACCAACAGCATCACGGTGGTTGCCGGTACGACGGCCGCGCAACTGTACGTGGTGTCGCAGCCGCCGACCAGCGTGCAGGCGGGAGCGACGTTCAGCTTGGTGGTGGGCGCCGAGGACCAGTACGGCAACCCGACGCCGCTGACGGGGAGCGTGGCGGTGGCGATTGCGGCCAATCCGGGCGGTTCGACGCTGGGCGGTACGACGCCGGTGACGGCCAGCGGCGGCGTGGCGACGTTCAGCGACCTGACGCTCAACAAGGTGGGCAATGGTTATACGCTGCAAGCGACGGCCGGGGCGTTGAGTGTGACCAGCCGTGGGATCGCCGTGACGTCGGCGGTGGCCAAGCAGTTGGTGTTCTCGGCCACGGGCGAGCCGGTGGCGACGGCGACCGCGGGCCAGGACTTCGCGGCGTCCCCGCACACGGTGGTGGTCGACGCCGAGGATCAGTTCGGCAACATCATCACGTCGTATAGCGGCCCGGTGACGATTGGCCTGGCCCACGGGGCGACGGGCGCGTTCGACGCCAGCAGCGTGCTGACGGTCAACGCGGTCAATGGCGTGGCGACGTTCTCCAAGCTGGCGCTCGACACGGCCGGGACCTATGACCTGTCGGCGACGAGCACGAGCGTGCCGGCCTTGGCCGCGGGTACCTCGAGCTCGATCACGATTACCTCTGGGACGGCTTCGCAACTGGCCTGGACCGTCGAGCCGCCGAGCAAGGCCGCCGACCTGGTCCCGCTGAGCGTCACGCTGACCGTCGAGGACCAGTACGGCAACCCGATCACGGGCTACGACCAGAATGTCACGATGGCCCTGGACCTCAACAGCAATCCCGACAACGGCAAACTGAGCGGGACGACGACGGTCGCGGCGTCCAACGGCGTGGCGGCTTTCACCAACATCATCATCGATACCACGGGGAATCCGTTTACGCTGATCGCCAGCAGCGGCGGTCTCACGTCGCCGCCATCCAGCGCGATCGACGTGGTGGCGCCGCAGTTGGTGTGGTCCACCGAGCCGCCGAGCCAGGTGGCGCACGGGTTCCCGTTCGGCGCGACGGTCGAGCTTCTGGACCCGTTCGGCAACCTGGAGACGTCCTATAACGGGAGCGTGACGGTGGCCCTGGATAACAAAGTGGGCAGTGGCACGCTGGGTGGGACGACCACGATCACGGCCAGCGGGGGCGTGGCAAACTTCACGGGCCTGACGATCAACGCCATCGGCAACGGTTACACGTTACAGGCCAGCAGCGACGGCGTGAGCACGCCGGCGTCGATCGGGATCGACGTGACGCCGATCCCGGCGGCGTCGCTGGAGGTGACGACGCAGCCGCAGTCGTCGGTGCCGGTGAATCAGGGTTTCAGCCTGAAGGTGACGGCGCTGGACGTGAACGGGGATGCGGACCCGGACTTCCACGGTAATGTGAGCGTGGCGATCACCGGCAGCCCGGGGAGTCCGATCCTGGCTGGTACGACGACGGTGACGGCCAGCGGCGGAGTGGCAAGCTTCTCGGGTCTGACGCTGGACACGGTGGGGAACTATACGCTGGACGTCACGAGCACGGGCCTGAGCCCGGTGACGACAGGAACGATCGGCGTGACGGCCGGCGCGGCGTCGAAGTTGGTGGCGATGACGGAGCCGCCGAGCAGCGAGACGGCCGGCGGCGTGTTCAGCTTCAAGGTGGAGGCGGAGGACTCGTACGGGAACCTGGCGACGGGGTTCAACGGGACGGTGTCGGCGGTGCTGTCGGCCAACCCGGGGCACGCGACGCTGGGCGGCGGTACGGTGACGGCGACGGCCAGCGGGGGAATGGCGACCTTTACGGGTCTGGCGGTGGACAAGGCGGGCAGCGGGTACACGATCGGTGTGTCCAGCGGCACGCTGACGGGCCTGACGAGCAGCGCGTTCGCCGTGACGGCGGGCCCGCTGTCGGAGCTGGTGATCGCGAGCCAGCCGTCGGGTTCGGTGACGGCGGGCACGCCGTTTGGCCTGACGGTGGATGGAGCGGATGCGTTCGGGAACGCGGTGCCGAGCTTCAACGGAGCGATCACGCTGTCGCTGTCGAACGACCCTGCGGTGGGCCCGCTGGCGGGCTCCAGCGCGCTGAACGGGACCCTGAGCGGGACGGCGAGCAACGGGGTGGCGACGTTCCCGGGTCTGTCGCTGGACGTGGCGGCGTCGGGCTACACGATCGCGGCGACGACGTCGGGATTGAATCCGGGTGGGACGACACCGATCGACGTGGTGGCGGGGACGGCGACGCAATTGGTGTTGACGGTGGCGGCGCCGACGGTGATGACGGCGGGAGCGGACTTCGGCCTGGCGATCTCGGCGGAGGACGGCTACGGGAACGTGTTCAACGGGATTCACGGGGACGATCACGCTGTCGCTGTCGAACAACCCGGGGGATGCGACGCTCCGCGGGGGCGCGCTGTCGAAGCCGGCGGTGGGCGGGGTGGTGAATTTCGGCCCGGCGTTGACGCTGGACGAGGCGTCGTCGGGTTATACGTTGCAGGCGACCAGCGGCGTCCTGACGAGCGTGACGACGGGTGGGATCACGGTGGTGCCGGGAGTGGCGACGCACCTGGTGGTGGAGGCGGAGCCGCCGTCGTCGGTGACGTCGGGTCAGGGATTCGGGCTGGTGGTGGCGGCGACGGACCCGTTCGGCAACGTGAATCCGAACTACGCGGGTACGGTGGTGGTGACGGCGCCGTCGGGTACGGGTGCGAGCGTGGGGGGCAAGACGACGGTGACGACCGTCGGTGGCGTGGCGACGTTCGCGGGCCTGACGCTCGCCGGAGCGAGTGCGCCGGTGTCGTTGCAGTTGAACAGCAGCGGTTTGACGGGGACGACGACGACGGCGGTGGGCCTGGCCGGGCCATCGCAGTTGGCGTTCGCCAGCAGTGGGCTGAGCGTGGATGAGACGTCGGGGTCGGCGGCGTTGCAGGTGTTGCGGACCGGCAGCCTGAGTCAGTCGGTGACGGTGGAGGTGTTGACGTCCGGGGGCACGGCGGTGGCGGGAGTGAACTACACGTCGGTGAACCAGGAGCTGACGTTCGCGGCGGGCCAGGCGTCGCAAACGATCATGATCCCTGTGAAGAACGCAGGGTCGCTGGCGTCGCCGTTGACGGTGAACGTGGTGTTGAGCAGCCCCGGGGGGAGCGGAGCGTCGCTGGGGAGTCCGTCATCATCGACGCTGACGATCCTCAATGCGGGCCAGTCGGCGCCACCGCCGACCTCGACCTCGCCGGTGACGCTGGGGAGCGTGGAGATCGTCAAGAAGAAGGGGAAGGTGAAGGAGGTCGTGCTGGGGTTCAGCGGAGGCCTGAACGGATCCGAGGCGACGAGCATCGGCGAGTACGAGCTGCTGGTGGCGGGGAAGCATGGGTCGTTCACGGCGAAGAATGCGAAGGTACTGAAGCTGAAGTCGGCGGTGTACAACGGAACGACCCATACGGTGTCGCTGACGCCGAAGAAGGGATTCGTGCTGAAGAAGCCTGTGGAGCTGATCGTCAATGGCGAGGGGCCGTCGGGTCTGGAGGACAGTTCGGGTCGGCTGATCGACGGCAACGACGACGGTCAGGCGGGGGGCAACGCGGTGGCGGTCCTGACGCGTCAGGGAGCGAGGATCAGTGCCTTGACCGCGCGGACGGCGGCGGTGGATGCGATCCTCGCACAGGGTGAGTTGGTGGCCGTCACCAGAGCTCCGAAGCAGTGATCCCTTTCCCCCTCGTGGGCGAAGGCAGCCCCGGGAAAGGCTGAAGGCTGAGTCATCCGACCCGACTCAGCCTTCAGCCTTGATCCTTCATCCGGTTGTACTTCTTGAGGATCTCTCTCAATCGTTCGTGTGGGATGGCATGAACGGTGTTTCCGTCGATTCCCTTCATCGTCTCTGCGGCGATCATCGCGTTAGCGATCGCTTCCTCGGTCGCGTTGACGGTCGCCTGGAGCAGGGGGTTGATCCGTTCATTGGGCAGCATGGTCAATTGGGCGGTGCCGGTCGTCTTGCCGGCCTCGGGGTTGGCCGAGGAGAACGCGATGAAGATGTCGCCCGAACTGTTCTCACCCCGGCCGCCCATGAGACCGATACCGATCGGCACACGTCTGGCCAACCGTTTGAGCTGATGGGGCAGGAGGGGTGCATCGGTCGCGACGACGACGATAATCGACCCCTGGCCCGAGTCGGCTTGCCCGCGTTCCGGCATCAGATCGGTGATCTCTCGGCCCACCGGGACGCCCGCGATTCGCAACGACTCGCGCCGGCCGTAATTCGCCTGGACCAGGACGCCGACCGTGTATCCACCTTCATCCGGCCCGATGACCCGGGATGACGTGCCGGTCCCCCCCTTGAAGCGATGGGCGACCATGCCGGTCCCACCCCCCACGTTCCCTTCGGCGATCCGTCCCGACCGGGCGCCGTCCAGCGCCGCGAAGACATGGTCCTTCCGCACGTGGAAGCCGTTGATGTCGTTCAGGAACCCGTCCCAGGTCTCGGTGACCAGCGGGAGGCTGAAATCGCCGGAATACTCCTGGCTCGCACCCTGTTTGACGTTCCACTCAATCACCGCGTCCCGGACGACGCCGACGCTGTGCGTGTTGGTGATCAGGATCGGCGTCCCCAGGCATCCGGATTCCTCGACCCAGGTGGTCCCGGTCATCTCGCCGTTGCCGTTGAGCGAGTACCAGGCGGCGAAGACCCGGCCGTGGTCGGACTTCCCCCGCGGTAGGATGGCCGTGACGCCCGTCCGGACCGGCCCTTTCCCGACGACGAGCTTCCCGTTACCGGAGATTAGCGTCGTATAGCCGACCTCGACGCCCTTTATGTCGGTGATCGCGTTGAAAACCCCCGGCGAACCCTCGAACGGGATGCCGAGGTCCCGCGCGGGGCCTCGCCGGTTGCGCCAGGCAAGTCCTCACCGTGAAGACACAATGAACCGCGAGTATGAAGCTCAGGATGATTGAGTCATGAATTTTCATGATTAACGTGCTTGGATTGGTTGCCTGGATTCGACCGCGGACTCGCGAGCGACGCGATGTCCTTGGCTTCGGGTGGCTCAGCTTAGCATCATGGGGGACAAGATGCCACCAACGGCTCGCACTGTCGCGGGTCGCGCTATAGAATAAGGATGAGTGACCCATGCGTGATGTGGCGCGGAGTGCCAGCCCCAGCCTCCTCTTCGCCTTCCCCTGTCGACAAGCCTTTGATATAAGGGTCGAACCGATGCCTGAGGCAAAGGGCCATGAAGGTCTCCAGGTCGATCGGGAGCATGAAGCGAGTCCACCGGCTACAGGACAGGATCGGCCGGTTCCCTTGGACACTCTGCTTCTTGAGCTCGATGATCAGCTCGAACACATTGCGGCCAAGGCGTCGTACTACTCCGATGACGACCCTTTGCTCTCCCGCATAGCGATGAGAGCTGTTCTGGAACTCGCCAAGCGCTGGCTGGAGGACACCGAGTCGGGGTCCACTCACGCCTCGAGTCGCGAGCGATCCACTGCGCGAATCGATGACGCATGGAGACGTGCCATGATTGAAGCCCAAGGACAGGCGCGGCGGGGCTCGTCGGCCGACGACGAAACGAAGGGTACCGTGGATGTCTCCGTTGCAGCACTGGCCGAAGAGATGGCAACGTATCGACGCTGCCTGCCGGAGTTGCTTCGCGAGCACGAAGGCGAATTCGTCCTGATCAAGGGAACCGAGATCGCTGGCATCTTTCCCGATCGTTCCGCGGGTCTCAGGGAAGGCTACCGTCGATTCGGTATTGTCCCCTTACTGGTCAGGCAGATCACCGCATCCGATCCGGCAGTCTATCTCCCCAACGTGGTGCTCTGATCCCATGCCGCGCCTCGAAGTTCCGGTCGGCCCGGACGGGCCGATTATCGACGTCAGGCTTTGGGTGAGCCCCGAGCAGAGTGACCTCTTGGTCTCCAGCGGTTTCCCGATTCCCCCACCACTCTCGGTCGCGGGGCTGGTGGACACGGGCGCCCAGTGGACAGCGATTCCGCGCCCGCTCGCCGAGGGGATAGGTCTCAATGTTTCTGATTGGAAAAAGCTCTGCTCCTCGGCTTTCGGCGATGAGGAGCGTGAGGCCCCGGTCTATCAGGTCCGCATGACCTTCGGATCCTTCGATGCGCCGGGTCCGCCGAATTGGCGGACCATCCTTGTCGTCGGAGTCACGACCATCGTTTCACCCGGGGCCATCGTCCTGATCGGACGGGATCTGTTGGGGACGTGTCGCTTCACATATGATGGCCGTAAGCGGCGTTTGATGATGTCATATTAATATTAACATTTGTAATGATCAACGGTTAACCATTTTCACCCCGTGGGCGTCGTAGCGATTGCCGGCCACGGCCCGCCGGGGCAAGCCGTAGGCAACGACGGAAACACCCAGCTCGCGCAGGGCCGGCAGCGTCTCGCCCTCGATGTCGCGGGTGAGCACGGCGTACTCGGTCTCCAGGGCCGCGATCGGGTGGACGGCATGCGCCCGTCGCACCGTCGCCGCCGACATCTCGGAAACACCGACGTGACGGACATACCCGGCTTTCACCAGCTCGGCCTTGCCCAGTTGGCGTTGCTCCATCGTTCAGGCTCCCTCGACCACGGAATAGGTATTCGCCATCTCCCGCTTCAGCTTGCCGGCCTTGACCAGCTCTTCCCAGATCCCGGGCGGATGCCCGGGCGGGGGAGTAATTCCCGTGATCCCCGACTTCTTGCCGCCGCCCCGGCTCAGGCCGGACTCGTCGTCGAGCCGGGCCAGTTTCAGCTTCTTCTTGATGGCCTTCAGGGCCTTCTTGAGTTCTTCTTCCGTCGCCATGGGGACCTCCGATCGCTCCGGGAACTCCTCGCGTCCGACTGGACTCAATACGCATCCGCGCTGATGACTTCTCCGCCCTGGATGGTGCCGAGAGCCCTCCATGTCATGCCGTCAACCGTGGACTTGACGAACCGCACGCTGCCATCGGCGAGCAGGGCGTTGACGCCGCCGGGGTGGTAGCTCCGGGCGGTGATCGCTCCGTACAGCGGCTGGTCTCTGCTGATCAGGAGCGTCAAGATGTCGAGGTCGGCGAGACTGGTGGGGTTGATGGCCGCCTTGTTGGGCGGGAAGGCTGTGGTCATCCCCGTCTCCTGGGAGTTGCCGTCGACCCAGGCGGTGTGGCCCTGGCCCGGAGGGATGGCGTTGCACGCGGCGACCGAGGTGTATTCCGCCGCGACCGACAAGGGGTTGGCATAGGGGGAGGGCAGGGGGGCCGTCGGCGAGCTGAGGTTCGCCTCGGAGAACGGCCCGCCCACCTGGCAGAACGGATTGAGCGCCTTGACGTCCGTGGCCAGGAGCGTCTGGCTCGTGCCGTCGGTGAACTCGGCGATCCGCCGGCTCAGGTTGGGGCCGAAGACGCCGCGGGTGTTCGGTCCATTGTTGGCGCCGCTGGCGGACAGGGCGTTCCAGATGAACCAGTCGCCTTCGTTGAAGCCATAGCACGGCACGCGGGCATTGACGCCCGAGGGGAATGCCGTCAGACCCCCCAGGTTCGGGTCGCTCGGGCAGAGGAAGCAGGTCAGCGCCAGGCCCACCACCGTCGAATTCTGCACCGTGCGGTGCGTGAAGGAGAAGTTGATCGCGTTGAACGCGACCCCCTGTTCCATGAACGGCAGGATCCGGGCGTGAACGCTGAAGCCGTTGTAGCTGAACGCCCCGTTGATGATGGTGGCGATGTTCGACGGCGGAAACGCCCCGGTAATCCCCTCGTAGTTATGCAGCCCCAACCCGATCTGCTTCAGGTTGTTGGTGCACTGGATGCGACGCGCGGCCTCGCGGGCCGATTGCACCGCGGGTAGGAGGAGCGCAATCAGGACGCTGATGATCGCGATCACGACGAGGAGTTCGATCAGCGTGAAACCCGCCGCCATCGTCCCCCTGGCGCGGGCGGTCTTCGTGCTCATGCTTTGGGCCCGCACCATGGTTAAGGATGACCAACTCGGTCGCTATTCCCTATTCTATCACGCCGAAACGGCCGCTGACACGCCCCATCCGCCCGGAGGTCATCCCGGGGATTTCAGGCCGGAGAGGAGTCGAACCGCGTTCTTGGAGTAGAGCTTCTCCAGCACGTCCTTGGGCAGGAAGACCCCGTAGATCATCCAGAAGCCTTGCCGGTGGTGTCCGCCGGCCGGGTCGAAGTATTCGTCATCGGTCTCCAGGAACCGATAATAGATCTGGTAGGCTTCGCGATTGGGCCGGGTGTCGGTCCCGAACATGACCCGATCTTGATACTTCAGGAAGAACCGGCGGGCCGAGTAGGGTTGCCGGCCGAGTTCGGAGATGCGGGCATCGATATCGACGTACATGTTCGGATACGCATCGAGCCAGCGCCCGACCTCGGCGAGATCTTCGCCGTCGTTGGCCATGTGGGCGCAGATGAACGTCGTATTCGGGTGGCGGGCGATCACCCTCATCCGCTGCGCATGCAGCTCGGAGCGCCTGGGGAAGTCCTTGCCGTGGAAGAGCCACTCGGGGTGTTCGTTCAGCTCGTGCCAGCGTTCGCTGAAGCGGTCGAGCGGCGTGAAGAACGCGCCGGGATCGCCCGTGTGGATCTCGACCGGTCGCTTGTAACGGGCGCAAACCTCCCAGATCGGGTCGAGCTTCGGGTCGTCGACCGGCACGAGGCGGCCGTCCTTGTAGCGGGCGCCGAGGCCGAGTATCTTGTGGAACTTCAGGCCCTTGGCGCCGGCCTCGAAACTCTCGGCCAGCCGCGCGGCTTCGCGATCCGACCAGCTCGGCTCGTCGATGCCGGAGAAGTCGATCAGCGCATACGTCAGGAACCGGCCGGGGTGGGCCTCGTCCAGGGCGGCGATCGTCTCCTTGAGCTGCGGTCCCCAGCCGCCGTCGAGATTGACCACAGTGCGGATGCCCGCCGCGTCCATCTCGGCGAGGTAACTCTGGACGCGCCGGGGTGTGAGGGTCGCCTTGCCGCCGCCGAGGTGGTTGTGCACGTCGATGACCGGGAATGCCGGCTTGAGGACCTCGGTCGTCTTGGTGATCAGCATGGAACGCGGCTGCCAGTCGCGGAGTTTCAACTCCTTGATGTCGTCCTTCGCCTGGCCAAGAGTGATGCGGGGAGCCAGCAACCAAAGGGTGAGGAACCAACCGACGGATCGGGACATGGCGATCCCCTCGCAGGGTCAGGGCTTCGGGTCCGGGTTTCCTTCGAGTCGCCCTCAGCTTCGGCGAAGCCAGGCGAGCCGTCAAGAGTTCAGTTTTCCGTGTTCAATGGGTAGAACCAAGGCGGAACGAGGGCGACCTCAATCCGCGCGCGAGCATGCGGGAGCAGGCACTGCAACCCAGTCGGAAACTGCCCTCAGTTCGGTGGCCTGTCACCCAGGTCGCCAGCCGCATCGCATGATGGGCGCGAACGTGGCGACGGGATTGCGCCGAGGAGTGCGCGTGGGGTCAGATCAGTTCGCGTATCGGGTCTCGGCGGTCGAGGAGGAAGTGGGGGCGGTTCGTGGCGTCGTAGATCATGGTGTTCTGAACGTCGATGCCGAGCTGGTGATAGAGGGTGGCGAAGACATCCTGATAATGCACGGGCCGACTCTGCGGTTCCTCGCCCAGGCGGTTGGTCGAACCGATGACCTGGCCCATTCGCATGCCGCCGCCGGCCAGGAGGGCGCAGGACGCCCTGGGCCAGTGGTCTCGACCGGCGGATTTGTTGATGCGTGGGGTGCGGCCGAATTCGCCCCAGGCGATGACGCTGACATCCTGGTCCAGGCCGCGGGCGTGCAAATCTCCGACCAGCGCGGTGATTCCCTGATCGAACTTGTCGAGCTGAGGGGGAAGCTGGGCGAAGTTGCCGCCATGTCGGTCCCAACTGCCGAAGGAGAGGGTGACGCAACGGGCGCCTGCTTCGACCAGACGCCGAGCCATCAGGAACTGGTCCATCCAGTGGGGGCCGGCGTCTTCGCCGAAGGCGGGGTCGGCACTGCCACGGCCGTAGCGATCTCGGGTTCTGGGGTCTTCGCGTTCGAGGTCGAGCGCTTCGGCCAGCTTGCTGGAAGTGAGGACCTCGAAGGCGGCGCGGTTGAAGGCGTCGAGTCCCTGGAAGGTGGCCTGTCGTTCGGCCCCGCGACGGAAGTCGTCGTAGCTGGCGAGGAGAGTTCGGCGGTCACGCAGGCGGTCCAGGGTATGCGCCGTGAAGTCGCATTTCGGTCATTTCGGGACCGTCGGGGAGAAACGGAGAGTGGGACATTCCTAGAAAGCCAGGGTCTCCCGGATTGGAATAAGGGAGATGTTTGGTCTTGATCGTGAGTCCGATCGACGGGGGTATGGCCGGATCGATGGGGCCCTGGAGCTTGGAGAGGACGGAGCCGAGCGAGGGATGGCCGTCCTGTTCGCCTCGTGGACCCCGGGGATAGCCGCTCAAGCACATGTCGGAATTGTGCTGATCGGGACTGCCGTAGAGCGAGCGAATGATGGTGAACTTGTCCATCATTCTGGCCAGGCGCGGCATGTGTTCGCAGATTTCGATGCCGGGGACGTTTGTGGGAATGGGGCGGAAGGAGCCGCGGATCTCGGCCGGGGCGTTCATCTTGAGGTCGTACATGTCCTGGTGTGAGGGGCCGCCGGACAGGTAGATCATGATGACGGCTTTGTGCGATCGCGGGCGCGGGCCCAAGGATTCCGTCGCCGCCTGGGCTTTGAGGACCTGGGGCAATGCCAGCCCACCCATGGCCAGGCCGCCGATCCTCAGAAAGTGGCGCCGAGAGTGGCCATCGCAATACGCCGCAGGTCTTTGGCCAAGGATGGAAAGCATTGCGTGGTTCTCTCGAGAATGACACGGCGCTCTCGGTCGCGACTGGCGGGATCGTTTGGGCCCAGTCGGGTTACTTTCGTGAGATTCAAGCACGACTGTCCGGGACGGCTCGAGATCCTGTCATGGACCTCCGAATTCCTCGTGCCAGCTCACAGTGGAAGGTCATTCTGCGCAAGGAGTGAGGTCTGCCTGGGCCGTCGGATCGCTCGTGGGTGGAGCGGACATCGCTCGCTGTTACCCCAGTATCGACCTTATTTTAATCCGGTGTTGAATTTTTGTCAAACATGCGATGCGTCGAGAAAACATCCGAGTCTCGCGGCTGGGCCGCGTCATCATCGTCGGCGTGATGGCCAACGTCCTGGTTGCGGTCGGCTGGCCGCTCGGGTTGCAAGCGCTGCCGACCCTCCCGGTCTTCCGGACGACCCCTCTCTTGGCAACTGAACTGGTCGGGCTGGACCAGGAGGGCCAGCGATCGCGTGTTAAGTTTATTGAAGTGGAATCTTCTTATCGATTCTTTCCCCTTTTTTCAGGGCTTGTCCTCGCGGAAGAGCAGGGGGGTCAAGTCGGTCAGGTAGCGGCGCCAGACCATCCAGGTGTGTGCGCCGGGCGTCTCCTTCGAGCTGAACTTGACGCCCTTCTCCTTCAGCCAGCCTTCGAGCTTTCGGTGCCGCTGGATCAGGAAGTCCTCGGTGCCACACGCCAGCCAGACTAGCCGGAACTTCGAGCCCGTGTCTTCGTTCAGCGACGGGAAGTGGCCGGCGTCGTCATCGCCATACATCACGAACGCGCCGCTGAAGGAGCCTACCCAGCCGAAGCGGTCGGGGTGGTTGAGCCCGATGTAGAGGGACTGCGCGCCGCCCATCGACAGCCCGGCGATCGCGCGCGCGTCGCGGCCCTTCGCCACGCGATAGGACTTCTCCACCCGCGGGATCAGCTCGTCGAGCACCGTTCTCGCGAAGTCCTCCAGGCTCTTGCGCTGCGCGGTCGGGTCGCGGAAGAGCCGGAAGATGGTCCCGGGGACGTCCGGAAAGGCGTACCCGAGCGGCATAACGACCAGCATCGGCCTCGCCTTGCCCCGGGCGATCAGATTGTCGAGGATCACGTGGGCACGGCCGGCGTTCGTCCAGGCGCTGGCGTCATCGGTGATGCCGTGCAGCAGGTAGAGCACCGGGTACTCGTCCCGTCCGGCGGAGTCGTAGCCGGGCGGCGTGTAGACGTAGAAGTCGCGCCCCTCGCCGGCGGTAGCCGACTTGTAGAAGTGGTGGTGGAGCGTGCCCCGAGGGACGTCATTGACCTCCCAGCTCAGGTCCGAGGGGCCCGGGACGTGGACGAGGCTCTGGTTGCCGCCCATGACGATCGGCTTCACCAGCGGGTTGCCCGGGTCGGCCAGCCTGGTGCCGTTGACGTCGAAGCTGTAGGGATAGACGTCGGGGGGAAGCGGATCGGTCGTGAGGGTCCAGACGCCCTGATCGTCCTTCTGCATGTCCGCGGGCCGGGCACCATCGCGGGCGACGGCCACATTCTTGGCATTGGGGGCGCGGAAGCGGAAGGTGACGCGTCCGTCCTTCTGGACCTCGGGCGAGCGTACCGGCACCATCGGGCCGCGCGGTCGGCCTTTCACGGGGGCCTGGCCCAGTACGACGGCTGGGGCGACCGCCAGGAGGGCCGCCGAGAGGAGGGACAGGTTTACGGGTCTCATTGCGATCGGCTCCTGTTGTGGAATGGGTCGTCGGACGACAATCACGGACGTCGGTTCACCGCGGTGCGGCCGGCGCTAGCGTTTCGCAGCCTTCGGTCCACGCGCCCCCTTCGCACGAGGGGGCTCGCCTTCCGGGCCATCGGGCGGGTTCATTGCCATCGCCACTCGTTCCAGCCCCTCGATCAGCGAATCCATCACATCCGGCGGGAAGAGAGACTCCAGCTCCGCCCGAAGCCGGGCGCTCCGTTCCCATAAGGTTCTCTGCACTTGACGGCCGCGTCTCGTCAGGGACACGCTCCGCGCCCGGCCGTCCTCGGCGTGCCGCTTGCGCCCGACCAGCCCCCTCGCTTCCAGCCGTGCCAGCATCTGGCTCATCGTGTTCGGGTCCGATCCGGTCCGTCCCACCAGCTCCTTCTGGGTCACCCCTTCTCCCTCGGCCAGGGACGTGAGCAGGACGAACTGGTCGGCGGTCGGGCCGAGCGGGGCAAGCTCCGCGTTCGTCCGGCGGTGCAGCGCCAGGTAGGCGACTCGGAGCCGCATCGCGAGTTCGTGTCCGTTGGGCATGTTCGCTCCTGGTCGAAACGCGGTCGGGCTAATTGCGGAAGAGGCGGGGGGCGAAGTCGAGCAGGGCCCGACGCCACGTCTGCCACTCGTGGGCCGTCCCGGGCGATTCGAAGACGACGACGTGCCTGATGCCGGCGTGATCGAGGCTCTCCTGCATCTTCCTGACGGCAACGAGGAACCGCTCCTCCTTGGTCCCAGCCCCGAGCCAGAGAAGGCGGACCTTCGCGTGGAAGGCCGCCGGGTCGCTGTAGGCACCGTTGGCCGCCGTCTTCGCGTCGAATGTGCCGATAGGTGGCGGGCTGAACGCGCCGATGTAGGCGAACCTGTCCGAGTGGGCCGGCGCGATCTGGAGCGTCTGCATCGCGCCCATCGAGAGCCCGGCCATGGCGCGGTGCTCGGGGTCGGACATCGTGCGGTAGGTCGCATCGATCTTCGGGATCAGCTCGCCGAGGAGTACCTCCTGGAAGCCCCGAAAGTTGAACATCGGCGGCCCAGGCCGGGCGCCCTTGGCCGGCGCGGGTGCTGCGCCCGCCTTCGCGGCGTAGCCGTTGTCCATGACGACGATCATCGGCACCGCCTTCCGGACGGCGATGAGGTTATCGAGGATGAAGTTCGCCCGGCCCTGGGTCGTCCAGCCCCGTTCGTCTTCGCCGGCCCCGTGCTGGAGGTAGAGGACCGGATAGCGCTTGCCGGCGTCGGCATCGTAGCCCGGTGGCGTGTAAACGAACGCCCTCCGCGGCGAGCCGGTGACCTTGGAGTGGTACCACAGGCTCCGCACCTCGCCGTGGGGCACGTCTTTCGCGTCGTAATAGTCCGCGCCCGGCTCGGGCACCTCCACGCCGCTGGTGGGCTTGCCATAGCCGAAGAACGTCTCGCTGCCGGGGTCGTTGACCGGGACGCCGTCCACCACGAACCAGTAGTAATGAAAGCCCGGGACGGCCGGCGGTATGGTGATCGTCCAGGTCCCGTCGTCGGCCCGCTCCATCTCGTAAGGGCCCTTGCCGAGCCCGTTGTCGGCCCCGCCGGGCTGGACCTTGACGCTCTTCGCGTCCGGTGCCCTCAGCCGGAACGTGACCCGGTTGTCCGGGTGGATGCGCGGATACCCGGCGCGAGGCACGTTGGACGTCGCCGGCTTGGCGTCGTCGGCCCGCGCTCCGGAGAGGCCGCACGCCAGGAGTGCCAGGGCCAGGAGAGTCCTCATCCGATGCTCCCTTCCTCGCTCGGTGTCGGTGGGCCGCCTACGGCACGTCGGTCTCATGAGAAACCGAGCCTGGCGATATTAGTACGGTGTCGTACTATACGAGATCGCCGTCGAGATAGCACCGGGGAGCCGAAAAAGCGAAGAAGTCTGGCGATGTTCCCTGGTCGAATACACTTCTATGGCAGGTACGCTTGGAACTTTGCCTGGAAATTGTAACGGTCGTTGGGGGCGGCATCACCGTTCAGGGTGAAGTCCGACCAGTCGCCGGTCTGCTGGGGGTTGTCGGCCCATTTGAAGTCGATCGCGGCCGGGAGGGTGGTGAGGCCGAGCGTCGCGCGGGGGATGGCGAGCTCGATCGCGTTATCCGCGGTCTTGAACGGAATCTCGACGGGCGAGCCCCATTCGAACTTCCCGCCGATGTTCCGTTCGAGGGTCGTTCGGGAGGAGTCGCGGATCATCCGGTTGACCACGAAGTCAAAGCCGAGCCAGCCGGTCTTCGGGTTCTGGTCTGCGTCGATGAACAAGAGCATCCAGTTCGGATCCGCGGGGCTGGTCAACTTGTCCTTCGTCCGAACGAAGAAGAAGACGGCCCGTGCGTCGAGGCTGATCTTCGCGGCCACGATGTCATTGCGACCCGTCGTGTTGACGTAGTGCAGGCGTGTGCCCCATCCCGGCTGATCGCGGTGAACGGGGTCGCCGATGGTGTCGCGGAATTCCGGCTGGACGCGGGCCCAATCGTCGAAGCGGCCGTCGATCGTGATCGGCCGAGGCTCGACCGGCGGAATCGGGCGTGCCCCCTTGTAGCGCCGGATGTTCGCCGCCATCTGGTAGACGTAGTTGTCGCCGTGGCCTCCCCTCATCGGCTCGACATCGCGACTGAACTCCGCGTTGAACTCGTCGACGAACGTCACCGGCCCGCTGCCGTAGAGCGGCATGTGGGCCGGGGTGAATCGGCCCGCGATCCATTCGTTCCAGTTGGTGACGAAGACGAATGCCGGATCGATCTCCAGCGCCCGCCGCCACTGCTCGGCGAAATTCCGGCCGGAGCCGTCCCGCCCTTCGGGGCCGGGCTCCTTGCCGTCGTGGAAACTGCGGCCGTGAGCGCCGGGGTGAGTGAACACGCTCAGCTTACCATCCGCCGCGTTCTGCGCGACCCCGACGGGGACCTCCTCGGGGATGCCCGGTACCTTGTAGAAGGCGTGCTGGGGGTAGACCTCGAGCCAACCCCACTGGCGGAGGCCGGTCGGTCCGACGAAGTAGTCCGGTTGGGGCTTACGGAAGGTGAAAAAGCGGCGGATCTGATCGGTTTGGTCGTCGATCAGCTCGATTCGCAAGGTCCGTGCACCCTCAACGACCGCACCGTCAGCAAGAGCTTGACCCGACGCGGATCGGTCGCGGCCTGAAGGGCCGCTCCACCAGCCCACTTTGCCCTTGGGATTGGACATTTCCAGGTCATATGTACCGGCCGGCTGCGCGGGATTGGACTCGAGCGCGAGCCAGGCGTTATCCTCGAAACTTTCGAAGCGTCGCGAGGCGACCTGCTCGCGTTTCACGCCGTGCCTCCAGAGCGAGAGGGTGACGGCCGAATCGCGATGCGCCCAGGTCGGAGCCGCGGCCCCGACGGCGCGGAACGGCCGATCCACCGTGAACGTCTGCCCGAGCGTATGACCCGTCGCCAGTTCGACGGGAGTGGTGCGACGACCCTGCTCGATGCCCGCGCCGAGCCGTTCGGGGTCGGCGAGAATCAAGGGCTTTCCCTCCCAGCGGAACCAGAGATCCTCATGAAGACGCCGGTTATAGAGATCCTCCCAGAGCTCTCGCACGACCTTCCGGGGTTCCCCGAAGGGGCAGAGGAAGGCGATCTGCGGCACCCGATTCCCCTCGCGCTTCACCCGGTCGAAGACGCGGCAGAGCGTTTTCCAGGTTTGAGGATATGTGATTTGATTGGTGACGTCGAAGACGATCATGTTGACACCGGCGTCGGTCAACATCTGGGCGTGCTTGCGTAGGACGCTCTCATCGTCCGATCGGTAGTAGCCGAAGATGGACTCGCCCCAGTGATGCGGGACGAACGCGGGTCCCCACAGCGGACTATTCGGGTTGCGGATTGCGGTCGGGTCCTTGACGAGGATCCTGGCGATGTCGAACGGTCCCGCGTCGCCGGCCTGGCCGAGCCAGAGGAAGTAAAAGACACCGACGAACTTGTTCGTCCGAGGAGGCCCGACCTTCTCAGCCAGGGGCAGACTTCGTCCGAGTGCATCGGTCGCGACCCAGGTATCACTGCGGATGTCCCGCGGTTCGTCGGCGTGCCCGGTCCCGGCCAGAACAACCGAAGTCATGATCGTGAGCCAAAGCTTCTGAGTTCGACGATTGCCCATGCGGACGTCCCCTCTCGCTGGATGCCTTATCCTACCCAACGGGGCCGGTGGTGTCTCCACGCTCCAGCGCCGCAACACCGGAAGAATCGCGGTGAAGGCGACCTAGGAGTTCAGACATAGAAGTCGCGGAGCAGACGGGCGGCTGTTTCATCGAGCTGGTCGGAACGGCGGAGCTCTTCGAACTTCTCGAGCAGGTCGTGGGGGCGGAGGCGGTGTTTCGCGGCGCCCGAGACGTCGAAGATCAAGCGGCCCTGGTGGGCCATGATCAGCCGATCGCCGAGCGAGGCGGCGTGGGCCATCGAGTGGGTGACCATCAGGGTGGTGAGATGCTCGCGGCGGACGACCTGGTCGGTGAGCCGGATGACCTGCTCGGCGCTCTTGGGGTCGAGGGCCGCGGTGTGCTCGTCGAGCAACAGCAGCTCGGGGCGCCGGTAGGTGGCCATGAGCAGGGTCAGCGCCTGGCGCTGGCCGCCGGAGAGGCTGCCGATCGGGTTGTCGAGCCGGTCTTCCAGGCCCATCCCGAGCGGTCTGAGCCGGTTGCGGAAATCATCGACCTTGCTCCGGGACACCGCCCGGCCGAGGCCGCGGGGAAGGCCCCGCCGGGCGGCCAGGGCGAGATTCTCGGCGATCGAGAGCGATGGCGAGGTGCCGGCCAGCGGGTCCTGAAAGACCCGGCCGATCAGCCGGGCGCGGCGGTGCTCCGGCCAGTGGGTGATCTCCCGGCCGGCCAGGCGGATCGTACCGGCGTCGACCCGGAACGATCCGGCGACCGAGTTCAGCGTCGTGCTCTTGCCCGAGCCGTTGGTCCCGATCACGACGACGAAGCTCCCCGGCTCGACCGTCAGGTCGACGCCCCGCAGGGCGCGGACCTCGTCGGTAGTACCGGGATTGAATGTCTTGCATACCCCGCGAAGCTCGAGCATCGCCATGATCAGACCCCCCCAGACGGTACGGCTCCGGGCCTGGGCCGGGTCCGGCCGGCGAACAGCTTGGGCAGTACGAGGGCCGCGAACACGAAGGCGGCCGTGATCAGTTTCAGGTCGTTCGGGTCCAGCCCCCAGCGCAGCGCCAGGGCCACCATCAGCCGGAACAGGAGTGACCCGAGTACGGCGCCGGAGATCGACAGGCCCAGGCCGCCGCTGCCGACCAGGGCCTGGCCCAGGATGACGCTCGCCAGGCCCCAGACGATCATGCCGATGCCCATCTGGATGTCGGCGAACCCCTGGTACTGCGCCAGGATCGCGCCGGAGAGCGCGACCAGCGCATTGGACATCATCAGCCCGAGGGTGATCATCCGGCCCACGTCGACGCCGAGGGCCCGGATCATCCGGGGGTTGTCTCCGGTCGCCCGCATCGCGGTCCCGAGACTCGTCCTCAGGAAGGCGCGGAGCGCCCAGGCGAGGGCGGCGACGAGGAGTCCGGTCGCGGCCAGGTTGACCGCGTCGCGGAACCGGACCTCCCGGCCGAGGAGGCGGACGGTCTCGACCGGGCCCGACATCTTCGTGAGGGTGTCCACGAGGTCGGTGCCGATGGTCCGGGCGTCGAGGAGCGGGATGTTACTCCGCCCCATGACGTGGAGGTTGACCGAGTAGAGGGCGGTGGCGACGAGGATGCCGGCGAGCAGCCCGTTGATCCGGAACCGGGTGTGCAGGACGCCCGTCGTCCCCCCGGCGAGGGCGCCGGCGAGCATCGCGGCGGCGGTGGCCGTCCAGGGGGCATAGCCCCGGACGATCAGGGCCGCGGCGACCGCCGCCCCGAGCGTCAACGACCCATCGGCCGTAATGTCGGGGAATGCGAAGATCCGGAAGCTGATGAACACCCCGAGCGCCAGCAGCGCCAGGATCAGCCCGACCGTCCACGATCCGATGAGCAGCGTCATGACAACTCCGTCCCTCCTTCGGCTGCCAGAGGGACGTACCAGATGACCCCCCGGGTGAACGTGCTCTCACCAGCCCCGAGGATCGGCCGCGCGTCGCCGAGCAGGTGGAGGATAGTCTCGATCCGGCCGGGCTCGAACAGGTGCGAGACCGTCGCCGCCAGCTCGACCGCGCCGCTGGGAAGAGGCCGGTAAGGGATCACCGCCGCGTGGAAGTGGCCCTGGAGTTCCGGCGCCGACGCTCCCGAGAGCGGCCGGACGAACGGCTGCCAGCGCCGGGCCGGCCTGCCGGGTCGCCACCCCGACGACCAGGGCCGTGCTCCGGGCGTGCTCGGGCTCCGGTGTGAGCGAGAGCCAGTCGCGCACGTCGGGGTGGGCGAATGGGTCGAGCCGGTCGGGGAAACCGACCGGTGACCGCCTCAGCGCCGCGCCGACCAGCCCGTCGGTCTCGCCGGCAAGCACGACGCCCACCACGTCGCTCCCGGCCTGGTCCAGACAGGCCGCGGCGATCTGGCTCAGAGGGACGGAGGCCCTGCCGGGGTCCCCCTTCGCCTCGAAGCGGACCAAGGCCGCCCGTTCCACCGGGAACGCCAGCCCGTAGAGGAGGCGCACCCCGGGAACGAACGCGCCGGCCGCGTGCTCGAAGTCGGGCCGCCCCGGCCCCGCGCTCGGCCGGTAGGCCGCGACACCCGCGATGGCCAGGAACTCCCCGAATCGTTCGCGGCAGGCTTCGAAGGTCGGGCCCAAGGCGCCCAGGCCGAAGGCCACCGACCCCGGGACCGCCATCCAGGTCCGCTCGTCCTGCGCGTCGTATCCGCGCCCGGGGAGCCGCGCAGGGTCGCCGATCAGTTCGAGGCGCTCGGTCCCGCCACCGCTGGTTTTCGGGAAGACTTGCAGGGTCATGCCGTCCCGCTCGACCGCCTCGCAACGGGCCGCCGGCCTCGCCCCGGGTGCCGGGGGCGGCCCATCGTCGTGGAGGATCCGGGAGACGCCGGTCAGCCGGAGCACCTGGCTGACCGCTTCGGAGTCGGCCACGATCCGGAGTCGGCCGCCGATCTTCCGCAATTGTTGGTGGTAGCCGAGCAGGAGGGCGATCCCGTTGGAGCTGAGGTAGGTGACGCCCGCCATGTCGAGCCGGACGTCCCGTGCCCCGCTCCGAATCACCTCGTCGATCCGGTCGGCGAGGTACGACGACCAGGACGAGTCGAGACTCCCGACGAGGACCAATTCGGCGACACCATCGGCGCGGCGAATCTGGCAGTCCATGGCGCATCCTCTATGGCGTCGCGAGTCGGGCCGGAATCACCTCGTCGGCCGTCTTGACCCATTCGGTGGGGACCGAGACCCCGAGCCGCCGGGCGTTGTCAAGGTTGACCGAGCGGCTGATCTTGGTCGTGGCGTGGAACGGGAGCCGTGACGGGTCCTTGCCGCGGATCACCTCGGCGACGAGCAGGCCGGCCTCGCGGCCGTTCTCCGCGAAGTCGGTCCCCACGCCGAGCACAGCCCCTCCCTTCACGAGCGACGGCGAGAACGTGAAGAGCGGCGTCTTCGTCATCTCGCACGCGCGGGCGATTGCCGGGAACGACGAGTTACTCAGGTTGTCCGCGATCTGGCAGAGGACGTCGACCCCCGACTGGCAGAGCGTGAGGGCCGCGTCGCTCACATCAGTCGGGCCGTTGACCGGCAGGCTCACCAGCTCGAGCCCTTCACGCTTGAGCGGCTCCTCGAATCCTTGCCGGCCCAGGACCGAGTTGACCTCACCGGGCGTGAACAGGGTGCCGACCCGGCGGGCCCTCGGCAAGACCTCGCGGACCGTCCGGGCCATCGCGGCGTAGGGGTACGCGAGATAGACGCCGCTCACGTCCGGCCGGTGGTCCGAGTCCGACTTTCCCGCACCCGCGGCGATGGGATCGAGCACGCCGGCAAAGACGACCGGCTTCCGATCCAGCTTCCGGAGCGCGGCCTGCAACGTCGGCGTGGAGATGCTGACGACCAGGTCGGTCTCGCTGCCGTTCAGCTCGTCGACCAGGGCGTTGAGCGTGGCGATATCCCCCTGTGCGTTGCGGTAGGTCGTCGTGTAGTCTTTTCCCTCGACGAGGCCAGCCTCCTTGAGACCTCGCCGGAACCCCCCGAGCACGTCCTCCAGGATGGGCGATTCGCTGTACCCGGCCAGGCCGAGCTTCCAGGTCCGCGACGGCCGCCGCGCCTCGGGCGCCCGCGCGGCGATCTCCTCCCGTGGGTGGCGCCGGACCGGCCCCCCCTTTTCGACCACGACGTCGGCCTTGGCGTCGATCTCGGGAGGGACAGACCAGCCCCCGGTTTGCGCCGCGAGCGCGGGCCGGTTGATCCAGAACTCGGGCGGGACTTCGTAGAGGATCGGCATGTCCGCGGGCGACTCGCCGTCCAGCACGCGAGCGGCCAGCCGACCGACCGACTCGCCGACCCGGTGATAATCCGCCCCAAGGTCGAACAAGGCCCCCCGCGAGGCGGACCCGGGGATGCTCGTGAATACCGGCACGCCCGCCGCTCGCGCCGGGCCGATCACGGCGTCGAGCGAGGTGAGCACCGTGTTGTCGCCCCCGACCCAGATCGCCTCGACCCCGCGACCGACGAGCGAGGCGACCGCTTCCCGGACGGCCGCCGAGCCATCGACGTTCGCCTCCAACAGTTCGATCCCCAGCTCCTTGCAGACCGTCCGGGCAAGCTTTGTGCACGCTTCCGAATTCGCCTCCGACGGATTCCAGGCGACCCCGACCCTCGCCAGTCGCGGGGCGAGCTGCCGGGCCATCCGGAAACCCTCGGCCACCGGCTGCATCGTCCCGAGGCCGACCATGTAGGGGGGGTGCTTCCTCGGGTCGTCCCGGGCGATGCCGACGCCGGCCACGACCGGGTCGCTCACCATCCCGAAGACGTGCGGGCGTTTCGCGTCCCGGTTGGCCCCGGCCACCGCCTGGAGGCTGGGCGTCGACAGGGTAATGACCAGCTCGTCGTCCCCCCCGACGATCGCCCGGGCGATCGTATTCGCGGTCGCGGCGTCCCCCTCGGCGCTGTAGCGGCGGACCCGGAGCGTCCGGCCTTCCTGGTATCCCGACTGCGCCAGTCCCGCCAGCACGCCTCGGACCCCCTCCTCCATGGTCGCCTGCGAGACGTGCTGGAACAACGCGACCGAGCGGATCCTCCCGGGCGACCCCGTCCCTGCCTCGCCGCGCGGGCGCTCGCGGTCGGTCAGGAGCAACACGGCCGACGCCACCACGATCAAGGAGGAGGCGAGCCATAACCGAAGGAAACTCTTGATCATCCACGAGTCCGGGCGTGGGGAGGACGTACACCATTGCGGAGGCAGGGGATGGGCTCGGTCACGACGCCGGCCACGTCCACGTCAAATTAGATAGCAACCCTGCGTCATTGTCCAGTCGCGGGCTCCCCGAGGGCGGAACCGGACAGGGACCTCATCAAGGCTGCGTCTGGGTGCTCGTTGCCTGTCTGAGCGGTCGCACGACTGTATCGGTTTTTCCCGTCTGTTTGACCGGCCGCCACACGGCATAATGCGCCGGTCGAGGGACCGACCTGGCCCTTTCGATCTGCATCCCGACCCAAATCGACAGGGCGATGACCGCGATCAAGGCTATGATCGAGCGTAGGCGATACTGTCGCATCGTTCATCCCGGCTGAGATTGCAAGAAGGCCGATCGGGGACGACTCCCGCGACCGGCCCTCGATTCGCGATCGGGTGGATTCCGGCTTCAGGCCAGGTGCCGATCGACCCTGGGGAGGAGCTGGGCGAAGTCCAGCTTGTTGGGGCAGGCGTCGCGAGCGGCCTCGAGGTCGGCGCCGGACCAGTCGCGGGCCTCGAGAGCCAGTGCGGCGTACTGGCGGCGCGCCTCGGCGCGGATGCCATGGTGCTCGTAATAGGTGAGGAACCGCGTCAGGTCGCCCAGCTCGGCCTTGGTGCCGGCGGCGACCGAGCATCGGCCGTCGCAGTCGGCGCAGAGCGTGGGGCCGAAGGCCAGCGCGGCGTCGCGAAGCTGCTCGATCTCCGCGGTCTTCATCGGCTCGTAGCGGCGGGCAGCGTCGGCGTCCTCGCGGAGCTGGTCGGTCGTCTTGATCGAGACGCACGACCCGCTGATCCGCTCGTCGGTCCAGATCGCGTGCAACAGGCCCTGGTAGGGCGTCAGCTTCTTCTCCGCCAACATCGGTGCCCGGCGCACGACCTCCTCCAGGACGTTGATCTTGGGCCGCGAGGGGAACTGGCCAGCCACCTGCTTCATCGAGATCAGGCCGATTCCCTTGGCGTGGCAGGCGTCGAGCGCCTTGTTGAGCGGGGCGTCCTTGTCGAGCCACGGGGTGTACTGGAGCATGATCGCGTTGACGATCCCCCCCTCGGCCGCCGCCTGGATGATTGCGGCGCG
Source organism: uncultured Planctomycetota bacterium (assembly GCA_963845755.1). Classification (GTDB taxonomy): domain Bacteria; phylum Planctomycetota; class Planctomycetia; order Isosphaerales; family Isosphaeraceae; genus CAWJTV01. The sequence goes on from CAWJTV010000024.1 coordinate 186,297, forward strand.
GTCGCGGTGGTGAGTCGAGAAGCCGAGGAACTTCGCCTTGCCCGACTTGCGGATCGCCTCGGCCGTCTCCTTGAACTCCTGGCTCTTCACGAAGTTGATGGCGGCGTCAAGGCCGTGGTCGTCGCCCATGCCGTGGATGAAGAACAGGTCGATGTAGTCGGTGGACAGGGCTTCCAGCCGGCGGTCGAGCATGGCCAGCAGGTCTTTCGGGGTGCGCGGGTTGTCCTTGGTGACCAGGACGATCTCTTTGCGGACATCGGGATTCTGCTCGAGCCACCTCTTGAAGCCGGGCTCGGAGCCATAAGCCCTGGCGGTGTCGAACGTGCGGACACCCTGGGCGTACGACTGGCGGATCAGCCGCTCGAGGGTACCGCGTTCGCGCAGGGCCCCGGTGCCCATCTCGAGCATCGTGATCTCGAGGCCGGTCTTGCCGAGCTTCCGCTTGGGCAGGACCGGCGTCCTGGCGGGGGCATCCTGCGCCTCCACGGTGGAAGACGCACCCAGGGCCGCGGCCGTGGCCAGCGCACCGGCCTGGAGGAACGCGCGGCGGTCGGTGCCGCTGGTCTGGTCGTGGGACATGGCTTTCGACTCCTCGATAGATAAAGAACTTCGATACGAGTCTGCGCTCCCTGACGCAGGGATCATAGCACGCCCGGGCCGTTTTCGCACGACCGAGCTTCCCGGCAAGGAAGCCTCGCCGGTGTCGGTTTACTATCGCACGGCCGGTCCCGGCAGGTCTTCAACGGCTTCGATATTTGCTCTCGTGCCCGCCTTCGCTCTTCGTGCTCCCCGTCAACGCGGTCAGGAGTTTCTCGAGATCGCGGATGTCGACCGGCTTGACCAGGTGGCCGTCGCACCCCGCTTCCCGCGACTGGACGCGGTCTCCCGCCTGGCCCCAGCCGGTGAGTGCGATGATGATGATGGGCCGTCCCCACGGCTGCTGGCGGATCCGGCGCACGGCCTCGTAGCCATTGAGGCGCGGCATCCCCACGTCCATCAGGATGACCTCGGGCCGAAATTCTTCGGCGGCCTCCAGCGACTCGAGGCCATCGTAAGCCGTGCGGACCTCGTTGCCGCGGAGCTTGAGCACCCTGGACATCGAACGGGCCGAGTCCTGGTTGTCGTCCACCACCAGGATGCGCCAGCCGCGGTCATCGGTGGCCGGAGTGCGCTCGGGTTCGTCCTCGGCCACCCGTTCGAGGTGGGTCTCCAGGGCGGGTAACTGGACGGTGAACCGGCTTCCCTTTCCCGTGCCGGGACTCTCGGCCATGACGGTGCCGCCGTGCATCTCGACCAGCCCCTTCACCAGCGCCAGTCCGATGCCCAGGCCGCCGGTGGTTCGCTCGATGCTGCGGTCCACCTGCGCGAACATGTCGAAGATGCTGTGCAAGGACTCGGCCGGGATGCCGATCCCATTGTCGCGGACGGTGACGATGACATTCACCCCTTGTCGTTCGGCGGCGAGCCGGATGAGCCCCCCGCGCGGGGTGTACTTGGCGCTGTTGGTGAGCAGGTTGGCGAACACCTGGGCCAGGCGGGTCAGGTCGGCGTCGAGGCAGACCGGCTCCATCGGCAGCGACACGGTGAGTTCGTGCCCGGCCTCCTCAATGAGCGGGCGGGCGGTCTCCACCGCACTGCTGACGACGTCGGCCAATAGCACCCGGGACCGGCGCAGATCCATCTTGTCGCGGTTGATGCGGGAGATGTCGAGCAGGTCGTCGATGAGCCGCACCATGTGCTCGAGCTGCCGCTCCATCATCCCTCGGACCTGGGTCTCGATGGTGGCGTCGCCTTCCGCGAGCCGCATGATCTGGAGGCCGTTGCGCAGGGGGGCCAGCGGGTTCCTCAACTCGTGGGCCAGGAGGGCGAGGAACTCGTCCTTCCGCCGGTCCTGCTCCCGCAGGACGTCCTCCATCCGCCGCCGCTCCGTGACGTCGACGCCGGTGGCGGCCACGAAGAGGACGCGTCCCGCCTCATTCGTCACGGGGGCGAGGATGAGGTCCACCACCCGCTCGGAACCGTCGGCCACGAAGTAGTCGGTCTCCGTGCGGAACTGCCTCCCACCGGCCGCACGGAGGGAGGCCGCACGGACCATGTCCATCAGGGGTTCCGACCGGTTCCACCAGCCGCAGTCCCAGAACGGCTTGCCGATGACCTCCTCGCGGCTGAACCCGCAGGCGTCGAGGCAGAGCCGGTTCGCCTCGACCACCGTGCCGTCGAGGGCCAGCACGCCCGCGAAGTTCGTCCCCTGCTCGAAGAAGGCCCGGAACTTGGCGTTCGCCTCCGCGGCTCGTGCCGCCTCCAGCGCCGCCCGCCGGTAGCGCTCCTCGCTCTCCCGCAGGGCATCCGCGGCTCGCTTCCGCTCGGTGATGTCGCGGGCGATCTTCGACGCGCCGATGATCTGGCCCGCGTCATCGCGGATGGGCGAGACCGTCAGCGAGATATCGAGGTAGCGGCCGAGCTTGGACATGCGGACCGTCTCGAAGTGCTCGATCCGTTCCCCGCGGCAGAGTCGAGCCAGGATCTCGCGTTCCTCGTCGTGCCGCTCGGGTGGGATGATCAGGGTGATGGCTTGACCGACGGCCTCCTGGCGTGAGTATCCGAAAATTCGTTCGGCGCCGGCGTTCCATGAACGGATGACGCCGTCGAGCGTCTTGCTGACGATCGCATCGTCGGATGACTCGACGATGGCGGCCAGCCGCGCCCGCGCCACTTCCGCCCGCTTGTGCTCGGTGACGTCGCGGAAGACCAGGACCGCGCCCAGGAGAGCCCCCGACTCGCCGTGCATGGGGGCGGCGCTGTCGTCGATGGGCCGTTCGGTCCCATCTCGGGCGATGAGGACCGTGTGGTTGGCCAGCCCCCGGATCCTCCCGTCCCGCAAGGTACGGAGGGCGGGGTTCTCGACCGGCTCGCGGGTGTGCGCGTTGACGATCTGGAAGATCTCTGGGAGGGGGCGGCCGGTCGCTTCGGCCAGCGGCCAGCCGGTCAGGGCCTCGGCGATGACGTTCAGGAACGTGACCCGGCCCTCGGCATCGGTGCTGATCACGCCGTCGCCGATGCTGGAGAGCGCGATCCGCAACCACTCCGACTGCTTCTGCAACGCGTCTTCGGCACGCTGGCGAGCGAGGAGAATGCTCCTGGCATTCTGCATCGCGACGGAACGTAGCAGTTCCTCCTCGTCTTCGTGTGGAGTCATTAACCACCCCCGAGTCGTTCCCACGCAAGTTCCGTGCCGAGGACGCGAGCCCGGATCTTGGCGAAGGCCGTATCGCGGGTGGTGGACGTGTCGTCGCAGAACGGCGAGAAGCCGCAGTCGTCCGTCGTGCCCAGTTTCTCGGCCGGGAGGTACCGGGCCGCTTCGAGGACCCGGTCCCGGACTTCCTCCGGGGTCTCGATGCGCGGGTCGATCGGCGAGACGACACCGATGAAGACCCGCTGATCGGCCTTCATGTACCGGCGGATGATCTTCAGGACCCGGCCGCGGTCGCGCTCGCCGGCCAGCGCGATGTAGAAGTTCCCGACCATCAGCTCGAAGAGGCAGGGCAGCAGTTCGGCGTAGTCGACCTCCCCGCTGTGGGTGGAGTCGCGGTCGCTGCCGGGGCACGTGTGGACGCCGATGCGCCGGCGCTCCTCGGCGGAGAACCGCGCCAGCGCCAGGTTGTTCAGGTCGATGAAGCGGTGGAGGAGATCCCCGGACGGGTCGATCTTGACCGCCAGCCGACCCTCGGTGAAGTCGATCTGGACCTTGTGGGCACCTTTCCGCAGGCAGTTGCGGACCTCGGTCTCGTGCTCGTGCAGCAGGTCATCGAGGAACTGCTCGCGCGGGTAACCGGGAATCTCCTCGGGCGGGTACATGAGGCTCAAGGCCGACGGCGAGATGACCGCCTGCTTCACCGGCACATGGGCGTACTTCAGGGCCATGTCCAGGTACTCGTCCGCGTACCGCCGGTAGCGGAACGGGCCTTCGGTCAGCCGCAGCATCCGCCGCGTATGACCGGCCGAGAAGGGGATCTTGAACCCGTCCGGAGTTGTGTTCGGCAACCCCTGTACGGAATAGGTCCAGAAGTTCTGGTACTTCCTCTGCTCGCCGTCGGTGATCACCGGCGAGCCGGTGGCCTCGAACCGCGCGATGGTGTCCCGGATCGCCTCCTCATAGAGCGGGTCCAAGCACGGGTCCGCGCCGTCGGTGGTCGTCAGCGCCTCGATCAGGCGAAGGGGTCTTGGTATACTTCCAATCGGCTCGGTGGGAATCGTCATCGATGTGACTCGCTGGTCTTCGCGGTTCGGCTTCGGAAAACCTGTTCCTGCCGCTTCGTGGAACGATGTTGATTCTAGCAAGTTGTCGCGTGAGAAGGCAGTTCACCTTCACCAAGAGGTCGAGTCTTCCCAGGTGTCTTTCCCCCTGGCTTTTCTGCGAGAGCGGTGCCGGCAGCCCGAGTTGATGGACCAACCTGGACTGGAACTTGCCGACCATGCGCGCGCCCTCGAAGGCCTGGGACGAATCCACGCGCTGAGCGGGACTGTCACGGTACTCTGGCGCCCGATCGCCCGGATGGCGCGAACCCTGCGAGCCGAAGAGGGGACGCTCCGCGTCCTCGACGTGGCCACGGGAGGCGGCATCATTCCCCTCACCCTGGCGCGGTGCGCGGCACGGGCGGGGTTGGACGTGAGTGTTGATGGCTGCGACATCAATTCCCAGGCCGTCGAGCTGGCCCGGAAAGAGGCCGCGGCGTGGGGTGTCCCGACCCGGTTCTTCGTTCTCGATGCCTTGAGCCAGCCGCTTCCCCGGGACTACGATGTGGTGACCTGTTCCTTGTTCTTGCACCATCTTGACGAGACGGACGCCATCGCGCTGCTGGGCCGGATGGCCGCGGCGGCCCGACGGCTGGTGCTGGTGGATGACCTGGTCCGGAGCCGTTGGGGTTACCTGCTGGCCCAGGTCGGTTGCCGATTACTCTCGGGCTCTCGAATTGTCCATGTGGATGGACCTCGATCGGTCGCTGCCGCGTTCACTCCCGGCGAGGCGCTCGCGCTGGCGGCAAGGGCCGGGCTCCCGCAAGCCGGGCTGATCCGCCACTGGCCGCAACGCTTCCTCCTGAGCGGGAGCACGACATGACGGAGCCCAGCCTGGCCCTTGCCGATGTCCCGGACCAGCTCTGGGACGTCATCGTCCTGGGAGCTGGTCCCGGGGGGGCCATCGCGGCCGGGCAACTGGCGCGGCGTGGGGCACGGACCTTGTTCGTGGACAAGAAGGCGTTCCCCCGCGGAAAAGTCTGTGGCGCCTGCCTGAACCTCTCGGCGCTGGACGCGCTGAGATCCGCGGGCCTGGGCGATCTGGCCGGCGATCTCGGCGGGACGCCGCTCGAGGCGATGGAACTGGCATTCGCCGGCCATTCCATCCGCCTGAAATTGCCGGGAGGGATCGCGCTTTCGCGGTTGCAGTTCGATGCCGCACTGGTGAATGCCGCCGTGGCCTCGGGCGCGACGTTCTTGCCGCAGACCGAAGGCCTGATTGGTCCGGTCCAGGGCGAGGCGCGGCGGGTCGCCCTGGTTCAAGATGGGCAGAGAGTCACGGCCCGGTCACGCGTCGTCATCGCCGCGACCGGCCTGGGGCAAGTCCGTTTCGTCGGTGAAGAAGGCGTCCGGAGCCAGCCCGCCGAGAGATCGCGAATCGGCGCCGGATGCCGTCTGAACATGGCTCCTGATTTCGACCGTGATGGCACCGTTTTCATGGCCGTGGGGCAGCGGGGCTATGTCGGCCTCGTGCGATTGGAGGACGGTGCGCTGAACGTGGCCGCGGCGTTCGAGAGGAGCTTACTCAGCGACTCGGGAAGCCCGGGGGCCGCGGCGAGTCGCATCTTGCTCGAGGCGGGTTTCGCGCCGCTGCCGGCATTGCGTGCCGCGGCCTGGCAGGGGACGATTCCCCTCTCGAGGCAAACCTGGCCGATTGCCGGAGAGCGGTTCTTCGTGCTCGGTGATGCCGCCGGATATGTAGAACCGTTCACAGGCGAGGGAATGGCCTGGGCATTGGGGGCCGGACTGGACGTCGCTCCGCTGGCCGAGCGAGGGCTCGACCACTGGGACCCATCACTCCCCCGAGCCTGGTTCCGGGTTCACCGCCGGCATGTCGTGCGCCGGCAACGTCTTTGCCGCGGCATGACGATCCTGCTCCGGCGGCCGTGGCTGGCCCGGGCCGCATTCGAGACAGCCATCCGGATCCCCGCAGTGGGCCGGATCATGATCCACTCCGTCAACGCCGCCGGTCCTCCGCGGCCATCGAGCTGAAAACATGAGCATGATCATCGCAGGGATGGGCACGGCCTTGCCGCGCCACCGAATCAGCCAGGCCGATGCCGCGCAGATCGCCAAGCAATACTCGTGCGAGACGGCCGCTCAGGAGCGGCTGTTCGCGACGCTCTACCGGCGGGCCGGCGTCGAGAGTCGCGGCTCCGTGGTCCTCGATCGCTCCGACGGTCCCCTGGACAGCCGGCAGTCGTTCTACAACGCGACGGCTCCCACAACACGACAACGCATGCTCATGTACGAGGGAGAAGCGCGTCCGCTGGCCGTATCGGCAAGCCGGGCCGCCCTGGACGACGCGGGGATCGAACCCGGCCGAGTGACTCACCTGGTGACGGTCTCTTGCAGCGGGTTTTATGCGCCGGGATTCGACATCGGGCTGGTCAAGCAGCTTCCGCTACCCAGCCGAGTGGCCCGGACTCATATTGGCTTCATGGGCTGCCAGGGGGCACTCAACGGTCTGCGCGTTGCCCGAGCCTTCCTGGACGCGGATCCCTCCGCCTGCGTGCTGGTCTGCGCCCTGGAACTCTGCAGCTTGCATCATCAGTACGGCTGGGACGCCGATACGATCGTCGCCAATGCCCTGTTCGCCGACGGAGCGGCCGCCGTCGTGGCCGTCGCCCCGGAACGAGCCGGATCGAGACGGTACCAGGTCCTCGCTTCGGGCTCGACCGTGATCGACGATTCCGAGGATGCCATGACGTGGCGGATCAGCGATCACGGTTTCCAGATGACCCTCTCGCCGCGCGTTCCCGACCTCATCGGCCAGCACCTCCGGCCGTGGCTGGAGGGCTGGCTGGCCGATCATCGCCTGAACCTCGCGGCGATCGGCACCTGGGCCGTTCACCCGGGGGGACCGCGAATCCTCACGGCCGTCTGCGAAGCGATCGGGCTGGACCAGGCGGTCCTCGAGACCTCGCATCAAGTCCTGGCCGAACACGGCAACATGTCTTCTCCGACGATCCTCTTCATCCTCGATCGGCTGTCGCGGTCGGTGGCGCTCGAGGCCGTACCTGGCCCTCGCCTTCGGACCGGGGTTGACGGTCGAGGCGGCGCTGCTGGTCTGATCACATCATGGCCGGACCCTTTCCGGACGACCGACCTTCCCGGTGAGGAAGCCTCGAGGCGGACGGGATCGCCGGTCGCAACGTCCGGCCTCGCACCGACTAACCTCGATGTAACGGGCTGGGAGCCGGACTGATTTTCCGTTACGCTGGACTTCGAGGAGGGTTTTGCGATGCCACTACTCGATCACTTCCATCCACCGTTTGCTGACCGAAGATCGTGGGAGGGCTTTCACGGCCAGTGGACGGCAATGATTGTCATCGGCCTCAGCCGGAAACTGCCGCAACGCTACGTCGCCGAGCCAGGGATTCACCTGGGCTCATCCATCGAGATCGACGTGGGGACTTACGAGGAGGAGGATGCCGGTTTCCTTTCAGTCGGCGAGCGGGACAACGGCGGCGGGGTCGCGACTGCGGTCTGGGCTCCGCCAAGGCCGACGTTGACCGTCGCAACCGACCTGGGGTCCCTGGATGAGTACGAGGTGCGCGTCTACGATACCCAGTCTGGCCATCGGCTGGTGGCCGCCGTCGAGATCGTTAGCCCGTCCAACAAAGATCGGCCCGAACACCGTCGCGCCTTCGTTGCCAAGTGCGCAGCTTTGCTCCAACATCAAGTCTGCGTCGCGATCGTCGATCTAGTGACTACCCGCCATTCCAACCTGTATAGCGACCTGATGGAACTCATCGGCCAGACCGATCCCTCCCTGGGCGACGAACCTCCAGTTCTTTATGCCGTCGCCTGTCGCTGGAAGAGGAGTGGGGACAGCGGCCTCCTGGAAAACTGGATGCATCCCCTGGAGCTGGGCCGGTCATTGCCGACCCTGCCGCTGTGGCTCGCGGAGAACCTGGCGGTCCCGCTGGAGTTGGACCCGAGTTACGAAGAGACGCGCCGCATCCTCCGCATCCCGTAGACCAGATTGTCGCGTTCCGGCCCTCAACGAAACCCGGGGTGTTTTGCAAGGACTTGTGCGCCGGATCATCGCTCGGCCGGCGGATTAACGCCGGCCGCCTCGGCGCCGGCGAGCGACTGGAGGGGCGGGACGGGGCATCCCAGCGCGTCGGCGATGGCGCGGAGCAGCTCACCCTCCTCAAGGGTGACCCGGCCATCTGCGCCAATACACGCCGCGCAGGCGCTGAGGATTTGCCGCTTGAACGGCGGCACCGCGGCGTCGAGCGCGTCGAGCGCCTGATCGAGAGCCTGGAGGTCCAGGTTGCGCGGCGGCAGCGCGGGATCGACTCCGGGCCAATCCAGTGCCTGGATTCCCAGAGCAAAGGCGTGCGCCGCGTTCGCCGGCTGCGCGCTGCCGATGTGGGCGAGAGTCCCCAGGACGTGCCGGACCGGTCCGATCAGGAGACTGGTCGATCGGACAACGCTTCGAGAGGGTGGAGTATATCCGTAGTGCGGGGCCAGGTGACTGAGCAGCAGCCGGTGCAAGGCATATTCATAGAGGCTCACCTGGTTGTCCGCCTGGATGAGCTCGCGGACGCCGGCCGCGAACGCCTCGAATTGATCGCGCGAGAGCCGCCTCAGGGTCGGCACGACCATCGAGACGAGGGGGAGGCGCAGCTCGGGGCTCAGGTCGTGCACCATCGTCAGGACCTTTTCGACCTCGCCGACCAGCGCCGGCTCCGCGGAGCTGGCGAGCCGGTCGAGCTGCGCGGCTTGCACAGCTTCGGAGTCGTGGTCGATCAGCAGGGCGAAGACGATCGCCCGGGCACCGAAGGGTTCATAGGCCAGGGTCTTGAGCGGGTCGGGCAGTGAGGTCAATACCGCCGAGGCGTAAGCGAGCTGTTGCGGTTCGACCGTGCCGATGCGGCTGACCACTTGTGCCGGGTTAAAGCGGAAAACCCCGCGGCCGGGCCGGACCTGCGGCTTGAGCGACGTGGTGGTTCGCGCTTCGTCCTGGGTCGGCTCGGCCGTGCCCACGCGGACCCGGGAAAAGTCTCCTTCGAACGAGGGATCGATGCGGCGGATCCGCTCGACCAGCGGGGGATGGGTGGCGAAGATCCCCAGGAAATGGCCGACTGCATCGCCGAAGAACAGATGATCGGCCTCCTGGGCCTCGGGTGCCCGGACGCGCGAACCTTCGGAAAGCGCGCCGATCTTCTTGAGGGCCCCGGCGATCCCGTCCGGATTGCGCGTGAACTGCACGGCCGACGCGTCGGCCAGGAACTCGCGCTGGCGGCTCACCGCGGCCTTGATCAGGTTTCCGAAGATTACCCCGACATAGCCCAGCACATACAACGCCAGCCCGACCAGCGGCCAGGGATTCACCCCGCGTCGGTCGTCGTCGCGTCGGTCGTCGTACGAGTAGGCATTGGCCGTCGATCGGAAGATGATCCAGCCGGTCATGCTGATCACCAGGATCCCGTACAGCACGCCGATCAGCCGGAGGTTCAGCCGCATGTCGCCGTTGAGGATGTGGCTGAACTCGCTGCGCGATGACCCCCTGGAGCTCATCGCGATTGAGGTTCTGGATACAGCCGCGCGTGACGCCGATGACCGCGTCGCCCGGCGTGTATCCCGCGGCGAAGGCATTGATCCCGTCCTCATGCTCGAGGAGATACACCGGTGGCACCGGCGTGCCGGAGGCGATGGCCATCTCCTCGACGACGTTGAGGATCCTCCGCTCGTCGGGATCGGTGGTCTGGTGCGAGAGCGGGCGCCCGCCCATCATCTCGGCCACGCTGTGACCGCCGCCGGCCAGGGAGGCAATCCGGTACAGGCTGCCGCCGCCGATCAGGGCCAGCGTCCCCAGCGACACCATGACGAACAGGGCCGGGTCCCAGAGCGAGAGCACGGAATACCCCTGCGGGTCCTCGCGCGGCCCTGCCAGCAGGATCGCCCCCACCGCGATGGAGTACACCAGCAGGACGATCAGCACGACCGCCGCGATGAAATAGACGATCAGGAGGCCCGTCTTGCGCCGGGCGGTCTCCTGGTGTTGGAAGAAGTCCATGGGGTTACTCGGTAGCCAGGGCGTAGTAGTCAGTAGTCAGTCGTCGGTAGTCATGAAGAGAACAAGTGAGTAGTTAGTGAAGAGGACAACATGATACGCCTGCCATCGTATGGTCCGCTAACTGACTACTGACCACTGATGATTCAGAATGTCACCCGCGGCGTTTCGCGCTCCTTGGGCGATTCGGTCTCGAAGAGCTGGGCCGGGACGAATCCCGCCATGCCGGCCACCAGGTTGTTCGGGAACTTCTGGATCTCGGTGTTATAGCCGGTGACGGCGTCGTTGAACGACTGGCGGGCGAACGCGACCTTGTTCTCGGTTGACGTCAGCTCTTCCTGGAGGGCCAGCAGGTTCTGGTTGGCCTTGAGGTCGGGGTAGGCCTCGGCCAGCGCGAAGAGCCGGCCCAGCGCGCCGGAGAGTTGGGTCTCGGCCAGGTTGAGGCCGTTCATCGCCGTCGCGTCGCCCGGGGTGATCGCCGCGCGCTGGCTTGCGGTCACGGCGGAGTTTCGTGCGTTGATCACCGCTTCGAGCGTCTCACGCTCGTGCCTCATGTAGCCCTTGGCCGTCTCGACCAGGTTGGGAATGAGGTCGTAACGCCGCTTGAGTTGCACGTCGATCTGGCTGAAGGCGTTCTTGTACCGGTTGCGCAACGTGACCAGGCTGTTGTATACCCCGATGGTGAAGAGCACGAGCAGCACGACGACGACGGCCGGGACGATGAGGATCGTGGCCAGCGAGCTGAGCGCAAAAAGCACGGGCATGAGGATTCGACTCCACAGGGGAGGTTCAGCGGGATCCACGGCTCGCGAGCATCGCGAGAGACCCTGCGATGTGTTCGTACCGCGGCCCTCGATATTGAGAGAACGGCGCCGGGCGCGGGTCTCCCGGCCCGGCCTTCGGTGTCACGATTGTGACATCTCGAAAGGACGAATTCGAGACCCTGGACGGTTCGATTCGAAGGGTCACTCCGGTGGCGCAGCCACCCTGTACGGATTGCGTGGGTGACCGTGCTGTCCTTGTCTTGCGCGCGCCGGGGTGCGATACTCGATTCCATGCGGATTCGTTCGCTCCCTCCACCCCAATCAGGACTCACTCCATGACACGCCTCCTCGGCCACACCCTTGCCCTAGCCGTGCTCGCCCTTGCCGTCGGCTGTGGGGACGAGCCCTCGGCCAAGCCGAAGCTGAAAACGCGAGAGACCCTCAACAAGACCACCCAGAATGTCCTCGATGCCAAGGCCGAGCTCGCCAAGGGCGCCGTGCTCGCCGCCACCGATATCGAGGTCGCCGACCCCCTCACCCAGTCCGCCTCCGCCTACCGCACCAGCGTGGCCAAACTCGCCAAGATGAGGGTCCAGCACGACATGGACATCTACGCGGCGCTCAACAACGACGAGAAGCCCAAGACCTACGAAGAGTTCATGGAGCAGATCATCAAGAAGGGCAAGGCCGACGGCATCCAGCTCCCGATGCTGCCCTATTACCAGGAATACGGCTACGACTCCGATAAGAAAGAGCTCGTTGTCCTCGAGTACCCCGAGAAAAAGAAGGCGATGCAGGACCAGAATGACCGTGAGCTGGGCCGCAAGTGAAGGAGGTCATGGTGGCCCGACAGCATCGGGATCCGACTCTCTTCTCATCGCTCGGGCATGCGGCGCCGGTGATCCTGACGGTGTTGACCCTGGCCGTTTGTGGGGCCGCCCCGGCGCCCGATCCCTCAACGCCGGCATTCCGGCCGAACGTCCTGATCATCCTCAGCGACGACCAGCGGACGGACACCATCGCGGCCCTGGGCAACCCGCACATCCGCACGCCGAACCTCGACCGGCTCGTGCGCCGGGGTACGGCGTTCACGCGGGCCTATTGTATGGGCTCGATGCAAGGAGCGGTCTGCGTGCCGTCGCGCGCCATGCTCCTGACCGGCCGGACGCTCTTCCACGTCGAGGACGATCTCGCGGGCCAGGCCACCTGGCCCGAAGCGTTCGCCGATGCCGGCTACACGACGTTCCTCATCGGCAAGTGGCACAACTCGTCCGGATCGGCCCTCCGCGCGTTTCAGGCAGGCAAGGCGATCTTCTTCGGGGGCATGGGCGATCCGTACAATCTGCCGTTCGAGGAAATCTCGCCGCAGCATACCCTGGTCGAACTCCCGAAGAACGAGGACCATTCGGTCAAGCGGATGGCCGACGCCGCGGTCGAGTTCCTCCGAGGACGATCGGGAGCCGCGCCGTTCCTCTGTTACGTGGCGTTCAACGCGCCCCACGACCCGCGCCTGGCCCCGCAGTCCTACCACGACTGGTACAACGCCCGTCGGCCGCCACTCCCGGAGAACTTCCTTCCTCGGCATCCGTTCGACAACGGGGCGCTGGAGATCCGGGATGAGGAACTCGCCCCCTGGCCGAGAACCCCGGAGGTCGTCCGCCAGCACCTCGCCGACTACTACGCGGCGATCGAGCATCTCGACGCCCAGGTCGGTCGCATCCTCGACGCCCTCGAGGCGAGCGGCCAGGCCGAGAAGACCCTCATCGTCTTCACCAGTGACCACGGCCTGGCGATCGGCAGCCACGGGCTCTTCGGCAAGCAGAACCTCTACGACCACTCGATGCACTCGCCCCTCATCATGGCCGGGCCGGGCATTCCCGGAGGCCGGCGGTTCGACGCGCTCTGCTACCTGCTCGACATCTTCCCCACCCTGGGCGACCTCGCCGCCGTTCCTGGTCCCGAGGGCGGCGAGGGTCGGAGCCTCGCCCCGATCATCGCGGGCCGGCAGAGAACCAGTCGCGACTCCCTCTTCACCGCGTATGCCGACACCCAGCGTGCGGTTCGTGACCAGCGCTGGAAGCTGATCGTCTATCCGAAAGTCCACGAGGTCCAACTCTTCGACCTCCGGAACGACCCTGGCGAGATGCATGACCTGGCGGAGGATCCGAGCCGCGCCGGCGAGCGCGAGCGCCTGGTCAACCTCCTGCGCGACTGGCAAGGGGGACTGGACGATCCGCAGCCGCGGGTCGTCGTGCCCCTGAGGGAGTCTGACTGAAGGGGAGGAATGGGCGGCTCTTGCCTTTCCGAGGGGGCTTGTTAGCATAGTGTTATCAAGCAGCTCTTGACCGGAGACGAACATGGCAACCGCGCTCGTGCGCGATCTGGACGATGAGGTATACGAGCGGCTCAAGGCCCGAGCGGCAGGCAACAACCGCTCGTTGGAGGCCGAACTCCGAGAGATCCTGGTGCTGGCCTCGAAGCAGGTCGATATGGCCAAGGCCCGAGCGGCGGCCGAGGCCATGCGGCGGCGGCTGGAGGGCCGCCCGCACAGCGACAGCGGAGAGATGCTCGCCGAGGAACGCCTGCGGTGAGCGGATCACATCGTTCGGTGCCCCAGGGTGTGCCGGAGGCATCGACGCCACCGACGGCCGGTCCGATCCTCGTACTCGACGCCTGCGTGGGGGTGAAGTGGTTCGTACCGGAGCCCAACTCCATCGAGGCGGTGCGCCTGCTCGACCCTCGGTTTGAGCTGCATACGCCATCGTATTTCTTCACGGAGGCGGCCAGTGTCTTGCAACGCAAAGTTGCCGTCGACCGCCGCCTGTCGGAGGCCGAGGGCCTCGATGCCTTCCAGCAACTCCGAATGGTCCCCATGACCATCCACGCGACCGAGGGGCTACTGGAGGATGCGTTTCGGCACGGTGTCCGCTACCGGCGTCCGGTCTATGACAGCCTCTACCTGGTGCTGGCTGCAGCGCTGGGGGGGCGCGTCGTGACCGCTGACCGCCGGTTCTATAACGGGGTCTACGGCGGCCCGCTTGACCATCTGGTGCTCTGGGTAGCCGACCCGCTTTGAGCCGGAAACATGCACCCAGGACCCAGACGGTCGGCGCCGTTAATGAGCGGCAGTAGCCCCGTGGTCGTCCGCAGGCCGCATGGCCGGCCCCGTGGACAAGAGGGAGACTGGCAAGATGGCGACGAAAAAACTGTAACATCGGCTGGGCTCGGCCCGACTAATTTCGGCATCGCCACGGGTTCGTCACCGGTTTCAGGAGACTCAACCATGACATCGCGACGACGGAGCACACTCGTTTCGAGCTTGGTCCTCACTCTGGCTCTGGCCGCGGGAGGCCGTGCCCGGGCGCAGATCGATCTCGACGACATCCCATGTATTCCTTATCCCACATTCGGCGGGTTCGACTTGGGCTACGTCGCCGGGACTGCCGCGGGAATCTTGCCTTTCGATTCCGGTTACGGCTCATTCGGAGTGGCGGGCTACGGCGGCTTTGGAGAGATTGGCGCGTTCCCCTTGAACGGCTATGGCTGGGGCATCAACAACCAAAGCCCGCAGACGACCAGTTCGTTTCAGCCGCGCTCTGACGTCATGACCGGAGCCCCAGGCCGGAGCGTTCGGGCACGTCGGATCCCTCGCAAACCCCGACGAGCCCAGGTGGCCCCGAGAACCATCGGACACGTGACCGTACCGAAGTCGGTGCGGCAGCCCGGCGAGTCCAGTTCGGCGTCGACTTTCAAGTACGACTCACTTTTGAATTCAAGGAACCCATGATGCCAATAACAAGATGTCAATATGCGAGCGAAAATTTATGAAGTCGGTCAAGACCAAGAACGTCACCGATGGTGACGCCCTCGACCGGTTCGTCTTCGACCTGGACCAGGCACTCGACGCGATGACCAACGTTTACTGACCCAAGATCAGGCCGGCGATCCCATCCCACCATGGAGACGCGAACGACCTCGGCTGTACCGCCCGACGAGTTCGAGAGGGAGACTCGTGCATGCGTCAACAGATCAAACTTTTGGGGTTGCTGATACCGCTGCTGGTGGTGGTCGGGCCGGATCAAGCCGCGGCCGACGACGACCGCGACGAACCGAAGCGAATGGTCCTCGTGGAGCTCTACACGTCACAAGGTTGCGACATGTGCCCGACGGCCGAGAAAGTGCTCGGCGCGCTCGCCGAGCGGGACCGCCGGATCGTGCCGATCGCCTTCCACGTGGACTACTTCAACGATCCTTGGAAGGACGTGTTCTCCGACCCGCTGTACAGCCAGAGGCAGATGACCTACAACCAGCTCTACACCAAACCCAAGAACGCCGAGTACGGACTCTACTACACGCCGATGCTCATGATCGATGGCGAACAGTCGATCAACGGACGAGACGCCGCCTCAGCCCAGGCGGCGATCCGTCGGGCCCAGACCAAGAAACCCGCCGTGCAGCTCGACGTCGCCCTCGGCCTCAAGGGCGACGGGCTTTCGGGCACCGCCACGATCAAGGTGACCAGCCGGTCGGCTCGAACCGAAAAGTCGCCGCTCTTGGTCTGCGCCGTGCTCCGCGAGGACGGCGTGGTCACCGACATTCCCTCGGGCGAAAACGCCGGCAAGTCGCTGGTCGCGCGCTTCCCGGCGCGTCAGACGAGATACGAGTTCATCGAGCTTGACGGCAAGTCGCCCGCGACCCATCGGTTCTCGTTCACGATCGAGCCGACCTGGAACCGCCGGAATCTGCGTCTGGCCGTATTCGTCCAGGACAAGCGCACCGGCTTGGTCCACCAGACGACCGACCTCCCCTGGCGATCGACCCCGACCGCCGCGCCCTCGGCGGCCAAGGCTGCGCGCGGGACGCATTGAGATCCCTCGTGGGCAGGACATCCGAAGGATCCCATCCTTATCGAGAAAGGAACTTCCATGCCAGCTCCGAGACGATTGCTGACGCTCGCGATGACGGTCGTGCTGCTCGCCGCACCGTTCGCATTTCCCCAGGGCAATGGGAAGCCCGCGCCCGAGGAGCAGGCGGGCCTGAAGATCGGCGCGAAGGGGCCGAAGTTCACCCTCAAAGATCAGGAGGGCAAGGAACGCTCATTGGACGAATTCCTCAGAAAGAGTAAAGTCGCCCTGGTGTTCTACCGATCGGCCGACTGGTGACCCTTCTGCCGCAGGCAACTGGTCCAGTTGCAACGCGACCTCAAGTCCATCGAAGAGGCAGGGGTCCAGGTCGTCGGCATCAGCTACGACGACACGAAGGTCCTCAAGACGTTCTCGGACCGCATGAAGATTGCCTTCCCGTTGCTCTCCGATCCTGGGAGTCAGACGATCGAGGCCTACCACATCCGGAACGAGGCTGCTCGAGGCAAGGCGGAGGGTGTGCCCCATCCGGGTACCTTCATCCTCGATCGCGAGGGCGTGATCCGCGCCAAGCTCTTCCTCGAAGGATATCGCGACCGGCACACGTCGGAAGCACTGATCAAAGCGGCGAAGGTCATCAAGTGACCTCTCGACCGCCTCGAACAATCAGGCTGGGGGGCCAGGGGAGGTCTAGGGTCACTTCACCGTGATCAGCCGCAGGTCCTTGGGGAACGTTTCGATCACCAGGTCCTTGAACCGGACTTCTTGCGGCACTCGATTCGCGTGGAGCTGGAGCCCGATCGGTCCGGCCTTGATCCGGTGCGGTTCGGGATCGCTCCAGTTGACGACCGCCACGCCGTTGACCGCGACCTGGACGCGGTTGCCCAGGGCCAGGATCTCCAGGTCGTTCCAGTCGTGCTGCTTGCCCACTTTCTTGGCCGGTGCGGGGTTGACCGGCAGCAAGGCCCGGCCGAACAGGTCGTACATGCCCCAACCCGACGGGAACATCACCAGGTGGCCGGCATAGGTCGCCGGGTCCCCTTGCTCGGTGGCGACCCGGCCCCAGAAGGCGATGCCCGAGTGCATCTCGGACTCCACCAGCTTGACCTTCGCGGTCAGGCGGAAGTCCGTGTAATTCTTCTCGGTGAGCAGGTAGGTGCTCACCGGCACCGGGGCGGTGTTCCTGCCCACGATCTCACCATCGTCAACCGACCAATGTTTGAAATGGCCGGCCCAGCCGTTCAGGCTCTTGCCGTCGAACAGCCGGATCGTCTCGCTCTGCCCGGTCCTGGGCGCGACGACCGGCGCCGGGGCATTCGCCTGGGCCATCGCGTGGGGAATCACACCGGCCAGTCCCAGGGCCAGTGCCGTCGTCGCCGAGAGAACACAAGGACGGATCGAGCAAAGCATGAGCAGAACCTCGATAGTCTGTCTGCGGGTGCAAAACGACCTCTCCGGTCCTTTATCGTCCCAGGGGTACGTCCCGCATGCAAAGGAAAAATCGGAGGCTCAGGAGGGAGGCGCGGTCCATTTCCCCACCCATTCGCTCCATCCTCCTTTTCGTCGCCGTGACTCCGAACCAGCCGAGGCGGCGGGTGCCGGTGGAGAACCGTTGCTCCATGATGCCGGGTGTGTCGCCCCGCGGGCAGCGAGCGGGTTGACCGGGATGCCGTCGACCACGAGCCAGTAGTGATTCGGAGTCCCAACGAGTCGGCCTACGACTGCACGATCTGATGAGAAACAGAGACTGGTGGTATTGGCAGGGTGTCGTACTATACTGGATCGGCGTCAGAGTATCACCGGGGAGCCCAAAGGGAGCTGTCCGAGCACGGCGTCCGGCCTTTGTAGGGCTCGCAATTCAGCAGGTCGGTCAGCACCTGGAAATGGCCCTCGATCCCCCAGCGGCCCCGGTACGCGGCGCAGCAGTCGATCGCCGAGACATCCTCGGGCAGGTTGGTCACCAGGATGATCTCCGTCTCCCCCTCCCGCGTCGGCTCGTCCAATTCCAGGATGATCAGCCGCAGGCGATGCGCCGCCCCGGGCGTCTCGGGATCGTCCACGAGGATCGGCTGCTCGTGGACCTTGCCGGTCGGGCAGCGCCCCCGCGACTGCCGCGGCCCGGCTGGTTCGTAGGGCAACGTCGTTTGGTGCCGCCGTGCCAGGAAGGACCCGCCGGCTCGCGCGATGCGGAACAAGAAGGTGCGGACGCACAAGTTGCGGTCGAGGATCCACAGCTCGCCGGCCGAGACGGGGACTTCCTTGAGCAGGTTGCGCTCCTGGGTGTGGGCGTTCTCCTCCAGGATCAGATCGGTGATCAAGCCGCTGGCCGGCTCGTAGATCGCCAGCGACTTGCCGGGCAGACAGGCCGACCAGGTGGTCCGCGTCGGGGTCAGGCGATGGTCGGTCCCGGCCAGGACGTTGCCGTCGAGGATGCGGGCGCAGTAGCCGGGGATCGGCTCCGGCAGCAGGCCCCCGCCGCCTTCGATCAGGGCGCGGCAGCGGATCGCCGTGTGGCGGACGACCGCGGCGGTGATGGCCGGGCTCAGGCGATTGAGCTTGCCGTAGAAGGCCGAGAGCGAGGCGATCAGTTGGAGCTGGCGCCCCAGGAACGCCGAGCGGGTGGAGGGGTTGAACCCACAGACGACGTCGAGCATGACCAACACGAGGTGCTCGAGGGTAAACTCGCGGCAGTATTCGCCCTCGGCGGACTGCTCGAAGAGGAGGTCGAAGGGGGTGCCCTGGAGGAGCCAATCCAGGGTGATACGGGTCATCACGGTGGCCGGGGACTCCTGAATGCAGGGATTGAGGATGGCCGGGAGGTCCGCGATGAGTGGAGGGGCAGGGTCGAGGAGATCCAGCCGGGCGGCGGGGCGCGGGGGTGGCACCACCGGCTGGGAGGTCCGTCCGCAGCGCTTCGTCGGCCCATCGAGATCAATCAGCCTGGGAGACATAGGTAGCCCTCCGTGATCGGGAACGAAAACCATCCCAGCCAAAGAGGTTATAATAATTAACTCAGCATGTTGGAAGGGGTAGGTGGGTGAAACCCACCGGTATTCACGCCGCATTCTTGGTGGGTCTCACCCACCCTACAAGATTCTCGGATAGTCTCAAAGAGGGAAGATGTCTGGAGACTGCCTCGACGAAACCCGAGGACGCCAATCGTGAATCGCACCACACTTCAGTATCGGGCCCAGCCTTGGATTGGTCGATCGACTCCACAGTCTCCGGAGGATCCCGTCATGAGAACACCAATACCTCTGGTGATCATGATAACCGCGCTCCTCGCGCCAACCGTCGGCCATGCCCAGACGCCGCCGCCGGTGGCGAAGCCCGACAATCCGAGGCTGCCGGCCCCGGGCACCCGTGGGAATGCCGACAATGTCCCGTTCATCGGCCGTCGGGATCCCGGAAACAACCCGGTTCGCCTTGCCAGGGCGACCGGGCACGTGTCGAACTATGACGAGAAGAAGGTCCCACCCTACACGTTGCCGGACCCGCTGATCATGGCGAGCGGTGAGCGCGTTGACAGCGCCGAGAAGTGGTTCAAGGGGCGCCGACCGGAGATCCTCGAGTTCTACCGGACCGAGATCTACGGCCGCATTCCGGTGAACGCGCCCAGGGTGACCTGGGAAGTGACCGAGGTCAACAGCAGGGCACGCGATGGCGCGGCGATCCGGAAGCATGTCGTCGGCCGGATGGGGGACAGGCCGGATGCTCCGCGGATGAATCTGACGATGTTTCTGCCGGCCAGGGCAAACGGACCGGTTCCGATGCTCTTGAGCATCAGCTTTGGCTTTGGGGGGGGCGGAGGTGGCCAGGTTGCGGGCAAGGCCGCTGCTCCCAAGAGAGGCAAAGTCGCAGCGAAGCCGGCACTCGCTCCTGGCGGCGGCGCCCGGGGATTCGATGCCATCGGCGAGGTCCTGAGCCGCGGCTGGGGATACACCACTCTGAACTACACCGACATTCAGCCCGACCGTGCCGACCGCTGGACGGAGGGGGTCATTGGGCTCACGCTGAAGCCAGACCAGTCGCGTCCCGCGCCGGATGAATGGGGGACGATCAGTGCATGGGCCTGGGGCATCAGCCGGTCGATCGACTACCTCGAAACCGACAGAGCGGTCAACCCGAAGCAGATCACGATCACGGGCGTCTCGCGGCTCGGGAAGACGGTCCTCTGGGCCGGCGCAGGACGAGCGCGTGGCGGCCGTGTTCTCGGTGGTTTCCGGCGAGATGGGCGCGGCTTTGATCCGCCGCGACTGGGGGGAGACCCTCGACGACATGGCGCAGAACTTCCCCTGGCAGTTTGCCGGCAACCTCCAGAAGTGGGCAGGCAAGTGGAACGATCTGCCCGTAGATCAGCACATGCTGATCGCCCTGTGCGCGCCACGCCCGGTTTACGTGAACGGCGGTCTGACCGATCAGTGGAGCGACCCCAAGGGAGAATTCCTGGCCATGGCGGCAGCAGGGCCGGTGTACCGACTGCTCGGACTCAAGGATCTGGGCGTCACCGAGCTGCCGCCGCTCGACACACCGGTCACAGGGGGCGATCTGGCCTTCCATTATCACAGCGGTGGTCACATGGCGGTCCCGGCCGACTGGAAGGCGTTTCTCGACTTCGCCGATCGTCATCTCCGCGCCCCGGGGGCGAAATCGCCGTGAGACCTGCCCTGTCCACTTTCATGCCGCCCGCGGCCGACCCGTGAGCGGCGGCGCGAAGTGCCGGGTTGCCAACAGCGGCACCCCGCTGGTATGGTGAGCGAGCCGACAGGCCGGCCGCGAGCGGGGGCGGTGCTGCGACGAGGAAGTCGTCCTGTCCTGGGCGTCGGTTGCAAGCCTGTGCTTTACGCGCGGACCCTGTTGAGAGTCCTCTGCGTCAACAAACGCACTTCGATACCGGAGATGTTCCTGAGAATCGAGAGGCTCGCGGGGCTTTCCGTGCCAGAGCCGACCGGAGCACCGGTATAATGACTGATTGATCCGATCCGACTCCGCCGCAGGTCTGGACCTTTCAGGTAGAACAAGACTCGCTTCCGCAGGTGGACGGCACGAGTCGGAGGATGCTCATGGACAACCGCGATGCCACGAACCGTGACCTGCTCGTTGGGCTGCTCGCCCTGCAAAACGGGATGGTCAACCAGGATGTGTTGATTCTCGCCTTTCGCGCCTGGACGCGCGACAAGTCGCGTCGGATCGCCGATATCCTGGCCGCTCAGGGGGCGATCGACGTCGGCGAACGAGACTTGCTCGAGGGGCTTGCCGTCAAGCACGTGGGTCGCCACGGCGACGACCCCGAGAAGAGCCTCGCCGCACTGAGCCCTGGCACTTCCATCCGCGCAAGCCTCGCGAAGATCGGCGATCCGGACATCGAGGCCACGTTCGGCCACGCCGCCAGCGGCTCGGGCGCGACCGAAAACGACGCTGCCGAACGAACCAGTACCTACGCCGCTGGGACTGCGACCAGTGATGCCCAGCGGTTCCGCGTCCTCCGGCCCTACGCTCAAGGCGGCCTGGGCGCGGTCTTCGTGGCGCTCGACGCCGAGCTCAACCGCGAGGTGGCGCTCAAGCAGATCCTCGAACGCCACGCGGATGACCCCAACAGCCGCACGCGTTTCGTACTCGAGGCCGAGATCACCGGCGGGTTGGAACACCCCGGAATCGTGCCGGTCTACGGTCTCGGGAACTACGGCGACGGCCGGCCGTACTATGCCATGCGGTTCGTCCGGGGCGACAGCCTCAAGGAGACGATCGCCGCGTTCCACGCCGACGAGACTCTCAAGAACGACCCCGGCCGCCGTTCGTTGACGCTGTGGAAACTGTTGCGGCGATTTGTCAACGTCTGCAACGCGATCGACTACGCCCACACGCGGGGCGTCCTGCACCGCGACATCAAGCCGGCCAATGTGATTGTCGGCAAGCACGGTGAGACGCTGGTCGTCGATTGGGGCCTGGCCAAGCCATTGGGTAAGGCGGAGCCCCGTGCGGCACCCGACGAACGGACGCTGATGCCGAACTCGGCCAGCGGCACGGCCGAGACGCTTCCGGGCTCAGCGATGGGGACTCCGGCTTATATGAGCCCCGAGCAGGCCGCCGGTGACCTCGACCGGCTCGGACCGAGGTCGGACATCTACAGCCTTGGGGCAACGCTCTACTGCCTCCTGACGGGCAAGCCTCCGTTCGAGGGCGACGATCTCGGTGCCGTCTTGCGGGCCGTCGGCAAGGGAGACTTTCCGCCGCCTCGACAGATCGACCCGGCGATCGATCGAGCGCTGGAGGCGGTCTGCTTGAAGGCGATGGCGTTGAAACCGGACGACCGCTATGCGACGGCCCGAGCACTGGCCGACGATGTCGAGCGTTGGGCGGCCGACGAGCCGGTGACCGCCTGGCGTGAGCCGTTCGGGCGGCGGGCGCGGCGGTGGGCGCGCCGGAATCGCACGGCGGTCACCGCGGCGGCCGCGGCCGTGTTGATGGCGATTGTCGGCCTGACGGCCGTGCTGGCGGTCCAGGCCCGGGCGAACGCCGCGCTCACGGTCGCCAACACACGCCTCGAAATCTCCAACCAGCGTGAGGTCAAGGCCAACGCCGACCTGAAGGCGGCCAACGAGCGGGAGCGAGCCCGCTTCGCGCTGGCCCAGGAGGCGATCCGGACGTTCTACACCGGCGTCAGCGAAGACCTGCTCTTGAAGCAGAAGGAGTTCGAGACGTTACGCACCAAGCTCTTGCGTGGGGCCCGCGAGTTCTACCAGAGACTCGAAGGGTTACTCGAGGGCCACAAGGACCGGGAGTCACGCCTGGCCCTGGGTCGTGCCTATCACGACGTCGGTGAACTGACGAATTTGATCGGCTCACGCGAGGAAGCGCTGGCGGTCCATCAGCGCGCACTTGGCCTGTTCGAGGAGGTGATGCGCGAAGCGCCTGATGATCCGGAGCCGCGATACGAGGTTGGCAGGAGTTCTGTCGTCATCGGTTCCCTGCTGTCATCGTCCGCTCGACCCGCCGAGGGACTGGCAGCCGTCGAACGTGCTCGAACGACCCTCCGATCGCTGGTAGAAGCTGGCTTGGCCGACGACAGAATCCAAAGCGAGCTCGCCAACGCCGAGCATTATTATGGATCGATCGTGGACGGAACGGATCGCTCTCACGAGCAACTGGGAGCCTACGAACGGGCGCGGGCCATTATGGAGGCGCTGGTCGCGGCGAATCCCTCGGTCGAGCGCTTCCGAATGGAGCTTGCATCGATTTGCGATAGCCTCGGACTCAGCCTGCGCAACGCCGGCCGCAATCGGGAGGCGAGCGCCGCGTTCGACCGGGCGCGCGAACTCAGCGAGGCGCTGGTCGTGGCCAATCCGACCGACCCCAGATCCGCCCACGAGCTGGCGCGGACCCTGGGCAACTGGACGAACAACTTGCCCGACGACGGCTCGAACGCCGTGGTGACCCCGACACTCGAACGGGTTCGCAAGCTGCTCGGGACGGTGGGCGAAGCCAATCCGACGAACTTGATCTTACAAGCCGACCTCGCGTGGATCGACACCCTGATCGGAATTCGCCTGACGAGCGCCAATCGGCATGCCGAGGCGATGGAGGCATACGAACGGGCGCTGGCGGCACGGGAACGGCTGTCGAAGCTGAACCCCACGTTGACCCGACACATCGAGCAACGGATCGGCCTCCACCGCGTGATCGGCTCGCTCCATGAAAAGCTTGGGCGACCAACCAATGCGCGGGCATCGTACGAACGGGGCCGAGTGATCGGAGAGAAAACAGACGAATCACACGCTGCCAGCCCGGGAATCCTCGAGGAACTGGCCTACGTTTACCAAGTCTGCGGTGACTTCGCGCTCGGCACCGGCGACCTCGCGGAGGCAACGGCGAAATACGAGCGGAAGCGGGCGACTATCGCCAGGCTGATCGAGGCTCATCCCGCCGCGCCCAGGTACCGGAGCCAACTTGCCGACGGTATTCGACGCGTAGGAACCGTGCTACAGGTTGCCGGCCGCACGGCCGACGCGATCGCCCATTACCGCCAATCCCTCGCCGAACTGGAACGCCTGGAGACACCAACACCGACCGACATTTACGACATGGCGTGCTGTCGTTCGTTGATCTCCGGCGAAGCTTCGGAACCCGGCTCGGGAATGACCACCGCCGAGGGCGGGGCCGAGGCCGAACGGGCCGTTGTCGGCGTGCGCCGCGCCTTCGACGCCGGCTACTCGAATCTTTCCTGGATTCGCACAGGCGACCCCGACCTCAAGCCGATCCGGTCGCGCCGCGACTTCCAGCTCCTCATGATGGACTTGATCTTCCCGGCCCAACCATTTGCCAAGACCGACCGACCTTGAACATCTTGACGTCGGGATCGTATCGGCGCGTGCGCGGTGGCATCTCCGGCGGCTTGAAGGGCCGCAGGGGCCCAGCCCGGGGTGAAACCCCGGGACTCGGGCGCCCCGCACCCCGCTCATTCAGAATCCGACGGCCGTGCGGTTAATACAGCGGCATCGTTGCGGTTCTACTTCGAGAGCGGGGCGGAGATTTCGCCGCGGGATGCGCGAAGGTTCCCATCGTGAGGGCATTCGGCGTTTACCTGCGGCGCTCGGGCGGAATCCAGGAGATCGTGGCATGAAGATCCATATTTCCGATCTATGGCGTCTCGATGGCACGATCGATCGCCGGCCCTATTTCGTCCTGGGCGTTTCGTTGAGCCTGCTCAAGATGAGCGTCGACTACGTGGTCGCGACCCGGCTATTCGGCAGGACATGGACGCCGTTCGATTATGCCGTGCCGAGCCAGGTGGCTGGCTTGTTCTCGATGTCCCTGGCGGACCGTTGGTTCTTCCGCACGATGCTCTTCGTGTCATTGCCGTTCCTCACCTGTGGCGTCGCGCTGACGGTCCGGCGCCTGAAGTCCGCCGGCCTTCCTCTCTATGCCGTCGTGCTGTTTTTCGCCCCCTTGCCGTTAAACCTGCTCTTCTATCTCCTCCTCAGCGCGCTGCCGGCTCGGCCATCGAAGGAGTTCGCGGCGCCGATCGACGACGAATGGGGGCCGATCGGGCCGCCCAAGAAGCTCGGTCCGCTCGACCGGGCGATGCCCGAGGGCCGGACGATGAGCGCCCTTGCCGCGATCCTCTTGCCGCTTCCCTTTGCGATGTTGTTCACGGTCTTGAGCGTGAGCGTCTTGCGGAATTACGGCTGGGGCCTCTTCGTCGGGCTCCCGTTCGCCCTGCCCATGATCTCGGTGATCCTCTACGGATACCGCAAGCCCCGCCGCTTCGGGGAGTGTCTGGGACTCGGGATGACCTGGTTGGGAGTCGCCTACGGCCTGTTACTCCTCTGGGCT
Source organism: uncultured Planctomycetota bacterium (assembly GCA_963845755.1). GTDB lineage: Bacteria > Planctomycetota > Planctomycetia > Isosphaerales > Isosphaeraceae > CAWJTV01. The sequence continues at coordinate 211,577 of CAWJTV010000024.1, forward strand.
TACGAAGGGATCATCTGCCTGGTCATGGCCCTGCCCTTGGCGATTCCGGTCGTGCTCCTGGGATCGGCCGTCGGTTACCTGATCCAGGCGCGTCCCCTGGAATCGGCCGAGGCATCCCGGGTTGTGGTGATCCTGATCGCGAGCTTGCCGGCGATGATCGGGGCCGAATCGGCGACCCATCCCGACGCGCCCCTGTTCGAAGTGAGCACCGCCGTGGAAGTCGACGCACCGGCGGAGCGGGTCTGGGAGCACGTTATCCGCTTCGATCCGCTGCCGGCTCCCCGCGATTGGGTCTTCCGCACGGGACTGGCGTACCCGCTGCGGGCGGAAATCCAGGGTCACGGCGTCGGGGCCGTGCGGCGCTGCGAGTTCTCCACCGGCCCCTTCATCGAGCCGATCGAGGTCTGGGACGAGCCGCGGCTGCTCCGCTTCGCGGTCACGAGCAACCCGCCGCCGATGCGAGAGTGGAACCCATTCGCCGAGATCCATCCCCCGCACCTCGACCACGCCCTCGTCGCGCATCGGGGCGAGTTCCGCCTGACCAGAATGTCCGGAGGCCGGACCCTGTTGGAAGGGACCACCTGGTATCGAAATCACATGTGGCCGTCCGCCTACTGGCGGCTCTGGTCCGATCCGATCATCCACCGGATTCATCGGACGGTGCTCGAGCACATCCGGCGTTCCGCCGAGGCCGCATCCCGACCGACCTTCCCAGGTCGGGAATGATGGTCGAGGTGACCTCCGAGAGCGGCTCCGGGGTGGTTCGATCGACACCACGCTCTCCCGGGAATTCTTTTATGATAACATCAATACGTCTAGTGATCATGAATGGCGGTCCCGGCCGACTGGAAGGCGTTTCTCGACTTCGCCGACGGCCATATCCGCGCCCCGGGGGCGCAATCGCCGTGAGACTCACCTGGTCCACGCCTTGCTCCTGAATACGCCGATGCAAGTGCGACGCCCTCCTGCTTGTCGAGGGTCTCATCAAAGGGAGGCCAAGTTCCCTTCTCGCTTGTTCCAAACCCTCAGCGACCTCTTCCTGCAATCGTGAGGAGATCACGGAATTTCCCGGCCGCGTAAATCCGCGTATCGTGGAATCTGTGGAACCGCGCCCGACTGCATGGAGCAATGTCGCACCGCGGCGGAGTCCGTCCTACTGCCCGCCGCCTTGATGATTCTTCGGGCTTCGCGCCCAGGACCGGCGTTCGGTCTGACGATCGCCACAGGATTCAGGGGGCCCCGACCATGGCCATCACACTCCGGACAGTTTCACCTGGTCACTCGGTCAACGCCACCGGCCGGGCCCTCCCGATGACCGACGAGGAGATTCGCGCACGGGCTGCGGAGATCGCCAGGGGCCTGGACGCTCTCGACGATATGGGCGACGAAGAGGAGCAACGGCAGACCCTGGACGCGCTGATGGAGGCCATCGATGAGGAGCCCTTGTCCGCCCGCAAGCGGTTCCGACCATGAGGCTCGTGTTCCTCGACTCCGGCCCCTCGGCCTTCTGACTAACCCGCGAGGAAGATCGAAACCCGACCGGTGCCGTCAGTGGGTGAAAGATCTGGCAGCGGCTGGGGTCCGGGTCTTCGTCCCGGAGATCGCCGACTATGAGGTACGGAGGAAGCTGATCCACATCCGGGCAACGGCGGGCGTCCGGCGTCTCGACCAGGTCAAGGCCACGCTCGACTACGCGCCCCTTACGACCGACGCCATGCTGCTGGCAGCCGACCTGTGGGCGGCGGCGGACGGCGAAGTGCCCGGGAAACCATCCCGCCCTGACCGATGACACGTCGAGTCCCATCCCTCATCATCGTTACGTTGTGTCGCGAGTTCTGTTACACTGAATTCCGTCGTTGCGTTGCCCGCAGAGCAGAATCCCGTGGGAGGGCTTCCTATGGTCGAGAAGGCCAAACCTCGTACGAATCGGGGGGCGCGCAGGCGTCCTTGAACCGGGAACAAGCCGTCTATGAGGCGAACCTATCCCGGTGGCTCTCAGATCATGAGGGGGAATACGTCCTGATCAAGGGCGACCAGGTCCACGGGTTTTACGGGTCCCGAGACGAAGCCCTCACCGCAGGGTACGCGCGATTCGGGATCGGGCCGCTCTTCGTGAAGCAGGTCTCGCCCTCCGAGCCGGTCTACCATATCCCCAACGCGGTCATCTGATGCCACTCAGCCGCGTCCCGATCGGAGTCGATGGGCCCGTGATCGACCTGGGAATCTGGATGGCTCGAGCGATGGCCCATGCGTCGATCGCGCGAGGGTTGGTGGTCCCGCCTCCCCAGACCATCCGCGCACTCATCGACACCGGAGCGGACCGAACTGCGATCCATCCCAATGCCTTGGCCCTGATCGCCTCGCCTCCTTCGGGGACGATCCGGATCCGCCGACCGGGTCCCAGCGCCGCCGCGCGACGGGTTGACCTCCACGATGTGCGTCTCGCGTTCGGCGGGGCCCTGGTTTCGCCGACGAGAGGTCCCTGGATCGAGCTCGAATCGGCCGCCGTCGTTCCCGCCGACCCCGGCGTCTTGGCGCTGATCGGCCGCGACATGCTCGCGCACTGCCAGTTCGTGTACGACGGACTGAAAGGTGAGTTGCTGCTGGTCTGTTGACGCGAGTGGCCCCGACTCCCAGACGGGATCACACGGCTTCCCGTTCCCTGCGACGAAGGCCAGACCTCATCGACAGACCCAGTTGCGGCGCGGGAAGGGCCTCACGGATTATAACACCAGTGACCTCTTGATCCGGAGAGCGACACGTGGACGAAATCAATTGGGACGATCTCGACGAGGAATTCAAGAGATGCCACCCGCATTGATGAAGGTCTGGGACCGTTACAGGGATCAGATGCACCGCCGCGGCTTTGAGGCGGTCGATGTCTTGCAAGAACTCGCCCTGAGGGTATTCAATAAACGCGATCAATTTCGCGGCACGACACGGCCTTCCTGTAGCAGGTGGACCAAAAACAACGCTAAGGGCGTCCGTTCCGAATCGGGTCGTTTTCGGGACGCTCTCGAAAACAGCCCGAATCTTGCGGGAAAAGCCTCCAAACCCATCCCGTTTCCCATCCCGAAATCAAAGCCTCGAAACTGAGCGAGAGCTGTGAGTTTCGGGACGAAGGCCCGGCCGTGGCCGATCCCGCCAAAACACTGAGAAAACCGCTGGTTCCGAACAACCTGGAAGGTAGCGGGGCGGCTTAGCGTTGCTTTCTGTCCGTTTACTACGGGATGGCCGTCAACAGTCCCAGGGTTCCTGTGTCGAGGATGATCAGCCTCATGAGCCGAACCGCGGCCGGTCGGACAGCCGGTCTTCATCGACGACGCGCATGAGATAGTCGAGGGTCTCGCGCTGCTCGACATCGTCGCCGATTCTCTCGATGGCGTCGAGTGCCACCAGGGCGAGTGCGTTCTGCCGACGGATCTCTTCGTCGGTGAGCTGGACGGCCCTGCCGCGATCATCGAACGATCGCAGGGAGGCCGCCGTCGAGGGGACCGTGGCCATGCTGGTTTCCACCGTTTGGACGGGGCACCGAATGTCTGTCGACCCGATTCGCCTTTCTCAAGAATATTCGAAGGAGGATCGGCCGACAGTCGCCCGCGCCACCAACTCGACGGTAGCCATCAGGTCGTTCCGCCCAGCCGATTCTATCGGGAATTCCATGCGAAGGCGTTGGGGGGGTCGCTAGAGATCGTCGCCCGGTACCCGGACTGGTCCTCGGTGCGGCTCAACCCATTCAAGGCCCCGGCCCAGGTCTTGACTGTTTTCATTCTGAAAACGATACTGTGGCTATCCTTGCCCGATGGGCTCCGGGGGTTGCCGTGCACATCATCTCGAAGAAGCGCCTGGTGTCGGCAGGAGAGAAACACCCGGACGCCCTTCCGTCGCTGATGCGCTGGTACCGTGTGGCCAAGAAAGCTAGGTGGAATGACATCCACGAGACACGAGCCGACTTCCCGCATGCCGACCCCGTGGACAAGTTCACTGTCTTCAACATCAAGAAGAACGATTACCGGCTCATCACGGTGATTCACTATGACCGGTTCAAGATCTATATCCGTGCCGTTCTGACTCATGGCGAGTACGATCAAGACAAATGGAAGGATGACTGAGGTTCCAGCAAAGGGTGATGCGATGGCGACGAAGACCAAGACTACGAGCAAGACCAAGCCGAAAGGCCAGGAACGCGACTCCAATAGCTGTGGCAAACCTGCGACGAAACCCCGGCGCACGAAGTCCACCGCCTCGGGTGAAGCCGATCCGGCTTATCTCACCTTGATCCGGCGATACCCGTTGCGGCCGATCCGCACTGAGGCCGAACTGGATGCCGCCGCCGCGATCATCGACGAGCTGACCGGCTTGGACGACCTGTCTTCCACCGAGAGCGATTACCTCGACGTGCTGGGCGACCTCGTGGAGAAGTACGAGGACGAGCACGTGGAGATGCCCCACGTGAGCGATGCCGAGATGCTGCGGTCCCTCATGGACGAAAAGGGGGTCAGCCAGGCCGACGTGGTGCGCGGCACAGGGATCAGCAAGACCGTCCTCTCGCTCGTCCTGCACGGCAAACGGGACCTGACCCGGGAACACATCGAGGTGCTCGCGAGGTACTTCGGAGTGAACCCGGCCGCGTTCCTGGGTCCGGCCTGACGGACCCACCGGCCAGCCCGCCCGGCATTCATCAAGGCCACGCTCGACGACACGCCCCTGACGGCCGATGTCACGTGGGGGCATCGAAGACGCTAACACTACTGGTCTCGAAGAGGACGGCGCGATTCCCGTGGCCGACATCCAGGATCGACAGCTCTGCCAAGGCCATCCTCCTAGGCGGGCTGCGGCGTGAGCCGGAAATCGCGGAAAATCAGCTTCTCGGGGTCGGTCTCGCCGAGGCTGACGTCGGCCAGGAGCCGGACACCCGGCAGCAGTTGGAGCTGGATCTCGTCGGGCAAGATCGACTCGTGGAGCCGAACCGTCCGGCCGGGATCCCAGGATGGGACGGCGGCCTCGACCATCCGCTCGGCGTCGACCGTGGAGATGCCGACGACACGCACGAGGGATCGCCACAAGTCCGGTACAGCGGCGGCAGACGCCGGGCTCGATCCGCTCGACCCGGTCTCAGGGGACGGTGGGCCCGGTTCTCCGACAGCCTCACCGAGCCGGCACCGGACCTGGAACGGCTCGCTCTCGTATCGACTCAGAGCGAATGGATTCTTCGTGATGACGTGACAACGCAAGCGACACGAAATCTCCGCCTGCTCTCTCGGGAGCATCACGACGGCCCAGGTCACGAGATCGCGGCCGAAGAGCGGTTCGTTGTGCCGGTCGAATCGCCACTCACACCGCGATGAACCGATGCCGACGGCGGAGACGTTCGGCGTGGCGACGGCGGCGCCGAGCTGGAGCCTGGCGTCCGCGTCGCGAGGGGCGAACAGGCTCAGGCCCTCGAATTCCATCCGAGCGGCATCCGAGGATAGGTTGCCCTCGATCGCGTCAACCTCGCCTGTGGCGGACAGCGTGCCGTGGACCATCGAATCCGCACGATCGATGAACTGGGAGGACGGAAATAACGAGACAACCATGCAGGTTCCCGGGTTGTCCGAGTAATCGGCCTCGATCCCCAGGGATGAGGCATCCGCGTGTCCCCTGAGGCGGAGGATCGAAAACCGATAAGGGATCAGCCAGAGCTCGAACCCGCGTTCCAGGATTTCCCGGCTGTGCGCGGCGGGCTTGCCGAATCGCTCGAACAGCGACCGCACGCGCAGAGCGAGCGAGGCATCACCGACCCGCACGGTGAATGCCGGCGGCTCGTCAACCGGCGGCGTCCCGAACAACAGCCCCTGTTCCAATCCCTTGTTGAGCGGTTGATCGACGGGGATTTCGATCATGATGGTCTCCGTGTGGGGCGGCAAACGGCTTCCTTCTGGGGGCGTTATCGAGGCTACCGCCCAGTTTAGTCGGAAGAGGATCGCCCTGCCACCAGCGGGCCCCCACGACATCCTGGAGCAGGTCGAGCCCACCCGGCTGGCTTCAAGGCGATTCCTTCCTTGGGCAAGGCGAAACTCGGGTACACCTCGAGGCGTGGGTTGGCCGAGCTGACGAGCCGCCGTCGGCTCGCGACCTCTCACCCCAGCGTCACTCGGGGGCACGGGGCCCTCCATATCAAGAGCGAAACACGGGCGCGGGAGACGGCGAAGTGGCGGGGCTGGAACTTAACCTGCGTCCCAGGGGTGTACCTGCGACGGCAGAGTCGTTAATGCGCCCCGTCCCGAATGCCGCGAATTTAAGCTGCAACCTTGTTGTCCAGAAGCTCTTTACGTAGTTCTCTGCGGGGTTTGGTCATCAGATCGTACTGTTTCGGGCGGCGCTTCTTGACGCGCGGCTCGAATCGACCCTTCCGCTTGGGGACGGTCAAGATCACCGACAGATCCTCGTCCCCTTCGGCGCCCACCAGCCATCGCACTGCGTCGGTCACGCTCACCCGGTCCGCAGCCACGCCCTGAGCCTGCGCCGCCTGGCACGCCACCGATCGCACCAGGTTGTACACCAGGGCGAAGACCGCCAGCTCCTTCAACACGCCATCCACTGTCTTGCACTTCAGCACATCCATCTTCAACGTGATCTTCAAGTCTCTCAGATAAACTTCCACCTGCCATCGCCGGAAGTACAGATCCGCCAGCGCCTCCGCCGGGTACACCGACGCGTCCAGGAGCGTCGTCACCAGCGTCACCTCGCCGACACGGTATCCCGGCGTCGAGACCTTATATCGCAGCTCACGCACCGCGATCTCTTCTTGCAGTGACGCATACTCATCCTTGGTGATCCATCTCGGATCAGACTTGGGCTTGGACCAGATGACTACTTGATCGGATTCGCCCTGCGAGAGCACCCACCGCGAATGCGGACGGATCTTTGCCTCGTGCGGCTTCTTCCCCTTGCCCCGCACCGCCTGCGGCCGACCCGGAGTGAAGTCGATGATCTGGCGCTGATGCGCGCGGAAGACCCCGTGCTGCTTGCGGTTCAGGAGGATGGCCAGGTGAGCGTATGAGCAAAAGGCGCGGTCACCCAGCGCGATGTCGCCGGGGTTCAGAGCGGAGGTGGCCACGGCGCATCGCGCCATCTCGTGCGAGCGGAGCGGCGCCGGCTCGACCCGCAGGAGCATGCCGGTGGCCAGGTCGAAGAGTGCCAGAAACTTGGCGACCGGGAAGCCGCATCCCCGCCGCTGGCCGCTGGGCTGGCCGAATGCCTCCTGCAGCTCGCGGGTGTCGGGCATCGAGAAGCTCGACCCGTCGAGGAGCCAGACCCGGTGGCCGTGCCAGGTCGATTGGGCCGTCGTCGCCGTCCGGACACTCGCGGCGATCCGCGCAGCAAGGCGGCGGAGGACCGCCAGGGGGAGCCGCTTCCGCGCGGCACAGTAGGCGGCATCGGTGAAGTTCCATCGGCCGAAGTGGACCACGTGCGAACAGGCGGTGTTGCCGTGAAGGATCTGGAGGATAAACAGATAGACGGTCGTGACCGGATCGAGCATCCGCTGGCGCCACGAGTATTTCTCCTGCTTGCATGCCTGCTCGATGGCCTCGCGAGAAAGCCCGTCGGCGAGGTCTTGCTTGAGACGGCCCAAGATGGTGACAATCCGTACCGGCACGGGAGGGCTCCTTCGGGGTCAGGGTGGCTGGGACCTACCACCAGATTGCCCGGAGCCCCTCCTTTGCTCAAGATGCTACAACTTGTTTAGAAGGCAGGATTTGTGCACTAACTTCGTGGCATTCCGCCCCGTCCCCCTTCTCGCCCCGTCCCTCTTTTCGCCCTATTCCTCGTAATCGCCGATGGTAAGACTCTTGAAGACAGACTGCCGAGAGAAACAGTTTGCAATATCAAACATGTATTCGCACATTGTCTGACATGGGATTCGCTCAAGATAGCCGGTCCATCTTGCGACAGCGTGGTAGCGTCCGTCTTTCAAGGCTTCTACGAGCACTCTGTTGTTATCGATAAGCTCCACGGTGTCTTTGTCGTGGCTGTCCAAAGTCCACAGCCCGGCTTGTCGCGTGCGATGCACCAGCTCGTTCCATTGTGGCATAGTTATGTCTATTGACCTATCGATCGCGATCAATCCGGGGTTATCCACCCATACCCCGTCGAGGACGACGAACCTCAGTTTCACGGAATGGCCATCGTTCTCAACACGGACGCAAAAAGGGTGCCGATCGGGGTGCAGGCAAAGGAATCGGTAGACTTCAATCTTTTTGTCCTTGGGGGAGAGGTGCCACAAAGACGGCTCTTTCATCGCTTCCAGGTGCCTGCCGTATTCATCGCTCAGGAACGCGTCGATTGTTTTGTCTTTATTAAAATTCATGTCTGGGAAATATGAGCTGTTCTGCAACGCGAAAATCGGAATTGAGGCTGGGATGAGAACGCTCAATAATGCCAGAGACCAGATGATTTTGCCGCGGGTAACGACGCGACGGTGAGATACCTCACCTGGTGCCTGGCCACGAGTTCTGGGCCGGCGGCAATCGTGAATGACGCAAGCGATTGAGCCGCCGACGGCGGCCAGGATCAGAGTCGCGATCAGATGACCTATGGCTAGTTCGTAACCATAAATCCCAACATCCTCAATTTTCAAATAGCTTTTATAAGATAGCGCCGCTTTTTTTATAAGTGTTGTCGTTGCCAAGAAGTGATTAACGGCAACTTGTTCATCCAGCTCGTCATAGGTGTTCTTGCCTGATTCGGGCCGCAATCCAAGGCCCAGGAACAGGTAAGACCAGCCGACAACTGCAAATCCAAACCAAAATGCCGAGAGCGTCCCTCGGGAGAATCTAGCTGCCAATGCGGATACAAGTAAGATCCCGATGGTCGCTGTGTAGAGCGATCGAAACCACGTTTCGGAGCCGGAGCGGAACGCGGCGAATCCCACCGCAAGGACCAGTACCAGAGACATGAGCCCGACGATAGGGATGTGGAGACCTTTCATGGCGTTCCTCTATCTCCAGGTGGCAGATTGGTGTCGCTTCAATCGGAAAAATTAAAATTATTGATAATCATACTTCACCGCCCGACGGCCTTACTGACAGACAACCGCAGTCCCACGGACGACATCACCTTCATCACGGTCGAGAATTCCGGGTTGCCGCCACTGTTCAGCGAGCGATAGAGGCTTTCGCGGGCCAACCCAGCCTCCTTGGCCACCTGGCTCATCCCACGTGCCTTGGCGATGCAGCCCAGCGCCTCGACCACGGTCGCCAGGTCGCCGGAGGCCAGAGCGTCATTGATCTCGGCGGTGAGTTCCTCATCGGTCTTGGAGGGGAACGACGAGGGTTTGGCTTCGACGAGCGGCGATTCCAACGCCTCCAGAAAGTGGGATTGCGTCGGCTCGACGGGCAGCCATTCCTCCGGTGTCGCTCGCGCGCGCAAATCTTCGACAAGCTCGCGATCGCACTGGGAGAGAAAGGCATTCCAATCCTGTGATGTCTTGAAGGTGACAGCCTGTTCGGCCGGGACCTTCATCAGCACGGCTTTCTTCCCGGCACGCACCAACCGCAGTACGTTGAGAGCCGTCCCGGCGCTCTTGCCGTCCCAGATCATGAGACCGAAGTCGGCCGTCTTCGCCATTTCCCGGTCCTTGGCTGCAAAGAAGTGAAACCCTTTCACATTCTTTGCCACCGCCACCTTGCAGGTTTCCCACAAGCCGAGATTGTTGCGTAGGGGGGGGAAAGGGGACAGGGGGGGGAAAGGGGGGGGGGAAAGGGGACATAACGAATAAATTGTGCTATTC
>CAWJTV010000025.1:0-330744 GCA_963845755.1 uncultured Planctomycetota bacterium
GTGCGTTGAGGATACGCATGCGTGTTCGGCGGCCGGAACGAGGTTCAAATCGTACGAGAGCACCTGCCCACTGGCGTCGTGTCTGATTCCAAGGATCCTATTCGTGATGGACTCCTCCGTATCGGTTCGGGGAAGCCCTGATGAAACACAAAACTGCATGAGAGGAGTTTCGGATGCATCACTCGCGGCTTCGACTTGCTCACCGTTGGTTGCTTTCGGCCGTGGTGTTGGTCGTGACGACGGGGTCGGCCTCGGCGAACTATTATGAGCTGCTCCGGCGAGTTCCCGATTCGGCCAATACGCTCATCATGATCGACGCGGAAAAGATGCTCATGAGCCCTATCGCCATGAGGGAGAAGTGGCGCGACAAGGGCAACTCGCCCGAGGCGGGGACGCTCCACTTCCCGATCAACTCGGAGCGCTACATGCTCGCGGCGAAGCTCAACTTCGTCTCAAATGCCGAGGATGTCTGGGACGTCGCGATGATCGAGACGACCAGCGACCTTTCGCTGCCGTACCTGGCCAAGACGGAAGGGGGCTATCTCGATACGGTGGAAGGCCGGCAGGTCGCCTTCTCGCCCCGCGACGCCTTCTTCGTTCTATTCGAGCCCACCATCCTGGGCGTGTACTTCCCGGCCAACCGGCAGGACCTGGGACGCTGGCTGCGGACGCTCAAGCGTCTCAACGACCCGCAGGTCTCGGAGTATCTCCGGAATGCGGTCGCGCTCGCGCATGGCAATCACATGGTTGTCGCATTTGACCTCCAGGACTTGTTCACGAGTCGGATGATTCGCGACCGACTGCATCAAGCCGAGAGCCTCGCGGGCAAGGAGATCGATCTCGACGCGCTCACCAAGGTGCTCACATCGCTGAAAGGCGTGACCCTCAGCATGCAAGCGACCGACCGCCTCAACGGCAAGCTCCGGCTTGATTTCGGCGAGTCGCCCGCCCCGATGAAACATGTCGCCAAGGCCCTGATCTTCGAGGTGCTCGAGAATCAGGGCATGTTGCTCAACGAGATCAAGGAATGGAGGATCCTCATCGAGGCCAAGGCGATCACGCTCGAGGGGCGGATGACCACCAAGGGGCTGCGGACGCTGACCGACCTGATCCCGATCCCCGCGGAGACCCTGGACCTACAGAAGACCGAGCCAAAAGCCGGGGGGACCGCTCCCGGGTCCACCACCACCGCCTCGCCCCAGGACTCGAAGCTCACAGCGTCGAAGAGGTATTTCAAACACATCAACCTACTCTTGGACCAGCTCCGCACCGATCTCAAAGATCCCATTATGTCGCCGAAGATCGCGCAAAGGCTGGTCAACAAGGCGGCGCTGGAGGTCGATCGCCTGCCGGTGCTCAACGTCGACGAGGAGCTCATCGCCTATGGCACCGGGGTAAGCGAGACCTTCCGCAACATGCGCAATCTCTCGAAGAACGCGAGCCTCGACGCGAGCTACCGCCAGGCATCGATGGCGGGCAATCAGGGGTACGGCTATGGGGGTTTCTACGGCGGAACGTCCCTTTCCGGCTCCGTGTCGGTGATGCGACAACAGGAGACAGCCGTGCTCAAGTCGAACCAGCTCGCGGTCGTCACCATGCTCGAGGAAAAGACGGCGGAGATCCGCAAGAAAATGACGCTCAAGTACCAGGTCGAGTTCTGATCGCGCCGGCTGTGAGTCTCGATTCCGCCCGCGCATGAGGAGGAGACATCCGACAGCTCATCCGCGAGACCCGTCGGATGTCCCCCGTTTCAGCGGTTCGCCCCTCGGTTCACACGAGGCAAGGCGCTACCGGGTTCTCGAAGTGGCGAACGGGATGGTCGGGTGGCTTCCGTCATCCCAAAGACATGACACCAGGGCGCGAGGCGGCTCATTCCGTCGTCCACTCGCACTCGTAAACGTAGCCCACCTCCGCGTTGACGATCGACCAGGCGATGATCGAGCCGTAGGGGTGGTCGATCGTGTACTGCGTCTCGATCTCCTGGCGCTGGGTGGGGTCGGCCGTCGCGTAGCGGATGAGGCGGTAGTCCTTGTACGGCCGAGATTCCGGGAAAAGCACCCACACGGAGGCTTGCTCGGTCTTGGCGGGCGGCGAGTAGCGCAGCCAGTTCTCGCGTTCGCCCTTGCGTGCCTCGAAGTCATGGATAATCGCCTCGATCTCGATATCGGTGGCACTCCCGGGCCGCACGCCCGACAGGTCGAATTCGAGTTCCCAGGTCGTCTTCCCCTCCCCGGCCTCGGGCGGGACGCGGCGCACGACGGGCCTCAGCTTCTCCGGCCCGGCGTGAAAGTCGATCTGGTCGAAGGGGAGGCGAGGGTACTGGAGGACCATGCGGTCCTCGTTCGCCCGTTTCCGGATGCGGACCCTCCGGTAGTAGTGGGCCACGTCCCGCGTCTTCGATCGCCAGTCGCGCAGGTCGACGATGCTGGTGTCGCTCACGAACTCGAACCCGCGGTAGTCTAGCTTCGGCGACGCCTGGGAAACGTCCTGGACCGGCAGCGGGGTCCAGGCGGGAGTGGTGCTGCGTTGCACGATCTCAAGGATCTTGCGGAAGTCCGGGCTGCTGTGGGTGATCGAGTCGACGATCATGGCATTGGTCTTCGCCTGGCGGCGGTAGCGGTAGACCTGCACGGGGAGGACGCCGAGAAGCAGGACCAGGAGCGGGATGTAGACGTAGGTGGGCCAGTCGCGGAGATCGAGCAGTGTGCTCCAGACGCGACGGCCGGCCGAGCGGCGGAGTTGCTGGGCCTGCCGGGTCACGAGGGCCGTTACGGGCGGAGAAGCATCCCGCGACAGATCCTCCTCGCTGGGGGCCGTCTTGGCGTGCTGCGAGCCGGCCGCGTCGGAGCCCTTCATCGGGTCCCACGGCGGCGTCGATGGTAGGTTCGACCCGTAGAGGTCGGGGCGGGTCCGGCACTGCTTGCGGGCCACGCAGTAGCCGTGCTGCACCAGTGCGGTGATATCCAGCGGCGAGAAACGATCGAGGTCCGTCCGGATGTGGGCGACCTCCGACTGGATCACCGGGTGGAGCGCCGTGGGATCGTCCCTGAGGTCGACCTGGTCCAGGGCCGCCACGAACAGGAAGCGGGGATCGTCCTGGAACTTCTGCTGCCTCGAGCTGCCCGACGCGATCCCAGAGGATGTCCGAGGCCCGCATGGACCGGCCGATCATGCCCAGCGCATGGGACCGGACGATACTGAACGGCTTGCCGACGTCGCTCACGAGGATCTGATCGAGCGACGGGTCGAGGTTCTCCAGCAGGTCGAAGACCCGGACTCCCAGGTTGTCGTACACGCCGCCGTCGGTGAACGTCTGCGATGGGAACTCGCCCTCGGAGAGGCCGAGATCGTCGGCGGTGATCAGCGCGGGGGGGAAGAAACCGGGGAAGGCCGAGGAGGCCGTGACCGCCAGCGCGACGGGCGTCAGCCGGGCCGGGAGGATCTCGACCTTGGTTCTCCCGCTCGTCCGATGCTGCATGATCAGGCCCGCCCTCGTGAACGAGCAAAGTCCCCCCTCGCTCATGTTCGTGGTGAGGAGGTGCAGCTCCGGAACTTCCGGGAACTGATGCACACGAGCGTCGCCATAGAGGTACTTCGCATACAGCTTCTCGAGAAGCCCCGTCGGCGTGACGGTGCGGCTCGTCCCGCGGAGTGCGAATCGCCGGAGGAGGCGGAGCGGGACCAGGAACGGGATACGCCGGGCGATCTGGTTCCGGGCGTCGGACTGGACGAAGGCGACGATCTTCGAGGCCGCCGCCTCGAAGTCCGCCTCCGAGCCGTTGTAGCGTCCCCAGTTCAGCGCGAGGTGGGCCCCCAGGATGCTGCCGCCCGAGACCGAGACGATGTGCGTCATCTCGCCGAGCAGGCCCGCATCACGCAGGAAGCGGACGACGCCAAGGTGAAATAGGGTGGCCCGCAGTCCGCCACCGGAGAGCGCCAATCCGAGTCGAGGCATCTCACCCTCTCCTTTAGAATCACCCCATCGATCCCGAACGACCCCTCCCGGGCTTCCGATAGCGACGGAGCATGAAAGCGCGACGATCTGGTCTCTGCCCGCCATCCGAAGTGTCTGTATCGGCAGGAGGACGTGTTACTCACCAAGTCTTGATCATAGCGTGCAAGTTGTGAACAAGGGAGGAATGACCCCGGGAGGAGATCGGCCGCAGCGCCGTGGGTCAACCTCTGCTCACACCGACCTCGCAGGTTGACGAGATCTCAAGGGCGTGATCAGTCATCGGCTCGGTGTCCAGGAACACGCCCCATGTCTCCAGGCCGCCGCGGTCATAGGTCGCCGGGCCGGAGAGGTCACGCAGGCGCCAGGTCTTGCCTCCGAGGTCCGTGAAGAGGAGCGGGACCTAGCACTGACTCTGGTTGTCGGCGTAATTCACCGCGATCAGCATCCGCTCGCCGACCGGGCCTTGCCAGGCCAAGGCGATAAGGCACTCGCAGGTTCGGTTCCTGTCCCAGGCGGGCGCATAGGAGCAACTGCCATGAAAATCCGTGTTACAACACGGATCGTTTCCGCCTTCCGCTCGCGAGACTGCATTCTGCGTCGGCGAACCGGGCCATTCAATAGCGCGGGACGGCGGAAAGACAGATCATAGTGTGGCGCCATAACGAACGCCATCGTCTCCGCTCCAAAGCGTGTCACTGCCGCGAATGGTAACGGGACCCGAATCGAATGACGCGCTCCCCCTCGGGTTTTTTCTGATCCGAGTTGCCAGATCCGCAGAAGTGTCCATTAATCAAGGATGTCGGGACTTCCCAATGACGTTCGGGGTGCGCGAAGCGGACAGAGGAGGTGGGGCATGGGGCATCAGGAGTTATCGAGTATCGCGTGTCGGGCGCCGCGAAACGGCCGCCGCGAATTCGACAAAACGAACCGAGCCGCCGCGCTCGACGCCCGCCAATACGATGAAACGAAGCCACCGCCGCGGACTTCGGAGAGGATTTCGACAAAAACGAAGCCAAAACCGGGTAATCTGGGAAAAATATATCAATTGTATCGAATAGGCAGCGAGTTGCGGACAGCAGGAATACTTGGAAACGAAGCCAGCCACCTAGACTCCAGCCGAACTCCACTCGTCGTCACGTGAGATAGAGGAGAACCAGGCCTCCTGTCAGTCGAGCGTCTCGAAAGTGGGCGAGATTCCGTCGGAACAAACTTCATCAGGCGTTGCAGCCCTCATTCTCATGAAAATCGGAATTCTCAGAACAACCAAACTCCGGCAAAGCCCCATCGGCGGATCGCCCTGTCCACCGGCCTGGGGCGACCGTCTGTCCCGTGTCGGGAGGCCCGGTGGGGGTGAGTGTCTGCGCATTGGACGCTTACTGGATCTCTCGGACGACGATCTCGTTGTGGCCGGGGTCGCCGGGCAACGCGCCGCGGATGCCGACGATCAGGTCGCCGGAGGCGATCAGCCCGTGCGCACGACACCAGTCGTCGACAAACGCCCGGAGCTGATCGCGGTGGTCGAACTCGGGCATGACCAGAGGGGTGACGCCCCAGAACAGGGCCATGGCGCGCGCGGTCCGGGCATCGTAGGCCAAGGCCAGCGTGGGGGTGGGATTGCGTTGCTTCGAGAGCACCAGCGCCGTGCGGCCGGTATGGGTCGCGATGATCAGCAGCGCGGCCTTGAGCCGGCGGGAGATCAGGCTGGCGGCCTCGACCACGCACTCGGTGATCGGCTGGACCTGGCCGGCCCGCGCGACCGTCGCGGTGGCTGCCGGTGCGAACCAGCGGCCGATCACGCCCGTCCCGTGGCGGAACGGCTCGTCGCCGGACGGGCCCGAGCCGGCGCGCGCCAGCAGGACCGACTCGGCCTCCGCCGCGATCCGGCTCATGATCGCGACGGCCTCGATCGGATACGCGCCGATCGCCGTCTCGCCGGAGAGCATCACCGCGTCGGTGCCGTCGAGGACGGCATTGAAGACGTCGCTGGCCTCGGCGCGGGTGGGCCGGCTCGACGTCTCCATGCTGTTGAGCATCTGGGTCGCCGTGATCACCGGCACCCGCGCGGCGTGGCAGGCCGCGATGATCCGCTTCTGGACGGCCGGCACCCGCGTCACGTCCAGCTCGACACCCAGGTCGCCCCGCGCGACCATTACCGCGTCGGCCTCGGCGATGATCGCGTCCAGGTTGGCCAACGCTTCGCGCTTCTCGATCTTGGCCACGATCCGCGCGGTGGTGCCGCGCAATTCCAGCTCGCGGCGCAGTTGCATGATGTCCTCGGCGCGGCGGACGAACGACAGCCCGACATAGGCCACATCGTTCGCGGCCGTCCAGTCCAGGTCGGCCAGATCCTTGTCCGTCAGCGCCGAGACGCTCAGAGCACCCCCCGGCACGTTGATCCCCTGGTGCGACCGGATCAGGCCCGGCAGCGTCACTTTCAACCACGCCCGGCCCGGTTCGCGGGCGATCACCTCCATCCCGACCGTACCATCGGCGAACAAGACCGCCTGCCCGACCTCGAGCTCGTCCGGCAGCGGCTTGTAGGTGCAGGTCAGGTAATGCGGATCCCCGCCGGAGCCCGGCTCGGCTGCCAGGATGAACACCGCATCGTGGTCGCAGGTGACCGAGCCGCCCAGGATCTCGCCCAGACGGATCTTGGGGCCGCAAAGATCCTGCAAGATCGCCATCGGGAGGCCGATCTCTTCCGAGATCCGCCGGATCGCCTGGAGCCGGACGGTGTGCTCCGCGTGCGTCCCGTGCGAGAAGTTGAGACGGAAGACGTCGACCCCCGCCTCGGCCATCCGCTTCAAGGTTGCCGGGTCGTTCGACGCCGGTCCGACCGTTGCCACGATCTTGGTCCGAACTTTCCCCAACTGCTCCTTGTGGAACGGTTTCATGAGTCTCCTCCTTGCCGAGTCCAGGACCTCGCGGTCCCGATCCCGTCCGGCACGAAACGATCGCGCGTGCGTCTGATGAATGTCGGTGTACGGCCGTCGCATTGTAGGAGAACCTTGAAGGATGGACCAGGGAAGATAAGGAACCGTCGATCGTATTCCTCCGACCTGAAGGAAAGGTTCAAGGCGCGGGCATGGATGCAATGGGCGGAATGTGTGCACGGACACGCTCGAGCGGGAAACAACGGTTCTCGGACCAAGTCGACCGGGCATTCTTTTCCAACATCTCCGCGTCGCGGCCGATTTCGTCATTAGAATGGTATGTGGAGAACGCCGTTCGTCCGGATGTCCTATTGAGGGCATGGATGATACTGATCCGGTAGCGGAATGTCTCCGGGTGCACCACCAGACATCGAGGAACGCTCGTTTCCTCGAATCGATCTCCTCGCAAAGGGGCATGGACAAGTCGATGAAGCGAACCTTCGCCATGGTCGTGCTCCTGGTTTCCCTGGGCGTCTTCATCAAGCTCGCCTCCAAGTCGACCATTCCGGTCGTTCTCCCGGAATCGGCTGCGATCCTGGAAAGAGGCGCGGGCGATCGCGCGAAGCGCCGGGACCGAACCGGTCGCGACGCCGGAATTGCTGGCGCGATATCGCACGGCTTCGCCCCGGGTGCGCGAAATGGTCGCGCGGCTGGCAGAACGGTTCGGGAGGACAGCCGAAGCGATCGATCGGACGGACGGCGAACGCGGGCTGATCCTGCTCGACAAGCTGGAACTGGAGGCCCTCTTCCTCTATGAGAAGTACCCGCGCGAATTCCGCAGGCTCGGCGACCTGATCGGCGTGGAGGCGGCCGCCGACCTCCTCTTGCACTGGCGCGAATACTTCGGACTCAAGCGGGCTGACGAGACCGACCGGGGCACCCTGATCGCCGAGATCGCCGCCCTGACCCCGGCCCAACTGCGGGTCGCCTCGCGATACCCCGCGGCACTTCCGCTGATCCTGGCCGATCCGCCGGCAGTGACCGCCTTGATCGATCGGATGGCCGACGACTCTTCGGCGCTGGCCGACGTCCTGACGGTGCTGAGCTTCGTCAGCCTGGAACACGGGGCGACGAATCTGCGATCGGCCCTCCGGACGTTCGATCATTCCGGGCCGATCGCCATCGCGGCCTACCGGTCTCAGGGACTGGAAGGCTTCGCCCTGGTCAGCCTGTATGGGCCCGTTTTTGAGGCGGTGGGTAGCGCCCTGCCCCTGGAACAGGGCCTGATCCTGGCACGGGTCAACTCCGACTATCTCGACGAGCTCTTGCAGACCCACCGGCCCGAGACGGTCGCCGGGCATTTGCGGCACGTCGCGGCGTCGGGCCTTGTGGAATCCGTAGGAGGCAGTCCCCACGCCTTGCGGCTGGTCGTAGAACAGGGAGAGATGGGGGAGCGCGCCTTGAGGCGTGCAGGCCCCGACGCGGCCGATGTCGTATTCAATGATTTCGGCGAAGCGACCTTGCGTTGACAGGCCACCCGTGCCCTCGGCGAGCATGGTACGATGGCCCTGGCGATACTCGATAAGTATGCCTCGGACCCGGACTTTCGCGATGTACTTCGGGCCCACGGCGCAGCCCGTCATCCCGCCGATCGCCCAGGCGGATGCCGGGCCCGAGACCATCTCCTACCTTCAGGGCAAGACCCGGCGGTCGTTCAAGGAGTCGCTGGCCCTGACTGCCCTGTTCTTGTCCGGGGAGAACGGTCAGGCCGTGATTCGCACCATCAAGGATGACGGCCTGGAACGCGTGGCCCAGTTGAGCGACTCCACGATTCAGTTCTATCAGTTCCTACCGATGTACGACGTGATCCATCTCGGCAACATCTTGCGGCGGGGTTACGCCCCGACGTCGGGCGAGATGACCTGGGCGCTGGTGGACGGCTGCTTCGTGGTGGCCGACGTCTTGAGCCTGGCGGCCGTACAGCCGGAGGGTGTGGTGGCCGCCGAGGCCGTCCGGTCGGAAGTCAAGGGCGCCGTCCGACAAGGAGTCGGCGCCGCGGCTCGCCAGTTCGCCGAGGCGGGCGGCGAGTCATCCGGCGAGGTCTTGGTCCGACAAGGGGCTGGCAACCTCTCAGAACGCCTGGCTCGTTGGTGGAGCGTACGATCGGCCGGAGGCATATACTACCTGCTGCACCGGCTTCCCGAAGCCTTGCCTCAACTCAGCCTCGGCCAGATTCGCCAGATGGCGGGACCGCTCTGCACCAAGGCGGGAATCCGATTGACGGTATGGCGACCCGTCCGATTCCTGCGCGACGGGGCCGAGGGCCTGCTCCACATCCCTCCTCAGCGAGGCTTGAAATACCTCTCGGCGCAGATGATCCAGGCCAGCGTCGGCGTCGTCGGCTTCCGGAAGATGGAGGAACATCTCAGCAGTCGTCGCCCAGGGTCATCGCGATAGGAAAAAATATAAATATATTAAAGATGCCCATACAAAGGCTGGGGATCGGACCGCAGCCAACCTGATCGTTCTCGATGATGCGAACCTCGGGTACCGCAATCGGAGTGATCTCTGGCCCAGGCCGATCGAAAGCGAGCAAGGGCCGCCCTGGGTCGTGCTCGAGATAGCTGGGGCGGTAGCGGATGGGACCTTGTGGGAACACCTGCTGGAGACCTATCACGATCGGCTCATCGTCGTCCTGACGATCTCCGACCTGCGTCGGACCGAGGTGCGGATCAGCCGCCGGTGGTCCTGGGAACGGTCGGCCGAGGACTTGGCCTTGGAGCTTATGTACAATCCGCATCATCGGAAACTTGAAGCGTTGTGCCCACGTCATCGTCTCCTTCAACCGTGCCGGAGCAACTCGGATGTCAAACGGAGGCAAAGACGAGTTCTCTGTACTAGGGTCGGAAGCGACTCGAACGCAATTGGGAGGAGTCTTCGTCGGGAGAGATGATCGGCTACACGTTCACCCTGACCGCGTCGATCAACAGCCCGACCTCGACCAGGCCATCCAGTCGGGCCTGGCGCCCCAGCGCCTGTTGTTCGAGCGGGGTTACGGCAAGACGGAGCGGGACCCAGCGCTCGCCGAGTTGGCGTTCTCGACCCAAAAAAGATCGCGGACGAACTGGCCGGAGAGCAACGGGCCCTCGAGGTGTCGAGATTCGAGATTCGTTGCGCCGGGCATAGAGTATCGCTCCGTGGTCGTATCGGCCGGATTGACGCGCCGGACGGACACTTCCAGGAACCGGACCACGGCGCCGGAACGTGGGACCCGCCGTCCATAGAGGCCGTCGAGATTCTGCTTCTGTTGCGGGGCTCTTCACTTCTTGGAGATACCCAGTTTGGTGAAGAGGTTTTCGGACCTGAGAGGAGTTCCCCACGGCTCGCTCCGTTCCGCCTTCATAGCGGTAATCGGATCACACCGGAGATCGGATGCCGCAGTCGGCCGTGAACTATCCCCTAACGATCAAATTCATCGAGGATCAGACGGACGACCTTTTGAACCTGCTCGTCTGGGTCGAAGGTCACCTCTCGGGTAAGCGACTTGAAATATCCAATCGGCACTCCGACCTCCAGGTCGCCGCGACGAGCCTTGTTCAACCTCCCTTGATACCTATATTAATTGAGAATATATAAATCTTTTTAGTTCATCATGCCGGTCAACCCCAGCACCAGGCGGTCCGCGTATTCGGTCGGGTCGCACACCGACTCGGCGTCGCCGAGCAGGACTCGAAACCGGGCGCAAAGTTCGAGCGGGTGGTGCCAGTCCCTACAGGACCGCGCCAGCCGGCTCATCTCCAGCCCGAGGATCAGTCCGACCCAATCCAGGGCCATTTCGGCGAGCAACCACTGAAACCCCGGCCGACCTTCGATCGACTGTCCGCTCTTGCCAAGGTCGTCGTCGATCACCTGGACTAGCGACCTCGACCAACTCAGGACGACGGCGCCATCGGCCAAGGCATATTGGCGGGCGGTGGATTCCTGACGATCGAGGACCTGTTGAGGCGTCGACCGCCGGGCATAGACGACCGCGGCCCTGTCGAGATAGGCCTTGAGCTTCGGGGACGGCTGCGCCTCACGCGATTTGGTGGTCATGGCGCCCTTCCATCGGCAATGCCGTGCCGGCAGTCAGGGGACGAGCGAGGAGTTCGGCGACGAGGCGCTGGCGCCTCCGTCGGCGATCCGCCGGGAGTTGGGTCCAGATAGCGGTCAATTGGATCGGCTGAGAAGCCGAGGGCGGGAGGGAACGCGGAAGGGATCGTCGTCGAGCATGGGATGCCTCCGTGGTCCTTCGAGACTCGGTCGCTCCACGCGTCCAGAGCTAGAAGAGCGTTTATTGCGATGGTAACCGGCCCGTCCGACGTCGCACAAGTTGTCACCTCACGGGTCTTCTGACTGGGGGATCTCGATCGACCAGTAGCCTCTTTCCCACATGAGCAACACACCGGGATCGGCCAACTCGCGCGGGCGCTGGTGATGAAGGAGCGGGGCTCCTGCGACATGTTACCGTCCTGCTCGACCACGCTCTCAATCTGGCCGACTTGAGCGACACCGGGCCAATCCAGATGCTCGATATTCGTTCAACGCCGTCGTCGCCTTCAAGGTACGACGCTCGCGACGACCGTGACCCTTCTCGAGGGCCGTGGCTGTGTCTTGCGTCTCATCCCCGATTCGCCGCTGTTTCGGGGGAAGAAGCCGCTTCGACCGGAGCGGCGAAGGCCGTCTGGATATCATGGAGCAGCGTCGGTTGGTTCGCTTCGACAAACCACAGATAATGGCCGCCGGCATCCAGGACCTGCTGGGACAGATCGCGTTGGCAGAAGATGGCATCACCGATGACGAGGCGCCCCTTGAGAAGGAGGGCTTGGAGCAATCAGAGGGCCGTCTTGTGCTCGTTGGTTTTCTCTGCGCCACCCTGAGTCCAGGCCGTCGAAGCTTCCACGAGCCGTCTTGCCGTCGACGGCCAACGCCTCCAGGGGTGTCGTCCGGGTCGAGGTCTCCCCGCCCAGTACCGATTCGACCCACCGTCTCAGAGCATCCTCAAAAGCGTCGGGGGTCAGGGCGATCAGGACCTTGCGGATGTCGCAGAGATTGGGCGGTTTGCGCGTGAAGTCGAGTTGCGCATCAGGGCGATGTCTTGGTCGAGTCCCCCCTGGGGCGATCGCGGCGTAACTCTTGCGCCGCACATTGATAGCGCAACAGTCCAATCCGACGATGGCCCTCAGGGGATGGCGTCGGCCGCGTGGATCGGAGACGGCGGCCAGAAAGGGGAGAAGACTGCTGACGGTGTGGGGTTCCATGCGATGCCTCCCTGGGGGAAAACGCGGTGGTGCACGATCTCCTAATCGACGAAGGATTCTCGTTCCCGCCCTGAATGAAACAGTCAACAGCCCTGGCTGCTGTTGCCCCCGAGAACCCAGGTCGGGTAAAATGAGGATAGGGTGGTGAGAAAGACGTGACCAGGGCCGCAATTCACAGCCTGCAACGCGACTTAAGTGCCACCGCAACCCGACGCCGAAGTGGCGGAATTGGCAGACGCGCTAGGTTCAGGTCCTAGTCCCTCTAACGGGGGGTGCAGGTTCAACTCCTGTCTTCGGCACTAAGCGGCATAAGGGGTTGCGTCGAATGGCGCAACCCCTTATTCTTTGGATTCTGGGGCAGTTGGCAACAATTTGGCAACATCGTCGCGGTGGCATTGGAGTCGTCCAATGGCCAGCCTTCAACAGCGTGCCGGCACCTACCGGGTGATCTTCCGGTTCCACGGCAAGCAGCACTTCGTGATGATCGGCAAGGTCTCGCTGCAGGAGGCCGAGGCGAAGTCCGCCCAGGTCGAGTACCTGCTGATGCGGCTCAAGCAAGGGCTGATCGAGCTGCCCCCCGGCATCGACATCGTCGAATTCGTCCAGCACGACGGCAAGCCGCCCGCGCCGGCGACCCCGTCAGCGCCAGCCGCAAGACCCTGACACTGGCGACGCTCCGTGACCGTTACCTGGCAACGCGGGTGAGGGGGCGGGAAAAGAACACGCTCTATACCGACCGCATCCACTTCAACCACCTGGTCGCCACCCTCGGCGACAAATTCCCGCTCGAAGGGTTGGGCCAGGCCGACTTGCAGCGGCACGTCGAACGCCGGGCCGGGCTCGACATTTCCCCGGTGACGATCAAGAAGGAAATCACCACGCTTCGGACCGCCTGGTATTGGGCCGTCCAGACCGGCTTGCTTTCGGGCGATTACCCGAACAAGGGCTTGATCTATCCCAAGGGCGACGAATTGCCGCCGTACCAGACCCGCGAGGAAATCGAGCGGCAGGTGGCGGCAGGCAATCTGACGCCGGAAGAGATTGAGGATCTGTGGGATGCCCTCTATCTCCGGCCGCACGAGATCGCCGAATTGCTGGAGCATGTCCGCACCCACGCCAGGCACCCGTGGATTTATCCGCTCGCGTGCATGGCCGGGCATACCGGGGCCAGGCGAAGCGAGCTGATCCGCATGCTGGCGCCGGACGTGGATTTCGCGGGCGGCAGCGTCGTCATCCGCGAGAAGAAGCGGGTGAAGAACAAACGCTCGACCCGCCGGGCACCGCTGACGCCGCTGCTCAGGGATGCCCTCCAGGCTTGGCTTGCCGCCCACCCCGGCGGCCCGGCGCTGTTCTGCCAATCCGGCGAGATCGCCCATAGCAAGAAGCGGAGCCGCACGACCGGCCATCAGAACGGCAAGGGGAGGGCGACGACGCTTAAGGGCCGCACGGCGTCTCTGAAGAATCGAGAGAAGACGCCTGGGCCGGAGCCGCTAACGGTCGGTGAATGCCACGACCATTTCAAGCGGACGCTGGCCGGATCGAAATGGCAGGTGGTACGCGGCCTGCACACGCTCCGCCATTCGGTCGCGTCGTGCCTCGCGGCGGCGGGCGTCGATCAACGGATCATCGACGATATGCTGGGCCATGTATCGGAAGAGATGCGGCGGCGCTACCGCCACCTGACGCCGGAGTTCAAGAGTCAGGCAGTGCTTTCCGTATTCGGCTGACGGCGGCGGTCCGGCAATAGCCCCTCCCGCTGAAACCGGAGCAATTCGGCGTGGGGGATGACCCACGAGGCATGCTTACCGCGTCCACTGGCCTTCTTCAGAGCCCGGATGCGCCCCAGGCGGCAGTATTCCCTGCACGTGAAGGCTTCACGCCCAACGATCCTTGCGAATTCTTCGGGCGTGTAGTAATCCCGCACCGCCTGCCGCTCGACCAGTTGGTGAAGCATGGCCTCGATGCGGCTCAGGCGTTCTTCAAGCGCTTCCATCGTTCCAGCTCCTCACGGCAAATGCGGTAGAATTCGCGGTCGGCATCGACCCATTCCTCTTCCCGAAGGCATACCTGGATGACGGACCGGCACCGCCGGGCGATGCGAATCGCCGCCTCATGCGTCCGGTGGTCGGTCGGCACCTGGTCACTATTCATCTCGTCCCCCCCGGCCCTTTTCCTGGCCGCGATCGTGCCATGGCTCCGGCCGGTAGGGCCGCTTATCACGGGCGATTTCGCTGGGTGAGGGGAGCCGGTCCCGCACCGCCTTGACCTCGCCGAAGCCGTCCATCCCGACGCGATTGGCGTGGTCCTGCGGGTCAACGACCACGTCAGCGGTTAGACGGCCAAAAGCCTCGATGCGCGACGGTTGTTCAGGTTCCTGGGCGAGATCAACGGGCAGCCGCCCGAAATCCGAAGCATGAGCAGATTCACCACTATTCGCCCGAGCTTCCGCCACGTCACGCGCGGCATAGTACATGATGCGGCCCTGATCCTCGAAGGTCAGGCCGCGCTCCATGTATTTGCCCCAATCCACGTAATCCTCAATCATTACTTCACGGTCAGTGACAGGCAGATCATTAAATGCCAAACCCCCATCGCCTGGTTCGTAATTCCACCCTGCCACCCGTATTTCCGACTCGACGTAGGTAGCGCTTTTGATCTGGTCGAGTTCAGCCGCCAATTCCTTGGCATCGGCGTTGCCGAGAACGGCTGGTATGTATGACTGCCGGACATAATCCGGCGGATCAGTGGTGTCCGGCCGCATGGCCTTGAATTCCGCATTTGGCGTTTCGGCATCCTCATACTTGACCTCCCTGTCACGAAGATGCGCCAGACCTGAATCATGCTGCATCTCGGCTTGCAGAGCCTTCATGCGTTCGCCGGTGTACCGGCTATCGTCCGTCATTGGATTACTCCCCAGAGCGTGACATGCCCTCCGTGGCCGGATGATCGTCGGAATTCAAAAGCTCGCCGCAATGTTCCGGTCCATGCCGCCAGCGGCCCATTCTGCGGTCAGAGGAGCCTCACGCCATTTCAAGACCGGTCAGGCTTCCCGCCAGCGATGCTTCCAGCATGCCCCTGCTGGCCGCTGGCATATGCCGCAAATGGTCGTGGAAATACGCGAACACATCATCGAGCAGCGGATCGCCGGCGCTCAAACGCCTAGCGTCCATAGCGACCCTGAAGATGAGCGACGTCGCGTCGCAGTGCTTCAGGTCATGCTCATCATCCGAGGCAGGAGCGGTGCGGATGATCTCAACGATAGCCGCCTCTGCCGAATGGCATTAAGTTAAGCGTAAAGATAGTGTCCGATTGCACTTAGGGTCGATTTCCCCCTCCACGATCAGAAATAGTTTAGATATGCTCGCTCGATGCCCAGATCGAAAACGCCCTGGATACAGGCCGCATGGAACGAGCTAGATATCAACATTCCGCCCAAATCGCCGAAAACATGCTAGACGCAAACCGTTTGGAGACCAGGAGTTAAAATTAACTTCATGCCATTCGGGAAATCCTGGTATTGCCAGTTCTACTGGCAGAACCGCCGTTTTACATTCGGCGTCGGCCGGGTCACGAGGCCGAAGGCCGATGCCAAGGCGACCAAGGCTGGCGAGATCGTCGAGCTGCTCGAGCGAGGCGTGCTGAAGCTGCCCGACGGCATGAGCGTCGCCGCCTTCGTCAAGCATGAGGGCCATCCGCCGTCACTCGCGGAATCGCAGAAGATTTCGCAGAAGTCGTCGGTCGGCGAGTTGAGGGACGGCTATCTCAAGGTCCACCCGGAGGCCCAGGAGTCCAAGACTCTCTATACCTCCCGCATCCATCTCAACCACCTGGTCGAGACGCTCGGGACGGACTTCGACCTGCGGAAGCTCGAACTGTCGCACCTTCAGAAGCACGTGGATCGTCGCTGCTCGAAGATCTCTCCAAGTACGGCCGCCAAAGAGATCTCAACATTCCGCGCCACCTGGAACTGGGGCGTGCGGATGAAGTTAGTGTCCGGTCCCTGCCCGATGATGGGACTGGTCTACCCTAAGACCGACGAAAAGCCGCCGTTCCAGACTCGGGCCGAGATTGAGCGACAACTGGATGACCTAACCAGGAGGCAGCGTGAGGAGCTCTGGGACGCCCTCTACCTCACACTGCCGGAAATCGACGCATTCCTGGCAGACGTGAAAGCCTCAGCGCTCCATCCGTGGATTCACCCGCTGGTGGCGACGGCCGCGCATGCCGGGCTCCGTCGGAGCGAGTGAGTTCGCGTCAGGAGAGCGGATGTCGATTTCGAGGCGAGGATCCTGACCGTGCGGGAGCGGAAACGAACCAAGGGAAGGCGGACCACACGGAGAGGCTGTGATTTTTTGGGCATCCGGGTTGATTCTGAGTCGTGTTCACGATATAATACCACGCATTCAGTTGGATCATGCGGCTTCAGGCGCCTCACGCTTGGCAGGGACCACGTCATGACATCCCCCCTGTTTGACCCTCACGATTTGCCCGAGCCGCCGACTCCCGCCCAAGCGGCCCAGGCCTTGCCCCCGGGCAAGCCCCGCTTGCGACTCCCCCAACGTCAGCGAGCCGGCGCCGCTCGACACGTTGACGACACGGGCCCCCGGCGTCTCGCGCAGGATCGGCAACATCGCCTGATAGATGGCGAAGGGGCCGAACACGTTGGTCTCGAACACCGCACGCACTTCATCGAGGGGTACGGCGCTCGGGCTGAACACCTTCGAATATTCCTCGACGGTCACGCCCGGCCGCCGTCGCGTATGCGAGATGGCCGCGTTGTTGACGAGCACATCGAGGCGGCCGAACTCTTTCCGCACTCGCTCGGCCGCGGCGGCGATCGAAGCCTGATCCGTCACGTCAAGTTGGAGCGCGCGGGCGTCCGGCCCGACTTCCTTGACCGCAGCCTCGCCTCGGCCGAGATTGCGCGACCCGACCATCACGGTGAAGCCGTGTGCCACGAGATCCTTCGCGATCTGAAGACCGATCCCTTGATTGGCCCCGATGACCAGGGCGACGGGTTTGTCGTGCACGGTCGTCTCCTGATGTGGTTTGGTGTCTGGGAAACGGCCCCCGATCCCACCGCCGCGCGGTCGGTGATGTGGCCAAACGCCGACTCACTGTGTTAAAACGGTAGCGTAGGCGGAACCGTGTTCCGTTAATATTCGGAACCATGTTCCGTTTGTCAAGGGGAGCCACGGTGAGCAGCAAGAAAGAGGACCAAGGCGAGGACTCGCCATCCCGCGGCCGCACGGATCGACGCCTACGCGCCGACGCCCAGCGCAACATCGACGCGTTGCTCGAGGCGGCAAAGGCCGTGTTCGTCGCCTCAGGCGTGGACGCACCGGTGCGAGAAATCGCGGAGAAGGCGGGCGTCGGCCTGGGCACGGTTTACCGCCACTTCCCGCAGCGATCTGGCCTGATCGTGGGCGTCTTCCGCCGCGAGGTCGACTCCTGTGCTGACGCCGCGGCGGTCCTGGCAGCCGAGTATGAAGCCGGCGAGGCCCTGGCCCGGTGGATCCGGCGTTACGTCAACTTCATCTCCGCGAAACGCGGGCTTGCCGCAGCGCTGCACTCGGGCGACCCGGCCTATAACGCCCTGCCGGCCTACTTCAAAGAGAAGCTCTGCCCCGCGCTCCAGACTCTGCTTGATGCGGCGGCCGCGGCGGGCAAGGTGCGAGGCGGCGTCGAGCCCTACGAGTTGCTACGGGCGGTCGCCAGCCTCTGCACGCCCGGCCACGACGTCGGGCCCGATCACGCCCGACGCATGGTTGACCTGCTCATCGACGGGCTACGCTTCGGCGCGACCACGCCGTAGTCACGCAGCTCGTCTCAGCTCAGATTACTCGCGAGCGGGAACTCTCAGACCGCGGGCCAGTTCATGTGGTCGAGGTCCTCGATCATCCCGGCCTCCTGCGTCGGGTGCCATCCCAGCCGCTCTTGCGTCAGCGCGCTCGACGCCGGGCCGTCCGTACCGGCGAAGAACCCGAGCCAGCCGAAGTGGCCGGCGGTCTCCTCCGAAGACTTGGAGACAACCGGCAGCTTCAAGCCCCGGCCGATGGCTTCTGCGATCTCTCGAAGCGGCACTCCCTCTTCGGCGACCGGGTGATACCTCGCCCCGGCCGATCCCTTCTCGAGCGCGAACCGGTAGAGGGGAGCGGCATCGAGCAGGTGGACCGCGGGCCAGCGATTGAGCCCGTCGCCGACGTAAGCCGAGACGCCCTTCTCGCGGGCAAGGGCGATCAGAAAGGTGACCAGGCCTTGCTTGCGCGTGTCATGGACCTGCGGCAAGCGCACCGCGGACACGCGCACCCCGCGCGCCGCAAACGGCAACGCCGCCTGTTCTGAAATACGGGGAAGCGGCGAGTCCGATGGAATGTCGTCGTCCTCCTTCGCGAGGCTCCCAGGGGTGAGAAACAGCCCGGAGGTGACGACCAAGGGGCGATTCGAGCCCGCGAGTTCGCCGCCCATCGCCTCGATGGCGCGTCCGTCGATTTCGCAGACCTCCTGGAACCTTGAGAAGTCCACGACGAAGCCGAGGTGGATCACCCCGTCCGACGCCGCCGCGCCTTCGCGCAGGCTGTCCAGGTCTTCGAGGTCGCCCCGGTGCACTTCGGCCCCGGCGGCGGTGAGAGCCGCGGCATTCGCGTCCGAACGGGCGAGGCCCAGCACCGTGTGCCCCGCCTTGATGAGATCCTGAACGACGGCGGTACCAATGAAGCCCGTGGCGCCGGTAACGAAAACGCGCATGGTGACCCTTTCGGTGAAGGCGTGGAAATCCGTGCGGCCCGGAGGGCCGATCACGTGGAACTGGTGGCAAAATGGCCGGTCAAAGCGGTGGCTACTACGGGCAGAGCCCGTCCATCAGCAATTGCCAGACGTCCTCGTACGCCGCGTCGATGGCCGGGTCGCCCCACTCGGCGGCGTGGGCCGGATGGTGGAACTTGGATGTGGCGACCAGCACCGCCCGGCCCATGGCCACGGGATCGACATTGCGGAACGTGCCTTCCTCCACGCCGGAGGCGATGATCTTCGCGATAAGATTGATCATCTCCTCGACATGGGCGGCGATGACGGACTTGGCGTCGGCCGCCAGCGTCCGGTAGGCGGTGAATAGCTCGCTATCATCCATGGCACGGCGGCGTTTGACGGCGATGAGGGCGTCGATCAGCTTTCGCAGCCGCTTGGGGGCCGGCCCTCGCTCGGCGACGATGGCCCGCAGCGTGGGCATGGTCGCCTCAAGCCACCGGCCCAGGACCATATCCCTCAGCTCGGCCTTGCTTCCCACATGCTTATGGACAGCCGTGTGGCTCACGCCCAATGCCCGGGCCACGTCCACGACGGTCGCCTTGGCCGGGCCGAACCGCCGGATGACGTCCTCAGCCGTGACCAGGATCCGGTCGAGGGTGAGCGGGGCGTCGGGAGGCATGTGGGACTCTCGCGGCAATCAGGACTTCGTGGCGGCGATCCCGTCCAGCTCCGCCAGGGCGTCCGCGGGCAGCGTCAGCTCGGCCGCGGCGAGGTTCTCGCGGAGGTGACCTCGCGACGAGGTGCCGGGGATCAGCAGGATATTGGGCGAGCGGTGCAGCAGCCATGCCAGGGCGACCTGCATCGGCGTGGCCCCGAGCCGTTCCGCGGCTTCGGACAGAGTGGACGATTGGATCGGCGTGAACCCGCCGAGGGGGAAGAACGGCACGTAGGGGATGCGCTGCCGGGCCAGGTCGTCGATGAACGCGTCGTCCTTGCGGTTGGCCAGGTTGTAGTAATTCTGGACGCACACGACGTCGGTGATCGCCTGCGCCTCGGCCACCTGGGCCGCGTTGACGTTGCTCAGGCCGACGTGGCGGATCAAGCCCTGCCGCTTCAGGTCGGCCAGGATCTCGACCTTATCCGCGATTGGCCCCTCCGTCGGCTCGAGCATCCCGCCGACGCGGAGATTCACGACGTCGAGCGCGTCGAGGCCGAGATTCTTGAGGTTATCGTGGACGCCCGCGATCAGGTCGTCCTTGCCGTGAGCAGGCCGCCACGAGGCGTCCTCGCCCCGGACCGCCCCGAGCTTGGTGACGATCACCAGGCTCTCGGGGTACGGGTGCAGGGCCCGGCGGATGATCTGGTTGGTGACGTGCGGGCCGTAGAAGTCGCTCGTGTCGATGTGGTCGACGCCCGACTCGATGGCCTCGCGGAGAACGGCGACGGCCTCGTCGGGGTCTTTGGGCGGCCCGAAGACGCCGGGACCTGCCAACTGCATCGCGCCGTAGCCCATGCGGTGGACCGTCAACGGTGTGCCGGGGAACGCGAACCGGCCTCCGAGCTTGGTTTCGCTCATGCCTTTGCTCCTGTGGGGTGTCGGACGAGAGCAAGTGTAGGCAGGCAAGTTTCAGAAGTCAAACTCTGAAACACGAAACTTATGGGTATTCACGAGCTTCAATCCTGCCAACATGCTTCGGTGTCGTTGACGAATGGGTGCGCCGTGGCAAAGGTTGGTCTGGTCTTGTCGGGAGAGTCCCGACCCCGCTGGAAGAAGGCGGGTAAAACGATCCGCTGACCTTCGTCCGAAAGGATTGAGGGGACAACAGCATGCGGATGAAGCGACGTGAGGCCCAGCGTCATCGGCCGGTAGAACGCCTTGTCGGTCTTCACCGGGTGGTAGAACAGCCACCCCCAGGGCGATCGCTCCTTTGCCTCGCGGTCCGGCGATTTCCGATCCCAGATCACATGGCGCCAGAGGATCGGCTCGTGGGCCGGCGTGGACCTCCAGACGGTCCCTCTATCGACGCCGTAGTTGAAGAACACGACCAGGGCGGCGCCGCCAGTACCGGCCGATCGGATGAGAGGCGTCCCAGCCCCGCGGCCGCCCCATCTCGTGGGTGGCGAAGTAGAGGGCGTTGATCTCGGGCTTGGTCAGGTAGTGCCGGCCGGCGACGTCGCGCTGGTCCCTGGACGTGGGGAACCGCGGCGGCGCGTCGATCAGCTCCTGCTCCCAGGCCCAATAGAGGATGGCGCGGAGGTGCTCGCGGGCCTTGTTGGCCGTGCGGCCCGGATTCTCCCCCTCATCCGTGACGGCTTGCTCGTAGACCCGGTCGAGGAACTCGCGGAGGTCCTTGCGCCGCAGTTGCTCGACGGGGATCTCGCCGCCCCACGTCTCCCACTTCCGGAGGGTCGAGAGGTAGTCGCTGCGCGTGGCGCGGGACAGGGCCTTGGCGCGCAAGTAGGCCTCCGCCGCGGTCTTGAGAGTTGTCGGCATCGCATCGGCCCCGGCGCCGTTAGTCACTGCCCCGCGGCCCGTCCGGTCCGCGGGAACCATCCCCAAACCTGCTGATCGGATTCGGGAATAATAAATCGAGCAGACTGTCCCCTGGGCGCTCAGGGAATCTGCCTCGGGAGGGATGCGAGTCTGACGCCTTTGCCGATTGCGGTGAGTCGCATACCGGCCCGGGTTTCCAACTTCGGTGTCGTCGGACCGACGCGACAGTCGGTTCGGATGATCGAGCGACGCCTTCAAGAGCTCTTCAGGCGAACCATCCGCTGGAGGTCGTTCATGCCCCCCCGAAGAGCTTAACTAATGGGCGGGGCGGAGAACCTCATGGCGGATGGAGCCGCTCCCCTCGCATCGTGCTCGGGTGACGGCGGACGGATTCCGTCCGCGCGTCGACCCGTCCGCTTTCTGCCCCGGAAGTCAAATGCGCCGAAGTGACGGGTGCCGATCCCGCGTCTCCTCGCCGAGCGTGCGTGCGATGGTGCCGCGGCGGTCGGTTGACCACTTCCTGCTTCGCCGCTCGCGGAAGGAGGGCCTCGCGGCGGACCCCGGCCGGCCGGCGCGGGAGTCGATCGATGCGCGGAGCCTCCGGCTCATCGAGCCGTAGAGCTGGATCGTGGCGGCGGCGCACGCGCGATCGCGACCATCCACCGCGCTACTTCTTGAACTCCCCCTTCTCGTAGCGAGCCCAGAACTCCGCCGCCGGCCAGGCCTGGTTCCAGTCGGTGCCGATGCTCTTGAGACTCTTCATGTTGCGGAGGGCCTCCAGGCCCTGGGTGGTCAGATTCTTGGGGGTCAGGCGAATCTCCTCGAGCGCCATGTCCTTCAGCGGCGACAAGTCGGACACCCTGGTGCGCACCAAGTGGAGCCGCCTCAGGTTCTTGTGGTCCTTGATGTGGGCCAGCCCCACTTCGCTCACTTGCGTGTCGCTCAAACTGAGAAGGTTCAGGTCTTTGCAGTTCTCGATCTGAGCCAGGCTCGCGTCGCCCACCCTCGTGCCGGCACAGTTGAGATGAGTGAGCGGCATCCCATCCAGTGGCGAGAGATCGGATACCTTCGTGCCGCCACAGTGCAGGAACGTCAGCTTCATGCCCTCGAGGGGCGACAGGTCGGATACCGGGCTGGTACACATCGTGAGCGTCGTGAGTTTCATCCCCTTCAGGGGCGTGAGATCGGAAATCGTCGTGCCTTCGAAATATAAATGTTCCAGCGTACTCATGCCCGCGAGGACCGCCAGGTCTTCGGCCTTCCTGCTCAGGACCAGGGTCTCCAGCGGCATTCCCTTCAGTGGCGAGAGGTCGGACGCGCGGATGCTGTCGCAGTTCAGCACCCTCAGCTTCATGCCCTCGAGCGGCGAGAGGTCGGTTACCCGCGTGCCATAGCACGAGAATTCCGTCAAGGGCATGCCTTTGAGGGGCGAGAGCTCAAATAGCTCACCCTTGGCGAGGACCAAGGTCCTCAGAGGCAACCCGCTCAGGGGCGAGAGGTCAGTCAGTGGACTATTGCGGTCTCCGAAGCCGGAGCACTTCAGAGACCTCAACCTGGTGAGCGCACGCACCGGCGAGATGTCGGTCACGTCATCGGTGTTGAACACCAGTTCCCGAACCACGCCATTCTCGATGGTGGGAACGACGGCGCTGTCGAAGCCGGGATTGAGCTCCTTCAAACGAGCGCCCACAGCCCTCACCTGCTCGGCCGCCGACAGGGCGCCCACGACACGCTCCCACGCCAGCACGTCGGGGGACGGCGTCGCGGCTTTCGAGGCAGGGGACGTCTCCCGGCTGACCCGGACGACCTGGCGGCCATTGTTCGTGACGTTCACCAGTTCCTGCCGCACGAGCTTGCCGTTCTTGCTCGCTTCGACGGTGTAGCGACCCGGTTGCAGTCGGATTTCCCTGACCCCCGCTCCCGTGATCACGACGCCGGACCCCTCGATCTGGACGCTGACTCCGGGGTCGTCAACTTCCACGACCAGCGTGCCTTCCGGCGTGAATAGGCGAATGACCGTTCGGTGGAGATCGGTAACGCCGGTCGTTTCCGTGAAGCCGAGGCTTCCGAGCAACAGCGCGAGTGCGGCCGCGGCGACCGCCCAGCGCCGCTCGCGGACCGTCGGCCGACGAGCCGTCGGCGCGGGTTCCGGGATCTCCTCCCACGGCGGCGGCTTCGCCGTCGCCGGACTCGGGACATCCGGAAGCATGGGGATCTTACCGGGCCGCTGGAGATCCGCCAGGCGTCGCGCGAGCACGTCGGCCACGTCCTGGGCCGAGATGATCCGGTCGGCCGGGTCCTTGGCGTGCAGCCCCGAGATTAGCTCGCACAGCCAGTCCGGGACCTCCGGGATGATCTCCCGGATCGAGCGGGGCGTGTCTTCCGCGACGCGCTTGAGTACGGCCATCGTGTTCGCGGCCCGGAATGGCGGCCGGCCGCAGCACATCGCGTAGAGGACACTGCCCAGGCTGAACACGTCGGCCCGCTGGTCGATCGTCTCGCCCCGCGCCTGCTCGGCGCCATGTACATCGGCGTGCCGGCGATGCATCCCGACTGCGTGACGCTGGCGTCATCGGCCGCGCGGGCCAGGCCGAAATCCGTGATCTTGACATGCTCGACGCCGGCTTCCAGCAGGATATTGCCCGGCTTGATGTCGCGGTGAATCAAGCCCATCGCATGCGCCGCGGCCAGACCGGCGGCGATCTGCTGGCCGATGCGGAGCACGTCCACCAACACCAGGGGACCGGTCGCGTCGACCTTCTGCTGCAACGTTCGCCCGGCGACATACTCCATGACCAGATAGGGGATGGGCTGGTCCTCGACGGCGTAGATGGCGATCACATTCTCGTGGCGAACGGCCGCCGCCGACCGCGCCTCGCGCACGAAGCGCTTGCGGGCCACCGAGGTCGTGGCCAGGAAAGGCGACATGAGCTTGATGGCGACGAACCGATGCAGCTTCTTGTCGAACGCCCTGACCACGGTCCCGAAGCCGCCGTTGCCCAGGACCTCCAGCACCTCGTAATGCGCCAGCCGGCCCAGCGAGCCGGGCCGCTCCGATGGCTGCAGGACGCTCAGGGCGCTCTCGATATCGTCGCCGCGCTCCTGATCGAGGGTCTCGATCGCGCCGGCCCCCGCCTCGGGATCCCACGAGTTCCCTTCCAAGCCGCTTGTCGGACCAACGCTCGTCGCGTCCTCGGCCGCATGGCGCGGGTCGAAGTCATCGCGATCGACGGCGGGTTGGGCCAGGAAATCCTGCGCTCTCGGATGGGCCTCCAGGAGCCGTTCCACCCGGCCGCGCAACGCGTCGTCGTCGCCGCAGGCGTGATCCAGATAATCCGCCCGCGCGGCCGTCGTTTTCTTCTCCAGAGCGGCGAAGAAGATCGATTCTATGTTTGAACTATTGTTCATTTTTTTGTTCCCATGGCGAATGACTCCGGGGACCATGCTTTGGATCGTCGGATCGAGACCGAACGTCGTCGGATCCCTCTCTTGCCCAAGGACCATCCCGCACTCGCCACCGCAGCCGACGCGACCATCGCAACCAGTGCTCGTGTCCTCTCGGGAGATTGGGCCCGGGCCAGCTCGTCCCACAATTCCATGCCCGAGCGTCCCGACGGTCCATCGGCGTGACGATCCGCGCCCATGTCTCCCAGCGCGGCCTCGACGGCTGGGCCGGTGTCCTCTGGCCTCTGCATGAACGATGCTCTCATCGGCAGGCGGCGAGCGACGATCGCGGCCTCGGACGACGCCGTGGGCCTGGCCTGCGCCCGGGTCGTGTCCCTGGTTGTGGGTCGGGCGGGTGTCGGAACGGTTGGGGCGAGCTTTCGGCCGGTCGCGGGCGGGACCTTCGCCTTTCGGTTCTCCGCAGCCGGCGATCGGCCGTTGACCTCCAGGATCACGGTGCGTGCGCCCGTTCCCAGGACCGCTCCAGGCCGATCACCAGCCGCTCCCACGGCGTCGCTCGCTCGACGATCGCCTGGGATGCCCCGTCGTCTGGCTTGGCTTCATCGCCCGGCTCGTCTCCCGAATCGCTGGAGCTGTCGTTGGCCTGGCTCGATCCCATGCTCTGGCCCGCGCCGGTCGAACCCCCCGTCGCCGATGTGCCGCCGCCGGAATTTCCACCCAGCAGCTTGCCCACGGCCATCGCGACCGGTCCGGCGTCGGTCTGGACCCGCGGCCCCGGAATCATCGTCCAGCTCGACCCGCTGCCCTGACCCAGGAGCACCGAGACGTCATTGGAGCCGGTGTCGGCGACCAGCAGGTCGGGCTGGCCGTTGAGGTTGGCGACCGTCAATCCGGTGGGGTCGGTGCCGACGGGGAAGCCCGCCGTGCCGTCGATCAGCGGCGTGCCGGCGAACCCTGGCTGAGACGTCCCGTCGATCAGGACCGGGTTGGTGATCGTGGGCAGGGGCGAGAGCGGGGTGATCGTCTGGATGCCGGTGCCGGGGATGGCGAAGTCGATCGTGTTCGTGCCGCCGGTCGCGGTGTTGGAAGCGAGGATCGCCTGGCGGAGTGAGCCGGGGCCGCTGTCGTGCGTGTTGCTCACCAGGAAGGACGACAGGAGGGTTCGGTCCTTCATGCCCTCCAGGCCGGGGCGGAGCCGGAAAAGCGTTGCGCTGAATCCAGCGGGAGATCGGCTTCGTCGACGACCGTGAAGGCGCCGGCGAGGGGCAAGGATGCCGGATTTCGTTGGGCGGAGAAGAGTGATCATCGTAGCTCGTCCGGTACGGGTTTCGTCGAGACTCAATGGTCGGTCGATACGGGATCGGGGCTGGCTCACGAAGTCGAATGCATGAGATGATTACGAATCCCGACGCTCCCGAAGCGCATGCCCGGGCTCCGGCTCGATCCGCGGCGGATCGAGCGGAGGGCCGGATCATTCAGGATCGCGTCGCGGTCGTCCTGGTCGGGGGCGTACTTGAGGGCCTCATCGAGCAGGTTCATCGCGCGGCTACGATAGTTGCGGTAGAGGGCAATGGCCCGCTCGCCCTGGCGGCTGACGTCCTGGGCGGCGAACTCGACCGCCAGGGCGTAGACGCGGGCGGCGTTGAAGAGGGCCTGGGCTTTGGCTTTGCGCTCTTCGTCCGTGCGCGGGACCATGGCCGAGGCGAGTCGGGCCGCGGACTCGGCGTCGGTCACCGCAGGCCGCCAATCGCCCGTCCGGATACGGGCCAACCCTCGACCGCCCAGGGCCTCGCTCTGTTTCGCATCCAGCCGCAGCGACTCCTCGAAGTCGAGCAGGGCCAGCTTGGGTGCGTCGGCGAAGTAGTAGGCCATGCCGCGCAGGTTCAACAGCCGGGTGCGCGGGGCCTTTGCGGATTCCGGCGTGAGCTCGAGCGCCTCGTTGAAGTCGGCGACCGCCGCGGTGAATTGCCTGCGCCCCTCGCGGGCCAGGCCGCGGAGCTCGAAGATCTCGGCCGAGCGCTGGCCGCGCGCGATGAAGGCGTTGGCCGAGGCCAGCACCTCGTCGTACCGCTTCAGCTCCATCAGGGCCGAGATCCGCACGCGATGGGCCGCGGCGTCATCGGGGAGGATCGCCAGGGCCGCGTCGCAGGCGGCCAGCGTCTCCTGCGCCTGTCCGCCGGCGAAGAAGAGCTTGGCCCGGTCGACGTGGTCCCGGGCCTTGAGCAACTTGTCCGGCTCATGGCGGATCGCCTCGTCGAGGTCGCGGATCGCCGCCTTGCGCTGGTCCGGTGTGATGTCGCTCCGGTAGGCATACAGCAGGGCCCGGCTGCGATACAGCCCGGCCGTCACGATCGGTTCCGGATGGCAGGCGATGGCCCGTTCGAACGACGCGGCGGCGGCGTCCAGCCGACCCTGGCGCTGGTAGACCTGGGCCAACGTGGCGTGAGCCGGGTACAGGCTCGGCTTGAGCCGGATGGCCGCTTCGAGGTCGACGACCGCGTCATCGAGGCGGTTCGCCTGGATTCCCATCAGGCCACGGTTGGTGAGCAGGACGTATCGCAGATCGTCGCTGGGCTTCAGCGTGAGGACCTGGCGGTAATCGGCCTCCGCGGACGCGATCGCCTCCTTCGCGTCTTGCCGGAGACGGGCGGCTTCCGCTTCATCGGGGTGCGATTGGGCGATCTTTTCCAGGGCCTGGTTGCCCTCCTCCCCGGCGACAAGGGCACGCATCAGATACAGGGCCACCAGGTCGCGATGGCTCCGGATGCACGTGGTCAAGCTGGTCCTGGCCTGGCTCAACGCCTTCGGTTGCATGTTGAGGTAGCAGACCGCGAGCAGGAGGTGGGCCGACGTGTTCTCGGGATCGGCTTGCAGGGCCGAGTTGAGCGGACGAACGGCGTCGGCGAACCGGCGGCGGAGGACCAGCTCGCGACCGTTGAGAAAGGAGTCCAGCGCCGTCACGGGATCGATCCGGCTGGCTTCTCGATTCTCGCGGTCCCGGCCCGCGAGGTCGCCGGTGCGCTCGAGGCACTCGGCGCGGCGGCGGTGGTACGCGGCGGTCGTCTTCGGGCGAAGCCGGACCGCCCGGTCCAGAATCCGCAGGCCCTCGGCAGGCTTGCCCGCCTGCGATAGGATCAAGAGCAAGTTGTAGCAGTCGTCGGCCACCCTGGCCTTCTCGGCATCCTGCAACCCGGCCGGCAACGACTCGATCAGGGTCCAGGCCTCGTCGGACGCCCCCGGATCCCGGGCGTAAATGGTCAGCGCCTTATGGGCCGAGGCCTGGAGCTTCTCGAATCGGTCCTTCTCGTTCAGCACTCCGAAGCCCGTCGCGGACAACTGGGCGTCCTGACTCAGGTCCAGGAACTTCTGATAGCGTTCTCTGTCCGCGCGGATGCGTTGCTCGGCCTCTGCGCTCAATCTCTCCGCATCAAGCCGCTTGCCCACCCACTTCAGCTTGTCTTCGACGCGGCGTGCAATCTGCTTGAGTCGCGGCTCGGCCTGGGCAACTTTCAAGTAAGTGGCCAGGTCAACCTGAGCCTCCTGATACTCCTTCTGGCTGTTGGCCCTGTCGGCCACCTCCAGCACCTCCATTCCATGATTCTGCTCCTGGAGGACCCAGGCGTTCTGCTGGCTCTCATAGTTCAGCTTGTAGCGCTGGTAGCCGATGACGCCTCCGGTCAGGCCGATGAGCAGCAGGACGCCCGCGGCCACGGACAAGGCAGCGACCGGGTGCCTCTTCGACCACTTGTACCCGCGCTCCCACACCGTGATTGGCCTGGCCTTGATCGGTCGGCCTTCCCGGTAACGATCCAGGTCGTCGGCCATGTCCTCGGCCGTCGCGTATCGTCGTTGCGGGTCCTTGTTCAGGCACTTCAGGCAGATGGTCTCGAGATCGCGAGCCAGCCGCGGCACCAACCGTGATGGCGGCACCGGGTCCTCATGGATGACCAGGCGGACCGTCTCCATCACCGTCGCGCCCTTGAGGGGGGTACGACCGGTCAGGACCTCGTAAAGGATCGCGCCCAGCGCATAGATATCGGCCGCCGGGCCGACGTCCTTGGTACGTCCCAGGGCCTGCTCGGGAGCCATGTAGCTGGGCGTGCCCATGATGTCGCCGCTTTGGGTCTGGTGATCCTCCGATTCCAGCCGCTTGGCCAGCCCGAAGTCGGTGATCTTGGGTGTTCCGTCGCCGGCCAGGAGCACGTTGGCCGGCTTGAGGTCGCGGTGGACGATCCGGGCTTGATGCGCGGCGTGAATGGCCCGGGCCAGGGTCGCCATCAGCTCGGCGGCCGCAATGCCCGGCTGGGGTGTCCCCGCCAATCGAGTTGCGAGGTCTCCTCCGTCGAGAAACTCCAGCGAAACGAACGGCATGCCGTCCACTTCGCCGATGTCGTAGATCTGCACGATGTTCGGGTGCCGGAGCTGGGCGACCGCCTCGGCCTCGATCCGGAAGCGGGCCAGTTGATTCGGCCCCGCCATGCTCCCGCCAATGATCATCTTGAGCGCGACGAGGCGATTCAGCCCTGTCTGTCGGGCCTTGTAGACGACGCCCATCCCGCCACGGCCGAGCGTTCCCAGGATCTCGTAGCCGGGAACCTCGGGCGTGCCGGTCGTTGATTTCGCCGGGCTCACGACGGTTGAGGGACCTCGAGGCCGGATCACACTGGCCGTTTGGTTGGGGTCGGTGGCACTCAGGCTGGCCGTTCGGTTGGGGTCGATGTCGTGTTCATGGCCGGGAATCTCGTCCGTGTTCGCGACGGTCCGGTCAGGGATCACCGACCCGGTGGACGTCTGGGGAGTCAAATCGCCGGTCACCCCGAAATCACGAGGCGATTCCGCATCGAAGTGGCCGGCGACTCCGGAATCGGCGATCGGTTGCGCCTCCGGGGCGACGGTCGCCAGGGGATCGACCGACGGACCGAACTGGACTTCGGTCGGAGCCGGAGAGCGGCCGTTGTCTCCTCGTTCGGTTGGCGTAACCTCTGTAATGATTGAGCATTCGGCGTTTCGAGGGAGGTCATGGTAACATCGGACGAAGTGGTCGGTGCCGGTCCGGGACGGCTGCCTTGCCCGGGGATGTCCTCCCGCCGGCCGGGCTGCGGCGTCGGACCATCGTCGGCGATAGTCCGGTCTGGGTCGGGTCGTGATCCAGGCGGGTGGGGCTCACGGTCGAGTGCGTCGCCCCCAGGACGCTCGACGGCAGGCCGGGCCATGAAATCCGCCGCCTGAGGATGAGCTTCCAGCAGCCGTTCCACCCGACGGCGCAGCTCGGCATCGCCGCCGCAAGCGTGATCGAGATAATCGGCTCGCTCCGCCGTTGTCTTCTTGCTCAGCGCGGCAAAAAAAATCGACTCGACCCGTGACGGAGTGCTCATGGCATCGCTCCGATCTCGCTGCGCTCCGGCCCCGCCTTCGTAAGGGGGGACAAGGACCGGGCCGGTTCGCCGGAATCGTCCCCCCCTTACGAAGGGGGGGCGACGCCGACAGGCGTCGGGGGGGGTTCTGCGCATCGGACCTGGGGTGTGCTCGATTCAACCGTTCGGCTCTCTAGCTCAATGCGACACGACCTACAAGTTTTCAAGTCACTTTTCGTTGTCGTTGATCAGCTACGGGTACCGCCGGCCCGGCAGCGCCGCACGGCGAGGACCTCCTGCACGGCGGATTCGAACCGCCAGAGCGCGACCACGTGACCTGATGTCAGGAGAGCTGATTCGGGCGCGTTCGCTCGCTGTCCTCAATGCGACGAAACCGCGCGAAACCCCTCAATGATCAAGAACCATTTTTGCTGTCGCACCGACGGCGATGACCCAGGGTGCGCCTGCGGCCACCCTGGGCTTTGTTGGGGTACGCCAGGCGCAAAGGCGAAATCGTCAGGAGCCGGATCAGCGGTCTCCTCGTGCTTCATCCACCCAGTTGGAGAGATTGTGACGGCTTGTTGGACCTGGAGGACCTGCTCGGCCCGGATGGCTGCATTCGAGGGGACGTCACACGCCCCAGGAGCACCCAGACCGGGGCCGCCGAGCTCGCCTGGGGCAAGGGATCGGGATCGAGCGAGACGTG
Organism: uncultured Planctomycetota bacterium; assembly: GCA_963845755.1. Taxonomy (GTDB): domain Bacteria; phylum Planctomycetota; class Planctomycetia; order Isosphaerales; family Isosphaeraceae; genus CAWJTV01. The sequence continues at coordinate 30,835 of CAWJTV010000025.1, forward strand.
TTTGGCGGCGTCCCGCATCAGCGTCCCCACGTTGTGGCGGCGGACTGGACAGGTTCTCTGCCGAAGGCGAGGCGCACCAATTGGTTCATTGCATCGAGGCGATCGGTGCCGGGGGCTCGGTTGGCCAGAGCCCGGGCCGATTCCTGGGACAGCCGGCTGTTGAGCAGGCTCAGCGCCTGGGGAGCGATCGTCGTGACCGCCCGGCGCCATCGAAGTTGGCACCGGTCAGGGTGGTGCCTGTCAGGTGGAAGCCCTTCCAGTTCTCAACGGAGAGGTTGGCCTTGGCCAGCTCGGTTCCGAGTCAGTTGGTTTCGCTCATCACGATCGGCTCCGTGCCCTTGTAGTATTGGTTGTCCGATACGACGTTCCGCACAAACTGAGCGAATTGCTTGGCTCCCTTGGCGGCGTAGACTGTCTTCGTGAGATCGACGTCGGCCAGTCGCTGTGCTTGCTCGGCGCGATAGTCCACGTCATCCACCAGGCGAATCAACTTCTTGCCGTATTCTTCGTCCGTGGTCGCAATCAGTTCCAGTAAGCCGGCCGAACGCAGCATCGCCGGCCCAATCCGGTTGAACCAGCGATACCCCTCTCGCACCAGGGTCGGCTTCCGCAGGTACAGATTGTCAGAGACGGTATTCGATCCGGCGAACGGGAAGACGTCGATGGCGAAGTCCCCTTCTTCCATCAGGGCCATGTATTGCTCGTAGGCCACAGGCGGCACAAGTTCCACCCAGCAATTGTTCAGTTGACGCGACATGTCGATGCTGAATGCCGCGTTGCCCTTGTGTAGGAACGGGGCTGCTCCGGCAAAAATCCTGACCTTTACCCGGTTCTTGCACTGCTTGAGGGCATTGTTGACCGTTTCCAGAAACCTCCAGTGAATCTTCTGTCCGGACCAGGAGCCGTTGATCAACACTTCGGAACCGGTTTTCTTGCGGCCCTGAATGGGATAAGTGGGCTCATCGTGCACCGCACCATAACCTGGCAGAAGGACAAGCCGTTCGGAATAGTTCTGCTGCGCGATGATTGCCAGGTCCACGTCCTGGCCGCTGATGAAATAGTCGATCTGTGCGCCAAAGGTGCTCGCAGGATGCCCGGTCATCATCATCTGAACCGGCGCGATCCGGAGATTCGCCATCAAAATCGACGGCAGAGTCATGCCGATGTCCGGGAAGATCAGCGCCGCAAAGTCGTTCGTAACGAACGGCGACGGGTCCAGTCGTAAACCCTCGCACTTGAGGCGATGGACGTGGTCGAACAACGAGGTATCGAGTTCATTGATGGGGCGGAGCGAATGCAGCAACGTCAGTTCGAAATCGGATTTCAGCGCTTCGATGTATTTCCACAGAGTCCGATGCACACTATGGCCTCTGGCCCAGTATTCGCTGAAGACCGCAATCTTCCGCCGATTCGGTGTGTTCTGGATTGGCACCGGCATCCATTTCTGGATCGTCCAGTTGATCAACTCCTTGGCCCGTCGCTCTTCAGGAATGCCCAGGTAGGTGCAACCGAAGTAGAGTTCCTGCATATCCAGCGCAGGGACCATCCGGTGTTCCATCTGCGCAGGAATCGCGAAAGATTACGGGTCACTTTTTCGTTGCAATTGCCGCTGCAGACGACCTTCCAGGTCTGATAAAGCCAAACGCTGGCAAGTTCGGGGCTCCCGACCAGCAGGTTGCCGAACTCGACAGGCGTCTCGTTACGGGCCGAGTACAACACCATCGTTTTGTAAACTTGCTGTTTCTGGCCGAACAACTGGCGAATCAAAGGGTCTGTGGTGGTGCCCAGACAACCCGCCACGATATTGCCGATCATGACATTCTTGGCGAGAACTGGAATCGAAAGCGGCTCCAACACTTCAAAATCGGGCTGAACGAAGACCGCAAGTGCCGTCGCAACCAGCCTGCCCAGTTGACTCTTTTCGGCGTCATCGAACATCGCGAGATTCAGAGACTCGATCGTCTGGAGCAAATGCAGGAAAACGAGGTTGGCATTTTCCAGGTTACCCGCCGCATAAGCCATCAAGAGATTCCGGAGAATGGACTCCACCTGGTTGGGGTCTGCGGAAGCAGCGGAGCCTGGCTGCGGAAGTATGGGTGGCGGCGAGTCGACAGGTTTCGTTTCCCGGAGTTCGGTTTGCATTTGGGCTCCAGCGGCGGAAGCAAAGTTGCCGTCGGAAGGGTGGTCTTCGGGTGTCATCAAGATCGCCTTGACTTGAGGTAATGGCAACTTCGCGTCGGAGATCGGCCGGATTAGCCTCGACGTCACGCTCCTGAAGCAGCCGCAAAGCGTCGTCGATCACCTCGTCTTCCGAGGCGAATCCGCCTTCCTGGATGAAGCTCTGGATGATCTGCTCCCGGTCGCCTGATCAATGGATCATCATAATACGTCTACCGGTTGCTTGTGAGCCTACCACGGTCGTAGCGATTTGTCGAGGTGGCCAGGTTGATGCCGGGACCGTGGGGTGGAAGACGCGGTTCGCGCGGCGTTCGATCCCTGGTAAGCTGTCAAGGTGAGTTTCCCAGATTGTCTATCACCCGAAGTCCAAGGAGGGATCTCCGATGCCTTTCCAGAAGTCACCATCGATGGATCGAGACGGCGTCGAGCGGCTCGCCGAAGGGTGGGGGAAAGTCGTGGCCCGGCGCAGTCCACGATGAGGTCGGGCCCGAGTTGGATCTCGACGCCGACGACATCGAGCAGATGGCCATCACCGCCGCCCGCGCCGTCGCTCGGGGCACCATCGCCGATCTGCTGGAGCGGAAGGCCGCGCTGCTGGGGCCCGAGCAACCCTGCCCGACGTGTCAGCGGCCTTGCGCCGTACAGCGCGAGCCGCGGGCCATCGACTTCTGGGGCGGCGCGGTCACCTACGCCGAGCCCCAGTGCCACTGCCCGGCCTGCCGCCGGGATTTTTTTCCCTCAGCGCCGGCGCTACGGCTGACGTCCCATGACTACAGCCCCTCGGTAGTCCGCAAGATCGTCCGTTCCGCCACCCGCGAGCCCTCCTTCCGCGAGGCAGCCGAGGCCGTCGCCGAATTGGCCGAGGTGGACATCAGCGGCCGGCAACTCGACCGCATCGCCCGCGAACTCGGCGAGCAGTTGCGGTCCCAGCGGGATGAGCAGGTGGACCGCTTCCAGGCCGGCACGCTCGAGCCGCGCGTCGCGACACGGCCAGCCCTGGCGGTCGTCGAGGTCGATGGCGGCCGGCTCCAGATCCGCGGCGCGGGCCAGGGGCCGGGAGCCCACCAGGCCGCCTGGCACGAGGACAAGATCGCGATCCTGGCGACGATGGCCCCTGTCGTCTCCGAGTGCGACCCCGAGCCGGAATTGCCCGCCTGTTTCCGCGATCGGGCCTACGTCGAGAAGGTCATCGGGGCCATCGGCGGGACCGGACCGATGGGCCCGCCGGCCCCCGAGATCCAGGAGCCCGCCGTGCTGCCGATCCCGGCCGTCGCCGAGGCCGCCGAGCCGCGCGGTACGCCGGAGCTATCGGTGCGCACCTACGTGGCCACGACCGCCCCGGTCGATCGCTTCGGGCCGATGGTCGCCGCCGAGGCCCGACGGCGGAACTTCGCCGCGGCCGCCGCCCGGGCGTTCTTGGGGGACGGCTCGGCCTGGATCTGGGGGCTGCACCGCCGCTCTTTCCCGACCTTCGTGGCGATCGTCAACTTCCTCCACGCCCTGGCCCACCTCTTCACGGCGGCCCGGGTCATGGTCGCCGACACCGAGGGCCGCTGGGAGTCATTCCAGGCCTGGGCGGAGGCCTGCTGGAACGGGCGGGTCGATCGGGTGATCGCGGAGCTTCGCACCTGGTGTGATACCCAGATCGCCTTGTGCGGGTGCCCGCTGGAAAGGCTAGCCGACGACGACCCCCGGAGGATCGTCGCGCGGGTGCTGGGCTACCTGGAAGACAACCGGGAGCGGATGGACTATCCGCGGCTATCGTCGCGAGGGCCTCCCGTGGACGACCAGCCACGTGGAGTCAACGGTGAAGATATTCAACCGCCGGGTGAAGGGGTCGGAGAAGTTCTGGAGCGAGGCCGGTGCCGAAGCGATCCTCCAACTCCGTGCGGCCTTCCTTTCCGAAGATGGCCGCCTGGACCGCCACCTCAAGGAGCGGCCCAGCAGCCCGTTCCGCAGCTACAAAGCCAGGAAGACTGGGGAAGCCGCGTAACTCGTCAGAAAAACGAACCGCGTCTTCCACCCGGGACCGTGGGGAACCTGTCTGGGCGGGGGCTGCACGGACAACAACCGGGACCATCCGCCACGCTACTTTGTGAACTCGCCCTTCTCGTGGCGAGCCCAGAACTCTGCCGCCGTCCGAACTTGGCCCCGGTCGATGCCGATGATTCTGAGACTCTTCCTGCCATGCAAGATATCCAGGCCCTTCTTAGAGCGCTTCACGGTTGGGTTGCGCACACGCGAAGCCGGTTCCCAAAGAACCCCCCGGAACCCCCTGTTCGCAAGGGGGGGACCATTGAAGAGGAGTGGACCATTTCCTGTCTCCCCCTTGCGAAGTGGGGGTTCCGGGGGGTGGATTCGCATCGCTCTGGGCGTGCGCAACGCAACTGATAAGTGCTCTAGTGATGTTCTTGGGGGTCAGGCGGATGAGGGGACCGATTGAACTTTTTTTCAGGAGATGAGGGGTTTGCCTGGCAATCGTCGCATTGTGGAAAGAGAGTTCACGCGGCGTCATCAGCAATCGGTGTCCGAAGGCTGGAGAAACGCCAGGCCGCAGTAGGCAAAGCCCGTTGATTCCGTACCGTACAGTCCCATGTCGCCCGGCGGAGTTCCGGCCGCGGCAGTGGTCGTCGTACGCGCCGCGGGACTCAAGTGCGATCGGTCCGTCGGTCCCGGAGTGGAGGCTGCCGCGTTCGACTCCCACGAAGGATCTCAGTCCAGGAGCAGTTCCATGCCGCTTCAGACGCCGATGTGGCCCCTCTGGGGTGCGGATCAACGACGACGAAAAGTGACTTGAGGACTCGTTGGTGGTGCCCGACGCGGTGCTGGACCTCCCCAACGGAGGGGGGCGGTCCGGGCCCGGTCCAGCCGATCAGGTCCTCGGGGTCGAAGGGGCGATCCACTCGACTCGACTCGCTCCGGCGCCGCGTTCGGCTTAACAAGCCGGATTCTCCCTTCTTGAGTTCTTCTCCATCTCAACTTTGTCGAGGGATCTATGAACCTGAACCGACCATCGACCCCAGCGGAAAGAGCCACCGTCACGGCCTTCGATTCCAACCACCACCGACTGCGACGCCCGAAGTCCTTCGCTGAGACGCGGAGGTCCCGCGCCCTTCGGCCGCTGCTGGAGACATGCGAGACCCGCAGGCTCATGAGTGCCGGGGTCGCGGGGAGCGCAGGAACCAAAGCACAATCGATGCTCATGGCCGCGCCTGACTTGAGAAAAGGAGTCTCTCAACCTATCGCTCCGCTCGAGTTTTCGGGTGTGAGCCTGACCCCGGGCTGGTCGGACCGTCCCATTGTTCGGTACCTTGGACCTCACTTTCCCCCTGAGGAAGGCAAGCAAGTTTACTGGCACCCTGGTCCAGGCGCCGGGCAGCACCTCGTCCGTAGTCGGCAAGGGGCCACTGGTGGCGTCCGGCCACACCCTGGCCGTCAAGGGCAGCTTACATAACCAAATCATGAAACTGAACGTGCGCATCGCACCGAAACGGTGGGTGCAGTGGATCGGCCCGGTCGTGTCGGCGAGGCTGCCCGACGGCCAGATCACGTTGGACGGGGGCGGTGTGCTGGCCAGCGGCAATCAGATCGCGGGCGATGCGATCCGGCGAGGAAAAGCAACAGTGCTGAATGCTCCTGCGTTGCAGCCTCACTTCCGCGTGCCGGCCAAGGGCACTCCGAGCACGGGCACCTTCACTCTGCATGGCCCCAGCGCCGTCCTGCCCGCGGACACACTGCAGAATCCCAGAGCCGTGAAGCGCATCATCCCGGCCGGGACCACGCTGGTACCGACCGCCTTCCTTGGCCAGGTGACCCAGGGCCCGGACAAGGGGTTGGCCGTGCGCGGGGTGCTCTCGCTGGGCCAGGTGGGCAGCGACGGCTCGATCGCCGGCACCCTGGCCGACCCGATCAACGGCCCCGTACCGGTCACCGGCCGGGTGGTGGGGCAGCGGATCCAGCTCAACTTCAACCTCGGCTCCAAGGGTACCGCCGGGGGTGTCGGGCCATTCATCGCGAAACGGGTCGGGCCGGGCCAGATGCAGTTGACCGCCTTCGGCTCGCTCCAGACCGGCAACCCGGCCGACTCCGGTGACTGGTCGTACATTAATAGCGTGCTCAACAATATGACTCTCAGCAATCTGACAGGTTACGTCCTGAACCAGGACGGCGTCTATCTGATCGGGACGAACTTCACGGGGACAACCTTTTCGCAGGCCACTCTCACCGACTCGGAGGTCGATCCGACGGTCCAATTCCTGAACGCGGACTTCTCTGCCGTCCCAGGGGGAGCGAACCTCACTAACACCACGTTCCTCAGCGGCTCGAGCCTCGCCGGGACCAAACTGAGTGCGGCCAATCTCACCGGGGCCAATCTCACCGGGGTGAATCTGACCGGGACCAATCTCACCTCGGCCAACCTCGCCAGTGCCAATTTCACCGGGCAATCCCTGGGGGGATACAATCTGACCGGGGACAATCTCACCATGGCGAATCTGACCGGGGACAATCTCAACGCGTCGATTCTGACTGGGACCAATCTCACCGGGGCCAACCTCACCAATGCCGCAGTCGGCGGGCCGATCGCCGGCACGGGGCAGAACTTGTCGGGATTCAATCTGACCGGGACAATCCTGACCGGGGCGACTCTGGCCAAGGCCAACCTGACCGGGGCGACTCTGACCGGGACCAATCTCACCGGGGCCACCCTCACCAATGCCACCCTCACCGGGGCCACTCTGTCGGGTATCCAACTTGATCGGAGCCAATCTGTTCGGAGCTGCCCTGAATAATGCCAATCTGGCCAATATCACCCTGAACAACACGACCAACCTGGTCGTGACCAACCTGGCCAATGCCAATCTGACCAATGTCAACCTGTACTCTGTACATATGGGCGAAGCCAACCTGGCCGGGGCCATCCTGACTGGGACCAACCTGGTCGATGCAATCATGACCTACGACAACCTGGTCGGCCAGAACCTGTCGGGATTCAATCTGACTGGGACGTATCTGGGCGGGACCAACCTCACCAACGTCAACCTCACCGGCCAAAACCTGTCTGGATACAATTTGAACGGGGGCGTCCTGACCGGGGCCATCCTGACCAACACCAACCTGACCAAGGTCGGCTTCGTGAACTCCACCCTTATCGGGCAGAACCTGTCGGGATTCAATTTGACCGGGGACTATTTGGAAGGGACCATCCTGACCAATGCCAACCTCACCGGGGCCAACCTCACCAATGCCGTCATGAACGGGACTAACCTGTCGGGATTCAACTTGACCGGAGCGACTCTGACCGGGGCGTTTCTGACGGGGGTCAATCTCACCTCGGCCAACCTCACCACCGCTACGCTCACGGGAGAGAACCTGTCGGGATTCAATTTAATCGGGGCTAACTTGAACGGGGCTGTGCTGAACAATGCCAATCTGGCCAATGCCAACCTGAATAACACGACCAACCTGGTCGTGACTAACCTGGCCAATGCCAACCTGACCAATGTCAACCTGTACTCGGAATCTATGATCGAAGACAATCTGTCCGGGGCCATCCTGACCGGGACCAACCTGGTCGATGCAACCATGTACTACGCCAACCTGGTCGGCCAGAACCTGTCGGGATTCAATCTGACCGGGACCGCTCTGACCAATGCCAATCTCGCCAACGTCAATCTCACCGGGCAAAACCTGTCTGGATACAATTTGAACGAGGCCGTCCTGACCGGGGCCATCCTGACCAACACCAACCTGACCAATGTCAGCTTCGTGAACTCCACCCTCATCGGGCAGAACCTGTCGGGATTCAATCTGACCGCGACCCTCCTGGGCGGGGCCAACCTCACCAATGCCAACCTCAGTGGGGAGAACCTGTCGGGATTCAATTTGACCGGGGCCAATCTCAGCGGGGCGACACTGACCGGGACCAATCTCACCTCGGCCAACCTCACCAATGCCAGCCTCACCGGGGAGAACCTGTCGGGATTCAATCTGACCGCGACCCTCCTGGGCGGGGCCAACCTCACCAATGCCAACCTCAGCAGCCAGAACCTGTCGGGATTTAATCTGACCGGGGCCAATCTCAGCGGGGCGACACTGACCGGGACCAATCTCACCTCGGCCAACCTCACCAATGCCAGCCTCACTGGGGAGAACTTGTCGGGATTCAATCTGACCGGGACCCTGCTGGGCGGGGCCAACCTCACCAATGCCAACCTCAGCAAGCAGAACCTGTCGGGATTCAATCTGACCGGGGCCCTCCTGGGCGGAGCCAACCTCACCAATGCCAGCCTCAGCAAGCAGAACCTGTCGGGATTCAATTTGACCGGGGCCAATCTCAGCGGGGCGACACTGACCGGGACCAATCTCACCTCGGCCAACCTCACCAATGCCACTCTCACCGGGCAGAACCTGTCGGGATTCAATCTGACCGGGGCCCTCCTGGGCGGAGCCAACCTCACCAACGTCAAACTCACCGGACAGAACCTGTCGGGATTCAATTTGACCGGGGCCAATCTCAGCGGGGCGACACTGACCGGGACCAATCTCACCTCGGTCAACCTCACCAATGCCAACCTCACCGGGCAGAACCTGTCGAACTTCAACATGACCGGGGCCAATCTCGTCGGAGCGACTCTGAGCGGTGCCATCCTGTCCTTAACCAATCTCACCTTCGCCAACCTCACCGGGGAGAACCTGTCATTAAGTAATGTTAATTTGACCGGGATCTACCTGATGAATTCCACCTGCACCAACGCCAACTTCTCCGGGCAGAACATGTCGGACTACTGGTTCAACGGGACCAACTTGGCCGGGGCCAACTTCACCAACGCCAACATCGTGGGGGCAAACCTCTTCCTCAACGTCCAATACGGCAACGTCACCTTGGACAACCTCACCGGCGCCAACATGGACGGGGCCAATGCAAGTGGGATTCTGACCCTTTCGCAATGGTACTCCATCCCCAATCTCACTTGGAACTCGACGACAAACTTTGGTTGACTAGCATAGGAGACGGGACCGATCTGCAAATAAGGGTTCTCCCGCACTTTTGATGGTGACACTGACTGTGCCACTTGGAGGCCAAACGACTGCGAATCCCGTCAAAATGGGGGGCTTCTGTGGGAGTTGGCCGTCGTGGATCATCAAAAAGTGAGGGAGAACCCCTCGGAAACCGTCGCTGACAGGCTTTGCCCACAAAGGTTTTATGGGCACTGACTTTATGCAGTAGTTTCCCGGAAGAAGTGCACTCGATTACTGATCAGAAGTACCGTATTGAAAGCGGCGTCTCCTGGCCGGAACCTGCCGGGTGGTGACAAACCCATGGCCCCGACACAGGAGACGCACCATGACCGAAGCTACGCTCACCTGGTCCATCTGGCAAGCTCTGCTCGAGGCCTTCGCCTGCTCGTTCACCCGCCGCGGCTTCCGCCGCTTCGCCGAGTGGATCACCGCCATGGCGCTCAACGTCGAGGAGCACACCATCACCCAGTCGGTCCTGGCCCTGGAGCAGCCCGCCGCCTGGAAGGCCCTGGAGAACTTCGCCGAGTACGGCGGCTGGCACGAGGGCCGCGTCACCTACGACCTGACCCGCCTGGTCGCAGACCGCCCCGGGTCGGATCTGGCACGGCTATCACGTCTCGGCCGTCGACGACACCAAGGTCCATCGCGGCAGCCCGCACGTCTGGGGGACCTGCACCTTCCACGAGTACACCGCCCGCTGCCCCAATCGGGCCTCCACCGTCCGCGCCCATAACTGGGTGGTCCTCGGCGCCGTGCTCCACGAGCCGAGGAAGCCCGGCTGGTTCCTGCCGATCACCGGCCGGCTCTACTTCCGCAAGTCGCAGTTGCCGGCCGGCCCGGCCGGCTCGTGGCGTTCCGGACCAAGTGCGAGTTGGCCGTGGAGTTGTTCCGCGAGCAGGCGCGGATCGCCCCCGGCCACAAGCACCTGGGCGTCGTCGACGGCGGCTTCGCGCTGCGGAGCGTGGTCCGACCGCTGGTCCTGCCCGAGGACGGCACGCCCCGGATCGACTTCCTGACCCGGCTGCGGCACGACGCCCGGCTCTTCGCCCTGCCCCCGCCGAGCGCCCCGCGGGGAGTCGGGGGCCCAAGCCCAAGTGGGGCCGGCGGCTGGAGCCGCCGTGCCGAGGCGGCCGGTGGAAGGTGGAGTGGCGAACCGGCAGCCGCCTTCGTCTACGGCCGCGAGCGGAAGGTCCGCTGGAAGGAGATCGTGTGCCTGTGGCGGGTGCTGGGATGGGAGGTGCCGGTCAAGGCGATCGTCGCCGAGGTCGAGGGGTACAAGAAGCGGTTCACCTTGGTGACCTCGGCGATGGAGCTGACCGGGCTGCAGATGGTGGAGTTGTTCGCGGCGCGGTTCCGGCAAGAGGACGGGTTCCGCGACCTGAAGCAGCGGCTGGGCTGGGAGGAGTGCCGGGCGTGGACGAGCCAACCCGATCGAGCGGACCAGCCAGGCGCAATGGGTGACGATGAGCCTGCTGCGGCTCCTCCAATTCCGGCTGGAGGCGGCCGGGGAGGAGGATTGGTGGTTCCGACCGCCGTGGAACAAGGACAAGGACCGTCCCAGCGTGCTGGACGCGGAGCGGCTGATGCGGCGGCATCGGGCGGAAATCCAGCGGCTTCTGTCGGAGTGGCTGGGAGATGAGGGAGAAACCGAGGAGGCCGTGGCATGAGCGAGGTGTAAGCGGGTCAACAGCGGGCATCGCGAGGTGCTCCCGCGGGCGGTGCAGCAGCGAGAAACGCTCGGTGGCGAGGTGGGGCCGCCGCGGCGACAGGCGGCGGTACGCATCAGGCCGCGATTGTGCATTTTTTCGCAGGAAACTACTGATTATCCGGCGCCAAAAGAGTCGGGCCAGCAGTTTGGCCGGCCCGCACTGCGTGCGCCACTGAATATGCAAAAATGTTCATTAGAACGTTGGCGAGCACTCAGATGACCGCTTCGTCGATGTCGTCGAAGCCGCGACCCTCTTTGGTCTTGGGAAGATCAGCGACTTTTGGCAAGAGACCGCGCTTCTCCTCAGTGCGGTGAGCTTCGTGACGAGCACATATGGCTCGATGTAGAGATCCGTTTCCTCGTGGAACTCCTTAGCGATGAGTTCCGAGATGTCCTCATCGTAGGAGAGGACATCGGAGCCGTTCTCCAGGACAGTTACGTTGTCGTAATAGATGCCGACAAGCACCTCAGTCTGTTCGGCCGTAAGCTCGGGCAGAGGCGGCAAACTGCGGTGGTTGTCGCCGAGTTGCACCCAGCGTGCCGTCTTGCGTTGAACCCTCATGTAGTGCACCAGATCCTGCGCGGTATCCGAGCAATTTGACAGAGTGCGCCACTCCTGGACGAATGCAGCTTTCTCCGCGGGGAATCCGTCGAACGAATCGACGGGGATGCGATACTTCAGGTACAGCTCGACCAGAAGAGCGCAGTTCGTGCTCAAAGAGCCGGATTGACTTCCTCCGAGTCTTCACTACGATATCCCTCGTTCAGTGGAAGGGACGGCGGTCGAACTCACCATAAGAACGATCGCCGTCCCCGATACCTACTTCACCTCTTGACCGTCCTCTCCCGTCGCCCCATTTAACTCAGGTCTAAATGCGATCTGAGAGTAGGATTTTCCATCAAATTGTTGTCGCCCTCGTTGGACGGCACTGTTTGGGCGGCTTCTTCGATTCGCTTTTGCAACTCATCGTGCCGGACGCCGGTGATTCGCTCCGCGTCAGCCCAACTGAGTTTCTTCGTGTGAATCCCGGATTCAAGCATCAATTCAAAATTGATTGCTCTGTCCCGCCACACATAACCGGGCTCCCTCTGCCGCCACCCGCGACGGATCATCTCGGACCATAGCCATCGCGATGTCGTGGTATTGATGATGCGTTCCTTCTCGGCCATGTGGACCATCGCGGCTAGTGAAACGCCGAACCTCTCCTTGTACTGGATCAAGTTGAGAAAGGATTTGCCTTGGAATGCGGCCCTTAGCTGCGAAGCCGGGATCAGCAGTGACGAGGCGAACGAATAAGCCCGCCGTTCGACATCAGAATCGGTCCAACCATGAAGTTGGCGGCATCCCTGATAGAGCGGTTGTCCCAATTCGTAAGCGGCATTCATCGCGGACCCGCTCGTTCGCAACGCCGGGATTGAGGACGACGACAAATTCATTCCCGTATTGCGCGAGCAGCTCCATCGATACCGAAAGTGGTCTTAATCTCCAAAGCCCATGCCGAGAACGACTCCAGGACATTAACCATGTTCTGGATTGGCTGTTCGTCAGAGAGATTCAAGAATTTTGAACGAACCATGTTCGCCAGGTCGTCGGGCGAGTCCTCATGGATATTTAAGGACTTGGAATGATGTGACGGGTGGCCTTTGAGGAACCCATCTAGCTTCAGATAAGCTTCTACCCACTTGCCAGCTAGAGCCTCGAATTGCCGCTGATCGTTAAGCGGACGCGGGACCTCATGTTGCGATAGCGAAAGCAGTCGAGAGTCGTGCGGTTCTCCAGGAACCAATTCAAGGGCCTCCCATAGATGTCCGCCAGAGCCGCCAATACGTTTATGGGCGGCACGGTAACGCTCTTCTCGTAGCTGGCGATGGTCGTATGAGAGACAGTAAGTCTATGGGGAAGCTTTTCGGCCGTCGGCTCTCATCGATAAACCGGCTTCCCGCTAGCTTCTCGGAGACGTCGGGCTAAGTTGCGATCAAATAGAGTGACGATGGTTTTTTGCCACAGCATTGCTCCTCTGTTCTACTAGCTTTACAAATCAGCATTTCGATCGCAAGGCCAATTCCGGAATTTTTGCGTCCGGAAGTGAGAGAGCCGAGAGACGGGCTACGACTCCAGTTCTGTGGTTCCTAAAACCTTATTGGACTGCAATTTATGTCAGCTTGATTGGGTTAGACCCAAGCTATCATTTCGGCGAATTGATCCGCCGCGGCGCAGAGCTCGGTTTCAATCGGGTCGGCCAGGCCGATTCATCCTTCCAGAACGTCGCTTCGATCCCGAGTTCGTAATGACTCTGGATGAGGCAGCAGATGTTGTGACAAAGTACTTTGGCGAGCGACTCATTGATCATCGCGGTATCGGTCTTGCTCCGGAGCGAGTCACCGAACTTCGACTTGATCATCGATGTTGGTCGTCTCGATGTTCGACCTTTTGTGATAATGGCGCCAGGAACTCATCCGGTTCAGGTTGTAGAGGTGGAACATCTTGGAGAACAGGCCGCCCTTGGCAGCGGTAGTGTTGCTCTTGGGGAGGATGTACGGCGTGCCCCGGCCTGCCCGACCATCTCGACGTTTTCGTAACTCAGGTAGGCTGAATCGGCTGAGACTTCCCGAATGCGGAAGTTCTGCTTGGTTGCGTCGAACAGTGGGTGCGAATTGCGGGCAATCCTCGGCATACCGCTCCCCGATCTCAACCGCCGTTACGATGTTGGTCTTTATGCCGCAAGTCAGATGGACTTTCACCCAATCGTATTTCTGACGGGGCTGATCCGTACTTGTGATCGAACCAACGGACGAACCGGCGATGGTTGCGAATCCGGACGAGTCGATCGCGAAGTCCTGTTCAACCGATTTGAGAGGCAGGCTGGACTCCCGATTAGCCTCTTGAGGATCGGCGTCAGCCCGGCCATTTCGAGGTACTTGAAGACCGTGTTGTAATGGGGCGCTACTCGATATGCCCCCGATCGCACGCTTCGTTCAGATCGCATTGGAACTGCTGGCCCGATACCGTCGAGTAGACCTTGAAGACGGCCGCAAAGATGATGTCACGCAGCGACAAGCGGGGCCTTCCCTTCTCTTGAGGTGGTTCCTCGATGCCCTGGCAAAGGTCTGCCAGCAACACGTGAAACCTATCCTTCTCGTTGGTCTGAGCCTTGTTGTACGCCGGCCAGACCTGCTTGTAAGTGGGCTTGGCGTGCGACCGTCTTCTTCATCACGGTGGTCTCCGTGATGGTCTCGACGGCCGTTTGCGTGGCCTCGTCGGTCTTCGTTACGGTCTCCGTGACCTTCATCGCTTCCGTTGTGGTGGTCGTCCCATCCTCATTGGCTTCCCGTTAAGCGACGTACTCGACCGCAAAAACATGCTTGCACTTCTGCTGACGAGACTCGAAGTCCATACAAGTGCACGTCGGCTGCTCCAGATCGAGCCGCACCCAATAGTTGCCACCGCTTCCGGATTGCGTGGGAACGGCCCAATGGCCGCTTTTCTTCTGGGTAACCTTGCAAAGAGCCGCGATCATCAAGCCGCGTTGCTGACGAGGGTCCATCGGAAACTCCCCAGGACTACTAGGCTGATTTCTACTAGTAGTATATACCAATAGGGGTTGCTCTGTCAAGAGTCCCGGTATATACTTCTGGTAGTATTTTCTAGTAGCAGGGGGTTCCACCAATGAAAGAGAAGCCGATCGGGATGGTTCCATTGCCTGGGTGCCGGTGTCGGTGTGGGCACGAGTGGCTTCCACGCGACGCGGCCGAGAAGCCTGCGCGTGTGCCCCAAGTGCAAGAGTCCGAACTGGGATCGGCCCAAGCGCGTTGCGAGCAAGGTGCAACGTGAAGGTGATGAGTGACGCAGAGCAATCGTGCTCGGGTCGAAAGCTAGACCAGCCGCCTAGCTGCGAGTCAGGCGTGATGTTGTTGGATTAGTGTACGGGCGATACAGCGTGTTGTGTCACGCTCCACGGTGTGAGCATTAGCGTCTAGACCCTTTGTTATTGCTGCTCTTGACGTTGCGCTTGCGAACTGCCTAGAATATTGATCGAATTTGTTGAATGTATTGCCGGTCGCGATCGAATCGGGACGACGTTATGGACGAGCCTATCCGCCGCCAGGTGACGCCGGCTCCTGGCCGTGATCCGAAGGAAGGTCTGCTAGTTGACGTCCGTCAGTCTCACGAGCATTGGAGCCAGTATTTCCTTGCAGACGGAACTATTCTGCGGATCAAACCGCTCGTCACGGAGGTTGTTAGGCTTGATGATGAGTTGGATTCCGCGGGCAATCCAACGTACGTTCTAAAGGCAACCCTCATAACTGCCGTAATCAAGGGATCGGGATCATCGGAATAACGGAGGACTTACATGATCTTCACCCTTTCGACCGCCGATAATACTCTCAGATTGGATTCCTTGGTTGCTGGGAACACTTATTATTATGACAATATAGTTTGCAGATTAGAGGAGACGATTGTGCCACCGCCTAGCCCGATCTCAACAGATCAGGACGACGGGGCCGCCAGCCAGACTCAGCATCAATTTGAGGTCCTTGCCCGTCAATGGAAAATTGCATCTCGTCGGATGGCGACCGTCAGAGAGATGGTCAAGCATCCGGCCTACAGAGAAATCATTGGCATGGGTGATATCGTGGTGCCGATGATACTGCGCGAACTCGAACAGGCTCCCGACCATTGGTTTAGCGCCCTGAAGACGATTACGGGTGTCAATCCAGTTCCTGAAGAGCACAGAGGCGATCTCAGGAGCATGGCCGAAGACTGGACCAAGTGGGGCCGGGAGAATGGATACGAGTGGTAGAGACGCCGAACTAGAAGATATGTTTCCAGGGCTTCGGACCACCCCATATCACATCCACAGAGAAGAAACAGGACTTTACAATTGCATCGCATGGGCTGCTGGCGATGATACGCGATGGTGGGAGCCTGACGAGGACGGTATCGAATACTGGCCGCCCGCAATACCACGTGAATACACGATAGACGCATACGTCGCTGCGTTCGAATCTCTTGGTTACGCAAAATGCGACGACGCAAGTCCTGAATATGGATTTGAGAAGGTTGCCGTCTACGCAAAGGACGACGAGCCGACACATGCATCACGCGAATTCGGCAATGGCATATGGACTAGCAAGCTTGGTCCTCTTCAAATGATCAGCCATACCTTTGACGCTCTCAATGGCGTCCGATACGGGTCACCGATTCAGATACTCAGGCGTCCCCTCGCATCGCCTGATATCGCCTAGTCTTCCCAGGTACTACAACTTGGCCATCACGCCTATTCTGACTTTATGTGCGCCGGCCTGCTACTTCTCGACGTATTAGGCATCGAGCGCCTCTTGGATTCCCCTCGTTTCGTCATCGCCGCCCCATCGATCGATTTTATAGGCAACCGCCCGAATTTGTGTTTATGGGCAGGTTTGTGTGCAAAGCCTCGCTGACAGTCTAGGCGTCTGGTAGAGCTTAAGGTTTTTGACGAATCTTCTGATTGGCGAGATTGTTCGTATTACCATGATTGCGGGGAAAAAATGATCTCGGCGGGCGGTCCCGCCGATCCTCCTGGGTATTAGAACGCGAGGGACGGCGGTCGAAGGTCCGTCTCTCGGAGGACGGCGCGTCCAGCGGCTCGTTGGCTGTCGCCCCGGGAAACCCCAAGGGAGAGGCGACGGAACGCCATGCGATGGTCGAGGTTGCGCGATTCCCGTCCACGTCGCAGGTGGGACGGGGCTGTCGGCCTGTCGTATGACCAGCTCGAGCCGCGATTGCTGCTCAACGCGCGGGTCCCGCACGCCACGGCGGATGTCTCCTCGAACGTCGCCAGTGGTGCCGACATCGCTCCCGGCGTGCATGGCTACGACCCGACCAATCCCACCGATCCCTCCGCGCCGCCCTTGCCCGACCAGGTGCTCACGACCGGCGATGTGAAGGCGCTCTTGCAACGGGCCGCGGCGGCCACCGACCTGAACGACGCCATCATCGCCGTCGTCGACCGCAACGGCACGATCCTGGGCGTCCGGATCGAGAGCGGTGTCTCGCCGCAGATCACCGACAATGTGACGAACAAGGTCTTCGCCATCGATGGCGCCGTCTCGCTGGCGCGCACAGGCGCCTCTTTCGGCAACGACGCGTCGCCCAATACCTCCCGCACCGTCCAGGGCATCAGCCAGACCACGGTCACCCAGCGCGAGGTCGACTCCAACCCCGACGTCCCCGACCCCGGCGGCAACTCGACGATCTACGGTCCGGGCTACGTCGCGCCGGTGGGGATCAAGGGGCACTTCCCCCCGGGCATCCAGTTCACCCCGCAGGTTGACCTCTTCGACATCGAGAGCACGAACCGGGATAGCATCAGCAATCTCACGGGCACGCGGTTCAACGTCCCCCCTCAGTACGTCCCGGCCGGCGCCAACCTCGTCGCGCCGGAGTCGTACGGGCAGGTCACGGGCCTCTTGCCCACGGCGCAGTCGCGAGGGGTCGCGACCCTGCCCGGCGGCATCCCGCTGTATAAGAAGCAACCGGATGGGACCTTCGCCGAGGTCGGCGGCATCGGCGTCTTCTTCCCCGGCACGACCGGCTACGCCACCGAGGAAAACTCGACCCTGAACACGCCCTTGTTGCGCGACAAGAAGAAGCCGGATTACTCGGACGTCGCCGAGTACATGGCCTTCGTGGCGGCGGGGGGCAGCTCGGCGGCCGGGGTGCCTTTCAATGGCCCGATCAACGGCGCGCGGCGCTGCCCAATTTCACCGAGCCTTTCGGCCGGATCGACCTGGTCGGCATCACGCTCAACATCTTCGGCCGCGGCGGCCTGGAGGGGATCAAGAACGTATTGAGCTACGGCGCGAAGTTCGGCGCGGGGAGTCCGGATGACGGCACGGACCAGCCGGTTGACGCCCAGGGGGATATCTACCTGCCCGGCCAGGGTGTGCCCTATGGCTGGCTGGTCACACCCCACGCCGGCGGCGACCTGACCGCGGCCGACGTCGAGGCGATCGTCGCCCGCGGGATCGCCGAGGCCGGCCAGGTCCGTGCCCAGATCCGACTGCCCTTGAACAGTACCACCCGGATTGTCTTCGCCGTCAGCGACGAGAACGGCAACATCCTCGGCCTGTACCGTATGCCCGACGCCACGTATTTCGCGATCGGCGTGGCGGTCGCCAAGGCCCGCAACGTCGCCTACTACGACAATGCCAGCCTGCTCCAGCCGGCTGACAAGATCAAGGGGATCCCGGCCGGTACGGCGCTCACGGCCCGGACATTTCGCTACCTCTCGCTGCCGTTCTTCCCCGAGGGCATCGACATCAACCCGCCCGGCCCGGGCTCGATCCTCAACGATGGCGGCGTGACCAAGTACGGCACGACCAAGGGCGCGCCCCTGCCGGCCAAGGCCTTCCAGAGCCTCCAGGGCTACAACGACTTCAACCCCAACACCAACTTCCGCAACCCCGATAACAAGGCGAACCAGAACGGCGTGGTGTTCTTCCCCGGCAGCGCGCCGTTGTACAAGGACGTCACGGGCACCGGGGCATCCAAACAGATCGTCGGCGGCCTGGGGGTCAGCGGCGACGGCGTGTTCCAGGACGACGATGTGACGGCCGAGGCGGCGCTGGCGTACGCCCCGCCCAGTCGGAAGCGCGCCGATATGGTGAAGGTCCGCGGCATCCGCCTGCCGTTCTTCAAGTTCAACCGCAACCCGCACGTGCCGATTGGCGGTCCCAAGTATCACATAGGATCACCCCTGCCCCTGCCCTTGCCGGCGCCGCAAAAGAAGAAGGCGTGATCCTGGGAGGAAGCTGATGCGAGCATCCGTGTTGCGATCGGTCCTGGCGGGCCTGGTCCTGGCCTCGGGCGTCACGGCGTGCGCCGAGGACCCGCCCCGGCGATTCCACCTCTTCGCCCGCTATCACCAGAAGAAGCAGGGGACGCCCCCTGCCGGCCAGCCGCGGTGCATCCCGCACACCGACGACCGCGCGGGCGACCCGCGGGCGCTGCCGATCACCTGGAACCGAGCGTGACGCCTGGCGGCATCGGTTACGATGTCGGCGGTGGCGTCCCGATCTGCCATGGCGGTGGTGAGTGCCGGCGACGCGACGAGGGGACCTGGGGCTGGGATGAGACCGGCACCTCGCATTTCCGCCAGCGCGTGATCCTGGGCTGGTCACACGGGCGCAAATACCAGGGCGGCACGGGCGCGTATCGCGTTCGAACGGGCCGGTCGTCCCCGATCTCATCTATGCCGCCACGGGAACGTTCAACAGTCTGGGACGACGCCAACGGGGCCCTGAGCAGGAATAGGGGTGCAGTCGCGTTGTTGTCGGTGCAGATCACCGGCGAAGGATACCAGAAATGCATCGACCTGGGCGTCCCCTCGGGAGCCTGGATCGTTGGTGGAAATCACACCGGGGCCGACGGCACCCCGGGCCGTTTCCTTCGCGGTTTGGAAGAGAGCGCGAGTCATTTCCCCGGGAGTCGAAAGGCGGGGTCGAAGGGGACCGGCTTCTCGATCATGCAACTGCTGGCACGTGCCAGGAGGGCACAGGTCGGGCCATCGTCAACGTGTCGATTAATCATCCGACCCAGTCGCTGGGCCGACTCCGGGAATTGGCCGGCCTCGAACTCGGCGAGTGCGGCCTCGTACTCCGTGGCCAGCTCCGACCAATTCGGATGAGTTTGTGTGAACAATTCGTAAAGGTCGATGGGATCAGCGATGTTTTGCACGCGGACCAGACCGAGGCGACGCGCGCGGAATTCGGCTCCGAGCCGATCGCGTGTCTCCTTGGTCAAGAGGAGGCGGGCGTGGAAGTACTTGGCCGCGCCTTGGACCCGGCTGGCGACGTTCACGGTATCGCCCAGGGGCCCGTACTTGAACTCGCGCACCGAGCCCGTGTTGCCGACTCGCGCCAATCCCGTATTGATGCCGATGGTCAGATTCATGGGCTCGCGCAGCGTGTCTTGCCACCGCGCATTCAAAGCGGGAAGACACTCGAGCATCTCCAGGGCCGCGCGACACGCACGCTCGGGATGGTCGGGCTGAGGCTGAGGTGCTCCCCACATCGCCATGAGGGCGTCGCCGATGTAATCGATCAGTACCCCCTGGTGATTCAACCGCGCAATCGGACACGGTGGACAAGACGTCGCCGACCCATCGGACCGTCATGGCCGGACCCAGATCGCGACTGAGTCTGCTGAAGCCCTGGATGTCACAGAAGAGCGTGCTGATCTCGAGGTCCTCGCCGGCGAGCAGCTCGGGCTGTGCGACCAGTTGCCGGGCCAGGTCGGGAGTGAAAAACTGTTCGAACTGGGTCAAGAGCCCCGGCGCTTTTCGTTCCTGCTCCACGCGGGCCAGCCCCGCGGCGACCCCTCCGGCCAGCAAATCCATCAGAACGGCATCGATTTCCGAGAGGATATGGTCCACCACCGTGGAAACCTTGAGCCGGCGCTCTCCATAGAGGGCCGCGATCACTCCCCCGTGGCGATCCAGGATCGGGGAGGCCAGGGCCGCGTGAACACCCGCCAGGCTCGGTGCCATCAGGCCCCCACCCTTCGCGGCGATCCGGAGCGGGTCCAACCAAAAGGTGCGCTTCTCCTCGCAAGCCCGCTTCAAGACCAGGCGACTGGGAGGTTCGTCGTGCGATTGCGCGGTGGCCGCGACCGCGCAGGCCACGGTTTCCCAATCCTGGTCCTTGCGAACCAGGATTCGGCCGGTGTCCATGTGGCCCACGTCGACCACCGCCTGGGCGGCTTTCTGGAAGAAATCGGAATCGGTCGCGGCACTCTGGAAAACTCCCATCGTGGCCTTGACCCAACGAATCACATACTCGGCCTCGGACTGGATGGTATCGCTCCCATTGAGCGTGGGAGTGTCGATCCGCTTGTAGCTCGATGGCGAGGGAATCAGGGTCGGCTCTCTCAGGCACTCAAGCATCTCCGCCGGCTCTCCAGGCTGGACCGCTTGAACCTGAATCCTCCTCGCGCCAATATCGAGAGAGACGGGCAGCTCGAGCTGGCATTGTTGGCCCGGCATCACGACCTGAGACTCACCCAGGTCGTCGCCGGCCGTGAAGTTGGCCTTGATACTGAGATTGGTGAGCTCGATCCGCCTGTCCGCAACGGCCGCGATTCGGGCGTGTTGCCGCGACACGGTCTTCTCATCGTTCCCGGCGATCACCAGCCGCCATGCGCCCGTCTCCGATTTCGAGAGCTCGTAGAGATCCGCTTTCGTACCCGCGGCCATGGTGCGCCCCAGTTCCAGCGGGCCACCGCATTCTTTCGTCGCGACCAGCCGCTCGTCCTCGTAGATCCGGATCAGCCATGGTTCAGCCATGATCAACGACCTTCAGTCGGGTGTGGATAATCCCACCGGATCCCCGGAGGCACCCCGGCGACCCAGGTCTCGCGACCGCGGAATTCGCGTTGGCGTCCGGGACCGGACCTGAAACGGTCAGCGCAGCACTCTATCAGGACATGGAGATGCCGTACAGAAGGGACTCACCGAAGACTCCTCAAGGAACTTCCGAAGTTGAATTTCGAACAACGGAAGCCGGATCGTCTTTTCCGACACCCGCGCCCGCTCCGATCTCACCAGCCCAACCCTGGCGCGGTCGCGAACGGATGGCGCGGGAAGTTCGCGTCGGCCAACAGGTCGCGGATGTCGGCGCGGCTGCGGAGCGGATCGCCGTTTGTTGGGGTACACGTTGATCACCTCGCGAATGCTGTCCAACTCGGACAGCAGCCGTTGATGCCGCTTGGGGGAATGTCGATCAATATGTCCCACGTGCCCGGCGCGGGTGGCTTCCTGCCAGAGGGCCTGGGACAATCCCCATTGGAAGACCTCGGCACAGATCGGCGCGGGCCCAGTGCCGTCGACAGCGGCGACGATATCCTCCAGCCTGCCCAGATATTTTTTGCCATCACACGTCGGCGGCGGTTGTCAACGCGCGGCAGTGGGAGTACATAGTAGTTGGTATGCCCCTTAACGTGCTTGGCTTCCAGGCGTTCTATGGTGACCTCCCTCATGGATGACGAGGGAGGAACGTTTAGGGCGTACGTATGAGGAATTCAAGCCTAAGAACGAATTAGGAAACTCGGGCTGGGTGGGATCCATCGATAGCGAGGCAACCTGCGGGAGTCCGGGGCGATGACCTGCCTCAAGTTTGACACTCCCTTACCTTCAGCTATGCATGAGTTCCCCGCTTCGTTGAAGCCTGAAGTCGAGAAATGGCTTGAAAACGACCTTGCCGAAGCGAGCACTCGCCGGGAATCGCTTTCAGAACACGACGTTAGAGCGCGTATCGGTTGGATTGCGCACGCCCCGGGACGACGCGAAGCCCCCGCTAAACTTCAGGCTGAAAATAAAATCGGAATTTTTAACTGCCGCTGGGGCTGAGAGTTGGGGCGGCTCTCGGCCGAAATCCCCGCTAGGTGCATTAACGGTTTTCCAAAGTTGCGGCATCCTGAGAGTATGGCCCACGTGCGATCACTCCCGAGACGGACTCCCGGCCCGCGCCTCCCGGTTCAGCCCGTCGTCGCAACCGGATTTCCGCAAAAGAGATCGGGGAGGGCGACATGGAAAAAAGATGTCCCATTGTGCCACTTGATGACACCCGCATCGGTCGGTGAGTCCCGAAGGGGACCTGCGGTCGGCCGGGTGGCCAGGTCCGCAGACCGTACCACAGCGCGGGCGCGGGCCACGCAACTATGAGGCGCTCTGGGCGACGTGTGAGGATGGAACTCGACTTTGAGCCGAGGAGCGCAAAATCCGCAACCGGAACCCGATTTCCTGGCGACATCGCTTGAGGGGTTCCGAGAGGATTCGTCGCAGGATCGGAGTCATGCCATGTGCAGTCCCTCGCGTGTGGAATCGATCTTCTTCACCGCGCTCGAGAAGAAATCGGTGGCGGAGCGGGCGGACTATCTGGACCAGGCCTGCGGCGACGACACCGCGCTGCGCCTCCGGATAGAACGGCTGCTGGACGTCCATCCACAAGCGAAGGATTTCCTGGCCCAGCCCGCCGTCGATCGCCATGAGGTCAACTCACACGAAGGGGACCCGCCCGGCGATCTGGGTCCGACGGTTGAGGTGCCTGGCGAAGGGGACCCGCCCGGCGATCTGGGTCCGCGAGGTGCCTGGCCCGGTCTCGCCGCGGCCGGCCTTCCCGCGACCATCGGCCGCTACCGGATAATGCGGCTGCTGGGTCGAGGCGGTTTCGGGACGGTCTACCTGGCCCAGGACGACGCGCTCCGCCGGCCGGTCGCGATCAAGGTGCCCAACCCCGAGCGGGCCGCCGGCCCCGAGGACGTCGCGGTCTACCTGGCCGAGGCCCAGCTCCTCGCCCAGCTCGACCATCCCCACATCGTGCCCGTCTATGACGTGGGCCGGACCGAGGCCGGCCTGTGCTACGTGGTCTCCAAGTACATCGAGGGCACCAACCTGGCAGACCGGCTGGGTCAGGGCCGGATGTCCTTTGGGGAGTCGGCCGAGCTGGTGGCGGCGGTCGCCGAGGCGCTGCACCACGCCCATACGCGGGACCTGGTCCACCGCGACATCAAGCCGGCCAATATCCTGCTCGACTCGGCGGACAAGCCGGTCGTAGCCGACTTCGGGCTGGCGCTCAGGGAGGAGGACTTTGGCAGGGAAGGCCGGCTGGCCGGGACTCCGGCCTACATGAGCCCCGAGCAGGCCCGGGGCGAGGGCCACCGGGTCGATGGCCGCTCGGATCTCTTCAGCCTGGGCGTGGTCTTCTATGAGCTGCTCGCGGGGCGTCGTCCCTTTCGGGGCGACTCGCATAGCGACGTCATGAATCAGGTCGCCACCGTCGAACCCCGTCCCCCCCGGCAGATCGACGACACGATCCCCCGGGAGCTGGAACGGATCTGCCAGAAGGCGCTGGCGAAGCGTGCGTCGGAGCGGTACAGCACGGCGCGGGACCTGGCCGAGGACCTGCGCCACTTTCTTCACACCGAGGCGGCGGCCGGCCGACCCGCCTCCACCCCGGGCCCGGTCAACCCTCCGCCTGGCTCCGCCCAGGATCCGACCTCGAGCGTTGAACCGGTCAAGATCATCCCCAAGGGACTGCGGTCGTTCGACCAGCACGATGCCCACTTCTTCCTGGAGTTGCTGCCCGGCCCGCGCGATCGCGATGGCCTGCCCGAGAGTCTCCGGTTCTGGAAGATCCGGATCGAGTTGAACCGACGCGGACTCCACCTTCCGGGTCGGTCTGATCTATGGTCCCTCGGGTTGCGGCAAGTCGTCGCTGGTGAAGGCGGGGTTGCTTCCCCGGCTGAGCAAGGAGGTGCTGGCGGTTTACATCGAGGCGACCGCGGCGGAGACCGAGGCCCGGCTGCTTCGAAGCGTGCGCAAGGCCTGTCCGGACCTGAGCCCTGGGGTGGGCCTGGTGGAGGCCCTGGCTGCGCTGCGGCGGGGGCAGACGCGCCGCCCGGGCCAGAAAGTGCTCCTGGTGCTGGACCAGTTCGAGCAGTGGCTCTTCGCCCGGCAGGGCCAGGAGAACACCGAGCTGGTCGCCGCCTTGCGGCAGTGCGACGGCGAGCACCTCCAGGCGATCGTGCTGGTCCGGGATGATTTCTGGCTGGCCGCCAGCCGGTTCATGCGCGAGTTGGAGATCGACCTGGAACCGAACGCGAATATCGCCCTCGTCGATCTATTCGATCTTCAGCATGCCCACAAGGTCCTGATCGCCTTCGGCAGAGCCTACGGGAAATTGCCCGGCCGCCATCGGGACTGGACCCGGGAGCAGGAATCCTTCCTGAGCCAGGCCGTCGCGGGGCTGGCCCAGGGTGGCCGAGTGATCTCGGTACGGCTGGCGCTGTTCGCCGAGATGGTCAAGGGGAAGCCGTGGACCACCGCGACGCTCCAGGAGGTCGGCGGTACGGAAGGAGTGGGCGTGACCTTCCTCGAGGAGACCTTCAGCTCCCCGCAGGCCAACCCCAAGCACCGCCTGCACCAGAAGGCGGCCCAGGCCGTGCTGAAAGTGCTGTTGCCCCAGACGGGAACCGATATCAAGGGCCAGATGCACTCGGAGGCCGAGCTCGCGCGGCCTCGGGCTACGCCGGTCAGCCGCGCGATTTCGACGACCTGGTCCGCATTCTCGACCGCGACCTGCGCCTGATCACGCCGACCGACCCTTCGGACCCTCCGGGAAAGGATGAAGGCGGAAGGATGAAGGATGAACAAGACGTGCAGCGATCGACCGTCTCTGGTTCCGATTCATCCTTCATCCTTCATCCTTCATCCTTGAAGTATTACCAGCTCACCCACGACTACCTCGTTCCCTCGCTCCGTGACTGGCTGACCAGCAAGCAGCGTGAGACCCGTCGCGGCCGGGCCGAGCTGCGGCTGGCGGAACGCGCCGCGCTCTGGAACCACAAGCCGGAGAACCGGCACCTGCCCTCGGTGCTGGAGTGGGCCAACATCGGGCTGCTGACTCGTCGCACGGATTGGAGCGAGTCGCAGCGCCGGATGATGCGGCGGGCCGCCCGGGTGCATGGCTTGCGGGGCCTGGGCCTGGCGATCCTGATCGCCCTGATGACCTGGGGCTCCCTCGAAGGGTATGGATCCCTGCAAGCGGCGCATCGGATCGACTCGCTGAGGACCGCCAATCTCCGGGATGTCCCGGCCCGGATCGAACAGCTCCGGACCTACCGCCGGTGGGCCGGCCGTCCCCTGGCGGGATTGCTGTCGAGCACGGAGAATGACCGCGATCAGCATCTCCGAGCCAGCCTGGCCCGCCTCGCCTTGTGGCCCGGCGACCGAGGGCAGGCCGGCTATTTGTACGACCGCCTGCTGGAGTCTTCACCAGCCGAGCTCCCGGTGATCTGGGGCATCCTGCGGAAGCACGATCCGGCGATCGAGCAGCGGTTATGGCCGTTGCTGGACGATGCCAAAGCCGACAAGGAGCCACGCTTTCGCGCGGCCTGTGCCCTGGCCAACGCCGATTCCAACCAGATCAAGAACCGCTGGGACAGCGTCTCTTCGTTCATCACCGACCAATTCCTCACAGCCGCGATCAAGAATCCCGGTGATTACGCGACGCTGATCGAGACCCTGCGACCCGTCCGGAAGGCTCTGCTGACTCCCCTGGCGCGCGTCTTCGGGGACGCTGGCCGATCCGAGAGTGAACGGACCTTTTCCACCACCATCCTGATTGACTACGCCAGCGACAATCCCCGTCTGCTGGCCGACCTGCTCATGGACGCCGGTCCGAAGGCGTATGCCAGCCTCTTTCCGGTCGCCCAGCAGCGGGCGGCCGGGGTGCTGCCGGTGCTCCAGGCGGAGATCGCCAAGAGCTTGGCGAGCCTGAACGAAGAGGGATCGGAAGTGGCCAAGGACCGGCTGGCCCAGCGGCAGGCGCGGGCGGCCATCGCCCTGGTCCGGCTGGGTCATGCCGATGAGGTCTGGCCCCTCTTGCGGCACACGCGCCGATCCCCGGCTGCGGAGCTTCATCGTCAACTGGCTCAGTCCCCTGGGTGCCGATCCCCAGATGATCGTTGCGACCGTTCTTCCCCCTCGCCCCGCGGAGCGGGGAGAGGGTGGCCGAAGGCCGGGTGAGGGGTCTGCTGAATCACCTCCCACCCAGCAGATGGATGCCATTCTCTTCCACCCCGAGACCTCAGTCCGCCGCGCCCTGATCCTGGCCCTGGGAACCTACCGTGCCGATTCCTTCTCCCCCGGTGACCGCCAGCCCCTGATCCCCAAGCTGCTCGACCTCTATCGCAACGCCCCCGACGCCGGCATCCACGGCTCAGCCGAATGGGTCCTGCGCCAGTGGAAGCAAGACGACACGCTCGAGGCCGCCGATGCCGAGCTGAGCCAGCTCAAGGATCCGGGTGAGCGGCGCTGGTTCGTCAATCGCCGGCGACAGACCTTCGTCATCATCGAAGGCCCGGTCGAGTTCCGCATGGGCTCGCCCATGAATGAGCCGGATCGGCGTGACAACGAAACCCCACATCGCCGGGTCATCTCCCACCGCTTTGCCATCGCTACCAAGGAGGTGACCGTCGAGCAATATCAAGAGTTCGTCAAGGCGAACCCCGGGGTCGATCATGCCCGCAACGACCGCCTCAGTCCCGCCCCGGACGGTCCCATGATTGAAGTGTCCTGGTATCATGCCGCAGCCTATTGCAACTGGCTGAGCCAGCAAGAAGGATTGCCCAAGGATCAGTGGTGCTACCTGCCCAACGACCGAGACGCCTATGACAAGGGGATGAAAATCCCCGCCGATTTTTTGCAGCGGAAGGGTTACCGCTTGCCAACCGAGGTGGAATGGGAGTATTCGAGCCGCGCTGCGGCTATGACCAGCCGGCATTATGGCCTCTCGGTCGATCTGCTGGAGCAGTATGCCCGGTATCAGGCCAACAGCCACAACCATGCCTGGCCATGTGGAAGCCTGATGCCCAACGATCTGGGCTTATTCGACACACTTGGGAACGCGTATGAATGGTGTCAGGAGCGTTCCACGAGCTCTCAGCCAGGGAGGGCCGCATCACCCATAAGCGATATCGTCGATGATACCCCTCGTCTGCTTCGGGGCGCGGCGTTCAGCGTTGAACTGGCGAACGTCCGCTCGGCCATCCGTAACTGGATCGTGCCGACGTACCGGAACTACTGGATCGGTTTTCGCCTCGCCAGAACTAACAGGTGAACATCTTTCTAAATAATCAAGTCTTCAATACTGATCGGAGCTGATGACCTCGCCGCCGTTGATCGAGCCGAGCTGGATCCAGGTCGGCCCGTTGATCGAGTTCTTGATGAAGTGGACGGAGCCGTCGCCGAAGAGGCAGTCGACCCCACCGGGGTGGCGGGACCGCGTGGCCGCATACGAACCCGAATCGTTTGCCTGGTCATTGCAGCCCAGCATCTGGGCGGGCTGGCTGTCGCAGAGGGAGCCGGGATTGGGCGGGCTGGAGCCCGGCCTCGAAGGACCACCGACCGTGCCGATGTTGTCGTAGTTGTCGAGGGCCAGGGCCCCGCTGATGCCCGCCAAGGCCCCGGGGTTGGAGAGGGACAGCCAGATGGGCAGAAGGTCCTGGTATCCGTTGGGGGCGAACCGCGTCATATAGGAACCAGCACCTGCGTGGCAGTCCCAGATCGTCCCGCGGAGGTCGTCGGGCACTCCTTGCAACAGCTCCGCAGCGACGTGCGTATTGCTGGTCCCATCCGTGAACGAGGCCGATCGGATCGTGATGGGGCCCAGGCCGGTTGTGTCGATGCCGAACGGCGACTGCAGAAACAGGTTGCGGGTCAAGACCGGACTGAGAACGCCCTGGCCAAAATCCAGGTTTCCCCAATTGACGCCGTAATTCCCCTTCGACGCCATCCAAGGATAGGCGGGGACGAACCCGCCGGTGGCCTTGCTCAAGGCCGCAAAGCTGAAGCTCTGGATGTTATCGCTGGGGCATTGGAAGGAGGCGATCCTCGACGTCATGACCGTGCTGTTGATGACATAGCCGAGTAAGCCAGGCCCTTCGATGCCGATCGAAGCGTTGAAGGCGTTGTAAAGCGGCGCCTGCTCGATATACGGCAGCGTCAGGACGAACCAGGGCGTGTTCTGGCAGTTGGCGCCGTAGGGCGACGTGCAGATCGCACCAGGCATGCCGCTGACGCCATTGACCGCGTAGACCACGGCAATCGGCAGGCAGTCGTTGGCCGACTCGTAATTGGCGATGGCCAGGCCGAGCTGCTTCAGGTTGCTGGTGCACTGCGCACGGCGTGCCGCCTCCCGTGCGGCCTGCACCGCGGGCAAGAGCAAGGCAATCAAGACCGAGATGATCGCGATGGCGACCAAGAGCTCGATGAGTGTAAAGCCACAATGTCGCTTCGACATGCCTGGACCCACCCCTAAAATCAGTCTGTGAAGTCTGGGATTGACATCGGGGGGGCCCACGCTCCCCCGACGACCGAGAAAGGCCGCGACGTTCGACCCGGCTCCTGCCGCCCCATTCCGTCGCCACATTCACCCTGGCACGGCGAAGCCGCAACCAAAAAGACGGCAAGGGCTCGACGGAGTTTGCCCCCGGCGCCCTCGTGTATCTCCAGCCCTCGGACAATGATGATTGATTACGACGCGTTCACTCCACGTCACCAATGCGACGAACCCGCGTGAAACCCCTCAATTCTTGAGAACGACTATTAAGAATTCGCTGAATCGTCTCGGTCTTTGAGCTCGGCAAAGAGCCAGGTGCGGGCGTAAGTCCAATGTCGCTCGGCGGTTGCCAGCGAGATCTTCATCACCGTGGCGATCTCGGGCATCGTCAGACCGGCGAAGAAGCGGAGCTTCACCAACTCGGCCTTCGCCGGGTCTTCCGCTGCCAGTTTGGTGAGGGCTTCGTCCAGGGCTTCGAGGTCTTCGGATGGTTCCTTCGCCAGGAAATCCGCGTCCTCCAACTCGACGCGCAGGCGGCCGCCGCCGTGCTTGCGACGTTTCTTGCGGCGAGCGTTCTCGACGAGGATCCGGCGCATCGCCTCCGCGGCCGCCGCGAAGAAGTGAGCGCGGCCGCCCCACTGCGACCCGTCGCCCTCGCCGACGAGCCTGAGATAAGCCTCGTGCACCAGGTCGGAAGACTGGAGGCTCTGCCCCGGGGCCTCGCGGGCAAGCCTCTGGGCGGCCAATCGGCGCAGTTCCTTGTAGACCAGAGGCAGGAGCTTCTCGGCTGCCTGAAGGTCGCCCTCCTCGATCGCCGAGAGGATGTTCGTGACGTCGCTCATCGCAAGGAATCGCTAGAAGGCAGCAACCCCGCCGCTTCGACCCGGCCCCGAGCGCCAGCGCTCGGATCGTCAACGAGCCCGGGCCGGGCCGATGGGGTGGCACCCCAGATTAACACCTACGAGAGCGAGGAGATAGAGACACTCGCTGGAGGTCGTCACACGAACGACGCGAGACGGACATCGATCTACCGGACCGCAGTCCGTCGTCGTGTCGAATGAAGCACGTCCTCCGTGTGGAAAGGCGCAGCCATTCGGGACGCATCGCAGCCACCAGGAGGCGGACCGGTCTCGATCCTGCGTCGTTTCGACCCCTCGACGGAACCATGGCCCACCAGAACATACGTCGGAAAGCGCCGAAAATGTGTCTTCCGTGATCTTTGACGCCGGGGTCACGGCGATCATCTATCGGGAGAGCACCAATCGGCGTTACTTCTTGTCCAGATTCCTATCTCCGGCGCATCTCGCCGAACGCCGACGGCCATGATACTCACACACGGCCAATGGACCCCTCGTCGGGGGAGGTCACGGTAATCTTGCGCACTTGGGTCGGATCGACCGAAGCCATCTTCTGCCGGTAATGTCGGACGCGACCGGAGCCAAGGCAGTGTACGCTTGACTCCATGCCTCTGTCGGGCCAATGATGGGGGGATGCTGCGAGAACTCCCCGAAGACGCCCAGTTGCGCCTCCGCTATCGCATCGCCTACGGGGAAGCCGCGCCGAGCGGAGATGGCTACAGTTCGACCATGGCCGGGGGCAGGGACTTCGCTGCCCAGATCGGCGGTGAACCCGCCGCGATCGAGAAGCAAGTGTTGCGACGGTTCGGCCCGGGAATCCATCCCGAGATCGTCAAGTTGGCGGTCCGGGCTGCGACGGAGCCCCGCAAGCCGAGGTGGTGACCGGCAGGTAATTCTGGGCTTGCTCGGCAAGGCACGATGGAAGGTGCCGTCTGATGCCCGCGACTCAGCTCCCCGACGCGGCGTTCCGATCAGCGTGCCACGAACTTGATCCAGGTGTTGCGACTGCGTCCCCAGAGCGGTTTGCCGGTCCACCCGTCCGCACTCCGATTCATCATGTCATCTCCCTCGGACCATGCGGTCTCGATGGGCCGAGCCCGATTCTCGGAGAGATAGTCCGGGGCGCTGATGAACTCGGGCACCTTGCGGACGTCGTCACAGTACGACCAGCGACCACTCTCCAATTCGGTCTCGAAGGCGACCCCCGCATCGCCCCGACCCGTGACGCCGAAGTAGGAGCAACCGCTCCATCGCAGCCGGTTGTTGACCACGTTGAAAACCAGCCTATCGCCCTTCCTGACCTCGATGTCGATCCGTTCTGCGGTCGCCCCGAACCGTTCGACAAGCAGCGTCCGCTTGGAATCCGGCACCTTCATGCCGTTGATGTAAATGTCAATGATGAAGTCATCGGCGACGGTGAAGAGGCGGTCGGCGATCAACTCGCTGTGAAGTTCACCGGATCGGCTAAAAGTCTGGAGGGACCAGACAAGTCACAGGACCAGGAGAGCCCCGATTGTCGAGATTCGTCTCATTGTCTAACCCTTGGTGTCGGCCTTCGATTCGCGCTATTCGAACCGCTGTGATCATCACTCGTACCACGAGGAGTTAACGATCTGGTTGCGATTTCTTAGGATTTTGCCCCCTCTCTCTCGCTTCTGGTCCCCGTGACAAGCCAGTACGAGAAACAGGTGGAGTGCCGGCGCTGGCCTGGCATCCACCCCAGGCTGGTCATGCGGGTGGTCAAGAACGCCACGGAGCCGAGTAAGCCGCAGTGGTGTGGGAGCCGGCCAATATTCACGCGAGACTCTTTGCCACTTCCTCAATAGTCGTCGGCGCGTGCCCTTCGAGCCGGTTGTTGATGAACAGCCAGGATGGGATCTTCCGCTGAAGCGACTGCCTGGCGATCTCAACCATCCCCTCCCGGGCACCCTCATTCAGCTCCTGAAGATGCTCATAGGGCTCGAAGGACTCGACCGCCTTCTCGTAGGCACGCCCCCGAGCCAATAGCGCCCGGACGACCGTGAAATCCGCCGTGTAGGCGTCGGAGAGTCGCGCCTGCTGGTCGAGCACGGGCATTCGGGTCCAGGCGTTGAACACGTGGGCGACGTTGTGGGATGCCAGCAGTCTGAAGTATTCCGGCGACAGGTAGTTTTCGTTCCGGATCTCGACCGCGTATCGGAATCCGCCCGGCAGGGACCCGAGAAACGAATCAAGCCGCGCCAGGAAATCACCGGGAGTGGGGAACGTAGTCTTGTTGAACGTGCCGAACTCGAAGATCAGCGGACCGAGCCGTTCCTTGTAGGGCTCGAGCGGCTTTGCGAAGAATCGGTCGAAGGTCCTGGCATCGAGGAAGTGTTCGTTCTCCAGACCGGCACGCTTGCCGTACCGGGCATGCTTCGGCCAGACAGGAACCGTGATGCTCTTCCGGCACCTTCAGGCCGAGGAGGAAGCCCGCCGGAATCTGGCCGAAGAGCCGTTCCCAATACTCCTCGGTCGGGAACTGGTAGAAGGCGAAGTCACCGCAGACGGTCGGGAAGGTCTGGGCATACTCGGCCAGGCACGTCTCCTCGAACTTCTTCTTCGAGAGCTTGCCCCGCGTCACATAGCGATCCTGGCTGTAGATGCTGCCAAGCCAACCCTCGTACTTCCACGAGCTGGTGCCGAAGTAGATGCCTTGCTCGGCGAGCTCCCGCAGCTTCGGCCGAAGGCGGGCGGCTTGTGGTGGCGGGTCGGCGTCGGCGAATGCCGGGAACAGCGTCATTGGATTGCCTCGACGGCGTACCATAGGGCCTGCCCTCAAGTATAACTGGCCCCACTCGCCGTCACATCCCGACCTCCTCTGGCCAATCTCATGAATCCGCCCTTGTCGGGATCGCCCGTCGAGACTTAGGATCGATAGCATGCGTACACCAAGCGCCGTTGGCCATCTCGACGCCGACTGCTTCTACGTATCCGCGGAGCGGGTGCGGGACCAGTTCCTGATCGGCAAGCTGTTTAACAAAAAGTCAACCATCGGGATCTCGATGTCTTTCGCGGCCTGTCTGAGATGCCTGTGATTCTTCATTTGGCCGTTGCCGCATCCTGCCGCGCGCGGCACACTGGACGGGTCCGACAACGGCAAGGCGACCCTCGTCATCTAGGGGATGAAATCATGACTCACCGAACTCTGCTGTCCGCCGTACGTGCCCTGATGACACCGACCGTTCGCATAGGTCCCGTCGTCGAGAGCCTGCCCCCGCTGCCGGAACCCCTGCCAGCCGGCCGAACAGGTCCTCCGCGCCTTGATCGCGTGGCATGGGGGTACGGCCGGTGCCATCGTCGCGCTGACGGAGGGACTGGATAGAGCATTTGGCGAACCCTACGTCGATGACGAGCAATACAACGCCATCAAACCACGCCTCGAACGGCTTGACGTTTGGGCCAGCGGACGCATGATCGATGAAGCGGTCCACGAGGAACGCATCCAGGCGGCTTGTGCAAGATACGGATACAAGTGATGATCGCCTGAAAGCCGTTCAACTCCGTGAGTCGAGGCGGCCATGTTGTCAAGGAGACCGGCCTCGGCACCCAAAATCATACGGCGGGGAATCGCCCGGAGGAATCGGACCATCGCGAGGAGGCAGTATGCGCCGCTTCTCCATCCGGACCCTGATGGCATTCATCGTCCTCGCCGCCGTCGGTCTGGCGGCTCTCCGTAACGCGAATGAGGACTGGGCCGAGATGATGCTCCTGACTGCCCTGTCCGCCGTCGGAGTTGCGGTCCTTGGGGCGAGCCTGATGCGAGGCCGGGAGCGGGCGTGGTGGCTGGGGTTCGCCGTCTTTGGCGGTGGGTATCTGTCTCTGTCCGTCGGCCCGTGGGTCGGCGATCCGTTCCGGCAATAGCTCGTCACGACGCATTGGATAGGCCAGCTCCGCGACCTATTGTTCGAATCGAACGCCGGAGCTTTGCGGCTTGAAAATCAGGAACTCGAGACTGAGTTGGCCAGGCTGAGACAGGCGACGCCGAAGTTCAAATACGACCCCGTCGTGGCGACCATGACGAATAATCTTCGGTCGATACAATCCCAACTGACCGCAAGCAAGTATGCGGGGCTTCGCTACGACGAATTCCAGCGAGTCGGCCACTGTCTGTTCGCCCAGATGTCCGGACTGCTGGGAGCGATGGTGGCCACGTGGTTCCTCGCGAGGCGGGAGAGGGGTGGAGGTGACGCTGGGTCGTCGCCACACCCGACGCAGGAGCGAGCCCAAGTCGTTGACGAGGGCGGCACGTGAGGCCAAGACGTGATTAGCACCCGACAGAGGTTTCTCGATGCCGGCACGAATCACGATAGGAGGCAGCCATGTTCCGGGTCAGCTACCAGGCGAAGGCATCGACGACGCCGACACCCTCGAGGGAGCCCGGGAGATCGACCGGAGTGGGCGGCAGAGTCGGGACGACGTGGACGAGATCCGGTCGGATCGGTTCCCGTCGGGGCATAGCAGCCGGCCGTGGGGCCGGATGATCCGGCAGTCGGATGGGGGTTGAGGAGGTTCCTGTCTGTGGTCGCACCGATGATGCCTCGCCGCTTCGACTACGCGATGAAGGCGGAACCGGTCCAACACGGCCATTTCGCCCGATCGATCGGATTCCACTCGTGAAACGAGCCGAGTCCTGCCGGGACCACTCGCCGGGCAGATGCTTCGTGCTGCGACAACCGATCGTCACCGTTCGCAACGGCGTGACGGAGGCAAATCGTGATGAACGTCCCTGCGGTTTCCACCGGCCGGCCATGATCAGGCGAGGAATCTCCCTGGGGATGGGCTCGTTGAGCGACTAAGGTATCTCTCGTCGCCAACAAGTCCGTGAGCCGGGACGCAGCGACGGATCGTCCGCTTCGCTGACTCGCTGCCAGGAAGACTACCAGGAAGACAGCGATGGCTTGGAGGGAGAACTTTCGATGGATGGCCCGCCCGGAAGGCTTCTCATAACGGCTTGAGAGCGCGGAGATATTCGAGAACGAGGCCATGGTTCGGCTCCACTCATTTCCATGTCATCGCGCACGATGCACCGGAGCATCTGCGGGGGCGATGTCGTCGCACTCGGTTGTTAGGACCGAAGCTCGTCCCCGGCGCGGGGGTGCTGGCGCCAATGAAGCAAGAGGGCTTGGAACTGGCCAGGGGTCCGAGTTTCGCGCATCGGGGC
Source organism: uncultured Planctomycetota bacterium (assembly GCA_963845755.1). Taxonomy (GTDB): domain Bacteria; phylum Planctomycetota; class Planctomycetia; order Isosphaerales; family Isosphaeraceae; genus CAWJTV01. The sequence continues at coordinate 65,660 of CAWJTV010000025.1, forward strand.
AACTTCTGCTGATCATGGCGTGTGATGCCACTCAACTCTATCTCACTCCCGAACGACATCGGGCGATATCGCGAAACCGTTGGGCGCCGGTGATGCCACGGAGCATCATCTCCTTGACAGGATGTAAATCGCGACTTAGACAGAGGCGACGGCCTTCACGACGGGCTGCCCTCGCGGTAATTGGACACGACGGGCAGCCTGCAACACTCCCGGCCAGGGGGGGTCCGAGGATCCGCTTCGTCGTCGTGCGAACCCTCACGGGGGTTGCGGTTCCGGGCTTGATGCTCGTGGTCTTGCTCCGTTGAGTCATCCGGAGCGATGAGCTGAACCGCTGGGGCCCGGCCTAGTGGATCCGGACGAGTCATGTTTCGCAAGCATGTCGGCGGAACCGGTGTGTCGCGACAAGCCAGATGGCCAATACCGGTTGGGCTCCGCTCTCGCGGTCGGATGGAAGTTCTCTTTCAAGGGCCAAGAAAAAGAGCAGGCCGGCCACGGCCGCAGCCGTAGCCAGCCCGCCTCGCGATCGTGCCGTGAACCTCAGGGCCGATAGAACCTGTGCTTTCGCATCAGGTGATCGCCGAACACGAGGCCGCCTCCGAACCCGAGGATGGCAACCAGGGGTCCGGCGATGCCCGATCCGATCACGCCGCCGATCAGAGCGATCGCGATCGTGCACCAGGCGCTCAAGCCGTTGAAGAGCTTCCGGCGATCGCGCCCGCGAATGTCGGGGAAAACCCAGTCGCAGATGTGTCTCGCCCCGAAATCCTGCAACGAGTTCGGCCGGACCTGGTAACCGCCGCGATAATGATGCGGCGGTCGCCGGCCCGGCCGCTTCCTGCGTCGGTTTGGATAGTGTCTTCCCACTCAGACCCCCTCTTCTGCCGGCGCGATCGCCAGCGCCTCGCGTTCGAGGTGGGTGAGCTCGTCGCCGAGCAACTCTCCGACCTTGGTCCAGAGCTGGCGTATCTGGGCCGGTGAGCGGGCGAGCCAGACGGTGTCGAGCAGGCGATCCTTCTCGGCGCGGAGCCGCAGGATCTGCCGGCCCAGCTCGTGCACGGCCAGCAACTCGTCCTCGTGAACCGCCTGCCGATGGGAAACAGCCCTGGTGATATCGGACTCGTGACGGACGTAATAGACCTCCTCGATCTGGTCGATCTCGACCCCGCGCACCCGGGCGAGCATGGTGCGCTGGGCCTGCCGCTCGCGACGGGCGAGCGCCTCTTTCTGGGAGGCGATCTGGTCGAGTTCCGCCCGGAATCCGGCCAGTCCCGGCGAGGTCAGGGCGCGTCCTCGAGCCGAGGCCTTGATCCGGTCCATCAGGCCCGGGTCGCCAGCCAGGATCGCCTCGATCCGCCGATTGATCTTGGCCTCGATCCGATCCTTCCAGTGGGTTTTCTCTGCTACCGTCAAACCTATGCAGGTCCTCCATTCGATGGAAGGTCATTCCGGGTTGTACTCGAAGCTTACCGATGGCTGCTCAGATCTGGCTTACCGCCTTGAGGGTGTCGATCATCCGGCTGGCCTGGGGCAGGCTCAGATCCTCCGGCCGATCGACTCCAAACTCCAGCAGCAAGCCCTCAAGGTCAGCATGCTGCCGGGTCGCGATGGAGCGAATCGCCCGGATTTGGTTCTCGGTCGCCAGCTTGCGGGTTCGGGATCGCCCGGCCGGCGGAGGGTCGGTGGGACCGTTGCCGTTGGCGTGGCCATTGGTCGTCTGGCGGGGCGGTGATGCCGGCGGATCTTGTGGCGCGGCGACCGGGGCCTGCAAGCGGGCCAGTTCATCGTGGACCGCCTGATGGGCGGCGACGTAGGCACTGCGGACCCGAGCATGGAACCCCTCCAGGTCGCGATCCAGCAGGCCGGTGTCGATCTCCAGCTCGAGGTGGCACGAGGCGCCGACCGAGCCGTAATCCGGCTGGCCGACCTTGCGCGAGACCCGACGTTCAACTTCAAGGACACGGTGTGGGCCTCCTTCATGACACGGCATGGGACTGGGCCGGCGATTCTGCCTTAGCCGTGGGTTTCGGTTGGCGACGCCGACGTCCGTCACTCCTTTCGTTCCGGTTTCTGGGCCGGCTGCGCCTTCCGGTTGGAGCGATCGGCGCTCGCGTTGTTCTTGCGGCGGGCCTCCAGCAACTCTGGCTCCCACTGGAACCTCGGTCCCTTGCCGGGTTCATAGCCCGCAAGGTGACTTTCGGCCAGGCCCGTTCGCTTGTCGGGCCGCACATAATGCCACGAGCCATCGCCGAAGACCTCCTCGACGAGCTTCGCCAGCGCCGGGTCGTAAGACTTCAATTCGGCGCGCGTGTCGACGTGGTTATGCGAAGAGTCGTTCTGGCGATTGGTGTCGAACCACGACTGGACGCCTTCGGCCCAGTATTCACTGATGTTGCTGATGGCATAGGTATTCTTCCAGAGGCCTTTGGCCTTCGCATCTTCGTAGACCTTGCTCAGCCGCGGCTGGAACGTCGGGTTGACCATTCGCAGGCCCATCGAGTGGATCGCGTGGGCGAACTCGTGGATCATGATGTTCTCGGTCGAATATGGGTCGCCCTTGTAATTGAGCAGGTTCTCCTCGGCGCAACTGACGGCCGGGCGCTGGCGGCTGGCTCCCAGGCCTCGCGCGGATGTTCCAGTAGAGTTTGGGCTGCAAGTCGCGGTGCTCGGGAATGTCCGTCGTCCGCTCCGAGTAGGCCATGACCGCCAGCCGAACCTTGTTCCGGATCATCGCGTCCCGGACCTCCGGTCGATGGGCCAGCATCTGGTCGGCCAGGTAGGCCGCCTCACGCAATGCGTAGTCCGAGACCTTCGATGAGCCGACGACCGGCAGGCCGTGGGCGCTGAGATACTTGGTGTAGAACGGGTCGAGGCCCAACTCCTTGGGCGGGGCGGTCACCGCGGGCAACTCCGGCGGCGCCGCGGTTGCATTCCATGCCCCGACCGGGAGCAGACAGAGAGCGACATGGAGCAAGAACCCGTTCCGAGCTGTGCGTTTCATCATCGCGTTACCCTCTTTGCGACCGATGACTCGTGATGCGTCTGTCGCAAATCGAAAGGTTGGATTCGCGAGTGTGGCGAGTCCTCGCGATCGAGCGACCGTCGCCCGGCGTCCGCGGCACGAAACTAGATTACAACCGGCCCCAGCAGTTCGGGTCGAGGGTCAAGACGAGAAAAAGCCGGCCATGATGGCTCTGGGACGAGACGTTGAGGGCGGACCTTCGACGGCCTCACCGACCGCGAGAGATAAATGCGGGCAACGGCCGGGCGCATGAAGCCACGGCGGGCGCCGGGCATACGACGGACTTACGTGGCGTGGTCGGTCACGCCATGATCGTCGCTTTCACGGAACTGGCCGAACCAAGCCCGAGGACTTCCTCTTCGCCCGGAGTCGCGATGGTGCGTGCTGGCCACACCGGGACTGCTGGTAGTTGCAGCGTCCCGGCACTCGCCAAGGGCTCGACGTATGTGACCGCGACCGATCGCCAACGCCGATCGCCGAATCGATCGGTACGTGCCCCCGATCCACGAGGCCGCCTCGGGTCGCATGAACTGCACGGCACTCGGCACCGAGCACCCCTCGCGGGTTCCGATCCGATCGAGAGGCGCGACGTCCGGTCAGTCCCTCACCCGCCTCGCGGTGAACGTGACGCTCCGTTCGTCGCCGATCTTCAGGCCCTTGCCCGCGTCCCAGATGATCGTCTCCCCCGGCAAGACCACCTTCGAGAAGTCGGTCTTCTCCACTTTCACGTCGGTCACCTGGTACGGCAGCAGGTAGCAGAAGATCCGCCACCCGTCGTACTTCTCGGTCGTCCTCTTGTTCCCCTCGCCGACGAAGTTCACTTTCACCTTGTAGGTCATCCGCACGACGTCCTTGTCCCCGGTCTCCCGGACGTCGAGCGTCTCGGTGAGGGCCGGCTCGCGGGTCTTCTCCACCCGCCCTTCGAGGGCCGGGTCGCCGTAAAGGACGAAGATCCCGTCGGTGAACTCCGTCCCTTCCCTTTCCCGGCCGGTCACGATGTCCTCGGCGAGCAGATAGTTCGACCACTGGCGGAGGAGGAACAGTGACTCGGAGAACGTCCAGCGGCCCTCCTGCTTGAGGAACCAGTCGGCCATGTTCCAGTTGAGCTCGTACCAGGTGGACTGGACCGCGCCAACGTACTGTTTGGCCCCGTTCTTCATCCAGGCCAGGGCGTAGGAGTCCTTGAAGCTGTTCCGGCCCGTGTTCACCACGCCGGTCAGGCAGTTGCCGACGGCCCAGTAGATCTTGGGCCTCGACGCGGTGAGCGGCAGGTCCACGCCCGGGGCGGTCATGGTGAGCCGGCCGCCCCTGGCGGTCAGGTAGCCCTTACCGCGGGGGTACATGAGCATCCAGTTGTGATGCCCGCCGTGGCCAGACCCGATGATCAGGTCGAACTTGTCCTCAGACAGGAGCCTGTGGACGTACCTGGAGTCTTCCGCGTCACTGGTCGGCCCTCCGGACGTTACCGTGAAGTCCTCCCCCGCCTTCTTTTCGCCCAGCTCGCCCCGATCGCGAGTCCACTCGGTCACATAGTCCCCCTCCGGCACCCAGTTCAGCCACGCGCCGAGGGTCTTGGTGAAGGCCCGCTTGATCACCACCGGTTCCGCCTTCGCGAGCTCCAGCGCGTGCTCCTCGTCGAACCCGGTGAGGATGCCCCAGATCGCGTTAACGTACGGGTCATCGTCGAGCGTGCGGCAGAACTTGTTCGCCACCAGGGCGAAGTCCGGGAAGTTCTCGGTCGGCTGGCAAACGAAGCAGACGTAGCGGGGATGGTACACCCCGACATTCTGGCGGACGTCCTCGGGGGACTTGTCGTAGGCGAAGGCCTTCCCCTTGTACTTCGCTTCGAGGAACTGGACGACCTTGCCCCACGGGCCGGCTGCGACATCCTTCTTGACGACGATCGCGTACGGCCCGGCCGACTCGGCGGCCCCGGCCATCCCGTCCGGCACGACGAAACCGGCCACCGCCACCAATCCCGCGACGAACTTCCGAGTCATGGCACCCCTCCCCAGGAGAAAAGCGGCCCCAATCGGCCGATCGTACCCGCTCGCAAGGGAAAGGTCACGAAATAATCGCCGCCCTTGCGCTGCCGCCGTAAGGGGAAGCCGGTCACTCCGGTCTCCACCGCCCCGCAGGTCGGGCTCGCCGGCAGGCACTCCGGGGACGACACGGCATCCGACCAGATTCTATCAAACCGTAACCACTCCGGGCGATGTGACCGTCACGCGCCAGCCGTTGAAACGAACAGGGAGTATTCCCCTACGAGCATTGGCAAAAGTTTGTTCAAAATAACACGCTAGAAATAAGGGGGATTGAGCGATGCTAAAAATTGAGGTGGTTTCTGATGTCATTTGTCCTTGGTGTTTCATTGGCAAGCGGCGCTTGGAGCAAGCGATCGGCCGATTCGACGAAGAAGTCAGTATTCGCTGGCTCCCGTTGCAACTAAATCCGACCATGCCGTCGGGAGGAATGGATTGGCGCGTATCGCTCGGCCAAATTGGGGAGTTGGGAGCGGTCTCTTGCCTTCGATGACCAGGTCACAGCCGCCGGCGCGATGGAAGGCATGGCGTTCGATTTCACGCGTGTTGAACGGACGCCGAACACCCTCGACGCCCACCGGCTCATCTGGCTTGCCGGCGAGCGGGGCGTCCAGGACGCGGTGGTCGAGGGGCTGTTTCGCGGCTACTTCGTGGCGGGCAGAGACCTCGGCGACCGGGAGGTGCTGGCGGGCATCGCATCCGAAGCCGGACTCGGCCGCGAAGAGGTTGACCGATTCCTGCATGGCGATGACGGTCTCCGCAATCGTCCGTTTAGTATCCCGAGGCCTAGTTGCATCTTGCTTGCCCCTGGACCATAACACTGTTAGCGTTTGAGCGAAACCGAAACTGACGACTTTCTCTATGCCCGCGCCCCAAGTAGAGAGGAGCGACGATCGTGTCACGAGTCTTGACGACCTGGACGGCGGCGGCACTGGTGGCCCTGATCTGCGACCTACCGGCCTCGGCGGGGGATAAGACCAACGGGGCTGTCGCACCCTCGGTCAAGAACCTGAGACTCAAGATCAGCCCGAACGGGCGCTACTTTGTCGATCAGGATGGCAAGTCGTTTTTCTACCTCGCAGACACCTGCTGGCTACTCTTTCAGAGGCTGAATCACGACGAGGTTGATGAGTACCTGAAAGACCGGGTTGCCAAAGGGTTCACCGTCATCCAGGCCTACGTCATCCGTGGCCTCGGCCAGCGCCATCCAGATGGGAACGGCTCACTCCTCGGGGAGTCCCCGTTTATCGACCGCGACGCCACGAGGCCCAATGAGGCGTACTTCAAGAACGTCGATTACGTCGTCAATCGAGCTAACGAGCTAGGCCTGTTCATGGGCCTGGTCACCGCCAAGTCGTGGCACGTCAACAAGACCCCAGAGCAGGTATTCAACGAGAAGAACGCCTACACGTTCGGCAAGTTCCTCGGCGAGCGTTACAAGAACAACGCCGTCATGTGGTATCCGGGCGGCGACTCCGTCCCCGGAAAGGACGACGCGGTTTGGATTGCGATGGCGAAGGGTTTAAGGGACGGCAGCGGCCGTACGCAATTGATCTCCTATCACGGGTCCGGGCAGACATCCTCCTCGACCTGGTATCACAACGCCGATTGGCTCGATTTCAACACGATCCAGTCTGGCCATAACTTCAGGTCGGACAGCTTTGCCTTCGTCAGCAAGGACCACGCCTTGTCACCCGCGAAACCGACCGTGGATATGGAGCCGGCGTATGAGAACCATCCTACCGGCGCCGGGAAGCCGCGCGTTGATGCACATAAGGTGCGCACTCAAGCTTACATGGCGATGCTCGCAGGCGCGGCGGGCCACGCTTACGGATCACTCGACCTTTTCTGGTTCTTCAAGCAGGGCGATGGCCCATTCCCCAGGGACGGATTCCGGGACTGGCGCACGGCGATGAATTACCCGGCTGCCGGACAGATGAGTGCGATGCGGCGGCTGTTCGAGCAAAGGCCCTGGTACAAGTTGATGCCCGATCAGTCGGTCCTGGCCTCGGATCCGGGCAGCGGTCCGTTTCAAGTCGTCGCCGCGCGGGCCGAAGAGGACAGCTTCGTCATCGTCTATGCGCCCGCAGGCAAGCCCCTCAGCATCAACATGGAAAAGGTCTCTGGCAAGGCCGTGAAGGCACAGTGGTATGACCCCCGCGAGGGTACATGGCAGCTCATCGGCGAATACCCGAACACGGGCCGCCGTGAGTTCGTCGCCCCCTCCCAAGGCGGAGCAGAGCGATTGGGTCCTGGTCTTGGAAGATGCCGCGAAGGGTTTCCCGGCCCTGAATTCCGCTGGTGACCTGTTGCGAGGCGAGGGCCAACCCATCAACCTCCCGATCAGCGGCCCGCTTCGGGCCTCGAAGAACCCGCACTACTTTGAAGACGCCCGCGGCGCTCCGCTGATCCTCTGCGGATCCCATTCCTGGAACACGCTCCAAGATTGGGGTATCGATGGGTCAGTACGGCCGTTGGATTTTGATGCGTTCATCCGCTTTCTAAAGGCGCACGGCCACAACTGCACCTTGCTCTGGTATACCGAGCTGCCCAGGTTCCACGGCCTACCGACCACGGATGCCGACCCGCCGAATTTCACCGTGAGACCTCATCCCTGGTTGCGGACAGGTCCTGAGTTCGCGACCGACGGCGAGCCGAAATTCGATCTGAAGAAGTTCAATCCGGAGTACTTCGACCGATTGCGCACGCGGGTGCAGGCGCTCGAGAAGGCCGGCATCTATGTCGGCGTGTATTTGTTCACGGGCGAGTGGGTCCTGCGATTTCGGTGTCCCACCGACGGCTACCCGTTCTCGGGGCCCAACAATATCAACGGAGCCGACGACGGCTATCGGGATAAGTCGTCCGCCGTCAGTTCCGTCACCATGACTGCGCCCAACGCCATCACCGGTTTTCAGGACGTTTACATCAAGAAGATGATCGATACTCTGAACGACTTGCCGAACGTCCTCTGGATCGTCTCGGAAGAAGCTCCGACGTCCTCAACGTGGTGGAACAACCACCTGATTTCGGTCGTCCGCGCGTACGAGAAAGGAAAGCCCTTCCAACATCCGATCGGCTACGCAACGCTCGGCGAGCGGCCCAACGATTCGATCCTTTATAACTCCGACGCGGATTGGGTTGCCCCGTGGGCGCGCGTATCCCCCACCAAGTCGACCGGAACGGGTAGCCCCTCGGCCAAGGTCAACATCAACGATAGCGATCACAGCTATTACCGGATGTGGGACGACACACCTCAGAAGAACCGGAATTACCTCTGGGAGAATCTCGCGAACGGCAGCCAGGTCCTGTTCATGGACCCCTACCTGGTGAATTGGCCCAAATGGAAGCGGAACCTGTGCCTCGCTCCCGTTAACGGCATCGGCACCGCGCCCGACCCGCGCTACGACAATTTCCGGGACAATATGGGCTACCTCGTGCGTTACTCGCACAAGCTCAACCTGGCTGAAGTCACTCCGAGGGGCGAACTCTCGTCGACGGGCTTCTGTCTCGCCCAGACACCCGCCGTCGGGGCGGAGTACCTCGTCTACGCCCCCGACGGAGGCTCGTTCACGCTGGACCTCTCCGCCATGCCGAACACTCGAAGCCTTGCCGTCGAATGGTTCGACCCGGCGAACGGGAAGACGATCACGCAGAGCCCCGTCCCCGCCGGATCGTCCTCCCAGTCGTTCCGCGCCCCGTTCCGCGGCGATGCAGTGTTGTACGCGGTGGATGTCGCGGGCCACAACTGATCGTCCGCCGGATCCCCGTAAGTCGGGAGGGTGAGTAGCGATGGATGCTGCTGGCGAGGTCCGATCAGGCCGCCAGCCTCGCGAATCGCGACATCCGTGTCACTGCACACGGGACGCCCCCCAGCCAGTCCGAGATCCGATAGAGGGGCGTGAGTATCAATGGAGAATTCAAGGAATATATTCTATATATCTTCTTATATAAAATACTCTCCATGGCTTCCGACGCCGGTCAGCGCCTTGACCAGCTCGTCGATCATGATGACGCACGGCACCTCCGCGTCGGCGATCTTCAGGGCCTGTCGCGTCCGTCCAAACAGGGGCTACACGTTCGTCAGGCGCACTATGCGGCATCGCCCGCGGTTCGTAGCAACTCCTGGAAGTCTTTTCGCCCGCGGATCGGTTCGAACGCGGGCTCGCCCTTGATGAGGTCGAGCTCGTTCGGGCCGGCGGCCGACTTCTTCCAGAGCTTCAGTGCCTGGCGAAGCAGCGCGATCGAGACATCCTGGTAGGAGGCAGCCTGCGCGTTTTCGGTTTTCGAGAGGGCCGCGTAGATACAGGCGACATTGTGCAGCACGAGGTAATCGTCACTGCCGTGCAACAAGGATAGGTCGGCCTCGCGCTGGGCGTCGCGGGGGAGCTTGCTCAGGGCCTGGACGTAGCCGAGTCCGGTGTGGGCTTCGGCGTTGTCGGGAGCGACCTGGACCGCGGCAGCGAAGTCGGCCGACGCCTTTTGGTGCTGATTCAATTGCTCCCAGGCCCAGCCGCGCTTGATCCGCAACTTGGCGAAGTCCGGCGCCAACGCGAGGCCACGAGTGTAAGCCACGATAGCCTGGTCGAGCCGGCCAGCGTGCTCCAGGAGCGCGCCCAGGTCGTCGAACAGCCCCGCCTGCTTCCCGCCCATCTGGACAGCCTTGAATAGCTCGGCGAGGGCCAGTTCGAGCATCGTCCGCCCGGTGGGGCCGCCGCGCTTCTCCTGGGGAAGTTCCGTGTAGAGGAACCGGAGCAATCGGCCGCGCAAGCCGTGGACTTCCCAGCCGCCGGGGTCGATCTTGCGGACGAGCGAGACGTAGGTGTCGAGGTCGGCCAGGGCGCGAGCGGTGTCGTTTCTCGAGAGGTAGATCAAGGGCCTGTCGAGGTAGACAGATCGGAAGCCCGGGCTCGCGGCAACCACCCGGTCGAAGTCGTCGAGGGCCTTCTGCGCCTCGCCCCGTTCCAGGTGAAGCTGGCCCCGATAGTAGGCGGCCTCGACGAGCCGCTTGTCGTCGGGGGGGGCGAGGACGGCCTCGAAGTCGGCCAGCGCCTTGTCGTACTTCTTCTGCCGCCAGGAGACGACGCCGCGATGCAGGCGGGGTGGGCGGGCGTCGGCGTCGATGTCGATGGCCTGGTTCAGCGCGTGCTCAGCTTCGTCGTAGCGGCCTTGCTCGGCGAGGGCCAGGCCGAGGGCGCTGTAACCCCAGGAAGCCTTGGGGCGGATCGCGACGCAGGCGCCCAGCGCCTCCACGGCCTCGGGGAACCGCCCGAGGCTTTGCAGGCAGCGGCCAAGTTGGAGCCGCGCCCAGTAGTGGTCAGGGTCGATCGCCAGCGCCTGGCGGTAGAGCGCAACCGCCCTCTGCATCCTCGCCGGGTCGAGCTGCCAGGGCTTCAGGTCGGTCCGGTCGCCAATCCGCGCCGCCGACTCGTCACGCTCGCGTTCGCCCAGGAGGAACAGATCCAGGGCCGTCCTCGGGGACTTCGGGTCCTCGGCCCGCCGGCGCATCTCGGCCGCCTGTTTCTCGTCCCCGAGCTGCTCGTAAGCACCGGCCCTGAGCCGGAAACTGCTAACCGACGAGCCGCCCAGCCGCGTCGCCCGGTCGAGGGTCACAAGCACGCGCTCAGCACCGGCGTGACCGGGCTCGGCCCGGAGGGTTTCGGATGCGGCGAGGATCAGCAAGCCGTGGAGCTCGGACCTGACCGCCGTGCGATCCTCGGGCAACGGCAGCGCTTCGAGGGCAGGTCCCCACGGTTCCGCCAGCTCGATGGCGACCCGTGAAATGGCCACACCCTTGTGCGGGTCGAAGTAGGGGGCATGCTCGGACGCCGGGTTGGTCGTGGCGGCGAAAAAGTTCGCCTCGTCCGCGAGGTGCCGGAACGTCCTCAGGTCGCCCCGTGCCTGCTCCTGCGCCTTCAGGCGGTTGGCCTCGAGGCTGGCCTCGGCGCGGAGACGCTCGGCGTCGCGGACCTTGATGGCCGCGAAGAGCGCCGACGAGCCGATCAAGATGGCCGCCGCTGAGCGGCCGAGGGCCTTGCGGTTCCGCCTGGCCCAGCGCCAGGCGCGGGCGGCGAAGCCTTCGCGGTACGCCGAGACGGCCTCGCCGGCAACGAACCGCTGAATGTCGTCAGCCAGCTCGGTCGCGGTCTGATACCGGTCCGCCTTCGCGTGCGCCATCGCCTTGAGGCAGATGGCGTCGAGAGCCTTGGGCACCAGGGGTCTGATCGAGCGAACGGACTTCGGGGGTTCTTCCTTGGCCTTCTTGAGGATCTCGCGCATGGTCTTCGCCGAACGGGGCGGGTACCCGGAGAGGATCTGATAGAGGGTTGCCCCGAGCAAGTAGATGTCGCTCCGCTCATCGACTTCTTCGTTCAGGCCCGCCGCGACCTCCGGGGCCATGTACGTAGGCGTGCCCATAATGGCGCCGTCGTGTGTCTCGGTGTCAGGGATCGACTCCCTCAGCCGGGCGGATGGGCTCGACTCATCGCGCCCGGCAGGGTCGTTGTGGCCCAGGACCTTGGCGATGCCCCAGTCGAGCAGGATGGTCTCGCCGAAGGGGCCGAGCATCACGTTCTCGGGCTTCAGGTCGCGGTGGAGCACGCCACGGGAGTGCGCGTAGGCGACCGTCTGGCAGAGAGCGAGGAACATCTGGAGCAGTCGGAGCTGCTCGACCTCGAGGGCGCCTCCGGTCAGCTTCCTGGCGTGGAACTCCTCGACGACCTTCTGGAGCGTGCGCCCCTGGACGAACTTCATCACGTAGTAGGGCTCGCCTTCGGCGTTGGTCCCCAACTGGTGGACGGGGACGATGCCTGGGTGTTCGAGCTGGCCGGTGATCTGGGCCTCAACGCGAAACCGCAACTGCTGGTCGGAACTCTTGCCCAGCATCCGCTTCAGCGCGACCGACCGTCCGATCGCGGGGTCCTCGGCCAGCCAGACCTCGCCCATGCCCCCCTTGGCGAAGAACCGCTTGAGGACGTAGTTCCCACAGCGCTGCTGGGGCGAGACCGGCTCCGCGGCTTGGCCTCCCCGATGCCTGGGATCATAGGCGCCGGTGCCGACCTCGGTCGGGTCGAAAGCACCAGTGGGCCCCGGCCTGCCCTGGGGATTGAGTTCGTACCCCCCCGTGGGGTCAATCGGTTGCGTAGCGTTCGCGTCCAGGGCCTCGGTCGCATCCATACCGCTCGATTCACCCGGATCAACGGCTCCGGTGGCCTGGAATGCGATCGGTAGTTCGTCAGCCGAGGGAGCGGTTTCGCAGTCCGTGCTGGCCCATCCCCGGTCGGTGATGTCGGCGGCGGTCGCGGCGGGCTCGACTCGCGGGGAAGCCCCGGTTTCGCGCGACGCGATCGTCGAACTCAGATCGATTGTCTCGTCAGGCATTGGGGGGCCTCCTCAAAAGGTGGACCGGGGCCGCTCGGTGTCAGGTGGGGCTACTCCGGCGGCTCGAGGCTCGGCTTCCGCGCCGAGGGCGACCCGGCCGGAGGCCGTTCGTTGAGCTGGGAGACGACCAGACCGGAAGCCAGGAAGGCAGCCGCCCAGAACGCGCCTGACCCCGATCGATTGCAGCTCGGAGTCGACCGGGACACGCTCCTGGAGCAGCCCGTCAATCCCGTGGTCCCAGAGTACGAGATCGATCTGGTCCTGGTCCGGCGTCGACTCGGGAGCGATGTCCGACGTCGTGATGGGGGCGGCCTGGGCCGGCCCTGGGTTCGCGTCCTTGACCTGGTGATTCCGCATTGCGCGGTCTCTCGCCGCCCCGGGGATGGCAGGGCGGCCCAGTTTCTCGAGCATCTCGTGGAACTGGCGGAGCACCGCGGCCGCCGGCTTCCGGCCCAGGGAGTCCATCACCCCGCTGACCCTGGACAACCCCTGATTCAAGACCTGGAAGATCGACTGGAAGGACAGAGGGCCGTTCTTCTCGTCGATTTGTTCCACGGCGAAGTCTTCCGACAGGCTCAGGGCGTACGACTTCAATATCGGCTGGCCGGGCCCGGTGGCTCCGCCTGTCGGGGCGGCGGCCGTGGCCCCGCTGGAATCTGTGGAGGAATTTTCGCTCGTCTCTTCCTCGAACGTGACCAGCCCCACGAGCAAGGCCGCGCTCGTAACCGCCGCATTCGAGGCCAGCGTCGCGTCCACGCTGGACGACGTTTCTGGTTCCACTGTCGGGCTCGCGGGGCTCCCCGGGGATCCGGGAGACGAGGCGGCGCCGGTCTCCCCGCCCAGGGCAAGCTCGAATGCGGTCTCCCCGCCCTGCAACTGCGCGGTGAACTCCTCGGCCGAGACGCCGGCGGCGGATAACACCACCGCGCCGCCTTGCGCCGTGGCCGCGACGTTGGCCACATCGAGATTGAACGTCCCCGCGGCATTCTCCATCACGATCATCTCGACGTTCCCGCCGACAGATACGAAGGACGAGCCGAGCCCGTTGGACACCGCATTGGTCGACAGGTTGTAGGAGAGGTTCAGGCCCTGGGGCGATTGGAGGCTGATCGACACGGGGTCGAGCCAGATAATCGCGAACGACGGGAGCGTCTGCTTCGTCGACCCGGAACCCGGCGACGCGTACAGCGGGAGGTACCGCGCGAGGATCTCGTCGTTGACGGCCGCCGTGATGGCCGAATCGCCGAGGGCCGCCTGGAGCCCCTGGTCGAGCACCGCGGTGAGGTCGCCCACGAGCTGGGTCAGGAACGGCGAGGCGACGACGCCCGACCTGGGTGTCGGGACGGTCGGGCCGACGGGGGCCTGCACCAGCCCTGGCTCGTAGAGGCTGGCGCCGTTGACGACGAGCGAGCCCGTCACGGTTACGACCGGATGCCCCGCGAACGAACCGTCGCCGGCTGCCAGCTCGCCGGCCTCGGCCGCGTTGAAAGCGGCGGCCTGGATCGCGGGGGAGAGCACGATCTCGTACGAACCGGCCGCCAGGGGTTGAGCGAAGAGCAGCGTCACCGTCTGGTCCACGGCGGTCGGGTACGTCAGGCCGCTCGTCACATCGACGTTCACGCCCGGGTCATAGATGATCGACTGGCCCCCGGATGTCGCCGCGATCGGGACCACGCTCTCGACGCCTGGTCCGAGGAAGATCACCGAATAGTTGGCGGGGTCCTCGGCGGACGCCGGGTCGAGGCTGTCGCCCTGGAACGTCAGGACGATGCTCGTGATCGGCCCGCCGGGGATCGGCGAGAGCGCGCGGACCGACACGACCTGGGGGAGCACGTCGATGTCCAGCGTGTAGTCGCCACTGCCCTGCGCAAGGCCGCCGGCCTCGGCCGGTTCGCCGAAGACGTGGATCGTCAGCACCGACCCCTGGGCGACCACGACCCGGAATCGATCGCCGGTGCCCAGCACGTCCCCGGCGGCGTCCATCACCTTCATCCCGAGCCCGGCGCCCCCGACGTCCTGGAACAGGGCGGAGAAATCGACCACCTCGGGGCCGCTGCCCGGGACGTCCTCGGTCGGGACCTGGTAGGTAAAATACGCGTCCTCGAATCCGGGGACGATCGCCTCCGAATCGGTGACGATATGAACGGAACTGCCCAGGTCGCGGGCGGTGGCGAGCGTGGTATTGGGCGCGACCGGCAGGGACGAACTGCTCGACCCCTCGGGCACGCCGGAAAGCACCCAGACGCCCCCGGTGTCGGTGGCGACCAGGTCGGTGTTCCCGTTGTCGTCGAATGCGGTGATCTTCCCCGCCGACTGGAGCGTGGCCTGCAACTGGGGCATCCGAAGATGGTGAACTGACCCTGGGCGTCGAACTCGGCCGGGAGGAAGTAGACGGCGCCGCCGCCGCCGCTGGTGGACTCGGCGGTGGCATAGATCCCGGGCGTGCCGGCGATCTCCGCCTGGCCGGCCGGGGGCGTGCTGCCGGAAATGGTGCTGTCGAAGCCGACCACGGCCAGGCCGAAGACGCTCACGTCCGAGCCGGCGGTGGGCGGCATGACGGGGTACGCTTTGGGGGACCCGAAGGTGCCGTTGCCGTTGCCCATCTGGACGTAGACGTTGCCTCCGTTGGTGCTGGTGGTGATCAGGTCGAGGATGCCATTGTCGTCGAGGTCCACCGCCTCGGCGGCATTGGTGTTCTCGCCGATGGTGAACACGGTCCCGGGCTGGAAAGTGCCGTTGCCATTACCCAGGAAGATCTCGGCCAGGTCCGAATTCTTGCTGAAGACGATGACATCGTCGATGCCGTTGCCGGTGAAGTCGCCGACGACCATCGGGCCGGCGCCCTGGGTGAAGACGGTTGGGTAGAGTACCTCGGGCTCGAAGGTCCCGTTGCCCCGGCCGATCAGGATGGCGAGCTGCGAGGTCCCGACGCCCTCGGGGAAGTTCTCGAGGACGGCCATGTCGACGTTGTTGCTCCCCGCGACGAAGTTGCCGGTGACCAGCGAGTCTGGGTTGGTCACGGCGTCGTCGGTGCGCTGGGGCTGGAAACCGCCGTCGCCGTTGTTGAGCAAGACCGAGACATCGCCCGCGCGGTAGTTGGGGACCGCGACGTCGAGCTCCCCGTTATCGGTGAAGTCGGCCACGCCAATCTGCCGGTAGCCCGCGTTCAGGAAGGACGTGCTCAGGCCGGGGCCCACGGCGTATTGCTGGGGCGCCTGGAAGGTCCGGTTGGCGTTGCCCGCCAGCACCTGGAGCGTATCGGTGGTGTCCACGTTGGAGACGAGGATGTCCGGTTCCGAGCTGCCGCCCAGGTCGGCGACCCGGACCGAAGCGGGGTCGCCCGCCGTCGGCAAGAAGAGTGCCGTGGTGCCCGGCGTCTCATACTGGTCGAAGTTGGTATAGGTGAAGGTGTAGTCCCCGTTGTCGGCGGGACCGTTGCCCGCGACCTGGATCAGCAGGACCTCGCCCTGAGTGACGGGCAGGCTGACGGTCTGGGGTACGCCGGCCGGCGTACCCCCGGAGGTCCCCGACATCAGCACGGTCTGGCCATCGGCGCTCAAGATGTTGAGGACCAGGTCCCCGGAGACGACGGCAGACGGGTTGAGCGTCACGGACAGCGATCCGGAAACGGCTGCCTCGATGCGGTAAAGCGTCTGTCCCCCCGCAGCGATGTTGCCCGCCACATTGCCCCCGACCAAAGTGCCGAGGTCGCCGGTGAGCGACTGGAGCACCAGCGAGTACGCGATGGTGGACGTGCCGCCGCTGACGTGCACAAGGTAGGTCTGACCGCCGACGCTGTTGAACACGAGCTGGCTGCCGATGACGGCGCCCGAGGAATTCACGACCGGCGTCACAATGGCCGGCAGGACGTTGCCGCTGGAATCCGTCAGCTCGACCTGGAGCTCGGCGGCGTCGCCGGAGGTCGCCGTCGCGACGACGTCGAGCACGCCGGAAGCACCGGCCTGGAGGCTGTACCAGTTGTCGTCGCCCGGGCCCACGGTCAACTGGGGCACCTGTCCCTGGGTCGTGATCGTGCCCAGCGCGGTGGCCGTCGCCGGACTGTCATCCGGATAGTACCGATCCAGCGGCGGGGCCGGCGGCTGGTCGAGGCTGTATTGCTGGAGCTCGATCTCCTGGTTGCCGTTGACCACGGTCGTCCAGACGGCGTAGCCGATCCCGTTGACCGCGGCCAGTCCGATCTGGTCGCCCAGGTAGTCGGTGGTCGTGCCGTCGCCGTCGGTGAAGGCGCCGGCGGACGGGTTGAAGGAATCGTCGCTGAGGCGGAAGTTGGCGCTGAAGTTCTGCCCGCCGTTGTTGCTCACGGTGCCGAAGACGTCGAGATCGTTGTTGAGCGGGTCCTCGCGGGTGTCGTACCAGACCACCGTGACCTGGCCCTGGGCGTCGACGGCCAGGCTGGGAAGGACATGGCCGGCCACGACTTCCTGGGCCAACTGCTGGGGCGAGTCGAATAACGTGAAATTGCCGTTGTCGTCGTCGTTCAGGACCGACATGTACAGGGCGTCCGCGTAGGAGGGCAGGTCCGCCAGGTTGGTCGTCTCGCTGCCGACCTGGAACATGAACTGCCAGGTCTGGCCGTAGTCATGGGAATAGGCGAACACGATCTCGGGCGCCAGGTCCTCTTTATTATCGAAAACATCATATGACTGGGCCGCGGCAATGTAGACCCAGCCGGGATGGCTGGGATCGGCGACGATGTCTTGGAGTGGCAGGGTCAGGAAACTGTCGTCGCCCACGCCGCCCTGGGACAGCGTGGGCGACGGGTCAACGATGGCGGCCTGGTACTGAAGGATGCCCAGACCGGTACCAAAGTTGGGCTGAGTGAAGCTGGCCCCGTTGTCGAGCGAGTGGTATACGGTGAAACGACCTCCATCCCAGGTGGACACGTAGAGATCGCCCTGGGGACCGATCGAGACCTGCGGGTAGTAGATATACCCCTGGCCCGCGTTCCCTTGATCGTCGGGGATTCCGTACGCCGCGGCGTACTGCTCCTGGATCACGGTCTCCTGGACGTTGCCCGGTTCCCCGGTTGCGGGCTCGGTCTGCAACCGGGTCTGCCAGGTTTGGCCGCCATTGCGGGAGACGGCGAACATGACGTCCGTGCCGTCCTGGGAATTCGGGTCGCCGGGGAACTGGCCCGGTGCATAAGCCCGGACCCACGTCACGTAGAGGTCGTCGTAATCGGGGTTGGGCTGGCCGTTGGGCAGGCTCTTGTCGGTGTCGATGGCGAAACTGGGTATCATCTCGAAGTTGACCTGCGTGCCCGTGAAGGTATGCGAGACCACGGCGACGGGCTGGCCCCAGTTGAGGCCGCCGTCGGTGCTCCCGGACACGAAGATCCCATTGTTCGACGCGAAGCCGTCGTCCATCTGCTGGGGGATGCCCGGTTCCGGCAAGGTCAGGGGTGGCTGTTGCGGCCCGAGGTAGGTCGCCGCCATGAACGCGATGAACACGTTCCCCTGGCCGTCGAACTCGACGGTGGGCTGGGCCGCCCCCTGGTTGAACCCGCCGGGCAGCGGGACCGACGAATCGGTCCAGGTCGCCCCGTCGTCCTCCGAAACGGCGACGCCGATGCCTGCGTAGCCGGTGTTGACCAGCGAGTAATCCATGGAGGCGACGACGATGTGGTTAGGGTTCGACGGGTCGACCGCGATCGAGGGGTTCTGCTGGATGCCCGGCGCGGTGGTCACCGCCTGGTTGGGCGCGATGGATAGCGCCGCCTCGTCGGTGCCGAGCCCCTGATTGGCGTCGTCGGCCGCATCGTTGTGCGTCAGAGCGTGGTTGGGATCGATCAGGAAGCCGACGATCGTCTGCGAGGTCGAGCCGAAGCCGGCCGGCGGCGTCGAGGGGAGGGCCACGGTCACCTGGCCGGTGGTCGAGGACTGCGCGGCGAGGCCGTCGAAGTGGAGCGTCGCGATCGATGGGTCGGAGGCCGCGATCGTGCCGTCGTCCGAGAGGAAAACGCCGACATCGAACGCGGGCGCGTCGCCGTAGCCTTCGTTCGCGATGGTGTAGTTGATCGTGATGGCCTGGCCCCAGGTCGTGGCCTGGGTCGAACAGGAAGAACGAGGTGGTGGTGAGGTTGGAAGCCGGCTGGAGGCCGAAATCGACGCCCGTGGCGTTCTGTCCGTCGGTGACGGTGACAGTCTGCTCGGCGCCCGCCGCGGGGTACGTCTGGACGTCGCCGGGGGCGGGGACCAACCCGACCTCGTACGTGCCGGAGGCCAACCCGGTGAAGGAGTAGTTGCCGCTGCCATTGGTCACGGCGATCGGATCGGGCGTCGTGATCGTCAGGGACCAGCTTTGAAGAGTGATGCCACCCTGGGCGCCGGGGAACAACAGTCCCCAGGTGCCGTTGGGGTCGGTGCTGTCGATATAGGCGTACGGCTCGTTGAAGAACTGCTCGGGGATGTACGTGCCGGAGATGTTGGAACCGGTCGCGTCGGTGATCGGGGTCGAGGCGTTCATGGCGAACGAGCCGTTGAATGTCTCACCCGGATTGAGCAGGAACGCGATGGGGAAGTCCCCATTGATCTGTGCGGCCGGGCTGACGACGCACACATTGATCGGGTAGGGGTTGGTGTTGGTCAGGTCCATCGTCACGGTCAGGTCCGTGACGCTCGACGGGAGGCCCTGGACCGTCAGCGGCGCCCAGAGCGAGGGACCGACGAAAGAAACCGAGCTGGGCTCCGGCCCCATGGCGGTGGACCCGGCCAGTGTGGTCACGTCCTGGTCCTGATGGTCGTTGTTCAGGTCCAGGAAGACGTTCTCACCCCCTACTCCGGCATTACTCGGAGACAGCACGCCGGTGCCGGCCTGGTCCAACTCGACGGTGCCGGCGATCGACGCCGAGAGGAGGACATAGTCCTCGAGCCACTCGAACGCCGGCCGGGCCGGGAGTCGACTCCAGGAAAACTTGCCTCTGCGCCGGCGGGTTCGCCGTGTCGAGCGAGCGGTCGTTGACCGAGAGAGGTGGAGGAGGCAGTCGCGAAGTGTGGGACCACTCGCCGTCGAGATAGACATGGGCCAGGGTCCTGGAGAGCCAAGGAGACGGTGGCGTCCGCTGTTCCGGAGACACAGGGTTGTCTCGGAGTCTGTTCCCGAAGGGGCGGGTCCGGGCGAGCGGGGGGCGTCAGCCCCCTGTCCGGTCAGCGACGGCACTCGAAGACAGGGGGCTGACGCCCCCCGCTCGCCTTTCCGGAACAGACTCGCAGTCGGCGACGAGGGCAGGGAGCCATTGGGCCACCTGTCGAGTATACCCCATGCGGCCAAGCGTCGCCGGTATCCAGATTTTCTGAAGTATGTGGTCATCTGGGTCAACCTTTCATTGGTAAGGTCCCAACTGTCAACCTACTTCACCGTCTTGCCCATCCCTCTCGCACGGTATTCGGTGGGCGGTCCGACCTCAACCTTGCGCTGCCGGCGCCGCCCGAGACGCTGAAACGCCGTCCTGGCTCCCAAGGCGATCAGGCCGGCGGCAACGCCGATCGGGAACCGCCCGACGGTCTTTCCACCGGCTTCCGGCAAGCCGCCCAATTCCTCCTCGGAGGCGCTCGTCCGTGGGTCGGTACGCGGTCCCGCCCTCCTCGGACATCGGACGGCCCGCAATCTCGGACACCACCGCATCGGCCGGTTCCACAACCGAGCCGGACGCGGTCAACGCGTACCGGGAACCCCACTCCGCCAGGATGGAGTCCCGGACGCCGTTGTGCAGGTCCGTGGATTCCCTGTGCTGCGAAAGTGCGAGCCAGATCATCGAGGCCGCGTACCGTCTCTCGATGGACGAAAGCGGCTGATCGATCGAGTTGGCCGATTCCGCCCGGGTGTTTTGCGCCGGAGAATCGAGGCGTTTGAATCCCAGGATGCGCCCGCGGTCATTGCGAGGGGAACGGTCGGAGGAGCCATCACGACCGTCAACGAGGGCGAACCGATGATCAGGAGGACCGGTGACACTTGGCTGCTGGAGAAGGTGGCTCCCATCGCCGACGTCGTGATCGGGGAGAGGTGGGTCACACCTTCCGGGAAGCCGGTCGCCGTCACCGTGCTGGAGGCCGCGGAGAGAGCCGGACTGGGACTCAGGTCGTGGCCGGATCCGCCGCTGTTGTTCGACACGACGAAGGAATCGAAGACGCTTAAGACGTCGATCGGACCGCCGTCATTCGTCCAGCTACCGTCGAGGTTGGCATCTTGCAAGGGCCCGACCGTCGGTCCCGAGTAGGTCGTCTGCGGACCTTGATACGCCACGAGGTCGGAAACGAGAAGATTGGCCACGGGCGTTCCCAACCCGGTCACCAGATTGTAGCCCGATTCGGCGGTGTAACCGTTGGAGCCGCTGTCGATCTCGTGATAATCGGCCTGCGGCAAGCGGTACAGCGCCTGAAGCGTCTCGGTGGGGTCGGTGCTATTCAGCAGTGGCTGCGCCGCCTTCGCCCGCGCCTGGTTCACCAGCAGCAACAACCCCGCCCAGGAGGGCGCCGACAAGCTCGTGCCGCCCACGACCTCGAACGGGTCGCTGGGATCCAGATCGTACGGGTCGGCGATCCAGGCGCCGGTGGCTGGGTCGGCAACCAACGATACGTCGGGCGTCGTCCGGCTACCCAGGGACTGGACGCCCTGCTGATACGCCGGTTCGGGCTCATACAGGCTGATGCCGCCTCCCGAGCCGATGGAGGTCCCTGCGGCATCGGAATAGTAACCCCATCCCGTCTCGCTATTGTAGGAGTTATCGCCGTTGAGCGTGAGGCTGGTACCGCCGACGGCCACCACGTTCGGCGAGAACGCGGGATACTCGGGATCCGCGACGCCATAGTCGCCGGTGCTGGCGACGAACGTCACGCCGGGCACGTTGAACTCGCTGTCGTAGGTCGCTTCATCGGCAGCGAAGACGGCCTGGCCTTCGGGGAAGCCCCAGCTCATCGACACCACCGACACGCCGGGCTGGCTGGCTGCGGTGGCCACGCTGGCCATCAGGTCGGATAGCGACTGACTATTGGCTTCGACGAGGATGATCTGGGCTCCGGGGGCGATGGAATGGACCCATTCGACATCGAGGGCTTCCTCGAGCTCCCAGTTGTCGGTGCCTGGACCGGTGGGATCGGTGGAAGGCAGCGAGGTCGCCTGGCCCTGCTGGTTGAGCACGGTCAAGAACGAGGAAGCCGGGCCGTACTGGGCGAACAGCGCCGATCCGGAGTCGGTCAGGCTGAACTGGGAGTCGTAGGCGTCGAGAGACTGGTCGATGTCGGGATCATCGTAGGCGTCGACGATCGCGATGGTCTGGCCGGAGCCATCCTGAGTCAATGCGTTGATGCCATAAGCATCCCGAATCTGGGCCGGGGTGTAGGCGACGGTGCCGGAGGGCGAGCTCAAATTGAGGCCGTCGGCGATCGCGGCGCCGCTGAGCGTCATCGTATCGACGATGATCGAGATCGTGTTCTTCGAGCTGCCGACCTGGGCGCTGCCGCTCTCGACGAGCTGGGCCGCCGGCGCGTAGATCGTGCCGGTGATCCCTTGCAAGGCGGAGCCGCTGAAGGTCAGGGCCTTGGTATTGTCGCGCCCCTGGAAGATCAGCATGCCGGCGTAGGTCCCGCTGGAGGGCGGGGTCAGGCTGACCGAGCCACTGCCGCTGAGCGTGATCGGGCCGAACGTGCCGCCGTCGGTCGTCCCGTTGTAGGCTGTACCGAAGTTGAAGATGGTCACATTGGTGCCGCTGACGGCGGCGGCTCCGGAGACCGACAGGCCGCCGCCCTCGAGGATGATCGAGGTCCCTGCGGAGATCGTGACGACGGCGCTGCCGGATGCGGTGAAGCCGCCGCCCTGGATGACGTACGTACCGGCGGCCAGGGTGACCTTGGCGGCCCCCGAGATGCTGATCTGGCTGTAGATGCCGGACTGAATGGTCGTGGTCGTGCTGCCGCTGATGGACTTCGAGCCATAGTTCGTCAGCCCGGTGGGAATCGCCGGCATCGGCAGCGCTGCGAGCGGGTCGGAGACCGCCGTGATGCCCGTCAACGGTTGCGGGCTGAGCGTCGGGCTGCCACTCTTCTGGACGCCTCCGACGACCTGGATCGCGCCGGCCTTCACCGAGGCCGTTCCGCTGATCGCGAGGGCGCTGGACGACTTTGAGTCGATCACCACGTTTCCTGGAATGTTGATGCCGGCGCTGCCCGATAAGGTGAGCGCGCCTCCGGCCGTCGGGTCGAGAATGTAGAACCCCGTGGCCATGGTGACCGTCAAGGTGCCGGACAGGAGGGTCACCGTATAGTTGGACGTCGCCCCCGTACCATTGGACAGCGTGCCCGTGATGGGATACGTGCCGGCGATGGCCGTGGTGGTATTGCCCGTGCTGCTGTAGGTGATGTCCAGGTTCTCGCCGTTGACCCCAGTACTGATGGTCGTGCCCAGGTCGGCCGCGAGGTTGGCTGTGCTGCCGTAAAGGTGCGAGTCGTTGCCGATCTGGTCGTTGAAGGCATAGGCGGTGATCGATCCGGGACCGCTGGCCGTGGTCGGCAGCGTGTAGTTGCTGGCCAGCGTTCCGGTGCCGGCCGTGAAGTTGGTCGCGGACAGGCTGGCGGTCACCGTCGTCGCCGACACCACATTGGGGCTGTTATAGGCGCCCGTGGTCTGATTGACCGTGAAGCTCTGGCCGCTCACCAGGCCCGACAGGCTAAAGTTGGCCGAGGTCAACGTCGCGGTGGTCGTACCGTTGTAGGCCCTGGTGGGATCGCCGATGATCGAGGCGGTTACCGTCGCGGGAGTGATCGATCCGGCGCCGCTGGCCGTGGTCGGCAGGGTGTAGTTGCTGGCCAGCGTTCCGGAGCCGGCCGTGAAGTTGGTCGCGGAGAGGCTGGCGGTCACCGCGGTCGCCGTCGTCACATTGGCGCTGTTGTAGGTGCCCGCGGTCTGATTGACCGTGAAGCTCTGGCCGCTCACCAGGCCCGAGAGGGTGAAGTTGGCCGAGGTCAACGCCGCGGCCGTCGTGCCGTTGTAGGCCCTGGTGGGGTCGCTGACGATCGAGGCGGTCACGGTCGCGGGCGTGATCGCGCCGGCGCCGGTGGCTGTGGTCGGCAGGTGTAGTTGCTGGCAGCGTCCCCGTGCCGGCGGTGAAGTTGCTGGCGGAGAGGCCGACGGTCACCGTGGTCGCCGTGGCCACATTGGGGCTGTTGTAGGTGCCCGCGGTCTGGGTCACCGTGAAGGTCTGGCCGCTCACCAGACCCGAGAGGCTGAAGTTGGCCGAGGTCAGTGTGGCGTTGTTCGTGCCGTCGTACGTCTTGGTGGGATCGCCGACGATCGTGGCCGTCAACGTCGCCGGTGAGATCGTGAAGCTGGTCGTGGCGCGGGAGGCCGCGAAGTTGGCGTCGCCGGCGTACGATGCGACGACAATATAGGTTCCGACGTTGGTCGGGGCCGTGGTGCCCAGATCGCTGACGGAATCGCCCGAGACGGCGTAGTACGTCACGATGGGCGTGACGCCATCGAGGCTCGAGGACGGCTCGATGGAGTGCGTCCCCACCAGGACTTCGGCCACCATCGGCGACCCGGTATAGGTACCGCCCGGAGCGCTCAAGGTGACCATGGTCGCGGTCGTCTGAGAGACCGTAAACGAGGACCCACCTTCTGAGCTGCTCTCCCCGGCATTCTGGAGCAGGTTCGCTCCGGTCCCGAAGGTGACGATGGCGCCGTACGGCGTACCCGGGACGACTCCCGTCGAACATCGTGACCTGGGGCGTTGTCGATACGGCGGGAGACGCCGCGGTGTACTGGATCGAGTCATTGCCGGAAGTCGCGTTTTGCGCCGAGAACGTGTACATGAAGAGCTCGTACGCCCCGTGCTCGGCGTCGTAGTACGCGGCCGGGAGGTAGTTCTGCGCGGAGGGATCGTTGAACGACGGGTCGGTCGAGTGGAAGGCATTCACCTCCACCGTGTAGGTGCCGGTCAACGGCAGCGACACGTCGAAGATCGACGAGTCGGACGGCTCGAACTGGTCGTCGTTGAACGCGACCACCTGGCCGTTGGGACCGTAAACCGTCAGGACGGTGTCCACCGGATCCTTGATCGAGGTGACCGACGTCAACATCGCCTGGAAGCTCATCAACTGTCCGGACTGACCGGTGAAGGTGTAGTAATTGGGCTGGCTGAGCGTGAACGCGGCACTCGTCTTGGGGTCGGTCACCGGTTTGCCGCTGGCGTTGAGCACCGGCTGGGTGCCGCCGATGTAGCCGTCGATGTCCACGGCGGAGACGTCGAACGTCATGCCGGCGTCGAAGCCGGTGGTGATCGGGTTGGGCACGTTCAGGTCGTACAGGCTCACCGGCTGGGCGATGACGGTCGTCGCGACGCCGGCGACGTTGTCGTTCGTCGAATCGACGTCGCCCTCGGCCTCCGGCACTCCGGCGACGCCGGGCAGGTCGGGATCCTGGTCGAGCTGCACCGGATCGGTCGCTTTCTGTGCCGCCGGCACGGTCGGCACCGGCATGCCGGACCAGCTCGGGTTCGACGGGTCGGTCGCGTCCGAGGCGACCGTGGTTCCATCCGAGATGAACGCCAGGGTGATCGCGTCCCGCTCGCCGAGCTGGGCCTCGCCATCGGCCGCGTTGACGAGCGTGGAGCCCACCGACGCGGGCGACGCGATCACGTCCCCCTCCGTCGTGAACGCCCCGACCGTACCCCCGTAGGCCGGGTAGTAACTGGACCCGCCCGGGGGACTCGAGATCCCGAACCCGACGGGGCCGATGGCGTCCATGTGCTCGAGGCCCAGCGTGTGACCCGCCTCGTGCGCCGAGATCGTGATTGACATGTTCACAAAATCGGGCAGCCCATTCATCGAATCGGCGGTCGAGTCGGGCACCAGGCCCGGTCCGGTTCCCAGGAAGCCGTTGACGTCGAGCTGCACCGTCGTCTTCTGGTTCAGGTTGCCGAAGTCGACCTCGTTGGAGAACCCGCCGGGCGACGGCTGATTGTTGAAGATCGGCGTGTCGTTGTAATAGACCGTCACGTAGTTGCCATTGCCATTTTCGTAGACTGAATTCGTGAACGTGGGATTCACCAGGCTCGCAAGTGTCGTCACGTCGGCCGGTGTCAAATCGATGGCCGCAAGCTGCGCCGTGGTCATGCTCCGGAGCTGTGTAATCTCCGCGGGGTCGATGGTGAATTGAATGCTCGGGCTGAGTCCCGCGTAAATCGTCTCCAGCGCCTGAAGCACCTCCTCCTGCTCGACGGCCGAATACGATCCGTTGCCGTTGTGGAAGGTCTCGGTGGGGCTGAGCACCGTGGGCGCAAACTGGGTGAAATTGAGCGCCACCCACTGGACCGACGGCGTCGAAGGGGGCACGGCCGGCAGTGCATTGGGATTGGGATTGTTCAGCGCGCTGCCCTGAAGGATGTCGTTGGTGCCGTTGCCGATGATGGTGTCGTCGCCGGGGCTGCCGACGACATTGGTGAAGGCACCGCTGGCCGGTAGGGTGATCGACAGGTCCGCGGTCGCGTTCACGACCTGTGCCTTGCCGGTCGTGCTCAGGTTGATGTTGACCCCGCCGCCCGTGAAGTTCGAGAAGTCGAGCGTGTCGTTGCTGGCCCCGGCCGGCTCGTTCAGCGTGACGTTGCCGATGGGATTCGTCGCGGACCCGCCGACGAAGTAGACCGTGTCGTTCGACCCGCCGCCGGTGAACGTCCCACCCATCGACAGGGCGGCCCCGGGGACCGACGTCCCCGACGGCAGGCCGAGCTGGCTCGTGTCCCCGATGATGATGTTGTTGTCCCCACCCCCCTCGGCCGTGACGTTCGAAAGCAGGCCGCCGACCAGGGAGTTGAAGCCGCCCTGGGTTGTGACGTTCACGGCGTAGTCGGCCAGGGACGCCCCGCTCGTCACGGCCTGGTTCAGGAGCGCGAGCTGCGCCGGCGTGATCGACTCGGTGAACGTCCCCCCGGTGCCGATATTGAACGTGGAGAGCAAGCCGCCGGTCGCCTCGTTGCCGCTGCCCGGCAGGGTGACGTTCAGCCGGAAGAGGTTCAGGACCGCGGCGTTCAATGTCTGCTGGAGGGCCTGGGCGTTGGTGCCCAGGAAGGTCTGCAAGACGGACGGATTGGCGACGAGGAACTGCTGGAGCTGGGTCGGGTCGCTCGAAAGGAACTGGACGAGGGCACTCGGGTTGGAGGTCAGGTATTGCTGGAGCGAGGCCGGGTTGGTGTTGAGGAATTGCTGGAGCACCGTCGAGTTGGCGGACAGATACTGCTCCAGCGAGGTGGGGTTGCTGGCGATGAACTGCTGGAGCACCGTGGCGTTGCTGGCCAGGTACTGCTGGATCACGGTCGGGTTGGCGGTCAGGTAGCCCTGGAGGACGGTGGAGTTGCTGTTGATGTACTGCTGGAGGTCGCCCGGGTTGCTGGTCAAGTAGGCCTCGAGTCCGGCCTCGTCCCCGCTGACGTACGCCTGGTTCGCCGCGCTGTCGCCCGCGAGGAACGCGTTCAAGGCGGTCGAGTTCGAAGCGAGGTAGGCGGTAATGCCAGCGACGTTCTGCTGGATGTAGGCCTGCTGCGCGGCCGTGTTGCTGTTGAGGTACTGTTGCAAGATCGCGGGGCTGGACGTGAGATATTGCTGGAGGGCCGTCGTGCTGCTGGTCAGGTATTGCTGAAGCACGGCGGGGTTGGCCAGGAGGTACTGCTGCAATCCATCCGGGTTGCCCGTCAAGTACCCCTGGAGTCCGGTGGCGCTTCCTTGCAGGTAAGCCTGGTTCGCCGCCGGATTGTTGCCCAGGAAGGCGCTCAAGCTGGCCGGGTCGGTGGCGAGGTATTGCTGGAGACCGGTCGAGCCGTTGGTGAGGTAGGCCTGATTGGCCGCCGAGTCGCTGCCGAGGTAGGCGCCGAGGCTGGCCGGGTTGCTGGTCAGATAAGCCTGGAGACTGGAGGCACCCCCTTGCAGATACGCCTGGTCGGCCCCCTGGTCGCTGCTGAGGTAGGCGCTCAAGCTGGCCGGGTCGGTGGCGAGATACTGCTGGAGGCCGGCATCACCGCCTTGCAGGTAGTCCTGATCGGCCGCGTTGTCGTCGCCTAGGTAGGCGCTGAGGCTGGTCGGGTTGCCGGTCAGGTAGGCCTGGAGTCCGGTCGTGCCGCCGTTCAGGTAGGCTTGCTGGGCCGCGGAGTCGCTGCCGAGGTAGGCGCTCAGCGCGTCGGAGTCGCCGAGGATGTAGGCCGAGACCCCGGCGAAATTCGCTTGCAGGTAGGCCTGCTGGGTGACCGCGTTGGCCGCGAGGTACTGGGCGACGGCGGTCGCGTTCTGCTGCAAATACGACTGGAGGGCGGCCGGGGCCGTCGCCAGGTATTGCTGGAGCGACGCCGGGCTGCCGGTCAAGAACTGCTGGAGGGCGGTCGGGTCGCCGGCGATGTACTGCTGCAACGCGGTGTTGCCGCTGTTGAGGTACGTCTGGAGGACCGTGGGGTCGCCCGTCAGGTACGCCTGCAGGCCGGTGGCGGCACCTTGCAGGTAGGCCTGGTCGGCCGCCGAGTTGCCGCTCAGGAAGGCGCTCAGGATCGACGGATTGCCGATCAGGTAGGCCTGGAGGCCGGCGGTGCCGCCTTGCAGGTAGGCCTGCTGGGCCGCGGTGTTGCCGCCGAGATAGGCGCTCAGGCTGGTTGGGTTACTGGCGAGATACGCCTGGAGGCCGGAATCGCCGCCTTGCAGGTAGGCCTGGTCGGCCGCCGAGTTGCCGCTGAGGAAGGCGCTCGAAGCTGGTCGGGTCGGTGGCGAGATAGGCCTGGAGGCCGGCGGGGCCGTTCTGCACGTACGCCTGCTCGGCACTGGAATCGCTGTCGAGGTAGGCGCTCAGGCTGGCCGAGGCGCCACCGAGGAACGCCTGGAGCGTCCCGGGGTTGGCGCCGATATACTGCTGGAGGACGGTTGGGTTGCCGGTGATGTATTGTGCCAGGACGGTCGGATTGGCGCTCAGGTACTGCTGGAGCACGGTCGGATTGGCGGAGAGATACTGCGACAGGGCGGTGGGGTTGACGCTGAGATACTGCTGGAGGACGCCCGGGTCGCCCGTCAGATAGGCCCCCAGGCCGGTGCTGCCCCCTTGCAGGTACGCCTGCTCCGCCGCCGGGTTGGTGCTGAGGAAGGCGCTCAAGCTCGTCGGGTTGGTGGCGAGATACGCCTGGAGGTTGGCGCCGCCGCCTTGCAGGTAGGCCTGGTCGGCCGAGGCGTTACTGCTGAGGAAGGCGCTCAGGCTGGCCGGGTTGGTGAGGAGATACGCCTGGAGTCCGGTCGAGCCGTTGGTGAGGTAGGCCTGGTTGGCCGCCGAGTCGCTGGCGAGGTAGGCGCTCGAAGCTGGTCGGGTTGTCGGCCAGGTAGGCCTGGAACCCCGTAACACTTCCTTGCAGATAGGCCTGCTTCGCCGCCGAGTCGCTGCCGAGGTAGGCGCTGAGGCTGGCTGGATTGCTGGTCAGGTAAGCCTGGAGGCCGGAGGCACCCCCTTGCAGGTAGGCCTGGTTGGCCGCGGAGTTGCCGCTGAGGAAGGCGCTCAGGCTGGACGGGTCGGTGGCGAGATACGCCTGGAGTCCGGAGCCGCCGCCTTGCAGGTAGGCTTGCTCCGCCGCGGAGTCGCTGACGAGGTAGGCGCTCAAGCTGGTCGGGTTGCCGCCGAGGAATGCCTGGAGCGATCCGGGGTTGGTGCTCAGGTAGCCCTGGAGGCCGGTGCCGCCCCCTTGCAGGTAGGCCTGGTTCGCCGCCGAGTTGCTGCTCAGGTAGGCGCTCAGGCTGGCCGGGTCGGTGGCGAGATACTGCTGGAGTCCGGTCGAGCCGTTGGTGAGGTAGGCCTGGTTCGCCGCGGGGTCGCTGCCGAGGTAGGCGCTCGAAGCTGGTCGGGTTGGCGCTGAGGTAGGCCTGGAGCCCGGATCCGCCCCCAGTCAGGTAGGCCTGGTCGGCCGCGTTGTTGCTGCCGAGGTAGGCGCTCAGGGCGGTGGGGTTGGCGCTGAGGTAGGCCGAGACGGCGGCGGAGTTCGCCTGGAGGTACGCCTGCTGCACGGCCGGGTCGGTGGCGAGATAGGCCGAGATGCCGGCCGAGTTCGCAGTGAGGTAAGCTTGCTGCGCGGTCGTGTTGCTGGCGATGTAGGCCGAGACGCTGGCGGAGTTCTGGCTGAGGTAGGCCTGCTCGGCGCCGCTGTTGCTCCCCACGTACTGGCTGACCGCCGTCGCGTTCTGCTGGAGGTAAGCCGAGAGCGAGGTCGGGTTCGCGGCGAGGTACTGTTGCAGGACGCTCGGGTTGCCGCTGAGGTACGCCTGCAAGATCGTGGGGTTATCCGACAGATACTGTTGCAGCGCGGTCGAATTCCCCGCGAGGTATTGCTGCAAGACGCTGGGGTCGCCCGTCAAATAGGCCTGGAGGCCGGCGGCACCGCCTTGCGTGTACGCCTGATTGGCCGCGGAGTTGTTCCCGAGGAAGGCGCTCAAGCTGGCCGGGTCGGTGGCGAGATACGCCTGGAGGCCGGTGGGGCCGCCTGAAGTGTACGCCTGATTGGCCGCGGGATCGCTGCCGAGGTAGGCGCTCAGGCTGGCTTGAGCGCCGCCGAGGAACGCCTGAAGCGTCCCGGGGTTGGCCGTCAGGTAGGCCTGGAGGCCGGCACCGCCCGACGCCAGGTACGACTTCGAACCGGGGTAGGCCGTCTCGAAGGCGCTCAGCGCGGCGGTGTTGCCCGCGATGTAGGCCGTGACGCCGGCGGAATTCGCCTGGAGGTACGCCTGCTGCGACGTCGGATTGCTGACGATATAAGCCGAGACGGCGGCCGAGTTCGCCCCCAGGTAGGCCTGCGCGGCCGCCGGGTTGTTGGCCACGTACTGGGCGACCGCGGCGGAGTCTTGCTGGAGGAAGGCCTCTTCCGTGGTCGGGTCGCCGGTGATGTACTGGGCGACGGCCGTCGAATTCTGAGCGAGGTAGGCTTGCTCGGCGACCGGGTTGGTGACGAGGTACTGCTGGAAGACCGCCGGGCTGCTGCTGAGGTATTGCTGGAGCGCGGCGGTGTTGCTGCCGAGGTACTGTTGGAGGACCGTCGGATTGCTCACCAGGAATTGCTGCAAGGACGCCGGGTTGCCGGCGATGTACTGCTGCAACACGGTCGCGTTGCTGGCCAGGAACTGTTGCAGGACCGTGGGGTTGCCCAGGATGTATTGCTGGAGCGTGGTGGGGCTGCTCCCGAGATACGCCTGCAAGACCCCTGGGTTCTGATTGATGAAGGACTGGAGCGACCCGATGTGGCCCGCCAAGTACGACTGAAGGCTGGTGTTGCCCCCTTGCAGGTAGGCCTGATTGGCCGCGGAGTCGCTGGCGAGGTACGCGTTCAAGGCGGCTGGGTTCGAGGTGAGGTAGGCGCCGATGCTGGCAACGTTCTGCTGGATGTACGATTGCTGGGCCGTGTTGTTGCTGCCGAGGTACTGCTGGATGATCGTGGGGCTGCTGACGAGGTATTGCTGCAACGCAGCCGGTTCGCCGGCCATGTACTGCTGGACAACCGTGGGGCTCAAGGAAAGGTATTGCTGGAGCGTCGTCGGGTTGCCCGAAAGGTACTGCTGCAAGGTGGACGGGTCGCCGCTCAGGTATTGCTGGAGGATGGCCGGGTCGCCCGCCAGGTACGCCTGGAGGCCCGTGCCGCCCCCTTGCAGGTACGCCTGGTTGGCAGCCGAGTTGCTGCCGAGGTAGGCACTCAAGCTGGTCGGGTCGGTGGCGAGATACGCCTGGAGGCCGGCGGGGCCGCCTGAAGTGTACGCCTGATTGGCCGCGCTGTCGGTGGCGAGGTAGGCGCTCAAGCTGGTCGAGTTGGCCGTCAGGTAGGCCTGGACGCCGGCGCCGCCCCCTTGCAGGTACGCCTGATCCGCCGCGGAATTGCCGCTCAGGAAGGCGCTCAAGGAGGCGGGGTTGGTGGCGAGGTACGCCTGGAGCCCGGCACCACCGCCTTGCAGGTAGGCCTGGTTGGCCGCCGAGTCGCTGCCGAGATAGGCGCTCAGGCTGGCCGGGTTGCCGACGATGAAGGCTTGAAGGACTCCGGGGTTGCTGCTCAGGTAGGCCTCGAGCGAGGAGACGCCCGACTGCAAGTAGGCCTGGTCGGCCGCGGGGTTGCTGTCCAGGAAGGCGCTCAGGCTGGTGGAGTTCGCAACCAGGTAGGCGCTCACCCCCGCGGGGTCCGACTGCACGTACGCCTGGGTCGCGGCCGAGTTGCCTGCAATGTACTGGGCGACGGCCGTGGCGTTCTGCTGGAGGTAGGCCTGGAGGCCGGTCGGAGAGCTGGCCAGGTACTGCTGGAGGACCGTCGGACTGCCGCCGAGGAACTGCTGGAGCACGCTCGGATTCGCGGAGAGGTACTGCGACAGGGCGGTCGGGTTGGCCAGGAGATACTGCTGGAGGACGGTCGGGTCGCCGGTCAGGTAGGCCTGGAGGCCGGAACTGCCGCCTTGCAGGTAGGCCTGATCGGCTGCCGGGTTGGTGCTGAGGAAGGCGCTCAAGCTGGTCGGGTTCGTGACCAGGTAGGATTGCAAGCTGGCGCCGCCGCCTTGCAGGTAGGCCTGATCGGCCGCCGGGTTGGTGCTGAGGAAGGCGCTCAGGCTGGACGGGTTGGTGAGGAGATACGCCTGGAGTCCGGTCGAGCCGTTGGTGAGGTAGGCCTGGTTGGCCGCCGAGTCGCTGCCGAGGTAGGCGCTCAGGCTGGTCGGGTTGTCGGCCAGGTAGGCCTGGAACCCCGTAACACTTCCTTGCAGATAGGCCTGCTTCGCCGCCGAGTCGCTGCCGAGGTAGGCGCCGAGGCTGGCCGGGTTGCTGGTCAGATACGCCTGGAGGCCAGTGCTGCCCCCCGTCAGGTAGGCCTGATTCGCCGCGGAGTTGCCACTGAGGAAGGCGCTCAAGCTGGACGGATCGGTGACGAGATACGCCTGGAGGCCGGCGCCGCCGCCGAGCAAGTAGGCCTGATTGGCCGCGGAGTCGCTGGCGAGGTAGGCGGTCAAGCTGGTCGGGTTGCCGCCGAGGAATGCCTGGAGTGAGCCGGGGTTGGTGCTCAGGTAGCCCTGGAGGCCGGTGCCACCCCCTTGCAGATACGCTTGATTGGCCGCCGAGTTGCTGCTGAGGTAGGCGCTCAAACTGGCCGGGTCGGTGGCGAGATACTGCTGGAGACCGGTCGAGCCGTTGGTGAGGTAGGCCTGATTGGCCGCGGGGTCGCTGCCGAGGTAGGCGCTCAAGCTGGTCGGATTGCTGCTCAGGTAGGCCTGGAGCCCGGTGCCGCCCCCCGTCAGGTAGGCCTGGTTCGCCGCGTTGTTGCTCCCGAGGTAGGCGCTCATCGCGCCGGGGTTGGCGACGAGGTAGGCCGAGACGGCGGCGGAGTTGGCTGCCAGGTAAGCCTGCTGGGCGGAGGGGTTGCTTGCAACGTAGGCCGAGATGGCGGCCGAGTCCTGGCTCAGGAACGCCTGCTGCGCGGCCGGGCTGCTGGCGATATAGGCCGAGACGGCGGCGGAGTTCGCGGCCAGATAGGCCTGATCCGCGGCGGAGTTGCCCGTGATGTACTGGGAGATGGAAGTCGCGTTCTGCTCGAGGTACGCCTGCTCGGCCGATGGGTTGGTAATGAGGTAGGCCGCAAGGCTGCTGGGGTTGCTGTTGAGGTACTGCTGGAGGGCCGCCTCGTTGCCGGCGAGGTATTGCGACAGCGCCGTCGGGTTGCTCTCCAGGTACTGCTGGAGGACCGTCGGGTCACCCGCCAGGTAAGCCTGCAAGCCGGTGGCGCCCCCTTGCACGTAGGCCTGCTGGGCTCCCGGGTTGCCGCCGAGGAAGGCGCTCAAGCTGGACGGGTTCGTGATCAGGTACGACTGGAGGCCGGAACCACCCCCTTGCAGATACGCTTGATTGGCACCCGGGTTGCCGCCGAGGTAGGAGCTGAGGCTGGCCGGGTCGGTGGCGAGATACTGCTGGAGACCGGTCGAGCCGTTGGTGAGGTAGGCCTGATTGGCCGCAGCGTCGGTGGCGAGGTACGCATTGAGGCTGGCCGGGTTGTCGATCAGGTAGGCCTGGAAGCCGGTCTCGCTTCCAGTCAGGTAGGCCTGATTGGCCGCCGAGTTGCCGCCGAGGTAGGCGCTCAGGCTGGCCGAGTTGCCGATCAGGTAGGCTTGGAGGGCGGTGTTGCCCCCTTGCACATAGGCCTCGTTCGCGGTGGGGTTGCCGCTCAGGAAGGCGCTCAAGGAGGCGGGGTTGGTGGCGAGATACGCCTGGAGCCCGGCACCACCGGCTTGCAGGTAGGCCTGATTGGCCGCCGAGTCGCTGCCGAGGTAGGCGCTCAAGCTGGTCGGGTCGCCGCCGATGAAAGCCTGAAGCGTTCCGGGGTTGCCCGTCAAGTACCCCTGGAGACCGGTGCCGCCCCCTTGCAGATACGCTTGATTGGCCGCCGAGTTGCTGCCGAGGTAGGAGCTGAGGCTGGACGGGTCGGTGGCGAGATACTGCTGGAGACCGGTCGAGCCGTTGGTGAGGTAGGCCTGATTGGCCGCGGGGTCGCTGCCGAGGTAGGCGCTCAAGCTGGTCGGGTTGCTGCTCAGGTAGGCCTGGAGGCCGGTGCCGCCCCCCGTCAGGTAGGCCTGGTTCGCCGCGTTGTTGCTCCCGAGGTAGGCGCTCAAGGCGGTGGGGTTGCTCGCGATGAAGGCCGAGACGCCCGTGGGGTCCGCCTGGAGGTACGCCTGCTGCGAGGCCGGATTGCTCGCGATATAGGCCGAGACACCCGTGGAGTTCTGGCTCAGGTATGCCTGCTGCGCGGCGTTATTGCCGGTGATGTACGCGGCGACCGACGATGCGTTAGCTTCGAGGTACGCCTGCTCGGCGTCCGGGTTGCTGGCGATGTACTGGGCGACCGCCGTCTGATTCTGCTGGAGGTACGCCTGGGCCACGGCCGGGTTGTCGGCGATGTACTGGGCGACCGCCGAAGAGTTCTGGCTGAGGTACGCCTGCTGCGCCGCCGAGTTGCCCGCGACGTACGCGGTGAGAGCCGCCTGGTTCGAACTGAAGAAGGCCTGGACGGACGTGGGATTGACGGCGATGTACTGGGCGAAGGCCGTCGCGTTGGCCTGGAGGTAGGCCTGCTGCGCGGCGATGGAGCTGTTCAGGTAAGCCTGTGCGGCCGTCGCGCTGCCGGTGACATAAGCGTTCACCGTGTTCAACGTTGACGAGTCGGACGACTGGACGACCTCGTTGCCGCCGCTGAAGGCCTGGACGTTCGAGCCCTGGGCGCCGAAGACCTTGTTGCCGGTGCCCACCAGGACGATGCTCGTGCCGGGTTGCTGCGTCGTGCCGTTGCTGGATGCCGGCGCTGCATAGAGGGTGTCGTCGTTGCCGCCGACGACGGTCTGGATCGTCCCCTTGATACTCAGCGACGCCGTCGAGTTCGACTGCAGGAGGCTGGGGTCGACCAGCGACCCGATGTCGGGATCGTCAACCGCGGTGCTGTAAATGATCTGGCTCTGCCCGACGTCCAGGTTCATGTTGACGGTCACGCCGATCACTTCGGGCGTCGAGGATTTCTTGACCAGCGTCGTCGACAGGAAGGCCTGGGTGAGGTCGAGGGTGTTGGACCCGCTATTGGTCACCACGGTGTCGTTGAAATTATTGTTGGGATCGACCTGGAACGTATTCTGGCTCCCCGTCGGGCCCCCCACGAATGTCACGTTGGCGAGTTGGGTTCCGGTCTGGATGAACGTAGTACCGACCGGACCGCCGATGACGGTCAGGGGGTCGAGGTTGCCCTGGACGACGACCGTCACGGGGACCTGGGTGTTCGAGAGATCGAGTCTGGCCGTGATGGGGCTGACCACGATCGTTACCGAGGAGGACGACGCGTCGTTGATCGACCTCTCAGCGCCGGTATTCTTCGTGATCGTCCCGCCGAACGTCAGGCCTCCCTCACCGTTGATCGTGGCCTGCGACCCGATGACCACGTTATTGTTCAGGCTGGCCTGGCCGGTCGTGGTGATCCCGCTCCCGTCGATCTCGGTCGTGCCGAAGGGCGCGGTCGTCATCGAGGCCACCGACACCGCCCCGAGGAAGGTCGTGACGCCGACGGTGCTGACGTCCAGCGCGAACGGGCCGGTCACGGTACTGGCATACCGGAGGTTGCCGTCGTCGGTGCTCGTGAAGGTCGCGTCGGCGCTGAGCGTCACTGGCTCTTCGTAGTCCTGGTCGCCGGTGGTCGTGACGCCGCCGCCATTAATGTCGGTCGTACCCCCGCCTTTGGTGGTCAGCCTGGAGAGCCGCTGGTCGCCGCCCACGAGCCCGAGGAACGTGATGACGCCCAGCGAGACGAGCGTCAGCGCGGCGACGCCATCAAGTGCGTCGGAGAACGTGATGTTGCCACTTGAGGTGCTCGTCAAGGTCAGGTCAGACCCGAACGTGACCGCCCCTGTGAACGACTGATCGTCGGTCGTGTTGATCTGGGAAACGCCCAGGCCCAGCGTCGTGGTCCCGATAACCGTCAGCGAACCGAGCGCGAGCAAGCCGGCGCCGGCATCGCCCACATCCCCGGCGAAGCTGGCGTTGCCGTGGACCGTCAGGTCGTTGGCCTGGTTGACGTCCTGAATCGCGCGGCCGAAGGAGACGGTCGAGCCGGTCAGCACCGCGCTCGAACCGAGCGTCACCGCCCCCGAAAACGTCTGCCCGTTGACCGTGTTGACCTCCGACAGGCCCGGGCCCAGGAGGGTGCTCCCGGTGACCGTCAACGAATTGAGCGCGAACAGGCCGGCGCCGGCGGCGCCGACATCCCCGCCGAAGCTGACGTTGCCGTCGATGGTCAGGCTGTACGAGGCATTTTCGTCTTGAATCGCGCCGCCGAAGTTGATCGTCGAGCCGGTGAGCACCGCGTTCGTGGCCAGCACCAACCCTCCCTCAAACGTCTGGTCGCCGACTGTGTTGATCTGAGACAGACCCGGATTCAACGTGGTGGTCCCCGTGACGGTCAGCGAATGGAGAGCAAAGTCGCCGGCGCCCGCATCGCCCACATCCCCGTTGAAGATCGCGTTGCCGTTGACGGTCAGATCGTTGGGTTGGTTGACGTCGACAATCGGGCCGTTGAAGGCGACCGTCAACACATTGAGCACGGCGCTGGTACCGAGCGTCACCGTCCCGCCGAACGTCTGCCCATTGACGGTGTTGATCTGGGAGAGACCCGGGTTCATCGCGGTCGTCCCGGTGACGTTCAACGAATTGAGTGCGAACAGGCCGAAGACGGGATCGCCCACGTCCCCGCCGAAGCTCGCATTGCCGTTAACCGTCAGATCCCACGGCTGGTCGAAGCCGTCAATCGCGCCGCCGAAGGTGACCGACGACCCCGTGAACACTGTGTTCGAGCCCGCGATGTTCATCGTTTCGGCATAGGCCTGCGCCCCGGTCGTCTCGATGGTCAAGGAGGGATTGAACTGGAACTCGCTCACGTCGGTGACATCGCCGGACACATCGAGCGAGGCGAGCGGGACGCCCACTCCGACGTTCCCGTCGAAGACAATGCCGCCGCCGGCGCCGACGATCGAGACCGGATCCGCGCCCGGGGTCGTCCCGTCGAGCGTGGAGAGGAACCAGATGCCGTATCCGTTAAAGGTGATCGAGGAATCGACCGTCACCGGGCCCTGGTATTCTTGTTCGTTTGTCGCATTCGTGGTGTTGACCTGAGATACCCCCGTACCGAACGCAGTGGTCCCGGAGACATTCAGCGAGTCGAGCGGGAACAAGCCGGCGCCGGCGTCGCCGATGTCGCCGTCGAAACTGGCGTTGCCGTCGATCGTCAGGTCGTTCGGTTGGTTGCGGTCGTTAATCGGCCCGCCGAAGCTGAAGTTCGGCCCCGACAACACCGTGCTGGCATCGAGGTAGGTCGTTCCGGTGACGGCAAAGGAACCGGCCGACGAAACCGAACCGCCGGACACGAAGAAGGTGCCCAAGGTGACCGTACTGCCGGTCCCGACGGTGAATGTGCCCGCGTTCGTCAAGCGGTCCACGGAGAGACTGCCACCGTTGGCGACATCGAGTTGGCCGCCATTGAACAGCCCGCCAGCAAGGCCCGTCACGAAGTTGGAGGTGACGTAAGAGTTGGACAGCGTGATCGTGCTGCCACCCGCGTTGTACAGGCCGCCGCCGTCCGTGGCGGCGGTGTTGCCGGTGACGGTGACACCGCTGAGCGTAGCCGTGCCATTCTTGTTGTACAGCCCGCCGCCGACCGTGGAGGCGGTGTTCTCGGCGATGGTGACATCGCTGAGCGTAGTCGTGCCCGCGTTGGACAGCCCGCCGCCGCTACCGGTCGCATTGCCGTCGGTGATCGTCAGTCCCGAGATGGACGCGGTGACATTCGCGTCGACCTGGAACACCCGGCTGAGCCCCCCGCCGCTGATGGACAGCGCGGCGGCCGGACCGCTGATCGAGGTGGAGAGCGCCCGATTGCTCAGCTCGAGCTGCGTGCCGGTCAGCGTGATGGTCTGCGCCGTGTTGAAGACGGTGGGATCGAAGGAAATCGCCGTGCCGGCGTACTCGTCCGCGAGGCTGACGGCGCCGGAGAGGGTCAGGCCGGCGGGGTTAGTGACGACCGTCGCGGACGACGACTCGACGACCAGGGAGACCTGGAAGGCGCCGATGTCCACGATGTTGCCGCGGATCAGGCTGCGCTGGTCGGTGGTGAGGCCCGGGACGCTGGTGCCCGCGCCGATGGCCGGGCTGCCGGGCAAGAGCGGGATCACGTCCGTGAATCCGCCGTAGGTGTCCAGGGTGCCCAGTCCGGGATCCGCGACGCCGACCTGGTTGCCGTTGACCCCGTCGGCCAGCCCGCCGGAACCCCCCGTCCCGATCAGGTTGTGCGTCCCGGAGACCGATCCGACGCCGCGAATGTCGTTGGCGACGCCGCCGAAGTAGCTAATGTTCCCGGCGACGATCGTGTCGGTGAGTGCGACCGATCCCCCCGCATACAGGCCGGCGCCGTGAGGCGAATGGTTCCCGGTGACCGTGCAGGCGATCATCTGTAACGTACCACCGCCCTGGTTCACCCCGCCGCCTTGGAAGTCGGCCGTGTTATTGAAGATGGTGGAGTTCGTGATCGTCAGAGACCCGCTGGCTACGCTGATCCCACCGCCCAGAGCGGCGTTGTTACCGCGGAAGGTCGAGCCCGTGATCGAGCCGGACGCGCTGTTGGCGATGGAGAAGCCGCCGCCGGTTGACGTGGCCGTATTACCGGTGAAATCGCATTTCTCGATCTGGAAATGGGACTGGCCGATGGCGCGGAAAGCCGCGCCATGATTGAGGGCACGATTGTCGAGGAACGTCGAGTCGAGAACCGTGATCGACCCGTCATCCAGCACCCCCCCGCCGACCGCGCCCGTGTTGCCCTGGATCGTACATTCCCAGAGCGTGAGCGTGCCGGCGTCGTCGATCCCGCCCGCATGTCCTGAGGAGGTGTCCTTGCCCCCGGTGATCGCCAGGCCCCCGATGTAGGCCGTGACGCCCAAGTCGATCTGGAAGACCGTGCTCAGGCCCCCGCCGCTGACCGTCACGAATCCGTAGATCGAGGTCGTCAGGCTGCTAGTGTTGCTCAATTCGAGCGGGGTGCCGGCCAGCGTGATGGTCTGCGATGAATTGAAGACCCCGGAATCGAACGTGATCGATGACCCGGCGAACTGGTTCGCGAGGCTGACGGCGCCGGGGAGAGTCAGCCCGGTGGCGGTGGTCACGACCGCTGCGGACGGCGACTCGACGACCAGCGAGGTCTGGAAGGCGCCGATGTCCACGGTGTTGCCGCGGATCAGGCCGCGCTGGTCGGTGGTGAGGCCGCTGACGGTCGTGCCCGCGCCGATGGCGAGGCTGTCGGGCAACAGCGGGATCGTCTGGGTGGGACCGCCGTAGTTTCCCAGGGTGCCCAGATCGGCATCCGCGAAGACCTGGTTGCCGCCGACCCCGTTGGTAAACTGGCCGGAACCGTCGCTCCCGATCAGGTTGTACGTGCCGGAGAGCGTGCCGGGATTGGCCCCACCTCTGGAGGCATCGATGTCGCTGTCGATGCCCGCGTTGCCGGAGACGATGGTGTCGGTGAGGACCGTCGCACCCCCACGGGCGTAGATCCCGCCGGCGTACCACGCCGTGTTCGCCGTGATCGTGCAGGCCGTCAGGTAGGCGGTAGAGCCAAGACTGTCATCAACCAACACGCCGCCTCCTAATCCCAGGCTGGCGACGGTGTTCCCCGTGATCGTGCAGTTCACCATCGTCAACGCTTTCGGGCTGTCGGAGTCCGTATACACCCCGCCGCCGTTGACGGCGGTGTTGCTGACGATCGTGCAGTCGGTGATCGTGACGAGAAAGTCGCCCACGTAAAGGCCGCCGCCATTCCCGGTTGCGGAGTTGCCGCTGACGGTCGAGTCGGTCAGCGTGGCTGAGCAGTGGTCGAGGTTGAGGCCGCCGCCGATTCCGCCCGAATTACCGGTGATGCTCGAGCTGTAAATAAAGAAGATCCCTCTATAGCTCGTGACACCGCTGTCGCCTGTATTTCCGCTGATGGTGCAGCCAGTCAGCCGGATCGTACCAAAGAAGTTGTCCAGTCCACCGCCCGTGTTGCCACTGATGGTGGAGTTCGTGATCGTGGGATTGGAACCATAGATACTTGCGAGGCCGCCCCCGCTGCTGGCCGTGTTGCCGCTGACGATGCAGTTGGTAAACGTGGGATCGGCGTCTCTGTAAAACGCTCCGCCGCCACTCCCGGTTGCGGAGTTGCCGCTGAGGGTACAGCCGATCAGAGTGAACGGGAGTAAGCCGACGCTGTAGATGCCGCCGCCATTCCCGGTTGTGGAGTTGCCGCTGAAAGTACAATTGGTCATCGTCAGCGTACCGCTGTTGCTCACGCCGCCGCCGTTGCCGGTGACCGAGCCACCGGTGATCGTCAGCCCCGAGAGGGACGCTGTGACACTCGCGTCAACCTGGAACACCCGGCTCGTCCCGCCGCCGCTGACGATCACGCCCGCCGGCGTGCCGGAGCTCGTGATCGTCTGGGTCCCGCCGGTGTTGCTCAGCGTGAGCTGGCCGCCAGTCAGCGTGATCGTATGCAAGCCAGAGGTGAAGACGGACGAGTTGAAGGTGATCGACTCGGCGGCGCCCAGCACATTCGCCAGGTTGACCGCCTGGCGGAGGTCCAGGTCTCCCGACGGGGAGACGTTGCCATCGATCGTGGTGTTGACGACCAGGGAGTTGGTCTGGAAGGCGCCGATGTCGGGATTGGGCGAGTCGAGCGGGAAGCCGCGCTGGTCGGTCGTGACGCCATTAAGGGCCGCGCCCCGCCGATGGCGGGGCTGCCGGGCAAAAGCGGGATGGTCTCAGTCGGCCCGCCGTACTCGCCCAGGGTCCCGAGATCCGCGCTCACGCCGATCTTGTCGGTGCCGACCCAACCGCTGTTGCCGGAGGTGTTGCCGATCAGGTTGTGGCCCTGGGAGGTGAAACTCCCATCCGCATCGGGGTCGGTGGAGGCCGTGTTTCCCGCCACGATGGTGTTGCCGAGGGTGAAAGTGCCGCCGCCAGTCACCTTGTACACGCCGCCGCCTTCGTTCGCGGTGTTGCCGCTGACGGTGACGTTGGTGAGCGTGGGCGTGCCGCCGCAGTCCATCGCGCCGCCGTAGTTTGCGGCGGAGTTTCCGGAGAAGGTGCAGTCGGTGAGCGTGGCCGTGGCGCCGTTGTAGTTGTCCAGCCCGCCGCCGTTGATGGCCGCGGTGTTTCCGGAGAAGGTGCAGTCGGTGAGCCTGACCGTGGCGTTGGGCCAGTTGTTCAGCCCGCCGCCGTAGTTTGCGGCGGAGTTTCCGGAGAAGGTGCAGTCGGTGAGCCTGACCGTGGCGGATTCCTCGGCGAACAGCCCGCCGCCGATGGCGGCCGAGCCGCCGCTGATCGTCAGGTCGGAGAAGCTGGCCGTCACGCTGGTACTGATCTGGAACACGCGGCTGGCACCCCCGCCACTGACCGTCACGCCCACGGCCGGTCCGGTGATCGAGGTCGTCAGGCTGGTATTGCTCAGCGTGAGCTGTGTGCCAGTCAAGGTGATGGTCAGCACCGTGTTGAAGACGCTGGGATCGAACGAGATCGCCGTGCCGGCGTACGAGTCCGCGAGGCTGACGGCGCCGGGGAGGGTCAGGCCCGCGGCGGTGGTGACGACCGTCCCTGAGTTCGACTCGACGACCAGGCTGATCTGGAACGCGCCGATGTCCACTGTGTTGCCGCGGATCAGGCCGCGCTGGTCGGTGGTGGGAATGGTGAGGCCGACGATCGAATCGCTCCCCGCGCCGATGGCCGGGCTACCGGTCAGCAAGGCCCTTGCCTGGGTCGGGCCGCCGTTATTGCCCAAGGTTCCCAGGTCGGGGCTGGTGTTTTGCAGGTCGGTGCTGATCCAGCCGGAGCTTCCGGTGGTGTTGCCGATCAGGTTGTAGCCCTTGGAGGTCACGCTTGCGTCGACGTCGGGATCGACGGTGCCGGCCGTGTTCGTCGCCACGATGGTGTTGGCTATGATGATCGCCGACCCGTCAATACCGCCGCCGGGGCCGCCGGCGGTGTTGCCGGCGATGGTGCAGTTGATCAGCGTGGTTGCACCGCCAGAGATCGAAGAAACGCCGCCGCCAGAGGAGGCGGTGCCAATGTTGGTGGCGCTGTTGCCGCTGAGCGTGCAGTTGGTCATCGTGATCGTGCCGTCGGAGTTTCGCACGGCGCCGCCGTAACCGGCGTGGTTGCCGCTCATGGTATCGCCGGTCGCCGTGGCCGTGCCGCCGTGCACCCACAGCGCGCCACCATAGTCGCCGGTGTTGCTGGTGAGGATGGAGTCCGTCAGCGTCAGCGTGCCAGTTTGCTCCTCCACGCCACCGCCACTGGTGGCGGAGTTTCCGGTGACGGTGATGTTGGCCAGCGTCATCGCGGTCCCGTCGTCGTACAGCCCGCCGCCGTTACCGCTGGCGGTGTTGCCGCTGACGGTGACGTTGGTCAGCGTCACGTTTCCCTTGTTGTACAGCCCGGCGCCGCTGTTGCTCGGGTTGCTACCACCGGTCAGCTTGCCGTCGGTGATCGTCAGTCCCGAGAGGGACGCCGTGACACTCGCGTCGACGAAGAACACCCGGCTGATCCCGCCGCCGCTGACGATCACGCCCGCCGCCGGGCCCGTGATCGTTTCCGCCGTGCTCGTGTTGCTCAGCGTGAGCTGGCCGCCGGTAAGGGTGATGGTCTGCTGCGTGGCGAAGACGCCCGCGGTGTTGAAGACAATCGTGTTGGCGGCCGTGGGGCTGTTGGCCGGGTTGACGTTGGTGTTGACGTTGGCCCAGCCGACCGCGGCGCGCAGGGTGCCGACGTCGCCCGAGTCGGCGGTGCTCGTGTCCAGGTACGACGAGCTGGCCTCGTAGGCGCCGATATCGACGGCGGATCCGGCGTTGAGCCCGGTCGGTCCGCGCAGGGCACCGCGCTGGTCGGTGGTGGGAATGGTGAGGCCGGTGATGGAATTGGCCCCCGCGTCGATGGCCGGGCTGCCGGTCAGCAAGGCCATGGTCTGGGTCGGGCCGCCGAAATTGCCCAGCGCGGCCAGCAGGGGGTTTTTCGGACTGGCGACGGTGCCGGTCACGTCCCCGGTCGCGGTGAACGAGGTGCTGCCGTCGGTCTTGCCGATCAGGTTGTACCCCTCGTCGGCGAACGTTCCGTCGACATCGGGATCGGCGGTGCTGGCCGAGTTTCCTGCCACGATGGTGTTGCCGATGTTCACCGTCCCGGACTGATCATACATGCCGCCGCCGAAGATCGCCGCGTTGCCGCTGAAGGTGGAGTTGGTCAGCGTGGCCGTGCCGCCTCTGGTGTCCAGGCCGCCGCCGCGGGCGGCGAAGTTGCCGCTGACGGTGACGTTGGTCAGCGTGGCCGTGCCGGCGTTGATGTACAGGCCGCCGCCTTGGTTAGTGGCGGTGTTGTTGTTGACGGTGACGTCGGTCAGCGTGGTCGTGCCGCCAACCATAGCCAGGCCGGCGCCGAGAATATTGGCATGGTTGCCGCTGACGGTGACGTCGGTCAGCATGGCCGTGCCGGCGTTGATCAGGCCGCCGCCGCCGACGACGCCTGCGCCAGTGGCAGTGTTGCCGGTGAGGAGGTCTCCCGTCAGCGTGGCCGTGCCTCTGTTGTACATCCCGCCGCCGTTAACGGCGGTGTTGCCGCTGACGGTGGAGTTGGTCAGCATGACCGTGCCGCCGCTCTTGCTGTACAGACCACCACCTACGTTGGCGGTGCTGC
This sequence comes from uncultured Planctomycetota bacterium, assembly GCA_963845755.1. Taxonomy (GTDB): domain Bacteria; phylum Planctomycetota; class Planctomycetia; order Isosphaerales; family Isosphaeraceae; genus CAWJTV01. Next base: position 109,367 of record CAWJTV010000025.1, read on the forward strand.
CGCTGACGGTGACGTTGGTCAGCGTGGTCGTGCCCGCGCTGTACAGCCCGCCGCCGCCGCCGCTCACGGAGCCACCGGTGATCGTCAGGCCGGAGAGCGAGGCGGTGACGCTGCTATTGACGTGGAACACGCCGCTGGCGTTATTGCCGCTGATCGTCACGCCCCCCGACGGGCCCGTGATGTACTGAGTCCCGGTCGTGTTGCTGATCGTGAGCTGGCCTGACAACGTAATCGTCTCGCCGGAGAGGCCCGCGGCAAAGTCGATCGTGTTAGCCCCCGAGTTCGCGTTCGCCAGGCCGAGCTCATAGGTCAGCGAGCCGGAAGTGCCGACGTTGCCGCTGTTGTTGGTCACCTGGAACACCGACATCAGCCGCCGGTCCTCCAGCGTCATGACCGTCGGTCGCACCCTCAGTTGCCGCCATGGCCGGCCCGCGACCGTCAACTGCCTGCGTCGTCGCTGATCCTTCGCTCCGTTGCGACCCATCAACTTCTCCTCTGGTGATGTACAACCCCGGATGATGAATGTAATGATCAGAACTCCACGAACGCCCCTACACGGCTGGCTGTGGGTCTCGACCGGACCTGCCCCGTTCCGAGTTAGTACGGCCCGCACCGCGTCGGGCACTACGAATGATTTCTCCAGCATGAATCCCGGTAATGCCCGCGACGTGGCGGGCGCGAGGCCAGTGGCCGTCGTCGTGCCGGCCGGAAGGGTCGAGGTGGGCTGCGACCGGACGAACCGCGACGACATCACGGACAACATCCCGGAGGTCGTCACGGCCCGCAGTCGGCTCGCGGGGCGAGGCCGCTGGATCCAACGTTTCGATCATCAGTTTGCTTCTTCAGCGCAAGGATTCAAAACGTGCGTATGGCATCAGCGATGCCGTGTTTTCTCGCGTCGTCCCAATCGCCTTCGGCGGCGATGTAAGAATCCAGCACGTGGCAGTATAGAGCAACGCACTTATGTGTGCCTATCCCTTGGGATGTTGTTCGTTACGAGGTTCGAAACACAGGAACCTTGGTCGTCTTGAAGATCTCCGGCCGCCCCATCGTCGGTCCAATGCCAAACTCGCTGGAATCAACAACTTCGGCCTGCGAGGGGATCGTCGTTGTTTGCCCGTGGCCTTCGTTGACCTCGTGCGCCCCCAACCACGGATCGTATCCGCACGCTTTCTTTCCAAAAGGTTCGCCTTTTTTGGCGCACCGGTCGTGCGAATCGAAGGTTCGAGTGATGCCATCATTCTTCTCAATGGGTGCGAGGACGGAACACCTTGCGCGGCGAGGACCTTTCGACGCAGCGATCGCCGATAGGATGTGTCCGAGCCGCGACCGGCCCGAGCACCTAGGCCGCCCAGATCACCGGACGACCGATCCATGAAGGTGCGATACCTCTTATCTGTGCGCCAGTCTGAAAGCGGGACAAAAAAAATCGAAAATGGCAAACTCAATGCGAGACACCGGCGGCTCCAGGTCGTTGAAACAGGCATCCGGATTGTGGCGGTATCGGCGCGGCGTCCGCCCCGATTCACGCCGCAAGTCCAACTCGGCTCTCAGGTTCTTCCAGGCCTCCCCGGAGCCCGGGCCCAACGCCAAACCGTCTTCTCTCCGCAGCCACGTTGCCAGCCCCGAGATCACCCGCGCCGAGTCCATCACGACCAAGTCCGGCGCGGCCCGGCACCGACCGCTGGCCCGTGCTCGCGGCCCGGCGCGGGTGGCAGCTGCCTTGGCGGCGTCAGTCCGACCGAGCGCGTGCTCGGCGAGGGACAGGTCATGCCAGTCGGCGAACTCGCCGCCGTGAGGGTGGAAAGGTATGGCGTCATGCGGCGCCGCCTCCTCCCGGGACCGGCCGACCCGGCACAAGAGCTCACCGCAGTCGTTGCAGTGCACCCACCAGACTTGCCGCATCCGACCTTCGCCGCCGCCTCGGCCTTCTTCGTCGCGACGAGCGAGGCCAGGCGAGGGGTCGGTTCATCTCGGCCCCGGACTCAGAAAGGGATCGCTTGGAAACCCGATATCGAAGAGCAGTGACTCGGCCTCGCCTCGGAGGAGGGCCAGTTCCTGGAGATCCCAGAAAGATGACGACGAATCCGGACCCGCAGCGCGGAGGCGTTCGAGCGTCCTGCGAGCTTCGGCAAGGTCTCCCTTTTTTGCGTGCGCCATCGCCAGGTAGGCCCAGTCGGTGGGAATCTCCACCACCGCGGCAGTGATTCCCTCCTTCAGGCGGACGATCGCCTCATCCACCCGGCCGGCTCGGAGGAGCAGTCCTCCCAGGGCGTTCGAGAAGATGTGCCGATACAGGGGTGGGGGCGCGGGGACGGCGGACAGCCGCTTCTCGCACCATCCCATCGGTACGCGGTAGTCGTCCAGGCCCCCGGCTCCCAGGGTGAAGAACCCGGCCCCGGCGAGAGCGTTCGAGACGACCGTCGGGTCGGGTCCCTGGCCGGCCAGGAACGCCGCGCAGGCCTCGCGGTAGCCGGCGCGATCGCCCGCCTTCAGGGAGGCGATCACCCAGGCCTGGGCCAGCTCCCGGCTCAGCGGACCGGTCCGTCCGCAGCGTGCCAGCAGGCCCGCGGCCTCGGACCAGCGGCCGGCGCGGCCGAGCTCCTCGGCGCGGGGACGACCAGCCCCTCGTCGGCCCCCAGCTCGAATGGATCGGGGCCTCGGCGGCTCCTCGGTCTTGATCTGCTCGATCAGCTTGAGCCGGTCCGACGACTCGAAGCCCGGGCGGAGCGTGAGCAGTTCGTAGAGGGTCAACCCCAGTGCGTAGACGTCGGCCCGGGCGTCCCCTTCGCCCCGGGAGCGTTCGGGGGCCATGTAGCGGAGCGTCCCCAGGATGTCGCCGCTCTGCGTCAGCCCCTCGTCATCCCCTTTGGCCAAGCCGAAATCGGCAATCCAGACCACGCCCTCGGTGTCCAGCAGCAAGTTTGACGGCTTGACGTCCCGGTGCACGATCCCGCGCGTGGGCGTAGGCGAGGCCGCCGGCCACCTGCCGGCCGATCTGAGCCAGGCTGCGGAAGAACGCGCGCCGACCCGACTCGACCGAGGAGAGCTGAGTCCCCCCGGGTAAGATCGCCGAGGTTGATGATGGGGAGGCCGAGGGCGACAAGGCGGGTGCGGACGGATGGGCCATCCCCAGGTCGGTTGCCTGGCCCACGGTCGCGGTCCGCGTCAGCGCGTGGTCGGATCCGGCCGCTCGACGGTCCGTCCCCGTCGCGGTCGGTGCCGCGAGGCCGTCGGTGAGGGTGCCGGCCCGCATCGACGGCGAGGCAACCAGCGGATCCGGGCCCTGGCCGCCGGGGTCGAACCGACCGGTCAGGATGGACCGCACGACCGCGCTGACCTCGACCCCTGAGTCGAGGGTCGGCGTGTCGATGCCATGGCGAGAGGGCTCTCCCTGGGGCCGCGGCGACCGGCCCCCGAAGGGCGCTTTGATCCCGGGCCGGGATCGGGCCCGGTCCAGAAGCTGCCGCAACTCGTCAATGACGGCGTCGAGCCCCAGGCCATCGATGAACTGCATGGCATAGAACCGGACATCCCCGTCCTGGCCGATCTCATGGACCGGCACGATGTTGGTGTGGTGCAGCTTGGCCGCGGCGCGGGCCTCGCGGCGGAACCGCTCCTGGACCACCCGGTCGGCGGAGGCCTGCCCCGGCAGGACCTTCAGCGCCACGCGGCGGCCCAGCGAGATCTGCTCGGCCTCGTAGACCACCCCCATCCCGCCCCGGCCCACCTCGCGGAGGATCCGGTAGTCGCCGAGCTGCCTGAGACGCGGGATCGGGGCCGGCGGCGGCTGGATCGCCTCGTCGCGGGCGTCCTACTCGACCTGCTCGACCTCGACCAGGGCCGGGAACATCTCCCGGATCTCCTCGGCCATCGCTGGCAGGCGGTCGACATACTCCTGCACGCTCGGCCGCTCGCCCCGGCGATAACGCTCGGCGTACTCCTCGGCCAGCTCATCGAACCGGCCATAGTCGCGAGTACCGGATTCTGTGGACATCGTCAGAGACCCTCCCAGCCGCCGGGCAGCGTCGCCAGTGCATCCTTGAGCCGCTTCAGGGCGCGGAAGTACCGCTTCGCCCCCGCCTCCGGCGTGATCCCGAGCACCTGGGCCACCTCGGCGCGGCCGAGCTGCTCGAAGTGTCTCAGCGCGAGCACTTCACGGTCAGTGGGGTCGAGGCTGTTCAGCGCCGCCTGGACCCTCAGCATCCGCTCGGCGCGCTGGGCCGCCTGCGTCGGTGAAGTGTGCCGGCCCAGGAGCATCGCGGCCAGCGCGGTCGAGCTGGCCCGGGGCAGGGCACCCTGGTAGAGCGAGATCTCCTGCCCCGCGTCCCGCATTTTCGTGCCCAGGTGCTTGCGATGCAACGTCGTCAATCGCCGGCCGACGTGCAACCGCAGCCAGAGCAGGGGGGGAGCTTCGGGTCGGCCAGGTAGGCGTCCAGGTCGCCGGCGACGTCGAGGAACGCCTCCTGGACGACATCCGACGCGTCGAGTCGGGCGCGCAGCCGCTGGTCCAGGCGCAGCTCCACCATGCGCCGGAGCTGGTCGCGATACTGTTCGAACAGGATCGCCAGCGCCTGGCGGTCGCCGCCGCGGAGCTGCTCGATCGGGTCGATCGGGTCGCCGGGTGTTTGATCCATGGGGGTCCTTAACGCGGCCTTCGGCCGCAACCCAATCGGGATTCCCGATTCGAGATTCCGGATTCCCGAAGGGGAATGATCCGGGAATCCGGAATCGCGAATCCGGAATTCGGAATCCCCAGAGGCGCGGCGGCGCAGGGATCCTACGGAGGACGACTCTATACCCTTTATCTGCGCGTCGGTCGGAAAGCAGGACGGGAAAAAAGGGAATTGGGATCGTAATGGGCCCTCCCGGATTCGCGGAGGGCTTCATGGTGTTATGGGTGGAGTTGCATCCGACGACCTCGAACCCGACTGTGCACCCTGGCGGATCGCTTCCCGGGCTGCTCTGCGGCCGTGCATCGGCCGCCTCGGTCTTACCGTTGGGCGCGGTGGCGTTGCCAGCGGCCGAGAGGGTGGCCTCGGGAGCGGCTTCCCAGAGCTTCAGGCTACGGTCCTCGCTGACCGAGGCGAGCGTCCGGCCGTCGGGGCTGAACGCGACGTTCCGGATGTGTCCCGCGTGCCCCTTGAGGACCAGCAAGGTCTGCTTGCTGGCCGGGTCCCAGAGGCGGATGGTCTTGTCCCAGCCGGACGAAGCGAGCCGGCCGTCGGGGCTGAACGCGAGGCCATAGACTTCGTCGATGTGCCCTTCCAGAATGCCTCGAGGCGAGCCGTCGGCGCCATCCCACAGCCGCACTGTCCTGTCTTCGGACGCCGTCGCGAGGGTCCGGCCGTCGGGACTGAACGCGACCGTGTTCACATCGCCGGTATGTCCCCGGAGTGTGACGCGGGCCTGCCGGGTGGCCGGGTCCCAGAGGTGGCACGTCCCGTGACTGCTGGCTGAGGCGAGCGTGCGGCCGTCGGGGCTCAGCGCCAGGCCAAAAACCTCCGCGGAGTAGCCTTGGAGGACATACCGGACGGCCCCGGTCGTAGGGTCCCAGGCCCGGATCGTGCCATCATGGCCGCCCGAGAGGAGAGTCTGGCCGTCCGGCGTGAAGACCAGCCCGCCGATCTCGTCGATGTGTCCGGTGAGCGTGTGCCGGTGCTGGCCGTTGGCGGCGTCCCAGAGCCGCACCACGCCGGCTTTGTCACCGGAAGCGATGGTGCGGCGATCGGGGCTGAACGCGACGCACATGATGGGATGCGTGTGGCCCATGATCACGTGCAGTGCCCGCCCCGACGGGAGTTCCCAGACCCGCAGGGCGCGGTCGTCGTGGCCCGAGACGAGACGGTGGCCGTCGGGGCTGTACGCCAGGCATTCCACGGTCCCGCCGTAGGTCAGCACGGAAGGGCTCCGGAGGGTGCGGGGACGGGGCGGGCTGGCGGCATCCCAGACCCGCACCATCCGGTCGGCGCCCGCCGAGGCGATGTCCTTGCCGTCGGCGCTGAAGGCCACGGCGCGGACCTCGTCGGTGTGACCCTTGAAGGTGCGAAGGTCCTGGCCTGTGGCGGTGTCCCAGACCTTCACCGTCTCGTCCGCTGAGCTCGTCACGATCGTCGCGTTATCGGGCCCGTAGGCCAGCGACGTCATTGGACCGTTGTGTCCCCGGGTCACCGATAGCTCCGCCCCCGTACGGGCATCCCAGGTCCGGAGGGACCGGTCGAGTCCGGTGGAGGCGATCCGACGGCCATCCGGGCTGAAGGCCACGGCGCGGACCTCGTCGGTGTGCCCGACCAGTTCGGCGAGCGGCGTCTGGGGGTCGTCGTGGTTCCAGAGCTTGACTTTCTTGTCGAAGCTGGCGGAGGCGATCGTGTGGCCATCGGGGCTGAACGCGACGGCGGCGACCGGGCCTTGGTGTCTACCGAATCGTCTATGGATCAGATGGCCGTCGCGGGCATCCCAGACCCGCATGGTGTGTTTCGCGAGGGCGGCGACGAGGGTCCGGCCATCGGGGCTCCAGGCCAGCCCCAGGACCGCGCCCGGAGGACCCTCGAAGCTGAGGGTGAGCCGGCCCGAGTCGAGGGCGTAGAGCGAGAGGCTCCTGTCGGGGCCCGGCCCGGCGAGGCGGCGACCGTCGGGGCTGAATGCCAGGGCAGCGACGCCGCCGGCCAGATCCGCTCGCCGGCGCTCAGTCGTAACTCCCGTCGTCAGCCGGGATTTCCCGGTGTACCGGTCCCAGAGCTGAATGCGGCCTCTCCCCTCGAGACCGGCGAGGGTCTGTCCGTCGGGGCTGAACACCACATCGACGAAACTGTCATCCTGGGCCGGGAGCGCGAGCCGTTCCTCGTGGCCGAGCTGCCAGAGATAGCGCCACTCCCAGCCGCGGAAGTCGGACTCGTTTGGGGTTGGCCGCAGCAGGTCGAGGAGAGTTCGAAGGCGGCCCACGTCTGCGGTGCTCCAGGCGGCCAGGGCCAGGTTGGAGCGGGTGGCGTACACGGTCCGGCGCAGCTCCTCCTGAGTGTCGAGGAGGCTGGCGTTGGCCCGGTCGGCCTTCGTGCGGGCCGCGGCCTCCTCTACCCGTGCGCGATCCGCTCCCTGTCGTGCGGCCTCACGTGCGTTGGCGAGATTGCGGAACCGCTCCATCGCCACCAGCGAGCACACCGTGGCGATCACCAGCATTCCGGCAAGCAGCGCCGACCGAGCGCGGCGACGCCCGGGTTGCGCCTCGCCCATCGCCAGAGTCGCTCCGCGGCGCCGACCTGACGGGCCCGGATCGGCTCGCCGGCCAGGAACCGCCCAAGATCCTCGCCCATCGCGTCGGCCGTCTGGTACCGCGCCTTCGGGTCCTTCTCGATCGCCTTCAAGACGATCGTCTCCAGGTCCCGCGGGATCCGCCCATCGACGGAACGCGGCCGCCGGGGCTCTTCGCTCTTGATCTGCTCGATCATCTCGAGGCGGTCCCGGGACTCGAATCCCGGGCGGAGCGCGAGCAGCTCGTAGAGCGTCAACCCCAGCGCGTAGACGTCGGCGCGGGCGTCTGCTTCGCCCCGGAACCGCTCGGGGGACATGTAGCGGACGGTGCCCAGGACGTCGCCGCTCAGGGTCAGCCCCTCGTCGTCCCCCTTGGCCAGGCCGAAATCGGCGATCCAGACCACGCCTTCGGTGTCCAGCAGCAGGTTCGACGGCTTGATGTCCCGGTGGGTGATCCCGCGCGCGTGGGCGTAAGCCAGGCCCCCGGCGACCTGCCGGCCGATCTGAGCCACGCTGCGAAAGTACGAGCGCCGCCCCGACTCGACGGACGAGAGCTGGGTGCCCCCGGGCAGGATCGCCGAACTTGACGAAGATGAGAAGGATGACGACAGGGTCGCTGCTAGCCGATGCGGCCAGTCTGGGCCGTGCCGGTCGCCCGCGGACGCACCGGCGATCTCGGTGAGCTTCAATGCGGTGTCCGAGTCTGTTCCCGAAGGGGCAGGTCCGGACGAGCGGGGGGCGTCAGCCCCCTGTCCGGTGAGTGGCCCTCGAAGACAGGGGGCTGACGCCCCCCGCTCGCCCTTCCGGAACTGACTCTCAGACCCGGTCGCGACCCGTTCCATCCCGGTCCCGAACTCGGTCGTGGGGCCTCCGGCGGGGGCCGTGGCCCGCATCGATGATGAGCCGGCCTCCCGCTCCGGGTGCCCGCTGCCAGGGTCGAACCGACCGCTGAGCATCGACTGCAACACCGGGCTGACCGCGATGCTCTGGCTGGAGTGCTCCGGGCGAGGCCAGAGCGACGGGTCGGGCGAGCGGGGGGCGTCAGCCCCCTGTCCGGTGAGCGACGGCTCTCCAAGACAGGGGGCTGACGCCCGCGCTCGCCCTTCCGGAACTGACTCTCAGACCTTTCTCGCAGCCGACGCAGTTCGGTGATGACCAGGTCCAGGCCCTGACCCTGGATAAACTGCATGGCATAGAAGCGGACATCGCCGTCCTGGCCGACCTCGTAGACCGGCACGATGTTGGTGTGGTGCAGCTTGGCCGCGGCGCGGGCCTCGCGGCGGAACCGCTCGCGGCACGGTCCGGTCGCCGGACGCCTGCCGCGGCAGAACCTTCAGCGCCACGCGGCGGCCCAGCGAGATCTGCTCGGCCTCGTAGACCACCCCCATTCCGCCACGGCCGATCTCGCGCACGATCCGGTAATCGCCGAGCTCTCTGAGAAGCGGGGCGGCGGGCTGCCGCGGGTGCGCGTCGTCGCAGACGTCCCGCTCGACCAGTTCGACCTCAATCAGGGCCGGGAACATCTCCCGGATCTCGTCGGCCATCTCGGGCAGGCGGTGAACATACTCCTCCAGGCTCGGCCGCTCGCCCAGGCGATACCGCTGGACGAACTCCTCGGCCAGCTCGTCGAACCGCCCATATTCGCGGGTACCGAATTCCGTGGACATGGTCAGGGGCCTTCCCACCCACCTTGCAGGGTCGCCAGGAGGTCTTTGAGCCGCTTCAATGCGCGGAAATACCGCTTCGCCCCGGCATCCGGACTGATCCCGAGTACCATCGCCGCCTCGGCGCGGCTGAGCTGTTCGAAGTGTCTCAACGCCAGCACCTCGCGGTCAATAGGATCGAGGCGATTCAGGGCCGCCTGGACCCTCAGCAGCCGCTCGGCGCGCTCGGCCGCCTGGGTCGGCGAGGTGAGCTGACCCAGGAGCATCGCAGCCAGCGCGGCGGAGCTGGCCTGGGGCAGGGCACCCTGGTAGAGCGAGATCTCCTGCCCGGCGTCCCGCATCTTGGTCCCCAGGTGTTGGCGATGCAGCCTCGTCAGCCGCCGCCCGACGTGCAAGCGCAACCACAACAACGGGGGAAGTTTCGGATCGGCCAGGTAGGCGTCGAGGTCGCTGCGCGACGTCGAGGAACGCCTCCTGGACGACATCCGACGCGTCGAGCCGGGGCGCAGCCGAGGGTCGATCCGCAACTCCACCATGCGCCGGAGCCGCTGGCGATGCTGTTCGAACAGGGTTGCCAGCGCCTGGCAGTCGCAGCCGCGCAGCAACGCGATCGGGTCGTCGGTGTTGCCAGGTGTCTTGTTCATGAGGGTCTCGATACCCTTTATCCGGCGCCAGCCCGAAAGCAGGACCGGGAAAAAGAAGTCGGGAACGAAAAGGGGTGTTCGTCATCTATCAACCATGGGCGATTGATTGATGGTATACTTTACAAGCATGCGATGCCACGATGAGTTTCTCCATCATGGAGATCCTCGAAAGGTGCGGCGAACCGAAGAGACCTCTCAGAGTCTAGTCCCAAGAATCCCGATTTGGGATCGCCGGGGGCGCGTTTCCCTCGTTCTCGCGGGGACTGTGGGAATGAGAGCGCGTCCGAGCTGGTTCTGGTCAAGCAGTTAATCCAGGGTGCTCGCCTGCGCGACCCCTGGCTTTGTTGTGGATCCCCTTCGGGGAAATGTTCTTACGCCAACGGCGTTACACAGCAAAGCCCAGGGTCGCCGAAGGCGCACCCTGGGGTCGGGTTTGTCTTTACGCCGAAGGCGTTACATAACAAAGCCCAGGGTCGCCGAAGGCGCACCCTGGGGTCGGGTCGGGTCGCCGCGATCCCGTCCCACCCCTCCGCCCGTACCCCAACGGGGTTGCACAACAGGGCCCAGGGTCGCCGAAGGCGCGGCGCACCCTGGGGATGCTTGCGGAAGGCGGACCCATGCCCCAGTCGTTAGCCCAGATTTACCTGCATCTCATCTTCTCAACCAAGGACCGCGAGGCCTTGCTGGTGGACAAGGCCTTCCGCGAGCGGGTGCATGCGTACCTGGCGGGGACCTGCCAGAAGTACCAGAGTCCAGCCCTCATCGTTGGCGGGGTTGCCGACCATGTGCATATCCTGAATCGCCTGGGTCGTACGATCGATGTGGCGACGTTGATTCGTGAGCTCAAACGCGAGAGTTCGAAGTGGGTCAAGGAGAACGAGCCGAAGTTGCGGGGGTTCCAATGGCAGGCCGAATATGGCGCGTTTTCGGCCAGCCCATCCCATGTGGAGGCGTTGGTTGAGTATATCAAGAATCAAGAAGATCACCACCGAACGGTGACGTTCCAGGAGGAGTTCCGCCGCATTTGCCAGAAGTAGCGGGTCGCGATCGATGAGCGTTACGCGTGGGATTGAGCGTTGTGGAACCCCGTTGGGGTACGGGAGAAAACCATGGGCCAGAAGTACCCAGGGTGCGCCTTCGGCGACCCTGGGCTTTGTTGTGGATCCCCTTCGGGGAAAGGAACGAAGAGAAACGCTCCGTGTTCGGCTCCCAGGGGCGCGCCTTGGAACGCTGACTCAGCCCAATCGTGAACCGCGCGAGCGACCCCGCTCGGGCGCCGCCGGGGCTGTGGCGTCGGGTCGGCGGATAACCGGGACCGCGGGCCGGAGGGGCTCGCCCGCGGGGGCCGGGCCCGTTGAGGAGACGACCGCGGGCGCCGGCCGGTCCCAGGCCAGGCCGAGATCCGCCAGGCCGTCGGACAGGGCGGCAAGGTCCCAGAGATCCACGTCGCAATTGGTGCCGACGATGGCCAGACGGCGGCCCGTGGAGTCGAAGGTCAGGTCCCGCAGAGTCCCGGTCCACAACGGGAAGCTCAGCAGCGTCTCGAACGAGATCGCGTCACGCAGCACCACGCGACGGTCGGCGGCGCCGGTGGCCAGCAGGCGTCCGTCGGGGCTGAGGGCCAGGCAGTCCACGTTGCCGTGGTGCGCGCCGTCGAGACGTGGGCCAGGAGTGAGGTCGGGGAGCGAAAGGCTGGCGATCGCCCCGCTCCCAAACCCGACCACCAGGCGACTGCGCGCCCGATCGGCCGCAAGCCTCCGGATGCCCCCACCGCCAAGATCGACCGTCTTTTCCAGTTCACCGGACTCGAGGTTGAAGAGGAGCACCGCATCCTTGCCGTGAGTCACCAGGCGGCGAGGATGGTCAAGAGTGACGATCGACCAGACCGCGGAACCCGTCACGAATTGCCGGACGGGGCGGCGGGTGACGAGGTCCCAGAAGACGACGTGACCCACCCGATCGCCGCAGGCGAGCCGCTCACCCGTCGGATCGAAGGCGAGCGCGTAGACAATGTCAGGCCCGGAGATCCGGTCCCGGACTTGACCCGTGTTCCCGTCCCGGATGCTGACCTCGCGAGGGTCGGAACTGCCTCGCCAACTCGCCGTGGCCAGGAGGGAGCCGTCCGGGCTGTAGGCCAGGGCCGTGACCGCCCCGGGATTGGGCTCCATCGCGACCGGGGAGGGGCGGGAAGCGGGCAGGTCCCAGGAGATCAACTCCGCATATCCGGAAGTCGCGATCCGTTCCCGAAGCGGATGTGCTTCCACGGACCTCGACCTCGACTCCGGTGGCCGGTCAGCCACTGCTGCACACCGTGCCGGCCCGTGATCCTGTAGAGGAAGAGCGTGTTGCCATAATTCGGGCTCGTCGCGAGATAATCACCCGTGGGAGACCACTGCACCCGTAATGCTGGGCCGTCGTTGAAAAGCGTGGCCACGCTCTGCCCGGTCCGTGTCTCCCAGATCCGGGCGGTGTAGTCGAGGCTCCCGGTGGCGATCCACTCGCCGTCCGGACTGAACGCCACGTCGGCAACCGCTTCATGGTGGCCCCGAAGGGCGCCGAATTGCTCGCGCTTCGCCACATCCCAGAGCACCGTGGTGTGGTCCCGGAACGCGACGGCGAGCAGGGTGCCGTCGGGGCTGAAGGCGAGGGCGGAGGCGCCGCCGTGCCGGCCGAGCACGAACCGAGGTTCATCCGAGGCGATCGGCTGCAACACGATGTCGGACGTTCTCCTGGCGAGCGAGCCATCGCCCGTCGGGGCTGAGTGCGAAGAGGGAACCGTCGAAGCTGTCCAGGAGGGCGCCGCTGGCCGCATCGTGGACCGTGATCCCGGCGCCATCGGTCCAGGCCACCGCGATCCGTCGTCCGTCGGCGCTCGATCGCCAGCTTGGTCGGCCGGCGGGATCCCCGGGTGATCGGGGCGCGGGTCGTGCCGATGCCCTGCGTGTCCGTGAACACGACGCCGTGATCGCGGGTCGCCACGGCCAGGCCCTGCCCGTCGGGAAGATACAGCACCTTGTTGAACAGGGACTCATCGACCGTCAAGCCCGTCCACGGAGGACCGGTGAGCACGGCTCGCCAGGTCCCAGAAGTCGAGGCCCGTCTTGCAGCCGGCGGTGACGAGGGTCCGGCCGTCCGGGCTGAAGGTGAACGAGCCGAGGTCGTCGGACAGGAGCTCAACCTGGGCCACGAGGCGAATGTCGGGTGTCGCCAGGGTGGCCGCGGCCTCCGTGCGAAGCTCGGCCAGGTCGCGGCGGGGGGTGGGCATGACGGCGAGTCGCGCGAGGTCGCCCAGGGCCTCTTCGCGCCAGCCGGGCTGATGCCCGGCCCGCAGCGATCTCGCTTCGCTGAGAACGGCGCGGTAGGTCTCGGCCTGGGCCGCCGCCCGGGACTTTCGCTCGTCCTGGGCCAGGCGGGCCATGCGGCCCGCGACGAAGAGCGAGGCAAGCGTGGTGAGGACCAGCACGACGGTCAGCCCGGCGACCAGCACCGCGAGCCCCGGGTGGTGCCGCGCCCAGCGCGGCCGACCGCTCGGCGACCGAAGCCCGCCGCGCCAGGATCGGCTCGTCGTCGAGGAACCGCCGCAGGTCCTCGGCCATCGCGTCGGCCGTGGCATACCGCTGCTTCGGGTCCTTCTCGATCGCCTTGAGGACGATCGTCTCCAGGTCGCGAGGGATGCGGGAGTCCAGCGATCGGGGCCGCGCCGGGTCCTCGTTCTTGATCCGTTCGGTCAAGTGGAGCCGGTCGCCCGTGGCGAACGCCGGCCGGAGCGTCAGCAGCTCGTAAAGGGTCAGCCCCAGGGCGTAGATGTCAACGCGGGCGTCCCCCTCACCCCGGAACCGCTCCGGCGCCATGTAGCGGATCGTCCCCAGGATGTCGCCGGTGGCAGTCAGGTCGTCGTCCTCGGCCTTGGCCAGGCCGAAGTCGGTGATCCAGACGACGCCCGCGGTGTCCAGCAGCAGGTTCGACGGCTTGATGTCGCGGTGGACGACGCCGCGCGAATGGGCGTAGGCCAGCCCGTGCGCCACCTGGCGGCCGATCTGCGCCACGCTCCGGAAGTACGGCTGCCGGCCGCGAGTGGACTCGACCGTGGATACCGCCGTCCCACCCGGCAGCACCGCCGAACTCAATACGTCGGCCGCCGGTGGAGATCCGGGCGAGCGGAGGGCGTCAGCCGCCTGTCGGGTGAGCGACGGCCCGCGAAGACTGGTCGGATGAGCGACGGCCCGCGAAGACAGGGGACTGACGCCCCCCGCTCGCCCTTCCGGAACAGGGACAGGTGCGGGCGAGCGGGAGGCGTCAGCCCCCTCTCCGGTGAACGACGCCCCTGTAGGACAGGGGGCTGACGCCCCCCGCTCGCCTTCGGGCCCCAGCCGGCCGCTCAGCAGCGATTCGGCCACTGGCCCGAGCTTCCGGCTTTGCGGGCCGGCCGCTGATGAATGCGTTCTCTCGATGATTTCCCGGGCCTCACCGAGCCCCCCGACCCGTCGCGTTCGCTCTCATCCGGTTTCCGCTCCGCACCACCGAGCCGCCGCAGCTCGTCGATGACCTGCTCGAGCCCCTGGCCCTGGATGAACTGCATGGTGTAGAAGGCGACCTCACCCTCCTGCCCGACCTCGAAGACCGGCACGATGTTGGTGTGGTGCAGCCGCGCCGCGGCCTTCGCCTCGCGTCGGAACCGTTGGAGGGCCTTGGGGTCGCCAACCACGTGTCGGGGCAGGACTTTCAAGGCCACGTGGCGACCCAGCGAGAGCTGCTCGGCCTCGTAGACGACCCCCATGCCGCCCCGGCCGATCTCGCGCACGATCCGGTAATCGCCAAGCTCTTCGAGACGCGGGACGGCAGGCTGCTTCTTCCGGAGCGCGTCCTCGCGGGCGTCTTCCTCGACCTGTTCGACCTCGACCAGGGCCGGGAACATCTCCCGGATCTCATCGGCCATCGCCGGCAGGCGGTCGACGTACTCCTGCAGCCTCGGCCGCTCGCCCCGGCGATACCGCTCGGCGAACTCCTCGGCCAGCTCGTCGAACCGGCCGTAGTCGCACGTACCGAATTCCGTCGACATCCTCAGCGACCCTCCCCGCCACCTGGCATCGTGGCCAATATCTCTCTGAGAGTCTGTTCCGGAAGGGCGCGGCGGGGGGCGTTAGCCCCCTGTCTTGGAGGTACGTCGCACACCGGGCATGGGGCAGACGCCCCCCGCTCGCCCGGACCTGCCCATCGGGAACAGACTCTGAGTGGCTTCAGGGCACAACAGCAGCACTTCGCTCCGTATGATGGATGATAGCCATCGCGGGAGAATCCCCGCAACAGCCGAGCCGCCGACCGGCGCACTGGACGGGTCCAGAGAATCGACGGGGCGGGAGAGTCGGCCGGGCCGGTTTGATGCGGCTTGTAATCCTCGAATCAGCAACTGTCCGAATGCGTTTCGACTCCGTCTGACGAGGCGGACCCCTTCATCATCGGTTCTGCCTCCGCGCCATCCAGGTCGAAGCAGAGCGCGGATTGGATCACGGACGCGATGCATCGTCCGGTCGCAATTCACCTGATCCATCGGACAAGATCGAAAACCTGACATACCGTTGTGGTATGAGGGGTGGCGATGTGCCGCTCGGATGGGGCCGCCTCGATCCTCTGGCATCAGCGGGGAAGGAAATGAGCGATCCTGCTGCGCGCGTCGCCGATCAACCGACGAATCCGAGCGAGGTGTTGGTGAGCAGGCTGAGCGGCGGGTCCCCTCTCAAGGGCACGCTCTCCGGCCTCGGAAACGCCGGTGCCCGCGTGATTCTCGATCGCCCGCTGGATAGCGGCGAAGTGATCCGGCTGACCTTTCCCCGCAAGCCCGGGGAGACCCGCCACCGAGGCCGGATGATCATCGGCCAGGTGCTACATTCCCGGTACGAGTCCGGACATCATATCGTCGGAGTCGCCTTCGGCTGGTCTACGGGCTTCAAGAGAAAACCGAGTAAACGGTCCGCGAGTCCGTTCAATCACGGGTTGTGGTCCTGGTTGTGTGACTATTTCGTCAAGGTGAAGTCGCGAAGCCCGGCTCGCTGCCATCAGGCTCGGTCTCAACAATCGTATGGGGCGGTCCCCCGGTCGGGCGATCCCTCGAGCGCATCGCCGATGGCCTGATTGCGAGGCGCTCGGGGCTTTCTAACGCACCCGCAAGAACTCCCGATCCACGACCACCCACGGCACCGACAGCCTTCTGCCTTTTCGCAGCGGCCGCCACCAGGTCGATCGCCCCTGGCAGTCCCATTCCCCGCCCATCGCCGTCCCTATGGGCTTGGGCGGCCGATCCGGGTCGGGCTCCTTCCGCCGGTTAGCACGGGACTACGAGCGCCATAGCGAGCCTCTGGAGCGTCTGCACGATAAGGCTGCTCCCCATTCTTGCCGGAGTTCATCATTGCCGGCGGCAGGCTGCCGCGACCGCAGCATGGTCGCGGACCTCTGATGGGGAACCGCGTCAGCCCGTCCGCTGGAAGCTCGCGTATCACCGGAAATGCGGCGCGGCAGACCTGAAAACACTCCCATTGGCAAAAGAGCCGGCATGGATGCAATTATGTTAAGTTCGCCGGTAACAGACAACGATTCTTCGAGGATCCTTGGCATTACCGGTTCCGGTTGCACCACTCCCGGGCCATGAGTGAATCCCGGCGCGAGATATGCCCTCTTTCGGAACGATACGCCGACCGGGTTCAATGGGATGGCCGTCGCTCCAGGGCAACCCCTCTCCCACGCCGTGCGTCGGCACGATCGGACCGGACCATCGTGCGTAGACGAACCGGTCAGCCCATCGCGGTCGCGACGATCGGGCCTCTCCGTTCGCGGCGGCCGTCGCATCGGCCCATCCCGACCGGAAGGTCCCCGAGACCGGCCTGCGTCAGCATCGGGGCCGGCAGCCGCATCGGGGAAATCGAATCGCAGAGAAGGGAGATGATCGCCCATGTTGATCCGGATCGGATTCGAGATGGTGTTCGAGGTTCCGGCGCCTGCCGCGATGCTGCTCATGTTGGGGCTCCGGCCCGAGCGCGAGGGATCGATCCGACGCCCCGGCGGGCTGAGCGTCGAACCGGACGTCCCCCTCCAGTGGTACACCGACGGCTTCGGCAACCGTCCGGCGCGACTGCTTGCGCCGAACGGTCCGTTGATCCTCCGGGATGACCTGATCGTCGAGGACGACGGGCAGCCCGACCCCGTCGCCTCGGATGCGAAGCAGATCCCGGTCCAGGACCTGCCTCCCGACGTCCTGGTCTTCCTGCTCTCCAGTCGATACTGCGAGGTTGACCGCCTCTCGGACACCGCCTGGCGCCTCTTCGGGGGCACGCCCGAGGGCTGGGCCCGCGTCCAGGCGATCTGCGACTGGGTGCATGGCAACGTCCGGTTCGACTATCAGTCCGCGCGCCCGACCAAGACGGCTCATGATGCCTATGAGGAGCGAGCTGGAGTCTGCCGCGATTTCAGCCACCTGGCGCTGACGTTCTGCCGATGTCTGAACATCCCGGCCCGGTACGCGACCGGTTACCTCGGTGACATCGGCATCCCGCCCCAGCCCTATCCGATGGACTTCAGCGGCTGGTTCGAAGCCTATCTGGACGGCCGCTGGTTCACCTTCGACGCCCGCCACAACGTCCCCCGGATCGGCCGGATCCTGATGGCCCACGGTCGCGATGCGGCGGACGTCGCGCTGACCACGACGTTCGGGACGTCCCGGCTGGACAGGTTCGCCGTCTGGACCGACGAGGTCTCCGACCGCGAGCTCGGCGACATGCAGGAGCGTCGCACCCCGGTCGGCTGGAATGCGACGTCCCAGGTCTGATCGCCTCGCCCCCGGGAGCGGCGATCGGGTATCATGGGGATCTCACTCACTCGGCCGGGTGGGCCGGCGGCTTTGGCACCAAGACGGGTGTCCCGCCCGGCCCGCCGGTTCGGTCCATCGGAAGCGGACGGGGGCTGTCTCACGATGACGTATTGCCTGGGGATCAAGACGAAAGACGGCCTGGTCCTGGCCTCGGACTCTCGATCGAATTCGGGGGCCGACCAGGTGAATGTCTGTCGCAAGATGCACACCTTCGTGCGCACCGGGGAGCGGCTCTTCATCCTGCTGACCAGCGGGAGCCTGTCCTGCTCCCAATCGGTCATCACCCTGCTCGGGCGCGACTTCGACCAGGGGCTCGGCCTGGCCTCCGCCGAGACCTTCTACGACGCCGCCCGCGTCGTGGGCGACCGGATCCGCCGCGTGGCCGAACTCGACCGCCAGGCCCTCGAGCAGGACAAGTTTTCGTTCAACGTCCACGTGATCCTCGCCGGGCAGATCCGTGGCCAGGCCCATGATCTCTATTTGATCTACCCCCAGGGCAATCCCTTGCGGGCCACGGAGGACTCGCCATTCCTCCAGATCGGCGAGTGCAAGTACGGGCGGCCTATCCTGGACCGGGGAGTCCGCTACGACGGCACGACGCTGGACGACGCGGCCCGCTATGCGCTCATCTCGCTCGACTCGACCATGCGCTCCAACGTGACGGTCGGTCCCCCGATCGACCTGCTGGTTTACGGCCGCGACGCCCTCCGGATCACGCCGCCATCGGCGATTCCACGCCAAGGACCCCGATCTCCTCGCGATCCAGACCCACTGGGAGCAGGCGCTGACGGAAGGCCGTCCAGGAACTGCCTCCCATCGAATTCGGGGAGTCCGGCCTCACCGACCGACCCTCGGACCCGCTTCGCTGACGCCTCCGCCCGCTTCGCCCGTGGCGGGACCCGACGAAGCGGATCCGGATCGACGACTGACTTTAAAGACGATCCGAAGAACTGAGTAGGGTGGGTGAAACCCACCAGGATCGAGCGACTTCTTGGTGGGTTTCACCCACCTACCCCTTCCAACATGCAAACTCGTTATAATCAAACTCTTGATGCCATGTGGGTTGCGCCTCACCCCGCTCTGGGCGGGCACATCCCCTTGGCCTCGTCCAGTAGCTTCTTGGTGGCCAAATGATGGTTTCGGTCCCCCTTGCTCCGATGCGGTTTCTTCTTCTTCGGCCCGCGTCGTACCCGGAGCATCCACTCCACCGACATCCGAGCCGCCAACTCGTTGAGCAAATCCGCCACCTCCTGCACCGGGCGATCGCTCAGCTCCGGCCACAGTCGCGGCGGGACCGCCGTCATCATCCCCGGGTAGATCCGCGCCACCTCGGTGACCACGGCATGATTCGACACTTCTGCGGCCATCTCCCGGCCGTGCTCCGCCCGCAGGCCGCCCTTGAGCACCGCCAGGGCGTTGCCGGCCACGGCCGACATCCCGAAGCCGAACAGTGCCGCGCGCGGGTAGCCCAGCGTGGGGATCTCGCAATTCAGCAGGTCGGTCAGCACCTGGAAATGGCCCTCGATCCCCCAGCGGCCCCGGTACGCGGCGCAGCAGTCGATCGCCGAGACATCCTCGGGCAGGTTGGTCACCAGGATGATCTCCGTCTCCCCCTCCCGCGTCGGCTCGTCCAATTCCAGGATGATCAGCCGCAGGCGATGCGCCGCCCCGGGCGTCTCGGGATCGTCCACGAGGATCGGCTGCTCGTGGACCTTGCCGGTCGGGCAGCGCCCCCGCGACTGCCGCGGCCCGGCTGGTTCGTAGGGCAACGTCGTTTGGTGCCGCCGTGCCAGGAAGGACCCGCCGGCTCGCGCGATGCGGAACAAGAAGGTGCGGACGCACAAGTTGCGGTCGAGGATCCACAGCTCGCCGGCCGAGACGGGGACTTCCTTGAGCAGGTTGCGCTCCTGGGCGTGGGCGTTCTCCTCCAGGATCAGATCGGTGATCAAGCCGCTGGCCGGCTCGTAGATCGCCAGCGACTTGCCGGGCAGACAGGCCGACCAGGTGGTCCGCGTCGGGGTCAGGCGATGGTCGGTCCCGGCCAGGACGTTGCCGTCGAGGATGCGGGCGGCAGTAGCCGGGGATCGGCTCCGGCAGCAGGCCCCCGCCGCCTTCGATCAGGGCGCGGCAGCGGATCGCCGTGTGGCGGACGACCGCGGCGGTGATGGCCGGGCTCAGGCGATTGAGCTTGCCGTAGAAGGCCGAGAGCGAGGCGATCAGTTGGAGCTGGCGCCCCAGGAACGCCGAGCGGGTGGAGGGGTTGAACCCACAGACGACGTCGAGCATGACCAACACGAGGTGCTCGAGGGTAAACTCGCGGCAGTATTCGCCCTCGGCGGACTGCTCGAAGAGGAGGTCGAAGGGGGTGCCCTGGAGGAGCCAATCCAGGGTGATACGGGTCATCACGGTGGCCGGGGACTCCTGAATGCAGGGATTGAGGATGGCCGGGAGGTCCGCGATGAGTGGAGGGGCAGGGTCGAGGAGATCCAGCCGGGCGGCGGGGCGCGGGGGTGGCACCACCGGCTGGGAGGTCCGTCCGCAGCGCTTCGTCGGCCCATCGAGATCAATCAGCCTGGGAGACATAGGTAGCCCTCCGTGATCGGGAACGAAAACCATCCCAGCCAAAGAGGTTATAATAATTAACTCAGCATGTTGGAAGGGGTAGTTTCACCCACCCTACAAAGGCCGGACCCCGTTCTCGGACAGTATCTTATCTCTCATGGCGTTCCACCGTGGCGGATATACGGTCCGCGGCTCAAGGGGCCTCTCGTGGCGCCGCTCCGTTCGCCGGCCGTTCCCCGGACTTCCAGAGCCGGCCCTTGAGCTGTGGGAACAGGGCCAGGGCATTCTCGCGGAGGATCTGACGTCCGATCCGGACGGCGTGGACCTCGGCCAGGTCGCCCCGCGTTACCTTCTCGGCGAGCACCTCCGCGAGCACGGCGCGCGTCGTAACGGTCGCGCCATAGATCCCCTCCGCATGGTTGCAGTCGGCCCCCCAGAGGATCCGGTCCGACGGCATGACCTCCAGCCACTCGTGGAGGGCCCGTCGGGCCATCGTCGGGCTGATCGTCGGCAGCCAGACCGAGTTCGACCCAGACGTGCCCTCCGTGCCGGAGGACGATCGCACCCGTCTCGCCCACCCACGGGTAGCCGCCGTGGAACAGGATGAACTTCGTCTTCGGGTTGGCCTCGATCAGGTCCAGGAGCAACAGCGGATTGGACCCCTGGAGCTTGCCATGGCCGGTGTGGATCTGGAACGGCAGGTCGTGCGTGGCGCTGAGGCCGACCAGCCGCCACATGATGAAGTCCTGAAAGTCCTTCACGTCCTGCGGAGTGAGCTCGCCCCGGGGCGCGCCGAAGACCCGCGCGGCCCGCTCCTTCGGGATCTCTTCGAACCGCAGCGTCCGCTCATAGGCCCTGGTCGTCTTGAGGCAGACGGCGCCCTTGGACTTGGCCTCGCGGAACAGCCGGTCGAGGACCGTGAGGTAGTCGTCGAGCGTCGCCGTCCCGAGGCCTTGTGCGCGTGCGAACCGGTAGGGATCGTCGGAGGGCTGCTTGAACTCGGAGGGGTGGAACCCGTCGAGGAGGGTCGTGACGTTGAAGACCAGGACCTCGAACGAGTAATGGGTGCGGAAGTCGAACCGCGCCCCAGTACGGGTCATTGAGCATCAGCTCGATGTTGGCCCGATCGGTGACGACCTGGCGGACCCAGCGATCGTCGCGGTAATTCTCGAAGACTCGGGCGTCGAGGGCCTTGGCCTGCTCGTCCGTGATCCGGTCGAAGTCGACGCCGTAGAGGTCGCGGAAGGCGGGGAGTTGGTAGCGGTAGAAGCCGGTGGCGCGGGCGTTGTCGAAGTCGTGCCGGGCGCGGGCCCACCAGGGGTCGAACGGCTCGCCGGGCTGCCGGACGGTCAGCCGGCCGACCTGTGGGTAATAGCTATTCCTCCAGAGTCCAAACAGGGTCATCCCCCGGCCGCGGTCGGTCTCCATCAAGCCGGGGAGCCTCTCGAACGGCCAGAGGTGGTCGTGCGTGTCGATGGCGGGCACGGCGTCGAGTCGCGGCCTTGAGCCGAAGGTAGGTGTCGGATCCGACGACCGACTGGCCTTGCACCGGCGCGCCACCGCAGGCCGCGAGCCAGACCCATCCGATGAGGAGCCATCGCCATGGATTCAGGATGAGGTCACGCGATCGCGAGAAGAGTCCCTCCGCTCGCCCGATCCCCGAATGGATCCTGTTGTCCGGTTCGGCCCACATGAACATGGTTCCCCTACAGATGGATCTCACCGTCCCGGGGCGACGCCCTTCGCCGCGCCCGCGCGATCCGCCCCCTCGTAGCCCCTGAGGATCGAACATCTGTCCGGCCTTGATCACCCGCCAGGTGGTCTGCGTGTTCCGGATATTCTCGAGCGGATTGGCCTTCAGCAACACCAGGTCGGCGAGCTTGCCGGATTCGATCGTCGCCAGGTCGTCCCCGGCACCCACGGCCTCCGCGGCGTCGGCAGTGGCCATGCGGATCGCCTCGATCGGCGAGAATCCAGCCTCGACGAAATGCTCCAGCTCCCAGTGGAGCGACGGGCCGAAGAACGTCCCCGTCATCAGGGAATCCGTCCCCGCCTGCAGCTTGACCCCGCGGGCCCCGGCCGCGCGAACTCGTGCCAGGCGCGTTTTCCAGTTGCGCGCAGCACGCTATCCGGCATCCGGCCGAAGAGCCCACCGCCCCTGGCCTCGCGGATCGACTTCTCAGGGACAAAGGTTTGGAACCTCGCGTCATCCAGGCGTTCCGGCTCGTCGCGCAACAGGAGGCCGTGGCCTCCCATGATCGCCAACGTCGGGTCCCATCGGGTCCCCGCCCTCGCCAGCAGTTGGAGCAGATCGTCGGCGATGTTGCCCGGCCCGTGCTCCAGGACGGCGTATCCCAGGGTCACGCTCTTGACGATCTCCTCGGTGCTGAGCCCGTGCCCGACCACAGGCAGGCCCAGCCGGCGGGCCTCCTCGGCGACGACGCGCTGTAACGGCCACGGGAGGGACGGATACACCTTGATGAAATGCGCACCCCGCTCCTTCCAGAGTCGGACGTGGGCCCGGGCATCCTCCCCGCGGGCGAGCAGGAGGAAGGCATCGCCCCAGTTCGGCCGGGCCCCCTCGAAGATCTCGCCGCTGAAGAAGTAGCGAGGGAGGGGGTCGGCGGTCAGCTCGCCGCGATCCGAGAGGCTATTGAGCAGGTCGAGCCGGCCGCCCGTGTCCCGCACCGAGGTGATCCCGTAGGCGATGAATGCGTCGGGATTGGCCTCATGATTGGCCCAGGCGGCATGCACGTGGAGGTCGAACAACCCGGGGATCGCGTACCGGCCGACCGCATCGAGGACGACCGCCGATGGCGGGATCGCGCGGCCCGACTCGGGGCCGATCCAGCGAATCCTCCCGTCCTCGATCAGCAGGGACGTCTCGGGGCCAAATCCGCCCGCGGCGAAATCCAGCACCCGGACGCGCCGCAACAGGAGAGGCGGCGGGCGAGGCCGTCGCAGCTCGAAATGCAGAGGGACCTCCTCGCGCTCGCCGCCCGCCAACGGACGCCGCCAGACGCGGTGGCCCGCGGCGTAGATCACGGCCGAGGAGTCCGGCGTGAAGGCGAAATTCCGGCCCCCTTCCGGGCTGAATCGTCGCACTTGCTCCTCTTTGACGGGCTGCGCCCCCAGGGCGCCACCCAGATCTCCGCGTTCCGCCGGAACGCCAGCCACTTCCCATCCGCGGAGACCAACCCATCGCTCAGGTGGTCGACCAGGTCGGTGATGGCCGTCGGCTTCGCGCCCGTCTCCAGGGGCAGACGGTACAGCGTCCCGAGGCTGTCGAATCGCCCGGTGAAGTAGAGGGATCGGTCGTCGCCCGAGAACTGGGGGCGGGCCGTCCAACCCGAGGGCGCCTCGCCAAGCTTCTCCGGCGCGCCATCGCGGAGCCGGACCGCCATCAGGGCGATCGGGGAGAAGAGGGCATCGCTCTGTTGAAATACGACGCGCTCCCCATCGCGGCTCCAGCTCGGCAGTAGCCCCCAGGAGCGATCCCCCAGAGTAGCGAGCCGGCGCCCTTGCCGGCCCGCCAGATCGTAGCTCCGGACCTGGCGTTGCCCCGAGTCGTTTTCGGCGAATGCCAGATGTTGACCGTCGGGAGAGAGAGATGGGTCGCGCCTCGACGCACCCGGTTCCAGGATTCGCTCTGCCCGCCCGTGCGGAAGCGACTGCTGCCAGAGCTCGCCGGCGGCCATGAAGACCAGGCGCCGTCCGTCCGGAGACAACTGGGGGCTCATGATGCTCCGGAGACGGACGGGATCCTCCGGGCGAGGCGGGAGCCATTTCGGCCGGATCGGGTCCTGGACCTCCAACTTCACGCGCGCCTCGAACGCGATGGGCTGGAGTGCTCGCGTCGAGAAGGTTGCCCTGGAGAGGTGACCTTCCTGGCCCAGGTAGGCGCTATGGTTATCCGGCGCGATCACGAAAGCCACGCCTGTCCGGCCGCCCGAGAGCCCGAGGACCGGCCGGGCCTCGCCATCGGGGAGGGGCAGGAAGCGCAGTCCGCCGGCCGAGGCATAGAGACCATCACCCGCGGGACTGACGACGACACGACCCAGGTCGCCCTCGGACGCTCGCAGGGTGGCGATCTTGCCGTCCAACGTCATGCCCTCGACCCTGGATCGCGTCCGGGCCGGAAAGGGGCTTCCCGCGGAATAGGACTGTTCAATCGCGGTCCAGGCCAGGCGACCATCGGGGAGATAGAAGACGGAGCCGACGATCCTCGGAGCGGCGACGACTTCGGGATCTCCGGCGGGTAGGGCGACCCTGCGCACTTCCCGCAGCCCACTGGCGCCGAAGAACCGCGGCAAGAGATGGGGCGGATGCTCTTCCCGGGCCAGGATGCGGCAATACGCGATGGACCGGCCTTCCGGACTCCACGCGGGCTGGCCCGCGTGGGCTTCGTGAGTCACCTGGGTGATCGTGCGTGTGGAGAGATCGAGGAGAAAAACATTGGCCGCGCTGCCGTCACGATCGGAGACGAAAGCCACGCGGCGCCCATCGGGCGAGAAGGCGGGATCGTTGTCGTAACAGGGTCCGAAGGTGAGCTGCTCGGCGGCGCCTCCTTCGATGGGAAGGCGGAACAGGTGGCCCAGGAGGCTGAAGATCAATTGCCGGCCGTCGGGCGAGACCGTGAGAGCCGGGTCCGTGACTTCCCTGGTCGTGATCTCGATGGTCCCGGCAACGGACGGAAACGCGCCCAGGACCGCGACCGCGAGGAATACGGCCCCCGGCGTCAACGGCCTTCGCAACCGGTACATGGTCGATGCCTCCGCGTCGGAATCGTGGACAGGCTCGACTGACTCTACTCACTTCCTCGCCACGGGTCCATCACCTCCCCGCGTTCCGCCTGGCTTTCGACTCACGGCCTCCCTCACCTCCCGGCTCGCCTGGTCCAGGACGCGCCCATGACTCGAGCCGCCGCTCAGGGCAAACAACGAACGCCGCCATTTCGCGGACCACGACCAACTTCGGCTCGCACTCGTCCATCCTTTTCTGACGCATGAGTTACTCTTTTTCAAAGCCGTGGCTGCTGAACTTCAGGGCCCGGCTGTTCTCGGTGACCGTACGCACGACGTGGTCCGAGGCTCCGGAAGGAATAGAGGCTTCCACCTCGAGCGTGACGGTTATCTTCGCACCGATGAGTCCGGTGAGGTGCGCGATGACCTCTTCGGCAACCCGCCCGGCATCGCGGCCGACGCGAGTCGCATCGAGCGTCACCGTGCCATGGAATCGCTTGGGGAGTACGTCGGCGGCAGGTTGCGGCGAGACGGGAGTCGGGGTCCTCGTCGCTGGTGTCGTCTGTCCATCAACACAGTCGCCTTGCGCGCCCGATCGATCCTCTCCCGAAACCTTCGCGCTATCGGCGGCGAGCTGCGAACGGGCAATGCTCCCCTTCACGAGCAGGCCGGGCGAGTCGGCATCGACCAGGGATACGAGCTGTCCGCCCCGCAATCCGTGGTAACGGCCCGTCAGCTCGTCGTAGCTGTCGGCGAAGGCGAAACTTTCCTCTTCCCACGTCAACAACCCAAGGCCGTCACGGATGGCACCGACCAGCACGGAGGAGTCCTTGAGACGAGGGAGGTAGACATAGCGCGCGAAGTCCTCGGCGAGTTGCTTCACCGCGACATGGTTGCCCCGCCAGAGTGGCACCCGATCGAGCGACATCTTGAGAATCGTGCCCGCCAGGCTGGAGAGCAACAATTCGTCGTTCCTGAGCTTCTTGCTTGCGCGCACCGCGAGCGCATCATGCCCCGACGGGAGCCGGAATGCCTGCCACTCGACGGCCTCCTGGGGCGATTTCTGCATGGGAACCAGCAGCCAGTGGTAGACCTCCGGGATCCGCGCCGTGACGGCACTGTCCGCGGCAACCCGCTGGGTTTCCGCCTGCTTCACCTGCTGCGGCGTGAGGTTCAGCACGACCTTCTCGTCCAGGATCGATTCCCACGCGAGATACTTCCGCGCCGCCTCGTCGAGATCCTGAAGGCGGGTCCTGTCCGCCGCGAGGAAGACGATCGCGTTGCGATAGAGCCGGGGCGTGTTGCCACGCGACTCGAAGATCGCCCGGGCCGCCGCCTCGGCGGCACTTCCCGGCTCCTTGCTGTAGGGATGGTCGATCCGTAGCACGACCAGCCGCGCGTCGAGGTCGTCGGGCACGTCCTGGCCCGACTGCGGTAAGGGATGGACGCGGCTGAAGTCGCCCGCGTTGCGCAGATCGGCCCGGAGACGCTGGTCCAGCTCGTGCACGACCTTGTCGGGCTCTCGCTTCAGTTGCTCGGCGCGGTCATCGGCCAACTTCGTGACCGTGGGCTGAGTCGAGTACCAGTAACGCGGTCCGTCCTGATAGAGATACGTCGCCGTCCCGGCCAGGCGCCGCAAGGCATCGCCGAAGATCGCGGGCGACTCGCCTGGCAGCACGCAGCCGAGCTTGACCCGCCGGTCCTCCAGCCCGAGATGCGCCGCCGCCATCGTGGGCGCCGAGCCCAGGTAGATCGTTCGTGCCACGCGCCGGCATGCCGAGAACTTCCCCAGGTTCGGGACCTCGCCGTCCAGCCGGAGCGGAAGCGAGCTGGGGCCGTCCACGTCCTTCTCGATCGTCGGCACCCAGTTGTCCGAGAGGTAGCGGGTCAGCTCGAACTGCACGCGCGGGTCATCGATGGGGATGTTCGCCGGCAGGATGAGCGGGGTCTTGTCCCCCTTCTCCCACAGGCTGTGAATCACCGCCGCCATCAATCGCAGGACGCCGCGGGTGCGCTGGAACTTGATCAGCGTGGACCAGTCGGCGTAGAGGCGATCGAAAATCTCCGGGTGGATGGGATACGCCGCCTTGATGCGTTTTTCGTAGTCGGAGTCCCGGCACTCGGGCGGGAACTCCTGATGCTGTGATCGGTAGAAGTCAGCGAAGCCCCGCGCCACGACGTCGCGGTCCGTGAACTGCCTGGGGTCGGCCATCGGCTCGAACAGCCGGCGCCGCACGATCTCGAAACCCTCCTCGGCGCTCGCGGGCCGCCACGAGGATTCGACCCGACCCACCACGTTACGCAGCCGATCCAACGCCTCTCGCCCACGCTGACCGCCCACCTCGACATCGTTGGCCTGCGCGTGAGGCGAGCCCGAAGTGTCCGAGGCCGGGAGACTGATCACGAGCAGGCAGTTCTTCGCCAGTTTCGCCGACTCGGTCAGCACCTGGGCGAACGTGAACTGGGTCTCGAAGCCGCCCGCCGGCAGGTCGCCCTGGTCGTGGAGCTGGCGCACGTAGGCCACCCACTCGTCGATCAGGATCAGGCTTGGCCCGTACTCGTTGAACAACTCGCGCAGCACGTCTCCGGGACTGGTCGCCTTCTCGTCGTCGGCCTGGATGCGGGCGAAGGCTTTCTTGCCGCCGAGCTGCCAGGCCAGCTCGCCCCACAGCGTGCGCACCAGCGTCCCGTCGGGCTTGGTGGTGGGATTGCCGGGCGAGATCTTGTTGCCCACCAGCACCACGCGTTGGGCGGTTGGCAGCATTTTGGCGCTCGCCTCCTCCATGACCTTATCGATACCCACCAGCTCCGTGGGCGCGATGCCCGAGAAGAGGTGGTAGAGCGCCAGCATCGAGTGCGTCTTGCCGCCGCCGAAGTTGGTCTGGAGCTGCACGACCGGGTCGCCGCCCTGACCGGCAAGTCGTCGCACCGCGCCCACCAGCATCCCTTTGAGGCTCTCGGTGAGATAAGTGCGGCGAAAGAACTCGACCGGGTTCTTGTACTCGTCCGTCCCCTCGCCGAGGTGCACCTGCCAGAGGTCGGCGGCGAACTCGGCCTGCTGGTAGCGGCCGCTGGCGACGTCCTTGTGCGGCGTCACCACCTCGCGCCAGGGCTTGAGCCCGCCCGCCGCCGCGCCCTCGATCGCGGTGCCGGCGCTCTTGCGCTTCTCGCTCCGCGCCTGCTCGTCGAACCGGATGCGCAGGAGTTCCGTCTTCATCCTCTCGATGTCGTCGGCCTGCGGCGCCGAGACGGCGGTCAGGAGGCGGCCGGCCGAGTCGAGCGCACGATAGGCGTCGTCGCCAGTGAAGGCTTCCTGGTGCGCCCACCGGTTGCGATGGTCTCGCAGCTCGCTGACCAGGCTGCGCTCGGCGGGCCCCAAGGTCAGTCGGAAGACGTCGTTCCAGGAATCCCACATGATCTTGAGGAGCGCCGCCACATCCAGGGCCGTGACCGACTTCTTCGCGTTCAGGCGGTCCTCGCCCAGGAACCGCTGGAATTCGGCCGTAAATCGGTCCTTGAACGAGTTCTTGAACTCCCGCTCGACGAACGGTCCCAACCCGCTCTTGAGGATGTCCAGCGCTTTGCCGACGCGATCGTGGTTAGTGATGGCCATGGGTTATATCCTCCAGAGAGGCGTCGAAGTCCGGGGCCCTGTCAGTAATCATCCCTTTTGGCGACCAGCAGGAATTGGTTCACTCGCGATCCGACCGGGGCCAGATCATACCAGCCCGACGCGCCAGCGAGGGTCGTGATACCATACCAGCCCGACGCGCCGGCGAGGGTTGTGATACCATACCAGCCCGACGCGCCAGCGAGGGTCGTCGTAAGAGGGTCGTCGTTAGTAAGTAAGTCCCTGCAAGATAATGGGCAAGACCCTCGCTGGCGCGTCGGGCTGGTATGGGAACAATTCGGATGAGTTTCCATGCACCTGTCGCCTTTGATTCGTCGATTGTCTTTGCTCGATCAGTCATCGGCTTCCTCTTCCTCCTTATCAAAAAGTCCTCCCTGTTGCGTACGCGGCTGGCCGCCCTCGCGGGCCAGGCGGGTGATCTCGGGCCAGCTCAGCACCAGGCCGTTGTAGGCCAGCGCTTCGGACGCCCGCTTCTTCCGCTCGCACAAGGTGTAAAGGCGATAGCAGAGTTCGCGGGCGACCTCGGCCTTGTCGCCGAGCTTCGCGACCAGCGCGGCCGCGGCGCCTTCGCCGCCGGCTTCCAGGGAGCGAACCAGGTGATGGACGGTCTCCCACGCCGTGAGCCTCGGGTCCGTCGTTGGGTCCCAGTGGGATGCCAGCTCGTCCGCCTTGAGTAAACGCACCTTGCCGCGGCTGGAGGCTACGATGCCGGCCGCGACCAGACCGGCGACGCTGGTGTTCTTGGCCGTGGAAAGCGTCTCGGCCACCCCGTACTCGCCTTCGGCAAAGCCCGCATGATCGAACCACGCCAGCGCCCAGCGGCTATCGGCGTCGAAGTCGCCTTCCTGCTCGGCCAGCGACTCGTCGAGGGTCTGGTTAATGAGCGCGAGCGCCTCTCGCACGGAGAGGGGATTGCCTTTGGCGTCGAGTACTTTGGCGTGGCGGGAGTAGACCGCCATGCCCGGACCGATAGAAGCCTGAGCCAGGTCTACCGGGGCGATGTTGCCGCGCTGAAGGTGGGCGAGGGCCAGAGGCAGTTCAGCCTTGAGCGATGTGACGAACTCACGTCGAGTCGTGGTGGGCGCATCGGGGGTACGCTTCCGGCAGACGAGGACGATGCTGGAGGCGAGGGCATTGGAGTCCATCCCTCTCATGCGGTTACCCAGCTCAGTACGCATCGGCCAGGTCCCGGTCGTTGCAAAACCGGCGCGGATCAACGCATCAAGGAAGGTCTCCCAGCCCGTGCTAGCGGTGCCGTCGTTATCGTCGCTCTCAGACTGCTTGAATGCGTAGAAGATGGTGACCGGAAAGGCGGGGTGCGTCTGCTCGGAAAGGCGATTCATGGCCTTTGTCATGCCGTCAAGGAAGAACGCCTCTGCCTTCTGCTTGCCGCCGTGGCGGTAAGGCGTCGCCACTAACTCCTCTGCCTTGGGCACGGCGACGGTTGCGAAGAGTTCGGGAAAGACAGGCCTTAACGAGCGACGAAGCCAAACGTAAAAGAAGTCTGACAGGTCTGCATAACCGATGTTGTCGTAGTAAGGAGGGTCGGTGGAGACAACTTTGCCCACGCTTACATATTGCTGCTGGGCATCGGCTTGCTCACTTCTTCCTGATGCCAATGCAGAGAGTGAATTGCCGATGACCTTTGTCATCAGATCGACCTGTCGCATGAAGTTGCCGCTCGATACCGAGAACGAATTCCCTTCTGCGAAGTCCCACGTCATCGGAAGCGCTTGTCTCCCATAGGTGGCCCGAATCTTTTCGTGTTGTGCACCATTATGCCAGGAGCAGAGGGCGGATGCGTTGTCCGAAAACTTGCCGACCGCGAGACCGAGATAGGCTGCTACCGCATCGGCGTAAGCCGTGGCCTCCGTGCCACCATCGTGGAGGGCTTTGCCATCGTCGGTCACGCCTGCTGCAAGCGCATCTCGTTTAGCCCGACTACTCGCCTCCTGCGCAAGTCGGAGAAGGTCGTAAGGGCCACGAGTTGACGTTTTGTGAACAAGTCACTCCACTTCGTCATCCCATAGTTGCCAACACGGAAACCAAGTGCTTGCTCAAAGAACTCGACATCCGGCTTCCATTCTGGTTTCGCTTCTCGTGCGACACCTTCCATCGCCGCAGTCGGCGATAAGTAGATCCGTCCCGAATGGCATTAAGTTAAGTTTAACTCCTGATCTCCAAACGGCTTGCGTCGAGCATGTTTTCGGCGATTTTATAAGTATGTTGATATCTAGATCATTCCATGCGGCTTGGATCCAGGGTGTTTTCGCTCTGAGAATCAAATTAACATATCTAAACTATTTCTGATTGGAGCCGGGGAGATCGACCCTAAGTGCAATTAGAATCTGTCTTTACGCTTAACTTAATGGCATTCAGATCCGTCCCCGATCTCCCTCAGCAACGATGGCCATCATTCGCACGCCGATGCGCCCAGCCTTGCCCTCGACCTTTATGTAGTCGCCAGCGATCGGTGCGCCCGACATCAAGCAGACGAAATTCGCTTGCGCAAGCTTGGTACCGTTCTTCGTCGCCAATGCGTTCTTTGGCTTACCCCCCTTCACCGTGAATCGGTAACCTTCGCCCTCGATCACCGGCTCTACATATGCTTCCTTGCCGGGCTTGGTGCCGAGGATGAAAGTGGCGGCCAGCGGCACATCCACATGCGCGAAAGCCGGGTTCGGGCTCTTTACTGTCCGTGCCCAGAGCCAGGCAATCACGGTGAGCTTCTGGCCCACCAAGGGCTTGAGGTCTGGCCGCTCCTTCGCCATCTCGGCCGTAACCTCGACCTTGGGGTAAAGGTGTCCGATGCGCTTCTCGGCCTCGTCTCGCATCCATTGGCCGTAGTAACGCACGTCCTCGGCCAGCCCCTGCGCTCCCTTCCACTCCTTCATGAAGAGCTGCGGATCGCGTCGCGCGTCCGGGTTCACTGGCGGCTTGCCCGCGAACCTGGGCGGGATCTCGATCATCGCCTTGTTGATCAGAACGGCCACCGGGTTGAGGTCACTGGCGTAGCTCTCCAGCCCGAGCCGTTGCGCCTCCAGCGGAATCGACCCGCCGCCGGCAAACGGATCGTGAAAGGCGGGCAGCTTGTAACGGTCGAACAGTTCCTTCGCACGAGGATGGTCGGCGTTCTCGGCGAAGGTGTAGCGCCAGCTCTGCCAGATCTCGTCGCGAGCCGCTTGCAGGACCGTCTCGTTGGTGGTGTTCTCCCACAGCACCAGGTCTTCGATGATCCGGAACAGCCGCTGACGTTCCTCCTCCTGGGCCTTCTCGGTCGGGAACAGGTCGGGATGCGCCGACGGGTCATCCACCATCTGAGCAAAGATCACCGCCCGCGCCGCCGCCAGAGGCCGCCTTGCCCACCAGAGGTGCAGCGTGCTCGGGTGCCCGTGGCGGATCGACTTTTCCCGCGCGCTGGCCTTGTTGATCGCGTCGAGCGGCAGGGCCACTTCGATGAGCTTCTTGCGGTAAGGTGGGGTCATGACGTCGTGCGGGCCTTTCTTTCGCTTCGTCCTGGAGACGGGTCATCTTGCCGCGGGCTGTGGAAATCCTCGGCTCCGATTGCTGGCGCATACCGGCCCGAACGCGCCAGCGAGGGTCCCTTGCTTGCTTGCGACATCCCGCGCTCGCGCGTCGGGCTGATGTCGCTCAGCGCATTTCGCGGGGGAGATCTTGCCCCTCGCGCACATAATGGATGACCGCTTCCAGTCCTTCCTCATTGTTGATGTAATATCCGCTGCCGCGTTCGGTCCACCATTTCTCACGGATCCGTTGCTCGGGTGGGGGTGACGGATGAGCCGAGGCTGGGCATCTCCGCTCCTGTTCCAGGCCCTTCAGTCGCCGGGTGCACCATGCCTTGAACTGTTCACGGACGTCCTTCGGGTGCCGATCGGCGGCGACGACGACATGAACGTGATTCGAGCGACAGTTGACGGCGTAGAGAGTCCAGCCCCGAAGCCGGCAATGTTCCGTGATGGTCGTTTCGACGAGCCGGCGCTGTTCGTGATCGAGGCGACAGGCGTCCTCGGTCATCCGTGCGGCTGCTTCCCTCTCCAGGATGGGATCGGGTAGTTGCATCCCAGACCTGTACGGGACCCACCCCCGTTCGTCACCAGGCAGCCATGTCCCATAAGTGGTCCATGTCAGGAAGTAGGCCAGCGCCTCGGGCATGGGAGGCTCGCATTCGCGGCCAGACACCTTCCGGCGACCGAAGCTCATCGTGATCTCCTCATCGTGCCTCTGCCCCCGACCAACTGCGAAAACGTTCGATTCATCCACCCTAACAGCTCCGCCTTCGCCAGCGCGATGCCTCACCTCGCGCAATCCGGAGATGAGGGAACAGAGGAGGATTGACCGGCGGACCCTCGCTGGCGCGTCGGGCTGGTATGTCGCCAGGGGACCAGCAGGAATTGGTTTACCCACGATCCGACCGGGGCGATACCAGCCCGAAGCGCCAGCGAGGGTCGTCGTAAGTCCATGCAAGATAAGGGGCAAGACCCTCGCTGGCGCGTCGGGCCGGTATTCGCCAAAGAGCAATTCTGCCAGCGGTGTTGACAGTTTTGCCGGAGGGATGGCCAACGGTCCCGAGCGGCGAGGCGGAGATAGAATTCTCGTTCCTCATCGCGCCTGCATCGAATCATGATCGTCAGGTTGTGGCTCCACGACAATTCTCGCAACAGCGCTGCGAGTTTTGGCAGTCCGCGGCAGGTCTCGAAAAACTGCCGCATCCGCCACAGGTTGCTTGCCGAGAACCCGCTCCTCCCCGGATGACGCCGCCGGATGGTTTCGGCCAGGACTTCGACGGTCCCCTGGGCCCAGCCCTCCTCGGCGATCTTCTGGTTAATGTCCCAGTAGAGCTCGATCAGGATCGTGTTCACGGCGGCGACGGCCTTCGCCTTCGCGGCACCGATGAGGGCCAGCACCTCGTCGAACTCGGCCTGCGACGGCGACGCGGAATCGCCTCGCTGAATGGCGGTCTTGCGCGAAGGTTTCCTCGGCGCCTGGCTCATGACGGCTCCTCGGACTGGGCCAGCAAAGTGGCCATTTCGTAGTTCACGCTCGTCACCCCGAAGTCCGGCTCGCGCTGGAAGGGTTGACGGATGTAGTGGACCCGATGCGAATCGCCGTCGAGGAATTCCACGATCGCCAGGATGAAGTCGTCGGGCTTGTTGAAGGAGTAGAGGATCTCGTTTCGCGTCACGGTGATCGTATCCGCACCGGTGACACGACCCTTCACCTCGATGAAGCGCAGCTTGCCAGTCCCGACGACGCGGCTCTCGATGTCGTAGCCGAGCTTCTCGAATTCGCGGTCGATCGGCTCGAAGCCGAGATTGCGTTCGATTCCCATGACGATGGCCCGTGCCCGTGCGGCGCTGGCCTGGGTATCCACGGGGGCTGTCGGCACCGAGGGCGTTCGCCCGGCCATGATCGCGAGCAGGCCCGCGGGCACCACCAGCATCCCGCCGAGCACCACCGGCGGCAGCGGCGAGATCTGCGCTTCGAGCTTCAGGTCGTCCAGCCGCTTTTGGAGCCGGGCCTGAAGGTTATCGGCACGTTTGCGGGCCTCGGCCGAGTTGAGCTTCGCGTTAGGCTTACCGGCCTGTTCCTGCAATTTGAGCTGCTCGGCCCGGTGGTCCCAGTAGGTGATCTCCTTGGTGAGCCGGTCCTTCACCGCGACCTCGGTCCTGGCGATGAGCTTGAGCTTGGCGTCCCGCACCTCCTTGAGATGTTCCGGCACGACATGGACCACGGCATAGCCCTCGGCCTTCCGCTCGATCTCGCGGTTGATCCATGCGCACTCGGGTCGATCCAGGATCGCCGCGACACCGGACTCGCCCGCAGCCAAAGGCCGGTAGTCGAGGTAGGGCGCGTAGTGGACGTGGCGGGTCGTCCCCTCGCCGTCGAGCTCGACATAGAGCATGCGCTTGGAAACGACGCGACGTTCGCCCGAGCGAGTGAGGCTGGCGTCCTGGATCGCGTGCTCGATGTAGAACAGCACGCGTGGTCGAATCCCCGGGTCGCGCTCGTCCACCAGAACAGTGCCGCGCTTGAGCAGGTCGCGGTGGCGTTCGAGGGTGAGGTCGATGACCGAGTCGAGCAGCGGGTGGCCCGGGCACACGAAGGCGGCGAGCGGCTGGCCGTGCGGCGCCACAAGGTCCTTCTCGAACGCGATCCGCTCGTAGCGCGGCAGCACCGGCTCGCCGATGCCAATCAGGCGGTCGCGGTTGCGAACGGGGGCCGGGACGTGGGTGACCTCATATCGGCGCGGCTCTCGCTGTCGGGCCGAGCCGCCCAGCAGACGGAACGCCTCATGGAAGAAGGACTCGATGTAAAACGGCTGCAAGCGGCGGGCCTCGGCCCGTTCCATCTCCTCGCGGATGCGGTAGACCCGGCTGGCGTCCATTGCGTCGTGGGCGAGCGACCGTTCCTCCAGCAGGTCCCGGAGCTGGCCGCGATCGAGCGCGTTTTCGAGCACGGTCTTCAGCTTGGCTCGCACCTCGGGCTGGTCGCCGTAGCGGATCGCCTCGATCAGCAGCTCGCGCAGGGATCGCCCCGCGAACTGGAGCTTGCCGAGCACGTCGAACACCTGGCCGCCCAGCGCCTTGCGCGACTCTTCGAGCTTGTCCAGCAGCTTGTGATACACGTCGCCTTCGCGCGTCTCGTCCGCGACCAGGTTCCACAGGTGACAGACCTCGGTCTGGCCGATGCGGTGGATGCGACCGAACCGCTGCTCGAGTCGGTTGGGATTCCACGGTAGGTCGAAGTTGACCATCAGGTGGGCCCGCTGGAGGTTGATGCCCTCACCCGCGGCGTCCGTGGCCAGCAGCACCCGCACCTCGGGGTCGTGCTTGAACGACTCCTGCGCCTTCACCCGCTCCTCGCGGCCCATGCCGCCGTGGATCATGACCACGGATTCCTCGCGGCCCAGCAGGGTCGTGATGCGAGATTCGAGGTAGTTCAGCGTGTCGCGGTGCTCGGTGAAGATCACGAGCTTCTGGTTCGGCGAAGGCTTCGGAGGTGGGACCGTGCCCGCGCGCTTTGAGACGGCTCGCACCGACCCACGATCCGCGCCGCCGACGGTGAATATCTCGCCGATGAGGCTCGCCAGCTCGCGCCATTTGGTGTCCATGCCGCTGTGTCGAACAGCCAGGGCCAGCGACTCCAGGCCCTTCAACGTCTCGATCTCGATCTTCAGCTCGGTGATGGATCGCGCCGCGGTTGCCTGATCGAGGATCTCCTCTTCGGCCACCGCGACTTCATTGTCCGGCGCATCTTCGAGATCCTCGACATCCTCGGCGTCGAGCGCGGGGATCGCCAGCGAGAGCACCGGCGCGGTCTGGCCCCCGCGCTGGAGCACCTCCAGTTCGCGTAACCGGCTCTCGAGTCGCTCGCGACGGCGACGCAACGACTGGTAAATCGCCTCGGGCGAGGAGGCGAGCCGGCGCTGAAGGATGGTGAGCGCGAAGCCGACGGTGCCGGCCCGCTTGTCGTTCTCCAGCGCCTCGGCGCGGTTGAACTCCTCGCGGACATATTCCGTGACCGCCTTGTAGAGTCGGGCCTCGGGCTCCGAGAGCTGGTAAGGGACGGTGTAGGCAATTCGCTCCGGGAACAGCGGCGTACCGTCGAACTTGAGCAGATTCTCCTTCACCATGCGGCGCATCAGGTCCGAGACATCGGCCACGTGGACGCCGTCGCGGAAGCGGCCCTCGAACCGGTCACCGTCGAGCAGCGCCATGAAGAGCTGAAAGTCCGCCTCCTTGCCGTTGTGCGGCGTCGCCGTCATCAGCAGGAAGTGCCGCGTCAGGGTCGAGAGGAGCTGCCCGAGCCGGTAGCGCTTGGTGTATTTGATCTCGCCGCCGAACACCGTGGCCGACATCTTGTGGGCCTCGTCGCAGACCACGAGGTCCCAGCGGCCGTCGGGGGCCTGGAGCTTATTCTGGACGCCCTCATTGCGCGAGAGCTTGTCGAGACGGGCAATGACCAGGTTGGTCTCCTGGAACCAGTTGCCGGTGCGGGCGGCCTCGAGCTTGTCGTTGGTGAGGATTTCGAAGGGCAGGTGGAAGCGGCGATAGAGCTCGTCTTGCCACTGTTCGGCCAGGCTGCCGGGGCACACGATCAAACATCGCTGTAGATCGCCCCGGGCGATCAACTCCTTGATGAGCAAGCCCGCCATGATCGTCTTGCCGGAGCCCGGGTCGTCCGCGAGCAGGAAGCGCAGCGGCTGGCGCGGCAGCATGGACTCGTAGACGGCCGTGATCTGGTGCGGCAACGGGTCAACGACGGAGGTGTGGACCGCCAGCACCGGGTCGAACAGGTGAGCGAGACGGATCCGTTGCGCCTCGGAGACGAGACGGAACAACGCGCCGTCGCCGTCGAAGCCCCACGGCCGGCCTTGCTCGACCAGTTCGAGTCGAGGTTCGTCGTGACGGTAGAGTAGCTCGTTCGCCACCTTCCCCGAGGGTGTCTTATAAGTGAGTTCGAGCCCTCGGAGCCGAACCACTGGACACTGACGACCGTGACAAGGGCGTCGGGCAGGATGCCCCGTACGGCTGCGTTGGGTTGAACGTCTTCGAGCTTGATCATGCGGCAAGACCTATGGCTGTTACTTTGCTCGAATCACACAGGTCGTATTGCTGGGCGCGGCGATTCCGGCGGCCAAAAGCTTCTCTTCAAAACCGA
Source organism: uncultured Planctomycetota bacterium (assembly GCA_963845755.1). Classification (GTDB taxonomy): domain Bacteria; phylum Planctomycetota; class Planctomycetia; order Isosphaerales; family Isosphaeraceae; genus CAWJTV01. The sequence goes on from CAWJTV010000025.1 coordinate 146,398, forward strand.
GATTGGCGCCGTTGCCGGATTTGTTTTTCTGCGCTCAGGAATTCTTGGGAGGATCCATGGCAGGGCTGCCTTATTTTTGGGTTAGCAGAATCCGCCCATTATGCATGGCGACATCGAGCGATGCCATAGCCCATCGCCCATCGGCACTCGATTCCGCACTCCGCTTTAGGAGGACCGCACGCGCCTCAAGACGGTCGCACGAGGGTCGGGCTGTTCCTCGTCCCCGACACCTGAACCCCTCTCCGGAATTTCACGAGTTGAGTTGCCGAATTCGAAAAAGTGTCCGAGAGTAAAGGATGTCGGGACTTCCCAATGGCGTTCGGGGTGCGCAGGAGAGAACGGGAGGGTGGGGCATGAGACACAGCGAGTCGGGAAATGTGTGTCGGACGCCTCGAAACGGCCACTACGTTTTCGACAAAACGAACCGAGCCGTTCCGTCCGTCGGACCCGAAAACGAGGAAACGAAGCCATCGGCGGCGGTCTTCGGAGAGGATTTCGACGAAAACGAAGCCAACTCGGCGGTCTCCGCAGAGGATCTCAATAAAACGAAGCCAAAACTGGGTGATCTGGGAAAAGATTGTCAATTGTATCGAATAGAGGGTGAAATGCGGATCGCAGGGCATCCGAGGTTGGGCGATACGATGCCTCTTCATGGCGACATCGCCGGAAATCCACCCGGCGCGGACGTGCCGACCGGCCCAGGTTATTGATCGTCGCGTTCGCTTGACGGCCGCTGTCCCGGGTCGGAAGATGCAGCTCTTCCGACACGAATCGGCCTGATCAGGGGAGTCGAACCATGGCTCGAAGAACCGGCATCCTCGTCCTGGCCACCGGCATCGGCTTCACGATGGCCTGCGCCGCCACGCTCGTTGCCGACGAGCCCCCGGGTCCGGCGGCCGTCGACCGGCGCGGGGTCAACCTGATCTTCGCCGGCAAGCTCGGCCCGGACGACCCCAAGCACCGAGAGGGATTCCAGGCGTTCCGGCTCCGTTTCGGCCGCGGCGATTGGGCCGGGACAACGATGCAGGTGACCTCGGTCTGGGGGGATGCGGAGGGCAAGGACCTGTGGGGATGGGCCGGCGGATCGCCGGCCGAGTGGTCCCCGGTCTTCCACGACGATCAGGGGGACTATTTCGTCCTTTACCTGGATCCGGGCGGGACCTCGCATAAGGTCGTGGCCCTCTTCCGGTACCTCCTCAAGGACGGGACGTTCGGGGTGGCCGCCGCATCGTTCCCGTTCCAGGGCGAGTCGAAGCAAGGTGCCGAAAATGCCGTGAAGGGCAAGCCGGCCACGCCCGCGGTCGAGCAACGAGGGGTGGCCCTCTCGTTCGACGGGAAGCTCGGCCCGGACGACCCCAGGTATCGCAAGGATTTCGAGGCGTTTCGGCTGCGTTTCGGGCCCGGCGACTGGGCCGGGACGGCAATGCAGGTGACCTCGGCCTGGGGCGACAACGAGGGCAGGGACTTGTGGGGATGGATCGACGGATCGCCCGCCGAGTGGTCCCCGACCTTCCGCGACGACCGGGGAGACTATTTCATCCTGTACCTGCATGCCGCCGGGGCGTCCCACCGGGTGATCGCGGCCTTCCGGTATCTCCTCAAGGACGGGACGCCGGGAGTGGCCAAGGCGTCGTTACCGTACCATGGCGAGCCGAAGACGGATGCGGGGACGATCGCCTCGACAACGCCCAGGCCCGAGAAGGATCTGGCCCGCAGCCGATTGACCGTGATTCCCGCCGGAGCGGACGCAGGGGCCAGGGCGGTGGTTGCGCTGGCGAGGCCGACGAGCGAGGCCGACGTCGATGAAGAAGGTGGTCGGTTCCAGCCGCTCATGCCGCGCGAGTTGATCCGCCAGGCCCTCTTGATCGCCGCCCGCGACGAGCTGGGGTTGGGGACGCGCGACGAGGTCATCGGCAACGCGCCGTCGGAGAAGCCGGGTCGCACGGCCGCCGAGGTCGCCTCGGTCTTCCGGGTTCAGCCGGGCGCGAGTCGGGTGCTGATTCGCCGCGGCGAGGGCGCCAAGGTCGAGGCGATCCTGAACCGGGACCTGCCGGGCTCGGCCGGCCAGTTCGGCTACCTGCCGAAGCTGACCGTCCTGGCCGAGAGCCTGTCCCGCAGCGAGTTCCCCGCCGCCCTGAAGGCGATCGGCCTGAGCGGGAAGCCCAATCCGTTGCGCGACGGCGCCCCCGCGCCGGCGAAGGTCGATGACCGGCTGAGACAGCTCGGGTTCGTCGAGCACCTGACGGCCATCCGCGACCTGCACGAGGCGATCCGGACAGACGGCGAATCCTCGACGCGACTGGGGGCGCTGGCCCGGGGATACGCGCAGCTCGGCGTGCTGAGCGAGTTCCACTGGCACCCGGCGCACAAGGCTTTCAAGGCCCGGGCGCTGCTCTATGCCCAGCGGCTGGCGGCGCGCGATCCGGCCTCGCCGTGGGGGCTGTGGAATCGCGCCTTCGTCCTGGCGATGGTCGGGCTCCCCCGCGACGCCCAGGCCGACCTCGACGAGGCCCGGAAGCGCGCCGATGCGCGGACGCCTCGAGCGACGGCCCCGGACTGGGTGAGGTTGATCGCGGCCTACGTGGCCCGCGATGCCGAGCGGCTGCGGCTCGAGAACGGGCCGCACCGGATGCTCGCGGCCTTGCTCCGCATGATGGTCTTCGAGTATCCGACCTGGACCGCCGTGGCCCTCCAGTCGGCCAGGGACGTCGTCGCGCTCGACCCGGAGTGCTACCGGGCTCACGAGCTGATGTGCCAGATCGGCGGGGTCTCCAACCTGCACGTCGCGACCGAGCTGGGGCCGGAGACGCTCGCCCGCCTCTTGCCGGAGAAGCTCGATGCGGTGCCCTCGCTGCCCAGGGGCGTCCGCCAGGCCCTCGCCCGGGGTGCCGGCGATGCGGGATGGCTCGGAGCCCTCGATCGCGCCGGCCGGCCGCCCGGCGATGCCGGCGAACCGTCGTGGGGCGTCCTGGCCCATCTGGTCCGCGAGACCCGGTTCGTCCAGGTCTACCGACGCCTGGACTTCCTCCGCCTCCGGCTCTCGGTGCCGGCCGACGACTTCTGGGAGCAGGCCCGGCCGGACGTCGCCGGCCATCGCTATCGCCGGTTCCTCGAGACCTTCGCACAGTCGCCGCTGGACAACGTCCGGACCCTCACGGAGCTGCTTGGTCAACTCGATCCCACCGACCTGGAATGTCCGGCGGTCCCACTCATCAATGAACTCTTACGGTTAAACCCGACCAAGGGGCAGCGGATCTGGATGTCCACCATGAGCCATTGCGACGCGGTCGTCCGCGATGTCTCGCAGTTGATCGAGGCGGCGCAAACGCAGGGAGAGGTCGTCAAGCACGCCCGGGCCCTGCTGGAGATCAGCCCGCGCTCGGCCTTCGCCATGCTCGAGCTGGTCTACTTCGATTGGGACGCGACCAGGGATCGCGTGCCGGCCTGGCTGAAGCTCGTCGGCGAGGCGCCGCCCCTCCTGTGGGCCCTGGGAAAGAAGTACTCCGACCTGAAGCGGTACGACGAGGCGGAAGGATACCTCAGGCGGTTTATCCAGCAGTCGCCCGATTCCGCGGCCTTCGAGCTGCTCGCCGCCAGTTACAAGGCGGTCGGCGATCGGAAGCGCTGGAAGGAAACGCTCGACGAGTTCCTGGACAAGGTCGAAGACCACGGGCTGGACCATGCCCGGGTGCGGGTGAAGATCGCCGACGACTTCATGGAGCACCAGCAGTGGGCGGAGGCGCGGCCGTACGCCGAGGCGGCGGCGGAGACCTGGGCCCAGTGGGCGATGATGTGCGCCGCGCGTTGCAACGAGGGGCTGAAGGATTGGGATCGCGCGGAGCTCTGGATCCGAAGGACCGACCAGCGCTACCCCGACCCGAGCGGGACCGACTGGTACCGATTCTGCAAGCGTACGGGACACGGAGACTTCGAGGCGGCCCGCACCTCGACCGAGGCGCGCCTCGACGCGGTCCGGGGCCGTCCCGACCTCGCCGACCCGCGCAGCGTGGCCTATTTCTACTGGTCGATCCGCGCGCTCGAGAAAGCCCGGGACGCCTTGAATCAAGCGGCGGCCAGGGACCCGCTCGATTCCGCACTGGTCCTGAATCTGGCGCTCGTCTCCGACGAACTCGGCGACAAGACCCGTCGCGACGAGAACCTCGAATGGCTCTGGACCAAGCACCGAGGCCAGGCGCCCCGGATCAACCAGGTCTGCCGAGTCCTCCGCAAGTGGCTGGCCGAAGGAGGTAAGGGCGAGCCGGACCTCGCGTCCGTGAACGCAACGATCGAGGGGACCGATCCCGATCGTCGCGGCGACCTGGAATACTTCGTCGGCCGGCTCCTCATGGGCCACGGCAAGCCCGAGCTGGGCCGCCCCTACCTCCAGCGAGTGAGCGACTCTCCGACCGCGAACGAGTGGCTCCGGATCATCGCCGCCGACGCCATCCGCCCGCCCGGCGCGGCTCCCGAACAGGGCCTCCCGAAGAAGCCGGCCGCCGCGCTCCGATTACCCGCAGGACCGCACGTGGTCCGCGGCACGGCGGCGATGCGGCGATCGCCGCTGTTGTCGCGGGCCCTACTTCTGGCGGATGCCGATTCCCATGACCTCGGGCATTTTTCCCAGCAGATCCGGCTGCTGGGGGAAGTGCTCGACGAACAGACGACCGTCCTTGCCCATCGTCAGCCGCTCGACTCGCGCATCGCCCGCGAAGAGGAGCAGGAGCGCCTCGGACTTGCGAACGACCCGGCCCTTCATCTTCTCTCGCTCGAACGACACGAGGCCCTGCCGATCGATGGAGTAGAGCCGGTCCGAGCCGTTCGTGTAACTGATCTGCCACTCGCCCGCCAGCTCGGCGATGGCCTTGTCCTTCGCTTCCTGGGCCGGAACGGTCAATACGGTCGCCGTTGCGAGGACCCCGAACGCGAGGATGGTCCGTGCATACACACGAGCGTTGCGCCTCATGATGCCTCCCCTGGTGGATCGGCCGTACCGGACGCGGCAGTCCTTGTCCGGAGTGCCATGGAGTATGCGGCCGGGCAGCCGGCTGACTCGGCCCTGATGACCCGGCGGCTCCCGTTGGTCGGTCTCGCACGGGATCATTTGGATCGCGTCAATCAAGAAGTAAAATTAGTTTCACATTCTAATGCTTCGCTCTGCCTCCGGATGCCCAGGGACCACGGGGCAGGGATATTGAACCAGGATTGGGTTCACACAGACAATGCATTCCCGTGTTTTTCCCCTGCCGAGGCCGGGCGGGGAGAGATCGCCGTGAACCCAATTCTGATCGCGGCGCGTCTGCCTCGTCCGAGGCGAAACCGAGAGTTTGGCTCACCCGTCAGGACCAGAACCGGACGCGGAGATCCGTTGTGCGGATTCCGGATCGTGCGACGATTACTTTCCGAACAGCTCCAAGTCGACCACACCGGCCATCATTTTGTACCCTTCGGGTCCCGGGTGCAGATGGTCGCCGCCGTCCGCCGTGGCGGAGAGGCGCGACGGTTTCTGGGAGTCGCGGGTCGCCGCGTCGAAATCGATGACCGCGTCGAAGCGGCCCGACCTGCGGACCCAGGCGTTGACCTCCTGGCGTGCGGCCTCGAGCTCGGGGTTGAAATAGAACGAGCCCTCGCAGGGCAGGATCGTCGCCCCGTACACCTTGATCCCCCGGGCGTGGGTGCGCCGGATGATCTGCTCGTAGGCTCCGATCAGGTCGCGGGCCGTCGCCGAGCGCGTCCCCAGGTCGTTGATCCCCTCCAGGACGATCAACCAGCGCAGGCCCGGCTGCGCCAGGACATCGCGATCCAGTCGTGCCAGGGCATTCGGCCCCAGGCCGTCGTTCAGGACGCGGTTGCCGCCGAGACCCTGGTTCAGGACCCCAACGAGGGCGGTCCCTTCGCCCTCGTGCAAGCGGCGGGCGAGGTGGTCGGTCCAGCGGCCGTTGCCGTCCGTCGGCGAGCCTCGGCCATCGGTGATCGAGTCGCCCAGCACCGCCACGGCGGCAGCCTGGGCGGCGGGGGCGTCCACGTCGACCCCGCACAGGTAGTACCAGTGCGGGGTGCGAGCCGCGCGCGGCAGATCGGGCTCCGCGACCGCGTCGCCGGCCTGCAGATACGAGGTGCACCGCGCTCCCGGGTGACCGGTGACCGCGTCCGCGCGGTCCTTGAGGCGGACCGTCACCGCCAGGTCGGAGAGCGGGGCCAGCTCGAACTCGACCGGGTCCGAGACCATCGGCGCCCCCTGGGGGATCGTTACCGAAGACCGTCCGCCGAACGCGAGGGGCTTGCCGCTCTCGGTCCGGATCGCGGCCCCACCGGCGGGCGTGGCCGCGTGCGCCGAGAGGATCGTCAGGGGCTTCGTCCCGAAGGCATTGGAGAACCGGACTCTCAGGCGCCGCCCGCCCATCGAGACGTGGACGACCTGTCGGAGCGTGGTGTCGGCAAGGCCCGGCGCGGGCGGCATGTTGGCCGGCTCGGTCCGCTGGGGCGAGGCTGCCCAGGTCCCCACCCAGCGACCATCGTCGCCCCGCGCCCCGGCCCCGGTCAGGGCGACGATCGCCAGGGCCAGAAGGCCCGTTGAGAGGAGGCGAGTGATGCGGTCCGTCATCGGTGGACTCCCGCGATTACTTATCGCCCGTCCCGCTCGTCGCCGGGGCATCCTTGAGCTTGATGTAGCGGTCGGCAAAGGCGAGGAACGTCGGCCAGTTCGGGCCGGTGGTGTGGCCCCCCTTGTGCTGCCGGAAGGCGAGCTCGCCGTCGGTGATCGACGTCTCCACCTCGGGGAACTCGGACGTGCCAAGGTCCTTCTTGCCCAGCAGCCGGAAGACCGGGCCGGCCGCCACGGCCGCCAGGAAGCTGCCCCGCTGGTCGACCCACTGGCCCTCGGCTCCCGGGCCAGTCGAGGCGCCGTAGCTGATGAACGTCGGCCGCGGTGCGCACAGGGCGATCATCTCGTGGGCGTCGACGGGAAGGTCGGCCGGCGTCAAGGGGCCGCCGTACTTGATGAAGTTCCCGGCCATCCAGTGGTATTCGCCCGAGCCCGTGAGGTTCTCGACCAGCTCGCCGAAGTTGCGGCGATGGAGCTTCGCCCCGCCCTCGCCCGAGGAGCCGATGAAGCCGATCGCGAAACGCGGCTCGTACGCCATCGCGACGAGCGCCGCCTTGCCGTACCGCGAGAGCCCCTCGATGCCGACCTGCTTCGCGTCGACGGCCTTGTCCGTCTCGAAGTAGTCCAGGGCGCGGCTGCGCCCCAGGCCCAGGCGCGGAGGGAGCCCCAGTCGTCGGGCTTGCGCGGCTGCCCCTTGTTGCACAGGCCGATGATGCCCTTGGTCAGCCCCGCGCCGTTATCGGCCTGGATGCTGTTGGGGACGATGATGGCGTAGCCCCAGCCCTTGGCGAGGACCAACGGTTGCCACGGCGGGCCGAAGAGCCCGAACCCGGCGCCCTTCGTCGCCGCCTTGGGCATCGCCTTCTTGGCCGCCGCCCCCGGCCTCGGGCCGAACCCGAAGCCGAATTCCATCATCACCGGCACCGGACCCTTGGCCTCCGCCGGCGTCGTCAGCGTGAGCTGGATGTCGACCTTGATCTCCGGGCACCGCGCATTGTCGACGTGGCCCACCAGCCTCTTGGTGATGACCGGGATGCCGTCGACCTTCTCCTGCTTCGTCTCGGTAACTTCCCACTTCACCTCGGGTACGTCTTTGGGGACGCGGCCGTAGACCTCGCGGTCGAAGTCCTCGACGATCTCCGGCCGGCGCCTGGTCCACCACTGGTCGGCGGAGGTGACCTTTGTCCCATCCTTGCAGACGAGCGGGTCGGGGAGCGTGAACGGCTTGACCTTCGACTCGTCGTAGTTGGCAAAGTTCGGCGCACTGCGATTCATCCCTTCGGCACCCTTGCGGAGCGATTTGATCCCCAGTGCCTCCATCATCAGCTTGTGGTCCCGCTGGCTGGCCACCTGGATGGGGTTCGGGTTGGCCGACTTCGCGACTTGCCCGACTTCGCGGGCTTCGCGTCCTGCGCGAAGGCGGGCACGGCGAGCATGAGCATGAACATGAACAGAAGACTCGCGAGGATGGCTCTTGGCATCGGAGGAGTCCCGGGACAGAAAGTGGAGGAACGTGAACAACGCTGGAGCATACACGAATCGCAGGCGAAATGCTCGACCCTGCAGCGTTGCGTGCCCACGGGCGTCACGCCAGGATCGCCTTGTGGACTACCCCCTTGACGTCGGTCAGCCTCATGTCGCGCCCGGCGTATCGGTAGGTCAGGCGCTCGTGATCGAGACCGAGCAGGTGGAGGATCGTGGCGTGCAGGTCGTGGACGTGCATCGGGTTCTCGACGGCCTCGTATCCGAGTTCGTCGGTCTGCCCGTGGGCGATCCCGGGCTTCACGCCGCCACCGGCCAGCCAGAGGCTGAAACCCTTGTTGTTGTGGTCGCGGCCGTCGGCGTTCTGCCCGTGGGGCGTGCGGCCGAACTCGCCGCCCCAGATCACGAGCGTCTTGTCGAGAAGGCCCCGGCCACGAAGGTCGGTCAGGAGGCCAGCGATCGGACGATCGACGGCCCGCGCGTTGCGAGAGTGGCCGGCTTTGAGGCCACGGTGCTGGTCCCAGTCGCCATGCGTCAGCTCGACGAAGCGCACGCCAGCCTCGACGAAGCGCCGCGCGAGCAGGCACTGGCGGCCGAAATCCGCGGTCACTGGGTCGTCCAGGCCGTAAAGGCCCTTCGTCGCCGCCGACTCCGCCGCGAGGTCCATGACGCCCGGGAGCTTGCCCTGCATGCGGAAGGCCAGCTCGTAGGACTCGATGACGCCCTCGACGCCGGGATGGACGCGCTCGCGTTCGATCAGGTCGCGGTTCATCGCCTGGATGAGGTCCAGTTGGAGCCGCTGGGCCTCGGCGTCGAGCCGGGGGTTCTTGATATTGCCGATCCGGGCCTGGGCGACGGGCTGCCCCTCGTTGCCGATGCGGGTCGCCTGGCAGGCCGCCGGCAGGAAGGCGCTGCCGTAGTTCTGGGCGCCGCCGTTGCGCCCGGTCGGCTTGATCGCGATGAAGCCGGGGAGGTCCTCGCTCTCAGTCCCGAGACCGTAGAGGGTCCACGCCCCGAGCGAGGGCCGGATGAACTGCGAGCTGCCCGTGTGCAGCATCAAATAGGCTTCCGGGTGGGCTGGGAGGTCGGTCTGCATGCTGCGGATCACGCACAGCTCGTCGGCGTGCCCGGCGACCTCGGGGAACAGCTCGGAGACCCACAGCCCGCTCTCGCCGCGCCTCCGGAATTTCCAGAGCGACCCCATCAGCTTCGCGCCGGGGATGCGGCCCGGCCGGGCCGATGCCTTGCCGTCGGCCGAGGCGAGTTCGGGCTTGTAGTCGAACGTATCGACGTGCGAAGGTGCCCCGTTCATGCAGAGGAAGATCACGTGACTGGCTCGAGCCGGGAAGTGCGGGGCCTTCGGCGCGAGCGGCGAGTCCTTCGAGCCCGCCCCGGCCGCCATCGACGACAGGCCGGCGAACGCCAGATAGCCGAACCCGGAGGAGACTCCCTTCAACAGGTCGCGACGAGAGAGACCGCGGGCAATCATGGGATCGATCCTCCAGGTTGTGGTACGCTCGCGGTCACTCAATCGCGATAGCGGAACTCGGCGCCGGCGAGGAGAGCCTGGCAGAACGCACACCAGGCCCCGCGTGCCGGATCAGTCCCGCCTGCGCGTGCCGCGAATTCGCCGAGGAAGGCGAGGGCGCGGTCCCGCTCCACGGGCGCCGGCCCCCGCGCGAGGGCGATCCGATACGCCCGATCGACGCGATGGGCCTCGCCGCCCTCAATGGCGCGGACGCGATCGGCAAGAGCCTCGGCCTGCCGGATCACGAGCAGTCCATTCAGGAAATAGAGCGCCTGAGCCGGGCCGGTCGTCGTCGCCCGCTCGCCCGTCACGAGGCTCGGGTCGGCGAAGTCGAACAGGGTGAGCGACTCGAGCACCCGATCGCGGACCACGGGCAGATAGACCGACCGATGCGCATCCGATGCGTCCAGGCCCTCGACGCGGACGAAAAACGCCAGCCCCTCGCCCACACGCGCCACCGCCGACCCGACCGGCGGCCCGGTCGCGAGCCGGCCCCCGACGAACAGGAGGGCATCGCGCACAGCCTCGGCCTCCAGGCGGAGCTTGCTCATCCGCCAGACGAGGGCGTTGTCGGGGTCGACCTCGAAGTTCCGGGGATCGTGGACCGAGTCGAGCCCATAGGCCCGGCTGAGCACGATCCGCCGGATGAGCCCCTTGATCGACCAGCCGTCATTCATGAATTCGACGGCCAGGGTGTCGAGGAGCTCCGGATGACTCGGCCGCGCGCCGGCGGCGCCGAAGTTGTCCGGCGTGGGCACGAGCCCTCGACCGAAGAGGTGCAGCCAGACCCGGTTCACGATCACGCGGGCGGTCATCGGGTTCGAGGGCGAGGCGAGCCACTCGGCTAGCTCGCGGCGGCCGCTGCCCGATGGGATCGATGCGGACGAATCGTCGCAGAGCACGCGGACGAGCCCGCGGGGGACCACCTCACCCGGCTGGTCGAGTTCTCCACGGACGTAGAGCGGGCTGTCGATGGACTCGTCGCGCTCTCGGACGCCCATCGCGAACGCGCGGGGCGAACCGCCGGGGCGGTCGATGAGCAGGCGATGGCGGAGCGTCGCGAGCATCGAGTTGGCCCGTCGGAGCCGGTCGCGGTTCGCCTCGCCCGGGGGAATCGCGTCGCGCTCGCGGACCAGGGCGGCGAGGCGCTCCGCCATCGTGGCCCTCTGCTCGGGCGTGAGCGCGGGGACGGCTGCGGGGACGTTCGCGCCCGGCGGCAGCTCGATCAGGGGCGAGGCATTGAAATTCGGAAAGACGCCCGCGAGCGTGCCCGAGCACGTCTGCGTGCTTCGGAAGATTCCGGACAGCGCGTAATAATCGCGCTGGGGAATCGGGTCGATCTTGTGGTCGTGGCAGCGGGCGCACGCGACCGTCAGGCCGAGGAAGGCGCGCGTGGTCGCCTCGATCTGTTCGTCGACGACATCCAGGACGAACTGCCCGCGGTTCTCGGCGTCGTGGGCCTTGCTGCCGAGGGCGAGGAAGCCAGTCGCGATGATCTGTTCGGCCCGCTCGACGTCGTCCTCGGCGGGCATGAGGTCGCCGGCGATCTGCTCGCGGACGAACCGGTCGTACGGCTTGTCGGCGTTGAATGAGGCGATCGCCCAGTCCCGATAGCGCCAGGCCTGGGGATAGCTGAAATTCGTCTTGCCGCTCGACTCGGCGTAGCGGGCCACATCGAGCCAGTGCCGGCCCCACCGTTCGCCGTAGCGGGGCGAGGCGAGGAGCCGATCGACGACCTTCGCGAAGGCGTCGGGCGAGTCGTCCGCGAGGAACGCATCGAACTCCTCGGGCGTGGGCGGGAGGCCGGAGAGGTCGAACGTCACCCGGCGGAGGAGCCTCGGGCGGCCGGCGTCGCCGCCCGGGGCAAGTCCTCGGGCTTCGAGCGCCGCGAGGAGGAAGCGGTCGATGTCGCCGCGCGGCCATTCGGTGCGCTTCACCGAGGGCGGGCTGGACTTCTTCGGTGGCCGGAACGACCAGAACTCCCGACCCTTCGCGAGATCCGGCGACGGGCGCCCCGCGGTCGTCGAGGCCGGCCCGGTCCGCGGGTCGGGGGCACCCATCCTGATCCAGGCCTCGAAGTCCGCGACGACCGCGTCCGGGAGCTTCCCCTTGGGGGGCATCTGGAGGTCTTCGTCGCGGTAGCGGATCGCGCGGAGGAGCAGGCTCTCGTCGGGCTGGCCGGGAACGATCACCGGGCCGGAGTCCCCGCCGAGTCGGAGTCCCTCGCGGTTGTCGAGACGGAGCCCGCCCCGCAGCTTCTCGGCGGTGCTCGCGTGGCACTTGCCGCAGTGAGTGACGAGGACGGGCCGGATCTTCGCCTCGAAGAATTGCTCCTGCTCGGGCGTGATGCCGACCCCGCGGCGACTTCTCCCTGGGTGCGGACGCCTTCGCGGGTGTGCCTCCAGGTCTCTGGGGGAACGACTTGCGGTATTCCGCCAGCGAGAGGAACCCGTCGCGATCCGCGTCGAGCCGGCGGAACATCGGCTCGATCGTCGCCGCCGCGGACTTCATCCGAGGCGAGCTGCGCAGGAAGTCCCGGTACTCGTCGAGCGAGAGCCGGCCGTCGAGGTCGGCATCGCCCAGCATGAAGATCCGCTCGGGGTCGAAGGCCGGGAACCGCTGGGTCTGTGTCTGGGCCCGCGTCGGGATTGCCAGGAGCAGGACGACCACCGGCAACACTCGCGCCAAGAATCCCGTCATTGCAGGGTTCCTTTCCCAGAGGCTGTCTCGGAAGGTCTTTGTAGGGTGCTCTGTGAGCACCGATCCGGCGGATTCTGCCGAATTCGGTGCTCACAGAGCACCCTACGAGACAGCCGTTGAGGTTTCCGGAACAGTCTCTCCATCGACCGGGGATGATTCAGGGACTCAGGGAGCGGAGGTAAGCGACCAGGTCGGCCAGCCCCTCGGGCGTCAGGTTCGCCACGATCCCCTCCGGCATGGCCGACGTCTCTTGCCTCCGACGCTCCGCGATGTCCGACCGCTTCAGCTCGCGCAGGGCGCCCGACGACTCGCGGACCTGCACGGTCGAGGCCCCTTCGCTCACGACGAAGCCCGTGAAGACCCGTCCGTCGGACATCGCGAAGCCGTAGGCCTCGTACCCCTGGGCGATCTTCGCGCTGGGCTTCAGGATCGACTCCACGAGGTCGGCGGGGCTGTATCGCTTGCCGATGTCCACGAGGTGCGGCCCCTTGGGCGTCTGGCCGTCGGCGTCGGTATGGCAGGCGCGGCACGATTGCGCGTCGAAGTGAGGTCTGCCTCGTCGTGCGTCTCCGTTCGCCTGGAGAATCCGCCTCGCCGCGGCTTCGTAGCTCATGTTGCCGATCTGGTCTGGGTTGTTCGGGTCGGCCTTCGCGAGGAGGACGCGGACCTCCGCCTCGGCCTTGGGACGGTCGGTCGTCGCGTCGGCCGGCAGGCCCTTCAGGCGGACACGCCGCCGGGCGAATTCGCCGCGAAGGAACCGCGCGGTCTCGGCGTCGCCGTCGATGACGGCCGTCTTGAGCACCGCGGCGATCCGCCCGCTACTCTCCCACTCCCGCGGGTCGAAGTACGGGCCGGTCGTGTCGGGCCGGATCCCCCACCAGCTCCCATCGTAATCGGCCTCGCGGTGATAGAGACGCACCAGCGTGGTCAGGATGTCGCGGCGGGCCTCGGGGGAACGGGCCGTGGACAGCTTCTTGATGAGCCCCTCGACGGCCTTCGGATCGTGCATCGACCGCAGGCGCGGAGGGCCCCCTCGCGATGCGGTCCGTCGATCGCGTCGAGGCAGGCATCGACCGCGTGGAGCGAGACCAGCGCCCGCATGGCCAGGTGAGGGATGGCCCGGTCCGGGTCGGGCTGGGCTTGCACGGGCCTCGTCGTCGGCATCGTCGAGCCCTCGGGGCGCGAGGTCAGGGGGATGAGGCCGGGGGCCGCCCCGACGTCTCCCAATCGCCCGAGCGCGATCACGGCCTGAGCCCGGACGCGGGGCGAGGGATCGGCCAGCGCCGCGCGGAACGGCGCGGCCTCGACGCCGCCCAGCTCCGTCTTACGGTCGGCCAGCGCCCGGAGCGCGAACGCGCGGACGGCCTCGTCGCCCGTGAGCTTGCGCAGGGCGCCGTGCGACTTGACGCCGTCGACCTGCTTCAGTGCGAAGAGGGCCGCGACGCGCCCGTGCAGGGGCTTCGACGCGTCGGACGCGAGATCGGTGAGGGCTCGGGTCGTCTCCGGCGACGGACCGCGGCGCAGAATCTCGCGCTGGCAGTGGAAGCGCGAGGCCGCATTCGGGCCGCATAAGCCGTCGATCAGCTCGGCCGGCGCGAGTCCCTTCGGATTGAAGGGTGAGGTCGGGCTCCAGCCCGGTGGCGCGACGCACGCGAGGAAGCCGACTTGCGGGCCGACGTAGACACTCGCCTCGCCCCCGCGCCAGCTCGCCACGTAGAGCCGCCCGTCCACGCCGATGTCCATGCCCGTCGGCCGGGGGATGGTGAGGAAGACGCTCTGATTGGCGCGGAACGAGGCGCCGGCGGGCTTCAGGTCGTGCCGGTAGACCTCGCTCCGGCCCCAGTCGCCCGTGAGGAGGGCACTGCGATAGGCTTCGGGCCAGCGCTCATCGTGCAGCGACAGCGCGCCCGTCCCGCCCCCCTGGCCGTAGGCCCCGAGGGTCGGCATGATCTCGTCGGGGAAGTTCGCGAACCTCTGAGAATAACCGTAGTCGGCGGTCTGGATCAGGTGGCTCACGCGCACGTCCCAACCGGCACCGTCGTTGGTGTTGTCGCGCGTGAAGAGGTTCAGATACGGGTCGATCGCGATGGCGAACGGGTTGCGCAGGCCGATGGCGAAGACTTCCAGCTCGGTGCCGTCGGGCCGCACGCGGAGGATGCCGCCGCCTCGTTGGGAGAGCGTGGTGCCGTCCTTCCCCTTCGCGCCGTGGAACCCGTAGTCGCCCACGGCGATGTAGATCCAGCCGTCGAGACCCATGCGGATGCCGTTGGTCGTGTGGTCGCCGCCCCGCTCGTCGATCAGGCTCGTCGTCAGCCCGGAGACGAGCACGTCTTGCCGATCGGACGTACCGTCGCCGTCCTCGTCGCGGAAGACGCTCAGCATCGGCGGGTGCAGGACCCAGACCTTCCCGTCCTGCGCGATCACGCCGCGCGGGTGCTCCATCTTGGCGAACACGTTCACGCGGTCGGCCTTGCCGTCGCCGTCCCCGTCGATGCAGCGGACGACCCGGCCTCCTCCGGGCGTCCTGCCCAGCGATCCCTGTTCGTCCACGGCCACGTACACCGCGCCATCCGGCGCGACGGACAGGGCCACCGGATAGCTCACCCTCGGCGGCGCCGCGAACAGACTCACTGTGAATCCCGGAGGCGCCTTGACAACCTCGCCAATCGTCTTGTCATCGACCGGCTTCGGCGGAGCACCGCCGCCCGGCGGCCCGAAGTTGAATTGAGGACGATAGCCGTCCTTCTTGCCGGCGAGCTGATCGGCGATCGAGCGGGACCGCTTGTCGGCGAAGGTCCGCAGGTCGGGGGCCGTCGGAGCCCCCGGCGGGCCAAAGCCGACGGGCGGCTCCGCACGCTCGGCCCGCGCCGCGGCCTCTCGTTCGAGGATGGCTTTCGTGGCGCCCTCGACCGCCGCGACATCGGCCAGGAGGCGATCCTTGCGGAAGACGGTCGTCGCGAAATCCTTGACGATCTTCCGATGGGCCTCGCGCACGTCCGGCATGGCGAGTAGCCGGTCGGCCAACCGGTTCTGGCCCCCGTACGGACGAGCGAGACTCATGTCCATGAGCTGATCGGACGAGCCCATCATCAGGAAATTCGCGAAGGACAGCTCCTGATCGCCCGGGATGAAGACGAACCGATTCGATTTCGGATCCAGGAACAGGGAGTAGTTGTACGCGAGCGTGAAGAAGCCGTCGGCATTGGCGATCAGCGCCTGGACGGCCATGAAACGCAGGAACTTGTCGACGTCGAGGTACGAGGCGATCTCCTTGCGGAACTGTTCGTCGTCGCCGCGCTGGACGAGGCGGACGAACTCGATGAGGCGCTTCGCCTCGTCGGAAGTCGGCTCGGCCAGGGGCCGGTAGGGGCCGCGGTATCTCGTCCAGTCGTCGCCGAGGAAGTCGAGGCCGCGGAGCCCCTGCGGCCTCACGAGCAGGCCCTTGTCGGTGTGGAAACGATCCTTCAGGAACGCCCGGTCCACGGGCTCGACGAGCGTGTAGAGTCCGAGGTACGCCTTCGGATGCTCGCCGGGGACAGTGAGCGTCACCTCGGCCAGCACCGTGCGCGGCGCGGGGACTCCGGCCTCGCGGAAGAGGGCGAAGGCGAGGGCCTCGCGCGCCTTGGTGGGGTCGAGCGCCCCGCTCTGGAGCTGCATGGCGTGCAGGCCGTGGAACTCCGCGTGATCGGCGCGATCCAGATCGACGACGAAGGAACGCTTCAGGCCCCCGGCGGAGGCCATGTAGGAGGCGTTCCCCGCGTAGCGGAGGCCGACGCCCCGGAACGTCTTGCCCTCCACCGTGACGGTCCCGCGCGCCCAGGCGAACTCGACGCCGAAGAGATTTCGTTCGCTCGCGCGCTCACCGGGCTTCTTCGGCCGAGGGGCTGGCGGGGGTGCACCGAAGGCGGCCGGGGCCGGGGGCTGCATGGCCTGGTACTCGTCCGCCGGGATCTCGATATGGAAAGGCACGACCCTCGTCAGACCGAAGAGGCCTGGGTCGGCGGGCTGTCCCTGGGCGTCCCCGTCAGCCGGGGCTCCCGACACCGGCAGCACCGTGCCGGCAAGGAGGATCGTGGAGCAAATCCAGGCCGTCGCTACGGCGAGGGCTCGTCGACGCATGGTGTAACCTCACGAGGCGATGACCGCTGGGCGTACGAGGGGCCGTCCTGTCGCAGGCAGCGGAGCGCTCCGGTTGCCGACGACGCAACTCTCTATTAAGAACAGATGCGATCCGCAGCCGTGTGTCGCGCGCCGGTCGCGCGATTTTCTGTGTCAGGCCCGCAAGCCTTGGCTTGGCTTATGGTTCGGTCGCGTCGTCCTCGCCATCGGCGCCCTCATCAGGTGGGCGGGCGTCGTGGAGGCGACTTGCCTTCAATCTTTGTCCTGATCCTCACAACCGCTTTTTTTTAGGATGGCAAAGGTGACTTGGATTTGACGTAAGTCGTTATTCCTCGGTCGGACCGCCGACCATCGCCAAAGGACTTACGGCGATTCCCAGCGACTTTTGCCATCCTATTTTTTATTTGCGATTGCGTCACGCGAGTCATACGCCGGCAGAGATCGATCGGCCCGGCAGCAGAGCAGGGGTGACGATCGAATCCGACGTGATGTCATCCCAGGAACGGTGGTTCATCGACCCGGGGAAAGCCGGACGCCCAGGTGATTGTATCCATGCACAACTCACGGAGGGTTCCTGCGGATCGGCGGCGTCCGGTCCGGGCGGATCGGCCCCGATTGAACGCCATGCACGAAGCCGGCTGCGCCGAGCCTGAGGGTAACCGACGGACGCCGCCCCGTATCGCTGTAGTCATCCCCTGATGAGGAGTGCTCCCCATGTGGCAACTCGTGACGCCGTCTCTCAAGCGGGGGCGCAGCCCGGTTCGTCGCCCCCGACAGCATCGGCCGCATTGCACCCCCCTGGAGGATCGCTGCCTCCTGTCCGTCTCCCTGAGCGAGACCGCCCCGGCCGTCCCTTATGTCGGTTCGCCGGTCACCTGGACGGCGACGTCCAGCGGCCACGGGCGGAGCCCCGTCTACCAGTTCAACGTCGGGATGCTCGGTGGTCCCCTCCAGGTCGTGAGCGACTTCAGCAGCAGCAACAGCTTCACCTGGAACCCCATGCAGGAGGGGACCTACGTCATCGTGGCAGTCGTCAAGAAAGGATTCGGCGCCACGAAGAGAGAGACCGCGGCCGCGACGTATACGGCGCAGACGCGTGTCGTGGGGGATAGCGCCGTGGTCAGCCCCATGGCCAATCCCCTGGTCGCCCTGTTCAGTGCGCCTCCCTCACCCGGCTCCTCGATGTACGTCCAGTTCGCCCAGCAGGGGCCCACGCCGTCCTGGCAGGATACCTCGCCGCTGCCCATCGTCCCGGGCGAGAGCACCAACTTCATCGTGGCCGGCATGCTGCCCGACACGACCTACCTGATGCGGGACGTCCTGGACGACGGGACGGTCTCCACGCCGCTGTCGTTCACCACCGGAAGCCTGCCGGCGGACCTACCTCTCCCCATCTTCACCGTGGTGCAGCCACCGGCCCCCGGGACCGACCTGAGCCAGGACGTGATCTTCCACGCCGGGCTCTTCTACTACACCGTGGCGACCGACCTGAACGGCAACGTCCTCTGGTACTATGACCCGGTGGCCAACAACTTCCCCAGCTATGCCCAGAACCTCGAGCCGGGCGGTACGGTGATGCTGCTGGGCGGCAACACCACCGGCGTCGCCGGGGGCGAGGACACCTTGCGGCAGGTCGACCTGGCCGGCGACACCCTGCGCCAGACGGACATCCATGCCGTCAACGCCCAATTAGCCGCGCTCCACCGGCCGAAGATCCTCGACTTCGACCACGAGGCCAAGCTCCTGCCCAACGGCGACACGGTCGTCCTGGGCGCGACGCGGAAGGTCGTCAATTACAAGGGGAAGCCCACGAAGTTCACCGGCGACATGGTCATCGTCCTGGATCCGAACTTCCAGGTGAACTGGGTCTGGAACGCCTTCAACAGGCTCAACACCAACCGCATCGTCAAGGATCTCGGGAGCCCAAGCGACTGGTTGCACGCCAACGCCGTGTCCTGGTCGCCCGAGGACGACGACCTGATCGTCTCCCTGCGCGCCCAGAGCTGGGTGATCAAGATCGATTACGACGACGGGGCCGGCAACGGCCACGTCGTCTGGAAGTTGGGCGCGGGTGGCAATTTCCAGGCCATCGCCAACACACCCGACCCGTGGTTCTCCGGTCAGCACGACGCGCGCTACATCAACGACAACACCCTGTTGGTCTTCGATGACGGGAACACCCGTCACGATACGGACGGTGGGGGGGACAGCCGCGGGCAGGAATGGATCCTCAACGAGCAGAACATGACGGCGACGCTGGTGGTGAATGCCGACCTGGGCAACTACTCGTTCTTCCTCGGGAGCGCGGAGCTGCTCCCCAACGGCAACCTGGCCTTCACGTCCGGGGGTCTCGGGCCGGCCAGCGATCCGGTCGGGCAGTCGATCGAGGTTCTCCCGAATGGCACCAGAGTTTATGTGCAGCAGGCGAGCGAATACGAGTATCGCTCCTACTTCGAGAGTACCCTCTACAGCGCCGGCCTCCTCGACCCGTAGGTCGTCGACGACGGTGGCCCGGCACGAGCGCCCACCGACTGCCGGATGATGGGCGTCCCTGCCGGCTACGAGGACGTCAACGCCGTTACCTCGGGCTCCCCGACGCGGCGATGGGTCGAATCCTCGGTGGTCGCCCTCGATTGATTCCAACTCGCCCCGGGAGCGCCGCTGGCGT
Organism: uncultured Planctomycetota bacterium; assembly: GCA_963845755.1. Lineage (GTDB taxonomy): Bacteria > Planctomycetota > Planctomycetia > Isosphaerales > Isosphaeraceae > CAWJTV01. The sequence goes on from CAWJTV010000025.1 coordinate 165,496, forward strand.
GAGGACGGCCGATCTGCGGGCCGTCACAGTAGCTGGCCGTGCTGGGCGAGCAGGCCCCCAACCCGCTGGCCGCCCGGTGGGCGATGATGCGGGACTTCGAAAGCGCCTCATGGCCACTCGGAGCTTTTCTGTCCGAGGCCCGCGACGGTTTCGGCGTGGGCAAGTCGATCGACAGCCGTGAGTCTGTCTGAGCACCCCCGCTCATAGTCCCTCGACCACTAGAACCCAATCATGAAAGCCGTCTTGGTGGGCAGGTGGGTATGAAACCGAGCGGCTGGAGGTCTTCGGCTCAGATGCCGATATTGCCGTATACGTTCCGTTCGTCGGATCATACCAGCGGAGTCTGACATGCCGCCCGCCGGTGATCGCTCGTGTATCCACCGTTATTCCGCGACGGGTTGGGAAATAGACGACCCCTGCGGATGATGAGTATCCCGATGCAGCCTTGTCGTCACCGCTGCCGAGGCCGGTCTTCAGGAATGTTCCGTTGTCTCGCGTCCAGGACCTGTCTTGGACATAGGTATCGAGAAGTGTCCAGGCGTATTGGGCACATCGTTGCGGCGGTTCGGCGAGGACGTTCAGCCAGTCCGGCCCACCATCAAACAGCCCGGTGACGCCGAACGGCCACCACTTTTCGTGGCCAAAGTTGATCCCGCCGCCACCGCGGATGAACGTCGAATAGTTGCGTTCGCGCAGCTCCTGGTTCTGCTGGTCTTTGTAATGCGGCGCGTTGACGTACGGCGGCTCAATATCGACGACCGGATAGGTCGTGGCCCCAGCTCCATCGTAGACTCGATCAAACTGCTCGACAGAATTGCTGCCGTAGTCGTAAACCGTGTTGGCGCTCTGTTTGAACCATTGATAACCTTTGGCGCCTTCTTCCGATATGAATTGATTGAACGACGTCGAGCCATTAGCCGGCTCGGCAATAATCAGCCTATGGGTACTCCCTTCTGTATCTTTGATACCATGGAAAATGGCATCGAGTCCCCGCGCCGGTCTTTGATTGTACGACCACCGAAAATCACCCATCACATGCCAGACGATGTTCGGATAACCGGCATAGCGGCTCGCCAGAGCTTTTCCAAAGTTATAGGCATTCGTCGTCCCAGCGTTGGCCAAATCCGGAACGGTGCCGGTATCGCCCCAGCTCATGAACAATGAAAACACCACGGTCAATTGAAGCCTGGTGGCTTCTGACATGATCCAGTCCATCGAGGACCATGCCGGGCCGAACGACGAAGCATACGGTGCACCGGTAAAGAAACGTTGGCCGGCCTTGTTCTTGTACCTGTCGCCAAAGCTGTCGTTCATGTGGACCCCGAACGGCGAGACGGTCACGGCATTGAAACCGAGCGCTTTCAAGCCTTCGAGAGCACTGGTGATTTCGGCGTTGGTGCAGTTCTGTGCCATCGCCCACGAGGACATGGTCTTGAGCAGATACACATTGCCTTTCTGGTCGAGGAAACGACGATTGTCGGCACTGACACTGGCCGGCCAAGCGAAATCTGGGGTCGTCCCCGCAGCACCTCGTACAGACGAACTTCCCGAGCCGGTTTGATCATTCCCCGAGTTTGCACGTTCGGTCCGCGTTCCGTTTCGCGGCTGTGAGCCCGGCGTGTGAGTTGCCGCGTACATCAGTAGCAAAGTCGCCCCGACAATCAGCGGAGACCTGAACGCGTACCGAAGACCAAGAGATCGAGCGGTCATGGATCCCTCCTTCAGAGGTCGGAGACGTCGTTGATCCGAAATCGTACAAATTGAGTGCGCAATTCTCGATCATCTGCGGTGGCGAAGGAAGAGACTCGATGCGTGTGCATCGATATGCCGCTATGCGCAAGGAGGTCAAAGCGCTTCGGTTGCCATTTGCCGTGACCCCGCAACTCACCTCGATGAGTGTGTAACCGGACCTGTAATGTCTTCGAGTCATCAGGGTAGAGAGGGACACTTGTGTTCCACTATGCCCGGCGCGGCGAGCTAGCCGTTTGAGAATGACCTCCAGTAGACCTGAACGCCCCTGGGAAAAAAAGGGGCAATAGACATTCCTCCTGGGGCACGAAGAGATGGTAGTCGACATGATACAGCCCGGCACGTCGATCGAGCTAAGAGACTGGACGCGACTTGGCTCTCTCCTTTGACGGCATCGGTCTGATCGACCGACGCATCCGGGAAATCACTTCGCAGCGTGTCAGGTCGGTGTCAGACACCGACTTTTCCGACACCAACTTTTCCCCGACGAGAGCTGACCCCTGGCCGGATCGGTCCCTCAGCGGCCGGCGCCGGCAGGCTCATCGCTCACCACCCAGGAGAGCCGCTTGTTTAGGGCTCGGGCCAGAGCACGGAGTGTACTGACCGTGGGATTGGGCACCTTGCCTGTTTCGAGCTTCGAGAGTGTCGCCCGGTCAATGCCAGAGCGCTCCGAGACGTCAGAGAGGCTCAACCCCAGGCGCTGGCGTTCCGCGCAGGCGCCGAGAGCGCCTTGGCCAGTTCTGGGTCGATCGCCAAGGGCGGGAACTCCTCACGAACCTTGCGGATGACGTCGTCCTGTTCCGCGCGGCCCTCGGGTGTGGCCCGCCAAGCGTCGGACCGGGCGATCGCGGCTTCCGCAGCAGGCCGCTTTTCCGGGGGCAGAGCTTCCAGGGCACGGCGGGTCCTGGGGTGCATGGCCATCCTCCTCGAGTCATGGGATTTCAATTGGGCGTCGGTTCGTAGGCGGTGATGGGCCGGATGACGACCACCGGTTCGGTCTCCAAGATCTCGTAGACAACGAGGATGTCCTTGCCCGTCGCGGTCCCTCCAAAGACGGCCGGTCGGCCACTGGAGCGGCTGGTGGTCGGCCGGTTGGCTGGGTCGTAGAGTACCTGCTCGACTTCCTCGATCGTGAGCCCATTGGCCGCGATGTGCTGGACATTCCCCCGTGGGTCATCCTCGTCATCCCAGGCGATCAGGTCGAAGTCGATCATGGCTGGTCCCACGGTGACCGCACAACTGTTGAATTTTAAGCAAACAGGCCCGGGATGGACAGGTCTGTGGGGTCGAAAGAGTCGAAAGCCGTGACGTTGGGAGAATACAGAGGCTCATGGGCCAAGACTGGTAAGCACCGGGATCGCCGGACGGAGCCGGCTCCTCCAAAAGCCCGAGGTGTCCGTGCGGGTTGCGCTTCTTTAGGAAGGGGCTCCGTCCCCCGATACTTTGTTAGAGCGCTTAACAGATGGATTGCACACAGTAACAGCCGATGTGTTCGGCGGCCTAAAAGGCCGCCGGAGATGCCACCGCGCACGAGGCGCGTGCGAAACCCAACCGTGAAGCGCTCTCGAGCCGCAAGACTCTGCAAGACTTAGCGTTCGGTCATGCCGCCAGCGGGGCGCCCGCTTCGGGTGGCGCCGCGCTGCGGTCGGAAGGGGATAGGGAAGGCGCTCAGCGGGCCCCGGATCGGATCGCCAGTCAGCTCGTTCCAGCGTCGGGCCTGCTCGGCGGTGAGGATGCGTTCCATGGCCGGCTTGCTGGCATCGTCGAGGGGCTTTCCCGATTTCATCTCGCGGATCCGGCCGAAAAAGGTCGCCTCCTCGATCGCGCGGATCTGCTCGCGCTGTTCGAGCGTCAAACCCAGCGCCTCGACGACCTCCGGCTCCCGAAAGGCGGCCGGCCCCTCCGACTGGAGGGCGATCTGGCGGAGCCGGACGCGTTGCGGGGGCGTCAGGATCGCATCGACCTCCGCCTCGTTGGCGCGGGCCTGCTCCAGCGCGATCCGCGCGCGGTCGGCCGGCGGGGGGAGGCGGGCAGGGTCGCCGAACGCGTCCGTGAAGCGCGCGCCGGCGCGGGCGGAGAGCTCGGCCACCCGCACCCGCTGGCGATCGTCGAGCCGGAGATCGTCCAGCGCGGTCGGCTGGATGAGCAGATAAAGCTGCCCGGCGGCGCGGAGGACCGCCAGGTCGGCGAGGATGGTCTCGACCCGCCGCGTGGTGTCGCGCAGCTCGGCCTGTGCATCCGGGTCGCTCCGCCGCTCGGCGATGAACTCGCGGTAGTACGCCAGCGCGGAACCGAGGAGCCGCTTGCGGAGCCCCTCCATGCCCGGCCGGTGCGCGAGCTCCTCCTCGCTGGCCCGGATCAGCTCGTCGACCGCCCGACGAGCGAGGCGGAACCGCGCCTCGGCCTCCTCCGCGCGCTGATGCTCGCGAAGGTAGGCCGCTTCGGTCTTCCTCTGCTCGGCGAGCGTCTTCGCCTGCTCGCGGCGGACGATGGCCGTGCTGACCAGGGACGCGGCCGAAAGGAGGATCAACGCCACCATTCCGGACCCGACGATCGTCGGGTGCCGCCGCGACCAGGACCGCAAACGCTCCGAAGGGGTCGGCCGGCGAGCGACGATCGGCCGGCGGGCGAGGAACCGCTCGAGGTCATCGGCCATCTCCTGCGCCGTCGCGTACCGCTCGGCCGGCTCCTTGCGGAGCGCCTTCAGGACGATGGTCTCCAGACCCGCGGGGATCGACGGCTCCAGGGAACGGGGGGACGCGGGCTCGTCGGCGGCGATCTGCCGGATCAGGGCGTGGCGATCGCGCCCGTCGAAGGGAGGCCGGAGCGTGAGCAACTCGTAGAGCGTGGCGCCGAGCGAATAGACATCGCTGCGGTGATCGACGATCCCGCGCGTGGCGAAGACCTGCTCGGGACTGGCGTAGCGCAGGGTGCCCAGCATCTCCCCCGTGATCGTGAGCCCGACGTCCCCGGTGACCTGGGCCAGGCCGAAGTCGGTGATCCAGAGCTGCCCGCGGAGGTCCAGCAGCAGATTCCCCGGCTTGACGTCGCGATGCACGATCCCCGCCTGGTGGGCATGTTCGAGCGCCAGCGCCGCCTGTCGGCCTAGCCCGGCAACGCGGTCGTAATAGCGGAGGCGGTCCGCGGATCGCTCGCGCGAGATCGTCGTCGCGGCGGATGTGGCCATCCCTCCCGAATGGGACTCGGGGCGTCCGATGGCCGCATCGGTGACGGCCGCATCGTCACGCCGCTCGTCGCGAAGACCCCGCAACTCTCCAATGAGTGCGGCGAGGCTCTGTCCTTCGATGAACTGCATGGCGTAATAGTGGACGCCGCGCTCGCAGCCGACCGCGTGCACCGGCACGATCTTCTCGTGCTGCACGTGGGCCGCCGCGAGGGCCTCGGTCTTGAAGCGCTGGAGCCGACGGGGATCGATGGCCGCGGCAAACGGGAGGACCTTCAGCGCGACTCGCCGCCGTAGCGAGATCTGCTCGGCCTCGTAGACGACCCCCATCCCGCCCCGGCCCACCTCGCGCAGGAGGCGAAAGTCGCCCAGGTCACCGATGCCCGCAGGGATATCATCCGTCTCCTCGCGAGACGCCCCGATCAGCCCGTGAGCATCGCCCACCCTCCCGGCGCGAAGGGGCGCCGTGAGCCGCGCCACCTCGTCGTGACCGGCGAGGAACGCCTCCAGGTCGGGCCGGAGGTCGGGGTGCGACGCCAGGAGCCGGCCGCGGTCGGGCTCGCGGCCCTCCTCGAGCGCCTCAACATACGCCAGGAGGACCTGGTTCCGCCGGTCCTCGCGGTCCGGGTCGTCGATGAGGTCATGTTCCATCGTCCGACTCCCCCAGGTCGCGCAGCAGCTCGCGGAGCCGCTTCAGCCCGCGGAAGAGCAGGCCGACCGCGGCCGGGCGCGTGCGGCCGATCCTCTCCGCCACTTCGGCCACCGGAAGCCCCTTCAGGTAGTGCAGCTCCACGACATGCCGCTGGTCCTCCGGCAGGCGGCCGAGCGCCTGGGCGAGCCGTAGCAGCTCCTCGCCGCGAACCGCCCGCTCGCTCGGGGAGGTCTGGTCGGCCGCGAGCAGGCCCTCCAGCCGGGACGCGGAGCGCTCCAGCTCGGCCTCCAGGGATCGCTCCCGGCCGGGATCGCGCGCCTGGGTCTCGAACCGCCGGGCTGCGGCCGCCAGGGCGTTCGCCAGGATGGCGCGGAGCCAGGCTAGCCACTCAGCTTCGGTCCGACCCCGGAACTGGTCCTGCCTCTCGTGGGCCTGCAGTATCGCCTGCTGGACGACGTCGGAGGCGTCCAGCTTCGCGCAGGCGTGGGCCGATCTGAAGCCGGACGAGCAGCCGGAGGTAATCGCGGTGGTCCTCGATCTGGCGGATGTCGCCGCGAGCGGTCGGTCGCATCGTTCCGCGCCCTCGTCACGCGTCGGTACGGTGTTCAGCCACCCATGTCGGCCCTGTATTTAGAGCGCCTCACAGTTGGGTGGCCCACACGTGAAGCCTGCTCCCGAAGAACCCCCCCGAACCCCCCCTTCGCAAAGGGGGGATATTGATCGGGAAAAGCCCGTTTCCTGTCCCCCCCCCCTTGCGAAGGGGGGGGTCGGGGGGGTGAATTCGCAGCGCCTCAGGGCGTGCGCAATGCAAAAGTTAGGCGCTCTAGCGTACGGCAACGCCGCCCTGCGCCGATAGACCCACGTCGCGAAGGATCGAGTCGCCGATCTTTCGCAAAGGGATCCCCGTATAGAAATCCGCAACTCCACTCCGGCCAAGCCCCTGGCTGCTGCACGGCGAAGGGTCGAGAAGATTCAGACGAGATGGTCGTCGTCCGGCTGGGCAGGGGCGAGCGAGGCGATCCCGACGGTTTTACGCATCCAGGCGCTGGTCTGCCAGTTGTCCACCGGGGGCTCATCGGAAATGAAGGGGGGGATGGGCAGGACGAAGAACGCGGAGAGCGAGACGACGAACGGCTCGTACATCGCCCGCAGGTCGGCGACCTTGCGGTCGATGCCGGCGCCCTCGCGGGGCATGATCCCGGCCGAGCGCAGCAGGTCGCGGAGCCGGCCGAGCCGGTCGGCAGGGAGGCGGTCGTGGTCCGGGGGGCGAGGAGGAGACTTGTAGGATTGGGCCAGGTCGACGACCGCGTGGCGAGTCATGGCAAAAGTCAGACCCGCCTGGTAGACGTCATCGCGTTCGACCGCTGCGATCAAGAGGGCGCATGTGTCGAGGATGGCCGTGGCCGCGGCCAGCCACGACTGATTGTCGTGCTGCGACCGGTAGTAGCCCAGCACGGCGAACGAGAGGTGGCTCTCCAGCAGCTCGGCCGACCATCGCTCACACTCGCCGAGGATGCGCCAGGCCGTCCTGATCTCGGCCCGCGGCCGACCTGACCAGGAACTGCGCGGCGGTCGGGGGAGAGCCGGCGCGGGCGTCGAGCAGAGAGATCATCACCTCGCGCCGGGAGAATGCCTGGTAGAGCACGGGGAGGTAACTGATCACCACGGCAAGGAACCCGAACCCGAGCCCCGTCTCGACCACGGCCAGGATCCGGCCGAGCTTGCTGACCGGGATCACGTCCCCGTACCCGAGCGTGAAGAACGTGACCCCGCTCAAGTATAAGTCGTCGAACAGGCTCGACCCCTCTCGCAATTGGCTCATCCGCGTATCGAGCGACCAGTGCAAGAGGGCAAACCCGAGGATCAACCCGCCGGCCCAGACCGTCAAGAGCACGAGCATCGACAGCGGCCCGAACACGCTGAGAAACCACTCGCGACGCTTGCCGTGGCCCAACCGCTGACCGATGGCGGACCAGGGCCGCCAGGTCGATCGGTAGAACTGCCGCGACAGGCGAATGCTGCGAGAGACGCGCCGGGGAAGGAGCATCGCCTCGAAGGCGTCCACGAGGACGATTGCGATCAACGCCAGGCCTAGCACCAAGGTCAACCACCGTGTCATGTCACACCGGCCCCCGCCAATCGCATCGTTCTCGTGCCCCGAGTCGGCCACGGGTTATAGCAGTCCCCCTCGCGGAAAAGCAAGGCCGCGCGCCCGAGCTTTTCCGGCCGACGCAGCGGGCTTTCCGGGAGCCGTCTCGTTCGTCCAGGCCGCTCGAGCGCGTCTCCTGGGCGGAGGGAGGTTGTCGCGAAGGCACCGTCCGGGTATGAATGATCCGGCATTGAAACCGAACGATGATGGTGACTGATCCGATTCCAACTCCGAGGGGCGACATGTGTCAGACGGATTCTTCATCCCATCAAGAAGACCATCGCCACCATCATCATAGCCGGCCAAATCGATCGCAACTCTCGACGGCCCACGACGCCATCAAATCCTCTCAACCCACCCGTCGCCAGGTCCTGGGGCAATTGAAAACCGCTGGGCTTACCGTGGCAGCGAGCGTCTTGCCCTGGGGTTCACTCGTCCGGGCACTCGCCGACGACGATCCTGCTCCACCGGCCGGCCCCGGTTCAGCCAGGCTGTTCGACCTCAAGAAGGTCGCAAACGGAATCTACGGAGCGATCGCCAGGCCCACCGCCATGCTGAACTGCAACGCGGCGGTCGTCGTCAATCGCGATCACGTTCTGGTCGTGGACACCCATTCGAAACCTTCGGCCGCGAAGGCCCTGATCCGGCAGATCCGCGACGAGATCACCGACCTCCCCGTCAGGTACGTGGTCAACAGCCATCTGCACGGCGACCACGCCATGGGCAACGAAGCGTATCCCGAGGCCTTCGGCGCCCAGGTCGAGATGATCTCCTCGGAGAAGACGCGCGAATGGCTGGATAAGTTCGGTCTGCCTCGATTGAAGGAGTCGCTCGAGAGCCTGCCCGGACAGATCGCCGACTTTCGCGCCAGGCTGGAGGCGAGCCAGGTCGAGTCCGACCGTGCCGTCCTCAGGGCACACATCGAGGGCCTCATTGCGTACCAGAAGGAGATGACGCCTCCGCGCGTGACCCTGCCAACGATGACCTTCGACCGGCGGCTGGTCATCCATCGCGGCGGCCGGGAGATCCATCTTCTCTTCCTCGGCCGGGCCCACACGGCGGGCGACGTCGTCGCCTTCATCCCCTCGGAGCGTGCGATCGCGACCGGCGACCTGATGCACGGTCTGCTCCCCTACATGGGGGATGGCTTCCCCGATGAATGGCCCGCCACTCTGCGGGCTCTCGAAGCCCTGGAGTTCGATCACGTCATCCCGGGACATGGGTCAATCCAGGAAGGGAAGTCCGTGCTGGCGCAATTCCGCGGATACGTCGAGGAGCTCACCGAGAAGATCGCGCGGGGGGTCGAACGAGGTCAGCCCCTGGACGAACTCAAGAGGATGATTACCCCGTCGACCCTGGTATCGCTCAAAGCAGGCGACACACGTCGCCGCATCGAGCGTGAATTGAAGGCCGTGTTCGCTTTCCCGGAAAACCCTGCCGAGATGCTCGACGGCAGCGTCGCGAGCAATATCCAGGAAGTCTTTACTTATTTCACGGAACGCAAGGGCCGGCGCGAGCTCCCGCTCCGATGAGCCTCCGATCGCCCTGACCGCCGCGAGTAGGCCGTGGAAGGGAGGTTGAGCCGTGCGGCCGGCTCGTCTGCGATCCCAGGGCCCAGGTATTCCTCGAGAAGGCGGCGATGAGCACAATACTGGTTACGGGCGGGTCGGGTTTCATCGGCAGCCATTCCATCCTGCAGCTCCTGGCCGCGGGCCATCGGGTGCGCACGACGGTACGGAGCCTGAAGCGCGAGGGCAGCGTGCGCGCCATGCTGAAGGAAGGCGGCGCCGAGCCGGGCGATCGCTTGTCCTTCATCGCCGCCGATCTCGAAGACGACGCGGGCTGGTCGGAAGCCGTCGCCGGCTGCGAGTACGTGCTGCACGTAGCGTCGCCTTTTCCCCCGAACATCCCCAAGAACGAGGATGAGCTGATCGTGCCCGCGCGCGAAGGCGCGCTCCGCGTACTGCGCGCCGCGCGCGACGCCGGCGTCAAGCGCGTGGTGCTGACCTCCTCGTTCGCGGCGATCGGCTATGGCCAGGAGCCGCAGAAAGCGCCGTTCGATGAGACGAGCTGGACGGACCCCAACGGTGACGATGTGCTACCCTACGTGAAATCGAAGACGTTGTCCGAACGCGCGGCCTGGGATTTCATCGCCAAGGAAGGCGGCGATCTCGAGCTTTCCGTCGTCAATCCGGTGGGCGTCTTCGGCCCGGTGCTGGGGCCCGACTATTCGACGTCGATCCTCCTGGTGCAGCGCCTGATGGACGGCGCCATGCCCGGCTGCCCGCGGCTCTATTTCGGAGCCGTCGATGTGCGCGACGTCGCCGACCTGCACATCCGCGCCATGACGCATCCCGCCGCCAAGGGCGAACGCTTCCTCGCCGTCGCCGGCGATTTCCTGTCGATACGCGACATCGCCAAGGTCCTGAAGGACCGCATGGGCGCGTCGGCCAGGAGAGTGCCGACCTGGCAATTGCCCAACTGGCTGGTGCGCATCGCCGCGATGCGTGACCCGGCTGCGAAGCAGATCCTGCCCGAGCTCGGCAAGAGGAAGAACGCCACGAACGAAAAGGCCAGGCGCCTGCTGGGCTGGGCGCCGCGTTCGAACGCGGAGTCCATCGTTGCCACCGCCGAGAGCCTGGTGCGGCTCGGGCTCCTGAAGGACAGCCCGAAGAAGCGTCCCTGATCCGACGTCCGTCCCGGCCGGCGCAGCCGGCCCTACCTGGCGCGACGACGGATCGCGTAACCATACTGGGTCGGCCAGCACGGCTCGACGCCCAACTCTTGCTGCGCCCGCAGCGTCCAGTACGGCTGGCGGAGCAGCTCCCGAGCCAGGAAGACCAGGTCGGCCTCGCCGCCGGTGATGATCTCGTTGGCATGGTGGGGCTCGGTAATCAGGCCCACCGCCCCGGTCGGGATCTCGGCCTCGTCCCGGATCCGACGCGCGAAGGGGACTTGATACCCCTTGCCGACGGGGATCCGTGCCTTGGGCACCAGCCCCCCGGACGACACGTCGATCAGGTCGACCCCCAGGCCCTTGAGTCGTCCAGCCAGCACGATCGATTGGTCCGCGTCCCAGCCCTCGTCGGCCCAGTCGGTCGCCGAGATCCGCACGAACAGTGGCAGCTCCTCAGGCATGCGCCGGCGGATCGTCTCGGCCACTCGCAGGAGCAAGCGCATCCGATTCTCCAGGCTGCCGCCGTACTGATCCATGCGGCGGTTGCTCAGCGGCGACAGGAATTCGTGCAGCAGGTAGCCGTGGGCCGAGTGGATCTCGATCACGCGGAACCCGGCGGCCAGCGCCCGGTCGACGCCGGCCTCGAAGGCGGCGACGACCGCGTCGATCGCCGACTCGTCGAGCGCGACCGGCACCGGATCGCCCTCGGCGAACGGGACCGGGCTGGGGCCGACGACCGTCCAGCCACCCTGCTCGGGAGTCTTGAGACTCGCCCCGCCCTTCCAGGGCACCTCGCAACTGGCCTTGCGGCCGGCATGGGCCAGTTGGATCCCCGCGACCGCTCCCTGGCCGTGCACGAACCGAGCGATCCGGGCCAGCGGCTCGATGTGCGAGTCGTCCCAGATCCCCAGATCGCCCGGGCTGATCCGGCCGTCGCGCGTCACCGCGGTCGCCTCGACCACCACCAGCGCCGCGCCGCCGACCGCTCGACTCCCCAGGTGGACCAGATGCCAGTCGTCGGCATGCCCCTCGGTCGCGCAATACTGGCACATCGGCGACATCACCACGCGATTCCGGAACGTCACCCCGCGGATCGCCAGCGGGCTGAAGAGGTTGACCTCGGGCAGTTCGCGATCGTGGTCGGTGTCCGCCCGACACCCGTGGACCGGGGAGGCGCCCGTAGCGTGGATACTCGTCTGCTTCTCGGTCATGTCGTGCGGCTCCCTATCGGCCTGACGCCTCGATCCGTCCGTGAACGTTTCCAAGTGGTTCCTTCGACTGGTCGGCGCCGGGCCCAGGTATGGTCCCTGGTGAGTTCCATGATACATGGGGTAAGAGGGTGCTCGAGACGCCCTCGTCGGATTACAAGCTCCCAGCGTCGATCACCTCGCCGCCGGCCTTGGTCGCGATGGCCCACCAGGTCTGCGGGCTGACGCTCTCCTTGATGAAGCGGACCGAGCCGTCGAGGAAGCCGGCGTTCACGCCGCCCGGATGGAATGAGCTGGCGCCGACGCACACCGTCTTCCACTCCACGGGCTGGGTCTCGCCCTGAAAGAGACAGGCTTTCCGATTCGGCGTCATGATGTGCGAGTAGCCACCCCCCTGGCAGGCGAAATCGGTCCCCCAGATCTCGCCTTTGTAGTCGAACCCGGCCAGCGTCGTCGCTTGCTCGCACGCGGTCTCATAGGTGATGAGTGGCACATACGCGATCGTGGGCGGCGACGGCATCGACATGAGGTAGACCTGGTTCGGACCGGGAATCGTGGTCCCGTTCTTCCCCCGGACCATCTCGCTCCAGAGGACGGTGCTGGACGTCCCATCGGTGATGTCCGCCAGGGTGACGGTCATCGCGAGCGGGGCCAGACTGGCCGAGGCGTCGGCTCCCATGAAGTAGGCCGGGCCATCGTATCCGCCGCCGTTGTTGGCGGGCGTCGTGCCCAGGTTGTTGGGATAGCTGGTATAGCCGATCTGCCGCGGTCCGGCCCCGCCGACCGCATACATCCCGCACGGCACGTTCCCATCCGACGTGCAGAGGAACGTGCTCACCATCGTCGTCAGGTTGGTCGCGTTCGGGTCCGAGAGCTGGAAAAACGACATGTTCATCGAATTGAATAGCACGGCCTGATCCAGGTACGGGAGGATCCGCGCCTTCATGCTGAAGTTATTCGACCATTCGGGGCCCGTGGCCGCCGCGGGCGGTAGCGCGCCGTGGACGTCGATGTAACCCTGGGTCGCGAGTCCGAGCTGTTTGAGGTTGTTCACGCACTGCGATCGCCGCGCCGCCTCGCGCGCGGCCTGCACCGCCGGCAAGAGCAGGGCAATCAGCAGGCCGATGATGGCGATGACGACCAGGAGCTCGATCAGCGTGAAGGCGCGGCAGGGAAGCGGCTCGGTGGAAGACGACGTCATCGCACACTCCTCAGCTCCGGGAGAGACCGTGAATTCAGAGACCCCACGATCCAATTACAAGCGTAAGAGATGCGCGGCTTTATGTCAACGACCGTCGTGCTGGCGTGGTCGACGGAGGGAGATTGAGTCTTGCATTATGGCATGCAGGCGGCTAACATATTATCGTTGGCTGATCTTCCCGTGAGCCTCTGGAATCTGGAGCGCGGTGCGTGGAGCGGCGTGAGAACGCTGAGAGGGGTGAAGATTGATCCAATCTTGGATTCCAGCAATTTGATTGCTGCATCAGACCCAAACAACGTCAATCATGTTACTGCTGTAGCATATCTAAAATCAAATCAATCGTCGGGGTTGAGTGCCAGTCAGCAAGCCCTTCGGGAGTTCCTTGCAAGAAGGCCAAGCCCGGGCGCCTTCAGGAGCTTGCAGAAGACTTATGGAATCACGCTGGCTCTCAATATCCCGCAAGGGGAAGTCCGCAGGTTGGCGGTTCGTCTCCAACGGGCTTTCCCAGAGACGGGTGTGCCCTACGCGACGGCGATGCTCGGATTGCCGCAGAAGCCCTGATCAGGGGCGAGGCGCTTGCTACGGCTGACCTTCCTCTTTTCAAACGAGGTAAGGACCTGAGTATCGACGTCGGGTTTCTGGGTTCGAGGCAGGGGCTTTGCGTAACGCGGCAAACTACCAACCGAATCCCGTCACGATCCCTCCGCCTTGATAAGGAGTGTGTCATGACCCGGAATGAAGTCTACGTGAACATCGCACGCAACGTACTGACCCATCTGCCTCCGGCCGAGGAATCGGTGCTCGCGTGCATGATTACGCTCCATACGCATGACATTATCCTTGCTGATTCGTGTAACCCTACCGACATGACCTCAGTCGGTGAGCGCAGGAAGCTATCGGCCGTGACCCGACGCCATGCGGCGGAAATCGTTGCCGCGGCCACTGGAAACGCAACCGACCAGCCTACCATCGATTACTGGTACGCCAGGTACTCATCCCGCACACCCTACGAAGTGGTAGAAGATCTTCCACAAGCTCTCATGAGCCAGGTGCTAGGAACGGTGACGGCCATGAAAACGTCACCTCTCGTTCAAGATATTATCGAAGCGGAATAGTGTGCGTGTTGACGGACGGCGGATGAAAAAAGGTCAGCAGCGTGAAAAGGGAGCGGGAGCCTTTCCGAGGCTTCATTAACCTTCCCGAGCGAAGTCTCAAGACAGGTTCCTGGCACGGGTTTTCTCCTTAACGGCCCACGTCCAGGGCCAGCCGGGCGAGTGCCGCCAGCTCGAGCGTAATCCGCGCTGCGGGTCGCATCTCCCAACGGGGCGTCTGGCTCTTCTGCTCGAGGGCGTCGGCGAGCATGGCCACGGGTCGGGCGAGTCGATCGAAGCCGATCGCCGCGCCGAACCGCGCGAGCTCGCGCCAGCTCCGCGCGGTGTGGGCGTCGGCCCGCTGGAGGCCCACCAGGAGGAGCTCGCCCAGGGCGATCAGGAGCTGGCGCGGATAGTCGTCGATCGGGTCGGTCGTGTGACCCGTCATGCCGCGAGCGGACCGGGCGACTGCCGCCTCGCCCGGGGCGCGGTCGATCCAGGGCTGGAGGACCTCGCGGGAGGACTCCGTCCTGGAACACGAGCGCCGTGGGCGCGATCGCAAGCCCATGCGGGCCCGATCGCGCCGGTCCGGCGACGAAGCGGAGCGATTCCGAGGGGCCTTTTGCCAGCCGGGCGAGGAGCGCCTCGACCCCGTCCCGGCCTCGGCTGTGGTAGGGATGCTCCAGCAGGGCGATCCCTCCGCGCGCGTCGAGGACGGCGGCCCGGACGACCTGCGCGGCGGTGTCGAATCCGAACTCCTTCACCGCGGCGACCGCGACGACATGGAAGTCCTCGGCCACGCGACGCGGTCGAAGCGAGGACGGAGGCAAGACCCCGAGCCGGTGCGGAGCTCGTCGAAGTCCTCGGCCAGGACCGGGGCGCGGAGCTGCTCCCAGGTGAACGCCTGCGGGTTGACGGCCGCCCGGGCCCGGCCGATCACCAGGCGATGGCTCGGCGACCGCTTTGCCCCCTGGATCAGCAACTGGCCCGCGGCCAGGGTTGCCATTGAGGTCCCCTTGACGACCACAGTCTGAGCCAACTTCGCGAAGTCGCGCGGGGGTTCGATCGCGCCTTCCGCGGGATCGGCGAACTCGCGTCCGGCCACGACGATGGTCCCGGTGTTGACGTCTTGCAGATAGGCCAACAACTCCACGGCCCGTCGGGTCACGCGTGCCCCGCAGCCCAGCCCGACATAACGTGCCCGATCGATCTCCACCGGCTGGTCGGACCGGGTCCCACGGATCAAGAGCTGTGGCACGGTCTTCGTGTCGTTCCGGATCGCGTCCGAGCGAATCACCAGCTCCCCGATCAGCTCGGCGGTCCGGCTCGAATCGAACAGGGCGTCGTGTGCCCGGTAGCGCTCGAAGTCGCGCACAAGGTCCCCGATCAGCTCCGCCGGCCAGATCAGGTCTTCAGACCGGCAGCGCGCTTCCAGCCGGGCCAGCCGGTCGCCCCAGGCGGGCGGGGCTCCCGAGATCCCGTGCTCGAGCCATTCCTGGAGCGTCCCTTCCAGGTCGTCGAGCAGCGCGGTGGGGATCGGCAGGGCCGATTGCTGGGTCGAGACCAGCCCCGCCGTCGCGGAGGGCTCGAGCATCCGGAACGCCCAGACGGCCGGCGGGACGTGCCGGCAGGGCGCCGGCTCGGCACAGTCGCAATGGGTATAGCGCAGGTCGCCCGGCACGAGGAACCGCACGGTGTGAGGCGGGACGTGGAACCGCGCGCTCGGCTTGGCCCCGCGGACCAGCTCGACGAGCAGGCCCTGCTGGTACTCGCCCCGCGCCTTGGTCAGCACGGCCGGCTTGAAGGCGGCGGCCAGGGCCTCGTCGGTGATCCGACCCGGGTCCCACGGCTCGGCTGGGCCCGAGGGGATCCCGGCCCCTCCTCCCGCGTCGGCCGCGGAACTCGCCGCCCTTCGCTGATAGGCCAGCACCGTGCGGACCAGGTGCCGGCAGAGCTCGGTCGCCGCGCAGGTGCATCGGCCGTCGGCGATCACCTTGCCCGGCGGCAGCCGGCATTCCACGCCGTCCGACCACCGCGCCGTCAACGCCCCGTCGGCCGCTTCATCCAGCTCGCCGGTCACCTCGCCCGATTCCAGCTCCCGCACGGCGCGCTTGACCGTCCCCCGGTTGGACAGGACCGCCAGGTCGTCCGGCGACAGCGCCATCAGGTCGGGTCGAGACATCGGTCATCCGGGTGCCACGCGAGCACCACGCCGCGGCTGTTTCCTCAATGCGTCAAGGCTCGATCGTAATCCAGCCCGGTGCGACCGTCGAGGGCCACCCCGAACGGCTGGAAGAGGACCGACTCATCGTCTCGCGGGACCGACCCGGCGACCAGGCTTCATCCCGCCGCATCTTGCATTCGATCCGCGGCGCCCGCGGCGCGAAATGTTAGCCATGATGCCAAGAATCACCATCGTTGTGGTGATTTCGAGTTAATTGGTTGTGCGTGACCCGATAGCGTGAGACGCTGATTGACATTCTCAGCACACTGCATGATAATCAGCGAATTCTTGGTTCCGGCTATTTCGGGACCGATCATCGGACCTTCTGTGCCACCCATTCGGCCAGCTCGCCGGGAGTCATGGCTGCGACATGGGCGCCCAGCGCGACAAGCCGCTGGGCGGTGGCCTTATCGTAGTTCGGCTCGGCGCGCTCGTCGAGCGCCGCCAGGCCGAGCAACGTCACGCCGCTCTCGACCAGTCCCTTGGCAACGCTCAGCACTCGATCGACTGGGGCACCTTCGTAGAAGTCGGTGATCAGCACGACGATCGTCCGCCGGGGATATTCAACCAGGCGGGCGGCATAAGCCAGCGCACTGCCGATGTCCGTCCCGCCCCCGAGTTGCACTTTCATGATCGTCTCCACGGGATCGTTACATTGATCGGTCACATCGACGATGTTGGTGTCGAACAGACAGAGGTGTGTCCGAAGCGTTTTGATGCCGAAGAAGATCGCCGCGGTGACGGCCGCATGGATCACGCTGTTGGCCATGCTGCCGGATTCGTTGACCAGGATGATCACCTGCCACTTGTCGGCCTGGCGGTGGATGCGCGAGAAGAAGAACGGAGTCTCGATGGTGAGCCGTTTTGCCTTCGGGTCGTAATGGCCCAGGTTGCGGCGGATGGTCGTCCGGGCGTCGAAGTTCTTGGCGACCTTGAGCCGGGTACGACGCTGACGGTTGACGGCGCCGAGGAACGCCGATTGGACCGGCCGCGCGAGCTTCTCCATCAGCTCCTCGACGACCTTGCGGACGTGGTCGTGCGCCAGGGCGAGCACCTGCTGATTCATCAGGTGTTTGGTGTGCAGCACGGCCTTGAGCAGCGTCATGCTGGGCCGGGCGCGGCGGAGCAGTTCGGGGTTCGTGACCATCTCCTCGAGCTGATACCGTTCGAGCGCGTCTTTCTCGATCCGCTCGATGGTCTTCTTGGGGAACAGGGTATGGACGGCGTTGATCCACTCGGGGACGGTGAGCTGGGACTCGCCGAGTCCGCCGCCGTGCCCGGTGCCGCCGCGGACGTTCCGCCCGGCGCCATACTCGCGATCGTAGAGATAGCCGAGGGCTCGCTCCTGTTCGGCGGCGGCGCCGTCGAGCGGGCATCCGAGTGCATCCTCCGCGCCCTGGCCGAGGACCAGCCGCCAGCGGACCAGCCGTTCGCGCGATTCGTCGCTCATGAGCGTCCCCCCCGAATGCCGAATCGATGGGCGGCCTGGAACAGCCGGGCCTCGAACGCCATCGCCCGCGCGGCGACCTCGGGACTGACCTCGAGCGCGGCCATCGATGATTCCTCCGGCTTGATCCCCAGCGCCTGGAGCAAGGTCAGCGCCATGTGATGTTTCTCTCGTGGTGTGAAATACGTGAAGGCCAGCCGGAGCGCGGGCAGGGCTTCCAGGAACGATTCGGCGGAATACGCGGCGATCAGCTCGTCGATGCCGAGGATCAGGCCGATCTGCCGCTGGACGGCCTCGCGCGCCAGGCCGAATAGACCGGCGAGGAAGTCCCCGAGCTTGCCGGGGTCGGCAAAGAGTTTCAACTCGGCGCGGACGCGATCGGGGTCGGCCGCGCCCAGGGTCCACAAGGCGCCGTAGGCCGCGCCCCGAACAACCGGCGTCTGGCCCGGTTCGTCGCCGACGCGTCCGAGGACATCGAGGAACTCGGCGCGATCGAGGCGGCTCTCCGCGGCGCATTGCTCGAACGTGTGCAGCAGCGAGCGGACGCCTTCGATCAGCTCGGCATCGTGTCCGCCGAGCTGCCCCAGGCCCTCGAGGAGCCACAACCCGCGCGCGAATGCCTCGACCAGCAGTGAGGCAACGTCCGGGCGCCCGCGGCTACCGAGCGTCGCATCGTGGCGGTAGAGATAGAGCAGGTGGCCCAGCGCACCGGTCACCGCCAGGAAATCCCCATCCTGGCGGATGAGGATGGCGAGCCGGCCTTGCAGCTCGCCGGCGACGGACGCCAGCCCGGCGAGCACCGCGTCGAGGAGGAGCCGCGCCGCGGCGGCCGCATCGCGCTCGATCCGCGCGGCCGACTCGAGTAACCGTGCGGCCGCAGCCTCGGCGAGCGTCGGGCCATACCGCGCCGCCTCGATGGCGGTCGCTTCCAGGTCGGGCGACCAGGCGATCCGCCAGCGCTCCCAGCACCGGACCAGGTCCTCGCGACGAGCGAAGTCGGTCCCGCCCAGCCGGCTGAACCCGGCGATCCGGAGCAGGGCGATTTGATGCAACAGGCGACTCTTCGAGCGGTCGGCCTCCGCGTCGAGGTCGAGCTCGAACTCGCGGGGCCGGTTGTCGGGCTCCCAGCCGTTCTCGGCGAGCCGGCCCTTGAGGTCGTGAACCAGGGGCGGCAACGCCGTCCCTTCCGCCAGGCGTCCGCGCTCGCCGCCGCGGAAGACCTCGTGCACGGCGTCGAGCAGCGGGTGAACCTCGCCCTGGATCGATTCGTCCTTGACCAGCGCCGCGGCGATGCCGTCGACCAGGTCGCGCCGCCAGACGGCGGCGTGGCCCCGGAGTGCCGCCAGCCCCCGGGCGGTCGCCTGGGCGGCGATCAGGTCGGCCGCGCTGATCGGCTGCCCGCGGTCGCGCAAGACCTTGGCCACGCGCGCCAGCAGCCGACGATGCGTCTGCGACAGCCCCGCGCGCCCGTCCTCCCACGCCTGGTGGTAGAACCCCGGGTTCGGCATGCCTGCCTCGTATCCCTTCAGGCCGTCGAGCCGCTCGTACGAGTACGGCGTCAACGCCAGCCCGCGCTCCGTCATCTCGGCGACAGGTGCCGCAGGGGGACTCTCATCGTCAGCTCCGGGTTCGTCCAGGAGCGCCCGAAGCGCCGAGCTGTGGAAACCGCCCGTCACGACGAGCAACCGGCCCCGGTGCTCCCCCATCGCCCGGCGGATCTCCGCGGCCATGAACGCCTCCCGACGCCGGTCGACCGACCTCGTCTCGTCGTCGAGCCGGCGCATATGCTCGCAGAATGCGTGACCGCGGCGGAGGTATTCCTCGACGCTCATCGCCGGCTCGACCTCGAACATCTCATCCCAGAGCGCATCGAAGTCGTCGACTCCGAGCCGACGGCAGAGCATGGCGATATATGCACCTCCGCGCATCTCGGCATCGGCGTAGCGGTGGCTCAGGCGGTCGTCGCCCGCGACCTCGGCCCACGGCAGGTCGATGAACCGCACCGTCGCGCCCAGCCTCCGCCCGACCTGAAGCGCCTGCCACTCCGGCGAGAAGACGCAGAACGGGTAATACGCTCCCCATCGCGAGCCGTCGGCGAGCCGCACGTAGCTGTAGATCGCGATCGGCAGATGATGGCCCAGGTACAGCTCATCCAGCCGGTCGTTGTAGTCGGAGGGGCCTTCGATCAGCACCGCATCGGGCCGCATCCGCTCGGCCAGCTCGACGACCAGCCGCGCGCACAGCGGGCTATGATGCCGGACGGGAAAGAACACGACCCGGTCGCCGATGTCGATCCTGGCGGTGGGACGGTGGCGCTCAAGGCAGGTGGCTCCGGGCTTCATAGTACGCCTTCCACGCGGCGCCGGGCCGCCCCTTGACGACGTGGTTGAAGTAGTGGCGGAGCTTCTTCAGATCGTCGGGCGCGTCCTTCAGCGCCGAGCCGACGAGGTGCTGGACCAGATGCCCCGGCTCGACCTCGCCCTGACCATAGTAGTACGCATGGAGCCCCGCGGCGAACCCGGCCGAGACGGCCTCGGCGGTGCTCAGGGCGGTCGTCAACGGCTCGAGCGCGCTGCCGGTGGCCGTCTTGCCGGAGCGGAGCTCGCGGAACGTCGTGACTAGCAATTCGGTGATCTCGGGCCGGAGCGAGACCGGCACCTCGGCGCGGTGGAGCAGCCGGTCCGACTCGCGCTGCACCAGGGCCATCTCCTCGGCCAGGTCGGCGATCGGGTGGACCGTCTCGAAGTTGAACCGCCGCTTCAGGGCCGCGCTCATCTCGTTGATGCCCCGGTCGCGCGTGTTGGCCGTGGCGACCACGTTGAAGCCCGCGCGGGCGTAGAGCGTCCGGCCGGGACCGCCCAATTCCGGGATGCTCATCACGCGGTCGCTCAGGATCGACAGGAGCACGTCCTGGATCTCCAGCGGGCAGCGCGTGATCTCCTCGAACCGGACGACTTTGCCCTCGCTCATCCCGCGATACAACGGCGCCGGGACGAGCGACGCCTCGCTCGGCCCCTCGGCCAGGAGCAAGGCATAATTCCACGAATACTTGATGTTATCCTCGGTGGTCCCCGCGCCTCCCCTGGATGGTCAAGGTCGAGTCGCGGCTGATGGCGGCGGCCAGCAGCTCGCTGAGGTAGCTCTTGGCCGTGCCGGGCTCGCCGATCAGCATCAAGCCGCGATTGGTCGCCAGCGCGACAACACAGCGCTCCAGGAAGGCGCGCCGGCCGACGAATTTGGGAGCGATCCCCTTCGCCTCGTCGCCCAGCACGAAGGTCAGCACGGAGCGGGGCGTGAGCCGCCAGCCCTGGGGCCGGGGCGCGCCGACGTCGTCGCGCGCGAGGCGCTCGAGCTCGTCGGCGTAGAGGACCTCGGCCGACGGGCGCTGGATCGCGTCGAGGTCGGCTGAGGCCACGGGGCTGGAAGCTGGGGTCTTGGGATTCTTCACTCGGGCCATGCGCGTTATTTCCCCTTCGATGCGATCTCGTTCAACGTGGCCATCACCTCGCTGATGACGACCGGGGCGACCTCGCGGAGCGGGACACGGATCTCGTGCTTGGGATACCAGTCCGTCGGGACGTAGATCCCCGGTACGAAGCAACACCAACTCACTTCCTGGTCCTTCCAGCCTTCCTTGTAGCCGATCGGCAAGCCGTCGTACCGGATCACGGCCGTGACGTTCGCTCCCTCGAACGGCTTGGAGTGCTCATCGAACCAACCGCCCTCCGCGGGCATGCCACGAGTCCAGCCGTTCCGCTCGAGGATGCCGACGAGGGTCAGCGCCGGGACCTTGATCCCTTTATACCGCAAGACCTCCGTGGCATTACGCTCCTCGGGCTCGAGTCCATGCACCGTGCGCCCGAGCTGCGGGAACGGCGGGATGATCTCATAATCGCCGAAGATCTCGCCCCAGGCCGAGCGATGTTCGTCGGTCAGGTGCAGGGGGTGGACGATACCAACCTTGGCGATCCCGTCCAGCCGATAGCTCGCTTCCTTCACGTCGGCGTAGTCGCGCTCCTCGGAGACGCGGAAGGTCGAGACGAGGCGGCCCTTCTCATCATAGCCGCCCCAGAGAAGAAGTCGGACGAGGTTGATCATCAGAGGATGCCGGACTAGCAGGGATTCGAAGTCGGCCGGGCTCCAGCGTCGTCCGGTGACCATGGCCTGCTCCAGCCGCTCGGCCTGAACCTTGGCCACCTCGCGCACCTGCTTCTTGAGCTGCTTCCAGCCCTCGACGGCGGCAGCGGCCCTGGCCGCGTCGTCCTTGGTGCCGGGCTTGGGCAGGTCGTCCTTGAGCTTACCGGCCTCATCGCGGACCATCGGCTTCAGCTCCGCTCCGAGGGCAAACCGGAACTGGCGTGGACCGAAGTCGAAGACGCGGCTGCCGCGCTCGTCGAGTTCACAATCGGGGACGACGCGATCCTCCAGCTCGGCGCGGGAGAGGCCGCGATCCTGGGCGATCGCCTCCATCATCTCGGCGGCCTTGGCCTTGAGCCCTTTGAACGGCAGCTTCTGCGCGATCCCGCTGAGCTGCATCAATGCGGCGTCGGACCCGATCGCCCGCAGGCACTCCAGCCCGAATACGGCGCGCGGATGCTGGCTCGCACCCGGCCAGACGCGGATCATCGGCGCCAGCTTCAAGGCCGCGGTGTCGGAGCCGAGCAGGCCGACGGCGCCCATGGCCCACTTCTCTTTCGGCGGCGTGCCTTCGAGCAGCCATCGCTCGAACAAGGCCCAGGCGAAGGCGTCGAGCGATCGGCGATCGGCATGGGCCTTCAACGCGGCCACGAGCGGCTGGGGTAAATCGAGTGTGCTCCTGGCGAGAGCGGCCAGCACGGCCCGGGTCTGCCCCGCGTCGAGCTTCCGTCCGTCGACGACGATCGGCGGCAAGTGCTCCGGCCCGACCCAGCGGGGCGGCTCGACCTTCGTCGGGCCGTCCAGCGCCGATCGCAGCCAGCTCGGAGTGGTCTGGTCGTCCAGTACGGGGAGGGCTTCCTCGCCGCGCTCGATGACCTCGCGCCGGCCCCCTTCCGCAATCTTGGGGGAAGCCGATCCGGGCGCCTGCGGTAGGATCCCTCCTCCTCCTTTCGCTCCTGGGAGCGGAGGTAGTCGCGGGCGGCGTCGGCCAGCTTGCCCTTGCCCTCCGCGACGGGGATGAGGGCCGGGATGGCGTGGCTGGGGTTTTCGTCGAGCCAGCGGCGGGCGACCGCGGGCGCCTTCGAGGACATCAGCAACTCGAGCATGAGCGGCGCGGCCTTGGGCGATTTGACCAGCGCCAGGACCTTGAGGGCGGCTGCGCACTCGACCTTGTCCGTCAGGGTGCGGATGCCGTCGCGGACGTAATCGAGTGCGGAGTCCTCGGTGTGGGCCAGCCAGCCGCGGATGTGGTCGGTCGTGGTGAGGACCAGCCCGAGCCGCCGCATCTCCAATTGGACCGACCGCGGGTCGCCGAGCCCCAAGACGAGGAGCTGCGGGCGCTGAGGATCATCGCGATCCTTATCGTCATCGCTGCGATAACGATCGTTGGGGATGCTGCCGACGATGCGAGCGGTCTGCTCGTGAAGCCCGAGCGCGGCGCCGAGGTGGACCCTGAACGGGAACGGTGCCAGGTGGTTCGGCGGGAGCCAGGACATTTCGGGCATCGTCTCGAGGTCGTGCCGCAGGCCGCCGTACTCCTCGTCCGTGAGATACGGCAAGACACACAAACGAAACCCATCGAGGAAGGCGTAGCCGAGCGCAACGCGCGTGTTCCGATCCAGGTTCTGCGATTCCCGCGCCAGCGTGATCCAATCACGGAGGGAGAAGAGATTGACCAGGACCGCGCGGAAAAGGTTGGGGACATCGCTCGCAGCGGCGATCTGCTTGACGGCATCCTCGAG
Source organism: uncultured Planctomycetota bacterium (assembly GCA_963845755.1). GTDB lineage: Bacteria > Planctomycetota > Planctomycetia > Isosphaerales > Isosphaeraceae > CAWJTV01. The sequence continues at coordinate 188,957 of CAWJTV010000025.1, forward strand.
TGCGATGGACTTGCCGAACTCGCCACGCCGTTCCCGCAGAGTTGTCCTGGCGAACTTCACCGGACTGATCTTCTGGCTGCTGGCTTCCGTAAGGGCCACAAACCAGAAATGGGCCTCCTCGTACGTCATGATGCAAGGGATCCGGAGCCGATTCCATTTCCAATTCCAGGGCCAGTTGTTCCCCGTGGGCCCGGGCGAATTCGGCGCCAGATCCATGAATCGCCCCAGGCACTCCTCGAAGTCAAAGGGTGTCGGCTCGGGCCGCGGCAGGGGCACGCGCGGCCGCCAGGTTGCCCAGAACCAGTCCTCGGGCTCGAGGTCGATCGCACAAGGTATCGCGACGGGTTCCGGCGTGGTGCCGGCGTCCGCTTGGGCATTGGGTGCGATCGCCTTCGCGCTCGCCGGATTGGGTGCGGTCGTGTCCGAGGACGACGGCTCCATCGCGTACGTCGCCCGTGGTCTCCACGTAGCCCTTCTTGAGCTTCTCGGCAATCAGTTTGTCATGCGAGGCCTTCGCCTCGATTGCAGTCGCGAAATCCTTGCGCTGTTTTTGACCTGACGTGCCGATCCGACCGAACTCGACCGTGTGCGCCGTATCGTCGAGATCGATCGACCAGAACTTCCGCGATGTGCCCTCGATGAGATGGAACTCGCGCCGACTCATGTTCAGCCTCTGTGACGTCGAGAGATGACGATTCGGGATGCCTGAACACCCAACACAGAGTAACGCGACGAAGACAAGCTGGGAAGCGGCTGGTGCCTCCGGCCGGGCACATCATTTCCCCTTCGAAGCCAGCACGCCCAGCGTCCCCAGCACCTCACTGATAACCACCGGATCCACGGCGCCCAGCGCGCAGGACCTCCCGATGCCCGCGGTAGCTCTCCGGCACATAGATTCCCGGAACGAAGAAGCATTTCACCAATTTTTGATCGTCCCAATCGAGCATGTAACCGACCGGGATGCCGGGGTACTGGATCACGGCCGTCACGTTGGCACCCACGAACGGCTTGGAGTGCTCGGAGAAGATCCCGGCGTCCTCCGGAATGCCACGGTTCCAGCCGTGGCGCTCGAGGATGCCCACCAACGTCACCGCCGGCACCTCGATCGTCCGACCCTTCACCAGGTCCTTGTCCGTCTCCTGGCCGGGCTCGAGCCGGTGCACCGTGCGGCCGAGCTGCGGGAACGGCGGGATGATCTCGTAATCGCCGAAGATCTCGCCCCAGGCCGAGCGCTGCTCGTCGGTCAGGTGCAACGGGTGGACGATCCCCACCCCGGCGATCCCGTCCAGCCGATAGCGCGATTCCTCGACGTCGGCGTAGTCCCGCTCTTCGGTGACCCGAAACGTGGAGACGAGTTGTCCCTTCTCGTCGTAACCGCCCCAGAGCACGAGCCGGACGAGGTTGATCATCAGGGGGTGTCGGACGAGCAGGGATTCGAAGTCGGCCGGATTCCAGCGACGGCCCGTGACCATCGCCTGCTCCAGCCGCTCGGCCTGAATCTTGGCCACCTCGCGGACCTGCTTCTTGAGCCGCTTCCAGTCCTCGACCGCGGCGGCGCCCTTGGTCGCATCATCCTTGACGCCGGGCTTGGGCAGGTCGTCCTTGAGCTTGCCGGCCCCGTCGCGGATCATCGGCTTCATCTCGTTCCCGAGGACGAACCGGAACTGCCGCGGCCCGAAGTCGAAGAGCCGGCCCCCGCGCTCGTCCAGCTCGCAGTCGGGGACGATCCGGTCCTCCAGCTCGGTGCGGGAGAGGCCGCGGTCCTTGGCGATCGCCCCCATCATCGCGGCGGCCCTGGACTTGAGCCCCTTGAACGGTAGCTTCTGGGCGATGCCGCTGAGCTGCATCAGCGCAACGTCGGAGCCGATCGCACGCAGGCATTCCAGGCCGAAGATGGCGCGTTGGTGCTGGCTCTCGCCGGGCCAGGCCCGGACCTTGGTAGTCAATTTCAGGGCGGCTCCGTCGGACCCGAGCAGCCCCAGAGCGCCCATGGCCCATTTCTGCTTCGAGGGCGTGCCTTCGGCCAGCCATCGCTCGAAGAGGGCCCAGGCGAAGGCGTCGAGCGACCGGCGGTCGGCATTGGCCCGGATGGCGGCCACGAGGGGATGCGGAGCGCCGAGCGTGCTCTTGCCCAGCGCACCGAGCAGCCGATCGACCTGCGGCTCGCTCAGCGCGCGGTCGCCGACGAGGATCGTGGGCAGCTCGCCCGGCCCGACCCATGAGGGGCCGGAGAGCTTCGCCGCGCCGTCGAGGGCCGACCGCAGCCATTCAGGGGTCGTCTCCGGATCAAAGGCCGGGATGAAGACCTCGGCGCGATCCAGCACCTCGCGGCGGACCTTCTCGGCCACGTCGGGCGGAGCGGACGCGAGACAGTCGCGGAGGAACGCCTCATGGCCTCGCCGCTTCTGATCGCGGAGGTATTCCATGGCGGCATCGGCCAGCTTTCCCTTGCCGGCGGCGATGGGGATCAGGCTGGTGACGGCGTGTCCGACCCGGACCTCGAGCCAGTCGCGTGCCGGCCTGGGGGCCTTCGAGGCCAGCATCAGCTCGAGCATCGGCGCAGCGGTCCGGGGCGAGACGACCCTCGCGAGAACCTCGATGAGGGCCGCGCAATCCTCCTTCTTGTTGATGGTCAGAATACTGTCCCGGACATCATCGAGCGCCGAGTCCTCGGTGTGCGCGATCCAGCCCCGGATGTCATCGGGAGTAATCAGGGTCAGCTTCAACCGCCGCATTTCCGACACGACCGATTGCGGGTCGCCAAGCCCGAAAACGAGTCGCTGTGGGCGCTGCATGTCGTCCCGGCATACGCCGACATAGTGGTGGTCCGGAATGCTCCGGAGGAGGCGCCCGACCTCCGTGTGAAGGCCGAGCAAGGCCGCCAGATAAGACCCGAAAGGAAAGGGGGTGGAACAGCTCGGTGGAAGCGCGGGGGTGCCGAGCCTCGCCCGCAGGTCGTCCTGCATAGCCGGATACTCCGCCTCGGAGAGATAGGGCAAGACCCGTCGCCGGAAGCCGTCGAGCACCGCGTTCTCGATGGCGAGGATCTGGTAATAATACAGGCCCAGTCTCTCTTGCATCAGCGCGACCAGGTCGGAGAGCGAGAGCAGATGCACCAGTACGGCGAGCATGGCGGCGCCGCCGCCCGGGATGATGGTGCGGACGAGCTTGGCGGCCTCCTGGACCGAGAGCGTCCCATCGAAGGACTTCCTCCTGGTGCGGAGCTCCCGCACGAAGTAGCCGGGTTGCACCTCCCGTCGGATGACCTCAGCGATGGCCACCAGCCAGAAGTGGGCCTCCTCGCGGGTCATGGTCGGAGCAAGCCGGATCCTGTCCCAATTCCACATCCCGGTCTGACGATTGCGCGTCACCTTGACGACCTGGTCCAGGCAGGACTCGAGGTCGAACGGCGCCGGCTCGGGAAGGGGCCTCGCCACGCGCGGCCGCCACGTCGCCCACAGCCAGTCGTCGGGATCGAGGTCGATCGAGCGGACGGTCAACAGCAGCTCGACGACTGTCGCGGCCTGGCCCTCCGGCGCGGGCTCGGGTGAATGGGGAGTTGGGACCGCGGCCGCCACCTCGGCCTTGGCCGCGGGCTTCGCGCGTGCCGGCCTGGGCGCGGCCGCTGATGTCATCGTCGTGGTCGTGCCGGAGGTCTCGGCATAGCCCTTCTTGACCTTTTCGGCGATCAGCTTGTCGTACGACGCCTTCGCCTCGGCCGCCGTCTTGAACTCCTTGCGCTGGGACTGGCCGGCGGTGCCGATCCGGCCGAACTGGACCGTGTGCGCCGTATCGTCCAGCTCGATGGACCAGAACTTCCGGGATGTGTCTTCGATGAGCTGGAACTCGCGTCAACTCATGATGTCCTCTGCGTAAGTCCATCGCGGGGTAGGCGGCGAGCGGTGAAGGGTTCCGGAAAAAAGGACGAGCGGTCCCGGACCGATCGTCAGCGCCGCCGCGCCCTATTATACTCGTCGGGAGGTGAACGACGATGGATTCCACCGGAGGGCGAGGAGCCATTAGTCCCGGCCCCAGGGCAAGATGGAATCGAGTCCCATGAACCCCATCATCCGCATCCTCACCCCCTGCGACGCTCCCGTACTCGACCGCGTGGCTCCGTGCGTCTTCGACCATGCCGTCGATCCCCGCTGGACGTCGGAGTTCCTGGCCGACACGCGGCATCACCTCGCCGTCGCCGTCGACGCGGACCAGGTCGTCGGCATGGCGTCGGCGGTGCACTATGTCCACCCCGACAAGCCGCCCGAGCTCTGGATCAACGAGGTCGCGGTGGCTCCGACGCATCGGGCTCAGGGCATCGGTCGCCGGCTACTCGAGGCGCTGATTCGAACGTGGCCGTAGCCTGGGCTGCCGGCAGGCGTGGGTGGCCACCGAACCGGCGAACTTGCCCGCCAGGCGTCTCTATGCGGCAGCGGGCGGCGAGGAAGCGCCCGAGCCGTTCGTCATGATCGAGTTTCGCCTGATGTCGGAAGATTAGGCCGCCCCTCGACCGACTCGCTCCGAGCCGGTTGCCCGGCTTCCAAGTTGGCACGCTCAGTCCCGGCGTCGTTCTGCTCCCATGAATGACTGTCCGAGAGCCGTGTATGGTGGGTGAAACCCACCAGAGAAAGGGCCCGATCTCGGTAAGTTTCACCCACATGACAAATCTCGGATGCCGTCCTCGAACCGTTTCGGATTCCTGGCCGGCGACCGCATCGAAGTTGACCCTTCTCTCCTCAACGACCTCATCAACCGACCTTCGAGTTGTCGGGTTTTGCGACGGGGGTCTCATGGACCGCCGGCTTCTTTCGCTCCGCGTCATTGGGATCGAGATAGCGGGTCGGCGTGCACTCGACATCGGGTGAGAAAGCATTTTCTTCGGAGTGGTCGGTGCGCCGATAGATAATGCGGCACTCCTTGATCTTGACGATATCCGCCTGACTCCGGCTGCTGGTGCGCCCCAGCTTCGCGATCTTTAATATTTCTGCCGGAATTTGAGGACTGATTTCGGCCGTCTTCGAGCCCTCGATCTTGAGCGTTCGAGAGCCCTCCGTAACCTCTTCCGCCCGAACGATTTCGTAACCCTCGGGGAAATGTTGGCCCATCATCTTCTCGGCCTTGCGATGGAAGTGGGTCGGCCATCGATTCGTGTTCTCGGGCATGCCGATCACGCCGTAATCCCGGTCCTGATAGACATAACGCACCGACTGAGTCGTGGCGCACCCCGAGCTGAGCAAGGCGAGCAGCGAGAGTCGAAAAACCCAGGCGCGCATGGTATCCTCCCCATGGCCGGCCCTGGAGGCCGCACGGTTAACTTGACGTGTCAGGCAATTTAGAGAAGTCAGATCCGAGTCGCGGGTTGCGTCCGAGGTGCATTCCTTGTCAAGGCAAATTTCGCGCCTCAGGGGATTGTATGAGGCGGAGTCTCACCTTTCAATGGCCTTTGGAATAGACAGCCCTCAACCCTTCAACTTTTCTTCGCGGCGGCCTTCTTTTTCTTGGCGCCCCCGGACGGCTTGGTCGCTTTCGTCGTGGCCTTCTTCGCGACCTTCACGGCCGCCTTCTTCGCCTCGGGCTTGGCCGCTTTCACCGTGGCCTTCTTCGCGGCGGCCGGCTTCTTGGGAGCCGCCTTCTTGGCCTTGGCCTTGGGCGACGTCTTGGCGCGTTTCGGCGGGGTCTTCCCCGTCGGCATCATCTCGCCGACCGAGTGGACGACCTTCGCTCCCGCGTCGACCACGACCTCGGCCCCTGCGGCCACGGCGTTGCCAATCTTCTCCAGGACGCCCTTGGACTTCTTCTTCGCCATCGGATGCCTCTTGGGTGTTGAAGGGACCTCCCTATCCGAGAATGGACCGACACGACCGGCGGCCCGCGCATCCGTCATGCGCTCTATTAGAGCACGTTCGAGGCCGAATCGGTGCGCGATTTCCTGGATTTGGGCAAGAGACTGTTCCAGAAATGATGGTTATTCGGCCGTGATCACGATAGGCTCATCGGTCCGGTAATCTCGGAACGGATCTCGGCACCGACGGGCCACGTCGATTTTGCCGTAGTATCCCCTTGCCTCGGGCAACCGGCTGGCCTCCAATGAGGGTCCTCGAATCGCCGTCGGAGGGAGGTCGATCATGGTGCGCTCGGGTTCGCTAACGGTTCGCGGAATCATCACCGTGCTGGTCCTGATGGGCTTACATGGACAGTGCGGCCCAGCACACGGCCGTCCGGCCGGAGCCGTCGAGGTCGACCTCAACGGGCTCGGGGTCGTGCTGGACGAGAAGTCGGGGAGCCTGTTACGGCTATCGTATCCCGGGATCGGGACGATCCTCGAGGCCGCGCCCGGGAGCGGCAGCCTCATCGACCTGGCCTATCCCGTCCCCGATTTCGAGCCGCTGCGCCTGGCGCCGCGGTTCTCGGAGGGGGCCGAGGTCCGCGCTTCGGGCGGGCGCGTCGAGATCGCCTGGAAGGCCATGGGGCCGAGCCGGCCATTCAAGCTGGAGGGCCGTGTCGCCGTCACCGTCCGGCTCCGGGCGCACGACGACGGCCGATCGGTCGTGATGAGCTGCACGGTCGAGAACCATTCGCCCGTAGCGGTGCGCCAGGTCCTCTTCCCCGACCTCGCCGGCCTGCGGCCGTTCGCAGGCGAACGGGGAACGCAGTTCCGCACGGCGGGCTTCGCAAGCCGGCCGTTCGAGGAGCTGAAGCGGCCCGAGCACGGGGCGCCGTTCTATGCGCCCGACTCCGCCGGCGGTGCCGTCGAATATGCCTCGGGCGGCTACTTCGGCTCCACGCCGATGATCGCGAAATGGATGGACTTCGGCGGCCTCAAAGGCGGCTTCAGCCTGTTCCGCCGGCGGTGGAGCTTCGAGCCCGACAATGCGGACGACGCCGTGCAGGAGCGGGTGCGCCTGCACCTCTCGGAGCTCGACCAGACGTTGCGGCTGATGTGCGTCCACAAGGTGAACCTCGCGCAGGGCCAGACGTGGACGAGCGAGGAATACGTGCTCACGCCCCACCGTGCCGGCTGGGCCGCCGGGATCGTGCCCTACCGCGCGTGGGTCAAGGAGCACCTGAAGCGCGAGCATCCCGTGCCCGACCACGTCCGCAAGGGCCTGGGATTCCGCACGATCTGGATGTCGCAGAACTATCCGAACGTGCCCGGCGGCGACCACAACTTCCGATTCGCCGACCTGCCGATGCTGGCCCGCGAGTCGAAGGAGCACGGCATCGACGAACTGTGCCTCTGGGATTGGAACCTGGGCCTTCAGGTCCCGATCCCTCCGCCGTATCCCTCGGTCGGTACCGAGAAGGACCTGGTCAACGCGGTGGCCGAGTGCAAGCGGCTGGGCGTCAACGTGAACCTGTTCATCTCCGTCATGGGCCTGGCCAACCCCAGCGCCCGGAGTTACGGCCTGACTCCTCCCGAGGAAGGCGGCTGGACGTATCACACCGAGTTCATCCCCCGGTTCCGGCCCGACTACGGCAAGGGGTTGTTGACCGCCTACATCAGCCCGACGAACCCGCGCTGGCAACGGGAGGTGCTCGCGTCGTGCCGGCATCTGATCGACCTGGGCTGCCCGTCGATCGGCTGGGACCAGTTCGCCGATTCGCCGACCCAGCCGAGCCTCTTCACCCTCATCCCGGAGGTCCGCAGGTTGGCCAAACGGCGCGACCCGCAATCCACGCTCAACGGCGAGTCGGCCAGCAACATCGACAACGACGCGCGCTACCTCGATTACACCTGGGACTGGTTCAGCTACCCGGCCACCGGCGACCCCCGCCCGTTCGCCAGCGCCTACCCGGCCCCCCGGCTGAACATCGGCATCGACCGCTCGCCCCGCGACGTGCGCCTCGGCTTCATGGACAACCTCTACCTGAACCTGATGCCCTCCAGGCCAGGGGGCACCAACGGCTCGGGCCGGATCACCAGCTACCCCGCGCTGGGCCAGGCCCTGAAGCAATGCGCCCGCCTGCGAGCGCAGTTCCTCCCTTATTTCACCGAAGGGACGCCGATCGGCGATTGCCTCCTCTCCGAGGAGAGCACCGGCGCCCACGTCAGCGCCTACGTCCTGCCCGGCAAGGCCCTGCTGATCGTCTTCAATGAGGTCGACGACGCGCCCGATCCCCGTGTCCTGCGACCTGGCCCCGTGGATCGAATCGGCCAGTGGAAAGTACGAGGCCCGCTCCTTCGACATAGCCGGCCAGCCGCTGGGCGTCGAGCCGATCGATCGCCCCGCCTGGCGGACCCAGACCCCGCGGCTGGAGCGCTACGGGTTGGTCCTCTACGAAATCGAAGCGCGATGAGACTCTGAGAACCGTCCGGGTACGACATCCGGCCTTTGTAGGGTGGGTGAAACCCACCAGGATCGGCCCACTTCCTGGTGGGTTTCACCCACCCGACTCAGTCCTCGGATCGTCTCGAAGCCCATAATCGGCCCTCGCGATCTCCAGAAGCATCGTGTCGTCGATATGGCGGCGAGCGCAATCGAGCCAGAGTTCAGCGGACGCGGGAAGCGCGGCGATCAGCGCGGCGGGGAGGTCCATCACCACCCACTCTCCTTCGACCGCCGATCGCCGATCATGGTCCCTCTTGGTCCCCTCCAGGCCCTGGCGTCAACGTCGGGACCCACTCGCGCAGCGACTGTCCCCAGCGCGACTCGGGAACCCCACGACAGAGGGCCAAGGCATGGAGGACTCGCTCGGGCGTCAACAAGGGCAGGCAATCGCTCCGCGGGATCGGAGTGTAAGTCCCGTCAACCTGGAGGCGACCAAACCAGAGCGAGCCGGTCCGGGCATCGTAGCGCCAGACTTCGGGGACTCGCAAGGCGGCGTAGATCGGTAGCTTGTCCCGCGAGTCGTTGGAGTCGTCAACCTCGATCGCCAGGTCGGGCGGCGGGTCAACGGCCAGATCGATCTCGTCCTTGTCGCGGATCAAGGGCTCGTGGGCGAGATAGAAACACGTGTCGGATTCTTTGCCGGCCTCATCGTCTTCTCGGCGAAGCGTCGTGGAACCGGCGCAGGCAGGGGATACCCAGCGCGACCACGAGTTCCCACACCACGCGGTCGAGTCGTCGGTTGTACTTCTCATGGCGGTATCGCGGGGACGTGAGCTCGAGGGTTCCTCGATAGTACTCCATCCGCAAGTGGCGGTGGGCGTCATCATCGCGCAGTCCGACGTAGACGCCCCAGGCCACGTTGTGCAGCACCACCCGATCGGCGTCCTTCAAGAGCTCGTCGATTGGCGGAATACGGGTCGTGGTTGACATGGTGACCCCTCCCTCAAGCACCAGGGGTTATCCCCGAAGACGGTCAGGATCAGCCTACCAGGATTTGACCGGTTGTTCCATCAGACCTCATGATCCATCCCATCGGCTAGCCGGCTCGCGATGGATAGGAACGGATGTTGGACCAATTGGGCCGATGGAGGCTCCTGAGGCAGGCGCGATCCCCGAAGAACTGGGCGTGGCTCCCGGATGACAGGGAGCGGCTCATGGGGAATCGCCGGAGTCTTCGCTCTCTCCCGGACCGTTCTCGTTTTTCTCGGCTTCCTTCTCCGCTCGGAGGTTTTCGATGGCGGCAGCCACCTTGTCCTCCCAGGGGAACTTTTCATCCTTCGCCGGGTCGTAGGGCGGCAGGTTGGGAATCTCGACGCCAAGTTGCGTCAGCAGGGCCGTGGCTTTGTTCAATTCGTAGCGGCGGACGTAAGGCTCCCCATCAGCCCAGGCCCGATGGTAGGCGGCGAGGGCGTGTTTCTTCGCTTGCTTGGGGTCGCCGATGGCCAGCCAGAGTTCGGCGAGTGCGAGACTGTTGATGTAGCTGGCCTCGGCGAGTTGCTCGGCCTCGCGCCGGGGATCTTCGAGCTGGCCGAGATGAAACCGGGCGAGCGCGAGCTGCGTCTCGGCCTTCGCATCGATCGTGTTGACTTCGCGGGCCATGCGCACGGCCTCATGGAGACTCTTGGCGGCAAGGGCCCACTGGCCCTGCTCGATCTGCCACACGCCCCGCAAGCCGTGAAGGTCTCGCACGGTCATGCGGTTCTTGCCTTCCATTGCCGATCGCTCGGCAGCGGCAAGATGCTCTTCCCGCAAATCTCCCTTCTGAAACTGAAACCGAGCGTAATCACACTCCGCCATGCCGGGACGGTAGATTTCACGCCCCCAATCGCGCCCCATGGGATCAAGAAGGTGCCAGATGGCTTCGGCGTCAGCCCATCGACCTGTGATAAAGAAACTGGCAAAGCGCAACAGCCGGTAGATGAAAAGGTGTTCGTCGGCGTCCGTCAAGACGGCTAGATCTTGAATCAGTGAGAAGAACGCGTTCCACCTTACTGAGAAGATTCTGAGTTGTTAGATTACTAGATATGTTTCTTAAAGTAGTTGCCACATATTCTAAATTTCTTAATCTCCAGATAGGCGAGAAGGGCAGCACCGTAGGCGGCGAGTGCTTCTTTCGGTTCGATCAGAGTAATCCAGAATGAGGGCAGCATCGTTTGTCAGATAAGATCCGTAATCCTCATCCACAGCACTGGGCAGCGTGTCCCAGCCGTTGCGGAAGAAAGGCTGCAGCAGAGACAAAGACTCCGCATAGGCTTCCAGGTTGAAGAAGAGCGCATTGGACAGGTCACCTCGGTAAGCATCGTAAGCCTCCTGGAATCGCCCCATCTTGAGGAGAGTCCGAACCACATGGAGGCCATCGCGGAGGTCATCCAGAGTCTCCGCCTGCTCGTAGGGGTTGTGGGTCTGCTGGGAGAAGTAGTCCACGACGCGTTGGCCATACTGGTCTCGTTCGTCCGCCCGAAGCCCGCCCGGAGCGACGCCGCGTACGACGGGGTGGAGGTCATACCGTTTGACCCGGCCATCGTATTGCAGCAGCCCCCGGCGCTCCAGGTCACGGACCGTTTTTTCCAGTTCCTTCGGGGCAGCGAGGTATTCTGGTGATCGGAGCCGTGCCTCAACAGCCTGTTCGTATTCCTTCCGGCGCTGAAGGGCGGCTTGATACTCTTGACGTTCCTCCGTCTTCTCCTCGTCCGAGTTGTATTCCCACCGCCACGAGTGTTCAGGATGTTCAGGTTCCTCCACCTCCTCCGGCTCAGGCGGCAGGTGGGGATTGAGGGCGAGGAGTGTGGGAGAATCCACGGCTTCCGACAGGAGAGCCAGCGTGGAGAGAAGCTGGCGGCTTTTATCGGACAACGCGTCGAGGCCCGCTTTGAGGATGTGATTGCGCCTCTGGATCAGATCGAGGTCAGCGAGGTTGAGCTGGCCGCCGCCCGTAGGATCGTCGGCCCAGGCATCGAAATTCCCTCGATCCTTGAAGTAATCGTTGATGAGACCCGCCAGGACACCGATGACCAGCGGATGGCAATCGCAGTTTTTCGTGAGGTAGTCCTGAATCGCCCGGGAGTCGCCCCTGACACCACAAGAGCGGAGAAGCTCTTCGGCGTCCGCGGGACGCAGGCCGGGAAGGGAGATGCGCTGAACGCCCGGGATGGCCTGACCTGCCGCATTCAGCAGGACACGGGGCACGAGCCGGGAGCTGATGAGCACCTTGGACGGGGCGACGGAAGCGAGGGCGCGGAGTAAGTCATCGTCCTCGGGCCGGATCGCGGCGCAGGGGTCGCGCGCGGCGATCTTATCGGTCGGCCTGTTGGCTTCTTCATCAGGGACCTCGGCCGCGTCGATGCGATGGTAAGCGACGAGCACACGCTCCAGGCCATCGAGGATGAACAGCCACGGGCTCTGCCTGAAGATAGCGGAGAAGCCATTCCGCCAGTTCCGGAGTCTTTTTCTTGGCAAAGTCTTCCAGCGGTCGACCGGTGATATAGGCCAGGGCACGCCGACAGAAGTCGGCCATGATGGCCCCCTTCTCATAGAAGGAGTACCAGAAGCGGCCCTCCCAATCGGTGCGAACCCGGGTCGCGTGTTGGTTCGTCCACTCCCAGGTCAGCATGCTCTTGCCGTTGCCCCCAATGGCCTCGAACAACAGGACGGTATGAGGGTTGGCTGGCTGGGCCCAGTCACTCAGGACGTCGAGTTGAGCCTGACGGCCAATGAAGCTGGTTCGAAGTGATATAGACGGGCTCAGCGTAGAAGGCCGGGAGGTTTGGGGATGGGGACGTGATCGGCGGATCTCCGTCCACGGTCCCCGGTTCGACCGGTTGATTCCGATTGTGCATCCAGATGGCGACGGAGTTCGGCGAGAGACGGGCCGATCTTTTCCTGGAACTCTTCGAGGCTATCGAACGTCGCATACACGCGATGCACCAACGAATCGGCCGTCATCTTCTTGGCCCGTTCCCGGAAGGTATTCAGCTTCTTCCGTTTCGCGGCGATGGTCTCGACATGGTCCTTCTGCACGAGATGGTCGTCGCCCATGATGAATAGCAGGATGGGACGACCCAGGCGCAGTGCTTCATTGAACTCGAGCTCGGTGATGGAGAGGTTGTCGGGATTGCGGTCAGGGCATTTGGGTATCTGGCCATATTTCTGGCTGATGACACCAATGTAGGCCGAGCCATCACGAACCATCTGGAGTGAGGAATCGAGGACGTCAATGAGTTTGGCCGAATCGTTCTCCATGGCGACAGCGGTCATCCCCTTCGCCTGTGATTGCCTTGATCAAAACGGCGCGATGGTCCTTCAAATCCGTGAAGGTGCTCGATACCGTGACCCCAGGAAAAAGCCGTGGAGCGTGTTGATCGTCGGTCGTCATAACGCCCTCGGATCGAATACGTGAGGACTTATCGCTTATGGTGTGCTTCGACTGGAAAAGCCATTATCCCATCCTATCGACTCGACGGAAAGAGGGCCGTCGCCAGGCGATCGGCTACGATTCCTCCGGCTTGGAGCAGACGACGCAATGGCTGCCGAGACGGTCGTAGGCCGACCGGAACATGCGGATGGACCTTCGCACGATCTGGGCCGGTGGGAGGGGATTATCTCGTTCCCACGCTCCTGCGTGGGAATGCCGTCCCGGCCGCTCTGCGGCCCCGGCGACGCGGAGCGTCGCACCCGGACGTTCCCACGCAGAGCATGGGAACGAGAATTCCCCTGGCGTCAGGAAGATGCCAGGCCCTGGCAAAAGAATGAACGCATTCCTCTCTGTGCTCTCTGTGTCCTCTGCGGTGAGTCTCTTCTAATTGGTTGCGACTCGGCCGCGCCGTGAGCACCGGCTTGTCCGTGCCCGTCTGCCTCGGTGTTCACGGAACGCCCTACCCACCGCATTCCCGGCTTCGCGTACACCTTTTCAAGTCAGCCGCACCGTGTGCCCGGTCGCGGCGGAGCGGCGGGCGGCGTCGAGGATCTCGGTGACGACCAGGTTATTCTGGAGCGACGAGAGCCCCGAGGGTTGGATCTCACCCCGCACGACGGCGGCGAAATAGCGCAAGAAGTCGTCCCCGGGCGGCGCGAGCGGCGCCGACTGTCGGATCTCCTCCGGCTTCCCCGGCAAGCGGACTCGCAATCCGTTTTGCCCCATCGTCAGGGCCTGGCCGGTCCGGCCATAGACCTCCATGTCCTTCCGGTCGAACGGCCAGTTCCACGACGCCTGGATGATCGCCTGCGCCTGGGGATACTCCAGGATGATCGTCGCCTCGTCGTTGACCCGCGCGTAGATCTCGGGCTTGATCCGCTGAGTCACGGCGGTCACGGAGACCGGCCGCGCGTCGTCCATCAGCCAGGTCATCAGGTTGGCACCGTAGCAGCCGAAGTCGAAGAGCGCCCCGGCGCCGTTCTTCTCCGGGTCGGTGAGCCACGCCAGGAACTCGGGCTGCACGCCGATCTCCCTGGGCCCGCGATGCCCGGCGTGGACCACGACCTTGCGGATCTCGCCCAGCGCCTTCTCGTGCCTGGCCAGGGCATACGCCGCGTGATTGGACGGGTACCAGGTCGTCTCGTAGTTCACCAGCACGGGGATGCCGCCCTCGGCCGCGGCCCGCTCGATGGCGCGGGCCGGCTCCATGCCGACGGCGAGGGGCTTCTCCATCATCACCGGGATCTTGCGCCGGCGCAGGCGGCGACGACGGCGGGATGGCCGGCGGTGCTGGTGAAGGCGACCACGGCCTGCGGCTTCGCCTTCTCGAGCATCGCCTCGAGCGATGGATAGATCGTCCCCGGGTCGGGCCGCGAGCGCCTGATGTATCGCTCGGCGACCGCGCGGTCGGGCTCGGAGATGCCGACCAGCTCGATGTCCGCTGAGCCTCGATAGCGCGCGAGGAACCCCGCCGCATGGCCGTGTTCCAACCCGGCCATGCCGAGCCTCAAGGGAGGGGCCGCCGCCCCGCACATCGCCCCGGCTGCCAGGGTCTCAAGGAACGTCCTGCGTCTCATCCGCGGCTCCTTTCGTGGCTCGTGCTTCGTCCACCGTCACGCGAGAGATACCGATTGTACCGCGACCGAATCCCGGGCGATATTTTCCGGCGGGGGCCGTCTCGTAGGGTGCTCTGTGAGCACCGAATTTGGCAAAGGACACCGTCTCGGTGCTCACAGAGCACCCTACAAACACCTTCCGAGACAGCCTCTCAGCCTTCGATGTAACTATTGATCCTGTAATGAATTGAGTAAACGAACCTGGCGCCCCATGACGGAAATCGGTAATATGCGGCAAAGTTTATGCAACTGGGAGCGCGCATGTGCGGATCGTATGGGTAGGTACATCACCGTGCTGGGAACGACTCCCGCAGCAACCACTCCCGGGGCCGACCACCATGACGATCAACACGACGACCGCCGCGACGAAGCCCAGTCGGGCGGAGATCAACTCGAAAAACGCGCAGCGGAGTACGGGGCCTCGGTCGCCCGAAGGGAAGAGCCGTTCCAAGTTCAACGCCGTCAAGCACGGCATGACCGCCAGGACCCTCGTCCTGCCCGGCGAGGATGCCGACGCACTCCAGTTGCGGCTCGAGAATTGGACCGCCGATCTCCAGCCTCAGAACGGCGTCGAGCAGTTCCTGGTCGAGCAGGCCGTCCGATCCTCGTGGAAGATCGAGCGGGCCGATCGCGCCGAGGCCGCCCGGCTCTCCCAGGTCATCGAGTCGGTGCCGCAGGAGGAGGCCCATCGTCAGCAGGACGTGGTCGCCGCCCTGGGCAACTGGCTCCTCAGCGACCGCGACGTGATCCACGACCTTGTGCTCCGCCGCGATCTGCTCGACATCCTCGCCCCGGACCAGAAGCGCACCTATCCGGACTGCCGCACCCTGGATATCTTCAACCATCCCGAGGCCATTGTCCGCCGCCTGGAGACCACCGCGACCGGCTGTCAATGGCTGCTCGACCGGTGGACCGAGCTCCGGGCGACGCTGGACCTGGATTGTCCCTGGGGACTCGCCGAGAAGGCCAGGGCCGTGCGCCTGATGGGGAAGCGCCCGCTCAACCTGGAACCCGGGAAGTGGGAGGTCTACATCCAGGGCCGCGACGACGGCGAGGCGGAAATGCTCGAGGAGGTGGTCGATCGCCACCTCGACTCCCAACTGGACGAACGACTGACGGTCACGAAACCCACGACGCCCGCCGCGTTCCGCGGCATCGCCGACCAGGCGATCGCGCGGCTGGAGACGCTCGTCGCGGGGCATCACCGGAGCGTCGAGTCCGATGCCCAGCAAGCCGCCCGGCTGTCGTTCGATGCCAGCAATGACGCCGAACGGCTGCGCCGTTACCAGTTCTCGTCCAGCCGATCGCTGTTCCGGAGCCTCGACACCCTGATCAAGGTCCGCCGATCGGGACTGAAACTCGTCGGTGGAGAACCCGTCGAGGAGAATGCCTCCCGCGACGGCGACGATGCGGCACCGGTCGTCTGCCTCGAGATCCCTCGCGAGCCGCAGGCGGTCGGAGGATTCCCCGCCGAGATCCCGGACCTCGCGGCAACGACCGCCGAGAACGATGCGGAAGGAACGGCGGCCGGAGATCCGGTCGTACCGGTCGGCGAGATCGTCGAGAGTCCGACCGAAAAACAAACCGGACCCCACGACCTGCGACTCTGTGAATTCGCAAAACGAACCCAACCACCCGCCGAGGCCGGAGATCGTCGGTCGCGGGTTGCCGGTTCAGCGGGCCATGGTCCTGGCGATGACCCTCGTCGTACTCCTCGGCGCTGGGCTCGGCGACTCTCGAAAAACGCAATACGAACCCATCACGGCACCTCGAGGCGTCGCCGGTGGCTCGCCGGTTGCGCCCTCGACGACTCCATGCACCCGGCGCGGGAAGGACTTGCCCGGCTCGTCGCGCGCTGCTCCAATGACTTTGACCGCGTTTCCGTCGGCCGTCTCGAGAACCGCGATCGAGCCATCTGTCTCCGGCTCGACGCTTTCCCGTTACCTAAGGAGAGGTTCTCCTGCGCCGGCAAGAACGTAGGTCAGGTTTTCGTGCCTGACGACCCCGGAGAATCGGGCGGGATCGCCCGACCGACGTGAGACGCTTGGTTGCGGGTTGACCGCCCGTCAGGACCTTTCCTTTTCTCGCGGCAGAGGACACCCGGAGGAACGACCTCATGAGATCCTGGTTTGAGAGAGTGCCTCATCTGGCCAAGAAGGCCGGCGTGACGGCCGCGGTGGCGCTGGTGCTGTCGATGGCCGGTGCGATCCTGCCCCTGGCCGCCGCCGGATGGTCGACGGCCGACGACCCGGCCCCGGACAAGGTCAAGGCCAAGCCGGACGCCGGCAAGCCGGCCCCGGCCAAGGTCGGGCTGCTCCTCAACGATTCCCGGGCGTTCCAGGGGTACACCCTGATCGCGCCGCTGTTCTCCAAGACGGTCTATCTGATCAACATGGAGGGGAAGGTCGTGCGGACGTGGGAGACCGGCTACACCCCGGGGGCGAGCACCTACCTGCTCGAAAACGGTCACCTGCTGCGCACCGGCGCCCACCAGCCGGCCCCGTCCGGCTTCGGCCCGGGCGCCGGCGGCCACATCCTGGAATTCGACGCCGATGGCCAATTGCTCTGGGACTTCAAGTACGTCGACGAGAAACACCTCCCGCACCACGACGTGACCAAGTTGCCCAACGGCAACTACCTGATGATCATGTGGGAGAAGAAGACGAAAGACGAGTCCCTCGCCGCCGGGCGCCGGCCCGACATGGTGGGCAATGCGGGCATCCATCCCGACTACCTCATGGAAGTGAAGCCGACCGGCAAGAACAGTGGCGACATCGTCTGGGAATGGCACCTTTGGGACCACCTGGTCCAGGACCACGACCGATCGAAGCCAAACTTCGGCAATGTGTCCGATCACCCCGAGCTCGTCAACCTCAACTACGGCGCCGGCGAGGGCCCCATCGCCCCGATGATGGCCACCAAGGACGGCGTCGCCAAGTTGCGGTCGCTGGGCTATCTCGGCGGTTCCCCCACGCCGACGGCCAAGGACAAGGATGCGTCCAAGGCCGAGGCGGCGGAGACCACCAAGCCCGATCCCAAGGAAAAGTCCAAGTCCACGGCCAAGGAAAAGACGAAGGGCGGGTCGAATCGGAACCGGGCTAACGCCGACTGGACGCACTGCAACGGTGTGGCCTACAACCCCGACCTCGACCAGATCATGGTGAGCGTACACGCCTTCAGCGAGTTCTGGATCATCGATCACAGCACGACAACCGCCGAGGCAACCAGCCACAAGGGCGGCCGTAGCGGCAAGGGGGGCGACCTCCTCTACCGATGGGGGAACCCGCGCGCCTATCGGAACGGCTCGAAGATGGATCAACGCCTCTTCAGTCAGCACAACGCCCACTGGATCCAACCCGGCCTGTCCGGCGAAGGGCACATCCTCGTTTTCAACAACGGCAGCGGCCGGCCGGGCGGCGACTCGTCGTCGGTCAACGAGCTCGTCTTGCCGGTGGACTCGCAAGGGCAGTACACCCGCGGTCGTCGCGGTCCTTATGGGCCGACGCAGGCGGTCTGGAGCTACAGCGCACCCAAGAAGTCGGACTTCTATTCCTTCTTCATCTCCGGGGCCCAGCGGCTTCCCAACGGGAATACCCTGATCTGCTCGGGTGCCAATGGCACCGTCTTCGAGGTGACTCCCAACAAGGATGTCGTCTGGAAGTACACCAACCCCGTCATGGGGAATCCGGGCCCTCCCGGCGGTCCCGGCCCTCGCCCCGGCACCGTCAACCTGTTCCCCATGTTCGTGCGCGGGCCGCTCGACCTGGCGCCCGAGCAGAGCAAGCAGCTCGACGAGTTCCAGAAGACGATCGGCGAGAAGCTCGAAAAGACGCTCAACGACGCCCAGAAGAAGCAACTTCGGGAGCTCGACCCCTCCGGGCCGTCGGGCTTCGCGGTGTTCCCCTCGCCGGGACAGCTCATCTCGAAAGTGACCCTGACCGCGTTGAAGCCGACCGACGACCAGGCGAAGCAGCTCGACGCCCTTCAGAAGGAAGTCAACGCCAAGCTCGACACGCTGTTCAACGCCGATCAGAAGAAGGAACTCAAGGAGATGCGGGAAAACCCCGGCGGACCGGGTGGACCTCCCCCGGGCGGACCAGGGGGTCCCCCAGCCAAGGGCAAGGGCGGTCCGCCACCGAAGGGTCAGGGCGGCCCGCCACGCGGACCGGGCGGTCCGATCATGGGGAATACGCTCTTCCGCGCCTATCGGTACGGTCGGGACTACCCGGGACTCGCCGGCAAGGCGCTGACGCCGGGCCAGTCGATCGAAGAGATGGAAGCGGCGAAGAAGAAGGCGAACGCCGCGAAGAAATCGAAGAGTGAAAAGTGATCCTCACAACCGAGAAAGTGGTCCTTCGATGTGGGTGCGGTCTGCGGCGCATCCTTGCCCCGAAGGGGTCGAACAGATCAGCCCGGGGCAACGCCCCGGGACCGCGACGACCACCCCGACCCATGCCCTGAAAGGGCGACACAGGACATGACCATGGCTTCGACTTGTGCCGCCCTTACAGGGCTATTCCATAGAAGACCCTCGGTCCCCGGGGCGATGCCCCGGGCTGGTCTGTTGCGGCCCCTTGGAATGCTGACGAAACAATCTCCCGATTTCCCCTCGTTCCCACGCTCTGCGTGGGAATGCCGTCCGGGACGCTCCGCGTCCCACGAGCGGGGTCCAAGGCCGCGACGCAGAGCGTCGAAGACGGCATTCCCACGCGGAGCGTGGGAACGAGTGAGGGGTGGTCCGATTCCGGGAAGTGGTTTCGTCAGCGTTCCTCGGGGCGTAGAGGAGCCCTCCTTGATCCCGGCCGCTCGACGATCGACTCCCCGCCACGCGAATCCGTTTCGGATGCGTACCTACTCCCGCCTGCTGCTCCTGACCGTGCTCCTGATCGTCCTGGCCCCGAAGCCGGCCCTGGCCTACATCGGCCCAGGGGCCGGGTTCGCGCTGGCAGGGTCGTTCTTCGCGGTCTTCGCCGCCATCTTCTCGGCCTTCTTCACGATTCTGACCTGGCCGTTGCGCCTGCTGTCGCGGACCCTGTTCGGGTGGCGGGCGCTCCGCCGGAGCCGGGTGAAGCGCGTGGTGATCCTCGGCCTCGACGGGATGGACCACGGACTCTCCGAGAAGATGCTCGAGGACGGCAAGCTTCCCCACCTCGCCGCCCTGCGCGACGAGGGCTGTTTCCGGCCGCTGGGCTCGACCGTCCCACCGATCTCGCCGGTCGCCTGGTCAACGTTCCAGACCGGCGTGAATCCGGGCAAGCACAACATCTTCGACTTCCTCACGCCGGATCTCCGCACCTACCACGCGAAGCTGAGCTCGGTCGAGATCCGGCCGCCCCGCCGGGCGATCCGGATCGGCCGGTATCATATTCCGCTCGGCAAGGCCAGCGTACGGCTGCTCCGCAAGAGCCAGCCCTTCTGGAATGTCCTCAGCAAGTACAGCATCTTCAGTTGCATCCTCCGCGTCCCGATCACGTTCCCGCCCGAAAAGCTGCGCGGGGTCTTGCTGTCGGCGATGTGCGTCCCCGACCTGCGCGGCACGCAGGGGATGTTCTCCTACTACACGACCCGCGTCCGCGACGAGGGCGAGAAGATCGGCGGCGAGGTTCATCACGTCACTCGCGAGGACGACACCATCCACGCCCACCTCGTCGGTCCGCAGAACCCCCTGCTCAAGGAACTCGAGGATCTTCGGCTTCCGTTTTCGGTCACGATCCAGGACAAGGATCATGCGGTCCTCAAGATCGACGGCGCAAAATATCGATTTACGAAGGACGTGTACACCGACTGGATCGCGATTCACTTCCGCATCGCGCCTGGCATGAAGGTGAGCGGATTGTGCAAGTTCCTGCTTTTGAGCACCGGGCCCGAGTTCGGGCTGTACGTCACGCCGATCAACATCGATCCGGAACATCCGGCGATGCCCGTCGGCTACCCGTCGGTATACTCGGTCTACCTGGCCAAGAAGCAAGGCCCGTTCGCGACCCTTGGCCTGGCGGAGGACACCTGGGCGCTGAACGAGCACATCATCAACGACGACCAGTTCATCCAGCAGTGCCTCGACATGGACCGGGAGCGCGAGGAGATGTTTTTCGACGCGATCGACAAGGTCCCGCGCGGCTTGATCGCCTGCGTGTTCGACGGCACCGACCGGCTCCAGCACACGTTCTCGCGCGACATCGACGAGCGGCACCCGGCCCGGCCCGAGCCTGAAGTGCTCGAGACGCGCAACGTCATCGAGGACCTCTACATCCGCATGGACGACCTCGTCGGCAAGACGATGGCCAAATGCCGGGACAAGGATACGTTGCTGATGGTCATCTCCGACCACGGATTCGGTCCGTTCCGCCGGGGCGTGGACCTGAACCGATGGCTCCAGGAGAACGGCTACCTGACGCTGATCGACGGACGCGGCGACGAGGAACACCTCGTCGGCGTCGACTGGTCCCGGACCCGCGCCTTCGCGATCGGACTGGCGGGTATCTACATCAATATCAAGGATAAGTATGCGCAGGGGATCGTCGAGCCGGCCCGCGAGGCCGACCGGCTCCGCGAGGAGATCAGCCAGCGGCTGACCGCACTGATCGACCCCGAGAACGGCGCGAGCGCCGTCAAGCGCGTGTACAACGCCTCGAAGTTCTACAAGGGGCCGTATCGAGAGAACGGCCCCGACCTGATCGTCGGCTATCAGCGCGGGTACCGCGTCTCCTGGGAGACGGCGATCGGCCGCACGACCGGGAGCGTGTTCCACGACAACAAGAAGGCCTGGAGCGGCGACCACTGCGTGGACCCGTCGCTCGTACCCGGCATCCTGTTCTGCAACCGATCCGTGGAGAACGAGAACCCCCGCCTCATCGACATCGGGCCCACCGTGCTCTCGATGTTCGGCGCGGCGGTCCCGGACTACATGGACGGCAAGGTCCTGACCGTGGGAAATGCCGGTGAGAAGGCTCCCCGCGAACGAGAAGAAACCCTGGCACAGGTGGTGTAATGGCTGACGCTGCGATTTCCAATTCCAAGATGAACCGCAGGACTTTGATCAAGGGCTCGGCCGCCGTGGCCGCCGCCGGCGCGGTCGGCGCCGCGGGTCTGGGCGTGGGGAACTACTGGCTGGGCCGCGGCAGCCACGTCTCGCGAAGCCTCGGCAAGAAGGTGATCGTGATCGGCGTGGACGGGATGGACCCGCGCCTCTCGGAGAGCATGATGAAGGCCGGCCTGCTCCCCAACCTGGAGAAGCTCCGAGCGGGCGGTGGTTTCAGCACGCTGGGCACCAGCACGCCGCCGCAGAGCCCCGTGGCCTGGGCCAACTTCATCAACGGCGCGGGGCCCGGCTCGCACGGGATCTTCGACTTCATCCACCGGCACCCACAACAGCAGTGCGAGATGTTCTTCTCGGCCGCCGAGATCCTGCCCGGAGAGGGGTTCTGGGAGGTGGACAACCATCGGCTCCCGCTCGACTTCTGGCCGTTCAACCACAAGCCGCCCGAGGCCGTGCTCCGCCGCCAGGGGACCCCATTCTGGGATTACCTCGACGCCGCGGGCATCCCCTCGACGTTCTACGACCTTCCTTCCAACTATCCGGCGAGCCCGTCGCACCACGGCCACCACCGATGCATCTCCGGCATGGGCACGCCCGATATGCTCGGGGGCTATGGCACCTACCAGTACTTCGCCGAGGACGCGTCGGAAGAGCCGCTCGACGAAGCCGGCGGGAAGCGGTCGAAGCTGACTTTCGTCGATGACACGGCCACGGTTCACATCGTCGGGCCGGAAGACGGTCTTCGCAAGAATCCGATCCCGATCAAGATCGAGCTGCTCATCCACCGCGACCGCGACGCCAACGCGGCCGTCATCCAGATCAAGGATCAGCGCATCCTGCTGAAGCCCGGCCAGTGGAGTCGATGGACGAAGCTGGACTTCTCGATGTCGGTTCCTTTTTTCCTACCGTCGCAGCACGTCAGTGGGATTTGCCGGTTCTACCTCCAGGAGGTCGCGCCCAACTTCCGCCTCTACGTCACGCCGATCAACATGGACCCATCCGCCCCCGCGCAGAAGATCTCGGAGCCGAAATCGTTCATCCAGGACGTCGCCGGCCGGCTGGGACCGTTCTACACGACGGGCTTCCAGGAAGACCACAAGGCGCGGTCGAACGGCATCTTCTCCGACGACGAGTTCGCCCGTCAGGCGGGCATCGTCCTGGAAGAACGCCTGGCGCTCTTCGACTACGCCGTCAACAACTACGACGACGGCCTGCTGTTCTTCTATTTCTCCAGCAGCGATCTCCAGTCGCACATCTTTTGGTGGGACTCGGACGACAAGCACCCCATCCGTTCCGAGCTCGAGGCGAAGGCGCAGTTCGGCCATGTCCATCGCCTTTATCAGAAGCTCGACGCCGTGATCGGCGACCTGATGGACCGATACGGCGGCAAGGCGACGATTATCGTGATGAGCGACCACGGTTTCGCCAACTTCGGCAAGCAGTTCAACCTCAACTCCTGGCTGCGCAACGTGGGCTACCTGGGCCCGCGCGAGTGCTCGTCGATCATGAATGACGTCAACTGGGCGAGCACCAAGGCCTACGGCCTCGGGATCAATGGACTCTATCTGAACCTGAAAGGGCGCGAGCGCGACGGGATCGTCGAGCCCGGCGAGGAGCGGGAAGCCCTCCTGACCGAGTTGAAGGAACGCCTCGAGGCGGTTACCGATTTCGACGGCAAGCCGATCATCCGCGGCGCCTATCGCTCCGACCAGATCTACCAGGGGAACGCGACGGCCCTGGCGCCCGACCTGATCATCGGCTACGCCCGCGGCTTCCGCGCATCGTGGGACACGTGCGAGGGGAAACTGACCGAGGAGATCTTGCTCGACAACAACGTGGCCTGGAGCGCGGATCACTGCATCGACGCGCTCGAAGTGCCTGGCGTGCTGTTCTGCAACCGGCACATCGGAGGCAAGTCGCCATCCCTGGTCAACATTGCTCCATCGATCCTGGCCGAGTTCGGTTTACCCACACCGCCGCAGATGGTCGGAAGGAACGTGTTTTCTGGCTGATCGAAGGTTCCTCGTATCGTGCCTCCGAGCCGTGCGCACATCCGGGGGATGATTGGGTTCTACATTCCAGATTCCGGATTCGAGATTCGAGATTCAAGATGAGGAAACTTTCGTTTATTTGATTCTTGAATCCGGAATCCGGAATCTCGAATCCGGAATGCCGGAATCTCGAATCCGGAATCTCGAATCCGGAATCTCGAATCCGGAATCTCGAATCCGGAATCCAGAATCTCTCTATGGCCGAGGCCGAAGGCCGCTTTCGGAAGGAGAAACGTCGTGGTCAAGGTGAAGATCGAACCGGCCCTCTACGATCGGGCGAAGCGCGCGGCGGAGGCCGCCGGCTATAGCAGCGTCGAGGAGTTCATCGCCGACAGCATCGAGAAGGAGATCCAGCGGCTCAAGGTCGAGGAAGACGAGGGACAGGTTTCGGACCAGCTTCGCGGCCTGGGGTACATCGAATGACCGGTGTTCTGGCACAAACCGCGGCCTGGCTGAACTCCGCGGCGAACGGCCTGGGACGGTGGCTGCTGGCCCCGACCAGCGTCCTGCCGGGATGGCTGTCCGCAACCACCGCGGCGGCGGTGACGGGCGTGCTCCTGCTCGCCGTCTTCAAGTACACCTCCAACCAGCGCGCGATCAAGCGTGTCCGGGACGACATCAACGCCCACCTGCTGGCCCTGAAGCTATTCAAGGACAGGCGCGGGTCTCTCTGAAATCACAGGGGCGGATCCTGCTCGGCGCCTTCCGTCTGTTCGTGCTGGCCGTGGTGCCGATGCTCGTCATGGCGGTGCCGGTCACCTTGCTTCTGGGACAGCTCGCCCTCTGGTACCAGGCCCGGCCGCTCCGGGTCGGCGAGGACGCGGTCGTCGCACTCAAGCTCAACGGCGACGCGGCGACCGCCTGGCCGCCCGTGAGCCTCGAGCCCACCGATGCCGTCGCGGTGGAAGTCGGGCCCGTCCGGGTCCGGAGTCAGCGCACGGTCTGCTGGAACCTCAAGGCGCGCGAGTCTGGTAGCCACCGGCTCGTGTTCCAGGTGGGCGGCCAGGCCGTCGCCAAGGAGCTCGCGATCGGCGACGGCTTCATGCGGGTCAGCCAGCAACGGCCCGGCTGGAACTGGTCGGACATCCTCCTGAATCCCTGGGAGGAGCCGTTCCGCCCCGAGTCCTCGGTCCGTTCGATCGAGATCAGCTATCCCGGTCGCTCTTCATGGACCAGCGGCACCGACTCGTGGGTGATCTACTGGTTCGCCGTCTCCATGGTCGCCGCGTTGGGCTTCCGCCGGGTCCTGAACGTCAACGTCTGAAACGATCATCTCTCCCGAGAGGACAGGCCGCGGATGGGCAACGAGATCATCATCGTGTCCGGGCTGCCACGCTCCGGCACTTCGCTCATGATGCAGATGCTGGACAACGGCGGCGTTGAGGTCGTCACCGATCACATCCGGACCCCCGATACGGACAACCCCCGGGGTTACTACGAGTTCGAACAGGTCAAGAAGATCAAGGAAGACGCCTCGTGGCTGCCGGGGACACGCGGGAAGGCCTTCAAGATGGTCTCCCAGCTCCTCTATGAACTTCCCGCCAACCAGACCTATCGCGTTATCTTCATGGAGCGAGATTTCGATGAAATGCTCCTCTCGCAGGAGAAGATGCTCGCGCGGCTGGGAAAGGCCGCGGCCCCCCGCCGACATCAAGCGGGCCTTCACCACTCACCTCAACAAGCTGCGCGGCTGGCTCTCGGGGCAGAAGAACATCGAGGTCCTGTATGTCAGTTACAACGATCTGGTCGAACGACCGGAAGAGCAGGCGGGGCGCATCGGCGCGTTCCTCGGCAGCCAGGCCGACGTCGAGAGCATGGCCAGGACGGTGGATCGGTCGCTGTACCGGAATCGAAAGACTCCGACCGAGTCTTCCGGCGGCTCGGTCGCGGATGAACTCGCTTGATCTGGGGGTACCCACAGCGTGGGGGACATCAGGTCGACGGCTCGCTGGTGCGGGGCACCCGCTTGCGCCGGAACCAGGCGCCGGCGGTCAAGGCGCCCAGCGAACCGATCCCGAGCAAGACGATCCCGGACGGCTCGGGGACGCCCGACATGGTCAGGCTGTCGCCCGGGTACAGAGGATTCTGATCCGTTATCGCCAGGCTGCCGATCGACGTGCCGTCGTCCGAGAGCAGGATGCGAGCAAAGGTGCCCTGTCCGACAGCCAGGGTGCCGAGATTGAAGCCTATCGCCATGGCCACGTTCGTCCCCGGCACCGGCGTGGGCGCGCCATTGGTGTCGTCCAACGTCCCGAACAGCAGGTTCGTGAAGATATTGCTGCTGCTCGAGTCGCCGACCTGGTAGTTCTGGGGTCCGAGCCCGGGGCTGGTCGCGAGCGACCCGGCGACCGTGGCGTAATCCTCGGGGTTGGTCGTGCCGAAGAACGGGTTGACGTACGCCATGAACTGGAACCCGGTGAGGGCCATCGGCCCGTTGTTGATGAACTGGTAAGTCAGCAGCAACTGGTCCGGCGTGGGTTGCGTGAAACTGAAGTTGTAAGCCAGGCCGGTGGGCGGGCCGTTGGTCAGTTGGGCGCTGGTGCCGAAGCCGCTGGTATTCCAAGAGGCCGGTGCATTCGTGGCATCGACGAATCCGTCCATCTGAGCGATCTGACCCTGGCCATCGCTACCGAAGCTGATCGACAGGTCCGGAGGGCTGTTGACGAACCCGAGGTCGCCATTGGGCCCGAAGCTCCCCGTAATGACAATGCCGGCCCGGACCGGCGAGGCACCGGCCCAGCCCAGAACGGCCAACACAAGGCCCAGCCCCAGACTCCGTGTCGGGAAGCTCTTCCGCGATCGGAAAGGCATAATGCTCGCTCCTGGGAGGTTGGACTTCACGATCACTCATCAGGGGTTGGCGATACAGCAGTTCAAGACCGCATTGTTGATGGCGTAAACGGCCCCATCCGGACCGATCAACGTGGGCGTGTAGGCCTCCCCAGTCGGGTTCGCAAGCTTGAGGCCGGCCGAGAGCGTGTTGGTTGTGAAGTTCCACCGATATACGTGGCCGTCCTCGCTGTTCACTACGGCGCACTTGTTAATGGGGTCGATCGCCGTCGAATTGATGCACCATTCGTCAACCCCCGCCAGATTCGGATTCTTCGTCGGGCCCAGGATGGAGATGACGACGTTCATGACCTTGGTTCCCGTGATCGGGTCGTTCCCGGCGACGTTGGGATCCTGGATCGCGACCATGTTCTCGCCGTTACCCCCGCCATTCGCATAATTGTTGTACTTGGTCAAGATCAGGTAACTCGACGAGCCGGTGTACGAGGGGACGGCAGTGGCGGGGACGATCGAGGGCGTGATGTCCCATCCGAAAGCCCCGGGAATCTTGGTCGTCGCGAGCGTGGAGTTGAAATGCAACAGCCAGCCGCGGTAATGGTTGCTACCCAGCGAGTTCTCGAGGACCCCGTAATAGACGTCGCCGTCAGGCCCGATTGTCGGCGAGGAGGTACCATCGTCGTCGATCAGGGCAGCCCCGCCGTTGTGGGGATCGAGGAGAAAGACACTGTTCTTGCGGGTCATGGTGGCGGTCGCGGCGCTGCAAAGGTAGGCACCATAGCTAGAGTAAGCGGCGTTCACCCCGATGTAGACTGTCGTCCCGTCGGCGCTGATGGCCGGAGGGCAATTGTAGGCGATCTTGTTGTAGGACGTGTTGTTAGACAGCGCCGCAGCCGAGATGAAGCTGCCGGCCCCGCTGGCCGAGATCCGCGCCAGGCCGCTGGGGATGCCATCAGGGTAGCCCGGCAAAGCATCCCCGCTCGAAAGGTAGCCGAAGTAGAGATTCCCGGCTGCGTCGCTGGTGATCGACGTACAAATCTGGATGGCACTGTTGAACGCGTCGGGATCGGAGTTGTAGTTGGCGATACCGAAAAAGGCCCCGCGCAGTCGCGGTTCCGCTGGCGGAATCGGGGAACGTGCGAACGATGACCGTTCCCCCCGCCGCGGGGAAGACCACGGACTTGTCCAGTGGCCTCAGCGTCGGCCCCCAGGCAGGAATCCAGTTGTAGGTGGGCAACGCGTAATCCGTGTTCATCATCCAGATCAACGCGCCGGTGCTCGCCTTGTGGGCTTCGATCCGGAATCCACTCGTGGCGCCCGTCTTGACCGGGACCAGGACGGTGTTCGAACGCGTGATCATCGGCGAGCCATAATGCGTCAGCAACTCGTTCCCCGAGTATTGCGGATCCAGGTCCACCGGGGTCAACCAGCGAATCATCTGGGGAATCTGGGAGCCATTGCTGTAGAGGCTCGTATGCTGGGCATTCAGTGCATGACCCGGCCAGGACTGGGCCCTGACCGCAGGCGATCCACCCGCAAACACGCCGAGAACGACGAGCCAGAACGCCGCGCGATGGCCAGGAGCCGCCCAAGTCCGGTCACAAAATCGCATGGCCTGCATTCCCTTCGAAGAGGACAAACGGGGAGAAACCGCATGGATCACAGGAATTCCTCACTACCGGCCGGGCCAGGGACATCCCGGTCGGCCCGAAAGCCAGAGGAATCGGATCACGCAAGAAAGAAAGCGGTCGAGCCCTCGAGAGATTCAATGAATTGAACGATCCTTCGTACCGACCTTGGACGAAAGCTTATAGAGCTTCCCGCGGCTTTGCAATGGTTCCCGGGGAATTTGCCAACGCCCTTGCAGACCACGTATCGAGGATATGTTGTTTATGTTGAGTTGTGGATGCTGCATCGTTGCAGTGGGCAACAAGGGCGACCGGCCCGATGCCTTGCCGGGGGTGCTGGCCGTGGCCGTACCTCGGTACAGTCAGCGGCCGCAGGCGACGCTTTCCAGTCCACCCGGGCAGCCATCGCAGGTCATCATGACCCAGGCTTCTCTTTGTAGGCGACTTCGCTCGTGGCACTCGCGATCCATTCGATCGCCGTACCATACCCGGAGCCGTTCGGGTTGGCTAGCTACGTTCATTTTTATCAACGCGTCGGGGTGGGGTTACTCCGCAAGGACTGACCTCTTGCGGCTTCGGCCGCGAGGATTCCTGCGAATTCAATGGTTGGTTACGGTACTGTGTGCTCCCGGACCACCGACTGGCATGCACCGGTGTAAGCCGATGGACGACGGTACACATCATGCCGAGTCACGGAAGCCGGATCGTTGCCTGGTGAGGGTTACCCTCGACATTCCCGGCCGCGTCATGGGCGATGGCGGTGAAACTCAAAGGACTCGCGGACGATTCCTCGACCACGGCCTCCCATCCCAGGAAGTTCGGGGCCAAGGGACGTGCCTCACGGCCGTTGACCCGAACGGACTGGACCGCGCCATCGTCAGCCGTTACCCCGCGAAGCACCACACGCCCATCTTTGACCGGTCCGATGTAGGTGATCACCGTGACCGGCGGACGATCATCCACCGGTTCGAACGGCGCGGGTAAGTTCTCGAGTCGGGTCGCTTTCCCGTCTCTTGAGCCGACGGCAATTTGGTCCGGTAGAAGACCAGCCCCCGATAGGCCTGTCGCTCGTAATGAGCCCGCCAGAGTCCGTAGGTACACTCGGCCACGTCCAGCCCATCGACCAGCACTCCGGGGCCGGCCGGACTCAAGGCCCAGTGCGATTCCCACACCTGAAGCTTTCGGATCGAGAAGGGATGCCGCACGTCCGGGCCCACTTCCCCCACGCCTCCGGTGGACTTGAACTCCCCCACGCCACCCCCCAGGTTAACACCGTAACGGCGCTGGGCGTGGGCCTCGTTCCCCTCGAATCGGAGAAACGGCAGCGTGCGAATGTCAACCTTGCGACGATGGCCATCGGGACCGCGCACCGGCAACACCAACTCGACCCCAGGCGCTCGGGCGCGTCGAATCGAAACCCATACTCATCACATTCCACCGCGACATTACCAATAAAAGCGTTATAGCTGTTGGCCCACCAGAACCCCGCTCCGTTGTTCCGGTCCAGGGGGAAGACCTGACCAGAGAGTGGCTTCCCGCCCAACGCTTGCACTGCCAGATTGCCGACCAAGATGTTCTCGACCTCGGTCCCGTCCTCAAGGAAGAAGCCGTGGCCCGTACTCCGGTATCCCACACAGTCACGAACGACCAGGGTATTGGTCCCGTGGATCGTCATCCAACGATTGGCGCTGTCCCAGATCGAGGCACCGATCACGGATGTCCCACGCATCGTGTCTCCAACCCGGTGGAAATGAAGGCTGTACTTACCGAGTTTGCCCGGCTTTCCGAGATGACGAAACTCCGCGTAGGAGATCGAGCCGGCCGAGTGGCGATGGTACATGGTGTGGCCACGAATGCCGGCCGGGTCGGCCGACTCGATGATCGCGTTCCGGCTGAGGTTGGCCACTTCACCCCGACGGTTCTTGAAACAGGAATGGGCAAAATCCAGTGGAGTGTCGAGGGTAAGCTCCGTCCCCTGGATTGCCCGGATGGTGCGTTCCTCGGTCTGGGGTTGCTCGCGGATGCTTGGGACCTCGATATCGTCGCGCAGCGCGCTGCCGTGCGGTCGCGGTGATGATGACCCGATCTCCAACCCGCCAGCCCGTGACGGTTTCGGACAGGGTTACGTGGACCGATCGCTTCTCCGCGGGGGCACCCAGCTTGACCCAGGTGCGACCCATCGGGCTACCATGAACGTCCCAGCGGCCGCCGCAACACACGATCGCCGGGCATTCCTCCGGATCGAGTCCCGACACGGCTGTCAGTCGGATCAGGGCTATGCGGCCGGCAGCGATCGGCTGATCCGGCATGCCGATTTCCAGGGCGGCGCGCGCATGCGTCCGGTCGGGCGCCGCCACGTGATTCTCACAATCGAAGCCCGACTCGCTGGCGTCATCGCCGGCTTGAATCTTGATCAGTCCGACGTCGAGGCGGGTGTCGCGATCCGGGTCGAACCGCAGGGTCCCGGCAACATGAATCGATCGGATCGCGCCGTCGGTCTTGACGTCGAACGTCACCTGATGCCCCGTGCGGACCTGAACCCGCGCCCCGCGGCCAGGAACCTTACCCCCCTCCCAGGTCGCCGCCTCGGACCATCGACCGTTAGCGACCGAACGGATCAGTGGAACCGGCGATCCATCGGGCGTCTCGCGGCCTCCCGGTACCACGCCCAGGAATGCCATGATCAACAGAGAAGACATCGACCTCGTCTCCCTCGTCCAGGGCGCCCTCTTGATCGGAAAACCGTTTCACGAATCAAAGACCACAGAAAGCTATTGGTTACCGAAAAGGAAGCCATGGAAATCGGCTGGGATATGGATCGGGATCGTCCGCTGGCCCGCGGTCCGGGCTCGTGTCTGGACCATCACGGGCAGCAGGAACCCCATCACGATCAAAATGATCGCCAGCACCGTGACGATGTCCGTCAGCTTGTAGCCCCTCCTCGCGAGGAACCGCGGGCCGAGGGCCAAGACCGCCGAGAACAGCAGAATCCAGCGCGTCGTCAGCGAGAGCCGGAACAGCCCCAGGCCCAGCGCGGTCAGGGCGATCACGATCATGAAGCGGCCGAGCGTCCACTGGACAGGGCGAGGCGGCCATGGAGTGCGACGAGCGAACATAGCCATCCGTCTCTCCCATTTGCGTCCGGGCAGCTATGGCCCGTTATCCTTGTAGAAGTCCTCGGCCGAAGTCTCGTCGGATCCGGGTGCCGAAGGAGCCGACGGCGCTGCAAACCGCCGTGCGGCGTCGCCGAGGACGGCGGAAACGAGCACAGTTACGAGGAGCACGCGCGTCAGGCCGCGCACCCAGGCTGGCATCCGGCGCAGGCGAGACAGCTCGGGGACCCAGGCGAGCAGGGGAGCGACGAAGAGGAGGACGGCATGTTCTGTGCGAAGCTCGCCGAAGAATCGGCCGATGATGAGCAGGCTGGCCAATCCGACGATCGCCACGCCAATCGCAGCCGTCAACCGCGACCGTGCGGGGCTAGTCGGTATCATCGCCACGGCCAAGGCGCCCAGGATCGCGGCCGAAAGCGGCAGGCCGGCCTGGCCGCCCGTGGCGTAGCCCGACAACATGATCGTAATCGCCGAGCCACCGATGACGATCGCCAGGCCGATGGTCAGCGAGACCCCGGGCGACCGACGAGCCAGCAGGACCAGGAGGGCCCAGGACACCGCCTGCCCCAATGCCAGCGCCCCCAGGACCATCCACGCCAGGGCTGGTGGCCAGGTCTGTGCCCCCGCGTCGGCCGGGCTCGTCAGGTAGATCGATCCGTGCAACAGCACCCGGGCCAGACACGCGGCGATCGCTACGCGCAAGACCCAGGTCAGCCATCGCGGAACCCTGGGAAACGCCGACAGCAACTCGATCCCGATCGTGGCCGGGATCACGATACTCAGCAGCCGGTCCAGGTCCTCAGCCGGCGGCCAGTGAGGGCGAATACCCAGCACCCAGCAACCCAGATAGAACCCGACACCGAGGCCCACGGCCCACCCCGCATCGATCCAGACGGCATCGGTTGCGCCGCCGACGCCCCCACCCGACATAGATCCCCAGCATCACAGCCGCGGCTGCAAATGCCAGTCCCGTCGCCTGCGCCATCAGGATCGGGTCGGGCATGGGAGATCCTCCGTCAGTTCGCGAGGTTTAATGATGATGGAAGGTCGCGAGGCCATCGGGTCACTCGAGCTTTCAGTGCGCCGATCCGGTGCCGGTCGCCGAAGCCTTCGGAGCCGCCTCCGCCGGCTGGGTCCCACCGCCGGACTTCAGCGATGCGATCCGGTTCCTCAAGTCCCTGGCCTTGCTCTCGAGCTCGACGGCCTGGGCTTCCAGGGCGGCGACGTCTCGGGCCGGCGCCGGTGCGACGGCACCGCCGCCTGTCCCAGCCACAGTGGCGCCCCCGGAGGATGCAGGATCACCGAGGGCATCGATAATCTCCTGGAGGCGCCGGTGCAGGAAACCGTTGAAGCCGCCGGTCTCACGCTCGAGACGGGCCTTCAATTTCGGGACGGCCCGCGCAATTTTCAGCTCGCGCACGGCTTCCCAGACCCAGTACCGCAGGGACGAATCCGGGTCATCCACGAGAGACACGACGATGTCCTGGAGTGCCGGGTCGTCCTTGCCCAGGCGGGAAAGCGATCGGACGGCCGCGGACCGCAGCGCGGAGGGCTGTCCGTACCGGCTGTAGAGCGCCGCCAGTTCTCGGGCCTTCGACCCGGGCGTTTCGAGCAGGACTTCCAGCGCCGTGGCGGCAATCTGGTGGTGGTCGGCCGGGAGCTGGAGGGCGGCGTCGAGCAGCGCCGGTGCGTCCTCGACCTTCCACGAGACCAGGCCCCGCAGCGCCGCCCGGCGGGCCCCATAAGCTTCCTTCGCGTTGGACCAGGCCGCGCGGAGGATGGACTCGATCGTGTCATCACGCCCGAACTTGGCCAGTCCGCCGATGGCCACGACGCGGATCCGGGCTTCGGGATCCCGGGCCGCGTCGAGCAGGGCCGAGCGGAACGACTCCTGGCCGTTGCTCATGAGTTCGACCATCTCCCGGCGAGCGCCGACGGCCTTCTCCCGCTTCCATGCTTGAGAGAACGTCCGGGCGATTCTCGGCAGCTTCTCGGACTTGCCAGCCAGCGCCCGCGCGGCGTCGAGCCGCCCCAGGACGCACGTCGCATTCTCGAGCAAATACTGATTCTCCTCATCCGACCTCTCGAAGTCGACGACCTTGGGCAGCCAACCTTCCGGGTCAACCTGCACCATCTTCGGCCGGGTCGCGCACGGGATCACGAACTCGTGCGAGGACCCGTCGATCACGACGGGGATCCGGCGCGTCTGGCTCGCACTCTCGGTGATCGCCAGCGTCGTCGGCAGGCGGAACAATGGGGTCTGGTCATCGAGCTTCTGCGTCTGCTGGATGTTCACGCGGACGGTCTTGTCGGCATCCTCGTAATGCCAGCGGATCTTCAGCTCGGGATGGCCCGCCTTGAAGACCCACTGGTCGAAGAACCATTTCAGGTCCTTGCCGGAGGCGGCCTCCATCGCCTTGCGGAAGTCGTCGGTCTCGACGACCTGCAACTGGTGTGCGGACACGTAACCGCGGATTCCTTTCCACCAGGCCTCGTCTCCCAGCAGGCCCCGGAGCGCATGCAGCACGCAAGCCCCCTTGGCGTAGGTCACCGAATCGAACATGGCGTCGGACGTCTCGTAACGGGTCTCGACGATCGGCCTGCGATAACCCCGGTCGCTTCTCAGGTAACCTCGGAGCACGCTGTCCATCTCGAGCCGGAACGCGTCCTCGCCGCGGTCGTGCTCGGTGAACAGCGGGTCGAAATACGAGGCGAAGCCCTCGTTGAGCCAGATGTGCGACCAGTCCTTGCAGGTGAGGAGGTCGCCGAACCATTGGTGCGCCAGCTCATGCGCCACCAGGCCGTCGGAATCCCCCTCCTGGGCGGCGATCTCGTCGCGGAGTGCGGCGTCGGTCATCGTCGTGGCCGAGATGTTCTCCATCCCGCCGCCGAACTCGGGCATGACCGATTGGGCATATTTGACGTACGGGTAAGTCCGGCCGGTCTTGTCGCCGAAGAAGGCGATCATCCGCGGCGTCTTCCCCATGAAGCGCCGGGCCGTCGCCTCGTCGACTCGCTTGGTCACATAATAATCCACCGGCAGATTGCCGACCTTATCGTGGTAGATGGAGAAATCCGCCACGGCCAGCGAGATCAGGTAACTCACGTGGGGTACGTCCATCTTCCAGTGGTAGGTCGTGGCATGATCGTCCTTCGGCTTCGTCTCGACAAGCGTGCCGTTGGACAGGACGAACAGCGGTTTCTCGACCGTGACGATCATCTCGCTGGTCGCGCGGTCGTTGGGATAATCGTAGCAAGGGAGCCAGTGGTGCGTGTCCTCGGCCTCTCCCTGAGTCCAGATGGCCATCGGTTTCTCGGGATAGGCGGGGTCGGGCAGGACGAAATGGAGGCCATGCTCGGGGGCGCCGCCGTACCCGATCGCCAGGTCGAATGTGTCGCCGGGACCATACGCCTTGTCGAGCGTCACGGACAAGGTCTGGTCCTTGACGGTGAAAGTACAAGGGATCGCATTCGGTCCGACGGTGACTCTCGTAACCTTGAGCTTCGGTCCACAGTCGAGGTCGATCGCCTTGAGGTAGGGGTGCATCGGACTCAACGTATGGGTCACGGTCCCGTTCACCTCGCGCTTCTTGGCGTCGAGGGTCAACTCGGCCTTGATGTGCTTGACGTCAACATAACGGATCCGTTCGGGCTTCCGGGACGTCCCAGGCTTGGCGAACGGCCGCCGTGCGGCGGTTGCCGAGCCGCGACCGCGACCGCGACCCTGCGCCCACGCATCCGCGCCGAGCCAGCCGGATGCGAGGATCAGCCAAACGGCGATGAGACGAAGCGGCTTCGACATGATACTTCCTGGTAGAATAGGGAGAGGATGACTCGGGGTGGAATGGTCGGTTTCAACGTGCACTTTCGGAATACGAACCCGGTGCCGGCCCAGATCGCGCCAGGACCATTGATGCGCAACGTAACCTGTTCTACTCTCGAAGACTAGGCCCGGTCAATCGGCCGGCCTCTCAAAAAGGGCGACCGGCAGCCGCCACCGGCCGTGGCGAGGGACGAGCAGGAGCAAGCCCGGACCTCATCCAGGCCCAATGGATACCACATGAACTCATTCGGATTCGTTCGTGTCACGTGCGTCTCGCCCCGGGTCGTGGTGGCCAACCCCTCGGCCAACGCCGCCGAGGTCGTCTGTGTGCTGGGGTCGTTGCCCGATCGGGATATCGTCTTGTTCCCGGAGCTGTGCGTGACCGGCTACACATGCGCGGACCTGTTCGGCCAGTCGTCGCTGCTGGATGCCGGCCGGCATGCACTCGGTCGGATCGTCGAGGCGACCGCCGGACGCGGCCAACTGGTGGTCGTCGGCCTGCCGCTTCCCGTGGGGAACAGTCTGTTCAACTGCGCGGTGGCGATCGGCGACGGCGCGGTCCTGGGCGTCGTGCCCAAGCAGTTCTTACCGAGCTACAAGGAGTACTACGAGAGCCGATGGTTCAGTCCGGCGACCGGCAAGGAGCCGGCCACGATCGAGCTCGGCGGCCGGACGGTGCCGTTCGGGATCGATCTGTTGTTCGAGGCGCGGGGCAGGGGGGGCGAGGCCGGGCCGGACGGTGTCGTTGTCGGCATCGAGATCTGCGAGGACCTCTGGGTACCGGTGCCTCCGAGCGCGCTCCAGGCGATGGCCGGCGCGACGATCCTGCTGAACCTCTCGGCGAGCAACGAGACGATCGGCAAGAACCGGTATCGCTCGGACCTGGTCGTGGGCCAGTCCGGCCGCTGCGTCGCGGCCTATGCGATGGCCGGCTGCGGCCCGTCGGAGTCGACGACCGACGTGGTGTTCGGCGGTCACTGCCTCATCGCCGAGAATGGCCTCCTCCTGGCCGAATCGCCACGGGTCGGTGACGGACAGCCGGTTCGTCACGAATCTTACAGCATCACTCGGGACGTCAACGTCGCCCGGCTGAGGACGGATCGTCGTGTGATGACCAGCTTCGACGATCGTCTCTCGTCATTGCGGCCGTTCCGGCGCATCGCCTTCGCGCTAGCCCCGGAGATGGAGGGCCTGGAGCGCGTCGTGCCCGGCACGCCGTTCGTGCCAGGGGAGGGACCCGAGCTCCACCGCCGTTGTGCCGAGATCTTCGGCATCCAGTGCGCGGGGCTGGCCAAGCGGATCGAGCAGCTCCCTGCCGGAACGCCGATGAATGTCGGCATCTCGGGGGGCCTGGATTCGACGCTGTCGCTGCTGGTCTCGGTCACCACCTGCGACATGCTCGGGCTCAATCGACGCACGGTTCACGGCCTGACGATGCCCGGCTTCGGCACAACCCAGCGCACCCGCACCAACGCGCTGGACCTGATGGCGCATCTGGGGGTTTCGTCCGAGACGATCGACATCGGCGCGCTGGCTCTCGAAGCCTTCCGCGAGCTGAAGCACGACCCTTTCGGCATCGACTGTACAGACCTTGATGTGGAATCGTTTCGCAACGCCCTCGGGCGCGTGCCGGTCGAGTCGCGCTGCGACCTGACGTTCGAAAACGTCCAGGCCCGGCTGAGGACGTTCCTTCTGATGTCCAAGGGCTTCGTGGTCGGCACCGGGGACCTTTCGGAGCTGGCCCTGGGATGGTGTACTTACAATGGCGACCACATGAGCATGTACAACCCGAATTGCTCGATCCCCAAGACGCTGGTGAAGTTCCTGGTGCACTACGTGGCGATGAATCAGTACCCGGACGGCCCGGTGCGTCGGACGCTCCTATCGATCGTCGATACGACGATCTCGCCAGAGCTATTACCGGTCTCACTGGCCGGCGAGATCGAACAATCGACCGAGGCGACCATTGGACCCTACGAGATCCACGACTTCATCCTGTACCACGCGGTGCGACTCGGTTATTCGCCGGCCAAGATCCTGTTCTTGAGCAATTACGCCGCGTTCTCGCAGGCGTATTCTCGCGAGTTGATCGAGCGAACCCTGCGGACATTCTATACTCGCTTCTTCCACAATCAGTTCAAGCGTTCGTGCGTGCCCGACGGTCCAAAAGTCGGGACAGTGAGCCTCTCGCCCCGAGGCGATTGGAGGATGCCGTCGGACGCCGATCCGGCTGCCTGGTTGGAGTGGGATGAGACGTGAGACACTTCGGATGCGGATCGGTTCGGATCGGACGGCGACGGGATATCGGACCAGGGGGGCGTTCGATTCCGAAAGTAACCCGGAGGCTCAACCTCGAAGACTCAACTCCCACGTCTCGCCGACGAGATCCTGGCCCCAATCGTGATGCGGTTCCGCTCGCACAAGGCGATAGCCGGCCGCGGCATAAATTCTCCGCGCGGCGTGGAGGACGTCATTTGTCCAGAGGAGGATCTTCTTGTATCCGACCTGACGCGCAAAGGTCGTGCACTCGTCGACCAGGCGAGCTCCGATCCCCAATCCACGCGCGGAGGGCTCGACGAGCAAGAGACGGAGCTTCGCCACCGTCTTCGTCTTCTTGACCAGGAGCACGGATCCGACGTTCTGGCCATCCCGCTCGGCGATCCAGCAGCGCTCAACCTTCGGGTCATAGTGCTCGACGAACCTGGCGACGATCTCGGCCACGAGGGCCTCGAAGCGTTCGTCCCAGCCATATTCCTGGGTGTAGAGTACGCCGTGACGGTAGACGATCCAGCCCAGGTCGCCCGGGCGATGCGATCGAAGGAGATAGGGGATCGCGGGTTCAGGACGGCCGCCGAGCAGCGATTCGATCGTGCCCATCGACTCGATCAGCCGGTCTTGATCGGCGACGGCCAATCGGTCAACCAGGCCGCGAACCTCGTCGCGCGAGCGGGTGTCAAGTCGCATGAACGCCTCGCGGCCCTTCTTCGTGAGCGAAAGGAAACTCCGCCGCCGATCCTCAGCCGAGAGCCTGCGACTCAGCAGGCCGCGCGTCTCGAACTCGCGCAGGATGCGGCTCAGGTATCCCGCATCCAGGCCCAGTTCCTCAACGATGGCCGTCGCCGTGGGCGACTCGCTGTGAGCGAGCTCGAACAATACCCGAACTTCTGTCAGAGAGAACGGGCTCCGCAAGAATCCTTCATGCAACACGCCGATCATCTTCGTATAAGAACGATTGAAACGCCTGATGGCTGCGACGCGGGATTCGATGTCGGTTTCAGTGGCCATGCGCGTGAGGATACAGAAACTATTTGCCAGAGTCAACCATTTTGTTGACGACGGCAAGGAAATCAACCTGGTCGGCTCCGCCTCTGGAACCGGCGGCGGGACACGCGATACACTGAGATGGTCAAGCGCGTCTTCAGTTGACCAAGAGTCGGTATGATGATGGGGAGCGCTCCGTCGCGATCATGACAAACGACATTCTCGACCAGGCCGCGGCAGTGATCGCGGCGGCCGACGCCATGTTGATCGGTGCAGGTGCCGGGATGGGGGTTAACAGCGGCCTACCCGATTTCCGCGGGCCGCAGGGATTCTGGCGGGCGTATCCGCCGTATGAGCGGCTGGGGCTCAACTTCGTCGCGCTGGCCAACCCACGTTGGTTCGCCGACGATCCTGAGCTCGCATGGGGGTTCTACGGGCATCGGATGGGCCTATACCGACGCACCGAGCCGCATGGGGGGTTCGCCATCCTCCGCCGATGGGTCGATCAGATGCCGCGGGGCGGGTTTGTGTACACGTCGAACGTCGATGGCCATTTTCAGCGGGCCGGGTTCGATCCCGATCGGATCCTCGAGGTCCATGGGGCCATTGACGGCATGCAATGCCTGGGCGACTGCGGCATCGGGATCTTTCCGTCCGAGCCCTACGAGGTCGCGATCGACCTGGAGACGATGAGGGCGATCGCCCCCCTCCCGGCCTGTCCGAAATGCGGTGGTCGAACGCGCCCGAATATCCTGATGTTCGGCGATCGCGGCTGGAGCTCATCGCGAGCCGACGCACAGGAGCGCCGGCTGGCCGCCTGGCTGCGAACGCTCGACGGTGCACGTCTCGTCGTCGTCGAGCTGGGCGCCGGTCTGGCCGTCCCGACGATCCGGATCATGAGCGAGGATTTCATCGAGGCGCCGGGTCGCACGCTGATCCGGATCAATCTCCGCGAACCCGACGTACCGCCCGGCCACGTCAATATCGCGATGGGCGCCCTGGCGGCCCTCCAGGCCCTGGACACGCTCACGACTTCTTCCGCGGTCCGTCGAACGGGGCGGGCAGAAGATCGTGGACAGCCTGGATGATGCGGTCCTCAGTCTCGGGGGCCAACCGGGTGGGGTGCCCGTAGTAGATCATCGAGGAATCGGCCTCGTATCCGCCCTCGCTGAGGATCCGGCGCGAGGGGATATAGCAGGGCACGTCGTTGCTATAGGCGGCGATCCACAGGTGTTCGCCGTCGATCTCCCACTTGAGCCGG
This sequence comes from uncultured Planctomycetota bacterium, assembly GCA_963845755.1. Taxonomy (GTDB): domain Bacteria; phylum Planctomycetota; class Planctomycetia; order Isosphaerales; family Isosphaeraceae; genus CAWJTV01. The sequence goes on from CAWJTV010000025.1 coordinate 228,271, forward strand.
AGCGCGTAATCCACGACGACTTCCCCGGCGAGGAAGACCATGGCCATGTCGTCGCCGAAGCACCAGGTCTGGACGCGGTAGGGCACCGTGGTGGGAAGGGATTCGCCGCGGTCGAGTCGCTCGATCAGGGTGCGGGCTAGGAAGCCTTCGGAGCCCGATCGCCTGGCGCGGTCGGCGAGTGCCGCACGGGTGGGAAGCGGTTCGAGAGGCAGCTCGATCTGACGGAACCGACAGGCAATCCGGCCGGTCAATGACGTCAAGCCGGTCTTCGCCGCGAGGAGCCGGTTCACCTCGGAACCCGCGGCGGCCCCGTGTTGCCTGGCGTCCTCGAGGTTGCGGCGCGGCTCGGGGTTGGCATCGGCGCCACAGCCGATGATGGCCACCGCAACGGCGCCCGGTGATTGCGCCTCGATCGCGTCGCACGCGTAGCCGGCCCACTCCGCACAGATCTTGTTGAATTCGCCGCCGAGCGTCGTGCAATGGCAGGCGTAGCCAAACAGCACGGCGCGGACCTTGCCGGATGGGTCGGTGGCGACCAGCACGGGAAGGCTGGGGTCCGTTGGACCGTTGGGGTTGACGCCGAAGTTCACCCACTTTCCGTTCTTCAGCACCCGGCGATTGGCCGCGAAACCGGCCCGGCCCTGACCCCACGCCAGGCTCGCCGGCCTGCGATCGTCCAGCGCCGTCAGTGCAGCCTTCTCGATCGCGTCGGTCAGCTCACGCCCGTAGCGTTCGATGTGGTCCTTCTGGTCCTGGGGCAACGGCCGTCCGAAGATATACGCCAGCTCGCTACTGAGTGCCGGGTGCGCAGTGGGTGTGCGTCGAACAGACCGTGAACCGCTCTCGCTTCAGCGCCACTTTCGACTTCAGCCGCGCCGCGACCTCCTCGACGATCTTCGCCCCGACGGCGCAGTTGTCCACGGCGACCAGGATGGCCGGGCCTCCTTCGGCGCCATCACCACCGATCGCCAGTGCGCGGGCTTTCAGCGGGCTGGCGACCCCTTCGGACTCGGTCGTGCGACTCCCATAACCTGTCAATCGGATCGGATAGCCGGGCGTGATGTCTACCACGGCGACTCCGACGGGCACCGGTGCGCCTGCCGTCGAGGGTGCCGAGCCAACCTCGAATGCCCAAGCCGGGACATCCCCGAAACCCATCAAAACGAACAACGCGATCGATAGTCTGTGGGAAAAGCGCATGAGTTCCGTCCTTTCCGATGATTCCTTGGCTCATGTGGAGAATCTTGTGGGCGGGGAGGAGGAGACTGCCGTTCTTGCACTCGGTCGGGGTCGCGAGTCCGGCATCTGCGCCGTCTCCCCACTCTCCGCTCAATAGCGCCAGCTCGTGACGTCGCCGCCGGGCGGTGCCGACTTCAGGATGCGTTCGACGATACGGGGGGCGAACATCTGGTGATAGCGAAGCCGGCTGATGCCGTTCGGACGGGTCGGGTCGCCGTTCCAGCAATGCTCCGCACGATCGCCGTAAGCAACCTCGCCGCCGTAGGCGGGATCCTTGGTGTTCTTGAGGATGTCCTCGACGAGGTAGACGGCGTTATTCAGATAAAAGTTGTCCATATCTCCGACGTAAATGTGAATCTTCCCCTCGAGCTTCTTGCCAACTTTAGGCCAGTCGCGTTCGAGGATATGGCCGAGATCGTAGTGGTCGCGCCAGTATTGAGCGACCTCGCGATCGATGACGCCGGTCCGTTTGTCCCAGATCCGTTTAGGGTATCCATCGGGGCCGACGGGGGAATAGACGGCCTCCCAGATATCCCACTGCTGGCCCGAGCGGCTTTTTGTGCCGAGGACCAGCTCGAGGTGGTTCACGTCCTCGAGGGTCGAGCCGACGTGCCCAAGATAATTCCGCATCCCGGGCCGGGGGACCTTGTGCCAGGGGCCCTCGTCGAAGTAAGCGTTCTTGTCCTTGTAGATGTCGACGACCGTATAAGCACGGAAGTCGATCGGATCCGGGCAGGCGGCCCAGCAACCGTTGTATTCGTCGGGATAGAACACCTGGGCGGCCAGCGCCTCCCAGCCGCCGGTCGAGCCGCCGTAGAGGAACCGTGCCCATCCGGCGCCGAGGCATCGGTACTTCTTTTCCAGGAAGGGAATCAGCTCGTAGGTGATGGCGTCGCCGTACGGGCCAAGGTTGGCAGAGTTCACCGCATAAGAGTCATCGTAATACGGGTTGGCGTGCTGGATCTCGATGATGACCATGCGTGGATAGTCCGGTCCGGTCCATTCCTTGTAGAACTGATGGGCGAGCTCTTGCGAGGCTCGGTTATACGCGGGCATGTGGAATCGCTCGCTGTATTCGGGCTTGAGATCCGGATCCGGCGGTTCTTCGCGGAAGCCGCCGAAGGTCTGGGGGAAATGGCCGTGGAAAATGACCAGGGGATAGCGAGCCTGGGGGTGCGCATCGAACCCTTCGGGCAGCAGGACGTGCGCGCCGAGGTGCATGGGCCGTCCCCAGAACTTCGTGAGCCGCTCGCTCGGGATCCGCTCGTGCTTGATGTACTTTGTGGTCGCCGGCTCGGGGATCGGCGGGATGACCTTGTCGAGGCGGACGCGGATCGTCGCAGACGGGCCCCCGCTCGATCATGACCTCGCGGGGCGTGCTGTAGAGATTCCCGGCGCGCGATTCCAGTGCTGTCCTTCGCCCCGGTCCATGGGCAGCTTCACGGTATGCCCGTCGGCGCGGTGGAACGTCTCGTACCGGTGCAACAGGGCCTGGACCCGGTAACGACCGGCCGGGACCTGGCGCAGGCTTTCCAACGGGTAGCCCCGAGTCGTCTCGTCGATCACGACCTCTTGATCGGGCGCCAGGGCATCGAGGTCGATGCCGAAGATCTGCTGGGTCTTCGGGCCGTCGTTGATCTGGAGCCGGGGTTCATCCTTGTCGTCGGTGGAGAGCATCACGAGTAGCCGGCCATCGATCGGCGTCGCGCTCAGGTCGCGACCGAAGCTGACATGGATCCGGATCGGGGCAGGATTTCCCTCGCCCGCTTTCTGGAGCGGTTCCGCCCGGACCGGGACACCCACGAGCGGCAGAACGCTCGGGCCCCACGCCCAGATTCCCAAGGCCAGGAATTGCCATCGGATCGCTCGGGCCGCTCGTCTCATCGTCGTCATACGCTGGGCTCCGTGGTGTCGATCGGTCGCGATCGGCCGGTCTTGCGCCGGCACGAGGGTTCGCGTTATTCTGCACTCGAAACCCGTGAGTGACCAGGGGCTACCGAGACGTCAATGTTCGGCCTCGCTTGTTCAATCGAGGAAAGCGAACGTCCAGTTCGCCAACGTGCTGCCGGTGCCGTGGACGACATGAACCGGATCTCCGTCTGGCCGCTCGCATGCGCCGATCCGGCCGTATGCGATAGGTGCTCGGATCGCGGGAGGAGATACAGAAGTTCCATGAGTCCGGAAGCTCGTGCCAGGCGTCCGGGTTCGTGTGGCAGTAGAGGTTCATGGCCGTCTGGTCGCTCCAGTCGCGGGTGCCCTCGAGCGCGACGGACAGTCGGAGCCGATAGACTTCCGGGAGGTGGCGCACGAAGCTAAGGGCTGTGCCGGCAACGAACCCCGCGTTCAGATAGCGCGTGGTGGAGAGCAGCTCGAAGGCCCTCCGACGGGCGACCGGATCACCGATGGTCTGGGTCCACAGGGCGATCAGCGGACTCTCCCCGATCTTGACGGGCTCCCGCGCGAGGATGGAGCCGGTCTGGATGAGTGCGGACGATCTCCCACAAACGGGCGAGCCGGCCCTGGAAGAAGATGTCGCCGGCATCCCAGTGGGCGACCGGCATGTCCTCCGGCCAGCGCGCCGCGACCTCCGCGAAATCGTGGAGCCTCCGGATGCTCGCATGGACGCCGTTCTCCGGGAACGCCACCACCTCGACGCCCGCTGCCTCGAGGCGAGCACACTCGCTGGGATACAGGCCATACGCGACGGCCGTGATCGGCTCGCGATTGCCCGATGCGCGGAGTGTCGGCACGAACTGGCGACGGAACCGGTCGTAGTGGTTCCGGTCGAAGGCGGTCAGGATGCGGCCGGCGGTCGCGTCAGCCATCGGTCGTTCGCAAGGATCGGGGCCACAATCGTCCCCGATCCGCGCCGGCAGAACCCGGCCCGCCGGATCAGCATGCGGCCGGTGCCAGGCGAGGGCGCCCGGGAGATAACCGATCCCGAACCCGTCCCGGCGGATGTCATCGCAACAGCACCGGCATTCGCACTTCCCGGGCTCCCATCGGAAGGTCAATCCCGCCAGCCGTTCCCGGCGGAACAGCGTGGCGGACATCCCGACATGCGGAGGATAATCCCAGTTCCCCCACCCGTCGGCCATCTCGGCGGCGCTGTCGGCCCCGATGGCCGCGAAGCCCGGCTTCCTGGTGAGTCCCGCCACCAGCCGGGCCACACACTCCGGCCCCAAGACCACGTCGTCGTCCAGGTACATCACCCAGGGAGAAGACCCCAGCCGCTTCCCCTCGTTCCGAGCCCGGGCGATCGTCTCCCAGCGGTTGGCATCCTCGGGGCGCGGAGTCCCGATCACGCGGTGCACGCGGACCTCGACCCCGCGCTGGATCTGGATTCCCCGCCACACGTCCCCGCGCGGCGGCGACCGGTCGCGACTCAGAAAGATGAGGTCTACATTCATGAATAATCGTGAAGGGAGGATGGGCGCCTGGCTCGAAGGAGCATCAGTTATTGCAACAGACGCCCAATGGCCGCTCGATCCCCTCGGCGCTGACCGCCGCGGTCACCCCGTACTCGTGGCGGTGGAGGACCGACGCCGTCTCGGGAACGTAGAGGATCACCTCGGGATGCCAGAGTTCCTCCAGGTGCTTGACCCTCGCGGCATTCGCGTGCTCGACGATCGCAGCCTCCCCCGCTCGGATCTCCTTCTGCGTCTTCGTGGGGCTGAGGATCGGCCAATCGTTCGGGTCGTCGGACGTCGCCGCCGAGGGCTTGGGGCGGATCGCCCGGACGTCGTCCGGGCGAATAAACCGCGTAATGATATGCTTGGAATTGAGTACCTGGACGAGCTTGATGTAAATCACCGCCTCCGCGTCCCAGTCGGTGAGCACGAAGAAGGCTCGGGCGGTTGCCGGATAGGGCGACGGCAAGGCGACCACTCCGGCGAGCGTGACCGCATGGTGATGTTCATTTGCAAATTCCATCGTCGAACTCCCGTGATCGGCGTGCATCCGCTGCTGGACGTACGGGCCAACCGCGCCCGTTGGATCGAGGTCTGAATTGTGTTGGTGCCGGGGCGGGTGTGTCAAGCCTAACGCGGCCTTCGGCCGCAACCCCATCGGGATTCCCGATTCGCGATTCCGGATTCCCGAAGGGGAATGATCCGGGAATTCGGAATCCCGAATCCAGAATCCCCAGATGCGGCATGCGGCAGGGATCCTACGGAGGACGACTCTGACGCGGCCTTCGGCCGCAACCCCATCGGGATTCCCGATTCGCGATTCCGGATTCCCGAAGGGGAATGATCCGGGAATCGGGAATCTCGAATCCGGAATTCGGAATCCCCAGATGCGCGGACGGCGGCAGGGATCCTACGGAGGACGACTCTAGAGTCGGCCGGACGCTGTAAAGCCGAAGAGACCTGGGAGGCCGGGAACTTACTACTTTTCTTCCACTGTCTACTGCCCATCGCCGACCGACTGGCGATCGGCCGGAGTTGATGCCGGGGGAAGCGTCCGGACGATGCGGAAACCGGCATTCGGTAGTTGATCGAGGGCTCCCGCCCAATCTCGATGTGCGGCGCGGGACCGCTCCGGCGCGGAGCTGAACGATCCGCCTCGGAGCATGCGCCAGGTCTGGTCGCCCCGGGTCCCGAGGGCCATCTTCTGTGCGCGACCCGGGTCCGTGGCGGGGTGTTCCCGCGTTCCCATCGGGTAGGGCGGTTTAGGCACGCCGGGAAAGGACCCGTCAGGACCATCATGGCACCACTCCCAGGCGTTCCCCATGGCGTCGAAGATTCCGAAGCTGTTCGGAAGGAGCAGGCCGGACATCCGGGCATGATTCTCCGAGTTCAACCATGTCCAGGCGTAACGGGACAGGAGGGCCTGAGATTCGCCGCAGTACCATGCCGTCTCGGTGCCGGCCCGGCAGAAGTACTCCCATTCGGCCTCCGTCGGAAGGCGGAAGCCACACCGCTTCACGGCGTCTTCGGAGATGGACACGGACCCCTCGATCCTCTCGGGGTAGCACCACTGGCTCCGATCGATCCCGGCCTGCTCGCTGAGCCAGTTGCAGTACCGTATGGCTTGAGACCAGGACACGTTCCGGGCGACGGGTTCCGCTGCGTCATCGGATGCGGGTTCCTGCGAGTGATTGCCGTCCAACGCTGCGCAATTGTTCCACGCTTACCTCCTTGGTACTCACGGCCAGCGATCGCTCGATCCGGCAATAGTGCAGGATCTCCTCATCGGGGTTGCGCCCGGCTCGTATTCGGGAGAGCCCATGCGGAATTCTAGCGGGGCGGGGAGGATGGCGAACGTGTGCTTATTTGGGCCAGGTTCCCATCTCAGCCCATGCGGGGCGACGCGGGGCGACGTCAGGTGCTCTTCGCAGTCCGCGAGGTAGTGGGTCCCTCGCCATCGCCGGAGGAGGAGCTCGGCCGCGGAATGGACGCCGGGATGAGGGTCCTGGAGATAGAGGGTACGCGCGGCCTCGACGACCGCGGTCTCCGTGACGGCCGACAGGCCGAGCCGATGGGCCTCGGCCCAGGCGAGGAGGTGGGCCTGGCGCTCGATCGGGGCGACGTTGACACTCGTCAGCCGATCGAGCAGGATGTGCGCCGGCACCCTGCCGCCGGCGAGCCGCTGGATCAGCAGGGAGCGCAGTCGGGGGTCGGAGCTGGGGATCAGTAGCCGCCAGAGCGGTTCGGGCTCGCCCAGCGAGGCCAGGGTGATCCCGGCGATGGCCAGGCGAGCTGCGACCGCATCCTTGTCCAACTCGACCTGCGGATCGTTGACGCGCTCGGCCAGGACCTCGTGGAGGAAACCGATCGCGCCGTCGATGTAACCGGCCTCCTGGGCGACGAGCAGCAGCGCAGCGGCGGGCGCCTGGATCGTCGGGTCACGGCTGGGATCGCAGCAGATCTCTCCGATGGGACGAGCCAGGAACCGGGCGGCTGGTCCGAGCATCTTGAACCAGAGAGGGTGGGTCTCTCGAGGTTCGGTCAGCAAGGCTTCCGCCAGCAGTGAGGCCGCGGCCGTGGCGTCGGGCCCCCGGTCGAAACCCGGCTCGATCGCCGACAGCACGCAGGCGGCGCGGAGCCGCGCGCCCGGCTCGGCGGAATCGTCGCGGAGCACCCGGTGGAACTCGACGATTCCGGCATGCTCCGGATGGGCCGCCAGCGCCCCGGAAAGCACCACGACCTCGGCGGGAGGGGCGGCCGTCAGCCGGGCGCGCAAGGCCGCGGCACGGTCCGGCGTCGGGCGATCGTGGTAGAGCAAGACCACGACAAGCTGCCGTTGCTGCGGATTCGTCTTCGCGTCATTCTCCAGGTCTTCGAGCTTCGGGCGAATGGCTTCACGATGACCGGCGAACTCGAGGAGGAGCTCCGGCACGTTGTTGTAGTGGGCTACCTGGACCCGGCCGAACCAGTCCTTGGCCCGCTCGTGATCGCGGGCGGCGCCGGCCCACAAACCCAGGGCCACCCCGATCAGGACGGCAGCCGCGGTTCTGATGAGATAATGCCGCGTCGCCGAGCGCATCATCTTCTGCTCGTCCGCCGACCAGACGGAACGGCGGGCGAACCCGAGGATGCTCAGCCATTCGAGGAGGGAAGGGAGTCGGCGCGGCCCGGGCCGGTCGCGCCAGAACGCGGTGGTCTCCGCGAGCAGCAGCTCGGCCCGACCCCGACCCGTCTCCCGCTGCGTGCGGATCAACCACCGGCGAATCGGGGGCACGAGGTAATCGTGCGTGAGCTGATAGTACGTCTCGCCGCGGGTCTCCTGGCGCAAGCGGCGGCGCGCCTCCGACTTCGACGGACGACCGGTCGACGGGGCTGACCATCCGTAGCTCGCTGTCGAGGATGGCGATCAGCTCGGCGAAGTCGTCGGGCCGGTCGGCATAGCCGGCCGATTCCCGCAGCGCGCTCGCCGGTTGTCGCCGCCCCTTGAGGTTGGATGAGGGATCGGGCAAGAGCCTCCTGAGCACGGCCTGGGCCGCGCGCTGATGCGTTCGATGGGACGGGGGGGCCGTGGACGCCGCGAAGGTTTCCTCCAGGAACATCACGCCGGTCCCCTCGAATCCGCCCAGGTCCTGGAGTGTCGCGGTGGACCAATCGCGGCGCCGGAAGGTCTCGGCGAAGAGGGTCAGGCGGACGGGGATGACCCGGCCGTCCGGCGCGGAGAGCCCGGCGACGGCCTTCTCGAGGAATCGGAGCGTGTTCCGGGCCGGCCTCGTCGGGGAACCGTCCCAGGGCCCGGCCGATCTCGGCCAGCACATGCCGCGCGTGCTTGCGCGTCGAACTGCTCGACGGCCGCCGAATTGGTCCCTTCGACCGGCCGGCACTTCCAGCGCGCGGAGGAACCGTGTGATGGCCATCCAGAAGTCGTCGCGCACCAGGAGCAGCGCCTGCAGGCCCAGGCCGTCGCAATGACGCAGGGCCCGGACGAGGTCCCCGCCGGAGTCGGAGGGGTGGGCCTGGAGCCATTGTTCGAACTGGTCGAGGACGATCAGGACTTTCGAGCCGGGCCGGGCGGCCGCGCCCTCGCGGATGGCGGCGGCCGCCTCGGCGAGTCCGCAGCCCGCGGGCAGATCCCGGTACGCGCGGCGGAGGGCATTGAGGAGGTGCGCCTCGGTGTCGGTGGCGGAGGCTTCGACGTAGGCCGGACGGATGTGGGCCGCCAGGCTGCGGCAGGAGCCCGGCCTTGACGAAGGACGACTTGCCGCCGCCGGAGGGACCATAGATCAAGCCCACGGCGAACGATCGCGCGGGGTCCGGCTCCTCGATCCGACGCTTCCAGGCGCCGATCGACTCCGGCAAGCCGTAGCGGTCCCGGGGTCCGGGGACCAGGGTGATGAAGAAGTCGGCATCCTCGGCGTCGAAGGCGCGGAGCCCCTTCGGGACGATCCGCGGAGGCCCCAGGGCGGGGATCCGCAGGCTCGACGGCCCGGTTGAGTCCGAAGTCTCTCCGGCGGCCGACGGACCCAGCGTCGCAAGCCAGTTCCGCAGGTCGTCGGCCAGCTCCGCGGCTGTCTCGTAGCGATCGTCCATCCGCTTCGACAGGCACTTCAGACAGATCCGCTCCAGCTCGTGGGGGATCGCCTTGTCAATCTGGCGGGGCGGCTTCGGGTCATTCTCGAGGATCTGCGCGGAAGATCGCCTCGCGGTCCCGCCGCGGGGAACGGGAGCCGGCGGGCCAGGCCCAGGTAGAGGATCACGCCCATCGCCCAGATGTCGGTCCGCGACGTCGAGGCGATGCGTCTCGCCCCGGACCTGCTCGGGGGCCATGTAGGACGGCGTGCCGGCGATCTCGCCGGCCCGGAGCCGCTGCAAGTCCTCGCGGACCGCCAGTCCGAAGTCGGCGATGTGGGGCTGGCCCTGACCGTCGATCAGGATGTTCGAAGGCTTCAAGTCGCGGTGGACCAACCCGGCCCGGTGGGCGTGGTGGGCGGCCTCGGCGATGTGGACCATCAGTCCCGCGACCCGCGCGGGGGAAAACCGGGCGGCCCGGAACACCTCGGACAGGTTCCGACCCTCGATGTACTCGAAGACGACGAAGGGTTCACCCTCCTCGTCGCCATGACTCCCGACGTCGTAGACCTGCACGATCGCCGGATGCTTCAGCCCCGCGGCAATGCGGGCTTCGGCCTGGAATCGCTCGACCTGACCGGGCGATCGGAACAGCTCCGGATGTGGGACCTTGATCGCCACGAACCGCACGAGCTTGTCGTCGCGAGCGAGGTACACGTTGCCAAATCCACCCCAGCCCAGCAGCTTCAGCACCGGGTAGCGGCCGAACCGTTCCGGAAGCGGCTCGGCGGGCTTGGCCCGTTGCCGATCGCGGGATCTCCCCTCGCCGGTTAGGGTCGCCAGGGATGCGGGAGACGAACTGGACGATCCGGTCTGGGTGGAATTCGAGGGATGCGCGTGGCCCGTTGGGGGGGGCATCGCCGTCCCTTCGGATTCCGACGGTTCCCATGAAAAGACGTCCGCGACGGCCGAGGCCCACTCCGGGCATCGATCGAGGTAATCCTCCGGCGCGGGGACCTCACCGGCCGCCGTTCTCAGCTCGACCTCGATGGCAATCAGGTCGCGGAGCAGGCGGCCCCGCAGCGCCGGCTCAATCCGATCGACGTAGTCCTCGATCCTCGGAGGTGGGCCCTCCCCCATCCTCCCGGCGGTTTCGAATTCCTCGCAGATTGCAACGATGCGAGTCAGCGCATCGGCATCCAACGACTCGACAGTGGCGGATTCTTCATCGTGCGACACGTCTTTCGACCCTCTTCTGGCCCTTCTCCGCGTCGAACGTCAGTTGATCGCCGTCGTGGCATCCCGGTATCAGCCTCCCTCGGCAGCGCCGGCTCTGGTTGCACCAGCATAACGGCCCGAGTCCTCAGAAGCGATGGTCTCGCGCCCGGAGGCAGCTCGACATCCCGCAGGGCCTTCTTCGCCGCACGATAGCCCGGGTCGCGATGAATCGCCTCGCGGAAGCACTCGGCCGCCTCTTCGAAGCGTTCCTGGGTGCGCAGCACGAATCCCAGATTCAGGAACGCCTCGTCGAGGCAACCCTCATAGCAGGTCTCGGTCGCCTTCCGGTGGACGTCCTCCGCTTCCCTCGGGCGCCCCTGAAGGGCAAGGATGCCTCCCAGGTAGATATAGCCCTGGGTGTCTGTCGGCGCAGCCTCGATCGCTTTCCTGAACCATTCGGCCGCCCGCTCGTAGTCGCCCCGCAACTTGTCGAGGCGGCCCAGCGTGCACAGAGGGAAATGCCGCCTCTCTTCGGGGCAGAGCCGCAGTGCATTCGACGTGGCTTCCTCGGCCTCGTCGTAGCGCCGCCAGGTCGATGAGAGAATTAGCCAGCAGGTACCACGCGTATCCATGGTCGGGATACCTCTTGAGATATCGCCGCGCCCGGAGGATCATCAGCGCCGGCAACCCGGCCTGTTCCACGACTTTCAATCGCGCGAATCGCGCCTGCCGCAATTCGTCCTCGTCCATCGTTGTTAACTCCATGGGAGCATGAAGTCCCGCGTCCTCAGCAGCGCGGCTCTCCCGGTCGAGGCATCGCTCGACATCCCGTAGAGCCCTTCGCGCCGAACGATACTCCGGGTTGCGATGAAGCGCCTCGCGAAAGTACTCGGCCGCCTCTTCGAAACGTTCCTGCGCGAGAAAGCCAAGCCCGACGTTCAAGAACGCCTCGTCGAGACAACCTTCGGTGCAGGTCTCGGTCGCTTGTCGGTAGACGACCTCGGCCTCGCGCTGGTGTTGCTGATAGGTAAGGATGATCCCGAGATAGATATAACCCGAGGTCTCTCTTGGTTGAGCCGCGATCGTCTTATGGTACCACTCGGCCGCTCGCTCGAGTTCGCCGCGCGTACGGTGGAGGTGACCGATGTAGATCGAAGGAAGACGCCGTTTGTCTCCAGGGCAGCGTTGGAGGGCCTGGGTCAAGGCGTCTTCGGACTCGTCGAAGCGATAGAGCTCGATCAGGGCATTACCCAGCCACACCCAAACGGGCCAATGAGCGGGATAGTCGGTGAGATAGCGACGCGCGAGGAAAACGGTCACGGCCGGTAGGCCGCCCTTGTACGTGGATTTCAGACGCGAGAATCGTGCCTTCTGCGAGTCCGCCTCCTTCATCGTCGTTGACTCCGCGATCCCCGATAGATCTCTCGCACGGCCCTGCAAGGACAGAGCCGAACGGCCGGTGTCGGGTTCGTTTGCGTGTGCGCTCGTCCCGGGTAGTGGTGACAAACGGATCGGATCGGTCATGCCCGATGCCCCGACTCTGGGTTAGATCGGAACGACGAGACTTATTCTTACTGACCTGCGAGTCGGAAAACCACTGACAAAGAAGCAGGAAGGGTCCTGTCCGGCAGGCCGGTCTGGTACGATGGAATCCCGGTTGACGCGGAAGACCCGCAGGCCGCTTCTTTATCGCGATCGATGCATCCTTGTTTCACTCACCGTATAGTCGAGGGGTCAGCGAAAATGGAATCAGGGCGGGGCCATCTCATCGGATGGATCGGAATTGGCACGATCGCGATGTCCGTCATGGCGCTTGGTCTGGGTGGACCTGCGGCCGAGCCTGGGGCGCCGCCTGAGGCAACGGCCGTTGTGCCGAAATCGCCCGTCCCACCGCCGGAGGCTTCCAAACAGATCACGGTGCCGAAGGGCTTCCACGTGACCCTCTGCGCCGCCGAGCCCGATGTGGTCCAGCCGATCGCCATGACGTTCGATCACCGGGGCCGGCTCTGGGTCGTCGAGAATTACTCGTATCCCATCTGGCTGGGCGGGCCGCACGGCAAGGACCGCATCCTCATCTTCGAGGACGTCGACGGCGACGGCCGATTCGATCGGCGGACGGTATTCGCCGACGGCGGGACCAATTACACCGGCATCGAGCTGGGTTTCGGCGGGGTCTGGGTGTGCGCCACGCCCAACCTGATCTTCATCCCCGATCGCGACGGCGACGACCGCCCGGACGGCGCGCCGATCGTCAAGCTCGACGGCTGGGATATCAAGTCTCAGCATAACATGTTCAATGCCCTGCGATGGGGACCGGATGGCTGGCTCTGGGGCTGTAACGGCATCCTGGGCAGCTCGATGGTCGGTAAGCCGGGGACGCCGTCCGAGAAGCGGACGCCGATGAATTGCGGCGTCTGGCGATATCACCCCACCCGCGAGGTCTTCGAGATCGTGGCAAACGGCACGACCAATCCCTGGGGACTCGACTTCGACGATTACGGCGAGGCGTTCATTACCAACTGCGTCATCGCCCATCTCTTCCGAGTGATCCCCGGGCGCACTTTGAGCGCATGTACGGCAATGACTTCAACCCGTTCCTTTATGAATTGATGGCCTCTTGTGCCGATCACCTGCACTGGGCCGGCGGGCGCTGGCAGGACTCGCGCTCCGGTGAGCAGCATGCCGTGCTCGGCGGCGGGCACGCCCACGTGGGGGGCATGATCTACCTGGGCGACAACTGGCCCGAGATGTACCGCAACACGCTGTTCACCTGCAACATTCACGGACACCGCGTGAACAACGATCGGCTCGACCGTAGCGATGAGGGATATCAAATCGTCGCGCGACACAATCCCGACTTCCTCTCGTCGGCCGATCCCTGGTTCCGCGGGTTGGAGCTGAAGTACGGGCCGGATGGCGGCGTGTATCTTACCGACTGGTCGGATATCGGAGAGTGCCACGAGACCGACTCCGACAACGCGCATCGCGAGAACGGGCGGATCTTCAAGATCACTTATGGCGATGTCAAGCCCATGACGGTCGACCTGGGCCGCCAGACCGACGAGGAGTTGGCGCGGCTCCAGCTCCATCCCAATGAGTGGTATGTCCGCATGGCGCGACGGTTGCTCCAGGAGCGCGCGGTCGCGGGCAAGGACATGGCCGCCGTGCATCGGGCGCTGCGCGAGATCCTGACGACCCATCCCGACGAGCGGCGCCAGCTTCGGGCGATCTGGGCGCTGAATGCCACGGGAGGGCTGGATGAGAAGGGCCGGCTGGCGCTGCTGGACAATCCCAGCGCTCAGGTCCGGGCGTGGGGTGTCCGATTGCTCGTAGACGATGGGGTACCTTCGACGGCGACAGCCGACCGGCTCGGCGAGATGGCGGGGGTTTCGACGTCGAACCACGGCCGGTCGGCCGAGCGGGGCGCGGTGGTGCGACTCGCGCTGGCCTCCGCGCTCCAGCGCGTCCCCCTCGCGGACCGATGGCCGATCGCCGAAGCACTGGCGAAGGATGGCGCGTACGCGACGTCGCGCGAACACACGCTCCTGCTCTGGTACGGCCTGGAGCCGCTGGTGTCTGGCGATGGCGCGCGGTCGGTCAAGCTGATCGAACGATGTCCGAGCCTGCTCCTTTGCCGGTTCGTTGCGCGGCGGCTAATCGACGCAGATGCCGAGGCCGGGCTGGCGGCCCTGATGCCGGCGCTGCGGGGCCGGCCGCAATCCTACCCGTCGTTCCACCGGGATGTCCTCGACGGCATCCTCGAAGCCTGTCAGGGCCGGAAACTGCGCCGGGATGCCGGCGGGCTGGCGCCTGCGTTCGCTTGGCTGACGGAGCGGGGCGACCCGGACGTCCGGGCGAAGGCCGCCGCGCTCGGGCTGCTGTTCGGCGATCCCAAGGCCGAGATCGGTCTTCGGGCGGTCGTCGAGGACCGCGCGGGATCGACGAGCGCCCGGCAATTCGCACTCCAGAATCTGGTCGATCGTCGAGTGGCCGAGCTGGTTCCGGTCCTCCTCCGGCTACTGGACGACCCGGCGCTCCGGGCGCCCGCGATCCGTGGCCTGGCCGCCTACAACGACCCGGCGACGGCGGAATCGATCCTCCGCCGATATCCCGCCCTCACGCCCGCCGAGCGCGACGACGCGATCGCCACGATGGCGTCGCGACCCGCCTGGGCGCTGGCTTTGCTGGAAGCCATCGGCAAGGGAACCGTTGCCCGCCGTGACCTGAATTCCACCGTCGCCCGGCAGATCCTGGCGTTCCGAACACCGAAGCTGACAACGTCCCTCGAACGGGCCTGGGGCACGCTCCGGCCAACTGCCGGGAACAAGGCCCCGTTGATCGCCAAGTACAAGACGATCCTGGCGTCTCCCGACCTGCCGGCCCCCGACCCGGATCGGGGCCGCGCCCTGTTCGGTCGGATCTGCGCCCAGTGTCACCGCCTGTTCGATCAGGGGGGCGATGTGGGGCCCGATCTGACCGGATCCGACCGCGCCAATCCCGACTATATCCTCGAGAACGTGCTGGACCCCAGCGCCAGCGTGGGGCGGGATTACACGCTCACCACGGTCGCGACCCACGACGGCCGGCTCGTTTCCGGGATCCTCCGCGAGCAAACACCCAACGCCCTCGTGATCCAGACCCCCTCGGAACGGCTCACCTTGCCCCGCGACGATGTCGAGGCGATCAAGGGCTCCACGATCTCCATGATGCCGGAAGGGCAGCTCGATCCGCTCACGTCACAAGAGGTCCGCGACCTGTTCGCCTACCTGGCGACCAATCGGCCTGTTCGGACAACAGCCAACCCGTCGCCCTGAAAGCAGAAGTGAGCGGCAACTAGGCTTCGCTTCCCAACTCCTTCACCGGCCGCAAAAGCCGTCGATGGCGCCTCTCGGCCGACTTTGCCAGCCTCGACAGTAGCCAACCGTACACGTGACGGACGGTGGGCCACGTTGCAAAGTTCCTTGGACCCCAATATTATACCCGAAGCTCGACCGACCGGTCCGCGACCGCCTCCGCGAGCGGGACTAGAACCAGGCCATCCAAACCCACCCCTACCTCTTCATTCTCATTTTGTGATGACACGATGCATACAACTATCGATCTACGCATCACGCTCGTCTTAGGTCTTACTCTGATGTCAGCCGTGCCCCCGGCCGGCGCGACGGCGGGCTTCGGCCAGGCCGATGACGCCGCGGGTGCGCGCGTCCTGACGGGCCACGAGGCCCTCGGCGACTGGACGACCGACGCTCCCGGTCTCCGCCGCCGGATCACGCTCGAAGACCTGGCCACGCCCTACGAGACACCCTCGGCCAACAATTTCCCCAGGCCCGCACGCCGTCCCGAGGGCGCAATGCCAATGGCGCCGAAGGGCTTTCAGGTCACCGAATTCGTCGGCGGCCTGAGCAATCCCCGGAAGATCGTGACCGCTCCCAACGGCGATATCTTCTTCGCCGAGAGCATGCCCGGCCGCATCAAGATGCTGCGCGACGCCGACGGAGATGGAAAGCCCGAGGTAGCCAGTGTCTATGCCAGCGGGCTCAGCCGTCCGTTCGGGATCGCGTTCTATCCGCTCGGACCGAAACCGGATTACGTGTATGTCGGCAATACCGACTCGGTCGTCCGCTTCCCTTACAAGGATGGCGATACCAAGGCCACGGGTCAGCCCGAGATGATCGTCAAGAATATCCCGAGCGGCCGCGAGCGCGTCGGCGGCGGCGGCCACTGGACCCGCGACCTGGAATTCTCGAAGGACGGCAAGATTCTCTTCGTGTCCGTCGGTTCCCGGTCGAATGTCAGCGACGACGCCAGTGAGCGGCGCCGAGCGGATATTCTGGCTTTCGATCCCGACGGCAAGAATGAACGGATCTACGCCTATGGCATTCGCAATGCGGTCGGCCTGGCGATCCACCCCGAGACCGGCCAGCTCTGGGCGTCCGTCAACGAACGCGACCTGCTGGGAGACCACCTGGTCCCCGACTACGTGACCCACGTCGAGGAGGGCGGCTTTTACGGCTGGCCCTGGTATTACCTGGGGGCACACCAGGATCCCCGTCACGAGGGGAAGCACCCCGAGCTGAAGGAGAAGGTGATCGTCCCGGACGTGCTGGTCCAGTCGCACTCCGCATCGCTGTGCATGACCTTCTATACCGGGACCTCGTTCCCCAAGGAGTATCACCTCGACGCGTTCGCCGCCGAGCACGGTTCCTGGAACCGCGCCCGTCGCACGGGGTACAAGGTCATCCGCATCCCGATGAAGGACGGCAAGGCGACCGGCGAATACGAAGACTTCCTGGTCGGATTCGTCACCAAGGAAGGGAATGTCTGGGGGCGACCCGTCGGTGTCACCGTGGCCAGGGACGGCGCCTTGCTGGTTACCGACGACGGCTCGAATATCATCTGGCGCGTCAGCGCCGTTCCGGCGAAGTAGGTCGGGATCGCCCAGAAGCCCCGGGCGGCGGATTTGCCGCCGCCCGGGACGAGGCCGCTTCAACATCTCGGGATCACAGCCCGCTAAGGTCGAGCGCGACGATGCGAACGCCGTGCTTCAGGCCCAGCTTCTTCACCACCTCTTCACTCGCCGGCACGCTGAAACTCCGACGCGGAGGAATACTGATTCCCGAGAGCACGCGCGGAACCTCGTCCTTGCCGCTCTCGGTGCCCAGTGCCGCCACACCATTGAGTAGCAATGGCGAGGCATTATCAATCCGCAACCGGTAGGTCAACTTTCCCTTCTCGCGAGGACCCTTGAGCAACTGCATCCGCACCAGACGGTTCAGCAGACCCTCCGCCAACGAATCGGCGAACTTGGCCGCCTCGAACTTGCCGTCCTCGCCCTTGATCGGGACCGTGAACTTGCCGAAGGGAATCCACTTCGCCCCGGCGCCATCGCTGCTGACGACCTGGACCAGGGCCGCGTCTCCCTTGAGGCGCACCCGGAACGCCACCGACGGCCCGGCCGGCCGCGCCGGAATCCCGCGCTCCGCGTAGAGGCCCAGCACGATCTTGCCTTGCAAAAGTTGGCTCGTCTCGGCCGCCAACTTCTCGCCGGCCGCGTCGGCCCCGTCCACCTGGAAGTGCACCCGGCCTGTCTCGCCGTCCGCCAGGGTGTCCAGATGCTCGACGAAATCGTGCGCCAGGGTCAACTCGTACCCGTTGGCCCAGTCCCGCGAGAGCTGCGCGATCGTCTCCCAGTCCAGGCCCGCCCCCAGTCGCCACAGGACCAGTTGCGCCACCCGCGTGGACGCCGTCTGGGCCGCCAGACGCTTCAGGGCCTTCTGCAGCCGGGGATCATCACTGACCTCGCTGATATCGCCGATCTTGAACGACTCGCCTTGAGCGGGCAACTTGAGACCCTGTCGGGGATCGGGGTTGGTCAGGCTGATGAAGCGCGTGGGCAGATTACGAGTCTGACCGGGCTTGAGATCGGCGAACGGCAGGCTCGACGGCGGCACCGACATCATGCCACCCATGCCGCCGCCCATCATGCCGCCGCCCATTCCGCCACCCATGCCGCCCATTCCGCCACCCATGCCACCACCCATTCCACCCATCCGGCCCATGCCGATCATCAGGCTTCGCCGGTCCCAGCTATCGAAGTCTCCGCAGAAATACATGATGATATTGGCGAGCATCATCATGCCCATCATCGGCGGCATCGTGCGGGCACCACCGCCCATCATCCCACCGCGCATCATGCCACCGCCCATACCACCGCCCATGCCACCGCCCATACCGCCGCCCATGCCGCCGCCCATACCACCCATGCCACCCATCATGCCACCGCCCATACCACCGCCCATGCCGCCCATCATTCCGCCCATCTGGCCGGTGGCGCTCTGGGCGACGATTCCCGGCGGCAGAATGACCCGCAGCGGCTTCTGGGTCCGATTCTTCACGGTGACGGTCACCCGACCGTCGCCGCTCCCCTCCGTTTTCACGGACACGAGCCCCTGGTGCATCGCATCGAGCAGATTGAACTCCGGCGGTTCCGGGCTAGCCTTATCCGGCGATAGGGACGCTGGTTTCGCCTGGGAGGTCGCGGGCGGGACGGCCGCCGCGGTCGGGTCGGCAGGACGGTCGTCGGAGGCCCGGACCGTCGTCGGGCCGCCCAAGAGGCCGGCCATCAGAAAGGCTGTCACAAGAGAAAAGAGTCGTCGCATTGCACTTCTCCTTTCGGCGAGTTCTCGGCGCAGTGAAAAGATGAAATCACATGAAAATATCTCGACTGACTGTCGAAAGCCGTGACACGGAGCATTGCGAGGAGGGGCATCACGTGTGTGGGCGTACATTCGCCCCTCCGACGTGACCCTCCGATCCACGGGGATCCCTTGGTGGGACAGTAGGCGTCTGGCTCAGGTCCGTCGCCCGCCCAACCGATGACGAATTCGCTGAGCCAAGTCCCTCGCTCACCGTCCGGGTGAGGCAACGGAAGGATCAGAATCATGGCGACTGGCGCCCCCGGCAGATTCACCCGAACGCATACCGCCCCATGTCCGCTCAGAGAGTGGCGCAGTAAATCCGGTCGGAGTGCGATCCGAGGCAGCAACCTCACGCCGTGGCTGAGGCGGAAGCGATGGCGAGACCAGCGACGGTGAGACCGCCTGGGCGAAGGAAGGGAAAAGGCGGCGGGATCAACAGCGCAATGGGACTGTGGCCAGCCGTCGGCTCGACCTCGGCCCATTCGAAATCGAGGAGACTTCGTGACTGGGGCTGGCTACGGGGCCAAGATCCGACTCCTGAATGATACGAGGATTCGTCTCTTCAAGCACGGACTTCAGCCGGCGCCATGGGGAGTAGATAGCCACCGAACAGGGACGTGGAACGGAAGAAGCGTACGATGGCTTCATGCAATCGCGGGGGACGCGAGTCGTATGGTAGTTGGCAGGACGCTTGACATGGCGAATGCCGGCCGTGGCGAAAGCGAGTGAGAATCCCACCACCAGCATGAATATTGTCGAACGTCGCCACGACATCGACCCACTCCCAAACACCTAGTCGGCTTACGGAAAACGCCGGCAGGCTTTGTAGACCCTTCCGTCTTCAAAAAATACCGGACTCCCCACCGGTAGTCAAGTCGAATTCAACTCAATCTTAAATGGAGGCGCGTCTCTATGGCAGATTGGTCTTTGATTGGCGATGCCGAGCTGTCCAGCTACAGATTCCCGGCCGACTGACGGTCGCAACCGGGAATGTGCCGGATCCGGAAACGGCCCTGGGCGAGCGAGTCGCCCAGGGCCGACGTCCTTGAGTCCACGGCCCTTGCGCTCGGGGCCGGCCGGGGATCGATCACAGCCCACTGAGGTCGAGCGCGACGATGCGAACGCCGTGCTTCAGGCCCAGCTTCTTCACCACCTCTTCACTCGCCGGCACGCTGAAACTCCGACGCGGAGGAATACTGATTCCCGAGAGCACGCGCGGAACCTCGTCTTTCGCACTCTCGGTGCCCAGTGCCGCCAACCCATTGAGCAGCAGCGGCGAGGCATTATCAATCCGCAACCGGTAGGTCAGCTTTCCCTTCTCGCGAGAACCCTTGAGCAACTGCATCCGCACCAGGCGGTTCAGCAGACCCTCCGCCAACGAATCGGCGAACTTGGCCGCCTCGAACTGGCCGCCCTCGCCCTTGACCGGGACCGTGAACTTGCCGAAGGGAATCCACTTCGCCCCGGCGCCATCGCTGCTGACGACCTGGACCAGGGCCGCGTCTCCCTTGAGGCGCACCCGGAACGCCACCGACGGCCCGGCCGGCCGCGCCGGAATCCCGCGCTCCGCGTAGAGGCCCAGCACGATCTTGCCTTGCAAGAGCTGGCTCGTCTCGGCCGCCAGCTTCTCGCCGGCCGCGTCGGTCCCGTCCACCTGGAAGTGCACCCGGCCCGTCTCGCCGTCGGCCAGGGTGTCCAGGTGCTCGACGAAATCGCTGCGCCAGGGTCAACTCGTACCCGTTGGCCCAGCTCTGCGACAACTTCGCGATCGTCTCCCAGTCCAGGCCCGCCGCGAGTCGCCACATGATCAGTTGCGCCACCCGCGTGGACGCCGTCTGGGCCGCCAGACGTTTCAGGGCCTTCTGCAGCCGGAGATCATCACTGACCTCGCTGATATCCCCGATCTTGAACAGCTCGCCTTGAGCGGGCAACCTGAGGCCCTGATTGGGATCGGGATTGGTCAGGCTGATGAAGCGTGTGGGCAGATTACGAGTCTGACCGGGCTTGAGGTCGGCGAACGGCAGGCTCGACGGCGGCACTGACATCATGCCACCCATGCCGCCGCCCATCATGCCGCCGCCCATTCCGCCACCCATTCCGCCGCCCATACCGCCGCCCATACCGCCACCCATTCCACCCATCCGGCCCATGCCGATCATCAGGCTTCGCCGGTCCCAGCTATCGAAGTCTCCGCAGAAATACATGACGATATTGGCGAGCATCATCATGCCCATCATCGGCGGCATCGTGCGGGCGCCGCCGCCCATACCGCCGCCCATACCACCACCCATACCGCCCCTCATACCGCCGCCCATACCACCGCCCATACCGCCGCCCATACCGCCGCCCATACCACCGCCCATACCGCCACCACCCATCCCGCCCATCATGCCACCCATCTGACCGGTGGCACTCTGAGCGATGATTCCCGGCGGTAAAACGACGCGGAGGATCTTGCGAGTACGATTGGTCACGGAGACGGTCACGCGACCATCGCCGCTCCCCTCGGCTTTCACGGACACGAGCCCCCTATGCATCGCGTCGGGCAAGTTGAACTCGGGCGGGCCCTCCTCGGCCTTATCTTGTGAGACGGATGCTGGTTTCGCCGCAGAGGTCGCAGGTTGGGCCGCTGTCGTGGTTCTTTCAGCACGACTGTCGTCGTCGGCGCGGGCGGTTGCCAGGCAGCCGACGAAGCCGGCTACCAGGAACGCTGCGGAAAAGGGAAAACATTGTCGCATGGCACTGGTCCTTTCGGCGAGTTTTTCGGGGTAGGAAAGATCAGCAAAGAACATGAAGACATTTTGACTGATGATGGCCCAGGCCATGATCCGGACTGTAGGCGGAGAGTCGGCGCGAGCACGACCCCACCCGTCCAGCCTGGCCCACCCCTTCCGTAGGGGCCCTGGTCTTGGAAGGCAGCCGTCTGGTTGCGGCCCCTCGCCCGCTCCGCCTCCGGCGCGCCCGCTCGAGGCAAGCCTCAGAGAGAGCCAGTCCGGGAGACGAAATGGAAGAGTTGCGCCACGGCGACTTGGCGCCCCCAGCCGATTCATCTGGGTGGCGGCAAGGGACATCTCAGGCCAGCAGTCGCAAGCATCCGGGCGGAGACTGGCCCCAGTCGGCAAGCTCACGCTCGGGCTGTTACAGGATCCGTGGTGGGACCGGCAACAGTGATGCGGCGCAGGCGAACGCGGGGGCAAGCGGCGGGCTCAACAGCGCAAAGGCAATGTGGCGAGCCGGCGGCGCGGGCTCGACCCGGTCGAAACGAAGGGGATGAAATGACTCGGGCTGGTTATGGCGGCGAGGTCCGACGCCTCGAAGATTCGAGGACTCGTCTGTTCCAACACCGACTTGAGCCGGTTCCGCCATTGGGAGTGTTGGGAGAGCGACGAGGGTTGCGGAACGCACTGGGAAGGGACTTGCTCTTCGCGGTCGAACGCGCTGCGACGAACATCGAGGTTGGTACGAGCCTCGGCGACTGAAAAGGCGGTCGCGGTGGAAACGGGCAGGAGCCCCGCGACCAGTACGAGCATTGCCAAGCGTCGCAGCCACATCAGCCTGCTCCCGCAGAAGTTGGTCAGACTCCACGTCGCCTTCGCAGGCTTCGTAGACCCCGCCCATGGTGTGCAACCATACCGGGCTCCTCGGGGAAAGTCAAGTCGGATTGACCATAATATTCGATTAAAATACTTTTCTCTGTTAGATTGGTCTTCGATCGGGAATGCCGGGCTGTCCACCGGGAGATTCCCGGCCGAGGGCCGGTTGCGGGACGGGCTTGATCGGAATCATGGAAGCACCCCGAGCGAGCGGTTCGCCCAGGGCGCATGTCCTTGAATGAACGGTCGCCGCGCCACTCGCCCGACGGGCTCGGAGAGCGGCCAGGCTGGGATCACAACCCGCTGAGGTCGAGCGCGACGATGCGAACGCCGTGCTTCAGGCCCAGCTTCTTCACCACCTCTTCACTCGCCGGCACGCTGAAGCTCCGACGCGGAGGAATACTGATTCCCGAGAGCACGCGCGGAACCTCATCCTTGCCGCTCTCGGTGCCCAGTGCCGCCACACCATTGAGCAGCAATGGCGAGGCGTTCTCGATCCGCAACCGGTAGGTCAACTTTCCCTTCTCGCGAGGACCCTTGAGCAACTGCATCCGCACCAGGCGGTTCAACAGCCCTTCCGCCAACGAATCGGCGAACTTGGCCGCCTCGAACTTGCCATTCTCGCTCTTGACGGAGACCGTGAACTTGCCGAAGGGAATCCACTTCGCCCCCGCGCCGTCGCTGCTGACGACCTGGACCAGGGCCGCGTCTCCCTTGAGGCGCACCCGGAACGCCACCGACGGCCCGGCCGGCCGCGCCGGAATCCCGCGCTCCGCGTAGAGGCCCAGCACGATCTTGCCTTGCAAGAGCTGGCTCGTCTCGGCCGCCAGCTTCTCGCCGGCCGCGTCGGTCCCGTCCACCTGGAAGTGCACCCGGCCCGTCTCGCCGTCGGCCAGGGTGTCCAGGTGCTCGACGAAATCGCGCGCCAGGGTCAACTCGTACCCGTTGGCCCAGTCCCGCGAGAGCTGCGCGATCGTCTCCCAGTCCAGGCCCGCCCCCAGCCGCCACAGGACCAGTTGCGCCACCCGCGTGGACGCCGTCTGGGCCGCCAGGCGCTTCAGGGCCTTCTGCAGCCGGGGATCATCACTGACCTCGCTGATATCGCCGATCTTGAACGACTCGCCTTGAGCGGGCAACTTGAGACCCTGTCGGGGATCGGGGTTGGTCAGGCTGATGAAGCGCGTGGGCAGATTACGGGTCTGGCCGGGCTTGAGATCGGCGAACGGCAGGCTCGACGGCGGCACCGACATCATGCCCCCCATGCCGCCGCCCATCATGCCGCCGCCCATTCCGCCACCCATGCCACCCATTCCGCCACCCATGCCACCGCCCATGCCACCCATCCGGCCCATGCCGATCATCAGGCTTCGCCGGTCCCAGCTATCGAAGTCTCCGCAGAAATACATGACGATATTGGCGAGCATCATCATGCCCATCATCGGCGGCATCGTGCGGGCGCCACCGCCCATACCACCCATCATGCCGCCGCCCATACCGCCACCCATACCACCCATACCACCGCCCATGCCACCGCCCATGCCACCGCCCATGCCACCCATACCACCCATCATGCCACCGCCCATACCACCGCCCATACCGCCCATCATTCCGCCCATCTGGCCGGTGGCGCTCTGGGCGACGATTCCCGGCGGCAGAACGACCCGCAGCGGCTTCTGGGTCCGATTCTTCACGGTGACGGTCACCCGACCGTCGCCGCTCCCCTCCGTTTTCACGGACACGAGCCCCTGGTGCATCGCATCGAGCAGATTGAACTCCGGCGGTTCCGGGCTAGCCTTATCCGGCGATAGAGACGCTGGTTTCGCCTGCGGAGGTCGCGGGCGGGACGGCCGCCGCGGTCGGGTCGGCAGGACGGTCGTCGGAGGCCCGGACCGTCGTCAGGCCGCCCAGGAATCCGGCGGCCAGGAACACTGCGGAAAGAGCGAAGAACGGTCGCATTGCACGTCTCCTTCAGGAGAGTTTCGGTGTGAAAACGATCAACAAATTACATGAAAACATACCGAATCATGATAGTCCGGGCCGCGGCCCGTGCAATTCGCCGGCGGATCCCATCACGAGCACAAGCACGAGTGCGACTCCGCCCGCCTTGACGTGGCTTGCCGATCCACGCAAGCCCTTCGTTCGGGAAGCGGCCGCCCGCTTGAGGCCCCCGTCCGATCCGCCGATGAAGCGTCACCGAAGGTCAGGCCCGCGAGTGCACCGGTTCGGATGACCGAACGGCAGACTTCGAAATTCAGGGGCTGGTGTCACCAGCCGGTTCACCCGGACGCATCCGGGGCGTGGCGTGTCAGCGGTCACAACGGATCCGGATGGACCGCAGTCTGGGGCGGGAAGCTCGTTCTGTACGCTGATGCCGAACGGTTGTCGGACCAGCGACGGCGAGGCCGCCCGGGGCGAAGGAAGGGAAAGTGGGGTGGGATCAACAGCGCAGCGGGACTCTGGCGAGCCGTCGGTTCAGGCTCGACCCGCTCGGAACGAAGGGATTCCCATGATGCTGGCTGGGTACGGGGCCAAGATCGGATTCCTCGATGATTCGAGGACTCGTCTCTTCGAGTACAGACTTGAGCCGGCGCCATGGGGAATAGATGGAGACCGAGGAGGGACGCGGTGCGGAGAGAACACTGGCGTGTTTCTCCGCTCCGACGGCGATGCAGGTGGAATCAGGCTTGGCACGGTCGTTGACCTGTCGATCGCCGGGCGTGGAGGAAGCGAGCCAGAAGCCCGCGACCATCATGAGCATTGCCAAGCATCGCGACCACATCGATGCAACCCTTAAAAACTTGGTCGGGACGGAAATCGCCTTTGCAGGCTTTGCAAATCCCTTCCCCAAAGATGTGAAAAAAGTCCGGGATCCTGGAACGGCCCTGGGCGAGCGAGTCGCCCAGGGCACACGTCTTTTGTATCCGTCGGTCCCGTGTTCAGCCCGCGGGCCATCGGCCCAAGGGGTGAGACCGACCGGCCGGGATCACAGTCCGCTGAGGTCCAGCGCCATCACGCGGATGCCTTGCTTCAGACCGAGCGCCTTGACGGCCTCCTCGGAGGCGGGAAGCGTCATGTGCTTCCGAGGCGGGATGCTGATCCCCGAGAGCAGCTTGGGAGCCTCTCCGGGCTTGTCCACCGTACCCATCACGGCCAATCCGTTGAGGTTCAGCGGCGAGACATTGTCGATCCGGATTCCGTAAGTCAGCTTGCCCTTCTCGCGGGGCCCCTTGATCAACTGGGCCCGGACGAGGCGGTTGATGATGCCCTCAGCCAGCGCTTCGGCGAACCGTGCGCTCTCGAACTTTCCGCGATCCTTGGTGACCGGCACCGAGAACTTGCCGAAGGGGAGCCAGTTCCGGGCCCAACCGTCGCTGCTGACGACCTGGACGACCGCGTCGCTGTCGCGGAACCGCACCTGGCAGGCCACCGCCGGTCCCTCCGGTCGCGACGGAACCCCGATGACCGCTTGAAGCCCGAGCACCGTCTTCCCCTTCATCAGTTCGGAGAGTTCGGCCGCCCGCGACTCGCTCGACGCGTCCGTCCCGGTGATCTGGAATAAGATCCGCCCGGTTTCGCCTTCCGGCAACGCGCCCAATCGGTCCACGAAGTCCCGGGCCAGGGTCAGTTCGTTTTGGTTCGCCCACTTCTGGGAGAGTTGGGCGATGGAATCCCAGTCCAACCCGCCGGCCAGCCGCCACATGACGAGTTGCGCCACCGACGCGGGGACCATCCGGCCGCTGAGTCGCTTGAGAGCTTTCTGCACCTGCGGATCGTTGTTCACTTGCGCGATGTCTCCCACGATCCGGAGGATTTCTCCCTTCTCGGGCAGGGCGACTCCATTCTCGGGATCCGGATTGGTGAGACTGACCACGCTGGTCGGCAAGTGCCGGGTCTGCTTGGGTTTCAGATCGGCGGATGGGAGACTCGACGGCGGAACCGACATCATCCCGCCCATACCACCACCCATGCCGCCCATACCACCACCCATGCCGCCGCCCATGCCGCCGCCCATGCCGCCCATGCCGCCACCCATGCCGCCGCCACCCATGCCCATCATCAGGCTTCGCCGGTCCCAGCTATCGAAATCTCCGCAGAAGTACATGACGATATTGGCGAGCATCATCATGCCCATCATCGGCGGCATCGTGCGGGCACCACCGCCCATACCGCCACCCATACCGCCGCCCATGCCACCGCCCATACCGCCGCCCATGCCACCGCCCATACCGCCGCCCATGCCACCGCCCATACCGCCGCCCATGCCACCGCCCATGCCACCCATGCCACCGCCCATACCGCCCATCTGGCCCGTGGCACCCTGGGCGACAATTCCCGGAGGAAGGATCACGCGGAGCGCGTGGTTGGTGCGGTTGGTCACGGAGATCGTGATCCGACCGTCGCCGATTCCTTCCGCCTGGGCGGAAACCAATTTCTGACTCATGGCATCGAGCAGGCTGTATTCGGGAACATCTTGCGTCGTCCCGGGTTCAGTCTTGGAGGTGGCCGTGGTCTTGGGTGCCTTGGCACTCGGCTTACCTTTGACCCGACTGCTGATCTTGACCTCCTGGGCAGAGACCCAGGCCGCCGGCAAGATGGCCATCAGGCCGCCGGCTACCAACGCGATAAAACCATGTAACGACTGACGCATGGATTCTGCCTTTCTACTCACTGCATTGGCCGCAACGACATGGGGTGAAAAGTGGCCGGTCAATCCGCCTGATGGCGGCATCCGAGAGAATCAATCGAGGGGTCTGAGAGCCAACATCCGCGGTGGCGACTGGGTCCCGGGTCATCACTCGACCCGAATGGGCGACCCATCGCGATCCGGCTATTCAACGCAACCTGGTCCATCGGTATGGAACGGAGCCGTGTCGCGATGTCGAGCATTCTGAAGCTTAGAGACGATCGATCCCGGTCGAATATTCGCTGACAAGGATCGGTCGGCACCAGATTTCACCAGACGCCCAGCGAGTCGGATCCGAAGGCGGGAAAGGCGTCGGTGCGGGGTCCGGCAAGGTTCCTGCGTAAAGATTGTGCCCACAGGGACTTCGGCCGTCGCTGCGGCCAGGACGACGGTGGGAGATAACGCCCTGAGGCCGTGACCGGCCTTGATGCCGGGCGACCCCGATTGTCTCGCTAGCTGGCTCCTTGATCGCGGTTCGGAGACCGTTCAGGCCGGGGGCTCGCAGCGAAGACCGTTCAATGGACGGTGGGGAGGCGATGAAAGCGTGAACGACCGTCCCATGATGAATGAGCGGTTGGGGACGTCCCGTCTCGATCGCCAGGGGACCCGCTTGACGGGGCAGGTGAATCTGCTATAAGATGGGAATATTAAAAGACTTAGTGTTTCGTTTCTCCTGATTTTCGCGAGGCCGGTGTGGCAATGGAACTGCTGTCAGAGATTTGGGATAAGACGACCGACGCATTCACGTCGCTCTCGGAAGGGGTCTCGCACGGACTGATCCGACTGTTCGGCAGCTCGAACGAGCGGAAGATCCGGCAGATGCGGCCGTTGGTCGCTCAGATCAACGAACTCGAGCCGAGCATGACCGCTCTCTCGGAAGAGGAGCTCCGTGCCAGGACCGACGAGCTGCGCCGGCGTCGCGCGGCAGGGGAGTCGCTCGATGACCTGCTACCGGAGGCGTTCGCGGCGTGTCGCGAGTCGGGGCGGCGTTATCTGAACATGCGCCATTTCGACGTGCAGTTGATGGGCGGCATGGTGCTGCACGGCGGCAGTATCGCCGAGATGGTCACCGGCGAAGGGAAGACGCTGGTCGCGACCCTGGCCGCGTATCTCAACGCGCTGGAGGGCCGGGGCGTGCACGTGGTGACCGTCAACGACTACCTGGCGCGTCGCGACGCGGAATGGATGAGCCCGCTGTTCCACGGGCTGGGCATGACCGTCGGGGCCATCCAATCGGAGATGGACCCCGAGGAGCGGCAGGCGATCTACGCCTGCGACATCACCTACGGTACCAACAATGAGTTCGGCTTCGACTATCTCCGCGACAACATGAAGCCGATCAAGGAGATGCAGTGCCAGAAAGAGCTGTTCTACGCCATCATTGACGAGGTCGACAGCATCTTGATCGATGAGGCGCGGACGCCGCTGATCATCTCGGGCCCCGCCTTCGACGACGTACGCAAGTACGCCGAGGCCGATCGGATCGCCCGCGCGCTGAAGCGTGACCTCCACTTCGAGGTCAAGGAGAAGGAGCGGACCTGCCACCTGACCGACGACGGCGTCCGCGAGGCGGAGCAAATCGCCGGGCTCGAGAGCTTCTACACGCCCGGCAACATGGAGTGGCCGCACCTCATCGACAACTCATTGAAGGCGCACCATCTCTACAAGCGCGACCGCGACTACGTGGTCCAGCCCAACGGCGAGGTGGTGATCGTCGACGAGTTCACCGGCCGCCTGATGATCGGCCGCCAGTGGTCCGACGGCCTTCACCAGGCCGTGGAGGCCAAGGAGCGGGTGAAGATCAAGGAGGAGAACCAGACGCTGGCCACCATCACCCTCCAGAACTTCTTCAAGCTCTACAAGAAGCTGGGGGGGATGACCGGCACGGCGATGACCGAGGCGACCGAGTTCTACAAGGTCTACACCCTGGACGTGGTCGCCATCCCCACCAACTGCGCCGCTGGTGCGCGTGAACTACCCCGACGTGATCTTCCGGTACGAGCGGGAGAAGTCGCAGGCGATCCTGGACGAGATCAAGGAGGTCAACGCGAGCGGGCGTCCGGTCCTGGTCGGGACGACCTCGATCGAGAAGTCCGAGGAGCTCGCGGACATGCTCAAGATGTACGGCATCGAGCATCAGGTCCTCAATGCCAAGTATCACGAGCGCGAGGCGGAGATCGTGGCCCAGGCCGGCCGTCGCCGGGCCGTCACGATCGCGACCAACATGGCCGGCCGCGGCACCGACATCATCCTCGGGGGCAATCCCGAGTTCATGGCCTGGGCCGACCTGAAGCGGGAGTTCGACGAGGATGGCCGGCCGCGGTACCAGACCCGGCTCGACGTTTCCAAGGAGGTCTGGGACGGGGCGGTCGGCCGCTACGAGCCCGAGATGAAGGCCGAGGGCCGCGAGGTCGCCGCCGTGGGCGGCCTGCATATCATCGGCACCGAGCGGCATGAGAGCCGCCGGATCGATAATCAGCTTCGCGGACGGGCCGGACGCCAGGGCGATCCCGGGTCCTCGCGGTTCTTCCTCTCGCTCGAAGACGACCTCATGCGCAAGTTCGCCGGGGAATGGGTCGCCAACGTGCTGACCCGGCTCGGCATGCAAGAGGGCGAGGCGATCGAGAGCCTGATGGTCAGCCGACGGATCGAGGGGGCCCAGAAGAAGGTCGAAGAGCGGAACTTCGACATGCGCAAGAACCTGCTCGAATATGACGAGGTCATGGACGAACAGCGCAAGCGCGTCTATTCGTTCCGACAGGGCCTGCTCGAGGGGGCCTCGCCCAAGGAGATGGTCCTGGACATGATCGACGGCCAGATCCAGGACGCGGCCGGCCGGTTCCTCGCCGAAGATTACGGGGCCGCGACCTTTGCCGAGTGGGCCGGCCAACGCATGGGCGCCGAGATCACCGCCCGCGACTTGAAAGGTACGACCTTCGAGGATGCCGAGGAGATCGTTCGGGCCAAGGGGGAGCGACAGCTCAACGAGGTGATTCGCCAGGCCATGGAGGAGAATCTCCCCACCGACGCCGACCCCTCGGAATGGACCTGGCAGGTGCTGGCCCGCTGGGCCAACGAGCGGTTCGATCTCAATCTCAAGGAGCGGGACCTCAAGAAATACGGCCAGACCGACGCGGACTCCTTCCGATCCGGCCGGGACGACCTGGAAGAACTGCTGAACGAGAAGGCCGCGGAGTCGCTCCAGAAAATCGACCTCGCGCCGGCTCGCGAATTCCTGATGCCCGACTGGGGCCGCCGGTCGCTCAGTGGCTGGGTTCATCACAAGTTCGCCATGGCGATCGACCCGGCCGCCTGGGCTGGGATCGACCGCGCCGAGATCATCCGCCGCATCCAGGGCGAGGCCCGGCGGCTCTATGCCTTGAAAGAGTCCGAGCTCCCCGTCCGGATCGCCCTGATGCGCTACCTCTCCGACCGGGACCACCTCCAGACGCCACGTTACGACCGTGACGGCCTGTCCGATTGGTTCTCCCACCGCTACCCCGTCGTCCTTCCCGCCGACGAGCTCCGCCCGTTGCTTCGTTCCGAGATCGAGGCCCACCTCATCGGCCTGGCCCATCAGCACTACCAGGGCGCCCGCGTCGCCGATGAGCTCGAGTCCCGACTCGCCGCGGCTGGACTGTCCAGGCCACACGACGACAAGGACGTCCCGCCCCCCGATCCCGCGGCCCTGACCGACCTCGGGGACTGGGCCCGGCAGTCGCTCAACGTCGACCTCCCCGCCGAGGAATGGACCTCGCTCGCCCCCGCCGAGATCCGCGCGCGGCTCCACGCCGCACTCGACGCCAAGTTCCGCCCCGAGATGCGCGAGATGGAGAAGGCGGTCCTGCTCCAGATCCTCGACTCGAGCTGGATGGAACACCTCCGCGCCATGGACCATCTCCGGAGCTCGATCGGCCTCCAGGGCTATGCCCAGATCGATCCCAAGGTCGAGTACAAGCGCGAAGGCATGCGGATCTTCGCCGAGATGTGGAACGGGATCGGCGACCGGGTCACCGATCTGATCTTCCGTGTCGAGCAATTCGACCCCGATTTCCTGGACTACCTGGGATCGCGCTACAACAAACTCGACCGGGCCCAGACGATTCATCAGGAGGCGGAATCGCAACTGGCGGCGGCGCCCTCGGGGAGCGTCCGTCAGCAGCAAGACGCCGCCATCGCCGGCAGTCAACAGTTGACGGAAAAGAAGAAAGAGCCGGTCCGCAAGGTTGGAAAAAAGGTCGGCCGGAACGACCCGTGTCCCTGTGGGTCCGGTAAAAAATTCAAAGCGTGCTGCATGCGGAAGCACGCCGATGCCGACCCGTTCTGACCGGGTGCGCTCCGGACCGCGCGGTTCGTCGGGATCCTCGGCTCGTGGTATCGACGGCGCCCGGCGGGCCCGGGGGCGAGCCGACGACTCCGGGTGAACGTCATCTCTCGGCCCGCGTTCGACTTGGGGCGGGCGGCCGATGCCGCCCCCGGCCGGATCCCCGAGGATCCCCGACGGGCCAGTCCGCGTCCTCATCTGCCGCGCGAGGGCGGCAGCGTCGCCGGCCTCAGTACCGGCACGCCAATTGCTAGAATCGGGACGATCCCTCCAGCGACAACAGGCGCACAATTCCGGGAAAGGATTCCCCGAGATGCCGTGGGTTTTGAATGCGATCTATGCCGCGGTCCTGCTCTTCATGGCCCCCATGCTTGTCTATCGAAGGTTGCGGCGTGGGAAGTATCGCGACGGTTGGGATGAGAAATTGTGGGGCCAGGCCCCGTGGCGGATCGGCGACGATCCTTGCCTCTGGTTCCACGCGGTGAGCGTGGGCGAGGTCAAGCTGCTGCAACCGCTGGTCGGCGAATTGTCGCGGCGGCGGCCGCACTGGCAGATCGTGATCTCCACCACCACCGCCACGGGACTGGCGATGGCCCGGCAGACCTTTCCCGACCTCGTGACGTTCTATGCCCCCCTGGACTTCAGTTGGTCCACGCGCGCGGCCATGGAGCGGGTCCGACCCTCGGTCTTCGCGCTGGTGGAGCTGGAGCTCTGGCCCAACCTGATCCGAGCGGCGAAGGGGACCGGCGCACGGGTGGCGATCATCAACGCCCGGCTGAGCGCACGGAGTCATCGAGGCTACCGCCTGCTGCGCCTGCCGCTCCGATCGACCTTGCGCCGGCTCGATGCCGTGGCCGCACAGAATGCCGAGTACGCGATGCGATTCGTCGACCTGGGTATCCCGGCGAATCGCGTCAGCGTGACAGGCTCGGTGAAGTTTGACGGCCTCGAGGGCGACCGAAACAATGCGAGGACCCGCGACTTGCGGAGGCTGCTGGGCCTGTCCTCCACCGAGCTGATCTTTGTGGCCGGCAGCACGATGGAAGGGGAAGAAGCGGCGGCCCTGGCGGCGTATCACGCCGCGCGGCGCCGGCATCCGGGGTTGCGTTTGATCGTGGCTCCCCGTCATCCCGAACGGTTCGAGGAGGTGGCGCGACGGCTGGAACAGCAGGGTGATCCGGTGCTTCGGCGCAGCCGGCTCGAGGGTCCCGCGGAACGAAGGGCCGATGGCCGGCCTGCCGTCATCCTGATCGATACTCTGGGCGAACTGGCCGCGGTGTGGGGACTGGCGGATGTGGCCTTCGTGGGCGGGAGCCTCCGGCCCGGGCGCAACGGCCAGAACATGATGGAGCCGGCCGCCTACGGGGCCGCGGTCATGTTTGGCCGCTATACGTCCAACTTCCGCGAAACGGTCGAAGAACTGCTCCGACGCCGGGCGGCGCGGCAAGTCGCCGACGCCGAAGAGTTGACCCGCGTGCTCCTCGAGGACCTCGACGACCGCGAGGCCGCCGCGGCACGCGGCGCCGCCGCTCGCCAATTCGTCCTGACCAAGAACGGCGCCGTGGGCCGAACCCTGGCCGAGCTCGACCGGCTCGTCGAATCGTCGCCCGACGTTCGCCGCTTGACCACTGCCTTGCCTTTTCCCCGGCAACTCGCTGAAATAGGATCTTCCCGGCTCTCGGGCCAGGAGCGGCTTGAAACGATTGAAACGATCCAAACTCCCGTGCTACCGAGTGCCGCACCGTTATCGAAATCGGGGAAAATGAGATGAACGAGAGAGAAGAAGGACAACCTACCTTGAACCCCCAGCAGAGTCCGCAAGCTCCGGCCACCGAAGTCGTCGTCAACGATTCCAACACGCTACCGTCCTATTCCAATTTCTGCCGGGTCACGGCAACTCCCGAGGAAGTCATCCTCGACTTCGGCCTTAATCCTCAACCCTTCGCAACAGGCCGCCAGGACGTCAAAGCCAATCAGCGGATCGTCATGAACTTCTACACGGCCAAGCGCCTACTGACGGCCCTGAGCATGACCATCCAGCGCCATGAAGGGACCTTCGGTGCCATCGAGCTCGACGTCCGACGGCGCGCCACCGGGGCTGCCCAGACTTACCCGCAGCCCGGCCGGGTCGGTCCGCAGGGGATCGTCGAATAAGGAAGGACGGCCATTTTCGACGGGTCTCGAGCCAAACGGCGTCGTAGGCCACCCCAAGAATCGGTGCAAGCGTCTCGGGCCCGACGTCCATCCGCTCGTCGAGTCCGACCGCCTGCAGCCGAATCCAATTCCTCCTCTCACCACTCCTGCCCCCGAGTCTCCCGCCGCACCCTTCCTGCCTCATCCCTCGTTCTGCTCAGGGTCGCCGCCGGCTTGCCCATCCCGGAACCGGGCGCCCGTGAAATCGCCGTAAGTTTGGAGCAATCAAGGACTTGATTTGCTCGTTCCCGCGTGCGGTGCGTGGGCGAGGATCTCGCAAGTCGCGTCCTCGCTCGAAGTTAACGCGTTTTCCATGGTTCGTGAGGAGGAACCTGGGAAGGGACTTCGGCCTGCGGAAGGGCGGCAAATGACCGTGTTGACGATTTTCCGGACTTGAATGCGCCTTTGGCTGATCGTCGGTGCGGGTTTTATCCGATTTTCAGGGTGTGACGTACTGCTCCGCGCACGCGGATCTCGTCGATAGGAGCGGTCCCGTCGAGGGTTTCGACTCATCTTGGTGCGCCGGTGGCGCCGATATTGTGAATAGCCGGGCATCTCGGCCTCGGTCCAGGACGGACGAGTCTAGCGTTAGGAGATAATGGAATGTCTCAGCCATCCCGAACCCGGGCGCGCGGCCCAGCAGAGCGTCGTCGTCGTGATCTGAAGATCGAGCCGCCGACCCCCTTGGAGGACCGTCGCCTGCCTGCGCCGGTCGTCTCCTTGTTTCCCCTGGGGGTGTCGTTCGTACCCGCACCGACACCGACGAACGCGGACCTGGGCACCGTGGTGGTGACGGAGAACACCGCGGCGACGATCGCCGACTCGCAAGCACCGATCACGTCGGTGTCTGAGCTGACATCGAACGCTTCGTTCGGTAACGACATCGTCAACATCCAGCCGGGCCCGGGGGGCGTCTTCGGGGAAGACGTCTACGCGATCTCCCGAGGCGCCGGCGGCAACCCCGACGCGATCAACCGTCCGGGCGTGATCTATCGCGTTGATCCGGCCACCGGCAAGGCGAGCGTCTTCTTCGATCTCAACACGGTCCTCAGCCAGATCGACCCGACCAATAGCACGCCCGCGACCCCGGCGGCCAACTCGCTGGGCAACTCGACGGGGCTGGTGAACTGGTACAGTATGAGCTTCGACCCCGAGGGGAACTTCGACGGCACTCCGTCCTTGTTCGTCAGCAGCGTCAACCGCTCCGATCCGAACAAGAACATCATCTTCCAGATCGCCCCCAACGGCACGCTGATCGGCGTCTTCGTCCAGATGACCGACGGGCTCTCGGCCCAGAAGTTCAACCTGAACCCCACGGCGATCCTGATCCCGCCGGTGCAGCAGCAGCAGTTCCTCAGCGGGATGATCGCCGGTAGCGGGATCAGCACGACGTCGGGCACGTTCGCGGCGCTCTACTTCAACCAGAACAGCTACTCTCCGGGCCAGGTCATCAGCAATTCCGTCCTGCCGACGGGCGTAAGCCAGACCAACCTGGGCCTGCCGGTGATCACCCAGGTGCTCACGAATTTCAATTCGGTCACGACGACCTCGGTCGCCACCGGACCGATCGTCGGCCTGACCTCGTCGAACAGCTACTATGGCAACCAGACATTCTCGATCTTCACGGACTTCGGGACGTCGGCGGCCCCCGGGATCCCGGCCGCGCCGGGCTATAGCGGCGTCCAGGGGAGCGACGGCGAGCTGTTGATCGGTAATGCCACGACCCTCGCACTCAGCGCGACCGGGGACACCGACATCCAGCCCGCCGCGTCAACGTTGTTCCGGCGATTCTACGGCATCGCTTTCGACCAGTACGGCTACTTCTCCCAGGGTATGGCGATCGGGGCCAGCAGCACCGTGGGCAGCGGTACGAGCACAACGTTGACCGTCACCGATCCCCCGAGTTATGCCGGCAGCGTGTTCGTCAGCGACCTGTCGTCCGGGCTGTATATCAGCATCACGCCCCAGGCTCCGTTGCCCACCACGTCCATCCTGATCCCCGTCGAGGGGACGGGAGTCGTGAGCGTCACCTCGGATTCGAATGGAAACGTGATCCCGATCATCAGCTATGTCCCGAACCCGGACGGGTCGGTTGGCTTCGGCGGCCGTGTCGTCCGGATCACGCCGGCGGGCCTGGTGAACGAGTTCGCCTATGGGTTCAACGTGTCGCCGGACACGGGGTCCGACAGTTTCATCGATTCCACCCTGAGCATCGGGTTCTCGGGGGATGGGACGATCTTCTACGCCGCCGACAATACCGGGATCTGGCAGTTCAAGACGACCGCCGACCTGGCCGACTCGACCAGCGGAAGTCTGATCGGCCTGAACGACCTCCGCGCCCTGGGCGTCCCGTACGACGGCGAGAACAGCGCCGTGGCGGTGGTGGACACCGGCGTGGACGCCAGTGCGCCCTCGTTCCGCGGCCGGGTTGCCACCGGCACAAATATCATCACGGGCGGTGTCGGCAACCAGGATCTGGCCCCCGCCAGCACCGCGAGTACGACGACGGGGGGGACCGGCGGAGGCGGCGGCGGCGGGGGAGTCGGCGGTCGCGGCGGTGGCGGTGGGGGTGGAGGTGGCGGTGGGGGCGGCGGCGGTGGGGGTGCCGGCGGCGGCGGTGGTGCGGGCCTAGGCATCACTGCAGGCGCCAGTGCCACTCAACGCGGCGGTGTTTCCGCGGGCGATCCCACGTTCCTCAACCAAACCCCGGCCGGACACGGCACGCCGGTCGCGGGTGTCATCGCCCAGTTCGTCCCTCAAGCCACGATCGACCCCATCGATATCTTCAGCCCATTCTCCCCGTCCGCGAGCTTGATATCCAGCTCGACCACGGCGGGCGGCACCGGCGGCACCGGCGGCGGTGGTGGCGGCACCGGGACCGGGGGCGCGCTGAGCGAAACGACCAACGACGATGGGGCCACATCCCAGACGCTCTACAACGGGCTTCAGTACCTGGTCGCGCACCCGTACGTCAACGATCCGCTCCGAGCGGGGCAAGTGGATCGCATCATCGCGGCCGTATACGCCTTCGGAACTTCCAATACGTTCGCCACCGAGGCGGGTGCATACAAGCAGTTCCCGCAAGTCGTCATCGCCCTGAAGAATGAGTACCATAAGCTGCGCAAGGAGGGAATCGCCAACATCGCGGCGACCGGTCAGTTCGGCGCACCCCTGGGGGCATCGACCTCGTCTTCGACCACCACCACCGGGACGGGCAGCTCGGGCGTCAATCTCGAGGCGAACAACAACGCCCAGAACGGGAGTGTGGGCGACAACGGCGGCATCTCGCTTCCCGCCATCATCAACGAGGTGGTCTCCGTCACCGGCGTGTACTCCTTCCCCTTCACGGACACGCCTGGGACCTCGCCCATCGATACGCCGACCGGGGTCATTACCACGGGCGGCGCCTCCGAACCGGGCCCCGTCCTCCTCTTCGGATCGGACGCGACGATCGGCGGGACCGCAACGATCGGGTCCAGCAGCAGTGGGACAACCGGCGGCACCACAGCGACCGGATTCAACGAGAACGCCCAGTTGCTCGCGGGGGCGGATTTCGCGATCTGGGCCGACCGCGTCCCCGGTGCCGCCAATCGCAATCCGACGACGGACTTCGCCGCGCCGGCATTCAACGTGCCGACGTTCGCACGGAACGTCCAGATCGTGACCTCGAGCACCACGACCACGGGTACGGGCACCAACGGCACCAGCCCCTCCGGGATCATCAACCCCCTGACATTCACCCAGGTTGGCACTTCGATGTCCTCGGCGATCGTCACGGGTTCCTACGCCCTGGTGTCCTCCGCCCTCGACTACTGGATCGCGCTGGCCCAGTCCAATGGCTACACGGCCGACGCCTATCTGAACACGCCGGTCGGGACGGACTCCTTGAACTTCGGCAAGCACGCCTTCAAGAACCTCACCGCCTGGAACACCCCCGACGGTATCAACGGCATCCTCGCCTGGACCTCCGTGCCGGCCACCGACGTCAACGACGGGAATACCGCCTCCACGCCGTCCCAACTGCCCGATAGCACCGCATTCCCGTCCTACGCACGGATCTCCGTGGGCAACGCCATCGCCTCGGTCGAAGGTTATGTCGCCATCAACTACCTGGAGAAGCATCATGACTTCCCGCTCATCGACACCAACCACGATGGCCTGATCACGGCCCAGGAGCTCACGAACTTCGTCAATGACGCCAACGCCATGGGCCTGCCCGAGGCGGGTGCCATGGCGAACCTCCTCGGCGGAACGGCGACCTACGGACCGGTCGAGGCGGGCGTCAACAACGAGATCTTCAACGAGAATCCCGACCAGCCGGCCGCCGAGCAGCGCCGGTTCAATTACTTCGATTTCGCGGCCGACGGCCAGCTCAACGGCTCGATCTCGACCCGAGAGCTTAAGATGCTGGGCCGCACCCTGTTGCCGTCCCCCGACGCCTACACCATCGTCGATCGGCAACGCGCCTCGGCCAACGGCTTCTTGCTGGCGCCGGATACACCGCGCAACCTCGTCGCCTTGCAGCATCTCGCGCCCAAATTCCTGTGGGTTCCCAAGTCGGCGGTCGCCAAGTACCGCAACATCTCGCCCGCCCAGTTCAAGGTCGGTGCCGGCGAGTACCCGGGTCTCTACCTCCCGTTATTGACCCTGTTCGATTCTCCGCCGAACGCTTCCTCGGGTGGGACCCCCTCGACCCAGGATCAAGTCATCTCGATGACCAGGTCCGCAGTCGTCTCGGGTAAGAAGGTCACAGTCGACTACTTCGCGACCGTGACGCCAACCAGTACTCCCACCAGCACGACCACGACGACGACACCGACACCGACCAGCTCGACACCGACACCGACACCGACCAGCCCCACGTCCACAAGCGCGGCTTCGACGGGCGTCACCGGCACGACAACGCAGGCAACGCCGACCTCCACATCGACGCAGGCGACCCTGGCCGAGACGATACTCGGCATCAACGATAGCAGTTCGTCGAGTACGTCGGGCTCCTCGGGCGGGACCAACTCGATCACCTCCTCGACCTCCCTGAACCCGACAGGGCTCACGATCTCCCAGTTATCCGTGGGACCCCTCTCGACCGCGGGGACCCTCAGCCCATCTCCGACACCGACGCCCACACCGACACCGACGCCCACACCGACGCCCACACCGACGCCCACACCGACGCCCACACCGACGCCGAGCAGCACGGTCGCTCAGGTGCCGCTCGCGTACTCCTCGACGATTGCCACGGCCACGGCTACGGCCGCGGCGCAGGCCCAGGTCCCCTCCCACGCCGAGAAGCGCGTGTTGGTAAGGAAGGCGGCGGTGAAACCGAAAAAGAAGGCTACGAACGTGTTCGACCAGATGTGGAATAGCATCAAGAAGTCGTTCTCGTGAACGAGGACAAGTTCTTCACGACGCAGACCGTAACTCAAGCCGGCCGGCCCTGAACTCTCGGGGTCGGCCGGTTCGCTTTGCGCGATGGCGGAACCCGACCGTTCCGGCATCGTTCGGAGGCACCGGTCAGGGAGGTCGTGCGGGCAGCAGGGCGGGAATCACGGATGCTCTGGGCGTCCGCGTGGGCCGGCCAGAAGTCGGTGCCGTACCTCCGGGCCGTCGGGATCCTCTGGAAGGTGAGTTGTCCGGGCCGTATGTTGTTAGAGCGCCTCGCAGTTGGATTGCGCACGCCCCAGTGACGATGCGAATCCACCCCCCTGTATCCCCCTTTCGTAAGGGGGGAAAAGACAGGGGGCCGTTCCGCCCCAATATCTCCCCCCTTAACGAAGGGGGGATACAGGGGGGTTCTTCGGGAGCGGACTTCGAGCGTGCGCCATCCAACGGTTAAGCGCTCTAGCAATCCATGCGCTTTGTCTCCCGACCTTCAACGGATCCGACCAGGAGAGAGCACCATGACCCCGATCGCGCGAAGAGCCTTCCTCAGCACGGCGGGCGCGACGCTCGCCGCCGCGGCGGTCTTGCCGGCGGCGGAAACAACGCCCGCGCCCGATGACGAGCCGGCCAAGAACCACTGGAAGAAAGCCTTCATGCTGGGCGGCGTGACCAAGGGTTCTCCCTTGCCCGCATTCCAGCTCTTGAAAGCCGCAGGATTCGAGGGGGTCGAGCTCATCAGCCCCAATCAGCTCGATCGCCGCGAGGTCTTGAGCGCACGCGACGAAACGGGCCTGGTCATTCATGGCGTCAGCGGGGCGCGTCACTGGCAGGACCCGCTCTCCGACCCCGATCCTCGGGTCGTCGAGCGCGGGATGGCCGCCATCCGCCAGGAATTCGAAGATTGCAAGGCCTACGGCGGGACCACCGTGCTGGTCGTCCCGGCCGTCGTGAACAAGAAAGTTGGCTACCGCGACGCCTACAAGCGGTCCCAGGAAAACATCCGCAAGCTGATCCCCGACGCCGAGAAACATGGGGTCAAGATCGCCATCGAGGAGGTCTGGAACAAGTTCCTGCTCAGCCCGATCGAGTTCGCCCGTTACATCGATGAATTCGAGAGTCCGTGGGTCGGAGCGTACTTCGATGTGGGCAACGTGGTCGAGTTCGCCTATCCGGAAGAGTGGATTCGCGAGCTGGGCAAGCGGATCCTCAAGATCCACATCAAGGAGTACGCCAAACGCAATCGGTTCAACTACCGACTGGGTGAAGGGAGGGAGATCGACTGGGCGGCCGTCCGCAATGCCCTGATCGCCGTTGGCTACGATGGCTGGATCACCGCCGAAGTCCCTTTCGGCGATCTTGAGGCCATGAAAGACGTGGTCGTTCGCATGAACCGGTTGCTGGAATTGGGCTAGTGCAATCAATCCGGGTAGATCGTCGAAGAATCTTGCATTTGGCGCGGCCCTTTTCCACCATGATGAAATAGAGAAGAGCCAAAGAACCCTGGGAATCGGGCTGACCCAATGCTCGAATGCGCGAATGACGCGATCTTGCTGGAACGCTTTGCCCGAGGCCGAGAAGAGGCCGCGTTCGTGGCGTTGGTCCAGCGCCATGGGCCCATGGTCCAGCGAATCTGCCGTCGCATCCTCCGCAATGAACAGGATGTCGAGGATGTCTTTCAGGCAACCTTCCTGATCCTGGCCCGGAAGGCGGCGGGGATCGCCTGGCAGGACTCGGCGAGTGGATGGCTGAGTGCGGTCGCCCGTCGATTGGCGATGAATGTCCGATCAGGAGCCGCTCGGCAACGCAGGCAGGAAACCTCGATCACGGCCTTGGCGGGCGGTCCGGCGAACGGCCACGGGCACTTGCCGGAGAAGTTCCATCCCGTCGTCGATGCGTCCGCCGAGTTGGAGCGGCGCGATCTGCGGCGGATCCTGGACGACGAATTGCGGCACCTGCCCGAAAAATACCGGGTACCGGTGATCCTGTGCTACCTGGAAGGCCGGACACACGAGGAGGCCGCACGGCAACTCGGCTGGCCGGCCGGCTCGATGTCGCGGAGACTGGATCGGGCGCGGCAGATGCTGCGTCGGCGACTGGCTCATCGCGGTCTGGCCATCGCGGCCATTGGCCTGGTCTCGGCCGCGTTCTTCGCGGTCAGCATCGGACGAGTACCCGACCCATCGTCCGGCGCCGCGGTGGTCCAGAAGGCGATGGCGCCGTTCCGGGCGACTTCAGAAGGAGGCCAGGGCTTCGGTTCCCTGCTCTCCGTACTCGCCCAATCCGCAAACGCGCCGCGCGAACCTGGGCCTATCCTGCGGCTCGCGCGTCAGGCCGCCCAGACGGCCCAGGTTATCAAGGAACACGATCCGGGGGCCCTGAGCGCCGCGTGGCAGCAGTATGCGACCGAGATGGAACGCTCGGCCACGGACCTGCACCAGGCTGCTCAGGATGGAGACCGACTCTTACTCGTCGCCGCCGCACGCCGGCTCGACGCGAGTTGCCTCCATTGCCATGAGGTTTTCCGATAATTCATGAAACCATGGCTGAAGGAATCGCGCCGCCCACCCAACCGACAACATGGTTCGCTCGAGCGCTAAACCGTTCAGTCGAGCATCCCCCAGGGCGACGCGAAGACCCTGCTAAACACCAGGCTGAAAATAATTTGGGATTTTTTATCTGCCGCTGGGGCTGAGAGTTGGGGCGGCTCCCGGCCGAAATCCCCGCTAGGTGCATTCACGGTTTTCTAAAGTTGCGGCATCCTGAGAGTATGGCCCACGTGCGATCACTGCCGAGACGGACGCCCGGACTGCGCCTCCCGGTCCAGGTTGTCGTCGTAACCGAATATCTGCCAAGGAGATCGGGGAGGGCGATCCGGGAAAAAGATGTCCCATTGTGCCACGTGATGACACCCGCATCGGTCGGTGAGTCCCGGAGGGGACCTGCGGTCGGCCGGGTGGCCAGGTCGGGAGACCGTGCCCCAGCGCGGGGCGCGGGCCATTCAAGTGTGAGGCGCTCTCGTCGGCATCGAACTTCGGGTTCGAACGATTGCGTGGTGCGAATCGTAAGATGGACGGGGGCGCTTTGCGCCTGGACGTCGGGGAGGTTGGGGACCACGAAGAGTCTGGTCCGCGGACTAGCGTACGACTAGAATGGTTGAGATGACCGACTCGACGCGACGTGGATCGAATCTCCCCGCCCCCGGTCCCTCCCTCGAAACCCTCACCTCCGGGCAGGTGCGAACGATATGGCGACGGCCACCAAGAAGTTTCCTCCGGCATCGACTCCTCCACCGCAGCGTGCGGCGCGTACGCCGAAGCCGTCCCTGGTGGACCGATTCGTCAATGGGGTTGATGCGGTCTATCGGTTTCTCGCGTCGCTGAAACTGGCGGTGATCTCGCTGGGGACCCTGGCCGCGACGCTGGCCTACGCGACATTCTTCGACTCGTGGTACGGGACCGCGGCCGTGCGGGAGTATATCTACCGCGCACCCGGCTTTGCGATCTTGCTGGCGTTCCTGGGGATGAACATCCTGTGCGCGGCCCTGATCCGGTACCCGTGGAAGAAGCGGCAGACCGGTTTTGTGGTGACGCACGCCGGGCTCCTCATCATGCTGGCCGGCTCGTACTACAGCGTCCGGACCGCCGACGAAGGACAGGTGGGCATGCTCGAAGGAGACCGCAAGGGCGAGCTGGTCCGCACCGACTATCCCGTGATCCGGGTCTGGGAGGTCAACCCGCACACCCAGCGTTACACGCGCGAGATCGACCTGCCGTTCCTGCCCGGCTCGTTCGCATGGGGGCCGGGCAAACCCCAGTCCCAAGGCGTCTTCGACCGGCTGGGCTCGACGCTCACCCTCGGTCTGGCCGGAACAACCCCGGTCACCGAGGAGGTCTTGAGCAAGCCGGGCGATCCGTTCCGGTTCGTGGTCAGGGAGCACCTGCCGTCATCGGCCCCCTCGAAGGAGCACGTCGCGGACCCTGACGGCGCACCCATGGCCCGCATCCGCGTCCTGTTCAAGCCACCCGGGGGCGCCCAGGAGATGGACGCATTCCCCTCCGACGGCGCCCAATGGTTCGCGACCGAGAAGAAGTTCTACCGGGTCACACGCGCGCCCATGGCCGGTGCTCCCGCCTTGATCACGTTCTCGGCCGTGGATCGGCCCGAGCTGGTCGCGGACTTCCTCAAACCTCCGGCGACGACCGGCAAGGAAGGGGTCGCACGCTTCCGCTACCCCGATCAATCCGGCCGCACCCGCGTCTTCGACTGGGCGCTGGATGGGCAGCAAGGCAAGTCGGTCAGCCTGCCGGAGAGCGATCTCAATGTCACGATGACCGAGCTCCTCGCGCTCCAACCCCAGGAATTCCGGCTGAATCGCTACCTGGGCGAGGATCCGCTCCCGATCGCCAAGTTCGAGGTTCGGCACGGCGGCGGCGAGTTCGACCACCCACATGGCGATGGCGAACTTGCCGATGGTTCCTCCCGTCCTTCCCTCGCACGATCAGTCCGGTGCGGCCCCGAAGCCGCCGCTCGCGACGATCCATTACATGGTCAACCCGGTCATCGATCCCCAAACCAATGGCCGCTTCGGGCAGATCGACGTCCTGGCGGGTCCCGACGATTCGCTCTCATACCGCGTCTTCGGCCGGGGCAAGGACGGCCAGGGCGAGCTCCGTGCCGCCGGCGCGGTCACCAAGGGGACGCCGATCGTCGCCTTCGGTGGCAATCCCAACATGCCGATGACGATTCGCTTCGAGGTCGACGAGTACCTGCCCGCGGGGATCGCCAGGGACATCTTTGTCCCCGTCGAGCTCCCGAAGGGGAAAAAGGATGAAGGGATCGGCGCCTGCCGGGTCGAGATGACCGTGGGCAACGAGACCAAGGAGCTCTGGCTCGAACGTTCGCTCAACCTCGAACCGCCGTCGCCGCAGATCGTCACGTTTCGCGATGCGGCCTACGCGATCGCCTACGATTGCGACCGCAAGCCACTTGGTTTCGAGCTGAAGCTCGACGATTTCGACGTCGGCTTCGAGCCGGGCACCGAGCAGCCGACCAAGTTCGTCAGCCATGTCCGGCTCACCGACAAGGCGGACGAGATCAAGGACGAGTCGCACACGATCTCGATGAACCATCCACTTTACCACAACGGATACACCTTCTACCAATCGCGATACGTTCCGGACCTGGACGAACACAAACAACCCAATGGGCGCTTCCAGTCGATCTTCCAGGTGGCCATCAACCCCGGCCGCCCGATCATCTATGCCGGCTGCATGATGGTGGTCCTGGGCGCCTTCCTCCAGTTCTACATGAGGGCGGGGATCTTCACGGATGGCGGCAAGCGGGAACGCGAACGCGCCGCCGCCAAGGCGAGTGCCAATGCGACCAAGGCCAAGGGGAAGTTGCTCCAGCAAGCCGAACAGACCGAGCGCCTTTAGGTCAGGCTTTCCAGCCTGATGACCAAGACCTGTCAGGCCGGAAAGCCTGACCTACCCGAGCGAGCCGCCGGAGACTTGAACATGAGACGTATTGCCAAACGACTCGCCGGTTTGATCCTGGCCGGCACGATGGTTGGTGGGCTTCCCGCGCGGGGCGACGAGGCTGTCAAACCGATGGGGGTCGGGAACAGCTACGACCAGATCGGCAAGGTCGCGGTCATGCACCAGGGGCGGGTCAAGCCGCTCGACACCGTGGCCCGCGAGGAAGTCAAGCAGGTCTACAGCCGTGAGACGATCTCGCTTCGCGACCCCCGCGAGGAGGTCGAGAAGCTGCTCGATCCCGAGTCCTTCCACAAGCCGGGGGGCACGCAGTGGACGGTCGAGAAATG
Organism: uncultured Planctomycetota bacterium; assembly: GCA_963845755.1. Classification (GTDB taxonomy): domain Bacteria; phylum Planctomycetota; class Planctomycetia; order Isosphaerales; family Isosphaeraceae; genus CAWJTV01. The sequence goes on from CAWJTV010000025.1 coordinate 272,902, forward strand.
GGGGCCGGTTGGCTCCTTCCTCGGCTGGACCGTGCGGCCCGAGTTCTGGGACGATCAGCCGTTCATCCTCGTCGATTACCTGCCGTTGCGGCGCCTGATCGTGGCCGGACCACTCGAGGCACGGCTCAAGGCGATCGCCGAGAAGCCGACGACCTCCGCCGAGGATAAGGCGGTGTTGCTGAAGCTCGCGGCCGATCGCGAGCCGACGGCCACCACCCTGATCGAGTTCGCCCGCGGTTCCAAGCTGCCGGTCGAGGATCGCCGCTTCATCGCCGAGCTCGCGGTCAAGCTGACCGAAGAGCACAAGTGGCTCACTCCGCGCGAGCTGGAAGAAGCGACGATCACCGTCAAGGGCGAGCCCCAGCCGTTTCGGAGCTGGGTCATGGCCATGAGCGAGCAGCAGCGGAAGTTCCACAACGATCCGACCTCCGTCGAGCGTCCCACCGAGATCGAGCGCCGCGCGGTCGAAGCGGCCCAACGGTTGATGACCTATCAGGCTTACAGCGAGGACCAGTTCCGGACCAACGGACTGATCCTGATCGTGCCCCGTCCGTCCGATGCGAAGTACCTGGCCTACACGGCCAGGACGGTCACCGAGGCGCGCAAGCCCGATGCGCACGTTCGACGATCTGCCGTTGATGAAGCTCGACGCCCTCAAGGCGATCGCCACCTACTGGAACTTCATCCCGCGCGAGGAGCACAAGACGCCGACGGAAGACAAGGAGGCCGACGAGAAATTCACGGCCTGGTTGCGGGAAAGCTCGACCTGGGTCCCACTCAAGGTACTCTTGAAGTCGAAGCCTGAAGAGCTGGTCGAGGCGGGCTACTCCGAGGGGCTGGTCCGATCGTTCCTGACCGCGTATCGCGATCTGGAGCAGGCCGAGACCCGCGCTCCCGGCCAGGTCTCCGAGGCGGTGGCGACCAGCTTCTTGACGGCCTCCCGATCCCTGGGCGAGGCGGCCTCGACGGCCTATCCCACCATCCCGACGATCGAGCGCGAGACTTATTTCAACGCCACCAACCCGTTCTGGACGGCGCCGTTCGCCTATGGTGCCGCGGTGATGCTGCTGGTGGTGGGCCTGGCGTTCGCGTCCACGACATCCAAGGGATCGCTGGGCGGTCGCGTGGGCCTCGGCATTTATGGCCTGGGAATGCTCGGCCTGTTGAGCGGGATCGCCCTGGAGATCTGGGGCTTTTATTTCCGGGTGCGGATCACGGGCTGGGCACCGGTGACGAACATGTATGAGACGGTCATCTGGGTCGCCCTGGTGGCCGCGGTCCTGTCGGTGGTCTTCGAGGCGATCTTCCGCCGAGTGTACTTCGCGCTGGCCGGCTCGGCCGTCGCGCTGCTGGGCACGCTCACGGCGGCGAACGTCCCGCTCCTGGACCCGAGCATCAAGAGCCTCCAGCCGGTGCTACGGAGCAACCTCTGGCTGACGATCCACGTGCTGACCGAGGTCTCGAGCTACGCGGCGTTCGGGCTGGCCTGGATGCTGGGCCTGATCGCCACCGCCTTCTACTTGACGGCCACCTACCGACGGTCGCCGCGATTCGGCGAGCTGGCGCTGTTGCTGATCCCCGGCCTGCCGCTGGCGATCGTGGGCGGGGTTGGCGTCGCGGCCTCCTACGGGCTCTTCGGCCCGCAATGGGTGGTCCCCGACCTCCTGTTCTATGTCTTCGCGGTCATGGGTCTGCTGGGAGGCATGATCTCGCTGGCCGCCGTGTTGGCGCTGCTCGGTGAAGTCGTCGCCCGGCTCATGTTCCGCGACGAGGTCAACCGGACGGACGACACGGAGCCACCCGCCTGGGAGCCCGAGGACTTCGCGGGCGAGCCTTCGGCGCTCGGATCTTCCGACCATGAAGGCGGCGTGGCCACGATGGTCAAGCCGACGCTCGCCGCACTCCGGGCGCGGGCCACCACGACCAAGGTCCAGCTCGACGCGCGCGGGCTGGCCATGCAGCGCACGGCGGCGACGGTCAAGCCGCTGTCCAACTTCATTTACCGGACGATGCAGGTCGGGGTGCTCTTGATCGCGGCCGGGACGATCCTGGGCGGCGTCTGGGCAGACTATTCCTGGGGCCGGTTCTGGGGGTGGGATGCCAAGGAAGTCTGGGCGCTGATCACCCTGCTCGTCTACCTGATCCCGCTCCACGGCCGCTTCGCCGGCTGGGTCAATACCTTCGGTCTCGTATTCGCTTCGGTCTTCTGCTACCTCTCCGTGGTCATGGCCTGGTACGGCGTCAACTTCGTCCTGGGCGTGGGCTTGCACAGCTATGGCTTCGTCGAAGGCGGCTCGCAGGGTGCCATGAGCGTGATCCTCGCGGGCATCCTGGCATTCCCCGTCGGCGCCGCCTGGCGACGCCGGTTGGGATATCGCCCGATGTTCACGGAGCCCTCAACCGGCTCCGGCGAGCCTGAGACCCTGGGCTGAATCGACCGAACTTTCTCGATGAGCGATCTCCGTCCGACCCCTGGTTTGTGCACGCATCTTGAGGCAATCCGAGCGCGAAATCGCCCGGAGTCGTCCACCTGATAACCGGTGGGGCGGCCGAACCTTCAATTCATCGGCGTCAAGATTATGCATATGAGATGTCAATATTATTATTTATTTTATTAAAAATATAAAAATCAGTAGACAGATCTCGGCTGGAGGCGGGACGCCGAGATCCGGGCGGACGTTCCCCCTTGGGGTTTGTCACGGACGACAGACGTGGGGGGAATATCCACCGCGAGCGAGAAGTCGCTCGACTTTGATCCACCTGGACACCATTAACCTACTCCGTTACGCCCGGACCACGGACTCGAACTTCAACCTTCCCTCCCTTGAGCACCTCGACGAGCTTCTGATAGCGAGATGAGCGTGCAACCGGCCCGTCTCCTGGACTCGTCTACCAGGCGTCTATGAACATCTGAAAGGTTAGTTGAACCGACCGTCATTGGTGAGGTCGTACGTTAACTTTCGGGCAGGTCAGGAAGAAGGCCGTCATGGCAAAGGGTTTGGAACGGTCGTAGCCTTTGGCGAATTCGTCCTGGAGTCGCCGGGAGAGCTCCTCGATGACGCGCTTGCCGTGTTCGGATCGTTCCTGCCCGGCCTGTTCTTCCTCAACGATGATTTTGACCCGGGGTCCAACTTGACCTGGGGTCCAACTTGGGTTTTCCTGTCCAGAATCGGCGTCGGAGCGCAGTCTAATCCCTAGATCGATTCGAACGGCGCAGTTTGCCTTTCGGGGGATGGCATGGATCAGGGTCGGGTTGAGGAAACCGGGACCGATCGCGTCCAATGGGGCCAGTTCCTCTCGGCCCATCGCGACCGCCTTCGGCGGATGGTGGCTCTGCGGCTGGATCAGCGTTTGCGCGGTCGGATCGACCCCTCGGACGTGATCCAGGAGGCGTTCGTGGAGGCTATCGAGCGACAGTCCGAGTATGAGCGCCAGCCGGATGCCATGCCGCCGTTCTTATGGCTGAGATTCCTGACGCTCCAGCGGTTGCAGCTCTTGCATCGCCGACAGCTCGGGACTCAGGCCCGGGACGCCAGCCGCGAGGTGTCGATCCACGGCGGAGCCTTCCCGGCGGCGAGTTCGGCCGCACTGGCGGCGCGGCTGCTGGGCCACGACACCCGCCCCAGCGAGGCGGCCATCCGCGTCGAGCGCACTCAGCGGCTCCAGAAGGCCCTCGATGAGATGGACGCGATCGACCGGGAGGTGCTAGTGCTGCGGCACTTCGAGCAGCTCGGCAACGGCGAGTGCGCGCGGGTGCTAGAATTGAGCGAGTCGGCGGCGAACAAGCGCTACATCAGGGCCTTGAGACGGCTCAAGGCGATGCTCGCGGCCCTGCCGGGCGGAGAGAAGGAGGTCTGGCCATGAGCGACGGATCGGCGCCGGCGCCGGAAGACGATCTCCTGGGGCCAATTCTCGAGTCATTCGTGCATCGGTTCCGTCGCGGCGAGCGGCCGTCGCTGACCGAGCTCATCACTCGACACCCCGAGCTGGCCGCGCAGATCCGCGAGCTGGTCCCGGCGCTGGTTGATCTGGAGCAACTCGCGGGCTCGTCCCACGGCCCGGTTGGGTCCGCAAGGCCTCGGCCAGCCTCGGCCATCACCCGGGATGAGGGCCCTACGCCCGAGCAGTTGGGCGACTATCGCATCCTCCGCCGGATCGGCGGCGGCGGGATGGGCGTGGTTTATGAGGCCGAGCACGAGGCGCTCGAGCGCAGTGTGGCGCTGAAGGTCATGCTCCCGCGTTTGCGGGACGATCCGAGATACTTGCGGCGGTTCCACACCGAGGCCAGCCTGACGGCGGGGCTGCACCACACGAACATCGTCGGTGTCTTCGACTACGGCGAGCAGGACGGTGTCTGCTATTACGCGATGCAGTTGATCCAGGGGCAACCCCTGGACTGCGTCCTGGCCGACATCCGTCTCCTGCGCGAGAGCCAGAGGCAAGGCGATCATCAGAGCGGCTCCGATCGGCTTCCGAACATCCCGGCGGCGGACGCATCGATCGCCGGCTCGGCCGCCGCTCGAGGGCTCTTGAGCGGCCGCTTCGACGTGGCCATGACGAGCGACGAGGCCGTGGCCGTCACGCTCCCGATCGGAGTCGGCGACCCGGACGGTCCGGGATCCTCGGGAACGGGTGCGGAGGCGACTGCGGACGTGCCGGCGGATCGGCCGTCGTCGCTCGGTTCGTCGACGCTGGGCCCCTCTGGTGAGCTGCGCTACTACCGCGAGGTCGCGCGGATTGGTGCCCAGGTCGCCGACGCCCTGGAATACGCCCACCGACGCCGTATCATCCATCGCGACATCAAGCCGTCGAACCTGCTGCTCGACGCCCAGGGCAACGTGTGGGTGACCGACTTCGGCCTGTCGCGGCTGACGGATAACGCCGACCTGACCCAGTCGCGCGAGTTGGTCGGGACGCTCCGCTACATGGCGCCGAGCGGCTCCGTGGGAAGTCGGACCGCCGCAGCGACGTGTATTCCCTGGGGGCGACCCTGTACGAGATGGTGGCCTTGCGTCCACCTTTCGAAGAAGCCGACGAGATCCGGCTGATGGAGCGCATCCGGAACGACGCGCCGATGACGCCGCGCCAGTTCGACCAGAAGCTCCCGCGCGACCTGGAGACCATCCTCTTCAAGACACTGGCCAAGGACCCGAAGGACCGATTCAGCTCGGCAGCGGCCCTGGCCGACGAGCTGCGGCGGTTCATCGACGGGCGGCCAATCCGGTCGCGGCCGGTGTCGGTTCCCGAGCAGTTCTGGCGCTGGTGCAAGCGCGACCCCTGGCTGGCTGGTGCGAGCATTTCCGCCGCGGCGGTGACGATCATTCTGGCCGTCGTATCGATGGCCGCGGCGATCATCTATCGCGACCAGGCCGAGGCGCTACGGGTGGAGCGGAACCGCTCGGACGTGGCCCTGCTGGATGCCAGCCGACGGGCCGTCGATGCCTACACGGCGCAGGCGCGAGGCGGCCGGCTCAGCCACCGCCCCGGGCAGCGCTTCGAGACCCTCGAGGCGGTGAAGCAGGCCGCCAGGCTGCTCGACGGCCTTCCGCTCGGGCCGGATACTGCCTCCCGGCGCGACGAGCTTCGCGAGCTGGCGATTGCCGCGATGGCCTTGCCCGACCTCCAGCCGACCGGCCGGGTCATCGCGCGGCCATCGGGCGTGATCGCGACGGCGTTCGATTCCGGGATGTCCCGCTACGCGCTGCGGTTCCGCGATGGGCGGATCTTGGTCCGACGCGTGGCCGATGACCAGGAGATCGCCTCGTTCCAGGCCCGGGGCGATCGCGACGTCTGGATCTTCGGTTTCAACCCCGACGGCCGCTATCTGGCGACCAACCATCCCCCCGACGGGGCGCTGACGGTCTGGGATGTCAACCGGCGCGTCGCCGTTGTGGACGACCCGGGCCCCATCAGCCTGGCGGCGCGATTCAGCCCGGACGGTCGTTCGCTCGCGGTGGCCCGACGTGGAGAGCTTGTTGTTTACGACCTGGCGACCGGCCGGCCCAGCCGGCGCTGGCCCGGAAATGTCGACTGCCTGGCCTTCCGTCCGGACGGGACCCAGATCGCGGTCATCGACGACGTGGCAAAGCCCCCGACCTGGCGGATCCTGGACGCCAACTCGGGCCGGGAGGTCCGGGCGTTCCCCTTGCGGGTCTTCGCCGACGATGTCGTCTGGAACCCCGCAGGCACCATGCTGGCCACGACGACGCGCATTCAGGAGCACAAGATCGACCTGTGGGATGTCGTGACCGGAAACCGCAGGGCCACTCTGGGAGGTCATACGAATCTCGGCTTGCGCGCGTCCTTTCACCCGGCTGGTACGCTGCTGGCCAGCAATGGCTTTGAAGGTCGTCTCCGGCTGTGGGATCCGATCCTGGGCCGGCCCCTGCTCGACGTGACGAGCGGATCCGGGCCCGAGTTCAGTGCGGACGGAAGGATCGTCGTCTCGAACGACGACAAGCTGATTATCCATGAAGTCGACCCCGCCCGGGAGTATCGGACATTCGCCTATCCCCTCGCGAAGCGAACCGGTTATGCCGACCCGTCCGTCCGATCTGACGGCCGGCTGCTCGCGGTCGGGACCGATGCCGGCGTGTTACTCTGGGACCTGGCCCGCGGCACCGAACTCGCCTGGATGCCGATCCAGGTCGCCTGGCACGTGATGTTCGAGGAGTCGGGCGACCTGATCACGAGCGGCCCGCTGGGTGTGAATCGCTGGCCGATCCAGCTCGACGCCGGCCGCGGCGAGGTCCGCATCGGCCCGCCGCGTCAGCTCCCGCTGCCGGGGTTGAATTGCGGCATAGGCGAGGACCGGTCGGGTCGGATCGTGGCCAAGTCCGACCATGATTATGCTTACGTGACCACTCCTGAGGGGACGAAGCGTTTGAGTTCTCTGAACGACTGCCGTTCTGTCGCCGTCAGCCCGGACGGGCAATGGCTGGCGACCGGGACTCACATCGCGAGTCACGGGGCCCAGGTTTGGCGCATCGCTGACCTCACCAAAGTCGCCGACCTGCCCATCGATTACGGTACGGTGGTCTACTTCAGCCCCGATGGCAAATCGCTGATGACCACGGCTTCTCCCTGCCGGCTCTGGGACGTTGGCACCTGGCGCGAGGTGAGACGAATCGGTGACACTGCCGGCTGCTTCTCCCCCGACGGCCGGCTGGTGGTTGTCCAGGAAGCGAACAAAATGATCCGCCTGGTGGAAACGGAGACCGGTCGCACGCTGGCGCGGCTCGAGAGCCCCGACCTCTGCCCCATCCAGCCGACCTTCAGCCCGGACGGATCACGGCTGGTGGCGATCACGAACGACGGCCCGGCCGTGCACGTGTGGGACCTGCGGGCCATCCGGAAGCAACTGGCCGGGATGGGCCTCGATTGGGACGCGCCCGCCTATTCCGGCGACGACCCGTCCGACCCATCGGCACGGCCGTTAACCTCGGTGCAAGTTCGCTATGAGGGAGACGGGATCGCCGAGGGAGACGCCCTGGCCCGCGAGGGTCGATGGAACGAGGCAGCCGCCGCCTATGCCCGGGCCTTCGACGAGGGGGTCCTGGACCAGGCGGAGGCGCTGGTCCGAACAGGCGTTCCTTCGCCTGGCGGTGGGCGACGCCGCGGGATATGGTCGGAGCTGCCGGCGTATCCTCGATCGGTTCAGGATCCTGAAGAGATTTGAACCGGCCGGGCACGAGGATCCGGCTTACGTGATCAACTGGCATTGCTACACGGCATACACGCTAGCCGTGGCCCCAGGTAGCCCGGCCGACGCGGCGCAGGTCTTGCGAATCGCCAAGGGGTGGGTCGAAGTCTCGCACTCGGCTTGGTCCGAGCAGGTGTTCGGGCTGGCCCTCTACCGTGCCGGACGGTTCGCCGAGGCTGAGACGTGGCTTCGGAGCTTCCTCGACCGTCATCCCTTACGGGATTACCACGTCTTCGACTGGCTGGTCCTGGCCATGGCCGATCAGCGGCTGGGGCGACCGGACGAAGCCCGACGCTGGCTGGAGCAAGCCGAGACCTGGGCCGCATCTCGACGGCGCGGCCGGCCCGGAGGTTCCGATCGGGCAACCCCCGAAAACTGGCACTGGACCGACGGAGTGTTGTTACACCTGCTGCTCCGCGAAGCCCGCGCCCTGGTCGGTACGGAGCTGCCAGTGCTGCCCGGGGACGTCTTCGCGCCCGCGCCTCGAGCGCCTGTTCCGAAAGCCCGAAGGGACGACAGAAACCCTGGGGATCCGAGAGATTTTGTCGCCCTTCCGGGGCTCGCAGGACGGTCGTGACGGCCTCGGCCGAGATCCTGGGGCTCACGCCCCAGGCCACGTCCTGACGCCCTTCCAGGGCTGTCCGGATAGCCTCTGGTTGTGCACAACTCAACCGTGACGCGCTCTAGCGAGATCGAGACCACCATCTGAAGATGAGCCAGGACCGATCAGGGCCGCTCCTGGGCGGTGGACGTGGAAGCGCCCCGCAGGTTCTTGATCCGCCAGGCATGGGGGCCCTGGAGCACCGAAGCGGCTTCGGCCGGCGGTGAGGGTGCGGCGGGTTCGCCATCCCATCGGTGGCTTTCGAGGCTCCGGAGGACCTGGTCGGCCAGGCGCATGGCGCGGAGGGCATCGTCACCGCTGACGCGCGGGAGAGCCTGGCGCCGGGCCGCGGCGACGAAGTTCTCCAGTTCCAGGGTTAGCTGGTCGGCCGAATCGGACGGGACCTGATCGACGCGGAGGATCTTGCCGAAGAGGTGATCCTTGATCGCGGACGGCTGGCTCAGGTCGACGCCGTCGAGGTCGATGCGGCCGTCCCGCAGTTGTTCGGAGGGACGGACGAGCGTCGCCTGTTTCGCGGCGAAGTCGAGCGAGGCGTATCCTTCCGCGCCCAGATCCGCATCTTCCGCATGGCCGCGTAGCTGGCCCGGCTGGCCGTCAGGTTGGCCACGCTGCCATCCTCGAACTCGATCCGCGCGTTGGCCACGTCCTCGCGCTCGCCGAAGAGGCTCAGGCCCACCGCCGCGACCGACCGCACCGGCGCGGCGATCATCGACAGCAGCAAGTCGAGATCGTGGATCATCAGGTCCAGGACGACGCCGATATCCGTCGAGCGGAACGTGTAGGTCGAGAGCCGTTCGGCGGCAATGTATTTGGGACGGATCGGCATCTGGTCCAGGGCGCGGAGGGCCGGGTTGAAGCGTTCGATGTGGCCCACTTGCAGCACGGCGCCCCGGGCTCGTGCCAGGGTCGTGAGCTGCTCCGCCTCGGCCAGGCTGCCGGCGATCGGCTTCTCGATCAGCGTGGCGATCCCCCGCGCCAGGAAAACGCCGGCCACCTCGCGATGCATGACCGTCGGCACGGCGACGGTGACTGCGTCGACGATGTCCAGGAGTCGCCGGTAGTCGTGCAGGGCCGTCGTGGCGCACCTCGCGGCCACTTCGGCCGCTCGATCGCCATCCGCGTCCGCCACACCGATCAGCTCGACGCCGGGGAGCTTGGCGAGGATCCGGGCGTGATGCTGGCCCAGGTGACCCACGCCCACGACGCCCACTCGCAACCGCGTCATGCCGCCCTCCAGCGTTCCCGTGCCCGGCCATGCTGGCCGTGGTGCTGGGCCTCGATGAAATCCAGGAGACTCTTCACCTCCTCAAAAAGATGATCGCGAGACTCGAGGAGCTCCCGGGCGTGAACGGACGTCATCTTGGATCGGTAGATCAGGCGATGGGCCTCGTGCAGCGCCGAGATCGCTTCGGCCGAGAGGCCATGGCGCTTCAGGCCGACTACGTTGATGCAGCGGACCTTCGAGGGATTGCCGTCCACGATCATGAAGCGGGGCACATCATGATAGATCCGCGAGAGGCCGCCCACATAGCAGTAGGCGCCGATCGTCACGAAGGGATGAACGCCCACCCCGCCCGAGATCGTGACATACGACTCGACGTGGGAGTGTCCGCCCAGGATCGTGTTGTTGGCGATGATGACGCGGTCGCCGATCAGGCAGTCGTGGGCCACGTGGACATTGACCATCAGGAGGTTGTTCGAGCCGATCTGCGTGATGCCTTGTTCTTTCTCGCTGCCGCGGTGGATGGTGACCGCCTCGCGGATCACGTTGCGGTCGCCGATCTCGACGCGGGTCGAGGTGCCGCGGTAGGAGACGTCCTGGGGCTCGCCGCCGATGACGGCGAAGGGATGGATCACGTTCTCCTCGCCGAGCGTGGTCTGGCCGTCGATACAGGCATGGGCGATCAGGCGGGTCCCTCGGCCGATCGTCACGTCCGGGCCGATCACACAATAGGGCCCGACCTCCACGTCATCGCCGAGCTCGGCGCGAGGGTCGAACGCAAGCCGTATCGGCAATCAAGGTGGCCATGATCGCAGGTTCCTCCGGATCAGACTTTGGGATTTGGGATTTGGGACTTGGGATCTGGGATTGGTCAATCCTCAATCGAAGGTCCGGGAAGCGGACACGGCTCCCGCACCACGGGACGGCTACGCGCTGACGGCGGCCTGTCGGGCCATCCCGCCGGGCATCCGTCCGTCCTCAATCATGACAAATCGCACGCGAGCCTCGGCGGCCAGGGTGTCGCCGACCCTGGCCCGCCCCACGACCACGGCGGCGGTCTCCTTGATCCGTTGCACGAGGATCTCCAGCCGAAGCTGATCGCCGGGGACGACGGGCCGGCGGAACTTCACCCCGTCGATCGAGGCGATCAAGGCGAGGCGACCGGCCCGAGGGACACTCGCGGCGATCAGGACCCCGGCCGCCTGGGCCAGGGCCTCGATCATCAGCACTCCTGGCATGATCGGCATTCCCGGCCAGTGACCGTGAAAGAACGGTTCGTTGATGCTCACGTTCTTGATGCCGACCAACCGTCGTCCGGGGATGAGGTCGAGCACGCGATCGATCAGCAAGAAGGGGTAGCGGTGGGGCAGCAAGCTCATGATCCCCGCGATGTCGATCGTGCCATCCTCCTTCAGGGGCAGCGGCTCGACCTCGGCGGTTCCCGTACGAGCGGCCCACTGAAGCAGCCGGCGCACCAGGGAGGCGTTGGTCTGATGCCCCGAGCGGTACGCCACCACGAACCCGTGGAGGTCGAGGCCGATGAGAGCCAGGTCCCCGACCAGATCCAGGACCTTGTGCCGCGCGCACTCGTCGGGGTATCGCAGCGCGTTGCCGACGACGCCGTCGCGGCCGAAGAGCAACAGGTCCGCCTCGGTGGTCCGGACCCCGATGCCGGCGGCGCGGAGCGCGTGGGCCTCGGTCTCCAGGAGGAAGGTCCGGCTTGTCGCCAGTTCGGAGCGGAAGGAGTCGGGCGAGAGCCCCACGCAGAAGCTCTGGGCGGGGATCGGCGCCTCGCGGCCATAGTCGAGGTGGTAAGAGAGCGTCAGGCCGTCGGACGGGCCCGGGGGATGGATCGCGAGCACGGCATCCCCCTCGCGGATGCTGATCGGCTCCTCGACCCGGAGCATCGGCCGCTCCTGGTCCTGCTCGACGATCCCAGCCCGGTCCAGCGCCTCGACGAAGGCACGACTCGAGCCGTCGCAGCCGGGGCACTCACCGGCATCGATCTCGACGATCGCATTGTCGATCTGGAGGCCGGCGAGCGCGGCCATCACATGCTCGATCATCTCCACGCTCGCGGCGCCGCGCCGGATCGTGGTACGCCGCTGCGATGGGACGACCGCGCCGACGTGCGCGGGGATCGTGGGCCGGCCGGGCAGGTCGGCGCGACGGAACACGATCCCGGTGTCGCACTCCGCCGGCAGGAAGCGGAGCGTAACGTTAACGCCATGGAAGAATCCGACTCCACACACCTCGGCAGCGCGGACGATCGTGCGCTGCCGGCGGGTACCTCTGAGCATTCCCTGCCCCTTCAACTCGCCCTCGAACGATCCCGGGCCGGCGGCGCCCGATGGGCTCGAGCGCTTAACGGTTGGCTTGCACACGCTCAGAGTCCTCGACCGAAGCCCCCCCCTAACCCCCCCTTCGTAAGGGGGGAAAGGAAACGGGCCATTCCGCCTCAATTTCCCCCCTTACGAAGGGGGGGTTAGGGGGGTGGATTTGCATCGGCCCCGTGGCGTGCGCGACGCAAGCGCTCGGCGGCTCTAGACGGCCTGGCGCCGACTACCGGCCCAGGCCCAGCCCCGACGCGCCAGCCCGACGTTACGGTAGAATGCGCCCCTCCCGCTCGGTCCCGGTCTCCATACCGTGGACGGACCGGCGGGAGGAGACTTCGATCTCCGAGTCTTCGCCGTATGAGGCGGGATCAATTCTGTCCGGGCTGGACCGCGCCGGCCGACGAAGGACGAGGAGTCGCGGACTTCGCCGCCGGATCGGGATTCTTCGTGGCCTTGTACCATTGATTGAGGTACATCAACACATCTTTGGTGATGTCGTTGCGGGCATCGGAGTAGAGCACCGGCTCGGCGAGCGACATCATGACGGAATTGGGTTCGGTTCCCGAGGGCGATTTCGTCGAGACTTTCAGGACATAGTTGAGCTTTCGCCACCGGGCGACTCGCGCCACCATGCCCTGGACTTCCTTGTACGCCGTGGCGAAGATCTCGGCCTGCCGCAACGTGAATTCGCGCTCCGCTTGCTCGCGACCCGCTTCCATCTTCGCCTTCAGCTCGGTCATGCTATCTTCGATCTTCTTGAAGTCGGTGGACCCGGGCGTGAACTTCTGGAGCATCACCCCTTTATCGCGGAACTCGGACTCGTATTTCATCAATTCGCCCTGCCGCACCTTGACCGCGGCGCGCAGCTCCTGCTGCTGGTCTTTCATCTTGTCGTAGCTGTTCAGCACCGTTTCGAGGTCGATCGTCCCGACAACCGGCGGGATCGGGGCCGGCGGTCCCGTGGTCGCGGTGCCGTTCCCATTCGATGCCGCCCGGACTCCGGTGTCGGCTTTCTGCGGTTGCTGCGCCTGGATGCGCGACGGCATGACGAAGTAGGCGATTCCCGCCAGGCTCAGCCCGATGGCCAAGATCCCACGAGGCGAAAGACCCATCGGTACAACTCCTTTTCTACCGTGGTGATGCGTTTCGAGGCGACGCCGTCCCTGGGCAATCCCTCCGGTCCCTTGACCAGCGTGTCCCTGGCCGGACGGAAACTCGCGGCATTCTGCGCGGAAGCCGAATCGGGGTCAAGCCGAACCCCGCGAGTTTGCACGTCGATCGCGTCCATCCCTCCCGCTGCTGGGTCCGACCACGGGCGGTACTGGACATAAGAGCCCTGTGGATCACAGATAGGGCTCGTGCCCGGCGTCCGTCAACGCCTCGACCAGGGCCTTCAGCTTGTCGAGCTGATCCTTCCTCGCCACGAGCGTCGCCCTCCCCGAATGGACGACGACCAGATCGTTGACGCCGAGGGTCGCCACCAGGCCGCCGTCCTCCGAGATGATGATCGAATTGGTCGTGTCGCGGGCCACGACATGCCCCTGGATGGCGTTGCCGGCGGCGTCTCGCTCGAGGAGCGTGGCCAGCGCGCGCGAGTCGCCGACGTCATTCCAGCGATACGGGACCTCGAGCACGCGGACGTTGGGCGGCGTGCTCCATGACGGCTTTGTCGATCGGGACGCGCTCCAGGCGGTGGAAATGCTGGGCCAGGGCGTGCGCCTCGTCGGGTGTGCCCAGGGCATCCAGGATCGGCTCGAGGGCTGCGGCGAGTCTCGGTCGGTGGGCCTGGAGCTCATGCAAGATGGTCCGTGCTCGCCAGACGAAGATCCCCGAATTCCAGAGGAACGTACCGGCGGCCAGGAACTGTTCGGCGGTGGCTCGGTCGGGCTTTTCGCGGAACTGGATCACGCGGTAGATGGGGATACCGTGGCAATGCTTGAGCAGCGGTCCGCGCTCGATGTAGCCGTAGCCGGTCTCGGGATGGGTGGGCGAGATGCCGAAGGTCACCAGGACGCTGGGATCCTCGTCGATGACCGAGACCGCGGCGTGCAGGGTGGTCCGGAAGGCATCGACGGGCTCGATGACGTGGTCGGCCGGCATGACGATCATGGTGCCATCGGGATCCCGGCTGGCCACAATCCCCGCCGCCAGTCCCACGCACGGGGCCGTATCGCGAGGGCAGGGCTCGGCGACCACATTCCCGGCCGGCAGGTCGGGGAGCTGGGCCCGCGTGGCCTCGGCCTGGTCCGCGCCGGTGATGACCACGACGCGTTCCGGAGGAACCAGGTGCTCGACCCGGGCCACCGTCTGCTGGAGCATCGTCGACTCGCCCGCCAGGCGGAGCAATTGCTTCGGCCGGTCGCGCCGGCTCTTCGGCCAGAACCGGGTCCCGCTGCCACCGGCCATGATGATCGCGTGTAACATCGAGCTCCTCGCAATGGAAGGATGAAGGATGAAGGATGAAGGATGAGTCAGACCGGATTGGTTGAGCCTTCAACCTTCCAGCCGCCATCCGGTCTTCGTCCAGCCTCCCCCACAAGGTGGGAAGGGAGAGCGGTTCAGCGGAGGTAGAGCGGGCGCTCGACCACGAGGCCGGGCTCGATCTTCGACTTCAATTCCGACGCATCGAGGGCGAACAGGGGGCTGATCTCGATGCCGAAGGGGACCGAGCCGTCCGGCCGACGGGGGACGATCGCGCCGGCCTGCTCGAGCCAACTGCCGAACTGGTCGCTGATCCGCTGGTGTACCGTGGCCGGCGAGTCGGGCCCGACCGCGTTCTTGAGTGGCTCGAACTCACCGGACCGGTCGGTCTCGACGATGGCCCATCGGCCGGCCATCGGCAGCGCGTCGAAGATGAACTGCTCGAACTTGACCGCGTTCGGCTCCTTCGGCTTGACCGGTTGCCCCGCGTCGTCGAGGTACGGGACTTTCTTGACGGCCCGGTGGAACGGGAGATGATGCTCGCCCACCAAGCGCTCGATGAACGACCGCTCGAGGATATGGACGGCGATGCTGCCGGCCCAGAGCTCCAGCCGACCCTCGGGCTCGCGCCGGCCGGCCAGCTCCGCGGGGAGGTCGGTATACTCGATCACCTGGGGACGGCCGTCGACACTCACGATGACGCCGAGCTTCTCGTCGGGCGATTGACGCTCGACGACCTTGAACGACATCTCGGCGTCGGCGTCGCGGTGCAAGCCGACGAAGGTGGGGTCGGCGACGCGAACCAGCGGGTTGTCGACCTGGAAGTAGAAGAGGGTCCGGACGCCGCGACTCCGCATCTCGTCGAGGCAACTCGGCATCCCGTCGGGGCCGGGCGCCGCCAGTGCCGCGAGCGTGCCGCCGTGGCCGTCGGGCGACAGCGCGACATGGTCCTTGTCCGCGAGCAACACCCTCCCGGTCGCCCGGTCCACCGCCGGCATCTGCCCCTGGACGAAGAACCGGACGTGGTCCAGGCCGAATTGATCGTGGTCCCCGAAGAAGTCGACGGTCGCCCTGTGATTCTCCGGACTGGTCATGATGTACAGGGGGATGGACCGGCCGAACCGACGCCCCAGCGCCACGATCTTCTCGGCGTGGATCTGGAACAGGCTGGCCGACGAGACGGGCCCGATGGGGAACGTCCCCTTCGGCCCTTCGAATCCCAGGCGCGTGCCCGAACCGCCGGCCACGATGATCACGCCGACCTCACCGGCCGCCAGCGCGTCGGCGCCGATCCCGGCGGCGCGGCGCTGGGCGACTCGCTCGCCATCGGTCTGGGGGAGCCGCTCCACCGCGATCGGCCGGACGCGATCGGCCGAGGCGACCGCCTCACCCTCGCCATGCACCAGCTCGCCGATCAGGCGATCGAGCCGATCGAAATCGATCCCGGCCACCTCCGATGCCAGCCGAGTTCGCTGGTCCTCGTCCAGCTCCGCCCACCATCGCAAGAGATGGCTCTGTCCGTAACGATCCAGTCGTTCCACCAACCACGGTTCGGGAGACATCGGGCAATCGACTCCACACCAACGGGGACCCTTCCGACACCAGAGCGGTGGTCTCCGTTCATCTCCATCAGAATTCCAAGGTCAATCCGTCGTAGGCCAGTGCCACGCGCGTCGGCAGCTTGGCCTGGACCGGTCCATGATCAAAGGTATGAGAAAGGTGCGTCAAGAACGTCTGCCGGGGGTTCAACGCCTCGACCACCTCCAGCGCCTCACTTAACGAGAAGTGAGTGGGATGCGAGTCGAATCGCAGGGCGTCGAGGATCAGGATGTCCAGGCCCTCCAGCATCGCCCGGCTCGCATCCGGAATATGACTGACATCCGTGCAGTATGCCAGGGAGTCGATCCGGAAACCCAGCACGGGGGAGGTCCCATGATCCAGGCGGATGGGCAGGATGCGCTGGCCCAGGACTTCAAACGCGACACCCGGCTCGGTCTGGACGAAATCCAGCTTGGGCACGAACCCGGGGGGCCATTTCTCGGTCCCGGGCCGGAAGGCGTACGAGAACACGCGGCGGATGCAGTCCTCCGTCGCCTGCTCGCAGTAAACCGGCACGGGACCGCCGAGGCCCCGCGAGAACAGCCGCGCGTCGTCGAGCCCGAAGAGATGATCGGCATGATGGTGCGTGAAGGCAATCGCGTGTACGTGGCGGATCCGTTCTCGCAGCAACTGGATCCGCATTTCGGGCGTCGTATCGATCAGGAGGTTGCCCCGAGGGAACGCGAACAGGACGCTGGGCCGGGTCCGCTGGTTCCGGGGGTCGCTCGAGGTACAGACCGAGCACTCGCATCCGATCATGGGGACACCCGTCGAGGTCCCGGTCCCGAGGAACACCAGGCGGCGCGTCGGTGTCTCCGCGGAGTCGCTCAATCGTCAGACCCTCCCCGTGTCGTCCCCTCAGAACGTCCCATCGACAACTTTCCCCCTTCATCTTACGATAATCGCCCCCAGTTCGCGACCACCTTCCTTCCCGATGGAGGTCAACCAAACAAGCATGGTTACCCGAACCTTACAAGACGAGATGGCCAGTGGTCTTCGGCTGCATCGAGACGGACGACTGGACGAAGCGGCGGGCATTTACGAAGCAGCCCTGGCGCGGGATCCGGCGAATGCCGATGCCTGCTGCCTGCTCGGGGTGGTGCGGAACCAGCAGGGGCAACCGGCGACGGCCGTCGAGTTGATCGGACGGGCCGTGGCGATGCGACCGGGCGTCGCGGGGTTCCATGCAAATCTCGGCCTGGCCTGGCAAGCGATGGGTCGTCTGGCCGAGTCGGCCGACGAGTTCGGCACGGCGCTCTCGCTGTATCCGGACGACCCGGCCGCCCATGTCAATCGCGGGGTGGTGGTTCACGCGTTGGGAGATAAGCACCAGGCCCTGGAGCATTTCCGGCGCGCGACCGAGCTCAACCCTCATCTGGCTCAGGCCCGGACGAATCTCGGCGAGGTGCTTCTGGAGCTGGATCGGCCCCAGGAAGCCCTGGCGCATTGCCAGACCGCCCTCGCGCTCGAGCCCGAGCTGGTGGAAGCCCATATCAATCTGGGCAATGTCCTTCGCGTGCTCGGCCGGCTCGACGAGGCGAGAAAGTCCTATCTCGAGGCCATGCGGTTGGATCCGTTCCGCGGCCATGCGGCCGCGGGACTGGGACTGACCGCCCTCCGCCGGGAAGCCTGGGATGAGGCGCTGGATTGGCTCCGCCGTGCCGTCGAGGTCGAACCGAGGTCCGTCGAGCTGCTCCGATACCAGGCCGAGGCCGCGGCCCTCTGCAAGCTGTACCCCGAGGTCCAGGAATGCTGCCGGCGGATCCTGGAGATCGATCCCCAATATGCACTGGCCCACAACGTGCTGGGCTACATCCACCACGAGGAGAGCCAGCTCGAGGAGGCCCGGCAGCGGTATGAGACGGCGCTTCGACTGGATCCCCACCTGGCCCTCGCCCATCACAATCTCGGCGTGCTCCACGCGGAGATGGGCAACCTCGCCGAAGCCGAGACCCATCTTCGGACGACCCTGCAATACGAGCCCAATCACACGATGACCCTGGCCCGCCTCGCGTCGCTGCTGGGAGGCGCCTTGCCGGACGCCGACCTCGCGGCGGTCCATCGATGCCTGGCGGATCCCGATCTCGACGGCGGCAACCGGGCACACCTCCTGTTCGGACTCGCCCAGATCCAGGACGCACGGCAGGAGTTCGCCGAGGCCGCGGCGAGTCTGGAGCAGGCCAACAGCCTGGCCCTGGCCGAGCAGAGACGGCGCGGTTCGGTCTACGATCCGGCCGACCATCGACGATTCGTCGATGCGATCCTCGCCGCCTTCCAACCGGCCCTGTTCCAACGGCTGGCCGGCGCGGGACTCGATGGGCCCCGACCGATCTTCATCATCGGGCTCCCGCGATCCGGCACGACCTTGATCGAGCAGGTCCTCGCCAGCCATCCCCAGGTCCACGGAGCCGGCGAGATCCCCCTGGCCCGGCGCAGCCTCGATGAGATCCCCGAGGTCCTGGGACGCACCGATCCGCCGCTGGATTGCGTGGCGGATTGGAATGCCGAGATGGTCAACGAACTGGCCAGGCGTCACGACCGATGGCTGCGAGAGCTCGACGGCGGCTGCTCCGAGCGGATCGTTTCCAAGATGCATGAGAACTACTACTATCTGGGACTGATCTTGCTCATGTTCCCCCGCGCCGTGGTGATCCACTGCCGCCGCGACCCGCGCGATGTGGCCTTCTCCTGCTGGCTCACGAACTTCAGACAGGTCCCCTGGGCCAACCATTTCGACCACATTGCCACTCGCTTCGAGGAATATCGTCGATTCATGGCCCACTGGCGTTCGGTCTTGCCGGCGACGATCCACGACCTGGACTACGAGGAGACCGTGGCCGACCTCGAAGGGGTCGCTCGACGTCTCCTGTCTGCTTGCGGATTGGACTGGCATCCGGCCTGCCTGGAATTCCATCGCACCCGCCGGCCCATCCGGACCGCCAGCATGACCCAGGTCCGACAACCCATTTACCGGCGCTCGGTCGGCCGATGGAAGTCCTACGAGCGCGAGCTCGCCGGCCTCTTCGATCGGGTCGCTTCAGGCGGGGATCCGCAATGATCGGCAGGTTGCCGTGTAGCTTCCCTCCAGCGGCAACGAGACGCACAGCTCGAGGGTGAGCCACAGTGGCATTATGGGAAGCATCTGTCCCAACGTCAGCGGCTCCGGCCAGGCTTCGACCCGCGGGCGCTTCCGGAGAGTCACAGCCCTGTACGCCACGGCGTAAAGCCCAGTGGCCGATTCCCAGACGGCGCGACGGTTCTTGACATCGAGGACCTCGAATAACTCGCGGTGCAAGTTCGCCGATCGCGCCGTTACGACGTCCACGATGACCACGCTGACGCCGTGCCTCAGGTATCCGGCGCACCCGGCGGCGAACGTCCGGCGACTCCCCGGACGATCCTTGTTCGCGGGGCTGACCAGCTCGACGGTCGCGCGCAGCTCGGCACCTCCGAGATCCTGATACACGCGAACCTCGTAGGAATCGAGCTGGGCGAAATCGACCGGGGCAACGATCTTCGGCCGCGGCGGTGCCCAGACGGCCGTATCGACCGGGCTGTCCGGCGCAATGGCCCCGCCCGACTCCATCGTCGCCACATCGATCTCCAGAGTGGGTCCGAGGCTAATCTCCGGTTCGGCGTAATAGCCGGGGGGCAAAGTCTCCAGGTTGAGCTGCTGCGCGATCGTGGTCGCCCAGGTATGGTGAAAACCCTCCCAGCGGCGCGGGCCATGCAACGGAGGATGGAAATGGTCGAGCAGTGGCATTCCGTGAGGCTCCGGCGAGAGAAGCTGATCTCAAGTCCTGGCCGGTCGCACGGGCGGGAACTCGACCTTTGCATAAATATCGCGCAGCGAGACCTCGCAGTCGATCGAATCCAGCCTCAGCGATTCGTCGAGACCGCAGAACTCCTTGAGGAGCCACTCATCGCCCTGTCGCGTATAACGCTCCACGCGCACCTTGTCCTGCGCGATGAGCACGTACTCCCGCAATGAAGCAAGCCGGCGGAACTGTGCAAACTTGTCGCCACGGTCGTAGGCTTCCGTCGTCGGCGACAAGACCTCGACGATCATCGTTGGGTTGAGCAGGGTGTCGACTTTGTCGTCCTCAAACTCGGCTTCTCCACATACGGCGACGACGTCGGGGTAGGTGTAGAGCCCGGTCGGGCTGACGCGAACGCGTATCTCGCTGATATAGACCGTGCAAGGGCGGTCCTCGATCTGGTTGCCGATCTTACGGTAGACGTTGCCGGTAACCTGGTTGTGCTCTTTACTTGTCCCCGCCATCGCGATGATGTAACCGTTGCAATACTCGCTCTTGAAGTCCGCTTTCCGTTCCAGAGTGAGATACTGCTCCGGGGTAAAGCGAGGGATTTCCGTGGCTGATGCCATGACATCCTCCTCTCGGGTGGTCGTGAAGCGATCCTCCCATTCTACGAGATCGTACCATGGTCCGCGACGGCGGGCTGGGCGAAGGGACCGCTCACCGTCCCCGAGAGACGAGGGACAGGCCCCCAGGCCGCGCTGAACCTGTCCCTGTTCTCAACCGGGTGTGTCCGCTTCGCCGGGCGGGATCACCGTTTCACTGCCGTCCGAGCCTCCAGCCCGGCAACCAGCACATCGACCGCCTGGTCGAGCGCTTTACCCTCGAAGTCCTTCGCCCGGATGACGCCATCGGCATCGATGACGTAGACGGCGGGGATCACGATCGGCTGCCACCGGCGAAAGTTTGGGCCGACCAGGCCACCGTCCCACCAGCATCGCCAGGTGATCTCGCCCGATGCGAGCGCTTTTTGCAGCGTCGCCTTGTCGTCATCGCTGCTGACGCTCAACAAGACGAACGGCCGCCCTCTCATCCGCTGGACAAGTGCTCGTTGGTGAGGGTTGTCGCGGCAGGAGCTGCCGGCGAACGTCAGGACGACGACCTTGCCGCGAAAGCCGCTCAGCCGGAAGGGCTTGCCGTCCGCGTCCGATCCTTCGACCTCCAGAGCGGGCTTTCCTACGGCGAGCACGCGGAGTTGGAGCAAGGCCTGGGCGGCCGGTTCGCCCAACTTGCCGTACTTCCCCGCGATATCCGCATATTGCTTGACTACGCGGTTGAAGTATTGCTCCGCCTCCCGGTTCAATGAGTCCGGGTCTTCGTCGGATCGTTTGACCGGCCCTCGACCACCGGACCGCGCCAACTCCTCGAGCCTCAGGAACGGATCGGGCTCGGGCCCCCGCAACTTGCGGAGGGAGTAGGCCCTGTTCCTGAGCAGTTCTGCGAGCTTCAGGCAGGCCAGGCCGCGCGCGGCCGGCGTTGGACCGTGCTCCGCGGCGGCGCGGAGGAGCTGCTCGGCGGCCGACGACGGGGCCGGGAACATGGTGGGAATCAGTTGTTGATAGATCGCGATCAGCTTATTGCTCTTGAGGTGGTCGCGGATGAGGATATCGGCGGCCTCGTCCGCCTCGGGCGGCGTGAATCGGCTGGCCACAAGACCGCCCAGGGCATCGATCGCGATGGGGTCACCCGGATACTTGCGGGCGAGGGCCAGGAATCGAGGGGCATAGGACCAGTCCAGCCGGCCCAGGCCCAGGAATGCCGCGCGCGCCTCTTGCTCCGTCTTCGCCTCGTGGGATGCCTGGTCGTCGGCGCGCTTCGCCGACTCATACTCATCGAGCAATGAGCTGTACTCCTGCTTGGCGGCGAGAGACTTCGCATCACCGGGGGATGCGGAGCCTGTGGCTTGCGGTACCGGAGTTCCCGATTCGGCCGCCAGGCCGGTCTTTTCCCCCTCCTTCTGGTAGAGCTCCATCTCCTGCACGGACTTGGGGACCGGCCCCTCGCCGGACCGCGCCAGCCGCACCACGCCCCCGGATCGGACCAGGTTCCGCCAAGGATCATACCGTTTGTCGATCCCGCGGGTTCCCTCGGGAACGCTCAGGGCGCTCAGGGTGAAAGCCGACTCCGGCACTTTCGCCGCGCCATTGGCCCGCAGGTTTCGGACGGTCAGGTCGATCTCCCTGACGGGTCTGTGGTCGCTCCCGTAATAGGCGGTCTTGACGTAATGGGCCGGATACCAGACGCCAGAAAGCTTCTGCCAATCACTGCTCATGCCCACGACGACCATCCACTTGCCGTCTTGCATCGGTCCTGCGCGGAGAAGTACCGGAAGCCAGTCCGTAGCCTCGTCGCACGTGACTTCCACGCGCCCGCCATTGTCGGCGTGGAGGAATCGCAGGAGGACCTTGCCGTCGCGCCTCCTCGGACTCGATCGTGCGGCAGTTTTCCCAGAATCCCTGCAACTTGCCACTGTTGGTGCAGAAAGGCTCGGCGTAGTGCAACCAGGGGTCGAGATACCGAAGCGGGACGAAGGGGGTCTGGTATTCCCATTCTTCAGCCGACCTGGGCGGCTTCATGACCGTGAGGAGGAACCCGTACAGCATATCTTCTCCGCTGTAGGCGAGCATGTCCCGAGATCGAACCACGCTGTACACCTTCGGTTTCTTGAACAGGAACTCCAGACCGCTCGGGACGACCTTCATTTGGGGATAGATCCCCTCGAGGTCATATCGCACGGATCCGTCTCTCCAGTACAGCGTCCCGTGATATCGTGCGGAGATCACGTTTGTCGTCTTGCGGGACTGCTCGACGTGACCATGCTCGGCCTCAAGGTCGTAGTCGAAGATGAGCCGATGAAGCGATCCAAAATTCGCCGTGGCGGAGCGGGCGCAGCTGCTTGAGCCGCTCCTTGGTGGCCGCGTCGGCGTTCGTGAGCTTGTCCACCCAGGCCCAATCGCCATCGGCCGCACGGCCGGAGGCGAAGACCGCCGGGCCGGATGGTGGGCCGGCCAGGAGTTGAGCATAGGTGACGACGCCCACCCCGGCCGCTCCGACGGAGAGAGACAGGATCGTCGCGACGAGGATCCCCTTGGAGGTCAGCTTGGCGATCAGCATGGTCTTGAGCACCCCCTGCGTGATGGTGGCGAGGTACGCGGGAACCGTTCCGGCCAGGCTCCCTTCGAGTGCGAATCGGGCCGCGGCCCTGGCCGTGCTGGCGACGAGAGCGGGCGGGACTGCGGCCGGGCTCGCGGTGCGCCATGATTCGACAGCCAGCCCTACGGACGGGAGGGCCAGCCCGCGGCGGGTCAGCCTCCGGCGCAATTGGTCCCGGCCTCGGGATAACCGGCTCGACAGCGTGCCGACGGGGATTCCCAGGAGTGCGGCCGCTTCCCTCTGCGTCTTTCCTTCCAGATCACAGAACACGACCAGTGCGCGGAACGACTCGGGGATCCGGCTCAGCTCGTCGTCGATCGCGAACCGCAGCTCGTCGATGTCGGCCTGCTCCGGCGGTGTTTCGGCGCGTACCCTGTCGTCCATCTGACCCTCCCGGACCCGCCGGCGCGCGCGCTCTTCCTGACCTCCTTCGCGGTGCGGACGGCGACACCATAGAGCCAGTTGGCGAGCCGCTCGCGCCGGGCGATCGCGCGCGCCTTCCGCGCCAACACGAGGAACGTCACCTGAAAGGCATCGTCGGCGTCGTTGGGGTCTGTCAGGATCCGCCGGCAGACCCGAAGCACCATCGGACCGTGGCGCTCGACCACCGCCGCGAAGGCGTCCTCGGCCTCCTCACCGCGCCGCGACAAGAACGCCTCGAGGAGCTGGGCGTCGCTGAGCCTCCCGACCGCCCCGAGACGGAACAGGGTCCGCATCTCCCGGAACACGGCTTTCGAATCGCTCGCCATGAATCAATCCCTTCGCGGTCCTCGATACGCCGCTTCTCCGCTCCGCGGATCGCCTCGCAGTTCGTCCCCGTCGTGCGTCCTCCGCAATGTACTGGGCAAATCGCGGCGGATCCATCCCGGTTTTCCTCGGATTCACCAAGAAACGAGGACTGGCTCCGCGAAAGCTCGGGTTGCGCACGGATCCGGAGTCCGTAGGGTGCTCTGTGAGCACCGGAAAGGGCGAGACACGGGGATTGGTGCTTACAGAGCACCCTACGGCTCGTGGGCAACCCAACCGTGAAGCGCTCGAGCCCGCGAAAGCTCGGGGCCAGTCCCTGGTATTTGGGCTCTCTGCCGGCGGATTACCGATCTCAAGACCTCGCCGCTTTTTCGGCAGGGAACTCGATCAGGGCATAGATCTCCCGCAAGGCGACCTCGCAGCCGATCGAGGGGAGCGGAAGGGCATCGTCCAGGCTCTTGAACTCCGTCAGAAGCCACTGGTCGCCCTGGCGCGTGTATCGCTCAACCAGCACCTTGTCCTGGGCGATGAGGACGTACTCCCGCAACGATGACAATTGGCGATACTTCGCGAACTTGTCTCCGCGATCGTAGGCTTCCGTCGTCGGGGACAGGACCTCGGCGATCATCGTCGGGTTAAGCAATGTATCCACTTCATCGTCCAGGAACCGAGGTTCGCCGCAAACCGCCATGACGTCAGGATAAGTGTAGAGCCCGGTCGAGCTGACGCGGAGCCGCATATCGCTCGTGTACACCTCGCAAGGACGGCCCTTGAGCTGAGAGCGGATCTCACCGTGTAGGTTGCCCGCGATCAGATTGTGTTCGCGAGTAGCACCAGCCATCGCCCAGATGAAACCGTTGTTATACTCACTCTTGGAATCCGCCTTGCGCTCCAAGGCGAGATACTGCTCCGGTGTGAAGCGGGGGACTTCTGTAGCCGATGCCATGGAATCCTCCTTTCGGTTGGTTCTCGATCCATGCTCTTCATTCTATGAGATCGAGCAATAGTCAGCGACCGCGCTCACGATCACGGCGTTTTCTGCCCCAACTCACCGGTCGGCAGCGCGACCTGCGCCGGGCTGACCAGGTAGGAGACGAGAGAACGGACCTCGTGCTCCGAGAGCGGCGTCCAGAGGTCTTCTGGCATCATCGACTGATCGCTCTGCCGGCGCTCCTCGACATCACTCTTGGGCAAGGTGACCGTCTCGTTCGCCGTGACCAGGGTGATCGTGTCCTTGTCCTCGGCGCGGATGATACCCGTGAGGATCCGGCCGTCGGACGTGGCGACGACATGGGCCAGGTAGTCCTTGCCGATCAGGGCACCCGGGTCGAGGACGTTGGAGAGCACGTAGTCGAGGTCCCTTCGGTTGGAGCCGGTCAGATCGGGCCCGACCTGACCGCCCACGCCGAAGAGGGTGTGGCACTGCTGGCAGGTCCTCGCGAAGACGGCGCGGCCCAGTGATGGGTCGGGCGTTCGAGCGGGTTTCGACGTCAGCATGCTCTTGTACCGGGCGATTGTCCGGGCGCGATCCGCGGTCGTCTCGCGGACGGTCCCCCAGACCCGCACGATCTGGGAGTCGATGTCGGCGTCCTTGAAGTTGCGGACCTGTCTCACGAGGTCGGCCGTCAGATCCGCTCGCGGCAGCTTGCCGGACTCGACAGCCGCGAGCAAGGCACGAGCCCATCCCTTGCGGGCCGCGAGCGTATTCAGGACGTCGCGACGCTCGGATTGCCCGAGGCTCGAGTAGGCCCCGAGCAGGACCTCGGGCGTCGCCGGATCGTCGTAAGCCGACAGCCCTCGCACCGCCGGACCACCCAGATCGGGATCCGGGAGCAGGGTGGCCAATGCCGCCGGCAGCGACGGGTCCTTCACCTTGAGCAGGGCCGCCATCGCCTCGCGCCTCAGATCGAGCCTGGCCCTGGAATCGGACAGGACGCCGCGTAGGGTTTCACGAGCCGATGGATCGCCGAACGTCAAGGCCAGCGCCACGGCCCGCGAGCGAACGCGCACATCGGCATCGGTGGCCAGCATCGCGAAAACCTTGGGCCACTCCGCGGGCATCGCCACTTGCCGCCGACCGCGCAGGCCCTCCTCGATGCCGAGCAAGAGCGTCTCACGACCGGCGGATGAGGGAGCACGACCCAGCTCCTCGACCAGGATCGCCAGCGACTCCGGCGTACCCATCGAACCGATCCGGCGCGCCATGAACTCCTGGATGCGGGGGATCCGCGACGAGGCCGCCAGCCGCGCGGCACGGCGCATGTCGACCGCGGCCAGTGGTTCGGCGGCATACCAATACATGAACGGGAGATTTGGATCGGCCGCGTCCTCGGAATGGCCGATCAGCCCGGCGACGATCTCCCAGCGCTGCTCCAGCGGCAGACGTTGCAAGGCCGAGGCCAGGTAGAGACGGACCACCGGTGAGGGATCGCGGCGCACCTGCTCGGCGAACCTGGCGAGGCGGTAGCTCGGCAGCATACCGTGCTCGGTCGTCAGTTGAATCGTCCAGGCCCGGATCATCGGGTCGGGGTCGTCCGGAGTCTCGTGGAGCGGCTTGACATCAATGTCTCCGCGCTCCCGCAGTCCACCGACGGCATGCCGCGCCCAGAGGATCCGGAGCTGGACTTCGGGATGGCCCGGGTTCGCCCGGCTCAAGGCTCGGAGCCTCTCATCAACCTCGTCGCTCGGACCCCGCTCCTGGAGGATCCGACGCGCATGACGGGCATACCACTCGTTGGGGTGTGCCTGCAACCGGACCAACGCCGGATTGTCCAGGCTGCGGAGGTCTTGCTGATCGGGCTTCGGCCCACCGTAGCGGACCTTGAAGATCCGACCGTTCGTCCGGTCGTGGAGATTGACCTCATTGTGGTGGCACTGGTTCTTGTCGTACCAGTCGATCATGTAGACGCTGCCATCGGGCCCGTACTCGAGGTGGACGATCTGCGACCACAAATCATTGGCCAGAAGGAAGTCGGGGGCATGCGAGCCGGTGAAGCCGGACCCGTTCGGCTTGAGGATGTCGCGGTTGATCCGCGCCCCGTGGATGTTGTTCATGAACAGGGATCCGCGATACTCGGCCGGCCAGGAATCGCCGAGGTAGATCATCGCCCCGGAGTGGGCATGGCCGCCGCCCGCGGAATCGGATCGCCCGTTGCCGGCGTGCGGGTTGAAGCCGAGGTAATGGCGATGATCGGCCATCGTCTTGATGTCGTCATACGTATAAGGATTGAAGTGCTGGCCGGCCTGGCGTTCGTACCGGCCTCCCTGGGCGATGTGGTAGAGGTGCGGGATGACGCATGCCGTGATGATCATTTGGCCGCGGGCGTCGAAATCGATGCCCCAGGGGTTGCTGGTCCCCTGGGCGAAGACCTCGAACACGTGTCGGGTCGGGTGATAGCGCCAGATTCCCGCGTTGATCGGGGTGCGTTGCGTCGGGCGGCGTTCCGGGCTTGCCGACCCGGGAATGGGTGAAGACCCCATGGCAGCCGTAGAGCCAGCCGTCCGGGCCCCAGGTGAAGGTATTGAGCGTCTCGTGAGTATCCTGCTGTCCCCAGCCGTCGAGCAAGACCTGCGGCGGCCCGTCGGGGCGGTCGTCGCCGTCCGGGTCGGGGATGAACAGCAGTTGAGGAGCGGCACCGACCCAGACGCCGCCGAATCCGACGGCCAGTCCGCTGACGAGGTTGAGGTGATCGGCGAAGACCGTGCGTTTGTTGAACCGGCCGTCGTTATCGGTGTCTTCGAAGATGAGGATGCGGTCTCTGGCCTGGGCGTCTGGCACCCGGCGCGGGTAGGAATACGCCTCGGCGACCCAGACCCGGCCCCGGTCGTCGATTGCCATCGCGATCGGCTGAACGACGTCGGGCTCGCCGGCAAAGAGGGTCACCTTGAAGCCGGGTGGGACGGTCATCGCCCGCGCGGCCTCCTCGGGACCGAGCCCGGCGTGTTCGTAGACGTCGAGCGCCGCGGGCCGTCGCCGTGGCGGGACGACCGGCCTCGACTCGTGCAGCCGGAAGTCGTCGAAGTTGATGTGGCCCCAACCCACCGTCTCCTCGTCCACCAGCCGGATCACGATCTCCCGGCCGAGGTGGTCCGTCAGATCGGCGACGACGCGTTCCATGTCCTCATCATCGTCTCCCGAGGCACGAAAGACGACCTTTCCCGTGTCCTTGCGAACGAGCTCCACGCAGGTCCGGGCGTGTGACCCGGCCCCGATCAGGAAGCTGGCGAACGGCCTGGTGACCCGGAAGGGGACCGAGGTCAAGGTGCCCTTCGGCCGATCGCCGCCGACCTCAAAGGTCCCGACCCAGAACCGTCCGGCATGCCGGCTAGACATGTCGCCGCGTCGCCGGTGCACCGTGTCGCCCTCGATGGGCTGACCACGGAAGGCATCGCCTTCGGCCGTCCAATCCACCAGGGTGCCGGTTTCGAAGTCCAGGTTCAGCGGACGGCCCCCGGCATCGGTCGGGAGTGTTCCCGCCTCGACCGGCGCCCTTTGGGCGTATCGGCCGAGATGTCCGACGAACCGAGCAACAGGACAAGGCCGACGACCGTGTAGAATGAGAGCGAACGTGCCATGGTTTGATCCAGGGTCCTTGTAGAGGGCAGGGGGGTGATCTGGTCCGAATGCGTCAAACCGATCCCGGATCGACCGATTCGCGATCCGGTCCACTCCAGGATACGACGATGTGGAGGTCCTGGGGAGTCGGCAACGGTGACAACACCTCCTGGCCTCCCGTCGGTCTCTCGGCGAAAAGTGTTGGCGGCCGTTGCCATTGCGGATTAGCCTGGGGAAGTTCGGCTCCCGTCGCGACGGAGTCTTTCTGGATGACATGATGGGATCCCTCTCTCGCTCATGACGGAGACCTGATGCGCCCGTTCGAGTTGATCGCCATCTTGATCGTGCTGACCGCCCTGTTCAGCTATATCAATGTCCGCCTGCTGAGGCTCCCACCCACGATCGGCCTGATGGCGCTCAGCCTGCTCTTTGCGATCGCACTCGTCGCGATCGAGGCATTCGTGCCGACGGTCGCGGAGCAGGCCCGCGCGGTGGCCAGACAGTTCGAGCTGGACCAGACGCTGTTACACGGCATGCTCGGTTTCCTCCTGTTCGCGGGGGCGTTCCACGTCAACCTGGGCGACCTGCTGGATCACAAGTGGCCGATCGCGGTCCTGGCGACCCTCGGCGTCCTGATCTCGACGGTCATCGTCGGCGGCGTGACCTGGGGCGTGCTTCGCCTGTTCGGCCTGCATCTCCGTCCGATCGACTGCCTACTCTTCGGTGCATTGATCTCGCCGACCGACCCCATCGCGGTGCTCGCCTTGCTCAAGGGGACCGGCGCCCCGAAGCGGCTGGAGATCCAGATCGCGGGCGAGTCGCTATTCAATGACGGCGTCGGCGTCGTGGTCTTCCTGGGCTTGCTGGAAATCGCCGCGGGCCACGAGCAACTGCGACCCGGGTTCCTCGTCGAGCTATTCGTCCGCGAGGCCATCGGCGGGGCCCTCTTCGGCCTCTTGATCGGCCTGGTCGTTTATGGGCTCCTCAAATCGGTGGACCACTACCGCCTGGAGATCTTGCTCTCGCTGGCGTTGGTCGCCGGCGGCTATGCTCTGGCCGAAAACCTGGGTGTTTCCGCTCCCATCGCCATGGTCGTGGCCGGCCTCCTGATCGGCAATCACGGCCGGAGCTTCGCCATGTCGCCAACCACCACGGAGCACATCGATCGATTCTGGGGCCTGCTCGACGAACTCCTCAACGCCGTCCTGTTCGTGATGATCGGGATGGAAGTCCTGGTGTTGAACTTCACCACCCGCTACTTCCTGGCGGGAGTCACGATGGTGGCCGTCGTCCTGATGGCCCGGCTTATCTCGGTCGGTGTGCCGATCTGGCTCCTCAGGCGCTGGGAGCGGTTCGAAGCCTCCATGATCCCGATCCTGACCTGGGGCGGATTGCGCGGCGGTATCTCGGTCGCCCTGGCACTGTCCTTACCCGAGCCCATCGATGGTGCCGAGAGGCTCACCCGGGAGGTGATCCTCGCGATCACCTACGTGGTCGTCGTCTTCTCGATCCTCGTCCAGGGATTGACGATCGGACCGTTGACTCGCTCGTGGCTGACGCCGGATGGCGCGACGACCCATTCCGCACGCCCGGCCCAGGACGGGGCGACCTCGGGTCGTTGACAGCGTGAATTCGTAAGGGGCGCACCGGCAAATCGCCCATTCGCGCGATTTCGCGATTTCGCGGACGACGCGATTTCCATCGCGTTGACGACGGATTATACTAGGAACCCGGATTCCCGACCCTATTCGCATTCACGACCGGCGGGAACCCGAGCAACTCCCCAGGGGACCTGCCTGGTCATCGCCGGATTGGTACGATCGCATCACGGTAAGTCTCAACAATTCCTGACCTGAAACATCACCGATTTCGCGAGTCATAATCATGCGATGGCAAGACTTACGCCGAAGCGAGAACGTCGAGGATCGGCGGCGGGTCACTCCCGCTGGGATCGCCGTGGGCGGAGGAGTCGGGACCCTGCTCTTCGTGGTCGTCGCACTCTTCCTGCGGCGCCGATCCGCAGAAGATCCTCAGTCTGCTCCAGAATAACCCGGCGGCCGTCCAGCAGCAGCCGGGTGGACCCGGGATTCCCCAAGGCGAGGACAAGGACGCCGAGCAGGTCAACTTCGTTAAGGCTGTGCTCGGCGACACCGAGGACGTCTGGAAGGAGCTTTTCGGCCGGATGAACAAAGATTACAAAGAACCGCACCTGGAACTCTTCACCGGTCAGACCAGGTCGGGATGCGGCTTTGCCAGCGCGGCCATGGGGCCGTTCTACTGTCCGGCGAATGAGATGGTCTACATCGACCTCGGCTTCTACCGGGAGCTGGCGGAGCGGTTCAAGGCTCCGGGTGATTTCGCCCGAGCCTACGTCCTGCGCCCATGAGGTCGGACATCACGTCCAAAACCAGCTCGGGATCAGCGGAAAGGTGCACGCCCGACAGGAGCGAGCGAGCAAGACCGAGGCCAATGAGCTCTCGGTTCGGCTCGAGCTCCAGGCCGATTTCCTGGCCGGGGTCTGGGCGCACCACGCCGAGCGGTCCAAGAAGATTCTCGAGAAAGGGGACGTCGAGTCTGCGCTCAGAGCGGCGACGGCGATCGGCGACGACCGCCTCCAGAAGCAGAGCCAGGGTTATGTCGTCCCCGACTCATTCACCCACGGCACGTCGGAACAGCGCGTCCGCTGGTTCCGCCGCGGTCTCGAGACCGGCGACATCAACCAGGGCGATACGTTCTCCGCGCAATCGTTATGATCGATCGTCACCCAGGAATCGCGACTGGCCGGCAGGAGAAAGTCCTCTGGATCGACGAAGCTCCGGTACGGTACTGGGCCTGATGTTTCAACCACTCACGAGGTCGTGCGATGAGCAGCATCATTGAGGTGGAAGGAATTGGAGAGGTCTACGCCAGGAAGCTCAAAGACGCGGGAATCTCCACCAGCGAAGGTCTGCTCGAAAAGGGCGCGACTCCCGCCGGTCGCGAGAAAATCGCGAAGGACACGGGCATCAGCCATATCCGGATCCTCCGGTGGGTCAATCATGTCAACCTGTTCCGGATCAAGGGCATCGAGACCCAGTACGCCGAGCTGCTCGAGGCGGCCGGGGTCGATACGGTCCCCGAGCTGGCCCAGAGGAACCCGGCCCATCTGCTGAAAGCGCTGTCCGAGGTCAAGGAGAACAAACACCTGGTTCGCAAGCTTCCGTCGCAGGATCAGGTCGCCGACTGGATCAAACAGGCGAAGAAGCTGCCCCGGGTCGTCACGTATTGAGTCGCGACCGAGTCGTTCTTGGATCCTCCGGCAGGTTCGACAAACGGGGTGATCCGTGGAAAGTCCGCGTACCAAACGGCCTGCATTCGTCTCGAGTCGAAAGAAGCATCTCGCTATGAAACGACCATGGGCGGCTTTGCTCGGGACGGGGATGGCAATCGTGGCACTCTGTGCGGCGGACGGCCCTCAGAAAGAGGGCTCCCGGCCGCCAGTACCGGGCGGCGCACCGACTGCCGATTCCGCGGGGCGATCCGAGGACGAGAACGCGATCCGCACCGGTGTCGCGTCGTTCGCTCGGGCTTTCCGGGACAGGGATGCCAGGGCGATCGCGCGGATGTTCGCCGAGGACGGCGAAGCCGTTGACTCCGAAGGTGGCACCATCCAGGGCCGTGCGGCAATCGAGGCGCACTACACAACTCGCTTCGCGGACGAGCCGGGTGACACGCTCGAAACCACGATCGAGTCCATCAAGTTCCTCGCGCCGGGTATCGCGCGGGAAACCGGCCGCACGCGGGTCCTGCCCTCCGATGGCGGGACGCCCACCGAGGGCCGATTCGCGGCAATCCATGTGAAACGAGACGGCCAATGGCTCATCGCCAGCGTCCGCGAGATCGCGGAAACGGGAATCAGCCATCACGAGCGCCTCAAGGAGATCGCGTGGCTGGTGGGCGACTGGGTCGAGGAGACGCCGGACGCGGTGGTCACGACATCCGTCGCCTGGAGCGACAACGACAATTTCCTGCTCCGCTCGTTCCAGGTTCGCGTCACGGGCAAGCCCGCCCTGAGCGGAACCCAGCGGATTGGCTGGGACCCGCTCACCAAGCAGATCAAGTCCTGGGTCTTCGACTCTCAGGGAGGTTATGGCGAGGGCTTGTGGACCCGGTCCGGAAACGAGTGGGTCATCAAGGCCACCGGCGTGCGCCCGGACGGTCGCGTCGCCACGGCCACTCAGGTGCTCACTTACGTGAATAAAGACACCCTGCGCTGGAAGTCGATCGACCGGACCCTCGGGGAGGAGCTCATGCCTCAGATCGGCGAGATTGTGATGGTCCGCAAACCTCCCCAACCGAGATGACGCAGCAGGACCGGGAACCGAACTCGGAATCGACGGAGCGCTCGAGGAATTCATGATAAACCCCATACGGACGGCACTCGCGGGAATCATCGTCCTGGCGGTCGGCACCGGCATCGCCGAGGCGCAGCACAACCGGCGCGGCGGGATGGTCGGCAATCGAGGTGGCGCGGCCCGGCCCGGCATGAGCGGTGCGCCCTCGTTCAGTCCGCCTGCGTCCCGACCCGGTGCGGGCGGAGTGAATCGTCCGCCGAACCTCAATCCTGGAAATCAGGCTCGGCCCGGGCCGCCGCAGGCCGGCGGGTCGAATCGACCGAATCCGGGGGGGACACCCGGCCCGGCGAATCGACCGCGCCCGGTGGTATCCCCGGTAACCGACCTGGAGCCGGAAATCGACCCGCGGGAGGAGGGCCGCCGGGCAGCGGCAATCCTGGACCTG
This sequence comes from uncultured Planctomycetota bacterium, assembly GCA_963845755.1. Lineage (GTDB taxonomy): Bacteria > Planctomycetota > Planctomycetia > Isosphaerales > Isosphaeraceae > CAWJTV01. Next base: position 305,856 of record CAWJTV010000025.1, read on the forward strand.
CTCAACGTCCTCCCGGCGCAGGAATCGGCGGCAATCGGCCTGGCGCAGGAATCGGCGACAATCGGCCCGGTGGCAATCGGCCCGGCGCAGGAATCGGCGACAATCGGCCCGGTGGCAATCGGCCCGGTGGCGGATTCGTCGGCAACCGTCCGGGATCCGGACAGGATCGTCCTGGTTCGGGGGACCACCTTGGCGTCGTCAACCGGCCCAACAGCGGCAATACCGTCGTCAACCGGCCCAACAGCGGCAACACCGTTGTCAATCGGCCCAACAGCGGCAACACCGTTGTCAATCGGCCGACCAATATCAACACGAACATCACGAACAACAATGTCACAAACGTCTCTTCGAATCGCGTGACCAACGTCACGAACGTCAACCGGGCCGGCTATGGCGGCGGGTACCGGCCCGGGGGATGGGGTGGCGCAGTACCGGCCGAACCCTTACGCCGCTTATCACCAGGGTTGGGTCAACGGCTACTGGAACGGCAATTATTCGTCGGGGTGGGGTTTGAACAACGTTGGCAATAGCGCTCTGGGGCGGGGTGTCGGCGTTGGGATGGCGGCCTGGGGAGTGGGCTCCCTGTTCAATAACTGGGGCTATTCGCGGTACTCCAATCCTTACTACGGTTCGACCGTCGGGGTCGTCCAGCAGCCGGGAGTCGTCCAGCAGCCGGTCGCATATGACTATTCGCGACCGATCGACCTGGCTAGTCAGCCCCCTTCGCAACCGGTCATGGATGAGGCGGTCGCGACCTTCGACGCGGCGAGAGCCTCGTTCCAGGCGGGCGACTATGCCCAGGCCCTCAAGCTCGCCGATCAAGCGCTCGGAAAGACGCCGAACGATCCCATGATCCACGAGTTCCGCGCGATCTGTCTCTTCGCCCTTGGGCGTTATGATGAAGCGGCCGTGCCGATGTACACGGTGCTCTCGACCGGTCCCGGCTGGGACTGGACGACTCTTGCTGGTCTGTATCCGAGCGTCAACACCTACACGCAGCAACTCCGTGCGCTGGAAAACTACTGCGTCGCGACGCCCAATGCCGCGGCGGCTCGGTTCTTACTTGCCTCCCTCTACATGACTCAAGGCAGCATGGACAACGCCGCGGAGATCCTCAAGCAGGTCGTCGCCATCCAGCCACAAGATCGACTCTCGGCCCAGCTCCTCGAGAACTTGACTCCCAAGACGGCACAAGCAGAGTCGCAGCCATCCACCGATCAGCCGACAGTTGCTGCCACACCGAACGACCCTGCCCAGCCGCCGGCTGGCGCGAACCCGACTCCTCCCGAGTCGCCGAGTGCTCCGGAGCCTCCACCGGGTCCATCGATGCCTACGGGTGCTCTCCCGAGCAAGCTCGTCGGCTCCTGGAACGCCAACCCGGCGAAGGATGTCACGATTAACCTGTCCCTGGACAAGGCAAACGGCTTTACGTGGAAAGTCATCGAGCGAGGCCAGGTGCGTGAGTTTCGGGGTTCGGCGGCGTTCGACGACGACATCCTGTCACTGACACCGCCAGACCAGCCTGCCATGGTCGGGAAAGTCAACTGGAAGGATGACAAGCATTTCCAGTTTCGAGCGCTCGGCGCACCGGCGGACGATCCGGGTGTCCTGTTCGGGGGATGACGTGCTCGACACGCGTCAAGAGTGCCTCGCCGGCGAACGAGGATGCCCGGACCGTTCTGGGTCTCCGCATCTTAGGCAGCCGACTTGGTCCTGGTAACCGGCGTGCGCTCGACATGAACCTCCCTGACTTTACGACCACCGGCCTCCACGTAGATCGTCACGGGCGCACCCACTTTCAACGCCGGGTCCTTCACTCCCACTTTGCTCGCCGTTCCCCTGACGACGACTTTCAGATCGTTCGCGAGAAACCACGAACGGCTCTTGCCGTTCAGGAGCGTCACCACCAGATGATGGCGTTCCGGGTCGTAGGATTTCACCTTGCCGGGGATCTCATCGTCCTCATCTTCCGGCTCCTCCTCAGCCGCAACCTTCGTCGCGACCTTGCCGGCTGCGGGGGGTGCTGGCTTGGTCGCTTTTGTCGTTTGCTGCTTCTTCGAGGAAACACGCTTGCCCGGTGTGCGGGTGCCCGCCTCGGAACCGTCGGGATTCCGGCGATTGTATCCCAGGTGAACCTCCTTGGCGGCGGTGCCCTGCGCCACGATCGTGACCTCCAGGCCCTCGTGGAACCGATGGTCCTTCAACCGATGCCGGACCTTTCCCCCTCGAGGACCGAGCATCGTGGTGTCGTCCGTGATCGTGAAGGTTCGCTCGGTACCCGAACTTGTCTTGATCGAGAGCGTCTGCTTGTCGATATCCACACTCTTCACGTGACCCTCGATCCCCCCGGGAATCTCGGCCTTCTCTCCCTTCTTCGGTTCCTGAGAGGTGGCTGAGGGGATGCCGATAACAGCGAGTGTGAATCCGGCGATGAGAACCGTCGTCAATCGCAGCATGGTACATTGCCTCCGAGTAGATGGTTCGATGAGAGAAATGTTGAACCTTCAGTAGTCGATCCATTCAACGCGCCACGGGGCGAGCAGACCGTTCGACATAGGATGGGCGTCACTCTGAGCGGGGGCCCGGAGACCGATCGTTGGAGGAACGGAGATTTGTGGAGGTCGATCCTCCCGGTTCCATCCGCTCGGCTATCGCGACCGCGAATCTCGGATTGACCTTCGACCGCCCCGAGACTGCGAGTCGGCCCCTCGTGGATCTGCAGAGCTCCCAGATCGTGTGCTGGAACATGCGAACTTATACATCGACTTGGGTTTTGTTCAAGGGGGAAGTGCCATTCGATTCACGAATGGTAGATTCAAGCACATGGAAGTCTCGCTCTGATCCGGCCCGACGAGATCCGATCATAAGAACGGTCAACGACGACCGTCGATCGCCCGCGCTGATCGGACGAGCAGCAGCATCGGGCCGCCGGGTCGCGATTCCGGGATTCGGCGGGATCGACCCCTAGACGCCTCGGTGGGCCGTGTATATAAGCGACAGGGTTCCGATCGACCTCTCGAGCTACATCCGCGCGAACCGCGGGCCGCTCGTTGATCATCAAGACGCACGCAACTCAACTTTCCGTGGAGAGCACGACATGTCCGAAGTCGCCAATCAACTCGCGTCCGAGACGGGAGTTTCGAGCGATCTCGTCCTCAAAGGCCTCGGCGCCATCCTGAACTTTATCAAGGAGAAAGTGGGTACCGAGACGTTCGCCCAGTTCGAGGCGGCCATACCTGGCGCCTCGGACTACATCCAGAAATTCGGGTCGTCAACGGAATCTCCCCAGGGCGGACTGGTGGGGTTATTCACGGGCCTCGCCAGTAAATTCCTGGGCGGCCGCGCCGAGGAAGCTGTCAAGCTACTGGAGTCGTTTTCCAAGATTGGCTTCAAGCCCGAGCAGGTCGAAGCCTTCCTGCCGAAGGCTCTCGAGTGGATCAAGTCCCACCTGTCTCCGGATCTCCTCGAGAAGCTGCTGGCCACCCTGCCGGCACTCGGGAAGATGGCTGGTGCTCAAGCCGAATCGGGAGCCTGAATCGAGCAACGTGCTCCTCGTGGAGGCTGCGGGGATCCTCACATTGCACACGATTTTTCTTACGATTGTAAGAATTGACTGGTGAGAGTCTGTTCCAGGAGCCCGATTTCCTGGCGGTGGGGCAGGTGCAACCCACGGACGGAAGTCCCGGGAATTCGGTTGGCTGCATCCACCCTACGAAATCGATTTTTGGCCTCATGGAACAGATCCACAGTCCGCGCATGGACGGAATCGAGGGCTCATGCGCCCAGATTGGTTAAGACTGTCGGCGTAAGGTGGGTGGAACCCACCGTAACCCCGAGCTGGATGGTGGGTTATACCCACGCTACATATCCGCTGGCGGGAATCCTTACCCGGTTCGACCCATGAGCCGGATCGAGAATTCGCCAGACGCGTGCGGTGTTGGGACCACAGGGAGGAAGACGCGAGTGAATTGAGTCGGGGATGACACTTTCCGTCGGACTTCCGAACCTTGCGACGGAAGTCTTGAAAAAAAAACCGCCGGAGGGGCTCCGGCGGTTCACGAGGTCGAGTTGCAATGATCGGGACGATCAACGAGACTCGCTGAAATCCATCTCGAAGTCGCTGAGATTGATCTGGGACTCGCTCTCGCCTTCCTCGGAAGGCTTTTCATAAACCTTGGCCCACCGCTTCGAGTCCGGCTCCAAGGCTCTCGACTGACCGGCCCGTTCATTCTCGCGCTGGCAGTCGATGCAGCTATTGGTATAGGGCAGGGCGTTGAGCCGCGCTTCGGAGATCTTGCCACCGCAGAACTCGCAGCGACCATAGACCCCAGCCGCGATTCGCTGCAGGGCATGTTCGATCTGGCCGAGCTCTCGGCTCTCGATTTCCACAAGTTGTGAGCAAATCTCGTCGTTGGCTGAATCGACAGCCGCATCGACGTTATCGCCGACGACGCTCAGCTCCGAGAACTTCCGGAAGCTGTCCAGGTCGCCATTGAGGGCCTTCCGCAGCGCATCGCGCCGCGCGATGAGCCGGCTGGTCAGTCTAAGTAAGGCGTCTTTGCGGGCCATTAAACACCTCCTGGTGTGGATCGATCGTATAAAAAAGAGTCGAAATCGGGCTGACAGACCCGCATTACGTTTGAACTCATCGTTGCCGGAACTCAACGAACAATCCCATGACACGAATCACAGGCGGTCGGAATGGAATCGCGTGAGAGTCTTTCTGCGGAAAATCCCCGCTCCCTGCGCGTCTCTGAGGAATTCTCGATTCAACATTCAATATTTCCGATGGACACGATTCCGGAATCTTGAATCTTTGACTCTCGAATCCCAATTTAGTTGCAGCCAAAGGCCGCAATAGGATTGTTCTTGTCATGGCGAAGGCTAGCCAGCGGTCCGGCTACGCCCTCACTTGCATATTATGCGCCATGGGCAAGGGACGACGTCCGGTTCCGGCCGTCCCCAGAAATAATACGCCGTGATCCGCCAAGGGGTTGCCAAAAACTCGAAAAAATTTTTCGTCCTCGGCGACCCTGGAGTTCAGGACAGTACGAGGGAATTCGGTTAGAGTCGGCACCGCAGCCGAGCGATCGTGCGTGGAAACTCAATCGCGGGTTCGAATTCGGCGGGTGTACGGAGGGTGGGAATGCATTCGGTCGTGCGTTGCATGGATTGCAGGCCCGAGAGCAGCGTATGCGAGGATCGGGTGGACGAGTCATCGGGCCGAGCCGAAGCCTCCCTTCGGGGTGATTCTGGGCAAGGTGTAGTCGGCAACCACCCGAGCTTTCAATGTATCGGGTGCGTGGAGAAGGTTTACATAACGGGCGGAATTGTTGTCAAGATGATAGATCCACTGCTCAATCAGTTGGCCCCGTGAGGCCGAGTAGTTCACGCGAGACGGTCTACCGTTCATTTTGTGCCGGACCTCGTCGGCCGTGAGGCCGAGAAGGCCCTGGCTGGTCGCCGTCAACGCCTGGGAGGGCTTTGGCTTGTCGGATCCGGAGTCGGCCTCGGCGCCGGGTAGGATTTCGACCCACTCGCCTTTCAATTTACGGAAACCTCTAAGGCGAAATGCTTCCTCGGTCTCCTTGGAGGTTGGGTCGATTCTCCAGGCTTTACGGAGCAGCTCGACGGCCGTGACACGATCCTGGAGAAGTTCTTCGTAGAGGCCCGCCAGCGACACGGGCCCATAGGCATCGGTCTCGCTGAGCCGCACCCGCTTGATCTCGAGCCAGTCGCGCACGACCTTCAGGGCCTCGTCCGGCTGCCTGAGCTTCTCGCGATAAACCTGGGCCAGGGCCTTCACCTCCTGGAGCCGCAATGAGGCCAGGTCCTTCCTGTACTTGCCGACGGTCTTGTTCATCAAGCGGGTCGGAAGATCCGGCTTCTCGGGCAAGAGGGTCGCCGCCTGCTCGGCGAGGGCGACGCCAACCGCGAGTTCAGGGATCGGTTGGCGATCCAGCAGGCGTCTCGCGCATCGGCCCACAGTCGACGATCGAGTGCCTTGCGGACCTCATCGGGAGTGGCGCGGTCGTTATAGGCCGCCTCGGGGTCGTTGGCATACGGGGCCTCCCACGGCGTCAGGTTGACGCGGGCGGCATTCTGATCGTTCGCGGCGTTCGGGAAGAATGCCGTGATCTCGCGGATCACGTCCTCGAGGCGGCCCCGGTCCGTGGCGGTCTCCAGCTTGGCCCGCAGCGCACGGTGGGCCATCGCGGAAGGTCCCGGCTCCGGAACCTTCCGCCGGCGTGCGTCCTGGGCCATGGCTAGCCACGCCTGGGGCGCGTCGACGGCCCCGCGCTTCAGCTCCCCCTCCAGGCGCAGAACCTCGGCCTCCAGGTCCTGGGCACGCTTCATCAACGGACCATGTTCCTCGCCGAACTCAGTTGCACGGCGCTCGGCCCAACGCGCCCAGGCCTTGCGTGTGGCGGAGTCCCGCGGTGCCAGGCCGGCCAGCCCGCGCTCCAGCCGTTCCAGGTCGTCGGGGACGATCTGGAGGCCAGTCACCTCGCAAACCAGCCGCCCCTCGTTCCGTTTCAGGATCCCATGGACGACCACGGTCCTCATCCGGGAATGGGCCGGTGGGCGGAGCCGCTGCGGGACCCGGAACGGGACCGAGGTCCGCTTCAACTCGAGCTGGTCATCCTCCGAGCCCTTGCGTGTGACATAGAACCTCACGCGGTCGTCGACGACCACCTTGCGGCCGATCAGGTCCTCCCGGCACTCCAGGTCCGACGGCTCAACCCGGTGATCGGACTCTTGCCGCCCGATCGCACTACCAGCCAGTCCGAGAAAGAGAAGCCCGTACGCTCCCCAGGTCCAGGCTTGCCGTTTCATGGCGGGCCCTCCACGTCCGGCGGCGGATCGAGCACCGCGGTCGCCGGCTTGCCAAGTGCCTCCAACGCCCGGGGGTGCGTCAGGAATACGCCGCTTCCGGGCTTCAGTTTCACCACATAGTAATTCTTGTCGAAGTCGAATTCGAAGGCGGCGAGCTCCGCCCCAAACTTGACGGAATTGCCGACGTCGGGCGGGGCCAGCTCGAAGAGTTCGAAGCCGGTCAGGTCGATGTGGGCGAACGAATCCGGTCGCGACACGCCGCCCCCACCGAAGCGGCCCGTCTCTCCCGGCGGACAGACCAGGTAGTCGATCTCATAAGTCCCCGTGGTCCCGTCCCGGGGCACGGCCGTGATCGTCACGTCGAAGACATAGGCTCGGCCCTTGTAGACCATGTCGAACTTCGACTTCCACGAATCCCGATCGGTGCGTCGCGCCTCGGTGAGCATGTCCTCCAGGCTGATATCGCACAGGTTGACGTAGATGGCGGCCTCGTCGGCCGCGTGGCGGATCTCCTCGGCCTCCTCCACGGCGCCACCCAGGGCATCGACGGCCTTCTTACCCGCGGCGAGGAGCTGGTGCGCCCTGTCGAAATCACCCGCATCCAGGGCCGGGATGCCCTCGAGCCGCGCCCGTTTGGCGATCTGGGGAAACTCTTGACGGCGGTCTTTCCAGTATCGCCAGCCCACCGCCGCGATGATCAGCAAGGGGACCAGCGCGAAGATCCATCCATGCCGGCTGCGCCGTCGCGGCTCGTTCCGGGCCTCCAGGACGGCCGGGGCGGTCGGTTGGGGAACCGGGCGGGGACGGGCCGCAGGCCGCCGGGACGAACCGGCACGGCCGGGACGGGAGGGCTCAGTCGCCCGGGCCGCGTTGCGGTCGGATTCCGCTCTAGGCGTCCGGACCGGGGTCCCCTCGGCCGGCTTGCTCCGGCCTCGCCGGGGCGTGGCGGGGTTGGCCGTCCGTGTCGGGATGTCGGTCGCTTCGGCGGAATCCCCCTCCACCGCGCCGGCGGATCCTCGTTCCACGGCGGGTTCGGCCGGCTCATCCTCCCAGATGATGTCCGCTTCCACTCGATCTGGGCGTCGATCGGCCAGCTCGACCCCCGCATGGGTGGGATCCGTCAATTCGACCGGACCCTCCGCTACGAACGCTCCGTCCGGCCGCCTCGCCGCGGCCCTCGAACCGGCCGACCGGGCCGGGGCAGCCGGCTCCGGCAACGGGCTCCGCGGCAAGACAAAGACGCCCTCCCCGCAAGCCGGGCAGCGGAGGGCTTGGTAGCCCTCCGTTCGCTCGCCTCGAACCCGATGACCTGAGGAGCACGCCACGTTGAAATACTGGACCTTCGCGAGCGGCTCGGTCCCGAGATCCCGCAGGAATTTCTTCGCCCGGCCGAGAAACTTCAACGAATCACCTCTGTTCGACCGCCTGCTCTATCCGAAGCTCCGTGCGATCCGGATCGATCGATCCCCCGGCTCCGTCGTCGCCCTACGAACCGAATCGGGGAATTATTGGAGACCTTTCGCCCGGGGTCAACGCAGGGCATCCCCGACTTCCCCACGTCGTTGCATCCCTCCTAACCCCGAGGGGAATCCCACCCGGTGGCCGAGCAACGATCGAGAATCGCGGACGAGAAGCCCCTAATGGAACGAATCGACCGAGGCGCGCTGATCCCGGTCGATGCTGAAGAGCCGATCGAGATTCGAAGTGCGGAAGACCTGCTGAATCACCGACGACATCTCGCAGAGGCGGAGCTTACCCCCGGAGTTCGCGACCCGGCGCTGGAGCAGGATCAGCTTGCTCAGCAGGGTGCTGGAGATCAGGTTGACGTCGGAGAAATCGAGAATGAGCCGGATCGGGGAGTTATCGTTGGGCAGGGCCGCAAGGATCTGATCGGCGACCTCGCGCACGGTCCGCTCGTCGAAAAGTTGACGGTCCTGGAAGCGAATTACCGTGATTCCATTCATCTCATTCACATGTATCCTGGGAGTAACGGCCATCGTCCAAACCCCTGCAAGAAATCCGCGTGTGATACCCTTGCTGCTCCCGTCCGCCCGGCTCAGCATGATCCTCGCACCAGGGGTCCCAATCAAGGAGGGACTTCCGCGAACCGAGGCGCTTTTCCCCGATTCCCGGATCGCGGGCCGTCCGATGGGCTGGTCGCCTCCATCGATGCCGCCGATTATACACGGCTTCTTCGGAAGGCTGAAGGAGGAAGGCCGGCGGATGAGTCGGAACTGGCCCGGTCTTTGTTCCACCTTCAGCCTTCGGACTTCCCCCGGCGCCGCAGGCGGCTCAGCCCGCCGAGTGGCGAGTTCTCGGCGCGGGTGGCGTCTTTTTCGGCCGGCTTGTGACCCTCCCCCAGGTGATTCCCCGGATGTTCGCTGATCGCGCAGGAGGGCCGCGGCGCGATCGGCGACGAACTCGAATAACGATTCCAGTTTGCTCGCCCGGAACACTTCGGCGACCGTTGGATCCACATCCGAGAAGATGATCCGGCCCCCGTTTTGCCGGACCAAGCGGTGCAGCGCCACGAAGTTCCCCAGGGCCGCGGATCCCGCGAAGCCCACCCCGCTGAGCTCGATGACCAGCTCGGGGCGCCCCCCCTTCTGAACATGAGCCTCATAGTGCTTGCGCAGGTCCTGCACCGGCGCGGGATCCAGTCGCAGGCAATCCCAGAACTCCGCGACCAGGATCCCGTCCACGTTGTGGGTCTGAACCGAGGGCTTCAACATCGATCACCTGTCCGGTGGCTAAACGATGGTATTCAAACATGGCGGAACCGGCCGGCACACAACCGGGAGCGAGTCAATGAGTGTCCGTGCGACGGGATCTGCCCATCACGTCGCGGTTCGGTTACCCAACTCCCAGCGAGACAACGGCTTGCAAACTTGCGTTCCCCGAGCAACCCCGCGGAGGTTCGTCATCGCGCCAACCCGACAACCCGTCGCAGGTTGCGAATCAGGCCTGCCTTGCGACGACGTCCGATGAATGCCAGGAGGCCCAAACACTCTCGATCCCGGTCCCTCGATATCGTACCAAAGTCGGAGGTCGCGCAACCAGTCGATGGCCGGAATCTGCCCGAGAGCGGGCCTGGGTCCCGGAACAATCCTTGCGACCGGCTTGACGAAGGCCGGGAAAATCCGAACCGACATCTCCGCATGGTCTCCCAGGGCCGATTCTGAGATAAAGGGAACGAAGGGGATGGCCCCACGTGCCGGATGTCCCACCGGATTGGCTTGGAGTGGAACGCTATGCGTCGGTTCTTGCTCTTCTGGATTCTCGTCTTCCTGATCGCTGCCGGCCCGGCGCGTGCGGCGGACCCCGATTGGCTGGCTGGCGTTTTCCCCGAACGAGGCTATGACTTCGGTACCGTCGCCCGCGGCTCGCAGATCCGCCACACCTTCCTGGTGGTCAATCGGACCAATTCCGACATCCGGATCGCCGATTGGCGGCCCAAGTGCGGCTGCACCGAAGTACGCGTCGGCGCCAGGTGATCCCCCCCGGCACGCAGACCACCATCGAGGCCACGATCAACACGACCAACTTCCAGGGCTACAAGCCGTCGGGGCTGACCTTGACCCTCGATCGTCCGAGCTGGGCCGTGGTCGATTTGAACCTGACCTGCTTCATCCGCAGCGACATCAACCTGAACCCCGGTCAGCTCGACTTCGGCATCGTCCGCCGATCGGCCAAGCTCCCCTCCTCCTCGCTGACGCTGACCTACGCCGGCGGCCGCTCCGACTGGAGCATCCTCCAGATGAAGACCCAGACCGCCAAGGTCAAGGCCGAGGCCAAGGAGATCGGTCGAACGGCCGACGGCCAGATCAACTGGCTGATCACCGCCACGCTCCAGCCGGCGGTCACCACCGGGTCCTTCAAGGACGAGCTGACTTTGATCACCAACGACACTCCCGCGCTCTCCATCCCGATCTCTGTCGCCGCCAACATCCAGACCGCAATCTCGGTCACCCCGTCGATCATCAACCTCGGCCGGGTCCGCCCCGGCCAGACGCTCTCGAAGTCCAATCTCCACGTCCGATCGTCGGCCCCCTTTGCCCTCACCAAGGTCACCGCCACCCGCTCGGAACTCACGCTCGCCGAGCCCAAGCCCGGCTCGATTGCCGATCACCTCGTGAATCTGACCTTCAAAGCCCCAGAGACGCCCGGCCCTTATCACGCGATCGTCAAGATCGAGACGGACCTCAAGGGAGAGCCACCCTCTCAGGTCAAGGTCTTCGCGACCGTGACCCCCTCCCCCTGATCGGTAATTCCCGTGCCGAGGTGCGCACTTTCCCCTTGCCGCAAGCGGTCCGCCGAGCTACCCTATGCCCCTTCGTTGCCAACCGGCGTCACGTCTCAAGCGGATGTCGAGCAGGTCCGTTCTTGTCGCCTGTAGCGCGGGTGCCGATTCGTAGGTCAGGCTTTCCAGCCGGACAATCCGCTGTCGCGTCGGGCGGGAAAGCCTGACCTACGGGACACCCCCGCAACGACTCTGCCGGGAAGGAGCCCGCGCCGATGTCGAGAGTCCGAAATCAGGTCCTCATGGCGGCGCTGGTCGTCCTGTTCGGGGCGACGCGCGGGCTTGGATGGCAGGGCGAGCCTGCATCCCAGCCACAAACAACGCCAGAAACTCCGGATCCATCGACGATCGCCAAAGTGCCCCGGGCGGCGGGGCCGACCGAGACCGAGTCCGCGGTCGTGCGACGCCAGACGGACGAGCAGCTCAAGGGCGTTGATCCCGCTTCCATCGCCACGACGTCCACCCCGGCGACGCCCGGCGTCGCCGTTCGCTCCGATCCGCCGCCGGCATCCGGCTCGGCGTTGGAGCCCCCATCGAGCACCGACAAGCAACTCCGCGAGGTCCTTCAAGACCGCTTACGATTGCTGGATGAGTTTGACAAGGCGTCCATGGCCCTTCAGAAGGCGACCCATCCGGAGCCGAGTCTGGAGAAACAATTGGCCGAGGCCAAGGACGACCTCGGTCACCTCCAGGCGATATTGGCCCAGGCCGTGGCGCGGCCGGAGGCCGTGCTACCCCAGACGGACCGGGGACTCCTGTCCGGCGATTCGCCGACCTCGAGTGCCGAGATCAAAGCCGCACTGGAGGCGACGACCAACGAGTTGAAGGAGTGGAAGTCGAAACTGGAGACCTTGCGGACCGAGGTCGTGAACTCGGAGAACCAGCAAGCCGCCCGACGGACCCAGCGGGACAATCTGTTCCAGCGGGTCACCCTGAAGGCCCGTGGGCCGGAGCGCGAGGCCCTCGCCGGCGCCGCGACGGCCCGGGCACGCCGACTGGCCAAGGAGCGGCTGCTCAACGTCGAATGGGAGTCGCGTGTCGAGACCCTGCGCCTCCAGGTCATCGAGGCCGAGCTCGCGCTCGAACCGAAGCTGGCGGGCGTCCGTGAGTTGAGGTTGCGGGAGTGCCAGGCACGGATCCAGATCCTCCAGCGGACCTTTACGTTGATGCAAACGCGCGTATCGAGCGGTCGCCGAACGGCAGGAGCGCGAACTGAAGGAAAAGGCAGCCCGCGAAGAGAATACGGCGCTCCGCTCGCAGGATCCCCTGGAACGGTTTCGCGCCAACCAGTTGGCCGAGCTGCTGAAGCTCGAGGTCCAGGTCGTCAAGGACGAGCAGGTCGAGGCCACCAATCCTCCGCCGTCGCTGGACGAGCAGCGCAACCTGGCCGACCACACCGAGAAGGATTTCGCACGCCTCAAGGAGCTGGTCAACGACGGTCAGGTCAGCCGGCTGGACGCCGTCCGTCTCAACAATGAGTTCCGACGGATCGGCCCCGAGCGCGATCGCCTGCTCCGCAACGAGATGGCGATCATCGAGGCACGCCTCCAGTTCTATGAAGGGGCCCTGACCGATGCCGAGATCGAGCTGCTCCAGGACTCGTTGACCGATCGATCGGCGCACGATCTGCTGAGGGAACGGCTGCCGCAGTCGCGTTGGAGCGAGGGTGAGTCGCTGCTGGCGGAGGTGGAGCAGAAGCACCGGGCGCTGCTGGTGCGGCGCCGTGCGGCGCTGGAGCGCCTGACCCACTGCGCCGCCCAGACACTCGACCAGATCGCGCGGCGGTTGAGCATCCTCGACGAAGAGTACGGGTTCATCCGCACACACATCTTCTGGGTTCGCGATCAGGAGCCGATCGGACTGGGGACCCTGGGTCGGGGCGTCCGCGAGGTTCGGCAGGTCGTCACCGCCGTACTGGGGCTGGCGCAGGAAGCCGTCGTGCCCAGGAACTGGCGCACCGCGTCCGCCGAATTCGTGACAGCGGCCCTGGCCGTGCTGGTCCTGCCGTTCGGGCTGATCCGCCTGCGCCGGAGCCTCCGCGCCCAGATCGAACGGGATCTCCAGTCTTGAACGGTGTACGAGACGGTGGTGGGGTCGGCATAGCGTAGGATGGGTCGGGCTGCGATTCCTCGCGGCGAGGCCCACCGAATGCGCCTTTAAGGTCGAAAGCGATGCTAATGCGAGGCTTGCGAACTCTGGCGCGTAGGGACGGTCGCGGCGTCGATCTGGCCGTCGTACCTGGTGTTGCTGGCCTACCTGGCACGGCAGGCCCCATGGCCGCGGAGCCTGGGAATCCTGGTGTCGGCGACCCTGGCCGGGCTGGCGCTGGCGGTCCTGGTGCTCGGCCTGCTGAGATGGTTGGCGCGGCCGTCGGGATGGGCCGAGCACTACCTGGAGGTCCCCGCACCGGTGGCGCGGCAACTGGCGCGAGCCGGCCGATTCGTGGTGGCCGCGGCCGCAGGGCTTCTCCTGCCGGTCTATCTGCTCGACCAAGGGTTGATCGCTCCGGTAGGTCGCCCGCTGAACGCCCCGGTCTTGGGCCGGTTCCTGATCCTGGCATTCGAGCTGGTGGTCTGGGGGACATGGATCCGTTTGTTGAGGGGGCGCTCGCCGCTGCTGACGTGGTTTGCGATCGAGTCCTCGGACGAGCGGGATCTCGGGCCGGCGGACGCTCCATCGGCGAACTCTTCGGCCTCGCGACACGTCGAATCGCCGGCGCCTCCCAGCAGTTCGAGGATCCACGCCGGATTGGTCTGGTTGAGCCGGCATCGCCGCGCGGCCGCCGGATTCCTGCTGGCGGCCATGGCCACCGTGATCGTACTGGACGTGCGCGGCTACAGCTTCTCCGCCCGCCGGCTCGCCATCGCCGCATCCGAGACCGCGGCTATGATCGCCCTGAGTGCCGCGGCGTATCGCGTCCTGGTGCGAACGATCGATCAGCACGTGGTGCGATGGTCGCGGCTGCGTCGGCGGTCCTGGGCGCTCGCCTTGACCTCGGCCGTCGGGTTGCGGGCCTCGTCCCGATCGCGCGGGCCTGTCGCCTCGCACGAGCGGGCCACCGGCATCGATGACCCCAGGGACCCCGAGAACCTCGCCTTCCAGCCCGCCGACCTCGCCGCGGGGATGAAGCGACTCGGCGCCGGCGCCCTCATCGCCCTGGGACTGCTGGCCGTTGCCTGGCTCTGGGACCTGGACCTGGCTCTCGTCCGATTCCTGCTCAACCGCCCGTTGTGGTTATTCGACGAACAGGGGCCGGTCACCGTCGGCGACCTGCTGGAGGCCACCGGCTTGATCCTGGCCGGAGCCCTCGCCTGGCGATCCATGAGTACCCTCTTCGCCCTGACCCTCTTTCACCGCATGCCCGACGATCCGGGCGTCCGATTCGCCGTCGTGACCCTCTGCCGCTACGCCGTGCTGGCACTGACCACGATCGCCGCCATGGGGGCCATCCACATCGACATGGCCAAGATCAGCGTGGTCCTGGCGGCCCTGGGCGTCGGCCTGGGGTTCGGGCTCCAGGAGATCATCTCCAACTTCGTCTGTGGCATCATCCTGCTCCTGGAGCGCCCATCCGGATCGGCGACGTCGTCACCGTTGCCGACACGACCGGACGGGTCGACCGCATCCACATCCGTGCCACAACGATCATCAATGCCGACAATCAATGCATGATCGTCCCGAACCGCCAGTTCATCACCGGCAACCTGGTCAACTGGACGCACCAGGACAAGATACTCCGCGTCCCGATCAAGGTGGGCGTGGCGTACGGGACCGATCCGGACCGCGTCGTCAACCTGTTGCTCTCGGTGGCTCGGCACGATTCCGAGGTCCTCTTCAGTCCGGCGCCCTCAGCGGTGCTGGAGGGATTCGGCGAGTCAGCTCTGTTATTCGCCCTCAATGCATTCGTGGCGGAACCTGGCCTGGCCGGCCCGGTCCGGCACCGGCTCTGCGCCGACATCCAGCGGCGATTCGCCGCGGAAGGGATCCTCATCCCACTGCCAACGCGGGAGCTGCACTCAGCGGCTCGCCCCAGGACCTGCTCGGTGTCCTGGAGCATCCCGGGCCGCACCGATATGACTCGGGATCGCAGACCCCTCCGGAGCCGCACGGGCTCGTCGCCGGGCCGCGCCCACTCTCGACGGGCGCGCGCGAACGTCCTGACAGGTCGGTCAGGCGTTCCAGCCCGAGGTCCGAATCCGTTCAGGTGGGGCCGCCTAATTGACCTGGAATCGTCCTGGCCGGGGTTATCTGGCTCCAGGGCATTGGCGCGCACCGGCCGGATCCCGGGCAGCCGTAGCCCATCCACACGGCGAAGGACCCGGGAATCCGGGAAGTCAAGGACCAGAACCGGAGATTGTTCCCGGATAGGTTGAATCTCATGGCTCTCCTCGTCCGATTCTATGGCATGCCGGACCAGGGATAGGGAAGAGGCTCATTCCGCCCCACGAGATTTCGTCGCCCGAATCTCCGGTCGATGATCGAGGTCAGCGCAGGAGGATCTCCCGCGCTCGGCGCTGGAATAGCACAGGACCGCGAGGAGGAGGAAAACCCATGGCGACCGCGCGGCTGCGCGTCTTCCCGCACCCCGAGGAAGAACCGGACCAGGACGAGAATCCCGTCATCGCGATCCGGCTCAGCGACCTGTATCCGCTGTTAGCCCAGGCCTACCGCGACAATTACACCTGGCTCCGCGACTTCGAGGACGACCAGTTGCTGGTCAGCAACGACCTGTACGAAGTGGTGCGTGCGTTCTCGGATTGCCGTCCCTCGGCGTGACCGGCGGCTCTGGTCTTGTCGCGGGGATGGGAAAACCCTACTGTAAGGAGCAGGGTCGGAACGCGTGGCGATGACCCAGGGGATCCGGTTCCGTCGTTTTGAGCCTTCGCGATGACCTCCCAAGAATCGAATCAATCTGACGCGGCATTCACAATTGAGCGTCGGGGCGAGCTGACGGTCATCACGGCGACGCGGGAGCTGGAACGCATCGAATTCGGGCTGGAGGAGCTGGTTTCCGATCTCATCCTCAAGCCCCTCCGCCGACAGGAGAATCCCCTGATCGTGTTCGACCTCAGCGGGGTCAACAACTTCGGTTCCATGTTCCTGGCCCTGCTGATCCGATGCTGGAAGCTGGCCCTGTCCCAGGGCGGCACGATGGCCCTCTCGGGAGTCAATGAGCGGACGAAGGAACTCCTCCGGATCACGGCCCTCGATATGGTCTGGCCGATCTACCAATCGAGGCGCGAAGCCATCGAGGCCTTGCAATTGGATTGATTGGCTGTGAAAGAATCGATTCGGAATAACAAATCCAAAATTCAAGATGGATGCAAGTCCTCGCAAAGCTGGGCTTTGCGTTCGTCGAATCTTGAATACTGAATGGTTTTCCCGATTCGTTCATAAGGTCGGAGAGGGTGCTCGTAGCGGTCCATCGCGGCGCCGAGGGCGACTGCCTGGTCCGGACGGTTCCCGGGTGGCGTGCCCATCGGCCGGCACGCGATGCGATGGCCCACGCCGTTGACAGGCTGGACGGCGATTCCGATGATGAAATGACACGCAGGGGACGACCGGAACGGTCGCGACCCGGATGCAGGTGCGCGAGCGGGATCCACGTCCCGCCGGAGCGGAGTCGTCATGGGCATCTACGACCGCGAGTATTATCGGGGAGAGTCCACGGGCTCCAACTGGTTCAACGGTGTCCCGCCGGTCTGCAAGGCCCTCCTTCTCATCAACGTCGTGGTGTTCGCGATCACCTGGTACTCGGGCCTGGACTTCGACCGAACCGACTTCGCCGGCAAGTTCCTCGCCGCTTCGCCCGAATACACACTCCGGCATCTCCGACTCTGGGAACTCCTCACGGCAACCTTCCTTCATGCCGGTCCCTGGCACCTGTTCGGGAACATGCTGTTCCTCTGGGTCGTCGGCCGCGAGATGGAGTCGATCTACGGCAGCAAGGACTTCCTGGCCTTTTACCTCTGCGCGGCGGTGATCAGCACGCTCGGCTGGGTCCTCTTCGATGCCGCGTCAACCCGCGGCAATCCCCTCGAGTTCCACGACATGGTCGGTGCCTCCGGCGCGGTCATGGGCGTCGTGACGCTCTTCACGCTGTTCTACCCCAAGCGCGAGATGGTATTCATCATCATCCCGATGCCCATGTGGGTGATCCTGATGATCTACTTGCTCTTCCCGTTGTTGCCCCGCGGCGGCATGGCATCCGAGGTTGCCGTGGAATCGCACCTGGCGGGGGCCGCGTTCGGCGTGATTTACTGGTACTTCGACCTGCGGTGGTCTCGCATCTTCTCCGCGCGGAACTTCCGGCCACGCCTTCGCATCTTTTCGCCGGTCGCCTACGATCAGGGCCGGCCGCGCGCTTCGAGTTCCTCCCGGACCTCGACCAGCGTCGGAGGCGGCGGGAAGTCGCCCTCGGTTTCCGTCCTGCCGGAGGAACAGCTCGACGCTCAGCTCGATGCAGTCCTCGCCAAGATCGCGCGGGAAGGACGCAGCGGACTGACCGAGGAGGAGCTCCGCGTCCTCCAGGAGGCCAGCCGACGCGCAGCGCATTCGCCGGAGCGACCGCCCGTGATCGACAACCTCACCCGGCTCCCCCGCATCCGACCCGCCGCGCCCACCGACCTGGTGACGATCGTCGAATTCAATCGCCTCCTGGCCCTCGAGACCGAGGCCAAGGTGCTCGACCCGGCGATCCTCGAATCCGGAGTTGCCTGCGCCCTGGCCGATCCCGATCGCCTGCGCTACTGGGTCGCCGAACTGGATGGCGAAACCCAGCCGGTCGGCCAGGCCGCCGTCACCCGCGAATGGAGCGACTGGCGCAAGGGATGGATCTGGTGGTTCCAGAGCGTCTACGTCGCCCATCCCTTCCGGGGACGAGGCGTCTTCCGCGCCCTGCATCGTCACATCCGGGATGAGGCCCGGTCCCTTCCCGACGTGATCGGCCTGCGACTCTATGTCGAGGATGCCAATCAGCCCGCCCAGAGTACCTACCAGGCCCTCGGCATGACGCCCGGCGGATACTCCGTCTACCAGGAACTCTGGATCCCGGGGCTGGGATCATCGGTCAGCGATGACGAGGCCTGATGCGATCGGCCTTGGCTGGCTGGTATTACCGCAATCAGGACCGGGACCGTCCGGGAGCCGGAAGCGGTTCGCGTTCCGCTCCCATCGTCCCTCCGTTCAGGCGCCGACATCCTGACCAAGGACCATCGACCACCGGGCAAGCAGTCCGGCGGCGGCCCCCGAATCGATCGCCACGGCGGCCCGGGAAACGCCCTCGCGCAACGAGATCATCCCGGCGACCCAGAGCGCGGCGGCACTGTTGGCCAGAACGTAGTCGCGGACCGGTCCCGGCTCGCCCGAGAATGTGCGGCGAATCCGCTCGGCGCTCTCATCAGGCCCGCAAACTCTCAACCCCTCGGCACGACAAGGCTCCAGTCCAAAATCGTCCGGGCGCCACGTTTCGAGCCGGACCTCCTCCGATTCGACGACCCGGACCGTGGTTGGACCGTCCAGGGTGACCTCGTCCAGTCCGTCGGACCCCGACACGACCGCGGCGCGGCGGACGTGCTCCAGCCGGGCCAGGACGGCGGCCAGGAGGTCCGCATGGGCCTCATTGGGTGTCCCTACGAGCTGGTACGCCGGACCGGCGGGATTGCACAGCGGGCCGACCAGGTTAAACAGGGTGCGGAAGGGAAGCTGACGCCGGACCGCGGCTACGGACTTGAGCCCCGGGTGGAATCTCGGGGCGAAGAGGAAGGCGATATTGAGCTCCGTCACGCACCGCCTCAACACGTCGGGCCCGGGATCGGCCATTACGCCCAGGGCTGGGAGCACGTCGGAGCTACCCGAATTGCCGGAAGCGGCCCGATTGCCGTGCTTGACCACCGGGACTCCGCACGCCGCCACGACGATCGCCGCCGCCGTCGAGAGGTTCACCGTGCCGGCCCCGTCGCCGCCTGTCCCGCACGTGTCGAGCAGACGTTCCGGAGCGATCTCGCATTTCCACGGGACCATCCGGCTTCGTACAGCCCGGACGGCCCCCTCCAGCTCATCGGCCGTCTCCCCTTTGATCCGCAAGGCTGTCAGGAATGCCGAGGCCACCGCTTCGGAGACCTCATCATCGAGGAGGGAGCCGACGGCGCGTTCGGCCTCGAGTGCGGACAGAGGTTGGCCGCGGGAAATCGCCCGAAGGCATGCGATCACGGCTTCCATCACGGTAACCGGACCGACTGGTGCTCGATCTTGCCCTTGACCAGGCGGTCGATGCTGATGACGCACTGCACATGATCGGCCCGCTGGTTCAGGATCCGCTTGGCCTGATCGGCCGACTGGATCGCCTGATTGTCAATCGCGGACACGACGTCGCGGGGCCGGACCGTCTTGGCGAGAGGGCTCTCCGGGTCCACCGTCAGGACCAAGGCCCCGCGCCAGCTCTCGGGCAGCTCCATTCCCCGTGCAAGCTGCGGCGTGAGCGTCGCCAGTTCCAGGCCGATGACGTAGCTGGACGTGGAGCCGGGCCGGTTGGGACGGCGGATCAAGCCCGAGGGATCTTTCTCGGCCTCGAGCCCACTCCCGGCCACCTGAGCGAACGTCTGATCGCGATCCGCCACGGTCACGTGGAACGTCAGCTCGCGCCGCTCGCGCCAGATGACCACCTCGGCCGACTGCCCCACCGGCGTCATGGAGACCGCGTTGATGAGGTGATTCAGGTTGACGATCGGGACGCCGGAGAATCGCAGCACGACGTCGCCGTCGCGCAGTCCGGCTTTCGAAGCCGGCGACGAGGGGTTGACCTGGCGGATCCAGGCGCCCTGAGGTCGTTCCATGCCCAGAGAAATCGCATGTTCCGACCCGAATTCGGTCTGGAGGACCACTCCGAGCGCGCCGCGCGTCACGCGGCCCTTGTGCGCGATCAACTCGTTCATGATCCAGCGTCCCAGGTTGATCGGGATGCTGAAGCCGACCCCTTCGTTACCGCCTCCATTGGAGGCGATCGAATTGTTGATGCCGATCACCTCGCCCTTCATGTTGACCAGCGGGCCGCCCGAGTTCCCGGGGTTGATCGCCGCGTCGGTCTGAAGGAAGTCCTGGTTCTTCACATCCTCGAGCTCTTCCATGTGCCGGCCGCGGGCGCTGATGATCCCCTGACTGACCGAGTGCATCAGCCCGAAGGGACTTCCCAACGCCATCACCCATGTCCCCACGGTCGCCTCGTCGCTGTTACCCATTCGCGCCGCCGGCAAGTCGTCCCGGTCGAGCTTCAGCACCGCGATGTCGGCCTCATCGTCGCTCCAGATGAGGACCGGCACGACGGAGCGTCCATCCCGAAGGAGGATCTTGACCTTCGAGGGCTTGGAATTCTCCACGACGTGATGGTTCGTCAGGATATAAAGACCCGGCGCGCGATCGCTTCGGACGATGACCCCCGAGCCGGTCTCCTCGATTTGCCGCAACCGCCGCCCTTCCTCGCCGCCGCGGACGGTCTTCTGGGCCACGATGTGCACCACCGTGGGAGAGACCGCCTTGGCCACCATCTCGAAGGTGCGATTGATCGCCTGGAACTGATCGTATTGCTTGCTCAGGGCGTCGTAAATCTCATCATCCCGCCGCTTGGTTTCGGAAGGGCTGGTCGGCGCCGGTGCCGACTTGGCGGACACCTGGGCGTCTATACGCGCCGGACTTGCCACCTGGGCGGAGATTGTTGGACCACCCCGAGCCAGGATGATTCCCAGCATGACGCCCGCGCTCAACGAAGTCAGCGACAGGATGATCGCAGAAGATCGCGACAGCATGAACGGAACTCCAGGCCAGGGAAGGCGTTCAGGCAACGGAGCATTGGCTGGCCCGCGAACGCCCCTTCGTTTTCAACCTTCGGCCTCCCGTTCCGTTACTATACTTCCCCCTCTGAGGCCAAGTCAAAGATCGTTCCGACGGAACGCGCGCGCGTTGAAGGTTCTTTCGAGACGATCCACCATTCATTCGTTCAAGCCCGGGAAGGACCAGGCAAGAGTCCCGGGGGATGAGCGACTCGCGTTATCCTGCCCGTGGCCTCTGGGGACACTAACCCGAAGCGTGAGCGAGGGCGTCAAACCGTTGCCTCGTTTACACTTCGGGTTGGTATGGAATGTCTCATTTCTGGTTCATCCGGATTTCGAGCGCGCCGACCGAGTCAGGAAGCCGCGAATTGGTGACCACGAAGCCGACACGAATCGCCCCGAAGGGGCCCCGACAAACCAGCCCGGGGCAACGCCCCGGGACACGTCGCCCACCCCAATCCCTGCCCTGAAGGGGCAGACAAACCGGGCGCGGCCTGCACCTTGTCGCCATTCAGGGCATTCCGTTGGGGGCTCCGTTCCCGGGGCATTCGACTCAGCCAGTTTGGCCCAGACCCAACGCCACACCCGCCACGACCGGGGCAGGCACCCAGGCCGGCAGGCGGACCCAGGCCGCCACCGAAGGAGGTCGCCTGGCCGAAGGATCGCTCGATCGCGCCGCGCATCGCGTAGAGGCTCTTCCCGAAATCTCCCTGCAACAGCTCGATGCAGCGGAGGCGGTACGGGCTTTGGCGGCGGTGTCCCAGTCCGGCCTTGGGGTCCTCGCCGGGGCTACCAACTGGTAGCCCGCGGCGCCCGCCGCGTCGAAGACCGGGTTGGCGTCGTACTCGCCATCGCCCAGCACGTAGCCACCGCCGCCGCAGTCGGCCAATTCCGGCAGCAACTGCTCGGCGGCCTTGGTCTCGGCGACATTCAGCGGTGTGATCGAACACACCTCGGGCATCGGACGGTTGCTCCAGACGGCGTGCAATTTGTAGCCCTTGGCGATCTTGCCGGCGCCGTGGCCATTGCGGGCATCCGGATCGTGACTGGCACCACCAACCGGCAAGGGCTTACCGTCGAGGATCTGTACCAACCGCGGGGGGACTACATCGCGGAGCCGCGTCGCCAAAGTCCGCATGAGGACGCCCACGGCCAAGCTCCGGAGTCGTCGGCTCAGAGTCGAGGGCGCGGGCAAACGACCCGGCTGGAGCGTCGTGGTCTTCCAGTGCCGAGGATCACAAGCCCAGCAGGCCGGTCGATCGTGAAGGGCGGCCCACAGGTGGACCAGGACCAAGATGTGGGGCTGGTAGGAGACGTTGACCTGGCGGATCGAGCCACCCACCGCCATGACGAGGTGATACAGTTGCGGCCAGAGTTCCAGTTCCATAGTTGCCCTCCTCTGAGGATTGTCTCTACTTCCATACATAGATACGATCCTGGGAGGGAAATTGTTCTGACATAAAGACTTGCGACCTAAATGGAATAAGTTGGTTGCCCCGGGTGGTTAGGTTGCGGCCCCTTCTATGAGAAACGGCGGGATGTCAAGCTCATGCGGTTGTGATGTGTCCGGAATGGGCCTCCTTCCCTCCAGGCGGTCTTTCTCTTCGTTTCCTCTTCTTGATACATGCGTGCTGTCACATCACTGCGGTGGCTTATTTCCCAGTAAAATGCCTCCTTCTCTCGAGGCCGTCTTTGTCTTCACCTCTCTGAGAGCTTAGCATAACACACTGTGATATACTCATCCTTTTCTCAGCAACTCGTCTCCTTCCTTCTCGAAGCCGTCTTCGTCCTGGACTGATCCATGATAGAATCTCCTGTCCAGGCAAACGGCGTCGGGATCCCGACCATGGAACAACAACGTCCCCGCTGGCGAATCCGCATCAGCACCCTGATGCTTCTGGTCATCATCCTGGCCCTGGCTCTGGCCCTGGTCCTCGAGCGCGGCGCAAGGCGCACGAGATGATGAGGCTCGAAAAGGCCCAAGCGGACGCCCTGAGAGCTGAGGCCGATGGCCCGCCGGTTGGCTCAACGCGCGATGGAGGCCCGGGCCAAGGCCGTGGAGCGGGAGGGTCTGGCTGACGCCGTCTTGAGGTCCTCGGCCATCTCGGAGGCCAGGAAGTCCCGAGACGAATCGAGGGCTTCCACACGTACTCCTCCCGCCGGGGAAGCCGACCGTCCATGATCGAGCGCGTCATCAGCGGCGGACAGACCGGAAGTGATCAGGGGGGACTTCGAGCCGCCCGAGCGTGCGGCATCGCGACCGGCGGATGGGCGCCTCGGGGATGGCTGACCGAGGCCGGACCCGCCCTGCGGCTGTCGGCGTCTGAGGCCGCTCAATAGGCGGTATTGCGGAGTCCGTAGGCACGCACGAACAACGTCCTCCCTTGGACGATGCCGCGGACCCATCTTTGGTGGTTGTGATAGCGGGGGTCGCCCGGCTCGATGACCTCCAGGACGTTGACTTTTGTAAGAGTGCAAATTTTATATTCGAAATCGTGTCTGGCATGTTCATTTAAATCACGTTGATGCTCTTCCGGACTATGATTGTCGGCAAGACAAGGGGACGTATCCTCGACTGTCCTCATGTGAACAGGATTGCTGACAACACCAGTTAAACGAGTACAATAAAATCCGCATGTGCAGATCTGCTCAACTGACCTGGCAAGGCCGGTCTTGATTAGAACCCGGCCACCGGACTTGCTCATGAGGCGGCCCTGGATACTGAGACCCAGATAATCACAAAGGAGGTCCCGATCGCACAAGTGGTTGGCGACCCAGTCCAGTTGACTGTCGGTGAGGCCCTGGCGTCGGGCAACCTGCCGAAAGCGCCGGTTGATTTCGGCGTGCGCAAGGTCCAGATCCCGCCTTCGGCGACCAAGACTATAACCGAAACGGACCTCCGGTCCCTCATCCCAGAGATCCAGGGCCGCGCGCCACGCAACATCCTTGGGTATCGAGGCGGGTATCTTCGGCAAAGATGCTCGGGGCCGAAGCTTCTGATCCTCGGGATTCGCGACGGACTCCGAATGCTTTGGTTCCCCGGCAGGGGGATCTGAACCGCGCACCGAGTGCCGATTCTGGCACGGCAACAAAGCCAAGAGCATCATCACGTGATACATGGCTAATTGTCACAATTGAATGTCAAGAAACTTGCCACATGCTGCCATGTCCGCTGATTCGACGTTGGCGATGTGCCACAGGATTCTAAACACGGTGCCGGAACTTCGAGCCTTTCTCATTCTTCCGGAAGACATACGAGAGTACCCAGCCTAGAGGCAGGGGGAGATCGGCGAGTTTGTTTATCGGGGCTCCCGGTTCCGTCGAGCCGTACCGCGAGTTTTGATCGCTCTCCCGAGAACCCTACCCGATGCACCGCTGTGAGGAACCTGGCGCGATGGAAGCATCGGGCTCGGACAGGCGTGAGAAGCCAACTCAGCAGCTTCATGGAGCACCTCGTTTCAGGCAAGAGTTAGGTGATGCCACGCTGCCAATCATTTATTCGATACCCGGGGCTGAGTATTCGAAACCTCGTCTCCAGATTCAGGCCGCGCTTCGAGCCGCGCTCCCAAGCCTCAAGCCGAGCGGAGAGGGCCCGATTCGCTGGCCGCAACTGGCACCGAGAGGACGAGTTTGCCGCACCGACAATCGTCCGATTCGACTGGCCGCGCGGCCCTCGATGCTGGGAATTCCAGCATGGAACGGCAACGCATAAGCGAAGACTTTGCCGATTTCCTTGCCCGCGCAGGGGGTCGTATCGGGCCGGCACGCGCCGCCTTCTGACGTGATGACGAGTTCGGACACTCCGACGTTGACCAACGAAAAACCCCTTGTTTCCAAGGGGTTAGACGCTTCGAGTCGGCTTGTGTCATCTGCTGTCGTCAGTACCGGGGTCCGGACTCGAACCGGAGACCTGCGGATTATGAGACCG
>CAWJTV010000026.1:0-227845 GCA_963845755.1 uncultured Planctomycetota bacterium
CTGGGTCCGCCGTTTATCCAGATGTCATCGTCGAAACCCAGAACGGTCTCAGTGTTCACCGGGGGCTCGGAGACCGTGGCAATGACCGTCGCTGAGACTGGATCAAACTCGATAAGCTCCGATCCATCAGCCAGTATCTGGCATAGCCACAGATCCCCGGTCGAGCCGATGGCAATGGCTCCAGTCCCAGAATAATCCGCGATCCGGTACTGCGACAATTTGGACGTCGTCGGGTTATACTCCCCCAGATATCCCGTTCCATTCTCGGAGAACCAGAGATTTCCATTATTGTCGGCAACGATGCTGATCGGGTCGGCACCCGCCGGCAACGCGATATTCTCGGTAACCGCGCCGGTCGCGGGGTTCACAAAGCCGACGTAGCTATTGTCATCCCCCGCATCGGTGAACCAGAAGTACCCATCCAGGGAATCGTAGGTGATCGCTGTGGGATTGGGGTACGTGTTGGGAAGGGTCTGGCCGATGGTGACCTGATCCGTGGCCGGATCGACGCTCCCGACCTCAACCGGTGACCCGAATCCTTCCGGAGTCGTGAGGAACCACATCACCCCCGTCAGCGGATCGAGCGCGATCGGCCCCGCTCCGCCGTCGGCGGTCGGAAAGGGAAACTCCGTACTCAGGTCCGTCGCGGGATCGAACACACCCACTTGAGAGCCTGGCTGGGTAAACCAGAGGTTCCCATTCAGGTCCGGCGCGATGGCCCCCGGCGTGCTGGCGTTCGCTATCGATCCTGGGAAGGTGACGTTCGTCGCCACGCCGGCCGTCGTGAACTTTTCTACAATCAAAGTAGTGTCGTTATCGCTCGTCCAGAGATGCGTGTCGGTTCCCGGACCGGCGGTGATCGCGTTGAAGGAGTCGAAGTAATAGGAAGCACCGGCGTAGATCGAGACCTTGCCGGTAGACAACTTGTAAACGGCGACTCCCGCTGTCAGGTTATCATCTACAGTCACCCAGATGTTTCCGTCGGGGCCCGTCGTGATTCCCGTGGGATTCGTGCCAGGTTCAGTGCCAGGTGAAGCCACCTTGATCGCCGGGCCGAAGGCCTGGGTCGTCAAATTGAACATCCCGATGGCATCGGCCGCCGTTTCGCTGAACCAGATATTCTGGTCAGGACCAACCGTGATGCCTTCGACCCGGAGAGTGCTCGTTCCCCCGATCGCGTGAACCTGAGCGACGTGCGTCGTCGCGTTGAACGACACAATCTGATTGGCCCCCGCGTCCGCAACCCATAGATTTCCGTCTGGCCCGTACGTGATCCCTTCCGGCTCGGTTCCGACTCCCGGCAAGGAGAACTCGCTGATCGCACCCGTCTGCGTATTGATCATGCCGATCTTGTTCGTGTTGGATTCCGTGAACCAAACCTCGTCACCCGGCCCGGCCGTGATCCCCGAAAGCCCAGCATTCGGTGTATCCAGTAACGGAAACTCACTGATCGCATCCGTCGTGAGATTGATCTCTCCGATCTGATTCGCCGTCGTCTCCAGGAACCACATCGAGTTCTTGTCCGGCCCGTAGGCGATCGCCGTCGGACCGCTGTTGGGCGTCGGGATGTTATATTGCGTCGAATGCCCCGTTGTTGGATTGATCGAGGCCAGAGAACCGGATTGTTCCGTTACCCAGATCTCACTGGAAGAGGCGGCGACCCCCTCAGTCATTCCTCCCTCATATCGCACGGGATACACTGCGACGACCGGCGCCAGCAACCGCCGATTCTCCAACCAGTCGAACCGCGGCCTCCTCCGCCTTCGTTGCACCATACTGGACCGCTGTACCAACCAATCAGGAACTCGCCGGCTCGCGGAATTCCAGGAGCGAAAGCTCGCGTTGCTAATCGTCATGGCATACCCTCGGACTGACAGAAACGAGGTGCGCGGCGAGTTTTTTCATCCTGATCGGCCAGGCCGCCGGGAGACGCTCACGAGTGTGCCCAGTCTCAACGGAAATCCGCAGCCAGACGGAAAATGTCAGCATGCAGTTATCCGAATGACCAGTACTCTCCATGAAGTCATACGAACGGCATTGACACGACGAGTGACGCCCGTGGTCGGATCAACCCATTCGACCGGAATTTACTCCGCTGGTCATCTATACCCCTGTTCCCTTATTCGCACAGGAGCCCTTCACGCCATGGGTGCCCCGCGAATCCAGGGCGCCGATGAAAGTCGTGTCCTCATAGAGATTTACGGGAACGCGCCCCCCATCCCCGCCGGGAGACTCCGAAACGGGGGACGGTGGTGGAAACGGGTGCGCAGTTAGTTTCCCGTTCGCCCGGCGGCGTCTCTCGCGACGCCCGCCGTCGCCGATGGCGCCGCTGACGGCCCTGGCCGCCGCCGGACGAAACCCCACCGACCTCACACTCCCCACCGTCGGCAGCCAGGCCGGCGGCTCCGGCGGCGGCGACAGCCCGGACATCGCCGGGACGATCACCACCGCCGTGCCCGGCGGCATCACGGCCAACGGCACGGGCAGCGACGGAAGTCGTGGTGGCTCCGGCGACGGAGAAATCCGCGAATGGCGGACACGAGCCACCCTGGTACTAATGATACCTGGTGCAACGAAAGGCCGGTCTTGCCGAGCAGTTTGTGGCGCATGTCACTACTTCGCACGTCAGGCTGTCGATCATGGTTCCCGCCACCAGCTTGGTCGTTCGTTGCGCGCTTCGGTCTGATCGACCGGTCCAGCGGACGTCTCGGTGCGCCAGGCGCTCGGTCGCTATCGAATGCGGACCGGGCCGGACCTTCGGCCTTCGGCCGGGGCACTGGCCCGGATCGGCCCATAGCAGCGACGGAACCCGCGCGACGGGCGAGAATGAGCTCGAGCGGGCCGGCACAGACCACAGTCACGCTCACGGACGCCAGCCGCGCGGATTTCCCCCGGGTCATTCGGTGATGCGGAGTGTCCGGCACCGGGCGGGGCACGCCGCGTTCCGGTGGCTCGGCAGCGTGAGGGATGACGGCCGGCAGGAGCCCGGACGGGCGACTTCGGGTGGTGGGTCGACGAACCGCGGCGCACTGGCTAGGCTGTGACATAGGGGCTACGGCCACGTAGGACTCCGTTGGCTCTCAGCCCCGGGAGCGTCCGTTCACACCGAAGCACCCCAGGTCCATGGTGAGCAGCGATATGAAACCGATCCCACGCCGGAGCTTTCTGAGAGGTTCCATGACGGCCGGACTGGCACTCGGGATGCCGCGGCTGATGCTCGGCGCCGGGCCCCGGGCGGGCGGCCCCAACGACGCGGTGAATGTCGCGGTCATCGGGCTGGGGTCGACCACGGCCGTCGGGGGTGTGGGCGGGCGTGGCCACCAGCTCATCGGCCGGCTCCGCGAGATCCCCGGCGTCAAGATCGTCGCGCTCTGCGACGCCGACCAGGCGCACCTCGATCGCGAAGTCGCGGCGGCCCGTGACCATGGGGGGAAGGTCGCCGCGTATCACGACCCTCGCGAAGTCTTCGATGACAAGGGCGTCGACGCGGTGATCATCGCCCTGCCGAACCACTGGCATGCCCTGGCGACGGTCTGGGCCTGCCAGGCGGGCAAGGACGTCTACGTCGAGAAGCCGTTCTCGTACGACCTGTGGGAAGGGCAGCAGATGGTGGCGGCGGCCCGCAAGAACGGCCGCATGGTCCAGGTCGGCACCCAGAACCGGTCGAGCGCGTTCCTCCGCCGGGTGTTCGACCGCCTGCGCGGCGGCGAGTTCGGGGCCATCCGCTTCGCCCACGCGCTGGTGTACCGGGCTCGCGACGGTATCGGGTCGGTCGAACGCGCCCACGCCGCCACCGCGCACCGTGGATTACGACCTCTGGTGCGGCCCGGCCCCGAAGAAGCCGCTGATGCGCAAGCAGTTGCACTACGAGTGGCACTGGTTCTGGGACACGGGCAACGGCGAGATGGGGAACAACGGCATCCACGTCATCGATGTGTGCCGCTGGGCCCTGGGACAGGACCGGACGCCCCCGCGCGCCATGAGCATCGGCGGCCGACTCGGTTTCCACGACTGCGGCGAGACGGCCAACACCCACATCGCACTGCTGGACTTCCAGCCGGCCCCGCTCATTTGCGAGGTCCGCAACGTGAGCGCCGGCAAGGGCTCGGCCGCGATGGGGAAGTTCCGGGGTCGGAACAGCGGCGTCGTGATCGACTGCGAAGGGGGCTACTTCGCGGGCGACGCCTCCGGCGGGGCGATCTTCGATCGTCAGGGGAAGAAGGTCCACGACCTCGGGAAGGGCGACAGCCCCAAGGCGCTGGAGCTGGCCCACATCTCCGCCTTCCTCGCCGGTGTCCGCAGTCGGAAGGCCAGTGACCTGGCGGCCGAGGCGCTCGAGGGACATCGCTCGACGGCCTGCTGCCACATGGCGAATGTGTCTCACCGGCTCGGGAAACAATCATCCCCCGAGGCCATCCGAGCCGCGATCACGGGCAACGCTGAAATGGCCGATGCCTTCGAGCGCTGCCGCGAGTATCTGCGCGGGAACGGCGTGGACCTCGACGCCAACCTGGCCACGCTCGGCCCCTGGGTGAACTTCGACGAGAAGCAGGGCCGGTTCGTCGGCGACTTCGCCGACGCCGCCAATGAGCTGTCGCGGCGTGACTACCGCGCGCCGTTCGTGGTGCCCGACCTCAACACTTGACGATCGACCACAACGTCTCGGAATGGACGGTGTTGTTCACGATCCTGGCGGGAGCCAAGCGTCATCGCCTGGAGCCGTGGGCCTATCTTTGGGACGTGGTACTGCGGCTGTGCGCGGTCGAGACGGACCTGGAGTCGTTGCTCCCGGACCGCTGGGCCGCGAGCCACCCGGAGCATGTGTTGCAATACCGTCTCGACTAGTCGCGGCGCAAGGCGACTCGACGGAAGGGAGCGCGGCAGGAACGTCGGGCGGCGGCGAGAAAGACCGAGTGAGGGTCACCGACGTCGAGGTCGAAAATCGCCGGGAATCGGACCGCGTCTCGGGCGGCTCCGTGCCCGTGTCACAGAAAGGCCGGCGGGCCGCCCAGTCGCCGGCCCGTCGGCCGCTCCCTACTGGGAGGACCGTGCGATTACCTGCTTCGGCACCGCCTTACCGGGCTTTCGAAACGCGCCCACTCTTGCCCCACTTCCAGCCGATATACCTTTCGCCGCCCATTCACTCCACCACCGGCGAACAACTCAGAGGTGGACTCCGATACCGGCTCGCTTTCACTCATGCGACAGAGTCGATGGTGGCGGAGGTTGGCCAGGGCTACGAGATAGAGGATCAGGCACTTCTGCCACAAGCCGTAGCTATGGCATCCGCTCAGCAACACCAGGGCGAAGGGCACCAACACATGGAAGATGATCCAGGGGCTTCCCGAGTCGCGGAGCAACCGCCAGTAATGTCCGAACAAGAGCAGCATCAGGAGGAAGGAACTCAAGCTGTGGAAACCCTCTAACGACGGCGTCACGGCCACGATGAACAGCAGCAAGGCGGCCAGCCCCGCTATCACCGCCTCTTCCTCTTCCCCGGCCCGGATCATATCACGCATATACCAAATGCTTACCAGCAGCAGCGTCGCAAACAGCACGTAGCCTAGCCACGCCTGCTCGCCGTCACGAAACATGCTCAGCGGTTCGGCCAGGCGCCGGCTGAAGTCACCCACCCCGTGGGCCCGGAGGAGCAACAAGACAAAGGCAGCAGACGCCGACTTCACCATGATATTCCTCGTCTTGCCGAACTTGAGATCATCCAACAAAGTCCCGTCGATCCTTGGGGAGCCGGGATCGGCTGGTCAAAAGACAGGCTACCATGAATCAACATCTTGGGGCGAACTTGGTCGCGCAGATCGTCGTAGCGATTCTCGGGCCGGAGGACGGCAGCTCGTCGCGGCTTGAGATAGGAAAAGGCGAGACAACTGGCCCAGATGCTGGCGCCAGCATTCGCTCCAGCCCCGCGCGTGGCGACCTGGGAATCCCGGACGCTTACCACCGGGATCTCATTCATCGAGCCACGGAAACGGGCGCAGGCCGACGGAAAGGGGCTCGCCCTCCCGCGATCCGGTCGGGATCTCGGCGGCCTTCTCCATCCTGCCGATCTCCTTGGCGTCGGTGGCGTGCAACAAACTCGGGTTCCCAGCCGGCGGAAGGTCGCTATACTCACGCCCTCGTCATCGACTCGCGGGTTCGGGAGTGGACCGACGGCGATCGGGCCGCGGCTCGCGGAGAGGCTTCGAGATCGGCCCTGGCGAGGCGGGCGCCGAGCCCGGCGGATCTCGGCCCCCGACTGTGATCGCCGTCTCGCAGGATGATCCCATGGACAAGAGACGATCGCGTTTCGTGCCAGGCGCGGCCTTCGTCGAGGGATGCCTGGAGAGTCGCGTGGTCCTTTCCGCTATCGGCTCCGCCGACGCGGCCGCGGTCTCCTCGCAATCCGCCGGGCCTGTGCCAACGAAGACCTCGCTGACGATCCGCGCCGGGACGCTCGCCCAGCCAGTCACCCTCACCGTGACCGTACGGGCCGACGACGCGGCGGCGGGATCGCCGACGGGGACGGTGGACATCCTCTATGGGGGTGCGGTGATCGCAACGCTCCCGCTGTCGCCGACGACCGCGACGGCCGGCAAGCACGCAGTCAGCGCGGCGACGGGGACCTTCGCGGCACCGTCCGGTGGCCCGGCGTTTTATTTCGGGAAACACAGGCTCACCGCCGTGTTCGTCCCCAGCGGCGAGTTCGCGACGAGCGCCGTCAACAAGACCTTCACCACACGACAGCCCACATACGTCACGCTGCCCGACGGCGTGAAATTCGCCAACATCGCCCGGGGGTCGGGCGCCGAGATCCAGATCGGTCAGACCGCCTCCGTGCTGTATACCGGCTATCTCGCGAAGACCGGACAGATCTTTGACGACTCGATCAACGATGGCGGGTCGCCACTCAGCTTCACGATGGGCTCGGAGGGTATGATCCTGGGGTTCGAACAGGGGACGGCCGACATGGCGGTCGGAGAGACGCGGGTCATCTCGATCCCACCGAAAGAGGGCTACGGGAACGCGACGGTCGGCGACATCCCGCCGAACTCGACGATGATCTTCGTTGTGACGCTCGAGTCGATTTCTTGAGGAATGTTCGCGGCACGGAAACCTCGGCGCGGATTCCGTTCGTGGAAGACGGGAACATCGCGATCTAATTCACCGACCAGGCGTAGCCATCGAACTGGTAGCCTCGGGAGGTGAAGAACTGCACATCCGCGTCGGCTGCGGAATAGGCATAGGCGCCGGTTGTTGGATTGAAGAATTGTCGATAGTTGGTGGATCCTGCGTTGGGAGCGAGGGCATTGAAGACGATGCCCTCGGCGGAGTATTGCGGATTTGCCGACATGACGGCGGCTTCCTGCGGGTTGGTTGTGTAGAACTGAGTGCGGGTGGCGGTATTCAGGAAGCCGTAGACCGGTTTGGAGTGGGCGTGGGCGGGTTGTTTGAAGCTGGCGCCCAGGAACACGTACGTGGAAGGGTTGTTGGCGAGGATGATGGCCTGGGTCAGGTTGGTGGTGTAGTAAGTGTCGAGGGTGTTGAGATTGTCGAGCCTGTAGACGAGTCGATTGCTGGTCGGCGGCTTGGCGAGCGCCGAGGACGTCGTCCCCTTCGAAGTGCGAATCGACCTGTCCGCTCGCACGTTCGGGACATAGCCAAAGCGTGCCCCACCCTGAGTGTCGGTTTGCCCGAGGTTTTGTCCGTAGGGACTTGAGGTTCCGGTTGCGGTGAGCCAAAGTTGGTACGTTTGGGCGTTGGCGATTCCGCCGTGAACCTTGACGAACGCCGAGAGATTGCGGGGGTTGACCACGCCGGGCGGGGGGGCGGCGACGGTATCGGTGTACTCGACGGCGTTGCCGCCCTGGTCATAAGTAAGCCACGGTGAGGGTGTGCGATCTTTCCCCACGTTGACGACATTGGCATCGTTATCGGCCGGAAGGGGGTCATAGGGCGGCTGCCAGTTGACCGACTGGTTGTAGTTGGAGTAGGCCACGCCTGGCACCAGGTTCGCCGGGATGACATTGCCGACGTTGTTCACGGTCGGTTTCGGATTGGCCGTCGAGAGCGCGGTGGGGGGCGTGTTGCTGACTGTGGGGTAATAGTAATAGTGGGTGCCGTTGCCGGCCGCCCGTGGAGAATAGTAAGCGGCCTTTACCCATTCGTTCTCGCTTGGAATCACGTAGCCGGTGGTATCGAGACGCTGGAAGAACTGGTAGCTGGAGTCTTGGAGATCATACATGCCGGTCGAGATATTTGTTGATAATTTTACATATCTCGTTTGCAAGTGGACGCGAAAGCCGAGCGGGCTCCTGGCTTGGCTGTTGTCGATCGCCACGGTGGAACCGTTGTACATGCTGTTGACGAAATAGGCGAAGTCGAACATATTGCCATTCACGAGCGGCTTGTTCGCCCAATACCTGGCAGCCAATCGGTAATGGGTGCCGGGTGCCGCGTTTTGCACCAGGTTGATCTCGCCGGAGAATGGATTGGTTACCGGTGAAAACGCGTTTGTCCATAACTGAATCCCGGTGACGGGTTGGACGGGATTGGCGCCTGTGGGGTCTACCTTGTTCAGGAATGTGACATATTGCCCGGCGGTGATTTCGGTCTGTCCGATGGCGTAGATGTACGGCACGCCACCGATCTCTTGATAGCCCCCACCGGGACCGTTGGCAGACTTGGCGGGCACGGTGGCCCGTGACGGTGGCACAAATCCATTGATTCCAATGGATTTGTTGCCAGGTGCCCCGACATAAGAAAAGTGAACGGTGATGTCGTATGCAGGGCGCTGGGGCCCATGCTGGATTTCCGGCGTGGCTCTTGTCGTTGAGTTCTTGACGACGTTCGATGTTTTCACTTCGCCGAGCCGAGGTGCGAGTTCCATCGCAGGCTGGCGCAGGGCCTGGTTTTCCGCATGGCCCATTCCGTGGACTGGCAGAACGGTGAGGAGGTTCCGGGCTTCGAGGGATTCAGTGGTCGGTCCGAACCGGCGGATTCTTCGGGATTTAACCTTGGTGATCATCGAGCTTCACTCTCTTGTACGTCACCGACCAGAATGGAACAATGACCTGAGTCGCCTCAGTGGCTGCGCTCCGCAGTGAATGGTAGTCTAAGAGATTTCGGCGATGATGAGATGTGTTTTCGTGAATTGGAGGCAGTTCGTGATCGGAAATTCCGAGGAGGATGCGAAGTTCTCGCTTCACGATCGTGCGATGAAAGGGCGATTCTTGCAGCGGTCGATTGCTGTTTGCATGCGTGCAATTGTGTCCGACGCCGGTCTTGTGGCGGATCACGTTCGTTGTCGAGGGGATCGGTGCCCCGCAGGGTTTCAATGAAGGGTTTCACATTTTGATTGGCCGTCGTCCTCAGTCGGCGCGGGCAAACGGCTCCTCCGGCATGGCCAGGTCCATCATCATCAGCCGGAAGTCGGACAGGTCGCGGAGCGGGTCGAGGGCATCCTCGGTGCGGTAGGCGTCGGTGTTGCGGAATCCCAGGGCCGCGGCCTTGTGCAACAGGGCCATCGCCGCGTCGGCCTCCGACGCCGCCTGATCGGCCGAGATCCCCGACCCGGCCAGTCCGGCCAGTCCGGCTAGCTCGGCATGGCAGCAAGCGGTCTCGTACCACGCCTCGCGCGACCGCGACGCCAGCCCGTCGAACAGCCCCAGCGCCCGCCGGACGTCGGCCGCCGCCCCGGCGGGATCGCCCAGGTCGCGGCGGGCCAGCCCGCGCCGACGCAACGAGCCCGCCAGGTTGCCGCGGTACGTCGGGGCCTTCGGGTGCTCCGCGACCAGCCGCTCGCGGAGGGCGATCGCCTGGTCGTAGGCGTCGCGGGTCTCGGCCATCCGTCCGCGGGGGCGGAGGACATCGCCGAGGTTGGTCAGCGCCGTGGCGAGGCCGTCGCCATAGTCGGGGACCTTGGGGTTGTGGTCGGCCAGGTCCCGATAGATCGCCGCCGCGGCGCGGTCTTCGGACTCCGCCTCCGACAGCCGGCCGGCCTGCGACAGCAGGAGGCCGCGGCGGATCTGGGTGTATGCCAGGCCGAAGCGGTAGTAGGTGACGGCGGGGTTGGCCTCGGCCATCCCTCGGAAGATCGCCTGCGCCGCGCGGTACTCCGGCTCCGCCTCCGACGGCCGGCCCGTCTCGGAGAGCAATTCGCCGAGGTTGACGTGGCCGGTCGCCAGGCGGTCGCGGAACTCGGTGACGGTGGGGTTGGCTTCGACCACCTCCCGGTCGTTCGCCAGCCCCGCACGGAACTCGGCCTCCGCCTCCCGCGACCGGCCCGACTCCGCCAGCAGGACGCCGAGGTCCGTGTAGACGGACCCCAGGTCGCTGCGGAATGTCGTGAGGGCGGGGTTGGACTCGGCGGTCTCCCGGAGGATCGCCAGGGCCGCGCGGTACTCGGGCTCGGCCTCCCGGGGCCGGCCCGTTTCCTTCAGCACGATCCCGAGATAGTGATGGTTGAGCGCCAGGAGCCTGCGGAATTCGGGTACGGCGGGGTTGTCCTCGGCCAGCTCCTGCTGGATCGACACGGCCAGGCGGAACAGGGACTCCGCCTCCGGGGATCGGCCAGTCTGCCTGAGCAGGTTGCCGAGGTTAAAGTGGCTGGCCTGCAGTTGCTTGCGGAAGTCGGTGACGGCGGGGTTGTCGTCGGCCAGCTTCTTGCGGATCGCCAGGGCCGTGCGGTACTCGGCCTCGGCCTCCTTCGGCCGGCCCGTCTTCGACAGCAGGATGCCGAGGTTGTTGTGGGTCGCCGCCAGGCTGTTCCGGAAGTCGGTGACGGCGGGGTCCTCGTCGGCCAGCTTCTTGCGGATCGCCAGGGCCGCGTGATACTCGGCCTCGGCCTCCTTCGGCCGGCCGGTGTTCGCCAGCAGGCGGCCGATGCGGTTGACCGTATCCCCCAGGTCGCGTCGGGCCTCCGGCGATGCCCCGGGGGCCACGGCCAGCGCCTCCTGGTCGGCCCGTGCCTGACGGTAGGCGGCCAGCGCCTGGTCATCCTTGCCGATGGTGGTCAGGAAGAAGCCCATCCGCGATCGGCAGTCGGCCAGGGCGGCGTGGGCCTGTTGCGACTCCGCCGTCGGCCCGGACAGCACGGCTTCGGCCTCGCGGTAGGCGGCCAGCGCCTCGTCGGTCTTGCCCATCGACTCGAGGAGTCCGGCGACTTCCGTCAGGCTGCGGCCGACGTCGGCCTGGGCCGCCCCGCCGACTCCCGGGTCGGCTGCCAGCGCCCGCCGCGCCGCCAGGACCGACCGGTGCGCCGCCAGCGCGTCCGCGTTCCGGCCCACCTTCGCCGTCAGCCCCGCCAGCTCGAAGTTCGCCCCCGCCAGCGCCCGCCGCGAGGCCACGTCCGTCTCCTTCCCCAGCAGGCCGCCGAGCTTGCCGTAGAAGTCGGAGGCCGACTTGAGCAGCCGGTCGCGCAGCTCCTTGAACTTCTCCTCCCTGAGCAGGAAGTCCTCGCTGACACCGGTGTGGAACGTCTTGATCGCCTCCACGGCCAGCTCGTAACGCGCTGGACGGCAGACTTCGAGCGGGCCAGGTCGAGATTCGCCCGGGTCTCGCGGTCCAGTGCCCGCGCGATGTCGGCTTTGGCCCGGGTCTGCACGACCAGGACCGCGGAGAGCCCCACCATCCCGGCCAGCAGCGCCACGGCCGCGGCGGTGACCGCCGTCCGGTTCCGCTTCGCCCACCGCCGGGCGCGGCGCGACAGCGGCTCGCGCCACGCCGACACCGGCTCATCGGCCATCCACCGCTCCACGTCCTCGGCCAGGGCCTTCGGCGTCGCGTACCGATCCGCGGGCCGCAGCGCCATCGCCTTGAGGCAGACGGCCTCCAGCGCCCGTTCGATCGTCGCGTCGACCCGCCGCGGTGGCGTGAGTTCACCCCGCTTCACGGCGCGGAGCACGGCGTTGAGGTCCCCGACCACCGGCGGCTGGCCGGTCAGCAGGTAGTACAACGTCGCGCCCAGGCTGTAGACATCGGACCGTGGCCCCAGGTTCTCGATGTCCCCCTCGGCCTGCTCCGGGCTCATGAACGCCGGCGTCCCCAGGGACCTGCCGGGTAGCGTCTCGGCCGAGCCGCTGGCCGAGTTGGGTATCAAGGTCGGCTCGTCCGCGTCCGCCCCTGGCTCGACCCGGCCGAGCAACTTGGCCAGTCCCCAGTCAACCACCAGGGTCTCGCCGTGCTTGCCGACGATCACGTTGGCCGGCTTGATGTCGCGGTGGAGGACGCCCCGGCTGTGGGCGTACTCGATGGCATTGCAGACGTCCGTGAACCGCCGCAGGAGCTGGCGGAGCTCGAGCGAGCGGCGACCCGGGTCGGCCTTCAGGGCAGGGTCGGCGTGGAAGCGGTCGATGGCCTCCTTGAGGCTGTCCCCTCTGACGAACCGCATGGCGTAATAGGGTCGTCCGTCGGCGTCAATGCCCAGGCCGTAGACCGGGACGATCCCGGGATGCTCCAACCCGCCGGTGACCTCGGCCTCGAGCAGGAACCGGGCGCGGCTGACCGGGTCGTCGGCGTGCTTCTCGAGGATCTGCTTGAGGGCCACCTCGCGATTGAGCTCGGCGTCGAGTGCGACGAAGACGGCGCCCAGTCCGCCGCGCGCGTGGAGGCGGAGGACGCGGAACCGCTGTCCGTCGGTCGTGGCCGGGCCGATCGAATAGGAGGCTGTGCCGTCGGCGTCGGCCTGGGTCGCGTCGTAGCCGGAGGCGACGTGGCCGAGCGTCTCGGCGATGTCCGGGTCGGCGAGTTCCGTCAGACCCGCGTGGGTGGACCGGTCGGCGGGGAAGGCGGTAAGGCTCTTCGTGACGTCGCCGTCGTGGGCCTGGAGGAGGAGCTCGCCCATGCCCTCAACGACCGGGCGATGGCCCGGCGCGAGGTGGCCCATCGCGACGAGGTGATCGAGCAGGGGTCGGGACTTGTCGCCGGTCCAGGCCCGGACGGCGGCGACGAGCTGGGCCTGCTGGATCAGGCCGTTTTGCAGGGCGAGTAGGCCGAAGAGGAAGTCGCGGTCGGCGGCCATGGGCGGACTCCGGTGTCGGGCGTGGGACGGGGCGGCCGGCCGATATCCCGGGGGCCGCAGGTCGTCCGATGGCACGGGCAGTATTATTCTATGCCACAGGGTGTCCGGCGTCA
The DNA here is from genome assembly GCA_963845755.1 of uncultured Planctomycetota bacterium. GTDB lineage: Bacteria > Planctomycetota > Planctomycetia > Isosphaerales > Isosphaeraceae > CAWJTV01. Next base: position 13,129 of record CAWJTV010000026.1, read on the forward strand.
GCATCGGCGATGACGGTCGCGCGCCCAGGTCCCGACGCCGGCGGATGCGCCTTGGGTTGGGAAAACTTTGACGGATTCTTCGCATGAACGAAACTCGCTGCAACGGCCCCGTCGCCTCCGCAGTCTGGATGCTTCCCCTGGGCGGCGGCTGGACACTGGCTCGGATCCACGCCTTTTTCGTCGAGAGCGATCGCGGCAACTCTCCTATTTGGAAGCCGGGCTTGGTATCATTAAGCTCGAGGAACTCCTCGGTCACCGGCATGTGACCACCACTCAGGTTTCGATGAGCTCCCGGCCTTTCAAGTGGATCATTCCCAACAAAGACACGCAAAGTCACGCGGAACTTGTCAAGCGTCGTCGGTCCGGTACTCCGTATATCATAATCGATCTGCTGTGGAAGGCTCGATAAGCGACGTATTTCCCGTGAGTATCCTGTATCTCAACCCGTGGTCCAACTCCATTTATGTCGGACCTCGATGATTCCATGGTGCGCCACCGCAACCGGGCCTAGCCTCTCTTCCCGGTGCATCTCTTGAAGGGGACTCGGCCCGAAGTCGTCCGAGATGACGGTGAACCTGTCAAACCGCCGTCTCAGAGCGGTTTCCGCGAACAGCACGGAACTTTACGTAACTTTGTTGGTTTTTGCCCCATTCCCAGGATGACCACCATCGCCGCTGCCCCAGGCCACGCGAGAGGGTGGGACCGACGCCGTGAGATTCCCTGAAGATGGATCGGCTCATCTCCCAGTTCGGGCTCCCCGTGCAGTTGAACCCGGCTTCGCTGCCGTTCTTCCTGGCCGCGGCCTTGTCGGCCTGGTTGGTCGTGCTCGCCTGGGAGCGTCGCAACGAGCCTTCGGCGCCTCCCCTCATCTCGCTGCTCCTGTTCGAGGGGCTCTGGGCCTTGTGCGAGGCGATCGATGCGGTCCTGCTCGACCCGTCCGCACAGGCCGTGATCTACGGCCTGAAGCTCTCATCCGTGGCCCTCGTGCCGCCTTCACTCCTGTTCTTCGTCCTCGAGTACACGGGCCGAACGGGGGCCGCGCCCGCGCGCTTCAAGGTGCTGATGCTCGTGGTGCCGGCGATCTCCATCAGCCTCATCGCCACCTCGGGTGAACACCGGCTGTTCCTGACGGGCATGGAACAGGTCGAGATCCAGGGCTACCGATTGCTGAGTCCCAGGTACGGCCCTGCATTCTGGATCCACACCAGCTATTGCTATGCAATCTTGTGCCTGTCTGCATGGCTGCTCGCCCGCGCCGCCTTGGCTCTGGGCGGGGTCTTGAGGAAGCAGATGCTGTTCTTGTCCGCATGTCTGCTCATCCCCCTGGTCATCAACGTGGCGGACCTGCTGAGGATCATCCCGGACCCCTATAGAGAATATGACCTTACCGCCGCCACGTTCGTGGTGACGGGCGTGCTTGGCCTGGTGTTGTTGCGGCGGTTCCAGCTCATCAACGTCGCTCCGGTCAGCTATTCCCTGGTCGTGCACGAGATGCTCGACGCGATCATCGTGCTCGACGCCCGAGGGCGGATCGCCGGCGTGAACCAGGCGGCCCTTCGCCTCATGGGGCACCCCGATAAGGACATCATCGGCCTCCACGGCGATATGATCCCCGGCTGGCTGCGGATTCCCGAGCACCTCAGGCGGCTGGAAAGCAGCTTCGGAGCTGTCGTATCGCCTCGGTACGGACTCGCGGGATCATGGGTCCACCTACGATGTCCGCATCTCTCGCTTCCCGCACGGCCGCGAACCGGGATGGCTGGTCATCATCCGCGACATCTCCGCCCAATCGCGCGGAGGCGGAGCGGACGGCCCGGATCGCCGCCGAGCAGGCCAATCGGGCCAAGGACGCATTCCTGGCCAAGTTGAGCCACGAGCTGCGGACGCCGCTGACGCCCGTGCTCGCGATCGTCTCCGCGACCCTCGATCAACCCTCGATCCCCCCGGAATTGCGATCCTCCCTCGAGATCGTGCAGAGGAATGTTCACATTGAGGCCCGTTTGATCGATGATCTTCTCGACCAGAGCCTGGTCACTCTGGGGAAGCTGCGCCTGCGGAAGGAGCTCGTCGACGCACATGGGCTCCTGCGACAGAGCTTGGAGAATTGCGCCGAATTCCTCCGGGATGCCGGCCTGATCGCCCGCCTCGATCTCTCCGCGACGAACAGCAGGATCGACGCCGATCCGGGCCGGCTCCAGCAAGTTTTCTGGAACCTCATCATCAATGCCGCGAGGAACTCGCCCGCTCGCAGTCACCTCACGATCCGAACGGGGAATATCGCGGCCGATACCCTCGCGATCGAATTTCAGGACGAAGGTCGCGGCCTCGAGGCGTCGCAGTTGGAACGGATCTTCGAGCCTTTTATCCAAGGGACATCCGAGGGTGTCGAACGAGGTCCGGGTCTGGGCCTGGGCCTGTCGATCGGCCGTTGGATCGTCGAAGCCCACGCGGGAACTTTCGTCGCGGAGAGTTCGGGCCCCGGGAGAGGGGCGACATTCCGAGTCGTCCTCCGCACCGCGGACCCCGCGGAGGTCGCGACGGTCGATCGGCCGAGGGCGAGGGACGCGACCGTCGAGCAGCCCGCCGCCGAGGAGCCCGACGGAGACCGCCAGTCCGGCAGGCCGACGACGATCCTCCTCGTCGAGGACAATCCGGACTCCCTGCGCACCCTCGGGATGTCGTTGTCCCGGCTCGGCTATGAGGTCCGGCCCGCGAACAGCCTCCGGGCGGCCCTGGCCGCCGCCGAAGACGGGGGATATGATCTGATCCTCAGCGACCTTGAATTGGGCGACGGGACCGGCCTGGACCTGCTGCGTTCGTTGGGCTCGTCGCGTTCGGTTCCGGCGATCGCCCTCACCGGTTACGGGTCCGACGAAGACCGGCAGATGTGCCTGGAGGCGGGCTTCGAGATGCACCTCATCAAGCCGGTCGAGTCGAGGCAACTCGGCGAGGCGATCCGGAGTATCATTCAGAAACAATCAATCAATTCTTAATGTAAAGGCTCGTCGGAATCCCGATCCGCGCGACGGGAGGTCGGGCCCGGCGAGACCGGGATGCATCGGACTCCGGACGGATCGGCAGAGATCACGAACGACCAATCGAAGGAATGCCGAGGACTCGAGGGGCGACTGCAAGGGCATCGACTCACGCGAGCCGCACGCCGAGCTCTTCGAGCTTGCGATAGAGGGAGGAGAGGCCCAGGCCGAGGCGGCGGGCCGTCTCGCGCTTGTCGTCGTTGCAATCGCGGAGGACGCGCTGGATGTGCTGGCGCTCGTAGTCTCGCAGCGCGGCGCGGAGGTTATCGCCGGAGCCGGAGCCGTCCGGCTCGTTGTCGACGATCAGGCCGGGGGGGAAATCGTCGGGCGTGAGGATGGGGCCCTCGCTGAGGATGACGGCGCGTTCCAGGGCGTTGTCGAGCTCGCGGACGTTGCCGGTCCAGGTGGCCGCCATCAGGCCCCGGACGGTCGCATTGTCAACGCCGTCGAACGCGACGGCCCAGGCTGCGCCGCGTGCTTGGCGAGCAGGGTGGCGACCAGCTCGGGGATATCCTCGCGACGGTCGCGCAGGGTGGGCAAGTGGATGGTGACCACGTTGAGGCGATAATACAGGTCGGCGCGGAAGCGGTCGGCGGCGACCTCGGCGGTGAGGTCCTTGTTGGTCGCCGTCAGCAGCCGCGCGTGGAACGAGACCGGGCGCATCGCGCCGACCGGCAGGACCTCCTTGTTCTCGATGGCGCGGAGCAGCTTGGCCTGGGTCGACCGCGAGAGCTCGCCGATCTCGTCGAGGAACACGGTGCCCCGGCCGGCGGCCACGAACAGCCCGGCATGGTCCCGGTCGGCGCCGGTGAAGGCGCCCCGAACGTGGCCGAAGAGCTGGTTCTCCAGCAGGTCGTGCGGGATCGCGGCGCAGTTCACGGCCAGGAACACGTCGCCGGGGGCCGGCCCGACGGCGTGCAGCGCACGCGCGACCAGCTCCTTGCCCGTGCCCGACTCGCCGGTGATCAGCACGGTGCTCCGGGTGGGGCCGACCTTGCGGATCAAGGTCTTGACCGCCTTCATGGGCGGGCTCTCGCCGACCAAGGCCTCGATGTCTCCCTGGCCATGGAGCTGCCGCCGCAGCGCCTGGTTCTCCAGCAACAGACGTCGGTAGCCGATCAGGCGGTCGATCTTGGCCAGCAGGTCGTCGAAGAGGACCGGCTTCATCAGGTAGTCCTGGGCGCCGCGGCGGAACGCGGCCACCGCGTTCTCGACCGTCGCATACGCCGTGATCATGATGAACATCGTCTCCGGGCGGATCCGGAGCGTCCGGTTCAGGACGGCCAAGCCGTCGCCGCCGGGCAGTTGGACGTCGCACAGGACGACGTCCGGCTCGAAGGTTTCGACCAGCGCCAGGGCTTGGGGCATGTCCGCGGCCGTCGCCGCTTCGAAACTCTCGCCCTGGAGGAACTCCTTGAGCGTCGCGGCGATCACATCCTCGTCGTCAACGATCAGGACCCGTCCCCGCGGAGCCGAGGGCTCCGGTGCCTTGGCTTCTCCATTCCGCTTCTCGACCGCGACCGACTTCATCAGGTAGGCCCTACGCCGTGAAGAAACTCACGTAGGTCAGGCTTTCGAGCCTGACTCTCCAGAACGTCAGGCTCGAAAGCCTGATCTACGTTCCGCTGGAGCAACCGCCTCTCCGACCTCGCCGGCGCATGCGGTGCCTGGGACTGAGAGTCCCAGATCGGTCGGAGGCCGTTCCGGCTCCAGCGGGAGCCGGACGATGAACGTGGAACCCCGGCCCAGCTCCGATCGATAGTCCAGCCGGCCCGAGTAATCTTCGAGGATCTGCCGGCTGACGAACAAGCCCAGCCCGGTGCCATGCGGCTTGGTGGTGAAGAAGGGCTGGAACAGCCGGCAGCGGTCGGCCAGCGAGATCCCCCGCCCGTCGTCGTCGACGCTCAGGACGATCCCGCCGTCCTCGACGTGCGCCTCGACGTGAATGCGCCCCTGCTCCGCCGTCGCGTCGATGGCGTTCAGCACGAGGTTCAGGACGACCTGGGTGAGGTAGTCGCGCACGATGGCGATCGTCGGCAGGTCGGGCGGGACCACCGTCGTGATCGATCGCTGCTTGGTCCGTTGATAATACTTGGCGATGCCGAGGGCCTCGTCGACGACCTCGCCGATCCGCACCCGGGTCACCGCGGTGGAGGCCGGCCGCGAGAAATCGACCAGCTCGCGGATGGTGCGCTCGATCCGCTGCAACTGGCGGCCGGCAAGGTCGAGCTTCTCGGAAGTATACGGATCGGGCCCCCGGCGCTGGAGCATCTGGACGAGCGAGCTGAGCGCGGCCAGGGGATTGCCGACCTCGTGGGCGATCCCGGCCGCGAGCAGCCCGAAGGCGGCCATCTTCTCCTGCTGGATCACCCGGGCCTGCGAGGCACGCAGGGCGTCGGTGCGCTCTTCCACGCGCTGTTCCAGTTCTTCACGGGCCCGGGCGAGCTCCGCATTGAGGCGCGCGAACTCCTCGCCGGCCGCCCGCAGCGAGCCCGCCAGCGAGGAGCTGGCCCAGGTCACCCAGGCCATGATGGTCAACGTCAAGAGCAGGCTCGATTCAGGACGGGGCGAGGTGCCCAGGATCCCCGCCAGGCCGAGGAACGTCAGGCCGTGGAACGCCAGCGTCCACCAGGCGACCTCCGCCCGGTTCCGGATCGAGCAGCAGATCAAGGAGAGCAGGTAATACCAGCGGAACGGGCTGTTGAGCCCCGTATCATGGTAGCACAACAGCGCGATGAACACCGACTCCATCATCGAGACGAGCAGCGGCCAGCCCTTGAGGATGACCTCGCCCATCCGCCAGAAGGCCAGGTCCAGCGCGGCATAGCCGGCGCCCAGGGCCAGGAAGGCGCGGACCGCCCAGGGGTCGTGCAGCCCGGTCCGGGTCTGGACCAGGATGTACCCCATCACGATGCCGAACCAGCGGAGCTTCACCACCGTCGACTCGGCCGCCAGCTCCCACCGCGACCGTTCGATGCCCGACGTCGTCATCCGATTGCGTGCTCCCGCGGGCCGACTGTCCCGATCACGACCGGATCGTCTCGATCCGCACGGAGTATTATAAGCCGGACGGACCTCTGGACTGCGAGGAACGTCCAAGAAACGGTTCCACCGAGACTTATGGCCGTATCGATCCTCCGAGCGGCCTATTGCCATCAGACTTCTGGCACACTCGTTTGCCAGTCACGTTGGGGGCGGCCCCGTGAAGTCGATCAGGGTGTTCCCGGCGCGCTACGGACGTCAACCTCAAACCGACCTTTGGAGCTGTCAGCCGCAAAGGGGCACGGGTCTGCTGACGCCACCCGGGTGCTGGCGGACGACTCCTGAAAAGCTCCTGCGGGCACGCGCCATGGCGAAACGGAAACCACGATCGGGAAAGATCGGCCAGCGTAGGGGGTCCCCAAGATCCAGAACCGATTATGATAGTTTCTGGAAGGAGGCACTGGATCGCTACTTCGAGCAGTTTCATGGCCTTCGTCTTTCCCCGGGCTCATGCCGAGATCGACTGGACGCGCGGTTATGAGATGCTGGACAAGGAGCTCCAGCCGATCGTTCGACAGGCCAAACGCGGTCGGCGCTATGTGGACAAGCTGGTCAAGGTCTGGCTCGAGAGCGGCCAGGAGCGTTGGATCCTGATCCACGTAGAAGTGCAGACCGGGAAGGAGGGTGAGTTCCCCAGGCGAATGGTCGTCTACAATCACCGCCTCTTCGACCGTTATGATCGCGAGGTGATCAGCCTGGCGATCCTGGCCGATGACGATCCCGACTGGCGGCCCAACCAGTTTGGCTACAGCCGGTGGGGCTTCCGCACGATCACGGAGTTTCCGATCGTCAAGCTGCTGGACTATGCGTCGCGCGACCCGGAGCTGGAGGCCGATCCCAACCCGGTCGCCCTGGTGGTGCTGGCCCACCTCAAGACCCTGGAGACCCGGCGGTCACCGGCGGACCGGTACGCATGGAAACTGCGGCTAGTCAAGGGTCTGTATCGAGCGCGGGCTGGATGCGGAGGAGATCCGGCAGTTGTTCCGGTTCATCGACTGGATCATGGAGTTGCCGGAGGAACGCGACCAGCAGTTCTGGCAAGAAATCACCGCGTATCAGCAGGAGAAGGTTATGCCGTTCGTCACGATCGCGGAGCGGGTTGGGAGGGAGAAGGGCCTTGAAGAGGGCAAGACGATGGGAAAGAGGAGAGGGCTTGCTTGAAGGCACTCTCAAAGGCATCGAAGCCTGCCTGGAACTGAAGTTCGGCGTCGCGGGACTGGAGCTGATGCCGGAACTCCGTGAGATTCACGACCAAGTCTTGCTGGATAAGATTCTTCATACGATTCGGAGGTACGGCCAGCCCGGAGGATCTGCGCCGGCTGTGGACGCGCAAGCGCCAGTCGAAGCGAGAGAAACCGGCTAGATGATCGCTCGGACGCCCGATCGTGCTTGCCCGTGCGGTTGCGACCCATAAGATGAAGTGGCGAACCGAGCGAATATCCGCTACCTCCCGGTCGTCACCCCGATGAGGAGACCCTCCGGCTGGGTTCAGACAGGTGCACGAGCATGATCCGCGTACGAACGAAGATCTGCCTGCTGATACTCGTCGCCATTTCCGGGCAACCGGTCCGGGCCGACGAGCCGAACGTGCTCTGGGGCAGGACGCTTGACGGCTGGATCGCGGCGTTGCGCGACAAGACTGGGAAGGATCGTCGTGCGGCGGTCATCGCGCTCGGCTACTTCGGGCCGGCGGCCAGGGCCGCGGTGCCGGATCTGATCGATGCTGTCCGTCAGGGACCATTCAAAGACGAAGCCGTAGAAGCGGGGTTGGATCGGCTCGACATCGTCCCGTTTTTTATTCGCTACCGACCATTCAAGGATCAAGCCGTTGAAGCCCTCGTCCAGATCGGGGCGGGTACGAGGTGACGGTTCCGATCCTGATGGAGCGATTCGTCGGGAGGGATGTCAACGCCTCACTGGGAAGGGCACGTTCATGGCTTCGGCCGTGCGAAGAATTCGCTGGTCCAGATCGGTGGTCCGGCCGTACGGTCGCTGATCGGCGTCCTGACCGGCCCAAATGCCGACATGCGCGTCTGTGCGGCGGAGGCCCTTGGTGAAATCGGCCCGGCGGCGAGAGCCGCGGTCCCCACTCTGATTCGCGCTCTCGCCGCGGATCGACCGGATTCCGATCCCCCAATGCTGCGCAGACATGCTGTCAAGGCTCTGGTTGCGATCGGAGTCGATGCGAAGGTTGCCGTCCCGATATTGAACGGCTTGCTCGACAAGGTATGGGAGAACGACAAGGATCGGGGAAGCGACATGTTTCTTCCGGGCGAGCTCCTCAAGGCCCTCGATAAGCTCGGGCACCCCCCTGTGGACAGGTTACTCAAGGACTTCCTGAATGACGGGGGCCCCTCCGACGAGTTGGCCCGTCTTGGGCCGAGGGCCAAGTCGGCAGTACCTGGGCTTCGGTCGGCGCTGAAGGATGGGCGGGTCCAGGTCCGTATCTACGCAGCCGTTGCCCTGGCCCGGATTGATCCGTCAGGCGGCGGCGCGATCCCGGTCCTGATCGACGCGCTGGATCATCCCCTGGACAATATCGACTACGATGACGTTCCATCGGCTTTGAGCCAACTCGGCCCGGCGGCGAGGACCGCGATCCCCACGCTGAAGCACCTGATGGGAAAGCGTGAAGACGTCTTCATCAGATTTCAAATCCTCAAGACCTTGGTGCAAGTCGATCCCGAGGGTGGGGAAAGTATCCCTGCGCTCATCTCCGCATTGCGTGATGAAGATGCCAACGTCGTTCAGGCCGCGATCGAGAGTCTCGGCCTGTTCGGCCCCCGAGCAAAGTCTGCCGCCCCGCCCCTTGCGGCCTTGATCCTTCGCAACCTCACGGACCCGAACCCAGGAGGATTACGAGGTGCACTATGCGATCAAGGCCCTGCGCCGGATTGACACGGCCGGCAAGTCCGCGATGCCGGCCTTGATCGCGGTTCTGAGACATCGAGACGGAAAGCAGAAAATCGAAGACAAAGCGGCACTGGACATCGACGATGGCGACCCTGCCGAAACGGCCGCATTCCTTCTCGGATCCTACGGTCCCGAGGCCAAGGCGGCCATCCCCGCGTTGGTCGAGTCGTTGAAGACTCGAGAGAAGGATGACGCGAATTGGACCGTCCGCCGCGCCGCTGCATTGGCCTTGGGCCAGACCGGACCCGTTGCGAAGGCAGGCCATCCCCGTGCTGCGTGAAGCCCTGAAAGAGAAGCCCTGCTCAATCTGGGACGGGGTCGTGATCGCGCTCTATCAGTTGGACCCGGAAGGGAAGGTCGTGGCTCAGAAGTGGGTCGAGTCGCCGAGAGATTCCTGGGAGATTATCCAGTCCACGGGTATGAAGCCCGCCGCGAGATCGTGCTCGGCGCATGGGACGGACAAGCCTGGAGGCCGACGTTCTGACAGGACGGTGGCTGAAAAGTTTGAACCGTAATCTGGCAATAGGCTCGGGAGAGGGAGAGGAAGATTGGGAACTCCCGAGATTCATCGAGGAATACTTCGAAGCCATCGGCCGGCTCGGGGTTGGTGCTCGAGTGGCCATCCCGCGGTTGGAAGAGCTTCGCAAGCACCAGAATGCCTGGGTCCGCCTCTGGGCGATCGAGACCCTGGAGAAGGTCCGGCCGGCCAGGTCGTGAGCCGACTTCCAGAAACCCGCTTCCAGCGGTGACGATGGTGAACGGTCCCAAGGCATCGCCGCCGGTTTACAACCCGGCGATCGAGGAGTCCATACATCCATCGTCGGGGAATGATGATGAGGATTCTCGGTCCAGGCGCACAAGGATGGTGCTATGGGAACGAGAGGTGCCGGAGCGAATGTCCCAAGGCCTCGAATCGGCCGGGAACTGGGACGCGGTGCTGAAGGGGTCGTGTTCGAAAACCTCGATCAGCCTGGTACGGTGGTCAAGGAGTTCCACCCAGGCGGCACGTCTCCATCGCAGGCCCAAAATGAGTTCCTGAATCTGGATACGGCACGGGCGATTCACCCAGACAACGTGGTCCAGGTCCAGACCCCGACTAATCCCCGACAGGGCTTCCTCGTCAAAGAGCATGTAATCCGAGATGCGCCCCCAGCGGACCCAACCGAACTCATTCGCATTGTCCAGGATTTTGATAATGCCGGAGTGCAGGATGCTGGTGGCAACATGATATTCGGTCACACGGCGGGCAATCCGACTCCCCGCTGGATTCTTGTGGAATAGGGTTCCTGCCGGATTGACATTAGTGTTATTCCGAAGATAGGGTGATGTGATTAAAATCGAATTATGATCTTATTTTATGTCATTGCCGGAGGTAGAAACCGTGAATCACGTTGAATCAATGCAGGCGACTTCGCGGGAACTGATCTCCCTGGCCCAGCAACAGGGAGTCAATATCAGCTCGATGCATAACAGCGGCACTTTTTTTCACAATGCGAGAATCATCTGGTTCTGGCGAAAGAGTGGTGTCATCCATTACAGTTTGCAAGGAAAAATTGAGGACGTGCCGAAGGAGTATGAGGCATCTGCGAGTGCATTTCGGGGTATGTGGGACGAGGCAGGTTCTGTCGCGGACAAAGAGCGGGCATTGGAACTTCTCAACGCTTGGTTGCTCGATACAAGAGGGGTAGACGAGTTGCCCAGCCGATCCGTTAGACGTTGCGGAATTTGAGGCATATGTCGTAAAGGCCGGGGCAGCCTGTTGTGACCCTTGATGAAATGTCGAACCGAGCGAATACCCGCACCCTCCCCGCCGTCACCTTGATGAGGAGACTCTCCGCCTGGATTCCAGACGGGGCACCAGCAAGGTGGGAGACGCGATCAAGTCCTCGTAGCCTGTGACGAGGCAATCACGGACAGCCTCGTTCATCAGGGTTCGGGTGCGCGCGGCGCTCGGGTGAAAGCCGCGGATTGTTCTTAAGGACTCGGAAAGGAATCGATCGCGAGACGTCATCCAGCGCCTCGGCCTCCTCGATCGGGACGTTCACGGGATGCATGATCGTGCCGGAATGATACCGGACGACGGTGACCGCGAAGCCCATCGATATCTGGAAGACGAAGTAGGTGGAATTCATCGCCGATCGCGTCGGCGTCGGCACGACACAAATCACCGTATCATCGAAACGTTCGGGCCAAAGGACGGTAAAACCTTCCTCCTTCGCCTTACGCCAGGCCGGGGTCAGAGTTTGTGAAACAATCGGATAGCGGATTCCAAATTACGAATCGCGAATTCGTAAATGCTTTTGAAATTAGGCTTTATTCCATCCGCAATTCGTAATTCGTCATCTGGAATCGATTTTCACGCCTTCAGCCCACGCCGGTCCACGGCGATCGGGACCGTTTCGAGCGATCCGAGGAACCTGGCGACATCGGCCGATGTGGAACACGTCTCGGGCATGACCGCGATGGCGTGATAGACGAACCCCTGCCGCACCATCCACCGACGCCGAGCGATCCACTTCACGCCGCCCTTGCGCGACGGTAGTGCAAAATCCTCCTCACGCGGTTCCCCGCGTTCCTGCCCGATCAGGAGACGCTCGCCGAGCGATCTCCGTCGTCCCGCGCCGGGGATCCAATGGTCGAGCGGCGCGTCGCGGCAGCTTGACGTACTCGAGCATATCCAGCCGAGCGTGGCATTCCGAATAGGCCGCCAGGTAGACGACCCCGTCGTGCTTGGAGCGAAAGCCGTGGACCTTCACGGGACCGACGCCGGTCCTCAGCGTCGTCTTCAGCTCGGTCGGGTCGGACGGCAGATCAACCTTGAGACCACCCTCGCTCGCGATGAATCGCCTCCGGGAGAATCCCTCCGCTTCCTTAACGTACGTCTCGTGCACCATGGTCATCAACTCCGATGGAGTTGCCAGGCCGCGAGCGGCTACGGGCCAAGAGTCGCAGTCCTCCTGACTCACCGACGACTCGGCCGCCATCACTCACCGCGACCGTTCGTTGCCCGACGTCGTCATCCGAGCTAGGTTCTTCTATAATTCCGCAAGGTTTCCAGGGTTCTTTCCATGTCCGCCGGCAGCGGAGCGGTGAGGTCCAGCTCCTTGCCGGTCAAGGGGTGGGTGAACCGCAGCCGATGGGCGTGGAGTGCCTGACGATCGATGAGCGTCGCCTCGGTCGCTTCCGTCGGCAGGACGCGACTCTTCTCGTGACCCATCACGTCACCGACCGTGATGCGATCCCGGCCCGAGTAGAGCTTGTCGGCCAGGATGGGATGGCCGACGTGCGTGAGGTGGATGCGAATCTGGTGCGTGCGGCCGGTCCGCGGCTGGCACCGGACCATCGCGAAATCCCGGAACCGTTCGGCCACTTCGTAGAACGTCACCGCGGGCTTGCCGCCGTCCTCGGGGGTGCGAATGGCCATCTTCTCGCGGACCGTCGGATGGAACCCGATCGGACGCTCGATGTAATCCCGGTCGCGCTGCGGGGCGCCGTGGACCAGCGCGAGATACTCCTTGTGCACCTCGCGCAGCTCGAACTGGAGACCCAGCCGGCGATGGGCTAACTCATCCTTGACCACGACGAGCAGGCCGGTCGTGTCGCGATCGAGCCGGTGGACGATCCCCGGCCGATGCTCGCCGGCCAGGGTCGAGAGCGTGTCATAATGGAATTGCAGCGCGTTGACCAGCGTGCCGCGCCAGTTCCCCTTGGCCGGGTGGGTGACCATGCCCGGCGGCTTGTTCACCACGGTCAGGGCCTCGTCCTCGTAGACGACCTCGATCGGGATCTCTTCCGGCTCCGGGGTCGTATCGGGCAGCTCGGGCAGCCGGATGCAGACCCGGTCGCCGGCCCGCACCCGATACGAGGCTTTCACCGGCCGGCCGTTGACCTGCACCGCCTCGGCGTCGATCACCTTCTGGATCACGCACCGGGAATAGTCCGTGAACCGGCTCGCCAGGTAGGCGTCGATCCGCTTGCCGTCCGTCCGAGGCTTGACCTCGAATTCCTGGGGGATTTCCGACAACGGTGGGGGCCACATGGTGGTCAGTCGTCAGAGGTCAGTGGCCGGTGGTCAGAAAAGAGACGAGGAATCCGCATTTCGCGATGTCCGGTGAACGATGATCGCTCGGGTCGATCATCGCGGTGCCTTCTCCTTGGCGGTATCGGGCTTCGAGGAGAAGACATCCACCGGGAGATCCTTCAGACTCGCGGCCGGCTTGGCGGGTTCGGCCTTGTCCTTGGCCGATTTGTCCGGGGAGGTGCCCGGGGCCTTGGAGGTGGTCGGTTGCGTCCTGGCTTCGCCCCGAATATCCAGGAGGTTCGGAAGACGTACGTCGGGGAGACTGGCCTCGGGTTTCAAGGGACCGAAGGGCGCGGACTTCGTCGGTGCTCCCACTCCCCGGGATCGAAGGACCCAGGAGCGAAGAGGGCAGGCTCTCGGTCCCGAGCGGCGGCAGGGTCATCTTCGTGGGCGAGAAGGCATACAGCTCCTTGTAGAACGTGGTGGCCTGCGGGTCCTTGAGGGCTTCCACAAGGCGCTTGGCGTCCTTGGCCTCCGGAGCTCTCCGGCCATTCCTTGACCACATGCTGGTACTGTTCCAGGGCCTGGGAGAGGTCGTTGCGCATCTCGAGGGTCCGGGCCTTGCCGAGCGCGGCGGAACGCGCCTGCGGCGAGTCATGCGGGGCTTCGCGTTCCACCTGCTCGAAGAGGTCCAGCGCCTTCCGTGCGGTGGGCAAGGCGACGTCGCGGTTCTGGGGCAGGTCGCTGAGGGCCAGGTTGTAGTACTCCGTCGCCGCCTGCAACAGCGCCCAGGTCGCGACCGGCGAGGTCGGAAACTCCTTGGCCAGGTCCACCCGTTCCTCGGCGGACTTGGCGGTCTCGAGCTTGGCCCAGGCGTCCTCGTCCGGCGAACGCCCGCCCGTCGCCAGTTTCCAGACCACCACCGCGAGGAATACGCACGCGATGATCGCGGCAGGCCAACCCAGGTACCGGCGCGGCTCCTTCACCGCGTGGTGCGTGAACCGCCCCAGCGCCGTCATCTTCTCCTCGGGATCGTGGATGACGGTGGGCACAACGTGTTCGAGCTGGTGGCGCAACGGAGGGGAAGACCGGGTCTGTGCGCGCCGCGACTGCTTCTTCATCTAAGAGACCCCTCGCCGTCCCGCCGGGTCGAATCGCGTGGGACGATGGACTATCCTTCGGTTAACTCAACTTCTCAGGAATCTTATACTTTGGCGCAGGAAACGGTCAAGGTTCAGTGGTCAGGGCCAGCCCTGAGAAATCCGCCCCTCGGGCGGTAGGCCGGCACGCGGAAGCCGCGTGGATGGCGACCGAGGGCCGGCAAAGGCCGTAAGGGGACGGGCTCGAAGGCGGCTTCGAGTGCGACCGCTATCAGACCCTGAAGAACCCGGCTGAACCTGGAACACGCCCACCCGCCACCGGCGGCTAACTGCTGTCCAGTCGGATCTGGATCGGCCCGGCTCCGGCCGGCTCGAAGACCTCGTCCGGCCAGTGTCGAAACCGCAGGCTCTCCAACAATCGTTGTGCCATGTTCTTCAACGAGCCGAACAGCTCCACGGCCGTTCGCTTCCCCTGCTCTTGGGCCAGGTGCCGCAACAGGCTCCCCTTCTCCACCAGTTGCAACAGCAGATGGGCGATCTGCAACAGGAAATAGTAGGCCGGCCAGCATCTGTGGCTGTAGGCATGTTCCAGGTTCAGGCCACTGTTCTTCTGGGTGTTAAATCCCTCGTTCTCCTCGCGCCAGCGTGCCCTCCCTCCGTTGGTCGCTACTTCCACCACAGTCTCGTGGCTCAAATCCAGAGAGGTCACCCACGACCATTCCGTCTGCTTTCCCTCCTTGCCCGTCTCGGTGCACTCCAGAGCGTTGATGGTCCAGTCCCGACCATCACTGTCCCTGTAGTGCAGGCCGTTGATCCAGCGATAGACCTGCCGGACCCCTTGCGGCGTCATCCGTTCCACGCGCTGGTCGGGACACAACCGCAGCAACCCCTGGAAATCCTCCCAGAGGGCGGGAAGTCGTCCAGGCTGAAACGTGTAAATGTAGTCGCATCGATAATCTTTGGCGACCTGGAATCCTTCTCCGCAGGCATACAGGCCGTCACCGCCGAGGCAAATCCGCAACTGCGGGAACTCGATCCGCAACTTCTCCACCAGGCGTCGCAAGGCCTTCAACTCGCAATCCTGCTTGATCCGTTCCTGCGCTGGCACCCGCTGGGGCACTGGCGACGTCGTGGTTGTCGATGAACTCACTGGCGATCGAGATGACCGTGCCGGCCGGCCCCAGCACCTTGGCCTCCAGCACCTGGTGCATATATAGCGTCGTCTCACCGTGCCGCTGGGTCAGGCAATCGTCGCAATGCCGGGAGTGAAACACCAGATAGCCCGAGCCGTCAATCAAGACGACGAACCGCCCCTGCAGCCGCGCCGCGTCCAGAGCCTTCATGCGGATCAACCGCTGGACCATCCGCTGCCGCAACCCGGCGATGGGGTCGGGGCCGATTTTCCCCAGGAAGTACTCCAAGGTCTGGTTCACCGGCCGGCTCTCTTGCGCCGTACCCGCCAGACGATTGAGATTGGGCAGGACCTCCGGGCCGTCGGTGTTCAACTGGTAGTCCAGTTGGCGCCGGCTGCTCAACTTGCACAGGAACAAACTCAGCCCCCACCACAGCAGGAACCGCTTGTGGTAGATCACCAAGGGGGCAAACCGCGGGTCATCGATCGCATCGATCCAGGTGTTGAGATCGGGGAAGAAGTGACCCAGGGTTCGCACCAGGATAGGTCCGATGTTCAGCGTCGTCCCCGCCGCCGCTTTCGGTGCGAGACGTGGCCCTGGATCAAGGCCAGGGTCAACTGGCTGATTTCGTGGATCAGGCCTTTGAGACGTTGGTGTTCTTGCACCCATTCTTGGACCTCCGTGAGCAGGTCCTGGGGCACATACACCGTGCGAGTCTTACCCCCCTCCGAGAAGGTGAGGTGGTGGGCGGAGTGCAACGGGCCACCGTGGTGGCAGGCGCAGGAGGGCTGGCCGCAACGTTTCTGCACCTGGGCCAGGCTGGCCGCCAGGAGCGGCCCAGCCGGAGCCAGTTGCTTGAGGCGGCGGTCGAGCATCCGACGGACCAGCGTGGGGTGGCTCGGCACATGCATCGATGGGCCCCTGGAACTTCCGGTAAGTGGACCTTATACCGGGAAAGGCCCGAAAAGTCATGAGGTGCGAAGAAAAAAATTGAGGGCCTAGGATGGTCGGGCACTTCAACAGAGGTTCTACTCGGGACTTACGCTGCCGTCAAGGTGCGACAAATTCCCCAATTCCTCAGAGCTGGGTCAGGGCGCAGTAGTCAGTGGTCAGTAGTCAACTTCATGCCGAGGATCGGGTCTTGTCTTTAGAGTCTGTCCCGGAAGCCTCATCGGCCGTCTTGTAGGGTGCTCTGTGAGCACCGAATTCGGCAAAGTACACCGTCTCGGTGCTCACAGAACACCCTACAAACACCTTCCGAGACAGACTCTTAGTCTTTCCTGACTACTGACCACTGACTACTGACCACTCCTATAGGAACCCGCTCCCTCGGTGATCTCGATCCTCTGGTCGGCCGCGATGTCGCGGAAGATCTGGGTGGTTCGACTGGCCGGCCAGGAGACGGTGATCGCGGCGGCCCGGGACGCGTCCCCCAGGCCGATCAATTCGACGAGGCGATTGCCGCCGTAACTGGAGTTGTTGCCGATGGTCCGGTAGATCGAGCGCGCCGTGCCGTCGGCCGCGGTGAGGTTGACCCGGATCCTGGCTCCGATCGCGGCGCGGTTGGTCCGGGTCCCGACCAGTTTGACTTCGAGCCAGCGACGGCCATGGCCCGGGTTGCGAAACAGGAGGTTGTCCGACGGATCCCCGGGGACCGCCCCTCCGGTCTGGACGAAGAGGTCCAGGTCGCCGTCACCGTCGTAGTCGGCGAAGGAGACGCCGTTGCCGGTCCGGAGGCTTCCCGTGCCCGACGAGATCGTCACGTCCTCGAACTGGCGACCGGCCACGTTCTTGAACATCCGGTTGGGGACCAGGCTGGAGAAGGACCGCCAGCCGTTCCCCAGGTAGATGTCGAGATAGCCGTCGTTATCGATGTCGCCGAAGTTGCAGCCCATCGCGGCCATCGGGCGGTCGAGCCCGACCGCGCGGGCGACCTCCTGGAAGCCCTCGGCGCCGCGGTTGGAGTAGAGCCAGGGGCGGCCGGCCTTCTCGAACGGCCGGCCCAGGGCGTCCGCCGCGATGTCGGCCAGGCTCGCCGGACTCCCGTTGACGTAGAGATCCGGCCGGCCGTCGTTGTTGAAGTCCCAGAACCAGCACGCGAACCCGGCGTCGGGGCCGGTCACGCCGAGCGAAGGGGCCACGTCCAGGAACGTGCCATCGCCCTGATTGTGGTAGAGGCGGCCGGGCCCATCCTGGTTCGAGACGTAGAGGTCCAGGTGACCGTCGCCGTCGTAATCCTCCCAGGCCGCCCCCTTGGCACACCGATCATTGGTGACTCCGGCCGCCGCGGCCACGTTGACGAAGCGGCCATCGCCCCGGTTATGATACAGCCGGCACCGGTTGCGCGGGTCGGGCGGGGAGCTGCTCGCATCGCCCGGTCGCGATCGGTACTCGCCGCACACGAACAGGTTGACTCGGCCGTCGTTGTCGTAATCGCCCCAGGCGGCCGACCCCGTCGCGATCGGGTCGCCCAGTCCCGCCGCGACGGTCACATCCTCGAAGGCGCCGTATCCCCAATTCCTCAAGAGCGAGAGCCGCAACGGGAGTTCCTCGGCTCCGCGCAGGAGGAGCACGTCCAGGTCGCCGTCGTTGTCGAAGTCGGCGTGAGCCGCGTTGACGGCGTAGACCTGTTCGGCGAGCCCGGCGCCGGCCGATCGGTCGTCGAACCACTCATCGCCGCGGTTGACGAACAGGGAAGCGCCCCGCTCGACGTCCAGCGAGCAGGCGAACACGTCGGGCCGGCCGTCGCCGTTGAAATCATCGAAGAGGCTCCCACCGGCCAGGTTGGGGCCCCGCGCGGTCAGGCCGACCCCTGGCGCCACGTTCTCGAACCAGCCCACGTTGACCGTCGAGCGGAATCGATCGAGCGGGATGACGTACGGGCTCGGGACCTGGTCGGGGTACTCGCCCAGCGTCATGTACGCGAGGTTCAGGAGCCAGCGGGCGCGGAGGTCGTCAGGCCAGATCTTCAGGCATTCGGTGAATCGCTTGACCGCCTCGCGCGCGCCCGCCTGGCGAAGGAGGACGGCCGGGGGCGCGATCGGGAAAATGCGGCTCGTCGAGCCGGGAAATTGGCGATCGTTCTCCCGGTCGCCCCCGCGCAGGGCGATCACGCCGAGCAGGGCCATTCGCTGGGCCCGCTCCCGCTCGGGGATATCTCGGGGTGAGCCGAATGGCAGGGCTTCCTTGAAGCAGGCGGCCGCCTCGGGATATCGGCCCTCGTACAGGTTGAGCAGGCCGATCTGGTGCCGGAGCCGTGCCGCGGCGGCGACGTCCTCCCGCGGGGGTCGAAAGCCGAGGCGGACCTGGTCGGACTCCGCCTCCAGCACGGCCATCGCGAGCCGGCCTCGCACCCGGATCGCCGCCCGCAACTCTTGGAGAGAGGCCGGGTCGTGGATCGGGGCCGTGAACTGGCCGGCCAGGCCGAAGCCCTGGTCGTCGATCGACTCCTGCGGGTCGAGAAGCTCGCCCGGGGGCGGCTTCCATTGCGAGACGGAGGCCGGCACCGGCCGTCGCGCCGCCTGGTCGTCGGAGGCGCCGGACACCAGGACCAGCCAGGCCAACGTCCCGGCGACCAGGCCCAACAGACACCATAACGCGGTGAATCCGACCCGTACCTGTATGTTCATCAAACGTGCCTTCGTCTCGGCCTGTTTGAAAAGGGGACTGGCTCCGAGCCTTCGGAGGCGCCTGTCTCCTTCTTCAAACAACTTGTCAACGACGGAGTTTCAGACGGCGGTAGCCGATCCGGTAATTGTCGGCGAGGATATCCGGCCAATCGCGGTCGTAGAGGTTCGCATTCTGGCCATCCACGGGGACCGCGGGCAGCCACAGGTCGGGTATCGGGTCGCCGAGCCCGTAGACGGACATCAGGTAATCGAGCGCGACGTCTCGCGACGTCGAGATCTCCGCGAACAGATCGGCATCCGTCCGCGGGTTGTACTTGATGGGAATGCGCCGGAGAACAGCACGGTCTTGCCGGCCCATCGCAGGCGATAGGCGATCGGTGCCGCGCCCCGCCCTCGCATCGGGATCGGCGTGATTTGGAACCCCGCGAGAGCCGGCCATTCGTCCGCCGCGCGGATGACCGTCCCGGCCGGACACGCGGCTCTCGAGAGTCCGGAGGCCGGCGGAAGAGACGACTACCTCGGGATGGCAGCCGTCGATCAGCTCTCCCAGGCCGGCCCTCTGGCTCGCGTCGCAGGACGTCAGCAGCACGACCTGCGGCTCCTCCGGCTTGCGGCCCAGCCCTCGGAGACGGCCCTTGACGAAGGAGAATAGCCCCGGACCTCCTGGGGCATCCACCAGGAACCGCTTCGAACCGACCGCGAAGCTGTAGACCGCGGCGCCCTGGAAATCCCCCAGATAATCCAGGCCGGGCAAGAGCGACTTCGGGTCGCCGTCCAGGAAGTTTCTTCCATCCCGTTCATAGTGGGCCTGAAGCGTGGTCATCTCGGCGATGCCCTGGTCGAGCATGTCCTCCCATTGCTTCCGGGAAAGCCGAGGGTTCTGAGGGATCCGGTCGGCGCGGGGATGGCCGGGCAGCACGAGATCGGGGACCGGCAGCGCCCGCAGCGAGCGGAGAGAAGCCGCGTAGGTCTGGGCGTCGCCCCGATAGCGCGGCGGCATATAGGCCGAGTAGGTCCCCAGCGGCCGCCAGATCCGTTCGTGGGACTTCTCGTCACCGCGCAGCATCGAGATGACATCGCCCCCGAACAGGACGCGAAGGTCCGCGCGCTCCATGAGGTAACAGAGGCTCCCCGGCGTATGGCCGGGCGTCGCCAGGACCCGGAATCGGACGTCGCCGAAGGCGAGCGACTCGCCCCCTTTCAGCGCGACGTCCACCGTGGTCCGGTGGAGCTGCCCGCCCGGTAGCTCGAACGCGCTGAAAAACGCCTCGGCGGGCCCGCCGGCCCTCAGGACCGCCGCATCCCCTTCCCCGGCATAAACCCGGGCGCCCGCGGCGGTCCGCAAGTGCTCGGCGCCCCCGGAATGGTCCGCATGGGCGTGCGTCAGCAGGACGGCACGGATCTGTGTCCAATCGAGGTTCAAGCTCCTCATCTGCGCCTTGACCCCGCTCGCGTCGCTCAACAGGCCCGAGTCAACAAGCACCAGCCCCTCGCCCGTCGCGACGACGTACACCGCCGACGGTGCCAGGTTGCCCAGGAGGTAGATCCCCGGCAGGAGGGTCGTCGGGAATGGGACCAGCTCCGGCACCCGCTCGAGCGATCGATCCGGCGCAGCGACCGGCCCATCCCGGATGTCCGCCGCGAACAGCCGGAGGGCCGCGAACAGCAAGACCAGACATCCCGTGTACCCTCCGCAACCCGACGGCCGGCGGAATGTGGATCGCCGCATGCTAAACCGTCCCCCTTCCAGCCGTCGTGGAGCCCGAGTTCATCCGCGAGCCCAGGACCTCGGCAATCGCCTCACTTTCGCTCAAGTTAACCGATCCGATTCCCGAGGTCGATGGCGACCGGGGCCTGACCGCGGCATCACGACCGGGGTCGCGTGGTGGAGTGCGGCGAGAAGTCTCGATTTTTCGTTGTCTCCACCGCGCCAACCTGGGAGAATGACCCCTCGCCCCGAGTGCGAAAGACGCCCCCCGGCTTGATGCCTGCTAATATCTTTGTTCCTTCAGGCACCGACAACTCGTGAGATGACTCATGGAATCACCACCAGAACGCGCTGTGCCCCGTCTCGACGTGAGATTCCTGGCCGGGCTGATCCTGGTCGCGGTGGTCGCGGTCCTGGCGATGAATGCGACCAGGCGGGTGGCCGAGCTTCCCAAGGAGACGGCGCAGGACGTCTCAGTGCATCGATCGGAAACCGCCCCGAATGCCGCGGTGACCCCCGCTGATGCCGCTCGAAACCTCGTCGTCTCGCGGCGGGAGATCCGGAAGGGACTGGCGTATCAGCCGCGTAAACCGATGGATACCAGCGCCTTCTACTCGGCCCTGGCGCACCTCGCCGCTGGCCGAATACCGCCTCGCTGGAAGACATCCGGGATAGTTGGAAGAAAGTTGATGGGTGGATGGGCGTGGAGCTGGACAGGGCCCTGCCCCCTCCCGGCAAGTCGGATTCGCACCGGCTGCTGATCCTGCTGTCGAAGGCCAGTCTCCTCAACTTCCAGGGGGAACCGAAGCGCGCCTACGAATTGCTCGAAGAGACGCGGTCCTGGGTCGAGCAGAGTGACGGGCTCGCCGAGCTCGGCCTGTTCACCGTCATCTACTTCCAGGGAGTGACCGGGCTGCGGCTGGGCGAGACCGAGAATTGCGTGAAGTGTCGGGGCGAGAGCTCGTGCATCATCCCCATCGCGCCGGCGGCCGTTCACACCATCCCCACCGGCTCCCGCCTGGCGGTCCGGCATTTCACCGAGTATCTCGAGCAGTTCCCCGACGACCTGGGAATCCGCTGGCTGCTCAACCTGGCCCACATGACCCTGGGCGAGCATCCCCAGAAGGTCGATCCGCGATTCCTGATCGCCCTGGACCATTTCGTCAAATCCGAGCTCGACATCGGCCAGTTCCGCGACATCGGCCACCTGGCGAAGGTCGACCGGCTGAACATGGCCGGCGGCGCGGTGATGGACGACTTCGACGACGACGGCCGGCTCGATCTGGCCACCACCAATTTCGACCCGGCCGAGCCCATGGCCTATTACCACAAT
The DNA here is from genome assembly GCA_963845755.1 of uncultured Planctomycetota bacterium. Classification (GTDB taxonomy): domain Bacteria; phylum Planctomycetota; class Planctomycetia; order Isosphaerales; family Isosphaeraceae; genus CAWJTV01. The sequence continues at coordinate 35,043 of CAWJTV010000026.1, forward strand.
ACCGGCGACGGGACCTTCCAGGATCGTAGCGAATCGGCCGGCCTGGCCCCGCAACTGGGGGGCAAGTATCTGGTGCAGACCGATTACAACAACGACGGCCGGCTGGATCTGTTCATCTCGCGGGGCGCGTGGTTCTTGTTGCCGATCCCGCAAAGCTTGTTGCGCAACGAGGGCGGCGGCAAGTTCACCGATGTCACGAAAGAGGCCGGGCTGGGCGCGCCGATGAATTCGACGTCCTCGCGCTGGGCCGACTACGACAACGATGGCTGGCTGGACGTCTTCATCGTCGGGGAACGGCCGGCGGACCGCCTGTATCACAACCGGGGCGACGGGACCTTCGAAGACGTCACCGCCAAGGCCGGCCTGAGGAAGAGCGGCCCCTTCTTCGGCAAGGGGGCCGACTGGATCGACTACGACAACGACGATTATCCCGACATCTTCATGAACAACCTCACGGGGGACCCGAAGTTATATCACAACAACCGCAACGGGACGTTCACCGAGGTGACCAAGTCCATGGGGATCGACGGCCCCCGCAAAGGTTTCGCCTGCTGGGCCTGGGACTACGACAACGACGGCTGGCTCGACCTCTTCGCGACCTGCTACGACTACACGCTGGAGGACGTGGTCAACGGCCTGATCGGGAAGCCGCACAAGGCCCTTTCAAACCGGCTCTTTCGCAACGTGGGCGGCAAGCGATTCGAGGACAAGACGAAGGAAGCCGGCCTGGATCTGGTCTTCGCCACCATGGGCAGTAACTTCGGCGACCTCGACAACGACGGCTTCCTCGATTTCTACCTGGGGACCGGCGACCCGGATTTCAGCCTGCTCGTCCCCAACCGGATGTTCAAGAACGTCGCGGGCCGGCGCTTTGCCGAGATCACCGGCTCCTCCCGGACGGGCCACCTCCAGAAAGGACACGGCGTCTCCTGCGCCGACTGGGACAACGACGGCGACGTGGACATCTTCATCGAGATGGGGGGCGCCGTCCCCGGCGACCGGTACCACAACATCCTGTTCCAGAACCCCGGCCAGGGGAACCACTGGCTGACCGTGAAGCTCGTCGGCCAGAAGACGAACCGGGCGGCCATCGGTGCCCGGATCAAGGCCGTCACGGCGGGCGAGACGCCGCTGACGATCCACCGCCACGTGTCCTCCGGCGGCAGTTGGGGAGCGAACCCGCTCCAGCAGCAACTCGGCCTGGCCAAGGCCGAGAAGGTTGCGACCCTGGAGGTCCACTGGCCGGTCAGTAAGACGACCCAGGTCTTCCGCGACATCGCGGCCGATCAGACCATCGAGATCACCGAACTCGCCCCGGACTTCAAGAAGCTGGATCGGAAACCGATCCCGGCGCCGAAATGAAATGAGCGACCCGGTGAAAACCATACGATGGGGCATTCTCGGCTGTGCGCGGATCGCCCGCCGCGGGCTGGTGCCGGGCATCCGCGCCTCGGCGACCGGGACCTTGCACGCGATCGCCAGCCGGGATCCGGCGACGGCGCGGGCCTGGGCCGAAGAATTCGGAGTCCCGCGGTCCTACGGATCGTACCAGGAGCTCCTCGACGATCCCAACGTCAACGCGGTCTACATCCCCCTGCCCAACGAGCAGCATCGGCCCTGGGTCCTGGCCGCGGCGGACGCCGGCAAGCCGATCCTGTGTGAGAAGCCGCTGGCGCGCGATGCCCGGGAAGCCGCTCTCATGGTGGAGCACTGCCGGCGGCGTGGCGTCCTCCTGATGGAAGCCTTCATGTGGCGGCACCAGCCACGGACGCGGGACCTCCGGGCGCTCGTGGCCCGCGGCACGATCGGCGAGCTGCGGCTGATCCGATCCTCGTTCTCATTCCCGATCGCGCCGGGCGACTGGCGGCTCGACCCGTCGCGCGGCGGCGGCGCGCTCTGGGACGTCGGTTGCTACGGCGTGAGCGCGGCACGGCTCTTCGCCGACAGCGAGCCGGTAGCGGCTCGAGCGATCGCCCACCTCGGCCCGGACGGCGTCAACATGAGCCTCGCCAGCGTGCTGGAATTCCCCGGCGGCGTGCTCGCCGCCATCGATTGCAGCTTCGAGCAGCCATTCGCATGCCGTTACGAGCTGGTCGGCACCCGGGGCGTCATCGAAGTCCCCGACGCCTATCTGCCCCCAGCCCAGGGTAAGCCGACCGCCCGGTTGCGGACGACCGGTACCGGATCGGACTCCGATGCCGCCTCGGATCAAATCCAGACGCTCGAATTCGAATCGGTTGACCAGTACGCGGCCATGGTCGACGCCTTCGCCGGCTCCCTCGAAGCGCAACGTCTCCTCGACCCCGCCGAGGACGGCCTCGCCCAGATGACGGTGCTCGATCGGCTCATCAGCGATGCGCAAACGGGGCAGGAATCCCGACGTTGAGATGGTCGCTGCTCATCTCGGGCGGAAAGGCCGAGTGTCAGGTATCCTGAGACTCAGGAGTCAGGGAACTGTCCGCCTACATCCAGTCATGGTCTGGTCCGCTTCACGAAGTGCGGTTACGAGGCGGCAGCCGCGTCGCTCTGAGGAGGTGCCTACGATGAAGTCGCGGAGTTGCTGGCTGGGCGTCGTGTTGGTCGCATCAAGTGGCGGGGCAATCGTTTCCGGGCAAGTGATCGGGAATGCACCCGGATCGTTGCCGAAGGAGCCGCGATTCATCTTGAGAGATCACAGGGACGTCGTCTGGTGCGTGGCATTCGCCCCCGACGGCAAGTCGCTCGTGACCTGCGCGGGCAATCGAGGCGCGACGGCCGGTGAGCTGCACGGGTATGACCTGACGACCGGTACGCCACTCCAGACGTTCCTGGCCCGGGAGCCTCACGGCATTCGCTGGGTTGCCTATGATCCGAGCGGCAAGCTCCTGGCGACCGCCGAATACGACGGGATGGTCCGGATCCGCCATGCTGCCACGGGCAAAGTCCAGAGTGCACTGAGCGCTCACACCGGCGGCGTGCAGTGCCTGAAGTTCGCCCGCAAGAGCCGGACCTTGGTCACGTGCGGCAAGGACAAGAAGGCCATCGTGTGGGATCTCGCCACGAGCCAGGTCAAGACGACGATGGTTGTTGACACCGATTACGTGTATTCGCTCGACGTCTCACCCGACGAACAGACGCTCTTGACCGGGGCCAACGAGCGGAAGGCCATCTTGTGGGACCTGGCGACCGGGGAACGAAAACGGACCGTCCCGGGCAACAAGCAAGCGATCGAGGCCGTGGGCTTCTCGCCCGACGGGAAGCTGTACGCCGCCGCCGGCTGGGACGGGATTGTGAATGTCTGGGACGCCGCGACGGGAGCACATCTCCATGCGCTCGACGGCCCCGGCCGGGGAATTCTCGCCCTGGCGTTCACCCCCGATAGCCAGTATTTGCTGGCTGGAACCGAGATCGGTGTGCTCCGGCTCTGGGACGTGACGAGCGGCAACGTCCTGGACACGAACAAGGTCCACGCCAGCAATATTCGAGCGATCACGTTCTCCCCGGACGGCAAGATGATGGCGACGGCCAGCCACGATTACACGGCCAAGCTCTGGGACGCGCCCCGGGTCATGCCGCCGCCCGCAGTCGAACGGTCCGCGGTGACGCCGTACAGAACTAACAGAACATCTGCCCGTGGCCGACCGCTTCAAAGGCGTTGCGAATGTGATCGATCTGGGGCTTGCGGCGGTCGTCGGGCCAGACGATCGCCACCACGTCGAACCGGCACCGTTGTTCGAGCAAGTTGTGCTTGCGGAGGAAGTGGAGCGCCGCCAGCGTGATCCGGCGCTGTTTCTCGGGGGTCACGGCCTCGGCTGGCACTCCCTGACGTCGCGCCTTGACTTCCACGAAGACCAGCGTGTCGCCGTCCCGCGCGATGAGGTCGATCTCACCCGACCGCGCGCGATACCCGCGCAACAGCACGCGCAGCCCCTGACGGCGAAGGAACTTGGCGGCGGCCCGTTCCCCGCGATCGCCCAGGAGCCGATTCCAGAAGGTTCGCACAATCGGTGTCATCGCGGCTGGGGGTCAGTAGATCCCAAGGTCTTTCTCGACGTCCCGGGCCTCCGAGCTCCATCCCAACGAGCTCCGGCTGTTGTTAAAGAAGGGTTTCGAGTTCTTGCCTTCCGAGTCCACTGCCTGAATCTTGGACGAGTCCGACTCGACCGCCTTGACGTCGCTGCCCCGATGCGAGAGATCGTCGTCATCGTTGTGACGGAGCCACGATCGATGGGGCTCGCAGCCCATGGAGACCAAGCAGAGCGCACCCAGGACCAGCCTGCGCCAGGGAAATTGACGGATCATCATGATCCCACCTTGCCATAAGAGATGGAGCGTGTCCATGGTCACCCGAAAGGGAGACGGACGGTTTCCGATCGGCTCCTGCCTGTTGAACGAACGTCGCGCGCGGGCAATCAGACGTGCGCGGGGATTCTGCCATCGATCCGCGGAACCGTCCAGATCAATTTCAGCCCATCGAATTCGGGAATCCTGTCATCCGGTCAGGCTTCAACGGATTCGAGCCGATCGCCCGGACTCTCGGGGTCCTTCCCCTCCCAACCCCAGAGCAAGGCAGCCAGCCCGATCAGCGGAGCCGAGCCGGCGATCATGAAGACCGGCGTGAAGCTGTGGGTCACGTCCTCGATCTTCCCGGTGAGGGGATGGAAACCGGCGACGAAGAGGTTGCCGATGGCCCCGAGGTATCCCACGACGAGCCCCGTGTGGCGCGTCGAGACCTCCTGGGTGAAGCTGAAGTAATTCGCCATGAACGCGGCCGTGCCGGCGGCCATGATCGAGATCAGGAACACGGCGGTGGGCAGGTTGGCGGCCAGACCGACGCTCAGGCCGCCGGCCACGATGAACGGGACCGCCGCGGCCATCACGATCTGCCGCGCGCGCCGGGCACTCCGACCGCGATGCGCAATCTGGAGGGCAAGCCAGCCGCCCAGCAAGTTACCGCCGTCGGCGGCCAGGAATGGGATCGTGCTGAGGAAATTGCCGGCCTCGAAACTCAACCCCCGGCGATTCAAGTAGGTGGGTATCCAGTTGACCAGGAAATGCCAGCAAATATTGATGCAGATCGACACGACCACCAGGATCCAGAACCGCCGATTGCGGACCATCTCACCGAGCCCCGAAGCCCAGCGCGCCCCCTTGAGGAGGTGGAGAGGAACCACGGCCGCGACCACCAGGGGGCCGAGTATCAGGAGGGCGATCGCCAGCCAGATCGACGTCAAGCCGTAGTAGAACGCGGCCAGGAGTTCCAGCAAGGCCACGATCACGACACCGCCGAAGGCCGCGGCGACCGATCTCGGGAGCCGAGGACGAACCGGGGACGCTTCGAGGTCGTCGAGCGGGAGACTTTCTTTCTGTTCCGGCCGGGCCAGCAGCCGTCGATATTCGCCCCGGACCAGCAGCAGCCAGACGACGACCCAGACGAATCCCGCCGAGCCGATCACCGCGAACGAGGACCGCCAGCCGAACTTCGCGGTCAGCAGCGTGACCGCCGTCGGCGTGATCACGGCGCCCAGGGCCGCCCCGGAATTGAAGATCCCGTTGCCCAGGCTTCGATCCGACGGAGGCAGGATCCGGGCCGTCACCCGCAGGCGCAGGGCCAGTTGAACGACTCCCCCACACCCAACAGCGCCCGGCAGACGATCAGCAGTCCCAGACTGGGCACCAGCGCCGTGGCCACCGCCGCCAGCGACCACCACGCCACCGCCGCCGCGTACGACCATCGCAAGTCCCATCGGTCAACCAGGTAGCCTGCCGGCACCTGGAAGAGTGCGTAAGTCAGGTAGAATGCCGCAAGGACCCAGCCAAAATCCACGTCCGCCGTGATCCCGAACGCCTGGCAGATTGGCTCGCGGAGCAACGAGATGGTCTGGCGGTCCATGTAATTCAGGACCGTCGAGGCGAACATCAGCCAGCAGAGGCCCCAGGCCCATCCGCGGGCAACGGGGACCATCGCGTCGCGTCGCGGACCGTCATCGGCTCGAGACACCAGGAACCTCCTCATCGTTGCAAGATCAAGCAACCTCGGATCGATCGCCTACAATGCCAGAAGCCGCAACCAGTTGCAACGCGCCACCCGGACCGTTCGTACCGTTCGGGATCCACGCCGGCGCGAATTCCGGCGAGCCATTTGCCGTCCCTGAGTAAAATGACCGCAATGGACGAGTGTGTTCGGGCGAATGAGTCGTCGGTAGTCAGCGAAGATCAAGCCGACACGATCCGCAAATGACGTTGTTCTAACCGCTCACCCCTGACCACTGGCTACTGACCACTGACGACTAAACGAGATAAGCGAGGAGACATGGAATCGACCGACCGCGCCCGGGCACGTCGCCGATGGCGGATCGCGGCAATAGCGATCGTGCTCGCCATCGCCGCCGGCCTGTTCGCGGCGCTCCCCCGGGTGCTGAACACGACGGCCGGGCGGCGCCTGCTCAGATCCCGTGCCGACGCCATCCTGGCGCCCGGCTCGGTCGAGTTCGCCTCTATCCGGCTTTCGTGGTTTCGGCCGACCGAGGTGCTGGATGTCGTCCTTCGCGACAAGCGGGGGACGCAAGTCCTCGCCGCGCCTCGGGCCAACTTCGCGTTGAGCCTCTGGCAGATCCTGTTCGCCCGGCCATCGAGCGCGACGCTGGGCTTGCCCGCGGCCGAGCTCGATGTCGAACGGCTCGACGACGGGACGATCAACCTGGTCGAGACACTCGAGCCGCTCCTTCGCGAGCGACCCAAGCGCCAGCTCATCATCGTGCTCGAGCACGGCCAGTTCCGGTTCCGGGACGGCGCCTTGCCCGAGCCGGTCGTTTCCGACGAGGCGGACATCACGCTCAATATCGCGGCCGATCCTCAGCCCATCACCTGGACCATCGCGCTGGGGCACGTCTCGGCCGGCAAGGAGCCCGGCAAGTTTGCGTTGAAGGGGAGCTACAGCCGCCCGGCCGACCGCATCGAGATCGGCGAGATGACCATCGAAACCGCCTACGGCCGGTTCGGAGGCTCGGGAGCGATCGACGCGCTGAGCACGACGCCGCAGGTCAACTTCCAGGGGTCGCTCGAACCCGATTGGCCGGCGATCAGCGCGGTCCTGGCGCGCGAGGTCGAGCCGAATGCCCGGATCGCCGGCCAGGCGCGCGCCTGGAGACTGGCCGGCACGCTCCCGGCCTCCGCCGCGGGCGACGACTGGCTCGGCGGGCTGCACGGCGAGCTGGGCGTCCAGCTCGACGCCCTGGACGTCTTCGGGATGCGACTGGGCGCGACATCGCTGGTCCTCCGCGCCGAGACGGCCGGCTGACCGTCAACCCGATCGACACGCGGCTCAACGACGGCGTCCTCCACCTCGAGCCGGAGTGGGTCAAGGATCGCGAGGGGTCGCTCCGATTGAAGTTCGGGGCGTCCTCCACTCTGGAAAACGCGGTCGTCAACGACGAGGTCTCGCACCGCGTCCTCTCCTATGTGGCGCCGGTCCTGGATGGGGCGACGCGCGTCCAGGGCGCGTGTCGGTGAGGCGCGTTGACGCCGAGTTCCCCCTCTTCGCCGCCAAGGCGTCGCCGGTGCGGGTCGAGGGCGACGTGCTCTTCGACGACGTCCGATTCCTGCCCGGCCCGCTGGCCGACGACCTGATGGGCCTGTTCCCAGACTCGGACAAGACCAGTCCGTTGCTGGTGCTGCGCGACCCGATCTCGGTCCGGATCGCCGAGGGGAAGATCCATCAACGCGGGCTGACCATCCCCCTGGCAAACGTGGGGACGGCCGCCCTGGAAGGCTCGGTCGATTTCCAGAAGAACCTCGACCTGGTGGCCCGGTTCCGCCTGAATCCGCCCGGTCCCGACAAGCCGTTGCTGGCGGCGCTCCTGCAGACGGCCCGGTTCGAGTTGCCGATTCACGGGACGCTCGCCGATCCCCGGATCGACGTCGAGGGGATGAAGGAACGGCTCAAGTCCATGGGGTCGGACGTGCTCGAAAACTCGGTGGGTGCCGGGGTCGGCGGTCTGCTCCGGTTCCTGGAGCAGCTCCCCGCGCGGCGGCAAGCGCGCAAGGCTTCTCCGGGGCCTCCCGAGGCCGGCCCGCCCCAACGGCCGGCTCCGATGACCGCCGAGGAACGCCGGCAACTCCGCCAGGAACGCCGGCTCGAACGACAGGAAAAGAAGGCCCAGCGCCGCCGGGAGCGCGAGAAGCCTTCTGATTGAACCAGGGATGGCTGCATCGCGGGCATTTCTGGGAATTGCCGATTCAACATTCCAGATTCCAGATTCCACATGGGGATGCTTCCGGTTATTGAGTCTGGAATGTCGGATCGGGAATGGCTCTTTGCTCGCGGCCGAGGTCGCGTCAGGGATTGCATGAACGCAAGAAATCGATGGCGATTGTCGGTGATGATGGCCTTGGTCTATGCGGTCCAGGGCGCGTTCTGGCCGTTGCTGGCGGTGCACCTGGCAGACCTGGGGATCGGGAGCCGTGACCGCGGTTGGATCTTCGCGACCCTGGCGATCGGGGCCACGCTGGTCCCTCTGGGGGCCGGTCACCTGGTGGACCGGTTCCTGGCCACCCAGCGCAGTCCTGGCGCTGATCTATGCCGCGGGGACGGGCTTGCTGGCGATCCTGGCCTCGGGCTGGGTGAGGTTGCCGGGCGGGTTGTTCGGGCTATTCCTGGTCTACTGGGGGTTGACGGCGCCGGCCTACAGCCTCTGCAACGCGCTGGCGATGCGCAATCTGGACGATCCCGGCCGGGAATTCGGCGGGGTCCGGCTGTGGGGGACGGCGGGTTGGATGGTCGCCGGATGGGTCGTCTCGGTGGTGATGGCCGCGTCGGGTTCGACGCGAGCCGGTCAGGGGGCCTTCGAGGCGTTGTGGGTCGCGACCGCGGTCTCGGCCGTGACCGCGGTCTATTGCCTGACGCTGCCGCACACGCCGCCATTGGCGGTCGGCCCGCGTGGCCGGGGGGTGCTGCGTGCCGGCAGGGAACTGGTCCGCCAGCCGGACATCGCCGTGTTCCTCCTGGCCTCGCTGGGCGTGTACCTCACCCAGCCCCTGGTGTTCCAGGTCATCCCCGGGTATCTTGAACGCCGTGGCTTGCCCCGTGCCTGGGTTTCCACGGCGATGACCCTGGGCCAGACGACCGAGATTGCCGTGCTCGCCATCCTCCCCTGGCTGCTGCGCCGCCTCGGCATGAAGGCGACGTTGATGCTGGGGATCCTGGCCTGGTTCGCGCGGTTTTTGAGCCTGGCGCTGGATCCTCCGCTCTGGTTGGCCGTGGCCGGAACCTTGTTGCAAGGTGTCGGCATCGCCTGCTTCACCGTGGGGGGACAGGTTTTCCTGGATGGACGGGCCCCGAGCCATCTTCGTGCCAGGCGCAAGGCCTGCTGCTGGTCGCCACTTCCGGCTTCGCCTCGTTCCTCGGGAGTCTGCTTGCGGGCGAGATGGTGGGCCGGACCCGGCCGGATGATGTTCTGGTGTTCCTGTTCCCTTGCATGATCGATGGGGCATTGCTACTCTATTTTTTGCGAGGCTTTCGGGCACCAGCCTTGGTCGCGGCGCGGGCCGGCGCACCCAACGACGAGCCTTCCGCGCCGTCCCCAACCGGGCGCGGGTCGGTGGCTCGTGTTAGTCATCTGGTGACGGAGTCGGCCGATGGGTGACTACCTCCGCATGCTGACGATCAGTGACCGGGATATCCCCCTGGCCACCCTCCAGCGCGCCGTCCCTTTCGTCGCCATCTGGTCGGTCGATCAGCCCGGGACCCTCGGCAACTACCTGGCCATCGGCCCGGAACTCCACGTTCTCAAGAACGTCTGGGCGACGATCGAGCGCAATCCCGTCGGGCCGAACACCTTGGGCGCCGAGGAAGTCGCCGAGTTCATCGACAGCCTCGAATCCGGCGGCCCGCCGGCGGCGGTCCGTTGGCTCAGCGACTACCTGGAGACGATCCGCGCCATCTACGCCATCCGGATCTATCCCGAAGGCATCCTCTCCCACCCCGAGGCCGAGGACGCCGTCTATGCCGTCCGCTCGGCGCTCCGCGAGGCCGTCGGCGGGATCGGACAGTGGGATGGACTCGGGTTCACCAATGAAGATGATCGCCTGATCTGGTGCGACCCGCGGATGAGCCTCAATGGCAAGAAGGAGGCGGCGATCCTCGACGAGTCAACCGGCCTCTGGGTCCCCTTCGAGCTGGATCTCGATGACCCGGAGGAACTCGCCCAGTTCCTCCGCGGTGAGAACCCCAAACGGCACCGCCGTTGAGCTCGAGCGATTCATCGTGGACTCACTCATCCGTTGAGCGAACCCAGTAGCTCATCCCAGGTCGAGACGTCGTCGATTCGATCCTGAAGGTCGTGCAGGGTGACGAGATCGGTGATGGACGCGATCCGGGCTTCGACCCGTTCTTCGGGCGGCCCTAGGTTCTTGCGACCCAGACGTAACAGGGTCGCTCTCGCCTCCTCAAGAAGGCCCTCGACGATCCCCTCGGTACGGCCCTCGGCACGGCCCTCGGCGATCCCCTGGGCGCGGCCTTTCCGGAGAATCCCCTGATAGACCGATGATTCCTCGATCCCCTCGATCCCGAACAACATGGCGGATACCCCCTCGATGATCGCGTCAACCTGCTTTTCCGCGTACCGCAACCCCATCAGGATGCGGGTCGCGTTCCACAACGTCGCTGCCTGCTCCCGGCTGGACTCCCGCGCCAGCCGATCCGACATGGCCAGGAGCACATCGGGGACCCGCTCGGCCGCGACGTCCGACACCGGCGCCAGCGGCAGGACCGGCAAGCCCGCGGCGAGGATCTCCTCCACCGGCTGCTCCCAGACTCTCACCACATTGTACCGGAACGTATCGTAAACGGCGCCGTGGCGATCCGTCTGCTCGAAGATCCCCGTCAACTCCGGGCCATCGACCACCGGTCGCAGCAAGATGACCGTCGAATGCACGGGGACCTGGAAACTGTGTCGGATGATGGTGCTGTACCAATGCACGCGCTCGGGCAAGTCGGGGTTGCGGCCCGCCTGGAGCTCGATGTGCTCGATCCAGGGCTCGGGATCGTCCACCCAGAGGACCTTGTCGGCCTCGGCGGTGACCGTCGAGAGGTTCGAGTCGATCACCCGGACGCGCCGGGTCGGCGACCGGGATGTGCAAGAAGCGGAGCCACGCCGCCGGCTCCATCTCGATCAGCTTCCGTAACGTCGCATCAAACGGCCGGGACATCACCACCCCTCCCTGGGCCGGTCCTTCCGGAGAACGCCACCGGGCTCGCTCCGGCCCCGGCTGGCGGGGCTCCGCACACGGCTCCGCCGCACCATCGGTCAGGCCTTCGCGAGGCCGGTGGCGTTTCCCCGCTTGACCTCAGCGGCCAGACTCGACGAGAGCCAGGCGGAATCCCAGGCTGACGCGCCGGTCCCCCGGCACGAGCCTGCGGCGATTCGCCGACCGGGCGAGGCGAGGGTCGAGGATCCAGCCCCCGCTGCGGATCACCCGGTTCGCAGTCTGTGCAGCGCCGGGCGGATCGTCCACCGGAGACTCCTTGTAATAATCGGCCGCATACCCGTCCGAGCACTACTCCCAGAGGAACCGCTGGGCGACCCGTCAATTCAAGATTGACGAATCACGAACCCGAGATCCCCCAGTGCCTGTCGAGCCAGCCGTCCAGGCGTGCATCCAGCCAGCGACGGTCGCCTTGCCACGTCCGGCGGCTGAGATAGCCCAGGTGGCCGCCATACCGGACCAGCTCCAGCACGAGGTTCGGCGGCAGGACCACCCGCTCGAACGGCTCGGGCGGGATGAACGGATCGTCCATCGCGTGGACGATCAAGCCGGGGACCGCGATGCGTCCCAGCGCGGTCATGAGGCTACACCGTTGGTAATAGTCGTCCGCAGAAGCGAAGCCATTGCGGCGTGCCGTGTAACGGTCGTCGAAATCGTAGACCGTCTTCACGCCGTCCAGGTGGGTGGGGCCCAGCTCGGGGAACTGGCGATGGAGCCGTTGAATCATGGCATGGAGCCACTTGACGAAGTTCCGGTCGTAGAGTCGATTCTCCGGGAGGCCCATCCGGCGCGAGCAGGCGGTCAGGTCGATCGGCGGATTGGCCGCCAGGACGCAGTCGAGTCCCTCGACCCCGGCCGGGTCAAGGGCGGCCTCGGAAGCGAGCTTCAAGACGAGGTTGGCACCCAGGGAAAAACCGATGAGCGCGGTCGGCCCCACCCCGTCCCGATCCTTCAGCCAGGCGAGGACTTCGCGGAGATCGTCGCTCCGACCCGCGTGGTAGATGCCCCGGGCCAGGCCGAACCCGAGGCCCGAGTTGCGGAGGTTCACCCGCACTACCCGGATCCCCCGGTTAACCAGCCGGACGCCGAGCCGGACCATGTAAGGCGCCTCGGCACAGCCCGCCAGGCCGTGGACCAGGACGGCCGTCGGCCGCGGGCTCGCCCAGCCGGGTGGGACCGACTCCAGCACCATCAGGCGGTCGCCGTCGGCCAGGCCGACTTCTCGGGCCGTGGCGGCGAGCCGCGCCCGAGGCGCCGGCCAGTATCGCCCGACGATCGTCTGGGCGTGTCCGCTCCGGAGCCACGGATGCGGCTCGAACGGAGGAAGGCCGCTTTCTGCGAGGTCTCGATCGATGTAATTCGTCTGACTCGACATGATCGGAATGGATGAGAGGACGCGTTCGAGATCGGCCGTCACGGGCCGGGTTGTCCCTGTCCATGTTAACCGAAGGAATCGTTCGTGTCGCCGCGTTTCTGGGATTGCCTGACATTGACGGGCGCCCTGGTGACTCGAACATGCAGCATCCGGCGACAGGCGATGTCGTAGGTCATGGCGCCAGCCTTACGATGCAGACAACGATAGCTGGGGGTGGTACAATTCGGCCAGACAAGGAGAACGGACAACAGGGGCCGGCCTCCGGGAATTCCCGAGGAGGTGCGCAGCGGAATCCGTCATTGAAAACAAAGACACCCCTGGATGGAACTCCCTATCCGAGAGATCCCGGGAGCGCTCCCATTAGCGGCACCACCTCGGATGGCGGGTATGTCTATGTCCGAGACGCAAGTGGGACCGTCTACGTTCTACCCGATGGGCCGCATTTGCATCCGAAAGTACTTGGAGGCGCCCTGCCTGCCTCATACGCAGGCGATTTGACCATCGCAAAGGGCACAGTCGTTGATTTGACAAATCTCTCGGGGACCTTCCGATTCAGGAGTCGAGCAGGGTTGCTGGATGTAGCAAAGCAGCTCGAGAGTCAAGGCTTGACGATCCAGCCTGGTGCCGTTCGATTCTTTCCCGCGGATGGATCGCGTCCTGTCACGCTACGATGAACTCAGTCCTGACGAGGTAAATGGAGGTTGCGATCGATGCCGATGAAGATCGTCATCCTCGAGGACGACCAACGCCGTGTGGAGGCCATGCGAGACCGCCTGGCCGATCGATTCTATCAATTCGAACACGTTTTTTTCGACTCGTCAACTGAACTTAACGAATATTTGGAAAAGCATTTAAATGAAGTGATTGTGTTATCGCTGGATCATGACCTGGAGTTGAAGGTGGACTCCACCGGAACAACGAACGATGCCGGTACGGGTCGAGAGGTGGCGGACTACCTGGCGAGACAGGGACCCAGTTGCCCCGTGATTATTCATTCGACCAATGAATTTGGTGCACTTGGCATGGAAGGGGTCCTTCGAGAAGCGGGATGGAAGACTTGCCGGGTCACGCCCTTCGACGATTTGCTGTGGGTCCATGAGGCTTGGTTTCCCGCGATCCGCCGGGCCATTGTCAGGGGACCGGCAGCCTCCCTGGGGACATAGGTGCTTCGCGGGCGATCGGACGGCTCGTACGGGCCGCCTTCGTCGCGGGGCCTGGATACCACTTGGTCGGAATGTGATTGAGAATCGCGGGACGTCGGCGATATCTTTGACGGTGACGGCCGGTCAGAGTCGCATGGATTCCGATGGGAATTTCATCCCGCCGATTCCTCGGCGATGGGGGAGATCGATCAGAATGTCGAGTCGGACACTTTGGGTCCTGGGCGCAGTCTGTGCCCTATCCTTGGGCCTGCTGCTGGTCTCGGGCCAGATGGGCGCGAGCCTGTGGCACCGGAGTTCGGCACCGCCGGTCGGGTCGGCCCTCCCCTCCCCCTTCGAGGCAAGGACCGAAGCCACTACGTCGCCGGACCGGCAGTCCCCGGCCGGCTCCGGCTGGGCTCCCGCGCTGGATCCGAGCGACAACCCGGACCCGAAGGCCGACCTCACGCTAGGCAAGGACCAGCGCGAATACCTCTGGCAAGTCGAGCATCATGGCCTGGTCCTGAGCCGGCTGGGTTTTTCCCGGATCGCCAAGGCGCTGAAGGACGACGATCCGAAAGCCTTCCTGTCCCTCTGCGCCGAGGGGTTCGCGGGTGAGGTGCCGGGCCATCCGCGTGAAGTCCGGTTCGAGCACGATGCGACCCGGCTCCTCCGCCAGAGGGATTCCGGCCAGCCGTCGGTCCGGCTGGACCGCCAGGCGATGATCCTGCGCCTCTTCGAGGACCGCCGCCGGTTCACCGGCCGGCCCAACGTGAAGCTCGCGCTCATGGGGCTCGCGCCGGTCGACTACAAGGACCTGGACGGGATCTGGCAAGGGACGTGCCAGCTCCGGATGTCCGGCGAGATGGGGGCGGGACGGCCCGGCGAAGTGGTCCTCTACCTGCAATATCGCCTGCCCAGGCCGACCGAAGAGCTCCTGAAGTCCGACGGCTGGCTCCGCTCCTGCGCGATCACGCAGCGCCAGGTTGCCGAGGCCCCGCGATTCCTGATGCACGAGGTCGCCGCCCGGCGCGGGATCGACGTGAAACCGTTCCACGACAACTGGAGCACCCCCGAGGATACGCAGATCGTCTCCGGCGGCGTCAACCTCTGCGACTACAACCGCGATGGCTGTCTCGATATGCTGGTCACCGACGTGGCCACCAACGTGCTCTATCAAGGTCAACCCGACGGCACGTTCGCCGACGTCACCAGCCAGGTTCGCCTGCCGCAGATCCCCACGATGATCACCGCGACATTCGTCGACCTCGACGGCGACGGCTGGGAAGACCTGATCTACGGCAGCCTGCTGCTTCGTAACCACGAAGGCCGATACTTCGCGCCGGTCGACACCCCGACCCTCTCCGTGCGCCCCCAGGCCAGCGTGGCCGTCGCCGACTACGACCGGGACGGCAAGGTCAACCTGTACGTGACCTATATCGGTTTGACCAAGGCCGCGACCTGGATCAAGGGCGAGGGGGGCGGACAGGTGCACAACCGGCTGTGGAGGAACCTGGGGAATTGGAAATTCGCCGACGTTACCGAATCCAGCGGCGCCTCGGGGGGCAACCGGTTCGACCTTCACCGCGATCTGGCTCGACGCCGACGAGGACGGCTGGC
This sequence comes from uncultured Planctomycetota bacterium, assembly GCA_963845755.1. Classification (GTDB taxonomy): domain Bacteria; phylum Planctomycetota; class Planctomycetia; order Isosphaerales; family Isosphaeraceae; genus CAWJTV01. The sequence continues at coordinate 50,421 of CAWJTV010000026.1, forward strand.
CCGATCTTTACGTGATCAACGAGTTCGGCGCGGCGTCCTCCTCGTCAATCAGGGGAATGGAACGTTCCGCGAGCAGTTGATCGAGGACGATCCTGGCGACTTCGGCTCGATGGGGGTCACGGCCGGCGATTTCGACAACGACGGCCACATCGACATCTACGTGGCCAACATGTACTCGAAGGCTGGCAACCGGGTGATGGGTAATCTCTGGCCGGGGTCGTATCCGGATTCGATCCTCGACAAGCTCCACTCGTTCACCAAGGGGAGCCAGTTGCACCACAACCTGGGCGGCCTGAAGTTCGAGCGGATCGGCCGGGACCTCCAGGTGGCGGACGTCGGCTGGGCGTATGGCCCGGCGATGGCCGACCTGAACAACGACGGCTGGCTCGACATCTTCGCCACTTGCGGGTTCATCAGCCGCTCCCGCGACGATCCCGACGGGTGAAACTGCGTGTGGCAGGCTGTCGTGTCACAGCCTTTCAACCGCGGAGCTTCGGTACCGGCACCCGGTGCGGTCGACTCGTCCCTCGGCGAGTTCTGGGTCACCAACCCCTGGGACATCGTCGACAAGGGCCACAACCTGAGTGCCTACGAGCGCAAGCGCGCGTTCCTCAACGTCGGGGGTACGGGTTTCGTCGATATCAGCTACCTGACCGGCGCGGATAGCGACGGCGACGGCCGCTCGGTGGTCGCCGGCGACTTCCGCAATGACGGCCGGCTCGACCTGGTACTCCGGCAGGTGGGCGGCGGGCCGCTCCGGCTCTTCGAGAACCAGTTCCCGAAGGCCCACTATTTGACCGTCTCGCTCCGCGGCCGGGCGAGCAACCGGCTCGGGATCGGGGCGCGGGTGACCGCAACGGCCTCGGGACGCACGCAGACCCGAGAGCTTTATCCTCATAACAGCTTCCATTCCCAGATGGCCAGCCGCCTGCATTTCGGCCTGGGCGACGCCACGCAGATCGATCGGCTGACCGTCCGCTGGCCCTCCGGCGCCGTGCAGACGCTCGAGAACCTGGCCGCCGATCGCCATGTGATGATCACCGAGGGACTGGCCGGAACCTACGCCCTCGAGACGGTGACCCCCGGCCGGCTTATCGCACCGTGACTTTTCTCGGATTCTCTCGGTAAGATTGATGGAGAACCACTCGAAGACGGCCCAGGCTCTCGGGCCGAAGGGATCGTGCCGATTCGCGAATCCGGAGATATCGACGCCATGATAGGTTTCTTCCAACGGCGCAAGGCCCTGTCGCAGGCTGCCGTCTTGCTGCTGGGAGCGATACTGGGTCTCCTGGCTCGCGATCTGACGATGCCGACACGAGGTGACGATAGCTCCAGGACGAGCGACGATCGTGGGATGTCCCAGCCTCGGGAAGGGTCGCACCTGGCCCCGGATACGGCCGCCGCCTATGCCCCCGACTGGGATCGCCCCTATCCTCAGTACCAACCGGTCGGCACGGTCCTCAAGCCCATGCCCCGGCTGAAGCCGGGTGAGATCTGCCCCCAGGATCTTTCCCCCTTCGGCGGGGCGGGTCATACCTCGTACAGCGCCCTCGACGACGTGGGCGACTTCGAGAGCTTCTGCCGCATGTGCAAGGAGAACAAACCCCGGCTCATGGAGGAACGCCGCAAGTACATGGAGCAGCGGTATAATTTCAGCGCCGCCGTGACCCGCGACGTGACCATGACCCGCGGCAAGCCGCTCCCCGTCGGGCCAGTCGCGCGATTGCCGAAGGAGATTGCCAGTTGGAGCGAGCTGGCCGGGCTGGCGCCGGCAGAGATCCTGCGGCGCGACCTGTTCCCAATCGGCTTCCGGCCGCTCTCGCATCCCATGCATACGGTCGGCCACCAGCTCTTTCCAGCGATCTGGATCAAGTTTCATCCCGAACACGAGCGGTTCGACGTCGATTTCGACATCCCCGATCCCTACCTGCCCGAGTTCCCACCCCCGCTGTTCCTGACCACGCGTCCGGACCTGGGCGACGTCTCGCGCGGGCATGAGATCACCCAGGCCAACTTCCGCGAGCTGTTCGAGGGGATCCTCACCCCGGAGCAGCTCGAGGGGCTGCGATTGCTGGTCACCAAGTTTCCCACAACCTGGTTCAATCAAACGAAGCACCGGGTGACCGAGAAGCCGATGCGGGGTACAGCCTGCTTCGATTGCCACGTTAACGGACATACCAACGGCGCGATCGCGCTCGATCCGGGCACGCGGCCGACGCTGGCCCGAACGCGGACCGACACGCCCACTTTGCGCGGCAACCATAACATGCAACTGTTCAGCTCGCGGCGCTCGATTCGTTCGACCGACCATTTCGCCGAACTGGAGGAATACTTCGATGGCGATATCAGCCTTCAGCTCCAGCTCGGCGGCCGGCAGCTCGACAAGCCCAGCACGAACCGAATGGGCGATTTCAATTCGATCATCGCCTGGCCCCCGGCGTCGAAGCTGGATCGGTTCGGCCGCCTGATCGCGGCGAAAGCGACGCCGTCAGAGTTGCGCGGCGAGGCCCTCTTCTTCGGCAAGGCGCGCTGCGCCGCCTGCCACCCGGCCCCGACCTATACCGACGACAAGATGCACGATCTCCGCGTCGAGGAGTTCTACCATGGCCGCGCCGAAGGCTGGATCAAGACCTTCTCGCTCCGCGGCATCAAGGACTCGCCACCGTACTTCCACGACGGCCGGCTGCCCACCCTCGAGGATACGGTCGAGTTCTTTAACCTGATCCTCGACCTCAAACTGGCCGATCCGGAGAAGACCGATCTCGTGGCGTTCCTGCGGCAGCTCTAAGTTCCTCTTTCCTCTTTCGGCGATCGGGGTATGATTCCCGGTCACTCGAGAAAGGGTCGGTGGCCCCCCTGCGCCGTGACGACGGCGGGAGATCCGGGGATCGCTCGAAAGAGCCTCCCTGGTTGTTTCAAAAAGGGGACTGGCTCCGAGTCTTCGAGGTGCCTGTCCCCTTTTTGAAACAACCCTTCAACGGACGACGGGCGAACGACCCCGGTACCTGATCACGGAGTGATCGACGATGGCACGGATCACACTGGGCGCGGATCGATTCGACGCGGAGGCCAGCCGGGCGGAATATCGCGGGCTGGAGATGGGAGATATCCTGTATTTCCCGGTCTCGCCACCTCTGCTCTCCGAGCCGGACCGGGCGTTCCTGGTCACGCAGAAGCAGGTCAACGCCGCGTATCACAAGAACGTCAGTTATCGTCCGCTGGAGGATCGCCTCAAGGGGGTTGACCAGGACGACGCGGCGCAGCGCGAGCGGGTCCACGGGATCATGCGTGGCTACTCTCAACGGGCGATCGCCTTCATGTCAACGTTGTTGAACCGGTATGCGACGAGCTGGAAGATCGACTTCGCCAGCTTCCGGCCGATCGAGGAGGAAGGGCGTCAGGTCTCGCTGCACTCGCGGAACGACTTGCTGCATTTCGATTCGTTCCCGACCCGGCCGTCGTACGGCGATCGCCTGCTGCGGATCTTCACGAACATCAACCCGGAGCGGCCGCGGGTCTGGCTCACCACGGACCACTTCGAGGATCTGGCCGGCCGGTTCGCCGAACGGGTCGGGCTCCATCGCCGGCCGGGTGCGCTGGAGACTTGCAAGCACTGGACGGTCCGGGCCGCGGCGAAGCTCGGCTTGCCGGTGGTTGACCGGCCGCCGTACGATCGGTTCATGCTCCGGATCCACCACGCGATGAAGGAGGACGCCGGCTTCCAGCAATCGTGCCGCAAGGACCGCTGGGAGTTTCCCGCCGGCTCGACCTGGATCGTCTTCACCGACAGCGCCAGCCACGCTTGCCTGAGCGGACAATATATGCTGGAACAGACCTTCATCGTCCGCAGGTCCAGCCTGACCTGCCCCGAGAAGGCCCCGATTGCGATCCTGGAGAAGCTCGCGGGCCATCCGCTGGCCCGCAGCGCGTGAGCAACAACGACTCATCCTGAGAAACGTTCCAGGAGTTGCGCGATGAGCCGGACGTCGTTCGTCGCGATCATGACCCTCTCGGCAGGACTGACCCTTTCCGCGGACGCGCCGGCCCAGCGCGTGTCGCCGGACGTGAAGGTCACGAACCCCCGAGCCTACGACGTCACCATCACCACGACGTTCGTCGTGCCCGAGCACGGAACGACGCCGACTCATCTGGGGGTCTGGCACGCGCTGCCGAACGCACGACCCTGGGACGGGCAGGACCGGACCCTGGGTGCCTCGGCGATCGCCTACCGGCCGGAAACCGGTCATGTGGTGCACCTCGCCAGCAACGAGTCGCAGAGCGTCTTCTGGGAAACCCGCGAGCGGCTGAAGCCCGGCCAGAAACTCGAGTTCGTCAGTCGCTTTCGCGTCCGGTCGGCGGATCGCACCTTCGACCCCAGCAAATCGACCGCCCGCTGGTCCGATTATCATCGCCGGGTTGGTGAGAACCCACCCGAAGTCGGCGGCGACCTCGCCGCCCTCGTGGACGCGATCAAGAAGGACCATCCCCCCGCCGAGGCGGCGCTCGCGTTCTGCAAGTGGATCGCCGGCCACATCGAGTACGACGCCTCGGTTCCCTATGGCCCCCGCGATCTGGCCGCGATCCTCGCGCAGAAGAAAGGCCACTGCGGCCACCAGATGACCCTCTTCGAGGCCATGTGCGCGCGAGCCGGGATCCCGACGAGACCCGTCCTGGGATTGAACTTGTATGCCCCCGACGGCGTCGGCTCGCTCCACAAGATCCGACCCGATTTCGAGAACCAGCACACGTGGGTGCAGATCTACCTCCCCGGCTCGGGCTGGGTCGAAATCGACCCCGGCGCCGGTCCGAAAGCCTACACGATCCCGGCGCAGCTCATCCAGAACAGCACGGATTTCCAGAACTATGTCATCTGGATCCGCGAAGACGGAACCTGGAAGCAGCCCGACTGGGAATATCGCGACGGGAAATGGTTTTCCCCGTACTCCATCGAAAACCGCAGGACGTTCCGGCGGGTCGAGACGAGGTAAGTCCCGAAAGCCCGCGTAGCGGGCGGTATTGCCGTAGCCTGGCGTCAGCCCCAGGACGATTCTGTTGATCCTCGTCAACGTCCCCAGCTCAAGATCCCAAGCACCCCTTGCACTTCCGATGGGGACATCCTACATTCAATCCATCGGTGGGCTCATCGCAGCAAGACAGAAGAGCCCGTCGAGGAGGCGCTCCCTCCGGACTCCCTCTTGCGCCTCATCCAGTCGCTGTCGTACTCGAGAGGCTGTGTAGAATTCAGAGAAATGCCGGCGAGACGTACAGAGAGAGGTGTACATGTCTTGCCCTCGCGCGCTGATGTCAATCGATTGGAGCGGAGCTTTCGTCCATGAGTGACCGACTGACAGGACGCTGGCGAACCAGGTGGAGGCGGTGGATGGCCGCCCGGAGAAGAGCCGGAGGGACGGTCCATCACAGGTCCCGGCTGCGGGTCGAAGGACTGGAGGGGCGTGCGCTGCTGGCGAGCATCACGGAATTCCCGATCCCGTCGAACTCGGGCTCCGCGGCCAGATCGTCGCCGGACCGGACGGCAACCTCTGGTTCACCGAGAATGATGCGGTCTCCAACAGCATCGGCCGGATTACGCCCAGCGGCCAGGTCACCGAGATCAAGCTCCCGACCCCGGGCGCCAACCCGTACGGGATCACGGTCGGGCCGGACAACAACCTCTGGTTCACCGAGGAATTCGGGGGCAACATCGGTCGGATCACCACCTCCGGACAGATCACCGAATTCCCGATCTCCAGCAATTCATCAGGACAGTTCCCCGAAGGGATCACGACCGGTCCGGATGGCAACCTCTGGTTCACCGAGAGCCTCGGCCACGCGATCGGCAAGATGACCACGACCGGTCAGGTCACCGAGTATCCGCTCCCGGCCTTGTCGTCCCCCACGAACATCACCGTGGGGCCCGATGGCAATCTCTGGTTCACGGATCCGGGCACCGACTCGGTGGGCATGATCACGACCAGCGGGCAAGTCACCGAGTACAAGCTCCCCTCGATCACCGCCGACCCGGACGGTATCGTGACCGATCCGCAGAACCACAGCCTCTGGATCACCGAGGATTTCGACGGCAAGATCGCCGAGATCTCTCCCGACGGCCAGGTGCTCAACCAGTACACGGTCCCGGGTGACTTCCCCCAACCCAGCGGGATCACCGTCGGGCCGGACGGCAACCTCTGGTTCACCGAGAAGGGGGGCAAGAACATCGGCGTGCTCAACCTCGCCGGCGGTCAGATCACCCAATTCCCCGTCCCGGGCACAAATCCCCAGACAGTCGGGATCGCGGTCGGACCAGGCGGCAACCTCTGGTTCACGGATCAGGGAAACAAGAGTATCGGTGAAGTCGTGATCGGCTCACCGACACCGACACCGACACCCACGCCGACACCGACACCGACACCCACGCCGACACCGACACCCACGCCGACACCGACGCCCACACCGACACCGACGCCCACGCCGACGCCCACACCACCGCCCACACCGACGCCCACACCGACACCGACGCCCACACCGACACCGACGCCCACACCGACACCGACGCCACCGCCTACGCCGCCGCCCGCGCCGGCGCCAACACCCGGGCCCATTCGACATCGACGGCCACCGCGACCCGTCCATCGACAGCCACCGCGACCCGTACACCCACATCCAGCCCAACGCCGACATCATGTCAAGTCCCGGCCCTTACCGCTGCGGGACGAACCAAGAAAGGCTTGAACCCTACAGAGCACGGCGCCCCGACCGCAGAACCGTGAATGCACCCAGGTTTCCAGCCTGACACGACCGGACGTCAGGCTGGAAAACCTGACCCGCGAATCCGAAATCGATGGTCCCGCTCACCGGCCGATGATCACGACGCCTTCATCCCCTTGCACGGTGATGCGTTGCTCGCTGTGGATGCGCTCCGTAGCCACCCCGGTGCCCAGCACTGCCGGGATCTGATACTCCCGTGCGACGATCGAGCTGTGGCTGAGCGGGCCGCCGACGTCGGTGACGACGCCGGCCGCGATCGCGAACAACGGCGTCCAGGCGGGCGTCGTGATCTTGGCGACGAGGATCTCGCCCCGACGCATCCGGTCGAACTCCTGAGGACCCGGGATGACCCGTGCCACGCCGGAGACGCGGCCGGGACTGGCACCGATCCCGCGAATGGTGTCGCCGGTCGGCTGATCGGTCTGCGCGGGCATCCATCGGCTGAAATCGATCCCGAAGAACCGCGCGCCTCCCTTGATCGGGAACACCACCGGCGGCGTGACCGTCCGCTCGCGCTCCCACGTCGCGCGCCGCTCCACCACGAGCTGGCGATGATCGGAAGGCGTTCGATTCGCGTCGAGTGCGCGGGCCGCCGTCTCGACCTCGTCCTGCTTCAACCAGAACACATCCTCGCAACTGGCGAGACCGCCCGCCGCGACCAACCGCCGGCCGATCTCGTGGAGCATCCGGCGCAGGATCGGCCAGCCGAGCCCCACATCGGCCAGCGCGTCTTCACGAAGAGGCGCGTATCGTTGTGCCCATCGGAGCAGTCCTCTGAACCATCGCAACCGCAGTCCTCTTAGGCGCGCCACCAGGGTTTGCGTGGCCTGCTCGCGCGCCGACGCGGTTGCCGACTGTCGCTCGTGAGGGCTCCGCATCTCACCGCGAAGAAAAAACTTCAAAGTCTCCAGCAAGGGCGCGGGCTCATCGGCCGGGAGGCCCTTGGCGAAATCCAGGTCATACACGGCGTGGCCGAATCGATCGAGATGCTCTGATAACCGATGGCAGAACTCATGCCATGCGCCCTGATCGGCGATCGGCGATGAAGCCGATCGATAGACTGATCCGATCTCGGCGCCGGGCGTGTCGGCAAGGTACGCGGTGAGTCCCGGATGAGTGCGCGCCCACAACGCGAGGTCATACAACGACTTCTCGGCCAGGATCGGAGCGCTGTCGTAGCCGAGGAAGTACGTCAGGGCGGATGGCTCGTCCCTTCGCTTGATCAGGCGGTTATAGAAGTTGTTGAAGATCATCTCGCTACTGTACGCGGCAGGGAGGATACCGCTCTGGATCGTCAGATAGTGGTCTGCCGCCACCTGAACGATCTCGCGCGTGCCGTCGAGGAGTTGGGACGCGGACGTTGCGCTCAGATCGCGCGCCGACCAATCGGCGACGACCGCCGCGTATCGAGGCCGTGCCTCATCGGCCCACCGCGTCTGGGCCCTCCTCATCCAATCGAGCCCGCGCGGAATCAACTTCCGCAGACCCCGCAGCATCTTCCACCCGCCGAACGGACTGAAATCGTAATAGGCGTAATCGTTAATCGTCAGGAGGAACTCCTCGGGAAACACGCGCTCGAGTCCGATGGCCTGCGCCAGGCCACGGTAAGCCACGTTCCACCTCGGCACGGCCAGGGTTGCGAACAGCGGCGAGAGCGGATCCGGCAGCAGCTCGATGACGCTGCTGCCGCCGTACCGGCCCTTTGGCTGCGGCAGCGTCCAGTCGAGCGCCGGTCGCGGCTCGGGCAGCGCCGTGATCGGCCTCGCCTGGAGGATGAAGATCTGCCCATCGTTCAAGGCCCATTCGATGTCCATCGGCCGGCCGTATAGTTGCTCGATCCGGACGCCCAGTCGCGCCAGCTCCGCGGCTTGCCGGGGTTGGAGCGCAGCCTCCTGGCGCTTCTCGGCCGGCACGGGTTCTTCGCGCGTGCCTTCGGCCAGCCGCACCGTCATCACGTCCTTGTCGGCCAGGTCTTGCGATTTCGGCGCGCCCGTCTGCTTGTCGATCACGATCGTATCCGGCGTGACGTGGCCGCCGACGATCGCCTCGCCCAGCCCCCACGCTGCGTTGATCATGACTTCGTCGCGCGCCCCGGTCATCGGATTCGCCGTGAAGAGGATGCCCGCCGCGTCGGCGGGCACGAGTTGCTGGACGACGACCGCGATCGCCACGTCCTCCGGGCGGATGCCCTGACGCGCACGGTAGCCGAGGGCCCGCGCCGTCCACAACGACGCCCAGCAGCGCTTCACGGCCTCGAGAACTCGTTCGCCGCCGCGCACGTTGAGATACGTGTCCTGCTGGCCCGCGAACGACAGATCGGGCAGATCCTCGGCCGTCGCCGACGACCGCACCGCGACGGCGGGATCATCGGTGCCCAGATCGCCATACGCCCGGCGAATCGAGGCCGCGATGTCGTCGGGGATTGTTCCCTGGACGATCCGCGATCGGATTTGCTTCGAGAGTTCGTCGAGCATGGTGGGGTCATCGGCCGTCGCCCGCGACGCGATGGATACGATCGCGTCGGCGAGGTGATTCTCGCTCACAAAGCGTCGATACGCCTGCGTCGTGATGTGGAACCCAGGCGGCACGGGTAGGCCCGCCATCGCCAGTCGCGCCAGCGACGCACCCTTGCCGCCGACCCGTTCGAGCGTAACGTCGGGGCTGTCCAATCCGAGGATCCCTGCCTCATCGCCTGGCACATTCATCGTGCGACCTCCAGCCGATCTTCGGTGTGAATCGAGCGGAGTAGCGTGCTCTGTGAGCACCGATCCTTCACCGGCCCTGCGCGGTGTTCACCGAGCACCCTGCTTGGCCGGCTCGGGCTCACGAAGCCCGCTTCGTCACGGTTTCCAGGATGGACTGCTCACGGGCCTGGAACAGGTTCCCGAGCAGTTCCAGCGACAACCAGTAAATCAGGACGACCACCGCGCATTCGACCAGGGACAGGACCAGGCAGATCGGGGCGGCCGCCGGCCAACCCAGGTGCCTCAGGCCCGCCTCGATTCCCAGCGGCAGCAGCGTCGGTCCCTGGGTCAACGGCAGGAGAAAGAGCGTCATCACGAGCTGCAGTAGGACGGTCGTCGTCTTCGGATTCGAGGGCTTCAGCGAACCCGCGGCGATTGGGAACGGGGCGTAGATCGAGAGCAGGTTCGTGAAGAGGCAGAAGAGCAGGAACATCGAAACATACTGCGGGACCATGGCCACGAAATGATCGATCCGCATGGGACAGAGCACCTGCACGGCCACCAGCACGATCGCGGCCATTCCCAGGGCCACCGGGGCGAATGACAGATTCTTGCCGAGCAGGATGTCCCGCCGGGACGCGGAAGACAGCACGAACACGCGAAAGCCGTCGCGGTCGAACCCGAATTGATTGCCCATGAGCTGCATCATGCCCATGAGAACGACGCCCATCCCGCCGATGCCGACGAGCGGCCTCATCAACTCCGGCATATCGTGACGCCCTCGAAACACCGCGGAGCCGAAGATGGGGATCATGATCAGGGGTGACAACAGCATCATCTTCGCCTCGGGCGACCGGATGAGCGACCGCAAGCCCCCCAGCGCGATGGCCGAAACCGGCTCCGACACGCCAGGAAGGCGGGCCTCCAGCAGCAGGCCGCCCGGTTTCCGGGCGGTCGCCGGCGACGCGACCGCGGCCACCGGCGCCGGCCGGTCCTTCCGGTTCGAGGTCTGCCCCACATAGAGTCCGACCGTCGTGCGATACGCCCGCCAGAGACTGACGGTCCCGATCAGCGTCATGCCCAGCAGACCCAGGATCGACGGCAAGACGTGGCCCTCCGCCGCCGCCTCGACGCCCATCGGCAGCCATCCGAAGGGGATGATCCGATTTGCGAGCCGCGCGGTGCGCTCCCAGCGCACGGTAGTGACGCGGTCGAACTCCTGCCTCTCGGTCTCGAACTTTTGCAGGATTTCCTGCGATCGACGCGAGACCTCCGCAGGATTTAACTTCTGCGATTGAGCCGTGCGTTTCAGCGTCTCCATCTCCTGCACCAGGTCCTTCGACCGATCTAAACGCTGTTGGGCTGCCCTCTGCATCCCCCCCATCGCGAAGTAATTCATCAGGTTCGGCAACTGGACGATGAGGATGAACGCCGCCGTCGTGACCACGATCACGGTCCGTCGGCGGCGGGGGTTGCTCATCAGCGCGGCCAGCCAGCCCTGGAGCTGATAGGTCAGGGCCGTGACCATCAGCAGGAGAGCCAGCAATGCCGGCAGGACGGGCAGCAGCGACCATCCCTTGACGTAGATCAGGGCCAGCGCATACGCGAGCATCACCGGCGCGAACAGGATCAGGCTCAGGCGGAACAGCGAGCTGAGATAGTTGATCAAGAACGCTCCGTTGACCGAGACGGGCAGGTGCAGGAACTTCGACAGGGACAGCGGCTCGGACCGCTGCAACTCGGTGATCAGGCCGATGCCCCAGAAGAACAGGAAGGCGACGATCATCCCGTCCCACGCATACATCAGGTGCACCGGCGCGGCCTTGGGGATCAGATACAGGCCGAGCATCAACGAGCCGACGAATAACGGGATGACCGTGAGCAGCAAGATGAACGTGATGATCGTCAGCAGCACGGCGTTGAAGGCGCCGGCGCGGCGCCACTGGTTGATCGTCATCCGCCAGCGCAGCCAGACGAAGGCCCGCAAGTGTTGCCAGTTCACGAGGCCGCCTCCTCGAGCCAGTTCAGCTTGGGCGCGGCCTCGAGGTCCGCGCCCGCCTTTTCCAGGAAACAATCTTCCAGCGAACCCCGCTGGCGAATCGATTCCAACGAGGCCTGTTCGACCAACTGCCCTTTGACGATGATGCCCACGTGCGTGCAGAGCCGCTCGACGATTTCCAGGATGTGCGACGTCAGGAAGACCGTCGACCCGCGCGCGACGAACCCCGCGAGGATCTCGCGGATCACCCGCGAGGTCACCGCGTCAACCCCCTCGAATGGCTCGTCCAGGAACAAGAGATCGGGATTGGGCAAGAGGGTCGCGGCCATCGCCAGCTTCTTCTTCATGCCATGCGAGTATTCCAGCGTGAGCTTCTTCTCCTCGTCCTGGAGGTCTAGGAGCGCGAGCAGCTCGTCGGAGCGGCTGCGGATGGTGTCCCGCGGCATGAGGTGGATGCGGCCGACGAACGTGAGATACTCGCGGGCCGTCAGGTTGTCGAACAGGGCCAGGTCTTCCGGAATGACCCCCATGCGGCGCTTGGCCTCCAGCGCCTCCTTGGGATCGCGCATGTTCGCGCCCCAGCACGATCATATGCCCGGTCGACGGGGCCAGGAGTCCCGTCAGCATCTTGATGGTGGTCGACTTCCCCGCGCCGTTAGGACCCAGGAACCCGTAGAAGGTGCCGCGCTCGACGGCCAGCTCGATGGACTTCACGGCGCAAAAGTCGTTGAAGAACCGCGTCAACTTGTGCGTTTCAATCGCCAGCGTCATGGACATCACTCTCTGAAGATGGTTCGTCGATGAACCACATGACGATAACACACTCCGGTGAGCCAGGCTACGACCGCATCGAGGCTGAGGACCATCCTCGCGCATCTCGGAGGTGCTTGCAAGCAGGCTCCCCGAACTTGAGCGGCGGAATTGCTTCGAGTAGAATCAAGGAATCATGAGAGCGGCCCAGGAGTTCCGTGAGTCGAAGCGGCTTCGGGGCGAGGCTGAGGAGATGAGAGATGAAGATCGGACCGTTCGAACTCGAGTATCGCGCAGTTCATCGCGCTGAGCCAATTGTCGGAAGCCGAGCAAGCCACGATCAAAGAGCGGGTGGCAGCCCTCGCGGATCTCACGCCGAGTGAGTGACCAGCGCACATCGCCAGGCGGCCGGACGTGGTTGACCCGATGTACGTGCTACCCATCGATTCAAGCCTGAGAGTTCTGATTTCGGCATCCGCGGGCCATGTCTCGGTGGTAGAGGACATCGTCCGACGCGAGGCCTTGCTGCAGTTTGCCAATTCCATGTGAGCGGAGAAGTCGATTCATGTCCGACTTCGCCAATCATGCGTTCGACTCTCGCGCGGCCCATGCTGAGGTTACGGAATTTCAGGCACTGCTTCTCGGCAATCCCGTCTTGAAGTAGGGCGATTTCTGCGAATTCTTCCGGGCTCGGCCTCATGCCTCAGCCCTCATCGGACATCGCATGTCCGGCGAACCCTCTCCAGCCCGAGCGGTGTCGGCATTGGCACGGGGCTTCCGATTGCGGTAGGCTGATCGGGCGAGAGATATTCAGTGACTGTCCGAGGACCTAGAGCGATTAACAGATGGATTGCCCACAGTAACCGTCGCGGTTCGGCGGCCTGAAAGGCCGCAGGAGCCCAGCCCCGGGTGAAACCCGGGGTCCGCGGGGCACCCCTCAATCGCCGGCGGCCTGAAGGGCCGCAGGAGACCCCCTCCGGGCACCCTTTCGGGGTGCATGACGAGGGCGGGTGCGACCGAGTTCCCGGGGTTTCACCCCGGGCTGGGTTCCTGCGGCCCGTAGGGCCGCCGGAGAGCGTCCCCAGCACCGGCCGCGTGCGCAACCCAATCGATCGGCGCTCGAGAGCGCCTAGCACTCGCATTGGGCAAGCGGTCGATTCGGATGGGGATCCCCTCATCCGCCCTTCGGGCCCTTCTCCCCGGCGGGGAGAGGGTTGGAGTGAGGGGGCGACCTGGGCGTAAGCCAGCCGTGAAGCGCTCTAGGAGGGTGAGTGGAACCCACCGACAAAGCTGCCCTATACCGGTGGGTTTCACCTACCCTACAAAGGCCGGACTCCGTCCTCGGACCGTTTCCAATATGAGTGAGGCCCGATTATCGCGTCATCGCTCGGATGAGCGCGAATAGGGAGATGTCGGCGATGGTGCAGATCAAGCTGCCGGATGGGTCGGTGAAGGAATATCACGAGGGGGTCAGTCGCGCGAGGTTGCCGCGGGGATCGGCAAGCGGCTGGCCGAGGCGGCGATCGCGGCGACGGCCGGCGGACGGGTCGTCGACCTCGACCGGCCGCTCGAGGATGGTCAGGACACCCCCATCGAGCTGAGGATCCTGACCCCCAGGGACCGCGAGGCGCTCGACGTGCTGCGTCATTCGACGGCCCACATCATGGCTCGCGCCATCATGCGGCTGTTCCCGGGCGTCCGGTTGGCCTTCGGGCCGACGACCGCCAACGGCTATTACTATGACATCGACATTCCCGAGCGGAGCCTCTCCGAGGACGATTTCCCGGCGATCGAAGCCGAGATGGGGCGGATCACCAAGGATGCCGAGCCCTTCGAGCGGTTCAGCCTCCCCGTGGCCGAGGCCCGCCAGTTCGTCGCCGACCTCGGCCAGACCTACAAGGTCGAGCACATCGACGACGAGCTCCATCAATATGGCATCCTGAGCTTCTACCGGCAGGGTGAGTTCGTCAACCTCTGCCGAGGCCCGCATATCCCCCATGCCGGCAAGGTCGGGGCGTTCAAGCTGCTCTCCATCGCCGGCGCCTACTGGAAGGGTCACACCGATCGGAAGATGCTCCAGCGGGTCTACGGCACCGCGTTCTTCGACAAGAAGGACCTCGAGGCCCATGTCGCCCAGGTGGAAGAGGCCAAGAAGCGCGATCACCGCCGGCTCGGCCGCGACCTGAACCTGTTCACGATCTCCCCGCTGGTCGGCCCGGGGCTGATCCTCTGGATGCCCAAGGGCTCCATCATCCGCGGCATCCTCGAGAACTTCATCAAGGAGGAACTGGTCCGGCGCGGCTATCAGCCCGTGTACACTCCGCACATCGGCAAGATCGAGCTCTATCAGACCAGCGGCCATTATCCGTACTACAAGGACTCGCAGTTCCCCACGCTGAAGATGCCGGCCGATTCCGCCGCCAAGGAGCTGCTCGACGGGCTCATCGCCGGGAATCTCGCCGACGACGCCCAGCGCCTCCTCCTGGCCAAGGCGGGCATCCCCGAGCGGATGCCGGCTCCGGTCGCTGGTCCCGAAACCCCAACCGCCGGCGCCTCGCGCTCGTATTTCGAGATGACCCCGGCCGAGCGGATCGGCTACCTCGAGCAGACCTGCGACTTCGAGGAATATCTACTCAAGCCGATGAATTGCCCGCACCACATCCAGATCTACGCGGCGCAGCCGAGGAGTTACAAGCGAGCTGCCCCTGCGACTGGCCGAGTTCGGCACCGTGTATCGCTACGAGCAGTCGGGCGAGCTGTCGGGTCTCACCCGCGTGCGCGGGTTCACCCAGGACGACGCCCACCTGTTCTGCACCCACGAGCAGGTCCGCGGCGAGTTCCGCTCGACGATGGAGATGACCCAGTTCTTCCTGAATTCCTGCCTGGGACTCTCCGATTACCGCGTGCGATTGTCCCGGAGCGACCCGAAGGATCCCAAGTATCAGGGCGCGGCCGGCGAGATCTGGCGGCGCGCCGAGGACGACATCCGCTCGGTGCTCGACGAGATGGAGCTGCCCTATGAAGAGGCGCCGGGCGAGGCGGCGTTCTACGGGCCCAAGGCGGATTTCATCGTCAGGGACTGCATCGGCCGGCAATGGCAGCTCGGCACGGTCCAGCTCGACTACGTGCTGCCGGAACGGTTCGGCCTCCACTACACCGGGCCGGACAATCAGCCGCACCGGCCGGTCATGATCCACCGCGCACCGCTGGGGAGCATGGAGCGGTTCATGGGCATCCTGATCGAGCACTTCGCCGGCGCGTTCCCGCTCTGGCTGGCCCCCGAGCAGGTCCGCGTGCTGCCGATCTCCGACAAGGTCGCCGAGTATGCCCAACACGTCCTTGGCCAGCTCCACAACGCGGGCTTCCGCGCCTCGACCGATCTCCGCGCCGAGAAGATCGGGGCCAAGATCCGCGACGCGCAGCTCGAGAAGATCCCGGTCATGCTGGTGGTCGGCGCCAAGGAGGCCGAGAGCCAGGCGGTGTCGTACCGGGATCGTCAGGGCGGCGACCTGGGCGCCATGCCGCTGGGCGAGGCCCTGAGCCCGGCTCAAGTCCGAATCGGAGACGCGCCGGGCCCCCCAGGCTGCGCCTTCCCCGGCCGTCCCGCCGACCGAAGAGACCGCCGAGGATCATACGTATTGATAGAGATTGTCCCACCTGTAGTTGAAATGTGGGGCGGCTCCTCACGGACATTTTCACACCACGTCCGTGTTGGCATCAAGCCCCTCGCTGCGGGACAAGGGATTCTATCGCGCCTCTAGCATCGACGTCATGCGATGTCCTTCCCCATAAGGGTGGCCGAGATCGGCTTGGCGGCGAGACCTCCTCGGCCGTGTCGTTGCTTCCTCGATGTCAGCTCAAATGGTTCGAGTCGCGATGCCTGCGGCCGGCACGGGGGCATTCACGTCCACGACCCCCCGGCAGGCTAGCCGATCGCCCCTACGCTCAGCGGGCGAACGGGTCGGCCGGGAACTCGAGGTCGAGGAGCAACTCTTGGAAGTCCCTTCGGGCACGCAGCGGGTCGAGGTTCTGATGGAATCTCATGTGGGCCACATCGTTAAAGCCGGCGGCGACGGCACGGCGCAGCACGGTCATCGCCCGATCGGCCGCCGCCGTCCGTATTCGTTGCACCTGGTCCGCCGGCACAGTCTTGTCGAGAGGGCCCAGGCCACTCAGGACCGAATAGAGGCAGGCCAGGTCGTACAGGTCGAACGGCATCCGTCGGGTCGGGAGATCGCTCCAGTCGTTGGTTGAGCTCGCCGAGCGCGGTGTGCATTTCGGGGCTCACCGCTCCACCGACTTCGCGCTCGAGGCCGGCCAGGGAGGCCAGGGCGATGCCCCAGGGGTACAGCCGATCCACGTCGTCGGGCTTCTCCTGGAGCCAGTCCGCCGTGATCGCCAAGGCCCGCCGGCCCGAAGACAGCGCTTCGGCCGTATGGCCGGTCGCACGCTGGAGCTGGCTGATGTAGCCGAGATCGAAGAGTTGGGCCTTTTTGACGTAGGGCAGATCGTCAGAGTCGCCCGCGAGCTGGGGGGCGAGCGCATCCCAGATGGCGAGCCTCTCTTGGAAGGCGCCAGTGCCTTCTCCGGCCGGTGGCGGGACAGCTCAGAGATCGCCACCCTGGCGAGGATCCGGTTGGCCACGGCGTTCCACCTCTCTTCGCTGCCGAGCCAGCCGCCCCGGCGCAAACCCTCCGCGAGTCGGAAGGCCTCGTCGAATGCCCGATCCGCCTCGTCGCCCCGCCCGGCGTGATGTTGCAGCCCACCGATTTCGACGAGGACGAGGGCGAGCTCCTTGCGGTACTCTTCATAGCTGTCGGGATCGGCGGCGATCAGACCATCCCACAGGCCGCGAGCGCACTCGAGGGCCGCCAGGATCTCCGCCAGTGCCGCCGTACGCGAGTCGGCCAGCTCACGCGCCTTCCTTCGTGACTTCATAGGCTCGTTCCACCTGGTTGAGCCATGCGTATCGGTCGCCGAGCCGGCCGGCGATCTCGATCGCCGCCTGGCGGACGGTGGCCGGCAGCGTCGTGTCGGCCTCGATCTCATGGATCACCGCCGGCTCGCCCAGGGGCTTCTTGTAAAGGGGTTCGACGCGACTCCATGGCCTCGCGCCGGTAGATCGTCTCGGCCTGGATCGGGTCCAGGTCCCAGACTCTCGCGGTCCAGTCGATGCTCCCGGAGACGATCCGCCGGCCGTCGGGGCTGAACGCGATGCAGAGCACGCCACTGGTGTGGCCGCGCAGGGTGAAGACCTCCTGGCCGGTGGCCGTGTCCCAAAGCTTGATGGTCCGATCGAGGCTGGCGGTGGCGAGGCGGTGGCCGTCGGGGCTGAAGGCCACGCCTGCGACCAGATCCGTGTGACCGCGGAGCTGGATAGAGCGGTCGGCCCGTGGTGGGATCCCAGACCTTCACTTCACCGCCCTTCCAAGAGTCCCCGCCGGCCGAGGCGAGCTGTCGGCCATCGGGGCTGAAGGCCACGCTCAGGACCGGGAACGTATGTCCCGTGAGGATCAGGAGCGGCTGGCCCGTCTCGGCGTCCCAAACGCGGGCACCGTCTGGTCCAGGCTGGCGGATGCCAGCTTTCGGCCGTCGCGACTGAAGGCCACGCCGTTGGCCTTGGCGGTATGGCCCTCGAGGACCACGAGCTGTCGGCCGGTCATGGTATCCCACAACTTCACCGAATGAGTCATCATCGGCCAGGGCCAGGCGCCGACCGTCGGGGCTGAACGCCAGGCTGGGATACTGGACCGCATCTACGGAGGTGCACTGCCCCTTAGCGTAAGAAGCTTCTTCCCTGTGGCTGCATCCCAAATCGTGGCCCCGCTTGAGTCGGCTGAGGCCAGCCGGTGACCGTCGGGGCTGAATGCGACCGCGTGGACTGTTGCTGGTCTGGTCGGGAAAGGACAGGATCGGTTCGCCCGTGAGAGGATCCCATAACTGGAGGAAACGTGGCCTCGCAAAGATGGTCGATCCTGAGGCAACCTGTCGGCCATCGGGGCTGGGCGCGCACGCTTCTGACCCAGCCGTCATGTCCACCGAAGATGAGCTGGGGACTTGGCGTCGCGTACCAGAGCTTGACGGTTTGATCCGCGCCTCCCGGAGGCGATCCGAAGACCGTCGGGGCTGAAGGCGACGCAGATCGCGTAATGCTGGTGGCCGTGGAAGGCGGCCAGTTCGCGATCCGAGTCCACCGACCAGAGCCTCAGGCTCTTGTCCTCGCTGGCCGAGACGATCCGCCAGCCGTCCGGGCTGAAGGCCAGGCCGCGGATGAAGCCCTCGTGCCCGGAATAGGTCCGGACCTTCTCGCCGGTGGCGCGGTCCCAGAGCCGGATCGTCTGGTCCCAACCCCCCGAGGCGAGATACCGCCCGTCGGGGCTGAAGGCCACGGCGTAGATCTGCCCCTTGTGTCCCCGCAGCGCGGGGAGCGGTTTGCGGGTCTGGAGATCCCAGACCTCCACCAGTCCCTCGCTCGTCAGGGCGACATGTTTGCTGTCGGGGCTGAAGGCCACGCTCCAGACTCCCGACTCGTGTCCGGGGAGCGGCTCGATCAGCTCCTCCCCGCTCATGACATCCCAGAGCTTGGCATAACCGCTACCGCCGCTCTTGTACGACCCACACCCTGCGATGATCCGCCGGCTGTCAGGACTGAAGGCCAGGCTGAGGATCGGGCGGCGGCCGCTTTCTTTGCGGAACGTTCGCTCCTGGCCTGTGGCGGCATCCCACAGGGTCAGAGTCTTGCCGTAGCCCGCGGCCAGCCAGCGACCATCAGGGCTGAAGGCCACGGCACGGATGCCGCCCGGGAGCCCGCAGTGGGCGAAGACCTCCCGGCCGGTCGCCACGTCGCGGACCATCAGGTCGCCCGTCCCCTGATCCTCCCAGAAGCCGCCGGACCCGCTGGCAATGCGCCGGCCATCGGGGCTGAAGGCCACGGCGTTGACCACCGGCGTCAACTCGCGGAACGTGTGCAGATCGAGATGGCACTGGCGGTCAACGTAGGACCATTCCCAGTCGCGCAGGTCCTCCGGGCAACCCTCGAGGAGCTCGAGGGCCTGGGCGACGTTGTTCGCCAGGCACTCGCGATAGGCCAGGTTGACCCGGCTGACGTAATCCTGGCGGCGCAGGTCCTCCGCCCGGTCGTTGGCGATCTTCGCCTGGTTCTGGGCGATTCTCGTCTGTTCCTGCACTGGCCCCGCGCCGGGCCTCGATCCCCGCGTTTTCTCGGCGCGGCCCAGAGGATCGCCATGGCGACGAATCCGACGGAAAGCACCATCGCCAGCAGGGCCAGCAGGCCGGCGATCGCCCTGTTCCGCCGGGCCCATCGCCAGGCCACGCCGAATGGACCGAGCCGCCGGGCCCGGATCGGACGGTCTTCCAGGAATCGCCCAGGTCGGCCGCGAGGTCGCCGGCCGTCAGGTAGCGATCGGACGAATCGCAGGCGATCGCCTTGTGCACGATCGTCGCCAGGTCGCGCGGAATCGCCGGGTCGAGCTTCAACAGGCGGGGCAGCTCTGCTCGCGTGATCATGTCGATCAGGCGGGACCGGTCGGTCTCCTCGAACGCCGGACGCAGGGCCAGCAGCTCGTAGAGCGTCAGGCCCAGCCCGTAGATGTCGGAGCGGATATCGCCCCGGCCGCGGAATCGCTCGGGGGCCATGTAGCGGAGGGTCCCCAGGATGTCGCCGGTGTGGGTCAGGTCCTCGGAGTCGGACAGCTTGGCCAGGCCGAAGTCGGTGACCCAGAGGGTGCCGCGGACGTCGAGCAGGAGGTTGGACGGCTTGACGTCGCGGTGCAGCACGCCTTGCTGCGCGGCGTAGTCGAGGGCCTCGGCCGCCTGGATGCCCAGCCGGGCCACCGTCCGGGCATAACGCCACCCCGAGTGCGCCGGCGTGGCCGAGCGGACCAGGGCGTTGGAATCGGGCCGGGGACCGCCCGTGGCCTCGAGCGGCGCAGGCGACGCCTCCGGCTGGGGCCCGGCGGCGGTCGGGAGCACGGCGTCGGTCGAGCCCGGGTCACCCGCAGTGGGGGCGAAGGCATCGACCCAGAGCGAACACGCCACGTCGGCGGCCGACGGCGGCCCGGTCGGGTCGGCCGGAGCCGCACCCCGTCCGGCCCCCGCCTTCGCCGCCCCGAGCCCCGCGGCCGCGCCGGACCCCTGGCGGAGCCGCCGCAGCTCGGCCAGCACCTCGCTGAGCGGCTGGCCCTGGATGTACTGCATTACGTAGTAGTGCGTATCGCCCTCGCGGCCCACGCCGAAGACGGGCACGATATTGGTATGGTGCAGCCGGCCCGCGGCCCGGGCCTCGCGCTCGAACCGCCGCACCTGGACCGGGTTGGCCAGGGCCCGGGGCGGGAGGACCTTCAGCGCCACGCGGCGGCCGAGCGAGCCCTGCTCGGCCTCGTAGACGACCCCCATGCCGCCGTAGCCGATCTCGCGGAGGATGTGGTAGTCGCCCAACTGCTGGCCCGGGGCCGGCCCGGGCTCGGACCCGGGCCCATCCACGGTCACCGCCGCTCGGTCGCCCCTCGCGGCGGGGACGCCCAGCGAGCCCGCGCCGAGGTTTTCCATCAGGAGCAGGGCCGGGAAGAGGTCGCGGATCGCCGCGGCCAGCTCCGGGTGCCGCGCCTCGTATTCCTCCACCGTCGGCCGCTCCCCGCGCCGATGGCGCTCGAGGAATTCCTCGGCCAGCAGTTCCACCGGCTCTCGCACCCCGCTCGAGCTGTCCAGCATCGGCGGCATCTCGCGGCTGGATGGCATCATCATGTGAGTTCCTCTCGCAGACCGGGGATGGTCGAAAGGACATCCTTCAGCCGCTTCAGCGCCCGTACGTACCGCTGGCTGGTCGCCGACCGCTTCAAGCCCAGCGCCAGCGCCGCCTCGTCGTTGGACAGGTATTCGAAGTGGCGCAGGACCAAAATCTCGCGATCGATCGGGTCCAGGCCGTTGAGCGCCTCCTGCACGATCAGCCGGTGCTCGGCCCGGACGGCCGCCTGCGAGGCGCTGGTCAGGGTGCCGAGCAGTTGCGCCGCCAGCGAGGCCGACGACGCCGCCGGCATCGCCCCGCGGTGGAGCGAGATCTCCAGGCCGGCATCGCGCATCCGGGTGCCGAGGTGGCGGCGGTGGAGGTCGGTCAGCTTCTGACCGGTCACCAGCCGTAACCAGAGGAAGAACGGCAAGTTCGGGTCGGCACCGCCGGCCCCCATCCGCGTGCCAGCTTCCAGGTAGACCTCCTGGAGGATGTCTGAGGCGTCAACCCGGCCGGTCAGGCGTCGGTCGAGCCGGAGGTGGATCATCCGCCGCAGCCGCTCGCGATAGTGGGAGAACAGCGTGGCCAGGGCCGACGAGTCGCCGGCGCGGGCGCGGCGGAGCAGGTCATCCAGGGGTTCGGAGCTCGTTGCCATGACGGGGTCCATACTCAGATACCCGCGTGCGGGTGCCGCCAATCCACCGGGACCTCCGATTTTTCTGCCCCACGCCGATCGTCGGCTCGCGCCCGACCACCGCCCGAGAGCCGAGACTGTCGCGTGGACTGACCACTGCGACTGGGGCGCGAGCTGACCGCCCCGACGGGCCCATGACGACGGCGGCGGAACGCGGAGCAAGTCTCGATCAGGATACGGGTCAAGACGTGTTGGTTGAAGAGGCCGGATTCAGTAAGATCGGGATAATCTCCGTACGGTACTGACTCAATCATCCCTCGCATCGGAGTGACCGGCTTCATGAACACGACAAACCAGGACGCGCCCGCGATTCCCATCGGGCTCGAGGACATCCGGCGCACGGCCGAGCGGATCGCGCCGTGGGCGCATCGTACGCCGGTGATGTCATCCCAGGGACTCGACAGCCGGTGCGGCGGCTCGGTCCATCTCAAGTGCGAGAACTTCCAGAGGGTCGGCGCGTTCAAATTCCGCGGGGCACTCAACGCGGTCCTCCAACTGGGCGACGCCGAGCGCCGCGCCGGCGTGATCACGCATTCCTCGGGCAATCACGCCCAGGCCCTGGCGCTGGCGGGGCGGTTGCTCGACGTTCCGGTCACCGTCGTCATGCCGCGCAACGCGCCGGCGGTGAAGCGCGCGGCGACGGAGGGCTATGGCGCCCGCGTCGTCCCCTGCGAGCCGACGCTCGCTTCGCGCGAGGCGACCGTCGCGGCCGAGATGGAGCGTCATGGCTTCGCGCTGGTCCATCCGTTCAACGACTGGAACGTGATCGCCGGCCAGGGGACCGCCGCCTGGGAATTGCTCGACCAGGCGGGGCCGCTCGACCTGGTCCTCTGCCCCGTCGGCGGCGGCGGACTGCTCTCCGGGACCGCGCTGACCGTGCGGGGCCGATCGCCGCAGACTCAGGTCATCGGTGCCGAGCCCGCCCGCGCCGATGACGCCAGGCGGTCGCTCGAAGTCGGCGCGATCCAGCCATCGAACGATCCTCAGACCATCGCCGACGGACTGCGGACCTCGCTCGGGCCCCGCACCTTCGCCGTGATCTCCCGCCAGGTCGACCGGATCGTCACGGCCACCGAGGTCGAGATCGTCGAGGCCATGCGGTTCGTCTGGGAGCGGTTGAAGATCATCATCGAGCCGTCGAGCGCCGTGCCGGTCGCGCCCCTCTGGAACGGACAGCTCGACGTCAAAGGGTTGCGCGTCGGCATCATCCTCAGCGGCGGGAATGTCAACCTCGAGCCGCTGTTCCAGTCGCTGGCGGCGAAGTACCTGTAGCACCCGCTACGGCGCTTATGCGACCTCCGGCGAGACGGGCCGCCGGGATCGTTCGTCCGGACGCTCGATGAGGGGCACCGTATGTTCACAGCCCGACGTCCCGAACTACGCAATCGACCTTGGTCAAGTCGAAATGAAGCGATGGGAAGACGTGATCGACCGGGAGAAGACTGTCGCCAGCGGCCTGGTCCAGGAGGCCGGCGCCGCATTTGCGCGAGTTCCCGAACTCTTCCGGTGGGTCTTCGCACGCCTTTACCAGACCTCTGGGGGCCTCTACCAGGGCGAGATCGCCTCGTGGGCGGATGCGCTCGGCGTGTCGATGGGAACGGTCACGCTCTTGAACTGCGCGTACGAGCTGAGCCACCTGCGCTGGCCGAGGGTCTTCGGTTGTACGGCGGGTGTCCGCTGGGTCGAAGGCTTGGGATTGGTCCATGTCCGAAGCCTGGACTGGCCGTTGGCCACGATGGGCGGCGCAACGCGGTTGTTCCGGTTCCGATCGCGGGGCCCGTGAGTTCGTCTCGGTCGGGGTTCCCGGGCAGGTCGGTATACTCTCAGGCATGCTGCCGAAGCGTATTCCGTGACAATCAACTGGGCTCCACCGGCGTCTTTCCCTTCGTTCGACTTCGGCCCGACGTTCCTGCTGCGCGACACGCTGGAGACGTGCGACAGCTACGATGCAGCCGTCCGTACGCTGAGCGAAACGCGGCTCTCCACGAGCGTGTTCTTCACGATTTGCGGCACCGTGAAGGATCAGGCGTGCGTCATCGAGCGAACACCGCGTGAAGCGGTTGTTCGCTCGATGACAGGACCAGTATTGGTTCAGGCCAATCACCATGTCGCGGGACAGTTCGGCGAGAACAACGAAGACATCCGTGAGGCGGAGGAGGGTGAGGAAGTGTTTTCTCTCGACGGGAGTGGTCGCCGAGCGGATATCTTGGCCGGCTCACTGACCGAGCTTGGTCTTCCGTGCAACCTGGAGAATACCGCGCGGGTCTTGGATCTCCCGACTGTCCTCAATACCTTTACCTGTCAGCAAATGGTGTTCTGCCCTGCTACGGGCGATGTGAGGGTATGGCGCAGGGTCGAGGGTTAGATCGCCGATCACTTGCCTTGCGCATCGGGCTGCGCTATGGCGGCATCGCACGACCCCGCCGCGGGCCGGACCGCAGGTCTCCTTGACGCCTTCGCCGTCTGTGGAGACTTTCGGTCGGCCGGGTGGCCAGGTCGGGAGACCTGGCCACGCGTCCGCGGCGTGCGCAATGCAAGTGATCGGCGCTGAATCGAAGCTACTCGAGAACCACCTCGCCGAAGATCTTCTCCGGGAATCCCGAGATCGCGCGAGGCCATCATGCCGGTCATCACCGACGCCTCGATGCTGCCCAGGATGCCCGTGAAGACATAATCGCCGGCCACGTAGATATTCGCAAACGGCGTCTTCCCTTGCTTCATGCGGAACTCCTGGTCGTTGGGAACGCACAGGACATATCGTTCGGAGGGAGAAATGTTCGCCCGGAAGAACTGCGCATTGAAGCGCGCCGGATTGCCGCCGTTCCTGGGGTCGAACAGCTTCTCCCAGTCCAGCCCGCTGGGATCGAAGGGAGAACTCGCCTTGGGCCAGATCACATCGGCGTTGTCGGAGAGCCACTGCCAGGCCATCGCCTTGACGCGCTCCTGCTGCAAGCGGGGGAAGCTGTGGTCCGAGAAATCGGGGATGGACTCCGGATCGGGGAGGTTGCCGCAGAGATACGAGACGCTCCCCGGGGCGTTGTCCGCCGGCCACGATTCGCGCGGTAAGACCTGCGAGAAATCGCCCCAGGTCTGGATCGGCTGTGCGTAGGCCGTGATCAGGGGCGTCTGGTAGGCCCAGCCCAGTTGCTCCCACGTGGACTTGCACCAGATCTGCACGCCGACCGTCTGCGTCGTCTTCAACCGCTCGACCATGTTCCGCCAGCTCGCGCTGGCGGCGATCAACTCCTGCGTCAGGTACTTCAAGGGATCGAGCGACATGGCGAGCACGACGAGATCGAAATCCTGCCCGCAGGCGAGCGTCCGGGTCTTGACGCCATCCCAGTCGGCCCAGGGACACTCCAGGTCGATTCGCTTCTCCTCGAGGATCGGCCCCTCCGAAGAGCTGGTCGTAGAGGGGCATGGCCGGCCAGCACGGGAGATCCTTGACGTCGAACGAGCGGCCAGTATTCTCCGGAATAGTCGCGCCCCTGGACCGTGTGCACCTGCTTCCTCGCCTCGTCGGTGACCGTCGCCTGGACTTCCACGTCGATCCGTTCGACGAAGACCTTGTCCGGGGAGAGGTGCAAGTCCTTCACCTCCTGGAAGAACTCGAACTTCACGCCGAGGTCGCGCAGGACCAGGTAGAGCGGCGTGAACACCGTGTCGCCCATCCCGGCCTGCATCTTCCAGAAGATCGCCCCGGTGTCCTGCATGGTCAGCCGCATCAGGTGCAACAGGGCCGTCCCGGCCGCCATCGAGGGCCTGGAGGGATCGCCTCGTTCATACGCGAAGCAGTAATCATAGTAGCCGCGGACCAATCCCGAGTACGCGGTCGTATCGTGGGCCCCGTGCAATTGCAGCCACTGCCGGAAATCATACCGATCGATGACCGTGGTGCCGTGCACGAGCACGCCGTCGCGGATCACGCCGCAGATCGTCGTGCCGATGAGGTTGAACCAGGATGAAGAGCCGGCGCAATCGGGTGTTTTTCATCATCAAGTGTTCGAGACTATTCCCCAGCCATTTCAGGAACTCGCTGATGAGCCAGTCGATCGCGCGATGGGAGGCGGCGGGATGGTCGACCGGCTGCGTTTCGAGCTTCCCCACGATATGCAGGGCCAGTTGGACGAACTCCCGCTCCATCACGATGAAGAGCGACGCCCTGGCCGGAGGCGCCGGGTTCGGGGGGGCGCCTGGGCGGCCAGCGGATCCTGGCCCGACCCGAAGAGCAAGTCGGCCTCGGCCCGGATCTCCCTCACAATGGCCTCGATCCAACCCGGCAGGGGCCGGCCGGCCGATGCGCAGGCGAACAGGCTCGGGGCGATGAGGTCCTCGATCAGGTCGCCCATCCAGCCGAGTGCGATCTTGAAGTAATCCCAGAGCGACAGCTCGCGGCCGGACCCGGGCAGCAGGTCGTTCGAGGGCGTCACCTGGACCCAATTGAGCCACTGCCCCTCGATGAACTCCTGGATCACGACGCAATTATGCTGACGGAAGGCCGGGCTGACTTCCGGCCGGCCGGGCACGGGGAAGACCGTCGCCAGCGGGTCCTCGCCGGGGACGCGCCTCAACTGCGGGTAGCAGCGCCGCATCAAGGCAAACGCATTCTCATAGAAGCCGCTCCAGACGTGAAGGCCGTGCTCCTCGACGCGATCGCCGGCATCCGCGTTTCGCCCGCTGGCGCCCTTGCCGCCGAGCCGCCAACCCATCTGATAGACGGTGACGTCGTAACGGTCCGGGCCCTGGGGCTGCGAGATCAATTCGTAGGCCGCCGCCAGGCCCGAGATCCCGCCCCCGAGGATCGCGATCTTCGTCTTCCGGTCCGGCTGATTCATGCGTTCCCCCGCTCGAGGCCGGGCACGCGGCGCCCGCTTCGATCACCATGATGGCGAGACGCCGTTATGCGGACAATCGAGCCAGAATACCAGAAACACGTTGGCCCGCAAGAATCCGGGAGAAAGTCGGCGAATGGCTGAAACCCCGATGCCCTTCTGGTATAACGGTCGCGACGAAAGCTGGTGGAACGACTTCGGCCGTGGATCCCCCCGAGGATGCGTCGATGAGCACCGTCGCGGAACCCAAGAAGCGAGTCGCCGTGCTGGGCAGCGGGCTGGGGAGCCTTTCCACGATCATGGCCCTGACCGAGCAGCCGAACTGGCAGGACCAGTACGACATCACCGTCTACCAGATGGGTTGGCGGCTCGGCGGCAAGGGCGCCAGCGGGCGAAACGCGGCGAAAGGCCAACGCATCGAGGAACACGGGCTCCACGTCTGGATGGGCTGCTATCATAATGCCTTTGAGATGATCAAACGGGCCTATTGCGAATGCAAGGAGCACCAGCTCACGCCCACGAGCCCGTTCCAGGACTGGACCGACGCGTTCAAGCCGAACGGCCTGGTTACGGTCATGGATCACTTCGACGGCGCCTGGAAACCCTGGACCGTCACCTTCCCCGCCAACGGCGAGGTGCCCGGCACCGGCGGAATCTGGCTGACCCCCTGGGACTATCTCAAGGAGCTGCTCGGGTTCATGGTCGGGCGGGTCGAGGCGGCGGGCCACGCGCTCGTCCAGAACTTTCTCGAGGCGCACAAGAGTCACACGATCACCGGGTGGGTCCTCGACGTGATTGCCGGCGTCCAGGAGGTCGCCGCGGCCGTCTTGCACGTGGCGGAACATCCCCTGACTTTCCTGCACCGAGCCCGCGACCTCGCCGGTTCCCTCCATCCGGATCCGAGCCGGCACACGGCGGGCCAGCACTGGGCCATCGTTTCCCTCGTCGACAACTTCCTGAAGAACTTCCTGGGCGCCATCGAGAAGGACCTCGCGACCAGCGTCGAGCTGCACCGCCTGTGGACCTTGCTCGATCTGGCCGGCGCGATGGTCAAGGGGATGATCCGCGATGGCGTGCTCTATTCCGGGTTCGACGTGCTCGACAAGTACGACTTCATCCAATGGCTCCGCGCCAACGGTGCCACCGAAGACCATGCCCGGTCCGCCCCGGTGCGCACCATCTATGACCTCATCTTCGCCTATGAACAGGGCGATGACCGACGCCCCAACCTGGCGGCCGGCGTGGCCATGCGGATCTGCCTCCGCGTGACGCTGGGATACCGCGGCTCGGTCATCTATCGGATGCAGGCCGCGATGGGCGACACCGTCTTCACGCCCATGTACAAGGTCCTGAAGCGGCGCGGGGTCAAGTTCCAGTTCTTCCAACGGGTCGACCAGTTGCACCTCTCGCCCGACGGACACTACATCGAGGCGATCGACCTGGGCATCCAGGCCACACTGACCGAAGCGGCGAAGCAGGCCAACCCCGATGGGGAGTACGCGCCGTTGATGCCCCCCCTGCATGGGCTGGAGTGCTGGCCGAGCCTCCCGTTCTACGGCCAGCTCGTCCAGGGACAGGCGCTCGAACAAGGGGGCTACGACCTGGAATCGGCCTGGACGAACTGGCAGGACGCCGGCAAGGTCTCGCTGCAACGCGGCAAGGATTTCGACCTCGTGGTGCTGGGCATCTCGATCGGGGCGCTGCCGTACCTCAGCGGGGAGCTGGCGAACGCGAACCCGGCCTGGCAGCGGATGCTCGACGGGATCAAGACGGTGCAAACCGAGGCCTGCCAGGTCTGGGGCAACCACGACAGCCAGGCGATGGGCTGGAACGCGCCGCAGCCCAACATCTGGGCGGCCTATCCCTGGTCCGGCGCCGACATGAGCGAGCTGATTCGCATGGAAGACTGGTCGGTCGCGCAGGGAGTGCGCAACATCTCCTATTACTGCCGGCAATTGCCCGACGCCGCCGCGATCCCGCCGCCCTGTCCCGATCCCGAGTTTCCCAGGTCCCAGCGCGATCGGGTGAAACAGGACTCCGTCGCGTTCCTCACGACGCAAATCGAACCGATCTGGCCCAGGGCGGTTTCCCCCGGCGACCCGAAGGGTATCAACTGGGATTGGGTCGTCGATCCCGAGAACCGGGCCGGTGCGCAGCGGTTCAACTACCAGTACTGGCGGGCGAACATCGACCCGACGGAGCGTTACGTCATGTCCGTGACCCACAGCACCCAGGATCGCCTGACGTCCGAGACCTGCGGCTTCCTGAACCTGTACATTGCCGGCGACTGGACCCTGAACGGCTTCAACGCCGGTTGCGTGGAGGCGGCGGTGACCTCGGGCCTCATGGCTTGCCGCGCCCTGTGTGGTTCACCGAAGACGATCGTCGGCGAGCCGGGCCACGAGTCCTGAACCGGTCGAGACGAGACGAGACCGGCCGGAACCCGTCCGATATTTCAAGAGGGGAGAAATCATGGGAGACGACGGCGCGCCGCGATTTGTCCAGCCTGGCGGTTCCCAGACCTATCCGCAGCCGCTCGACCTTCAGAATTGCCATCTCTTCAGCTTCGTCCTGGAAGCGGACGCGACGGCACTCCGCAAGATCTGCGAGACATTCCTGAACGACCCGGTCAACGGCCAGGTCACGTATGTCCCCCTGGCCTCCTTCGCCATGCTGATGGTCGCCATGATCGGCAAGATTTCCTGCGTCAACCTCCCGCCCGACCAGCAATTCTGGCTGCCCGAGTCGGACATCGCCTTCTGGGTCCCCGTCCTCAAGGGGAAGACGGAGGGCGGGCTTTTCGTCGCGGAGTCGTTGCAGTGGTTCCTCCCTTATGTGTTCGTCAATAACACGTGGGCCGCCGCCTCGGGTCGCGAGATCTACGGCTATCCCAAGGCCATGTCCGCCTTCGAGCTCCCCTCCCCGGACGACCCGGACCACTTCCGCGTCAACACGTTGACCGTCAAGACCTTCGGCCCGGATGCGGAAGCGACCTGGCAGCGATTGTTCGAAATCGACCGGATCGGCAGCCCGGGCGGCGGCCTCCTGAGGAGGACCTTCCACAGCGTGGTCGAAGCCGGAGAAGCCTTCCTGAAGGCCGCGATCGCGGATCGGCTCCTGCCGATCCCCGGCCTGGGACTGCTCGAGGAGCTCTTCCAGTTCGTCGTTCACGGGACGATGCCGATGGTCTTCCTGAAACAATTCCGCGACGCCCGGGTCGGCACCAATGCCTGTTATCAGGCCGTGGTGGAATCGCCGGCCCAGATCACGAAGTTCCGCAAGGCCGGCGAGATCGACGCAGATTACGAGGTGACGATTCATGGCTTCGCGAGCCATCCGATCGTGGCCGACCTGGGTCTCAAGGGGACGGTCACCGCGGCGACCAGCGACTGGATCGGGAACGTCCTGAGCGCCTGGTACGCCGATTTCGACTTCCAGACGCTCGACGCCACGCGGACCTGGACGGCGTAGCCGGCGTTGATGGGGTCAACATCCGTGGGATCCCTGCTCGTCGTGCGGATCTTGGGAAGTCCTGATTCGAGATTCCGGATCAAATAATCCTTGAATATCGAATCGAGATTCATTCCGTGGGATCCCCGCTCGGTATGCAGATATTGGGAAGTCCTGATTCGAGATTCACGATTATATATCAAAACAATCTCGAATCTCGAATATCTCGAATCTCGAATCTCGAATCTCGAATCTCGAATCTCGAATCCTGATTTCCTCATTGGGTTGCGACCGTCCGCCGCGATCGGGAGGGCCGGCGGGCTGGGTACCCGCGATACGCGCCACCGCGAGAGCGCCGACGGTCCCGCACAATCGATTTTTTCCGCACTTCCGCGCCTCCATGGGCTCGGCCGAATGTACGCTCCTCCTGGGAAAAGGGGCCGGCCAGGAGCACCTGGACGTTTAGATGATCTGGAGCGTTGGCGGCGACGGGCAAAACTGAGCGCCACGGGTTGTCTTGACGATAGCTAGAGTACGACGCCGCTGGGGGGAGACCGAGCGGCACTGAGCGAGGCAGAACAAGCCGGGAGGCGACGATGACGCGGGCGGTGTTTTGCGGGGTTCTGGCGTGCGGGATGCTGCTGGGGACCGGTGCCGGGTGGGTGCGAGCCGGGTCGTGGACCAACGGGTTATTCGCGGAGAACCGGCACGATTTCGGGATGGTCCCTCGGGGCGCGAAGGTCAAGCACGAGTTCCTGATGGTGAACCGGCTGGCGGAGCCGATCACGATCTTGAATCTCCGACCGTCGTGCGGCTGCACCAGCGGGCGGGCGAGTGCGTCGCTGGTGGGGCCGGGCCAGTCGGCGGTGATCGAGGCGCAGATGGACACCCGGAACTTCGTCGGCCCGAAGTCGACGGTCTTGTACGTGAATCTGATCACCGCCGGCGGCCGGGAGGCGGAGGTCGGCCTGGGGGTCAGCGCCCAGATCCTCAGCGACATCGTGCTGAATCCGGGCTCGATCGACTTCGGGATGGTGGCGCGGGGCCAGTCGCCGGTGCAGGTCATCACGATCGATCGGATCAACGCGGACGGCTGGCGATTCGTGCGGATGGTCTCGGGTTCGCGAGTGCTCAATGCGCAGCTCGCGGAGACCGGCCGGAAGGAAGGCAGCGTGAGTTATTCGCTCTCGGTGAGCTTGAAGCCCGACGCGCCCGCCGGCCCGGTCCGGGATGAGATCCGGATGCTCAGCAACGACCCCGAGACACCGAGCATCCCGGTCCTGGTGACCGCCTGGATTCGCGGCGAACTGACCGCCGCGCCCTCGGTCCTGGCGCTGGGACCGGTGAATTCGTCGGCCGGGGTGCAGGGCCGGTTCATCGTCCGAGGCCCGCGCCCGTTCGCGATCCAATCCATCGAAGGGGACGGCGACGGTTTCTCCACCTCGACGCCCAAGGGGACCCGCCAGGCGCTCCATGTGGTCACGGTGGCCTACAAGCCCGACGAAGGGACCACCCGCGGCGACATCCGCCGCGTCTTCCGCGTCCAGACCGACCTGCCGGGCGAGCCCCCCATCGACCTGACCGCGACCTTGCACGTGGTACCGTGACGTGAGCCCGCCCGTGGCTGAGTCAGCGCACCACGGAAATGGGATCGGACTTCGGGAGTGCGAGCCTCCGTCCGAGCCGGCATCAACCCGAGGCTCGGACGGAGGCTCGCACTCCCGAGGGAATTCCAGGCCGTTTCTCTGTGGTGCGGTACTGAGGGCCCATGACCTGCGCGACCTGATCGGATCCAGGCCACCAAGAACCGAGCGCGCATTTCCTGGTCAGAAAGCGACTTCCGTCGAATCAATGGCGACGATCGGCGCGGTGTCCCCGATGGGTTTTTCGCCATCCGGAACCTCGGAGTGACCGCGCGCAATCTCTCGCTGATTGCGGCGAGGCGAATTTTTTTATGTCTTTTTCAATTAACGATTTACGACGAAAGATTTTCCCGTTTGGCGACTAGGTGCATTTCGTTTTTTTGAAAGTTGCGGCATCCTGATTAATAGACCCTTCCTCCGCAACGCGAGCCGCGGCCGCAGCCCGGCCTCGCCATCGCTTCGAGACCGTTGGAACCGCTGTTCATTATGGACGCCTGAACCCTCGCGAGCCCCTGCCTGCCTCCGCGAGCGTACCGGTTCAACCGATCGCGAGTCGAGCAACCCCGGTTCGGCCCACGAGCCTGCCGGGACCCCTTTCTCCTACACAATGAGCACCCATGGCTGAATCCAATCGCAAGTTGCTGATCCAAGAACTCGCCCAGACCGTGGCCATCGGCGAGAACACGTCGACCTGGTGCGAAACGCACGGGATCGAGCCGGCGACCGTTCACGACTGGCAACGGAGGGATACGTTCCAGCAGATCGTCGCGGAGGTCCGAAGCCGTGCCGTGGACCATTCCATCGGAAAGATGGCCAAGAACCTCGGCGCAGCCGTCGAGCGGATCGTCACCCTCGTCGAGGAAGCGGAGAGCCAGAGCCTCCAGCTCACGGCCGCCAAGACCTTGATCGACAAGCTGCTGCTCGTCCAGAACCATGCCGAGCTCCGGAATGAGCTCCGACAACTCGAGGAACGGCTGACCGTGCAAGAGGAACGACGGGGCGTCGGCCTTCCCAGGTCACGGGGTGCGGGTCGTCCGGCGTGAGGCCCCGGCTCATCGACCCACATCGCTGCCGGGCTGAACCACGACCAAACCGCGACGGGACCCCGACCTCGCGGTGCACCGAGACAACTCTTGTGGCCTTCGGACATCAATTCCGATCGAAATGTCGATCTACGGCAACAATCCCGGTCCCTGACCTACACTCAGGATTCACGCGAGGGTGTCACCAGGCATGGAATCGACCGTTAGTCTTGGTGGGACTATCAAAAACTTGATTGTGCGAGCGTTTATGATCTATCGTGCGGGAATCTTCACCGTGGTCGTGTGCCTCGTCCTGGGCGGCGGCCGTGAACTTTCGGCGGGGAGCATCCATCTCCGCTATCCGGTCAACGCGCCTGAGAGGCTGGCCGGCGCGAACGAGCGCTATACGCGCGAGGTCCTGAGCCTGGACCGCCGGCATCCGGAGTGGTTCGAGCACACGCACCCATTCTATGCTCACATGTTCACTAATCCAGAGATGATGGACCGGCTCATCGCGCGCTGGGAGGCCCACGAGCAGCGGTTCGAATACTGGCACAACAGCCTGTGGAAGATTCTGGACGCCTACGCGATCGGCCTTGAGCATTCGCTTCCTCTCCTGCCGATCGACCTTCCGGCCTCCCGCAGTGCGGTGTCTGACGACCCGGGAGCCGGTCCGGGCGGGGTCGGACCGGGAGGCGGGACCTACGGGAATGTCGGCGGCGCGAGCGTCCCGGAACCGTCGAACGGAATCCTGATGGTGTCGGGGCTGATCGTGGGACTCCTCGGGCTCGCGTGGCGACGGATTCTCCGGCGTTTCTCGACGGACAAGCGAGTGCCGGGATGAACCCACCGGCGCGTGATCAGGACGCTTCGTCGAAGCGACGGCGATCTCCTTCCCTCCGCGGGGATTCGACCCAGTCAGAATCCACCTCCGTAAGTCACTCCGAGGTCTCGGATCACGAGCCCGCGGCCTGGAGCTGGATGTTGATCTGCAAGGTCAGGTCGATCGGGCTGGAGGTGTCCGTGCCGGCGCCCGAGGAGGTGATGGTCCCCTTGATCTTGGTCCGTTCCCGGGCCTCGACCACGCAACCGGCTTCGCGGTCGAAGACGATCGTCCCCTCGGAGGACTCGACCTTGAGGGTGCTCTTGGTCACCTTCAGCGGCGACGCGGCATTCGGAATCGGGCGGCAGGCATGTGACCTCGAGCACCTTGCTGGTGATCTTATCGAGCGTCTGCTTGCCGCGCTTCTCGGTGCCGGTGTACTCGTATTTCTTGCGGAAGCTCAGCGGCTGGCCGCCGTAGTCGACGACCTCGGTCCGCTCCCACGACTCGCCGGGCTTGGCCGGGGCATCGGGGAGGTTCCGGTGCTCCTGCTCGAACTGGGCCTTGAGCCGGTCGGCCTCGATCCGGCCGCGGATCTGCTCCCGCGCGATCGCGTCGAGTTTGCTCGCCTGCTCCCGGAGCTTCTCGATGCCTTCGATCGCCTTGACCTTGTCCTCCTTGTCGAGCACGACCGAATAGCTCGCCGCGCTCTCCACCTTGTAGGGAGCCATCAGGAGGGCGAGATCGGGGTCGTCGATCTTGGCGTCGGGCTTCTTCGAGTCGAATTTCAGATCGATGCCGCCCTGGATCCTCAGCTCGACGCGGAGCGATTCGACCTTCACCTCGACCGGCAGGGTGGAATCCCCCCGCCGCTTGCCGATCGATTGCGTCCAGAGAACCGTCTTGTTCTCCCGGCTCTGGAGCTCCTGTCCCATGTTCGTCACGGTCTGGAACGCGGTCCAGTTCGTCCGATACCGGAGCGTCTTCCCCTCGGGGAACTTGTACTGGAGCCTGACCTGGGCCCGGGCGAGTTTGCGCCCCGAAGAGCGTCAGGCAGGCGACGGCGGCAACCGCCGCTCCCATGCGACCGGCACGATGTAGCGTCATGATCGATCTCCTTGGCTTACGATCATGATATCGCGAGCCGGCACCCTGCGAAAGGCGTCGGGGGGAAAGGCTTCGAGGAAAGGATGAAGGATGAGTCAGGACCGGATTTATTCATCCTTCATCCTTCATCCTTCATCCTTCCCGAAACGATAGCGGCTCACTTCGCCGCCGGCTGTTTCTCGATCTTCACGTCGATGGTCAGGTCGAGCTCGCCGGGGATCTCCATCCCGTTGATGGAGAAGGTCATGCTCCCCTTGATCTGGGTCTTACCCTGGGACTCGACCACGCAACCGGCCTCGCGGTCGAAGAGCATCGTCTCGCCGGAGGACTCGATCTTCAGGTCGCTCTTGGTCACCTTGAGCGGCGACGGGGTGTCGGCATCCATGTTGTATTTGACCTCGATCGCCTTGCTGGTGATCTTCTCGAGGGCCTTGTCGCCTTTCTTCTCGGGTCCCGCATACTCATACTTCTTGCGGAATGTGAGGGTCTGGCCGCCCCCGATGTCGATGTTTTCGTTCCGGTCCCAGGTATCGCCGGGCCGGGTCAGGACATCCGGGAGGTTCCGGGTGGACTGCTCGAAATTCCTCTTGAGCTTATCGGGGTGTAGCTCGCTGCGGATGGCGGCCTTGGCCCGCTCATCGAGCTTCTCGGCCTTCTCCATGACCTTCTCGGTCCCCTCGATCGCCTTGAACTTGTTCTGGCCGTCCAGCACGATCGTGTACACGGCCTCGCCGGCCAGCTTGAATACATCGTTGAGGAAGTCGACCTGAGCGTTCTCGATCTTGGCGTTGGGGTCGCTCGAATCGTAGGCGATATCAATGCCCGGGGCCGTCAACTTCAGGCGCATGGATTCGGGCTTATGGACCACCGGCAGGGTGGAGTCATCCCGCCGCTTGCCGACCGCCTGCGAATCGACCGTAGTCGAGTCGATGTCCGTCGGAATCTCCTGGCCCATGATCGTCATGACTTGCTGCATCTTCGTCGTGGTCTTGTAGGTGAGCTTCTGCCCCTCGGGATACTTGTACTCCAGCTTGACCTGGGCCTGAGCCGCCTGGGAAAAGACCATCGCCACAAACCCGGCTCCCACGACCCCCAACAGACCCGCACCCCCGCGGCGAATCCTCATGACCGAACTCCTCTCCTGATTGCAAGTGCCTTGATCCTGGTGATAATCGGACAGAATTCGACGCGACCACACGGAGCGCGCCGGACCATTCTCGCCATCCGCGACCCTCGGCCGCCCCGGGCGAGACGTTCCGGAGAATGGGACAGCGCCATCGCGGAATCTCTGCGAGTATTCGCCGGACGATCGATCTTATTCCCTGCATGGAGTGGTTTTGAGACCGGCTTGAGGCCGCGGCGCGGAACCGCGACCGGGAAGATGAGCCGGGAGGCTGTGAAAGAATCGATTCAGAGTCGGTTCCCAAACCTCCGGCGGGCAACCGGACGTAGCCAGTGGTGTCAGCCCCTGGACGATCTCGAGCCAAGAATGGCCCACGATGTGCTGGTAGAGCACACCGCCGGCCATTTTCTTTACCCATCGGCTCTCATCACTCAATGAATGGGGAATGGATGATTTGGACCGCGCACCGGCGGTCGGTTCGAGTGCCGGCCTTCGCGCCGGACACGTCGGGAATGGACGGTCGAGTCGCTCGAAGGACGGACGCTCCTGTCCAGCTATACTGTGAACAGCCTCAACGACTCGGGTACAGGAGCGCTTCGCCATTCCCCGGCTTCGGGAACCGGACGAACACTTCCGGGTCGTGTGCCGGGATGATCAGACGAGGACTCGTCGCGGTTGCAAGGTCGGCCATCAGGCCGTAGATTCGGCCCCCGGCCCGGCGTCGATGATAGCGTCAATAAGGCAGCCGGCACCATGGCCTGACGCCGCGCGGTACAATCGCGGCGGCAATCGTCTCGGCGATGATTGGTCTTTTCATTGAGTTGCAAACGCACGTGCTGGAGGTGGGTCCATGACAGCGTCACGAGTGACCTGGCCGATCCTATCGAGCCGGCGGTGCGGGTTCTCGAGCCGATTCCTGGGGCCCGGCGTGGTCGGGCGGTGCATTCGCCTCGCGATGGTGTCGATCATCATCCTGGGACCGGGCCGGCTGCATCGGCCGGCCGAGGCGGGCGGGGCGACCCAGGCGGGATCGACGCAAGGGCCCGACAAACCGCGTCTGGCGGCCGAGTTCCACCAGGACTTCCGGGACGGCACGCTCGACACCCGGAACCTGAGGCGGGTGGGCGGGTATGCCGAGCGGTTCGTCCGGCCCGGGCGCGGCGGCCTCCGTATCCTCATCCCCTCCGGCCTCAAGAATCCCGAAGCCATGGGTGTCGCCCCCCGCTTCCAGGTCCACGGCGACTTCGAGATCACCGTATCTTGTACGATCGTCAAGGCCGACGAGCCCACCCGAGGCTACGGGCTCGCGGCGGCCCTCTGGGTCGAGACCGATACGCCGACGGACGAGGCGGTGACGATCGAGCGTGGCATCATCCCCAGGGAGGGGGAGCGATTCACCTCGACCCGGATCTCCGGGCCTTCGGAGGCCCGCAAGTATAACGTGAGGCGAGCGCCGGCCAAGTCCCAATCCGGAAAGCTCCGGATGGAGCGCGTCGGATCGAAGGTGACCACCTCCTTCGCCGATGGCCCACGGCCCTTTCGCGTCCTGCGCACCGTCGAGCTCGGGCCGGAGGACCTCACGCTGGTCCGCCTGGGAGCCGACACCGGGGTGTCGGACCACGCGCTCGAGATCCTCCTGGAAGACGTGACCATCCGCGCCGAGGCTTTGCCCGGCTTGCGGGCACCGGCGCCGGCCTCCGGTGATTCCTCTGGACCCTCGCGACCGGGGCCGTGACGGGCAGTCGCGACCGCGAGGACCTCGACCCGGCTATGCCGCGAGGTCGACGACCACCGGGGCTCGCTCGAAGTCGTCGGCCGTCATCAGGGCCTGCGGCTTCGCGGCGCCCAGCGCCGCGATGAAACAATCGGGGATCCTTTGCAGCCGGTTATTGTAGAACGTCGCGATGTCATTGAAATAACTCCGCGCCAGCGCGATGCGCTGTTCCGTATCCACCAGGTTCTGGTGCAGGTGGCTGAAGGAACGATTGGCCTCGAGCTCGGGATAGCGCTCCACGATGGCGCCGACCAGCTCGGTCGCCGCTTGCGGATCGGGCCCGGGTTCGCCCGGCGGCGTGGCCTTCAATTGTGCGCGAAGCCGGGCCAGCTCGGTTTGCACGGTCCTTTCGTAGTCGCGCATGCCCTTGACGATCTCGACAAGATTGGGGATCAGGTCATGGCGCCGCTTCAGTTGCACATCCACATTCGACCACGCCTGCTGAACCCTTTGTCGCAGGGCGATCAAGCTGTTGTAGACCATGCCGATCCAACCGAGGAACCATGAGAGGGCAAGGACCACCCCGACAAGGACATACTTCGGCACGGATTCGTTCAAGGGATGGTGTTGGGTCGCGTCGGGGATGATGAATCCGCCGAGGCCGAGTCCTACGGCAAGAACTCCGCAAAGCCAGAACTGCCAGGCCAGGCCGCGCCGCACCTCGTCCTCGGAGCGCGTGGAGATCAGGAACATCTCCGCCCGGGGATCGTGGGCGATCTCGGGCGCCACCACATCGGCCCGCTCGCGGGCCTGGCCGACGACGTAGAGCGGGGCATGGAGGGGGATCGCGGACTCGACAAACCGGCGGCGGTAGGTGGAGTTGGCAACGGCTCCGGACGGGCCCTTGCCGTAGTACAGGTCATCGCCGGGGCCGCAGCTATGATCGAACACGGTCCGCGATTCCACCTTGGCTTGGTCCGGCTGGATGCGGATCACGCCGCAGTCGTCCTGCAGGTAGAACGCGATTCGCTCTCCGCCCTGTGCGACGGTGGTCCAGCCGGTTTCGATCCGGGTGCGCGTCTGCATACGACCTTCGCTGTCCCTGTAGGTTTCCACGACAGTCCGCAACCAGTGCTCGTCCACCTGCCAATGATAAGAGACGCAGCCTGTCTCGGCGAGGAAACTGACGAGGGGCTCTTCGGCCTCGGCCGTGCCTTTCAGCTCGACCAGCCCGATGAAGACGCCGGTGGTCTTGGAGGTCGGTACGTCGGAAACCAGGCGTTGCCGCCGGCCGGCAAGCAGGCAGAAGAAGAACAGCAGAAGCGCCAGCAGGCCGCCGAGGGCTGGGATGCCGTAGGTGATAAGGAGTTGCTTGTCCATGTCTCACGGCCTGGACCGCGTTCAGGGCCGGCAGAACGTCGCCGACAAAACGGCTGAATGCGGCAGTCGGAATCCCCTGCGGATTGTCTCGGAACCGGCAACAGGCGCGCACTAACCAGGTGTTGGTTCCGTCGCGCGACCGGCATCGGTGTCGACTCCGAAGTCCCGGATCGTGAAGACGGCCCGGTAATTCTCGATCCCGTTCTTCCGGAAGAGGTCCGCGGCCCCTTGTAGTCGGTCCACCAACGCCAGCACCAGGACGACCTCGCAACCCAGCTCCCGGGCGGCCTCGACCGCCTTCAGGGCCGAGCCGCCCTTGGTGAAAACGTCATCCACGATGACGACGCGGTCACCCTTCTTGAGCCCGCCCTCGACCTGCTTCTGAGTGCCGTGTGCCTTGATCTCCTCACGAACCCAGAAGCCTTCCATCGGGCGCCCGTGGCGATGGTAACTGATGACGGCCGCCGCCGTCAGGGGCACGGCCCCGACCTGGAGTCCGCCGATCGCGTCGACGTCCAGGTCCTTGGTCCGTTCGTACAGCACTTCACCGATCAGGTAGGCGCCCTCGGAGTGGACCGCGGTCATCCTTCCATCGATGTAATAATCGCTGGTCGCCCCGGATGCCAGCCGAAACGTGCCGCGTTTGAAGGACCGTTCCTTGAAGATTTCCAGCAGTCGTTCTTCGTTCTCGGACATCGTTTGGTATCGCTCGCCCGTGGTCTGGAGGGGGGCGTCCCATGGGCCGCCACCCGCGCAAATCGCTGCCCGCAGGGGTATTCGGATTATCTCTTATGACCGAGTGCCTGGCAACAAGTCGCTTCGCGGATCGTGCCGCGCCCGTGAGCGAGCAGCCATCTCGAGAGTGGCCCCGCATCGAGCGCGGCGATTTGGCCTTCCGAAGGATGCCCCGGCGAGGATCGACCCGAGGCCGTCGCCCGATTTCGGGGTGATCTCTGAAATCGGTTCTAGGCTACGCCATAGATATTTGGCTGCTCGTCGTCTCGCCGGGTCGCGACGAACCCTGGGACGAGGACGATCCCGATAGCCGGCGGTTGTCGGTCATATCGCGCACGGAAGGGCTGACCACTTTCTCGTGACCTTGCCCCGGCGCCACACCGGTTGGTGCGCTCTCTTGACGGGAGTAGCAACGAGCTTTTGCGCGAAGACGGGTCGGCCGCGCATCGCCCGAGTGATGCGCGGCGGACCCTGTTTCCCGAAGTGAACGCGCTGTTGCATCGAGAAATCACCGCCCCTGAATCCATGGCGAGCGTTCGGTATAACCATACCTGCTGCACCACCGCCAGCGAGCGTCCGAGCCGTGATCGGCATGGTCCTTGCTAGAATGTTTCCACAGGGCTTCTCAGATCGGTGGTATGCATGCTCACTCGACCCATGCGCGAGTGTAGGCAGGGACGGGCGAGCGGTGACCCATCTCAAGTGAAAGCTGTACATTACCATGCGAACATATACCAAGAATTATCGACGTGCGCAACTGCGGGTTGAATCACTCGAAGGCAAGACTCTGCTCTCGACGGGCTCCGTGATGCATCACGTCGCGCCCCACGTGGCGGTCGCTCCGATCGTTGCTCAGGCCACTCCATTCAGCGGTACGTTGCAGGGGTCCTACAGCAACGTGAACGTGCCCGGCTTCTCGCATATTCTGAGTTATGCGACCTCCGGCACCTTAAACGGCGTTGGATCGACACGTCTGCACGGCACACTGATTCCACGCGGTGGCGCTCGGCCGCACCGGCTGATCGGCCAGCTCCTCATGCACAACAACGGCGGCTCGATGACGGTCAATGTCTACCAGTCGACCACGCCGGGAAATTACACCTACAAAGTTGCTCGAGCGAGAGGCGGCGACACGGCGTTCCGAGGCGGTACCGGCGAGCTGACGATTACCCAGGTCCCGTCCTTCAGCGCCGCCCTTCTACGTCTCCGGTCAAACGACGATGACGTTCACTCCGGCCTGACAACCAGTCATCATGAGAAGAACCATGTGAATTTCGATGGATATTTGGCCAAACCCGCCCTGGCGCGTGGCAGCTTGGCCTAGAGCGTAGAACGAGACCCTTTCATGATGCCCCGTTCCACAACCCGCCTCAATCCCTTCCCGAAGAGATTGAGGTGACGGATCCGACTCACCCCCTCTTCCGCCGGCGTTTTGCCGTCGTCTCGATCTCCCGACCACCCCACGGCTCCGGCCATGTACTCGTCGCCTATCGCGACGGGATGCAGCTCCGCATCCCCGTCGCCTCGACCAGCGCGATGGTAAGCCAGATCACCCTTCCCGGGACAAAATGGACTCCGGACGCCATCCGTGAGCTCCTTTCCCTGATCCAGGAGGATGAAACGCCGTGTCCCTGCCCCAAGACGTCTGGTCGAAGCTCCCCAAGACCGTGAAACAGCAAGCCATCGACGACATCTCAGCGATCTGCGCGGAGGTTATTCATGAATATCTCAGAACTCGTAACGGCTTTCCACCGGGGCCGCCAGGCCCTGATCTACATCCGACAGTCCAGCCCTCATCAGGTCCTGAACAATCTGGAGAGCCAACGGCTCCAGTACGATCTCAGGCAACGCGCCTGTGAGTGCGGCTGGGATCCCCAGGACGTCGAGATCATCGATGCCGACCTGGGAAAGACCGGCAGCACCGTCGTGGGACGCGAGGGGTTGAAGGAACTCATCACTCGGGTCACACTCGGCCAGGTCGGCATCATCTTCTCCTACGATGTCACCCGTCTGTCACGAAACTGCACCGAGTGGTATCAACTGCTCGATCTTTGCGGCTACCGTCATTGCCTCATCGGCGACCGCGATGGGATCTACGATCCCTCCACTCCCAACGGTCGCCTTCTGCTCGGGCTCAAAGGCCAGATCTCCGAGCTGGAGCTCCATACCCTCCGGGGTCGGCTGATCGATGGCGTGCTCAAGAAGGCCCAACGCGGGGAACTGGCACTGACTCTGCCGACCGGCCTCATCCGTGATCCGCTGGGACGCGTCACCAAGCATCCGGATCGCGAGGTCCAGGGACGCATCGATCTGGTCTTCGCCACGTTCCTCCGCCTGCGGTCCATTGCCAAAGTCGTCCGGTACTTCAAAGAGCGAAACTTGCTCATTCCTCGACGCGACTCCTTCGGCGACGTCGCCTGGAAGAGGCCCTCGGTCGCCGGTCTGGGCTCGACCCTGAAGAATCCCGCCTACGCGGGCGCATTTGTCTACGGGCGCACCCGCTCGGTCCGAACCGGTCCCAACCAGCCGGCCGTGCAGAAACTCCAGCCGATGGCCGGGTGGCGAATCCGCATTCCGGACAAGTATCCGGCCTACATCGACTGGGCCACTTATGAGAAAATCCAGGCCATGATCCGCGACAATTACAGCGAGTATGATCGCAATCGGACCCGAGGCGTTCCCCGGCCGGGAAAAGCCTTGTTGCACGGCATTGTCTACTGCGGCGAGTGCGGCCACCAGATGGTCGTGCAGTACAAACCGAAAACTCACTATATCTGCAATTATTTGCGCCAACAACATCAGGTCCCGGTTTGCCAGTACCTCCCCGCGGACCCGATCGACGACCATGTCGTGCAAGTCTTCTTCGCCGCCTTGGCGCCTGCGGAGCTCGACATCTACGAGCGCGTCCTGGGGTCTCTCTCGGAGGAACACGAACAGATCCATCGGGCACGGCAGCAAGAGTTGGAACGACTTCGTTACCAGGCGCGACTGGCCGAACGCCAGTTCCAGAAGTCCGATCCAGACAACCGGCTGGTGACGGCGGAACTCGAGAAGCGTTGGGAGATCGCCTTACGGGAACTCAAGCAGGCCGAAGAGGCGCGGGCACGAGAAGAGCCGCAGCCAGCGACCTGGGCTCGACTCGACAGCGCGACACGCCAGGCGCTGAGTGACGCCGGGCGGACGATCCCGGAATGGTGGGAGGCCAACCGCTTCTCACAGGAGCAGAAGAAGGCGCTATTGCGATGCCTGATCGACAAGGTCGTCGTTGATCGGAGGGTCCCGGACACGGTCCACTGTCGCGTCGTCTGGAAGGGGGGTGACGTGTCGGAGGCCGACCTCGCAGTCACGGTGGGCGCCTTGGCCCGACTCTCAGGCAGCCGAGAGATGGAGGACACGATCCTGCGGCTGGCGCGGGAAGGGAAGACCGATGAGGAGATCGCCGGCCAGTTGACCCAAGATGGCTTCCGTTCGCCCAGGGGCCGAACCGTTCTGCCCAGCACGGTTCAGCTCCTTCGCCTGAGCCACGGTCTGATGCGCGACCGCCATCAATCGCACCCACGCCAGATCCCCGGCTTCTTGACAGTCCCACAGGTGGCCATGAAGCTGAATATCCCACGACACTGGATCTATGATCGAATCCACAATGGAACAATTCAAATTGACATCAATTTCGAGAGAAGGACTTACCTGTTTCCCGACACTCCCGAGACCCTGGCCCGGTTCCGGCAACTGCGGGCAGGAGATCTCAACAACTTACGTTTTTAGGAGGGTATCAAGATGCCCGATCCAACAGATGGGTTGCGCACGCTCTGTCAGCCGATGTTCTGCGGCCTGAAGGGCCGCGGGAACCTAGCCCAGGGTGAAACCCTGGGACTCGTGCTGCGGAAGACCTGATCGAGGGCCCAACGGAGGTAGCCGCATCGAGTTCGCTAGGGGATCAGGCAACAAATCCCGCTCTGTCAGATTCCTGACGTCGATTCATCACTCAAGCTTGCAGGTTCGCTGGTGTTTCACAGAAATCTTGAAAAATGCTGCGACCCCGTTCGGTTTCTCGAACTTGTGGTTCTTATCAATGAGGTCGTGACGCACTCGATCGCCGAACGCACTCAGGGAAGGAAGAACGGACGTATCGGACGTCCCGATCTCAGGGGTCTCAATATCCTCGTTCGTATGCGGCCATCCGCACGACCAGGCCGGTGAGGTCGAAGGGATCCTCGGACCTGGACTGACAAGGAAACGGCCCGATCATGAGCACCGAGAAGTCAACCGATCGTCAGCATCTGCCGATCGACGTCCTCGAGCGGCTCGCAACGGAGCAGCCCGGCGGAGGACCCGTCGCGGCGGAGACCCTGCCGGACATCTGGCGCTGCCTGCTCTTCGGCCTGCTGGCCTATCAGAACGGACTGATCGACCAGTCGGTCCTGATCGATGCCCTGCGCGCCATCGCCAGGGGCAAGTCCGGCTCGGTGGCCGAGACGCTCGTCGTGCAGGGCGCTCTCGACGCCAGCCACCGCGCCTTGATCGAGAGCGTGCTCGTCGAGAATCTCAGGCTCCACGGCGGCGATGTCGAAGGGAGCCTTGCGCCGATGCCGATGGACGGGAGCACCCGGGACCAGCTCGTGGCCCTGAACGACACCGGGCATGATACCACGATCACCGCTGCAGGCGACAGCCCGCGATCGACCGTACTCAAAGGAGACGGCGCGGACCGCGGCCTCACATTCGCCGCCCCGATGTTCGCCGCCCCGGGGGAACGGTTTCGCGTCCTCCGTGCCCACGCCCGGGGTGGCCTGGGCGCCGTCTTCGTCGCGCTGGACCAGGAATTGCACCGCGAGGTCGCGCTCAAGCAGATCCTCGACCGTCACGCCGACGACCCGACCAGCCGCGCCCGGTTCCTCATCGAGGCCGAGATCACGGGCGGGCTGGAACATCCCGGGATCGTCCCCGTCTACGGCCTGGGGATCTACGCGGATGGCCGGCCCTATTACGCGATGCGGTTCATCCAGGGCGATTCGCTGAAGGAAGCCATCGAGCACTTCCATGCCGATGAGCCGCTGAAGACCGACATCGGGCGGCGCTCGCTGGAGCTGCGGAAGCTGTTGCGACGGTTCCAGGACGTCTGCAACGCCATCGAGTACGCGCACAGCCGCGGGGTCCTGCACCGCGACCTGAAGCCGGCCAACGTGATCCTGGGAAAACACGGCGAGACGCTGGTTGTGGATTGGGGCCTGGCCAAGCCGCTGGGTCGAACCGAGCCCGACGTACCCGGCGACGAGCGGCCACTGACGCTCTCGTCGGCCAGCGGGTCGGCCGAGACGCTGCCGGGCAGCGCGATGGGGACTCCGGGCTACATGAGCCCCGAGCAGGCCTCCGGGGAGCTCCATCGCCTTGGCCTGCGGTCGGACGTCTACAGCCTCGGTGCGACCCTGTACTGCCTCCTGACCGGCCACCCGCCGTTCGAGGG
This sequence comes from uncultured Planctomycetota bacterium, assembly GCA_963845755.1. GTDB lineage: Bacteria > Planctomycetota > Planctomycetia > Isosphaerales > Isosphaeraceae > CAWJTV01. The sequence continues at coordinate 95,352 of CAWJTV010000026.1, forward strand.
GGACGACGTCATCGCCGTGCTGCGTGCCGCGCAGCAGGGCGAGGTCCGACCGCCCCGGCTGATCGACCCGACGCTGGACCGGCCCCTGGAGGCGATCTGCCTGAAAGCGATGGCCCGGCGGCCCGAGGATCGCTACCCGAGGGCGCGGCGCTGGCCGAGGACCTCGAGAGGTGGCTCGCCGACGAGCCGGTCTCGGCCTACGCCGAGCCGTGGACCAGGCGAGCCCGTCGCTGGGCGCGGCGGCATCGCACTTTGGTTGTCACCTCGGCCTGGCTCCTGGTCAGCTCGGTCATCGGCCTGGCCGTCGGCCTGATCCTGCTCCAGGACAAGCAGCGCCAGACGGAGGCCGCGAGGCGGGAAGCCGTGGACAACCTCTACGCCGCTCAGCGTGCCCGAAGTGCCGCCGACGCCTCGCGCCACGAGGCCGAGGCGAACTTCGCCCGCGCGATGGATGCCGTGGAGACGATGCTGGTGCGCGTCAGCGAGAAGCATCTGGTCAACCTGCCCCACTTCGAGCCGGTCCGGCGGCGGCTCCTGGAGGACGCCCTGGCCTTCTACCAGGACTTCCTCGCCCGCGCGGGCCATGAGCCGGGCGTGGCCCTCCAGGCGGCCCGCGCATATCGTTTTACCGGCGTCGTCCATCGCGAGGTCGGGCAGCGCGATCCGGCACACCAGGACCTGGTCAAGGCATCCGACCTGCTGGGCCAGATCCCCGTCGGACCCGAGCGCGACCGGGAACTGGCAGCCGTCCACCAGGCCCGCGCCCAGGTCTGCATCGACGAGAGTCGCCGGACCGAGGCCGTCGACGAGCTGCGGCGCGCGCTGGCGCGTACTCGACCCACTGCGGGATGCTTCCGTCGAGGTCCGCGATCGCCGTGCCTTCCACGTCCAGGAGGCCGACGCGCACTCCAGGCTGGCCCTCCAGCTTTCCTTCCTGAACCGCTTCGATGAGGCCCGCAAGGCCTTCCGACAGGCTCGTTCCTCGCTGGAGCGGCTCATCGCGACGGATCCCGACGAGTCTTTTCGATATCGGTTGTCCGCCCTCGAGCATAACGAGGCGCTCGCGGATATGCTCCAGACCGACTACGCCGCCGCCGCGGGGCACCTGGGCCGCGCCGTCCAGCTCCAGGACGAGCTCCGCAAATCCTGCGCCGGACGTGGTCCACTACCGCCGGGACCAGGCCAACTCGCTCCAGGGGCTCTCTAGGGCCCTGGGACAACTGGGGAGGCTCGCCGAGGCCATCGAGGCGAGCCGTCGGGCGATCGACCTCCTGGGGCACCTCGCCGCCGACTACCCGACCGTCCCGGAATACCGCTTCCTGCTGGCTGCGGCACACCACAACCTGGCTGCCGCCTTCTACGATAACAGCCGCCTCGAATCCGCACGGGAGGAATACCGGCGCGCGATCGAAGCGATGGACGTGCTGATGCGGCGCGAGCCGACGAACCCGGCCTATCTCCGCGACCTGGCCAACTCGCACATGTGGCTGGGAAATGTCGAGAAGAGGCTTCGAGAACCGGACGAAGCGGCCCGGGAGATTACCCGGGCCCGCGACCTCTTCGCCGAGGCGGCCCGCCTACGCCCTGAGTCGCCCGAGTATCGCTTCAGCATCGCGGCAGCCGAGCACAACATGGCCGACGCCCTCGAGCACACCGGCCGTCTGGATCTGGCCGAGCAGGGATACCGGCAGTCTCAGCGGATCCTCACGGAGTTGTTCGCGCACGCCCCCGATAACGGGCTCTACGCCCGTGACCTGGCCAATTCCGGCGCCCACCTCGGCCGCAGCCTCCTGGCCCGGGGCCAGCGCTCGGGCGCCATCGTGGAGCTGACTCGGGCCCTGGAGCTCTGGGATGGGCTCCTCGCCCGGACGCCCCGCGATCCGGACGACGTCGAGAGTCGTGCCTGGACCCTGATCCTCCTCGGCCGGATCGATGAGGCCATCCAGGCCGCCGAAACGCTGGCCGACGGGAAGCATCCCTACGCGGCCGCCTGCATCCTGGCGTACCACCTGGCGCGACCGGGCCGCGACCCGTTCGCCGCCGCCCGGATCCCCGAAGACCGGGGCGACGCCCTCGCCGATCGCGCCCTGCCTCTCCTCGCCCGGGCCGTCGCCCAGGGCGAGGCCACGCGCCAGCGCATCGAGGACGACGAGCAACTCGACGCACTCCGCGCCCGCTTCCCGGCATTGTTCGACCTCCTGCTCGACCGCAACTTCCCGTCCGACCCGTTCGCCCACTGAGAGTCTGTTCCCTAAGTCCCCTCCTGAGCCCCCGGATGGGGGCGGAAGCACGTAGCCAGGGGCGTGAGCCCCTGGACGCGGGGAGTTCCTCCGATCCGGGGAGCCCCGGAGGGGCGACAGACACCCTCTGGCCCTGAGGACGTCTGTCGCCCCTCCGGGGCTCGAACGAAGGGCGAGGGGGTCGCGGTCGATCGTCCAGGGGCTCACGCCCCTGGCTACGTCCGGTCGCCCCTCTGGGGCTCTTGGAACCGACTCTGAGCGGTTTCCCCGCGGTCTCAAGCGGTCGGCAGGAATTCAGTGACCCAGGGTCGGGATGTCGTCGGCTCCTGCCGAAGGGCCATCGGGGCTCGCAGGAAGGGAGGGAGCCGGCGGTTGCCCGTTACCGCAGACCCGGGAGTCTGCGGTAACGGACTGATCCGCTCGGGGTTCTTCGCTCGATAAGTCAGGCTTGGGCCGTAGGGCTGAGCGGGTAGGCTCAGGCACCCGAAGCCCTTCGTCGCCTCAAACCGCAGCCGATCAGGCCCAGCGCGGCCGTGCAGCCGAGCAACAGGCTCGAAGGCTCGGGGACGGACGCGGTCATGATCGTCCCCGAAAACGAGGTCTTCTGGTCAGAGTGGTTGGCAGTGAGTTGGGTGAGGCTCTCTGCCGGGAGAAATTGGAATGTGATCGAGACGACGCCACCACTGAAATTCGCGTCGTTGCGAACCTCAACCAGGTCGGCGTTTGTGCCGGTGTAGACGACATTCGACAGATTGATGGCCCCGGACACGTCAACCGTCCCGCCCGTCCCCACCGTGTCTATGTCCACGCCGGTGATCGTTGCGGTTAACGAATGCAGGGCGCCATCCGTGATCGTGAGGAGGCCGCCGCTCGTGGAGACCGGCGCCATCTGCAACGGACCGAGTGTAACGATCGACGCCTTCGTATACGAGAACGTCCCGCCGATCGTCCCGTGAAGCCCGACAGAATCACCGACCCCGTTACTGGAGGTGATGTCGAAACCTTGACCCGATCCATTGTTATTGAATTCAAAGGTTGTCCCCGTCCCCGAGCCCTTGAATTCGACATTCGCCCCTACGTCAGAGGATATGTCCAGGGTCAGACCCGCTCGGGCATCCGGTCCGAAGCAGAGTCCGAGGAGGGCTGCCAGCGCCCAAGTCAGCGACTTCGTTCTTGCAATAGCGCAAAGATGTCTCATCTAGGTGGATCTACCTTTCTGGGGCCACGCCCCAGCTCTCGGCCTCCGATGTTCGGAGTTCGTATTGAGAGAGCCAGGTGGAGACCATGCCCGAACCGCACTCTATCGGGGACACCGAACCGCAGCAAGCATGGTTGCAATAAAGGAGCGCCCGGATCGAGAAATGTTGAAATCGCAGGACAGAGTGTCGGCTTTCGGAAGCATTAGTCCGTGTCGATCCGGCGGCGGACCCCGATTCGTGATTCGCCATTCCCGATTCCCGAATCATTCCCCGTTGGGAATCTGGAATCGCGAATCGGGAATCCCGATGGGGTTGCGGCCGAAGGTCGCGTTAGGTTGCCGGCCGGTCTCTTGGTGTGCCGTTGCTATGTCCTCCCGCGCGGCACACTGGACGGGTCCGGCGAATCGACGAGGCGGGAGTGTCGGCCGGCCCGGCCTGATGGCGGCTTGTAACCTTCGAATCAGCGACCGCCCGAACGCCGTTCGACCCCTTCGGCCGAGGTGGACACCGTCATCAACTGTCCGGCCTCGGCATTATTCCTCGACGGAGAGCGGGACATGACAACAACGAGGATCGTGATTGTTCTGCTGATCGCGATCTTGGGCGTCTTGCTGATACGATATGCCATGAAGCGGGGCGGCACATGATCGGTCGAGATCCGTGGGTCTCGGCGCCATCCACCAGGCGGAGCCACAATGTTCCGAGTCGGCCGCCAGGGCGAGGGCATCGCCGCTGGGTCGTTTTGGGCGCTCTTACCAAAAGCGTGTCGGTACCAGGCTGACTACCCGGGAGAAACCGGCGCCGCCTCGCTGTTCGGAGCCCGCTTGGCGGGATTACGCCCGGCGCGAGACGTGCGTCGCCACCGGGGGGCCGACCGGCCGACGTAACGGGGCTCGCCGCCTTGCTCATTCTCCTGGCCGTCGCCGAGGGAACCGGTCTGATCGGATCTGGACTTGACTTGCAGGAAGCTAGACCGCGACCTGATGAAGCCGGCGCCCGCCGTCAGACACGCCAGGTTCGCCACGATGATCAAGGCCACCAGGATCGTCGTCGCTTCCGACTTGCCCCGCCGCAGCCACGAATAAACACATGCTGTCAGCGTGGCGATCAAGACCGCCAGGATCAACGCCCCGATGAGCGTTTCCGGCCCTAAATCCAGGAGCAGGTCGATCGTCAATCCGACCGGTTGGGGCATGCCTCCAACTCCTTCTTTCTTACTGGCTGTTTCAAAACGGGGACTGGCTCCGAGTCTTCGAGGTGCCTGTCCCCCTTTTGAAACAGCTCCTTCATGCTGCGAGCGCGGTGGCGAGGCCGTAATGCTCCCCCGCTGAAAAAGCCACGTGCAGGGCGGCTTCGCTACCGTCCTTGCCGGAATACCTAATTCTCTCAGCGTCGTCCGCTCGCGCTGTGTCCCCAAAAAACCGTGTCGGCTCGGGCGGCGAGAATCGGAAATCGCTCCCGCAATCGCCGCGCAGCTCGTCGCGACGCGCCGTGGACCAGGAGAATGCGCCGGCATGGTGCCGGACGGCGGCGATCCTCCACCGATTACCCCACAAGAGGCAACGTGTCTCGCTCCGTTCCCCGCCGCATTCATATCGATGAACGTCGAACACCTGTTAGAGCCGCCGCCTCGCCACGGGCAGGCTCCGCTCGTAATGCGGCGATCCCGGCCCGGTCCGCCGCTGAGGGCCACTCGATCATGGGCCACCGAGGGCCTGGATTCGATCGGTCGCCGTCCTGGCCTCCGTCGTCCCCGGAAACTCCCTGGCGATCCTGCGATACCGGACAATCGACGCGTCAGGCTTGTCCGACTTCTCCAGGTTCCGCGCGACGCGCAGCAGCATGGTCGCCCGGTTCGACTTCGGCGCCGGCTTGCGGGCCGCCTCGCGCAGGGTCGGCCCCGGAATAATTCGTGGCAGCGCGATTTCCAGGCTTGAGACCGGGATCCTGACGAACTTGGCCAGCGTCCAGCCGATCCGGCCTTTCCAGGGGCCTTCGACGATCCGCAGTTCCGCGACGTCGCGATCGTCGATCTCGTGGCGTTTCACGACCCGCACCCCGGTCATCCACTCGAGGCTGGCGACCCGGCCGCTGGCGATCAGCTCATCCCTCGCGGCGTAATCCTTGGCCTCCATCGATTTGAGCAATTCCCGGAACGCGAAGTCATCCTCCGCGACCAGCGTCGGGGCGTGATCGCCCGTGCTCAGCGATCCGAGCTTTCCGGGGGTAGGATCGGCGAATTCGTGCCGGATCGCAAGGGCGGGGGATCGGCCCAACTCGGGATTCGGCCCGTCGTGGTCCGCGAGGTATGGGGCGGGAATCCAGCGGGGTTGCGGGAATCTCTCCGCGTAGACCGCGTCAAGGAACTTGATCCGGGCGAGCCCCCCGGAAACCTCGACGACCTCGACCTCCGTCCCATTCGCGATCGCTTCCATATTGTCGTGCCACAGCGCCCGGATGTGAGACGCGTCCCTTTCCCCGGCGGCGTCAAGGAACTCGCGATAGGCGGCCTCGTCGCGGAAGGCGGGAACACGGCCGTCGAGATCGTCGATCCGGCCGTTCGGCGCCCGGACCTTGACCCTGTCCCCCGGCTTCGGCAACTCCGCCGCGGGGTTGACATCGGCCTGGACAGCGGCCTTCACTGCGGGCATTCCCGGCGCCGAAGCCTTGGCTAGCGGGGCCGGGGCGACGAGAACCGAAGCGATCAACGCGGAGAGCATCGGATCGACTCCCGTGGGCAAGATTCGGATCATGAGGGGATTCGTCCACTCTCTCGGAAGATTACCGATTCGGCGCCCGTGTCCACAAGCCAGTGCAAGAAGCCCTGACCAGACTTCTCCATCGCCTGGTCGGCAACCGCTCGGCACGCCCTGCCTACGCAGGGCCGCTCAGTCTATAGAGGGGAGGTCGGACGAGGGACACAGCACACTCCCAGCCCACCCAGCCGATATGTGTGCTGTCTCCGTTTTCTCGTCCGTCCCCGAGCGTCTCCTGTCTACCCCCTTTGATCTACGCCCCAATCGTTTCCGAGCTCTATACCACCGGCCTACCCGGCCAAACCATTCTCCGATAGGATGATCTCGGGAGGACTACCATGACGACCACGAACCATCCATCGAATACGCGAACGGACCTGGAATACGCGCTTCACCTGATCATGACGGGCCAGAAAGCCCCGGCGTTTGCGGCGCGCGTGCAAGCGCAGACGGAGAAGATCGCCGAAGACATCCAGAGAAAACACGGCATCCTGAACGTGGCCGTGGATCTGATCCGCGAAGTTCGTGACGAAGCATGAGATACGTCCTGGACAGCAACATCGGACTGGAATGGGTGCTGACCGAGGCCGACTCGGACAAGGCGCGGCGGCTGAGAAGCGAGTATCAGAACCAGGTTCACGAATTACTCGCTCCCGATGTGTTTCCTGTGGAGGTCGCGCACGCCCTTGCGAAAGCGGAGCGACGGGGAATTATTGACACTCCTCGCTCATCACCACCTCGGTTCGACAGAGTTCTCTACGCCAACGGCGTTGCACAGCAAAGCCCAGGGTCGCCGCAGGCGCACCCTGGGAACGTCGAGTCGCCACCGAGTTCCGGTTTCCCTCTCCTCCGGCGCACCCCAACGGGGTTTCCCCAGCCCGACGCTCCGGTTCGCCTGGGGAGGAAGTTCCCGACCCAGGGTGCGCCTGCGGCGAACCTGGGCTTTGCTCTTAACGCCTTTGGCGTAAGGGTTGCCGCGGAATCCCGCTCGTCGGTTCATGAACCGAGTGGTGTTCGGCGAGAAGTGTCGAATTATTCCCCAGGGGGACGCGGACCGGCTGTTGACGAACGTCCTCTCGACGCCACCATAACTGCATACATATCTGCCCTTGCTCAAGAGGGCACCCGACATCGCCTCCCCGGAACGCATCGGAGTTTATGATTGTCTTTACGTGGCTCTGGCGGAGCGGGAGGTATCCGTTCACACCCCTCGAACCTTTTGTACAGTCAGTTCGTATTACTGTATATGAACCCGCAGCCTCCGATCCCTGAACCCCTCTGGAACACCATACCGGCGGACGCCCAGGCTGCCCTTCGGGATGCCTGGAAATCGCTGGAGGATCGGATTGCCGAGTTGGAGGCCACGGTGCGCGATCTCCAAGCCCGGCTCCAACTCAATTCCACCAACTCGTCCAAGCCGCCTTCGTCCGACCCGATCGGCCTGAAGCGAAAGCCACCGACTCCGCCCTCTCCGCGAAAACGGGGTGGGCAGCCCGGCCATCGCAAGGCGTTTCGCGCCTTGGTCCCTCCCGAGAAACTCCGCTCCTCCCAGGACTGCAAGCCCTGCGCCTGTCGGCGCTGTGGGCATGCGCTGCTCGGTGAGGACCCCAATCCCCGGATTCATCAGGTCGCCGAACTGCCCAAGATCGAGCCCCTGGTCGACGAATACCGGTTGCATCGCCTGGCGTGCCCGGATTGTGGGGAGACCACCTGCGGCACCCTGCCCGAGGGCGTTCCCACGGTCAGCTTTGGCCCCGACTTGCAGGCCACCTTGGCCACCTTGGCTGGGGCCTACCGCCTGAGCAAGCGGCAGATCCAGCAACTGGCCAGCGACCTGTTCGGGCTGTCGATCTCCACCGGGATGATCAGCAAGCTGGAGCGGCAGTCGGCTGGGGTGTTGGAGGCCCCCTACAACGAATTGGCCACCGCGGTCCACACGGCGGGGGTGATCCACGCCGATGAGACCTCGTGGCGTCAGGAGCGGGGCAAGGTCTGGCTGTGGGCGACGGTCGCCGGGCTGATCACGGTCTTCACGATCGCCCGCAACCGTAATGCCCAGGTGGCCCAGGCCGTGCTGGGGACCCAAGAGGGCTCGATCGCGGTGACCGACCGGTTGGGCTCCTATGACTGGATCGTCGGGGCCAACCGACCGATCTGCTGGAGTCATCTCCGCCGCGATTTCCAGGCGATGATCGACCGAGGCGGCGACGCCGAAGCGATCGGCAAGGCGCTGTTGCGACGGTCGGACCGGCTGTTCCGGTGGTGGCATCGCTACGCGGCCGAGAAAGTGGACTGGGGGCAGTTCCGCACGGCGATGGTCCGGTTGAGGCGCGAAGTCAAAGCGGCGCTGGAAGACGGAGTGCGCTGCGAGTGCCCGCGAACGCGGGGGACCTGCGCCGAGATCCTGCGCGTCGAGGAGAGCCTGTGGACCTTCGCGCGGGTTCCGGGAGTGGCGCCGACCAACAATGCGGCGGAGCGGGCGGTACGGCACGCGGTGATCTGGCGTCGGATCCGCGGGGGTACCGACAGCGCGCAGGGAAGCCGGTTCGTGGAACGAATGTTGACGGTGGTGGCCACGTGCCGCCAACAGGGGCGGAACGTGCTGGACTACCTCACATCCTGTTTCGCGGCGGCTCGAAGCGGCCAAGCGATCCCCTCCCTCTCGCCAGCGACTCCACCAAGGTTCAAAGCCGCTTGATTTCAGCTATCCCGCCCTATGAACCGGTACGATCGAGAACATCGGCTTATCATGAGCGGATTAAGGTGGTCCGAGCCAAGCTGCGCGGCGAGCGTCTACTCCTGCCCTTGACGGTAGCCCCGGACACCAGCCAACCGCGGGCGGCCATCAGGCGGCCTCGGCTTGGGCACTCTCTCCGTCCCCCAAGAGCCGCTCGCCCACCCTTGCACCGCCAACCCGACGCGGCTACGATGATCGTACGCCCAAGGCACGCTTTAACACTGGCTTAATGACGGATCACGTTATCAGCACTTCATTGGCCGGTTCTAGGTTCCCTCGCAAAGCCGGCGTCGCCGGGCAGGATTCCGGCGAGCGAATTCAGCGGAAGACATCAAAGGGAGGCACGCACCATGACCGCGCGAGATTCGGGCAAATCAATGGCGGGAATCAAGAGACAAGGTTTTCGCCTCATTATCGTGGGCTCGATCGTTGCGGCGTCGCTGTCGACGCTGGCAAGACCAGCAGCAGCACAACCACCGGGTGTCACGATCGATCAGCCAAGTCCTCCGACGCCGATCATGTTGGAATACTTCGTTGATTCTGACAAGCCACGGACGGTAACGATCCCGGCGAACAGCAGCGCATTAGCGGCTGCCACGATAATTGAGATGGATTACAACAAAGCCTTCGGACATGGCGCGGTGCTAACGGACGACACCGTGACGTTCCCCGGTCGGGTCGGTATTTCAGTGGATAATCCTACGCCCGGAGCAGCCTGGTCGCCCGATTACCTGACAATATCAACTGAAGATGTTACCCCTGCCCTAAAGGGGACGGCCAGTTTTGGACCTGAGGATGGCGACTCGCTAACATCCCCAGGCAGCTTCTCCTTCACTGGCCCCGCCGGTCTGAATGTGTCGTTCACTGCCGGGATCGGCACGACGGGCGCCGAACTGGCGAGCGAATTGGCGGCGCTGATTAACGCGGCGGTTCCGTCTTACGCGGCGGTTGCAGACGGGTACCTAGTAAACTACACCATTCCTCAGGCCGGTACGATGGCGTTCTCACCCAGCGGCCAAGGGATCGTTTACGACCTGACCGCTGTGCCGGAGCCCTCCGCTCTGATCCTCTCGTGCACGGGCATCCTCGGTCTTTTTGTCTACGTGAGTTTTCTCAGTGCAAAGGGCCGCCTACGCATGTGGGACCGCACGTGAATTTACGCGCTCCATCGGCGCGGTTTCTGAATGTCGTGCCGCCACTGTCCTGCCGTAATGCGGTCTGCATTCCGTTGCGAACCCCGTGACGCCGGACGCTATGCTCCCGTGCGCAGCACAAGATCGGGCTGGGGCTCGCCGGAACTTGTTGTGATGGTCACCGTATACGGCAATTGGACGCCCGTACCTGAACCAACTTCCGCCCCGGTGATGGTGACAAAATAATAGTGGCTGCGGTCTCCAGTGACAGTCGGGAGCGCGACGGTGCCCTTCCCAGAGTTAGACGCATAGACATCCGCATCGCCGTATCCGCCATAAGGCTCGTCGCTTAGAGCGGCGGAAAAATTTGCAGATGAATCGCTCGATCCCGCCTGAACCGACACGTTGATCGACGCACCCTGGCCAACCGTGAAACGATAGGTGTCGCCAAGGGGGTCTACCGACGAAACGCTTGTGGAATTGGAGTACGTCCCCGCTGCATCACCCGTCAAGCTGGTAACGTAAACGGTTAAAAGACGGCGATCCTCCAAACTCTCGCCGCAGGGTCGGAAGCGTATCCGATCACGCTGCTTACCAGAGACTTGAGGTGGACCCCTAAAACTGGACCACTCGGGATGTTAAACTGATCAGAGATCACTGTTCCATCCCGAGGAGCATCATGACAGGCACACGAACGCGACATCCGGCAGCCTTCCGGGCTCGGGTCGCTCTGGAGGCCGCCAAGCCGACCAAGACCCTGGCCGAGCTGTCCACGACCTTTCACGTCCACTCGGTCCAGATCAGCCAGTGGAAGAAGCAACTCCTGGACGGGATCGAATCCCTCTTCCAGGACGGACGCCGCCGCGACCACGACGAGAGCCAGGCGATCCAGGCCGAGCTGTACGAGCAGATCGGCCGGCTCAAGATGGAGGTCGAGTGGTTGAAAAAAAAAGCTGCCCGCGGCGGCTGACCTCAAGCGGCCTCTGATCGATCCATCTCATAGTTATCTGAGCATCCGTAGACAATGCGAACTGCTGGGTCTCAACCGATCGAGCTACTATCTCCCACCGGCTGTCGAGTCGGAGGAGAACCTGCGCGTGATGCGGCTGATCGACGAGCAGTTCCTCAAAACCCCGTTCTACGGCAGCCGGCGGATGACGGCGATTTTGGAGCGTTCTGGGGAGACGGTCAATCGCAAGCGGGTCCAGCGACTCATGGCTTTGATGGGCCTGGAGGCGCTCTTCCCCAGGCCACGGACCACCACCATCGCATCGGACGCGCGGGTCTACCCGTACTTGCTCCGCGATCGGGTGCTGACCCACGTCAACGAGGTCTGGAGTTCAGACATCACATATATTCCGATGCGTCATGGTTTCATGTACCTGACGGCGGTGATCGACTGGTTCAGCCGGTATGTGCTCTCGTGGCGGCTGTCGAATACCCTGGAGGGGCGATTCTGCCTGGAGGCCCTCGACGAGGCGTTGTCGCTGGGCCGGCCGGAGATCTTCAACACCGACCAGGGGTCCCAGTTCACGGCGCAGGAGTACACCAGCCGCCTGGAGGAGGCCGGGATCGCGGTGAGCCGGGACGGTCGGGGGCGGGCGTTGGACAACGTGTTCGTGGAGCGGCTGTGGAGGAGTGTAAAATACGAAGACATATACATCAAAGAGTATGAACGAGTTCCAGAGCTAGAGTCGGGCTTGAGGTCCTACTTCTGGTTCTACGATGAGGAGCGTCCCCATCAATCACTCGATTACCGGACCCCAGGCGAGGTCCATCGGGCCGGGTTAAACGGAGGGCTGAAGGGGGAAAAGCCTTAACAAATGCAGGTGGCCTGAGTGGTCCACCTTTTGGGGTCCACTATAACTCTCGAAGGTCATCTCCTCTTCGGCGGTCAAGCGGATCTTGCCGTCAACCGCATTGAGCACCCAAAGGAAGAACCCGAAGTGGCGACAAGAGAGAGCCTTCCAGAGTAACCACGCCATGAGCATTCGGGCTCGCCGCTCGCCGGCGTCTTCACTCCCGCCGTCGAGCCAGGCCCGGAGTCTGTGAGCGAGCATGGTCGGCGATGGGCGATCCGTCGGCTTCATGACGATCCCCCGGTATTGAGTTGAGCGATCTGTTGCTGATGAGCCAGGTTGATTTGCAGGGCAGGAACGGCGAGCCGGCGCACTATGGCGTGGGAATCGCCCTGCACGGCTATGGGATCATCCCCGACCGCCGCAGGGCGAAGCTCGCCCTCGCCGACGAAGCGGGGCGTGAGTTCATCGTGGAGGCCCACGCCCTCGCGCCGAACGCGAAAATCACGTGGGTGCCCGTCTTCAAAGAACCGCCGTTGTTCCGCCAGAGGGCCGGTGAGTCTTGCTGGTACACTTACCTGCCGGAGGCACGCACCGTGTATTGTGCCTTCCGCGGATACAATGGCCTGGGCAAGCACTCGGCCGGCCTGTTCAAGCTGGTCGGCGAGCAACACCCCATCAAGTTAGTCATCGACATGCGCGAAAATGGGGGCGGCGATTACACGGTGGGCCTGCGCCATTTGGTCCATCCCGTTCGCGAACTGCCCGACATCAACCGCAAAGGCCATTTGTATATCCTGATTGGTCCGCAGACGTTCTCGGCCGCCATGTCCAATGCCGCCCACTTCCGCACCCAGACGGCCGCTCTTCTGATTGGTCAACCGATCGGCGAAAAGCCCAATAGCTACCAGGAGAGCCGACGGACCAAGCTGCCCAACTCGCAATGGAATCTCTGCTATTCGGTCCGCTATTACAAATTTGTCGAGGGCGGCGAGAACCTCATTCGGCCCGATCGCGAGATCATCCCGTCGTGGGAAGAATACAAGGATGGCCGCGACCCCGTACTGGAATGGGTCTTGAAGCAGGAGGCCCAGTAGAGATTCGCTGGACGCGTTCATCGTAGGATGCCCGCTCCTCCTCCCGCGTCAATCTGGTCAGGTTCGCTCGCCTCGACTAAACTCAGGCACGTGCACTAGCCCCGACTGAGATCATGCCCAGATCATCTCGCTATGCCGTGTGCGCAACTCTAGCCTATGTTTGGGGTGACGCAGCCGGGGCCGGCTGGTCCTGTGCGTAAAAAACCGCTATTTTTCCAGGCTTTTCGCTTGGGTTGTGGTCTCGCTGGCCCCAAAAGCGTAGTGACAACTCTACGCGGGAACTTCCAATTGAATCCCGATCAATCACCTTGATTTCGCCAGAATCTGTCGTGATAATGATTGCGGTGCATCTCCGGACATCCCCTCGCCAGCGATGCCAGCAACCAGTCATGTATCCAAGAACCGTCAAAGTCCGCTCCCAGAACGGCACCGTCCACGAATACGTCCGCGTCGTCGAAGCTTACCGCGACGGCGGCAAGGTCAAGCAACGTGTCGTCGCCGACCTCGGTCGCAAGGATCTCCTTGTCGCGCTGCTCCCCAAGCTCCGTCGGCTCCTCGACGGCGACGCCCCGTGCGACTCCGGCGATCCCGCCGACCCTCACGTGATCGATGCCTCTACCTGGGGGCCGATCCTCGTCGTTCGGGCCCTGTTCGACCAACTCGGCCTCTGGGCGATCCTCGACCAACACCTCGGGCTCGCCAAGGGCGTCCCCTTCGCTGACCGCGCCTTCGTGCTCGTCGCCAACCGGCTGATCGCTCCGGCCAGTGAGCATGGCCTCGCCGGCTGGCTCGAGACCGATTTCGTCTGCGACCGCAAGGGTCGTCGCTTCGTCCCTCATTGGCACCACCGCCGACGGGTCCGCGTCCATCCCCGTCAGCTCGACGCCTGGTATCGCACCCTCGACCAGCTCCACGCGGCCAAAGATCGCATCGAAGTGGCCCTGTACCATCGCCTCCGCGATCTCTTCAGCTTCAAGCCCGAGTTGGTCCTCTACGATATGACCAGCACCGATTTCGAGGGCGCCGGCCCGCACGACTTCGCCCGGCACGGCTACAGCCGCGATGGCAAGCCGCAGAACGTCCAGGTGGTCGTCGGCGTGGTGATGGTCGCGGGCTGGCCGATCGCTCATCATGTCTGGGCGGGCAACCGCATCGACCATTCCACGGTCCAAGACGTCATTCGCGACTTGCGCCAGCGGTTCGCCTTCGGCCGGCTCGTCTTCGTCGGCGATCGGGGTATGGTCACCGATGAGAACATCGAGGCGATTACGAAAGATGAGCATGGGTTCCTGGTCGGGGTCAAGCGGCGGCGCAACGCCCAGCTCGACGGTTGGCTCGACGCCGTTGACGACACCCAGTGGGTCCGTTGCCCCGGGGGCATCAATACCCAGGAACGGAAGACCAACCCCCGGCGCACCCGTGCCCAGGAAGTCGCCTCCGGAGATCCCGACCTGCGCGTCATCGTCATCGACTCGGACGAGCGCCGCGGCTACGAGCAGGCCAAGCGGGAACAGGCGATGGAGCGAGCCCGCCAGCGCCTGGAGAAGCTCAAGGGGCGCGTCGCCGCGGGGGACTTGAAGCGGCCCGAGAAGATCGGGGCGGCCGTCGAGCGGATTATGCAGAAATATCACGGTTATCGCTACTTCGATTGGAAACTCAAGGATGGGACGCTGGAGATCACCGAGAGCGAGGCGCGGCTGGGGCGTGAGAAGAAGATCGAGGGAAAATATGTGATCATGACAAGTGAGAAAGGGCTGAGCGTGCTGGACGCGGTGGCGATGTACAAGGAATTGACCGAGGTCGAGAGCGGGTTCCGCCAACTCAAGGATGTGCTGGCGCTGCGGCCGATCTATCACCAGATCGAGATGCGAGTCAAGGCTCATATTTTTGTAGCGGCGTTGGCGTTGTTGGTTCAACGCCTGCTGGGCCGCCGGCTCAACGAGGCGGGGGTGGATCTGTCGCCGGCGCGGGCCATGCAAGCATTGGCGACCGTGAGGCTGGTGACGTTCCGTCTGGAAGGCCAACCGGAGCGGCGTGGGCTGGCCGGCGGCTGTCCCGATGCCCGGATGGTGCTGAAGGCGCTGAAGCTGGTCGACCAACGCCCTCCGGCGCCGCCGGAGGGGGAGAATACGGCCATGTAGTGACTAATGGAAAATCCGACCCTTGCGCCGCAAGGACTTACGATGCGCCACCCCAAACATGGGCTAGAGCGCATATCAGTTGCGTTGCGCACGCGATCGCTGCTGGGGAACTTCTCTGGCGGCCCGAAGGGTCGCGGGAACCCAGCCCGGGGTGGAACCCCGGGAACCGGTCCCACCGCGCCCCCCTCTTGCACCCTGGAGGGGTGCCGGAGGGCTCTCCTGCGGCCCTTCAGGCCGCCGGAGTTGCGAGTTGGCCGCACGGCCCCCGGGTTCCACCCGGGGCTGGGCTCCTGGCGGCCCTTCAAGCCGCCAGAAATCGTCTCTCCTCGTGTGCGCAACCCATCTGTGAAGCGCTCTAGGCGGAGCCCTGTTGACGCGGAGGTCCGGCGATGGCCGAAAGCCGCTTGCAAAGACGGCTGGAGCGGTTGCCCCTGCGGGCTCAGTTGGCATTCGCGGCCCGTTGTGCCCGTCGCGTGCAGCCGCCGTCCACGAGGTTCTCGGACGGTCTCGGAAATCACGAGGCCCTCGAGCGGGCTATCCAGGTCGCCGAGCAGTTTGCCCGGGGGGATCGGGTGACGCAGGTCGAGGCCGCCTCCGCTTACGAGGGCGCCCGAGCCGCCGCCAGGTCAGCCTGGAACGCCGGCGATCCTCCGTGCCCGAGACGCCGCCGCCTATGCGGCCCAGGCCGCCGGCCACGCCACCCGGGTTAATTAGTTTTTGACGTTACGGCGCCGCCGCCAGGCCAGGGCCGCCAAGCCGAATGCGCCGATGGCGAGCAGTGACAGGCTCGTGGGCTCGGGTACTGACGACAGAACCGTCAGGCCCTGAATCGAGGCGTCGCTGATCGAGACCCCGCCCGTGCTGGTCAAACGAAACTCGGTCAACGTCTCACCCATGAACGACGACGGGAGCACGATCTGCTGCTTGTCCAACCGGCTCTCTTGCCCAGGACCACCCCCTGAGCTGTAGACGTTGACCGTGGTCGTACCGTTGATGGTGTTTGTCCAGCCCCCGTAGAAATGATCGCGGACATCAACGTCGCCGATCAGGTCCTTCCGGTAGTAGGCCCCACCCGTGCCGAAGAACTCCAATTCCACGTACGACGTGGGACCAGGCTGGCCGTAGAACGTGTTGATCAGGGTATCGACTTCCTGGGCATTCGCGATGTTCAAGGCAACGTCTAGCACGTGGGGGTAAGCCCCGGGGACGAACTCCGCGTTCCACGCGTTGTTGCCGCCAACCTTCTGGATGTTGAACGGCACCCCGCCCAGCGTCACCAGGCCCTCCGGGTAGCCCGCGGAACTTGGCTGGTAGTTCTGAATTCGGGCGTTGGCGTAGGGCGAAAGGTCCACCAGGACATAACCGGCCGACACCGGGCGGCCGGCGGCACAAGAACATGGCGAGAGTGGTCGCGGCAGTGAAGGCGAAGCTCGGTGCGAGTCTCATGGGTAATGACCTCCTAAAAGAGACCGGTAAGGACGGGCGATGTACGTTCGGACGACGATCGGGGCGCGACGCTCGGCGTGATGTCGCGCGGTATGGGCTGTGAGACCGGGCCCAACGGACCGACCCACCGTGAGGAAATCCGGCGCCAGCGGCTGAAATCGGACACAATCCCGCGGGCTAGAAGTCGGGGCGGGGCCCGACCGCGAGCACGTCAGGCGTCATCAAAGCCCAGGTCTCACCCGACCGGCGCAGACGGACCTTGCGGCGAGGCGGTACCGGTATGGGCTCGCCCCCGCCTGGCGGGGCGAAAAGGGCGTCGAACGAGACGATCACATCGTCGCCCGACCGTTCGGAGCCGGTGACCAGGATCGCGCGGGGAGAACTGTCCAATCGGCGCCGCCTGGCGTGAAAGTCGGTGAACCGTTTGAGTGGTAACGCGGCCTTGACCTCGGGGTGGAGACGGGCGTACGCCGTGCGCCAATCGCCGCGAAGGAGGGCGGTTGCGTGTGATTCCAGGAACTCGACCGCCTTCGGTTCTCCCGGTTCAGCGGCCGGTTCTCCCGGTCCCGAGCAACCCGGTGGGGCGATCAGCAAAAGTAACGGGACGAGGAGTCGCATGCGGGACACAGGTCACCTCGTTCAGGGCCAGGCCTGATGTGCGGGATCCGTGAGAAGGGGCTGGACCCTCGCGGGTGGGGGGACACCCGCGAGGATCACCGGCGCGGGGAATTCAACGCTCGGTTAACACTACAACGCTAGCGATCAATCGAGGCCGAACTGACCCCCGTATCCGCACCCCTGAAAAAACAAGACTCGGCTGGGCATAAAGCGTTTAGTTCTTATAAATGGATATCATAAATTCATTCGAATTCGCCGTGTTTCAGTCGGACGTGTTCGACGAGAACCCCTATTTTTTCTAGGGTTCAATGTGGTCCTACTTTTGACACTCCTCGCCGAACACCACCACGGGAAGAAGGCGGCCCACTCTCGTTCCCACGCTCCGCGTGGGAACGAGGAGGCAACCGGCGGTGGTGTTGAGCGAGGAGTGTCCTACTTTCCGATAGCGTTGTAGTGTTAATCAGTAGTCCGAAGCCGAGACGACCTCGACACCAGCTCGGGTTCCCAGGGCCGCCAAGACGTGCGCAGGTCGGTGCTCTCCTTGACGAACCTCACCGAGCCGTCGCCGAACGCGAAATTCGCGCCGCCGGGATGGTACGAGCCGAAACCCATGTAGCTTTGCGGACCTTGGAGTGGAGGCTGGGCTGGCGGATTCATCCTGTCGGCGAATGGCAATGGTGCGGTGTAAGGACGATTGATCCCGGCGATCGAGACGCGCTGCACGGATGCCTCCCAGGCCACAAACCAGTTGCCGATTCCGATGTTCCCGGGGCCACGCCCGAACTCGCCGAGAAGCAAGGTGTTGGACGTCCCGTCCTGAAGTTCGACGAGCTTGACCGCGTGGAATTCGACCATGGCTCCGTTGTCACTCGCCGTGGAGGGACCGGCACCTCCCCACGTATTGCCGAGCGCGATCTTGGTGCCCGCGCTGGCGACGTAGTTGGAGTCGGGGACGATGACGCCGGTCCGACCCGCCCCGTAGTCGGTCACCCCCAGGACTCCCATGCGGTCGCTCGGACAGACGAAGACGTTGACGAGAGTCCCCGCCACCGTCGTGTTGACGGGGACCG
This sequence comes from uncultured Planctomycetota bacterium, assembly GCA_963845755.1. Taxonomy (GTDB): domain Bacteria; phylum Planctomycetota; class Planctomycetia; order Isosphaerales; family Isosphaeraceae; genus CAWJTV01. The sequence continues at coordinate 113,588 of CAWJTV010000026.1, forward strand.
CGGCGACGTCGCCGAACCCATACGGCGAATAGAGATACGTAAAGTTGACCGCGTTGTAGAGCGAACCCTGCTCGAGCTGGGCGAGCATCAAGGTTCGGAACGTGTACAGCGCCCCATAGCCGCATCCGATGCAAGTCGGGTCACCGAGATACCGCACCGAATTAACGGGGAAGCTCCCGAGCTGGTCCTGGTACGAGTGCAGGGCGAGGGCCATCTGCTTGAGGTTGTTGGTGCATTGGATCCGCCGCGCCGCCTCGCGGGCCGCCTGTACGGCGGGCAGCAGTAGGGCGATCAAGACGGCGATGATCGCGATGACGATCAGCAGCTCGATGAGCGTGAATCCCACGGCTCGTGAGCGCGCCCGATTTGGCAGAGTGTGCAACATCGCAGGGTTCTCCGGTCATGTCATGGATCTCACTTCCATAGCATGATCCGGAACAATCGTCGGAAACCTGACAGCGAGTTTTTCTTCGCGGTCGATCGATGCGGCCGCGGCTCGCGACTGTCTCGTCGTCGCGGTCGCGACCGGCGCAACGAGGAACCGAGGCCGATCATGCCGGTTGCCGCCAGCTCGTGGCACCGGTCTGGCCATTGCGATTCGAACCGAGGCTTCGTCGCCCCATTGGAGGTCACCAGCCGAGACCGAGTTTCGTGAGCTGCTTGTTGATCTCGACAAGGTCGAGGACCGAGACCGTGCCGTCCTTGCGCCCGACGATCGCATGGCGGCCATCCGGGCTGAAGCTGAGCTGTCTGGCCTGGATATCCTGGACCATTCGCATGGCCGGCAGTCCCGTCGCAAGGTCGTAGAGAGCCAGCGCGGGCGGTTGATCCGGGGTAACCCCCATCGACCATCTTGCATCCGGGCTCAGACAGGCCATCGGTGCTTTGGTGACTCCGCGATATTCCAAGCTTGGGAGGCTGAACAGTGTGATCGCATCGTTCTCTACGTCCAGGGGCACCGCGAGTACCTTGACGCTCGGGTCGAAGAAGAAATGGGATCCCGTATCGAGTCTTCCGCCGCGCAATGGCCAGCCTCGCACCTGTTTACCGCTTCCACATTCGTAGACCTTAAACATTCGCTGCATCTTTCCCTGATGAGTCTCCAGGCCATCGACCGCGAATACGGAACCGTTCGACGCGATCCGGATTCCATGGACGTGCCAGTTAAAGTCGTCGATCTCGGCCAACGGCCGGGTCGGCGTCGCGCTCAGGAGATCGTAGAGCCGGACCGTTCTGGGATACTTGTTAGCCGGAAACCGGTTCGACGGTTCGCCTTGACGACTCTTGGTCTCCTGACGAACCAGAAACAAGTGATCGTCGCCAGAGAACGCCATGGAGTCACAGAGCCCTTCGGGTAGATTCCATCGGCCAATCATCCGGTGCCGTTCGATGTCCCAAAGCCTGACCTCGTGCCCAATTGAGCAGGCGAAGCGGCGGCCGCCGGGATCGAAGGCCATGCCGATGCTGTCCGCAAAAAGACCGACCGAGCCAGGCAACACGCCCAGCAGACGTCCGGAATCCCGTTCCCAAAGGCCGACATCCCACTCGTGACTCGCCGCCGCGACGAGGCGGCCGTCAGGAGAGAAAGCCGACCTGTCCACCACACCGCGAAGTCCATACAGCGTTCGGATACCGTGCCCGAGCTCCAGCTCGACGATTGTCCCGCCGGGCTCAGCCGCCTTGGGCGATATCTCAGAGCTGAATGCACAATGCCGGCCGTCCGGAGCAAACGAAACGGACTGGAAAAAGTCGCCGATGATCAGGTCCAGAAGGCCATTTCCCGTCGCAACGTCCCACAGCCTCGTCGGAGTGCGGCCTGCCGTGAGAAGTAATGCGCCATCGTCGCTGAAGTCCATCGCCCATACAGCGAATTCCGATCCGTGGCAGACGCTACGGGGCCGATTCTGGCGGAGGTCCCAGACAGTAACCAGCCCGCTCGACTCCGCCACGGCGAGAAGCCACGGAGCGACCGAGTCATCCTCGTGCCAGACTGGGTCACGGCCAAAGGCCAGGCAGGATACGGGGCAACGACCCACGCGGAAGGGAGAGAGTCGCTTGCCATCCGGCATGGTCCAGACCGTGATCTCGCCCGTGTCGTCCCAGGCCGCCAGGAGTCGGCCGTCGGGAGAGAGGACGAGATCCTGGGTTGCCTTGTGTTCGAGGATCTTGATCGGCTGTTCGGATGCGGCGTCCCAGACGACGATGCTCGTCTTACCGTCCCCCTCGGGAACAACCACCTCTTTCTCCCGGTGGGCCGGACAGGCCATGGCGGCGAGCCGCGAGCCGTTGCGGGAAAGGGTCAGGGCTGGGAGGGCCGAGGTCCCAGCCAGGGGAGAACGGAACGCGCGGATCTCGTTTCCCGACTTGACGTCATACAAATGAAGTCGAGCGGGATCGTTACGGTCCCCTGACAACTGGAGTGGTGTCCCATCGGGCCGGAAGGCGGGAACTCCGCCTCCCAGATCGCGCTCGACGAGAGTCCGATGGGTCGTGCGCTCCCACAGCATCGTCCGCGACCAACGCGAACCTTGTTCGGTAGCTTCGGTTCGGACGATGAGGAGATGTTGGGAACTGGGATCAAATTCCAGCACCCCGCTTCCTCCGGGGAGGGACTTCTCCATGTGGGAATCGATCCCTTCCAGCGCAGCGGCGGCGTGGCTCTGAAGCTGAAGATCGGCCACGGTGCTGGCACCTCGCAGGGAGCGGATGTGCTGCCAGGACTCCTGGAACCACTCTTGCTTGCGGATCGGCCCGCGAAGCCGGGGCAGCGCGAGGATCTTTTGCTCGCGCTGCGCTGCTTCGAGCTGGGCCTTCGTCAACTGGGCCTGCTGCTCGGTCACCTGAAATTTGACTTTGTTCGTCTCGGCCTCGGCACGGGCATTGTGCAGATTGAGTTGATTGACGTGAGCGGTGTACGCGGTGCCCAGACCGCCAATCAGAAGGAAGGCCAGTACCAGGCCGGCCGCGGCGGGCCGCCGTCGAGACCAGAAACCGAGCCGTCGCAGCCCGACCCGGATCCAGCCCAGGAAGCGGTTGGTCTTGCGGCGAATGGCAGCCTCGCCAGCCGCGGTCGGGCGGATTTCCAACCAGCGATGGAGATCGTCGGCCAGAGCATGGGCCGTCGGATAGCGATCCTCCGGATCCTTTTCCAGGGCCTTCAGACAGACCGCCGTGAGCTCCCGCGGAAATGAGGCCACGATCCGGCGCGGTGGATGGGGCGGCTCGGTCAGGATTTGCTCGACCCTGGCGAATGGGCGGCGGAGGGTCAGCAGCTCGTACAGTGTCGCGCCCAGCCCCCAGACATCGGTGCGATGGTCGATCGCCGGGGGCGGGTCGACATCGGGTGGGCGCCGCGACGGGGGCACCTGCTCCGGGGCCCAGTACAGCGGTGTACCCACTCCCACGGTCGGCCCGCCCGGGTCCGTCGTCCCGTTCGATTCCGCGATCGCGGGCGAATTCGCGACCTCGCCCAGGAAATGGGCCAGGCCGAAGTCGAGCACCCAGGGGTGCCCCTGGCGCTCGACCAGGATGTTCGCCGGCTTCAGGTCGCGGTGGATGACTCCGGCCTGGTGGGCGTGATCCACGGCCTCGGCGACGTCGGCCATCAGTGCGGCGACCCGACGGTGGTAGTCGCGCGGGACGTGAAGGGGCGCGGGACGACCGTTCTCCGACTCGACCACGTCCGGATGTCGGGGTCCCTCGACCACGGTCATCGCCCGGCTGGCGTGCTCCTTCACCTCCTCGGCCGAGGCCTCGTCGACGAGCTGCTCGAACGTCGAGGCCGACGGCGGTGACGCGGACGCCGATGGCCATGTCGAGGCCGTCTTGATGAGGGCACGGAGCGAGGGGCCATGGATCCTGGGCATCGAGAAATAGAGGAGCTGGGCCTCCTGGCCGGTGGCGTAGATGGGCACGATGTTCGTGTGATGCAGCCGCGCCAGCGTCCGGCGCTCGCGGTCGAAGCGGTCCAGGAGATGCGGGTCGGCGGTCCGGCCAAACTTGATCGTCTTGACCGCGACGACGCGATGAAGCTCGTCCTCCTCGGCTTCGTAGAGCTTCCCCATGCCGCCGACGGCCAGGACCCGGCGGATCCGATACGGCCCTAACCGCTCCGGGTCGCGCAGGCCGCGCAGGTTCTTGAACCCGGTGGCCAGGGCGCCGAACTCATCGGCCCGCGCGGGATCGCTGGCGATGGCCCGCGCCAGCAGATTCGCGATGGTGTCTTCGTCGCGCGCGTTGTCAAGCTCTTCGAGGAACCGGCCAATCACGGCATCGTGGCTTCTCGTCGTCTGCGACGAGGTCTGCGAGTCTTTCATGGCAGCCCGCCCTCCGTCTCGTCCCCATCGGGCTTAATCAATTTGACCAGGAGCTTGTGCAACGCACGGTGGTAGCGCTGGGTGACCGTGTTCTCCGTCTCGCCGAGGACGTTTCCGATCTCGGGAAAGGTCAGATCATCGAAGACTCGCATGGTGATGATCTCAAGGTCGCGGGGCTTCAGTTCGGCCATGGCGCGGCGCAAGAGTGCGGCTTCCTCCCGGCGGATTGCGGCTCCGCTGGGTGTGGTCTGCGACCGGACGAGTCCGATGACGACCTCGGCCACGGAGTCGTCGGGCAAGGAGATTTCCCGCTCGAGGCTACGGGTGGGCCCGAGTGCCTTGCGGATCTCATCCTGGACCTGGTTGTGTACGATCCCGTAGAGCCAACAGAAGTGACTCTCCGGCGCCGGGGGCCGTGCGACCCACTGTGATCGAGCCCGTACAAACGAGGCCTGGAGCACATCCTCGACATCGATACGTGCGGCCAGTTGGTGACCGATCAGCCGACGCACCATGCCGGAGAGCTTGAGCTCATGCTCCGAGAAGAGCCGCGCCAGCGCGGTCTCGTCGTTACCAGGAGACGCCGATTGACCGTTGCCATCCACAGCCGATCTCTCCGAGGCCCGATGATAATTTGGTATCGCCTTCCATCTTATCCGGACCTCGGGCGCGAAACCTGACAAAGCCACAAAGGCTCAAGCGGGGAATCTGGTGATAAGCCGTGCGAGGGCCTTCGGTCGGAGGTGGGCCGCGATCCTCCCTGGTGTCCAGAAAGTCTTTGCGATCCCCTCGACCACTACACCCATGATACGATGCACAAAGACCGGATTCCCGTTCGTGGGGCTGAACAGCTCCTCAACAGAACTGGCGATCAGACTCGACGCGAAGCACGGCCGTGTCGTTTCGGCCACAAACGATTTCAGGGCAAGGTGTTCCGATCAAGTAGCCGAGGGCTGTACGCCGCCAAGTGTTATCCAGGTTTAACCAGGCCGCAATCCCCAGGCCTTTCTTTTTTCTTGATTTTTCTATCTCCCGCCGCGGTTGAGAGTTCGGGAGCCGAGAAGCCCGATTTAGCGACTAGGTGCATTAACGGTTTTAAAAAGCTACGGCATACTAATAATAAGGACTACGCAAGACTCCATCAAGCGCGAGCCAGGCCCATCAGAAACCCAGGACGCCAGCAAACTTGACCATTTCGCCTTCCACAACCACAGGTTGCCGGTCCGGAGACGGGACCGCTCCCTTTCGGCATGCGTTCGTCCTGAAGTCGTTTCAACTTAGAAAGATGGGAGATGGCGGCCCGCCGAAATGTAGTACAAAGTGTGCCCGTTCGTGCCACCCTCCGATGATACGGAATACATCGATTCTGCGGATCGTCCGCAATAATCACGTCCTGACGGCTGCCTCGTCGTCGTATGGCACCCTCTCATCCCCCCCCGCACAGGTGCCTTGCCCCACCCCGATCGCTCCGTTACATTATTGTTTAACACCCATCGAGAATGGGAAGACCGTCCAGGAAGGCAAGGGACCGAAGCGGGTCTGGCCTCGACGCGACGCGAGAGGAAGGGTTCGATCATGCTGACCTTGTGGGGACCGGGTGGAGGCACGCGGTATTGCGACGGCCAGTCGCGACGGTCGTTCCTCAAGATCGGCGGGCTGGCGATGGGGGGGCTGGGTCTTCCCGGGCTGCTCCAGGCCGAGGCGCGGGGAGCCGGCGGCAGTCCGTCGCGGGCTGCGGGGTCGCCGCACAAGTCGGTGATCATGATCTACCTCTCGGGAGGCGCCGCGCACCAGGATACCTTCGACCTCAAGCCCGACGCCCCCGACGGCATCCGCGGCGAGTTCAAGCCGATCGCGACCCGCGTGCCGGGCGTGCAGATCAGCGAGATGCTGCCCCGGATCGCCGGCGTCATGGACAAGGTCGCCGTGATCCGGTCGATCGTCGGCCTGCGCGACGAGCACTCGAGCTTCCAGAACGTCACCGGCTACACGATGGGCCAGAGTCAGCGCGAGGGGAGGCCCAGTTTCGGCTCGGTGATCGCCCGGACGCAAGGGGCGGCCGATCCCGTCGTGCCGCCGTTCATCGACCTGTTCCCGGTCATGCAGCATAAGCCGTACAACAGCCCGGGGCCCGGGTTCCTCGGCCCTCTCTACAGGGCCGCGCGGATGGAAGGAGACGACCTGGCGCTCTTGAAGCCTCCGGTGGACGTCGCGCCCCCTCGGTTCGACCGCCGCCGCGCATTGCTCGGCCAGTTCGACCAGTTCCGCCGCCGGATCGACAACGCCGAGACCGGCGGCATGGACGACGTCTATCGTCGGGCGTTCGAGGTCCTGACCTCGGACAAGGTCGCCCGGGCGCTGGACGTCAGCCGCGAGGATCCCCGGTTGCGCGACCGCTACGGCATCGGCTCGAAGCAGCCGCTGGGCGACGCCGCGCCGATGTGGAACGACCAGTTCCTGATCGCCCGCCGATTAGTCGAGGCCGGGCGCGGTGCGTCACGGTCGCCTACGGCTTCTGGGACACCCACGGCGGCAACTTCCCCTGGCTCCGCCAGTATCTACCGCTGTTCGACCGGGGCGTCTCGGCGCTGGTCGAGGACATCCACCTCCGCGGGCTCGACCGCGACGTCACCGTGGTCGTCTGGGGCGAATTCGGCCGCACGCCCAAGATCAACAAGGACGGCGGCCGCGACCACTGGTCCCGGGTCAACTCGGCCCTCCTGTTCGGCGGCGGCATGAAGGTTGGCCAGGTCATCGGCTCGACCGACAAGCTCGGCGGCTCGGCCGCCAGCCGGCCGGTCCCCTATCAGGACGTCCTGGCCACCATTTACCACAACCTCGGCATCGATCCCCACGCCTTCATCCAGGACAAGGCTAACCGGCCGGTCCCCATCCTCCCCGGGACCGCCGAACCGATCCACGAGGTCGTCTAGTCCAGGAGTCGGTGGCGGGATCGAGGATCACGCCGCCTGGAGCCACCGTCGGATGCGGCCCAGCTCGTCGTTCCAGCCGTTGCCGATCCGGCGGAGCAGATACGCTTCGAACAAGAGGTCCAGGGACTCGCTCAGATGGCGAAGGCTGTCGATCCGCGCGATCCGCTGTTCGTGCCGCGAAAGGCCCGCATCCTCGGGCTTCGGGAGTGCGGCCCCGGTGACGGCCAGGGTCTCGGCCTGGAGCGTCAGCTCGTACTGGGCGCCGTGGCGCACCAGGATCATGCCGGCCTTGCGCGGCAGCTTGCCGGCCTGGAGGGCACGGAAGGCCTCGGGGAGTCGGGTCGGAGCGTCGTCGGTCAACTGGTCGCGGCCGGTCTCGCCGCGCGGGCAGTCGAGCGTCAAGGTCTTGGCCAGCATGACCGTGATCTCCGAGCCGTCGGAGAGCTTGACCGTCTCGCCGTCGTTCTGGAGGACGTGCCAGATCCAGACGAGGAACTCGTTGCCCAGGTAGTCGAGGCTGGTGGGGTCGTCCCCGGCCCAGGCGACGGAGGACACGACCCCGACCGGCTGACCGGCCACGGCGATCGGGCCGGAATCGAAGATCGCGAGCCCGCGATCCGGGTCGGTCGGATCGCCGGGAGCCAGCCCTCTCGCCAGATTGCCGGCGGTGATCGGCTCCAGCGGTCGGTCGAAGGTCTCGCGGAACAGCGCCTGGAGCCGTTCCAGGACGCTCGCACTGGTGGCGCCCACATAGAGGGTCTGGTTCTGGCCGTCCCAGAGGACCGGGTAATGATTATGACGCCGGTATCGGCCATCGGCCGCCTCGGCCAGGGCCCGTTCCTTGGCGGCCTCCTTGGCTTCCTCGCGCTGGGCCTTGGTGGCGACGCCGCTGGGGTTGAGCTGGGCCCGGGCCTCGATCTCGATCTGGGTGTAAGCCTTGAGGATCGCGCCGGGGACCTTGTCGCTGTCGATCCGGATGGCCAGGTGAGCGGCGTCGTGGATGAGGTTCTTTTCCCGATCGATGGTCAGGTCGAGCACGTGATCGCCGCCGGCCCAACCGGTGACGATCCCATCCGCCGGATCGCCCGAGCCATGCCGCCCGAGCAACTGCTGGCGTGCCTGCTCCAGGACCTCGTCGCCGAACGGAAGCGGCGACGGCCCGCCGACCCGATACCGCGTGAACGTGACGCGACCGCTCAAGAACGCCATGATTCGCTCTCCTCCCGAAGTCTCTCGCCTGCGCAACCGCCAGCACGCCGGTGACGGGCCACGGTCCGGACCCCTATTCCATCGGGCTGACCCGACCCGGTTCTCCAGCCCTGATGCCGGCCGCGACGCCCCGACCCTGAGCGATGCCGACATCCTGCCAATCACGAGAAGTTGACGAATTGGAGCGGGTATTCCGGCCCATTCTCCTTGAGGTGGGCGATCACGGCCTGCAAATCATCGATCTTCTTGGCGGTAACCCGGAGCTTGTTCTCCATGATCTGGGCCTGGACCTTGATCTTGAGCTGCTTGATCTCCTTGATCAGCTTGCGCGTCGTCGCTCTCGATGCCGGTGTGCAGGGTCACGACCTCGCGCACCGTGTCGTGGGTGGCATCCTCGATCTTCCCGCGCACGACCGCCCCGACCGGGACGCCCCGGCGGGCCATCTTTTCCTTGAGGATCTGGAGGACCGTCTCGAGCTGTCCCTTGTGATCGGCGAGGATCGTCAGGGCGTTGTCCTTCTTGTTGAACTCGATCGAGGCATGCGTCCCCTTGAAATCGAAGCGGACGGCCAGCTCGTGCTGGGCCTGGACGACGGCGTTGTGCATCTCCGCGTGGTTGATCTCGCTGACGACGTCGAATGCGTGATTATCGGCCATGGTGCAAAGCTCCTCGTTATTGTGAAGGAATCTTACCATCTTCCCGGATCGATGCCGGTCGCGGCAAGCTCCCCGCGGCCTGCCCCGCGACGCGATTCCCAAGAATCTTGAGGGTCCTTCCCGTGCTCGACGTCACTCCGATACGATCGTGACGGGAACCTGTCCTTGTCCTTTCAGCGCAAAGGAGTCACCATGTCGGAATTCTCTCGACGAATGTTCATCGGTTCGGCCGCCGTCACCGCGAGCCTGATCGGGCGAGATGCGGGCGCCGACGCCGCCGATCAGACGGATTTCGCCTTCAAGAACAACGTCCCCGATGAATTACTCGCCGGCCACGAGCTGCCGACCTTCAAGTTCGAGATGGAGAAATCGGTGGCGGGCAAGGTCGTGGGGGGAACAACGCGCGCGAGGCGACGGTCAAGCAGTTGCCGATCTCCAAGGGGCTCGCCGGGGTCTCGATGCGGCTGGAGCCCGGCGGCCTCCGCGAACTGCACTGGCACGCCACCGCCGCCGAGTGGGCATTCGTCGTCGAGGGACGCGTCCGGACGACGGTCATCGATCCGGCGGGGAACTCCGAGACGAACGACTTCGGGCCCGGCGACATCTGGTACTTCCCGCGCGGTTACGGCCATGCGATCCAAGGGATGGGACCGGGGACCGCCCACTTCATCCTGATCTTCGACAACGGGTATTTCTCCGAGTTCGGCACGTTCAGCGTGACCGACTGGATCGGCCACTCGCCCCCGGAGCTGGTGGCGAAGAACCTCGGCCTGCCGCCAGACGTGGTCCAGAAGCTGCCCAAATACGAGGTCTACTTCGGCCGGGGGCCCGTGCCGCCCGAGGCGCAGGCGCTCCCGCTGGGCGGCAACCTCAAGTCGCCGCCGCTGACCCATAAGTTCGAGATGCTCAAGCAGGAACCGCACTCGATCCAGAAGGGCGGCCGGGAGTGGCGGGTCGGGGCCGACAAGTTTCCGGTCTCGGCGACCGTCACCGGCGTGGTCCTCGAACTCGAGCCGGGCGGGCTCCGCGAGCTGCACTGGCACCCCACCTCCGACGAGTGGCAGTACGTGCTTTCGGGAAAAGTCCACGTCACGATGTTCGGCTCTCACTCCCGATATCGGATCGAGACGCTCGAAAAAGGGGACGCCGGCTACATCCCGCAAGGCTACGGCCACTCGGTCGAGAACGCCAGCGACACCGAGAAGGCCCGCGTCCTGATCGGCTTCAATACGGGGCACTACGAAGCGATCGACCTGTCCAGTTGGCTCGCCGGCAACCCGAAGCATATCCTGGCGAACAATTTTCAGACCTCGGAGTCCGTCGTTGACCAATTCCCCCACGATCGGGTCTTCATCGCGCCGAAGGGTGGCCCTTCCTGAGAGGCCGAGTGCCATGGAATCTTCGGGAGTCCTCTCCGTAAGATCCCTGCGCCGTATACGCATCCGGAGAATCCTCGATCCAAGATTCCACATTGCCGATTCTCACCGGAGATGAATTCGGTGTGTTGGAATCTTGAATATTAAATTCTTCGTTGGTGCGGTCTCTCAGGTGGATATTTCCCCGGCCGACGATTCTGCATCCAATTCGAACTCGACACCAGGGGTCAATTAAATCTCAGATTTTATATCAAATCGGGGGATTGCCCTCTTGCGAACCGCTCGCGAGATGGTAGTTATTAAGCTTTGGATCAAGGTGGTCTCATCCTTCTCTCTCTCCGGAGGTCACAGATCATGCGCGCGACGTGGCGTCGAATCGGTCGGGGTTTCACCCTGATCGAGCTGCTGGTGGTCATCGCGATCATCGCGGTCCTGATTGCGTTGCTCTTGCCAGCGGTCCAGGCGGCCCGCGAGGCGGCCCGCCGGGCTCAGTGCACCAACAACCTGAAGCAACTCGGGCTAGCGGTGCATAACTATCATTCAACGTATAATACCATCCCCGCTGAAGACATGTGGATGGGTGCGACCAGGGGCAGCGGCGCGGGCGGGGGGAGCTGGGGGTGGAATGCCAGTTGGCCGGTCTGCCTCCTGCCCAACATCGAACAGTCGCCGCTCTATAACGCCTACAACCAGGATTGGACGCCGGATTTCCCCCAGAACTCGACCGTGGTTTACACGGCCCTGACGGTCCTGCTCTGCCCTTCGGACAACCAGAAAGCACGCCCCAACAACCCCTGGGCGCCGATGAGCTATCACGGCAACCAAGGCGGCCCGGGAATCATCCGGCAATGGAGCGGCACCTTCGAAACCCCGTTCACCTGCTCGACCACCAATCAGATCCCGATCAACGGCTGGCCCGTCGGCACCTGCTGGTGGGGCTCGGACAGCAATCTCGCGTACTTCGGCCTGGAAGGCGTCACGGACGGCAGCTCGAACACCGCACTGTTCAGCGAGCTGCTGCTCGGCGCCTCGACGTCCGACCCGCAACCGCTCATCTCCTCCAATACGGCCAAGCGGGGTGTTTACTTGCCAGGCGCGTTGAATCCCAATTACCAGACCGGCAACCAGGCGTTGGCGATCACGAACATCCAGATCTGCAATAGCCAGCCGGGGACGACGGCGGGCAACACCAGTTGGTTGCTGGGGTTCTCCTGGGCGATGGGATACCCCTGGCACGGCGCCGTCAACCGGTATGACCATTACAACACGCCCAACAAGTACACCTGCATCGTCGCAGCCGAGACGACCGGCAGCGGCGAATGGGGAGGAGCCGCCGGACTGGTGACGGCCACCAGTAACCATCCTGGCGGGGTCAATGTCTGCTTCACCGACGGCTCGGTCCGTTTCGTGAAGGACTCGGTCCAGCCGCAGACCTGGTGGGCCATCGGCACGAGGAACGGCGGCGAGACCGTCAGTTCCGACTCGTACTGAGGCCAGTGGCCCTCATCGAGACCGCAGACTTAGCCGACGGATGACTTCCAGATTCCGAATCCTTCCGATCTCCCCGGTTTCGGTTCATTCGGGATCTGGACGTCCGGCCTTGCGGATCATCTGGGTTTGGCTCGGAACCGAGGATGTTGCTGATCCACCCCCCGAACCGCTCGGGTACGGATTTCCGATCTTCCGCCGATGTCGGCCGAGAGGCTTTGCCTCATCGACCGAGATCTGGAATCACCTTCCATCAAAAAGACCATGGGGTCGGTGCAGCCCATCATCCATCTTGGGGTTGCGGTGGGTTGCACGCATTCGACCAAGACCGTCTGGTTCGCGGCGTCTGCGGGTGATGCTGGTGTCACGATCCGTCGAGACGATTCCGGCCGGATTCTGTCGTATCTTCATTGAGACTGGAGACCTTCCTGATGAAACGCATCCTGTTGAGTGGACTGAGCGTCGCTTTTCTGATGGGTGTCGTGGGCTGCGGAGGTGGAGGAATGGATGCGGGAACGCCCAGTGACCTGACACCGGGCGTGAAAATCGATCCCAACCTGACGAGCCCGAGCGGAAAGTTTGGCGTCAAGGCCGCCCAGACCGCGTCTAACAAGTCGCAACAGGCGCAGTCCGCTCCAGGTGGCGAGGCGCCGGCTGAACCGAAATGAGGTGAGGCCGGCGGGCGGCTTCGAGGAGTCGAAAACGGGTGTCCAAGGGAAGGTCGGCGTCGGGGCCGACCTCTCCAGATGGCCAACGAATGGTCACGAGGCGGGGGTTGTCAGCGGACGACGGGGCAGTGTCTCGTAGGAGCCGGCCCCCTCCGTCACCACGACCGTTCGGTCGGCGGGAATCTTGCGGAACACCTGATGGCTCCGGCTTGCCGGCCAGGTCACTTCGACGGCTTCGGCCGTCTCCGCCTGGTCGAGTCCGATGTGCTGCACGAAGCTGTTGCCGCCATAGCTGGACCCGGAGCTCACCTCGCGGTAGATCGATCGCATCTTCCCATCACGATCCTTGACGTCGACCCGCAGCCGGGCACCGATGGCCGCGCGATTGGTCGTGACGCCGACGAGCTTCAGATCCAGCCAGTGGCGCCCATGACCCGGGTTCTGGAAGAGGACGTTGTGCGCCCGGTCGCCCGGCGCCGCGCCGCCCATCTCCTCGAACAGATCGAGATCTCCGTCGGCGTCCCAGTCGGCGAAGGAGACGCCGTGTCCCTTCTGGAGGTGCGCCGTTCCCGACGACACGCTGATGTCCGCGAACCGGAGTCCGCCGACATTCTTGAGCATCACGTTCGGGGTCAGGGTGGAGTAGTTCGGCCGCCCGGTCCCGAAATAGACATCAAGATAGCCGTCATTGTCGATGTCGCCGAAGTTCGAGCCCATGGTCAGGGACACGCGGCCGAGCCCGACCTCGTCGGTCACGTCGCGGAAGCCCGCATCCCCCAGGTTCTTGTAGAGGCGCGGGCGCTCGCCCTCGTGCGGCCGGCCGAGCCCATCGGCGATCACATCGTAGAGGTAGCCGCGAAAGGCGGCGACGAACAGGTCGAGCCGCCCATCGTTGTCGTAGTCCCAGAACCAGCACGAGAAGCTGTCCTGCGGCTCGGTGACGCCGAGCTCGGGGGCCACGTCGGTGAAGGTGCCGTCGCCGTTGTTGCGGTAGAGGCGATTCGCCGAGGTCATGTTGGAGACATAGAGGTCGGGCCAGCCGTCGCCATCGTAATCGCCCCACGCGGCGCCCTTGCCGAAGCGGTCGTTCCGGACGCCTGCGCGCTCGGCGACGTCGGTGAAAGTGCCGTCGCGGTTGTTGTGATAGAGCCGGCCGCTGTTGCGGGAGTCGGGAGGCCCCGAGATGTGCTGTTCGCCCACCACGTAGAGGTCCACGAACCCATCATGATCGAAGTCGCCCCACACGCCCGCCTGCGACTGGATTGGTGTTGCCAGACCCGCGGCGGCGGTCACGTCCTTGAAGGTACCCTCACCCTGGTTTCGCAGGAGCGAGAGCGGGTAGGGAGCCTCCCATCCACCGCGGATCAGCAGGATGTCGAGTCGCCCGTCGTTGTCGAAGTCGGCGTGGCTGGCGTTGGCGGCCAGATCCTGCCCGGCCAGCCCGGCCGCAGGGCCGCGGTCCTCGAACCGGTCGCCTCGATTGACGAACAGCGCAGCATCCAGGTCGCAGTCGGCCGAGCAGACGAAGATGTCCGCCCGGCCGTCGCCATCGAAATCGTCGAAGAGGCTCCCGCCGAACATATTCGGGCCCCTCGTCTCGAGCCCGACCTGCGGCGCGACGTTGCGAAACTGGCCGATGTCGAGCGCGGAGGCAAACAGCTCCGGCGGCAAGCGAAACCTGGCCGGGATCCCCTCGGGGTATTCGCCCAGGGTCCTGGCGGCGATCCCCAGGAGCCATCGGGCTCCGAGATCCTCGGGCCGTTGGTTCAGATACGCCGTGAAGTGGGCCATCGCCTCCCGCGAGCCGGACGTCTGCTGATGCCGCGCCTCGGGGGCGATCGGGAAGATGCAGCTCGACGGGCCGATGCAGGCGACACAGTTCTCGACCTCGCCCCGCCGGAGCGCCGCCACACCGCGGAGTGCAACCAGGTTCGCCTTCAAGTCCGCCGGGATGTCCGGGTTTTCCGTCGCCGCCTTGTCGAGCCAGTTCGATGCGTCCGGGAACCGGCCCTCGTACATGAAGAGCATGCCGATCTTCGCCTGAAGCGTGGCCCGGCGCAAGTCGTGGCCGGCCCGTCCGGCGGGGAGTTGATCGAATCGCGCCAACTGCCCCAGGAGGACGGTGCGGCCCCACTCGGCCCGCCCGCGGACGGCCGCTCGGATCTGATCGAGCGAGCCCCGATCTTCGATCGTCGGGGTCAGACTGCCGGCCAACTGGTAGCCGCTGTCATCGAGGAACCTGGCGCTGACCAGCGGGGCCACCTGCGACGCAACATCGCGGGCCCGATTCGGCGTCGCGGCAGTCCTCGGAGCGAGCCGCGCCAGCGTCCTTCGGTAATCGTCGAGAAGGCCCGGGCGGGTCAAGGCTACGGCCGCCACCCCGGCGATCACCACAATCGCCAACCCCACCAGCGCAACGCGGAGCACCACTTTCATCGAAAGAATCCTTCTCTTTTCAGGGACTCAACCAGGATTCCCCATCCGCGAGCTGGAACTTGATAGCGGTTCGGCTCGACCGGACCCTTCGCGGATGAGGAAACCGGTCCCCGCGGGCAGGTCGGAGTATTCATCCACCTGTCCCGACGGCCATCGAATCGTCACGCGGCGGGCGACCTCGGCTTCCCCAATCCCGATCAGCAGGCGAGGGTCGTGGGCGGACGCGAGACTCGCTCCCCCCTTGCGCTGTCGGTAGATGGTCCGATTCCCGGCCTCGACCTCGACGCGGGCGCCGATCGCATCGCGATTGCTGCGCGTTCCCTCCAGCCGGAGGCGAATCCAATGATGGCGCGTCGGGGTGTCATTGCGCAGCAAGGCCGGTGCCTTGTCCTTGTGGTTGATGACCAGATCGATGTCGCCGTCGTCGTCGAGATCACCCTGGGCGAGTCCGCGCCCCACGTGGTCGGAATCGAAGTAAGAGCCGGCCTTCCGGGTTGCGAGCTGAAACCCCGACCCGTTGAGGTTTCGGTGCAGCAAGGCCGGCTCCGCGTACGGGGTGTCCAGGCCCAGCATCTCCAGGTTGTCGTTAACGTGGCCGTTGGCGACGAAACAGTCGGGCCAGCCGTCGTTGTCGAAGTCGGCCAGGGCACAGCCCCATCCCACCCAGAGCACGCTGTCGTGGTACAGGCCGCTGACGCGCGTCCGTTCTTCGAACAGGCCCCCACCCAGGTTGGCGAACATCGCGACGCCCTCATACCAGAAATTGGTGACGAACAGGTCGGGCCGCCCGTCACCATTGACGTCCTCGGCATCGACGCCCATCCCCGCGCGCCTGCCCGTTCGGGCCATAGCCCGCACCCGAGGATTCCGTCACGTCCTGGAACCGGCCATGGCCTTGGTTGAGGAAGACAAAATTAGGACACATGTCGTTGGCAACATAAAGGTCGATCCGGCCGTCATCATCGAGGTCCGCGGCGACCACGCCGAGGCCGCGGCCATCCGTGCGGCCGATGCCGGCGGCCTCGCTCACGTCGGTGAAGGTCCGGTCGCCGTTGTTTCGGTACAGGACGTGCCGGGCCGGCGGAATCGATTTGGGCGAGCAGTAGATCCGTTGCTTCGGCGGCGGGTCCTTCATCAAGGGGGAAGGGGCTGCATCGCAGTATCGATCGTCGTCCGGGAGCTTCCAGGAGCCATAATTGGCCACGTAAAGGTCCAGGTCGCCGTCGTTGTCATAATCGAGGAACGCCCCGGCCGACGACCAACCCGGCCGGTCGATCCCGGCCGACCGGCTGATGTCCGCGAAGGTGCCGTCGCCCCGGTTAAGATACAGGACGTTCGATCCATAGTTGCACAAGAAGACATCCGGATCGCCGTCGTTATCGATGTCACCGACCACGATCCCATGGCAAAACCCGGAGTAACCCAGACCGGAAGCCTGAGTCGCGTCCTGGAACCGATTATCGCCGAGGTTCCGGAAGAGCCGATTCGGGCCGGTTTGAGCCTTGCCCGCCGGCAGGAAGGTCATGGTCGCGAAATACAGGTCGAGCTTGCCATCGTTGTCGAAGTCGAACATGGCCACGCCGGACCCGTAAGCCGTGGGGAAGTGCTTGGCCTCGCTCATCCCCGAAACATGCACGAAATCGATACCGGACTCCCCGGCGATCTCGGTGAATCGGAAGGGACTGACCGGCACCCGAGCGGTCCAGTTTGCCCGCACCCCGCCCAGGTCCTCCGGCGGAGGCAAGGAGATGCCCTTGGTGGAATCCACGGATGAAAGGGGCATGGACTCAGGAAAGGACCGGAATCCCAGCTCGACCGCATAAGCGATCAGCAGCACACCGAGGGCGGCCCCGGCGAGTCGGGGAACCTTGACGCCCGGCAACGGCACGGTCGTGACCGACTTGTCGAGACGTCGAGGCCAGATCATCCCCAGCACCCCTTGGAAGGCTGAAGGCTGAAGGATGAGTCAGAACCGGTTTTATTCAGCTTTCAGCCTTCAGACTTCAGCCCTTCCCCCTGCTCCAGTCTACCGTTATGCTGGATTTCTCGCACCGGGGTCTTGCGGCTTTCTTGATCCGACGAGGAAACGAAACCGGGGAGGAGCCGCGCGTCTTGAGGAACGAATCACGTCGAGTACATCGGGGTCGCTCCTCGTGGACGACGGTTTGCTGGCTGCTCGGCGCCGCGATGAGTCTGGCCCTGGTCGGGTGGGCGATCGCTTCGGTTCGAGAGTCCCGGGCGGTCGAGCGCGACGCGGAGGCCGCCCGCGCCGCAATGTCGTCCGGTCGGTCGGCCGCGGCTCGCGAGCCGTTGCACCGATGGCTCCGCGCGCGGCCGAGGTCGGCCGAGGCCCACGCCCTGATGGCGGAGCTGGCCCTGGCCGAGAACGACCTCGGCCGGGTGAAGCCGGAGTACAACGAGGCGCGATCGCTCGGCTATCCGGACGCGAAGCTCGAGCGGCTGATGGCGATCTGGCTGGCCCGGATTGGCCGGTTCTCCGAGGCCGAGCCGGTCCTCACCCTCCTCTTCAGCGAGCAGGCGGGATCGGACCCCGCGGTCGACGAGGCATTGGCCCGGGTCTACCTCAAGACCTATCGACTGGCCCGCGCCAAGGCCGCCATCCGCCGCTGGATCGAGGACGCGCCCACCGACGGGCGGCCCTTCCTCTGGCTGACGGAAATCGATCGACGCACCGACGTCGACAATCCGGAATCCTGGGAACGCCACTATCGCGAAGCCCTCCGGCGCGATCCCGAGCTCGACCCGGCCCGACACGGCCTGGCGGAATCGCTCCGGAGGGTCCATCGTAACGAAGAAGCGGCCCAGGAATATGCGTTCTATCTGGCCCGTCATCCGGATGACCCGGCCGCCCTGGCGGGCGCCGGCCTCAATGCGCTGGAGCTGGGCAATCTCTCCGAGGCGACCCGCTTGCTGGATCACGCCCTGGGCCTGGCGCCGACCGAACGAGCCGCTCTCAGGGGTCGAGCCGAGGTTGACATGCAGCGTGGCGAGCTGTCCTCGGCCGCGCGCCGGCTCGACCAGGCCATCCAGGCGGATCCGTTCGATGATGAGCTTCTCCACATTCGGAGCCAGGTGCGCAGCCGGCTGGGCGACTCCGCCGCGCGCGCGGCGACCGTGAGGCGTTCGAGCGCTTGAAGAAGGATCAGGCGGTGCTCCTCCAGTTGCGCGGCCGTCTCCTGGACCATCCCGATGACAGCGACACCCGGTTGAAGGTCGCGGCGTGGATGCTCGCGCATGGTCGCGACGAAGCCGGTTTGGAATGGGCGATGGCGATCCTGGCGAACCATCCGAGCCACGTTCCGACCTGCCGGTTCCTGGCCGACTATTACGCCAGGCGTCCCGACGGCGCGGGACTGGCCAACCACTATCGGCTCAAGGCCGACGCCCAGGAGCCGGTTCGTTAGCGGCCGCACGTGCCGGGTCTCCTACCAATGCATGACATACCCGCCATCGACGTTGATCGTCTGGCCGGTGATATTGCGTGCCTGGCTCGAGGCGAGGAAGACGGCCATGGCGGCGATGTCTTCGGGTTGCTGCCAGCGGTTCAGGGGGACGAGCTTCCGGATCTTGTCGGCGGACCAGGTTTCATAAGAAGGCCGGCCGGATTCGGGCTGTTCCCTGGCCCAGGCTTCGTACACCGATCGGTTGAGCGGGGTCTGGACCATGCCGGGGCAGAGCGTATTGACCCGCACGCCGTGAGGCGCCAGGTCCTTGGCGGCGCACTGGGCGAAGTTGATGACCGCGGCCTTGGCGGCGCTGTACGGCGGGTCGGTCTGCGAGCCGATCTGACCGGCGACGGAGGAGAGGAAGAGAATCGAGGGCGAGGTCGAGAGGGGGGAGCCGGCTGCCTCGTCCTCGTGGGTGGCCTCGGCCATCGCCGGGGCGAACGCATGCGCCACGTGGACGGCTCCGATCAGATTGACCTGGAGCACCCGTTCCCAGTCGGCGGGCTCGAGCTTCCAGAAGGGAAAGCCAAACTTGCCCGAGCCCAGCCCGACGGCGAAGACGACGTGGTCGCAACGTCCGAAGTGGTTCGCGACATCCTCGGCCGCGCGGCGGACCGCGGCAAAGTCGGTGACGTCGGCGATCAGCCCCGTCGCACCGATCGATCCGGCGAGATCCCGGACGGTCGGGTCGCGGTCGACGGCCGCCACGCGCGCCGACTCGGCGGCGAAGGCGCGCGCGATCGCCGCCCCGATCCCCCGAGCGGCCCCGAAGACCGCCACTACGTTCCCCGCCAGGCCCAGTTCCACGATCGGCTCCCTGGGGATCCCCGCGCCTTGGTTATTTCCCGCCCTGACGGCCGGCTTGCTGGTTCCCACGGCCGATATCGACCATGCGATCCCGCGTCGAACCCTCCGCGTTCCGGGCCTGTGCGCTCTCACTGCGCCTCGCGGGCCTGCTCGGAAGTCAGCGCCTCCCGCCGACGCTTTGCGGGACCGACCCTTTCCCTTGCCTTTCCCCTTGCCTTTTCCGTGAACGGTCAACCCGGCCTCATCAGGCCCCGCTGTTCCTAATTTCGCCTGTTCCTGCTGCTCCGGCGGGAGCGCATCGGTCAGCTTGAATCGTCCAAA
Organism: uncultured Planctomycetota bacterium; assembly: GCA_963845755.1. Taxonomy (GTDB): domain Bacteria; phylum Planctomycetota; class Planctomycetia; order Isosphaerales; family Isosphaeraceae; genus CAWJTV01. Next base: position 133,266 of record CAWJTV010000026.1, read on the forward strand.
TCCGGCCATGGGCGTGATCTCCGGGGAGGTTGTGCTTCCAGTCCTGTGATTAGTAGACCGAAAACGCGCCCGGTTTTCACTAGCAAGTTCGCTCGGTACCTCAGTTTTATGATAGACTGTCGGCCGGCCGCTTGTCCTGTATCGGTCGCTCCATGCCGGCCGGTTGGTGTGCCCCCCTGCCCTGCTCTCTTCCATCCCCGGAGGTCCGTCATGCCGCTGGAATCCGAATCGGAATCGGGATTGTCCACCCGCCGCGACTTCGCCCGCAACGCCGTGCAAACGCTGACCGCCGTCGTCTTGATCGAGGGGCTCTGGTCGCGCCGGCTGCTCGGGGACGACGTCCGGCCCATCATCGACGACTGGTTCAAGGAGCTGGATTCGATCACCCGGGACGTGCACGAACACCGGGTCAAGGATGTCGCATTCCAGAAGTCGCTGGAGCAGCTCTACCAGCGGGTGGACCTGGCCTCCCTCTTGAAATCGATCGACTTCGACCGGATCACGGCCGATGTGAGCATCCCGAAAAAAGGGGCCCAGAGCCTGCCCGTCAGCTTCTCTCACGTCGCCGGGCTGCCGGGCAAGGTGGCGTTCGGCGGGCAGATCTTCGCCATGAGCAAGGGGCGATCCGTCGTGCCGCACGGCCACAACAACATGACGACCGGTTTCCTCGTCATCAAGGGGAAATTCCGAGGCCGGCACTACGATCGCATCGAAGACCACAAGGACCATTACATCATCCGCCCGACGATCGACCGCAGCTTCCAGCCCGGCGAGTTCTCGACGATCTCTGACCACAAGGACAACATCCACTGGTTCACCGCCGAGGGCGAGACCGGATTCATCTTCAACATCCATGTGGTGGAGACCGACCCGACGAACCCCAACCGCCCCGGCCGCGTTTATGTCGACCCGGTCGGCGAGAAGCTCGCGGGCGGCCTGATCAAGGCGCCGAAGATCACGTATGGCAAGGTGAATCAGCTCTATGGGTAAGGGGATGGAATCGGCGGGGCATTCCCGCCTGGAGATCGGTTGACGTATTGCTGAAGGGGTGTACGAGAAGCCCCCGTAGGATGGGTCGAAGGCCGCAACGCGGCTTGAGGCCCACCGAGTTCCCACAAGCGTCCGGCGACCTTCTCGTACACCCATTGAGACTTGACACTCGACTCTCGGGACGGTGAGTCAAGCGGCAAGGGGGCCGGTGCACCAGCCGCTCGAAGAAACCGCAACGGCGTGGACCCAGCCCAGTGCGGCGGGCAATTGAGCGATTCCTCCCGTGGTCTCGGAGTTTGTGAAAGAATCGGGAAAACCATTCAAGATTCAAAATTCAATGAACGCAAAGATCTGCTTTGCGACGACCTGCATCTATCTTGAATTTTGCATTTGTCATTTTGAATCAATTCTTTCACAGCCTCTCAGTCTTCCCGGACCACGTCACACATTTCGGAGCACTCGCGTGCCCGCCGAATCTGCACGGTGCGGTCGTATGCATCCCTGACCGCCTCTCGCGCCTTGGTCCAGGGCATCGAGCTCTCCTTGCTCGCCTCCCAATCCCGTTGCAAGTGCTCATCCATCAAGTCGATGCCCGCGTCGCCGTACTTCGCCTCTGCCAGAGCTCCGTAGCGAAACGCCGGAAAGAAATCTTCATATTTGTCGCCCGCTCTGGCGTACGGGCGCGACATGAAGTGATCGCGAAGCCAGTTGTCCTCGGTCGTCGGGTCGATCAACTCGCCGACACCCTTGCCGGCATAGCCTCCGACGACGGCACCGACAGCCGCGCCAACAGCCGTGGCGACAGGCCCGGCGACCGAGCCGACGGCCAGGCCGCTGACCGCTCCGGCCACGGCGGCTCCGATACCCGTCTCGATCGGGTGCGAGCCCGGTGCGTCGGTGATCGGGTCCGGATTGCGGCTGCCCTTGGGCGGCAGGTCTACTTTCTTTTCGGGATGGGTCACGGTTGCCATGATGATTCTCCCGTAGAAAGAAGTCTATCGATCGAGCCGGCCGGCGACATATGCCGGGCGGGTTATTCCCGTTTATCTCTCGCAAACCGCTTGCCGATCGGTAAGAAAAATGTGAAGGGAGGTCGGAGGCGACCTTTCCTGTTGCCGCTTTTCATGAGATCAGGGATCCCGGGAGGTGAAATCGTGCGGGACGGTTCGCGGAAGAAAAGAATGGTTGCATGTCACCGGGGAAGGAGAGTTTAAATGTCCGAATTCTCAAGGTCAACCCCGACGGCGGGACGCCAGAAAGCCGACCGTTGGGCGGCTCGGCCCCCCATCGCGAGTGCGACCGGTGAGGGAGTCCATGCGGAGTGGATTTGCCGAATGCGATGCCCTGCCTGGCTCGAAGCCGTTCCTACCTCAACATGAATCGTCCCGCTGCACGGCCCGAACTTCGTCATCGGAACGAACCGCCTTGAGGATAGCTGCTGCCGATTCCCGTCCAAATCGTTTCTGCGTTCGGCGGACGATCGGATAGCCAAGCTGGCTCAGGAACGTATTCGGTCGGGAAAACGCCAGGATGTCGTACCACACGCTGTTGTCGGCCTGATCCCACTCGATCAAGAATCGCTCCTCGCCTCTACCGGCATGATCGGGCAACGTGCCATAAGCCAGGCCGAACCGACTGATCGGCCCCGACTCATCCACGACGTAGACGATCTTGCAGGCATTGAGCCACCACAGGCCGAGGGCACGGGCCAGGATGGCCACAACCTCCCCGGCCTGGATCGGCGTCTCCGGCGACCATGCCTCCAGCCAGCCCAGGTCGAACTGCCTCCACTGCTGCAATGCGGCTCGTGCGGCCTGGAAGACCGGCCCGCCTTCGCCCAGCTTGATGCGAGTCCGATCCACGACGAAACCGGCTGGAAGCTGATCGGCCGTCGCTCCGACTGCCGAATAACTGAAGTCCCGCTTGGCCTGCGCATTCTGGAATCGGCGGATGGACTCGGCAGACGGTTTTCGCAACGACACCATCATCACCCTCGATCCTCGCCCGCCCGCAGTCAAGCCTGTGTTGTAGTGCGATCCACAGGAAAATGCCCTTGTCGCATCTTATCCGCAAAGCAAGCCACTTCCCTGTTCCGTAGGGTGTTCTGTGAGCACCGAATCGGGCCAGGCACCGGGATCGGCGCTGCACAGAGCACCCTACTGGCCCGTGCGCATCTCCGGCGTGATGCGCGCTAACCCGGTTTCGAGCCGCCGGCGAGCGCAGTTCCTTCAATGGCTCGGAGATCTCCAGGAGGCTCGCGTTGATCTGCCGCAGAGTCGCCCGAGGGGTGGTCAAGTTGAGCAGCACGGTACAGATCGCCGCAAATGTCAGGGCGACGACCGAGAGAGCAATCAGGAGTGTGCCCTTCATGAGCCCGAGGTCATGCGCGTCCCGGAGAGTCTCGACCACCCCATCTACCGGGCCCGCCGGAGCTGGCCGAGCAGGCTGTTCACTTCGTCGTGGACCTCCGGGGTCTGGCGGATGATCAGGGCCGGCGGCATGGGCCAGGGGACGATCGCGCCGACGGGCCGGGCCTCGTCGAGTCCCTGGCCCCGGGCGCGCCGTGCCCGGCGTTGCCGGCGCTTTTCCAGGGTCTGGCGGATTGATTGCTTGAAAGCCTCGCTGGGCTCGCGCCGGGGCTCCTGGGCCTTGGCCGGAGCCTGGGCCTGGGCTTTCGGAGCCCCGGCCTTGGCGTCTTTCTTGGCCATAGCTGGCTTGCCCGGTTCCCGGCCTTTCGGCGCCGGCGCCTGCTCCTGTTGTGGCCGAGCGGTTTGGGCTTGCACCGACTCCCCCGGACCGAATGCCGCATAAAATGGCAGAATGGCGAAGAGCCATCTTGCTGACCTCGTCCGTCGTGGTAGGCTGTCCATGGGTTGGCTCCTCCTGATGATGCGATCGCCTGGCCGGTGGGCGGGGATGTCGCGGCGGGCCCGTGATCGGATGAGCCGGGGCGCGGTGCGGTCGAGCGGACCGGACCGGCGCGTTGTGCGTATCGTCTCCATATCTTAACATTAATCGGGCACAGGGAATACTCGGGCAAAGTGGCCGGTGGGGTTTGGCAGCCCTACGGCATGCCTCGCGCCTCAGGGAGACGCCTGGTCTTGTAGGCGATGGGAGCCCCAAGGTGATCGCAATCGGAACGACGCTCAACCAGAGGTTCCTTCTGGAGAAGGAGTTGGGCCATGGCGGCATGGGGGCCGTCTACTCGGCCACCGACCAGGTCTTGCAGCGCAACGTCGCCATCAAGGTCCTCAAGGAGCGCAGCGGCGAGGAGGTCGGCAAGAAGCTGAGGTTGGAGGCCCAGATCGCCGCCCGGCTGCTGCACGACAACGTGGTGCGCATCTATGATTTCGGGATGGCCGATGAGACGTATTACCTCGTCATGGAGGCGGTGACCGGGAGCAGTTACACCAAGCGGTGGCGGCACTTGACCCTGGAGGACCGGCTGCGGATCCTGGCCCAGGTGGCCGATGCGCTGGACTATGCCCATCATCAAGGGGTCGTTCATCGGGACGTCAAGCCGGCAAACGTGTTGTTGACGTCTGTCGATGCACCCAAGCTGTCCGACTTCGGGCTGTCGATCCTCGCCGAGGAGGGGGACCATTCGGGGGTGGTTCGGGGAACACCCCTGTACATGAGCCCGGAGCAGACCAAGGGGAGGCCGGTCGACTTCCGGACCGACCTGTACTCGCTGGGGGTGATGATCTACGAGTCGGTGGTCGGGGTCGCACCGTTCACGGGCTCGTCGCTGGCGATCATGGCACAACACGCCTCTTCGGATCCGGAGCCGCCCCGGGGGCGCAACCCCTGGATCTCCGAGGACCTGGAAGCCTTGATCCTGTCGATGCTGGCCAAGCGGCCCGCGGCCCGTCCGCGGTCCGGGGGGGTAGCGGCCGAGGCGCTGCGCCAGGAGGTCGATCGGGTGGGCCGCGAGCGCCAGGCCGCGGCCTCGACGATCACGGGCGGGACAGCGACCCGGTCGGGCAGCTTCGGTCCCACGACGCCGATGTCCAGTCAGGCCCGATCCACGGTCGGGTCGGTCGATGAGCTGGAATCGGGTATGGTGCTGCCGACGGCCGCGTCATCGGGGGCGCCGGCCGGTGGGAAGACCGATCCGATCTCCACGAGTCCGGCGACGCCATCGCGGGCGGTCGCCTCGAGTCTGGCCGCGACCTCGCAGTCCGGGGCGGGAGCCGCGTCGCGGTCGTGGTCGGTCGCGGTCTCGGTGGCCAGTAGCGGTGGGCTCACTGCGATGGTCCGGTCGCCCTTGTTCCGGAAGATGCTGGAGGTCGTGCTGGCCGATCCGATCCCGTTGACCCCCGAGGAACGTTATCTCCACGGCCACTATCTGGCCTATCTCCTGAGCGGCTCGCGGCGGCAAGGGTTCCTGTTGCGCCGGCCCCTGGAGCCCCGCAACGCCGATCGCGCGCGACTCTTGCTGGGCCTGACCTACGCACTGCTCTGCCCGGAGAGCGAGGAGGGGATCCGGGATGCGGCCGCCCTGCTGGATCAGCAGATCGACGTCCGCCCCGCCCTCTCGCCGGTCGTCGTGGCCAAGTATCTGGCCAACCGCGAGACGCCGTCCCAGCGCAAGGTCTTCCGTCAGACGCGCAAGGCCATCGGCCAGGCCAGCGCCTATGCCCAGAAGCACATGATCGACGCCAAGGGCGTGCTCAATCCCGGCCTGATGCCCCAGCGCCTGGAGGACCTCCACCACATCGCGCCGCCTCGCACCGAGGTCGACGACGTCCTGGTCGAGCGCTGGAACCGGGTCACCGAGGTTTGGCGGAACGAGCCGACTTTTCGCCAGGCCGTGCTCTGCTACGCCACCACCAAGGCCCATCGGGACGCCGCCAGCTCGGCCCTGTGGCCCGAGGTCGTCTATCCCCTGATCGAGCGCGCTCGTTGGCATCGCCGGATCCGCTCCCGTACCGAGGCCGTCTGGGACTACCTCTGCGCCAACGTGATCCGCGTGCCCGACGCCGGCGTCCAACTCGACCGGGCGATGAGCCGCGTCGTCCCGGCCCCGCTGGCCGCCCAGCTCGAAGACTCGCTGGAACTGCTCATCGAGAGCCCTCGGCTCGACGATGACGATGCCGATCCGTTCGCCCCGGTCGAGGAGGCCGACCGCCTGGCCGCCTCGATCAGCGTCAGCCATGCCAGTATGGCCGAGATCGCCGCCGAGTCGGGCGGCTCCGACAAGGGCAAGATGCTGGTCCGCCTGGTCGAGCCCGACCCGCTCCGGTTCGTCCAGGGGGAACTCCACGAGCTCTGGAAGGAGGCGCTCACCGCGCTCCAGCAGCCGAACCAGGCCCGACCCGGCGCCAAGGCGGCCACCCATCGGAACGTCCCCGTCGGGCCCTACCGCCTGGTTGTGATCCCCTCCATCCGCGGCCGAGCCGCCGGCCAGATCGCCATCCAGGGCATGGTCAACAAACAGATCGAGATCACCACCCCCACCGTCCGCACCAAGGGCTCCGGCGGCAAACCCCTCCTGGCCATCTGGGTCTACCGCGATCATAGCCTCGTCATCGCCTATCTCGACTTCATGAATACCGAACGTTATATCTTCTGGCATGCCCCCAAGAGCCACCAGCTCAACTTCGATGGGGCCGGCGATCTCAACCACGAGCTCTTCTCCCTCGGCATGGAAGTCCCCGACCAGGTCGACAAGGCCCTGTCGCGATGGTTCAAGCCTAAGAAGACGGTCTAACGCCAGAGGAAGGGCAGGGTTGCAACGGACCGTTCACCCCAGTATCGCTCGTCGGAATACCGTTCTCGGCCCATCACGCCTAACGCGGCCTTCGGCTGCAACCCAATCGGGATTCCCGATTCGAGATTCCGGATTCCCGAAGGGGAATGATCCGGGAATCCGGAATCGCGAATCCGGAATTCGGAATCCCCAGATGCGCGCAGGGCGCAGGGATCCTACGGAGGAAAACTCTAAATATCCCATCCTCGCAACTCGGCTTCCACTAAAGTACGGGCATTGCGGTTCTCGAAACATTCAATGTTCGTTAAGATCCGCGCCGATCGACCAGGCTTGGCGATGTCGGAGAGAAGCATGAGCAATCCGGATACCTCCCGGCTGCGTCCGGCGGGGCTTGAGGCGGGAGGTTGGGCACGGCTGGAGCGTGCCTGGTGGGTGGCCCTGATCGCGACGATGGCGATCTTCTCGGCATTCCCGCTGGCTAACCTGCTCCTGGGCCTGTCGACGAAGGACTATACGCTCTGGTACCAGGTGGGCCAGGCGGTGCGGCAGGGGTTGGATGTCTATCCTCGGCCCGAGACCGGCCGGCTCTTTCCGTTCATGTATCCCCCCTCGGCCGCGGCGATGCTCGGGGTGCTGAGCCTGCTGGGCGCGACCGGGACGCTGATCGCCCTGGTGTTGGCCACCTCGGCGTCGTGGCTGACCGCGATCGGGCTCTCGGTCTGGCTGGCGATGGGGAAGAGTTCGCGGCGGCACCCGCTGGTCCTGATGGTGCCCTCGCTGTCGGTCATCGTGCTGATCCATAACACCTACTTGCTGGGCCAGCCGAACCTGCTGTTGCTGGCGCTGGTGCTGGGCGCGTTCGCCTGCCTCCGCCTGGGCCGGGAGATCGCCGCTGGCGCCCTGGTGGCCACGGCGGCGGCGATCAAGGCGTTCCCGATCCTGATCCTCGGCTATCTGGTCTACCGCCGGATGTGGAAGGCGACGGCCGCCACCGTGGTGGCCCTGGCCGCCTGGCTGTTGATCGCCCCGCTGCCGTTCCGGACCCCCGCCCAGACCGTCGACGACCTGGTGGTCTGGAGCAAGGGGATGATCTTCACCTACAACACGCACGGGATCGCCCAGCGCCCGCTCCGGTCGTACAGCTACAAGAACCAGTCGATCATGGCCGTGATGCACCGCCTGCTGCGGGACGTGCCGGCGGACGGCGAATCCGTCCTGTCCCGGCGGATGCGAGCCGGCCAGCTCGGTTCCCGGTCGGTCCAGGGGTTGCCGCCGCTGGATCCGACGACCGATCTGCTCAGCTACCTGAAGCCGCACCAGCACGCCGGCAAGCCGGCCCGAACCACGGGCGTGGGGACGACGGCCGCAAGTGTTGGCGGGGGCGCGAGTGCCGATCCCGTCGATGACGGATCGACCGTGTCCGGGCCGGCCGCGCGATGGGACGCGGAGATCCAGGGCGCCGAGCACGCGCTGCGATCCGCGTGGAGGGTGAACCTCCTCGACCTGGACTTCCGGACGGTGACCGCGATCACGATGGCGGTCATGTTGGGTCTCTGCCTGTTCTTCATGGCCACGATGCCGCCGCGCCGTCGCCGCACCGATGAGACGGACGCCCTCGAATTCGCGATGGTCACCCTGCTGACCGTGATCTTCTCCCCGTTGTCGTTCAATTATGCCTACGTCTGGCTACTCTACCCGACCACCCTGGCTTTGCACCGGGTCACGAACGAGCCGGCCACCGCGCCGCGGCACCGGTTCAAGGTCGCCTGGCTGGCCGCGGTGCTGCTGATCCCCGCCCTGGCCATCCCCATGCCGCAACTCGCCCAGGCCTGCGGCAACCTGTTCGTCCCGGCCTTGCTCCTGACCTTCGGCCTGGGTGCGATGCTCCGCGCGGCGGGGCGTCGCCCCGATCCGGCCGAGGTCCCACCGCCCCACCTTCGCGAGCACGATCATCGTGGTTCTCGAACCGAGGTTGCGAGTCTGCCTTATTCGTAGCGGAGCCGGCCGAGTCGGTGGGTCTCGCCGGGCCAGAATGTCAGACGACCGGGGGCAAAGGTTCGGTACAGTCTCTTTCGTTTTTTCTTCATATCCAGATTTTTCTGTTTGACGTGGCCCATGAGCCTCATTTTCTAAGTATATATCCGACTTTCAGTGCTATGGCGGCCAGCGGGGTGCGGAGCCGAGCGGTAGCTCGTTCTTGCCCGCCGAGACGCGGTTTAGTTCAATAGACTTTATCGGGCAGATAGCATCGGTCAGTGCCCTGGGACACCAACCCCGGATCCTGCGACGCCGGCAAATACGGAAACGATTGTGGGACACTCGCCAATCCGAACGAGTCACACGTTCGGGCGCATGAAGAGGTTGATTTGAACATGGGGACGGAAGTAGTCGGAGCGGATCTCGACGGCCTTGATCTTAAATTCCATCATGTGGGCATTGCTTGCCGCGACCTCGACGTGGAGATGGGCCCCTGGCTCATGATGGGGTACCAGGTCGAGGGGGATGATTTCGTCGATCCGATCAAGGGCGTTCACGGGAGATTTCGCTCCGGACAGTCGCCCCGGCTGGAACTGCTCGCCGCGCTGCCCGGTAGCCGCGTGCTCGATCCCTGGTTGAAGACGAGGGCGAGATTCTACCACCTGGCGTATGAGACACCGGTCCTTCAACAAGTGGTCTCGACGATGCTCGCCCGTGATGCGATTCTCGCCGTCGAACCGGTCGTGTCGGTCGCGTTTCCGGGGCGAAGGATCGCGTTCCTGATGCTTCCCACAATGTTACTGATTGAGTTGATCGGGCCATGAGTGCGGACCAGGGCTCGTTCGCGCGGTAATCCACCGATCCTACGACGAAGAATCAGGACAGCCTGGCTGTAAGCCGAATCGCTTGATCTGGTCAAGGATTTCGGCGTTGGTTTTCGACCGGTTTGCATGTTCTTGCGCGGGAACACCCAGTGGGATCGCCCTGCATTCCTGCGGCTTCCCGGCCGAGGCGCGGCCGCAGCCGATGTGGAGCGTCAACGAAGACGGTCGGGGCCGAGAGCGTGGCGGCCGCTGGGCTGGGTGGTCCGGCTTACCCGCCTGGCATGGGATCACTTCTCGGAGGGCGGATGGCGGGGCTTGCGATGATCGATTCGGTCGAGGATCTTCTTCACTTGCGCGGCGACGAACGTCGTGAATTGCCTCGCCCCCATTGAGTTCAGATGGTTGGGGTCAACGAAACACCCGGGATCGTAGAGCAAGACTTCGGGGCGGTCAACGATCACATGGGAATTCTTGGATTCCAGCTCCTCGGCCCAGGCTCGGAGCTCCGCGGGGTGTTCCGCGGCCTCGCCCGGGAACGGTGTGAGCCGGATCAGCACGCCGACGCCGTGATCGGCAGTCACCCGCATCAATGTGGAAAACTCCGTCTTGAAGTCCTCAGAGACCTTGAACAGGTCGCGAGTGTTGACTTTGTCGCGAGGCGGTAACGAGAACCGCCTTCGTTCCGGAGCGGCCCAGAAGCCCCGCTCTTTCGTGACGGCGTCTTCCAAGGTGCGGAACGTCTCGCCGCCGCGGGCGGGAATCGGCTCGAGGGCGAAGCGGTCGAACCCACCGACCAGCAGACCATACGTGTACTTGAAGCCCTGGCGAACGTGATACAAGAACGAGTTGTGAGGACGCATATCTTCGGTCCCCGGCCCGTAACACCAGAGGAATCGGGACTTGACGTCCCGCTCTTCCGGGGGCCAGGACTCGATGCTGCCGGGATTGAGCGCCGTCGGCAGGATGCACACAACGAGCAAGCGGGGTTTCGGATGGTAGCGGAGGTAGGCATCGGTGATCTGGGTGATCCCACGGATACCGATCAGGCCCACACCACCGAGATTGTAAGCCTTGAGGCCGGTCTCTCGCTCGAACTGCGACGTCCGCACGTCACAGCGGAGGCTGCTGTCGCCCACGAAGACGACGTCGTTGTCCTCGCGGGAGTCCATGGCGTAGGTCATGCAATAGCTGCTGAACGCCTCGTATTCATTGGGCGTCCGGTAATTGCGAAGGAACGTCCTCTCATTATCATAGCGCTTGCCGATGACGTACATCGGTGGGAAAACGATCGAAGCTGTCGCGGCCACGATCCCTAGGACGACGAAGGCAGGCGCGATTCGCCCCCAATCGCGGCGACGTTCTGTGGGTGCGGGCACGGTCAATACCTCATGTAGGCGATCTCCGGTTCCTTCTCGAGGGCCCAGAGAGAAATGAGCATGATCGCGACGAACAGCGTCTTGACGAGGAGGGTCACATAGAGCGATCCGGTGCGCGCCCCGACTCGCTGCCCGACCTGGTCGAGGCGCGAGAGTATGGCGTCTCGGTACCAGGCGGCCAGGAGCAGGATGGGGACGAGCACCGCGATCCCCACCCCGAAAAGGCCGAGGTGTGGCGGCGCCGAGGTCACTGACCCGGACAGGAGAGACCGTCCCACCATCGACAGGATCCGCAGCGCACCCTGCACGCCCGAGGAGAAGAAGACGAACGCGAAACCGACAAAATGCAGCGTGACCACGACGGCCACCCAGTGGATCAATGGGTTCTTCTCGTACCTCTTGTAACGCTCGCGGCCGAGCCAGGATCGGAGCGTGTCCCCATAGATACGATTCGTGGCCGCACCGAGCCCGTGAATCGCCCCGAATACCGCGAAACCCGGCGTCGATCCATGCCACACCCCCGACAGGAACAAGGAGAAGAACAGGAGCCCGTATCCGAGCTGCTTGCTTTGCCCGCGGAACCTCTCGACGCAGAATTTGTAGGAAGCCATGAACACGTAATCGCGAATCCAGATCGAAAGGCTGATATGCCAGCGGTTCCAGTAATCGATGACATTCCGCGAGAGGTAGGGCCGATTGAAGTTCTCGGGGAGGGTCAGGCCGATCAGCCTGGCCGCGGCGACGACGATGTCGGTGTAGCCGGAAAAATTGAGGTACATGAAGACCGGATAGGCATAGAAAAAAACCGCGAATTGGGGGAGGACCTCGACCCGTGGGTCGGACAGGAGTTGCGACCGGCTCTTTTCAAACAGGTCCCAGGCGATGGGCGCGAGCAGCCCAACCTTGATCATGCCGGTCAGCAGCCTGTTCCAGGAGATGAGGGTATCTCGGCCATCCCACGGCGGCAACTCCCGGGCGGTCCAGTACTCGTGGAAATCGTTGTACCGCTGGATGGGACCGGCCGTGATCGTGAAGCAAAGCAACTGGTAGTTGGCGTAGCTGGCGAACGTGAACGGGGCCAGTTGTCCTTGCGATTGATCGACGACCACGTGGATGAACTTGAACAGCATGTACGAGATGCCGATCACCTCGGGTACCACGCGCCATGCCGCCTCCGGCAGCATCCACTCGACGAACGTGTACCGCTTCAGGAACAGGAAGCCCACGATCACGAGAGCGATGGTCGCGGGGACGAGCCCAGGGCGGGGCCGGTCCCGCACCAGGCGAAGGGCGAGGTAGGTCGCGCCGACGAAGAGGGCCAGGCACGCCGCGCTCCGCTTGTTCGGCACCACGGCGGCGAGAAAGGACAGGTTGGCGGCGGCCAGGATCGACTGTCGTAGGCCCAGCCGGTGCAGCAAGGGTATGACGATGGCCAGGACGGCGCAAAATACGAGAAATTCGATTGAACACGTATTCATTATTAGATTATGTCTTGCCCGCTTTCGCCTCGATGAACCGCAACAGGGTACCGACGTTCTCGCCCGGCTCCTTCATCCGCGAGATCTCGGCCGTGGCGAACTTGATGCCCAGGCCGTGCTCGAGGGCGACGATCAGGTCGATGTGCGCCAGCGAGTCCCAGTCGTCGATGTCGTCGGCCGTCATGTCGTCGCGCAGGTTGATCGAGGGGTCGTTGAAGACCTCCCGGAAGATCTTCTGGACGGTCGCTCTGACGTCATTCACGCGACACCTCCCGCTCGATGAAATGGTCCAGGGATTTCAGCAACGGATCGACGGACAGCGACCACAGGGTACAATCGCCGTCCGTGCCGGTCTGTTCGAACGCAAGGCGAGCGAAATGGTCCTTGACCATACCGTTCTTCGCCGTCGGGATATAGGTCCCCAGGATCCTCGGGCGCCCCTCCCGGCGTGCCAGCTCCACGAGCTCGTTCCTCGCGAAGTGCTCGACGCCCCGCTGGAGCACCCGACAACTCATCACCCAGGTGTCGACCATCATCGCCTCTTCGCGCTTCTGGACGAGGATCACGCCGATCAGGCCGTTGTCCCCCAAGGTATCCTTGAGGCTGAACGTGAGCGTCAGCCAATCGGGCGAACGGGAGATCTCACGCATCTGGGCTGGCGTATAGCGGCGAGTGGTCAGATTGAACTGGTTGGATTTATTGACGAGCTGGGTCGCCCGTTCGAGGTTCAGTTCATTCACGCTCTCAACCTTCATCCGCATGCCCAGGGACGCCAGGAACGAGTTCAGATCGGTGGCGCGCGAGGCCAGCTCCTTGCGCTGGGCATTCTCGGCATAATAGCGTGATCGGGCCGTATCTTCGCGGGTGAACGCGACGGTCTCGAAATAGCGGTGCAAGGCCAGGGCCTGGGTGTAGCCCGCGGCGTCTTCCGGCATGTCCGGCACGGCCACTTCCGGCACGAACTGCCGCGCAATCGCCCGCTCGACCGGGTTATCGTCGACGAACACGAACGAGTCGAGCTTGAGCTCGAGTCGGTCGGCGATGGTTCGCAGATTGTCCGCCTTGTTCTCCCAGTTGGCGACGAAGCAGGAGAAGTCGGACATCTGAAGGATCATGTCCGATCGGATATCGAACGGCTCACGCGCGTTGGCATCATCGTTCTTGGAACAGACCGCCAGGAGGATTCCCCGTCGCTGGAGTTCCTTGACGTACTTCTGAAATGCGAGGAATGCCTCGCCTTCGCCCGAACCCTGACCCAGGCGGATCCCGCCAGCCCCGAGGTCGCCGATGACCCCCCCCCAGAGCGTGTTGTCCAGGTCCAGGACGAGGACCTTCTTGCTCTTGCCGACCACGGCCCGCACCAGGCTGAATACGCTGTGCGCAGTAGGAGACGAGGCACTCCGCGCCGCAGGGCATCTTGAACTCGAGGTAGAATCGAGGATCGAACCAGCTTCGTGCCCCGGCCTCGGCCGCCAATCCCTGCAAGTCATGGAGCACGACATAGGCCGGGGCGCGCTCCGCCATCATCCTGTTCAGTCGCTCGAGGTAGTGTTCTCGGGCCGCAGGGGATCGAAGCCGGTAATGCCCCATCACGCTGCCCGGGGCAACCTCGAAGTTATTCTGGATCAGGGTCGCATTCCACCTGGCATTGGCCGACTCCCAGAGCAGGGACCAGTCGTCGAGTTCTTCGGACGCGATCCGGGAGACCGCCTGTTCGTCCATCTCGATGGAGGGAAGCCTCGACACATCCCGGGCGCCGGTCGCCAGGAACAGGACTTGAGGTTGGAACGAATCGAGCCCCGAGCCGGGCGTGAGGATCTCCTGGCGGAAAAGGCCGTAGTCCCCCTCATAGATCTCGACGGCGATTCCTTCGGATGCCAGGAAGACCTCGATGAATTGGCAGAGCTGAGTGGTGGTCGGCCCCCCGAGAATGGCCAGCCGCAGGGCGTTGCCCCGGCCCTCGGCCGGCTTCCGGGATTGAAGGAACCGACGAAGCTTCATCAATGATGAGTAATCGAGGAGCGGACTGACCGCGCGCCCGGCCCAGACCCGGGCTGCCTCGGCCCCCTCGACTTCGGCTAACGACTTCAGCGACTGGAGGAATCCCGTGAACTTCTGATGCCTTGAGGATGTGTCGGCATTCAAGTAGGACTGGAGCAGTTCAGTCCGTTGCGGATCGTCGGTCATCACCTTGCCTCAGCCCAGATTTGGAGCGTGTGGTTGGAATTGAGTCCAGTCATTCGGTGTGATGAAGCCAGAGGGTTAACGTCCAGAACCCACTGCCGGGGTCCTCGCGAGGCGTCGATCGTTGAGCGGTGCGGGCTGTGGCCGATTCCGTGAAGCCCACCTTCGTCGATTTCGCAAGCACAGGAGTTCACCACGAGGACCGTGGCTTCCAAACGTGGCAAGGAAGCGTACGATGTCCCCTGGTTTTCCCGCTATTCCCCTATGTGATCTTCGGCCGCTGGTTCGCAACGTCGGACAGGAGGGGGAGAGCTCGCTCGCGTCCGATCAACCTCGGGCTCGACACAACCAATCTAGGCCACGTTTGTGATCGACTACAATCTTAGCTTGAGCCACTGCGGCATTGTCAAGGGATTTGGCGGAATGCAGCCGTTCCGCAACACGGCGGAATCTGGGCAGCCGGGATGGGTTCAAGCTAACCTCTTGTCCTGGTTCCTCTATCGAAGAATCTCGCCAGGACTTGAGGGGATCGTTTAACGGGCCGGGATCCGAGAGGGCCGCCGCTCGACACTCGCCCGGCCGGCAAAAACGACCCATTCCACCCGAATTGTCCAGGCTTGGGCGCCGCAATCTCGGTGTACTGTCTCATAACATGTCAAATCGTGGGCACAGGTTTTGGGGTCGATTCCGAGGTTGGGGACACCATCCTACGCCCCTTTCGTGGATGCATCCCCGTTTCGCGCACCTTGACACTCTGGCATTGCCTTTTTCCCGGCTTTGGCCAACAATGCCGCCTCCTTCCAGGCGAGGCATCCAGCGCGAGGGAACGCGGCTGCGAGCGGTGGTCCGTGGTGAGTCGTCGGTCGTTGCCGGGAGAACGATGACCCGGCCGGGACCTGGTCTTCCAAGACCACTGACCATGGACCCCTGCAAACCAAGGCAAGGAGGCCTTAGCTGATGGCGCGCTGGTTCGTTGACCGTCTGCCCCAGCAGGGGATCCCTTCGGTGAGCTTGCGGAAATTGCTCCCGGAGGCCCGGTTCGTCGGCTGCGCGGACTGGGAAGTCTCCGGCTGCAGCGACGATCATCGCCGGCTCGACCCGGGCCAGGTGTTCGTCGCGGTCCGCGGGGCGCGGCCGGGTTACGACGGGCATGGCTTCGTGCTCGAGGCACTCGACCGGGGCGCGGCCGGCGTGGTGGTCGAGCACCCCTGCGCCGGCGCCGGCCGGCTCCAGGTTGTCGTGCCGGACGCCATGGCGGCGCACGCGCGGATCTGCCAGGCCCTGGCCGGCGACCCGTCGCAGCAGTTGGTCACCGTCGGGGTGACCGGGAGCTTCGGCCGGACGATCACCGCCCTGATGATCCGTTCGATCTTCGAAGCCGCCGGGCAGCGGACCGGCCTGCTCGGTGCGCTGGGCTTCACCAACGGGACGACCGCCCGAGCCCTCGGAGTTGGCCTGGATCCCCGGATCTCGACCGGAAGACCGAGCCTGGGCGGGGGCCGCTCGGCCGCCTGCGGTTCGTCCCGAGCGTTCATCCCCGGCGCGGCCGGCCTGGCGGCTTTGATGTCCGAGATGGTCGAGGGGGGATGCAAGGCGGGCGTCCTGGAGGTCTCCGCCGAGTCGATGAGCCACCGGAGCTTCGAGGGGATCGGCTTCCACGCGGCGGTCGTGACCGACGTGGGTGCGCCACGCGGATATCCCGCGGACGTGGTGCTCCAGCGGCGCCGGGCCAA
Source organism: uncultured Planctomycetota bacterium (assembly GCA_963845755.1). Lineage (GTDB taxonomy): Bacteria > Planctomycetota > Planctomycetia > Isosphaerales > Isosphaeraceae > CAWJTV01. Next base: position 149,541 of record CAWJTV010000026.1, read on the forward strand.
GGCCAGGCTGATCCGGAGCGTCGTTCCCGAGGGCGTGGTGGTGATCAACGCCGACGACCCGAATGCCGAGATCCTCGGCGGTGTGAACCTCGATGCGCGCCGGGTCGCCTTCGCGATGGAGCCCATGGCCCGGCCGGACCGCGACGTGGACGTCTCGGCTCGACTGATCCAGGTTGACGGGTCGGGGACGCGGATGGTCCTCCAGGGCTTCGACCGCGAGGCCCTATTGCAGTTGCCCCTGGTCGGCCCGAGGGCGGCGGCCTGTGCCCTGGCCGCGGCGGCCCTGGCCCGGGCACTGGAGATCGACCGGGCCGCGGTCATCGACGGGCTGGAGGCCGTCCGGTCGGTGGCCGGGCACCTCGAGGCGGTCGTCGAGGGCCAGGACTTCGACGTCCGCGTCGACGCATCGGCCAGCTCGGCGGCACTCGAGGAAGCCTTGGCCGCCGTCCGGGCCGTGGGGGCCGGACAGGTCCATTGCGTCCTCAGCGCCGAGGGATGCAGCGACCGCACCGAACGGCGGCGGCTGGCCGAGGCCGCCGAGGCCGGGGCCGATCGTGTCGTCCTCACCATCAGTAATCCTCGCACCGAAGACCCCAACCAGATCCTCGACGACGTCCTGGCCGGTTTCCGACGCCCGGGCAAAGTCCGCGTCGAGCCCGACCGTCGCCGTGCCATCGAGGCCGCCCTGGCCGATGCTCGCACCGGTGATGCCGTCCTGATCGCCGGCAAGGGCCGCCACACCTTCCAGATCCTCGCCGATCGCGTCATCCCCTTTGACGACGCCCTGATTGCCCGAGAATGGCTCCGCCACCACACCCGCCCCGCCGCTCCCGCCCAGCGATCGGCGTGAGTCCCGATCGGGCCGGCGGACGGGCATCTCCGTGCAAACCTCGCTCCCTGAGCTATCCTTGTAATGTCAGCGTCTCGCCCTGCCGGCCGCCAGTCCGACCAAACGCTAGCCGCTTTTTCAGGAAACCTGATCTTGCAAGCCATTCTCTTGCTAGAGGATAGGGCGACCGTTCCGTGAGTGAGTGGGGACGGTGCCAATCCCGATGTCGCGGACCCGTGCTGACGGTATCCGAATGATGCTCTGTTGCATCGTGGCCTGAATCTCGCGAACAAATTGGCGGGCTCGTGCGTCTGAAGGAAATCGTAGATCGTGTCGGTGGTGTCGCTTTCCTTCAGAAACGCGAGTCAAGGATTGGGAATGTGGGACGAATCACCAGTAACAACGCGAACCGACATCGACAGCGAAATTGAACCGGAATGAGCGAGGAGCGCACGATGATTTCCACACGCGCGAAGCCGATACGGCGGATGTCCCGCCCGCACTTTGAAGTCGAGGCCCGCCACGATCCGGCCGGCCTCAGCGCCACACTCCGCGATCTGGCCGCGAGCGCCCATCGTGCCGTCCGTGCGGCGCAGGCGGAGAGTCCTTCGGACCATTCGCAGCAGGAGTTGGTCGAGCTGCATGCGCGGATCGTCCAGCTTCAACGGAACCTACAGGCTCAGTCCCTCGACGGCTTGGTCCCGTACGTCTCAGCCCTTCGCCAGGAGGTCGCGTCCTTGGTCCTTCGTCCTTAATTCGTGCTCGGTCCTGGGTTCCAAAGACTATTCCGATCCGAGCAAGTGCTGGCTCGATTGGAGGATCCGGTGCTGGCGGGTCTTGGAGGCCTTGGCGGTGGCAGCCGCCTGGGATTGGACCTTCAGGTCGGCGAGGTTAGCCTGGCAAAAGGGGCATTCCACGACGTCAAGGTGGAATTGTAGGTAGGCGGCCAGCGCGGGATCGAGGGCCTCGAGCAGGTAGCTTCCGAGTTGCTGGCGGCTGGGGCAGGTCAAGCGGGCGCGATGCCAGATGGCGCCCAGGGTGTGGATCTGGCCGTCGGCGCGGTTCTGCCGAACGTCCTCCAGTTGGGCACGGAGCTCGGCCGAGTCGCGGAGGGCTTTCTCCACCCGCGCCGAGTCCTCGGGACTGAGGGCGTCGGCCAGGTAGTTGCGGAGCAGGGAATCGTCGATCGGAGCGGGCGGAGCGGCCGGCTCACGCGGGTGGTGGTCGCGGTCGCCATGGCCGCGCAGGACTGGCCCGACGACCGGGTCGGGCGCAGGCTTCTTGCTGCTGACGTCACCCCTCATGGTCAACCTCCACCGAACTCGTCGAGGGAGAGCCCGGCGCGGCGGGCCATCTCTTTGAGCCGGGCGATCGTCTGGAATTTGTAGCTGGCCACGGCCTGCTCGGTGATTTCGAGGTATTTGGCGACGTCCTTGTTCGCCCAACCCTTGACGACGAGCAGCTCCATGCAGCGGAGCCGGTCGTAGTCGCCGCGGGCGAGCCACTCGCGGACGAGCTGGCCCATGGCCTCGGTCAGCAACCGCTCCTCGGCCTTGCGACGCTCGCCGCTCCGCGCGATGCTGGACGCCGCGCGACCATCGCCGGGCACCTCCTCGAGCGGACGGCCGTGGTCGTCCGAACCGAACTGATCGATCGGCCGCCGGCCTTGCTTGCGCAGGTGGTCGGTCAACTTGTGCGCGGCGATCGAGAACAGGTAGGCTTCCATGTCCCGCTTCTCATCGTAATGCGGCAGGCTGGTCAGGAAGCCGATGAATGTCTCCTGGACGACGTCCTCGCTGGCCGCACGGTCGCGGAGCCGGCTGTCCACGAAGGCTAGCAGCCGCCCTTCGAATCGCTCGATGAGCTGACGCCACGCCTCGGCGTCGCCCGCGCGCACTTGCCGGACCAGAAGGGCATCAGTCTCTGTGGCTGACATCGGTTCGATCTGCCCCGGGAACGGAAAAGGTCACGGATGGGATCGTCGCATCGGTCTTCCGCGATCATCGGTCAATTGTAAACCCTTCCCGGGACGTTTGCCTATCCTTCTCAAAACTCAGACCGGCTGCGTTGCCGTCCCTTCCTCCGTTGCGGCATGAAGGCTGAGTTCGAGTGCGGGCTCGGGCTCAGGCCAATGGGCCAGGCGATACGACCGGAAAAACCAGATGCTCAGCGGAGCAAAGGCCACCAACAATATCGCCCAGATCAGCTTATCGTTCCGGCCAGGGAAGTCATCGTCCCGCAGGCCCATCAGGAGGACGAACTCGTTACGCCAGTTCCGGACGAACCAGGCTAAAACAAGCAGTGAGATGAGAGTGAAGATCATGATCCTCTCATAACGCCACTCGAACACCATCAACACAAAGGCCGCCAGAGCCACTCCAGTCATCATCTGCCAGAGATTGAACTGGAACGGCCACAAGCGCTGGCCGATGCGCCGGAGCCCCTCAAGGGAGACGACCGGACCCAGGCCGAAGATCACGGCCAAGGTCCCCACCACCAGAGCCGGCAGGACCAGAAAGAGTGCGAGTGTTTCCATGGATCGTCACCCTCGGCGATTGGCGGTTCACGCCACCATGTTGTAGAGGATCACCCCCGCGGCGCCGACGCCCGCGGCGGCCAGCATCCGGAGCCGGTTGGTGTAATAGCCCTTGGTCGCCTCGTCGGCCCGGATGTAACCGGAGATCACCCCCAGGCAGATCAGGACGAACGCGAGGGTGCCGCCCAGCGAGACCAGCCGGTGCTGGACCAGCTCGCGGGTGTAGACTTCCACCAGTGCCTCGCGGCGCCGTGGGGAGAAGTCCGCTTTCAACTCGGCCACATACCACGGGCCGTAGTCCTTCTCCTTCAGAGTGAGTCTGTCATCGGGGCGGACCTGCGTCTCCAGGATCATGGCCTGGACCATGGGAGCCGGGGGTGTCCAGGAATCGGGGACCTCGGGACCGAGCCACTCGACGACCTTCCGTTGCAATGCGCGGCCGGCATCGGCCTTGGCGCGCTTCTCGCTCGCGCTGACCTGCCCCTCGACCACCACGGTAGTCGGGGTCGGGCCTGCGGCGGTGACCTGCGGGGTATGCGATGTCAACCGCGCCGGGACGGGCGGTCGCGCCTTGGCGCTCGTCACCCGTGTACCGGGAACGATCGGGACCGGGATCCCCTCGGCGTCCTCGCGAGCGAGGGCGGGCGGAGCCGGCGGTGGGGGCGGCAGGGGCGGCTGTGGGCGGCCATCGGCGAGCGCTTCGTGGTACACCTGCCGGACCTCGTCGGTCACCTCGGTCAACGCGTGGCGGATTTCCTGACGCGCCTCCCGAACCGCCTGGCGGACCTCGTGGCGCGCCTCATCCACGGCGCGCCCGGCCTCGGCCAGCACCTGTTGCGTCTGGCGGCGCGCCTCCGCGACCTGGCCCGCGGCCGGGCCGTCATGGGGAGGTCTCGGCCCATGCCATCGCATCGGGGGCGGAGGCTGAACCGCGTGTCTCGGATGGTGGTTTGACCTGACGACCCAGGCCACCAGCAGCACCAGGAAGAGCGCGACGAAGAATCGTTTCATCTTCGGAGTCCAATCCCGTAGTGGTGGGCGACTTGTGGTGAGGGGGGTCCCGACGAAAGTCACAAACTCTCGCGGATTGACGCGTCTTGGTCTTTGCTGCCCACTCGCCACCTGCCACTCACGACACAATTCAAGCCAAGCGTTTCTGCTTCCCCGACGCCTTGACGTACCGAGCATACAGCGAGGCCGCCTCGTTCCAGGGGCTGACGACCTGGACGGCGGCGGCCATCATGGCCGCGACGGCGATGCCATCGGGCCGGTCGAATGGCCAGAGCCCCATGAGGGCGGTCGCCAGTAGCCCGGTCCACAAGATCGGCATGATGCGGAACCGCGAGGTGCGATCCCGGGCCGTGAGGGACGAGGAGCCGGCCATGAGCCCATATACGATCGCGAAGAAGGTCCACAAGTAGCCGACGGCGCTGCTGCCATCGAGCTGGCCCAGGGCGGCTTTCTGGGAGTACATATTGATGCGGTTCGAATCCGTGGAAATGCAATCCCATCGCCATGGCGATCGTGGCGGCGGCGGTGAGGAACCCCACACCCAGGCCGAAGACTCGGCGCTGGGCTCTTGGCAGCGCGCGAGCCTCGAAGACCTTGTTGTAGATCAAGGAGGTCCAGGTCCCCAGCAGCGCCGTGCCATAGAGGAACGCCAATTCCTGGGGCTGCCGCGACGGATCGATGCCCAGCACGGCGGTGGCCGGAATGGCCAGCAAGGCCAGGACCGGGGCGGCCCAGAGCATGGAGCTGGCCAGCTCGGCGAATCGGACCCGCTTGCTGGGCAACGGCGGCGGCTCCGGCGGCGGCACGGGTGCCTTGGGAGGCGCCTTCGCGACCGCCCGTCGCACGGGCGCCGCACCCCTCCCGGCCGCGGCCTGGGCCGCTGCGGGATAGATCGGCACGCCCGGGGCCCGGCCCGGCCGCGCGACCGGAGCCTGGTAGACGGCCTGCTGGACGTTGGCACCCCCGGGACGAGGCGAGCCGTTGCGGGCCGGAGTCGGCTTCCGTAAGGCCCGCAACCGCTGGGCCAGGTTCAGGCCGCGGGCTCGGGGCGGACGCGTCTCGGGGCCGATGTAGAACACCGGCTCCTCGGCCTCGATCCGCAGGATCTCCTCCTCCGGCTGGCTCCCCGGACGTCCCCCACCGCCCTTCTTGCCCTCGCCGATGATCCGGACCTCGGGCTCGCGCGGCGCGTCCTCCGGCGGCAGCAGGTCGACGACCCGGCTCGACCGCTGGTTCGGGTCCTTGGCCAGCGCCTTGGACACGATCGACCGGTAGGGCTCGGCCAGCATGGAGATGTCCGGCCGCGAGGTCAGGTGCTTCATCAGCACCTCGTTGACCGTCTCCCCCTCGAATGGGACCCGGCCCGTGAGCATCTCGTACAGGATCACGCCCATGGCGTAGATGTCGATCGGCTTGTTGTACTTGCCCGAGCCGATCTCGGGTGCCATGTAGTGGCAGGTCCCGATGCTCTCGGAGTGCTCGGTCCCCTGGCTGGGCGTGATTAGCTTGGCCAGTCCGTAGTCGCCGATCTTGACGATCCCCTCTTCCATGAACAGATTCGCCGGCTTCAGGTCGCGATGCACGATCCCGTGGTCGTGGAGGTAAGCGACCCCCTCGACCAGCCCCCGCAACCATCGGCGGACTTCCGGCAACGGCATCCCGCCCGGATATTGCTTCAGGACGCTGGCCAGGCTGGGGCCGGCCACGTACTCCATCACGACGAACGTGTCGCCGGCATCGCTGGCCTTCATGTCGAAGATCGTCAGCAAGTTCGGGCACTTCAGGTTCATGCACTGCTGCACGCCCCGCCGTTCGACCTCGAGGTTGCGGAGGATCAGCTTCAGCGCGACTTCCTTGCCGGAATCCGAGGTGGCGTAATAAACCTCGCCGAAGCCCCCGCGCCCGATGGCCCGCTTGATGGTGTAGCCATCCAGGGGCCGCGAGCCCGAGCCGAAGGTGTAGCGTCCGTTTGATTGCGAGGGATTGGCTTGACGCATGTCTGGAAATCCCGGCCCTGAGGGCCCCGATCCCGATTGGTCTTTGGGCTCGTAAATGACCGTCTCGTCCATGGGCGATTCGACGTCAGGCGTGTCTTCGGCCATTGCGTTCATCGCTCGGGCAGCTCCGCCATGTAGGTCAGGCTTTCCAGCCTGACGTTCGATCCCGTCAGGCTGGAAAGCCTGACCTACGGTTATACAGTCTGGCTTCCCAGAGGCTCCAGGCTGAACGAAAAACCGTCACCGAGGACGCTGGAATGCAAGGTCAGAGGTGCACGGGCCGCACAAGTTCGGCCGTCAACATCAAAGGCGCCGGCCGCGCGGCACCAGAGCGCACCGGCCTGGCGATAGAGAACGACCGGCTCCTTGAGGGCCGGGGCCGGGATGTGCGCCTGGGCCGCCTCACCCACGATGCAGGTCTCGGCCATGAGGAGCACGCCATCGACGGCCAGGGGCAGACGATGCCGGCTGACGATCGCCAGCCGCGCCGTGGCACTGACCGGGCTGGGCTGGCGGAATTCCAGCTCGACCGTCGAGCCCAGGCGGATGACGTCGCCGTCGCGGAGGACGACCTGGTCGACCACGGGCTTGCCGTTGACGAACGAGGCCTGATGGGCCTGGAGCAGATAGCTCTCGCCATTGCGGAGGAGCGTGGCGTGGCTGCGCGACAGGTCGCCCATCAAGGGGATATCGGCATGGCTGTCGGCGCCGGCCCGGCCGAGGACGATGCGATCGTCCATGCAGACGAGGTAGCCGCCGACGCCGTCGACCCAGAGCAGGAATCGGCCCTTGGGTCCGGCAGCCTCGACCCGCGCCACGGGCCGAGCGGGGGGGATCGGGACGCGGGGCACGGCGACCGGCCGGACCGGCCGTTCCGGCAAGGGACGGCGAGCGGCCGCCCGTGCGGGAGGGGGAGCGTCGCTGCCGAGCCAGACGATGCCCTCGGCCTCCCCGACCGCGCCGGCTTGGGCCGCCCGGGGTTCGGAGCCCGAGTCGGGACCTTGGAGGTCCAGCAAGAAACGCTGGACCCTGCGGATATTCCAGCCGGTCCGTTCGGCGATCTCCGCCGTGGAATACCCCTGTTGGCGGAGCTGGATGATCGTGCGTTCCGACTCGTCGGCCCGATCCACGATCCCCTCGTTGAGCGGTGCGGCGGCCTGGGCCACACGGGCGCCCGGGCCGGCCATTGACCGGCAGCGGCCGGCCCGATCGCGGCGATCTGCTGCCAGGCGCGAGACCGCGCCTGACGGGCCGCCGGATGCTCGGGGACGATCGCCAGTAGCAACTCAGCCGCCGACAGGATCGCCGGCCACTTCCCGTCCGAGAGCGCGGTGTACAGCGCCTCGACCTTCGGCGCGGCCGACTTCTGGCGGTTTTCCAGCTCCGTCTTGGCCCCGGCCACCGCCTGCTGGGCACCGACGGCGCCGGCCCCGCTGGCCATCCGCTCCGCCCGGTCGAGCTGTTCCTGCGCCCGCCCGAACTCGCCGCGACGGCCTTCGGCCAGCGCGTTCTGCCAGGCCTCGGCGATCTCCCGCGCCCGGCGCAAGGCCGGTCCGCTGATCTTGTGCCGCGCCAGGTCCTCGATCCGCTCCAGCGCCTTGGCCGGCTCGCCGGCATCGAGGTCGGCCCGGACCTCCTCGGCCACGCGGTCGGCCAGGTTCAGCCGCGCCGCGGCCAGGGAATCGGGGGCTGCCCCCATCCGCTCGGCCAGGTCCAGGTCCTCGACGGCCCCGCCCAGGTCGTCGACCGCGCCGCGGCGGGTAGCCCCGCGATCAAGTCCAGGGCCAGACGGTTGCGGAACTGAACGGCATGATGATGATCCGCGACGTCGGGACGGCTGGCCAGGGCATACGCCTCCTCGAACCGCCCCACCCGCGCGGCTTCCTCGGCTTGCCGCAATACGATGCGCCAATGACCCAACATGGTTGATTCGCCGCCCGGATTGACCATGGGGATTTCAATCTCGATTCAATCGTTCCGATGGTTTTGAGCTGCTCCCGGCGTGGTGGCCGGGAAAAACCGCCTATCGACATCTCCGGGAAAACCGACGGCTGATTCGATCGCCGTCCCCCCCTCCTCCCCCCTCCGGTTCGGAGATTTGGGGAGGGTTCGGAGAGGCGGAACGGAGCGATCGAAACGATGGGTGCTCGATGATCGAGCACCCTTGTGCCGAGGGGAACGGGCCCGGATCCCATCACAGGCTCTTGTCGCCCGCCTTGGGCGCGGAGGACGGGCCGAACGCCTCGTCGATCTCCTTCACCACGTCGCGGGACGGATCCACGAAGGGGGCGGTCCCGTCCAGGTCGCCGTATCGGGCTTCGATCTCGGCCCGCTTGGTCATGACGTCCAGCCGCTGTTCCAGCTCGGAGACCGTCTGCTTGGCACGGGACAGGGCGCTGCTGTCGAAGTGGAATTCGTTCTTGGCGTTGGTGGCCTCGATCATCTGGAGCCGGGCCTCGACCTGGGCCAGCCGGGCCAGCAGGAGGGACTTCGCTTCCTTGATGCTGTCGAGCTGGTTCCGGGCCGCTTCGATGGTCTTGTGCTTCGCCTTCAGCACTTCCTGCTTCTCCTTGAGGATCCCCGTGCTGTAATCGTAGTGATCCTTGCGGTTGGCGAGCTGGCAGGTGATCTCGTCCGGCGTGTAGAGGCTGTGTCCGGTCAGCCGCACGTCGCCGCTCTTGACCTTGTCCCGCAGCGACAGGATCGCAACCTTCTCCTTCTCCAGGTTCGCCGAGAGGACGCCGATCTCCTTCTCCAGGTTCGTGGCCTCGACGATGGCCCGCGCCAGAGTCTCCTTGTTCTCGTCGAACGCCGGCTGCAAGCTGGCGATCTCGGTCCGCGCCCGCTCGATCTCGAACCGCGGATCGATCGAATCCTTGGCCGTCTGCCGCACCTTGCAGAAGGCCGTCTTGATGTAACTCGGAGCGGATGTGCCGAACACCAGGAACAACGTCCCCGCGCCGACGCCGCGCCCAGCAACCCCTTCTTCACCATTGAGCACACCATGCTGAGTTCTCCTGTTTGCCCGGAACCCCTGATCTCTTGCTTTCCAACCGCTCCCAGCGAGCAGGCCGGGAGAATCGTTGTTTTGGAATCTCGATTCAACCGTGCCACACAGGTTCTTCGGGGGCGTGCGGCCAATATTATCGAGTTTGGTCCGATCCCAAACGGTCAGCATACATCGGCACGTGCCGAGCGGAACAGAGGGCATTCCCGAAAGTGCGGAGCGGCCGCCGAGCGTCGTCCGGGCGCGAGCATCCCGTAGGCTTCCAGGATGCCTTTCCAGGCCGTCTCGGGATGCCTTGTCTCTCCATGCGAGCTTGATCTCGGCCTGGCTGCTTGCCGCCTCTCGATCCAAGCATCTCTCCATCCCATCACGGCTTCTCGACGTCATTTTGGCGGCTCGTTCGTGATTCCGAGTGCAGAGCAAAGGGACCTTAGTGATTGTGGGGATTGAGGTTATTCTGTCGATTCTTCTGATCGGTCTGCCTCTCCTGGTCTTGCATGGCAATCGATACATTTTACCCAAACATCTCATTTTTGGCTTCGTTTCGTCGATTTCTCGATGGTCGGATACCGTGGTTGGCTTCGTTTCGTCGATTTCTCGTCGCCTTTGGCCGCCATCAAGCCCCGGTTGGCTTCGTTTCGTCGGTTTCGCGTCGGCCGTTTTGAACGCTCCAACTCCTCCCACCTCAACCTCCTTTTGCATCCAACCATTTATTTTTTCGACTTTTTCGCGCACCCCGAACGCTATTGGGATTTCCCGACATCATTGATTATACACACTTTTGCGGGCTCGGCACCTGGGTCCCGAGATTTTCCTGAGATGGGCCGAGGTAATTCTGACGACGAGCGGCTCCCAGCGCCGGGAGGCCGTTGGCGGAGCGCGGACTTCTGTGAAGTGAACATGGGTCTCGTGGGACAGGATTCGGACCAATCGCCACGTCCATCCTCGCGGCCAGCGGTTCGTCGTGGAGTCTGGGATCAACGGCGGGCGTGCGCGCATCCCGGCATCGTCCCGGTTTCCCGTCTGGGCACCGATGGCGACGGCCGACCTGTTGACGCCATTTACGGATGATCCGTGGCGAGTCGCTCGAGTTGGCCATCGACCGGTTCCACACGGGCGAGGCGCTGTACAATGCCAGAGTCGACGCGGAGCAGCCGCGCGATCGTACGGCTCTCCGACTCGTGGAAGACAGGGGCATGTGGTTCGCGCCGGTGACGGTCGAGGACGTCGAATCGGTTGACGAAGCCGGTCGAGTTGAGCACGGAAGCCGGGGCGAAAGCGAAGCCCGGACTGTCCTGGCCCAGCCTGGGCTTGCTGGCACGACGGAAATCGATGGTCGTCGGGAATCACGAGCCGCGGACGAGAATTCGATGCAACGGATTCGACGATTCAATTCGGAGGTGGTATGAGGACGTCGCGTGCGATCACCTGGGCACGGGCGAGGGTGTACTTCGGGGCGCTGCTGCTCGTCCTGTTCGTATTAGGGGTGCTCTTGACCTACGCCTCATCCCTCGCCGATCGGCAGAGCGGTCATGGGCGGGCGAACCTCCTCATCCTGGGAGTGGAGTTGATCGCGCTCTCCGTCATCGCCGCCGTCGTGGCGGCTGTGCTAAAGAGGCGCCTCTTGCGGGACGAATAGAGTCCACCTCCGGACGATCTCCTCGCCGCTGCGCGCATCTCAGGGACTCTCGATTCCCGATTCCCGACAGAGCGACGATTCCGATTCTTGTGGAATCTGGAATCTCGAGCGAAGTCTCGCGAGCGGATTCCGGCCAGATTGGCATGTGCCTTGCTCATCGAAACGAGCATTGGAAAGTTGGCCGGGGGTGGCCCCGGTGGACGATCCGTCGTCACGCGTCTGTGGATCGACGGCGCCGAGAGCTCCTCGGTCCCAAGGGGAGACTCGATCATGAGAGTCATTCAGGGCATCCTGTTCCTTGCCTTCCTGGCTATCGTGGGGCTCTTCGCCCTCCAGAACACCCGGAGCGCCACGGTGGACTTCTGGACGTGGGAGATGACGGCTCCCGTCGCCATCGTGGTCGTGGTGGTCTACTTCCTGGGGATGCTCAGCGGCTGGGCCGTGGTTTCGTTCGTGAGGCGATCCCTGCGGCGAATCGGGGAACGACCGGCGACGTGAGGGCGGACCAGGCTACGGCACGGCGAAACACCCCGGGCTCTTGCGCTCGGCACGTGGGCCGGAATCGGGGTTGGGTTCTCACAATCGACTGACTACGGGCGACGTGGCCCGGACTTCGACGGTCTGCTCCACCAACGTGTACCTCCCCCACAGGGTCGCGATCGCGACGTCGGCGGCGTCACGACCCGAGGCGATGGGGACCAGAGCCGGCCGTACGGCATCCGAGGTCGCATCGACGTTGTGCCAGGCCCCGCCCAGGTAGACCTGAACGTATCCGTGGAAGTCGGGTGGCTCCAGGCCCAACGCGTACCCCGAAACATATCGGGCCGGAATGCCCAGGGCTCGACAGAATGCGATCACCAGGTGGGCGAAGTCGCGACAGACTCCCACCCGTTCGGTCGCCGTGTCGTAGGCGGAGGTCATCGTGTCGGTGGTGCCGTAGCGGTACTCTACGTGCTGGCGGACCCATGCCGCGATCGCGAGGACCCGATCACCGCCCGTCGGTAGCCGGCCGAATTCGTCGTTGGCCATGCGGGCCAGCAGGTCCGATTGGCAGTATCGGGATGGCAAGGTGTAGACCATCACCTCGGGTGGCAGGTCCTGCGGGCGATGCTCGATCGCTTCGACGGGTACGGCCGAGTTGGGCTCGACCTCGACTTGAGCGTCGAACTCGAAGGAGAATCGGCCCTCGGGGATGGTCAGATGCCTGACGGGATTGCCGTAGAGATCCCGCCGAAGTTCGCAAGCGGTGGTGGGCCTGGTCACCAGTTTCGCTTCGACGACACGGTGTGCGGAACCCTGCATCGTCGGTTCGACCATCAGGCACAAGGAAGACTCGGCAGTGAGCTCGTAGGTGGCGGTGGCCCGGACGAACAGGATCATCGGTGCGTCTCCGGTCGGACATCGCGCCTGCCAACGGCCCAGTCGGTCGCCGTCATGATTGAGTTGACGGAGCGGGCGGCGGCACGGCGGGCTGATGCTGATTGTCACCTTGAGGTCGAGTCGCTTGAGGAAGCCCAGCAGCTTGTCGGTGGTGAAGCGGTTGAAATGCCCGTTCATCAGGTGGGAGACCTCCGGCTGCTTGATGCCGATCAGGGTGGCGATCTCCCGCTGCGTGAGCTTACGGTCAGCGAGCAGCCGGTAGACATGGAAGCCCAGCTTCGACCGGGCGAGCCGCTCGTCGGCGTCGGGAAGGCCGAGGTCGGCGAACACGTTGCCCGAGCCTTCCGCGTGCTCGATGCCGGTGTCGCCGTTATTCTTCGCCTTGCTCATATTCCGCCCACTCCTTTGCCTCTTTGTATCGCTGTTTGACCAAATCTACCTCGTGTTTCGGCGTGGCGATGCCCTTCTTTGACTTCTTCTGGAAGGCATGCAGCACGTAAATCCTCCGAGCTGCACAGCCAGCAGCGTGCGGTCGGCTTCGGTGTTGTGCCGCAGGGCGATCTCGAAGGCGCCGCTGCCGACACCCTGGGACGGCTTGGCGTTTTTCGGCATGCCGCCGAACGGGATCCGTTGCAACTCGTCGCCGATGGTCTTTTGGGCCTCGGCGGGAAACGCCCGGATGTTGCGCCGCGAGTTGCCCAGCCATTTGAGTGGCCGCAGCACCGGCGTTTCCAGGTCGTTCGCCTCGTCGTCATCCGCCAGGTTACCGCACTCGAGGCTATAGGAAATTTCCTATAGAGACAAATCCGGCAGAGGAGGCGGCTGGTCGAGCGTGAGAATCAGGGAACGCCACCGGGGCTCGCGACGGGTTTCTTGACGCTCCGGCTGGGTGTTCGGTGACTGAGTGCACGCAGTTGTTCTAGGCGTAGATGATCCCGTTATCTCGGTGATCACAGATGGCGGGTTGACGGAAACGCTCTCAAGGCGTCAAGATGCAGCCTGGAGGTAGGTTGCTGTGTCGCGTTCGACGATGCTCCTGTTCTGCTTGGTTGCCGCCTTGTCGGGGACGCCGCTGCGGCAAGCGGAGGCGGCCAGCGACTTCGCCCGCTCGCGGGCTGAGCTGGGGCAGGATCACGTTGAGACGATCGATGGCGGCGTCGGCGATGACGCAGAAGTCGCCGTCTTGAAGGATGGCGGCGATACCTCGGCGTTTCAAGCGAGCATACCGCTGGCGACGGCCGAGGGCCTGCTGGCGCCGCTCCTGCCTCTCATGTTCTCGCCGGGACTCGGGCGGCGATGCCCGTCGGGGCCGGCGGTGACGCTTTCACCAGGCTCCGCCCTACGCCATGCCTGGCTGCAATGCTTCCTGTTTTGATCGAGCCGGAAAGACGCCTTGCCGTTCTTCGTCCGTGGCTCGAACCTTCAACACAGGATCATTCCCATGCTTGGCATACGCGTATTTCATCCGCGTCGTGCGTTCACGCTGATCGAGCTGCTGGTGGTGATCGCCATCATCGCCGTGCTGATCGCCCTGCTGCTGCCGGCGGTGCAGGCGGCGAGGGAAGCGGCCAGGCGATCCCAATGCCTGAACAACCTGAAGCAGATCGGGCTGGCGATGCATAATTATCACGGCACGCATGACACATTCCCGCCTGGCTACATCTCGAATTTCAATGCGTCCGGCAACGACACCGGCCCGGGCTGGGGCTGGGGGTCGATGCTCCTCGGCCAACTGGAGCAAGGGCCGCTCTACAACGCGGTGAATTTCAGCTTGCTGACCACCGATCCCGCATCGCAGACCGTCCGCCGGTCGAGCCTGTCGGTGTTCCTCTGCCCGAGCAACGCCGGCGGCAGCGGGCCGCTGACGATCAAGGACGGCTCGGGCAACGTGCTGGTCAGCGACCTCACACCCGGCCAGTATGTTGCCGTCGCCGGCCAATGGGAGCCGGAGGAATTCCCCGCCCCGAACAACGGCGTGTTCTATCGGAATAGCAAGATCGGCCTGCGGGATATCACCGACGGCTCCAGCACGACGCTGCTGGCCGGCGAGCGTTCGCAGAACGTCGCCAACGCGACGTGGCCGGGCATGATCCCCTTGGGCCAATCCTGCAACAATCCAACGTGGCCGATGCAGGATTGCGAGGCGTCGAACGTGCTGATCCTGGGACATACCGGGCCGTCGCCCGATGAAACCTGGATCGATACACCCAATTACAAGAAGGCGGGGGCGGACGACTTCCACAGCCTGCATCCCGGCGGCTGCAACTTCCTGTTCGGCGATGGCTCGATCCGGTTCGTCAAGGAGACGATCAACCCGCAGGTGTTCAGCTATCTGGCGACGCGGGCGGGCGGCGAGGTGGTGGGCTCCGACCAGTTCTGACGGCGGCGAATCCTCCCCAGGCCGGCCTGGGGATCGTGCTTACCATCGAAGGAGAATTGGTAATAGTGATAATATGTCGATTAAATGGGCCTTCCTGCTCGCCTGCGGCTGGCTGGCGGCGACCGTCTCGGGTGCGGCCGGCTTCGGCGGTGCGTTGCTGTTGCTGCCGGTGCTGACGCTGGCGGTGGGTGCCAAGGCGGCGGTGCCGATCCTCACCGTCGCCCAACTGCTCGGCAATCTGTCGCGGGCGGGCTTCGGTTGGCAGGAGATCCGCTGGCGGCCGGCCCTGCTATTCAGTGCCGGGGCGGTGCCGGCCAGCGTGCTCGGCTCGCGGCTGTTCGTCGCCCTGCCGCCGGGCTTGATCCTGCGATTGATCGGCGTCTTCCTATTGCTCGTCGTGGGTCTGCGGCACACGCGACTCGGCCGGTGGAAGACGCCGGAATGGCTGTTAAGCCCGGCCGGCGTGGCGGTCGGCTTCCTGTCGGCGGTTGCCGGCAGTGCCGGTCCGCTGGGGGCGGCGGTGTTCCTCGGGCTGCGTCTGCCGGCGGGGGCGTATGTGGCAAGCGAGGCGGTGACGGCGGTGCTGATGCATTTGACCAAGAGCCTCGTTTACGGCCGCTACGCCGCGTTGAGCGGCGGCGATCTGCTGCGTGGGTTGGCCTTGGGCAGCTCGCTGGTGCTCGGTTCGTGGACGGGCCGGAGGTTGATACGCCGGCTGCCGGAAAAAGGATTTGCTTTGTTGGTGGAAGTGCTGCTGGCCTTGTCAGCGATCTCGCTCATCGGTGCAGGACGCTAGACGGGATGAGCCATCCGACGTCCCGATGCCAGGCCACGAGAGAAACTGCATCGCAGGCGTGCAATCAATGGTGGTGGTAATGGCCGGATAAAAGATCGACACGCCGGAAGTCGATGAAGACTAAGAAGTGTCGAAAGATTGCATGACAGCGGTCCCCCGCTCTTGCCTAGAGCAGGCATTTTCAAGCTCAGGCTGATCCCACCAGCGTGCCGAAGGTGAGTTCCCGCCTGTGCGATCATTCCCACTCCCCGCACGAGAGGAACGTCGCGATGCGTATGCGAGCTTACCGCCCCGAGGTCCCCGGCTGCCTGGAAGATCGATCGCTGTTATCGAGCGTTGCGGGGCTGTCGGCCGATGCTATTGTTCTCACGCGTCGCGAGTTCAATATGATACCCGAACAAATCCAGGAGGCCTTTCATTTCTTTCGCCAGGGCTACGGTGTTCTCCATCTTCACGACGAGATTCTTGAGGCCGTCGTGAACATCCCCTTCGGACGGGTCGATGGTCTAGCAGTCTCGATCAATGGCATCTTGAACAGGATGCAGCACGACCTCTCCGCCAAAGTCCCCCACGCCATCAGCTCGGCGCGCAACGACGTGATTGCCGTGACCCGTGCGGACGTGGAGGCCCGGGTTCAGGCCGGAGATATCGTCGTGCGGTGATCGCTGCTGAATGGTTGAATTCATCTTATTTGTCAATATTTCAGCACGTAGTCTGGGCTTTTGCTGAGCCGGTCCCTTGACCGGATAATAGGTGAGCGTCGTCCTCGGGTCGGCGTGGCCCGCGAAGTCCTGCAAGTCGATGATGTCCGATCCCCGCTCCCTGGCCGTGGTCAGGGCGGTGACGCGGAGCGAATGCACAGTGACGGCGGGATCGAGGCCGAGGGCGGCGACGTAGCGGCCGATCAGCTTCTCGACCGCTCGGGTAGTCATCGCCTAGCCTGGATTCCCATGGAGGCAAAAACGGGGTAGGCTACGACGCAATCCATAAACGAAGCAAAATTCGTCGAAGTGGGTTTTCCCCTGGATTTCAAGTGGTTCTGGCTTGAAACGGCTCATCGAACCGCCTCTCTCGATGTTAGGTGATCCGTAAACTGAAAAAAGAGCATCCACGGTGTCAACTCAATGCATCCACTGTGGTGAATTCGATAGATTTGTCGCAAGAACCCCTTGTTTTCCAGGAGGAAGTGAGATTCGATCGACGAACATATCATCCATGGTGATCAAGTTAACTTAGTGGGAGACCCACCTTTAACTCTTGGAGGAGCATAACCAGTTCCGAGGCGAAAAGCTGAGTATCGCGGGCTTTTTTCCAATCATGCGGCAACAAATGTTAGCTCAATCTGCCTCCATGGGAATCGCAGGCCCTAGGGCCGGAAGCCGTCGCGGCCCATGCCTCGGGCCGACCCGGCGGCGGGGAACAGCGGCCCGGCCGGATCGTCCTTGATGCCGGGAACCGCCAGCCATTCGGCCAGCCGCTCGGCGGCCTCCAGGTGCAGGGGCGTGGTGCATTCCTTGCCACCCTTGCCGGTGACGTTGAGGATGCGGTGCTCGCCGCTTTGCTTGTAATCGCGGACGCGGAGGCGGACCAGCTCGCCGACGCGGCAGCCGGAGTAGGCCAGCACGGCGAGCATGGCCCGGTCGCGGCAATCGACCGGCGTTTGCCGCTCGAGTTTCCCCTCGGGACCGTCGAGCAGACGTCGTCAGTCGTGTGCCGACAGGCCGACGGTCTTGCCGTCGCGGGGCCCGGCCGGTGCCTTGACGAACTTGCCGTGAACGGGGTTGGCCCTACTGTAGCCGTACGTTTGCAGGTAGGAGAACACCGACCGCAGGGCGGTCAGCTTCCGCCGTATCGAGCTATTGGTCATGCCTGCGGCGCCAGTCGCTCACGCCACTGGCTGACGTGCTCGGGGCGGATGGCAGCGAGGTGCTCGAGGGCATCCGGCGCGATGCCGCTGGCGGCGAGGAACTGGTCGAGGTCGAGACGGTAGGCCCGGCGGGTATGGGGGAAGGGGTGCGGAGCAGCCAGGCATTGACGGCCCGACCGATGGCCTGGCGGAGATCGCCGGGCACCTGGCCGGTGAAGGCCGGGATCGGCTCGGCGGTCGCCGCCGGGGTGATGATTTGCAATTCGGTGCCCGTCTCGTCGTCCATGATACCTCCCGTGTTATGCCCGCCTCGAGCGTCGGGGTTTTGGTTCGGATACCCCGCTTTATCCGAACTATAATCGACCAGAGAAAAGACGCAAGGAGAAGATGCCGGGGGGAGGGGGTAGTCCCGGCAACTCGGCTGGTCTGGTAGGGGACAACGGGATAGGATCGATGAGTGGAGGCCAGGCGGTGGCTCAAGGTTCCATCGTGGTTGAATTCGCGAGTGCCCTTCAAATGCCAGATTACAACAATCCTGCCGGGCGGCTTTTCAAGGTTCTCACGGAGCTTGGTCAAGGACAGATCAAAAGCGACCAGATTGCCGCCAAACTCGGAACATTGAGTGATTGGGAGTCGCTTCTCAAGGCGATGGTCGAGATGAGGAAAGAGTACGTGTTACTAGAAGCCGCCGTGTCCGACTTCAAGGACAACCCTTACAAGCTCGATCATTACAAGGAAGACCTCGCCCACATTAAATCGGCGATTGATGGAATCATTATTGATATAAAAAATAATCAGGTACATGTTACTCCTAACCCGCAAGCCCTTACCGCCCTGAGATACATGGCCGTTGATCTTCCGCAGGAGGAGGCGGTTACTCCGGACGAGATCGCGACGATCCGCAAGCTATGCAACGAACTGCAAGCCGAGATCGAGAATTCACAGACGCTCAACAAGACGCTCAAGGAATGGCTCCTGGACCTCGTGCGGATGATGCGTGACGGTATTGATCGCTTCAAGATTCGGGGGAGCCGGGGCTTCAGGAAGGAGCTCTATCAGATGCTGGGGTCGATCATGGTGCATTACGGGGATATCAAGGAGGTGAAGGAGAAAGAGCCGGGAATCTGGATGAAGATGATGCAGAGCCTCGATTGGGCCTGCCGGGCGGCCGAGCGATTCGAGAAGGTGGGGAAGGCACTTCGGTGGGGCTACAAGGCCATTGAATTCTTCTCAAGCGGCGGTGCGACCCCTCTCCAGTTGGAGGGGCCAGACGAGGCGGAATGATTGCTACTGGTAATAGTCATCGCGTGGCCGGGCACGCGGAGCCGCGAACGACGACCCTATGGAGGCGGGCGGCTTCAAACCGTAGCACCCTGTTTCATTGCCTCTGAACCTCGAATATACAGGTACCGAATGATGGGGAATTACACATGATCCTTGCTACATTTCTTGAAACATGCCCGCTGTACAAATGGGTTGCCTTGGAACCGTCGAACGATGGTTCCAGATTCAAGCTTTCAGGGAAATTTCCGTCGATCAACATGCCCTGCTCGATCTGCAAGTCGAATCAAACATTTTGCACTGACAATAAAAACCCTAACAAAAATAGCATTATCAATCTTTCAAGCTATCAATTTCTGGATTATAATTTGTATCTTGAAGTGTACGAATGTGCAAATTACCATACGTTTGCACATTGCTTCATGATAAAGGAAGCAAGGGACGGTAACTCTATTATGAAGGTTGGGCAACACCCAAACTGGTCAATTGAGGTAGAGTCTTACCTGGAAAAGGCATTAGGTAGGCACGTTAGAGAATATAAAAATGGATTGATTAACGAGGGCCACGGATTTGGGATCGGTGCTTTTGCCTATTATCGGCGAATTGTTGAGGTAATGATAGATGAATTATTAGCTGATATTCTAGAACTTATACCATCTGATGATAAGCAGCATCAAGAATATCGGGAAGCCTTGGAGCGGGCAAAGGACGACCATCGGGCAGACGTGAAGATTGCCCAGGTAAAAGACCTGATTCCTGCCGTATTGCGGCCAGGGGGAGCTAATCCGCTCAAGGAACTTCACTCGGCGTTGAGTGCTGGTCTTCACGGTCACACAGATGAGGAATGCCTTGACTTAGCAGATCATATAAGAGTGTCACTAAAATTCCTGATCGAACGTAGCCGTTCACACCCCGAACAATTTGTACAGTTAGTTCGTATTACTGTATATGAGTCAGCAGCTTCCGATCCCTGAGCCACTCTGGAGCACCGTGCCCGAGGACGCGCAAGCCGCCCTCCTCGATGCCTGGAATGTGCTCCGGGATGAGATCGCCGAGTTGAAGACCACCGTGCGCGATCTCCGGGCCCGGCTCGGACTCAACTCGACGAATTCCTCCAAGCCCCCCTCTTCCGACCCGATCGGCCTGAAACGAAAGCCGCCGACTCCGCCTTCGCGGCGCAAACGCGGCGGACAACCCGGCCATCGCAAGGCGTTCCGCGCCCTGGTCCCTCCCGAGGAGCTCCGATCGTCCACCGATCGTCGGCCCGGGGCCTGTCGTCGCTGCGGCCATGCGCTGCACGGCGAGGATCCCCACACCCTTGATCCATCAGGTCGCCGACCTGCCCCGGATCGAGCCACTCGTGGACGAATACCGGCTGCATCGGCTCGCTTGTCCGGACTGTGGGACGACCACGTGTGCGACCCTCCCCGAGGGGGTCTCCACCAGCCACTTCAGCCCGTACACTCAGGCCGTGCTGGCGACCCTGGCCGGCGCCTACCGCCTCAGCAAGCGGCAGATCCAGCAACTCGCCGGCGATCTGTTGGGGCTGTCGATCTCCACCGGGATGATCTCCAAGCTGGAGCGACAATCGGCCGCCGTGCTGGAGGCCCCCTATAACGAGCTGGCCGTCGCCGTCCACACGGCGGAGGTGATCCATGCCGACGAGACCTCCTGGCGGGAGGAGCGGCGCAAGGCCTGGCTTTGGGCGGCGGTGACCGCGATGTTCACCGTCTTCACCATCGCCCGCAACCGCACCGCCAAGGTGGCCCGAGCGGTCCTGGGGACGCACGACGGCTCGATCGCGGTGACCGACCGTTGCAGTTCCTACGACTGGATCGCCGCGGCCGGCCGGCAGATCTGCTGGAGCCATCTCCGCCGCGATTTCCAGGCGATGATCGACCGCGGCGGGGCGGCCGAACCGATCGGCCGACGACTGTTGAGGCT
This sequence comes from uncultured Planctomycetota bacterium, assembly GCA_963845755.1. Classification (GTDB taxonomy): domain Bacteria; phylum Planctomycetota; class Planctomycetia; order Isosphaerales; family Isosphaeraceae; genus CAWJTV01. The sequence continues at coordinate 170,208 of CAWJTV010000026.1, forward strand.
GTCGGATCGGTTGTACCGCTGGTGGCATCGCCTCGAGGCCGAGCGGGTGGATCGGGGGCGATTCCGCGCGACGATGACCCGGGTGAGGCGCGAGGTCAAAGCGGCGCTGGACGACGGTGCGCGGTGCGGATGTCCGCGGACGCGCGGGATGTGCGCCGAGATCCTGCGCGTGGAGGGGAGCTTGTGGACCTTGCGCGGGTCGAGGGGGTGCCTCCCGACAACAATGCGGCGGAGCGCCGCCGAGCGGCACGCCGTGATCTGGCGGCGGATCAGCGGGGGGACCGACAGGCGCAGGGGAGCCGGTTCGTCGAGCGGATGTTGACCGTGGTGGCCACGTGCCGGCAGCAGGGACGAGACGTGCTGGGCTACCTGACATCGTGCTTTGAAGCGGCTCGGAGCAACCAATCGATCCCCTCCCTCGTCCCGGTGACTCCACCAAAGATCGAGGCCGCCTAATTCCAGCTATCACGCCCCATGAACGGGTACGATCGAACAGATCAAGCGAACAAAGCAAAATGCTTCGGAGTATGCCGAAAGTATCAAGGCTATGCAGGCGAAGCGGTAGCGGGCAGAAAAGCCAAGCTAGATTCGAGCAGCATAATCCCCTTTAGTGGGATGCCACTGCACGGCAGCAGTCAAGTGGCAGGTGGGGGTAGGACGGTGGCTTCGCTGCCAAGCGTCATTCGGGCGGAAACTCGCCTGCCTCGATCAGCAGCTCGCGGAGTTCGACGCGGTACTCGTCGTTGATGTGGAGCAGGGAGATAGTGACGCGGCCGATGGCGGTGCGGCCGACCAGGTAGGGGCCTTCCCAGCGGAAGTGTTTCGTCCATTTGTGGCGGCGGGGGTTGAACAGCGGCGTGATCTTGCGTGTCTGCCGGTCGAAGCTGGTCAGGTCCGAACCCTTGAAGGAATTGCAATAATAGCAACTGAGGCATAGGTTGCTGGCAATGGTCGGCCCGTGGTGCTTGCGGGAGCGGGTATGGTCGATTTCAAAGGTGGCGTCGTCGGCCGCCTGGGGCATCTGGCAATATTCGCAACGGCCTTGTGCCCGTTGCCAGACCAGCCGCGTGAGTGCCGCGTCCATGAGCGGATCAGGAATCCGTTCGGGTTTTGAGCTTGATGCCGAGCGTGCGGCGGGCCTTGGACTTCAGGATGGAAAGCAGGGTGGTCGCCTTGGCGAAGGCGTGCATTTCCTTCTTCTCGCCGGGCGTCAAGGCGTCGTCCTGATTCCGCACGGCCAGGTCGTGCATGCGGGCCTTGTCCCGCTCGCTGACGTGGAGGTCGAGGATGTAGCGGGCGACATCCTTGGGGAACGGGCCATCGCCGTTGCCCAGGAAGCGGACAAGGATCGTCACTTCGTTGTCGCTCGCGTGGTTGGTAGCAGTGCTCATGTGCATTCCTTTTTGATAGCGGTTAGCCTGAGATTACCACGGCGGGCGGGTTTTGCCAAGCCGGGGCGGCAGGGCGGTTGCTAGGTCAGATTCCTCCGGTCGGCCAGGGACTTCTGCAAAGCATCCATGGCGATGAAAGCGGCGTGGAAGCAGAAGGGGCAGACGGAATAAGAGCCTTGCACCGGAGCAATGGCGTTGCGGAATCCCTCCATCTCCTTCGCATAGTAAGTAATCAGGTTGAACGTTTGACCGTAGTGGCCGACGCCGCATAGGGGGCATAACGTATCCGCCAGTTGCTCCAAGGGCTTGTAACCCTCTACGATCAAGCGACGGACATCATATGCCCCTTCCAGTGCCCTGTAGGTATTGTCGTAGCGTTTCGCCGCGTCGTATCACACGGTATACTCAAAAATATGATGTAAATGCCACGCCATGCGTAGGTCGGGCAGTTCCTTGAACAGCGACCGGCCGTTGAACACGGGGCTTTCCCGGTCGAAAGCGATCTTGTTGGTGATCATCGACCAGAGGATTTTCCCGGCCGAGTAGAGATCGGCCCGGATGTCCGGTTCCTGGCGAGAATGACCGGAACATTCGAGGGGCCGGTAATGCGGCGTGCCAACGGCTTCCTCGGTCAAGGTGACCGCCTGGCCGTCCTCAATGTGGCACAGGCCAAAGTCGATGAGCATAATCCGCCCGGTGGGAGTGACCAGCACGTTGGCCGGGCTTAAATCCCGGTGCACGATGCGTTGCTTCTCGCACGCGGCCAGGGCCTCAACGATCTGGATGAAGCCATCGGCCGCTTTGAGCGGGTCGCGAAAAAAGGGGTTGGTGCTTCTGTCCATCCGCCTACGCAGCGATTCGGCTCCATCGACATATTCCATGACGTAATATTGAAAGTCGTCCTCCGGCTGCGAGTGCTGGACGACCTTGACGATGCCGGGATGATCGATGCGGGTGAGAGCGTCTAATTCCCCCCGGAACCGCTCGCGGGCCTTGGAGCTTCCTTTGTCGTTGAGAAACTTGAAGGCGAACTTCGGGCCATCCGGTTCGCTGGCCCGCACCGCGAGAACCACATCGCCTTGACCACCATGGCCAAGCTGGCCTTCCAGCTTCCAACCCACCTTCAACGCTTGGGTTGACTTCGAGGCCACGTCCGTCACTCCGGTAAAAGGTTGCGGCGACTGGGATAACGTCAATACCTGCTACGCACTGTTCATTGTATCCAGCCGTGCACCGGTGGGCAATGCGAATCGAGTTCTCTCCGACTGAGGCATCTCGCCATGGGGTTCCGATAGCAGCGGAGCAGAAAACAACGAACTTGTCTCGAGGCCCCAGTTCCACCGGGTTTTCCTTCTCGAAACCCGTCTCCGAGGGCTTGATTTGAGAACTCGCATTCGAGAATGGTTATCGAGAACCAAGATCCTGTGGGATCTTGCGATCGCGACGTAAGTGCTTGACAGTTCTTGAAAACCATCGTTTGCGAGAAGGTCTCTGAACAACCGTCATCTGGAAGATCGTTGTTTTTTGCTCGGTTACTATCGGAACCCCAAATAATCCGCCATCGTCAGCGGCGACTCGCGGATGATGGTCTCGGAGAGAGGTTCCCCCTTGATGGTGACCGGCTGGTCGTCGGGATCGTCGAAGTCGGCGGCCGTGTCCGGGAGCTGGCTCATCAGGCCGATTTCCAGCGCGTGATGCCGCGGCTTCAGCGGTTCGGGACACGCCTCTCGGATTGCTCGCCGAGCCCCGGCGTGAGCGCGGGTGCGAGGTCCCACACCCTCACCGTCGCATCGGCGCCACCCGAGGCCACGAACCGGCCGTCGAAACTGAATGCCACCCGATTATTGTCCGAGTGGATCTGCCGCCGCGCCGTCTCGTACTCCATGGCCACGTCCCAGTGTTGGATCATTCCTCCGCGCCGGGCCACCATCAGCGTTCGACCATCAGTCGCGAACCCGGCTGCCTTGATGAAGTTGTCCTCCTGCGCCGATCGCAGCTCGCTCGCGGCCGGTCGCGACATCCCAGAGCCGGACGCCGTCCATGGCGCCCCCCGACGCCAGCGTGGATCCATCCGGCGAGAAGGCCAGGCACTGGACCGCCCAGGAATGGCCAGGCAGGCTGAGACGTGCCCGGCCCGACCCGTCGTCCAGGTCCCAGATCTGCACCCGGCCATCGGCGTATCCCGCGGCCAGGCCGCGTCCACCGGGGACGAAGCGGAGGGCACAGACCGGCTGGCCATGACCGATCAGGGTCTCCCGGACTCCTCCGGAGACGAAATCCCAGAGGCGAACGTTCCCATCGTGACTCCCCGTCGCCAGGGTGGATCCGTCCGGTGAGAACTCCAAACATTGGACCTGGCCGCCGGAGACTCGCCGCGTGGATCGCTTCTCGCCCCTGGCCACGTGCCAGAGGGTCAGGGTGGAGTCATCATCGCCGGCGGCCAGGGTCGCACCGTCGGGTGAGAAGGCCAGGCAGAGCACCGTCGCTGCGTGAGCGACGGCGAGTCCCCTCTCCGCGCCTCGGCCCACCTCCCAGAGGACCAAGGCGCCATCGGCTCCCCCGGTGGCCAGCCGCCTGCCATCAGGGGTGAAGGCCACGGCACGAATTGCGTGCCTGGATCCGGTAGATGCGGCCCATGCGGGCGACCCGTCTTTGGGGGGCGCCGGCTCGGAGGTGAGGAGGGCGAGGGCGCCGACCAGGGCGGCGAAGAATCCGACCGGCGTCCTCCAGCTCAGGATCGACAGGCACACCCGATGGCCGGCCGGCCGCGCGGGCTGGTCGTCATGAGGAGAATCCGGCGAATGAGTCGTCGCCAAAAAACGTCTGGACATGGAAACCCTCCCAGCTCAGCACCACGGTCAGGTCCGTGAGGTCGAGGGGCCGGTCTGAATTCGAGCGGAAGGGACATCGTCCCGGCGCGCAGACCGGGCGCACCGGGACCGTCCGGCCGATGGGCCACACGACCCTTCGACCGCCATCAAGAGCAACCTCATCGAGACAAGACCGGTTCGACGGGCGGCCTATGGTCCCGCTGGCTTCGGGGCCAGCCGCAGGGCGACCGGCCAGAAGTCCTCACCGCCAAAATAGGGCGAGATTTCGGGGTCCTCAGTCCAGAAGATGCCGTAATCCGTCACACCGTGCACAGGTGTGTCGTTATCGATAACCCCGATGTTCACCAGGAATTCGCTGCCGCTCGACGCCGGGACATACTCCGAGCCGTCTCGCGTGTCGATCAGGGCCAATGGGATCTCGAACTCAATGATGTAACCGTCGGGAATGCGGGAGGTGCCCACTATCCAACCGGCGCCGGTGAGGTCACTCGGCTCGGCGTGGCGATGGCCATTCGCATCGGCTACGAGAGAGAATCCCTCGCGATTGCCCACGTGACCGGTCAAGTAGGCGGAGACGGGCGTCAGGTCATTGGCCACCTGATCCCCGTTGATGAAGAGTTGGACCCCGTCGTTCCATTCGGGAGCGTTGGCATCCATTTCGCCGATGTCGACGAACTGGTCGCGAACCCGAAAGGCGAAAAAGAGCGACTGGTCGGTGTAAGCCGTGAAGACTCGGACGCTCAGATCGTCGGGCGTCTTGGAGTGCGACTTGCCCAGCCGGTGAGGCAATATAGGCCCATGATAAAGGCGACCGGGGTTGGCATCCCCTTCGAACGTGATCTCGATGCCGGGTCCGTACTCTTCGCCATCGATCCGGCCGTCGGCGACGGGGCTCATGGCCTGGTACGGCACTTCGATCGTGAAGGTGGCGGGTGGGCGATCGGCCGGGCTGACCCCCGGGGCGAGGCCCGGCCACTGCCTGAGCAGGAGCTGAGCAATGCCACCCGTCTCGATGACGTCTCTCTCCGTTGGGAGCTTCTTCCGGAGCCGAAGGGCCTCGACCCGGACCTGCTCCAGCAGGGGGCGCCTCGGCGAACCGGCCGTGGTCGCGGAGCACCAGCGCCAGGTGAGTGCGGATCCAGAGGCCGGACGGGTCATCGACAGGGATCAGGCGGGGCCTCAGGGCCTCGACCCGCTGGAACTGAGACAAGGCCGCATCTCGGTGATCAGACGCGTAAAGGTAACGAGCCAGATCGTTCCGGACTTCCAAGGCTTGCCGGCTCTCGGGCAAGGCATCGACCAGGGCGATGGCCTTCTCGGGTTGCCCGAGCATGCCGAGCGTATCGGCGAGCCAACCGGTCAGGGCGATCGTGGACTCGGCCTCCGGTCCCAGGTCGCGGCGCGACCGATCCCGCATCCCCTCCAGGGTCCTCCGTGTCTCCTCCCAGTGTGCGCGGTCCTCCAGAGCCGAACGGAAATAGGCCCCGATCGATTGCCGAGCGAACGGATGCGCCAGGCCGAGGACGCGCACGCGGCCCTCCATGATACGCCGATTCATGTCACTCGCCCGGTCGAGCTTCCCCAAGGTGAAGTATATTGCGGCGAGGGTGTTCATCGCGCTGAACGTGTCGGGGTGATTCGGCCGATTCCGGAGTTCGATGGCGATGACCGGCTCGAGGAGCGCCGCCGCCTTCTCGAGGTTACCGACACCACTCCAGATCCGGGCGAGGTGGTTGATTACCTCAAGGGTCCTGGGATGCTCCGGGCCCGACACCCGCTTCCTGACCGCCAACAGGTCCTCGAGGCGGGCCCGGGCCTTGTCTTGGTCCAGGCCGGCGAGGGCCGCTGCCAGGACGCGCATCGTCTGGAGGGTCTCCTCATGCTCCGCTCCCAGCGCCTTGCGGGCGGTCGCCAAGACGGGGTCCAGAAGTGTACGGGCTTTCTCGGATTGACCCTGTCGGTAGAGGGCCCAGCCCAGGGCATTCTGGGCGGCGATCGTCTCGGCGTGCTCCGGGCCGAAGCCAACCAGTCGCAGCTCGACGGCCCGCCGCGCGAGTTGTTCCGCCTTCCGATACTGGCCCAGTTCCTCGTAGGCTTGCCCCAAGGCATGGCGGATCGCCGCCTCGATCAGACGCCGTTCGGCGAATATCTTGGTGACCTTCTCCTCGGCTCGGGCCAGGAGCTGGTCCACCGTCGGCACCGTCCCCTGGGCCCGCGACGGGCTGGCGGCGCCGATCACGTCGTTGATCAGGAAGTCGACGACCTCGCCGGCCTCGGTGGCGCGGCGGTCCGCCTCCTGGCGGGCGAGATCGGCCCGGTTCCGCTCCCGGGTCATCTCGACCCGTGCGGTCCGTTCGGCCTCCAGCCGGCTCTCAGCCAGCTCCTCGGCGCTCATCGCCCGGATGGCCTCCCAGGTGCTCACCGCCGTGCCGACGACCAGCGCCGACGCCACCACGGCCGCCGTCGCCAGCACCGCCCGGTTCCGCCGCGCGGCCTTCCGCAGGCGGTACGAGGCCGACGGCGGCCCGGCCTCCACCGGCTCATGATCCAGGTAGCGGCGCAGGTCGGCCGCCAGGGCGTTGGCCGTCTCGTACCGCCGGTTGCGGTCCTTCTCCAGGCACTTCATCACGATCCAGTCCAGCTCGCCGCGCACGGCCCGGTCCAGGTGACGAGAGTCGGCCTTGCGATTGACCGAGACGGTCGTCCACGTCGTGGCGAGTGAGCTCAGCCGCGTACTCGGCTTCGGCGGCTCTTCCTCGCGGATGATCCGCCGCATCTCGTCGAAGGCCGCCGTGCGAAACGTCTCCTGGTCGAACGGGGTCGTGCCGGTCAATAGCTCATAGAGCAGGACGCCCAGGCTGTAGATATCGCTGCGGGTGTCCATGTCCATGCCCGAGAGGTCCGCCTGCTCCGGGCTCATATACAGGGGCGTGCCGATGAACTGCCGGAACGTGGTGTAGATCGTCCGCTCGGTGAGCGCCGCGCCGGTGGCCTTGACCACGCCGAAGTCGATGACCTTGGGTACGGCGGCGCCGTCGATGACCGTCACCAGGATGTTGGAGGGCTTGAGGTCGCGGTGGATGATCCCCTTCTGGTGCGGCGTGCTGCACGGCACGGCAGACCAGGACGAACAGCTCGAGCCGCTCGGGGATGGGGAGTTGCTCGCGGTCGCAGTACTCGGTGATCGGGATGCCGCGGACCAGCTCCATGACGATATAGGGGTGGCCGGATTCGGTGGCCCCGGCGTCGTAGACGCGGGCGATGTTGGGATGGTCCATCATGGCCAATGCCTGGCGCTCGGCCTCGAACCGGGCGATGACCTGCTTCGTGTCCATGCCCGGTTTGATGATCTTCAGGGCCACTTTGCGGCGGACGGGGTGCATCTGCTCGGCCAGGTAGACGACTCCCATGCCCCCCTCGCCAATCTGCTCCATCAGCTTGTAGGGGCCGACGGTTGAACCCACCGGCTTGGCCGGACCGTGCTCAAGGCTGATGGTCGGGGATGCCAGGAATTGGCCCACGCGATCGTGCGCGGCAATCAGCGACTCGACCTGATGCCTCAATTCGGTGTCGGCCGCGCACGCACGGTCCAGATAGGAAGCCCGTTCGTCAGCCGAGGGGATCTCCATGGCCTCGCTGAAGATGGCTTCGATGCTGGCGATGTACACAGCCATGGCGAATCTACCCCATCGTTACGAGGATTCCTTGGCGCTCTACAAGCCAGTGCGAAAAAACGCCTCGGATTGGCTCATCGGCTCTGAAAGAAGTCAGACGCTCGCGGTTGGCTCGTCACGTTCGACTTCGCGAAGCAACCAGGCCCGTGCGAAGGTCCACCAGCGCTTCGCGGTTGCCGGAGAGATCGCCAGGACCTGGGCCGACGCATCGATGGACAGCCCGGCGAAGAAGCGGAGTTTGACCAACTCTGCCTTCTGGGGGTCCTCTGCGGCGAGCCGGGTCAGGGCCTCATCCAGGGCGAGCCACTGCTCGGGAGGGGCCTCGTCGACGAGATCCAGACCTTCGAGGCTCACCCGCACCCGTTCGCCGGAGTGCTTGACCGCCCGCTTCCGCCGGGCGTTCTCGATCAAGATTCGGCGCATGGCCTCGGCGGCCGCTCCGAAGAAATGGCCGCGGCTGTTCCAGCCGAATGCGGCGTCACCTCCGCCCACCAACCGCAGGTAGGCCTCGTGCACCAGAGCCGTTGCCTGGAGCGTTTGCCCGGGCTTCTCCTGGGCGAGCCTCTGGGCGGCCAGCCGGCGCAGCTCCTCGTAGACCAGAGGAAGGAGCTTCTCCGCCGCCTGAGGGTCTCCCTGCTCGATTGCCGACAGGATGCAGGTTACGTTCGTCATCGATGTGGACACCTGTGTCCGTCCGGCTCTTGTCCCAGCCCGGCCCCGTTGCGATGTGGCGTCCCATTCCGGGCTGATCTCGGCGCGAGCGGCTTGTAACCAGTCTACCCCCCGCCTCTCAACCGGGATAGTCTCCGAGCATGCTCAATCCGCATGGGACACGACTCGGACCGATCTTATCCGGATCAGAAATGAAGGCCGTGCTCCCGCCAGCGATTGCTCCCAATACTCGTGCGGACCCCCGCCCTCGGAGGGCGGCGGATTTCATGGCCGATCCGTATTAGCCTAGAAGCCTGCGATCCTTCGTTGCTGCCCTCTCGTCAAGCCCGCGTGGTCCGGACGTCCCGTAGACGACTGCCGGGGTCCGGTAGCCCAGAGATTGGTGTGGCCGCGCGTGGTTGTAAGAGTCTGTTCCCGAAGGGCAGGTCCGGGCGAGCGGGGGGCGTCAGCCCCCTGTCCGGTGAGCGACGGACCTCCAAGACAGCGGGCTGGCGCCCCCCTGCTCGCCCTTCCGGAACCGACTCTAAGAGGGGAAGCGAATCGGGTGGGCCTCACCTCGATGAATCGAGGCTCGACCTACCCTACAGCCTAGACATGAATATTAGTATCAACCGCCCATTAAGGTTCGGACTTGGCGGGCTCGAGGACGACGAGTATGTGGCCCGAGCCTTCCTTCGACGACGCCTCAGTAGGCCGATCGTCGCCCGGGCGGGCCAGGCAAATCGTGAGCCTCTTTTCCTCGAGTATGAGAATGCCTTTAAACACCTTGTCCTTGTCTCTTCCTTGCTTGGGCGTGAAGTCGATGTGAATTGGCTTCTTGCTCGTATCGACCTTGTACGTGCCCTCCTGCTCCTCGCCGTTATGCTCCTCGAGAAGGAACTCGCCTTTGGCCAATCGGACTTTGTCCCCCTTCATGTCTTGTTCATCACCGTTGACCGTTCCCGAGACAACCATCCATTGACCTTCGAACTTGGCCGTCTTCTCCGTTTTCACCTGCGTCACGGGAATCGGATCGGAGTTGCCGCCTTGGGAGCTCGGTGCATTCGCGACCGCAAGTATCCCTGCCACCAGACCACCCGCCATCCGGAACCGCTGCATGGTAAAACCTCCGAAAACGACAAGGCTGTGCCACTGTCTCGTGTCCTGGTTAACATGGCAACCCAATGCCATGCCCAAGCAGATGGATCATTCGTAAAGCGTCGCCGTTCTCCCACCATCTGTGAGCGACTTCGAGGGCCAGGGTGAGTTCCCTGTCCCTTCTCGCCAGCCATTCCTCAATGGTCTAAGAGTCTGTCCCAGAAGGGCGAGCGGGGGGCGTCAGCCCCCTGTCCGGTGAGCGGACGGCCCTCGAAGACAGGGGGCTGACGCCCCCCGCTCGCCCGGACCGGCCCCTTCTGGGACAGACTCAAACAGATCGGATGGTCGGGGACCGCTCCTTGGCGCCAATCCGTGGCCGACATTTCCAACTGTAAGGGAAAACTTGTCGGCTCACAGGCCAACTTGTCTATCTGGTCTTTCGCTGACGATGACTTGTTCTTGGGCGTCCGCCCCAAGAAACTCCCGTTATCTTAACCTGGGTCAGCAAACCAACGGGCAATAGCCGGCCTGAACGCTGCCGGATCAGCCGCGGGCGATATAGAGCGTGTGCCCTGCCTTGACGCGAGTCAAAGTACGGACCCAGGGGCTCTCTGTTTCATCGACATGGCGTTTGACCAGGCCGGTGGAGTCGAAGAAATAGACCGCCATGTCAGCGGCGCTCGCGGATGATGGTCTCGGAGAGAGGTTCCCCCTTGATGGTGACCGGCTGGTCGTCGGGATCGTCGAAGTCGGCGGCCGTGTCCGGGAGCTGGCTCATCAGGCCGATCTTCAGCAGGTGTTGGTCGAATTCCGCCTCGGTCATCTTCTTCTTCGGCGGAGCGTCCTTGTGGCGCTTGACGCGTTTGGCCGGTGCGGCTTTTCCCGGCGTGTCCTGGCGGAGCCGGGTGAGGGCGTCGCGGATCACGTCCTCCTCGCGGGCGTAGCGTCCGGCGCGCACCGCGTCGTGGACGAACCGCTCCAGGTCTTTAGATAAATGAATCTTCATAGTATGATGTTACTGTGGCTTAGATTACCACGACGGCGGGCGTTTGCCAAGTCGTATCGACCGGGCGGACGGTCAGGCATCGAGCTGGGGGAGGCATATCAAGGTGTCGCCGGTCAACCGAACATACATCAACTTATCAGATCTGGCAGCGGAAGCGGTCGGCTATAGCAGGATCGCAAACCCTTCATACGTTAAATGATTATCATATATCAGGATTTCGCTGATCCCTTCCCGCCGCATTGCCCCCATCGAAATGCAGTCGGTCAGGCTGTATCCCTTGTCGGGGCGGGCTTGGTAGAGGGCGAATCCGGAAAGGAACGTCTGGTTAGACTGCGGATGAATCGAGACCGCCGGGTCAGTATGGAGGTCCCGGACAAGATCAACCGCTTCCTGCCGAAGCAGGCGACCGGCCTCGGAAAATGCGTTCAATACCCCGGTCAAGACTTCTTCGGTCGTGACCAGGTGGCATCCCGCGAGGGTACGGCTGGCTTGCACGGCGGCTTAGTGCCATTGGTCTTTGCGGTGAGTGATCGCAATCCAATAGAGCGTATCGACGAAGATTCGTCTCATGCTGTAGGCCGCTTCGGCGTTCCATAAAGGTAAAGGTCATGCTGCCCGGCGAGGTCGGTGGGAAGTTTGTCCCATTCTTCGTCGGGAATGGCGGCAGATCTCTCCAGAATTCGCTCCCAGATTGGCTTCCGTGGCAAGGGGGTAGGCTCCTCGTTGGCTGCTGCCTGCTCAGGCACGGCATGGGCCTGTTCGTCCTTCAGGCGTTCGAGTAGAAGCGAAGCGGCTTTGGTCATAGCGTCATCGACCGACGCGAAATGTCCGCTATGGACGGCGGCCTGGATCGAACGTTCGATATGTGGAGGTAAATGGATAGTCATTAAGTTATGCTCCTTTGCCCTAGATTAGCATGGCCGGAGGTGTTCGCCAAGTGGAGCGGTCAGGCGGGCCGATCGAAAATAACCGCCGCCGCTTCGGGTAAGTATGGTGTTATGTTCCCATTCCACGGGGAAATTAACGTCTTTCGTCAATTCGGCACGAGCAGCGCAGGGTCTTTCAGAGGGGGGTCGGGTTCGACGGAACGCCAAGGATGGACGGCGGCGGCCTCGTATTTTCGCTGGAGCTGGTCCCAATAGTTCGACCAATAACGCGACAGGTCGGCCTCGCGGCGTTGGTTTGCTGCCGAGTCCTTCCAGGACAGATCGCCCTGGCGGATCTTCTCCTCGGCGTCATCCCTCATCAGTTCGTGGAGGTCCGCCGCGTCCGCACATGCCCTGGCCGTCGCCTCGTAGAGCGCCGCCCGTCGAAGACAGGAGGTTCGCCATCGCCAGCCGCGAAAACCAGCGAGTGCGAAGGCCACCAGGACCACCGAGATCATGGTTTGCCTTACCGTGAACCGCACGCGTCGCAACCGCATGGGAAGCGGCCTCGAAAGGTGACAATGGCCCGGGTCAGGCACACCGCCGACGTGGGTATCGTCGCCGGTGCGGGTCGTATTTGAGCACGTAGGCCAGGCTTTTGCTGAGGCGGTCGCGGCCGCGGATGTCAGTCAGCGTCGTCCTCGGGTCGGCGTGCCCGACGAAGTCCTGCAAATCGATGATATCCGATCCCCGCTCGCGGGCGGTGGTGAGGGCGGTGACGCGCAGCGAATGGGCGGTGACGTTGGGGTCGAGGCCGAAGGCGGCAACGTAGCGGCCGATCCGCTTCTCAACCGCGCTGGTCGTCATCGCCTCGCGGCGGAAGCCGTCGCGGTCCTGGCCACGCGGCGAGCGGGCGGCGGGAAACAGCGGCCCGGTCGGATCGTCCTTGATGCCGGGCACCTGGCCTGTGAAGGCCGGGATCGGGTCGGCGGTGGCGGACGAGACGATCTCGCTCATTGGACCTCCGGCAGTAGCGTGAGCGTGCGGTTCCTCTTGAGGCGGATGACCGAGAAACTCCGCCGGTCGGTGGTGAAGACGGTGCGGATGTTTTCCCGTTCGGCGAGGTGAGCGAGGGCGGCGTCGGCGAATTGCAGCCCGACATCCTCATAGCGACGCAGGATGGCGGCGATGGCGGGGAGGTCATCGGCATTCAGGGGCAGGATGTCGAACAACCCGGCGGCCCGGGCGTCGTTGAGGCGGTCGGCGGGCCGTGGGTAGCGGCGGAGAATCCAGGCGGCTTCGATGAGCACCGGCCAGCAGGTCAAAAGCGGTGGCGACAGGCCGGCGAGGGTTTCGACGCATCGGCGATGGTAAGCGTCGTTCGCGGCCAGCAAGGCGACCAGGGGACCGGTGTCGAGCAGGATGCAGCGGTCAGTCACGCCCGAAGCCTTCCATGTGGGCGGGATGGATGCTCAGGTCGGACGGGCCGCCCTTGAACACGCCGATGATCCCGGCCCGTTTGGCGATGTCGTGGCACGATTCGCCGGGCATCCGCTTTTGCACGTGCTCCTCCAATGCCTGCCGCACGATCTCGGACGGGTTGCCGTTTTTCTCGCGGGCCTCGGCTTCCAGCGCTTGTTTGAGCCGGAGATCGACCCGGACGTTGATGCGTTCCATGAGCATTCTCCATCGAATTCATCGTGTGTCAGACAGCATACCAACACCGTCAGACAAAGCCGACCCTTTCATGCACGCGTGCGCCTGCCGATCGTTGGTTCGGATCGCCCGCGGCGTTCTCCGGACGAATCGCCCAAGCCGGCGTTTTGCCGACCCGTCCGCAGGTTGGTTTGCTGGGTGCGTGCAACGACGGATGTCAATTCTCTGGTAAAGGAAAAAAATGCCCTTTCTTTTCCCGTCCCCTGATTCGACAATCAGGCTACGGCGTTGACGGCACGTATCCTCGGATTCTTGAGGTCGATGCGATGAACTTGCGGACACGAAAGGCATCCTGGTTCGTTTCGGGCTTGCTCCTCTTTGCCGTGGTGTCGGCCGGCTTCGAGGTGGTCGTGGCTCAGCCTAAGAGTGAGACTTCAAGTCCGGCGCTCGACACGAGCGAGGCAACTTTTGAATTGGTGGGCGAAAATAAAATTGTAAATATAAACAATATTGCTTATACGAGCGATGAGGACAGATTGTTCGATATTTACTTTGCATGCTCATCCTCGAGAGGAGAGGATCCTTTGAGGTTAACCGACGCAAAGGATGTAATGCACGCGAAATCATATTTTAACGACGAGAAACGGTACGTCAAACACTTTGTAAAATTGAACAAGTACTGTATCAATGTGCGAAATATTGCGTACATCGAATCCAAGGGTGATTCAGTGATTGTAAGATTCAACGCTCGGATCTCGGATGCATTTGTGAAGGTGACGTTATTTGGTGTTGATGCAGAAATGTTTAGGAAGAAAATGCGAGAGTTTTAATTGAATCACGGTACGCTCGACCTCGTCGAGCGTGATCGGATCGCCGGTGTCGGGCAGTTCCGGCCGTAGGTCGAGCGGAGTCGCCGCGGGCGGTGGGTCAGGCGTCGGGCTGGGGGAGGCCGAGGCGTACCTTGGGCGAATCGTCCCTGAAACGACCGTGTACGGGGGGTTACGTCGGAGCCGGTGCGATGCCGTCGGGCGTGACGAGAAAGGGCCGGGGGGTAATCGGATAGCTCGACGTGCGATAATCCTTGCGCAACTGGCGCTCGGTCCGCTGGTTGAAGCGGCGCCGGTCGGAATAGACAATCAGGGTATCTCGATCCGGGATGCCGGCCCGGAACGGGCTCCCGAGCGGACCGGAGAACAGCCGGTGCAGGTCGGGATGGAGGAGTCGGCTGGACGCCAACCCGTCGCCGGTGGCGATGACGATCAAGTGTCCCCCGTCCCGCTGCCGCGCCCCTTCCAACTTGGTCGGCCAGGAAAGCCGGGACAGGTTTGTGATGGCCACCTCGTGGATGGTCTGAGCATCCGTCTCCCAGCGGTCCACGTCCGCGGTGGTCACGAACCGGAAGATGTCCTTGCTCCGGAGGACGTAACAGATCACCACATCGGTGAGCCATTCACTTACGAGCGAATGCCGGGCGGCGGAATCGGACTGGAGGTAGCTGCGAGGCTTCAAGACGGGGAGCAAGCGAGCTTGTGCCTCGTCCCAGATTTCCTGCCCGAGCGGCTGATCCATGGATTGGGCCAGGCTCTGCACGAAATGCTGGATGATCTGGACCCGACGGCCAGGAGCCGCGCGCACCTCCCGATGGAGGTTGCTCAGGAACACGACGCGGTTGTGCCCGCGGATCCCTTTCTCGTCGGCCTGGAAGTCTTGCTCGGGATGTCGCTCCCGCAACAGCGCCAGCACCTCGTTGGTCAGTTGTCGCAGGGCCAGCTCCTCGTCGCGCGTGATCTCCAGGGTGGCCATCAATTGCTCGAAGGGCGGGTTCCAGATGTCGCGCTCCGCCGCCGGGACCTGGCTGCTGGCGAAGAGCACCACATCGCCGCCTGCGATCAGCCAGTAATGGCCGCCTTCCCCCTCCTTGTGGACATCGGCCTTGACGCCGTAGTGGCGCAGGGTCGGATCGCGGCGGACGTTGCCCCCCTCCATGTGCGGGAGCACCTGGGTGAGGATCTTGGGAAGCTCCTCGGTCAGTCGGCCGCTGTCCACGCTGACCGGCATCAGGGAAATCCACAGCCCGACATCATCGCGGTCATGGGGCCCGAACCCGCAGGAGGTTGCCTCGTCTTTCTGGACCTGGTCCCAGTAGTCCGGGTACTCGAGTCGGTAGACTCCCGCGGGATGACGGAATTTCTTCCAATGGATCGGTAACATGATCATCCGTAGGAAAAAGACAAAACGAACACCCAATCTCGCCTGGAATCCGGCCCGGCGGCCTCCAGCGGGAATTCGTCAACAGTATCCGAAGGTTTGCTCGACGGCCAGAGGCGCGCTCCTCCGCGGGGGGGTTCCGGGGCAGGAGATGCACCTGGCCGGGCGGGCGGCTCATTCCGGCTGAGGTCGTGCGGCCGGTGCGAAGAGTCAGAATCCCGGAGTGTTGACGCCGGGTTGACGGACCGCGATTCCGCCTCGGTCCGCTCCTCCGGGCCGAGTGTATCGGTCAATTCAACGGACGAAACGGGGCCGTGAATTCGTCATCCTGAACGGAGCAGAACAAGCTGGGATGTGCCTTGAACTTCGCCCAGAGCACGCCGACCTCATGATCGTCCATCAGGAAGCATCGACCCAGATACATACCATCCCGCGGAGCGATCGAATATTTGACGTAAACGCAGTCGGGCCGCTCGGCCAACTGACCAAGCACGTCGGCCAAAAGCGCCTGGTCCGTGGCCACGAAGCAAAGCTTCTTCTGGCTGAATCGGCTCTCATCCTTCCATGCCGGACCCAGGAATGCCATGAAGTACCCGTCCGGAGTCGGGCGAAAGATGCTCTCGACCTGCGACACGGCAACCTCCTCTCGCTTGCCCGGCATCGGCGCCCACCTGTTCGCCGCCGACACCGAGGATACCACGAGTGCCCCTGCGCGGCGATGCCTTGGATCTACAGCGATCCACAGTTGGGTTGCGCTCGCGACGGCAACGCTGTCGCGCCCGGAGATCAGTGCCATCGAGACCGGCCGGCTGGTCCCCTCGACCGTGACGGCTCTGGCCCTGGCGGCGGCATTCGATTGCCAGGTGGAGCACCTCTTCCGACTGCGCCATCCCGAGACCGATCCGGTTGATTGGGCCTGGTCCCCCGGTCGTGAGCCCTGCCGATACTGGCACGCCGAGGTGGGTGCGAGCCGGAAGTTCTATCCCGTGGAACCGACCGAGTCGGTCATGGTGCCTCATGACGGCGTCTACCGGAACGGCTCGTTCTCGCGAGAGATCGAGGCCGACCCGGGGCGAACTCTGGTCATGGCCTGTTGCGACCCCGCGACGGGCCTGCTGGCCGCCGCGCTCGCCCGCGCCGCGGACGTTCGGCTCATCGCGCTTCCACGGTCCAGCGGCACGGCCCTGGCCCTGCTCGGTCAAGGACGGGTGCATGTGGCCGGCGTGCATTTGGCGACGACCGAGCAGCCGGGAGGAAACGCGGCGATCGTCCGGCGCGAGCTCGGGACCGGCTACACTCTGGTCCGGGTCGCGCGCTGGGAGGAAGGGATTGCCGCGGCAACCCGGCTCCGACTGGCTTCCGTCAGCAATGCCGTGAGTTCCCATCTGAGGTGGATCGGTCGGGAACACGGGTCCGGGGCACGCCAGTGCCTCGATGAACTCTTCGGTGATCGACGTCCTCCCCGTCGGCTCGCGTCCAGCCATCGCGGCGTCGCCGAGGCCGTTCGTTGCGGGTGGGCGGATGCGGGGGTCTGCCTCCGCCTCGTGAGCGAGGAGGCCGGCTTGGACTTCCTTCGCGTCCGCGAGGAGGCATATGATATCTGTTTCCCCGAACGTTGGGAGGGAGATCCTCGGATCCAGGCCCTGCTCCGCGTCGTGCGCTCGGCGTCTTACCGCAGGGCCCTGGATGACCTGCCCGGTTACCGCAGTGCGGAGACTGGTGAGGAGCACCGCATCAGTTGATCCGGTAATCCGCGGCGAGTGGCGGGCCTCCGCCGGGGTCAAGGCGCCCTCGAGGGACGTGCGAACGGCGAGCGGATAGCATGGGAGTTTTCGAGCGGTGAAGACACTGGCGATCATCGGTGGCGGATTCTGCGGCACTCTCACCGCGGTCAACCTCGCCCGCTTGAGCACCGACACGCTACGCGTGATCATCGTCAACAACCAGTATCCGCTGGGCCGCGGCATCGCCTACGGGACGCTCCGCCCGGAACATCTCCTCAACGTCGTCGCCCGCAATATGTCGGCGTTCCCGGACCTGCCGTCTCACTTCGTGGACTGGCTCCGCAATCGCGCCGACTTCGCGGAAATCCCGATGGCGGACCTGAGCGAACGATTCGTGCCCCGTCGGGTCTATGGCGATTATCTCCAGGACCTCTTGTTCTGGCAGGCACAGCCCTTGGCCGGACCGGGTCGGGTCCAGATCGATCGGATCGACGACGAGGTTCTTGACGTGGTCCCGTCCGTCCGCGGCGCGCAGCTCGTTCTGAAGAGCGGCGACCCCTTGGAGGCCGATCGGGTCGTCCTCGCCACGGGGAATCTCGCGCCGCACGACCTGATCCCCCCGGGGCCCGTGCACGAGCATCCCGCCTACTGCGCCAACCCGTGGCGTGGGTGGTACGAAAAGCTACCGGACTCGCGGGAGGATGTCCTCCTGGTCGGGACCGGGCTCACCATGATCGACGTGTTCTTGACCCTCCACACCGTCGGGTGGGACGGGGCGATTTACGCCGTCTCGCGTAACGGCCTCTTGCCGCTGCCGCACTTCCGAGGGAGCGACTACCCCCCGTTTCCTCCGGACGACGTCGAGACATTGGGCCTGCACGAGCTCGTGGCGCTGATGGAAGAGCACTGCGGCCGGCTCCGGGCGGACGGGAGGAATCCCGCCGTCGTCGTGGACAAGCTTCGCCCATTCACTCAGCGCATCTGGCGCAACTTCTCCGTCGCGGAAAAGCAGGAGTTCTCCCGGCAATACCGGACCCGCTGGAACGTCGTGCGGCACCGCATCCCGCCCGCTGTATCCGGGCAGATCGAGACCGCTCAGGAGGAGAATCGTCTTCACATTCTCAAGGGAAGGCTTCGTGACGTGCGGGGCGAGGGTGAGCAGATCCGGGTGACGATCGACCCGGGGAACGGCCAGCCGCCGCACGAACTGGTGGTGGGATTTCTCATCAATTGTACCGGACCCCGAGAGTCTCTCAACGACGCGCCGGAGCCCCTTTTCCGGAAGCTGTTTGAACGAGGGCTGGTCCGTCCGGACGAGCTGGACATGGGGATCGAGGTCACGCCGGACTTCGCCGTCGTAGGCAATGAGGGGCGAGCCTCGGACTATCTCTTTGCCATCGGCCCCCTGCTCAGGGGCACCCTCTGGGAGACGACCGCGGTTCCCGAATTGCGCGCCCAGGCTCATCAGGTGGCAAAAGCCCTGCTGGCCGTCGATCAACGGCGCCAACCGGACTGGGCGCAGGAAACGCCGGCGAACCTGGTGGAATACTACATCTGAGGGGGAGGACCGATCCGGGGACTGGAGATGAAGCTACACAACTCAGCGTGCGGTCGTTGAAGGCGCACCCTGGGTTGAAGCTTGCAGGTCCGCTGTAGGGTCCTGATCACAGGTACGACAGCCATCCCCCACGGTGGCGCCGCTTGACCCCTGCGAACCATCGGCAGGGCGGATACAAGATGGCGAGCACCACGGCCCAGATCGCGTAGGTCCACGGTAAGCCGAGCGGCCACCCCGGGGGCTGGCCGGTCAGTGTGGCCTCGGAGAAGAGCCAGCCGAGGGGAAAGCCCCGCCCCATGGCGACGAGGATGGCTAGCGAGTGGAGCATGTACCATTGCAAGAGGTAAAAGAACAATGGTACGCGTCCGAGCGTTACCAGTGCCCGGCGGAGAGGGCCGCGGGCACCCATGTCGTCGAACCACGCCAGACCCACCAGCGCCGGACCGAGCGTCATCAACAGGAACAGGAGCGACGGCGGGTACTTCGTGCAGTTCAGGAACGCCAGCGCCGTGAGGAGCGGCGTGCGCTGCGTGGTCCACGGGTTCGGCTCACCGTAACCGCCCCAGGCGCGCAGGCCCACGAACGCCGTGGTCAACACCAGGCCGGTGGCGAGCATCACCGAACGCCTCCGCGCCGGTTCGAGCTGGATCACTTCGCCGAATCCATAGCCCGCGGCGACCACCCCGAGCCAGGGGAGCAGCGGGTAGCCTACGGTCACATTCACGCCCCCCGGCAGCGAGAACAGTCCCGGCCGGAAGAAGAGCACGGCCAGCGGCTGGAGTGGTCCCAGGACGCCGGGATTGAAACCGAACAGATCGGCCAGATTGTGGGTTGCGATCAACAATACGCCGAGCACCCAATCACCCGGCTGGGAAGGAAGACCAGCCCCGACATCACCAGGAACGACCCGCCGATCGACCAGAAGACGAGCAGCATCTCCCTGCGGGCGCCGGGTTGAAGAACAGGCCGAACTTCACCACGGTCAGCTCGAGGATGATCAGCCAGATCCCGCGCGTGGCGAGGAACCGCGCGAGATCGGCCCGAGACCGGCCCCGAACACCGGCCAGGTAGGCGCCCGTCCCTGCAAGGAAGGCGAACGACGGCGCGCAGAAATGCGTGATCCATCGCGTCAGGAACAGCGCAGGGGTCGCCCGGGAGAGATCGGTCGGGCTGACGGGTCCGTTGCTGAAGAAGTCGCGCGTATGGTCGATCACCATCAACACCATCACCAGCCCGCGGAGCAGGTTGACCGCGTCGTAGCGAGCGGACGGAGTGGACGTGGGCGTCGCCGCAAGTTCGGTTGTGTTGTCCGACAGGACGGCGGGCTCGATCGACACGCTGTGGGTTCCTTGACGCCAACCGGGCGGATCCCCTCGGGCTCTCGATCTCCGAACACGGGTCCTGTCATATTGATCGAATCCCCGCGCGTTGCAAGTGGGTTCTTCCCGGGCATGGCGCACGGCGAGCCCATGCTTGGCGGAGGTGTGGCGGGGAAAGACGCCCGTCTCCTGTGGGCCGGCGTTGCGGCTGCGCCGAGTGCGGAGAGAGGGCGGTGGACCCGCTCACTGGCGGGAATTTCCGTTGTCCGCCGCATTCCGGGGCGTGCCGCAGGATGGCTTCGCGCAAGCCTGGATCGCGTCGGAAACCCGATCCTGCCTCCCCAGCGGAGGTCAGGATCGCGATGCAGCCCGGTTCCGGAAAAAGCCGGCGCACGATGAGGGATCGGCGTCTTCGCCGCATCCGTCCCGCGGGTGAAGAGGGGCCCTAGTTTTCCACCGGCTCGCCGATTTCGCGGAGGTCGCTCGTGAGCTTTTGCAGCGCCTGGTTTTCGAGCTGGCGGACGCGTTCCCGGGTGAGGCCCAGGTTCTCGCCGACCTCGCGCAGGGTCATGGGGTCGTAGGGCTCGAGTCCGAACCGCATGCGGATGACGGTGGCCTCGCGGTTGTCGAGCTCGTCGATGTGCTCGAAGATGCGGTCGAGGTCGTCGGCCTCGATGAGCTGGTCTTCCGCGCCCTTGGTGCGATCGTCGGTCAGGACGTCGTCCAGCGCCGGGCCCTCGTCTTGCGAGTTCTCGCTGTGCGGAGTCAGGTTGTTGACCCGGATCGCCTTGGCGACGATGCCGATCTTTCGCTTGGAGAGCCGCAGCGCCTTGCCGACCTCCTCCGGCGTGGGGGCGCGCCCATCCGCTCGGTTAGCACATCGGTGGCCCGCTTCCATTTCGCCAGCAGGCTCACCATGTAGGCCGGCAGCCGGATCGGCTTGCCGTTGTTCATCACCGCGCGCCGGATCGATTGCTTGATCCAGTAACTGGCGTAGGTGCTGAACCGCGTGTCCATCATGCCGTCGAACCCTTCGACGGCGCGCATCAGACCGAGGTTCCCTTCCTCGATCAGGTCCTCCAGGCTCAGCCCCTTGCCCAGGTAGCCCCGCGCGATGTTCACGACCAGCCGCAGGTTGGCCTTGACCATGTGGTCCCGCGCGTACGGGTCGCCCATCGCCACACGCTCCGCCAGATCCCGCTCCTCGTCGGCCGACAAGAGTGGCGTATCGTTGATATCATGCAGGTAGATCTGCAGTGGAGACGCTGGATGAATTTCCCGGCGATCAATCCGGCGAACGCTCATGGCGGGTTTTTCCCAGGTGAGAGTCGAGAGGTCGTATGGAAATGTCTCGCGACGAACCGGCCTCGCGATTCCGCGATTGCGCACTCGCGCTGGTCCGCGACAGAAACCTAGGACATGTCGGGCCGCTGTCAACTCGTGCTGCCAGAAAGCGACCGTGATTGAGGGGACGTGGGGGCCGGGATTCGCGATTCGAGATTGAGGTCGTGTCCCGGCCGCGGGGAGCGGCCGGTTTCCGCGGTTCCTCGGAGGGGATGAGGATCCGGTGTCGAGGCGCACAAAGTGTGATTTCTCTTCGAGTTAGAGCGACTGCCGATTCTGGCTCATCATTGCCTCGGTCTCAAGGATTCTGGGATGACTTCCTCCGACGACGAAGCAGAGCGTCACAGGGGGCGAAGACCGTAATCGTCCGGGCTTTGGTGTTATCGAGCCGGCAGGGGACGGGCCCGCCAGAGCCTGACTTCCCCGTCGTGGCTGCACGACGCGAGAGATAGGCCGTCGGGGGCGAAGGCGAGTCCGTTAACCTGGGCCTTGTGCCCCTGCAGGATCAGCAGCTCCTGGCCGGTGAGTGTGTCCCAGAGGCGGATCTTGCCCGATTTGCCACACGTCGCCAGCGACCGGCCATCGGGGGCAACGGCGAGATTGAGCAACTTGTCGCTTTCGCCGCGGATCAGCTTCAGGACCGCCAGGCTGGACGCGTCGTGGATTGCGATCAAACCGGTGTCGTCAGCGGCCATCAGGGTTGCACCGTCGGGCGCGAACGCGAGGGCGACCAGGTAAGCGGAGCCGCGCTGCGTCTGCAAGAGTCGGCCGGTTCCGGCGTCCCAGAGCCGCACCGTCTGGTCGTTGCTGGCCGTGGCGAGCGTTCGACCGTCGGGCGAATACGCCAGCGAGCCGCACCACATCGGTGTGGCCGCTGAGGTCACGGACCCAGCTTCCTGTGGCGACGTCCCAGAAACGGATTGACCAGTCTTGACCCGATTCACCCTTCCGCCCTCCCGCCGTGGCCAGCGTCCGTCCGTCAGGGGTGAAAGCAACCGACCGGATCTTGCGGTTGTGGTCCGCCAGCGTGTGTCCGAGGCCGCCGGTCGAAACATCCCACAGCCGAATATTGCCGCTGTTCGAGAGGTGGCCGGAAGCCAGGATTCGACCATCGGGTGAAAACGCCAGCGAAGCCACCGTGCCGACGCCGCCACTCCAGCCGCGAAGGAGCTGGCCGGTGGCCGGATCCCAGAGCTTGATCGTCAGTCGCTCGTCCGTGTCATCGCTTCCGGTCGCGAGGATCTTGCCGTCGGGTGAGTAGGTCACGGCCCACGCCTCGTCCTTGTGGCCGGCGGGCAGCGGGGGCTCCGGGAACGGGTCGAAATGCCAGATTCGCGGTGAGCGGTGGCCGCTCGCGATGAGGGCGCGACTGCTGCCTGTGAAGACCAGGTCCGCGACGACCTGGTCCGGGCTGGGGAACGAACCGAGGCGTCGGCCGCTCGCAACGTCCCAGACAGCCACCGGCTGAACACCCCCGGGTTCGCCGGAGCTGTTTGTCGCCAGCCGGCTTCCATCGGGGGAGAATACGGGATGGTGGGGGTGTCGCCCTCGTTCGAGGTTATCGGGTGTGATCAGGTGCGACCGGCCACTGGTGCGATTCCATACGTGAACGAGACCTGACCCATCGACCCCGGCCAGCCCGCTGCCGTCAGGGCTGAGCGCAATGACTGCGATGTGAGTACCGAACCGGTGCCTTGCCCGTTCGGCCCCGGTGACGAGATCGAGCACGACGACCGAATCTTCACCCAGGTTTGCTCCCAGGCATCGGCCATCCCCCGAGATCGCGAGATTTGGTGTCGTCGTGTAGGTCCCGGGCAGTTCCCCACGGACCGCCCCGGTGAACGCATCGTGGACTCTCAACCGACGATCCTTGCAGGTCACAAAGAACTCCGCCCCCGGCAGGAAGTGCGAGGCATCCAGCCCGTCTAAACGCGCCTGGGGCGTACGATCCGCCTGGCTGGCAACGCCTTCGAGGCTATGGAGCCGCACGGAGTATTTGGGGTCGGCGTCGAGAATGCGGCTTGCGAGCACGCGGCCACCAGCGAGGAGGTGAACCCACGATGGACGCCCCTTCGATGCGAGGTCCATGGGGAATTGTCCCAGGACCCGGCCAGACTTGGTGTCCCAGGCGGTGATCTGCGGGAACCGATCGTCGCCGAGGTCGCCTTGTTCCGCCGCGAGGACCCGACCATCCTCGCTGAGTACCAACCTTCGGCACTTCACCGGTCCAATCGTCCGCAACGGGCATTCCGCAACCAGGTCCCACAGGACGAGCATATTGTCGTTGTAGCCGACGGCGGCGGTCTGTCCGTCACCGGCCAAGGCCACGCACGCGAGCTGGGCGGCGCGCTCGGGCAGCCGGACGAGTTCGCGCGCGCGAGCCGGCGAAGATAATGCCAGGCAAACTCACCGATGTCGTCGGCTCGAGGATCGGCGCGATCGCGTCGAGGAGATCCTGCGCCACCTCGAACTGGCGGGCTTCGATGGCCTGTTGAGCCAGCCGCAACTGGGCCGCCAGGAAGTGGCGGTCGGCCAGCTTCCGCTGCCGGCCGGCCTCACTCGCGTGACGCTCGGCTTCGCGTGCGTTCTGGTCCGCCCGGTCGACCTCGGCCTTGAGGGCGGCGTTGTACCGCGTGAGCCACGCGGCGTATTGCAGCGCGGCCCCGGCGAGGCCCATGATGAGGAGCACCAGCCCCGCCGTCGCGCCCACGACCAGAGTGCGATGCCGCCGCACCCACTTCGCACCCCGGTCGGCCAGGCTCGGTCGGCGGGCGAAGATGGACCGGTTTTCAAGGTACCGACCGAGATCCGCGGCCAGGTCGGCGGCCGTCGAATACCGGTCAGCCGGCGACTTGGCCATCGCTTTCAGGACGATCGTCTCGAGATCGGCCGGGATCGTGGGGTCGAGCTTCCTCGGCGGAATTGGCTCGTCCTGGACGATCTGGCGGAGAAGCTCGAGACGATCCTCGCCGACGAAGGCCGGGCGCAGGGTCAGCAGCTCGTAGATGGTCACGCCGAGCGAATAGATGTCTGTCCGGCCATCGAGCGGCGCCCGGCGTCCCAGGGCCTGCTCGGGGCTCATGTACCGGGGCGTGCCCAGGGCATCGCCGGTGTGGGTCAGGTCCAGGCCGCCCCGTACACGTGCCAGGCCGAAGTCGGTGATCCAGAGCTCGCCCGCGTGGTCGACGAGCAAGTTCGAGGGCTTGATGTCGCGATGGAGAACGTCGTTGGCATGGGCATGTTCGAGCGCCTTGGCCGCCTGCATGGCAAGCCGGGCCACTTCACGGGCGTACGAGTCCTCCTGAGTGGAGAGTGGCGTGGGCGTACGTGGCTCGCGGCGGTCGGCCTCTGTGGCCAGCAGCCCGTCAGGCCGCGACTCGCGGATGACCCGTGCCAGGTCGCGCCCGTCGATGAACTGCATCGCATAATAAGGAATGCCGCCCGCCGACCCGGTGGCAAAGACAGGAACGATGTGCGGGTGGTTCAGACTGGCGGCGGCCTGGGCCTCCACCTGGAATCGATGGAGATGTCGAGGGTCGAGCGCCGCGGCATTGGGCAGGACCTTCAGCGCGACCCGCCGACCGAGCGCGACCTGTACGGCTTCGTACACAACGCCCATGCCCCCCCGGCTCACTTCACGGACCAGCCGGAACTCGCCGAGGTGGCCAAGCTCGTTGGGAGGAGTTGCCGAGCCGGGCAAGTCGGCCATCATCCGGATCGTGGGCAGGAGATCCAGGAGCGTCTCGGCGTGGTGGTCGTAGTCCTCCGGACGAACGGTCTCACCCCGCCGCAACCGCTCGCCGATCTCGGCGACGATCTCCGCGAGTTCGGTGTCGTCGTTTCCGGTCGGATCTTCGATCGCACTCATGGCGCCGATCCCGAATCCTCGGTTTTCATGACGGAGCGGATCCGCTCGATGGCCCGCAAATGCCGCATCTTGGCCGCGCCTTCGCCGATGCCGAGGATCGCGGCGATCTCGGGAAATGTGAGGTCCTCCAGGTAGCGCATCACCAGGATCTCCCGATCGGGCGGCGTCAGCCGCCCCAGCGCGGCATGCACCTGCTGCCGACGTTCCTCCCGGACGAGGGCATGTCCCGGCGTGGAGTCACGGGCGACCAGATGATCGACCAGGAGTCGGGCCGAGTCATCGGGCCAGGCGAAGGTGCGTTCCTCGCGACCGACGCTTCGCCCCTCCGACCGCAGGTGCCGCCGGTGCGCCTGCGCCACCTGCTCCGCGGCCAGCCGGTGCAGCCAGGGATAGAACGGCAGCGGCCGTTCGCGTGCATAGGCCGCCAGCTTCCGCGACGCGTCGAGCAGCGTGTCCTGCACCACGTCGGAGGCATCGAGGCGAGACGAGACTCTCGAATCCAGCCTCAAGTCGACCATGCGCCGCAACCGCTCCCGATGTTGCTCCAGCAAGGTTTGCCATGCCGTGCTATTCCCTTCAGCCGCGGCGGTGAGCAGCGACTCCGTATCCTTTTCATTCGTGCGAGGACTCGAAGCCATGAACCAACTCACTTCTCGGTATCCTGCAACTCGGGTCATAACCGTCACACGATTTTTGCAGAAACCGGCGCGGAGGACCAGCCTTCGCGAACCACGTGCCAGACGACGAGGAGCGAGATATTCGAAATGGTTGACGCGACCTTCGTGACCTTTTCGTATGACTTGTAGGATTCGCTGTAGAGCCCGGTGTGACCGACCATCGCGTTCACCCTGATCGGCGAAGGTACAGCGATCGATGTCTTCGTAGGGGCACGGCCGCCCCGATCACCAGCGGACGATGGACGCCCTGTGTCGTGCAACCGAAGGCGCACCGCCGCCGACCAGCGATTCCCCGTCGTTGGTCTCGCGCGGATCGCCCCATCTTGAGATGAGATCGAAGTCGATCGGGCCATGTCACTCGCGTCGGCGGCCCGGATCGGGGGATCCGGGATTCGGCGAGATCCTTTCGCGTGAAAGAATTCTTGTGCGTTCGGCGTGGGGCGATCGCCAGCACGTTGCAACGATGTTGATTGTCCTTGGTTCGTCGTCCTGGAGGCTCACAAGGCCAAGGTTCAAGACGAACTCACCAAGCAGGGATTGCTCATAACCAACGGATTCATGCATCATGTTCAACTTCTTGCGACTGAGGCCGGCTTTTCAAACTCCGTCGAGGCAACAGCGGCCCATCCGCAGGCGATTCCGGGGCCTCAACCCCTCGATCGAAGGTCTGGAGCACCGGATCGTGCTCTCCACGATCACGTGGGACAGCACGAACCATCCCACCGGCGGAAGTTGGGACACCGCCTCGAACTGGATCGGTGGAGTCGCCCCCGGTTCGACCGACGACGCCGTCATCAACCTGACTTCCACCGGCACAGTGACGCTCAGCACCGGCGTCACCGACACGGTTAACAGCCTGACCGCCAATGCGAACACGAGCCTGGGCATCGACAGTGATACGCTGTCGCTGGCCACGACGTTGACGATCGGCGGCGGTCTGACGATGACCGGCGGTACGCTCACCGGTGCCGGCACGCTGACGGTCAACGGGGCATTGACCTGGACCGGTGGGACCATGTCGGGTTCTGGAACCACGGTCGCCAACGGTGGTCTGACGTTGGGCGGCACGGCGACCAGCACGTACTACCTGGAGTACCTCTCGGCCCGCACGCTCAACAACTTCGGCACGGCCACGCTGGCCTCGTATTACGATTCCCATGGGTTGTACATCGACAGCGGCGGCACGCTGAACAACGAGGCGGGGGCCAGCTTCACGTTGGTCAGCGATGCGCAGATCTTCAATAACGGCGGCAGTCCCGCGGGCGGGGCGTTCGTCAACGCCGGCACGCTGTCGAAGACCGGCGGGACGGGCACCAGCGCGATCGGGGTGACGCTCACCGACACCGGGCCCATCCAGGCCACGTCGGGCACGCTCGGCCTGTGGGGCGGCGGCACGACCTCCGGCGCCGCCACACTGACGGCCGGCGCGGGTGCCGACCTCGATTTCCACGGGGGGACATTCGCGGTGGCGGCTGGTTCCTCACTCTCCGGTGCCGGCACGATGAGCTTCAGCGGCGCCACAGTGACGGTGGCCGGCAGCTACAACGTCGCCGGTCAGACCTCTGTCAGCGGTGGTACGGTTGATTTCAATTCCTCGGCCACCGCCGAGACCCTCGCGCAGTCCGGCGGTACGCTCACCGGTGCCGGCACGCTGACGGTCAACGGGGCGTTGAGCTGGACCGGTGGGACCATGTCGGGTTCTGGAACCACGGTCGCCAACGGTGGTCTGACGTTGGGCGGCACGGCGACCAGCACGTACTACCTGGAGTACCTCTCGGCCCGCACGCTCAACAACTTCGGCACGGCCACGCTGGCCTCGTATTACGATTCCCATGGGTTGTACATCGACAGCGGCGGCACGCTGAACAACGAGGCGGGGGCCAGCTTCACGTTGGTCAGCGATGCGCAGATCTTCAATAACGGCGGCAGTCCCGCGGGCGGGACGTTCGTCAACGCCGGCACGCTGTCGAAGACCGGCGGGACGGGCACCAGCACGATCGGCGTCGCGCTCAACAACGCCGGCACGATCCAGGCCGCCTCGGGCACACTCTACATTCAGGGGACGTTCAGCAACTACGCGTCGGCAACCCACACGCTGACCGGTGGGAGTTATATCGTCTCGGCGACCTTGCAGTTTCCTGATGCCGACATCGTCACCAACGCGTCGGCGATCACCTTGAGCGGAACGGCATCGCAGATCGTTGACACCAGCAGTCTCGACGCCTTGCGACACTTTGCCACAAACACCTCCGACGGGAGTCTTACTCTCCTGGGCGGCCGCAACCTCACGACTCCCGGTGCCTTCAGCAATGCTGGCGCCGTGACCGTCGGCGCGGGCAGTACGTTCACCGCGACAGGCGCTTACACGCAGTCGGGCGGCAGTACCAACCTGGCCGGCGGAGCACTCACCTCGACGACCAGCACTGTCTCCATCAATGGTGGTCTGCTGGGCGGTTCGGGAACCGTCAACGGCAATGTCAACAACTCCGGCCAGGTCATTCCCGGCGGAGTCGGCGCCATTGGTGTCCTCGACATCACGGGAACCTACACGCAGACCTCGTCCGGCAGCACGACCATCAACCTCGGCGGAACGACCCCGGGGACCGGGTATAGCCAGTTGACCGTCGGTGGACTGGCCACGCTCGCTGGCGATCTCGACGTCAACCTGGTCAACGGTTTTGCTCCGGCCAACAATAACACCTTCCAGGTGTTGAACTACAATTCGCACAGTGGGCAGTTCGCGAACATCGTCCTCGAAAACTTCCCCGCTGGAATCACGCTCAACGCCAATTACCATGCCAGCGACCTGACCCTCACGGCCAGCGTTGTTCCTGTGCTGACCTCGATCGCTGTGACGCCGGTCACCCCATCGGTCGCCCTGGGCCTCACCCAGCAGTTCACGGCCACCGGCACCTATTCCGACAACTCGACCGCCGACCTCACCAACGAGGTTACCTGGGTGTCGGCAGACATCTCGGTGGCGACCATCTCCAACACGTCGGGCTCGGAGGGACTGGCCGCGACCCTGGCGCAAGGCACCTCGAAGATCACCGCCACACTGGGTAGCATCAGCAACTCGACCACGCTGACGGTGACCCCCGCCGTGGTGGCCTCGATCTTGGTGACGCCCGCCAACCCGATCATCGCCAAGGGATCGACGCAGCCGTTCACGGCGACCGGTACCTATACCGATGGCTCGACGGCCGATCTCACCAGCTCGGTGACCTGGACCTCGTCGGACCTCACGATCGCAACCATCTCCAGCAGCGGCCTGGCCTCGGCGCTGGGCGCAGGGTCGACGATCATCAAGGCGGCCGAAGGCTCAGTATTCGGCACGACGACGCTGACCGTCACCGCCTCGACGCTGACCGCGATCGCCGTGACGCCGTCGAACCCGAGCATCACCGCGGGAACCACCCAGCAATTCACGGCGACCGGCACCTACTCCGACGGCTCGACCGGGGATCTCACCGGTTCGGTCGCCTGGACTTCGTCGAACACCGGGGTCGCGACAATCGACGGTACGGGCCTGGCCACGGCGGTGAGCATGGGCCTGGCGACGATCACGGCGACCTCCGGCAGTGTCAGCGGCGCGGCGACGATGACGGTCAACCCCGCGGTGATTTCCACGGTCTCGGCATCGTGGGGTACCGCGGGGTCCGCGTCGCTGGAGACCGCGGCCGATGGACTTCGTCTCCTGCCGGTCGGGCGCAATACCGATCTCCCCTGGCTGGGAGTCAACCAGCTCAGCATCACGCTGAACGGGTCCGTGAGCCTGGCGAGCGGCGACATTGTCGTTACCAGCGCGATCGGGACCCAGTACGGCCCGGTCACGATCTCCGGTTCCGGCGGGCATTATGTGATCACGCTGGCCCGGCCGATTTCCAAGGCGGACCGCGTGACCCTCACGATCGGCAACTCCCAGATCGCGACCTACACCCGGCGCCTTGATGTGCTGCCGGGCGACGTCAACGACGATGGCGTGGTCGCCATGCAGGACGCCCTGTTGATTCGCAACCAGTACCTCGGCTTCGCGCCGGTGGCCATCCCGACCCTCTTCCTCGATGTCAACGGCGACGGCGCGATCGACCTCAGCGACTTCAAGCTCGTGCGCGTCCGCGTCGGCAGCAAGCTTCCAGCCTTGATCTGAACGGGAATCCCTCTGACCAGCCGAAAGAGAATCAACCATGACTTCAGTCCACCGCCGGTTTCCGATTTCGGTCCGCAATCGCCTTGTGAGCCTCTGGGCCCTCTCGGTTCTGACGACCCTGATGCTGGGCGTCTGGCCGACGCCGGTCTCTGCGGGCTTGATCCTGCAAGTCCAGGACGTTGCCGCTCAGTCCGGAGGGACCGGCTCGTTTGATGTGGTGATCTACGCCACGTCGGGCTCATTCGATGTGTCGGGGTTCCAGGTCGAGTTATCGGTTGACAGCGGATCCGGCGTGACCTTCACGGGGGCAAGCGTCAACACCACGACCGCGCCCTACCTCTTCACGACGCTCCAGTCACCCCCACCGTTCGTTCTCGGTCTCTTGCCGAGCAACGATCTGATCGTCGCCGATGGGGACCTGACGGCGCCCGGTTTCGTGACCGTCTCGAGCTCCCCAGCAGTGACCTTCGGCATCGAGCACGTCAGGTTCGACGTGGCGGCCGGCACGCCCGCCGGAGCCGTCACCGTCTCGATCCTGACCGACCCTGACGGCCTCACGCAGATCAATGACCTCACTGGCGACTTACTCCCCTTCACGGCGAGGAATGGCACCATCACCATCGGAACGTCCGCGGTCCCCGAGCCCTCGTCGTTGCTCATGGGGATCATCGCCGCGACGGGCCTGGTTTTCATCAAACGACTGAGGATTCCTCGGGTGCCGTCTTCGTCAGCCTGGGCTTCGCGAGATCGAAAGTGAGAGCTCCGGAATGGGCCACGGACGACGTGGCCTCTGGCCTGCTGAACCCAATGCGTGATGTCCTTCCGAGGGATGCGACTGGTCGGCGTTCCCGTTGAACGTGTTCGACCAGGCCGTCCCGCTCCCGCTCGCACCGAAGGAGGTGCTTCCTTGAATCATTCCTTCCGTCATTATATTCTCGCCGTGGCAGCGTTCGCGATCCTGGCTCAGTCGCAGGCACACGCCGAGCCGATCGTCGCGGGCGTCACCAACTTCCCGATCGCGGCGATCCAGGACGTGGAATTGTTGCCCGGCACACCCTTCAATCCCAATAACTTCGCGATCACCATCACCGACCTGACGGCGATCGGGAGTTTCTCGATCGACCGGGCAGCTCAGGTCGGCTCGACGATCAACTACTCAGGCATCGACGCCTACTTCACCGCGGCAAGTTCACCGATCGGGCCCTTCGAGCTCGGCGCCGGTCCTACGATTGGAATCGGCGGCTTCTCGGGCAGCATCGCCAATGTCGTCCAGAACCCGCTCGATCCCGGATTCAGCACCGGGCAGCCTTCCAGCTTCGCATCGGGTGATCTCCTGGCGGACGTGTCTCAGTTCGGTCTGCGGGTCGGGGGCCAGCTCCTTTTCACCAAGGACGCGGTCACCTTCACCGGCCCGCTTGACGGCCTACCCCCTTCTCTGGGCACCACGCTCGTGAGCTCCGATCGCGTTGCCGTCTACTGGACCAACCCGGCCGACAGTTCCGATCTCCTGGTGGGATACAGCTTCGACCGTCGCCTGACCTCGATCCCCGAACCATCGAGCCTGATGCTCCTGGCCTTGGGGATTTCGGTCCTCTCGGTCTGGGGCCGGCTTTGCCGGTCGGCTCGTGGATTCTCATGAATCCCAGGGTCGAAGGCATCGATGCGATTGTCTCGCGATCGTGGGCACAAGTCGTCGTCCCCAGACAGAGGGTGTCGATTTGCCACGAGTCCGGCGCCTCGAATCGGCTTTCCTCGGTGATCCCCGTTGATGCTGTTGGCGAGCAGGCCCCGAGTCGATCGAGGTAGATTCCGGCTTCGCCAGCCAGTAGAGTCATCCTCCGGAGGATCCCTGCGCCGTGCCGCGCGTCTGGGGAATTCGGGATTCCCGATTCGAGATTCCGGATTCCCGATTCCCAAGGGAACGATTTCTGGATCCGGAATCTTGAATCGGGAATCTCGAATCACGAATTCCTCTCTGGTTGCGGCCGGAAGCCGCGTTCGGATGGAGGTCGCGTCGAATCCCGTGCAGTCGAGTTTGCGCGAGCGCCTGGCCGTCAACGCATCCCGCCTCCGCCCGTGGCCGGACCGACCGGTCGGCGTTGCGCTGGTGATCACCGACCTGGACGTGGGCGGCGCCGAGCGTGCCCTGACCGCGCTGGCGACCCGGCTGGCGCCATCGCGCTGGCGCGTCGGAGTCTTTTGTCTGGCGGGGCCGGGCCGGCTGGCCGAGGTGATCCGCGGGGCCGGGGTCTCGTGCGAATGCCTGGGCGTGAGCCGTCAACGTCCCGTGCAGGCGATCGCCCGGCTGGCGGGCCGGCTGCGCCGGTTCGGCCCGGAGCTGGTGCAGAGCTACCTGTTCCACGCGAACCTGGCGACCCGGCTGGCGGCGCCGTGGGCTGGCCGGCCGTGGGTCGTCGGCGGCCTGCGGGTGGCCGAACGCCAGCGACGCTGGCATCTGGCCCTCGATCGCTGGACCATCCGACTGGCCGCCGGGTCGGTCTGCGTCTCGCAGGGAGTGCTACGATTCAGCCGCGACGTCGTCGGGATCGAACCGACGCGGTTGATCGTCATCCCCAACGGGATCGACCCCGCGCCTTATGACAAAGCGGAACCGGTCCCGCGCGCGGCGATCGGCGTGCCCGCCGACGCTCATCTGGCGCTCTGCGTCGGCCGGCTCGACCCGCAGAAAGGGTTGCCCGACCTCCTCGACGCGGCGGAGCGACTCATCGAGCGGCGGTCCGACTGGTATCTGGCACTGGCCGGCGACGGGCCGGACCGCGATTGGCTGCTGGGACAGCTCTCCGGGCGGCCCGCCCTGCGCGACCGGATCCGATGGCTGGGCCCTCGCGAGGATGTCCCCGGCCTGCTCCGGTCGGCCGACTTGCTGGTGCATCCCTCCCACTGGGAAGGCATGCCCAACGCCGTCCTCGAAGCCATGGCGGCGCGACTTCCGGTCGTGGGGACGGCCGTCGAGGGGACAGAAGACCTGGTCGTCCCCGGCCGGACCGGCTGGCTCGTCCCGCCTCGTGATCCGGCCGCCCTGAGCCGGGCCCTCGACGAGGCCGCCGAGGATCCTGAACGCTGCCGCCGCTATGGAGAAGCCGCCCGTCGTCGCGTCGAGGACGAATTCTCGATCGAAGCCGTCGTCACGGCTTATGAGCACCTCTGGGCGGCGATCCTCGGCCTGCGCCTCGCACCGGGAGTCACGAGTCCGATCTTGCGAGGTCCCGCTTGACATGACGACAACCTGTCGTCAGTATTGACGACAACCCGTAGTCAAGGGGGAATCATGACGGAGCAACGAGGCGAGCTGCCCGAGCTGACTCCGGCTCAGGGCGAGATCATGGAGATCATCTGGGATTGCGGAGAGGTCTCCGCCAGCGAGGTGCGGCGGATCCTCGCGCGCACGCGGGAGGTCGCGCGCAACACGGTGCGTACGTTGCTGGAGCGCATGGAGGAAAAAGGTTGGATTACGCATCGGGAAGAGGGCCGGACGTTCCTCTACGCGGCGGCCCAACCGCGCGAGGCCACCATCGGGCAGAAGGTCCAGGAGATCGTCGAGACGGTCTGCGGCGGATCGGCAGAAGCCCTGGTCACCGCGCGTGCTCGACTATCGCGGGCTCAATGCCGGCGAGCTGATGAGGATCCGTCAGATGCTCGCCCAGGCCCGAGCGACCAAGAAAGAGAAGGGAGATTCGTGATGTCAACCCTGATGAACGAGTATCCCGGCGACCGAGCACTCAATTGTTTCCTGATCGTCGCGCTCGGGGTCGCGGTCCTGTCCAGTGCGGCGTGGGTCGTCTCCTGGCGGCTGCCAAGACGGCCGGCGACCCGGCATCTCGTCCTGGTCTCGGCGCTCTTCTGCTGCCTGGGGATGCCGCTCCTGGCGATGATCTTCACCGCGACGGGCTGGACGCTCATTGCCATCCCGCTGTTGACCGATCCGCCGGCGGGGTCGGAACCGGATCGAGCACTGGTCATGGCGGCTCACACTTGGGTTGGGCCCGCGACGCACGGGTCCGCCGAGTCCATCGTGAAGCGGCGTCTTTCTCCGCAGACGGAGGCCCTCCTGGGGGCATCGCCCTCCGGGCTCGACCCCAGCCACCGCGGATCTGGAGAGTCAACGCATCGGGCCGCTGGGGTCGCGGTCGGCTCCGGCGGCAAGCCCCCGGAAGTGCCCGATCTCGAGCGAGGCATCAACCCCGGCGCAGGGTCGGCGCGCTATCGAGCTGCCGCCACGCTTGTTCTCATCGCATGGGGCTTCGGCAGCGTGCTCCTGCTGCTCAACCTCGCGCGGAACTACGGGCTCATCCGCCGGCTTTGCCGCGCAACGAGCTCGATGGGTGTGGAAGCGCTCCAGCTCATGGTGGATGACGTTAGTCGATTACTCGATGTCCGGCGGCTGCCGAGGGTCGTCGTCTCGCGACGGGTGATGACGCCGTTTGCCGTCGGGTTCCGTTCAACCGATCGTCGTCCTCCCGGAGCGATTACTCGGGGCGGTCAGCGTTGAAGAGATGCGGGACGTGCTCATGCACGAGATGGCCCACATCCGGCGGCGCGACCACCTGATCGTCCTGCTGCAAGAGCTGGCGCGGGCGTTGTACTGGCCGATCGTCACGGTGCACGGCCTGATTCGTGAGCTGGGTCAGGCCCGTGAGGAATTGTGTGACAACCACGTGCTGCGCGACCGCGATGCCTTGAGCTATGGCGAGACTCTGCTGCACCTGGCCGAGCTGTCGTGGGAAGCCCGGCCGCTGAGAACCACCGTCGGAATCCTGCATTGGAAGGGCGCGCTGGAACGTCGGATCGCGGGGCTTCTGGATCAGAGGAGGAGCACGATGACGGGGAACAGTCGGTGGCTGGCAGGCTTCGTCGTGCTGCTGTTCCTCGGCGGCGGAACGATCGCCGCGGCGACGCGGTTTATCGCGGCGGAAGCGCCCGGCAATCCGCCGCAGGCTCCGGCCGTAGTTCAGGCCGACTCGAAAGACACGACGAAGAAGGACGCGGGGGATGCGAAGCCGAAACCCAAGCCGGCACCGAATCCGCCCGTCAGGCGATCGATTCTGATCCGCGCCGTCGGGCCGGATGGAAAGCCGATGGCCGGGGTTGACATCACTCGTTCCGTCTGGACGAAAAAGCCGATCGATGCCGCCAACCTCGACCGGGCGACCGATGAGCGGGGTGAGGTCCGCTTCGACGTGCCGGAGACGACCTTCATCTACCGCCTCTGGGCCAGTGCCCCGGGATACGTCTCGATGTTCGCGGGCTGGGAGGAGCCAGAGCATCCGGAGCAATCCTTACCCGAGGAATTCACCTTCCGGCTCAAGAAGGGGACCGTGATCGGCGGCATCGTCCGCGATCAGGATGGTAAACCGATCAAAGGGACGAAGGTGGAGGTCCGGTATGAAAGTGGCGGCGAGGCGGACGGCCGCGCCGAGCCCAACACGTGGCTGGCCATAGGAGGTGACGCGCGGACGACCGATGCCGAGGGACGCTGGTCGCTGGACAACGTGCCGGCCGGGGACAAGGTGAAAGTCCGTCTCAATCTGAACCACCCGGATTACATTTCCGACCGGGACTTCGGCGGCTTGCAAGAAAAACAGGGCGTGACGATGCAAGCCCTTCGCGCCCGCACGGCCACGATCACGATGCAAAGCGGTGTCTCGGTCACGGGCACCGTCACCGATCCGGAAGGCCAGCCGGTCGCCGGGGCGATCGTCGTCCGGGGTGAACACCCCTACTGGGAATGGGGCAGCCAGGAAGTGCGGACCGACGCGCGCGGCGTCTACCGGCTGCCGTCGCTGCCGCGCGGGCCGCTGACGATCACGGCCGTCGCTCCGGGCTGGATGCCGATGCAAACGCAGGTCGACCTCCAGCCCGGTCTCAAGCCGGTCGATTTCTTGCTTGAGCCGGGCAAGGAGCTGCGAATCCGCTTCATCGACCGGCT
The DNA here is from genome assembly GCA_963845755.1 of uncultured Planctomycetota bacterium. Lineage (GTDB taxonomy): Bacteria > Planctomycetota > Planctomycetia > Isosphaerales > Isosphaeraceae > CAWJTV01. The sequence goes on from CAWJTV010000026.1 coordinate 206,176, forward strand.
CGGGCAGCCGATTCCGGGCGTCAGCGTGCAGCTCGGCCAATGGCGCGGCAACGAGGCGCTTTACAATCACCGGCATCCGAATGTCCTCGATACCCAGATCCCCTATCAGTCCAACGAAGCTGGTTCTTACCAGTGGGCCTGGGCTCCGGATGACGCCGTGACGTACACGTTCTGGAAAGAGGGCTATCAGTCTCGCAACGCCACTCTCGTCGCGGACGGCAAGGAGCAGACGATCACGCTCCAGGCGATCCTGCGGATCACGGGCAAGGTCACGGATGCTGCCACGGGGCAGCCGATCGACCGATTCACCGCGATACCCGTTTTCGAGTTCTCGCCGAGCGCTGTCCACGTCGATCGGCAGCACTACCGGGTGTTCTCCGGCGGGACCTACACGATCGAGGGCAACCCGAACCAGACCGACGCCGCCTACCGCGTACGGATCGAGGCCGAGGGCTACCGGACGGCCATGAGCGATGCGTTTCGCGTTGGCGCGGCCCGGCCGACTTTCGATTTCCGGCTCGAGCGGGCACCGGCCGTGAGGGGCCGCGTCGTCAACGCGCAGGGCAAGCCCGCCGCCGGTGCCCGGGTCTATCTGGCCACGGCCTCGCAACGGTTCACGAACCAGGGGGAGCATGAGAACTCCTTGTCCGCCAACCAGAAAGTCCTTAGCGACACGCAGGGCGCGTTCTCCTTCCCCGCCCAGTTCGAGCGCTACGCCATCGTCGCGACCCACGACGATGGCTATGCCCAGGTGAATCGCGAACCCGACCAGCAGGCCGGGGAACTGGCACTGAGGACCTGGGCCAAGGTTGAGGGCCGACTGATGCAGGCGGGCCAGCCCGTCCCTTCGGTCTGGATCAACTTCACGCCGCTGCGCCTTCCCTTCGCTGGATCACTCGACATCCCGAGCGGCGACTCGGTGAAAACTGATAGCGCCGGCCGCTTCCTCTTTCCGCGGGTCCCGCCGTTGAAGTCGAGCGTAACGTCGATGGTGTGGAGGGATCATCCGGTCAGCTCCGACCAGTCCACCCCGCTGGACCCTCGACCGGGGCAACGCATCGAGCTCGATCTCGGCGGCGCGGGGGCTCTGGTCACGGGCCGGGTCGTCCCATCCGGCGACCCGGCGCCGAAGCTCGACCTCCGCCGGACGCGAAATCACCTGTTACGCAGGGAACCCGGCCTCGAGCCACCGGCGGAGTTCCAATCGCTCGGATTCGATGCCCGGCGCGGCTGGAACTGGGCCTGGTCCAACACATCCGAGGGACTCGCCTATCTCCAGACCCTGAATCATTACTCCGTCACGCTGGACCAGGACGGCCGGTTCCAGATCAGCGGCGTCCCGGCCGGGGACTATGACTTTGCCGTCGCCCTCTACGATTGGACGCCCGTGGAGGGCGGCCTGGCCAGCCCGGTCGGGACCAAGGTCCTCCGCGTCCAGATCACCGAGGAAGCCGCCCGGAAGGGCACGCTCGACCTGGGAGCCATCACCGTCCCGGTCAGGCCGCGACTCCTCCCCGGTGAAACGGTCCCCGACTTCGCGTTCACCGCGTTCTCTGGCGAGACCGTGAAGCTCAGCGACCTGCGAGGACGATATCTTCTCCTCGACTTCTGGTATACCTGGTGCGGCCCGTGCGTCGACGCGCTACCGGCGGTGCGGAAGCTCCACGACGCGTATGGAGCCGACAAGCGTCTCGTGGTCCTCGGCCTGAATCTCGACGACGACCCGGCCAAGGCCCGGCAGTTCGTCAAGGACCATCCCTTGCCCTGGACCCAGGGCTCCCTGGGCGGCCGGACCAACGATCCGGTCCTCGCGCGCTATCCGGTCAGCTCGGTGCCGGCTTACGTCTTGATCGGTCCCGACGGCAAGTTGATCCGGAGTGGCCAGATTGTCGAGGAAATCACCGAGGTTCTCCGTCGTGCGCTGCCGTGAGAGCGGCGGCGACACTCGAACACTTCTGGCTTCCATCGCGCATGGCGAATCGAAGAGCCGCTCGGCGGGAACCGCCAACTGTGCGGGGCTTGTTCGGCCGAGTCGTCGTGTTACAATGACTCCATGAGTACCATCAGCGTTCAGGACCTTCAGCGCGACCTCTTGACCTTCCTCCGCCGCGTGGAGGCGGGCGAATCGTTCCTGATCGTCAGCGGCGCACAGACGCTCGCGGAAGTCCGACCCGTAACCGCGCCGGTCACCGAGCCGCGCCCGTTCGGCTTGTGCGCCGGCCGCTTCACCGTGCCCCCGGACTTCGATCGCCCCTTGCCCGACGACGTCCTCCAGGAATTCGAGCGGACATGAGGCTTCTACTCGATACCCACGTCTTCCTCTGGTACATCAGTGCCGATCCACAGTTGCCCGTGGTCTTCCGGGACGCGATCCGTGACCCCGCCAATGAGGCATACCTGAGCGTTGCCTCGGTGTGGGAAGCCGTCATCAAGTACGCCTTGGGAAAACTGCCTCTCCCGAAGGCGCCAGCAGAATACCTCCCACAGCAACGTGAGGCTCACCGGATCGCGACCTTGCCGATCGAGGAAGCGGCCTTCGCGCACCTGGCGAGTCTGCCTCCCTTGCACCACGACCCCTTCGACCGCATCCTGATTGCGCAAGCGCTCCAGCAGGGCATGACGCTGGTCACGGTTAACGACTTGGTTCGGGCGTACCCCGTTCCACTTCTACCGAGTGCCTGAGGAACGAGTCGGGAATGGCAACGATTGACCTGGCCTGACGTCGCAGTCGCCAGGACGATACGCTGGGAACAGCCGGTAAAGTTCCGTGAATCCGTCGCATCCGAGGCGACTTGTGACTCATCAACCCCAACTCGCTCGACTCGCCTGGTGGAAGCGCGTGCGGTTCCACGTGCGCGGGTTGATTGTCTTGGTCTTGTTGATCGGCGGCGGCCTGGGCTGGGTGGTTCGCAGCGCCCACGTCCAGCGCGGCGCGGTGGCCGCCATTCAACGGTCCGGCGGTTCGGTCCTGTACAACTGGGAGATCGAGGATGGTGAAGAAATTGCCAACGGCAAGCCATGGGCCCCGAAATGGCTGGTGGACCTGATCGGGATCGACCACTTCGGCCATGTCGCCGATGTCGATCTTGGTGGCTGCGGGTCCGATGCGGATCTGGTCCACGTCCGCCAACTCAGCCAGCTCGAGACCTTGAGCCTCCTGGATTCGTCGGTGACTGACGCTGGGCTCGCGCGCTGAGCGGGCATTCCAACCTCCAGTCTTTGAACCTCTCCCGCACCAGAATCACCGCCGCGGGCCTGGCCCACCTGAAGGGTCTCCCACGACTCGAGCAGCTCTTGCTCAGGGACACTGCGGTTGGCGGCGCGGGGTTGGCGCATCTGGAGGGATTGGCCCGCCTCAAGGAGCTAGATCTCGACAGGACTGCGGTTGACGATGCCGGGCTGGCGCATCTGAAGAATCTGACCGGCCTCTTTTCCCTGTCGCTCAACGGTACTCAGGTCGGTGATGCCGGGCTGTTGCACTTGCAGGGCCTTACCGAGCTCGGGAACATCTGGCTCGCCAACACCGAGGTCGGCGATGCCGGATTGGCGCACCTCACGGGGATGAGGCACCTTAGGGCGCTGATCCTCGACGAGACTCGGGTTAGCGACGCCGGATTAGTCCATCTCAGGGGACTCACCCGCCTCCAGTGCCTGCACTTCAGGTGGACCCGAATCAGCGACACCGCGGCTCAAGAACTGCTGAGGGCTCTGCCGAAGGTCCACATCATCCGCATCATCCGCGGGCCGTCCGGAGATTACTTTGCCGAGGATACGTCCTCCGGACCGCGGGATCCTCGCTATTCGCTGATGAGCGAAAGCTTGAAACCGGCTCAATCGGCCCGATAGACGACCCCCCAGACCTTCCGCAAGTCGGCACACCCCTCGTGGAAATCGCGGGAGAAATCCGCGCTGGATCGAGGACAGTGTCCAGGATAGCTCGAAGTAATCGCCTGGAGTCCTGACGATTGGCAAGATGTGGTCGTTATAGCGGTCATCCTCGAGGGCGTAGGCCAGCTCGCGCTTGACCCACTTCGAGTTCAACGCGTTCTTCGACAAGACCAGGAGGAACCAGTTGCATCGCCGGAGCGCTCGTCCGATCTCGTCCTGCCACTGCTGAGTCCCGAGGATGCGAGTCGGCGCATACCAACTGGCAATTCCATGGCGGTGAAGGACGGCGACGATTCTTTCCACGAAGGCGCGGTCGCGGCTGGAGTGGGAGACGAACACGTCGGGCCGCGGGGCACGATGTCTCCTGGCCATCAGGTGTTTCCCTCGACCACGAGTTCCAATCGCTCGCTGAAATGGTCGAGTGCGGTCTTGATCTGGCGGATCGCCCTCGAGAGGTCCTTACCCACGCGGATCCCCTTCTGGGTGTGAAGGAACCAAGGGACATCGTCGGTCGGCTCCAGATAGACCGGGAGCACACGATGCGCGAAATTCGTGGAGAGGAGCGCGTGGTCGATCTCGCGACGGACTTCCTTGGAATCCATCGACGCGGGTGAGACCAGCACGATCATCGCCTTGCACTCTTTGAGGGCCTTGTCGATGTCCCTTCCCCAAGCGGTTCCTGGGGTGAGCTCGAACTCATCGAACCAGATCTCATGGCCGGAGTTGTGCAGTCCGTTCGACGATCTTTCGGGCGAGGTCCCGGTCCGGTCGCGCATAGCTCAGAAAGACTTTCATCGGAGGGTTCGCCCTGTGGTTGTGGCGATCGAATGCGGCTCGTCGTAGGTTATTCTCCGAGACGACGATGGCACCGTCAAGCTCCGGTCCAGGACGCGGACGGGCTCGCTGTGGTGATGACCACGTCAGTTTCAGTTCTCGCCGAAAAAACCTGTATCGCGACGACCGGCCGTGGGAAATAGATAGGATGAACACGATCGGTCCACGCGTGCGGAGGGATCACCATGGCGAGTCCATCGGCGGGGGAGATCGGGCGGCAGCTTGGCCGGCTCTTCAGCGCGGGCAGCGCCGTCGGCTTGACCGACGGCGAGCTGATCGCACGATTCGCCGACCGGCGGGGCGATTCGGCCGAGGCCGCTTTCGAGACGATCCTGGCGCGCCATGGCGGCCTGGTCTGGACCGTTTGCCGGCAGGTGCTCGGCGACGTGCACGCGGCAGAGGACGCCTTCCAGGCCACCTTCCTGGTGCTGGTGCGCCAGGCCGGATCGTTGCGAATTCGCGAGAATGGCTCGCTGGGACCGTGGCTGCACGGGGTGGCCTACCGGGTCGCCTTGAAGGCGCGTCAAGGGACCGCCCGGCGCCGGCGCGAGAGCATCGGGTCGCGAAGCCGGCGGTCGAGGGCGTTTCTGCCGCAATCGAGGACACCGAGCATCAGGCCCTGCTCCATGAGGAGGTTAACAGGCTACCGGCAAAGTACCGCGCCCCCGTAGTGCTCTGCTACTTCGAGGGCCGATCGCACGACGAGGCCGCCGCGGCGCTGCGATGGCCGGTGGGGACCGTCCGCGGCCGCTTGAGCCGGGCCCGCGATTTGCTCCGGAGCCGCCTCAGTCGCCGCGGCCTGGTGCCGGCCGGCTGGATCGGAGCCACGGCGCCCGAGACCATCGCCCGGGCCGAGGCCGAGGCCCCGGCGGCGTTGCGGTCCGCGACCGTCGCCGTCGCGATTCGTGGCACGCCGGCCGCGGGTGTGGTTGGGCTGACGAAACTCATGCTCAGGAGCCTGTTCATGGCACGGGCCAAGATGGCCGCGGCCGCGCTCGGCTTCGTCCTGATGGCAGCCGGCCTGGGGCTTGCCCTGCGGGATGTACTCGCCACATCGACGCCCCAGCGGACCGATCTCGTACCGTCCCGCGCCGCCACGGATCAGCCGCAACCGCCCCCGATCGATCGTCCGGAGGACCTCCTGCCGAAACACGCTCGGAGGCGATTGGGGAGCGCCGGATTCCACCACGGCAGCACGGTCAACGAGGTCCTTTACACTCGCGACGGCCGGTTCCTGGTGACGGCCGACATCAAACGCGTCGTCAGCGTCTGGGATCCGGCCTCGGGCCGGCTCCTCCACCAGATCCGCCTCTCCGGTGACCTCTTCGACCGGATCGCCGTTTCGCCCGACGGCACGACGTTTGCGACGACCGAACCCAATCCCGATCACCCGCTCCGGCTCTGGGACGTGGCCACCGGGCTCGAGCGACGGCGATGGCATGTGAAGGGTAGTAGTCAGAGTCCCGCCTTCTCGCCCGACGGCCGGACGCTTATGACCGACGAGGGGGAGTCTGATCCGACCACCAAACAATGGGTCAACTTCCTCGGGATGTGGGACGTGACGGCCCCCACCGAGCGCCGTCGCAAACTCGTCGGGAAGTTCGGGGGCTTCCAGATCTCCCCCGACGGCCGAACCCTGATCGTGATAGGAACCCGGAACCCGCAAGGTGCCATCGACGGGAGTTTGTACCACATCTGGGACCTCACCGCGGGTCGGGAACGGTCCCCGCTCATGGTTGACGGGCTCAATTTCTGCTCCTTGAGGTTCTCTCCGGACGGCAAGTTGCTGCTGGGCGCGCTCACGGATGGGACGATCCGGGTCTACGACCCCGCCACGGGCCGGGAGCGGCCGCCGCGGCTAGGGCCGGTCCCGCGGATCCCCGCCGGGCCGGCGGCCGGCGAGGCTCCCGCCGCGGCGGGCCGACCGATCGTGATGGCGTCCATGACGTTCTCGCCGGACGGGGCGATCCTCGCGACGGCCTCGACGATCAACTCCGGCGTGTTCCCTTGGTGGGGCGCCATCCACTTCTGGGATTTCGCCCGTGGGAAAGAGCTGCACCGGACCCCGACGTTCCGCCGGGGCGCCAGCTCGCTGTCGTTCTCGCCCGACGGCAAGCGGCTGGCCGCCGCGGTGGGCTGGGAGCCGATCGTCCGATTCTGGGACGTGGCCACCGGCCACGAAGTCTCCCCCCCGGCGGGACACGTCCAGGGGATCACCGCCCTGGCCGTCTCGCCGGCCGACTCGACGATCTTCACCGGGAGCAAGGACGGCATGATCCGGCGATGGGACCCGGCATCCGGGCGCGAACTGGGCCTGATCACGCAACTCGATGATGGGGGGCTTGAGCTGGCGGTCGCGCCCGATGGCCGGACGCTCCTCGCCAGGAGCGGTCGTTCTGGAGAATCGGTGCTCTGGAGTGTGGCGGAGGGGCGCGAGGTCTGGCGCCTCGGAATCGCCAATCGCGTCGGCGCGCGCTACAGCGGCCCCTGGGTCGCCTATTCGCCCGACGGCCGGACCGTGGCCGCCGAACGGACGGTCTGGGATGTCGCCACCGGCAAGGCGCTGATCGTCCTCCGTCGCCGGAGGAGGCCCAAGCGGTCATTCCCGGCTCGAGTATCTACTTGTATACATCCGATGGAAAACGGCTGATCGTCGTCGAGGCGGGGATCGCTCGCATCTGGGATCTCGGCTCGGGACGAGAGGCGCGACCGGCCATCCGGATTGATCCGAGCCCGGAGCTACCCCGCAACCGCTCGGCCGACACTCGGGCCGCCCTCTCGGCGGACTCTCGATTCCTGGCAACCTGCGGCTCCGCCGACGGATTCGCCTGGAGGAGGGGAAAAACAGACCCGACGATCCGGATCTGGGAGCTCGACTCGGGTCAGGAGGTCACGACGCTGCCGGGGGAGGAGGGTTCGGTCAGTGGACTGGCCTTCTCGCCCGACGGCCGCTTGCTGGCCGCGCATGGTGGGGTCAGGCCCACGAAGCGGTATGCCTCCGAGCCCCAACCGCAAGACCGGATCATCCGGGTCTTCGACCTCGCCAGCGGCCAGGAGTCGCGCCGACTCGAAGGACACCGGGGTACGGTCAATTCCATCGCCTTCACACCCGATGGCCACTCGCTCGTCTCCGGCAGCGAGGATGCCACGGCACTGGTCTGGGACGTCTCCGACTTGAGGGGCCAGATGACGCGCGACGAAGCTCCGAATCCCGAATCACTCCAGGCCCATTGGAACGCTCTGGCCGGCCAAGACGCCCGCGCCGCCTATCGGGCTACCTGGGCCCTCAGCGTCTCGTCGGCCATGAGGTTTCTCCGCGATCACCTTCGACCCGCCAAGGCTGTCGAGCCAATCGCTTCGCCCGAGGTCTTGCGCACGGTTCGCGCTATCACGGCGCTGGAGCGGATCAATACGCCCGAGGCCCGAGGCGCGATCGAGCGCCTGGTCCAGGGCCATCCGGACGCCGTCGGAACGCGCGAGGCGAAGTTGACCCTGGATCGCTTGAACCCCAAGTAGGTCAGGCTTTCCAGCCTGACTTCGTTTTTCCTCAGGCTGGAAAGCCTGACCTACGCGAGCCGTCCCAACCGCTTGCGCACGATGTTGATGTGATGCCGCTCGTGCCCGGCAATCGCGTAGACGAGGGCTCGAACCGACATCGGATGGCCATTGGCGACACCGCTCCGGAGCCAGGCTTCGTCGTCCAGACCGCCGAAGAACAGGAGGTGCGACCGGCGGACGACCTCGAACTCCTGTACGAGGCTGGTCATCTTCCGCGCGTCGAAGTGGGCGACCTGGACATACGGGTTCTCGTCGAACCCGGGCAGCGCGGTCGGATCGTTGCGGGCGAAGCGGAGGGCCCGGTACCCGAAGATCCGCTCGCAGTCGATCAGATGTCCGACGACCTCCTTGAGGCTCCAGGTATACGGCGCATGCCGCGTTTCCGCCTCGGCCTCGGAGAGATCCCGGAGCAAGGCGACCGTGTCGTCGATCTGTCCCTCGAGTATCGTGAGGATGTTCCCTTCCGGCACGAGCCCGATGTACGCTTCATAGGACGACGCATATTCGGTTATATCGGGCCTTGATGGTATCGGCGTGCCTTTGCTCATGGCGATGTCTCCCAATGGCGCTGGATTCTCGATCCCAGCCGAACGGGGGCCATCGCCGATTATACCAGATTGACCTTGCGAGAGTGATCGGATGCGTAAGCCCCTTCGAGCTCGACGATCGCTCTCCGCTCATCGCAGGCTACGGGCGGGGGCGGCGATCCGTCCGTTGGATTCCCCGGTCAGGAAGGGTATGCTGGAATACTGCGACGCATCATCCCCGCTGAAGTCGGTGAAATCGAGTTTCAACAGCGCCGAGATGATCTTGCCCGCCCATCGATAGACGTTGTTCTCGGCCACGACATCGCGCATCCGTCGCATCCGACGACTGCGCTCCTCCTGGGGCATGGAGATGGCCTCGTGCATGGCCTCGGCCAGCTCCTCGACGGCGAACGGGTTGACCAGCACGGCGTCGGTCAGCTCGCGGGCGGCGCCTGTGAATCGGCTCAGGATCAGGACGCCGTCGTCATCGAACCGGCTGGCCACGAATTCCTTGGCGACCAGATTCATCCCGTCGTGCAACGAGCTGACGACGCAGAACCGGGCCAGCCGATGCAGTGCCATCATCTCGACCTGGCCGAAGTGGCGCTTCTCGTACACGATCGGCCGCCACGAGTCGGTACCCCACTTCCAGTTGACCTCCTCGACCAGCTCGTCGAGCTCGGAATCGAGCCGTTGATACTGACGACTGCGCCCGCGGCTGGGGACGGCGATCTGCGTGAAGACCAACCGGCCGCGATACTCGGGCCGGTCCTCGAGGAGACGATCGATGGCGCGAATCCGCTCGGGAATCCCCTTGGTGTAATCGAGCCGCTCGATCCCGATGCCCAGGATCTGTCCCTTGAGGTTCAGCCGATGCCGCCACCGCTGGGCCTCGCGCTCGACTTCCGGGCTGTCGGCGGCCGCCGAGTGGCCCTCGAAATCGATGCTGATCGGGAACGGCCGGACCTGGGTGGTACGGCCCCCGCGCGTTACCTCCGTGTCCTCACGGTCGATCCGCGCCTCGAGGTTGCGGTTGACGGTCTCGAGGAAGTTCTGACAATGCTGGCGGAGGTGGAAGCCCAGGAGGTCATTGCCGAGTAACCCTTCGAGCAACTCATCTTTCCAGGGGAAGGCGCGGAACGTCTCCGAATTCGGCCAGGGAATGTGCCAGAACTGGGCCACGATCAGTTGCGGATTGCGCTCCTTCAACATCCGTGGCAGCAGGCCGAAGTGGTAATCCTGGATGAAGACGATCGTGGGACGATCCCCGGTCTCCTGGATGATCGTCTCCGCGAACTGTTCGTTCACCTCGCGATAGACCTGCCAGTGACGAAGGTCGAAGGTCGGTCGGGTGAAAACGATGTGACAGAGGGGCCAGAGTCCGCTGTTGGCCAGGCCGTGGTAGTATCCCTCTTCTTGCTCCTTGGTCAACCAGACCCGGCGCAACGTGTAGTGAGGATCTTCGGGCGGCACGCGGACGCGGTCATCCGCATCGGTGGTCAGCCGGTCGGCGTCCCCGGAGCCATGCGCCACCCAGGTGCCGCCGCAGGCCATCATGATCGGGTCGAGGGCCGTCGCCATCCCGCTGGCCGGCCGCGCGCACTCGATCTCATCGCCCGCAAAGCGATGGATGTATGGCTCGCGGTTGGCAACCACGATGAATTGATAATCACGCAGCCGATTGTCGATCAATTCATACAAAGCGTTTCTATCCCACATGGCTCGTTCCTTTCGAGTAGAATCGGCCACTCCTTGCCGCGGGGACCGTACGCAAACGTTTTCCGGACCGTCGATTGTGGCGAATTCCACAGCATCGCCGCTCGAGCGTTCTCTCAGGATGGTGTTCTCCGATTCCGGACAAACGATTTCCTGTTCGTGTCTCTATGCAATTGAGAGGCCGATCTACGGAAATGCCGCGCAATGGCCCGCGCGATGGGCCCGCGATGATGAGAACCGCGCCAGGCTCGAATGCATCCAAACGCCCGACCCGCTAGAATGAAAGCCGGCGTCTTTCCCCTTCAGGCAACGGCTCATTGATTGGTGACGATCGTGGAAACATCCAATCCCGAAGGGCAGTCCTCGGCCCACGAGACCGCCCGTGATCCCGCCGGCGATGAACTGGGAATCGTCCTGAGCCGCGACCTGTTCTTCACGGAACGGGTGACGGCGACGGCCGAGGCACTCGGATACCGGATGCAGCGAATCGGCGAGCTGGCCCAGGTCGAGGTGGTGCTTCAGGAAACGCGGCCGCGGATGATCGTCCTGGACCTGACGGCGGGCGAGCTGGTCGCGCCGGCGGCCGTGGCCGGCTACCGGCAATTGACGGATCCCGGTACGTGGTACATCGCCGTCGGCCCGCACGTCCAGGCTGACCTCCTGGAGGCGGCCCGACAGGCGGGCTGTCAGGTGGTTCTGCCACGCAGCAAGTTCTCGGCCGAATTGCCCGCGCTCTTGCGGCGGTACTTCAGCCGCGCGCGGACGGGCCGGAGCCGTCGGCCTGAGAGGATGTGAAAGGAGCGGAGAGAGGATTCCCCATTCCCAGTTCAAGATTCCATAAATACAATGAGCTATGCAAGCAAGGTGTATATCGATTCCCTATCTGGAATTCGCGAGTTTGAAGTGAGGGTCGCAACGACACCGGGCGATCTCGTCCCCACGCTCGCGGGCGGGGACGAGGATCCGCCCGGGGGAAGCCGGGCTGATCTCGATTTCCTATCCGCGAGGACACGGGCGGGCCGGGGTGACCTCACGCGGGACTTCGCGAGCGGCCGCGACTCCGGCGCATGGGTTCGATCTCGTGCGGCGGCGCCGTGTAGACGGGCGAATCCGACGACATGGGAGGGGGAATGATCGGCAGGAGCCGGTACGACTCCTCGACGATGCGAGCCACTCCCTCGGCCATCGGCGAGGCGAGGAGCAACCGGAACTTCTCGAGCAGTTCTTCCCCCCGATCCCCCGACGGGATGCGCCCTCCCGTCAGGACCGGCATCATCGCAGACATCGCCATCGCGGCCTCACCGGCCTCCCCGGTCGCATCCTGGGTCGTCAGCGGCGTGATCTCCAGCAGGGCCTCCAGAGGCACGCCCAATGCCCGGGAAATCCGCCGCAAGGTCCCCGCCTGGGGTTTGCTCGTGTTGCCCCGCTCGATCTGATACAGGGCCGTTCGCGAGATCTTGGCACGACTGGCCAGCTCGTCGGGCCCCCAGCCCTTCGCGTAACGAAGATCCCGGATTCGCTTCGACAATTCCATGAATGACCTCGCTTTTCCTCGATGCTGGCGGCCCGGCGAAAGCACCTTGCCTTTTCGCCGATCCCACCTCAAGGTGACTGGGATCTGCTGGATTTCGACCGCCCCTGGGATCTTCCCGGCTCACAAAGTGCCTACCGGGTCGAGCAGGCTGCGGGCGACGCGTTGAAGTCCTCGGAAGACCGATGAGAATTCACACCTTTTCGAGAGTGTTCGACATTCGCCGGAAATCCCCTGTCTCCTCGCGGTGACTCACTCCGGCCTCCGTAATGGTTGTTCCCATCCGCCTTAGATGCACTCACACTTCCTCGATACTTTCCCGGATCCCGGCTCGCGGATACCGCGCCCCAGACTCCATTTCACGCTCATCCGCTACAAAATTAGATGAATCCGGGAAGTTTAGCGATTTGGATACAGAGGACAACGATTTTTGAATTTTAACAAAGTGAATCGAAGCGTCAAGTTACAAGTTCACGGGTTGTGACATAATCGGTGGATTTCCCGAATTCCCAAACGTGAACGACCGCGACTCCAACGTCTGCCGCCGGATGTGTCGAGGCGCCCTGTCCTCTCCTTATCAGCCACGCGATCATCCGCTCTCTCATTCCTAAAAACCGACTCCGAAAGCCGTTCAAGTCCGCGATTTCCAGGCGCCGGCGCCCCGGGATTCCCGGCCGGCTCATCGATCGGCGTCCATTCGCCTGCGGAATTCTCCCCTCATCTCCATACAATCGGATTACACAGACATTCCCGTATCTTCGTCGCATTCACTCGTCGAGACCCGATGAAAGCGTTCAAACCGAGATGGATGAATGCTGAAAAAAACGGACAAATCCGATGATCTCCACGAATCGTCACCTCCCCATCCATCGGGACGAGCGTTCGACTTCGGGACGCTATCTAATACATCGTATTCTGCCCACTTGCCCGAAAAAGTGGCTGAAGGACGTGTAGAGTTCCGACAGTCGGGGGGTTTTCCCGACACTTGTCAGGAGAATCCTGGTAGTAAAATGTACATCTTGGTTCATCCGACTGTGATTGGATCGATAGCTGCGAACCCGCACGAACCTTGTGGTCCAGTCACTCTCGGATGGTTGCGTTATGTCACAAGGTGTTTGAAAAAACTCGATACGGATGGCCTGGTGCCCTGGGTCGAAGGATCATGGCCCGCGACAGGCTGGTTCGCTGACGGGATTCTGGAAAAAATCGGGATGGCGCCGTCGGTTCGCGGTCTTTCATAGACGGCGCGGCGGGCGAGGGTCCTGGTTGGAGGCAAGCCGATGGCAAGCGGACGATCCGGCATCGTATTGCGGCAGATTCGTCGTCTGTTCGACGAGGGGACCCTCAGCGGTTTGACGGATGCCCAGCTCCTGGAGCGGTTCGTCGCCGGGCGTGACGAGGGGGCGTTCGCGATCCTGGTCGAGCGGCACGGTCCGATGGTCCTGGCGGTCTGCCGGGGGGTGCTCAAGGACATCAACGGCGCCGAGGACGCGTTCCAGGCCACATTCCTGGTGTTGTTCCGCAAGGCGGGCGGGTTGCGAGTAGGCGGATCGTTGGGGAGCTGGCTCTACCGGGTGGCGTACCGGATCGCGATCCGGGCCAATGCCGTGGCCGCCCGACGCCGCGAACGATCGTGGGAGGAGGGCGCGATGGCCGACAGAGCCGCGCCGCCGGGCACGGCGGAGATCGATCGCGAGCTCCTGCCGATGATCCACCAGGAAATCGACCGGCTTCCGGACAGGTACCGGGCCCCGATCGCGCTCTGCTGTCTCGAGGGTCTGTCGTACGAAGATGCCGCGCGACAGCTCGGGTGGCCGCTGGGCACGGTCGGCAGCCGGCTGGCCCGGGCGAAGGACTTGTTGCGTTCGCGATTGGCCCGGCGCGGGATCACGGCGACCTCAGTGGCGCTGGCTGCGCTCCTGTCGCGGGAAGTGACGGCGGCACCGGCCGGCTGGGTCGAGGCGACGACCCGGACCGCGCTGGGACTGGATGCGGCGGCGAACGGGGCGAAGGCGGCCGGGGCGGTCTCGGCGGCGGTGGCCCTCAGCAATCAGGTGTTGCGGAGGATGCTCGTGATCAAGCTCATCCAGATGACGGCCCTGCTGACCGCCGTCGCGACGGCCGGATTCCTGGCCTGGACCGCGGCCGGTCCATCGAAGCGTCCGGGCGCTCTCGCTGTCGTAGCGGCTCAGGCTCGAACCCCGTCTGCGGATGCGCCGAAGCCGAAAGACGACCAGGACCGGTCCGGCAAGGTCCCGATCCGCGGGCGCGTGATCGCTCCGGACGGCAAGCCCGTTCGCGATGCGTCGATCTATCTCGGGCTGAGCGGATCCGGCTGGAGGATCATCCCGGTGGCCCATACCGATGCGGAAGGCCGGTTCCGATTCGACCTGGACACGGAGGCCGAGCGGCGCGAATACCTATCCCGTAGCGGCTGGAGCTTGAAGAACGCGGCGCTGACGGCCGAGGCTCCCGGTTATGGAGCTGGCTGGGCCCGTGCCTGGAACCCCGTCGCGGGCGACGTGGAGCTGCGGCTGGTCCCGGACGACGTACCGATCCGCGGCCGAATCCTCGACACGCAGGGCCGGCCCATTCCCGCGGTCAACGTTCACGTGGGGACGATCGAAGACCCGCCGGCGGGCGACCTCGACGCCCTGCTTCAGAACGGGACGATCCGTCCGGATCAATCTTCCCGGAGGTTCTCCAACGGCGCCTGGTGGACCAAGGAGGGATCCGAGTGGGTCAAGAGGAGGATCAAGACGGACCCCGACGGCCGGTTCCGGGTCGACGGCGTGGGCCGCGACCGGCTCGTCCTGCTCGAGCTCGACGGGCCGGGGATCGAGAATGGCCGGGTGTGGACGATGACCCGCGTTGCCCCGCCTTCGGCCAGGCCGCAATCGGTGCCTACGAGGCGTTCTTACCAGCCGCGGATCTATCCGCTCCATGGTGCGACCTTCGACCATGTCGCCGGCCCGTCCAAGCCGATTGAAGGTGTGGTCCGGGTCAAGGGGACCGGCCGGCCGGTCGCGGGGGCCTGGGTATCCGGCCACGCCCTGGCAAACAACGCGCATGTCAATGTCGCGACCGATCAGGACGGCCGGTTCCGCATTGATGGCCTACCCAAGGTGGCGTCGTACCGGATCCAGGTCGATCCCAAGCCGGGGGAACCGTACCTCTCGGTTTCGACGCAGGTCAGCGACACCGATGGCCTGAACCCGATCTCCGTGACCTTCGACCTGCCGAAGGGGGTCGTCGTCCGGGTCCGTCTCATCGACAAGGCGAACGGTCAGGTCGGGCCCGGGCACACTCTGACTTACACCAAGCTCCCGTCCAACACCAACGAAGGCCGGCCCTTCAGCAGGTCCCAACAATACGGCCCGGAGGGGTTCAAATTGACCGTCCCTCCCGGCCCGGCCATCTTCTACGCCGTGGCGGAGGGCTATGATCTCCCCTACATCCGCGCCCGCCTCGCCTCCGCCGACCGCGGCAAGGGCGTCGCGGGCGCCGGCGATGACGACGGACCGGGCGGCCTGATCATCCTCTCGGACTGCCAGGCCTACCGGATCGTGGATGTGCCCGCCAACGTCGAGACCTTCAACCTGGACCTGGATCTGACCCGGGGCGCCAAGCGGAAGGGACGAGTGATCGATCCCGATGGCAAGCCGGTGACCGATGCCGTCGCCTATGGACTTTTCGCCAACTGGCAGATCAAGGCGCTCGATGACGCCACCTTCGAGGCGATTGGCCTCGAGCCCGGCCGAACGCGGACAGTCACGTTCTTCCACAAGGGCCGGCGACTGGCCGGGGCGGTCCTCATCGGGCCGGGCGTGGGCCCGGTCGAGGTCCGGCTCGAGCCTTGCGGCGCGGCTGTCGGGCGGCTGCTCGATGGGTACGGTGAACCCCTCGCCGGTGCTACGATCCGGCTCGCGCCGCAGGATCACCGGGGCCAGTCGTTCCCCGGCAACCTCGGCATCTGGCCCGATGGCGAGATCTTCACCGCCGACCAGGATGGCCGGTTCCGCGTCGAGGGGATCAACCCCGCGCTGGGCGTCCGCGTCGGGGTGCATCCCCGGTCGCGGCCCGACGTCTCCCTGAAGCCGGAGAAGGCCAAGGAGGCGATCTTGAAGCACCTCACTTCCAGGCCGGGCGAGACGGTCGACCTCGGCGAGATCCATCTCTCCCAATAGCCGCGGGAATGGTAGGAAACCGGACGGAAGTCGTCCGGAAGCGGGACTCGAAGGCACGTGCGCGCTCATCTTGAGCGGATCGGCATTCCGTGCGAAACTCGGACTGGTGGTCATCTGCCGGCCGGTGAGTTCGGACACAATCATGAGTACCGTTTTCCAAACCGCTCCGCTACAAGCGATCGATTATCCCGACGACGATGGGGAACCCATGTTGGTGAACACCCGGCAATTCCAGTGGATCGTGACCGTCAAGGAGGGACTCGAGTCGTTGTACCGCGACCAGGTCAACGTCCTCGTGGCGGGCAATCTCGTCTGGTACGCCGTCGAGGGGAAGCCCAAGATTCGGAATGCTCCCCACGTCCTCGTCGCCTTCGGCTGCCCGAAGGTCCGGCGCGGTTCCTTCAAGCAATGGGAGGAGGGGGGAATCGCTCCCCAGGTCGTCTTCGAAATCTTTTCATGGAGCAACGGCTTCGGCAAGATGCTCCGGAAGTTTCGTTTCTACGAGAAGTTCGGAGTAGAGGAATACTATATCTACAACCCGGACGGCGGCGCCTTGGAAGGGTGGCGGCGGGTGGGCGGCGGATTCGAGGAGATCCCTAACATGGCCGGATTCGTCAGTCCCAGGCTGGGTATTCGTTTCGAGCCGGGTGAAGGCCCCAACAACCTCGTGATCATCAGACCCGACGGCCAGCGGTTCTTGAGTTATCTCGAGCTGATGGATCGACTCGAAGAGGCCGACCGCCGCGCCGAGGTGCAGGCCCAACTTGCCGCCAGATACGCCGCGCGGCTACGGGAACTGGGCATCGAGCCCGATTGAACCCCACATTCCGAGGCCCTCATGAGACGCATCCTGCCGCCGATCTTCGCGTCCTGTTGTTTGGCCCTGTCGAACGCCATGCCGCCGCCGGGTGCGATGGCGCAGGAAGGCAAGCCAGCGTCCGACTCGAAGGGAATCCTCCGCGCCGGCGCCGCTGCGGTCGATATCGCGCCGCGGAAGTTCCCGGTGGTGGTCAACGGCGGCTTCCTGCAAGCCCAGGCCACGCGGGTGAACGACCCGATCCGGGCCAGATGCCTGGTGCTCGATGATGGAACCAGCCGGCTGGCGATCGTGGTGGTCGATAGCTGCATGATGCCGCGCGAGCTGCTCGACAAAGCCAAGGCCATGGCGAAGGAGAAGACCGGAATCCCCACCGATCGGATGTTGATCTCCGCCACGCATACTCATACGGCACCCTCGGCGATGGGCGCGCTGGGCACCCCGCCCGATGCCGATTACGTGGAGATCCTCCCGGGGCGGATCGCCGAGGCGATCGAGCGTGCCAATCGCAATCTCCAGCCGGCCCGAGTCGGTTGGGGTGTTGTCGATGATCCTGAGCATACCCATTGCCGACGATGGATCCGACGCCCGGACAAGATGATCGACGACCCGTTCGGCCAGAAGACCGTTCGGGCCAACATGCACCCCGGTTACCAGAACCCCGAGGCGATCGCACCGGCCGGCCCGGTCGATCCCGGCCTCACCGTGGTGTCGGTCCAATCGCGCGCGGGCCGGCCGATCGCCGTCCTGGCCAATTACTCGATGCACTACTACGGCACGGAGCCGGTCTCGGCCGACTATTACGGCCGGTTCGCTACCGCGCTGGGCCGGCGGATTGGGGCCACGGATAAGCCCAACGAGCCGCCGTTCGTCGCAATCATGTCGCAGGGCACCAGCGGCGACCAGATGTGGATGGACTACGGCCAGCCCAAGAATGACCCGGGCCTCGATGCTTATGCCGACGCGGTCGCCGCGTCCGCCGAGCGGGCCTACCGCGGGATCACCCATCGCGACCACGTCCCGCTGGCCATGGCCGAGTCAACGCTGGTCCTCGGCCATCGCGTGCCGGACGAGAAACGACTGGCGTGGGCCAGATCCGTCGTCGCGCAGATGAAGGACCGAGACCTCCCGCGCACTTTGCCCGAGGTCTACGCCAAGGAGGCGGTCTATCTGCACGACGAGCCCCGTCGCGAACTCAAGCTCCAGGCCATCCGGATCGGCGAACTGGGGATCACCGCGATCCCCAATGAGGTCTACGCCATCACCGGGCTGAAGCTCAAGGCTCAGAGTCCCTTCGCGACGACGATGAACATCGAGCTGGCCAACGGCTCGGAGGGATATATCCCGCCGCCGGAGCAGCACGCGCTCGGCGGTTACACGACCTGGCCGGCGCGCACGGCAGGGCTGGAAGTCCAGGCCGAGCCGAAGATCGTCGCGGCCGTGCTGGGTTTGCTCGAGCAGGTCGCGGGCAAACCACGCCGCGCCTTGAGCCTGAATCACGGCCCGTACGCCCAGGCCGTACTGGCGTCGAAGCCGATGGCCTACTGGCGGCTCGATGACATCAAGGGTCCGATCGCGCTCGATTCCTCAGGACACGGCCGCCACGCCCGCTATGAGAACGGCGTCGCCTTCTGGCTGCCGGGCCCGGATGCCCCCGGCCTCTCCGCCGGCGCGTCGATCAACCGTGCGGCCCATTTCGCCGGGGGCCGTCTCGAGGCCAGGCTCGACAGCCTGCCCGAGACCTACACCGTCGAGCTCTGGTTCTGGAAAGGTTTGCCGAACCGTGCCCGCGTGGGCGACAATGCCCGCAGGAGCGCCGGCGTCCTCGTTTCCCTCGTGCTGGAGAGAGGCCGCGCGGGCTCAACCGGCGACGAGATCGGTGTCGACGGAGTGATGAGCAGACCGGGACTCCCCTTCCTTATCACCGCCCTGACTGACAAGGTGAACGTGAACAACATCAGTTACTGGGCCGGAGACACCGAGATCGCACCCAAGACCTGGCACCATGTCGCACTCGGGCGCAGGCCCGGCCGACGGGTCGCGGTCTACCTCGACGGCAAGCTCGAACCCGAAATCGACGGGATCGACGGGCTCGCCCCGGCCAATGGACCTCGCGTCGGGCGCGGGCCTCCCGACCCGCGCTGTTCATCGGCGGCCGGGGTGGCGGCGGAGCCGACTCCCGCTTCGAGGGTAAAATCGACGAGGTCGCGCTCTACGACCGGGCTCTCACCGCCGACGAGATCACCGCGCACTTCCGCGCGGCCGAGGCCCGGTAAGCACCGAGGGCGCTCGATTTGTCCTTTCCCTTGGCGGCGACCGGCTTGGCCTTGGCGTTCCAGATCGCCAGCACGTCGTCGGTGCCGCGGCGTGGGATACCGTTCTGGCTCATCAGCGGCTCGGTCGCATCGAGGATCGCCTGGCGGCGGAAGACCAGCGTCTCGGCGCCCTCCTCGGCGAAGCGGAACGTCAGGAACTCGTCCTTGCAGTCGCGCAGGGTCTCGACCAGGTGGCGCAGGCTCTGGATCCTGTTGCCGTTGACGGTCTCGACGACCTGGCCGAACGGCTCGCCGTAGCCCCGGGTCATCCGGTTGGGAAGCATCGGCGCGGTGACCACGACCAGCTCCTCGCCCGGGACTCGGGCCTGATCGCTGTTGCGGGTCATGATCGGGCTGTTGCGGTCGGCGATCGAAGGATTGTAGCGGAAGTAGATGGAGACGGCATCCGCCATGACGGGGGAGAACACCAGGGGGCCGCAGACGAAATAGGACGGCTGCCGGCCGCCGTAGCCGCGGAGCAAGCGGTCGTCCTCGCGGTCAACCGGCAGGCGGACCGTCAGGGCCTGGCCGTCGCGGACGATGCGGAGCGGCACCGCGCCGTCGCGCGCCAGCTTGGGCACGAGGTAGGGAAACGAGAGCCGCAGATTGTCGCGGATCTGGACCATCCCCTGGTTATCGATGGGATTATCGCCGATCGCCGAGATCACGTCGAACTCCTTGAGCGGGTAGGTCAACTCGCGGCGCCGGGGCTCGCGGACCATGATCCCGCGGACCGTCTTCGCCAGCCCGAGCCTGGCCCGGAGCGCCTCGTTCTCGAGGAACTGGAACTGCTCGAAGAGTCTCGGCTTACCGTCGTAGCGGCCGTCGGCGACGTCGGCGAGGAAGCCGTCGATCTCCTCGACCGGGATCACATAGCCGATGTTCTCGCCCGGCCCGATGCCGTAGACCAGGCCGACCATCTTGCCGTCAACCACAGCCGGGCTGCCGCTGTTCCCCGAACTGATCGCCGCGTCGATCTGGATGCGCAGACCGGCCGCGCCGGTGGCGTAATAAGCATACTCGATCCGCGAGACGATCCCCTGCGTGGTCGAGAGGGTGACGCCGCCGACCGGGAACCCCTTGACGACCACGCGCGCCGAGACCTCGGGCAGCCCGGCGGCGCGAGCCAGCGGGGGCCGCTTGGCGAAGAACTCGCCCTCGGCCGGGTCGATGGTCAGCACGGCCAAATCGATCCCCGGCCCGATGGCGGCGACCTTGGCCTCGACCCGGTCACCCCCTTGACCGGGCTGGACATAGACCTCCTCGGCATAGAGCACCAGGTGGGCATTCGTGAGGATCCGCTGACCATCGATGATCACGCCCGTGCCGCCGACCTCCGCCGGGTTCTGCTTGGTCCACGGCCGCACCGGGTTGGGCAGCCGCAACAGGCTCGTGACACGGACGATCGAGTCCTCCGGACCGGCCGCGCCGACGAGGTCGCGGCTCCGGACATGGCCAATACGGCCAAACTCAAACTCAAGCCGATCGTACGCGCGTTCATGTGGGATACCTTGCCTCTCTGGGGTTGTCACGGGATCGAAGCGTATTCTCGGTTCTCATCAGTGATACGCGGTCCGGCCCGAAACCTTACGCGAGTGCGGAAGTGGCGGACGATCCGGAAGCCAACCGTGCAGTCGTGGGGGCCTCGGCTTGGTCCAGCCTTGTGCCGTCCGCGCGGAAAGCCGATCGGAGTCGGTTGCCTCGCACGTCGCGGCGATAGGATCGATCCGGGAGGATCGACCGATGGAAGAGATCCGGTTTCATGCGGTTGTGGACTCGGACGGGATCATCCGTCCCCCGGTGGGTATCGACCTACCCGTCGGGGAGCTGGAGGTCACTGTACGGCCCAAACGGCAACTCTCCGAGGCCGAAGTGGTATCTGATCCGCTCGCGGCCACCCGGTCATGGCTGCTCGGCCTGGCCGCGGACGCCGAGGCCCAGGCCCCACCACTTCCCGACGACCTCGCGGAGCACCACGATCACTATGCCCGCGGGAAGCCCCGTCCATGACCGAGGTGTTCGCGGATGCATTCTATTTCATCGCGCTTCTGAACCCATCGGACCAGCATCACGCCGAAGCAGTCCGTGTCACTCGGGGACTGAGCGCCCCTCTGGTCACGACGAGCAGTGTCTTGATCGAGGTGGCCGACGCGCTCGCCGTTCCGGGGATCCGCCCCATCGTTCACCGTTTCCTCGAACAATTGCCGGCCGATCCCAACACCAAGATCGTCGAGATTGACGCAGCCTGGCAAATGCGCGGCCTGGCCCTCTTCGGAGCCCGGCCTGACAAGTCATGG
>CAWJTV010000027.1:0-327570 GCA_963845755.1 uncultured Planctomycetota bacterium
GAGAAAACGAGAGAATCCGCGTCGGATCTTGCGCCAAGGCGGTTCCTCGCTTCAAAAAATCCAGGGTGGTCGGGGTCCGACCAAGCTTGGGTGGTCGGGGTCCGACCAAGTTTCGAGTTTTTCCCCGTCAAATAAATGGAAAACTGGTCTGACCCCGACCCACCCGCCCGGCGGCGAGCGGCGTGGCAGAAGGCGCGGCGTGAGCATCGGCGAGCGAAGGCGCGGCCGAGGGCGTGAGGGACGGCGGGCTGAGGGGCGATGTCCGCCGATGAGTCGGCCCGGGCGCGGCGCCGGCCGCGGGTCGGTCCGGCGCCGCGCCGCCGGTGCCCCAGGGCTGGGAGGGGCTGGCGCTTACATTCGTTCAGTCGAGCTTCGGGATCGACTCCCCACGGATCAGATCCTCAAAGGTCTGCCGCCGCCGCACCAGATGCGGATCGCCGTCGAGGATGAGCACCTCGGCCGCCAACGGCTTGGAGTTGTAGTTCGAGCCCATCGCGAACCCGTAGGCGCCGGCGCATTCGATGATCAGAAGGTCGCCGACGACCGCCTCGGGCAACTCGCGCGTGCAGACGAAGCCCCCCTCGTCCTGGGTGAAGATGTCGCCACTCTCGCAGAGCGGGCCGCCGACCGCGACCGCACGGCGGGGACGGTCCGTCGCGCCATCGGCCGGGGCGACCGACATGGGGTGGTAGGAGCCGTAGAGAATGGGGCGCGCGAGGTTGTTGAACCCGGCGTCGATCAGATAGAAGGTGTTGCCGCCCATGCGCTTGACGGCGCGGACCTCGGCGAGGAGGAAGCCGCTCTCAGCGACAAGGTAGCGGCCCGGCTCGATCTCCAGGCGGATCGGGTGTCCGGCCGCCGCCTCGAGCCGCTTGCGTGTGGAGTCCCAGAGGCGGACGTAGGCGTCGATGTCGACCCGGCCGTCGGTCGGCCGGTACGGCGTCGGCAGGCCGCCGCCGGCGCTGATGGTGTCGAGGGTGGGGGCGGTCGCCCGGGCGACGCGCTCCATCGCCCCGCAGACCTGGGAGAGGTGCTCCAGGTCCGTGCCGGAGCCGATGTGCATGTGCAGCCCCGTGATCCTCAGGTCGTGCCGGGCGGCCCGGGACAGGCAGTCGCCGAGTTGATCGTGCCAGATGCCGTGCTTCGAAGACTCGCCCCCGGTGTTCGTCTTCTGGCTGTGGCCGTGGCCGAAGCCGGGATTGATCCGCAGGGTGATCGACCCGCCGGGAATCCGCTCCCCGTACTGGTCGATCATGTCGGGGGAGCCGCAGTTGACGTGGATGCCCTTCTCGGCGACCAGGTCGAGCGACTCGCGGTCGAAGATGTCGGCCGTGTACACGATCGGATGCGGATCGCCATCGGGCCGGTAGCCCGCGGCCAGGGCGCGGCCGATCTCCCCGGCACTGACGGCATCGACCAGGACGCCGTGGCGGCGGACCAGGTCGAGGATGGCGAGGTTCGAGTTCGCCTTCTGCGCGTATCGGATCGCGTCGAATGGCTTGAGGTCCCCGATTCGCTCGAGGATCGTGGCGGCGTCGTAGACGTACGTGGGGGTCCCGAATCGGTCGGCGAGGTCGCGGACGGGGACCCCGGCTATGGTAGTCCGCAGGTCAAGCGGGGTGGTGGCCTTCATTTGTCGAGGTCCGGGTGTAGAGGTCTGGGGTGTTGGATCAAGGGGTCCGGCTGGGGGATCGGCCGGCAAGTCGCCCAGGCTGCCGGCGCCCCCAGAGGATAGGCTACTGGAGCGAGAGCCCGGCGTGGAATACGGCACTCATGGGCTTCATCAGGATCTTGAAACGGGCGATGATCCCCTCGCCTGCTCTTCTCTTGCTGTGCCGGCCTGGTCTTCTCGATTTCGCGATGATAGACCTTCCACGCCAGTTCTCGCAGATACTGCGCGTTGGCCGGTGCGCCGTCAGCGGGCCCGCGCCACCCCCTGGGAGGGCCGTGCGCTACGACGATCAGGACGCCGAGCTGCTGTCCCGCAAGGCGGTGGTGCATCGGCAGCGGGGCGAGTCGTCCGAGGCCGAAGCGTGCTGGCGGCGAATCCTGGGACTACGGCGTCCCGAACAGTTCGTCAGCCTGGACATGGGTATCTAAGGCCACCTCACCCGGCGCAATCTCGCCGTGCTGGCCCAGGAACGCAGCGACGCGGTCGAGGCCGCCGAACACTGGCATGCCGTGCTCGCCGAGTGCCCGGCGACCGCGATGCGCGCGGCATGGTCGAACGGTTCGCACAGGCCATCGGCGATCCGCCCAAAAAATGATGGAGCTTGTTGCCATTTGCCTCATTCTGTACGACTCTTAATGGTGGATGATTGTCGCATGAGAGATCTTTGACAATTTGAGCGAGGAGTATGTTTCCTCCAGGCGATCGGGGACGGGACGGTCTCCCATCAGGCCGCTTGACCATCCATCAGGCCGCCACAGATGGTTCCATGCACTGTCCGGCCGATCGCCTGGTGTCGAGGTGACCTGGTGCTGCGGAAGCGCGGAAACGAAGCCACCCGCCAGGTGGCAGGTGGGAGCCGTCGGCGCATAGCCGACGAAACGAAGCCACCGCCGTCGATCCGGCGACGCGACGCACGATCGCCGCGCAAAACGAAGCCACCGCGGCCGGTCCCAGCCCCAAAAACCGTGAAAACGAAGCCACCGCGGCCGGTCCCAGCCCCGAAACTGTGAAAACGAAGCCACCGCGGCCGGTCCCAGCCCCGAAACTGTGAAAACGAAGCCACGATTATCGGGGTCGCAGCGAAAGTATGGATTATGCAGATTCTACCGAACGAGCGCGAGATCGGCATGGAAGCGATGTGCGGATCATGCGGAATCTGCCTTGCAGGCCGAAAATCAGCAACAAGGCGTGGACACCGATAATTTGGGTTTTATCGCTAATCGGGATTCGGAAGATTAAATCGATTGCATGAAACAAAGAGGATGTAGCTATTATAAGGAACGGGCCAGCCGGGCGGGTCACGATCGTCGCGAGGGAATCGACCGGTTCCTCGTGGAAGCTCGCCATCCCCAATCGAGGGCCGAGTTCCCCCGCCGATAGTGCCGGTGGCTGGCACCGACAAGAACGCGACTGCACCCGCCCATGAGCCTTCATCTTGCCGGGCGCCGGCCGGTTATGTCATGCTGGTTGGGTAGACACCCGTCTTCTTGCATCGCGTGCGGCACGAATCCGGGGGGTTCTCCCATGCTCCAGGTCTCGAGGCTCTCGGGCCGGTTCTGGATCCCGGCCCTGCTCATCGTCGTCGGGCTGGCCGGCAGTGCACCCTCGCGTGCGGGAGTCACTCGGGAAGAAGTGGAGCGCGCCATCCATGACGGCGTCAATTATCTGAAGAAACAGCAACGCGCGGATGGTTCCTGGCCCGATGTGGAAGGCGAGGCGAGATCGGGTACGACCAGCCTGGTGACCCTCGCGCTATTGACGGCCGGCGAGAAGCCCAACGGGCCCACCATCAGCAAGGCGCTGGCGCTGCTCCGTCAGCTCGGGCCGGCCGACCTGCGCAGTACCTACGCCATCGGCCTGCAGACGATGGTCTTCGCCGCCGCCGAGCCGGAGCGCGACCAGTTGCGGATCGCCGCCAATGTCGAGTGGCTCGAGCCGCGCAGATCCGCCCCGGGGATCCGGTCTTCTGGCCCGGATCGTGGAGCTACTCCGATAATAAACGCGGCAAGAACGGCGACAACTCCAACACCCAGTACGCCTTGCTGGGGCTGCACGCGGCCAGCGAGGTGGGCGTGCCCGTGAAGCCGGAGGTCTGGGTGCTGGCCCGGGCCTACTGGGAGCGTTGCCAGAAGAACGATGGGAGTTGGGCCTATACCCCCGATTCCCCGGCCTCGTCGGCGAGCATGACCTGCGCGGGGGTTTCCAGCCTGATCATCTCCGGCCTCCGGCGGTTCCAGGGGCAGGAATTCCTCCAGGGCGAGGTGATCCAGAATTGCGGCAAGGGCGGGGTCAGCCGGAGCTTGCAGGGCGGCATCGACTGGCTGGCCAGGAACTTCCAGGTCGGCCAGAACTTCGGCGCCGGCCAGCAGTGGAAGTTCTACTATCTCTACGGGCTGGAGCGTGCCGGCCGCCTCGCGGGCATCCGGTTCTTCGGGTCCCACGACTGGTATCGCCTGGGGGCCGAGCAGCTCGTGCACGAGCAGGAACGACTCGACGGGTTCTGGCAAGGCGCCCTGATCGAGAACAATACGATCCTCGCGACGAGCTTCGCGATCCTGTTCCTCGCCAAGGGGCGGGCGCCGGTCCTGATCAACAAGCTCCACCACCTCCCGATCAACGACTGGAACCACGACCCCGATGACGTCCGCAACATGGTCAACATCGTCTCCCGCGACTGGAAGAGCCTCCTGACGTGGCAGGTCGTCAACCCGACCATCGCGTCGCTGTCGGAGCTCCTCCAGGCGCCGATCCTGTTCTTCAACGGCCATCGCGCCCGGAGTTCTCCCAGGCGGCCCGGCAGAACATCCGCAACTATGTGGAGCAGGGGGGCTTCCTGTTCGCCGACGCGTGCTGCGGCGATCGCGAGTTCGACCAGGGCTTCCGGCGGCTGATGCAGGAGATCTTCCCGGAGGACGACTACAAGCTCCGCCCGCTCCCGCCCGAGCATCCCATCTGGCGGGCCCATCACGAGCTGGATCCCGAGGCCCATCCGCTCTGGGGCATCGAGCACGGCTGCCGCACCGTCGTGATCTACTCGCCGATGGACCTCTCCTGCTACTGGAACCAGTCCGAACACAGCTCGAACAATACGGGCGTCATCAAGGCGGTCAAGGTGGGCCAGAACGTCATCGATTACGCCACCGGCCGCGAGATGCCCGCCGACAAGCTGACCGTCCGCGAGATCCGCGACCTCAAGCCGGCCCCGCCCAAGCGGGGCGCGTTGCGGATCGCCAAGCTCAAGCATGCCGGCGACTGGAACATCGCCCCCCAGGCCATACCCAACCTCATGGACGCGCTCCGCAAGCCGCCATTCAGCTTCGACGTCGTCATCACGCAGAAGGACCTCTTTCCCCGCGATCCCAATCTCATCTACTATCCCCTGATCTACATCCACGGCCGCGGATCGATCTCGTTCCCCAGGGAGGACCTCGAGGCACTGCGGCGGCATATCGAGCCGGGGGGCGGGACGTTGTTTGCCGATGCCGCCTGCGGCAGCGCGGCGTTCGACGCGACCTTCCGGCGGTTCGTCGCCGAGCTGCTGCCCAACAACAAGCTGGAGCCCATCCCCCGCGAGGACGAACTCTACACCACCAAGGTGGGCCTGGACCTCTCGGACTCGCAGTACACCAAGGCCGCCGGCGGCGCCAAGGACTTCCCGCAACTGGAAGGGGTGAAGATCAACGGGCACTGGGCGATCATCTACTCGAAGTTCGACATCGGCTGCGCCCTGGAGCGGCATACCGGGATCGAATGCAAGGGGTACACCTACGAGACGCCCTGAAGATCGCCGGCAATATCGTCATCTACTCCACACTTCCCTGATCGCATTGCCGACGAGGAAAGATCCCGGCTAGAATGGAGACTTCCGGAGAACGCCGGGCGCGTAGGAGAGCTTGCGGTGTCGCAGGGAGGGACTGTCACGGTGCGCGTAGACCCTTTCGCAGTGAAGCGTTATCCCCGCTGGCACCCCTTGAGGGTGATGCACAAGTCGATGGCCATGACCCGGGAATGGGAAGCGCGTCGCCGTTATGCCCGGTATGCCCTTCCCGAGATCCTGTGGGACCCGTTGCCCGCGGTCCCCGAGGCGGACTGGGAGGCGACCTCAGTCACCCCGGTCCAGATGGGGCATCTGCTCCGCGCCGTGGCCGCGACCGAATCCCTGGCGGGCACGGTGATCGTCGAAGTCGGCTGCTTTCGCGGCGTGACCACCCGCTGCCTGGCCGGTGCGACCCGCCGCATCGTGGTCGCGGTCGATCCCTATGCGGGCTACGGCGGCGCCGATGAGGACCAGCGTTGCTTCCGGCAGCGCGTCGCGGGGCTCGACAACGTGATTCACGAGGCCAAGACCTCGGGAAACGCCGCCGCAGACTGGGCTCACGGACCGGCCAGCTTCGTCTTCATCGATGCCGTTCACGACTATGTGAATACATCCTTCGACATCAAGTCGTGGACGCCGAAGATCGTACCCGGCGGCATCCTCGCCCTCCACGACACCGATCAGGCCACGTTCGCCGGCACGCGCCGGGCCGCGTTCGAATTGCTCGGCGATCGCCGGCTCGAACTCCTGGCGCATCCCGACAACCTCGCGATCTTCCGCGCCCGATGAGACGCCGATCGGCGATGAGCCGCCCGGAGCAGGTCGCGCCCTAGCATGGCGGGATGGTTGTCGATTCTCGGCGGTGTGGCCAGTTGAATGACGGGCCGCTACGCGACATAATGAATGCTGCGAAGTCGAGTCCTCCACACCGCTTCTGGCGTGGCACCACCGAAGGAAGCCGCCAGGGGACGCCACCCCGCCCTCTTCCACGCCGATCCGGGCGTGGTCCCATTGGAATTATACAGGTTCACTCGCTTATGAGACGTCAACGGGTCGGCCTCTGGTTGGTGGGCGCGTTCGGAGGGGTCGGCACGACGATCACGCTGGGGCTCCTGGCGATGGCGCGGGGGCTGTCGGATCGCACGGGGCTGGTCAGCGACCTGCCGATGTTCCGGGACCTGCCCTTGCCCGAGCCCGGCGACTTCGTGATCGGCGGCCACGACATCCGCGAGTCATCGTTCGCGGAATCGGCCGAGGAATTCCGGCAGAACTCGGGTGTCTTCCCGGCCGAATGGCTCGCGGCCTGCGCCGAGGAGCTGAAAGCGGCGACGTCCCGCGTACGACCGGGGACGAGCTTCGGGGCAGGGCGGGCGGTGGCCCAACTCGGCCGTTGGGGAGAGTCGGAGTCGCCGCGGACGGCGCAGCAGGCCGTTGACCACATCGCGGCCGACCTCGCGGCGTTCGTCGAGTCCGGATCGATCGACCACCTGATCGTGCTCAACGTCTCCAGCACCGAGCCGCCGTTCGCCCTGAGTGAGGCCCACCACCACTGGGACCTGCTCAACGCCGCCATGGTCAACGGCGGTCCCGGACTCCTGCCGGCGAGCGCCCTCTACGCCGTGGCCGCGCTGCGGGCCGGACACACCTATATCAACTTCACGCCCAGCCTGGGTGCCTCGATGCCGGCCCTCCACGAGCTGGCCGCGGCCACCGGCGCACTCCATGCCGGCAAGGACGGCAAGACCGGCGAGACGCTGATGAAGACGGTCCTCGCGCCGATGTTCGCGATGCGGAACCTGAAGGTCATGAGCTGGGTCGGCCACAACATCTTCGGCAACCGCGACGCGCTGGTCCTCGACGATCCCGCCAACAAGTCGGCGAAAGTCGATACCAAGGATCGCGTCGTGACGCAGATCCTCGGCTACAAGCCGTCGACGCTCGTCACGATCGAGAACGTGCCCGACATGGGGGACTGGAAGACCGCGTGGGACCATATCCATTTCCAGGGGTTCCTGGGGACGAAGATGGCCCTCCAGTTCACCTGGCAGGGGTGCGACAGCCTGCTTGCGGCCCCCCTGGCCATCGACCTGGCCCGGCTGGCCGACCTGGAGAAGCGCCGGGGCGGCCGCGGCCTGATGCGGCATCTCGCTAGCTTCTTCAAGAGCCCCGAGGGCGTCGAAGAGCACGACTTCTTCAAACAGTTCGACCTCCTGGCCCGGCATATCGCGATCGCCTCGAAATCCGCGAGTCATTGAGCCGAGAAGCGCGGGCCTCCGGAGTTTCGCTCGAGGACGAAAGGACCCAATGCGCCTCGCCTTCAGCACCAATGCCTATTTGCGTTATCCCTTCCCGGAAGCGGCAGCTCGGATCTCCGCGCTCGGCTATCAGGGCCTGGAATTGCTGGCCGACGTCCCCCACGCGTGGCCGGCCGGGCTGCTCGACGTCCAGAAGCGCGCGATCATCCAGGCCATGGAGCAGACCGGCCTGTCGTTCTCGAACATCAACGCGTTCATGATGAACGCGATCAACGACCATCGCCAGCCGTACTGGTATCCGTCGTTTATCGAGCCCGAGCCGAATTACCGTCGGGTGCGAATCGATCACACCCGGCGGGCCTTGAGCCTGTGTGCCGAGCTGGGTGCCCCTCACATCACGACCGAGCCGGGCGGTCCGCTGGCCCCCGGCCAATCGCGTCAGGAGGCGATCGACCTGTTCGTCGAGGTGCTCAAGCCGCTGGCGGAGCATGCCGAGAAGGTCGGCGTACTCCTCCTGATCGAGCCCGAGCCCGGCCTGCTGCTGGAGACGACCGACCAGTACCTGGAGGTGGCCGAGCGGCTGGACGCTCCCTCGGTCGGCCTGAACTTCGACGTCGGCCATGCGTACTGCGTCAGCGAGGACCTGCCCCGGGCGATCGCCAAGCTGGCCCCGCACATCCGCCATTACCATGTGGAAGACATCGCCGCCAGCCGGGTTCATCACCACCTGGTGCCCGGCACGGGGGCCATCGATTTCGCCGCGGTTGTGCAGGCCATCCGTCGCACGGGCTACGACGGCTGGCTGACGGTCGAGCTCTACCCCTTCCTCGACGATCCCGATGCCGCGGCGCGCGGGGCGATGGAAGTCCTGCATCCGCTCATTGCCGACACCCCGGGGAACTAGCCTCGCCCAGTCATGCGCTCGAAAACCATCGCCTTCTTGCAACTGATCCGGCTGCCGAACGTCGTGACCGCGGCGGCGGATAGTCTGGCCGGCTGGCTGCTCGCGACGGGCTCGGTTTCCGAGTCCTGGCGCTGGCTGCCGCTGGCCTTGGCGTCGATGGTCCTTTACGCCTCGGGCACGGCCCTCAACGACGTGTTCGACCTCGACGTGGATCGGGCCGAGCGCCCGGGACGGCCACTCCCCTCTGGGCGATTGAGCGCGGTCGGCCGCCTGGTTCGGCGGCCTCGGCCTTGTGATCGGCCCGTCGCTGGCGATGGCCGGTGGCTCGATGGCCGGCGGGCTCGTGGCCGCGGTCCTCGCCGCGTGCATCCTGGCTTACGATGCCGGCTTGAAGCACACGCTCCTCGGGCCCGTCGGCATGGGGAGCTGCCGAGGCCTCAACCTCCTGCTCGGCATGAGCCACGCCCCCGAGCTGGGCGGTCCGGTGGCCTGGCTCGCCGCGGCATCGTATGGCCTGTATGTCGCCGGGATCACCGTGATCAGCCGCTCGGAGACGCAAGGCGAGGACCGGCGAGGGCTGGTCACCGGCCTGACCTTCGAGAACCTGGCACTCCTCGGGCTGGCGGCCGCCGCGATGGCCCATCACCGCTTCCCCCAACCCGCGCCCGACCGGCCGCTGATCCCCCTCGAAGGACTCCTCGTCCTCGGCCTGGTCGCCGTGATCGTGAACCAGACCGCCGTCAATGCGATCCAGCAGCCAACCCCGGCATCCTTCCAGAAAGCCGTCAAGACTGGGATCCTCTCGCTGGTCTGGCTCAATGTCGGCCTGGTCGCCGCGGTGCGCGGTGTCGAGCCCGCGGCGATCGTCGCGGCGTTCTGGGTCCCGGCTTTTGTCCTAGGTCGCTGGCTATACTCAACATAGACGTTGAGGATCGGCTGCATTTCGACCGCGACAGGGCTCGTCTGGCCACGTCCGACATCGTGTGCGATAATCGAATCCGTTCACTATTCCCCGATCGTCCCTAACGAGGCTTCGACGATCATGGCGACCGCGACTCAACGTCATCCTCACTCGGAAGTTAAATATCCCGACAGCGATGGGAAGCCCATGTCGGAACACGACTTGCAGTACAAGTGGATCGTCGTGATCAAGGAAGGGGTGGAAGCCCAGTTCCCCGGCGACCCCAACGTCTACGTGGCGGGCGACCACTTATGGTATCCCGTCGAGGGAAACAACAAGATCCGCCAGGGTCCCGATGTCCTGGTCGCCATCGGCCGACCCAGGCGATTGCGGGGCTCGTACAAGCAATGGGAGGAGGGGGGGATCGCGCCCCAGGTCGTCTTCGAGGTCCGCTCACCAGGCAACCGCTCCGGGGAATTGAAGCGTAAGTTCGAGTTCTATCAGCAGTACAAGGTCGAGGAGTATTACCTCTACGACCCGTTCCGCGGGACTCTCCGCGGCTGGCAACGGGTCGGCCCGTCTCTGGAAGAGATCCCCGTGATGGCGGGCTTCGTGAGTCCCCGGCTGGGGATTCGGTTTGAGCCGGGCGAAGGTCCGGACAACCTGACCATCATCGGCCGCAATGGCGAGCGATTCCTGACATACCAGGAAATCCTCGAGCAGCGCGATGCCGACGGCGCCGTGCGCACGAGGAGGCCGAGCGCCGACGTGCCTCCGAGGGTGAACGGGCGCCAAGGCCGAGCAACGCGCCGAGACCGCCGAGCAACGCGCCGAGACCGCCGAGCAACGCGCCGAGACCGCCGAGCAACGCGCCGAGCGCGTATGCCGCCAGGCTTCGCGAGCTGGGCATCGAGCCCGAATGAGGTCCGCTCGCCGACAAGCTGGACCAAGTCCTCAGATGAGAGCACGATGCGACTGGGTTACAACACCAACGGACTGGCCCATCATCGCCTGCTCGACGCCATCGAGCTACTGGCCGACGAGGGCTTTTCCAGCATCGCCATCACGCTGGACGCCGGGGCACTCGATCCCTACGAGGAGCCGGCGATCCTGGCGCGGCAGGTCGATCAAGTCCGGCAGGCGCTCGATCGCCGCGGCCTGGCCCGGGTGATCGAGACCGGTGCGCGCTACCTGCTCAACCCGCGGATCAAGCACGACCCGACGTTGATGGACCCCGATCCCGCGCGCCGCGCCATCCGGCTGGACTTCCTGCGACGATCCATAGACCTGGCCGCCGCGCTCGGGGCCGAAGCGGTCTCGTTCTGGTCCGGATGCTCGCCGGTGCCCGTCGGCGAGGAGGAGGGGATGGACCGGCTGGCCGAGGCCCTGAAGCCCGTGCTGGCCCACGCCGAGCGGGCCGGTATGCCCCTGGCCTTCGAACCGGAGCCGGGCATGTTCGTCGATACCCTCGACCGCTTCGCCCGCCTCGATGAGCGGGTCCGGCATCCCCTGTTCGACCTGACGATCGACGTCGGCCACGTCCATTGTTCGGCCGAGGGGGACATCGCCGGCCTGTTGCGGCGATGGGGGCCGCGCATCAAGAACATCCACATGGAAGACATGGTGCAGGGAATCCACGAACACCTGATGTTCGGCCAGGGGACGATGGAGTTCCCGGCCATCTTCCAGGCTCTCCACGACATCGGCTATCAAGGGGGCGTCCACGTCGAGCTGAGCCGGCACAGCCATGTGGCCGTCGAGGCCGTCCGGTCGTCGGCCGCATTCCTGAAGCCGTTGATCGGATCACGAAGCACCGGGATTCCTCCCACAATGAGGGGGATCGCGGAGCGGCCGGATCCCTGAGAGAGGCCGGACCGGATCCTCGCGATTCGGATCGTTTTTCGCGGTGGCCGGTGGTCACGGCGGGGAAACGGGGTATCCTGGAATCCGGTCATCTTGTTCCGATCGGAGCGAATCCCTGCGTGGAGTATGAGGGGTGTGAAGGCATGAATACGAGCACAAGCGGCGAGGGCCCTTCGCCGGCCGAATCGGTCCAGGGCCAGACGAACCGGCGCAGTCCGCTGGGGACCGGCGTGCGGGCACTGCTGCTCCTGGCGGTGAGTGTCGGAGCCATCTTGTGGGCGGCCCGGACGGCCTGGATGAACAACCATCCGGTGCAGGCCGCGGCCCAAGGGCTCCAGTCGGGGGACTCATCCCGGCGCGTTGCACGCGGTTCGCCAACTCTGGGCGTTGGGTACCGGAGCGAGCGGAGAGGTGGTCGACTCCCTGATCCCGGCGCTGAAGGACCCGGATGCCGTCGTACGCGGAACGGCGGCCGAGGCCCTGGGCGTGGTCGGCTCCAACCTGGTGCGTTCGGAGTCGGATCCCGCGCGGCCGCGGGCCGCGGTGGCCGCCCTGACGGGGATCCTGAAGGATCCCGAGGCCCAAGTTCGGGGCGCGGCGGCCACGGCGCTGGGGATCATCGTCGGGACCGCGGCCAGGCCGGCCTCGGGGCGGGACTCATCCAAGGCGGCCCAGAAGACCGGGACACCGGCATCCTCCATCGATCCGGAGCCGGTGACCACCGCGCTCTTCGACCTGGTGGGCGATCCGGACACCACGGTCCGCCAGGCGGCACTCACCGCCATCCGCCAGGTCGCTTCGAAGCGACAGGGCCAGCCCCCCCCAGCCCTCTTCGCGGCGATCGAGGATGAATCGGCGACCACGCGGGCGACGGCGATCAGCACCCTGGTCACATTCTCCAGTGGCCTGGATCCGCTCATCCCCGCCTTGCTCCGCCACCTGGAGCACGATGAGCCGCCGGTGCGCGACGCGTGCAGCCAGGCCCTGCGCGAGATCCGGCCCGCCGCGCTGACCTCGGCGGTCATCCCCGCGCTGATCGGGGGATTGGAGAGCCCCGAGCGGGACGTTCGGCTTTATCTGGCCTCGCTCCTGGGCCGGATGTCGCCCGACCCGCGCACGGCCGTCCCCGCGTTGATCAAGGTCCTGCGCGAGCCGATCGATTCCGACCAGACCTCGGCGGGAGGCGGTGCCATGTCCGTCAGCTATGCGGGCCCCGCCCAGGAGGCGGCCGAGACGCTGGGACGGATCGCGCCGAAGACGCCGATCGCCGGCGATGCCATCCGGGCCTTGACCGAAGTCGTGCGATCCGGGCCCCCGAAGCGGCGTGCCGCCGCCGCCGCGGCCCTGGGCCAGTTCGGTCCCGCGGCGGCTCAGGCCGCCTCCCCCCTGGTCACGCTCCTGCAAGGCGCCCTCGCCGATAAGGAACCGACCGCCGACGGCCCCGCGGCCGCTTCCACCCTCGGCCGGATCGCGCCGGGGACACCCGCCGCCGCCGCCGCCGTGACCGCCCTCGTCGGCGCCCTGGATTCCCCGTTCTCTTCCACCCGGCTCGCCGCCCTCCGGGCGCTCGGCGCGTTCGGGCCCGCGGCCGTCAACACCGTCGCCAAACTCCGCTCGATCCAAGACAAGGATCTCAATCCCAACATGCGTAAGGCTGCGGCTTCCACCCTGAAGGAACTCGAGGACCGGACGAAATAGCCGGCTTCCACGAGGAGATACCCCTTCCGGCCTCCCGGTCCCGGACGCGCACCGGCGAAGGCCACCAAAATGAGGCTCACCTGCGAGCCATTGTCCGCGATTCTCCGGTCCCGCACAGGGTCTCAATCGTGAGTCTTTGTTCGCATATCTGCCTAGTCTTAATTCATTAATGCTGATGAATCGCGCGTAACGCTGTCTACGAAAACGGCAGGCATGCGGAATATTCGGGAATCTTCTCCAACTCATGCTGGTTAGAAACCATGATGAATTGGAAAAAAGGGATAGCCGCGCCCTTGACTGTGTATTTCGCCGATTGTAGTTTAATATTCTTTGACGCGAGTTCCGAGATTGACCTCGGCGTTATCCTCTCCGCAGTCCAGACCACCGAACTAACTACCTCCGAGGTCGATCTTCAACGCCTAACCAGAAGGGGTTGACTGTCACGCTGCTTTGCTTCCGATATCAATTTCGGCCGCTACTGGTTTCTCCATGGCCGTCGGATTTCGGGCCGTAACCCAAGGATTGCGACCGGGTTTCAAGGCTGGCTCGGGCAACATCGAGTCGAATTGACAGGTCGGTATCAAGAAGAATGGTTCATGTCAGGACGGATTCCGGAACATCCTCTCACCTCCGGAAATCCCCTCTGCGAACCGGGATCATAAACAGGTGTTCAGAATCCGGACGTGTTTCGGTTGATGGTGTACCTCAACTTCTGGACATGCCATCCAAACCGTCACGGCCGCGCAAACCCCGGACGGAGCGCGGTTGTGCCTGCTGATGTCAACCGCTGTTCTCTCTTCGATCGTGGCTCGGCTGGTACAGAATCTGCTTATCTCCGACGAACTCTCGCCATGAAGACGAATGATCCATGATACCTCGTTCGCGGCGGCGAGCGGACGAATCTCGGGCGGGCACTGAAACTCAAGTATTGAATTCACCTTAACCTTCGTCAATGACCGGATGGAGCAGTTGACTCCTGGCGGTCTGGGCGAATCCGGCCGGCGAGACAAGATTTGCCAGCTTTGCCGGCCTCGATCGATCCCCGGACCGGTCGGATCGATCGTGTTAGAAGATCATGGGTTTTCCGAAGTGTTGATCGAAACCGGGGATCCATGGGGTAAGAGTAAGAGAGAAACGCGTCTCTGATGGTCTCAGTCACGAATCCCCTGGTCTCCGCGCAGAAAAAAGATTGGGACGCCGTGATGTTTCATCGAGGGACGCCCATCTGGTAAGGAGTTCAACTTCTACCAAACGAATCCACGGCCATCCTGGAGTGCAGGCATGGTGATTCGGCTCCGGTTGGGACGATTCCAGCGAATTGCGATAGGGGCATCCGGTGTGGTGTGCTCCGATTCTGAGTTTCACGGCGGTTTGCTAGTGGGATCGTGGGATATCGTCACGGACTGAAATCACTGACAAGGCCGCCTGGCTGCGTGCAGGCAACATGCGATTTTCATCATCATCCCAGGAGAATCTCAATGCGGTTTCGCGGACTCTCAACGGCGTTGGCCGGCTCGATGATCGTTGGAGCCTCAACCATGATCGGTTGCGACTCCGAAACGCCGGTTGACCCCAAGGCCGCCGCGGCGACCCAGGCCGCCTTGGAGCAACAGAATAAAACACTTGCGGAAAGTGTTAAGAATAACCCACGTGTCAAGGGTGCCGTGCCCAAATCGATCAAGGGTGGTCTTCATATCAATCCCCCGGCTGGGGGCAAGGAATGACATCCTGATCCGGTCCGTCTCTTCCTTCCAAGCTCATCTTTTCTTTCAGGAGACCCATCGATGACGCAATCAGTCGGTCGCAGGACGACCTCCCGGGGCTTCACGTTGATTGAACTCCTCGTGGTCATCGCCATCATCGCCGTCCTCATCGCCTTGCTCTTGCCGGCGGTCCAGGCGGCGCGCGAGGCTGCTCGACGGGCCCAATGCACCAACAATCTGAAGCAGTTGGGGTTGGCGATGCACAACTACATCAGCACCAACAATGTCTTGCCTCAGGGCATCCAGTTCCAGGGGCCATTCGGGGGCTACTGCTGGACCAGCGGTGGCTGGACGCTCCCCGCCCTGCAGTACACCGAGCAACTACCTCTATTCAACGCGATCAATTTCAACTGGGATATGTACACCGCGCCGAACTCCACGATCAACGGCACGGGCGTGTCCTTGCTGTGGTGCCCGAGCGATCCGGTGATCACCGGCTTGAACCACTTCTATTCGGGTGGCGGGCTCGACGGGTCGAACTTCACTATGTACTACACCTCCTACGCCGCCAGCACGGGTGAGTTCTTCACGTTCTCGGCGACCTATGTCGGACCGGGCTGCATCTTCAACGGCGATAGCACGCCGGGCGGTGCGCAAATGAACGGGCTCGTCTATCTGCTCAGCCACATCGGATTGCAGTCCATCACCGATGGTACGAGCAATACGATGCTGGCGTCGGAGCGAGCCTCACGGCAAGTACACCGGAGGGGACGTCTATTGCTGGAATTGGTGGACCTCGGGCAACTACGGCGACACCATGTTCTGCACGCTCTACCCGATGAACCCCTTCAACAAGATCGCGAATTATACGGGCATTCTGGACGGTGGTGCCGATTCCTATGTCGCATCGGCGGGCAGCTTCCACCCCGGTGGCGCGAACTTCGCGTTCTGCGACGGCTCGGTCAAATTCCTCAAGGATTCCATCAGTAGCTGGCAGATCTTGACCACCGGGTATCCCGTCGGCGTGACCCGGCCGGGCGGTGGTTCCACACCCTACATCGTGGCACCAGGCACGAAGGTCGGGGTTTACCAGCAGCTCTCGACCCGCAACGGCGGCGAGGTGGTCAGCTCCGACCAGTATTGATCGGACGATCGGCCCGCTTCCGGGCCTTCGTTGCGAAGCTTCGCTCAAGAGAGCCAGGGCCCTGGGCCCTGGTTCTCTTTTTGGTTGGCGAAGTGCGTCGAGCATCCGCCGCCGGACGGCGGGCCTCGCCTGGCCCGTCGCCGGTGGCCGCACGACGCGAATTCCTCCGGGGAATCGCGACCGGGGGCGTGGGAGCGGGGAAACCGTGCGGGGTTGGCCCGTCGCGAGGTATGATCGCTCTGATGAGCACATCGAACGCGGCCCCGACGGATCGGACAGTATCCCCACCGGTGCACCCTCCACCGGGGTCCCCACTTCGGCTCAAACCGATGGACGTGCTCTTGCTCTCGGCCTGGTGCGGCCTGGCGGCCGGGCTGCTCGAGGTGGGGGTGAGGATCCTGGGCAGGGTGCTCGATCCCCGCAACAGTTTATACCTGCGGAGCCGCCATTTCGTCTGGGTAGTCCCGCTCTCGAATCTCCTGCTCTTCGCCGTCGCGGGCATGGTCCTGGCGGCGGTGACGCGACTCTGGCCTCGGCGTGGAGGCTGGCTCTGTCCCCGCCTTATCGTTTTCTGGGCCGCGCTGCCGGTGCTCTCGGTATCCAGTACCCGGATCTATCCGATCGCCTGGGCAGTCCTGGCGCTGGGGATTGCCGTGATACTCGCTCGCGGCCTCGAGCGCCCGGGAACCCGGCTCCGGTGGCGGCTGCTGGCGAGTTTTCCCGGCCTTCTGGCCCTGGTCCTGATCTCGGCCGGTTCCGTCTTCGGTGGAGACTGGCTCAAGCAGCGGCGGGAAGCCGGCCATCCTCGGCCCGGACCCGACTCTCCGAACGTGCTCCTGGTCGTGCTGGACACGGTCCGCGCGGACCATCTGAGCCTTTACGGCTACGAGCGCCCCACCAGCCCGAATCTGGAGCGGCTGGCGGGGCGGGGAATCCCGTTCCAGGAGGCGCGAGCGACCGCCCCCTGGACGCTCGCCTCGCACGCCAGTTTCCTCACGGGGCGCTGGCCCCATGAGCTCCGGCCGGAATGGATGACTCCCCTGCATTGGAGCTCCCCCACGCTCGCCGAATTCCTGGGGACGAACGGCTATGCCACCGCGGGATTCGTCGCCAACGTCCTCTACTGTTCCTATGACACGGGGATGGATCGGGGCTTCACCGAGTATCAGGATTATGTCCCGACGCGATTGGGGTTACTCCGGACGGCCTGGCTCATGGACCGGGCGCTGCTCACGACCGCCGACCTCGGGCTCTGGGCGACCCGGAACCTGGGCCTGGGGGCCTTGCAGGCCCGCTTCGGGGCGATGCTCCAGCCGCTGCTCGAGATGGATCGCAAGAAGGACGCCTCCGAGGTGAACCGGGAATTCCTCGGCTGGCTAACCCGGCGCGCGGAACCGGGCCGGCCCTTCTTCGCATTCCTCAATTATTATGATGCTCATGCACCGTACGTCTTGCCTCAGGGGGGCGACTACCGCTTCGGGCTGCCGCCCCAGGATCAGGCGGATTTCCGGGTCCTGGTCGAGGAATGGCAGAATATCCACGATAAACCGCGGCTCCCGCCCCACTACCGCACCCTGGCTCGAGACTGTTACGACAATTGTCTGGCCTATCTGGATGCGCAGTTGGGTGCGTTGTTTGATGAATTGCAACGGCGCGGCGTGCTGGATCGAACCCTGGTGATCGTCGTCGGCGATCACGGGGAAGGATTGGGCGAGCACGAGCTGTTCGACCACGGTGAGAGCCTTTATCGGACCGAGGTCCGGGTCCCACTCCTGATCGTGCCGCCTTCTCGGAGCCGGCTCCAACGCGTGGTGGCCGAACCGGTCAGCCTTCGCGATTTGCCGGCGACGATCGTCGACCTGGCCGGCCTGGGGACGGGGTCTCCGTTTCCGGGCCGGTCGTTGGCCAGGCTCTGGCGTGAGCCGCCCGCCGGGGAGACGAGCTCGAGGGTCCGCGACGGAGCGATCTCCGAGTTGCAGAGCCCGAACCCGTCCGATCCGAATCACGGCCGGTCGCCGGCTTATCGCGGCCCGCTGATCTCCCTGGCGATGGGCGATTACGTCTACATCCTCAATCAAGGGGATGGGACCGAGGAACTCTTCAACGAGCGCGAGGATCCACGCGAGCTCATCAACCGAGCGGGGGATCAGGCGGTGCAGCCGCTACTTCGACAGTTCCGCAGCGACCTGGATCAGTGGAAAGCCGGTTCCTCCCATTCCGCGGATTGATCGGGTCATCCGGGTTCCGTGACAAGGCGTCTCACGGTCGGGCTCGACCGGATCACCCCGCGTCGCCGCCTCCCCGCGACCGGGTCGAGCGTACCTCCTTGCGCGGCTCAAAATACGAAGCTCTTCGTAAAAACGCGGGGTTTGAGATTGACGAAGGGGCGGATCCCGCGTCGAAGCGCGAGATTCCCCGTCCGACCGATGCAGAGTTGCTCATTCTGCGTGTGTTTTGGGAGGAAGTGGAGTGATGGTTCGTCGCTGGAACCATTAGTGCAGGAGAGGGGTTAGGTCTAGAGACACGGTCCGAGCATCGGCGATTTGCCACCGCGAGCCTCTCCGCGCAGAGTCGTCGCGGCTAACGATTCTCTGTTCCGGGACAGGCGGCTGAAGGGAGACTCCAATCGTTGCTCTGCCTATTTTTAATTCATTAATGCTTACCAAACGAGCGATCCCTAGGTCTTCAAAAGGACATGCATTCTGTGAACCAGTGGTCTTCATTAATCGGATTTGGGTAGGAAACCACGAATGAATTGAGAATATGGCATTGCTGCGCCCTTGACTGTGTGGTTTGTGGGTTGTAATTTTAATTCCTTAGGTAGATTCTCAGAGACGTACTCGGCGATGCCCTCCTCCAGCGAGTGAACCTCCCTCTGTTTCTTGGTCACGCCTTCCCTGACCATCGCGCCGGAGAAAAAACGGGGCCACGATATCCCATCTGAGGATCGCATGGTTTGCAGGTGTGTACCTTGCAGAGCAACCGAATCGGGGCGGTTCTTATGAACTTTTGTTCACTTGACGCCTGAGGCGCAACCGACTTCTCAAGTTCCGTGCATGCGGACGCGTCGGTTGAACCTCCCTGATTCGCCCTCTGGACGCGTACAGTGGACGTTCGTTCCATCCTCTTCGATCATTGGCGGAGCGTAATCGGAAACATGGCCGGGGTTGAAGGCGGCGCCGACCGTTGACCTTCTCAGATGGGCCTCCGTCGCAATCGGCATGGATTCTATCTTCCAATCAAACCAGAGAGG
The DNA here is from genome assembly GCA_963845755.1 of uncultured Planctomycetota bacterium. Taxonomy (GTDB): domain Bacteria; phylum Planctomycetota; class Planctomycetia; order Isosphaerales; family Isosphaeraceae; genus CAWJTV01. Next base: position 19,211 of record CAWJTV010000027.1, read on the forward strand.
GTTTCTCATCCATGAAGTTTTCCTCTCGAGAACTTCCGGCCTACGCGCGCTGGTCGAAAGTCCTTGTCGTCCCGATGATCCTCGTCCTCCTTCAAGGCTGTGCGGATACGGGACCGCCGCCGGATGAGAAGTTCAAGAGTACGCCGGTCGCGCCGCCGAAGCCACCCAATATGATGAAGGGGGGGGCGACCGTGAAGGTGAAATCGATCAAGTGATCGTTCCTGGTGTTCTTCCGGAATCGTTGGCTTCTTCCAGGGCATGCCGGTGGCCGGGGATGACGGTGTTTTCGTCGTTATTCTTCTTTTGAAGAAAGGTGGTACATGATGAGTCAAAGACGTGAGCGTTCGATGAGGCATCGTGGCTTCACGCTGATCGAGCTGCTGGTGGTGATCGCGATCATCGCCGTGCTGATCGCCTTGCTGCTCCCGGCCGTGCAGGCGGCCCGCGAGGCGGCCCGCCGGGCCCAATGTACCAACAACATGAAGCAGTTGGCGTTGGCGACCCACAACTACATCGGCTCGAACAACTGCTTGCCGATGGGCTTGATTGACACGATCAACGACCCTTGGTTGCCGGGCTATGAGATCACGAGCTTCGGTCCGATGATCCCGCTGATGCAGTATACCGAGCAGACGGCCCTGTTCAACGCGATGAATTTCAGCATTTGCATGTGGGACGTGCCGAACACGACCGTCGTCGCGACGGGCCTATCCGTCCTCTGGTGCCCCTCGGACCCCGGGGTCGAACAGCCCTACACGGGGAACTACACGGCGTTTGGTGCCACGGCACCCTCCCCGATGCGGTACAGCAGCTATTCGGGTAACGCCGGGACCTGGTTCAATGACATCTGGGCCAACTTCTACAATCCGCCGACCGGCAATCAGATCATGAACGGCGTGTTCTACGCGTTCAGCACCACCCAGCTCGCCTCGATCACCGATGGTACGAGCAACACGATCATGATGGGCGAGCACACGCGATTCATCGAGAATTCGACCGACCAGGTGTGCTGGCACTGGTGGCCCTCGGGCAACTATGGCGACACGATCTTCACGTCGTTCTGGCCCATCAATCCCCTGAAGAAGCTCCCCTATAGCTGTACCGGTACGCCGGGCGCCAGTTCGCGGTCCAGGCCGCGTCCAGCATGCACCCCGGCGGAGCCAACTTCGCCTTCATGGACGGCTCGGTTCGGTTCATCAAGGAAACGATCTCTTGCTGGGCGAACAACGTCAACAATAACCTCGGCACGGGTGCGGCGACCTGCGTGCCCCCAGGCATCACCTCCACGACCTCCAGCGCCGGCGACTCCCCGATCTGGAGCGTCACCCAGCAGGGCGGCCAGGTGTTCGGCGTCTACCAGATGCTCTCGACCCGCAACGGCGGCGAGGTCATCAGCTCCGATTCCTACTGATCGACCGAGACCGGCCACCACCGGCAGAGAACGATCCGACGAGAGCCAAGGTCCCGCCTTGGCTCTCGTCATTTCTCCACCCGATGGATCGCTCCGGGGCCTTGCCCCAGGCATCAGCGAACGACTTGTTCCCACCCTCCCGCCTGGGAACACTCCTCTGCGGACTCTGGCGGGAAAGGTCGGCGACGGTGCGCGGGAATCGAGGTCTCACTCGTGGACTGACCGCGTCTAGTTCTTGATCGGCCTCGCCTAAATCCTTAGCACATCGGACAGCCATTCCAACGAAGGAACTCGTCGAATCGAGGGACGACGGGAGCATATCCACGGAAAAACCAGGAAATTGAGATCGTCCCATCCTAATTGTTTAATCGTAATCGTCCGGCATAGATCTTGCGAACTAAGTGCCGGTCGCATCAGCAAAGATTGGCCGCTGCGGAGACGATGATCGCGTTGCGGAGTGATGCGAGTATCCGGCGGTTTCCACAACGCAAGTATCTTCTACGTCGGATTTTCGGACAATTCTCGCGTCCTCCGCCAACGAACGAATTCATGGGATTCTGCCAGTGCATACCATCACGAGTATTGCGATGACAAGACTATCGATAAAAAGTGCAAGCCGTCGAAGTTGGGCCCTGGGCTTTGGCACGGGGCGAGTTGCACGCACCCTGCACCAATGGCTTCCGACCGGCCTGGAATCGACGCAACAACCAACTTATTAGTAGAGGAGAATCTTGACGGCATGGATGCCGATGGGTAATTTGTAACAAGTCATGAGGACCAAACCGTTCGCGCACGGCGAAGGGGCTGGGCCGTCGGGCTCATCAACTGTGAGAAGGCAGCGAAGGGTTCTTTGCTCCCGGGTCCGGAACGGAAACTGTCGCTCACTGGAGGCGAGTTTCGAGCCGCTGATGTCACGTTCATTCGCCCGAATGATAAGATTGACGTGGCTGGGTGATCCCGAAATGCTGGCTGCCTGGAGATTTCGGTATCCGTCAGTCGAAGGACTGAGCTGGCTTTGATCGGTGGTGCCTATCACATTGATCTGGTCACGCCATCAATATGAGTCGCGCCGGCGCAGTGTCACGATTCGTCTTTTCCTCGACTGAGATGGCCTCGAACTCTTCCGCCAGGGCCGGATCGGAACACGGACGATGGTCACCCAAGGCCGCTGGACTAATTTCATAGATCCGAACGCGCGAGTTCGTGCCGCATTCCAGAGGGAGATCCTTATTCCATGTCTCGCCGTATCGGGCTGCCGAAACCTTCGTGTTCCCTCGAGGGCATTCCCCGGAGAACTTCAGGGATCATCGATTCCCTGGGCTCCCATTCCTCCTGGCGATGGGGCGGATTCAAGCTCTTGACGGGCCTGGCCGTCGCCGGCGGGTTCCTGATCGCCGGTTGCTCCTCGGAGGTCGGATCGACTCCCTCCGCGAAAGAACAAGTCCGATCGGCGCTGGCGAACGAACTGGAGAAGTCGTCGCAGCCGCAGCAGAAGGGGAGAGGGAAGGGCCGCCCATCCCCCAAGAGCATCAAAACGAAACTGCTAGATGTAAAGGATGAATGAGGCCAACTAGAGCGCCTGGCACAGGGTTGCACACCCAATAGACTTCATCAGTAATCAGGATTTCCCTGCGATTCTCCCGGTCTTTATTCGGGACAAATTTCTTAATACTGATCAGGTCTAATGAGGGCAGTGGGCATCGGGTGAGTATCAGGCGTCTGCAGCCCAAGCGTGAGTCGCGCCAGTGGCCACCTGTCAATCGGTCTTGCAGGATCCGCTATCGTTGTCGTTTTTTCCGTGCTTCCTTCTACCAAGGAGACCCTCATGAGACGTCGTGGCTATCACCTGAGCGCCCGTCGTGCGTTCACATTGATCGAATTGCTGGTCGTCATCGCCATCATCGCCGTGCTCATCGCCCTTCTGTTGCCGGCCGTGCAGGCGGCCCGCGAGGCGGCCCGCCGCGCCCAGTGCACCAACAATCTCAAGCAGATCGTCCTGGCGGCCCACAATTACGTGAGCGCCATGAATGTCTTCCCCCAGGGCATCCAGTTCCAGGCCAACCCCGAAGCGGCCGGCAATTGTTACACCAGCAACAGCTTCCTCGTTGCCCTGTCGCAGTATTTCGAACAGGGGTCCCTCTTCAACGCGACCAACTTCTCGGTCAACATGTACACCGCGCAGAATACCACCATCTCGGGAACAGGAATCAGTATGCTCTGGTGCCCGAGTGATTCGGTCATCACGGGGTTGACCTACACGTATCCCGCAGGCACCGTGTGCTCCACCGCGCTGCCCATGAAGTACAGCTCCTACGCCGGCTGCTCGGGCCAGTTCATGGAGTTTTACGTCCCGGGCAACGCATTCAATGGCAACGCGAGCCCCTACGTCTGCACGATCACAACCACCCCCCCGAGCAGACGAACAACGGGATCATCTTCGTCTTCAGCAACGTGTCGATCGCGAGCATCACGGACGGGACGAGCAATACCATGTTTGCCTCGGAGCGTGCCCACGGCAAGTTCAATTCGGGTGATATCTACTGCTGGAACTGGTGGACATCCGGCAACTACGGCGACACCATCTATTCGACGCGTTACCCGATGAACCCCTTCAACAAGGTCCTGCAATGGTGCTGCCAGGACGGTGGTCCTGATGCCTATGTCGCCTCGGCGTCGAGCTTCCATCCGGCGGGGGCGAATTTCGCGTTCTGCGATGGATCCGTCAAATTCCTCAAGGATTCGATCAGCAGTTGGCAGACCCAATCCGGAGCCCTGACGGCGATCGATGTGATCAACGGCGGCGCGCTCTCGGGGGCCGGCTGGCCCGTGGGTGTTTCGCGAAACAGCAGCACTCTCCAATTCACCTTCACCCCCGGAATGCAGATCGGCGTCTACCAGGCGCTTTCCAGCCGCAATGGTGGTGAGGTGATCAGCTCGGATCAGTATTAATCCGGGGCACAAATCCCGCTGGCCATCTCGCCAGCAGGATCCCGCTGGACAACCGCTGCGAGAGCCAAGGCCCCGGTCTTGGCTCTCGTCGTTTCTTCCCACGTGGAATCCGTCTGCGACCCCTCCCGTCTCACCCCCGTCTTCGCCCATCGAGCACCACCAACTCTCCCTCTCCCTACACTCATGCCGGGCCGACCGGCTCGATCAAGCCTCGTCGCGCCGCTCAAAATACGAAGCTCTTCGTTGACATCTACGAAGTGCTTCGTAATAATGCGGGAACCTGGTGATTTCTGAAGAGGGGGGTGGATTGCTGTGTCGAAGCGCGAGATTCCCCGGCCGACTGATGCGGAGCTGGCCATCCTGCGCGTGCTCTGGCAGGAAGGACCGGCGACGGTGCGACAGGTGCGGGACGTGCTGGAGCGGACCCAGCCGACCGGTTACACGACCGTGCTGAAGCTACTCCAGATCATGACGGAGAAGGGGCTGGTGACTCGGGACGAGTCGCGGCGGACGCACGTCTATCGGGCCAGCCGGAGCGAGGAACAGACGCAGCGGCACCTGGTCGGCGACCTGGCGCGTGCGCGCCTTCGGCGGCTCGGCATTGAAGCTGGCGATGCAGGCGCTGGCGAGCCGCAAGGCGACGGCCGGGGAGCTGGCGGAGATCCGGAAGCTGATCGAGACTCTCGAACAGGAACAGGAGGGAGGCGACTCGTGACGGCCCTGACGATCGGGCTCGGCCGGGAGCTGGTCGAGCGATTGGGGTGGTGTCTGGTCCACTCGGTCTGGCAGTTGGCGGCCGTGGGATCGATCGCGGTCATCGTCCTGCGCGGGCTGCGCCGAGGATCGGCCGAGGCCCGCTATCTCGCCGGGTGCGCAGGCCATGGCGGCGATGGCGGTGCTGCCCGCGTTGACATTCGCGACGATCCGTGTTCCCCGCGACGCCCCATCGACGGTTCGCGTGGCGGCGCGCCCGTCGACAACGGACGTTCGGTCGAGCGCCAGGGAGCCGTCTCCGACAGAGGAGGATCCCCGGCGATCGCCGGGCGACGAAGCCTCCGTCAGAAGACAGACGGATTCCCGGGCGTCATCTCCAATGACCTGGGACGAGACGTTCCGGCCCTGGCTGCCGGGCCTGGTAATCGGATGGGGCCTGGTGGTGTTCGGGCTGTCGTTGCGTCTGGTTGGCGGCTGGCTCTGTATTCAGTGGTTGGTCCGGCACCGGACGCGCCCCGCCCCCGAGTGTTGGGTCGAGGTCCTGGATCGGCTCGAGAGGCGGCTGGGGATGAGGGGCGCGGTGAGGCTGGTGGAATCGGCCCGGGTGCACGTGCCGATGGCCGTGGGCTGGCTTCGCCCGGCGATCCTGCTGCCGGTCACCGCCGTGACGGGATTATCCTCCGATCAGCTCGAAGCCATCCTGGCTCACGAGCTGGCGCACATTCGCCGGCACGACTACCTCGTCAACCTGATCCAGAACGTGTTGGAGACGTTGTTATTCTATCACCCGGCGGTCTGGTGGATCTCGGGCCGGATCCGGGTGGAGCGCGAGCACTGCTGCGACGACCAGGCGGTCGCGGTCTGCGGCGATCGCGTGTTGTATGCGAAGGCCCTGACGGCGCTGGAAGAGCAGGGGGGATCGACCTGGCGGCTGGCGGCTTCGGCGCGAGACGGGTCGCTACTGGCTCGGGTGCGTCGGCTACTGGGGGTGCCGGCCCCGGCCGAGCAGCCGGCCGGCGGCCTGGCCGGTACGCTGGCAATGGCAGCGGTGGTGCTGTTCGGGATCATCTCCTTCCTGGCACCGACGACGAACCGGGTGAATGCCGCCGTCGAGGACGCCGAGGCGATTGTCGGCAGCGTGGTCACGACCGACGCCCGGCCCGTGGCCGAGGCCGATGTCTGGCTGGTGGCTCACGATCTGTCCACCAACAAGGCGATCATTCTGAGCAAGGCGCGGACGGACGGCGATGGCCGCTTCCGATTAGTCGCGATCGATCCACGATACCCCACGAAGCACCTGAACCGACGAGCGATCTGGGTTTACAAGACCGGGTTTTCACTGGCGACGATCGTCGCGCACGACAACCACACGCTCCTCGCCTTCGATCCTGGCCAGCCCGTCTCACTGACGTTGTCAAAGCCCGCCACGGCGTCATTCCGCGTCCGGGATCCCCAGGACAAACCGGTCTCGGGCGCCGAGGTGACCTTGAGGGGGATCGACGGAGGGTTCACCACCGCGCCTGAAGAACTGGCTGCCCGGTTCATGGTCCAGACCGATCGCGAGGGCCGCGCGACCCTGAACGGTGTCTCGCTCGACCGGATCAATGGAATTCGGGTCGTCACACCGTCGTTCGGGATCCAGGACTTCCACGCCCCCAACGGACTCAAGGCGGATGCGGCGCTTCGGCTCCGCGCCGCGGTTCCCGTCGAGGGGCGGGTGACGGCCGATGACCCCGCCGCTACCCGAAATCGGACCGTACATTTCTCGGTCGCTCCCGCTCGAGAATTCGACACCACAAAACTCCTCCCGAGTGGTGAGGCCCTGGTGGTGACGGACGATCAGGGACGATTCCGGATCCCCGCGCTGGCGATCGGGTCCGCATATGCCCTGGTCTTGATGCCGGAAGATTCGTGGTATCGGGCGCCTCGGATCGTGGACCAGGAAATCTCTCAGGGAGGTCGAGTGGATCTCACGATACCACTCAAACGAATGGTTCGCGTCCGGGGTGCGATCCGGGAGAAAGGGACAGCCAGGCCTGTCGCGGGCCTCGGCATCATGTTCGGCTCGCGGGACGTGTCGGAACTACTGCCGATGGCGATTACCGACGCGGAAGGCCGCTACGCAGCGATCGCGCCGCCCGGGGAGCACTCCTATTTCTATCTGAGTGATTCGAACGGCTACCTCACGCCACTACGAGGCTATCTCGGACCGGCCGGGGGCAACCAAGTGGCGATCGGCCCCACCGACGGCCAGACCTTGCCGGTGATCGAGCTCGACCGCGGCGTGACACTCCGGGGCTCCATCGTCGACGAGTCCGGGCAGCCGGTACGTGGTGCCAAGGTCGAGGGCAAATGGACCCAACTCGGCGAGCCGTTCAAAGCCGCGAACGGCGAGACCGGGCGGTTTGCCTCCAACCATACCGTGACCGCGACTTCCAATGATCTGGGCGAATTCCTTCTCCAGGGGATTCATCCCGGTGCCAACATGCTCCTCGAAGCCAGCCTGGAGAATGCCCGCACCGACCGGCCCCAGCCGGCCGCCGCGGGAGCGGACACCCCGGTCAAGCTGGTCATCAGCGGGGCGAACACGGTCGCCTTGATCGGCCACGTGGTCGATTCGGCTGGCAAGCCGGTGGCCGGGGCCCTGGTCCAGGTCCGCTCGCGGCCGTTGAAGGATGACGGCCATCCGGACCCCAACCCGATCCCGTTCGACGGGGGCGAGGTCCGTACCGGCCGCGACGGCCGGTTCCGGACCCCCCGCGAGCTCAAGCGCGGTTACGGCTATCGGGCGGAGGTCAAGCCCGAGGATTCGTCGCTGATGCCGGATCACACCCCTTGGCTGGCCTTCAAGGCGGACACCCGGCCGTTCTTCCCGAAGGTGGTCCTGAGGCGGCTGCGGACCGTCCATGGCCGCGTGATCGATTCGACGGGCAAGCCCGTCGCCGGTGCGTCGGTGCGGCAGGCCGGCGATGGGCCGGCCTGGACCGAGACCCTCACCGGCGACGACGGCCGCTTCGCACTGCCCGGCGTCCTGGCCGAGCCGGCGTTCGTCTTCGTGGCGAAGCCGGGCTATCGGTTCCAGGGCCGGGCTATCGGTGCGGACGACACGACGGTGGAAGTCGCTCTCGCGCGGAATGACGATCCGCTCCCCCAGCCGCTCGCAACGTTGCCTTCGCCGCTCGATCGGGCCGCGGAACGGGTCATCCTCCACAAGGTCTTCGATGCGTATATCGAACGCACGATCAAGGACGGGACAGCCAACGCGCGGTACGATGTCCTGCGCGTGCTGACCGAGCTCGACCCCGGGCGAGCCATCGAACTGCTCGGCGACGAGCGGCTCGACGCCTGGCAGCCCGACAGCTTTCGGCTCGACCTGGCGAAGCACCTGATCCGTGAGGATTATGAGGAGGCGCACGACTTGATCGCGGCGATCAAGGACACGAACGTGCGATCGCATGCCTATTCCGAGGCCAGCGTCGCCTTGCCCGAATCGGAGCGATCCCGGAAGCTTGCGTTACTCAACGAGTCGCTGGTCGCAGGCCGGGCCGTCGCCGATCCGGCCGAGCGCGTCCTCCGGCTGGCCGACATCGGCGAGCGGTTCTTCGACCTCGGGCAGACCGAGGAGGCAACCCGGCTTTTCCGCGACGGGCAGGCGATCGCCGCCAAGCTCCCCACCCAGGGCACGACCGCCTGGGCGCGCGGGAAGCTCGCCGAGGAGATGGCGCCCATCGACATCCCCGCCGCATTGGGCCTGCTCAAAGGCGTCGAGGAAGAACGGGAATACGGGCAGTACCTCGGTCATATCGCTCACGAACTGGCGGGACGCAATCCCGCCGAGGCCGAGCGCATCCTCATGATGTCGCCCGACGCCTGGCCGAACTTCCGCGACAACTATACCCAGCGCGTCTGCTACCGGATGGCGGGCGTCGACCTGGAGCGGGCGCGGAAGCTGGCCTCGGGGATGAAGGACTATCGCCACAAGGCCCGCGCCCTGGGTGCCATGGCCTTGATGCTGGTGAAAGCCAGGCAGGACCAGGCCGCGCCGAGCCGGCTACTCGACGCGGCGTTCGCGATGCTCGACGAAGCCGTTGCCTCCCACCAGGACGACTGGAACGGCCTGGGCATGGCCTGCACGGCCGCGGCCGGGCTCTTACCCATCATCGAGCAGGTCGATGCCCGGCGCACTCCCCGAGTTCCTCTGGCGAACCCTGGCGCTACGGCCGCCGATCCCCGGCCCGAATGGTCGCGACGGCATCTCGGATCTGGCCGCGACCCAGGTGGCCGCCATGGCCGTACGCTACGACCGGGCAATCGGCCGCCAGGTGTTCCACAGCTTCGCCGACCGGGCCCTGGCCGACCGGATCGGCCTCGAGGAATGGGGGTCGATGTTCCGGGGCGATTCGCTCTTCGAGGCGGCGGCCGTCGTCGACCCGGCGCGGGCCGCCGAGATGATCGCGACCCTCCCCGACGCAGCCGACTCTCCGACGGGTCACGGCCTCAAGGACACCGCGCGGTCGGCCGTTGCCCGGATCCTGACGCCCCAGGGAGACGATCGCTGGCGCGCCGTGGAGTGGTACTTGCTCCACCTCTGGCGCATCGACTCGGAAGACTATTGAAGTCTTCCTCCGTAGGATCCCTGCGCCGTGCGCGCATCTGGGGATTCCGAATTCCGGACTCGAGATTCCCGATTCTCGAATCCTTCCCCATCTTGAATCGGGAATCTCGAATCTTGAATCCCTCTTGAGTTGCGGCCGAAGGCCGCGTTGGGAGATGACGGAGCCGGCGATCAAAGCGGCTGGATTCCAGCAAGGCCAACCCGTGATCGCCGACTATTCTGCGAATGGCTCGGCCGGGAACGCCAGGTCCATCATCAACGGCCGGAAGTCGGGCCGGTCGCGGAGCGAGTCGAGGGCCGATTCGGTCCGGTAAGCGTTGAGGTTGCGGTAGCCCATCGCGACCGCCTGGCGCAATACGGCCATCGCCTTTTCGGATTGGTCCGCCCCCTCCGCGGCGGACTCCCCCGAGCCCGGTCGGCCCGCCAGGCCCGCCAGGGCCGCGTGGCAACAGGCCCAGAGAAACGTCAGCTCGGGACCGTGGGGCTTGGTCCCGTCGAAGTGCGCGCACGCCCGTTTCCACGCGTCGGCGGCGCCGGCCGGGTCTTTCATGTCGCATCGCACCTGCCCGAGTCGCAGGTACGTCTCGCCGAGCGTCGCACGGTACAGCGGAAGCTCCGGATGCGCCTCGACCAGAGGCGCACGCAACGCCAGGGCGCGCTCGCATGCGGCGAGCGCCTCGTCGAGCCTCCCCGATCGACGGAGCACATCCGCCGTCATGGTCTGGCAGTTCGCCAGTGAATTCCTGGCATCGGGAGTTGACGAGCTGGACTCGGCGAGCTTCTGACGGATGGCCTCTTCTCGCGCGTAGGCGCCGATCGCCTCGTCCATCTTCCCGGCCTGCGCGAGCTGCGAACCGAGATTGAGCAGGCTGTCCGCCAGTTCCCCCTGAAATCGAGGGATGGCGGGGTAGTCGTCGGTCAAACTCTGCCGGAGCACCAGGGCCCTGCCGTACTCGGCCGCCGCTTCCGATGACTCGCCCGTATCCCACAGCAGGTAGCCGACGTTGAAGTGGCTGTACGCCAGGAAGCTGCGGAATTCGGGGACAGCGGGGTTGGCGTCGACCAGCTCCTGATAGAGTGCGAGCGCCTTGCGGAACTCGGCCTTCGCCTCCGCCACCTTGCCCGTCTGATGCAACAGCCGGCCGAAGCCGTTGAAGCTGAGTCCCAGGCGGTGGCGGAAGTCGGTGAGGGTGGGATTGTCGTCGGCCAGCTTCTGGAGGATCGCCTGCGCCTTGCGGTACTCGGCCGTCGCTTCCGATGACTCGCCCATGTGCGACAGCAGGAAGGCGAGGTTGTTGTGGCTGAGCGCCAGGCGGCTGTGGAGATCGGTGACCGCAGGGTAGTCGTCGGTCAGCTTCTGGAGGATCGCCAGCGCCTTGCGATACTCGGCCGCCGCTTCCGACGACTCGCCTGTATTCGACAACAGCCAGCCGAGGTTGTGGTGGGTGCTCGACAGGACACTGCGAAAGTCGATGACGCCCGGGTTGTCGTCGGCCAGCTCTTGCTGGATCGCCATCGCCTTGCGGTACTCGGTTTCCGCCGCCGCCGACCGGCCCGTATTCGACAGCAGGACGCCGAGGTTGTTGTGACTGATCGCCAGGGCGGCGCGGAATTCGGTGACGGCTAGGTTGTCGTCGGCCAGCTTTTGTTGGATCGCCACCGCCTCGTGGTACTCGGCCTCCGCCGCCGAGGTTTGGCCCGTGAGCGACAGCAGATCGGCAACCCCCATGATCGTGGCCGCCAGGTCCCGCCGGGACTCGGCCGTCGCCCCGGAGGCGCCGGCCAGCGCCTCCTGGTCCGCACGCACCTGGCGAAAGACCGAGAGCGCTTCATCGTTGCGGCCTGTCCTGCGGAGGAGAAAGCCGAGATGTCTCCGGCAGTCAGCCAGGACGGCCCGCGCCGCGGCCCCCGCGATCGTCGGGGTCGGCTCGTCCAGCAGGGTCTCGGCCTTGCGGAAGGTCTCCTCCGCCTCCTTGGTCTGGCCGGTCGTCTCGAGCAAATGGCCGACGGCGATCAGGCTGCGAGCCAGGTCGGCCTTGAGGTCCGGGTCGCCCGGGGTTTCGGCCGTCAATGCCTCGCGGGCGGCGAGGACCTGCCGGTGGGCCACCAGCGCGTCCTCCGGCTTGCCGACCTTGCCCGTCAGCTCGGCCACCTCGTAATTCGCCCGCCACAAGGCGCGTCGCGACGCCAGGTCCGACTCCTTGCCCAGCAGACGACCCAGCTTGCCGTAGAAGTCGCTGGCCGACGTCAGCAGCCGGTCGCGGGCGTCCTTGAACTGGTCCTGCTTGAGGAGAAAGTCTTCGCTGACGCCCGTGTGAAACGTCCGGATCGCCTCGACGGCCAGATCGTACCGGGCCTGGACAGCGGCCCGGGATCGGGTCAGGTCGGCCTTGGCTTGGGTCTGCACGACCAGCACGGCCGAGAGCCCGACCACCCCGGCCACCAGGGCCACGGCCGCGGCCGCCATCGCGGTACGATTCTTCCGCGCCCATCGGCGCGCCCGACGTGTCGGCGGCTCGCGCCAGGCCGTGACCGGCTCGTCGGCCATCCACCGCTCCAGGTCGTCGGCCAGCGCCTGGCAGCAGGCATAGCGGTCGTCGGGCCGGTGGGCCATGGCTCGCAGGCAGATCGCCTCCAGCGCCGGGTCGATGCTCGGCTCGAGCTGGCGCGGCGGGCGGAACTCGCCCCGCCGCACGGCGTCGATGACCTCGGTCGGCTTGCCTGCGAACGGCGGCGTGCCGGTCAGTAGACAGTAGAGCGTCGCACCCAGGCTGTACACATCCGACCTGGGACCCAGGAGGTCCAGTTCGCCGCGCGCCTGTTCCGGGCTCATATAGGCCGGCGTGCCCATCGTACTGCCCGGCAGCGTCTCGGCCGAACCGCTCGACGAGGAAAGGGTGAGGATATGCTCGCCGTCCTCTCGGCCCGGCTCGACCCGGCCCAAAGACTTGGCCAGGCCCCAGTCGACCACCAGGGTCTCACCGTACTTGCCGACGATGATGTTCCCCGGCTTGACGTCCCGATGCAGCACGCCGCGGCTGTGCGCATATTCGATGGTGTTGCAGACGTCGAGGAACCGCCGCAACAACCGGCGCAGTTCCAGTTCCCGGTTCTGGCGGTCGGAAGTCACATCCGCGTGGTCCTGGTCCGGCGTGGCGTCGGAAGACAGGACCGTCGCCGCGTCGGAACCGGCCACGCGGTCGCCCCCCACGACCGGCGCGTGGAACCGATCGATCGCCTCCCTGAGGCTGCCCCCCTTGATGAACCGCATCGCGTAGTACGGCCGACCCCCGTCGTAGGTCCCCAGCCCGTAGACGGGGACGATCCCCGGATGCTCCAGCCCGCCGGTGATCTCGGCTTCGGCCAGGAACCGCCTGCGACTCACCGGGTCGGCGGCGTAGTGGTCCTGCATCTGCTTGAGGGCCACCTCGCGATTCAGCTCGGCATCGAGCGCCACGAAGACTTCGCCGATGCCGCCCCTGGCGTGGCGCCGCAGGACGCGGAATCGCGGCCCGTCCTGGCAGGAGGCGGTGTTATCGCCGCCATCAAGGCCTCCCTCGCCAGGGACGGTCGATCCGATCGTAACGACCGAAGCGAAGGCGTCGGTCACTTCGGGGTCGCCGAGCCGATCGATCCGCTCACGGGCCGTGGGGGTCTCGATCAGCATGGCCAGGCACTTCTCGGCGTCGCCGCCGTGCCGGTTGATGTACTCGCCGGAAAGCGACTCGACCAGCTCGCGCTGCGCGGCGGTCAGGGCACCTTGAGCGACGAGGTGTTGGGCCAGGGTTCGGCCCGGTTCGCGGGCCTGGGCCCGCAGCGCGGCGGGGATGACCGTCGGCGCGACCAGGTCGTTGTGGAGGGCGATCAGGCCGAAGAGCAAGTCGGTGGGGGCATCGCCGAGTCGATTCATGGTCTCTCCCGATCCGGTCCCGACGCGCGGCCGCCGGGCGCCCGGGCGACATTCAAGGCCCGTCGAGTCGCTTGATCTCTTCGCGAACGAATTCCAGGACGCGGCTCTTGGCCTTGAAGACGGTCGCACGGCTCATCCCGAGCCGCTCCGCCACGACATCCCCGGAGAGCCCCTCGTCGGCCGTCAGCATACCGTGGTAGAAGGATCGTCTCCGCCTTCCATGATAATCAGGATCCCTCGGTCACGGCTACGACCTCGTTGTACGAGCACGCATGGACTCCGGTCGGCCGTGGAGCGACGGCCCGAGGGGATCCGCCCTCGGCCGTGAAATCCCCATAGTTAATCTGCTTGACTTGACTCCCTCCGAAAAATTTTCCGAAGGTCGAGTCAGATCTGCCTTCCGGGACCCGTAGCATCTGATGAGCCGAGCGGCTCGGGGATGAGCAAGTTTCAGGACCACACATTGTGGATGAGCAAGTTTCAGGACCACACATTGTGAAGGATCGGATCATGACACGCCATTGGACCGCCGCCGTGTCGCGTACCCTCGGGATGATTCGCTCCGGACCGGCCCGCCGCCGCCGCACGAGCCCCTGCATCGAGAACCGGGAACATCGACTGTCAATGTCATCCTACTCGGCGGGCGGATTGGTCGTTGCGGATCTCGACCCGCAGCCCCTACCGCCCCGTGCCCCCGTTGATCATTGAGAGGCCGAGGGCGGCCGAAAGGATGTGCACGAGGCGCAGTGGCGTGCGCTCAGTCGCGCCCGCCACGCTCGGCGATCATCCGCATCGCCGGCGGGCTCACGAACCGCTTGTCATGGAACCGCTCGCCCCAGGAAAGCGGGGTGACGTCGCGATACTCGTGCATCGCGTCCGCTCCGTATCCCGGGTGCAGTTGCTTACGGAGCGAGGCCCGCGCATTCGGATCGGCGCCGTGGTCCAGCAACATCTGGGCAAACGGTGCCACCTGCGGCTTTCCACCATGGTTCATCCAGAAGTTTGGCTGTGACACCACGGTTGAAAAGAGCGCGGTATGGCCGCCGAAGCCGTCCGGGGCGACGGCGGCCTTCGCGTTAACTTCCATCCCGCGATCGAGCAGCCAGCGCGCGATCTCCATCTCATCGTAATCGACGCACATGTGCAGGAGCGTGGCCCCGGCCAGCGGCGTCCCATGGGTCGCGAGGATCTCGTCGTGGCAGCCCAGCTCCGGTGGGTAGATCTCCTCGTGCGAAAACGTCCGCCGGAGGAGTCCCGGATCGCGCCTCAGATGGTCCTCGAGCCGGTCGATGCGCCCCCGGTGGAGGGCCATCGGCGGCGTATCCGGCAGCACGAGACCGTGCTGGACATACAGCTCGAGGATCCGGTGCTTCGCCGAGGGATTGCGGCTATCGGTCTCGAGCACCACGTCCGCCGGCGCCCGGCACACGCCATCGGCGTCACGGAGCTGCACCCCGAGCTCGAACAGGAGCTCCGTCCCGGCGACGCTGAGGGTGTAAGCGGGGTTGTTCAAGGCGTCGAGGGTGGGCGCGGGCGCCCATCATGGCGTGCAGCATCCGGGCGGTGCCGATCTGGCTCTGGAGCGTCGCCCGGTCGAGTGCCGACGCGAGATCGCGGGCACCGAGTTCGTGCAGGGCCAGGATGATCCGATCACGACCGAGGTTGGCCGCGTACGTCATCGGCGGGCCCCAGTTGGAATGTTCCGTCCCGCGCGCCGTCTCGTGGAGCAGCCGGGGATGCTTCAACACCAGCGCGCGGAGCGCGTCCAGATCATCGCGCCAGATCGCATCGGTCACCCGGCAGGCGAGCACGAGTCGCGGCCAGCTCGCGACGCTGTAGCTCCGGGCGAGGACGAGCTGCGCGTCGGCGAGCCGGGCATCGCGGGGCTCGACGCTTTTGGGATGGTGTTTGCTCAGCTCCGCGATCGCGGCCAGATCGCCGCGCCGGATCTGGCGCAACAGGTCCTTCGCCTGATGCCTGAGCTGATCGAGGTCGGGGCGGACGGGGAGATGGCGGTCGGCCATGGACAAACCTCCTACAGAATGGCCCGTTGTCCGCTGCGTCGGGCGAGAAGGAGGTTCGTGAGAACCGTGTTCTTGTGCAAGTCAGACAGGTGGACTCGGTCCTGCCCGCGGACGGGGTGCGTCCTGTCACGCAGGGCGAAGGATACCTTGTGGTCGCGCACGCGTCAACGTCGCGCGGCAGCGGGCCGGTCCCGAGGCCACGGAGGGTCTGTTCGAACGATCCGCAATCACTTCGCTCAGGAGTACAGACCTGAGTGGGTCACTCCCGATCGCTCCGGCATCATCGTCGTTAACACGCTCAGGTCTTATACCGACGATTCCATTCATGTCATGAAGAATTTTTGGACCCACGCAGCTCCTCGCGCACTCTCATGAGGATCTTGCCCAGCCTGTTCTTGCCGCGGCCGTCGCCGCCGTCGCCCCAGTAGTCGTCGTTCTCGGTGTGCTCGACGATCTCGGCATCGCCCGTGCCCAGGAGGATCTCTCGCAGATCGTCGTGCTGCGTGAACTTGGCCAGGACGGCCTCGTGCATGATCGCGTCCTTGGCCGACTCCCAATCCTTGCGGAGCGGGCGCTTCCGGCTGCGGCCCATCCGCGCGGCAATCATCGGCGACCTGGCCTGGCGCACCGCTTCCTCATCGGCCGTCCCGGCGAACTTCTGGGCCTGGAAGTAATGCTCGCTCGTCGGCCAGGTCTTGCCCTTGAGCCGGATCGGGTGCGGCGAGAAGTTCGAGAAGCCCCCGTACGCGCCGCTGACGCTGTAAAAATGGATGACGTCCATGACTCTTCCGCCTTTCGGTCTCATGATCGGCCGCTCACAACCGCGGATCCACCGGCTCGCTCTCGAGCGCCAGCACGCCGAAGACGCACTCGTGGACCCGCCGCAACGGCTCCCTTCGGACGAACCGCTCCAGGCCCTCGACGCCGAGCGCGAACTCGCCCAGGGCCAGCGAACGCTTCCGGCCCAGTCCTCGCGAGCGCAGCCGTTCGAGGTTCGCCTCCGTGGTGTACTCGGGCCCGTAGATGATCCGCAGATATTCTCGACCGCGGCATTTCACTGCGGGCTGGGACAGGCCGCGGCCGCCCCGATGGATGAAGTCCCAGGGCTTGACGACCATCCCTTCACCGCCCCGGCCGGTCAACTCGGTCCACCACGCGATTCCGTCGGACTGGCTGGCGGAGTCGGTCACCTCCACGACCTTGTACGGAGTGGCCAGCATGACTTCCGGATCGGCCCGGCAGAGTTCGGCCAGCGCGTCCATGTGCCAGGCGTGGTCCTGGTCGACGTGGACGCGTCCCTCCGAGGCCAGCAGGTGGAACGGGGCCAGTTTCCAATCGGTGAGGGCGGCCACCGGCCAGCAGTATCGGCGATAGGCCGCGACGAACCGGGCGACGTCCTGCTCCCGGCGCCGGTATTCGGCTTCGACCTGAAGGACCTGGTCTCGCTCGGAGCCCTCCAGCCGCGCAGCGGACCGCTCGAGGGACGCGACGACCCGGGGCAACGCCGCCAGGCCCGCGGACCCGACCGCCGCGTACTGGGTCTTCAACAGCTCCTGCGCCTTGGCCGACCACGGCATCAATTCGCAGTCGAGGCAGACCCAGGTTGTCTCCAGCCGTGCCCAGAGGTCAACCCGGGTAATCGCCGCACGCACCCGATCGAGGAACTGTCGTTCCAGCTCGGGGTCGTTGATGAACCGGCGGCCGGTGCGGGTGTAGACGATGCCGATTTCACCCGTGGTAACGCCGAACCACTCCCGCGCCGCGGCCTCGTCGCGACAGATGATCGCGACGGCCCGCGATCCCATGTGCTTCTCCTCGCAGACGACCCGAGAGACACCCTCGTTGCGATAGTAGGCGAACGCCTCGGCTGGATGCTCCAGCAATCCCGGCTGGCCCGAGGTCGCGCACGGCGACATCGTCGGTGGCAGATAGATCAGCCACCGAGGATCGGCCGCGAACCGGCTCATGACTTCCAGGGCCGCCGCGGCGTTCTCCTCCCGGATCGTCACATTCCCGCGCAAACGTGTGGGGATGATTCGCTTGCCCAGCACGTCCTCGGTGTCGAGCAATTCGTCGTGGACCTGCTGCGCCGTGAGGGATGTTCCCTGTCTCTCTTCGGGGAGGAACGGCCGCGCCGGCTTGCTGTAGGTCCGCGCGGCGGGCACCGAGACGAACTCCTTCTCGGGGTAGCGCATGGCCGTGAGCTTGCCGCCGAATACGCAGCCGGTGTCGATGTTGACCGTCCGGTTGAGCCAGTCCGGCTCGGGGACGGGCGTGTGGCCGTAGACGACCATCGCCGGACCGCGATACTCGGCCGCCCAGTTGAAGCGGACGGGCAGACCGAACTCATCGGTCTCGCCGGTAGTCTCGCCATAGAGGGCGAATTCCCGCACGCCGCCCGATCCACGCCCCTGCATCTCTTGCTTCATCCCGGCGTGGGCGACGACCAGCCGGCCATCGTCGAGGACGTAGTGGCTGACCAGGCCGTCGAGGAAGTCGATCAGCTCGCCCTGAAAGAGGGTCTTCTCCATGCTCGGCAGGGCGTCGAACTCGGCCATCGTCTCCGCCAACCCGTGCGTCCTCTGGACATTCTTGCCCCTCAGCGCCTTCAAGAACTTCATGTCGTGGTTGCCGGGGACGCAGAGGGCCGAACCGAGGTAGGCCATGTTCCGCACCAGCCGCACCGTGTCGAGGCTGCGCGGGCCGCGGTCGACCAGGTCGCCGAGGAAGACGGCCTTGCGGCCGTCGGGGTGGACGAATGCCCGATTGCCCCACTGGGGATCGTCGTAGTCCAGCGAGGACTCGACATAGCCGAGGCGCCCGAGCAGTTCCTCCAGCTCGCCGCAACAGCCGTGAACATCGCCGATGATGTCGAACGGGCCATGCTCGGCGCGCTTATCGGTCCAGAGGGGGATGCGCTCGACGGTGGCGGCCTCGGCCTCCTCGGGCGTCTCGATCGTGAAGATATGCCGGAAGCCTTCCTTGCGGAGCGCCCCGAGCGATCGGCGCAGTTGCGACTTCTGGTTGCGGACGACGTGCGGTCCGAAGTTCCGATCGCTCCGAAGACCGTTTCGCTCCAGGCAGACCGACTCGGGCAGGTCGAGCACGATTGCCACCGGCAGGCAGTGGTACTGCCGGGCCAGTTCGACGTACGGCTTGCGGGCCTCGGGCTGGACGTTGGTGGCGTCAACGACCGTCAGCCGGCCCAGTGCCAGCCGCTTGCCGGCGATGAAACGGAGTACCTCGAACGCGTCCTTGGTGACGGCCTGGTCGTTCTGGTCGTCGCTCACCATGGCGCGGCAGGCGTCCGATGAGAGGATCTCGGTAGGGCGAAAGTGCCTGCGCGCGAACGTGCTCTTGCCCGAGCCGCTGGGGCCGATCAGGACGACGAGGCTGAGGTTGGGGATCTTGATGTTCATGCTCGTGGAAACGGTAGAGAGATTCACAGCGGCCAATCGGTCTGGAACCGATGTTGCAGGACCGGATTCGAGAGACTCACCCTCTCGATCGCGATCTCGAACAGGGACGTGACGAGTTTCCGGTCGGGTACGCGCTTTCCTTCCATGGCTCCCGATTGTCCCTGTCGTCGCAGGTAGAGCACGGCATACCGATTGTGGTGGCCTTCCTCCGACGCAGACGCCGACGCAGAGAGGGCTTGCAGGACATCCGGAAAATCGAAGGTCCCGGCGGGTAGTTCGGTATTCTCGGAGCTCTCTCCCTTCGGATACTGGACGCGGGCCGAACCGTCCGATCGAATATCCAGCTCCCATGGTTGAAAGATCATCAGACGGATTCTCAAATGGATTTCCAGGACAGGCCCTTGGTTGACCGTCAGGAACTCGACGCCCTCGGGGTGGTTCGCGGCAAAGTAGTAACCCCAGATCTCCGCGACAATAACGTCTTCCCAGAGATCGTAGTTTTGGACGCTGTCATCGACGTAGGGGCCGTCAGTCCAGACAGGAATCGCCCGATCTCGCTCCGACTCGAAGCGCACGTTCAATCCTTCATCGCGGAGGCAAAAGCGAGAGCCGAACGTAAGCTCTTGCAAGACGAAGGTCACCAGAAACCGGGAGAGCGAGTCGCAAACGCGCATCTCGCCCATGCCCCCTTGCTCATCTTCACCCGGCAATTCGCCGTAACACCAGACCGGCGGGTCGTCGCCCTCGGGGAGAGTCCGGCAGCTCCAATTTCCCTGGTTCTCCCAGAGGAACACGATCTTGCCGTCGTCTTCGGATTTCAGGTCCTCCATCGCCACCAAACCATCCTGATGTGAAAAAGCCGGCATGGCCGACTCGGAATTCCCCCAGTGTGGCCACCGCCCGGCGAACTCGTAGAGCCGCTTCAATGGCATGGGCAAAGATCGCTCGCTCAACGCCTGGGCCGACTCGCCGTATGACGCCTGGCGTGGCCCGAGCCAGAACTCGATGAACGTGCACAGGGCATTCATTCGATCGCTAGCGGTCACGGCTTCCATCAGCTTCGGTCGGTACGTGCCCATCCCGTTCCCTGCCTTTTCAGACGGACTGGTGATCGACCCGTTCAAAGATCCCCATCTGTGTCGGCGGCCCGAGGACCGCATCTTCCGGCCCGACCGGGAGGAATCGGACGTCATAACCGAACCGATCGGCGACGCCCCGTGCCCAATCCTGGAACTCCGGGCGCGTCCATTCGAAGCGATGATCGGGATGGCGGAACCGCTCCGAGCCCACTGCCTCCCAGCACACGTTATATTCGCGGTTCGGCGTCGTGAGAGCGATCGATCTCGGGCGAGCACACCCGAACAAGACCCTCTCAAACGCCGACAGCCGGGGCGGGTCGAGATGCTCGACCACCTCGACAACCGCCGCGGCGTCGAAGCCCTCGAGCCGCTTGTCCCGATAGGTGAGCGACCCGTGCAGCAGCCGGATGCGCCAGCCTGCTTCTCGGGCAGCCGGTCGAGCTTGAGCCGTTCACGGGCTGTTTCGAGCGAGCGAATGGATACGTCCAGGCCGACGATTTCCTCGAATTGCGGGTCCTCGAGCAGCGCGCGGAGCAGCTTCCCCTCGCCGCAGCCCAGGTCGAGCACACGTCTGGCCCCGCTCGACCGGAGTGCCGCCACGACCGCGCCGAGTCGCTGCTCGTGCAAGCTCAGGGGTGTTTCCAGGAGGCTCTCGGCCACGTCAGCCGGCCGCTCATCCCTCTCCGCATCGACCGGCTGTTCCTCGGAGACCAGCCGGGCGAGCGCCTCTCGGTACAGGCTCGGGCGGAACTTCAGATAACGTCGGGTGATCTCCTCCTTCTCGGGGTGACCGGCCAGCCAGCCACTCCCCTTGGCCAGCAGCTTCTCCAGTTCCTCCGGGCCCACGAAATAGTGTTTCTGATTGTCGAAGACCGGGATGAGGACGTAGAGATGCGTTAAAAGGTCCGCGAGTCGCGTCGTTTTCGAGACCGTGACGGACCAGTACGGACTCTCACCCCACTCGGGGAACCGATCGTCGAGGGGGTGCCGCTCGGCCGCAACGGCGTATCCCAGCGGCTCGAACACGGCACGGAGGAACCGCTCGCCACCGCGAACGGGGAGGACATCGATCCGGGCCGACAGCGGCATGGTGAGCGTCGTCAGCTCGGGACGGTCCCGGCAACGTCCCTGGAGGGCCGAGCCATAAACCTGCGCGATCGCCACGCTGAGAAACGACGAGGCCGCGTATGGCCGGTCGTTTACGTACTGCGCCAGCAGCCCCTCGCCCGACCCTCGGCCCCGGACGATCCCTACCGGATCGATGTCGAGCAGCAGGCAGGCGGTGCAGCGCTCGTCGGACACCTCGGGATAGAAGACGTGCACCCGGCCGAAGCTGAGGTCGTAGCCCTGGCAGCGTCCCGGATGCTTGTGCAGCAAAAAGCCGAGCTCACCCGCCGGCCGGTGCGTCGTCGTGATGGTCAGCAGCATCCGCCTGAGTTCCTCATCCACACGGATCAACGGACAGCGGCCGGGACCCGGCACCATGCGCAAAAGCCCCACGGTCAACACCGTACCGCTGCAGTCAGTTCGCATGCCAGACTTGAGGCGTGGTCTTGTCTTCTCCCTCGCCCCGCCCGGACGAATACCGAATCGGCCGCCGCCGGTGTTCGAGCGCCTCACACGTGCGTGGCACGCGCCCCGCGCTGCGGAACGGACTCCCGACCTGGCCACCCGGCCGACCGCAGGTCTTCTCCGGGACTCACCGACCGATGCGGGTGTCATCACGTGGCACAATGGGACATCTTTTTCCCAGGTCGCTATCCCCGATCCCTTTGGCTGATATCCGGTTGCGACGACAACCTGGACCGGGAGGCGCGGTCCAGGCGCCCGTCTCGAGAGTGATCGCACGTGGGCCATACTCTCAGGATGCCGCAACTTTGGGAAACCGTTAATGCACCTAGTGGGGATTTCGGCCGAGAGCCGCCCCAACTCTCAGCCCCAGCAGCAGATAAAAAATCCGAAATAATTTTCAGCCTGTGGTTTAGCGGGGGGTCTTCGCGTCGCCCTGGGGGATGCGCGACACCGCGGTTAAGCGCTCTAAACTCGGCCGCTCCTCTCTTGACGATCCTTTGACAATTGTCGTATAGTCCAGCAGGTGGCAGTCCCACGAAACCGGCGTGCGCCGCGTCCCCTGGCACGGGTTCCCTTTCGATGTCGGCCCCGACCCGTTGGATCCTTCTGGGATTGGTGCTGATCCTGATGCTGGCCCATCCCGGCATCGTCGCGGCCGGGATGGCCTCGCCGACTCTGGCCGATGTGAAGCGAGCCCTTGGGCTCTCGGACATGTCCCGGATGCGGCTGGAGGTGATCTCCGCCGCGCTGCTGGTGATCCTGCTCGGTGCCGGGGCGATCCAGTGGATCTGGAACGCCTTGCGCCGGGACTTCCCGCGGCTGCCCCGGCTCAGCTATGGGAAGGCGATGGGGATCGTCGTCCTGTGGGGGCTGCTCTTCGTCCTGGTGCTCACGATGATCTCGGGCGCGCGGGAGCTGATGACGCCGGGGGCCTGGAAGAAGAAGGGGTTGACCTACCAGCTCGCCGCGGAGCCGCCCCCGGACGCGGAGCGCCTGATCGCCGCCCGGGTCCAGGCGATCGAACGCCTGGGCGGCGCATTCCGCGACTATGCCAAGACCCACGGCCGCAACATCCCCACGGCTGAGGACGCGACCGCCCCGATCCCGGAGATCCTCTGGCAGGTCCCGGGTTTCCCCGGAGCGCGTTATGTCTATGTCGGCGACCGGATGGTCTCGGCAATGTTCTTGGGGACGCTGCTGGCCTACGAGCCCGACGCGGTCGGCCCCGACCGGCTGGTCATCGGGGCCAGCGGAGTGGCCATCTGGCTGCCCGCCGCCGAGATCGAACGCCTCTTGAGCCAGGGGGGGCGGTGATGCGGAAGTACATCCTGGATCTCGTCCTGCTCGTGGCCGTGGTCGCGCTGATCGCCCAGTTCGGGGGTGTTGTCCGCGAAACCCTGCTGTATCTCGTGTTCGGCTGGTGGTGGTACGCGGAGCGGGTCATCCCCAAGGTGACCGTCTCGCGCGATGGCCTTAGCATGGGCATCGTCTGCCTGGTCCTGTTCGCGATCGGCTTTCACGCCTTGCTCCGCGGGTTCTACCGGGAGATCCAGCAGCCGGGCGAGCGTCCGGACACCGGCGCCCGCCGCTGGTCGTCGCGGTGGACGACCTCCATTATCGCGATCGTCCTCCTGATGTTCGTGATCGGACTCGCGGCCAGCGCGCTGGTGCATCAGGCCGGCTGGCTCATGAGATCCCCGGAACCGCTAATGGTTTCGAAGCCGGTGGTCCTTGGGAGTTCGCTCTGGAACCTCCGGCTCATCGGCGATGCAGCATTAGGATTTGAGACGTTACCCGCGGTCCGGGCCGATTCTCAGGAACCTGGATACCGGGCTCGTCTGGCGCCAACTCCAAAAGAGACGTTACCCGCGGCCCGGGTCGATTCTCAGGGACGGCTGCTGCATAGCTGGCAGACGGAGATCCTGTCGGGCCTGTGGATGCCCTTCTACGGCCAGTTCGACCCGGCCCGGCCCTGGAACGATCCGGTGAACTCCGCCTATTTCCGGGGAATCGTCCCCGTGTATCTCAACCCGGAGATCGGGGTCATCCGCAGCCCGGAAGGCTATGCGCTGAGCCACTATGCCGGCAACGTGAACGTCCTGGGGCGGGCCAAGCCCCTGGCGCTCAAGGAGATCGAGGGAAGCCTGGCCCAGACCGTCCTGGCGGGCGAGGTCTCGGTCAAGTTCAAGCCCTGGGGCGACCCGACCAACCTGCGCGACCCAATTCTTGGCATCAACACGATGCCCGATGCGTTCGGCAGCACGTCGCCGGGCGGAGCCCACTTCCTCTTCCTCGACGGCTCCGTCCGGTTCGTGCGAGAGACCGCCGACCCGGCCGTCCTGCGGGCGATGAGCCGCACGAGTCCGCCAGCCGGCCACTGATCGTCTTCGTGGACCTCACGAACCTCACCTCGATATCCGGCCGGTCCGTTTGTTACGCTGGACAACGTAGGTCAGGCGTTCCAGCCTGACAGGACCGGACGTCAGGCTGGAACGCCTGACCTACCCCCTTGCCGGCGTATTCCATGGCATTGTTCAGTCTGCGCAGCGTCAGCCTTTCCTTCGGTGGTCCACGGCTATTAGATCAGGTCGACTGGCAAGTCGAGCGGGGCGAGCGCGTCTGCCTGCTGGGCCGCAACGGCGAAGGGAAGAGCACGCTGCTGCGGCTGATCCGCGGCGAGCTCGAGCCCGACGACGGCCAGGTCATCCGCCAGCAGGGGCTGCACGTCGCCCGGCTGCCACAGGAGGTCCCCGAGGAACGCGGCCTGACGGTCGCCAACGTCGTGGCCGAGGGACTGCCGGAATCCCTCGATCACCACGACGCCGACGACTACCGCGTGGCAACAATCCTCTCCCGCATGACTCTCGATCCCGGCGCCTTCTTCGAGAACCTCTCCTCGGGGATGAAGCGGCGCGTGCTGCTGGCCCAATCCCTGGTCGCCGAGCCCGACGTCCTGCTGCTCGACGAGCCCACCAACCACCTCGACATCGACGCCATCCGCTGGCTCGAGGATTTCCTGCTCCGTTACGGCGGTACGCTGATCTTCGTCACCCACGACCGCGCGTTCCTGGGCCGGCTGGCCACCCGGATCGTCGAGCTCGACCGGGGCAATCTCTACGACTTCGCCGGCGATTATGCGACCTTCGTGAAACGCAAGGAGGACGTGCTTGCCGCCGAGGAGCGTCAGAATGAGCTCTTCGACAAGCGGCTGGCCCAGGAGGAGGTCTGGATCCGCAAGGGGATCGAGGCCCGGCGGACTCGCAACGAGGGACGAGTCCGGGCGCTCAAGGCGATGCGCGATGCGCACCGGAAGCGTCGGGATCGTCAGGGCGTTGCCTCGATTCAGGTTCAAGAAGCCGAGCGATCGGGCAACCTGGTGATCGCGGCCGACGGCGTCGATTTCTCCTACGACGGCCGGCCCGTGATCCAGGACCTGACCACCACGATCCTGCGCGGCGACAAGGTCGGGATCATCGGCCCCAATGGCTCGGGCAAGACGACCTTGCTCCGCCTGTTGCTGGACCAGTTGCCGCCGCGCGCGGGGACCATCCGGCACGGAACGAACCTGGAGGTCGCCTACTTCGACCAGTTGAAGGCCACGCTCGACGAGGAGAAGACCGTCCAGCAGAACGTCAGCGACTACGACACCATCGTGATCAACGGCCAGCCTCGGCACATTCTCGGCTACCTGCGGGACTTCTTGTTCCTCCCCGAACGGTCGCGCAGCCTGGTCAAGGTCCTCTCGGGCGGCGAACGGAGTCGGCTGTTGCTGGCCAAGCTGTTCACGAAGCCGTCGAACGTGCTCGTCCTGGACGAGCCGACCAACGACCTGGACGTCGAGACCCTGGAGCTGCTGGAGGGCCTGCTGGTGGACTACGCCGGCACGGTGCTGCTGGTCAGCCACGACCGCGCCTTCCTCAACG
Organism: uncultured Planctomycetota bacterium; assembly: GCA_963845755.1. Lineage (GTDB taxonomy): Bacteria > Planctomycetota > Planctomycetia > Isosphaerales > Isosphaeraceae > CAWJTV01. The sequence continues at coordinate 44,827 of CAWJTV010000027.1, forward strand.
ACGTGGTGACGAGCATCCTGGCCATCGAAACCGACGGCCGGGTCAAGGAATACGACGGCGGGTACGACGACTACGTCCGCCAGCAGCCGGCCGAGGCTCCGCCCGAATCGAGGCCAACTTCCGTCAGCGGCATCAGCAACGACAACCGCGACGGCCAGCCTGCAAGTCGAGCCGTTGCGCAAGCGGAGCAACAAGGAAAGGCAGGAACTGGAAGCTCTGCCCGGCCGGATCGAGGTGTTGGAGATCGAGTTGGAGGAGCTCCATCAAGCCATGGCCGACCCCGCCTTCTACCGCAAGCCCGGCGATGAGATCGCCGAGGCCCGGGCCAGGCTCGAAGCGGTGGAGAAGGATCTGGCCGCAGCATACCAGCGATGGGAGACCCTGGAGAAGATCGGCGGCTGAATCGGACGTTCGCTGTGCTCGCGGAGTATTTGGTGTCAATCGCCCTTGGCCGTTGTCGTGGGCTCGCGGCGATCAAGACGGCTTCCCTTTCTTCGACCGGCGTTTCCGTGTCCAGACCCGGCGCAGATCATCCGGGCTGGCCGCTGTCTCGATCGCATTGAGAAGCTTACGAAGCAACTTGTGGTCTTGAATCTCACGGAGATCCGGCATCAAATCCAGACCCTCGGCGCCGAACTTCATTCTCAGGCATGTCTCAATGCCTTGGAGAATACCTTCAAGCAAACCCTCCTCCTTAGCCATCCGCTCCGTAATCGTGATAAATGGCATAGACTTCTCCTGCTGATAAACGCGGAGTTCTTGCCCAAACCGCTGTTCCAGTTCCGCCGGTAGCTCCATGATCCAGTCGATGAACCGATAGAGCTGTCGGATATCTTCCGCATCCATCCCCCGCTCGTACAGCCCCTTGACCAACCGCAGCTTCCAGGCATGCCGATCGTCTGGCGACCGACGGGTCTCCAGGGTCTTGAGGTGCGCCAACACCACCATGGCGAACGGATTCGGATCGGCCTCCAACTCCTGAACACGAGGCGCGTAGTCCAGCAGCTTGACAAAAGGAAACTCCGTGCCGGTGCGGAAGCCCCAGCGGCTGTATCCGAACTGGCTGGGCCGCCAGTCAGGATCGTCGTCGGCCAGGATCGCCAGGCTAATCACCTCACGATCATAACGGTCGAAGATCCGATGGTTGTAGACGTACATCCGCTTGGGAAAGTCGCGCTCCTTCCCGGCCTGCACCTCGACATGGATCAGGATCCACCGCTCTTCGCCGCTCTTGAGCCACACCTTGACCAACTTGTCCACGTAACGCCGGCCCCGTTTGGCCTGGCGGACGATCGGTTGCAGCTCTTTGTCCAGCATCTCATATCCGCGCGCCCAGTCGATCTCGGCATAAGCCTGCGGGAAGAAGAAGGCCAGGCAATGCTGGAAATAACGATCCAGCGCCTCTTTCCACGGACTATCATAGTCGATCCTGGGTCGTCTCGGCGCGCTTCGCCCGCCGGTCTTTCCCGACATCGATTTCCGTTTCGCCATGGCGCGTGTCCGAAGATCTTTTCCATTTCACGTCCGGCGTCGGCGCAGACCCGCTTCTTGGCGGCCTGGACATCACGGCCACTCTCGGGGTCCGGTCCGGCCGGGGCGCGGCGCCGGGCACGCTCCGGCCCCGTCCGGTTGGGCTCCGCCCTGCGGCTCCGCCGCACCACCGCCCAGGCCTCCGCGAGCCCGGCGTCGTTTCCCTCGCTTGAGCTCAGCGACCAGACTCTTCTAGGGCCACGCGGAACCCCAGGTAGCTGCCCCGGTTCCCCGGCACGTTCCTGATGCGGTACGCCGACCGGGCGAAGCGGGGGTTGTTGATCCAGCTCCCGCCGCGGACGACCCGGCACGCGGCCTGCGTGGCACCCGGCGGATCGTCCACCGGCGACTCCTTGTAATAATCGGCCGCATACCCATCCGAACACCACTCGTAGACATTTCCGTGCATGTCAAACAGGCCCCATTTGTTCGACTTGTAGCGGCCTACCGGGGCCGTGTAGACGTAGCCGTCCCGCGCCGCGATCGTCGCCCACTGCCAGTTCGGATACTTCTCCTTCAACGTCCCATCGGCAATGTTCCCGAACGCCGCCATGCCCTCGGGGTCGTCGCCGAAGACGTAGCGGGTCGTCGTCCCCGCTCGGCAGGCATATTCCCATTCCGCCTCCGTCGGCAGCCGGTAGGTCTTCCCCTCCTTCCGGCTCAGCCAGGCAACGAATGCCTGCGCGTCGTTCCAGCTCACGTTGACCACCGGATGGTCGTCGGTCTGCTCGAATCCTGCGTTTTGCCAGGTAAACTTCGGATCCTGCTCGAACTGCTTCGTCGCCTCATTCCAACCATACCCCCCCTTGCTATCTTTCTTCTCCGCCTCGGTCTGGTAGCCGGCCTCGTCCACGAACCGGCGGAACTGGCCGCGGGTCACCTCGGTCACGCCCAGGTAGAACGGCCGGGTGATCCGCACCCGATGCTTCTGCATCTTGCCGGCGGCCTTGTCTACAAACTCATCGTCGTACGCGTCTGGGTCGCTTTCATCCGAGCCCATCAGGAACTCACCGGCCGGGATCAAGGCCAGCTTCATCCCGATCGAGTTCGTCCACTCCTTCGGCTGTGGCGCACGTGGCTGGTGTGGCTGGAACAGGCGCTCAATCCCTTTGATGAGCCGGTTGATGTTGTTATCGAAGTCCCGTCCCGGATCCAGATTGAGTGCGTTGCGGTAGGCTAGCCCGGCCAGCGAGGGCGGCAGCTCCGCCTCGCCCGGCATCCGGGCGTGGTCGATCAGGATCGGCACCACGGGCAGGTTCCGTTCCAGCGCCGATTCGATCTCGATCCGGACGAAGTCGCGCGGATCGTCGATCCGACGGGCAGCACCGGCCTCGCCGGCCCAGTGGCGGCCGATCACGGCCAGCAGGATGCCGCACTCGTCGACCGCCGCCTTGATGTGCTCGCGAAAGTCGACACCGAAGGGAATGGCATCGATGTCCATGAAGATGGCGTCGGGGCCGAAATGAGCGCGCAGGCGATCGTAGAGGAATTGGGCCACGTAGGCCGAATCCTGGCGCCGGTAGGAGAGGAAGATCCTGGCCATCGATCCCTCACCGCATCGTTTCTTCGGTCTTCACTCCCTGATGGATGATACGCGACGACGTCTCGGGGCGTCCAGCACCTGGGGAAGTTGTTCGATTGTCCATATTGGCTCGACCCGATCGCATCGCTCAGCCCTGTGCTGCGGCCACGATCGTCTCGGCCCAGGCGGCCTGATCGGGTCGGAGCGGAGGGATCATGGCGTCCTCGCCGTAACGGATCTCGCGCGCGTACGGTCCGGCATCGTAGCAGCGGTCGAAGACGGACTGGAGGTCGAGCGTCACCGAAGGGTCGCCGGGCAAGAGTGGGATCTCGACCGCCGGCAGGCGATCCTCCAGTCGGATCGGGTAGACGAAGACCGTTTCGAGGTCGTCGAAAGGCCGGACGGAAATGTGATAATCGAACGGGCCGCACGCCTCGCGTGCCGCGTCGAGCGGGACGGCCGTCGTGTGCTCGCCGCTGCGCAGGAAGTCGAACTCGATCAGGTGGACCTGGCTCGCGAGGATCTCGTTCTGCTTGCGCTTGTAGAGGTCGCGCCCCTGTTCGCCGGGCGTCTTGTTCGAGAGGCTGAGGACCTCGATGGAGGTGACCAGTCGCTTGCCTTCGCCGCTCCGCGTAGATCTCGACGAAGGGCTCGCGGATCTCGTCGTGAGCGACCTTGATCGCGACAGGCTGGGCCGCGGGTGCATTGGCGACGGCCACCGACCGACGACCTCCGGCTTGCGATGTGGTGGACCGCGCGCACCGCACCTCCACGTCGGGGCCAATCGAGCGCCTGAGAGCTCGATCCAGATCCGACGGCCCAGCGCCGCGAAGTAGGGGCTGGTAGACTCGCCTGAATCGCTTCCCGCAAGTAGGTGATGAAACTGTCGTGGAAGTCCGGAAAGATCTCCGGGTTCTCCAGGTAGGGGTCCATGCCTGGGAAGGGCGAGGGCATCGCAATCCTCGAAGTGAACCGGGGCACCGATTAAGGAACGCCCCGAGCGTTCGCCAAGTGAACGGACTCAGCCCTTGAGCGAACCCAGCAGGTCGGCCCAGGTCGAGACATCCTCGATGCGGTCCTGGAGGTCATGCAGGGTCCCGAGATCGGCGATGGACGCGATCTGGGCCTGGACCCCTTCTTCAGGGGGACCCAGCTTCCGGCGGCCCTGACGCAAAAGAGTCGCTCTCGCCTCCTCGGCAAGGCCCTCAGCGCAACCCTTGGCCTCGCCCTTGCGGAGGATACCCTGATAGACCGACGATTCCTCGATCCCTTCAATTCCGAACAACATGGCGGACATCCCCTCGATGATCGCGTCGACCTGCTTTTCCTCGTAGCGCAAGCCCATCAGGATCTTGGTCGCGTTCCACAACGTCGCCGCCTGCTCCCGGTTGGTTTCCCGCGCCATCCGATCCGACATGGCCAGGAGTACGCTGGGAACTCGCTCGACCGCGACATTCGACACCGGCGCCAGCGGCAAGACCGGCAAGCCCGCCACCAGGACCTCCTCCACCGGCTGCTGCCAGACCCTCACGACATTGTAGCGGAATGTGTCGTAAATGTCCCCGTGGCGATCTTGCTGCTCGAAGACCCCCGTCAACTCCGGACCATCGACCACGGGTCGCAACAAAATGACCGACGAATGCACGGGGACCTGGAAACTGTGTCGGATGATGGTGCTGTACCAGTGCACGCCCTCCGGCAAGTCGGGGTTGCGGCCTGCCTGGAGCTCGAGGTGCTCGATCCAGGGCTGGGGATCGTCCACCCAGAGGACCTTGTCGGCCTCGGCGGTAACGGTCGAGAGGTTCGAGTCGATCACCTTGACCGCGCGGGATCAGCAACCGGGATGTGCAGAAAGCGAAGCCACGCCGCCGGCTCCATCTCGATCAGCTTCCGCAGCGTCGCGTCAAATGGCCTGGACATCACCACCCCTATCTGGACCCGGTCCGGCTCGGGCGCGACATCGGGCACGCTCCGGCCCCGGCCGGTTGGGCTCCGCCCTGCGGCTCCGCCGCACCACCGGCCAGGCCTCCGCGAGCCCGCCGGCGTTTCCTCGCTTGAGCTCAGCGGCCAGACTCCTCTAGGGCCACGCGGAACCCCAGGTCGTTGAACCGGTTCACCGGCACGTGCCCGCAGCGGTTCGCCGACCGGGCGCGGCGGGGGCGTAGAACCAGCTCCCGCCGCGGATCACCCGGAGCGCGGCCTGCGCGGCGCCCGGCGGATCGTCCACCGGCGACTGTTTGTAATAATCGGCCGTATACCCGTCCCAACACCACTCCCAAACGTTCCCCAACATGTCGTAGAGTCCCCACTCGTTTCGTTTCTTCTGACCGACCGGGTGGGTCTTACTATCGGAGTTCTTTTCGTACCACGCGTACTCTCCCAGCCCGTTCTCATCGTCACCGGAGGGATACCGCGTCGAGCGGCCGGCTCGGCAGGCATATTCCCATTCCGCCTCGGTGGGCAGACGGTAACCGTTGCCACCAGCAATGGTGACCGTGTCGCCCGCGATTCGATAGTAAGGTTTCCGACCTTCCCGCTCGCTCAGCTTGTTGCAGAACTTGACCGCGTCCAGCCAGGAGACCTTTTCAACCGGCAGGTCATCCGACCCCTTGAATGTGCTCGGGTTCTCGCCCATCACGGCCTGGTATTGGCCCTGAGTCACCTCGGTCACGCCCAGGTAGAACGGCCGGCTGATCCGCACCCGATGCTTCTGCTTCTTGCCGGCGGCCTTGTCCAGAAATTCATTGTCGAACGCATCCGGATCGCTTTCATCCGAGCCCATCAGGAACTCGCCGGACAGGATCAGCGTCAGCGTCATCCCGATCGAGTTGGTCAACTCCTTCTGCGGCTGTGACGGAGGCGGCTGAGCTGGCTGGATCAGGCGTTCGATCCCTTGGATGAGCCGGTTGACGTTGTGGTCGAAGTCCCGTCCCGGATCCAGATCGAGCGCGTTGCGGTAGGCCAGCCGGGCCAGCGAGGGCGGCAGGTCCACCTCGCCCGGCATCCGGGCGTGGTCGATCAGGATCGGCACCACGGGGAGGTTCCGCTCCAGCGCGGATTCGATCTCGATCCGAACGAAGTCGCGCGGATCGTCGATCCGACGGGCAGCACCGGCCTCGCCCGCCCAGTGGCGGCCGATCACGGCCAGCAGGATGCCGCACTCGTCGACCGCCGCCTTGATGTGCTCGCGAAAGTCGACACCGAAGGGAATGGCATCGATGTCCATGAAGATGGCGTCGGGGCCGAAATGAGCGCGAAGCCGATCGTAGAGGAATTGGGCCACGTAGGCCGCGTCCTGGCGCCGGTAGGAGAGGAAGATCTTGGCCATCGATCCCTCGCCGCGTCGGTCGGTTCTTCGGTCTTCACTCCCTGATGGATGAGATGATACGCGACGAGGTCACGGGCCGTCCATCCTCTGGGGGTGCCATCGATTTCGGAAGATGGGTCAATCGAGGCCCGAATTCCCTCTTCAGGTCACCGTGGCTGACGGTCTCTCCCTGTTCGACCAGTCGGCGTGCTGGCTACAGTGAGAGTCCCTGGCCGATCGAGCGTCCGAGCGACCCTCAAGCCGGTCTCTCTCGCTTCGAACGGCGGCTTTCGCGTCCAGACCCGGCGCAGATCGTCCGGGCTGGCCGCTGTCTCAATCGCATTCAGAATCCGACTCAGCAATTCATGGTCGTGAAGCTCACGAAGGTCTGGCATCAGCTCTAGACCTTCCTCGCCAAATTTCATTCGTAGGCATGCCTCGATGCCTTCAAGCAGGCCCTTCTCCATGCCGACCCGCTCAAAAATTGTGATGAATGGCATGTGCTTCTCCTGCTGATAAGCGGTGAGCTCTTGCTGGAAACGCTGTTCCAGTTCCTGGGGCAGATCCATGATCCAGTCAATGAATCGTAACAACTGCCGCACGTCCTCCGCATCCATCCCGCGCTCGTAGAGCCCCTTGACTAGCCGCAGTTTCCAGGACTTCCGGTCAGCTGGCGACCGAGTCTCAGGGTCGTCCACGTGGATCAGGAGCCACCGCTCTTCACCGCCCTTGAGCCAGACCTTGACCAGCTTGTCGAACGTAACGCCGGCCCTGCTTGGCCTGGCGGACGATCGGCTGGAGCTCCTTGTCCAGCATGTCCTAGCCGCGCGTCCAGTCGATCTCGGCGTGGGCGCGCGGAAAGAAGCGGGCTTGACGGCTCGCCTGAACTGGACTGGCGTGAAAGATTCCGGATAGGATGAGCAGGGCGTCAAGAGGTGTGAGACGAGATGCCAGAGGTGGACGCGTTCCCATGATTCGTGCCATCGTTCAAAATGGGCTCCTGCACCGCTCGATCCCTTGCCACGCGACTGGGCCGAGGGTCGCATCGTCGTCGTCGAAGACGCCGAGTCTGCCATTTCCGATGATCTCGACGAGTGGTATGAGGAACTCAATCGCCTGGGACCGGCTCAATATGAGCCGGGTGAGCGCGAACAGATTCGGGCCATCTTGGCGGAAGCCGATGCACTCGTCCGTCGCGAGATGGGATCTCTGTGATGGCCCGATACCTCTTCGACACCAACCATCTCAGCGCCGCTATGGACGATGAAGCCGGTTTCCGCGAACACATCTTCCCGTTGCGTCGGGCTGACGATCGATAGACGACTCAGGGTGTGTCAACCGCTCAGCCTCCGCTCGAGCTCTTCGCGACTGATGGTTTTCTGTCGTCGGCGTTCCTCCATCAGCTTCCAGAATTCGGGGTCGCTGGAGAGGCGAATTTGCTCTTCATCCATCCCATCGACGCTCACAACCAGCGCGATGGGATGGCCACCGCGCGTGAGGATCACCCGCTCTTGCTGCGCCTCGGTGACACAGCGATCAAGCGTGGCATCTTCCATGGCAACCGTTTTCATAGGATCTCCTCCGTCGTCTTGTGCGGCGGTTTGTGCCGGATTGCCCGAACCACCACGCGCTGTTCCTCTTCATCCACCGCGTAGAACACTCGAAATTCGCCAATACGAAGTTCCCAAACAGGTCCCGCATGCTCCCAAGGAGGATCCAATCCGACGAGTTCTTTCTTGTTTCGAGTCTCCGCCGTGGGCTGATGGATAAGCTGCTGGTCAATCTGATCCAGAATCCGCTTGCGATCGAAAGCACGGAGATCCGCCAAGTCCTCAGCGACCGCTTCGCTAAACTCAATAGTGAACATGTCTCGCATTTTCGATTCCGGCTGCCTATTCCGGTCAGTCTATCCTCTCCGCTATTGTAACCGAATCACGCACCGGAACATCCCTCCGGAAAACAAAACCGCCCCGGGTCGAGGATCTCGACCCGGGGCGGCTCTGTGAGATGATTCCGGCGATAACCGACTTTCGCGCCAAAGGCACTATCATGGGCCTGGCGGGCTTAACGGCCGTGTTCGGAATGGGAACGGGTGTGACCCCGCCAGTATAGTCGCCGGAAAAGCGGCCGGCCGGCGATCAAGCCAGGCCGGACGCATTTTCGGTGAGTCAGCCACACACTGCAATCACGGTGGCAATCTTCCGCTACAGTTCAAAACAAATCTTACGCAATCACTGTCCGATCGCCCGTGCCTTGGAGGCAGCGAGCCGATCGGGGTGGTCAAGCTACTTGGCTGTTAGGACCGGTCGGCTGAAGCGGTCACCCGCCGTGCACGCCCGGCCTATCGACCTGGTAGTCTTCCAGGAGCCTTCGCAGCCTAAGCTGCTGGAAACCTCATCTCGGAGGGGGCTTCGCGCTTAGATGCCTTCAGCGCTTATCCTGTCCCGACCTGGCTACCCGGCGATGCCCCGAGCGGGACAGCCGGCACACCAGAGGTCGGTCCTCCCCAATCCTCTCGTACTAGGGGAGACTCTCCTCAAGTTTCCTACGCCCACGGCAGATAGGGACCGACCTGTCTCACGACGGTCTGAACCCAGCTCGCGTACCGCTTTCATTGGCGAACAGCCAAACCCTTGGGACCTTCTCCAGCCCCAGGATGCGATGAGCCGACATCGAGGTGCCAAACCTCCCCGCCGCTAGGGACGCTCGGGGGAGATCAGCCTGTTATCCCCGGAGTACCTTTTATCTGTTGAGCGACGGCCTTTCCATCCAGCACCGCCGGATCACTAACGCCGACTTTCGTCTCTGCTCGACTGATGGGTCTCGCAGTCAGGCACCCTTGTACGTTTGCGCTCCTGTTGCCCGATTGCCGACCGGGCCGAGGGTACCATGGCGCTCCTCCGTTACTCTTTGGGAGGAGACCGCCCCAGTCAAACTGCCCGATGAGCACGGTCCCGGTCCGGGCTACGGACCGGTGAGGACCAACGCAATTTCAGGGTGGTATTTCACCGTTGGCTCCGCGAGGGCTGGCGCCCCCGCCTCAAAGCCTCCCACCTATCCTACACAGAAACAACGCTGGACCAGTGCCAACCTGCAGTAAAGGTTCACGGGGTCTTTCCGTCTAACCGCGGGTACGTGGCATCTTCACCACGACTACAGTTTCACCGGGTCCCTCGTGGAGACAGTGCTCCAGTCGTTACGCCATTCATGCAGGTCGGAACTTACCCGACAAGGAACTTCGCTACCTTAGGACCGTCATAGTTACGGCCGCCGTTTATCGGGGCTTCGGTCGGCAACTACCCTTTCGGTCATCGCCTTCCTTAACCTACCGACACCGAGCAGGCGTCAGACTCTATACGTCCTCTTGCGAGTTGGCAGAGTCCTGTGTTTTTGATAAACAGTCGCTAGAGCCGATTCTCTGCGGCTCCCCCTTGCGAGGGAGCACCCCTTGTACCGAGGGTACGGGGTCATTTTGCCGAGTTCCTTCACGAGGGTTCTCCCGAACGCCTTCGGATACTCGCCTAGCACACCTGTGTCGGTTTGCGGTACGGGCCACGTGAGTTGTACCCGGCTGGCTTTTCGTGGCCGGACGGTCATCGGGCTTCCAGATCAAGCTGTCGGCCTTGCGGCACGGGGGTTTCTAACTCCCCGACCCGAATCTGTCCGGCGTCCCCAGCCGGTCTAACCTTCCCACGGGGTGGCGGAATATTAACCGCCTGTCCATCGGCTACGCCTTTGGGCCTCGCCTTAGGTCCCGACTAACCCTGGGCGGATTGACCTTCCCCAGGAAACCTTGTGCTTTCGGCGGACGGGCTTCCCACCCGTCTTGTCGTTACTCGTTCCGGCATGCGCACTCGACGACGCTCCACGGCTCCTTGCGGTGCCGCTTCGCAGCGGACGTCAACGCTCTCCTACCAACCTTTCGGTTCCGCGACTGCGGCACGACGCTTAGTCCCCGTCATTTTCGGCGCGGGATGGCTCGACCGGTAAGCTGTTACGCACTTTTGAAATGATGGCTGCTTCTAAGCCAACATCCCGGCTGTCACGGCGATCCCACTTCCTTTGCCACTGAGCGTCGATTTGGGGGCCTTGGTCGGCGGTCTGGGTTGTTTCCCTCTCGAGCGTGAAGCTTATCCCCCACGCTCTGACTCCCGAGGTCCGGGTCAGGGTATTCGGAGTTGGGTTCCGACGGGTAGCCGGGAAGGCCCCCGGGCGGATTCCGTCGCTCTACCCCCCTGACATATGTCTCGAGGCTGGCCCTAAAGCCATTTCGGAGAGAACGAGCTATCTCCAGGTTTGATAAGACTTTGACTCCTCCCCACGGGTCCTCCCCCAGTTTTTCAACACTGGTGGGTTCGGTCCTCCACGGCCGGTTAAGGCCGCTTCAACCTGCCCATGGGTAGTTCACCTGGTTTCGCGTCTATCGCGCCCGACTTGTTCGCCCTATTCAGACTCGCTTTCGCTATGGCTCCCCCCCTGAAGGGGTTAACCCTGCCGGACACGATAACTCGCCGGATCATTATGCAAAAGGCACGCGGTCAGGCTGAGCTTGCGCTCAACGCCCTCCCACCGCTTGTAGGCATGGGGTTTCAGGTTCAGTGTCCTCCCCTGATCGGGGTTCTTCCCACCGTTCGGTCGCCCTACTGGGTTCGCTATCGGTCGTCATCTCGTACTTAGCCTTGCAGGATGGTCCCCGCCGATTCAGGCCAGGTTTCCCGTGCCCGACCCTACTTGGGTACTGAATAGGAGGACGTTGCCTGTGCCTACGGGACTATCACCCGCTCTGGTGCCATTTTCCAAAGGACTTCGGCTCGGCATTGTCCATTCCACGACTCCAGCCCCACAACCCCGGACGGTGTCCCGCCCGGTTTAGGCTCGTCCCCGTTCGCTCGCCGCTACTGAGGGAGTCTCGGTTGATTTCTTCTCCTCCAGGTACTGAGATGTTTCAGTTCCCTGGGTTGCTCGGGCATTCCGGGATCGACGCTCGTTGGGCAGCTCCCCCGGACTTATCGCAGCCTTCCACGCCCGAATTCTGATGACGCCTAGGCATCCCCCCCACGCCCTTAGGAGCTTGACCACGCCGATCGGGCCGCCGCGAAAATCCCGCAAAGGACCATCGGACTGCACGAGCGACGGGTTGCCGGAAGCTCGATCCCCGTTGCGGCGTCTCGCGACGCGGCGCCGGATGGGCTTCCGCATAGATTGTGATCCGTAAGGGTTCGTTTTTCCTCAGTTGCAAGTCACAGATCGCAAGTGGCAAGGGAAGAAACGTGAATTCCTTCGCACTTGCAGCTCACAACCCGAAACCTGCACCTTGAAACTGTATGTGGCCTGTGCCATGTGGATTGTGCCGAGTGAATTGCTTCACCGAGCACTGGCCACCTGTCACGAGCCACTGTGAAGAGTGCCACTCACCTCTCGCGAGATCGTGCGGCCTTGCGGCCACGGATCGCACGAAGGTGTGTGATATTCGTGTGTGACTAACCACCAAATTGACAAAGAACTCGAACTGCTGGGCGGTCCGCGATGAAGCGGCCCGACGAAACAGTCGTTCCCTGGACTGGCCAGGGGGCGAGGCCGTGAAAAACACGGCCCCGTCCCGCGGCCAGCGCTGGGCGGTTGATGGCACTAGGCGAAGCCATTCGCACTGATTGACGAGTCTTTACTCTTTTCCCCGTCGGTGGCAGGGTGCCAGGGATAGTGTTGATCGATTCCGCAGTCGTACAGAGGATACAGACCAAGTTGGTCCCGCATTCCAGGAAACCGACGAGCAACAATCGGTCAGAGTTTGAATGGCCAACGAGAATTTCACAAACCTCGTCTTACGAGTGTTCGTGATCGACAAAGATCGTGGCGAGCGGGTCGCTGAAACGGTGCTCGCCTCATCGAAACTGACTCGATGTTTCTTGAGATTCGCCCTGGCTTTGTCTTCATCCTCATCGAATGAGACAGCCAGGGACGAGATGTCGCGTCTGTTAAACCCCCGGGGGAAGCCGGCGTGGAAGTCTCGAACAGAACAGGGGGATGGTGCCGACGCGGCCTTATTGACGTTTTTGAGGCGTCTCAGGCCGGGTTTTCCAAGGAAATCCTTAGAAAGGAGGTGATCCAACCGCAGGTTCCCCTACGGTTACCTTGTTACGACTTAGTCCCCATCACGGGTTTCATCTTCGGCGCCTGCCTTTCGGCTCCGACGACTTCGGATGCCCCCCGCTTTGGTGGCTTGACGGGCGGTGTGTACAAGGCTCAGGAACACATTCACCGCCGCAGTGCTGATCGGCGATTACTAGCGATTCCGGCTTCATGCGGGCGGGTTGCAGCCCGCAATCCGAACTGGGGGACGATTTTTGCGATTAGCGCGGCCTTGCGGCCTGGCAACGCTCTGTCCGTCCCATTGTAGCACGTGTGCAGCCCTGGGCATAAGGGCCATGATGACTTGACGTCGTCCCCGCCTTCCTCCGGCTTAACGCCGGCGGTCTGGTCAGAGTCCCCGCCTTGACGCGCTGGCAACTGACCACAGGGGTTTCGCTCGTTACGGGACTTAACCCAACACCTCACGGCACGAGCTGACGACAGCCATGCAGCACCTGTGCACGTTCCACCTTGCGGTGTCACCGACGTTTCCGCCGGCTAATCCGTGCATGTCAAGCCCAGGATAAGGTTCTTCGCGTAGCCTCGAATTGAGCCACATGCTCCACCGCTTGTGTGAGCCCCCGTCAATTCCTTTGAGTTTCAGCCTTGCGACCATACTCCCCAGGCGGGGCACTTCACGGTTTCCCTGCGGCAGAGAGCCCATCGGCGAGCCCCCTACCCAGTGCCCATCGTTTACAGCTAGGACTACCGGGGTATCTAATCCCGTTCGCTCCCCTAGCTTTCGCGTCTCAGCGTCAGTAGACGTCCAGGACCTCGCTTTCGCCACGGGCGTTCCTTCCGATCTCAACGCATTTCACCGCTCCACCGGAAGTTCCAGGTCCCCCTACGTCCCTCCAGACGAGGCGTTTCGGCGCCACTTCCCCGGTTGAGCCGGGGGATTTCAGCAACCGACGTCCCCATCCGCCTACACGCGCTTTAAGCCCAGTGATTCCGAATAACGTTCGCACGGTTCGTCTTACCGCGGCTGCTGGCACGAACTTAGCCCGTGCTTCCTCCAGGGATAGGTCAAGCTTTCGCCTTCCTCCCCCTCGACAGGAGTTTACAACCCGAAGGCCTTCATCCTCCACGCGGCGTCGCTCGGTCAGGCTTGCGCCCATTGCCGAAGATTCTCGACTGCAGCCTCCCGTAGGAGTCTGGGCAGTGTCTCAGTCCCAGTGTGCCGGGTCGCGCTCGCACGCCCGGTAGGCATCATAGGCTTGGTGGGCCATTACCCCGCCAACTACCTAATACCACGACGGTCCGTCCCACGGCGTTGGAACTTTGGTTCCCAGGGGATGCCCCCCGCGAACATCGCTGGGTATTACCCGCAGTTTCCCGCGGCTATGCCCAACCATGGGGTTGGTTACCGTCGCATTACTCACCCTTGCGCCACTGGCCCGATCCGAAGACCGGACCCGTTCGACTTGCATGCCTAATCCACGCCGCCAACGTTCATTCTGAGCCAGGATCAAACCCTTCATAAATGAGTCGGTCTCCGGTTGGACTGGTCGGCCCGATTTCTCGGGCCTGGTCCATCCGTTGGCCGGTCCCCACCCCAAGGGTTGAGGAAAAAAACTGGTCGCACTTCGCTCCTCGTAACGGTGGCCAGGCCGACGACCTATCACCGGGCCGCTCGCGAGAGCCATCCCGATTCCTAGCCATCCACCTCGCCGCCAACGAAGAACGTGTGCCGGTCCTTGCGAGCCATCCCGACGCCTGCTAACCTGGGGACCACCCAGGCCGGGCGTTTCCGGACGAGTCCTCGCACGCCGGCTTCCCTCAAGGGTTCATGACGCGACGAATTCTTATCTTCGTCTCGTTCTCTTTTGGCTGACTAAATGCCATCAACCGAATTGTCAAAGAATCGAATCGAACGATCGGTCTGCTGATAGACGTCCGACCTCGTGAAAAGGTTCGAAGGTCTCTTCAACTGCGATCGTCTTGCCTCATCAACTTCCACCGACGCCATCGGCCGGTGCAAGGTTGCTTTTGAGCAACCCACCCCGGCCGTCGTTCGACCTACGGTTTTGGTCGTGAGGCAAGAGCAATACTACCTCAAGAATCGCGGCAGTCAACTCCCTGCCCCGAAGAATTAGCGAAAATCGGGACGCCGGCCGATGGGCCTGCGGATTTTGTCGGTCTGAACTGATGGTATGACAAGGATTTCCGCCACCTTCCCTTTGCATGAAGTTCGTGCCATCAAACGTCGATGAAATCGGGAAAAGGGCATTAGGTCGGCCAATCCCAGCCACGGTGAGACCCGGTCCCGCCCCGACGAAGACCCGACCGAACCGGATTGGTGGATGTTCGGGTCGCGAGGCATTCGGGCCTCGGCGGGCCAGCGCCCGTTCCTGAACTGGGATTCCCTCTCGTCCCCAAGGCACCTCCTGGGAGTGCACCCCAATATGACCGCCACCCTCCCAAAAACCATGCAGAACGATTGGGTCAAGACGGTCCTTTTCGACCGGGGCTATCTGGCTCGAATCCGTGGCGAGGCCATCAAGGTCTATCTGGCCATCATCGAGGCGTGCGGCGGCCTCCCCGACCAGAGCGTATCGATCAGCCTCAACGGCCTCATGCGGCGCACCCAGTTGTCCTGCCCGACCATCATCGACTCGCTGGCTCGACTCGAGGACCTCGGCCTGGTCGTCTCGACCACTCATCAGCCCGGCAAGGTGAAGACCTATTACCTTCCCAGTAGGCAGTAGGCAGCGATGACAGTGAACCCCCATTCGTTCGTGCGGACATCGAAGGCGAACAAGCACAGAGGGTCGGCAACCGTCAACAGTGGTCCGTGGCCAGTGCTCTTCACTGCCCACGGCCTACTGCCTACTGCCTACTAAAGCAATGAACTACTTCTTCCGAGTCGAGCACGACTTGCTTCGCTCCGAGGCGTTCAAGACGTTGGGGGGCTCGGCGATCAAGGTCTACCTGGTGATCGGGCTGTATTCCGACTTCGGGACCGACTGGGCTTATCCCAGCATCCGGACGATCGCCCGGCAGGCCGGCCTGAGCCGGCAGACGGTGCTGGCAGCCATCGAGCACCTGACCGGTGTGGGGCTGCTGGCCACCAGCAAGGCGAAGGGTCGGTCAACTGCATACAAGATCCTCCGTGGCGAGGCGCCCCAACGCCCCACACGCTCCAAGTCGCCGCCGGCCGAACCGAGGTCTGAAAAACAGGCGGGCACTGGTCCAAAGATTTTAGACCTACCCCCAGAAACTGTCCCAAAATCTTTAGAGGTGTTCCCTTCAAGTGGTCCAGAATCTGGACCAGTCGCGGCCCAATCGCTCGGCCCCGCAGGCCCCACGAGTAGGCCCGAACAAGACTTTCTATCAAAAGAGAGCCAGACAGCATCGATCCCGATTCCGGGAACTCCGTTCCGGCTGACCGCCGAGGGTCGTCTTCTTGTTGCTGTAGATCTGCAAGAACTGCTGACGAACCAGGGAATCCCCGGCCAGTTGGCGCAGCGGCTTGTCGCCCAGAAAGATCCGGAGGCCGTGGCCAAGGTGCTGCTGAACGCGTTGTATCTTCAAAGTCAGGGCAAACTTCAGAACGGGCCCGGCTACATCCGAACGGGCATCGAGGACGGATACGACCTCTTGCCTCAGGTCGCCAGCCGGCTGGAAAACCGCCGGCGTGAGCTGGAAGTTCAGCTCCAGAAGGTCTCCAACCGGGAGCAACAATCCCGCGAGGCGGCCGAACAAGCTGCCGAGGAAGCCGCCATCTCCTACATGATCGAGCAACTCACCTCCGCGCAGGTCGACGATCTGGTCGAGCGAGCCGTCCGACTGCTCCCCGAACCGCTCGTCCGGCGCAACCCCACACTCTCCAATCCCTTTGTGCGCGCCAAGGTCTATGAGTTGGCCTGTGGCCCTTGAGTTCTTGGAACGGGCCGAGACCGGCATCGGGGCGTTGTAAGAGTCGGTTCCAAAAGCCTCAGAGGGGCGACCGGACGTAGCCAGGGGCCTAAGCCCCTGGACGATCTGTCGCCCCTCCGGGGCTTCCCGGATCGGAGGACCTTCCCTCGTCCAGGGGCTCACGCCCCTGGCTACGTACTTCCGCCCCATCCGGGGCTCAGGAGGGGACTTATGGAACAAACTCTAAGGTTGGGCGAAAACCGGCGTGGTTCAGATCGCTCGGCTCCAGGGTAACACTTTTTGCGAAGTGTGGCCGGGTTTGCGCACTACAAGCCATTTCAGAGCAGGCTTTTACGGCGAGAGGCCTGCGGCCTTTGCGCCGCCAAGTGTTACCCAGGTTTGAACCAGGCCCGAAAACCCACCGGGACCAGCCGGTCCTTGGTGGGTTTCACCGACTCTACCGGGTCATTGGGCAATGGGTTCGACGGCCAGCGCCAAAATGGCAGATGTCAATATGGCAGCCTCTGGCAAGGCTCAAGGCGCGATTCATCCCGGATACGCAATATCGAACGGGGCGATTTCCCCCGACAACCAGGCCGCCCCAAGGTTAACATCCCTTATGCGGGATGGTTTGCGCATGATGAGCAGGTCGCGGACCTGGCCGAGCAACCGTCCTTCGCTCCGGGCTCGGCGGACATGCTGGGGGAGATAGGCACCGTCCATCGGGCAACTGATCCGCCGCTCCGGGAGAAAACCGGCCCGGGTCGCCGCAGTGTAGCCAAAAAAGGCGTGATCGAGGTAGCCGAAGCCGGCGGGGAGGTCCTTCTCGGTCTGGGGTGCGAGGAGGAGCGCGAGGTAGCCGCCGGGTTGGAGGGCGGTGAAGGCATGGCGGGCCAGGTCATGGAGGAAGGCCATCCAATCGGAGAGGGGGGCGGTGGCGATGCCGTCGCGGGGGTATTGTCGGGCGAGCATGGTGTGGTAGGGGGGGTCGCAGAAGATGAGGTTGCAGCCGGTCGCCTCGGGAGGCAGGCCGCGGCGGACGTCGTGGGGGTGGATTTCGGGTCGGGTTGGATGGAGGTCATAAGCCAGGCAGCGTCGGCCCATCGATGCGCAGACATCGAGCGTGGTTCCACCGCCGGCCATCGGGTCGACGACCAGGGCGCCGGGGGACGTGTAGTAGTGGAGCGTGTGCGCCACAAGGGCCGGCGGGATCGAGCCGGGATGGGGGATGCCGAAGGCCCGGTCGTGGCGGAACGACCAGACGTCGTACGGCGTGGGTCGGAAATCGGCGCTGAAGCGGTCGCGGCGGCGTAAGTCCTTGTGCGCGGCGTGAATCGTCTTGGTCCCGGCGTCGAGCTGGGCGACGCCGCTCCGGGCCCGGGCGTCGCCCGTGCGGGCCAGCCGCCAGATGGCTCGGGCCTGCCGGTAGAGGTCCTTTCCTCCCATCCCGAGGTGGCGCGCGATCGCCACATCGGTCCGCCCCCGGCCGACGCCGCGGGTTGGCCCGTCGCGATCGGCCGTGTCAACGGCATCGCGATCGTCGGAATTCCGACATTCGGCGCTGTCGGACGAGTCGGTGGATTCGACCGGACGGCTGCGCAGGTTCGCCAGACGTCGGGCACCGGCCTCCGAGCCCCAGAGGTCCTCGAGGGCGTCCGCTTCGCGCATCAATTGACTGAAGGTCTTGCGGCGCTGTCGGTTGTATTCCAGGATCGCGCATCGTCGCGCATCACCTCGCGACAGCCGACGGACCTCGCAAGGGACTGCGGTCAGAGCCAGGGCCCGCGCAAGGCCAGTCGCCGGTGTCCGGA
Source organism: uncultured Planctomycetota bacterium (assembly GCA_963845755.1). Classification (GTDB taxonomy): domain Bacteria; phylum Planctomycetota; class Planctomycetia; order Isosphaerales; family Isosphaeraceae; genus CAWJTV01. The sequence goes on from CAWJTV010000027.1 coordinate 62,984, forward strand.
AAGGACCTCCCAGGCGCAGGCTTCGGGCCGGGCGCCACGACCAGCGGGACGAGGATTCCGTGCTCGCGGATGCTCGGCAGCAGGTCGTCGATCTCGGCGGACGGGTCGCCGTAGAGCGAAAGGCTGAACGGATTGGGATTGAGACGGCTCGGGTCGAGCGGAAGGATTTGGGTTGGCTTCCCGATTGCGCTCGGGCGATTTGCGGTGGCGGGCATGGCGAGCATCCTTGAGGTGACGCGCGGCTTGCGGGCGGGGCATGGCCGGTGATGGCTGGCCGACGCACACGCGGAGGGTTTCCCTTTCCCACTCCGCGCCGTGGCCCACCCCCGGAGCCGGCTCCGTCCGGCGATCTCCGGCCCATCGAGGAACGGCTCTAGCACAGACGTCGGGGATTGTCCAGAACGATTTCGATGTCGCGAGAGAGCAAGCGATCGTGCAAACAGCGATTCCCCGTCGAACGGAACGATTTTGGGATGGACGGCGCCGGCGATCCGGGGAGAATGCTCGTTCCATTTCTCTGTTCGCGAACGCCATTATGGAGACCCTCGGTCGGCGGACCGGCAGGGTCGAGAGACCCGCGCGAACCTGCGCGGCAAGGAGGCCGGGCATGTCCACGCTGCGCTACGACCCGGCCCACCAGCGAGGACCCATGGGTCAGGGTCATGCGATTCGGGCGGGGTCGGGAGCCGAATCGGATCGGGTCGAGGCCGCCTGGGAGATCGCGCGGGCAGGTCCGGAGACCGCGCCGTCGTTCCTGACGGTCGTGGTGCCGGCGAAGAACGAGGCGGCGAGCCTGCCGCAACTGGTCAAGGAGATCGCCCGGGCACTGCGGTGCTCGGGCGAGGGTCCACATGGGTTGGCCGGGTTCGAGATCATCATCGTCAACGACGCGTCAACCGACCGGACTCCGGAGGTCTTGAGGGCCCTGGCTCTCGATTATCGCGAGCTGAGGGTTCTGGTGCTGGCGGACGGAGTCGGCCAGTCCTCGGCGACATTCGCCGGGATTCGGGCGGCGCGGGGCGACTGGATCGCGACGCTCGACGCCGACTTGCAGAACGACCCGGCCGACCTGGTGCGGCTCTGGGAGGCCCTGCCCGGCCACGACGCCGTTCTGGGCTGGCGGGTGAAGCGCCATGATGTCTGGTCCAGGCGGATGATCAGCCGATGGGCGAACCGGGTGCGCAACGGATTGTTGGGCCAGTCGATCCGCGACACGGGCTGTTCGGTCCGGATCTTCCCCCGTGCGGTGGCGTTGCGGCTGCCGGGGTTCCGGGGCGTCCATCGGTTCTTCGGTCCGCTGTTGTTGCGGGAGGGATGCCGGCTGGTCCAGGTGCCGGTCGGCCACCGGTCCCGTCCGCACGGCCGGTCGCACTACAACCTGTGGAACCGGTCGATCCAGGTGGTCGTGGACTTGCTCGGGGTCGTCTGGCTGTTGCGCCGGCCATTGCGGTATCAGGTGGTCCAGGCATGGGATGCCCATAAGGCGGATGCCACCCCGACAGAAGAGGGACAGGCACCTCCAAGACGCGGAGGCAGTCCCCCTTTTGTCGGGGCCTGTTACCCGGAGGACTGACACGTGTCGTATCCGGCGTTCTGGCTGACGATCGGCTTTCTGGGTCAGGGTTTTTTCACGGCGCGGTTCCTGGTCCAGTGGATCGTCTCAGAGAAACAGCGCGATGCGGTGGTGCCCGTGGCGTTCTGGTGGCTGAGCCTGCTGGGCGGCGCGGCACTGTTGTCCTACGCGATCTCCCGACGCGACCCGGTGATCATCGTCGGTCAGTCGATGGGGATGTTCATCTACGTGCGGAACTTGATGCTGATCGACAAGGCGCGGCGTCGGGAGACGGCTAATGGCGCGTAAACGGAGTCGCGGAACGGCCGGCCGGGCGAGAGTGCCAGGGGAACGCGCGACCGATTATGATAGCCCATGGAAGGAGGCGCTGGATCGATACTTCGAGCAGTGCATGGCCTTCTTCTTTCCGCAGGCCCACGCCGAGATCGACTGGACTCGCGGATACGAGATGCTGGACAAGGAGCTGCAACCGATCGTGCGCCAGTCGAAACAGGGCCGGCGCTGACGTCGACAAGCTGGTCAAGGTGTGGCTCAGGAGTGGAGAGGAACGGTGGTTGCTGATCCATGTGGAGGTGCAGACCTGGAAGGAGGGCGACTTTCCCAGGCGGATGCACGTCTACAACCACCGCATCTTCGACCGTTATGATCGCGAGGTGATCAGTCTGGCGATCCTGGCCGACGATGATCCCGACTGGCGGCCGAACCAGTTCGGGTACAGCCGCTGGGGCTTCCGCACCGGCACGGAGTTTCCGATTGTCAAGCTCCTGGACTACGCGCCTCGCTGGCAGGTGCTGGAGGCCGATCCGAACCCGTTCGCGATGGTGGTGCTGGCCCACCTCAAGACCCTCGAGACGCGGCGGTCAACAGCCGACCGACATGCCTGGAAACTGCGGCTGGTCAAGGGGCTGTACGAGCGCGGGATGAATCCGGAGGACGTGCGGCAGGTGTTCCGATTCATCGACTGGATCATGGATCTGCCCGAGGGTCGGGAACAGAATTTTTGGCAAGAATTCACTGCGTACCAACTGGAGAAGCAGATGCCGTTCATTACAATTGCGGACCGCGTCGCCATGGAGCACTGTCTGCTTAGAGGCATTGAAGTCTGCTTGCAAATGAAGTTCGGTGACGAAGGTCTGAACCTGATGCCAGAGCTCCGTGACCTCCGCGACCACGAACTCCTTGATGTCGTTCTTGAGGCGATTCCGGGTGCGGCCAGCCCGGACGACCTGCGCCGGATGTGGACGCGGAAGCGCCGGTCGAGGAGAAAGGGGCAGGCGTGATCACGACGGACGCGTCCTCGATGACCAGGGCCTATCGAACGCGGCGGTCCGGATGCGGTTCCGGGTAACGATCGGCATTCCGGTTCAGGAGCCGTTCACAGCGTGGCTCCTGGTTCCGTGGATGATCTCCGTGAAGTCCGGAACGTCGTGTCCACCCGATGGAACCTCGCATCGGCTCCGAATAAAATCGGTGAAAGGCTGCGGATGCTGCGTGGATAACCCTCTCGGGAGGGCGGTGTCGTGGAGGAGCAGCTCGAGAGGCGACCGTGGCATGACGCACCTGCTCGACCTCAAGCTGCGCGGGGCCCGGGTCGAGGAGCTGACCCCGATCGCTCATCTGACCGGCCTGAGTAACCTGGAGCTCCAGGGCACCCGGATCACGGATGCCGGACTGGCTCCGGTCGCCGGGTTCACCGGGCTGAAGAGTTTGAACCTCGGGCACACGCCGATCACGGATGCCGGCCTGAAACATCTTCGGAACCTGACGCGATTGAATCACCTCGACCTGGAAGGAACGCACATCACCGATGCCGGGCTATCCAGGCTGGCCGGCGTAACATCGTTGATGGTCCTCTACCTCAAATAACACGGGGGTCACGGATCGCGGCCTGGCGCACCTGGATGGCCTCGTCTCGTTGACAAGGCTCGGCCTGGCCTCCACGAAGGTCACGGACGCGGGCCTGGTAGACCTCGCCAAGACCCCGTCGCTGGCCCACGTGAACCTCTACAAGACAGATGTGACCGATACCGGCCTGAAACATCTCGCTGGCCTCCGGTCCCTGGCGACGTTGAACATCGCCGAGACGCGGGTCACCGACGCCGGCTTGCGGCAACTGGTCCAGATGAAACACCTGACCGGGCTGGTCATCGATGGGAACCAGGCGACGACGCCCGCAATCAGAGCGCTGCGGAAATCCCGGCCTCAGTTGCAAATTCATCTCTTGCAAGATGGCGAGCCGGAGTGGCTCCGGCTCCATCCTTGAGCCGCGACAACGCAGATCGTCCCGCGCGTACAGGGTGGCCAGGGCATCAAGGAACCAACCCCAGCAGCCGCTCGACAGCCAGCCCGATGTCGGCTGAGCGCATCAAGGTCTCGCCGACGAGGATGGCCGAGATGCCGGCGGCTTCGAGGCGCTCGACGTCGGCCCGCGTGCGGATGCCGCTCTCGCTGACCAGGACGACCTCGGGCGGGATCCGGTCGCGGAGCCGCAGGGTGTGGTCCAGGTCGGTGGCAAACGACTTCAAGTCGCGGTTGTTGATCCCGACCAGGTCGGCGCCGGAGGCCAGGACGCGGGGCAGGTTGGCCGGGTCGTGGAATTCGACCAGGGCCGCCATCCCCAGGCGCCGGGCCTGTTCCCGCAAGCGAACCAGTTGCGCGTCGTCGAGGATTTCGGCGATCAGGAGGATGGCGTCGGCGCCGGCCAGCCGCGCCTCGACCACCTGGTAATCGTCGATCATGAAATCCTTGCGCAAGAGCGGGATCGCGACCGAGGCCCGGACCCGCGCCAGGTGCGCCAGATGTCCCTGGAAATACGGCGCGTCGGTCAGTATGCTTATGCACGCGGCGCCGCGCTCCTGGTAGATCCGCGCGATGGCCACCGGGTCGAAATCGGCCCGGATGACCTGGGCCGAGGGACTGGCCTTCTTCACCTCGGCAATCAATTGGATCGGGCCGGGACCCTCCAGCGCCGCGCGGAAGTCACGGACCGGTGGGGCCGTTGCGGCTTGCGCCTCGAGCTCCTCCAGCGGGAATCGCCGTCGCGCCGTGGCCACTTCCTGACGCTTGGACGCCACGATTTCATCCAGGATGGACTTCATCATCACGTGTCTCGATCAATCCAACCAGTCGGCCGTCGGCCGCCCCCGAAGACGGACACCACCATCGGGGAACTCGCCCAATCCCACGGGACTACTCTATCAGGTCCGGCACGCCGGGCGGAGAGGGTTGCCCGGCGTGCCGATCGTGCGACGGGCGTGTCCTGGGTAGGTTCGGGAAATCGATGGGGAGGCGCGCGTTGTGCGGGCGTGGGCGCCGTCCGTCCCCGATTTTCCGGCACAAATGGATTTGCGTATGACGGACGATACGTTATAGCAATACCATTGTCGATAAACTTGCGCACGCGCGGAATGGCTGTGTTACTCCATCCATCGCATCTTCTGCGAGGACAATTAGCGGCGAGCGGGACGAAGAGCGGAGCGACTCTTGCGCGGGTCGGCTCTCGCGTTGGATCGTAACAGGAAGGCTCGACGGTTGGCGTATGGCATTGACATGGTGAACGCGGAAGGGCTGATGAGGCCCCGCATGGCATTGAGGCCCGGCGGAATCGGCGACAAGGAGGAAGGGGGCTCCCGATGGCGACAACTACACGATGTCCCAACACGTCCTGCGGCTGCGTCTCGCAACTCGTCGACGATCCGCTGGGCCGGATTTTCCGATGTCCTCGCTGCCTGACGAAACTGCCGACCGCACCCGCGGCCGCGGCGGACTCGGGCTGGACGGCGATCATCCGGCCGTCGTTGCGTCCCGGCGCCGGCTCGCGGGATGGCAACTTCCGGACGAGCCGGGCCATCGCCCGGGGCCGGATGATCCCGGCCGCAGTGGGGGCCGGCTTCGGCGGCTGGGACGACGATCGCTCGGGGTTGGAGAGTGATGAGATACGGATCGGCGCGCTCGGCCTCGAGGAGGAGAGCGCGTATGGACTCGGGTCCGATCCCGATCTCGGGTTCGACGAGAGCGGTGAGGTGGTCGTGGAGCCGTTCTCGCGCTCCGGGAGCCTGGTCTCGGCGTGGAGCGGCGCATCGCGGGTCCTTCGGTCCTCGAGAGGCTCGACGATTTTCGGTTCCGGCTCTGCGTCGGCGGCGAGTGCGTCGGGGGGGATCGGATCGGACGAGGGGCAGCAGTTCGGGCGGTTCCGGGTCCTGGGCGTCCTGGGCGAGGGCCAGCACGCCACGGTCTACCGCGCCTACGACGCGATCCTCGACCGGGACGTGGCGCTGAAGGTGCCGCGCCAGGGGGTGCTCAGGACGGCCAAGTCGCTCGAGCGGTTCCTGGGCGAGGCCCGGGCCCAGGCGCGGCTGAGGCATCCCCGGATCGTGCCGGTCTACGAGGCGGGCCGGGCCGGCGATCGGCACTACATCGCCATGGCCCTGATCGAGGGCCAAAGCCTGTCCGAGCGCCTGGCGGAAGATTCGTTGCCGTTCCGTCGCGCGGCGGAGATCGTCGTCGAATTGGCCGAGGCGCTGGCCTATGCCCACGCCCAGGGGATCGTGCATCGGGATGTCAAGCCGGCCAACGTCCGTCTCGACGCCAGCGGTGACGTCTACCTGATGGATTTCGGCATCGCCTATCGCCCCGACTCCGACGAGGTCCCGGTCCCGCCGGGCACCATCCTCGGCACCCCCGCCTACATCGCCCCCGAGCAGGCGCAAGCGGGGCGTGTCGATGTCCTGCCGGCGAGCGATCAGTACAGCCTCGGTGTCGTCTTCTATGAGCTGATCTGCGGCCGGCCGCCCTTCGTCGGTCCCCCGTCGTATGTCCTGTTCCACGCGATCCATCACGACCCGCCCTCACCCCGCTCCGTCGCCCCCAAGATCCCGCGAACCCTGGCCGCCATCTGCGTGAAGGCCCTGGCCAAGCGACCCGACCGCCGCTACTCCGATTGTCAGCAGTTCGCCGACGATCTCAAGCGATGGCTCCGCCGGGAGACCCCCCTGGTCTGCCGACGAAGCTGGTCGCGGATCGGGCGATGAGTCGAACGGTGGAGGGACGCCGCCGGCCGGACTTCGAGGTCTCCGCGTGCCCTGCCGAGTACGGTGCGATCAGGGTCTCGCCCGGATGTTCCGCGGGATCGTGTGGAGCGTGATCGCCGTGTGGGCGATATCCGCAGCCTGCCCTTGGGGCATGTGGCAGGCGGTGCAGTCGTCGTCGGGCCGCCGGGCCAGTCGCTGGGCGCGGGGCAAGGTGCAGCCGTGCTCGGCGTGACACTCCAGGCATCGGCCTCGATAATAGGCGACGCGTTCCCCGGCATCCGGAAGCCGGTGCGGGTCGTGGCAGGAGATGCACCCCAGCTCGCCCCCGCTCTCTCGGTAGCAACGGCTCAGGTGCATCTGCTTGACGTGCCCGACCGCCTGACGCGAGGGAATCGGATCGCCCCGCGCCTCGGGTACCCGCACGAACCGGTCGAACGGGAGCCCAGGGCGGTAGTCGAATGCGGTTTGGCCGGGCTGGTCCTGTCGCTTCGTCCCCTGCAAATGGCATTGCTCGCAGACCGACTCGCGCAGGGAGCGCGGCTCCAGATCGGCGGGATTGACGATCGTCCAGTCTCGGCCCTGAACCACCTCCGGCCGACGGGCGTGTAACTCGCCCGGCCCGTGGCAACGCTCGCAGCCGATCGACAGGCCATGGAACACCGGCGGCCGTCCCTCGTTCATGTCGAATCGATTGGCGTGGCAGAAGAGGCAGCCCGCGATGATCGGCCGGTCGAAATGGACGTTCATGATCTCATAACGAGGCGAAAGCGCCCAGCGTCGTTCCTGGGCGTACCAGGAGATCGGCGATTGGTAGAGGCCATCCTTTTTTCCAACCAGGAAGGCCAGCCCGCGTCGTCCCGAGCCGAGTACGTAACGGACTTCCTCCTGGCTCGCGGCGATCGTCCGCCCCTTGTCATCGTGCTTCTCCTCCCGATGGAACATGTGCCCATCCCGCCGCAGGACGGAATAGACCAGGTCGGCGACCTGGAAGACCACCCCATTGGCCGCGACCTTGGACTCGGCCGGGGACGACATCGACTGCCCCATCGGGTGCTGGCGATAAGTCCGCGCGATCTCGCCATGACAGCGCGCAAACCTCGTCACCGACATAGGCCACGCCCGGGATCGTATTCCGATAGGGACTGGAAAGGGGGAGATCCCCGGGCGGCATCTCAGTCGCGCCCGGCTTCGGGGCCATCCACCGCGCCGCCATGTCCCAGAGGCAGGCCCCGGCCATGACGACGGCCAGGGCTGTCAGTATCCATCGCCGCGGACCCGTAGGCCGGTTGTCCGGGGCACGCTCGTCATCCATTTCACCCTCTCCGTCATCCGGGAATCCCGACGACCTGTCAGAATGATCGGGCCGAGGCGGGGACGGTCCAGATCGGGGGTTTCCCGTCGAGGTGAGGATGAGGGCCCGACAGGACGGGGGACCGGATTCCCGGCAGGAGCTGGATGTCGAAGATCTCCTCGACACCGGTGTGGAACTCCAGGAGGGCCATCTGGCGGCCGGAGTTGAGGTCGACGACGGCGACCCCGCACTTGAGCGACTCGCGGTTCTCGGCGATGGGCAGGCCGCCGAAGGTCGAGGTCTCGCGGATCCGCGACAGGCCGACGAACGCGAAGGTGGAGAGCATCGCCAGGCCGCGGGTATAGCCGGGGAGCTCGGTGACGGTCGTAACCCGGCCTTGGGCGAGGTCGGCGACGACCAGTTGGCCGCGGCCGGAATTGAGCAGCCAGGTCCGACCCGCGTGGATGCGGGGCGAGTGCGGCATGGCCAGCCCGCGGACCAAGGTCTCGCCGCTCTCCACGTCGATCAGGCACCCCGACGTCGCCTTGGACTGCCGCCAGCCCCCCGCATCATTGGTCTCGCCGAGGGCCGTGACCAGCTTGGCGCGCCCCTCGGCGCACGCCAGGCCATTCAAGTGGCAGCGATCCTCGGCGGCGAGCGCCGAGATGAACTTCGGCTTCCAGCGAGGCACGAAGCTGTGCCGATCATCGAGCGTGGCCAGGCACGAGAAGCCCGTGTTGACCACCCAGAGCTCGTCCCCCAACCACGCTAGCTCGTGCGCCTGGATGTCCCCAGTGAAATGCGCCGATTGCGCCAGGAAACACGCCTCGTGCTGGCCGGCCGGCTCGATCCGCCGCGCGATCTCGGGGTCGTCCCTCAAGAACCAGATGGCCGCTCGGGCTCCCACCGCCACCCGCCCGGCGCGCACCGCCATCCCCATGGCCCTCTCGAAGTTGTGGTAGGACAACTCCAATCCATCCGGGCCGACCCCCACGGCAACCACCTTGCCCGCCTGGTACGTCGAGACCAGCAGCGAGGCACCCAGGTGCTCCAGGATCCGGGGCCAGTTCTGCGTGTACTCATGACGGACTTCGCGCGTGAGAGCGCTCTCCGGCTTGATCCCACTCTCCGCCGTTTCGGATCGCTCCAAGACTGTGCCCTCTCGTTATCGGGTGATTCCAGTCGAACGCATCAAGTCGCTTCGCGATGTCGTGCCCTTGAGCATCGTAACATCCCGGAGCGGCGAAGACACAAGCAAAATCAGTATCTTGATGAGTCGCGCGAGGTGCAGTACGCTCGTGTCAGCGGCGGCATTGAAGAGGGTCGCCGTGAGCCACGATCGACCGCACCGCACTGAGTCCCATGAAAACCGATCGGCGGCCGGCCTATTATTCTTCCTTCGCCGGTGCTCATCACACCTGTGGGTACAATAACACTTTGGCGAGTGCTGCCCACATGGAAACAGGCACTGGATGCCCCAGGTGCGGTCCAGATGGGGATCCTCCGGAAGGTCTTCGAGGCGCGTCCGAAGTGGTGGCACCTGGTGCCGGACCAGAGCATTCTCGCCGGCGGCGGCGAGACCCATGGAACCGTGCTGCATCTGGCCGCGCGGCACAAGGATGGAAGATGGCTCTTGGTCTATCTGGGCGACAAGGCCACCTTCGCCATCGACCGGAGCAAGTTCACCGGAGGAAGCCACGCCGGCGCATCCTGGATCAACCCACGGACGGGTGAATCCCTGCCCATTGGCGAGATTCCGAACACCGGCGTGCAGCGGTTCACGACACCGGAGGCTGGGAAGATGCCCTATTGATCCTGGAGCCGCCCGGCGCGAGGGCACGCGTCTCGTCCAGGTCGTAGACGACCGAGACCACAAATCAATCCATCCGAACTTCAGTTTAGGGGTACGTCGGTTAATTCCTTGAACGCCCTTGATCCTTGAGTTGCGGATCGTCGTGAGATGCGAGCAACCACCTCATCTTGCGAAACATGAGCCGGGGGTCCACTGTGTACAATCTCGCCCTTCGAGCCGTTAGAATGTCGTGGGGCGTCACATCTCGCTAGTTGAACGCAGCCCGGGACCGCCTTACCACGCCCCGGTACGAGGCGGAGGAATCCGGGCCAAAACCTGCAAAGGAGTTGGTCATGAATCACGTCTTGCATCCAGGGAAGTCGCTCGATCTACAGCAGGGCGACAAGGACGAGGTCCAGAATCATTTCGAAACACGAAGGGGACTACACGATCGCGTTTCACACCCACCCCTTGGTCGTGAAACACACGCTCAAGGCCGGTCACCACGTTGCGATTGTCGTCCCGGACGGCGGCGTCACGATCGCGAACGACGGGAAGGTCGAACTGACGATCACCACCCCCAAGTGATCGCCGTTCGCCGATCTGGAGAGGCGACGCGAGCCACGACCGGCTGGCCGCGGTGGTGCGGCTGCGTATCGTCGCCGAGTCGTAATTCTTTCAGAATTGCACATGCCGATGGACGACCGGCGTGGTGATGCGGGTGAACCGGCGGCCGATCGGGGGATTCCTCCCGATCACGAACGCGCGCGACCCCGCCGGTTCGTCGCGAGAGCCGGGACCAGTCCGGAGCATCCGGCCGGCCCTTTTTCCATGTCGGCTGCGACGTTGGGGCCGGGAGGAAGACACGGCGGATCGTCCCCAGCGATGGAAGCGATCCGCCGTTTTTCTCGGATCCGTCGATCCGATGATGAACGGTTGAATTCGGCCCGCAAGATAAGGTTTATCCGTCTCGTTCCCTCGGCCTGTTTGCGTTTGGTTACCTGAGCCCGACATTGGATCTCCCATGGCGGACACCCTGCAAACGGTTCAATGGTCCCTCGGTGCCGATGGTCATCGCGGTGGCGGCCTCTGGCTCCCACCGGGGTATCAGCCCATCGAGGACGTCCTCTGGGAATCGATCCGCGGTTTGGGCCTCGAGCAACGGATGCGGGCCACGTTCGAGATCACCGAACCCCTCTGGTATGGCCTCTGGATCGGCAGCCCCCTGACTGCCAACCAGTGCTCGCTCCTGCAAGCGGTGTTGACGGAGACGGCTCGGTTGGAGCCGGGCTACGCGAAACATATCCAGGACTTCGTCCGTGCGCTGGCCGACTCCGTCGAGACCGGCGAACCGCTCGGCGTGGAACTGGCACCACCCGGGCACATCGATTTCGGCTGGATCACGACGTTCGTCCACTGCCCGCGCTGCAAGGCCGAGGGTCCCGTGAAACGATGGCAGGAGACCTATTCCCAGGATGTCCTGGAATGTCCCGTCTGCCGTTACTCGTATTCTCCCGCCGCGACGTATTCCACCGAACGCGAGCTCTTCGCCGAGACCGTGCAGTGTCCGTCATGCCAGGCCGTGCATCGCGTCCGGGACTTCTCCGATGATGAGATCCAAATCCTGGAAGATCGCCATGCGTTCGAAGCCTCCCGCGACGAGTTGAGCTGGCTTCGACGTGTCGAGGAGTTCTATCGGCGCCATCCGGGACTTGAAGGCGAGATCAAGCCGCATTTCTTGATGGTTCTTGAGTCGCATGAGCCGGGGGTCCGAGAATTGATGATGGCCGGCATCCCGTTCGACGAGATCGAGCTTCCCTCAGATGAAGCGGGTCGCCTCGATCGTTCACGTGCCTGGTCCGAGGATGATCGGGAAATCATCGATTACTTGCGTCATCATCACTGGTTTTCGCTTCCGGATCGGATGAAGTACGTCGAGCAATCGATCGAGGAGTTGGCTTGGCGGCTCTTTCAAGGGTCCGCGGTGAGGTGTTCCCGATGTGGTGGAGAACTCGGCTGACCTCGAAATGGTCGATACGGGCGCGTCTACGAACTGACCTGCTCGCGCGTGAGCTCTCCGAACAGCTCCGGCCGGCGCGTTCGCAGCATGTAGTTGGCCAGGGCCCGTTCGCGGGCGATCGAGGCGGCGTCGAGCGTCGCCACGATCATCTCCTCGCGGATGCGCTCCTCCTGCGTGCTGGCGATCAACTCGCCGTCGGGGCCCCAGATCAGGGCGGCGCCGGCATGGTGGGGTTGATTCTCGCTGCCCCGCGGCCAGAGGTCGACATATCCCGCGCGGCCGACCTGGTCGGCCAGCATCGCGAAGCACGCATTCTCGCGCGCTCTTAGGGCATATTTCTTGAGGAAATGATGCGAGTAGCGGCGCGCCGCGGCCTCGCTTTCGGGCGTGTCGTCCCAGAGCTTGAACCGGCCGGCGTGCGGCATCAGGATCAGCTCGGCGCCGCGCAGGGCCAGCACGCGGGCGACCTCGGGGAACTGGTTGTCGTAGCAGATGACGATCCCGACCTGGCATGGGCCGACGTCGAAGACGGGGATCTCGCGGCCCCCCTTGTAATAGAACACCTCGTCGCGCGAGAGGTGCAGCTTCCTCTGCTTGCCGATGTAGCCCCGCGGGCCGACCAGGACCTGCGTATTGAAGACGATGTCGCGTTCCTTCTCGCTCATCCCGGCGCAGACCACCAGGCGATGCCGGCTGGCGATCTCGATCAGCCGGCGGACGCTCGGCCCTTCCGGGACGGGCTCGGCCAGCTCCCAGGTATTCGGCGTGCAGTGGCCGTGGATGACCAGCTCGGGGAACAGGACCAGGTCCGCCCCTTCCGCCACGGCTTTCGCACACCAGGCGTCGATGGCCTGGAGGACCCGTTCGGGTTCACCGAGGAATCCGTTCATGCTCACCGCGGCCACTCGTGTCGTTCGCATATCGTGTCTCTCCGGTAAGGACCCACTCTATTGTGCGTGGTCTTCCTCTCGATCACAATCTTGGAGCAGTCAGCGACTGGCCGTTGTAGGGTGGGTGAAACCCACCAATCTCAGGCCGCGTCTCGGTGGGTTTCACCCACCCTACAGAGGAGGATCGCATGCCAGGTTCCCTGATCCCGATCGCGGCGCTACTGGCCGCCCTCCTGCCCGGCGCCGAGCCGACCGCGCCCCGGAACGATTCGATCTGCCAGCGCGACCTGAAGGCCGACCTCTTCTTCCTGGCCGGCGACCGGTTCCGCGGCCGGTTGACCGCGACCCCCGAAAACGACCTGGCCGCCGAGTTCATCGCCTCGCGGTTCCAGCGGCTGGGGCTCAAACGCATCGGGGACGACGGGTCTTATTATCATCGGTTCAACCTGACGACGGCGAGTCTCGGCCCGGCCAACAGTTTGACATACTTCACTGGGGAGAACGTGTACGTACAGCTCTCCTTGGGCCAGGAGTTCATTCCCCTGTATTTCTGCCCCGGTGCAACGCTGGCTACGAGGAGTGGTTCTGTCATGTTCGCCGGCTTCGGCCTCCATGCTGCTGACAAGGGCCACGACGATTACCAAGGTCTGGATGTGAGGAAAAAAATCGTTCTGGTCTTCGATCACGAGCCGGGCGAGAATGACCCCAAGAGCCCGTTTGATGGCGTCGTCATGAGTGAAGTTGCGACGCAATGGCGGAAGGTCATCACCGCACAGGAGAGAGGGGCCGCGGGCATCCTCTTTGTGGCCGATCTCCACAACCACACGGGATCGGAGAACTTCGAAGCCATCGTCCACTCCGCCTGGCCCGAAAAACCGCCGCGAATCCCGCGCTACATGCTTCAGGATTGGGCCGATCAAGTCCACATCCCCGCAGCCCAGATCTCGATCGCGCTGGCCCGGACGCTGTTGCGCGAAACGAAGAGATCGCTTGAGGATCTGGCACGTTCGGCGGAGGAACCGAACGTGAGATGGGACGAAATCTATAACCACCAGATCGATCTCAAGACCGACGTCCGCCATCACATCGTCCCCGACCGCAACGTCCTGGCCGCGCTCGAGGGGAGCGACCCGAAGCTCAAGGACGAGTGGGTCGTCATCTCCTGCCACCATGACCACAACGGCGCCGACGAGAACCAGGTCTTCAACGGCGCCGACGACAACGGCTCCGGCGTCGTGGGCCTGCTCGAGATCGCCGAGGCTTACGCCCTCGCCGCCCAGGAGGGCCATCGACCGAAGCGATCGATCCTGTTCATCTCGTTCGATTCCGAGGAACGCGGATTGCTCGGCTCCTGGGCGTTCGTCGAGCGCCCGCCGGTGCCGCTGGATCACATCGTCGCCGTGCTCAACATGGACATGGTCGGCCGCGACGAGGAGGTCCCGGAGGGGGGCGGTCCTCGGTTCCGGGGCTTGCCGGTCCAATCCGCCGAGTCGAACCACAACGCCTTCAACCTGCTGGGCCACAGCCGCAGCGCCGGGCTCACCCAGGTCATCGACCAGGCGAACGCCCCGTTCGGCCTGACGATCAAGAAGGTCCTGGATGACAACAGCTCGCAACTCTTGAGACGCAGCGACCAGTGGCCGTTCCTCCAGAGCGGCGTCCCGGCCGTGTTTATCCACACCGGGCTGCACCCCGACTACCACACACCCGGCGACCGGCCCGAGCGGATCAACTACCCGAAGATGGAGCGAATCGTCCGCCTGGTGCACCAGGCGAGCTGGGACCTGGCCCAGCAGCCGGGGCGTCCCCGGCTCGATGCAAAGGCACCGGGGACGACCAAGCATTGAGCCGCGATCCGACCCATTTCACTCCCGCCGGGGTGACGGCCCGCCAGATGGAGTCCTGCTCAGGCCAGCGGCATCCCGTAGACGTCCTTCCACTCGCGGGTCCCGGCGAGCTCGAGTCCGATCCGGGCGATCTCCAGGTTCTCCTCGGGCGTGAGGGGCTGGGCCCGGGCGACGACGGCGGCGGCCTTCTCGAGCTCGGCGATGTTCTCCAGGCCGATCACCGCGACGGCGATCCCCGGGATCGACAGGGCGTAGCGGATCGCCTTCTCGTAGTGTTTCTCGTCCACCTTGAAGCCGGCTTCCGGCCGCACCGCGCCCCCGAGCACTTTCATGGCGACCAGGCCCACGTTCATGTGTTGGGCCCGGCTCCAGACCTTGTGCTCGAAGTCATACGTGTGCTGGACGACGAAGTTAACCGCGTTCATCAGCACGTCGATCTCGCCGCCGTCGAGCGCCTGGTGGAAGCGGGTCGGGTGGAGATGGCCGCTGGCGCCGATGAACCGGATGACGCCCTGCTTTTTCGCCTCGCGCAGCGCGCCCATGGCCCCGCGGTCGCCGAAGACGAGCTTCTGGTCGCCCCAGACATTCGCATCGCCGAAATTGTGCAGGTGGACCAGATCGATCCGGTCGGTCCGCATCCGCTTGAGGCTCTGCCTGAGCAGCTTCCAGGTCCCCTCGTAGGTGGGCTCCTCGGTCTTGGTGACGAGGAAGACCTTGTCGCGGATCTCGGCGATCGCCGGGCCCATCTTCTCCTCGGCGAAGCCGGTCTCGGGATTGCCGTAGGTGGGCGCCGTGTCCAGGTAGTTGACCCCCAACTCTACGGCGCGGTGGAGCGTGGCGCGGACGTCGTCGGGCGTGACCGGCTTCCGCTGGAAGTAGGCGCAGCCGATGCCGAGCCGGGACACCCGAGCACCCGTGCGGCCCAGCACGGCATCGGGCACCTTTTTCGGCGGCTCGTCCGCAACCGCTCCGGCCGCGGCCAGCCCGCCGAGCAGGACGCCACTCCCCTTGACGAAGTCGCGACGGGAAAACGCATGTTCCTGTTGAGGCATGGTCGTCTCTCCCTGTTGGCTTGAGGATCGGGGCTCCTCCTTTCGACTTTACCAGACAGCGACGGCCAAATGCAGGTCCGAGGCACGCATCCGAGGCCCTGATCGAGGAGCGAAGCCGAGGCGAGTCGGGCGCCGGACAATTCCACGGCCACCAAGAAAGCAAGAGATTCGGATCCGAAACCAAGGCCCCCGCGACACCAGGGCCCTCAGACTGCTCCCGGTTTCTGCTCCTATAAGTGCGATAGCGAAGGTCAACCACGTCGTGGTACGCTCGATTGGTTCTACGACTCGAGTTCCGGGCGGAGATCCCGATGACCCTCACCGTTCACCTGCCGGACGACCTTGAGAGGCGGCTCCGAGATCGCGCGTCTCGCGACGGGCGGGCGGTCGAGGAATACGTCCTCCGGCTCATCGAGCAGGATGCGGCCGGGCCGGGGAGCGACCAGGTCGTTGAGGTTTCCGGCCTCCACCCGGGCCAGCCTCCCGAGATCTCCGACGGCGAATTCGAACACCTCCTCGACGAGCTGGCGTCCGGGCCCGGGTTGCCGCATCTGCCCGCCGACTTCTCGCGGGCGGACATCTACGCCGACCACGACTGATACTCGTACTCGTCAACTCCGGCATCCTGCTCCGGCTCCTGAAGCCCAGCGACCCGCAGCACGCGGCGATCCGTGGTGTGGTGCGTGCCCTCCGAAGGCGCGGCGATACCCTCGTCACGGCCGCCCAGAACGTGGCCGAATTCGGGAATGTCTGCACGCGTCCGGTCTCGGCTCGCGGGGATACGGCCTCTCGATCGCCGAGGCCGATCGGCGCCTGCGCGTCATCGAGCGACTCTTCCAGGTCCTCCCCGACAGCCCGGCCGCCTACCAGGCCTGGCGAAGGCTGATCGTCACCCACGTAGTCCAGGGCGTCCAGGTGCACGACGCCCGGCTCGTCGCGCTCATGCAGGTTAACGGAATCGCTCACATCTTGACGCTCAACGGCAGCGACTTCACCCGCTACCCGGGCATCCTGCCAATCGCCCCGACGAGCCTTCCGCCCCCGTCGCAAGCAACACCGTGAGGTTTGGTCCTCCGTTGAAAGACGCGGTCTAAGGAGAGGCAGGCACATCAATATTCGTTACGCCCCCTTTTCCGCGCCCCCCCTTTTTCGCGCCAATGAGAAGTTTCCGGACGTGTAGCATTTTTGGTATTCGTCCTCTACCCCCTGGACGATAGGGTATCTAACCTGCGAATCTTTTGCGTATACGCCTGACGCTTGCAGTTGACAGTTTACTCAAGTTTTGTGAATATACGGCCGTTCAGAATTTCGCGTATTCCGCGGCTCGCCTCCAAGGCGTGATAATCGGTCGAGGGTTCTCGGTATGCGTTCCCGACTTCCTACGATGTTCTTGGAGAGAGCGGCCGTCTATGCCGCCCCTTTGGATAGTCCTGCTTATCAGAATGCAGACAGTTGCTCCCCGCGTGGACGCGTGAAGGTTAACCCCAAGCGTCGCTCGGACCATTTACCGCGGCGCAGGTTCCAACGTCATCTAAAGGCGCGAAGGTGGGCGAATCGCTTGCGGATTCTCCACGACGTATTGGTCGTCGGCAACTGGCTTTACGACGCCGTACACATCATAGAGCATAATTGGCGTACGGAAGTAATCGAGGGTAAGACTCCGTACGACGCGAGCGAGGAAACTGCGATCATGGAGTTCTATCGACTTTGGGGCCAACCTTGCCAAAGGGTTATTAGTGAGATCCATAAACTTCGATCAAAGGGCCATGAGGTTCGTGGTGGCGAAGTGTTTGAGGCGAACTTCGAGAAGGCGAGCGCCATCCTTGCAGGCGAGAATCCGTTCTACGACGACGTAGATAGGGCCGGCCTGTGGGCAGCCCGGACTGCTCGATTCCGGCAATCCCCTCGGCCTGTACGGATCGATGAAGCCGGCAGGATTTTTGAGCTGTCTGGTGAACGCTTCGTAATGCCAGGCCTTTCGCCAGACGACATCTTACAAGCGATGGATGACGAGCGAGCCGGTCGGAAGCGTTCGCTCAAGGATGTGCTTGCCTCAAGAATCTCGCATGGCCTTTGAGATCGAACTTCTAGATAAAGCGGCCGGCCACCTCATCGCCTTGCCGGATTTCCTCCAAGAGCGGGTGCAATCCCATCTAGTTGATCTGGCGAACTCGCCATCCCAGATGAGCCGGCCGACCGTTTCTCCGCCTTATCCTCCTGGGGGAATGATGTCAGAGTTCGATGTTGGGCCGTTTGGCAATGTGCTACACCATGTCGCAGTGTTCTTCTATTATGGCCAAGACGAAGAGACACTTGTTGTATTCGCTATCGGGTATACTGCTCTGCGCAACCCTGATTGACCCTCATCGCTCAGGCAGTGGCCACGCCTCATCCTCAACCCGCCCATCCGGATACCGGATGATCAGACCCCAATGATCGGCTGTTATGCCCCGAGCGGTCAGGCCCGGGGCGGGCTCGAGTTCAACATCGGCTGGCCGTCCGGTCAGTCCAACCACCGATCCGCCAGGATCTTCCTCCAATCCTTGACGGGGATCGTCGGGACGACCGGCTGGGGAACGGGATCGGTGGCCGGCTTCCGCGGGCTCTTCTCCTCGGTGCGCGTCGCCGTCCGGGATCGCTTCTCTCGAGGGGCGTCGGCCAAAGCGGGATCCATCCCAAGCTCCGCCAGGAGCTCCTCCCGTCCTTCTCTTTTCAGGCGGTCGCACTCTTCCGGCGAATCGCAGTTTTGGCCGGAAGGCTCGATCGAGAACTGAAGGGCGACCACGTGGCGGCTCAAGATGCCCCAGAAGCCCGAACAGACGGACCACTCCCTATCATGGAACCGGGGATCCCGGGCCCACTGCTTTTTGGTGACGATGACAGCACGCACCTTGACCTCGTGCGGCTTGGGCCCGAAGTATGCGAATTGAAAAGTGGCTTCCACGTGGCTGAACCTGCTGCCCGATCCCTCGTCTACTGAATCAACGAACAGGTGATTCCCATTATCACTGGACCAAGAAATGGGGAGCAGGCCAGATGGCAACGCCCGTCGGCCGACTGGGTGAACACGTGGCGGCGCGAGGCCGAGCTGGAGGGCAAGCTCTCCAAGGTCCTCTCCGGTATGGACCGGCCGGCCAACGCTGCCGAGACGGCCAACCTGGGGTCGATCGCTGCTCGCAAAAAGCTCCCCGCCGCCGCCGCGCATCTCTACGCCGATGCCTTCGCGCAGCGACCATCGCTGAAGGATGACTCGGCGGCCATCAATCGTTACAATGCCGCGTGTTCTGCGGCGCTCGCCGGTTGCGGGAAAGGTCGGGACGAGCCCGCGCCCGGCCCGGTCGATCGGACACGGCTCCGCGCCCGAGCGCTCGGCTGGCTCAAGGCCGACCTTGCAGCGACGGCCCGGCGCTTCGAGGTCAGTCCCGCCCCGGACCGCGCAAGGCTCGTGGAACGGCTCCGCCGCTGGCGGAATGACCCCGATCTCGCGAGCGTTCGTGACGCGAAAGAGCTCGCCAAGCTCCCTGACTCGGAGCGTCCCGAGTGGCAGGCTTTCTGGGGGCTCGGTCAATGCGGAATTGCGTAGGACGGAGCAATGGGCCTCACGATCGCCCGGTCCGCCCGCGGGGGAACTGCCGGCCGATCCGTTCGCGCGATGACCGCCCCACACCGCCGCGAACGCCCGAGGACCCCAGGGCGGTTCACCGGGAGCAGGCATACCCCCGAACCTGGCACTCCTGCGGAGAGCGATCTCGTGATCGCTCCTCCTTTCTCGAGAGGATCACCTTCCATGCGTATCTCAACCGCGGTTCCCTTCATCGCACTTCTTTGCGGGACTTCATCGGTCGGCGCAGAAAGTCCGGCGGCGATGACGGAGCGATTCCTGGTCGAGGGCAAGCTCGGCGCGGGTGAAACCGCCCTGGCCGATGTCCTGAAAGCCGATCCCGATAACGCCGAGGCCCGGTTCGGACTCGGGACGATCCAGTTCGTCCGCGCCGTCGAGCGGGCCGTCCAGTCGTTCCATCGCTATGGCTTGAGGGCCGGGCTGATGGGGAACCTCATCCCGTTCGCGCGCCTGCCGATCCCCCCGAACAACGCGCCCGAGCCGATCCGTTACACCGATCTCCGAGCCATCATGCAGACCTGGACCGACGATCTGGCGAAGGCTGAGGCCACACTCGGGCGGATCGGTGAGAAGGAGGTCAAGTTGCCGCTCCATTTCGGCCAGATCCGGCTCGACCTGGACGGCGACGGCAACGCCGGCCCGGACGAGACCCTCTGGAAGCTCTACGGCCAGCTCAACGCCGCCGCGGGCAACCAGGTCACCGCCGAAGCGTCCAGGGAGTTCCTGGTCACGTTCGATCGGAGCGACGTCGCCTGGCTGCGCGGTTATTGTCACCTCTTGATGGGAATGGCGGAATGCTACCTGGCCTACGACGGCCAGGAGCTGTTCAACCACTCGGCCGGGTTGTTCTATCCGAAGCCCGAGATACCGTTCCCCTTCCTCCGCCGATGCAGGCCCCGAACCCCCAGGCGGAGGACTATGGCGACATCCTTGATGCCGTTGCCATGATCCACATGCTGCACCTGCCCCTAACCGAGCCGGCGCGGAAGAAGACGGCCCTGGCGCACCTCGAGTCCATGATCGCGCTAAGCCACGAGTCCTGGAAGTTCATCCTGGCCGAGACCGACGACGACCACGAATGGGTGCCCAATACGAAGCAACACACCGTCATGCCCGGGGGCGCCGTCACCATCGAGATGGTCAAAGGCTGGCTGGAATTCCTCGACGAGGCGAAGGCGCTCTTGAAGGGTGAGAAGCTCATCCCGTTCTGGCGAAAGGGCGAGGATCTGGGAATCAACCTGCGGCGCGTCTTCACCGAGCCGAGGACGTTCGACCTCGTCCTCTGGGTTCAAGGCACCGCCGCGGCTCCCTATCTGGAGAAGGGCACGCTCACCAAGCCCGAGACCTGGCAACGCTTCCAGAACATCTTCCGCGGCCAGTTCATCGGCTTCGCACTCTGGTTCAACTGACGGTCAGAACCGGAGACTCTGGAAACCCCGAATCCTTGACCTCAAGGCTCTGGTGATGCAGAATCGGATGTTCGCACGGCCGGGGTCGAGCGTCGATAAACCGCGAGGGCCTGGGGATTCCTGTTCCCGGCTGATGCCGATTCGGCCGTGATCCTCGGCTCCGGGTCGCTCGGGCAATTTTGCAGGGCTTCGCACGGAACGTCAGCAAAGACATCGCGATCGTGGGAATGCAGGGCAGGGGGGGGACCACGACGATCCCGGTTCTGTATGCGCGCGCCGACGATCCTTCGTGCGGAGCCGGTGTGACACCGAAAGCCCGCGGTGCGATGATCGGTCGCCAGTACCGGACGGTCCGCATCCGGGATCCCAGGGCGGGAATCCGGTCTCTCCTCGGGAGTCCTTACGTCATGAGTGCCGAGCCGCAACCTGCCGCGACCGAACCGGCCGCGGAACCCGCCAGCCAGCCGCCATCGCCTCCCTCGTTGCGGGCGGTGCACACGCCGAATTTCCCGGCCTTGCTGCGGGGGCTCGGGGCCTCGTTGCTGGTCACCACCTACCAGGCGGGCAAGCTGGTGATGGTCCGCGACGAAGGCGACCACCTCAACACCCACTTCCGGACGTTCCAGGCCCCGATGGGTCTGGCACTGCGGGGCGATCGCCTGGCCATCGGCACGTCGGTGCAGGTCTGGGAGTACGTCGACGTGCCGGCCGTCACCTCCAAGCTCGAGCCGCCGGGCCGCCACGACGCCTGCTTCCTGCCCCGAAGCTGCCACGTGACCGGCAACATCCAGATCCACGAGATGGCCTGGGGTACCGGCGAGGAGCTGTGGGTGGTCAACACCCGGTTCTCCTGCCTGTGCACGCTCGATCCGACGGCCAGCTTCACGCCGCGGTGGCGGCCGCCATTCGTCACGGCGCTGGAGCCGACGGACCGCTGCCACCTCAACGGTCTGGGTATAGTCGACGGCCGCCCTCGCTACGTGACGGCGCTGGGCCAGACCGACGCGCCGGCCGGCTGGCGGCCGGAGAAGGCCCGGGGCGGGATCGTGATGGACGTCGCCAGCGGCGTGGTGCTGGCCCAGGGGCTGTCGATGCCGCACTCGCCCCGATGGTACGCCGGGCGGCTGTGGGTCTGCGAGTCGGGCACCGGGACGCTCGGCTACCTCGACGCGCGGACCGGCCAGTACCAGGCGATCGCGTCGACCCCAGGTTTCACCCGCGGGCTGGACTTCGCCGGGAACCTGGCCTTCGTCGGGCTTTCCCAGGTGCGGGAGACGGCCGTCTTCAGCGGCATCCCGATCACCGAGCGGCTCAAGCCGGAAGAGCGGACCTGCGGCGTCTGCGTCGTCGACCTGGCCCGCGGGGAACCGGTCGCCCTCTTGCGGTTCGAAGAGGGCGTGCAGGAGGTCTTCGCCGTCCAGGTGCTGCCCGGCAGGCGGTACCCGGAACTGGTCAACGACGACTCGAAACTGCTGGAGAACTCGTTCGTCGTTCCGGACGCGGCCCTGGTGGACGTACCCGCGGCCCTGCGGGGCTCGCCGGATCGTGCGACAACCGGCCCGGCGGCCTGAACTGACCGAGGCGATGGAATTCGACATGATTCGACGACTGTTCATCCCTTTGAGACGAATGGGGTCGATCGTGAAACCGACGCGATCAGCCGGGGCACGCTGAGGCAACCGCAATCGCGAGTGCCGGCCCGGTCACAAGATCCCCAGGATCGCGGCGGTGAGAAGGACCAGGCCGCCGATGAGCAAGGGGGCGACCAACTGGCGGATCAGATGGCTGGGTTGGGCGTCGGACAATCGCGCCGAAACCATGACGACGGCCGCGGCGGGACTCATGGTGCGGCCGAAGTGGGCGCCCAGGGCCGCCAAGGTTCCCAGGCGGGTGGGGTCCAGCCCCATGGACGCGGCCGCGGGGACGAAGAACTCCATGACGGCGACGGCCGGCGCAATCCCCGTCCCCGAGATCACGGCCAGGCCGCAGGGCGCCGCCCAGGCGACGACCATCGCGATCGTGGGCCACGGACGGATCGCTCGGATGACCAGCTCGATCAGGCCGCTGAGCCGGACCCCTTCGGCGAATGTGGAGGCCGGCACGATCAGCGAGATCACGTGATAATATCCATAGCCCATACCCTCGAAGAATGCCGGCGCGAGTCCGACGAACGACTTCGGGGTGGTCAGGCCGGCGGCCACGACCCCGATCAGCATGGCCGCAAGGATCCTGGGTGGTCCCTCGATCGCGCGGAGCGGCGCATGTGCCGCCGAGCATCGGGTCGACAAACAGGATCAGGAGGGGCAAGAGCGGCACCAGGGCCTTGACCGGGTTGACGCGAAACGGCGCCTCCTTCTCCGCGTCGGCGGGCTGATCCCCGGACGCGGCAACGTTCGGTCCCCGCGTGCGACGGACCGCCAAGAACCAGAAGGCCGCCAGCGCCGCGGTGCAGGCCGCGAGGTTCAAGCCGGACGACCGCGCGACGAGCAGGCCGCCGGGGAGGCCCGTTAGCTGGGCGAGCTTGCGCATCTCGACCGCCCCGGGATTGAAGAGCTCACCGCCCATCGAGGCGCCCAGGAGCAGGACGGCCCCGGCCTGTGCCGGTCCGAGACCGGCGGCCCGGAGCAGCGGAATCAGGATCGGACCGAGGACCGACGCCGTCCCCGCCTGGCTCACGATCGTGGTGTTGATCAGATAGCCGGAAGCGATCCCTCCCGGGATCAACAGGACCCGGACCCGTCGCAACGGCTGCACCAGGAGCTGAACGAGGTGCTGGTCGCACTTCGTCATGCGGAGCACGAAGGCGAATCCCATGGCCGAACCGATCGGCACCACCGTCAGAGGATTGGCCATCTCGGCGACCATCTTGACGAGCATCGCGGGCAACCCGCCCCTGGCCAGGAAGAGCGGGATCGCGCCGAGCAAGAGCACCAGGCGGACGTCGAGTCCGCGCGCGACCAGGCCCGTCACCAGGATGAGGTCAACGATCGCAATCGCAATCACGGCCCGCGATCCCGACGCCGTGTCTCCCGAACCGGCCGTCCCGGTGGGCTGGCGCCGAAGGCCGCCGACCCGGCCAGTACCACCGCCAGCACCAGAACCCCGGCCACCATCCCGGACCGCGGGCTCCCGAGAATGCGCCATCTCACGGACAACCCCGGATCAAAGAGAATCTCGCATCGCTCCGGTCCCATTGTACGAGACTCCCGCCGATTTGACAGAAACTTCGTCCGGGTTCAGACCAATCCTATTGACCGGCCATCCGCGAGGCTGCTTGGTTGCGTGACGACCCAAAGCGTTCGATATCATTTGATTGATCGCCTCGTTGGCCTTAAGCTGTCTTGCACGGTCTCGACCGCCCTCACTCTTTCGAGCCGAGATGAGAAAGGTCTGCGAAGGTTCTTCCCAGGAGTTTGACTTGCAAAACGGTGATCAACCCAATCCCCGGGTCAACCTGACGGACCAACGACTCGGGGCCGAAGATGAGGCCACCGAGCCGGGGACCCTCCGGGCCAACCGGGATCAGCCGGCACCGGTAGCCGGTTCGGCGAGCGAAGGTCGGCCCGCCACGGCGCGGTTGAACATCCCGGGTTATGAGGTCTTGCGAGAACTGGGACACGGGGGGATGGGCGTTGTTTACGAAGCCATCGATCGGGCACGCAACGCGCGTGTGGCGCTCAAGACCGTCCGCCAGAAAGACGCGGCGGCGATCTATCGTTTCAAGCAGGAGTTCCGCGCGCTCGCGGACCTGTCCCACCCCAACTTGATCCCGCTCTACGAGCTTTCCGTGACGGGCGATGAGTGGTTTCTCACCATGCCGCTCATCGACGGTGTCGACTTCCTGTCGTATGTCCGACCGGAGCCCGGCCGGCGGATCGTGGAATGGGGGCCCAGCAGCCCGGGCGTCGCGACGACGGGTCAGGCCCAAACCACCCAGCAGACGGCCGGCTCCGAGGGCGGAGCCACGGCCGATCGCGCGAGCGGGCTCGAACCCAAGACGCAGCCTGAGCCGGCGCCCGGCGCTCGCGCCGAAACGGCGACCACGGAGCTGGGCGGGGACCTGGAGACACGCGGTCGCGAGACCCGCGAACCCAAGACGGACCCTTTCTATGAAGGCACGACCTTCGACATATCTCGATCTGCCCAGGCGAAGCCGCTGAAACCGGGACGGATCGGTTTTCGAAGGCGACGGTCGGATAACCCCCTGGATCTCGGCCGCTTGCGCCGGGCACTTCCCCAGTTGGCCCGAGGCGTGCTCGCCCTGCATGGCGCCGGCAAACTCCACCGCGACATCAAGCCGTCCAATGTCCTGGTCCGCGACGACGGCACGGTCCTGCTCCTGGATTTTGGCCTGGTGGCCGAGCGCGTGGCGATGCCGGGCAGTCCGGAGAGCTCCGAATCCGGGCCGCTTTATGAGTATGAGTCGGAGAACAGCCTCGCGGGCACGGCGGCCTACATGGCCCCCGAGCAGGCCGCCGGCGAACCCCTGAGTCCCGCCAGCGATTGGTACGCCGTGGGCGTGATGCTCTTCGAATCGCTGACGGGCTGGCTCCCGTTTCAAGGTCGGGTCCGCGAGGTCCTGCTGGCGAAGCGGAAGGCGGAGGCGGTCTCGCCCATCAGCCTGGATCCTTCCGTACCGGCCGATCTGAATCAACTCTGTATCGACCTGCTGCGCCGCAATCCGGCCGAGCGCGTGAGCGGGCCCGAAATCCTGGCCCGGTTGGGTGAGGACGTGTCGGGGGAGACGACGACCGAGGGCGAGGTCGCGGCTCCCGCGATCCCCCTGGTGGGGCGGCGGAAGGAGCTGGATTTCCTGGACGCGTCGTTCGCCGAGGTGCTGGCCGGCAAGGCCACGACCGTGGAAGTCCAGGGCCGATCGGGGGCCGGCAAGACGTCGCTGGTCCAGCACTTCCTGGAGACGCTGGCGGCGCGGCGGGATGTGGTCGTGCTCACCGGCCGATGCTTCGAACAGGAGTCCATACCCTACAAGGGGGTGGACCAGTTGGTTGACGCCCTCACGCGATACCTGGGCCGGCTCCGGCCGCCCGAGGCGCAGGCCCTGTTGCCCCGCGAGATCGGGGCGCTGGCGCGGATCTTTCCGGTGCTGGGCCGCGTGGAGGCCGTGGCGGCGACCGGGCCGAAAGCCGTGGATTATCCGGATCTGCAAGAACTGCGAAACCGCGCGTTTCGGCGCCTGCGCGAGCTGCTGGCTCGCCTTGCCGGCGACCACCCCTTGGTCCTCTGCATCGACGACATCCAGTGGGGCGACACCGACAGCGCCGCGCTCCTCACCGAGATCCTCAGGCCGCCGGACCCGCCGCGCCTGCTGTTGCTGGCCTGTTACCGCAGCGAATACCTCGAGACGAGCGCGTGCCTGAAGGCCTTGAAGGCCGCGCTGCACGCGGACGATCCGGTGACCCTCCACCGCGAGCTGCGGATCGAGCCACTGCCGCCGGAGGCCGCGGCGAGCTGGCACTCCTGCTGCTGCCAGCCCACGGGCCCGACCCGGCCGCGCGTGCCGAACACATCGGCGCGAGTCGGGCGGGAACCCGTATTTCGTCTATGAGCTGGCTCGACACGTGATGGAAGGTGTGGATCTGCCCTCCCACCGACACGGGATCAATCTCGATGACGTGTTGTGGACGCGGATCGAGCGGCTGCCCGAGGAGTCGCGGCGGTTCCTGGAAACGCTGGCGGTGGCCGGCCAGCCGATCAAGGTGGGCCTGGCTTATGCGGCGAGCGACCTGATGACGGCGCAGCATCAGGTCGTCGCCCTGTTGCGGTCCGGCCGCCTGGTGCGCGGGACCGGCCCGCATCTGGACGACGACATCGAGACCTACCACGATCGCATCCGCGAGGTCGTCATCGCTCGGCTCGAGCCGGGCGCCGGGCCCACCATCACGGCCGGCTGGCCGTCACGCTGGAGGCCGCCAGTGCCGCCGATCCTGAGACGCTCGCGGTCCACTTCGAGGGCGCCGAGCGCGTCATCGAGGCGGGCCGATATTATGCCGAAGCGGCCGACCTGGCCGCCCGCGCCCTGGCCTTCGACCGGGCCGCCAAACTCTATCGGAAGTCGATCGAGCTGCGACCCCTCCCCGGCGACGACGGCCGTCGGCTGCGCGTTCGCCTGGCCGAGGCGCTGGCGAACGCGGGCTGCTGTGCCGAGGCGGCCGACGAGTACCTGCTCGCCGCGGAGACGGCCGAGACCGCGGAACGCATCGAGCTCGAGCGCCGGGCGGCGTTCCAGTACTGCGCGGGCGGTCAGATGGATGCCGGGCGCACGCGCGTTGCGCACGGTCCTCGGCCGGGTCGGCATGAGGCTCCCCGACAGCAAGCGGCATGCGATTCCCATGCTGCTGTGGAACCGGCTCCGACTCTCCCTCCGCGGCCTGGCCTTTCGCGAGCGCGAGGCCGCCATGATCCCCGCCGACGAGCTGACCCGGATCGACCTGGCCTGGTCGGTCGGCACGGGTCTGGCCTCGAAGAACACCCTGATCGGCCCTGCATTTCAATCGCTGAACCTGCTCCTGGCCCTGCGCCGGCGAGCCTCATCGCATCGCGCGGGCCCTGTGCTGGGAGGCCACCCAGGTCTCGATCGACGGCATGTCGGCGTACCGGCGCACGGCCGATCTCCTGGAAGCCGCCGAAACGCTCGGCCGGCGCCTCGACCAGCCCTACGTCTACGGCATGATCGCGATGGCCAAGGGGTACCGCGACTTCTGTCTCGGCCGGTGGCGGAGCGGCCGGCTCTGCCTGGAAGAGGCCATCGGCATCTTTCGCGAGCGATGCACCGGGGCCGCCTGCGAGCACGGACAGGCGAACACCTATTATCTCTGGTGCACCTCCTACGAAGGGGACTGGCCCGAGGTGCGCCGGCGCTCTGCGCGGTTGCTCAAGGAGGCCCAGGAGAAAGGCGACCTCTTCACCCAGGTCAACCTGGGCACGTTCATGGAGCCGCTCTCCCGCCTTGCGGCAGATCGGCCCGACGAGGCCCGCGAGGTCATCGCCGACTCGATCCGCCGCTGGTCGCGCGAAGAGTTCAATGTTCAGAACATGACTGCGCTTATGGGATCGACCTACGTGGACCTGTATTGCGGCGATCCCCGGGCGACTTACGACCGGCACTGCAACCAATGGCCTGCCCTCCAAGGTTCGTTCCTGATGCATTCGCAGATCTGCCGGCTCCTGGTCGCCGAGCTGCGCGCGCCCGGTCCGCCCTCGGCGTGGCCGACTCGAGCCGGAACCCGGCCCCGCTGCTGCGCGAAGTCGATCGGCGGGCTCGGCGGATCGAGCGGGAAAACATGCCTTATGGAAATGCCCTGGCCCTGCTCTTGCGCGGGCGCGGCCGTCATCCGGCGCGACCAGGCCCAGGCGGAGCGTTGTTTATCCGAGGCGGCTCGCGCGTTCGACAGCGTCCCGATGCACCTCTTCGCCGCCGTGGCGCGCCGCCGGCTGGGGGAGCTGCGCGGCGGCTCGGAAGGGCGGGAACTCATCGCCGCCAGCACCCAGTGGATGCGCGACCATGAGATCCAGAATCCCGACCGGATGACGGCGGCCATCACGCCCTGGACGCCACGCTTCCGCAGTGGTCCGTGAATACCAATTGGCTTCGTCTTTACGGCCTCGTCAGGGCATGGGGATGTCGTTGAATTCGAAGGGGACATTGATCGCGGCGCGCGTCAGGGTGTGATATCGCAGCTCCTTGAGCGAAGTGGACGTGGGCAGGTTGGCCAGCGTGAGGGTCGCACGGGACGTCTCGGAATTGACCGTGGAAAGGAACCAGGGAATCACGCGGCCCTGGGAATCGAAGATCTCCAGTTGGAGGCGCTGGGTCTCGGGGCGGTAGACAGCATTGAAGGCGTCGGGCTCGGCGATTTCCGCGGTCGTCGCGCGTTCCTTGGGCTTGACGGACAGCTCGATGAGCGTCTGGCGAGCCGCGGGAATGGGCCGGATCTCATGGATGGTCAGCTCGACATCGGCGTTCTCGAACCGTTTGTCGGTGCCCTGGTTGAGGGGCACGACCAGGGGGTCGGGGTGGCGGGACGAGACGGTCAACGGGATGAAACCGCGGAGTTTCTTGATCTTGGTCCCGGCCCCGTCGGGCCGATGGAGCGGCGCCTGGAGCTGCATGACCGATCCGTTGAGCACGCCGAAGTAGTTGACGACCGGACTGCCGTCGTCCGAGGGGAGCAACGAGTGACCCCGGTCGTCTTCCGCTTCGACCACATGAAGCGTGCCGTTCTGGCTCAGGGATAACCGCGGTTCGGCCGTCACGACCAGGTGGGCCGTGAACTGGACGCGCGTCTCCGGCTTCGGCCGGGCCGACGCAGCGCCTTGCGGCCGACGGCCCGCGGCGTTCAGTCTATTGCCCAACGGCGGTCGCAAGCCCGCGCCTACCACCGCATAGTTGAGGTGTCGCTCGTAGTCGAGGCTCAGAAGACTGACGCGGAACGGGCCGTCATCCGAGCTCGGCATGATCGGCCGCATCGCGCCGTCGGTCAGGGGAAAGGTCGCCTCACGGGGGCTCAGCGCGCCGTGGATCGATGGATTGTGCTGGAGCTGAGCGGCCTCGCAGAGTTGATCGATGGCTTTCCAGAAGGGGACCGGATCGGCCTGACGGAGCGTCACCCGCTGATATTTCCACTTGGCGAGGTTTTCGGGATAGAGGGCAACCTTGAAGCCGGTCTGCTGGCTGAGGGACCGGACAACCTGGGTCAGCGGGGCGTTATCGAAGTCGAGCCGGACCCGGCTGGGCTGGGTCAAGAGGGAGCCCTCGATCTTCTGGATGAGGTGGGACGCACGGGTCCGGATCTCCGGATCGTGCGCATCCCGGACGGCGCGGAGGACGGTCAGCGCGGGTCGTCCGAGTTGTTCCAGAGCCTTGCCGGCGGCTTCCCGTTCCGCATAGCGACCCGCGCCGAGCTGGCCCACCAGGTCGGCGAGGTCGGCCTGTGCCCGCGGCGCCTGCCCGATCAACACCAGCAGCCAGAGCTTTGCAACGAGCATCACGTGTTCCCTTCCCCGTTCTTGGAAGGCTGAAGGATGAGTTAAGGCCGGTCTGGTTCTGACTCAGCCTTCATCCCTCAGCCTTTCCCCGAAGCCCTCAACCTTTCCAACGATTCTCACTCATCCTTCATCCTTCATCGTTCCCAGGATCAGTCGTTCAGCTCCTCATCGAGCTCCGAGGTGTTGCTGAGCAAGGTGAAGTTCTCGAAATTGGCGGTGAAGGGCTGGGCCGAGATGTTCGACGCGCTGAGGCCGACCTTGACCCTGGAGGGCAGGCTGAAGGCGAAGTCGCGGAAGGTGAAGATCTGATTGGTCCCTTTCGGCTCGAACAGGCATTTGATCCGGTTCTTACGCCTCTGGAGGATCAGGACCAGGTCGGTCTCGGGCAGATTCAGGTAGATGGGGTCCATCGCCTGCTTCCCATCCTTGACGGCTTCGATGACGAGGCGATGGACGGGCGTCAGCGAGCGGGTGACGATGCTCGCGGCCCGTTCGAGCCGGAAGAAGTTATTCTTGTCCTGGTAGACGATCAACCCCGCGCTCTGGAACGTGAACCCCAGCCCGCGGACCTGCCGCTCCCGGGGTGGAGTCGAGCCCGGATTCATCTCGCCGCTGACCTGGACGACGCTCACGAAGTCCCCCTCCACGTCGGTCAGGGTCATCGGGGCGTTGTTGATCGGCCGATTCGAGTTGTCGGTGAGTTTCGGCGAGAGGGTATGCAACTTCCCCGGGATATCGATCGTGATCTTGTAATGCTGGTCGTCCTTGAACAACCGACAGTCCTTGGCCGGGTCGATCAGGGGCCCGAGTTTCTTGATGCTCGGGGCCCGGGCGAGATTGAAGATGCGTTCCACCCCGCCCGCGGGCCGGATCCGGCCGGGCTTCTCGGGGAGGGTGACCTCCTTGGGCTTGGAGTAGTGCAATCGGCCCCGGAGATCGCGATGGGCCGTCTGGACCAGGATTTTCCGGGCGCCGAGGCCCGCGCCGCTCGAGCGCGACCTGGACCTGGCCGGTAGCGGTCGGCGTCCGGGCGTCGCGCTGGAGCTCGAACGCCTTGGTCTTGGGCAAGGCCGGCCAGTTGCCGTGGCTATCGGGGTTGAGCGTGCCGACGGCGGAGGCGGGCGCGGCGTGAACGACCACGCCGCCGACCTGGATATGCGGGTTAACCAGCAGCGCCTTGACCTGGAGGCTGGCCATCCCCTGCTGGCTGGACGGCTCGAGGGTCAGCTCTACCGAGCCGACCCGGCCGTCGAGCGCCCGCCGCACTTCCTCGGCCGTAACGGCGAATCCGATCGTATCCACCGACCCCACCTTGGCCACGGCCACGCCGAAGAGCTTACCGGTCTTCTCGTCGATGATCGGGCCGCCGCTGTTGCCCGGCTGGAGCGAACCGTCTACTTGGAGCAGGTCGATATGCCCGTAAGGGTCCCGCTGGAGCCGCGAGATCAGCCCGCCGGTAATCGTGACCTCGGGGTTGCCCTTGCTCTCGGTGACCTTGCTGAGCATCCCGCCCAGCGGGAAGCCGGCCCCGATATACGTCATTCCCGAGGACGGTTCCAGCCGGTGGCTGGGATCGATCGGCGCCGGCGGCTGATTCAACCCCTTGATCAGCAAGAACGCCAGGTCCGTCTTCATCTCGTTGGAGAGATCGGCGGAGACGATCTCGGCCGGGAGGGCCTGCTCCTCCGGGAGTCCGCTCCGGAAGACGGCTTCGATCGTCGGCACGCTCCCCTCGGGAAAGAGGCCGTGGGGCAGCTCGGAGAGGTCGGGCACGGCGACGTGCCGGTTGGTCGCCACGAGCACCCGATCGCCGTTGACCTCGATCACGAATCCGCTCCCCGACGAGACAGTCTTCCCGGAGATCTTGTTCTTGATGTAGACCGAAGCATCCTTGAGCTGACGGAGGATCTCCTGGTGATCGGGAGGCGAGGCCGCCGCGGAGATCGAGGCCGAAGGCGCGGGCGTGGTCACGGTGAGCGAGGGAGTTGGCGTCGGAGCCACCGCGGCCCGGTTCTCGCCCGAGACGGCCGTCAGCGCCGTCGGGGTGATCCCCGGGGCGGAGGGTGCCGGGGCCGGTGCCTGCGAGACCGACGGTGCCTCCGGTTGAGCCGCGAACTCGGCCTTGGCAATCGGCGCGGGCTGTCCTCCCCCACCGCCGCCGCGCGACAGCACCAGGGTCAGGATCACACCCAGCAAGACGATCACCAGCCCGCTGACCCCCAGCAGTGCATACAGGAGAACGTGGTTCCCGGCCGCGGCTGGGGCACCGGCCGGCGCAGGAGCTGACCGCCGACGGCCGGCGGGACCGAGGGCTCCCGACGGTGCGCCACGGACGACGTCGCCCTCATCATGACGCGCCGGACCGGATGCGTTCGATGGCGACCCGGCCGGCCGACGTGCCCCCGGGGCCGGTGCGGAACCCGACTGGCCGGCGTCCGCGCCGACGTCGAAGACCACGCCGCACTTGGGGCAGCGGATCCGCGCGACCTTTGCATCGTCCGGGACGGCCCCCTTCGACTGGCATGATGGGCAGGTTACCACCCGGGCCATGGCGCCCTCCTGTCGGGTTGTCCGCCTGAGCTGGGAAACGGAGAGAAACGACCGAAATGCCCGCAATCTGCCGTGGGGTCCCGGCGTCCCCTGCGTTTTCCGGAGAGGCCGACGGGATCTTAGGACTCCCGGAAACGACTCCCTTCGCGTTCGCGAGTCGTTCATTATTCGAACGACTCGGACCGCCCATTGCAAGCAAGAAACCCCGGGACCATGGGTTTTTGCGTGGGCACCTTGAGAATCCTTGGAAGACACATCACGTTTTCGTGATCGCCGGGACACCGGGATCGTCGTCGGTGTTCGTCGCGACGGACACGCTCCCGTGCCATGCCCTGGGACGCCGGGGGTCGCATGGCCCCATCGGCGATCGCGACGCGGGTTTTCCGGCCTTGAGGACGTGATCGGGGCGTGGCACAAACTGTCACTCGTGGGCAGCATTTTGACGAGGCCCCCTCGTCCCACTCGCCGTTTTCCGCCCGGGAACCGGGCCGGCCGGCGTGCCCTCGGGGGGCGAGGAAGTGAGCAGGATCGACCAAGGGGATTCCGACTGTGAGGACGGACGACTTGGGCACGCCGGCACGATGCCGTGGCGCCGAACTTCGACAGCGGATGGCGTCACGCACCATCCCGATACTATCAGGATGCCTCAAGTTTGAAATTTCGTTAATGCACCTACGGCGAAATCGGGCGTTCCTCGCGGTGGAACTCCTGGCGCTACCACGAGATGAAGAAATCGAAAAAAATTTTGAGCCTGTAGACTGCGCCACCGGACCGGGTGCTCGGCCCGTGGTCACCGCCGACTCCAGGTCTGACCCGCCGATTCCCGTGCGCATTCCAAATCGTGAGCCGCGCGAGCCGGCCGGAATCCTTGAGGATGGCCCGCGGCCTACGAGCCGTTGCGGCTGAGGGCGATGGCCGTCGAGCCGCCGTAATCACCGTAGGCGACGTCGATTGTGTAGGAACCGGGCTTCAGGCCGTGGATGCCGGGCTGGTTCGGCCGGCCATTCCAGGCCGTGGTCAGCGTGACGGTCCGGCCCGCCTGGAGATGCTTCCATGTGGAGGCGGGGATGCGGCGGGTCCTCCGAAAGACCACCTGCGTGCCGTCCAGGACCGTGATCTGTTCGCGGGACTGGACCGACGCCGAGGCCGGCTTGGCCGCACCCATGCCCGTGATCCTCAGGCGGATGTGGACGCTCTCGCTGACCTGGTAATCCGCATGGTTCGTGGTCACCGTGGAGTTGATCAACGGCGCGACCTGTCCCGTCGAGGACGAACCGTCACCCCCGGTCCCCGATGTGGACGTATTGCCGGACGACGACGCGCTCACGACCTGGAATGTGGCCGTATTGCCGTTCAGATCGAAGGCGTTGGAAATCTCAAGGGTGTAGGTACCCGGCACCGGGTCACCGACCGGCCACATCTGGGTCTGTGTCCAGGATTGACCTGGCTGAAGAGTCGACCATCCTGCGAAGTACGGCCCGGGCAAGTTTTCCAGGTCCAAGCTCAGCGTGGGCGAAGGTTGATCGAACTCGAACCCGGTCTGTCCCATGGGGACCACTACGGGTTGGTCGCTCACGTTCGTCTCGGTGAAGGTCATCGTCACCGTCTGGCCGTCTTGATAGACGGGCTGATCCGTGGTGACACGCGACACGATCGCCCCGGAAGGCGGGGGCGCGATCTGGAAGTCGGCGGTGAATTCGCCCGGAGCGGCCGGAACATCATAAACCTCCGCGACGAATTCACCTGTCAGGTTTTCCAGGGTGTAAGGACTAAAACCGGGTGGGTGATAGGTGTACTGGTTTGTGATCGTTTGCCCCGGGGTGATCGTCTCAAAGGTCGGGCCGATCGGGTCCATTTCGGGCAGCTCGGGCTGACCGTTATGCACGATCTGGTAGAGGGGATTCGCGATCACGATCGTGATCGTCTGATCGGAGGTGTTCGTCTCGGTGTAGGTGAGCTGGACCGGTTGGCCCATCAGGTAGGTCGTCTGATCGGTCGTCAAGGCGCCCTGGAGCGGATCGGTGATCTGGAACGTCGCCGTATCTTCCTGCGGGGCATTGAGATTCGAGACCGTGAACGTGCCAAACTGGTTGACCGCCGCGTTCGTGTTGGCGCCTGGCTGGTAGAAGGTCTCCGGCATCGTGCCATCCCAGGTCGCCGTCTGGGACACGGACTGCCCCGGTTGAAGCGTCAACGAGGTGGGGGGCTGACCGGCGTTATCCGGGTTTGACTCCCAGAGCGGGCCATTCCAGCCCAGGCTTTGCTCGGAGACGGAGAAATCCGTCGGGCTGAGCGAGACCGTCACGGCCTGGTCGCCCGTGTTCGTCTCGGTGAACGTGATCTGGATCGGCTGACCCACCTGGTAGGTCGTTTGATCCGTCGTCAACGAGTAAGAGATGCCCGACAGGAGACAGCGGCCTTCGAGTTCATCGACACCCAAGGCCATCCGTGAGCGACGCATCATGGCTAGCCCCGTTCGGAAGATGTCTGGCAGGAGAGGAAGCCCCCTTTCGTCTAGTCGCAAATTGCCCCGAAGCTCGGCCTCATGGATCGAAAGACAAGCATTTTCGGTGAAGTCGAGATCCTTGGCGGCCCAGACGCGGGTGGTGACCCGGGATTTTGGAACGGAGGCCGTAAATCTTTTCCAAGCCAGGAGATCGATTTTCGTGGCTGGTTTCCCTTAACTCCTTAGATGGCTGGAACTTGCGCCGGACATCCAATGATCCCGGGTCACCATTGAGGCGCGCCGCGAGTTTGATTGCTTCATTCTAATCGACCAATCGCCGCGGTCAAAGCGATGATGCAAGACAGCCGCAGCGCCTGCAAAAAGGTCTGCCCCTGACTCCCCTCGTGCCCCTAACTCCCGTCGGGGCTTGAATCCGCTGACCCTACGCAGGTCCTCAGCTTCGAGTCGATTGCGCCCGACAGGGAGATGGCGGCTCGAGCGCATGGCAAACCCGCCAGCCGGTCGGGACGACAGATCGATACTCCAAAGTTATGGGCGCATGACGTGGCGCGACGGTCGATCACCGTCTGCTGGGGACCAATAAGCGTCGGACGACAAAGGGGGCCAGGCTTCCTCCGAAGCCGCAACCGCCGCTATGATTGTGGTAGCGACGGTGGTAAGCAGGAGGGTCAGGAACAGCCGCATGACAGTCCAGGGATCACCGGACGCCATCGAGCCGGACCAGGTCGTGGAAATCTTCGCGGAGTTCACGACGGCCGATGATCTGGCTCTGCGATTTCCGGCGGACGGATGCTACGCCCGGACACATCTTATGGTCCGGCGGCTGCTCGACCGAGGCTTGGCCCCGTTGAAGGTCTGGGCGTTTGCCGCCAGCGCCACGGATCCTCTTTGGACAGATACCTCCGACCACCCAGATGGGCGAGTCGAATGGCAGTATCACGTCGCTCCGGTTCTCGTAGTGGGGGGGCCGGCCGGCGACCTGCGAGAGATGGTTTTTGATCCCCTTCTCTTCGACCGCCCGGTTCCTGTCGAGGAGTGGCGAAGAGCGCTCCACGACACACCGACTCTGATACGAACGGCTCCTGGGGAACCGCCTCTACCCGCCCGCGGAGGGACCGGATACTGGCCCTGGCCGGATCCCCTCGAAGGGACCGACGTACATGCGCGCGAGACCTCGAAGACTACCGGACGTGGAACGCTTAGAGGGCCCGATTGCAGGGAGTAGCGCCATGGTTGAAGCACTGACGATCCGAACACGACTGCTGGTCGTTCGAGAGATTCAGGAAGACGAGGGCGATGTCGAACTCCGTTTCCAGCAGGGGAGCCACGGGCGCCTCGATCTCCATGAGGCGAACTCTGCGACCTATCTCCGACTCGCCCTGCGCAGTCACGAGCGCCAGCATCCCGTGGGCGTCACCTTCGGAGAAGGAGATACGATCGCGGAACTGATCCGCGCCGACAACGACGTGCCCCTCCAACTCTGGGAAGAGGAACCCGATCGAGTCCGGGTGCACTTCCAGGGCCACGACGGCGTTTTCTGCCTGAAACGCGACCATCCCGAGTTCACCCGAATCAGCATGCTGGTGGGTGATGCGATCCGGCAGAAGGTCCGAGTTTGGTTCGTCGCTCAGAAACCCGCCCTGGCGCTGCTGGATGTCCTGCCGGCCGGATGGGCGGTCGCCTCATCTCAAACTCACAACGGAGGCGGTTCTACGGCGGCAGTTGAGTTTGTCGATGGCCCTCTGGATGGCCTCAGGTTCGAGCACACGCAGATCAACACGATCGCGAGGATCATGCCGGCATCTGGGGTAGCACTTCAGATCCGGGGCTTTGAACTGAAGATCGAGCAGCCAACGGACGACGGCCCATAAGCCGATCGCGGCCCCGCCGTTTTGGTTTCCGCCCAAGGATCGGCCAACTGAAGCAAGAGAACAAGAAATAATGAAATCAGAATAACATTCGTCCAATGATGTCAGTTCCCGAGGCCATTTGTCGCCGGGAGAAGAAAGAAACCAACACCCACTCTCAGCGGCCCGGCCCGCTGAGAGCGACCTTTGCATCCCCTGAAGCCGTTGTGGCGGGCAGGGTTCGCTACAGCGGATCGTTACGCAACACCACTTCGATGCCAAGGTGATGCTCGGTGTCATCCACTCGGACGCGCCATCCGTTCTCTTCGCGGATAGGCTCATAGTGGTCTCGCGTGTTGTCCGATCTCGTCCTATAGACAACCAGATTCGGTCCCTCGCGACCATCGCGCCTGGCTCCTTCGGTGCGGCGGAGCCACGTTCCCAAGAAAACCGCGAACCACCCGGTGCTCGCGTTTGCCTTAACGACATACTCACCGCGCGCTCCGAGACTTTTTTTCAACCCATCCGCAACGCTTTGCGTCTGCATCGCCAAGATACCATAAAGATGACCAACAAGACCGGAGCCGAAACTCGCATCGATCCCGGCTGGGGATTAATGACCTGCCGCCCATCGATAGCCCGCAATTCCGCCGCGCTTTCCGGTAGACTGTGAGATATCCAAGGCGGCCGGTCATCGATCGGCGAGCAACGACGCGCGTTACTCCATTGCTCGCGAGATCGACCGAAAGAATCGATCAACCCCGGAACTTGGTCTTGGGGGCCTTTTCCACCAACTGGTGCAGGGTGTGCATGATGTTGTAGGCCGAGAGCTCGCAGAGCAGGTGCGTCACCTCTTCGTGGATCTCGTCGCCGAGCTTGGGCTCGACGGCCTTCATCAGCGCGACGACGCGGGCTTCCTGCTCCTTGAGTTCATGGGCCTCGATGCGGCCGTCGGCCATCGCGTCCAGGAACGTCCCGAGCCGTTCCGCGTACTGGCCGATCAGCGGCGTGTCGGCTGTCGCGTCCAGCCAATCGGTGCGATGCTTGCCTGCGGTGTCGGTCTTCTTGCTCATGGGGTTCGCCTCGTCTAGGTGATCGGATCTTCGTTCAGAGGATGTGAAAGGAGCGGGAAATCTTCGAGATTCCGGATTCGAGATTCCGGATTCGAGATTCCGGATTTCGAGATTCCGGATTCGAGATAGAGCGAACGGAAAACCTGGGGCACACAGGACCAACATTTATTTTCTCTCTTGAATTTGTGCTTCTGAATCGATCTTCCACGTCTTTCGTTCACTCTTCGATCAATCGTCGGATCGCGGCCATCCGTTCCTGGAGCTGGGCTCGCCCGTCGGGCCCGGCCACGCGCGCCTGCCACTCCTCGGGCAGGAAGGACCTCGACGTGCACTCCAGGACCGCCGCCAGCTCTTGCTTCTCCTTCTCCAGCCCCTGGGCGGAGGGGATGAAATCGTCGAGGGAACCGGCGAGATCCTCGCGGGTGATCGGCTCGCGTCCCTGGGTCAACGCATGGCGCTTGGCGGCCAGCACGATACTCTCGATGTCGGCCCCGCTGAGGCCGCGGCCGGCGAGGTTCTCGGGCAGGGCGTCGGGGGTCAGGCTGGTCTTGTTCTTGCGGGCCATCGCCCGGATCATGAACCGCACCTCGTCCTCGTCTCGTGGGCTGAACAGGGGCAGATGGACCTCGGCGCGACCCTGGCGCTTCAGGTCGATCGGCAGGAAGTCGGGCCGGCTGGTCAGGAGCATCCAGATCAGCTTGCCCCGGTATCGGGTGTCGCCCATCTGGCCGGCGATCATCGAGAAGACCCGGCTGGAGGTGCCGGAATCCCCCCCGGCCTCGCGGTTGCCCAGCGCCGCGTCGGCCTCGTCGATCACGATGACGACCGGCCCCATCGCCCGGAGTACCGTGAGGATCTGCTCGAGGTTCCCCTCGGTCTCGCCGACGTACTTCGACCGGAAATTGCGGAGCTTGACGCAGGGGATCCCCACCGAGCCGGCGAAGCATTCGGCCAGGTAGGTCTTGCCGGTGCCCACGGGCCCGCAGATCAGGTATCCCATGGGAGCGGCGTCGAGCCGGCCCTGACCGAGCAGCGCGGCGTCCTCGGTGAGCCGGCGCTTGATCGCGTCGCTGCCGACGAAATCGTCGAGCGTGTGCGGCGGCTCGACGAACTCGACCAGGCCGCGCGCCTGGCGCTCGATCAGCCCTTTCTTCAGCCGCTTGAGGCCCGTGGTATCGAGCTTCCGCCCGGACTGGGCGGCGGCGGCCAGCAGTCGCTCGAGATTCGTCAGGTTCAACCCGCTGGTCAGCTCGGCCAGTTGTTGCGGGGCGAAGTCGGCGAGGTTTCCCGTCTTTCCGTCTCGCTCATCGTATCCCTTGATGAACCGCTCCCGCGCCGCGATGTCCGGCATGGGGACATCGAGGGAAGCCACGTGCGCGCTGCCGATCAGCCGCTCGTTGATCTCGGCCAGTTGGTCGCACAGGAGGCAGAAGGCGATATTGTGCTGCTTGATGTAGGGGTTCTGGGCCCACGACAGGAGCCGGACCAGCCGCGTCCCCTGGGTCCCGGCCATCTGGCCCAGCTCCGCCGAGGGGACCAGGTACTGGGCGTATTCGAAGATCACGCCGATGCTGATCTGTTTGGCGGAGTCCTCTTCCATCAGGATCTGGCGGACGAGCTGATCGAGCAGGGCGAGGACCGCGTCGGGGTCGCGGGGCCAGGACTTGGGCTCGCCGATCCGCTCGACCGCCTTCACGACCATCCGGCGCAGGCGGTCGGCGTCGCGGCCGGCGAAGACGCGGAGTCCCTGGCTGAGGTCATAGCGAAAGACGACGTCCCAGGAGCCGAAGACCTGCGTGGCCAGGAAATCGGGCAGGCTGCCGTAACCCGCGACGGCGCCGCCGGCCTCGGTCTGCGGCACGAGGTCGTGGACGTTGCCGTGGAGCAGGAACACGCAGGTCGTGCCGGCAAAGTAGAGTTCGGCGAATTCGCGCGCCCAGACCGGGTACCAGGCAGGCACGGCGCGCGCCGGCTCGCCGGGCAGCGTCGTGGACGGCGCTGCCGGCGAGAGGGGCTCGTTCGTTCTCGGCTGGGTTGAGCTCATTCTGAACTTGGTCCTGTCACGGATAGTCGATCTCAGAACGGACCCGATCATTCATTCACGCGGAGACGCGGAGACGCGGAGGGAGAAGGGATATAACCATTGACGATCCGACGCAAACCTTCCTTGAGGGTCGCGCCACCGAAGTTGATCAGCAATCCGACCGGAAGGTTCAACAGCCGTAGATACGTCAGCAGTTGCTTCGAATGGACTGGGGCGAGGTTCTCAACCGATTTCAATTCTACGATCACGAGGCCCTCGACCAGCAGATCAACACGCAAACCTTCGTCGAAGTGCAGGCCGTCGCATTCGAACTCAACAGCCGCTTGTCGTGCAACATGCAGGCCGCGCCGTTCTAACTCCCGCGCCAGTACCATCTCGTAAACCGATTCCAGCAGTCCCGGTCCCAGAACACGATGCAGCTTCATGGCCGCATCCACGATTTCTCCCGTAATCTCATCGATCTCGATCATCATACGGTTCTCACGCATCTCTGTGTGAATCGAGATTCTGATGCGATTCTCTCCGCGTCTCCGCGTCTCCGCGTGAGACGAGATCCTGCTCCGATTCTTCCCCACAGGAGACTCAGATTTCAGGCAGCGGCTCGAGCGTCCGGGCCGCGGGGCCCAGCTCCTTGGCCGACTGCGACGCCTTGGTTGTCTCGGGCGTGACGAGTCCGGCCTGCTTCTCGAACTCTCGCAGCGCGTCCTCGGCCATCGTCTTCTCCACGGCGATGTCGCGCTGGATGTCTTCCAGGCCCTCGCCTGACATGTCGGCCGCGACCCGGACCCGAGCCCGGTTGCGGTCGATCTGCCCCTGGAGCTCCTGCTCGGCCTGGCCGAAGTCGGTGGTGACGTCGAAATGGAACTGGTTGGCGAGCTGGGCAATCTCCGCTTCGGCCCGGCTCATCTTGAGGTCGGCGTCGTACTTGCTGATCTTGTGCTTCACCTCGTCGAGCTTCTTGACCGCATGCTGGATCTTCAACAGGTTGTTCTGATACGCCTGCTCGTGCAGGGCGAGTTGCCTCTCGTTCTCGGCCAGGTCGTCCTTGGCCCGCTTCAGGTCCAGCGCGAACCTGGCCGCCGTGTCGCGATCGCCGGCGTTGAGGTAGGCCTTGATCTTCGCCTCGATCAGGGCGACTTGCTTCCGCTGGCCCTCCACCTGGCGGAGCACCCGCTCGACCAGCGCACGATACTGCGCCAGGCCCTCGCGGCCCTCGCGGATCTGATCGACGGAGCGGTCGTACTCCAGTTGCATCTCGGCGATCGGGTCATAGCCCCGGATCGCATTGGCCAGCTTGTTGAATTGCGCCGCGATGGCGTTCCAGAGCTTACCCAGGATCATGGTCGCCCCTCAGAAAGGATGAAGGATGAAGGATGAAGGATGAGTCAGAGCAGATCGGATTTCGCTTTCTGCCTTTCTCAAAGTCCTCCAGGGCGCATTGGCCTCTTTCACCCCAACAGATTCGGAATGACATGCAGCATGCCGCGAAGGCTGATTCTAGCCGAAGGGGAGCACGTTTTTCCACGAGGAGGTCCGGACGATTCATCCTT
This sequence comes from uncultured Planctomycetota bacterium, assembly GCA_963845755.1. Lineage (GTDB taxonomy): Bacteria > Planctomycetota > Planctomycetia > Isosphaerales > Isosphaeraceae > CAWJTV01. The sequence continues at coordinate 104,047 of CAWJTV010000027.1, forward strand.
CATCATTCAGATGAATCCTTTCCGTCACCAGGTCCCCTGTCCCGAGTCGCTCGACCAGGTGCCGGCGCCGGTATCCGATTCGGGCTGGGGGACGCTCGGGGGCTCGACCGGGTCCGGGGGAGCCGAAGCCGCCTGGACGACCTGATCGAGGATGGCGCCGGCCGCGACCGCCGCGGCGGTGGCCCCGGCGCTGAGCGTCGAGCCGAACGGAGAGCCGTCGTGGCTGGCTTGGTAGCGTCGACGGTCGGCATCGGCCTGCATCTCCCGCCACGAGGCTTGCTGGACCGCGGCCTGATGGGCCTGGCGCGCATGCTGGACGGCCCCGCCGGCACATTGGATCGCCTGCTCGTACTCCTGGGCGTGGAGCAGTTGCTGGGCACGTTCCAGCGCGGCGTCCGCGCCGGAAGTATCCACGCTGACACCCATCGCGAAGTATCCTTGCGTCTGCTGGATCGCCCGGGCGGCGTCGGCGATCTCGGCCTCGGCCTGGCCGGCCAGCCGGATGTCCTCCCGGGCGAGGCGTTCGGCCTGCTCCAGGTCGTTGCCGGCATCGCGGACCGAGGCCAGCAGCCGGGTCCACTCGCCGCGCGACGTCGACAGGTCGAGCCCGACCTGGTCCAGCACCTCGGCGGCGGCCCGGAACCGCTGGTTGGCGGCGACCCGATCTTCCCGACGGCTGGACAGGAGTCTGGCGACGCGGTCGAGCTCCTGGCGTGCCCGGTCGTACTCCTCGCGCAACTGATCGTAGGTCCGGACATCGGCCTCCGCCTGCGACTGCGCGATCGCCAGCTCCTCGAGGGCTTGCGACAACGCGCGGCCCACCGCCGACCAGTCGGGGCGGGATTCCCCGAAGCCGGCCAGGACCTCGTCCCGGGCGCGGAGGGCGGAGTCCAGGCTTCCCCGGGCGATCTCGCCGACGAGCGGGTCATGCTGGCGGAAGTAGCCCTCGACGCGACGAGCGCGGGTCTCCAGCTCCCCGCGCTGCTTCTGGCATTCGGCCCGCGCCGCCGACAGAAGATTCAACTGCTCGCCCAACCCGGACATCAGGCGCAGGGCAATCTGTTGCTGCTGGGCGAGCTGTTCGAGCCGCTTCGCTCCGGCGAGGTATTGCTGAGAGCGGGCGGATGCCATCGTGGCGGCGTCCGCGGCCAGGCGGTCGAACGTCGCGACCAGGGCGCGCGTCTGGTCGAGGTTCCGCGCCACGGCCTGCCACGAGCTCGGCGCGAAGCCGCGCTGGAGCTCCTGGTGGTACGACTCGGCCTGCGGGATCGCCGAGCGCAGGCGCTCGGTCTCCCGCTGTCGGCCCGCTTGTTCCCGCTCGCAGTACGCCCGGGCCTTCTGGACCTGCTCGACGACGCTCCGGGCTTGATCGAGCATCGACCGCGCCGCGTCCAGGGCCTTGGCCGCCTCGTCGGGATTCCCCGCTTGCAACGAAGCCAGGGACTGTGCATGAACCTGGTTCCCCTGTTCGAGGAAGGGATCCGGGTTCCCTCCTTCCTCGACCAGTTTGAGCCCCTGCGCCCGGTGATTGGCCACCTGCTGCTCGAGGCCCGCGAGCGCGGACTTGACCTGTTGCGCACCCTGGAACTGCTTCGCAACGCCCTCCAGCCGGCCGATTAGCCCCTCGGCCCGGGATCGCAGGGCCTCCAGTGCCGAGCCGGCGCCGATCGGGTCGGCCGTCAATCGCGCGCCGGCCTGGTCCGCTCCGGCGCCGATGGCCGCCTGGTCGTCCTCGTAGGGAGTCAGGGGCAAGCCCAGTTTCCGGACGGTTTCGAGCTGAGCCCCGATCCGGTCCTTGGCCTCGCCGAGGGCCTGGAGCAAGCCGCGCGCCGACTCGTGCGCCTGGTTGAGCCGGTCCATGTCCGCAGTGCAAGACCGGGCGCCCGTCTCGATCTCCTCGAACGCGCGGTTCTGCTCCAGCAGCGACTCGGCGTCGTCCAGCTTCTTCCGCTGGAGTGGCGAGATGACGCTGGCCGCGAGCTTCTGCGCCCGGTCGACGGCGTCCATGACCTGGAGCCAGCGATCCCAGAGCTTGGCCAGCGCGCCTTGCACGGCCTCATAGAGCGCCTGGGTCTCGCCGGTCAAGGGCGCCTGGAAATCCGGGTCGGTGGCCGGCAGGAGCTTGAGCCGCTCCTTGAGGGCGTCGAGTTGGTCCATGACATCGGTCGCCTTCGACCGGACCTCCTTGAACCGACTTGCCACCCGGCCCTTGAGCCGACGATGGGCCATCCAGATCAGGCCGACGATGGCCAGGACCACCGCAATCAGCGACAGGCCGATTCCGAGGATCACCTCGCGGCCCAGCGATCGCCCCGTGTGTTCCGCGGGCATCGGCGTCTGTGCAATCACGCCAGGCTGCACGGTCCCCGGCCGATTGGACGGGACCGGTGGCGCGGGGGAAGTCTTGACCTCGGGCGCCGGCTTGGCCGCGACCTCGCGCGCGGCAACCCAGCGATCGGTTTCCTGGAGCAGCGCGGCGATCGCCTCCGGATACTTCTCTTGCTTGGCGAGCTTGATGAACGTCGAGGAGCGCCCGACCAGGTCGCGCTGGATCACATCACGATGAAGCCCCAGGTCTCGCAGGGCCGTCCCGGGATGAACGGCGATCTTGCGGTTTTCCAGGTCCACCAGGACGACGACCGACCGCTGGGGATCCAGCGACAACCCCCGCGCCTTCGCCTGGTCGTGCCATGTCTCATACAGCGAATCCACGTACTTGATCTCGTCCGACGTACCGGGTCCCGACGAGCGCACGATCGCCACGTAATACGTCTGCCGGGAGGATTTCTCCAGCCCCGCGATCTGTCCGGGCGAGCGCGGGATACCGATCGGGCACGCCCGCGACGTAGACCCGACGGCCATCGAACGCAGGGAACGGCGTCTTGTCCTGCGCCCGCGATGGAGAACCGGCCAGCATCACCCCGAGAGCGATCCATGCGACCCGGCCGATCGGCCGAAATCGAACCCGGGTCGTCCGCATTGCCAACATCATGGAACCACACGGCTGGAGCGCCGTCCCAAAGATCGTGAACCTCGTACCCGAAGAGGGGATGTCCGCCCTTCCGACCGTGGTGGAAGGCCGACCCGTGATGATAACACGAGCCGCACCGTGTCGACGAGGATAGCGATTCCTCTTCGATCCGATCCCACGAGACCGAGCCCGGCATCAGGGCGATCGCTGGAGGATCTCCGCCTCGATCCGCTGGCCGAGCCTCAAGGGTGTCGGTTCGAGCAAGGCGATCCGCTTCGGAGCCGCGAAGCTGCCGCTCACGTGGAATTGTGTCACCTGACACCGAGGGCAGGACGTCTGTGCTTCCGCGTGGCCTGCCGGTTCGGTGTTGCGCGGGCGGACCTTCCCGGCGATGGGGTGCACCACCTCGAGCGGCGGGTATCCCGATCGATCCCCGGGTGGAGCTCTATGGTCGTCTGCTGTTCCTGGGAGGGGATTCCGCCGCCTGAGCGACTATCGAGGCTTGCGGTTGAACGTCGTGCGTGGCTGAGATTGGCCGCCCAGCACGAGATCACGATCCGCATGACGCTCGTCGCGCAGGCGCAGAATCGTCCGACCATGGCCTTCGCGCGTTACCCGCGGCACGCGACCAGCTCGTGGTCCGCCGTGAGCTAAAATATTTATATTTATTAATGCATTCAATTATTGAGTTAATCGGAGTCCTCAGCCGGTCTCCGTCAACGTCAAGTCGTGATTGTCCCATACCGGCTTCAAGGACCGAGCGCGCGGTGGTGCCAGGCCGATCTCCCTGGTGAAGATGCCGGTGTACTCCGCGAAGGTCAAGATCTGGAAGCTGGCGCCGACGGCGGGCACGTAGTTGTCCAGCAGCGACACTTCCAGGGTCCCGGCCAGCGTGGCGATGCCCGTGATCGCGAGCCGGCCATACTGGTCGGGCCCTGCGATCCGGATGAGCAGCAGGCCGGCCGCCGTCTGCGTGTAGTTCCCCTGGATGGTCAGGGTTCCGAAGGGGTCGCCGGGCTCGACCGTGGCGGCATTGGTCACGTCGGCCTGGATCGTGCCGGCGCCGGTCAGGACGCCTCCGCCGAGGTTGACGTTGGCCGCGATGAGCAGGCCATCGACCGTGGTTGTCCCGGCCCACTGGTCATAATTGGCGCCGGTGGTGCTGAAGGTGCCGCCCGCGGCGATGATCACGGCGCCGGCGTTGCCGAAGGGGCCCTGTGAGGTCACCGTGCCGCCGCTCGCGACCGTGACCGAGCCGCCGTTGACGACCTCCGTCAGCGTCATCTGGCCGGCCCCGTTCTGGGCCACCGTGCCCAGGTTGTCGATCGGGCCGGTGATGGTACTGCTGGGATTTTCGCCGGAGAGCGTGATGCCCTGGTTCACGATCACCGTCTGAATGCCGTCAATGAACATGGTGGCGCCAGCGCCGCTCAGATGGACGGTGGCGCTCTGGACGAGCGGGCCGACTGCGAGGGTACTGCCGGTGCTGTCGAAGAAAACCACGGTGGCGTCGGCGCCGGAGACGTTCAGGTCGGTGTCGAGGGTCAGCCCGTTGATTATAAAGATGTTAGCATCTGAACCCGACATGTCCAGCGTGCCGTCCAGGGTCACTCCGCTGAGCTCACCATAGAAGGCCACCAGGTCGTCAGGGCCGTTCGTGGTGATCGTTCCCTGGTTGATTTCGCCGTTACAGATCAAGGGACCGGTGGAGGCGTTCAGGACCAGGCTCCCACGGGTAATCGGGTTGTCCGCGGGGCTGTTTTCGATGGTGCCAATCAGGTATACCGTGTAGTCGGACAGGTCGAGGTTGGCGCCGAGCTGGTGGAAATGATCCTCGAACTCGTCGGTGCTGAAGTCATCGCCCAGGTAGACGGTGGCGCCCTTGGCGATCGCCAGGGTGCCGGAGTTTGTCCAGATGTAACTCGGATTCGGCGAGTCGCTCAGGTAGGAGTTGCCCAGGCTCACCGTCGAGGAGGAATCCACGTTGATCGTGCCCTGGTTGGTCCAGTTGTCGTACAGGAGCAGCGTGGCGCCCTGGGTGGCGGTGATGGTGCCGTCGGCATTGTTCTTCCAGGCGATGTCAGCGGGGAAGCCGTTGATGTCGTAGGACCCCTGGCTGTTGAAGAGAACAACGCCGCCGTTGCTAACCTGGATGGAGCCGTCATTGATGACCCCAGAGATGTCGAGCTCGCCGGCAACGTTCTGCTCGATGGTACCCAGGTTGTCGATCGGCCCTATGATGGCGCTACCGGATGGATTCCTCATTGGAAATGGTGATGCCCCGGGCCAGGGTCACCGTCGGGCTGGCCGCGCCGTCGAGACTGTTGTGATTATCGATGCCGGCACCACCGCCGTTCAGGTGAATGGTGGCATTCTGGACAAGAGGACCCACCGCCACGGTACTACCGTCGAGGAAGTTCAGGTCGGCGCCGTCACCGGAGAGGTACAGGTCGGTGTCGAGCGTCAGACCGCCCATGACACCGACGACGGGATAAACCCCGGGATAAACCCCCGACATATCCAGGGTGCCGTCCAGCGTCACGCCGTCGAGAGTGCCCCAGTTCGCGATCAGGTCGTCCGTGCCGTCCGTGGTGATCGTCCCCCGGTCGATTTCGGCCGAGAAGGCGAAGATTCTGGACCCCAGGATCAGCGGGCCGGTCGAGGCATCCAGGGCCAGGATCCCGCCGGTGATCGGATTGTCGGCGGGACTGTTGTCGAGGGTCCCGATCAGATTGACCGTGTACTGGGACAGGTTGAGGTCGACACCCAGGCTCTGGAAGCCGTTCTCGTACTCATCGGTGGTGAAGAAGTCACCCAGGTTGATGGTGGCGCCAGGGGCGATCGAAAGCACTCCCGAGTTTTTCCAGATGTCGCGGGCGCCGGCAAGGTTGAAGGAGAAGTTGCCCAGGCTCACCGTGGAGGCGGCATCCACCGTGATGGTACCGTTGTTGGTCCAGTTGTCGTACAGGTTCAGCGTGGCGCCGGTCGCCGTGATGGAGCCGTTGGCGGTGGTACTCCAGTCGCCCTGAAGGGTCAGGCTCGTCGAGGCCGGCACGTTGACCGCGCCATCCACAACGACGCCGTCCAGGGTGCCGCCCGCACTTGTGGTGACGATGGGGGAGGTGCCCGTGATGGTGCCCGCGACGATTTCGCCGCCGGAGAGGTACAGGGGATCGGTCGAGGCGCCCAGGGTCAGGGTGCCACCGGTGGTCGGGTTGTCCGCGGGGCTGTTGTCGAGGGTCCCGATCAGATTGACCGTGTACTGGGACAGGTTGAGGTGGGCGCCGAGGTTCTGGAAGCCGCTCTCGAACTCGTCGGTCGTGAAATCATCGCCCAGGTTGACGGCGGCGTCGGGGGCGATCGCCATCGTGCCGGAGTTTTTCCAGATGTCGCTGGTGGCCGGCGAATCGCTGGCGTAGTTGGCCGGGCTGCCGAGGCTCACCGTCGAGGAGGCGTCCACGCGGATCATGCCATCGTTGGTCCACTGGTCGTAGAGGTCTAACGTCCCGCCCTGGGTTGCCGTGATCGTGCCGCGAGCGTTGTTGATCCACGGTTGGCCGGGAACGAGGCCGATCGATGCACCAAAGAAACCTGTGAAGGCGACAGCGACCTGGCTGTCAACGGTGACGGTGCCGCCCTGGCTGACCTCGACGGTGCCGTCGTTGGCGAGCTCCACAACGGTCATCTGGCCGTCCGTGTTCTGCTCGATCGTGCCCTGGTTGTCGATTGGCCCATAAACGCCGCTGCTGGTGCTCTCGCCGGAGATGGTGATGCCGCGGCCCACGGTCACCGTCTGGCTGGGGTCGTTGTTCAGCAGTGCGTTCTGGCCGGTGTTGTTGAACAGGAAAGCACCGGCGCCGCTCAGGTGGATGGTGGCGTTCTGGACGAGCGGGCCCGCTTCCACCGTGCTGCCGTCGTTGAATTGCAGGTCGGCACCCGAGCCGGAGAGGTCCAGGTCGGTGTTGAGCGTCAGCCCATCAACGACCGCCACGGTGGCCCCGTCCGCCGACATGTCCAGGGTTCCGTTCAGGGTCACGCCGTCGAGGGTGCCGCTCGCCGCCGCGAGGGCGGCGCCACCCGTGGTGGTGATGGTGCCGCCGTCGATGCGGCCGCCGTTCAGGGACCAGCTACCGGTGCTGCTGGTTTGGCCCGGCACCAGCGCCAGCGTTCGATGCCGGTTGTCCAAGGTGCCGATCAGCTCCACGATGTTGCTGTCCAGGTCGAGCGAGTCGAGGTTGTGAGAGGTGTCGGTGAGCCAGCCGCCCAGCTCGACGGTTGCGTCGTCGGCGCTGATCGTGCCGTGATTGACCCAGGCGTCGTTTTTGGCATCCGGATCACTCGCAGCCGCGTTCCAGTAATCGCCCAGGATGAGAGTCGAGCCAGTCGCGGCCGTGATGGTCCCTCTGTTGGTCCAACTGCCTTCCAGCTCCAGGGTCGAGTTGTCCAGCGCCTGGAGCGTGCCGTTGAGCACGCCCCCGTCCACGATGCCGATCGCGGTAGGGGGGACCGTGATGGTTGTGCCCGAAGACACGCGGGCGCTCTTGAGCACGCCCCCCATCAGGTTGACGAGGTCGCCGGGCCTGTCCGCCTGGAACGTGCCCAGGGACCCGCCGCCGGATAGATCGACGGTGCCGGAGTCGAGGTTCAGCGTCACACCGCGGGCCGTCACCGTGAGGCTCCGAATCGTGTCGTAGCTCGTGATGGCGTGGTTGACGACGGCGCCGGCGACGTCGATCACCACGTTATCGTCGGGGCCGGGCAGGGCGGATTCGGGAACGTTATGCCACGCGGGATCCACCCAGGACCAGTTGCCGGGGTCATCCCAGTTGCTGTCGCCCGCGTCGCCGGTCCAGTAGAGGGTCGCCGGGGTCGCGGGGCGGCTGTCGATCTTGACGAGATCGGGGATGAGGTACTGCGCGTTGGGGGTGCCGAGTCCGGTCACGAGATCGTAGCCGGGGCCGGCCGAGTAGCCATTGTCGCCCTGGGTGATGTCGTCGAAGGCACGCGGATCGGTCTGCGCGATCTGATAGAGCGCGGGCAAGAGCTGGGTGCCGCCGTCGAAGGTGTTCTCTCCCTTCGCGGCCCGCGCCTGGTCGGCGATGGCGATCAGGGCGGCCCATTGCGGGGCGCCGATGCTGGTGCCGCCGAACTGCCCCCAGTGGATCTCTGGCGGAGAGCTCAACGAGTCGTAGATCGGGACGCCCGTGAGGGGATCGGCGTCATAGGCGACGTCGGGGTCGGTGCGGTAGATCGTGGTTTGGGTGACGGCGCCCTGCTGGTACAGCGGCTGGGCCTCGAATTGACTGACGCCGCCGCCGCTGGCGATGTACGGATTCGGGTTTACGGGGAGGTTCGCATCGCTGCCGAGGCTCCAGCCGACCTCCTGGGAGCGATCCGGGTTGCCGTTCTGGTCCGGGGGCAGCGTGGTGCCGCCGACGGCGATCACGTTGGGCGAAACGTTCTGCCAGGCCGGTGGAGCGCCGAAATCGCCGCTGGACGTGACAAAGGCGACACCCTGGTGGCCGGCGGGGGTGGTGTAAAGGCTGTCATAGGCGTCTTCATTGTTGAACTCGCCGCTGAGGTCGTAGCTCATGGAGACGACGCAGACGTTGGGCTGGCTGGCCGCGAACTGGACGGCCGTGTCCAGGTCGTTGGGATAGGGACTGTCGGCCTGGACCAGCAGGATGTCGGCGCCCGGCGCGATGGCGTGGGCCCATTCCACGTCGATGCTTTCCTCCACGTCCCAGCCCGAAGTGCCTGGCCCGGGGACGTCCTGGGGGCTGCCGCCGTACTGATTGACCACCTGGAGGAAGTGCGTGTCGGTGGCGTTGCCGGCGGCGCCGCCGATCTGGAAGGTCTCGTCGAACTGCTGCACGTCGCCGCGGATGTCCGGGTCGCCGAAGGCATCGACGATGGCGATGGTCTCTCCTTGGCCCGCCCGGTTCTCGTTCGAGATGCCGGGGACCTGGTCGAAGCCATAAGCGTCGCGGACCTGAGCCGGAGTGTAGCCGGTGGGGCCCGGCGCGTCCTGCGGCCGTGCTGGGACAAGGTTGAGGACGGCCGAGGACGAGGCGGAGGAACTCGCCGCCGGACTCGGGTGGCCGGGCGGGAGCTTGGGGAAGACGGGGGCGGCGAGCAGCCGGCGGTCTTCGAGTTGGTCGACGACCAGGCGAAGCCGGGTGACCCGACGCCCGGTCTTGCTCCTGGGTTTCCTGGACCAGCCCTGGAATGGGGATGCCACGGTGCTAGGCTCCTGGTTGGGACCGAAGATCGGGATGAGCAGTATGCCGGTTGCGTTCTGCGTGTCGTTGCCCGGCACATTCATAGTGCCGAACGGCTTGCCCGGGGCGATCAGCGCGGTGTTGATCACCTTGGCCTGAATGGTGCTGGTCCCGTTGACGTGGCTGATGACGTTCATCAACGACTACGTCTCGATGTAGGTCCCGTCGATGTTCGGATCGATCACGGCGGTATTGTTGATTGTGTTCGCCAGGGTAAAGGCGTCGATATCGACGGTGGCTGCGATCGCAATGAAGAGACCGCCGCCGTAACTTGATGCCTGGCTGGAGCCGGCACCGGGGACCGCATTATTGTTGTCCACGGTGGTGGTCGTCAGGACGACCTGTCCGGCGGCGACGTAAAGGGCGCCGCCGTAGGCATTGCCTCCGGTATTGAAGACTACCGATGAACCGCCCCAGGCGTAATTCCCCGTGATCGTGGTGTTGGCAATGCTGGCGGTGCCACCGGCAATGTACAGAGCCCCGCCGTACGCATCACCGGCCGGTTCGCTTGGCCCGAACAAGTTGCCGACCTGCGCCCCGCCGTGGGCTTGGTTGCCCTCCATGAGCGTGCCGTTTTCCAAGGTCAGCGACCCGTTGGACCAAATGCCCCCGCCGGCGTTGCTGGTCCCGCCCCCTTCGTTCGGGTATGGAGAGCCCGCATAGTTTTGCCACACGGTCACCCCGCTGAGCACCAGCGTGCCCTCGTTCAAGATGCCGCCACCGCCCCCGGCGACGCCTGCGCCAAAGACCATCCCATGATGCAGCGTCAGGTCTTGCAACGTCAGAGACGCCCCGGCAGCCACGTCGAGCAGGCGGTACGTGATACCGTACGGGAACCCGTCAGTCAGAGGCCGCTCGATGGTATCGCCGTTGCCGAGGATCGTCAGGTTGTCATTGGCGGCGATGACCGGCAGGCCGTTACCGCCGTTGGTGGTGTTGTTCCTCGCGGTCAAGTTATAGGGCGAAGTTGTCGGGGCCGTCAGCGTGATGGTATTCGACCCGCCGGCCTTGTTGGAGGCGTTGATGTCGGCGATCAGGGCCGTCGCGTCGGCGGCGGAGTAAGTCGTCAGCAGGACGCGGTCGTCGAGTTGCTCCAGGACCGGGCGTGTGCCCCGGCGTGCCGGCCGCGGCAGAGGACGCCGGCTCCGGGAGGGCCCCGATCTCCATGATGCCGGGAACGAATGGAACCGCATCGTCAGTCTCCTCTCACGAGCTGGTCTGCGATCGAATGCCGGTTCAGGCCCTCCGGCGCGCAGACGGAGCCGCCGAGGCCGGCCGGGTCGGTGAGACTTCCGCTTGGTGGCGAGGATTCGCCAGCCGCACTTTCCTCAAGGATAAACCGAACATGAAATATGACATCGTACATTGATATCTTGAGCTCTCGACCCGATCTCAATCGGAACCGGATACCGTCACGTTCGACGGGATGATCCTCTCTGGACGTGCCGAGAGAAAACCAGTAGGACCAGTGTGCCGGTCCCGAGGAGGGTTATCGCGGCAGGCTCCGGTACGCTGCCAGCCATCGTGTCGAGGGTGTATCCGGTGGACAGGCCGGAGACTGTGCCGATCGCGGTCGCCACCCCTGTTGCCGTGTTGATGGTAAAGATGGACGGGTTTGTGGGTGCGAAGGTGTCGATGCCGTAAAGGGTCGTCCCGTTGGTGACGAGTGCCAGAGGGTCGGCCGATCCCAGGCCGGAGCCTACCGCGGTGGCGCCTCCGGTGCTCAGATCGACCACGTAGAGAGTGGAGACGTCGTTCGCGTTCCAGGCGTCGAAGTAGAGCCTCTCATCCGGCCCGAAAGCCAAGTTGCCGCTGTTGAAACTCCCGAACGATGTACCCAGGGTCCCTACGACGCTCGAGCTGGTGCCGTCGGCGGAAATGTGTTCGAGGGTTGCCGGGAATGGCCCGGGTAGCGCACCGGTCTGGTCCACGGCGAAAAAGCCTGCCGCTCCGTCCGAGGCGAGCCCGGTGAAGCCAAAGGAATTGCTGGGCGCGGTAACCGTGCCAAACCGAGACGTCGCGCCCGAAGGACTGATCGTGTAGACGTTGAAGTTGACATTCCCGCCGTAGAGGGTTCCGCCGGGACCGGCGGTCAGGGAGCCGAATAGTGGGTTCACCGCCGAAATCCCTGTGAACTGGCCGGTCGTCAGGTCCATCGTCCCGAACAGGTTCGTGGTGCCGTTGTCCGCGGTGGCGTACACCACGATGTCCGCCCTTGTCTTCGCTGGCGCGCCCAGCGCCAGGAGTAGCGCCGCCGCCGTCGCGTGAAACCACCGTCGTTTCGCAAAGCTTTTCATCGATCACCTCCCCGTTGGTATCGAGTCGAACTGCCGGTTCCCACATCCATGGGGTCAGATCCGTTTAACGTTTTTGAGTTGAAGGATAAATCGAAAACCGGATCTGACCCCTGCACGAGTTGGTCTGCGATCGAATGCCGGTGCAGATCCTCCGGCGCAGACGGAGCGCCCGGGGCCGGCCAGGTGGTTGAGACTCCTGCTCAGTGGCGAGGACTCGCCGGCCTCTTCTTCTCGTTTCCCGTGTGTCGGCTAATCTCTTCTTGAGCTGGTTTACGGCTTGGTCGCCGTCTTCGCCGGGGCCTTCGCTGCTGCCAGCTTTTTCTGCCACTCGTTCGCCGTGTCTTGCTTCCCCGTCGCTTCGTAGAGCTGTACGAGCCGCTCCAGGGCCTCGTTCAGTAGGATCTTCTTCGGCACGGGCATCTTCGCCTCGCGCTGCTTCATTCCCTGGTAGCCGGCCAGCAGCAGCGGCTCGGCGCCGGCATAGTTTTTCTGGCCCAGGAGCGCGGCGCCCAGCATGGATTTCGTGTCAAACGTGGTCCACGCGTCGGGCTCCTTCTTCTCGCGGATCGCAAGGCACTCGCGGAGGAGCGTCTCGGCCTTGGCGGTCTGGCCGACCCGGATGTAGCCCCTGCCGAGGCTCTGCATCACCTTGAGAGTGTGAGGGTGGCCGGGGCCGAGCCGAACCTTGATCGGCTTGAGCGCCTCCTCGAGCAGCGGCAGGGCCAGGTCGAACTTGCCGGCGGCCTGGTAGCCCCAGGCGAGATTGTTCATGCTCTGGAGCCTGTCGGGGTGATCGGGGCTGAGCCGAACCTTCCTCCGCGCGAGCGTCTCCTCGTAGAGCGGCAGGGCCAGGGCGAGCTTGCCGTCGTCCTGGTAGCCCAGGGCGAGATTGTTCATGCTTTCGAGCGTGTCGGGGTCGTCAGGGCCGAGCGTCGCCTTCCTCCGCTTGAGCGTTTCCTCGAACAACGGCAGGGCCAGGTCGAGCTTGCCAGCGGTCCAGTAGCCCATGCCGAGGTTGTTCATGGTTGTGAGTGTGCGAGGGTCGTCGGGTCCGAGTTGAACCGTAATCCGCCTGAGCGTCTCCTCGAACAACGGCAGGGCCAGGTCGAGCTTGTTAGCGACGCCGTAGCCCCAGGCGAGATGGTTCATGCTTTGGAGCGTGTCGGGGTGGTCGGGACCGAGCTGAACCTTCCTTCGCGCGAGCGTCTCCTCGAACAGGGGCAGGGCCAGGTCGAGCTTGCCGGCGGCCTGGTAGCCCGCGGCGAGGTTGTTCATGCTTGTGAGTGTGTGGCGGTCGTCGGGTCCGAGCCTGGCCGTGAAGGTCGTCCGGGCTTTGGCGAACAAGGGGATGGCCTTCTCCGGATAACCGAGGCCGAGCTGGGACTCACCCAGGGTCATTTGCATCCGAGCGACGGCCAATGGATCGCCGATGGCCTCGCCTTCGAGCTGGGCGGTCGCCTGGTCGAGCCGTTCGCCCAGCAGGGCCTGGAGCGGTTTGCCTTCCTTCTCCGCGGCTAGCGGATTCAGATCCTTGAAAATCGAGCCCAGGATCTCGTTGGCCTTCTCGATTTGCGCCAGCCGCTTCCGGGCCGTCCTCAATCCCACCGTCGTGCCGATCACTCCCGCCACAAGCGCCAGCACCACCAGGCTCGCAGCCAGCACCGGCCCCCGGTTCCGCCGCACGAACTTGCTCAAGCGATACCGCGCCGAGGGCGGACAGGCGGCCACCGGCTCGTCTTTCAGATAGCGTTCCACGTCCGCCGCGAAGGCGCTGGCGGTCTCGTAACGCCGCGTCCGGTCCTTCTCCAGCGCCTTCATCACGATCCAGTCCAGCTCGCCCCGGAAGAGCTGGCTCAGCCGTTTCGGGTCGCTCTGCCGGCGGGCCGACACGGTCGTCCCCGCCGGCCCCAGCGTGCTGATGCGCGTGCTCGGCTTGGGCGGCTCTTCCTCCCGGATGATCCGCCGCATCTCGTCGTAGGCCGCATCATGGAAGCGATTCCGGTCAAACGGCGTCGTGCTCGTCAGCAGCTCGTAGAGCAGAACGCCCAGGGAATAGATGTCGCTGCGCGTGTCCACGTCCAGGCCGCTCAGGGCCGCTTGCTCCGGCGACATGTACAACGGCGTGCCGATCATCTGGGCGAAGTTGGTGAACAGCGTCTTGTCGGTCAACTGCTGGCCGGCCGCCTTGGCGATGCCGAAATCGATGACCTTCACCACCGGCGTGCCGTCGTGCAGCGTGACCAGCACGTTCGACGGCTTGATGTCGCGGTGAATGATGCCTTTCTGGTGGGCGTGCTGCACCGCCTGAGAAACGTGAACGAACAGCTCCAGACGGTCGTCGAGCGTCATCTGGCTCTGGTCGCAAAACTCGGTGATCGGGATGCCCCTGACCAGCTCCATGACGAAGTATGGCCGGCCCGAGACGGTTTCGCCGCCGTCGAAGACCTGGGCGATGTTCGGATGATCCATCAGCGCCAGCGCCTGCCGCTCGGCCTCGAAGCGGGCGACGACCTGGCGCGTGTCCATGCCCGGCTTGAGCACCTTCAGGGCGACCTTGCGGCGGACGGGCTGCGTCTGCTCGGCCATGAAGACGACACCCATGCCGCCTTCGCCGATCTGCTCCAGGAGCTTGTAGTGGCCGATCACCGTGCCCGGGCCTTCGCCACGAGGCTGGTCGGTGGTGGCCGCCGGGTCGTTGGCGGCACCGCCATGAATGCTGCCCATCGCCTGGTGGGCGTGAAGTAGTGCATCGACCCGTCCGCGCAGATCGGCGTCGGCGCCGCAGGCCTGGTCCAGGAAGGCAGGCCATTCGTCGGCCGCGCGGTCCACGGCGGTCAGGAAAATCGATCGGGCCTGGTGTTCGATCACGGTCATGGGATCCTCGTCGGCGCATCGCCTCTATCAACCAGTGCGACGCGGCCTGGCGCGTTTTCTCACGGCGGACGAAAAATCTTCAGGCCGCTATGGGTTCTTCAACAGTTCGCTGTGCAGCCAGGCGCGTGCGTAAGACCAGTGCCGGTAGGCCGTCGCCGTCGAGACGCCGAGCACCGCAGCGGCCTGGTCGAGGGCCAGACCGGCAAAATACCGGAGCTTGACGAGTTCACCCGCGAGGTGGTCGAGGGCCGCCAGTCGCACGAGCGCGTCGTCCAGGGCCACGAGCTGGTCGGGGGAGATGGAGGTCGTTACGTCGAGTTCCTCGAAGTTGACGCGCCGCCAGTCGCCGCCATGTTTCTCCCGCCCCTTGCAGCGCAGCGTTTTCGATCAGGATCCGTCGCATCGCTTCGGCGGCCGCGGCGAAGAAATGGCCGCGGCTGTTCCAGTGCTGGGCCTGCTTCACGTCAACCAACCGGAGGTAGGCCTCGTGGACCAGGGCCGTCGCTTGCAGGGTCTGGCCGGGCCGTTCGTTCGCCATCCTCTCGGCGGCCAGCTTGCGCAGCTCGTCGTAGACCAGGGGCAGGAGTTGGTCAGCGGCCTGCGAGTCGCCTTGCTCAAGCTCAGATAGGATGCGCGTCACTGCGCTCATCAGCTACCCCTCCCAGAGGTGGGTTCGCACTCGCGTGAGTGTAACCGCTCGCGAAGCCGGTTGCCAGGGTGCGCGGGCACGGTCCGAGGCATTGCTGCTCACGCACCGTAAAGAGCGGACCTGGGTGAGATCCATCCCACTCCAAGAACCCTGAACCGGCTGGGTACAATCGTGGCGGGGATAGCTCACGAGCGTTGAGGGCGGGACATGATGAATCTGATCGACCGGCTCAAGCAATGGTCCGAGATCCAGCGCGTGCGCCCGATCCACGAGGCGCCGGACGTCGCGGGCGGACGGGATGCCGAGCTGCTGCTGAAGGAGCTGGTCGGTGCGTCCTTCCAGGCCCATTCGGCCTACCTCTTCGCCGGGCGGCGCATCCCCTCGAAACGCCAGGGGCGCCGGCGCGAGATCGACCTGATCGTCTGCACGCCCAAGATGATCCACCTGATCGAGGTGAAGAACTGGTCGGGCCGGCTGGACGTCCGGGACGGGGTCTGGTGCCAGACCCGCCGCAATGGTCAGGTCGTGGAGCACCCGGACCTGTTCGAGGCGAACCGGCAGAGGCAGGATGCGGTCGTGGAGTATCTCCACGAGCGGGGCCTGTCCCTCGCCGAATCGTTCATTCGGGACCACATCGGCCCGAAGATCATCCTGATGAACCCGCACCTGGAGCTCGAGCGCGCGATCGAGGAGCGTCCCGACGTCATCTCGCGTCGGGAGCTGGACGATTATCTCGGGCGACAGCCGCAGCGCGGGCGCGGCGAACGGATGTTCTCCTCGTTGATCGAGCTCTGCCGCGACCGCGAATCGCAACTCGAAGCGGCCTCGGCGCGATCCGCATGGGTCGAGATTCCCAACGATCCGTACCAGCGGATGGTCGCCCTGCTGGCGCAGGCCGGGACCTGGGACCGGCTCCATCTCCATGGTACGAAGGTCATCACGGGCGACGTGCTGGAACTGGCCATCGGCCGGAAGTCTTACTTCCGGCGCGAGCTGAAGGAACTGGCGGCCGATCTCCCGCTCCGGCTCCATTGGACGAGAGGGGGCGCGCTGGGGCTGGCGAAGGCCATGTCAGGCCGAGGCGCCATGGGAGTCCTCTACCTTGGCCGGACTCGCATGGAGGTCTCGCCGAGCGACACTGTCAGGTTCCACGCGGTTGGCGAGCCGGAACCGGCATCGCACAAGCTGGTCGAGGTGAATCAGATCATCCTGGGATGACTCAGGCTGTGAGGTCCACCGACTCCCGGCTTCAGGCCGCGACCGTCCGGGCCGGGTCGAGCCGTTGGCAGAGCAAGAGTTGCAACGGCTGCTGCTCCAATTCCTCGAATGTCGATGACGTTTCGAGGAGTTTGTGCATCCGTTCCAGCTCGTCGCGGTGGTCCTCGCCGTCGTAGTCCTCCTCATCCAGCATGACTTCGATGCTGGACAGGGCGGCGTCTCGGGCCGCTTCGAACGTTTCGTAGTGGTCGTACTGTTCCGGGTCGAACAGACCATCTGGATCGAGGATCACCGTGTCCACGGCATCGATCGGGAGATGAACGTAGGGCTTCGAGAGAAAATGCATGAGGCGATCATACTCCTTTAACAAGGGGCGGTTGCGGTTGCTGCATGAAAGTCTACGCCGGGCGGAAAGGGTTGGTTCACGAAAAAACCTGTAGGTCTGACGCCCGACCGAGCGAGGAAGTTCCCGGGAGTCCAGCCGCGGGCTGCTTTCGTTCCCGGTTGTCCGCGCGCCGCAATGCGACGCTCCTGCGGTTCTTGAAGCACTACGGCATGATATCTCGCGTGTGACAGGGGCCGGTCTTCGGGAATCGTCGATCCGATGCTTCTCTTTCCGATCCGCAGCCGTGGGAGGGAAGAGCGGCGTCGGATCGCGGAGTCTCGGCGCAGCCAGGAACACGCCCCTCGTTGTGAGGGGCGTGCCCGGATGATCGCCTCGTTGGGAGTGGTGGCTTCGGCTGGGTCGCGCATCGTCGCGGCGTTGCGAATCCATCAACCGACGCTGGCGGCCACATCGTCGGCCAGGCGTTCCAGCACCTCGCGGGTGAGCTGGCAGGGAACCTTCCGGCGCGCTGCGCGTTCCTTCGTCGAACGCGTAGCGTTCCATCCTTAACGAACCGTTCTGGAAGAGGTGGACCTGGTAGTAGCCGCGCTGCTCGGCGCGGGCGGTCGGGTTCTGGCTGCGGATCTGGACTTCGCCGCCGCCGGCATCGATCTCGAAGAGCTTCAGCGGCTCCATGAGGTAGGTCACCCGGCCGGCCAGCCGCTCGGCCCAGCCGCGGAGGGCCTCCGACGTCCACTCGGGCCGGCTCGTCGTGGCGAACTCCAGCGTGGTGAACGCCAGGCCGACCGAATCGAGGGCCGAGAGGTTCAAGGTCAGGCGGTTCGGACCGTCCTCGACCGTGACCGCGCACGGCGGGTCGTGGACCTTCGTGTTTTCATCAAGCACGGCGTCGATCTTTTTGCTCAGGCTCATGAGACGAACCTCCCAATGGGCGGATTGAATGATCGGTTCCATCGAACGAAAGCAGCGTGGGCCGCCCGTCGACGCAGGTCTCCAGATGGACCGGGCGCGTCCAGAGGCGGTGCAAGTGCCGGAGCGTGTCCTGAGCATGGTCGAGCCTCAGGTCCACGCCGAAGTACTCGTGCTGCAAGTAAAGCTCACCGCGGTTGCGGTGATTGGCATCCTTCACCCGGATGATCGGCTGCCCGAAATTGGTCAGGTTGAACAGCAGCCGTTCCTTGATCTTCTTGAACTCCCGGCTCTCGATCTCGTACATCTCGGTCTGGTCGTTGTGGCGATAGCTGAAGAGCTGGTATCGGCGGCAGAAGTCCACGGTCAGGAACGTGTCGATGAAGGTCACGTCGTTGTGAATCCGCCGGACCTCGAAGATCTTCTGGCGACCTAACCCCATCGCCTTGTCCCAGTTCCGCCGCATGTCGTAGTTGTCACACTCGTCCCATTCCGAGCCGAACTGGCCCTTGTTCCAGCGTTCCTCGATGTCGCGGAGCAGTTCGATGCCCAGCTTGTAGGGATTGAGCCGGCCCGGCTGGGTGGCCATCGTCCCGGAGTGATGGTCGGCGTAGTCGAGCAGCTCGGAAGGATGGAGGGTCTTCTGCGTCATGATCGTCGAGTGCCAGAACGAGGCCCAGCCCTCGTTCATGATCTTGGTCTGCCCCTGGGGCGCGAAGTAATACGCTTCCTCCCGGATGATCGCCAGGACGTCGTGCTGCCAGGCCTTCAGCGGTGCGTGCTCGAGGAGGAACAGCAACACGTCGCGCTCCGGCTGCTCCGGGAGCGACTGCGGCTTGGCCCTCTCCTTTTCCCGATCGCTGTCCCGTTTCCGCGCCTCCTCCTTGAGGACACTCGGTGGGTTGATGAACGAGTCCATGTAATCCTTGCTCTGGAACCGCGTCGGCTGCTCCTCTTCCTCTCCGTTGGCGGCGAAGTCGTAGCGGTTGACCTCCTCGCGCCGTTTGATATGTGGCGAATAGATGTCGATCAGGTTCTCCAGCGACAGGCAGTTGTCGATGAAGTTCTCGACGGTTTCCTCGCCGTAGCGGTCCATGTGCGCGCGGATCCGCGTGCCGTGGTTGGCCGTCTCATCCATCATCTTGCGGTTGGTCTGGCTGAACCAGACGGTTGTTCTTGAAGAAGTCATTGTGGCCGTAGACATGCGCCATGACGAGCTTCTGGTCAACCATCTGGTTGCAGCGCAGGAGATAGGCATAGCACGGGTCGTTGTTGATGACCATCTCGTAGATCTTCTGGAGCCCGTAGCGGTAGCCCTTGGAGAGCTGCTGGAACTCCATGCCGAACCGCCAGTGGGGATACCGATTCGGGAAGCCGCCGAGGGCGGCGACCTCGGAGATCTCGTCGTAGTCGCAGACCTCGAAGATCGTGTCGTAGAAGTCCAGGCCGTAGGCGCGCGCGTGCGCCTCGGTCTCGATCTGCATGTCGCGAAGATCCGGCGGCAGGCTGTGAACGTTGAGGGTCGACATGAGTTTGATTCCGTTTTATGAGGACACCGGTCCACTCTCTTTACGATCTCAACCGGTCGAATGTTGGATTCGATTCTCAGCCGGGCCCTCCGGCTTGTCGTCGGACGCGGGGCTTGAGCGTGCGGCGGACCCAGGCTCGGAGCGTCCGGGCCCATTCGGTCTCGGATACGGTTTGAGTCCGACTAACCCACTCGTGCAACTCGATCCGCGGCCAGGAACGGGAAGGCCGCACTGGTCGCCGACGGGGCGTACCGGCCATTCGGCTGAAGGACCAGGATAACCACCTTCGCCACGTTGCAAATCCAGACCTCGGGCACTCGGAACCGCCGATAGACCTCGACCGCCGCATCGGCGTCGTGTGAGTGGACGGCTTCGATGGCCAGGTCTGGGGGCGGGTCGTTCTTGAGATGAAGGTTATCCTTGCCGCGAATTCGAGCCTCATTGGCCAGGTAGTAAGTCTGGTCACCCTCGACGCCGCCGTTCTTGGCCCGACGGCGGAAGGTCGTCGAACCTGCCGCAACGAAAGGGATGTTGAGGGCGACCACGACTTCAGTGACAAACCAATCGAGACGAGTCTTGAGCCGTTCGTGCGGAAATGACGGCGACATGAGCCACACCGTCCCATCGAGATAAACCATGCGAGGCGCGGGACGCTCGCGGCGGAGCCGCAGGAGCGTCAAGTAGCCATTCCAGCCAATGTCGCGGAGTGCGACGCACTGGTCGCCCTCAGCGTCTCGGGTGGACTCAATGATTGCCGTCGCCGTGCTCATGAACGGCCCCAATCGATTGAGGAAGACTTAACTCTTTGCGATTAAAGGAAGAACGTCGCTAACCTTGATCCGCCCTAGCTCGCGGCCTTCGAGGATCACGAGCACTTCGTCGTCCTGACGGTAAACCTGGCTATCCCGATAACCTGCCGCCTTGCCCCGGCCCGAAGGGGACGAGTAGACCTCGATCTGGCGCTGGGCAGGTTACGATCCAGTAGACCGGGATCTTGATCGCCGCGTACCGCGCCACTTCGATCCACGATCCATCGCGTAGGACGGAATCGGCCACTTCGACCAACATCCCGAGGTCGGCGACCGGGGATCCTGCTGAGCGATAGTCGGTCGTCGCGGTCCTCGGGCCACCGCGATGTCGGGCTCCGGGTACGCCAGTACGGCCGAGTCACAACGGACTTCTCCTCGCGGATCGACCCAGGCCGGCTTGAGGACGTCCCGGAGATGCTCGCCGAGTTCCCTGACGGCGAAGTTGTGCGGATCATGTCTTGACCATCTTGTCAACCAGCAGGCCCCCCAGCAGCTCGACATGGTCCTCATCGCGGAAGATCCCGGCGTCGATCATTTTGAGGAACTGCCGCACGGTCAGCCGATAGGGGACCAAGCCGGAGGCGGTCGCCGGGCGTGCGCCGGGAGGCGGTGCGGTCGGGATTGCCGTCTGGGACTGGGTCGACATCATCGGGTCTCGGTCTCGTTCTGGTACTGCTTCTCGGCCTCGGCGAGGTCGAGTTTCTTACGATTCAGTTCGGTTGACAGCCTGGCGAACTCGCTTTTCCTCATGTCAACCAATACGGCAAAGGGGTTCTGAAAACCCTTCAGGATACCGAGGAGTTCCTTGGCGGCTCCTTTCTCTCCCTTGGCGAGATCCGCCACTGCTTGCGAGAGTTTTGTTCCGTCGACGCCCTTGAGTTCATCGGCTCCGCCCGAGCGAATCCGCTCGATGATCTCGGAGGTTTCTTTGTCGCTCTTTCCCCTTAGCTCGAGAGCCCCGGCGCCGAGCGTGTCGAACGTCGTGAGTTCCGTGATCCCGACCAACTCCATGGCTTTTGCCAAGTTCGCCCGCGCCCTTCGGAACTCGACTTGCAAGACATCCACCTCGGTTCGCAGGGTGATGACTCGCTCCCGGAGCTGAGCCCTGCCCGAGGCCGAAGGATCGGCCTTCTCAGCCGTTTGTTGGGCTCGCGAAAACGTCGCAGCCCCAACTCCCACCAAAATGATGAGCCCCAATCCCAACCCGAGGGTTCGCGCGATTCTCATCCCTGGCCTCGCTTCCTGAAGACCTGAAAACGGTCACCGTCCGCGTCCGAGGAACTCCTTGATTGAGTCGTAAATGCCTTCCTTGTTCCGGATTTCCGATAACGCCAGGTTCTCCTCCTCCTCGAACGCCTCCTCAAGCTCGCGGTAGAATTCGCCCGAGCCGTAGGGGCTTTCGACCTGTCCGTAGCAGAAGAGGTTGCATTTGGGGAGGAGCTGGTCGCGCAACAGGCTGATGCAGTGTCGGTTGTCCTCGCCCCAGTTGTCGCCGTCGGAGAAGTGGAACACGTAGATGTTCCAATCCACCTGGGGATGCTGGTCGTCGATGATCTTGTTGGCCAGGTTGTAGGCCGAGCTGATCCGGGTCCCGCCGCTCTCTCTCGTGTGGTAGAACGTGTGCTCGTCCACTTCCCGGGCGACGGCATCATGGATGATATAGCGCGTGGTCACGCCGTCGTACTGGCTCTTGAGCCAGGCATCGATCCAGAACGACTCGGTGCGGACGATCTCCTTCTGGTCGTCGGTCATGGAGCCGGAGACGTCCATGAGGTAGAAGATGACGGCGTTGAACTGGGGGAGCGAGATCGGGTTCCAGGACCGGTAGAGCTTGTCCTCGCGGATCGGGATGACGAGAGGCTCCTTGGGGTCGTAGGCGTTGGAGGCGATCTGGCGCTTGAGGGCTTTCTTGTAGGTGCGTTTGAAGTGACGGAGGCTTTCCGGCCCGGTCTGGCGGATGCCGGTGTATTTGTCTTTTTCCTCGACGATGTTGGCGCGGCCCTTGGGCTCGATGTGGGGGAGGGCGAGCTCCTCGCCGAGGATCTGCGCGATCTCGTCCATGGTGAGCTCGACTTCGAGGATATGGTGGCCGGGGGCCTCGCCGGCGCCGGTGCCCGCTTCGCCGTCGCCGGACCGACCGATCGGCGTACCGACGTCGCCGGGACCCTGGCCGACTCCGCCGCGGTTCTTGGTCCCGTAGCGGAACTCGGGGATCTCGATCTGGGGCAGGGGGATGGAAACCAGCTCGCCCCCGGTCTTGCCGATCATCTCGCCGTGCGTGATGTATTTCCGCAGGTCGGACTTGATCTTGCCGCGGACAATCTGCTTGAACCGGTTGGCGTCGCGATCAATTTTTCGAACCACGGCCGTTTGGCCCTCCCCGTTAGAGCCGGCGTGCGGACAAGAGGTCCGCACCATGCCACAATTGGGGGCCTCTCCGTACGATCGCCCCGAAATACAACGCCGCTTGCCCGGAAGCGCAGCAGTTCGCGATCCGGTCTCAGCGGTCCACCGAGCCGAAAATCAAAAGATCGATTGGGGGAAAACCGACCTGGAAACGATCGGTCGAGGGGGGTCGAGACGATTCAGAGTGCTTTCTGTCCGGTTGTCAGCGCCGGTGACCCAAGATGTCCCTCAGCAAATTGTATTCCCCAACCCCGTAAGTGGCCAAGAGCAATGCGCAGTCCGTTTCCTGTTTTCATCAGCGTCGATCTTCGCAGAATCGGCCCGTTCCTGTCGGCTCAGCCCTGGTCCGGCCCAGGCCGTGCTTCCTGGACGCCCTGCCAGAACTCCAGGTACTTCTCGCGGACGTAAGGATTGAGCTCTTCGGCGAGCTCGGCGGGAAGGCGACGTTTCTCGATCAAGGCGACCACGTCAACGAAGTCCTTCATGCGGTGGATCCCACCAGTCATTCCGGACGCCAGTTTCAACTCGACGAGCTTGGGCAGAGACAGGACGCGGATGCCATCGATAATCACGCTGGCCTGTTCCGGTTGCGGAAAGGCGACGGATTTCGGCTTGCCGTCACCCGGGAATTCTCCCGCGATGAGAAACTCAATCCGGACTCCATATTCCGAATCGCGGAGGTTCTTGCTGCTGGCGAATGGAGGAACGTAACCAAGACCTTCCAGGCGAGCATGGATGGTCTTGAGGCCATCGCGGCTGACCAAGATGTCCACGTCTTCGGTGAATCGACGATGACCGTGCTTGAACAGTGCCATGCCGCCACAAACAGCGTACGGGATCTCAAGCTCCTCGAGACGTCGCGCAATCTTTTGAAGCGTCTCCTGGACGGCACTCTTCTCCTCGAAATAACGGCTCCCCTCGCTCAAAGCCCACCTCCCATCGCGATCGAGAAGTTCTTCGTAAACGGGAGTACTCGTTCCGAGAGACTGGGCAGATTCCATGGCGTGCATCCCCATCCGCGGCGGCTGGGATCAGTCCCCAGAAAACTGGAGACTGATCCCCCCGGCCGGGTTCACAGGTTCGCGTCTCAATGGCTGCCGCGCTTGACGTCGCCGCGGGCGAAGATGCTGGCGACGTAGTTCAAGACGTCGGTCGCCGAATCCTCGTCGTAGCCGTAATTGCGGATCAAGCGGGCCTTGACGATGTCGATCTTCTCCTGGGTGTCCTTGTCCACGACGCTGGACACCAGGCTGGTGAGCTTGATGGTGTCCTTCTGGTCCTGGAACAGCTTGAGCTCCAGCGCCTTCTGGAGCCGCTCGTTGGTGCGGTAGTCGAACTTCTTGCCGTCGAGCGAGAGGGCGCCGATGTAGTTCATGATCTCGCGGCGGAAGTCGTCCTTGCGGCTCTCGGGGATGTCGATCTTCTCCTCGATGGACCGCATCAGCCGCTCGTCGGGTTCCTCGGTCTGGCCGGTGTACTTGTTCTTGACCTTCTCCCGCTGGGTGTACGCCTTGACGTTGTCGATGTAGTTGCCGCAGAGGCGGGTCAAGGCGTCCTCGTCGGCGGCGATGGTGCGCTGCACCTCGTTCTTCACGATGTCCTCGTATTCCTCCTTCACCAGGGAGAGCAGGTGCCGGTAGTGCTTCCGCAACTCCTCGCTGTTGATCAGCGAGTGGTGCTTGAGCCCGGCCTCCAGCTCGTTGAGGACCATGAACGGGTTGATCGAACGCTCGTTGGTGTGGGCCACCAGGGCGTTGGAGATCTTGTCCTGGACGTAGCGGGGGCTGATGCCGTGCATCCCCTCGCGTTCGGCTTCCTCGCGGAGCTCCTTGATGTTGTCCTCGGTGAAGCCGGGGAGCGTCTTGCCGTTGTAGAGTTTGAGCTTCTGCATCAACGTGAGCCCGGCATTCTTGGGCTCCTCGAGCCGGGTCAGGACGGCCCACATCGCGGCGACCTCGAGGGTATGCGGCGCCAGCCGCTTGCCCCGGACCTTCCGGCTGTTGTAGTCCTTCTCGTAGATCTTGACCTCGTCGGCCAGCCGGGTCACGTACGGGACGTCGATCTTGACCGTCCGGTCCCGGAGGGCTTCCATGAATTCGTTGGACTGCAACTTCTTATATTCCGGCTCGTTGGTATGCCCAACGATCACCTCATCGATGTCCGTCTGCGCGAACTTCTTGGGCTTGATCTTGTGCTCCTGGCTGGCGCCCAGGAGGTCGTAGAGGAAGGCGACGTCGAGCTTGAGGACCTCGATGAATTCGATGATGCCGCGGTTGGCGATGTTGAACTCGCCGTCGAAATTGAAGGCTCGGGGGTCGCTCTCGGTGCCGTACTCCGCGATCTTGCGATAGTTGATGTCGCCGGTCAGCTCGGTGGCGTCCTGGTTCTTCTCGTCCTTGGGCTGGAAGGTACCGATGCCGATGCGGTCCTGCTCGGAGAGGATCAGCCGGCGGACGCGCACATCGTCGACGACGCGGGCCCAGTCGCCGCCGTAGCGTTCCATCCGCTCGTTGAACATCTGGCGGCAGAACGGGCAGAGATCGCCCTCGATCACGACGTGGAAGCCGTCGGGGTCCCGGCCCTCGTTGAGCATCGCCATGATGTCGGCGCGATGCTCCTGGGGGATCAGGTGGAGCGGCTCCTCGTGCATCGGGCAGTCGGCGAAGATCTCCTCGCCCTCGGGGCCCGGCTCCTTCCAGCCGAAGCTGTAGAGGCCCCCCTGATCGACGTGCGAATAGCGCTCCAGGCCCTTCTTGAGCAGTCGGGCCAGCGTGCTCTTGGAACTGCCGACCGGCCCGTGCAGGAGCAGGACGCGGCGCTCCGTGCCGTAGCCGTTGGCGGCGCTCATGAGGATGTTGACCAGGTTGATCAGGGTCCGTTCCAGCCCGAAGATGGCGTCTTCGCCCCGGTTGTCGGGGTCCTCGAAGAACTTGTAGCGGACCAGCTTTTCCTTGTTGACGACGACCTCCTCGGTCCCATAGCTCGTGATCATGTCGTAGATCCGCTGGTAGGCCGTTCGGGTCACCTTCGGATCCTGCTGCACGACGTCGAGATACTCGGGGAACGAGCCGGTCCAGTGTTTCTTCTGGTAGTCGGCCAGGTTCTGGCGACTGGCGATGAGACTGATCAGATCCGATCCCGTGGACATGAGATATTTCCCTCCTGAAGGCAGCTCGATCCGGCCCTTCGGTAGTCATCGACGAGGCGCCGCGGAGTTCGGCCCGTCCGAGCGAACCGAACCGGACCCCGCCCCGGTGCGACGCGCGCACCATGGGGCGTCCTCATCAATTCTGTGTGAGGGCTCGGCCAAATTGTCAACGCGTCACTTCGACGATGGGGGAAGCCCGAACGAATCGGTGGCCATCGGGCTGATGGCAAACAAAGCAAGCAGTTAGGGGGGACGGACGAGGTGGTCTCCGCGGTCACGAGAACGCTCGGGACCGGTCTTCGCTTCGACACGAACTCCGGCCCGCCTCGTTCATTACAACCCCGACTTCCTCCCCCTGTCAAGCGAAGCGATGCGGGAACGCAACGGCCCGCGCCGGTTTCGCGACGATCGGAGAACCCCCTCGGGCGGCCGGATCGCAACCTTTTCCTCCCCTCTTAATCATGAAACATTTCGCTGCCACCGGTCGTCAAAAAAAATGTTCCCCGGATTTCACCGACCGGAGTTGCTCGATCACGATAGCCACCGGCGTGCCAAACCCTCCGAGAA
The DNA here is from genome assembly GCA_963845755.1 of uncultured Planctomycetota bacterium. Taxonomy (GTDB): domain Bacteria; phylum Planctomycetota; class Planctomycetia; order Isosphaerales; family Isosphaeraceae; genus CAWJTV01. The sequence continues at coordinate 130,051 of CAWJTV010000027.1, forward strand.
CCGGGGTCGATCGGCCGTTGCAGCTCGCTTCCAGCCCGGCGCCGCGCGTTCGGCAATCGGCATAAACGGCTTTCTTCGGCTCCCCGATCATTTTACAATTGTCTCAGATGTGAGGAAGGCGGTCGTCGGATCGTGAAAGGTTGAGGTATGGCAACGAGTACGGGAGTCGAGTCCTCGAAACGAGGGCGACTGCGGCGCTGGCTCAGCGGCGTCCGGCCGCTGGCTGTCGGGATCATGGTCGGCCTTGCCCTGATCCTGGGCATTTCGGTCTGGCGGATCCGGACCCTGGGCGGGCTCCCGGATATCGGCGACCCGTTCGCCGTGGTCGAGGCGCTCCGGCCGGTCGAGATCCCGGACGAGCAGAATGCTTATGCCGGGTACGCGACGGCTCACCCAGGCCCCGTTCGACTTCCCAAGGAGTTCCCCCGGGGCGACTTCAAGAACCTGACCTGGGCGAAGACCAACCCGACCGTCCGTACGTTCGTGGAACAGGAACGACCGGCTCTGGAGAACTGGCGCGTGGCGAGCGAGCGGCCGGACGCCCTCTATCACGAACTGGGAACGATCGCGCCGGATACGCTCCTGGGCCTGGCCCAGGACATGAGGTACCTGGCGCACCTGGCCGGCGTGGAGGGGACACGCTTCGAGGAGGAAGGGGCCATGGACCAGGCGTGGATCTGGTATCGGGCCATGCTCCGGTTCAGCCGCCACGTGGGACGGCATGGGGGGTTGATAGAGCGACTCGTGGGAGCCGCGGTCCACGAACATGCCGCACACCGGATCCTGCACTGGTCCGCCGACCCACGCCTCGACGCCAAACAACTCCGTCACGCCCTGGACGAGACGCTCGCCGCCGATGCCCTGACCCCGCCGCTCTCCGACGCACTGAAGTACGAATACCTGATGTATCTCCGCGACCTGCGCGAGCTGCGCGTCATGGTCATGGATGTCCCCTTGCCCGGGGGAAAGAACGGCCTCCTGGAGAACATGACGTCTCGGATGGGAATCGAGGTCCCGGTCCGACGAATCTGGCTCCGCGCCAGCAATGATTCGGAACGGAGCCGTCGGGCCATGCGGCTCCTGTTCGCCAACTGGCTGGCGCAGGTGGACCGGCCCGCCGCGCAACGGGCCCCGATCGCGATCAAGGAGCCGGTCATGATCTATGCGGCCGATCCGACCGCTCCGTTCACCGCCCGCGCCGTGGCTCCCGAGGTTCTGAACAAAGCGATCGATCACAATTCCTTGAGCCGGGCCATATTCCATTTTGATGAGCCCGTCATCGGGCAATACCGGTCCGAGGTCTGGGAGGGAAACGGCACGCTAGCCCGCGAGCGACGGCGGCGCTCGGCGCTGATCGTCCGGCTGGCTGCCGAGTTATACCGTCGCGAGCATAGTCGGTTTCCCCCGACCGCCGGTGTGCTCTTGGGCCCTTATCTCAGGGAATTGCCCGAGGGGATCGCGGCGAAGGACCCGATCCCGGCAGGTTTGGACTCAGAAAAACCGTAGAACCCGGCCCGAGTACTCGGCACAGGGACCGAGAGAGTGCGATCGCCATGACATCGACGGCACAGCTCAGAGCGTGGGATGGGCCCAGGCGACTTCCGATGGCTTCGGAGTCGCCTGGCCCGACGGCTGGCTCTTGGCGTCTCCGTCGGATTCCTCGTTCTCATCTGCGTCGCGATCTGGCGAAAGTGGGGCGCGGACGACCTGCCGGATATTGGCGACCCGTTCGACGTCGCCGAGGCGCTGCGGCCGGTCAACCTCCCGGACGAACAGAACGCCTACGCCGTCTACGCAACGTCCTACCCGGGGCGCGTTGAGTTCCCTGCCAACTGGACTTTGACCACGGTCAACTTCAAGGGCATGACGTGGACGACGGCCGGCCAGGCCGTCCGCGCGTTTGTGGACGAGAAACGACCGGCCCTGGAGAAGTGGCGTGTGGCGTGCGAGCGGCCGGACGCCCTTTTTCTCCAGCCGGGGCAGCAAGCGAAGGGTCGGCCCATCCCGTTGCTGTGGCATGACATGTGGTTGCTGTCGGTGATGGCGGGTCTGGAAGGCTCGCGACTGGAGGACGAGGGCGCGATGGGCCAGGCGTGGGACTGGTATCGAGCCATGCTCCGGTTCAGCCGCCTCGGGGGTCGCCACGGGGGTATTCCAGGTGTCGGTGCGCAAGTGCACGAACAGGCCACAATCCGCATCCTCCACTGGGCGTCCGACCCCCGCGTCGATGCCACGCAACTCCGGAAGGCTCTCCAGGACACCCTGGCCGCCGATGCCCTGACTTCTCCCCTCTCCGAAGTATTAAAGTGCTCATATCTGTATTTCGTCAACCCGGACTTCATGCGGTTCCTGCGGGACTTCGGACGCCCCGTACCCCCTTTGCCGGGAGGGGAACACGGGCCGCTGGACCAGATGGCCTCTCTGGTCGGAGTGAGGGTGCCGGCGCGAGTGGCCTGGCTCCGCGCCGGCAACGACGTGGAGCAAGCTCACCGCGCCCTCAAACTGCTGTTCGCCAACTGGCTGGCGCAGGTGGACCGGCCCGCCGCGCAACGGGCCCCTGCCGCGATCAAGGACCCGGTCTGGATCTACGCCGACGATCCGCCCGCTCCGCCCGCCGCGCACGGTGGCTCCCGATCGCCTGGCGAAGGCGATCGAACACAATCCCTTTGCCAGGACGCTCTTCTTTCTGGATCGCCCTCCGGGTTCCAGGCCTCTCGAGCCGGTCTGGGAGGAGAATGGCGAGCTCGACCGCGAGCGGCGGCGGCGCCCGGTGCTGATCGTCCGCCTGGCCGCCGAGCTCTACCGCCGCGAGCAGGGCGCGGCCCCGGTAACGGCCGGTGCCTTGCTCGGTTCTTATCTCAAGGAACTGCCCGAGGGGATCGGGGCAAGTGACCCGATCCCGGCAGGGTTGGAGTTCGAAAAGCGGTAGAGTCCGGCTCGGGGTTTGTTCCATAAGAGCGCTCGGAAAAAATGAATCCACTGGCACGCTGTCTGCTCTTGAGTCCTTCGGAGAGTGATCTCCCGAACCGAAGGAGGACCACCATGAAACCCCTTGTCTCCGATGCGCTGTGGAAGCGCCTGGAGCCCTTGCTGCCACCCCCGCCTCCGCGCCGCTTCCGCTTCCCGGGACGCAAACCCCTGGACTACCGCAAGATCCTCACCGGCATCTTGTTCGTGCTCAAGACCGGCATCGCCTGGGACGACTTGCCCGCCGACCTCGGCTGCGGCTGCGGCAAGACCTGCCGGTCCTACCTGCAGGCGTGGCAGCAGGCCGGTGTCTGGCGCCAGTTGCACGCCGTCTTGCTGGCCGAGCTGAACGGCGCTGACGCGATCGACTGGGAGCGGGCGCTGATCGACGCCTCCTTCGCCAAGGCCCCGGAAGGGGGCGAGGATACCGGCCCGAATCCGACGGACCGGAGCAAATCCGGCAGCAAGCACCACGTGATGACCGACGCCCAAGGCGTGCCGCTGGCGGCGACGGTGACCGCCGCCAACGTCCCCGAGATCACCCAGGTCTTCACGACGCTCGACGACATGCCGCCGGTGGGCGGCAAGCCGGGGCCGAAGCGGCAGAAGCCCGACCGCTTGCAGGGGGATCGGGGCTACGACTCGGAACCGGTGCGGCAGGGTTTGCGCGGCCGGGGGACCACGCCGGTGCTGGCGGCCCGCAATACGGAGCACGGCAGCGGTTTGGGCAAGTCCCGCTGGTACGTAGAGCGGACCATCGCGTGGCTGCACTCCTTCGGCCGGCTGCGCCGCCGTTTGGATCGGCTCACCGAGATTCAAGACGCGTTCCTCAAGTTAGCATGTTCCTTGATCTGTTTGAGGCTCCTGGGCCAGTGAACTCATTTTTTCCGAGCGCTCTAAGGACCGGAAGCCGAGGTTGTAGGGTGGGTGAAACCCACCGAATGCCGGAAAACTTACGTCGGTGGGTTTCACCCACCCTACAACCGGGACCACGGGAGTGCGATTGCCATGTCAATGACGGCACAGCCCCGGCGCTTCCGATGGCTCCGCAGTCGTCTGGGGCGACGGCTGGCCATGGGGATCTCGTTTGGACTGATCGCTTTCGTCGGCGTCGCGGTCTGGCGGATGTGGAGCACGGACGACCTGCCCGATATCGGCGACCCGTTCGACGTGGCCGAGGCACTCCGGCGGGTCAACCTGCCGGACGATCAGAACGCCTACGCTGTTTACGCGACCATCCCTTCGAGCCGATCATCACCCTGGAAAGTCTTCCCCAATGTCGATTTTAGCACCTTGACCTGGTCGGTCGCCAAGTCGGAGATCCGAGCATTCGTGGAACAACAACGACCGTCGCTGGAGAAGTGGCGAGAGGGGAGCGATCGTCCGGATGCCCTTTATCAACAACCGGAAGAGACCGCGGGGAATCAGGCGGTACCGACGCTGACGCAGGACATGCGGGATCTGGCCATCTTGGGAGCGCTGGAAGGATCGCGCCTGGAGGAGGCGGGAGCAATGAGCCAGGCGTGGGACTGGTATCGGGCCATGCTCCGGTTCAGCCGGCTGGTGGGCCGCCATGGGGGTTCGCGCTACCTTGGTGCGCGGCTACACGAGCCAGCCACGGGCCGCATCCTCCACTGGGCGGCCGACCCGCGCGTCGATGCCAGCCAGCTCCGCAAAGCCCTCGACGACACCCTGGCCGCCGATGCGCTGACGCCGCCGTTCTCCGAAGCGATCAAGCTCGAGTATCTGGGCCTCAGCGGTTCGGATGGCCCGCGAGTCCTGCGGGATTTTGGTATCCCGTTGCCCCCCCTGCCGGGGGGCGAAAACGGGCCTATGCAACAGATGGCCAGTTTGGTTGGGGCAGGCGGCTCGGCGCGAGTTTCCTGGCTCCTCGCCAACAACAACGTTGAACGGAGCCGCCCCGCCATCCGGCTGTTGTACGCCAACTGGCTGGCCCAGATCGACCGTCCCGCCTCGAAACGAGCCCCGGTCGCCATTGAGGATCCGGTCTTGATCTATGCAGCCGATCCGATCGCCCCGCCCGCCGCTCGCACCGTGGTTCCCGAGCTTCTGGCCAAGGCGATCCAACGCAATGCCTACGCCCGGGCCATCCTCTACGTCGATCACGCCCACCACCACCCGTTTCGCCCACCACAGTGGGAGGGGAATGGTCTGCTGGCCCGCGAGCGACGGCGGCGATCGGCGCTGATCGTTCGCCTCGCCGCCGAGTTATACCGCCGCGAGCAGGGCGCCGCCCCAGCCACGGCCGGGGCTTTGCTCGGTCGTTATCTCAAGGAACTGCCCGAGGGGCTCGCGCCGGGCGACCCGATCCCGACGGGCATCGAGTAGGTCAGGCTCTCCAGCCCGACGCGAATGGCGGGTCGCCGGTCACGAGGCCGGTGCCGCGACCGTCGGCAGGGCCTCCTGGTGCGCAGGATTCCCGATGGGGTTCGTCGTTTGAGTGGGCCCGCCGCGCAGGGGGAGCGGCCATCGTGGCGGTCGGCAGAGAGCGTCCGGCCAGCTCGATGAGCGCGGCCAGCGTCCAGAGCCCGACCGGCAGCGTCGCGAAGTGGGCGTACGCGTCGGCCGCACCGAGGACCCAAGTCTGCACCGGCAGGAGCAGTACGATGGCATAAGCGGCCGCCGACAGCGCCGTCGCGGCGACGGCCGCCATGGCCAGCGCGACGACCACATGGCCGCCGTCGTCGGCGAGGAACCGCCAGTAGCCCGCGAGCGCCTCGCCGATCCGGCCGCGGGACCATGCGACGACCCCCACCAGTCCGACGGCGACCAGCGCCACCGCCTGGAGGTCGGCCAGTCCCCAGCCGAGCTGCCAGCGGATGTAGTCGCCCAGCGCCGTCGAGTAGACCGAAGTCGGCAGATGGGCCTGGGCCAGGAAGACGAATGTGGCCATGTAGCGGGCCGGCAACGCCAGGGCGCACGCCAGGGCCGTGCCCGGCAACAGGGCGATCGCCTGAAAAGGATCGAGCCGGTCCTCACCCCCCGAGTCGAGTCCGGCATTGCGCAGCTCGGCCAGCAGCCAGCCGAGCAGGAGGCCGTCGACGACCAGCATCGACATCGGGATCAAGACCGCCTCGACGATCAGGCAGCCCCCCATCGGCAGCGCCACGTAGCCCGCCGCCCGCGAGACGATCCGGTAGAGGATGTACAACGCGCCGATCCCCCAGACCAGCGTTGTCCAGCCCGGCCGCGGACGCACCCGCCGACCCACCAACTCGCCCGAACCTCCCGATTTCTGGGGGTCGATCAACGCGCGGAAGACCACGATGGCGGCCACGATCAACAGCGGGAGGTTGTCTCCCAGGCCCGCCACGTCGCGCAGCGGGGTCAAGCCGGCCAGGATCCCCTGTTCCAGCGCCAGCTCTCCGTGTCGGCGCGACCTGGTCAGCAGCATCAAGTCGATCTTGCCGCTGTCATAGGAGTAGACCGCCGTCTCGGCGGTCGTCCAGGAGACGACCGTGAACGCGATCGCCGCCGCGATCGTCCGGTTCGACCGCCACACGCGTCGCGTCGCGGCCCGCGCCAGCCGGAAGTGGCCGGGCATGTCGAAGAATTGCCGCAGCGCCTTGAGCGGTCCCTGGGCCATCATCGCCACGATCAACAGGATCGTCAGCCCCGCCAGGAGGGACCAGAGCCCTCGGAAACCGGGCGCCGACTCGGGTGAGGAGAGCGTCAGCCCCGCACACCATCGTCGCAAGGCCAGTGCCAGCGGAGTCACTGAACTGGGATTCGTGCCGCCCGGCTGGGCCTGGGCCCAGACCAGCAGCCGCATCATCAGATCCATCGCCGCCGCGCCCCCTCATCCGAATTGGGTCGATATCCGTCACCAGGCGGAAGCTCGTCGAACCGGACCCATTCCCCGTCCCGTGCGGGAGGTCGATGTGCCCGCGCTCGTTTCGAGCGACGAGACTTGCTTTCCGAAACGTATGACGATTGTACTCGGCCCGCGAGATGAAGGCCAGCTATCTGAACAAACGATTCGCGACTTCTCGCCGAGCATTCACGCTTCGAGAGGGCCTGCCTCCATGACCACGGGCCCACCACGCCCGCGGTCACCAGGGTGGTCTTCACCGAGGAGTCTCAACAGCCCGGGACTCCGGCGTCTTCCCGGCCAGAGCGAAGGTGCGGATCCGGCCGGCTCGGTCCAGGGCGACGACGTGACTCCCATCGGCCGAGACCAGCAGAGGGGTCTTCTCGAGTCCCTCGCCGAGGATGCGCGATCCGCGATGGCCTGATTGGACGCGCGGCCGGCCGGTACCCGGCTCGAACCCGAGCCTGGCGGAATGCAACCGGAAGGCATTCTCATCGTCGCGTCGACTCAGGTAGACCAGGTGAATCTCCCCCTCCGGGTTGTAGGCGACGTTCGGGTAGCGTTCGGAACGCTTGGCACCGCGGTCGTCGTCGGTGGTCGGGCTGGACAATGGCCCGGCCGACAGGATCGTATCGGCCGCGTCGTTCATCTCGAGCCACCAGAGTCGGGACGGCTGGAAGACCGAGCCCGGCGTCGGGCTCGGTCGTAGGCTCAAGGACACGATGACAAACCGACGAAGCCTCGGCTCCGCGGACCAGACGGGCTCGGCCAGGAAGACTTCGCCCAGTCCTGGGGTCTTGACTTGCCAGGTCACGGGGACGGTGGACCGCGCGCGCACAAAGTCTTCCGTCGTGGGACCCGCCCCGGATTCGTCGCCTGGCGTGGGGAGCCGGCAGCAGTGCAGCCGTCCATCTCCGGCCGGAAACAGCAAGCTCAACGGCTGGCCAGGAATCCAGCAGGCGCGTCCTGTCGGGAGGATTTCCGTCACGACGCGGCTGAGCACGGCGGAGTCGGAGACTCGGAACATCCCCAGGCCGCAGAACGGCCCATCGTCCCGGTTCACCCATCGCCCCACGGCCACCAGGTCCCCACTCGGGTCGCGCAAGGGAGACACGCTCACGATGCTCCACTGATCCCCTTCCGGCAGCCGCAAGGGCGTGCGGTCCCCGGACGACTGGTCGATCAGGTCATACCGTTTCGAGTTTGGGAAGTCGTGAGGCAGCGCATCGTGCCGCGAGGGCTCGACCAGGATTGAGGTCCACTTCGGGTGCGCAGGTGATCCGCCACCCATCGCCCCGATCCCGAGCGCCACGAGCGTCCACCCCATGACGAGAGCGGCCAGCGAACGTACCAGGTTCATCAAGCTCATCAGCAAGGTGTCCTTCACGAGGAGACCGCCCGCCGAGGCAACCCCATCTGGAGCTCGATCGCTCACGGCGGTACTGCGATCCCGTTCCGCGCGCCACGCCCACCATCTTCAGCCGGGCAAGGCCGGCTTCCTGTGGCGGTCGTTGCGGTGCCGGTGCCCGAGGGGACGTCCCGACGATCGGCGGCTCAACGGAGAGTTGCGCCAACGGCGAACATCCTGCCGGCCGGTGAGAGGGAATGCCGGCTGCTCCCGCGACAGCAGGGACGGGAGTCTTCCCAGGGTCGGAGATCGGGTCTCGATTTCCGTCGGCCAGCCCTGAACCCAACGAAGGGCCCGGACCATGCCAGGAGTCAAGGTGGGAAAGGCACGGGCGGACCAGTACGGGTAAACCGCACGGGCGGCCCATATCAAGACGATCGGTTCAGGAACGCAAGTCCCGGGCCAGTTCGCTCGATCCGACGCACAACGGCCGACAGGGTGATCGCCGGCCGGCTCAATTCCGCGAACCTAAAGCGAGATTGTACCACGGTTTCCCGAGTATTCTGCGGCAGCCTCGATCCGGACCTCAGAGGATGGAAGAAAACCATTCAAAACGACAAAATCCCGAGTAAGAAACGGCGTAAGTTATTTCAAAATAGAGATTTACGTTCATTGAATTCTGAATCCGAAATCTTCGATCCCTTTTTTTTCACATCGTCTCGACGGCATCGATCTGGTGTCCTGGTCTTGTGCGACCCCCGGGCAGGCTGCCGAGAAAGCCGGCAACGCTCCGCGTGCCCGTCAGGAATGACTCCCCGGGGCCGGCGTGCCGTTATACCCTCTCCCAGACTCGCGCGACAGATGCAGGAACTGGTCCGGAGGTTTACCGCTCATACGGCCGGCGAGGACGGGGTGCGCCGGTAACTGCGACGGTTACTCCGTCCGCCGTATCGGTATGAGAAGACCGGAGGCGATTTGATTGACGAATCGCCGGAACTCGGCAATCGACGGGACGGAGGCTCATAATAAATATTTATTTATTCAAATCTCAAATACATGCTTGGCGTTGTTCCGGAAGACCTCGGCGTGATGCTCCCTCGGGATGAGAGACTCGATGAGCCGTCGATAGGAACCCAGCGGAGCCAGCGGCCAGTCGCTGCCGTAGAGGAATTTCTTGTAGTCACCGACATATCCGATCGCTTTCTTCAAGTCGGAAAACGCGAGACCGGGAGCCGAGTCGGGTACCTTCGCCGCGTCCAGCAGACCCTGGATCTCCTGGTCGCTTCCGACGAATAGACCCGAGAGATCGGCCCAGACGTTGGGGTTCTTGAAGACGACTTCGGCTGCGTCCATCAACCAGGGGTTGCCGAGGTGGGCCAGGACGAATCGGACCTCGGGATGATCGACGGCGACTTCATCCATTCTCAAGGGATGAGCATACTTTAACTTTGCTGTCGTTGACCAGTTGTCGCCGGTGTGCACGATAACGGGCAGATGGTACTTTGCGGCGAGCGTGTAGTACGGGACGTAATTCGGGTCTTCGGGGCCGTAGTGCAGGTAGCCGAGGTACGCCTTGAGGGCGACGATCTTCTCGCGATGACGATTGATCTGTGCCTCGACGGCCCTCAGATGGTCGGGCTCGGTGTGCCTCGGGTCGGCGACGCCGATTGCCTTCAGCCCCGGTATGGACTGGGCGAGCGCGAGGGTGCCGGCAATCCCCAACGGGTCTCCTTTCATGCCGCCCAGGGACCCCATCCCGAAGGCGATCACGATCTCCGCCTTCTCCATCTCACGCTTGAGACGGTCCGCCATCGCTGCGGGCGGCCCCTTGTAGAGTTCCTCGACATCCGCCGGAATGGGCTTGATCCCGGGGACACCCGCAGGAACAACGTGAATGTGTGTGTCGATCCCCGGATTGTCCGAGGGAGGCACTTTCGAAACCGAGGAAGGGCTGGTCAATTCCTGAATACCACCAAGAGCGCCGACCAACGCTGTTCCGCCCGAGAGCCGGAAAACTGCCCGACGGGTCGGTCCGGTTCTTGACTGTGTGTCACGACTCATGCCACGGCCTCCCCCGTAATCTTGTGAATGGATCGCGAGACCCCGTTCGATTCTACACCAGAATCCGTGGCATACACTCTCACCCCAACCCAGCCGAGACCGTGGCGGTCGATCAATGCGGAGACGTCGGGATCCCGAGCGGGGATTCTCCGGGGAACCGGGTCTTGCGAAGGATGGCTCAAGGCGATCGATCACATCAACTGAACACGATGCGATTTCTGCCTACTTTTTGTTGCGATCATTTCCGGAAGGCGGCAACGTGTTCGTGTGCTTGAATCGAGCGTTCAGGTCTTACTAGAATAAGGCTGCCGTCCTGGCCGCTCCGTCACCCTTCGCTGGTGCGCGGCGCGGCCCGTCGGATTGCAAGCGGGGGCGTTCCCCGTGTCATCGCTCCCACACGCCCGAAGAGAGGTCAGAGTACCGCATGTCCACGGCCGGCGACCGAATCACACAACTCCTTGACGAATTTCGACATTCGCGCGACGTCATGGTCGCCGAGCTGAGCAAGGTCATCATCGGTCAGCGCGAGGTCATCGAGCTGATCCTGGCGGCGATCTTCACCCGGGGACACATCCTGCTGGTCGGCGTCCCGGGCCTGGCCAAGACCCTGCTGGTCAGCTCGATCGCCCGGATCCTCGACGTGAGCTTCAAGCGCATCCAGTTCACGCCCGACCTGATGCCGTCGGACATCACGGGGACCAACGTGCTGGAGGAGCCCGAAGCGGGCCGCCGGTCGTTCCGATTCGTCGCCGGGCCGATCTTCGCCAATATCATTCTGGCCGACGAGATCAATCGAACGCCCCCCAAGACCCAGGCGGCGCTCCTCCAGGCGATGCAGGAACGCGAGGTTACCGTCGGCCAGGAGACGATGCATCTCCCGGACCCCTTCTTCGTGATCGCGACCCAGAACCCGATCGAGCAGGAAGGGACCTACCCGCTCCCCGAAGCCCAGCTCGACCGGTTCATGTTCGACATCCGCATCGGTTATCCGACGCTGGATGAAGAGAAGAAGATTCTCCTGGCAACGACCAAGGGGGAGGTCCCCGACCTGAAGAAGGTGCTCTCGGGCAAGGCGATCGTCAACCTCCAGAAGCTCGTCACCTCGGTACCCGTCTCGGAGTACACCGTCGATTACGTGGCGCGGTTGGTCCGGGCGACCCGGCCGGCCGACGAGAAGGCCCCTCAATTCATCAAAGAGCTGGTCGATTATGGAGCCGGTCCGCGCCGGCCAGAACTTAATCCTCGGCGGCAAGGCCATGGCCGCGATGGACGGCCGATTCAGCGTCTCGCTCGACGACATTCGCAAGGTGGCGGTCCCCGTCTTGAGGCACCGGATCAGCACGAATTTCCAGGCGCAGGCCGAAGGCCAGTCAACTGACACGCTGATCAAGCGGCTGGTCAGCGAGATCCGCGAGCCCGAGCCGCCCAAGTATGAAAGAGCGGCGCGGTAGGGCGTTATGGAATTAGCGGAACCGCGCCCGATTGAAATGGATCAATCGCTCACGCCGACCAGGACATATTCGCCCCGAGCCAGAGCGCGGGCCTTGCGCATCCAGGCGGCGAGCAGGTAGATCCCGGCCGCGGCCAGTCCCAGGGCCAGTCCCGCCCAGAGTCCGAAGACGCCGAACCCGCCGCTGAAAGCCAGAAGGTAGCCCATGGGTAGGCCGAGGCACCAGTGTGACACGAGGTTGCAGACCATGGGCGTGTGGGTATCGCCGGCGCCGCGCATGGCGCCGGTCGAGACCCCTTGCAAACCGTCGAAGAGCTGGAAGGCGGCGGCGACCAGCATCAGCGAGCCGGCACTGGCGATCACGGCCGGATCGGTGGTGAACACGGAGACGAGGGCTCGGGGCATCATCGCAAACACGAGCCCGGCGCAGGCCATGAAGCCGGCCCCCAGCGCCAGTGCGGTCCAGCCGGCATGTCCGGCCGCGACCGGCTCGCCCCGTCCCAGCGCCTGCCCGACCCGCACCGCACCCGCGGTCGACAATCCCATCGGAATCATGAACGTCACGCTGGCGATGTCGAGCACCACGTGATGCGCCGCCAGGGCGACCGGGTCGAGCATCCCGGCCAGCGTCGTCGCCGCCGCGAACACGCCGACTTCCAGCGTCAGATGGACCGCCGCCGGCAGCCCCAGTCCGATGAGTCTCCCGAGCTGCACCGGACGCAGGCGCAGGGGCACCCGGATTAGCCCCGTCCGATGCCGCAGGTCGTAAACCAACGCGTAGCCGATCAGCACGACGGCCATGTACGCTCGCGCCAGCGCGGTGGACCACCCCGACCCCACGACTCCCAGGGCGGGTGCACCCCAGTTCCCGTAGATCAGGACCCAGTCGCCCAGCGCGTCGAGCGCATTGGCGCTGATCAGGGCAAACATCACCGGCTTGGCCAGCCCCATCGCCTGCAAATATCGGCGAAACGCGAAGAATAGCAGGAGCGGCAACGTGCTCCAGATCTGCACCCGGAGGAACGGGACGGCCTGTCCTAGGACCGCCGGATGCAGGCCCACGCGATCCAGCAAGGGGATGCACGCCAGCAGCAGACCCATGACCATCGGCGCGAAGATCAGGCAGAGGTACACGCCCTGGACCAGCCACCGATGGCACTCGTCGCGACGCCCGGCGCCGAACGCCTGCGCGACCAGGGTATCCAGACCCAGCAGCAGGCCCAGCCCGAAGACGGCCACCGTGAAATACAGCATATTGCCGATACTGACCGCCCCGATGGCCTCGGCTCCCAGCCGCCCGACGAAGATCGTGTCGACGACCCCCATCGCCATCCAGCCCAACTCGCCGGCAATCACCGGCCAGGCCAGGCTCAGCGTGGGCCGCAACTCCATCCGGAATCCTCGCCAGATCCGTTGCATGGTATCTCCCGCCCCCGATTCGGAAGGCTGAAGGATGAGTCAGACCGGATTAATTCATCCTTCATCTTTTCTCCGAAGCCCTCCCTCGGACACCACCTGCCGGCTAGGAGTTCACCGCTTCGGTCCCCGCAGTCCGGGCCGACCATGTTGGACTTCGCGGACGTAGTCTGTCAATCGACCGGAGAAGCCGCATCCGGTGTCACGGCTCGCGAGGTTCGCTTGACACCACCGGAGGCGCGGGACCAAACTCGGGGAAGGAGCCCTTCTGCCCGAAGATACCCGGCCCACTCGAGGCCGATCATCCGCCAGGCTCGAGCCGCGAGGCCCGCGATCATGACGACCCCGCAGACGCCGCAACCGCCCTTCGAGCCCGAGTCGCCCGCCGGCACCGAGACCGATCCGCGTTTCCCGTCCGGACCCTGGCCGGGTTCTTCCTCATGGCTGCTCTGCCGGGCCGCCATCAGATGGAGCTACACCTCAGCTTCTGCCGGGGGGTCATGACGGGCGAGGGCCGCGACTGGGTCGGTTCGTTTCTGATTCGCGGCCAGTACAAACTCGACAGCGGCAAGTGCCACTGGACTAAACGCTATATCGGCAAGCACGACGTCGCCTATCAAGGCTACAACGAGGGAAAGGGTATCTGGGGCCTCTGGGAGATCCCGCCGTTCTCGCGGGGCGGATTCCACATCTGGCCGGAGGCGATGGGTGACCCCACGTCCCCCCACCTTGCCGAGGCCATCGATACCCCGGTTGAAGCCCCCGACGACCCGGATCCCGTACCCGAAGCCGAGGTCGGCGTCGGTGTCGCCGAACCCGAACCGGTCGGCGCATCGGCCGATATCGATTCGCTGTTGGTCATTGGTCATTAACCATGGGAGAGGAGACCGACAACCGCCAGTCGTCGCTACTCCAGAAGGATTCCGGACTCGAGATTCCGGATTCCGGAATCATCCCTATGATGCAATCTCGAATGTGAGTTGAGAATTTCCCAGACGCGCGCACGGCGCAGAGATTCGACCGAAAAGGAGTCTACTGACCAATGGCTACGGGCTACTCACCGCCCTGAGCCGGTGATAGTTGGCCAGGCCGACATTGCCCTGCTTCTCATAGTAATCGGCGAGCAATTGATTGGTTGGGGCATGATTCGGGTCCACTCGGAGGATTTCCGTGGCCCACTTCAGCCCCTCGTGCTGATGTCCGTGGACGAACATCCACAGGGCGACCTGGTAACGCGCGTCGCGATCATTGGGATTGTTGAGGAGCTTGTTGCGGAGTTGCAGGATGTCCTCCTGCTCGTTGCGGAGCCGCGCCGCGACCTGGTCCTCCGTCCGGGCCCGCGCCTCATCGCCCGAAAGCTTCAGGGCCTGGGCGTAGGAATAGCGGATCTCGTAGTCGTAGGGGGCGACCTGGGTGAGGAGTTCGAGGCGGCGGCCCGCTTGGCGGAAACGTCTGAGCCGCATGTCGGTCTGGGCCATTTCCTTGAGCGCATCGGGCTGACGGGGATCGAGACGGAGGGCTTCCTCGAAGTAGTGCGTGGCCCCGTCGAGATCGTCGTTCTGGAAGGCATTGCGCCCCAGTCCGACCAGGGCCGAGGCATCGCCGGGCTTCCGCGCGAGGTAGGCGCGGAACTGCTGTTCGGCCTCGTCGAATCGGCGCATCTTGGTGAGCTGCTCGGCCAGTCCGAGACGGGCCTTGTCGAGGTCGGGGTCCCGCTCCAGCGCCGCCTGATAGTTCCGGACCTGGATCTCGGGCTCGGCCGCCGACCGCGAGGCGACCTCATTGCTCGCCAGGTAGGGCTGGGGATCCTCGGCGCGCAGGGTCCGCCAGCGCTCGATCGGTTCGGCGGCCTGGGAAAGCCGGTAGGTGGCCAGGTAGATCCGCGCCAGCTCCCGGGCCACCTCGGTCCGGGGCTCCCGGTTGCGGTCGAACGCGTCCCGCAGGAGCGGCTCGGCCTCGCTGATATGGCCGGCTCGGGCCTGGCAAACCCCGGTCAGCGGTCTCAACACATCGGGATCGAAACCGAGCCGCGATGCCCGATCGAGGCCCTCGATCGCTTCCTCGGGGTGCTGGTCGACCAGGGCTATCCATGCCCGGTAGTATTGGGCCTCTCCCGAGCGCGGCTGTTTTCGGATCCAACGCTGTATCAGGCCCCGCGCTTGGTCGTATCGTCGCGCGGCGAGCAATCCCCGGACTGACCTGGCCAGGCGGAAGACCTGATACTGATCGTATGCGAAGGACGCACCGGCCACCACGAGCACCAAGATCAGCCCCGCCACGATTCGCGGGTGGCGGCCGACAAGTGACGAGGGGCGGCTGGGCGGGTTGTCAGCTCGTTGCATCGGTTCCGGCGCGAGGCGCGTCTCGATAATCGGTTGGCAGGCCATGACCTGACCCGCAGGCGCACCTTCCACAATACCCGCTTGCCGCGCGAGATGGCTATCCGCTGGAGCCGATCCTGGACCCTGGGCCTGAGGCGGGAGTCAACATCGATGGCCGGGTTGACCGGGCCGATCCGGCTCGGATCGGCTTGATTCCGCCCCGGCCCGAGCGGAAGTCCCGCGGTGGTTCCGGAGCCGCCTCAATCGGGACAGTGACGGCGATCCGGGTCCCCCCTCCCCAGCTCATGTCCCGGATCGTCGTGAGGGGACAACGAGGTCCGAGGGGCACCCGGGACTTTCATCTTCGAGACGGCGCGCGACGAGAACCGCATGGGGAGTAACGCTTGAAGGTCGGAGAATCCCCCACCCGTAGTGAGCACGGCCATACATGTACCGAAGACCACTGAGAAAGAGAGGACGAAGAAGATCAAGACGACCGAGCCGAACCGGGCGACTCTGGGAAATCGGCGACTGGGCTCGCGGATTGTCTCGGCCGGCTCCGGCGGCTCGACGCCCAGGGATTCCGGATCCGACGGGGGCGACGGATCGGGGGGGGCCCCGAGCGAGCCGGGGGGGACCGCCAATCGCACCGTCTTCCAGACCAGGTCGACCGGGACGACTTCGGCGAAGACCCGCCCGCGCGCGACGGCCGTCAGCAGGAAGGCCGCCGAGAGGGCCAGTCCGCGCTTGGTCAACCGCGACCGGAGCAGGTCGCGCGCCCGCGACAACCGTCCCTTGACCGTCCCCACCGGCCAGTGCAACAGCTCCGCGACTTCCTCGTTCGTTTTGCCCTCGAGATAGCTCAGGATCACCGGGATCCGGTACTTCTCCGGTAGCCGATCGATCTCTTCATGCAGGACCGGCCGCAGCTCGTTCCAGGCCGCATGCTCGTCTTGGTCGTCCGGTTCATTCTCCGGCAGTACCATGGCCATCCCTTGTCTTTCGAGCACCTGGCGACGGACCGTGCTGGCGCGCAACTTGATGGCGATGCGATAGGCGACCTCGTGGAGCCAACCGGAAAGGACCCGGCGATCTCGGATGGAAGCCCCCTTCCGTGCCAGCACCAGGAAGGTGGCCTGGAACGCGTCCTCGGCGTCCTGGACCTGATTGAGCACGTGCCGGCAGATCCCCAGCACCATCGGCCCGTGGCGCACCACCAGCGTCCGAAACGCCTCCTGGGAATCGGGCTCCTCACCGCTGAGGAATTGCTCCAGCAACTCCTCGTCCGAGAACTCCAAGGTACCCGACGAACCTTCGTGTCTTATCAGCCTCTTCGCCAGCGAACTTGCCATGTTGGCGGCTCCTCGTATCCTCACCAGTTTATCGTATCTCGACTCAAATGTCCGGTTACAACATCCCGAACGATTCGAGGTTCTCCTGGTTCCGGACGCTCTGCTCTGTGAGGAAGACAGCTTGACGGATTCGATGTGTCGATTGGGTGTCCCGGATCTTCAGGGAAGGGACTGCGGCTCTCCGACCAGTCATGAGTGAAATTAGGTGCGCCGGGACTACCGATTCGGGTCGGCCTGGAGGTCCTTCAAGGGGCGTAGCCCCGTCCGAGCCGCCGTGGGGGGATTGTCGGACATCCACGGCGTGAAAGCTTGTTGCTCGGACGGGGCTTCGTCCCCTGCGGAGAAATCGCAGCGCCCGGCTGAGATCAGAGCGGTTTTCCCGCGAAAAAGCGGGGTTTCGTCCGGGCCTCTTCCCGGCGTATTCCGGCTTGGCCCGACTCACGCTCTCGCGCTGGGATCAGTTTTCCCCACGTGAGGTCTCGATCGGTTGTCCTGGAGGTGGAGGGCACAGTTACGACCCGCCCCTCGGCAATCGAAGCTGCTCCGGTTCCCGGGATGGCGCATCGTATCGGTACTGGGCACGACTCTCTCACCAGTCGCGCCGGTTGCCTCGACTTTTCATCGAGGATGTGGATCTCGTCCTCGACGGCCATCACGGTGGTAGGTCCTGGCTGAGATTCCGGGCAGGGCCATACGCTCGCGCCATGGGACGCAACGTCGTAAACCTGGATTGCAAAATCCTCCTCAATAAAAGAGTGGGCGACTCGACGAATGGTTACAGAAACCCGAAAAAAAAAGTGCCCACGAGCGAGATTGGTGAGTTTTCGGACGATTGCCGCGGCGTTCGACTCCCACGGGATTTTATCCTAACCCGATGAAACGGCGAAGGATCCGTCAGTCATCGCCCTGGCGGGCGCGCCGGGTTAATCCGAGGTTCCTGATGGCACTTCCCCATCCAGGCTCATTGAGCCAAGAAAACAACGCGACGGCAACGCATCGGGGATCGGTGGTGGCCAGACGCTGCAGATTGCCCTGAATCCCCCCTTTCTACAGACCCGTGGAGGCGAGGATGGTTCGATAACTTCGCGACCGTCCGCAACCGGCGTCAAAGAGGGGTCTTGACGAATTCTGGGGTCTCGACGACGCGGGGGCAGTTGGGCAGGGAGTTGAGGAAGGTGCGGCCGTAGGGCTTGGTGAGGACGCGGGGGTCGAGGATCACGACGATGCCCCGGTCGGTCTTGGTGCGGATCAGCCGGCCGAATCCCTGCTTGAGTTTGATGACGGCTTCGGGGACTTGATATTCGAAGAACGGGCTGCCGCCGCGGCGGCGGATCTCCTCGAGCCGGGCTTCCAGGAGGGGATGGCTCGGGACGGAGAACGGCAGCCGGGTAATGATGACGTTCGAGAGCGCCTCGCCGGGCACGTCCACTCCCTGCCAGAAGCTGTCGGCCCCGAAGATGACGCTGTTGACGTCGGCCTTGAAGGCGTCGACCATCTTCGAGCGGGGCATGCCTTCGCCCTGGGCGAAGACGGCGATGTTGCGCCGGGCCAGCCAGGGGGTCAGTGCGCGCGAGGCGGCCTCGAGCATCTTGTACGAGGTGAACAGGACGAACGCCTTGCCCTGGGTCCGCTCGAGATAATGCGCGATGGCCCCGATGGCGTCCTTTTCGAACTGGCCGGGCTGATCGGACGGGTCCGAGAGGTTGGTAGGGAGATGGACGGTCACCTGCTGGGCGTAGTCGAAGGGGCTGCCCAGAGCGAGGGTCTCGGCGGCGGTCAGACCGATCCGGGCGCGGATGAAGTCGAAGCGTGGCGGCGAGCCGACGCAGAGCGTGGCCGAGGTCAGCACGCAGGTGGGGACCTCGGTGAACAGCAGGTTGCGCAGAGCGGGGCCGACGTCCAGGGGCGCCGCGGCCAGCCGGATCCGCCGTCGGGTGCGGTTCTCCATCTCGACCCAGTAGACGGCACCTTCGGCCGACTGCCGCATCCAGTGGGCGATCTGATCGGCCAGCGACCGGCACCGGTCCTCGGCGGCGATCAACTCGATCTTGTCCTCGGGCTTCTCGATCCCGAGCCTTCGAGTGCCCTGATCGATGGCGGTCGCCAGCCGGCGCAGCTCCTCGCAGAGGAACTCGCTCCAGCCGGGCGGCTGGCGGACCCGGCCGTTGAAGCCGGCGGGCTGGCGTTGGTACCAGTCGGCGATCCGATCGAAGAAGTCCTCGGCCGCCGTCCGGGTCCGCTGCACCTGCTGCATCGCCCCGTCGAGCTTGTGGCTGGCCAGCAGGCCCTTGCGCGACTTCTCGCTGAAAAGCCGCGCGAGAATGTAATCGATCCCCAGGTTGGTAAGCTGCAAGCCCAGGTGCTCGCCCGCGACGGCCTCCAGCGTATGGGCCTCGTCGAGCACGGCCACGTCGTAGTCTGGCAACAGCCCGTGGCCCTCCCCCCGCAGCGCCAGGTCGGCGACGAACAGCGCATGATTGACCACCAGCACGTTGGCCGAGCGCATCCGCCGCCGGGCCTTGTAGAAGAAACATTCGCTATGTCGGGGGCACTCGCGGCCCAGGCAGTTGCCGTCCTCGCTCTGCACGGCCTCCCAGACGCTGGGCATCGGCCGGAAGTCGAGGTCGGAGCGGCTGCCGTCGGTCGTCCGGCCCGCCCACATCCGGATCGTCGCGAGCTGGTCGACCTCCTCGGGCCGCTGGAACAGGGTATCCTGGCGCTGGACGGCCACATCCAGCCGTCGCAGGCTGATGTAGTTCGATCGCCCCTTGACCAGGACCGCCGTGAACTCCTCCGGCATCACCGCGCGGAGGAACGGGATGTCCTTCTGGAGCAACTGCTCCTGGAGCGCGATCGTATGCGTCGAGACGACGATCTTCTTCTTGGGGTCGGCCGTCGCCTGGATGGCCGGGACCAGGTAGGCGAAGCTCTTGCCCACGCCCGTCCCCGCCTCGACGATCAGGTGGCCGGGCTTCTCGATGGCGCGCGCGACCGCCTGGGCCATCGCGAGCTGCTCCCGGCGGTGCTCGTAGCTGGGCAGCCGCCGCGCAATGGCGCCCCCGGGGCCAAGGATCGAGACCGGGTCCAGATGTGCCATGTCGCTCTCGGAGGGTCCGCCGCAATCGTCATAACAAGGAATTGATAAGAATCATCGATCAAGTCCGGGTTGCTGCTCGGTATTTGGCGATCGCGGCGGCCGCGGAGGTTTTTCTCGCCGAGTCCGCGGCGAAGTCATCCAGGTGTTCGATGGCCTGCCGGGCTTTTTCGGCGGCGGATCGGGCATTTGAGAGTTTCTCCACTCGGGTAGCACTCATGTCGTAGTCTGCGCGGTTTCTCTCGTTGCGCATGTCATCGATTGATCTGCCAACATTGTCGAGCACGGCATCTCCACTTTGCTGAAGGTAGATCACCAGCTTCTTGTGCTTACTATCCCCTTTGCCCGGAGAATGTCCGATCGAGGTGAGAATATCCGCCGCGACGTTCAGCGCAGCAAAGTAGGCCCGGCTGATCGCCGAGCGATACGCGGCCGGCCCGGTCGCAGGTCGTCTCACGACGATATCGATGGCGACCTGATTGAAATCACGGGGATCCATGAGGATTCGCACCCGTTAGATGATGTCGGTGGCGAGGCGGATCAACCGGACCTCCGGCAATTTGGCGAATTGCGTCCAGGCTCCGCCATAATGCCAATCTGCCGCCACGCATTCCGAGACACTGCCTTGAATCTGAATCTCGAGGACGAGGTACTCCTCGCCATTGTCGGGATCCTGCTCAAACACGACGACGGGTTTCCCCACGATCGTGAAATACTCTCGCGCCAATTCCAGGGCTTTGGCCAGATGGTCGAAGAGGGCATGACGTTCGCAGAACTCGCGGACTTCGTCGGTGAGCGGCGGCATCTCGACGGCCAGAACGGGATTCGGCAACATGGTGTACTCCTTACAAGGTTCGTGGGCGAAACCATGAGTCGGAAACTTGGCGGCCCGCCAGCATGATGTCCAGCATGGATTTCCGCCGTCAGTGTCGCGCAGGGATTGCCGGTCGCCCTCCGGGCCGACCGCGTTATTGTAACACAGGAAACTGCGGCCGCGCCCCTGCCTACGACCGCTCGATCAATCCCTGGGCGGGGCTGGAGGCGGTGGCGTAGAGTTTCCGGGGGATGCGGCCGGCGGCGGCGGCGAGGCGGCCGGCCTCGACGGCCAGGCGCATGGCGTGGGCCATGCGGAGCGGATCCGAGGCGCCGGCGATACCGGTGTTGAGCAGCACACCGTCGCAGCCGAGTTCCATGGCGATGGCCACGTCGCTGGCGGTGCCGACCCCGGCGTCAACGATGACGGGATAGGACGGGTCACCCCCCTTGAGATCCTCGAGGATGATCCGGATGTTGTTGGGGTTGAGCACGCCCTGGCCGCTGCCGATGGGGCTGCCGGCGGGCATGACGCTGGTGGCGCCGGCTTCCTTGAGCCGGCGGGCCATGATGGGGTCGTCGCTGGTGTAGCAGAGGACCTGGAAGCCCTCCTGGACCAGCACACGCGTGGCCTCGAGCGTGGCGACCGGGTCGGGAAGGAGCGTGCGGGAGTCGGCCAGCACCTCGAGCTTGACCCAGTCGGCGCCGGGGTTTTCCAGGCCCGCCAGCAGCTCGCGCCCAGCCGCGCCGTCCGGAGGGCGTCCTCGGCGGAGAAGCAGCCGGCCGTGTTAGGCAAGATGGTGTATCGCTTCGGGTCGAGATAATCCAGGAGGTTCCGGCCCTGGCGGTCGAACAGGCGCTCGCGGCGGACGGCGACCGTGACGACCTCGGCACCGCTGGCATCCAGGCAGTCGCGCATCAGATCCAGCGTCGCGTACTTACCCGTCCCGACGAACAGCCGGCTGTGCACGGCGTGCGTGCCGATCGTCAGCGGCTCGTGCCCGAGGCCGGGGGCCGCGCCCGAGCCGCCACCGACCAGGGTGACGATCTCCAGGACGTCGCCGGTCGCGAGCGCGGTCTCACCCAATCGGGACCGCGTGACGAGATCCTTGTTGATCTCCACGGCGACGTGTTCCGGCTTGACGCCCAGGTGCCGCAGCAATTCGGCAACAGTCAGCGGCCCGGGCACCTCGCGTCGCTCGCCGTTAATGATGACCTGCACAATCTCACCTCAGTGGCCGGTTGCAAGTTGCGATGAGCAACTGTCATCGTATCGCCCGCGGCGCGGCAGGGTCAAGTCGCGGTGGACCGGTGAGGGCGGCCTGGCACCGCAATTGCACTCGATCCTGCGGTGGGGATTCCATCCGAGTGGAAACGTCATCCCGACCAGGAGAGATACCCATGAGATTCTTCGAGCTGATCTGCGGCGCTAGGACTTGTCGTCGTGGGGAATTCCGTGTCGATCGCCCAGGATGCCGGCGCGACTGCGGTCAAGGCCGATACCATCCGCTCGCCCGAAGCCCTGATCGGCCGCTATGTCATCGTCTCCGGCGAGAAGGACGGACTGACAGAGCCCGCGGGGCGAATCAAGGGCACGACCGTCGTCTTCACCAAGGACACCGTCGTGGTCACCGACAAGGAGAAGAAGGAGATCTACTCGGCCTCCTATAAACTCAAGACGACGACGAATCCTTGCGACATCACCATGACCAGCCGCGCCGGGTCGTCCCCGGGGGAAATCGCCCGGGGCCTGATCCAGAAGGAAGGGAATAAGGTGCGATTAATCTATGCCTTGCCCACCGGAGAAATCCCGTCCGGGTTCAAGACCAAGGAAAAGCAACTGATGTTCGTCATGGAGAAGGCGCAATAATGCTCGGGTCGACGTCGACGAGCCGGGACGCACCGGTGGCGCAGGCCAAAGGATGTGAGTAATCGGGCGTCGTCATGCGAAGGCGCAACGACACCTACGCCGGAACCCGAGGGTCGCCGTGCGGCCCGCGGGCCCCAACGCGCAGCCGCGGGGCGCGGTCGATCCAGCAGCAAGTGATCTCACGAAAATTACGCTAAATTTCCTTGATTTTCAGAACATTCACCTCTAAACTGTGAATCAGTTATCGGAATCACGAGGCCGCGATGGAATGGGCTTCGAGGACTCCATCCGAGCGTCCGTCCCTCCTCCAGGATATCCGCTCAAATCGGGATTTCGGTCGTCATCGCGTCCTGCTGATCCTCTCCTGGGGAACTGGTCACGGCTGCCGGCGAGATCGCGCCGCCGTGAGACGACCCGTCGCTAAGCCGAGATGATGAACGACGCAGGGCGACGGAATGGTTCCGTCGTCTCTCTTCGAATCGACTCGAGCGCCCGGAGTGGGGGACTCGCCATGATTTCCATCTTCGTCCACCGCAGGCCAAAAACCGGATTCACCCTGATCGAGCTCCTGGTTGTGATCGCCATCATCGGGGTGCTGATCGCACTCTTGTTGCCCGCGGTCCAGAGTGCCCGCGAGGCGGCGCACCGCGCCCAGTGCACCAACAACCTGAAACAGATCGCCCTGGCGGCCCACAACTATGAGTCGGCCAATGGCAGCTTCCCGATCGGCAACCGGGGCTTGCAGTTGGTGTACCCCGGCCTTCCTCCTTGCGGAATCCTCGATGGTTCCGCCTATCCCGTCGGGCATACCGCATTCGTATTCATCCTGCCGTATCTGGAAAATGCGCCCCATTACAACGCCTATAACATCGTGCGCAACTATGACAGCGTCTCGAATGTCACAGGCATCTCGATCAAGGTGGCGGGGTATATCTGCCCATCGGACACCGATGCCGCGCCCGATCCCACGGGTACGATCACGGTCACCCAAGCGTCCTACGGCACGGCGCGCGGGCTCTGGGAAACGCTCGCGTTCGGCTGGCAGACCACATCTACGCTCCCCGATCCCAAAGGCATGTATGCGAGTACGTGCAATCAGGGCCCGGGCGACGGCATGTTCAGCGTAGAATGGTCTCATACGATCTCGTCCGTGACCGATGGCCTGAGCAACACGTTCTTGTTCGGCGAAATGTCGCGATTTCGGAACGAACCTCCGGGGTCGAATTTCTTGTTCAACCTTATCGGGGGGGTCTGGGCCGGCCCGCCGTGGAACGCCATGTCTTCTTTCTGGCCGAACGACGTCCGGATCACCAGTGGCGCGACCGCCGTCCCGAAGCTGAATGCCCCGCCCGACACGACAGGGAACGTCTTGAACGCCTGCTTCGCCACGGTCTCGTTTCCGCCGGACTGGATCACGGTTCCGGCCTGTCAAAACTATGGACAATTTGGCTTCCGGAGCCTCCATGCGAGTGGCGCGAATTTCGCGATGGCGGACGGCTCGGTCCGATTTGTCAAGGACAGCATCAACGTCCCGACCTATCGCGCCCTGGCGACCCGAGCCGGCGGCGAAGTCGTCGGCGCCGATCAGTATTGATGGGCGTCATCCGACATGGGAGCAGGCGCTTCGAAACCCGCCCGATCGACTGCGAGCATCGTCCTCCCGATCGGGACGGGAGCGGGGCGGGCAGACCGCCCTTCGGCTCGTGGAGAGAGACTCATGATGAGATATACGGGGATGCTGATAGGATTATTCATCGCCGTGCTGGCGATCGGCTGCGGCTCCGAGAGCTCGCCGCTGGCCTCGGAACCGGCCATTGCCCGGACGCCGGGACCCGTCGTCGAAAAGGGCTCCAAGGTTGCCCTCAAGAAGAAAAAGAAAGAGCCCGGCATCGGCGCCGTGCCCAACCCGTCCAAGAAACCACGATTGCCGCTTTGAGAGGTGGCGATCGGCCCACGGCACTATGCTGCTCAGCGTACGTTTCTCGCCCCCTGCTCGCCGGCCCGTGGGCCGGCGGGCGCCACAGCCGGCAACTTCCGAGAAGCCTCAGCCGCGTAACTCCTATAATCCGGCGCAGATGCACCGCTTCAGGCGGAGTAAGCACGCGGGACCGGCCCGCTCAGCAGCGGCTCGATGGATGGCGGCTCGGTAACGGACCCGAGGTTCTCGCCGAAACCGCCACCTGGCGCCGCGATCACGCGGTAGATTGTGTTGACCTGATTGACGAGCAGCGAGCCATTGTTGGGGTCGGCCGTCGCAAGGAAGCCTATTCTGTCGGGCGTGCCGTCGGCGAGGACGGTCTGCACCTTCGTGGCAATGCTTACCTCGATCAGATCGCCGCCGACGGCATACGCGCACAGATCACCTTCCAGTCATGAATGCTCCTCAAGTTGTCAGTGTTGAACATAAAATTGGAATATTTCAGCCTTATCGCTACAGGGCGCCGAGGAACGCGATGAGATCCTCCTTCTCCCGATGGGAGAAGCCGATGGAGAAGCGGGTGTCGTAGAAATCCACCACGGCGCCCAGGTCGGCGGCGAGGCCGTTGTGGAAGTACGGTGGCCGCGCGGCGAGGCCGCGCAGGATGGGGCCCTTGAACTTGCCGATGTCCTTCCAGACGCCCGTGAGCAGGGCTCGGCCCGGATCGGTTGTCTTGCGGATCTCGCCGGTCTGCAAGTTCTGGAAGGTGTAGAGGGGCATGTCGGACGTGCGCCGCGCCGCGTCGGTCACGCCGATGTCGATCGGGAAGGCGACCGAGTGGTCGCCGATATTGGGAGCATCGTGGCAGGTCGTGCAGGTGCCCTGGATGACCGGCAGGCCCAGGGCATCGTTGAGTCCGCCGACGCCCGTGATGGCGATCGGCTTCGTGCCGAAGAGCTTGGCACCGCGCGCGATTGCAGCCCGGTTTTTTTCCCGAGAGCCGGCCCAGGCACTGAAGAGCGTCATCGCGTCCGGATTGAACGGGGCCCCGCTCGTATCCGCCCCGAGGACGTCGTTGATTGTGACGTAGAACGGCTGCATGGCCACGTAGGCCGGCCCTCCCTGGGCACCCCGGGCGTCGAGCTCTCCGACGTGATGGATTCTCTGCTGGGCCGTCGCGAGGTTCAGCTCGAACTGAACGATGGCTTGCGCGACATCGTCCGTCAGCGGGCGCCCTGCGCGTGCCCCGTTGTTGCGTCGTTGGCCTGGTGCTTCAGGTCGTTGAACAGGGCCACCGCGTTCTGGTCGGGCGTCGCGGTCGCGAGGATGGGTGTCGTGCCCATCGGCGCGAACGACTCGCGGCCGTCCCACATCACGGTGGTGAGGAACCGGAGGTTCGTCGCGGGAAGGGGACGCCGGAAGAGCGAGAGCTGGGAGGCGCTCGCGAAGCCGTAAGGGTCGTCGACGCCCACGAGCGCGAATTCGGCGCCCGACGGGACGGGCAGGCCGATCCGGATCAGGCCCTTGTCGAGCAACATGCTGAACGCCTTGCGCCGGGCCTTGACCGTGGAGACGTCCGCGTACGGCGAGTTCGAGCCGTCAACGGTGCGGAAGATAGGGTCCAGCCCATTTGTCGTCGAGAACCGTTGCTGCAATTCAGCCGGCGTGATCGTCCAGGCCGACGATGCCACATGGCAGGAGGAGCAGGACCTCCCGTTGGTTCCGAGGCTCTGGAAGAATGGGTTCGAGAAGTCCAGCGGATTGCCGTCGACCGCGATGGTGCGGAGCACGCCCGAGGGATCCCTCGTGTCGATCTCGCTCGGCTGGCCGCTCGCGAACGGTCCGGAGGCCAGTAAGATGACGAGAGCTACCGCGTAAACCTCGAAGGAATGGCCGCATTGACCCGGGCGGAGCCGGTCTCGCCGGGCACGTCAGCGACGGGCCAGCGGGTCGCGGCCCTTTCCGATTCCAGACCGATTTGATGAATCTCATGATAGGTCCTTTCTTCATGAACCGAGCCACGGGCTGCGAAACAGGGGAACTGACGATCCTTCCGGGTACGGAGTCCGTCCGTCCCGACGATTTGCGGCGTTGAACTGTCGGCTCTGACTGTTCAGCCGCTTGGGTTCCGGTGTTGAAAATGAGGAAGCAGGGATCAGAAGTGTCGTGGCTCTTGGCACGTCCTCCGACCTCTCTGTCAGTCTTTCGTCCCGACGAGTCCCAGGAGCTCTTCGGTCTCGGCCCGGAATGCGGCGAGCTCTTCGATCTCAGGCCTGGGGAGGGCGATTGCCGCCTCGGTCCAGCGATTCGCGCAATCGTAGGAGTCGCGAGCCCGGGCGGTCTCGCCCAGGCGGTGGAGGCTCATGGCCATGACGTACAGGTCGAAGGCCAGCGTCCTGTCATCTTGGCGCTTGAGGTTGGGCCGGAGGACTTCCACCGCCTCGCGATAGCGGCCGGCACGGTAATAGGCCACGCCGAGCGTGTTGCGGACATTCGAATTGTCCGTCAGTCGCAGGGCTTTCTCGGCCAGGGACAGAGCCGCCGCCACGTCGCGCAGCGCCTCGGGCGCCGTCAGGTAAGCCCAGGCCAGATTGTTGCAGAGGTTCGCCGAGTTCGGGTTCGCCTCGACCTCACGGCGGCAACGCTCGATGGTCTGCTGCGCGCTCTGCTTACGGATCAAGTCGAGCCTGGCACGGTCAACGGGAAGGACCCGGATCGTCACGGGTTCGGCGCTGGCCATCTTCCCGGCTACGGGAGGCGGAAAAGCCGGCCAATCCCAATCGAGGTTCATGTCCTCGAGCCGCGATCGGATCGCCCTCAAGTCCCAGATGTGGATCGCATGGGCATGGACGGCGATCGTCACGAGTTGGGTCCCGTCGGGCGTGAAGCCCTGCCAGGCGGCCCGGTCGCCGTGCGGGTCCTCGAGCTTGGCCACGGTCCGGCCGGTGGCCACCTCTTTCAGATGAATGACGGCCGGGACCATCTCCAGGGCCATCAGGCGGCCGTCCGGGGAGAACGCCACCCAGCCGGGGAATTGAGTGGCGTCGCGGGGCAGCCGCCGGATCGGCTGCAAGGTCTCCACGTCCCAGAAGGCGAACTCGTCGCCGCGGGCGATGATCAGGTCGCGGCTATCGGGCGTGAAGAAGACGACCGTACGTTTTCCCGTGACCCATTCGTGGACCATCTGACCGGTGCCGGCATTCCAGAGCCGGACGCGGTCGGAGTGCCAGCCGCTGCTCGCCGCCCATCGGCCATCTCCGCTGAGGGCACGGACCTCTCCCTGCGGGTGTTTCCCCAGGGACTGCCGCACCGTCCCTGTTTCCAGGTCCAGGATCGTGTTCGAACCGCCTTCTTCCGTGACCACCCCCAGAGTGCGGCCGTCCGGACTGCGTGCAAACCAGGCCCGGCTCAGGGGAGACAGTTGCCGCGGCGGGCCGAGACGGAGACGCTTCCCCTGCGGATCCTCGCTCGTGACCGGCCAGCGCATCAGGCCATCCAGACCGCTCGTCAGAAGGCTCCAGGACGGGATATCGGTCGTGACGGAGCTTCGCTCGCCTCGCCCCTCGCCATCGAAGAAGACATAGGTCGTCCATGCGGGCAGCCCGGCCAACTCCCGCCCACTGTGCAGGTCCCACAGCCGGGTCCCTTCGTTCATGCCCACGGCCAGCAGGCGACCATCCGGGCTGATGTCGCCGTAGCCATAGCCCCCCTCTCCGGCACCCTCGCTGCTGACCAGGGTGCGATACTCACGGTTCAGCGTCACCGCCAGCAGATCGGCCCGCTCGCCGTTCTTTGTGACCCCAAGCCACCGGCCGTCGGCGCTGAATCGCGCGCTGAATCGCGCACCGCTGACGGCGGTCAAGCGCATCAGTTGCCGCCCGGAAGACGGTTGCCACAGGATCAACATGCCGTCCCAGCCGTGCGAAGCCATGAGGTCACCCTCGGGGTGAAACGTCACCGCCGTGACGTTCTGCGCGTGGCCCCCCAGGGTCGCCACCTTGCGCTTCGCGGCCACGTTCCAGATTTGAATGCGCGGGTCGGAACCCCCAACCGCCAGACGTTCCCCGTCCGGGTGCCAGGCGACGACCTGGTTGCTCATCTCACCGACGGGGAGGTCCGTGAGATGCGTCCCGCTCGCCGCGTCGTAGACGGAAACGACGCGGGAATAGCGGTACCCGACGGCCAGTTTGCGGCTATCCGGCTGGAATGCCAGTGCGGTGACGCGATCGGGCGACCGCCAGCGGCGAACTTCCCGTCCCGTCGCCAGATCGAAGCAGAGGACCCACCTTTGCTGGCCGACCGCCAGAATTCGGCCGTCCGGGCTGAACGCATGGCTCTCGCACCCGTGGGGCTCGTCCCGGAAGACCGGCTGCCCGTCGGACACGCGCCACACGCGCAGCGGAGACGCTCCTCCCAGGCCGAGCAGGAACGTGTCGTCGGGGCTGAAGTACAGATGCCCCGACATGGGGCCCGAGGCGATGCGCCGGATCTCCTGGTCGTCGGGGATGCTGCGGATGCTGATGCCCCCTCGGGTGTCGGCTCGGGCATAGAGCTGGTACTGCCCGCCGTACGCGACCATGGTCGTGCCGTGAGGCAAGGACGGCCAGCCGGGCACGCGTCGGAGGTCGGGCAAGGCCATCGCGGCGATGGCCTCGTCGCGCAGCCGCTCGTCGGGGTGGATGCCCGCGGCACGGGTCAGTGAGGCGAGACTGTCCAGCCGCTGGCCCATCTGCCGGCTGAAGCGGCCGGCGCGGGCCTGGTTCAACAGCGCCAGGAACAACTGTCCTGTGGCGTCCCGCTCGCTCTTCTGGGCCGCCGCCAGGGCGGCCTCTTTCTGTTTCGCCTCGATCACGGCTATGCCCTGCGCCGAGGTGGCGCGAAGCATGCCCCAGGTCGTGCCGATGATTCCACCCACCAGGGCCAGGACCACCAAGAAAGCCGTCAGGACCGGCCCCTTGTTCCGCCGCACGAACTTCCGCAGCCGATAGCGGACCGACGGCGGACCGGCCACGACCGGCTCATCGGCCAGGTATCGCTGCAAGTCCATTGCCAGTCCGTTCGCCGTCTCGTACCGTCGGTTGCGGTCTTTCTCCAGGGCCTTCATCACGATCCAGTCGAGGTCACCCTTGATGAGTCGACCCAGTTCGGCGGGTTCCGTGCTGCGGTGGGCGGCGATCGATGCCAGGCTGATCTCCGGCATCGCGGCTCCCGACTCTCGGGCGGGACCTGGGCAAGCGCGATTCCGGCTTGTTGTGTCCGACCGGTTGAGCTCCCACAGGCGCGTGCTCGGCCTGGGCGGTTCTTCCTCGCGAATCATCCGAAGGACCTCGTCGAACGCCGTCCCGTTCATCCGCTGGGTTTCGAACGGCGTCGAGCCGGTCAATAATTCATACAAGAGAACGCCGAGAGAATAGATGTCGCTACGGGTATCGATGTCAAGGGCGTGGAACGACGCTTGCTCGGGGCTCATGTAGTCCAGCGTACCGACGAGCTGGCCGCACTGCGTGAACGTCGTCCACTCGGTCAACTTCGGCCCCGTCGCCTTGGACACGCCGAAGTCGATGACCTTGGCCACCGGCTCATCATCGTATAAGGTCACCAACACGTTCGAAGGCTTGAGATCGCGGTGAATGATCCCCTTCTGGTGGGCATGCTGCACCGCGTGACAGACGGAGAGGAACAGTTCCAGCCGCTTCCGCGGGGTCAGCTCCTGGCCATCGCAATACCGCGTGATCGGGACGCCCCTGACCAGTTCCATGACGAAGTAGGGCCGACCGCTCTCCGTGGTCCCGGCATCGTGAATCCTGGCGATGTTCGGGTGGTCCATGATCGCCATGGCCCGCCATTCCGCGGCAAATCGGCCGATCGCCTGACGGCTCTCCAAACCGGGCTTGATGACCTTCAGCGCAACGACCCGGCCCGCGGCGTGCGTCTGCTCGGCCATCCAGACGGTCCCCATGCCCCCCTCACCGATCTCTTGCAGCAGCTTGTACGGGCCAATGATTGCGCCGGGCACCTCGGAGATGGATCGCCGGTTGATCGTCGATAACGCGCGGTCCGGCGCGTCGAGCAACCCGAACGAATCCTCGTGGGCGTACAGGAGGGCTTCCACGCGTTGGCGCAACCGTCGATTCTCACCGCAAGCAGCATCCAGGAAAGAAGATCGGTCGCCCACCGCCACGAGCTCGATAGCCCGGAAAAAGATCGATCGCTCGTCGCGCATGGAGTCGGACATCACAGGTTTCCCCGACACTGTCATTCTTGTGCGAGAGGTAATGCGAGATCGGCGAGCCGAGCGGGCCATTTTTCTCGAGAATCAGTCGTGGTCGGTCGCCGGCGCCATCTCTCTCATGAGCCAGGCCCGAGCGTACGCCCAGGATCGCTTTGCCGTACGCGGCGAAATCCTCTGGTACTGGGCGACCTCCTCGATGGTCATCCCACCGAAGACGCGCAGCTTCACCAGCTCGGCCGTTTGTTCATCAACGCCGCTCAACTTGACAAGCGCCGCGTCGAGGTCGAGCACGTCGTCACCGACCGGCTCGGTCGCTCGGTCACCGATCCCGAGTTCGCAACGCTGCCATTTCCCACCATGGCGCTGGCTGCTTTTTCGACGTGCCAGTTCCACGAGAATGCGCCGCATGGCCTCCGCAGCCGCCGCGAAGAAATGACCTCGGCTATCCCAGCAACCCCCTTTCTCCTCGCCGACCAGTCGCAGGTACGCTTCGTGGACCAGCGCCGTCGGCTGGAGCGTCTGGCCGGGTTTCTCTCGTGCCAGCTTCTGGGCCGCCAACCTCCGTAGCTCGTCGTAAACCAGGGGCAACAGCTCTTCGGGGGTTCTGGGATCGTCATCTTCGATCGCGGCCAGGATTCGTGTGACCTCATTCATGGTGGAATGTCGCCATGGATTGTACAGTGTAACAGGAACTAACGCGATCATGAGTGGACGTTCGACGACTGATTCCAGAGATCTCTAGCTAGTTCTACCGCGGCAGGGTTTTTTCGTGTCTCTCGGCATCTTGAGACAACCCAAACGCTGGGAGACATCGCGGGAAGAAACCACGGCTCGTAAGAGATGGATCGTGGAAGCCGTCGATAACCCGAAGTGGCCGTTCAGAACTCGGAGTGCGAAGGGGTCTCCGGCGGATGATCGATGGAGTGCTTGGTCGCTTCAGCTTAAAGACGATCACATGATATCAGATTAAGGTTGCGATCGAGGATGCGCAGGGTTATGGCCAGCGAGTTGAGCCGGGTCGCGGCATCGTCCGCGCAGCGACATGAAGACGACGGGAGCGGAGGTCCCTTTCAAGACGCCGCCGAAGCGGCAGTCCGCGGTGTACATGATCGCCTTGACGGTGAGATTCGCCGAGAGGAGGTTGGGGAAGATCATGACGTCGGCGGCCCCGACGACCGAGCCCTCGATCCGTTTCCGGGCGCCGGCTTCGACGGCGTAGGCCAGGTCGAAGGAGAGCGGGCCTGCGATCGAGCAGTCGCCGAACTCGCCCTGCTGGTTGCGGCGGGTCAGCTCGGCGGCCTCGACGGTTTCCGGCATGGTGTCTTTGACCGTCTCGGTTGCCGCCAACATCGCGACCTTCGGCATCGACGCCCCCAGGGCCTGCGCGACGGTCACCGCTGCACGGAGAATGTCGATGCGACTCTTCAAGTTCGGAGCGACGCAGATGCCCGTGTCCGCCAGGAGGAACCGGCGATCGTCGCGCGGGATCTCCATCAGGACGACCTGGCAGACGACGCGACCGGTCCGCAGCCCGGTCGAGGGATCGAGTACCGCTCCCATCAAGGTGGGCGTCGCGATCTGACCCTTCATCAGTGCGCGGGCGTTGCCGGCCCGGACTTCAGCGACCGCGGCTTCGGCGATGGCGTTCGCTTCGGCATGACGGATCGCGAACCCCTCGAGAGAGATCCCCTGCGACGCGGCGAGAGCGCGAATCGTCGGCTCAGGGCCGACCAGGATTGGCCGGACCCAGCCCCGATCCGTGGCGATCCGGAGCGCTTCCAGCACGGTGGGATCATCGCCACCGGCCGCGGCCACGCGAATCGGCTCGGTCCGGGCATCGGCGTCGTGATACAGGCCATCGAATCCGTCGAGTGGCATGGGATCAGCTCCCCGACCACTGGGGATGACGCTTCTCCAGAAACGCCGAGATCCCTTCCTGGGCGTCGTGATAGAGCGCGTTCTCGGTCATGATCGGCACGGCCCGGTCATAGGCGTCGGGTTCGTCGAGGCGCTGGGTCTCATAGAATGCCTTCTTCCCGGTCCGGATGACCAGCGGACTCATGGCAAGGATCGTGTCGGTCAAGGACTTGATCTCGAGATCCAGGTCCACATTCGGTACGACGCGGTTGACCAGTCCCAGGTCGAGCGCGCGGCGGGCCGTGATCGGCTCGCCAGTCAGGAGCATCTCCATCGCGGGCTTGGCCGGAATGGCTCGCACCAGCGGGACCATGGGCGTGGTGCAGAACAGCCCGATCTTCACGCCGGGCGTGGCGAACGTCGCCTCATCGCCCGCGACAGCCAAGTCACAGGCGGCGACGAGCTGGCACCCGGCCGCCGTGGCGACGCCTTGGACTCGAGCAATCACCGGCTGCGGCAACCGCCGCAATCCCAGCATCATCCGCGAGCAGAGCGCAAAGAGCTCGCGATACTCGTCCTCGGACCGACCGACCATCTCTCTCAGGTCGTGACCCGAGCAGAAGACCGGCCCGCGCACGCCCAGCACGACCACCCGGGATGAGGTGTCATCCGCGATGGTTTCGATCGCCTGCTCCAGCCGATTCAGCAGCTCGGTCGAGAGCGCGTTCCGCTTCTCGGGGCGGTTAAGTGTCAACCGGACGATGCCTCGGTCGGATTCGATAAGCAAGATGTCGGTCATGAGATCGTCTGTTTTTCTTGTCGAGTGGGTAAAATCCACGAAGATTAAAGCAAAACGTCCAATGTTCGCGGCCTACCTCCGCAACGCCTCCGCTATGACATAGAGGGCCGGCGGCGGGGACCTGTAATTCCGGAACATCGCCGGACAGATCCAGCCCTCAATCGGCGGGTCATCGAGCTCGTAATTATTGCCGCCGGAATCGCCGCGCAACCAGGTCAGCCTCTTTTGATGACCGGGGAACGGCATTGCGGAGAAAAGAAGTCGGAACACGTCCTTCGAGTCGGGGATCTCCTTGACGAGCACGTCGATCATCTCGGGAACGCCCGCGACGAACGGCTCGCGCTTCAGGTTGACCTCCGGATCGTCGAAGACCCACGTGCCGTTGTACCAGTACGGCGCGATGACCATGATCGCGTTGGCCGGCGGCCTGGCGCGACCCATCGCCCAGATGGTGATCTGCCAGGCCACGACGCAACCGGCGGCAGTCAGGGCGATGGCGGCAAGGAGCTTCCAGTGGGTTCTTGGCGTCCGGTCGGACATGGCACGCCCCCTCGGACCATCGCGGCCGGCATCCGACGTCCCATCCGGCCCGTGACCGACGTGATCCGAATGAAGGATAGGAGTCCGGTCCGGCGAATCTCGTTTCAGGATACTCGAAGCGACGATCGATGTCACGGGTTGGCGCCCCAGGTTATCCTTTCGGAACCGAGGCCGGTGGATTACCATAGCTGCCGTCGACGTACCCACGGGCCATCCGAGTATGCCTTGATCGGAGGAGGTGAAGATGAGAACGCGACCGCTCTCGCGGCGTGACTTTCTGCGAGTTACAGGCGTGGCCGGCCTTGCGGGCATCGCTCGCGGGGCGAACGGATCCGCGAGCGCGAAGCGGGCGATGACGATGGACCTCGTCTGCGGGAATCTCGGCGTGAAGGCCGACCTGCCGACGGCCATCGCGTTGGCCCACAGCCATGGGTTCGAGTCGGTGGCGCCGGACTCCGGGCATCTCGGGCGGCTGTCTGATGGCCAGGTCTCCGAACTCCTGGGCGAATTGAAGGCCAAGCGCTTGACCTGGGGCGCCGCTGGTCTCCCCGTCGAGTTCCGCGGTGAGGACTCGGCCTTTCGAACGGGGATGGTCGAGATGCCCGCGTTTGCCTCGGCGTTGAAGCGTGCCGGGGCGGCCCGCGTCGGTACCTGGCTACGGCCTGGACACGACCGGCTCACCTACATGGCCAACTTCCGGCAGCACGCCCGTCGGCTCCGCGAGGTGGCGGCCTTGCTGGGCGATCATGGGCTGCGCCTGGGGTTGGAGTATGTCGGGCCGCGGACGTCCTGGGTGCCATCTCGACACCCATTTATTCACACGCTCGCCGAGACCCGCGAACTGATCGCCGAGATCGGCCGTGACAATGTCGGGCTGGTCCTCGACAGTTGGCACTGGTACACCGCGGGCGAGACCGCCGAGGATCTCCGTGGCTTGGCCAACCGTGACGTGGTCGCCTGCGACCTGAACAACGCGCCGAGGTCCGTCCCGGTGGACCAACAACGGGATGGCGTACGCGAGCTGCCGTGCGCGACCGGGGTGATCGACCTGCGGGCGTTCCTGAAGGCGCTGGCGACGATGGGCTACGACGGCCCGGTGCGGGCGGAGCCGTTCAACGCCACGCTCCGGACCTTGCCAGCCGAGACAGCGGTCGCCACGACGGCGCGAGCGATGAGGCAGGCGTTCTCGCTGATCGACTGAGCGTCGGAGAGAAGGCCCCTGGCTCCATTGGTTCTCTGGGGAGGTGGCATGACGAAGCCGATGCGTGACCTCTGCGAAACTCTCGACGACCTTGCGTTGATCCAGGACGAACTTCGAGCGAATGAGAACTGCTGGCTGCTCGACACGAGCCGTCAGGACAAGATCGCCTGTCAACGCGACACGCAAACGATCTTCTTGAGGGTCGCGGCGACCGCACAGGCCCCGGGAATTCCCAACGCGTCGATCCACGCGTCCCGCGACTCGAAGGTCTCCAGCAGATTCCCTCGGACGATGGCCTGGCTCGGCAGTTTCTCGACCCAGTTGGAGGGCGAGCTGGGGCGAGCCATGTTCGTCCGGCTGCGGCCCCGCGGCCAGATCTACCGCCACATCGACCGGGGAGACTACTACCACGTCCGCCATCGTTTCCACGTGATACTGAACTCTCCGGAGGGGTGCTGGCTGGAGTGCGGCGACGAGCGCTGGACGCCGCGCACCGGGCAAATCCTCTGGTTCGATAACAAGTGCCCGTACGAAGAAGGGAACCCGAGCGGCGAGTGGTCCGTCCGGATGATCGTCAACATCTTCCCACCGGTGCGACCTCCGATCCCGTCCCCGTTCAAGAACTTCGCCCTGATGAAGGCGGGAATCGAAGTCGGACCGATGCTGGAAGAAATCGACGGCCAACCCCAACTTTGGGACGCCGACACAAGCCGGCAGACCAAAATCCAGGTACAACGTGAGACTAGCAACATCCCGCTTCGTGGGGCCTTGAAGCCGATTCCGGACGGTGTCAACCCGATCAACTGGCACCCGAGTCGCCGCACGCCTCATGCTGATCGTTGCCCCCAGATCTATTCGTGGGTCGAGCAATTCGTGAACGAGCTGGGGGGTGATCTGAGTCGGATCAGCGTCGTTCGTCTCAACCCTCACAGTCGGGTTTATCCACACATCGACCAGGGAGAGTACTACAAGGTCCGCGACCGTTACCACCTCGTCCTCCGCAGTCCCGGGGGGAGCACGATGAACTCCGGCGGCGAGGAGGTCGTCTTCCGCGACGGGGAACTTTGGTGGTTCAACAACAAAGCCGTTCACGACGCCTTTAACCCGTCCGCCGAGGGGCGGATTCACGTCATTTTCGACGTGCTGCCCTCGAGGCCGACGGCGGGGTTCTGGCCCGGTCTCGAGCCACTCTCGCTGGAGAGCGTCTCGGAGGCAGCCTTCGGAAACGACGCTGGTGGTACTCGACACCCGGCGCACTGTCGTCGGCCGTCCGTGCGATCCTGGCCGGCGCCACGCCCGCGGCCGAATCGTCGTCGCTCCTGGGGCCGGGAACTGGAACAGTTCAGGTGGAGCTCCGCCGCTCGGGGAGTTTGGTGGGGTCTGCATGGTCGAAAGGCTCGAGTTATTGGGACGGTCTCTGCCAGGCGCTGGGCACTCTGCGACAGCAACAGAGCACGACCACGGCCAACGAGCTCATGCTCTCTCTGGGTGGCGAGTCCCGCGAACTGCCCCTCGCGGACCAGGCCGTATGGGAACGACTGGAATCCAAATGCAGGCGCGGCCTCTTCGGTTATGAGGTCCGCCTCGTTCGCGATCTCACCCGCGTCATCCTGATCTCTCCGTTCGATTTCGTGGCCAGCAACCGTTCGTTCAGCAAGATGCTCGTCCATTCGATGGAACCCTGGGGCTTGACCGTGGAAGCCGCCCGAGCGGGGAGTATCACGCTCAGCGAATTTGAAACCCGGCGCTTCCGTATCGACCTTCTACGAGACGACGCTCCTGTGGTGCCGCTCGTCCGCGGGACCCGGCTGGTCCGACTCGAGGAGATCACGCTCGCGTCCCTGACAACACTTCAAAGACTCCTCAGCGATTTTCTCGTCCGCTCAGTACAGGCCGACGGGCGGATGGTTTACCTGTACCACCCGAGCCGCGGCTCGGAAGACCAGACCCGCAACAACGCCATCCGGCAATGGATGGCCACTCGCTCACTCATCCGCGTTTGGCAGCAGCGCGGAACGGACGAACTGCTCCAGACCGTCCGCAAGAACATCGACTACAACCTGAAGACCATGTATGTCGAAGAGGGAGAGATTGGACTGATTCTCGATCAGAACAAGGTCAAGCTGGGCGCCCTCGCCCTGGCCGCCCTGGCGCTGACCGAGTCACCCTTCGCCGATGAGTATGCGTCGGTCCGCGACCGGCTCGCAACGACCATCCAATTGCTCTGGGACCATGACGGTGCATTCCGCACCTTTTACCGACCTTCCGAGCGCAACGATTGCCAGAACTTCTACCCCGGCGAGGCGTTACTATTCTGGGCGAAGCGAATCGTCGCCACGGGTGATCCGGCTCTCCTCGCAAGATTTCAACAGTCATTCGAGTACTATCGCGCCTGGCATCTGGAGAATCGGAACCCGGCTTTCATCCCCTGGCACACTCAGGCGTATTACCTCGTCTGGGAATTGACTGGCGATGGCGAGTTCGCGGACGTCGTGTTCGCGATGAACGATTGGCTGCTGGGTGTTCAACAGTGGGAATCGGCACCCCACCCGGATTGCCAGGGCCGCTTCTACGACCCGAACCGACCCTTTGGCCCCCCGCATGCATCGTCCACGGCCGTTTACCTGGAAGGGCTTGCCGACGCCTTTGCGCTGGGCCGAGCAGTGGGCAAGCACGACCGTGCGGACACCTACCGAACGGCAATCCTTCGCGGTCTTCGGAGTCTTTCACAGCTCACCTTCAAGGACGACGTGGATATGTTCTACATCGCGAAGCGGAAGGCGGTCTGCGGCGGAGTTCAGACGTCGGAATACGACAATGCTGTCCGAATCGACAACGTCCAGCACGCGCTCACCGCGATCGACAAGATTCTCAAGGCTTTTTCTGCGGAGGATTATTCCGTGTGACGAGGTTGGCGATGAGCGAAAAGCGAGGGTACGGTTTCAACATCAACGCAGGAGCGTGATTGATCGGAGCGGATTGTCGATGCCCTGAACCGGCGGAGGCGAGGAGCGCATCAACTGCCCCGACTTCGAGGTTGCCAGGCGACATTTCGTGAGATGACGCCAAGGCAACATTGTTATCAAGCCGGACCACGGCACGTCCTTCGTTGGCGGAGGTGTCGATCCGGTAAGCACCGACACCCGTCCCATCAGGATTGTCGATTGTCACCAAGGCGTCTTTCGCGGGATCGATCCCCTGACCAGGGTCCTCGTCGTTGACCTGGTCCGTGGCAACCGGAACGTTGTGGTCGAATGTGACCAGGGCCACGCTACGGATCTCCGTTCCTGTCGGCAGGTCCGGCTCGGGCGAGATGAGATAGCTGACCGATCCTTCTCCCTGCCCTGTGCCGTTCTCGGGCGGCAAGAAGCCCGTGTGCCCGCCAGGAGTCCGCAATGTCAGAGGATCGATCGACTGGAACGTGACCAACAATTGCCTCGTCTGGAAGTTGAGGTCGGCCTGGACGGCCACATCGAGGCTGTTCCCATCAGCAGTCATCGTTACCGTGGTCCCGAAATCCTGGGCCCCGGGCTGCATCTTCAGAACAACGTCGCCAAACGAAATCGCGCTCAACTGGAAGGTTCTCAGGTCCAAATTCGGATCGAGCGTCTCGGTGACGACCACGTGTTTCGCAGGCGCTGTTGCCGTCGGTGCGTTTTGGAAGTCGACCTGGTAGGGGAGAACCGCAGAGCCTGAGACCACATTCAGCGGCCCGTGGCCAGCGGGACCGATCATGTCGTTGGGATCAAAATCCCCGTCCCCATCGCCATCGCCATCGCCGCCAACATCCCCGTCCCCGTCCCCATCGCCATCGCCGCCAACATCCCCGTCCCCATCGCCATCGCCATCGCCGCCAACATCGCCATCGCCGTCCCCGTCCCCATCGCCATCGCCGCCAACGTCGCCATCGCCGTCTCCGTCGCCATCGCCGTCCCCATCGCCATCACCGTCGCCATCGCCATCGCCGTCCCCGTCTCCGTCGCCATTGCCTCCGACATCGATAATCTCTGAGAAGTCGCAGGTGCTGAAGTCGGTGCTGTCCGTGGGAATGAATGTGACTGTTAGCGTCTGGTTACTGCCGGGTGGGAGGATCGTACCCAGGATGGGCGAGTAGATGAAGATACCCGGCACGATCACCCTTCGCCCGCCAATGCTGTAAGAGGCCGAGGCATCCAACTGCGAGTCGCTTAGCTCGGTACCCGGTGTGATCGGTGTAGGCTTGGGCCAGGTGATCGTCGGGGTCGCCGGTAGCACATAGAGCGTCGTGGATGAATCGACCGTCGTATAGTCGATCGTATCGCTAGGCGTGAAGGTGACTGATAGCTCCTGGATGCCCGACGTGAGGAGCGTGCCCGAGGGGAGCGAGTAGGTGAACGTACCGGGCACGGTAGCGGTGGCATCCAACTGGGCGGGTCCCAGCACGGCGCCGTAGGTGATGGGCGACGAGTAGGGCCAGATGATCGTCGGAGGTGGAAGGAGGCCGCCCGATGCCTGGAACATCTGTTGCACTTGCGCACGGCTCTCGCCCAAACCCAGTAACCCCTGCCAGTAGGACTGGCCTACGGCGGTTGGCGCATGACCGGCGATCGTAACGTACAGGGAACTTACGAACTTCTGATCGCTGATCTTCTTGCCCGACTTCGACACGATGTCCGTGAAATTGCGCTTGAAGGCGGCGTGACTCACACCGCTTCCCAGCAACTGGAGTGCGTAACTGAGCTCGGTCGAATTCGGAGCCCGGTGCAAGTACTTTTCGTAGAGGTGGTCCGCGAACTTGATCTGCTTATTGGTTCTGGCGGCCTCGGGCGTATGGATCTCGTGGTCGGCAGCCACGGGTTGCACCGACTCGATGAATGCCTTGTCCGTTCCCTGACCGGAGAGCAGCCGTCGCCTTTCGAGTTCGATAATCAGCGGCGTTGTTCTTCGGGGAGGACTGCGCAGGCCGTGAAACGTCGCCAGGAAGGATTCCTTGAATAGGCGGAGCATGGTGCAGACTTCTTAGATGACCGGCGGACGGAGGTATATCCAAGCCCGATGTGATTATAGGACAGATTGGTCAGCCGTCTCACGAAGAATTTACGCGGAAATTGACGTCATGGCGTCAGGGAAACTCGACAGAGGGGCAAGAAACCCGAACTCGGAATCCATTCATTGCAACCCTGCGGGCTGGATCGACTGACGATCGGGTTGCACAACAATCACAGCATCGATTGGATACGTTGGCTGTGTAACGCCTTCAGCGTCTCGAGCTTCTCCCCGAAGCCGGGCTCTTGGAACAGACTGCTAGCCTGGATTCCCATGGAGGCAGATTGGGCTAACATTTGTTGCCGCATGATTGGAAAAAAGCCCGCGATACTCAGCTTTTCGCCTCGGAACTGGTTATGCTCCTCCAAGAGTTAAAGGTGGGTCTCCCACTAAGTTAACTTGATCACCATGGATGATATGTTCGTCGATCGAATCTCACTTCCTCCTGGAAAACAAGGGGTTCTTGCGACAAATCTATCGAATTCACCACAGTGGATGCATTGAGTTGACACCGTGGATGCTCTTTTTTCAGTTTACGGATCACCTAACATCGAGAGAGGCGTTTCGATGAGCCGTTTCAAGCCAGAACCACTTGAAATCCAGGGGAAAACCCACTTCGACGAATTTTGCTTCGTTTATGGATTGCGTCGTAGCCTACCCCGTTTTTGCCTCCATGGGAATCCAGGCTAGGATCGTCTCAGCGACTTGTATCGGATGCGGTGCGGCTGATCGGCATCGAGGCCCAGCCGTTCGTGACGCTGGGCCTCGTAGGTTTGATAGTTACCGTCGCACCAGACGACCTGGCTGTCCCCTTCGAATGCGAGGATGTGGGTGGCGATCCGGTCGAGGAACCAACGGTCGTGACTGATGACCACGGCACAGCCGCCGAACTCGACGAGTCCCTCTTCCAGGGCGCGGAGCATCTCGACGTCCAGGTCGTTCGTCGGCTCGTCGAGGAGCAGGAGGTTGCCGCCGGACTTGAGCAGCTTGGCGAGGTGGACGCGGTTCCGCTCGCCTCCGGAGAGCTGGCCGACCTTCTTCTCCTGGTCGGGACCTTTGAAGTTAAACGAGGCGACATAGGCCCGCGCGGGGACCTTGCGCTTGCCCAGCGCGACCTGATCCACGCCGCCGGTGATCTCCTGGAAGACGGTGTTCTCGGGAGCGAGCGTATCGCGGTTCTGATCGACGTAGGAAATCACGACGGAGTCACCGAGCCGCAGGACGCCGCGGTCGGGCGTCTCCTCGCCGACGATCATGCGAAAGAGCGTGGTCTTCCCGGCTCCGTTGGGCCCGATGACGCCGATGATCCCGCCGGGCGGCAGGCGGAAACTCATGTTTTCGAACAGGAGCCGGTCGTTGTAGCCCTTGGCGACGTCCTCGGACTCAACGACCAGGGTGCCCAGGTGCGGGCCGGGCGGGATCTGGAGGATGACGCCCTCCTCGCGCTTCTCGGCGTCCTGGCTGGCCATCTGCTCGTACCGCTGGAGCCGCGCCCGGTTCTTGGCCACGCGGGCGCAGGGCGACATGCGCCACCCACTCCAGCTCGCGGGCGAGTTGCTTCCGACGGGTGCTCTCCTGCTTCTCCTCAAGGGCCAGCCGCGCCTGCTTCTGCTCGAGCCAGGACGAGTAATTCCCCTCCCAGGGGATGCCTTGGCCGCGGTCGAGCTCGAGGATCCACTTGGCGACGTTGTCGAGGAAATAGCGGTCGTGGGTGACGCTCACGACGGTGCCGGGGTACTCTTCGAGATGCCGTTCGAGCCAGGCGACGCTCTCGGCGTCGAGGTGGTTGGTGGGCTCGTCGAGGAGCAAAAGGTCGGGTCGTTCGAGGAGGATCTTGCACAGAGCAACGCGCCGGCGTTCGCCGCCGGAGAGGGTGGAGACCTCGGCATCGCCAGGCGGGAGCCGCATGGCGTCCATGGCGATCTCGACGCGACGGTCGAGGTCCCAGCCCTGGGATGCTTCGATGGCATCCTGGACCTGGGCCTGCTCTTCGAGCAAGGCGTCCATCTCGTCGGCGTCGGGCCCCTCACCCAGCCGGGCATTGATCTCGTCGAACCGCGAGAGATGGGCACGGATCGGCGCGACGGCGAGTTCGACGTTACCGCGGACGTCGAGGCCCGGGTCGAGCATGGGCTCTTGCGGCAGATAGCCGATGCTGATCCCCGGCGCCGGCCGCGCCGTGCCGATGAAGTCGGTCTCGAGCCCGGCCATGATCCGCAGGAGCGTGCTCTTCCCCGAACCGTTCCCGCCAATGACGCCGATCTTGGCGCCCGGGTAGAACGCCAGCCAGATGTTCTTGAGGACGTCCTTCTTGCCGTAGGCTTTGGACAGGCTTTCGATGGTGAAAATATACTGTGCGGGCATCGATCTTGGGTCCTTGGTTCTGGATGACTCTGGCCGGATGACGAAGCAGGATGGTGACACCCCGGGCCAACGGAGGTGCCCGGTCAGGTGCCACGACCGAACGGCCACCAGGGTTTCTTGGATCGTGACGCGCCCTCCGCCTTGGCTGGTGGCCGGCGCGTTGGGTCCAATTCCGCGATCGAACCGTCAGGGCCGAAGACCAGGATCCGCGGGTCCTTCATCACCCCGGCGGCCACCGGGACCCAATCTTCCTGGAGGAGATCGGCCATCGCCTCGTCTACGATCAAGATATCCGAATTCTGACAACCGGTCTTCAGGGCCGAAGGGTGCCCCTCGAACACCACGACGGTATGACCGTCGAAGGCCATGCCCATGAGATACCCGAGGAAAGGAATCCGGGAATTCATCTCCTCGGCGGTTCTCGCATCCTGCAAGGCGAGTTCATTGTACGCAACGACCGCGATCGCCCGCTTGGGCTCTTGCGGGACGATGCGGCGGATCCCCGCAAGCATCTCCTCGGAGACCGCGTCGGGAGGCGGACAGGGGATCGACATGATCAGCCGCCCCGGCGTGATGACGGCTACACGCCTCTGCCCTGGCGCCTCATCGGGCACGTCGATGGCACCCGCGCTCAACTGGCGCGCTTGCGCAAAGCACACGTCGATATCGCGGTCCAGGTCGACTTTCGGCATGCGGGCGGCCATGGCAAGTCACCTAACCCTTGATGATCCGGATGGCTCGTTCGTGGTTTCGTCCCGCCAAGCAGCGGCACATCCGCCCGATGCGATAACCTGAATCTACCCATCCTGGGAGACTGACGCAACG
The DNA here is from genome assembly GCA_963845755.1 of uncultured Planctomycetota bacterium. Lineage (GTDB taxonomy): Bacteria > Planctomycetota > Planctomycetia > Isosphaerales > Isosphaeraceae > CAWJTV01. The sequence goes on from CAWJTV010000027.1 coordinate 173,336, forward strand.
AAATGCGAGTGATCGGCCTGATTCGGCGCGACCGGCCCCACCGGTTCAGGTGTGATTCGACAACGCCTCGCTGGACGAAGTCTGCTGTGACGGGGAGACGCGATCTGACTTCAGGGATGGATCGAACGAGCTGTGTGGTTCGGTCGATGGCGATGCGGGCTCGGCCTCGTCCCGGTGTATCATGAGGATCCTCCGCACTTCGGCGATGACCTCGGGGTCGGCCTCGCAGACGTGGGTCGCCGTGACGATGCGTTCGGAGACGGCGCCGTCCAGGTGGGCGCTGAGTATATCGGACGAAGCCGTCGGTCATGTTCTCGCGGGGTAATCCGGGGTGGATGGTGGCGATGATCGAGTGATACGCGACGCCCGGGGCGATCGGTTGTGCGTCGATGGCCGCGAGTATCGGGCTGTCGGCGCGCATGCCGTCGATGCTGCCGAGGGCGCGATCGCGGAAGATGGGTTGGAACAGCTCGGGGCCGTTGGCGGCGCGGAGTTCGGCCCAGGCCGGCCGGAGGGGGTTGTTGTGGCGGATCAGGTTGACGCCGAGCCGGACGCCGGGCTGGCGGGCCAGGTTGCCCCCCCGATGGGCCGTGGTCACGAAGAGGACGCGGCGGATATACGGCTCGGGTTCGATGAGGAGCATCGCGGCCAGCTCGGCGCGGAGCGCGGGCGAGGCGCGGACCTGTTCAATCGGCCGCGCGAAGATCGAATCCCAGAGGGCTGAGCCGCTGGATTGGACCAGGAGCCGGCTGGCCTGGCCGCCCGTGCTCTTGCCCACGATGACCATCCGGTCGAGGGCCGGATCGACGCCCAGGGGATCGAACCGCTGGCGGACCTCGCGGAGCGAGCGCCGGATCGAAAGGGCCGCTGTCGGCAGCGAGTAGCCCGAAGGATAGAGTGCGACCCAGAACTGGTATGTTGCACGGATCGCCGGATCGGCGCGGAGCGCATCGAGAATCGGCACCCAGACCGTGGGGCTGGACCAGAACCCATGGATGAACACGACCGGCACCTTGCCGGGCTGGTACGGGTCAACCGCGTAGATGCCCGTCCGTTCGTCGTAGAACTCGGGATCGAAGACGCCCAGGTATTCGTAGTTCCGGATCGGCCCCTGCGCCAGACGGCTGGCCATCGGGGTGGTCAGGTCCGCGGCCATGGGGTAGACATACCCGCCCCGTTCGATGACCTCGGTGCGGGTTGGATCGAGGAACACCAGATCGACGGGCTGACTGCGCCAGCTCGGCCCCGATTCGCGGGGCCGGAATACGGCCGTCGCGGCGAATATCGCCTGCTCGGGGCCGAACGGCTTCCATTCAGCCAGATCCGCGTCGTGGAGTCCGCGGTGAACGATCACAGGGACGCCCAGACCATCGCGGTGACCCATCGGCTCCTTGACGGTGGCGAACCGGTCTTCGGCGGGCTCGATCGTCTCGAACCCCATCGCCGTCCACTCGGGGACCGCCGCGTCGGCGACCGGGACGATCCCGGCCGCGGCCAGCCGATCGGGCCAGCCGCTCCGTCCGGGTGGGTTCGCGGTGCGCGCCAGCCGCAGGCACCGCGCCGCGGCGCGGTTGTGCACGGTGCAGGCGGCGCGACTCGTCGAATCGGCACCGGGACCGACTCCCGTCGCCGAAAGGCAAAGCGCGGCGTAAACGGCCGCGTCGCGCGACCACGCCAGCGCGTCGTCCCTTGCCGGGGGGCCCAGCGACCGCCCGACCTCGTCGGCCAGTTCCGCCAGGGCCAGCAGCCGCACAGGATCGGGCCGGGCGCCGTCGATGCCCGGCTCCAGCGCCGCGAAGGCCGCGGTCGGATCCCGGTGGGCCAGGTCGCCCAGACCGAGGTGTCTCAGCAGGTTCGCTGTGGGTCCGCTCCAGCACCGACTCGGCGGATGCCAGCGCTCGACGACCGTCCGCAGTCGATGCCCCGGCACCGGGATCACCGCGATCTGATTGCAGCCCGGAACGATCGCCCCTAACGCGGTCGTCAGGAGCGCCGGCCAGACCACCCTACCGATCCCATCCATGATTTGATCAGGTCGCCTTGGGCTCCGCCGCGGTTCAGGGTGGACCCCGCCGTATCGAGACTTCCTCCTGATTCGATCGGCCGGAATCCGCTTCGACCTTGATGGTTTTTCGGTCGATGGTGAGTGGATCGGGCGCCCTTCTTGGGAGCCTGACGTGGCTTGCGCCTGATCCAGGTAGGAATCCGAGAATCGACATTTCCACGTTTTGGAGCCGGCGTTGCCGGCAGGCTGGGGCGGTCGAGATCGCTCCGCCAACACGGCTGAAGGTCGCTTGCTCCGGAATGGCATACATAGGGATGGACGGACTGGTATAATACCCCTGAAGTGACGGGCGTGCGACCTTACCACGGGGGGATCCGACGTTGAACGCCGAAGGGGTGATCCGGGTTCTCGATGAGCATCGCGAGGAGCTACGGCGGCTGGGCGTGCGGCGACTAGGCCTGTTCGGATCGACGGCCCGTAATGAAGCGACCGAGACCAGCGACCTCGACTTCCTGGTCGAACTTCAGCAGAAGTCGTTCGACGCCTACATGGACCTGAAATCCCTTCTCGAACAACTCTTCGGCCGCCACGTCGACCTCGTGTCTCCCGAAAATCTCAAGCCTCGTCTTCGCGACCGGATTGCCAAGGACCTTCGGAACTATGCCACGGGATTATAAGGTCTCGCTCGACGATGTCCTCGAGGCGGTCGAGCGGATCGAGTCCTATACGGCCGGTATGGACAAGGCGCAATTCCAGGTGGACCGCAAGACGATTGACGCCGTGGTCCGCAACCTGGAGATCATCGGTGAGGCGGTTAAGAACGTACCGCCCGATGTTCGCGCTTCGTCTCCCAGCGTCCCCTGGTCGAAGATTGCCGGGATGCGGGACATTTTCATTCACATGTATTTTAATACCGATACAGATATCGTCTGGGACGTCGTTCAAACGAAACTCGCCGACCTCAAAGCGACCGCCGAGACCTTGCTCGCCGAAGACGGCGCGGACGACACTCTGTCATGAGCGGGAATCATGAATTCGGACCGTCGACAACCCGACGGAGCCGCTCGCACGTTGCCTTGGCCGTGTTGTAATCGGCCCGATCGACGAAGCCGATGCTGTAGCGGGCCGGGAGTTGCTTGAGGTCGGGGATGTGCTGGACGAGTTCCTTGTACCCCTTCCGGCCGAAGCCGAAGACGGTCATGTCCTGGAACGATCCGTCCGCCTCTTTACGGAACGGCCAGGAGACGTAGGAATCGACCTCGCCAGGTTCCGGATCCTGGTGGTTGACGAGGACGAATCCCCTCGGCGTCTCGCGCGCACCGAAGCAGACCCAGGGGACCACCTGCGACCAGGGTTGATCCAGCGTGGTCTTCTGGCTGTCGGGGCGGATCACGAAGTCCCCCTGGGCGTCGAGCACGCCGCCGGGCGTCCCTTCGTAGAGGAACCAGAAGGTCGGCAGATCGATCTTCAGAAGGGTCAGCGTGGCGTGGTCCGGGTAGAAGTCCCACCAGCAGGCCGACTTGCCGTCCCGCGTCTGGGACTCGATGCGGACGTGGCCGGCGTCCCGCGTCGTGACGCGGCTGGAGAAGGGGTTCTCCGTCGGGTACTGGCCATAGCCGTACCCGCAGTGGAAGAACTTGGCCGGCTGGCCGCACTTGGGTAGCCCCCGATACTCGCCGCGGGCGTTGCCGCCCGGCCGGTAGGAGACCCAGTCGCGTCCGTCCTTGTCGAGGATGCTCGCGAAGCCCGCCCCCGTTTCCCGTAGACATAGGTCGCCGTGGGCGTCTCGACCTGGAAACAGTCCATTTCCCGGTGGATGGTCACTTCGGAGACGCGGACGAACGGAGATCTCAGACGAGGGGCCGATCCCGGGAACCGAGGCCGGCTGCCGGCGCGGGGATCTCGATCACCACGGGATGATCGCTCAACGACAGGGGAACGGCACGGACATGGGTGAGAGTCTGGATCGGTGAGGTACCGGCCGTGGGATCGTAAAGTTTCACCAAGGCGTGCGTGCTGCCCAGGTTGACGGTGACGCGATCGGAGCCCTTGAGCCGCTCGCCCCACACGACCAGCTCAAACGTGCCATTGCTCTTCTGGAGAAGCAGGTCGTGCACGGTTTCCGGTTGGTTCGGGATGGAGTAACGGAGGTCGCCCGGCCTCGCGAGGGAGCCGCGATCCGCCAGGATGCTCGTCAGGTTGTGGAGATACACCGCGGCCTTGCGCCGGGTATAGTCCGGCCGGTAGAAGCCGAATTGCTGATTGCCCGCCTCATCCACGCGGTCCCTCAGCAAGTAGACGGCGGTGTAGCTCCAGCCCCGCTTGAACTGGTCCAGGTAGAGGCTCAGCAGATTCAAGGCGTGGATTTCCTCGGTGATGGGCCCGCCGATGGTCGTGCCGGTCTCCGTGGTGACTCTCGGCAAGGAGATCAGCTCGGCCTCCGAATGACCGGGGTAATGACGAGCCCAGGTGATGCCGTACTCGCCATGGAGTCCGTCCACCTTGCAGGCGGCGGTGGGCTCCGAAGCCTTCCACGTCTTGTTGTCCTCCAGCCCCGGTACATTCGGATGATAGACGTAATTATGAACATTCGCATAGTCGGCGTATTTCGTGCCGGCGGGCATCGTCGTTCCGGCATCCGCGGGGGATGGTCAGGAACTGCAAGCCGACGTTGTCGGTCTCGGCGCCGCCCTCGGTGATGGACCAGACCGGATAGTTCTTCAACACGGGATCATTCTTGACGGCCTTGTACAGATCGCTCTGGAGCTTCGCCACCGGCATCCAGGACCGATCCCGGCCGCCGGCCTGACCTTGATAGGTGATGCCCCAATTATTCGGCTCGTTCGGCCCTTCGAAGGCCAGCAGGGCGCCGGCCGCCGCAACCTGCCTGCCGGTTTCGATGAGCTTGGCAAGGTCCGAGCCGCCGCTTCCCGGGCCCCAACTGAACCGAGCCGCCGGTTTGCCGATGGAGGTCAATGAAGTTCTTTATGGGAAGGTTGCCTTCGATGCCCGCCCGGAACCAGCGAACGCCGAGGTACTGGGTGCACTTGATCGTGTTCTGCAAGGTCTCGCCGCGTTGATTGATGCCGGAATTGACGCCGATGCTGTTGAGGAAATCGACGGCCCGCACCGCGGTCGTCGGGCTCGCATCAGCGTTCGGGCGTACCTTCGCTGGAGGTTGGGCCGACGCGTTACCCCTCGTCATCAGCGCGAGGACAAGGGACAAGACGGCGGACCGCTTTCCGTGGCTCGACAGGGTTTGCGAGGTCATGGTTGGACTCCTTGTAGGGTGCTCTGTGAGCACCGTAACGTTCGTGCCGGGAACGACTGGTGCTCACAGAGCACCCTACGGGAGGATTGACTTTTACGACCCGCCTCGCGACCGTTCGGTGCCGATCCTCAGGAGCGAGCCGGTTCCTGGGTGGAAGTTGCCGTCGACGACCCAGGCGTCGCGCAGCAGGATGTAGAGCGCCCCGTCGGGGCCGAAGTCCAGGTCGAACGGGCCGCATCAGGCCCTCGGCGAACGTCTCCACGGCTTCCGGATGATCGGGGTCGAGGACCTTGATCCACCCCTTGACGAAGTCCATGAAGAAGTACCGGCCGCGATACCGGGGCGGGAAGCCGGTCGCGGGCCCGGACGGGCAGAATGCCCCGCCGGTGATCGAGGCGACCGGGTAGTGATAAATCGGTGCGCGGAACCGCGCGTCGGTCGTCGGGCCCTCGCTTGCGGGCCATCCGTAGTTGCCGCCGGGGGCTCCTTCATCGATCTCTTCCCATTTGTCTTGCCCCACGTCGTTGATGAAGATCCGGCCGGTGCCCGCCTGGACGGCGAAGCGGAACGGGTTGCGGAGCCCCAACGCCCAGATCGCCCGGTACTTGCCGCGGGCCGCCTGGACGAAAGGGTTGTCCGCCGGGATCGATCCATCGGGGTTGATCCGGAGGAGCTTCCCCTGAAAGGTCGTCAGCCGCTGAGCCGGCGCCCCGGCCGTTTGATCGCCCAGGGCGACGTAGAGCTTGCCATCCCGGCCGAAATGGAGCGCACCGCCCTGGTGTCCGGCGGGGACATTGCCGCCGAGCTTCGCCTGGTCGTCGCCCTCGAGGAGGACGTGCTCACTGCCGCGAACGGCCACGTCGCCGCAGGCGGTGAAGCGGCTGACGCGATGATGGACGTAGGGCCGAGGCGTCACGTAGCAAACGTAGATCTGACCGTTGTGGGCGAAGTCGGGGTCGAGGGTCACGCCGATCAGCCCGCGCTCCCACGAACTGTCCACGTCCAATGTCAGCAACGGCTCCCGCAAGAGCGCCCCGTGGTTGATCACCCGGAGTGTCCCGGTCTGCTCGCAGACGAAGATCCGGCCGTCGGGTGCGACCGCCAGACCGGTCGCGCCGGTGATCCCCGTCGCGATCGTTCCACTGGAGAAGCCGGGCGGCAGGGCGATCGGTCCGGTGACGCCGCTGCCGGGGGTGCCCATCTTCGCCGCGCGAAGGGTCTGGAGGTAGGCGATCAGGTCGGCGAAGTTCGCGGTTGAACAGCCCCGTGGTCAGCGAGTCGGGCATCATCGACGTCGCGATGGCCCGGCGGTCCGTGATCTCGGCCTTGGCCAGGCTGATCCGCCGGCCCTCGGCGTCGACCAGGGTCAGTGAACGATCCGACTCGGCGCGGACCAGCCCGGAGAGGACCCGACCGTCCGTGGTGGCGAGGACCTCGGGGCGGTATCCTTCGACGATGTGGCGCGAGGGTTCGAGCACCGACTCGATCAGCAGGGCACGCTCGTACTTGCCGCCGACCTCGGAGAGGTCCGGCCCGATGTCGCCGCCCAGTCCGCGCGCCCGATGGCACCGGGCGCAGCCGGCGCCCTTGGCTTCGAAGAACAAGGGCGCGACCGCGAGCCGGGTCGCCGGCGTGTTCCCGTACGTACCGGGCGAATGCCGCGCGACCGGAGGCGGTCGATGCAGCCCCCGGGGCCGCCGGTCCCTTCTCCGCCTTCCCGTCCGCGGTCGCGAGGCCCGCGGCATAGCGGATGCCGCCGAGCAAGTGCTGGCGCAGCGGAGCCCGGCCGTAACCCTCCTTCGTGTGTCCCAGGGCCGTGCACCAGACACGCCCTCCCTGGGACTCATGGTACCAGCAGACAGGGTGGTCCTTGCCCATCGTCCCGCCGTGGTATGAGGATTCGTCGATCGTCAACAGGACGTGCGTTCGCGGCCGCGGGTTGGAGTCGAAGTTGTACCACTCGTCGGCCCACTTCCAGGAGTCGGGCAGGGACCGGGTGGCCGGGTGGTCGCGGACCTCGCGCTTGCAGGTCGCTTCCTGGACCTCCGGATGTCCGGCGAACTTCACGCCGCCGACCAGGGCGACGTACCAGGGCCACTTTTCCAGCGTGGTGATCCCCTGGTGCACGGCCGCCAGCCCGCCGCCGCCGCGGATGAAGCCCTGAAACGCCGCCTTCTGCCGCTCGTCGAGCACCTCGCCGGAGGTGTTGAGGAACACCACGGCGCGGTAGCGGGCCAGGTTCTCCGCGGTGAAGGTGGCGGCGTCTTCGGTGGCGTCCACGACGAAGCCGCCCTCCGGCTCCCAACTCCCGGACGGCCGCGAGACCGGCCGGGATCGCGTCGTGGCGGAAGCCGGCAGTCCTGGTGAAGGCCAGCACCCGCGGTCGTGCCGGCACGTTCTCCGGTGGGGCGACGGCCAGCAAGGACGCAAGGGCGATGATCGGCAATCCATTCATGAGGCAACTCGCTGGAGTGGAAGTCGGGTGTTTGCATCCAGGGGATCCGGATGGCGACAGACGGGCCCAAGATTAACGCGTCGTCGTCACCGGATGTGACTTCCCCGGATATCCCTTCGACGGTGCCTGGCTCCCCGGCGACTTCGTCAGGGGCGCCCCGGACACCTGCGACTTCGACTTGTAGATCGCCAGCGACTTTTCCATGGACGACTTCAGCGCGGCGTCTTCCCGCTTATCGCCCTTCGCCGTCTCCGAGCACCCGGCGACCGCGAGGAACGCGGCGAGCAGGCCCAGTCGGAGGGCCGTCGAGGCGGGCATTCTGGTCACGTTAAATCGCATCATCTCATCGAGTCTCCTGCAACTGGGGGGCACGGCCCACCGGCCGCGCCCCCGGCCAGGCCTGGACGTCAATACTGATCGGCGCTGATGACCTCGTTGCCGTTGCGGGTGCCGAGGGCCCACCAGGTGAGCCTCGACACGGCGTCCTTGACGAACCGGACGCTGCCGTCGGCCATCAGGATGTTCGCTCCGCCCGGGTGGTTGCTCGACACCGCGTAGCTGAACGAGCTGTCGATGCCGCAGCCGGCGCAGTTGAACCGGCAGCCTCCTCCCTGGAAGACCGAGTCGTGGTTGGGCGTCTGGATGATGTTGGTGTAGGTCCAGCCGCCGTTGCCGTCGGACCAACTGAACCCCCGCATCGTCGAATACGACGCGCTGCTCATGTTGGTCCAGGCCGTGGCGCACGACTGGAGCCCCGCGAGCACCGCGGCCGAGTTGGCCGAGGCATACAAGAATTGGGCCGCCTTCCCGTAGTAGCCCGAGGGGTCGTCCGACCCCTGGCCGCCAGTACCAGGGTCGCTGGCGTTCTCGACGACGTCGCCCCGGTAGGCGTCCCCCTGGGCCACATTGAACGCGTTGGCGACATCCCGCCCGGTCAGCGCCTCGGCGAAGGCGATCGTGTTGGACGTGCCGTCGGTGCAGTCGCGGATGCCGTAGGCCGTGAAGACCGCGAACATGCCCGGCGTGTTGATGGGGCTCTCATAGGTCGTCGACCCGATGCTCGCGTGGTAGCTGTTATTGCGCTGCGCACCCGCATTGGGGTCGGAGGGACAGAGGAAGCTGCTGATTGTGGCGTTGTAGATCGTGCTGTTGATGGCAGACCCGCCCATGCTCCCCGCGGCGCCGGGGCCCCAGTTGAAGTTGGCCGCGTTGTACATCGGGGTCTGGTCGAGGTAACCCAGGAGCAGCGCCTGGGCGCTCCAGCCGGTCCAGCGGCCGTAGCCCCACTGCCCGTCGGTGTCGCCGGGCGAGTAGAGCGGGGCTTTCGAGACGGCCATCGGGAACCGATCGATGGCCGTATGGTAGTTGTGCAGTGCCAGGCCGATCTGCTTCAGGTTGTTGGTGCATTGGGCGCGCCGCGCCGCCTCGCGGGCCGCCTGCACGGCCGGCAACAGCAAGGCGATCAGAACTGCAATGATGGCGATGACGACCAGGAGTTCGATCAGGGTGAAACCGCGACGATTCTGCTTGCTCATCGGTCTTCTCCTCACCTTTTTTGAATGAGAGCGAACGCTCGAACAGAACGGATTCTGGACCCCGAAGGCCAGGGCTTGCGGCGACCCGGCAAGGTTCAACTCTGACCCGATCGGGATGACGCAGTGCGCAGTTTCTCCTCGCCGGTCGATGCCGCCGCGTCGTCCCCAACCCCTCCGGCTGTTCTCGTCACACTCGATCGAAGCCGTACCCTAACGCGGCCATCGGCCGCAACCCAGGAGGAATTCCCAATGAGAACCGGATCGAGATTCCTGATTCGAGATCTTCCCGGATTCGACGATCCGAGGGGGAACATCGTTCCCTTGGGAATCGATCCGGAATCGGTCGAGATCCGGAATCGTCCCGGGAATCTCGATCCTCAGATCGGATCCGTGCGCACGCCGCAGAGATCGTACGGAGGAAGCCTCTAACATGGCATGAGCGCCATCCTCTGTCGGCCGGGCCCCTCAAGACTCGGCCAGGGGTCGTGAATCGATCCGGCGGGAAAGCCGCAAGGGTGCACGATCATCGGACGGGCGCGCACAACACCCCTCGAAGGGAGGGACGTCCACCCTCGGATCCGTCGATCAGGCACCGGACTGCCACTCAGGAAAACGATCGAATGAATGTAGAACTCGGATACCTTTGGATGTCTCGGATCGGGCGCGGGTCGCTTCGGAGGTTCGCGTCCTCCGTCTCATCCGTAGCGATCGGCGACCCCGCGATCCGGTCGGCACGAGGCGGGCGTGGTCGGCCCCCGTCATGAAGTTCGGACGAACTTCCGCAGGGTCGATTCCGACACCTGTCATACCAGATCTCTGCCTCGCATCGAGGTTACACAATACGCATCATGCCACCTCGTAATCTATGAAACTTTGGGTCTTTCTTTTATAATCTTGGGTCGTTGAGGAAACGGTCGAGACGGCGGTTGACGCGAGCCGAAATCCAGCGGATTCCCGGCGTGGCTTGCGATGGACCGACGAGACGGCCCCTCTCATTCTTAACCGATTCGATCGGGCGGTGGGCGGGCCAGATCGGTCGATTCGGTTCCGACTGGCGAGGATCTCGTCGCATGCAGGCGTCCCGGAAGCTACGGCCCAAGGGCATCCCCCACGTCGCCCTGATCATCGAGACCTCCACGGCCTACGGCCGGGCGATCATTCGGGGAGCGACGAGGTACATTCGCGAGGCGGGGCCCTGGACCATTTACATCGAGCAGCGTTCGCTCCAGGACTCGGCCCCGCCGTGGTTGGTCGGTTGGGACGGCGATGGAATCATCTCCCGCGCCTCGACCCCGCGGAGCGCCCGCGCGGTGCTCCAGACGGGCATCCCGACGGTGGATCTCAACGACCAGGTGAGGGGCCTGGGTCTGCCGCAGATCCACAGCGATCACGAGGCGATCGCACGACTGGCGGCCGAGCACCTGCTGGACCGAGGGTTCCGCCATTTCGCTTATTTCGGCTTCCCGGTCTTCGAATGGTCGGTGCGACGTCACGACGCGTTCGCCGCGTGCGTTCGCGCCGGCGGGCGGCCACTTCCATGAGAACGAGTGCACCCCGAGGGTGTCGTGGGGCCACCAGCAATCCTCCTGGGAGGGCGAAGTCGATGGGGCTGCCCTCTGGATCAAGACGCTGCCCAAGCCCCTGGGCGTCATGACGGGCAACGATCCGCGCGGTATTCAACTGCTCGACGCCTGCCGCCGGGCCGGGGTGGCCGTCCCCGAGGAAGTCGCGGTCGTCGGCGTGGACAACGACGAGCTGGTCTGCGAGCTGGCCTATCCCCCGCTCTCGAGCGTCGTTCCCGATGCGGCGCGCATCGGCTACGAGGCGGCGGCCCTGCTCGACCGGCTCATGAAAGGCGAGACCGCCCCCGCCGCGATGCAGACCATCCCCCCGGAGGGCCTGGCCATCCGCCAGTCCTCGGACGTGACCGCCATCGCCGATCCCCGGCTCGCCGACGCCTTGCGCTTCATCCGCGAGCGCACCTGCGACGGCATCGGCGTCGACGACGTACTCGACCATCTGGCCGTCTCGCGCAGCGTGCTCCAGCGGCTGTTCCGCAAGCACTGCGATCGGACCATCCTCGACACCATCACCGGCGTGCGCATCACGCACGTCAAGCAACTCCTGACCGAGACCGATATGCCGCTGGCCGACATCGCCCGGCGAGCCGGCTTCTCCTACATGGAGTATCTCAGCAGCACCTTCCGGCGCCAGACCGGCTGGACCTTGAGCGCATTCCGACGGGAGTTTGCCAGACAGCACGGATCCTGACGGGAGTCCCGGCCGCCGTGGCAATCTCATCGCCTTGACCGGATTCCTTCGAACCGCCTTGTATCGAGATTCCCAAGCCATGATCACGATCCGGAGAAGCGTCCTTTATTCCGCGATGGTCGCTCTGTTCGCCGCCGAGGGTCGGACGGAGGCGGCCGACCGGCCCGTCTGGACCCATCTCTCCAGCAAGACCGGTGCGCGTGCCGGGCACCCGGCACATCGATCCAGCAGACCGCCTGCCTGGTGCTCGATGTCGACAAGGACGGGCTCAATGACATCGTGGTCGGCAGCCGGGTCGAGGGGGCGCGTCTGGCCTGGTATCGTCGGGAGAAGGACGGCTGGACGATCCATCCCATCGATCGCGGACTCAATATCGAGGCCGGGGGAGCCGCCGCCGACCTCGACGGCGATGGTGACCTGGACCTCATCTTCGGCGAGGATTACTCCGGGCACCAAACTCTACTGGTGGGAGAACCCCTGGCCACACTACGAATCCAGGACATCGTGGACGCGGCGCGAGATCGAATCCTCGGGCGATCGCATGCACCACGATCAGATCCTCGGTGACTTCAATGGCGATGGCCGGGATGATCTGGCCTTCTGGGTCCAGCATGCGGAGGTCCTCCGGCTGGCCGAACTCCCGCGCAACCCCGCCGGAGCGGACCCTGGCCGGCGACCGCGATCGCGCGGGTCGGCCAGGCCGAGGGGTTGGCGAAGGGCGACGTCAACGGTGACGGCAAGGTCAACCTGATCGGCGGCGGCTACTGGTTCCGGCATGAGGGCGGCTCCGATTACCGGCCCATGCTCATTGACGGGGGATCCAAGCTCACCCGGTCGGCGGCCGGACAACTGATCACGGGAGGTCCTCCCGAGGTCGTCTTCGCCGCCGGGGATGTGCTCGGTCGCCTGAAGTGGTTCGAACGCCGCGGCGAGACCTGGATCGCCCATGATCTGCTGGGCGAAGATGTCGTCCACGGTCACAGCCTCCAACTGGCCGATATCGATAAGGACGGCCATCTCGACATCTTCTGCGCCGAGATGGCCAAGTGGACCGACGCAGCCACGAAACCCGACCATCCGAATCCGCGGATGTGGATCTTCTACGGTGATGGCCGGGGCGGATTCGACAAGACCATACTGGCCACGGGGATCGAGAATCATGAGTCGCGCGTCGCCGACCTGGACGGAGACGGCGACCTGGACATCGTGGGCAAACCCTACAGCTTCGACACGCCCCGGCTCGACATCTGGCTCAACCGAGGGACGGGCTCGGAGCCGAAAGTGACGACGGAACGGTGAGACGCCAGCCTGGTGTTTGCGGGGTAAATCGGTATGAGAGTCTGTTCCAAAAGCCCCAGAGGGGCGACCGGACGTAGCCAGGGGCGTGAGCCCCTGGACGATCTCCCTCGACCGTCCTTCGAGCCCCGGAGGGGCGGCAGAAGTCCTCAGAGCCACAGGGTTTCTGTCGCCCCTCTGGGGCTTCCCGGAACGGAGGAACTCCCCTCGTCCAGGGGCTCACGCCCGTGGCTACGTGCTTCCGCCCCCATCCGGGGGCTCAGGGAAACGACTGAGAGTCTGTTCCGAAAGGGCGAGCGGGGGGCGTCAGCCCCCTGTCTTCGAGAGCCCTCGCTCAACGGACAGGGGGCTGACGCCCCCCGCTCGCCCGGGCCTGCCCCTTCGGGAACAGACTCTTCGGGAACAGACTCTTCGGGAACAGACTCTTCGGGAACAGACTCTGAGACGTTGTCTCCGGTATCTGGCCATGCCTCTCGCTCTCCTGGCGGCGGATGTTGGTCGAGCCTTCGCGCAAGAACTCCATGATTTCGAGTCCCAGTTTCGGGGGTTCCTCGACACGCATTGCGTCGCATGTCATGGTCCCGAGATGCAGAAGCGTCGGCTGCGATTGGATCGCTTGCCCTTCGCGTTCGACGACAAGGACGTGACGGCGACCTGGGTGAAGGTGCTCGACAAGCTCTCCCGGGGCGAGATGCCGCCGAAGGACCAGCCGCGCCCGCCTGAAGACGAGGCCCGCGCGGCAATCGCCGGGTTGGATCGGCAGTTGCACGACGCCTCGCTCGAACGACAGCGCCGCGAAGGTCGCGTCGTGCTTCGGCGACTGAACCGCACCGAGTACGAAACCACGCTCCGCGACCTGCTGGCCACGCGCGTCGAGGTGAAGGACTTGCTCCCGGACGATAACATCGCGGCCGGGTTCGACAACGTGAGCGCGGTGCTGGATGTTTCGCCGGTGCACCTGCTGCGGATATCAGGACGCGGCCGAGAAGGCGGTCCGGGCGGTCATCCCGAAGCGCCCGCGCGTTTCGATCCAGGAACGACGCACGGGCCGGCAGATCACCGAGAAGCTGAAGCTCTACCAGGAGCTGCTCGGCAAATCGGCACGGCTGGACGGCGATGCGCTGGTCCTCTATCTCCGCAATCCGGATTACATCCCGTGTGCCACCGCGCCGGCGCCGGCGGACGGCCGGTATCGCGTGCGAGTTTCGGTCTCTGCCGTGAATACCGACGGCAAGCCATTGCCGATGATGTGCGTCTGCCGGGTCAACCAGTATGACCGCGAGGATACCGACGTCCGCACGGTGCGCGACGCCCCGGCCGGCAAGCCGATCGTGATCGAGGAGGAGTTCGACCTCCGCGAGCGGGAAGTCATGGTCTTCGCCGGCTGGTCGCTGCCTCATCCCCGGGAGTTCGAGCGCGTTCACAAGAATCGCCCGCTCGACGCCCATCCCACGCTGCCGGGCCTGGCCGTGCACTGGGTCGAGATCGAAGGGCCGCTCGGTCCCTGGCCGACGGAAGGCTATCGGCGCCTCTTCGGCGACGTGCCGCTCAAGCCGCAATCGGTCGCGAAAGCGGAGTCCGAAGGACGGCCCGTCCCGCCGCAGCCGGCCAGCCGCCCGGACGGCTGGTGGCAGTACGACCCGCTCATCCCGGCACCCGCCAGGCCGCGTGAGAACGCCGAACGACTGTTGCGGTCGTTCTTGCCGCTGGCCTTTCGCCGGCCGGTTGGCGAGGACCTGGTGCGCTACTATGTGACGCTGGTCCATGCGGAGCTCGACAAGGGTGTGTCGTTCGCCGAGGCGATGGTCGTGGGCTATAAGGCCGCGCTCTGCTCGCCCCATTTCCTGTTCCTCACCGAGCGGATCGAGGACTCGCGCGGGGATCGTCGCACCGAGCTGGACGACTATGCCGTCGCCACACGGCTGTCTTATTTTCTCTGGTCGTCGATGCCGGACCAGGCGTTGATGGAACTGGCAGCGAAGGGCGAGCTGCACAAGCCCGACGTCTTGCGGGCACAGGTCGAGCGGTTGTTGAACGATCCCAAGGCCCACCGGTTCACGGCCAACTTCGCCGGTCAATGGCTCGACTTGCGGAGTATCAACGCCACCTCGCCGGACCCCCAGATCTACGGCGAGTTCGACGACTTCCTGTTCTGGTCGATGCCGCGCGAGACGGAGCGGTTCTTCGAAGAGGTTCTGCACCACGATCGCAGCTTGACCGAATTCGTTGACTCGGACTGGACGTTCCTGAATCAGCGATTGGCTCAGCATTACGGGATCGCGGGCGTCGACGGCGGCGAGCTGCGCAGGGTCAAACTTTCGCCGGGCAGCCACCGCGGCGGCGTCTTGACGCACGCGTCGATCCTGAAGGTCACGGCGGACGGCACGCGGACATCGCCGGTCCTGCGCGGCAAGTGGGTGCTCGATCGGATCCTCGGCCAGCCGCCGTCCCCGCCGCCGCCCGACATCCCGGTCCTCGAGCCCGACATCCGCGGCGCCACCACGATCCGCCAGCAGCTCGACAAGCACCGCAACACGCCGGCCTGCGCGTCATGTCATCGCTACATCGATCCGCCCGGGTTTGCGCTCGAGACCTTCGACGTCATCGGCGGCTGGCGCGACTTCTACCGGGCCACTCAGCCCCGCGGGCACAAGCCCGTCGATCTGGCCAACTACCCGGGGCGACAGATCTATCGCGGCCCCGACGTCGAGCGCGGCGGCACCACGCCTGATGGCAGGTCATTCCAGGGCATCGACGATTACAAGCGCCTCTTGCTTGCGGACAAGAATCAGCTCGCGCACAGCCTCGCTCGAAAACTGCTGATCTACGCCACCGGGGCGGACATCCAGTTCGCCGACCGCGAGGTGGTTGAAGACTTGGTGGCGAAGTGCCGCGCCCGGAACTACGGCTTCCGCTCGCTCGTGCATGCGGTGGTTCAGAGCCGGGTGTTCTTGAACAAGTGGAATCATCGCGTGGCGAATTCAGCGGAGAGTGACAAATGCTCGACCTCGCGCTTATCTCTATTCCACAGATCGACGCAATCGCCGGAAGGAGCTTTGCCGACTCGGGCTTTACCACGACCTGCGGCTGGTTATGGCCGATCGCCTGGCCCATCCTTTATACGAGGGTGATGTCGGACATCACGTCCGGAATGGCGCGATACACTCGACCGGAACGACCGGTCAGCAAGCGTGGTGCAATTGTGACAGTCAGGGGCTCGGCCCAGAGAAGGATGGTTCGTCGATCGCCGTCCCTTCTGTCAATTTGACCGGCTGTAGGATCGAGAGTTGAGCCATCGACCCGAACTCCTCCACACGTTCAACGTCATCACAGGGTCAATGCCTCCTCATGGACTGATCGAAGAAGTGCTCGATGGAATGGGCCACGACGACGGATCGAACGCGCCGGACATCTTCGCCCAGCATTTGGAGAGTATCGCGGGAAGGCGAGATGGCGGGCGGCGTACTGGATGGGCTTTCGGTCCTTTCGATCGCAATCTTTGATGATGATCGCAGCACAGTGCACTAGGCCAGATTGTTGGGTTATTGGCCGCATGGTGAAATTCCATCCGTTGATAAATCATAACAATGGTGAGTCATCATCAATACGGCCCAGCCGACTCGCCTTCGTGATCGCTGTGGAATCGACTTCGGAGGACTGTGCCGTGCCTCTCTCTCCGCTGGACCGCCGCACGTTCCTCCGCTCGGCCGGCGTTTGCATCGGCCTGCCGCTCCTCGACGCAATGCTGCCGATCGGTCTGGGGGCGGATCGCAAGGCCGCGGCGATGCGCCCAAAGCGCATGCTCCTCATCAGTCAACCGCTGGGCCTGCACGCCGCCGAATTTCTTCCCGACCCAGACCGGGACGGATTATGAGCCCTCGCGCTACTTGAAACCGCTGCAAGATCCATCGACGCGACTTCACGGTGTTCTCGGGCCTGTCGCACGTAGGCTATCCCGGCGGTCATCACACCGAGGTCGCCCTGTTGACCGGCGTGGCGCCCGAGCGGGTGCGGTTCAATGATATCCGCAACACGATCTCGCTCGACCAGGAAGTCGCCTCTCGGCTGGGCGGCGAGACCCGGTTCCCTTATCTGTCGCTGGGTGGCGGCCCCGTGTCGTGGAACCGCAAGGGTGTGAAGGTGCCGTCCGAGGAACGGGCCACTCAGGTCTTCAAGCAACTCTTTATTGACGGTACCCCGGAGGAGGTGGCGCGCGAGGTCGAGCGGATCAAGACGGGTCAGAGCATCCTCGACGGCGTGCGCGACCAGGCGCGGTCATTGGGTGGGACACTCGGTCCAGCCGATCGACAACGCCTCGACCTGATGCTGACCTCGATCCGCGAGGCCGAGCAGCGCCTCCAGCAGGATCAGGCCTGGGTGTTGAAGCCCAAGCCGAAGGTGCAGGCCAGGCCCTTCACCGACGATTACCACACGGACCTGCGGACGCTCGATCGCGAACGGCAGTGGTTCGACCTGGTGCACCTGGCGCTGCAAACCGATTCCACGCGCGTGATCGCCTTGTGGATCTGGTCGTATGGCCGGATCGACCTGCCGGATGTGGCCATCGGCCATCACGACGCCACGCACCACGGTCAGGACGAGGCCAAGATCAAACAGCTCGCCTTGATCGAAGAGGCCGAGATGGCCCTCTTCGCCGGGCTCCTCGGCAAGATGAAGGCGACCAACGAAAACGGCTCATCGCTGCTCGATCGGACGGTGGTGTTCTACGGGAGCAACCTGGGGAACGCCTCGGCGCACACCTGTGAGAACCTGCCGATCCTGCTCGCGGGCGGCGGATTCCACCATGCGGGCCACGTCGTCTTCGATCGCAAGACGAACGCGCCGCTGTCCAACCTCTTCGTCCGGATGCTGCACCAGATGGACATCGAAGCCGATCGCTTCGGCAGCAGCACGGGGACGCTCGGTGAGATATGAGATTGTCGATGGGCGATATCGATCCTACTCGATCCGTTGTGTATAAATGTCCGACCCGCCGTCGCGCTCGGAGACGAACGTCACGCCGCGGCCGTCTGGGGCCCAGGTGGGGAAGGTATCGCCAAGCGGGTTCCGGGAGATGTTGACGGGATGCGAGCCATCGGCGTTGGCGACGTAGACCTCAAGCTGGCCGTCACGGTTCGAGACGAACGCGAGCCGTTTGCCATCGCGCGAGTAAGCGGGATAGTCATCGAGCCCGCGGCTGTCGGTCAAACGGGTCACCCCGCTGCCGTCGGGACGGACGCGGGCGATCTCCAGGCCGGTTCCCCATCGATCGGTGACGAAGGCGATCGACTTCCCGTCGGGCGACCAGCAGGGGTGGGCGTCGTGGCCGGGATGCTGGGTTAGCCGGACGACGTCCGAGCCGTCGAGGGCTGCGGTATAAATCTCCTGGTTGCCGTCGTGCGTCGAGCTGAACGCGAGCCGCTTGCCGTCCGGCGACCAGGCGGGCCATTCCTGGTGGACGAGCTTGCCCTGCTCCTCGGCAATGATCGGCTTCCGGCCGGAGCCGTCGGCGTTGACCGCGAAGATGTCGAGATTCCCCTGGGTGCCGATGAACCGGATCATGCACAGGAGTAACCGGGACCCGCCCGGCACGAAAGTCGCGTCGAAATGAGGCTCGTCATAGTCGGGGAGCAGCCGGCGCGCGGCATCCGTCTTGCCGGGATCGCAGACATATTGCCACATGTGAGTGCTATCCGCTTCCTGACGCGCGAATGCCAGCCGCTTGCCGTCGGGTGACCAGGAGGGACGACGCTTGTCGAGACCGTCTCGCGTGTGGCGGGTGAGGCGATCCTCGGGCGACGCCGCGACGCTGATGGAGAACGCCAGACCGAGTCCGAACAGGAGGGCGGCCGAACCGAGAGCTCTCATTGTTGGAATCCTGGTCACCGGTATGCGTTCAGAATAGCTCCTCGATGACCTGGCCGTCGGGTGCGAGGTTGATCCCGGTCAGGTCGGCGGCGCCGATGCCCAGGCGGGCGAAGATCGTGGCGCCCAGGTCGGCCGGGCTGAAATGACGGTCGGCCGGATGCTCGGCGACGCTTGTCGGAGGTGCCGATCGCCCGACCGCCCTGGACTCCGCCGCCGGCCAGCAGCGCCGTGTAGCACTGAGGGTGATGCTCGCGGCCGGCGCGGTCGTTGATCTTCGGCGAGCGGCCGAACTCGCCCACCGCGACGACCAGCGTCGTGTCGAGCAATCCGCGTCGGTCGAGGTCCTCGATCAGGGCCGACAGCGCCCGGTCGAACATCCAGCCGTGCTGATCCTGCATGATCGCGAAATAACGGTCGTGCATATCCCAGCCGCCGTCGCCGCTGTCTTCGATCGCCTCGACATGGGTGCTCCAGTTGACCTGGACGAACGGCTGTCCCGCCTCGACCAACCGCCGGGCGATGAGGCAGCACTGGCCGAAGCGGTGAGGCCCGTACCGATGGCGCACGGCGGGTTGCTCGCGCTCGACGTCGAGGGCCGAGAGGCTCTGACTCGAGCCGATGAGCGAGTGGGCCAGCTCGTAATGGCGGTCGAGTCGCGCGGCGGGACTCGCCGCGGGCGTGAGCCCTCCATCGAGCTGGTGCCGCAGGTCCCACCGGGCTTCGAGGCGGGCGGCGGAGACGCTCTCGGGCAACTGGGCGTCGGGCAGCCTCACGCCGGCGCCGGGCTCGTACCGGAGGCGGAACGGGTCATGGGCCGAGCCAAGTGTCCCGCCACCTTCGCCGACCACCCGCTTCTTCCCCTGGTGCAACGGATCGCCCAGGATCACGTAGGGCGGGATCGAGCCAGGCCGGCCCCGGTGCAGCCGGCCGACGATCGCGCCGGTGCTGGGCCGCTCGGCGCCCGCGACACTCGCGTCGCCGAGCCCCCGCGCCCCGGCCCGGCTGCCGGTCAATCCCATCGTCCCGGCGATGCCGTGGTCGGTCTCGTCGTGGTGCATCGTCCGCACCAGCGAGAACTTGTCGGCGCATCGGGCCAGGTTCGGCAGCAGCTCGCAGATCCTCAGCCCGGGGACCCTGGTCGCGATCGGCACGAACGGCCCCCGATACTCGATCGGGGCGTCCGGTTTCATATCAAACGTGTCGAGCTGGCTCGGCGCCCCCCAGAGCCAGAGCAGGATGATCGATCGGGCCTGGCCGCCGGTCGCGCGGGCCGAGGCTCGGAGGGCCAGGTAATCGGCGAGCGTCAGCCCCAGCGGGCCGATCGCCCCGACGCGCAGGAACGACCGCCGGGAAATCCTCCCGCAGGTTCGATCCTGCTTCCGAGCGATCCTCAACATGGCTCCGACCCTCTCGAGCGCCGGCGATGAGCACGGATGAACCCAGACGATTATCTCACAAATCCCTCCGATGGTCACCAGGTCGCGATCCAGGCAATCAGCCGGCGGCCGGCCGAGCTGAAGGTCTGCTCGCCCAGGCGGTCGGGCTCGACCCATCGGGCGTCAACCAGGCCGGGGCCGGGGTCGAGCGTACCCGAGCGGGCCTCCGCGCGGTGGACGTTCAGCGTGACCCGGTGGTTCGTGACGCTGTATCGAAGGGTGGTCAACAGCGAGCCGACCTCGGCCTGGATCCCCGTCAGCCGCCGGATTCCCTCGGCCAGTTCGACCGGGACGCCGAAGGACCGACCTGCCGGGTCGGCGCCGGCGACGTGGATGGTCGGAAACTCCCAGAAGTGCTCCCAGAGTCCGCCTGCGCCGCGCTGGACGATCAAGATCTGACCGTTGCGAGAGACAACCGCACAGGCCTCGTTGACCGCCGCCGGAGGCGGTTTCGGCGTCGTCATCGGGATCGAATCCTGAAGGCCGAGCTGGCGGGCCCGGCAGAGGGTAGCCAGCGGGCAAAGCAGGCAGCTCGGCGACCGCGGCGTGCACACGAGGGCACCCAGATCCATCAATGCTTGATTGAAATCACCCGCTCCCAGTTCCGGGACCAGGTCTTCCGCCGCTTGCCAGATCCGCTCCCGTACTCGGGATACGTTCAGATCCTCGCGCACCGCCAGGAGTCGCACCAGCACGCGCTGGCTATTGGCCTCGACGATGGGCTCCGGCCGATCGAAGGCGAATGACAGAACCGCACCCGCGATGTAGCGCCCCACTCCCGGCAGGGCCCGGACCGCCGTCAGATCGTCCGGAATCATGCCCTCATGCTCTCGCACCACCTGCC
Organism: uncultured Planctomycetota bacterium; assembly: GCA_963845755.1. GTDB lineage: Bacteria > Planctomycetota > Planctomycetia > Isosphaerales > Isosphaeraceae > CAWJTV01. Next base: position 194,317 of record CAWJTV010000027.1, read on the forward strand.
GCGCCGCGGCCTGGAGTTGCCGGGCGCGGCGGTAATACCCCAGACCTTCCCACGCCTTGAGCACCTCGGCCTCATCCGCCTCCGCCAGCGACCGGATATCCGGAAATTGCCGGAGGAACCGCTCGAAGTACGGAATCACCGCCGTCACTGTCGTCTGCACCAGCATCAACTCTGAGACCAGGATCCGATACGGATCCCGGTCGGCTCGCCATGGTAAGGGGCGGCGGGCATCCCGATACCACTCCGTCAGCCGTTCGCGCACCCCGGCAATCCATTCCCCATCTAGGTCCGGCTCCGATCGCGATGCCCTTTTCTCGGATTTCCCCATTGGGTTTCACTACCTCCTCCGCAAAACCCGCGTTTCGTTAGGCCATAGTAATCCCGATTTCGGGATTTTTTTCCTAAATCGGGAAAACTTCTCTCGCAGTCGGGGAGAGAATGTACGATAATCAGTTCAACAAAGCGCCGAGACTTCCTAGTTTTTCCCGAATTCCCTCTCAATCCAATCAGGCGAATCGGCAAATTCGGAAAAACTAGTTAAGTGCTTTGTCCAACGGGAATCTTCGCTACGATGCGGGGTTTCTCGCTTGTGCGACGAATGCCATCAATGATCGACGTTCCGATCGATTTTCCAGAAACGACGACGTGTTGAGTAGTCAGTAGTCGGTGGTCCGAGGATAGCAAAACATTTGTCTTTGCTCGGTACCGACTACGGCTCAAAGGTTTTCTCTATCACGATGAGGTGTAGCGTGAACGGCGAAGCGGTCATCGAGAGGCGGCGTGAGCCGTGCGGGGCGCGGGGCTTCCCGGAGAAGGCCAATCCGAATCGACCCATGCGCGGCGGGATGCAAGAACCTCTCTCACCCACTGACCCCACAGGGGGGGGAAGGCTCCCCGACGACGCGGGGCCGTATCCCGAGAAATGCGACCCACGGGGTCGTCGGAGTCCGCTGACGGAAGATCAGAGCCGGCTGGTGGTGAGGTATCTGCCGCTGGCGAAGGGGATGGCTCTCAAGATGGGTCTCCCGAAATCCGAACGCGAGGAGTTGATCTCGGCGGCCTACCTGGCCCTGGTCGAGGCCGCCCAGTCGTTCGATGCGGCCTATACCGTGGGCTTCGCGGCTTTCGCCCGCCACCGGATCTATGGGGCGTTGTGCAATTGCCGGCGGTCCTGGCTCCGGCTGGCCAGGCGAAGTAAGACGGCCCGCAGGCCGGCGTTCTACCGGCTGGATCCTCGCGATGCGACACATGAGTCGGTTCTCATCCAGGAGACGGAGCCGCGGACCGGCCCGGAATTCGAGCAGACCGAGGCAATGGAGTCGTACTTCCGACTACTGCCGAGGGACCAGGCCACGGCTTGTCGCCTCATTTACCTGAACGGGAAGTCCCAGGATGAAGTCGCGGACGTGCTCGGCTATTCCAAAGCGTACCTGTCGCGCCTGCACCGCAATGCCCTCGATTCGCTCAGGCGGCGGTGTTCGTAGTGGAAAGGAGGCGAACACTCCGGACCGTTCTGTCTCCGATGTCTTGACCAGCCGCTTGTCGGAGGCTCAGGCCGCTCGATCGCCTGCGAGATGGGCATGCCCATGCCCGTCCAGGAACTGACGGATCGAGCCGACCACATACCGCTGTTGTTCGTCGGTCAACTCCGGATACATCGGCAAGGCCAGGGTCTCGTGCGCGGCCGATTCCGCGTTCGGGAAATCGCCGGGCTGATGACCCAACGTCGCGAAGCAGGGCTGCAAATGCAGGGGGATCGGGTAATAAACCTCCGTCCCGATCTGGCGGCCCGTCAGATACTCGCGCAGCGGATCGCGGACCGGAGCGGGAACACGGATGACGTATTGATTGAAGACGTGATAACATTCTTGTCGTTCGATGGGGAGGGTGATGAGGTCGCTGAGCCCATGGGCCTGGGAGAGGGTGAGGTACCGTGCGGCGGCTTCCCGGCGCCTGCGGGTCCAGGACTCGAGGTGGCGGAGCTTGACGCGGAGGACCGCGGCCTGGATGGCATCGAGTCGCGAGTTGAAACCGACCTCACGATGATGGTACTTCGGCTCCATACCATGGACGCGCAACCGAGCCAAGGTTGGAGCGAGGGTTGGGTCATCGGTCGTCATCAGCCCGCCGTCGCCGAAGCCACCGAGGTTCTTGGAGGGGTAGAAGCTGAATGCGGCGGCATGGCCGAGGGTGCCGGCCCGGCGCCCGTGGTAGGCTGAGCCGATAGCCTGGGCGGCATCTTCCAGCACGAAGAGGCCGTGATGCCGCGCGATCTCATTGATGGGATCCATGTCGGCGGCCTGGCCGTAGAGATGGACCGGGATGATCGCACGGGTCCGCGGCGTGATGGCGGCCTCGATCCGGGCCGGGTCGATATTATAGGTGTCGGGTTCGATGTTGACGAAGACCGGCCGGGCGCCGGTCCGCCAGATGGAGCCGGCGGTGGCGAAGAAGGAGTATGGGGTGGTGATGACCTCGTCGTCGGGCCGGATTCCCAGCGCCATCAGGGGCAACAGGAGGGCATCGGTCCCCGAGGCACAACCTACGGCGCGCGCGGCGCCGCAGTATTCGGCCAACTCGGTCTCGAACCGCTCAACTTCCGGGCCCTGGATGAACATCTGGCTCTCGATGACGTGCTGGACCGCGGAGTTGATCTCGTCGCGGATCGACTGGTACTGCGCCTTGAGGTCAAGGGCCGGGACGGCCACGGATTTCGGCGAGACGCTCATCGGCGATCACTCCTTTGACGCCTCTGGCGGATGCGAAGGGGTCGTTCACCCACCCTACGATGTGCGTGATCTCCTTCCCTGGAGATATCGGACGCCGCACGCTAGTGCCTGGCACCAATCATGTCAATGGCGGTTGCGGCGGGGAGGATTGGGAGAGTCGGGAGGATCGGGGGCTGCGGAAGCCGGTTTCTCAACGTAAGTGGCAGAGATGGCGAAAGATGCGGCCCTGAATTGCAGTCCACCGAATACGATTTTACAAGTCGCCTCTGACGGATCCCAACTCCCGAACCCGCGCCGCGACCAGGGAATCCAGCAGGGGATGCGGTCCCAGGGGCAGTCCCAGTCGGAAATCGAGGTCCGGGTATCGCCGCGCCAGCTCGTCCCGGGCCGCGGTGAGGTCGCGGCGCAGGTGCACGCCCGCCGAGAGGAAGTAAGGAACTATCAGAACGCGGGTTGCGCCTCGGGAGGCACAACGGTCGCCGCCGGCTGGTATGTCGGGCTCGGCCAGCTCGAGGAAACAGGCTTCGACGATCGGGAATTCCCCGGAGGCCGAGAGGCGCGCGGCCAGCTCGATCAGGTCGTTGTTGGCCGAGGGCTCGCGGCTGCCGTGGGCGATGAGCAAAACCGCGGTGCGTTCGGAGGACGATGTCGGAATTGCCGGGATTTCTCGAGAATCCATGTTCCACCTCGCCGAATCGTACGCGGCCTGGGCCGCCGGTCAATTCAGGAGACCGAATCCGGAGCCACGTCCAGCTCCTGGCGGAGCCTGGCCAGGGCCCGGACCCAGAGCATGCGCACGGCGCCGACGCCCCGCCCCATGCGGCCAGCGACTTCCTCGTGGGAAAGCCCTTCGACGTTGCGTAAGAGGATGATCTCGGCGTAGTCGGCCGGGAGTCGGGCGAGGGCGTCGGCCAGGCGAAGCTCCAGCTCGTGACGGCCGGTGCGCTCGCTCGGTGATGACTCCGGAGCCGCCAGCGCCGCGCCGAGCCGCCGCGATGATTCGGCCAACGCCTCTTCCAGCGGGACCTCACGGCCGATATCGCGCCGCTGGGCGCCGCCATAGCGCCGCACCTCGTGCAGCAGGACGTGCGCGAGGATCTGTCGGAGCCAGGCGGCCAGCTCGGCCTCGGTCCCACCCCGGAACTGGGGCCAATCCCGCACCGCTTCGAGCAAGGTCTGCTGGACGATGTCCGACGGGTCGAACTTGCGCGGAACCTCGGCTCGACCTGGAGCCGGGCCAGGAGTCCCAGCCAGCTCCGATGACGTTCGAGCTCGGCGATGCGGATCGGTTGATTGTTGACATTCTCATGCGATTGACTCATGGGATCACGACGGGTTCATGGCAACGGCCCGTCTCTTCCTCCATCGCTTCCACACGTATCGCGCCGTTCCGCGTACGACCCACGCGATCATCGCCAGGACTCCCACCAGATAGAGGCCGGGAACCAGCAAAGCGTGCCAGCCGGACCAGGTGTAATGCTCAATGGTAGGCATCCTCTGACGATCGAACCACCACCAATACGCCCCCAGCCCGGCCGTCACCAGGACGCTCAGGACGGCGATCGTGACGAGCCGCCACCAGCGCCGACGGAGCAGGCTCGAGCCGATCATGATGACGTAGACGACCACCGGCAGTCCGCCCAGCGTGGCCAGACTGAATCCCGCGATCGCTTGCGGGGCCGACGCGCCGGCCATCGACGGCGACACCGACAAGAGCGCCAGGAACATGGCCATCGGGATCGCGACGACGGCCGGCAGGGCCATCAGCAACCGCACGCCCCAGACGCGGCGCCGGGTCGCGAGCCTCAAGATGAACAGGGGTACGACGACGTTGATCGTCGCGAGCCCGGCCAGGCCCAGGAAGAGCCAGGGAGGGATCAGGCCCCCTCCGCCGGTTGACCACGGAAGCGGTCGCGCCGCAGCGCGGGTCGTCTCGGGCGAGGCCGAGCGCTACGGGCGTCCCTCGGGCTGGCTCGCAAGTGCCCTCAGGCGTGGTGGGCAAAACCAGGCTACAGATCGTCGTGTCATCGTCGGTCGTCAACAGGAGTGGCGACTGTGCCGCGCTGCCCGGCTCGAGCACTCTCGAAGGACGTCCCTTCCAGCACGGGCGACCGGTCGCGCCGTCGAGGGCCACCATCGAGTTGAGAACCACGGTCGCTGGTCGTCCCGCCTGAGCCGGGATCACGTGGTGGACCGGCTCCCGACTCGGCCGGGACCACAGTTCCGCGAGGTCGCCACGGCGTGCATACAGTCGATCATCACCCTGGAGGAGCAGCTCATCGCGGCCGTCGCCGTCGAGGTCGGTGCAGGCCGCGATCTTCCCGAGCTTTCCTGCCGGTTCGGGACTCAATCGCTCGTGGCCCTGGGCGTCGAGGATCACGACCTGTTTGCCGAAGTCGAAGCAGACTTCCCGGCGGCCCTTGCCCTCGAAATCGGCAAGGTAGAGCGGCGCGCCCTTGATGGACGGACCACGAACGTCCCCGCAGCGCGAGATCCAGCGGGTGGCGCCATCGCGGCCATCGAGCGCGGTCGCCTCGGCGACCGGCGGGGTGCCTTCAGTTGACCGATCTCCGACGATCACTTCGGCGCGGCCATCACCGTCGAGGTCGCCAACCACATACGCGGCGCTCTGGTCCCGGATCGGATGAGCCCAGAGGGTCTTGCCGTCGCGGAACGATAAAGCACGCAGTTCGAGGGGGGTCGGCCCGGCGCGGGAGTCGCGAAGGTCCGCAAAACGACGTCAAGGCTGCCGTCGCCGTCAAGGTCGCCGTACTGATGATCGAAGCCCATGTGCTTCGCCAATCCCGCCTAGTGCTCCGCCAGGAGGATATCCCAGACGACTCGTCCATCGCGCCCCGAGAGCCGTGTCAGATGGGTCTGCGGGACCTGGGAGCCTGGCGCCGTCGAGCTGACTCTCGCCTTGCGGGTGGTGTGCATCACCAGCAAGTCCGCGATGCCCGTGGCCTTGTCGATGCGAACATCGATCCCTTCGACCTAGGAGTACCCGAAGGCTTGGGACCCCAGCGATGGCAACGGACCAGCCCCCCAGAGCCGCCGGCCGGAACGCCCCGAGAGGACCTGGATCGGCAGGATTGCGGTCCCCCTGGCGTCCCCACGGCCTCCGTCCTCTCTCTTGACGACCACCACCTCCGGCGCCCCATCGCCGTCGAGGTCGCCTGCGGGGAGCGGGAAGGTCGAGAGGGTCGAGTGTGACGCCATCTGGGGACCGAGCCAGGCTTCCCAGTTGAGCGGGCTCTCGGCGTCGTCGAGCGTCCTGGTCCAGAGTGCGCGGCCATTGCGGCCTGAGCGGGCCAAAGCCGTGCGGCTGTTCATCTTCACCTTCTCGAAGGCGTCCCAGATCTGCAGCTCGACCGTCATGGCATCGGCGATGCCGTCGCCGTCGAAATCGCCGGCTGGAATCAATTCGTCAAGACTCCGCCACGCCTCCGGCGGCTCGGCGCGGAACGCCCGGAGCTTGCCGTTGACCGAGCCCCAGAGATCCGCGATGCCGTCGCCGTCGAGATCGGCGAGCCTGGGCCAGGACAGGCCATCGATCGTGTGCAGCGTGCGGCCCGTCGAGGCTTCCAGGAGACGTACCGCAGGCGGCATGGGGTGGTACAGCGGGCTCGTCGGGTCGTCCTCTCCCGGCACCTTGCCGCCGAGGGGGACCACCAGCAAAGGCCAGCCGTCGGGCCCGCGCCCCCACCAGATCGGCGGCCAGAGTCGGGGCACGGAGTAGTCCGTCACATCCTCGTGCCACCACCAGAGCGGATGGCCGTCTTTGCCGGAGAGCGCGTTCGACGTAGACCCGCGTCCGATCGAGCGGGCCCTCCATGGAGTAGGTGCCTGGGCTCCGGCCGTAGTAGCGTGAGACCGCCACGAGGTCGCGGGTGCCGTCGCCGTCAAGATCGGGTGCGGCGATCAGGTGGGCCAGGCCGTCAGGCCAGCGCGGGTCGGGCCGCATGGGGCGAACCCATCGCGTCTGGCCAGTCGCACCCTCGAGCAGCCGCACTCCCCGATAATCCTTGCACTGCGGGAGGATGCCCGAGTCGGGCACCACAACCTCCTGCGCGGCCATCGCCGTCGAGGTCGCTGACCAGCGGCCAGGCGTCCGCTGCGGCGGCACGAGGCGTCTGGGATTCGAAGCCGGAGACCGGCTCGAGCCAGAGTGGCTCGCGCGTCACGATCGAGTGGGCGTTCAGGGTTATCGAATTCCCCTTCGGCGCCAGTCCCATCGCCAGGACTTCGGGCGAGCCATCGCCGTCGAGGTCCGCATGCTGGACGGGCCGGACGGGTGTGAAGCCGAAGTCGATGGTCCGGCCGTGGGGCTTGCCAGTCAGCGGATCGAGTTCGGTCCACTGCGAGCCGACGACTTGCGCGACGATCGGTCCCCTGCGGCCCGGCACGACCACGACCTCGGTGTCGAAAGCATCGAATGGCGTCGGCGTCCCGGACCCGCGGTTCAGGCGATCCCACAGCCAGGGCCGCGACTTCGTCGTCGCGTCGAGCGTCCGGGACCACAAGGTGCGCCCCGTCCGGCCCGAGATGGCCGCGATCACGCGACGGCCCGGCTGGTTCTTCTCGAAGTGAGTCACGCTCCTGTCGGCACCGAACGAGAAGGCGCTTCCGGTCGGGTCGTCGAACACGAAGAAGAGGGCGAGGAGGTTGACTACGCCGTCGTCGTCGGCCTGGACCAGGATCGGCGACCCGATGACCCGCCCGCCCTCGATGGCCGGTTTGGGCTTCCCTCCGCCCGCCGTACCAGCTTCCTCAAGGGCCTTGTCGAGCTCGTCCGGGCCGCGCGAATCCGGGCCGCGGAGACCGTTGACGGCGGGCGAGTAGGTCCAGAGCATCGACCCATCCCGGCCGGAGACGGCCAGGAGCGAGGGGGTCCGGGCGAAGGCCATGACGACGTCGCCGGTGCCGTCGCCGTTGAGGTCGGGTGAAGGTTTGACCAGCGTGCCAGGTCGTTCGCCATCGTTGATGGTGATGAGTGCCAGCCTTTGCATCCAGGCGAACGCGTCGTGACCGAGGTCCGCGGGCCCTCCCCGCCGATCGGCATTCCAGATCACCTCGCCCGTCGAGAGGTCGCGGCGGAGCAACGTCTGGCCGGTCCACTCGATGAAGTCGGCCTTGCCCGGTTTCAGCACCAGGGCGTCCCCGGCCGGCGGATAGGGGATGGACATCTCGCCCAGCAGACAGTTCTCGTCGAGCGCGAGGCGATAACTCCGGGTCTCTCCCCGGTGGACCGCAAGGCGGTACGTTTGACCGAGCAGTCCCATCCCCTGAACGCGCAACCAATAATCGCCCGCCGGCAGGGCAAGGGTGGTGTGGGTGCCGAGGTCGAACGGCTCGCCGATGGGCTCGTCGCCCGACTCGGGGAGCACCACCGACGTCAAGGCGGGTCCGGTCGTGGACAGGACCACTCGGCCGAGCCGCCAGTCGCTGTAGAATCGCCAGCCGAAGACCGCGCCGGCCATCAGGAGCATCGTGGCCGCCACGACGAGGGCGCCGGTGGCCAGGGCCTTCTTCCGCTTGCGGACGTAGCGCACCACGATCGCGAGTGCGTGGGCGCGGCGGGCGCGGATCGGGCGGCCGTCGCGCACGGCGCAGGTCCTCGGCGAGCGCCTGGGCGGTCGCATAACGCTGTCCCGGTTCCTTGGCCAGGCAGGTGAGGATGATCGTCTCCAGGTCGCGGGGCAGCTCCGGGCGGATCTGTCTCGGCCGCGCCGGTTCCTCGGTGAGGATCTGGGCGATCACGCCCATGGGGGCGGTCGCATCGAAGACGGGCCGGCCGGTGGCGAGCTCGTACAGCGATGCGCCCAGGCTGTAGACGTCCGTGCGGTGATCGATCGGCCGCCGGACCGATTCGGCCTGCTCCGGGCTCATGTAACGCGGCGTGCCCATCAGCATCCCGCACAGGGTGAGAGTCACCTCGTCGGCGCACTTGGCCAGGCCGAAGTCGGTCAACCAGACGACTTCCTCGGCGTCGAGCAGCAGGTTCGACGGTTTGATGTCGCGATGGATCACCCCGCGCTGGTGGGCATGAGCCAGGGCCTCGGCCGCCTGAAGGCCCCAGCGCGCGATGTCCGTGGGCGGCAACGGCTTGCTGGCCTGCCGGGAATCGGCCAGGACATCCGCCAGGCTGCGCCCCTGGATAAACTGCATCGCGTAGTAATGGACGCCGCGCTCGCTGCCGATGGCGAAGATCGGCACGATGTTGGTATGGTGCAACCGCGCGACGGTCTCGGCCTCGCGATGGAACCGCTGCATGGCCTCCTCGTCCGCGACGGCGCCGAACCGGAGGACCTTCAGGGCCACCCGACGGCGGAGCGAGGTCTGCTCGGCCTCGTAGACGACGCCCATGCCGCCGCGGCCGATCTCGCGGATGATGCGGAAATCGCCGAGCGCGGCCGGTTCCTCGATAGCCGGGCCGGTCGCGCGGTGGACGAACTCGATGCCGGCCAGGCACGCATCGAGCTGCACGGCCAGCTCCGGATGGCCCGCAAGCAGTTGGTCACGGTCGGGAGTCCTGCCGGCCTGGAGGTCGGCCATGTAGCGGTCGAGGATGCTGACGATCGCCGCGGCCGAGCCGGTGGGAGTCGCCGTTTCCTGCGCGTGCCGATTGTTGGGATCCGGTTGGTCGATCGTGCCATCGTCGGGCTGGGTCATCGTCGGCGATCCCGGCGGTTTCGGAATCCAGTGCGGGAGAACCCCGATGGTCCTTCCCATCATCAATAGGGCCGATCGCCATGCGGATGTCACGCGCCACGTATCCAACGACCACGGCGGAACGAACGCCCTGGCTCCTCAGTCAGTGGGGACGCATTTTCGCGACACCCGGCGCATTCGCTGGGCGTGGTGCCGGTCGATGCACTGGGATCAGTCCACCGGTTTTGACGTAACCTTCGTTGTTGCTTGGAATTCGGGCGGAAAACCGGTGTCACGAATTGGCAATAAAGTGACCACTTTTCGGCGCGTCTCCCGCGCCGGGCGCTCGGTTCTCGATGTGCGGCGGAGCGGGTCGGCCCGGGAACTGGGGTTCGTGAAGATGGGAGGAAGGCCTGGGTGAGTCGGGGACACCGGGGCGAGCGAACCTAGACCGCTCGCGCACGCACCATCCCTCTATAGTATTAGTATAACGCAACTTTTCGAATCCGTTAATGCACCTATTGGGGGATTGGCCCAATTTCTCGACGCAACCCTGGATACGACTGAAATATAGAAATTCTCGTGGAAAAAAATGTGCTGTGGATTGGATCTCCCGAACCGGCGCGGATCCGGTTGACAGTGGAACCCGCGCCTCATATATTTGGCTATGCGGATGAAGCAGCAGACCGATCCTCTGGACGGATGCGTCGAACTCTTCAAGGCGTTCGCCGATCCGGTGCGGCTCCGGCTACTCAACCTGCTGGCGGAGGGCGAGGTGTGCGTCTGCCATCTGCATGAGGCCCTGGGCCTGCCGCAGTCCACGGTGTCCCGCCACCTGGCGTATCTGAGGAAGCGGGGTTTGGTGGTGGGCCGGAAAGAGGGGCTTTGGGTCCATTACCGGCTGGCGCGGCCGGTGGGCGACCTGCATCGAAACCTGATCGGCTGCGTCGGGGTGTGCTTCCAGGACATCGATGCCTTGAAACAAGACCGGCAGAGGCTCGATCACGACCCTTGCTGCGAGGGCTGAGGCCAAATTTTTTTGACCCAATATATCCGCTCAGGCGGATGCAATTCGGAGGGAATTGACGATGGAAGGCGAGGAAATCAAGGCGGCGGTCAAGGAGCAGTATGGCAAGGTCGCCAAGGGTGAAGCCACCTGCGGATCGCTGTGCGGCTGCACCGACAACGCCGAGGGGTTGGCGATGACGTTCGGTTATTCCGCCGCCGAGCTGGCGACGTTACCCGAGGGGGCCAATCTCGGCCTGTCTTGCGGCAATCCGCAGGCGGTCGCGGCCATGCGGCCGGGGGAGACCGTGCTCGATCTCGGCAGTGGTGCGGGTTTTGACTGCTTCCTGGCCGCTGGCAAGGTCGGTTCGACCGGGCGCGTGATCGGCGTCGATATGACCGACGCGATGCTGGAAAAGGCCCGTGCGAACGCCGAGCGAACCGGCCTCGGCAACGTCGAGTTTCGCAAGGGCGACATCGAGGCCCTGCCGGTCGAGGACGATTCCATCGATGTGGTGATCAGCAACTGCGTGCTGAACCTCGTGCCGGACAAAGATCGGGCATTCCGGGAGATCCATCGGGTCCTGAGGCCCGGCGGGCGACTGGCGGTTTCGGACATGGCCTGGGAAATCGAACCTCCCACCTCGGTCCGCAAAGACCTCGAAGCGTTAGTCGGCTGCATCGGCGGGGCCCTCGTGCTCGACGACTACATCGCTCGGCTCAACGGGGCCGGATTCGGCCGGGTCGACGTCGATCGGCATCCTGAAGCGGCCCGCAAGATGGCCGAGGTTTCGGGTGTGGTTCCCCCACCCGGGTCCGAGCACCTTCTGAGCGTCAACATCACGGCAACCAAATGAGGAGCATCCCTGGTCATGTACCTTTCACTCATCGCGGCTCTGGCCCTGGGGGCCGGCTCGCCGGCAGGGGGCGACATGGGTCCGTTCGTGCGGGCTTTGTGGCTGATCCAGCGGTACGGTACGGCGGATGCCGCCGATCCGGCAAACGATCAGAGGGTCAAAGGGGCGTTATTCAAGGGACTCGGCAAGGACGGAGAGCTGACGTTTACGGAATTGGAAGGATTCATGGAGCCCGAAACCTTCAAGAACCTCGCCGGTTCGGACGACCGGATCGACCCGGCGGAGATCAAGAAGGCGGTGGAAATCGCCGGGCCGGAATGCCGGGAGCGGCTGCTGCCCAAGGTGAGAGAGTATGCCGACTTTCTCACGACATCATTCGACCAGATCGATGAAACGCACCGGCTGGCCGGTCGGAGGCTGGTGGATTGGATCGCCAAGAATGACCGGCCGGGCCATCGGCTGGATGTGATCGTCGTTTGCACGGGCAATTCCCGCCGGAGCCTCCTCGGGGCAACGATGGGCAACGTGGCCGCCGCCTATTGCGGGATGCCGGAAATCCGCTTTCATAGCGGCGGCACGGCTCCGACCGCGTTCAATATCCGCACGGTGAATACGCTCAGGGAGATCGGCGTCGAGGTGGTGCCGACCGGCAAGGAAGCGGCGAAGGGGGAACCGCAGACGGCCAATCCCATGTACCGCGTTCGCTGGGGGAATCCCGAGACGGGCGGCATGCCGTTGGAAGCGACCGAGTATTCCAAGCATTACGCCGATCCCGTCAATCCGCAGCAGGGCTTTGCCGCACTGATGGTGTGCAGTGAGGCCGATGCCGCGTGCCCGTTCGTGAAGGGCGCGGCCCTGAGAGTGTCGATGCCGTATCTCGATCCGAAAATCTATGACGGCGGTGCCTACGAATCGGCCAAGTACTCCGAGCGGCGGGACGACATGGGGCGGCTGATGTTGTCGGTGATGATGCAGGTCCGCAATCGCCGTCAATCCAAGGGCAATGCCGATGAATGAGTCGCCTGCCAACTGCCATCCGCAAGCGGCGGACCGCGTGGTGTTTCCACCTGAATTGTTGCCGGCAGGGCTTCTTGATGGTAAAGCTGAGAGGAAGGCTGGATTGCCCCTGGCCTTTCTGCGGAATCCAAGCCCCGATCGAATGACCCTTGGAAAGTTCGTATGGCTACCATCGACGAACGATCCCCTCAAGCGGACCTGGAAGAAGTCTGCCGGCTCATCGCGGCAGGCAAGAAGGTCACCGATCCGGATTTGCTGAAACGCATCCAGGAGCGCTCGGAGCAGGCGACTCGCGAGGTCTTCGAGAAGCACGGCCTCCTGGACGTCGCCGTCGATCTGATCCGCAAAGGCCGCGACGAGGAATGAAATACGTCCTCGATTCCAACGTGGCTCTGAAGTGGGTGCTCCGCGAGAGCGACTCGGACAAGGCCCGCCAAGTCCGGGTCGATTACCAGCTCAAGATTCACGAACTGCAAGCACCGGACGTCTTCCCGATCGAAGCCGCCCATGCTCTGGCGCGATCCGAGCGGAGAGGGATCATCACGCCAGCTCAGGGACCGATGTTCCTGGCAGGCATCCTGGCCAGCCAACCGCAGCTCCATCCCTACGTCCCTCTTCTGTGGCGAGCGTACACCATCTCATCCCAGGCTCGTATCGGCGTGTACGATTGCCTCTATGTGGCGTTAGAAACGGTCCGAGAAGCGGATCCGGGGTTTGTAGGGTGGGTGAAACCCACCAGAATCGGGATACTTCCTGGTGGGTTTCACCCACCTACCCCTTCCAACATGCTGAGTTAATTATTATAACCTCTTTGGCTGGGATGGTTTTCGTTCCCGATCACGGAGGGCTACCTATGTCTCCCAGGCTGATTGATCTCGATGGGCCGACGAAGCGCTGCGGACGGACCTCCCAGCCGGTGGTGCCACCCCCGCGCCCCGCCGCCCGGCTGGATCTCCTCGACCCTGCCCCTCCACTCATCGCGGACCTCCCGGCCATCCTCAATCCCTGCATTCAGGAGTCCCCGGCCACCGTGATGACCCGTATCACCCTGGATTGGCTCCTCCAGGGCACCCCCTTCGACCTCCTCTTCGAGCAGTCCGCCGAGGGCGAATACTGCCGCGAGTTTACCCTCGAGCACCTCGTGTTGGTCATGCTCGACGTCGTCTGTGGGTTCAACCCCTCCACCCGCTCGGCGTTCCTGGGGCGCCAGCTCCAACTGATCGCCTCGCTCTCGGCCTTCTACGGCAAGCTCAATCGCCTGAGCCCGGCCATCACCGCCGCGGTCGTCCGCCACACGGCGATCCGCTGCCGCGCCCTGATCGAAGGCGGCGGGGGCCTGCTGCCGGAGCCGATCCCCGGCTACTGCGCCCGCATCCTCGACGGCAACGTCCTGGCCGGGACCGACCATCGCCTGACCCCGACGCGGACCACCTGGTCGGCCTGTCTGCCCGGCAAGTCGCTGGCGATCTACGAGCCGGCCAGCGGCTTGATCACCGATCTGATCCTGGAGGAGAACGCCCACACCCAGGAGCGCAACCTGCTCAAGGAAGTCCCCGTCTCGGCCGGCGAGCTGTGGATCCTCGACCGCAACTTGTGCGTCCGCACCTTCTTGTTCCGCATCGCGCGAGCCGGCGGGTCCTTCCTGGCACGGCGGCACCAAACGACGTTGCCCTACGAACCAGCCGGGCCGCGGCAGTCGCGGGGCGCTGCCCGACCGGCAAGGTCCACGAGCAGCCGATCCTCGTGGACGATCCCGAGACGCCCGGGGCGGCGCATCGCCTGCGGCTGATCATCCTGGAATTGGACGAGCCGACGCGGGAGGGGGAGACGGAGATCATCCTGGTGACCAACCTGCCCGAGGATGTCTCGGCGATCGACTGCTGCGCCGCGTACCGGGGCCGCTGGGGGATCGAGGGCCATTTCCAGGTGCTGACCGACCTGCTGAATTGCGAGATCCCCACGCTGGGCTACCCGCGCGCGGCACTGTTCGGCTTCGGGATGTCGGCCGTGGCCGGCAACGCCCTGGCGGTGCTCAAGGGCGGCCTGCGGGCGGAGCACGGCCGGGAGATGGCCGCAGAAGTGTCGAATCATGCCGTGGTCACCGAGGTGGCGCGGATCTACCCGGGGATGATGACGGCGGTCCCGCCGCGACTGTGGCCGGAGCTGAGCGATCGCCCGGTGCAGGAGGTGGCGGATTTGCTCAACGAGTTGGCGGCTCGGATGTCGGTGGAGTGGATGCTCCGGGTACGACGCGGGCCGAAGAAGAAGAAACCGCATCGGAGCAAGGGGGACCGAAACCATCATTTGGCCACCAAGAAGCTACTGGACGAGGCCAAGGGGATGTGCCCGCCCAGAGCGGGGTGAGGCGCAACCCACATGGCATCAAGAGTTTGATTATAACGAGTTTGCATGTTGGAAGGGGTAGTTTCACCCACCCTACAAGATTCTCGGATCGTTTCATAGCCGAGCGTGAGGGATGTGACCTCCTGACGGCCGATGATCGGCTCGTGCGAACCCTCAAGCCAACCTTCCCCTTCATCACGCCGCTAGGGGCGATGCCGTAATCCGGGCACATTGTGGCGGTGCTCGACAATCTTTGCCATCTGGAGGATCAGGGTCAACTTCGCCACGATCGCCGATTTGCCGATGCCGGATCCCCGGTGATCAAGAGCGCCCGCTGCCGATCGGGCTCGGTCCTGTGGGCTTGGCCGAGCGGTCTCGATCGCCTCCAACAGCCTTCGGAAACCGCGTTGATACGCCTCGCCGAAGTCGTGCCACTGGAGCATTTCCACATAGTCAAGCCGAAAGATCACAAACGACGGCGGGCAGGAAACGGCCACCATCGGCACGATCGGCACCTTGCAGGAGAAGCGAGCGAGGTGGAGGTCGTCGAGGCAGACGCTGGCCAGGTCGTCGGGGCTGTCCGAGTCGCCCGATTCGCAGATGGCGTGGGGGCTGAGCAGGGCCTTACGAGCTGAGTGCTGCGGAGACCGTCCTCGATCTCGCGCAGGAAGTACGTCCCGAGCGGATCTTCCGGGTGTCGCGCAGACCTCGTGGCCGAAGAGCGAGAGATCCTGCTCGAGGCGGTCGGCCAGCTCCGCGGCATCGCGGCGGCCGTAGCTGAGGAAGAGCCGCGCTTCGGGAGCCGGAGGAGGCGACGAATCGGCGGGCGCCGTGGGAGTTCACTCGTGCTCGCAGTTGTCGCAGGACGAGTCGTCCCGCGACTTGCGGAAGTGGAGTTCGGATCACCCGTACCACGGACAAGTGGTCGGAAAGGCGCTCATCGCGAAACTCCTCCTGGATGTTTCGAGTCCGGCTCACCTTCGAGCTGGATCAGGTAGAGATGGTTGCTCGCCGACCCGGCCCAGATCCGTCCGGAGGGGTGGGTCGTGATGTTCCTCATCGCGGCCGGGAACCAGGCCACGGCCTCGCCACCACTCGCCGGTGCGATCACCGTCTCCAGATCCCAGCTCATCGCCCGCCACGGAGGCGCCTTTTCCGCCGCCGCGATTGAGGTGACATCGTCGGAACCCTGGATCATCTCGAGGCATTCCCCGCTCTCCGCGTCCCACACCCGCACCGTGCTGTCACTCGACCCGATGACGGGCCAGCGCGAGCTGATAATGATGCGGCGGCCGTCGGGGGAATACGCCACGCTCTCGACCCCGCCCGGATGTCCGCGGAGGCAAGCCATCTCCACCCCGCCTTCCGCATCCCACACCCGCACCGTCTGGTCGTCCGACCCGGTGACGATGCGGCGTCCGTCGGGGGAATACGCCACGCTCAAGACCCATTTCTTATGGCCACGGAGGCAGGCGATCTGCGGACCGCCCAAGGCCAGTTCGGGCGGGCGGAGAGAACGCAGCCAGACGAAGCCGCAGAAGCGTTTCTCCCTGACCTCGCGCCAGGATTCCAGCAGAGTCGAGAGCCGATGGGGCGCGGAGCGGGACCAAGTTGGGCCCTCGGCGGGCCAGCCGATCGGTGGCGGATCATAATGGGCGGCCGCTTCAGGACAGTCATACCACCAGCACCGGTTCCACAGGCACTGGAACAGGGTGGTGGGATGGCGAGCCAGGAAGTGGAGGTCGGCGCGGAGGGCCTGCTCCAGCAGCCGTAAGTGCCGGCGGGCGGAACGATCGGCCGGGATGCGGTCCGCGGCCCTGGTGAAGTCCATGGCCAGGTCGAAGACCAAGCCGGCCTCGGCCTTGGCTTCCAGCCAGCACAGGTCCAGGAGCAGACTGATCAGTTCGTTATCCCGCCCCGCTTCGGCGAGGTGGTGGCGCAGATGCTGGAAGAAATAGCCGTCGTTCGGGCCGGACGGCCAGCCCTCGGGGCACCGCTGGGAGTAGGCGTCGAGCATTTGCTGGTGCAGGGCGACCCGGTCGCCGGCGAGATGGATGGCGTAGTCGTAGATCAGGTCGTGGAGCGACACGCGGCGTTTCGGGTCGTCGCCGGTCTCCTCAGCCTCGCGATCCAGTTGCACCAGGGCGCGGCGCGTCCAGTATGGTGAGCAGCCGGCGCGCATCGCGCTCCTTCATGGGGCCGGTGTGCGACCAGAGCGTCGCCACGGCGGCCTCGGGGATCATCTCGTCGGGCGGGAAGACGGCCAGCTCGGCAAAGCGGCGGGCCTGGTCGGGCGCGAGGGCGTCGATGCTGACCTTGATCGACTTCAAGATGTTGCCGTGCGGATGGTCGAGGAATTCGAGGTCGGCCTCACACAGCGCGGCGAGGATGTCGGCCCAGGAGGTGCCGTCGCGACGCATGGCGCCGCAGATCGACAGCGCCAGCGGCAAGCGGCCGCATTCGGCCACCACCGCGCGGGCGGCGGGCGGCAGGGCGCCCTCGGGGCATTCGGCCCACTGGGCCAGCAGCGCCAGGGCCTCCGCTTCCGTGAGGAGCTGGACCTGGTGCGGCGTGCCACCCAGGGATGTGATCAGCGCGGCGTCGCGGGTGGTGATGACGGCGCGGCAGCGCGGGCCGAGCACGTCGAAAGCCTCGGCGTGGGTGCGGTCCCACACGTCGTCAAGGACGAGCAAGACGGCCTTGTGATCCAGCAATTCGTGGAGCTTGCCCTTGCCCTGTGGCTCACTATCGAAATGGCCGGGATCGCCGAGGGCCTGCGCGACGCGGCGCTGGAGGGTCACGAGCGTCGGCTGCTGGCCGATGCCGACCCAGATCACGCCGTCGGGAAACGCCCGCCGCACCTCGTGGTCGCGCGCCAGCGCGGCGGCCAGGACCGACTTGCCGATCCCGCCCATGCCGTGGATGCTCGTCCGCGCGGCCGCGCCGGTGATGACCACCGGCCGATGCAGGTCGGCCAGTACGGCGTCCTTGAGCGCGCGGAGGCGATCCTGGCGGCGAAGGAAGTGCGGCGGCAACGACGGGACGGCGATCAGCTTGCCCATCGGCGCCACCGACTCGGAGAGCTGGCGCACCAGCGTTTCCAGCCGGGCGGCGTAGTGCCGATCGTCGCGGAAGTCGGGCGCGTCGAGCAGCTTCAGCTCGTCGGGTAGCAGGTCGTAATCGCCCAGTCGCAGTACGGGGTTGATCGCCTTGCCGATCTCCAGTGCGTAGAGCCACTCGGCGCGGACGTAGTCGGAGGTGACCGCCTTCGGACCGACCACGAGCACGAAGCGATCGCGCGCGGTGATGGCGTCGCGGATCTCTTGCAGGAACGTGAGTGCCCGGCCCGGCATCGACTGGCGGTCCCACCAGACGTCGAAACCGCGCGCGGACAGGTCGTGATAGAGCCGCTCGGCGAACGGCTCGTCATCATCGCGGGCGTAGGAGAGGAAGAGGCTGGACATGGCCGTGCCAATCCGTCCGATATGGCCAGCAGGATTGCCGAGGCCCGATCAACGGCAAACGCGGCCGCGTCGCGCTCCAGGCACCCACCGAACGGCATCGAGTCCGGCAAGGGTGATGATACTCCACGAATCGGCTCGGGTGAAAGCGCGGCGCCGGCTCGGCCCGAGCTCGGAGATCGACGAGGACATCCCGGCCGACGCCTTCGCCCTCGACGTCCCTAACCGGATCCGCCGCGTCCGTGACACCGGTGTGCGTCACATTAGTTGGTGGTACAGGCGATCAGTTGTGCGAGAAATCGCGGCTCCAGAAGGCTTCCCATTGGCCTTTTTCGCTGCGGTAGAGCGCGCGGAGGTGGCAAACGGCATTGGCTCCGTCCTCGCCCCAACGCATGCCGGCCAACTTCAGTCGTTGGCCCACGACCGTTTTGCACGCGCGCTCCACCGCGCCACTGCCGATGCACCAGCCGTGGGCCAAGTATTCGGGGTACTCCATCCGATGCGCGTTCCGCTGGAGGTAACCGACCAGTTCGTCGACGGCCTCGCTCAGGCCCACCCGGCGCGGCCAGTCCCCTTCGCGCAGGACCGCCGCCAGAACCGCGCCCCCTTCCTCCTTCAGGAGATGACACCATTGCCGCGCTTGATCCTCGGATTGGTCCTCGTCCTGAGGGTAAAGCAGCCGTGCCAGTCCGGTGAGCTTCTCCGCGGGGTGAAAGAAGTCAAGGATGATCACTTCCACTCGCGGGAAGTTCTCCCGCAGCCGGTCCTCCAGCCCATTGCCGCCGTCGGAGAGCCCGATCCAACGATCGGCCCGATCCATGCCGACGTGCCCGGCCGGCGTGCGGAGCAGCGGACCGAAGTCTTCCAAGGAGTACATCCCCGAGAGGTAACGCGCCTGCATCGGCAACGGCTTCTCGTCCGGCCACGGCCATTCGGGACTGGGGTTGCAGACCATCCCCACGTAGGCCATCCGGCCCTCGGCGGCGCCGCCGGCCTGGCCTTGCTGCCGGACGCCAGTGGCGTCGAGTTCGACGTAGGCACATCGGCGGCCGTCGTAGTCCTTGTGCCAGGGCCAATCCCCCTTGGGACCCAGCGCCACACCGGCCTGCACGACGTCCGCTAGCCGTTGACCCGCGCCTTCGGTGGTTCGTTCGACCGTGGATTCCCCGAGCCGAACGCCGGCCATCTCTTCGAGCAGTTCGCCCCCCTTCTCGAAACTGTCGGCGACCGTCCCGGCCAAGGTCGTGACCCGCTCCAAAGCGGGTGTCAGCTTCCGTGCCGTCAAGCCCGCCGCCTCATCGAACGGGAAGCTCCCCTGGCCACAGCACCGGCAGAGATAATAGGCGCTGGTAGGGGACAGGACCGACAAGGCTCAGAGGGGTAGGGGCGCGGTGCGAGTGGAATTCGGCGGTCATCCCACAGTGGGGGCAGGTCACACTGGAGCCGTGGTATCCGTTTTTTTTTGCGCCAGTCGCTGTGCGAGGGCCTTGGCGGCAATCTTGTGGGCGAGGGCGCGAATCCGGAATTCGTTGTTGCCGAAGACGTGGGCATCGTCGGTGGTGGCGAGGGTGGCAGCGAGTTCGCCGATCTCGGCGTCAACGGCCTCATGGATGGCTCGGGCGAGGTCATCGATCTCGGCCTGCTTCTCGGCTGACAAGGGAGCGGCTGGCATGACAGACTCCGTTTCCTGGGCGCAATTCTCCTCAACAACGTCCGCAATCCCTCTTGTGTACAAAAAATCCACCAACTTTCAAGACGCCCACCGCCGTGACACGGAGGCGGCACTTTTTTCTTGATTCGGCGATCGCCGTATATCCATGATGTTCGGAGACGTAACGGTATCTCACCCCGGCGTCTCTCTCGAGCCGGGCCGTCCCCTTTCAGGAGCGTTCCATGGCGACGTTCGAGATCTACAAGGACAAGTCGGGCCAGTTCCGCTGGCGGTTGAAGGCCTCCAACGGCAAGATCATCGCCGACTGCGGGGAGGGCTATGTGGCGAAGTCGGATTGCCAGCATGGGATCGATCTGGTCAAGAGCGATTCCGCCTCAGCGGAGGTCAAGGACAACTCCTGAGTCATCAGGAAGGCCCGCACCAACTCGGGGCAGAAAATAATGGCGGTTCATTTTTTGTTATAAAAATGAACCGCCATTATTTTTTTATTAAAAATTCATATTTTACATGACTTGTGCGACCCTGATCGAGGACGGGAATCGCTCGCCCTCGCTGGGCGGATGGGAGGGGGCGATGTGCGACTGCCCCGAGGCCGCCTGGGAGGCGAGCCGGTGGCCAGTGATCGAGGATGACCTCGCTCGAAGTGCCCCAATCTTCTCGGAGCCGTTCTTTCGACCTCATGAGGCGGGGGCAACACCCGGTCTTGAACACCGACGCCTCTCGAACGCCACGGCGCCCGCTACTACGATCAGGCCGGTGAGAAACAAGGTCAACGTGGCGGGTTCCGGGACCGCGTAGGCCACCGTGAAACCGATCCCGTCGGCCGGTACCTGCTGCACGTCGAGGGATAGGGTCGTATCTTGACCGCTCGGTTGGTAGAGGGCCCAGCCCGTGTTCCTCGGATCGCCCGAACCGTCGCTGCTGAAGGTCAGGGTGTTACTGTCAAACACCGTCTTCGACGTGAGCCCTCCGAAGTTGTACTCGCCCACCAAGCTTCCGGGCTCGGACACCTTCGCCGTGGTCCCACGCGCCAGCCCAGCAACAACGAGGAGCAGGTCCGACTTCGCAGGCGGCCCGTTCAGGAAATCGAAGGTGAATGTGTAGTTCTCGTTGGAAGACGTGTTGTTGAAAATATTGAAACGCGTCGTGTCGGTCCCCCAAGAAAACGGACCCGCCGACTGATTCTGCGCGCCGGTCTGGTCGAAGTAGGTGAGTTGTGAGCCGGGCACGCCAGTCACGCTGACGTTAACGGAACCATTGTAGCCTGGCAAGTAATAGTCCCCGGGCAAGTTCGCCGTTCCCGATGCCGGGACCGACAGGTATCCGATGACCTGACCGGCTTGCAGTTCCGGTTCGTAACACATCACCAGTCCGAGCATGACAACCGCAAATCGCGTCGCTGATCGTGTTGCGGCGCCAGCGGTGCCGTTCCTCATCGGAGGTCCTCCGAGGTTGACTCGCCCGGAAGACTTGATTGCGCGACCGATCGATCTGACCTTGAGCAGCGACATGAAACACCTCCTCGCAATGGGTCGGGATACAGGGTGAAACGGCTCGGATCTCAAGCGAGCTAGCGACGTTTTCGCCCTCGCTCATGAGAGGAATCGCTGGCGCGGCGAAAAACCCCGCAACCCTGCCCCCGATTTATTCAGAATTGGGTTTGCTCCCCGACAGGCTCGGTGCAAAGAGGGGTCTCGTGTCGGGCGGGTCATCGCGACAGAACCGACCTGGATGTCGATCGGGGAATGAAGTTGCGCCGCACCGATCGTCTCGCCAGATCAGGGTATCTGGTCAAGAAAATTATGATTGCAATCCGGGGGGCGAGGCCCGATCATGGATGCGTCAGCCCGGTCGTTCCTCGCCGTTGAAGGAAGCCGCATTCATGGACCTCGAAGGTTCGGTCACGCGCTGGATCTCTCGGCTCAAGCACGGCGACCGCGCCGCCGCGGAGGCCCTCTGGCGGGCCTACTTCTACCGCCTCGTCGCCCTGGCCCGCGACCGCCTCCGCGGCGCCCCGGCCGAGCCGCCGACGAGGAGGACATCGCGCTGGCCGCCTTCGACAGCTTCTACCGCCGCGCCGAACGCGGCCAGTTCCCCAAGCTCGAGGGCCGCGACGACCTCTGGCAGCTCCTGTTCGTCCTCACCGTGCGCAAGGCCGTCAACCTGACGCGCCGCGAGGCCCGACAGCCCGGCGCGGCGCCCGGGGACGGTCGCCCGGGGAGGAGGCCGAGCTGAACATCGACCTGCTGCTGGGCACGGAGCCCACTCCCGAGTTCGCGGCCCTGGTGGCCGACGAGTGCCGGCGACTGCTGGATTGCCTGGAGGATGAGACGTTGCACGCCGTGGCGGTCTGGAAGATGGAAGGCCAGACCAACGCCGCGATCGCCGAACGGCTGGGCTGCGTCGAGTCGACGGTGGAGCGCAAACTGAAGCGCATCCGCGAACTCTGGGCCCGAGAGGGGATTACATGAGCGGTTCGACCCCGACCGAGGAAGGGGACCGCTCGCCCTCGCTGGGCGGACGGGTGGAGGCGATGTGCGACCGCTTCGAGGCCGCCTGGAAGGCGGGCCGGCGGCCGGCGATCGAGGATTACCTCGGTGCCGTGTCCGAGTCGGGTCAGACGGCGCTGTTCCGCGAGCTGCTGGTGCTGGACCTCAACTACCGCGACCGGGTCGGGGATCGCTCGACGCCGGAAGACTACTCGGGGCGGTTCCCGGAGCATGCCGAGCTGATCGCGGCTGTTTTCAGCGACCAGATCATCACCCGGAGGGAGGGTTCCGTTGAAAGTCCCGACGTCACGCCGGTGCGCCCGGCGGGCGACGCGACCTCCGCGAGCCCGCGGTACCAGATCCGCGAATCCCATGCCCGGGGCGGGCTGGGCGAGGTCTTCAAGGCCCACGATCAGGAGCTGCGCCGCGTGGTCGCCCTGAAGCGGATGCAGGCAGGCCACGCCGACAGCCCGGAGAGCCGGGCGCGGTTCGTGCGCGAGGCCGAGATCACCGGCCGGCTGGAGCACCCGGGGATCGTCCCGGTCTATGGCCTGTGCCGCGACCCCGACGGCCGCCCGTATTACGCCATGCGGTTCATCGAGGGCAAGACCTTCAAGGAGGCGATCCAGCAGTTTCACAAGGCCGAGAGCCCTGGCCGCGAACCGGGCGGGCGGATCCTGGCGCTGCGGAAGCTGCTGCGGCACTTCCTCGACGCCTGCGACGCGGTGGGTTTCGCGCATAGCCGTGGGGTGCTGCACCGGGACCTGAAGCCGGCGAACATCATGCTGGGTCCCTACGGCGAGACGCTGGTGGTCGATTGGGGGCTGGCCAAGCCGGTCGGTCGCCCCGAGGAGGCGTCGCACACGGAGGAGGAGACCCTGCGACCCGATTCGGACGGCCTGGGCAACGTGACGCGCCCGGGCGACACGCCGGGCACTCCGGCCTACATGAGCCCGGAGCAGGCCGCGGGCGACCTCGACCGGCTCGGTCTGCCCTCCGACGTGTACAGCCTGGGGGCCACGCTGTACAGCCTCCTGACCGGTAAGCCGCCGTTCGAGGGTCGCGACCTCGCCGTCGTCCTGGAAAACGTGAGGAAGGGCGAATTCCCGCGGCCCCGGCAGGTTAACCGGAACATCGACCCGGCATTGGAGGCGATCTGCCTGAAGGCGATGGCCTTGAGGCCGGAGGATCGGTATACCACGCCCGGCGCGCTGGCCGAGGACCTCCATCGCTGGCTCGCCGACGAGCCGATCGTCGCCTGGCGCGAGCCGTGGTCGGTCCGGGCGCGGCGGTGGACCCGGAGGCACGGTCATCAGGTCGCCATCTCCTTCCTCCTTCTCCTCCTCCTGGCCGTCGTCGTCGCCGCCGCCGGGTGGACCTTGAATGAGCGCAAGAATGCGGAGATCGCGACTCGCAAGGCCGATCATGAGGCCACCCTGGCCACCCACGAAGCCGCCTCGCAACAGTATCACGCGATCCTCAACAGGATTCGGGCCAACCGGGGCCGGGTCGGCTGGACCCAGACCGGGCTCGACGACATCAGGAGGGCCGCGGAACTCGACACGACATCCAGGGATCCCTCGGAGCTGAGGAACGAGGCCGCGGACTGCCTGATGGCGGTGGATGTGCGCCGATCCACCGTCCTGGGCGAGCGCTTCGACGTCGGCCGGCTGGCATTCAGCCCCGACGGCAAAGTCATCGCGCTCGCCGAAAAAGAGGCAAACTCCCTTCTTTTTTTCGGACGTGTCCGCGTGATCGACATGGAAAATCTGACTGAGATTAAATTATTAAAATACAAAGAATTATATAATATCGCTGGGATTTCCCGCCCGGAGGGACGCGAGCGCGTCCTCAGCCTGGCCTTCTCCCCCGATGGTCGTCGGCTGGCCCTGGGGATGAGACTCGGCCGCGTGTGGCTCTGGGAGTGGGACCAGCCCGACCCTCCGCCCGTCGTGTGGGCGCGCATCGGAAATTCGCCGAAACTCTCGAGTTCGACCGGGATGGCAAGACGCTGTGGACCGGCTCGGGAGATGCCGTTGTGAAGCGATGGGACATCGCCGTGGGAACGCGGGAAACGCCGAGAGAAGTCGCCACATTCGATCTCAACAACATAAGTCCTGGTGACGCCAGGGTGCGCGACCTGGTGCTTGGCCAGGGTACCCTGTGGGTGTCGTACGGCTGGGGCGAGTCCGAAACGGTCGCGACTCTTGATCCTCAGACCCTCAAACCCGACGAGGCGCAGGTCAAACGCAAAGGTAGCCTCTTGCTCGGCGTTCGACTCTGCCTCAGCCCCGATCTCAAGACGCTCGCTGGCGCGACGAAGAATATGATCCGCTTGATGGACGCGCAGAGCGGCGCGAGGTTCAGGGACCTGGTCAACACGAGCATCGATATCAGCCATGATCTCGACGACGCCGGGGACCACCAGGCGTTGCAGTTCAGCCCCGACGGCAGCCTCCTGGCATCTTGCCGGGGACGCGACGGCTACGTCGGACTCTGGGACGTCGCAGGGGCACGGGTCGTGGCAAGGATCCCGATGCTCAACAAGGCGGGTTGCAATAGCGCCTTCAGCCCGGACGGCCGCTATCTTGCGGTGCCCCGAGAACAGGGCGTCGTCCTCTACGAACTCCTTGGCCGTGACATCGCCCGGACGGCGGCGCAGAACCAGTCGTGCGTGAGCGACTTCGACTGGTCTCCCGACGGCCATGCTCTCGCCTGGATCGCCGACGATGGCCGCCAGTTCGAGGTGACCGTCGCCCCGGTGTTCCGGCGCGGCGAGCCGGTCAGGAAATCCTTCCCCAAGTCCGGCTTCCCCCCAGAGGGGCCTCACATCGCGTTTCATCCCAAGGGGTCGGTCGTGGCTTTTTACACGGGGAGAGACGCGTATCTCTGGGACTACGGTCGAGGCGATGCTCCCACGCGGATCTCCGCGGGCTTCGTCGGCCCGCTGGCGTTCTCACCCGACGGTTTGCGGCTCTGGGGCCTCGCAACCAAGGGAAGTGTCGATTCCTGGACGTTATTGCCCGCGATCCGGGTGACCCACTGGGCGGACACCAGTGGGACGTTGTCGGGCTTGATCGAGACCAGTCGATTGACCAGGCTCGAGGCCGTGAGCGGATTCGAAGGGTTAAACGGGTTGAGCGCCGACGCTCGCTGGGTCCTCGCAGCGGGCAATGACGGCCGGGACAGGCTCCTGGATGCCCGGGACGGGACACTCCGGGCGATGTGGCATGACGAGGGCGACTTCTTGGTGAATCCCGGGGTCGACCCGGTGCGCAGCGTCGCGCTGAGTCCCGACGGAATCCTCGGGGCCTCGGGGATGCAATCGGGCCGGATCTGGCTGCGGCGGGTCCCCGACGGCGAGGAAGTGGCCGCACTCGACAAGCACCAAGGGGCCGTCGACGCCCTCGCCTTTCAACCCGACGGCCGCCTGCTGGCCTCGGGCTCCCGCGACGGGACGATTCGGCTCTGGCGGCCTGTCGGCAAGAACTGGTCCGAGGTCCTCATGCTCCGGACGCCGGGAAGCCCCGTCCGCCGCCTCCGGTTCAGTCCCGACGGCACCAAGCTGGCGGTGCTGTTCCGTAGCGAGACGGCCGTCCGGATCTGGGACATCGCCTCCTTGCGCATCCGACTGGCGGCGATGGGTCTGGATTGGGACAAAGATGCGAGGCCCGTCCCGGAAGGGCGCGTGGAATAGTCGAAGCGGAGTTCGCGGTCCGTGGGAACTGGGCTGATGGCGACACCCGCGTGTGACCACGATTGTGGTCCCGCCTCGACCCCGTCGAGCCGCACCGAGGCGCTGTCGCCATGACGAAGCTCCGGTTCGGGGACGGCACTTCGGAGGAACCACCCCTCAGCCCGGTGGTCGAAGGAGGGTTCTTCAAGAGCTCAGAACCCTCGGTGACCTCACGAGCGGACAGAGAACCCGCGAGTGGTATGGGCGACGTTCAACCTGCGGGCTGACGCGACGCGCGAAAACCCCGCTCGGCTCCCCGACGGTCGAGGCCCACGAAGGGAAGCCGCTCGATCGTGCGGAGAGCCGGGAGGTTTTCGAGGCCCCCGCGCTCAAATCTTCGTCCTACAAGATGCTGGTAAGTAGCCGACGTCTGACGGGTTGTAAAAGGCCCAGTCGTCTGCGCCGACGCCAACAAAGACGTTTGTAGAATTGTTGCCTGTAACGGTACTCGTGTTGAGCGCGTAATACCCAGACCCGATAGCGGGGGAGCTGAATTCCGTGTAGGCATATTGCAAGGATTGGGCATTGTTGACCAGATCCCACTTGGTGCCGATGGCGGTGAGCTGGTATAAATTATAGTCGTAAATTGTGGTACCGGCAATCATAAGATCATAACCGCCACCGGCGATGAGGATGTCAGTCCCCGAGCCCCCGATCATCACGTCGTTCCCCGTGACGCCGCCTTCCAGGACGTTGGTTCCCGTGCTGCCGCCGACCAGGACGTCGTTTCCTGAGCCGGCGGTGAGGGTATTGGTGCCGGGCCCGGGAGAACCAAGCACGTTGTTGATGCCACTGATTGCCGCCGTGCCGGTCGCGCTCGGCGTGGATGTGGTCAGGTTGACCGTGACGGCGTTGAGAGAGCCAGCGGGCCCGACGTAACTGTTGTAGTTCAACCAGTCATGACCGCTCTGACCGACGAGCGTCAGGGGGTGTACTGAGGATCGGCCGCTATTGTCGAACATGCCAAACGTGGTGCCGCCGGCGCCTCCAATGAGCATGGTCGGCGTTTCGATGTTTTGCACGTAGAACACATCACTGTTCGGGCCGCCGTTGATTGTCACAAGGCCCGCCGTGCCGATCCCAAAGTAGTCGATCGTGGCCGGCGGAGTGCTAGTCCCGTAGTCGTGGCGGACGAGCGAGTCTGACCCGACCTGGTAGGTATTGGTGTTAGCGCTGCTATTACTATCGTCGATGTTAACCTGGTCCGCTGGGCCTCCGAAGATCTGCACAGGAGCGGCGATATCATCCAGCGACCCCGTGTAGGGAGGGAGGAGCGAAGAACCCGGGATAGGGTATGTCGAGTAAGCGGCGTTGCCGAGATTGAAGGTGTCAACGCCGGCCGTATCGTTAGCGAGAAGGACGCTCGTACCGACTGAAGTGCTGAACACATTGAATACCGTCCCGCCCCGCGAGTTGGGAGCTAGGTCGATGACTCTCACAAGCCCGATCCCGGTGTTGCTGAAACTTAAATTAGAAATATTGTCATCTGTATATGTATTAGTAAAATTAATATCACCGGCAAAAATATCAAATTGACTACTATTAACGCCATTAAAAATAGAAACCTGATCCTCGACGCTCGCATTGGATTCGCTAATGCTCACAGGGAACTGGACGGGTAGCGAAGAACCCGTAAAAAACACAAACCCTGGGCTACCGCCGCCCTTGGGAATCGTGCCCGTAAAGATCGTCCCCTCGTCGACGAAGACGAGGCTCTGTCCATTAGCCGGTGTGTCGAGACTAACGTCGATCGAGCTGATAACTTGGGATGGGACAGATTGATCATAAGTCTGATCGAGTCCGCTGATATCCTTAATGTGAACATAATCTGATGAATATGTATACCACTTATTAACCGAATCATCGTAGTAGTGCTCTGTCACTTCGTAAGCCGAGATCGTCAAATCGTCATCCTCGGGAGTAGTGACGGGTTGACCATTCGGCAGAGTGTGAGTGTTGCCGCCCTGGTACGTCAAGACGCCGTTGCTCAGACTGAGGGTGGACATCAGCGTCCTGCCCTCCATGGTTTCCACCTGGGGCCGCCATTGCGGCTTGGCGTGTTTCCGCGAACGCTGGCTGCGGGCC
This sequence comes from uncultured Planctomycetota bacterium, assembly GCA_963845755.1. Classification (GTDB taxonomy): domain Bacteria; phylum Planctomycetota; class Planctomycetia; order Isosphaerales; family Isosphaeraceae; genus CAWJTV01. The sequence goes on from CAWJTV010000027.1 coordinate 222,362, forward strand.
GAAAGCTGACCGAACAGCTTCTGAAGTCGTAGGGAACGCATGGTCGTCCTTCTTTCGTTGCTTGAGGTCTGCGGCTGTCAATCGTCTCATGTCGGCCAGGACACGACGCGTGGCCTGGCCATTCAGGACCGCGGGGAGTCACCGCACGCCGGATGGGCGCACCCCGAACGGGGGTGCCCGATCACGACACGCCTTCCGGTTCCGCCGAGCCGGCGGAAGACCCTTCGACCCAACGCGAGCGAATCCTCCCCATCAGGGCCGGGAGCCCGACCCCGTCCGGGTCACTCGCCGGCGGCCGGCCATTTGATGTTGGGTGCGGGGTTGCGCGGGGCTTGAACGCCGGCGCCGAACCCCAGGAACCGGGCGAATCGCCGCTGGCGGTGGCGGGCATACCAAGCTTGCCGAGCCCGATCCCTCGTCCGCCTCGCCCGTGTCGCGTCCATCGTAGGTGCCCTCTCCGAGTGGGACGCCGGCCCGCCGGCCACCCGGCGATCGTGTCTGCGTCCCACGCTCACAGAGGAACTCGCTGGCGCGGCGAATCACCCCGCAAGCCAGTCCCGATTTTTTTCGAGGATGGCAAACCGGGAATCCGGTGGGCCTCGCCTTGATGAATCGAGGCTCGACCCGTCCTACGACCATCCGGCGAACTTCTCGTACACTCGCTGAGCTCTGAACCGTCGGGTTGAGGGAAGGCCGAGATCAAGCTGCTTCGGTCTGCGGCGTGTCCGAGGCCGCGCGCCTTCGCCTTGGCCGCCAGAGGACGATCTTCCGGATCGGCCAGGCCACGATCATCAACACCCCGACGGCATAAGCCCCCGGCAACACGGCCAGATACCAGCCCGACCCACTGTAATGCTCGATGGCCGGCATCGTGCGCATGTCCAGCCAGAGCCAGGTGACCGCGGTCGCCAGCGACGCCAGGACCGTGAGGCCGGCCAGGAGCGCCAGTCGCTTCCATCGTCGCTTGATCACGCCCACGCCGACGAACGCCGCGAGGGTCACGATCGGAGTCCCGGCCAGCGTGCCCAGCGTGAACAGGCCCCGGGATGAGAACACATACGGGGCCGGGAGTGTGGGGATCAGGGGCTCGAGGGCCACGAACGCGGTCAGCGGGATCGCGGCGGCGACCGGCAAGGCCATCAGGAGCCGCATGGTCCAGGGCCGCCGCCGCGCCGCCATGCGAAGGATTCCCAGGGGCAACAGCACGTTCAACAGCGCCAGGCAAATCACGCCGGGCAAGGCCGTGGCCGTGGCGTCGTAGTTCCAGGCGAGGATCCAGGGGAGCGGGCGGGTCCAGCGCGGGTCGTTCCGGGCCAGGCCGGGCGGCACCGGGGTACCCTGGACCGGCGCGTACGCACCCGTCGGCGTGGTGGGCAGGGCCGATCGGCAGACGGTCGCGCCGAGCCCGGTCGTCAGGAAACGCGGCAACCGCGCCGGATCGCCCCGATCGAGGAGATTCGTCTGGAAGAGACTCCACGCCCAGTGTTGCGGCGAGTGGCCGGCCCATCGCGGATGCCCGTCGGCTCCGTCGAGACCTACCGGGGGACGGACAAGGACCGTGCCCGACTGGCCGCCCGACCCGGGGAGGATCTCGTCAAGCTGGGCGTGGGGTTGTGGCGTGGACCAGGATTCCTTCAGGTCGCGCGTCAACACGTGAAGCCGGTCGTCGTACCAGACCAGCAGCTCGTCGCGGCCGTCCCCGTTGACGTCGGCGACCCTCGAGAGGTTCGAGTTCTGGGGGAGTTCGCGGCTCCGGATTTCCTTGCCGTTTCCATCCAAGATGAGAATGCGGCCCCGGCCCTTGGGATCGATATCGTTCAGACAGACGTTCGGCGGCCCGTCACCCTCGAAATGCGCAAGGCGGAGCCATGCGTAAGCCGCGGGCATCGCCTGTTCCGGGGCACCGCCGTTCCAGGTCCAGCGGACCGTACCGTCGCGGCCCTCCAGCGCCTTGATCGCGAACGCCTGCAGTTCCCCGGCCGCCGGCTGCTCAGTGACGACGACTTCGGGCCGGTTGTCCCCGTCCAGATCGGCGACGGCGAGCTGAGGACTATTCTGGAAGGGGTTCTTGAAGTCGAGACGGAGCGACCAGAGCAAACGGCCGTCGCGGAGCGAGACCGCCTTCAGCTCATGGTCGAGGTTCCCGGTTCCGGGCGAACCGAGGACGGCCATCACGACGTCGAGGGCGCCGTCGCCGTCCAGGTCGCCGAAGCCGGGCGGGGCGACATATCCCACTTGATTCGCCTCTTGCTGCTCGCTGAGGGGGATGTCCCAGAGGATTCGTCCATCGCGTCCCGAGACGCGTGCCAGCCGGGGCTTGGTGGGGCCCGCCGGAGCCGTCATCGGACGTGACGGCAGGAACGGGCTACCGTGCCGCACGAAGACGTCCGGGGCGCCGTGCGGTTCGACGATGCGCGCCTCGACCCATTGGATGATCGAGTAACCGTACGCCTGGAATCCCAGCGGCAAGGGGCCCGCCGACCAGAGCCATCGTCCGGTGCGGCCGGAGAGCACCTGGAGGGGCAACGTCGCGGCCTGCTTGATTTCCAGTGTCCCGGGCTGTCCCGGGTATTTCTGCACGAACACCTCGGGCGTCCCATCGCCGTCGAGGTCGCCGGCCGGAAGCGGCTGGGTGGTCAGGTTGTAAGACTGTCCATGGTCGCGTTCGTACCAGATCCGCCGGGGATCGAGGTCGGTCTTCCAGAGGATGCGCCCGTCGCGGCCCGAGCGGGCGACGGCCGTCCGGCTGCCCGACGGCCCACTCGCCGATGCGCCGACCTGTCGGAATCCCTCGTCGAGAGACGGACCCAACGCGTGGCTGGCGATGGCATCCATCGCCGTCTGGTAGGGGGCCTTGGGAGTGGAGATCAGCGTATCGGCGATGCCGTCGCCATCCAGATCGGCGGCCGGTGGGACGAAGTCCGTGGCCCACCGAGGATACTCGCGGGCCGCGGCGAATGAACCGAGGGCGCGCCAGGCTTCGGGCGCCTCGCCGCGGAACGCCCGGAGCTGTCCGTCGGCCTCACCCCAGAGGTCGGTGATGCCGTCGCCGTCCAGGTCGTCGGTGCCGGCCTTGCCCAGCCCGACGGCCGTGGAGACGATCCGCCCCGTCGAGGCCTCCAGGTTCTGGACGATCGGCGGAACGGCGTTGGGATCGAAGCCGAAGGACGAACCCTGGCCGCCGATGGGAACGGCCAGCAGCGGCCAGCCGTCGGGCCCGCGGCCCCACCAGCGGAGCGGCCAGATCCGCGCGGACTTATCGGTCGGATGATCCTGGTGCCACCACCAGAGCGGACGGCCGTCCTTCCCCGAGAACGCGTCCACGTAGCTCCGCTCCGGTACCGGTGGCGTCCCATTGTTGGTGGTGATCAGGTATCGGCCCAGGAAGAACGAGGTCGTGACCAGATCGCGGACACCGTCGTGGTCGAGGTCGGGCGCATCGAGGATCTGCAACAGCCCATCCGCGCCCTTGGTCTCCGGGCGCATCGGCCGGACCCATCGCGTCCGCCCGGAAGGACCGTCCAGCATCCGCACGCCCCGGTAGCCATCTCCGGGCGGCATCGGGCCGGTGTCGGGGACCACGACCTCGGATCGGCCGTCGCCGTCGAGGTCGACGACCAGGGGCCAATCCGGCTGCGTGGTCTGGTCGAGCGAATTCTCATACTTCACAGTCACCGGCGCCGACCAGAGCGGCCGACCCGTGCCGAGCGCGAACGCGGTCAGCATCTGAGAATTGCCCGCCTGGCCCGGCCCCATCGCCAGGATCTCGGGCTCGCCGTCGCCATCGAGGTCCGCATACTGGACCGGTCCGACGGGCACGAACCCCAGGTCGATCGAGGTCCCGAGCGGCTTGCCGGTCGCCGGGTCGAGGCGCATCCACTGCGCGCCGTCGATGTACGTCACCATCGCCGGCTTCCGGCCGGGCACCACCGTGGCCGACCGGCTCCAGGTGGGGTGTGAATACGTCGTGAAGGTCGGGTCGACCGGGTCACTCCACAGCCTGCGACCGGTCCGGCCCGAAATGGCCTGGATCACCCGCCGGGCCAGGGACTGCCGACGCCGACGGCCTACCGCTTGGGCTCCCGGCGGGGACGGCGATCGTTGCTCGGTCTCCGTGGGAAGCTGGTAATAGACGATCGTGGCGACCAGGTCCGATGCGCCATCACCGTCGAGATCCGCCACAGCGGGTGTACCGACGATGAAGGCGGTCCTGCTGACCGGGCTGAGCGGGCCGGGTAATCCGGGATCGGCGGAGGGGGGCCCGCCCGGGCCGTCGAGCTCGAGGACATGCTCCCAGAGCACGGACCCCGTCCCGCCCGACATGGCCAGGACGCGAGGTCATGTCGGCGAGAGACCCAGAGCAGGTCGCCGGTGCCATCGCCGTCCAGGTCCGGCGCGGGTCGGACGAGCCGAAGGGTTTGCCGGTAATCTCGCAGACGGCGCAGGCGGTCTGCTTCGTCTTGGTGGTTTTTCCGGAGGATGGAGGGCCGGGAGGAGTCCCAGACGGTCGTCCCGGTCCCACCGTCGCGGCGGATGATGGCCTGGGCGCCCAACTCGACCACGTCGGCCTTGCCGGGCGTCAGCTCGATCGCCACCGTGATAGGGGCGAAGGGGAGCGGCTCCTCTCGGGTTTTTTCCTGGTTGCCCATCCGAGGAACCGGCTCCCTTCCCAGCAAGCGGCCTTCTTCCAGCGAGAGCGCAGTGCGTTCGCGCCTCGCCCCGATTGACGGCGAACCGGTAGGTCCGGCCGAGCCGCCCCACGCCGTGGACGCGGAGCCGGTAATCGCCGTCGGGCAGGGCCAGGATCCGAGCGCGTCGCCACGGTGAACGGATCGCCCAGCGGCTCCTCACCCGACTCGGGCAGCACCTGGGCCGTCAACGGCGGGCCGTCGTTGGTCAACTCGATCCAGCCCAGCCGCCAATCGGAATAGAATCGCGAGGCGGCCGCCCAGACGAGCATCACCAGCAGCGTGGTGGCGACGGTCACGGCCGTGATGCGAACGGCGTCCCTCCGCGCCCGCAGGGGCTCCCACAGACGCAAGGCGGCGCGGTTGTGGTGGACCTCGATGGGATGGCCGTCCCCGGTATCGCGGGAATCGGCCGTGCGCGACGGTTCGCGCGTGGCATCCGGCTCGTTCATGCTCGGGTATCCCCTGTCCGTCCCATGTCGGTCAAGCTTTCCGGCCCGACGAGCCCTTGCCGTCAGGCTGGAAAGCCTGACCTACTTTCTTGCCAACGTAGTATACTGTCAGGCGGTGAGGGTTGGGAAAGCGCCGGGGACATCGCGTGCTGCGGGAGGATGGCCGTGGGTTGGAACGCGCTCGTAGTGCTGGCCGTGGTTGGGTTCGGGGAACCCGCGCCCGCGCGGGATCGACGACGGAGCCGGCCGCCTCGCCGGTCGAATTCAACCGCGACATCCGACCGATCTTGTCGGACACCTGTTATCCGTGTCACGGCCCCGACTCGGCCCGGCGCAAGGCCAACCTGCGGTTCGATCAGGAATCGTCGGCCCGCGCCGATCGGGACGGCGTCCGCGCAATCGTCCCGAGTGATCTCGATGCCAGCGAGCTCTATCAACGGATCACCGCCGAGGACGTCGACCGGCACATGCCGCCGGCAAAATCCGGCAAGTCGCTCGATGCGAAGCAGATCAATCTGATCCGTCGATGGATCGCCGAGGGGGCGAAGTGGCAGCCGCACTGGGCCTTTATTCCCCCGAGGCAGCCCGCGGCCCCGCTTATCCAGCACCAAGCCTGGGTGCGCAATCCGATCGATGCCTTCATCGTCGCGCGGCTGGAACGCGCGGGGCTCGCGCCGTCGCCCGAGGCGGGGCGGGGCATCTTGCTCCGGCGCGTGACGCTCGACCTGACCGGCCTGCCGCCGAGTCGCGCCGAGCTCGCGGCGTTCGAGGGCGACACCGATCCGAACGCCTATGAGAAGGCCGTCGATCGCCTGCTGGCCTCGCCCCGATTCGGCGAGCGGATGGCGATCCGCTGGCTCAACGCCGCGCGTTACGCCGACACCAACGGCTATCAGACCGACGCGCCGCGGTTCATGTGGCGATGGCGCGACTGGGTCATCGACGCCTATAACCGCGGCATGCCGTTCGACCGGTTCACGATCGAGCAACTGGCCGGCGACCTGTTTCCCGTCGCCACGCTCGACCAGAAGATCGCCACCGGCTTCAACCGCAACCACCGCGGCAACGCCGAGGGCGGGATCATCCCCGAGGAATACGCGGTCGAGTACGTCGTCGATCGGGTCGACACCACCGCGACCGTATGGCTGGGCCTGACGGTCGGCTGCGCCCGATGCCATAGCCACAAGTTCGACCCGATCTCGCAGGAAGACTATTATCGCCTCTTCGCCTTCTTCAACAACGTCCCCGAGAACGGGCGGGCGCTCAAGTACGGCAATTCGCCGCCGACCATCGCGGCACCCACTCGCAGCCAGCAAGAACAGCTCGACGCACTCCGGCGCAGGCTGGCGGACAAGGAACAGCAGGTCCGAGCCCGAGAGCCGGCGATCGCCGCGGCCCAGGCCGTCTGGGAGACGTCGATCCTCGGACGTTCGGCATTCGACGACCTCCGGGACGATCACCTCGTCGTTCATCTCGGCTTCGACGAGGATTGCGAGGCCACGGGATTGGCCGGGCCCAGGCCGCATTTCCGCGAGGGCCGAGCCCACTTCACGCCCGGTCCGGTGGGATCGGCGATCGCGCTCGACGGCCGCGGTTATCTCGATGTCGGGAATGTCGCCGCCTTCGGATTCTACGACAAGTTCACGCTCGCCGCGTGGATCAAGCCCGAGGGCGCGCGCGGCGGAGTCATCATCTCGCGGATGGTCGAGGAATCCCAGGGCGAGGGTTACAGCGTCGTCCTCGACCGGGGCAAGATCCAGGTCAACCTGGTCAAGCGCTGGCTGGATGACGCGATCCGCGTCGAGACGAAGGCCGCGGTCACACCCGGCGCCTGGACGCACGTCGCGGTCACTTATGACGGCTCGCGAGTTGCCGGCGGGATCAAGATCACTCTCAATGGTCAGCCCTTGCTATTCACCGTACTTCTGGATGAGTTGAATCAATCGTTCCAGACGAAGGAGCCGTTGCGGATCGGGGCCGGAGGGGGGCCCGGGAATCGATTCCCGGGTGCGATCGATGAGGCGAGCGTCTTCGATCGGGCGCTCGATGCCGACGAGATCTCGGTCCTCGCCACGCGCGAGTCGGTCGCGGAGATCGCCGCGATTCCGCGCGAACGGCGAACGGGCGGCCAGTCGCGGAAGATCCGTCAGGGCTTCCTGGCGACCGAGGCGCCGGCCTCGATCAAGTTGTCGATGATCGTGCGCGATTCCGCGCGGGCGGAGCTCGACGAATTGATCGAGCACATTCCCACGACGATGGTGATGGAGGAGATGCCGGCCCCGCGCCCGAGCTACGTCCTGGTCCGGGGACAATACGATCATCGTGGGCCTCGGGTCGAGGCCGGCGTTCCGAAGACGATCGGGGCCTGGCCCGCGGATCGGAAGCCCGACCGGCTCGGGCTGGCGCGATGGCTCGTGGACCCGGCCAATCCGCTGTCGGCGCGCGTGGCGGTCAACCGCGACTGGCAGATGCTCTTCGGCAATGGGCTGGTCCGCACCGTGGAGGACTTCGGCGCGCAGGGGGAGCCCCCGAGTCACCCCGAACTCCTCGACTGGCTGGCGACCGAGCTCGTCCGTTCGGGCTGGGATACCAAGGCGATGCTCCGCCTCATCGTCACGAGTGCGACATATCGGCAGTCGTCGCGCGTCACGCCCGAGGGTCTCCGCCACGACCCGGAGAACCGCCTGCTCGCGCGCGGGCCGAGGCTCCGGCTCCCCGCCGAGATGATTCGCGACCAGGCGTTATCCCTGGCGGGACAACTGGTCGAGCGGGTCGGCGGGCCGTCGGTGAAGCCGTACCAGCCGCCGGGTTTGTGGAACGAGCTGGCGGACGCCGATTATGTCCAGGACCACGGGCCCGATCTGTATCGCCGGGGACTCTACACGTTCTGGAAGCGGACCGTCCCGCCGCCCGCGATGGTGGCCTTCGACGCACCGGGGCGCGAGACGTGCATCGTCCGCGAGGTCCGGACCGATACACCGCTCCAGGCGCTCAATGTCCTGAATGACGTGACGTTCGTGGAAGCCGCCCGGGCCTTCGCCGAGCGGATCATGAGGGACGTTGAGGCGACGCCCGCAGCCCGGCTCGCCTCGGCCTTTTTTGCCGCGACCGCCCGGCGGCCGACGGCCGCGGAGGTGAACATCTTGCTCGCCGGCTTCGAGGACCAGTTGGGCCGATTCCGTCGCGACCCCAAGGCGGCCGGCGCCCTGATCCGCGCCGGCGAGTCGTTGCCCGACCCGCGGCTCGACCCCTGCGAGCTGGCGGCGTACACCACGGTCGCGCAATTGATCCTCAACCTTGACGAGACGATCACCAAGGAGTAACCCTTGCCATCGTAGGGTGCTCTGTGAGCACCAATTTGCCATCGTAGGGTGCTCTGTGAGCACCAATTTGCCATCGTAGGGTGCTCTGTGAGCACCAATTTGCCATCGTAGGGTGCACCAATTTTTGATTGTCATTCCTATGTCAGATTATCGCCGCTATTTCGCTCCCGGTGGTTCGTTCTTTTTCACAGTCGTGACGCAAGGGCGCGCCGCGATACTGACCGTCCCCGATGCCAGAGCGATCCTTCACGAAGCTTTCGCGGAATGCCGGCGGCGCTGGTCGTTCCGGATGGACGCGAACGTTCTTCTCCCGGAGCACCTTCATGCAATCTGGTCTCTTCCCCGAGGAGACGACTGTTACCCGCTGCGATGGGCTTTCATCAAGAAGGAGTTCACCAAAAGATGGCTACAAACGGGTGGAAGCGAAAAACCAGTCGGTCCTGAGAGAAGGGGACGCCGACGGCGAGGTGTCTGGCAACCGCGCTATTGGGAACATCTCATTCGCGATGAGGATGATTTTGAACGACATATGGAATACATCCATTACAACCCTGTCAAACATGGACTTGTGGAATGCCCTCGAGATTGGCCATTCTCCTCTTTCCATAGGTGGGTCCGGCTCGGAGCCTATCATCCGGATTGGGGTTGTGGCTGTCGCGATGCACAGATATTCCGATTCGACGACATTGAAAGAACCGCGATGGAATGAAGACGACTACGAGAGGATCGGTGCTCACAGAGCACCCTACGAGAGGATCGGTGCTCACAGAGCACCCTACGAGAGGATCGGTGCTCACAGAGCACCCTACGAGAGGATCGGTGCTCACAGAGCACCCTACGAGAGGATCGGTGCTCACAGAGCACCCTACGAGAGGATCGGTGCTCACAGAGCACCCTACGAGAGGATCGGTGCTCACAGAGCACCCTACGAGAGGATCGGTGCTCACAGAGCACCCTACGAGAGGATCGGTGCTCACAGAGCACCCTACAAGAGGATCACCAAGGAGTAACCGCTGTGAGCCCGCTCGTCGAACGACTCCAACTCCAGACGCGCCGGCACTTCTTCGGCCGGGCCAGCACGGGCCTGGGGACGATCGCGCTGGCCTCGCTGTTCAATGGCAGCCTCGACGCCGCCGAGGGAGGGCCGAATCGATCGGGGGCCGGAGTGGACGGTTTCCCCAACTTCGCACCCAAGGCCAAGCGGGTGATCTATCTGTTCCAGTCGGGCGCACCCTCGCAGATGGACCTGTTCGACGAGAAACCCGTGCTCCCGCGCCTCCAGGGTACCGAGTTGCCGGACTCGATCCGGATGGGTCAGCGGCTGACGGGCATGACCTCGCGTCAGGATCGGTTCCCGGTCGCGGCGAGCCGGTTTCGGTTCGCCCGTCATGGTCAGAGCGGAGCGGCGGTCAGCGACTTGCTGCCTTACACCGCGAGCGTGGTCGATGAGCTTTGCTTCATCAAGTCGATGCACACCGAGGCGATCAATCACGACCCCGCCGTCACCTTCTTCCAGACCGGGGCCCAGCTTGCCGGCCGGCCCAGCATCGGCGCCTGGATCTCTTACGGCCTGGGGAGCGAGACCCACGAGCTGCCCGCGTTCGTCGTCATGATTTCCCAGGGCTCGGGGAACCCCAACGATCAGCCGCTCTACGACCGGCTGTGGGGGAGCGGGTTCCTGCCGACCACCTATCAAGGGATCAAGTTCCGCTCGCAGGGCGACCCGGTACTGTATCTCTCGGATCCGCCCGGCCTGTCGTCCGCGGCGCGCCGGCGGATGCTCGACGACCTGGCCCGGCTCGATACGCTGAATCATCGGACCTTCGGCGATCCGGAGATCCTCACGCGGATCGCCCAGTATGAGATGGCGTACCGGATGCAGACCTCGGTACCCGAGCTGACCGATCTCTCCGGCGAGCCCGACTCGGTCTTTCAACTCTATGGCCCCGACGCGCCCGGCCCGGGACCTATGCCGCCAACTGCCTGCTGGCGCGGCGCCTGGCCGAGCGGGGCGTGCGCTTCATCCAGCTCTTCCACCGCGGCTGGGACCAGCACACGCACCTGCCCAAGCAGATCGCCGGCCAGTGCCGCGATACCGACCAAGCCTCTGCGGCCCTGGTGCGCGATCTCAAACAGCGCGGGATGCTCGAGGAGACGTTGGTCGTCTGGGGCGGCGAGTTCGGCCGGACCGTCTATTGCCAGGGCCGCTTGACCGCCGAGGACTACGGCCGCGACCATCATCCCCGCTGCTTCACCGTCTGGCTGGCCGGCGGGGGCATCCAGCCCGGCATCACCCACGGCGCGACCGACGACTACGGGTACAACGTCGTCCAGGACCCGGTCCACGTCCACGACCTGCACGCCACGATCCTGCATTGCCTGGGCATCGAGCACACCAAGCTGACCGTCAAGTATCAGGGGAGGCATCACCGACTGACCGACGTGCACGGTACGGTGGTGAAGACGATCCTGGCGTGAGCGGTGCGCTCGCTTGCCCGCCCGCCTCTTGGTCCCGTCCGAACGTAGGAATTCCTACAATCAATAATAATATCGGGCCTGGAGAAACTCGACGCGGTCGCCTTTGATGAGGTAGACGAGGCGATGCTCTCCCGCAATCCGCCGGGACCACGTACCGGCCATCTCATGCTTCAGCGGCTCGGGTTTGCCTAGACCGGTGAACGGCTCACGGAGCGTAGCTTCGACCAGCTCCAGGACGCGGAAGGCGATTCGGCGGTCAGTCTCGATCCTGAAGCGCAGGTCCTCGCGAAACCTCGAATTGAATTCAGCGGCGAGGGGGCCACGCGGTGGTTTCTTCGGTGGCCCATCAGGTTTCTTCAAGGCCGAACTCCCGGCGAAGGTCCTCCACCGTTTCCGGGGGAAGATTCCGGCTTCGGGCTTCCGCGAGAGCCTCCAAGAGCCGTTGAGCATTCTTGGGAGAGCGGAGCAAGTGGGCCGTCTCCAGCAAGCCGCGCAGTTCATCGGCGGCGATCAGCATGACATCCTCGGCACCTCGCCGGTGAATGATGATGGGCTCTCGCGAAGAGCTCGCCTCATCGCAGAGGGCCGCGAGATGGGCACGCGCGTGGCTGTAGGTTGTCTCGGTCGGCATAGAAGGTCCTCCGGTATATTGTACAGGAATATTGTACAAGCTGGGACCGCCATCTCAAGCTCTCATCAATGCCGGCTTCGCGAGAGAATTCATCACCGTCGAGTCGGCCTCAGCGACCAAGGTCCGATCAATAGGCGTCGGTGCTGATGACCTCGCCACGGTTCCGGCTGGAAATCGCCTGGTAAGTACCGAACGGTGTGGTGTCGCTGTAAAGCGCGGGACTGCCCCCGAAGGTCATGCCGACGGGCAGATCGGTCGCGGGATCGATCGGCCAACTGCTGATCGTGTCCTTCACGAAGCGGACCGAGCCGTCGACCATGGCGAAATTGGCGCCACCCGGATGCAGGCTCGAGGCCGCCTGGATGAAGGCGGTGGAAACGGTGTCCCCGCCGGCGTTGCCGTTGACGACTTTTCGTTGTGGGTTCACCGGGTAGAGTGTACTGAACATGGTGTCGCCGAACGCCCCCGACGTCCACCAGTGCCAATCGAGGCATGGTGGGATCCCGCCTCCGGCGGGCGCGTTGCAGCTTAGCAGGGCATGAGCACGTTCGCCGAAGATGAAGGTCTGGCTGGTCCCGTCGGTGATCATCGCCAGGCTCACAGAGCTCTGGATCCAGTACAGGCCGTTGATCTGGGCTTGCCGGATCGGGTTGAAAGAAGGGTGATACCAGGTACCGGTGCAGCCGGCGTAGCTGGTGTAGTACATCGTGCCAGGGCCCTCGAGCATATCGGTGACCGTCTGCGGTTGGTTGACCGTCGAGTCGCTGGGGCACCAGAGAGTCCCGACGCCCGTGGCCGAGATCGTGTAGTTGGCTCGCACGTACGTAGGAAGACTGAAATTGAAAGCGCTGAAGAGCGACTGCTGTTCCAGGTAGGGCAGGATCGCAATGAACAGGTTGTCGGACGGTTGAAGGCTCCCGTCCGCGGGGTCGGTCGCGACACCCGTGCCCTGTGGCAGGGTGTTCGCGGCGTTGAGGTAGTTTTGCGAGGCCAGGGCGAGTTGCTTGAGGTTGTTGACACACCCCACACGCCGCGCGGCCTCCCGCGCCGCCTGTACGGCGGGGAGGAGCAGGGCGATCAGGATCGCGATGATCGCGATGACCACCAGCAACTCGATTAACGTGAAGCCTCGTACGGGCGAGCGATCGGTCTTGGTCTTCATCGGGAATCTCATCCGGCAAGAGTGTCCCCTTCCAAGCCCACCGGCTGACATCAGCGAGTGGCGTCCCCAGGGGCGAGGATGTTCTCCTCATCGGTAATCCGACCCGGCCCGGCTCTTTGGTCTGGCCGGCTTACTGGCGTCCCTGGCCGACTTCGGCCGTTTCGCGTCCTCGAACGTCTTGAAGTTGCGGACGGCCAGGTCCGTGCGGTCCACTTTGATCGAGCCGGCCCCCTCCGGCCCGCAGCCGGCGAGGAGACACGCTCCCATGAGCAAGGCGAGGGACCGTTGGCAGCGTCTGTCGCACATGGGCCGGACTCCTTCTCGAATTGATATTATAATGTTTATTATTTTGCATCGATAACTTTGACGCTGCTGGCGTGATCGAGGGCTACCGAGTTCTGCCTCGCGAGGCGAATCAGCTCACGGAAGTCGTCCCGCGCACGAAGCGGTGCCAGGTGTTCGTCGGTGCCGAGCTTGTACGCGTTGTCGAAACCCGCCTCGACGGCCTTGCGGAGTGCCGCGACAGCGGCCGCCGGCGGTCCTGGCGAGGCAGGGTCGAGCCGGGCCTGGAGGGCCAGGGCGCAGGCCAGATCGTAGGAGTACGAGGGGTCCTCGACGGCGAGTTTCTCCTCGATGGCCAGGGCGCGTTCCGCCGCGGCCGCGGCCTCTCTCGCCCTGCCGGCGCCGGCGAGCGCGGAACCTCGCATCATCTCGATCGTCGCCTTCAGATTCCTCAACCGGGGTTGTTCCGGCCTCGCGCGGAGCACGACGTCGAGGATGTTATCCGCGTTGCGGAGTGCCACCAGGACTTCCGGAGTCGAGCCCGACCTTGCTGCAACCTCCGCGAGTGCCAGGTATCCCTCGGCGGCCAGGCACCGGTCCGCTCGGGTCAATCGTCCGCCTGGCGACTTCTCCTCCGAGTCCTGGAGGAGAGTGCGGAGGGTGCTGGCTCGGCTTGACAGCGATTCACCCGTCCGGGCCGCGAGCCGGAACGACTCGACGACGGTATGGAAATGGATGGCGTGGCAGCTCAGGTGTGGCACCGGTTCGCGTCGATCCTGATCTGTGATACCCAGGGCTTCCTCGCAAGCATTTTCCGCGAGGTCGAAGTGGTCGGTCTCCCGCTCGAGCCCGGCGAGGAAGGAGTCGGACTCGGCGAGGCACATCGCGAACTCGGATGAGGTGGGGTTCAGCCGCAGTTGCTCCCGATGCAGGGCGATCGCCTGGCTGGAGGACCGCCCTGGCCCGGGTCGTCCGCCCTTGCTCGGCCCAGACCTGGCCGAGGTAAAAGGCGATCTCCCCTTGGATGTGACGAAATTCGATGACCTTGGGGTTATCTCCGGACCACATCCCCGATGAGCTCGGCGGGCTTGTTCGAGGTCGGCTTCCGCTGAGGTGAGGGCACCGAGCTCCAGATCGACTTGCCCAAGAAATCGCAAGTCACGGGCCATTTCTTTCCGCAAGATTGTACTGTTGGGACGGTCTTCCAGGAGTGGCGCGAGCAATTCGCGAGCCTTCTGATTCGTCCGCACGGCAGCGGCCAGGTCGTCCTCGTTCCGAAAGAGAACACCGAGGTTATTCAGCGCTCGGGCCAGGACTCGCCGCGTCTCAAAGTCGGCGGGCGAGCGTCTTGCGGCGTCGCTCAGGACCTCGACGGCCTTCTCGAACTCGCGCCTTGGAGCCCAGATTGTCCCCGGCCATCTCGCTCGCCCGACGCCGGCGATGTCATGACTTCGCCCGAGACAACGACCTGGTTCTGGGTCGTCCGGTCTGACCCGCATGACCTCTGCCCAGAGTTCGGCGGCGAGCCGGGCCGTTCGAGAGCTCTCTTCCGGACTGGTTGGAGAAAACTGCCTCGAGGGCAAACGCCTGGCAGCTTCGGGCCAGGCCGATGCGGACCTCGAGGTTTGTCGGATCCGCGACGAGGAGGGCCTGGAAATGCCCGATGGCGGTCGACAGGATCCGCTTGGCTTCTTCCTTCGAGCCGATCTCTCCGGTGATTGTCCCCCATCGGAAGTAGGCGTTGGCCAGTTGAACCCTGAGCCCTGGATCGTTGGTTTGCTGTTCCGCGAAGGATTTGTAGTAGGGGAGCGAGAGCCTGAGGAGCCGTTCCCGCAGGGGCTGCATCCCGGGCTCATTGAGGAGGTGCTCCTCGCTGACCTCCTTGTAGTAGGTATTGACCGCCTCATTGGCCATCTTCAGCGTCCGCCTCGCCCCATCCCGGGCTGCCACCGCGGCGCGCCACTGCCAGGTCACGGCCATCAGGCCCGTGACGATGGCAACAGCCAGGCCGGCCAGCAGCGCGGCGATCGCCGGCCGGCGCCGTGCCCATTTCCAGCACCTCTCCAGCACCCCGGTATCCCGGGCTCGGATCGGCTTGCCATCCAGGAACCGTGCCAGGTCCTCGGCCAGCGCCCCGGCCGTCGCGTACCGGCCCGCCGGGTCCCGCGCGATTGCCTTCTGCACCACCGTCTCCAGGTCGCGCGGCAGCGTGACACTCAGCTTCCGCAGTCGGGCCGGCTCTTCCTCCATCACCTGACGGATCAACGCCTGGCGCGCCGCCTGTTCGAATGCCGGGCGCAGCGCCACCATCTCATACAAGGTCAGGCCCAGGGCGTAGACGTCCGACCGCGCGTCGCACCGCCCGTGGAACCGCTCCGGGGCCATGTAGCGGATCGTGCCCACGATATCGCCGGTGTGCGTCAGGTCGTCTCCTTCGACGGCCTTGGCCAGGCCGAAGTCGGCAACCCACGCGGTCCCCTGGGCGTCGAGCAAGACGTTGGAGGGCTTGATGTCGCGGTGTAAGATACCCTGGGTGTGGGCGTACTCCAGGGCGCCGGCGACCTGGAGGCCGACCCGCGCCACACTCCGCCAATAACGGGCGTCGGACCCCAGGTCCGACGGGCCGATTCTGCCCTTCGAAGCCGGTTCGGTGGCTACGACCATCCGTCGGGGGGAATGAAACGTCATTTCCGGTTCGTCCGGCTGCGAGGCCTCGCTGGAGGAGGGCCCATCGGTGAGCAGAGTGGTCGGAACAAACTGTTCGGTGACGAGCGACCGGGCGATCCCCGTGGCCGTGGTGGCGATCCCCACCGGGTCTTCCCCGAGCTCGGGCGGCGGGGCTCCGGCGGGAGCGGAGGTTGACGTCGAGGACCTGAGCCGCTTGACCTCGTCGATCACATTGTCCAGTCCGAGGCCCGGGATGAACTGCATCGCGTAGTAGTGCAGCCCATCCTGCTCGCCGACGCCGAAGACCGGCACGATGTTGGTGTGGTGCAACTGGGCCGCCGCGCGGGCCTCGCGCTCGAACCGCCTCACCTGCGCCGGGTCGGGAATGGTGTGGGCGGCGAGGACCTTGAGCGCGACCCGCCGGCCGAGCGACTGCTGCTCGGCCTCGTAGACCACCCCCATGCCGCCGCGGCCGGCCTCGCGGAGGACGCGGAAGTCGCCCAGCCGCTCCAACCGCGCACCGCGGACGACCACCGCCGTGGCGTCGAAGTCGCCGGTGACGTCAACCGAGTCGGGCTCGGACTCCCCGGTCTTCTGCGCCGAGGGGATCGTCCGATGGATCTCGGCGGTCACGTCGGCGTGGGCCGCCGCGTGGCCCTCGACCGAGGGCGCTCGTCTCCGTGCCGGCTTCTCCACGAAGTCGTTGTCCAGTGCACCGAGCCGTTCTTCCGAAGTCAATGGATCGGTCATCGCACGACTCAAATTCGTTTCGACTTGAGATTTCGCCGCGAATGGATCACCGAGGGCGGAAAGAGACGAGCGTGTCGTCGACCACCGAACCCACCGGCTTCATGTGTCGGATGGCGCGGAGATGCCGGCGGCGGCAAGCCGCGGCCAGAGTCCCCAGCACACCCAGACCCAACAGGGACAAGCTCGATGGCTCCGGTACCGACAGGGTCAGGATGGCCGTCTGGGAGAACAACAGCGAGCCGGGATCTCGGCTCGTCGAGTCCTTATAGATCGAGTAGGTGCCGCTAAAGGTCAGCGGGCCAAACGAGCTGAGCGTCGCCACCTCCTGGTCGAGCAGTTGCTGCCCGGTCATGCCCGTCCCGCCGACCATGAGGATCTGGTCGGAAGCTGCCGACCCCGCGGTAGATCAGCTCATTGACTAACTGGTCCGGGGAGCCGCTGGTGATGTACGTCTTCGTTCCGTCGGCGTTGTCGATCACCCCGACGCGGCCCGCACTGTAGTTGAAGTTGCTCAGGTCGGTCACGTTGCCGAGCAGCGAGCCGGCGGGGTTGCCGGGCATGTCGCTGCTGACGCCCGTGAAGACGACCTGCGAGAGGCTGAACAGCGTCCCGTTGCCGGAGATGTGGACGGGCGCGTAGAGCAGGTTTCCCAGCTCGTTGGCGAACGCCCCGGTCGGGTTGGCCTGGCCGTTCCAGGAGGTGAAGTCGCCGGTGGGAATGATGTCCCGGACGTTGGTGGACGTGACCGTTTGGAAAGCCGTCGGGTCGGTCGCGGGGTTGCCGACGGCGGTGAAGCCGTTGGTGATTCCCTGGATTGCATTGAGCTGCCAGGTCGGGAAGCTCGGGGAGCCGCTGGCCCCGTTGGGGCCGATCGCGAACCCCTGCTGGATGGTAAAGCCGGCCTGGGCCGGGGTCACGATCGCCACTAACAGCAATGCCAGTGACAGTGTCAGTGTCAGGAACTTTGCACGGGAGATATTCATGGATAAGTTACTCCTTGGTGGCATTCGACAGGATCGGCTCGCACACGGAGAAACCAGCCCTTCGAGCCGGTAAACCTGGGGCCTGCTCGAGGGGATTCCCTCGACGAAACCGCCGGGGCCTCTCATCAAATCGATCCCGATGCGAACTGCCAGGGGCTGCTTCGGCAGCCCTTGTTATCCAGGGGCGACCCCATTCGATGAGTCATCACCTCGACAGCGTTGTGCGATTCTCGAGACGGAGAACACACAACTTGGGTCTCTTCCCGGAAGTGTCGCCGCGATCGTCGGGTTACTGATCCAGGTCATTTACCCCTGTCCACGACGAAACCTATAAGCGCGGCGAAAAAACCGCGCGGACCTCCGCTGGGAGTGGAGCCGAGTTTCGGTGGGCAGGCGCGATTCCTGATCTCCCCGGATCAATGAATCCGGGAGGGTGAGCATGTCCTCGATTCGGGTCAACGGCTTCGGAGAAAACCGCGGGATCGTAATGACGGGAATCGGCGAGGCCAGGACCGTTAACGCCCAGCAATGAACGAGTGGGAGTGCACGCTTGCAACCCGAAAGGTCCACCGCTATCGTTGGGGTACCGATCGGAATGAGTTACTCCTATCGGCGATGAAACCTATAAGCGCGCAGAAAAAAGCGGACCACCCCAGGGTGTAGAGGTGAGTTCGCTGGATTGCCGCAACGTCGCGATGCGATCCGAGGGATGCACGACAATTCTTGATTCCGATCACCATCATGCTGAAATCTGATGGCTCGAACACGGATGTCAGCCTGCTGTTCCGCCTGGGTCGCCACCCGTCGGATCAGGCCGCCTGGGAAGAGTTCGTCGACCGCTATGGCGCGAAGAGGGTGTGACCGACGATTGATGTAGAGTTTGAGGAGCTTTCTCAGTAAGATTTTGGGGGATTCTCTTCTCTCTTCACGGAGGCCCGACGATGTCCGCACAGATCATCAGCCGCACTGAGGCGGGTTTCACCGTCCAGATCACCATCCCCTACCACCGCTCGATGCTCGAGTTCGAGGAAACGCTCCAGGACCAACTCAACGCCGCCGGTGTCCTGGCCACTGAGGAAGGACTGCGGCAATTCGACACCGACGGCTCTCCCCTCACCGTCGGCTCGGTCACGTTGACCAGCAAGGGTCAGTCCTCCAAGGATTACCAGACGCCCTATGGCATGGCCACGGTCCAACGGCACGTCTACCAGAGTCCCCAGGGCGGAGCCACCTACTGCCCCCTGGATCGTGACGCCCGGATCATCGTCAGCTCCACCCCTAAGTTCGCCAAGATGGTCGCGAGTAAGTACGCCGAATTCGGCTCGGCGCGAGTCCGGCGCGATCTGCGCGACAACCACGGCCGGGACGTCTCGCGCTGCCTGATCCAGGACGTCGCCGACGCGGTGGCCGCCGTGGCGCTGGTCAAGGAGGAAGACTGGAGTTACCACCTCCCCACGATGGACACGCCCCCGACGACCGTGGCCCTCAGCTTGGACGGGACCTGCGTGCTGATGTGCGAGGACGGTTGGCGGGAGACGATGGTCGGGACGATCAGCTTCTACGACGGCGCGGGCCAGCGGCAGCACACGATCTACCTGGCGGCGACGCCCGAGTACGGCAAGGCGACCTTCCTGGGTCGCTTGGAGGCGGAGGTGTCCCAGGTGAAGGCGAAGTATCCTCAGGCCCACTACGCCGGGATCGCCGACGGAGCCAAGGGGAACTGGGAATTCCTCCGACGGTACACTGACACTCAGGTCGTGGACTTCTGGCATGCTGCGGAGTATCTGGGCAAGGCGGCGGCGGTGCTGTACCGGGGCCAGCCCGCGACGCGTCGGTCGTGGACGGAGGCGAGCTGTCACACGTTGAAGCACGAACCCGGAGGCGCGGCCACGATCCTCAAGCAATTGAAGTCGCTGGCGAAAGTGCGGCCGTGGGCCAAGGATGATGAGGACGTACAACGAGCCATCACCTACTTCACCAACCAATCGACCGCGGGACGGATGGACTATGCGGCGCGGGTCGCCAACAACGAGCCGATCGGCAGTGGCGTGACCGAAGCCGCCTGCAAGGTGATCGTGAAGCAACGTCTCTGCGGTTCGGGGATGAAATGGAAGGAGTCGGGAGCGGCGGCGGTGCTGAGTCTACGCTGCTTGAACCACACGACGGGGAGGTGGGACCAGTTCTGGTCGAAGATCGACCGCTGCGGGTTTCCGGTGGCAGCCTGAACCCTGGGCGGTTTCCGATAATATGCTACATCAATCGTCGGTCACACCCCGCGAAGATCTACGCGTGGTGCCGCGCCTGGCGACTCCAGGATGCAGACGCCCAGGATGTGACCCAGGCGGTTCTGGCCAAGCTCGCCGTCCAGTTGCGCCGGTTTACCTACGACCCCTCACTCGATCATGGATAACCTCCTCGACCTGAGGAGGGCCCAGGCCACCCGGCGCATGCCGAGGGCCACCCGGGCGATGCCGCGCGGCTGATCCAGGCCAAGGCCCTACCGATCTGCGACCGGCGCGTCATAAGGGCCGAGGCCTGGCTGGCCCGCGACCCCCGCGATCGGGACGCCCGGGTGAATCTCGTCGTATTCCTCGCGGAGCGTGGCGCGTTCCTGGCGGAGCTGGGCCGCCGGGCCGAGGCGCTGAGGGATGTGGATCGCGGCCTCGCCGTGGGTGGGGAGATCCTCCTCCCGCCCGAGACCGCAACGAGCCCCGCAGGCGCGGAGCGATCCGCCAGCGCCGCCCAGGCGTTGGGCCTCCGGGAGCCGATGGACCAGGGTGCGGTCCCGCTCTTCAGGATCGCCGGCATCCACGCCCTCCTGGCCGCGTCCGGCCGCGATGACGGACCGCAGTCCACCCGCGACGCGGATCGGGCTATCGAGCTGTTGCGGAAGGCCGTCAGCCGGGGTTTTCGTCGGAGGGACCTCATCGCCGAGAACTCGGGCTTCACCTTCCTGAAGCCGCGGGCCGATTTCCGGGCGATCCTCGATCGCCTGCCCTGGAGGGTCGAGGGGGCCATGGAAGGCGAAGCCCTCAAGGTGCTGAAGTCGAGCGGGCCGTTCGAAGTCGCTCCGCAAGCCCTCCCCGAGAAGCGCCATGTCGGAAGGTGGAGCGGCGACGCGATCTTGATCGGCAACCCGCGCCAGCCCGGCGATTGGGTCGAACTGGCCCTGCCCGTGCCCGCCGACGGGACCTATCGCGTCGTGGCCTACCTGATCGCGGCCCCAGGATACGGGGTGGTGCGGCTCGCGCTCGACGGCCGGCCGCAGGGCGTGCCCTTCGACGGATTCCGCCTCGGTCCCGATCCCCGATCCTACGCGATCCTGGACGCGACTCCATCCCCCGTCGCCGTCGAGCTGGGCACGGCTCACCTCCGGAAGGGGACCGCAACGCTCCGGCTCGAGGTCGTCGGCAAGGCCGAAGAATCCCGGGGCTACTCCTGGGGGCTGGACTGTCTCGTGCTCCGGCCGTTCTCCGCCACGACCCCCCCCGAGGGAGGGCGGGACATGCGACGGAATGGGGAACCGAGAGAATGAGAAACGGAAGGCTTGTATGAGCGATTACCCCGGCAGCGGCGCGGACTCTGTATGAGTGGGGCGGTCGGAGGAAGGCCCCGCTCAGCCGGGCCATTCGCCGGAGAAGACCTCGGTGGCCGGTCCGGTCATGAAGACCGGCGCGTGGTCGTCGGGCCATCCCAGCCCGAGGTCGCCGCCGGGCAGGTGGGCCAGGATCCTGCGATCGGAGTGGCCGGTGATCACTCCCAGGGGTGAAGGGAACATGGGTGGGCGATGGAGACCCGGCCACTTGCAATCTCACTAATGCCCGTGCATTATTGATCGTTACCCGGCAAATGCTTCTCACGTCGAATGGCCACCTCGTTTGGCGGAGTGGAACATGGCATCCTGGCGATCCGATTCGTCCCTGAGCCTGCCGTCGTATCACTCGGTCTCGGGCCGGCAAAACCCGGGCCGGCGCCGCCGGGACGGGTCATGCCGGTTCCGGCCGATGGTGGTCGGGCTCGAAGTGAGGGCTCTGCTTTCGGGCACGACGATCACGACGGTCGCGGGCGATGGGGTCTCGGGCTATACCGGCAATGGGGGTCAGGCGACCGCCGCCGAGCTCAATTTTCCCGGGGGCCTCACGGTAGACTCCCACGGCAACCTCTTCATCGCCGATACCGCGAACGGGGTCATCCGCGAGGTGAACGCGAGCACGGGCATCATCACCACGGTGGCGGGCGGCGGCGGCACATCGGCCAGCATTGGTGATGGTGGGCCCGCGACCGGCGCCTTCCTGGATCTGCCCCAGGGGGTCGCCGTCGCTGCCAATGGCAATCTCTTCATCGCCGACTTTGAAGAAGAACTCGTCCGCGAGGTGAACGCGAGCACGGGCATCATCACCACGTATGCGGGCATGCCCTACGAATTCGGCTACGGCGGCGATGGCGGGCCGGCGAACCAGGCTTATCTGTACCGGCCCTATGACGTCGTGCTGGATGCCCAGGGCAACCTGTTCATCTCCGACGAATCCGACCACGTGATCCGCGAGGTGAATGCGAGCACGGGCATCATCACCACGGTCGCGGGCGGCGCCGGAATGACTCAGATCGGTCCCTCTGCGGGCATCGCGCGAGATCCGCAGGGCGACCTGTTCATCGCCAGCCCGACTGAGAATAAGGTCCTCGAACTGCACGCCGGCAGCGGCTTGGTCACCACCGTCGCGGGGACTGGCATGCTCGGCTACAGCGGTGATGGAGGGCCAGCCATCGACGCCGATCTGATTTCTCCCTGGGGAGTCGCCGTCGATACTCATGGCGACCTGTTCATCAGCGACAACGGCAACAATGCGATCCGCGAGGTGAACCTGAGCACGGGGATCATCACGACCGTGGTCGGCGACGGCTACCCGGGCTATACCGGCGACGGCGGGCCGGCGATCGATGCCAAGTTGTCCGATCCCTTCGGACTGGCACTTGACTCCCACGGCGACCTGTTCATCGCCGACGCCGGGAACGATGCGATCCGCGAGATCACGGGCCTCACCGTTCCCAACGGCAACGGCAATCCCACGCCCACGCCCACTCCGACCCCGACGACCACGTTCACGCCCCTGCCGACGCCCGCACCCAGCCCCGGCCCGCTGGTGAAGGTTCGAGGCGCCTCGCTCAAGACGGTCAAGCACGAGAACACCGAGGTGATCATCGTGCGTTTCAGTGGGGCGCTGGATGCGGCGGATGTCCAGAATCCCGGCGTTTTCGGCGTCACGACGATCGGCAAGAGGAAGCGACCGAGCACGCCGGTGCCGCTGGCCAGCGCCAGCTACAACGCGACGAACTTCACCGTGACCTTGACGCCGAGTGTTCGCCTGGCGCGGAATCAGCGGATCCGACTCACGGTCTGGGCCGCCGGCCTGCTCGACGTCGAGGGACGTCCGGTCGATGGGGGCGTCACCTTCGATAGGGCGCTGAGCTAGACCGCTCCACCCTACAGCGATCCGTCCGGCCAGTCGCCGGAGAAGACCTCGGTGGCCGGTCCGGTCATGTAGACCGGCGCGTGGTCGTCGGGCCATTCCAGCTCGAGGTCGCCGCCGGGCAGGTGGGCCAGGATCGTGCGGCCGGAGCGCCTGGTGACCACGCCGGCCACGCAGACCGAGCAGGCGCCGGTGCCGCAGGCCAGGGTGATTCCCGAGCCGCGCTCCCAGGTGCGCATCGTGACCTCGTCCGGACTCGAGACCTGCACGACATGCACGTTCACGCGCCTCGGGAACGCCGGGTGATTCTCGATCCGCGGCCCCATCGTTTCGAGCGGGAATGCCCCTGCATCATCGACATAAATCACCGCGTGCGGGTTGCCCACGGAGACGGCGGTCACGGCGAACGTCTGGCCGTCGATCGCGATTGGCGCATCGATCGGTGGCTCGCCGGTCAGGAGGGTCGGGATCCGCGCCGGGTCGAGGATCGGCGTGCCCATGTTCACGCGGACGCGGCGGACCTTTTTCCCGTCCACCTCCAGGTCGAGCGTGAGGACGCCCCGACCCGTCTCGATCCTCAGCCGGTCCTTCCGCACGACGTCGTGATCGTAGAGATACTTGGCGACGCAACGGATGCCGTTGCCGCACATCTCGCCTTCGGAGCCGTCGGCGTTGAACATCCGCATCCGCGCATCGGCCTGCTCGGAGGGCATGATCAGGATCAGGCCGTCGCCCCCGATCCCGTAATGGCGGTCGCTCACCGCCACCGCCAGCTTGGCCGGTTCGGCCGGCGCCTTCTGGTCGAAGGTGGAAACGTAGACGTAATCGTTGCCGATCCCATGCATCTTCGTGAATCGCATCAGTCGATCATCCCGCTCGAGACGTCTCGGGTCAATGCGTGGTTTCCGCCAGGGCCGGCCGAGCCCTCTTGCCGTGCCGGCGACGCCTCCAGTGAGGGAATCTCGACCAAGTCGCGCGGCGAGATTCGCCAAAACCCGTATAATTCTGAGAATCGGGTCATCATCACCACCCGAACAATGCAATCATGCGAGAAGGATTCGTCCATCCCGACCGAAGGCTTGGGACTGATTTCGATTTTCCGACAGGGAGAATGCTCGATGTCTCGAATCGCTCGAACCGGCCTGTTGACCGTGATTGTCCTGGGCATGACGGCCGTGGGCAAGGGGCAAGATCCGACCGTGCCGCAGGGTGCGGCGCCTTCCGGCCCGGGTGCCGTCGGCGGCGTCCCGGTCGACCCCCGTACGAATGACGTGCTGGCCACCGTGACCAGTCGCAACCGAACCACCAAGATCACCCGGGGAGAGCTCGTGGGCCTCTTGAGGAATTTCTCCCTGCCGGCCGGTGAGGAGCCGGAGGCCATCTATCGTCAGGCCATGGACATGATGGCCAACGACGCGATGCTGAACCACTTCCTGGCGAGCCAGAACGTCCCCGTACCCTCGGCCAAGCTCGAAGAGCAGCTCGATCTGTTCAAGGAGCAACTCAAGAAGCAGGGACAGGATCTGCCCACCTTCCTCAACGCAACCGGCACCTCGCTGGAAGAACTCCGCAAGAAGACCGAGGACCGCATGCGATGGAAGGAGTATGCCAACGTGAGGGGGACCGACGCCGAGCTCCGGAAATACTTGAACGGCAATCGCGACCGGTTCAGCGGGACGCTCGTCCGTGCCAGCCACATCCTTCTCAGGGTGGATCCCAAGGCCGGCGAGGCCGAGAAGGAAAAGATCCGGCAGAGGCTGGCCGGCATCCGGAATGACATCCTTCAGAGCAAGTTGACGTTCGCCGAGGCCGCGAACAAGTATTCGGTCGATCCGCACAACGAGGGCGGCGCGGGGGGCGAGCTCGATTGGTTCCCGATCGAAGGCACGGTCGTCGAGGAATTCGCCGTGCCGGCGTTCAAGCTCAAGAAGGGCGAGATCTCCCAACCCGTCGAGACACCCTACGGCCTCCACCTGATCCAGGTCACCGACCGCAAGGAAGGCAAGCTGCCCGACTTCGAGCAGTACAAGGTCTACATCCGGAATGCCTTCGATGCCGAGCTCCAGAAGAACCTGGTGACCGCGGAACGCAAGGAGGCCAAGATCGACGTCAAGCCGATGCCGAAGGACCTGTTCGGTCCGCCTCAGTCTCAGCCCGCCGTGCCCGCCGTGCCCGCCGCCGCCGGGACGGGCACGCCGAAGTCCTGAAACGAAACGGGTGAGCCCCAGAAACCCCACCTGGAGACCTGGTAGGGTGCGCCGAGAGCACCGGGGGCGGGGCTTGCGCTTCGGTGCTCACGGCGCACCCTACCAGCCGCCTGCGCGGCTCCTCGTACACCCTCTCAGTTGACCCTGCCCGCGGCGGACGTCGCGAGGTCGTCGACCGGCCGGGCCGGCTTGCCCGCCCCCAGCACGCTGTGATTGGCACCGTAGAGGAAATAGATCACCAGTCCGATGACCATCCAGACTACCAGTCGAATCCAGGTGTCCCGCGGTAGCGTGACCATCAGGATGAAGGCCGTGATGACTCCCATCGGCGCCGTGAACCAGATGGCCGGGGCCTTGAATGGACGCTCGACGTCCGGCTGGGTGATCCGCAGGTAGAGGACGCCGCCCGAGACGACCGCGAAGGCGAAGAGCGTCCCGATCGAGGTCAGCTCGCCCGCGACGCTCAGCGGCACCAGGCCCGCCGCCGTCATCACGATCAGGCCGGTGATGATCGTGGTGATGTACGGCGTGCGGAACCGAGGATGAATCTTCGCGACGATCGGCGGCAGGAGGCCGTCCTTCGACATCGCGTAGAAGATCCGCGGCTGGCTCATCAGCATGACCAGGATGACCGAGCTGAGCCCCGCGATGGCGCCGATCTTGACGTAGAACGAGAGCCAGGGCTTCTGCATGGCGTCGGTGGCCACGGCGACCGGGTCGGGGACGTGCAGTTGCTTGTAGTTCACCACGCCGGTCAGCACCAGCGCACCGACGCAGTACAGGATCGTGCAGATGATCAGCGAGCCGATGATCCCGATCGGCATGTCGCGCTGGGGATTCTTGGCCTCCTGGGCGGTCGTCGAGACGGCGTCGAAGCCGATGTAGGCGAAGAAGACGACGCCGGCGGCACGGAAGATCCCGCTCCAGCCGTAATGGAACCACTCTTCCGAAGGCGGGATGAAGGGGCCGCCCCAGTTCGCCGAGTTGATCATGGGGAGCCCGAGTGCGATCAGCAGGACGAGGATCGAGACCTTGATGAAGACGATGACATTGTTGACCCGCGCCGACTCGCTCACGCCGAAGACCAGCAGCGCCGTGACGAGCGCGACGATGACCATGGCCGGCATGTTGATGATGGCCGTGACCTGGGGATAGCTCGAGAAATCGAAGCCCGCTTCCAGGAGCCGCTCCTTGACCGAATCCAGCATCGACCAGCCGTGTCGCAGGTGGAGTTGCGCGGCGATCTCGTCGGGGACCTGGACCATGACCGTGCCGGGCGAGGCGAGGAACCGTGCGGGCAGGTCGATCCCGCGATCGTGCAGGAAGCTGGCGACGTAGCCCGACCAGTTGATCGCGACCGTCGTGGCGCCGACCATGTATTCGAGGATCAGATCCCAGCCGATCAGCCAGGCGATGAACTCGCCCATGGTCGCGTACGCGTAGGTGTAGGCCGAGCCGGCGACCGGGACCGTCGAGGCCATCTCGGCGTAACACAGGCCGGCGAACGCGCAGACGATCCCGCCGAGGATGAACGAGATCGAGATGGCCGGCCCGGCGAACTTCGCCGAGGCCTCTCCGGTCAGCCCGAAAAAGCCGGCGCCAATGACGGCGCCGATCCCGAGCATGATCAAGTTCGTGCCGGTAAGTGTCCGCTGCAGAGTGTGCTCGTTACTCTCGGCCGCCTCGGCCTTGAGCGCGGCTATCGACTTTCGTGCCCACAGATTTGCCATGATCTACCCTTACTCCGATCAAGCCAGTGACATGGACCCCTGCGTCGTTCCCCGGTCCAATCCCCGAGCCTCGTCGCTCCTCCGGACACCCGCGGCCCTGGGGCGGTCCTGTCGGACGCGGCGCCCCAGGGGCCGATGTTCCCTCACGCGCACCCGCGATCAGTTCCCCTTCGCATCGAGCTCCATGACCTCGATCTTCCGGATGGCGACATGGCACGTGGGGTCGTGGTGCTGGAAGGCGAAGTGGCCTTCCGTGAAACTGTTCTTCGGGTCCACGTAATCGACCGTGGTCTTGCCGTTGACCTTGATGACGATGTGATCGCCGACCACCTCGACCTCCTGGGTGAACCAGGTATCGGGGGGCACCAGGATTTCCTTGACCGGCTTGTGATTGTAGAGCGAGCCGGTCTTGACGGGGTCCCCGTGGGTGCTGTTGATCTGGGCCTCGTACCCGTGCGGGAAGCCCCGCTCCTTCTTGGTCCGGAAGTACATCCCGGAATTGCCCTTGTCGTTGATCTTGATCTCGGCGCGGTAGCGGAAATTCTTGTAGTCTCCGCGCGGGCTGAACAGGTGCGAGGCCCTCCCCGAACAAGTCAGAGCCCCGTCCTCGACCTTCCACCCGCCCGGGGTGCCATCGACGGTCGTCCAGCCGCTCAGGGTCTTGCCGTCGAAGAGTGAAACCCATTCGCCGGCCAGGGCCGAAGTCGTCGCCAGACCGTTCAACGCCATCCCCAGAATGCCCCAGGAGACGAGTGTGCGCAGGCGATCCATGGATCGTAGGTCCTTTTCTGTGGGAGGGCGAGGCTCCGTCCGAGCCGGTCGTCTCTCCCGGGGAAAACGTCGCTGTTAGTGCCGCGGAGATAGCGAGTTTAAGCGAAGCCAACCCGCATGGCCAGTGGTCAGTGCTCGGTGGAGACGCTGGATCGACCGGTTCCGCTGGAGTACATTGAGGTCCACAGACTTGTCGCGAATACCGAGTCCTGGCACCCGCAGGGTGTCCGGCCATTCGAGGGGACTGCCATGACGACGCGCCCGGACGGGAAGCATGTCACGTTTCGCGTAATCGGAGTGGTTTGCCTGCTGGCGACCGGACTGCCGGCCTGCGCAGGGGCCCGATACGGTGAACCCCCAACCACGCGAGGGGGCGCCCGCAGAACTGCACCAGCGGTTCCTCCAGCGCGCAAGAAGGGGGGCGTAGACTTGCTCTTCCTCGGCGATTCGATCACGCAAGGGTGGAATGATAATGAAGTCTGGAAGCGGTTCTATGGGCCCCGGAACGCGGCCAATTTCGGCATCGGCGGCGATCGGACCCAGCACGTCCTCTGGCGGATCCAGAACGGTGAGCTCGACGGCATCGAGCCCAAGGTTGTCGTGCTCATGATCGGCACGAATAACGCCGATAATGCGACGACCGACGAGATCGCCCAGGGCGTCACGGCGATCGTCGAGGGGCTACGGCACCGATTGCCCAAGGCCCGGATACTGCTCCTGGGCATCTTCCCGCGCGGTGAGAAGCCCAACGAAACGCGGGAGAAGCTCGGCACCGTCAATGCGAAGATCGCCGGGCTCGACGACGGCCGCCACGTCAAGTACCTCGACATCGGCAAGGCGTTCCTGAACGAGGACGGTACGATCTCCCGGGAGATCATGCCGGACTTCCTCCATCTGAGCCCCAAGGGCTACCGGATCTGGGCCGACGCCATGGAGCCGACGCTCTGGTCCATGCTCGACGAGCCGCACTGAAGAGGAGACATCCGATGTCAGGAGATCGGAAGAAGCCCAGATTCCGGTATCGGATCAGGGACCTGATGATCCTCAATGCGGTGATGGCCTTTTCCCTCGGCCTCGGGATGGCCATGAGCCAGCTCTTGAGCAAGAACACTCTCTTGGCTCGCGCGTTGACTACCAGCCTGATCGTCTTGCCGGCCACGATGTTGGTGATCGTCGGGCCGGTAGCCCTGGTCGAACTTTACTTGTACCGCAGGAAAAAGGGAACCTGGTATGGCCTTCAGAATCCGACGAAACCTCGGCCGCAATACCAGAGGCCGACCGGGCTTCCGCCGGTTGACCCACGGATGCCGGTCCCGGCTTTTCTAGAGGACCACCCGTCTCCACCCAGGTCGCGAACGCGTCTCTTCGAGTCGAGTTCACCATCCGAGCCGGTTTCCCGGGCATCGCTCCTCCTCACGCTGGCCGGCCGGTTCGAGGATGCCGGGAGGATCGATGCCGCGGCGAAGGTTTACCACCAGATCCTCGATCGTTTCGCGGATGCGGCCGAGGCGCAAGACGCGGCTTGCCGGCTTCGTCGGCTCGGCGCGAAGAAAGAGCCGGCCCCGGATCGGTGAGCGAAGCTCAACCCACGAGAGGTTGACCCGACTGCCCAGATCGAAGGAGGGGACCATGTTCCGGCATCGGATCAAGGACCTCATCATCCTGAACGCGGGTGTGGCGATCCTCTCCGCGTTCGTGATCGCCCTGAGCGGCTTCATTGGTCCGCCCTTGGCTGGCATCGTGGTCGCCGTGCCCATGTTGACGATGATCGTCATCGGGTCCCTGGTCTGGGTCGATGCCGACCTCCATCGCAAGAAGATGCGGGAGATTCTCCGACGTGGTGACGTCCGGCCGCTCGCCTGGCTCGAAGCGTACTTGAGCCGCAAGAAGCACGGGACCTGATATCACCATCGGAATCCCAAGGAGCCTTCGTCTCATTCCACGACAGCCAATTCTGAGCTCGGGGTCCCTCACGTCCCCATGTCACTTTGATTTGTCCGTGCCCTGGGTTGCGAAGACTGGGCACCTTGGGAGAAAAATGCCGAAAGCCTTGGCGGGGTGATCCGTACGTCACACTGACGTGAAAGAAGCCTGGGTGCTTTGGGAGAAAAATTCCGAAAAGGCCGCGCTGGAAGGCGGGCTGTCTGCGCATACCAGTCTAGATGACGTTTCTGCGCAGGCCCTCGTGTGGGGTGGCAGGGATCGCTGTGCGCAGTTTGTGTTCCCTTGAATCCCGCGATCCACATCCACGCATGGGAGGCACCACGATGAGACGATCGTTCCTGAATCACGGAAAGGCCACGGCCGGAGGACTGACGCGGGTCCTGCCGCTCATGCTCTTATCCGGCTTCATCTTGAACTGTCCTGGCGCGGTCCGGGGCCAGACCTGGAACGGCAGCGCATCCGCTTTCTGGAGCAATTCGAACAACTGGTCACCCAATACCGTCCCGAACGGGAGCACGGCAAACGTCTCCATCACGACGGCCACGAGTAGCTCCGTTGTGCTCGATTTCAACGCGACGATCGGCAACTTGACGATCAGTGCCCCCAACTCGTTGTACATGGCTGGAGTCGACTTGTACGTCGCGGGCACGTCGGTTGCCAACGCCGGCCAGATCAACGTCGGCGTGAGTGGTGAGGCGGCCACCCTCTACGCAGACAACGCGGCCACCCTCTCGGTCACGGGGATCGGCGCGATCACGCTCGGCAACGCGAATTCCTATCTCGAGGGCTACAACGGCACGAATAACATCGTGTTGAACCAGAGCACCATCAATGGCCAAGGCTACATCTACAACGTTAGCCTGAGCAATCTGGGGACCGTCAACGCCAATGTCGCTGGTGGGACGCTCTGGATTTACGATGCGTCCGTCGTGAACGGCGGGACGCTCCAGGCCACCGGCGGCGGCACCCTCGAGATCTACAACACGTCGGTCATGAGCCAGGGAGGCACGATCTCGACCGACAGCAACTCCTCGGTGATCATCAGCGACTCCGCGCTCAACGGCAGCACCCTGACCAGCAGCGGCGGCGCGATGATCCACGGGATCGACGGTACCTCACTCTCCGGAGTGACGGTCACGAGCGGGTCGACCTACTCGATCGATGCGAACAACTCCAACTATCTGGGCGGCACCCTGACCAACAATGGGACGGTCTTGATCGGAGGCAAGGGAGGCGGCAGCACCCTGTACGCCGACGCCAATACGGTGACCCTCTCCGGCACCGGCGCGGTGACGCTCAACAACGCCAACTCGTATATCGAGGGCTCCCGCATTTTCAACGACACCCTGGTGAATCAAAGCACCATCAACGGCCAGGGGTACATCTATAGTCTCACCTTGAACAATCAGGGGACGATCGACGCCAACGTTCCGGGCGGGACGCTCTCCATCTATATCGCCCCCACGACCAACGACGGCATCTTGAGGGCCGACGCCGGCGCGACCCTCAGTCTCGTCAATTCGACGCTGACGAACTTCGACAGCACCGGATCCGCCGCCGGGACGTTAACTGGCGGGACCTACGAGATCTTCAGCGGCACCATGAACTTCTATAATGGAGGCTTCCTGAACAATATCGTGACGAATGCCGCGACCATCCTGCTGGACGGCTCGGCGGGGGCGCCGACGTTCGTCGACCAGAACGGGAATAACGCGCTGGGGAACCTCTCGACCAACTCGGCGACCGGCAGCCTCACCATCCAGAATGGGGTGAGCCTCACGACGTTGCCGGTCGCCACCGGGTTCAGCAACTACGGGGCGATGACGATCGGCGCCCACAGCACGTTCACGGTCGGCGGGTCGAACGACTACGTTCAGTACAGCGGCACCACCACGCTGGGAGTCGCCGAGCAGCGTCCTCGCCGTCTCCGGCGGTGAGTCGGTCATCCTCCACGGCGGAACGCTCCAGGGCTTTGGGACGATCCACGGCAACCTCTCCAATTCCGGCGGCGTTATCCTGCCGGGCGAGATGGGAACGGCCGGGATGCTCACCGTCACCGGCAACTACTCGGAGGACTCGGGCTCATCTGTGCCGCATCTTTCCATTCAGATCGGCGGCCCGGACGCGCTGCACGGACTGGCGCAGTTGGACGTGGGTGGCACGGCTGCTCTGAACAATGGGTTGCTCGATCTCAGCCTGATCGGCGGCTTCAAGCCCTATAACGGCGAGCTCTTCGAGATCTTGACTTCGAGCGGCTTGAGCGGCATGTTCCGCGACAACACGATTGAACTCGGCAATGTCACCTTCACGGTGGAGTACAGCCCGACCGGATACGCGAACGACGTGATCCTCGTGGCTCAGTTGAGCAGCGTTCCCGAGCCGTCCTCCTGGCTGCTGCTCGGGCTCGGTATGGCCGGCGCCGGGGCTCTTGCCGTCCGCCGATCCGGGAAAGTCTCCGTGCGATCGGGCGCCGTATCGTCTCGTTCACAACCCAGCATCCTGCACGGGGACTGAATCATGTGCATGCGTCACAGGGGAATCGTCCTGTTCTTCGCGCTGCGCATTGACGGCGGTTCGCGCCCACGCCGGGCCGACCTCACTCAACTACAACTTCATCGAGGGGAGTGACGGGCCCAATCCCGGCACCGTCGGCGCGATCGTCACGATCAGCGCACCCCCCTGCCGTCCCGAACGCGGGCTGGTCCAGTCCCGTTGCCGACAACTCGGTGATCCAGGCCTTCGAGATCGTCAACAGCGGCATCGGAACCCCCGCGACATACCTCGCGCAGGTCCTCTTCAACGTGAGCTCGAGCGATGGTCGGATCCTCGACGGAGGAGCCCTGACGGTCGTCGACTCCGGCGAGAACCCGGTTTATGCCGTGATTCTGTCACCCACGCCCGGGGCGACCTTCGTCAGAAACCTCGAGACGATCGGTACCTATCACGGTGAATTTGTCCTCGCGAACGCCGTCCCGGAGCCATCGACGCTGCTCTTGGCTGGCACTGCCGCCGCAGTCGGGCTCGCACTTTGGGCCCATCGCCGGCGGGGGTGACAGAGCGCCGCTCTACTTCCCTGGTCGATCCGCGCCGTCCCGGCGCGACCCGAGGATCAGCGCCTCGGCCTCGCGGCGGAGGACCTCATATTCGACCCGGTCTGGCCAGGAGATCGGGCGGTCATCGGCCTCCTGGCTGCTGGTCGGCCGCGTCGCCTCGTCGAAAGTTCGCTCCGCCTCGGCGGCGCGGCCGAGCCGATGCTGGGCCATCGCCAGGAACAACCGGTCCCGGATCGCCCTCCCGCCCTGTTTCGCCGCGACCGATTCTTCCAGGCGCGCCAGAGCCTCCGCGGCCCGTCCCGCCCGGTAGAGGATCGCCCCCAGTGTGCAGAGGAAATCGGGTCGTTGGGATGGCGCAACGCCCCACCGCGAGCCCGGCGAGGTCGACCGCCGGCTGGAGGTCATCCGTCGAACTCCGCCCCCAGCGCGCAAGTCCTGGCGATGAACTCCGCTTCCTCGGGGGTTTCGACCTTGGAGTGGCGTTCCATCATGGCACGGCACAGCGAACGATAGCTGGCCCGGTCCCCCAATTCCAGGTCGACCAGGGCGCCTCGGACCCAGGCCGGGAGGGGGACCGGGCCGCGCCGCCTCGCTTCCGTATACAGCGCCGCCGCCTGGGTCCAGCGCCCCAGCGCCGCGTGCTCGTCCGCGAGGGCGATCAGGGTCTCTCCCTCCGCCCCGAGCTCGGCGGCCCTGGTCAGATCGGCGAGATGATCCTCCGGCCGGCCGAGTCGGCCGAACACGCGGGCCCGGATCGCGTACAGCTCCCCGTTCGTCGGCTCCGCGGCCAGGCAACGGTCGAGATACCACAGCGCCGATGGCCACTGCGCCGTCCGCTCGCAATCCGCGACGCGGTGGCGATACCAGTTGACCATGACGGCGCGGGAGCTGAGCGCCTCGGCGCGGCGATAATCGGCGTCCGCCGCGTCGAACAGGCCGGCGGTCGAGCAGGCGCGGGCCCGGCGTGCGTGGAGCGACCATCGGACGGACACGCCGTCGTCGTCCTCCACCATCCCTCGGCGATCGATCAGGCGATCCAGGTGCCACCGCGCCGCGAACGGATTCCCATCCTGCTCGGCGTCTCGCGCCTGCGCGTCGTGGTAAGCGGACGGGCTGACCGAGGACGCGTAAGCCCCGGCGACGGTCCCCTCGACTCCTTTCAGGCGGAGGGAGCGTGCCTCCCAGGCCTCGGCGGCGAGCTTCTCGATGTGCTGACCGGCATCCATCTGCATCCCGGTGAGGACCTGGAGCCGGAGGGCGAGGCGATCCAGGTCGCCTTCCAGCGGCCCGGGCACGGGCCACGACCGTGTCGTCCCGTCCACGGCGGTGGCGAGGAGGTCCTGGCCGTCGGGTGTGAAGGTCACCGCGGCGATCGGCGACCGCTGGACCATCGCCGGGCCGAGCGGCCTGGCGGTGGCGACGTCCCACAACCGGGCCGACCCGTCCTTGCAGCCGACGGCGAGCTGACGGCCGTCCGTGCTGAAGGCCAGTGCGGTCACCTGGCTGCCGTGGCCCAGCGTCGCGCCGGGCAACGGCCGACCTGTCCCGGCGTCGCGGATCTGCACCTCGTTCTCGAGGCCGCCCGCGGAGGCCAGTCGCCGGCCGTCGGGGCTGAACGCGACGGCGGGAAGACCCAGGTGCTGCATCGGCTCGGAGAGCGGCTTGGCGGTGTGGGCATCCCAGAGCCGGGCCGTGCTGTCATGGGATCGGGTCAAGAGCTGCGCGGCCATCCGGGCTGAAGGCGACGTCCACGACCCAGTTCCCGTGCGGCATCGCGTGGCCGATGGGGCGGCCGGTCGCCAGATCCCACAGCCGCGCCTCGGCCACCGGGGCGACCGTCCCCACGGCCAGCGTCTTCCCGTCCGGGCTGAAGGCCAGGCTGAAGACGATGCCCCCCTGGGCGATCGGTGCGCCGACCGGCCGGCCCGTCGTCGCGTCCCAGAAGCGGACGGTCTGGCCGTAGTCACCGGAGGCGAGCACGCGACCGTCGGGGCTGAAGGCCAGTGCCGAGACCCATCGATATTGCCAGATCGGGGGCCCGAGCGAGCGGCCGGTGGCCGCATCCCAGATGCGGATGCAGCCCAGGCTGCTGTCCATCAGTCCTGTCGGGGGGTCGTGGCTCGCCGTGGCGACCCGCGTCCCATCCGGGCTGAAGGCCACCGTCCGCACGTCCCGGCCGTGGCGCAGTGGAGACCCGAGCGGCCGGCCGGTCGCGGTCTCCCAGAGCCGCGCGATCCGCCCCCCGTCGCTGGTGAGCACGGTCTTCCTGTCGGGGCTGTACGCGATCGACTTCTTCAAGTAAAACCCCGGGAGCCTGGGCTCGTCCTGCGGGCCGAGGTCGACCGGCCCTTTCCGACCCTCCACCCGGTCGAGCGGGCGGGACCGGCCCCGCCCGATCTCCCAGACCCGCACCGTCGCATCGGCACCCCCGGTTACGGCCATCCGGCCGTCGGGGCCGATCGCGAGGCAATCCATGCGGTCAGACTGCCAGAGGGGCGTGCCGATGCGCTGGCCCGTCGCCGTCTCCCACGCGTAGGCCGACAGGCCGTTCATCGAGACGGTCAGGATTGTGGCGCCGTCCGGGGTGAAGAAGACGTGATCGACCCCATTCCGATGATATAACGGGGGTCCGGCCGGTCGGTTCGTCTCCCGCTCCCAGAACTGCACGATCCCGTCCCCGCTCCCGGTCAGCACCGTCGCCCCGGCGGGATTGAACGCGACGGCCCCAACGCCCTCCTGGTGGGCGAAGGGACCGGCCAGCCTGGCCCGGGTGGCGATGTCCCAGAGCGAAGCCGTCCCGTTCCGGCCGTCGGACGCCGTCCCGATGAGGACCGAGCGGCCGTCCGGGGCGAACGCCACGCTGAGCACGGCCTGCCGGGACTCGAACGGGGGGCCCAGTGGCTCGCCCGTCCTCGCGTCCCAGAGCCGCGCCGTGCCGTCCCGACATCCGATCAGGATGGCCTTGCCATCGGGGCTGAGGGCCAGGCTGCACTCTGCGCCGCCGGAGGGGAGGGGGGCGCCGATCGGCATCTCCGTCTTCACATCCCACCGCTGCACCCCGCCCCGGTCGTAGCCCGCGACGAGCATCTTGCCGTCGGGGCTCAGGGCGACCTGCTCGACCGGGCTCTGGAGGCTGATGGACTCGCCGGTCGGCAGCAGGGTCCTCGCATCCAAGTACTCCAGCCGCTCCGCAGAGGTGAACGCGATCCGCTCGCCGTCGGGGGTGAAGTGCAGGCGCGGACGGGACGGGCGAGCCGGATGATCTGCCGCAGGCCATAGACCGGCTCGCTCCAGGCGGCCAGGTTGATCCGGATCGCCTGCCGCAGCTCGACCGCCTCGGCCGGGGCGACCTTGAGACCCTCGAGCATCCAGTGCAGTCCGCCGGCGGCGTCCCCCTCCTCGGCCCGGGCGATCCCCCGGTCGAGGAGCAGGCCGGCGGCCTGACGGAGCGAGTCGTTGCGGGTCCGAGCCACGAGGCTGCGCTGGCGATCGGCTTCACCGAGGTTGCTCTCGGCTTTCCGCCACATCCAGGTCACACCGCCGAAGCCCAGGGCCAGCGCCAGCGCGCACGACGCCGAGAGGGACGCCACGGCCTGGTTGCGGCGACACCACCGCCAGCCCCGCTCGATCGCGGAGACCCGCCGTGCGCGGATCGGGTCGCCCGCCAGGAACCGCCGCAGTTCCTCGGCCAGCTCCGCCGCCGTGCCGTAGCGGTGCGCCGGCTCCTTGCTCAGGCACTTCAGGCAGATCACCTCCAGGTCGCGCGGGATGCGGGCATCTCGCTTCCGCGGCGGGATCGGCTCCTGGTGCAGCACGCGCTCGATCAGCCGCTCCCGGCTCACGTCCTCGAAGGGGGGCCTGAGCGTCAGCAGCTCGTAGAGCGTCGCTCCCAGCGCGTAGAGGTCGCAGCGCGCGTCGGAACGCCCCTCGAGGCGCTCCGGGGCCATGTACCGCAGCGTCCCCACCACGTCGCCGGGGTTCGTCAGGTTCTGCTGGTCCTCCGACTTCGCGAGCCCGAAATCGGTGACCCAGACGTTGCCTCGGGTGTCCAGGAGCAGGTTCCCCGGCTTGATGTCCCGATGCAGCACCCCCGCCTGGTGGGCGTAGGCCAGCGCCTCGGCCACTTGCGCCGCGATGTGCGCGATGCTCTGCCAGTAGGCCTGGATGCCCGATCTCCGCGGGTCGCCGCTCCGACCCAACGCCGCGATCGAGCTCGCTGACGAGACGGCGCGGGCCGCCGAGTCGTCCTCGGCGGAGCCGTCGCTGTCGGCGAGGACTGGCTCGACGCTGTCGGCCGGCTCCGGCATCGGCGACCCGCCATCTGCTGACGTGCCGAACCGCGTCAGCAGCGACCGCGCCGCCGCCTCGACCGACACCCCGGCGTGTGAGGCCGGTACGGGACCGGCCGGCTTCATCGAGCTGGGCAGCCCCCCCCGCTCCTGCAGCCGCCGCAACTCGTCCAGGACAGCGTCCAGCCCCTGTCCCTGGATGTACTGCATCACGTAGTAATGCAGCCCACCTTCCTCGCCGACGCCGAACACCGGCACGATGTTGGTGTGATGCAGCCGCGCCGCCGAGCGGGCCTCCCGCTCGAACCGCTGCCTCTGCCTCCGGTCGGGGAGCATCTGCTGGGGCAGGACCTTCAGTGCCACGTGCCGGCCCAGCGAGATCTGTTCGGCCTCGTAGACGACGCCCATGCCGCCGCGGCCGATCTCGCGCAGGACGCGGTAATCGCCCAGGCGTTCGGGGTGCTCGAGGCATCGTCCGCGCAGCGAGTCGAAGGCGGAGGACGAACCCAAGCCCTCGCTCTCCGGGGCGATCTGCTCCATGACCACGAGCGCGGGGAAGAGCTTGTGGATCTCCTCGGCGTGCTCGGGGTATCGCGCGGCGTACTCGCTCAGGGACGGTCGCTCCCCGCGCCGGTACCGCTCGACGAACTCCTCCGCCAACTGCTCGACCGCCTCACGACCGCGGAAGTGCGTTTCCATGAAGGTTCCGACCTGTCGGTGACGTGAAGGCTGCCGCAGAGGTCCTACCCATCCAGCAAGCCGGGGAACTGGCTCAACTCGTCCCTGAGCCGCTTCAAGGCCCGGAGATATCGGCTACTGGTCGTCGATTCATTCATCCCGAGGGCCTCGGCCACCTCGGCATTCGTCAACCGTTCGAAGTGACGGAGCGCGAGGATCTCCCGGTCGAGCGCGTCCATGCCGCCCAGGACCTCCTGCACGCGGAGGCGCATCTCCGCCCGGACGGCCGCTTGCGAGGGTGAGGTCAGTCGCCCCATCAACTGGGCGGCCAGCGAGGCCGAGCTGGCGGCCGGCATCGGCCCCCGATGCAGGCAGATCTCCAGACCGGCGTCCCGCATCCTCGCCCCCAGGTGGCGTCGGTGCGCGTCGATCATTTTCTCACCGGTGATCTGCCTTAGCCAGAGGAAAAACGGCAGGGGTCGATTTGCCAAGTAATCGGACCATCGCTTGGCGGCTTCGAGGAGGGCATCCTGGAGGATATCTGAATCGTCAACGCGGCCTTGGACCAGCCGGTTGAGTCGCAGGCGGACCATCCGCTTGAGCCGCTTCCGATAAAGCGTGAAGAGCTCGGTCAATGCCCCCTCGTCGCCGTCGGCGGCCCGATTGAGCAGTTCATCCGGATCCGGGGATTCGCACAAGATGATGCCTCCTCCACGCGACTCGAGATCTCTCTTCTCTATGTTGCGCAGAGGACGCTGGTTTTCGCGCGAGAATTTCCGGCGGTGTTGTTCGCGGCGAGGTTACTGAACCTCGTCCCGCCGCCACGGGCGGCGCCGGCTTCACCATCGAAACCGGCCCCGAATCCGCGATTGGTCGTGGTGCCGACCCAGGCCCCCCTACTTGAGATCCTCAAAGGTCGCGAGGAGGTCGTCGAACCGCGCCTTGGCCTCCTCGAAGGCGGGCTCCTCCGCGTTGAGGGTCAACAGATAGCCCGACCCCGGCTTCCGCCAGAGCACTTCGAACCCGTGGCGGGTCTTCCCCGCGCCCGCGGTTGAACCGGAATTCCATGCGGTAGCCGGCCAACCCCTTGACGGGATTCGTCGCCTCGGCGATGACGGCGAAATCCTTGAGGTTCTTCTCGTAGTGTTTGCGGCGGGGGACGAAGATCAGCTTGGGGTCGAG
Source organism: uncultured Planctomycetota bacterium (assembly GCA_963845755.1). Lineage (GTDB taxonomy): Bacteria > Planctomycetota > Planctomycetia > Isosphaerales > Isosphaeraceae > CAWJTV01. Next base: position 261,100 of record CAWJTV010000027.1, read on the forward strand.
CGGGAGCGGCAGCGAGAAGGCGACAAGGTGGAGCTGGACATCGCCCTTGCCCGTCTCGGGCGGCTTGAAGCGGAGGACTGTCGCGCCGGGCTCCTTGACTTCCTCGATCGACCATTTTTCGCCGGGCGCGGTCATGCGGCAGCCGAGCTCGGCGTTGGTATAGATGCGTCCCACAATGCCGGTGCGGAACTTGGCGGCCAGCGGCGCCGGCTTCGATCGGTGGTCCTTGATCGCGATGGAGAAGCTCGCCGGCAGGGCCTGGCGAAGCGGCAGCGTCCCCTCAACCGTCTCGTGGTCGATCAGTTTGACGAGGGCGAACGACGTTCCGACCTCGTTGGCGCCCGTGTTGACCGGGATCCAGCGGCCGACATAGACCTCGTTCCACATGTGGCCGCCCCACTGTCCCGGGATCATCCGCTCGCCGAGAGCGATCCGCGTGGGAATGCCGGCCGCCCGCGCCAGCGAGGCGAACAAGGTCGAAAACTCGCTGCATTTTCCCTTCCGGCACGCGAGCACCTCCGGCCCGGTGAGCGTCTCGGCGATGAGGCTCGGCTCGATGTTATTCAACATCCAGGCACTCAGGGCCTTGACGGCCTCCAGCGCGTCGGTCTTGCCCCGGGTCACCTCGCGGGCCAGTGCGAGGATCTTCTCATCGTGCGGCCTGATGTAACGCGACTCGCCCAGGTACGGCGCGAACTCCGGCCCGGTGATCGGCAACTTCGCCGGAACTGGCAAGGGCTTGGGGGGCTCGATCCGCACGACGGCCCGGTACTGGTCGCCGTCTTGCGACTTTTCGACGATGTGCTGGCGATCGTCCTCCAGGCGGAATCGGTCGAATCCGATGTCCCGCCATTTCAGCTCGACGGTCAAGGACTCCAGGAATTCCGGCGGGCCGACCTCCTTGCCCAGGGGATACATCAGGACGTCTCGCCCATCCATCTTGCGGTAGGCGATCGCGCGCGCCTGCTCGGCCGGAGAGCGCCGGAGGGTCATCAGGCCCCCCGCGGCCGACTGCTCGAGGCACAGGCCGTCGGCATCCAGGACCAGCCGCCGCTCGCCACCCAAGTCACTCGTGACGACCGACCAGGCCACGCCCGGCTGACCGGCCCGGGCGCCGAGCCGCTTGACCTTCGCCGGCTTGGGCGTGCACGACTCCTCGCCCAGCAGCGTCAACTCGCCCGCCTCGAAACCGGTCGGCCGGTCGGCCAGCCAATCCTCGAGGCAGGGCTCAGGGAGGATCGCCTCGGGCCGGTCGAACACCCGGCTCCGCTCGATGCCGGCAATCGTCGCGGTTACCGCGAACGACGAGCCACGCCTTTCCCCGGTCACCCGGGCCACGCCCGATTCGCGCTTCCCCTCGACCGAGATCGACACCGGCCGATAATCCGCCGTCACCACGTATTCCCCGCGCTCGGTGAGCTCCTCCTTGTTGATCCCGAAAAGGTCCATCAGCACCCGCGTTTCCTGCGTGATGCGGAAGTTCCCGTCCGGCAACCGGACGACCACGGTGTGGACGTACCCGTACCGCTTGCCGTCAGCGACATACGAATGCCAGATGTCGCGGACGCGCGGCGCGGCCTGCGCCGTGTTACCCGCCAAGACGACCAGTCCGAGGACCAGCACCGTCCGCCGAAGAGACCTCATGATGCGAGTCTCCGTCGAGAGAGGGAGGAAAAGGGTCGTGAAGGAATCCCAGGGCCTGCGACATTTGTAACACGAACGGACGGTCAGCGTCTATGAGGACGGGAAGGCTGATGGTCACGAAGGGATCTCGGGGAGATCCCATCCGTCCCTACGGCGGCGCCAGGAGATGGTGTCCCGCGCGCCCAGGATCAAGGAGATCGGCGCGATCAGGGCGAAGAGCGGGACCAGGAGCCAATCGGCTCGGCGAAAAACCTGGCCATGAGGTCCCCCGACCGTGACGATCAGGACGAAACCCAGGATCAGGGCTGTCACGAACAGACTCGACAACGCGGCGACCAGGGCCGCCCGGTACCGGCGGGACGATCCGCTCTGGAGTGCGCGCACCATCGCTTCCCAAAGGAACGGGAAGACGAACGTGCCCGTCGCGATGAGCACGAGCTGGGCGGTGCCCCAGGCGAGAACCACGTGCCAGTCGATGGGCCGGCCGCGCGTGGCGGCACCTGCCGGGATGATGATGAGATCGCCGACGGCGATCACCGCCGTCATCCAGGTCGTGATCCGGATCGCATAGCGAGGCACCGTCTCGTCGCGCCGGCGGCGACTCCAGGTCTCGAGGCGACTCGGCGCGATCAAGCGGGTATAAAAGACGCGTTCGAGCCGGGGGACCGAATCCTGGAGGCTCCCGGTCAGCGCGCTCGCCTCCCCGAGCCGCCGGATCGCGCGCTCGGCCGCCGCGCGATCGTCGCCGAGATGGCCCCGCTCCTCCGCGAAGCTCGCCTCCAGATGAGCGAACAACTCTTCCCGCATCCGGTCCTTGCGCGACTCGCTGGCCCACACCGGCCCCACGACCCGCTCGACGTGATCTCCGAAGAGGTTTGCACTCATGCCGGTGCCCCCAGAATACCGCCCACGATCGTCACGAACTGCGACCAAGCTTCTCGGCGATGGGCCAGGTCGCGCCGGCCCTTCTCGGTGAGATGGTAGATCCGCCGCCGCGGGCCGCGCCGGCCGCCGGTGTCGGCTTCCCACTCCGCACGCACCATCCCCGCTTCCTCGAGGCGATACAGGACCGGGTACAGCGTCCCTTCCTTCAGGCTCAGCGCCCCGCAGCCCAGTTCCTCCAGCCGGCGCAAGACCTCGAAGCCATGGGCCTCGCCCCGCGACAGGGACGCCAGCACCATGCCCTCCAGATGGCCACGCAAGGTATCGCCTTCGATCTTTTGCATGACTTATTATTTAGCCAGGCTAAGTATCATGTCAAGAGGGCCGTTCGAGCTCGCGGGAACTCCTGGACTTCGAGGCGCGAGTCGATTCGGTCGATGGAGAAGACGAGAAGGGATGGGGAGAGGAGATCGGCGTTGAGATGATCGATCAGGAGGATGGGCGAGCGGGCCTCCCGGCTTCAGCCGGCGCGGGAAATGCCGCGCCATCGAGCTGAAGCCGGGAATCCCAGACGGTCGAGGGCGGCCGTCAGATACACGCTGCAACGGTCCCTTCCGACGGGGCGCGGCGCGCGGTTCCGGCGATCTCTTCGCGGAACACGGGGATATGGCCCGGGGCCTCGATTCCCAGACGGACCTGGTTCCGGTCGATCTTCACGACCGTCAACACGATGTTCCCATCGATCACGATCTTCTCGTTCGCTTTGCGGCTCAGAACCAGCATGACGGCCTCCTGGATTGGTTAACCTGGGTTCTTCTCGATTCCGGTTTCGCGTTTCCCTCGCAATCCCTATTGCTCCCGCGATCGGCTGGATCTCCGGGACCTCCTTGCTCGGGCCGCGTTGTGCATTTGGGCTATTGCATTCCCGATGCCGACGCGACACAATGAGACGTCGAATGTTCCCAAGTTATTACAGGAAAAAGAGTTGCGACATCGCATTCTCGCGAGACGCGATGTCGCCGAATTGGCAGGTCTTCGAAAACTTGAAACTTTTCTTCTCAACTGGAAAATCGGTTCGCCGGATAATGGGAAAAGGCTAATCTGGTCAGTGGCCATGGGTCATTGGTAGGATCTCCGTGCCGTGCGCAGGCTCCTGGGGAATTCGAGATTCCCGATTCCAAAGGGATGACCCATGACTAATCTCCGAGTCGGCATCGGCCACGACACCCACCAGTTGGAGGAAGGGCGGCCGTTGGTCCTGGGAGGCGTGCGGATCGACCACCCGCGGGGATTGGTGGGTCATTCCGACGCCGACCTGGTCTGCCACGCGGTGGTCAACGCGATCCTCGGCGCGGCTGGTCTGGGCGACATCGGGGAGCATTATCCGGACACGGATCCCCGATGGCGCGGGGTGGACAGCACGACGCTCCTGGCGGAGGTGGTCGACCGGGTCGAACAGGTCGGCTGGCGGGTGGTCAACTGCGACGCGATCATCCACGCCCAGGAGCCCAAGCTGACCCCCCACAAGCCGGCCATCCGCGCCAACCTCGCGCGGCTGCTCCGTGTCGCTGAGGCGGCCGTGAACGTCAAGGCCAAGACCGGCGAGCACGTCGGGCCCGTCGGCCGGGGCGAGGCCATTGTCTGTGACGTTGTGGTGCTCATCTCTCGATAGGCGGTGGCCGGTTCGTAGGGTGCTCAGCGAGCACCGAGGTGCAGGCCCCGGCCGTCCCGGTGCTCACACGGCACCCTACCAGGTTGGAAAGATTGATCCATGCCATTGCGCGTTTATAACACACTGAGTCAGTCCAAGGAGCCATTCCAGACGGTCCAACCCGGCAAGGTCGGGATGTACGTCTGCGGCCCGACGGTCTATTCGCCCAGTCACATCGGCCACATGGTCGGGCCGGTGATCTTCGACACGATCAAGCGATACCTCGTGTATCTCGGCTACGAGGTCGCGTGGGTGGTGAATATCACCGACGTCGATGACAAGCTGATCGTGCAGGCCCACAAGGAAGGGACGACCGTCCTGGAGCTGGCCGAGCGGGTGACCCGGGATTATCTCGATTGCCTGGCGGCGCTGGGGGTCGACGGGATCGACCAGATGCCGCGCGCCACCGAGCACATCGGCGAGATCGTCGGGATCAACCGCGAGCTGATCGCCAAGGGGTTCGCGTACGAGTCGGGCGGCGACGTGTATTTCGACGTCGGCAAGGCCCCCGAATACGGCAAGCTCAGCCACCGCGACCCGGAGGACCTGCTGGCCGGCGCGGATCGAGCCCACGGTGCTGAAGCGCCATCCCGGCGACTTCGCGCTGTGGAAGCGGTCCAAGCCCGGCGAGCCGTCGTGGGAGAGCCCCTGGGGACCGGGCCGGCCCGGCTGGCACATCGAATGCTCGGCCATGAGCATGAAGTACCTGGGCCGGCACTTCGACATCCACGGCGGCGGCCTCGACCTGGTCTTCCCCCACCACGAGAACGAGCTGGTCCAGTCCGAGTCCTACAGCGGCGAGACCTTCGCCTCGTACTGGCTGCACAACGGCCTGCTGACCAAGCAGGGCCGGAAGATCTCCAAGTCCGACCCCGACACGATCGTATTGATGAGCGACCTGCTCGCGGCCCACGCGCCGGACACCCTCCGCGCGCTCTTGCTCTCGAGCCACTATCGCCACCCGATCGATTTCGGCCCGAATCGGCTGGAGGAGGTCGAGCGCGGGCTCCAGACGTTCTACCGGGCGTTCGAACGGTTCGCCGAGCTGACCGGCACGCGGTTCGACCAGCTCGAAGCCCCGACGCGCCGGCAGGACCCCAACGACGGCGGCACGCCCTTGCTCCAGGAGATCGGCGAGCACCGCCTGCGATTCCTCGACGCCATGGACGACGACTTCAACACCGGGGGGGCCCTCGGCGAGCTCTTCGAGATCGTCCACGCGCTCAATCGCTTCGCCCATCAGGCCGGCCTCGACCCGGGCCGCGCACGCCCTGGGCGTGCTCGACGAGTATCGCGCCGGCATGCTCGTGCTCAAGGAGCTCAGCCAGATCCTCGGCCTGTTCCGCCGGCCCGTCGAGCCGCGCACGCAGACCGGAGACACGCTCACCGAGCCCCTCCTCGGTCTCCTCGTCGAACTCCGCAACCGGCTCCGCAAGGAGAAGAACTTCGCCATGGCCGACGAGATCCGCAACCGCCTCACCGACCTCGGCGTGACCCTCGAGGACCGGCCCGACGGCACCCGCTGGCGCATCTCCTGATGCCGGGATCCGGGATTGGGCTGCGGCACTCAGGATCTTCGATCCGGAATCCGGGATCGCGAAACCGGAATCCCACAGATGGAGCGACGATGTCCAGCGACTTCAATCCCAAATCCCAGATCCCAAATCCAAGAACCGAAGAGACGAGGGTCGTGGGGATCGACCCGGGGCTGAACGTTACCGGCTATGCGGTGGTCGAACCCTCGTCGCGCGGGGCATTCGTGGTCGAGGCAGGGGTGATCCGGCCGGGGTCCGGATGCCGGGCCATGGGCGAGCGGCTCGCCTGGATCCATCGGGGGATCGTCGAGGTGCTCGACGCGTTCCCGCCCGCGGCCGTCGCGCTGGAGCAGGTCCACAGCCATGTGAAGCATCCGCGCACGGCGATCCTGATGGCCCACGCGCGCGGGGTGATCGTGCTGGCCGCGGCGCAGCGCAATACGCCGGTCGTCGGCTACGCCGCCACGCGGATCAAGAAGACCCTCACCGGCAGCGGACGCGCCCCGAAGTCGCAGGTCCAGCACGCGATCATGGCCGAGCTTGGCCTCGACCGGCTCCCCGAGCCCAACGACGTCGCCGATGCCTGCGCGGTGGCCCTCTGCCACTTCCACATCAGCCGGAACCAGCGACTGTTGAAGGATATCTAATAGTACCGGGCGACGGTAACCTCGATCAGACACCCAGGCCCAAGGTCCGTCGGGAGCGTCGTGATTCCGGGTTCGGTGGCAATGACGAGATCCCGCTTGCCTTGACCGCTCGCATCCTCGACGATTGAGGCCGTTCACGGGCGATCGCCGAACCCTCAATCCGTCACGAGGAGGAATCACGATGTTGCGCGCGAGCTTGCTGGTCGGCGTGATCCTGGCCATTGCCTCGGCCGCCGGCGCGGTCGAGGATCCGCCCAAGTCCCTGGACTTGCGAGTGCTGAAGTTGGGAGGAGACGCCCGGAATCCGCCTGCACACGAGATGCTCCATCGCTATCTCCTCGACCAGGCGCGCGGGCAATTCGACGCTCGGCGCAAGGCGATCGCCGCGATCAAGACACCCGAGGACATTGCCAAGCGGCAGAAGGCGATGCGGGCATTCTTCCTCCAATCGCTGGGCGACCTGCCCGAACGCACGCCGTTGAACGCGCGCGTCGTCGGGACACTTCGGAAGGACGGCTACCGCGTCGAGAAGATCCTCTTCGAGGGCCGGCCGGCCCATCACGTGACGGCCAACCTCTACCTGCCCGAGGGGAATCCGCCGTTCCCCGGCATCCTGCTGCCCTGCGGCCACAGCGACGACGGCAAGGCCTATGAAGGTTATCAGCGCGCGTGTATCTTGCTGGCGAAGAACGGGATGGCGGTCCTCTGTTATGACCCGATCGGCCAGGGCGAGCGATTCCAGCGCCTCGATGCGCAGGGCAAGCCGGTGATCCGCGGCACGACCGAGCACACCATGGCCGGGATCGGGGCGCTCTTGATCGGCCGGCAGTTGGCGAGCTATCGGATCTGGGACGGCCTGCGCACTCGACTACCTCGCGAGCCGGCCCGAGATCGATCCCCACCGCCTGGGCTGCACCGGCAACTCGGGGGGCGGCACCATGACATCCTACCTCATGGCGCTCGACGACCGGATCGCCGTGGCCGCGCCGTCGTGTTTCATCACCTCGCTGGAGCGGCTCTTCGCCACGATCGGCCCGCAGGACGCCGAGCAAAACATCACCGGCCAGGTCGCCGCCGGCCTGGATCACGCCGATTACATCACCCTCCACGCGCCGAAGCCGACCCTCCTCACGGTCGGCACCCGCGACTTCTTCGATATCCAGGGGAGCTGGGACACGTTCCGCGAGGTCAAGCTGATCTTCGGACGACTCGGCCACGGCGAACGCGTCGACCTGTTCGAGTCGGATGAGGAACACGGCTTTACGCGCCCCCGGCGCATCGCCACGGCCCGATGGATGAAACGCTGGCTCTTGAAGCAGGACGAGGCCGTCGATGAGCCCGATTTCCCGATCGCCACCGACGCCGAATTGCAATGCACCCGGACCGGCCAGGTCCTCACCGAGTTCAAAGACAAGTCGGTGTTTGATCTGAACGTCGAGTATGCCGGCTTGCTGCGGTCGCTACGGCCGTTCGCCAATGCCCAGTTATCGGCCACCGAGTTCCGCCGATCTGTCCAGGAGCGGCTGGGCCTGGCGAACCGCCGCATCGCGCCGGCCAAGCCGCGATCCGTGGGGAAGATCTCCCGACCGGGCTTCACCGTCGAAAAGCTGATCTTCGAGACCGAGCCGGGGATCGTCATCCCGGCGCTCGACATCACCGCGGCCCAGCCCAGTCAGCAGGCGACGCCCGTCGTGAAGGTCGGCGTGGACTGGAATCGAGAGCTGACGTCCGACGCGGCGATCGAAGACCTGCTGCGGAACGCCGGGCGGATCCTGCTCGTAAATCCCCGGGGGATGGGCGAGACCGATCCCGGCGCCGGGGCCCAGCGGCGCGAGTCGCCGTTCGGACGCGACGTGAAGGAAGCATTCCTGACGATCCATCTCGCCCGGCCCTTGCTGGGCCAGCGCGCGGCCGACATCCTGGCCGTGCTGGATGGCCTGAAGGCCGGCTCCGGCCCGAATTCCGGGTTCACGCTGATGGGCGCCGGGGCGGCCGGCCCGATCGTGCTCCACGCCGCCTTGCTCGACGAACGGGGCCTGGTCAAGGACGTCGTGCTGGAGCGGTCGCTCGTCTCCTGGGAGGACGTCGTCACGAAGGGTATCAGCCGCGATCAACTCGGCAACGTCGTCCCCGGCGTACTCCAGGGATACGACCTGCCCGACCTCGCCGCCCGGCTGGCGCCGCGCCCCTTGCGAATCGAATCGCCGGTCGATGCGATGGGTCAGCCAATCTCCGCACCGACGATGCAACGTGCCTACTCGGCATGCATCAAGGCTTACCGTTCGTCGAACGGGCTCGAGCTGCGGGCCGGTCGATCCACGGGATCGAGGTGACCCGGCCGACGTAGGTGTTGAGGACCCATGCCGTCGGTTCGTTACTTTCAGAGTGAACCAGAGCGGTTCACCCGGTGCGGTGGACATCTTTTTTCGAACCAGTCGACCGCCACACCGGCGAGGGAGTCGATCATCGCAACCGCACTTCTTTATTTTGCGTTTTGTAGAACATTTTAAGCCATCAATAACGTCGCTTCCCGGTTTCTTGTTGCGAAAATGAGGCATTAATAAAGATCAAACCGGTCAAAAAATGCGGGTGCTTTCTGAAAAGACGGGGATTCTCGTCGGCCCGGCGAGTGTGGCTTCAAGACAAGACCGAAGGAGGCGAAAAGCCCGATCTGGTTGCGTTTCCCGAACCCCGCAGGCGCGACATCACGCCACGCCGAACCGGCGGTGATGTCGCCTCTGCGGGGCTTTTCGGCAGGGAGGAAGTTGGTCCTGGGGTTATCAGCCGGGGTTTGCGATGGTGGGTTGCAGCCGCCCTACGAAGCTCAAAACCGGACTTCTCAAACAGGGGCTTACCGAATCCAGACGATTTTTGTCCGCAACCTATTGTTTGGAATTCGCTGTCTTGAAAAACGATTCGTGTATGAGCGATAATCGCGGCGATCCAGGAGGAGACTTTCGGCACCGGGTCGCTGTCGCTCGGAAATTGAGGCCGTACGCCCTGGTTTTTTGCGAAATCGGTTTGACGCCGAAAGTGGATGCTTGTTTGGGTCTACAGCGGACCTCGTGCGGGTCCAGCGGGTGATCGGGACGATCAGAGCCCAGGTTTGAGTCACCTGACCGAGCTGCAATCACCTTCCTCGGAGTCGTATCGAGAAATGCTCGATTACGCAATGCGCCTGGGTGGGGCTCTGCTATTCCGCGCCAGCCGGCGTACGGCCTGGAACCGTCGATGGCTGGCTGGGGGCACCACGGGCCTTCGGATCCTCACCTTTCACGAGGTGGGCGGCCGGCAATTCTCGCCATTCCGGCGGCTCATCGACTGGTGCCGGGATCGCTTCGAGGTGGGCGTGCCGGAGGACTGCGACGCCCTGCTTGAGGGCAGAATGGTTCCGGGGGCCCGCGACAAGTTTCTCGCGACGTTCGACGACGGCTTGAGGAGTCACTATACCGCTGCGGAATGGCTCGCCGACCAAGGGATCCGCGCCAGCTTCTTCATCGTCCCCTCCTGGCTTGACCGAAGCGTCGGCGAGTACTTGTCCCACCATAGACATCATGGGGTCACGGCGTTCGAATTCGATTCTTCCGCGCGGTCGCTCGCCTCGACGCAGGTCCGCGAGATCGCGGCGATGGGGCATCGGATCTGCGCTCACAACGATGCCCACCGAAGCCTGGCCGACCTGAGGACCAGAGCCGACCTGGATTACGAGATTTCGCAGGCGGTGGAGGCGGTGGAGCGGCTCACGGGTCGCGCCTTGCCACGACTTCGCGTTTGCGTTCGGGCAGCCGGACAACCTGTCCGACGAGGCAACAGAGTTCCTCCTCCGAAAATGCAAACGTGTCTACTCTTGCGTCCGGGGTCTGAACGTTCCGGGGCGGACGCCTCGTTTTCTGCTTCGAGGCCACATCGTCTTCGAGTATCCCGGCACCTTCACCCGGCTTTGTGTCGAGGGGGGAGCGGACCACTTGATGACGCCGCGACATACCTGGTTGGTCGATCGGACCGGCCTCCTTCCCCCAAGTCGCAACGGTGTCATCGGCGAGGCCCCAGCCACGATGCGAAGCCGCGAGTCGGTGCGATCCCCAGAGACCGGGTGTGCCGAGAGCCGGTCGCCAAACGAGCCAACCTCGATCAGAGACCGATCCGACGACCAATTCGCGGCCGGCCCGGACGCTTGAACTGGGAGGACATGATCCGATGGCTTTGCATGGCCTCCGCATCCTTCTTGATCTGATCGTTCTTGGCTCTCTCGCGTTGACGCTGATCCTCATTCCACCGTTCATCTACCTTGCCGTGATTACGGTTGCGGCGCTGCTGGGGCGGCGTGTGATGAAGGGGCCGCTCAGAGGCCCCACCGATCCCATGCGGATCACTTTCGTGATTCCCGCCCATAACGAGGAGGCCGGCATCGGCGCCACCATCGCGAGCTGTCGCGAGGTGGACTACCCCAAGGACCAGTTCCGCGTCGTCGTCATTGCTGACAATTGCGCCGACCAGACGGCCGAGGCGGCCCGCCTTGCCGGCGCCGAGGTCTTGGAGCGGACTGACCCGGACCATCGCGGCAAGGGCTACGCCCTCAAGCACTTCTTCCTGGCCGATCCTCCGGACGACCCCGGCGCGGGGTACGATGCGGTGGTCATTGTCGATGCGGACTCCCAGGTGGATCGGACGATCCTCACCGCCTTTACGGGGCGGCTTGCCAGTGGACAGGACTGGCTCCAGTGCATGAATACCGTGGGGAACCCGCATGAATCCTGGCGAACCCAATTGCTGACCATCAGCTTCGACCTGCATAACGGAATCCAACTCCTCGGGCAGGACCTGTTGCGCCTGAGCGTCGGTCTCAGGGGCAACGGAATGTGCCTGTCCCGCCGCGGGCTGGCCCGGCACTCGTGGAACGCATACGGCCTGACCGAAGACTTCGAGTTCTCGTGGATGCTTCGCGCCAGGGGCGAGCGGGTCCGCTTCGTCCCTGAAGCCCGGGTCGTCAGCGATATGATCAGCGATGATGCTCCTGCCGCAAAGGTGCAGAGGCAGCGTTGGGAAATCGGTCGTCTCTCGATGCGAAGGAAGTTCGTCCGTTCCCTGATCGTGTCGGATCGCCTGACGATCTTCCAGAAGTTGATGTACTTGCTGGACCTGTTTTCCCCATCTCTTGTAATCTTGATGCTCGACTTGCTGCTCGCGGGAAGTGTGGGCCTGATCCGAACAGGCGATTCCGTCTTCGGAGTCATCGTGCCGTGGTTGCTTCTCATACAGGGACTCATGGCCGCTTTGCTCCTGCTCTATGTACTCAGCCCCATGGTTGTGATGGGACTCTCGGGCCGTTTCCTGTGGAGTCTGCTCCATCTGCCCCAGTACGCACTCTGGAAGCTGATCGCGATGCTGGACCCGAGACCGTCGGGATGGGTGCCGACCCCGCGCCAATCGAGCAAGGGTCCCAGGGTCGAGCCAAGGCTCCCTTGTTCCGGGGGCGAGTTGTGAGGCCGCTCGGAATCGTCGGGCCAACGATGATCGGAGTGAGCGACTTGGCCTCGGACTGGAGCCGGGGGGCCGGCTCGGATGGTCATAACCTTCGTAGGACCTCTCACCGGCGAAGGTACAAGGTCCTCCTGAAAGGACGATCTCGAATCCAGGTCAGGACAACCTGGCAGCCAGTCCTCGAAGAGCCGGTCCCATTGCGGATTTCGAACCGCTGTGCGGAACCGCGATTCCGCGTTGATACCCGCGGGGGAACCAAGTTCAGCCATGCTTGTACTTAGCTTGCTCGAGCCTGAAGAAGCGATCCGCGATGCCGAATTGCGAAGACAGTGGGAGCTCTCCCTGGGTCTTGTCAATCCCTTGAACCGGATCTTCGCCTCACCGGACTGGTTCTTCCACCGTTGGCGAGTCTTTCATCGAGGGAACCGTCTCGCGATCCTGCGGGACGGCGAACACCGGGTGATCGGCATCTGTCCCCTCGATTTCTATCCCGTCACATTGAACTACGGGGTGAGGAAGTGGATCTTCCGTACGATCGCGTTCCCGGCCGCAGTGCTCATGGGGGGCGAACCGATGCTGGCCGCCGAGCCGGCACTGTACCGTGCGCTGTTCGATGGCCTCTTCAAAGAATTGAAAGGGTGCGGCTGCATCACCCTCGAGTCCTCGCCGCTGGAGAGCATGACCTGGAAGTATTTCCAGGGGCCAGGCGGTCGCAGCCGGAACTATTACACCTATGACCCGATTGGGGAGCGGCGGACCTGGTATTATATTGAACTCGGTCAGGACTTTGATCGGTACCTCGAGTCTCTGCCTTCCAAGTCACGAACCAACATCAAGAACAAGGAGCGCAAATTCCGTAAGAATAGTCCGGCGCGATCGCATGTCAGCAGGTACGGACCGAGGACCAGGTTGACCGCTTCTACGAATCCGCATGCCAGATCGCCGAACGATCGTGGCGACATCGAGAATTCGGCCGGGAATTCGGCCATCCCGCGCTGGTCCTCGACTCACTCAGAGACCTGGCTCGCTGCAACCTGCTCCGAGCGTACTTGTTAACGTGCGGCGGGGAGCCGCTGGCCTACGTCGTCGGCTACCAGTTCCAGGGCGTTTACGAATATGCCGAGACGGCGTATGTGGAAGACTTCGGTTCGCTCGGGCCCGGAACGTTCTTGCTCTACTCCATCCTCCAGGAGCTGCACAAATACGACGCGCCTCAGTTCTTCAACTTCGGCGCGGGTGCGGGTGACCTCAAGAGACTCTTCGCCAACCGCAGCTCGTTCGACTCGGCTGTCCTCCTGTTCCGCCGCACTCCGGCCAATCGGATGCGGAGCATGACCCATGGAGCGTTTCGTTCGGCCCTGCTGCTAGCGAGGCGTCTCCTGAAAGGCCGGCGAAGCCGGAACTCACCACCGGATTCCAGGGCGTCCTGCGGCCCAGCCAACGGGGTAGAGAACGCGGGAGTTCCGTCGTCGAAGGGTTCCATCTCGTGAACGGCTGATGTCGGGTAGATTGTGCGGAGACACGCGAAAGAACGGGATGAGGCTGGTCGCGTCGTCCCTCATCGAAGCAAAGGTTGAGCGTCCGGTCTTCACAGGGAGCAGCGCGATGCCAGGTCTGGAGTTCAAGCCGATTCTTGAGGGCGATCTGCCCGAAGTCGCCCGATTCCTCAAGGCGCAACAAGAACAGGCGATGCGGGACGACCCAACTCACTGGTATGCCACGGGCGACGATCTCAATTGGCTGCCCAAGAATCCCGATTGTCGCGAAGAGATCCCGCTGGGCGAGATGCTTCGAGCGCCGGATGGAACGCTGCTGGGGGTGATCCTGGCCGTGCCGCGAAGTTACCGGCTAGGCGATCAGCAGCTCCTCGGCCTGGCAGGCCGGTAATTTCTTCGTCGACCGCCCCGACCGATTCAAGGCTTTTTCATGATCCGGCGGTTCCTGTCGTGCAAGGGGGTGGACTTCTGCTTCGCCAACTTCTGCCAATGCCCAGTCAGGGCCCCTTTGGGCCAAGTGTGCCGCTGCCCAGACGCCGGAGTCGGACGTCGAGTATCTGCTTCCGATCCGTCTCGGTCCGCTCCTCCAGGAAATCGCCCTCCGAAAGAACTGGCCTCGAGCCGCCGTTTCCTCACTCGGAGTCGTCGGACCGTTGGCTACGCTGCTCGCCGCTCCGCGTCGGCCGCGGACATCGCTTCCGCTTCGAGCGGTCCACGGATTGGGATCGCCTCGCCGCGATCGACGAACGAAATCGCAACCCCGACTTCCTCAACCCGTTCGCACGGTCCCTTTCTTGCATGGGCCTACAGCGAGGTGACCGATGAGTCCGCTGGCGAATCATATACGCCAGTCTATCAGTTTGCCGACAGTCAAGGCCACGAAGGTTGGTTCGCGTTGCGTTTCGGCCGACGAGGGCGAAACCGACAAATCCGCTCCACTCGGCTCGTTGATGTCGTGTGGCCGAATCAACGCATGAGCTTTATCGACGTCCTGCCCATGATCATCGAGATCGCCGCCCCTCAGAGCGATGTCGTGAGTATCCGGGGCCAGATTATCGTTGGGGCTTCGGGAAGGGCTTTGGGATTGCGGCGCAGGCGGATTGCCCGCCGCCGAAGGTTACATTGTCGGGCGGTTCCGGCCGACCAGCGAACTCGTGGGACTGGCGGATTTCCCCTACATCGACCGTTATTGACCTATTCCAATGGAAACCCATTCGCGCAATCCGAGGGGCAGAGGCGGCAACTCCCGAAGTGGCGACGGAGCGCTGCCGGGTACGCAGGGCCGATGATGGAGGCGGCCTCCTCGGACAGCAGGAATCTGGCCGCTCCGACGTTGTCCGCCGGGACGCCGGGACGCCCGAATGGCGAGCGTCGAAGGATCCTTCCGGGCCGAGTCCCTTCGAGACTGAAGTTCTGGGCCGTCCGCAAGACACCTTGCGATCCGTTAATGTCACACCCGCCGATACGTTGTCGGCACAAGAGCCGGCGATCTTCGCAGAGCGGGACGAGAGCGGAGTTGGTGCGAACGCGGAGGAGGATCGCCCGTGGGGACGCCCGACAAGTCATTTGACCCGAGTGGGTCATTGCCTCGCTGTCATCACAACGCTACGATGATCGATGGCTTGGGCGCAGGGTAGGACGACGTGACCGGAGCGCAGACCCATTGACCAAGTCCGGAAGGCGGCATCATGCCGCCCGGTCCGACTATCCGGAATTGGTACCAGGGCGAGAGTTCGTGACCATCCAATATCAACTCCAGGTTTAGTAACCCCGAAGTGCGGATACGCCATTTCACGCGGAACCTTGACGCAGCGGCAAGATCCTTCCTTCAGTGGAAGACGTAATCAGCCGGATGTTCTCGTAGACGGAAGCAGGTGTGGCACAAGCGTTTAGTCGCCATGCTGGGTTCCGGGTCAGGAATCCTCCGGGCCGACCGACGATGAAACCAGCACGTCTGGCTCTTGCGATCCTGCGCTCGCCTTCGCCTGATGAACCGACATTCCACGAAATGCCCCCGGGAGTCAAGCGATCATCATGAGAACCGGCGACCTGTCGCAAGTGACCCGCATCGTCGATCCCATGAACGACCCTCGGTCGATCCTCAGCGATACCCTGGGAGATCACGGCAAGGAACTCAAACCGATACGCGATACAGGCATTTCGTTGGACTTCTGGCCCGGGGTTCAACTCTATTACCCGCCCGTGAAGTTCGTGCCCAAGGTCGGAACATATGAAGATTTGGATGCGGCGAGCAAACGATTCCACAAGTACGCTCACCAGACCCCGGCGCACACCTTGATCTTCGACCTCGAAGATGGCTGCGGCCAGAAAGAACTGAGCCGAAAGCTGCTTCGTCGCAAGCTGCCTTCGATGCCACGCAGGAACTCGGTACAGGTGGCGATCCGCATCAGCAGCTTCCGGACCGGAGAGTACGAGAAGGACATGAAGCTTGTTCGCGACTTGGCCGACTTTATCGACGTCGTCATGCTCGCCAAGGCCGGCGAATCTTATGGGGCGGCCGAGATCCGCGACCTGTCGGCGCTCCTGTCCGGCTTCAATCATAAGATCTCCATCCAGCCGATCATCGAGCACCCGATCTCGCTCAAGATCGCCGCGGACCTCATGCAATACCCGATGGTCAAGCACGTCGTGTTCGGGATCCACGACTTTTCCAAGGCAATGGGTATTCGCATCACGCCGGAGTCCTGGACGGAGGATCTCAAGTTCTTCGTCAGTCAGTTGATCTTCGAGGCCCGGATCGCCGGCAAGGGCGTGATCGGGGGCGTCGAGACACTCATCGGGCGGGCGGTGATTCCGGAAGAGCTGGTAGAGAGCGATGAAGTCCGCCGCTGGCTCGAACTGAAGGGCGATCACGAGTCGCGCGTGGTTTTCCAACACGCCTGCTACGAGGCATCGATGGGGCTCACCGGCAAGCAGGTGATACATCCCAATCATATTCCCATCTGTAAGCTGGCCCTAACCCCATCCCCCAAAGTCATCGCTCGCAACATCGCGATGCTCGAGGCCGCCATCAAGGCCGGCGTACTGCAGGGCGGGGCCATCAAGATCGAGAGCCAATTCGAGAGTCAAATGGTCGATCCTCCGATGTTCGCGATGGGCGTGCAGACTCTTCTGCGCGCTCACGCTTTCCACGCACTGAGCGACGAGGACACGTCTTTCCTGGTGATGTTGCTCCAGAAGCTCCCCGCGCAGACCGTCCGCGAACATTGGCCGTACGGCGTCATCCTCTAGCGTCAGGAATCTCTGAGATGAGCGACTGGAGCCTCGACGCACCTTGGCGCTGGGACATCCCCGAGCGTTTCAATATCGGGGTCGCCTGTACGGACAAGCACTTGGGAACGCCGGTGGCCGACCGTGTTGCAATGATCATCGAGGACGACGAACATGGGACCGTCGCGGTTGACGTATGCGGAACTTGCGTCGCGTACAAGCCGCTTCGCGCGAATTGCTGCGAAAGCTCGGTATCGCGCCCGGCGACCGGCTGCTCATCCGGCTTCCCAATTCACTCGCGTACCCGACCGCCTTCCTTGGGGGATTGAAGTGCGGCGCGATCTGCGTGCCCGACTTCGACCTGCTCGCCGCCAGATGAGGTCGAATACATCGCCACGAGACTCGGTGCCATCGCGTTGGTCATCGACAAGACCGCCTGGCGCCAGTTCGCTCCGCGACTCGCGCAACGGACGACTCTCGAGCATGTCCTGCTGGTAGGGAGCGGCGAAATCGTCGGCGGCGGCCGGGATCAGGACTCATGATCTCGAGCACGCACTGGCATCCATCGAAAGCTGGTCGGCGCCCTATGCCACCGCCGCCGATGATCCGGCGTATCTGGTCTACACTTCGGGTACGACCAGCTATCCCAAAGGCGTGCTGCACGCGCACCGCGGCGCTACTCGGCCGCACTCCGGCTGCAAGATACTGGTTCGATTTCCATCCCGACGGCGACCGGATCGTTCACTGCGGCAAGTTCAATTGGACCTACGTCCTGGGCACGGCGATGATGGATCCGTTTTACTGGGGCAAGACCGTCATTGGCCTTTGAAGGCAAGAACGACGCGCGGATCTGGCCCAGGCTCATCGCCAAGCACGACGCAACCATCTTCATCGGCGTGCCGACGGTATTCCGCCAGATCCTTCAGAAGACCGAATATCGCGCGCGAGGATGTACCTACCCTGCGTCACTGCATGAGTGCAGGCGAACATCTGAGTCGAGGAAGTCCTGACGGAGTGGCAAGACCGCTTCGGAATGGGAATCTACGAAGCGGTGGGAATGACCGAATTCTCGTACTATCTGTCCCAGAGCACGTTTCGGCCGATTCGGCCCGGTAGTGCGGGCTCTCCACAACCCGGTCATGAGATCCAATTGTTGAACCCGGAGACCCTCGAGAAAGTACCCCCTCACGAGGCGGGGATGATCTGCGTTCCCGAGAACGATCCGGGACTGTTCCTGCGGCTACTGGAACTTGCCCGAGGAGACGGCGCGGCTGCGACGCGATGGTTGGTTCCTCACCGGCGACTACGCTCGCTACGACGCCGATGGCTACATCTGGTTCCTCGGCCGCAAGGACGACCTCATCAATAGCTTCGGTTATCGAGTCTCCCCGTACGAGGTCGAGCGCGTCTTCAAATCCCACCACGCAGTTGCCGATTGTGCCTGTGTCGGCGAAGCGCACGGCGCGGACAAGATCTTCGTTGTCGCCTATGTCATCCTTCAGCCCGGCAGCGCGGTGACTCCCGATGATGTACTCGCCTTTGGCCGCAAGAAGCTGGCAAAGTACAAGTCGCCGAAGATCGTCTATTTCGCGCAACGAGTTTCCCCGCACGAAGAATGGAAAGATCCTGCGTCGGCAGATTACACCCTGCATGGCGATCGCACGATCCCGCGTCGGTTCCATCGGTAACGGCGACATCTCGGCGGGGCCGCCTTCACCCGATGAGGACTGTGCCCGCATCGAGAGCATGGGTACTCCCGAGACCACTCTTCCGCGGATTCCTTGACGGTCAACACCATCGGTCGGCTTCAGGGTCCTGGCTTTGGAGATGTCCCGGCACTGGCACAAGAAGAGGAAAAGGTCATGCGCGCCATGGCTGATGGACTCCTATCGAGGTGTCGAAAACTGCGTTTGAGCGAGGTTGCCGATCCGCAACCTGGCCCGGGTCAGGTGCTGCTCGGGAGTACGGTTCGCGGCGCTGAATCCGGCGGATGCTTTCCTGGCGCAGGCCCTGTACCCGGCCAGGCCGCCGTTGCCGCACATCCTGGGCCGCGATGGTGTGGGTGAGGTCCTGGCCTCCGGCTCCGCGGTGGAGAACGTGCGTGTCGGCGAGACGGTGGGCATCTTGCGTTGCAGCGCGGGCGTGGAGATCTGGGGAACACTTGCAGAGAAGGTGGTGGTTCCCGCCGGCCAGTCTGGCCCCCGTGCCCCGAGGCTGGTCCCTGGAAGAGATGGCCGGTGGGCCTCTGGTCTTCCTCACCGCCTGGCAGGCTCTCACGCAGTGGAGCGAGCCGCCGGCGCCGCCGCGGGAGGGTTCGGTGCTGCTGGTGACCGGGGCCTCCGGGGGTGTCGGCACGGCCTCGGTCCTTCTCGGGAAATCGATGAACCTCACCGTGGTGGCTCTTTCTCGCGGCGCGGCAAAGGGCGCGAAGGTGAAGGAGCTTGGCGCTGACTTCGTCCTGGACCCTGAGGATCCGGACCTGCGTAAGGCGGTCCTGGCGGCGATCGCTCCCGAAGAAGATCGACCTCGCCGTGGACACCGTCGGCGGAGCGCTCGTTCGGCGAAGTAGTCACGATGCTGGGACAGGGCGGACGCATCAGCGTCGTCGGGCGGAGCGGCGGTGTCGTGCCGGAGTTCAATACCGCAACGCTCTTGTTCCGGAGGAATCGCATCGGCGGGGTTTCGGTCGGAGACTACGCCCCGGAGGCGGCACAAGCCGCGTGGAAGCAGATTGTCGGTCGTCTGGATGCGACGGGGAAGCGGCCGGTTGTGGACGGAGTTTTCCGGTTCGAGGATGTGACTGCGGCGTTCGCGCGGCCTTGCGAAAGGGCCGATGGGGAAGGTGCTCGTTCGCATCGCAGGCTGAACGCGTCGGCGGCTGATCGCCCCGTCCGAGTGGAGCAAATCGGCAATCGTCGTCCTACGAGAGCACAGGCAGTTGGGCGAAGAACTCATTCCCCTTGTCGTCGACCAGGACAAATGCCGGGAAGTCCACCACCTCGATCTTGTAGATGGCCTCCATGCCCAGCTCGGGGTACTCGAGCAACTCGACCTTCTTGATGTTCTCCTTGGCCAGGAGTGCGGCGGGCCCGCCGATCGAACCGAGGTAGAAGCCGCCGTGCTTCTTGCAGCGTCGGTGACGGCTTTCGAACGATTCCCCTTGGCGATCATGATCAGCGAGCCGCCGTGCGACTGGAACAGGTCCACATAGCTGTCCATCCGGCCGGCGGTGGTCGGTCCGAACGAGCCCGAGGGCAGCCCCTGCGGCGTCTTGGCGGGCCCGGCATAGTAGATCGGATGCTCTTTCAGGTACTCGGGGCATCCCTCGCCACGGTCGAGCCGCTCCTTGATCCGCGCATGGGCGATGTCGCGCGCGACGATGATCGGTCCCGGACAGCCGCAGCGGCGTGCCGACGCGGATAACGCGAGAGCTCGCCGAGGATCGTCGCCATCGGACGGTCGAGGTCGACCGGGACCCCGTGCTCTGCGTCGAGCCCCGCGCGGTAGCTGGCCGGGGATGAAGCGCTCGGGATGGAGCTCGAGCTCCTCGATCCAGATGCCGTCACGGTCGATCCGGGCCTTGAGGTTGCGGTCGGCCGAGCACGAGACGCCGATCCCGACCGGGCAGGAGGCGCCGTGGCGCGGCAGGCGGATGACCCGGGCGTCGAGGGCGAAGTACTTGCCGCCGAACTGGGCCCCGATCCCGCTCCGGCGCGCCAGCTCCAGGACCTTCTCCTCGAGTGCCGGGTCGCGGAAGGCCTGGCCGAGCTTATTCCCCTGCGTCGGCAGGTGGTCGAGGTAGCCGGTGCTGGCGAGCTTCACCGTCTTCATCGTCGCCTCGGCCGAGGTGCCCCGATGACGACCGCCAGATGGTAGGGCGGGCAGGCGGCCGTCCCGAGCGCGCAGCTTCTGGTCGAGGAACGTTTCGAGGCTCGCCGGGTTGAGCAGGGCCTGGCGTCTCCTGGAACAGCATCGACTTGTTGGCCGACCCGCCCCCCTTGGCGACGAAGAGGAACTCGTACGTCTCGCCGCTCGGTGGCAGAGATGTCGATCTGGGCCGGCAGGTTGGTGCCGGAGTTGACCTCCTCGTACATGGACAGCGGCACAGTCTGGGAGTATCGCAGATTTTCCTTCTGATAGGTCTCGAAGATCCCGCGGGCCAGCCACTCCTCGTCCCTGACCTCGGTCCAGACGCTGCTGGCCCTTCTTGGCGAAGATCGTGGCCGTGCCGGTGTCCTGGCACATCGGCAGCCGGCCGTCGGAGGCCACGACGGCGTTCCTGAGCAGCGCCAGGGCGACGCGACGGTCGTTGGCCGAGGCCTCGGGATCGTCGAGGATCGCGGCGACCTTCGCGAGGTGCGAAGGGCGATAGAGGAACGAGACGACGCGGAACGCCTCGCGTGCCAGTACGGTCAGCGCCTCGGGGGCGACCTTGAGGATCTCCTGGCCTTCGAACGAACGACGGTGACGTACTCGGATGTAAGAAGACGATAACGCGTGGAATCGGGACCGAGCGGAAAAGGATCCTGGTAGGCAAACTCCGGCATGGACGGTTCTCCCCAGAATGACCCGTTGTAGCAGGCGAACTCCGCCGCCAAGACCTGAATCCCTGAGACTCGGCTCCGTTTCACCGGCTCGATCAGCGACCATCGCTCGAGCGATGATCGACGGGATTGCGCAGTGCCGACACCAACCCGACGCGGCGGCGAGGGGGGGCTCTCGAGTGACAACCGGCTGCCCAGTACTTCCCCTCGCCGCCGCGTCGGGTTGGTACGAGGCGGCCGAGTGCTGAAGGTATGGACGAACGCCCGCTCAGAAGACCTTACGGATTTTCTTGTCGGCATCCGAGAGCTCGATCGTCGCGACAGCCTGAACGAACCGAGGTCGCTCGTGGGCATCCAGTTGTTCGCGACACGTTTCGAGGATCGCCCCTCGACCTCTTTGGCGTCGAAACCCGGCTCGGTCACGTATTCGCATGCAACCATCTGGCCGACGAGCGACGACCTCCGAGCGAAAACGCGAACGTCGCGCACTCCAGGGACACTCTGGATGACTTGTTCCACACGAAGGGGACGCACCTTGTTCCCGCCGACGTTGATCAGGTCATCCCGTCGGCCGACGAAGTAGCAACGATCGCCGACGCGTTCCACCAGATCACCCGTGGCAACCCAATCGGTCCCGCCCTTCTCGGTGGCCGCGGTGCCAGGTGATCCGATCATGGCGTTCGCCGATTGGACAAGAAGCTCGCCATCCTCGATCTTCAGCGCGATACCATCCTCGGAAGGGACGTCCAGGAAACGGGCCGGGAAGCCCGCTCGGCCATCCGTGACCGTAAAGCATCGGCCGACCTCGCTGCTCCCGTAGAGATGAACCAGCCGCGCCTCGGGATAGAGGCGCCGCAGAGCGTCCAGCAAGTGTTGGTCGGCGATTTCCCCTCCCAGGGTGATCTGTTCGAGCCGGAGGGCACCGAGAGCGGCGGGACTTCCCAGCGTGATCAGTCGGCGCCAGAACGACGGAGTGGCGGAAACCGAACGGACGTCGCTGCGGCGCATCAAGTCCAGGAGTGCATCGACGCTCATCCCCGGTTCCGGAATCGCGAGCGGGTCCTGGTTCACCAAACAATGCAGAAAGACCTGAAGGCCCCCGTAAAGATGCGGGCGATACGTCAACAACCAGCACTCAGATGTCGAAGCGTCCGTCTTTCGGACCGGCCGCGTCAGACTATTCCAATCATGCCGGATTGCCTTGGGTCGGCCCGTACTCCCCGAAGTGAAGATCGTCACTTCGCCTCGCCCCGAGCCCGGGCCCCGCGACCCACTCGAGCGGTCAGTGACCTCGATCTGCCCCTCCTTCCCGCAGGGATCGATGATCACGTCGATCTCATGGAGGCGGCCAGATCCTCGATCGCCTCGTCGCTCGACCGCTTGATCGATGACGAAGAGATCTCCCTCGAGCAACGAAAAAGCCAGGAGCACGCATAGGAGATCTCCGACGATCGGAAGAGAATCCCCATTCGAGCCTGGGCAAAAGACTCGAATCGCTCGACCAGACCGTCAATGATCCCCAGCCAATCCATCCAGGACACCGTCCGCGTCGGAGTGAAGAATGCGGGCCGTCGGGTCCGCTCCATCGCCTGGTAGATCGCGGAAACGAATCGGCCGGTATGGGGCTCGGACACGGAATGTGTGAAACGACTCATTGGTGTCCGCCTGGTAGAGCAAACAGAAGTCGCTGAGGGGTCCGCATGCCGCGGATCGCAGCCTTCGAGGGCGAATGTTCCGAACACGTGCACCAGCCTCGCCAACCGCTCGGCGATGTCCGGGGAGCCCCGGCCGAGCAATCCGTCGAGCACCTCACCGGGGGTGAGGCCGGGAGCGTTCAATCCCTCGTTCAGGAATCCGGCTTCGAACTTGTTGAACCAGCTTCCGGTGTAGGCAAGGCGGGTCGGTCGGCTCGGACATGCCGGTCTGCTCCCCAAAACGCAAACGCGTGCGAATGTCTACGGACCTTCCTCCTGACCCGGACTTCGCCCCGAACACCACTGCACCTGATCGCAGAGCACACCGGTATGTAGGATTATTGTTGATGAGTTGGAGCCCGGTGTCAATAGCAAGGCAGTTTCATTATAAGATTTATTTTAATAAATTATTGATATTACATATGTTTTATTTTCAAGCGATCGTCATGTCCGGGCCAGTCGAGCCTGCGGCAACGCCTCGCCCGGTCGCACCGGAGGTTCTTCGACGTGCGTAGGTCGCCCGAGCCGCGGCGAGCGGCCGGGCAGGCCACTGGCAACTCGTTCTGCACGCTCGGCCTCGGATCTCCATAGCCGGCATGGTGCGATGATCCTCAGACCGTGATGCCGCCGTTGACGACCAGCAACTGCCCGGTCACGAACGCCGATTCGTCGGACAGCAGGAACCGGACCGGGCCGACCACATCCTCGGGCGTCCCGAGCCGCTGCAAAGGGGTTCGGCGGAGGATTTTCCCCAACTGCTCATCCTTCAAGGGGGCACTCATCTCCGTGCGGAGGTAACCGGTACAACGGAATTGACTCGGATCTTCCATGCCCCCAGCTCGCGGGCCAGGGCTCGGGTCATCGCATCCAGTCCCCCCTTGGTCGCGCCGTAGAGCGTCATCCCTCGATACCCTCGAACGCCCACTACCGATGAGATGTTCACGATCGAGCCGCCTCCCCGCCCGCATCTGCCGGACGACCTGACGAGTCAGGACATCGGTGCCCGCAGAATGGTCATCGCATTCGATCTGGCGTCGGCACAAGGACAGGACCCCACCGTCGCCACCGCGCGCAGTTCACCAGGCCATGGGGCGGTCCGAAACGTTCCCGAGCGGTGTCCAGGAAACGATTCATCGAGGGACCATCACAGGCGTCGGCCGACTGGTAAAGGAACGCGCTTCGGTCCGCGAGCTGATCGACGAACTCCGTGCGATTGCGACTGAAGGTCGAGACGTTGTAGCCGGCCTCGAGCAGGCCCAACACCAGGGCCTGTCCCAACCCCCGGCTGCCTCCGCTGATGACGACGTGCCGCCCAGACTCGCCTCGGCCTTCTCGGCTCATCGATCTCACCACCCGGTTGTTATCCGCTACCCTCGATCTCCCGGAGCCGGCGGCCAGCCTGACCCCGACCTCAGGATGACATGCGGATCTCCTTGCCAGTCCCCGAAAACCCGATCTCCGACACGTTGAGGAAGGCGGGCGTGTCCACGTCTGATACGGCCAGATCGAGTTCGTCCCAGGCACTTGGCCACGCCGTCTTGGCCGGCGACCCCCGGAGTGGCCTGATGGGCGATCAATGACGTCGGTTGGTAGAGAACGGCGAGGTCGGCCAGTGTCTTCAGCTCTGGGATGGTATCACTGGCGAACGGATCCTTGCCGAAAACTTGCTCCAACCTCACAACCAGCTCCGCGAAGTCCAGGGATTCTAGGCCGAGTGATCCGTCGAGCACCGTCTCGGAAGATAAGGGCGGAGGATTGAGACCCTTGTGCTTGAATACTGTCGAGAATTCTTCGATCACCTTCTCGAGACTCGATCCTTGTATTGTTAAGGTCATAGGGTCCCAGTTCCTCGCTATCAAGTGTACAAAACACACGAGAACACTCGGCGGCGGTCAACCCAGAAGTCTCCAAGCATGATCTATCGGCCGCCGAAGATCCGTGCAGTGTTTCTGGCATCCCGGCTTCGCGTCGCATACACTGTTGCCAAAAAGCATCATCGCAGTTTGGCCAGAATGATCGATGACGCCGGCAAGTCACTCGGTCGGGTTGGAACGCCTAACCGACATCAGGTTCTTGGTTGCGCGGCTAATACGTTGGTATCACAATCCCATTCCCACGATCGCGACCAATGCTTAAATGGGACAAAAACCTGGACCAAAAGTCAAGTCATGGACGGGCTATGAGAACAAATCGGGAGCAGGAACGCTAATGTCGCCACATCCGGGTGTAGCCAAACGTCAATAGGAGAACTCGACGAATTTTGATAGGGTGGAAGGACGTTGGGGCAAGATAGCTTGATCATGGAGGATCGTCATGTTTCGCGGCTCGCCTACCGATTCGGCCCAGGATGCCCGTCTTCAGCGACTTCTCGGGATGGTCAAGGAAGAATTCTTCGCGGTTGATCAGACGGGTGCGGGGCTCGACTTCGCCACCATCGAGCAATGCGCTCGACGAAGCCGGTCGCAAGGTGGCACGCCTGCTCTGCGAGCAAACCGCGTCTCAATGCGCCGAGTCCGCCGAGCACGAGCAACCCTGTCCCGGTCGCGGCCAGGCTTGCGCCGGAACCATCCAAGAGCGACCGCTGGAGACCCGCGACGGGCCGATCTCCCTCAAAGAGGCACGGCACTCTTGCCCGCGATGCCGGCGGGTCTTTTTCCCCCAATAGACTGCGCCAGGGCTTGGATCACCGCGGCTATAGCCCGACGATGCGGGCAATCCTGGTCGCGATGGCCATCGCCGCCCGCTCGTTCGCCGAGGCCGCGAAATTGGCCGGCATCGCTGCGGAACTGAAGATCTCACCCCGCCACCTCCAGACGCTCTGCCAGGAACAGGGAGGCATCGGAGTCGATGAGCAAACCGAGCGGACGACGGCCTATAAAGATCGCCCGTTGATGACGCCGACGACGGCCGCGAATCCGCCGATCGAGTTGGCCGCCGTCATGATCGATGGCGGTCGTATTCAGGTGCGCCAACCCGACCACGGGCCGGGGGTCCACGAGCCGGCTTGGAGGGAGACCAAGACGGCCGTCCTGCTGCGGATGAAGCGTCAGGTATCCGACGTCGATCCACAGCCGAACCTCCCCACGTGCTTTGCTGGACCTCTGGGATCGGCTGTCGAGCTGCCACCGGCGAGTGAATCGGCGACCCCGGCCGAGAAACCGGACTGGAGACCGGTCCCGGTGGTCCGCTCCGGGCTGGCCACCTTGAATGACAGCGAGACGTTCGGTTGGATGGCGGCTGCCGCCGCGGACCGGCGCGGCTTCTTCACCGCCACGGCCAAGGCCTTCGTCAGCGACGGCCTGCCGTATAACTGGTCGATCCAGCGTCGTCACTTCGCCGACTTCGAGCCGATCCTGGATTTCGTCCACGCCGCGGAACACGTGCACGCCGCGGCCAAGGCCACTGGCCAAGGCGTTGAGTTGGGCCGGCACTGGGCGGAGTCGTGCTGGGAAGGTCGCGTCGGGGACGTCCTGGGCGAGATCGCCGATCACCAAAGCCGGATCGATCCACCGACGAATCCCAAAGACGACCCCGACCATCCCTGGTGCGTGCTCGATCGCGAGCGCGGCTACTTGGAGAATAATCAGTCGCGCATGGACTACCCGCGCTACCGCCGGGTCGGATTACCCATCACCAGCAGCCCGGTGGAATCGTGGGTCAAGCAGCTCAACCAGCGCGCAAAGGGAGCGAGAAATTCTGGAACAACAACGCCAACCCCGAGGCCGTGCTCAACCTCCGCGCGGCTTGGCTCAACGACGACGAGGAATTCATCGACCAGATTCGCAACCGGCCAGGTCATCCCTACGCGCGGCCAGGTCGCGACACGCAAGCACCCATCGCTGCGTGAAAAATCATTAGCGTTCCTGCACCCGAACAAATCGGATGGGCATCGGCCAAAACCCTCTTGGCGGCGTCGCGGTCCGCCTTGGACCGGGCCCATGGCGCATCTCCGCTCCCAACCATTCCGACCCAGCGATCGATGCGGATCGGACGGAACGGTGTGATCGGGTCGATGCGGAATGATTGGGCGGGCTGGGCCGGCATTGTGAACGTCGGGCCTTCTGGATCGAACGAGGGCGAGTCCTGTCCAGGCTTGTCTCAGAACGTGGTACCGAGCCGCTGACGTAGCCGGATGAACTTCTCGCGGAGCTCGCCGCCGCCCAGGTCGGGGTGAAGGATGGCGATGCCGTCGATGAGGTTGGCGACTTCCCTGATCTGGCCGGAGCGGTAGTAGGCCAAGGCCAGGGCATACTTGGCGTCGAACCAGGCGATCGATCCGGTGGGGTGGTTCTGGAGCCGCAGGCGCTGGACGTCGATGTCCAGCGTGTAGACCTCGAGCCGGCTGTAGGTGTCGCCCAGGTCGCGGAGGATTCCGTCGTCGGTCGCGGCGGGGGCGCCTTTCCAGGACGAGAGCGAGCGGCGGGCGTCGGCATCGGCCCCGAAGAACAACAGGGCGCGGGTCATCCGCATCTTCAGCTCGCTGAACTGCTCGGCCGTGAAATCCCGATCGGCGCGCAGGAGCGGCTCGAGCAGCTCTTTCAGCACCCCTCCGAATCGCCGCTGGCGCAGGTCGGTCGCGGCGGTCGCGGCGGAATGGTCGAGGAGCCGGATGGCGTCGAGCAGGGCGGGACGCTCGGCGGGGACATGCCAGTCGACATGAGTCCGAGACTCGCGTTCCGCGTCGGGATAGCGGCCGAGCTCGACCAGGGCGATCATGCGGAGGAGCCGGGCACGATAGTGGATGTTCGGGGCGACCGCGAGCCGTGCGACCCGGTCGCAGATCTCCCGGGTGACCTCCGGATGGCTCGTGGTCGGGGTCAGGTTCAGCCGCGCCCGGGCCAGGAGCAGGGCGGCGGTCGTGTCTTCCGCGTGGGATTGCCGGAGACTCTCGGACAGGAAGCGGTCGGCCCGCGCGAACTGCTCGCCGACGACGTGGCGGTCGGGGTTGATGAGCAGGCGATCGAGATCGTCGCGATCGAGCGCCGCGATGGCCAGCCGGGCATCGCGCCAGCGGCCAGCCCCGGTTGAGATCGCCGACCACAAAGCGACCGCCCGGTCGCGGTCCCCGGATACGATGGCCAGCTCGCCGAGCAGCCAGCGCGCCTCGTCGGTGGCCGGCTCGCGGGGGAACTCGCGGATCTGGCGCTCGAGGGCCTCGGTATAAGCCGCGGCCGACGAGCCGGGCAGGTGCAGGGCCAGGGCGCGGCCCCGGGCCAGGGCGCGGAGCATCCCGGCCCGGGCGCGCGCGGGCCCGGCGGCCGGGTCGTCGGCCACCCGCGAGAGCGCGGCGTCGGCCTCGGAGAACTTGCCTCCCTGGAAGAAGAAGGCCCCGGCACGGAGCCGGGCCCCGGCCGCCGCGCTCGCCTGGCCGAGTGCCGCGGCGCGGTCCGCGGCATGCAACGCCGCCTGGCCGGCCTTCCCGGGATCACCCGCGGCCTGGTAGGCTTCCGCCATCGTGTCCCAGGCCTCCGGCGGTTGCTGCGCACGGGCTCGATCCCGCCCCGGGCCAGCTCCAGCAGCGCCAACCTCAACTCCGGCGGCCGAGCGGCCCGCAGTCCCTGGACGTCCTGGAAGAGGTCCGACACGATGCGCGACCGGTCGGCTCCCTCCGGCGGATGGGCGAGCTCGGCCAGGTGGATGCGGGCCCTCCACAGCCCCTTCATCGGTCCATCCAGGTGCGAGCGATCGACCGCCTGGAGCGCCTCGCCGAACTGACCCTGGCCGATCCGGAGCGGGATCTCGACATCGAATCGGTCGCGCTCGGGGGCGCGGGCTTGGCCGTGGCCGCCGCGTCGAGCTCCTTGGCGGCCACGGCCGGTTCCCCCGCCCGGCGCGCCAGGTCGGCCTGGAGCAGATGCCAGTAGCCGGCCAACCCGACCTCGGTCGCCGCCGGTTGGAGCAAGGTCCGCGCCTCCGCCTCGCGCGTGCGGCGCTCGGCGGAGTCGGCCGGCTCGAGGCCGGCTCGATCGGCCAGGGCCTGTGCCAGGCGGAACCGCAGGTTCTCGCCCAGGGTCGTGCGATCGCCGAGGGTCGACACCGCACGCAATCGCTCGATCGCGTCGTCGAACAGGGCGATCGCCCGCTCGCGAAACGGGGCCTCGCCCGGCTCGACCAGCGTGGCATGGAGCCAGGTCTGGGCCTGGGCCCAGCGGAGCACCGCGGCCTGGAACCGGAGCTGACGCGCCAGGGGCAGCTCGGGATTCTCGCGCGAGAACCGATCGAGCAGGTCGATCGCCAGGGCCCACCGATGGCGCCGGACCTCGGGGTCGGTCACCGCCTGCGCCGCCCGATCGAGCGTCGCGGCCATGTCCAGCGCCATCTGTTCGCGGCGGATCGGGTCGATCGTCACGTCGGCGATCTGCGTCCGGACGACCGTCAGGTGCCGCGACAGCTCCGCATCGTTCAGCGGCTCCTGGGCCATGGCGGACCCGGCGATGACCAACAGTCCCCACAACCCCGCCACCACGGGCCGCTCCTTATGCCAATTTCAGATGAGTTGTCCTCCGGGTCAGTTTACCATGACCGGGACCTCTTCTGGTACCGGATCCTTGGCTCTCGGGTGGAAGAAGATCGCCAGGATCGCTGCCGCGAGCAGGCCGAAGCCGAGCGGGTAAAGGAATAGGGTGGAGAAGTCGACTTCCTTGGTCGCGGAGTCCGTCAGGTGGTCACCCAGCTTGCCCCACAGGGTATTTCCGATCAATGGCCCAAGGCCCAGGATCAGCAAGTTAAAGAGACTCTGGGCGCTGGTGCGCACGTCTTGTGGAAAGTTCTCGTCTACGAAGATGTAGACCGTGGCGAAGAAGAACGCGTACGCGAATCCGTGAACGACGTTGCTCAAGATCACCAACCACAGCAAGCTGGGATTCCTACCGGCGAGCGAGTAGATGGCGAATCGCACCGTATGGCCGAGGACACCAATGATCATCGTCTTCCGCCAGCCGAGCCGCTTGAGGAAGAATCCCAGCCATGCCATGGTCGCAATCTCCGCCACCTGGCCGATGCTCATCGCCGGCGCAATCCAGTTCTCCGATAGACCGATCTTCGAGAGGAACGGGGATGTCCAGAAGAAGTAGCAGAAGTGCACCAGGGAATCCATGAACGTCACGATGAACAGGACGAGGATGCTCGGGACGAGCAGGAGTCGCAAGCATTCCAGCGGTGCGAAGGCGCCGCCGCCTTCCTTGACTGGGGGCGTTCGTGGAAGGGTCAGGCTGAAGGTCGCGAGGGCGAAAGAGGCGAGGGCGGCAACCAGGAACGTGCTGGTCAAGGCGGCTTCCATGGCGGACCCCGTCTTGGGCGTGGCGAGCGCCTTTCCCACCCAGGAGATGAAGGTCCCGGCCTGTTCCATCGACGGCACCTTCGCCCAGTCAATGGGGATGAAGATGAACGGCCAGCTTGCCGCAATCCAGCCGATCGTGCCCCAAACTCGAATCAGTGGGAAGTCCTTCTGAGGATCCTTGACGTAGGCAAAAGCGATCGCGTTGGTTACGGACATCGTCGGCACGTAAAAGAGACAGTGCACGAGCATAAGCGCGAACATCGGCCAAAATGTCTTGCAGTAGATCAGGCCCAGCATCGCGAGACCGCCAACCAGATGGCTGAATGCCAGGTACTTGGATTTTTCGAAGTAGCGGTCCGCGAGCTGACCACCGAAAAGCCATGCGGTTAACGACGCCACGGCGAAAGCATTGTTGATCCACGCTCGCTCATCGCCCGTGAAATGGAGGTAATTCCCCAGATAGAGATTCAACAGCGGGAGCCAGGCGCCATAGATCACGTACTCGAGGAACATCATCACGGAGAGCTTGACACGGATCGCTGGGTTCATCGCAGGGCTCGCAAGGAGTCGAACATGGGTGATTCACCGGCTGCGGACCTCACCAATACACGGAGGCCGCGCCGGACATCGCAGGATAGCCAAAGACTTTACCGCCTGGCGGTTTGAGTTGCCATGAGGTGCTGGCTTTGCCAGGTCGGATCGGGCATAAGGACGTCGGGCGAGAGATATGGATCTTTTCCCGATGCCTCACGCCCCCCCTAACGCGGCCTTCGGCTGCAACCCAATCGGGATTCCCGATTCGCGATTCCGGATTCCCGAAGGGGAATGATCCGGGAATCCGGAATCGCGAAACCGGAATTCGGAATCCCCAGATGCGCGGCATGGCGCAGGGATCCTACGGAGGAAAACTCTAAGAGATCAGGTCGAGGATCCGCTCGCCGGCGTGATGGCAACTATGGGCGACCGCGAACGAATGCCGTAAGGCGGCGCGGCCGTCGTCCGACCCCTGATCGAGAATCTCTCGGATCGCGGCCAGGAACGCGTCGTGGTCCTCGGCGACGTGGAACCGCTCGGCATGCAGACGGCACTCCGGTAGCGCCGTGGCGACGATCGGCCGCCCCGACCCCATCGTATCCATGATCTTGGTCGGATTGCATGCCTGGTTGAACGGGTTGTCCAACCGGTACGGGATCAGCGAGATATCGAAACTCTGGTAGTAGCGGGCGATGTCCTCCTGCCGCCGCCAGCCGATAGCGTGGACGTTGGGGCGGGCGAGGAAGCGCGCGGCAGACTTCCCACCAGGGTTCGCCGACCGGGCCACCAGTGCGTCCGACGATCACAAGCGAGGCGCGGGGGAACTCCCGGCTGATCCGGTCCATCAGTTCCCAGTCGACGCGATTCTCCATCGAGCCGATGTAACCCAGCAGTGGGCGAGGCAGGTGAGCAATATCGAGCGGCGTCTCGGCCGGTCGGACCAGCGGGGTCGGCGCCAGGAACGGGGTCGGCGCCCCGTGCGGGATGTAGTGGATCCGGCCCGACGCTTCGGGCACCTTCGCCCGCAATGCCTCGGTCCGCAGCCGAGAGACGCACACCGTCACGTCCGCCGAGCGCACCAGCTCCGCTTCCAGATCCCGGATCCGTCGCGCCTGGTGCGGCCAGTACAAGGCATAGTCGTCGATGTTGTAATACAAGGAGACCTCGGGCTGCAGCAGGTCCCGCAGGTAGATGTAATGCGGGTACGACATGACCAGCCCGCGCCGCCAATCCGCGGGCAGGTCTCGCCACCAGGAGCGGATGGACCGCGCGATCGGCCGCATCCCCCATCTCGGGTACCGCTTCATCCACCCGGTCGGCAGGACGAACTCCTGCTCCCAGGCCGACGGGCCACTGCGCCGGAGCCGGCAATCGTTCGACCAGGGCAGGAGGCCCCGGCGCCAGCCGTTGAGATAATCGTGGCATTTCAGCAGCAGGAGCGCGACCGAGTCCTGATCCATCTCCCGGAACAGGTTCTCGGTATTGGGCCAGCCCACATCGGCGACCGCCAAACTCAGTCCGTTCGAGGCTCCGAGACCCGGTCTCGTCGCCGGTCGGGCCCCCGTCCTCATCGTGGTGCTCATCATCGTCGCATCCTTGCCTAGTTGCGGGACTTCCTTTTCCTTCTCGCGAAGACGGTGGAATCCGGAATCTCCCAGGAACGCCCCACTTCCGAGATTCCATGGAGGACGTTTCTATAACACGACCCGCCCGGAACGGTCAACATTAGGGCGGACGAGCCGAGCCTGCCGGCGACGAGGATGGTCCAACGTCGTGCTCCGCGCCTCCGCGAGGTCGCGGCACGGGTCTCATCGCCCCTCAGATCCAGGTCCGCGTCGGTCATGACCCCCGTGAACGCCTGATCGCCGACCACGGGAATAACCCTTGACCTCACTCCGCATGACTCTATCATTCGGTAGGTTCCCGTTGCAGCGTGTTGGATTGTGGAAATACAATCAAGCGCGACCGAGCAACCTTCTCACACACACTCGCAGAACGATAGCCGTCAGGCGCACGATTGCATGCTTCTCGACTCTTGAATTGAGAGTTGGCGTGGCTGTTCGCGCCCTGGAGCATCCGCTGGCGGCGATTGGAGGGGGTTGCGTCGATCGGTCCCGGTTCCCGAGGCAAGGATGAGGTTGTTGGAAAAAGAGGTGGTATGCCGGCCCGGCCATGCCGCGATAGGGTGAGGATCGCCCACCGAAGGATGAGAATTCGCGACTGGCTATTCGGGCCCGGAGGAGTGCCATTGTGCCCCGTCCTGTAAGACCGCGAGGCGTTGATTCCGAGCTTCCACGACTGGGCCTGGCGACCTGCTCGGCCGGTCCGGAGCCATCCGTGGCGTCCCTGGCGATGCTGGCCGGGTTGACTCAGTGGCGATGGCGGGTCCAGCATTTCCGGACGCGCGCCTGCCCGACGGCCACCGAGGCGGTCGGCCAGGTGACCGGCCTGCCCGGTCGTCACCTCGATGCCTGGCTCATGCCCGCGCCGGTCTGCCGCAGCCTGTTTGCGCGGGCGGCGGCTTCCGCCGAGCTGTCGCTGGTCGAGGGGACGCTCGAGTGCGCGATGGGGGCCCAGCCGTTCCCCACGTGCGATCATCCCGGCGACCTGGGTCCGATTGCCGAGGCGCTGGACCTGCCCGTCGTCGCCGTGGTTTCCTGCCGCGGCAGCGACTCCGAGGCGTTTCACCTCCCGCGGTTCCCGGAGGGCGTTGATGCCATCCTGCTGGACGAGCTGGCCGATCCGGAGCATCTGCCCCGGTTGAGGCGCCTGGTTCACTGGACGACCGGCCTGCCGGTCGTCGGAGCGATCGAGGCCATGCCGGGGGTCCGCGCCGCGCTGGAGCGAGTGCCGCGCAATCGCCATCTGCCGGACGACCTGATCGACGAGCTGGCTCGCAGCTTCCTCAAACATGCGGACCTCACGGCGATCGACGAGCTGGCCCGGTGCCGCCCCTTTCGCCGTCCGACCGCGGGGCTCGCGCTCTCGGGCCGCGGACGCCGACGGTTCCGCGTGGCCTACGCGCAAGACGAGGCGTTCGGCCGCTACTTTCCCGACACGATCGAGGCGCTCGAGGCGCTGGGCGCCGACCTCGTCGAGTTCTCACCGTTGCGCGACGAGGGCTTGCCGGAACGGGTCAACCTGGTGATGATCGGCTGCGGCTTGCCGGACCACCATGCGGACGATTTGGCCTCGAACCACAGCATGATCGCCGCGCTGGGGGAGCACGTCTGCCTCGGGCGTCGGATCTATTCCGAGGGCGGGGGGACCGCCTATCTGGGGCGTCGGATGATGATCCGCGGCCGTTACTACCGGGCGCAGGGATCCTGCCGTTCGACGCCGAGCTGGTCTCCGACACACCGCCGCCGGCCCCGGTCTCGCGGCGGCTGCTCCACGACTGCTGGCTCGGTTCCCGCGGGACGATGGTCCGCGGCTACAAGAGCGATCGATGGCGCCTCATCCCCGGGATCGAGCCGTTCGAATGCCCCGCCTGCTTCGGTGCCCTCTCCGCCGAGGGGGATTGGTTCTATCACCATCATGCCGTCGGCAGCCTGCTGCACCTTCATCTCGGTGCCCTGCCGGAGGTCGTCGCCGCCTTCGCGGGCCCGCACCGTCCCTCCCTCCGCCGGCCCACGGCCCGGGGACTGGCCGAACGCGACGCGGACCGCTTCCGCGACCACGACGAGGGTCGGGATGCGCCCGAAGTCTGAACGGTCCGTTCCGTTTTCAAGACGATATCAATGCGATCCCGTCGGCTCGATCTGCGCCTCGATGAGCCGGATTTCCTTGCGGAGCCCTTCGCGATACGGCTGGATCTTGAGCGCGTAGCGCAAGGTCTTGAGGGCCTCGGACGGGTGATTGAGCTGGATCTGGCACTGGGCGAGGCCCCCGAGTGCGCCGAAATGGTACGGGTTGCGGCTCAGGACGAGCTGGCAGTCCCGGGCGCTCTCGGTGAACCGGCCCCGGAAGAAGTAGATGATCGCCCGTTGGTTATAAGCCTCCATGAAGCCGGGCGCGGCGGTGATCAGCCGGTTGGCCAGGGTTTCCGCACGGCTGAGCTGCCGGCTATCGATGAGCTGTTTCACCTCCTGGAGCGTCCGGTTGTTCTCCGGCGTGTCGGCCCGGGACCAGACGGACCAGAGGGCGTCCTCGGCGAGGCTTCGCACGGTCACGTCGCTATCCCGCAGGGCCCGGCCCAGCGAGGCGTTGCTCCGCGCGAAACCGCCCGCGAAACCCAGCGACACGACGGCCGCTCGGCGCGCGGTGACCGACGGCGAGTCCATCAGGATCCGGCACAGCATCTCCTCGCTGTACTCGGCGGTGACGCGATCGCGGAAGGTCTCGAAGTCGCGGTCGTCCAGAAGACTCTGGAAGTAATCCACGAGCAGGTTGGCCGAGTTCGCTTCCCAGGAGCCGCCGGCCGGGGCGCGATGGCGATCCGAGGCGCCAAGAGCCGAGCGCGACGAGTCATCGATCCACCACGGCGAGATCGAGATCCCGAGCACGACCAGGAACAGGGGCCGTCGCGGCCATGAGCGGGTCATGATGTTGTCTCCCCGGCCGTTGGCGCTCATCGTAGAGGATCCCTCGGGAGTTTAGTCTATCAAGACCGCGGGAGACGTTCCAGGATCCGATGAGGCGTTCGACGACGGATCGTGCGAGTCCGGCGCGTGGAGTGCGAGGACCTCGGCCATCGGGAGCCGGACGAGCGGAGCGGGGCGTCCGCCGTGGTCAACCGGCTCGGGCCCCATTTCCAGGGCGAGTGTCAGTCCGTGTCGCACGTCGAGGTCCACGAGGCGTCCGTCACGGGGCCCGGTGGGCGTGATGATCCTGACATCGCGGCCGAGGTGTTCGCTCCTCGTACACCAGGGGGCATTGAGCGTCTCGCAGCCGAGTGACAGACTGGCCTCGTACCAGTGGTCGAGCCGCTGAATCAACTCGCGAGCGACTTCGGAACGATCGATCATCCCGGCCCCGCGTTCGATCCGCAACGAGGTCGCCAGAGGGCGAAGCTCGGGAGGAAAGGCCTCGTGATCCAGGTTGACGTTCAACCCGATGCCGATGACGACACCCCGGGCCGGCTCCCCCGTGCCGCCGGGCAGAGCCGTCCCGCGGTGGGGCGTGGCGCGTTCGACCAGGATTCCGGCGATCTTGCGGCCGTCGACGCGGACGTCGTTGGGCCACTTGATCGTCGCCTCGCGGCCGGTCCAGGCGGCGACGACCTCGGCGGTCGCGACCGCGGCCAGCGCGATCAGCCAGGCGCAGCCGAAGGCGGCCTCGGGTCCGGCCGGTGCCAGGTGAGCGGGCGGGAATAGCAGGACCGACATCAGGATCGCGGATCGCGGGGGGGCCATCCATTGCCGTCCACGCCGTCCCCGCCCGGCGGTCTGCTCCTCCGCGAGGACGACCAGCCCGTCATTGCTCGTCAACGTCCCCGCCCGAGCCGCCAGGTCGTTCGTGCTGGTAACTCGGCTCCAGACAGCGATCCGGAGCCCGATCCGGCGGGTCCCCAGCTCGTGCTCGATCTGGTCCGGGCAGAGCCGCTCGGCCGGCCCGAGATAGGCGGCTCCCCGATAGGGATGGCGCTCGATCCCGAAGCCGAACGCGGCCAGGGCCTCCAGGTCGCCCCGCACGCGCTCGGCGTCCGAGCCCAACCGGTCCATCGGCAGGTAATCGCCCGCGGAGGCTCGCAGCCGATCCAGTAGAGGGATGTTCAAGTCTGTCATTTCACCCAGGTTGCTGTGCCGGCCAACCGTTTCGTTCTGGTCACCGAGCATCGCCGATGACCGGCTCACATTGTGGCAGGATGATCCTCTCGTAGACTTCCCGGGTCTTGGCGGGGAACTGGGCGGGACCGAAATTCGCGATCCATTCGACCCGTCTCGTCGTCACACAGGTCGAGACGATTTCCACGAACTCGGGAAACCGATCGATCGAGAACCACTGTGCGTGCTCCGGGCGAACGTCGTCGCAGATTCTCACTTCCATTCCGAGGCGCGCCATCAGCTCTCGCACGAGAGTGAGAAACGCCGAGTTCGACCGACGATGGATGACATATCGTGAATCGACAGGACACCTTGACAGGACTTGCTGCCACGTCGACTTCGATGATGTGGAGGCCGTCTTCCCACGTGTAGTCGGTCGAGCCTCGAGACGCAATCGCATCCGAATCCCGTTTGCGCCGGGGAGTCGGCGCACCCATTCGTCCACCCGGGCGTAGTCCGCAGCACCTCCACGGAGTTCGACTCGAAATGACTCAAAGCCCATGGCATCCTCCTACGTGGCTCTCCGGGAGATGGTCCTTGCGGAGGGAGTAACGGATTCGAAAAGACGATCAGAACACACGTCTGGCAACAAATCGATCCACTGGTACACTGAACTCGACCATCCGGTTGATCGTGTCACGATCGAAGTGCTGTTTGGATTGTGTCGGCTGGAGGCCCCTCGCAGTCAATTCGTTCGCAAGTTGTTGTCGACCGGCTGGATCGGTGGGATCGTTCACGTTGTCTGCCCAGCCCGGGAAGCCTTACGGCGAACGTCCGATCAAATACCTATCATACCGTTCGATCTCCAGGTCGTGAACCGGTGGGGTTCTTGCCGATTCGAAACGGGTAAACCAGCAGGCATTTACGGCTTGTTCAGCCCTCCGGAGCCGGCTCGATCACAAGGTCCAGCGCCAGGTCCAGCGCCGGCGCCGAGTGGGTCAGCGCACCGACGCTGATCCGATCGACTCCCGTGGCGGCCAGGGCGCCCACGGTCTCCAGAGTCACGCCGCCGGACGCCTCGAGGTGGATGGCCGGCGCCACGGCGTCGCGACGGCGCACGGCCTCGGACACCCGCTCCGGTCCCAGGTTGTCCACGAGGATGATATCCGGCCCGCATCGCAGGGCGACGTCGAGCTGTTCGAGTGAATCGACCTCGACCTCGATGATCGTCCCCGACGGCGGCGTTGGCCCGCGCCGTGGCGACGGCCGCGACGATCGGGTCGGCCGCTCCGGGCCCGGTCGCCGACCGGAGCCACGCCAGGTGGTTGTCCTTGATCAAGACGGCGTCGTACAGGCCGAAGCGGTGGTTGAACCCGCCTCCGCACCGCACGGCGTACTTCTCCAGCGCCCGCCAGCCGGGTGTCGTCTTTCGCGTATCGTAGATCGCCGCGCGGCTGCCGACGACCGCCGTCACGTACCGCGCCGTCAAGGTCGCGATCCCGCTGAGACGCTGGAGGAAGTTGAGGGCCGTCCGTTCCATGGCCAGCAGCGACCTCATCGGCCCGTCCAAACGTGCGACCACCGTCCCCGGCTCCAGGCGATCTCCATCGGCCTGATACGACGTCCACCCTCGGAACAGCTCGAACTCCGCGGCCAACCGCTCGACGACCGGCAGACCGGCCAGCACGCCGGACGACCGCGACACCAGCCGTCCGGCACCGAGAGCGTCGCGCGGTATCGTCGCCGTCGACGTGATGTCCCCGAACTGGCCCAGGTCTTCCGCGATCGCCGGCGCGAGCAGGTCTTCGAGGTTGCGCCGCTCCCGCTCGCCGAATTCGTATCGAGAACGACTCATAAACTGCGATCCACTCTCCGCCTGGATGGTGTCTTTGCCGTCGAGCCTCTCCTCATTCCGGAGGTGCGCTCACCTCCACAACGGGCAGGGCGTCGAACGGCTTGAGCCGATGGTCGGGGAGCGTATTATCGTGGACCAGCAGGCTGCTCGGACCGGCAAAGAACGTCCGCGACCCGGCGACGTCGAGGTTGTAGAGGGGCTGGACGGTGTCGGGTTCGATCGAGGCGACCTGGACCAGGCCGCCGACGGTGCGGAGCGTCTCGCCCGTCTTGAGCTCCCGGGCCATGGCCCAGCCGACGTTGGCCCGCCAGAACCGGTGATAGACGCTGCATACCAGCGACTCGCCGTTGGTGAGCGCGATGCGTAAGGTCTTGCCGGGCGGGTTATGGTGCACGAAGACCACCGGCTGGAAGCTCAAGGCCCCGGTGGCGGCATCCTGGCTGAGGACCTGGTCGCCGGCGTGGATCGCCTCGATGTTCCGGAATCCGTCGAGCGTGCGGACCGGCGTGCCGGCGGCGAAGCAGGTCGTGATATACGGGGCCGGGCGTTGGGATGGCGAGGCGTTCTGCTGGAAAACCACCTGGCGAGGCGCCTGGTAGCTGTAACCCAGTGTGTCGTACCACCAGACGTGCCAGGCGTCCTCGTCGTCCTTCAGGTCGGCCGGCGCACCCGCGGCGACCTCGAGCACCGGGGTGACCCGGGCGTTGTTCTCATCCGCCTGCTGGTTGAGCACCTCGACCGCACTGAGGTCAGCGGCCATCCGCTGCTGCACGACCGTCGCCTTGATGTGGGCCTCGGCGATCATGACCGCCGTGCGCACCTCGATGTCGTGCAGCTTGTTCGGGTTCATGCCGCGGTCCAACTCCCGGCCCTGGACGATGACCGGCAGGCCGTTGTCATCGTAACCGGCATAGCCGCGGAACGTCGCGGCCGGCTGGAAGACCGCCGGCGCGTCGTAGGTCAGGATCATCCGGACCCGCGGCGTGTCCAGGACCAGCGCCCCGGTCGAGCCCGGCCCTTCCACCGGCTTGATCGTATGGCGGATCTTCGCATGGATCATCTCGATCAGGGGGCCGGCGTAGTCGCGCCGCGGCCGCGCCCTGAGGATGCCGATCGCCATCTGGCGGACCGTCTCCACGCCGCTCATCACGGCCATTTCGGCCAGGGCCCGCGAGGATCGGGGATCGTCGATCTGGCCGAGCAATTGCACCCGCAGCGCCTGCTCGGCTCCCGACCCGCCCGCGGCGAAGACCTTGAGGATCGCGGGGACCGCGCGGGGGTCCGTCACGGCCGCCAATTGCTCCCGGGCCTCCGCCCGATGAGCCGCGGAGGAAGACGGATCGCCCAGCCAGGTCTTCCATTTCTTCAGGAGCGGCTCCCAGCGGTGATTCGCCTGCCGCTGCTCGCGCTCGTCGCGATCGTCCGCGGCGGCCTGCTCGGGGCTCAGCCACCGCCCGTTGCGCTTCACCCATCCCAGGTGCCGCCAGGACTTCTCGCGGTACGGGTCGAGGTGGACGGCCGTCGTGAAGTGGGCCAGCGCCTCGGCCTTCAGGCCGTTCTTCTCGCACCAGAGCCCGAGGCGGTGATGCGCCTCCGCCAGCTCCGGATAGCCCTGCAATCGGGCGTTGACGGAGTCCTCGATGGTGGAGAGCCTGGCCCGCTGCCCCTCGTACTCGGCCAGCTTGGCCGCCCGCTTCTCGTCGGCCTTGAGCCGCTCGCCGATCCTGTCGGCCGACTCCCAGCGGCCGCCGAAGGCGACCAGTCCCAGCAGCCCGCGCCCGTCACGTTCTCGGGGTCGGACAGGATCGCCTGCGCCAGGTGCTTGACCCGCTCGGCATCCAGCCCATGCGCCTCGCACCATAGCGCCAGTTTGAGTTGGGCCTGGGAATCCGTTCGCGCCTTGGCCTTCAACGCTCGATACACTTCGAGATCGCGGGACGAGTCGGGTGCGGCGCCCACCAGGGCGATCAGCAGACCCGCGGAGAGCAATGCGACGTGGACCATGGTCCCAACCTCCTGGGGTGGGTGAGATCGGGCGTGGATTTCAGCCCATTCTATGCAATCACCAAGGATCTTTTCAATGGATTCGGGACGCGCGGAATTGACTTCTCATTCCAAAGGAACGGCCACTTCCACCACGGGCAGGGCATCGAACGGCTTGAGGCGATGGTCGGGCAGCCTGTTATCGTGCACCAGCAGACGGTTGTTCCCCACGAAGAAGGTACGCGGCCCGGAGACGTCGAGGTTGTACAGCGGCTGCACCGCGTCGGCCTCGACCTTGGTCACCTTGGCCAGGCCGCCGACGGTGCGGAGGGTATCGCCGGGCTTGAGCTCCCGGGCCATGGCCCAGCCCTGGTTCGCCCGCCAGAATCGGTGATACACGCTGCACACCAGCGACTCGCCATTGGCGAGCGAAACCCGCAAGGTCTTGCCGGGCGGGTTGTGGTGCACGAAGACGACCGGCTGGAAGCTCAACTCGCCCGTGCCGGCTTCCTGGCTGAGGACCTGGTCGCCAGCGTGGATGGCCTCGATCGCCCTCGGCCCGTCGAGCGTGTGGACCGGCGTGCCGGCGGCGAAGCAGGTGGTGATCGACGGGGCCGGTGTCTGGGCTGGCGTCGCGTTCTGCTGGACAACGATCTGGCCCCGCGCCTGGAAGAAGTAGCCCGCTTGGTCATACCACCAGGCGAGCCAGCCGTCCTCATCGTCCTTCAGGTAGGGCGGCCCCCCCGCGGCGATCTCGAGCACCGGGAGGACCCGGGCGTTGTTCTCCTCAACCTGCAAATTGTGCATCGCGACGGCGTTCAGGTCGGCAGCCATCCGCTGTCGCACGACCGCCGCCTTGATGTTGGCAGCGGCGATCAGCACCGCCGTGCGCGCCTCGACCTCACGGAGCTGGCTCGGCATGATGCCGTAGTCCAGCTCCCGGCCCTGGACGATGACCGGCAGGCCGTTGGGGTCCAATCCTACGTAGCCGCGGAACGTCGCGTCCGGCTGGAAGACCGCCGGCGTGTCGTAGGTCAGGATCAGCCGGACCCTCGGCGTGTCGAGGATCAGCGCCCCGGTCGAGCCCGGCCCGAGTAACGGCTTGATCGTCGGACGGATCTTCGCGCGGATCATCTCGACCAGCGGACCGGCATAGTCGCGCCTCGGCCGCCCCTTGAGGGTTTCAATCGCCATCCGGCGAATCGCGGGCCGGGCACTGAACACGGCCAACTGGGCCAGCGCCCGCGAGGATGAGGGATGATCGATCTGGCCGAGCATCTCCACGCACATCGCCTGCTCGGCCTCCCTCCCGCCGACGAGGAAGACCTCGAGGATCGCGGTCACCGCGTGGCGGTCCGTCACGCTCGCCAATTGCTCCTGGGCCTCGGCGCATCGCGCCACGGAAGACGAGGGGTCCGCCAGCCAGGTCTTCCACTTCTTGAGGAGCGGCTCCCACAGGCGATTCGCCTTCCGCCGCTCGTCCGCCTCGCGTTCCTCCGCGGTGGCCTGCTCGGGGCTCATCCACCGGCCATCGCGCTTGACGTAGCCCAGGTGCCGCCAGGACTTCTCGCGCGTCGGATCGAGGTGGACGGCCGTCGTGAAGTGGACCAGCGCCTCGGCCTTCAGGCCGTTCTGCTCGCACCAGAGCCCGAGGCGGTGATGCCCCTCCGCCAGCTCCTGGTAGTCCTCCAATCGCTGCGCGTACGCGGGATCCGTCCCGCCACTGGCCCTTCTGCCGTTGTCCTCGCGCCTCCGAATGGCGTCCTCCATGCGGGAGAGCCTCGCCCGCCGCCGCTCGTATTCGGCGAGTTTGGCCGCACGACCCGCGTCGGCCTTGATCCGGTCGCCGACCGTATCCGCGGACTCCCACCGGCCGCCGAAGGCGACCAGCCCCAGCAGCCCGCGCGCCGTCACGTTCCCGGGGTCGGACAGGATCGCCTGCGCCAGGTGCTTGACCCGCTCGGCATCCAGCCCGTGCGCCTCGCACCAGAGCGCCAGCTTGACCTGGGCCCCGGCATGATTCCCCGCCTTCGCCTTCAACGCTTGATACGTCTTGAGATCGCGGGACGAGCCGGGTGCGTCGCCGACCAGGGTGATCATCAGGCCGGCCGAGAGCAACGCGACGTGGAGCATGGCCCCAACCCCCTGACGCGGGCGGGAAAGGTGATTGATTCAACGTCATCTTATGGATTCGAGCCGGAGTTCGTCAATGCATCGGTGCGGAGACGATTGCGATTGGCGCCCCACGGCGCGATCAAAGCTCCCGATATTTCTCCTCGAACATCGCGACGCCGCAGCCGGAGTGGAATCGCCAGATCTTCATCCAGCGCATTTCGGGAGGCATCGCGAGGGTCTCGGCCACGGTGAGCCGCGCCCAGTTGGTCCGATCGTTGACGTCGAGGGTCCGGGCCGGCGGCAGGCTCTCGACCACCTCGACGGCGGTCTTGGGGTCGATCAGGGTGAGCGCCAGGATCACGGCGGGGATGATGTCGTTGCCGTCGCGGAGCGAGCGGCTGCGCACGTACGCCGCGATCGGTTCGAAGAGCATCATGGCCACGTCGCGGTCGTATCGGCACAGGAGCAGCACCTCGGCGGCGAGCGGGTCGTCGCGGCCGAAGTCGCTGCGCGGGTCGTCGCCCGGCGCGGTCAGGGCGACTCCCCGCCAGAAGACCTCCGCGACCCGCTCGGGCGCGATCCGTTCGACCAGGGGCAGGATCGAGCCGGCAGGGTTCGGGTCGTAGACGTCGGACGCGTTCCGACGATCGATGCCGTCGATCTCGCGCAGGGCCTGGTCGAGTGCGGCGGCGGCACCGGTGCGGTCGCTCGTTGCCAGGCCATCGGCCAGGAATGTCCAGGCATAAGCCCGGTCCGGGGCGTTCGGCAAGGAGGCCGCGATCCGCTTCGCCCGCGGTAGGTCGTTGCG
Organism: uncultured Planctomycetota bacterium; assembly: GCA_963845755.1. Lineage (GTDB taxonomy): Bacteria > Planctomycetota > Planctomycetia > Isosphaerales > Isosphaeraceae > CAWJTV01. The sequence continues at coordinate 304,244 of CAWJTV010000027.1, forward strand.
GACCAGCCGCCGGCAGATCCGCGGCGCACCCCAGATCCGCCAGATCGGCTCCTCGAGCTGGTTCAGCACAGCCTCGGACTCGGCCGGATGCTCGTACGCCAGCCGGATGGCGATGTTCCCGTAGATCCGCTGCCGCCATCGCATCGGCCCGACGTCCTTGATCAGCGACAAGGCGGCGTCCGGCTCGACCCGTGCGAGGTGAGCCGGGAACGAGCCGGCATCGGTGCGCTTCTGAGGCGGCAGCGTCTCCACCAGCTTGCGGCCCTCGGTGAACAGCGCCCGGGCCTTGTCCGATTCGCCCAGCTCGAGCCAGCGCTCGGCGACCTCGCCCATCTGGAACAGCTTGTTCGAAGACAGCACCGCGGCCCGCGCCTGGAGCGCGGCGCGGTCGAGTAGGGCGAGCTTGCGCGCACGGTCGTCGGCCGGCGTGAGGTCGGCCAGGTTGACCAGCGTACCGGCACGAGAGGCGGCGTTGGCGATGGTCTCGGCGATCGCGGCAGCCTCTTCCGGATCGTCGGCGACGAACGCCAGCGCGGCCTGGCCGCGCAAGTAGTCGGCCGTGGTCTCGCGTTCGAACGTCGTCTTCTGCACCTGTTCCAGGAGCGCGGCCGGATCCAGCCACCGCAGGATCTTGAGGCTCCACAACTTGGCCGCGTCGTCTCCCTTGGCAACGACCCGCTTGAGGTAAGGACCGAGCACCCGTCGCGCCAGCACGCGGCTCTCCTCCTGCGGGATCGGACCGGGGAGCGTTGCCATCATCCGATCGGCCGGTTCGCCCGGCCGGTTCAAGGTCAGCTCGACGGGGCCGGGATTCGTGTCGTCGATCAAGGCCCCTCCGAATCGGAACCCTTCTCCGCGCGCCAGGAGGATCGACCGGCCCGATCGGACAGCCCCGAGCTGGAACCGGCCGACCGCGTCGGTCGTCGCCGACGGACCGTCGCCCGGCGGGAAGACCTGGACCGACGTGATCGGTCGCCCTTGACGATCGACGACACGGCCGGTGAGGGTCCGCAACCTGCGGACGGTCAACGGCGGCATCGCGTTCGATTCGCCCCGAAGCGTGATCCAGTCGGAGATCGCCGCCGCGTACCCGGCCGACCGGACGACCAACCGATACGTCGATCCGGCCCGGAGCAGGGGAGGGGTCTGGAACGAGCCGTCCGCAACCGTCCGGACCGGGCCCGTGTCGAACCGAACGGCTTCCGGGATCACATAAACCGAGCGCCCGGCGCCGGTGGACAGGCCGCACCGGACCCAGACCTCGACCGCGACCCCCGGAATCGGTGCGCCCGACTCATCCCGGACCGCGCCAGCCAGTCGTGCGGGACGCCCCAGTGAGAGCGACGCCTCGTGTTTCCCCTCGGCGTAGAGGAGCATCGCGACCTGGGCGCCCCCGACGGCGACGGACATCCGGACGCTCCGCAGGTCGATCCGACGCGTCAGGCCCGGCAGCGACGCCACACCCCGGTCATCGGTCACGGCCGTCAGCCGGTCGTTCCAGTCGTCGGGGACGGTCACGCCCAGATAGCCGGTCCGCTCCGTCTCACCGAGCCGCGCGGCCGTCTTGAGACCGGCGATCGGCTTCCCCTCGGCATCCCGGATCGTCACTCGACGCAACTCCTGGGGTTCCAGCACCAGCCGATGGACCTGGTCGGGCCGATCGACCCGGATCAGGTCGACGACGTCCAGTCCCAGACCCGCCTTGTAGGCCCAGACCACCCCCGGCGCCAGGAAGCCACGCCGCCGATCGGCCGACGGTCGATCGAGCCGGAACGCCCCCGCGGCATCGGTCGCCGTCGTTGCCAGGATCGGGACCGAGCCGTCGGGCGCCTCGCCCGCGGTGAAGACGACCTCGGCCCCCGCGATCGGCCGCCCCGAGGGATCGACGACAGTTCCGGTAATCGCTGGGCCGGCCCCGCTCTGCCCGATCAGCAGGATCGCCGACCACAACGATACTCCGAATGCGCCCATGCCTCGTATCCTCTCCCGTCTCCCAGGCGGCTCGACCGCCCGCGAGGCCGATCCCGACGCTAGCTCCCAGGTTGAATCGTACAAGCGTCATAGGAGCGACGTCAATCGAATCCTCCACCTTCAATCGGATCCGGCCAACTGGCGAACCACGCAAGGGAGCCCCGGTTTTCCCGCGCAAGCCGGATTTCTTTGCCACTTCGCCCGCGACGACCCTCTATGATGGGGACATCAGTGAGGACCGAGGGAGTGATCGCCATGGCGACGGCATTCCGGTCGGGTACGCTGGGATTGATCCGACACCTGTTCGAATCGGGTACGTGCACGGGTTTATCCGATGCCCGGTTGCTGGAGCGGTTCGTCACCAACCAGGACGAGGCGGCGTTCGCCGCGCTGGTGGCGCGGCACGGCGCCCTGGTGCTGAACACCTGCCAGGCGGTGTTGAAGGATCCGAACGCCGCCGATGACGTCTTCCAGGCCACCTTCGTGCTGCTGTTCCGCAAGGCCGGATCGATCCGCGGCCGGGATGCGCTGGGAGCCTGGCTGCACCGGGTGGCGTACCGGACCGCGCTCGAGGCCCAGTCCGCCGCGTCTCGCCGCCGGGACGTCGAGAAGGCCGCGGGCGTGTTGCGTGCCGCCGAAACCCGGACACCCGACGATACGGCCGCGATCCTGCACGAGGAGATCGAGCGGCTCCCCGACCGGTTCCGTTTCCCGATTATCCTTTGCGACCTCGACGGGATGACCCGCGACCAGGCCGCGGATTATCTGGGGTGGACCGAAGGCTCGGTGCGCGGCCGGTTGGCTAAGGGCCGCGCGCTGCTCCGCCGCCGGCTGACCCGCCGCGGTGTGACGATGGCCGTCCCGCTGGTTGTTCCATCGGGTCTTCCGGAAACCCTGGTCGCGACCACCCTCCGCGCCGCGGCCGGAGACGTGCCTGGCTCGGCCTCGGCACTCGTCTTGAGGGCCTCGCGCGGGTGGCTCCTGGCCCGGTTCCTGGTCGCCGGTGTGGTCCTGTTAACCTTGGGAACCGTGGCTGCTCAGTTAGGCGCAGGTCTCCCGACATCGGAAGGGTCGCCTCGCAGGCTCGAACCCAGGATCGCCCAGACGCCGGTCGCTGTCCCCAAGATCCAGCCGCCACCCCCCGTCACCGCGAAACCAAAGGCCCCCCAGGCGAAGGCCGCGGCCCCCAGGACCGGGCCGCCGGTCGTCGAGGGTCGCATCCTTGACCTGGAAGGACGGCCGATCGCCGGTGCATCGATTCAGGTGAAATACGTTCAGTCGCCCCCGGATGGCAAGTTCGAAGCCTGGATCGACGAGGTCAAGCGATTGGGAAAACAACCATTCGGACTCCCCTACGTGCTGATGCCGAGCCAAGGGCCATCCGCTCAAAAGCTGGCGCAGTTCGTCCTGGCGAACCTCGGCCTGCGGAGGAAGGGCCCGGATCTCTCTGCAACCACCGGGGGCGACGGCCGGTTCCGTCTCGAGAACCTGCCCCGCGACGGCGTTGCCACCGCATCGATCACCGGTCCGGGGATCGAGACATCTGAAGTGTACATCCTGACGCGCGCCATGCCCACGTTTCGCGTCAAGAACCCGATCGTCGCCGATGGTCCGATGATCGTCTACTACGGGGCGAAGTTCGACCATGTCGCCGCGAGGACGCAACCCATCGTCGGCACCGTCCGCGACAAGGACACCGGCGCCTCGATCCCCGGCGTCCATATCACCGGTATGCCCAACATTCCCAACAGCATGATCCCGACGCAGGGCATCGAGGCGACCACGGACGCCCAGGGACACTATCAGATCGATGGTCTTTCCACCGCGCGTGGGTTCAAGCTCTTCACCGAGGCACCGGCCGGCCAGCCTTATGTGAACGGCGGCTTCATCTCCCCGGCGGGTGAGCCCAAGCCCGGCCCGTTCCCCTTCGACATCACCCTGAAGCCAGGGGTGCTGGTTCGCGGCACGCGTGACCAACAAGGCCACCGGAAAGCCCGTCACAGGCGCAGGAAAGCTTCCCACGTGCTTCGTGGAATACTACGCCTTCGCGGACAACCCGTTCCTCGACGAGTTCCCGAACTTCAAACGGAATAGCCAGATCACTCGCGTTTACATCTCGGACCCTGAGGGCCGGTTCACCATTCCGGCGCTGCCCGGTCGCGGCCTGATCGGCGTCCGAGGGCCCGAGTACGAGGGTTACCTTCACGGCCGGGGCGCCGACGCCATCAAGGGCTTCGACAGACAGATGGACGCCTTCAAGACATACCCGAGTTATTGCCCGGCGTCCGACAAGCACGTCTTTGGCGAGATCAACCCGGCACCGGGAACGAAGGAGATCTCCCTCGAACTCCAGTTCGACCCCGGCCGATCGGTCAAGGGCACGATCGTCGGCCCGGACGGTCAGCCCATCGTCGGCGGCGTTGACGTCCGCACCCTCGACGTCTTCCAAGGTGTCCAGCAGACGCCCGGCGACGCCGCGACCTTCGAGGTCAAAGGGTTGCCCTCGGGCCCTTACCGCCTCGACTTCTTCCATCACGGCCGCAAACTCGCCGGCTCGCTCCGCCTGAACGGCGAGGAAACGGGCGGCCTCACCGTGAAGCTTCAGCCCTGGGGTGCTGTGGTCGGTCGAGTGGTTGACGCGGAGGGCAAGCCCCGGAATGATGTGACGATCTCCGGAGCACTTTCGATCCAACCCGATCCCGAGCGGGGCATGCTCGACAACCAGACGACGGTGGACGCCAAGACGACAGTGGACGCCCAGGGCCGGTTCCGAATCGAGGGGCTCGTCCCGGGCGTGAAATACGACGCGAACGGCGGCTCACCGAACTGGAACGACGGACTCGTCCTGAAGGATGTGATGGTCGGACCGGGCGAGGTGAAGGACCTCGGGGATCTCAAGCTCCCCCGGACGAAGAAAAGCGGGAATTGAGACGACTGCAAGTGGTCCGGTTAGATCGCTTCACGGTTGGATTGTGCACAGGTCTCCTCACGCCAACCCTCTCCTCGTGGGGGCGAAGGCGACGGATCGCGTCCCCTTCTCCCCCGGGGAGAAGGTGCCCGAAGGGCGGATGAGGGGGTCCCTCCATCGGAATCGACGGCATGCGCGAATGCGCGTGTTAGGCGCTCTAATTCAATGCATCCAGGGAACGAATCCTTCGGCCGCAGCTCGGGCAGACGGCAACGCCGGCCGGATCCGGCGGCGGGATCCGGATAAACTTCCGGCAGATGGGACAGCAACCGCAACGGACATCGGATGCGTTGGCCCGATGATGCCGCGGCCTCGATGCGGACTTCCTCGGTAGCGGGAAGATCCACATCAGTTGGCGCAGGGCGTAGTTCGGGTCCCAGTTGGTCACCAGCGCGACCCTCCATCCCCGTGAGGGATTCGACGACTCGCTATTCGCTCCAGCTCGCTAAAGATTCGGTCAAACCTCGTAGCTCGCGAGCAACTGGGGCGTGTGGACGGTGTTCTGGACGAACGGCTGCAAGACGGGGACCAGGGCATCGATGGCCTCGGGCTCGCCGTGGACCAGGAAGGCGTTCTCGATGTTGCCGCCGGTCTGTTCGAACCACCAGGCCAGGTCGTTGCGGTCGGCGTGGCCGGAGAAGCCGTCCAGGACATACACGGCGGCATTCAGGTCGTACCACTGGTCGAAGATCTGGACCCGTTCGACGCCGTCGGAGAGCTTGCGTCCCAGGGTCCCTTCGGCCTGGTAGCTGACGATCACGATCGCGTTATCGGGCTCGGAGACGATATGCCGCAGGTGGTGGCGGATCCGGCCCGCCTCGCACATGCCCGACGAGGCGATGATGACCATCGGGCCATTCAGGTAGTTCAGCCGCCGCGACTCGTCCCAGCTCCCGCAGAACTCGACGTACTTCGAGCCGAAATACAGCGGGTCCTTGTCCATCAGGCAGCGCGCCTGCCGCGTGTAGGCATCGGGATGGTCGCGGTGGATCTCGGTCAGCCGCGTCGCCAGCGGACTGTCGACATACACCGGGATCGGCCGGACCTTGTGCACGGCGAAGAGTTCCTGGAGGCAGTAAATCATGCGCTGGGTCCGACCCAGGCTGAAGGCCGGGATCACGACCTTGCTCTGGAGCCGGATGGCCCGGACGATGATCGCATGCATCTGCTTGACCAGCCGGTCGTACGGGTCGAGCTCGCGATTGCCGTAGGTGCTCTCGGAGATCAGGATGTCGATGTTCTGGATCGCGGTGGGATCGGGGAGCAGGTGCGTGTCGCGCCGGCCCAGGTCGCCGGTGAAGACGAAGCGGCGCTGCCGGCCGTCCTCGCGGAAATCGAGCTGGACCATCGCCGCGCCCAGGATGTGACCGGCGTTGAAATAGGTCAAGGTCACGCCCGGTACGACCTCGACGGGCGTCTCGTACGGCAGCCGCTTGAGCCGCTCGACCAGCCACTCCACGTCGGCCAGCTCGAACAGGGGCTCGACCGTCTCGAGGTGCGGATAGCGGATATGGGCGTTGCGCACCTCCTCGCGCCGGATCCGCGCGCTGTCGCGGAGCATCACGTTGGTGATGTCCCCGGTGGCCGGCGTGGTGTAGATCGGGCCATTATACCCGGCACGGATCAGGCAAGGCAGGCGGCCGATGTGGTCGTTGTGCGCATGCGAGACGATGACGGCATCCAGCTCCCTCGGGTCGAACGCGAGCTGGCGGTTGGGGCTGTCGGGCTCGATCCGCTCCGAATCGAACAACCCGCAATCGAGCAAAATCCGTCGCGAACCGATCTCCAGCAAGTGGGCACTGCCCGTGACTTGACGGGTCGCGCCGTGAAACGTGATTCGCAACCAAGCTCCCTCCCGACGATAGTGGCCCGTTGATCCCACGGCGGCGTGCCGGGAATCGGGCCGCGCGATCGCCGTTTCTCGACTCCCTCGTCCCCTGTCACGCCACCTTCGTCGCCAGGTGTCGGACCCAGCCAGGGACGGTGATCCGATCCCTCTTGTGCGATGATGGTTCCATCATGACAGGAACCCGCTTCGCCGACAAGGCGACCATGGATTCGATCAGGCCATTCTTGCGTCGCCGGGGGTGAGTGACGCTTCCGGAAAAACCAACGATCTAAGCCGCCAGGAACCACGGTAACAGCAATCCGCTCAAGGACATGAGGAGACCCGCTCCCCCTGGGCCGGCCTGGTCCCAGGACATGGGATTTCGGACGCCTCGGACCCTGACACCTCGGGTCGGCTCGATGCCAGCCCGACGCACCGGCGAGGTTTGCCGCATGTCCCTGCGATCGAATGGGTATACGATGAGCCGGAGCCGGATGTCTCAATCGTCCGGGGCATCCGTGCGGACTGCCGGCACCGAATCCCCGAGGCGGCGGTCGTGACGCTCCCGATCGAGGTTTCGGAATCGGCGCTGGGCCAGGATCGCAGCAAGAAGCTCAGGGCCTATGCCAGGGATGACATCCCGGTCTACGGGATCGTGAACCGGGTTGACCGCCAGGTCGAGGTGTACTCCGGCCAGGTTGCCGGCAGTTCCCCGAGAGCCGGGTTCTCCTCCGAGGGAGTAACGGTGGGTCCATAGGATCCTCGTTCCCACGCGGGTGCGTGGAAACGAGATCACCCCGTGTCCTAGCTATAGTGTTTATTTGTATCCTATTCGTCTTCCAGGGATTTACGACGAAGAGTGGCCAAACACAACCGGAAATGTCTTACACAGGGAGGTTGCTGCGATTTAGCTCTGTCGGTTCGATGACCCCACGCCACGATCTGCCGGAATGTTGGGAAAAAACAACAAGGCTAAAGAAATTCCGTTGGAATAACCATGTCGGGTCCTTGTTGTCAGCCCACCCTGGCATTATCCTCATGGGTCGTGTGGTGTCTCAGGTGGATCGATTCGGCGTCGAGTCCAGCCCGTAGGGATCGCTGGACGAGGTCGGCTCCGAGATGACTCGATACCCCCGCGAGGGGTTTGTTTAGGGTTGGGGTTTCATCCCCGAATCTTATGCTCGCCCGAGCGAGCGAACGATGACACCACCGGCAGTTCGTGTCTCGATCGTTCAACGCACCGTGGGGCCCGTTGCGCTCATCAACACGGACCGTTATGGCCCGCGCAGACGACCGACCGGTGCATCAGCAGGACAACCTGTCGACTGGCCCTCGTGTTTGATCGACCTTCGATTGACGGGTTGGAGTATCGCCTTCGGGCGGAACAGACCGGCTAAAGCCGGCAATCCAACCCTTCGTGCCAAGAGCGACGCGAGACGAGACGGGAATCGACAATTCCGACTCGAACGATTTGAAAAGGGGGAATCGCTGTGACGACTCGGCGGAAGAATGGCTGGCGAATCGTGATGGGAATGGCGATCGTCGGGGTTGCGACCACCTCGCCATCGACGTGGGCAGGGAGCTTCACACCGGGTGATATTCTGGTCTCATCGACCACAGACCTCCAGACGAGCATCTTGCGCGAGTACACGCCGACCGGCACCCTCGTCCAGAGTTTCTCGGTGCCCATCGCTCCCGGTGGGGACTCTTACATCCGAGGCATTGCCACCGATACCTCGGGTAATGCTCAGATCTACAACGGGACGTTTAATCCGTACTTGACGACGCTCAACCCCACAACCGGCACGTTCTCGAATTACACCACCAGCGGCTGGAGCACGATCAACGACATCTATTTTGGCGGTGTTGTCGTCAACGGCAATTACGCCTACGCGACGGATATGGCCACCAACAATTCCGGCGGCAGTCCGAATGGAATCGTTCGGTTCAACCTGACTGACTTCTCGGCGACGCGGTTTGCCTCGGGGCCGGCGAACGGATCGGGCGATTATACGATGGTCGGCCTGGGACTCAACGGCTCGCTCTACGCCCCGTGGCCGGGCGGCAGCCCCGTGGGAGACCACATCGACGTGATCAACCCCGTGTCGATGACCAAGACGACGATCACCCTGCCATTTCTGTTCCAGGTCTCGGGTGTTACGGCCGACCAATTCGGCAACATCTACGCCGTCGGCGCTTTGGGCGATGGGCATATCTATAAGCTGGACAGCAACGGCAACGTCCTCGCCAGCATTAACACGGGTTTCACCGACCTCACCGGCCTGCAGCTATCGAACTCGGGGCAGTTGCTGACCGCATCTTCCAATGGTGAGGTCATCCTCACCAACACCACCTTCTCTCAATTGAGTTCATTCAGCGTGGGCTCACAAATTACCACATTCGACGCATTCGTGACCCCGCCGACCGTCTCGTCCGTGCCGGAACCGGCGAGCCTGACGCTCATGCTCATCGGCCTGGGAGCCGGTGCATTCCGCATCAGTCGCCGCCGGTACTGAGAGTCTGTTCCAGGAGCGCGGTGCTCTTCCGCCTGGCGACGGAATCGAACGGCTGGACGTCCGAGCGGCTCTGTTTCACGGCAGGGCCGCGTACGGGGCGGCCAGGGCCTCGAGGTCGCGGAGGAGTACGTCCTGGGGCGGCGTCAAGGAGTGTTTCCGCCCCTGGCGGGCGGCAGCCAGGACTGCGGCGGCATCGCCGCGCTCGGTGTGCAGCACGGCTAGCCCGAACCACGCTTCGCCCAGGGCGGGGTCGAGCTCCAGGGCGGCGCGGTAGGTCCGCTCGGCGGCGGCGAAGTCCAGGGCGGCCAGGTCGGCGGTGGCCAGGCGCGCCAGGCGGAGCGCCGGCGCGGGCGGATCCTCGGCGCTGGCCCAGACCCGGCGCGCCTTGGCCGGGTGGCCCAGGCGCAAGAGCGTCGCCGCCACGCGGTCGCACTCCGGCCAGTCACGGCGGATCGGGCGCCCGTCGGCCTCTGCAGACTCGCGCTGTATCGGGATCGTCAGGGCAGGCTCGCCGTCGCTCGTCCCCTGGGCTCGCAAAGCCTGATCGAGCAACTGGGCGGTCTCGGTCTCCTCGGGGTTCAGCTCCAAGGCGCGGCGGAAGCAGAAGGCGGCCTGCGCCGGCAGGAGCCCGCGGCGGGGTCCCAGGGCTCGACGAGGTGGGGCCGCAAGGCCGTCGGGTCGGCGACCATGGTCCAGCAGGCGACCCCCAGCGAGATCCAGGGGCCCGCCGCCGTCGGCTCAAGGACGATCGCCCGCCGGAGGGAATCGCCGGCCAGCAGCACGAGGGAGGACGGGAGCTGCCGGGACCTCCCGGGCCGACTTCGCACCGCCCACCCGAGGTCGAGCAGCCGCCTTGGCCCGGGCGAACTCCGACGGCGCGGGGAGCACGGCCGGCCACGCCGGATCGTGAAGCGACGATTGGAAGTGCCGCGCCGCGAAGTCCACACTCGGAAACGTGGCCTCGAGGTCGTGCCGGCGCCGCGAAACGAAGACCGAGGCGATCGCGTCGTAGTAAATGCAGCGCCAGTCGGGATCGGCCAGGAGCGTCGCCTCGGCGCCGATGTAAATCTCGTGTTCGAGGAGGATGAGGGGGTCACCCATCCGGGCCAGGGCTGGTTTCCATCCGGGTTTGCCCGAATTGAGCATCCGATCGAGACGGACGTAGGTTTCCGAAGGTCTCGCGGAGGGGCACTTCGAGGCGACCGTCCAGGAAAACCTTCCGCTGGGGGCCATTGTGGAAGAGGTAGACACCGGCCTGGCGCGTGTCGTAAACCAGGGCTCGATCGGGGAGGCCCGGTCGTCCGGCGAAGTGCGCGGCGTCGTGTGCATAGGTCAACGGCTCGTCGGAGAAGCCGAACTGCCGCGAATCGCCCGTGCCGCGGGAGAACCGTCCGGATGCGATCGCGAGGACAATCAGCCCAGCCAGGCCGGCAAGGGCAGCCCGCATCGCCAGGCCCGTTGCGGACCGGATCCAGGGCGGCGCGCCCCGGAGCGGGGATCACGGCAGCGAGCTCAGTAACCCAGGGGCCGAGGTTGGCGGTTAGGAACCGCGAAAAAATAAGTTGAGCAATTTCGGGTTGCGGAATTATGCGGCTTCGACGATCCTTGCCGCATGCAAGACACAACCACCATTGAGTGTATCCGGCAGAAGTACCTGGCGCTGTCTCCTGTGATGGACGAGCAGATACGCAGACTGTGGGTAGCTACTGAGGCTTCCGCCTTGGGTTGGGGCGGCGTCACGGCCGTCTCCCTGGCTACGGGTGTGGCTCGTAATACGATCGCGGCGGGGCTTCGTGAACTGGAAGATCGTCGTGCTCATCCGGAGCCGAGCCCGCGTTGCGGATTCGTCGCCCTGGTGCCGGTCGCAAGCTCCTGACCGAGACCGACCCGGGATTGCAACAAGCTTTGGAGGTCTTGGTCGATCCGGCGACCCGAGGGCATCCGGAGTCGCCGCCTGCGCTGGACCTGTAAGAGCACCAGTAAGTTGGCCGAGGAACTTCGGAATCAGGGGCACGCCGTGTCGGACCGCGCGGTCGCTCACCTCCTGAAGAAGGCCGGCTATAGCCTGCAAGCCAATCGCAAGACGAGAGAAGGCTCCTCGCAGCCGGACCGCAACGCCCAGTTCGAGTACATCAACCGACAAGTGATCGCATACCAGAGGCGCAGTCAACCGGTCGTGTCCGTCGACACCAAGAAGAAGGAATTGGTCGGCGAATTCAAGAACCCGGGTGAGGAATGGCAACCCAAAGGCGAGCCGGAGGAGGTCAAAGTCCATGACTTCCCGGACAAGAAGTTGGGTAAGGCGATCCCTTATGGGGTATACGACCTCGCTCATAACGAAGGCTGGGTCAGCGTGGGGATCGATCACGATACGGCGCGGTTCGCGGTGGCCAGCATCGGGCGCTGGTGGCGGGAGATGGGTTGCCGGCGCTATCCGCGAGCTACGCAATTGATGATCACCGCGGACGGGGGCGGAAGCAATGGCAGCCGCAACCGACTGTGGAAGCTGGCATTGCAAGACCTGGCCAGTGACTTGGGTATGTCGCTGCGCGTGTGTCACTTCCCACCGGGGACCAGTAAATGGAACAAAATCGAACATCGGCTCTTCTGCTTCATTACCAAGAACTGGCGGGGCCGGCCGCTGACGAGCTACCAGGTGATCGTGAACCTCATCGCGAATACGACGACGAAGACGGGCCTGACGGTGCGTGCCCTCCTGGATACCGACGTATATGAGACCGGAATCGAGGTCAGTGACGAGCAACTTGCTAGCCTCAAGTTAACGCCGGCCAAGTTTCACGGAGAGTGGAACTACACAATCCGCCCCCAGAAATAATTGCTCAGGTTATTTTTTCGCTGTTCCTTAGCACGAAGCCGGCCACCACGGCGAAGAGGCTGACGTTGCGCAGCGCCTTGGAGAGCGAGATAGCTGAACGCCGCCGCCAGGCCCATCCAGAACAGACGACCGCCGGCGCGAAGGGTCAAGGCGGCGACCGCCAGGCCCAGGAGCATGGTCAACCCGCTCAGGGCCATCGAACCGGGCCCGGGCACCCCGAGCCAGGCCGCCGGCCCGGGCTCGGGGCCCAGCAAGTACGCTCGCAGCCAGACCACCCACGCCGCCGCGGCCAAGCCCCCCAGGGCCGGCAGCCACGCCGCCCTTGCGGACGACTTCCCTTGATGGACGGCGCCGGCGATTCCCAGCGCCACCAGCCCGATTGGGGCGAGCCGCCCGAGTCGGACGAGCCACCCCGGTGTCCCCAGGCCGGGAAATCCCAGCACGCACGCCCCGAGCAGGCCCACGGCCAGTCCGAACCCGCCGAGTGAGGCGATCGCTTCCGCCGGGCGCGCGGCCTCGGATCGCGGACGTGTGGACCGTCCGGACCGCCAGACGGCCGGTCCCAGGAAGCTCAACGGCACCGCCCAGAGCAGCCAGCACTCGCCTCGGAAATAGAGGTTGCCCGCGGTGGTCGGAACGTCTCTCTGCACGTACCCCCGCAGATCCGCGATTTCCGCGATGTACGATTTGTAGGATCCCCCCCAGGCCGTGATCTTGGGGAAGAGCTCCAGAGGGAGCAGGGCCCCGCGCAGGCCATAAGGGTTCACCAGGCAGGCGAGGCCCACCAGCACCGCGGCGCCCGCGTGTTGGCCCCACCCGCGTCTCCGCCGGAGCGGCCCCTGCAGACCGGTGGTCGCGTCCCGATCCCGCCACCCGGCCAGGCGATCGATCAGGTAGGTGCCCAGGATGATCGGCCCCAGCACGAAGAGCCCATGCACATTGACCCACAGCACCTGGATGACAGGCAGGATCCAGGCCAGTTCGGGCCGGCGGTCGGTCCGCGACAGCACCGCCAGATAGGCCGCCATTGCCAGGAGCGTCAGGATCTCGGGACGGGGATCGGCCCGATTGCTCATGACCACCAGCGCCGGCAGCCAGCAGGCCGCGACGATCCAGCTCGGCCATCGACGATCTCGGGCCGTCCAGGCAATCAGGAACACACCCGCGTATGCCACGGCGGTCATCAGGATCATGCCAGGTACCCCGCCAATCGCGAAGACCGCCGCCAGGATCACCTGGAACAGCCAGTGCAAGTCGATCCAGGGGCGATCCGCCGAGGCGAACGTGAACGGGTCGAGCGCAGGGGCCCGGTGGTTGGCCCAGATCCATTGCCCGGCACGCAAATGCCACCAGACGTCCGCGTCGTAAAGCTTCTGGCAGCCCAGCGCGAAAGCGGCTGCGACCATGAGCGACAGCAAGGCGACGTCAGCCAACCGTCGGGCGCGGTCCACGGGCGCGGGGTTCGGTAGAGGTTCCATGGGCGATTCGGGGCCAGAAAAGCCGCCAGGATGGGTTTGGGATAGGAACCCGAGTTTCGACTTGAGCCGATTCTAACCCCTTGATGCCCGCGGTGCGCAGCCCGATCGAGCGGACGCGCCGTACGACCGCAATCTGCCCCGTACTGGCTTCCCTCCGTGGCCCAGCGGATTACCTCAGAATGTCCCCTGGTATGCCCCCGAGTTGCGTCCCCGTCTCGGGGCCCGCGATGCCGCTGACAAAAAAGGGACAAAGGACAAAAAAGCGGGGACGTAGCGCTTTTGGGAGCGGCCCTCTCCGCTCGCAGCCGGACCACGAGCCGATGCTCTCGAACTTCCTGGTATTTGAACACGACTAAGAGTCTGTCCCAGAAGGGGCCGGTCCGGGCGAGCGGGGGGCGTCAGCCCCCTGTCTTGGAGGTTCGTCGCTCACCGGACAGGGGGCTGACGCCCCCGCTCGCCCTTCTGGGACCGACTCTAATAGCCGGAATGGCCGATGGTCGTGGCGTTGCAGCCGATCCCGGATAGGAATTGGCGGAACTTTGTGTGGATGTGGTCGTCGCAACGAGAGACGAGGAACTCGACGTCCTGGATGACTTTCAACACGGTCCCGCTCGTATCCATTACATGCGGCGATATCTTGGGGCGATTATAGTTGTGGATGCAGTCGTGCCGGCGCTGGAAGATATCCCGGAAACGATCTTGCAATCTGGTTCGCCAGCTTCCTCGCTTCGTTCTACTCCGCGGGGGTCATCGCCAGGTACGCCGTTCGGGTGACCCCCAACAGGCGCTCCTTCGCGTCGGGTCGGCTGAGCCAGTTGTCCAGGAGGCCGCTGAAGAACCGCTGATTCTCCCTGAAGAACTTGTTAAAGAGAGTCTGGATGGTCGAGAGACTCAGGACGTTCTCCCTCTCCATCATCTTGCGAGCGGCCATCCGCCATCGCCAGTTCGGATTCTCATCCCTATGTCCATTCATCCTCAAATGTCTCCTGGCTCCTTCCTCTCAGCGAGGCCGATGAAGGTAAGTGCTCAACGTCCCGTCCCAAAACCATTCACGGCAGGCTTTTTAGAGGCCCTAACAAAGATGGGGACTGGCAGCTCGAAGACTCGGAGCCAGTCCCCATTTTGTTAGGGCTTGTTAGGGACACTGCGGTTGTGGTTGTCGAAATCGACGACATAGAGCGAGACCTCGTGCGCCTTGCCGTCGGTGAAGTCGAGGTTAAAGCTCAATAGTGGTGGAGGAGTCCCAGGTCGAGGCGATCCGGCCGTTGCCGGCGGCGTTCTGCCGGCGCGGGCGTCGGTCGTGCTGGCGGCCCAGACGTAGGTGGAATTGCCGCTCGGCGAGACGGTGGGGTAGGAGGACAAGCTGGGCGTGTCGTCGATGACGTCGTAGCTTTGAGTGTCGTAAGTCCCGATCCAACTGCCCTGCGTCGTCGTGTCCGTCTTGACGACCGTGGCCGAGGAGCTTGCCGGATCGACGAAGAGGCCGCTGAGCACCGCGTTGGCGCCGGCCTCGTGCGTGATCGTGATCACCACGTCGCCTTGCACCTTCCAATCCAGATACGCGCCACCGGTGAACGACGAGACCGTCTCGGTGTCCAGGACCGTCCCCGTCTTCGCGTCGCTGATCTGGATCTGCTCGACCCGGCTCGGCGAGCTTTGCAGGTCGAGGAAGTACAGCTCGATATCGTGCGCCTGCCCGTCGATCAGGTTCAGGTTCACCGTGAAGCTGGTCGCGGAGTACCAGCACTCCTCGATCCGGCCGGAACCGCCCGGGTTCTGGAGCGCCTGGGGGGCGGTCGAGCTGGCCGACCAGACGTGGGTCAATTCGCCGCTGGGCGTGACGGTGGCGTAAGGGGACAGGCTGGGCGTGTCGCCGATGACGTCGTAGCCCTGCTTGCCGTAGGTCCCGATCCAATTGCCCTGCGTCGTCGTGTCCTTCTTGAGGAACGTGGCCGAGGAGGAGGAGGTCGTCGCAGCCGGATCGACGAAGAGGCCGCTGAGCACCGCGTTGGCGCCGGCCTCGTGCGTGATCGTGATTACCACGTCGCCTTGCACCTTCCAATCCAGATACGCGCCACCGGTGAACGACGAGACCGTCTCGGTGTCCAGGACCGTCCCCGTCTTCGCGTCGCTGATCTGGATCTGCTCGACCCGGCTCGGCGAGCTTTGCAGGTCGAGGAAGTACAGCTCGATATCGTGCGCCTGCCCGTCGATCAGGTTCAGGTTCACCGTGAAGCTGGTCGCGGAGTACCAGCACTCCTCGATCCGGCCGGAACCGCCCGGATTCTGGAGCGCCTGGGGGGCGGTCGAGCTGGCCGACCAGACGTGGGTCAATTCGCCGCTGGGCGTGACGGTGGCGTAAGGGGATAGGCTGGGCGTGTCGCCGATGACGTCGTAGCCCTGCGTGCCGTAGGTCCCGATCCAATTGCCCTGCGTCGTCGTGTCCTTCTTGAGGAACGTGGCCGAGGAGGAGGAGGTCGTCGGGACCGTGGCGGCGTTGCTGAACTGCGAGGTCGCGGAGAGGCCGAGCGAGGAGGTCGCGGTGACGATCTGACCAGCCGGGACCGTCGCACTGATCGTGACGGTGAAGTTGACGTTGCCGTTGGTATCAGTCGTCACGTTCGCCTCGCCGATGTATGTCTTGCCCTGGATGGAGGCGGCCGAGGTCGAGTACGGGCTGGCGAAGAAGTCGAGGCTCAACTGGGTGCTCTTCGACGGCGAGCCGAAGATCGAGCCCGTAATCGTCGTCTGGCCGTTCACCGAGGTCGCCGAGGTCAGTACCGGCGCCGGCTGGAGCGAGGGGTTGCCTTGCTCGAGGATCCCTCCCAGGGCGTTGTTGAAGATGTCGCTGTCGCGGAAGCTGTTGTTGGTCGCCCCGTTGGTCGTCAAGATGCCGTAGCCGGCGTTGTTGGCGATCAGGTCGAGCTGCAAGTTCGTGCCCACGACGCCGTTGACGAGCAGGCCGTCGCCGCCGTTGCCGATCGCCTTCTGGTCGGTGACGTCGGCGCCGACGGTGGTGAAATAGATGCCCGTGCCGGCGGCATCGACCTCGATGCCGTTGGCGGCATTGCCCGAGATGAAGTTGAGGGTCGCGAAGGTGCCGTTACCCGCGCCGATGGTCGTCCCCGAGGTCCCGGCGCGGACCAGCACGCCGTCGTTCGCGTTGGGCACGGCCCCGGTGCCGGCGGCGTTGGTGCCGATGAAGTTGCCGGCGATGCTGGTGCCGGAAGTCCCGCTGTCGGTCACCAGGATGCCGTTGGTGCCGTTGCCCGAGATGACGTTATACTGGGTGTAGGAGCTGGCGACCGGGTTGCCGATGGTGTTGTTGACGGCGCCCAGGCCGACGTAGACGCCGTCGAGCACGTTGGGCACGGCGACGGTGCCGGTGTAGTCGGTGCCGATGTAGTTGCCCTCGACGACGTTCTTGTTGGCGCCGAGGCCGATGAGGACGCCCTCGTTCGAGTTGCCCGAGATGACGTTGCGGGCGGCCGACGGTGGTCCCGCCGACCGTGTTGCCCGCCGCCGAGTTGACGATGTCCAGGCCGTTGTCGGCGTTGGGGACGGCTGCGGTGCCCGCCGCGTTGGTCCCGATGTAGTTGTTCTCGACCGTATTGTTGTCCGTGTTCGGGTCGCTGATGTACACGCCCCAGGTCTTGTTGCCCGAGATCACGTTGTTGTAGCCGGACGACGCGTAGCCGATGAAGTTGCTGGAGGACTGGCCTGAGATGAGGACGCCGTCCCCGCCGTTGCCCAGGGCGACCTTGCCACCGGCGGCGAGCCCGATGAGGTCATTCACGACGGCGTTGCTGTCGGTATTCGTCCCGGTGAGGCTGACGCCGTTGCCCGCGTTGCCCGAGATGATATTCGGGCTGTACCCCACGAAGCCGACATAGTTACCGGTCGCGCCGGAATTGACGGCCACGCCGTCGCCGGCGTTGGGCAGGGCATTCGCGCCGTTGATGTCGGCGCCGATGTCGACGCCGAAGATATCGTTGTAATCGCTGCCGGAGATCAGGACGCCGTCGCCGCCGTTGTTCGAGATGACCTCCGGGGCCGAGGAGGTGCCGGTGACCAGGTTGCCGGCCGCGCCGGCGTCGATGGCCACGCCGCTGAGGCCGTTGCCGTAGGAGGCGCCGGACCCGTCGGTCGCGTGCAGTCCGGTGAGGTCGGTGCCGATGACATTGCCCTCGACGTCGTTGGAGTTCGTCGAGGTGCCGGTGATGTAGACGCCGTAGCTCTTGTTGCCCAGGATGACGTCGCGGGCGCCGGCCGTGGTCCCGCCGATGGTGTTCAAGGACGCCCCGCCGTTGATGACGATGCCGCTGCCGCCGCCGCCGTGCTGACCGTTCCCCAGCAGGTTGCCCGGGTCGTCCACGACGGCCTCGCCGGTGTTGTCCGACCCGATGATCGTGCCGCTGACCACGTTCTGGACGGTGCCCGGGCCCGAGAGGATGATGCCGTTGTAGGAGTTGGCCGAGACGATGTCGTCGGAAAGGAGGTCGCCGGTGGACGAGCCGCCGTTCTCACTCTGGATCGTCACGCCATAGGTGCCGTTGCCCTCGTAGATCGTGTTACCATTCGCATCGGGGCCGGTTGCGTTGGCGTTGGGGTCGATGCCGACCCAGTCGTTGCTGAGCGTGACATTCGAGGCGTTGTCGACGAGCACGCCGCCGGAGTTGAACCCGTCGATGGCCAGGGCCTTGACCTGCGTCCCCGAGGCGGTGATGTCCAGGCCGATGGCCGAGCCGCCCGCATAGTTCCCGATGAGCTGGACGAACGGGTGGGCGCCGTTGTAGCTCAGTTCGGTGGTCCCGTCGACGATCACCGGCTGCGTGATCGTCGGCAACTGGGACTGGAGCTGGATCCGCGCGACGTTGACGAGGCCATTGAAACTGATGACGTTGGGGTTGGTCGCCGTGGCGGCGGTGTTGTCCGAGTTGATGATGGCCTGGCGGAAGCTGCCACCTCCGCTGTCCGCTGAATTGTCGACGTAGAAGGTGTCAACAGGAGCTCCCGGGTCTCCAGGTGCTCGATCCCGCAGCGTCTGCGGAGCCGGGCGCGACGGGAAGGAGTGGTGGACCGGGCGGGGCGCAGCAGGGCATACCACGGCGTCTTCATGGTGGGAGTCCTCTCGGCGCGGCCGGCGACCGGATGCGGCGCAGGTGAACGACACCTGCGTCCGCACGACGACCCGAAGTCCGCGATGATGTGTCGCGAGGCCGGTTATGTGGAAGGATGACCGGTGTCGGGGTTCTTTCCCACCGCCCGGTCGGGCCTCGGTACACCTTGTAAATGGTCGTGCCGCACCTCGACCGGACACCATCCGTCAAGATTCCTTTCCCGCGACCCCGGGAAGCCCGCGAGAACACGGGCGTCGCGGCGGAGCCCCCGACTTTAGTCTTGGGGGGAGCCGCCCCTTGTTATGACGATTGGATTCTGACACGATAGGACTAGCCGGTGATCCTTCGGGACAGTCCGGTGGCCGGAAGGCCGGGCCGCCGTCAAGCGTCCTATCGTCGTCCGTCTCGGGAAGGGGGAAAAAGGGGAAAAAGGGGACATAACGAATTACTCCAGCTTCTTAGGACGGCCTCGCCCCCGCAGGGTGAATTCCAGTCCCAATCTCCCGGCCGTCTCCCGGGTCCACGTTTCATCACCGTACGGTCGCCCCCGTTCCACGGACAGTCTGAGCCGCTGAAGATCCCCCGCCGATAACGGCTCATTGACTCGCTCCAACCACCGCTCATCCCGAACCGGAACCACCCCACTCCACAACAGCCGATCACCGCGGAGCCACCCCGGTAGGCTCGACCATTTCCAGTCCTCCGCTCGGGACACCAGTTCCGCCCGCAAGGCGTTGCGCTCCACGTAGCGAACCACGCCGATGAGATGGTCGTCGTCTTGCACCGGGAACGCTTTGAACCGCCCCTGCCAGACGTGGCCCGTGGTCTGATAGTGCCGATGATAACGCCGGACGTGAGCCATCAGCAGCCACTGCATCCACCGCCCGAGATCGCCGTCGGCCTGCGTCCGGAGCACCAGGTGGAAGTGATTGGGCATCACGCAATAGCCCAGCAGGTCGAACTCGGAGGCGCGCTTGGGCATCGGCGATGGCCTTGACGAAGGCGTCATAGTCGGCCGGTTTGTGAAAGACCTCCTCGCGACGGTTGCCGCGATTGAGCACGTGATACCAGGTGTCAGCGACCGAAGCTCGTGCGGTTCTGGGCATCGCCCCATCATAACAGAGAGAGCCGGGTCCACGCAGTATTCGTTATGTCCCCTTTTCCCCCTACGCTGGTGGTCTCGGTGGTCGTTTCGGAATCGGTCGAGTCGGTGGGGAAGAAAGGGGTCAGGAGCCAAAACGCAGAATCGGCTCCTGACCCCTTTGATCCGTCCAACAACGGTGGCTCCCGCGAGCGAAGATTTCGGGGCTCGATCGCACGGCATTGGGACCCGCTGTCTACGCTTCGCAGTGGCGGTCGCCCGTCACCACGCAAGACTCGCTTCCGGCTGCTGGCTAGGCTCTGCCGGGTGGGATTCGTTCACCCACAGGGTTGCCATGAAAGGTTTCCGAGTTCGAGTCTCTTCCTCCCTTCTCGAGCTTACCTGACGCTATGACACCATTTATTCCCCTACTGTTTAATCCCGCTTTCCCCCTTTTGCGCCCGAGCTTGAGAGAAGGAAAATCGGAACGTCGGCTCCATCGACACTATCGTCAACATAAACGAGCATCAATCCTTGCAATTGAGCATCAGTCGTTGTCAAGGCATCCGGAAAGCCAAATTCGACATCACCGTACTTGTAGATGGACGGAGCATAATATTCCGGTTGTGGGAAGCTTATATCATCCGGTGTCGCCAAGTGTGTTCTGCAATTCCGTTCGTGTCATGCCGAGCCTGACCCGACCGCCCTCGATCAAGCTCGACACGAGGTCAAGTTTTCGGATCATACTCACGCACCCCCCAATGCTTCCAGGGCCAATCGCACCTGTCGCAGCTCCTCGGCTCTTCGAACCGCTAGTTCCGAACCCTCCCCTCGGAGGTATCCCTCTGCACGTAGAGCGGTTCTTAGCAATTGCTGTCTAAAAGTGGCATTCTCTGCTAGCAACTTCTCAGCCTCTTTGATCGCCGGACCAGCCATCTTGGCCTGCGAACTGAACGCTGGCTCGAAACCGACACCTCCAGCCCTCGGTACTACCCTCAACTCTATGCTCTTGACCTTGAAGTGTAGGCCCTTTACGGCATAGTCTTGAGCAACCGGTGAAATCTTTATAAATGGGGGCAGCCACCGGCCTTAATGCCGGCTTGGCCCGCAGTGGCGCCATTAAGAACCTCGTCTGGGTCACCTGAAAGAAGTCGCCTTCCCCCCGCAATCACTCGTCCCGGTGGCGTCTGGCTGACGACTGCCTCAGCCGTCTGCTTGCCCATGTGGGTTATCATGTTGACGGCATTCTGTCCAGCTACTTGGCCATTGATCCCCCCGTACCTTGGCTGTTCTCGAACATCATATATTGTCGATGGCTCGGTTGGAGCGGAGTTGCCGTAGTAGACCCCGCTAGCTTGGTCAGCTTGTTGATTCGCCAAGATCTGCTCATCAAGTTTTTGGCCCCTCGCGAATTCGGCGTCTTGTGCCGACTTGGTAAATGGATAATAAATAAGGTTTCCAGAGTCCCGCAAGGAAACCGCCGCCGAGAATTATCGGCGACCTCGTGGCCTCCGCCGGGCGGGTCAACTACCTCGCTGCCGACGGTGGGGATGGTGATGTCGGTGGGGTTTCGTCCGGCGGCGGCCAGGGTCGTCAGCGTCGCCGTCGGCGACGGCGGGGCACTACGCGAGACGCCGTCCGGCGCCTTTCGGTCTAGGGCCATGTTGTTCAGGTCGGTAACTTCCTGAGTCGGCAGGCCATTGGCGGTCGCGGCGTTGGTGTTCGGGGTGAAGCCAAAAGACTGATCGTAGACGATCTTCCCTAATGCTACCGACCCCCCCCGTAGGGCCCCGCAGACTCGGGAGCCGTGAAGTCGCCTTCTAAAAAGTCTGAAAGATAAATACTATCAGAATTCGATTCCGGACCGACCTCGTAGGGTCCTACCGCCCTCGAACGGATAAGTTGGTCTTGTATATCCAATAGTATACCACCGTATGCGGCGCTCACCGGTGACACAGTTCCGGCACTCGAGAGGCCGGAACGCCCCCCCAGAAGCCAGATTCCGAGCCGTCGGTCTCACCCAACACGGCGTCAACACTCCCTCATGAATCCCGTGACATCGTCACCCGATTCAAATATTATATATAGGTCGTCTATAAATTCATATGTAGAAGCGCAGTCCACTGGTTCGAAACCCGCCCTCGGGCCAGCTAGCGTCCCCTGTGATATTATCCAAGAAAGAGCCGGTGTCTACGTCCGACATGGACGAGTAGCCGTCGCTTGTCGTAGCGCAACCGCCATCTTCCGTCAAGGAGGTGCTTTGCCAGTCGTCGCTTGCTCCAGGGAGGTCGGGTCAAGGGAGGTCGGGGTCAGGGAGGTCGGGGTCAGACCAGGTTTCGGGTTTTTCCCTGGCGTCGCGAAGGTTGGGATGTTACCATCCCGAGGATGCCACAGGGAGGTCGGGGTCAGACCAGGTTTCGGTTTTTTCCCTGGCTCTGGACGGTCGTGATGTTAATCACGGGCATGCCACGACGACTCCGAATCCAATACCCCGGCGCGATCTACCACGTGATGGCCCGCGGCAACGGTCGCCAGGACATCGTGCGCGATGACGCGGATCGCGACCGGCTCCAGCAGGAGTTGGGCCGGGCGGTCGGGCGTTGCGGCTGGCGCGTCTACGCGTTCGTGATCCTGTCGAACCACCTCCATGTGGTCCTCAAGACGCCGCAGCCCAATCTCGCCCGCGGCATGCAGGCGTTCCTCTCCGCCTATGCCAACGCCTCGGCGCGACGACATCGGTTTTGCGGCCATGTCTTCCAGGGGCGCTATCGGGCCGAACTGGTGGAAGACGAGACCTACCTCTGGACGGTGACGCGGTACGTGCACCTCAACCCGGTCCGCCCCGCTTGGTGGAGCATCCCTCGGCCTGGCGGTGGTCGAGTTATCCCGGCTATGCCCATCGCGGCCGCCGGCTTGAGTGGGTCGCGTATGACGAATTGCTGGCGTCCTGGGGTGGCGAGTTCGGTGGTTCGGATCCGGCCGGGGCGTACCGACGGTATGTGACCGCCGGGTTGGTGGAGCCTCCGCCCTCGCCGTGGTCGGAGGCTCGTCAAGGCTGGATCTTGGGGAGTCTTGAGTTCGTGGCGAGGCTGGGGAGCTGGTACGTGGTGCCCCGCCGCGGGTGCTGCGTCGCGAATCGCGATTGATCCAAGGAGTCGAGTTGGAAAGGGTTTGCGAGGTGGTCTGTCGGGAGTATCGAGGTGGAGTCGTCGGAATTGAGCCGGCGTGGGAACTCGGCATGAGGCGCGGGCCGCATTGGCGTACCTGGCGCGCCAGCACACGGTGGCGACCCACGGGGAACTGGCCGCGTTGCTGGGCGTGTCCCGCGCCGGACAGCGTACCGAATCTGACGCGGCGGTTCGCCCGGTGGCTGGCTGAGCGAGACGACGTCCGCGAGCGTCTCGGCGTGTTGGAGGAGCAGTTGCGGTTGCTTCAGGTCTCGGCTACCCGAAAAAACCTGAAACCTGGTCTGACCCCGTCCTTCCTCCGTCTCGAAAAAACCAGAAACCTGGTCTGACCCCGACTGCTG
>CAWJTV010000028.1:0-445813 GCA_963845755.1 uncultured Planctomycetota bacterium
TGGTCGCGCAGGAAGGGCATGCCGCGGACATCGGCCGCGACGTGCTCCGCGCCGGCGGCAATGCGGTGGATGCCGCGGTCGCGACGGCGTTCGCCCTGGCCGTGACGCTCCCCGAGGCCGGCAACCTGGGCGGTGGCGGCTTCATCGTCGCCTACCTGGCCGATCGCCGGGAGGTGGTGACCGTCAACTTCCGCGAGATCGCCCCGCGCGCGTCGAGCCCCCGAATGTACCTCGACGGCGAAAAGCTCCGGCCCCGCTACCGGACCGGTGCCTGGGCGGCCGGAGTGCCGGGGACAGTCCGCGGCCTGGCGCTGGCCCACCAACGTTGGGGCAAACGCCCCTGGGGGGACCTGGTCCGCCCGGCCGGCCGGCTGGCGCGCGAAGGCTTCCTCATCTCCGACGACCTGGCCGGCTCCTTGAATCGCCAGTTGGCCCCGACACGGGCCTCGGAGGAGAAAAAAGCCACGCGGACGCGATCCGACTTCGGCCGGCTCGGCGATTATCCCGAGTCGATCGCCGCGTTCGGGAAGTTCGACCGCAGCCCCTGGCGCGCCGGCGACCGGCTCGTCCAGGCCGACCTCGCCGACACCCTGGAACGGATCGCCGACCGGGGTCCGGACGAGTTCTATACGGGACGGACCGCCCAGCTCATCGCGGACTATATGAGCCAGCATGGCGGCTTCATCACGCTCGACGACCTGAAGTCCTACCAGGCCAAGCAGCGGGCGCCGGTGCATACGGCGTTCCGTGGCCACGACGTCTACAGCATCGGTCCCTCGTCGAGTGGCGGCGTCGTGCTCTGCCAGATGCTCAACATCCTCGAGCGGTACGACCTCGCGGCCGATGGCCGGGACTCGCCGATCACCCTCCACCGGATCACCGAGGCGATGCGCCGCGCCTACTTCACCCGGGCCACCCGCCTGGCCGATCCCGACTTCGTCAACGTGCCCGTCGCCGATCTGACCTCCAAGACGTACGCCGATCAGCTCGCTCGATCGATCGGCGACCGCGCGACCTCCAGCGGCGCGCTGGCCCCGTTCCCCATCCAGGATGCCGAGGGCGATCATACCACGCATCTCTCGACCGCGGACGAATCCGGCAGCGCCGTGGCGCTGACCTACACCCTGGAAGATTCCTTCGGGGCCAAGTGCGTGGTCACCGGCGCGGGGTTCCTGCTCAACAACGAGATGGGCGACTTCAACCTGATCCCGGACCGGACCGATACCCGCGGCGGGATCGGGACGGTCCCCAACCAGATCGAGCCCCTCAAGCGGATGCTCAGCTCTCAGACCCCCACGCTCGTGCTCAAGGGCGGGCGCGTGCGTGTCGTGACCGGCTCGCCGGGCGGCCGGACCATCCCGAATACCACGCTCTGGGTCGTGCTCAACGTCGTGGAATTCGGTCTCGACGCACGACAGGCCGTCGACGCGCCCCGGACGCATCACCAGTGGTTCCCCGACGCCCTGACCCTCGAGGGCCGAGACTGGCCCAAGGCCACCATCGACGCGCTCGAAGGCATGGGACACCGCGTCCGATCGGTCGCTCACCAGGGAAATGCCAATACGATCGTCATCGCCACCGACGAAGATCACCCCCGCCTACGACTCCTCGGGATCGCCGATCGCCGCCGTTCGACCACCAAAGCGTCCGGCGACTGACCCGCGATCCCCGCGGATTTCGACCACATCCCAATATTCAAAGGAAGCCCCTAAACCTTTGTGGCTATTGAACTTTGGGGTCTTTGCACGACACTAGCCGTTGCGTGTGTGCACCACTGTAGCCGATGGGTGTGCCACAAATCCGCCGATCGCCCGTAATGATGATAGCGATAACCGGAACGGAGCGTTGCTATACGGCTCCGCGTTGCTTATCGGCGGGTGTCCATCGACGAATCGAGGTCACCTCCCTCCACAGCTTCATCGAGCGCCACTGCGATTGGGAGTCTGACGACCATGGTGAAGAAATCTCATTCCGAGAGTCCGACCATCTTGCTGCGCGTCAGCGATGGGACGTTCCACATGCACCGTTCGTTCAGCGATTTCAGCCAGGCGATTCGCAGCGCCGAGGCGTACGCCGGGGCGGGATTCCGCGTCGCCATGATCTCGGCGACCGGCCGGTTCCTGATGGCGTTCGACCCGCGCAATCACCGGATCGCGGTCTGACGGTCCCCACCGATTCTGGCCGCGGGGCCCCTGTTTTCCAGCCTCCGGAGCGTTCCTCACCCCAAAAAAACCGGGAATTCTCGGCGAAAATCGGGGTTTTCTCCTGGTTTTGCTGGAGGTTTTCGGGATAATCGTCGAAAACGATTGCCAGGAGCCTCGGTCATCATCCTCAGGTTGGGGAGACCGACCGGTTCGTTCGAGGCGAGGCAGCGATCTCTACAGGAGGGTAATTGCCCATGGCCAAGAAAGCCGCACCGAAAGCCGCCGAACCGAAGGCGGCGTCCGCGGGCGCCGACAAGAAGACCGCCAAGCCCCGCACCAAGGGCGAGGTCTTCTCCAAACTGGCCGAATCCACCGGTCTGTCGAAGAAGCAGATCACCGGCGTGTTCGATGCCTTGTCGGAGTTGATCAAGAGCGAGCTGGGCAAGAAGGGCCCCGGTATCTTCGTGATCCCCGGTCTCCTCAAGCTGAAGCGGGATCACAAGCCAGCGACCAAGGCTGGGCAACGGGTCAACCCCTTCACCAAACAGATGCAAATGTATCCTGCCAAGCCGGCGCGTAACGTCGTCAAGGCGCGGCCGCTCAAGTCGCTCAAGGAGATGGTCTGAGCTCGGCAAGTGGCGAGTCGGTAAACACTCGGGACCTCACTGGCCACCCCTGGCAAGGATCGAGCCTCGGCAGTGCGGCTCGACGGGTCGGGTCTCCAAGCGCCACAGGCCACTTGAATCGTCGCACGATGGGAGCGAGGGGTTGGAGTACCGGCTTTAGCCGGCCTTCTCCGCCTGAAGGCGGGACTCCAACCCATCAATCGAGGGTTGACCGATCGCGAGCCCGGCTGACTGCCGTCACGGGCAAGGGACCCGGCCAGGTTGGCCTCCTGATCCGCACTCGGATCGAACGCGTCGAAGTGATCGACGACGATCACCTCGCGTCCGGCCGCCAGCCAGCGATCCACCAGGTGGGAACCGATGAAGTCCGCCCCGCGGCCGGTCACGATCGTCTTCATTCGGCGACCAGCTCCCAGTGGAAGCCACCCTTCCGGCCATCGATCTCGAGGACGACGCCTTCCTTGTTGGGGAGGACCTCGAGGTTGACCGGCCCTTTGCGCTCGCCGGTGTTATCCAGCTCGAAGGCACGCACGGTTCCCTTGTGTCTCCAGACGATCCGGGCCCTCACGGGTTCCTGGAGCAAGGGCGGACGTCCCGGATTGGCCACCGTGTACCGCCAGGAATGGACCCACCGAAAGCCGGTCGGCTCGACCCGCGCGATCGCGGTGACCAGGAGCCGCTTCGCACTGGCGATCGGCTCGGGACCAATCGAGGTGGCGGCCAGCACCGCGAAATCGTTCTCGGCCAGGAACTCGAGGTCGTCCAGCTTGGCGGGCGAACGACCGACCCAGCCGACCTGCGCCTTGGTGAAGGGCGTGTCGATGACGAGCCGGCCGTGAGCGGGATCCCAACCGGGGATCGCTGAGGGTCGCCGGCCGCCCCGGGGCGCGCGCCGGCCGGGACCACTACTGGCGGACCGATCGAGCTCCGCCCGCGCCGCCGTCGAGCGGAAGAAGAGCGAGGCGGCATGCGGCCAGAGCGCGTAGATGTGCGGGCTGCCATTGAGGGTCTCGGTGATTTGGAAGAGATCCTCGCCGCCACCCGTTCCGGTCGCACACTCACCCCAGGTCATGGGATAGAGGAACACCCCGCGCCGGACCAGGGCGTCCCAATCCTCGGTCGCCGCCGTGTGCACGCCCAGGAGCATATCGGCGGACTCCGTCGGGAACGACCAGGCACCCATGGTCTGGTTGCACCATTGACTGACCACATACGGCCGATCGGGCCGGCGCTTGGCGGCGGCCTGGGCCAGGATGCCGCCGTCGGTGCTCCAGAGCATCGTGCGAAGGTCCGGAGCGGCCCAGTCGAATGACGTGAACCAGAAGATCCGGTCATCGATCAGGTCCAGGCCCTGTGCCGCCTGCGCCTGGACGAACTCGTGCTCGCGACGCTGCGACGAGACCCCGGCGATGGGCACCCGCAGGTTGTCCTTGCGCAGCGACTCGGCCATCTGACGGGACCGTTCCGCCTCGACCGACTCCCAGAGCCGTCGCCCGGAGATCCCGCCCTGGGCCTTCTCGGCCAGCGAGCGCAGGGAGGCCGCGTACGGACCCGGCAGGGATTCGGGTTGGTCGATCTGATTGAAGAGCGTCAGCTCACCGGCCAGCGTCACCCAGGCGAGGACCGGGTCGTCGCGGAGGGCCAGTCCAGTCTCCGGGTTGACATGACCGAGCAACGCCCGCGAGAACGCCAGGGCCAACTTGCGGATCGTCGGGTCCAACTGGTAGGCCGGACCGCCGCCGGGCGGGAGCAATCCGGGGTCGGGGACCTTATCCCCGGCGCGATAGAGCCGATCGCTCTGGAGTTCCAGCGCGATCGAGATCCCGCGTTTCTTCAACGCGGCGATCAGGTGATCGAGCCGGGAAAGGCCCACGGGGTCGAGATGCTGGGTGTCGTCGAATGAGTCATCGATCAGGCTGCGCTCTGGCCCGAGCGCCGTGTCGAGTTCGCCCAGCCGCACCAGGTTGATCCCCGACCGGGCCAGGCGGTCGGCCAGCGCGTCGGCCCTCTCGGGCTCGACGAACGCCGCCGGCGGCAGCAGGCTCACGCCCAGGAACCGCGCCCGACCCCCCTTGTTGTACACCAGGTGGCCTTCCTTCGCCGTGACGAACCGTCCCCGTGCCACCGATTCGGGCGTCAGGAACGAGACATCCAGCGCGCTCCCCGGGGCGATCTGCGGGGACGGTCCGACGGGAAGCCAATCGTCGGATTGGTCGGACTCGTGAAACGGGACCCAGGAGCCGGCCTGAGGGTCGGGAGACGCGCTGACCCGAACATCGTCGACCCGCAGGGCTCCGCTCGAATCAACCTTGATGATCTGGAGCATCGCGCGGGTGGCTCCCGACGGTATCGGCACGCGGACCGGTTCGATCGTCCGCCACGGAAAAGTGCCCGACCAGCGCACAATCGTCGTCCCTTGCTCCTGACCCGGCAGCGTCCGGCCGGAATCGTCGAGGAAGTACATCGCGGCCCCGGCCCCCTCCGCGCCGCGCAGGCCCTGGGCACTGACGGCCATCGAGACCTCCAGGGCCTCGAACCGGTTGATCGGGATGGCCACCACCGCCTTGGCACGCGACCGGGCCCGGGACAGTTCCAGTGTGGCCGAGGTGCCGTTTGTCGGGACGACCCGGCGTGCCCCCTTCTCGACGATCCAGAACTCCGGCGCCTGATCGCCGAGCTCGAAGTCGCCGTTGACGATCAGGTTCGTGGTCTCCACGCCACCTTTCGGCACGAGATCCACGGTCAGGCCGTTAACGTCGAGGGTCCCGGTGGCGCCCAGGAGCCCGACGGTCATGATGGCATCCTTGGTGGTCGGTGGCACGGCCAGCCGCTTGACGACCCGGGTCCAGGCCTTGCCGCCGGACCACTTCCACGGGCCCATCGCCGTGTGGCGCGCGATCCGCAACTGGTCTTCATAGAAGTCCATCAGCAGATACGGCTCCACGCTGTCGCGCTCGCCGTGCCGGATGTTGTTCGGCCGCACCCACAGGCCCAGGATGATCGCCTCGGTTTGGCGTCCGTCGATCCCGAATGCCTTGCTGAGCCGCGCGGGTCGGCCCAACTTGCTGCTCTGGATCCGCACGAAATGAGGGCCGACGGCACCTCCCTCGGGCATCAGGACGGCATCGCGGGCATTGTACCAGCCGTCGGGGACGCGATCCTCGTTCGCGTCGGCCTCCAGGTCGTCGAGCGCCGGAGGGGCCGGGCGCTCGACCAGGTCATCCTGGGCGAACGCCGGAGGTCCGGCCGGCCCCCAGGTCCCCGCCACCACGATCAGTACACGAGCCGCCCACTTGATCTGTTGACCCGACCTGCTCACCACAGTTCCTCCCCGGCGTCTGGTACGGTCGCCACGGACGGCCGGCGATCCCGGACCGTCGGGACGTCGGCGCCACAACGACTACGGTCATGGGTTCTTGGGGGTTCCCTTCTCCGCCTTCTTGGACTTGGCCCGGGCTTCGGCCGCTTCGCGCTGGGCCCGGCCCGTCATCGGGACGAAGAGGGTCGGCCTCAGCGCCCGTTTGGTCAGTTCCTTGCCGTGCTTCTCGACCAGGTAGACGGTCTGGTCGAACCGTTTGCCCAGGGGGATCGCCATCCGGCCGCCATCCTTGAGCTGATCGACCAGCGGCTGGGGGATCTTCTCCGGGCGCAGGTCACGATGATTGCATCGAACGGGGCCGCGTCGGGCCAGCCCTCGTAGCCGTCGCCGATGCGCGTATGGATATTCGTATAACCCAGCTCCTTGTGCACCTGGGCGGCGCGTTGAACCGAGCGAGGCGTGGATCTCCACCGAGTAGACCTCCTTGACCAGCCGCGAGAGGATCGCCGACTGGTAGCCCGAGCCGGTGCCGACCTCGAACACGCGATCCGTCGGCTTGGGTTTGAGCACCTCGGTCATGAAAGCGACGTCGAACGGAGCCGTGATCGTTTGGGCCTCACCGATCGGGATCGACTCGTCGTCATAGGCCAGCCGATGCGTACCGGGCGGGAGGAAGAGGTGCCGGGGCACGGTCCGGAACACATCGAGGACCT
Source organism: uncultured Planctomycetota bacterium (assembly GCA_963845755.1). GTDB lineage: Bacteria > Planctomycetota > Planctomycetia > Isosphaerales > Isosphaeraceae > CAWJTV01. The sequence continues at coordinate 6,803 of CAWJTV010000028.1, forward strand.
TCTTGTCCTTGATGCCGCGATCGATGAGATGCCGCTCTACCATCTGGTTCCGCGCCGCGGCGGACTTATCGTCGTCCGAGGTGGATGATTTGTCTCCGGACTTCGCCCTCCCTTGATCCTGGGAATAGGCGTGCATCCACGTACCAAGGATCAAGCCGGCCACCAGCACGGCACCGAGACGCATCCGGGCCGGGAGTTGATCTATCATCACGACCTCCATCCGCATCGAGGGACTGAAAGGTTCGAACGATCCCCTCGGTTCCGAGGACGAAACTTCATCATACAACGAACCGGCGCGGGCCGGGGAGAGCGCGGCGTCGCCGAACCGCGCGATGCCCTGGCCTCGCTCACGCTACGCCGGGGATGAGGATCGGCGAGTCGTTGCGTGCAGTCGATTGGCGGGATTATCCTCACCCGTGAGAGTCGAGGCGAGTCCGCAGCCCCACCAGTGATCGACGCGATTCCGAGTCGGGTTATTCGGACGATTCCCTCAGAGGCCCCGCTGAGGCGTCACTCTCCCGTGCGCCGTTCCTCACCGACGACGTCGGTCCGAACCCGTACGACCGGCTCCCTTATCTACGGGGACGCCGAGGTCGAAGCCGGGCGTCGGTGGAACCAGGGGACGGCCCTCTGAACATGCGTCTCGCGGAGATTCCGGGAAATCCACTTGGTCGGCCTCCGGAACGCGGGTATAATCGTGAGGGTTCGGAAGGAATCGGCGATACGACTTCAGCTTGTGGTCTCCCAACGGCCCGGAGAATCACGACCGATGGGGATTGCCGCGGCAGGCCTGGCGGGGATTCTCCTCTTCCTGGGAGCCGGGCCGCCATCGTCGGTCAAGCCCGAATCGGTGACGCTCCGCGGCAAGGTCATGCCCCTGGACGCGGCCATCCGGTCCCTGGGGCTGGACGTCAAGCCGGATCCGGAGTCCCTCGCGCACCAGGTCGTGTTGCTCGGCGAGGATCGATCGATCACCCCGCTCCTTTCCGACGACGCCAGCCGCGCCTTGTTCCTCGACCCGCGACTCCAGGGATGCCCGACCGAGATCCGAGGCCGGCGATTCCCGGGCGTGCCGTATCTTCAGGTGTCAACATTCCGCATCGAGCGCGAAGGTCGGCTCGAAATCCCCGAATACTATTGCGATATCTGTGCGATCAGCGTCCGATCTCCTCAAATATGTCCCTGCTGTCAAGGTCCCATGGAGCTACGCATGAAGCCCGATCGTCGCTGACTGACCGAGACGGGCTCGATGGCAGCTTGACCGCGGCGCAGTCGATGGCGTCCAACGTCCGGAAGCATCCTCTCGAGGTCTGGGAACGAACACCCTCTGTCTGAGGGTGGCGGTCGGATCCGCCAGGGAGAGTCCTGACATGTCATCCGTGGAAAGTGCGAACGTGTTGCTGGGACTGGTGGCGATCGTGGCGCTCGCCTCGACGCTCTGGTCGACGGCCTGCCTGTTCTGGTTCACGCGCCGGCGTCGCGGACTGGCCGACCTCACGCCGCCGGTGACGATCCTCAAGCCGCTCAAGGGGTTGGATGAGGGGCTGGAGGCGAACCTCCGGAGCTTCTTCCATCTCGATTATCCGGTGGTCCAGCTCATCTTCGGGGTGGCGGACGCCGACGATCCGGCGATCGGGGTCGTCGAGAAACTCCAGCGCGAGTTCCCCGACCGCGACGTACGGCTGGTGATCGGCTGCCCGGCGTTCGGCCTGAACCCGAAGGTGGAAAACCTCGCGGCGATGGACCGCTACCGCAAGCACGCCGTGCTCCTGATCAGCGACTCGAACATCCGCGTCCGTCCCTCCTATCTTCGGGAGACGGTCTGCTACCTCGCCGAGCCCGGCGTGGGACTGGTGACCAACCTCTTCGTCGGCGTCGGCGAGAAACATGCCGGCGCGGTGATGGAGAACCTCCAGTTGAACGGCCTGATCGCCAGTGGGGTGGCTCTGGCCTCGATGCTGCGGGTCACGTGCGTGGTGGGGAAATCGATGCTGATGCCCGCCCGGGCCCTGGATGCGATCGGCGGTTTTGCCGCCGTGCGGAACCTCATGGCCGAGGATCAGGCCATCGGCGTCCGGGTCCGCCAGGCGGGGTATTCGATCCGTCTGAGTCATCACATCATCGAGAACGTCAACAGTGACCGCAGTTTCAAGTGGTTCCTGAACCGCCACTCGCGATGGTTCAAGATCCGCCGGCGGATGGCGCTGCCCGCCTTCCTCTTCGAGCCGATGGCGAACCTCACCGCCGTCGGCCTGGTCTGGGCGTTCTCGGGCGAGTCGGGAATTGCCTGGGGCGGCCTGCTGTTCCTGGTCGGACTGGGCATGTTGCGCGACGCCGTCCAGACCCGATGGATGCGCGGGTCGTTCCCCAAACTCCGCCACCTGCTCTACAGCCCGCTCAAGGACATCCTGCTCCTGCCGGTCTGGTTCGACGCGATCGTGAACCGGCACGTCCGGTGGCGCGGCCACGACTTCGTGATCGGCCGGATGACGCGCCTCCGCGTCGCCCGCGTACCCCGGCAGGTCCGCCGGCGCGTCCGCCGCGTCCAGCAGTTCCGCAATCAGCAGGCACAGCCGCAACCGCAGCCGCCTCAGAAGCCCAACCCTGCGGCGAACTGAGTTTTCGACATCTGGCGAGACGCCCTCCAAAGAGCCGACTCCTGCTGACGGAAGTGGAGTACACGCGCCACCGTCCCCCGGAATCTCGAGCTCTGGACGGATAAAGCCCATCCCAACCCAAACTCGATCGACCTCGAATTCGGCCTGCGCAAAATCCCACTTGAATCTCGAGCCCCAACATCGAATGATGAATTCCGTCGAGGAGCGACAGGACGATTCCGCTGCCGCCCCCGACTGCCGGCCGAGGACTGGCCAAGCGAATCCTGACCGACATGAAAAGGAAGGTGCCCGAACCAAGACCCTCAACTTGAAATGAAATGAGGTCTCTTGATGGAAGAAAACGCCAACGCATCGGAATCCGATGCCGACGACCCCGACCCGTCCCCTGAGCCTTCCCCGGCTCCCTCCGTTCTCGAGTGCCGAAGGGGCGTATTCTCGCTCTTTCCGGGCACGGCCATCCTGTGCCTTCTCTTCGTCGTGCCGGCCGCGGCACCCGCTCGGGCCGATGCGCTGGAGCAGATCCACCAATCCGGCCGATTGCTCTACGGCAGCGACATGGAAGGCGGCGGCCCCTACGCGTATCCCGACCCGCAGTCGCCCCGTGGCGTGACCGGCTTCGAGGTGGAGCTGATGACGCTTCTGGCCCGGGACCTCGGCGTCGCGGCCGAGTTCTCCCAGGGTCAATGGGACAAGCTCCTCCAGGTGCTGGACACAGGCCGGCTCGACCTGGTAATCAACGGCTACGAATGGACCGAGCCGTGCGCCCGCGACTACCTGGCGACCCGACCCTACTACGTCTACCAGTTGCAGTTGATGGTGCGTCGGGGCCGTGCCGTGCGGAGTTGGTCCGACCTGAAGCAGCCGCGGCCCGGCGGCGGCAAATGGACGGTCGCCGTGCTGGTGGGCTCGGCCGCCGAGACGTTCGCGTTCGAGCAAGGTGGCTCGAATGTTGACGTCGTTCGGTTCGACGGTGCCACCGACGCGATGACGGCCGTGCAGAACGGCCAGTACGACGCGACGCTCCAGGACGTCCCCGCGGCGCGGTTCTACGCGAAGCGGTTTGCCGGCCTGGAATCGGTCGGCCCGCCCGAGTCGCACGGATATTATGTCATCTACGTCCGGAAGCAGGACCGGGCGTTGCGGGACGCCCTGGATCAAAGCCTGGGGCGACTCGTCGCCGCAGGCGAGCTGCGGCGGCTCTACGAGCGTTATGGCATCTGGACCGAGGCGCAGGACGAGCTGCCGGCGTTCCTGGGCCCCATCGAGACGGTGACCGGGGACACCGAGACGCGCGGCTGGCCGTTGCTGCTCCGGTATCGATCGCGACTGCTCGACGCGGCGAAGGTGACCATCCTCCTGTCGATCACCTCGATGCCCCTGGCGATGGCGCTGGGGCTGTTCATCGCGATCGGCCGGCTCTATGGGCCCGGACCGCTTCGCACGATCCTGTCCGGCTACGTCGAGCTGCTGCGGGGCACTCCGCTGATGCTCCAGCTCTTCGTGCTGTTCTACCTGCTGAGGCTGCCGCCGTGGGTCGCCGGCATCGCCGGACTGGCGATCAACTATTCGGCTTACGAGGCCGAAATCTACCGCGCGGGGCTCCAGGCCATCCCCGCCGGCCAGATGGAGGCCGCGATGGCGCTGGGGATGTCGCGGTGGATGGCCCTGAGGCGCGTCATCGTACCGCAGGCCGTCCGGATCGTGATCCCCCCGGTCACCAACGACTTCATCGCCCTGTTCAAGGACACGTCCGTCTGCTCAGTCATCACGCTGGTCGAGCTGACCAAGGAGTATTCGATCCTGGCCAACAGCACCGGCGGGGCGATCGAGTTCGCCCTGGCCGCCGCGTTCCTCTACATGTTGATGAGCGTCCCGCTCTCGTGGTTCTCCCGATGGTCCGAGCGGCAACTGGGCTCGGCTGGCGCGAAAGGAGGGGCATGGGCATGATCGAAGTCATGGATCTGTTCAAGCGGTACGGGACGATCGAGGTGCTCCGCGGCGCAAGCCTGTCGGTGGACCGTGGGGAAGTGGCCGCGATCATCGGGCCATCGGGGGGCGGCAAGAGCACGTTCCTCCGCTGCCTCAACGGCCTGGAGCGGTTCCAGTCCGGCCGAGTGACCGTCGACGGCCTGGGATTCGGCGCCGACGGAATCGCGACCGCGAGGGAATGGAATCGCGTGCAACGCCAGGTCTGCCGGCGCGTGGGGATGGTCTTCCAGAGCTTCAACCTGTTCCCGCACCGCACGGCGCTGGAGAACGTGATGGAAGGCCCGATCTACGTCCTGGGCCTGGATCGCGACGTCGCGGAAGCGCGCGCCACCGGCTGCTGGACCGCGTAGGGCTCTCGGACCGGCTCCATGCGATGCCGCGCCAGCTCTCCGGCGGCCAGCAGCAACGGGTCGCGATCGCCCGCGCGCTGGCCATGGAGCCGCTGGCGATCCTCTTCGACGAGCCCACCAGTGCGGCTCGATCCCCGGATGACCGCCGAGGTCCTGGCCGTCATGGCCGACCTGGCCGGCGACGGCCTGACCATGGTCGTGGTCACCCACGCCATGCACTTCGCCCGGCGCGTGGCTCGGCGCGTCCACGTCTTCGGCGATGGGCGGGTCATCGAGTCCGGGCCGCCGGAGCAGATCTTCGAGGACCCGCGCGAGGAAGCGACCCGGGTGTTGCTGTCCACCGTCCTGGCGGCGTGAGGTGGCCAATCACCGAGGCGGTTTCGGCGGGGACGGAGCGGGCCTATCGTTGGCAGGAGGGGGTGAATCGGCCGGCTCGGATCGTATCGTAGGGCCATTGAGCGTGCTGGCGTCGGCCTTCGGCCGGAACTGTGGCCGGGCACTGGGGACCTCCTCCAGGTTCGTGGGCGGCAGGTCCCTGGCGGCCGCTTCGCTCTTCTCGAGGGCCGCCACCAGCGACTCCCACCGCCGGATCCCCGCCTCGACTTTCTGGAGGCGCGCCCGCAGCCGCTCGGCCTCGCCCTTGAGGCTCTTGAGCTGGCCCTCGGCCGTCTTCCGGTTCTGGTCGACGAACGCCTGGACGGTCTTCTCCGGATCGTCGGCCTCAACGGCGATCGGAGCGTCGTGCGAGCCAGCAGGCTCGGACTTCGTCTCGATAGAGGGAGCTTCAAGGTTAGAAGGCACGGGCGCTGCCGGAAGTGGTATGGGAGGATCGGCGGGAGCCGTCGAGGTCTTTTCCGGAACCTGTTCCTTGCTGAACTGTGGAAGTGGTGACGGCGACGCCACCACGGGCGTGGCCGCCTCCTGCGGCTCCTTTGCCCAGGAGGTTCGCACCATCCAGCCGATTCCGATCAGGCCGACGAGCAGCACGGCGGCGGCCAGCGGGGGTGGAATCCCCATCGCGGCCTCTTCCGCCGCCTCGATCCTGGCCTGTTCGACGATCGCGACCACCATTTTCGGCGTGAGCTTGGAAGCGGGACGCACGAGGCACCTCCTTTGCGTCGGATCCTGGAATGGGAATCGCTCCCGGTCTCGTAGTAGGGTGCTCTGTGAGCACCGAACATGACTCCTACGAAGATCGGTGCTCACAGAGCACCCTACAGACCTATGCGCGACCCGAACATCACTCGCCCTAGTCTAGCCGGAATCGACCGATGGGAACATGGGACTCTCTCGGTGGAGTGCCAGGACCGACGGCATCACTGCCTGGACGTCCCCGCCGCGGCGGCCAGCGCGATGAAGCCGATCAGCATCAGGACGCCGCCGATCGGGGTGATGGCGCCGAGCCAGCGGAGGCCGGTCGTTGACAGGATGTAAAGAGTCCCCGAAAAGATCAGGGAGCCCAGGAGGAACGACCAGCCGGACGCCTGGAGCGCCGGGCCGCTCCGCCCGGTCGCGCCCAGCAACCCCACGGCCAGGATCGCCAGGGCGCAGTACATGTGGTACTGGGCGGCCGTGTGAAACCTCGCCTCGAAGTATTCCGCAGTCCGACCACTCGAGAGTTCGCCCAGCGACTGGAACCGCCCCTGGAGTCCGTGGGCGCCGAACGCGCCCATCGAGACGGCCAGGAACCCCCAGATCGCACCCGTCCTCAACCAGAATGTCGCACTCATCATCGACTCCCTACCATCGAAGCCTGCTGGAGACCCAGAACAATGGCCCGCGCTTCGGCGGCGAGGAACAGCGAGCCGGTGACACAGATCAGGCCGTGGGGACCCGTGAGCCGACGGGCCAGCTCCAGGGCCTCGGCCGGGTGTTCGGTCGTGCGGACGGATCGCCCGGTGAGCATCAGCGCGGCGGCCGCGATCTTGTCGGGGGAGACCGACCTCGGGTTCTCGACATACTGCGTGGCGATCACCTGATCGAACGAGGGGAACAACGCGCGTAAGCTGCCCGGTCAAGTCCTTCTCCCGGGTCGTACCGAACACCAGCGTGCGCCGGGTGGGCGGGAAGCACAGGCGGAGCGTCTCCGCGAGCGCGATGGCCGAGGCTCCGTTGTGCGCCCCGTCGATGACCAGCCAGGGGCGTTGGCCGCAGACCTCGACCCGCCCGGGCCATTCCAGACCGTCGAATCCGCGCGCCACGGCCTCCTTGCTGACCGCCAGCCGGGGATGCACCTCGGCCAGGACGTCGAGGCTCGCCAGGGCGACGGCCGCATTGTGGGCCTGGTGTGGGCCGAGCAACGGGAGGCGGAGGGTCCCCCAGTCGGTCCGCCAGGTTCGGGTCGCGACCCGGCACGGCGTCGGTCGGATCAGCGGGGGCTCGGGGGGAATGAGCTGCAACTCGAAATCCGTGCCCAGCTCGTGCAGCGGGCTACGCCGCTGCGCCGCGATTCGCCGGATCGCCTGCTGCGCCGCTCCACCGACCACCCCGCTGACGGCCGGGCAACCTCGCTTGAGGATCCCGGCCTTCTCCGTCGCGATCAACTCCAGCGTGTTGCCGAGCTGGCGCGTGTGGTCGAACGAGATGCTGGTGATGACCGCCAGCGCGGGGCGGACGACGTTGGTCGAATCGAGCCGGCCCCCCATGCCCACCTCGAGCACGACCGCGCCCACGCCGCGACGGGCGAAATGGAGCAGGCCGATCGCCGTCGTGATCTCGAAGAACGTCGTCCGGCGATCGCGGTGGTGAGAGTCGTCGCGCTCGAGTTTCTCGGTGACTTCCCGCACCTCATCGACGAGCGCCACCACCTCCGTCGGAGAGATGGGTTTGCCGTCGATGCGGAACCGTTCCTCCAGGCAATGCAGGTGCGGCGAGGAGTACAGGCCCGTCTTCACGCCGGAGGCCGTCAGCGCCGCCGCCATCATGACCGCCGTCGAGCCTTTCCCCTTGGTCCCCGCGATGTGAATGATCGGCACGCCCGCCTGGGGTTCTCCCAGATTTCGGAGTAGCCGCCGCATCCGCCCCAGGTTCAGGTCAGCCGGGACCCTGGGCATCCCCAACCGCTCGTAATTCAACCGGCTATAGAGATAATCCAGCCGTTCTTGATCGTCGGAAAACATGGGTCGCGGGAAGGAAGGGTGAAGGATAAGGGATGAAGCTTGAAGGAGGAATCAAGACCGGACGCGTTATCAGTCAGTCTTCAGCACTCCGCCTTTCGCGAAGGCTGGCCCAGCACCTGTTGAATCCGCGCACAGAGCTCCGCGAGCGAGAGGTCCTTGGTCCAGTAGTCCACGACGCCCAGGGCGAACCCTTCCAGCCGGGTATCCGCGTCGCTGAGGTGGGACAACACGATCACTTTCATTCCTACGGCCTCCGCGCTACGGCCCAGGTGTTCCAGGACTTCCAGCCCGTTGAGGATCGGCATCCAGATGTCCAGCAGCAAGAGCCCCGGCGCATGCGCCCGGACCAGCGCGACCGCCTCACCCCCGTCGCAGGCCTCCAGGACCCGGTGGCCCTCCCGGCGCAAACATTCGGCATATAACGCCCTCAGGTCGGCCTCGTCCTCCGCCAACACGATAGTCGTCAGGACTTTCTCGTCACTCTCGCCGGATGCTTGCATGCCTGGTGTCGCGTTACCCGGAATCTCACCCCGTAAAGCCGATCAAGGACGGCGGTCGATGCGTCCTCAAGCATACCCTGGAGCCGGATTGGTCCGCCATGCCAGAGTCTTGCTCCCTGGTATCCCCGCGCCGCGCGCATCGGAGGGATTCCGGATTCCGGATTCGAGATTCCGGATTCCCGAATCATTCCCCTTCGGGTATCCGGAATCCCGAATCCCGAATCTCGAATCCCGAATCTCGAATCTCGAATCTCGAATCTCGAATCTCGAATCCGGAATCTCGAATCCCGAATCCCCCCTGGGTTGAGGCCAATCCGCCGCGCCCGCGGGAATCCCGCCTGGCTCCCCGAACCGAGAGGAAGGCGGAAAACCTGGCTTGACGCTCCAAGAAAGGCGGATACGCTGACGGCGACCTAGCCCCATCGCGACGTGATGCGGGCGACGGCTGGCGAACCGTCATGGAGGACCCCGGATGACGCATGATCTCATGCGGCGGCTCGAGGAGCTTGGCCACCCGCGGGTCGTCGTGATCGGCGACCTGATCCTCGATCGTTACATCTGGGGATATGCGGAGCGGATCAGCCAGGAGGCGCCGGTCCCGCTCTTGCGTGCCGATCATCGGGAGCATCGCCTCGGCGGTGCGGCCAGCGTGGCGACGATGCTCCGCGCGCTGGGGGCCGAGGTCCGGCTGATCGGCGGCGTCGGCCGCGATTTCGAGGCGGGCCTGGTCCGGACGATGCTCCGGGACCAGGGGATCGACGACCGTGGGGTCGTGGAGCTGGACGATCGGCCGACGACGCTGAAGGAGCGGTACATCGGTCGGGCCCAGGACCGCCACCCGCAGCAGATGATCCGGGTCGACTACGAGACGCGCGACCCGATCCCCGCGGTGGTCGAGGCCGGGCTGCACGGCGTGCTCGCCGAGGCCGTCGGCTGGGCCGACATCGTGCTGGTCTCCGACTATGACAAGGGGGTCTGCACGCCGACGCTGCTGGCCGCGGCCATCGCCACGGCCCGCGGGGCGCAGGTCAAGATCCTGGCCGATCCGATCCGAGCCGCCGATTACTCCCGATATCGCGGCGTCCATTGCATGACGCCCAACCGCCTCGAGGCCCAGCTCGCGACCGGCCTGACGATCGCCCGGCCCGAGGACGCGCTGCGGGTCGGCCGACGGCTGGTCGAGTCGCTCGAGATGGAAGCCGTGCTGGTGACCCTCGACCGGGACGGCATGGCGCTGGTCCGCGCCGACGGCCGCGACGAGCTGTTGCCGACGCGCCCTCGACAGGTTTACGACATCACCGGTGCCGGCGACATGGTCCTGGCGGTCGTCGGGCTCTGCCTGGCCGGCGGGGTCGATTACCGCGAGGCCGCCGAGCTGGGGAATGTGGCGGGCGGGCTGGAAGTCGAGCAGTTCGGTGTGGCGCTCTTGACCCGCGACGATGTCCTGCGCGACCTGGCCGAGCACCAACGGCCCGGGGGCTCCAAGCTGCTCGGCGCGAACAGCTCGTCGCCGAGGTCCGGCGCCGGCGCCGGGCCGGTGAGACGATCGTCTTCACCAACGGCTGCTTCGATCTCCTGCATCCCGGACACGTCCGATTGTTACGCCAGGCCGCGACGCTGGGGGATTACCTCGTGGTCGGCCTGAACTCGGACGAGAGCGTCCGGCGCCTGAAAGGCCCCAATCGCCCGATCCACACCGAGGACGCGCGTGCCGAGATCCTGACGGCGCTAGAGTCGGTCCGGGCCGTGTCCCTCTTCGACGAGGACACGCCGCGGGAGCTGATCGTGGCGATCGGCCCCGACGTCCTGGTCAAGGGCGGCGACTACCGGCCGGACGAGGTCGTCGGCCGCGCGGAGGTCGAGGCCGGCGGCGGCCGGCTGGTGCTGATCCCGCTGGTCGAAGGGCACTCGACCACGCGGCTGGTCCACCGCGCCGCCGACGGAGCGATCAAGGCCCACGCCGCCGAGGCCGTCCCGGGGCCGCACACCGCGCAGAGCGCCGTGACGAACCTCACGCGGAAGTAAGAGACCCTAACGCGACCCCTGCCGCCGCGTTTCGCCGACGTCCCGGTTTTCTCCCGCGCCGCGACGACGTTGCCGATCGCCCCTTGTCCTGGCCCCGGTCCGACCGCTACAGTGAACGGGTTGGCCAGCGTCGCAAATGCGAATGAGATCTCTTCCAGGTCAACCGATGAACCGCTTCTTGTCGCGCCTGGTCGTTGATGGCGGTCTGACCGTGGCGCTGGCGGCCGCGCTGGCCGTTGTCTTTCTGCTCGATCGCCAGCGCACGCCCGCCGGGACAACCGCAGCCCGGGTAGGGCTGACGCACGAGCCGCGTCCGGATGAATCGACGCTGCTCACGCCGAACCGTCCTGCGCCCGTGCCGGCAAACGCTCTGGCTGCGGCCGGCCCCGTGGCGAAATCCGAGAAGTCGCTGCCGGCCGAAGCGCCACACGCGCCGAAGGTGACCGAACGGGTTGCCAGCGCCACCAGGCCCGTGGGGAATGGCCTCGATCCGGGCGCACCCCAGCGCCCAGGCCGCCTGAGGAGCGCGTTGCGGAAGCGACCCGGAGGCTGGCTGCCCCGACTGCTCCCTTCGCGGCGCGCACCGACGAGCGGCGTGAACAATGGATCAACACGCTGGGCGGCAATGCGCGTTCGGAGGCCGCCGTCGCCGCCGGTCTGGGATGGCTGGCACGCCACCAGGCCAAGGACGGGTCGTGGAGCAACCAGTATGTGAATCCTCCCCCACAAGGGGTCTGCGAGGACTCGGACCCGTGCGAGGGCCCCGGCCAGGATTTCACGTTCGCCCAGACCGGCATGGCGCTCCTGGCTCTGCAAGCGAGCGGACACTATGCGTTCAACGATCACCCGTATTCCGGACATGTCCGTCGCGGCCTGGATTTCCTCGCGACGCACCAGGGTGGAGGCGGCGGACTGTATCCACGTGCCGCTACCCTTGAACCCAACGGGAGGCTAAAGGACCGGGGCCGAGGTGCGAAGGGACGCGGGAAGACGCCCGCGACTGGGGGCATGTCCCGACCGTTCATGACCCGCAATGCAAACCACCCTCAACAGTTCATGTACGAGCATGGGCTCGCCACTTTCGCGCTGGCCGAGGCCTGCGCAGTGGCCCGCGCATCGAAGCGCGAGCCCGATCCCCGCTACCTGGCTGCCGCCCGCAAGGCGGTCGATTTCATCGAGAGGACGCAGCACCAGGACGGCGGCTGGCGGTACACACCCAACCCCGGAGAACACAGCGACACGTCCGTGACCGGATTTCAGGTGCTGGCACTGAAGGCGGCGCGGGAGGCTGGCATCCCGCTGGAAGACGGCTGTCTGCGCAATCTCAGGACGTACTTCCAGAGCCGCGAGATGGGCCAGGACGGCCGCACGGGTTACACGTTCCCAAGCAATGGCTCGGACGCGATGACCGGGGTCGGAGTGCTGGCTCATGTGTTTCTCCTGGGCGACCGGGATTGCGACCTGGTCCGCCAGGCGATCCCCTACCTGGCCCGGCGGGCCGAGTCGCGCTGGGGACAGGGCACGGGCCGAAATGGGCCGTTCCGACCGCTCACCCGCGGGATCGACCCCAGAATCAGCTACTACGACTGGTACAACTGCACGCTGGCAGTTTACATGGCCGACGGTCCGGATGGCGCGCACTGGCAGCAATGGAACAACATCGTCCGCGACCGCGTGATCGCGCTCCAACGTCCGGCCGATTCCGGGTGCGAGCGCGGAAGCTGGCCCTGTATCGATCCTCACAGCCACAGCGGCGGACGCATCTATACCACGTCGCTCAGCGTGCTCACGCTCGAGGTCTACTACCGGTACGGTACCAAGCCGAAGGACTGATTCCCGATTCCGATTTGAGGACATCGATCGACCTTGACGGAGACTGGCTTCCTGGGCACGATAAGGCTCGCGAGTATGTTTGTGTAAAAAGCGATCGTCACATCTCCTGGAGCGATGCACGACATGGATGTCCCGCACCGAGCATTTTCGCGACGGCTGATTCTCCTCGCGGCCGGGATGCAACTCTTGATGGGCGCCCAGGCACTGGCCGACCCGGTCTACACGGCGATCGACCTGGGCACCGGCAATCCCACATTAGGGACCGGTTCCGGCGGCATCGGCACGGTGACCGGGTCCAACGGACTCACCTACATGTTCAACCCGGTGCAGAGTTTCCTGCCCGCGCAGTGGCAGAACACCACCCAGGGCGTTCCCGCAGGCCCGGCGCCCGTTTGGAGCCCGTTCACATACGGAGATCCCAATTACGCCTACAGTTACTCGAACCTGGCCGTCATGAACAGTCAAGGACTTGCCGTTGGGATCAATCATTCCGGCGTCGATGGGCAATTGGAGAATAGCGAAGCGTTCCTGACCCAGCTACAGCCCAATGGGACGTGGGGAACTCCGACTCCGCTCTGGTCGGGAACGACGGCATACGCGGTGGGTCAATCATTCCTGGGGATCTATGGCATCACACCAAACGGTCAAGTACTCGGCACCGGCGTCCCAACGCCCGGGGGGGGCACGAATTACGACGAGGTGCTATTGCTCTACGACGCGAAAACGCAGACGCTCACGAACCTGACCAGCCTTATCGACTCGATGAAGTGGTCGAATACCCCGATGCTTCCCGACGGCCTAAGCCCGACCTGGCTAGTCAACGGCCTCGTCGCGAGACTGGACAACGACGGGCGGATCCTGGTTCAAGCTTACCAGTTAGGTGGCGATGAAAGTGAGCCGCACAACGTGCTCCTGCTTCCGCTGGGGCTCGACGTGGACCCGCTCGTCGTGCCGGAGCCCGCGACCTGGGTCATCTTCGCCACGCTGATCGGCGGCGGGATGCTCCACCAGCGGCGACACTTCGAAAGGCTTCATCCAAGAAGATGAAGGATGAGGGATGAAGGCTGAATCAAGGCTGTTCTGACTCATCCTTCATCCTTTCCCTGACTCCTTCATCCTTGATCAGAACGGCTCGGGGTCCTGGAGCCAGGGCGAGGGTTCGCGCGGTTGCTCGGGGGCCACGGTCAACTCGTCGGCCACCGCGCCCAGGTCGTCCTGGTGCACGACCACCAGGGCGCCGGGCTTCCCCTTGGCGTAGAGCATCAACACCGGCGTCTTCCGCTCCCGACGCGCCAGCTCGCGCGTGCTCTCCCAGAGGTTGCGGACCGATGACGAGGCGCGCAGCTTCGTCTCGATGAACAGCCGCGGGTGGGTGGAGTCGCTGCTGGTCCGCTCGGCGCGGCCGGACGAGCCCGACAGGACCTGGCGTTGTGACCCGAACAGCCGGGCCGCATCGCGTTCCCGGCGCTTCCAGCTATTGCGATGGGTGCTCATCGGATGGTCTCTCCTTCAACGAGGATTCCGGCCGCCCGCTCGGCGGCCTCACGGGTCAAACCGGCGTCGAACTCCAGGATCGCCGCCCGTTCCTGACGGTCGTGCTCGTCGGGGATCTCGGTGGTCGGCGTCAGCCGATCGTTCCAGTAGCCCCGAATGCGTTCGCGACCGCGACGATGGACGTCGGTCCAATCCTTGTCGGGTTCGGGGGGCCGGGCCCGGACCGCCTGGGGGTCCCACGAGGTCGCGGCGCGGTCGCCGGCCGGGTCGGCGTCGTGCGCGGCGAAGATCGGCAGAGCGGCGAGGAACGTCCAGCGCACGTCCGGGTCCGGACGCGACGACGCCGAGCCCAGCGTGACCACGGCCGCGCGCTCGCCCAGCTCCTGGCCGAGCAGGAGCGCGTCCAGTTCCCCCTCCACGAGGATCAGCGGAGCACCCGGCCGGACCATCTCCAGCGAGGGATAGACCCGCGGCCCGTCGCGGAACGCCTCGATGTACTTCGGCTTCCGATTCGCGGGCTGACGGATCTTCACCATCGCCAGCCGATCGCCGTCGAACCAGGGCACGATCAGGCCACTGGCCCGGAAACAGCGGATCTCGCTCCGCGACGGAATCGTCACTCCGGGCGTCCAGCCGAGCCGCGCGGCCCGGATGGTCTCCCCGGTCAAGCCCCGCAGGTGCAGCGCCCGTCGAAACGGTAATCCCTCCGGCGACCAGAGCCGCTCCTGGCCCCGCGTCACCAGGGCCATGGCATCCGCCCGGTCCAGGCCCTGAGGAGTGACCGGCGACGCGAGGCGAGTGACGGGCCGCGCCTGGCGGATGCCGGCCGAAGGCGGGGCGCCCGGATCACATTTTCCCGACGGCCGCCACTCGCCACTCGCGACTCGTGGATGACCGATCCCCCATTCCGAGGCCAGGCGACGGACCGCCTGGGGAAAGGTCACGTTCTGGATCTTCATCAACAGAGCGGCGGCATCGCCGCGGGCGCCGCAGCCGAAGCAACGCCACTCCGAGCGGCCCGGAGTCACGCAGAACGACGGGTTCCGGTCCGAGTGGAACGGACACAGCCACCACTGCCGGCCCGACCCGCCGGTCTTCCGGGCGTGGCCCAGCAGGCCAGTGACCACGCGGGTCAGGTCGATCCGCGATTTCATCGCAGGCCAGTCGAGCTGATCCTGCCGGGGACGGCGACGGCCCTGTAGATTCTCAGCCCGGCCGAAGGTTCCCTCTCTCCGGTGGTGAGAATCTACGGCGTCTCGTGAGTATCTACGGTCGGACGAATCACGCGGTGCGTTCATGGGGAGACTCCCAGAGACTTATTTTCTTTTCTTTCTTTCTGTTCGAATGGGAATACGGCCGATGAAGACGCGGAGTGTCCGCACCGTAGATACTCACCTCGCCCGTAGATACCCAGCTCCCAGAGTGGGGATCTACGGCGTCCGGTTGGAATCTACGGTCAGTCCCTGGTTGCCGGGCTTCTCCACGGCGAGGCTCCAGATCCATCGGGCGTCCTGGGCAAAGCCTTCCCGGACCGAGTGGACGCCCAGGACTTCCTTGGCCCGGTGCAGTGTCGTCTTGCTGATCCCGCAATTCCGGGCGCCGTCCAGGATGTCCTTGGCGGAAACGGGCCCGGCCGCCAGGACTTCACGAAGCCACTTCTGGGCCTCGCTGCGCTCGGCGGCCACGCGTCGATCCTGCCCGGCCTCGACCTCGTCGGCGAGGGCCTGGTCAACCGTGATGGCGACCGGCTCGTCGAGGAACGCGACGCGGGGGCCGTCCTCGACCTCCTCGATGGTGTAGGCCAGGGTCGGGGCGGGCGGGGCGAGGTTGCCGCCGTTGTCGCAGAACAGCACCCGGCGGCCGGTCGGATCGGTCCGATCGCGGATGAACAGGAAGTTGGCGCGGCAGGTGCCGACGTAGGCGATCGACCCCATCACCCGATACTTGCCATTGGTCCCACTCCCCTTGCTGAGGTGGTTGACCAGCACGACCGCGACGCCCAGCCGTTCGGCCATGGCCTTCAGGGGGGCGAGCACCGCGCGGAGATCGGCGTTGCGGTGGTCGTCGGTGCCGCCGAGATACGCGGAGACCGGGTCCACCACGATCAGCCGGCACTCGCCGGACCGCGTCAACTCGCCTTCGAGGACCGCCAGGTCGTGCTCCAGCAAGGTGGGCAGTCGCTCGAACGAGGAAATCGCCGGGGAAGGACTTCCCTGCGCAGCCGGGACGCCCGGCACGACGATCGATGTGAACAGGTGGATGCGGCTCAGATCGGCCCCGGCGGCCCGGAGCCTGGGGACGATCGTCCGGCCGGGGTCATCCTCGGCCGAGAGCAGCCAGACCCGGCCCGGTCGCGACGGCGGCCGATCGCCGGGCAGCGGTGCGCCTCGAGAGACGGCTGCGGCCATCGCCAGAGTGACCAGGCTCTTGCCCAGCTTGGGGTCACCCGAGAGCATCGTCAGCATGCCCAGCGGGATGCGGTGATTCCAGAGCCATTCGACCGGTTGGGACGGCAACTCGCTGGCGACGATCACCCGTGCCTCCGGGCCCGTCCGCACCAGAGCCGTCCGCTGGGATTCACCCGGTCCCCGCGACGGCGGCGCCTGGTCCAGGTGGATCACCGCCTGCTTGATCCCTTCGGCCGTCGCGACGTCCTGCCCGCCGAGCCACTCGGCGAGGATCGCCTCGCGATCCGCCAGCGGAGTCGCGAGGACCAGCGACGCGATCGGACCGAATTCCTGGGAAACGTCCGTCAGCTCGACCTGGGCCACGGGGAGACCCGTCCTCAGCCGTCCCAGCAGCCGGGCGTCTCGGGGCGTGAACCAGATGGGACACAACGTGTTGCCGACGCGCTTCATCCCCGCCGGGACACTCCCTCCCCCCGCACTGGCCTCCGTTACGGAAATGGCTGGCATGGACTTGTTTCTCCCGGATCAGGGTGATCCCTAGGTGCGTGGACTTCTCGACAGATCGCACCCAAGGATTAGCCAACCCTCCCGGTGCGACTCGCGTAATCTGTACCCCACACCCATATGATCCGCAGCAAGCCCGTTCCAGTTGCATAAATTTTGGCAGATGGGTCATTTTTCCGGTCAGTCGGCGGGTTCGACGCCCATCACCTCCCGGAAGACATGGACCTTCTCTACCAACTCCGGGAGGCTCAGAGGAATCCGGCGACCACGATCCCAGTCATCGTGGTCGAGCGTACCCATCACCAGGTATTCCGGGCGAATCTTCGCCGGATGCTGCGCGAAGAGGATGGAGAGTTGCTCTTCCACTTCATCCTGCTGAGCGATGATCAGGTCGCACTGCGCACAGTAACGGCAGGTCTTGTTGATGGCCACCGGGTTCTGGGGCTCGACGTGGATCACCAGTGGGAACTTCCGTTCCTCCGTGCGGCCATCGCATTCCGGACAGTCGTCGAACCGCTCTTCGGCGTACGGATTGAGGATGAAGCGGTGTCGGCGCGGTTTCTTCCCGATCGGGGTCATGGATGTGCCTTCTCCTGGGGGAATGTCGTCAAGGCCCGTTTCAAGTCTTCCGGAAGGGGAAGCCGAACGACCTGCCGCGGCCACAATTCCAAGGGCGGCGCTGCAATAAGGCTCTTCGGCAATCGGACCGCACGGAAATCGTCGTGCAAGTCGTGTCGCTGGCCGCAGTGCAAGGCATCGCTCGAGATTCGCAACGCGGGACCCCATTCAGAGATACCCGCGTTCCTCGCCCCAGCGGAGCCACGCCTCGGCCATTCGGTCGATCTTGCCGCGGTCCGATGGTGGGACCGGATCAGCACCCGTGAGCACACGGAGCGCCGCGATCCAGTGGTTGGGGCGCTCTTTGAGTTCGCGAAGCAGGAGGGGCACGACGTTCTGGCCTGACGCGATGATCCGCTGATAGGCGGGGTGTTGGACGCGCCGTGTCGTGGAGGAGAGGTGAGCCACCGCGGACCGCCATTCCGCCGACGACGTGCGGAATACCTCCTCCAGATCAGCCGCGGGTGTGACCTTCTCCCACTTGTTGAACTCCGGCACCGGAGGATGAACGATCTTGCTCGACATGAATGCGACACCGGCTCCGAGGTCCTGGCTCCGCGCCTTGGGTCAATTCTCCCCGATCACCCCCTCTGCGGCAAGATCGGGATCGCAAACCCAAAGGTAGGTCTTGCCCGCGCGTCATTCCGACTTAACCGCCAGGTCATGCAGGAATTCGAGGGCCTCATCCAACTCGCAGACGAACGCGCCGCGGACCCGGCCGTTGCGATCGAGCTCGCTCAGGAGCATCAGGTCGTCGTAATACTCCGAGTCCTGGAGTCGGGCTCGGGCCTTGACTCCGAGGGTGCCGGTCCGGAGGGCGTGGGCGTCCATGTGGTGCTCGATCAGCCAGGCAGTGCGCTCGGTGATCGAGCCTTCGAGCGCCTGCAAGGCCGCTTCGACGTGGTCGGACGGGTCGATCGCCTTGCCCACGTCGTGCAAGAGAGCCGCGAGCAGGAATTCCTCGTCATACGGCCGGGCCTCGCGCCAGCTCGAAGACCTGGAGGCTGTGATAGAGCGCATCCCCTTCCGGGTGATACTTGGCGCTCTGCTTCACCCCTTCCAGCGGCTCCAGCAGCATCCGGAAGAGCAGGAACGGGTCGAGCCGGTCCTCCAGGCTCTCCACCTCGGCCTCCAGGTCGATCTCGGGGTACTCCTCGCGGAGCAGGGCCTCCAGCTCGGCGATCGACGCCCGCTCGATCGCCTTGCCGGTGATCGAGCTCTTGAAGACGTAGCTCAGCTTGTCCTCGGGATAGAGCGTCAGCTCGAAGTTATTCTCGTCGTAAACGTGGATGTGCGTGAAGGTCCGTTCCTCGCCGTGCTTGACGATCCGCTTGTGCTCGACGTCATACTGGACCGCCAGGTCGTCGAGGGTGTTGGTCACCAGGGTCTGGCTGTCGCAGAAGATGTGGATGTCGATGTCGGAGCCCTTGCGGACATGGCCGGTCCGGACGCTGCCGATCAGCCGGGGCCGGAACCGGGCCAGCAGGCGCATCAGCCGCAGGGCGTCGATCCGCATGTCGCGCAAGGTTTCCAGGCGCCGGGGACCCTCGTGCATCCGGGCCATCGCCTGGATCTGGTCGCGGATCTCCTTGTTGCTGGGCAGGTCGCCGGGCCGGTGGCGATACTCGACGCCAAGCTGGCGCGCGGCCTTGCGCTTGGCGGTGAAGTACTCGGTCTCGGTGCGATGATACATCATCTGGGCCGCCAGAAACGCGATCTGGCGACGCAAGCGTTCATCAGCCATGGGGGGAAGTGCGCCGATTTGAGCCCATCGAAGCGGCGCCGGGCGATCGGAGGTCGAGCGTTCCAGCCCGACGTCCGCGGGGAGTCAGGCAGGAACGCCCGACCTCCATCAAACCATATCCCCCGCCGCCAGGATGGTCAAGACGAGGGCGACTCGACGATCTGGGCCATGGCCCACCCGGAAACGACCTGTTACGATAACGCGTGTGGGGGATTGGAAAGATGAGGAATGACGGATGAGTCAGAACCAGGCCGATCTTGATTCATCCTTCATCCTTCATCCTTCATCCTTCCGAAAGAAGGGACTCCTGCCGTGACGGGAGATCGCGCCGACCGCGAGCTGCTGTTCGAGGCCCTGGCCGTGCACCTGGGCTTCCTCGGGCAAGACACGCACCGCGACCTGAACCGGGCCCGGCGGGACGATGCCGCGCTCGGGGCGCGCCCGATCGGCCAGGTCCTGGTCGAGGGCGCCGTGCTGACCGGCGATCAGCGCGCGTTCCTGGACATGGCCGTCGGCGGCCTGCTGGATCGCCACCAGGGCGACCTCGGCCGCTGCCTCGATGCCCTGAGCGGATTCGCCCCGCTCCGCCACGACCTGGAGCGCCGTCGTGCGCGTGCCGCCGCGGTCCTGGGGGCGAGCACCAATCCGACGCTTCCGTCGATCCCCATCGACGATCGCAGCGGGTCCGGACCCGACGCCGGGGACGACGATTCGTTCCTGCCCGGCGCGTCCGACCTCCTGGCCGGTGACGGGCCGGCCGGTCCGCGGGTCGAATGGACGCTCGGGGGCTCGACCTCCGAAGGCGTCCGCTTCCGGATCCTCCGGCCCCACGCCCAGGGCGGCATCGGCAAGGTCTCGGTCGCGCTCGACGCCGAGCTCCAGCGCGAGGTGGCGTTGAAGCAGATCAAACCCGAGCGCGCCGACGATACCGAGAGCCGCGCCCGGTTCCTGCTGGAAGCCGAGGTCACCGGCCGGCTGGAGCATCCCGGGATCGTGCCGGTCTATGGCCTGGGGATCGACGAGAGCGGCCGGCCGTTCTATGCCATGCGGTTCGTCCGCGGGATCAGCTTCGAGGAGGCGATCCGCCAGTTCCACCAGGCCGACGACCAACCGCGCCGCGATCCCCAGGAACGGATGAGGGGGTTGCGGCACCTCCTCGACCGATTCGTCGACATCTGCCAGACGGTCGCCTATGCCCACAGCCGGGGCGTGCTCCATCGCGACCTGAAGCCGGCGAACGTCCTGCTCGGGCCGTTCAACGAGTCGCTGGTGGTCGACTGGGGCCTGGCGAAGGTCTTCGCCCGCGCGCCGGGCGAGCCGCCCGGTCCGGATCCCGACGCCGAGCCGGGCCCCGAGTCGCGCGCGAAGTTGGCTCCCGACGCGGAGGGCACCGAGGCCCTGGGAGCGGAGAACGGCGAGTCGAGTCCGGAGACGCCCCCGCCGATCGGGTTGTCCAGCTCGACCGAGACGGCGGCCGGCACGGCGTTCGGCACGCCGGCCTACATGAGCCCCGAACAGGCCGAGGGCCGGGTCAATCAACTCGGGCCCGCGAGCGACGTGTATAGCCTGGGGGCCATGCTGTATACCCTGCTCAGCGGCCATGCCCCGTTCGAGTATGTCTGGTGCGACGTGACCGCGCTGCTCGATCGGGTCCGGCTCGGCGAGTTCCCGCCGCCGCGTCAGGTGAACCCGCGCGTCCCCCGGGCGCTGGAGGCCGTCTGCCTCAAGGCGATGGCCCAGCAGTCCGGCGACCGGTACGCCTCGGCCTCCGGGCTGGCCGACGAGATCGACCGATGGCTCTCCGACGACCCGGTCTCCGCCTATCGCGAGCCGGCCCCGGCCCGGCTGGCGCGCTGGGGACGTCGTCACAAGCCGGTCGTCGCCGGCGCGGCAGCCCTGCTGCTGACGGCGGTCGTCGCCCTGTCGGCGGGGGTCATCCTGGTCGGCCGCGAGCAGCAGCGAACCGAGCAGCAGCGCCGCCTGGCCGACGAGCAGCGTGTGGTCGCGCTCTCCAAGTCGATCGAGGCGACCCAGAAGGCCGATCAGCTCCGCCTTCGCGACGCGATCAGCCGGGTGAATCTCGCCTGCCGCGAGTACCTCGACGACAACGTGGCGCTGGCCGACCGACTGCTCGAGGGCTGCCCGACGGACCTCCGCTCCTGGGAGTGGTCCTACGCCCATCGGCTGGGGCACTCGGAACTGCGGACCTGGACCGGGTCCAGCGGCGGCCGGGACGTCTGGTGCGTGGCCTTCTCGCCCGACGGCAGCCGGATCGCCGCCGGGAGCGGCCCGTGGTTCCAGGTGCGCGACCGACCGGACCGGCGAGCTGGTCGTCCGCGAGATCAGAAGCAGTGCGGAGGTTTTCGCGATCCGAGGACTGACGGGCGCAGTCCAGGCCGTGGCGTACGCGCCCGACGGGCGCTCGATCGCGGCGGCCCATGGATTCGAGGGCCAGGAGCAGGGCTCCGTCCTGATGCTACTCGATGCCGAGAGCGGCAAGCCGATCTGGCAGGCCAGCGAGCGGAACATCCACGTCCTGGGCCTCGCCTTCGCACCGGATGGACTCACGATCGCCGCGGGTTGCGGCCATTTCAACTCGTACAACTCGGCCGGTTTCGCCCGGCTCCGCGATGCGCGGCACGGGTGCGATTCGCGGCCAGCCGATCCCCGGCGCATCCCGGCGGCGTCCTGAGCGTCTCGTACGCGCCGGATGGCCGTCAGATCGCGCTGGCCAGCCGGGACGTCGTGGATCTCTGGGACGTGGCCGGCGCGGGTGCGTCCCTGATCCACCAACTGCGGGGGCACGTCAACTTCGTGTACGCCGTCGCGTTCAGTCCCGACGGCCGACGATTGGCCACCGGCGGCTGGGACAAGACGATCCAGATCTGGGACCGGGCGACGGGCAAGCGCCTCGACACGCTCAACGGTCACCGCGGCTTCGTCCGCAGCCTGGCCTTCTCGTCCGACGGGAGCCAGCTCGTCTCCGGGAGCGAGGACAAGAGCGTGCGCCGATGGGACCTGGCCGGCAACGGGGGCGACGCCGCCTTCCACGGACACGACGGCTTCGTGCACGGCGTCGCCTTCAGCCCGGACGGGGCGCTTGCGGCCTCGGGCAGCCAGGACGGCACGGTCAAGCTCTGGCCGGCGGCGGCGCCCGACTCCCAGGTGACGTTCCGCAACAGTGCGGGCTGGGTCGGCACCCTGGCCTTCGCACCGGACGGGCGCCGGATCGCCTCGGCACACGATGGGAGCGTCCGGATCTGGGACCCGCGCACCGGCGAGGAGCTGCACCGGCTCATCGCCCCGCGTGGGCTGCTGGCCCGGATCGCGCTGGCGTTCGCGCCGGATGGCGCCAGCCTCGTCGCCAGCGGGCCCGGCGGCGCGCTCAACCTGTGGGATACGAAGAGCTGGGAGCGCCGACCGCTGGAGGGGCACCACACGCCGGCCAACGACGCCGCCTTCAGTCGCACCGGGTCCACTCTGGCCACGTCGCACGACGACGGCACTGATTCAACTCTGGGACGTCGCCCGGCGGCACGATCGTCCGCACGCTCCCCGGCCACGCCGGCGGCGCCAAGGCCGTGGCCTTCGCCTTCGACGGAAATCGCCTCGCCTCGGCCGGAGAGGACAAGACGGTCCGGGTCTGGGACGTCGCGACCGGCGAACCGCGGGCCGCGCTGACCGGTCACATCACCGGCATCCAGGACATCGCCTTCGCGCCCGACGGATTCCACATCACGTCCGTCGGCGGCGAATATCATGGTGCGACGCCGGCCGAGGTCAAGGTCTGGAACTGGCCGAGCGGCCGGCAGGTGGGCGAGTTCGGCGGGCATACCAGCCTGGTCACCGCCGTCGCCTACTTCCCGGACGGCCGACGACTCGCGACCGCCAGCGACGATCGGACGATCAAGATCTGGGACGTCGCGACCCGCGACGATGTGCTGACGCTCCGCGGCCACACCAGCGGCGTCGTCAGCCTGGCGATCAGCGGCGATGGCCGGCAGGTCGCCTCGGGGAGCATCGACTACACGGCCCGGATCTGGACGATCGATTCGCCCGACGGCCACACCGACTTCGCGCCGGCGATCCGTCGCGCAGCCGTCGAACGAGTCCAGTCCCTGTTCGCGAAGCACCTGCTCCAGGACGAGGTCCTGAAGGTCCTGCGGGCCGATCGGACGCTCAGCCCGCAGCTCCGGGCCGCGGCGATCGCGATCGCGGAACATCGCGCCGAGAACGCGTCCCGGCTGTACGAAGTCGCGCGGCTGACCATCGTCCGCCCGTCCGGCCGCCCGGAAGACTATGCCCTGGCGTTGCGGCAGCTCGAAGCGGCGTGCCGCGTCGTCCGCGACGACCCGGCGCGGCTCTCCGACTATCGGCACGCGCTGGCCCTGGCGCGCTATCGCGCCGATCAGCCCCTGGCTGCGGTGGAGACGCTCAACGCCCTCGCAACCGCCGCCCCCGGACGGAGCCCCGAGCCGCTGGATCTCGCCGTCATCGCCATGGCCAGCCATCGCCTCGGACGCGCCAAGGAGGCGCACGATGCCCTCGACCAGCTCCGATCTCTGCTCAAGGCCGGCCGATGGGCCGACGATCCGGAGGCGCTCGGATTCCTCCAGGAAGCCGAGCGCGTCGTCGGTGCCGCGCCCAAACCGTAGGTGCCCCGATCCGACCTCCGGGACGAAGCGGTCTCCACACGCCTCGCGAAGATTGCCCCTCGGCACGATGTGCTAGCGCCATGCGTCACGAATGGCAATGATGCACGTTAGTTGTGAGCCGATCGAGAGCGGAATTTCGAAGGAGTCTCGTTCGATGCCTCAGCGAGTCCAGCACGCGGTGATGCGTGAGGAACACGCACCGAAGTTCGGCGTGGGGTTGCTCTCCCTCGTCCTCCTGGGGACGACGGTTGCGGGAGCTTCCTCATTCGCCTCGCAGGACGTCACGCCAGACGCGATGGCCACAATTACGCTCGGCAACGTCCCCAAATCGTCCAATACCAGCGAGTTAGACAAACTGGGCGGTCGCGAATCGACGATCGGCGGCGCCGCCTCGTCGGCGAATCCGGGGAGCCCCGAGATTCTCGAGGCCACGCTACCGACCGCAACGCCTCACCCCATCAATACAAAAGCGTTCGCGGATTTCCCGATCGTCCCCACGCAAGACACCCGGACGACCGCCGACGGACGGGAGGTCGCGCGATCGCAGAGCAAGATGTTTCCGCTCAACCAGATCTTGCGCCTGATCTTTTTCGGGACATTGTTTTCCCTCGTGATGTGGCGATTGAAACCGCGTTCGAAAACCTTGACGGGCCTCATCGGCCGGTCCGAGGAATCATCACGAAAGCTAACGCGCGCGGAGTCCTCGAAGCGGCCATCGGATGCGCCCGCGTTGATAAAAAACAGCCGCGAGCAGGCGTCAGCAAGGGGTCGCAACGCTCGCCTGCGCACGGATTTTGACCGGAGGGATTGACCTTGTGAGACATTTGTCTTAGGATAAGGTCACAGTCGATACCCACCTGTACGTGATGGTTCCACTTAACCCCATCGAATCCTTGACACGCAACCACGGTTCGCGTTACCGATCTGACGCGAGAGGATGGGGAGTTTCTCAGTCTTAACGTTGAGACGACCGCCGATGGCCAAACGCCCCCCAACCATTCCCGATTCGGAACTTGATGTCTTGAAGGTCCTGTGGGACCTCGGCCAGGCCACGGTCCGCGAGGCGCTGGAGACCTTGCGCTCAGCGGGACGTCAGTGGTCTTATGCCACGGTGGCGACGCTGCTCGACAGGCTCGAATCGAAGGGTCTGGTCACGAGCGACCGCCGCGAGCTGGCCTTCATCTACAAACCCGTGATCTCCACCCAGGAGGTCCGACAGAAGCGCGTCAGCAGCCTGGTGGATAAGCTCTACCAGGGCGAGCCCGGCCTGCTGGTGCTCCATCTGTTGAAGTCGCACCCGCTCGACCCCAGCCAGGCGAAGGAAGTTCGGGCCGTCCTGGATGAGATGGGTGTCGAGAAATCGAAGAAGAAAGAGAAATAGAGGCGCTCAACGATTGAGTTGCGCATCCGCCCCTGCGATGCAAATCCACCCCCCTGACTGCCCGCCTTGGAAGGGGGGGGTAGGGGGGATCTCTTCGGGACCGTCGGTCCTTGCCGACATTCCCCACTGGCCACTTGCCACTTCGGCAGTCGTCCGTAAGAATCAGTTAAGAGTGACGCAACGGCTGACGAATGCCGCACGGGTGGGGTTCGCGCGTATCGCGGGCGAACCCATCCCGAAACGACGAGCCAGAGGTGGACTCGTAGGACGTCGGGGCTGGCAGGCTATCGCGACACCAGCGTCGCGCCCCGCCCTACGAGCCAGGAAGGAAGCCAGCCCGTGGCCCGACCCAAGCGCTGGTATGATCCCGACGCCGCTACGACCCTCCGCCTGATCCCACGATACGACCAGGACGACTCCTGGAGTGTCGTGAAATGGCGCCATGCCGCGCGTGTCGCCGAGCTTGATGGAATGTCTCGTCTATCCCTTGAGGGACGGGCCCGGACTGGGATTGCTGGTCTTTCTCCCGCCGATGCTCTGGATCCTGTCGCTGCCGGTCTTCGACGTGATCTCGGTGCTCCAGCCGATGACCAAGGGGGATTGGGCACTCGGATTGTTGATCGTGCCGGTGATGACGCCGATGCTCTTCAGCTTCGCGATGACCTTCGGGTACGCGCTGCTGTTCCTCGGCCATATGCTGGTGGCCAGTGCCCTGGGCGAAAACGACCACCCGCGCTGGCCGGAGTGGCACCCCAGCGACATCGCTGAAGGGGTCGGGCGCTGGTTCTGGGCGGGCCTGATTGGCGGTGCGCTCGGGGGCATCCCGCTGGTGTTCTACTGGAAGTATTGCGGTGAGATCGACTGGTTCGACTGGTTCGTGATGATCGACCTGATCCTGCTGGCGGTGGGCTATTCCCAGATGGCCCTGGCGGCGGCCCTGCTGCACGAGAACATCCTGGCCGTCAACCCGGTCACGGTCTTCCAGGCCATCTTCCGGATCGGCTGGGAGTATCTGCGGACCTGCCTGGTCGCGGGCGTCTCGCTGGTCGTGGCCGGACTGGCCATCCGGGCACTCCTCTACCACATGCCGACCATGTGGGCCGAGGGGCTGGCGCTGTGGGGCTTCTGGGTCTTTCTCTTCTACTCGGCGATGGTCGTGGTCCGGATGATGGGGCTGACCTACCACGCCCATGCGCTGGACCTGCACTGGTTCCGTCGCCGTCCGCGCTGGGCGTCCTCGAAGGGCAAGGGGCAGATCTACGCCAACTCGTGAACTCCGATGCTGGGATCCGATCGATTCCGGATTCCCGATTCCGGATTCCCGATTCCGGATTCGAGATCAAGGATTCAGGAGAGATGTAAGTTAAGCCTTCATAGGCTATTATGGTAATTAATTCCGGATTCCGGATTCCGGTTCTTCCAGATCCTCTCAGCCTGCGCCCAGGCCGGCCAGCTTGATCAGGAGGACGATCGCGACCGTGTAGAAGATCACCAGCCCGGTGGCGTCAACCAGCGTGCTGATGAGCGGCGCGGAGACGACGGCCGGGTCGATGCCGAACCGTTCGGCCAGGAGCGGGACCAGGGCACCGACACCGTTGGCCCAGACACAAATGCCGATGATCGCCAGCGCGATGACCGCGCCAAAGGTCTTGGAGTGGCCGAGCAACAGCCAGACAAACGCGAAGCCGAGCGCCACCGAGCAGGGTGCCCAGTAACAAGCCGGTGAGGACTTCACGCACCAGGACCCGGAGGGTGTCGCCGCGATGGATCTCGCCCAGGGCCAGGCCCCGGATGATCGTGCCGACGGCCTGGCTGCCGGCATTGCCACCGGTCCCGATCAACAGCGGAATGAACGTGTCGAACTCGATGGTGGGAAAGCGGTCATCGACCCAGTTGAACACGTGGATGATGTAGCGGGTAATGGCCCCGCCGACGAACAGGAGCAACAACCAGCCGATCCGCCGCCGGACGGACTCGTGGATCCGCCCTTCCCAGTACGTCTCCTCGTTGGCCTCGGCATCGCGCGAGACGCCGCCGAAGGCCAGGATGTCCTCGGTCTGCTCCTGGCGGAGGATGTCCATCGCGTCGTCGTGGGTGATGATCCCCAGCAGCCCGTCCGCGCCGTCGACGACGGGGATCGCGATCAGGTCGTACTTGTCGATCTGCCGGGCGACGGTCTCCTGGTCCTCATCCACGCGCGCGAAGATGACGTCGCGCTGCATGATTTCTTCGATGACGGCCGAGCGCCGCGATAAGATGAGCCGCTTGAGTGAGACGAAGCCGATCAGCCGGCGATTGTGGTCGATGACATAGCAATAGTAGATCGTCTCGCGGTCGGGCGCCTCGTGCCGGAGCCGATCGATGGCCTCGCGCACGGTGATATGGGAAGGAAGCGTCACGTAGTCGGTCGTCATGACGGCGCCGGCCGTACCGGGTTCGTAGCTGGCCAGTCGGCGGATGTCCTCGCGCTCCGCCTGGGCGAGGTAGGGCAGTACCGGGTCGAGTACCTCCTCGTCGAGCCGGTTGACCAGGTCGGCGCGTTCGTCGTGCGACATCACGTGGAGGAGTTCGGCCGCCTCCTGGGCCGGCATCATCTCGACGAGCTTGACCTGACGTTCCTTCTCCAGGTAGCTGAGGACCTGGGCCCGGTCGCGGGGCAGGAGGATGCGAAACAAGGTCTCGCCATCCCCGTCCTCCAGATCTTCCATCAGCTCGGCGACGCGACCAGGATGATAGTCTTCGAGGAAGTCGCGCAGGCCCGCGACCTCCCCGTCGTGGATCAACTCGCGCAGGTCAGGGATCAGGAGCGGATGTCGCATGGGGAAACGATGAGAGATGAAGGATGAAGGATGAAAAACGCCGCGTCGGGCACTGGCTTAGCCGGCAATCCTATTGATTTCTGACTCATCCTTCATCCGTCATCCTTCATCCTTCCGGAACGCGCAGCCTTCCGAGGACGTCCTTCCCGACGAACGGCCGCAAGACTTCGGGGACGTCGATCAATCCGTCGGACCGCTGGTAGTTCTCCAGGATCACGATGAGCGCCCGGCTGATGGCGACCGCCGTGCCGTTCAGGGTGTGAACGAATCGCGTCCCTTTCTGTCCCGCGGGCCGGTAGCGGATATTCAGACGACGGGCCTGGTAATCGGTGCAGTCCGACGTGCTGGTCACCTCGCCGTATTCACCACCCGCGCCGCGACCGGGCATCCAGGCTTCGAGGTCGTACTTCCGGTAAGCCGGCCCGCCCAGGTCGCCCGAGCAGATGTCGAGCACGCGATACGGAATTCCCAGCGCCTGGAAGAGCTCTTCCTCGATCGCCAGCATCTCGGCGTGCAGGGCGCCGGAGGATTCGGGAGTGGTGAAGGCGAACATCTCGACCTTGGTGAACTGGTGGACGCGATAGAGCCCCCGGCTGGCGCGGCCGGCGGCGCCGGCCTCGGTCCGGAAGCAATGAGACAGGCCGACGTAGCGGATCGGCAGCGCGGCGCCGTCAAGGATCTCGTCGGCGAGCATCCCTCCGAGCGTGATCTCGGCGGTGCCGACCAGGCTGAGATCGGTATCCTCGACGGAGTAGACCTGGGTCTCGGCCCCGCGTGGCGTGAACCCGATCCCCTCGAGGATCTGGTTGCGGGCCAGGTCGGGCGTGGTGATGGGCGTGAAGCCGTGGCCGATGAGCCGCTTGACGGCGAACTGCTGGAGCGCCAGGTCCAGCAAGACTGCATCGTTCTTGAGGAAGTAAAAACCGGTCCCGCTGACCTTGCCGCCCGTCTCGAAGTCGATGAGGTCGAGGTCCTTGCCGAGTGCGACGTGGTCCCTCGGCTTGAAGTCGAACGCGCGGGGAGTGCCGACCTTGCGGATCTCGCGGCTCTGGTCCTCCGTCTGGCCGATGGGGGCCTCCGGGTGGGTCAGGTTGGGGATGCGCTTCAGCCGCTGGGTCAGCTCGGCCTCGAGCCGGCGGAGCCGCTCCTCCTCGTCGGCGACCGCCGACTTGAGCCGCTTACCCTCGTCGATCAGCGCGGACCGCTTCTCGGCGTCGCGCTCGCGGCCGGTGGCCTGGGCGACCTCGTTCTGCCGGCGCCGAACCTCCTCGACCCCCTGGAGCAGGCCCCGACGCTCGGATTCGAGCTGGACGACCAGGTCGACATCCTCGATCACGTCGGGCGAGACGTTGCGGTCCCGGCAATTCTGCTTGACCGCGTCGGCGTTCGCGACGACGTACTTCAGGTCCAACATGAGAGGGACACCTTCTCCGAAGCTGCGAACAAGTGATTCCCGATCACAGATTCAAGATTCAAATGGATGTAAGCCATTTTTTCACAGGACATTACGCTCATCGGGTTCGGAAGCCGGAATCCTCGATCCGAGTCCCGTCAGATTCTCTCAGGAAACCGTCTCCCGCGCCAGCTCGTCAAAGAGGTGGGCGCTCGACTTGATTCCGCGGTGGAAGTCGGCCAGGGAGAATTTCTCGTTGGGGCCGTGCAGGTTGTCGTCGGTCTGGCCCCAGCCCAGCAGCAGGGTATCCACGCCGAGGTGCTGCTTGATCAGACCCACGACTGGGATCGAACCCCCTTCGCGCATGAAGACGGGCCGGGTCCCGAAGCCGGCTTCGACCGCCCGCACCGCCGCCCTGACCCCGGGCGTATCCACGTCGACCAGCACGGCTGGTGCCCCGTGATGGGTGAGGATCTCGTAGGAAATTCCGGGCGGGCAGCTCCGAGCCACGTGGTCCCGGAATAGACGCTCGACGGTCTTGGGATCCTGGTCGGGGACCAGCCGGAAGCTGAGCTTGGCCCCGGCCTTGCAGGGGAGCACCGTCTTCGGCCCGGGGCCCGAATAGCCGCCGAAGATGCCGTTGATGTCGCAGGTCGGCCGGGCCCACTTGCGTTCCAGCGTGGAATAACCGGCCTCGCCCGACAACGCGGAGACGGCCAGGTCGGCCTGGAATGCCGCTTCCGAGAACGGGAGCTTGGCGAACTCCGCCCGCTCCCAGTCCTCCAGCGGCGTGACGGCATCGTAGAAGCCTTCGATTTGAATCCGCCCATCCGGACCCTTGAGGCCTGCGAGGATCGTGCACAGCGCGTTGATCGGATTGGCCACCGCACCGCCGTAGGTCCCGGAATGCAGATCGCGGTTGGCCCCTTGAACCAGGAGCTCGAAATAGGCCAGGCCCTTCAACCCATAGGTGATCGCGGGTATGCCCGGAGCGAACTGGCTGGTGTCGGAGATCACGGCGTAATCGCAGGCCAGGCGTCCCGCGTGGCGGGCGACGTAGTCCTCGAGGCTGGCGCCTCCGACCTCTTCTTCGCCCTCGACGATGAACTTGACATTCACCGGCAGCCGGCCGGCCGTTTTCAACCAGGCTTCGGCCGCCTTGAGGTGGGTCAGCATCTGCCCCTTGTCGTCGGTCGCCCCGCGTGCAAAGATGTTCCCGTCCCGGATTGACGGCTCGAAGGGCGATGAGAGCCAGGGTTCCATCGGCTCGGGCGGCTGGACGTCATAGTGTCCATAGACCAGCAACGTCGGTTGGCCCGGGGCACCGAGCCATTCGGCATAGACGATGGGGTGACGTGGCGTCTCGATCAGCTCGGTCGACAGCCCGATGGCGGTCAGGTCGTCGCGGACGAAGCGCGCCGCTCGCTGTGTGTCGGCGTCGTGTTTCGGCTGGGCGCTGACGCTCGGAATCCGAAGAAATGCCTCGAGCTGCGTCTCGAAATCGGCCCGATGGGCCTCGACGTAGGCGTCAACCCGGCCGATCGCCGTTTGATCCTGAATCATCAGTCACCGGTCCTCCGTCGCAATGTCCATTCGCCAGACTGCGGCTGGGGCCGTTCCGGCCGACCAGATCCCGTGAGTCTCAGTATAGCACCGGCCGCGGAAGGGAGCGACGGTCGTACCTGCCCGAATCGTCACGATCCGGAGTTCTCGACAAGCCTATCATTCGGGCAGGATTTCGTCCTCGAATGCATCCCTGGATTCATGGAATTGTGGCGAGAAAGCGATTTCGTTGATTCCCATCATCAGGGGGAGCGGCGTTTTGGATCCGAAGGCTTGTGCTCTTCGAGAATTGCTTACAAAATGCAGATGAGTCGTCTGTACGGTTGACTTCCCGCAGAGAGCGTCCATATTTTTCAAAACTTGATTCAAGTTTTTGTGAGACCAGGCCGCACGACATTCCTCCAGGTCTGATTTTTATATCGGTATCGAAATTGCTGGAGATCGGTCACGACCGGATGGTTGCGAAGAGATCGAGTATGCGGAGGAATCGGACGGGCGGCGTAAGTGGGAAGTCGAACCGGTGTGCCGTCGCTGGGATTTTTTTCTCGATCGAGTTTGAATGTGGAAGCTGGTTGCGAAGATCACGCATGGTATACATGAGAGAACAAGATTGAGGAGTTGCCAACGGAAAGGCGACCGTCCCCGGGGTGGGTTTCGGCTCCCTTCGGCGCGGTGTCAAGCGGATGCCTGGGAGGCGCGGCTTGGGCCTGATGCCCAAGACTGCTTGACGCAGTGGCCGGGGCTTTCATCGAACCATTCCCAGTGCGCGTCGCGGTTTTAGGAGGGGAGCCTTTCTGATGAGTTTTCTTCAACGCTTCCTCGATCGTGTGCTTCGCAACAACCCGAGCCGGATGGCTCGAACCGGCTTTGATGATCTCAGTGAAGACCAGTTGGATGCCCACCTACGCGTCGGACGCTATGGGAACTTCTCATTGACGGATGCCGTCCGCCCCTCGATCGGCCTGGACGTGATCCCGCGCGAGGGGTACCGCCGCGATACCTATTGTGACCCGGACAGCGGCAACAAGATGCCCGTGCTGGCCGCGTCCGTCTCGTCAGAGCACCTCTTCGAGGTGTTCATGGATCTCCTGGACCCCCTCGGTGAAGTCGTCGATGTGGTCATGGAGTCGAGTCATGATTCCGAGCCAGGGTGCCACGCCGATCTCTACCGCGAGCATATGGACACCGTGATCCTCAAGAGCACCCTTTACGATTACGAACCGCTCTTGCTCCACGACGGTTGCACGGGACTGGCCGCGCTCAACCCCCATGGCCCCATGGAAGTCCAGTTCGACGAACACAAGCTCCTGTTCGTCTACGCCCACGACCTCCAGCCCTTCGAGGACATCCTGCGCCAGTACGGCCTGAAGCGGGACGACACGCTGAAATTCATCTCCGAAGCCGAGCACCTCCACTCCACCGACGACGTCTATCACGAACAGTTCGAGGAGATCCTCTACCGGCTGGGTATTGATCGATAATTCGATTGTTTGGTACCACGCAACGAAAGCACCGTGCGGAAGGGTACGCGGCGGTCAGACACCTGGAGATCCGAATCGAGCCGCGACCCTGATGCACCCGTCCCCTCCCGAGTCCATGTGTTCGCTCCCCTGGGGTCGCGGCTTCGCCGGCAGTAGCGCAGGGGTCGAGAAGGTCCTCGGACGACTTGGTACCCTCCTGTATCCGCTCCATCGAGGCCTGACCGCGAAGAACCCGCCCTCAACCCGCTCAGGCGTTGAAATCGACGCAGTCGATCCAGTCCGCCCATGCAGAACTCGGGAAGAGTGCCAGTCTGCCCCCGCCCTTTTTCGGCGCGGATAAAATGGATCGGATCATCTTCGTCTCTCCCTCGACCCACCGCTGGCCACCGTCCGCCCCGGTCCCGAAGGGTGCCGGGCTCGGGTGAATGTGGGTCGTCGAACCACAGCTCGACGGGAGGGGCTTTCCAGGAATCGAAATCATCGCGGCTTGGGGATCGAAGCCGGATCGCGTGTCGGTCTCATTGGAAGGGGCACATCCATGCTCGGTTTGTTTCGGGGCGACTCGGCCGTACTCGGGATTGGTCAGGGGCGAGGTCGCGAGGGGCGTCGCGGTCGTCGAGGCGCCGGCCACCGGAGCCATCGGCCGCTGCTGGAGGGGTTGGAGGTGAGGATCACCCCGGCGACCGCCATATGGACCGGACTGGGCACCGACACCAACTGGACGACCGCCGCCAACTGGATGGGCAACACGCCCCCGAATCCCGGCGACGACTTGAACTTCCCGACGCTCACCACCTCGACCCCGCATGTCTCGGTGAACAACTTCACCGCGGGAACCAGCTTCGATTCGATCACGATCGGGTCGCAGGGGTACGCCCTCTCGGGAAGCTCGGTTGTCCTGTCGTCGCCGTCGGCGGACATCATCACAACGTACGGATCGGGCGCATCGAGCGACGCGATGGGCACGACCTTGACCGGAGGAACGATCTCGCTCGCCGCGGGCGGCACGCTCGATCTCTCGGGGGAGCTCGCGGGGACGGCCGGGCTGAGCCTATTTGGCGGCGGTGTCCTCGACCTGCTGGGAGCCAACACCTTCACCGGCACGACGACGGTCACCAGCTCGACCCTGCTGGCGGACAGCACAATCCCCGGCGCGGTGCAGAACAACGGCGGGGTGATCGGGGGCAACGGCACGGTCGGCAACGTGACCAGTGTCAGCGGGACCATCAGCCCCGGCCACAATCCTAGCCCGGGCGTCCTGACCGTCGGCAGCCTCAGCCTCGATGGCAGCTCGGCGTTCCGGGTCGTGCTCGACGGGACCTCGCCCGGCAATGGGACCACGGGATACGACCAGTTGGTCGCCGGCGGGGCCGTCAATCTCGGCGGAGCCGCGCTCCACGCCTCGATCGGCACCGCTTATACCCCGGCCCTGGGCGACCAGTTGACGATCATCCAGAACAATAGCGGCTCGCCCATTACCGGCACCTTTGCCGGGCTCGCGGAGGGCGCGACCGTCAACATCAGCGGCACGCAGTTCCAGATCACCTATCAGGGCGGGTCCAACCATGAGGACGTCGTCCTGACCGCATTGACTGCCTCGTCCTCCTCGGCCACCACGACCACAGTGGCCACCTCCAACGAGGTCGCGGTGATCGGCCAGCCCGTGACGTTCACCGCTACGGTCAGCCCGGTCAGCTCCACCGCCACCCCGACCGGTGCGGTCGTATTCCTTGCCGATAACAACCCGATCGGCGTGGGAGTGCTCAATTCCTCGGATCAGGCGACGTTCACCACC
The DNA here is from genome assembly GCA_963845755.1 of uncultured Planctomycetota bacterium. Taxonomy (GTDB): domain Bacteria; phylum Planctomycetota; class Planctomycetia; order Isosphaerales; family Isosphaeraceae; genus CAWJTV01. Next base: position 41,092 of record CAWJTV010000028.1, read on the forward strand.
TCCTCGCTAGGCTACGGATTTCACACGATCACCGCCACCTACGTCGGCGATAGCGTATTCCAGAGCAGCACTTCCAGCGCCATTGGGCAGTTCATCACCAGCGTAGGCACGCAGCCGACCCTGACGGTCCTGCCCGTCCGGAACCGGCAGGGCAAGATCGTCAAGCTGGATATCGAGGCACAGATCGGCGTCACGGCTCCGGGGACGGGGACGCCTCTGGGCAACACCACGTTCTTCGTCAACGGCCGCGCGTCGTACAAGACGGTCCCCACGACCAACGGCGTCGCGGTCCTCACACTCCCCGTGGCGCGGCTAATCAACAGGTATGTGTTTGCCAGGTACCTTGGCTACTTCACCTCGTTCCAGCCCAGTGTCTCCACGAGCATCCTGATCAGCCGGAGGACCTTGCAGTCCCTATCGGCAACCCGAACCGTGCCGCATCCTCAGTTGGTCCCCAGGGTCGCAGCCAGGACGGAACGGGACCCCGAGGTGGAATCGCACGTGAGCCGAGGCCACCGGCATCACCCTTGAGGATGCGATGCCGGGAAAAGCCCGCTAGGCAAATCCCTCCGCGGGGCTTAAATTGAGGATTGGCCTCCGAAGGATCTCCGCGTCGGGCGGACATCTGGGGTCGCCGATTTCGCATTCCCGGTTCCCGATCAGGAATCTCCGGGATTGGGAATCGGGGACCCCCATTTGCCCGCGACTCGATGGCTTCCAGTGATCCTCCCAGGGATTTGACAGATCGACGGGCCCGCGAAGCCGCGCGGACATGCCCCAAAGGAGACATGCGAATCGCCATGATGATCAAAGCGACCGATATTCGTCGAGGGATGGTAATCACGATGGAGGGCGTGAACTTCGTCGTCCTGGATTTCGCCCACCACACCCCGGGCAACCTCCGTGCGATGGTCCAGACCAAGCTCCGGAACATGAACAGCGGCTCGCTGATCGAGAAGCGATTCCGCTCGGTCGATCAGATCGAGGTCCCCTACGTCGAGACCAAGGAATACGAATACCTCTATTCCGCCGGCGACGACCACGTCTTCATGGACACGGAGACCTACGACCAGCTCAGCTTTTCCGAGGACATCATCGGGACGTCGATGGCCTATCTGCTGCCGAACAGCCGGGTGATGGTGAAATACATCAACGACAAGGCGGTCTCGATCGAGATCCCCGATTTCGTGGAACTGACGGTGACCGAGACGCCGCCGGCCCTCTCCGGAGCGACGGCGACCAATCAATACAAGGAAGCGACGCTCGAGACCGGGCTGAAGGTCGGCGTTCCCCCGTTCATCAAGAACGGCGAACGCATCCGGATCGACACCCGGACCGGCGAATACCTCGAGCGCGTCAAGTGAACCTTGCTCGCCGAACTTTCGGAGTGATCAGTGGTCAGTTGATAAATCGTTTACCTGCTGAGAGCTGAAAACTGAACGCTGAAAACCGGAGCGAAGCGACCAGTGGATGACGTGACCCGATTGCTGGCGGAACTGGTGTCCATCCCGAGCGTCAACCCCATGGGGCGCCCTTCCTCGGGCGAGGAGTTCCTCGAAACGCGGCTGACGGCCTATCTCGAGGATTGGCTCGGGGAGCTGGGGGTCGACTGCCATCGGCAGCCGATCGCGCCGGGCCGTGAGAACCTCCTGTCGCGGTATGAGGCCCCGGGATCTCGGCGTACGATCCTCTTCGACGTCCATCAGGATACCGTACCTACCGACGGGATGACGATCCCTCCGTTCGAGCCGACGATCGTCGAGCAGCGCCTCCACGGGCGAGGATCGTGCGACGTGAAGGGGAGCATGGCGGCGATGCTCGTGGCATTCGCCCGCCTGGTTCGGGAACGGCCGGCGGGGTCGGCGTCCGTGCTCCTGGCCTGCACGGTGGACGAAGAATTCACCCACAGGGGATCATCTCGCCTCGCGGAGACCGAGCTCGGCACCGACCTGGCGATCGTCGCCGAGCCGACGCGCCTCGACCTGGTGCATTGCCACAAGGGGGCGCTCCGGTGGAAGATCCGCACCCGCGGGCGGGCCTGCCACAGTTCGGCACCACAGCTCGGCGACAACGCGATCTACCGGATGGGCCGAGTGCTCGCGGCTCTCGAGTCCTATGCCGAGTCGCTGTCGCGATCCTCGGCCCATCCCATCCTCGGCCCGCCGAGCCTGTCCGTCGGACGGATCGAAGGCGGCCAGAGCGTCAATGTTGTTCCCGACTGGTGCGAGATCGAGGTCGATCGCCGGATGCTCCCGGGCGAGGAATCGGCACGATGCCTGGACGACCTCAAGGCGGATCTCGCCCAACGTCTGGGCGGGCTCGTCGGGATCGAGTTCGGCCCGCCCTGGGTGGATATGCCACCGCTATCGCCGCGGTCATCCCGATGGCTCGAGCCCCTCGCCGATGCCATCACGGCGGCAACCGGCCGGCGCCCGGATGTCCTCGGCGTCCCGTTCGGCACCGATGCCGGACCGTTGAACGCGGCGGGATTATCCTGCGTCGTGTTCGGTCCCGGCGACATCGCCCAGGCCCACACCAAGGACGAATGGATCGACCTGGACCAAGTTCGCCTTGCCGCCGAGGCTTACTACCAGATTGCCGTGACCCTCGGCAAGATCGAGTGAGTGTCCGATTCCCGACGGAATTCGCGAATCCCTGAACCGTGCTCACACGAACGGATTCTATGGAGATCATCCTGAAGAAAACGAGTGGGACCCCTCATCGGTACGACCCACCCGCAATCATTGAGGCGCCATCGGCATTCGACGAGGTCAGAAGACGTCCATCGTGAAGTGCATCCCCTTGTAGAACTTCTTCTTCTGCCAGTCGTGCCAGCCGTGAGGATGACGGAACAGCCCGAAGACCCGGTAGCCGCCGTATTCGTTGCGATAATACGGGCCCTGGATCTGGGGGACGATCCGCTGTTCGCGGGGATAGCGGTACCACCCATCGTAGAGTCCGTTATACTCAAATCCGTTACCCGGGACTTGAGGCGGCGTGTAGGGCCAGTGGAGATAGTCGTTCCAGTCCTGCGCCCGGGCCGACCTTGCCCCGCCGAGGCCAACGACCGCGAGGGTCAGGGCCAACACCTTGATCCATGAGCAGCGCGACACAATACACCTCCCTGAAGGGGACCCATTCCCAAACCGTGGGTAATATGCCACACGATTCGCGAATGGGCGGTGTTTTTTCCCGTTTCTGACAGACCTGGAGGATGAGTCATGTCGGCAGCACGGATTCGGCGGGGCTTTCCGTTCATCCGGGCCGAGAGGCCTGCTGGGACGGATCCCGGCGCTCGGCAACGGCTGGGATGGTTGCTCGTGGCCGGCGTCGTCCTGGGGCTATCGGGCGGCACGTCGAAGGCCCAGGACTCGAGGACGGACACATCACTCCATCCCGAAGGAGCGCGGCTCCGCGAGACCGTTGAATTGCTGGCCTCACCCGAGTTCGGTGGACGGAGCGGACCAGGCGGCGAGAAAACGGCCGATTACCTGACCGATCAATTCCGCCGGCTGAAGCTCCAGGGTCTGTTCGACGGGGAATTCACCCAGATGATTCCGGGAAACGAGCCCGGAACCCGGATCGGCCGCAACGTCGGGGCCATGCTCCGCGGCTCCGATCCTGTGCTCCGCGAGCAATGGGTGATCGTTGCCGCCCATTACGACCATCTAGGCGTGCGCGGGGGCAAGCTCTTCCCCGGCGCGGATGACAATGCCTCGGGTGTGGCCATGATGCTGGAGGTGGCGCGATGCTTCGTGCAGACTTCGTCGCCTCCTCGGAGGAGCGTCATGTTCGTCGGCTTCGATCTGGAAGAGGCGGGGTTATTCGGCTCGCGCTATTTCGTCTCCCATCCCCCGGTCCCGCTCGATCACATCGCACTGTTCATCACCGCAGATATGATGGGACGCGCCCTGGCGGGTATCTGCGACGGTCATGTCTTCGTCATGGGTACGGAACACGCGCCGGGACTACGTCCCTGGATTGATGAGGCGGGGAGAGGACGTCCCCTGATCATTGGTCTGCTCGGCGCGGACCTATTGATTCTCAATCGCAGCGACTACGGGCCGTTCCGGAGCAAGAGTATCCCGTTCCTCTTCTTCACCACCGGCGAGAATCCGCGCTACCACACGCCCCAAGACACCGCCGACACTCTCAATTATCCCAAGTTGACCTCGATCGCCCAGTTGATCCATCAGGTCGCCCTCAAGGCCGTATCAGCACCCGATCTCCCCCGCTGGCAAACTGTGCCGGATAACCCCTTGGCCGAGGCCGTGACCATTCGCGATGTCCTGCGCCTCCTATCGAAGAACAGCGCGCGCCTCAAGATCGGCACCGCCCAGCACTTCATCATCAGGAACACGCTCGGCCTCCTCGAAGAGATCGTGCCGCGGGGAAGCATCACGCCAGAGGAGCGATCGCGCGTCATCCAGGGAGCTCGGATCGTGCTCTTCACCGTACTCTAGACAGGTACCTTGCGGGTTGCGGCGGGCTTCTCGGAGGCCCGTGTCCCCAAGGGATCCTTGCGAGGCTGAACCGGGGGATTGACCGGCTGCGGTCGAGCCGGGACATGCTCTTCGGGCACGGCTGGTCGGTCAGGAAGGCGTTGGGCCGGGTCGAGCTCGATTTCCGGGATGAACGGCGCGAACGGGACAGCTCCGCCTCGCTCGCGCGGGAACTCGGGTCGATCGAGGGGTGCAAACGGATCCGGGATTTCGGGCGGCAGATGGTCCGGCAGCGACTCACCGGGAAACACGGCGCGGGGTGCCAGCTCATTGGCATTGGTCCGCGAAGCGAGATAGCGAGCCCAGGCTTGGCTCGCGTCGGGCTCGGTTGTGAGGACTGGACCCCGTGAAGTTTCCTCGATCCGATGGATTGGCCCCCCTTCCGCCCTGACCAGGTAGTCGGCGACGGCCCGGGCACGAATCGTATCGCCCTTGGACATCAGGATTTGCGCACGCAAGCTTAGCAACGGCAGCCGGTGCCCGGCCGTCGCGAGACGCGGCTCCAAGGCATCAAGGTCGGCCTCGGCTGCGGCGAAATCGCCCCGAAGGTAGTCGAAGAACAGACGATCCTCCAGAGCTGCGGCGGAACTCGCCTCTGGATCGACCTGGTCTGCAACCGGGCGGCTCGGGATGTTGGATATCGTTGAGCCCAGACGACCGAGCCGAGCGAGTCGTGGCAGAGCGGAGTGATGTGGGGGAATCTCGCCGGGCAACGGCAGGAGTGTGGGCCGACCGGGAATTCGCCGGTCCACCGTCGCGGAGAACCTCTCCAGCAGGAGCGCCCGCGCGGTCTGCGCGAGCATGGACATCCATGCTCCCCGCGCGGCCGCATCGGGCATCATCAGCGAGGTTTGTTCGGTCGCGACGTCATAAACCGCCGGCAGGGTCAGGGCCGTCGGCGTCCCGAATCGCAGGGCGACGGCCCCACCATCCGGCGACACCGAGAGGCTGCCGATCCGCAGGCTGCCGTCCAACGGATGAAACCTCTTGAAGATGCTCGACTCACGTGGGACGCTCCAGGCCACGTCCGTGTCCCGCCCCTCGAAGTCCACAGCGAAAAAACACCGCTCCTCCTGGCGATCGAAGTCGATCGCGACGCCTCGAATCGAGGTGCCTCGTCGATGGATCTCAGGCCCGGCCAGGCTCTGAACCCGCACCGCATCGCCCGTCTCCACGAACACCCTCTCCAGATCCAGCATCGAGGATTGCGGCCCGCGCTTCTCCACGACGACGTAGATCGACCGCCCGTCGCTCGTCCAGAATGGCGTTGCCTTCATGCGACCTAGAGAGATGAGCGGGCGAGCGGCGGTGAACGTCTGAGCTTGATGCTCCACCACCTCGAGCCGGTTCCCTTCCAGCTCTTCCGGCCGGATCCGGATGAAGGCGACCTTCGAGCCGTCAGGTGACCAGGACGGCATGACCGCATGCTCGATGGTCTGGAGCACTCGGCGCGATTCGATCCTGATGATCAGGATCGCCGGCTCTTCGCCGGGTCTGGTGAAGGCGAGAAACCGCCCGTCGGGACTCCAGGCAGCCGCCACGTGGGGGAACATCGCTCGCGGCTCGGGTCCAAGCTCGAAATCCGGGACATCCAGGAGAGTACGCTTCCGGTTCAAGCCCTGCTGGATCACAATCTCCAACCGGCCTCGCGGGATCGTGTGATGGGGCTCGATCGATGAGGGCACGAACCGGCCGAACGCGATGGTCCGCCCCTGGGGGCTCCACGACGGTGCTGTCAGGGGCCACGCCGATTCCTCGATCATCACGGACGACTGGGCATCGCGGTTTGAGGTCCAGATCCGGTAGATGCTCGAGCCCGACGCCTTCGGCGCGACAGAGCCTCGCGGATCCGCAGGACTCGCTCCTTCGTAAGAGACATCGAAGAGCCAGCCGGGTTCGCGTTCATCGTGCCCTGTACCCGGGGCCACCGTATAGCTGAGCCAATGGGAATCGGGAGACCACGACATCGGGGATGCCGTCCACCCCGCGACGAGCGTGGTCGTCAGGAGCCGGAAGAACCCGCGGAGTCCGTTCTGCATCAGGAGCAAGCTCATGGGAGGACCATCCTGCGAGAGGAAAGCATACGACACGATGGATCAGATCCGTTGACAGCCGCCAGCAATCCTATCGGCCGAGACAGTGCTCGGCCCGTCATGCGAAGCGTCGCGCCAACCGTCTTTCAGTATAAAGCCAGAGCTTTCGCCTGGATAGCGGAAGAGGAGATTGCAGCCATCATCGGCCTCGTCCCGGACTGCGGCGTCGGAGTGCACTCGACCGTCATGGCTCGTCTGCGATCACCCGGGTTGAGACCCGTACGCCGCTGGTGGAGTCTACGGCGGCGCGGTGGCGTCGTGCGGCCAACGTGAACGGGAGGTGTGGCGGGGTGGACAACCCTGTCGATGCGGGTCGGTAAGGGAACCAGTCCTTGAGCGAGAGACACGGTGACTCCAGCAGACGCCACGAGAGGGCGGCCAAGACCCAGGACGCCGAGAGTCCTGTGGTCAACGCCAACACCCAGGCAAGAGGGGATAGGCCTGTGGTCACATGACTGGCTAGCCATCGAGCCGGTACCATCCCCTTGACGACGATGATCGGATGGAGCAAATAGAGCCCATAGCAATACCGACCCAAGCCGCGAAGCGGCCGACAACTCAGGGTCCGGATCGCCAGAGTCGGTCCACGCACGGACAGGAGCACCAACGCCCCACCACCCACGGAAACGAGCAGTCGGCCGAGGACCATGATCGCGGCGAAGGAGAGGTTCAGCTTCCCCAACGACCAGATCGCGATCATCGAGCTTACCAAAACCGGCAGCGCGAGCCACGCCAGCCGATCGACCCGCGCCGGACGGTGGCGAACGGCCCACGCCAGGTATGATCCGATCGCCAGTCCGTCGAGCGCGAACGGCGTCATCCGATGCAAGGTCTCGACCTCGGCACCGAGCCACGCCGCGATTCCCCGCAGGATCAGTGAGACCACGACCGTCAACCAGCAAACCGGGCCGAGCCCGCGGACCGGGAGCGAGGCCACGACGATCGGCCAGACGAAGTAGAACTGTTCTTCGATCGCCAGCGACCAGAAGTGCCACGTAAAAATGTTCGACGAGATCCCGAGATCCGATCGCCAGTTGCTCAGATGGGCCCAGAACCTCCAGCTTTCGCCCTTCGGTGGATTCGTCAGATACAGGCCGAAGAGGAAGACGTAATACAACGGGAGGATGCGAAGAGCCCGCCGACCGAAGAAGCTACGCCAGTAATCGGGCGACTTGCGAGTGTCCAGCAGGATGCCGGTGATCAGGAAACCCGAGAGTACAAAGAATAGGTCCACGCCCCAGCCGCCGGGTCCGGCATAGCTCACGAGCTGTCGTGCCGAGGACGTCCCAAACGCGTCGGCCAGAGCCGGAACAAAGTGGCACATCAAGACACCGAAGATGGCCAATCCACGCACGCCGTCGAGTGCGGGCAGATGAGGGCGAGATGGTGGATGAGGCACGACGACACCTCCTCGGTGTTGAGATGGGGACTCGGCGATCCGAGCAATCTGCTGATGCGCCGGGCGGCCGTGTTGAGGGGATCAGCGTAGTGGGACCGGCGAGGGAAGTCTATTCAATAACCGCAACGCGTAGAACCCGAGTTCTCCGGTGGAAATGGGGGTCGTGCACGATCCTTTACGAACGGCCACTCGGACGCCCGTCGCCGGGAGCGGAGTATCGCCGCCGCTCAGGGCGATCGACACTCGTGCAGCTCACTAATCGGGCAAGGGACTGGTAACATGAGTTAAGGAACGCGAGGAATGGCGGTGAGCATCGGGCCGGGCAGAATGCGGTCGAGGCTTCGTCCCGATCGCGAGACCGACGACCGCGGGGCGAGTGATGTGGGAACAGTTTTGGGGCCAGGGTTGGGCCTATGATTGTCGAACGGATCAAGGCGATGCTGGAGGCGTGCGAGGCCGGGACCGCGGCCTTCCCGCCTACCGAACTATTCAACGAAGACTGGCTGCTCCGGATCATCCTGGACTGGTTCGCGCGTCATGGTGGCGACCGGTATCCACTCTCGCCACAGCCCGGGGCGAAGTGGTTCTCCCAGGCGTGGCTCCCTTCGGCGTTCCTGACCCGCTATCGAGGCGACCGGCTCGCCGAAGCCCGGACTCATGCGGACGCGGTCCTCGGTCATTTCGTGATCGGCGATCCCGGAACCGCGGCACTCTCGCTGCTGCCGCATGCGCGACAGCTCGTGGTCCTCGAAGCCAAGCTCTTCGCCCGCCTCTCCGCCGGAGTCCGCAACGCCCCCTATTACGACCAGGCGGCTCGGAGCGTGGGCTGCATCGCCGAGACGCTCCGCCGCGCCGACCGATCACCGGACGACATGGAGGACCTCGGGTACCTCGTGCTGGCCCCCCAGGCCCGGCTCGATGACGGGATATTCGAATGGGACCTGGCGCTGGACGCGATCCGTCGCAAGGTCCGACGGCGTGTCGAGGATTATGCCGGCGAGCGTGACTCCTGGTTCTGCGATTGGTTCGAGCCGACACGGCGACGGATCGAGGTCCGCTCGTTAAGTTGGGAAGACCTGATCGACATCGTCGCGTTCCACAGCATGGAGGACGGACACATCATCGACAGCTTCTATGGCCAGTGCCTGCGGTTCAATCGTCCGCAGGCGCGGGGGACCGCTGCCGCGGGCGCCGTTCCCGGTTCGGCCGCGAGCGGCGAGCTGCCCCCGACTCCCGGAGTGGTCCGGGGTTTCGTGAGACAACGATCCGAACTGTACCTCAACGGGTCATCGTTTTCAGGAGCGAAGTGGCGTCATCCCGATGGGCGAATGCGCCCGGATGGTTGGTGGCCCTCTGCAGGAGTCCGCGGGCTTCGTCGGTTTTGCCTTTGTCCGCCAGGATGCGGGCCAGGTAGTAGGCGACATCCGGCGACATCCGTCCGCCCTGGGTGGCGGCCCGGAGGAATTGATCGGCCTGGTCGAGATGGCCGGATCGGTAATGCGCCCAGCCCAGGGTGGCCACGACGTCCTGCGATCGCGGATTCTGTCGGGCGTTGGCCTCGGCGAGTTGCAGTCCGCGGGCACGTTTCACCGGGTCGTCCTGCTCCACGAGGGCGAGCGCCAGCAAGTTGGCCGTACCGCCATCGCCGGGCAACTCGCGGTGGAGCGGCTCAAGGACCGCTTCGGAGCCGGCGAGGTCCCGAAGATGCCAGGCGATGTATCCCTTGATCCGTTGCGCGTCCTGCGACTTGGGGTCGATCTTCAGGGCCTCGTCGGCCTCGGTGCGAGCCACCGGAGTGCGCCCCTTCTCGAGCAGCCATCCCGCTCGGGCAATGCGAACCCGGGAGCTGGCCGGCTCGAGCTTCACCGCGTAGTCGAACCACTCCTCGGCCTTTTTCTCATCCCCCTTCTGGTTGAAGAGGCGGCCCATGCTGATGGCTGCCGGCTCGAGCGCGGGAGTGTCCACGACGGCCTGCTTCAGCGTATTGAACGCCTCATCGGTCTTGCCGAGCCGGAACATCACGCTGGCCAGTTGCTGGCGTGCCTGGCCGTTCTTGGGATCGAGCTCGAGCCAGGCGGTCAATTGGGTTTCGGCAGTCTTCCATTCCTCCTGGCCCTCGGCGGCCGCGGCCAGCCCGGAGAGGGCGTCGCGGCGGAATCCGCGTGCCTTTTCGGCGTCCCATTTCCCCGCGGCGATAAGCCCCAGCGCGTTCTCGAAGTTGAGATGCGCATCGCTGAACCGCCCTTCGCCCATCGCCAATCTGCCGAAAGTGAGATACACTTCGGGGTGTTTTGATGCCTCGACCGCGGCCCGTTCCAGATAATGTCGTCCGGGCACGGCCTGACCCGCACGAAACAGGATCTGCGCCAGCATCAGGGGAGCGGGCGGCCATTCCGGATGCTTGGCCGCCTTCTCGCGGATTAGCGCGAGCGCCTCGTCGTTCCGACCTTCGCGGATCTTCTGTACGGCCCCTTCGAGGTCCTTCTCCGCCGTGTCGGCCGCCTTGCCCGTTTCTTGCCCCACAGTGACCGGCCCCGACCAAAGCGCGGTTGCCGCGCAGTCCATGATGACTGCCATGCCGACCAAGAGCGCCAATCCTTTACGAGTCGGTTCGGAGTACATGTGTTGATTCCTGCGGTGAATAGCAAGTATGGCCGATCGTCCGGCTTGTTCCGGCGATTATAGCAGAGACAGGCGCCTTCTTGTCAGACCGTCGGGCTTTTCCTCGGTCCGATGTGGTATCTCGCCAGGAACTGCGGCGTGACGGCACCCAGCACCAGGTCGTGCGAATCGATCACGATCCTCTCGGCAGCGACCGGCGCCTGGCCCTGCGCCTCGGTCAGTCCGCCGGCGGAGCTTCCCTCGATGATCAGGGTGTAAGGGTGATGGATGCTGATTCGATGGATCGGTCGCAACGTCACTGTCATCGCGGTGGGATCATACGTGGCTCGCTTGATAGCGATCCGGTTACCGTGTACACCGACCAGCTTGTAATTCTTCGAATTCTGGGCGGTAAGGGAGTCGAGCGGCCCGGTGAATGTTAGGACCAGGGTCGTGGGCCTCGCATGGTAACCGAAGCGCTGGACCTTTTTGACATGTGGGGGTGCGCCCGTACCGGTCCCGGACGCTGGCGTCGTCACGCTCAGTCGAGCGGAGGCGCCGGCCGACACACCATTGGACGATTCGGACTCGGCTGTCGCGGTCAGGATCATCGTGCCGGGTTGATCCGAGGCGTTCGTCGAAGTCGTGATCGGCACGTTTTGAGAGGCGCCCGGTCCCAGGGTCACTTCGTCATAGGGAAGCCTGGCCATCGGTGCCGCGGGGCCGGATAGCGCGAGCCAGTACGTATCGGCAGAGTTCCCCGTATTGGTCACGGTCAACACGAGGGGGCTACCCAACGACCCGGAGGATGGGGTCAAGGAGACGTTGACTCCCTCGGAGACAACCATCAGCGTGCCGTCGGCCGAGCCGCTGATCGTAGCGTCGGACTGGGACGTGGCTATCAGAGTGAAGGGGATGGCGCCGGGGGCGGTCCCGGCCGGTGTCGTGAGCGTCAACACGATCGACTGGGCATTCGCCGCCCCCGGCGGCACGTCGATCGTGTTCTGGCCGAATGTGGCCGTGACGCCCGAAGGAAGTCCAGCGATGCTCAGCGCGTAGGTGTCGTCGATGCCGCCGACGTTGGTCACGGTCACCTGGTATTGCACCGACTCTCCCTGGCCGGATACGGCTTCCGTCGGCGTGAGGGCGAGCGAAACGCCGCGTGTCTGCAGGCCGACGTGAGGCAGCACGGTCAGCTCGCCCTCGACGGAGTCCGAAACGCCGCCGGACGTCGAGGCGAGCACTTCGAAACCGGTCGTGATCGCCGCAGAGGTCAACGGGATGGACAGGTCGAGCGGCACCGTGACCGTCTGACCAGCCGGCACCGTAACCGAGGGGGCCAGCCCGACCGTGAAGCCGTCGAGCCCCTCCGTGGCGAGGTTGTACGTCACCGCGGTCGCGTACGGGTTTGTGAGTTGAACCGTATAGGAGGCTTCCGAGCCCAGGTCGGCGGTCTGCGCGTCGGGCGCGAGGCTGATGATGTGCTCGGCGGCGACCGTCACCGGCGGCAGTGCGATCAGGACGGTTTGCTCCTGGCCACCGGCCGACAGATAAGTGGCGTTGACCGTCGTGCCGTCGCTGATCTGCCGGACCTCGCCCGGAGCCATGCCGGAGACGCTGCCGCTGACCCGAAACGACACCGAATCCGTGCTATCGTCGGGCAGCGAGCCCATCCAGTCGATCTCCGAGGAAGAGAAGGAGGTCGCAGTTGGGATGACCGACGTGGGATCCACCGTGTAACCCGTCGCGGGGAGATCGTGCACGACGGAGAAGCTGGTCACGGAACCGCCCAGGCCCGCCAGAGGGGCCACGTCGTCCAGGTGGTAGGCGAAGTCCTGCGCGCTGACGAAGTCGCTGGAATCGCCGATCAGGCCGCTCTGGGAGTAATCGACGAACAGGAGTTTCCCGGTGTTATCCGCCACATAGAGATGACCCTGACCGTCGACGGCCCCTTGATCGAGCCGGCTGATCCCCAGGCTGGAGAAGTCGCGCGTCGAGACGATGGTCATGGTCTTCGGGTCGATCTGGGTCACGTCGCTGAGGCCGACGATGATGATGTCGCCGGTAAAGGGGTCGTACATGATGCCCCGCGCTGCGGGGAGGTCGGAGAAGACCCGAGTCGTGGTGAACGTCTGGAGATTGATCGTGCCGAAATTGCCCGGCGTGGTCGGGCTTCCGGTCGTGTAATAGGCGTTACCTGCCGCATCGAATGCGACGGCCGTGATCAGGGTGTCATCTCCGGTCAGGGTCTCGACAATCGGCGGAGCGAACGGATTGAGGGGGACTTTCTCCAGCACACCCGGCTGAGACGAGGTCCACGCGAACTGGCCGCTGGGGTCGAGCGCGAGATGATCGCCTCCAGGACCGTCGGAGAAAGTTTGGGTCTGCCCGGTAATCGGGTTAACTTCGGTGACATCGCCTTCGGCCGTCAACAGGTTGCCGTTGGGCAAGAAGATCAGCCCGTCGGATTCGATGTTCGTCGCAACAGGGACGATCGACCCGAACGTGAGCGATGTGCCGTTGTACGTCACGGGCGGCGTAATTGATCGAATTGACGCTGTTGTACTCGGTGAAGTACAAGTCCACCGTGTTCGACGAGGTCGGCTGCCTGACTGGCCCTGTCGCGGAGATGGTTGTCGTAACGGTAGACGTCCCGGGGGCCACAGTTCTTGGGGATGCCGAGACCGATGCCGAGACCGGAATGCCGACCACCAAGGTCCCCTGGGCCGGCTTGCCCGGCGACGCCGAGCCGTCGGCCGCGAGCAAGCTCACCTCGAGGCTATAGACCCCCGCGGCCAGATTGGTCGTGTCGATCTGTCCCAGGGACACCGTGTTCGACGTGTCGCCCGGCGCAACCTGGAATGGCACGAGGGGCGGGGTCAACACGACGTTTCCCGACGGGTCGAGCACCTGCAGTTGAGCTTGAAGCTGGCGGGTGGCGTTGGCGGCGTTGAAGACGTCGGCGGTGACCGTCACGGGAGCGCCGGCATCGACTGTTCGACGGGCTGGGAGTGACGCTCAGGACGTCCGCCACGGTGGGCTCGATCGACACGACGGCGGCAGCCGTTCGGGTCACGACCGTCGCCGCCGCCGACACTTCGAGCGTGAAGACCGTCGACGATTGGAGCGTCTGGCTGAGCGTGACGTCCACCGATGTCGAAGTCCCCGCCGCGAGCGAGACCGTGTCCTGGCCGAGCTGGACGGTCACGCCACTGGGTAGCGTGCCCATCGAAAGGTTCAGGTTCTCGGGATGGCTGCCGGTATCGGTCAACTGGAGTGTCAACGTCTGACCCTGGCCCGGCTGGAGGTCGACCTGCGATGGCGAGAGCGTGGCCGTGAACGACTCATCCGCCTCCTGCGTGAGCACTGCGGTGATACTGTCGAACAGGCTCGTGGCGTTCGAGAGCATCCCATCCAGGTCGTCGTTGCCGGCCGCGGTGACGATCGGTTGGAGCGGGGTTGCGAACGAGGCGAGCGCGGGGTCGGCCTCCAGCAGCTCGTTCAGGTTGCCGAGATCAATCTGCGCCTCCTGGAACAACGCCCCGCTGGCCGCCGATTCGAGGGAGGTTAGGGTGTTGCCGAGATCGGAGAGGACGCCCTGGAGCTGGACGTTTCCCGCGGCTCCCGCGGCGATCGACGCCTGATCGATCGCCGCCACCTGACCCGATCCCGGGCCGGAAAGCACGACGCGGTCCTCAAGCCGCTCCAGAAAGGTGCGTCGAAATCGATCGCGAATCCGGCGACGAGGTTCCCGCCGATCGTCGGGACCTCGACGGCTCGTGTGAACGTTCATGAGTGGGGTCTCCCGAAGACTCCCCTGTTCCGTAATCCGATATCGGCATCGTGACCTGAGAAAGTACACCGAACGCCCAGGTCCATCCGGATGCCGAGCGTGCAAGTGATCACGACTGGAGTCGCACCGGCTCGAAGAACTGAAAAGGATCCGCCCGTTATGTGACTTGTGATCGCGAGGGCAAGCCGGTGTGGGACCCGTCTCCGATGATGCGGTCCACTCGGATGACGCCGTTTCGCCGGCCGCCCATGTCTTAGGACTTTACTATCTTGCCCCGTCCCTACAGAGAAGACAACAAGAATCTTCAAGAGATGTTCTGAAGTCCTGAAATGACAAAAGAAGCATGAAATCCTGGCGCCAATCGATATCAACGGACTGGTGGGGACCTACGGGAGTGGCATCGAACGCCGATAGCGACCTGGATTGGCTCAGAACACAAGGCGGTTGGCTGGAAGGCCCGGGCACACCATGGGGTGGTAGGCACTCTCGACCCGGGCGCCTCGCGAGAGGGGCTGGGGACGCCGGGGAAACGTCGCTCACCGATCCCTGGGTGTGCCCATCGGTCGAGCCAGGTCTGTCTGCGCGAATGATCCGTTTCGGTTGAGTCTCCAATCGACGAGGTTTGGCAAAATTGCGAGGAATGTGCGAATTGAATTGGATAGCAAATTTCTGATGAATGGGCATGTTCTGCCAATTAGCGAGAATGTATGGATCATCTGGCCTGCGCGGGGAACTCGGTTCGTTTTCGTGAAATCCTGGATTGCGCCACCGGGGTCCCTGGGTTCGTTTTGCGGAGTTCGACACACGCCGTGCGGGGATTTGGGTTCGTTTTCGGTCTTGAGATACGGATTCTCTTGGGTTCTTGAGCTGGTTCGTCTGGATCTTGCATGTCCGCATGGGCTGTTGCCTTCGTTCATCGAATCTCAATCGAGACCAATCATGCATTAGTCTTTCCGGTCAAGCCATCATGCCAGATTGCATCATCGAGTGCAAGTGACTCAAGGCGGCAGCACGAACATTGTTCCCGACTCGTGACACCGATCTTGGTGAACCACGGAAGGGTCAATCTCCGGGACTCAAGGACGCACCTCTATTGATCAGGATGCCGCAACTTTCAAAAAACGAAAACGCATCGCGCGCGAAACGGACGGAACGCTCGACTTAAGTCCTTACAGGACAATGAAATGATTTTTTCTAGAATTTTTTTGCGCTGGTGGATTACATCGGATGTGTATTCGGTTGACGACGGCGCTCGTGTGCCGTTAACCTCCAATTCACGGGTCGTTAGGGAGCGGTACCGGTTCACACCCTGGTCGAGGGTTGTCGCCGAATGGCCCCCTACGACCGCGAGGGGACGGCTCGCTTTGGAACGCGTGTGATGGCGATTGGATGGTGACTGGTGACGATCGAATCGCGACCACAGTCTTCCTCACGGGAGCCATCTCGATTCTCGTCATGGTGCAAGCCGCTCGATGAGCCAGCCGTTCTCGGAAACCCTCCGGTATCGCAGTCGGTCGTGCAGCCGGTTGGGGCGGCCCTGCCAGAACTCCACGGAGTCGGGGATCAAGCGATAGCCGCCCCAGTTTGGTGGGCGCGGGATCGTGCCGTCCGGGTATCGATCCTCCAGCTCGTGGAACTGCGCCTCGAGTGCGTCCCGGCCGGCGATCACCTGGCTCTGGGGCGACGACCACGCCCCGAGCTTCGAGCCGGCTGGCCGGCTCTCAAAATAACGGTCGGACTCGTCGGCCGAGACCCGCTCGATCCGCCCTTCGACCCGAACCTGCCGCTCCACCTCATGCCAGAAGAAGACCATCGAGCCAAACGGATTGGCCTCGATCTCCCGCGCCTTGCGGCTCTCATAGTTCGTGAAGAACGACAATCCTCGCTGATCGAGGCCCCGAAGTAGCACTATGCGGACCGAGGGCCGGCCCTCGGGCGTGGCCGTCGCGAGGGCCATGGCGTTGACCTCAAGGACTTCGCTCTGCAAGGCCTCATCGAGCCAGATCCCTAGCTGCCGGATCGGATCAGGATCCATGTCTTCCTCGCGCAAGATCAACAAGGAATGATCCTTGCGTCGTTTTTCAATCGTCACCTGGATCGGCCCTCGCTGTTCGGTCCTGGTCGGCCACGGGGAAGTTGACGGACCCTGTGGCGATTCTGACCAAACTACTACGGACCACGGATCTCGGACAACTCTCAAATTGCGTATGAAGTTTTTGACGAAACGACATACGGCGGCTACCATGAGGGATCATGGAGAGGAGAGGTTGGACGGCTGGGCAACGTATGTGAACGAAGAGCTAGCCGAGGACCGATCGATGCACATTCCCGACGGTTTGCTGGATCCTCAGGTGGCGATTGCGGCGGGCGTGGTGGGTGCGGCCGGTTTGCTGGAAGCCGTCCGGAGGCTGGAACGGCAGCTCGGAGACCGGACGACCGTGCTGATGGGCACGATGTCGGCGTTCGTGTTCGCGGCGCAGATGGTGAATTTCCCCGTCGGACCCCGCGTGTCGGGGCACCTCATCGGGGGGGTTCTGAGCGCGGTGCTGCTGGGTCCCTGGGCGGGAGCGGTGGTGATCGCCGCTGTGCTGATCGTCCAGTGTTTCCTCTTCAATGATGGCGGTCTCACGGCACTCGGGGCCAACTTTGTGAACATGGGCCTGATCGGGGCCGTCGGTGGGTACGCGATCTATGCGCCGATCCGCAGGGCGATCGGCGGGCCGAAAGGCACACTGATCGGGGCCATGGTCGCGGCGTGGTTCTCGGTCCTGCTGGCGTCGGGAGCGTTTGCGGTGGAGATGGCGGTGTCGGGCCATCGCGACGATTTCCTCCGAATCTTGACCTGGATGGCTCTGGTTCATGCGGTGATCGGGGTCGGCGAGGCCCTGATCACCGGTCTTGCCGTGCGATTCGTCCTGCTCCGGCGTCCGGACCTGCTGGAACCGGAGGATCTCGCGGATGAGAAGCCCTCCCGGGCCGCGGGATGGGCGCCGACGATGATCGCCGGGCTGGCCGTCGCGCTCGCGGTCGCCGTGTTCCTCGGGCCGTTCGCCTGGGACGCTCCGGACGGCCTCGAATTCGTCGGTCAGTCCCTCGGATTCCTGAGGGAATCGCCCCCATCACCGCTCCCTTCGCCGATGGCCGACTACACACTGAAGCTGCCGGGCCTGGAGGAGTACGCCCGGCTGGCCACCGCATTGGCGGGACTCGTCGGTACGCTGGTCGTTTTCGGAGTGAGCTGGGGAATGGCTCGGGTGCTGCCACACACGAAGTGCCAAGGGGTCGCTCCCGATGCCGCTTGACCGACTGGGACGTCACCGCGCCGGCGACGGGCCGATCCACCGGCTCGATGCGCGGGTCAAGCTCATCGCTACGGTCGCCTTCATCATCGTCGTGATTGCCACGCCGATCGGGTCCTGGCGCGTTTTCGGGGCTGAGGGGTTGGTCCTCGCCTTCGCGATCGGGCTGGCCGGCATCCCGCCTCGCGAGCTGGCGCGGCGGTGGCTGGGCCTGTTCATCCTGGTCGCCTTCTTGACCGTGATGGTCGCCGCGACGCACCGCACGCAGGCCCCATCCGGCCTGGCCGTCGAGGCTGGCAGCATCCTGATCAAGAACGGCCTGGCCCTCGCCACCATGCTCGTACTGGCGGGTACGACCCCATTTCCCGCTCTCCTGACCGCCCTGCGCAAACTGGGCTTACCCCTGGTCCTGGTCGCAACCCTCCAGTTCATGGAACGATACCGGTATGTGCTGCTCGACGAGCTCGACCGGATGGCGACTGCCCGGCGGGCGCGCACCTTAGGCGACGATGGATGCTCTCCTGGAGCTTGCTCGGCGGATTGATCGGGATGCTTTTCCTCCGTACATTCGAACGCGCCGAAAGGGTCCATGGCGCGATGGTCGCCCGGGGGTGGGACGGGACGATCCGGAGCCTCGACGATTGACCCTCTTTTGTTAACTGGCTGTTTCAAAACGGGGACTGGCTCCGAGTCTTCGAGGTGCCTGTCCCCCTTTTGAAACAGCTTTTAAGGCGGCAGGCTGAAGTCTGAAGCTGGAACGGAACCATCCTTCGATGAACGCGGACCCATCCCTTGGATCTGAACCGGTCTCGGAGACGCCGACGGTTCCCGCCGTACGCGTGAGCGGCCTGGAATATCGCTATCCCGACGGAAAAGAGGCGCTTCGCGGCGATCGAGCTGACCATTGCAACGGGTGAATCGGTCGCACTGGTCGGGCCCAACGGGGCGGGGAAGAGCACGCTGCTGCTGCACCTGAACGGATTATTGCCCGGAAAAGGCCGGAATCCGATCGGTCACAGTCATGCGGTCGGCGGAAATGGGAGAACCCTCCGGTCGCGCCAAGCTCACATCTGGGTGGAAGGGCTCGAGGTGAACGAGCGGAACGCGTTGCAAGTGAGACGGCGCGTCGGGTTAGTATTCCAGGATCCCGACGATCAGCTCTTCTGTAACAGCGTGGTCGAGGACGTGGCGTTCGGGCCGCTCAACCTGGGGATCCCGCCTGCCGAGGCCCGTGCCATCGCCCTGGAATGCCTGGCGACGGTCGACCTCCAGGCCGAGGCCGACCGGCCGCCGCACCACCTCAGCTTCGGCGAGCGAAAACGCGCCTGCCTGGCCGGCGTGCTGGCGTGCCGTCCGTCTGTCCTGGTTCTCGACGAGCCGTCGGCCAACCTCGACCCCCGCGGCCGTCAACGATTCATCGGGCTGGTTCGGGAGCTCGAGTGCACGAAGTTGATCGCAACCCACGACCTCGAGATGGTCCTTGAACTCTGCCCGCGGACGATCCTCATCGACGCCGGACGGGTCGCCGCCGACGGACCGAGTCGCGAGATCCTAGGCGACCCCGAGCTAATGGACGCCCATGGACTGGAACAGCCCCTGAGCCTCGGGTTTGGTTCGACATGGACGTCGCCCCAATCGTAGGATAGGGCACACGCGCGTCGCATCCTTCCACTCGCCGACCGAGGAGCTGCGATCCATGGAGAACCAACCGGCCTCACCCCAATATGTGCTGGGTCGCTCGGACTCAGAGAGCCAGCGCCTCATCCGGCAAGCGAATTTCGTGCGACCTTCGACCGAGCGGGTCTTTCGAAAGGCCGGGATCGGGGCCGGGATGCACGTGTTGGATATCGGCTGCGGCGCCGGCGATGTCAGCTTTCTCGCGGGGGAGTTCGTCGGGCCGTCGGGCCGGGTCGTGGGCATCGACCTGAATCCCCGAGTGCTGGAGCTGGCCCGTGAACGCGCGAAGGAATCCGGGTTGACCTGGGTTAGCTTCGAGGAACAGGCCATCGAGACCTTCACCACCACGGCGCCGTTCGATGCCGTGGTGGGGCGTTGTGTCCTGTTATATCAGCCCGATCCGGTCGCGACGCTGCGGCATATGGCCAAGCAGTTGAACTCTGGAGGAATCATCGCGGTCCAGGAGCCCGACATGAGCGTCGAGGTCCGCACCTGGCCGCTCGTCCCACTCTGGGGCCAGGTGTGGGAGTGGATCGGGGAAACCTTTCGTCGCGGAGGCGTCGCGTACGACATCGGAAGCAAGCTGTACCCGCTGTTTCGCCAGGCGGGATTGCCGGGACCGATGCTGCTTGAGCATCTGTCGGTCTGCGGCGGAGCGGCCGTCCGGCCGATCTGCGAGCACAGCGCCGAGATGGTCCGCAGTCTCTTGCCGAGGATGGAGGAGTTCGGCATCGTCTCCCGCGAGGAGGTCCTGGTGGAAACGCTCGCGGATCGGCTCGAACACGACTCCTGCGCGGCCGACAGTCAGATCACGTACATGCCCAACATCGCCGCGTGGACCATCGTAAGCTAAGCTTGGCAGGCGCGGGCAAGCGTCCGTTCGGCGCGGGTCTCCAAAGTACGGCGACGGGACCCAGCGGCACCACCATCCTCTCGCGGATCGGCTGACGTCCAATCGTCCGCGATCGACTTGCGCGGCCGACCGCTCGACGCCCGCTCGAAGCGATCGGCCGCGGCGTTTATTCAGGTCCACACGGCTGTCGAGACTCCGCTCACCTGAGCCTCTGTTTATCCGGGCTCAACGGGTCGACAAACTTGTGCCCGGTCGGTGGCTCGACGTCATCGCGATCGAACGCTTCCTTCGAGCCGAGTTCAACGAGGCGTGTTGCTCGATGGGACAGCGACCGAGCCAGGTAGCGGCTGACCCAGCAACTCGGCGGCTTCGGTCCAGATCTGTCGCAATTGGGCGTCTTGAAGTGCCTTCTCCCTGGTCCACGCGACCGCCTTGTCGAACCATTGGCGGGCCTTGTCCTTTTCGCCGTTCTGCCAGTGCGCCAGGGCCTGGAAGAACCAGTCGTAGGCGAACAGGCCGCGCTGGCGCACGGCCATCGCCCGCTCGCTGGCGGCCAGCGATTCGGCCCAGTGCCCCATCCGATACTCGGCCAGCGCCAGCGTGCCGTACCTGTCGGCGGAGGGCTTGGCCAGCGCGACGGCCTTGCGGGCGTGCGACAACCCTTCATCGTAATCGCGCCGTGGACGCCCGGGGGAGACGATCAGGACCCAGGCCAAGTTGTTGTGGGCGCCGGCGAAGTCAGGGTCGAGGCGGATGGCCTCGCGGAGTTCGGCGATCGCCTCGGATGCCTTCCCCTGGCGGATTAGGGCGCTGCCCAGATTGCTGTGAGCCGTGGCGTAGTCGGGCTTGAGTCGGATCGCGATCTTGTATTCGGCGATCGCCTCGGACACCTTCCCCTGGTCGAGTAGGGCGTTGCCCGAGTTGCTGTGGGCTTCGGCGTAGTCGGGCTTGAGTCGGATGGCGAACTTGTATTCGGCGATCGCCTCGTCCGGCTTCCCCCGGTCTTTCAGGGCGTTGCCCAGGTTGTTGTGGGCTTCGACGTACTCGGGCTTGAGTCGGATCGCGACCCTGTATTCGGCGATCGCCTCGTCCGGCTTCCTCCGGTCTGTCAGGGCGTTGCCGAGGTTGTAGTGGGCCTCGGCGTAGTCGGGCTTGAGTCGGATCGCGACCCTGTATTCGGCGATCGCCTCATCCGGTTTCCCCTGGGCTTTCAATGAGTTGCCCAGATTGTTGTGGGCCACGACGAGGTCGGGATTGAGTCGGATCGCGGTCTTGTATTCTCTGATCGCCTCATCCAGCTTTCTCTGGTCGCGCAGGGCGTTGCCGAGGTTGCTATGGGCTTCGGCGTAGTCGGGCTTGAGTCGGATGGCGATCATGAATTCGGCGATCGCCTCATCCAGCCTCCCCTGGTCGCGCAGGGCGTTGCCGAGGTTGTAGTGGGCCGCCTCGTAGTCGGGCTGGAGTCGGATGGCGGTTTTGAATTCGGCGGTCGCCTCATCCATCTTCCCCTGGTCGCGGGGCGTTGCCCAGGTTGCTGTGGGCCCCGGCGTCATCGGGCTCGAGTCGGATGGCGGTCTTGTATTCGGCGATCGCCTCGACCAGCTCGCCCTGGTCGCGCAGGGCGTTGCCCAGGTTGCTGTGGGCCGCCGCGAAACGGGGCACGAGGCGAATGGCCTCGCGGTACGCGGCAACGGCCTCTCTCGGCTTGCCCTGGTCGAGTAGGGCGTTGCCCAGGTTGTTGTGGGCCCAGGAATAATCCGGCCTGATCCGGATCGCCTCGCGGTACTCGGCGATCGCCTCGTCCAGTTTGCCTCGTTTTTGCAGGGCGTGGGCGAGGTTGTAGTGGGCGTCGGCGTCGTCGGACTCGACGAGGAAGACGGTCTCCGTTGCGGTGAGCGTCGCGGCTTCTCCCAGGGCCACTAAGGCGGCCAGCAGCGCGGTCGCCAGGTTGCATCGGGTTAGTCGCATGTAGTCAGCTCCTCCCACGGGATTCGTTGAGATGAGGTTCAAACGGGTAACGGTCGAGCGATGGACCGACGGATCACTTCCCCAAGTGGTCGTGTCGAGGCCACTTCGGCGACGCGATCTCCGATTCACTGGGGCTTCTCGGTCGCGCGCGGTTTCGCGGCGTTGCGTTTGAGCCGCAGGACCTCGCGAAGCTCGGCGATCGCCTCGTCTCCTTTCCCCAGTGCTTGCAAGGCCACGCCGAGGTTGCTGTGGGCCGAAGTGTCGGCCGGGTTGAGTTCAATCGCCTTGCGATACTCGACGATGGCTTCCGTCGGGTTCCCCAGGTACATCAGGGCGTTGCCGAGGTTGGTGTGGGCCATCCCGTCGTAGGGTTTCAGGCGGATTGCCGTGCGAAATTCGGCCTCGGCCGCCTTGTAGTCGTGCTGGAGATCGCAGAGGAGGGCACCAAGGCCGATGTGTGGGTCGATGAGCTCGGGCTCGAGGCGGATCGCCTCGCGGTACTCGGCAGCCGCCTGATCCGGCTTTCCCTGCAAGCGTAGGACGTGGCCGAGGAAAGTGTGCGATTCACCGGACCTGGGTTTCAGGCGGATCGCGGCGCGGAATTCCGCTTGGGCGGCCTTGTAGTCGTGCTTGACATCGCGGAGGAGTACGCCGAGGGTGTTGTGGGTCTCTGGGAAATCCGGCCCGAGTCGGGTTGCCTCGTGGCATTCGGCGATCGCCTCCTCAGGCTTACCCAGGTCGTGCAATGCGATCCCCAGCGCGGCGTGGGCCATACCGGAGGTGGGTTCCAGGCGGACCGCCTCTTTGGCTTCGGTGTGTGCCTGCTCGAAATTGCCCCGTTCTCGCAAGACGGACGCCAGGTTGAGGTGGGGATTGATATAGTCGGGTTTGAGGCGGAGTGCCTCGCGGTACGCGGCGATCGCCTCGTCATTCTGCCCGCGGGCATGGAGGGCCAAGCCGAGCGTGTTGTGGGCGTAGGCGAGTTCCGGCCTGAGGCGGATCGCCTCACGGCATTCGGCGATCGCTTCGGGCAGATGGCCCTGGTCCATCAGGGCGATGCCGAGCGAGTTGCGGGCGTAGGCAAATTCGGGCCTGAGGCGGATCGCCTCGCGGAGCTCGACGATCGCCTCCGCCAACATCCCCTGGTCTTGCAGGATCATGCCGATTCGATGGTGATTGTCGGCGTTATCCGGCCTGAGCCGGACAGCCATCCGGATTTCGGCGATCGCCTCGTCCAGCTTCCCCTGGTCCTGGAGGATGATGCCGAGCATTTCGTGGGCTTCGAGGTGATCGGGCCTGCGTTCGATCAGCCGCCGTAGGATTGCGGCGGCCCTGGTCAGTGCCGCCATCGAGCCCGGGCGGTCGCCCCTCTCCTTGAGCAGGCGACCGTAGCATCCCCAGTCGCGGCCATCGTCCGGGCGGAGCTGCACGAGGTCCCGGAAGACCGCGATTGCCTCGACCGACTCCCCTCGGGATTCCAGCAGATGGGCCAGGTCGTGCGCAGTGGCGGGCGCGAGGCGCGAGCGATCGAGTAATAGCGGAGCGCTTCGTCGCCGCGCAACTGCGCCTCCAGGAGACGTGCCAGGTCGTAGTTGAGCCAGACGTCGTCGGGGAATCGGCGCCGGCCGGCACGAAGGACCTCCTCGGCCGCCTTCGGCTCTTCCACGGCTGCCAGGGCCGTGCCCAGCAGGTTCAGATCGACAGCAGGCCCAGTCTCGCGACTCATGGACGCGGCCAGGTCTCGCAGCGCCTTCGCGCGCGACGAGCGGTCGGCCAGGTCGAGTGCCCGGCGCAGGCCGACTCTCCAGGTGTCGCCGTCCGCGGCATTCGCCGCCTCGGATAGCCGTAGCGCACCGGGCCGATCATGACGAAGCGAGCGTCGCACCGAGGCCCAGTCGTCCAGCGCCGCGACCAGCGCGGAGGCCAACGTCGCGGGCCGAGCCTTGATCCGCGCCCCCACTTCGGCCGGCGGCAACGCCGCGATGTCAATCCCAGCCTCCTGGAACGCCGCGGAGTAATCCCGATTGCTGATGGTGCCGTGAGGATCGTCCGACCTGGCCGAGCGGATGTTAACCAGCTTATCAAGGAGGATGCGGTTGGCCTCGGCGGCGCGGGCGGCCGACTCGGCTTCCGTCTTCTCCGCAGTGATGGCGGCCAGCAGAGACTCGACCTGGGTGCACAGGGCGGCATCGAGGCCGGGCTCGAGCAGATCGCGGGCCTTCTGCGCCGCGGCCTGCGCCTGGGTCCAGGTGATGAGGTCCCCCACCTTCGCCGATTTGGCCTGGCCCCTGAGCCCTGACGCCTCTTGCATGGCCGTGCTGATCTGGGTCGTCCTCGCCGTGATCCGCGACACCCGGTCACGCTCAACCCAGGTCCAGCCGGCGGCGCCGAGCGCACCGGCGATCAGGAGCGAGGCCGCCAGCCCGACGGTCATCCTCCGGGCCCGCCGCTCGGCCCGAGCTCGCCCGTCCGCGGCCATGGCCGCCGCCCGCGCTTCCGTGGCCCGCGCCTCTTCGGCCGAGCGGGCCCACTCAGCCGCCGCGGCCGTGGCCTTCGCTTCCTCGGCCCGCGCTTCCTCGGCGGCCCGCGCCAGCTCGGCCGCCCGCAGGCGCTCCTGCACACCGGCGAAGTACGCCGTCAGCCGCCGCGCCACCTCGCCCGCGTCATGCGGCCGATCGTCGGGATCGACTTCCAGGCATCGCCTCGCCAGGGAGACCAGCTCGGTGTCGGCGGCGCTGCCGTCGAGTCGCCGCAGGGCGTCGTCCGTCTCGCCGCGTCTGGCTTTGCTCAGGATCGCCTGGCGCGACTGGCCGGTATACGCCGCCCGGCCGGTGAGGATCTCGCACAGGATCGAGCCCAGCCCGAAGACGTCCGACCGCTCCGAGAGACCCTCGATCTCGCCGCGGGCCTGCTCGGGCGACATGTAAGCCGGCGTACCCATCACCGAACC
This sequence comes from uncultured Planctomycetota bacterium, assembly GCA_963845755.1. Taxonomy (GTDB): domain Bacteria; phylum Planctomycetota; class Planctomycetia; order Isosphaerales; family Isosphaeraceae; genus CAWJTV01. Next base: position 66,227 of record CAWJTV010000028.1, read on the forward strand.
GGGGCGCGAGGTTCCGGCATCCGAGCCGCTCCGCACCGTGCGGATGAGGCCGGGTTCGGTCTCCTTGGCGGAATCCCGCAGCTCGTCGTCGCCCGCCACGGGCAAGATCTTGGCCAGTCCCCAGTCCATCACCTGGACCTCGCCGAACGATCCCACCATGATGTTCGACGGCTTCAGGTCGCGGTGGATCACGCCGCGGGCGTGCGCGTACGACATCGTCTGGCAGACCAGCTCGAAGATCCCAAGGAACCGCGGCCGATCGTGATCGGGAGCCTCACGGTCGGCCAGCAAAGCGGACAACGTTCGGCCTCGGACCAACTTCATCGTGAAGTAGGGCCGCCCGTCGTCGAACTGACCCAGTTCGTGGACGGGTACGATGCCGGGGTGCTGGAGCTGTCCGCCGATTTGCGCCTCCTCGATGAAGCGACGCACCAGGTCGGGGTCGTCACGGTGCTCCTCGAGGAGGACTTTGACGGCCAGGTCGCGGCCGAGGTCGGGGTCGCGGCCCTTGAGGACGGCGCCCATGCCGCCGTGGCCGATCTCGCCGAGAAGCTGGTAGCGACCGGCGGAGGTGGGCATCTCGGCGGAGCAGGGTCGGACCACCGCCGTCGCGTCGTAAGGCTCGGTCTCGCGGAGCAGGACGCGGGGGACGGAGCCGATCGTCCGGGACAGCGCGGCCAGGATGCTCGCCATCGGGGATGGGTCGAAGGTCGCCGGCCGCTCGCCCGGCGGGCTGCTCGGCGCCCCAGCTTGGTCGGAGAGGGCAGACAACCCTACCGAAAAGACGGCCGCGATCGCCGTGGCATGGTCGGGGAAGCGACGCAGATACTCGTCCGCGGCCGGTTCTTCCTGATCTCGTCGCCGTAGCTCGAGTTCGACGCGGAGAAGCTCCGCGAGGAGGGCGGGCCGACAGCGTCGATTCGGCCTCGGCCAGGTAGTCCTCGATACGCGGCCGCGGCCCTCGCTTCCACGCCCGCTCGAAGCCGTCTGCGATCTCGTTGATCCGGGTCCAGTCCGAATTGGGGATCTCGGCCATGGTCCGCCTCGTTACGTTGCGTCAGGAACCTCGTCCGGCCGAGCCGCGATCTTCAGGGAGTGGGGGCTTCGGCCAATGTCAACCGACTGGTCACCCAAGGTCGCCTCGCACCTTGCCGATCGTGGAGCCGCTCGCTGTACGCAGCGCCCGGCGACCGGCGTCAACCGGCCGCCTTGCTCTCATAAGCCCCGAACATCAAACGACGTCCACTTGCTGCGGATGCGCTCCATCCGCCGCTCGACCGACCGCTCGGTGCAGTCGAGCTGATCGGCAATCTCGCGATTGGTGTAGCCTTCCAACCGCCAGAGCGCGATCCGGCGCAGCTCGGGGTCGGCCAGCGCCTCCAGTCGGCACTCCAGCGCCTCGTTGAGCAGGGCAGCTTCCGCGGGCGAGGGGCCGGCGGCATCCATTTGCTCGAGCGCCCACTGGACCGACTCCCCTTCGTCGGAGTCCGCGAATGTGTGTTCGCGGGTGATATCCCGCTTGTGAGACATTTGCCGATTGGCCGCGTTCCGCGCCTTTCGGAGCGTGATCGTCACGAGCAGCTTCCAGAGCGCGTCCCGGTCCGCGAGGTCGAACTCGCCCCGCTGCTGCCGCTGACAGAAGCTCTTGTACATGCTCTGGAGTACGTCCTCCTCATCCTCGCGGCGGCGGATGCGCCGGTTCAGGTTCTTGCGCCAGCATCAGGAGGTCAGGGAAATACCGCTGCCAGATCAATCGGGCTGCCAGTTCACGCTCCGCCGCATCATCGGACTGGAGGAGCTGGATCAACCGGGTGACCGAGCCGTCGCGAACCATCTTGCATGTCCCCCGATCGGATCGTGCCGGCGGACCTCCAGGAGCGTATTCGCCCCTCTTCGGGTTCCATCAACACCCCGACCGCCAGCCCGACAGCCGGCACCGAATTTTTCTCGGTTCGACCGGGACGGGTTGCCATTTCCCGGGACTCGTCAATGAGACCTGACACCCGAAATCGCATTATCCCACACGCCTGGCGCCGGCATAACCCTTAGACGCTGTTTCAAGAAGGGGACAGGCACCTCGAAGACTCGGAGCCAGTCCCGTTCTTGAAACAGTTTGTAAGAGATCTCGAATTCACCGAGATCCTGTGGGCTTGGACGGTCGAGTTTGGACTGCCTCTTCAGGTCGTCGGGCGAGCGGGTCGCGACTCAAAATCACGACGAGGTGTGACCGATCCTTCGGCCACATTCTCCAGACCTCGACGCCTACTGGACCGAATGTCGCCCGGTGTGTCGGATTACGAGGCTTTCGCTGGGTCACCTGGCAAGGTCAGAAGACCTTGGCACGACGTGTAACGCAGGCTAATTCTGCGGAGCGCGGGCGAGCATTTGATGAAACTCGGGCAATGCCTGAAGGGGCTTCAAGTCCGGGTCCGAAGCCATCTCCGAGGCCGGGAATCCGGTCTTGAGGGCGCGGGCGAGCAGCTCCAGCGCATGGGGGAGTTGCCTGGCATCGGCGGACTTCTCTGCATAGAGGGCCACGGCGCAGCCGGCATTGTAAAGGCGCCCGGAAGTGGGATTGGCGATGAGTCGGTCGACGTCGTCCAGGGCCGCCCGGTCGCCCAGCCGCGCCCGGACCAGGGCGCGGAGCTGGATCGCGTCGATCAGGTGAGGGTCCGAATCGAGCGCCGCGTTTAGGTGCGCGAGGGCCGATGGGAGGTCCCTTCCCCGGATCAAGAGCGCCATGCCGTAGTGGGCGGCGGCCTGTCGCGGATCCCCCTCGAGGACGCGCTCGAAGTCGCGCAGCGCTCCCTGTGGATCGGAATGAACCCGGGTCATCCCCCGCGCAACCTGGACCACTGGATCGTCCGGGTTGCGGGCGAGCAAGGCGGCGAAATCGCGTTCGGCCTCGGCCTGGCGACCGAGACGCGCGAGGGTCTCGCCGCGCGATGCCAGGACGCCCAGGTCTTTCCGGCCGAGCTCGACGGCCCGGGTCAGGTCGCGCAGAGCTTCCTCGAGCTGATTCAATTCCAGCTCGACGAGGGCCCGGTTGACCATCGCCTCCACGAATCGCGGGTCCAACTGGAGCGCGCGATCGTAGGCATTGCTGGCATCGTGCAGCCGCCCCGCTCGGGCCAGCGCCAGTCCGCGATTGAAGTGGGCCCAGGCAAAGTCCGGCCCTCGCGCGGAGCAGACCGCAAAATCGCCGGCTGCCTCGAGGTACCGCCCTTGCTTGTAGTGGCAGTGGCCCAGGATGAACCAGGTCCAGAAGGAGGTCACGTCGAGACGGATGGCCTGTCGCAGCGCGTCCTCCGCGGCCGGCGCATCACCGGCGGCCAGCAGCGTGGTGCCGAGCAGGGTCCAGTCGTGGCAGGTCGAAGGCGCGGTCCGAGCCGCCTGGAGTCGGTCGCGATCGGCCCTGGCGGGCTCGCCGAGTGCATCGTAGTATCGCGATCGCTCGTCGAACAGCGCGGCCGGAGCCGGTCGGTCGAGGTTTTCCGCCCGATCGAGCCGGGCGATCGCTCGTTCAATCGCCCGCCGCCGATCGGCCTCCGATCCGTGTTTCTTCGCCCGGAGGACCTGTGCCCGAGCCTCCAGCATGATGAGCTCGACGGCTTGCTGGCGCACGCGACCTTGCTCGTCTGCGGCCAGGCCGTGGATCCAGCCCGACAGGTGGGCCGGTCCATCGGCCGGCAAACCGAGGTCGATGAGGCATTCTCGGGCCTTGGCGACTCCGTCGGCGAGGTGCTCATCCGACGCACCCGCGGTATTGAGCAGGAACTGAGTCTGGGTGAAATCGCGATCGAACCTCTGGAGCTGGAATCGGACCGCGAGATTCCTCACTGCACCCATCGTGAAGACCACGGCCGTGCCCATCGCGACGAGGAGAACGAGGGAAATCAGCGCGATCGAGGTGGTGCCGCAGAGGCCGGGATGTCGCCTCGCGAACTTGCCCATACGTTCCCGATAACTCGGCTCGGGACAATGCTTCATGGGCCAGTCCTCGAGGAACCGGCGCAGGTCTTCGGCGAGATGCCGGGCACGCGCATAGCGGCGATCCGGCTGGAACTCCAGGCACTTGGCCACCAGAGCATCCAGGCTCCAGGGGATCTGGGGACATCGCGCCCGGAGCGACGGCGCGCGTCGCCGGCTCTCGGTCAGGAAGGCAAGGGTCTCGAAGACGGTCGCACCCGATGGCGGGGCGGGAAACGGGGGCTCGCCGGCAAGCATCTCGAACAGGATGAGGCCGAGGGCATAAATGTCGGCCCGTTCGTCAACCGATTCGGGAGAGGTCGTCCCGCGCGGGTCAAACGCGTCGAGGTGCTCGGGCGCCATGTAGGGCAGGGTGCCGCCGATCAGGGCGCGGCGGATCTCGCCCTCGGACGGCTCAGGTCGATTCTCCGCCGCCAGGTTGAAATCCAGCAACATCGGGGTGCCGTCGGCCGCCAGCAGGATGTTGGCCGGCTTGAGATCGCGGTGGAGCAACCCGCGCGAGTGGGCGTGGTCCAGCCCTTCAGCCAGGCGCGCGACGATCCAGACTGCCGCGTGGACGGCACTGGCCCGGCTCAAGAACTGGCGCGAGGGCTGGTGCTGATCGTCGTTGAGGTTGACCGAGGGTGGAACCGGACTCGCGGTCCCCGTTCCGACCAGCCGGTGAAACAGGGAGCGGAACCGGGAGACCGACCCGGAACGCTCGAGTCCTTCGGTCATCCGGCTCACCGCGTTTCCGTCCGGAGCGAACAGAAGGCCGTTTGAGATGTCCGATCGCGGTGGAGGCGTGCCCAGGATCGATCCGGTCCCCCCGCTCTGGGGCACCGGCTGGCTGAGGAGGTCCAGTGCCTCGACCAGGCTGCGACCGTGGTGATCGACCTGGTCGAGACCACCCGCGGCGTCGAGGACCTGGGCGAGGTTGGCACCGCCGAAATACGGCATGCACAGGATGCGTAGGCCGGTCTCCGGATCATCGCAGACGGAGTGGACGGGCACGATGTGGGTGTGCTGGAGACGGGCGAGGATCTGGGGTTCCGCGCCTTCCGGGCGCGAGACCTTGATGGCGACCAGCCGTTGCCCCAGGGGGATCTCCTCGGCCAGGTAGACGCGCGCAAATGCGCCGCGACCCAGCTCCCGGAGGATCCGGAACCCCGCCAGCTCGTCTCCCGGAAGCGGGAGTCCGCCGACGCTGCGCAACCGGCTACTTCCCTGCGCCGACTTCCGGGGTCGCACCGTCCGGGTCTCTTCGAACACCCGACCCTCGTTTGCCTCCGCCCCGCCACCATCTTCGCCGAGGCATCCCCCCAGCCCCATCGACGCGCCCGACCGAGATTGTTCCAGAACGAATCCGGAGTGCAACTCCACGCTTTCGTTCAAGGGAAGTTCCCGCGCGATGCCGGCCGAATGCCCGCTCGTAGGGTCCGTTGGCGGGACACCGAGAACCAGGTCTACCGAGGCGGACGATTTCGACAAGTCGAGATCGTCCGGGTCCTCGATGTTCCAACCGGCCAGCAAGTCGCGGGTCGAGTCCGGATTCGAGCGTTCCGTTCCACGGGTGTTGGACATATTTCTCGATCGGGAATCGGGAATGAAACGGTTGCAACGAAACCGGGCGCTTTTGGGGCTCGATCCCAACCACTCCGGCGCCGACGCCGGACAAAAGGTGAGTGGCTAGGGTCGAATCCGGCTTCAGACGGCCGGTCCCAGGAGTGCCGGCGCTCGAGTGACCGCACAGAAACCACGCGCGGTTTCCAGGCGACAAACTCGAGATGCCTCGGAACTCCTCGTTCCGTTGTGGAAGGACGTGCCCGTATCTCCCTCTCGCGGAGGAAGACTCTACTTCTCTCTATGTCTCGGAACGAACTCTGTCCAGCAGATCGATGAATGTCCTGGCGATTCGCAGCGTGAGTGGCGCAGCGTCACTACGCGAATTCAATCGTGGCCTAGAATAGGGATAGGTACTCTCAAGAGGTGGGATCATGCGAGTCGAGACCAGTCGGACGGCCGAAACGCAAGGCGTTGGCAGCGATTCGGGTACGATCACGGCTCCAAACCGGGGTGAAGAGAGCGAGCACGTCGTGATCGGCCGTCTCATTCGCCGACTCCGGATTTCGGACCCGCCAGATCGCTTCCAGGAACTGGCGACGACGGTATTGCGCTCGTCCCTGGGCGTGATGGCGGTGGCCTGGGTCCCCCGAGATCCCCACGAGCCGGTGATTGTCGGCGGATCGGTGGAGGGGCTGGACGCTCCGGCGTATCGGCTGGTGCCCGCGCCGACCGGCCGAGAGACGATCGTGGTTCACAACGAGATCGCGACCGGCCCATCGCGGTCGATCCACCCCAACATCGTCCGCTATGCCGCCGTCTCGGCCGGCGCGCTCGGTTGCTTGATCGCGGTCAATCCGCTCGACGACCGGCCGTTCCACCAGGACGAGGCCGAGCGCCTTCAGTATGTCGCCTCGTTGATCGAGACCCAGCTCGCCAACGCGAAGATTTATGGCGATCTCAAGGAGTTGCTTTTCGGGATCATCCGGGCCCTCACCGCCGCCATCGATGCCAAGGATCCCTACACGTCGGGCCATTCCGAGCGCGTGGCTCGGATCGCCGTCCGCCTGGCCGAGGAGCTCCGGATGCCGTCGCCGAAGCGGAGCGATCTCTATGTCGCCGGACTCCTCCACGACGTGGGCAAGATCGGCATCGAGGACGACGTCTTGAAGAAGGGCGGCCCGCTCACCCAGGACGAATTCCGCAAGATCCAATCGCACGTCGAGATCGGGGTGACGATCCTCAAGGACCTCAAGAAGCTGCACCACATCCTGCCCGGAGTCCGCCACCATCACGAGAGTTACGACGGCAACGGATACCCGGACCGCCTGGCCGGTGATTCGATCCCGTACGAGGCCCGGATCCTGGCCGTCGCCGATTCCTATGACGCGATGTCCAGCAATCGACCTTATCGCCGACGCTTGAGCCTCATGCAAATCGACGAGATCTTCCGCAAGGGGCGTGGGCAGCAATGGGACCCCGCGGTCGTCGACGCCCTCTTCGCCTGCCGGCGCGACCTCGAGGCCATCCGGCAGAAGGGACTGGGTGAGAGCCTCATCGGAGCGGTCAACGTCGCTCTCGGTCGAACTTGAATCGAACGGGAGATCGGCCCTGTGAATCACTTCATCGCGCGTATAATCGGTCGGCTCGAGGAACACCGACTCCACCTGCTTGACCAGTTTCCCGTTCTTGTGGCTTTCCGCGTAGACCTTCTGCCACTCAGGGTCCTTCCCGAACGCTTCCCACGTCTTCTTGGCGGCCTCGCGACTGGGAAACGCGACCAGGTAGATCAGCTTCGCGCCCTTGCCGTCCTTCTCATCCGTGGGGGTCCAGAACCCGATTAGCTCCGCGCCGTGCTTCTTGAGCAACTGGCAGGTATGGTCGCGGAATCGCTTGTGCAGGTCGGTCAACTTGCCTTCGTTGAGGTGGTAGGTCCGAAGTTCGAAGACGCGTCTTGCGCCGGTGGAATCCTGCCCGCCGCAGCACGTGCACGCCTTTTCCTTGGCCGTCGGGGACTTGGCGGGATTTGTCGTCGGCACGAGCCGGCACCATGCAAGCCACCAGCACTAAGCCCGTCATCATGTGGCGAATCATGGGTGCGATGCTCCGTGTGATTGTGTCGGCAGTTTGACCAAGAACCGATCTCGTTTCGGTTATAACGCCTCGTGAGATGCTGCTCAAGCGCCGGGTAATTCGTAGGGATAACGGGATGACGTCACTAAACCCATACACTCTGACACGCGGCTCCCGTGGATTTCGGTTCTCGAAGTCATGCAGTTGGCGAGGGCTGGTCGAGTTCGACGACCGAGAGCTGCGAAGATTTACTCTCTCGAATCCCGCATCGACTCGTCGTTTGGTTGTCCAGGACGGAGGGGCCGGGAGCGCGGATTGCGTGACTCGCCGAAGATTCTGACCAGCGCCAGCGTTTTATCTTGGAGAGCGGGCGCGTTTCCATGATCTCAACGAGGTCACCGTAACGCGATAGGTTCCGCTCGTCATGAGCGTAGCAGATCGTCCGCCTCCGGATCATCTTGCCGTACTTCGGGTGAGGCTCGATTCCCACGACCTCGACCCGGCGCGTCTTGTCCATCTTCGCGCTGGTGACGAGCCCCTGGAGGACGCGACGCGGCTTGCGGCCGCGGGCGGGCGATTCCCGATTCGCGTCGGGGAAGCCGGGGATTTCGGGAAACGGCGTGAGTGGTTCGTGCTCCGTTGCTTTTTGAGGCGGAAGCCGCGGCGCGAGGTCGTGGTCCGGCTCGGAGAGGGCCAGCTTGAAGGAGGAGTAGTCGAGGCGGTTGGCGATGGTCCGCAGACGATCGCGGAATTCGGTGGCACGCTCCAGGTTACCGCACACAATCCGGTCTTTCGCCCTGACGACGCGTGCCATCGACGCCGATTCGATGAATTCGTTCAAGCGGGAATAGAGGATCGAAAACCCTTCCGTGAAGAGCGGTCCCTCCAGCCTCTCGACTCTCAAGAACTGGGCGAGGGCCTCCGGCCGTCTTGATCTCCGGGCGAGGTTCTCGCCGAAGATGATCGCCGCGTCCGGGAATTCGGGGAATCGCGCCGCGAACGACTCAGCCCACGGGTTGACGCGGTTGTTGGCACCGAGGCTCAAGAGGCCATAACCGCCGGCCGCGACGGCAATCGAGTCGTCAAGGTCCCGGAACAGTGCGAGATTCTCGGCCTGGATCAGCAGTTGATCCGCCTCCTCCAATTGACCCGACTTCAAGTACCGAAACGCCATGCCGGCCGAGAGCGACTCGCGAGCGAGAGACGCGAGCGAGGAGGATGAAGACGAGGAGTCGCCTCGGGCGAATGACGGGTCTGCGCGACCGAGGGGTTCGGAGGTCGCAAGTACCGAGAAATCGACGAGGCATTCCGCCTCGTGTTGGATCTTGCACGTCTTCGAGTACGCCTGGCCACCAGGCGGCCTGCTGGAGATGACGTAGTAGCCTGGTTGCAGGTCGAGCCGCCTGGAACCGATGACCCAGATCGAGGACGACTGGGCGTGGTCCCGGATCTGGATCGGGAATGGGCACTCCTCGGCCCTGATCCAGAGCCGACCGGTCCCGCTCGCCGGTCGCTTTTTCGCGGCGGGGTCACGAGCAGGTTCGGGACCGGGGACATCCGCGGGAATGCCCAGCTCGTCCTCGATCCAATTGCTCAGGATGTCGGGGCCATCAGCAGGCTCTGGCCCGGCAACCTCCGCGGGCATGTCCGCCTCGTCCTCCTCTTCCTCCTCCTCTTCCTCCTCGATCCAGCCACTCATGCCCATTAGCGACCTCGAATCACTCGAAGGGGACGAAGTGCAGGGTTTCGTTGCAATCCTTATCGGCCTCGATTGGGAGATAGATTTCCGTGTGGGGTGGGTCGGACGACGCCGAGTCAGCCGTGAACTTCAACCGGCATACGCCCGAGGGCGCGGAGGCCACCGGAAGGTACGGGGCCAGCTCTTTCTTCTGGTCGGCGGTCAGCGAGCTCACCGCGCCGTCGACGTCGAAACTCAGCGTGTAGGGTCCCGGCTGGACCGTGGAATCGTATGGGTTGGCGGGGAGTGGGCTATCCAGGACGCTCTTCTTGTGTTTTAGGTTTCTCAACTTCGCATGGGCCACACGGATCACGAGAGTGGGGTCGATTTCGAGATGGAAGGGGATCTGGGGCGGACGGCTCGTATAGTGAAAGTTCGTCTTGAATAAGCACTTGGAAGTGTCGGCTTGGACGTACTGGACCTTCTTTTTGTAGTTCGCGATGTCCAGGGTCCTCCGCTGGAGCGGCTCGACGAGGTCCTTAACCGCAACGCTCCACCCATGAATGCCGTGTTCTCGAAGTGCGAACCGTCCCAGGCATTCCAGCAAGGCACGGCTGAACACCGTCCCAAACTCATCTCCTGTCTCGTAAGCCGGATCTCCATCGCGCGTGCTGTAGATCGTGCATCGATTGATGGGGTCGCGATACGTCTTCGACTCGTACACAATGATAGGGCGGCCACCCAGGACGTCAGGATTCTTGTACTTGGAGGGGATCGGCTCCGTCTTGCAAGCGTTGACGAACACAAACTGTTTGCGGGCGTCGGCGTAATCGAGGGCCTCGTGAATATTCCGAAGATCGAGAGAGCCGTCGAGGCACCGTTTCGTTTCGGCGAAGTCTTCCAGCAACACGCGAGTGATCTGGTGTCCATCGAGGATTCCGTGGCCGCTCACGTAGAGAATCGCAACATCGCGCGAGCGTCGGTTGCAATCGTCATACCAGGCTAACACGGTGCGCTCCACCTCTGGGAAAGTCGCGCGTTGAATCGTGCCAGTTTTGTCGTCGAAGTCCTCTTTCGCAAGGCCCAGGTTGACCATCTCCTTCGGGGTCGGAGACAGGAGCAATCGGATGGAGGCCAGAGGGACAACCGGTTCCTCGCGGCGATCCAAGGACTCCTTGAGATACTCCTTGCGGAGCCAATCCGCGAATCGATAGGCGCCCGTGGCCGTCGAGGTGAGTTCATCGAGTCCGAAGGTCTCGTTCTTCGGATGATCTGGCGTGTCGCGGAGGTAGGGATAGTGGCTCGACCCAACGATGAGGGCGTGCGTCGCGCTCCCCTTCGAGCTCCGGTCGGGATTCCTGAACCACACCGCTTCGTTCATTCTGCTTTCTCCCGCAGCTCATCGGCGATCTTCTCGTAGAAGAACGACTCCGTGAAGTAGGCGGAGTGTGCCTTCAGGATGTCGTTCCGGCCCGGCATCCGGATGTCCGTGACCGCCTCGTTACCGAAGACGGGCTGAGCCTGGTATGAGAAGAGGTCGGCCTGGTCGTAGAAGTTGAGCCACTTCTGGACCTTCGCGGGCTTGAGCAGGAATCCGGCGGTGGGCTCGGCATTCTTGCGATAGACGGCCATCTCCGCGAAGAGCGAGACCTGGGCGCCGGCCATTACCCAGAGTCGGACGGAGATATCGCTGAGGTCGCTCGAGGTGAGAAGGTCGTAGAAGATCGCACTGCCGAAGGAGTGCGTCACGACCACGAGCGGTTCATTGTTTTTCTCGGCGACCTGCGCGGCGGCCTGGATGCCCTTGGCGGCGCGGTCGGCGATTGGTCCAAGTTTCTCACCGGTGCTCTGCCCGCGCCGGAGGTACTCGAACACGTCGCCGAAGAAGAGCATCGCGCCGGGCCCCACCTCGTTGCGCAGCCAGGGGGCAAGTCGTGGATCGGAGGGGTTCAGGAGCGCCCCCGCTGAGTAGAGCCGGGCGCGGAATGCCCCCGCGCCGGCCTTCTCGGCAATATATCTCGCAGCCCCTACGGTGGCGTCCTTCAGCGCGTGCAGTCTCTCGGAGGCCTCCTTGATGATCTCCTTTGCTCCCATCTCGTCGTACGGCTTGCCATCGGCGACCGCTCCGGCGGATTCCTCATACGTGTTTAACTCGTCCACGATGGCCTGATCGATGGCGTCGAGGGCGGCTTTCCCTGTCTTCGACGTCTTCAACTTTGCGAGGAACTCGGGCCGTTGCGCCACGGCATCGGCGGCGATCAGCAGAAGGGCGCTGACCTGGCCCTTCTGCTCAGCAGCTTGCCGATCGTCCACCTTCATGTCCTTCGTCTCGGCGACGGTCCGCAAGTCCGGTTCGAAGCGACATCGCTCGGGGGCCACCACGGCCCGGATCAAGTCCACGGGGGCTTCTCGGGCCGCCTTGAGTACGACCTGATCGTGTGTCTCCGGTAATGTCTCCGGGTCCGGCTCGGTTCCGTCCTTCGACAGGATCGAGATCAACTCGAAGAGTGCGGCAGCGGGATCGGTCGTTTCGACGTGGCCCGTTGCTCCCATTGCCTTGGCTTTCTCCAGGCCGAACATCGAGGAGAGATCCCAGCGAAAGCGGACACCCAGATCACCCCAATAAAGGTCCTCCAGGACATCGAAGTTTGGATAGCGGGGCTTGGTCACGGGGAGCACGTACTGCTCGAACATCTTCCTCCGCGCCTTGCCGCTAGCGAAGTAAACCTCGTCCTTGCGGACGCTCACTCCGTGGATGAATAAGATTGGCATTGTCGGGCACCTCCAGCGAATGCCTCAAGGTGGGCAGGCAAGGCCGGCCTGCACTCAACTGACCTGGCACGCGTCGGCGACATCGCCTGTCCATTTGTATGGGCGTCTGGCGTATTCACCGCCGAGCGCCGATCGCCCCACCCTTCATCTGTCAGAATGGACGATAATTGAACCGGATTCAAGAGGCCTCTCCAACTGCGCAGCGAGATCCCGAGCGCACCGACGCCTTGAGCATTGCGGAGCGCTTCCGCCATGCAGCGACCGTCGTGGTTCCCTGGTGTCGATTCACCGGCTGGTCCATCCGATGGCCCTCGGACCAGCCGGGCGAATCACTCCGACCCCGTTCAACGGAACCCACCAGCCGCGGCACCATTCCGATTGCCGGCCGGTTGATCGAACCGTTGCTGGAGCCGCTGGATCTGCTTCAAGTTATTGGTCGAGTTCTGCATGCGGAGATTGGCATCGAGGGATTCATCCGCTTTGGCTGAAGCATTGGGCATGGTCTGTCCCTGCCCTGGTTGCTGAGCCGGCACTTGATTCTGACCCTGCAGCGATTGGCCGACGTAGCTCGTGCCGCGGTAGAAGGCGTATTGATTCGACCCTCGGCGCGCGACGGCCGTGACGACTCCGCGCACTCCTTCGGCCACGAAGATGCCCCGAAGGTCGGTCTCGCCCGAGAGGAACTGGGGATTATCGCTCCCGATGACTTTCACCTGGACTTTCGGCAGGAGGTCCTTGGTCGATGCATCGCGGACCGTCACACGAACTCGGCCGGCGCCCGAGTCTTCGAGTACCTCGAGTTCGATCGGTGAGACCAGGACGATCCCGGATGCGTAGAGACTCTCGCCGCGAAGCATGACGAGATACGCCGCCGTCCTTGGTCAAGGGAAGGTCGATTGCCTTGGCCTTGTCACCATAGTCGGCTCCATTGCCGAGGGTCACGGCTTTCTCGACCAGCGGCGTGATGCCCGCGAGGTCAATGCCGGCGATCCCGTTCAAGTTGCGGCGGGTGAGGTAGAGCTGCATCAGGTTGACGGGATAGGCTTTCACGTCCACCTGGGCGATATTGCGATAATCCAGGGCGATGCCCGGCGAAGGGCCCGGATCGGGGGCTCGATCGGCGGCGACCGCCGCACCCCTGAGGCTGGCGACAAGGACGCCGCGGACGGGGGTTGCGGGTTCGGTCCGCTCGGCGACCGCGGGACGGACCGCGGACCGGACGACGGAGACCTCGGGAAGCTTCAGGTCCTTGCGGGTGTACGAGGTGATGGCGCCCGCCGCGTCGGTGAAGCGGTCGGCAACCTGCCGGTAGTATTCCAGCGCCTTGGCCGGCTGACGGCGCGCATCGTAGATCTGGCCAAGGATATAGAGGGCCTGCCACTTGTTCGGGCTGGGTTGCTCGGCACCCGCGGCGTCCTTGTAAGTCGCCCTGGCGATGGTGCCGGCCACCTCGACCGCGCGGTCATAATGGCCGAGATGGAAGTCGCCCAACGCCTCGCTGTACTGGAAGCTGTCGAGGTACGTGCTCTTGGGATAAACCGTGGCGAACCGGCCGGCCAGGCGGACCACCGACTTGAAGTCTTCCAGCTCGATGAACGCGCCGACCAGGGCCAGGCTGGCCTCGTCGGCCATGGGGTTCCTGGGCGATTGCGCGAGGAAGACCTGGATCATTCGAATGGATTGCACCAGCAACTCCGAGCGAGTGATCCCGGCGGCGGCCAGCTCGCGACGGAGATTGGGCTCGGTGATCGCACGTGACGCCGCCTGGGTCAGGACCTGGGAGAGTCCGAAGAAATCGCTCTCGATTGACGCCGTGTTCGGATAGGACCGCCACAGGTCGATCAGATAGGCCATCCCCTCGAGCGTCTTTCCCCGCTGGCGCAGCAGCTCGCCCACCCGAACATCCTCCAGGTAGCTGGCCTCGATCAGCCCGCGCCAGACGATCATGGCGCGCTCGAATTCCTTGATGTCCCGATAGGCGGTGCCGATCGCCAGCAACTGGTCGAAGCTGAGGAACAGCTCGGGGGATTTCTCCTTGACTACCTCGAAATACTGGACGATCTTGCGTGGCTGGCCCGCGCGGATGCTGATCAAGAGGAGCATCCGGGCCGCGTCCTTCGCGATGTCATCGCGGAGGGTATAGCCACCATAAAGCGACTCGAGGGCATCGCCGGCCTCGGCGAACCGTCCGGCGTCGAAGTGCGCCTTGCCTCGAGCATATAACTCGTCGGGCGTCGGCTTGTAGGGATCGGTGCTCGCTTGGCCGGGAGACCGGACACGCAGCTCGCCGGGCTGGCCGATGTGATAGTGCCCCGGCTCGTAGGCACTGCGCACCGAGGCGGGCAGGCGCGGTACGTGCCGGGAAGATACCCGTAAAGGTCGTAGGTGGTTGTCCCGGGGTTGACATCGGGCGGGAAGTAGAGGGTCAGCACGCCGTCGGCCAGCTCGAAGGAGGAAGCCGATGTATTCACGGAACCCTCGATCAAGGTCGTGCCGGCAGGCAAGTGTTCCTGCACCACGAGGTAGTCGCGCTCCCACTCGGGAACGTTCCAGGGGATGTTCCGGAATGCGGTGACGGCAATCTGGGCTCTTCCGCCCACACCGACCTGGCTGGCGATGTTCTCGAATGTGTTGGGATTGACCGCGACCCCGAAGCCGACCGGCAAGACCTTGCCATCGAGCTCCGGCGGCGCTGGATAATAGACGCGGCGATCGATCCACGCCACACGGCCGTTGCGATCCTGGTCGGGAGCGAATTCACGAGTAAATCCGGCGAGCGTGACGGCATATCCGAACTCGCCGCGGCCTTCCATCTCGAATCGGATGCGGTTGGGCTTTCCGACCTCCAGGTTGGTGCGTGGGACGGCGACGACCTTTTCCTGGGCGGTTCCCAGCACGTCGATCACCGTGAGCGGCTTGTCATTGACGGTCACAGTCAGGCGATAACGATCCTCGGCGCCCTCGGCGCGGCCGTAATACGTCGCCAGCGCGGTGAGTGCCGGCCCCTTGGCCTTGTGGGGGAGCCACCCATTCGCGACACGGTGAGCCTGGAGCCAGTCGATGCTCCGGTCCATCTCGTTGGCCTGGGGGCGGACCCGGGCGTAAGCCAGGCTGACGAGGGCCGTCGTTTCGGCGGTACCACGGACCATCGGAGATCGGCCGGGGGCTTCCCAGTAGATCCGGGGCCTCAGGCCGGGCGCGACGGTTTCCGTCTTGGCACGCGGTCCCAGGATGTCCAGCAGCTCGCCGGCCATCGAGGCACGGTCCAGGTTGGCGAAGGTCAACGCCAGGTACGCCAGGGCCGGGCTCGACAGGTTGTTCCGGAGCCGGTTCAAGCTGTTGGCCGCCTCGAAGCTGGCCGCGCGTCGCGTGCTCAAGGCGTGCAGCAACGCGGCACGGGTCTCGAGATCGCTGCCGTTGACCCGGGCGAATTCCTGCTTGAGATAAGTCAGCGCCTGGTCGAGCACCTTGGGATCGGTCAAGAGTCCCAGCGGCTCGGCCGAGGCCAGCGCCAGACGACCGCCGCGGAGGACAGCCGGTCGCTCTGTAGCGACTGATCCGGTCGATTCACGATCGAGAGCGGCGGAGGGGCGGCCACCCACGGCCAACCGCCGTCGGGATTCTGGGCCGCGATCAATTCGGCGACCAATCCCTGGATCCGTTCGGTCAGGCGCTGGGCTTCCGGTGCTGCAGTGGCGCGGGCATCGTGGAGATAGCGCAAGACCGAGGTCGCCCCCACCAGGTCCGCGGCACGATCCGCCGTGGTGTTGCTCGGCGGCGGGATGACCCGCGCCGTGGCGTTCAAGCTGTGCTCATCGATGTTGATCAGGAGCTGATAGAGATTGGCGTCGCGTCCTAACGCCATCTCGATCAACATTCGGCGAATCGTCGGAGAGAGCGCAATCAGCATGTCGGGATTTTCATACGTCCGACCCGCCGGCAGTCCGACGAAGACGGTCGTGCTCTCGCGGCCGGTCCCCGATGCCGAGGCGTAAACCGGCATGCCCCAGGGATGGATCGGGACCTCGACGACCAGCTCATCCTTCAGGTCGCCGACGGCGCCGGTGAGGGTCAATCGAAGCGTATCACCATCGGGCACTTCATACGGTTCGAACAGGACCTCGTCGATTCCGTCGCCCTTGAGTTCGAGCATCCTGGGAAACACGTCGTCGCGGCCACCGGCGTAAGTCGCCAGGCGCAGCGCGAGCTGGCCCTTGACGCCCGTATGGTGGACTTGCGCGATGAAACGCGGCTTGTCCCCCTGAGTCAGCGCGGTGGGAACCTTCAAGTCAACGAAGAAGTCCTGGCGGACCGTCAGGGACGATGTGGTTTGCCCGGCCAGGGTGTCGGCGCCGGTGATGCCTCGCGCCGTGATCCGGTACTCGGAGAGTGCATTGGGGGCCTGGAACGTGACCCGCGCCTTGCCGTCCTTGCCGGTGACAACAGCCGGGTTCCAGTAGGCCGATTCCACGTATCGCTCGCGCGGGGATCGAGGATCGTCCGGTTTCTGGACGGCGAAGGTGGAGCGACGCCCTTGCGAGCGATCCCGGGAAAGATCATTGAAGTTTCTCGCAAATTGGACCCCAGCGAGTTTCTGCGCTCTGATTGTCACCCAGGCCTTCTTGATCGACGGCGAGAGGAACGCTCTTTGTCGCATCCTCACCGCTCATGGCCCTGCCGCCGACCCCGCCGCCCATTCCTCCCATCATGCCCATGCGCGGGTGCAGGCGAATTTCCAGGAACCGGAGCAGCCTCGGCGGGCGTCGGCGCAGGGGCTAGGGGCGCTGGGGCGACCTCATTGAAGAACCCCTGTCTCCCGCCCGCAGCGAAGTACTGCCGTCGTGCGCCCGCATTGGCCACCCTGGCTTGCTCACGCGCTGATTCCTCGACAACCGCCTGTGACACACCGACTGTGTCCGGCCGATAAGCGAACGTGTTCGTCGCCTCGGTGGAGAAGGATCCGGTACGGGTCTGGCTGTAGAAGAACGGACCGATCTCCGGGAGCCGGTCGTGGAAGAGGCGCAGGAGCGACTGGTCGACCATCGCGATCGAGAGCTCGGCCGAGACGGGCTGGCCGAGCTGGTCGGCGGCCGTGATGTCCAGCTCGACCGGCTCGCCCGGCCTCACGACCGCCCTGGCTGGCTTGACGGTGACGCGGAGGTCGCGCACGACCTCGATGTCGAGCCTCGCTTGATCGCACTCGTTATGCCACATTCGCGTCGAGGTCAGCGTGAAGTTGGGGAACTGGGCGCCGTCGATCGGCCAGGCGAGCGGGTTATCACCGTCCTTGAGAGTCACGATGCGGTAGGAGAGGATGCGGTCGGCCTCCCAGGTCAGGAGCGCCGTGCCGGACCGCCCGCGGCTGTGCAGGTTGACGCGCGCCTCCTCACCCACCTTGTAGCTTTGACGGTCGGTCAGGAGCCGCAGCTTGGTCTCGTCCTCCTTGCCGGAGATGAAGATCAATCGATCGGCGACGATCGGGGTGCCGAACCGGTCGGTCCCCGCGACGCGGAGGATGTAATGGCCTCCCTCGGAATCGTCGGAGCGGAAGGTCAGAGAGCCGCGGCCGGTCTTGGGGTCGGTCGCAATGGTCTTGCTCGTGACGTCGCGCTCGGTGGTGCGTCCGTCGACGTTGACCTGCTTGATCAACGTGGCCGAGAGGGACTCGCCGATCGGGCTGCCCTGGGCGTCTGTCGTGACGATCTGGAGCAGGAACGATTCGCCGTCGAGGTAAACGCCGCGGGGCGTGCTCACGCTGATCTCGAATCCGCGGATTGCAAGCCGCACGTGGGCCTCGGCGGCCACGTTATCCTGCGGCAGCCGGGCGGTGAGGTGCAAGGTTTGCTCCTCGGCGAATCCCTCGGTCGAGAATTCGACGTGATACTTACCCACCGCGTCGGTCGTGCCGTGCAGTGTGCGGCCGTCGGGGAGGCCGATCTCGATCGGCCGAGATGACAGCGGTGCGCCGTATTGATAGCGAGCGACGAGGTCAACCTGGACCGTCTCGCCGCGGTAGACCACACTCTGCTTCACGTCGAAGGTCAGGTCGATCGGTTCGAGCTGGTACGACTGGACCTCGAAGCTCCCCGAGAAGACGCTCTTGCCCGGCTGCGATACCGTGACGCGGTAACTGCCCAGCGGGGCGGCCGTGTCGAGCGGAAGCGTTTCGTGGAACGTCCCGTATTCCGAGAGGGTGATCGACCGGGCCACGATTATCCGGCCGCGGCTGTCGGCGACCTCGAACCGATAGACGGCCTTCGGCATATTGGCATACTGGCTGTTCCGGATCTCCCGCACGACGCCGCGGACCGAGACTTTCTGGCCCGGTCGATAGGCGGGCCGGTCGGTGTAGATGTAGGCGCGGGGACTCAGCCCCTGGGCGACCTGGTTCGGCACGGTCAGGTGCGAGCCGGCGACGTGCGGCCCGTCGAGGACCAGATAGGTCAACTTTCGGTTCAGCTCGCGGGGCGAATCCCAGTTGCGGAGCAGGATGCCGTCCTGGCCGGTCGTCGCCTCGAGCACGACCTGACCGTTGTCGGCGACCAGCACCCGTGCACCGGCGCGGCCCTTTCCGGTCTTCATGTCCTGGGCGAAGACGAGGACCTGGTCGCGCGACGTCTTGACGATCGCGTCCAGATCGCTGCCGATCACCAGTGTCGTGGCCTGGAACGACTTCTCGTCGGTCACCTTGACGACGTAGACACCCGGCAGCTCCAGCTTCTTCAGGTCGTAGGTCTTCTCGATCGGCTTGTACCTGGCATATCCGGGGACCGGGACCGACCACGAGGCGTCCGGCGCGACGAGACCGATGTCGAGCGTCTCGACGTTCGCCAGCTCGTTCTTCTTTCGGAAGTAAGCCTCGGCGCTGAGTTTGTACGCGGTGAAGCTGAGCGTCTCGATGTTCCGCGACGTGATCTTGAGGTGGGCCTCTTCGCCCGATCGGAAGGTGCGCGGTGTGATGACAACCAGGTACTTCGATTCCATCACGTCGATCCGCCGGAGCGCCTGTGATCGCCAGGGCTCGACGGTGATCTTCTTGAAGCGCTCGATGGCCTCGGCCGGATCGCCCTTCTCCGTCTCGAAGATCGCAGCCGTCTGGTACTGGGCGTGGGCCGCCGGCTCGCTATCCGGGAACTTGCTGGTCAAGGTCTCCCAGGCGGCGATCGCCCGGTCCCATTGCTTTTCCTTCTCGAAACTATGGCCGATCAGGTAGAGGATCGCGGGAACGCGCGAGTCGAGTGGGTTTTGAGCGACGAATTCCGACCAGGCCGCGCGGGCCTCGGCGAAGTGACTGCGACCCTGGTGATCCTGGGCGATCATGAGCTGCGCGGTGAGGATGGCCCGCTGGGCATCGGCGCTCTGCGGCCCGTTGGGGAACCGGGCGAGATAGCCCTTCCACGCCGCGATCGCCTCGGCGAACTTCTGCTGTCCCTGGAGGATCGCTCCGACCCGGTAGGATGCCGCCATCGACAGCGAGGCCCAATCGCGCCGCGCCTCGTCGGTCTCGATCTTGAACCCCTCCTCCTTGAGGAATCGCGTGAACGCATCGAGCGCCTGGTTATCCTTGCCGCGGACCTGATAGGCGGAGCCAATCTCGAAAGCAGCCTGAACCGCGCGAGGATGCGCGGGCACGGCAGCCAGGAATCGTTCGAGGGTTGCCACCCCCAGGTTCAGGCTCGTATCGTCGGGCGGATTGGGTATGCCGTAAGTGGAGGGGATCTCGGAAAGAGCCTGCGCGCGGATCGCGTCGATGGCCGGCGTCCGATCGGCCGGCTTCAGACGCTCGATATCCCGCGACAGGTCGGTCCAGGTCAGTCGTGCGGGGAGGGGCTGATTGACTTTCTGCTGTGCCTCGCCCAGCCGCAACCGGACCGTGAGCCGGTCGGCTCCTGCGGGGTAGTCTGCCAGATAGGCCTGGAAGTTCTCGATCGCTCGACCGAAGTTCCCGGCTGCGAGACTGGCTCGACCCATCGCGAAAAGGAACGTGGCGCGCAGGGCCGGGCTCTTGGCGAGGTCGCGTGCCTGGTCGAGCAGCTCGTACGCCGCGTTGGGATCGGCCCTGACCAAAGGATCGTCCGGTTCCAGTAAGCGGCGTGCAAACGCATGGTAGACCTCGGCCAGCCGGTCCTTGCGGTCGCCGGCCAGCAGTCGTTCGGCCTCGGAGCGGGTCAACTGCTCGGCGGCGGCCAGGTTCCCCGAGGCCAGCTCGATCCCCGCCAGCTCGAAGCGGATCTTGGCTTCCCATCGGGTCACGGGCGCGGCCTGGAGCGCCGACCGGAGCGTTTCTCGGGCGGCGTCGCGATTCCCGGCGAGTCGTTCCGCAATCCCTCGGAGGTAGCCGAAATACGCCCGATCGTTCGCGTCCTTCGCGTTCTCGCCCAATCCGATCAAGGCCCGACGCGCGTCCTCATAACGGCCTTCCTGCATCGCGGCCACGAGTTCCGCAGGGATCGTGGGTGCTGCCGGGTCGATTGCGCTCCTGGCCGTTACGACGGCCGGCAATGCAACCCCGGGATCGACCTCGAACGCTCCCGACCGCAAACCCGCCAAACCCACGAGCATGATCCAGGCGGCCCCGACGGGGATTCTCGGCCCGATTAGTCGTCTCACGGTTGCTGCCTCCATCAAAAGTTGAGCACGACGGGTGGATGGCCTGGGTCCTTCGGGAAGCAGTCTCAGCTTCGGTCGAGGACCTTGTTCAAGCTGAAAATCCTTGAAGTGTCAGGAATTACAGTTCCGAAGGGCACGACCCGGTCGCCTGCCAAGGAACTCCATGGGAGGAAGGGGCGGCGGGCCCACCGATCTCACAATCACACAACCCGCCAGCGATTCTACCTCTCCCTCCGCGGTTTTGAGCCCCTCAAGTCAGAATTGGTTCCCGAGACCGATGAAATCCTTCGGAGTTGCTCCGCGCCAGATTCCGGCTTTCCTTCAGACTTGACGTACGAAGACCTTTTTTCTTTGTCCCAAACGGGAAAGTTCGCCCGTATCCGCGTGGAGATGCGGATCGATTACGTTGTCCTCCTCCGCCGTTCCAAAGCGTTCGATGATTGCATCGAGTGAGAAACCAGCCCAGCGGAACGGCCCGCGACTGGAACTCTCATCGTATTCCCTGGTCTCATTTCCCGTTAGAAAGACGAACTCGGCCTGAAGATGCCGCAGCATCACGCTCCGGCGTGCCTTCGCATTGCGACCGAGTCATCACGAGTGTGTGAAATCGAGGTTGGCCGAGCGAATTGCTAGAAATGGGCATCGCAAGGATCAACGCCATTCTGTATCCATGCACGCATTTTATTGCATGAATTGAGGTTCAGTACTTGGTGGTGGTGGGATTTTTAGGAATAATGTGTCGCCGTGCGTCGCCTTATTTCGAGATGACACAACAGTGGAGTTCCTGTATCTAAGACATCAGGGGTTTGCAGAAACTCTATTCGAACAGGATTGCGGAGTGATTCGTGACGAGGTGGACCATTCACGGAAGAGTCGGAGACTGAAGTGCCATTCCAGGGTCGAGACGATGGAAAACGAGCCCGCAAGGGACCCGATCCGGGTTCGCGTACCCGTCATGGCTTGAGTGCGACTCGGTCCGCGCCCTGGTTGTCCGCCATCGAAACTCTGGAACCGCGCGTCCTCCTCTCCGCCGCCAGCTCACTTTCGAAGATACTCCTGGTCTCGGAACACGAGTTCCCACGCTCCCCGATTGTGATCGTTCCCTTGGTCTCCCATACGACGCGGGCGGTCAGTCCGGTTAAGGTCATCGAAGGACCCGTGAATCTCGCGTCAACGATGATGGAGACCGGTTTCCCGGCCGACGACGTGCCCGGCCTGCGGATCTCGGGAACCGTTGCGCTCGACTCGCCTCCGGCGATCGGAGGTACGAGCAAATCCTCGTCGGGAGTCGGAGGGATGCCCGGTCCGAACATGACCGTGGCGGGGTACTCCACGTCTCCGCTCGATGAGGAGTCCTTCGCCCCGGTTGTGATCGTCGATCCCGCTTTGGAGACGGATGCGGGTTACGGGACCATCTCGGATCCCCTCAGTTGGCCTCCCCCGCCGCCGGGAGTGCCCGTATCGAGTTCGGGAGTCGTGGCCACGACTCCGGTTTTCGGTGCATCGGGTGGTGACGAGGTTAGCCTGGCAGGAATACCCGAAGATCGCCACGTACAAGTTGTCTCGACTCTGGACAGCACTGAAACCTCCATGTCGGTCTTGATCCCCGTCGGCCCTGCCACCGAGGCGGTCGGAGTAAGCCTGCACTCCATGACCGTTGACGACCCGGGGGCGATGCCGGTCGTCGAAGAGATGGTGCTGGAAGACGAGGAGGGCGACCCGATCGCCCAGTTGGGTCCGTTCAATGTCAATGGACCGGCGACGTATCCGGTCCGGTCGTTGACCGTTGCACTCGAGGACGCGCCGACGGGCGGGAACCTGCTCGTGCAGGTATCGCTTCCCTTGAAGAGCAGCTCAGGGGCGGGGACCGTGACGACGTCACCCCAGACCCTGGGCTCGGCACTGCCCTTCATGATGGATATCCAGCGTCAGGACGTGACCGCTGCCGTGAGTTCCACCGGGGGGATCGCGATACTCGGTGCGCTCCCCGGACAACTGGGGTCGGGGATCGGGACCCTGAATAGCAGCTCCCTGACCGGGCAGGGAGGGAACGCTCTCGACCCGGCCGATTCGTCGAACTCCGAAGGAGAGAACCAGGCGCAAACGATCGTCGTGAATCCGGGGAATGTTCTCCCGCCGACCAAGGATCCCGCGGATTCCGGAGAGACGTTCAAGGCGAGCGCCGACCTCGGGGTGGGAACTGGACCACTGGTATCGCGAAGCTCGTCCCCGCTCGGACCCATCCTGGCCACTCTGCTCGCCGATCCGGCCCCGCCGGTGGATCGCCATGAGCGGGCACTCTTCCAGTTCATCGAGGAGTCGGACTCGGACGATGCCGGCGCTGCCGTACTGCGGACCCCGGATGACGCGGAGGTCCAGGAATCGGCGTCAGCGTTGGCCTCAGAACGGGCATCCGGCGGTACCTCGGATGGTACGCGTGTGGCATTGGCCGGACTCGGAGCATTCCCACTCAAAGTGACGGGCGCCGACGTCGGAAACCAGGACGCCGATCTCGCTTCGCTGCTGGTCACTCTCCCGGGATCGCTGCAAGGCATCGGGAGCCTGGCGGTCGTCGCCGCGAAAGATCACGAGATGGCCGACATCTCGGCCGTGGTGACTTCGGCCCGCGACTCCGAACGCACCGACCGGATCGTTCCCAATTTTCTCATCACCGTATGCGGACTTGCACTGGGAGTGGGACTTACCGCGAGGCCCCTCCTCCCCGACCTTCTGGGCTTGCTCCCATCGCGATTCTTGTCTCGCTCCCGACGATCCGTTCCAGGCGTGCGCTCCGGCCAAGTAGACAGCGGCCGGTAGTCAGTGGTCACCAGGAACGCGGCCCGATCCGCCTGTTGTAACCAGGCGCCCGCTGATGCCCAGGACGGCCTTTTCCAGGGCCGCGGGGATCTGTTCGGGCGACTTGCCGCCGGCCGAGGCCAGCTCGGGGCGCCCACCGCCGCCGCCGCCCACGATAGGCGCGACCTCCTTGAGCCAGTTGCCCGCGTGGAGACCGTCCTCGACGAGATCGCGCGATAGTCCGGCGACCAGTTGGACCTTTCCGTCGGCCGACGAGGCCAACAGCACGGCCAGCCGCGTCTCCCGCTTCCGACGCAGGACGTCGATCAACTGCCGCATCTCGTCCGGCGTCGCGCTGCCGAGCGACTGAACCACCACCGTCGTGCCCCCAATCTCCTTGGCCTCGGCGAGCAGGTCATCGGCCGAGACCGCTTGCGCCTTCTCGGGACGCCTTTCGCCCGCCTGCTTCTTGAGGGTCTTGATCTCCTCCAGCAGGCTGGCCACGCGCTGGCCGATCTGGCCCGTCGGTACGCGGAGGCTCGAGGCCAGCTCGGCGAGGATCTCCTCTTCCTGGCGGACAAGCTCCAGCGCGGACTTGCCGGTGATTGCCGTGATCCGACGAGTTCCCGCCGCGACCGATTCTTCGCCGACAATCTTGAAGAGGCCGACCTGTCCCACGCTGTCGAGGTGGGTGCCGCCGCAGAGCTCGCGCGAGAAGTCACCCATCTGGACCACGCGGACGATGTCCGGGTACTTCTCCCCGAAGAGCGCCATGGCGCCCTGGGCCCGGGCCTGCTCGATCGGCATCAGCGACCAGCTCACGGCCGCGGCGGCGAGCACGCGCTCGTTGACGGCGTCCTCGATCGCTCGGAGCCGCTCGCGGCCGACCGCCTCGGGGTTGGCGAAATCGAAGCGCAGGCGGTCGGGCTCGACCTTGCTGCCGGCCTGCTGCGCGTGCTTGCCCAGGATGGTTCGCAACGCATGATGCAGCAGGTGGGTGGCCGTATGGGCGCGGCGGATCGCATCGCGCCGGTCGGCATCGACCCCGGCGTGCACCTTCTCCTGCACCGTGACCTGCCCCTCGACCACGTGACCGATATGCAGGGCAAACTGGCTTTCTTTCTTCGTATCCAGCACTCGAAAGGTGAACCGATCGCTCCGGATCGTCCCCGTATCGCCCACCTGGCCGCCGGCCTCGCCGTAGAACGGCGTTCGATCGAGGATCAATGCCAGCGAGGTCCCGCCATTGGCCCGGGCCGACTCGGCCAGCCGGTTCTGCTCGAGGATGCCGATGACGCGCGCATCTTCATGAGTCGTGCGCGTAGCCGACGAATTCGCTGCCGTGGTGGTATTCCTTCTTCAGGGTATCGAGTGGGCCCGTGGCGAACACGTCGGCGGCTCCGGTCGTCCCGCGCGATCGCGTCTGATGCTCCTTGAGTGCGGTCTCGAATCCGGGCCGATCGACCCGCAGATTCCGATCGGTGGCCAGGCTCTCGACGATCTCGATCGGGATGCCGTGGGTCGCATGGAGCGTGAAGGCATCCTCTCCGGAGATCATCTCCGCGCCCGACGCCGTCGTTTTCCGGAAGATGTCGTCCAGGAGCCGCAGGCCGTTCTCGAGCAACTGGAGGAATTGTTCCTCTTCTTGCCTGACGGTCGTCTGGATGCGGCTGACGCTCTCGGCCAGCTCCGGGTAGGGGCGGCTCATCACATCGGCCACGACGGGCGTGATCTTGTACAGGAACGGCTCGCGCCTGCCCATCTGGTAAGCGTCGAGGACGGCACGCCGGAGCAATCGGCGGATGACATACCCCTGCTCGTTCGCCCCGGGCTGGACATTCTCATGGATGCAGAACGCCAGCGCCCGGCTATGATCGGCCATGCGGCGGATGCGGACCCCATCCGGAAGCTCGCGGTCATAATGGACGCCCAGTGCCTCGGCCACGGTCGCGACGATTGGCCGGAAGATGTCAGTTTCGAATACCGTCGAGACACCCTGAAGACAGGCCGCGGTCCGCTCCAGCCCCATGCCGGTGTCAATGTTCTTACTCGGGCAGCGGCTCGAGCTGCCCGGGACCGATGCGGTTGAACTGCGTGAAGACCAGGTTCCAGATCTCGACCTCCTTCGGGCCGCTGCCGTGATAGAAGATCTCCGAGCAAGGACCACAAACACCGTTGGGTCCGTGGGTCGGAGCGCCGGCGGGCCAGAAGTTGTCGTCCTCGCCCATCCGGGTAATCCGGTTAGCCGGGACTTTGATCTCGTCGTGCCAGATTTTGTAGGCCTCGTCGTCGTCGAGGTAGACCGTGATGGTCAGTCGGTCGGCCGGTATCTTCAGGATCCCTCTGAGGAACTCCCAGGCCCAATGGATCGCCTCGCGCTTGAAATAGTCGCCGAAGCTGAAATTCCCCAGCATCTCGAAAAAGGTCTCGTGGGTCGCAGTCTTGCCGACGTTCTCGATGTCGCCGGTGCGCAGGCACTTCTGGCAGGTCGTCGCCCGCTTGAAGCTGGGATCACCCAGGCCCATCAACTCCTGCTTGAACTGGTTCATCCCGGCCGGGGTGAACAGTACGGTGTCATCATTCGGCACGAGGACATCGCTGGGCCGGCGCACGCAGCCCTTGGAGACGAAGAAATCGAGGAACGCTTCGCGAAGTTCGTCGGTTTTCACGGTTGGTCCTTCAAACTATTTCCCCACGGTCATGGTGCCGTGGTCGGTGTCGAGCACGACTGGCCCGTCTTGGCCCTCGACGGCCTCGGCGAATGCCTGTGGGGTCGGCACAGGGCGCTTCGCGACTTTCTGGATCAACTGGCCTTTCCTCAGACCGGCGGAAGACGCCGGCGATCCGTCCTCGACCTCGGTTACGACGACGCCCGCCAAGGGCTCCTCCAGGAATCCCGGAGCGATCGCCTGGTAGTTTCGCCCGGTGGAGTAGTCCACGCGCAGCCCGCGCCAGGGGCGGGGCCGGTTGGTGGCGATGATCTCACCGTTGACAGGAAATTTGGCCAGTACGATGGCCTTCTCGATCACCGCATCGGCACGGCGAATCTTCAACCGCACGGGCTCGCCGGGGGGAAAAACATTGATCGCCAGGATCAAGGAATCAAAATCCGTCACCGGCACGTCGTTGACGGCGATGATCTCATCGTTGACCTGGAGGTCTCCCAGCGAGGCTGGTGTGTTCCGCTGCACTTTATCGACGCGGTTGGTGTGATTGGGATCGGCCTGGATTCCGAGGAGTCCATACTGGACCTCACGACCTTCCTTGAGGGTCTCGACGGCGCGGCGGCCCGATCCTGTCCATGGGGATGGCATAACCCGCCTGGGAGTCGAATCCCGCGGGACTCGAGGCCGTCGTGGTCACACCGACGAGCTCTCCGCTGAGATTGATCACCGCGCCTCCGCTCATGCCGAGATTCAGCTTGGAGTCGAGCTGAAGGAGGGTCGGATAGTTCTGAAGTCGAGGGTTCTTGCGAGTCATGCTATCCGCGGGATCGTCGAGGTCGACATCGAGACGTCGGGCCCGGTTGGACAGGATGCCCCAGCTCGCCGAGGGGCTCCCATCCCGCGCCGCGTTGAACGGGTTGCCCAATGCGATCAGAAACGAACCCTTGCGGAGCCGCGAGGCATCGCCGATCGCCAGCGGCTTCAAGCGTGGAGGCTCCACTCCGGGGAGCGCACGGGGAGCGATCACCGCCAGGTCACTACGGGGGTCCGCGGCGATGACCTCTGCATAGAACCACCGGTGTCCCGTTGCGCGGACTTTCAAGCTGGCCGCACCGCGTACGACATGAAACGCGGTCAGGATCTGGCCCTTGGTGCCAATGACGACTCCCGCGCCGTAATCGAACGAGATAAAGTCATCGGGGTCCGACGGCCGGCGCAGCCGAACATCCAGCTCGGTCGGTTCCCGCAACAAATGGGCCGGCTTTCGACCACGGACCGCCTGGGTCTCCCCGGGGTTCCCGGCCTTTTCCCGGTGAATCGCGACCACGGACGGCTCGGCCTTGGCGATCGCTTCGGCCATGACGGTCTCCAGCGAGGTAACGACGTCGGCCGGTTTGGGTCCTGGTGTCGAGCCGGACGCGGGCGATTGTGGACCGTCCAGATTCCAGGCGAGGCAACACACGATGACGAGCGAGGTCATGATCGGGTCCTTCATTCTGGAGCCGGCGCCAGCGGGAAATACCTCCCGGATGGGCCGCCTGCCCCGCGCAGTCGCACGTCTCCATCATTTCCGGTTCCCGTCGCAGGAGCAACCCGAGATCCAGACGGCATTCCCCAAACTACATGGCCAGAGGGGTCCGAGCCGGACGAAGTTCACTCCCGGAATCCTCGAAGAAACCCCTACCAGGAAGGACGGAGAGGGCCCGCGTATCGGGAGTTGACACCGCGCCACTTCCGTCGGATAGTAAAGGCTAAGCTTATCTCACGTTATCCCAGCGCCCTGGATCATACTGGTTGGGCGGGAGCGCGTCCGGACGACCCGCAAGGACCCTCGGGCCGCC
Organism: uncultured Planctomycetota bacterium; assembly: GCA_963845755.1. Classification (GTDB taxonomy): domain Bacteria; phylum Planctomycetota; class Planctomycetia; order Isosphaerales; family Isosphaeraceae; genus CAWJTV01. Next base: position 94,195 of record CAWJTV010000028.1, read on the forward strand.
CAGGTCGATGCTCGGCGGACTCGCCAGGAAACCTCAGGAATCCGCGTGAGCTGGGAAATCGCTCGGGATAGTCCCGGGATGTCGAAGGTGTCGCAACGGCTCGCACCCTCGGGGCGACCCGGGCGAGCATGATTGAAGTCACTGATCGTGGTCGCAGCCGTATTCCTAAGGGTTTCGGTGTCGCTCCGGGCCTGGGTGATCTGGTTCCTGTCGGTGGAGACTTCTTCGATGTGGCAGCTCTTGCATTCCCGACGAGCCGGGATCTCCGGACGGCGGTGGATAGTATTCACGATTCTCAGCGGCCTGCTGGCGGGGATGGCTGCCAGCGAAATCGGACGGGTCCATGCCCAGGAGCCGGGCAAGGCTCCGGCCCCCGAGGCGAAGGAGCGCCCGCACCCAAGGACGAGAACCCCGCGCCGGGAGGTGCTGACGCGGCACCGACGGCCAATCCCGCCGCACCCGCCGCGGCCGGTGATGCGGGTTCCAAGCCGCCGGACAACCTGCTCACCCTGGCAGTGCGCTCCTCCGGACCGATCGGGGCGTTCCTCTTGCTGCTGTCCATCTATTTCACCGCACTGGTGATTCGCCTATTCATGGAATTGCGAGTCAGCGAGGCCGTGCCGGCGCCCCTGGTTCGACCGGCTCGAAGGCGCGATTCGTGACAAGAAGTTCCAGGATGCCTACGACGCCTGCAAGGACAACGATTCCTATCTGGCACGATTGGTCCGGACCGGGATCGCCAACCTTCCCAATGGACGGAGCGAGGCCAAAGAGGCCATGCTCGAGGCATCCGACGAGATCGTCACCAGCATGGACATGCGGATCAGCTACCTGGCCATCATCGGTACACTCGGGCCGATGATCGGGCTGGTCGGCACGATCTGGGGGATGATCATGAGCTTCAAGGAGATCGCCATGGCCGCCGGCGCCCAACCTCGGCCGGATCAGGTCGCCCAGGGCATCTCGACGGCGCTGTTCATCACGCTGGAGGGCGTCTCGCTCTCGGTCCCGGCGATCTTCTTCTTCGCCTTCTTCCGGAATCGGATCGCCCAGATGACCATGGAGGCGACCCGCGTTGCCGATCGGACCATCAACTCTCTCGTCGCCGCGGCCAAGGCCGCCAAGACGGCCTGACCCCATCGTCCGGAGGTGTTGCCATGGCCGGATCGACGAGCATCGAGCTCAAGGCCGAGCCCAATCTGACGCCACTGCTCGATGTGGTCTTCCAGTTGATCACGTTCTTCATGCTGGTCATGAACTTCAGCAACGACAACTACGACCAACGGATTCGCCTTCCCGTGGCCGGCTCGGCCCGGCCGATCGAGGATGAATCGCACGTCGAGGATCGCCTGGTCCTCAACGTGGACCAGGATGGCCACCTACTCATGGGCGGCGAGGTCCAGCCCCTCCACAAAGCCATTCAGACGATCAAGCATCAGGCCGACCTGGTCAAGCTCAATCTCAAGGCGGGCGGCATCAAACTGGACGCCTCGGGAAGCCTGCCGACGACGATCGTGCTCCGCGCCGACAAGGAGACGTCGTTTTCCTCCGTGCTTGGCCTGATCAAGGCTTGTCAGGCGAACGGGTTCCGTAAGTTTGCGCTCAAGGCGATGAATGCGGGTTAGTTCGCTCGATCCCCCGATCGATTACCCTTTGCGGGAGTACGAGCCTTGCGTCACAAGAAGAAGAAGCGACAAGCCGAAGAACCCACGATTCCGGTCGCACCGATGCTGGACATGGCCTTCCAGCTCCTGACGTTTTTCGTCCTCACGTACCGGCCGATGCCGTCCGAAGGCCAGTTTGTGATGAACCTGCTGCCCCCGCAACCGGCGACGTCGATCACGGCGGAGGCACCCGCCGAGGCGGCGTCCGACAAGCTGCCCGCATCGCTGCGGACGCTGCCGACGATCCTCAGGGCCGGAGCGGGCGGAAGTCTGGGACAGATTCAGGTCGGCGAGCAGACGATCCCCACGGATCCGTCGGCATTGGAAAAGGAACTGGACAAGTACTTCCAGGATCCGAACTTACCGTTCGATCAGACCTTGCTCAAGGTCAACCCACGCCTCAAGTATTCGGAGTTGATGAAGGTCATCAATGCCTTCTCCAACGCGTTCGTCCGCGCCAAGAAGGAGCCGAAGGTGAGCTTCGACGAACTGGTTCCGGGTGAGGAAGGCTGACAGGCGTAGGCTATCGAGGAGTGATCGATCGTGGAGCGTTCCTCGTCATTCTTCCGCGGCTCGGAATTCTCTCGCCTGGTGATATTGTCGGTCATCTTGATCGGTGGTTGGGTCGGGTTCTGGTACTACTGCGCAGCAGCAGCCCAAGCTGCCCGAGCCGCCGCTCAGGGCCACAGAACCGCCCGAACCGGTTGTCGCCGATCGTTCGATCGATTTCGAGACGGTCACGGATTGGACGCCGATGTCGTTCCGCGATAATGCGGGGTTCGCCCGGCTTCTGGACCGAGTACGGACCAGGACACCGAACGACCTGGCCGGCGAGAGCCGCCGCGACGTCCTCGCCACGCACCTCTGGGAGCGACCGGAGCACTACCGAGGCGTTCCGATTCACCTGGCCGGCACGGCGCTTCGCGTCATCCGACAAGATTCCAAGCTCAGCAAGACCGGCTGGCTCTACGAGGCATCGATCCTCACGCCCGAAGCGCGGCGGGTTCCGTATCAGTGTGTCTTCGAGGACGTCCCCAAGGGATTTCCGATCAGCCCGAACATCTCCGAGCGCGTCGTCTTCAACGGCTACTTTCTCAAGGTCATGAAGTACGAGGCCGGCGACCTGTGCGCGGGGCACCGGTCCTCATCGGCCGCATTGGCTGGGAACCCGGTGACTCCGCCGAGGCGGATAACCAGGGGATGGGTTCGACCTTGAGATGGACGCTGATCGGCCTCGGTGCGATGTTCTTCATCTCTCTGGTACGCTGGCTGATTCCGCTCCGTCGAATCTTCACGCGTCCCGGCGCGAACGTGGAGCCCAGAACGATCGTGAAGGACGAGCTCGACCCCGGACACCTCGATGCCTGGGTCCAATCCGTGACTCAGGAACCGGGCTCCAACGACCCTAACTCGATCCAGAGCTGACCGTCAATTTGACACGAGTCGGCGTTCCATCGTCCTTTGTCGAGTTGATCAAAGCGGGGTGTGGACCAACGAGGCATGCAGGACTCTGTATGAGGTATTCGGACAAGCCCCTTGGTGAGAAGAGTCCGGTTCTCACTGGTCACGGGCGCCGGGCCCCTGGATACTAATGACTGGCCGCTGGCCATCGAATTCTCTCCCACCAGCCGACAAGACGCATGCACCGCGAGTATAGACCGGACGACACGCACCATGTTCAGGTGGGCGCCTTCGGCGTCCCCCTGGCGGATACCGCACCCGACGAGCGCGCGCTCATCGCGTTCACGGCGTTGCTGGGCATCCTGATAGGGGTTGACGTGTTGCTGGGCGCGATGGGCTGGGGCGGCCTTCGGCTTCCACTAGGTCTGTCGTTCACGATGATCGCGGCGGTACTGGGGGCCGTCTACATCGTCTACGGTACGCTCCGATCGTTGTTGCAACGACGGATCGGGGCCGACCTGGCTCTGGCACAGGCGAGCCTGGCCGCCCTGGTGATCGGTCAGCCATTCGTCGCGGCCGAGGTCGTCTTCATCGCCCTGCTGGGCGAGGTCCTCGAGGCGTGGACCTTCTCTCGCACCCGGCGCGCGCCTGGGCCGGCTCGTCGAGCAGACCCCGCGCACCGCACGCGTGCGCCGTGATGGCCAGGAGGTCGAGGTCCCCGCGGATCAGGTCGCGATCGGTGATCGTGTGCTCGTCGGGCCAGGTGAGCGGATCGCCGTCGACGGTCGGATCCTGTCGGGCCGGTCGACCGTCGACCAGTCCGCGTTGACCGGCGAGTCGCTGCCGGTCGACAAGGGCCCCGAGGACATGGTCTTCACCGGGACCATCAACCAGTTCGGCGCCATTGAGGTCGTCGCCGAGAAGGTAGGCGGCGAAACGACGTTCGGCCAGGTGCTCCGGATGGTCGCCCAGGCGAGACGCCGGAAGGCGCGACTGGAAAAGACGGCCGACCGGTTGGCGCGCTACTTCTTGCCCCTGGTCGAGCTGATCGCCGGGGCGACCCTCGTCATCGGGTATCTCGCCGGCTGGCCCGACGTCTGGTCGCGCACGGTGGCCGTTCTGGTCGTGGCTTGCCCGTGCGGCCTGGTCCTGGCGACGCCGGCCGCGATGCTGGCCAGCATGGCCTGGCTGGCACGGCACGGCGTCCTAATCAAGGGGGGCGCCGCACTCGAAAGCCTGGCTGCGTGCGACACTTTCGCGTTTGACAAGACCGGCACGCTCACCCGCGGCAAGCCCGAGTTCATCAGCTTGGTCGCCGTCGGTGGTTATGAGGATAGGACACTGCTGCGTCTGGCCGCGTCGGCCGAGGCTGCCAGTCGTCATCCGTTAGCCGCCGTCGTCGTCGCGGAGGCGCGGCGACGATCGGTCGAGCTCGTCGACCCGATCGAGGCCATCGTCTTGCCGGGCGCCGGGGTCCGTGCTCGTTGTGCCGCATCGCACGAGGAAGCTCACACGGTGCTCGTGGGGAATCGTCGTCTTCTAGCAGAGCAGGGGATCGCCATCGAGCATCCCATCGAGGAGATCCTGGGTCAGCTCGATGCCCGCGGTCAGACGGCGCTGATCGTTGCGATCGATGGCGCGGTCGCTGGCGTCCTCGGTGTCCACGACGCGATTCGCCCCGAGGCGCACGATGTGATCCACGACCTCCGCCACTTGAAGATCAAGGAAATCGCCGTCCTCACGGGCGACCGCGAGCCGGCCGCCCGGGCAATCGCAAAGCGGATCCACGCAGACACGATCGCCGCGGAGCTCCTGCCGGCGGACAAGGCCCGCTGGATCGAAGAGCGACGGGCCGCCGGGCGGCGGGTCGCCATGGTTGGCGACGGGATCAACGACGCACCGGCCCTGGCGCAGGCGGACGCGGGGATTGCGCTGGGCGGCATCGGTGCGGATCTTGCGGCGGAAGCCGGCGGGATCATCATCCTGGGCGAGCCGCTCCGCGTCTTGCCGGACTTGCTTAGCTTGGCCCGCGGCACCGTCGCGATCATTCGGCAAAACATCATCGGCTTCGCCTTTGGCCTGAATGCCGTGGCGATGCTCTCGGCAACACTCGGCATCCTCGGCCCGGTTCCCGCCGCGATCCTTCATCAGATTGGCTCGTTGCTCGTCCTGCTCAATTCGATGAGGCTCCTGGTCTTCGGCGACTGGGCCGAGCTGCCGCCGTTCCGGCGCGCCCGACAGTTCGGGGCCTGGATCGCTCGATTCGATGACCGCATGGATCTGGAACGGGTACCGATGTGGGTTTGGAGTCGCCGTCGAGCCCTCCTGGCGTGTGCCCTCGTCGCGATCGTGATCGCCTACGCCACGAGCGGGTGGACCTCGATCGGTCCGGACGAGGTCGGGCTACTCCAGCGGTTCGGTCGCTATCAAGGGATGCTCGGACCGGGCTTGCACCTGAGGTGGCCATCTCCGATCGAGCGGGTCCGGCCCTTTGCTCCCGACCGGGCGCGCAGCCTGGAAATCGGCTTTCGTGCGGCGCCCTGGCGCCGCGATGGTGGCGTCGGCTGGGAGGCGACCCACGGTCGTCAGCCCGGCGATCCGATCGAGGACGAGGCGCTGCTCCTGACCGGGGACGGCCGCTATGTCGAGGTGGCGGCCACGGTCGAGTACGCGATGGACCGCGCGGATGCCGAATCGGTCCGGCGATTCCTCCTGGAGCTCGCGGATGGGGAAACCGCCGTGCGATCGCTGGCGGAGTCGGTCGTCCGCGAGGTGGTCAGCCGTCGCGAGCTGCTCAACCTCTTGACGGAAGGAAGGCGGGAGGCCGAAGGCGCAGCCGCCGAACTCCTTCGCGCGCGCCTCCAGCAGTATCGATTCGGTATCGCGGTCCGTCGCATCGCGTTCCAGGACATCCACCCGCCGCTGGCGGTCCTCGATGCGTATCGCGATGTCTCCCGGGCCAGCAGCGATCGCCAGCGGCGCATCAATGAGGGGATCGCCTATCGCGATCGGGTCGTGACGGAAGCGCACGGTCGGTCTCGGTCGTTGAGGAATCATGCCGAAGCCGGCCGGAGCCGTCGCCTGTCGCTTGCCGCCGGCTCGGCCGACCGATTCGCATCCCTTCGCCAGGCGAGGCAATACGCACCCGCCTTGACCGATTTCCGGCTCTTCTGGAAGTCGATCGCCGATGCCCTGGCCGGCAAGGACAAGTTCATCCTCGATGACAACCCGGCCAGGCGCCGACAGATGGTGATACCCGGTATCCCCTGGGAACAGATGATACCCGCACTTCATCCGGACCGACAACCTAGCGAAGGAACGACTCCGTCCTCCGGGATGCCGACCGGAGAAATCCTCATCCCATCGCTCGGGAACCCCGAACCATGAAGCATCTCCTTCGCTGGATCCTCGCACTCCTGTTTCTGGGCGCCGTGATCGGCGCGACGATGGCGTCCTTCGTGATCGTCAACGAGACGGAGTACGCCGTGGTGACGAGCTTCGGGCGGATTGGTGCGGTCTATGGCGACCAGCCATCCGAGTCGGGGCTACATCCGAAGGCGCCATGGCAGCTCGCGATCAAGATCGACCGCCGGATTCGCGTGTTCGATCCGCCGCCCCGTGAAGTCATCACCGGCGACAAGAAGAACCTCGAAGTTGCCCCCTATGTCGTCTGGCGAGTGGCCGACCCGATCTTGTTCTTGCGTGGGTCGGGGAGTCACGAGCTGGCCGAGGCGCGATTGAACGAACGGATCTCGGCCGGTCTAAGCGATGCGATCGGCCGCCGGGAACTGGCCGGGCTCGCCTCGACCGACACCGCCAAGTGGGCCATCGACGCGCTGAATGGCGACGTCATGGCCGCCGTCGTCCCCGGGGCCCGCGAGGAGCTGGGCGTCGAGGTCCTCGATGTGCGGCTCCGCCGGTTCAACCACCCGGTCGAGGTTCGGCCGGCCGTTTTCGAATTGATCCGGAGCGAGCGACGGCAAGTCGCCGCCAAGCTGAGGGCGGAGGGGGAGGCCCAGTACATCACGATCACCAGCCAGGCGGATCGGGCGCGCGACACGATCCTGGCCGAAGCCGAGGCCGAGGCCCAGCGGATCCGCGGTCAGGGTGAGGCCGAGGCAACTCGGGTCCTCAACGAGGCACACGGCCGCGATCCCCGGTTCTTCGAATTCCTTCAGACCCTCGAATCTTATCGTTCGATCCTCGATGAACGCGCAACCGTGGTCCTCTCCGCCTCGAGTCCTCTGCTCAAGTTGCTGATCAAGGGCCCCGCGATCGATTCGCCCCCCGCGGCGCCCGATCGCCATGCGGCCGAGCCCACCGTCAAACCTCCCGCCCTCGAGAGCACGGCGCGACAACGATGAAGAAACGGCTAGTCATCTTCGGAGTCGGGCTGGGGGTCATCGGCAGCCTCTTCGCCGCGAGTGGCGTGTGCCTGGTCGCGCCGGGAGAGGTCGTTGTGGTCCGCCGGTTCGGCAGACGCCTCGATCCTTCCTGGGGACCAGGACTGCACTGGCATCTTCCCCTGGGGATCGATCGCCTGGACCGGGTCCGATCCGATGCGGTGCGTCAATTCACCGTGGGAGAGGCTGGTCCGCCACGGGTTGACCAGGATCCTTCCGAGGGTGAAGCCCTGACCGGCGACTGGAATCTTGTGCGTATTCAGGCGACGATCCAGTATCGTGTGGCGAGTCCGATCGATTTCGTGGTGAAGGCCGAGCAAGTCGAGGGCCTGCTGATCAGGACCACCGAGGGGAGTATTTCGCGGGCGCTGGCCAGCCGAAGCATCGATTCCGTGCTCCGCTCGGACCGCAGGCGAATCGCGGATGAGGTTCACGCCGACGTCCAGCGGGCAGCCGACCGACTCTCCCTTGGGGTGACGATCCTGGGTGTCAGCCTGACCGACGCGCGGCCGCCTCTTGAGGTCGCCGCCGATTTCGCGGCGGCCCAGTCCGCCGAGAGCCTGCGCGACCGTCGCGTCAACGAGGCAAAGACCTACGAGGCAGTGCAGCTCCCTGCGGCCACGGCGCACGCCCATGCCGTCCGAGAAACGGCCCACTCGGTCGCCGAAAGGACCGTGCTTCGCGCAGGCCGACTCTGGACGATTCCTCGCACTACTCGCCGAGGTCGTCCGTTCGCGCGAATTGACGATCAGACGGCTTTATATCCAATCGCTCCCGTCGCTCCTCGACGGCGTCCGGCGAAAGCTGGTCCTGCCTGCCGGAGATGCGCCGGACTTGACCGTGATCGGACTTGGCGGCGAACGCCTTCCCAGGAACACGCCAGTACTGCAATCCGCCGAGCCATCCGGGGACCGACAGAACCGGGACGAGCCCTGATCGTTGGTCGGCCCTCGAGGATAGGCGCCTCATCCCGGCGCAACCGCCGGCAAGTCTTGTCGTGATCTCAGACCGCCTCCGTTTCCGGGTTGCTCCCCTTCCCGCAGCCGGGCTCCCTGTCCATAATGGTTTTCATGGAAAGACCTTCCTTTCAAATGACTGTCGGTGCGATGCTGGGCGTCGTGGCGTGTATTGCGCTCAACTTCTGGTTATTCCGACTCGGCGTCCTGTGGGGTATCCTGGGCTTGAACGTGACCAAACATGTCGTAATCGCCTATCTTTGCCAGATCCTCGGCGTTGATCGGCGTGTCCCTAGCGAGCCTTCGAACATCGCCCCGAACCGTCCCCCACACGTTCCGGCCTCGTCGGGTACCCCATAGTTGAAGCCGTGGGTTGTTCTTGCAACGCGTGTCGATTGCTCGATGCCGTGCGTCCGTGCACACGCTTGCGCACCTACTCGGCCGCCAGTCACGGATCCGTCCGTCGGCACGGTCGCGAGCCAGCCCTGCGAAACCGAGCTTCCTCTCAAGAACGAGTGACTTCGGGCATCTGACTCTGGAACTGGCATGGATTTCCGCCGCGAGGGCTCAGGTCACGCGAGTCCGCGCAAGTGAGGCGCTTCGGCAACAGAGCCGGTGACTATTCCACAAAAACCGTCAGTAGCTTGTTGTCAAGTAACAGACGGCTTCTTATCATGAGGGGACCTACGGGGCGGATTTGCGTACAGTAGAACCTCTCCGTCAGCTCCAGTCAGTCTTCTCAAACGATCTTGATCTCTACGTCGTGGCAAAGGTTCTTTCGGGTTCAACCCGGAAGTCGAGGGTTCGTGCTGCCCTGCATCCTCGCTGGATGTGTTCGACTGAACGATCTTGGTGTTGTCAACGAGGCCAATAAGCTCATGTTCGGCTTGCGTGCGCATTCCGAGCCAGCCCGAGCTGGACGGAGCGTACGTGGCCGCTAATTGTCATGATTCTGCGTATGCAGCGTCGATCAGCCTCAACCGACCCAGGTTCGGGTGAACTGGAAGGCACTAATCCTAATTGATTCGTTATGAGATTCAGCCCTTTATGGCTGCAAAGATCAAGGTGCGCGCGTGGAGTTGGCAACTGTCCATTCGAATACAACCTGAGACGATGTGTTTTTGAATCGGGGTCTTTCCGCGGAATCGAGCAGAATCTCCGAACCGCAATCCTTCCGTGAGGTTCCTTATCTAAGTGGGCGTGGGCGATTGATGGGGCGGACCGGCCTGAAGACTCCGCGTGGTTCCACGACAGGACAATCATTCGACCAGAGACTTTTTCTCGACGCACGCGTTTGCGCGGCACCTGCATTCGCGATTGGCAGGTGCTCTGTCAGGTCCGATTTCCATTTTTTTACCATGCCGAGGGAACGATTGATGAGCACACGGCGAATTCCTCGTGGTCAGCGGTTGGTCTTGTGTCTGAGTTTACTCGGGTTCCTGGGCTTGATGAGCGGTTGCTCTGAATCCAATCCGGTGGATGCGATCGGGCCGGAGGCAGCCAAGGAGAAAGGGCTGGCCCAGCAGAAAGCGCGTGAGAACGCGTTTGGTAAGGGTGGTAACCCGAAGAGCGAGAAAGGCGCGAAGAAGCAATGATCCGAGAAGGCTCGACTCAATCCAATCGGTTCCGTGTCGATCGGGCCAGTTGGTTGGGCTGCCTTCATGTCTCCGTATCGGGGTCGGCATGAGCTCAGTTAGCCCAGTGTTCGATCGATCGTTCGAGTCCGAGAAGATCCGAGATGTCCGTTCCGAGAGCACTGCGCCAATGTCCATCCTTACTCCGACAGTCTTGCGTTTTCGGCAACTGGCGAAGGACCTTCCGTTGGACTTCTCGGTGCTTCGGCGTGCGAAGCTTGCCGATAGATCGTCGCTCACATTCCTGCTCGCACCCGTTCTTCGTGATCGATCCTGAAAGGGGTTTCGGTTCGGTCAACATTCGGGGACGCATTGGGGATCCCAAGACGTCCCATCCCCGTTCGTGACATCTTGAGTCGTTCGTTCTCACTTTCTTATCCCTGATTTGGAGCGCTCTCATGACGGCGAGAATGCGTCGAGGATTCACTCTGATCGAACTCCTGGTCGTCATCGCGATCATCGCGGTGCTGATCGCGTTGTTGCTACCGGCGGTGCAGGCGGCCCGTGAGGCGGCCCGGCGCGCGCAATGCAGCAACAACCTCAAGCAGATTGGTCTGGCGTTGCACAACTACCATCAGACCAACAACAAGTTTCCACAAGGTCATTCGCAGTCATTCGCCTATTTTTCGCATACCGCGTATGCCGGCTGGACCGAATGGAGTGCGCACTCCCAGATGCTCGGTTACATGGAGGCGACCGCGATCTACAACGCGATTAATTTCAGCTTCTGCGGCGGCTACGGCAACGCGGGCTACATCAACGTGACGGCGTACACCGCTGTCATCAGCTCGTTCATGTGTCCCTCCGACACGAATGTGGACAAGGGCGGCCCGCCGGCCGGCATCAATGGACTCAACAATTGGGGAGGCAACGGCACGTATCCGCCGAACATCTGTGACTACCGCGGCAGCGTGGGCACCACGACCGCTCCCTACAATTGGGGGGCGGGCTTTGCATGCTGCCAGCCCGACCCGTTCAATCTCTCGGGTGGCACAGGGTCCGTCTCGGCGGCCTCGACCGGGATGTTCGCCTACTGGATCAGTAACGGCATCCAGGACTGCACCGACGGCACCTCGAATACGATTATCTTCGCCGAATCGCTGGTGGGCGACCCGACGAACATCGGTTCGGCGACGCTCTCGCACAATAACAACTCGGTGACGAACGTCACCGCCGCCGCAGTGGCCCAAGCCTATGACGCCAGCACGCTCAATTACCAGCAGGTCGTCCTGCCGGCTCTCAACGCCTGCACCGCGGCGTACAAGTCGAACAGCAACGTCACCACGGATAACGGCAACCGCTGGGGCTGGGGCGCCGTGGGAATTACCTTATTCAACACGGTCATCCCTCCGAATTTCGCCCCGTGGAACGCGTGCCGCTCTTCGTGCCCGGGTTGCAGTCCCGATGATTCGATGTTCTCGATGGCCCAGAGCAACCACCCCGGTGGAGTCAACGTACTGATGACAGACGGCAGCGCCCGCTTCATCAAGAGTACGATCAGTCCGTTGACCTGGATGCAGTTGGGCACGAAGGCCAATGGCGAAACCATCAGCTCCGACTCTTACTGACCTGACCGGAGTCCATCGGGCACTTCGGGTCCGTTTCTTTCGGAAGAATGGCTAAGGTCCGGCCGAGTCCCAGGCTCGGCCAGCCTTGGCCTTCGGATTCGCGTTGTCGAGACATTGATGCGTGGTCGGTTGATGATTGTCTTCCTTGCGCTCGCGGCCATGGTGGCGGCGTGGCTCGGGGCTCGCGCGCTGGGAGCACGGCAGTTCGGGGGTGAACTGCGCCTCGCTCGAGGTGAATTCGCAGCGCGGCGGTTTGCCAAGGCGCGTGAGCGGTTAGCGCGGCTCGCCCAGCGCTGGCCGGGTCAGGGTGAAGTCGAGTATCTGCTCGGGAGTTGTGAGAAGGTTCGGGGCCATCTCGACGCCGCGATGGCGGCGTGGGATCGGGTACCCGAGAACGCCAACGAAGCACCCCTGGCGGCTCTCTCGCAAGGCCGGCTCGCGCTGGAGCTGGGTCGCTATCGGTTCGCCGAGGACCGTTTGACCCGCGCCAGCCGTGCGGAAGCCGAGGTCGCCGACGAGGCGTGGCGGCTTCTCGAATGGCTGTACTGGATGACCGGTCGGCGCGACGAGAATCGCGAAATCCTTGATCGGAGGGTCGAGCGGACAGAGGACCCGTCGAAGACGCTCCGCGTCCTGTGGAGCGAGTACCAGGACCCCTATCCGGTCGATGGCATCGCGTACGCACTGGCCAAGGCCAACAAGTCCGCTCCGGACGACGATCGCGTCTGGCTGGGACTGGCCGATTTGGCAACTCGCAGCGGGCGGTTCGACGAGGCCGACAACTGGCTGACTCAGTGCCAGCGGGCCCATCCCGATGATCCGGTGGTCTGGCATGCTCGGCTCCTGTGGGCCAAGGCCGCTGGCCAGCCCGAGGAACTCGTCCGAGCGGCGACCCACTTGCCCGCTTCGCGGGTGTCCCAGTCCACGATGCTGGGTCTCCGCGCCTGGCTGGCCGCGCGGAACGGCGACAGCCGGGCGGAGCGATCGGCCCTCGAGGCACTCATCGGCCTCCAGCCTGGAGATGATGCGGCTCTGGAGCGACTTGCCGACCTCGCCGCACAGACCGGCGAGCTCGATCGGGTCGCCGAGCTGAGACGCCGCAAGGCGGCGATCGACAGGGCCCGCGATCACTACCGGGCCCTGATCAACCTGCCCGACATGGCGCCCCACGCGGCCGAGTTCGCCTGCGTCGCGGAGGCGATCGGCTGGTGGTTTGAAGCCAAAGCCTGGTGGGCCCTTGCGGCCCGGCGCGACCGAGCCCTCGCCCGTGAGGCGTCCGCCTCGATCGCCCGCTTGACCCGGGCCGAGCCGGCCTCCGCGCCCGACGGCCAAACGCTGGCCGACCTCCTCGGTCCGAGCCGTCCGAGGACGTCCGACCTGGTCCCGGCCCCGCCCGGCCTGAGGATCCCCACGTTCGTGGACGACGCCGAGCACCGGGGTCTGACGTTTACTTTCAACAACGGCCGCTCGGAGCTTTTCCAGCTCCCCGAGACCATGAGCGGAGGCGTGGCGCTCTTGGATTTCGACGGGGATGGACGACTCGATGTCTATGTTGTCCAAGGAGGACCGTTCCCTCCACCCACGGATCACCCTCCCTTCGGGGACCGCCTCTTTCGCAACTGCGACGACGGCCGGTTCGTGGACGTGACCGACGCATCGGGACTGGCCGGGCTGCCCGGCGGCTACGGCCACGGCGTGGCTGTGGGAGACTGCGACAACGATGGCCGCCCGGACCTCTTCGTGACCCGATTTGGCTCCTATGCCCTCTATCACAATCTCGGCCAGGGTCGGTTCGAGGACGCCACCTCTCGGGCAGGGCTGGGCGGCGACCGCGACTGGCCGACCTCGGCGGCCTGGGCCGACTTCGACAACGATGGCGATCTCGACCTCTACGTCTGCCACTACCTGAAATGGCACGCCCAAGAGCCAGCCGTTTGTGACTATGCGGAGCATTCCAAACCGGGGCATATGTATTGCGACCCGCGCCAATTCCCTGCGGTGCCAGACCACATCTTCCGCAATGATGGTGGCCGGTTCATCGATGTGACCAAAGAGGCGGGCATCGGCGACCGCCAGGGGCGCGGCTTGGGGGTCGTCGCGGCCGATCTCGACGGCGACGGCAAGACCGACGTGTTCGTAGCCAACGATACGACGGCCAATTACTTCTTTCGCAACCGCGGCGGCTTCCGCTTTTCGGAAGAAGGCGTCGAGTCGGGCCTTACTTCCAGCGCGGAGGGGGGCGATCTGGCGGGAATGGGGATCGCCTGCGGTGACTTCGATGGCGACAGCCGCCTCGACCTGGCCGTCACCAATTTCTTCAACCAATCGACCACCCTCTATCACAATCACGGGGGTGGGATCTTCAGCGACCGGTCCACCGTCACAAGACTCGCCGCGTTGACTCGGCAAGTCCTCGGCTTTGGGCTCGCCGCGCTGGACGCCAACAATGACGGCTGGCTCGACCTGGTCCAGGCCAACGGCCATGTCACCGATTACCGTCCCACGATCCCGCGCGAGATGAAAGCCCAGCTCCTCCTCGCCGACGGCGCGGGGCGGTTCGTCGATGTCTCCGACCGCGCCGGACCGCCCTGGCAGGTCCTCCGGATCGGGCGCGGACTGGCCGTTGGCGATCTGGACAACGACGGTCTCACCGACGTATTGCTCGTCAGTCAGAACGGTCCGCTGGCAGTACTCCATAATCGATCCCAAGTTCGAGGCCATTTTCTGACCCTGACGCTGGAGGGAACCGCCTCGAATCGAGACGCCGTCGCCGCGCGGGTGGCCGTCACCGCCTCGGGTCGGACTCAGGTTGCGGCCCGCTTCGGCGGCGGCAGCTATCTGTCGGCCTCGGATCCCCGTCTCCACTTCGGGCTCGGCCCTGCGGAAGTCGTCGATCGCGTCGAAGTCACCTGGCCGTCGGGACGGCGGGACTGCTATCAGAGCCTAGCAGCCGATACGGGCTACCGGTTCCGCGAAGGAGAGGCGGCCCCGACTCGCCTCCGTGGTTTCGGGGCCAGCGCGACCGATCAGTGACGAGTGACTTCATTACGATCACTCGTTGATTCGAAGCGATGCGTGCCGGCACGGCCCTTGTGCCCGAAGGAGGTGGAGATCCGGGCCGGCAGATCAAATCATGGAGGTCCCCGTAGACGGGGCTGATTCCTTTTTGTACAGTAGAGGGATGTGACTCACCCTGGTTTGATCCTCTTCGCTGAGGAGCCGTACGTGGCCAGGATCGGATCGGCCCCTTTCCACCACCCCTTGTTGGTTTTAGTCGCACCCGTTTGAACGCCGATGATCAGTCGTACCGCTGTCGTCACGAAAGCCGAAACGGTCGGCCAGCCGACTCCCGACCGGGCAAACGGGTTCGGTTCCGTCTCGCTCTTGCTCCTGTCGGCCTGGTCCGGCCTGGTCGGCGGCTCGCTGGAAGTGGCCACGATCGTGGTTCGCCATGAGTTCTTTGATCCGGATCAAATCTGGAGGATCAGCCGACACGTCTTCTGGCTGATCCCTCTTTCGAACCTCGCGGTCTTGCTAACGCTGGGATTGCTCGGTTGCGGAGTGATCCCGGTCTGGCCGCACCGTGGTCGATGGGTGTTGACGCGGGTGTTGGTCGCGCTTCTGTTTCTGCCCTCGTTTCTGGTGGCCTTTCCCAGGATCTATACTCTGGCGTGGTTCGTGGTGACCCTGGGGATGGCCACGCGGCTCGTTCCGCTTCTCGAACGTGCGAGTCGAGGATTTCGGCGATTCGTCCTGGTCAGTTTGCCGATGGCCGTCGGGATTGTGGCGATTCTGGGGGCATCGCTATGGGTCGGCGACCTGAAGAAGCAACGGCGCGAGAATGAGCGATCCTTACCGCCGCCGGGGACGCCGAACGTCCTGTTGATCGTGATGGACACCGTCACCGCGGGCCACCTGGGGCTGTATGGCTACGACCGGGCGACCAGCACAACCTTGGCCGAGCTCGCCGAGCGCGGCATCCTCTTCGATTCGGCCCGGGCGGCCTCGTCATGGACGCTGCCATCTCATGCGACCATGTTTACAGGACGATGGTTGCACGAGCTCTCCGTCGGCTGGATGACGCCGCTTGACGAGACTCATCCGACGCTGGCAGAGTCCCTCGGCGACCGGGGGTACGCGACGGCTGGGTTCGTCGCCAATACGGCGTATTGTGCTGCCGGTACGGGGCTGGGCCGCGGCTTCACGCGATACCAGGATTTCATCTTTCCCGAGCTCACCACGCTCAAGACGGCGGCACTGGCAAGCCGGGTACTGGAAGGCCTGCGCATGACCGTCTATTATGCGGAAGATTGGCTGAAATCCGCCGGGCTCCTCCCCTATGTGGACCGCCTCGTGCGGGCGCTGGACGCCGATCGCAAGGGGGCGGCGGTGGTCAATCGCGAGCTTCTGGACTGGCTCTCACACCGCACGCAGCCGGAGCGGCCTTTTTTCGCTTTCTTGAACTACAATGATGCTCATTATCCCTACGAATTGCCGCCGGGAAGGCCCCATCGTTTCGGGGCCGAGCCGACCGATGATTATCAGCGCCTCCTGATCGGACATTGGGGGGACCTCGACAAGACGACAGTCTCACCTGCGGGTGTCACATTTGCCTCCGCCGCTTATGACGATTGCATCGCAGACCTTGATGAGCAGCTCGGGAAGCTGATCGACCAATTGAACCAACGCGGGGACCTGGAGCGGACGTGGCTGATTGTCACCTCAGACCATGGCGAGGGCTTCGGTGAGCACCCTGGCTATTTCTGCCACGGCATAAGTCTGTATGATACCGAGCTGCACGTTCCGCTACTGATCATTCCGCCGGGGGGCAGCGCGACGAAGCAGTCCGTCAAAGAGGCGGTCAGTCTGCGCGACCTGGCGGCGACGATTGTCAACGTGGCCGGTCAGGAGGGAGGCGCGCCATTTCCCGGGGTTTCTCTGGCACGGTTCTGGAAGAGGCCCGGGCCGGTGGCGATGGTCCAGCCGCCATCGGCGTCACCCTCGCTCGCCGAGTTGGTCCGGGACCCGCACCAGCGCGATCAGGGGGGCTTGCCCAGGCCACTCCTTCCGCAGGCAGCCGTCAAGAACTCAGAGTGGTCCTATATCCGTCGAGAGGGCGATGACCGCGAGAAGTTGTTCTATTTGCGCGAAGACGCGAAAGAGCAGCACAACCTGGCCGACGATCCGTCGGCACAAACAATGCTCCGACGAATGCGAGCCGAGCTGGAGCGTCTCACCGGCGGGCCGCTGGTGCCGGGGCGCTTCAGTAAATGATGCCGTTGGCCTCGCCCCGTCGGGGTTGCCGAATGCCGATGTGTGGGCTAACGCGGCCTTGCCGCAACCAAAAAGGGATTCCCGATTCGAGATTCCCGATTCAAGAAACCGGAAGCGTCTCCATCCTGAATGGGGAATGTGGAATCTTGAATGGGGAGTCGAGTCCTTCCCAAACGCGCAAAACGCAGGGGCCCTACGGCGGAAGACTCGATGTCGCCGGGGTTGCGCTCAACTGCCGGAGGCGCTGGCGGAGACCAGCGCGGCCAGGGTCTTCCGAGATCGCAATGGTCAGAAAGACTCGGGATTCGAACCGTCGACCGAGCACCTCGGCCAGCCGGGCGAGCTCCTCGGCGTCGCGGATGGGCTGATTCCGATCGTGGCGCTTCAGGTATCGCGCGAGCAGCCGGGCGATTTCCGTCTCGCGCGCATTAGTTCTGCGGCTTTAGCGGGCTGATGTTCCTTTTCCGCGAGGTCGGCCAACCGGGTCAGGGCCGTCACGTCGGCGGGGTTGGCTGTGAGCAACAGTTCCAGCTCGCGGCGTTCGGCGGCAAGATCGCCGCGCTGGGCGGCCAGCCAGGCATTGGTCCGATGGAGCCAACCGGCGATCCGCTCGTTGGCGGGCCGGTGGTTCATGGCCAGAGTGACCACGTCGATCCGCCTGGTCGCGATGCCGAAGCGCAGGCAGGCTCGCCAGACCGGAACGTCATCAGGCCGGCCGTTCCGGCACGCGTCCAGCCATCGTTGGGCCTCGTCGTAGGCCCCGGTGCGGATCGCCAGGTTGGCTCGCCCCAGCCAGACCCGATCGTCGTCGGGGGCAAGCTGCGCGGCGCGCTCGAGCGCGGCGCGGCTGGTCTCGACCGGAGTGGGCTTCAAAGTCAGCTCGATGTGCGCGCGGACCAGCTTGCTGGCCGACTCGAACGGATCGATTGCTGATGCGTTCAAATGTTCCCACCGATCCTCGATCAACCGCTCGGCTTCCTCGAGGCGCCCCTGGTCGCTATAGAGCGGTACGAGCAACAAGAGCAAGGCCGTTCCGTCGTTGCGAGGGTCCTGGGCGGCTTCGTTCGCGAGTCGCTCGGCGGCGGCGTATTGCCCGGCCTCTTCGAGCAGATGGATCCGGCCCTCGATGGCTTTTTGCCCGAACGCGCACCCCGGGACGACGCGTGCCCACGCTCGACCGGCCGCCTGGTTTCGCCCCCGGGCCAGCTCGCAGGACCCTAGAAGGTAAAGGGCCCTCCCGTTCGAGTCCGACGTCCACGACAAAAGTGCCTCGAGGTCACGGCAGGCGATGGAGAATCGACCGGAGACGATTTCCGCTTCGATCTCGTCCATCGCGCTGCGATAGCGCCAATAGCTCCACCCGGCCCAGCCGGCCGCGACGAGCCCCGTTCCCAGGAGAAAGGCGATCAGCAGCCTCCATCGTTGCCGGCTCCGGGCCATGGGGGCGCCGTTTGCCGCGTTGGTCACTGACATTGACAGCTCACTCCGACAGTTCCCTGGTGGGTTCGACTTCAAGTGTTGAACTTAAGATGCGGTGGCCCTGAGTGGGAGATCCATTCTTCTGGAGAGCAATTCCGCGCGGACGACTGAGATTCGTGACGGTCGGAGGGTGGGCTTTCGCCAGTTGGAGCCGGTCGCGAAAACGTCGCAGGACCGGAAGCATGGCCTCGGCGCGAGCACGATTGCTGAGCTCATATGGGTCATCGCGCTCATTAAACAACTCCTCACTCCCGTCACCTTCGTTGCGGACGTACACAAAATCCCCCTCTGCCAGGGAAATGAGCGGGCCGCGATAGGCCGGAGATCGACCTTGATTGGGATCGGTCGGATTGGGCGACGTGAGCTCGGAAAGGACCATGGAGTCGGCGGCGGGACCGGACGGTTTCCCCGAGAGCTCGCTAAAGGACCACGTCAGCGGCCGGCCCGGGAACGGTGACCTCGTCCCGGGACGAACGACATCCACGATAGTCGCCGGGAGGTCGCGGAGGCTGACGAAATCGTCCACAATCGCACGGAATTGGCCCCGCCCACCAGGCGGGACGAGCAACAGAGGCACCCGGACCTCCGTGCGGTAGAGGCTCTCGCCATGATCGAACAGCTCGTGCTCCCCCAGCCCCTCGCCGTGATCGGCCGCCACGATGATGAAGGTCTTATCGAGGATCCCGCGACGCTGCAATTCGCCGATCAATTGGCCCAGGCATTCATCGACATAAGCCAGGCAGTTATCGTAAGAGTCGCGCACCAAGGCTCGCGCCCGTTGGGAGATGTGCCGCTTGTCAACCCGCGACCAACCGTCCAGCAAGAACAGGAAATCGGCTTGCGTCTCCGGGACTTCCCCGAAGCGGTATTCCGCACCCGCGGGCAGGACGTAGGGGGCATGAGCGTCTGCATAGTTCAGAAATGCAAAGAAGGGTCGGCGCGGCTCGCGACGCCGCGATAACCATTCGAGGAATTCACGATTGACATCGCCCGCGCCCTTGCGGTCGGCGTGGGTGATCTGACGCAACCGCAGGTCGCCGATCGACAAAAACCTGCCGAGCGGGCCGACCCGCTTCAACGCTTGGTCGATCAGGGACACCGTCCGAACCGCGCCGAGCATGTCGAGGACGTAATCCTGATAATGTGTAAAGCCACGGCTCAGACCACTGTCGTAGGAACAATAGAAGGTGTTGCCGACAAAACCCGCTGTTGCATAACCGATCGAACCGAGGAATTCGGCCAGAGTCGGCACGTCGCCACGCAGGGGACGCATCCAGCCGATGTTGATCTCGTGTGGCCATCGACCTGTGAACATGCTCGCGTGTGAGGCCAGGGTCCAGGGCGCCGCCGTACGTGCCTGGTCAAAACGGATGCCGAGGGCTGCCACCCTCTGGAGGTTGGGACTGGTCGGACGTCCATATCCATAGAGGCTGAGGTGATCCGCGCGCACCGTGTCGAGAACGACGAGCAGGACGTTGGGTGCATCGGCGGGTGGCAAGGGCCGGCCGTCTTCCTGCCACTGCTTCAGCCGGTCACCGCCGAAGATCCAGGACGCCTGCAGAAGCACCATGCCTAGAAGGATCGGAATCACAAAAGCAAACACGCGCCGCATCCCCGCCGCATGCCGCTCGATCACGGGGCCGAACCAGACTCCGATCCCGATGGCGAGGATTAACCAGGCTTCGACATGAACCTGGCGCCCCACCTCCACGAGTATGGGAAGGATGGCCCAGGCGACGATGAGGCGCGGACTCAGCCACCCGACCCGGCGAGGCCAGGAGCGCGTACCCAATGCCAGGAACGCCCCAAGTCCAAGGAATAGCAGAAGATCGACCAGCGGGACCAACCAGACGAAGTGGCGCGTCATCATCAGAAGCCGGTTAGTCGAACTCACGGTACTATACAGGACCCTGGCGACCACCTCGCCTTCCCCGGAAATCAGGGCGCATCCTGCCGACAGCACCAGCACGTCGAGCGGGCCAAGCCGGGAGGCATCGGCGGTCGATCGCGACATGCCGTGAGAGGCGGACTTCATAGACAGTAGTCCACTCGCCGTGGCTTTTCTGAAGAGACCCATCGAGTCCAGACAATCCTTTACAAATCGTGGAGGACTTCGCCGCGACGTTTTGCCCCCAAGCCACCGACATGGGCACAATCCGTATCGCAGCCTGTCTATCCTCATTCACGTCATGAATCGATTGCCGGTAACGGTCCAGTCTCGGGTTGGCCGCGACACGAAACCGGCCAAACCGAAGCTATCACGAATAGAAAAAGGCAGCAAGACATTTTATCAACCTGCTTGTTAGCAATTTGTCATATGCACAATTGGGGTTTTGCCTCGAAGTCGGCCCGATTTCGCCGGATTTTCCGGGAATCGGGTCCAACTCGATCGGTGTGAAGCTCGACTTTCACCCCAGGATGGAGGTCCCCGTTTCCGTCCATCTCATGGGGAAGGCTCCGTGTACTCGAGAGATCCGGCGAACGGAATGAGGAACTCGAGCTGAAGCGAAGGCACGATCGGTTTCAAACACTCGCAATCTTGGATTGAAAGAGGGATCGTCGGCATCGCCTCGGGAGACTCGATAGATCCCCCACATATTCATCCGCATCCAAATTAGTCGGAACGAATTTTGCTTGGTAAGTCGTTGAATGCTTGTCAGGACAGGGTCGCTCCCGTTAACATAAGGATTGTACGAGGGAATTCGGAGTGAGTCGTGATGTCACCAAACGCCCGCTTGCGAGAGTTTTGGCAGGTGACATGACCTCGGCGTCAAAGAAAGAGCTGAATCAAGGTTTCTGCTCAAGTGAGCGACCGCGCCAAGGTCTCATGGCTTTGCGGAGGGTTCGGGGCGCATACAACGACCAACAACCGTGACCGTAATCTCAGCGATTCGGCTCGGAATCCGAGAACCAGGGCTTCGTTGTGACGCTCTCTTAACGATAGGAACCTCGCTGGCACTCGCACGAAGTCCACCCTCGGCACGCCCGTTGGAGCGGCGGCGGCTTTCCCTAAGCCGGTTGGTAACCTGCCTGTTTTTGCTCCAACGTTGTCCCACTCTCCAAAAGAAAGGATCGATCGCATGCCGCGATTTGAGCGCGCGAGCCGGTTGGCCCTGGCTCTGACTCTGTTCGGATTGCTCCCTTTGTCGAGCGGGTGCAGTGGTGAAGGCGAGGCGCCAACTCCGCAGCAGACCCAGCAGATACAGAAAGACGAGTCGGACGCCCGCAAGAAGGCCTACGGAGGGAACACCGGCGTCCCCGTTGGCAAGAAAGCCATGGAGAATGCTTCGAAGCAGTGATTCCCCAATTGGATCAATCGGGCTGTCCGCATCAGGAGGACCGCCAGAGGGCCTAGTATCTTGGTGTTGCCACCCGACTCCGTGTTTCGTGGTGTCGCCGTTTAGAACCCCTGTGTAGGGGACCGTCCTTTTTCCTTTCATTTTCGCAGGACATCGCTCATGAGTTCCAGAACCAGAAGGTTTCGCGGGTTCACGCTGATCGAGTTGCTGGTTGTCATCGCCATCATCGCGGTGTTGATTGCCCTCCTCTTGCCCGCCGTCCAGGCCGCACGCGAGGCAGCCCGCCGCGCACAATGCAACAACAACCTCAAGCAGATCGGCCTGGGTCTGCACAATTATCATCAGACCAACAACGTTTTCCCGCCGGGCCATTCGGAATCATTCGCCTACTTCACTCATACCGCCTATGCCGGCTGGACCGAATGGAGTGCCCAGGCGATGATGCTCAGCTACATGGAGCAAACGCCGACGTACAACACGATCAATTTCGACTTCTGCGGCGGCTACGGCAATGCCGCACAGGTTAACGGAACCGCCTGGAGCCAGATCATCCAGACGTTCCTCTGTCCCTCCGACACCAACGCCGCCTTTTCCGCTTCGCGGAGCGCTCTGGTCGGCACCAATCCCCCGAACACCAACAGCTACCGGGGCAGCGTGGGCACAACCACATCCCCTTACGGTTGGGGCACCGGGTATGGCGGTTGCACACCCGATCCTCTGAACATCCAGGGTGGTACCCCCAGTGGGTGCACGCCTTATTCCTCGGGAATGTTCGCTTACTGGATCAGCTACGGCATCCAGAGCTGCACCGACGGGACGTCCAATACCATCATTTTTGCCGAGTCGCTGACGGGCAATTCGTCCGGGGCCACGATCAATCCGATGACGCAGCGAAACAACGCCGTCACGGGTGTCACCGCAGCGGCAGTCGCCGAGGCTGCGGATGCCAGCGCAATCCCGTACGCCACGGTTGTCCTCGCGATGCAGGCATGCAACAACGCGTATCGCACGAGCAGTTCCCCTCTGACGGCTGTCACTGGCAATCGCTGGGGCTGGGGTGCCACGACGATGACACTGTTCCACACGATCGTCCCGCCGAGTTCGACGACGTACCTCTTCAACTCGTGCCGCGACCAGTGCAGCGGCTGCGGTCCGGACGACTCGATCTTCTCCAACGCCCAGAGCAACCACCCGGGCGGTTGCAACGTGCTGATGTCTGATGGAAGCTCTCGGTTCATCAAGAATACGATCAGTCCTCAGACCTGGATGGCACTGGGCACCAAGGCTAATGGCGAGACCATCAGCTCCGACTCCTATTGATCGGATCGACCATGGGGCGTCCGATCATTGTCGTCGAAATGAGCAGGATCCGGCGGGGTCGCTGACTCGGCCGGATCTTGCCTTTCCGTCGCAGTTCCCCAGGCTCCATTCGCCGCGCACTGGGTATCGCCAATCCTCCATTCCAGGTTCCCGCGAGCGATCTCCGGAATTCGGGATCTGGAATCCTCTCTCATCGTGGCCGAATGCCGCGTTCCGGGGTCGAGTGTCGAGGCGACGATGCGCGGTCGCTTGCTGATCGGTTTAATTGTGATTGGGGTCGTGCTGGTGACGTGGTTCGTGGTCCGCGCGGTGGAGACGCAGCGGTTCGGGAACGAGTTACTCAGGGCCCGTCGCGATTTCGGGGCGGGGCGGTTCGAGACGGCCCGAAAGAACCTGGCGCAACTGGCTCGGGGGCGGCCCGGCGAGGGAGAAGTCGAGTACCTGCTGGGCGCCTGCGAGATGGTCAAGAGCCATGCCGATGCGGCGATGGCGGCGTGGGCTCGCGTCCCCGATTCATCCCCATTCGCACCGGCCGCCGGTCTGGCGCGGGGCCGCCGTGCGCTGGATGTCGGTCGCTACCGGCTCGCTGAGACCTGCCTCGAGCGCGCGAGCCGCGGGGGGGGCGAAATTGGCCAGGAGGCCGGGCGGCTTCTCGAATGGCTCTACTGGATGACCGGCCGGCGCGACGATTACAAGAGACTCTTGCACCGGAACGTCGAGCGGGCCATCGATCCTTCCCCTCTCCTGCGTACCCTCTGGGCCGCCGACCACGATCCGTATCCGGTCAACGGCATGACGCGGTCGCTCGCCAAGGCCAGGGAGTCCGCTCCCGACGACGATCGTGTCTGGCTCGGTCTGGCCGACCTGGCTACCCGCAACGGGCGATATCAGGAGGCCGGCTCCTGGTTGGATCGATGCGAACAAGCGCAGCCCGACGATTCCTCAGTCTGGCTTGCCCGTCTCCGATGGGCGGAGGCGGCCGGCCGGTCCGACGAGGTCAGCAGAGCGGCGACACACCTGCCAGGTTCGAGTGTGCCCTGGTCGCGCATTCTGGCCCTTCGGGCGAAGCTCGCTGCCCACAAGGGAGACACACAGGGCGAGCGCGCCGTCCCTCGAAGAGCTCGTTGCTGTGCAACCGGGGGCCGATGACGCACTCGAGCGCCTGGCCGATCTCGCCGCGCAAGCGGGGGAGGGGGAACGCGTCGCGGAATTGCGGCACCGCAAGGCGACGATCGATTCGGCTCGCGATCATTATCGGGGTCTCATCAACCTGCCTGACATGGCGCCGCACGCCGCGGAATTCGCCCGGGCGGCCGAGTCGATCGGCCGATGGTTCGACGCTCGAGCCTGGTGGACGCTGGCGGCTCCGTCGCGAACAATCCTTCGCCGCCGAGGCTGCCGCCGCGATGGCCCGGATGTCTGAGGCCGAGTCGGCCGCCGAGGCGGTATCGCCGAGTGTCGAGCCGGCGTCACGCCAATCGCTGGCCAACCTCATCGGTCCGATCGCAGTCCCACAAGCGCCGTCAACCACCGGAGTGCGCGGTCTCGACATCCCTCTGTTCGCGGACGAGGCTGAGGCCCGAGGGTTGGTTTTTCCTTTCGACAACGGTTGCACGGATCTCCGACAGATCCCCGAGACCATGAGCGGCGGGGTGGCTGTCCTCGATTTCGACGGCGATGGATGGCTTGACGTCTATGCCGTTCAAGGCGGCCCTTTTCCGCCTCCCGATGCGAACCCGCCGTTTGGCGACCGACTCTTCCGCAACCACGGCGACGGCCGATTTGTGGACGTGACGGCAGCATCGGGACTTGCCCGCTGTCCCGGCGGATACGGCCACGGCATCGCCGTGGGGGATTACGACAACGATGGCCGGTCGGACCTCTTCGTCACTCGATGGGGGTCTTACGCCCTCTATCACAACCTCGGCGAGGGCCGCTTCCAGGACGTCACCTCAGAGTCGGGGCTTGGCGGCGATCGCGACTGGCCGACCTCGGCGGCCTGGGCCGACCTCGATAATGACGGCGATCTCGACCTCTATGTCTGTCACTATCTGAAGTGGGATCCCAAGAACCCCGAGCTTTGTGAGAGTCCGGATCATCCCGGGCAGGGGCACACTTACTGCGACCCGCGAGGCTCTCCGGCATTGCCGGACCACGTTTTTCGAAACGACCGTGGCCGGTTCACCGACGTGACTCGCGCGGCCGGAATTCTCGACCGCGAGGGGCGCGGCCTTGGCGTCGTCGCGGCCGATCTTGATGGCGACGGCCGGACCGACCTGTTCGTGGCCAATGATACCACCGCCAATTACTTCTTCCTTAATCGCGGAGGCTTTCGCTTCTCGGAGCAGGGGATGGAGTCGGGTCTGACCGCCAGCGCCGAGGGCGGTTATCTCGCGGGGATGGGGGTGGCCTGCGGCGACTTCGACGGCGACGGCCGGATCGACCTGGCCGTGACCAATTTCTTCAACCAGTCGACGACCCTGTATCACAATCACGGCGGCGGTCTCTTCAGCGACCGCTCCGCCGAAACTGGCCTCGCCGTCGCCACGCGGCAGGTCCTCGGCTTCGGTCTGGCGGCGCTGGACGCCAACAATGACGGCTGGTTAGACCTGGTCCAGGCCAACGGACATGTCGCCGACTTCCGCCCCTCGATCCCTCGAGAGATGAACGCCCAGCTCCTGCTCGGCGATGGCATGGGCCGGTTCGTCGATGTCTCGGACCGCGCCGGTAAACCATGGCAAATCCCCAGGTTGGGACGTGGCCTGGCCCTCGCCGATGTGGACAATGATGGGTACACTGACGTGCTGCTCGTCAGCCAGAACGCGCCGCTGGCCCTGATGCGCAATCAGTCCCGCTCGCAAGGCCACTACCTCGCGCTCGCGCTGGAAGGAACGGCCTCCAACCGCGACGGCGCAGGCGCGCGGGTGGCTGTGACAGTATCGGGCCAGACGAGAGTGACGGCGCGGTTCGGGGGCGGAAGCTATCTGTCGGCGAGTGACCCCCGGCTCCACTTCGGGCTAGGGCGGGCTCAGATCGTGGATCGTGTCGAGGTTACCTGGCCATCGGGCCGCCGGGACTCCTACCGAGACCTGCCCGCCAACACCGGCTATCGGCTTCGCGAGGGGGCTGCCGCACCGGAGCCACTTTGCGGATTCGCCCCCGGGGCGGCGAAACGGCAATGAGTCGCGCCCTACGTGACTCACAGTATTCTCGACGACGACCGTGTCCGCGCCCGTAGAACAGCTGTTGGAATCCGCGATGGGCGCCGGGCCAGCGTCTGGATAAGATGTCCGGACAGCCTAACACCCGAGTTGAACTCGCATGAGCCCTGAGCTAGCGCCCATGCGTTCGCATTAACGAGTCCAAGCGGGCCCTGAGTCGGTGACGGGACTCGAACGAGAGGATGGACTCTGTTCCCTCATGGAGAAGACCATGGATGGTAAGGGACGGGGCAGGCTGTTATTGGTCGAAGACGAGAGCCTCCTGAGGCGATTGATCGCGGAATTCCTTCGTGCGGAAGGGTTTGAGGTGATCGAGGCTGCCGACGGACTCGAAGGGGCCGGCTTCTTTGCCGGTCAGGGTCCTTTCGATCTGGTTCTGCTGGACCTGAATCTCCCCTTCCTCTCCGGTGTCAACGTCTGTCAACAGATCAAGACCCGCAACCCCCTCCAGCCGGTGTTGATCTGTAGCGCCGCCATTCTGGACAACCATGTGGCGGCACTCCATGCCCTGAACGTCAACCATTTCCTGACCAAGCCCTATCACCCCCTCGACCTGTTGGATCGCATTGCCGCGAGATGTCCCGCCCCATCTCGAGGGAGAGTGAACGTCTCCCGCGGCCCTTCACCGCCGCGGGTTTGGCACCGAAGCCCCCCGGCCCATCATTGTCGCAACGGTCAAACCCTGGTCAAGCGACTCCCTTTGGATTAAGATGATTCCCTGTTCGTGTGCCGGTCTCGCTCGTCACGGGTGATCGCGTCGAGGGAGCCACACTGGGACCAAGCGACATTATCTCGTCTGCGAAGGACGGTTTCATGGCTGGGAAACCGCTGAATCGATTGGACCTGCGGCGGCAAAGGGAGGCTGCTGAACCCCTGGACCCGATGGAAGACGAAACCGACGAGGTCGTCGAGGAAGTCGAGGAGGAAGAGGTAGCCGAACGTCGTCCCAAGAAGAAACCGAAGGCGGCTCCCAAGTCCAAGGCGAAGTCTTCCCGCTCGGCCAAGCCGGCCGCCCGGATGCGAATCGTCTGGGCGGTCCTGAACGATGCGTTCAAGCCGGTCGCAACATTCGAGTATTCCCAGAAGCCGGCGGCCGAGGCCAGGGCGGCCGAGTTGACCGCCAAGGGGAAGGGAACCCATTTCGTGGTCAAGACCAAGGAGCCGATGCCCGAAGACGCTCCGGGTATCGGCGCCGCGATTCCCCGCGTGGTCACACCGCCGGCGAAGGCGGCACGGAAAGAGGTGGAAGCTCCGATCGAAGAGGAAGAAGAGATCGAAGAGGAAGAAGACAACGATATCGACATGGGGGATGACGGCGGCGACGACGACGAGTGAGGGCGACGAATCTCAGGACTCGCGGTCGTCCGCATCGCTCGTCTCATCCCAGCGATCATCGGGATCCTACGACCGAGCTTCGTCATCTCCCATTCTTCCAGGGTTGTGTAACTTGCTCGATGCTTTGGTCGTTGCACCGCATCCGGATGATGCCGAGCTCGGTATGGGTGGGACGATCATCCGGCTGATCCAACAGGGCTGGTCCTTGGGTATCCTCGACCTGACCAGCGGCGAGCCGACTCCGTTGGGCAATCCGGAGCGCCGCGCGGCCGAGACGGCGGCGGCCAACGCTGAAATGGGGAATCCCTGGCGGAAAAACCTCGGGCTCCCCAACCGCAACCTCGAACCGACCCTTCTCCATCGCCGGGCCGTTGCAGCGGTGTTCCGCCAGGTCCGGCCGCGACTGTTGTTCGCCCCCTTCTGGGAAGATGCCCATCCCGATCACACCGCGGCCACCAAACTGGTCGAGGACGCGCGATTCTGGAGCAAGCTCACCAAGTCGGACATTCCCGGCGAGCCGTTTCATCCGGCGCGAATCCTCTACTACTTCAGCGTGCACTTGAAGATCGTCGAGCGTCCCAGCCTGGCCATCGACGTCTCCGACCAGCACGACGCCAAGCTCGCGGCCCTACGGTGCTATCGGTCGCAACTCGTGGAGAATCAGCCCCAGGTCGGGCTGGGGGTCATCGATTCGATCTGCGACCGGACCCGCTACTGGGGACATTTCATCGGCGTTCGTCATGCCGAGCCGTTCGCCAGCCGCGAGCCCGTCGGGTTGCGCGGGCTCGATGACCTGTTGCTGTGAGATGACCATCAACCCGCCGGCGCGACGCGAACACGACGGCCGTCGACCTTGAGTCGGCCCTGGGCATACATCGTGATCGCTTCGGGCAGCGCCTTGCATTCCTCTTGAAAGACACGGGCGGCGAGGGTCTCCGCAGTGTCATCTTCCAGCACGGGAACGACTCGCTGAAGGATGATCGGCCCACTGTCGTAGTTGTCATCGGCGAAGTGGATCGTGCAACCACTCGTCTTCACACCGGATTCGATCACGGCCTTGTGGATCTTCGAACCGTAATACCCCTCGCCCGAAAAGGCGGGAATCAGTGAAGGATGAATGTTGATCACGCGACCCTTGTAGTCGGGCGGGATATGCAGCAATGAGAGAAAACCTCCCAGCACCACCAAATCGGCCCGGCTATGCCGGATCGGTTCGAAGACCGAGGCGCTGAACTCGGTCCGGGAACGTGCGTTGCGGTTGGCCAGGGCCATCGGGATCTGGGCCGCATCGGCACGCGAGACCGCGCCGATCCGAGGTCGACTCGCGACCACCTGAACAATCTCCGCCGTCAGCCGCCGCCCTCGGATCTGATCGATGAGGTTTTGGAGCGTGGTTCCTTCCCCCGAGACGCAAACAGCCAGCCGAATCGGTGGATTGACGATCGGCGGATTGCGCGGAATCTGGGCCATGGCGAATCATCTCCCGGAAGGAGGATTGGCTGTCATCCCATTATGAAGCCTATCCGGGAGTTTTCAAATCCTCGTATGGAAACGGGTCCGACCGGCGTCTTCAAACCTGGGCCGCCGGCGCGATCGGATCGAACAACCGCGCCAGCGGCAGCCGAAAGCCGGGCAAGACGTCGCCACCCTCGAGCGCGTCGGATTCGGTGATGAGTCGCATCCGGGTCGGAGACTCGTAGACGTGAGCAAAGCGATGCTGGGGGGAGATCAACCAGACAAGTCGAACTCCGGCCTGGAAATACTCGAAAACTCTGCTCCATAAGTCCTCGGCGAAGTCGGTGGGGCTGACGACCTCGACAGCAAGGTCGGGGACGACGTCCCAGGCATTATCGCCGACCGGTTGCGTGCGATCGTCGGGCCATCGTTCACTGGAGACGAAGGCGACGTCGGGTTTTCGATTGCGACCGGTATCCTTGGCCAGGGGCAGGCGGAAGAGAGATTCGACAATCGCTTCACCACGTTTCTCGGGCCAGGCAAAGAGATTGATCTCGGTCGCCAGCCTCGTTGCGATCTTGGCGGCATAAGCACTCATGGGAGGGATCTCGATGCGTTGTCCATCGACGATTTCGTAAGCATCGTCGTCCAAGAATGCCGGTTCTAACTGGACAGCGCTGTCCGGGCTCTCGAGTAAGGCGGTAGCCGCCATGATCGTCTCCCCCCCGTCCGCCCCGACTTACGACGATTCACCACCGGTCCCAACACCGATTCTACACTCGGGTTCAATCCGCTCCCACTCGAGAGCTGGACTCGGTGACGACTCGCGCCAACGCTCGCAGAGCGTCGGATGCGCGGAGTTCTGGCCGACGCTAGGCCGGTAATTCCAGCATCGTTCACACTTGGCGTATGACGAGCGTTCAGCCTGGATGGTCTCGTTGGCGGCCGACGGGTCGGCGACGATCTCGACCTCGGAGACCATGCAGAGCATCGCGAGCAACTCGCAATCGGGTAGCAAACGATCCGGCCGACTGGTCGCGATCCGGACCCTGGCTTCCTGGCGCTGCCGATTTGTTTGTTCTTCCGCAACGTCTCCAGGGCGACGAGCACTTGCTCACGGAGCCGGATCAGCTCGTCCCAGCGTGCGCTGAATGCCTCGTCGTCCCATCGGGGGTCGGGCTCGGGGAACTCGGTGAGATGCACGCTCGACCGTTCCTCGAGTCCGGCGGGCCGGTAGTCCCACGACTCCTCGGCCGTGTGCGGGATGATCGGGGCGAGCAGTCGAGTAAGATGATCGTGCAGTCGAGCGAGGACGAACTGGGCGGCGCGGCGGTCGGGGCCCGAGGGCGCTTCGGCATAGAGCCGGTCCTTGAGCACGTCCAAGTAGAAGCTCGACAGCTCCACTGCGCAGAACTGGTAGATTCGCTGATAGACCCGATAGAACTCGAACCGTTCGTAGGCCGCCCGGACGTCGCGAGTCACCCGGTTGAGCTGGCCGAGCGCCCAGCGGTCGATCTCGTGGAGAGACGACGGGGCGACCGAGGACGGGTCGAACCGCTGATAGTCCTCGACGTTTCCCAGGAGGTAGCGAAACGTGTTGCGGATCTTGCGGTAGGCTTCCGACATCTCCTTGATGCCGCGCTCGCTAACCGCGATGTCGTCGGCATAGTCCATGCTGGCGACATACAGCCTCAGGACGTCGGCCCCGTAGGTGTTGGTCATCGTGTCGGCCGGGATGTAGTTGCCCAGCGACTTGGAGATCTTTCGCCCCTTCTCGTTGACGACGAACCCGTGGGTGAGCACCGTCTCGAACGGTGCGGTACCTGTCGTGCCGACGGCCGTCAAAATCGACGACTGGAACCAACCGCGGTGCTGGTCCGAGCCCTCGAGATACATGAACGTCGGGTAGCCGAGGTCGAAGTCCTTCGACAATACGGCGCGATGGCTGGAGCCGGACTCGAACCAGACGTCAAGAATGTCTCCCTCCTTGCGGAAGGAATTCCCGCCGCACTGCGGACACGACGCGCCGGGCGGAAGTAACTCTTCGACCGGCCGGGTGAACCAGGCATCGGCACCCTCGGCGCGGAACAGATCTCGGAAATGGCGTACCGTCTGGGCCGTGAGCCACTGGGCGTGGCAGGAGGTGCACCCCAGAGCCGGGATCGGAACACCCCAGGATCGCTGACGGCTGATGCACCAATCCGGGCGGAGCGACACCATGGCCTCGATCCGCGTCTGGCCCCACTCCGGCAGCCACCGCACCTCGTCGATAGCCTTGAGAGTCCGACCCCGCAGATCATCGTGGTCCACGCCGATGAACCACTGCTCGGTCGCCCGGAAGATCACGGGCTTCTTGCAGCGCCAGCAATGGGGATAGCTGTGCACCAGCGGCTGCTCGTGATACAGGTGGCCCGATTCCTTCAGCCGGTCGACGATCACCGGGTTCGCGGCAAAGACCTGCTGGCCCGTGAGCCAGCCGGGGGCCTCGGCAGTAAATCGACCGGACTCGTCGACCGGACTCAGGACCGAGAGCTGATAGGCGCGCCCGGTATGATAGTCCTCGGCACCGTGCCCGGGCGCCGTGTGCACCATCCCCGTCCCATCCTCGACGCTCACGTAGTTGGCCAGCACGATCGGGCTAACCCGGTCAACGAAGGGATGCCGGTATTCCCGATGCTCGAGATCGCGGCCGCGGCATCGGCCGACCTCGGTGAACTCGGTGACCTGGCGCAGGCCCATGACCTTGGCGACGAGGTCGGCGGCCAGGATGGTCGAAACCGTGCGTCCGGTCCCCGGGTCGTGATACCGCACTCCCGCGTAGGTTACTTCCGGGTGGACGGCAATCGCCACGTTGGCCGGGAGTGTCCACGGGGTGGTCGTCCAGATCATGAGGTGCCACGAACAGCCGCCGGCGCCTTCACTCGCCTGCCAGCCGTCGGGCACACCCGAGACCATCGGGAAGTTGACATAGATGCTCGGTGTCGTCTCCTCTTGATATTCCAGCTCCGCCTCGGCCAGAGCAGTGCGATCGGTCAGGCACCAGTGGATCGGCTTGAGCTGGCGGTTGACGAAGCCCCGCTCGATCAGGTCGGCCAGGACGTCGAGGATGCCCGCCTCATACCGCGGGTCGAGAGTCAGGTAGGGACGGTCCCAGTCGCCCAGGACCCCGAGCCGTCGGAACTGGGTACGTTGAACGTCCACCCACTTCATGGCCTCGGTTTGACACAGGGCCCGGATTTCGGCATGGCTCATCCGCGCAGCCTTGGGCCCCAGGTCCTTGGCCACTTTGTGCTCGATCGGCAGCCCGTGGCAGTCCCAACCGGGAACGTACGGACTGTCGAACCCCACCATCGACAACGAACGGGCGACGATGTCCTTGAGCACCTTGTTCAGCAAGGTGCCCATATGGATCTCGCCATTGGCATAGGGAGGCCCGTCGTGCAGGACCTTCCGCGGTCGTCCGGCGCGCACACGACGGAGCTGGGCGTACAGATCCTCGTCGCGCCACCGGGCCTGGATCTGCGGCTCGCGAACCGTCAGGTTCGCTTTCATCTCGAAACGGGTCACCGGGAGATTAAGAGTTTCTTTATAGGGCTTGGTATGAGTGGCCATGGGCAAAACGGCAAAAAAGGGTGCGGGATAAATCGTCCTCGACCAGGGAACACCGCGATGACGATCGGGTCGGATGACTCCGTCGCGTCGTCGAGGCCAATGGAAACGTTCCCGATCTCCGACCGGCCCGTCGTGGTCCAGGAAGGTGCATCGAATCGCGAATAGAAGGGTGAGTCTCCCCAGGTCGCGCCGCGATTCCAGCCGCCCTGGACTAGCCCTTCCATCTCATGAGGACACCACCAACGATCGCTCGCAACTTGGACTCGGCTTCGTTGGCCACGGCGACGATCTCCTCGATGCTCACCGGATGCAGGGCGTCGGGCAGGCACAAGTCCGTGACGATCGAAAACCCCAGCACCTTCAGACCAGCGTGGACCGCGACGAGAACCTCGGGAACCGTTGACATCCCGACCACGTCGGCACCGATGCCTCTAAGAAAGCGATATTCGGCGCGAGTTTCGAGATTGGGGCCGACCACCGCCACGTAGACACCGCGGCGCGCCACGATGTTCGATTCCATCGCCAGTTCCAGCGCGAGATTCTGGAGGCCTCGATCATAGGGCTCGATCAGGTCGGGGAAACGGGGACCGAGCCGGTCGTCGTTGGGCCCGATCAGCGGGTTCAATCCCATCAAATTGATGTGATCGTCGATGACAACCAGGTCCCCCTTCTCGTAGAGAGGGTTGAGACCGCCCGCGGCGTTGGAGACGATCAGGAGCCGGCAACCCAGTTCTTTCATCACGCGGATCGGAAAGGTCACCTGCGAGGGCGAATAGCCTTCGTAGAGGTGGAACCGCCCCTCCATGGCCATGACCGCCTGGCCGGCCAGCCGGCCACAGACCAATTGCCCCTTGTGGCTCTCGACCGTCAACCTCGGAAAATGGGGTATTTCCGGGTACGGGATCGTCACTTCCGTCTCGATCTCGCGCGCAGGGCGCCCAGTCCCGTACCCAGGACCATGCCGACTCCCGGCTCACCACGCCACCGCTCGCGGATTGTCCGTGACGCCTCCTGAACATGCTCCCATTCGTGTCGAATCATGGGTCTCCCCGATAGTACGTCAAGAGAGTCTCGGCCCGAACACGGCCATCACCGACCCGTCAGGTTGCGACGGGTCTTTTAGCCGCTCGACGCGGCATGTTCCATCGCATCTCCCCGCCAAACGGGAGAGCCCCCATGAGTCAGATCGCATCGAGCCCGGTTTCTGTGGCATGAGAACCCACAGATCATCAGCGCGACGCTCACGCCCGGAATCCGAACCGGCGCAGCAAGCGAGCGAACCGCGGATCGCGTCGCAGGGATTTCAGATCGGGATCACGCCGGAGACGGGTGGCCCATCGGTAGCCCAGTTCCAGGGACCTTTGCAGAGCAAAGAAGCCCGGGTCGATCATCCCCAGGACCGTGTAGCTGCAAGCCAGGTTATACCACGCAATGGCATCCTCGGGCATCAGCCGAACCAACCGGCGATCGAGCTGGAGCGCTCGGCCGTACTGTCCCTTGGCGGCGAGGTTGTTCGCCTGCACCCGCAAAGCATCCGTGAAGAAGGGGTCGCGCTCCAGGAGCCGGCCGAGAAACTCGATTTCGAAGTCGAGCTGGCTTTGCTCGCGCAAACGTCGCGTTGACGTCTCGGGAGAAGGGCGTTCCGAGGATGGTTCGCCCGGACGATCCACTGGTGCGGCCATCGCAGCGTGACTCCTCCCGACCAGGGTTCCCGCACCCTCTTCCCCGAGCCTCCAGGGAGATCCGGTTGGAGTGTGGCTGATGCCTAATGAATTCAATGCCCGCGGACTCGCGCGAGATGGCCTCGGCCACCCTCTTCGAAAACCCATTCGCTCCAGGAATTCGGGTCCGATCCACTGTCCGTCCCCGACGCGAACGATCCGGGTCTCGGAAGAGTGATGCAGAGAGACTTAGGATAGCCGGAATCGACTCCGGCCGACAAGGTGTCAGGCCCAGGAGCGCCTGTGCCTTCGCGCACTTCCACTCCCCTCATGATAAGGGAAGTCTCACCACGTGACCAGCAGCCAGACACCCGCGACCACTCAAAGCACCTTACCGAAGTCGCTCCAAATGGCACCAGGGGCATCCCCTGCGGTCCGTCGCCTGGGCTGCCCCTCGCAATCATCCATCATTGTGTAGGAATCAAGTCGGTGCCGCGGAACAAGGGCATGGAGGAGTGTTGCCGTCGAGGAGGGGGATCAGATATCTTCGAGATCCTCCTCTTCCTCTTCATCATCCAGCTCGTCGAGGTCCTCATCCTCGTCGAAATCGTCGTCCTCCTCATCAATATCAATATCGTCGATTTCGTCGTCGAGTTCTTCGTCAATCTCTTCCTCGTCCTCGTCGTCGAAATCCTCGTCGTCAAAATCCTCATCCTCGTCGTCGAAGTCTTCGTCGTCGTCGAGATCCTCGTCGTCGTCGAAGGCTTCATCGTCCACGTCCGCCTCCTCGTCGGGATGGCGCCCGAACAATGGGGGGGGAGAGTCCAGCCAACCCTCGGACGAAGCGGTGACGGCGGTGGGGTTGGCGACCGTTTCGAGTAGTTCCTGACAGTCCAGCATAGAATCAGTCCTCAGACCAAGGGAGTTCATCGGAGAATCGCCCCTGACCAACGCGCTGCCAATGGCCGATTCGCCCTTGTGTGAACCCGCAACGAGTGAAGGGCGGAGCCATAGTCGTAGTCAGCCGGGGGCTTCATTGTCAAGTATCGAAATCACGGGGATTCCGACGAACGGAGGCTTGTGGATCCGGCGCGAGCTCAGGCGACCGAAATCATGCAGCTTGGGGACCTTCAGTTCGCTTGCTAACCGAATTGGTCGGCATGCTCCCCGGGGGACCTTGAGAGTCTCTCCGGGGTTGTTCCATTCCCGTTGGATGAGTCGCCCAGCAGCCCGACCGGAGAGTACCCCGGTCCGAATTGTGGTCGATCATGACGAGCCCGAAGCGAGCGAGTGACCGCGCCTCCTTTCCGATTCCTATCGGTGTAATCGTTCAGATGAGCCGCACGATCTGTCGAGTGGCGGCGGACCTCGCTACGGCCTCAAGGAGACGTACGGTCTCGAGAGCCTCATCGGCTGGGCAGCACAATGCCGTCTGATTCTTCAGAGCGGCAACGAAATCGCTATCGATGGACGCGGTGAGTGGTGCCAGGGGGATCTCGTGAAGGGGAGCGCCGGGCCGATCCTCCTCGAGAGCTCGGTCGGAGGCGCGCAGCCGCCCCTGTTCGCCGTAATAGTCCAGGACAAACCGGGCTCCGGGCGAGACACCGGAGATCGCCATCGTGACGGGTGTGCCGTCAGCCAGGCGGATGGCGGCGGCCGTGACCAGGTCGATGTCAGGGTCGCGCCGATTCTGAATGGCGCCGACTTCAACCGCGACCTGGCCTGTTGTCCAGAGCAGGGAGTCGATCATGTGGACGCCGGCATCCGCGAGGATGCCTCCGTCGGCCGACTCCGGATCGAAACGCCAGGCGCTATCAGCCCGGCCGAGCGTGGTCAGCCAGGGTCGGGCGAGCAGGGCGGTAACCAGTCGTAGCGGACCGATTGCACCGGCGGCCAGCCGGCGCCGAGCTTCGACCAGGCTGGGAGCCAGTCGATACTGATGTCCCACACCGACCTGAAGATTGCGGCCGCGAGCGAGCCCCACGATATCGGCGGCTTCCTGGACACTCGTAGACAGAGGTTTCTCCATGAACACATGGCACCCCGCCTGGAGGGCGTCCATCGCCAGCCGGTAATGGGACCGGTGCGGGCTGAAGATCCCCAGTGCGTCGGCAGACGTCTGACGCATCAGCTCGCGATGATCGGCGAAAGCCAGGACGGTCGCCCCTCCCGAGCCCGTGTGGGTCGCCGCGCAATCGGCCAGCGCCCGCGCCGCCGAGAGATCGGGGTCCGCGCAGCCAACGATCGCGACCCCATCCAGGGCCAGCAACCGGTCGAGGTGGATCCGCAGGCTGCGCCGCAGCCGGCGATCCCCATTCGCAGCGCGGATGTCTCCATGGTCGCCAATCCACCTCTCACAACGCCCCGCTCCCAGGCCTCGGTTCGCCCCTCTCGCACAGGTCGAACGAAGTCGATCCAGCCTGTTCCCGGGTTGCGGTAAACTGCGGCTTCATCCCAGCAATATCACGGCCTAACGTCAAGAGTCTATCCTGACGTGTCAAGCCCTTCTTTTCAAATTATCTGGGCCCTATTCTGGCAATAACTCCACCCACACATTCATTGCCCTCGAAGGAGGCCCAGGGAAAAGCTCGCGAGCTCTCGTGACGGAAGGACTTCCATCTCGACGATCGAGTTCCGGCGATTACCTTGACGCGAACCCGAACCGCGGTTTATCGTGTCGAAATGATGGTGGGTGTGGCCTAGCGGTTAAGGCACCAGATTGTGGATCTGGATATCGCGGGTTCGAATCCCGTCACCCACCCTGGTCACAATCGCTAGTGACTGAGGAATCCGGCGTCGTCAAGATCGCAGGTCCGCCAACTTCGCAGGCAAGAATGACCAGCGCGGAAGTCTCGAGAGCATGTCTGCGTGATTGCTGGCTTTCACGTTTTGCGGATCGTAACCAGCCCGGGATCGCCAGAGACTCGTGCGCGGCCCCTTTGTTTGAATAAGGCGCGCGAAGTGACACCAAATTAACGGCCTACCGGATCACCACGATCCCTTCGCAGGACATGCGAGAAACGTGGTGGCGATGGCTCCTTACAGGTCAAGGCGGCCTGTCCGATCAGCCAAGTCAAGGCGACCTGCCGATCAACATCATCATCCTCCAGTTCCTGACGCACGATGCCGGCCGGCAGCAGTGGCGACCTGATGGGTCACCGACCCAAGGATGAGACGGCCCTATCGGTCGCGAAAACATGACAGAGGACCCCATGGATCCATCATCCGCCACCCCGTCCCGGCTCGCGGACCCGGTTCGTCTTCGCGCCCAACTCGGGGTTGGCGTCCTGTTCGCGGCCTCGGGTGCATCGGGCCTGATGCTGGAGATCGTGTGGTCGCGGATGCTCGTCTGGCTCTTGGGGGCGACGACATGGTCGGTGATGACGATCCTCGTCGCCTTCATGGGTGGGCTGGGACTGGGAGGGATCCTCTGGGGGCGCTGGTCCGGACGGTCGTCTCGTCCGCTGCGACTCTTCGCCTTGATGGAGCTCGCGATCGGACTTTACAGCCTGGCGGTGCCGATCCTATTCGAATGGCTTGGCCATGTCTTCGTGATGGCGACCCAGATGGTCGGAGATTCGCCGGGAATCGTGGTGGCTATCCGCGTGATCGCGGCCGTTGCAGCACTGGCACCGCCGACTCTCCTGATGGGGGGCACCTTGCCGGTCTTGACGCGGTTCGCCGCTCGCCGCGGAGCGGAGCCTGGTCGGGCCGCGGGTTTGCTGTACGCGGCCAACACGGCGGGGGCGGTGGCTGGCTGCTCGGTGACGGGGTGCCTGCTGATCTTCCGGCTTGGCGTCATCGAGTCGAACCTGGTGGCGGCGCTGATCGATCTTGGTGTTGGCATCGCGGCGCTGTCCTTGGACCGTTGGGAGGCCGATTCTCCCGTCGATGATAGACCCCCCGGGAATACGCGGATCGCTCCGGCGGCGGCATGGGGGCGCTGCTTGTCGCCTCGATCTCGGGGTTCTGCGGGCTGGCGTACGAACTCCTCTGGTCTCGCGGCCTGCTGGCGGCCATGACCGACGATACGACGTATGCGTTCACGCTGATGCTGACGTCGTTTCTCGCCGGGCATGCCCTGGGCGCCACGATGGCTGGCCGGGGGGGTCGAGACCGGCAAGCCGGCCGCGACTGGGGACGACTGGGCACGGCCCAGATGCTCGCGGCCGCGGCCGCACTGCTTGCCCTACCCCTGCTTGCCATCCTACAGGAGCCGATTAGCCGGGTGTCGTTCACCGAAGGGATGAGTTTCTGGGGCGGACGGATCCCATTTCACCTGGCGATCAGCCTGGCCGTCTTCGCGCCTTCGGCGGCCTTTCTCGGGGCGAGCTTCGCGATCGCGGCCCGGCTCTACATCGGCTTCGGGCGGCAGGTGGGCGCGAGCACTGGCCGGCTTTACGGACTGAATACTCTGGCGGCCATCGCCGGTGCGATTGTCACCACGGCCTGGCTGATCCCGAACCTGGGCACGCAGGGCGCCGTCATCTTGCTGGCCATCCTCCAGGCGCTCGTCGGTGGACTGGTGATCCTCTTCTATGGGGAATCGAGGGGAGGTTGGGCACGGCAGCGCCAGCCGCTACCGCCGGATGGGCGATCGTGGTCGCCTTGGCCTGTGGCATCAACTATCCTCTATCGCTGACCGATATCTACGCCCGGCAAGAACCCGGCAAGCTCCTGGCGCTCGTTGAAGGGTCGGGGGCGGCCATCACCGTGCATCAGCGCGGACCGTCTGACCGTGTGATCTCGATCAACGGCGTCAATGTCGCGGGGACGAATCCGATTCTCCGGGCCACTCAGAAACTCCAGGCCCACTTGCCCGTCTGTCTGCATCCTTCACCCCGCTCGGTGCTGCAGATCGGGTTCGGATCCGGGGGCACTTGCTACTCTCTCAGCCTCCATCCCGAGGTCGAGTCGATCGATGTCGTCGAACTCAATCCCGACGTGCTCAAGGTCGCCGCAGCATGGTTCCGCGACATCCATCACGGAGTGCTCGACAACCCGCGGGTGCACGCGCGGATCGTCAACGCCAAGAGCTATGTCGTCGCCAGCGACCGGACCTACGACCTGATCCTTTCCGACTCGACACACCCCCGTTTCCGGGACAACGCCGCGCTTTACGCTCAGGATTACTTCGCCAACTGCGCGCGTCGCCTCCGTCCCGGCGGTCTCGTCTCGACCTGGCTCCCCCTCTATGGGATGTCGGTTGCGGACATCCAGGGCATCCTCAAGAGCATCCAGTCGGTCCTTCCTCACGTCCAGATCTGGTACGCGAACCTCGAACCGCATGAGAACACGATCGTGATCGCATCTCAGGAGCCGATCGCCATCACTCCGGATCAATTAGACCGGCGCCTTTCCGAACCGCATGTCGCAGACGACCTGGCCGAAGTGGGGATCGCTTCCACGGTCCAGGTGCTGGACTTCTTCATGCTGGGCGATCGCGCGGTCGCCCAGTTCTCCCATTCGGGACGTCTGAACACCGACAACCATCCCCGGCTCGAGTTCCTCGCACCCCGGAGCCTTCGCCGGAGACAATCCTGGGTCGAGGACTTCGCGGCACTTCGCCAGGCGCACGAGCCGATCGACCCCTATCTCGTGAACGCCGATACCACCTGGCGAGCCCGGCTGGCGCTGGTACGCCGGGACGACCTGGAAGCTCGCCGGCCAATCCTACGAGCTCGAAAGTCACGTCCCGGACGCTTTGAAGGCGTACTCCCAGGGCGTACTCCTGAATCCGGAAGATCTCCTTGCCAAGATCCGGCTCGGCCGGCTGCGCCGCGCCCTGGAATCGGTGGGGCCAAAACGCACGGCCCCTGCCGACGCTCGTGGCTCACGGGTATTCCGCCCGGTTCCTCCACCTCCTGCCAACGACGCGCCCATCGTAGGGAGCGGGAAAGCAGATTCCCTCGCCGTTATCGGGGAGGGCGGGGACCGGTGTTTGCACGATCCGGTCGAGATCCGGGAGCGCCTCGCGGGCGAATATCACGCAAAAGGTGTCTTGATAGAGGGGTAGCCAGCCCGTCTCCTGGCTCAACAGGACGACATCCGGCGACCCGTTCGGGACCAGGACGAGATCGGTGACCGGCCCCGTCCTCAGCAAGGCATCCCAGGCCCCTTCTCCCCGTGCGAAGTCGCGCGATTGCCGATATGACTCGTCCGGGTAGACGGTCTCGCGCCTTCCGTCGATCGATACCTTCACCGCGGGCCCCAGGTGCCAGATGACAAATTCTCCCCAGTCGAACGGGACCGCCATGTTCCCGTGAACCTGGCTTCGCTTCAAGAGCGCCACCGCCCGCGCCGGGAAAGCGAAATAATAGGGCTCGATTCGGATGCAACCAAATCGCGGGAGAGAGACGCCTATCAGGACCATGGAGGCGACGAAACACGGGGCCACGTACCCACCCGACTTGGGGACGGGCGACGATCCGTGCGGTCGCCAGCGATTCCAGGTGTCCGCGATGTGCTCTCCCCCCTGAACAATCAGTGCCAGCGCGAAGAGCGGATAATGCCGATTAGAAAACAGAGGGAGAGCCGCCGTGAGGCCAAGGATCAGGGACGGCGCCGGTTTGAGTGGGTGTCGGCTCCCGATCAGTCCCATGACGCCAATGGCCACGAGTCCGAGATAGAGTATTCCCGGAAAGCTCGACAATCCCAGGGGCGACCACTCGCTGATCTCGGGCCGGGGTACCGTGGCCGTGCGGAGCAGGAACCCCACCAGCTCGGCTCCGAAGGGGTTGACCAGCAGCGCGAGGACGCAAGTTATCGCCAAGAGTCCCAGGCGGCCGAGATCAACCAGGTATCCGCGCGGAGAGTCCTTGGGATTTCGAAGGATCGAGGTGGCCCGCACTGCCATCCAGACACACACGATCCCGACTCCCGCGAGGACGCCGCCATGAAGGTTGACCCACGCCACCAACACGACCGGCAACGCCCAGAGGCCCGTCTCACGTCCCGCCTCCGCCCAGTCTAGGAGCAGCAACACTAGAAAAAAGAGAGCATAAGTGAATATTTGAGGACGAATCGTGCCCAGGCCCATCCGGAATGGGAGGCAGATGAGCAACAGCAAGAATACCGAAGGCCACGGCCCGAGGCCGCGACAACTCAAATGAACATAGCTGAGCCCAACGATCACGAGGCTGACGAGTACCTTGAAGGCGATCAGGCCTTGTGGCCCCAAATGGTCGTAGATCACGGCGAAGATCAGCTCCGACAACCACTCGTGATTGATCCAGGATTGTCCAGCCGTCCGATAAGAGTACGTGTCGGTCTGAATCAACGCACCCGTGCGCAAGATGTCCTGGCCGAACCGGATGTGGCCCCAAAGGTCGGGATCGGCGACGGTCTCCGAGAACCAGAACAGACAAATGCTTGCAAGCAAAGATGTTGGGCCGAGTGCCAGCCTGGAGTTAGGTCCCGTCCGCGTTGTTCTTGGCTTTTTCATGGCACTCTGACAGCTTGCAATTCGATGCGAACCTCGGACTAATGAGTCCGAAGGATTTCACTTTAATCGCCGACAAGTAGTTATTTCTTGAGGATTTAGGTCTATGCGACTCGTAATCGCGGAGAGGACTGTAACCGATCGCTCCCCCGAGGGCTCAGTGAGGATAGGATGGCAGTTGGTCCCGGGCTCTCCTGGAGC
Source organism: uncultured Planctomycetota bacterium (assembly GCA_963845755.1). Lineage (GTDB taxonomy): Bacteria > Planctomycetota > Planctomycetia > Isosphaerales > Isosphaeraceae > CAWJTV01. The sequence continues at coordinate 136,119 of CAWJTV010000028.1, forward strand.
ATGTACAAGCGTTACTATCTTTACCATGTTTCCACAGAACGTCGGCACAATCAAGGGAAACAGCAGCGGGACAATAGAGGTGATAAACCGCCTTTCTTCTTGCTCTTGGGGATTCCTCAGGAGTATAGTATCGGATCGGACAATGCTCTCCTCTCTGTTGTCCGCGTCATCGTATTCCCATGGGCCGGAGTTGGTAGTCACCAATCAACACAAAGTCCACGGTTTTTCGTGCCGACGTCGGGACGTACTCCGATGGACAACTGCCGGATTCATCCCATGCTCCATTTCCTTCCCCTCGACTGGAGGGTCCCGATGCGAACACAGAGGCCCGGCTTCACGTTGATCGAACTCCTGGTGGTGATTGCAATCATCGCTGTCCTGATTGCGTTACTCTTGCCGGCCGTGCAGTCGGCGAGAGAGGCAGCCCGCCGCTCCCAATGCACGAACAACCTCAAACAGCTTGGGCTTGCGGTACATAACTACATCTCCCAATTCAACGTCCTGCCCCTCCAAACCGTTTATCCGACCGCCCAGGCAATAAGCTGGGGTTGGAGTACGGCTGGCCACTGGCCCTCCTGCCGAACCTCGAGCAGGGGACCATGTTCAACGCGTTCAATATTAACTCTGGCATATTCGGCAACTCGTCCACTCCCAATTTTGCATCGCTGGGAAATACGACGGTCGCCTACATGCAATTGAGCGTCTTGATCTGCCCCTCGGACGGGACTCGTCTCCGTCCCCAGAATCCCTACGGTGCGACCAATTACATGGGGAATCAGGGCGGGCCCGGCGCGATCCAAGCCTTTACCGGAACGATCGTCCCCACTCCCGGTACCTGGATCAGTGGCTGGGGCGATGCTCAGAACATGGGCCCGGTCGGCGTGGAGAACATCCGCGACGGCACATCGAGCACCGGCCTGTTCTGCGAGCGATTGCTCGGAATCAACGGTGGCCCGACGGTGCTGCGCTCCTCGATCGATTCCAGGCGAGCGGTCTACAACGGCACCGTCAGCATGCCCTGGCATACGACTACGCAGGCCCAGCTCATCAATTTCGTTCAAAACTGCAAGAGCCTCCCTGGTACCACGGCGTCGGTCACGTCAGCCGGCAGTGGAGGGTACTGGGCCGCCTCTTACCCGTGGCACCTGGTCATCAACGAATACAATCACGTTATCCCTCCGAACGGACCGAACTGCCAGAATCCCGCGGAGTATTTCGGCTCCTCCTGGCTAACCTACGTCGGGCCAACCGGCGCGGCGACGCCGAGCAGCAACCACCCTGGCGGCGTGAACATTTGCATGGCCGATGGACATGTCCAGTTCATCAAGGATTCGGTCGTCTCCGCAGCCTTGGTGGGCGCTGGGTACACGAGCCTTGGGTGAAACGATCAGCTCGGACAGCTATTGATCATACGACCACCGCCCAACCAGCGATGGACAGCAGCTTCGACTGGCAAAGTTGGGAAGGGCGGTGTTGTGAACCGGGTTTCTCTGCGGGATCGCGTTTCCTGAACTCGGTCTGGCTGGAACCTTATGACGGAGAGAGAGGCGATCTCGTTTTTTCAGCCTGTCTTCGCGTCGGAATCAAGGCAGAGAGCCAGACCGACGTACATTCCTTGATGATGCACGTTCTCCCGAGCTGACCGACGTGACTTGCGGCAAGGCGCGACTGCAGCGAAGTACTCAAGGGGTGCCGGAGATGAGACCCGGGTCGCGCCCTCGTCAAGGTCACGCATCACCACACCTGCCGATGTCTTTTTCATCGGGCCCTACGCCGAGTCGAACCAAGGCCAAGATGTTCCGCGGCTCTTGAGTATCGACTCCCGAACGGCTCGAGACAATCTGTCCGTGCCTTCTTACTCTTACAACGGATTCGTCTTTCATGAAGCGGTCTCGTATGTTGATTGCTGGAACCTTGGTGTCGATCGTGATGGCTGGTTGTGACGGTGGAGGGATCCAGGAAGGACCACCCACAACACCAACAACCGCGGAAAGTGCACAGCCCAACTCCTTCAAGGATGAAATGCGGAAGAACGCGGAAAAGATGAAGAATAAGAAATCGTCGAGGCCAAAGGCTCCGGCGCCCGCCGCGGAGTAGAAACTTTCGCCGGGGAATCTTCGCGCTTTTTGCTGGCTGGCGACTCTCCGCAATTCGGAGGGCTCACGAAGCTGTCCTTGGCTCATCGCAACCCGATCTACGATCGGGCATCGCGCGGGACGGCTCTCACTCGAAGGACATGGGCCAAATCACCGGCCCATCCGACTCAAGCCTGCGGTCGTTGGACCGTGTCGAATCCCCTGAGGAAACAATCTCACAGCCCCATTTGGCCAGCGGAAATCCCGGAGGAATCAGGGAGAGGGATCATGATCGTTCTCAGATCGTTTCTTCGTTCTTGGAGTGCCCTGGAGCCATGGAAGAATCGAGAACCGAGTCAACGTCCTCGAAGCCGGCCGCCGGCGGTGGCTCGATCGGCTCGGCCCCGCTTCGGCGAATAATCGGATCGGCGCTCGGCTGGATCTGGGGGATCGCCTTGACCGCGGGAGTCGTGGCTGGCCTCATCTCCTGGGTTGGCGGCGAGATCGCCCAGAATACTTACCAGCCACGAAGATTCCCGACCGTGGTTCCGGGTGGGGCCATCGAGATGCGTCCCACGGCTTCGTCAACGAATGTTGCCGAGTTCAAGAATGGAATCCTCATCTTTGCCATCCTCGGCGGCATCACCGGCCTGAGTATGGGGTTGTCAGGTGGTCTGGTCGGCCAGTCGCCGTACCGTGGCATGGTTGTCGGTCTCGGCGCGCTGGTGTCGGGGATGCTCGTCGGTGCCCTGATCTCCCTGGCCTTGCTTCGATTCTTCTACCGAAGCTATGTGGCCGATCCGAACGATTTGTTGTCGCCGATCTTGATCCATGGCGGCATCTGGATGGCCATCGGCGCCGTGGGCGGATTCGCCTTCGCGCTCGGCATGGGCCGATGGCGACGGATCCCGGCGGCGATCGATGGCGCGGTCGGCGGCTTCTTTGCCTCGATCCTCTTCCAGACCCTCACCGCGAGTTTCTTTCCCGATGCCGAATCCTTGGGCCCGTCGCCAGCCCGGCGCCTGTCCGCCTCCTGGCCATGCTCTCGGCCACCGTCCTGATCGCAGCGGGAGCGGCAAAAGGGACCCAGGGCCAAATTTCCCGGCACGCCTCCCGCGCAGCCGATCTTGACCGACCCCGGTTCCGGCTGACGTTCCTCATCGTTCCGCGGCATGCGGGCGAATCATTCCCGCCTCTTGTTCGATCGGTCTTCCCGAGCCGATAGGGGCTCCCCGGGAGAAGGCCCCTCGGCAACGAGGTCCTTGAGCCACTGCCGGTACGGCTTCAAGTAGGCCTTTTCGACCTCGGTCGAGCCGGGGTTGTGGGTCAGCACGTCGAGGAGCATCCGCCGAAAGTCTCCCACGACCTGCTTGCCCTCGGCGGAATCGATCAGGTTCACGCTCTCGACCGGATCGCGACTCAGGTCGTAGAGCTGCTCGAGCCCCGAAGCCGTCGCGGATGTAGTGCCGGCCCGGGCCACCAACGACATCTGGACATCGCGGCGTCTGAGGCTCTTCTCGGCCTCCGGCTGCGAAACGCGGTCACGGTGGCGTGCTCGGAGAGGGCCGGCGTGATCTCCGGAGTAGCCTGTCCGGGTGCGAGGACCAGTAGGCCGCCAGCGAGCTGCCCCGGGAATGGTGAGCCGGCCGAGAGACCCAACTGGTCGACCACGGTGGCGGGCAGGTCGCGCAGGCTGACGGGTTCGGCCACGACGCGGCTCGCGGGCGCATCGGGAGAGAGGATCACCAGCGGCACGGCGATCTCGTCGAGGAAGACGTTGTTGGCGTGGAGGAAAACGCCATGATCGCCGAACGATTCGCCGTGGTCGGAGGTGATGATCACCACCGTGTTGTCGAGAAGTCCCTGGCCCTGGAGCTCGTCGAGGAGCTGTCCGAGCTGGTCGTCGAGGTAGGCGATGCAATCGTCGTAGCAGTCGCGGGCCATCCAGATGTCTCGATTCTGGAGGCTCTTCCACCCAGGATTCCCATAGTCGAGCAGGAACTCGGTAATCCCGCGGCGGCCGGGGCCTGATCCCGAAACGGCCCGCATAGCCCGCCGGCGGGATGTACGGCTCGTGGGCATCGAAGTAGTTCAAGTAGGCGAAGAACGGGCGATCGCGTTGCCGATGGCGCAGCCAGTCCAGGAAGGAGTCGCTGATCGCGCTCCGCGTTGCGCGATTGCAAGCGGATCCATTTGGACTCGTAGAAGTCGCCGCGATAGACGATGTTCTCGAGGATCCAGCTTCCCGCGACCGTCCGGCTCAACAGCGACCGCGGGGTCAGCGGATAGTCCTCGAAATGGATGAAGCCTCGATCCAGCCTCGTCTCGTAAGTGCAGCAGAGGGTGTTCGCGGAAAACCCGGCGGTCTGATAGCCTCGTGAGGCCAGGTGCTCAGCCAGGGTGGGAACCGGGGCATCGAGCGTGTATTTCCACTGCGAAATCACCTGGAACGGCCAGTGGCCGGTGAAGAAGCTGCTATGCGAGGGATAAGTCCAGGGGGCCGGCGCCAGGGCCATGCTGTATCGGACGCCCTTCCGCGCCCAACGCACCAGGTTGGGGGTCGTGTTCCGCGGATAGCCGTAGAGGCTCAGGTTGGCGGCCGGACGGCGTCCCACACGATCATGACGACGTTGCGGGCGTTGGAAGGCGGTGCCGGCAATCCGGCCATGCGCACGGTATTCCCGGACCGCGCGCCACCCGTTGAAAGCGCGGCCAGGATGACCAGCAGGCCAAGCAGTCCCGCCACGGAGTAACCACGCCGACCTCGGGCCGTTGATAATGCGCCGCGACGCCACCGCTGATCAGCCGGCCCAGTCCGGCGGCCAGGAGCAGGCTGGCGACGCCGTACAGGGGCATCCGCAGCAGGGCGGCCCAGATCGCGAGCGTCGCGAACAGCCACACGCCGCGCGCAGCGACATGGGCTTCGGCCGGAGCCGGTTGACCGCGGCCAGCAGCACTCCCGGGATCAGCAGCAGGACCACGTGCCCAACCGGAACGCTCCAGGGGAAATCGTGAGCGTTCGCATAGTTCTTCAGACCATTCCAGAAGTATTTCTTGAAGACGATGATGACCAGATCGAGATAACCACCGGCGAGGCCGAAGAGATCGCCAGCAGGATCGCGGCCGAGGGCGTGAGGCGGCTATGACCGGCCGGGTCCCGATTCCGCGGCTTTGGGGGAATGGTATCCATCAAGGCTCGACCTTCACGTGCGTTTTTCGGCGCAACATCGCTGGGCAACAGTGCCGTCGCTGTTCGACGGCTTGAGCCACGTAGGGTTGAGGCGCGATGGAGTCAGCGAGGAACCGACCAGAGCCTGATTCCTACCGTATCACGTTCCAGGCGGCAGATCGAGAGATCCCGGCCAGGTGGTCCACTGTGCAACGGTCCGCTAGCGTTTCTCAGATGGGTGGGCGCGGGATCATCGACCCGAGCAACGTCAGGAGCTGTTTCTGATAGGCGGCAGCCACCTCGCCTGGGGCGCGATTGTCGCGGAGGAACAGGGCCAGCGCGTTGCGCAAATGGTTCAAAGTGGAGTCTCGCTCCGGCGCGTTCTTGAGGTCGCGAATCTCCGCGGGTCGGCCGCCAGGTCGTAAAGCTCCTCCGTACCCCGGATATCGAGCAGGTAATGCAGGCCCTCGTCCACAACGGACGTCGTGAATCCCCGCTGGTTCGGCCCTCGGCCGCGCTGGGGGATGATCACCAAGGGGATATCGACCTCCGAGAGCGCTTTCGAGACGCGTCGATCGTCGCGGAGCCGCGCGGCGTCCGCCACGATTCCGCGAGCGAGCGGCCGGGGAAGGGCGAGCCGCCACCCAGTCCGATCAGGTCGACTACCGTCGCCGGCAGATCGCGGAGGCTGACCGGCTCGGATACCGTGCGACCGGCCGGCGCCGCCGACGAGATGATCAGCAAGGGGACATGCACCTCTTGCGAGTACAGGCTGAAGCCGTGGTTGAACACGCCATGCTCGCCGAACTGCTCGCCGTGATCGGAAGTGATGATCACGAGCGTATCGCGGAGCACCTCGCGCCGTTCGAGCTCATCGAGGAGCGCGCCCACTCGCCGATCAAGGGCCGCGATGCAGTCGTCGTAGGAATCGCGAGCCAGCTCGATGTCCTGTTCGCTGAGCTTGAGCTTGTCCCGATCCCAGTATTCCACCAGCATGGCGTGGTCGCGGGACGACTCGGGGCGGAGCCCGAAATGTGTCCCCTCGTCCTGGGGCGGCAGGAACGGCTCATGCGCATCGAGATAGTTCAAGAACGCGAAGAAGGGCCGTCCGGAATCCCGTTGCCATGACAGCCAGTCCAGGAACGATTGGTTGATCCCGTGGGCATCCCGCGATAGGGATCGGATCCACTTGACGGCGTAATAGTCGCGAGGACTTCGCAAGTTCTCGAGCACCAACGGCCCGGAAGCGTGCTGCCCAGGACGGTCGTGGCGTGAGCGGATAGTCCTCGTAATGGATGAACCCCCGGTCCATGCCGGACTCGTAGCTGCACCAATGCGTATTGGCGGCGAACCCGGCGGTCAGATAACCGCGGGTGGCGAGGAACTCGGCGAGCGTGGGATAGGCCGGGTCAAGGTCGGCTCCCAGTGTGCGCCCAGGGTCGAGGGCCACTGGCCGGTCAGGAACGAGCAATGCGACGGGAACGTCCAAGGGGCGGGCGCCAGGCCCCAATCGAACCGCACGCCTTTCTTCGCCCATCGGTCCAACTGGGGCGTCGTCTCGCGGTGGTAGCCGTAGAGGCTCAGGCTGTCGGCGCGGACGGTGTCCATGACGATCAACAAGACGTTCTCGCGCCGGCAGGCGGACCGGCAGCCGCGCGATCGCCCGGGCTTCCGCCAGAGCTTCCCTCCGCAGAGAAACCGTGGCCGTCGACGACTACGAGGACAAGGATAGACAGACTGTAGCCGGCAAAACGCCGGAACCCCGCGGCGTGCCGTGCGAGCCAGCGGCTCAACAACCGCGCGAATCCGATCGCGACGAACAGGCTCGCCACCCGTAGAACGGTATCCTCAGCATCGGCCCCCAGACCGCTACCGTGGCGAACAGAAAGACCGCGAATCGGCACGAGATCCTCCCAGGACGGAGCCGGTTCATCCCGGCGACCAGCAGTCCAGGAATCATCAAGATCGCCAGGTTCGCGAGCGGCACGGCCCAGCGGAAGTGCCTCCCCTGCTGGTAATACAAGGACGCATGGAATAGGTCCCGCTTCAAGAAGATCATCCCGAGATCCAGGTAACCGCCGACCAGGCCGAACCACGCGGCCAGTACGAGGGCGGCAATCCAGGATAGGGCGACGGTCGCCTGGGTCATCGCTTCGGGCTCGGTGCTACCGAGGTCAGGTTGCGTGGTCGTTCGCGGCGGATTCATGGATTGAACCGTTGCGGCGTCAACGGGCCGGCCGTGAGGCGGCCAGGGCTTGCCGCATTTGTTCCAGGGTCGGCTGCATGGCCGGGTTGCCGGCGAGGTTGTGCAGCTCCTGCGGGTCGTCGCGCAAGTGGAAAAGCTCTTCGCGAACGTCTCCTTCCCGGCGGATGTAAGTCCAGTCGCCTTCGGGTCAATGCGACCAACGGCCATCGGGGCTTGAGCAATTGCGCGGGGTCCGGGTTGAGCCCGTCGAGCGGGACCACTTCGGAGAGCGCCGCATCGGTCGCGAGGCGGATCGTCGGGCGCCGCCGGGGATGATCGCTTGCTGAACCGGGCCAGCGACTCGCCCGGGAAAGGGAGATCCTTCTGGAGACCCAGTCCCTCGACGATCGTCGCCGCCAGGTCCCGGAGGCTCACCGGCTCGGTGACGATCCGTCTCGACGGGCTCCCTGCCGTGGCCGGTGGGACGATCAGAGGGGAACATGAAGCTCCGTCTGGTAGAGGCTCGTTCCGTGGCGGAACACGCCGGGATGTTCGCCGAAACTCTCGCCGTGGTCCGCGACGACGATGAGCCAGGTCCGGTCGAGGATGGCACGACGCTCGAGCTCGTCGATCAACCGTCCCAGTTGCTCATCGAGGTCCGCGACACAATCGTCGTAAGCGTCGCGAGCCAGAGCGATCTGCTGCCGGCGAAGGCCGGTTCTGCGGCCAGCAGCAACGTATCCTCGAATGGGGTCGATCTCATGGTCGTCGTCGGGCCTGACCCCCGAACCGATGGATGCCCATCTCCGGGAGCTGATAGGGATGGTGGGCGTCATAGTAATTCAGGAAGGCGAAAAAGGGCCGATCCGGTCTGGCGGCGAGACAGCCAGTCGAGGAACTCGCGATTGACGACCGCCGCCCCTTTGCGGTCGGAATTGAAAAGCCCACCAGAGTTGATTCACCGCGGGCTTCAGGAGATCGAAATCCAGCCGGTCTTCCAGGAAACGCTCGACCGCCTGGAGCCCGTCCACGGGACGATTGACCAGGACGGCCGCCTTGAACGCAGTGAGCCGCGGAAAGATGTAGTCTCGATAGACGGTAAAACCCCGGTCCAGTCCGGAGTCGGACGCACAATACCAGTAATTGGCGGCGAAACCGGCCGTCGCATAACCGTGCGCCCCCAGGATACTCGGCCAGGGTCGGATACGGTCCCGTCGAGGGGCGTGATCCAGCCGGCGGAAAGCTCGTGAGGCCATCGTCCTGTAAACATGCTTGCATGGGATGGCAGCGTCCACGATGAGGTCGCCTGCACGCGATCGAAGCGAATGCCGCGGGTCGCCAGCTCATCGATCGTCGGGCTGGTGGGACGGTCGTAGCCGTAGAGGCTCAGATGGTCCGCGGCGACCGTGTCCAGCACGATCAAGAGCACGTTGGGGCTCCCGGCGGCGGTAACGGCCGCCCCGCCTCGCGCCACTCCTTGATCCGGTCCTGCCCCCAGAGCGATGCCGCCAGCAAGGGAACCAGACCGGCGACGACGGGGAAGCTGAGCCGGACGAGCCGCCGGAAGCCGGCGGCACGCCGTTCGAGTAGCGGGACCAGCCGCGTCGCGATACCCAGGGCCAGGAGGAACCCGGCGGGACCGAAAATCCGCGGAGAGGCCGCCCAGATCGGGGGAAGCAGGGTCAAGGTGCAAAGCAACCGCGGTGCCAGCCAACGGCCGCGGCGGCCCCACACGACGAGCAGCGACAGCAACACGCCCAGCGGTGAGGAAGATCAAGAGATCGGTCAGCGGGACCAGCCAGACAAAATGGCGGCTCATCCAGTAGAGATGATTCAAGTCGAACGTTCGCTTGCGCAGTACGGTGACTCCGACCTCGAGCAGGCCCGCGACCAGCCCGCACCAGGCCGAGAGGAGCAGAAAGCGCCAAGAGCCCAGTCCATCCGCGGTAAGATCCTCGGATCGCGAACCGGCTGGGCTGGCCTCCTCGAAGACAGCGATCCGACTCGACATCAGCATCAGCCCATCGAGAGATAGGGAATCCAGCGCGGGGTGAATGCATCATGCCAAAGGACCTGTGGGGAGTCAAGGCTCCCAGGCAGCGATCAGTGCTGAGAAATCCGCCCCTCGGGCGGTCGGCCGGCACGCGGAAGCCGCGTGGATGGCGACCGAGGGCCGGCAAAGGCCGTAAGGGGACGGGCTCGAAGGCGGCTTCGTGCGACCGCTATCAGACCTGAAGAACCCGGCTGAACCTGGAACACGCCCACCCGCACCGGCGGCTAACTGCTGTCAGTCGGATCTGGATCGGCCCGGCTCCGGCAGCTTGGAGCACGTCGGCCAGTGTCGAAACCGCAGGCTCTCCAACAATCGTTGCGCATGTTCTTCAACGAGCCGAACAGCTCCACGGCCGTTCGCTTCCCTGCTCTTGGGCCAGGTGCCGCAACAGGCTCCCTTCTCCACAGTTGCAACAGCAGATGGGGGTAGGAACGGAAATCGTCGGCCGGCCAGCATCTGTGGCTGTAGGCATGTTCCAGGTTCAGGCCACTGTTCTTGTGGGGTTCAATTGCACGTTCTGCTCGCGCCAGCGTGCCTCCCTCCGTTGGTCGCTACTTCACCACAGTCTCGTGGCTCAAATCCAGAGAGGTCACCCACGACCATTCCGTCTGCTTCCCTCCTTGCATCTTGGTGCACTCCAGAGCGTTGATGGTCCAGTCCCGACCATCACTGTCCCTGTAGTGCAGGCCGTTGGATCCAGCATAGACCTGCCGGACCCTTGCGGCGTATCCGTTCCACGCGCTGGTCGGGACGCAACCGCAGCAACCCCTGGAAATCCTCCCAGAGGGCGGGAAGTCGTCCAGGCTGAAACGTGTAAATGTAGTCGCATCGATAATCTTGGCGACCTAGGAATCCTTCTCCGCAGGCATACAGGCCGTCACCGCCGAGGCAAATCCGCAACTGCGGGAACTCGATCCGCAACTTCTCCACCAGGCGTCGCAAGGCCTTCAACTCGCAATCCTGCTTGATCCGTTCCGCGCTGGCACCGCTGGGGCACTGGCGACGTCGTGGTTGTCGATGAACTCACTGGCGATCGAGATGACCGTGCCGGCGCCAGCACCTTGGCCTCCAGCACCTGGTGCATATATAGCGTCGTCTCACCGTGCCGCTGGGTAGGCAATCGTCGCAATGCCGGGAGTGAAACACCAGATAGCCGAGCCGTCAATCAAGACGACGAACCACCCTGCAGCCGCACCGCGTCGAGCCTTGATGCGGATCAACCGCTGGACCATCCGCTGCCGCAACCCGGCGATGGGGTCGGGGCCGATTTTCCCCAGGAAGTACTCCAAGGTCTGGTTCACCGGCCGGCTCTACTTCACAGTACCCGCAGACGATTGAGATTGGGCAGGACCTCCGGGCCGTCGGTGTTCAACTGGTAGTCCAGTTGGCGCCGGCTGCTCAACTTGCACAGGAACAAACTCAGCCCCCACCACAGCAGGAACCGCTTGTGGTAGATCACCAAGGGGGCAAACGCGGGTCATGGATCGCATCGATCCAGGTGTTGAGATCGGGGAAGAAGTGACCCAGGGTTCGCACCGGGATAAGTCCGATGTTCAGCGTCGTCCCCGCCGCCGCTTTCGGTGCGAGACGTGGCCCTGGATCAAGGCCAGGGTCAACTGGCTGATTTCGTGGATGAGGCCTTTGAGACGTTGGTGTTTATTGCACCCATTCTTGGACCTCCGTGAGCAGGTCCTGGGGCACATACACCGTGCGAGTTTTTACCCCCCTCCGAGAAGGTGAGGTGGTGGGCGGAGTGCAACGGGCCACCGTGGTGGCAGGCCGGAGGGCTGGCCGCAACGTTTCTGCACCTGGGCCAGGCTGGCCGCCAGGAGCGGCCCAGCCGGAGCCAGTTGCTTGAGGCGGCGGTCGAGCATCCGACGGACCAGCGTGGGGTGGCTCGGCACATGCATCGATGGGCCCCTGGAACTTCCGGTAAGTGGACCTTATACCGGGAAAGGCCCGAAAAGTCATGAGGTGGAAGAAAAAAATTGAGGGCCTAGGATGGTCGGGCAATTCAACAGAGGTTCTACTCGGGACTTACGCTGCCGTCAAGGTGCGACAAATTCCCCAATTCCTCAGAGCTGGGCAGCGATTCGCGTTGCTCACCCCGGCCTGAAGGGGACATACTGGTCAAGGGAGGCGAAAGCTCGGGCGGTCTGAAAACCTGGTGGCGAGGCAGAGTGAATGAGCAGGAATGCGCGGTGGTGGCTGATCGTCTTGCTGGCCGTCGTCGTTGGATCGATCTGGACAGGCTGGAAAGCTTGGGAGATCCGGCGCGATCGGAAGGCCATGGCGGACGTCCGGAAGGGATCCAGGAGCGGAGACACGGCACCGCCGCGCGCGAAAGTTGAACGCGATGCTGACACGGGAACCTGGCTGGGGAGAGGCGGCCTACCTCCTGGGAACCTGTGAACAGGCAGCGGGGTCGGGAACAGGCCGCCAAAGAAGCCTGGATTCGAGTGTCGATGGATTCTCCGTTTGCGCCTCGGGCGATACAGGCCCTGATGGATCTGGAGGTGCGAAGCGGGCGGCTCGCCGACGCCGAGCAGCTGATCCTACGGGCGATGAATGATCCTCGGATTGATGGATCCGGCTTGCCACTTTACCTGGGACCCATCTACACGCTGCAAGGTCGCGGCGAGGAGGCGGAGCGGTCGGTCGAGGCGCGATGGGACCATTTGAACGCCCTGGGACAAGGAGCTTCCGAGAAGGCGATCAACCTGGCTCGGTTGCACAACGAACTCCAACACAATACTTTGCCGGTCGATCTGATCCGGACTTTCCTGGATCAGTCCGGTAAGTCGGCGCCGGAAGACGATCGAGTCTGGCTGGGGCGGGCCAACCTGGCGATCCGCGTCGGTGCTTACAGCGACGCGGCGCGGTGGCTCGATGCCTGCTTGCGGCGGCGCCCGCGGATCTCCCAGTCTCGCGCGCCCGGCTAAGGTGGGCCATGGCGACGAACCGTATCGCCGAGGCGAGGGAAGCTCGTGAAGCATCTTCCGGTCGAGGAGGCGACGCCTGCCCAGATCCCAAAACTGTCGGCCTGGCTCGCCAATCGTCGCGGGGATCGCGTGTCGGAGCAGCGCGCCCTGGAACGACTCATCGAGGCCGATCCCATCGATTTCGCGGCCCTTGACCGACTGGCCGGACTGGCCATCGAGGAGGGCCGTCCTGCTCAGGCATCCGATCTGCAACGCCGGAAGACCGAGATCCTTCAACTTCAGAATCGATACCAGGCACTCTATCAGCATAACCAGCCGATTCGCAATGCGGAGCAGATGGCCGGGCTGGCCGTGCGACTCGGCCGTGGTTTCGAGGCTCGCGTGTTCGGAACTCTGGCCGTCGCGGCAGACCCTCACCGCGATGATTTACGGCGCCAACTCACCAGGCTCAACCAACAGGTTCAAACGGGCGATGCGAGGGGGCAAACATGGAGGATGTGCTCGCCGCCGAGTTCGAATCCGTCACGACCTCCTCACCCTCAACGCGCTCGCCCTCATCAACTCGGGACGTCTCGCTGGCCCCGACTCCGCGTACCGACATCCCCGAATGACCCAAGCGGGCGTATCCCGGCAGACGACAACTCATCGTCGTCCGAGAGCGATCAGGCGGTTCGCCGGACCTGTCGATTCTCATCGCCCTGCCCGCTGGCCGACTCCGTCTGGTTCCCGCTGCTAATCGTTTCACCCTTAGATCGTTCGAAGCCCTTCTTCAGATTCCTCGAACTCGTATGGAAGCATCGCGCAATGAAGCGGAACGGTGCGCGACCGACCATCATGATGAAACCCATGGCAGCCGCCAGCAACGAGGCGACAGGAAGGACAACCTCCGGAGAGAAGTAAGCGAGAATCATGAGAAGCGTCTCACGTGTCGGTGGCGACCTGGGCCTTGATCGCGTCGCCATCGGGTGACTGGCAGCGATCGCCCAGGTTTTTTCTGGAGTTTCCGGAGGTAGTGAACGCCGGTGATGGGCTACAAGGCGGCATTTCGAATGATCGCGAAATCGCGACAGCAGTCATCCGAAGTGCTTCTAAATTCATGGATATAGACTATCAAACGGTCGGGTGGCCAGCAAGGTTTCCAGATACGAGTCCGGTGTCATTCCTTATCGGTCCAGTTCGGCTCACCGAGGCGTGGTCGGATTCATTCGGTCCTTCGATGAGGGAGACGGGGAGTTCGTTTCCGACCCGGACGGATTGAGTCGAGCCAGTGCCTGCTGCGCCTGCGCGTCCAGCGGATCACGACCGATTGCCAGCCGATACCAGACGCGAGCCTGCTCGCAGAGCTTCATCGACTCGCAGATTTCGCCGAGCTTATCGAAAAGCTTTCGGTCGGTATCTAGAGTGGTGACGGAGTCTTTGATCGTCCGCTTCAACTGGTCATGGTAGGAGGCGGCCTGGAGGAACTCCTTGAACTGGGGGTCGCCAAGAGCCTGCAGCGCCACGCCCAGGCCATGGATCGCGTCGCGGTCGGTCGGGTCCTGTCGGAGGACGGCCCGAAACGCGTCGGCGGCCCGCCGCGGGTCGTTTCCTTGCAGTGCCAATCGGCCGCGGAAGAGGATGAGCCGAAGGTGGTCCTCGGGGCCTTCCTGGATTAGCTTTTCCGCGGTTTCGCGGTCGCCTCGGTCGATGGCGAGCTGGGCTCGCAGGGCACGGGCTTCCGGGTCGGAATTCGGAAGAGGCTCCATCGCGGCTTCGGCCTTGTCGAGATCGGAGGTCATCGCATAACCGGTCGCCAGCGCCAGCCGCGAGTACCTGTCCGTGGGGTCCTCGGCGACGAACGGGATCAAGACCTTGCGCCGCCCCGGGCACATCCCAGAGTCCGCAATCATTCTGACTCCAGGCGAAAGCCAGGGTGTAGTCCAGCAGCATGAGCCGATCGAGCGCGCGGAACTGGGTGTCGCAGTCCGCCTTCCGGCGCTGAACCGCATAGAGGTAGGCCAGTTCGCGATGGGACTGGATCTGGTCGGGGTTGAGCGCCATCGCGTGGAGATAGGCCGCCTCCGCCGCTCGCGCGTGGTGCCGCGCCAGCTCGATCTGACCGGCCTTGAGCCAGGCCTGGGCGGCGATCGGTTCGGAATCCGGGATGTGCTTCAGATGAGCCAAAGCCTGGTCCGACCGCCCCTGCGCCGCGTCCACACGGGCGCGGAGCATCCAGTCCAGCGGTGTCGGCGGAGCCTCAGTCGCCCGGCGGTCCAGCAGGGTCAGGGCCTGCTCGAATCGTCCGGCGTTGAACTCGGCCAGAGCCTCGCTTAGTAGGCCGAGACGAGCCGGGTCACGATCGGGTTCGCGCCGCCATCGTCGTAGGGCCGCGACGCCCCCGATCGCCACTGCGACGACAAGAAAGACGAGTAGCAGGACCCCTCGGATTCGACGTCCCGTCTTCAAATTGCCCCGACCCGCTCCCATGTCCACCTCCCGTCCCGGGTCCTCATCGTTCGCCGTCCGGTCCGCTGATCTCAACCTCGACACGTTGACCGAGTTTGAGCGGGGTCGGCTCAAGGAGGGAGATCTTCACGATCAGGACGCGCGTATCGGCCGGTCGGCCAGGATCCGCCGGGCGTGTCTGCCTGGGGACGACGATGGGGGAGATCTGCTCAACCTGACCGCGCCAGCCGCGCCCCTGATACCCTTCGGCGGTAATGGTCGCGCGACCTTGCTGGCTGATTCGCGGGATGTCGAACTCGTCAACCTCCGCTTCGACACGGAGCCGGGTCAGGTCGACAATGGTGACCAGCGAAGTAGCCGGGCTGACGGTCTCGCCGGGATCCGCATGACGCGCAACGATGACTCCGGCGATAGGGGCCAGGATGCGGTACTTGGCAGCTTCGGCTTCGAGGCGATCTACGGCTGCGCGTGCGGCATCGCGACGGGCGACGGCGAGCGTCTGGGTCTCCTGACGCGACTTCGCCATCCAGGGCTGGGCCTCTCCGCCCGAGGGGAAGGGCAGAATCCGATCCAGTCGCGACCTCGCCTGCTCCAATCGGAGTCCCACCTCGGCCTCGAGAAGGCGCAAGTGCGCCTCACGGAGCGACGCGCGCACATCGTCGGAACGCAACTCCACCAAGAGGTCTCCCTTGTGGACGATCGCGTTCTCACGCGCCGGCATGCCCACGATCGTTCCGAGCACCTCCGTCCCCACCGTCACCTCGGCGCCGGGGTAGGCCGAAACCCGGCCCTCGGCCATCACCCGGCCGGTTGAAGACCCCGGCGGCGCGGCCTGGGTTCCTTCCTCCATCACGCTGACAGTCCGGGTCGAGCCGGATTTGGTCCCGACCGCAGCGCCCTGCACCCAGTGCCAGGCCAGGGCGAGTGCCAGAAGTCCAGCGGTCGCCGGGAGTACGACCCGGCCCAAGATCATCGATATCGACATCGGTTCGTTGATATCCCCGTCCGTCGTTCCCCGTGCACACCCGCATGGACGCGTCCTGACTTCTGCATGACCAATCCGAAGAGCTTCATCATAATCGCCCCGGAGCTGGAAGACACTCCGAGAGTTGGATCGGTGAGGTCAGGGATCCGCCTCGGTCGCGCCAGGGAACAATCGCCCGTCGCGGATCGTCACGACCCGGTCGGCGATCGACCGGACGCGCGGATCGTGAGTGACGATTACCAGCGTGCGATCCTCTGAGCGGGCCAGGTCGCGGAAGAGGCTCAGGACGCGATTGCCGCTTTCCGAGTCGAGATTACCGGTCGGCTCGTCGGCCAGGAGTACACTTGCCGGGCCAGCCAACGCCCGTGCCACGGCGACCCGTTGTCGTTGGCCGCCTGAGAGGTCGCGGGGCCGAAAGTCTTTGCGATCGCCGAGTCCCACGGAATCGAGCACGCGCTCCGCCTCTCGACGGGCTTTCGGGCCCGTCCAGCCCTTCAGGTTCAATCCGTACTGGACATTTTCCGAGGCCGTCAACGCCCCGAAGAGATTGAACTGCTGAAACACGAAACCGATCGAGTTCTGGCGGAGGTGTCGGAGCTGATCGGGCCGTCGCAGATCGACTTCCTGGCCATCGATCACGATCCGGCCCGCGCTGGGGGTCAGCAAGCAGCCCAGGACGCACAGCAGAGTCGTCTTACCCGAGCCCGATGGCCCCTCGATGGCGACAATCTCGCCGCGCGACACGGTCAGCGAGACCCCACGGAGCGCCGGCACCTCATGATGACCTTCACGGTAGATCTTCGTCACCTCGTGGGCCTCGAGTACGGTCATGAAGCGTTCCCCTCCCTCCCTGGTCGGTTTAACTACGGAAGACGATCGCCGGATCGAGCGACGCCACCTTGCGGAATGACAGCGACGCGGCCCCCAGGCAAAGCCCCTGCGTCCCTACAAAAACCAGCGCGGCCAGAGTGGGGGAGACCGTCATTCTCATGTCGAGCCGCTCCAGGGCCGGCCCCAAGCCCAGTGCCAGCGCCAATGCCAGACCATAGCCCAATGCCGCGGCGAATGTGGCTTGCTCGGCGATGATCCCATAGACCGTAAGATTCCCACCCCCCAGCGCCTTGACCGTGCCGAATTCGGTCAGATGTTCGGTCGTCGAGGCATAAAGCGTCTGCGCCACGATGACGACGCCCACCAAGGCGCCCAGCGCCACCGTCAGGAAGAGGGTCAGTCCCAGCCCCGTGCTCTCGATCCAGTAGGCGCGCGACCGGGCCGCCCACTCGTCCTTCAAGTACACATCGTTATAGGGGAGGCGGTTGCGTATCTCGCGGCGGACCTGCGACACATCGGCACCCGGCTCGAGCCGGACGATGATGAATGTGGTCCGGCCGCCGAGCTCGTCGGGGGAGAGCGACTGGGCCAGCCGATAGTCGAGGAACGCGATCGGGCTGGTCGTGAACGAAAGCGCCTGGCGGGTCCGGCCGATGATCTTGAGCCGGCGGCCCTGAAACTCGCGATACTCGCCGACACGAAACGCACCGAACCGCCGCTCGGCCGACGCGTCGAGCAATACGAATCGCCCGCGCCGGAGGTCGGCCGGATTGCCCGACTCGACGTCCCAAGGGAAGTGCCAGGCCGGGAAGTCTTCCAGCCCATAGTAGACCACCGACTCCTTCGCGCCGGTCGGCAGCGCGACGATCGCGTACCAGACGATCAGGTTGTCGGCTCTCGCCACCCCGGGAATCGATCGCACCCGTTGGACGTAGCCTTCGGGGAAGGGATTGCCAAAGTCAACGTTCGGTGCGTTTCGCGCCGTGATCCATAGGTCGGCGTCCAGCCGGTCGATGGTGATGCTTGCGTTCTCGAGCAGGCCGAAGAAGATCCCGACCTGGATCAGCACCAGCGCGGCGGCGAACCCGACGCCGAGCACGGTCGCGGCGAATCGGGCCTTCTCGTCGAGCAGCATCTTGAGGGCCAGATCGATCATCGATCGGCCTCCAGCGAGGCCGGATCGGGACCCGGTTCGACAGGAACCAGCCGTGCCACGATCGCGTCGGGGAACCGGGCGAGCAGGAACATCAGGATCGCCATGGGCCAGGGGAAGCGAACGACCCCACCGCGACGTCGAGCGATCGTCCGGGCGATGCGCCGGGCGGCCTCGTCGGCCGACATGAGAAACGGCATCGCCGTGTTCATCGTGGTCATCGGCGTCTGGACGAAGCCCGGACAGACGGTGGTCACCACGACACCCCGCGACCGCAAAGCGATCCGCAAGCCCTCCATATAGGCGTTCACCGCGGCCTTACTGGCGCAGTATGCCGACTCGCCGGGCAGGCCCTTGAACGCGGCCAGGCTGGAGATTGCGACGAGATGACCGCGACGTCGGGCCAGCATGCCGGGCAAGACGGCCTCGATCGAATAGATCACCCCCATCACGTTGACCCGGAAAGTCTTGTCAACATCGGCAATGTTCAAGGGATCGAGGTGGGTCGGCATGCCGTAGCCGGCATTGGCAACCATCACGTCGATTGGCCCCAGCCGCCGCTCGACCGCAGCGATGGCGGCGCGCAGGGCCGGTCGGTCGCCGACGTCGGCAACATCGGTGACCGCCGTGCCGCCGGCCTGGATGATCGCGAAGGCAGCCTGATCGAGTTCCTCGCGTCGGCGGGCGATCAGCCCAACGCGATAGCCCTCGGCTCCCAGCCGCAGAGCCAAGGCCCGGCCGATCCCGCTCGAGGCTCCCGTCACGATGGCAACTGGTCTTTCAGCCGGCATCGAGGATCCCCCAGTTCCGGCTGCTAAATCTCACAAGTGAAGACGATGCTTCCCATCTGACTGAATTCTGTCCAGGTGTCTACCGTGGAGACACCGAGCCGACGAGCCGACGGATTCTGTTCGAATCGGAGAATCACCGACACAAGAAGAAAACCGCACGAAACATTAGCTCGGATGTCCACCAATCCGTGCCGCCAGGCGTTTCGGGGCGGCGAGGCGGTAGCTGTCCGTGACGAAATCCGTGACCTCTTGCCAATCGATCTCGCCAAGGTCCAGCCGCAGACCGACCCATCCCCTCGGCCCTATGTACGCCGGACTATAGAACCGCACCGCGTCCGAGGCCAGCAGGACTCTGTTCTCGCCTGGCTCGGTCCTGAAGCAGACGGAGACGATGCCGTCGCCGTGATGGTCGTTGAGGAAATAAGAGAACTTCTTGTCGCGCACACTGAATGACGCATGGTCCCCTGTGCACACTCGGATCGCCTCGGGAAGGATCAGGCAGATCTCCGTCAAGCGGGTGAGTCGGCGATCCTCGGCAGACGTACGTGTCATGGCGATTGACCTCGCGAGTTGCACCCGACGTACGGGAGGAAAGCAATAAGCGAGGGCCGGGCGCATGCGATCTCCACCCTCGCCCTCGGTGACTCAGTGCCGTGAGGGTCACGCCAGGTGCCGGTCCACCTCGGGCAAGAGCCTCGCGAAATCGAGCCGGTTGGGGCATGCGGCGCGGGCGGCTTCGAGGTCGGCGCCCGACCAGTCACGAGCTTCTGCGGGCAACTCGGCGTAACGCCGGCGCGCCTCGGAGCGGTCGCCATGATGCTCGTGGTAAGTCAGGAACCGGGTCAGATTGCCCAGCTCGGCCTTGGTACCGGCCGCGACCGAGCATCGGCCGTCACAATCCGCGCAGAGCATCGAGCCGTGGGCCAGGGTGGCGTCGCGGAGCTGCTCGACATCGGCCGCTTTGAGCGGCTCGAACCGTCGCGCGGCGTCCGTATTCTCACGGATGTGGTCGGTGTTGCGCATCGTGGTGCAGACCGCGCTGAGCCGCTCGTCGGACCAGATCGCGTGCAGCAGGCCCTGATACGGCGTCAACTTTCGTTCGACGAGCATGGGCACCTGGCGGACGACGTCATCGAGGATGTTCCCCTGGGGCTTGTCGCCCAGGAAGGTGCCGGCGATCTGCTTCATCGAGATCAGGCCGATCCCGCGCTGGTGCGCGGCGTCGATCGCCTTGTTGAGCGAAGAGTCCTTGTCAAGCCAGGGGCGATACTGGAGCATGATCGCGTCAACGAATCCTCCCTCGGCCGCCGCCTGGATCATCTGGGCGCGGTCCCTGTGGTGGGTCGAGATCCCCACGAGCCGGGCTTTGCCGGACTTCTTGGCTGCCTCCGACGCCTCCTTCAGCTCCTTGCTCTTGACCATCGCGATGGCCTCGTCGAGCGAGTGGTTGTCGCCGAAACTGTGGATGAAGAAGAGGTCGACGTAGTCGGTCCCCAGCGCGCGCGCACCGCTTCTCCAGCATCCCCATGAGCTGGGCCGGAGTCTTGGGTGCGTCCTTGGTGACGAGGAAAATCTGCTTGCGGACCGCGGAGTCCTGCTGGAACCACTTCTTGAAGGCAGCCTCGGAGTGGTAGGTCTCCGACGTGTCATAGGCCCGGACTCCACGCGCGAACGCGTAGCGGAGGAGCCTATCCACATCCGGTCCCTTGCCGGTCCCCTGGTCAAGGATCGTGATGTCGATGCCGGTCTTCCCCAGGGGCCGAGTCGGCAGAGTCGAACCCGAGGACTTCGCGGTGGCCTCCTGACCGTTGAGGCCGTGGGCTGTGCCCAGCGCCGAGGCCGTGGCCAGCGCCCCGGCCTGGAGGAAGGTGCGTCGATCGGTCCCGTTCGATGCGTCGTGGGCCATCGTTCTTGACTCCTCGTCGGGCGGTTCGAAGGTGGACACTCCCCGCCGTGGTGATGGGTGGAATCCCCGGAGGTCCTCGGATTATAACCCAGGATTCCCCGACTTTCGACCTACACCGCGCGAAGGACCAGGCTGGTATTGCTCCCGCCGAAGCCGAACGAGTTGGAGAGAGCGACCCGCACCTTATGCGGGCGGGCCTCGTTGGCGACCAGGCAGAGGTCAACGTCGGGCTCGTCGAGATTGATCGTCGGCGGGATGGCCTGATGGCGCATCGCTGTTAGACAGGCGAGGGCCTCGAAAGCGCCGGCGGCGGTCAGCATGTGGCCCGTGAGGCTCTTGGTCGAGGAGACGGGGATCCTGGCGGCGTCATCGCCCAGCACGATGCGGAGAACGTTCGCCTCGGCAGCGTCACCGACCGGCGTTCCCGTCGCATGGGCATTGACATGGTCGACACTCTCGGGATCGAGGCGCGCATCGGCCAGGGCCTGGCGCACGGCGGCGACGGCGAACGCGGGATCGGGGCTCGGAATGACGTGGTGGTGCGCATCGCTGCTCGAGCCGTAGCCGGCGACCTCGGCGTAGGCATCGGCCGAGCGTCAACGCGCACTTGCAGCTCGCTCCAGGACGAAGGCCACGCCCCCTTCGCCCAGTACGAATCCGTCGCGAGCCCGGTCGAAAGGACGAGATGCCCCGGCGGGGTCCGAGTTCCGTCGCGACAACGCCCGGAGATTCCCGAACGTCGCGAGCCCGATCGGCGTGACGGCCAGGTCACAGGCCCCCGCCACGCAGACATCCACTAGCCCGAGCCGCAACCAGGTGCGGCCCATTTCCAGAGCGTGATTGCCGCTGGCACACGCCGCGGACAGAGCAAGCACCGGTCCCGACAGTTCCAGCTCGTGCCGGAGTCGATCGATCGTGGATTTCGCGTCCTGCTCCGGGTCGTAGATCCGCGTTCCCCCGCGGAAGTGATCGGTCTCCCAGTGGTACATCAGCTCTGCGCCCAATCCCAGCACCAGCCCGACTCGAGCTTCGCGACGAGTCTCCCACAGTCCGGCGTCGCGGAGCGCCATCTCGAGGCACCAATGAGTAAGCTGGTCGAGCAGGCTCTTCGCCGCGAAGACCTCTGCCGTACAACTGGGAGGAACGGGGATTCTCCCGACCTGGGCGGCAATGCGGCTCGGATAGTCCTCGGTCGGAAAAGACGTCACCTCCGCCACGCCCGACCGACCAGCCAGTAGGTTCGATTCGATTTCCGCGAGCCCGCAACCGAGCGGCGTGGCCGACCCGATGCCCGTGATCCAGATGGGGTCATCCCGGTCCATCGCAGATTACTCCCGGCCCTCGGATCCCACCAACAGTTCGACCCGGAGCCCACCGGTCGAATCGGTCGCGATCGTTCGCGGCGAGGGACCATCCCGACCTTCGAGACTCGCGGCCAGGCCGACCAGATCGAAGGAGGCTGCCATGGGGACGCTCTCCATGCCGTTGACGACGCGGATCGACGTTCGAGCTGCTCTCGGTCACTCCCGGCGTCAATGCCAGCGCCAGCGCCTGGCATTCGCCGATCGCAGGCGTGTCGTGATTCCGCTCCGGGATCGGTTCCGGAGACCAACCGGTCAGGACCAGCCAGACCCCCGGCACGACGCCGGAGGCAAGCCAGGTCAAGGCCGCCAGTGTTCCCTCGGCCGGTGCCCGCGCCCGCCGTCGACGCCCAGGTTTGGCCCATGCGTCCCCAGTGCCAGACTGATCGTCCCCGACGAGGAATGCAGGCGCATAGTGGGGAATCAGGTGGGGCGAGATTCCCCAGACACCCTCGGCGCGAAATGTCCGCAACGTCGCGGCCAGGTAAATGCGGCCCAGGAAGCGCGAGGCGGACACCACACCCCAGTCCTCGAACCGATCGGGGGAGCAGCCCATGGCCTCGATGGCCGTGAAGACCGCGGCGGTTCCGGCGACCGTCTGCTCGTCGGAGTAGCGCAGCAGCGACGGCATCGTGCGCCGCCAACCTTCCGGCACGGGGCCTGGCTTACGCCGCAAGCCGGGCACGTCGCGAGGTCTCACCTGGACCAGTCCCGAACCCGTCACCGATCCGTTGAGGAACCGCAAGGCCGGCACTTCACACTCGACGCGCCTCGCTCCTCCTTGACTACCACCACGTGAATGGGCCTCCTTGCCGGAGCCAGGATCCGGCGATTCGCACCGATCGGGGAATCCCCAAGCCGCACGACGCAGACCGACCCAGTTGATCTTCCCCGAATTCGCGGAATTGAGCTAGCTAGGTTTTCGCTTCTTTTCTATAGAATGATGTCAGTTCTCGGGTTCGACAACAGGAATTTAGACGCCAAACTCGGCACTATCCTTTCCCGTCTTGCCCAGGCCGCCCGTATTCTCGACGACGAAACTATCAACTTCGTCGGGCCTTGCCGGCTCGTTGAGGTGCGTTCATGACCGCGACGTCGCCAATGGATCAGTTGGATCAAGCCCTTCGTCAGAACATGCTCGTGAGGATCATCGAGCAGTTCAGCGAACAGCATCCGGATTCGCACCTGAAGGATTTGGTCATCGACGAGGTGCGACCCGGCCGAGAGATTGTCATCCATGGCCGCCCTGTGATCAACTTCGGCTCGGACAGTTTCCTCGGACTGGACCAGGACCCGAGGGTGCTGGAGGCGGTGCGGCGCGGGTTGAGGCGCTGGGGCTCGCATAATGGCTCATCGCGGGCGTTTTCCAGCGTGCGAGCCAATATCGAGGCCGAACGGAAGCTGGCCGAATGGCTAGGTGTCGAGTCCGTCCTGATCCTTCCGTCCGTAATGCTGGCGAATCTGGGGGCGATTCCCGGCCTGACCGGGCGGCAGGATGCGATCGCCATGGACGAGCAGGCGCACAGCTCGATGCAAGAAGCGGCCAAGATCGCGCGAGCCAACGGAACGAAGGTGGCTACCTTCGCGCACAGCGACCCGATGGCCCTACGGCAGACGCTCCGGGGTCTCCGCCCCTACCGCTGCGCCCTCGTTTGCATCGACGGTGTCTACAGCATGAGCGGCCGGATCCCGCCAATGGCCGAGCTGGATGAAGTGGCGCGCGAACACAACGCCGTCCTTTATATCGACGACGCCCATGGCACCGGCGTCCTGGGAGAGCAGGGGCGAGGGACGGTGCTCGAGACCCTTGGTAGTTATGAGAACGCGTTCGTGGTCGGCTCGCTCTCCAAGGCGTTCTCGTGCGCCGGAGGCTTCATCGGCTGTCCGGAGTCGTTCTCCCGGCTACTCAAGATCCGTTGCACTCCGTATGTCTTCGGCGGACCGGTTGTCCCCTCGTTCCTGGAAGCAATCGCGACGGTCATCGACATCCTTCGATCGGCGGAATATCCGGTACTCCGTGCCCGGCTCGATGCCGCCATCCTTCGCCTCTCCCGCGGCCTCTCCGCCCTCGGCCTGACCGTCATGGGCGGCGCGACGCCGATCATCTCGATCCTGATCGGAGACGAGTCCATTACGCTCAACGCCGGCAAGTTCCTCTTCGATCGCGGCTATTACGTCCAGTCGGTCCTCTTCCCGGCCGTTCCGTATCACGCGGGAGTCCTCCGCATCCAGTGTAACGCGAATCACGACGACGCGTCGATCGATGGACTGATTGCGGCCTTCGGAGCCCTGGCGCGGACCATGAGATTACCCGTTCGCGGGGCGACTTGCGAACTGCGGGATGTCGGATAAGTTTCGCGACGACGGCCCGCGCGGGGCAACCAGGACACGCATCAGCGAGTAGGGTCGAAGCATGATCGAGGAAGCGAGTAAACATCGTGACGACCGACGATCGAAGTCGAGTCCTTCTGATCATGCTGGCGGCCGTGGTGGCCCTGAGTTTGGGGGAAACCGCAGTGGCCAGGGGGATGAAGCATTCCGGCGCTGCCGACCATCGCTGGGCTGCCCAGGTCATGGCGATCGTGGGTAACGGGTGGGTCCTCGCCGGAACCGGCCTCGTCGCCATCCATTTCGGACTTTACCTTGTGGCGCTGAAGTATGCGGACCTGAGCTTCGCCCTGCCGCTAACCGCGGCCGCGTACCCGCTGTCGGCCCTGCTGGCGCGATTCTACCTTCGCGAGGACGTGGGGACCGCCCGATGGATCGGGACGCTCCTGATCACAGCCGGAGTGGCGATCGTCCTCCTGGGCGACGACTGAGGGCGTCGCTGGCTCAGCAGGGACCGGGTTCCGGCTCCTTGGGCACCGTAGCCGTCCCCGACAGATCCGGAATCGCCGCCAGTTTCCTTTCCATCAGGTCGAGGAGATCGCCGACGCGCTGCACGGTGCCCAGTTCCTCGGTCGCAAGCCGGATCCGGAACTCGCGCTCGATCCGCATCACCACCCCGACGACGTCCACCGAGTCGAGTTTCAAGGATTCGCGCAGGTCTTGCTCGTCCGTAAGGTCGGGGTACGATTCGCCCATCTCTTCTTCGAGCAAACTCAAGAGCGTCGTTCGGAGCCTCTCACGAGTCAACATGCGTGGCAATCCCCACCACGGGCCACAGAGACGGAAGGGCAACTCATCAGAAGGATACCAATCTCGATTAACTGCAACCAGGCCAAAGGTTTGGCGAGACACTGAATAACCCTGGCGTCCGCGTGCGAACACTCCACGGTTAGGGCAAGACGCCGTTTCCGCCGACGGTCGGGAGGTTTCTGGCGAGGAAGTCGTGAGATCTAGTTGACGAGACGAACATGCTGAACCCCATGCTTGTCCAGCCAGCCCATGAGGGACTCCTGCTCCTCGGTCAGCTCGACCTCGGTTGCGTTGGCAGAATCGAGGGGAGACACAAGATAGAAAACTCCCTCCGCGAGCCAACGAGCCACCTCGTCGCGAGCAATCCAGTATTCGTCCTCTCCCAGGACCGGGACTCCCGCCGAGCCCGGCGGCGTCATGAAGTAGACCAACTGGCCCCGCAATCGATCGGAGATCGTCAGCGGTGAGACATGGGGTTGGTTGACGGGCAGCAACCTAGGCTGGGACATCGCTCCCTCGGAGGGTTTTCGGCTTGTTCGAGCCAGATCGCCACAACCGGGATTCTGACCGAACTGAATGGGGTCGTCAAGCTTCGGAGTCGGCTCAATCCAGTAATGATCCGATCGCCGGACGGGTCGCGGAGGTTGAGATACTCGACGCGAGGGAGGATGCGAGCGATCCGGGGGAAGTTCGCGTCAACGCGCTCGAGACGAGCAGCCAGCTGGCGGTCCGCGCCCCTGGGCAACGAGGCACTCTTGAGCAAGACGAGGGACGTGGCACCCAGAAGGCCCGCGATCCATGCGGCGATCGAATCCGAAGTGGTATCCCAACTCCGGGGCAATGGTGCCGTTCCGGACCCCTCAATCTCTTGAACGATCAGGCTCGGGATAAGGACGGGAATCCGGCCGGCGACCCAGACGGGGATAAGCTCCGCGATCTGATCAACCGCGACCGAGCCTGGCAGGATGGCGGCAAGAAACCTGGCTGTGAAGTCCATCGCATGGATCGCAAGTCGATGAGCGGTCTCGTCGCCCAGATGATGATCCTGGTCCAGCCGTCGCACGAGATTGGCAGCCGGCCGCCCCCGGCTATCAGGACCAGGTCGCCCGCTTGCGACCCTCGCTCGCTGTCCCTTCACGAATGCCGCCAGGTGAACGGGTAGCTCGGGCCAGTCGAGCAGGCTGCCGCCGACCTTGATCACGGAGACGTCCGCATCCATCACGACGGTCTCCACGGAGCAGCGCGTGCCACGTCCTGCATGCGGGACTCCGAGGCGAGTTGGACCAGAGCAAAGGCACATCCCGCGGCGGAGGCCACTTCGCCCCAAGCTTCCTTGAGACTGATGACCGGCCCATCGTGTGCGATCAAGCGAAGGGCGAGCCGACGAGCCAGGAAGTCGCCCGATCCCGCGATGACGGCCGCGTTCGGCCACCCGATCGTGGGACGACAGGCCCGCTCGACCGCCTGCTCGAGACGATCCAGCAAGCGGGTGTCGGAGGCCTGGGAGAAGATGAGAGCATCGTCGGTGGAGAATCCATCTCGATCCGCGCCGACCATGCGTGCCAGGCGATCCCGCGCGGCGTCGGCCGTGGAGGGACGTCCGTCGGCGGTGGAGAGGTCGAGAGGGTTGGATGCGATGTCACCGAGGGTCAGGTAGACATCCAGGGTGGATGCGAACAGCTCGGCGGCCAGACCAGTCGGGACACCTCGGAACGGGAGCTCAGTAGCCAGTGCGCAGACCGGCGTGCGTCGGACTCCGGCATACACCAGTTCCCCTAACTGGAGCCGTTCCGTGTCGCTTCGTCCCCGAGCGACGACCGAGCCCTGATCCAGGGGTATGAGGTCGGTTGTGGTCGTGCCGATGTCTATCAGCAGGGCTGCGTCGTGAGGGAAGAGTCGGGCGGCGAGCGTCGCAAGCGCCAGCCAGTTGGCCGCCGCTGCCATTCGCGGTGCCGCCCGGGCATCGGCCACGCTGTGGAACGCGCCGTCAACGCCCCAGACAGCAATCGAACGACCCGGAAGCGCCTCGACGAGTGCGTCGAGGATCGCGTGAACGCCGACCTCCTTGGTCGGATAACAGTCGCAGAGCTCGGCGGTCATCGTAACCGCGGCTGCGGTGCTCGGCGGGAATATGGCCGCGACGGCCGCGATCGTGCGGCCCAGATCCTCCGGCCGCTTCCAGACCTCGAAGGGCACCGTCCGGGCCATCCCCTCACTGTGGGACGCCTTGATGTTGGCGCCGCCGATATCCAGGCCGAGCCAGGCGCTCCGTCTTCCATCTGTGCGATCGCTCATCAGACGACTCCTCGATCAAACCGCACGCCGCCCGAGGCGTCGAACGATAGAGGTCTGCTCCCGTGAACCCGATCCGCCAGCCCGCGGAGCAGTTCAGCATCGCCCACCTGGTTTTCGAAGGCAACGAGCCAGGCATCGGCGAGCTGTCCCGCGGGCAAGAGTCGAGTCAGCCCCACGCACGACGTGGTCGGCCGCGGATTGATCTCGAGCACCGTTGCCTGACGACGGGCCTCGTCCCAGAGGAAATCGACGCCAACGAACCCTCGAAGTCCCGGGATCGATTCCACGATCGGCCGGAGCTGCGACTCCGCGTAGCGACACGGAGCCGGTAGGCGCCCACCACGGTATTCGAATCGAGCATCGCGGACGGTGACATCCTGGATTCCGACACCGACTAGCCAACCTCTCTCGTGAACATCGACGAGGAAGCTCGCACTCATCGGTGTGCCGGGCAGGTACGGCTGAAGCAGGGCGCGAGGTACCTTGCGAGCCGCGGCCGGGAGCCTTCGATGGTGTGTCAGGCAGAAGGTGTCGATCGCCCCCGCTCCATCGACCGGCTTCAGGACCGCGGGGAACTCCGCATCGTCCGGCAATCCCTCCGAAGGGTTGATCGTGCGACTCGGAGGCGTTGCGATTCCGCGCGATTCCAACCATCGGCACAGCCGTTCCTTGTCGCCGGTGAGCTCGATCGCGTGCGGCAACGAGCCGAGCACACGGGCTCCGGCCGAGTGGAGCGCGCCCGTCACGCGTGCCAGGATCCCCGTGGTCTCGGGAGCCACCAGTACGGTAAAATCGGCCGCGCGTGCCAGTTCGGGGAGGCGACACTCCAACTGACCCGGCGCGATCCTTTGGATGTTCCAGGGACCCGGGTCTTCCGGTAGCCGCGCATCCAGGGTGACGATGACCCGCGCCGTTCCCCCTGCGGAGGCCGAAAAGTCCGCCGCAAGGGCCCGGCGCATTGCGCAGCCCTCGGCCGCCCACGACGAGGGAAGCGGCTCGTCTGCCAGTCCTCCGCCGGTCACCCATTCATGAACCAGAATCGTCAACGATCGTCCGCGGATCATCACGCGAATGCCATTCCGAGTTGTGCCGGTCATCGACTTGAAGAAAGGCCGGGCCGTTCACGCTGTGGGCGGCCACCGAGATCAGTATCAACCGCTCCGCAGCATTTGGCAAGCGACTGCCCTCCCGGAGGAACTCGCGTGCAGCCTGCGCGACGGGCTGGGTCTGAACTCGCTGTACCTCGCCGACCTGGACGCCATCGGAGGACACCCGCCGCACATCGAGCTCTATCGGCGGCTCCGCGAACTGGTTCCCGACATCTGGATCGACGCCGGTCTGCGCGACGCGCGGGACGTCGCCGGACTGCTCGATCTCGGTCGTCGCGATCTAAGTGCCGTCGTCGGCCTGGAAAGCCTGACGAGTCCGCGCGATCTGGCGGGTGTTCTGGAACGAATGGGAGTCGACCGCACGATCTTCAGCCTCGACCTTTTCGACGGACGTCCGCGGATCGCGCCCGCCGCGGAATGGATGACCGACGATCCGATCGCGATCGCAGATCGCGCGATCGCTGAAGGCGTTCGCCGCTTGATCCTTCTCGACCTGGCGCGGGTCGGCACGGGGCGAGGACCAGGGTCTCACCGACTCCTCGTCGAAATCCGACAGGGTTATCCCCATGTCGAGATGACCGTGGGGGGCGGGATCACGCGTGTTGAGGAGATCCTGGAGTTGCGAGACGCCGGCGCGACGGCCGTCCTGGTTGGCTCGGCGATTCATGACGGGCGGATCGGCCGTCGGGAATTGGAGTGGATCGCCGGAGCGGACCGAAAGCTGTGAGGCTACTCACGGATCGGACCCTATCCTTCCCGGCGCCATTCCACCTCGGCCGACTGGCCGAAGCTCTCCTCGACTTCGACACGGATCACGCGCGGCAAGCTCCAGCCCCGGTCGAGCATGGCCGCCTGGAGCCGGCCCGCGATGTATTCGGCCAGAAGCTCCGCGGTCGTGTTGGCAATCGGGACCAGCGCATTCCTCACGGGGGAAGCTCCAGTAACGATCACCGTAGGTCACGCGGATGTTCGGGCCATCCTCGTGCAATAAGATATGACGGCTTCTCGTGGGGAGAAGCATCCGGTGGTCGAGCCCGTCGACGATCGACTTGGTCATGTCCTTCAGTGCGATGAAGTCGATCACATAGTGATTCTCATCCAGGTCGCCTTCGGCCTCGACGGCTGTACGGTAATTGTGGCCGTGGAGTCGCTCGCACTGATCGCCCTCGTACGTGATGAAATGCCCCGAGCAGAAGACCAGGTAGTCCTTCGTGACCCGGACCTTGAAATGACAGGATGACATGTCGTGAGAATCCATAGCGAAGTTCGGCCGTGAAGTGACGTCTCTGAATGCCTCTCGGGTCAGGTGGAGAATCATCCCTCTGAGAGAGAGTCCCATGAGCCGGGAGGTAGGGGTAAATGAATTGTCCCATCTCGCAGGGCTGCGTACAAGACGGCTGAGACCAGGTCGGCAGTCGTGCCGGGATTGAGGCGACGGCCGGGTTCCCCGAGCCAGTCGTCGAAGGCCTCATATCGCCTCCGCGCTTCGTCGCTGTCCGGCCAGCCATCCTCAAGGATTCCCGTCGCCCCGTTGCAGACTTCGAGAGCCCGAGTCATGCCGGCCTTCCGCGCGATCAAGGAATCCG
Source organism: uncultured Planctomycetota bacterium (assembly GCA_963845755.1). Taxonomy (GTDB): domain Bacteria; phylum Planctomycetota; class Planctomycetia; order Isosphaerales; family Isosphaeraceae; genus CAWJTV01. The sequence goes on from CAWJTV010000028.1 coordinate 166,143, forward strand.
GATTCCGGGCCAGGATAGTGAGCGACGTACCCACGATCGCGGTTTCCAGATCCCGACCCTGCTCCAGGAAATCCCGGAATGCCGGCAGGCCCTCGCCCAGGACGTCCTGGAATCCGTTCGCGTACTGCCGGGCGATCAGGTCGCGATCTGCGGCGAGGCTCATCACCTCGCGAAGGTCGATCGTCGGCTCATGCGCGATATCCTGATCGGGGACGGTCCCCATTCCACCGGGCTGCGCCAGCCGGATCGCGCGAAAGACGAGCCTCGCGTCCTCGACGGTCGTGGCGTCGAGCACGGATTCGATACCCCCTCGCAATCGGACACCTTGCGGCACTGACGCCAGGGGGGCCAGGAGGAGCACCATTCCCAGGTTGGTATTTGTCGAGACCACACGCCGCGTGGCCTCGATGGACCGGTAGACCGCCTCACCCACGCCCGACATGTTGACCCGGTCCAGAGGCTCGACGATCGCGCCGGCGCTCAAGACGAAGTCGAGGAACGTCAAATCCGGGAAGTCCCTCAGCCGGTGGACGTTGCCCGGTTTCCTGGCGTTCACTTCCAGCAAGCAGGCGATCTGCGCCAGTCGGCCCGGACTCAGGACAGGTCTCGGCGAGTTCTCGGGGTGTGACAAGGGATCAGGCTCGGTCATGGTCCCGGATCGACCCTCGCGAATTCCTCAGCGTTTCGATCACCGCCGCGGCAACATCGAGCCCGGTGACTCGTGAAAGTGCACGCCAGCCCGGCACGGCGTTGACCTCCAGTAGCGTGAGACGAGCGCGGTCGGCATCAGGAATCAAGTTCGACGCCGGCCATCTCGGCCCCGAGTACGCGGGCGGAGTCGATGGCCAGACGTTCGGCCTCCGCGTCCAGCCGGCACGGTTCGGCTCGCCCGCCGAGCGAGACATTCGTCCGCCATTCTCCGGACGTCGCGTGTTAACGCATCGCACCCAGCACGGATCCCTTCAGCACGAACACGCGGAGATCATGGCCCGGGTGGCGGACGAACTGCTGGAGGTACAGAATCGCGCCCAGCCGTTCGAGGGTATGGAAGGTCCGCCAGGCCAGTTCCCGGTCGCTGATCCGGAGCAGTCCCCGACCCTCTGACCCGAAGAGCGGCTTGACCACCACATCGCCACCCAGCGCCTCGAATGCAGTCAGGGCCGCGGTCGCCGACTGGCCGGCCCAGGTCGCCGGAACCGGCAGGCCCGACGCCGAGAGCTTGGCCAGACTCAGATACTTATCGACGGCCGCCTCGACGGCGCGTGGGGGATTGAGCACCGGCACGCCCGACGCCGCCACTCGGTGTAGCGCGTCCATCCGGAAAACCACCTGCTCCAGGCTCCCGGGTGGCATCATCCGAACCAGCACGCCATCCGTGTTCAGCAGATCGAGGCCGCCAGCCCGAATCGACGATGCGCGACGGTCCAGTTCCACCGAGGCCGAGACGTCGGAGAACGGGATCGCGTGCAACGCGACTTCGAGCCGTCCTGCAGCCCGATGCAGGTCGGCGACATGCCAGCCCAAGCCGGAGACCAAGGCCACGAGCGTCTTCATCAACTAGCGCGCGCCCTTCGAAGCCAAACGAGCGTCCGAGGACGTCGGGATTGAGGCGTCCGAAGGAATGGACCTTTCCCGAATCCAGGTTCTGGAACGACACTTCCGCCGGGCTGAACAGGTGCGGATCCACCTTGTAGAAGTCATTGTTGTACCGCGCGAAGATCGCGGCGAACGGCTCTCCGTAATCGTGCGAGGCCGAGGAAGGGACCTGGGGACCGATTGCTTCCAGGCTGGCATCGTCTCCCGTCACGTAGAGCAGCACCCGCGCGCCATAGAGGATGGAATCGTTGGTCCGGCCGATCGCGGCGAGGTCGTTATCGGCGACCGGGGGCAGGGGAGCCGTACCGTACGCCGAGACGATTCGCGTCAGGTCGAACTTCAACTCATGGAGCTTGTGCAGCGCCGTCTCGACCGAACGGGCCACGATCTGGACGCCGCCCGCCAGGCTGGCCGTCGGGGCGGCCAGCAGCGTAAGCGCCGCGGGCTCGACCCGGCAGGCGGCGGCGATCTTGGCAAAGATCACTGGCGGTGGCGGCTTGCGGGTTTCCAGCACGCCCACGATCGCAGGAGCCGATTCGCGGAAATCGATCGCCTCATAGATTGCCTCGCTTCCCGCCGCGGCTCGCATCGGCCCTGAGCCCATCGCGAAGTATTTCCCATCCTGGATCGCCCAGCCTGCGTACTGGCTCGCCAGGCAGGCGCGAACCGGATGATCGGTGACGACCTGGATCACCGGAATCGACCGGCCGCCGACCTCTCCGGGTAGCATGGAAACCTGTCCCAAGCCGCCCAGGCAGACTCGCGCCACCTCGATCCCCGCCAGCAGGCTGCCCCTCGACTCGATCCCGCAGTCGATGTATCGGCCGCCGCCCTCGATCGTACGGACCGCGGTCCGGTAATCCTCGGGATGAGTCGCCAGTGTTTCGGCGACCGAAAGTGCGCGACGGTTCAAGGTCCACGCCATGATTTCACCCAGCTTTCACGAGGATCCAACCTCTTCCACGACCGAGAGCCGTGCACCTGATAACAGGTGGATTAACAGGTGAGTCAGCCTCGCCAGCGATCCATTAGCGTTAATCAAGTTTATATAATTTAAAAATATGAACACGATTATAATAGGGCAGGAAATCGGTTTGCGAACCGTTCGAGGCCCCGAGCCGTTAAATTGTAACCGACGCGCTCTGGATGGAGATACTCCTCGCTGCTGGTTTGCGACCCTGTTAATCAAGTCGGCGCCGGATATCGTTCCAGGACATCGTGGAGTCGGATTGGGAACGGTCCGAGTTTACCCCCGTAGTTGCCCGCAGTGACTCCCAAGATCGCGTTGTCGGGTTGCGTCGCGGCGTGCAGGCCGGCGGCCGTGGCCCGTTCGACGGCCTCGAGGCTCAGTCCGTCGATGACGATCTCGTAAACACAGCGGGCCTCGGGTGGCAACTCGGTCGGGACGACCCCGCGGAGTATCGGTGCGAAGCCGGTATTGGTGCTGGCGCAGGGCCTTGTACTTGCTACCGACCTTCGAACCCGAACGAGCAATTCCTCCGGGAAAGGGGAGGATGACGTCGGGACACCGGCGCATCGCGGTGGCGGCGCGTTCGGTCGCCTGTAGCGTCGCGGCAGGCTCGGACCCCAGCAGGATGATATTGCCCCCCGCGACGCCTTTGATCGTCCCGAAGGTCTCCTCGCAGAGGAACTCGCCGTCCATCATCGGGACGCGCCAGGACGCGCCGGCCTCCGATCCACTTCGAGATCTGCCAGCCATCGCCGAAATACCGGAGCCGGCCCCCGACGTTGATCGTCTTCTCGCCCAATGGTAGTCCGTTGTAGCAGGCGGTCGTCGGACAGGTCATCACGCATTGCCCGACCCGGTTCGACACGGCCTTCTCCAGGGCATCCCGGCTGAACGCGAAGACCAGGAGACTCACGCCGGGACGGGCGTCGGGGGTCTCGGATGCGGCGAGCTGGCGCTCGATGGCGGCCTCGGCGTCGCAGCCGATGACGCTCGTGGCGTACCCGGTCATGGTCTGACCAGCGATCCAGGCCCAGGGGCGCGTCACGGCCGTCACGATCACGCGCGTGGCCGTCATCGGAAAGGCCTCAGCGAAGGTGTCCACCACCATCCCGCGGAGGCGAGCCGTGTCGAGATTCATCGATGAATCGCCGGGAACGTTCATGAGGATGCAACGACTTCGCGGTTTGGTAACGCGGCGTCTTCAACGGGGTAGTTCCGCCATCGGATCGAGTACGAGTCCTCGAACCATTGCCGGATATCCTGCTCCACGCCGCGATCGTAATCGGGCTCGACATGTAGCGTCTTGCCGGAGGGATCCTCGCGAATCTCTCCGTGGTCGACGATGAGCCGGCCGCCCTTGATCACGTGCCGCGGCAGTTCGAACATCGTCTCGCGATTGGCATTGGGCGTATAGATGGTGACGTCGGCATCGGCGCCAGGTCCAAGATGACCCTTGTGCGGCAAGCCGAGGATCCGGGCCGGGCCGGCACGGGTGATAATCGCGATTTCGGACAAGGTGTATTCGCGGTCCAGCTCCTTCAGGAGACTTTTTTCTCGCACGGCGACCGGCAGAGTGTTGAAAACGTCCTGTCGGTACGTCCGATCCATCAGCAGACGGATGATCTGGGGATAGGCCAGGAACGAGCCGCCGTTTGGGTGGTCCGTCGTCATCGCCACCCGCCAGGGATCCTCCACGAGCAAGTACCATTCCAGACCGATCGCCCATTGCCAGGCATGGATCAAGCGGGTGTTCTTGTACTCGATCGGCACGACGCCGCACCCTTCCTCCAGTTCGGTGTCTGCGCTGAACCACGGGGTCTTGTACAGCTTGCTCAGGTAGTAGCCAAGCGGCCCATCGGCGGTCATGCTCATGGTTGGGCCGAAAACGACCTGGCCGATGTCCACGGTGAGGTTGTCGTGCCCATTCACGAACTCTGCCAGTGGAGCGACCTTCGAGCTGAAGCTGTCCTCGTCCTGATCACGTCCTCCATAACTATGGAACTGGATATGGGTTAGATGCCCTCGATGACCCTCCAGGAGCTTCATCGTTTCGAGCGTGGTCGTCCAGTTGCCGGGAAGGCCGAGGTTGTTGGTGTGAATGTGCACCGGGTGAGGGAGCCGCAGCTCGTCGACCGCCTGTGCGATCGACCGGATAATCTGGCGCGGGGTCACGCCGAAGTGATCGACGGGCGTATCGACGTCCTCCACGTTACCGGCTTGCCGGTTCTTCCAGTTCTCGACGCCGCCCGGATTGACGATCTTGGCCGCGTAGCCCTTCGCGGAGCACAGCAGCCAGCCCACGAACGCCCGGAGCTTCTCGACCTCCCCGTGCTGGATCGACCTCATCACGTAGTGATTGTTGCCCAGCAGGGCGAAGAATCCCTTGTCGATGCAAGGGGTGTCGTCGAACTCCTGGTGTGCCTGGCGCGCGAAGAGTGGCGGGATCGCGGCGTCGAATGCCGTCGTATATCCCATACCGGCATATTTGTAACCGGTGGCGAACGTGCTGGGAACGCTCCCCAGAGTGCCGCTGCGCGTCAGCCGAGTGCGAAGGACGGGCTGGGCATGCCGTTTGTGCCCCGGGCCGAGCTTGCGACCGGTATTGACCTTGGGCCCGACGATGTGGCAGTGCATGTCAACGCCGCCCGGCATGACCGCCATCCCCGAGGCGTCGAGAACTCGGGCCGGCCGAATCTCGGGATCCGTCGGCGGCTCGACGATCCGGCCATCCGCGATCCAGAGGTCGCGGACTTCTCCATCGATGCCGTTGGCGGGATCGTAGAGAGTCCCTCCCGCAATCTTGAAATACTCGGTGATCATGATTTCCCGCAGGTCCACACCTCGCCCTTACTCAGGGCCAGGAGGTCCCCATGATAGAGTAGGAGATCGCCATCGAGCAGCCCCGGATCGACCGGAAAACCCAGCCTGGCCAATTCGCGGAAGATCAGTCGGAGAAAGAGCGGACGAAACAGTCCGGCCCGGCGAAACGTTGGCGGCAGCCTGGGGGGAATCCTTCCGAACAGCGCGATCGTCCCCCGGCGACATGCCGGCCCCGCTACGAACCCCGCAATCACCGAATACCAGGATGCTACCGGCAATCATGTTAAATCCGATGGCGTCTCCGCAAGAACCGCGCACGGCGAGCATCCCCCGCCTCATGGCCGCGCAGATCTCGTTGCCGGCATTCCCTCCGATCAGGATCGTACCGTCGGTCATGCCTCGCTTGCCGCCGCGATAGGCCGCTCCGACAAGATCGCCGGCATCGCCTTGGATCTCAATAAAGCCGCCGTGCATCTCGGCGCCCGCCCAGTCGCCGGCATTCCCATCGACCCGGATCGTCCCGCCGGTCATCTCGGCGCCCAGGTGGCGGCCCGCGTTTCCCTGGACCCGGATCTCACCGCCGGTCATCCCGTACCCGATGTAGTGGACGCCGCTCAAATCCCCTTGGTAATCGATCCGGCCGTCGGAAAGGTTTCCCGAAACGCTGAACAGCTCAGCCAGCGGGACCTTGCGGTTGCCGAGGAGGATCTCCAGCCGCTCGATTTCGGCGAGCGACTTGTTGCGCAACCGGTCCGGCGTGATCCCCTCGACCTCGACGGGGACCGAAGTGTCTGCGTTGTAACGAAAGGTCAGAGCCATGACAACCGTTCCGTACTGCTGCGCCCCAAGAGGACTCGCCGCCCATCGAGGTCGATTCTAACGATTTGGGTCACTGAGATGAACTTTCTGGTAGAGTGGAGATGCCGAGGTTCGTGTCCAGAAGGAGAAAAACCGATGAACTTCGAGCAACTGGCCGAGTTGGGTCAGCAAGCCTTGCGGGCCTTCGAGCGCGATCTGCCCCGGCTCTGGGAGCAACGTCCAGGGCAGTGAGTCTCTTGTCCGGGGACACGGCGGCAATGAGATCCCGGATTGGAAATCGCATGGCTGAACCTCTTGGGAAACTGGATATCCTGTCTCATGGATGAGATACGACGAGATGAGATACGACGATTTGCGAGAGTCAAGGGGGAAATCTCCCAATGTTGGCCCATGAGCCTGTGCCTTTTTCGGCCGAGGAAGGATGATGACCGACGAAGCACCTTCGCTCGACGAGGTCCGCCGACGGCTCATCGAGTTGCTCGAGGCCGATGAATGGCGGATCACCGAAAAAGCCGAGCGGTCGGGGCGGGCATTCCTGGGGAGAACCATCCCCGTCCCGACTCAACTCTCAATTGTAAGACATGTTCTGCAGCTCCTCGAGCAACCGGATTGTTCGCTGATACCCGTCCTCATGGGCACCCCCCCAAGCTCCCGTGGGGTGGGATATCGGGTTCGAGATCCAGTATCGCCCAATTTGTATATCAAGGTTAAGATTGAGGAGGATCTCGCCTGGATCCTCAGCTTCGGTGAGAGCAAGCATTTCAGGAGGCCCTAGATGTCGGAAACGACGAGAAACGGCCGAGGGCGACACTGTCCAGTCTGTGGACGCGGCACATTGAGGACACGCCTTATCAGCGAAGTGTTCGAATACGGCGATGACGGAGAAGCCGTCCTGGTGAGAACCCAGGATGTCCCCGTCGAAGACTGTGACGTCTGCGGCGAGTCGTTCAGCGGGCCAAAGGCCGCGCGGATTCGCCACTTAGCGATCGGTCAGGCAGTGGGCCTTCTGCCGCCGCAAGACATCCGAGCCCTACGGGAGCGCTCGGGTCAGTCCCCCGATCAGTTCGCCAAACTGATCGGAGTCGCGACCGATCGGCTGTCCCAATGGGAGAGCGGGAGGAGCTGGCAGGATCGAACGGCTGATCGTTTGATGCGTCTTCTCGCATTGAGACCTGAGAATGCAGAACATCTTAATAAGTTGGCCAAGACGCCAGCCAGCGACCCCAATGGTGAAAAACCCGAGACGCAGGCCAGGGTGCCGAGGAAGCATGGTTCGTCGAAATCGGCCGAACAAACAGCTCGGAGTGGGGAGGGGCGCTTCGCATCGCCGCCGAGGCCCATACGGCCAATTAATGAATTGGATTATTCATAACACGTATAGACGGTGAGGCACGGATAAGGGGTCAGGACAATGAATAGATAGGGAGTTTGTGTGCTTTGGGCAAGGCATTGACGCTGAGCATTCACGAGAAGTACAGCGTGGCATCAGGCGCCCAAACGGTCAAGACCTTCCGCGATCGGAACAGCCGGATAGGCTGGATGGCATGACTATGGATGGATGATATCGGGCTCCAAGGGGGTCAAGTGTGGGGAAACGTCACAGCGAAAACGAAATCTTCGAATTCATCACTGGCGACTTCCAGTGTGCTTGGGATGCCTTGGCTGGGAATCCTGGAGGCCCGGCAACAAACGGCGGCAACTTCATGTTCGCCCTCCTGGGAGCAGTCCTATTCGAGTGGGCCTGCCAACTATGCAAATCTGACTCTAGGGCACAAAAGGATTTCGCAATCGAGTTACAGAAAATGAATCGGAAGTATTTCACGCAATTGGTAGGTAAAAGCGGAGTCTCCAAGAATTTTCCGTCGATTGACGGCAAGCCTGAATACAGCTTACTTGGAGCCATCTGGGATCTCATCCGTAATGGGCAGGCTCATCAGTACCAAGATATAAACGTCAAGCTCAAGGGGAACGGACGGTGGATACTGATGATTCGGGGTGTACAGCACGGCGTCCCTTTATCTGAAGTCGCGGCGAATCGCGGCTTGGTACACCACCTTGACTATCGCGTGGATTCGGATGGCGATGTGTTGCTCTACATACACCCCGGCGTCTTCTTTCTCGATGTTCGTGATGCGATCATGAAAGCAAAGCTACTCCACCGCGGATTGAAGATCAACGACTGGACCAAGGGAGATGGGGGGCGGAGCGGCGAATACCAGTACACAGGGAACCAATTAGTAGAAAGTCTGAAAAATAACTCACATGTTATCGTCAATGGCAATATTGACGATCGACCGCGTTAATCCTCTGGCCGCGAGAATCGGGTGGTGCCCCAGGCTAATTGAAAGAGTGACTTAAGAAACTATCTCAATACCCCGAGGAAACAGCCGCAACTCCATCGCAGCAAACGGCTTGGGTCGATCTCGTACGTTTGTCTGTAAGTGCTTATTGACTAACGACTTACCGTCGCCGGTCGGGGCTTTTGAGATAGTTTCTAAGTACCGCTCCCCGCAAATAAGGACCGGAAATCCTACGTGGCCGTCGCCATTGGCTCCTCATCCTCGATCTGGCACTTGGCCATGACCTTCGCCACCGACATTCGAGGTCCAGTTGAACGGATGAGCGATCTCATTCCACTCGCGGATGAAGGCCATCAGCCGCTCGGCCAACTGCTCCTTGCTGGCGAAGTCGGCGATCCGCAGCCGCTTCCGCCGGGCGATGCTGAACCACTGCTCCACCTGGTTCATCCACGAGCAATGAACCGGCGGGTGATGGAAGACGAACCGCGGATGCCTCGCCAGCCACGCCTGGACCTGCTTCCCTTTGTGCATCCGCAGGTTGTCCAGGACCACGTGGATCGTCGTCACCGATTCGGGGATCTCGCTGTCGAACTGCTCCAGGAACGCGATGAACTCCGATTGCCGCTTCCGCGGCGCCGTCATGCCGTAGACCTTTCCCGTCCGCGTGTCGAAGGCCGCGAACAGATTCAACGGCGCCACAACGGCCGTACTCGTGCTCGACCCGGGTCGGTCGGTCCTTGTCGGTCGGCAACGTCTTCGACTTCTGCGGCCGCGGTTGCAGGCTGGTCATCTCGTCGGCGCAGAGGACGACCTCGTCCGGGCGCAGCGGCCGGGTATAGAGGTCGCAGATCTCCTGGACCTGAGCGGCGAACGCCGCGTCCCGCGGCACCTTGGGCGAGAGCCACATCTTCTGCCGCCAGGGCTTGAGGCGGTGGCTCAAGAGGATCCGCCGCACGGTCTCCGCCGAGATGCTCGATACCACGCCATCGCGGACCAACTGCCGCGCGATCTCGGTGCAATCCCACTGCGACAGGGAGCGGCTCGAGCTCATCCGGCCGTTCGCAGGCGATCTTGACCACGTACATCGCCACCTCGGGGGGAAAAGACCGGCTTGCGGCCGCGCCCGGGGCGATCGTGCAAGCCGGCCAAGCGGCTTTGGAGGAACCGCTGGACCCACTTGCGGACATGCTTCTCGGTCAGGCCGACCAACCGGGCCACGGCGACCATAGGGGTGCCCTCGGCGACTTCGAGGATGGCCCGGCAGCGCCGGGCCAGTCCCAGGGACGTCAAAGGGCAGCGGAGGTATTTCAGGAGCTGATCGTGTTCTTCCGGAGTTAAGACCACTCGCAACGCGGACTTGCGGCCTCTCATGATGACCTCCCTGCGGTTCGATCCTCGGAGGCGAATTCAAGGGAATCATAACCGAGAGGAAGGCCACGGTGAATTCCGGTCCTTATTTGCGGGGAGCGGTACTAAGTGCCTATGAAAACGAGGTTTATGGGGCGAGACCCCGACAAAACGAACGCCAGACTCAGCAACGACTTACGGCGTTCTTTCAATAGGGTTGTTCCGCAATAAGGGAGATCTTCGTCGCAAGTCCTTGTAGGCATCACCTTGTGCGAAGCGCTGCTGTTTTCCGTAAAGCATTGTCACCAAATGAGTTGCGACTATTGCAGAACAACACTAATTAGCCTGGGGCGCCACCACGCTCGCGTGCGAACGAGTTAAGAAGTCAACCTTCATATTGCAATCCCGTTTGATCAGAACCCTGACTCACTCTCGTCAGGATCGGTCACGGCGGCACGCGCGCTTCGATCTCGCGGAGTATTGCCTCGCTAGCTGGGAACGTCAACGCGATCGCCGGTCGGAGCGGGATTGGCACACCATCCATGCGATAGACGGTTCCCGAGGTGCTGATCCCGTAAGTCGCGGTTTGGAACAACACCGTCGCGCCCCGTATGGTGGGAGTGTCGTTGGAATCGATCAGAACTGACGGAATCCGCGACAGATGATCACGGGCCGACGGGCTCAGATGCTCTGCCGAGTCCCCGGCGAGGATTAACGCCGCATCGGGCTCGCCGCGTTCCAGGCAGAGGCTTGCATCGAATTCCCCGGGTCCATGTCGGGGATAGCCTCGCGCCAGGTTCACGGAACCCGGATACCCCGTACCCCACGTCAAGACGTTCTCGGCTCCCATGGGATTCCCACCGCCGCGAAGGCCCAGGCAAACAAACCGCGTGTGGTCGTTCAGGTCACGAACCAGGGCCAGCATCGCGTGGCGATCGAGGTGAGCCGTCTGAGGCGAGGACAATCGACTGCCGTAGAAGATCACGCCGTACTTCGCGCGCTTCATCCGGTCCAGCAGCGCCTGCCATGTTGACAGGGGGACCCGGGTTTCCGACTCGATCTCCGCGGCATCGAGCTCGAGACCCTTTGCCAACGCGCGCAAGGTCCAGAACGCCTCGAAGTCCTTCCGCGGCGGGAGTGGGATGAATTGATCGGCCGCGTCCGCGCTGGCGGTCTTCGATCGGTCAACCACGATGCCGTATCGGTCTTCCCGGCCGCGAGGCACGAACGTGCCCCTGGCGGCCAAGGTGTAGCGTTCGAAGAATCGCGGATGGGTCTCGGCCGGATCGCAGCCCCAGAAGACGATCAGGTCGCCCCGGTTCTTGACTTCGCCGAGCGTGCAGGTCACCTCCCCGACCTCCTGGAATGCGATCGTCGAGGCCCCGCCATCGCGGTCAGACGTCGAATCGATGCAGCCTCCGATCCAGTCCGCGATCGCGACAGCCAGGCGTTGAGATTCGCTGGTCGTCTCTCTGAGGCCAAAGAGGATCGGGTATCTGGCGTCAACCAGAATGCGGGCGGCGCGGTCGATGCCCTCCTCCAGCGTCGCGGAGTGGCCCTCGACCAGGCATACTGGCCGATCAGTAGCAGGGCGGTTCCTGAACCAGGACTCACCAAGGCTGCACGCATTCGCGGCCCCGACAACGCGATCGCCTTCGATGCTCAACGAGATGTCATCGCAGAGGCACCCACAGAACGTGCAGGTGGCATCCTCGACGATGAGCGGATCGGACTTCGACGGGTCTTGTGGAGGGTTCGGCATCTTGGATTATCAGCAGGATGTATGGGTGTCCTGGTTCATGTCAATCTACACCCCGGCCGTTCGGGCCGCTACCCGTCGCTTCCAGCTTCGAAGCGTCGCGACGTGAGGATTGAAGCAGCCGGATCACGTCGGCGGCGATCGATTTGGCAATCCGTGGATTGGCGGACTCGGTCGTGTGGCAATAGTCGATGAACACCAGGCCGTCCGAGGCGTCGAACATACCGCTCAGGTCGTGAAATGATGGATTACCGCCCAACTTGGACGACTCGCGAACTAGCCGCAGAACGTCCCGGAACATGGGTTCGGCCCAGGCATATCTCGCGGCCTCCTCGCGCTCGATCGGGGCGAGCTTTGCCTTCGCGAAGACGACCGGCTGCCAGTAGAATAGCGTGTGGAACGCGTACTCCCGGCCAAGTCGTTCGACGAGCTGCACGTTGGCTTCATAACGTCGGACGACCTCGACGGCGAGCTGAGCGCGGGTCCTGTCCGAGGCGGGTTGGCCGATCCGGTCATCCCGCCTTGCGAACCGTCGGCTGAACGCCCGGGCGAACCGATACGAGCCGGAATCCTGGACGATCTTGCCGAGTAAGGCACCGGCCAGCCGGGAGGGGGACTGCAACAGATTGAACTCGCGGCGCCGGTTGATCTCGTTGGTCGTCAGGCCGGCTTCTCCTTCCAGCAAGGCCGAAGTCGTGTCGTTGACACCGTCGTAGAAGACCACGATGTCAGGGCGATAGCCCGACTGGAGTTCTCGCATCAGCGCAACGACCTCTTGCGTGCTTACATAGCCGATCTCGGCGAGGTTCCGGATCCGCACATTCTGCGCTTGCTCGAAAAGCTCCCGCGCGAGGACCGAGGGAATCGTCTGATCGTCCCGCGCGCCGAATCCCCAGAGCGAGGAGCCGCCCAGCAGGAGGAGATCAACGGGTTTCCGATCCTGGCCGCCGGCTGAAGTCGAAGATGGGTGTTGCCAGGTCGCCCGCAAGCCATCCGGGCCGATCGAGATGGTTTCTCCCTGGAAAGCCTCGGGCCGAAAGTAGATGTAAGGCTCCCAGCGCACGCTCAGCGACTCGATCTCGCGATAATGCCGCACCGGCCAGGACTCGCCGCCGTAACCCTCCGCGAGCACGCGACGATCGGGCTGTGGCGGGATGCTGAAACGGTCCTTCAACGCAAACGCCACGCGTAATCCGGCTTCCGTCAAACCGAGCACGATCAAGGTGATCCCGATGATGGACCAGGCCGTCTGAAGCAGGATCAACGATCGCTTGAAACGCCGAATCACGGTGGCCATCTTGCAGACTCATCTTGTTTCGCCGAAGCTCGGGGGGATAACGTGGTTAAGGATCAGAAACAATCTACGCAAAAGGGGAATTGTAGGCCAGCCGCCCTTGGCGTTCGGGTGAGGAGATGCTTGGCACGTGAACGTGGAAGGACAGCGGATTATTGTGTTGGGCTCGACGTCGGGGATCGGCCGCGCTGTGGCACTGGCCCTGGGCGAGGGGGGCGCCGACGTGATCGTTCACGGGCGGTCGTGGGCCGCGGCCGAGGAGGTCGCGGACGTCATCCGTGAACGCGGGAGCCGTGCCGCGTCGCTGATCGCCGACCTGGCCGATCGCGAGGCCGGCGATCGGCTGATCGAGGAAGCCTGGTCCCTCTGGGGCGGCCTGGACGCCTGGTTGCACATCGCCGGTGCCGACACCTTGACCGGTGAAGCCGCGGGCCTTCCCTTCGACGCCAAACTCGATCTTCTTTGGGCGGTCAACGTCGCGGCGACGATCCGTCTTTGCCGCGCGGTCGGCCAGAAGATGAAGGACCAAGGGCACGGGTCGATCGTGACCATGGGCTGGGATCAGGCGGAAACCGGCATGGAGGGAGACTCAGGCGAGTTGTTCGCCGCGACCAAGGGCGCGATCATGGCCTTCACCCGCAGCCTGGCCCTCAGCCTGGCCCCCACTGTCCGTGTGAATGCCCTGGCGCCGGGGTGGATCAAGACGGAATGGGGTCAAGGGGCATCGAAGGCGTGGCACGACCGTGTGCTCGAAGAGACTCCGCTCGCCCGATGGGGAACGCCCGAGGACGTCGCCAGGGTCGCCTGCTTCCTCGTCAGTCCGGCGGCCGCGTTTCTCACCGGACAGATCCTGCGGGTCGATGGTGGGGCTGTGCGGTCGTAATCGGCGGATTTGTTCGAAAACGGGCCCGGGACGGCCCGGCGAGATTCACACCATCATGAGGGAACAGCCGCGATATCTGTTCGTCACCGGCCGGCTCGCCGAATTTGCGCTGCGACAGGTCCTGGAGGAACTGGCGCCTCGGGCCGGCTTCACGGCGGAAGTCGCCGTGTTGCCGATCTCCGTCGCCGCGCTCCTGACGCCGAGATGGGTCGCCCGACACCTGGAGATTCCCGAGGACGTCAACCGGATCATCCTGCCCGGCTACTGTCGGGGCGATCTGGATCCGATTGTCGAGAAGGCTCGTGCGATCCCCGTCGAACGAGGTCCCGCGGACCTCCGCGAGTTGCCGGACCACTTCGGACATGCTTCCGGGTCCCTCGTCGGCTACGGGGATTACGCGATCGAGATCCTGGCCGAGATCAACCATGCGCCCCGATTGACGCCAGAGGCACTGATCTCCGAGGCGCATCGGTTGCGCGCCGAGGGCGCCGATGTCATCGACCTGGGCTGCGAGCCGGGCCTGCGATGGACCGAGGTCGGCGATGCGGTCGCCGCACTCCGCCAGGAGGGCTTGCGCGTCTCGATCGATAGCTTCGACTCCGACGAGGTCGCGGCGGCGGCGACGGCCGGGGCCGAGTTGGTGCTGAGCGTGAATGCCGGCAACCGCGCAGGCGCCGGACTGGGGCATCGAGGTCGTCGCGATCCCCGATCAACCCGGATCGCTGGACGGACTCGACCGGACGATCGAGTTCCTCACCAGGAACGGCGTGCCGTTTCGCATCGACCCGATCATCGAGCCGATCGGCTTCGGCTTCGCGGCCTCGCTGGGCCGTTACCTGGAGGTCCGCCGCCGTTACCCCGACGCCGCGATGTTGATGGGCGTCGGCAACCTGACTGAGCTGACGGACGTCGATTCGGCCGGGCTCAACACGATCCTCGCCGGCTTCTGCGAGGAGCTGAAGATCGGGAGCGTCCTCACGACGGCCGTTATCAACTCGGCGCGGTCGTCGGTCCGCGAGCTCGACCTCGCCCGCAGGCTCGTCCATCACGCCGTGGCGCGGCGGACCTTGCCCAAACATCTCGAGCCCCGGCTGATCGCGTTGCGCGATCCGCGGGTCGTCGAATTCGGGCGCAACGCGCTTAACGAGCTCCAGCGGAGGATCCGCGACCCGAACTGGCGGATCTTCGCCGAGGCGGGCATGATCCATGCTCTCAATAATCAACACATCCTGAGCGATTCCGACCCGTTCCTCCTCTTCGACCGGATGGGCGTC
Organism: uncultured Planctomycetota bacterium; assembly: GCA_963845755.1. GTDB lineage: Bacteria > Planctomycetota > Planctomycetia > Isosphaerales > Isosphaeraceae > CAWJTV01. The sequence goes on from CAWJTV010000028.1 coordinate 181,205, forward strand.
GCCGACGCTTCGCACGCATTCTACCTCGGCTATGAGATGATGAAAGCAAGAACCGCCTTGACTCTGAGCAAGTCCTATCGGCAGGATCAAGCATTGGAATGGGGATTCCTGACCGTTCCCGAGACCAGCCACGTCGCGAGACGGCCGTCTGGCAATAGCGAGGCCGAGGCTCCGACCGTGCCGGCGCGGCCCGAACAACTGAAGCGCCATCCGCTCCAGGATGGCGGGATCCCGGATTCCGGCGAGGCGCCTCGTGATACTTGAAGGAATCGTGACAACCTTGAGCCCCCAAGCCGTACTGAACGTCGCACCGATGGGACCGGAGGTCAACCCGGGATTGAACATGGAGCAGTTCGTTCTCCGTCCCTTCCGGTCCTCGACGACCTATGCGAATCTCAAGGCGCACGGCGAGGGGGTCTTCCATGTGACCGATGACGTCTTGCTCCTGGCCCGGACGGCGATCGGGACCGTCGTTGAGCCGCCACCCGAGACGCGTCCGGCCGAGGTGGTCGCAGGGGAGATTCTGCGGGGCGCCTGCCGATATTATGAGTTCCGGGTCAACACGCTCGACGACCGCGAGGACCGTACCCGGATCGTCGTCCAGACCGTCGCGCATGGACGACTACGCGACTTCTTCGGCTTCAACCGGGCCAAGCACGCGGTTGTCGAGGCGGCGATCCTGGCCACTCGGACGGCGTTCCTTCCGCTCGATGAGCTCTTGCTCGAATTCCGCAAGCTCGAGATCCCGGTCCAGAAGACGGGCGGACCCTCGGAGCGGACCGCGTTCCTGTTATTGTACGAGCACGTCCGGGAAGCGGCCGCCCGGCGCATTCTCGACTCGGACTCGAGGCCAGTACCGCCATGATGGGCTTCCGCGTGAGCGTCCGGACACCGAGCCGGCTTCATTTCGGCTTGCTGGGATGGGGGCCCGGCTCGCGCCGGCAATTCGGCGGTCTCGGCTTGATGATCCGATCTCCCGGCATCGAGCTGGAGGTCGAGCCGGCCGGCCAACCGCAGGTCGAAGGTCCGCTGGCCGAGCGGGTTCATCGGCTCGTCGCCTGTCTCCAGCAGCGCCTGGCGGTGATGGGTGTCCAGCTTCCACCGTTGCGAATCCGCATCCACCGCGCACCACCCGAGCATGTGGGGCTCGGCGCCGGCACGCAGATCAGCCTTGCCGTCGCCGCGGCCTTGTTGCGACTGGCCGGCCAGGCCGATCCAGGAATGGACACGCTGGCTCGTCTGACGGGGCGCGGGAATCGCTCGGGGATCGGTCTGCACGGGTTCCACCAGGGAGGTCTGATCGTCGATGGCGGGCGTAAGGACGAGTCGGGAATCCCGGCCCTCGTGGCACGCCTCGCTTTTCCCGGAGAATGGTCCATCCTGGTGGTGCAGCCTCCCGGTTCGCATGGCCTGCACGGCGCGGATGAGAGGCACGCATTCGCCCGGCTGCCCGCGATCGCGGAACGTGTGACCGAACGTCTCTCTCGGATCGTGCTTCTGGACCTGTTGCCGGCCGTGGTCGAACGCGACCTGCCGGCCTTCGGAGCCGCCCTGATGGAGCTTCAGGCCCATGTCGGAGCCGCCTTCGCACCGGCACAGGGAGGCATTTATGCCTCGCCACGCGGCCGCGCCATCGTGGAAGAACTCGCCCGATCCGGATTCGTCGGGATCGGGCAGAGTTCCTGGGGACCGACGATTTATGCCTTCTCCGATCGATCCTCCGATGAACTCGCGGACCGGCCCGATCGACTCAGTCGGCGATCGGCGATCGATCCCGCCTGCATCCTGATCACACAGGCGGACAATCAGGGAGCCGGTTTCTGTACCTCCGAGCTCGACCCCGGAGCGGCGCCGGCCCAGCCGGACTAGGACGGTCACCGGTGATGCAGCGACGCCAGCAGCTCATCCAGATCGATCCGGACCGCACTCGTCGTCAGATCGCTGATCGCATAAGGCACGATCAGCTTGCGGTCATGGATCATCGCGCCGCAGGAATAGACGACGTTGGGGACATAGCCCGAGGTCCGTCCTTCTTCCGTTGGCATGAGTAATGGCTCACGGGTCTGGCCGATGATGCGGGTCGGATCGTCTCGATCCAGCAGCGTGGCCCCGATGCAGTACTGGCGCATCGGCCCGACGCCGTGGGTCATCATCAGCCACCCTTGTTCGGTCTCGAGCGGCGAGCCACAGTTGCCGATCTGGATCACCTGCCAGGGATACTCCGGCACCTGGAGCAGCCGCGCTTCGTTCCAGGTAATGACGTCCTCGGACTCCATGTAGTAGAGATTCTCGTTGTCGATCCGCGAAATCATCGCGTATCGGCCCCGGATCCGACGCGGGAACAGTGCCATATCCTTATTCTGTGCACATTCACCGGTCATCAGACGCACGTCAATCGTGCTCCCGCCACGATACTCCAACAACTGGGGGAACACTCGCACGCCGTTATAGGCAGTGAACGTACCATAGTAGACTCGCGACCCGTCATCGTCGCAGAATTGTACCAGGCGCAGATCTTCGATCCCGTGGCGCTCGATATCGGAGAAGGGAAAGACCACGATCTCCGACTCCTGGCTGAATGGAGGGTTGGGGAGGTGGAGCTGATAGTTGACCTGGGCCGCGACGATCAGGCTATCGGCCGTCTGCTCCAGGAATCCCGACGTCTGTTGATTCGCCCGCGGCGGCATCGATCTGTCTGGAAGAGGTCCTGGCGTGTGAACCGCTCGCCCAGGCGGTCGAGGATCCCCTTGGTTTGCTCGTCAGAGACTCCTAAGGTGGCCAGGTCGCGCCGAAATGCCGGCTTGTGGAATTCGTCGACGAGCGTCGCTTTCAAGGGCCGGGTGCTCTTTTCCACCGGCTCGAGGTGGATGGCACCATCGGCATCGACGATCCCGACCCGAAACACGATGGACGAGACATGACCCTCGCCGGTCGCTCGGAGACTCATGACGAAGCGGAGCGCACCGTCGGGCAGTCCCTCCTGTCGGAGAGCCGGCACCATCGAGGGATTGAAGAGGGCCACGGATTCCAGGGCATACTCCATCGTGAAGCAGGCCCCCAGGAGCAACCGCCGCGACTCGGTCAGGTCCGAATCGAGGGGAACGGCCCCCCGAATCGTGTCGAAATGCTCGGCGAAGACCTCGAAAAGGCGGTCGTGCTTGGGGCAGAAGGTACGACCGAGCTCCTCCAATAATTTCCCCACCTGGTCTTCGGGGAACGTCAGTACCCGGCCGATGATGTCCCGTACGCGCTTTTCGTTCCCCGTACCGAAGAACCTCATGATGACGCGGCTGGGGTCCGGCGTGAGTTCCAGCGGCAGTCGTTCAATGGATACCGACATGATCAAATCCAGACTAGTTCATCACGGGATCGGAAGAAGCCAGGCGACGCGAGGACCTCGCTGCGATTCTCGTGCCGTAACGAAGCCGGATGGGGCTCGATCGCCCGCCGGACGCACGATTCATCAAGCGCTACCGCGAGTCATTCGGCTGATGGCTCGTCAACTCGGTGGCGAAAGCGTCGTCAACCGGGAGGTAGCCGAGGAGCTCGGCGGCGTCGGAGAGGTCCCAGCGCATGCCGTGGTTGCGCGACATGCCGTTGACCACGACGAACGAGCGATCCTCGATCTCGGCCTCGACCGCCGCATCAAACAGGCGGATCAGATCGGTGTTGGACAGCCACAATCCGCGGGACCAGTCGTCGGGGAGTGTCTCGTGCCGATTCTTTCCGCGCTGGATCCAACCCAGCCGCAATGCGATGAATGTCAGGTCGAAGGCGCGGGCCAGGCTCTGGCCCATGCGTTCGCCCACCAGTTTCGTCACGCCATAGGGCCTGTCCGGCCGCGGGTCCATGTCGGTGGTGATCGGACCGTCGCCGAACTCGCGGTATTCTCCCATCACGTGATTGGAGCTGGCGAAGATGATCCGCTCGACTCCGGCCAGGGCCGCGGCATGCAAGACGTTCGCCAGGGCGTCGAGGTTCGGGCCGATGAGCTCTTCCCAGGGTGCCCGATCGTCGGGATTCGCCGCCAGGTGGACCACGGTGTCAACCCCGTGGAAGTGCGTGATCCAGTCGTCGTCCAGGATCGCGAGGTCCGCCTCGATGATCTCAGGGTCGTCGCCAGCCTCCTGGTCGATGAGGACCAGGTCATACACGTCGGTCCAGGCCGCGCGGAGCTTGCGGCCAATGTTGCCGCATGCGCCGGTGATCAAGACGGTGCGGGGCTCCTCATCGATCTCCTGGGAGAGGAGGTCCTCGTCGACCAGCGCCTCCTTCGTCATCGTCGTCCGGGGTGTCTCCGAACTCGCCGGCATCGGGATCGGTCTCCCTGTCCTCTCCGTGGTAAACCGGCAGGTCAAAATGCGGCGGACGCCGCGTTTCGCCGGGCTCATCCTCTCCATCATGATTGGAAGGTTGATCGAGATGCATCTCCAAGTCCTCCTCAGAGCATGTGATCGTATCGGATTCAAGAATCCGAATTCAAGATTCAACAATCCTAAGTCATTGATTCATCGGGGCTTAACATCCATTCGGAACCTTGAATTCGGGATTCTGAATCCCTTCTTTCACAGCCTCTCGCTGGTTAGCTCTCGTCCGACGGTTTTCGGCTTGCTGACGAAAGAACCTTGTCCACGGCCTCCAGGAAGAAGAATTCGCCCCACATCACGGACTCGTCGACTCCCAGATTCTTGTGGATGTGATAGACGCCATGTTTCAGGACTCCTTCCCAACCGGGAGTCGACCAGGCCAGGTATTGGTCGGAGCAGAGCGTCTCCAGGATGGTGAGTGAGGCGTCCCGGTATCGACGGCCGCGCGCCGGATCGCCCGGAGCGGTCAGTTCGGCGAGGTCCCAGAGGCCCGACGCGGCGATCGCGGCGGCGGAACTATCGTCGACCCGGGCGGGCCCATCCGGCACATCGAAATCCCAGGGGGGAACCAGGCCCTCGGGACATCGCTCGAGGAAGCACTCGGCGTTGCGGCGGGCGATGTCGAGATCGGCCGGCTCCCCGGTGTAGGTGAACACCGTGCTGAAGCCATAAAGAGACCAGGCCAACCCGCGAGTCCACGTGGAGTCGGCACGCAATCCCTGTTGGGTCAACTGCCGCAGGAATTCGCCGGTCTCCGGGTCGAAGATCCCTTCGTGCGCCGTCGAGCCGTTGGGACGCACCAGAGTCTGCTCGGTGGTGCGGCAATGCGCGACCGCCAGCTCATAGAGGGAGTGGTCGCCGGCCTCTCGGGCGGCGTGGAAGATCAACGGAACGTTCATCATGATATCGATGAACAGGCTCTCCGGCCCCATGAATGAGCGAAGATATCGCCCGAGGGGGTTGAATCGCAGGGCCAGGGTCCGGCCGGCCGTGATCAGGACCTGGCGGAGTCGTTCGTCGCCCGTCAGCCGGTACCAGGGGAGATACGTGTTGAGGAAGAGGAATCCCAGGTCGTGGACGTCGCGGTCGTGCTGCCGATGCTCGAGCAGCCGGGAGTAATGCTCGGCCATCGACCGCCACCAGGCGTCGCCTGTCCGCCGGGCAATCAACCACATCATTCCGGCGTGGAACCCGCCGCACCAGTCGGTCCACAGCTCGCCGGAATGCTTCCACCGACCGGCTTCCGTGTAGATCGGGAAGTAGTCCGGGTAGCGCTCGATCGTCGTGCGGACCTGCCCGGCGGCGAAGTCGAACGCCCGCTCCAACCGGGGCATCAGCGCGTCGAGATCGATCGGACGGGGCTGGCCCATGGGGATGCGATATCCTCTCTGTGACCCTCGTCAGGCCCGGCAGCGCGACAAACCGGGCGTCTGACCGATTCAGCTCACGGATTTGATCGAGCGACCACGGCGACTCGGGCTCGATCGTCACCAATCCGGCAGAATTCCGCAATATCCCAGCCGGCCGACCACCCGGTTTCGTGGCGACCATCTTCGGCGATGTGGGGTCCGCCGTCCCGATGGTACCGGAGTCCCAACCCTCCCTTTCGCGGTTGAAGCGTGTTATCATCCTCGGGAGGGTCCTATCAACATGAACACGGTCTCGTCACACGATCTATCGACCGCGCAGGTTCGCCGTCCGAAGTTGGGTCGGCTGGCCGTTGACGTCCTGCGCGGTTTCTTGATGGCCTTTGTGCCGTTAGCCGTGTTCGAAGTGGCATTCAAGAGCGCGGCATTCGGTATCGGAGTCATTGGCACTCGCTGGGTGATCGAGCCCTTGATCGCGCGTACCGGGAATCTCGCGGTGACCAATACCGAGATCGCGCGGTTCCTGCTGTCGCCATCGGGTTTGGTGTATCTGGTCCTGATCGCGCTGTCGCTGATGCTGGCGACGATGATCGAGCATGTCGGGGTGATTGCGATCGCGGCTGCCCAACTCCGGGGACACGGCACCACGCTCTCGGGCACACTGACGGACCTGGCCGTGGTTTTCTTGCGGTTACTCTCGTTTGGAATACGCAGCCTCGCCTCGCTGGTCTTGCTCTGTGCCCCGTTCGTGGTCCTGGGAGGCATCGCGTATCTCTTGCTGCTCTCGCGACAAGACATCAACTACTTCCTCGCGAATCGGCCCCCTCGCTGGTATGTGGCACTGGGGATCGCCGGTCTCCTGGTTGCGGTGCTTGCAGCCCGGCTGGCGAGGCTTTATGTGGACACGATCTTCGTCATGCCGATCCTCCTTTTCGGAGATCGACGAGGATGGGCGGCGATCGGCGAGAGTCGCACGCGGGCCGCGGGCGCACGGCTCCAGATCGGAGGAGCGTTATTGGGCTGGCAGGTCTTCGGGTTGCTTCTGAGCGTGGCGGCGGTCTGGGGCTTCGGCCGCGCTTGCTCCTACCTGCTGGCGCCGGCCGAGGCCCGGCCGATCGTCCTGGTTCCCCTGGTTGCCGGTCTGCTAGCGTGCCAGGCGCTCCTCATCGCGGGCGTGTCGTTCCTCGTGGTGGCGATCCATTGCCTGTTGATCCTCCATCTTTATCTCGAGCGCGGAGGAACGCTGGGCACGTGGTCGCCCGGCAAACCCTGGGCGATCGCCACTCGGGGCATGAGCCTGGTCAACGCCGCGGGGCCACGTCTGCGGCGGCTGCTCCGACGGAGAGTGCTGATCGGGATCGCCTTGCTAGGCTTCGTCGGCTATCTGAGCTTCAGCCTCCCCAGCAAGATCGCCGTCCATGTGCCGATCGTCGTCGTGGCCCATCGCGGCTGCGAGCGACTTGCTCCGGAGAACACGCTCGAGCGCGTTCCGCAAGGCGATCGAGGTCGGTGCCGACTTCGCCGAACTCGACGTGCAGGAGACCGCCGACGGCATCGTGGTCGTGCTCCACGACCGCGACCTGATGCGTGTCGCAGGCGACCCGCGCCGGATCGCCGACCTCACCTTTGCCGAGGCGCGAAAGCTCGACCTGGGCCGACGGTTCAGCCCGGAGTATGCCGGCGAGCGGATTCCCACGCTCGCCGAGGTGATCGAGCTGGCGCGTGGTAAGATCAAGCTTCAGATCGAGCTGAAATACTACGGTAAGGACCACGGGCTGGCCGCGAAGATCGCCGACCTGATCCACCGCGAGGGCTTCGAATCGGAATGCGAAGTCACGTCCCTGGACTACGACGGCTTGATGGCAGCCAAGCGGCGAAACCCGAGACTCACGGTCGTGGCCCTGCTGACCTACGCCCTCGGCGACCCCGGCCGCCTGGACGTCGATGGGCTGAGCGTGAATGTCGAGGTGCTGAAAGATCGGCTGATCCGGGACTCGCGAAGGCGCGGCAAGCGGCTCTACGCGTGGACGGTCAACGATCCTCGGGCCATGAACCGGCTCATCGAGCGAGGCGTCGGCGGACTCGTCACCAATGCGCCCGAAGAGGCGATCCGCATCCGCCGCGACGCGCCTGCGCTCGACGACACCCAGCGCCGCCTCATTGCCGCACGCTACCTCCTCGGGCTCGATCGGAGCCCCGAGACCGAGACCGGCTCGAAGACCGATACCAGCCCCTGAGCCGACCGATCTCGCGTCGGGCGGTGTCGGCCGGCCGATTCTTCCCCCGGACCTGATTTCGTCGTCAGGCGTTGGGCGATGGGATCTATGGGACGTTCGCTACGGCTGCCAGCGGCGGGTAAAGCGCATACCCCGCGACGGCCAGTGGGACCTTCCAGACGGTCTTGCCCGCCGTGACATACAGGGTCTTGCGGTCCGGACCGCCGAACGCCAGGTTGGTGCAGAGGTCCTCAGCGATTGGGATCCGACCTAGCAACTCGCCCTGGGGTGTGATGACATACACGCCGGCTGGGACCTCGGCCGTCTCGCCCGCGTGGCGGGGAAAGAGGATTCCCGCGGCTACCCAGAGATTCCCCTGATCGTCGAGCCGCATGCCGTCGCCGCCCCGGCCCCGGCCGAAGTCGAAGACCAGGCGCTGACCATCGAGACCACCGTACTCATCGACGTCGAATGCCCAGACCTTGCGGTTCCCACCCGGCCGACCGTGGCTGTCGATGACATAGAGCGTCCGGGCGTCGGGCGTGATCGCCAGCCCATTGGGCCGATCGATCGAGGGTTGGGACAGCACGCGCGTGACCGTGGCATCGGGGTCGATACGGTAGACCGCCTCCTCATCCATCTCCAGGGCCGAGCGATCCTCCGCGTAGAACGGATCGGTGAACCAGATGCGGCCCCTGGTATCGACGACGACATCGTTGGGACTGTTGTACCGCATCCCTTCGTAGCTATCGGTCAGGACTTCGACCTGGCCGGTCACGATGTCGGTGAGCACCACCCGCCTCCGTCCGCCCGGACTGAACTCGGCCCCCTCACAACTGATCAGTCGGCCCAGCGCGTCGAAGGTGTTGCCGTTGGTCCGGCCGCTGTCGGCCCGGAAGACCGAGAGGGCACCACCGGGCGTGAGGCGATAGATGCAGTTACCTCCGATGTCGCTGAAGAACAGGTTGCCCGCAGCATCGAAGGCTGGCCCTTCGAGCAGGCAGGTCCGCGCGGCAATGCTGGTGGCGCCCTGCGGGGCCAGCAGGCCCGCCGGGATCGGCGTGGAGGTCAGGTCCGGATGCTCCGCCATGCGGGGTTGCTCCCGAGAGAAGGACGTCCGATCGATTGTTCCTGGTCAAATCACGAGGATTCGGGGCGACCGGGTACCGTCACCTCGGGTCGCTACGGCTCGCAAACGAACACATTGTAGACTGGCCCCCGCCCGGCCTGCTACTGTGCTGGAAACGGGCGCGGAGATCCAACGATTCGAGACGAAGCAACCGGAATCGGAGGCTTGAATATGGATATTATCTACCGTTACGACCCCTACAAAGCGATCGCGGGCCGCCGACTCGATCATTCGGAAGGCGCGATCGAGATCCTCGAACAGGGTCACCAACGATTCATCACGATTGTCACGCAGGTGCAGAAGGAGCTGGTTGGCGACCATTCCACGCACCAGATCGTCATCCCGTCGGATCCCCTGTCCCTGGGGTTTCCGATGGAGTCGGGCGCGGCCCCTCTCCAATCGCCGTTCGCCCTGATGCTGGGCTGTTCGGACGCGCGCGTGCCGATCGAGCAGATCTTCGACCAGTCGCCCAATGACCTGTTCGTGATCCGGGTCGCAGGTAACGTGCTCGGCGTCGAGTGCCTGGGAAGCATTGACTATGCCGTCAACCAATTCGGAGCGGGCTTGAAGCTGCTGGTCGTCCTGGGCCACAGCACTTGCGGAGCCGTCTCCGCGGCGGTGGACTCGTACCTCGCGCCGAAGGATTATTCGAGCATCGCGTTCACGCACGCCCTCCGCTCGCTGGTCAACCGCATCCAGGTCGCGGTGCGGGGCGCGGCGACGGCCCTGGAGCGGGTCCAGGGCGCCGCGGCGGCCCGCCACCCGTCCTATCGTGCGGCGCTGGTGGAGACCGCCGTGTATCTCAACGCGGCCATCACCGCTTACGACGTGCGACGCGAGCTAGACCGCGCCGAGAACACCGGCACGCGGGTGGTCTATGGCGTGTTCGACCTGGTCGAGCAGCAAGTCCGCGCCCACCCGGCCAGTGCCCTGTCGAACACTCCCGACGCGATCCCCATCTTCGCCGACGTCCCCGATGGACCGGCAGCCTTCAACACGCTCAGCAACGCGCTGGCGCGGGCCGTCGTCGCGAAGAGGTTCCCCGCGGATGGCACCAATCCGCAGTAGGATCGGATGCACCGCGCATCCGCCTCATGCTTCCCTTGAGGTCAGCAAGGCTCGCCAACTTGACCGGGTTGGACGCCCTCTAGGTCAACTCTCGACCAAGCTTGGGACACCACGGCCGACGGCCAGGCGCTGGATGACCTCTTCCAGCGTCCGAAAGTCGACCGGCTTGGTCAGGTGGACGGAGAAACCCGCGGATTGGCTCAACTCGATGTCGTCCGACGAACCGAACCCGGACAGCGCGATCGCAGGGACCTCTCGGCTGGAGCGCAGGTTCCTGACGAGTTGCAAGCCGGACCCATCGGGCAGTTCGACGTCGCTGATGAGCAAGTCGATCTCCGTCTCGGCGGCGACGTGAAACGCGGTCGCGATGTCGGCGGCCGTGTGGACCGTGTGCCCACGCAGCCTCAACATCCTGGAGAGGTAGTTCAGAGTATCCGCGTTGTCCTCGACGAAAAGGATGGTGAGACACTGGTGAGGGACGAGCGCCTTCGGTGCAGGCGGCTCATCGGGGACAGGCGCGATCAAAGGGGCTTCGACGGCGGGAATCTCGATGATGAACGTGGCCCCGAGTCCCTTGCCATCACTGAGGGCGACGAGGCGGCCGCCGTGCTGCTCGACGATCGATCGGCTGATCGTCAGGCCCAGGCCCAAACCATTGGATTGTCGAGCCGACGGGGTGCTGCCTTGCTCGAACAGGTCGAAAATCGTCTGCAAATCGTCGGGCGAAATACCGATGCCCGTGTCGCTGACGCTGATCATCAGACCGGAGCTGGTCTCACCCGAGGGGCTCGTGCCCCCATCTCGAGACCGGACCGTCACGATCCCGCCCGGCGGAGTGAATTTGATCGCATTCTTGATGAGGTTCCAGAGGACCTGCTGAAACCGGATCGGGTCGACGTCAACCTCGGACCGCCGGGCCGCAAGATCGAACCGCATCACGAGCCCCGCCGAACGGAGGTCGTCCCCGCAGATCTCGACCACGCGCTGGATCAATTCATGAGCGTCGAAAACCTCGCGCCTCAGGAGGAGCTTCCCGCCGCGGATCCGGGTCAGGTCCAGGAGGTCGTCGATCAGCCTGACCTCCAGGATCACGTTGCGACGGATCATTCCCAGCACCTCGGGGAGGTCGGCGGCCAGGCCGGGCTGATCGAGGATCGCCGTCACCGTGGCGAGGATGGGGGTCAGCGGCGTGCGAAGCTCGTGACTGAGGGTGGCCAGGAAGCGGTCTTGCGCCGGATCACCGCCTCGGCCTCGGTTCGGCCCGCCTGCTCTCGGTACATCCGTTCCCGCTCGACCTCGGTGCGACGGCGTTCCGTGATATCGCGGAGGACCAGGACCCAGCCGGAGGGAACTTCGTCGCAGCCGAGGCAGGAGATTCGAGCATCGAACCAAGAGGACCGGGCCGGGTCGGCCCCTTCAAGCTCGAAGCTGGCCTCCCGATACTCCTTGATCCGAGCCAGCCGATCGGCCAGCGCCGGCCACGCGCCAAACGCTCGCGTCGCATCGACGCCCAGGCTGTCTCGACCGGGTGGCCCGACGAGCTGGCGCGCGGCCGGGTTCAAGGCCACGACGCGGCCGCCGGCGTCGATGACGACGACCGGGTCATTCATTCGCTCAACCACCGCGGCCCATGCCACCGGCGTCAGGTCCAGCAGCCGCAACCGGAACAGGCCGGGGAAGAACGCCAGCCCGGTCACGGCGAAGGTCGCCGCGGCGGTGTCTACGTAGAAGAATCCGAAAACTTGCGTCATGTCGATGATGCTGACCACCCAGGGCACGAGCACCCCGAAGAGCATCACCGCGGCCTGGGCTCGGTAGACCCCGACGGACCGCACAACGGCCGCGGTCAGCAGGAAAATCGAGACACCAGCCACGAGGTAACAATACCCGAAGAGGACCCAGAATCCCGTCCCGTAACCCCGGACGACCATCGGAAACCCGTCAACCTGTTCAAGTCGGATCGACGACCAGAAGGCGTAGTGCCAGGGGTTGGTCCAGGCCACCGGAAGCGTAGCCAGTGGAAGTGCACAGATCGCGGCGAATCGACCGGGGCTCAGCCATCGGCCTCGGCCCGTATAGTGCAAGACGAAGCCGAGCATGCCCAGGATCGAGATCACCGCACCCAGGACACGCAGGTTGATGCAGAATAACTTGACCGGCACGTCAACGACCATCAGTTCCACAGCCTGGGAGGCTGCCCACATCATCTCCCCGACCATCATTGCGCCGAAGGCAGGCGCCCTCGGCATCTCCCGCCGCCGCCAGGCAAATAAGGCCAGAACGGCGGAAGTCCCACCGGCGAGGAGGAACGGGAGTGCCTTGGAATCGATTGGCAACATCGTCTTCCAGACTCCAAGCTGGCCAATGGGACGTCGATCACCCAACCCCACAGGACTTTGAGGGTTCGGCACAGGGGATGGCTCAGTCACACCCAACCAAGCAGCAACGCCTAGATCGATCCGAGATGTCAGGCGCGTCAACGCGCTCGAGACTCAACAGTAATCATCGACCCAAGCCCCGAACAGATCCGAGCCTCATAGAGCTTACGTAAGCGAAATCAGAGAAATTTTAGGAACTTCATGATGAGTACGCAAGATTAGTCGGATCAGAACTCATTCGCCCATGAGCAAGCAGGTGCTGGAGGCTGTGGCGGATGGATACTTCGTCGCAGTGTCAGTGCAAGCACGCTGAAGGTATCTCGAGACCGTTTCGCCGGAGTGTTGTAGAGGGTGGCAGTCTGATATCCTCATCGAGTCAGGAACGCAAGCGGATTGAGGAGCAGCCCATCATCCGACAGCGAGGAACGACTCATGGTCGCCGTACTCTTACTACTCGTTAGCCTTCCGTTGGCCGACACGCCGATTTCGTTGCACCCGGAGAATCCCCATTATCTCCAATTTCGGGGAAAGCCGACACTCCTGATCACCTCCACCGAGCATTACGGCGCGGTCCTGAACGGGGACTTCGATGCGATCCCGTATCTCGACGAGCTGCATGCCCGTCAACTCAATCTGACGCGGACGTTCTCGGGCACGTATCGGGAAGTCCCCGGTTCGTTCCGAATCGCCAAGAACACGCTCGCGCCGAGCGCCGAGAAGTACATCGCACCCTGGCCCCGCACCAGGACGCCCGGCGCCGTCAACGGCGGCAATCGGTTCGATCTCGGCCGATGGAACGACGCCTATTTCGATCGCCTCAAGGCGTTCGTGTCCGCCGCTTCGGCCCGGGGCATCGTGGTCGAGTACGTCCTGTTCTGCCCTCTCTACGAAGAGAACCTCTGGGCATTGAATCCTATGAACGCTCAGAACAATGTCAACGGGGTCGGCAACATTCCCCGAGACCAGGTGTACACCGGGAAACATCGGAATCTTCAAGAGAAGCAGGAGGCGTTCGTTCGCAAGGCCGTACGCGAATTGAACGCGTTCGACAACCTCTATTTCGAGATCTGCAACGAGCCGTATTTTGGCGGCGTCACCTTGGATTGGCAGGCACGAATCGCCTCGGTGATCGTCGATACGGAGAAATCCCTGCCGAACAAGCACCTCATCGCCCAGAACATCGCCAACGAGAAGGCTAAGATCGAACGACCCGACGCGACCGTCTCGATCTTCAACTTCCACTACGCGGCACCTCCGTTCACCGTTGGAATGAATTTCGGCCTTAGAAAGCCAATTGCCGACGATGAGACTGGTTTCCGCGGCATCACGGATCGGCCCTACCGCATCGAGGCCTGGGATTTCTTCATGGCCGGCGGCGCGGTCTTCGACCACCTCGATTACTCGTTCACGACCGACCATGAAGATGGGACCGATCGGGTCAGTCGAACCCACGCCTGGCGGCGGCGGGCCAAACTTCCGTTTCCAGATGCAGGTCCTGAAACGATTCATCGAGGGGTTTGATTTCGTGAAGATGGCGCCGGACGCCAAGGTCATCGCGGGCGTCGCTCCGGCGAAGACCTCGGCCCGGGCGCTGAGCGAGCCGGGAAAAGCGTATGCGATCTACATCCACGGCGAGTCCAAGGCCGCGCTGACCTTGAACCTTCCCGAAGGACATTACACGGCCGAATGGCTAAATCCGCGCACCGGAAAGGTCAACCTCTCGCAAGACATTCCGAGCCGCGGCGATCCTGTGATGGTGACGTCCCCACCTTACGAAGAGGATATCGCGCTGAGGATCCGTCGCACCGGGTTGCCGTGAGAGGCACCGTTCCGCGTGGCGAGTCAACCTCAAGGGACAAAGAACGGCTCGAGCAAGCGCCGGGGCAGGCCGATATCAATCACCGCGACTTCGCCGATGAAATTGGCCGCGCCGGGGGCGGCGAAGCCCAGCTTGGCCGCGACGAACGTGGCCGTGGCCTCGGCGCAAACGGCCGCGCCCAGAGGCTGGCCGGTGTCGGCGTCGAGGCCCGACGGGAGATCGAGGGCGAAGACCGGCTTGCCCGAATGATTGATCGCCTCGATCACGGTCTTGAGCGGCCCTTCAACAGGTCGCGAGAGGCCCGTACCCAGGAGGCCATCGACCAGCCAGTCGGCGCCGTTCAGCAGGGCATGAAGCGGCTCCGGATCGATGGCCTCGCCCGGGCGATCATCGAACCAGGCGGACTGCACGACGCCGGATTTCTCCAGGATAGTCCACTGGACGGCGGCGTCGCCGCGAAGCTGCTCACGCCGGGCGAACCAGACGACTTGAACCGGGAACCCCCAGGCCTCGAGGTGGCGGGCGACGACACCGCCATCGCCGCCGTTGTTTCCCGGCCCGCAGAGGACCAGTACCCGGGCCGGAGCCGGCCCGTGAGATGCCTCCGGATGCGGCAAGGACGGCGGGGGCGTGAAGGGCCGACCGCCCGCGTCCGGCGGGATCGCGCCGAGCAGCTCGGCCAGCCAGCCGGCCGCACCGCGGCCTGCGTTCTCCATCAACAATAAGCTCGGCAGACCCAGCTCCTCGGCTGCCGTCACGTCCAACCCGCGGACCTCCTGGCGCGAGAGCGGCCGGATTCGAACGATCATGACCAATCCTCCCCGCTCCTCGGATTCAACTCATGATTCCTACACGAGTTAACCCGATCCGTCTGACATTGACAAGCCCCGTTTCGCCTTCCAGAATATCCCTATGTCTCGCCGCGCGGACGCTTCGAGCCCGCAAGGCACCGGCCCTGATCCCTTTTTGTGATGCCGAGGAGTCTATCGGACCATGCCGATTTATGAATATCACTGCGAGCCCTGCGAACGCACGTTCGAGACCTTGATCCGGAGCGATCGCGACGTGGCGCACTGCCCGAGCTGCGGTAGCATCGACGTATCGAAGCAGCTCAGCGTCCCGGCGGCGGCTCAGACCGGTCGCGGAGGCGAACTGCCGATCAGCAATGCAGGCTCACCCGCCTTCGGTTGCGGTCGGCCCCAGTGTGGGGCGGGGATGTGCGCGGCGTTGGAGTAGCCTCTTTTGGCACCCGCACAGGCTGCGATGGTCGATTCGGATTGCGCCGGGCGTGGACGCCCTTCGACTCCGTCGCGCGTCTCGACGAGCGTGATGATCGCAGCTACCTGGCTCGTCTCGACGACCGCCGTCGCCGATCGACCACAACGTCCGCACATCCGGCAGTTTCTGCCTTTGGCCCAGCCATACTAGACATTCGCCCGCCCTTCGTCTTTGACAATCTCCCCCGCGGAGTGCATATCTTCCTGGCTGCGGGATCACGCCGAGGGCTGGAGCCGTCGCTTCTAGATCATTTCGGCGCATTCGGATGAATCGGCATGCACCGGACGAGTCATCCCATCAGAGGGATCGTTCCCGGCCATCGAGAGATCTAACGGCGCGTTCAGCGCCGGTCGTGCGCGCCGATCGGGGGTAGATCAGATGATGGCGGGGCACCCGGGACACGGACGCGATCGGGCGGGAAGGCACGCTCCCGCGCACGGCGCGACGGTCGAGGTCGAATGCTCGGTGTCATCCCTCCGCGCAGCAGTTTCGGAGCGAGTCGGCGAGTCGCGATTCGGCCTGTGGTTCGGGGATGGGGTCGACCTGGCCCTCAGCGGCGACGGCGGCGCCCTGGAAGTCCGCGTGCCCGACGCCTTCTTCCGCGACTGGATCCGGCGCCACTATACCGAGAGTCTGCTGGAGGCAGGCGAGGCGGTGGCGGGGCGGCCGTTGCGGTTGTCGATCGAAGTTCGCAACGAGGAAGAGTCACCGCTGGGCGACGTGGTCCCGCCGGCGGCGCCACACGGCGATCCGGAGGACAGCCCGAGGCGCGGGCAGACCATCACCATCCCGAACCCCGGTAATCCCAAAGCCCCGCTGTCGTTTCCGATATTGCCGCCGGGCGGACCTGAGCCGGAGCCTCCCTCGCTGCCGCCTCGATCCGATCGACCCGGACCGCGAAATCGGGCACACCCCACCGCGGTAACAGGCGCCCCGGTGTCAACAACCCTCGCGAGCGGGTCAAAGCCGGCCCGGCCGTGGCGCCGATTCGATGACTTCATGACCGGACCCGGCAATCACCTGGCGCACGCCGCGGCGCGGGAGATGGCCCAGTCGGCCGGTACCGCGTTCAACCCCCTGGTGATCCACGGCGGAATCGGCATGGGCAAGACGCATTTGCTCGAGGCGATCGGTCATGCCTTGAGGCGCGCGCACCCGGGCCTGAACGTCCTCCAGATCACCGCCGAGGCGTTCACCAATAGCTTCCTCGAAGCGATGCGCACGGGCGGCTTGAGCAGCTTCCGATCCCGGTTCCGAGGCGCCGGCGGCTTGATCGTGGATGATGTTCACTTCCTCGCCGCCAAGCGCGCCACCCAGGACGAGTTCCTCCACACCTACAATGCGCTGTCGTCAACAAAGGTGTCGCCGATTATCCTGGCGGCCGATCAGCACCCTCGATTGATCCATCGGCTGACCGACGAGCTGGTCACCCGGTTCCTGGGCGGGATGATCGTCAAGATCGACGCGCCCGACCTGGCCACTCGCCGCGCGATCCTCCAATCGCGGGCCTCGGGGCGCGGAGTCGATGTCCCCGAGGCGATCATCGCCTACATCGCCGAGCACTTGCGCACCAGCGTCCGCGAGCTGGAAGGGGCGCTTCACACAGTCATCGCGCAGGCCGTGCTGACCGGCAAGCGGCTCGACATGAACCTCGCCAGGGCTGCCTTGCGGGACACGATCCGCCACACGTCGCAGGCCGTGGCCCTGCGCGACGTCGAGCGGGCCGTCTGCCAGCTCTTCCAGGTCACCACCGACTCCCTCAAGTCCGAGAGTCGCGCCCGCAGCCTAGCCTATCCCCGCATGATGGCCATGTACCTGGCCCGCAAGCACACCGGCGCCGCCTATAGCGAGATCGGCCGATACTTCGGCGGCCGCAACCATTCGACGGTCATCTCCGCCGAGAAGAAGGTCCTGGGCTGGCTCCAGGCCGAAGAACGCACTGCGCTCTTGCCTGGCTTTGAGACGATGTCCGACCTATTGGCGGATCTGGAGCGGACCCTGGGAGCTTGAGCGAGTTCCGAATGAGCGCCGGCAAGGGGTTTCGAGTTGGTCCCCCTCGCCGCGCTCGGAGCGATCGGCAGCATCGGCGATCGGTTCACAATTCACGTCATCCCACCGACTCCACCTTGAGAAGGCGGCGCGCCTCGGCAACGCCCGGGGCGGGGAACCCGAATTCACTGGCGCTGACCCGGGCCAACGCGGCCAGTTGCCGCCATCGGAAGGTCGGCCGGGTGGTGGCGAACTCCTCGGTCACGGTGCGGTAATACTTCTCGGCATGGAGGGCACCGTCTTCGCTGATGGCGTAGCGGAGCAACATGTCGAAGACCTGGCGCTCCGGACGGCCGAGCTCGCCATAGTGGTGGACCAGGGCGCAGGCGCGGGCCTGGTCCTTCGCCTTGATGGCGGCCTCTGCTTCGGAGAGCAGCGCATCGGGCTGCACGTCGCGAATTTTCTCGCAGTGCTCGGCGAAAGGGTACGCCTTCGCATTGAGGCCGCCCGCCTGACCGGCCGTGTGATAGGCCCCGACGATCAGGCTGGCGTACGTGTTGCGCCGGTCGCTCACCCGCGCGATGTTCCGCCATGCGTTCGCGGCATCTGACGCATGCACGCCGACCGACGCGCCATGGACGCTGCCGATCGGCTTGGCGGGCGAGTCCGCCTGGCGCCGACCCGGGTCGTGGAGCACGAGCTGGTTCGCGGCCAGCGAGATCGCCTCGCCGACAACTTCGGGCGCGATCCCGTCGGCCAGGGCCTCCGCCACGGCCTCCGCGGCCTGATCCCGGCGCGATGCGTAGATCATCTGGCTCATCTGTTCGATCCAGGCGTCGTCGGGTCGACGGTCGCCCGGGGAGCGGCTCGCCAGGCCGCGGCGTTCGAGCAGCTTGGGTAGTAGGGCCCGGAGTGCCTCTTCCGAGCGGTTCTTGTTCCGATGGAGTTGCCCCTCCTCGTCGACGCAGAACCGCACCGACTGGCGCAGCAAGGTGTGGGCGTGCTCCTTGCCGGTGAAGTCGAGCAGGGCCCACGATCGCCAGGCGAGCACGACTCGATGGACGTCGACGTAATCCTGGACGACGAGCTGGAGGTCGTTGTACACCTCGTTGAGCGGCCCGCGCGCCAGCGCGGCGAACGCCCGTTCTGCGGCCGCCATGTCTTGCTTGCGGGTTGCCTCGCGGAGGGCTTCCGCTCCCGCCTGGCCCGCGGGAACCTCGGCCGGCTCCACATGATGGAGGGCCTCGTGGTGCCGGCCGTCCCGTTTCTGGATGTGGTTCGTGTTGCGGTAGAGGACCTTCAGAACGGGCAGGGCTCGCTGCGCCTCAGGCAATTCGCACGACATGTGGTAGGACGGTACCAGGGCCATGATCGCGTGGTAGCCATCGTAATCCTGGCCTCCGAAGCTGCGGGCGTTGGCCAGCGCGGCGGCGGCCACCAGTTGGCGGAGGTCCGTCCCGGACTTGATCCGCTCCACGACGATCGGCAAGAGCCGGTCGGCGGGCGTTTCCTGCATCAAGGCGACCAGCGGCTCCATCGACCCGAACGTCAAGCGTTCGGCGCCATCAGCCGCCAGGGCGGCCGGGGCCAGGCCCAGATCCTGGGCCAGCGACGAACCTACGCCGGCGACCAGCATGCCCTTGCCCACGTCCGCCAAGAACTCACGTCGGTGGTAACGATTCATGATCTGTCTCCCTGGCATGTTGCGTCTGTAGAACTGAGAACGATCCACGCTCGACACAATACCACAATTGGCGCCATCTCGGCTCGATTGATGCGGCGCCGAGACAACGCTCCGATAGGACTCTGAACGGAGGAGCGTTACACGTCTTCGCCCGGATTCCGGGCGGCGGCGTACTTGAACCGCCGGGGCCGCACGACGAGGATGAGTCCGGAAAGCCCCAACAAGGCACCGGAGACCGCCGCCATCAGCAAGAAGGTCCCGCGCAGGCCCTCGTGCGTGCGAGCGATGTCGCGGTCCAGGGGGCGAATGATCTCCAGGACGCCCCCGACGTCGCCCACCTTCCAATCGCGCTTCGTGCTGTTGGTGTCATTGTTGTGGCAGCCGATGCAATCGGTCTGCATCCGCCGCGCCGTAGCATACCGTAGCGAGGGGCGGCCCTGGAAGACTTCGAAGCGCGAGACCGGAGAATCGGGGTTTCGCCTCAAATCCGCCAGTGCGGCGCGCTCGAAGTCGTCGTGAGGGCCGCCGTTCTGTCGCGAGCGGAACGGCGTATCGCTGTAGAGCCGGAACAGCATCCCGGTCTGGCTCCGTTCGCCGAGTAGCTCTCCGAACTCGATGGTGAATCGTGCGGGGAGCGGGATGGCGCCCTTCTTGTTCGCATAGTCGTGGGTGACGACGATGCCGTGGGCCTGCACGCGCTCGACGACCTGCGAGGTATAAAGTGCATTGACCACGTCGAGCATCTCGGCCTGCTGGGCGGCGCTCTCCAGGGCCGTCGACTTCACGAGCTGATCCGTGAGGCGCGAGAGGTGCCACAGCCCGAACGCCGATCCGAGTGAGACGGCGATGAACAAACTGGCCGCCGCGGGATTACGACGGCACCAGTGCCTCAGCCGCTCGATCCGACCAACCGGGCGTGCGCGGATCGGCTCGCCGCCGAGATGGCGCCGCAGGTCGTCGGCCAGCTCCTGCCCCGTGGCGTAGCGGCGGGCCGGCGACTTGGCCATCGCCTTCAGGCAGATCGTCTCCAGGTCGCGCGGGATCTTGTCGTTAAGCTGCCGAGGTGGTCGCGGCTCATCCTCCAGGACCTGAAGGATCAGCATCCGACGGTTGCCTCGGAACGGGCGCTCGCCGGAGAGTACCTCGTAAAGGACGACGCCGAGGCTGTATAGATCGCTCCGAGCGTCGACTCGGCGCGACTCGCCCCTCGCCTGCTCGGGGGACATGTAGGCCGGCGTGCCCAGAACCTGGCCTTCCTGGGTCATCGAGGTCTCGTCCGCCTCTCGCTTGGCCAGGCCGAAGTCCATCAGGTGGGGCCGCCCTTCTGCGTCGAGCAGGATGTTGGAAGGCTTGATGTCCCGGTGGATGACACCGTGCCGATGGGCATAGTCGAGGGCATCGGCCACCGCGGCGATCAGCTCGGCGACCCGGCGGAACGTGAGCCGGCGATCGCGGTCGCCGAGCGCGCTCGCCAACGTCGTTCCCGGGACGAACTCCTCCACGAGGTAGAACGTCCCGTCGTCGGCCTGACCCGATTCATGGAGCGAGACGATACCCGGGTGTTTGAGCTGGGCCGCGCTGCGGGCCTCGCGCAGGAACCGAGCGGCATCCTCCTTGCTGGCCAGACTCCCCGCCCTGGGAATCTTGATCGCCACCATCCTGTCCAGCTCGACGTCCCGCGCCCGGAATACAAAGCCATAAGAGCCCGCCCCGAGCCGTTCCACCAGCTCGAATCGACCCAGGCGGTGATCGCACGGCTCGGCTGCGAACCAGGCTGCCGCTCCGCGGCGGTCGCGGGCCGATCGCGCCACCGCAATCAGCTCATCGGGCACCGCCTCGGCCTCGGAGCCATCCGTCCCGTCCAGCCGACGCAACTGAGCGAGAAGGGGGTCGGCGACTCGATCGAGTGCCTGTAAAGTCGCTTCGCAATCGACACAATGCTCGACATGCGCCGCGATGCGCAAACAACGGGTCGGAAAGACTCCCGACAGCGAATCCTGCCAGCTCGGCTCGATCCGGACAGCCCATCATGCCCATGGTTCGACCCCTCGTGCGTCCCCATTGTAGGGTGGGTGAAACCCACCAGGATCGAGCTGTTTCTTGGTCGGTTTCACCCAACCCACGAAGAGTTTAACGCAACGGCGTTACACGTCCCGACTCAAGTCTGGAGTCCTCCTTGCTCTCGTCAGTGAGACGCATCATCATTATCGTTGAGCTGACTGGACTTGACCACAGTCGGCGTCCGATCGGCGGGCCGTGACATGAGTGATCTCTCCGAGCCCATCCCAAATTGCAGGCAACCTCAATCCTCCACCGCAACGTCTCGGAGCCTGATCGAACGGCTCAAGGCGGATGATGCGGAGGCGTGGGACCGGCTAATCGATCTTTACGGACCACTCGTGTACCGATGGTGTCGACGCTGGGAGCTTCGCGACCAGGATATCGCCGACATTCTCCAGGACGTGTTCCAGGCCGTGTCCGCTCACATCGCAATGTTCCGGAAAGAGCGAGTCGGTGACACGTTTCGTGGATGGCTCCGGACGATCGCGCGCAACAAGGTCCGGGACCACTTTCGCAGGATAGGCCGGGAGCCGGAAGGGGTCGGCGGGACCGACGCGCAAATCCGGCTCACAAGCCTGCCGGCAGCCCAGCTCGCTGAGGACCAGGATTCCCCCGAGGAGGCCGAGGAGCGGCTCCTGATCGGTCGCGGCCTCGACCTGATCCGCAACGAGTTCGAGGCTCGCACCTGGAACGCATTCTGGGAGACCACCGTCGAGGGCCGAGATACCAAGGATGTCGCGATCGAGCTGCGGATGAGTCCCGGCGCCGTGCGTGTGTCGAAGTCGCGGGTGCTCCGGCGGCTCCGGGAAGAACTGGGCGACACGCCGTAGCGCAAGCCATCCCGGCGGGTCGGCGGTTTCATCGTCTGGAGCGCAGAAACCGCGATCTTCCTTCCGGTCGCAGTGAGATCCGCAAGACGCCGTTGCGGTCAATTGGGGCTCGTCCCCATCAGCGGCCTGTTCGGCCCGAAGCAGACCAGGGTGATGTCGTCGGCCTGGGCGCGGCCGCGCGCGAACTCCTGGATCTCGCGAAGGATCGCTGCGCCGACCGATTCGGGTCCGCCAACGGCCCCCTCGATGCACTTCAGGAGCCGGCGGTTCTCCTGGGTATCGTATAGCTCCTCCATCGGGTTGCGTGAATCGGTCACACCGTCGGAATAGACGACCGCCACATCGCCGGGCTGGAGTTCGACATCATCCTGCTGGTAGAACGCCTCGGGCACGACGCCGATTGGAAAACCCCCGAGATACTTGCCCAGCTCTTCGACCGTCCCATCGGCCCGACGCAGCAGCGCGGGGGGATGCCCGGCCGAGCAAACCTGCAGCCGACCTGTGTCTGCATGAAGCACCATCAAACTGAGGGTGATAAATCGCTCGTCAACGCCGGTTTCGCAGACTGCGGCGTTCAGCGCACGCGCGGCGCCGGCCGCCGAGTCCTCGGCCAGGAGGTTGAGGCGCGTGTCGCCGGAGAATTTCGCCATGATCAGTGCCGCCGCAATCCCTTTTCCCGAGACATCTCCCAGCGCGATCCCCAGACGATTCTCAGACAACGGCACGAAATCGTAGTAGTCACCGCCGACCTCATGGGCGGCCTGGTAGTAGGCGAAGAACTCGTAGCCGGGTCGCGCCGGCAAAGACCGCGGCAAGAGCTGGTGCTGCACCTGCTCGGCGAGCTTCAGCTCGCAAGCCAGCCGCTCATGCTCCAGCAGTAGTTCCTGGAACGCCGCGTCCTGGGGCAAGTTTGCCGACGGACCGGCGGCGGACCGGTCGTCCACAGTCGTCCGACCCGAACCCAGCCCGTCAGTCCACTCGCCGGTTCGGCCTTGGCTGGCTCCCGAGCGCGACCGGATCGCGCACGACTGGCTCATCGACCCGGAGGCCAGACCTCTCCAGGACCTCGTCAAATCGGTCGCCATGGCGCTCGGGACGAATCCCGTGGAAGTCGCCGGAGCCAGCATATTCAGGTTTGTGCAGGAATAGAATGCCATTGGTGCAACTCCCAGAAGCAGGGGTCGTCTCCGGTGGAAGGACCGCTGTCGCGATGCAACCCATCGGCCGACACCTCTCCTGATGCAGCCGGCGTACCAATGGGCCAGGTCATCCTCGTTTCCGGCCGTCTCGAAGGGTTTCCCCAGGTCCTTCATGTGACCGGCCACTGGTTCCTGGCCGAAGTGGCTCCATCCTGCCCGAAGCGGGTTACCGGCCGTCTGGCGCCGGATCGCTTCGACAACCGGTGTGGATCGCCAAACTGCGGTGATTGCTCATCGCCAGAGAGGCGTCGGAACGGAAGATTGCCGTGCAGGTGACCGCCGGACTTGCCGAGTTGGGCGGTATTCCCCCGCCGATGGAGGGAATCCGCCCACTCGCGACCTCGATCCGGCCTTCCGTGTCGGGCCGAAATCGATTTCCCAGCGAGGCGATCGCGGCCCATCGACTCGCCCCAGAACGAGTTGTGTGGAGCGATCGGGCGGGGTTCCCTCCCGGGACCGGATTGGTACGGCGCTCGCGTTACTGGGATCTCGAGAGGACGTGCCAGGTCCAAGCCGGCAGAAGACTCCGTCGCGCTAAGTCGAGGCGGGATCGCCGATGCGGTCTTTCGGGTCTGGAGTGTGGAGGCTGGCCGATTGCGGGCCTCCGGATCCAGGCCGTAGGTGTTCTGATGAATCCGATCCATATTGCCCTACGCCGCCCCTATACCGTCATCGTTGCCATCCTCGGCATCGTGCTGGGAAGCATCTTCGCCATTCTGCGAATGCCGATCGACATCTTTCCCAACCTGAATCTCCCCGTCATCTACGTCATTCAGGCCTACGGAGGCATGGACCCATCACAGATGGAGGGGCTGATCACCAATTACTATGAGTATCACTTTCTCTACATCAGCGGCATCCATCACGTCGAGTCGCGGAACATCCAGAGCTCGGCTCTGATGAAGCTCTACTTCCACCCCGGCACGGACATGGCCCAGGCTATGGCGGAAACGATCGCGTACGTCAACCGATCGCGATCGTTCATGCCGCCGGGCACCGTGCCGCCCGACGTGGTCCGGTTCGATACAGGTAGTGTCCCAGTCGGTTACCTGGTGCTCTCCAGCGAGACTCGGAGCATCGGCGAGATCCAGGATCTCGCACTGTTCCGCGTGCGGCCGATCTTCGCCAGCCTGCCGGGTGTGTCTGCGCCACCGCCTTTCGGCGGCAATCAGCGGACCCTGGTGGTGCGGGTGGATCCCGATCGACTGCGATCCTACAACCTCTCTCCCGACGACGTCGTGACCGCCCTGAAAGCCGGTAATTCGATCAGCCCTTCCGGCAACGCCCGCATCAAGAACCAGATGCCGATCGTGCCGGTCAATTCCATGGTCCGGGCCGTCGGAGAACTGGGAAGCATTCCGCTCCGATTGGGCGAGAAGGTCTACCTGCGCGACATCGCCACGATCGAGGACGGCACCGATATCCCCAGCGGACACACCTTGTTGAACGGCCGGCGCCGATCTTTATGTTGGTCACCAAACGAGCCGACGCGTCAACCCTCTCTGTCGTCAACGAGGTCAAGGCGTCCCTTCCCGCAACGAAGGCCGTCTTGCCGCAAGATATCGACGTGTCGCTTTGAGTTCGACCAGTCCCTCTACGTGACCCGGTCCATCGATGAAGTCGGCCGCGAGGGCCTGTTGGGGGCCTTACTCACCGGGTTGATGGTGCTCGTGTTCCTGCGCGACTGGCGCACGGTCATCATGGTGATTCTGAACATCCCCATCGCTCTGGTGGCGGCCCTGTTTGCCCTCTGGTTGACCGGCCAGACGATCAATCTGATGACCCTGGGCGGCCTGGCCCTGTCCGTGGGCATCCTGGTGGATATGTCCACGGTCGAAGTCGAGAATATCCACACCCATCTGGACAAGGCTCCTTCTGTGGCGCGAGCTGCCCTGCGAAGCAACCAGGAGACCGCCGTACCCCGATTATTGGCCATGCTCTGTGTCCTGGCGGTCTTCCTGCCGTCGTTCTTCATGGAAGGCGCCGCTCGCGAACTGTTCGTGCCGCTTTCGCTCTCGGTCGGCTTCGCCATGGTGGCCGCCTATTTCCTCTCCAGCAGCTTCGTTCCCGTCATGGCGGCCTGGATCTTGCGTTCTTCTCATGCCGATGCCCGGCGAATGGGCGATTCTCCTTCGCCCGGCTC
Organism: uncultured Planctomycetota bacterium; assembly: GCA_963845755.1. GTDB lineage: Bacteria > Planctomycetota > Planctomycetia > Isosphaerales > Isosphaeraceae > CAWJTV01. The sequence continues at coordinate 206,733 of CAWJTV010000028.1, forward strand.
CGCGCCGGATATGCCCTCGTCCTGAGCGCCCTGATGCCATGGCGATGGCTTCTGGTGGGCGTCTATCTCCTCGCGAGCGGCTTGGTGATCGTACTGGTGGGAAGCCGGCTGGGCCTGGAAATCTTCCCCAGGGTGAATGCCGGCGAGTTCCAGCTCCGGCTCCGCGCCCGGACGGCACCCGGCTCGAAGTCACCGAGGAACTTGCCGGCGAGGCGATGCGGTTGATCCGGGACGAGTTCTCCCAAGAGACCGGCAGGGACCAGGTGGCGATCTCCCTGGGCTACTGTGGACTGCACCCCACCAGCTACACGATAAATAATATGTACTTATGGATGCGTGGGCCGGAAGAAGCCATGCTCCGCGTTGGCTTGAAGAAAGGGAGCGGCCTGGAGATCGATGCGTTGCAGGAGCAGTTGCGCGAGGGATTGCCGCGCCGCCTCGAGGAATGGTTCCGCGATCGTCTCCGGCGCGAGGGATTACCGGCCGATGCAGTCGCCCAGAGGTTGGGCGCGCTGCGGTTCTCCTTCGAGCCGGCCGACATCGTCAACCAGATCATGAGCTTCGGGTCTCCGACCCCCATCGAGGTGGCCATCAGCGGACCCAATTTCGCCGACAACCAGTGCACGCGCGAAAAGTGTTCGCCGAGCTCGCCCGGATTCCCTCCTTGCGGGATCTGCAATTCGGCCAGTCGCTGGATTACCCGGCGGTGGCCGTGAAGATCGACCGTGAAAAAGCTGGCCTCAGTGGAGTGACGGCGGCGGACGTGGCGCGATCCCTGGTCTCGGCGACATCGTCCAGCCGGTTCGTGGAGCCCATCTTCTGGGCTGATCCGAGCACCGGCATAGGCTACTACACCCAGGTGGAGATTCCCCCTTACCGGATGAACTCGCCAGGGGAGATCGGCATGGTACCCCTCAAAGGCAATGCTGGAGGAAAACTGCTGGTCCGCGACGTCGCCGAGGTCCGTGAGGGGACCACGCCAGGCGAATATGACCGGTACAACATGCGACGGCTGGTGACCATCACGGCAAACATCCAGGGCGAGGACCTTGGACGAGTGATTCGCCGATTACACCAGGCTCTGCGGCTGGCCGGCGAGCCGACTGCGCGGCTCGCTCCATTGGACTGTTGAGTAACCCGCGGATATCGAGACTTTCCGAAGAGACCCCGATCGTCCCGAGGATCTCCGGGTATGTCCAGAAGTGGAATGTTGACATCGGCGACCACGTGAAGAAAGGCGAGATCCTGGCCGTGCTGTGGATCCCGGACATGGTGGAGGAGCTCAACCAGAGAAAGGTCGAAGTCCAGCAGGCTCGCAAGCGGTTCGAAGTCGCCGAGGCCCATCTGGCCGCGACCGCGGCCGAGGTGGAGGAAGCCAAGGCCGGCCTGCGCCGGGCCGAGGCCAACGCCAAGTATTGCCGGATGCAATACGATCGCATCACTCAGTTGACCGATATGGCCGTCATCAACAAGCAGGTCAAGGAAGAAAATTGGAATCGTCTGGAGTCGGCCGAGGCGGGTGTGAACGAAGCGGAGGCCAAAGTGACCCGCACAGAGGCGAACCAAGCGGAGAGTGCCGCCGAGCGGATAAGGCCCAGGTTGAGATCGACGTGGCCAGGGCCGCCCAGGAGCGGATGCAGTCCGTCGTGGACTATGCCACCTTGTCGGCTCCCTTCGACGGAGTCGTCACCCGGAGAACCGTCAACACGGGAGATTATGTCAAGCCTCCGAGCGCCGCCGAGGAGCGTCCGCTCTATGTCGTCCAGCGCCGCGACGTGATGCGCGTCTTCGTGGAAGTGCCGGAAGCCGATGCCGTGTGGGTGAAAGCCGGGTCTCCCACGCGCATTCGCATCCCGATCCTGAAGGACCGAACTTATTGCGGCGGCGTGAAACGCATGACGTATTCTCTGAAACCGCAATCACGAACCTTGCGCGGAGATCGATCTGCCGAATCCCGAAGACCACCTACGGTCCGGCATGTACGCTCATGCCGCTATCCAGATCGAGCGGGCGAATGTCCTGACCTTGCCTGCCTCGGCGGTCGCCACTCAAGGTGACGTCAACGAAGGCTATCGCGACTACTGTTTCCTGCTGGAGGACGGCAAGCTCCAGCGCACGTGGATCGAGGTCGGATCGCGCGGTGATCGGCGGGTGCAGGTCTTGAGGAAGCAGGTTCACGGTGCCTGGCAGAATTTCAATGGTGAGGAACACGTCGTTCAGAGCGGGCTCGCATCCCTGGTCGATGGCCAGGAAGTCACCATTGTCCCAATCCAGGAAGAGGCCGCGGGAACGTTGCACGCGGCCCAATGATTCTCGAGGGATCCGGACGGCTCCTCACCGAGCGCGGTCAACAAAAAGCCGTCGTGGTCACGACCGGTCGCGCCTCCGGCACCGCCGTGTAACGACGGGTCGGGTCGACCATGAACCCGATGCGTTGCGATCCCTCGATGCCGTCCGACGCGACGGCGACGGCCTCCAGGGCGTGCTCTCCCTTGGCCAGTCGATCGCCGTGCAGCGGTCCCGACCAGTACCCGTCGCTGGACGGTTCCAGGTCGGCCCACGTCGCCTCGTCGATGCGGTAACGGACGGAAGACACCGGTGACTCGGACCAGGCGCGCACGACCACCCGGTCGGATCCGCTGACGATATGACGGGGGCCGGTCGCCAGGAGCCGCTCGCGCGGGTGCGTGATCAGCACAAGGGGGCCGCGGTCCTCGATCGACCGGTACATCACCGACAAATCGTCGCCGTCGAAGTGCAGAAGGGTATAGCCCGGCGGCCCGCCCTCGGGGTCGCCGATCGAGCGGGTGGCGATCGCGAGATTCCGTCCGTCGTTAGCGACCTGCCAGTAATGGGTGTGTCCGCTGAGGATCGCCTCGACGCGCCGCGTCTGGACGATCGTGCGCCGACTCGTCGATGCCCGGCCCGTCGAAGTCTTCCCAGATCTGGTACGGGTAGTTGTGCTGGAAGAGTACCACGCGTTGGCCCGACGAGAGCGCCGAGTTCGACCTCGCCGCGGAACCAACCGATCTGGTTGGCCGAGAGCCCTACGGGCCGCGATTCCTGCGTGTTGAGCCGGATGAACGTGAACCCGCGCAGCGCGATCACGCCGTACGGATCGCCGACATGCTGGCGGAATCCCGGGGCCATCGGATCGTCCTTCACGTCGTGATCGCCAATCAGGGCGTAGTAAGGGACCTTCAATCGGCCCCGAATCTGGTCGAAGAGTCGGAACTGCGCCTCGGTCGCATCCTGGACGTTATCCCCGATGAACTGGACGAAGTCCGGGCGGATGCGCTCGTTAACGTCGTCCACGACCCAGGAGGCGACCTGGACGTTCTCCCGGTCGGGCTCGGTCAGGTGCAAGTCTCCCGGAACGACGACCACGACCGGATCATCGTGATTGCTCATGATGGACTGGTCTCCTTGGCTGGAAACAGAACGGAATCGGCTACACTGGGAATCGGCTGCGTGGAGAGCTTCACAGACGGGGTGGGTGTCGAGAGGAGGGTCTCGGGCATCGCGACCGCGAAGAAGACCAGGGCCGAGGCGGCGATCACCGCGAGCATCAGAAACCCGGCGTCGAACCCCGCTGCATTGACGACGACCCCCGTCGCCAAGTTGCTCAGCGCCGCACCGATCCCCGTCGCGGTGGCCAGCGCACCTTGCATCAGGTTGAACCGGCCGGTGCCGCGGGTCAGGTCGGCAATAACCAGCACGCCGACGACGCCAAAGATCCCCGCTCCGATCCCGTCCAGAAGTTGCACGGCGACCAGGTAGCGTGGGTCGTTGCTGAAGGCGTAGAGGACGCCGCGGATCGGCAGCACCGCGAAGCCGATGAGGAACGTCCGTTTTCGTCCCCAGGATTCGGCGAGGCGGCTGGCCATGAGGGCTACGGGGATCATTACGAGTTGGGCCGCGATGATGGCCGCCGCCATGGGCGTGGCGGCGCCGCGGGTCGCGTCCACGGTCATTTTCTGACCGACCATTGGGAGCATCGCCGCGTTGGCGAAGTGGAACAAGACCACCGAGGCCGCGAAGATCGCGATCCGGCGATCGGCTAGCAGCTCGCCGATGGTCGCGATCCGGGAGGCTTTGGCCTTCGAGAGGGTGCCGGCGTGGGCAAGATCCTCGTCGAACATCGGTGCGCCGCGGATCTCCGATGAATCGGTCTCCCCGCCGCGTGCCCGCGCGGCGTCAATGTCCGCCCCGCGGATCAGCCAGGTGGCGACGATGCCTCCCAGGCACATCACCGCAGCCAGGACAAAGATCGCCCCATAACCGATCGAGTCGCCGATAAACCCGGCCAGGGCCGCGATGGTGACATTCCCCGTATGGTCGAGGGCCTGGTTGCGACCCATGCGCCGGGAGAGTCCGGCGTGACCGACCAGCCCCAGGCTGACAGCCGCCAGCGCCGGGGCGAAGACGGCACCGGCGGCTCCGATCATCGCCTGGGCCGAGAGGACGATCGGTGGCGTGGGCCAGAAGACCATGGTTATCGCGCCCGCCGCGACCAGGGCAAAGGCCAGGGTGATGATCCTTCGCTTCTCGCGTACCACGTCGATGAGCGCACCGGCGGGCGTCTGGGCGACGAGCCCGGCGACGCTCATCACCGCCATCGCGACCCCGATCCGTGCGGGGTCCCAGCGATGGACCGAGGCCAGATAGATGGCCAGGAACGGCCCCAGACCGCCCCGCACGTCTGCCAGGATCAGGTAAAGCGCATCGAGCGCGAACAGGCTCCGCCGCGATGGAGATTCACTCATGCTTCGCCGTCCTTTCGACCCGGAAGACGAGCGATCGCGGGCGGATCATCGCGGCCTCGGACCCGGCCGCGTGCTTTCGATTGACGGCCTGGTGCCAGAATCGGGCAGCCGTCTTGAGCAGGATCCAGGCCGCGGCCATCGACAAGTAGCCGATGCCCAACCCCCGGACGAGCGGCAGAAATATCATGTCGAGGGCATTCAAGGTCATGGGTTGCACTCCGTCGGTCGATGTCTTTCCCTCATCCCGGCCGCCACGTTGACGTCGGTCTCGCGACTCCGGCGGGGGTTGTTGAGCGTGTGAGAAGCACGGACTGTGCCACGGAGCGGAGATTCGCGCAGGAAGGCTCTGGACCACCACTTGCGAGAATCGGACGGCTGAAATCGGACCCCGGCCATCGAGGCTGTGGGCGAAGAAGCCCCGGCCCTATGGGGGAAGTCCGCTCGCCCGGGGACCGGTGAACGAAAACCGTGGCCAGGTGCTTAGACGCACGCCCGCGGATCGAACGCGCCGGAGTCCTGGTCAGGGAAACGCGGGCTCGGGGAGTCTGCAGGACTCGCCGGCGCAGACGACCAAAGTACGCGGATTCGGGTAGCCAGGTCGCATGAGGCATCATTAAATGATGGGAGGGAATAAGAATTGCCTCCTCGCGAGTTCGTCCGGACGCTTCCGGAGTTGGAAGTCCTGTGACCGCGTCAGGAGTTCGGTCGCGACCCGGGAGAAACACGATGCCGTTGAACGAGATCCGGAGTGATCTGACACAACCCGATGAGGATCGATCGACATTGTCGAGGGCCCTGGGAAACCGTCGGTCCGATAACCCGGAGCTGGCGACACGCTCGGACCTGGACGTCAGGGGGATCGGCCGTCGCGATCCCAAGGGCCAGGGCTGGCTGATTCGCGATGTGAGCCTGAGCGTTACCTCCGGGGAACGGCTGGGCATCCTCGGCCCCACGGGAGCGGGGAAGAGCGTGTTGTTGAGATCGATGGCGCTGCTCGATCCCCTCGATATCGGCTCGATCCACTGGCAAGGCCGCGCGATCGCGGGCGATGCCGGCCCTGCATACCGAAGTCAGGTCATTTACCTCCATCAGCGGCCGGCCCTGCTCGAGGGGACCGTGGAGGACAACCTGCGATACCCCTTCTCGCTCAGGACGCATGTCGCAAAACGGTTTGACCGGGATCGGGTTGCGCACCTCCTGGAGGGCCTGGGCCGACCCACGACGTTCCTGGGAAAGCTCTGCCGCGATCTTTCGGGAGGCGAGGCCCAGATCGTCGCGCTGCTCCGGGCGATCCAGCTCGACCCGGCCATGCTCCTGCTGGACGAGCCGACCGCCTCGCTCGATCCAGCCACGGCCAGAGACGTCGAGGGGCTGATCGACGGCTGGTTTGCGGAGGGAGCGCGAACGCGGTCGCTGGTCTGGGTCAGTCACGACAGGGAGCAGGCCCTCCGCGTCACGGACCGGAAATTACATGTGCGAGCCGGGCGCGTGGACTCGGAGGAATGACATGGCCAAGACATATATCGAACTCTCGTATTACCAGGTGGGGCTCGCGGCCCTGCTCATCCTGATCAATGGGGTCGTCTCGGTCCTGCTGAGGCTCGAGCTTGAACGCCGGCTTTTGCTCGCCGCGGCCTGCACGACGGTGCAGTTGATCCTGGTCGGGCTGGTCCTCGAGTGGGTGTTCCGGGTCGATCGCTGGTACGTCGTGCTGGGACTGATGCTCGTCATGACCCTCGTCGCGGGCGTGGCCGCGACTCAGAGGACCGCCGTGCGCTATCCCGGGATCTGGGCGCGGAGCCTGGCCTCCGTCTGGGGCGGCTCGTGGCTGGTCGCCGCGCTGGCGCTGACCGTCATCGTGCGGGTCGAGCCGTGGTACACGCCGCAGTACGCCATCCCCCTGCTCGGGATGATCCTGGGCAATACGCTCAACGGCGTCTCGCTGGGCCTCGACCGGCTCGGCGGCGAGCTCACCGCGCGTCGCCAACACGTCGAGGCGCTGCTCGCCCTCGGGGCAACCCGCTGGGAAGCCGCCCGCCCGATGATCCAGCAAGCCATCCGGACCGGGCTGATCCCGACGATCAACGCGATGATGGTCGTCGGGATCGTCAGTCTGCCGGGAATGATGACCGGACAGATCCTCGCCGGGGCCAGCCCCGTCGAGGCGGTGAAATACCAGATCGTCATCATGTTCCTGATCGCCTCGGCCGCTGCGCTCGGCACTGTCTCGGTCGTTCTGCTGAGCTATCGGCGGCTGTTCAACGAACACCACCAGTTCCTCGATGCGCTGATCACCGAACGACGGTCGGCCCGGCAACGCGGGTGATGCCGGTGAAACGGCTGTTCTTGGTCGCTCAGTAACGGACCAGAGCCAACCAGACAACCCCGACGATCGTCGTGAGCACGGTGAGCGGGACGCCGACCTTCAGGTATTCCAGGAAGCTCAGCTCAGTCCCGCCGCGGCGTGCGTTCTCGACGACGATCAGGTTGGCCACGGAGCCCAGCACGGTCAGGTTGCCGGCCAGCGTGCTCGACATCGCCAGGGCCAGCCAGGCTTGTTCCTGCTGCGGCATCACCTCCATGAGCGGCTGAAAGAGCAGCACCGCCGGGACGTTCGAGACCAGGTTCGAGAGCAACACGGAGAGCCCGCTCACCAGCACGACGGGCGACTGCAAGAGCGCATTCCAATGCTCCATCCCCCAGGTGCGGACGACGTAAACCTCGAAGGCGTGTACCACGACGAACAGGCCCGTGAACATCACCAGGAGGGGCCAGTCCACCGATCGGTAGACCTTCTCGGGCCGGACGCGATCGAGCATCAACACCCCGGCGGCGGCCAGGGCCACCAGCGCGATCGGCTGTCCGGCGAAGAACAGGGCGATGGTCACCGCGGTCACCGCCATGCTCTTTGTGAGCAAGGAGCGGTGCACCCGCGGTGTCGTCGATTCACCGTCCGACGGACCGTCCGGCACGATCCCGCCCAACGTCTTGCGGTAGATGAATGCCACGACCGCGAAGTTGATCGCCAGGCCGATCAGGGCGACCGGGGCCAGCCGCGCGGCGAACCGTATGTAGGAGATGTGCGACATCGAGCCGATGATGATGTTTTGAGGGTTGCCCGTGATCGTCGCGACCGAACCGATATTCGAAGCCGTCGCCAGGCCGACCAGGTACGGGATCGGCGGCCGCTTCAGGCGCTGGCAGAGGTGGAGGACCAGCGGCGTGAGCGCCACGCAGACCACGTCGTTGACCAGGAACGCCGAGAGCACGCCCGAGAGCACGATCGTGACGGCCAGCAGGGTGAAGGGTCCGGAGAATCGCGCGGCGATCCGCTCGGTCGCCAGGGCGAAAAACCCGGCCAGGCGGAGGTATGACACCACCACCATCATCCCAAAGAGAAGGACGATCGTCTCGTAATCGACCGCCCTGGCCGCGTCGCGCATCGACAGCACGCCGCAGGCGAGCATGGCCGCCGCGCCGACCAGCGCGATCCCGGCCCGGTCGATCCGTAACCCGGGAATCCGGCCGAGGGCCAGCGCGAGATACGTCAGGCCGAAGATCGTCGAAACCAGGGACATCGAGGGCGAAGGCGTGCTCACGGGTGTGGATCGCTCCCGTTGAAGGTGCTCTGTACTGTACGACTGACGTTGACAACCTTGTATGTTGGACAAGATTCCGTAATGACTCAAAGAGCAAGTCGGTACGCCGGCAAAAAATCAACGGATTCTTCTCTGTAATCTCTGTGGCTCTGTGGTGAATCTCGTCTGGTTTTTCGCGGCTCGGCCGTCGTGGTGCTCGCAGAGCACCCTACAAGTCAAATCGATGTATTCTCATGGGACGGTCGACAGGTCGGACACGGTGGCCATCGGGTCGACGATCCGGCCGTCGATCAGTTCTTTGTGCTTCGTCAAGGTCTCCGGGACGAGGAAGACGACGATGGCTGTCGCGATCGCCCCCAATCCGGCCAGGGCCGCGAATAGCCCCCGGTAGCCGAGCGGTCCGACCAGGAAGCTCGACGCCGCGGGACCGATCGCCGAGCCGAAGACCAGGCACGAGCCGACGATCACCTGGGCCTCGCCCGCCCGTCGCGGGTCGGCGAGGCGGTCGGTCACCCAGGCGGCGGCCAGCACGGCGAACAGGCCGTTGCTCAGGCCATCGAGCGCCTGGTTGGCGATCGCCATCATGGGCGTCTGGACCACGGAAACCAGGCCCAGCCTCAGGGCCATGATGGTCCAGCCCACGATCAACAGCGGTTTGCGGCCACAGCGGTCGGCCAGCCACCCCGCCGGCCAGACGACGAGCATCCAGGCTATCATACTTACGACAAACGCATAGGCCAGAATACGCTCCGGGGCCTGCAAGTCCCGCTTCAGGAACAACCCGAGATAAACGCCGCCGGGCGCGTTGGCGGCGTGGAAGAGGACCATCGCCGCGACGAAGGCCCACAGACCCGCATCCTTGGGGAACCAGCCGTCGGCCCGACGGCCGCTGCTGGCGGTCGTGCGCGCCGGATTGTCGACTTCGTCGAAGATGACTCGCTGGCCGGTTTTCTCCAATTGCCATGGCTCGTGGATCAACAGCGCCGCCGCGACGGCCAGGCCCTGGAGGATCGCCAGCGGCCACAGGATCGCGCCCACGCCGTAGGCCTCCGACATCCAGCTCCCTAGCAGGGCGATGAGGATGATGCCGATCGGCTTCCAGAAGCGGAGCGCCCCCAGCGCGGCTCCCACGCCTCCGGGCGGCGACAAGGCGACCGCTTCCGCGCCGGAGAGGCTCTCGACCACGGCGCGCGAGACGCCGTTCTCGGCGAACAGGATAACCAGGACCCCCAGCCAGACGATCTCTCGCGCACCGGGGAGAAGGACCGTCGCCAGGGCGACCAGCACGAGTGCGGCGACGAGGAACGGCTTGCGAGACCGGAGGCGGTCGGACCAGATCCCGACCGGGAACTGGGCCAGAGCCGACAAGGCCGCCAGGGTCGAAACGATCCCGATCGCGCGATCCGAGAGTCCCTTCTGGCCGAGGTAGAGCGGCAGGTAGGGCAAGGTGAAGCCGATCGCTGCCATACCCAGGAAGTACGACCCATAGAGTCCGATGCGGTTCCGCCAGTCCATGATCGAATGAGCCTCTCACGCAGGAGAATCGGAGGGGGAAGTGGGAAGCGGGGAGCGCCGTCGGTGCGGCAGCTCCCCGACCTGACACAACACGACGAGATTCACCGGGGGGGCAGGATCGGCGGAAGATCCGCGCCGGCCGGCCCGAAGCGATCGAACTCCTTGGCCTTGGCCTTGGGCTCGGGTCCTCGGGGCTCGAACTCCTTGGTCTTGGGCTCGGGCCGCTCGGGGGGTAGCGGGGCTTCGGGGCGGGGCCCGAACCGCTCGCGTGCGCGTCCGACCTGGGGGAGATGCTCGGGCACGTGAGTCATGGCCTCCGCCGCACGGGCGAGCTCGCCTCCTCGCTCGTTGCGACCGGCTTCCAGGTCACGACGGGCCGCACTGTAGAGATCCCTGGCCGCCTTGACGTAGACGTCAGAGTCAGGGGTCGTTCGCCACGTGCCCAGCCATTCGAGCCGTTCATAGGCACGATACAGGTCGCGTCGGCCTCGCTCGCGGGTGTCCTCGAGTCCGAAGTCGTCCGACGGCGGTGGCAGGTCGGGATCGGGCCGATCGTACCGCGCCGCATTGCGGGCGTGATCCACGGAGCGGGCCAGGTCGTGGGCGGCGGCCCCATACTCGCGGGCGAGGAACAGATCGCCGGCCGTCTGGGCCCTCAATCCTTCGCGGTACAGCGAGGCCGCCCGATCGGTCCAGTCGCGGAGCCGTTCCTCGGGCCGGCCTGCCGTACCGTCGTCAGCGCGAAGCCGGCGGAGCAGGTCATAAGCCTTCCGTAGGTCACCGCCCAGTTCCCGCTCTCCTTTCTTCTTCGCCTTCTCGCCCTTCTTCCCTTTGACCTTGGCGGTAGGTAGGCCGTCCGGCGGCGGTGGCTGCGCCGGAAGTAGGCTGGTCAGCCCCAGGCTGATCAGGACTGACGAAACGATCGCCATAAGCTTGGTCATGATGGTTCTCCCTTCATTCGACCCGTGAAGGATGGGTTGTTCAACTCATTTCATTGGCTCCAGCCGGCCACGCTGGGAATAAGCACAGCCGGTGCCAGAGCGAGAATTCGCGAGTTTTCCCGGGTTTTTCCACGATTTGCGCGGGAACTGGGCAAGGAATCCCCGGAGGGGCAGGGGGGATTCCGCCCACTTTCGTGGTGGACACCTGGACTCAAGTCGCACACAGGAGGTCGGGTGCTCGGTGCGCACCGATGCCCCGCGGCAGGCCCGCTAGGGAATCCCCGATTCCGGATTCCGAATTCCCAAGAGGACGGATTTCGAGATCGGGAATCGCGAATCCGGAATCGCTCGGGGGTTGCGGCGATACCGCGTCGGCTTCCTCTGGAGGATCTCTGCAGCGTGAGCGATTCCGGATTTCGAACAGAAACGATTCCCCGATCCGGAATCGGGAATCGCGAATCCGGAATCCCTAAGCACTTGGCCACGGTTTTCGTGCACCGGTCCCCGGGCGAGCGGGGAACGTCAGCCCCCTGTCCGGTCGCGAAGACAGGGAGGCTGACGCCCCCCGCTCGCCTCCGGACACCGCCTCCGAGCTAAGAAAAATGCAAGGAAACCCGGCCAACTGCTTTGAGTCTTCCTCCGCAGAATCTCTGCGCCGTACGCGCAGATCAGGGAGGGAAGAGTCCCACGCGGAGACGCGGAGTCCCGTCCCGATGGCAGCGATTCGGATTCGGGTTGATGACGGTTCTCTCCGCGTCTCCGCGTGAGACTCGGTCGTGGCCCACACTGGTTGCGGCATGGCGGCGTTAGGGGTTACCGCGACCGCGATGCTGCGTGAGAGCGGCTCACCGTTGCGTCGCACCCGACACGGGGTCACGAGATTCCCCGCGCGGGCGCAGTTCCTCCGCGAGGCGCCTTAGTCGGGCGTGGCCGGCTGCGGGCGCACCTTCGCGAAATCGAACGGCTCGCCGAGCCGCCGAGAGAACGTCCGGCGCTGTTCGACGGGTCAGGATGGTGCCGATCCGACGCATGACCTGCTCGTGCAGGTTGCTCGACCCGCCGCGGAGCTGAGCCTTCTCCTGTTCCTTGCGGGCGGCTTCCTCGGCCGGATCCGCGGCGGGGTTGCCCTTCAGTGACTCGCGGAGTTGCCGGTGTGCCCCGAGAAGCTCGTCGAGGATCGCCTGGATGTGCGCCGACTGGTCGTCGTCCAGGCGCAGGGCCTGGGCCACGTCGGGCCGGATCAGGGCCGCGGGCCCCTCGCTCTGGAGCATGATCTGTCGAAGCCGGGCGAGCTGGCTCGCTTCGAGGACTTTCGCCGCGGGTTCCTCGCGGGCCAGTCGGTCCTTCTGCTTGGCGGTCAGTTTCAACTCTGCCTGGACCGCCGGCTGCCGCAGCAGCCAGCCGGTCAGGTCGGCCGAGTCATCGATCAGCCGCTGACCTTCGGGACCAGTGAGTTTGCCAAGATCGAATCCCTCGCCGATCATCCGGTTGTACTTGTCGCGCTGGTACCGCGTCAGAACCTGGCCGATCTGGACCATCGCTTGCTTGCCCAGGCGGTAGGAGTGGGCCTGCGATCGCGCCTTTTCCTGATCCTTGCGTGTCTTCTCCAGCTCGAGGTCGCCGCCGGCTTTGAGAAGCTCGGAGGACTGTTTCTGACGCTCCTTCTGCTGGTCCTGCACACCCTTCATCTCGCCGAGGATCTGGCGGATCGAATCCACCTGATCGGGGCCGAGGCCCAGCACATCGATCAATTCGGGCGTCAAGAAGGCCGACGGACCCTGGGCGCGCAGCACGATCTGGGTCAGGCGTGCCCGCTGTCGGGAATCGAGTATCGCGTTGACCTCCCCGTCGGTCCGCCGGGCCAGCTCAGCGAGATCGGCGTCGATCGCCTCCCGCGCGATCCGTTCCTGCTGCTGGACGATCGGATCGACCGACTTCGTCTTGGGTTGAACGTTTTCCCGGCCCTTGCCCCGGGCCGATTCGACCTCCTTCTTGGCGGTCTTAAACTCGGCCGCGAATCGATCGATCTTCGCAACCTGCTGCTGGCTCAATTTCAACTCCTTCTGGACTTCCGGGGTGCTCAGCAATCTCAACCGCAGGGACTCGCCGCGACCGGCGAGCCCGATCGTATCCTGGCCTTGTCCGGACAGGGCCAGCAGGAGAACTCCGGCCGCCGCGATCGTCGCCGCAAGCCAACGCGTCCGGTACATCGATGTCTCCTCTCCGAATCGAGATCGAGCGGATCGTTCACGACGTGGCGCGGGTGGACGCAAAGCGAGTGCCATGGGCAAAATGGGATGAAAACCACCAGGGAGCAGGGCGGACGCCAGAGATTTGAGAACGAGTCCCCCGGGTCGATGGGGCTTTTCTGCCCACTTTGGTCTTCGCACCGGCCTTTCCGGTCAGGAGTCAAAGCGAATGTTGACGCCCCGTTGGCATGGTTATTGCGAAAGAATGATGGACCGGGGACAGAACGGCCAAACGACGATATAAGGGTAGGTTGATGGCATCGACCCCTATCCAGTTCCGGGTGCCGATCAGCGTTCAGGTCGGCCTGGTCGCGGCCATGTTCGTGGCGGCGCTGGTGGTCCTCTGGGCAGCGGGCTCCGCGGCCATGCAACGCGAGCAGCGGAGGTCGGAGGCGAAGAACTTGCTCGTCGGCGCCGGCGATGTCCTGGTCGAGCAGGGGCGTGGGATCATCGCGCAGGCCGGGGATTTTCTGCTATTTCCCGACGATCGGTCGCGGGCCGACCTCGACGACAAGCTCAGGGCCAGGGCCCGGCAGGTGCTGTCTCAGTATAAGGATATCCAGGGGGGCTACTGGGTCCTCACGCGTTTCCGCAGCTTTCTCGGGACGGTCCGGCTGGAACCCGAACCGGCAAGCAAGGGCACAGAGGACGCCGAGATCGACCCGGCGTCGCCGTCCTACGGCCGGGGCGAATCGAGCCTGCCGCCCCTGGAGCGCGACCTGATCGACATCCAGGTCGACGCGGCCATCCGCAAGCAGCAGAAGCTGTTCTCGGTCGAGGAGTTGACGGACGGACCACCGGTCACCGTGGCGATTCGCACGGCTCCGGTGATGGTCGATAAGCGGGTGGTCGGTGCCACCTGGGTGATGACCCGGCTTGTCGACCCGCTATTCCTGGACCCCTCGATTCAAGGCTACCGGCTGGCCGCGGGCCTGGCGCTGGGGGGGATCGGCCTGGCCTTCGTGTTGACGGTGGGCCTGGCGCGGACCGTCCGGCGTCAGGCGGTCGAGCGAGACCGGCTCCAGACCGACTTGCGGCGGAGCGAGCGGCTGGCGGCCCTGGGCAAACTGCTGGCCGGCGTGGCGCATGAGGTCCGCAACCCGTTGGCCGGCATCCGCTCGACGGCCCAGCTCTGGCAGCGCGGAGTCGTCGGGCTCGACGCGGAATCGCTCGGTGGGCTGGTCCACGAGGTCGATCGCCTGGAAGAGATCGTCTCGCGTCTCCTCCAGTTCTCGCGGGCCGACGCCGCAGGACCTGGCCCCTGGAGACCTGAACGCGCTCCTGGCCGAGGTGGCCCGACTGGCCGCGGGGCCGGCCGAGGCGAAGGGAGTCCGGGTCGAAGTCGATCTCGAGAATCCCTTGCCGCCTGTTGCGATGGCCCAGCCGGCCCTGCTGCAAGTCTTCCGAAACCTGACGACCAACGCGATCCAGGCCATGTCGACCGGAGGAATCCTCCAACTGAGCACGCGACGGGACCCGACCCATCGCGCGATCCTGGCCAGCGTGGCCGACACCGGTCCGGGGTTAGCACCCGAGGCATTGAAGCACATCTTCGAGCCGTTCTTCACGACCAAGGCCGAGGGAACTGGGCTGGGATTGGCCATTGCCCGAGAAATCGCCCTGGCCCACCGCGGCGACCTCCAGGCCGGTAACCGATCCGAGGGAGAAGGGCCCGGTGCGGTCTTCACGCTCACGCTCCCGGCCGCCCCGTACGAGAGCCATGGAGCACCCCGCTCATGAACGCACCCGCCAAGGTCCTCGTAGCCGACGACGACCGGACGATCCGCCGGAACCTCATGCTGCTCTTGCGGTCGGAAGGCTACGAGAGCCTGGAGGCGGCCGACGGCAACGAGGCGCTGGCGCGCATCGCCGACGAGACGCCCGACGCCGTGTTGCTCGACCTCAAGATGCCCGGTCGCGACGGCCTCGAGGTACTCAATCAGCTCGGGCCGGTGCTCGCCGACCTGCCGGTGCTCGTCGTCACCGCGCTGGGTGGCTCGACCGCCGCCATCGAGGCCATGCGACTGGGAGCCTATGACTACCTGACCAAGCCGTTCGACCTCGACGAAGTTCTGATGACCCTCAAGCGCGCCCTCCGTCAGCGAGCCCTGGCCTTCGAGGTCAAGGCCCTGCGGGCGCGGACCGACGCGGAGGCCGGCGAGGCCGGCGATGAGGACTCCGAGGCCGAGTCTCAGCCCGAGTTGATCGGCCAGAGCCCGGCCATGCGCGAGGTCTTCAAGGCGATCGGCCGGGCCGCCGCGACCGACGCCGCCGTCCTGATCGTCGGCGAAAGTGGCACGGGGAAGGAGTTGGTCACCACCGCACTGCATCGCCATTCGGATCGCGCCGCCGGACCCCTGATCCGGGTCAATTGCGGGGCACTGCCCGAGGGCTTGATCGAGAGCGAGCTATTCGGCCACGAGCGCGGCGCCTTCACCGGCGCCGATCGCCAGAAGCCCGGCCGGTTCGAGCGCGCAGCCGGCGGCACCATCTTCCTCGACGAGGTGGGCGAGCTGCCCCAATCGGCCCAGGCCAAGATCCTCCGGGTGCTCCAGCAGCGGGAGTTCGAGCGAATCGGAGGGACCGAAACCCTCCACACCGACGCACGCGTCATCTCAGCCACCCACCGCGACCTGGCCAGGGAGGTGGCCGCCGGCCGGTTCCGCGAGGACCTGTACTACCGCTTGAATGTCGCCCGGATCGTGATTCCACCCCTCCGCGACCGTCCCGAGGACATCCCGCTACTGGCCGAGCATATCCTCCGGCGCGTGGAGCGCCGACACGGTTGGGGTGCGCTTTCGCTATCCCCAGAGGCCCTGCTGACCATTCAGGCACGACCCTGGCCGGGCAACGTCCGACAACTGGAGAACGCGCTGGCCCGCGCCGTGCTCGTGGCACGCGGTCGAACCATCTTGCCCGAACATCTCGACGTCGACGACACGGCCGATCCGGCATTCCCGGCAACTGAAGACCCGACGGAGCCCATCCCGCTCCGCGCCCTATTGGCCGAAGTCGAGCGCCGGGCGATCCATCGCGCCTTGCTCGCCTGCGGCGGCAATCGCACCCGGACCGCCGAACGGCTGGGCATCAGCCGTCGCCAGCTCTTCGATAAGATTCGTGAGTATGATCTTCATGTTTGACGGCGTATCGAAGGCTGTCCCACATCTGGCTGATGGCCGCAAGTTCCAGTTGCGAGGCAGGATCCCGCCGAAGAGAGAGTGCCGGAATCGGGGGGATACAGGGGGGTGAATTCCGGGCGATACCTCAGGAGTCCAGCGATCCGGAACCCCCCTGTATCCCCCCTTCGTAAGGGGGGAACGTCTTGGAAGCCGTTTCCTCGGCATAGGTTACGGCTTATTCAACGGTATTGGGGTTAATGCCGAGTTCCATCATCCAGTTCTCGACATGGTAATTCATCGGCTCGGCATATCGCTCGGCGAAGTCTCGGGCGTGTGCCGCCGGGTCGTCCCATACGGGCCGCGCCGAGGGCGGTGTGCCGATCATCGCGGGCTTGCGGAAGAGGTCACGGATGCGTTGGAACGGATTACGCATTCCGAGACTATTTCACGCATTTCGCGGTGGAGCAAGCTGCCTGTGCTCTGCCTTGAAGGCACCAGCGCCTGGTGTAGAGCCTCATCCGGCATTTCCACCGACCGTTTGACGTTGTCGGGGGAGCCTTTCCCAGTGGGAAACGGGAGAGGCCGCTCTCGTCGGCTTACAGCTCTCCCTTGATGCCCAGCTCGTGGAAGTAGTGCTGGACCTGGTCCTGATTCTCCAGCAGCCAGTCGATTGTCGGCTCGTGACGCATCGCCTTGCGGATGGCCTTGGTCGTCGCCTCCCCGGTGGACGTTGAAGAGCTCCTTATGGTCCAGGCTGTCCTCGTGGGTCACGGCCGGATCCAGGCAGACCAGTAGATGATCGCCAGGTCGTTGACCTTCTCCTCGGGGATGTCGCCGGCGCGAACGGCATCCAGGACGCCGTGGGCGATCGCCGCCTGGACGGTCCCCATCAAGATATTCATGTACTTGCTGCTCTTGACCGTCACCGTGCTCACCATCACATGAAACCGGACCACGATTTTCCGTAATCTGGAGCAGTTACGGGACTCATGGCATTCTATAAGCCTTATGGGCTCCACACTTTCCACGGATTCCAGGGGTTAGCGTGCAGAATTCCGTGCGGAAGTGGGTGCGAATGCTAAACGTATATGGATAAGCCCCGGACTCACTGCCGGGTTTTTTGTTGCGCCTGACGGGAAAGAAACTGCCTGTCTTGGCGAACAACAGAGAGGCAGTTTTGCCCGCATTCCGGTGGCCGAGGACATAGATCATGCATGCAACATTCCGGGTATTCGAGAGCTATGAGGAAAGCTGGGATAGTCTGTTCCAGCATGCCGCCGAGTTCGCAACCCAACTTGGACGTGAGCGGGTGATCGGCATCTCCCACTGCGAGACAGTCCGGTCCAAGGGGATTGTCGTGGTCTGGTTCTGGGAGTCGGCCGACACTGATACAGGCTCTTGACCCGAGTGGGCGGTCAGAGGAGGCCGCTCGCCCCATGGGCCCTAGCCCTTTCCCCACCCCAGCCCCACGGCTGGGGTTTTTGTTGCGCGAAGGGAAACATCGTGCTATCTTGGCGTCATGCTGACGATCCCCAACCTCCACCATAGAGCCTTTCCGCGTAGCAGAAGTCTGATCGTCAGCAACTTTCCGCGCGTCTGCTACCGATCAACGGCGACTTGTACCCAGGCGCTGATTCGAACTAGAATCGAACGTTTCCGCCAGGGCGTCGAAGTGTCCGGGCTCGCCCGATCCTCTCTCACCGAACGTCGCCCGGACCTCGCTCGCGTGTCGCGCGGGCCTTCACGGTTTCACGGGAACCCATCGCCATGGAATACGATGTCGTCATCACCAATGGTGTTCTCCTCGGTGCCGAGGGAGAAACGCGGGCCGACGTCGCGATCCGAGGCGAGACGATCGCGGCCGTGGGACCCGGCCTGGCCGCGGAAAGTCACGGCGGCCCTGAGATCCTCGATGCGAAGGGATGCCATGTCATCCCAGGTGGAATCGATGTCCACGTGCATCTGGAGCTGCCGTTCTGCGGCACGGTCTCCAGCGACAATTGGAACACCGGCACTCGCGCCGCGGCGCGGGGCGGCGTGACGACCGTGATCGATTTCGCCATCCCTTATGGCAAGGAGACGCTCCTCGACGCCTATCACAACTGGATGGGCCGGGCGCAGCCCAAGGCATGTGTTGACTATTGCTTCCATATCGCCATCACGGACTGGGATCGTCACGGTCCCGAGATGAAGAAACTCGTCGAGATGGGTTGCCCGACGTTCAAGGAATTCATGATCTATGCTTCCGAAGGCTGGCAATCCGACGACCGGGCGATCTTCAACACGCTGGAGCGGTGCCGTGAGCTGGGTGGGATGCTGCTGGTCCACGCCGAATCGAGCCGAGTGCTCGATGAGCTGATCGGCGCGCATCATTCGACAGAGTTGATGCAACGGTATGGCGCTCGGCTGCACGCGATGACCCGTCCCAACTACATCGAGGCCGAGGCGATCCAACGCGCGATCACCTGGGCCGAGGTGACCGGTGGCCGGCTCTACATCGTCCATATGTTCACCGGGGAGGGAGCCGATCATGTCAAGTCCGCACGTGCCCGCGGCGTTGATGTCTACGCCGAGACGTGTGCCCAGTACCTGGTACTCGACGACTCCGTGTTCGACGGTCCGGACGGTCATCTCTTCGCGTGCTGCCCCCAGGTCAAGAAGAAGAAAGACGAGGAGCGGCTCTGGAAGGGGCTTCACGACGGCGAGGTCTCCGTCATCTCGACAGACACCTGCACGTTCAACCGGGCCCAGAAGGCACGCTGGGAAGGAGATTGGACGAAGATCCCGATGGGGCTGCCCGGACTGGAAACGCTGCTGCCCATCGTTTACACGCATGGGGTGCTCGAAGGCCGGCTCACCACGGCGGAGTTCGTCGCCAAGTGCTGCACCAACCCGGCCAGGCTGATGGGTCTTTATCCGCGCAAGGGCGTCATCGCGGTGGGGAGCGACGCCGACCTCGCGATCATCGATCCCAGGAAACGGATCGAGGTCGATCATCGAACGATGGAGACCAACGCCGACTGGAGCCCTTACCAGGGTTGGTCACTGGCCGGATTCGCCGAGACCACGTTCTGTCGCGGCCGGAAGATTGTCTCGGACTACCGATTCGTCGGCGAGAGCGGTTGGGGCCGATGGCTGCCCCGCGATCGGGCGGGATCGCTCGATTGAGAAGAATCGACGGCCGGCGGAACGACTGGCCGACCGAGCCGCCAGAATGATTCCTGACCACGGGTATCACGGAACAACGCGGAAAGAACCAATCTATATTTTTATTCCGTGTCCGTCCGTGCCTTCCGTGGTTAAGTGACTGATCGACACAATCGGCGCAAGGCGCGAAGCAGGAGTCGTGAATGTTTCGGGCTGGTGAGAGGCAATCCCTGGAGGTCTTGAACGAGCGGTTCGCCGACGTCCCGCCGCCGCTGACACCGGACGAGGCTCGCATCGATGCCGCGCGTTGTCTATTCTGTTTCGATGCGCCCTGCACCCGTGCCTGCCCGACGCACATCGATGTCCCTCGGTTCATCCGTCAGATCCTCCATCGCGACGAGATCGGTGCGGCCCGGACTATCCTCGAGGCCAACGTCTTCGGCGGCAGTTGCGCCCGCGCCTGTCCCACCGAGGTGCTCTGCGAGGGCGCCTGCGTCGATCAGATGTTGATGAAAGCGCCGGTCCAGATCGGCCGGCTCCAGCGGTTCGCTTGCGACACCGCCGCAGATCGAGACATCCCGTTCTTCGAGGCGGGCACTCCTACAGGGAAACGAGTCGCCGTGATCGGCTCGGGACCGGCCGGACTGGCCTGCGCTCACGAGCTGCGCCGGCTCGGGCATGACGTGATCGTGTTCGAGGCGCGCGACGTTCCCGGCGGACTCGATTCGCTCGGCATCGCCGCCTACAAGATCTCGACCGATTTCGCACTGGCGGAGATCGAGCGGATTCGCCGGATCGGCATCGCGATCGAGCTCGGCCACCGCGTCACCGGCGAGGAAATCCGGACGATGCTCGGCGCGTTCGACGCGGTGTTCCTGGGAATCGGGCTGGGGCGGACGTCGCCACTCTCGATCGAGGGCGAAGACCTCGCCGGTGTCTGGGAGGCCCTGGACTTCATCTTCCAGACCCATACCGGACCGTTCACGGAATGCCTGGTGGGCAGGAACGTCCTGGTGATCGGCGCCGGCAACACGGCGATCGACGTGGCGACCGCGGCCAGGCGGCTCGGGGCCGAGACAGTCACCATTGTCTACCGGCGATCCGAGGCGCTGATTCCGGCCTTCGCCTACGAGTATCGGCTCGCGATGTCGGACGGCGTCAGATTCGAGTGGTTCGCCCAGCCGGTCCGCATCCTAGCCGATCGGTCGGAGACCCGAGGTGTCGAGTTTCTCCGGACCGAGCTCGAGGATCCGACCTCGCGGTCCGGCAACATTCGGACGGTCGCTGGATCGAATTTCGTCATAGCAGCCGACATGGTCGTCAAGGCACTGGGTCAGGAACCGCTGCTGGATCTGCTCGCGGCCTTGCCTGGCTTGCGTTGCGAACAAGGCCGGATCATCGTCGATCGTACGACCGGGGCGACGAGCATCGCTGGCCTTTTCGCCGGTGGCGACTGCTTGCGTAGTGGGGGCGAAGTCGTCGATGCGGTCCAGGATGGGAAGCTCGCCGTGCGCGGTATGCACGCAACTTTCGCATAATCAACCGTTCAAGTTGGATCCAAAATGCCCGATCTCTCGATTGAATTCTGCGGCGTCAAGGCGCCGAATCCGTTCTGGCTGGCATCCGGTCCGCCGACTAACTCCGAATACCAGGTCCGCCGCGCGTTCGACGCCGGCTGGGGCGGCGCCGTATGGAAGACGCTGGCCGACGAGCCGATCGTCAACGTTTCATCGCGCGTACGGCGCCCTCGATTACGACGGGCGGAAGGTGATGGGACTCAATAATATCGAATTGATCACCGATCGCACGCTCGAGGTCAATCTCCAGGAGATCACTCGCGTCAAGCAAGCATACCCAGATCGAGCACTTTTCGTCTCCCTGATGGTCGAGTCGACCCGCGAAGCCTGGCATGAGATCACCAAGCGGACGCAGGATGCCGGCGCCGACGGGATCGAGCTGAACTTTGGTTGCCCGCACGGAATGAGCGAGCGCGGCATGGGATCGGCGGTCGGTCAAGTGCCCGAGTACACGTGCATGATCACAGAATGGGTCAAGGAGGTGGCGACCTTCCCCGTGATGGTCAAGCTCACGCCGAACGTCGGCGACGTGACGACGATCGGCCGCGCGGCGGTCCGCGGCGGGGCCGACGCGATCTCTCTGATCAATACGATTAACTCGATCATGGGTGTCGATCTGGATACGCTCGCCCCCAAGCCATCGGTTCGCGGTCAGGGGACGCACGGCGGTTATTGCGGCCCCGCGGTCAAACCTATTGCGCTGAATATGACCGCCTCCATCGCGGCCGATCCGGCTATCGGCGTCCCGATCAGCGGCATCGGTGGCATCCAGGCGTGGCACGATGCGGTCGAGTTCTTGTTGCTGGGAGCGGCTTCGGTACAGATCTGCACGGCCGTTATGCACTATGGATTCCGGATCATCGAACATCTAATGAGTGGGATGGAAGGCTGGATGCGCGAGAAGGGATACCGCACGATTAGCGAGTTCGTCGGCCGCTCTGTGCCACGTATCAAGACCTGGGGAGAGCTTGACCTGAACTACAAGCTTCTTGCCCACATCGAACCCGAGAAATGCATCCACTGTGGACTCTGCTACATCGCCTGTGAGGACGGCTGCCACCAATCAATTCGATGGGATCGCGTCCCGACGGTCGAGTACCTGGCCGCGCGGGCTTCGCACAACGGCGCGATCCGCTCAGGAGGGTACGATGTCTTACCGGGGGCTGGTGACGGCACGATCAATGTGTTCTCGATCAAGGAGGACACCTGCGTCGGCTGCAATATGTGCAGCCTGGTTTGTCCGGTTGAGGGTTGTATCACGATGCGAGAGGTGGACACAGGCCGTCCACCGATGAGTTGGAACGAATACCAGGCGAACCTGGCCGCGGGCCAGGTTAGTCCGATTCAGCCACCGAGGCACGTGTGAGAGAGAGAAAGTGTCCGTGAGAGCCTCCGGACCGACTTTCCTCACAATCATTGAACCCTCGCAAAGGCACGCGGCTCGGACGCGAGGGCCGGACACGGGAACGCTCTCATCCCCGCGCGGAGATCAGGGTCAGCACCTCGTCCAGACAATCGACCAGGAAGTCCGCATCGTCGCTGGCCAGACACATCGGGGGCTTGATGCGCAGCGTGTTGCCGGCCAGTCCTCCTTTGCCGATGAGCAGGCCCCGCTCTTTGCATAGGTCCAGAACGTCGGCTGTCTCGGTTGAGGCGGGTTCCTTCGACTGGCGGTCGCGCACCAGCTCGACGCCCAGCATCAGGCCCATGCCGCGGACCTCGCCGATCAGCGACTGCCGTTCTTGAAGCTCCAGAAGTCGGTGCTTCAGATGCGTCCCAACGGTCAGGGCGTTCTGCTGAATGCCCTCACTGTCGATGACTTCGAGCGTCGCCAGCCCTTGCGTCATTGAGATCGGATTACCGCCGAACGTGTTGAAATGGACGCGATTCGTCATCGCACGCGCGATCTCCGGCCGGGTGATGCACGCGCCCAGAGGCGCCGCCGTTGCCGATCCCCTTGGCCATGGTGACGATGTCGGGAGTCACGCCCCAGTTCTCGAAACCCCAGAAGGCCGTCCCGGTCCGACCGAAACCGGTCTGGACCTCGTCGGCGATGCAGAGGCCCCCGTGCTTGCGGATGATCTCGTAAACGATCTCGAAGTATTCGCGCGGCGGTGTGACCGTCCCACCCACGCCCTGAATCGGTTCGGCGATGAAGCAGGCGACCTCGCCGGGCGTCTCGTACCGGATCAGGTCCTCGACGTCCCGGCGCACTTCACGTCACAGCTCGGATACTCGAGGCCGAACGGGCATCGATAGCAGTAGCCCGGTGTCGCGTGCTTGACGCCCACCGTCGGGTTCGACTTGAACCTCCAGTTCCCGTGCGCGGTCAGACCCATGGCCGCCTGCGTCCCGCCGTGGTAGCCGTTGCGGAGGCTGATAACATCCGCGTTGCCGGTGAACTCGCGCGACGAGAGGATCGCAATCTCGTTGGCCTCACTCCCGGAATTCGTGAAATAGCTGACCGACAGTCCGCTCGCCTCGGGCATGTGTTCGGCCAGCCTCTTGCCGAACTGGGCGATCGTGGGGTGCAGGTAGATCGTCGTGGTGTGCTGGAGCCGGCCGATCTGCTCGCGCACCTTCTCCACGACCCTGGGATGACAATGGCCGACCGAGACCGTGACAATCCCGGCAAACGCGTCGAGATACTGCTTACCGGTCTCGTCCCAGACGTACTGCATGTGGCCCTCGGCGATCAGCAAGGGCTCGCGGTAATACGTGATGAGCCCAGGCGTGAGATATTCTCGGCGCATCGCGAGCACCTCCTCGCGCGAAGGGCCATCGTAGGGAGCGGGCGTGTGGGAGGAGATCGGAAGTCTTGTCTGTAGCGACTCCATCGACATTATAATACTCTTTATATAAGAATATATGAAAAATCAAAATACGATTATCTCAAAGCTGGATGATCGAGCCGTAAGTTTCGGGGCGGCGATCGCGGAAGAACTGCCAGGTGTTGCGGACCTCGCGGATCAGGTTCAGGTTCAGGTCGGCGATCACGATATCATCGGCGTCGCGACACCCGACCGCGAGCATCTGCCCGCGCGGGTCGCAGAAATAGCTCTGGCCGTAGAACTCGCCGATTCGCCAGGGCTCCTCGAAGCCCGGCCGGTTGATCGCGCCGACGAAATACCCATTGGCCACCGCGTGCGCCGGCTGCTCGAGCCTCCAGAGGTATTCGGAAAGTCCCGCCACCGTCGCCGACGGATTGAACACGATCTCCGCCCCGTTGAGGCCCAGGCAGCGCGCCCCTTCCGGGAAATGACGATCGTAGCAGATGTAGACCCCGACTTTCCCCACCCGGGTTTCGAAGACCGGATATCCGAGATTACCGGGCCGGAAGTAGAACTTCTCCCAGAATCCCGGCGGGCAATGAGGGATGTGTATCTTGCGAAACTTCCCGAGGTAGCGCCCGTCTGCGTCGATGACAGCCGCCGTGTTGTAGTAGACCCCCGTGAGGTCTTCTTCGTACACCGGCACGATCAGCACGATTTCGTGTCGTTTGGCGATCTCGGCCATCAGCCGGGTCGTGGGTCCGTCCGGAACAGGCTCGGTCAGTTCGTACCACCGTGTTTGCTGCTCGGCGCAGAAGTAAGGGCCGTAGAAGAGCTCCTGCAAACAAACGACCTGAGCACCGCGCTCGGCTGCCTTGGCGATAAGTCCGACGTGCTTTTCGATCATCGCCTGCTTCACCACGGCGACGGGCGAGGTAGCGGGTTCGCAAAGAGTCGCTTGGATCAGACCACTCCGGACGATTCGCGACATGATGATTCCTCTTGCGATCATGACATTCAAGATCGTGACGATGCTACAGGATGGAGGCCCGGGATTCCAGTGAGGACGGACAGGGGAGGGCTGATTCCGGGGTTCGGTTCTACTCGCGGCCCGTCATCCCATGATAAGATGCCCTTCGAATCCCTTCCACGGAGACGCTCCCATGATCATGACTCAGCCCGAGGTCGAATCCCGCGATCGCGTCAGAATGCTCGTCGGAGGCCGATGGGAGGCAAGCCGATCTCCGCGTTTCGGCCCGGTGTACAACCCCTCGAACGGGAGCGTGATCGCGACGGTCCCGTTCTGCACCGCGGACGAGGTTGATCGGGCCGTGCGATCGGCGGCCACATCGCTCCCGTACTGGGCCGAAACACCGGTTGTCGATCGGGCGCGGGTGATGTTCCGGTTCCGCGAGCGGCTCGCCGCGAATGCCGAGGAGCTCGCGAACCTGGTCACGCGCGAGCACGGCAAGACGCTTGCCGAGGCGCGGCGCGTCGGTCCAGCGTGGCATGGAAGTCGTCGAGTTCGCATGCGGCGTGCCCAGTCTGATGATGGGCCAGTCGCTGGCGAACATCGCGCGTCAGGTTGACTGCGAGACCATCCGCCACCCGGTCGGCGTCTGCGCGGGAGTCACGCCGTTCAATTTCCCGGCAATGGTCCCACTCTGGATGTTCCCGATCGCGATCACCTGCGGCAACACCTTCGTGCTCAAGCCTTCGGAGAAGGTGCCGATGTCGGCGGTCCGGCTGGGGGAGTTGCTCATGGAGTCAGGACTGCCCGAGGGCGTCTTCAATATCGTGCACGGCGACCGCGAGGCCGTCGATGCGATCCTGACTCATCCTCTGGTCCGCGCGATCTCGTTCGTCGGCTCTACGGAAGTGGCCCGGCAGGTGTATGAGACCGGCACGCGGAACGGCAAACGCGTTCAGGCGGCCGGTGGCGCGAAGAATCATCTGATCGTCATGCCGGACGCCGACCTCGACCAGACGGTCGGTGCGCTCCAGCTCTCGGCGTTTGGCTGCGCCGGCGAGCGCTGCATGGCCGGCAGCATCGCGATGCCCGTCGGCCCAGTTGCCGATTCCCTGGTCGAACGACTGTGCGAGAAAGCGAGCCGAATGAAAGTTGGTCCGACCGATGACGGTTCGGACGTTGACATGGGACCCGTCATCACCCGCGAGCACCTCGAGCGAGTGGCTGGTTACCTCGATATCGGCCGCCACGAAGGGGCCAACGTCGCCCTCGACGGCCGGTCCGCTATGTCCGCCAACGGCGGCTTTCTGATCGGTCCCAGCGTGCTCGACCGCGTCGCACCCGGCATGAGGGTCGCGCGCGACGAGATCTTCGGACCGGTCCTCTCGGTCATCCGCGTCGACGATCTCGACCAGGCGCTGGCGATCGGCCGCGAATGCCCTTATGGCAACGGCGCATCGATCTTCACCCGGAGCGGCTGGGCGGCGCGGAAGTTCAAGCAACACTTCAACGCGGGTATGATCGGCATCAATGTCGGCGTGCCCGCTCCCATGGCCTGGTTCCCGTTCACCGGCTGGAATCGCTCCTTCTTCGGCGACTTGCATATTCAGGGAACCGAGTCGATCCAGTTCTACACCCAGCAGAAGATGACCATGACTCGTTGGTTCGAATCGCCCCGCGACTCGCACCATGACCCCGTCTGGAAGACGGGCAAGGGATGAGAGCAGACTCGATCGACCCGGTCATTCCGTGGGCTGCGGGCCTGTAACTTTCATCAAGAGCAGATAGCTTAGAGCAGACAGCCCGAAGCTGATGAACCACGCATAGTTGTACATTGCGGTCCAGATCGGCGAGACCTCGAGAGCGCCAATGGTGCCCAGGAACCCGGGTACACACGGGCCGATTCCCATTGCCAGGGCGATCAGTGCCGCGGGGTTGAAGCCTCGCAAGTACCAGTATGGTCCCGCGGTTTGATAGAGTCCCTTGAGGTCTAGCCTGGTTCGACGGATCACATAGTAATCGACGATCAGGATACCCCCGACGGCCCCGAGCAGCGAGGAATAGGCGACCAACCACTTGAAGATGTAGCCCGTCGGGTCGGCGATCAGCCTCCAAGGTTGCATCAGGATTCCCAGGAGGCCCGTAATCAGGCCGCCCGTTCGAAATGAGATCCCTCTCGGCCAGACATGGGAGAAATCGTTCGCCGGGCCGACAACGTTGGCCGCGATGTTCGTGGCCAAGGTTGCCAGGCAGAGTGAGACCATCGCCACCGACAGCACGAACGGATTGCGGAATCGGGACAGGAGGTCGATGGGATCCCATATGGATTTCCCGTAGATGACGATCGTTGACGAGGTGACGGCCACGCCGATGAACGAGTAGAGCGCCATCGTCGTCGGTAGGCCGAGAATCTGTCCGAGGACCTGGTCGCGCTGCGACCGTGCATACCGAGTGAAATCGGGAATATTGAGCGAGAGCGTGGCCCAGAATCCAATCATCCCGGTCAGGGCCGGGAAGAAGAACGCCCAGAACTGGCCAGCCTTCGGCCCTCCTGGATCGAAGTCCGAAGGCTGATCGAGCATCGGCCCAAATCCCTTGGCCTGCACGTAGGCCCATCCTAACAGGAGAAGCCCCAGCGCGATCAACAGTGGTGCTTTGATGTTCAACAGAAAGCGGATCGACTCGATCCCCAGGTAAATGACGACGATGTTGACGGCCCAGAATGCCAAGAAGCAGGCCACTTCGGCGCGATTGATGCCGAGACTTGCGATCGTCGGCAACTCGGCCCAGGCGGGGACATAGATGGCGAGGATCTTGTAGATGGCCTCGCCTCCAATCCAGGTCTGGATCCCGAACCAACCACACGCGACCAGGGCGCGCAAGAGGGCAGGGACGTTGGCCCCGATGATCCCGAACGAAGAGCGGCAATAGATCGGAAACGGGATGCCGTACTTCGTCCCCGCGTGTGCATTGAGAACCATCGGGATCAGCACGATGCTATTGCCCAGGACGATCGTGACGATCGCCTGCCACCAGTTCATCCCTTCGGCGATCAACGAAGAGGCCAGCATGTAGGTTGGGATGCAGGCCGACATCGAGACCCACAGGGCCGCAATGTCCTTTAGGCCCCATCGCCGCTGCTCCTTGGTCGTGGGAGCAAGGTCGGCATTGACATGAATCGATGGCTCGAACGGCTCCAGCTCGGGCCTCACCGCAACCGGTGGCCATGTCGCCGGGTGATCGATGGCCTCCACCGTGCACAGCCTCCTACTCCTCGGACACCGCTCGATCCGCGCCTGGGTCATTCCCGCGAGACCGCCACCCGGCACGACCACGGCACCACGCATCGAGGACTAATCTCCCCGTGTCAGCCCGGATATCTTCAACGGATGCCCAAGGGAATATTGATGGACTTTCCTTCCAGCTCGACGCTCAGGACGCCGTCCAGGCCTCCCTTCGGGAAAAGAGGAGGCCCGGTGGGGGTGACCAGCGCCTCACCTTCCGGCTTGAGATCAATCTTTTTCTCCCCGATCGTGAGCGTGCCCGCGGCAGGAGCCGGCGAAAGGGGCTCGTTGGATTGATTGATTAAGTAGAAGGAGACCTCGGCACTCATCGTGGACTTCGCCGATCCGGCCTCCTTCTGGACGATTTCGACATATCCCTTTCCGCCGGGTAGGGCGATCAGGTTCCCATGGTGGGGCGGGGCTGATCCGGGATTGGTTGTCGAAGTCCCTCCCCCACAGCCGGTCAAGAGACCGAGAAGGATGAGGCAACTCACTCGAGGAACCTTGACCATGGACGAAATCCTCTCGCAGACTGATGCAAAAGGCCCGCTCCAACGGATCCGGGAGGACGCGGAAGAAAGGAAACGCTCGGGGACAGACCGTCTCGTCCTGCCCCCGGTACGTTCAAACTGAGCGGCCGCGAGGCGATGTCTCAGCTTGCGGTTGGCCGATCAGTAGGAATCCGAGCTGATCACTTCGCCGCCGGCTCGCGTCGAGAGTTGCTGATAGACGCCGAGCAGTGCGGCGGTGTTCGCCAGATAGTAACCCGTCTTGGAGAAGGGTGCCGTCGCCGCGACCGACGTGTAGACCGTGCCGTTAGGCATGGCGTCGCCATAGCTGTCGGCATTCCCCGCACTGAACGACCACGAGCTGATCGAGTTCTTGATGAACCGGACCGAGCCGTCGCAGAAACTGAAGTTCGCCCCGCCCGGGTGGTAACTCCCGGCTACCGTCGGAGAGTAGTAGCCGGGGGTCGTCCCCCCGCCAAAAGCGACGTTATTACCAGCCGCCAGGTTGAGCGGATAAAGCGTGGCGAAGAGTGTGTCATAGTAGCGGCCCGAGTTCCATGAACCGTCGGAAACCGCGTAACCTGGATCGAGGATGAACAGGTGCCCCTTGGCATGCTCAGCGAAGATGAACGTGTTGCTGGTCCCGTCCGTGACGGAGGCGATCTTGGTGCTGCTGTCGTTGTAGATCGTGCCATTGAACTGGGCGAGGACCGTCAACGACATCAGGTTCGAGAACCCGAAGGTGAACGTGCCCGCGTTGCCGGCGTAGCTGGTAAACGCCTGCATCCAGGTGCCGGGAGGCAAAGTGATCTCGTTGAAGCTCCAGCCCGGGGTGACGCCGCCGCCCGAGGATAGGCTCGAGATCTGGACGCTCTGATTCAAGGGATCACTGGGACAGATGAGTGAGTTAATCTGAACGCCGCAGATGGTGAGGTTCGCGGGGTCCGCCGAGGTGAGGTTGAAGTTCGTCGCGTTGTACATCGCCGACTGTTCGAAGAAGGGGAGCATCCGCACGAAGGCGCTGAAATTCTCGGGATAGGTACTCACGTGCGGCGGATTGAAAAGGGTACCGGAATACGAATTTCCGGGGAAGCAGCCATTCGAGGACTCGTAGTTGTTGGCGGCCAGGGCAAGTTGCTTCAAGTTGTTGGTGCACTGGGCGCGGCGTGCGGCCTCGCGGGCCGCCTGAACGGCTGGCAACAACAGTGCGATCAATACGGCGATGATCGCGATGACGACCAGTAGCTCGATCAGCGTGAATCCGCGAGTCGAACCTGAGCGGGACCGGGATCTCATGAGACGGGGCTCCTGAAGGTGCAGCGTCGGTCGAAGGTGGGGATGAGTGGGGACAAACTACGTCCGTCGTATTTCCGATTCAACACCGAAAGCAGATCTCGGATTGATCAGAAAATCGGAAGAACCGGTAGAGTCAGGAGGTTCTCGGTGACAGCGGAGCCGATCAGAGGAGAGGAGAGGGACTATCACCGAGGGTCAGCGAATAATTCAAGCGAACTTAACGTACGCGATGCCAGAATGCAATCCGATTCCTCATGTGATTTCTTAAGTCCTGTGCCCCAGGAGTATTTCGGGCGCCAGATCCGTAGAGGCGCCGGATCTGCCTCAGGACGACTCCGGATCTCTACACCGTTGCCATGACCGTGCGCCTCCCCCATGCCTCCAACACTCACCGTTCCATCACCCTCTTTTCCTACGGCTCGCTCGACCGAGCTCGATCGGTTTTTCTCGACCGATCGCCGTGATACCATCCAAAACTTCGGAGGCGGATCGATCGATGGAAGGAAGTCTGCGCATGTCGGGAACCGCGCCGGATGATTGTCAGGCGATCAAACATTGTGTAATGTTGGTTCAACAGTCGAACCCGTTGACGAGCGGCGAATCTGCTCCCCGCCCACGAGGCGAACCACCCACCCCAGGAGTCGACGCCATGGCTCGACTCTGTGCCTTGGGCCTGCTGTCCTTCTTGCTCCTGGCCGGATTGGTTGATGCCGATGAGGCGTCCGAGAGCTTGTTCGAGCTGAAGATCCGTCCCGTGCTGGCCAATGATTGCCTGCCTTGCCACGGCGGTAAGAAGATCAGCAGCGGTCTGAAGGTCGATTCGCGAGAAGCGCTCATCCAGGGTGGAGACCGCGGGCCGGCGGTCATGGCCGGCGACCCGGAGGGGAGCTTGTTGATCCAGGCGATCCGGAAGACCCACGACGAGGTTAAGATGCCGCCCAAGCGGCGGTTGTCCGAGGAAACCATTGCGGCCTTTGCGAAGTGGATCGCGGACGGGGCGATCTGGCCGGAGGGCTCGGGCAAGCGCAGACGCTTGCCGGCCAAGGCAAGCCCGCCCCGCGGCACTGGGCCTTCGAGCGGGTCAGAGCGGTTGAGCCGCCGCCGGATCCGACCGGCTGGTCCGGCCGGCCCGTCGATCGTTTCATCGCGGCTAGACGCAGCGCGGCCGGTGTTCGACCGGTGCGACGCGCGGACAAAGGCACGCTCCTCCGCCGCGTCACGTTCGACCTGATCGGATTGCCGCCCACGCCCGAGGAGCTCACGCGGTTCCTCGGCGATCCGAGGCCCGATGCGTTTGTCCGAGTCGTCGACCGCCTGCTGGCCTCGCCCCACTACGGCGAACGCTGGGGCCGACACTGGATGGATGTCGCCCATTACGCCGACACAGCGGGCGACAACGCCGACTATCCCGTACCGGAAGTGGTGCGCTACCGCGATTACATCTTCGATTCGTTCAACCGGGACAAGCCGTACGACCAGTTCGTCCGCGCGCAACTGGCCGGCGACATACTCGCCCGTGACAGATCGGGGACCGATTATGCGGAGTCGATCGCCGCGACCGGGTTCCTCGCCCTGTCCCGGCGCTATGGGACCGGTCCCTTCGAGCTCTGGCACTTGACCCTGGAGGATGCGATCGAGACCACCGGCCGGGCCTTCCTCGGCCTGACACTCCGCTGCGCCCGATGCCACGACCACAAGTTCGACCCCGTCGCCCAGACCGACTATTACGCCCTCTACGGGATGTTCGCCAGCACGACGTTTCCGTGGGCCGGATCGGAGGAGACGCAGTCGAAGGGCTTCCCGCGCATGAACTTCGTCCCCCTCGTGGAGCCTTCGCGGGCCGAACCCAGGCTCAAGGCCTATCGCGGGCGGCTTGCCGAGTTGGAGCGGATCATCTCCACTCTGAAGGGATCGAACGAAGCGAAGGACCGAACCCGGCTCGCCAACCTCCAGACCGAGAAAACCCGGCTCCAGCGGACATCTCTTCCCCTGGATCTGCCCGCCGGCTACGCCGTGACCGAGGGGAAGCCGGCCGATGTGCCGGTCCAGCGCCGGGGCGATCCCGGTAGTCCCGGACCTGTCGTCACCCACGGGGTTCCCCGATTCGCGTTCCTGGCCGGCGAGCCGCCACCTCCCGTGGCGCCGGGAAGCAGTGGCCGATACGAGCTGGCGCGCTGGTTGACGCGACCCGAGCATCCTCTGACGGCGCGCGTCATGGTCAACCGGATCTGGCAACATCACTTCGGCCGGGGGATCGTCGCCACGCCATCGAATCTCGGAGTGCGCGGCGAGCCGCCCACGCATCCCGAGCTGCTCGACTGGCTCGCGGCCCGATTCGTCGCCAGTGGTTGGTCGATCAAGGCCATCCATCGCGAGATCGTCCTGTCGGTGACCTACCAGCTCTCGAGCGACTACGACGCGCCGGATGCCGTCCTCGACCCTCAAGACCGATGGCTGTGGCGGTATCCCCGACGCCGCCTCGACGCGGAATCGATCCGCGACGCCATGCTGGCTGTCTCGGGCCGCCTCGACCGCGGACGACCGGGACGACATCCCTTTCCCCCGATCGAGGCCTGGCACTGGACCCAGCACGACGCGTTCAAAATCGTCTATCCCTCCGATCACCGCAGCGTGTACCTCATGACCCAGCGCCTGATCAAGCATCCCTTCCTGGCGATCTTCGACGGGCCCGACACCAACTACTCGACCGACGTCCGGAGCCAGTCCACCGTCCCCCTCCAGGCCCTCTACTTCCTGAACAACCCGTTCGTGCTCGAGAACGCCGAGGGACTCGCACACCGGATGACCAACGCCTCGACGGATCCGCAGGCGCGGATCACCCACGGCTACCTGCTGGCCTGGGGCCGGCCCCCGGACAGGTCCGAGCTCGATCGCGCGCTCCGTTTCGTCCTGTCGGCGAGCACGAGCCTGGCTGCCACCGGCACGCATGATGAGGGCGTGGACCGCCGTGTGTGGACGAGTCTCGCCAGGATCCTCCTGACCGCCAATGAATTCCTCTACATCGACTGAGCGTCGATTCCATGAGACTCGGAAGTCGATCTCGTAGTGTGGGTGAAACCCACAAAATATCATAATTTTACATCGGTGGGTTCCACCCACACTACAATTGCGAGTGATGGCGTGATGACGATCGATCCGATACGCGTCAGAGCGCAGGTCGTTCTTGAAGACATCCGTGGCCGCCGCGGCCGGCCCGGGGTTGTATTCCGCCCTGGCCCTGGCGGCGGAGCGTGGCGGTGGCGGCCTGCTGGCGCCGTTGCCCACCCATCACCAGGCGAAGGCGAAGAACCTGCTCGTGATCTTCCTCACGGGTGGGTTCTCGCACGTCGACACGTTCGACTACAAGCCGGCACTCGCCCGTCACCAGGGGAAATCGGTCCCCTCGTTCGGCCTGCGGCCCGACGAGACGCACGATCGTCCGTTGCTGGGCTCGCCGTTCCGGTTTCGGGCTTGCGGCGATTCGGGCCTGATGATTAGCGAGCTGTTCCCCAACCTGGGTACCCTGGCCGACGAGCTGTGTGTGATCCGATCGCTGCATACGGACATCGTCGAGCATTTCCAGGCGGTGCTGGCCATGCACACCGGCTCGGCGACGGTCCCGATGCCGAGCCTCGGCGCGTGGCTCAGTTATGGACTGGGGACCTTCAACGCCAACTTGCCCGCCTACATGGTGCTCTGCCAGCACCTGCCGTATGCCGGCACGCAGGTCTGGGACAGCAGCTTCCTGCCGCCGATTCACCAGGGAGTGCGAATCGTGCCGGGCCCGGAGCCGATCCCCGACCTCAAGCCGCCGGCTCACCCGTCGACCCTGGACCAGCTCGAGCAGGTCATGCTCCGCGACGTGAACGAGCTCCACGCCCGGTGCCGTCCGGGCGACGCCGATCTTCGCGCGCGAGCCGCCACCTTCGACGTCGCCAGGGGTATGATGCACGAGGCGCCCGAGGCGCTCGACGTCAGGCGGGAGTCGAAGTTGAACGCTCGACTCCTACGGGATCACGGAGGGAGACTCGTCCTCGTTCGGTCAGCAGTGTCTCATCGCGCGCCGATTGATCGAGC
This sequence comes from uncultured Planctomycetota bacterium, assembly GCA_963845755.1. GTDB lineage: Bacteria > Planctomycetota > Planctomycetia > Isosphaerales > Isosphaeraceae > CAWJTV01. Next base: position 240,553 of record CAWJTV010000028.1, read on the forward strand.
GCGGTGTCCGCGTCGTCGAGCTGATCGACACGGGATCGAATAACAACTGGGATGCCCACGGCAACATGGAGGACCATCGGCCCAAGGCGTTGCGGGTCGATCGCGCGATCGCGGCGCTCCTGAACGACCTGAAGCAACGGGGACTCCTGAGTCAGACGCTGGTGGCGATCTGCACCGAGTTCGGCCGCACCCCCTGGACCGATTCGCCCCAGAGCAAGGGGCGCAATCATTATGCCAAGGCGTTCACGGCCCTGCTGGCCGGCGCGGGGGTCCGGGGAGGGATGGCGTTCGGGGAGACGGACGAGTTCGGGATCAGCATCACGTCCAACCCGGTGCATGTCCACGACTACCACGCGACGATCCTCCACATCATGGGGATCGATCACACCCGGCTGGTCTACCGATACGCCGGGCGTGACTTTCGCCTCACCGACGTCAACGGCCATGTGGTCGAGCCCATCCTGAGCTGACGCCGGGCGCCCGCCCACCGTTGCGAAGGTCGTGACGCGGGCACGCGGGCCGCTGGAGCTGGATCCTAGCCTCGGCATCCTTCGTTCGATGATCGGTTGTCTTCCCGCCGGCATCTCTATCCTCCCAACGCGCGATCGGTCACAATAGCGAGACGAGACCGATTCCCCTTCACCCGATCCAACCATGCGAATCCTCATCGTTGACGACGAGTCGAACATCCGAATGACGTTGCGAGTGGCCTTCGAATCGATGCGTCACACGGTCGAAGAGGCCGCGGGGATCGACGAGGCGCTGAAGCGGATCGAGCGATCGCGGTTCGACCTGGCGCTGGTGGATCTCCGGCTGGGCATCGACTCGGGGCTCGACCTGCTGGAGACGTGCTTGCGGCGGGCGCCGAAGATGGCGGTGGTGATCATCACGGCCCACGGGTCGATCGACACGGCGGTCGAGGCCATGCGGGGAGGCGCCTTCGATTACCTGCCGAAACCGTTCCTGCCGGCCCAGATCCGCGCCGTCGTGGAGCGCGTCGAGAGGCTCAGGAGCCTTCAGGACCGCGTGGACGATCTGGAGGAGCAGATCGCCATCGAGATCCCCGAGGTCTCGCTCGAGAGCGACGATCCGCAGGTCCGGCTGGTACTGGAGCAGGGCCGTCAGGTCGCGAGTACCGACGCGGTGGTACTGATCCGGGGCGAGAGCGGCACGGGGAAGGGAGTCCTGGCTCGGGCGATCCACGGTTGGAGCCGCCGTGCGCAGTGCGCCGTTCGTCACGGTCAGTTGCCCGAGTCTCAGCGCGGAGTTGCTGGAAAGCGAACTCTTCGGCCACGCACGCGGCGCGTTCACCGGCGCCGTCAGCGAGACGCGGGGGAAGGTCGCCGCGGCCGAGTCCGGGACGCTCTTCCTCGACGAGATCGGCGATCTGCCGCTGGCCCTCCAGCCCAAGTTGCTCCGCTTCCTCCAGGAACGGCAGTACGAGCGGGTCGGCGAGACGCGTTCGCGGACGGCCGACGTCCGGCTCATCACGGCGACCAATCACGACCTCGACGCGGCCGTCGCCGCCGGACAGTTCCGCGAGGATCTTCTGTTTCGCCTGAATGTCGTGGAGCTGAGCCTTCCCGCTCTGCGGGTCCGCTCGGATCGAATCCTCCTGGCCGAGCACCTTCTGGCCTTCTTCGCTCGCCAGACGGCCAAGCCTATCGACGGATTCACTCCGGAGGCGCCGCGGCCCTGCTCCGATACGGCTGGCCCGGCAATCTCCGCGAGCTGCGCAATGCCATGGAACGAGCCGCGATCTTCGCCAAGGGGCAGATCCTTGACCTCGAGGACTTGCCGGGACGCATCATCTCGGCGGCGCCTCGGACCGTTACCGAATCCGGAGTCCCGATCGAGGTCGGCCAGCCGATCTCGATCGAGCGGCTCGAGACGGAGCATATCCGACTGATCCTCGCTCGATGCCCCAGCCGCGAGGACGCCGCGCGAATCCTGGGAATCGATCCCAGCACGTTGTACCGTAAGCGGAAACAACTGGGTCTTTGATGGGGCTGGACGGAGGAGTCGGGGAGTGGGAACCCGTTCGCTTCGTCGGTGAGGCGCGTACATCCCGCGGGGCCTCGTCGATCGGTGACCGGATAGGAGTTGTTCGGTCCACTCGCTTTTTGCACTCGGGAAATCGACAATCGGGGTGGCGAGTTCGCGGAGAAAGCTCGCTCGGCATGCCGATGACATCACGGGGGAGCCGGGGCTGACAAGGTGAAGACACTGAAAAGCAAGCTGCTCATCGGGCTGCTGCCGACGCTGGTGATCCTGGCGGCGCTCGGCCTTTGGGCGATCGTCATGTTCTATCGGCTGGGCAATAACATCGATGTGATCCTCCGGGAGAACTACAGGAGCGTGCTGTCCGCCGAGCGAATGAAAGAGGCGATCGAGCGGATGGATTCGGCCCTTCTCTTCGAGGTCATCGACCGTGTGGATGCCAGCCATGCCTTCGCGGTGAACGGACAGGCCGAACGCGGGCGCAAGCAGTTCGACGAGAACCGGCCCCGTTTCGAGAAGAATCTGGAGATCGAGCTGGGCAACATCACGGTGGCCGGAGAGCAGGAATCCGCCGACAGGCTGCGCGATCTCTTCACCCGGTACGTGGCATCGGCCGGCCGGTTCTTCGCCCTGCCCGCCGAGCCGGAGGGACATCGTGCCGAGGTCTACTTTCGCGAGTTGGAGCCGACCTTCAACGAGATCCGGGAGAGTGCCGATGAGGTGCTGCGGCTGAATCAGGAGAACATGCAGGCGATGGACCGGCGCGCCCGCGAGAACGCATCCGATTCGATCCGGCTGATGATTGCCGCCCTGATCGCCGCGGTGGTCCTGACCGTGTGGGTCTCGCTCAAGCTGCATCGGTCGATCCTCGACCCGATCCAGGCCGTGACCGACGGGGCGCGAGCCCTGGCTCGGGGTGAGCTCGACCAGGTCGTGCCCGCGGCGTCCCGCGACGAGCTCGGCGACCTGGCCCACGCTTTCAACGAGATGGCCCGGACGATCCGCGATTATCGGCAGGCGGGGACCGCCCGGTTGCTCCGCGCCAGAAGAGCGCCCAGGCGACGATCGACTCGTTTCCCGATCCCGTGGTGGTCGTCAACCCGGCCGGTTCGGTCGAACAGGCCAATCCCGCGGCACGCCGCCTGCTCAGCGTCATGCCAACGGCGGAGCCACCGGTCCCGTGGTATCCGCCGCCGCCGTTGAAAACCCGGGTGAACGATGTGCTCGCCGGACGAGGCGATTACCTCCCCCTCGCCCTGGAACAGGCGATCCTGCTCCCCGACGGTGGCCAGGAACACTACTTCTTGCCGCGCGTCGTGGCGATCCGAACCACGCCCGACGATCTGCTCGGCGCCGCCGTCGTCCTCCTCGACGTGACCAAGTTCCACTTGCTGGATCGGCTGAAGAGCGACATGGTCGCGACGGTCAGCCACGAACTCAAGACGCCGTTGACCAGCGTGCAGATGGCCGTCCACCTCCTGCTCGAAGAGGTCGTGGGCCCTCTCACTCCGAAGCAGGTGGAGCTCCTGCTGGCGGCCCGCCAGGATTCCGACCGCATCCTGGCCATGATCAACGACCTGCTCGACCTGACCCGGATCGAACAGGGCCGCGTCCGACTCAATCTCGAGCCGGTCCTCGCCGCCGAGCTTATCGAGGGCGCCGCCGCACGGATGCAAGCCCAGGCCGAAGACGCGGGCATCACCCTCGACACGGCACTCGGCGGGGAACCCGGCTACGTCATGGTCGATCGCGATCGCATCGAGCACGTCTTCGACAACCTGATCATCAACGCGATCCAGCACACGCCGCGCGGGGGATCGATCCGGATCGGCGCCCGGGCGAACGACGACCAGCTCTGGTTCGAGGTCCACGACACCGGCGCGGGCATCCCTCGCGAACACCTGCCCCACGTCTTCGAACGATTCTATCGGATCCCGGGCGGTCAACAGGCCGCGGGCGCGGGACTGGGCCTGGCGATCGCCCGCGAGATCCTCACCGCCCATGGCGGCCGGATCGAGGTTGACAGCCAGCCGGGCCGGGGAACGACCTTCACTTTCATCCTGCCGTCGCGCGACGCCTTGCAGGATGTGGACGAAGCGCAGGGTCCGATGGCCCTCTCCCCACAGAATGTGCCTTGATCCGATTACACTCATATTTATTTCTTTTTTGTTCGCTTTTCACGCAGATGTGTGGATCATCCAACAACGGCGACCGGCATCCGCCGTTTCGGCGCATTCCAGAGCAGCAAGATCGCCAGGAACCCGATCATGGGCAGGAGTCCGGCCAGTGATGTGACGGCGGAATAGGAATGGGTCCGGTCAACCCACTTGCCGATCGGCTCCTGGACGAGCGCGGTCGCCGTCCACGTGAGGAAGCTGAGCGATCCGGTCACCTTGCCCAGCCGGCTCACCGACAGCTCCTGGGTGAAGGCATAATAGGTAGGAAACTGGCCGAGCGAGCCGAATCCGATGACCAGCAGGATGCTGAGGAACAGCCAGGAGGCGGGCAAGAACGCGGCCAGTATGCTCAGCGCGGTCAGGAGCGAGCAGACCAGGAACGTCGACATGCGTGCTCCGTGAACGGGGACGCCCCGGTTCGTTAGCCACTTGACGAGGAATCCGGTTGTCAGGCAACCGACATCGGCGGCCAGGTAATAGGCGATCGAGAAGAACTGGACCTCGTTCTGGCTGTAGCCGTATTGCTCGCGCAACATCCCCGGCATCCAGGCCCGGAAGTATTGCCAGCACCAGTTGATCATGATCACGACGACGCCCAGCGCCAGGAACCGGCGAAGAAAGCCCCACCGCCAGGCCGAGACGTCCGAGGCGAGCAGGTCGTCCCGCGTGAGGGCGATCGAGGATTCGTCGTCGCCCGATTCCAACGAGACGGGCTTGACCTCCAGGTCCTTCGGCCCGATCACGGCCAGCCAGGCGACGACCCAGAAGATCCCGATCGCGCCGATGACGCGGAACGGCATCCGCCAGCTCTCCGGCGCCTCGGTGGCCAGGAGCAGTACGACGATCGGCGTGGCGAGCGCCCCCAGTGACGCGCCGCTCTGGAGGATGCTGTTGCCCAGAGGCCGATCCTGGCGTGACAGCAGTCGCTGCGAGGTCATCAGGCGCAGGGCCAGTGCCCGGCCTCGAAGAATCCAAGGAGCACCCGGCAGACGAGTAGCTGCCTGTAGTTGGTGACCCAACCCGTCGCGAATCCGACAGCCGACCAACCCATGAGGACGACCGGATAAAACCATCGCGGATTGATCCGATCGGCGAGAAACCCGGTGACAATTCCTCCCACGGCGAAGGCCAGTCCGAAGCCCAGCTCGAGCCGGCCGTAGTCTGCATTGCTCAGCTTCAGTGCGGCGAGGATCTCGGTCTTCTGCTGGGACAGTGCCTGGCGATCCATGTACATGATCATGGTCGCCAGCAGCAGTAATCCGCAGATCCCCCACACTCGGAGGCCCGCCCGCTGTGCATCGATCGTCGTGATGGGGCTCGATTTCATCTCATCCATTCCAGGAATGGCCGTCCCAGGCGATCACCCGACCCAGGAAAGTGACGACGTCTTGGGAGAAGACACGAAAAATCACCTGGCCCTTCTCGGCCGTGGCTCTGCGAGGATCGCCGATATGGCCCGGAGTGCTCCGCTCCTGCGTGATCCAGCCTCGCGAGGCCGGCTCGAACGAGGCCCGCTGTGAGACCGGATCGATCGCTTCGAGTTCGCCGACTAGCTCAGGCGCCAGGTGCAGGATCATGGAGGTCTCCCACTCGCAGGCGTGTCCCATCTGATCCTGGACGATCGCGGGATCGACCTCCTGAGGCTTGCCTCCCAGGAGCCAGTAAGTCGCCGCCAGCAGGAGCAGGTCGTCGCGCTGCCGGTGGCGCTGGCGGGCTTCGAAGACCGCCTGCTGCGCCGGCACGATATTCCCCCCGTGACCGTTGAGCAGGACGATCCGGCGGAAGCCGTGAACGACCAGGTTGTCGATCAGGTCTCCCAGCACGTCGAGATACGTCCGCGGCGCGGCGGAGAGGGTACCGGGGAAGTCGAGGTGATGGTGCGAGTTCCCCAGCCAGAGCAGGGGGGTCCAGATCACCCGATCGCCGAGCGCCTCGGCCGCGCGACGGACGACCTCGCCCAGCAGCATGCTGTCGGTGAACACCGGCAAGTGGTGCCCATGCTGCTCGACGGCCGCGATCGGCACGACGACCGGAACGTCCTTCGACGTCGCGGCCACTGCCGGCCAGCTCATTTCCTGGAGTTGCACGCTGCTTTACCTCCACGATTCTGCCAGCAAGATCGGTTCGACCTCGAAGACACCGGGGCGAGTCGTCGCGGATCAGAACCTTCTTGCTGTGAGATTGATCAGGACCGCGTTACGAAATAGCTCGTCTTGACTTATCGCAATTTGCGCTTATCCTTTCAAGTCCGCGATGACGTCGGTCAATGGGTGAGAAATGCGAGTCATCTCCAAGAAGCGATTGAGGCAATTCTGGGAGGTTCGAAAGTCCGATTCTGGGATCGCCGAACGGTACTTGTCCGCCTGGCACGATACCGTCAAGAAAGTCGAGTGGGACAATTTCGCGTCGCTGAGGCAGACGTTTGGTTCGGCCGATCAGGTTGTCAACTGTGTCGTGTTCGACGTGGGGAATAATCGCTTCCGGCTGATCGGCCGAATCAACTATGCCAAAGGCATCATTTACGTCTTGAAAGTGATGGACCACGCGGAGTACGACAAGCAGCTTTGGATCGATCATTGTGGATGCCACGAACCTCCGCCGAAGAGGTCGGTCGCAGCGAAAATGACACCCCCAAAAGATAAGCCAACACCTCGCGGGCGGGAGGGAGGGACATAAACCATGGCGAACAAGACCCGGACCAGGACTTTGCCTGACACTTATTTCGCGTTGGTGAAGCAGTTCCCACTGACCCACATCCAGAACGACGACCACCTGGACGCGGCCATCACGATCATCGATCGATTGCTCCGGCAAGACCTCGACAAAGGGGCGGAGGAGTACCTGGATGCGCTGACCGATCTGGTCGAAACATACGAGGACAGGCACGTCGTGATCCCGGTCGCTTCCGAGGCAGACGTATTGCGCATGCTGATGGAGTCCAACCGGCTGAGTCAATCGAAGCTCGCGAGAGCCGTTGGGATCTCGCAGTCCACGATCTCGGCGGTGCTGAGGGGCAGTCGGTCGCTCACGAAGGAGCATGTGATCAAGCTCGCCCAGTTCTTTCACGTGTCTCCTGCCGCCTTTCTCCCGGTTTGAAGATACGGCTTTCCTCGATGCCAGACGATCGCAGATCATAGGTGGAATCCGCATACGAAGTTGCACAAGAGGATTGCCTCATCCTTCCACATTGTCCGCACAGTCGTGACAGTCCAGGTCGTTGCCGGATAGACGTTCAATGATCACATCGGTCAACTGGATTTCGATGCCGATCCATCGGCGATTCTTGCGCTCGCAGACTGCGAACGTGGTCCCACTGCCGCCGAATGGATCGAGCACGACCTCGCCTTCGACCGTGCTCAGCTCCACCACGCGATCGAGGATCTTGGTCGAGAGGGCGTTGGCCTTGCGGTTTGGCGATTTGAACTTCCCGTGCCGCACGGGTGGGATGTCGGTCCAGACATCCATCAGGTTGACACCCAGGTCGTTCATCGCGTCGCGATGACCGCCGTAATCCTTGATCTCGCCCCCGCAATGGCGGCAGGTCTCGATCGGCGTGCGAATCTTGCGGAACGTCTTCGGCTTCCCTTTTGTGTAGTAGAGCAGGCTGTAGTGGGCCGGATAGAGCCGGCCCGCGATCGGCAGGCCGAACTTGATGCTGACCGTGATCCAGTGCCGGAATTGCAGGCCCAACGTGTTGAGGTGATGCCCCAACTCGATGTTCCAGCGCGGGAGGTTATACAGGAACAATGCGCCGCCCGGCTTCAAGAGGCGGCAGCACTCGTTGATCCATCCGCGGCACCAGTCCAGATAGTCAACGTCCGTCCGCAGGTCGTTCACCCGCGCCCCGTATGCCTTGCCGAGATTGAAAGGCGGATCGGCGAAGACCGTGTTGACGCACTCATCGCGGAAATGCGGGAGCAGGCCGGAACAATCGCCGTGGAACAGTGCGCCCCGATCGGTGACGAAACGCGGGAGCAGGCTTCCGTTCGCGCGGAACGGGGAAAGGTCGAAAGCGCCGTTGGGGACGATTAGGCGACGTTGAGCCATCGGACGGTCCTGGAAACGGGGAAGACTGTGGGGTCGGGATCGCGTTCTGATACCGAGACGCGAAGCGCGGAGTGGGAGACGCACGACCATGGTCATCTTGCCGCCTCCTCCACGGTGAGGAAGACCCGGAAGCGAGTGCCGTGACCGGGTTCGCTCTCGACCTCCAGGCGTCCGCCGTGGTCCTGGACCATGCCGTGGGTAATGCTCAGCCCCAGCCCGGTGCCGTCGCCGATCTCCTTGGTGGTGAAGAAGGGGTCGAAGATCTGGGGCAGGGCCTCGACGGGGATGCCGCAGCCGTTGTCCGCCACCTCGACGACGACGTCGCCATCCTCGGCCGAGGTGGTGATCGTGATCCGACCGTCGGCGCGATGGGTCACCTCGATGGCCTGGAGCGCGTTGACCAGCAGATTCAGGAAGACCTGATTGAGCTGGGCGGGGGAGGCGACGACCCGCGGAATCTCACCGAAATCTTCCTCGATGGTGATGCCGCGGCGATCGAGCCGGCCGCGGATCATCTCGAGGGCGGTCCGGATCGCCTCGTGCACGTCGGCCTGGTCAACCGCGGCCTGGTCCAGCCGGGCGAAACCGCGGAGGTTCTGCACGATGTCGGCCACGCGCTTGACGCCCTGGCGTGTGCTCTTGATGAGCTTGCCCAGGTTCTCTTTCACATAGGCCAGGTCGCATTCATCGGAGAGGGAGGCGACCTGCCGGATCAGCTCGGGCCGCGCGGCCTCCAGCTCGGCGTGACCCTGCTCGTAGAGTCCCTGGACGCCGAGCAGGAAGCGGACGTCGCGCTCGAGGACGGCCAGATTGTTGGCGATGTAGGCCAGGGGGTTGTTGATCTCGTGCGCGACGCCGGCCGAGAGCATCCCGAGCGAGGCCAGTTTCTCCGACTGGACGACGCGGGCGCGCATCTCATGGCGTTCGATGAACTGGCCGATCTGGCTGCCCAGGCTGGCCATCATGTCGAGGGTGGCACGGTCCACGGGCCGGACCTCGAGGCTGAGGAACTCGAGGACGCCGAGGCACTCGCCCCGGAGCAGGATCGGGAAGGCGAAGGCGGCGTGTAGGCCCTCTTCCGTCGCGGCGGGACGACGTGGGAGGTTGGGGTCATGGCGGATGTCGGGGATCCACGCCGGCTGGCCGAGGGTCCAGGCGCCGCCGGGGAGCCCGATGTCTGGCTTCAGGACGATCTCTCGCGTGATGGACTCGAATCGGGGAAACGCGGCGCCCCGGCCGGTGCCAGAAGGTCGCGCACCGGAGCCGTTGCGCGTGGTGGTCCACCCTCCAGAACACGCCGAGGTTCCAGTCCAGGCTCCTGCAGATCGTCTCGAGGATCTTGGTCGCGGCCTGGCTGGGCGAGTCCGACTCGGCCAGGACGCGGGTAGTCTCGTACTGGGCCGACAGCCGTCGCTCGGCCTTCTTCCGCCGGGTGATGTCGTGGAAGACGACGACCCCGCCCTCGATCGCCCCACGTTCGTCGCGCAGCGGGCGGCCGGTGACCAGGATCCACGTCCCGTCGTCGCGGCTGGGATAAGCGATGTAGATCTCCACCTGGTCGGCCGATTCGCCGCGGATGGCCCGCATCAGCGGGATCTCTTCCGTGGGATAGGGAGTCACCCGGTCGGGGAGGAAGATCTCGTACTGCCGCGACCATTCTCCCGGCGGGCTGTCGACCCGCCCCTGGCCGAGGATCCGCTCGGCAGCCGGATTGAACACCAGGAACCGCGCCTGCGTATCGGCGACCACGACGCCATCGCCCATGCAGTCCAGGACCGACTGGAGGATGCGGGTCTGCTCGCGATAGGCGATCTCGGAGCGCGCCAGCTCCTGGGCGTGCTGCTCGAGGCTCTGGTTGAGCCGCCGGATCTCCTCGAGCTGTTCGAGTCCCGTCAGCGCCCGCGCCGTGTGCGAGGCCAGGGTCTCCAGAGGGCGCAAATCGAGGTGTTCGGGATCGATCGGCTGGCGCGTGGCCACCTGGAGCGTGCCGAGAATCTCGTCGCTGCCCAGCGGCACGATCACATGTCCACGAATGCCCGATAAGGCGACGGTCGCCTGGTCGCACCGAGGATCGGTGGTGGAGTCGGGGATCACGATCGCACGATTCTCGCGGACCGCGATGGCCAGGATGTCGTCTCCCGCGAGCGAGCGCACGGTCATGTCGACGATTCCGGTCATGCTGCCGGTGGCCCGCACGGCGCGGATCACGCCCGCATCGCGGTCCACCAGCGCGATCATCGCCAGGTCGTATCCCAGGTCGGAGCAGAACCGCAGCACGCTATCAAATGTCTTGTCGATATTGTGCGGGTCCAACTGCGAGGTCGAGATGCGGAAGAAGGCGTCGAGCAGGTCGCGGAGGGCCTCCAGGGCGCGGGTGCGCTCCGAGATCCGCCACTCGAGCGTCGCATGCGAGCGCGCTAGCTCGTCGGTCATCCGGTTGAACGCCAGGCTGAGCTCGCCGATCTCGTCGGACGAATCGACGCGGCTCCGGGCGTTCAGATCGCCCGCGGTGACGGCGGCCGAGATCCGCGCCAGGTGCCGGATCGGCCGCGCGAACCGGCGGGCGATGGCGTTGGAGGCGGCCAGCCCCAGCAGCAGCAGGCCGCCGCCGAGCCCCAGCAGCAGCCAGCGAAGCCGCCTCACCGGCCGGTAAGCCTCCGCGGAGTCGATCTTGGCGATCAGGCCCCAGCCGGGATAAGGCGTGCCCAGCGGCCGGTAGGCGACCAGCACGTCTCGACCGCGATAGTCGGTCGTCCGCCGGAACTGGAACTCCCCCGCGATCGCCGCATCCATCGAGGGAAATTGCTCGGGTGAGACCTCCGTCAGGCGCGATCCTTCGCGGGGTGGCAGCGGCAAATGGATCCGAGCGCCGCTCTTCCAGCCAATCAGGACCTCTCCGGTTTCTTCCAGGCCGTGCGGGTCGGAGAGGAACATCATGACCCTCCCGAGATCGACCACCAGCATCACGGTTCCGGCGACGTGATCCTCGCCATCCCGCACGACTCCGGCAAATGTCGCCCCATAGGTCGAATCGAGCCGTTGCAGCGGGACGGCCAGTCCGCCCGCGGCCCTCGGATCCAGGCCGATCCGTTCCGCCTGGGGGAGCTCGGCCAGCTTGCCCGAGAGCCCGCTCGATGCGATGATCCGGCCCGCGTCATCTTCCACCCAGATGGCCAGCAGGGATGTGATATTGGCCCGCACCGACGAGAGGAACGCCTCGGCTTCCTCCCGGAACCGCTGTGCCGGCAGCGTCCCGTGCGCCCGGTCGATCAGCAGCGATCCCATGCGCGACCGGTTGGCAAACCCCACGGCTCGCTCCACCTGCTGATTCAGCTCATGAAGCAGGATCTCCTGCCGATCGCCGGCGACCGTGTTGAGCCGGTCCTTGACCTCATCCTGGAGGATGGCGCTCGTCGTGATGTAGGCAACGCCGATCAACAAGGCCGTGTTGATCGCGACCAGGACACCGACGAACAGCGTGAGCTTCCAGACGATGGATTTGGTCATTGTGGCAGTAGGCAGTAGGTAGTAGGCAGTAGGCAGTGAAGACTCGTCGGCTGCGGGGCCGTTCCGCACCACCACCGAATATCGAGCACTAACGACAAACTGGGAACTCGGTGATCCGCAGATCCGTGCCACCATAGGGGAAGAGGGTCAGTTCCTCCAAGGGCTGCGTGCTGGCGACGGGACTGCGCGGCGGCGGGGCCGCGGCGCCTCTTTCCAGGCCCCAGCCTGGCAGACGCCGACCCTTGACCTTCGCAATGACGAGCGACCCCATCGGCGAGAACGCCCCTGGGGCTTGCGGGGCCTCGATGAACTCCACCGAACGCTCCGGGTGTTCGCGATCGATCTGGAGCGCGTAGTTCCAGGGCGATTTCGGGTAGACCTCCCAGTCGGCGAACTGCGCGTGATCCTTGACCTTCTTCCACTCGGCTTCGATCGGCAGGGCGAAGACCAGCGGCCCGCGCGTGATGGCCACCGCGCCGTTGTCGCCCGGGTAGAGCCCCACCTGCATCGGGAACTGGACCGTGAACGTCTTGGTCTCACTCCATCGCGTGCCCAGAGATAACGAGGCACTCCCACGATTCGGTTGTCGCTTGGGTATCTCCACCGAGACGTCATCGGCATTGAGGGTGGCACCACCGAGGCTGACTTCCTGATCGAGCCCCTCGATCCGGGCTGTGTCCGCCCAGCCCGGGAGGCGAAGTTGAAGGGGGAACGTCATCGGCTCGGGAACCGTGACGGCGATCCCGACCTTGTCGCGGAATGGATAGTCCGTCACGACGACGACCTTGACCGGCTTGCCCTGGATCTTCGTCTCCACGACGCATGGGGCATAGGCGACGACGGCCAGGCCGCCGTCGGACGTCTTCATCCAGAGATGCGAGATGAACTTGGGCCAGCCCTGGTGGAAGTTGGCCGTGCAGCAGCCGAAATTCGGCTCGAGACCGTAGAGGTTCGAATCCGGCCCATTGTTGACGTAGACGTGCTCGCCCTGTGCCGAGCAGATGACCTGGTTGCACTGCTGGTCGTACTGGTGCGCGGTCATGTCTTTTTTGAAGGTCGCCGGCAGGGCATTGAATGCCAGCGTCTCCAGACGGTCGCCCAGTCGGGCGTCGGCCAGAGCCTCGAACGAGTACATCGCCTCGACCACGGTGCACAGCTCGGTCCCCTGCGACGGGCTTCGGCCGGCCAGGTGCTCGTCGCAGGTGAAGATGCCGGTGGCCTGGCCGTGATGACGGTCCAGAAGCTCGAGCATCCGGAATGCGGCATCCTTGTCTTTCGCGTCGCCGGTGAGCCGGTATCGCATGCCGCCGTACTTAAGGGCCATGCCGGTGTTCACGCCGTGCGTGTCCAGGTCGAACTTCCCCTGAGTCCTGGCGGTGAACTGGAAGTCGTCGAACTGGGCGCGCCAGTCGTGGCTCTGGTCGAACGCTTTTCTTGCCAGGTCCAGGAGCCAGGGCTCCTGGGTCCGGTCATGAAGCCAGTAGAGCGAGACGGCCAGGTCGGCCACCCGAAACCGCGCCCAGCTATACATCGGCTCTTTCGTGATGACCTCATCGATCTTGCGGCAGCACTTCAGCATCGCCGGGACGACGCGCGGGGCACCGCTGGCTTCCTGGTACTGGGTCAGGGCTTTGAAGAGCGGGAACAGGGGCCAGACGTCATAAGGCTTGTGCCTCCGGCTGTCGCCCACGGGGCCGAGCCAGCCGTCGGGGAGCTGGTGATCGAGGATGAAGTCGATCGCTTTCTTGACCTTGGCTTTGAGCGTGGGGTCGTCGAGCAGGTAAGCCAGGGGGACGAGGCCGTCGAGCCAGTAGGGGACGCGCTCCCAGCCCTCGGCCTTGCCGCCGAACCAGGCGCTGTCCTTGATATCGGGCCAGAACTCGTCGAGGTGTCCGCTCAATCCGTCGGCCTGGATGCGGAGCTGGTCCTTGAGCCAGCCGTCCGGTTTGATGCTCCCCAGGGGCAGGGGCTCGAACGTCGAGGGCGCAGGCCAGGGCCCGCAACCTTGGGCGGCTCCGCGGCGCGCGTCGTGGTCAAGGCGAGTCCGAGAACCAGGACCCACGCGGGGACGACGATTCGGTATCGGCAGGACATGGCAAGACTCCCCGAGTGACCGGCTGGGTGGAGGTCATTCCCGTGCAAGATGGATTCTAGAGGGACGCCGCCGGTTACGCCAGGATCACCTCCGCGGAGGGGGTTCGGGAAGGATGAGGTCCGTCCAGGCCATCGAGAGGGAAGTCGTGTTGTGGCCGTGGGGCGGGGCATGTCTGTGGGCTCGCGCACGGAGTCGAACATCGACGAGAGCCACCTGTCGCGTGGCCGCCGTGGGTTCGTTTTCCCCATTCCCGCGATCGTGAGGCGAGGCCGTCGGTTCGATTTGCCAATCGCGATGACTCCGGACCCAGGTACCGTAGAGTAGCAACAGTGTCGTCGCGGTGATCAGGGCCCGGAGAAACGGCAGGTTGCGTCGAGCGATTGCCCCAACCGCCGGGTCCGTGGGTTCGTTTTCTTCATTCGCGCGATCGACGGGCGGGTCGATGGGTTGGATCTGCGGATTCGCGCGATCGATGGGTGGGTCCTTGGGTTCGTTTTCTGCATCTCCGCGATCGACAGAGGGGTCGGCCGGATCGTTCTGCGGATTCCAGTCCTCGACCGGCGGGTTCATGGAACTCGGGACAGGGGATGCGTCATGACCTGAACGTGGCTTCGCACTCCGGCCGGATCGGCGGACTTTCATCAAGGTATCGAGGCTCCGGAATAGCGCTCGGCTGCACGAGAACTGGTAGCGGCGCAGCCGCTCGCCCTCGGTGCTGGTGTCGAACGACAGGAGGTCCGCTTGCCGGGCCACATCGGCCTCGGCGCACGGCGATGTCCGTCGACGAGCGGCTCCAGGCGCGCGATCGCCTGCTCGGCGACGCTCCGCAACTCCTCGATCGTCGCCGCCTGGTCCTGCGCCAGTCCCTCGACCAACTGTCGGTCCAGCTTGCGGGCCAGGTACCCGTCGATCTCCGGGTGCGGGTTGGCCCGCCGGCGCTCGCAGTGGTTCTCCCATTCCTCGGCCGTCAGGTTCAGCGGCGGTTTCCCCAGCAGGCGGATCGCCCTGGACTTCTCGATCGATGGCCAGGGCTGGCCCTGGTCGAGGAGGGTGCGGAGCTCGATCCAGCGGTCGAGCATCCACTGGCAGCCAGGACCGGTGGATTCGAGCCGGCGGACGATGGCCCCGGCGTGATCGAGGACGTCGAGGGGCCGGGAGGTCTGGGACTTGCGGCCCGGGAGCAGGGCTTCGAGGATCTGGCTCTGAAGCTTGATGCTTCCCGATCCATTGCGATCGCTGAAAAGCCGACGGCCCAGCGCGGCGGCCTCTTCCTGCTGACGGTTCGCCTCCGCCACCGGCAGCGTTTCGATGATGTGGGAGAGCCGGGCGACCTCGGCGCGATCGGCCCGATCCAGCTTCCAGGAGGACTGCACGGCCTGCTCGACCAGGAACTGCTCGACCTCGTTCTGAGGCTGGAGGTTGCCGATCCAGGAGTCGAGCCGCTCTTGAAGCGCGTCGGGATCCTCGCCGGGCAAGACGAGAGTCCTGGCGGTCATGCCGTGCTTGACGGCGTTGAACCGGGAGCGGTTTTTGCCCTCGGGGGTCCGAGGTCCGGTGCTCTTCTGGGCATTGCGGCGGTTGATCTCGGCCCGATCGAGCTTGGGCGGAGTCGCGGTCGTGGTCATGGTCATGGATGTATGCCCCGGGAGTGGATGCCGTGGCGGTCGTCCTCGGCGGGAGATCGGTTCGACGGCGCCGCGCCGCCGGTTACCCATACGATCCGCACATGCGCACTCCCAGTTGCATAAAAGTTTCTGCATGTCAGGGGTTTTTGACGAGGCATCGCCGGAGTCCCTGCCGCAACCCATAACGTGGCAAACCGTTACATCGAGGGGCCAAAGAGCAGGAGATGCTTAAAAAAACCCGGGCGGGTGACAAAGCTGGCGGGAACCGTCCCTTGAGGGCTTGCCGGGCCGGTGTATGTCCGTCTGACCTAACGCGGCCTTCGGCCGCAACCCAATCGGGATTCCCGATTCGCGATTCCGGATTCCCGAAGGGGAATGATCCGGGAATCCGGAATCGCGAATCCGGAATTCGGAATCCCCAGAGGTGCGCAGGGCGCCGGGATCCTACGGAGGAAGACTCTACGTTTTTTCGGGACTGCGCCCGGAACAAATGACCCCTACCGGGCAGTTGAATTAAAAGTCAACCATCGACAACAAATTGTCGATGCGCGGCCCATAAGGGCCTAACGCGGCCTTCGGCCGCAACCCAATCGGGATTCCCGATTCGCGATTCCGGATTCCCGAAGGAAACGATTCGGGAATCCGGAATCGCGAATCCGGAATTTGGAATCCCCAGAGGCGCGGCACGGCGCAGGGAGCCTACGGAGGAAGACTCTCAATCGACTCGACGCGTCACCTGTCTTGACTTCGTTCCCTCAAAGAGTTCAACCACGAAATCCACGAAAAAAGACGAATGGGAAAATCAAATTCTGATCCGCTTTCCTCTTTCGTGTGTTTCGTGGATTTCGTGATTAATTCAGGGACTCTAAAGGGTCGTGAGGTAGGCAATCAGGTCGTCGAGCTCCTGCTGAGTCAACTCTCCCAGGCCGGTGACGCTCTCGGGGCTGTGGGGCCCTTTGAGGGCGTTAACAAGGGTCTTGGAGCGGCCGTCGTGGAGATAGGGGTCTTTGTCGTAGGTGCCGCGGAGGGAGGGGGGATTGTATCCGCGATAGGCATCGTCGCGCTCTTCGAGTCCGGCGACGTGGATCTTGCCATCCGTGAGCTCGGGGCTCCCGTGGCAGGTATTGCACGCGGCCTTGGCGGATCGGAAGATTTCCCGGCCACGGCGGGCGGCGGTACCGAGACTCCCATCGGGCTCCAGGAAGGGATTCCGCGGATAATCGAGCGTGTCCAGGTAGGCCACGAGCGCCGTTACGTCCTCCTCGCGAGGCTTGGGGCCTTGCATGCTCTTGGTGAAGGACTCGATCATGGCGTCCTCCAGCTCGGTTTGCCAGCCGTGCCAGGTCCAGGGCCTGGTGCGGGTGACCCGGCGGAGGGTGGGGACCTTCTTGCGGCTCCGCAGGTGGAACGTGCTGTTGTCGAGCCGGCCGTCGTTGAGCGTGTCGAAGTCCAGGCCGTTGGTGTGCCCGTCGCTGTGGCAGGTGTTGCAACTGTACCACTGGTTGTGGGATCGCGTGGCGTCGTGGAACAGGATCTCGCCGCGGCGGACCATTGACGGCGTCTTGGGGCCACCGAGGGGGATCGTGCCGACGAGCCTGGCCGCGTCGGCGTCCACGACCTGGATGGCGTCGGCCAGGTAATTCGCCACGTAGACCGTCTTACGATCGGGGGCGAAGGCCAGCTCGGTGGGCCGGCCGCCGAGGGCGACGCGGCGATACCGGCCGTCGCTCTTGAGCAATTCGGGTGCGATCAGGTCGCGCGAGTTGTCGTCCCGCCAGGGGAGTCGCTTGCGGTCGGTCCGGAAGATCATGAGCTCGTGGGTCCCGCCACAACTCACGACGATCAGCTTCTGGTCCCCGCTGACGGCGACGCCATGGGCATCGGACGCGGCCTTGCCTTGCGTATCCAGCGAGAGCGTCGCGAATGAGGGCTCCGTGCTCTCCAGATCGACCCGGGTCAAGCGCTGGCCCAGGACCCAGCCCAGGTCGATGTTGTTCCGCGTGGTGGGGAACCGCCGATTCTTCATATTGGCGAGGTAACCCATCTTGCCGTCGGCACTGATGGTCACTTGACGGAGGTTATCGCCATCGATGGGGATATTCCGGGCGACTTTCCAGGCCGGGACGTCGATGATCGAGACGTCCTGCGACCGGGCATTGCTGACCAGGAGCCGCGATCCGTCGGGCGACAAGGCAATCCCGCGCGGCTCGCGGCCCACCTTCAACCGACCGGTGATCTTCTTCCCGTCCACGTCCACCCGGACAACCTCGTTGCTGACGCCCACGGCCACGAACGCCGTCGCGCCGTCGGCCGACAGCGCGACGCCCCGCGGTTCCGGCCCGACCTCGATGCGGCTCGATAGGGCGACCTTGTCGTCTTTCAGGTCAAGAACCGCGAGGTCATAGCCGTACCAGTGGGTGACCACCCCGCGGCGGCCATCGCGAGACAGGGCGACTCCGGCGGGCTTTTCCCCCGTCCTCCGCTCGTGGAGCACCCGCGCCGATTTCGTATCCACCAGCGAGACGGTGCCGGCGGTCTGGTTGGCGGAGAGCAGTCGCGAGCCGTCGGCCGAGAGGGCCAGAGCGATTGGCGAGCGATGGAGATCGTCCCGCGCCGGGGTCGCCGGGGTCGGACTGGGACTGGGACCGGCCCCATCTCCGCCGCGGACGAGGGTCCAAGGCGCGACGACCGCCACGGCGATCGCCATCGCAATGAACATCCGAGACGGAAGTCGTCTGTCAATCATGGGAGAACGCTCCAGGCGGTCGGCGAATTCGATTTGGAAGGCTCGAGGTCGGCTCAGAGCTGGTGAAAGAAACGGATTCCGGATTCGAGATTCGAGATTCCGGATTCGAGATTCGAGATTCCGGATTCGAGATTCCGGATTCGAGATTCCGGATTCGAGATTCGAGATTCCAGATTCGAGATTCCAGATTCCGAATCATAAGTCTCTAATGCATCAGATTTAACATCCATTCGGAGTCCATCCGGGCTGGGTGGCCGGGCGGCTGCGTGCGGTTTACCCTCTTATCAGCGACAAAACAGCTCGTGCGGGCCGCGACTCACATCCGGTCCACCACATCGATTCCAAGTAGTCCGAGCCCGAATTTCAAGGTCCTGGCGGTCAGATCGCAGAGTGCCAGCCGGCTGTCGCGGCGTTCGGGGGACTCCGCCTTGAGGACGGGGCATTCCTCGTAGAAGGTACTCAAGGCCGTGGCCAGATCGAAAAGATAGTCGGTCAGGATGTTTGGTTTGAGCTCCTCGGCGCTCAACTCGAGGACTTCGGGAAGTCGGAGCAGCCGGAGTCCCAAGGCTCGCTCGGCGGGATGGGTGAGTGCGATCGTGGGGCAGCGGGTGCGGATCGTACCCGCTGTCACTTCCCCCTTGGCGAAGATACTCTGGGTCCGCGCGTAGGCGTACTGGAGATAGGTCGCGGTGTTGCCGTTCTTGGCCAGCATCTTCTGCCAGTCGAAGACGTAATCGCTGATCCGGTTCTGCCGAAGATCGGCGTACTTGATCCCGCCGAGTCCGACGACCACGGCCACCCGCCGCTGTTCCTCCGGGTCGAGCTGGGGGCTGTTCGCCTCGACGACCTTCAGCGCCTCGGCCGTCCCCTCATCCAGGAGGGACTCGAGGCCGACATTATCGCCCGCCTTCGTCTTGAATGGCTTTCCATCCTTGCCCATGATCGTCCCGAAGGCGATGTGCTCGAAGTCGGCCGAGGTGTAGCCCCACTTGCGCGCGACCTCGAAGAGCTGCTTGAAATGGTCGCCCTGGCGGTGGTCGACCACGTAGAGCATCTGGTCCGGCTGCCAGGTCTGGGCGCGGTACTGGATGGTGGCCAGGTCGGTGGTCGCGTAGTTGAAGGCGCCGTCCCGCTTGCGGACGATGAAAGGGGCCTCGGTCTGCTCGACGAAGACGACGATGGCGCCCTCGCTCTCGACGGCGAGCTCTTTCTTCTGGAGGTCTTCCACGACGCCGGCCAGTTGCGGGTCGTAGAAGCTCTCGCCGAGCTGGACGTCGAAGCGGACCCCCATGCGGTCGTACATGGCCTGGAGCGCCCCGAGACAGTGGGGCATGAACTGATCCCACAAGGCGCGGTTCTCGGGATCGCCCGCGTGGAGCTTGGCGGTCTCGACCCGCGCGGCGTCCTCGACGGACGAGTCGCCGGCCTTGATCCGATCGTTCGCGAGCCGATACAGACGCGCCAGCTCGCCGACGGGATTGCCGGCGAAGTTGGCCTCGTCGCGGGCGTTCTTCCAGCCCCAGAGGATCATGCCGAACTGCGAGCCCCAGTCGCCGAGGTGGTTGTCGCGGATGACCCGGTGGCCATTGGCCGCGATGATCCGCGCCAGGCTGTCGCCGATCACCGTGGAGCGCAGGTGACCCACGTGCATCGGCTTGGCGACGTTGGGCGAGGAGAAGTCGATCACGACCGTCTTGACCCGGGCGGGAGGGGCCAGGCCAAGGTCGGGGTCGACCAGGAGGTCGCGAAGGGCCGCGGCGATCCACGCGTCGTTGAGGCGGACGTTGAGGAACCCGGGACCGGCGACCTCGGGCGGGCCAGCTATGGGGGACAGGTTGACCTGGCCGGCCAGCTCTTGCGCGAGGTCGCGGGGCTTTCGGCCGATCGCCTTGGCCAGCGCCATGCAGCCGTTGGCCTGATAGTCGCCGAATTTGGAGTCGGTCGCCGGGCGCACCGCCTTTTCGAAGGCGACCCGATCGGGGCCCTCCGGGATGGCGGAGCCGAAGACCGTCCTCAATTCCTGGAGGAGATTCATGGCGCCGGTTCGTCCTGCGAGTCGGCCGGTGACCCTTGCCAGTCGAGCTGGGGCGCATCGCCCCAGATGTCCTCGAGCGCGTAATACAATCGGTCGTCGGGCGAAAAAATGTGGACGACGAAGTCACCGTAGTCGATCAAGGTCCACCGGCCTTCCTCGGACCCCTCGAGACCGAGCTTGGCCTCGCCGAGTTTCTTCATCTCGTGGTCGATCTCGCTGGCGATGGCATGGCTCTGCCGGCGCGAGACGGCCGTGACGATCACGAAGAAGTCGACCAGCGCGGTGGCCTTCCGCAGATCGAGCAACAGGATGTCCTTGGCGCGATTATCGTCGGCGATCCGGGCGCAGAGTCGCGCGTGTTCCAGCGCCACGCCCACGCGGCGCGGCTCGCGCCGATCGGTGGCGTGATGGGGAACATCATCTTGGATCGGACGGGTCTCGCGGGTTCGGAGCGAACTCGCGCGACGACTGGAGACGGGTTCCGAGGCGGGCAAGCTCTTCGCTGCGTTGTTTTGTACCATTCCACTCTTCCGCACAGCCCGAGATGGATTGACGGATCGAACCCCCTGATTGAACGTCCTGGGACCTGGATTCACCCTCCGCCGGCCCAGACACCGTTTCGCGGCGGGCGGTTCAACACTCCATCTTAACCCGGGGATGGGCGGATGGCTATCGGGCACTCAAGGGACTTCCGCTTCGAGGCGTACTCGCCATCGCTTCTCGACATCCGCTCTTCACGGGGAAAGAATGATGCAAAGAAGAAGGCGGCACGGTGGAACCGGCCGCCTACGGCGAGAATCTGATTTGAGAGCACCCCCACGGGGACTCGAACCCCGGTCCCTTGGCTGAGAACCAAGTATCCTAGGCCGCTAGACGATGGGGGCGTTGGATTCTCTAGTATCATACATCGAAGGCACTCGCGATCAAGACGGTTGGTTCAGTTTCAGACGGACAAACCGATTCCTGCGGTTCGCGGACGGCTACCCGTCTTTGTCGAGAATGTTGATCGCCTGGCACCGATGAAGCCCTCAGCATGGCAAAAGGACCGGTCCTTGACCATCAGTGTGCTCGGCACCGACGGCAAACTGTTGACTGGCAATCAGGTCGCCGGAATGAGGGACATGGACTACTGGGAAACTCCTCCGGCGGAGGCATCGACTTAGGCGATCCTCAGCCTCAGGCCGGGCAAGCTCGTCCACTGACTGTCTTGAACCCGAAGCATGGCTTTTCGGGTCAGCTCGTGCAGCGCGGAGATGAGACGAAACCACAAACGATCACGCCACAGAAGTGGGGTGTGCTCACCGGCCGGGTTGTCGATGACCAACGCGAACCAGGGAACGTGGAGGCCCAGCTTTACCCCGTCAATCTACCGGGGGGGGTTACCCGAAGGTCGGTCAGGACGGCCGGTTCCGGATTGAGGGCCTTATCCCCTGGAAGGCCTACACATTTTGACTCCTCGAGAAGGGTACCACGCTGGGCAATCTCCTCGACAAGGACGTAATAGTCGGGCCGGGAGAGGTCAAAGACCTCGGTGAAGTCGTGCCCAAACCGCAAGTCAACCGAAGAATGGGCTCGCAATCCGTCCGGGGCGTCACTCCAGGTAACTCTCGTCTTCCAATCCTTTGATATAAGCCAGGACCTCGTCGATCGTCTCGACGGGCTGGCCGGGGACGCGGCCGGCATCATCGACGGCGCGGAGCTGCTTCAGATCCTCGTAATACTCGGACGCCTCGAGCTCGCGTTTCAATCGCGGGCTCAAGGAACGGTCGCGACCGGCCAGCAGGTCCATGTGGTGCTCGATCAGCCAGTAGGTTCGCTCCGTGATCGAACCGCGGAGGGCGTCGAGGCCCGCGACGACATGGTCCTGCGGATCGATCGCTTTGCCCACGTCGTGCAGGAGCACGGCGAGGAGGAATTCCTCGTCGTAGGGTCGCGCATCGCGAGCCAATTCGAAGACTTGCAGGCTGTGAAAGAGCGCATCCCCCTCGGGATGATAGCGCGGATTCTGCTTCACGGACTCCAGCGGCTCAAGCCGCATTCGATAGATCGCGAAGCGGTCGAGATGCTCGGCCATCGAGGGGACCGCGGTCGCTGTATCGTCGTCAGGATGTTCGTCCGAAAGCGGTTCGACGGTGTCTTTCCCGCCGGTCGCATCTCGCCAGAGCGCGACGAGTTGTTCGCGAACTTCATCGTCGGAGGGAAGGTCACCGGGGCGGATGCGATGTCCCAGAACGGCCGCGGCCTTTCGTTTCGCCACGTAATAATCCTGAGCACTCGATGCGTCGAGCCAGTCCGGTGGCGGCTGCTCGCCTTTCGGTACGATCGTCGAATAGAGCCGCCGCGCGGCCTCCAGGGCGATCTGCATCCGGAGCCGGTTCGTCGCGCTTGGGACTCGATAACGACTACGATACCTGTCATGCATGGCCTATCCACCTCCTGGTGAAATCTATCCTTATCACAAACGTAGGTCAGGCTTTCCGGCCTGACGGCAAATGGGAGTCAGGCGGGAAAGCCTGATCTACGCGGTGACCCGGTCGGTCATGACCAGGAGCACGCCACGTCGTGCCCAATCGGTCGTTAACTCGGCCTCCTTCGCGGGATCAATGCCTCGGACCGCGTCGGACACAACGGCGACCCGGCAGCCGCGGGCCAGCAAGCCTTCCACCGCGGCACGCACGCAATAGTCGGTCGCCACTCCATACACTACGAACGTCGGTGCCGATCGGTTGTACAGCGCGATCAGATCGTCGGCGTCCGGGCGGCTGAACACGTCGAACACGCGTTTCTGCAAGGTCAGGTGCTCGGGCAACTCACCCGATAGCCGGTCGGCAGGGCCGAGGATGAGGGAGTGGGCGCAGGCTGTCGCCGCAACTCGTTGCTGGCCTTCGGTTCCCGCCATGCAATGCGCTGGGAAATCAGCCAGCTCGGGGTCGTCGATCGTGTGGTTACACGCGGTCGCCAGGATCGGAATGGCATGAGATTGGGCGAAGTGCGTCAACCGTTGCAGATTGGGTAGGATCTCCCGGGAACCGACGACGTAGAGGGCGCCCGAGGGTTCCAGGAAATCGCGCTGGGTGTCGATATCGACAAAGACGAGCGGGCCTTCGAGCATCCGCGTTGACCTCCGCGCGGCGTTTCGCCGGATGTTGTAAACGACAATCGGTTTGTTACCATAAGTCTTATCGAGGATTCGGGACGACCTCCACGGCCTATTGTAATGGAAACGCCCTTGTCTGCCTCTGCGGCAACTGGTTACTCGCGCCGCGCCTGGCTGCGCCGGGGCGCCGTCTCCTGGTTGGGGCTGAACTTCGCGGACATGCTGCGATGGCGGGCCGAGGCTTCACCGCGCAAGGGTCGACCGATCCGCGGAGTGATCCTGGCGTTCTGTCCCGGTGGACCGAGCCACCTGGAGACCTTCGACCCCAAACCGAACGCACCGCGGGAGATCCGGGGTGAGTTCGACACGATCGCCACGGCACTTCCCGGCGTCCGGTTCGGGGAGCATCTTCCGAACCTGGCGCAGCGGCTGGATCGATTGACCGTGGTGCGCTCGATGACGACCACTAGCCCCGTGCACGAGCTGGCGGTGCACCGGCTCCTGGGCGGCGTTACCGAACCGCCGTCGGGGACGGGCGTCGCCGCGACCCGGAATGACCGCCCGCACCTCGGTGCCGTGGTGGCCGCGGCGCGGCAACCCGGCCAGGGGATTCCCCCCGCAGTGATCTTGCCGACCCGGTTGACTTTCGAAGGGACGACATTTCCGGGTCAGAATGCCGGCTTCCTCGGGGCGCGCTATGATCCCTGGCACCTGGTCGGCGACCCCTCCGATCCCCGATTCGCGGCGTCCGTGCTGGAGATGCCCGCGGAGATCTCCATGGCGCGGAGTCGCGAGCGATTGGACTTGCTCGGCCTGGTCGATCGACAGCGCCGGGAGTTCGACCGCGAGCGGTCGGTCCAGGACTTCGACGTCTTCCGACGCCGGGCGATGGACGTCCTGGCTTCGGGGGAGTGCCGGCGCGCCTTTGGCCTGGAGAGGGAGGACCCGCGCCCGCGATCGGTACGGACGGACGCTGATGGGCCAAGGGCTGCTCCTGGGCCTCCGCCTGGTGGAGGCCGGCGTACCGCTGGTGCAGGTCAACCTGGGTGATTCGAACGTCTGGGATACGCACGAGAACAATTTCGGACGGCTCAAAGGCATTCTACTTCCTCCGTTCGATCGGGCGGTCTCGGCGCTGGTCGACGACCTGGAGCGGCGCGGACTCTGGGAAGAGGTGCTGGTGATCGTGACGGGCGAGTTCGGCCGGACCCCGCGCGTCGGCCAGCCGATCAAGGGGGGGGCCGGGGCCAAGCCCGACGGCCGCGATCACTGGCCGGGCGTTTTCAGCCTGCTGGCCTTCGGTGCCGGCGTCGCGCGGGGACAGGTCCTCGGCGCCAGCGATCCTCTCGCTTCCTTCCCCAGGTCGGCCGCCGTCTACTCTCCCGCCGACCTGGCCGCCAACGTGCTCGAGGCCCTGGGTATCGATCTCACGGGTACCTTGACCGATGCCCTGGGCCGGCCGTTCCCCGTCAATTCCGGGACGCCGATCCCTTGGGCGTGAGCCATCGCGTTGAGAGCGAGCCGACGGCGGGAGACCACTCTTCATGCGTGTTCTGATCACAGGCGGCGCGGGTTTCATCGGGTCCCACCTGTCCGACGTGTGCCTGGCGCGCGGCGATGAGGTCTACATCCTCGACGACCTCTCCACGGGCAGCATCGACAACATCCGCCACCTCAGGGAGAATCCGCGCTTCCACTATACGATCGAGAGCGTGCACCACGGTCCGACGGTCGCCGAGCTGGTCAACCAGTGCGACGTGGTCTTTCACCTGGCGGCGGCGGTCGGCGTTCGTCTGATCGTCGAGAGCCCGGTCCGGACCATCGAGACGAACGTCCATGGCACGGAAGTCGTCCTGGCCAAGGCCAACCAGAAAAAGAAGAAGGTCCTGATCGCGTCAACCTCGGAGGTCTACGGTCTGAGCGACCAGGTTCCGTTCCGCGAGGACGGTAACCTGGTGCTCGGCCCGACTTCCAAGGGTCGATGGAGCTATGCCTGCTCCAAGGCGATCGACGAATTCCTGGCGCTGGCCTACTGGCGCGAGCGGAAGCTTCCCACGGTGATCGTCCGGTTGTTCAACACGGTCGGGCCGCGCCAGACGGGCCAGTACGGGATGGTCGTGCCGACGTTCATCAAGCAGGCCATGACCGGCCGGCCGATCACGATCCATGGCGATGGCCGGCAATCGCGCGTGCTTTGCCCATGTCAGCGACGTGGTCTCAGCCCTGGTGGGGCTCATGGATCATCCCGGTGCCGTGGGCGAGGTCTTCAACATCGGATCGAACGAGGAAGTGACCATCCGCGCGCTGGCCGAACGGGTCAAGGCGTTGGCCAACTCCGACTCGGAGATCGTCACGGTCCCCTACGAGCAAGCTTACGGCGAGGGTTTCGAGGACATGCCGCGCCGGGTGCCTGATATCAGCAAGGTCGGTCGATTGGTCGGCTATCGGCCGACGAAATCGCTCGATGAGATCCTCAAGAGTGTGATCGAGTTCTTCCGGAATTCTCCGCTGGGTGCCTTGTGAGCGCCGATCCGTCAGGAGACATCGATTCGAGGCTCGCCGCGTCCGGATGCCGTTTCACTTCGTCGAACGATATACGACGGCCGCTGCTTGGATTCGAGGAAGATGAGCCGGAGGTATTCGCCGATGACGCCGAGGCTCATGAGCTGGACGGCCCCCATGAACAGGACGACGATCATCGTGGAAGCCCAACCCTGGGGTGCAGTGTGATGATGGATCGCGTCATTGAGCACCCAGACGGTCAAGCCCATCGCCAGACAGGAAGCGGCGACGCCGAGGTAGGTGACGAGTCTCAGCAGGTGCGCCGCTGAAGCTGACCAGACCGTCGATCGCCAATCCCATTAGTTTGTTCAGCGTGTATTTCGGATGGCCTGCTTCCCGGGCCGGTCGATCGTAGGAGACGCCCACCTGGCGAAAGCCGAGGAAACTCCGAAGGCCCCGCACGAACCGGCAACGCTCGGGTAGCCGGTTGAGCGCATCGACAACGCGCCGGTCCATCAGGCAGAAATCGCCGCTATCCCGCGGGATCTCCAGGTCGCTGATACGGCCCAGGAGACGATAGAAGGCCTGGTATGCGAGCCGCTTGAGGGGTCCTTCCGCGCGGCTGCGCCGGACGGCATAAACGACGTCCGCCCCGTCGCGCCACCGGCGAACCAGTTCGGGAATCAGCTCGGGAGGGTCTTGCAGGTCGCCATCCATGACGATGACGGCCCGACCCCGGGCGTGCTCCAGGCCCGCCGAGATCGCCGCCTGATGACCAAAATTGCGGCTCAGGTGCACCACGACCACGCGCATGTCCTGTGCGTGCAACGCATCGATCATGCGCGGGGTTTCATCCGTGCTCCCATCGTTGACGAACACGATCTCGAACGGCGAACCCGAGGCTTCCAGGACTGCGTGCAGCCGATGCCAGAGCGCGGGGACGTTGTCCTCCTCGTTAAACACGGGGATGACGACGCTGAGCAGGCCAGATACGCGGAGGCGTCGGGGCTCCGAGAAATGGGGTGATTGAACCACGTCAACGTCCCTGTCGAAGGGGGGTAGGTCATTCCTGGCCCGGCCACTATAACAGAAGCCCCTGGGAGCGGAAGCCGTCTTGGTGCATGGGTGACGAACGTTCTTAACAATGGGAGTCTCAAGGGGGTTTCGCGATCGGCCCGGCCGGATCAGAATGAAAAGTCAGTGCGACATGGAGCGAGTCCTGGCCGGAGTCAACGCTTGCGTTGCCGAGAGCGGTGTTCTAGAACGAGTCCGTTGCGTTTCCGGCCAGGAAAGCGGGATCCGAAAGACAAGCGGCGGGGTCAGCGTGCGCTCCCCGCGCCGATTACCGAGAACTCGAGGCGTAGGAGTGATGGGATGGGAGAACAGAATCTCGCCGCGCAGGCTCGCGCAGGCGCTGGATGGCGGTGAAGGGGTCCTCAGGCTGGCCCCGACATGGGTGCCCCGGTCGTTCTTGATGCCCGGCGCACGTTTGAAGCTATCGCGTGAGGACCTGTATGCACTGGGGACGCATCGGGGCGGGATCGACGAGCGCTGGTTCGCCTCCACCACCGCCGCGGCCAACGAAGGCGCATCCGCCGGATGAGGGACTCAGCTACGTGGTCCAGGATGGGGATCGGTTTACCCTCAAGGACGCGATCGCCGAGCTCGGCACGGAGATGATCGGCGCCTCGCTCTGGGATACGTACCAGCGCTGGCCGGTCTACAGCAAGTTCTTCGACAATCTCGGACCGATTCCACACCACATGCACCAGAACCAGGAACAGGCGGCCAAGCTGGGCCTGGAAGGCAAGCCCGAGAGCTACTACTTCCCGCCACAACTCAACTGGACCGGCAATCATTTCCCGTACACGTTCTTCGGCCTGGAGCCCGGGACGACGAAGCAAGACCTGCACCTCTGTCTCGAGCGCTGGAACCTCGGTGACAACGGCATCCTGGACCTGTCGAAGGCCTATCGCCTCAAGCCGGGGACCGGCTGGCTGGTCCCGCCGTGTGTCCTGCACGCCGCCGGGTCGCTCGTGACTTACGAGCCACAGTGGGGCTCCGACGTCTTCGGGATGTATCAGTCGATGGTCGAAGGTCGAACGCGTCCCCTGGGAGCTGCTGGTCAAGGATGTCCCCAAGGAACATCACCAGGACCTCGATTATCTCGTCGATCAGCTCGACTGGGAGAAGAACGTCGATCCCGAGTTCAAGAAGCACAATTACCTCGAGCCGATCGTCCGGTCCGGCGGCCGTGAGGCGGGCTATGCCGACAAATGGATCGTTTACGGACGTGTCAACGGCAAGCAGCTCTTCAGCGCCTGCGAGCTGACCGTCGAGCCCGGCCGCTCGGCGACCATCAAGGACCCGGGCGCCTACGGCCTGATCGTCGTCCAGGGGAGCGGCACCATCGGCAAGTTGGCGGTCGATAGTCCGAACTTCATCCGCTACGGTGAAGTCACCCAGGACGAGGTCTTCGTCACGGCCAAGCGGGCCGGCGAGGGCGTCACGTTCAATAACACCGGCAGCGAGCCGTTCGTCAGCCTCCGCTACTTCGGGCCGGATACGCATTCGGACCTGCCGGACGTGGGGGATCATCACAAGACCAGAAAGTGAGGAGTTGGCATGGCGACGACGTCCACCATCTCGGTCGCCATCGAGGATGGCGAGGAACAGTTCGTGATTCCGCGCGTGAGTTGGGATGCTTACCTTGCCTTCAATGACGCGCTGGGTGAACGGTCCTATCCCCGAATGGTCTTCTGCGCAGGACGACTGACCTTAATGGGAAAATCGAGACGCCATGAGAGGTTGTCGCGCTGCCTCAGCTACTTTGTGGTTGGTGTGGCTGGTGCCTTGGGGCTCGAGTGCGAAGCGTCGGGCGAAGCAACTTGCCGGCGCCGCGAGAAGGAGGCCGGTCTGGAAGGAGATGAGACGTTCCATTTCGGTGCTAACGCCGTCAGGATGCGCGGGCTGAGAGACTACGATTTTGACGTGGATCCACCACCAGACCTGGCCGTCGAAGTCGAGGTGAGCCACTCCGCCGATGACGCCGTCGAGGCATGGGGGCGACTGGGCACGACCGAGATTTGGCGTTTTGATGTGCGGCGCTACTCCTGCACGTTCTGGAACCGTAGCGCGGACGGATCGTACCAGCAGATTGCACGTAGTTCGTTCCTGGCTGGGCTCGAGCCTGCCGACGTCGTGGACCAGATGCGGCGCGTGCTCGAGATCGGAACGACCAAGTGGCGCGTGCATCTCGACGATTGGGTTCGTGGCACACTCATACCCAGACAACGCAAGGCCAGCCCCAAGCGACGTAAAGGGGGTGGATGACGGGTAATTCGGGTTGGTCACGGCGTCAAACGGGCGAATGGCCGGGAGGTGTCGGATGGTAACGGACTCCGAGGAAGGTCGGACCAACGAATTCGGGGACATGGCCAACAACGATCTCGCCAGCGATCTGCCGGACGACCTGCGCGCCGGGTCAAGGGCGAGCTCGACCCGGGCGAGCGCTTGTTGTGGGCTTCCCGCTCCTATCCTCCGTTTGTCCGCCCGATCGCGGGACACTTCATCGCGAGTGCAATCGCGCTACTCCTCCTGATCGGTGGGGTTCTCGTCATCACCCTCGCCTGGAAAGAATTGCGAACCCATGACAATCCGAATCCCACGATGCCCTTCGGGATTATTCTCTGCGTTGCGAGTGGCGTGACGATGCTGGGGACGATCGCCCACTGGATCGGGATCTCGCACGAACAACGCCGGCGATCCGGCGCCTACTACGCGGTAACCGACCGTCGTGCGATCGTCTGGATTCCCGAGCCGAAGTCCGATGCGATCAGGGTTATTCTGCTGCCCAAAGGGCAGATCGAAGGCGTGCTGCGCATCGAGCCGCCGGATGGCTCTGGCACCCTGGAGCTTTCCTGCCCGAACTCTCCAGTGGGTATACCCTGGTATCCTTTCGGTTTCCAGCACATTCACGATGTGCGTCGCGTCGAGCACATCGTGCGGGAAAATCTCATCACGGCGAAGGAAGGGTCGGCGCGAAAGGCCATCCGACCCGGAGATAACGATTACGAACCATTGTTTTGATGATCGATAGAATCGATGGGGCTGTGTCGTCGAAATGGCGAACCGGCCTGGAGCCGTCCGATGATAACAGATTCCGCCGAATCTCGAACCAAGGACTTTAGCGACATGGCCGGCGACGATCTCGCTGGCGATATGCCGGACGATCTGCGCCGCCGAGTCGAGCGCGAGCTCGAGCCGGGCGAACGGTTGCTCTGGGCGGGCGTCTCCTCGCCCCCTTCCGCGTCCATCGGGGGCGGATACATCGTGGCAAGTACGGTCGCGTTGACCCTCCTGGTGGGAGGAGCCGTGATGATCGTCGCCGGCACACTAGACACCAGGGTGTATATCCATCGGGATTCTCCGATCCAGTTCGGGATTCTTCTTTGTATCCTGGCCTTCCTGACCATGATCGGGACGATCGCCGCCTGGTTCGGTGCGCGAGGTGAACGGCGCCGGCAATCGACCGTCTCCTACGCCATCACCGATCGGCGCACCATCCACTGGCAGCCGGAACCGAACTCGGATGCCGTCCGCCTTGTGTACCTGCGACGTGGCGAAATCCAGCGCGTGGTCCGGATTGAGCGTCCGGACGGTTCTGGCAGCCTCGAGTTCCGGCGGGCGGAGCACATGAACTACTACTCCGGTTCCAACACATTCAAAGACATACTCGACGTGCGTCGCGTCGAGCAGATCGTCCGGAACAACTTGATGAACGACGAGAAGACCGGCTGAGTGGAATTCCGACTCGGCCAGAGCGAATCGAGGTTCGAGATGCCGGCGGATCCTGGAGAGACGATCATCGGCACCCCGTCGGGCACCGGCGGCGAAAGTCAGGTCGGCGACCTGACCGACGATCAGCGCCACCGCACTCAAGGCCGAACTCGCACCGGGCGAGCGAATCCTCTGGGTGGAGCGGGCGGGTGCACCGCCGACACCCACGATCGGCGTGTTTCCGGCCCTCTTCGCGTCGGTCATTTGCGGCTCCAGCGGCTTCGCCTTGATGGTCCTGTTCGGAATCTATGGTGCCCGCAACCGGCATCCGGCCGAGACGGTGTTCTTGCTCTGCCTGCCACCGGCCGCGATCGGCGCCGTGACGGCGATCGGACTCATCGGGCGCTGGGCCCACCACGAACGGACGAAATGGCGCCTCTCGCGGACGTTTTATGCCCTGACCGATCGGCGGGCGATCGTCGGGTCGGATTCGCGGAGTACCGGCGAGGTTGCCATCGGTTTCTTCACCCGCGAGATGTTCGATGACACCCGTTGCATCGAATACGGTAACGGCTCGGGAGACGTGTTTTTCGTGAGCCATGATGACGTCGTCTGGCCGGAGTGGGGCTTCCTCGGCATCTCCGCCTCGAAGCATGTGGAAACCCTGGTACGGCAGGTTCTGCTCGGCAAAGGCCCGGTCGTCGGGTCCGAAGAATCGGCGGGAATCGACTGTCCGTGAACGATCCTCCGGGCGGGCAGAAGCTCGCCGGTTTCTCTCCTCTTTTGACAAGGGCCTTCCATGAGTCGCAATCATCCCCACAAATACCCGAAACTGCACAATGCGATGTGGCCCGGACTGGTCGGCAAGGGGAGCCCTGGCGCCGAGCCGACCATCGACCTGGATACCATGCTCAACCTGACCGCCGCGGCGGAAGTCGATGGGACAAGGTTCGACGGGGTCAACATCTTCCTCTACGATCCCCACATCAACATCGACATCAGCGACGACGACCTCAATGCCGTGGCCGGCAAGGTTGCGAAGAAGGGATTCGTGGTCGGATCGGTGGTGGCCCCGGTCTGGTTCGACGGCTCGGCAATGGGAGATGACCGCCAGCGGGAGAACTACCTGACCGCGATCCGCAAGGCATGCCGGATCGCCCAGAAGCTCCGCGAGCTGGGGGTACGACCCTATGGCATCGTCCGGATCGACTCGGCCTCCTCCCCGGCCGACTGGGCCAAGGACCCCGAGGCCAACCAGAAACGGATCGCGGACACCTTCAAGCAGGCCGCGACGATCGCCCGGGACCATGGCGAGCGGTTGGCGGCCGAAGGCGAGATCTGCTGGGGTGGGATGCACTCCTGGCGCACCATGGTCAACCTGCTGGAACGCGTCGGCGAACCGGAGACCGTCGGCTTCCAGGCCGACATGGCCCACACGCTCCTCTACACTCTGGGAGAGAATGCGCCCGAGGATCGCATCCTCCCCGAGGACTATGACTGGCGCGACCATGCGACGCTCGACTCCGCCCTCAAGACGCTGACCGCCGCGCTTCGGCCCTGGACGATCGATTTCCACGTTGCCCAGAACGATGCCACGGTCTTCGGATCCGGGACCCACGATCATACCGGCCGCCATTGCCTGGCCAACGATCCCAAGGGTAAGCTCGACATCCCCCACCACGCCCGATTCTGGCTCCGCGACGAGCACGGCCGGCTGACGAAAGCCTGCCGGCACATCTGCTGGGACGGCTGCATGTTCCCCAACGCGGTCATGATGCAGCAGCAGACCTGGAACGATATCCTCGGGGTGATGATCCAGGTGCAGGATGCGCACGGTTGGAGCGAATGACGGTTCCCCGATCCTCCTCCTTCGAATTCAGGAATACTCATGGCGCAAAGAAAACTCTGAACATCGGCCTCGTCGGCTACGGCTTCATGGGTCGGACCCATTCCAACGCCTACAAGCGGGTCAACGACTTCTTCGAGGTCGAGTACCGACCGGTGCTGAAAGCGGTCTGTGGCCGGACGGCCGATGGCGCGAGGGCCTTCGCCGACAAGTGGGGCTACGAGTCGGTCGAGACCGATTGGAAAAAGCTGGTCGCCCGCAAGGACATCGACGCAATCGACATCTGCACGCCCAACAATACGCACGCCGAGATCGCGAACGCCGCGGCCGCGGCCGGCAAGATGGTCCTGTGTGAGAAGCCACTCTCGATGAATCTTGTGCAAGGGCAGGGGATGGTGGATGCCGTCGAGAAGGCCGGCGTGCCCAACACCGTCTGGTACAACTACCGGCGGATTCCGGCCATCACCCTGGCGAAGCAGCTCATCGATGCCGGCCGGCTCGGCAAGATCTTCCACTACCGGGCCAACTTCCTCCAGGACTGGACGATCTCGGCCGACCTGCCACAGGGCGGTACTGGTCTCTGGCGGCTGGACGTCGCGGCGGCTGGCTCGGGCGTCACCGGCGACCTGCTGGCGCACTGCATCGACACCGCGCTCTGGCTCAACGGCTCGATCGGTTCGGTCTGCGCCATGACCGAGACGTTCATCAAGGAGCGGAAGCACAACCTCACCGGTAAGGTCGAACCGGTTGGGATCGACGACGCCTGCGCCTTCCTCTGCCGTTTCGACAACGGCTCGCTCGGGTTGTTCGAATCGACGCGCTATGCGCACGGCCACAAGGCTCTATACACCTTCGAGGTCAACGGCGAGAAAGCGTCGCTCAAGTGGGACCTCGAAGACCTGCATCGGCTCGAATACTTCGACCATCGCGACGACTCGATCGTCCGCGGCTGGCGATCGATCCACGTCACCGACGGCGACATGCCCTACATGAAGAACTGGTGGGTTCCGGGGCTCCAGATCGGCTACGAGCACACCTTCGTCCATCAGGTGGCGGATTTCCTGGAGAACCTCTCCAAGGGCCAGCCGACGGCACCGACGTTCCGCGACGCCCTGGCCACACAGGCCGTTTGCGACGCCGTGCTCGACTCGGCCGAGCATAGCAAGTGGGAGACGGTAGTGCCGGTGTGACCATTTGGATCGATCGCTGCCTCGACAGGGGACCAAGCGATGGCTCTCTGGTGTTCCAGGAAGCTATGAGCCAGAAGTCCGCAGACAATCATCGATTGGATAGGCTGAGCATCGGCGTTGTCATGCTGCTGATCGCCGGCGTGGCATTTGGGCTTTGGCTGGTCGTATCGGGGGACGGCCCGGAGGGCGAGAATCGGTGGCTGGTTGTGCTCGAGTTTGTGCTCGGAGGTCTGTCGCTGGTAGGTCCGCCGCTGCTACTGTGGACCGCGAAACGACGGCCCTGGGGGGCTGGGAGGTTCCTCTGGTTCGCTCACGGCACGGCGGCCTGGTTGCTCTGGCCCCCCGTGGTTTATATGCGGACTCGCGGCGTGACTGCGAATTCCACCACCGCCGCTTGCTTCTTCTACGGCACCCCGCTGATGGCCGTTCACGTCACGGTCACGCTTCTGGCCGGTGGCCACTTCAAGGCGCTCGCGCCGGCGGCGAATCCGCCGCTCCTGGCAGGAAACCTTCGGACTCCTTCTGGGTCTCGTGTGGGCCTGCACGGGGCTTTACTGGATTTCGCGATTCTATCTCGAGGATCTCCAGAAATAATTCCTCAATGAGGGAAGACAGCTCATGAAAACCGGCATGAACTTGCTCCTGTGGACCACCCACGTCACCGAGCAGCACGACGCGACCCTGGATCAGATCAAGTCGCTGGGCTTCGACGCCGTCGAGGTGCCGATCTTCGACACGGCGGACTTGGCGCCGTTCGAGCGGCTGGGCAAGCGGCTCAAAAGTCTCGGCTTGACCGCGACGGCCGTCACGGTGATGACCCCGGAAACCAACCCGATTTCTCCCGATGCCAAGATCCGTGATGCCGCCGTCGCCCATCTCGACCGCGTCATGGAATGCGGCCAGGCATTCGGCTGCGAGATCCTCTGCGGTCCGACCCACTCGGCCATCGGAGTCTTCTCGGGTGAAGGACCGACGGAGGATGAGTTCAAGTACGGTGTCGAGACGCTCCAGCGCGGCGCCGAGAAGGCCCAGGCGCGGAGCATGCGGATCGCCGTCGAGTATCTGAATCGGTTCGAGATCTACTTCCTCACGACGGCCGCGCAGACGTCGCGGTTCGTCCGGGCCGTGAACCATCCCCACTGCAAGATGATGTACGACAGCTTCCACGCCCACATCGAGGAGAAGAGCCAGGCGAAGGCGATCGCCTCCTGCTCGGCCGAGACGATCCACGTCCACGTCTCGGAGAACGATCGTGGCATCCCCGGCACCGGCCAGGTCGACTGGGACGAATTCTTTGGCGGACTGAAGAAGAGCGGCTATGATGGCTACCTGACGATCGAGGCGTTCGGCCGAGCGCTACCGGCCCTGGCCGCCGCAACGAAGGTCTGGCGCGACCTGTTTCCCGACGCGATGGGCCTGTGCCGTGACGGCCTGGCGTTCGTCAAGTCGCGGCTGTGACCGACCCTCGCCGAATCCCTTCGAACCGGCCACCGACGTCCGGTGTCCGATCCCTCGACCGACAGGGCGTCGGCCTTCGCCTGGAGGATGGTATGCACGATCGAGTTCGCATCTTCGGATTCTCGGTTGCGGGGCTGGTCCTGGTCCCGTTCGTGATGGGCCAGGCCCCCGCGCCCCAGCCACAAGCAGAACGGCCCGCGGCAAAGGCCCAGCCGCGCCCTCACGGTCAGCGGGTCCGCGTCGATCCGACCCTGGTCACGGTGGAGGACGGCGACGGCGTCGTCATCCGCTGGAGCGACAAGGATGCCGAGATCGTCCGCATCCTGGGAATCGACACGCCCGAGGTCCGCCGCCTGGAGCACAACTTGCCGTATGATCAGCCGTTCGGCCCCGAGGCCAGGGCGTTTGCCCAGGGCGCCTTCGCCGCCGCCACGGAAATCGAGCTGCTCCGCTCCCCGACTCTCGACCCGTACGACCGGACGCTTGCTTACTTATTCATCAACGGGAAAAACTACTCCGTCCTCGCGATCAGGGCCGGGTACACGGGGGAAACGGTCAGTCACTACGGAGATAATGGGCTGCCGCGCGAGTCCGCAGAGGTCCTGGCCGCGGCGAAGCCCGCCGCGCCTCTCCCCTTCGAGCCGCCTCACCTGTATCGCGCACGGATGCGCACGCTGACGAACTGGCTCAAGGAGAACGGACAATACCCCAAGAACTGAGCGTTCGACGGCCAGCGACCATCCGCCCGGCTCGGCGTCGGGCAACCGGCATCGCTCCGCGGTCGAACCGGCGCCGAGAGGACGACTATGCCGATCATCGGCTGGAAGGGCAAGCGCACCGTCTGGTGCCACCGGACCGGGCGCTCCACCTCGAAAACGCGTTGCACTGGTTCAACGACCCAGAGATCACCGCATTGCTCAAACTCAACCTGGGGATCACGCCGCCGCCAGGAGGAGAGAATCTTCGACCGCATCGAGGAGGGCTCGTCAACCGATTACGTCTGGGCGATCCTTGACGACGCCGAGCAGCACATCGGCTTCATCGGGCTCCACGAGATCAACTGGAGGCATCGTTGGGCTCTCGGCGGCCTGGTCATCGGCGAGCGGTCGGCCTGGGGCCGCGGTTACGCCTCGGACGCCGTCCGGATCCGGACGGGGTTTGCCTTCGGCCAGCTCGGTCTGCATCGGATCGAGGGCCACACGATGAACCCGGCGATGAAGCGGGTGTATGAAAAGTGCGGGTATCGGCATGAGGGCGTCGCCCGGGGCAAGTTCTGGCGCGACGGCCGATGGGAAGACGCCGACCTGTACGCGATCCTGGACGAGGATTGGTTTGCCGGCCTGCAGGAGCGGTGATCCGACTGAGAGGACATCGCTGGACCCGAGAAAGAGGTCGGCCAGACGATTCACCAACTTTGGCGACAGGTTCTGATCGAACAGGAGTTTCAAGCCGTTGCCACCAGCATTTGCCGCTCGCGTTCGACCGCGTACGCAAGGCAGGCTTGGATATCGTCGGCCGTGAGGTACGGGAAGTCCTCGAGGAGCTCCTCAGCCCTCATGCCGGCCGCAAGGTACGAGAGGACGTCGAAGGCGGTGATGCGCATCCCCCGAATGCAGGGCCTCCCGCCTCGTTTTCCCAGCTCGATCGTGATCGAAGACCGCCAATGATCGGTCATGGATGCTCTCGCTTTCGATAATGAACCAGTCCCGTTCGGCCCGTGATACGGGCTCGGTGCCGCACGCCGACTCCTTGGGAACAAAGCGCCGCGAGGGCAGCGAGACGAGCTTCCGCCCGCTTTTCTTTGCTTGCTCCCTCAAATCACGGCAAATCGCCTGAAGATCGTAGTCGAATCGCGCGGCATAGGCTTCACGGACCACCCGGACCTCATCAACAAGAGTGTCGTGATCGACCTCTGGGCAGCCCTCTGGTTCAGACGCCCACCTTCTTGCCGCTGCCCCGTTCGGCTCGCTTCCGACTCTCCTCGCCCAGCACTTTCTTGCGGAGCCGGATCTTGGAGGGGGTGATCTCCACGAGCTCATCGGTCTCGATGTACTCGAGAGCCAGCTCCAGGGTCAGCTCGCGGGGCGGTTTGAGCAGGATGTTCTTGTCCGAGCCGGAGGCGCGCATGTTCGTCAGCTTCTTCTCCTTGCATGGGTTGACGACCATGTCCTCGTTGCGGGCGTTCTCGGCGATGATCATCCCCTCGTAGACATCGTCTCCGGGCTGGATGAACATCGTGCCGCGCTGCTGGAGGTTGTCCATCGCGTAGGCGACGGCCTGGCCTCGCACCAGGCTGACCATGACTCCGTTGGGACGGCGGGGCACGTCGCCCTTGACCGGCCGATAGTCGTGGAAGTTGTGGTGCATGATGGCCTCGCCCTGCGTCGCGCTCATCAGGCGGTTGCGCAGGCCGATCAGTCCCCTGGCCGGGATCAGGAATTCGAGGTGGGCGTAGGCGCCTTTGACGTCCATCTTCGTCATCTCGCCCCGCCGGATGCCGACCAGCTCGATCACCGGCCCGATGTGGCTGTGAGGGACGTCAACCACGAGGAACTCATAGGGTTCGCACGTCGCACCCTGGATCGTCCGGAAGATGACCTCGGGCTTGCCCACGGCCAGCTCGTAACCCTCGCGGCGCATGGTCTCGATCAGGACCGACAGATGGAGGAGGCCCCGGCCCGAGACCGTGAACGAGTCGCGTTCCTCGGTCGGCTCGACGCGCAAGGCGACGTTCGATTCCAGCTCCCGCTCCAGGCGTTCCTTGAGGTGGCGAGACGTCAGGTACTGGCCCTCGCCGGTCAGCGGCGAGTCGTTGACCGTGAAGAGCATGCTCAAGGTCGGCTCGTCGACCTCGATGCGGGGCAAGGCCGTCGGCTGTTCCGGATCGGCGATCGTGTCGCCGATGTCGACCGAGCCCAGGCCGACGATCGCGACGATGTCGCCGGCCTCGGCCGAATCGACTTCCGTGCGGCCGAGCTTGTCGAAGACCAGGAGGTTGTCGATGGAGCCGGACACGTTCCGGTTGCCGGCCTTCATCAGTACGGCCTTCTGCCCGCGCCGGACGCAGCCGGCGGCGATCCGGCCGATGGCGATCCGGCCGACGTACTCGGAGAAATCGATCGTCGTGCAGAGCATGCGGAAGGCACTGGCCGGGTCCACCTCTGGTCCTGGTACGTGCTGGACGATCATGTCGAAGAGGGGCCGGACGTCACCCGAGGTCGCCGTCGGCTCGTGCGAGGCGAAGCCGGCCTTGCCCGACGCGAAGATGTAGGGAAAATCGAGCTGTTCCTCGCTCGGCCCCTTGCTCGACGAAGGTGTCGAAGACCTCGTTGAGCACCTCGTTAGGCCGCGCATCGTGCCGGTCGATCTTGTTGATCACAACGATCGGCCGGATGTGGCAGGCGAACGCCTTGCGGAGCACGAACTTGGTCTGCGGCATCGGCCCTTCGAACGCGTCGACCAGCACCAGCGCCCCGTCGGCCATCTGGAGGGTCCGCTCGACCTCGCCGCCGAAATCGGCGTGGCCCGGCGTGTCGATCAGGTTGATCTTGATGTCGCCGTAGTTGATCGCGATGTTCTTGGCGAGGATCGTGATGCCGCGCTCGCGCTCCAGGTCGTTGGAGTCGAGGATCCGCTCGCCCTGGAGCTGCGAGGCGCGGTACTGGCCGCTCTGGCGCAGCATCGCATCGACCAGCGTGGTCTTGCCGTGGTCGACGTGGGCAATAATGGCTACGTTACGAATGTCGTCGCGTCGTTTCATAGGTTCTCGGACGGTCTTGGTTCGGGCAGGCCGGTATGGATCTTCCATCGAGGACGTGCCATAAAGGCGAGCTTCATCGCGGTTCTTCGAAGTCGGTTAATCATATCCGTCACCCCCCCCATGGACAAGGCCGGTCGACACGGCACCATGCACGATGGCACGCACTCACCCGGACATTCGATGCAGCTACAGGAGTGGGGAGAGGAGCCGCACGACATTCTCGGCGATCTCGCGCGGCCAACCGGATTGCGGCAACTCACGCTGGGAATGGGCCATCAGCCCCCGCGCCCAGGTTGCGATCTCCTCGACCTGCGATCGCGACCAGACGAAGAGCGCCAACTCGTAGTTGAGGAACAAGCTGCGCATGTCCATGTTGGCCGAGCCGATGACCGCGAGCTCCTCGTCGAAGATGACGACCTTGGCATGGATCATGACCGGTGAATAGAGCATCACCTTCCCGCCCTCGTTATGCAAATCGCGGAGATAGCTGGCACGGGCGAGATCCGCCGAGATATGGTTCGAGCGCGCGGGTACGATCAGCCGGACGTCGACCCCACGACGAGCGGCGAGGTTGAGGGCGCGCGCGAGCATCTCATCGGGCACGAAGTAGGGAGTAACCACCCAGATCCGCTTGCTGGCCGCGAAGATCAAGGCCAGCAAGGATTCATAGAGGGGATCGCCGGCAACATCGGGACCACTCGCCACCACCTGGACGGTCGCCGTCGCGCCGGTCGGATCGTCCTGGTTGTCGACGGCGGGCGCCGGTTCCGGCTCCGGCCCCGATCCCTTGGCGAACGACCAATCCGAGGTGAACACGGCCTCCAGGTCGGAGACCGCCGGTCCTTCCACCACGGCCGCGATGTCGCGCCAGAGGTCACAGCATGCCGGTGGCCCCATGTACGGCCAGGCCAGGTTCATGCCGCCGGTCAGCGCGATCCGGCCGTCCACGACGAGGAGCTTCCGATGGTTCCTCAGATTCGCCCGCCCCCGGAAGGGAACGTGGAGCACCGGCATGAAGAAGGCCACCTGCGCCGGCCTCGATCAGGGGGGCCAGTACGCGACGGCGGAGACGCCACGATCCGAGATCGTCGATCAAGAGCCGCACCACGATCCCCTCGGACACCCGCTCGGTCAGTCGTCCCAGGATCGAACGGCTGCCCTCGTCGTTGCCGAGGATGTAGGTGGTGATGTGGATCGTCGATCGTGCTTCATCGATCAGCCGGATCACGCGCTGATAGGCATCGACCCCGTCCAGCACGACCTCGACGCAATTCCCCGCGCGGGCCGGCGGTACGCCGTACGACGCCAGCAGGCGCTCGATCCCGTCCTCGCTCGACGGCACTCCCGCCTCGGGCGATGGGCTGTAAATCCGGGCCTTCCTCCGCGCCATCGGATTCATCTTCCGGCCCCCGAGCATCACATACAGGGGCACCCCGACGTAGGGCAGCAACAAGATGATCAGGAGCCAGGCGATTGTGCTGCTGGGAGAGCGCTTCTGCCGGAACAGATTCGCCAGGAAGACCAGGGCCAGCAGGAATCCCAGGTGGGTCAAGAGCTCGGAGGAGATCCAGGAGTATCCCGCGTTGATCCAGCTAGGCACCGGCTCATCGTCTCCCTTCCGTCACGCGCGTCCTGGCGCGATCGTGAACGGGATGATCGCGACCGTTCACTCCCCGCCGCCGGGGTGGTTCGACCGCGGAGGGGACAAGACGCATCGGAATCCCACGTGAGATGCCGCACTGTCGGTCGATCCCTTGCCCCGGCGCCGGGGCGGTAGCTTGTGCAGTATTCGTCGGTGCACAGGAACGAGCCGCCTCGCTGGACTTTCTTGCGAACTCCGGGCTCGTCCGGGTCGTGGCTCGACGGGGGTCCTTGCGGGTTCCGCGTCTGAGTGATGTCGTATCCCGGGCGGTACCAGTCGGAGCACCATTCCCAGACGTTCCCGGCGACGTCGAAGAGTCCGAATCCGTTGGGCGGGAAGCTGGCCACCGGGGCCGTCCGGGAATAGCCGTCCTCGGCGGTGTTGCGGGCGGGGAATCGTCCCTGCCAGATGTTGGCGGGCCACTTCTCGCCGGGCTTCAGTGTATTGCCCCAGACGAACGGAGTCCGCTCCGTCCCGCCCCGCGCGGCGTACTCCCATTCCGCCTCGGTGGGGAGGCGCTTGCCCGCCCAGCGGGCATACGCCGCCGCATCGTCCCAGCAGACCTGCACGACGGGATAATCGTCCTTCCCCTCGATCGTGGTTTCCGGCCCTTCGGGGTGACGCCAGTTGGCGCCAGGGACGTAACGCCACCAGACGAGCGGGTTGTCGAACGAGACCTCGCCGGCGGGCGGCGTGAAGACCAGCGAGCCGGGGACGAGCTTCTCCGGCGGCGCGTCGGGGAAGTCCTTGGCGTCCGGCTTCCGTTCCGCCACCGTAACGTAACCGGTCGCCTCCACGAACCGGGCGAACCGCCGATTGGTTACCTCGGTCCGATCCATCCAGAAACCATCCAGGGTCACCTCGTGCACCGGCTTGGCGTCCAGCCTGGAAGCGTCGTCAGCACCCATCCAGAATGTGGCTCCCGAGACCCAGACCATCCCCGCCGGTGCCGGAGCCTCGGCGTTCGGCGACGCCGGCGGCGCGATCCCGCTCGATGCACCAGGGACCGAGGCGTGTTTCGGCCGCGCCGCGATCGACGTTGATCTGGCGAGGCCATCAGCATCCGAATCGCGAGAATCGGCCCAGTCTGAGGACTCTTCGACTGGGACGCCACTCGAACGAGACGTCCCGGATGGCTGCCGGCCGGACTCGCATCCGCCCAGGGCAACGCCCACGATCGCGACGAGGACAATCGCCGGTCGGGCTCCCATGCCTGTGGACACCGGACGATTCATACTCGATTGCTCGCATACCATTATATTAATCATAAACCTGGAGGCGGTTCTGCCGCTGGCTTCGGGCTCGTTCGAACGGTCCACCCCTACCGTTGCGACCGCTGCCAGTATCGGAGGTGGAGCCTCGATTTGCAACATGGTCAAGGAGACGCAGGGAGGCGCCGGATGGTGACGTCGAGCGGCCCGGCGGTCGCGCGATTGCCCTCGACCCAGGCTTCGAAGCGGCCCGTCCCCGCGGTGAAAGGGACGTCCCGGAAGGTGCACTCGGACGCCTCGCGATCGAGCTTCAGCTCGCGTTCCACGCCCCGAATTGTCAGGTGCACAACCGTCGGGAAGCGTCGGGGCGTGAGGCGCAGGGACACGTCGAACCGGCCGTCACGGACCACCACGACCTCCCAGTGGCCCAGGTCATTGACGCCCCAGCCGGAGCGAGGTCCGCGCCAATCCTGACGCGTCAGGATGGTCGGGTTTTCCCGATCGCCGCCGATGGCGATGCGGATCGGCCCGAACCCGCGCGACGAGGAGACGTCCTTGAACCAGTCCAGGTACTCCGCGTGCATTTTCTCGACAATCTGGGGCACTTTCGCGGCGAGATCATGCTCCTGCCAGGGGTCGCTCTCCATCTCGTAGAGCTCCAGCGGGGGGACCTTGAGATTGCCGAGCGGGGGCTCGCGGCGCAGGAGCGAATACTTCTGAGAACGCGCGGCGAACGCGCGATCGGGCTGGGGCTGGTCTCCGCGATGCCACTGGAAGAAAAGCGTACGGTCGGGCCAGGCGACTTCCGGCGCCCCGCTCAGGAGCGGCATGAGGCTCCGGCCATCGAAACGGAGGCCGGCCGGCGGCGAGACGCCGCAGGCCTCCAGCAAGGTCGGGGCGATGTCGATATGGGCGGCGATCCGATCGACGACCCGTCCCGCCGGGAAATGGCCGGGCCAGCGGATGTAGCAGGGGACGTGGATCCCTCCCTCGTAGACCGTCCCCTTCCAGCCGCGGAGGCCCGCGTTGAAACGAACGTTGGCCGGGCCGTTATCGGTGAGGAAAATGACGATCGTGTCTCGAGCCAGCCCACGCGCCTCGAGGGCGGAGAGGACTCGGCCCACGTTCGAGTCGATGTTCGTGATCATCGCGTACACCTTGGCGATCGCCTCAGTGGGGCTGATCGACGAGGCGGGGATCGGCCGGCCGAGTTGCGGAAACTCGCCGGGCGCGAGGCTGACCGAGCGATAGGACTCCAGCTCGGCCTTGGGGGCCTCCAGCGGTTCGTGGGGGCAGTTGAACGCCAGGTAGGCGAAGAAGGGGCGGTCGCTGGGCGTGCCCAGGAACTCCATGGCCGCGGTGGTGTAGACGTCGCTGCAATAACCCTGGCACTTCTGCGACTGGCCATTGTGTTGCAACACCGGGTCGTGATAGTGACTGCCGCCCGGCGGGTCGGACGCCTGACCGATGCCGCCGCCTCGGATGACCAGCGCCTCCTGGAAACCCTGATCGATAGCTCGCAACGGCGCATTATCGCCCAGGTGCCATTTGCCGAAGATCCCGGTCCGATAGCCGGCCGCCGCGAGCATCTCGGCGAGCGTCTGCTCATCCGGGTGCATCAACGAGCGACCCGCGTAAGTATCCACGACGCCGGTGCGGTAGTTATACCGACCGGTCATCAGGCTGGCCCGGGTCAGAGAGCAGACGGGCGAGACGTAAAACGACTTGAGCCGCACGCTCTCGCGGGCAAATCCATCCAGGTGCGGAGTCCGGATCTTGGGATTGCCGTGGAATCCCAGGTCGCCGTAGCCCTGATCGTCGGTCATGATCAGAAGGATGTTGGGACCGCTCGCGGTCGTCGCCCCCTTCGCACTCGCGCCGATCGTCGAGAG
The DNA here is from genome assembly GCA_963845755.1 of uncultured Planctomycetota bacterium. Lineage (GTDB taxonomy): Bacteria > Planctomycetota > Planctomycetia > Isosphaerales > Isosphaeraceae > CAWJTV01. The sequence goes on from CAWJTV010000028.1 coordinate 284,163, forward strand.
CGATAGACACGCAATGCATGTGAGCCGCTCGAGGCGCCCACGAATCCCGGTGCCAAGCACGGTGCTTCTCCCCTCTGCGAAACTCAAAGAGATCGTCCCGAGCGTCACGATTACCTCGGCTGGAGGATCTCCCATGATACGACGCGCGCGGCGACTGACGGTATCCGTCTCCCCTCAACGGTCAAGTCGTCGTCCACGACGGGCCGCCGGACTCCTCCCGGAATGCCCCGAGACCCCGGGCGGGAACGCGATGGAGGGGTTCGCAATCCCCCGGCGAAATTTTTTTGCGGAAATTTTTATGTCCTGATCTTGTCAAGAGTTGCATCGAGAGATTGTCGTCATTCGGCGCTAGTTGCATTAACGCTTTTGGAAAGTTGCGGCATCCTGAGAATAGAGCCCACCTCCGTCAGAGTCTTCCTCGGCAGGATCCCTGCGCGTCGGTGCGTCCTGGGGATCCGTGATTTCGGGTTTATCGCTATTGGGTTGCGGCCGAAGGCCGCGTGAGGAGCAGCAAAGTGCGCCAGGCCCTTGAACGCTTCCGGGCGCGGATCGCCCGGATCGAAGAGGAACCGATCCTGTCAGACCAGTCCGGTGATGTCGCGAGCTTCGATTGGTACGGCGAATCTTGCCCGTGCGGCCTGCCGCCGGGGGAGTGCCGGGTGCATCCCCGCGCGCGGCTCTCCCAGCGGCCGCCGGCCGGCGACTGGCGAACCTTGCTGGTCCTGGCCGGCCGCGGCTGGGGGAAGACGCGCGCCGGCGCCGAGTGGGTCCGCAGCCTGGCGGAGTCGCGCCAGGCTCGACGGATCGCCCTGGTGGCGTTGACCGCCTCCGATGCCCGCGACGTCATGATCGAGGGAGAATCCGGCATCCTCGCGATCAGTCCGCCGTGGTGCCGGCCGACCTATGAACCGTCCCGGCGGCGGTTGACCTGGCCCGGCGGAACGATCGCCACGACCTATTCCGCGGATGAGCCCGAAAGGTTGAGAGGCCCCCAACATGAGGCGGCCTGGGTCGACGAGGTCGCGTCCTGGCGCAAGCCTCAGGCCTGGGACAACCTGATGTTCGGACTGCGGCTCGGGGTGAATCCGCGTGTCTGTGTCACGACGACCCCCAAACCCGTTCGACTGATCAAGGCCCTGCTGGCCGATCCCATGACGGTCCTCGTCAGGGGCTCGACGCATGAGAACCGGCCGAACCTGGCGCCGGAGTTCTTCGAGAGAATCGTGGCCACCTACGAAGGGACGCGCCTGGGCCAGCAGGAGATCTATGCCGAGATTCTGGACGTCAGCGATGGCGCCTGGTTCACCGGGTTCAACGTTGCCAGGCACGTCACCGAGAAGGCCGAGTACGATTACCGATTCCCCGTGCACCTCGCCATCGACTGCGGCGTCTCCCGGCACGTCGGCGCCGTGTTCTTCCAGGTCCGCGAGATCGGGCCCAATAAGCATCGCGTCACCGTCTTCGGCGACTACCACGCTCAGGGGCTGGTCTCCGAGGCGAACGCCAGGCGGATCAAGGCGCGCGCCGAGGAACTGCCGTGCCGCGGTCAGATCCACACGGTCCGCCTCGACCCGGCCGCGAGCGCACGCACCGGCATCGGCCCGGCGGCCTACGGTGAGTTCGAGCGCATCTTCGGCTCGCGGATCACGGAGCGGTGGCCGAGCCACCGGGTGGTCGACGGCCTCGATCAGATCGAGATCCTGCTCGATACGGACTGTTTGCTCATCCATCCGCGCTGCATCGCTTTGAAAACGGCCTTCCAGAACTATGCCCGCGCCCAGCGCGGCGGCGAGTGGCTGGACGAGCCGGCGCAAGAGCACCCCCACGAGGACCTGATGGACGCGCTCCGGGGCGGCATCCGCGACAGGTTCCCCGGCGGCCGGATCGAGCAACCCAGCTTTCGTACCGTCCGCTTCTAAGAGCGCCTAAAACGACCCGGACCCTCACAGTTCTTGACCCTTTTCCCTTGAGGAGTTAAACCACGAAATACACGAAATACACAGGGTGAAGGAGATGGAGAGCCGATTCTCGATTATTTTAAGTTTCGTTTTTTTCGAGACTGTAGCAACGGAACCGGGCTCAGGAAGGAAGGCCTCGTCCTCACACCATCGGGATCCTCGTTCCCATGCTCTGCGTGGGAACGTCCGGGTGCGACGCTCCGCGTCGCCGGGGCCGCAGAGCGGCCAAGACGGCATTCCCACGCAGGAGCGTGGGAACGAGTTCCTATCACCCGGTCTCGTTGCTAGAGACTCTTTTTTTCGTGTAATTCGTGGTTAGAGTAGAATCTTCCTCCGTAGGATCCCTGCGCCCTCCGCGCCTCTGGGGATTCCGAATTCCGGATTCGCGATTCCGGATTCCCGGATCCTTCCCCTTCGGGAATCCGGAATCGCGAATCCGGAATCCCGATTGGGTTGCGGCCGAAGGCCGCGTTAGGAGTTCAAGGGACCAGCCGGCCCGACTATGATGGGGTAATGGACTCGGGCGGGCCTCATCCCGGTAAAGTGTGAGCTTCTTCTGATGAATGCCTTCGTCCGCATCATAACCTCGGAGGGCCGCGGCGCGATCGCGGTCGTGCGCGTATGGGGAGAGCGAGCGGTTGCGGTCGTGGATGCCGTCTTCCGGCCATCGCGGGGAAACTCGCTGGCGGAAACGCCGCCAGGCCGGTTGCGGCTGGGACGATCGGGGCTCGGCCGGGGCGACGAAGTCGTCGCCGTGCGGATCCCCGCTGTGACACCGACCGTGGAAATTCAGACTCACGGAGGGACCGCGGCTGTCCGATCGGTCGTTTCGGCCCTTGAGGCGGCGGGGGCGCTGACCTGGACCGGCAGCGAGTCGGGGTCGAAGTCGTCCGATGATCCGATCGCCGCCCAGGCCCTCGTCGACCTGCCCCAGGCGCCGACCTTGCGCACCGCAGAGATCCTGCTGGATCAGGCGCAAGGCGTTCTTCGGGGAGAGCTGGACCGGCTGCGCCTCGAAATGCAACTTGGGACAGGATCGACCCTGGCCAGACTCGACGCGCTGATCGGCCGAGCGGATGTCGGTCTGAGGCTGATCGACGGATGGAAAGTTGTCATCGCGGGCCGGCCTAATGTCGGAAAGAGCCGGTTGTTCAACGCATTGGCCGGCTTCGCGCGGGCGATCGTTGACCCGACGCCGGGCGTGACGCGGGACATCGTGACCTTCCGAACCGCCGTGGACGGCTGGCCCGTGGAACTTGCGGACACGGCGGGACTCCGCGGGACCGATGATGCCATCGAGCGCATGGGGGTCGCGCGCGCTCGACGCCAACAACAAGAGGCGGACCTTGTCCTCCTGGTCCTCGACCGATCCGAGTCCCTCCAGCCGATGGATCGCGAGTTGATCGGATCGAACGCACGCGCCCTGTTGGTGGCGAACAAGTCCGACCTGCCCCCTGCCTGGGATTCGTCCGAGGACTGCGCGGGGTTCCCCGCCATCGCGATGGTCTCGGCCGAGTGCGGCACGGGGGTCTCGGGGTTGGTCGCCACGATCGCCGAACGGCTCGTGCCCAACCCTCCCTCTCCCGGAGAGCCCGTGCCGTTCCGAGCCGATCACCTGAGGGACCTGGAAGCGGCTCGTGCCTGTCTGTCGGCCGGGAATCGTGCCGGTGCTGAGAGTTGGCTGGCGGCGATCGGAGGCGCCGTACCGCGGTGAAAGGCATTATATTTATTAAATCTTGAACATAAGATCTTCTATCCGATTCTTTCAAATTCTCTCAGAGGTCGTCGTCGGGAGGCGGAGGCGGGATCCTGTTGAAGTCGGGGCCGATTTGTGCGGCGGGGCTCAGCGGCGCGAGGCGAAGATCGTCGCGATCGAGCTTCCAGGCCGCGAGCGCGGCGTCCGCCTCGTGCAGGAATTTCACGTCGCCGACCATAGGCAACTCGTCCTTGGGGAGGAAGGCCCTCGTCCAGTTCTCCCGATCGTAGGTCCGCGGAAGACTGCCGGTCTGGACGATCTCGTCACGCCGATAGGTCTTGATCCGATGGTATGCGACCCTTCGAGCTTCCCAGCGGATCTTGTCACCGAGCGGATCGAGCTGATCCTGGCCCTCGACGCGGACCTGACCCTCGATGCGGAAGAGCGGATCATCGCCGGCGGTGGTGCTGACGATTGCGTTCTCGGCGCGGAAATTCACGGGCGCCAGCTCGGGATCGTCGGGCGTGCTTTCGAGATGGACGAGCCCTCCCTTGACCTGTGCGGTGACCTGATCGATCCGGACCTTGAGGGCGGGGGAATCGGCGGGCGGACGGCGGGGACTGCCGAGCGCGTGAAGCATGCTGCCCTCGGTGCCGAGTAGCGCGTTGGTGAGGTTCAGACTGAGCTCGCGTCCCGAGCCGACGAGGACGCCATCACCTCCGGATCGCAGGAAGCTGTCGCGGATCTGAATCACGGCGCCACGCCCGGCGGCCGGGTCGGCGGGGCCGGGCGGCTCGGAATCGGCCGGCGCTTGCAGGACGAATAACGAGGCTGACGGGCGCGGGACGGCCACCGTGAGCGTGCAGTCGGAGATCGTCAGCTCGGTACCGGGTAGCAGGCCGATTGCGGCCAGGCGATCGCCGCGGGGCGCGTCCTGATCGGTGATCACGAGGTCGAGCCCCTGAAGGAGGAGCGAACCCGAGCGGAGGTTCAGCATCACAATCCAATTGGCGGGCGACGGCGGCGGCATCTCGGGCGGGCTCAAGCGAAGACGCGGCCGGACCGTGCCCGGCACGGCGACGAATTGGTATCCGCCCGTGCTCTCGATCGCAAGGGTGGGTAACTCGAGGTCCGCGCCGGCCGCGATTCGCAGAATCCCCCCCTGCCGTCCGAGCTGCTTCAACCTTGAGAGCAGTTGATCGACGCTACGGATCACGTCCTCATCCGACGACCCGATTACAGCCGGACGGACCGCGGCGCCGGTCTTCTCGGCATCGACCTTCGCCGGCTCCTCGCGGGCCGGGGGCGCCGGCGCGGGCGAAGTCCCCGCTGCGACGGACCCCGTCACCTCGGATTCCGCGGGCGTGGCACCGGCCGGCGTCGCCATCGGCGGCATGGTGGGCAGGTTCATCGGATCCATCGGCGTGAGCGGGTCCGGTGTCGCGCCTCCCGGCTCCGCGGAACTGCCTGGCGACGGTTCCTCCGGAGTCGGCGAGGAGACGCGGGATGCCTCCGAACCGCCCAGCGGCTGGGCCGCGGCGAGCGCGCCGATCCGGCGCCCCGCGTCCTGCGGTTCGGCCACGTCGGAGCCGGAACGATGGGCCATCCGCACATTCTGGAGGATCGCGCCGAAGGGGCCCTGATGCGCCCCGAGATCCGTCGCCGACTTGAGCCGGGGACTCAGCAGGAAGACGCGCGTCGGGTTCTCCCGCTCTTGAGCCAGCGCTTGCAAGGGGTCCGACGACTCCCAGACCGTTGCGGTGGAGGTGTGGCTGCCGAGCTCTCGGGGCTCGGATCCGCCCTGCTCCCAGCCCGCGAAATCGGTGATCGGCGACGCCTGCGGATCCGGACCGGCCGGATCCAGGTAAGCTGCGATCCGCGAATAGACGTTGGACCGGCCGCGCCAGGTGAGGTTCCGTGGCTCGTCGATCCTGACCAGCGTGGCCGGCAGCCGGCCCGCGGGCGCGATCACGCTGTCGTCGACCCAGGCCCGCGCGAGGCAGCCGTCGAATCGAAAGACCGGGCCGTTTGCCGCCAGGATGCTCGAATGCCCGAGCCGGAAGTCTACCGCGACCGGCGCCGAGGATCGGGCGTTGTCGAACCAGATCGATGGGAGAGCCGGCCCCATCGTGCAGTCACGAAGCACGACGTCGGCGGGTCCTTCCGCCAGGATGGCGACCTGACCCCCATCGAAATGACAGGAATCGGCGAACACCGCCGGCGGCCGCTCGCCGCCGCCGGTCCGCGACCGGACCGTGCGCACCCGGACGGCCGCCACGTCGCGTCCCTCGGGTTCGCTGGCATCGGTCCGACGGAACGAGCAGCCCCAGAGGGTCAACTCCACATCCTCGCCCTGGATCGCGGCGACGGCCTCTTCGGTCACGGACGCGTCGAGTTCGAATTCCAGCCCTTCGAGGCGGACATGGCCGCCGACGAAGTGGAGCAAGCTGCTCAGCGGCTGATCCGGCAGTCGAGCGTCGGGGGCGAACTTCAAGAGCGGCCGGACGCCGGCCTCGGCCTTGATCGTCAAGTCGGCGTCCGTCAGGGCGCGGGCGCCCGGCCCGACCAGGACCGCCCGCCCGAGAGTTGATACGGGCCATCATCGGCCAGCACGACGACCGACCGGCGCGGCGCCGAGGCGAGGACCGACAGGAGGTCCCCATTCGAATTGACCGGGATCGTCCGCGGGTAGACCGGTTGGGCATTCACCGGCTTCGTCTCGGCCCCGGCACGCTCCGGGGTGAGCCGGGGATCCGCCCCTTCGGCGCCGCCGGCGATCTTCAGCTCCTCCGCCTCAAAGCCCAGGGCCAGCGCCGACGTGCCGGCACGGGACAAGCTCGATGACGGCCTGGTGAACTCGTATCCCCACCAGATCACGCCCATCACCACGATGAACCCCAATGCGGGCAGCAACCATACCAGGTGCCGCTCCCACGTCGGCCGGTGGGCGTGGAGCATCCAGTACTCCAGCTCGCGGGTGGTGCGCTCCAGGCCCAGGGCGCCGGCCAGGCCCAGGAGGTCGCGAACGAGCTGCTCCGGGCTCTGGTATCGCCGGTCGCGATCCTTCGCCATCAGCTTCGTGATGACCGCCGCGAGCTCGGGCGGGACCGCCGGATTCATCGTCCGGACGTCGGCCGGCGGCTCCTCCTGATGCTGGATCAATTTCTGGAGCACCGTCCCGCCCGGAAAAGGCGGACGACCCGTGAGCATGTGAAATAGCGTACATCCTAACGAATAGAGATCACTTCGCACATCCACGTCGCGCGGGTCTCGCGCTTGCTCGGGGCTGATGTAGTCGAATGTACCCAGGGTCATCCCGCTCTGGGTCAGGCCGCGGTCGCCACCCCGCTCGAAACGGCGTGCGAGGCCCATGTCCACGAGCTTGGCGCGCCCCTGGGGCGTGATGATGATATTCGAGGGCTTGATGTCGCGGTGGACGACCCCACGCTGGGATGCATGGACCAGGGCATGAGCGATCTGGAGGGCGAAATCGACCGCCTCGGCGACCGGCAGCGGCCCGGACTCTTCCACGCGCTGACGGATCGTCGCACCCTCGATGTACTCGAAGGCGATGTGATGAAAGCAGCCGTCCTGTCCGATACTGTAGACTCGTGCAATGTTCTCGTGGTCGAGCTGGGCGGCGGATCGTCCCTCCTGGTAGAAGCGTTGGACGACTTCCCCGTCGGCAGCCTGGTCGGGAGGCAACAGTTTCAGCGCGACGTGTCGGTCGAGCTTGGTATCGAGCGCCACGAAAGACCGCACCCATCCCGCCGGCGCCGATGGCGGCCTCCAGGCAGAACTCGCCGATGAGTGCGCCGGGCAGGGGCAGCGGGATCGTCCCGGGGGCAGGCGCTACCCCGCGCCGCCTCTCGGCCGAACTGCCGGATCCCCGCAGTATGGTGAGCGAGGGATCCGCCTGAGCGGCGTTCAACGCGGTCAACCCGCGCCTCGTCCTCGCGTTCGGGAACGGGCGAAGGGCTGCCATCGGTCGTTCTGCGCGGATCGGAGCTCAACATCGAATCTTGCTCAATAGCTGGGGATCGTCCCCGGGGATCACATCCTTGCAAGCGACCAAGAGCGATACGTCGCGAGATGAGCCGAGACAGGATTAGTGCATGCAGTTCTGCGAACCTACACACAGACTATAGATGGACCACCCTGAACTGTCAACCTCATTTACTCAGATTATCTACACAAGCTCAAATGCGGCAACACTCTGGGAATTGCCGTCGTGTGCGGACTTTCTTTCCGAATTGAGGGACGGGCTCGACCGGGTTGCGACTGAGGTAGGGATCGGGGAGAGGAGAACTCCATGCGTGGATACGTGTCTCAAGGACCGAGTCGGCGCGAAATGGGGATCATCCCGTCGGCCGGGAAGACCGACTTAAGCCGCTCATCCCTCATAACCGATAGAGGAACAGTCACCGTCGGGGCTTTCACCCGGTAGGACGATACCGGAGACGGGAATCGAGGCGGGTAGCCGCGAGCCGCAGGAGGTAGCATATGTGGGACCGGATTCGGATAGGTCGCTTCCAGCCGAGACAACCCGGTAACGGGATGGGTTCTCGCGCGGGGCGCCGATCGTCCCGCCAGCCGCTCTTGGAAGTTCTGGAGTGCCGACAGTTGTTGACCGGGACGGGGCCCTCTCTGGCATCCATCTCGAACCAGACCGTCCCGTCCCAGCAGGGACTGACCCTCCCGCTCGATGGGACCGGCACCACCGATCCCCAGACCTTCACGGTGACGTCCAGCAACCCCGATATTGGGGCCGCGATCGCGGATGGCCAGTTCTGGACGCTGAACGTCACCTACACCGACCCGACGAACTCCGCCAACGACTTCAGCGGTCCGCTCACGTTCCAGCTTCTGGGCGCCCCCTCCCCTGCGAGTCCAGGCCCGGGGAACCTGACGCCGAACACCGCCGGAATGATCGAACAGTTCACCAACGACGGATATTTTAATAATACCGGCAAGTTTATCACCCGGATCATCAACGGGTTCCCCGACTCGGCGAGTTTCGTGATTCAGGGTGGGGCGCCCAATGCCAACGGCACGGGCAGTAGCGGGCAGCCGAATACCCCGTTCGCGAACGAGAACGTCCAGCAGTTGGCCTTCACCGGCACGGACCAGTTGGCGATGGCCAACGCGGGCGGAACGGATAGCAACGACACCCAGTGGTTCATCACGACCGGGACCCCCAATAGCGAGCTCGGGTACGGCTACACCATCTTCGGCCAGCTCGTGCCGAATCCTACGTCCGAAACGTCGGCGCAGGCGACCCTCAGCAGCCTCACCAAGATTCCGGTCACGACCAACTCGGGTGGTGAGGACTCACTTCCGAAATTCCCACCGACGTACTCCACGTCTCTGTCCTCGACCAATCCCAGCGGTGTCCTGATCCTCGACACCACCCAGGCCACAGCCGGCGAGACGTCCACGATCACCGTGACGGCGACGGATTCGATCACTCACACCTCCACGAGCCAGTCGTTCCAGGTCAACGTGAGTGCCTACGCGGGGTCCACCACCCTGACGACCCTCGCCTCCCTGAACTTCAGGCCCTTCGCCAATGCAACCACGGCGACAACGTCCGTCAACTCGGCGACGACCGTCACGCTGAACGGGCAGGGCACCTTCCCGGTCTCCGGCCAGAATCAAGCCCTGAGTTATGCGCTCGTGTCCCAACCCGCCCATGGCACGGTTACCAACTTCAACCCGACGACCGGGACCTTGACCTACACCCCCGCGCCGGGCTTCAAGGGTTCGGATACATTCCAGTACAATGTCACTTCGAGCGGACCGAACACGTCCGAACCGTCCGCAACCAGCAATGCGGGCACGGTCACGATCGCGGTCACCTCGACACAGCCCGTGGACACGGGTGCGGTCCGCGTGGTCGGCAACACCTTGATCATCACTCCCTTGCCGCGCCCCCTGGACCACGGGACCAACTATATCGATGTGATCCAGGTCCCCAGCACGTCGACCTCCAGCACGCCGGTCCTCCAGGTCTACGTGAACAATCAGCTCGACACGACCCAACCGGCGGTGGACACCATCGACAGCATCATCGCCTTCGGTTCCAAGGCCAACGATGTCATCACCATCGACCCCACGGTGACGATCCCGTCGGTGATCGATGGCGGTCACGGGGGTGTCAACCGACTCAAGGCCGGCTCGGTCGAGACCCGCGAGCACGGCTGGTTCGGGCACACGACCTTGATCGGGGGATCGGGTCCCAACCAGCTCATCGGCCGCGCCGGCCAGGTGAAGTTCCGACCAACGCGTTCGACGGACCTCATCTACACGGGATCGCCGAAACGCCGGACGCACTTGCTCAATCCCGTGCCACCCAGCGGCACGTTTTACATCTACAAGAAAGGCCGCCTGATTCCCGTGCCGTCGAACAAGTTGTAGCATCGAGGATCGGCGACGGCGGCCGCATTCCTCATCGTCCGCCAGCGAACGGGCACCTGCATGACAACGCTTCCGATCGAGGCATGCCTACCTGCGATCCGAGAGGGACTCGCAACGGGGTCCTTGGTCGTCGTTGCGCCACCCGGCTCGGGGAAGACGACCCGGTTGCCGGCAGCCCTCCTCGACTCGGGATTGCTGCCCCCGCAGCATCCGAAAGTCCTCGTGCTCCAGCCGCGACGGATCGCGGCGTGCGCGGCCGCCGCGCGGGTTGCGGAGGAGCGGGGCTGGGCCCTCGGCGGTCCGGTGGGCTACCAGGTCCGTTTCGAGCGGAGGGTCGGCCCGGCGACCCGACTCCAGTTCGTCACGGAGGGAATCCTGACCCGGCAGCTCCTGGCCGATCCGTTCCTGGAGACCGTCGGCGCGGTGGTCCTCGACGAGTTTCACGAGCGGAGTCTACAGACGGACCTGGCGCTCGCCTTGCTGCGCGAGGTCCGGCACGACGTGAGGCCCGACCTGATCCTCCTCGTCATGTCGGCGACCCTCGACGCCGAGCCGGTGGCCCGCTTCCTGGGAAGTTGTCCGATCGTGCATGCCGAAGGGCGGTCGTATCCGGTCTCGATCGAATACTGCCCCAAAGACCGACCTGCCAGCGCCGAGGTGCTGGTTCCGCTTGTCGAGCAATGGTTGGACGAGCCCGGCGGCAGTGGTCATCTGCTGGTCTTCCTGCCCGGGATGGCGGAGATCCGGCGAGCGGCCGTTCGGTTGGGACCGTCGGCGGAACGAGCCGGCGCGCTGGTGCTGCCACTGCACGGCTCTCTCACGTCCGACGAACAGGATCGCGCCTTACGGCCGGGTCCGCAGCGTAAGATCATCCTGAGCACTAATGTTGCGGAGACCTCGCTCACGATCGACGGCGTGGATACGGTCATCGACAGCGGCCTGGTCCGATCCGTGCGATTCGATGCCGGCCGGGGAATCGACCGATGGCACCTGGGCCGGATCAGCCGCGCCTCGGCCGATCAACGCGCGGGACGCGCAGGACGTACGGGCCCTGGCCGTTGCATCCGCCTCTGGTCGGAGCGCGAGGAACGGGGATTGTCCGCCTTCGAGGAGCCGGAGGTCCACCGGGTCGATCTCAGCGGGACCGTGCTGGCCTTGCATTCCTGGGGCATCAACGATCCGATGAGGTTCGGTTGGTTCGACTCCCCATCGGCCGATCGGCTCGCCGCAGCCGAACGTCTCTTGGACCTGCTGGGGGCCGTCGAAGGTGATCCCGCACGGATCACCGAGTTGGGTCGCCGGATGCTCGACCTCCCGGTCCATCCCCGGCTGGCGCGGCTGATCCTGGAGACCGCCGACCGCGGCCGGCTGCGCGAGGGGGCCGCGGTCGCCGCGTTGCTCTCGGAGAAGGAAATCCTGATGCGCGAGTCCGGTTCCGCCGAGCGAGGAGCGAGAATCCGAGAGGTCGCGAGCGCTCCGTCCGACGTCCTCGTGCGGCTCGACGCGCTGGTCGAGGCGGGCTCGGCCCGTTTTTCCCCGTCCTTGCGGTCCCGGGGCATCGATCCGGCCGCCGCACGTCAGGTGGCCAGGCTCCGCGATGAGTTGGTCCGTCTGGGCCGGCGGGGCGTTCGTGGCGGTGAGTTCGACCGAGACCCATCAGACTCAAGAGGACGAGGCGATCCTCAAAGCCCTCTTGCTGGCCTATCCCGATCGCCTGGTCAAGCGGCGCGGTGCTGAGAGGACCGGAGTGATGGTCGGCGGCCGCGGGGTCCGGCTGGCGCCCGGCTCGGTCGTCCGCGATGCCGAGCTCTACCTGGCGATCGGCGCACGCGAGGACCGACGCGGCGATCAGCTCGCCGTGCACGTCGACCTGGCGAGCATCGTCCGGCGGGAATGGCTCGAGGAGCTTCACCCTCATCGCTTGAGGCGCGAGCGAGTGAGCCGCTACGACACCACGCGGAATCGAGTCATCAGCTCAACCCAGCTCTGGTTCCTGGACCTCTTGATCCGCGAGGATCTCCTCCCGGACGTGGACGACGATGAGGCCAGCAAGCTCCTGGCCGAGGCCCTGAGACCGGACTTTGCGCGCTTCTTCCGCGAGAACTCTCGGATCGCGGCCTGGCTGGCTCGCGTCGAGTTCCTCCGACAAGCCGTGCCCGAATCGAACTGGCCGGTCTTCGACGACCTCGCCTTTGGAGACATCCTCGAGCAGATCTGCCGAGGGAAGAGCACGGTCGAGGAAGTGCGACGGGTCGACCTCCTCGCGTTCTTGCAGGGCCGGCTGGATGCAAAGCAGCTTCGCGAACTCCGCGAGAGCGCCCCGGAGTCCGTCGCGCTGCCGAGTGGACGCCGGGTCACGCTGGCCTACGAACAGGGCCGTCCTCCCGTCCTCGCCGCCCGCCTCCAGGACCTCTTCGGCTGGACCGAGACCCCACGCCTGGCGCGGGGGCGAATCCCCGTCCTGCTGCACATCCTCGGTCCCAACCATCGACCGGTCCAGATCACCAACGATCTCCGCAGTTTCTGGACGACCACCTACCATCAGGTCCGCAAAGACCTTCGCGGCCGATATCCCAAGCACGCATGGCCTGCTGATCCTTTGAATTCCTAGTGGTCGGTGTTCCGTCTCAGAGAATGAGTGGTATCTCCACTGAGCACGGAAAAAGTTGACGTTCCCTTACCTGGAGGGGTCCGTTAAGATCCGGCTGCCACGGAGCAAGGATGCTCGTAGCACAGTGCAGAAGGAGAAGGATTCTAGCCTTGATGCACCGTCGGCGGCGGGTCGTTTGCGCCTGGGTATTCGTCTGCGCAGGATTCTCGGGATGCGCCACCATGCGGCGCGAGGCTCCGAGCGCGGATCTTCGACCGTGCACCGACGGGTACGCCTACACGCGCGATGGGTGGCGGCTGGGCGTTCGCCATTACAAGCCGCAGCACCCGGACCCGACCAAGCTCCCGGTCATCCTATGTCATGGGCTGGGACTGAACGCCACGTTCTGGACGATCACCGATTACCACCTTCCCTCGCAGTTGACGTCGCGGGGCTACGATGTCTACGTGTTCGACATCCGAGGCTCCGGGGAGAACGCCCACCTGGGCCGTTGTGACCGGCTCAACCAATTGATCCGGCAGACACCGATGCGGGAGCGCGGCGAACGGAACTGGAACGTGGACGACCTGGTTCGCTACGACGTGCCGGCGATCCTCGACTATGTCCAGCGCGAGACCGGACGGGACAAGGTCAACTGGGTCGGCCACAGCCTCGGGGGAATGCTGCTGTTTCCCTACCTGGAACTGGACCCTCATGCTGATCGCATTGCCACATTCGTGGGCATGGGGAGCACGATCATCCAGGCGGAAACGCCTCAGTGGGATATGCTTCGCGCAACCGGGCCCTGCGGCACTCGCCCTCTTCGCCAGCCCGGGACGGCTCGGACGTCCCCTGAGCTACTTCCGGCCCCCCGGGATGGATAAGATCGATCGGTTCTATTACTCGAATGAGAATGTTGACCCGGAGACCGTATCGCGGTTCTACGGCTACACCCTGGAGGATACCGGTCCGGCGCGCCTTGCGCCAGCTCGATCCATATCTGGAATTCGGCCACATGGTTTCGGCCGACCGGAAGATCGATTATGCGAAGCTGCTGGGCCGGGTCCAGACACCGATCCTGCTGGTTGCGTCCGAAGGCGATATCATGTCGGACGTGCCCTCGACCGAGTTGACGTATCAGGGTCTGGGCAGTCCCGACAAGGCGATCATGTTATTCGGCAAGGCGCACGGCCACGTGGCGGAGTACGGCCACTGCGACCTGGTCTGGAGCCGCCACGCGCCCCGGGAAGTCTTCCCGCCGATGATCGATTGGCTGGATCGACACCAGGCCCTGCCGTCCGCCCAGACCGTTTCCCGGACGACCATCTCCCCGCCGATTCCCGCCAAGACGGTTCCCGCAAGTCCGCAGGAATGAGTGGATCCCGTGTTGTTGGAGTCGTGCTCGTCGAATCATGCTGGAACGCACACCGGAGTGGATTCCTGGGCGCCTCTACCGGCTGACCATTCGAGCAATAGGAAGCGATTGCCGATGCTGGGATCCTCACGGCGCGTGACGAGGTGCATTTCAGCGTTGACTGAGCACGGAGTCGATGCAGATCTGGGACCAGGTCTCGAACTCGTTCCGGAGTGAGTGGATCGCACCGAGATCGAGAAACCTCGCGTCGGCCAATCCCTCCTCGCGCGGGCTGACTTCGGGGCGATCGAGGTCGTAGAGGTGGACGACGCCGAGATGCACGCGCCCGACGGGCGTGGCATCGTCATTGATCAGTCCCACGCGGCGGATCCGGCCGGGGCTCGTGATAGCGACCTCTTCCTCGAGTTCTCGCCTCATCGCGGCCTCGTAGGCGTCGAGCGTCCTGGCGCCTTGCGCATCGTCCTCGGACACATGCCCGCCCACTCCCAGCGATCGGAGCCGGTGCAATCGGGCCTCGCCTTGGCTCTTGCCACGCGTGTAACAAAATACGCTCTCCGCGCAGCGGAACACGACGTAGGGGATGATCTGTTTGAGGCTCGGATCGTCCTCGACCTGCGAGCGGGGGCGATAGTCCATCAGCTCGGGTACGAGGAGCGATGAGAGATAACGCTCGGCCTCTGGCGAGAATCCCTGGAATCGGCCCAAACGATCGAGTTCCGAACTGGGAACGATCAGGACGCGTTCGTCGGTTTTCACAGTGGGCCTCAATGACGGAGAGCGGCGATCTCGAGCGACTGCGTGCCAGACTCCATTATGCGCTGTGATTGCCGGTCCAGTCGGGCCCGATATTGAGTCGTAAGGCACGCCCAGCGAGAGTACGGTCGCGCCCTATTTTGCGGGAGTCCAGGCCTCAGGCGGAACCTCGAGGCGATCCGAGGACCGGCTGAAGCCAGGACTCCAAACTCGGTCCCCAGAACGGGTGGGCCCAGGACAGCCGCGCCCAGTTGGAGTTGCGCCCTCCGGCCCTTGGGGGGCGATTTGACGCACTCTCCTGTGCGGTGTTGTGTCAATGTCGGAACAAGAATTCCTTGGAGTTGACCAGCACCCAGCCCAGGTCCTCGATACCCTGACGGCGGTCCTTCGAGCCGCTGAGATGCTTCACGGCGGCCTCGAGCTCGCTGGCGCTGGGCTCACGGGAGAGCGCCACCAGGTAGAGTTCCTGCGTGATCTCCTGGGGCGTCTTGCTGCTCTTGGCAAGCTGGGCCATCCGGCCGCTCTCTTCGTGGAGCTTACCGTTGACCGTCGCTCCACCGATGAGCTGGAGGGCTTGAGAGAGATTGGATTCGCTTTCTCGCTCGCATTCACAGGCCAGCTCACGGGCAGGGCGTCCGAACGTCTTGAGGAACGGGTTCTCCATCTTGCCGTCCGGGATCTGGGTCGCGCGGGCGCCGGTGGGTAGGCCGTCGAACCGCGTCGTCGTCGCCGTGAGGGTTGAGATGGCGTCGAGCAAGACTTCCGCGGGCAGGAGCTTGGTCTGGGCATGGGAGAAGTAAAGGCCGTCGTCGACATTGAAGGAATTCGTCGTCGCGCTGAGCTGATAGGCTCGGCTCTGCAGAATGGTGCGGATCAACGACTTCAGGTGATAGCCGTTCTTGACGAAATCGGCGGTCAGGCCGTCGAGCAGCTCGTCGTTGGACGCCGGGTTCGAGTCGCGGAAGTCGTCGACGGGCTCGACGATCCCACGGCCGAGCAAGTGATACCAGATCCGGTTGACGAGGCTCTTGGCGAAGAAGGGATTCTGGGTCCCGGCGAGCCAGGATGCCAGGCGAACGCGGCGGTCCGGGGTCTGGGATGAATCGTCGAAAACCGGGCCGCCCAGGGCCTTCGGCTTCATCGTCTGGCCAGTGCGCGGCTGCCGAACGTCCCCCGCGCCGGACGGGTACACGATCTCTTCATCCGGCAGGCTCCCCTTCTTGCGGCCGATCTGCGAGAAGAAGGCGGCGAACCCATAATAGTCGTCCTGGGTCCACCGCTCGAACGGATGATTGTGGCACTTGGCGCACTGGATCCGGACCCCCAGGAAGAGTTGGGCGGTGGTCTCGACGGCGCTCTCGGGGTCCCGGCTGATCCGGTAATAGTTCGCGGCCGGGTTCTTGTAGGTCGAGCCCTCCGACGTGAGCAATTCCCGGACGAACGCGTCCATCGGTACGTCCCGCTCCAGGCACTCCCGGATCCAACGATGGAAGACATAAGCCCCCTTGGGCTCGATCAGCCGCCCGTTGGAACGAAGGATATCCGCGAACTTGAGCGTCCAGAAGTCATAGAACTCGGGACGAGCCAGCAGTTCGTCGATCGCCTGTTGGCGACGCGTCTTCGCGGGCGCCTCCAGGAATCGCTTCACCTCCTCGGGCCTCGGCAGGACGCCGATCACGTCGAGAGAGGCCCGGCGAATGAACTCCCGGTCCGTACATAACTCGGAGGGACGGATCCGCATCCGGTTGAGCTTGGTGAAGACGGCGCGATCGATCACGTTGTTCTGGGGGACCTCGGCCTGGACGAAGCCCGGTACTTCCACCAGGTGGGTCAGACGGATATTGGCGACCAGGTTGAGGTAATGGGCGATGATGGCAACCTCGCCCCGCGACTTGAATCGGACGTAACCCTCGGAGTTGACCTCGGCGATCTCGGGATTGGACGAATCGTAGTAGCAGATCGGTGTGACGTCGCGGACCTTCTGGTCGGCGTCGTGCACGAAGACGACGAGCTGCTGGGTCTCCGCGGGCGCCGTGAGGACCCGCGCTTCGGGCAAGATCGCCAATCGGACCGCCTTCGTGGCACCCGGGTCGTCTTTGGCCCCTTCCTGGATCCAGTCATGGAGGAACTCGAACGTCTTGGACGTCGCGCGAAGGCGCAGTCCCCCCTCGTGCGGCACCTGGCCGAGCGGCTTTCGGAGGATCAAGCTCGTGTCGGCCGCCAGGGGATTGATGCGACGCCCTCCCGCCTCGCGGGACAGGATCAGGAAGTCCTGGTCCGGCAAGTATCCGCGGAGGCTGAGCCGGAAGCCCCCTTTTCCCGTCGGCGTCCCGTGACAGGCACCCATATTGCAGCCGGCCTGACTGAACGCGGGGATCACGTCGCGGCGAAAACTGACGGGCGCCGGGCGGTCCATGCCCTCGACGGTGATCGCGGCCTCAATCTCGCTGCTGCCCAGCCTGGCGACGATCCGTGCCCGACCATTGACCCGGGGGATCACCCGCCCCTTCGACGTGACCGAGGCGACGGCCGGATCGAGGCTCACCCATTCGACGGAGCGCGTGGCGTCCCGGACCGAGGCGTCGGCGGCGCGGGCGGTCGCAATCAGTTGTTGCGTCGCACGCCGGCCGACCAGCCGGGCTTGTTGGGGCACAATGGTGATCGTGCCAAACGCGGGATCTGCCGTCAGGGCCGCCTCGCCGGCTCGGAGAGGATTCCCGATCGGGTGGTTACCGACCAGGAGAGCTGCGAACGTCAGCGTCAGGACGCACTGGCGAGGATTTCGAGCGTGCATGGCCTGCACCTCCGTCCGTGCAAAGAGGAGGGTGGGTGTTCTCTGGAGGGAATCACCGGAGACCGGACCGCTTCGGCGGGCATCCGGCAAGAGCTTCTCTATAGTATTCTTTCGCCACGATGGCGAAATTTTCAAGAAAAGTCAAACAATTTTCCGGGCGGCCGTCTTATGTTGGATATCGGCTCCTGGACTTGCGGGAAGCCGTGGAGCTTATACAATTAGAGTGTTCGCGCGCCGTTGGCCGGTTGTTCACCGAGGCGTGCCCTGTCTCGAACGCATGCCAGGATGTCTTTTCGCAATCCCATGGACGGCCGCGGATCGACTCCTGATGACCATGTCGGGAGCGGATTGAGACATCTTCAGGAAAAGTTGTGGTAGACTGAAGACGTTGGTTGCCATCGAGATTGCGGCCGCGCCCGAGGGTGCGGATGCCGATTCGCCGAGGGTTGAAATCTCAAGCTCGGAGGGAGTCGGAGAGCTGATTTCAAGGAGGAGATCTTCGATGATGGGGCGAGTGGAAAACGGGTGGGCACGGTTCGGGATTCCGGGCCTGGCCCTGGGATTGGCGATCGCATGGGGGACGACTGGCATTCGAGGGGAGCAAGCCGCAGCCCAGCAGGCTCCGAGTGGCTCGGCTCGGCAAGCATCCCCGAACGACGGAGGTCGTGGCCGCTCGGAGGCGACGAAATCGTCGTCGGCCCGGACGGTCGCCGCGAACGATACGGGGGGTACGCTGGCCCTCATCAGCAATACGACCGGGGCGGTCCAGTGGCTCTACCTGGTCGATACCAAGCAGAAATCGTTTGCCATCTACCGCATCGACCCGACCAATCCCAAGGGGAGCCTCAAGCTCGAGGCATCGCGCAAGTATCGATGGGACCTGGAGCTGGATGAATACAACAACCATGGTCTGGAACCGTCTGCCGTCGAGGCGCGAGTCCGGACCATGACTCATACAACCCAGTAGAAGAGGGGGACTTCCGGCGTGACGGGTCGGGGTCTTCCCTGCGAGAGAGTTGACTTCCAACGAATGCGACAGGGCTGATCACGATCGCGAGGAGCACGTCCATGGCTCAGTTTTATACATTAGAAGAAGCTGCCCGGATCCTGGGCATGAGCGTTGAGGAACTCAAGTCCAAGGCCCAGGCGCGAGAGGTCCGCTCATTCCTCGACAGCGGATCGTTGCGTTTCCGCGTCGTCGATGTGGATGAATTGGCCCGCCGTCGCGGGCTCGGCAGCGATGCCGAACTGCGTCTCTCCGATCTGGAGGTCCCGACGACCGGGGGTGGCTCCAGTTCCGAAGAATTGGACCTCTCCGAGTTCCACCTGGGCGTGGCCAAGCCGGACCTGGGCGCGGAGACCATGCATGTAGGCAAGGCTTCGGGTTCGGCGTCCGAGGGCTCCTCGGAGCATGACATCCTGCTGGACGACTTGTCGTTACCGCCCAATCCGGTCACCGGTTCCAGCTCGGTGATCATCGGCGTTTCGACGTCGGGCAAGCTTCCCACGGATTCGGATGTGCGCCTGGTGCCGGATAATGTCAGCGGATCCAGCGACTCGGATGTGCGGCTGGCCCCTTCCGATTCGGGCCTCAGGCAACCGAGCGATTCCGACGTGACCCTGATCAAGGACGACACCGCCGATCACGGCATCCTCGGCTCGGGCAGCGGCAGCGACACCTCGGTGCGCTCCACCCCGTTCCTCGGCTCCTCGGCGGAGGTCCCGGCCAGCCAGTCCGACAGCGATTTCGACCTGAATCCCTCGAGCGAGTTGATCGACGCCCTCCAGCCGGACTCGGGAAGCGATTTTGAGTTGAGTGCGCTGGACGCCAGCGACGAGTTCGAGTCCACGCCGCTGAGCAAGGCGAGCGATTCCGACGTGACCGCCGCCGATCCCAATCTTTCCGGGATCAATCTGTCTCGACCGAGCGATTCGGGGATCAATCTCCAGGCCGCGAGCGGGCTGGGACTGGGTCAAGCCGACTCGATCGAGCTGGCTCCGCTGAGCGATGAGGACATCAAGTCGACTGGGCCGGCCCGGTCGTCCGCGCCCAAGAAGTCGCTGTCGGCCACCCCGCCGCCCGCCGTGAAGAAGGGCGAAAAGGACATCTTCGACGACACCGATTTCGAGGTCGACGTCCCCTTATCTGACGACGATTCGGACGACAAGACCGTTCAGCTCGAGGCCGCCAGCGACTTCGAGCTGGAGGAGAGCGACAGTGGCTCCGAGGTCTTCGCCATCGACGAGGAAGCCGTTGACCAGAACGCGGCGACCGCGATGGCCCCGTCGGCATTCGCCGAGGATGACGAGGATGAGGAGGACGATGGGTTCGACGCCGCGGTGTCCAGCGAGATGACCAGTGGCTGGTCGAGTGGCGATAGCACGAGCGTGGGTGGCGAACGGACCGCGCCCGCCGTGGTCCTCCAGCGCGATACCGAGGCGGAATGGAGCGGCTTGTGGGTCGGCCTGCTGGGCGTATCCACGGTCTTGCTGATGATCGTCTCGTTTATCTCCTACGACCTGATGCGCAACCTTTACGAATTCCGCGACGGCGGGCCGGGTGCCGGTCTGGTCAAAGCCATCGCCGGCCTGTTCGGAGGGTGATTGTCGGTTCGCATCCTGGCGAGGCCCTCGGGCCTCGCCTCGACCGTTCTAGGATGCACGGGGACCGGTGTGGGTCGGCTCGACTCCACCGGCCCTGCGGCATCATTCACAGACGGTCTATCCGACACGTGAAGACCCGAGGACCGGATGGATGGTCCGGATGGGACGAGATTTGAGAACGATCGGTCCCGAAAGGAGGCGGAACGGATGGTTCATCCCTGCCACCACGTCCCGAGCTCTCGGATCCTCGTCCTGCTGCTTTTCGCTTCAACCCTCCTTCCCGGTTGCGGGATCGTTCCGCGTTCGCGCATGGACGAATGCCAGCAGCTTAGCCAACTCCTCCGAACCGAGAATGCACGCCTGAAGGACCGGGTGCTCGCTTTGCAGAGCCAGAACCGGGATTATGGCGATCGCGCGGTTGACGACCTGCGCCGACTGACGGCCCGGGACCGGGCGATCGCGCGGCTGGAACAGGACATCCAGGCCTATCAGGACGATCGGGAGCGTCTCGCCGCAGCCTATGAGCAACTGCGCGTCAGTCTGGGCCGACGATCGGAGGACGACCGCACCGGCTCGGAGTCAGAACAGACCCGGAGAGCCACCACGCGCCGGCTTGGCGAGAAGTTGTCGTTGTCGAACGATTCGCATCGGATACCGGTCTCGGGAAGGGATGATGAAGGGATGAGCCGACAACGATCGTCGGGACGGGACGATCAGACTGGCCCTTGACTGAGGCCGGAATGCCCACCCATAATCCAATGATTGTTGACCACGAAATTGAAACGTCGGTCTACTCGATTGGGAGCGAACTGAGATGCGAATGTTAAGACCAGCGCTATGGTGCACGCTGCTGACCCTCGTTCCGGGCCTGGCGGTCGCGGCGGGTATTCGAGGCGATTACGTGGAGGCTCGGAACGCGGATGTCTTCACCGGACCCTGCTTCTCCAATTCCGAGGTTTTCACCTGCGGCAAGCAGGCCGTGATGGCCTGGAAAGTGAACGAAGGCTCCTGGCAGGGAGTGGATCTTGCCGGCTTGTGTGTCGCCGCCGCGGTGCAGGCGGACACGACCTTTTCGCTGGATCACCCCGACCGGGCCCAGGCCGTTCTGATCGTGGACTCGCAGGCGACCGAGCCGCAACGGCATGCGCTGATCGATCTGGCCAAGACGATGGGCGGCGCCCGGCTGGGCCAGGTCAAGACGATCGCCATCACCCGGATGCGTCTGACCCTCGAGGACCACGGGACATCGGTGAACGAATCGGCCCACGCGGCGCACTCCATGCCCCACTCGCCGCGGGCTTCCTTCTGGGCCGCCGGGATCGCCCAGATCGTCACTCGCCCCCTGGACGACCGCGACCATTTCTGCGGGAACGAAGTCATCGCGTATCCGCCGCTCTCCGAGGGCGTCTCCGTCCAGCCGGCCTTCACCCTGGGACATGAATTCAAGGGCAAGGGCCTCGATACCCGATGGGACGACCCATACTGCCGCAGCAGTTTCGTCGGTCGCTTCACCCGTTGATCATTGGGGCGAGGGGTGTCGGGGATCGTCGGAGACAAGACGTGCCCGTCGCTTTGCTGACACTCGACGCTCGGTGTCCGCGTCAGCCGGCAGAGAATTGATGATGGGGCATGGGGTGCCCGGCCTCATCGGAGGCAGGGCCCGCCCACGCTCTCCCGATCGCCACCCCAACCCTCCAGGCCCGAATTCTTCAGTCCCCGGGATGATTTCACGATGAGACCGATCGTTCTCGCCTTGGTGTTTTGGGTCACAGGGAGCCGCTGCGCTGGCCCAGGACTCGATCAAGGTCGAGGCCCGCAAGCAGGCGCCTCCGTCCTCGCTGACGCCGGAGTTACAGGCCGCACTGACCGCCCAGAGCATCCTGATCCAGGATGGCGAGGGAAAAGCCGTCGGGGAGATCTGGCTCCGACAGGCGACTCCCAGCTCCGAGAAGCCATCTGGCCCCAAGGGAGCTATCCAGTTCCCGTTCCTCGCCGATGGTGAGCTGCTCGGCATCCTGGAATTCGCGACGGAAGGCCACGATTATCGGGATCAGCCGATCACCAAGGGTGTCTACACGATGCGATACGGCTTGCAACCGGTCAACGGCGATCATCTGGGGGTCAGCGATTTCCGGGATTATGTGTTGCTCTTGCCCGCATCGAAGGACAAGGCATTGGCACCACCCACGCGCAAGCAATTGGAGCATCGGAGTGCCGAGGCGGCGGGGACGAGCCACCCCGCATCGTTCCTGTTATTGCTCGCGCCTCCGGAGAGGAAGTCCGAGCCCGCGGCGGTCCATGATGCGGCGAAGAACACCTGGAGCGTGGTTCTTCCGCTTCGCCTCCAGGTCAAGGGTCAGAATCCCCAGGTGATGACCTACCCGGTCCAGCTAGTGGTCGTGGGAGCCGCCGCGGCGTAAGAGGCCGTCATGAGGGGCCCGATCGCCGAGACGCCAAGGCGATGCCCAGTCTCATCTCTCCGGCGATGCTCGAGGAGCCGCGCCCCCTCCAGGAGTGATGGCCCCGGATTGAATCAAACATGATGCCCCTCTCCCTCCTGATCGCGCTGGTGCTCGCCTTCGGAATCGATTCCCCGAGGGCCGGGGTTCCTCCCTCGGATGTCGGCGTGCGGGTGCTGGAAACTTGCGGAGGGATCAGCATGGTCGCGGCCCTGGCGTTCGGCCTGGGCTTGTGGGTTGCCGCCCGGGTCTGGCAGACCGGGCTGGCCACCTCGCGCCTGCGACGGCGATATGCGCTAGGAGTTCGGTTCCTGACGGGCGTCGCGCTGCTCGTGTACGGATGGATCATCCATTCGGTCGGGTGGTCTCGGTTGGTTCGCAGCAACTGGGGACTGGGGGACTGGATCCTGCTCGACGACGTGCTGGTGTTCCTGCCGTATGTCGTGATCCAGGTCCTCATCTGGTGGGGCCTCTTCTTCGGCGAGCGGGCGCTTCAGATCCGGTCCGAGCGTGGGTCGGATGGCCGGCTGGGTCGCTACCTGATCCGCAGGGCCCGGCAATCGATCGGGCTGATCCTCCCGGTCGTGCTGTTGTACATCGTCCGGCGTGACGTCCTGGTGAGGATCTGGCCGCGGTGGGATGAGAGCGTGCTGGCCGAGCCGCTGGAGATCGTCATCCTCGGATCGTTAGTGCTGATGGCCTCGCCGCTGTTCGTCAGGCTGGCCTGGCCGACGCGACCCCTGGAGCCCGGGCCACTACGTCGCCGGCTGGAGCGCACCGCGGAGCGGGTCGGCTTCCGCTTCACCGACGTCCTCGTGTGGGATACCGGCCATTCGATGTTCAATGCCTGCGTTACCGGGGTCCTACCCCGATTTCGGTATGTCCTCCTGACCGACGCCTTGATCGAGTCCATGACGCCCCTCGAGGTGGCGGCGGTCTTCGGCCACGAAATCGGGCACATCGCCCATCGCCACTTACTCTACTTCGGCTTCTTCTTCGCGGGGAGCCTGGGCGTGCTCTCACTCCTGGCCGAGGGCGTCGCTGCGAGCGACGCGTGGATGTCCCTATCGTCCACGCTGGCCCCGTTCAGTTCGAAGCTCCTGAGCGAGAAGGTCCTGAGCGAGACCATCCAGGCCGGCGCCCTGTTGAGCTTGCTGGGCTTGTACTTCTGGCTGGTCTTCGGTCATCTCTCGCGGCGCTCGAGCGCCAGGCCGACGTCTTCGGCAGCAAGGTCGTCTCCTGCGACCTGCCCGATTGTCCTCCGCACATCGACCGCGACAACGAATTGCTCCCCGCGCCGCCCGCGTCCAGGAGCCGTCGCTGTGTCCGGTCGGAATCCGGATCTTCGCCGATGCCCTGGCGAATGTGGCGCACTGGAACGGTATGGAATCCTCGCGGCATTCCTGGCGGCATGGCAGCATCGCCAGCCGGATCGCCTTTCTGGAGCGACTGGAGCAGAATCCCGCTCAAGAACTCCGCTTCCAGCGCGATGTGCGCCGACTCCGCGTGGCCGTGGGAATCGTACTCGCCCTGGCGATCCTGATCGAGGTATTCCGCCAATTCTCGCAGTAGTCACGAAGGACAACCTCGGACATTCGCCGCGAACTTCGGCCTCGGGGCGACTGGATGGTCGGATGGTCTCACGGGCATGATTGGCTCTTTGAGCCTCCGAGGAGTTTTGTTATAGTGCGGCCCTTTCGCGGTGAGTGGTCGGTCGTCGGACCTGAGGAGTCGATCGGCAGGCCGTCTGGCCCGGGATTCGGAAGCGCGGGCCGAGGACGCAAGGACTTAAGGACTCAAGGACTCTTGAGCGACAGGGAGGTCGTCATGCTCCGATGGCCGATTCGGCTGAAGCTCATGGTCGGCCTCAGCCTGGTCGTGGGGATGATGCTGATCTTGATGGGCGGCTCGATCTTCGGGCTGCACTCCTTTCACATCACCAACCTGACGCTGGGTGATCAGCTACGCGAGATCGGTGCGTCAACGGATCTCTTCGCCACCGTCTTGCGGCTGTATGAGCCGAGGGAGCATTCTACCGAGGCCGATGGCCGGGAGTTGAAGCGACGGGTGATGGATGCACGCGAGGCGCTCCAGGTGTATTTCAAGCACCTGAAGAGGAACACGACTCATGGCAATCGGGGCGGCAGCGGGCTCGATGAGTTGGGTCTCGCCCTCGTCATGGACGAGGATCTGACCGCGATCCTCAACGAGCTCGACCACGATCAGGAGCCCGTCGAGCCGCTATTCCCCGGGACGACGATTTACGTCCCCGATTTGCTGTCGAAGTTCAAGCCGGCCGCCGGCGTGAAATCCCGGATCGAACGGCTCCACGAGACGGTCAGCACGCTTGCCAAAAACTTACATCTGGATTTCTGGGACGTCTTGCAGATGTCGAAGGGCCAGTACCAGACGAGCCGTATCATCGTATGGTCGTCGGCGGTGATGGTGCTGGGGATGCTGTGCGGGCTGACGTCCTTGTTCCACCGCTGGGTGCTTACGCCGGTGCGGATGCTTCAGCGCGGCGTGCGACACGTCGCGCGCGGCTCCTTCGACTACAAGATCAACCTGAAGTCGGGCGACGAGATGCAGGACCTTGGCGAGGCCTTCAACGACATGACGGCCAAGCTCAGCGTGACCTACGCCGACCTGGAGCGTCAGGTCCAGGAGCGCAGCCGTCAGCTCGTCCGCTCCGAACGGCTGGCGGGGGTCGGCTTCCTCGCCGCGGGCGTTGCGCACGAGATCAATAACCCGCTGGCCTCGATCGCGTTCTGCGCCGAGGCCCTCGACCATCGCCTCGAGCCGTACCTGAGTCGCTCGGAGAATCCCGATGACCGTGTCGTCGCGAATTATCTGAAGATGATCCAGGAGGAAGCGTTCCGATGTAAGAATATCACCGAGCGGCTGCTGGATTTCTCCCGCTGCAACGACATCACCCGCGAACGGATCGATCTGGCGAGTCTGATCCAGGGTGTGGTCGAGATGATCCGGCATATCGGCAAGTACCGCGGGAAGTCGATCATCTTCAACCCTCGCGAAGCCGTCATGGCGCACGTGGACGGCCAGGAGATCAAGCAGGTGGTGCTGAACCTGATCGTCAATGCGCTGGAGTCCATGGACGCCCAGGGCACCTTGCGGATCGACGCCCGCTATCGCCAGGGGATGGCCGAGATCGTCTTCTCGGACGACGGTTGCGGCATGGAGCCCGAGATCCTGGAGAATATCTTCGAGCCCTTCTTCACCCGGCGCCGCGAGGGCAAGGGGACGGGCCTGGGCCTCTCGATCACGCACCGGATCATCAGCCAGCACGACGGCGAGATCATGGCGTCCAGCCCGGGTACCGGACGGGGATCGACGTTCACGGTGCGGCTGCCACTCCTTCCCGCGGAACTTCCCGAGGAAGGCCGGCCAAGACCCAGGAACGCGAGCCGGCGCCACGTTGAGCCGGTGCCGGCTGCCTGATCGTGATTGGCTCGTCGGTCGATCCCGCGGCGGTCTCGCACAACAGCAAATCCGCAGAGAATAGGGAGGGCCCGTGACATGGAGAAGGCGCGTCAAGGAGGATTGCGGATCCTGTACGCCGATGATGAGTCCCATCTTCGGGACTTGATGCAGATTGAATTGCCCCGGCTGGGGCATGAGGTCACGGTCTGTCCCGATGGAACGGCCGCACTGCGCGCGCCTGGAACGCGGCCTCTACGACGCCGCTCTGCTGGATTTGCGAATGCCCGGTTTGACCGGCATCGAGGTCCTGGGACAGATCCGACAGATCAGTCCGGAGACCCAGGTCATCATCCTGACGGGTCATGCCACCGTCAACACGGCCGTCCAGGCGCTTCGACTAGGTGCGTTCGACTATCTGACCAAGCCCTGCAAGTGGGCGGAACTGGAGGTCATTCTCACCCGCGTCGCCGAGCGCCGCGACATGGCCAACAAGGCCGTGGCCCTGGAGACCCGGCTCAAAGCCGCCGAAGGATCACCCCTGCTGATCGGCGAGACTCCGGCCATGCAGCAAGTGCGCCGGCTGATTGAAACGATCGCGCCCACGGACGCCTCCGTCATGATTCTCGGCGAGACCGGAACGGGCAAGGAGCTGGTGGCACGCAGCCTTCACGACAAGAGCCGGCGATCCGAGCGTGCCTTCATCCCGGTTAATTGCGGTGCGCTGCCGGAGAACCTGGTCGAGAGCGAACTCTTCGGCCACCGCAAAGGTGCCTTCACGGGTGCCGACGCACATCGCAAGGGACTTTTCGAGGTGGCCAACGGAGGAACGCTGTTCCTCGACGAAGTGGGCGAGCTGGACAAGAGCGTTCAGGTCAAGCTCTTGCGGTTCCTGGAATCGGGCGAGATCCGCCGCGTCGGCGAGAATGAGCCATTCCGGGTCGATGTGCGCGTGCTCTGTGCCACCAATCGCGATCTGCGCGACATGGTCGCCGGCGAATCGTTCCGCGAAGACCTGTTCTTCCGGCTCAATACCTTCGAGATCGACCTGCCTCCTCTGCGCACGCAAGGGCGACATCGTCGCCTTCGCGCATCACATGCTCGCTCGTTACGCCTCACGGCGCGGACTGAGTCAATCGACGATCAGCCCGGACTCCCTCGATGTTCTTCAGAATCACGACTGGCCCGGGAACATTCGTGAGCTGGGCAATATGATCGAACGCGCCACGATCCTCGCGGGCGATGGGGCTATCCTGCCCGAACACCTGCCGACTCAGCTCCCGATCCGCGGCAAGGCCCACCCGACCGCCGCGTCGTCCATCGGCCCTCCTCATTTCCAGATCCCGGAAGGGACTCCGACCCTCCGCGACATCGAGATGAAGTACATCCAGGCCATCCTGGAGAAACACAACGGCAACAAGCCGGCGGCCGCGCGGGAACTGGGCATCAGCCTCAAGACGCTCTACAACAAGATCAATCAGCTTCAGCATAGTTGAAGCAGTGTTCAGTGTTTGACTGAAAACTGAAAACGAAATTCAGGATTCCTTGAGCGCCTTATAGGCGGCGACGGCCATGCGGTCGCAGGCTTCGTTCTCGGGGTGGCCACGGTGGCCCAGGACATGGGTCACCGTGACGCGGTGGCTCTCCAGGAGGGAGTCGAGCCGCTGCCAGAGGTCGAGGTTGATGACGGGTTTGAGGCGGCCCTTCTCCTTCCGCATCCAGCCCTGGCGTTTCCAGTTGGGCATCCATTCAGTGATCCCCTTGGCCACATACTGGCTGTCGGTGATCACCTCGACGCGGCACGGCTTCTTGAGGGTCAAGAGGCCCTCGATGACACCCATGAGTTCCATGCGATTATTGGTCGTGTCGGGCTCGGCGCCGGACGATTCGGCGATATTGCCGCTGGCGGGGTGATGGAGGATGAACGCCCATCCCCCCGGTCCGGGGTTCCCACTGCACGCACCGTCTGTGAATAACCGTACGAGATCTCCGGATGCTGCGGCATCCCGTTCCATTGGGTCGATCCTTCCTGGGCCAGGTCACGGTGGAAGCCGGCGCCGAAAGAAACTGGCTTGCCGGCTCCTCCGGTGGTCAATACTTGCGGACGACGCCCACCAGGACGCCCAGGACGTTGACCCGGTCCCGGTAGATCGGCTTCATCGTCCGGTTGGCCGGCTCGAGGCGGATGCGGTTGCGTTCGCGGAAGAAGCGCTTCAGCGTCGCCTCGCCGTCGTCATCCCGGACCGCGACGATCTGCCCGTCGCGCGCCTGCTCCTGCTTGCGGATGATGACATAATCGCCGTCGGCGATGTGCTCGTCGATCATGGATTCGCCCGAGACGCGCAGGGCGAACTTGTCACCGGGCTCGACCCACTCGGCGAACGTCAGCTCTTCGTGCTGTTCCACGGCCTCCATGGGATGACCGGCTGCGATCCGGCCGACCAGCTTGAGCCCCGCGTGGTTGGGATTCACCGGGTCTTCCAGGAGCTGAATCGCGCGCGACATGTTCGGCTCGCGATGGATCAGCCCTTTCTTCTGGAGGGCCTTGAGGTGGCACATCACGCCGTTGGGGCTCTTAATCTGGAAATGCAAGCCGATTTCGCGGACGGTCGGTCCATATCCCCGTCCCTGGATCTTGCTCCTAATAAAATTGTAGATCTCCCGCTGGCGGGGAGTCAGGGAATCCATGTCGGCCATGGTACGCCTCCAAAGTCTGGGAATCGCGATCGAAGAGTCTGCGATTGCCCTCGCACACGGGCGATCACGTACTGACTCTTTGGTTGCTAATGTACACCGGTCGGCTAGCGCACGCGAGAACATTTTTCAAAAAAATTTCGAATTCTTCTTTGACCCATCCTTCGGTTTGGGGCAAAACACGTCGAAATCCCTGTCCCGAGGATCACCGAACTGTGGCGCCGGATGACCACTCTGACGACGTAATTCGAGGAACTCTCATGTCGGAACCGATCCGGATCCTGGCCCTGCATGCTCATCCCGATGATGTGGAATTTCAGTGCGCGGGCACGCTCATCCTGCTGCGCGAGGCGGGCTGCGTGGTGACAATCGCGACGATGACGCCGGGAGACTGCGGGAGTGCGGAGCACGATCCCGAGGCGATCGCCGCCATCCGACGCGAGGAAGCCCGGTCCTCGGCCGCGCTCATCGGGGCCGATTACCTCTGTCTGGAATTCCGGGACCTGTCGATCTTCCAGGATGACGAATCGCTGCGGAGGGTGACCGAGGTCCTGCGCCGCAGCCGGCCCGAGATCGTCCTCACGGCGCCCCCGATCGACTACATGGTCGATCATGAGATGACCAGCCGGCTCGTCCGGGACGCCTGCTTCGCGGCGCCCTGTCCCAATTATGCGACCCGGCAGTGGGAGCCCGCGTCGCCGCTTGCGAAGATCCCCCATCTTTACTTCGTCGATGCGATCGCGGGCCAGGACCGCGAAGGCCTGCCGGTGCCCATCGATTTCTCCATCGACGTCTCGCGGGTCTTCGCCACCAAGCGCGCCATGCTCGCGTGCCATGCGAGTCAGCGCAACTGGCTCCTCCGCCAACACGGAATCGACGAGTACCTGGAGATGCAGGCCCGCTGGGGCGCCGAACCGTGGCGCCGAGATCGGAGTCGCCCAGGCGGAAGCCTTCCGCCAGTATCGCGGACATCCCTATCCGCACGACAACCTCCTGCCGGGATTAATCGGCCAGGACGGCCACGGCGGCCTCGTGACGGCAAATGCGCGATGAACGAACGGCGATTGATCCCGAACCCGAATCCCCAGGCAATTTTGTGGCGATCTCGCTGGAGGTGATCGTCACGACATCGCGTACGTGATAAGCTGGGCGATCGTGCTCTGGAGGTCCCTTCGGTGCACGATCCGATCGATGAATCCATGCTCGAGGAGGAATTCGCTGGTCTGGAACCCTGGAGGGAGCTGGACGCGAACGGTCTGCTCGATGACCCGCGGGCCGGCGAAGCCGATGAGGGCCTTGGGCTCGGCGAGGATGAGGTCGCCCAGCGACGCGAAGCTGGCCGCGACGCCGCCCATGGTCGGATGGGTCAGGACGCTGAGGTAAAGGCAGCCGGCCGCGTGATAGCGTCCCAGGGCGGTCGAGACCTTGGCCATCTGCATGAGCGAGAAAATCCCCTCATGCATCCGGGCGCCGCCGCCGGATCCGGAGACAATCACCAGCGGGAGATGCTGGCGGGTGGCTTCTTCGATGGCCCGGGTCAGCTTCTCGCCGACGACCGAGCCCATGCTTCCCATGATGAACTTGCTGTCCGTGATGCCGAAAACGATGCGAATCCCGCGGATGAATCCCTGGCCGACCACCGCGGCCTCCTTGAGCCCGGTCACGGCCTGCTCGGCCTTCACACGGTCCGGGTAGGGCCGGCGGTCGTTGAACTCGAGCGGGTCGGCCGGCTGGAGGTCGGGATACCATTCCTCGAACGTGTCGGCGTCGAGGAGCTGCGTGATTCTTTCGGCCGCGGAGACCGGGAAATGGTAGTTGCATTCCGGGCAGACGAGGAGATTCTGTTCGACCTGCTTGCGAAACAAGGTCGCCTGGCAACCGTCGCAACCCATCCAGACGCGTTCCGGGACTCGCTTGGGCTCGAAATGCCCATGCCAGGCATTCGAGGACCGTCCCTCCTTTTGTGCCATAACTTGATCCCTCATCGCGACCATTCAAGAGGGCCGGCTTCGTGCTGCCCCGGAACCGGGATGACACCGGCGCGAGCGGGTGGGATTCAGGCGATACCATTCCGCAGGAGCACCGGCGCGATCTGGATCCATTCGAACTCGCAGCAAGACCATTGTTCGTCAAGATGGACGCGCGGCTCGCCACGCAAGTAACAGGCAACCAGCCGCACCAGCGGCTCTCCCACAACCAGGCCGATCGACTCCTCCTGGTGCCGGCGCAGGAGCGGACGGAACGCCGTCTTGATCCGTCCCATCGCACGTTCGACGGTCTCGCCCAGCGGGGGACAGATCGTCGCGGGATCGTCGATCCACTGTCGGAACAGCTTGGTGTTTCGCCGCTTGATTTCGTCGATCTGGAGCCCTTGCCACAACCCCTGGTCGAGGTTGCGGAATTCGTTGATCCGCTTGGGCCGGACCCCCAGGATCTTGCCGACAATCTCGGCCGTCCGGATGACATTCTCGCCTGGCCCGCAGTAGAGCGCCGCGAGCGGCGAGTCGCCCAGACAGTGCGAGAGCTTCTGGGCCATCCGTACGACTTCATCATGACCGCTCTCGCTGAGCGGGATATCCAGAACGCCTTGAACGCGATTCTGCTCATCATAGAGCGTCGCGCCGGGGCGAATCAAAATCACTTGCGACATTTCGGATTGGACGAGAAAAAAGCGCACGGGCCTTGTCAACCCCGTCCCAGGATGCGACATCGGTCGCAAACCCGGCTCAGTTCGAATGTATAACATGTCCTATCTTGCCACGAAAGTGCCCTCCAGGCAACGCGCCCCCATCAAGACCGCCTCTTTCGACCTCCCGCGCCACCCCATTCCAACCTGAAGAGTCCTTCCTCTCAGATCGTCAACCCAGGGTCGGGAATTGCGTCGCGGCCCCATCTCGACAAGAATCCCACTTCAACCCGCTTCCGATAGAGCGAGGAAACGTCCGTCGAACAATTCCGCAACCTTACTTGCAACGCTCAGTAGGATATTCCGTTTAGAGCGAACTGCCTTGTTGAATGCATGCTGTTCTCGAGTCCCATGTGATGATTGTTTAGATCATTGCTGTACGCGTATTTTGGGCAAGTCACGCGAAGAATCCGGTCGTCCGAAGGCTCGATCGTGGGAGGGAATGCGGTTTACCGGACCGAATCACCATTGGTCAACAGAATGCCATGCTCGACACCTTGACGGAATTCTCAATGCGTTATTGAATGTATTCCTCAGTTCAATCGGGAGCCACGATTCGGGGAGTCAACGCCGGGGCGGGCCGGTGACCGACCGCGCATGAATCGAACACCCGTCCACGTTCAACCTGCGATCACAATCTCTCTCGCAAGGATGCAACAATGGCACGGATCGCCTTGATTAATCCGCGGTTCCAGACCTCGTTCTGGGGGCTGGACCACGGGATGCCGATCCTCGGGAAGCGGTCGAACATGCCGGTGCTGGCGCTGCCAGTCCTGGCCGGGTTGACGCCCGCAGAGCATGACGTCGTTCTGATCGATGAGAACATCGAGGAGATCGACTTCGACGCGTTGGAGTCGTTCGAGATCGTCGGCCTGACCGGCATGACGGTTCAGCGCGACCGGATGCGTGAGATCCTGGAAGAGCTCCACACCCGGGGTATCTTCACCGTGATCGGTGGTCCGTGGGTCAGTGTGGTGGAGGATTGGTTCGAGGGGCTGGTCGACGTCACGTTCGTTGGAGAGGCCGAGGAGACCTGGCCACGATTCCTCGACGAGTGGTCGCGAGGCGAGCACCAGAGCCGTTATGAACAGGCCGAGAAGACGGACATGACCAAGGTCCCGCCGCCGCGTTTTGACCTCGTCAAGTTCCGCGAGTACGCCATGGGCTGCGTCCAGACCTCGCGCGGCTGTCCGTTCCAGTGCGAGTTCTGCGACATCATCGTCATTTTCGGCCGCAAGCCGCGGATCAAGACGCCCGAGCAGGTCGTCGCCGAGATCGATGCTCAGCACCGGCTCGGCTGTCGCGTGATCTTTCTCGTCGATGATAACTTCATCGGGAACAAGAAAGCCGCCAAGGTCATCCTCCGCGCCATCATCGACTGGCAGCGCCAGCACGGCTACCCGTTGGCCTTCTTCACCGAGGCGTCGCTCGACCTGGCCGAGGATGACGAGTTGTTGCGTCTGATGGCCGAGGCCGGCCTGATCGCCGTCTTCATCGGGATCGAGAGCCCGGACGAAGAGGCCCTTCGCGAGACCAAGAAATACCAGAATGTGCGCGGAAGCCTTGTCGACCGGGTCCGGAAGGTGCAGGAAGCGGGCCTCGAGGTCTACGCGGGGATGATCGTCGGCTTCGACCAGGACGATGTGACCGTCTTCGATCGGCAGTTCGACTTCCTCAGCCGGTCGCGGATCGTCGGCGCGATGGCCGGCATGCTTTCGGCGATCCCCAAGACACCGCTGTACGACCGGCTCGCCGCCGAAGGCCGGCTCGACAACGCCGCGGCGGACGATCCCCGGATCGCCACCAATGTCGTACCTCTGCACATGACCGTCAGCGAGATGCGCGACGGCTGGCTCGACCTGATGGGCCGTCTCTATGATGCGGAGAGCTACTTTCAGCGGTTCGACGATCTATTCATCACCGGAAGACTTCCCTTAGCGAGTGCGAAGATGGCCTGGTTACTCCGGCATCGCCCTCTGCGATACCTTGTGCTCCAGGCCTTGACGATCTTCGGAGCACTCGTGATGCTCGCGCGCGTCTGGTCCGATCCGCGGACGAGGCCCGATCGGCCGGTCTATGCCAGGTACCTCCGCAAGCTCCTCATCTCGGGCCGGCCGCCGCGTTATCTCTTCCAGTTCGCCTGGAAGTGCATCATGCACACCCACTTCGCCATCATGACCCGTCAGATGGTGCGCGGCGAGAGCCGGCTGGTCAACTCATGAGTCGCAACCTTCACCTCAGGAATAGGGCAGGTTGTGCACCAACGATTCGACGCGGGCGCGGACGAACCGGACGGGTTGGCGGCAGAGCGAGCCGAACAAGAACGGCGGCCACAGGAAGTGAACCACCTGCACGGCCTGGACCGCCTGGCCGCGGACATTGGGATGGGGGCTGGGCAGGATGTAGACGAACATGAGGGTGCAGGCGGCGACGAGCGCCACCAGGCCCAGCAGTACGAACAGCCAGCCGAATCCGAGGAGTATGCGTCCGCTCGGCATCTCGATGGCGTACTCGATGCGCGTCCGCGATCCCGAGGGAGTCAGCCGGAACCGACCGCGGCGGACGCCCGCGGATGGACCATGCCCCGACGAGCCGGCTGTCATTCCGGCCGATTCGAAGACCAGCTCGCGACGGTCGCAGGCGACGATCTTGACAGGGCCGAACGGTCCCATACCCTCACGTGCCAGCAGGCCGGCTAGCTTCCCCGAGAGTTCTTCGGGCACACCCGCGACCTCGGCCTCGCCGACGATCGTGTTCCTGGCGGCGGCCTCCTCGATCTCGAACCGCTGGGCAGCCTCCATAGCTCTCGCCTGGCGCTCGCTCGTGGCGCGGATCATGTACGACAAACCCGACAGCCAGGCCACGCCCCCGACCGTCGCGACCGCGACCACGATCCACTTCCCGATCTCCGGATCCATAAGTCTCCCTTCGTCTTCCAATCCTGTCAGCACGACGGTCCCGCATTCCAATCGAGCCCGATCGGCCCGTCAAGAGTCTCCCTCGGTTCCTGACGGCGACGGCGACCCGATTCACCAACGAGGCCGGAGGCCCTGGATGGCATCGTCGACGGCCAGTTCGATCAGCTCGACCGAGGCGGCGGAACCGACGCGTCGCGTGATCTCGGCCACGATCGCATCGGCGGCACCGCCGACCTGCGCCGCGGCATCACGTCCGCTGGCGTGGTCGAACCGAGCGATCTCGGCGAGGCGAGCCGCTTCGCCGTATGCAATCCGATAGAGCAAGCACGATTCCAGGTCGTGGAGGAGTTCGCTCATTCTCGTGCACCCGATGGAGTTGGAGTCGCAGGAGTGGACGTCGTTTGTTCGACAAGGGCCCCATCGACCGCGCCGCGTCCCCGAATCGGCGTGACTTGCCAGCGTCCTTCACCCTGGATTTCGAGCTCCGTATCATGATAGGCACCCAGGCTCCGGCGGTCGCCGATGCTCAGGTAGGTGATCGCGGATTCCCCGAGAACCTGGTAGAGCATCCCGACCTGATCGGCGCCCAGGTCCGCGCCGATGTGATCGAGGAAAACGAAACGGGGGCTCGTCAGGAGGACGCGAGCGAAGACCAGCAGCCGCTGCTCGACGGGTGAGAGCGCGCTGGGACTGTGGACGTCAGCGTCGAGTCCGCCGACGCGTTCGACCATCGAATGCAGCCCGACCTTCTCGAGCGCCGCGAGGATCTCCCCATCGCGAAGGGCACGCTCGGAAGAGCTGGTGATCAACTGGGATCGTAGCGTGCAGCCGCACGGTCAACGGCTGCCTGGGCACGAACGTGATCTCTCCGGGACCGGGCCGGACAATGCGGCCTTCTCCGTCCTCCCAGATGCCGACGGTCGCCAGGAATAGGGCCATCTCGGCGGTCACGTCCGATCCGGTGATCAGCAGGTTCTTGCCCGAGGGGATTTCCAGCGAGAGGTTCTGGATCAGCGGGCGGCGGTCCCGCCGCGTCCAGAGCGTGAGCCCGTCGTAAGCCACCCGGTCGGGCGCCTCGGCGACTCGGATGCCCGAGACGGCCGGTGACTGCGCCTCATCGATGGCGTCGACGATCGTGTCCAGACGCCTGGTCACGGCGGCGAACGAAGAAAGCGTTTCGAACTGCGTCACGATCAGCGAGAACGCACCCAGAAACGCCGAGAACGCCATCGCGGACTGCGTGACGACGCCGAACTCCACCTGGCCCCGGATGTACATCGGCGCCACGATCAGGAGTGGGATGAGTTGGGTCAGGTAGTTGTACCCGTTGACGAAGAAATTGAGATTCCGTGTGACTCGGACGATGGCCTCGTTATTGGCCACCACATCGTCCAGGCGTGAGCGGAGACAGCCGCCGACCGTCCGCTCGGCGCGCATCGTCGTGATCGTCTCGGCCGTCTCCCGCGTCTGGATGAGGTGATAGCGAAGGTCGGCCTCCTTCTGAAGCTGGAGGTTGTCCAACCTGACGAGCGGGCGACCGAGCAGGATCGTCAGCGTCGAACCGACCGCGGCGTACAGCCCGGCGACCACCACCAACCACGGAGTAATGGACCAGAGGACGCCCAGGAATGCCAGTGACGTGACCAGCGCGTTGAGCGACAGGAGGAAGAACGAGAGGGTCGTTTGGGCGTACGACTTGACGTCCTCGGTGATCCGCTCGTCGGGGTTGTCGACCTCGTCCCGGGCCTTGAGTCGGTAGAACGCGTCATCGGACATGTAGCGGTCGATCAGTCGGCGCGTCATCCATCCGCGCCACAGGAGGCGGAGCCGCTCTTCGGAGAAGCGGTAGAACGCGGACATGACCGTCGATACGGCGAAGACGCCCGCATAGACGAAGCCATAGCGGAGGAACTGGTTCCACCGGCGATCGGAGATGGCCGTCATGAAGTCGCGGCCAACGTAGCTGTTGACGACGTTCAGGCCGCTGAGCGACAGGAGCAAGGCCAGAAGGAGGGTAAACCAGCCGATGGCCGGCCGTCGGGCTTCAGATGAGACGAAGAGCCGGAGGACATTCAGAAAACGTGTCCATGCCCGCGGTTGATGGTTGATCATCGAGGCCACTCGTCTGTTGACGATGCAATGGGTTGGCCTCGATGAACCGACCCCAGGCCGTTGCCTCGGCCTCGCCGGTCCCGATGTCACTCTCCCGGCGCGCGCCGGAGCCAGACCCCCCTCCTTTAATTCTTGCCGCTCGGCCACGAGTTTTCCACGCCATCCGGTCGGCCTTCACCTTGCGATGAACGTTTCCCGCGCTCGGCGGCTCTCCGGGCTGCGGCTGGGGACGGCTTCCGCAACTTCGGCGCGGCGGTGAGCGAGTGCAGGAAGGCGAGCAACTCCTGGCGGTCGCCGTCGTCGAGCTTCCCGTAGCGGGTCGCGATCGTGGCGGCCTCGCCGCCGTGGAGCCGGATGGCCTCGTCGAGCGTGCTCGCCCGGCCGTCGTGGAGATAAGGGGCCGAATTCGCGACGCCCCACAAGGGCGGCGTGCGCCATTCGGTCTTCGCCGCCGTTCCCGCCGACTGCGCGCTCGCCCTTGCCGAGGCGATGTCACCCGGGCTTTCGGTTGTGGTCGAACTGCCGTAGTAGGTGGCGGCATCGCCCAGAGATTGGCCCATGTCGTGGAGCAGCAGGTCGCTGTAGATTCCGTTCACTTCCCCCAAACGGGGTGTATGACACGTCGTGCATCCGATCGTCTCGAACGCCGCATAACCCGACGGCTCGGAGATCTCGTACGGTGCGGTACGGAGCACAGGTGGGGACAGTGCACGCACATAGTGAATCAGTCGATCGCACTGTTCGGCATCCATGTCGAGTTTCGGCTCGGAGCGGCTGTCCGACTCGGCGGTCGTGATGGTCGCCTGGTGGTGGCCGGGAACTTCCAGACCCAGCTCGTTGGAGCATGCGGCCAGAACGAAGTCCCGAAGGGTCTCCGTCTGACCCTTCCACCCGAACCGTCCGATCCGGCCGCTTGGCAGCCGGCTCACCCGGCCCTTGATCTCGGGGAATCGGCGGAACTTCCGCTCCCCGGCTTCGATCAGCACCCGATCGGGAATGGCGTCGATGAGCCCCGCGCCGAAGATCGCCGGCGTGTTCCTCTCCGACGTCTTCAGATCGAGAATCTCCCCGCGACGATCCACCTGCGAGTAGGACGCGACGTCGCGGAGCAACGCCTGGAATGTCCTGGACGTGGCATGCCGGTGGAGGACGATACTGGCACTTGTCCGGAATAACTCATGAAGGTCCCCCAGGTCGCCCTGGAACGTTTCACCACCCCGCTTCGCGTTGCCTGGGGTTGCGACGGCGGTGACCATGCGGACGTTGAGATCGTTCCCGCCCGCGCCGCCCACGCCGCCGAGGTGATGGCATGCCACACACGACTGCTCGTTATAGAGCGGCCCGAGCCCGTCGCCACCGATCGGACTGGGCTCTCCGGGCGTCCAGGTTTTCATGAAGAGCTGGCGACCTTCGTAGAATTCCCGGGAGACCGTTGTCCTTGACTTCTGACTGCGGTCGCCGGCGACGGCCACCGAGCAGGCCACGACCAGGAGGCATCCAGCCCGGAGCCAGGTCTTCATCCCGATTCTCGACGTCTCTTCCGAGGTTGTGCTGTGACACATTGTTGTCAATCTCCGACGAATGATAGGTGAGCAGGGTTCACGGATGACCTTTTTCCCTCGGTGCGCAGCGGGCCCGGACCCTCGGAGAAGGGCCGATGTTCGTAGTCGATAACCTGATGAACGGTCCGCCCGCGACCTCAGAAGGACCGATCAATCGGAATCTTCGCGGCGCGCGTAATCGTTCACCGGTCGATTGGCGAGGCCGAACCTGGACGAGACGGAGGGCGTCCCGACGCCTCGCGTTTCAGGAAAAGGGAGCTTTGAAGTGAGAGACGATCCGATCGCCCGGATTATTCGCGACCCTGCTGCACGGCGCGCGAGGCGGCGTCCTCACCTCGTCCGGCCGCGGACCTGGTATCGAGGCTCGTCGACTCGCGTCTCCGCAAAGAGCTCGCCGGATCGTGGTGATGTCGGCCCTCAAGCCAGGTCCAGGTGCGGCGCCGGCGGCACGGCATGCTGGCCGGTGCTTGCAACGACTTCGGCGAGGAACGCGAGCAGCCGGTCTCGAAAGAGTGGCAGGGCGAACGCCTCGGCACGGCGGCGGCCCAGGAGGGGATCGTGGCGGCATCCGCGGGATTCCCAGGCGTCCAGGGTGTCGCGCAGGGCGTCCGAGGTGGGCTCGGCGTAGATCCCACCGACATCGGCGTCGACGGTTTCCGCCGCACCGCCGCGTCCCAGAGCGATCACGGGGGCGCCGCAGGCCAGGGCCTCGATGGGGACGATCCCGAAGTCCTCCTCGCCGGGGAAGAGCAGGGCTCGGCAGCGTCGGTAATGATCTCGGATCACGTCGTCGGGTTGCCAGCCCAGGAACCGAACGCTTGGCCCGGCCATTGCCTCCAGCCGTGCGCGCTCGGGGCCTTCGCCGATGACGGTCAGCCGACGCCCGGACTCGGAGCAGGCCACGACTGCCTGATCGATCCGCTTATAAGGCACTAATGCCGAGACGACGAGATAGGCTTCGTCGCGCGGCTGATCGCTCGGGTCGGGCGTGTAAAACGCGGCATCGACCGGCGGCTGGATCACCCGGCTGTCGCGGCGATAGCAGCGAGCGATCCGACCGCGGACGGTCTCCGAGATCGCCACGAAATGCGATACCCGGCTCGATGTCGCCCGGTCCCAGCGCCGGAGACGAGAGAGCATCGTTCGGGCCAGGAGGCGCCTCACGGGCCGGTTCGACCAACCTTCCAGGTAGGTCTCCCGCGCTTGCCAGGCGTAGCGCATCGGCGTGAAACAATAGCAGACGTGGGGCACACCCGCGGGAGGAACCACGGCCTTGGCCACGCAATGGCTCAGGCTGATCACGAGGTTGACGTCCCGGGTCTGCCACGCCCGTCGCGGCCAAAGGCATGATCGGCAGCAGGTGGCGATAGTGCCGGAAAACGCCCGGGATCTTCTGGAGCGGCGACGTCCGGATCGACATCGACTCGATCGCCGCACTGAGCGAGCCTCGTCGATGGATCAGCGTGTACAGGGTGGCATCGGGGAAGGCCCGGCACAGGACCTCCAGGCACTTCTCGCCGCCGCGCATCCCCGTCAACCAGTCGTGTACCAGCGCGACCCGGAGCCCGGCCAGCGGGTGACTCGCCGCGCTCTCGATCCGCTCCAGGCTCGGCCTAGATCGGGTTCCTCGAGGGCGCGTAGCAGCCCCTCCATCGCGGTCGCTGGCATCCATGCCGGCCTCCCGAGTCAACGGGTCATCGCGTACAGGCGTCCTGGCCGGCTTTTCTGAGTAGTTGTTGCGCCCGGGCACGACTTGAGAATGTCTGATCCGGAAGGTACACCAGATTGCCCGATCGGACAAGACGGGCTGGGATTTCTTGCGAATAGAGCGAGGCTTACTGTCGTCTCAAGAGATACCTGGGATTGCATCCTGAGACTCACGCTTCCATTCCGAACCGATTCGGAGATACAATGCGGTAACGGAGCAGGATGCGCGATCGCACACATCGTGAGCAGTTTCCTGGAGGCCTCGATCATGCGCCCTGAGATTCGGATACTCGCGCTGGGAGCGGCGGGCGGGCTGTTCCTGATACTCGTGTGCTCCGCGATGCCAGTCGGGCGAGTGGCGCGGGCCGCCGATGCGGGCGGGGCGCCTCAGGCGAAACTCGCCAAGGCGATCACACAGGGCCGCGAACTCTTCAATCGGGAGTGGACGCCCAACGATCGTCGGAGCCATGGGGGAGACGGGCTGGGACCTGTTTACAATGAGCGATCGTGCGTCGGGTGCCACCACCAAGGACCGTCGAAGGGCGGAGGTGGGTCGGCCGGCACGAACATCGAGATCATCTCGGCCACACCCGCCGGCAGCAACAACAACTTCCAGTCCTCGCCCGGGTTCTATTACGCCTTCTCGTTCAACTACGGCCCCGACGGCTTCGAATACCGCTTCGGGGACCCGGCGCAGCGCGGGGGCGGGCACCGGCTCGCCGACCCGCCGCTGTTAACGCCAACGCGGCTAACGTCGGCACCTTGGTGCGGATTCATCCGGGCTTTCGCGATGCGCTCGGCGTGGTCCTGCATCGGTACGGTAACGATGCCGATTACCGTGTCTGGCGCGAGTGGGTGCTGGGCCAGCACGGCACGATCGCCATGCGATCGTCGCAGCGGAATCCCACCCCGCTGTTCGGCGTCGGCCTGATCGACGCCATCCCGGACGCCGCCATCGAGGCGGCTGCGCGACGGAAACACCCCGGCTCGCCGCAGGTGAATGGACGGATCGGACGACTGGCTGACGGACGGATCGGACGGTTCGGCTGGAAGGCTCAGACGGCGACGTTGCGCGAATTCGTCCTCTCGGCCGCTGCGGTCGAAATGGGACTGGAGGTCCCCGGGCATGCGCAAGCCGGCGATCCGCGGATCCCACCGCTCAAGCCGCCGGGACTGGACCTCGACCGCGACGAGTGCGATGCCCTGACCGCGTTCGTGGGATCGCTACCGCCTCCGAAGGTCGAGCGTGCTGCCAATGCCCGGGAAACCAAAACGCTCAAAGCAGGCAAGATCCTGTTCAAATCGATCGGCTGCACGGATTGCCACGTCGAGAAACTCGGTGGTGTCGATGGGATTTACAGCGACCTGCTGCTTCACGCCATGGCTCCCGAGATGGCCGATACGCCCTCCTACGCTGCGTTCCTCTCCGGAGCCGACGCGCCGGCCGCGAATGCCAACCCCAATCCGGCCGGCGCACCATTGGCCCGACGTACCGGAGTGGTCACCGAAGAGGAATGGCGGACGCCGCCCCTGTGGGGCCTGCACGACTCGGCCCCGTATCTCCACGACGGCCGCGCCGGCACGGTGGACGAAGCCATCCGTCTGCACGGCGGCGAGGCGACCGCCTCCGCCCGACGCTATCGGCAATTGACCGCGCGCGACCAGGCGGAGCTCCAGGCGTTCTTGCTCTCGCTCGTCGCACCGGATGATCTTGGCCCCAAGTGATCGAGTCGCCCCATGCCTCTTCGGAA
This sequence comes from uncultured Planctomycetota bacterium, assembly GCA_963845755.1. Classification (GTDB taxonomy): domain Bacteria; phylum Planctomycetota; class Planctomycetia; order Isosphaerales; family Isosphaeraceae; genus CAWJTV01. The sequence continues at coordinate 325,677 of CAWJTV010000028.1, forward strand.
ACCGCAAGTTCGAACGACGGCCGCGTTCATCCTGGCGATCGCCGTCGCGATCGCTGTGAGTCGATCGGCACTTGCACAGGATCGTCCCACTGCTCCCGAACCGCGGGTCGATAAGGCCAAGCGTCAGGATGCATCGCGAACCCGCGAAGTCCCCGCACCCGAGGTCGTCAACGCCGAAGTGCATCCGAAGCAGGCACCGGATCTTCGGGAAGGGCCGCCGTTCGTCACGTCCCGGGTGTGGGCCGTCGCGGATGGTCGGACGGGATCGGTCCTTTGGGGCCATCGCGACGCGGAGGCCGTGGACATCGCCAGTACGACCAAGATCATGACCGCGCTGGTCGTCGTGCGGCTGATGGCGAACGACCCCGCCGTGCGAAACGAGGTCGTGACCTTCACGAAGCGGGCGGATCAGACCGAGGGCTCGACGTCGGGCGTGCGCGAAGCGGAGCGATTACCGGTCCACGAGCTGTTCTATGGGATGATGTTGCCGTCGGGCAACGATGCGGCCGTGGCCTTTGCCGAACACTTCGGGGGCCGGCTGAAGCCGCCCGCCGATGCGCCCGATGAGGCCGATCCGCTACCTCGATTCATCGCCGAGATGAACCGTGTCGCCGTCGAGTTGGGACTGCATGAGACGCATTTTGCCAATCCCAACGGTCTGCCCGCTCCCGGACACCGTTCCAGTGCGCGCGACCTGGCCAAGCTGTCGAGCCAGGCGCTGACGCAGCCGGCGTTCGCTGCGATCGTCTCGACCCGGAAGCACGGCTGTACGCTGGTCGACGCCGAGGGACGGCGCCGCAATGTCGCATGGACCAATACCAACCACCTGCTCGACATCGAAGGCTACGACGGCGTCAAGACCGGCACGACCCGGGCGGCCGGGACCTGCCTGGTGGCCAGTGGCCGTCGCGGCAAGGATCACCTCATCGTCGTCGTGCTGGGCGGCTCGAGCTCGCCGGACAGCCGATATCCGGACGCCCGGAACCTGTTCCGCTGGGCCTGGCAGATGCGCGGAAACCGGGCATCGGACCCGGCGGCTCAGTGAAGGTAATCAGCGTCCTTCTCCGCGGGATGCCTTTGGCACGTGCACGTCTTGCGGTTTCCGAATTCAAGATTCCGGATTCGAGATTCCAGATTCCGGATTCGAGAATAATATAGAGCTCATTCTGTTGTTTGAATCCTGAATCCCGGATTTTGAATCCCTCTTGAGTGGCGCCGGACGGGCGCGTCAGGGTCGAGACCCGCGATCGCGCAAGGCCGCCTCGACGCCCTCGACTCCGACGACCGGCTCACGGCAGGCGAAGTGCTCGCAGATGTAGGTGGTGGTTCGACCCTCTCGGGGCGGGCGATTGGCCAGGAGCGCGACCTGGCTTTCGAGGCTCGCGGCCTGGTCCCTCGTGGCGGGTGCGACGACCTTGTGTGGAAGGAATGGTGTCGCGATCGCCTCGAGTACCGCGCGGAACTCGGCGGCATCCGAACCGGCGATCACTGCGAATTCGCGGGCCGAGCCGAGGAGGACATCGAGCGCGATGAGGCTCTGACCGGCCGCCGCCGGCTCGCGTTCCAGCAGGAGCAGGACCGACTCCAATGCCGACCGTCCGGCCCGGGTGAATGCCTCCACGCCGGTCAATGCGCCCAACCGGACCAGGGCGGTCGCCGCCATGGCGTTCCCCGACGGGGTCGCATTGTCGGAATAGTCCTTCTGGCGCGCGATCAGCGCCTCGTGGTGGTGGCCGGTGAAGAAGAAGCCGCCGTGTTCGGGATCGGCGAAATCCTCGATCAGGATCCGGGCCAATTCCAGGGCCGACTCGATCCAGCGCGGCTCGCCGGTCGCCTCGTAGAGCCGCATGAGCCCGTCCAGGAAATCGGCGTAATCGTCGAGGTATGCGTCGAGCCGAGCCTGGTTGTCCTTGAAGGTGTGGAGCAGTCGCCCGTCCGCGCGCCGCATCCGGTCGAGGATGAAGCCGGCGGCGCGGCCCGCGGCGTCGAGGTAGCGCTCCTCCTTGAGGATGCGTCCGGCCTCGGCCAGCGCGGCGATCATCAAGCCGTTCCACGACACGAGGACCTTGGTATCCTTGCCCGGCGGCACGCGACGATCGCGCACGGCCAGCATCTCGGGCCGGCAAGCGCCAAGTTCGGCACGAAGCTCACCCTCATCGCGCCCCAGAAGCTTCGCAGCCTGCCCGATCGTCCGCGGCAGGTTCAGGATGTTGTGACCTTCCCAGTTGCCGGATTCGGTCACGTCGTAGACGTAGGCGAACGCCTTGGCCCGCTCCGCACCCAGCACCTCTCTCAATTCGGCGAGCGACCAGACGTAATACTTCCCCTCCACTCCCTCGCTGTCGGCGTCCTCGGTCGAGTAGAACGCTCCCTCGGGACCGGTCATCCGCCCCAGGACATAATCGAGCGTCTCCCGCGCGACGCGGCCGAGCTCGGGGTCGCGCGTGGCCTGGTACGCCTCCAGGAAGGCCGATGCCAGTAATGCATTATCATACAGCATCTTTTCGAAATGAGGGACGAGCCAGCGGTCATCGGTCGAGTACCGGGCGAAGCCGCCGCCGAGATGGTCGTAAATGCCGCCGCGCGCCATCTTGTCGAGGGTGTGGCGTACGGCGTGCAGCGCGTGGTCGTCGCCGGTGCGGGCGTGATGCCGCAGGAGCATCTTGAGGTCCATCGGATGGGGAAACTTCGGCGCGCGGCCGAACCCGCCATGGACCGGATCGAAGTTGCCCAGCACGACCCGAGCCGCCCGGTCGAGCAGACCGATCTCGAGTGTGCCGGAACCCCTGGGAAGCATGCCGAAAGCGCGGAGCTGGTCGGTCATCTGGGACGCCGAGTCCCGGATCTCGTCCCGGCGCTCCTCCCAGGCCCGATGCACGCTGAGGAGCACCCTCGGGAACCCGGCCATGCCCCGCGAGTCGGTCGGCGGGAAATAGGTGCCACCGAAGAACGGCTGGAGGTCGGGCGTCAGGAACACGGACATCGGCCAGCCTCCTTGGCCGGTCATCGCCTGCACCGCCGACATGTAGATCTGATCCAGGTCCGGGCGCTCCTCGCGATCGACCTTAATATTCACGAACCGCTCGTTCATCACGGCCGCGATCTCGGGATTCTCGAAACTCTCGCGCTCCATGACGTGGCACCAGTGACAGGCCGAATAGCCGATCGACAGGAAGATCGGCTTATCCTCGGTCTTGGATCGAGCCAGCGCCTCCGGACCCCAGGGATACCAGTTGACCGGGTTGTGGGCGTGTTGGAGCAGATAAGGACTGGTTTCGCCGGCCAGGCGGTTAGCCGCGGGGCTTGTGCCGATCGGCGACTCGGATGAGTGTGCTATCATGGTTGCGGATCTTTCCCGGATCGGATGAAACCGAGTCGAACGGATTACGGGTGAGCGTCTCGACTCGCCGGGCGGCAGCCGGCGCCGCTCCATGGACTGACGATTCTAGCAGATTGCATTCCGCCGGGTCAGGTGCGTCACAATCCCACCGGATTGAAAGCCACCGAAGATGTCATTGAGGGATGGCTGGATGTGATCAGCGAACGGGCTTCGAGAGAGGTGAAAGGCGCAATCCCGTTGATATGGGATGATTCGAGAGGGGAAGAGGAAAATTGCCGTGGTGATTGCCGACCAGCGGTTGGCGCCCCCGCATTCCGGTGTAATCGCTCAAACGATGTCCAGGCGCCCCAGGACGAGTGACTCGGCCCTAGTATTTGTGACCCTGTTCGGCCACCACGGCAGACCTCATTGTTCCAGGATGCATCCGATTGTCAAGGAAAATCCGAGAATTCTCGCGGATTTGTGGATTCGAGCAACGGCCCCACCGATAAACCGCATTCTGGCTCATAAGCGGCTTCTCGACGGATAGCGGTAAGATTACTCAAATACTCAAGGAAAAAATAATCTGTAAGCAAGACAGCTGCAGACCTCATGAACCCGACAGTACTTCGGTACGGAGTGCTTCCTCTGCGACGCGTCGCATGGCTTTGAGGTCTAGCTTGCCGGTACCGAGCATCGGGATCAGGTTGACCTTGATGAACTGATCACGCCGGGGGATGAATAGGTTGGGGAGTCCCTGGTTGCTCAAACCCGCCAGGGCGCGTTGGAGCTGTTCGTCGTCGAGCGTGTGCAACACGGCCAGCTTTTCGCCCTTGCGTTCGTCGCCGACGGCCGTGACGGCGAAGACCTGCGTTTCGGCCCCGATGGCACGCTGGAGCGCCTCCTCGACCCGACCGTGGGGCACCATCTCGCCGCCGATCTTCGAGAAGCGCGAGAGCCGTCCGGAGATCTTCAAGAACCCGTCTTCGCCCAGGAAACCGAGGTCTCCCGTGATGTACCAACCCTCATGGAAGGCGGCCTCGGTGAGGTCGTCGTGGCCCAGGTAGCCACGCATGACATTCGGACCCTTGACCAGGACGAGTCCCTCAGCCTCGGCGCCGAGCGGCTCGTAGGTCTCGGTCTTGACGATTTTCACCGCGACGCCCGGCAGCGGCCGGCCGACGAACCCGCGGCGCGAGCCCGGCTGGAAGAAGCCCGTCTCGCGGTGGTCGAAGGTATTGACGGCCACCACGGGTGCGCACTCGGTCATGCCGTAGCCCTCCATCGGGCGGATTCCGAAGGCATCCTCGAACGACAGCGCCAGGGACTCGGACAGTTTTTCGGCCCCGGCCAGGACCAGCCGGATCGAGCCGAATTGCGCGGCGGCACAGCGCCGGAGATAAAGCTGGAGGAATGTCGGCGTGGCCAGCATCACCGTGGCCGCATACGCGCTGGACCAACTCGCCGACCCGGTCGGCGTCCAGCGGGCTCGGATGGCAGATGCAGGCCATCCCTGAGTTGGCCGCGAACCAGAAGATGGTGTAGCCGAACGAATGGAAGTGGGGCAAGATTCCGAGCAACCGGTCGGAGGGCAGGACGCGGTACGCCTCCCGGATGGCCTGGACGTTGGAATCGATATTGAAGTGGGAGAGGATCACGCCCTTCGGCTCGCCCGTGCTGCCGCTGCTGAAGATGATGGTCGCGACGTCGTCAACGGTGGTCGGTCGGTCGGCCCCGGCCAGGCGTTCCAGCCATCGGATCGGAGCGACCAGCGCCATCGCGGCCGCGACAACGCGGCTCGAAGGTCGGATGCCGGCGTGCACGTCCTCCAGGAATAGCGGCTGCACTCCCGATGGGACCTCGACCTTCGCCTTCTCCAGGAAGGCCCGGCTGGTGACCACCGTGCGGAGGCCCGACTGGGCGGCCGCCGATTCCATGCCGGCTCGACCCGCGGTGAAGTTCAGGTTGACCGCAGTCTTGCCCGCCAGCGAGGCGGCCAGGTTCGCCAGGGCGCCGCCGACGCTCGACGGCAGGAGGATTCCGACAGCCGACTGATCCTTCCACTGCGGTCGCAGCGCCCGCGCGATGGCCACCGCGCCGGCAAGGGCCCGGAAATGCGAGACTCGCGGCGACTGGAAGTCGGCGAACGCCAGCCGCCACGGGTGGCGACGCACCCGGCGGACGAACTCGTGATGCAACGGGCGTCGATCCCGCTTGCGATGCGCCCAGGCCTCCTGGCCCAGCTCGCAGATCGCCTGGCGTAGATCAAACAGGGAGGACTCCGGCTGCATCGGCGCGCCGAACGAGACCGTCACGGGGTAGGGGAGTCGCTCCGGCCATCGCCGGTGGCTCGCCGGGCTGAAGACACTCCCCATCAGCCGGTCCAGGTGGACCGGGATGATCGGCGTGGTCCGACCTTTGACAATCCGCTGCAATCCGCGCCTGGAACGGCGCCATCATCCCGGTCCGCGTGAGCTGGCCTTCCGGGAACAGGCAGACGAGCTTCCCGTCGTCGAGCGCCTTGCCGGCCTCGCGGAAGGCGTGGAGGATCATCTTCGGACCGCCGCTGGAGGAGATCGGGATCGCCTTCATCGACCGCAGGAACCAACCCAGGATCGGCCTCTCGAAATAGGCGGAATAGACCACGAACCGGATCGGTCGGTCCGTGCTCGCGAACAGGAAGAGCCCGTCGGCGAACGAGACATGATTGGGGACCAGCAGGGCACCCCCCTCTCTCGGCACGTTCGATCGACCCAGGACCCGAACGCGATAGATCGTGTGCGCCAGGCCGATGAGCAGGAATCGGAAGAAGGCGTCGGGGACCAGGGTCAGGGCCCAAACGAAGCAACCCAACAGGACGATCGACACGCCGAGGAACGTACCCCGCGGCGAGACCCCGGCCTGCGCCAGCACGAATGCCAGGACCGATCCCATCAGCATCCCCGCATAAACCAGGACGTTCGCGAGGGCGATGATCGCGCCGCGACGGTCGGAGGGCGATCGCCATTGCAGCAGCGCATTGAGCGGGACGAACAGGAACCCGCTGAAGATGCCCAGGAACGTCATGATGATCATGGTCCCGACGATTCCGGGGCCCAGGACGGCGAATCCCAGCGTGCCAGTGGTCAGTCCGAGCGCTCCCAGCGGAAGCAGCCCGTATTCCACCTTCGCTCCGGAAAGCTTGCCGGCCAGCACACACCCCACGCCGATGCCGATTCCGAGCGCGGCGAGCGGCAGGCCCGCTGTGGCCTCCGAGAGGTGCAAGACCTTCGAAGCATAGGGGAGGATCGGCGCGGGCACCAGGCTAGCGACCGCCCATACCAGGATCTGGCCGATGAGCGTGAGCTTCAGGATGCGATCGGCCCGGATCGATTCCCAGGCGATCTGGATCGTTCGGGCCAGTCCGCCCTCCGCCCGCGCGGCCGGAACTCGCGGGATCGTCAAGGCGGCCAGCAGACCGCCGACCGCGAACGCCGACAGGAGCACCCCCCCAAACCAGAGCGGCACCTGCAACGTCTTGGCCGCAGTAATGATTGCACCGCCCGCAACGATCCCGCTGAGGATCGCCAGGTTCGAGCCCATCTCCAGAAGGCCGTTGCCGGCCGAGAGCCGTTCGTGGGGCAAGATCTCGGGCAGGATCCCGTACTTGGCCGGGCTGAAGAGTGCCAGTTGGACACCGAGCAGTGCCAGCACGCCCATGGCCAGCGGCCCGCCGGCCGGCTCGAGGAACAGGACGACGGTCCCCACCAGCATCAGCACCACCTCGTACACCTTCATACCCACGATGACTGACCGCTTGCTGACGCGGTCGGCCAGCAAGCCCGCCGGCAAAGAGATGACCATTAAGGGGATCATCAGGATGATCTGGGCGACGGCGGTGTGTTTCTGCCCTTCGACCTCGGTGACAGCCGAGGCGATCGCCAGCAGGATGACCAGTTGTTTCCAGGCATTGTCATTGAATGTCCCGAGGAACTGCGCGAGGAATAGTCCGACCAACGGGTGCGCCCGGTCGCTTTTCATCGGGGTATCCTGCTCGAGATCGACGCCCTTGTCCACGTCACACGCTCCCTTCCCCGGGTCCGGTGCCGCCGCGAAGACTGCCAGGAAATACCGATCCCCATGCCCCTATCATGTCCGGATCGGCGCCATCTGAGCCAGCGGCAGAATGCCCCGGTGTCCGAACTGCTCGATCGCGTCGCGAGCCCGGTCCACCTCAGCATGTCCGACTCCGGCCCGACCGCACTGTCGGGACCCACAGGATGTGACTATACCGGAGCCGCGGTGCCACCAGAAGCGGGACGAGGCGCGCACGTTGCAGGCCAATGACGAAGTGCCCAACGCGGCAAAGGGAGTTTCGGAAGACCATCCGACTTACGATCGGCGGAAGTCATTTTGCCGATTCCCTTTCTGACCGAATTCGCGATGGTGTCGTCAGAGCAGAAACCAAGCAAGCAATTCGAGCGCCAGACGTTTTGGGTTGCGTACTTCCCCGACCCGATGCGAAGACACCTCCTGGCGCTTTGTACGGGGCGCTTTGATCACCGGAGAGGACCTGGCGCGGGGATCGGACCTCACTGAGCACCCTTCGCGCTTTCGTGAGGTGAAGACCCTACGGAGGATCCTGAAGACTTACCGGCTGGGTCTTGTCACCCTGAGCGTCGCCTCGGATCTTGGCCATCGGGACGAGTGGAACCGCCTCAGGAACGCCGATGTTCGGAAGACCGACGGATTCGGGAGGCTCGCCGGCTTCGATCCGGTCTGCGGCGTTGGCGAAGGCCAGTAGCCGCTGATCTCGCGGTTGCGGATCATAGCGCAGGGGCGAACTCAACTGATAGAACATGATCCCTCGCAAGCAGATGTATCTCCACACGTTGGGGTCCAGGCCGAAGTGCTCCGCACAACGCGCCGGATCGAGGACCGGTGTGGGCGATCTCTCCGGCCAGCCGAACGCCCTCCGGTCGCGCAGGGCGTGCAAGACCGCCTGCGCCAGAGCGATCTGTCCCCGGAGCGAGGGATGCATCGCGTCCTGGAAGAGATAGCTGTCGAGCAACCCATGGTGTCCTATCGCATGAAAATAGGATTGTCCATCGATCAGGATGGCGTGGTGTCGCGTTGCCACTTCGCGGTAGACGTCCTGAAACGCGGTCAGGCAGCGCATCGGAAAGCCGTCGTGATCCCGTGCGGCGATGAAGTGGTCGTACGCCTCGTCCGAGACGCCGGCTTCCTCCAATAATAGGGCCATTCGATAGTGGGCCTCGGCGAAACCCGGCTGCCGGTCGATGAGCCGCCGATAGGCCGCGATTGCTCGCGCCCATCGACCGACTCCAACCGCCGGGCCGATTCGAACTCGCGCCGGAATGCTTCGCGCTCGGCGCGGGGTTGCGGGATGCAAGACCGACCGGTTGGGCTCGTAACCTGAGTCATTGGCCGGCGGCGAGATCAGGACCGCGATCGTCCCGAGCCGCTCGGCATAGGTGGCGATCGCCTCCAGTCGGTGCCGGAAATCGGCCAGGAGCAGGTCGAATTCCGCGGGAGTGTACGCGGGCACATCGACCAGATTCCTGTAGCCGCCACGGGGTGGCGGAATGGCGACCCGGCACTTCTCCGCCGTCTCCCGCATCAGCGCACATGCGGGCGAGACGCTCTCTACCCATTCTGTCACGAGTTTCCAGATGCCCGGATGCTTCTGGTTGACGTAGTGATCGACTTCGCGTTCACTGGGGAGGCGCACGCTGAACTCATTATGGCCGCAGTAGACGATCATCAGATCGGGGCGATGGGCGAGGTCCAGCAGCTTCTCATGCTGGAGCTCGAGGACCTCGCCCGCGGTGGCAACGGTCTTGAGCCGCACCTTGCGCGCCGGGATCGCCTCCTCGAGCTGCCAGGCAACGAGCCGTCCGATCGAGACCCATTGATTGTATGGGAACCCCTCGGCGCTCGATTCTCCCACGACCACCAGGTTGATCGTTGGATCGCCCGTCGGGTCGGAGAACTTGGTGGGTAGCGGGAAGTCTTTCAAGGATAGAGGCCACAGGCCCTTGTTCTGGCCTCGAAAACGCGGTAGGCCCCCGATCGGCATCACTCTCGACTGTCGAAGACGATCGCGCCAGATCCCACAAACCGACTCGGTCAGGATCAGGCCGACAAGGAGAGATCCACAGGCCAGGAGCCCGCGCGATCCTCGGCCGCCGCGCCCCGCACCTCCGCCCGCGGCTGTAGACGAAGGCCAGCACCGGTACGCCGATGATCGCGGATGCGGCTGCTGGGATATAAGCGACCTCCAGTGCCAACAGGAACCAGAGGGCCACTCGGTACGAGAAACGGATCGGAATGTGGTCCTGGAGCCAGGCCCCGGCTAGCAGCACGAGCAGCACGACCGGGGCCAGCCCGATGGTCAGCAGCACAATCCTCGGGGCAGGCATAGCCAGTCGCACCAGGTTCGCACGAGAGATTCCCATCCAGACCGTCTCCGTCCGCTTCGATCGTGTACCCTGGGCCTCGTTCCAGGCCCGTGGTGAACACGTCCCTCACGTTGACAACGCTCAGTTTACCTCGCACACAAACCCGGAACAATTTCAGTCGAGTGCGGAACGAATCGCGGCTCGTGCCCGGGGACTCTCAGTCTTTCCGAAGTTTTTCGCCCACCTCACGATTGGTTGGCACCCTCCTTTCGCGTTAGAATTCATGCGACCCCCCGACAGCATCGAACCCCGTTCGATCAAGGAGTGCGCGATGCGACACAGACGCTGGTTTCCTCAAGTGGTGGCCGGGTGGATTCTCCTCGGCTTGAGTCCCTCGGTCGTCAGGGCTCAGGAGATTCCCATTGAAATCCTCAACGACTGGAAGTTCTATAACAACTCGGGGTGGACGTTCCTTAATCAGGGGAGGTATGACAGGGCCGAAGACCGGTTCAAGCGGGCAATCCGGTTGATCCGGCCGTACGAGGTGAAAGGCCGAAGACTCCTGGCGAGAAGCTACGCGGACCTGTCCAGGGCCCTGTATCACCAGGGCCGGTACGCCGAAGCCGAACCGCTCGCCGAATGGTCGCTATCGGTTCGTGAAAAACACGTCAAGGACAATCCCGAAGGATACTTTCAGAACTTATACACATTGGCGATGATTCACCTCTCGCAAACCCACTTCGCCGACGCGGAGACGCTGCTGAGGCGGGCGCTGGAACTCCAGGAGCAATCGATAGGTCCCGGCCACGTCCAGATCGCGGCGACGGTGGACGAACTGGCTGGCGTCTGCGTCGAACTGCGAAAGTTCAAGGATGCGGAACAACTCTACAAGCGGGCGATCGCGATCCACGAGAAGTTCGACCCGGATGAGAACCTCGATCTGGCCGCGTGCATCGACCGCTATATCGTCCTTCTCAAGCGGATGGATCGCACCCAGGAGGCCGCGAAGTTGCAGGAGCGGGCCGCGGCGATACGGCACTACGCGGAGACGAAGGCGGAGCGGGCTCGGTCCAAGAAATCTCAGCCAGGGTTCAAGGGATTCAAGTGAGACGGCCTGTGCCGCCTCACGGCGATCCGGGATCGAAGATCGTCGCGGCGATGTAGCGCGTGGGTCCCGAGCGGTCGCTGAAGTAGTAAACGGCGACCACCTTGCCATCGGGGCGGACCACAGAGCGGACATAGCCGACGTCGGTACTTCCGCCATCGTCGCGCAGGTGGATCGCGTCGCTCCAGGTCTTCCCTCGATCGGCGCTGAGACGCGCGCGGATGCCGTAGGGCTGGGCGCGGACTCCATAGATCAAGCACAGTCGGCCGTCGGGAAGGCGGACGAGGCTCGGCGGGTTGCCCTCGCCGGTGTCCGGCTCGGGCCGGGAAAGGTACGACCAGGACCGGCCGTCATCGTGGGTCGCGTACGCCTCAATCCAGCTCTTCGGCGGATCCTGTCGCCGGATCGTCGTCACGAGGTCTGTGGGCGAAATGCGGATTGTGGACGGCATGATGGCATAACCGGCCGGCTCGGGGCCGATGAAGGCCACGAAATGCCAGGTGTGTCCGCCGTCGGTGGTCCGAGCGCAGAACGGGCGCCCTTCGCGACGATTCGCCTTCGACGCCGTCAGGACCAACTGACAGTCGTCTGGGCCGTTGATGACCGTGTCGGTCCGGCCCATGACACCAGGTTGACCGAACAGCGGAAGCGCGTAAGGGCCCTTCCACGTCTTACCGCGGTCGTACGAATAATAATAGCGGGAGATCCCATTGTTCGAGTTCTCCATCCGCACCGTCATCGCGAAGTCCGAGTGTGCGAAATCGATCCGGCGGTCGAGTGCGGCCGGCTGCTCCTCCGCGGCGCCGGGGGGCATTCGTCCATGGCGCATCCCGAGTGTGCCGATCAGTGCCCCTGGGGGTTGTGGCTGCTCGGTTTTCCAGCTTGCGCCACCGTCGCGGCTCCGCGCCAGGAGGAATTCCTCCGGGCGATCGTGGTCGATGTGATGGAACCGGCCCCGGTCCTTGTAAGTGCCCCGGCTGAAGCCGACCAGGATCTCATCGCCCCACGACCAGATCCCGTGGTTGGCCGGCCACCCCGCGAACCGGCCCGGCTCGGCGTAGACGATCACATGGCGAACCACGCTCGGAGGCTCGGAGGCTCTCACGGAGGATGGGACCGTGAGCCCGAACAGGACCAGGGCCATGGCTTGCATTCTCGCGAGTATCGACACGTGACTTGGCCTTTCTCGGATTCGCGTTTCGCGAAGCGCCATGGTGGGCCTCATGGAGGTTCAGGAGGATGATCGTAGTGTACGGACGGCACGAGCGTCAACGATGGCCCGGCCCGGGATTTGCCAGAGTAGCCCGGCTGGGAGAATGATCGGACCCAGGAGGATCGGCCGGGGCGAGAAACGTCCCGCACCGACGTTTCATCCCGGGTTCCGGATTTTCTCGAAGCGCCGGAGATGACGAACCATGCGCGACTTACGACGAGGATTCGACGGCAACGGGGTCTCGGTGGCCACCCTGATCATCCTGCTGATGTTCCCGCAAGTGGCCCGGGCCCAACTGCCGGGCTTGCCCGGAATAGCGGCGGCTGGCAAGGGTGCGGCCAATGGAAAGGCGGCCGACGTAGCCGGCGAAAAGGGCAAGGCGGCGGTCGCGGCTTCCGCGGGGCCGATCACGGTCCACCGCCAGGTCTCGGACCATGACATTCAGAAATTCCTATCTAAGTTCCTGCCCAAGTACCCGGGGATTCGCGAGGTCACCGTCGCCGTCGATGACGGCGTGGTGACGCTCCAGGGCCGGGTTGATGACGATGACTCGCGTTCCGAGATCAGCGACGTCGTCAAGCGAGTCGAGGGAGTCCGCCTGGTCCTGAACCAGTTGGCCACCGACGAGGAAGTGATGTCGGCCTGGGAGTTCGCCGGGCGGGAACTGGGCGCGTTGGGCAATTACCTCGCTCGGAAGTGGATCCTGATCCTGCTGGCCCTAACCATCGTCGTGACCTCGTGGCTCCTGGCCCGGCTGTTCGCGTCGCGGTCCGAGGTCCTGCTCGCGCCCTTCGTTCGCAACCTCCTGCTCCGGTCGGTGGTCGGCTCGATCATCAGCTCGCTGCTGGTCATCGGCGGATTGGTCCTGGCGCTCGGCACGTTGCGCCTGACCCAGGCCGTCATGTCCGTCCTCGGCGTTTCGGGGCTGATCGTCCTGGCGGTCGGGTTCGCGTTTCGGGACATCACCGAGAATTTCATCGCCTCGGTACTGCTGGGCCTCCGCCGTCCCTTCCAGATTGGCGATTTTGTCACGATTGCCGGCCAGTCGGGAGTGGTCAAGTCGCTGAACACGCGGGCCACCGTACTGGTCACGATGGAGGGGAAACACGTTCGCATCCCGAACGCAACGATCTTCAAGGAGATCATGGTCAACGCGACGGCTTCGCCGAACTTCCGGAACAGTTTCGACGTGAAGATCCCCAACGAGGCCTCGACGGCCGCCGCGATCGACGCGATCAACCGAGCCCTGCGCGAGACCAACGGCATTCTCTCCGACCCACCGCCGCGGACGCTGGTGGAGGCCCTGGAGCCCGACGGAGTCCGGCTCCGCGCCGACTTCTGGTCGCCCACTCAGAGCATCGACTGGTTCCAGCTCATGAGCGACGTGAAATTGAGGGCGAAGGTCGCCCTCCAGCAGGCCGGAGTCATCGCGCCGACGGCCGCCGCGCCGACGGGCCGGGCCGGGGACAACTCCGAGGTCGTCAACGGCACAACCACCCCCTCGACCGCCGCCATCACGGCGCGTCAGGCCGCCGCGAACCTCAAGCGGGACGCCAGGGCCGCGACCGCCGCGCAGCCGGCCGTCGGCGAGAATTGCGAGACGCCGGTTGAGCGCGCCCTCCAGGAGCCCGAGACACGCGTCAGCGATGAGGGCACGAACCTGTTGAAGGGGACGCGGGCGGAGTAGGGCAGGCTCGCGCCATCGGCCATTGCGATTATCTTTGAGGAGGTGCGGATATGCCGAGTCGCAAGCTGTCGCTGATCCACCCCGGCGAGATGCTTCACGAGGAGTATCTCACTCCGCTCGGAAACAGCGAGTATCGACCGACCAAAGACACCTCCGTCCCTGCCCGCCGGATCAACGAGATCGTCGAAGACTCGTAGCCGATCACGGCCGACACGGCCTTGCGGCCGGTCCGGTATCTCGGGAGGACGGCGCAATTCTGGCTGAATCTTAAAACATACCATCCTCGAGATCGAGAAGGATCGGTTCGGAGATCGACTGGAACGCGAGGTCAAGGTCCGGCGGCGGTTAGGCTCAGAACTCCTTCAACTGGCGCTGATCATTCGTCCCGGCGGGGGCGAATCGCGATTCAGGTATGAGCCTGCTTCCATGCCCGTGTCGCGAGATCGCTCGCCTCGGCGACGACGGCCGACAGGTCACACTGATAGAGCCACGACGAGCTGAAACTATTCAACTCGACCAGCCGGAGCTGATCGCTCGACTCGCAGAGATCCAGCATGAAGATGGGGTCGGGACGCCAGCTCACTCCGGCGAGCATGGCCGTGGCGAAATCGCGCACCCTGACGGGGAATGCCGGCACGATTGCCCGCGATCCGCCCTCGGCATACTGGCTGCCGGCGATGATGCGGTCCCCCGCGACGACGAGTCTCCATTCGAGATCGATCGTCCGCGGTGTCGCGATCACGACGAGTGTTGTCGGGTCGTACCGGGTGGGCGCCAAGGCAGAGGCGAACGATTCCCTCGAGATGAGCCGGCCCACGAACAGCTTGTGGCACCCCGTCGGGCGGGCGAAAACCTCGTCATCCTCCCCGAAAACCGAGAAGAGCCAGTCGCGCTGACGGATCGCTTCTATACCGGGCATTATGATATAATTTTGATTGAGCAGATAATTCCCGAAGTAGGCGAAGTACGCGGTACAATCCAAGTTCACCGGATGACACCAGGCCCCAGGGATCCACCGATGGTGCAACTGGATCTGGCGCGCGAAGGGATACGTGCCATAGCCGATGACGCAATCCGTCGGGCCGATCGACTGTCCGTCGACGACGATGTCGGAACCTTTCTTGAGGGCCCGATACGGCACGAAATCCGCAGCCATCCCCTGCCGCCGGATCTCGGAGCGCAAGGGTTCGGCCTCGGATCCGTAGACGCCGTCCTCGATCAGCCAGACGGGACGCATCACCGACCCCCGATAAATCGAAAGGGAAAACCATCCGATCGACCGGTGCGATCTTAACTAGTGAGTGGACTTTCCGACAATCGCGGTTAGAATAGGCGATCTTGGCCCGAGCCTACCACAAAACCGGACCTGTTGCGGACCGCACAGGGATCCTTCCCCGGAGCGAGATCGGCGTGCCTCGGATCCTTCCTCGACGGGATACGGCATCGACGGCGATCGCGGCCTTCACCGCGAGATCTGAGGTGATGGTGCATCGGGACGGGATTTGCCAATCCAACGGATCGGCGGGGACCAACCTGGTTCGCCCGGAGCAGAAATCCTTCCGATCGGAGCCCGGATCATGATCGTCGGTGTGCCTCGAGAGAGTTTCCCGGGCGAGCGACGTGTGGCCCTGGTCCCCGTCGTGATTCCGAGCCTCGTGAAGGCCGGCCTCGAGGTCGTCGTGGAATCGGGAGCCGGCCTGGAGGCTGGTTATCCGGACGGCGAATTCACGGCCAAGGGAGCCAAGGTCCTCCCCGGCCGCGCGGAGGTCTTCGGCACGGCCGACATCATCGTACAGGTGCTCTGCTACGGCTCGAATGACCGGACCGGCCGGGCCGATCTCCCCCTCCTGCGACGCGACCAGGTGCTCGTCGGCTTCCTGCGACCGTTGGGCTCGATCGAGACGATCCGGGAGATCGCCGAGAAGGGGGTGACCTCGTTCGCGGTCGAGCTGATGCCGCGGACGACGCGCGCACAAAGCATGGACGCCCTGTCATCGATGGCGACCATCTGCGGCTACCGGGCGGCGATCATCGCCGCCGATAAACTGCCCCGGATGTTCCCCATGCTGACGACCGCGGCCGGGACAATTACGCCGGCGCGGGTCCTGGTGATCGGGGCGGGCGTGGCCGGGCTCCAGGCCATCGCCACCGCGCGCCGACTGGGTGCGGTCACCTCCGCCTACGACATGCGGCCCGCCGCGAAGGAGCAGGTCCAGAGCCTTGGCGGCCGCTTCGTGGAACTCCCTATCGAAGCCCAGGACGCGCAGGACGCGCGGGGTTACGCCCGGGCCCAGGATGAGACCTTCTACCAGCGCCAGCGCGAGCTGCTCGGCCGGGTCATCGCCGAGAGCGACATCGTCATCACGGCCGCGGTCATCCCCGGGAAGACGTCGCCCGTCCTCGTGACCGGCCAGATGGTCGCCCGCATGGCGCCCGGCTCGGTGATCGTCAACCTGGCCGCGGAGCGGGGTGGGAATTGCGAGTGGACCCGGGCTGAGGAAATCACGGTCGCCCACGGTGTGACCATCGTCGGCACCATCAACCTGTCCAGCGCGGTCCCCTACCACGCCAGCCAGATGTATGCGAAGAATCTCGGCGCGTTCCTCCTTCACCTCGTGAAGGACGGGAAGCTCCAGATGAATCTGAACGACGAGATCATCCGTGACACGCTGCTGACCCGGGGCGGCGAGGTCGTGAACGCCCGGGTGCGGGAAGCGTTCGCGCTGCCGCCGCTGGCGGCCGCGGCCGGGGAGGTTGAGAAATGACCGAGGAAATGACACAGCATGTGATCGCGAGCTTATACGTGTTCATGCTTGCGGCATTCATCGGGTTCGAGGTGATCAAGAGGGTCTCACCGCTACTCCACACGCCGTTGATGTCGCTGACGAATGCCCTGGATGCGATCGCCGTGGTCGGGGCGATCATCCTGGCCGGTGAACGCGGGGGCAGCCCGCTGGCGACGGTGATCGGCACTCTGGCGATCATCGCGGCCACCAGCAACGTCGTGGGCGGATTCATGATCACGGACCGCATGCTCAAGATGTTCAAGGCAAGCGGCCCGAAGAGGCAATAACTCCTATGTTTCGCGAACATGCCATCGAGATCGTCTACCTGATCGCCACCGCCCTGTTCGTCCTCTCCTTGAAGTGGATGAGCTCGCCGAGCACGGCACGCCGCGGCGTCCGCGCCGGGGAGATAGGAATGCTGCTGGCGATCGTCGGGACACTGCTGCACAAGGAGATCGTCGATTACCGGTGGATCGCCATCGGGCTGGTCCTGGGTACGATCATCGGAGTACCGCTGGGCATGGTTCAGATGACGGCCGTTCCACAACGAACGGCTCTGAGCCACGCCTTCGGTGCGTTTTGCGTCACGGCGGTCGGCATCGGCGAGTTTCTCCTGCAGGCGCCCGATGTCCCGCGATTCACGATGGTTGTGCTCGCGATGGAGGTCATCCTTGGCTCCCTCACCCTCACCGGCAGCCTGATGGCCGCCGGCAAGCTTCAGGAAGTCCTACCGCAAAGGCCGATCACCTATAAGGGACAGAACTTCGTCAACCTCGGTCTCCTGGCCATGGCCATCGCCCTCGCGGGTTATCTCGTCTATGACCCGTCCCAGGCCATACTCTTCCCGATCATCGTGTTGATCTCGCTCGCGTTTGGCGTGCTCATGATCATCCCAATCGGTGGCGCCGACATGCCGACGGTGATTTCCTTGCTGAATTCCTATGCGGGTCTCTCCGCCGCAGCGATGGGCTTCGCCCTGGACAGCAAGCTCTTGATCGTAGCCGGGCGCTCGACGGAGCATCGGGGTTCATCCTGTCCGTGAACATGTCCAAGGCGATGAACCGGTCGTTCACGAATGTCCTATTCGGGGCATTCGGTCAGGTCCAGACCGTGGCAGCCGCGCGCAGGAAGCGCAGCCTGTCAAGAGCGCTTCGGCGGAGGAAGCCGCGGCGATTCTCTCCGTGGCCAGCAAAGTGGTCATCGTGCCGGGGTATGGCATGGCCGTCGCGCAGGCCCAGCACAAAGTCCGCGAGCTCTACGACGCGCTGAGCAAGCGGGGCGTTAACGTCAAGTTCGGTATCCACCCGGTCGCCGGCCGAATGCCCGGCCACATGAACGTGCTCCTGGCCGAGGCCGACATCCCCTACGACCACTTGCTGGAGATGGACGAGATCAACGGCGACCTCCCTCAGACCGACGTCGCGCTGGTGATTGGCGCCAACGATGTGACGAACCCGGCCGTGCGCGAGGACCGCTCCAGCCCGATCTACGGCATGCCGATTCTGGACGTCGACAAGGCGCGCACGGTGATGGTCATCAAGCGTGGCATGAGCCCCGGCTTCGCCGGCATCGACAATCCCCTCTACTATCTCGACAACACGCTCATGCTCTTCGGCGACGCCCGCGCGTTCGTCGGCTCGATCGTCCGCGAGTTGTCCGGTGGCGATGGTGGATGAGTTGGTAATCGTCCCGTGATGTGACGTTCGGGATCGACATGCAGCGCGTCAGTGTTTGTGTCGCTGCTCGGAGGGCCCGCCTTCCTCCTGGTCGAGGTTGCGCGGTGTTTACGAGGCAGACGTGCGAGAATGCCTGCGGGAAGTTACCGAGTAGTCGCTTCGCGCCGGGATCGTATTCCTCGGCGAGTAAACCGACGTCGTTGCGGATCGCCAGCAGTCGTTCGTAGATCTCCCGGGCCTCGTCGCGACGACCCTGGAGGGCCAGGTTGTCGGCCAGCCAGAACGTGCAGGGCAAGAACGCGCCCTCGCCCATAGGCAGGCCGTCGACATCCGCGTCCGAGTCGTACCGGCGGACGAATCCCCGGTCCACCAGGCGCTGCTCGATCGCGGCGACCGTTCCCTTCATGCGCGGATCGTCAGGCGGAAGGAAGCCAACCAAGGGAATCATCAACAGGCTGGCATCCAGGTGCGGCGAGCCATACGACTGAACGAACGAATTGAGCCCAGTGTCGAAGCCCTTCTCGCAGACTTCCTCATGGATGGCCTTGCGAGCCGCCCGCCACGGATCGAGCCGATCGGTGGAGAGGCCGAACCGCTCCACCGATCGGATGGCGCGATCGAAGGCGACCCAGGCCATAACCTTCGAGTGGACGAACGGGCGCCGGACGCCCCGCACTTCCCAGATCCCCTCATCGGGTTCCTTCCAGGCGGTCTCGAGGAAGTGCAGCAAGATCTGGCTCATCTGCCAGGCATCGTCGAGCTCTTTGAGGCCGTGACGGTGGGCCTGATAGAGGGCGTCGGCGACCTCCCCGTAGACATCGAGCTGAAACTGCCCGAAGGCGGCGTTGCCAACGCGCACCGGCTTCGAGCCTTCATAGCCGTCGAGCCATTCTACCTCCAGCTCGGTCAGCCTGCGCTCGCCGGCGAGGCCATACATGATCTGGAGGTGCTCGGGCCGTCCCGCCACGGCGCGGAGAAGCCACTCGCGCCAGTCGCGGGCCTCGTCGAGGTACCCGGAGTTGACCAGTGCCAGCAGGGTGAAAGTCGCGTCGCGGAGCCAGCAGAAGCGGTAATCCCAGTTACGCACTCCGCCGATCTGTTCCGGCAACGAGGTGGTCGGCGCGGCGAGAACCCCACCCGTCGGCGCATAGGTCAGCGCCTTGAGAGTCAGCAGCGAGCGGATGACGGCATCACTTTCCTTATTACACTGTCCGTGGCAACGGCTCGACCAATTGCGCCACCAGACATCAGCGTCGCGGATGATCTCATCCGCCTCGAGCCCGGCCGGGGCTCGTTCCGTTGAAGGGTGCCAGGCCAGGCTGAACGGTAACTTCTGACCCTCCTGCACGGTGAAGTCGGCGACCGTGGTCATTCCCTCACCTTGGTGAGAGATCCGGGAACGGAGTCGAAGCTTGTCGGGACCGGCGATCGCCGACACACCACCCTCCTCCCAAGACACCCAGGGGACGATCCAACCATAGTCGAATCGGATGATCAAATCCGACCGCATGGGAACTTCGCCGTGCAACCCCTCGACCACCCGCGCCACGATGGGCATGGCCGAATCGATCGCCATGGCGTCTGTGACGCGAACCCGCCCCGTACTTGTGGCGAATTCCGTCTCCAGCACCAGGGAACCTGGCCGATACCGGCGCCGGATGTCCTTGATCTTCACCTGGTCAGCCGGAGCGAGTTTCCAGCGGCCATTGTCGGGCGTGCCCAGCAAGGCCGCAAAGCACGCCCCAGAATCGAACCGCGGGGCGCACAGCCAGTCGATCGAGCCCTCGCGGCTCACCAGCGCGGCCGTGCGACAATCGCCGATGATCGCGTAGTCTTCGATCTGCATCGCCATGTGGCCTCAAGGGTATGTTCCAGCGTGGTCGGGGCGCGCTCGACTCGAGGGTGGGTTTCTAGAATCGATGTGCCGCAAATGGCGTTCCAATTAACCGGGACTCGACCGTACATTCTGGTGTGAGTGAGCGTCAACTGTTAACGTAGGCCGGGAAATGAGGTTTCGATCCGTCATCCAGAGCAAGAAGGACGGTTTCATGACATTCGAACACGAAGGCTTTGGGATCCTCAGCGATTGCCTTCGAACCCTTGAGGAGGGGTTCGCCCGCCTCCCCGGATTTGCCACGCCGCTCGATCTCCGGGCGCTCCGCGGGGTGTTGATGGAGGCGACCGAACGGATGAAAAAGAATTATCCCTATCACCATCCGCTCTATATCGGGCAGATGCTCAAGCCACCGCATCCTGTGGCCCGCCTCGCCTATACCCTGGCGATGTTCCTCAACCCGAACAACCACGCCCTCGACGGGGGGCGAGCCAGCTCGGTGATGGAGAAGGAGGCCGTGGCCGGGATCGCGCGGATGTTCGGCTGGGAGGAGCATCTGGGCCATCTCTGCGGTGGTGGGACGATGGCCAATTTCGAGGCCCTCTGGATCGGAAGGGAGCTACGTCCCGGCCGGGCTGTCGCCGCGTCCGCCCAGGCCCATTACACGCACTCGCGACTCTCGGCGGTCCTCGGCGTTCCTTTCCGGAAAGTACCCGTTGACCCCGGAGGAAGGATGAACGTGAAGGCGCTGGAGGAGGCACTCGACGGCGGCGAGATCGGAACGGTCGTCGTGACGCTCGGCACGACGGCTGCCGGGACGATCGATCCGCTCCCCGAGGTGCTCGCCCTGCGCGAACGCTACGACTTCCGCATCCACGTCGACGCCGCGTACGGCGGGTATTTCACGCTGGCGACGAACCTTGGACAAGAATCAAGGACCGCGTTCGACCATGTCTTTGAGGCGGATTCGATCGTCATCGATCCGCACAAGCATGGGCTTCAGCCTTACGGATGTGGATGCGTCCTGTTCCGCGACCCGACCGTCGGTCGGTTCTACCGTCACGACTCGCCCTATACCTACTTCAGCTCGGCCGAGCTGCACCTTGGCGAGATCTCGCTCGAATGCTCGCGGGCCGGTGCCTCGGCCGTGGCGCTCTGGACGACGATGCGGCTTCTGACTCTTCAACCCGGTGGGACCTTCGCGCAGGGGCTCGAATCCTGCCGCGACGCGGCCCTAATGCTCCACCAGTCGATCCAGGAGGACCATCGCTTCGTCGCGCTCATGCCGCCCGAGCTCGACATCGTGGTGTGGGCCGTGCGTGCCGAGACGGCGAGCGAGTCCTCGGCGCGGGCCCGGCGGATCTTCGACGCCGCCGCCGAGAACGACCTTCACCTGGCGCTCGCCAGCTTCCCGCGCGTCATGCTCGCATCCTCGAACCCCGTTTCCATTTGGGATGTCGATGAGATCGTGTGCCTGCGTGCCTGTGCCATGAAGCCCGAACATCGAGAGTGGATACCGGAAATCCTGAAAGCGCCTTCGCAATGCCGCGGATCAGTCCTGAATCCGGAGGGGGATCCCTTGCCGGTGACTTCCCCACTTGCTGCGAAAATCGCATGATAGACGATGCGCTTCGACGGCCTGAACCTTCACACGGGAGAGATCATGATCGCGCTCTTGTTCGGGATCGCCACCGCCCTGACCATCGCCAGTCCGTTCAACCGAGACTCTCTGGTGGGACCGCGCATGTCGAGACGTCGCTCGACCGCGACCCCTCGCACAAGAAAGCTTGGGTCCGCCTGCTCGAGGAATGCCGCCCGGAGCACAGGGCCGGGCTCGCCTACCTGTTGAGATATCTGCCCGCGCGCGATCTTGAGAGGCTGCCCCCCGAGTCGGTCGCGGCGAACGTTGTGCTGGCCTACCGGGCGCGCGGCGAGGTCGCCTGGGGCGCCGGGTTGCCGGAGGACGTCTTCCTCGATTCCGTCCTGCCGCATGTCAGCGTCACCGAGCCCAGACAGTCGATGCGGTCCGAGTTCCATGACCGATACGTGTCACTGATCAAGGACTGTCCGAGGCCCGGTCAGGCCGCGTTGAAACTGAATAAGGCGCTGTTTCGCGATTACAAGGTCGGCTACAACACCCGGCGGCTTCGCACCGACCAGTGCTCGAAGGAGTCGATCGCGCAGGGAATGGCGACGTGCACAGGGCTCTCGATCATGCTGGTCGAGGCCTGCCGTTCTGTAGGGGTGCCGGCGCGGTTGGCGGGAATCGCGTCGTGGCCGGGTCGGGGTGGGAACCATACGTGGGTCGAGATCTGGGACGATGGCTGGCACTTCGTCGGTGCCGCCGAGCCTGTACGAGCAAGGGCTCGACCACGGGTGGTTCGTCGGCGACGCCGCTAAGGCGATCAAGGGCTCGGCCCAGAGCGCCATTTACGCGGTCACCTACCGAACTACAGGCGCGTATTTCCCGATGGTCTGGAGCCAGTCTACCCGCGTGCCTGGCGAGGACGTGACCGATCGTTACGTGCGCAGACCCAGTCCGGCCCCGCCGCACCCCCGCCTGATGGTGGAGGTTCGCCGCGGCGGCGGGCGCGTCGAAGCCGAGGTCATGACACTCGACCGTGCGACCGGCAACAAGCGAGAGATCGGGGCGAGCCTCGGTCCGCGCGCCGACATCAATCGCCATCTGACCTGCGAGGCGCCGCTCGGTGGAACTCTCCTCGTGGTTGCCCGCAAGGGAGAAGATACCGCCGTGCACGCCGCCACCGTGGGGACGGACACGCTGGTTCGTATCGACCTCGACCGGGCGGTCCCGGAAGAGACGCGGACCGAGCTGACCCGGGTTCTCGCCGACCGATTCGGCACGGACCAGACCAAGCGGGAGACAGCCCGTAAGCTCCTGTCCGAGTTGCCCTGGGACGATTCGATGCGAGCCATGGCCTGGGCGGCCTACAAGGCATCGCCTACCCATGAACCCCTGCGGAAAGAATATGAGGCGAAGACCGTCGCCACCAAGGATCGGAAAAGCCCTTACTTGTGGCGGCACATCGGCGACAAACCGGCCGACG
Organism: uncultured Planctomycetota bacterium; assembly: GCA_963845755.1. Lineage (GTDB taxonomy): Bacteria > Planctomycetota > Planctomycetia > Isosphaerales > Isosphaeraceae > CAWJTV01. The sequence continues at coordinate 348,766 of CAWJTV010000028.1, forward strand.
GCTGGGCGTTGGTCATCGCGATGCACGGCGGCGGCGGTGCGCCGGCGCGAGTCAACGACCAGCAATGGCGCGGCATGTTCGATCGCTATTACAAGCCGCATCCTGAGGCCGGCGGTTACGTCTACCTGGCCCTCCGCGCGCCGAACAACGAGTGGAACGGTTTCTACGACGATGCAATCTGCCCCCTGGTCGAGCGATTGATCCGCCAATTCGTCCTTTTCGGCGAGGTCAACCCGGATCGGGTCTACATCCTGGCGCATCGCATGGCGGTTACGGAGCATTCGTGATCGGTCCGAAGATGCCCGACCGGTTCGCCGCGATCCATGCCTCGGCCGCGGCGGCGACTCCGGATGAGACGCATGGTGAGAACCTCCGCGACGTCCGTTTCACGGTCATGGTCGGCGACAAGGATACGGCCTACGGTCGCGCCGACCGTTGCCGCGCGTTTAGCAAGGAGCTCGAGGTCTGGAAGGCCCGTTACGGCGGCTATCCCGGCGAAGTCGCCTTACTGAACGGTGTGGGCCATTCGGTCCCGGACCGCGACATGGTCGCGACCATGCTCAAGTCGGGCACCCGGTCCCCGCACCCGGATCGGATCGTCTGGTCCCAATCGGACAACGTCCTCAAGCACTTCTACTGGATCGAGGCGACCCATCCCGACCCTTCAGGCCGGATCGAGGTATCGGTGCGCGACAACACGATCACCCTGAAGACCGACCATCAAGATGAGATTGCCCTCTGGCTCGACGCCCCTCTTGTGAACCTGGCTCGCCCGGTGACCATCGAGATGGACAGCGGCCATCGTCAGGTCCTCAAGGCCCGACTCAAGCCGGAAACGTTCTGCGAAGGGCTCGAACAACGCGGCGACCCGAAACTCGCGGCCCCGGCACGGGTCACCGTGAACCTGCAGCGCTGAGCCTAGTCCGATACCCGACGACGCACATTGTGGAAGATCTTGGAGAACGGTGCGCATGACCGCGAAAGTGACACTGCTCGAGCGCTGCCGGAGCCGCAGGAGCCGGCTCGATCCCACTCGAGACAATCATCGACGCCAAACTCGCCCTTGACATCGAGTCAAGGCTCCGGGGCGCGAGTCGAGGCACTGGCGGAGACGGCCGACTTGCACGAGAATCATCTCGACGGTAGGCCCGTCCCCGTGGGTGGGCCAAGATCCGCCAGGCTCGTGCCTCGTCGGAGTGTCCCATCCGCTCGCGTAGAGTGGCCATGCGCGCGCAGAATCCGGGGTGGCGAGCGTCGTCATCGTCGCGTCCGGTCTCAGCGTCCTCAAGGGCCGCACGCACCTGCTTGAACGCCTCCCGATGGATCAGGACGATCTGGTCGTAGCGTGCCGCTTCCTCGGTCTGACCGGCGAGGCGCAGGGCGCATCTCAGGCGGTAGCCCACGATCGGATCGGGCTCGAATTCCCAGGCCCGTCGATAAGCCTGGGCGGCCTCGGCCCACCGCCCGGCTTGTTGTTCCACCCAGCCCCTATGCTTGGCGAAGCGAGGGTCGGCGGTCATCTCCTGGGGCACTTTCGCGAAGTTGTCGGCGAGATCCGAATCCTCGTGCGAGATCTCCAGGCCCTTCAGTAGCCCATCCCAGGCCATCGGATCGTTCGGATGGCGTTCCACGGCCTGTCGCAGAATTCGCCCCGCTTCCTGGCGGCGACTCACATAAGCCAGCGCCAGCCCGCATGCGACCATCGTGGGGAGGTTCGCCCCGCCTCGTTGAACCACGCCCTCGAAGCGATTCACGATCGACCACGGTTCCGGCGGGTCCACCTCGAGTCGGGCGAGTCTCAAGAGTAACCGGACACGCTCGCGCGGATCGCTCGCGCGGTCGAACTGCCTGAGGGCTATTGCGCGAGCCTCGGCCGACCGGCCCTGGAGGGTGTAGAGGTCGATGAGCCGCCTTCCCGCTTCCAGAGCGGACGGATCCAACTGGAGTGCTTCGTCCCAGCATATCTCGGACCGATCGTATTGCGACATCAGACTGTGGGCTTTACCCCTATCGATCAGGACCCAGGCGGCAACTGCGGGCGAAACGGCTCGAATCCGCTCGAGCCGTCCCAGCGCCTTCTCCGGCTCGGGTCTGGGCCGCGCCAGCGCCAGCTCAGCCATCACCAGCAACCCACGCGCGTCGTCGGGCGACAGTCTGAGATAGGCCTCGCCTCGGACCTCTGCCTCCTCGATCCGACCAGCCTTCGCCAGGGCACACACTTCCTCGAACGTCGGCCGTGGCCAGAGTATATTGGCGATAACCAAAGAGATTCCCGCGACCAGAGGGACGACGGTCGCGATCGCCAAGATCGTCCTTTGACGCCGCAACTGCGTCCGACTGGTAAAACCTCGCATCTCGACCATTGACTGTTGACCTTTACCGAGAGCCATGCTCCTCAGGCTTCAAACGAAGAGGGCGACTGGGTCCGAGTATTCGAGGTCCTTCTCGTCCTTCGTGTCGGAGCCTCTCAGGCTATCCGATCCCCACTCACCATCGCAACACAACGATATCTTTTAGACAGGATCGGGAGCCGATGTACCTCAAGAGCATCATTTCTAAAAACGACACGAAATCGCATATATATCAGCTCGTAATTGAATTGTGCGCGAACTACCCCCTTTCGCTTTGATAAGCAACATGATAGGTTCTAGCCGCTTGTGCGCGGATCGTGGCTTCTCTTGGTGATACGACGCTCGTGTTCTGTCTCATGGACGACTGCGGCCCACCTCTCTCTCGTCGCAGTCTGATGCTGAGCAATCGTCTCGGATCGTGTCTCTCGGCCTCTCTTCTACTCATCTTCTATCTGACGAGGGAGCCTCCTATGCGTAGACGAGCCTTCACTCTGATCGAGCTACTGGTGGTCATCGCGATCATCGCCGTATTGATCGCCCTGTTGTTGCCGGCCGTCCAGGCGGCGCGCGAGGCTGCTCGCCGCGCCCAGTGCGTCAACAACATCAAACAGATCGTCCTGGCCTGTTTCAACTACGAGAACCAGATCGGCAGCTTCCCGCCCGACTCGATCGCCGACGACCAATGGAACGGCACCTGGTGGGCCTGGCCGTCGATGATCCTGTCTCAGATGGAGCAGGCGCCGATCTACAACGGCATCAACTTCTCCTGGAGCTGCTGCAACCCCAGGAACCAGACGGCCTACCTGACCCTCATCTCCAGCTACTTCTGCCCGACCGATGACTCGTTCAAACTCTACAGCGACCGGGTGTACATCGATGTCAACCTCGGGGCAAACTTCGGCTCGACGATCACCGCCGCGCCCACGAATTACGTGGGCAGTCAGGGCGACATGCAGAACAACACGATCTTCGACTACCTCTGCGTCGACCCCGCCCAGATCGCCTTCAAGGCGACCAACGGCTACGCGAGCAACGGCTGCACCCCCGGCGGCGACCCGAACTGGGTCGGGCCCTCGGCTCCCTTCCGCGGGATCTTCGGCGATTGCTCCTGGGCGGCCTCCATCAAGATTGCCGGGATCACGGACGGGACCAGCAACACGATGATGATCGGCGAGAATTCGCCCAACCTCAACAGCGGGTTGGCCTGGGTGTCGGGCAATGACATCTACGCGACGACCATCTTACCCATGAACTGGATGACCAACATCCGGGACAATCAGGTCAACCCGTCCACCGGCGAGATTTGTACGCCGGCCGCATGGAACCCGTCCCAACCGACGCAGTTCACCCACTGTTTCAACAACCAGTGGTACTACCAGGGTTTCAAGAGTTTCCATCCCGGCGGATCCAACTTTGGCTTCTGCGACGGCTCGGTCAAGTTCCTCAAGCAGTCGATCAACGTCCGGACCTACATGGCACTGAGTACGCGGGCCGGTGGTGAAATTGTCTCCTCTGACTCCTATTGACCGTGGCACAGGAGATCTATTCATGCAGACGCGAACCTGGATTTGCATGGCCTGCGCCTTCGCGATCGCGGGGTGCGGGGCTGACAACGGCCTGACGATGGGACGGGTCTCCGGACTCGTGACCTACAACGGCGAGCCGGTCGAGCTCGGCGAGGTGCTGTTCTTGCCCGACTCCGAGAAAGGCAATAGCGGCGTCCCCTCGATGGGCGCGATCGGGAAGGACGGCCGGTACACAATGTCGACCCAGGATGCGGGAGACGGCGTGATCGCAGGCCACCACAAGGTCGGGATTCGTGCCCTCGATCCCGAGCCGGTGAGCAAGGATTCCGCTTCCCCGACCGTTGCCGAGGACCCCGGGAAATCCGACCTGATGGCAGCAAAGCTCAAGCAAAGGCGAAGCCTGGCCGTGAGCAAGAGAAAGAACCGGGCCAAACAAGGTGCCCCCACGGTCAGCTTCGGCGCGACGGTCCATCGGTTCCTGGCCCCCGAAAAGCTGGCCAATCCCGAGACTTCGGGGATTCGCGTACAGATTCCCCGGGGATCCAACCGAGTGAACTTCGCCATCCAGGAGGATGGGACCGTCAAGGTCGAGCAATAAACTGATCGATCGAGTCACGGGCCGGGTTACTACGCCGGAGCTAACGTCGTGCGACCCGGTCCGCTGATCGAGTTCATGCCGAGCGGGGGTATGACGGCAACGACTTACTTCCGACAAGAGCGGTTCACGATGGAGTCGGGCGCGCGCCACACGAGCCGGACGCGCCAGCGAGGACTTCTAGGCCGATTCCTCGATGTCTCGTCGGGTAAGTTGGGTGATCCGGATTGCGACGGTATGCGCAACCCATTCGAGAAGCGCTCTACCCTCAAGCTGGGAGCGGCTTTTTAGTACCGGCTCAAACCAGAATCGAGATCACCCTGAAAGCGTGGCGGACAGGATCGTGTGTCTGCATCGATGTCCCGGCAGCTCTCTCGAGGATCCGGTAGATCATCGCGCCTCGGTCCTACCGCTGTCCGTCATCAACATCAACCAACCCGACGTCCACGCCCTGACCGCCGCCGGTCTGATGGCAGTGTACGGCCAGCAGGACCTTCCCTCCGGGCTTGAGCCACTCTCGGGCCGCAGCACGAATCTCCGCCGTCTGGTAACTCGTCAGGTAGCCCGACTCCTTGGCCGCGAGGATGCCGTTGATGAAGACCTCGATACCTTCGTCGTGGTAGGTGAGGAGCTGGATGCGGGAAGGGTCCGACCCGCCTGGCAGCGTCACCTCCCGGCGCAGCCAGATGTCGGGGGTATTCCAGGTCGTGCCGATGACCGCGCCGGGCGTTCCCCGAGTGCCGAAACCGCCGGGGCCCTCCTTCCATCCGCGGTCATCGAAATCAGGCCTCGACCAGTTGTCGTCGGGCCTCTGGAACGTGAACCGCCATGCGACCGGCTGCCGTCGAGATGTCGCAACCAGCTCGGTCAGCTTCGGCGGAGTCGGCGCGGGGGCGTACTCACCGATCGCGGCTCGATCGTCGCCGGCCCACTTCTTCCACATCGCCGGGTCCTCGAGCATCTTGATGAACACACCCCCGATGACCGGTCGGGCACGCATGCCATCGCTCCGGGGATTGTCGGTGTAATACGAGTGGACGAACGGCAATCGTGCGGTCGTTGCATTCAGGTAGTCGTAGATCGGTGAGACGATCGCTTCGAAGTCGGTTCGATTACCAGCCATCGTCGCGCTCCAGAAGCACCAGTCCGCCTTCGTGAGCCTGGTGCGGGAATCCAGCGGCACCCCGTAGCGCTGAATTCTCGTCTTGTAGTAGGCGACCTCCTGCTGGGCGACCTCCGGCGGGAAGACGTTGAGGTCCAGGAGCTTGTCCCAGACGAGGTTGTACTTCTGACTCCAGGTCTTCGGCTTGTCGAACGCGATTCGGTAATGGTCGCCGTCAGCGGCCATCTTCATCCAGTGGCGCGCGTACTCTCGGGCTAGAGACGAAAACTTCGCGCTCGCCGCATCATCACCGCGCATCCGGCAGAGCTCGCCGTAGGCGGCGATGGCCAGGATGGCCTTGACCGATAGGTTAGCGTTGTGGGCCAGGTGGCCCATGAAATCGTCGGTACAGAGTTGGTTCTCGGGGTCCTCGCCGTATTTCTCGAGGTAGGCTTCCCATCTGGTTAATTGTGTCCACCACTTCGAAGCGAAGCCAGCATTTCCCTCCATCTTCGCAATCGCGGCGCAGAGCAAGATCAGGTTGGCGCTCTCCTCGACCGGCATCATGTCGGCCTCGTTCTTCGACTCCTCGCCACCGCCGTAGACCTGTCCGTTGGCCTGGGGATAGGTGCCGATGTCGTGGGGCGCGAACGGGAACTTCCAGCGCGGGGACGTGCTGTAAACCAGGGCCGGGGCGACCAGGGCCTTCACGTACGTCGGGCCCATCAGGAGAAACTGAGGCGCGGCAGGGTAGATCACATCGACCGTGGCGATGCAGCCGTTGCTGCTGTTCTCCTTGGCGAAGAACATCGGCTGCTTGTTGGCGTCGGCCGCGAGGCCGCAACCGGCCAGCGCCTGGCGGTAGGCCAATGCGGCCATCTGGGCATACCGCTCGCCTCCCGCCTTGGTCAGGTCGTTCATGAGTGCTGTGTCGAACATGTCGCAGTGCGACATCAGGCGAAGGTAATCTTGCTCGGCATCCCGAATCAGATCGGTAATGTTGGCTCCGTTTCGACGCCAGTACGGCCGCAGCTTCTGTCCCAGGAACTTGATGGAATAGATCTCGTCGTAGGCGATCATCAGGTGACGCGAGACCGGTTCGACGACGACACGGCCGAGATCGAAGACGAATGCCAGGCAAGGCTGCCGATCGTTGGCGGCGCGGGGCATCTGGATGTCGTCGTGCTCCACGATCGTGCCGTGCTCGACGAATTCCTTGAGCAATTCCGAGCTCGCCCCGATCGTCGCCTTGACCTGATCCGATGGTGCCGCGGCATAGGCATAGCCCCAATCGATCCGGGTCTCGTCGCCGGCCGGCTGGAGGAGCGTCTGGTCAACCGTCCCGACCCGCAGCGCCGTCAATCCGCGGACAGGGATGCGTGCCCACTCAACCTCTTGTTCCGGCGAATTCACGGCCAGGAGCGCACTGGTGCTGTCGTAAATCGAGACGGTGTGGCTGGCGCCGTCAACCGATCGGACGTCCCATGTGAGATACGTCAGTGGGCGCGCGAGTACGTCGAGCTTTCCCGGCAAGGCTGGCGTCAGGAATGTGAGCGTGACGTGGACATGACCGTCGTCGAAGTCATACACGCTTCGGGTCGGATAGACTTTCACGCCAACCTGCTTCATGGCGGGGACGTCCTTGGGATCGGTCCCCATCAGCCGGTACGACCTGCCGTCGATGCGGATCAAGCTGATGAGGGGATGTTCCCTTCGCGTCCAGTGCCGCGTATTGGCGTCGGTCAGGCGATCGGCACACGACCAGATGCTCAGATACGGATTGCTCACGACCACCGGCACGGCCGGCGGCCGGAATGGATGATCCCGACCCGGCGGCTCAGCGCGAACCGTGGTGATGAGCGCGGCCAGGAACACACCCGCGATGCTCCCGGCACGGGTAGCACATTCGATCGATCTTGGGAAATGAAGCATACCGATCCCCCTCGAGGCTGGTCGTGTGCGGCGGTGTCATCGGCTCAAAGATACTCTCCTCCGAACGGGCCTTCAATCGAATCGCCATCTCGCGAACGCCTTACGGGCTGGGTGCGATCTCTTCAACCGCCGCATCCGGACCGGTACGGGCTGGTTGCAGGCCAGTCGCTTTGCTCCAGCCGGTCCCCTCCGGCATCGTCGCACGCCCGCGCGGAAGAATGAGGATCGTCGAATATCACTCGAATTCGTGAACCCGAATCTCCTTGACGGCAACGCCCTTCGATCGATAGGATTCCTTGACACCACAAACGGGGTATCCCCGATCCGAGGTTCTTATGCTCAGTCTCCGATACGTCAACTCTCATTCTGAGCACGACCTCTTCATTCGCCTCTTCCTCACTGGTGGCGGCGGCTGGTGATTCTCCGACCCTGCGGCGCACCCTTCTCGGCATCGCGTCTGCTCCGTCGCCGCTGAGTTCGAGCGATCCCCCTTGCGATTTGCAAGGGCGGTCGTGCGTTCAGCACGGCTTGCCGAGCAAAGCCGCGATCCGCGAGGACCGTCCGATTCGACGCAAGGCGTTCTAGCACAATCACATCTGGAATTCACGCGAGTTTTGGCACACCGAATGCATTTCGACGAGGTGCAGTCGTCGATGGCAGTTGATGGCGCCGAGACGGCCACCGAGGCGAGTCAGGGTCGGGTCTGGAAAGGAGATCAGGCACATGCTCAAGCGATCGGTTCTTGTGGTGGTTGCGGCAATGTCGGCCGCGTCTTTTGCCGGATGCGGCAACGCATCGGGCCGATTCCCCGTGTCGGGCAAGGTACTGTACCACGGCGAGCCGGCGACGGGGGCTGTCGTTTACTTCCACCGCCAGATGGAGCCCGGCTCGCCGAGCGAGTCGATCCCTTACGGCATCGTGGAAGACAACGGCAGCTTCCAGCTTTCGTCCGACGGCACCGGCAACGGTGCGCGTCCTGGGTCTTATCACGTCCTCGTCGAGTGGCGGGACGGCTCCGGAGACCGCGTCGACGCGCCGACGCGCCAGGGCAGGCCCAAGCAGGTCAAGCGCGTTCGCTTCCGATCGGGCACCGATCGACTCAAGGGCCGCTATTTCGACATCAACAAGCCTTTGCTCCGCACCGAGGTCAAGGCGGAGCCCAATCGGCTCGATCCTTTTGAGCTGACCGACTGAATCACAACGAGAATGTCCGACTTGTCTTCGGGTTACATGAACCCCGCGGAAATGACAAAGATTCCTGGTTACTGGCTTGGAGAACCTCCGATGAAACGAGTTCGCGCCGTGAGAGGCCGTACTTCCGGCTTCACTTTGATCGAGCTCCTGGTGGTGATCGCGATCATCTCCGTACTGATCGCACTGCTCTTACCCGCCGTCCAGGCTGCGCGCGAGGCCGCCCGGCGAGCGCAGTGCATCAACAACCTCAAACAGATTGGGTTGGCGACTTTGAACTTCGAGAGCACCTACGGCACTCTGCCGGCCAAAGGTTTGCGGCTTGCCGTGGCGGATCCCAACGCGGACGCCCAGGCGGCGATCCCGACGGTCGCGGCGTCCTACCTGACCCAGATCCTGCCCTACATGGATCAATCGGTCATCTACAATCAGATCAACCTGTATCAGGCGTCGTCCGATACAGCCAACATTCCGCCATCCACGGGCTTGCATTCGGGTCTGAACTCGGTGTACTCCGTGGCGATCAACACGTTCATCTGCCCATCCTCCCCGGGACCGGCGACGATGAATTACTACAACGCGTTTTGGGGACCGTATGGCGATGGTGGCGGTGACGTCTGCACGCCGGGCGCTCCGGGCCCAGGTGGTGGCGTAACCAACCTAAATCCGCCTCCGATGCAGATCTGGGGCCGAACCGATTACTTCCCGATTCCCGGCTTGCACAACACGGCGCTCCAGGCCGCGGGCATGAGCCCAGCGTACATCGCCATCGTCGGCGAGGGCAGGGACTCGGGGACCATCACCGATCCGCTGATCACGGGCACGATCCGGCTGGCCTCGATCACGGATGGGACCTCGAACACGCTGTACGTCTCGGAATGCGGATCCAAGCCGATCGGCTACAACGGATTCCGCCAGATCTACCGGTCCGAGGTGGATGGCCTGCCGGTCAACGGGGTCATCGAGCCCGTGAGCTCGGGCGGCGGTGCCTGGGCCGACCACTTCACCTACTCGAGCCTGGCCGGTGCCCAGGGCCGTCAGAACGGCATTCGCGGCGGCACGTGCATGGTCAACTGCACGAGCAACAACGAGATCTACGCGTTCCACCCCGGCGGGGCAAATGCCCTGTTCGTAGACGGCTCCGTCCATTTCATCAAGGACGTCGCGTCGGTCCAGTTGGTCGCCGCGCTGGTCACTCGGGCCGGCGGTGAGATCATCAGTTCCGACCAATATTAATAGTAAACATGTATACTATGTGGCTCAAACTGATCGGCACATTCCTCATTCTGGCGTTCACGATCGGCTGCCATCGAGTCGAACCCGGCCCGGCCGCAACCGGCGCGGGCCGGGTTCCCGATTCGATCGCGGCTCCTGGACCTCTCGTCGGCAAGACATCCACGGACTTCGACGACCCACCTCGGCGGCCTACGCCAGTGTATTCGAAGGAGGTCGCGCCGATAATCGAACAGTATTGCCTGAGGTGTCACGACGAGGCGGCCTCTGAAGGGAGAATCGTCCTGGATCGTTTCCACGACGAGGTTCCCGATCCGAAACAGAGATCACTCCTGTTGCGCGTGGCCGACGCCCTGCGCTCGGAGAGAATGCCGCCGGAGGGTGAGCCGCGCATCGAGCCCGAGGCACGCGAAACCCTCGACGCCTGGCTCGATGCTATTCTGGAACCAGACGACCCTGCCCGCGGGCACGTCACACTCCGCCGCCTCAACCGCGCCGAGTACAACAACACGATCCGCGACCTGATCGGCCTCGACCTGCGTCCGGCCGATGAATTCCCGGCCGATGATCTCGGTTATGGGTTCGACAACATCGGCGATGTGCTCGCAACCCCGCCGATTCTGGTCGAGATGTACCTGGCTTCCGCGGAGACCGTAATCGCCGCCGCGTTCCGATCGCCCGAGGTCTTCGCGCGAATCATGAACCCGTCTGCCAATGCCATCCCCCTGGCTTTCCGGCGATACCGGCCGCCGGTCCGCTCACCACGGGACGATAAAGTCCTCCGAATTGCGAAAGCCGACCCGGACCCGGACCTGACCCGACAGCAACGGATCTACGACATCCTACGCGGGTTCGCCGATCGGGCATTCCGTCGGCCCGCCACGCACGATGAGTTGATGCGTCTTCTGGGGATCGTTCTCTCGGCCGAGTCGGATGGCGACAGCGCGGAATCGGCCATCCGGCGCGGCCTTGAGGCGGTGCTCGTGTCGCCTCATTTTCTCTTCCGCGTCGAGCTGGAACGCGAGGGACACTCATCAGGCGCACGCCTGCCCGAGAACGATTTCGATCTCGCCTCCCGACTCTCTTACTTCTTGTGGAGCAGCATGCCCGATGAAGAGCTGCTTCGTCTGGCGGCTCAGGGATTGCTCCGTCGTCGAGGGAACCTTCAAGCGCAGGTTGGGCGAATGCTTCGCGATCCCCGCGCGACACTGCGCTGGCCGAGAACTTCGGCGGTCAGTGGCTCCAGACTCGCAAGTTGAAGGAGTGTGCGCCTGACCCGGTGCTCTTCCCCGATTTCGACGAATCGCTCAGATCGGCAATGATCGAGGAAACGCGGCTCTTCTGCGTGTCGATCCAGGACGAGGACCGCAGCGTGCTCGATTTCCTCGATGCCGATTACTCGTTCGTCAACGAGCGACTCGCGCGGCACTACGGGATCTCCGGTGTGCGCGGCGAAGGATTTCGACGAGTGACGTTCACCGACACGCCACGGGGCGGCGTTTTGACCCAGGCGAGTATTCTGACGGCGACGTCCAACCCAACCCGGACATCCCCCGTGAAACGCGGGAAGTGGATCCTGGAGAACATTCTGGGCACAGCGCCGGCGCCACCGCCCTCGGGCGTGGAGGCCCTCAAGGACGCCGCGGGTTCGGGGTCACCGGGCACGCTCCGCGCGCGGATGGAGCGACACCGGACCGATCGGGCCTGCGCGTCCTGCCACCAGCGCATGGACCCACTCGGCTTCGGCCTCGAGAATTTCGACGCCATCGGCACCTGGCGGACTCACGATGGAGGCCAGTCGGTCGATCCGTCCGGGAAGCTCCCCGGAGGGACTGAGTTCCGAGGACCGGTCGAACTCCGGGCCTCCCTGCGGTCGCTCCGTGATGCGTTCGCCCGGTGTCTCGCCGAGAAGATGCTCACCTACGCCCTAGGTCGCGGCCTCGACCGGGACGACCGTCGCGCCGTCGACCGGATCGTCGCGAGGCTCGCCCGCGACGGATACCGATACTCGGCCCTCGTGATCGCCATCGTCGAGAGCAAGCCGTTTCGATCACCCCATACGACGGGAGCGAATCCATGAGGAGTTCCTCGAGAATCACGAGGCGCACCGCCTTGAGGGGTCTGGGCGTGTCGTTGGCCTTGCCGCTCCTCGAAGCGATGGATTCCCCGCGCTTGCACGCGGAACTGACTGATCGGGAAGATCCGCCGCTCCGATTGGCGTTCGTCTACGTCCCTAACGGCGTCCACATGCCCGACTGGACGCCGAACTCGGTCGGCGCGCGCTGGGAGCTGCCGCCGATCCTAGAACCGCTGCGCGCGGTTAAGGACGACATCCTCGTCCTCAGTGGGTTGACCCTGAACCCGGCGCGCTGCGCTCGGCGACGGCGGCGGCGACCACGCCCGTGCGATGGCCAGCTTCCTGACGGGAAGACATCCACGGAAGACAGATGGTGTCGACATCCGCGCCGGGGTCTCCGTGGACCAGTTGGCGGCGCAATCGATCGGGCGTGCCACTCGATTCCCTTCACTGGAGCTGGGCTGCGAAGGGGGCAAGAATGCCGGCGAGTGCGACCACGGCTATAGCTGTGCCTACCAGTCCAACCTCTCCTGGCAAGGGGAATCGACGCCCGTTGCCAAGCAGATCAATCCCCGGCTCGTCTTCGACCGCCTCTTCGACCGCCCAAGCGGAACCGATGCCGCGCAGGCCGACCGCCGGCGCAAGAGCATCCTCGACTTCGTCACGGAGGACTCGCGACAGCTCCATCAAGTACTCGGCGCCCCCGATCGTCGCAAGCTGGATGAATACCTCAATGGCGTCCGGGAGATCGAGCAACGGATCACTCGCGCCCGGCCCGCAGTTGATCTGGGCGGAATGACCTATCCGCGACCGCTCGGCATCCCGGCCGATTACCAGGAGCACCTCCGGCTGATGGCCGACCTGCTCGCGCTGGCGTTCCAGGCGGACCTCGTGCGGATTGCGACCTTCGTCTTCGCCAACGACGGCAGCAATCGCAGTTATCGAAACATCGGTGTCTCCGATGGCCACCACGACCTCTCGCACCACGGCGGCGACGTGGACAAACAGCATCGAATCCGAAAAATCAATCAATTTCACGTCGCGCAGTTGGCCTACCTCCTGCAGAAGCTGAAGTCGATCCCTGAGGGATCCGGAACCCTGCTGGACCACAGCCTCATCGTCTACGGCAGCGGCATCAGCGACGGCAACACACACGCTCACGACGACCTGCCGATCCTCGTGGCCGGCCGGGGCAATAGGACCATCAAGACCGGCCGGCACATCCGCTTCCCCAAGGAGACGCCCTTGACCAATCTCTACGTCTCGATGCTCGACCGCGCGGGCGTCAACGTCCCGAGTATTGGCGACAGCACCGGCCCGCTCCCGAGACTGCGAGGATAAGTTCGGATGCCGAGATTTGGTCACATCCGGTGTTCCTTCATCGCCTCGCGACCCGATCCCCAGGTGTGGGTGTGGACGCTCTCGGTCCATCGGGATTGGAGGGTGATCTGTCGGCTGGAACCGCGCGTCAAGACCGAAGCGAGCACGACCACTCCCAGTGTCAGGAACCACGCCCTCCGCCACCACGATGGCCAGCCCAAGATGAGATGGTCGGACGAGAGGACGATCATCCACGGCGGGAAGAACCAGAGGATCAGTCCCAGAAAGATCCCGAATCCGGTCAGGCCGAGGCCACGCACGAAGCCCGCCGGGCGGTAGGTGAAGACGATCTTGTGATTCCCCGCCGGCAGATAGACCGCCCGAAAGGCGATGTAGGCCGGCCAGATCGGTACGGACTGGCCGTCGACGGTCGCCGACCAACCGGGGTCGAACGTGTCGGCCAGGACGAGATAAGCCGGCATCGCCGCCTCGGTCTCGGCAACGACCTGCTCGGGAAGATCCTCGATGATCCGGGCAGTGCCCGAGACCGTGGCGCCGGTCGGAAGAGGACGCGAGGGGTCTTCCACGACCACGTGATCGCGGAGTCGGGCTCCCAGGCGGATCGTCGCGATGGCCGCCTGCTGGAGGTCATCCGCATAAGCCGGGTTCCCGACCAATCGCGCCCGCGGCAGGGCACGGGCATTACGATGAATGAACGCGGTTCCGACTTGCACCGCCGGCAGATGGCGGTATTTCATCCGCAACTCGGGGTTACGACCGGTGACGATGTGTGAGGTACTCTCGAGATCGTGCCGCCAGGGATAATCCTGGGTGATTTGTTCGAACACATGCAATCGCTGAGAACGCATCGGCGTGTTCCCCTTCGAAGCCAGCACGTGCCAGACCGACGGGAGACTCCAATCCAGGGGATCTCGGACCGGGAGGAAGTTCACCCGTTCGGAGGCGTAGCCTGGCTCGCCGGCGGACTTGTCGCCGATCCCGAAGACGCGGATCAAGCTCTGGTCGGACTTCAAGCGTTGCACGGACTCGGGGGCTGCGGTCCAGTACCGCGGCTCGGCTGTGGGGACATCGAACCAGTGGGCACCCAGCAGATCGGCCATGACCAGGAGCGGAAGCAACGCCGCCCATCGTGCGCGGCGAGACGAAGCGGTCGACCGCGTCGCACTCCACGCGATCCACCATCCCAGCGCGACCACGATGCCGGTCCGGATCGTCGAACGGAACAACTCGCGGCCCAGCCAGCGATAGCGGTCGAGGTGATACGGGAGGGTCCATCGTTTCGGGTCTGTCCAGACCGGGTGATAGATATAAATCATGATTGGGATCGATACGCTGACCAGCACGCCGGCCAGAATCATCGCGCCGCGGAGCGACACCGCGCCGGGCCGCCCGAGCCGTTCGACGCCGACGGCCGCCAATGCGGCCACCCCCAGAGAGACCCAGAGGCTGAACCGCACCGGCTCGCGCGAGCTGCCCAACACGGGGATCAGGTTCGCCTGGTCGAAGAGGAAGGTGAACTTTCCCAGCATCAGGATCGCGCCGAGGCCCACCAGAAATACCCAGAAACTCGCCCAGCGATCGCGCGTAGCCACCCCTCCGGCACCGACGACCGCCAGGGCCATCGCGATCAGGCCGAGGTAGGTATCCATCTCGTGGTAGGGATAGAAACCGTCGAGCCAGTCGGTGTCGCGTGCGCGGGTGCCGTATGCCTCTCGGACGACCAGGGTCGGGATCAACTCGGGGTGCCACGAGCCAAAGACCAGGTCCCTCCAGGAGAGGCCCCCGGCACGGGGCGAGCGATCGAGCAGCTCCTTCGACGGGACCCACTGCACCGCGGAGATGAGCACGCCCTCCCCGACGAGCACCAATGCCATGGTCAGGACGACCAATCGAGCCTTCAGGCCCCGCTCGGTCGCCGCTCGATAGAGGCCATAGAGGACGACCAGCACGACGGTGAAGAGGGCGTCCTGGAGGTGGCCTGCGAACACCTGGCAGGCCAGGGCCACCCCCCCGAGCACCGATCCGCGCAACCGCCTCGACTCCCACGACCACTCCAGTCCCCAGATGACGAAGGGAAGGCTCGCCAGAGAATTGA
This sequence comes from uncultured Planctomycetota bacterium, assembly GCA_963845755.1. GTDB lineage: Bacteria > Planctomycetota > Planctomycetia > Isosphaerales > Isosphaeraceae > CAWJTV01. Next base: position 364,209 of record CAWJTV010000028.1, read on the forward strand.
TCATGCTCGTGTGGACCAGATGAGCCCAGGTGAACCCCCCGACAGCCAGGATCGCGGCGCCAGACAGGGCTCCCGCGGGACCCACATGCCGGCGCAGCCAGCCATAAGCCCCCACGCCGGTCAGCCAGATCGAGAGCACGGTATCGAGGTTCAGCGCCTGCCAGGTCGCCAGCCAGGGATAGAGCAGATACTTGAGCGGATGGAGATATCCCGCCTGGCTCTCGCTGTAGAGCGGCAAGCCGCAGTAGAGGCCCGGGAACCATCGCGAGAACCGTCCCGCCCGCAGTTCCTCGGCGAAGAAGGCTCGGTAAGGATAATTGATCTCGGTGATGTCGAAATAGAACAGGGCGCGCCTCAGGCCGACGACGTCCCAGAAGAACGCGGCGATCGCCAGGGTCCAGACGACGAGCGCCAGCACGTCGCCCCGGCCCCAGGTGCGCCGCTGGAATAGCGCGTTCAGACGCTCGCTCGATCCGGACTCGGATTCTCCTCTGGACACGTTCGCGCCTTGTGCAATGGAGTTACGGTACGACGACCTGAAGATGCTCGATCTCCGCAGGATCACGACCGTCCGCTTTCCAGACCGTCGCGAAGGCCGGCCGCCAGTCGATTCGCTTCGCCGAGCGGATGAGGCGGGATCGCACGCCTGGCGTCTCGGCAGCCGGCCGCGCCCGGAATTCGAATCGTCATTCGGACGAACGATCAACAGCTTACCACGATCCGGGCCGAGCCCCTCAGACCAACCGGGGAACCGATTGGGATACATGGGAAACGGTATGCCCACGACCCGCCTCCCGGACACGAAGGCCATCCGGTAGACGTCCCAGTAGCCGCCGAAGACGTGAGTGACGTCGGAGGGAACCTCGAAGCGCATCGTGCGGTCGAACGGCGGCATCACCGGGCCTGATGGCTTTCCCTTCGGTGCGGGCGTCCGGAGACTCAGGTCCGTCCACGGCGACGGTTGGATCCGGACGACGACGCCTCGGTCGTCGAGATAATGGCGCGTGTCGCGGTACCAGGTGAATGTCCGCTCGCTCATGATCAGGGCGAGAAGTCCGGCGGCGATGTACGCGGCCAGGCGACCGGGAATCCCCCGGTGAGCCAGGCGATGCATCACCAGCCCGAATCCCAATGACCAGGGAATCAAGAGAAAGATCAAGTAACGATAATTATCGGAATTGAAGATATTCCGATTGATCAGGAATGCGGCCACGATCAAGAGCGCCGAGAAGGATGTGCCCCGGGCGACAGCTTGTCGGGCCGGACCGCCGGCTCTGGCGGAGTCGACGAGGAGCCGGACGACGGCGACTCCGAAGCCGGCGAGGATCAGCACGGATGCCCATTCCCCCGCGCGCGGCAACCGCCAGCTCGTCCTGGCCCCCGACAAGAACCTGAGGAATTCACCGACCGACGAGTCGGATTCCGAAAAAGGATCGCCGGAAGTCGCTGAGTTCGGGGCCTGCGATGAGTCGAGGGAGACAGTTGAGGAACATCAGCCGGGCGTGCTCCCGGATCGCCGCGGATTCGAACGTCGTGGCGAATTGCGAAGGATAGGCATCGTACGGGTCGACCCATCGACCGACCTCTCGAGGCAAAAGGCCGACTGCCAGCCCAGCCAGGAACACCGCGGCACGGATGATTCCCGACCTGGATCTTCCATCCTTAATCCAGACTAACACGGCCGAAGGCACAAGTCCGGCCAGCGTGAAGAGGAACATGGCATCGACGTATAGGCCCAACCCACACCAGACCCCCAGGGCTCCCGCGCGTTTCCATCCGCCGCGCGTCAGGCAGCCGTAGAGACCGGCGAACGCCACGGTATGCCATACGAGCGCCAGCAGATGTCCTCCGGTGATCCGTCCCGAAAGCCAGATCGTCCCCAGCGACGAGAAGACCAGCGGCACGATTGACCAGCCCGCAACTTCCGGACCGAACGTCTTCCAGGCCAGCCAGAAGGTCGAGATGACAATGAGCACCCAGATTATCGTCCCGCCGCTGACGAGGGCGATCGGGTTGGCACCCCAAAACAGGGCCTGGAGATACGAGGAGAACATGGGCAGGATGCCCATGTACGGTGTCCCCGGATAATGCCAATGCCATCGGCCATGTACTGCGTCGAGGAGCGTCAGGCCATCGACGGCCAGGTCGCTGTCGAGGTGATCCGCGGCGTTGAGGATCAGCGGGATTCGAATCAGAACAGTCCAGACCAGTCCCAGGCCCAGCATCACCCAGGGCCACCAGAGACGCCGATCGGTCGTGGTCGCGGGCGGAGACGAGGTGCTCATGGAACGCGGAACGGGCCCTCCACCCAGCCTCAGACGAATAGATCCGAAACGGGACAACGGAAACCCGGTAGCTCGGCAAAGTTTTCCAGGAAATCGTCCTCCTCGAGGATGATCGGCTCCTCCTCATCGGGGCGATAGACCGCCACTCGACGCTTCTTCGGATAAACGACCCAGACCAGCGAAACGCCGGCCTCCAGGTATTCGACAACCTTCCTGAGAATTCCTGCCGAGCGGTCCCTGGGTGAGACGACCTCGACGGCCAGATCCGGCGGCACGGGGGGCAGGCCGTCGCCGATCTCGGACTCCGGCCAGCGGGCGTGGCTATAAAAGCAGACATCCGGGCCGCGAACGGTATCGGGCCCGCGCTCCGTCGCCACGGCCGACCCCAAGAGGCTATAACCGTAACCAGTTTGCCGGCCGAACCACTCCAGGGCAAACCCGATCTTGCTACAAACACGCCCGTGTTTCGGCATCGTTGGCGGCACTTCGATAACCTCCCCTCGGACCAGCTCGAAGTTCCCCGCTCCGAGGTCGGCCGCCATGAACTCCTCGGCGGTCAACAGCTTCGTCTTGACGGCGGTCGCCATGAGTCACCCCTCGAACCTTCGCGTGGATCTCGAACCCCAAGCGTCACACCACTCCGGCCATGGTCTCGAGCTGCACGAGCGACCGGTTCTGTTCCTTGGCGAGATAGTCGCGGCCATACTTGATCCGGATATGATCCCAGGGGAGGACTTCCTCGATGGGCCGCTCGCGGTGGCTGTAGAACGGGACGTCGATCCCCAGCTCGGCGAAGGTCTCCCACCAGAGCCGGGGGTTGAAGTGCTCGGACCAGGCATCGAGCCGGGCCCCGCGGCGCCAGGCGGCTTCTAGCGCGGTCGCCACACGGCGGTCGCCTCGCGTGAGGATCCCTTCCAGCATGCTCCGCTCGATATCGTGACACTTGACCGTCACCGATCGAAGCTTGACTTTGGATTTGAGGTACCTGTGCGCCCAGTGCAAGTATTCGCGCGTCTTGATCCCGTTCCACTGGTAGGGCGTGTGCGGCTTGGGGATGAAGTTGGACACACTGGCCGTGACTTCGGCATAGCGGCCGGTCACGTCCTTGCCGATCCGGGCGATGGTCTCGGCCATCGCAACGATGCCGTCGAGATCGGCGGTGCGCTCGCCCGGCAGGCCGCACATGAAATACAGCTTGACCTTCCTCCAGCCGCGGCGGAACGCCTCGGCGCAGCCGTCGTAGAGGTCCTGGTTGTCGATCGGCTTGCGGATCTGCTCGCGCATGTCATCGCGCGCGACCTCGGGGGCAAGGGTGAGGCCGCTCCGCCGTCCTTCGGCCAGCAGAGCGGGGATCTTCTTCAAGGTTTCGGTGATTCGCAGGCTGGGGAGCGAGATCTTCACTCCCAGCGGCGTGAAGACCTCGCTCATGCGGGTCACCAGCTCCTCGAAGTTCGGATAATCGCTGGTCGAGAGAGAGAGAAGACTGATCTCGTCGTAGCCGGTGTTGTTGTAGCTCTCGAGTGCGGCCTGGACGATCGTCTCGACCGTGCGATACCGAAGAGGCCGCTTGATCACCGTGCTCTGGCAAAACCGGCACTGCCAGGGACATCCGCGCATGATCTCGATGGCGATCCGATCGTGGGTCGTCTCGACGAATGGGAGGACTGGACGGGTCGGTAGCGGGATCGCATCCAGGTCGCGGATGACGCAGGGTTTGATCTCCTCGGGCACGTCATCGCGAGTGGGTCGGATCTCGAGGATCGTGCCGTCTTCGCGATAGATCGGCCGGTAGAACCGCGGGACATACGCCCACTCCACCAGTCCGGCGATCCGTGCAAGCTTGTCGGCCCGCGACAGATCCGAGCCCTGCATGCCCTTCCACAGCTCGGTGACGACAGGCAGGCTCGGCTCACCGTCGCCGATGACGAACAGGTCGATATAAGGGGCGAGCAGCTCGGGATTCTGTGCGCCTGGGCCGCCGGCAATGACCAGCGTGTCGTCCGGGCCGCGGTCCTCGGCGTGGAGCGAGATGCCTCCCAGGTCGAGCATCGTCAGGACGTTCGTATAGCAGATCTCGTACTGGAGGGAGAAGCCCACGACGTCGAACCGATTCAACGGCGTGAACGTCTCCAGGCTGTACATCGGGAGACCGTGACGTCGCAGTGCATCCTCGAAATCGATCAAGGGCGTAAACGCCCGCTCGCATGCCCAACCCTGATCGTTCATCAAACTATAGAGCACCTGGAGCCCGTGGTGGCTCATTCCCAGTGCATAGGTGTCGGGGAAGGCCAGGCAAACGGTCCCGCGTACGGTCCCGTGGTCCTTGACCACGCTGTTCAACTCGCCGCCCGTGTACTGCCCGGGAGTCCGAACATTAGGCAAGATCCGAGAAACGACATGGTCTTTCAATTCCTGGTTCAACATGGCGATCCGACTTTCGAGGCGAGGGGCAACCATCCCGATCCCGCCGCATGTTGCGCCGGGCGATAACGAGGTCGGGCATTCGGGGCGGTCAGAGCGACCGTGGGATATCCCCTGCATCTTAACCGGACAGGCGGATTGTGACCAGTTGGTCAACGATTGAAGCGGTCGGACGTGACGCGGGCCGTCGAAAGCTCAATCCGCGCGTTCGAGGAGCATGCCAATGTCCTGAGACTCGATGGTCCAGCCCGAACTGAGGCATGCCATGGCGACAGGGCCGCTGATCTCAATGGACGCCAGGGATCGCATGAATCTCGCCTCGTCGCTTCCGCGGTCCTGCCGCTCTCACGGCGAGCTCCCGTCCCGCCGGTGGAGCTTCCCCGCCAGGGTCTTCAGGTCACCTTCGACAAGGTTGCCTTCGGGGTCGATCAACAGGACGATGGAGACGCCGCTGCCTTCGAGACCGAATCGCTCGTACGTCTGGAACGTGTTGTCCAGCAGGACGGGGAACGGCAGGTCTTTACCACCCCAGACGGATTTCTTGACCGCCGCGATGTGTTTCTCGAGCGCCGGGATGCTCTTGAGCGTCTCGCTGAAGTCACAGCAGAACGCCAGGATCTCAAACCGGTCCTGCTGTCCTTTGTGGGCTTCATAGAACGCCATCAGTTCCGGCAGCTCCTTGCCCAGACACGGAGCACAGTCGGGCCCCCAGAAATAGAGAACGACCCACTTGCCTCGGAAGTCGGAGAGCTTGGCGTTCTTCGCAACCCCTTTCGCGTCGGTGAGGTGCCAGGCAGGAGGCTTCTTGCCGAAGTTCTCCTTGTAGTTGGCCCATGTCCCGCGCACCTTGGAACGAGCGATGAGGTCGGATACTCCGAGGTGAGGTCGCAGCACCAACGCTCCAAGATCGACCTCCTTCTGACCGACCGCAACGGTGATCGTCCGATCCTCGATGGTGGTGGCCGGCGGCTCATCGCTGGATGCGCGGATTTCCCAGGCACCCGGCGGAACGAGGAATGAGAAGCGGTTCTGGTAACTGCCGCAAATCGCCATGCGCTGGGAGAGCAGGGGGGCATTCTCGTTATATGGCGTGTTGAGATACACGCAAGACCACTTAATCGGACCTTCCGCACCCGAGAGTCGCGTTGTGCCAATGACTCGGACGAGCGGCTGCAAGCGAACCTCGACGGGCGCCTCAGGGCGCTTGGGGTCGAATACGATCCGTGCGCCGTGGCGGCGCTCGCGGTCGTAAACCAGCAGCGAGTTCTTGCGCTCGGGTGCGGGAATCGAGAACCGGCCGTCGGCGTCGGTCACTACGCGGGTCCCGCTCCATGGCTCCATCTTTCCCTCGTTCTGCCAGAGCCTCTCTGGTTCAGCGCCGCGCGAGGCGACGACCTGATCCCAGTCCATCCCGTTCGCTCCCCAGAACGCGGAGACGCTGGCCCCGGCCACCGGACGACCCGCTTCATCCAGCACACGCCCATTGACCCGATTGGCCGCGTCTTCGGCCGAAACACCCGAGGTGGCCAACAAGACCAGAACAACGCTGGCTCGGTTTTGAGGGACCATGATCCTTTTCCTCGCTCCATGACACTTGTGGCAGACCTTCATCTTACAAGTGTCCCGTTACGCTATCAAGCTTTCGTACTCGCTGGCAACCTTGGGCGCGGTCGAGGCGTGCTGGCCGGTATCCCTTGACTCCTATAGAATGGAATGCGAGCCCGACTGATTCCGGCCGCCCGAATCGCGACTGCTGACAAAAGGAGGATCCGGATAAGTCTCTCGATTACCGAAGCTCTGGAACAGGTCGACTTGGAGCCAGGACAGATCTACAGTTGTCAGGTCAAGGGACACTGGATTGAGCTACGAGTATTGCCGCCGGATTTGAACCGAACTCGTATCAGATCGACGAATCCGACATCATGCTGGATTCGTGGGTGGAGCAACCTCGGCCGAGATGAAGGATCTGCGTGCGAGCGAGGCGAGGCACTCTGCCACTGCCGAATGCCCCTGAAATCCCCTCGGACAATCACTGACGAATCTCCATGAATAATCGAATGAATCGCCCCCTGCTGGCCTTGACGATGGGCGACGTGGCCGGCATCGGTCCCGAGGTGATCGCGCGCGGATGGCTTGACCCTCGACTTCATGCCCTGGCCAAGATGATCGTGATCGGCGATCCCGGCGTGATGAGTCGCGCGATCAACCTCGTCGCTCCCGATCGCACGATCCGGACTCAAGTGATCGCTGCGCCCGAGGAAGCCGACCCATCAACGCGGACCATCCCTTGTCTCTCACCCTTCGGCGATCGAACGGATCTTGCCGGCATCGAGCCGGGACTGGCCGATGCGCGCGCCGGCCGCGCCGCGTTTGACTTCCTGACCACGGCCATCGACCTCGCCCGGGAAGACCGCCTCGACGCAATCACGACGCTTCCATTGAACAAGAAAGCCTTGCACGAAGCCGGAATTCCTCATCCCGGCCACACCGAGATCCTGGCCGAGCGCTGCGGAGTCCCCGATCACGCGATGATGCTCTATATCGAGACCGATTCGGGCGGATCGGAAACGGCGTCCGGACGGGCCACCTCGGGTCTGGGCGTCGTTCACGTGACGTTGCACGTCGCGCTGCGGCGGCGTTTTCGACCTTCTGAGCCAGCAATCGATCCTGTCGAAGATCCGTCTCGCCGATCGGGCCATGCGCCCCCTAACCGGAGGCCGGCAGACGCGGATCGCCGTGACGTCGCTCAACCCTCATGCCGGCGAGGAGGGTCTCTTCGGCGACGAGGAGCAGACACTCATTCGACCCGCCGTTGAGGCCGCGCAACTCGAGGGTCTCGACGCCACCGGACCGCACCCGAATGACACCCTGTTTTACCACGCTCTCAACGGCGCGTACGACGCCGTCGTGGCGATGTACCACGATCAGGGGCACATCGCGCTCAAGACCGTCGGCTTCCAGCGAGCCGTCAACGTGACCCTCGGCCTTCCGATCGTTCGCACCAGCGTGGCGCACGGCACCGCCTTCGATATCGCGTGGAAGGGCCGGGCCGATGCATCGAGCCTGATCGCCGCGGTGAGGGTCGCGGCCCGAATTGTCGCGGGGAAAAAATCAGCACCACCGATAGAACCGCTGGTATGAGGAAGGCCCCTTGAAGGGGCCGTTGGGTCGAATCGACGATCGCCTGACCTTGGTCTTCAGCCTGCGAGAGCTTTTCGCCTTCCAGTTACGCCAGCAGAGGAGCTTCTGATCCAGCCGGACAGCGCCGCCGCAATATCCAGAATCGCAGGAGCTTCGACCGATCCACATCCTTTTCAGCGGCGAGAGCACTTGGTAGCTCGAACACACGCCGGGAACGGCAGAGCCTTTAAGAGTCTCACCGCCAGAGGCGGTGGATTTGTTCTTGATTAAATGTCCATGACCGGTTCAAGTTGATCGTCAACGGAAGCTCGACACACGCCGTCGCTGGTATCGCGCGTCAAGCACTGGACGGTGGCAAGACCGGCAACACGGGCAGTGATTACGCCGGGATGATCGACTGGACCGCGATCAACGGACCGTCGCTCCATGGTGAGAAGTTCGCGAGATCCTGGATGAATTGGCTGCGACATCATTGAAGTCAATATGTGAGCTAATGGGCGACTCGATCCTCGACGTCGCCGCTCATGCGACACGAGAATAATCTACCGTCGCACGATCTCGGCCTCAACCCAGTTCGTCGCCATTTCCCCGGGCCAAACGGAGCGGACGTCGGGATCGGCCCAGCCGAGCTCGGGGTCGGCCACGAGCCGGAGGCGCATCCGCCGGACCCCCGGTCGTTCGATCACCTCAGAAGGTAACGGCGGGACGGGTCCGAGATCGAAGCGGCGGTCGATCGACTCGACAACAGCCGGGTCGCGTTGGAGGAGGCCCTGACCGCTCAGGATGAGCGAGCCCGCGGGGAAGTGGCCCGGCGTCCCGTCGAATTCGATCGACAAGGCATGAGCCAGGTCGCAGGGGAGGGGGGTCGTCACGGAGAGGCGCGGCGGATTGCGGAGGACCCACTCTCCGCCGAGCGGAAGATGAACGGCCGGGGCATCGTGCGCGACCGCGACCGGCTCGAGATGGATCGCGCGTGCGATCGTCTCGTCCCGGTTCGCGTCCAGGAGGGTCAGGATGGCATCCAGGCGGAGGATCGGGTCGAACTCGAACGTGAACGGGACGTGCGGGAGCTCGAGCTCCCAGGAGCTGGAAAGACCGACCGGCCGGACTCGTGTCTGGAGCACCAGGCGATGCGGGCCGTTGGTCGGAAAGTCGTCGGGAATGATCGAGAACCTGAGGTGGCCGCGCCCCGCAGTCCACGGCGAGAACTCTTCCAGCGCCTGCGCGGCGGGCGCCCAACACGCGGTGCGACCACTCCAGGTCGTTCGGGCCGACATGGCGCCCGTCGTCGGGGAGGAAGGGGACCTCATAAACCACGGAGATGGGAATCCCCGCATGAAGCGCACGTGGGTAACGCCGGCGCGCCCTCCAGGTCACGGAATAACCGCGCCGGAGCACCGCCTGCTCCTCTTCGGCCACGAGCTGATCATCCCGCCAGAGACGCGCCAGGGCCCGCCCCGACGCAAGCCGGCGCGGCTCGGATTCACCCGAGCTGAAGATGCGGAGCAACTCCCAGGCTCCGGCGCGGCCGAACTCGGCGACCGCCTCGAACTGCTCCGGGGTGGCGCCGGGTTCTCCGAGTCGGGCGACGGCCTTGCGAGCCCGCCACGCCCAGCGGAGCCGGCGTCCACCGCCGATGAGCACGACCGCGGCCAGGACCACCCAGACCGCTGACTTGGGCTCGCCGAACCAGGTTCGTAGACGCCTTGGCCCGGATCCTCTGCCACGTTCCCCCGGGCGCCCTGGCGAATCGCCGATCCGGGCCACTTCGGAAGTCCCCGCGGCTTGCGCCAGGACCGGCTTCGCCTTGCTCCATCGCTGCATCATGATCTCGGAAATCGTCGTGATGACGTCAGAGGGCTCGCGCCGCACCGCCCAGCGGGACGCGCGCCGGGGCCGAACGCGGCGCGGGTGCAGGCGTTTGGGCTCCGTTCGGCTTCCTCGTGGGATTCCGGGGCTGCTCGCGCGCATCCTCGGCCTGGGGCGGATCGTTCTCGGGCATCTCCTCGATGATGGTCGGTTTGCGTACGCGCGGCCCCTCACCATTGACACCGGCGAGGACATCGGTCATCTCGTCGACGGCGTCCTGGACGTCATGAAGGTCCCGATGGAGCGCGTGAAGCTCGCTCCAGACACGGTCCAGGGGATCCTCCGAACCGTCTCGATCGGTGATGACCAGCAGGTTATCGTCCGTGACGACGTGATAGGTCAGGCCAAGCTGATCGAGGAGAAGCTTGAGACCCGTCTTGAGCCGGACGCCATCGAGCTCGAGCTGGACGGTATCCTCGGGTTTCACGTCCTGGCGGCCCAGCGCCGCGAGGTCCAGGACGACGGGCACCTTGAGCGTCTCCTTGAGGTGGGCGCAGACGCGCGCGATCGACGTCGGGCGGGAGAACGGGAACGGATAGGGACGCACCAGCACGTCATGGACGGTCGGAACGGTCGACGCGCTCCCGGCTCCGGGCCGATCCGTCGAGCGATTGTCGGCCCCTGAGGAGTGGGGCGGGCGCGTCAGTTCCTCATGGATCCCTCGATCAGGAGACTGGACCGGATCGGATCGTTCACCTACAGGCCGGTTCTGCGCCCGAAGTGTCATCCGATCCGAGATGACCAGCCCGATCGAGACGCCGGCCAGAAGCATCAGCCAGGGAGACAATTTGCGGATCATGCCCCGTTCCTCTGGGGTCACCACACGAGCCCGCCGGAACCAGACCCGGTTTCGGACGAACACCGACCGACCGGCCTGTCCGGACCCTCGTGGCCCGCGATATTGTAACGGAGCGAGCCCCGGGTCACCAGCGAGACCGTCCGGCGCTCGTGCAACATGCTCGTTTGGGATCTCGACGACCGACGATTGTCAAGGTTCGAGACTCGCCCGACGCCAGAGCCCGCCACATGCCCTCTCCGCGGGAGAACCGATCCCTCAGCACGGATGCATGCCGACTGTCTCCGCCAATTCAGGTGGCACGGGCACAAGTCCGCGCGACTCGGGGAGGTGGGGGGCGTGGGCCGGCAATGTCCGGTCGATGAGCTCGCTGGCCATCAGAGTCGCTCCGGATCCGAAGTGTTTGCGCTCACGCTCCTTGATTCGCTCGGTTCCACCGATTTGCTGCAACATCCGTGGCGGCCGAATTCCCGGGTGGATATGGGGACGCCTCAACCAACGAGCCCGGCGCGGAGGGCCGCGTCGATTTCCTCGGCACTGGCAAAACCGAACTCAAGGCGATCGAGCATCAGAGCAGCAGCGACCGAAGCCCGCTCGGCGGCTGTCCGGATCAAACTCTCCCCCACAACGATCTCGGCGCCGTTCCAGCCGTGGTTGAGCAGCGTGTCGAGGAGCGTCGATGCGAACGCTTCGCCGGCCCGGTTGGTATCGCGGGGTGGATGATCGCGGCGGAAGGCGGGAATGTGAATGTTTCGCGACTCGTGGCCGGGCGTGGTAAACCACACCGTACTCCCCGAGGGCCCGTCGGTCACGACAAGGATCGAGACGAGCCGGGCGACCTCCGACGAAGACTCCAGCGCCTCCCATTCCCGGCGATTGCAACTCAGGACATCGATCGCGGAGGCGAAGCTCAGGACATGGCAATCCGTGTCGATCATGTTCCGCATCGCCGGCGCGAAGAACCGGGTCTTGGCAAAGGGTGCGCGGATCAACGGCACCGCCAGGTGATTCGGTAGCGACGCGACGACTCGCAAATCGCACGTCTCCTCGGCGAACGGAGCGAGCGACTGCCGGGTCAGTCGCTCGTGACAGCCTCGGAAACCGATCGGCAGCTTGTCGCCATACGGGCCGCTGGTGACCAGCAAGGTCCAATCCGCCGGCGCGTCGAGAACGCGGATCGGATGATGATCCACGTCGTACCCAACCAGTTTCCGGGCGACCGTCTGACTGCCCGGATCGGTTTCCGGACCCAGGGCGCTATAAAGCCGGCCACCCAGTGCGGCGGCATAACCGGCTCCCATCCCGCCCAGATCATCGCTCCAGCTAAGGCCGCGGACATACCTCGGGCCACGCAGATCCTTGCAAATCGGCCGTTTCCAGCGGATCACGCCCGTTGGGCCGGGCCATCCAGCCGGGAGGTCGATGGCGATGGTGTATCCCGAGGGATCGCAGAGGTCGAGCACGGGATCCGAGCCGAACTTCCAGGCCCCCTCAACGCTCTGATCGAGTGGAGGACTCAGTTCGGGATCGACGAGAGGACGGTCAACGCGAAGCACCTGGTCCAGGTACGCCGGTCCGAATACCACTACGCGCCTATGAGTCACGGGTCGATGGCCTCCCATCCGGGATCGATGCGCCAACGCAGAAAAGCGATCCGTGCGTGGTTCTATCCGCGATGACGACTGGATTATACTCGACCCGGGAAAGCTGTCATGGCGCGGGCCAAGAGGAATGTCGCAGAGGAGTTGACTGGTGACGTCGGAAATGGAATCGTCGGTAGAATCACTCGATCACCCGGTGGACAATGCGCCGGTCCGTACGTTGCAACACAAGGCTCTCACGATCGAAGGATACTCGAGAGCCGCGGTACAATCGTACTGGCGAATCCCGGAGCTGAAGCTGGGCTTCGACCTGGGGGCTCAACCCTGGTCGTTCATGACCACGCCCACCTGGTTCGTGACCCATACGCACCTGGACCACGTCGCGGCCTTGCCGGTACTGGTCGCTCGTCGTCGGATGATGAAGATGGAGCCGCCCACCATCTACTTGCCGGCCGAAGCGGTCAACGGCGTCGAGGCCCTCCTGCGCACCTTTCAACGGCTCGATCGAGGCCGGATGCCCGCACACCTGATCGGGCTCAAGCCCGACGACGAGATCGAGCTCTCCCGCGAGCTGGTCGTCAAGGCGTTCGCCACCAGGCATACGATCCCGTCCCTGGGCTATCTCGTCTGGGAGCGGCGGAAGAAGCTCAAGCCGGAGTATCAAGACCTGACCGGCGACCAGATCCGTGACTTGCGACTCTCGGGAGTCGAGGTCGCGGCCGAACTGCGATTGCCCAAGGTCGCCTATCTGGGAGATACCGCGCCGCCGGGCATCGATGCGTTCCCCGAAGTCTACAAGGCGCAGGTGTTGATCCTCGAGATGACCTTCGTCGCACCGAACGAGCGCGCGTCGGTGATCCACAAGTTCGGCCACACCCATCTCGAGGACCTACTTGAGCGGGCGGACCGGTTCGAGAACGAGGTCATCATCGCCTCCCACTTCAGCACGAGGCTGCATCCGGACCAGATCCTTCGCATTGTCGAGAAACGGCTCCCGGACACGCTCAAAGGCCGTCTCAAGATCTGGCTCTGAGTCGCCAGGATTCAACAGGGTGAGCCTGGCGGGAGGACCGTCCTCGACTTTCAGGATGACCGCTTGCCCGGCTTGTGGAGATTCGGGAGAGCGGTCAACTTGATGGTCGAAAGATCGGCCCGAATCGTCTCGATCAGGACCGCCGATGTGCTGGGCGTCAACTCCTGGTTCCCGCGATAAACCGCCTGGATCACATTGCGCCCGATCGGCAGCGTCTCGGTGATGAACCTGGCCTTCCCTCGACGAAGGGGCAGCGTTCCCAGAAGGGTCGTGCCCTCCTCGAACGTGACAGATCCCGTGGGAGTCCCCCGTATCTTGCCGACGATCTCCACGCTGGCGGTCAGAGTGACTCGGTGACCGAATCTCGCGTTTCGAGAACTCGTGGTCAGGACTGTCTTCGTGCCGTAAGTTCCCAGAGCCGGTGCCGTTGCGGCAGGAGGTGTGGGTGGGCGTGACGGTGTGGGTGTCGGTGCCGGTGTCGGTGTGGGCGTCGGGGTCGGTGAGGTGGGTGTCGGTGTCGGGCTCGGCGTGGGCGTCGGGCTTGGACTAGGCGTGGGCGTGGGTGTCGGGCTTGGACTAGGCGTGGGCGTCGGTGAGGGTGTCGGAGTAGGCGTGGGCGTCGGTGTCGGGCTCGGAGAGGGCGTGGGCGTTGGGCTTGGCGTCGGCGTCGGTATTGGCGTGGGCGTGGGCGTCGAGGATGTGATGGTTAGAACATCGACGCTATAACTGCTCTGATCCAGGAACCAGATGTTGCCGTCTGGTCCTGTAGTCATCGAGTTTATAAGGTGTAGCCCAGGGTCGTTGACGAGCGGAAGCGTGTTCGGGATCGGGTACGCAGTAATCGTGCCATCTACCGTAATCTCTCCGATGTCGTTGCCACTTGCGAAGTACAGATTTTGATCCGAGCCGACGGTGATGCCGCCTAATCCAATTCCATTACCTTGGTCAACCAGCGGGACGGCGTAGGTATGAAGGACCTGTCCCGAGGTGGACATCACGCCGATGTCGTCCGCGGACTCCTCGGTGAACCAGAGATTCCCGTCTGGTCCGGCGACGATACCAAGCGGACCATTGTCCCCGGGAACCGTGTACTCGGTGATCACACCTGCGGGAGTGATTTTTCCGATCTGGGAAGCCTCTGTTTCAACGAACCAGATGTTTCCGTCAGGTCCGAGAGTGAGTTGATCACCGACACCGATTTCGATGTCGCCGTTTATGCTATTTGCGTTCGGGGTTGGTATCGCATAGGAATGGAAAGCACCCGCGGCCGTGAGCTCGCCGATGACGTTATTGGAAGGATCGATCCACCATACCGATCCATCCGGCCCCGTCGTCATGTCGATCGGCACCGGGGTCGATTCGCCGCTTGCGGTGGGAATCGGAACCATACTGACCTGGCCGCTGGTTGTGATCGTCCCGATGTTGGGGGAATCGCCGTCGCGGTCGAATGCAAGCGTTCCGTTCGGTCGTTCTGTTATACCGTAGCTCCATTCGTCCCGGACAGGATTCGACAACAAATTGGTCGAGAACGCTGTGACCACCCCGCTCGGTGTGACCTGATCGATCGCGTAATCAGCGCCGTCGGTGAACCAGACGTTGCCATCTGGTCCCGCGGTGATCTGCCTCAGCGAGCCGTCGGTGGCCAAGAAGTTCGAAACCCCGGGGCCATGAGGAATCGGGAACTCCGAGATCGATGAGAGGAGCGCCCTTTCCTCGAGTCCTTCCGGCCCCGGCCGAAACCGATGGCGGTTCGACCAGCCTCCTGGTCTCGAGCCCGCATATCTCCGCGAAAACCGCGCACGAACCCCCTGGATTCGATGGAGGAACATGGATCGATGCTCCATGACGGGGAATCAGAGGCTGCCTGATGAATGGACGAGTCCGCTGGTTCATGCCGATATAGGCGGAATCTGAATTCAGAGTTTACTTCCGTTAACTCTCTCTGTCATGGGTGTGATCGAAGATTTTCTGAGTCGAGGCTCAAGATCCCCGATCGGGATCATTTCGCTCATCGGGGTCTTGACGTGGCACGGCTGGAGATCCACCCGGAGGGTTGGTCGTCGATGTGGGCGCTGGGCAAGATCTACCAGCTCCTCGGTGACCCGGACATGGCGTTCGTGTGGTTCGCCAAGGCCAATACAGAGAGGCCCAATCACCCGGACCTGGTGCGGGACGCCGGTAGGGCTGCAATGGAGATCGGGCGCGCCGAGGAGGCGCTGGCGCTGTGTCGGGCGGCGGTGGCGTTCGGGCCAGATGATCCCGTGCTGGTCCGCAACCTGGCGCTCGCCCACTGCCTGGCGGGCGAGGACATGGAGGCCGGGCGGTGTGAGGCACAGACGGTCCAGCTCGACCGGGACGACATCGACTCGGCCATGGTTCTGGACCTCGTCCGGGACGTGGTGGCGGGCCGACGGCGGCGGCCCAGGACCCTCAAGGAGGTGTTCCGATGCGAGTAGCGGTCCAGCCGAGCCAGTCGTCACAGCGGATCCGGCTGGTCGATTAAGCCGTAAACGATGAACCTTAGTTGGCGCGGACATCCGGGCGCGGGACGATGGCGGGACGTGTCACGGGTGATCCAGAGTCCAGCGTTTCCAGTCGAGCCCGGGGAGAGATGCCTTGGGATCATACTTGCCTCCTTTGCATGACATGGACATCGACGGGCTGGCAAAACAGCCGACCAGGAGGCTTCCCGCCGCGAGTACAACCCGGCTGGTCGCCATGGTCGCCCTTATCGGCATGGTGGGGGTCGCCTTGTCGATCTACTGGTCCCTCCGGGCGGGAGGAGCCGCCCGCTCTATTCCTGTTCTATCCGCTCAGAGTCTGTCTCGGAAGGTGTTTGTAGGGTGCTCTGTGAGCACCGAGACGGTGTACTTTTCCGAATTCGGTGCTCACAGAGCACCCTACAAGACGGCCGATGAGGCTTCCGGGACAGACTCTCAGAGGGCGAGGCCGTCCGTTGGTAGGCCGTTGTTCGCCGACGCCCTCACTTCAGACCTAAAGCAGAGCCTACCAAAGTCTCAACTCAGCCTCGCCGCCGATATCAGGACAGCCGAAGAACGGGGCAGAGACGCATTATGGGAATCCCACGAGGCACTTGGCATCCACCCGAGCGCCTCGCAGAAATCCGCCTCCGAGAGCCTGGGGCTACACATTGCGCCCGGCCGAGCGATCGATGGCTGGTTGATGCGTGTGCATTGGTCGATCCTACGCGATCGAGGTGGCAGCTCCAAGTACGATTACACCGCTGTCCCGCCAATCTACGAATTGACATTTTGTTTCCCCGACAAGTTGGCCGGTTACGAGGTCTGGCTCTGGGGACACAACTATGACTTCCGATCCAGGGGATTCACGTGCCTCAACAGAAAGTTCGAGGCCATCAAAGAAGGGGATTGGGTGAAGGTGTTCGGAGTCGTGCGGCCGGGCTCTCGGATGGAGTGGGAGGGGACCAAATCGGACGATTTTCTCTCCCTGGGCGAGGTGACGATCTCCGACATAGAAAGGGTGGAGGAGGTTCGAGAGTAGGGCGATAAACGTGATACTGGCGTTTAAAGTATGAACTATAGTTGACCCGAATATTCGTCCTGACGGAGCCTCAGCCATGCGACTGCGCCGGATGACGACGCAGCGGTGGATGGTCGCGGTGCTGGTCGCCTCCCTGGGGCTCGGGGCCGTCGTGACCGTGCGGGGGTCGGCCCACTACATGCGGCTCGCCGCGTTCCACGCGCAATTAGCCCATCACCTGCATTCCAAGACCGGCCCTTCGGGGGACCCGAAGCTTGCCGACCATCACGAGAGGCTGGCGCCTCGGTACGAGCGGGCGGCGGCCCGGCCCTGGTTGAGCGTCGATCCGGAGACGTCGGAGTGAACCCCATGCCGCGGATACCCCGGATGACGACGCGGCGGTGGATGATCGTGGTGGCGGTCGTCGGCGTTATCCTGACCGCAGCCCGACTGGTCTATCTCTGGCGGCATTACCAGGCACTCGCGGCGATGCACGCCAGCGAAGAAGTCGCCTACATCCGACAGGCGAGGGATACGAGCGCAAACAGGACTGGTGCGCCCAGCAAGCCACCACCGCCCATCTCCAGTCCGCATCCGTCCGGAGCAGTACGTGGGAACGGCTGGCGACTTCAAGCGGTGCCATCGCACATGACCTGCGGCAGCTCGCTGCCTACAAGTCTCGATTAAAGAGCAAGTACGAGCGCACCGCCGCCCGCCCCTGGTTCCCCGTTGAGGCCGACCCGCCGGGGCCGCTGGAGCCGTAAGCGGTGATCCATAGTTGGCGCGGACGGTCGGGGGTGGGACGATGTCGGGACGTGGAACGGGTGATCCACAAACGAGGTTTACCACTTCATCTCGGAGCACGCATCATGTTAAACCGAGCGCGAAGAGTCGGCTTGCTCCTGGGAATTTGCGCGGTGGCAGCGGCGCTGGCCCCGGCCGCATCACAGGCTCCGGACCCCAAGAAGTCTCTGGCTCAAGAGCAACTCGGGCTGGCTCGAGACGCCCTCAAAGTGCTTAACCAGATGTACAAGAACGGGCAAGTGTCGCTCGATGATCCCAGGATTGCTGTCTGGGAGCACCGCCAGGTCGAGGCCGTCCGCGACGCCGGAGCCGGCCGGGCCGAATTCATCGCCGCCCTCGAAGGCTACGTTACGCACAAGAGGGATTGGCAGCGGATCGCGGAGGAGCGTCATCGGGCGGCGCGAGTCGCCGAGGTGGACGTCCTTGACGCGAAATACCGCGTCCTAGATGCCGAGATGTGGCTGAACCAAGAGAAGGCCCGCTGAGGGGCTGGCGAACTCCCGCGCGCAACGCCTCGACTCTGGTCGAGACGTGACACGCGGTCCTTGGCGCGGCAGGAATGCGTAAAAGGTGATCCGGTATCGAGAGCTGACAGTCAAGCTCGCCGAGGGTCAGACCATGCAAATGCACCGGCCTCGCTTCAGAATACGTTCTCTGCTACTCATCACGGCCTTGATCGGGGGTGTACTGGCTATCTACATACATCGCGTCCAGCGCCAGCGACAGACCGTCTCCTGGGTCTCGGACCTGGGAGGATCTGTCAAGTACGACTATCAGAAGGATTCGATTGACCACGCAAACGTTTTCAATCCCAGGGCGACTGAGCCAGGGCCGGGGTGGCTTCGGCAGGCGGTCGGCAAAGAGTTCTTTCAGGACGTTGTGATGATCGACCTGGCCGGGAAGCCGGTCACCGACACGGACCTGGAGGAGTTGAAGAAACTGCCGAAGCTCGAGAATCTGAATCTGAGCAACACGCGAGTTACCAGCGCCGGTCTGGTCCACCTCGCGGAGCTGAAGAACCTCAAGTGGTTATCCCTCTGGAACACGCAGGTGGATGACGACGGCCTACAGCATCTCGCGAGGTTGACCAAGCTCCAGTCGCTTCTTCTCGATGGGACCAAGGTGACCGATTCGGGCCTTAAGCATCTCGAAGGGTTGAAGGAACTTGATGAGTGGCTTGGACTTGTCGGCACCGGGGTGACCGATTGGGGTCTGGTGCACCTGAGGGGGTTGACCAAACTGCGACAAGTGAACGTTCGTCAGACCAAGGTTACGGCTGCCGGAGCGAAGGATTTAAAAAAGTATCTTCCAGATGCAATGATATCTTATGGCGAATAAGCGAGCCGTCACAGCAAGCATTTGATGAACACGTCGATCACACCGACGCGCGTAACACGTAACCATTCCGATCCGCCTTGAACCTACCAATCGTTCATACCCGTCCTGAACGATTGGGCGCCCTATCTTGATGCCTCCGTCCCAGAGAGCTTAGCCATTTCAGGATTGATGCCACGAGATTTCGTGTGCGTCCATGAAATCTCGTTGGCGCGGATCTAAAGGTGATTCATGACAGTCCTGGGACTGACACCAGAGACATGCTCCAAAATACGTTGAAGTGAGACGTTGCGGCCGCGCACCGGAAACGACGCGAGGAACGGCATGGCCTTCGCTTGTACCTTTGCAGTCAAGAACCAATGAACTGGGTTACCGATGCTGAGAATTTCGGTTTCCGAACAGGCCCCGTCGTGCCGCATCATCAAACTCGAAGGCAAGCTGCTCCAAGCGTGGATTGATGAGGTGCGCCGCCTTTGCGTCGAGACCGAGGAAGGTTCATTTCCCAGCCTTGATTTGTCAAGTCTTAGTTTTGTAGACCGTGCCGGCGCCGAAATGTTGCAGCAGCTTCTGCGGCAAGGTGTTCGGATTCACTCCTGGTCTCCGTTCGTGGCGGAGTTGCTGCATTTGGACCGCGAAGCAAATCCCTAACGCGACCTTCGGCCGCAACCCCATCGGGATTCCCGATTCGCGATTCCGGATTCCCGAAGGGGAATGATCCGGGAATCGGGAATCTCGAATCCGGAATTCGGAATTCCCAGATGCGCGCACGCCGCAGGGAGCCTTCGGTGGAAGACTCTAAACTCATGATCGAATGACCTCCCGGTTAGCCTTCATAGGGCGCTCGGGCGATGCCGAGCTTTTTCATTCGGCTGCGGAGCGTGTTGGGATGGAGGGCGAGGATCTTCGCCGCGCCGTGGGGGCCGTCAATGATCCAACTCGACTGCTCAAGGGCAGCCAGAATGTGGTTTCGTGTGTTGGCTTCCAGGCTTTCGAGCGGCGTAGTCTGTCGCACGCCAGGTACAGCCAGACCCTCGTTTTCTGAACCTGGCGGCCTTGGCGGATTAGCGCTCAGAGGGCGATCTGCCGGTGCTGAGGCGAACACTTCTGGATCGATCTCGAGCGTCGGGCCGTTCGACAGAATGACCGCCCGTTCCAGAACGTTCTCCAGTTCGCGAATGTTTCCCGGCCAGGAATAGCGGCTTAGTCGCTCCAGGGTCGCCTTTCCGACCGACTCGATCCGCACGCCGACGCGGGCCGCGAACCGGGTCACCAGGAAATGCACCAACAGCCGCACGTCCCCCTCCCGGTCGCGCAGCGAAGGAAGCGCGATCGGAAAGACGTTCAGGCGGTAAAACAAGTCCTCGCGGAACTTCCCCTCGCGGATTAACTTCACGAGGTCCCGGTTTGTTGCCGCAATGACGCGGACATCGACCTTGATCGGCTCGGCTCCTCCAACACGCTCGAACTCTCGTTCCTGAAGCACGCGGAGAAGTTTGACCTGAACCTCGATCGGAACTTCGCCGATCTCATCCAGGAAAATCGTCCCCCCGTGGGCCAATTCGAAAGCGCCCCACGCGGCGGCTGATCGCTCCCGAAAACGCACCTTTTTCGTGGCCGAACAATTCGGACTCGACCAAGCCGCTGGGCAGAGCCGCACAGTTCAGCTTGATGAGCGGTTTATCGTGCCTGCGACTGGCGGAGTGGATGGCGCGGGCGATCAGTTCCTTGCCGGTTCCCGTCTCCCCGGTGATGAGAACAGACGCGTCGGTTTTGGCGACACGATTGACCTTGTCGAGCGCCTCCAGCAGGGCCGGGCTTTGGCCGACGATCTCGTCGAAGTTGTGAACGGATTTGATTTCTTCCTGAAGGTAGACGTTTTCGGCAGCGAGGCGGGCCTTTTCCTGTTCCATCAAGACAAGGTCGGTGATGTCCACGAACATCGAGCGTGTGTATTTGCCGCCGGGTTCCGGCTTCGACCACCACTGCACCCAGACGGGTTTGCCGTTGTCTTTGCGGCGATACTCCAACACGGCGCCACGAGTGTCCGTGCCGCGGCCGACCGACGCGAACGCCTCTTGGACGCGGCGCTGGGCGTCGGGCGTGTCAGAGACGAGCGATATCCCCACCAGGCCGGGCACCTCTTCCGGCTTGATCCCCAGAATGCGCTGTGCGGCACGGTTGGCGCTGATAAACCGCGATTGGAGGTCTTCTTTGACGTAAGCGATCGGGGCTTCTTCATACAAGTCCCGCAGACGCTCCTCGCTGGCGCGAAGCTCCCACTCCAGGTGAAGGCGTGCCAGCTCCGCAGCCGCGCCGCCGCGAAGATGCGAAAAATGAGCAGCTTGCGCGGCTCCTCCGGCATCGAACGGTCGTCGAAGACGGCGAGATGGCCGAGAACCTTGCCTTCCGGATCGCACAGCGGCACTCCCAGGTAACTTTCGATTCCCCACTCGACCAGGAGTCTGTCTTCTGGAAAATTTTGCCGTACCCCCGAGGGATGGTGGCACAGTTTGCCGTGGACCACGTCTTCACAGGGCGTGCCCGCGAGCGTCCACTCGATATTCTCAGCAATACCGTCTCTGGACCAAAAGGCGATGGTGCGGGCCCGGGTACGGGTTTCGGGCGAGGTGAACTCGGCGACGAAGGCGTAGTGCGCACCGACTGCCTGTGCCAGGTGACGGACGAGGGTTTGAAGAAACTCCCGCCGGTGCAATGAGCGGTCCCCTCGACGATCACACGGAGTGCGGCGAGTTCTTCAACGACCCCGCGGAGCAAGTCGTCGGAGTCGTTAGGGGTAGTTCGCTTCTCTGCCGCTTTTGTCGAAGTTGTGCGCGTCTCGGCCATAGACACCTGCCTGACGACGAAGGCCCCAGTCAGTCATCCCCCCGAATGATCGAATCGGCGCACGGTTTCGCGGGACGGTCGGCTGGTCATCATTTTACCTATTGTCAGCAAGAAACCGTAGCCGTCGCGCGCGACATTCCCGCCCTTTGTTCGCTGACAAGGTTACCGGTCGCCGAACGCGCGTGTTGATCCCACGAAATGCCGTACGCTTCCACGAAATATCGCGACGGTGGAGGTCCGGGTAGTACAGGACCAGCTCATACTTTCCGCCGTGGATCTGACCAAAACTTGCTGTACGCAACAAGTTACGACCGCGCTCGGGTAACGCTCCAGGAGATGGCATAGCGTTCGCGTTGTACGCGTTCACACCTCGGTCAACAATTGTCCGAGATTATCACTCGTTCCCACGCTCGGCGTGGGAATGCCGTCTGCGACGCTCCGCGTCGTCTTCGTCTTGGATTTCCAGCGACCCGTCGGTTGTCACCGAAACCCAGGACTCCGTCTCGGCAGGGTTGCGGGCGTCGGAGGATCTCCCAGGCGTCGGATCGAAGGGGAGCCCCGCTCCACCGGCTTCTCGGAGATGTCGCTCAACTTCTGGCTCATCATCGCGTCGGTCCCAAGGATTCTCGGAGGCCTGACTTCGAAGAGGACGACGCCGAGCGTCGCAGACGGCATTCCCACGCCGAGCGTGGGAACGAGTCATCGCGTTCCGACGGGGTAATCGGCGGTTTCGATGCCGAATGTCACATAGGTTGGCATTGATATTTCCTGATGCCTGAGAACCAGGCATCTTACAACTGTCGATCAGGGTGTGAACGGGTACGAAAATTTTGGTGTGCGATCAACTTGATGGCTGACCGATCGGCCCGAGTCGTCTCGATCAAAGCTGCCGATGTGCTGGGCGTCAACTCCTGGCTCCCGCGATAGACAGCCTGGATTGCATTGCGCCCGATCGGCAGTCTCTCAGTGATGAACTCGGCCTTCCCTCGGCGAAGGGGCACGATTCCCAGAATGGTCGCGCCCTCCTCGAATGTGACAGATCCCGTGGGAGTCCCCCGGACAGCGCGATAATCGCGGTCGAACACCATGGATTGATGGAAGCATGATGGGCCGAGACTCCACAACGAGAATTCCGAGTTTGCATGATCGGAGCCGGCATTGGCTGGAACTTGCCGATCTGTGCATAATCTGGATCTAGAGTCTATGCCCTTCGTCTCTCCTCATCATGGGTGCATCCTAAAATTCCTCGATCCAAGCTTCAAGTTGCCCTGTCACGATGATTCCGGAGTTCGAAATCTTGAAGCCCGAATCTCGAATCCCAGCGTAATTACGTCGAAGCTGTCCCATTGAAGGGTTTTGCAGCGAGCTTCGCCGTCAATTCCGGGACGGCGATCCGAACCCACGCGCCGGCGTGCGTTTCGATTCCGCCGGTTCGGGTACCCAATCGCTCTCCAGCCGGTCGGATCGACGCAGGGCGATGCGATAGCCCCCACCGACCACGAGCGCGGCGCCGAGAAGCGTCGGGAGGGCGGAATCGCGATCGTCTGAAGGTCTGTGGAGCTGCGAGGAATCGAGGTCATCGAGCGCCACATCGATCAACTCCATGTCGGCAGCGATGGGGAGCGGACCGAGTTCCGGCGCGGAAGGAGTCCGGAAGACACCCGGGCCGCTCGTGGACCCACCCGAGGAGTCAGTCGGTTTCCGACTGCCCGGCGAGGATGCCGGGCCTTGCCCTTGCTGCGAGGATGCGGGATTCTGAGGCGAGGATTGCCCATAGGGCTTCTGTCCGGCCGCCCCACCGATCGACTGTCCGGCCGCCCCGCCGATCTCTTGAGCGGTCGGACCATTCGGCTGCTGTCCGGCTGCGCCAGCCGGCGGAGTCTGAGCGCCGGACTGGGTCTGCGCCGGCTGTCCGGTCGGCGGCTGTTCGGTTGCAGGCGGTTGAGTCGGCTCGACCTGATCGATGGTTTTCGGAGGCTCAGGACCAACCGGGCTGACGGGCTGGTCAAGCGAACTGGGACTCGGATTGGCACTGCCTTGCCCAAATTGGTTCACCACCAACGGCACTTCCTGGAAGGTTGGGACCTGGACCATGCTATTCGAGACCGGGGGCGCGATCATCGTGGACAGTTGAAAGTGGTTCGTTGTCAGCGGAGGAGGCGTGATCCAAACCGTTCCGGTGAGCAACGTCCCGTTGTTCAGAGGCGTCTCGGTTGCGGAAAGCAAGGGCGGGATTAACGGCGTGATCGGCAAGGACAACAGGCCCGATGATACCGTCAACGGGCCCGCCGAGGTGACCACGTTGGCGGAACCGATGCTCAGGTTGTCAAGCAGACCGGTGACCGGAAGTGCGGATTGAAGGAACTGGACCCCGCCTGTACCGGTCGTTTGAACGCTCACACCCGAGCCCAAACTTTCGAACATCCCCGCCGCATTCCCGGGTTGCCTACTCGCGCCAATGGCGACCGGCTCCGAGGCCGGTTCGGGGACGATGGGCGGCCCGGCCGACAAAAGGTGGTGCGCCTCCAGCTCCTCATGGATCAAGGGAAAACGGCTGGAACGCCGTGATTCCATGCGCTCGCTCGCCGGACGAATCAAGTCCAAGCTCCTCATGACTCACCTCATTGATGTTGCGCATGCCATGGGTCAAGTGATCGCACGACCGGCCGAGGTCCGGTCGCGTTTCGATCGCGGGATTGCCGTCCCACCTATCGGCGGGATCGGCCGGCCGAACCCGCGACTCCGACCATTCACCCTCGGTCCCAGTCGAACCTGACATGACGACTATTTTACATCCTTGAACATGATAATCTGGCTCGAACGAGAATCGGACTGGCGGCCAGTCATCAAATCAAAGGGACCTCTTGGGGGTACTCCTCACCAAGCTTCAGCGGGCACCCAGGCGGGTGGAGACCGTGGATGATCCCACCATTCGCACTGCTGGTAATCTTGCGTCCGTGAGTCCATTATTCGATCGATCCATCAGCAAGTCTACGTAACTTTACGAGCATTCCTCATGCCAGAACCAACCAGACGTCCGTGAGGTTGGTTATGGCGGAGAGTCCGCGTCGGCGGGAATCCGGTTCGCGTCCGGATCGATCCTCTCGAAGCGGGAGCCGAACACTCGATCAACGACTGGGTTATGGAGCTTTTTTCATCCCGGCGATCAGAATGGTTGGGCAGGAAATCGGCAATTCCCAAGAGGCTCCGTGGTGACTCCGGCATTTTTCGGGAACGCCGCGGGATTGGTCCGGGCTTCTGGCTGCATTTTACTGTAAGACGTCTGGCACGTGCTGGAGTGAGAGGACAACCGGATGAGGGGGCTGAAACGAGTTCAGGGCACGCCAAATCTCGAGCTTCTCCTTCGAGATGGCGTGGCGACCGGCCTGACCGACCAGGAGTTGCTGGAGCGGTTCGCGGAAAACCGCGACTCGTCCGG
Organism: uncultured Planctomycetota bacterium; assembly: GCA_963845755.1. Lineage (GTDB taxonomy): Bacteria > Planctomycetota > Planctomycetia > Isosphaerales > Isosphaeraceae > CAWJTV01. Next base: position 389,278 of record CAWJTV010000028.1, read on the forward strand.
GGAACTTGCCTTCACAACCCTGGTCGCGCGGCACGGACCCATGGTCCTGAGCGTTTGCCGGCGGATCCTTCCGAATCCGGCTGACGTTGACGACGCCTTCCAGGCCACGTTCCTGGTTCTCGTCCGCCGCGCCGGTTCGGTTCGCTTCAGAACCTCTTTAGGACCATGGCTTTACGGCGTGAGCATTCGCGTGGCGCGGCGGATCCGGGACGTGGGACTGCGACGATCTGGTGCCGGAACGGATGGCGAGACCCTGGAAGCGATTCCCGATCCCAGGGCCGGCATTCTTTCGAACGTTGACCTACGACTTGCCATCGACGAGGGACTGGACCATCTCCCGGATGGATATCGATCGGCGGTCGTGCTGTGCCATCTCGAGGGGTTGACCCACGAGGAGGCCGCGGACCGGCTCGAGTGTCCCGTGGGCACGGTCCGTAGCCGGTTGGCCCGGGGCCGAGCCTTGCTCCGAGGCCACCTCGAGCGGCTGGGACTCGGTCCTCCCACCGGAATCTCCAAACCCGTCCCGCGAGCCAATCGCGATGGCGCGCTGCCCATCGTCGCGGCTCACTTGATCGAGACCACGGCCCAGGCCGCGGCGCGACTCGCGGCGGGCCAGCCGCTGGCCGAGACGCTCTCGACCCGGCTCGCTGGGATAGTCGCAGGAGTTACCCGATCCATGATGATTTCCAAGATCACGCTTAGCCTATCGTTGTTCGCCGTGACGATCCTGGCCGCCTGGGGCGTCTCCGTCGGGCTGGCCGCCCCTCAAACGCCCGCACCGGGAACATTCGTCGAACCCGCCCCATCGACAGGGTCGCTCTTGCTCGCCGCGGCACAGGACCCATCCGACCGGGCCAAGAAAGCAAGCCGTCCGGCTCCAGAGGACAAGGCCAAGGTCGATCCGGCGTGACTCGCCGAGATCCCCGCCGTCGTCGTTCGCGTCGAACCGCCACTCGGCGCCACCGGCGTCGATCCGGAACTCCGCGAGATCCGCGTCACGTTCAGCAAACGGATGAAAGACGGGAACTGGTCCTGGGTCACTTACGATCCGGACAGGTTCCCCAAGGTCGAAGGTAAGATTCATTACGATAAAGATCGTCTCACCTGCGTTTTGCCGGTGAAACTCGAGCCTGGCAAGACCTATTTGATCGGAATCAATGCGGAGCGGTTCCGCAATTTCAAAGACCTGAACGGCCAACCGGCACTGCCGTACATCGTAGCCTTTCGCACTCGCGCAGCCCGTTGAGTTGATCGACCACTTCAATCGCCATATCATGCGTGGGGCTCGGTGGCGAACCGTTCACGCAGTCGCTTGGAGCACCCACCTGGCCAGGGAGGGCCGTCCGCTGCGTGATTCTCCACTCTGGTCCAAGACTCCACATTCCTGTCGGGCATTCGCGTCCGGAATCAAATCGTTTCGACAGGTCACGCGATTTGATCGCGTCGTCCTCTACTCCGACGGCTCTCGGCTCCGGCATCCTACAGTTTTCGACGAACGCGAGTGACATCGGAATCCTGATCACCCGCGTCCGCCTCCTTCCCGTCCCTCGCCAGGCCGACGGCCCCGCGCAATCCACAGCCCTATTTTTCTTGAAAAAAATTTTATCTCCAACTCCTGTTGAGGGTTCGGGAACGAAAAATCGTAATTATGGGCATAGGTGCATTAACGGTTTTCTAAAGTTGCGGCATCCTCTATAGTAGAGGGCCGCAAAATCACTTCCCCGCAGCCTCCGAGCCACCATCAAGCGATGTCAGAGGATACCGGAACCCGTCACCGTGGGCCGATGGCTGGCCGCACGTCACGTGCGTACCGACTTGGCAGGCGGTCGTCCCGAACTCGCTTCCGGCCAACGAGATCGGGGATGGGGACCTTCCCCATTTGTTACTTAGTGGGCCACTTTGTGCCACGATTCGCGCCGCAGGCCGGCAGTCCCACCACCCGGACGTCGTGGGGATCGCCGATCTCAACGTGCCGCGCTGTTGGCCCCGCCGCTCAGCCGCGCTCCGTTGATCCAGTCAAGCAGCGTCTGATACTCGCGAGAATTCGGCTCGAAACGAACGCCGCCGGCATGGGCTTTCTTGGTGGGGTCATTCTGGGCCTCGGCCTCTTCGGCGGCTTCCCAGGTTGGCTTGCCGAGGATGAGGCTGTCCGACGGTCGTGCGAGGTTCACAACATGCAGGGCCGCCCGATAATTGGCCCGGACGGCTTCCGGCGCCCGAGCGCCGTCCTTGCTCGGCTGGACCATCTTCAAGATGGTGTGCGAGCGATGGCAGCCCATGCAGTTCTGGCCGTCCTCGCCCATCCGGTTGAAGATCGGCAGGACCTTGGCCTGGAAGAAGGCGAGGTCCAGTCGGTCCGCGGTGCCGTCGCCCGCACTGGAACGACCACGAGAGGTGAGCAACGCCCGAGCGATCTCCCGATGCCGCTGACCGGCGGTCTCGGCGCGAGCCAGCTCGCGCAGCGTATTCTCGATCGCCGCGTTCGCCAGCAACGCCGGGTTCTTCTGGATGAGCTGGAGTGCTTTCTCCCGGACTCCGCCGTGCTCGGCCACCAGGGCATCGCTCACGACGCCGAGCAACCGCAAGTCGCCGCGGAGTTTGGCCTCGGTTCCGATCCGATCCAGGAGGGCGATGCGCGCCGGCGGTTCGTTGTCGTCGAGGGCCCGGCGCAACGCGGATTCGGCGACTTTCGACCTCGGCTCCAGTGCCAGTCGGATCGAAGCGACCCGGACCTGGGCATCCCTGTCGCGCAGGCCGCGCTCGATCGACTCGCGGACCGGTCGTTCAGTCCAGAGGACCGGGAACGCCCGCAGTGCGGTCAGGGCTGCGGCGCGGACGGTCGCCGCCTCGCTCCCGAGATGAGAACGAACTTTCGTCGCGGGGTCGGTCTCAGAGGCAACCTCGGCGACCGGTCCGATCTGGCCGAGGATACCCAGGGCCGCAGCTCGCGGGTCGGCACCCGGTTGCGCCAGCAAGTCGTTGACCAGGGTGAGCGTCGCGGTATCGAGCTCGCCCGCGGCGACTTTCAGAGGAAACTCTCGGCTCATGGTCGTTCCCCAGGCGCGGACCTCGGCGTCCGTATCGCCCAGACGACGCAGGATCGAACGGGCCAGGTTAGCCGAGCGGTCGCCTCGAATCGTCACCAGGGACTGAATGCCAGACGCCGGATCGTCGGGTCGGGATCGGACATCGCGGCGGTCAAAGATTCTTCGATCGCGGTAAGCGTGTCGCCGTGGAAGACCATCGGCTCGAGGTCGTTGCCAATCCGCCCTCCCAGCACCGGCCGTTCGAAGAATTCCGACATCGCGCGAAGCACGCCCTCGCGCTGGAGCCGGTTGCCATGCTCGAGTACTCTCACGTACTTGGATCCCAATCGATTGACCGTCGCGTGCTGGGACTCGGTCGCTCGGCGCCGATCTTCCTGGCGGGAAAGCGACGGGATCCAGTTGTTGTCGAGGTAGCGGATGTTCTCGTCACCGATGATATAGAGGGCCTCGATCAGGTTGCGCCGGACCCACGGATGGCGTGGTTCGGTCAGAGCGTCGATGAGGCGGTCCTCGATCCGGTTCCGCAGGCTGAGATCGCCCCTCCAGTACCAATACCGCCACAACCCCTTGATGGCCTGCATGGCGACAACCGAATCGGAGTCGTCCAGTCGTCCGAGCAAGGCTTCGGCCAGGTCCGGCTCCTGCGAGAGGTCGCGGAAATGGGCGGCGAACACCCGCGTCGCGCCGCGACGAGTCCGGTCGTCCGACGAGCCCAGCGCCGCGCGGACCGATTCGACCAGGAGCCGCTGAGCCTCGGTCTGGCCCGGCCGGACGGAGGCGTTCACCCGGTTTCCGATCATCCGCACGGCCTCGGCGGCGGCCCTGCGCACCACCTTGCTCTCGTCGCCAAGGCATTTCGTCAATCCGTTCATCGCCGACTCATCTCCGATCCGGCCCAGGGTGCGGCAGGCGGCGTAGCGTACGATCGGCGCCTCATGCGCAAGTTGGGTGACAATTTCCTGTCGGAGGGGAGCGCTGGGGACGTCCCAGATACGCTCCAGGTCGCGGATCAACGTGGCCGGCGAGCCCACGCGGAGCGTTCCAGGCTGAGGGCCGAGGGGACCATTCCAACCGTTCGGACGAGCTTGGGGACTGGGGAAAAGCGCCGACAAAGCCATCAGAGCCCACTGGGTCTCCCGGAACGGCGTGCGGAACTGCTCATACGGGTTGATGTCGAACCAGCCGCCGAAAGCCTGCTGGCGGGTCAGCAGGGCCACGATCCCCCGCCGCATGGCGGGATCATCCGGCTTTCGGCCGGCGAGAACCAGGGCATAGAGGCTCTCGCCGGTCTGCATCTCGGTCAATGGGTAATTGAGGTCAAATCTGACCGACCAGTGACCGTTGGGTGCGCTGGAGCGAAAGCAGCCATCCGACGTTCGATGCGATCGGCCCGGCGAGTTTCTCCTGTCTCGCGTCAAGCTGGCAGAGGCCGATCGTCTGCGCCGCCAGATCGCGGGTATTTGCCGGCTTTCCCGTGGGGAGAAGCCTCGCGACAAGATCGCGAGTCGCAGCAAATCGGGGGTCGCTCGTTCGGTGCGCGATCTCGTCGAGCTGTCGCCAGCTATCCGCGGCAACCTTATACCGGCTCACCGGGTTGTTGCCATTGGTCTCGTCGGGCGGCAGGGCGGTCCGACCATCATAGTAGAGCTTGAGGAACTCGGCGACGCCGCGATGAAGGTTGTCGTGGTGGTCGCCGGCGATCCGATCTTCGTAATCCATGACCATGGTCGAGAGCCGGCCCAGGACGTTCGCCGGCGCCGGAATCATCCGCGCCCAGAGGGCTTCTTCGTGGCCATGGAAGGGAACGGGGTTGTTCGCCAACCGCTCGGTAAGGAACCGGAGCGCAAAGGGCTGCTCGACATCATACCCCGACTTGACGGCGGCCAGGACCGACTGCGTGGTAAAGTGGGTCGCGTGGCAGGCGATGCAAGTGGAGGTCTCGTGGTGGAAGTTGGCCACGCGATCGAGGGGATTTCCCTTGCGTGGCGTGTTGGCATGCCAGCTATCGCCGGCCAGGAGTTGGAAGTCCATTGCGGTGCGGATCGCCTTCCGCGCAGCCGCCGCAATTGTCTCGGGCGAGGCCTTAGCGACCTCCTTGGACTCGAGATACGGCGGCAGATCGAACACCTTAGTGCGAAGTTGATACTCCGGTTGGCAGGCATCGACCCGTACGAAATAGGTCCCCCGAGCGATCACGCGGGTGGTGAACTTGTTGGCGCCGAGGCGCGGCGGCCGCTCGCGCTGGAGGCTCTGAGGGTCGATCCCCTGGGTGAATTCAACCAGACGGCCATCCTGCTTCTGGTAGATTCGCACGTCGGGCGGAACATCCCGGTTGACGAAGTCGAGAGCGAAGAAGACGAGTTGCGGATGATCCGAATCGTGGGTGAACCTGAACCAGTTGACCCCCGGACCGGCTTCCGGGTCGGCCGGCTGGTCCCCGGTCGGGAGATAAGGCCGGTCATCGGCCAGACCGTAGACCGTTCGTCCCAGCGTTAGGGGATTGGCCGACTCGGGCGTGTCGTTCGGTTCGGTTTCGAAAGCGACGCTGTCGTCGTTGACACGCTCTGCTTTGCGGACCGTGGACGTTTCCGGCGAAGTACCCAGATCCGCGACCCTTACGGCCACATTCAACGTCGAACCGGCGGTCCTCGATCTCGCAACGGGCGGACTGGTAACCGTAACCCGAACGGCTTCGCCTTTCGCCTGCTGGACGATCCAGTCCACGTCCGGATCACCAAGATGTAGGGGCTTCGTCAGGGTCGAGGCGGCATTCCCTCTCGTGTTCGTCGGCTCGAGGTGCGCGGTGATCGTCAAGCCTGGCTCGATTCGGCCTGGAGCTTGAAATGAGACCAGTACCGATCGCAGTCGGGCTTCGGCCGGGGCCGGCACTTCCAGGATCAGCGATGCGCCCGGGACCAACGGGCTGACGACACTGGGAAGCTCGGAGACCGGCTCAGCTCCCCGGAGAGTGCACGCGACCGGAATCCCGGATCCGAAAACCGTGGCCAGGATGGCCGTAAGGTGCGTGGTCCGCCCCAGGCTCATTGCTCGTCCCTCCGCCACTCCCATTGGGATTTCCATCGCAAACGCCCGCGCTATGTTAACACATAGTCGGAGAGTCGTTGTAGCAGGTGCTCTCCACCCAGGCTGACATCGCCCGAAACCTGAAGATCGCCATTCCTGACCTGAGACGAGGCATCAGGAAATTCCCTATGTCTTAATAAGGATATTCGGGGTTTGAAAACGCCAATCTATTCGTGGTAGCATAGGCAGCGCGAGAGAGGCAAAGAGGCGTAATGAGACGCTGGACGTCTGGTTAGGCGATTCGCCAAGTAAGAGCGACGTTGAACGCCGAGTTGGCCTCCGCACCATCGCGAAGACAGCGGCACCAATGAGGGATCAGTACTCGGAGCGATGGGCCGAGGGCACCCGGGAGCCCTGTCGCGATCCGGTGGCGCTCTTGTGATCCCGTTAGTCGTGGTCGGCAAGGCAGCCGGACGGAATGCAATCGGACGGTAGCTAACATCCCATGGGAGCTGACTCCATGATTCCTGCCATGCATCCCTCTCCATTCACATCACCGCCCACATCCGAATGCCTTGAAGAAGGGAAGCGATATCGAGGCCTTCCACGCGACGAGGTGGAACGGTTGGCCGCCCGGATCGCCGATGGTGATCGCGAGGCTCGAAACCTCTTGGTCAAAGCGAATCTTGGTTTGGTGAGGCAGGTCGCACGCCGATATGTCGGCCGGGGCCTGGCGATCGATGATCTGGTGGGTGAAGGGAACCTCGGACTGATCCGTGCGGCCGAGGAGTTTGATCCGGGGGTTGGGGCGTCGTTCAGTACTTATGCCACCTACTGGATCAAGCAATCAATCCTTTCGGCCGTGATGAATACGGCCGATACCATCCGTGTCCCAGCGCATGTCTTCCGCCTCCTGACGCGATGGAGGCGGACGGAGCAATCGCTGGGTCTCGCGAACGGCCGGCCGCCGAGCTACGAGGAGGTCGCATCCGAAATGGGATTGAACGACCATCAGAAGCTCCTCGTGATCAAGGCCCTCCACGCCAGGGATTTGCGATCGGAGAGCGTCCTGCCGGGCAACTCACGTCCCTGGTCGGCCGGGATGACGAGAGAGGGCCATGAGGGACCAGAAGACCTGCTCGAGGCCGATGAAGAACGGAATGGTCTGCACCAGCGGCTGCGCCGGCTCGACAGCCACGAACGCGCCGTGTTGATCCTGCGCTACGGCCTGGGCGACGATCGGCCGATGAAGCTCCACGAGGTCGGCCTTCGACTGGGACTGTCGAGGGAGTGGACGCGCAAGGTTGCCGACCAGGCACTCCGTAAGCTTATCGACAGCTTTGCCGCGAATCACAACGGGATCGTCGGGGACGCGCAGAAACCCACCCGACGGCGGGGATCGAAAACCCTCAAGCGTCTGAAGGCCGCTCCCCGATCGGTGGCCGGCCACGAGACCACGGTCGAACCGACTTCTTCTGAAGGCAACCTGGGTCGCCTTTGTCCCGAGGCCCCTCCTACGGTCCAGGACAGCGCCGGCCTGGGACTCTGCGGCTGATCGCCGCTTCCCGCTGTCATCGCCCGTGAGAACAGCGCACGCCCTCTCGATGACACGACGGGGACCCGCGTCCGAATTCCATCCCTACGACTCGCAAAAACGTGATTAGCCTACCGAGGCCCTGAGTCATCTTGTTCCTCCATCACTGCCGATCGATCCTCCTTCCCCATAGCTCGATCTCGGCGACAAACCTACCTACCGTCTTCCGTGGTCTCCGGGACATCCGGAAGTTGCTTGAACCTCCATCCTGGAGGCTCGAGCGGTTTTCGGAGCAGTTTCTGAATTTCTCGGCTCATGAGCCAAATTGAGTAACGACACGCGCCCGCAGATCCGTACAGTGGGTAAAAATCACGAGCCGGTCTGCGTTTATGGTGGGTTGAGCCCGGCTAGGACCAGATGGTCATGCCTAATTTTGGACCATGAGCCAAACCTTGCCGTCGAGCCCAAGCGTCATATATTCTTTGGGTCAATGTTGAAGTCGGGCATGAATTAGGATTCGAGCCTCGATCACGGGCACGACTTGCGAAACCCGGAATAGTGGCTCTTTTCAACGAGCAGCGGTCCTCTCTGATCTTGCTATTGATTGCCGATTGGTTTAGCCTTTGTTTGAACACAAGCTGGATTGACTTTTTTCACTTACGAATCATTGCAATGGAGAGTGCAAGCACACTAGTAAACTCGAATGCAATCGACGCGATTGGGGTGGATTCGTGTAGGTCCAAGTCCATCTGGAGAGCGTCCCCTTGTTTGGTGTTCGCGGTGTACGGCCTGTCCTGGAAGGAGGTTCTGAACCAACACCACGATGTGGAGCGGTCTTTTGAACCCCCGAACGGGAGCCCACGTCGTGATCTTCCCAGTGAACCCGTGAAATCGTTTGTGTGCCGCTTCGCCTGCATGTAATCGCCTCCCTGTCATTCTGACAGTATGGATCGAAGCAGGGCGGGAAACAACATACCGCTATATATAGCAAGATATAGTTAACATTCGGACAGCTCGGCCCATTCTGTGTCGAGACTGGAAACAGATCCTCCCCGGACAGCAATCATCCTTCGTATTCAACTCGTGAAACGAGGCCGTTGTGACCGTCACGCGCAGTGAATGGGGAGGCGTCCCGTCGCGGAGTTCAAACGGTGCGACCAAGGGCTCGGAGGCACTTACCAGGGATGACAATACGGCAGTGACCGAGTCCACGTGAGCTATCGATTGGGAGGTTCAAGCGTGCCTGTAGTCAAGAGTTTCGGAAACGATACGAGTGGAGGCATGGATTCCATCAGTCATTCTTCCAAATCCCAGAATAAAATAAGTGACATCAAGACCTGCTTGGGAGAGCGAGGTCGAAATCATCATGGCGACGATTCTGGTTGTTGACGACCGGCCGGAGAATCGCGAATTACTCGTCGAGATCCTTGGCTTGTCGGGTTACGAGTTGCGCGAGGCGGCCGACTGCGCCGAGGCCCTGATGATCACGCGGCGCGACCGCCCCGACCTGGTGATCGCAGATATCCTCACACCGAGGATGGACGGCTACGATTTCGTGCGCGAGGTGAGAGCCGACCGCACGGTTGCCTCTACCCCTGTGATCTTCTACACGGCCATCTATCGCCAAAGCGAGGCACGACTCTTGTGCAGAAATGCGGAGTGACCCACTTGCTGGCGAAGCCGGTGGTTCTGGAGGAGGTCCTGCGGACGGTAGCCGAGGTTCTGGGCACGACCCGAAATGAGGAGACAGCCCCGACCGCCGGTGAGATCGAACGCGATCATGTGCGACTGCTCAACAACGCAATGTTGGAGAAGGTCCGTGAATTGGAGATGGCCAACCATCGCCTGACACGGCTCATCGATCTCGGGAGATCACTGGCCCTGGAGGGTGATCTTTGTCGGCTGCTGGACCGATATTGTCGGTCCGGGTGCGACATGATCGGAGCGCGCTATGCCGTTCTGGGTGTGCTGGAGGAAAATGGGGAGGGGTTTGACGACCTCATGACCCACGGATTCGACTCCGAGTCGGCCATCCGGCTGGACGGCCCATCGCCCGGCGAAGGTCTGCTGCGCCGCGTCGTGGTCGGAGGAGTGCCCTTGCGTGCCGGCGTCGGTGTCCAGGACCGTGTGCCGTACTTCTTCCCGGGTCATCCCCTGGCCGGAGCCTTCCTCGGAGTGCCCGTGGCCACGCCAGGGCATCGATACGGGGTGCTCGCATTCATCGATAAACTGGGCAACGACGAATTCGACGCCGACGATGAAGCGTTGGCCGTAAGTCTGGCGGCGCAGCTTGCCGTCGCGTACGAAGGCACGCGCCGTCAGACCGAACTCGCGCGGGGTGCCGCCCGCCTCGAACGTTATGAAGAACAGTTGGCCATCCTGCGACGGATCGATCAGGCGATCCTTTCGGCAAATCAGCCCCGAGAGCTCGCTTCCGCCGTGGTGCGCAATCTCCGCCAGCTCCTCGGCTGCTGGTCTGTCGGAGTCTGGGTCTTCGACTGGGAGACCCGGACGGCCGAGCGCCTGGCCTCGGAGGGTGCGACCGAGCTATTGCTGCCCCCGGGTACGAAGGTGCCCCTGGACGCACTCGATGTCCGAGACCTCGAGGCCCTCAGCGCGGGACAGGACCGGATTATCGAGGACGTCTCGCTCTTGCCCGAACCGGCTCAGACGATTCGGATGCTCCAGACGGCTGGGCTCCGGTCGTACACCCGGATTCCGCTAGCCCTCGAGAGCCAGGTGATCGGCACGCTCGTGCTGAGCTCGGACCAACCCGGTTCCCTCGATGCGGAACAGCTCGGGATCGCCCACCAGGTTGCCGATCACCTGGCGATCGCCATGCGCCACGCGCTGCTATTTCACCAGGTGCGTACGGGAGGCGAGCGGCTGCGCACCCTCTCGCACCAGTTGCTCAAGGCCCAGGAGGAGGAGCGCCGCCGCATCGCCCGCGAGTTGCACGACGAGATTGGACAGTCACTGACGGCCGTGAAGATCAACCTGCAAGGGGCGACGGGCGGCAAATCGGCAAGGTCATCCTCGAGCTATCTCCGCGAGAGTGTTGGGCTGATCGACGTGGTCCTGCGGCAGGTGCGCAACCTCTCGCTCGACCTGCGGCCTTCGGTGCTGGACGATCTGGGGTTGGCGGCCTCGGTGCGATCGCACCTGGACCGTACCTCGAGGCGCGCGGGATTCGTCGGGTCATTCGCGGCCGACCCTCCGGAGATCCGCCTGTTGCCCGAGATCGAGACCGAGTGCTTCCGCGTCGTCCAGGAAGCCCTGACGAACGTGGTGCGTCATGCCGGGGCACGACGGGTGGAAGTCACCTTGTTCCGGCGCGGCGACCTCCTGGAGCTGGTCGTCCAGGACGACGGGGCGGGATTCGACGTCGCCGCGGCACGGCGGCGCGCCGCCCGCGGCGGCAGCCTCGGGCTCCTCGGCATGCAGGAGCGGGCCGCCCTGCTCGGCGGCGCGATCACCATCGAAGCCGTCCCCGGCCGCGGCACCAAGGTCCACCTGCGCATCCCCCTGGCCGACCCGGGATCGTCGAGAGGCCCTGAAGGCGAAGAGGAACCCCGATGACCGCCATTCGCATCCTAATCGCCGACGACCATACGCTTCTCCGCGCCGGCCTTCGAGCCCTGCTCGAAAACATGCCCGGCGTCGAGGTCGTCGCGGAAGCCGGGAACGGCCGGGAAGCTCTGGCTGCGGTCGAGGCCCATCGGCCAAGCGTCGTGCTGACCGACATCGCGATGGCCGAGATCAACGGCCTGGAGCTGGCCGAGCGGCTGGGCCGCGACTTCCCCGAGATCAAGACGATCATCCTTTCCATGCACAACCAAGAGGAGTATGTCTGCCGCGCCATCCAGGCCGGCGCGGTCGGATACCTCGTGAAAGACTCCGGCACGGTCGAGTTGGGCCTGGCGATCCAGGCGGTCGCCCGCGGCGAATCCTATCTGAGCCCGTCGGTCTCCAAACACGTCATCGCCGACTACCTCCGCCGCACCGGCAGCGACCCGCACGGCCATGGCCTCCTGACACCCCGCCAACGCGAGATCCTCCGGTTCATCGCCCTCGGTCAGAGCACCAAGGCCATCGCCCGAACCCTGGGCATCAGTGTCAAAACTGTCGAAACCCATCGCGCGCAGATCATGGATCGCCTCGACATCTACGACATCCCCGGGCTGGTCCGGTACGCCATCCGCAACGGCATGGCCGACCTCAACGCTTAGAGGAAAGCCGGCTCGAGATCGGGGATTTTCTGATGCGTCCCTCAGAAAGCTCCCGAAGGACAGTCGCTGTTCAATTGGCGACAATCCTTCGTGGGCAAGAGCGACGAATCGACCGAATCATGCAGCGACTCGACCAGGGGCACCCGATGCTCGCCCGCGTGCCCTCACTCGGTCAAGATGAGCGGAAGACTTCCCTCGGCGACGGAGTCGAAGGCATCGATGAAGAAATCCAACTCGCAACGCATGCGTACTGGCGGGAGCCCGTCTTCCCGTCGATGGTCTGAGTCGGCTGGCCGCGGGTTCTCGCGACCCGCGCCCTCCGGAAAGACGTCCGCCTGGCCCGGGCGCGGCACTAGAGGAGGGCTCGAACCGTTTGAAGACGAACCGGACTGGATTCGCCGAGAGCTCCGTGCCCTGACTCTTGACTGCGATCGGGCAAGTTCCTATCTCGCGAAGCCCGGCTGCAACGTCGTGTTGGGGATGGCTCAGTTGGCGCGGACCATGTTCAAGCGCTCCTGGATTCTCCGTTTCCTCCGAGATGACCGATCTCCCTGCGATGGTCGTGCCAACCTGTCCGCCGAACTCCGCCGGCCGATCTGATCGTAAGGGAGGAAGCCGTGATCGCCCGAACCGAACCCCGGGCAACGACCAGCGAGGGTCCGCCCCTCGCCGCCGACAAGGACGTCGCATGTCCCCATGGGTCATCGGCGACCTTCCCCCGAGGAGGGCTCATGCGACCTTGTCGAATTCTCCTGGTCGATGAGCATCACTTACTCCTGGAAGTCCTCAACCGGTTCCTCGCGGAGGTTCCCGGAATCGAGGTCGTCGCGTGCGCCAGCGACGGCCTCGAGGCGATGTCGTTAGCGGTCGCGCACCAGCCCGACCTCGTTGTCACCAACCTGGCCCTTCCCGGTCTCGGCGGCCTGGAGTTGACCCGCTCCCTGGCCGCGGGGCCACGTGCACCTCGCATCGTCCTGATGTCGTTCCACGACGAGTCCGAATACCGCCTCGCGGCCGACGCAGCAGGTGCCGACGGATTCATCCTCAAGCAGGAACTGGGCACGAAGCTCGTACCGATGATCCAGTCATTCATGGAAGAATGAAACGACTTGCAAGACCCAACGAATTCGCCATCCACGCCGGCGCGGGATGCGGGCTGCATGGCGAGCAATCGGCGGCGATCCCTCCTCCTGGGGTCGGCTCGGCCACTCTGGGAGTCCAACCCCTGCGGTCCACAGACCCGAGAGGAGGTGACGATGTTAAGAAGCCAACGGAAGGAACAGCTCGGGATCACGCCAACTCCTCCGATCACCGCCGAGGACGACAGTCCCGACCGTCGAACTCTGCTCTACCTGCTGAGTTTCGTGCTGGCGGGCGTCGAGGGGATCCGTTCGACGCAAATGACTCCCACGCCGACGCCGACTGAATGGCTCGAGCGCTGGGACGATGACGAATACACCTATCTTGAGGCGCGGATCCCCGGCGACGATTCGGAACTGGAACTCGACCTGAACGTCGATAACGGAGTCATCTTCGCCCGAATTCGCCGTTCGACGCGCGGACTCGGTTGTCGAGGCCGGCCCAATCCACCCCGAGCGCCCGGGGCGGGCGGGCGAGGTGCGTGCGTGACTTGGAGACTGGGGCCCGGAGCCGGGAGGCTGGCCGATTGCGTCGGCAGGGCATGAGCTTGGCCGCGGGGGCAAGGAAGCTCCCAGGCCGCCTCATCGCCCCCGGGCCTATTTCGCTGCAGTTACCCCGCCGGGCGCGCCCACCGAATCGTCCATCGGGTGTTCCCAGCGACAGATCATGTCGTAGTCTTCCAGGCGGAAGAACCAGACCGGGTTGCGGCCGAGAAGCGTGTAGCGGACCAGCGCGGGCGACTCCGCAGGCTCAAGATGCAAGCGAACTGTGAACTGGCGCGTGTTTTCGACATCCGACTGACCGAGAATCGCGAACGAGTTGAGCCGCTGATCGGGCCGCCGCTGTTTGTCCAGGAACTTCACCGAGCTTGAATCGAAGGAAGCCGGCAACGGCGACGGGGCGTCGCGCCGTGCTCGGGGCCGATTCCAACGCCTGACGCGCCTCGGTCCAACCTGGCAGGTATCCCGGCGGAGCCGGAGGTTTGTTCCACGCGTTGCAAGCGGACGTGCTGATGGCCCCCATCGCATAGAACGCCGGGTTGCCAAGCCCGCGAATCGGCATGAGGAACATCGAGGATTCGACGTCGGCGTCGTGAGGTTCTTCATGGCGAGGAGATCCGGTCATGCGTTGCCGAGATCGGGTCTCGGAGATTTTCCGCAAGGCTCCTTGCGATTCTGACCGAACTGGGCTAGATTTGGAAGATTGAGTGCTCCAAGTGGTTCCCAATCCAAGTCTGTATCGACTCCCTTTTCGCCGGTTGGATCCGGGACTCCACGTCCCGGATCGTTGGGACGATCCATCGCAATGTTGCGCTTTCACGCTCGTCGATGGTCAGGCACCGCCGCCGCGGCATGTTTGATGCTCGCGACCCTGGCCGCGCTGTTACCAGCGGAAGCGCGCGGGCTGCGATCATCCATGGGTTAAGCGTACGGTCCTATCCGATACACTGAATGACCTGAGCGTCCTCGCGCCGGTCCGTCAAGGGTCAAGTTCCGATTCCGGTTTCCCCGACGAGCCCCGGCGCCGATCTCCATGCGCGGGGGGAATGTGTTCCCGATCGCCGGACATGCCGATGACCTCCCCGGACTCCACTCCGGACCGTGTCGAGCTATGGGGCAACCTGCCTGACAGTTTCCAGCCGAAGGCCCCTGCATTGACTGCGGCATGCCCCTTTCTGGATCGCCCGCGTCCGGCTAGGACGCTTCGACCTATCGAACGTCCTCCGCGCATGATCCCCCCCTTTTGATTCCTCTCATCTCGTGGACTCAGCTGGTCGGATGACCAAGGGTCGGATTCTTGACTCGCGAGGAATGACACCCTCGACGAGTCGAAAGGCCCGGCGTGTCCATGTCGCAACATTCCTGACGTCTTTATTCGACCGAATTCTCGGGGCGTGATGCGTCCACGGATCGACGATCGGTCGGTCCCCGACCGTGCCGACGCGCACGGATCCCGCCCTTGTACCCCGGACTGGTGAGTACGTTTCGTTTGTGATTCATCTCGTATCCCTGCGAGCTGGGGGATGAGCCCGGTCTGGTCATCATCGTTTTTTTCGATTCTTCGTGCTTGAAGAGGTGCATAAATGAAAAAGTTTCGAAGCGGTTTCACGTTGATCGAACTACTCGTGGTCATCGCCATCATCGCCGTCCTGATCGCCCTCTTGTTGCCCGCGGTCCAGGCGGCTCGCGAGGCCGCGCGCGGGCGCAATGCAACAACAACCTCAAGCAGATCGGGCTGGCCTGCCACAACTACTTGAGCTCTTTCCAGTGCCTGCCCTTCGGCAAGGGTGCGAGCTACACCAATGGGGCGCAATACTACGCTCGCTGGTCCACCCACAGTCAGCTCTTGATGTACATCGAGCAAGGGACTCTCTTCAACAGCATCAACTTCAGCCTTGCGCCATCAACGCCGGGCATGGCCGGTGATGTCGCGTTCATGCCCCCGTACACGCAGCCGGAGAACCTGACCAGTTCATTGACCCAGGTGTCCGCGTTCCTCTGCCCGACGGACGCGACCGCGCCGACTCCCGGCTGGCCGGGCTGCAATAACTACCTCGGCAACATGCAGACCTGGGCCTGCGATCTGGGAGATAATAACCCCTCTCAGGTTTCCCCGGGCGATGCGCCCATGGGATCTTCTACTTCTGGAGCTCGGTGGGTCTCGCCAAGATCACGGATGGCACGAGCAACACGGCCTTCTTCAGCGAAAAACTGCGAGGCAACGGGACGCGAGACGGCGACGCCCGCTCCGACTCGCTGATCACGGCGGCGCCGACTAGCCTGAATGCTACCTTCCAGACGTGCACGAGCACGCCGCTGACCGCCTTGCGGCTCACTCACGCCCAGGGCGCAAGTTGGGTCATGGGCGAAATGTGCTGCACCCAGTATAACCACGTTTCCACTCCGAACACCAAGACCTGCGCCGGGCTGGGTTTTCTCAACAGCAACATGGCCAACATGCCGATGCAGGTTCCCCCTTCGAGCAACCATCCGGGAGGCGTGAACGTCCTCTTTGGCGACGGAGGCGCACGCTTCGTCAAGACCAGCGTTTCGCTCGTGACCTGGCGCGCCTTGGGCACGCGGGACGGGAACGAGACCATTTCCTCAGATTCGTATTGACGGGGGCTACCATGCGAATTCTCTGGAACGAGCCTCGGCCGGCGATTCTTGCGGCTCTGTCACTGCTCCTCCTCCTGGGAACGGGGGGATGCGGGACCGGCAAGAGCGAGGGTTTACCCTCGGACGATGTAGGACGCCGGGCGCTCGAGGCGGCGCTAAACGTCTGGCGCGAGGGCGGAAAGACCGGGCCCGTGGCGGGCATGGAGCCTCCAGTCGAGGTCCACGACACGCCCTGGAGCCTGGGCGACCGCCTGTCCTCGTACGAGATCGTTGGCGAGACTAAGAGCGCCGCGGAGATGAGGTTCACCGTCCGGCTCTCGCTCGCCAAACCGGAGCGGGTGCAGGAGGTGCAGTATTACGTACTCGGCCGCGATCCGGTGATGGTCTTTCGCGATGAAGACTACCAGCGGAATATCAACATGGTAAACGGGCCGTCGGTCACCAAACCCGCGAAGTCGGGGAAGAGACGACGATAGCGCCCCCAGAGGGATCCGCACTCCTGGCACAGCCAGGGTCTTGTCCGCGTGGGGTGCGAAACCGCCGGACTAGCCACAGGCCGGGACAACTCTGTCACGCGCGATGCGATCGACCGGCGTGACACCACCGCTCGGCGCATCCGGAATGGCGACCCGGTTATCGAAGGGGACAACCCGTGAGACGGCATCCACCGACACCGCCAAGCACGAGCCTGATCATCGCAGCATTCGCGGCGATGATATGTCCGTCATGCGGCACGGTGGCTGCGCGAGAAGCCGCCGAGTTTGCTGCCCGACCCGCGGGTGGCCCGGCAAGCGGTCGAGAACGCCCTGGAGGAGTGGCGGGCCTCTCCCGATGTCGATACCACGGCCGCCGACCGATCCCTGATCTTCGTGGATCGTCAACGACGACCGGGTCAACGCTTACGGGAATTCGCAGTCCTGGGGGACTCGGTGGTCGACAACCTCCGGCGTTTCGTAGTGAGGCTGTCCCTCGCGGAACCTGAGGAATCGACGCTCGCCGCTTACTACGTTTTCGGCCGTGTGGGCAACGACCCGATCTGGGTGTATCGTGCCGAGGAATTCGATATGATGATGAATATGGACATGGCGCCCGATGATCCGGCCCCGCCCGCGAACCCATCCAGGCCCCAGGGGTCGTCGAAACCCGAGGCGGGGCGCCACCAT
The DNA here is from genome assembly GCA_963845755.1 of uncultured Planctomycetota bacterium. Classification (GTDB taxonomy): domain Bacteria; phylum Planctomycetota; class Planctomycetia; order Isosphaerales; family Isosphaeraceae; genus CAWJTV01. The sequence continues at coordinate 406,534 of CAWJTV010000028.1, forward strand.
GAGAAGAAGGCATACTGACCGTGACGCGACGGGCGGTGGTCACCTTTCCGCACTTGCAACACGCCTGGGAAGGGGAATGGTGAGGATAAGGTCGATGGCGGGCGGCTCCGTCGGACACTGGATCTGGTCGGCCTTGCGATTAGCCGAGGTCCGACTGCGCGTTCCGATCGTGCTGGTCGTGGCCGCGGTGGTGATCGGCCGATGGGAGGTTATCCGCAACTACTGGGACCGTTTCACGCGATCCTCGACGGCCCAGAACACCTTCAAGCTCCCGATCTCGAGCGACACGGAATACTTCTGCCCGATGGATCCCGGGGTCGTGTCGCACGGTCCCGCGCGTTGCGGCGTTTGCAACATGGCGTTGGTCCGCCGCAAGCGCGGTGATGCGGTAATGCTGCCCGATGGGGTCGTCGCCCGGATGCAGCTATCGCCGTACCGGATCCAGCTCGCCGGCATCCAGACTGCTCCGTTGGGCTATCTCCCCCTGAACCGGGAGTGGTCCGCCGCGGGGTTGGTCACCCGCGAGGCCGATGACTCGGTAACCATCACGATGGATGTGCCCGGTCGTCAGGCGCCTTGGGTCGAGGAAGGTCAACGGGTCGACATCGCGTGTGCCGACCTCCCCGGCCAATGGCCGCTCACGGGCAGGATCCGATCGCTGCCGCGCCGCGTGGTTCAAGGGCGGGAATTTGCTCGTGTGACCGTCGCGATCGAGAAACCGCCGCAAACGCTCCGGGGCGGCATGATCGCGGTCGTGACATTCCGGATCGCCATGGCCGCGCTGGATCCGTTCCGCACGATGCCGAGCGGCCCGCCCGCCCGGAAGCGCGGGGAGCCGGGCGCATCTACCTCTGTCACGATCACCCGGAGACGATCGCCCTCGAGGCGGGACGCTGCCCGATCGACGGCAAGAACCGCATGCCGCAGACGTTGGGTGAACTGGAGCGGGTGCAATGGTGGTGTCCGATGCATCCGGAGGTCACCGCCGAGAATGCAGGCGCCGTTTGCGAACCATGCGGCGGGATGGTCTTGAAACCCAAGGTGGTCTTCTTCGCACCCAAGGGCCAGGTGCTGGCCCTGCAACAGTCGGCGGTAGTCGACACCGGCGTGCGGAAAGTGGTCTTCGTCGAGACGATGCCCGGTATGTTTGACGCAGTGGAGGTGGTCCTAGGACCGCGTTGCGGCGACTTCTACCCGGTCGTGCGTGGCATCGAGCCGGGCCAAGAGGTCGCGGTCGCCGGCGCCTTCCTGCTCGACGCCGAGACCCGGCTGAATCCTAGCTTGGCCGCCGGCTACTTCGGTGCAGGCCGTGGCGATCGTGCGGCCCACGGGGCGGCACCGGCGACCACTACGAGGCGATCTTCCCCCGCTGACGGCCCATCCAACGCATCCGGCGATCCCTTCTGGGGACTGGATCCTGCGGATCGTACCCTGGCCCAAGGTCAGTCAAACTGCCCCGTCACGGGTCGGCCGCTGGGCTCGATGGGCACTCCCAAACGTTACGTCGTTTCCGGCCGGGTGGTATTCCTTTGCTGTGCGGGGTGCGAATCCCGGCTCCTTCGGGAGCCGGCGAAATACCTGGCAAAGCTGCCCGCCCCGGGTCGCCCATGATTGACGCGGTCATCACGTTCTCGATCCGGCATCGGGCGGCTGTCATCGCAGCCAGCCTGCTCCTGGCCGCGCTGGGCGGCTGGGCCGTGTGGGATACTCCGGTGGACGCGATCCCGGATCTCTCGGAGAACCAGGTGATCGTCTTCACGGAGTGGAACGGGCATGGTCCGCGCGAGATCGAGGACCAGGTGACGTATCCGCTGACTCTCGGCCTGCGCGGGATCCGGGGCGTCCGGGTCGTCCGGTCGTCGAGCGACGTCGGCTTCTCGACGATCAGCGTCATCTTCGAAGACGCGATCCCGGTCGCCGAGGCGCGACGGCGGGTAACCGAGCGATTGGCACAGGTCCAGGGGAAGTTGCCGGCCGGGATTCTATCCGAGATCGCACCGGACTCTCCTGCAACCGGCCAGATCTTCTGGTACACGGTGGAGGGGGGCAAGCTCGACCTGGGCCGGCTTCGCGCGATCCAGGATTGGTATGTCCGCCCGCAGCTCGGCTCCGTGCCCGGCGTGGCGGACGTATCCAGCGTGGGTGGTTTCCCGATCGAGTATGAAGTGGCGCCGGACCCCGACCGGCTCCGGCTCTTCGGCGTGACGCTCCAGGAAGTCCTCGACGCCGTGTCCTCGTCGAACGCCGCGACGGGCGGCCAGGTGGTCAACAAGGGGAATGCGGAGTACGTGGTGCGCGGTGTCGGCTGGCTGGGGGCCTCTCCCAATCCCGGCGACGATTCGTTCGACCCTCGGCGGCGCGATCCGCGACCTGGAAAACGTCGTCCTCCGCGCACCGGGCGGAGGAACGATCCGGCTGGCGGACGTCGCGACGGTGGCGATCGTCCCCGGCTTCCGTCGCGGTGCCCTGGAGAAAGACGGCAGCGAGGCCGTCGGCGGCGTGATCCTGATGGCGCACGGCGAGAACCCGCTCGAGGTCACGCGCCGGATCAAGACGAAGATCCGCGAGCTCCAGATCGGCCTGCCGCGCGATGTCCGGATCGTGCCCTTCTACGACCGCACCCCGCTGATCGAAGGGGCCATCAGCACCGTCAGCGGCACCGTGCTGGAAGCAATGGTCTCGGCCTCGTTGTGCGTCCTGGTGATCTTGCTCCATGTGCGCACCTCGCTCGTCATCGTCGGCACGCTGCCACTGGCCGCGCTGTCGTCGTTCCTGATCATGGGCGTCTTGCGACGGTCGGGCGTCGTGGACATCGCGGCCAACGCCATGTCGCTGGCGGGGATCGCGATCTCGATCGGCGTGCTGGTCGACTCGTCGGTCGTGATGGCCGAGAACGTCATGCACCGGCTCAAGGAGCGCTTCGGCCCGGAACCGGTGCGCGGCGACGTTCGCGAAGTGGTCTTGCCGGCCTGCCTGGCCGTCGGTCAACCCATCGTCTTCTCGGTGGCGATCATGGTGCTGTCGTTCCTCCCCGTCTTCGCACTGGGAGGTATTGAAGGCAAGATGTTCCATCCCCTGGCCTATACCAAGACATTCGCGCTGGCATCGGTCGCGGTGCTCGCGGTGACCCTGGTCCCGGCTCTGTGTACGCTCTTCATCCGAGGCCGACTGCGGTCGGAGCGGGAGAATCCGCTGGTCCGCGGCGTGATCGAGGTCTATCGCCCGGTCCTCTCTTTCTTGATGGATCGCCCGGCGGTGCTGGCCGGGATTCTGGGGATAACCTTCCTCCTGGGATTCGCCCCATTGGGCAGCCGAACGATCTTCCTCGGTACGCTCGTCGTGGCGATGGTGGCGATGGCGGTCTGCGCGTCGAGCCGTTGGGGTGCGGTCCTGGGTCCCGCGTTTCTGGTACTGGTCGCACTGCTGATCGAACCAAGGATCACGCCTCTGATACGCGAATTCATGACGCCGCTCGACGAGGGAATGGTGATGGACATGCCCATCACGGTCCCGCGGGCCTCGGTATCGGAGTCGGTCGACGACCTGAAGGCGCGCGACATGGTCTTGTGCCGGTTCCCGGAGGTGGACATGGTCGTGGGCAAGGCGGGGCGGGCCGAGACGCCGACCGACCCCGCGCCGATGGACATGATCGAGACCATGGTGAATCTCCGGCCGCGCGAGTTCTGGCCGCGCCGTAAGCTCCGCGCATCCGATGCCTCCGCCCATTGCCTTGCGGTGCTCGATGCCTTGATCGCACGCCAGGTCGTCGCGCCGCCGGTTGACGCGCAGGCGCGCCGATCCCTCATCGAAGAGGCCGTCGCGCCGGCCTTGACGCAGTTCGACGCGATGTGCCGGGAGTATGCCTATCACCGCAATCAGGAATTGGTGCGCGAGTCGAGCGGCCTCTCTCCGACCTCGACGCACCCCTCGGATCCCGCCGAGCAGCGGCTGGTCGATCCCTGGCGCCGGCATGTGGAGAAACTCGATGACGAACTGCTAATGCGCGCCGCCCCGCTCTTCACGCGGCTGGTGATGGACCAACTCCTGGAGCGTGCGACGATCATCGACCCGGCCGTGGCGGCGCATCACGCAAACGCGGTCCGCCTCCGTGCGGCGTCGGTCGAGGCCGCCATCTCGGCCATGACGAGGCGTCCATCCGCCATCGCTGGGCACCACCACCATTCCGGCGGATATGCCTCGATCCCCCTGCTGGAGCCGCAGCCACAACTCGACGTCGTCCAGGAGGAGCTCTCCCGCCAGTTCAGCCGATGGTTGCTCTTGTGGCAGGTGGATCGGGACGAGTTGACGCGGTTCGGCGGCGAGCTGGACAATGCCGTCCCGATGCCGGGCTGGACGAACGTCTGGACGATGCCGATCCAGAACCGAGTCAACATGCTGACAACCGGCGTGAATTCGCCGATTGGCATCCGGGTCCTCGGACGCAACCTCGAAGACGTCGTCCGCGGCTCGGAGGAGGTTGCGCGGGTCGTGAAGGGCATTCCTGGGGCCGTTGACGTCGTGGCCGACCCGATCCGCGGCAAGCCTTACATCGAAATCCGGCTCGACCGCGAGCGGGCCGCCCGAGTCGGCGTTCGAGCCGGAGAGGTCAACGCGCTGATCGAGATCGCCCTGGCCGGCAAGGTCGTGGCGACGACCGTCGAAGGACGCGAACGACACTCGGTCGTCGTCCGCTATCCCCGTGCTCGTCGCGAAGACGAGGACTCGGTGCGGAACCTGCTCGTGACCGCCTACGGTGTTTCCCGCGGGCCAGCCTCGGGTTCGACCTCGACGCCTCCCGATCCGCCTTCGAGCCAGATCCCTCTCTCGGAAGTGGCCGAGATCCGCGTGGTCGAGGGGCCAGCAACAATCAAGGGTGAAAATGGGCTGTTGCGCAATTATGTGAGGCTCAGTGCCCGCGGCCGAGATTTCGCCGACCTCGTCGAGGAGGCGCGCGCCGCCGTGGCTCGCGAGGCCCGTCTGCCCGACGGAGTTTATCTCGAGTGGACCGGACGGTTCGAGCACGAGCTCCGTGCCCGAAGGCGGCTAACCCTGGTCGTGCCCGTCGTGGTCGTCCTGATCTTCCTGATCCTCTACTGGACCTATCACGACGCGGCCGACGCCATGCTGATGATGCTGGCGGTGCCCGGCGCGATCGCAGGGGGGCTCCTCTTCCAATGGTTCCTGGGCTTGAAGCTCTCGGTGACGGTCTGGGTCGGCTACATCGCCTGCTTCGGCATGGCCACGTCGACCGGAATCATCATGCTCGTCTATCTGCGCGAGGCCGTCGAGCGCGCCGGCGGCCTGGAGCGGATCAGCCTGCAAGGGCTGCGCCAGGCGGTCCTGGATGGTGCCGTCCATCGGCTCCGGCCCAAGCTGTTGACCGAAGGCACGGTCGTCATCGGCCTGGCCCCGATGCTCTGGTCCAGCGGAGTGGCGTCCGAGATCATCCGGCCCATGGCCGCCCCCGTCCTCGGTGGCATCCTGGTCGCCGATGAAGTCATCGACCTGTTCTTGCCTATCTTGTTCTACTGGGTGCGCCGACGGCGGTGGTTGAGGCTGCATGCTCACAGCCGGATGGTTGAACCCGACGCTCAACCCATTCCTGAGTCCTGAGTTACGCACAGATACTGCACCCTTGCCCCGCGGGGGACCGGATCGGATCCGCCTCCTCAACCGCAATTGGCCTGAAGATTGCAGTGATATGTGATTGTTGGCTCGGCCGATTTCGGTTGTCTCGGCCGTGACAATCTCCGTTGCACAACGACACCGATCTTCATGAGGGTTGAGATCCGATGAGACGGTTTCTCCGCGTACTCCTCGTCGCCGGCCTGCTGGTCGGCGGCCTGATGTTCGGGACGAGCCCCGCCCAAGGCGGTCCCTTTCGCCGCGGCTGGGGCCCCTTTGGCGGGTTCGGGCGTTATCGCGTCTATCGACCGGCCTGGGGTTATGGGTATGGTGGCTATCGTCCCTACGGCTATCGTTACGGCTGGGGAGGATACGGGCTAGGGTATCCGGCCTATAGCTACGGTTATGGCTATCCCGGTTACTACAATCCCTACTTCGGCGGGATGGGAATGGGATATCCGGGCTACTACGGTACCTCGGTATCGATCGGCGGTCCCTATGGTGGCGGGCTGTATGTCGGCTCCTACCCGTACTGAGTTCAACCCAAGGTCGGCCTGTACTCGCGTTATTTTCAAGAGGGCCAGGGTCGTCGGGTCAGCTCAGCCCGGACCTTGGCCCGCAAACGTCGAGTTGGAGGCTCACGGCTCGTTGAGAGCCTTGGCAACCACCGTCGCGATCGTGTTGGCGTGGACATACACCGCTTCCAGCTTGCCAGCCGGACCGATCAGGAAGACCGAAGGGATCACTTGAACGTGATAAGCATCCTGAGCGCCTCCCTCAGGCCAGTCACCCAGGAAACCTTGTGTCCATCGGAGTCCTTGCTCAGCGGCGACGTTGCGTGATGCCTCCTTGTCGCCGTCGAGACTCAGGCTCACCATCGCGAATCGTTCGTCCGCGCCGAAGCGGTCATGAACGGCCTTGAGCTCGGGCAACTCAGCGATGCACGGCGCACACCAGCTCGCCCAGAAGATGAGCAACACGTGCTTGCCCCGATAATCCTGGAGCTTGATCCGACGACCATCGAGCGACGCGGCCTTAAACGGTGGTGCCAGCTCTCCGATCTTGAGCATCCGCCTCGGCCTGGGCCGCAGTATGCCGAGATCGAATGGCTGGCCACTCGCTGCGCCGGGGACCTCGGGAATGCGGAACTGGCGGAACGCGTGGGCGGTTCGTTCGGGAGACCGGACGCGCATAGAGATCGGGTCAGTCGTGTAGGTCAGTGTCAATTGGTAGTCTCCGGGTGGAAGGTCCTCAACCCGAACGGTTCCGTCCGATTGGAGCGGAGCCCACTGAAGCTGGAACCAATCCCGGCGATATGCCCGTCCCTCGGGGGAGGCCCGCCATTTTCTGGCCCACTCGATCATCGACCCATCGCGGCGGGCGAGGAGCTCTTGGGGATAGGGGATCATTGGTCGATCGCTCCCGATATTGAACGCGGAAAACGACGTATAGTCGGCATTCGGATCGAAGCCGAGAGGCGGCGCGATCCTGGCCACCAAGGCGCGACCTGATCCACCCATCTTGACCTGGGCCACTTCTCCGGACTTGACCTCGACGAGCGTTCCGTTCGTTGATGCCTGAAGGCCTGACGCCCGCCTCTCGTATTGAAACGCAACCCGCACGTCTCCCGGGATGACGCGATCGAAGATGAAGCGGCCTCGTGCATCGGCTTTCGTCCTGCCTGAAGCCAAGACATAGGGTATGTCGCGATTGGCGATGCGATCGGAACCATAGCGGATCTCGGCACCCGATGCCGGCTTGGCCCCCGTGCGGGCGAACCCTTCGAGACGACCCCACGGACCGGCGGTGATCGTAGAATTCTTCTCGAGGGCCGCTCGATCGACCTCGGCATAGAACTCGGGATGGACGACGATCACGGCCCACGCTTTCCCGGCGGGGCCGGGCTCGCGGAGGCTCCGGAAGCGTCCCTGAGCATCGGTCTTCACAATGGCCTGGTCCTCCACGGGTCGAATCTGACCATCCTCGATATGAACCCTGGGCAGGGGGGATGGACCCGCAATCATCGGATAGGTCACGACGACTTCCGCCCCTTCCAGGGGCGTGGCGTCGGGTCGGTGCACGATGCCCGTGACCAAGACGCCTTGCGGCTTCTCGGCCTTCGTCAGCTTGACGTCATATTCCACCTGCCCCTCATCGCTCTGGAAGACGCGCGACTCGAACGGTTCGTACCCCTTCGCCTTGATCCGGAGCCGGAACTGGTTCGCCTTCTCGGTGTCGAGCGAGGCTTGCAGGTATCCCTGGTCCACAAAGCTGCGCGAATTAGCATTCCACGACACTTTGCCGGTATCGCCTTTCACGATGCCAACCTCGAGCTCAGCCTTATCGATGGGATTGTCGGTAACGGCGTCGCGGACATGACCGCTGATCGACAGCTCGCGCCTGAGCGTCAGCACGATCTCACCGGAATCGGGCGTGGCCCTCTGCTGGAAGACATCCGAATAACCGGTGCGACTGGCATCGACGAGAACGGGATCCGCCGGAGCATCCTCCCACCGAAACCGGCCGTCGGACCTGGACTTGAGGAACACCCTCGGAAATCGGCGGCCGCGCCAGGTGTCGATGTGGACGAAAGCGTCGGGGATCGGTCGATTCTGCGTATCCACCACCCGGCCCGCGAGGACATGCGGAGGTCCCAGTGTCACGACGACCGGCTCGACCCGGTCCGTGGCTGCAACCGGCTTCATCTCCGGCGCGTGGCCCCGGGCCTTGACTCGAAGCATCATCCGTTTCGGACGAACGTGCGGAAATCGGAACTGCCCCTGAGCATCGGTGATCGACAAGGGCGCATCGTCGTAGGGGCCCGGGTCGCTCGCTTCAAAGCAGATGACCTCGGCGCCCGCGATCGGCTTGCCCGCCTGGTCCGAGACTGTACCGGCGATCGCGACCCCCCGGATCATGACCTGGCGATCCGTGAAATCGCGCAACGCCTGCATCGGCTGTTCGTCCGGCTTGGGTGGATTCGATGGCCTCGGCTGGCCGTGCTTCCGCGGATAGGAGTCCCCATCCGCGACATAATCCGGGTGCGAGAGGAAGAGGTAGGCGAACGTCATGTTGCGGAAGGAGCGGCCACGCCACCGGCCTTGCTGGTCGGTCTGAGCGTCCACCATCCAGGCCAGCTCATGTTTCTCCTTCTTCTCGCCGAGGTAGCCCGAGATCCGAACCTTCACTCCCGCCATCGGATGTCCCTGTTCATCAACGACCGTGCCACCCAGTGTTTGCTCGCTGGGCAATAACTCGACCGTGAACTCCCCGGGGATCTTCGCAAATCGCGGATTGTTCTGGGCAAATGAGTGGCGCTGCTGGACGTAGCCCTCGGCCCAGACGTCGAGATTCAGCGTGTCCTGAAACGAGTCGTGGGACAGATTGATGCGGATCCGGCCGTCGCGGTCCGTTTTCCACTCCGGATGCACGAGATCCCGCGTGGAACGGACCGTCGCCGAGGCCAGCGGCTTGCCAGTGTCCTTGCCAACGACGATGACCTCGATCGCCCCTTGGGGTGCGTTGACCACGGTCTTCGCCTTCTCATCCGGCGTGGCCTGAGTTGTCTCCGGCGGCACAATGGCCTTCGTCGCCGCGCGGGCCAGCTCGATCGAGCCGAGCAACCCGGTGATGGCCAGGAGAACCGCGGCGACCGCCAGTCTCTCCGGCCACGGCAGCAGGCATCGCGACGATCCCCGGCTCTCCTCGATCCACGCCAGCCGCCGGCCGAGCTTCGTGATGTGCGCCATTGCCAGTCCAAGACCCGGTTCGGGTCGCCGGACCAATCCCGAGGCGACCGCGATCAATGACGCTCGGTACGCAGAAGCCCCTCCCATTGCAAAGATACACACGTCATCGCACGCTTGTTCGCGCACCTCGCGGAGAATCCGGCCCAACGGCCAGATCAGCGGATGCGGCCAGTAAAAGATATGCACGAGCCTGCGCAACAGATTCCAGCCGTAATCCCCGCGACGGACGTGGCTCAGCTCGTGCAAGATCACCGCGTCAATGAGTCCGGCGCCCGGCGTCTCGGCCAGCGATCGGGGCAGGATGACTGCCGGCTGAAGCCATCCGGCAGCGATCGGGATCGAGATCCGATCCGTGCTCATTAACGCGACACGTCGGGAGATCCCCATCCAGCTCCGCCAACGTTCCAGGGCCGCCAACCACCCCGAATTCTCGATCGACTCGCTCTCGCACCTCAGCCGGCCGATGGCCAGCAGCGAGACGGCCAGCCTCAGCAGGAGCAGGGCAACGACTGAAAGATAGACTCCCACGAGCACCTCGAAAACTCCGGGTCTGCGGGTCGGATTCGATTCCTCGGCACTCGGCGGAGTGAGCATTTGCGGCTGCGCAATCCGCACCGGCGCGGGATCGATCGATGTCGCACTCCCGATTGCGGAGGCTTCAATCGGGCGAACTGCCCTCCGCGGCAACGATCGCCCAGGCAACCTGTGCGTTTCGGTCGTCGCCCGATCGTCGAGAAGTGGGATGCTCCGGACAAAATCGGCCGTCTCGTCCGAGGCGATCGCTCGGGGCGGGAGGACCGTCAGTCGCAACCGGGGCGATGCCCAACTCGTCAGGGGCAATACCACCAGTCCCGCCAGGCAGGCATTCCAGAGCGCCGAGCGGACCAGAACACGGCGACGCCCCAGCACGAGATGGGCCGCGAGGGCCAACGTGAGGAGCACCGTGGACTTGATCGCGACGTCGGTCGCAACGCCAATCGCCTCTGGAAAAGCCAACCTCAGGAAATCGACCATCTCATGCTCCCGGGCGTTTGCCCTTCCGCTCCTGACCGCGCCGGCCCCCCTCTCGCTTCGGGGCCTCGGGTGCCGCTCGTCGCAACTCATCAAGTTGTTCCGGCGTGATCGTCTCATCCTCGATCAGGCGGAGGACCAGGTCTTCGGCCGACCCGCCGAAGAACCGGCCGAGCAGGTCGCGCAGCGCGTGACCCTGCGCCTTCCGCCTACCGATCACCGCGCGGTAGACATACGACTTGCCTCGAACTTCATGGCGAAGGTAGCCCTTCGATTCCAGGACGCGCAAGAATCGTCCGTACGGTCGAATCGTGCAGCGACTCGGCCAACGCCCCGCGGACCTGCTCCGCGGTCGCATCACCGAGCTGCCATAGCGCCTCCATCACCTGCGATTCGCGGCCGGTCAGAGTCTCTGACGCTGGACGGGCCATGCTCCGGTTCCTCCCGTTAATGAACTAACAGTTGTCGGCAGCATATCGTCCAACGAGCCGGTCGGCAAGGCCGTTCCGTTAAAAAACTAACAGGAGAGTCGCCGGATCGGGCTCCACGATGATCCGGATCGTCGAATCGCGGCTGGTCGCGGAACGATGTGACGGGCTACGATGTCCAATAATCAAATGAACGGAAACGAGACATCCGGCAATCGGGCCGGCAGGGAGACGACGATGGCGACCTTCTTTTGCAGCGATCCGCACGCGTTCCACGGCAACATCATGAAATACTGCCGCCGGCTGGCGTTCATGACGCCGGCGGATCGCGAGACGTTCCTGGCCTTGGAGGCCGCCAGCGGCGACCTCCGGTCCTTCCGATTGACCGACGAGTCGGTGGATGCCATGAATCGCGGCCTGGCCGCGAACATCAATGCCCGAGTCGGTCCCGATGACATCCTCTGGTGCCTCGGCGACTGGGTCTTCGGAAGTGGTAAGGATTACTACCCGAGGGCCCGATGGTTCCGGGATCAGATCCAGTGCCGTACGATCTTCTTCGTCTGGGGCAACCACGACGACCGCAAGATCCGCGACCTCTTCAACGCGACGTACGATCAGGCGGAGATCCGGCTCGACGGCGTGAAGATCACACTGAACCATTACCCGATGCTGACATGGAACGGCCAGCACCACGGCTCGGCCGAGTCGCCCAACATTCATCTCTATGGACATGTCCACGCTCTCTATCAACGCGAACCTTCGGCTTGCCCCATCCGCGACGCCGAGGCCTGGGCGGCGCTCGATGTCGGCTTCGACGGCCACGATTATCAGGTCTGGTCCCTGGAAGAGATCCTCGATCGCATGCGGCCTCGACTGGCCGCACTCGAAGCGCTGAAACGCGAGCGACAGCAATCGGACCCCTTCCGGGGACGGGGACAACGCGTCGGCATGGACGCATTCTGAACGGACGTCAGGAATCTCCGCCGATCGGCGAACCTCGGCCTGTCTCGACGTGTCGATCCTGGTATCACGACACCTGGAGGCATACCCATGTTCCCGGACATTCTGGAGCGGAAGTTCCATCGCATCGGGGCGCGGATCAAGCGTCTCGATCGGTCGAGGCGGCTGGCACGTTTCGATTCTCGCCTGCCCGGCGGAAGTCTGAGGCTTGACGTTCAAACCGACCGCGAGGGGGAATTCTTTGCCATCATCGGCAATGCGAACGCCGGGGCGAAGGTGGAAGTCCTCGACGTCGAGCCCGAAGATCGCCACCTCTTACTGATGGTGCGACAGGACGGTGCAAAGAACAAGTTCCTCTGCGGTCACGACGAGCGCCACTGGTTCGTGGCCGCGATCCGCGAATCGGCGCCAGTGGGTACGGTGCGTGCCGCCAAGGAGGCTCTGAAGCCGCCCGAGATCCAGTCGATCCAGGCTCGTCTGGGTCTGCGCTGGGCGGAGCGAAACCGGCGCAAGAACGCTGCCTACCAGCGTCAAGGAGAATGGTTCTTCGTCCCGGCTCCCGGTCTCAAGGCCGACGAAACGCTCATCCTGCGGGACGAGCCCATCACGCGTGGCAACGGCAGCAAGCCGCACACGGCAGAGTTCTGCATCCGAACCGGAGGTGAGACGGTCTACGTCAATCGTCTCTATCCGAACGGCCTCGCAGAACTCAACTATCGCCGCCTGATCGAGGAACGACCGGAGGCCAAGAATTGGTCCTGGCGCCTCATGCAGCGAGATTCCCTCGTCTATGTACGGGGCCGCATCCGCCACGCCGACCACAAGACCATCACACTCAAGGGCTGGCATCGCGTCCTGATGAACACCGAGAATCAGGCCCAGGCCATGCGGCATGTCGCATTCTTGGATTAGTAACCGCGGCAGCCGCTCCCCGGGAGTGGGAATGCGTCTCCACTCCCTTCAGATCTCGCCCAGGTCCTCTTCCAGTTTCCGGACCAACTCTTCAAACTCATGGTCGGCGAGCCGGAGCGTCTGAAGCGGCTCCAGTTCTCCGTCGGAGAGCGCGATCAGATCGGCAGCGCTCGATGAGAGGTTGAGTGCCTTCGCCCGTCGCTCGATGGCCTTGATCACGATCTGATCGAGCGGGAATGTCGTCGAAATTCGTGTCAGGCGCCTGGCAATCTCGCCCAGGTCTGCCGCGTCGAGGATTTCCATGACCATCGAGTCGATGGGCCTCACTGATCAGGTAGAGCGCCTCGGCGAGCCGCTCGAGGGCTTGCTGCTGGCGTCGCGTGGGCTTGGTCGACATGAGGGTTCGTGCCGTCTCGGATGGTAGCAGAACTTCGGTCTGAGCAGCGCGCCTTCTACGATCGTGCTGGCGATGGCGCGTCCGGGGAGCTTTCGGCCTCGGGGGGAGCTATCCGGCTTGCGGGGCGAGTCGAAGAGGTGAACGCCATTCCGGCCAGGATCGCCACCCAGGACAGGTACACAAACAGGGCCGCCAGGAAACGCCGGCGCGGGGAGAAGTTCACGGCATCTTCCTCCTTCGTATCCATCAGGGCCGGAGCCGGGGATTCGTAGTCCCCGGTACTCCTACGTCAGATCATCCTTCGCCAGGACCAGCTTCGGCCTCAGTGCCTTCTCGAACTCGAAGAGGTTGTCGAAATCGGAGCGGGAATCGTTGGGAGTCTTCTCCAGGTCACCGGTCGCGATCATGTTATAGACGATGTCCCCGACGTCGGATGTGGAACGGATTCCCCAGTGGGCCAGGACCGTCACGGCCAGGAGACCGTAGTGTCGCAAGGCCAACTTCCGGACGGATTCGCAGAGTTCTCGACCGGTCACATGGCCGGATTGCGCGGGCCGTTGAGACCGGGATCGCTTGGTCCGGGCTTCGCGGGCCGGCTTCGTGGTCGCCGCCTTGTCGCGATCGCGATCGAGTACCTTCAATTTGTGATGACGCGCGTGATGCAGCGCCTCGAGCACGAAGGCATATCCCTCGATAGTAAAACGGGGATCGCTCGCGATGATCCGGGGGAACTGATCGCGGAGACTCATGGGACAGGTCATCCTGTAAAAGGCCGGGCCGGCTCGGCTCCGGGATGGACGATCGCGAATCGGGAATCGGTCATGGAGAACTCGCCGGTTGGGCGCAAGTCGGGGAGATCTAACGCGGGCAGGAATCAAGGCACAAACTCGGTCCAGGGTTCATCATCAGTCGGCTCTTCATCGTCGTCGTCGAGGTGACTCGGCCGTGGTCCCGACATGGGGCCGCGGGCGTCGTTCCGAGCGGGATGGGGACCGTTCTGGCCCTTGGCCGGCTCGACGTCGAGGACATCGCCGAGGCCGACGATGACTCGCCCCCGCTCCTCGAGATCCACGACCAGCTTCTGGGCCAGAATCTCCTGGGCGACCACACGGCCTCGGCCGCCGGCGGTCGTCACGATCGACCCGACCGCGGGGAGGCTGTGCTCCAGCTCGCGATAGGTCTCGTATTCGTAGCGGAGGCAACATTTGAGCCGCCCGCAACGGCCGGAGATCTTGGCCGGGTCAAGCGTTGTCTTCTGGATCTTCGCCATCTTCATCGAGACGGGCGGCATTCGCGTCAGGTGCGTGTTGCAACAGACCGGCTTGCCGCAGTCTCCGTAGTCGGCCAGCAGCTTGGCCTCGTCCCGGACCCCGATCTGCCGCATCTCGATCCGGGTCCGCAGCGAGCGCGCCAGATCCTTGACCAGCTCGCGGAAATCAACGCGCTTCTCGGCCAGATAATAGAAGACCACGCGTTCGCGCCCGTGGATGATCTCGATATCCACGAGGTTCATCTGGAGCCGCCGCTTGGCGACCAGCTCCTGACACGTGTTGAAGTACGACTCTTGATCCCGGTCGAGTCGTGCTTCCTGATCCTTGTCCTCAACCGTGGCGAGGCGGAGGATCTCCCCGTGGGCCGGGTTCGCCAGGAATCGGGTCGTGCGATCCGATGCCTGGCAGAGGACGTCCCCCACCTCGGTACCGCGATCACTCCGAACGACGACCTTCTGGCCGCGCGGGTGGTCCTGTCCCGTCAGTCCGGCGAATTCGCCGAGGAACCGCATCCGACCGTACCGAACGACGTAAGTCTGATCCATCCTGGTCCATCCACCAGGTTCGAGGCGTGCACCCAGATCGATGGGTGCAATCAATGCGGAGAGGGAAGCCATCAACCGAATCTCATCACTCATTATTCCGGAAATCGGAGAATCGCGAAAGAGCGCCTCTCGCGAAATCAGGTGCGTGCCAGGTGAAGAGGAATTCGAGCGGCCCTCCGAGATCAATTGCCAGAGTTCGACCTCCGTAGGATTCCCGCGCCTCCGCGCATCTGGGTGATCCTTGATTCCGAATTCCCGATTCCCGATTCCTTCTTCATCCGGAATCCGGAATTGGGAATCATGAATCCTTGACTGGGTTGCGGCCGAAGGCCGCGTTGGGTCAGGTTCTTTGGCCTGGCGAGGAAGGGACTACCGGCGGGCGGGCTGGATCACGAAATGGAACGGCCGGGGTTCGAGGAGCGTCCGTTGGAGTTGCTCGATCCGCTCGTTGATGGTCTTCGCCTGGGAGTGCAATTCGATTCGCTCCGGGTGCTTCGGCAAAACATGGTCGAGGAAGACCTCGGCCTGCGCGATCTTGTCGCGGGCGTCGGTGAGGTGGATCAAGATGCCCGCCTCGGCATCCCAGGGACCGCCGGGCTGCCAGCCGTCGGCGGTCGACGACGCGACGTTCAGACCCGTCGCGAGTTGCTTGTCGGTGAAGGTGCCGAGCGCGCGGTCGTCGGCGGTGATCGCATATCGCCCGGCCGGCAGGTTCGCCACCGACAGCATGTAGCGGTTCAACTCGTCGGGGATCGGTAGATAACGGAACTGCAAGGCACCGAAGATGCCAAAGTTGATGGGCAGCCCGTCGTCGTGGCGATCGAATTCGAGCCGGCCGCTCGCCGCATCGCGGGAAACGTTCGTCACCCGGCAACCTTCAGCGGAAAGGAGCTTCGGACCACCGGCATCGATCGACACGGCCGAAACTTCCGCCGGTGCATCCAGGCCCTTGAGGATCGCGAACGCCATCGCCAGTTGGCCCAGATCGCTCAGGTGGATGCCGTCGGCGGCATGAAGCGTTGCCCGATCCTTAGGCGGTGTCGAGGCATTGGCCGCCAGGACGTTGCGCTGTATTCTCCGCATCGTGCGCTGGATGTCGATGGAATGCTCGCCCAGCGAACGGGCCAGCGCCATCCCCTCGTCGCACATGGATTGGAGGAAGCCGTGCTCGGCATTGTCGGGGTCCTCGGCGGTGATCGCCGCCGAGCCGATGTAGACGCGCACCTTCCGGGCCTTGCATCGTTCGACGATGCCGCGGATCGCGTCCAGGTAGATTCGTTGATGCTCGGCGTCGGCCTTGAGGCCCCAGCCGATATCGTTGACCCCGTAGGCGACGATCAACACGGTGGCCCCGCGTTCGAAGACGTCGCGATCGATTCGCGCGAGTCCGCCGGCTGCCGTGTCGCCGCCCCAGCCGGCGTTGATGAAGCGGACCTTCCGGCCGGGGAACCGCAGTCGCGTGTAGTTCTCGACAATCCTGCCATACGTCCGCGCCGCCGTGATGCTGTCGCCCAGGAACACGACCGTGTCGCCGTCGTGTATCCCGAAATCACCACGGGCGCGGCCGGTCCCGACCAGGCTCAGTCCGCAGAACGCCACGGCCAACAACCCACGCCACTTTGCACGATTCGTCGCCATGATGATCCTCCTCCCCGATTCGATCGTGTGGGAATCTGACTTCCCAATCGACGGGAACTCATCGTATCCTGAGAATGCCAGGTTTTCTGGTCCCTCGCCAGTTGCGCCCCGAAGAGACGCCCACCGGAACTCCTCACAACACCAGACCGGATGATTTTATGAGAACTCATAGCTCGATGAAAGCCCCGGGTTGGCATTGGGCCGTTGCGATCGTCGCGGCCGTTGCCGCATCGACCCGCGCCGATGATCCCAGGGGCGGGAATCCCTCCGGCACGCCTTCCCGGACGTATGCTCCGAGGATCGCCCCGGCTTCCGATGAGGCGAAGCGAGCGATCCGGTCGTTCCGGGTTCCGAAGGGACTGGAGGTCGAGCTATTCGCGGCCGAGCCGCTGCTGGCCAACCCGGTGGCATTCTGCATCGACGAGAAGGGCGTGTTCTATGTCGCCGAGACGTTCCGCCTCGGCGCGGGGGTGACCGACACCCGTGGGCACATGAACTGGCTCGACGACGACCTGGCCTGCCGGACGGTCGCCGACCGCGTGGCCATGTACAAGAAGTTCCTGGGTAACGAATTCGCCCGGTACGAAGTCGAGCATGAGCGCATACGTCGCGTCGTGGACCGCGACGGCGATGGTCGGGCCGATGCGTCCACAGTGTTCGCCGACGGGTACAACGATCCGGCCGCCGGGATCGGCGCCGGGATCCTGGCGCGGAAGGACGAGGTCTGGTACGCGTGCATCCCCTGGCTCTGGAAGCTCCGCGACACTAAAGGCGATGGCCGGGCCGATCAACGCACTTTGCTTCACCAGGGGTATGGCGTCCACGTCGGCTTCCTGGGCCACGACCTGCATGGTCTGCGGTTCGGACCGGATGGGCGGCTGTATTTCAGCATCGGCGATCGAGGGTTCAACGTGACGACGCTCGACGGCCACAAGCTGACCGCCCTCGACAGTGGCTCAGTCCTCCGTTGCAACCCGGATGGCACCGAGCTGGAGGTCTTCGCCACGGGGCTGCGCAACCCCCAGGAGCTGGCGTTCGACGAGTTCGGCAACCTCTTCACCGGCGATAATAACTCGGATAGCGGCGACCGGGCGCGCTGGGTGTATGTGGTCGAGGGGGGAGACAGCGGCTGGCGGATCGGCTACCAGTTCATGGCGGGGTCGTACAGCCGCGGCCCGTGGAACGAGGAGAAGCTCTGGTATCCGGCGTTCGACGGCCAGGCAGCATACATCGTCCCGCCGATCGCCAACCTCGGCGACGGTCCGTCGGGCCTGGCCTACCATCCGGGCGTCAGCCTGCTCCCCGAGTCGTACCGGAACCACTTCTTCCTGGTGGACTTCCGCGGCTCCAGCGGCCAGAGCGGGATCCGGAGCTTCGCGCTGCGGCCCCGGGGGGCATCATTCGAGGTGGTGGATTCTCAAAGATTCGTCTGGTCGGCACTGGCGACCGACGTCAACTTCGGGCCTGACGGTGCACTGACTTTCTGCGACTGGGTCGAGGGCTGGGACAAGCCGAACAAGGGGCGGCTCTACCGCGTGATCGATCCGTCGCGTCGCGTCGACACCACGGTCCGCGAGGTCAAGGCGATGCTGGCCCAGGGGATGGAGCATCGCTCGAACGACGAGCTGGCCCGACTGCTCGCCCACCCGGACATGAGGATCCGCCAGGAGGCTCAGTTCACGCTTGCCGCGCGGGGTGACCTGGGTCTGCCGACGCTGGCTCGAGTCGCCGGATCGAAGGAGAACCTCCTGGCGCGGATTCACGCGATCTGGGGACTGGGCCAGATTGTTCGGATGAAGGGCGCCGGGCGATCGCTCAGCCTGTGGGGCATCGTCGGTCCCCTGATCGACGATCCCGAGGCCGAGATCCGCGCAGGCGATCAAGGCGATGGGCGAGCAGCGCGAGGCGAAGGCGTTCGAGAAGCTGATCGGCCGACTCCGCGACGACAGCCCGCGAGTCCGCTTCTTCGCCGCGATGGCGCTTGGGAAGCTCGTCCGATCCGAGGCGGTCGGGCCGCTGCTGGGGCTGCTCCGGGACAACGCGGACAAGGACCCTTATCTGCGGCACGCCGCCGTGATGGGCCTGGTCGGGTCGGGTGATGTGCCTGCGCTCGAGCGGGCGGCGGCCGACGAATCACCGGCGGCGCGGATGGGGGCGTTGCTGGCGTTACGGCGGCTTGGTCATCCCGAGGTCGCCCGGTTCTTGAAGGACCGTGATCCCCGACTGGTCCTCGAGGCGGCTCGGGCGATCAACGACGTGCCGATCGCAGGCGCGATGACGCCGCTCGCCGCCGTGCCGATGACGGCGGGAATGCCCATGCCGCTCTTGCGCCGGGTGCTCAATGCCAACCTTCACCTGGGCGGATCCGCGCACGCTACGCTGGTAGCGGAGGCCGCCGGACGATCCGATCTGCCTTCGGGGGTGCGCGTCCAGGCCCTGGAGATGCTGGGCGGCTGGGCCAGGCCGTCGGGCCGGGACGCGGTGATGGGGCTCTGGCGGCCGATCGCGCCCCGAGCCGCCGATCCGGCACTCGCTGCGCTGCGGCCGAAGCTTGCGGCGATCCTCTCCGGCTCGCCGGACGCGGTCCGGCTTGCCGCGACGATGGCCGCCGCGGCGCTGGGCATCAAGGAGGCCGGCGATCCACTCGTGGCGCTGGCGACCGACCGCGACCAGAGCGACCGCACCCGCTCCGCGGCCCTCAAAGCCCTTGACCAGCTGGGCGATCCCCGCCGCGTCGATACGGCCCGGCGGGCCGGATCCATGAGCGGGAGCCGGACCCGGACCGAGGCCCTCCGGATCCTGGCTGCGGCCGATCCCGACGCCGCGATCCCGATGGTGCAGGACCGCATCGACCGCGGCCCGATCGCCGAACGCCAGGGCGCGATCGCGACGCTGGCCTCGATGCGGGGCGACGCGGCTCGGCAGGTGCTGCTGGCTCGCCTGGATCAGCTCATCGCCGGCAAGGTCTCGGCCGAGGTCCAGCTCGACCTGATCGAGGCCGCCGCCACACGCCCCGAACCCGAGATCCGCAAGAAACTCCAGCAGTACGAGCGCGGCAAGCCCAAGGGCGACTCGATGGCCCAGTACCGCGAGGCCCTCTCCGGCGGCAACGCCCAGCGCGGCCGTACCGTCTTCACCGACAAGGCCGCAACCGAATGCCTCCGCTGCCACAAGGCCCGGACCTGGAATGACGAGATTCCCGGCGGCGAGGTCGGGCCGGAGCTCTCCGGCATCGGCGCCCGCCAGAACCGTACTTATCTACTCGAATCGATCGTCGACCCCAACAAACAGATCGCCCAGGGGTTCGAATCGATCGTGCTGGCCACCGGCGACGGCAAGGTGATCACCGGCGTCCTCCGCGGCGAGGACGACAAGGAAGTCCGGCTGATCACCGCGGAAGGCCAGTTGGTCACCGTCGCAAAGGACTCGATTGACGAGCGCAACCGCGGTCCTTCCGCCATGCCCGCCGACCTCGTGCAGAAGCTCTCCCGGACCGAGCTCCGCGACCTGATCGAGTTCCTCTCCACTTTGAGGACGCCGCCGAAGAAGTAACAACCGATATCCAAAACGGGAACTGGTGCCGAGTCTTCGAGATGCCAGTCCCCGCGTTGAAAACAGCTTTCAAGCATCAGAATCGCACTCCACAGAATCGCCTGGAGGCGATCCGGGAGGCGGTTATTCCTACGGCGGCTCGCGCCCACCGCGGAGCACCATCAGGTCAGTCTGGGAGTTGGGGTGATGGACCGGGTGCGCGGCGAGCAGGTCCGCTGGCTCGACCAGCGGCAGCCTTTTCGTGTCCTTCCGCAGGAACTCATAGAACTGGTAATGGTAAGACTGGAGCGACTTCAGAAGGGCGCCGGCGTCGGTCCCCATCCCCTCGAGTCCGTGCGGCCAGAACTCCATGAAGATCGTCGGGCCGTCGGTCCGGCCCTCCAGCAGCCCCGTCATCCCTTCCAGGATCAGGCCCTCGGCCCCCTGGGTGTCCATCTTGATGAGGTCGATCCCCCGCTCATGGTCGTGGAAGTACTCGTCCAGGCGGACCGCCTCGACCTCCACCGAAGTGCGGGACTCACCTTCCGGCTGGTAGATTCGATGGTCGCCCTTGTTCAGGGGGGCGATAAACAGTTTCACGATCCCCTTGCGGTTCGAGAGGGCTTTCTGCTCCAGTACCACGTTGGTGAGTCCGTTAAGCCGGACATTCTTCTGGAGCAGCGCGAAGCTCGCGGGCTCCGGTTCGAAGGCGTACACCTTCCCCGTGTCCCCGACCAGCCGGGAGCCGATGATGGTGTAGTAGCCCAGGTTCGCCCCGGCGTCGACGATGATGTCTCCGGGCTTGACGACCCGGAGGAACCAGGCGGTCTCGATCGCCTCCCAGCTCCCGAACCCAAAGATGGCCGGAGTGATGATCAGGTCTTTCGGGTCCAGGTACATCCTGATCCCGGGCATCCCCTCGACCTTCAGCTCAAAAGGATCCGTGCCGTCGTAGGGCGGGACGTTGCTCCGCCGGGGTCGCGGCGGGGAGAACAGCCGGGAGGCGAGGTCGGCGGCGGATGGCACATACGGCCAGGTCAAGGCGAAATACGCCACCAGACCGACGACGATGAGGAACACAGGCGTCAGAGCCAGGACCAGCACTCTGCGCGGAGACATGCGATAGCTCCTTCCGTGACCGGCGGTGGTGTCCTATGGAATTTGAACGCAGTAAGTTCTTCGTGTATCATGGGTTCCTCGACATGACCCCATTTGCTCTGGTCCCAGGATCATGGAGGCACTGCCATGGAGGATCTTTCCGGCTTCTGCTGCCAGCGTGCGGATTGCCCCGATTACGGCCTGCGTGGGCTCGGCAACCTGTCGGTCTGCGGCACCTACGGCCAGGGCCAGCCCATCCGCCAGCTCTACTGTCGCACTTGCAAGGCCCGTTTCTCCGAGCGCAAGGGTACGCCGCTGTACCGCTCCAGCTTGCCCCGGGAGACGACCATCTCGCTGATCGAACATCTCGCCGATCGCACCGGGGTGCGGGCCACCGCTCGACTCCTCGGTGTGCACCGCGACACGGTGGTACGTTACCGCCGAGTCCTGGGCGAGCACGCCCGGCAACTCCACGACGAGCTCGTGGCTTTTTCCCCCTCGGACGGAAGAGGTCCAGTTCGACGAGAAGTGGTCGTTCGTGTTCAAGAAGCAGGAGCACTGCGACCCGGGCAATCCGGCTGATGACCAGCATGGGGATTGGTGGGACCACACCGCCTACGATCCCGAGCACAAGCTGGTCCTTTGCGTCGTCCCCGGGGCGCGTGGGGCCGAGGAGGTCGAGGCCGTGGTCGCCGCGGCCAAGCAGCGGACAGGAGACCACCCCGTGAGGCTGATGACCAGCGACGACTACCCGGCGTACAAGGAGGCGATCCTGCGCATCTACGGGAGCGAGGTCACCGCGACGCCGACGGGCCGCGACAGCAAGCGGATGGTGCCTGAGAAGGTACCGCCGCCGGAGCTGACCTACGCCACGGTCGAGAAGCGGCGGCGGCGGGGTCGGGTGGTGGAGATCCTGGTCCATCTGATCTTCGGCACGCTGGCGGCGCTGGCCAAGGCGTTGCGGCTCTCGAAGGTGAGCCGACAGGTCAACGTCTCGTTCCTGGAGCGGTACAACGCGACCGACCGGCACAAGAACGCCCGGAAGGTGCGGAAGACGTACACGTTCTCGAAGGATTGGCGGGTGCACGAGTCGATGACCTATTTTACGATGTACAGCGATAACTTCTGCTGGCCTGTGAGGACGTTGGAATATCGGGACGACGATGGCCGGGTGCGAAAGAGGTCACCGGCGATGGCTGCCGGCCTGGCCGACCACGTCTGGACGATGCGTGAGTGGATCACAATGCCATCTGTTCAAATTGCGTAGGACACCACCTGACCGGCTCCATCAGACGTTTCATCGATGACCGTCCGATCACCTCGGGAGATCGCTCACCGGCGAGAGGCGGATCAGGATACCGCCAGCCGGCGCCAGGGGGACTCGGAGAACATTCACGGCTGCGACACTCTCCGTGCGCCGGTCGAGGCGGGTGACCGTATTCAGGTCGTCGCGATAGATCTCCGCCCGGAATCGACCAGGCCCGAGGAAGCTCAGCGGGATCTCAACCTCGCCGGGCTTTCGGTCACCCATCGCACCGACCCACCACTCGGGCCCGTGCCGCCGGGCGATGACGATGAGCTCTCCAACCTTGCCGGTCAGGCAGCGGGTGTCGTCCCAGGTCGTTGGGACCGCAGCCAGGACCGGAAGCGCCGGGTGGCCTCGATACGCGGAGGGGTAATCCGCCACCATCGGTAGGTGATTCTGCAAGACAACGTAGGAGGCGAGCATCCGGCAGGGTGTCCCCATGACCAGCGGTGCCGCGTTGCGCGGCCGGAATTCCTCCGGAGGCACGCCACGGAGCGAACCTTGGTGGAAGTCGAGCGGACCGGCCAGCATCCGCGTGAAAGGGACGGTCAGCTCGTGCTCGGGCGTGACACCCTGCTTGTCCCACTTGTCATATTCCAGGTTCAACACCCCCTCGTTCGTCAATAAGTTGGGATACGTCCGTTCCAGACCGGTTCGCGCGGAGACCCCGTGAAGCGTGACGGTCAATCGGTTCGCGGCGGCCGTCTCCAGCGCCCGGCGGAGGAAGTTGATCATCACCTGGTCGTCGCGGTCCATGAAGTCGAGCATCACCCCCTCGACGCCCCACTCGCGGTAGAGCGGGAAGGCCCGGTCCATGTGGGCCTCGGCTGCCCGCCAGTTCATCCAGAGGCGGATCCTGACGCCCTTCGTCGCGGCGTAGCGGAGCACCTCTCGGAGGTCGAGTCCCTCGACGCCCCGAGTGATGTCGGCCCCCTCGTACGGCACGATCGGGCCGCCGTACCAGGCCGTATTCTCCTTGCCGTCGAGCGAGTGGTAGGGGATCCCGGCCTCGGCGCAGAAGTCGATGTAATACTTCGCCGTCTCCGTGTTCAGCCCCATAGGGAAGGAGACATGATCCTCGTGGAAGCCGTTCCACCAGGGGAACGTCGTCTTGCCGGGCCGGATCCAGGAGGTATCAGCCAGGGCGCAGGGTGCGTTGAGGTTGAGCACCAGGTCCGACTCGACCAGCCGCTCCACATTGTCCGCGATCATGAGGACCCGCCAGGGCGACTCGTGCGGAAGGCCGGCCCGGACTGCGACTCCTGGCTCGCCCGGCCTTGGCGATAGCCGGCAACCCAGGACGGCCCCTCCTTCGGCATCGCGCGCCAGATACATCCCCGCATAATCGGTCAAGTTGGCCTCCATCACCGAGAGCCAGCCTATCGCCGGAAGCTCGGCAAGTAACGGCAGCCCAACGAGCCACTCCGCGGGAATCTCGCCCACGGCCCGCTTCTGGTAGTGGGCCTCGTGGGAGGTGGTATAGCCGTCCAGCGGTAGGACATAAGCCAGTGCGTCGCCGGGCAGGTGGAACCGGGTCCGTTCACCGGCGATCGCGAAGCGATCCCAGCCCTGCTGAGCGGCAAGACGATACTTGAAGGCGACCCCGTCGTCGTAGGCTCGAATGACGACCTCCCAGAGCCTTGCCGGCGCCGCGCGCTCGCGAAGTGAGACGACCACCTCTTCGCAATGGTTGACGACCCGGCTACGCTTTCCCGGGTGTTGTTGATAGGTCTCGTTGATGGCCCTTGTCCGGACCCCCTCAATCACCGAGTCGTGACCGAGGCTCGGCCCATCGACCAGGTTGACACCCAGCCTCGACGGCAGGATGACCGACTTGCCTCGAAAGGAGATGGAATAGACGGGGGAAGCCCGACCCTCACCGTGTTCGGCGAGTGAGATCTCCACGCGAATCCGCCCGCCAGGCGATGTCGCCGCGGCACGTGACGGGGAGTCCCGATCGGCGCACGATGCCGAGGCGGTGATCACAAGCCAGACCCCGCATGCCAACGGCGATAGGTGGCGTCGCATTCTCGGTCTCCTCGTCGCGAGGCTGCCAGGTCGCCGGGCCCCGGGGTCGACGCCGGTGAGGACCCAGTCCGGGGTCCGCAACCTCAGTCCTCGGCTTCCCATGATATCGCGTCGGTCCGCTAGCCTGGATTCCCATGGAGGGGAAACCGGCTAACAAATTGGCTTGCAACTGATCCGGTTTATCCCTAAAATCCGGTTGTCTCTGGCACCGTCTCGTTATCGACGCCCAAGAACTATAGATACCCCAGCCACAGGGTCAACCCAAACATCCAACCGATGCAGATTCGATGTTGGGTCGCCATTTCGGCCTGAAATCCCAGGATTTCCCGCATTCTATCAACACATCAACGAGCGACTCCGAATCAGGATGGCACCGTGGCATCATGGACGATAATTCCAGAGAGCGCCTAACACTGGCCCGCCGCTTCTTGGAGCCTTCCAACTCCACCCATCGACAATACGAGGCCCTCCGAGCGTTCTTCGTTGAACCGACTACCATCGGCCGAGGCGGCCGCTCGCTTCGGCTACTCACCGGGGAGCTTCCGCGTCCTCGTCCACCAGTTCCGCAGCCAGCCCGACCGCGATTTCTTCGCCCCCGCCCCACGCCAGGGCCGGCCTCCCGCCAAACGGAAACGGCTGCGGCAACAGGTCGTCGCCCTGCGCAAGCAGAACCTCTCCGTCCACGACATCAGCCGCGCCTTGGCCCGCGACGGCGAGGCCCTCAGCCCGGCGGCGGTCGCCGCCATCCTCAAGGAAGAGGGCTTCGCCAAGCTGCCGCGACGAGTTGACGACGAGCGACCCGAACAGCCGCGCCCCGTCGTCGCCGAGATCGCCGATGTTCGCCGTCTCGACCTGACACAACGCCACCTGCGTACCCAGTTCGGCGGCCTGTTCCTGTTCTTCCCCTGGCTGATCGCCGCCGACTTGGACATGCTCCTGGGGCGGTGCGGCTTCCCCGGCTCCGAGATGATTCCCGCCGCCTGCGCCGTTC
This sequence comes from uncultured Planctomycetota bacterium, assembly GCA_963845755.1. GTDB lineage: Bacteria > Planctomycetota > Planctomycetia > Isosphaerales > Isosphaeraceae > CAWJTV01. The sequence goes on from CAWJTV010000028.1 coordinate 432,024, forward strand.
GGTCGCTCCTGGCTCTGAAACTCTTCGGCGATGCGCGCCATTCCCACGTCATGAGCGCGGTACTCGACGACGGGCTGGCTCTCTTCGCTGGCTTGAATGTGATCCCCAAGCGATCGTTCCTGACCGAATACAGTTGCCGGATCCCGCCGACGTGCTATCCCACCTTGATGCGCGACTGGTTCGACACGGTCAGTCGTCTGGGCTTGCGATGGGGGACCTCGTTCGACCTGGACTTCCACACCATCCCCTTCCACGGCGAGGATGCCCTGGTCGAGAAGCACTACATCTCCAAGCGGAGCCGGAGTCAGAAGGGGATCCTGGCCTTCCTGGCCCAGGACGCCGAGACCCGCGTCTTCTGCTACGCCAATGCCGAGTTGCGCAAGGATCAGCGGGATGACGAGGTCCTTCGCTTCGTCGAATTCTGGAAGCGACGGACCGGACGGTTGCCCGCGGAGCTGATCTTCGACTGCACGTTGACGACGTACGCCAAGCTCAACGAGCTGAACCGGATGAAGATCGACTTCATCACGTTGCGGCGACGGACCCCCAAGCACCTGGCGGAGATCGCGCGGGTCCCGCTCTCGGCCTGGCGGCGGGTCGAGCTGGAGAATGTCGCCCGCGCCTACAAGACACCGCGGGTGCTGGACCGCCAGGTCGCGCTGACGGACTACGATGGCCCGATCCGCCAGTTGACCGTGGCCGATTTGGGTCACGAGGAGCCGACGTTGCTCTTGACCAACCAGTTGAGCCGGTCGGCGTCGCACCTGATCGGCCGCTACGCCCGGCGGATGATCATCGAGAACACCATCGCCGACGGGATCGACTTCTTCCACATGGACGCGCTGAGCTCGGCGGTGGCGATGAAGGTCAACTGCGACCTGCAACTGACCTTGATGGCCAGCAGCCTGTACCGGCTGCTGGCAGCCCGAGTCGGCCAGGGTTACGAGGTCGCCGAGTCGCGCCACCTGTTCCGAGACTTGGTGGATGCCACGGCGGGAATCACGATCGGAGAGAGCGAGTTGGTGGTCCGGTATCAGAGGCGGGCACACAATCCGCTGCTGATCGCCGCCGGGTTTGATCAGACCGACGTGGCCGTCCCCTGGCTGGGGGGCAAGCGACTGCGGCTGGTCTTCGGATGAGGTCATGCTGGCCCCCGGGCCGACCGTGGTGTAAAGTCCAGAACTAACGTCGCAACGCATTGCCACATCTTCATGCAGCTTGCCGATTTGTTAGCGAGTTTCCCCTCCATGGGAATCCAGGCTAGTGAAAGTCTCCTGGCTCCTGACCGTTTGTCAGCTCACAGGCAACTTCGAGGGGCCCGTGGCCCGTGAGGACATCCTTGGTTATTGACGCAGTCCAGCCACGCTAGCGGATCCAACGTCCCGTGGTCATCGCGTCATCATTCCCGTGCGTCCAGGATCCGCCGCAGCAGCATCCCGAATTTCTTGTGGCTTACTTCTTGGCCGGGGACGTCCGTGTTCACACGATGGACGACCACTAACTTGAGGGCGGGCACAACGACTACGTAATGCCCGCGAGTTCCCCAGGCCCAGAATGTCCCTTCCGGCAAGAAAACCTCCGGCAAGCTCTTACCGTTCGCTGCCACCCACCACATGTAGCCGTAGCCGCACATACCGGTGTCCGAGTAGGACCGAGTGCTTTCTTCGACCCATTCCTCCGGCACGAGCTGCCGATCCCGCCAGACTCCCTTTCGGAGGTAGAGCAGCCCGAACCGGGCCAGGTCGCGCGTGAACATCCGCAACGGGTAGCCCGGGTGCCGTGACTCGGGGCCGCGCTGATAATCCCCGTCCTCGACACGGAAGTCTTCCATCTCCAGCGGATTGGCGATCCGCGCCTCGAACGCCTCGAAGATCTTGGTCCCGGTCCTCTGCTCGAAAATGGTGCCCAGAGCATTGAAGTCCCAGTTGTTGTAGTACCATTGGCTGCCGGGCGGCTGGCTGCCACGGGGTGGCCGGGTCAATGCCATGTCCGGGGTTTCGAGTGCCGCCCGGTGGTACACTCCCGAGCGCGACTGGAGCAGGTCCCGAATGGTCGCTCGCTTCTCAGCCGACGTCAGCGCGGGGGGGATGTCGTCGATGCCAAGATCGGCCAGGGTCTTGTCCAGCCGGATCCGACCCTCCTTGATGGAGATGCCGTACAAAGCGCCCAGAAGGCTCTTCCGCATCGAGTGCACCATGAACTTGGCCGACACGTCGCCCCAACTGCACAGGACGCGGCTGTCCACGATGACCATCACGGCCGCCGTGTCGATCAAGCCGGCGTACGCCTTGGCTCGCTCCAGCTTGCGAGATGACCACCCGACCGCCTCGGGCCGGTCCATCACCCCCCAGGATTTGCCGGGGTATGGGTGACGATCAACGGAAGACTTGTTCACACGACGGTAGTGCCGATTGGCGTAGTCAATCGTACCCTCGGCGAACTGCACCGAGTCACCATCGGCCGTGAAGAACAGGCCGGGCCGGTATTCGATCAGCTTCAGCCTGTCGTTCCAGTAGAGATGGCCGTTCTTCAAAGCGAGCCGAACCTCGTCATCCTGACCGTACGCCCGGGCGTGGTAGACACCGAGGAAGCGCGCCCATTCCGGCTTGTCCGGCCCGGCCGGGTCGCGCGGGGAGTCGTTGGGCAGGAGGAAGCTCACGCCGTTGTCTCCGGGATTCTGGACCTCCCGGACTCGGCCTCGGTCGTCGAACAGGAACTCGTAGAGATTGGGGCCGCGGCTGAACCGCGTCGGAGAGTGTGCATCCAGGGGTTCGGTGCGCTTTCCTCGGACGACGTGGAGTCGGTCGCCTTCCAGCCGGAAAACGGTCAACTGAGCCCCGACCAAGTAGCTTCCCTCCAACCACCGCAGTTCTTCGGGCTTGGACGTGATGATCGGCTCCCGCGTCCAGGGGAGTGGTTCATCCGGAGGTAAGGTCCCCCGCTTGGCGCGGATCATGCCCTCGAGAGCTTGGTCGGCTAGGTCGGCCACAAAGTTGTCCCCGCCGTCGCCGTTACTCAGAGTGACAACGCCGACTTTGTATTCCTGTACCCAGCGCTGGTCGGTTGAGTAGCCGTAACCGCCACCGCCATGGAAGAGGAGCGTGGCACCGTGATACGGTCGGCTGTTGACGCCAAGGCCATACCCCGCTTTTTGTCCGGGTCGAGGAAACTGCGGCGTATACATGGACCTCAGGGCATCAGCGCTGATTAGGCGTCGGCCTTGGGCGGTCCCGCTCGCCAGGTGGAACGAGATGAACTTCGCCATGTCGAGCGCGGTCGAATACATTCCCCCCGCGGCGAGCATGGGCACCTCCAGCGGGGGCACCTCCTGCCCCTGGACGTGGCCCCGGGCACGGTGAGCGTATCCGAGCCCTTCGACCTGATCAAATGTGCTAACCGTCATCCCCAAAGGCTCGAACAACTCCTCGCGCATCAGCCGTGGGAATGGCTTCCCTGCGCGGAGTTGGAGGGCATAGCCGACCAGGTCAAATCCTAGCCTGGATTCCCATGGAGGCAGATTGGGCTAACATTTGTTGCCGCATGATTGGAAAAAAGCCCGCGATACTCAGCTTTTCGCCTCGGAACTGGTTATGCTCCTCCAAGAGTTAAAGGTGGGTCTCCCACTAAGTTAACTTGATCACCATGGATGATATGTTCGTCGATCGAATCTCACTTCCTCCTGGAAAACAAGGGGTTCTTGCGACAAATCTATCGAATTCACCACAGTGGATGCATTGAGTTGACACCGTGGATGCTCTTTTTTCAGTTTACGGATCACCTAACATCGAGAGAGGCGTTTCGATGAGCCGTTTCAAGCCAGAACCACTTGAAATCCAGGGGAAAACCCACTTCGACGAATTTTGCTTCGTTTATGGATTGCGTCGTAGCCTACCCCGTTTTTGCCTCCATGGGAATCCAGGCTAGGTTGGAATAACGAAAACGCTCCCCCACTCGGCACTTCAGCCAGGTGTCGAAGATACTCCGGACGTGCTCGTCGAACGTACAGTGCCAGTCGCCGTAGTTGTTGCCGACCGGCGCCTCGTGACAAAGGCCCGCCCAGTGGCTGAGCAGGTGACGGAACGTGATCCGGTCCACCTCCGTTTCACCCCAGCGGGAGTGGAAGCCGAACCCGGGCATCGCCTTCTTCAACGGCTCGTCTAGCGTGAATCGTCCCTGATCCATGGCCCTCAAGAACGCCGTGGCGGTGTAGGTCTTGGAGACCGACTGGAGGCTGAAGGGCGTGTCCGCCGTGATCCGTCTCTTTCCGGATCGGTCCGTGAAACCGAATCCTCCGGCCCAGATCACGGTCTGGTCATCGACGAGCGCCACCGAAGCGCCCGGGACTTGGTTCTCGGCCATGAGTTTCGGCAGATCGCGCTGCAACCTCTCGATCACTGGGGTGTAATCCGGCTGACCGGGATGCGTGACCGTCGTCGGACCTGGACCGTTCGCCGTGCTCGTACCGTTGCTGAAGGTTGGAGGCAGGCTTGTCTGACCAAGGCTCAAGATGCAGAACAGGACCGTCGGCACGAGTGGGACCATGGGATGGGCTCCTGGGGGACTGGCGATGAACTCCCGGCGGAGGCCAGTATAGGTCCCGTCGGGCTGCCACGTCTTGCACAGAGCCGAGTCGTTTATCCAGGATTAAGCCCAATACCGTTGAAATAGGCGCAAGCCACAGCCTCCTGTTACTTTGGGTTTACTCACGACCCAAGCAACACGGAGGCCATGACTCGCATGCCGCACGGACATTGCACGCTGCCGCCCGATGCGTCGGGCCGGATCTTGGATCGCTTGGCGGGACTGGAACAGATTATCTCGCCCGAGGCCGTTCGCCAAGTCCTCGCGGCCACCGGTAAAACCAATCAACGACGTTGCACACTGACCCACGAGATTGTTTGCTGGGTGGTCCTGGCCATGGGGCTGTTGACCGACTTGCCGATCCGCCAAGTCTTCAAGCATGCACGCCGGCTCCGAGTCGGCGAGGAGAGTCCCCATCGATCCAGCCTGTGTGTGGCCCGGCAACGCCTGGGCATCGCGCCGGTCCGCCACCTGTTCGAGCACGTCGTTCATCCTCTGGCCCGGCCCGATACGCCCGGAGCCTTCTACCGCGGGTTCCGCCTGGTCGGCATCGATGGGACCGTCTACGATGTCCCCGACTCGGAGGCCAACGCCGCGGCCTTCGCGCGCCCTCGGCCGGGCCGCGCGGCGACGGCGCGTTCCCCCAAGTCCGCAAGCTGAGCCTGGTCGAATTGGGGACCCACATCGAACTGGCCTTCGTGGTCCGGTCGATCGCCCACGGCGAACCGTCGATGGTCGGCGGCTTGCTCCGCCATCTGACTCCGGAGATGCTCCTGTTGGAGGATCGCGGGTTTTTCAGCTATGACCACTGGAAAACGGCGATGTTGCGGGGCGTCCAGCTGTTGGCACGCGTGAAAAGCGGCTTGATCCTCAAGTCGATCCAAAACCTGGCGGATGGCTCGTACCTGGCCAAGATTTATCGGGGTTGCTACGACCGTCAGATCGATCGGGATGGGATCGTCGTCCGGGTGATCCGCTATACACTGGACGACCCGCAACGAGTCGGACACGGTGAAACTCATGTGCTGATCACGAATCTCCTTGACGCGGAGCTTTATCCTGCTGAAGAATTGATTATTCTTTATCACGAGAGATGGGAACAGGAGTTGGTCTATGATGAGCAAAAGACCCATCATGATCCGCGGCGGGCGACCAAGCCGGCACAGATGCGAAGCGAGACCCCGGCGGGGGTGATCCAGGAGATCTATGCGCTGTCGCTGGGTCATTTCGTGATCCGAGCCTTGATGGTTGCGGCCGCCGGGACCGTGGGGCTGGACCCGGATCGGCTGTCGTTTCTGGGGTGCTTCCAGATCCTCAAGTGCCGGTTGCCAGAATGCAACAGCTCGACCCCCGAGGCGTTCGAGGAGTGGTACCAGGGATTGTTGTGGGAGATGCAGGGGGAGCGCACCGATGACGAAATGCGGAGGAACCGGATCAATCCGCGAGTGATCAAGCGTAAAATGTCCAAGTGGAAAAAGAAACGATCCAAACATCGACACATTCCGCCCTTGAAGAAAACCTTTGCAGAGACAGTGGTTATGCTTCCTTAAACGGTATTGGGATTAAGCCTCGGGCGTGAACGATTGGCGGTAGGCGGTGGGCGTCAGCCCGGTGACGGCCTTGAAAACCCGGCAGAAATGGCTCTGATGAGCGAAGCCGGCGTCCAAGGCAATCTCGGCGAGCGGTGTCCCCGTGACAAGTCGGCGGCACGCGAACTCGACGCGGAGCCGGCGGACGTACTCGCCTGGTGTAAAGCCTCGGTGTCGGCGGAATGCAGTCGCCAGATGCACGGAGTGGACGCCGACGATGCGGGCCAACTCCGCGAGTGCCGGAGGGTTCTGGAACCGCGATCGCAGGAGTTCCTCCGCCCGCCGCAACCAGAGCGGAGGCGGACTGATTCCTTTGCCGACCGCTTCCCGCGCGGCGTGGGCAACCAACTCGAGCGCCAGGCCGTCGATGACCAGGGGCGAGACGCTGTCCGGCGCCCGAAGTTCCTTGTAGAGCCGGGCGGCGAGCCAGACCGGCGATCCGCCACAGAAGTCAGCCGGTTGGTCCAGAACCGGCGAGTGTTCGCGAACATGCTGCAGCCAGCACTGCGCCGAATTCGATGTGGAGACAGCGTCCGCCGGCACCGGCCCATTGGTCCGAATGGGCCTCCCCCGCCGGGTGCAGCACCAGGTGTGAGGGGAGACGGACTCGGGTCTGGGCGGCGCAGGTTTCGGTGCATGAGCCCGCAAGCACCAGATAACAGAAGGCACGGTCGTGCGTGTGCGTGGGGATCTTGCACCCCGGCTGATAGGTTGACTCGACGAGGAGGATCTCGCCGGTGCGGTAAGACCTGAGCGTCTCACCGTAGAATGAGCCAGGAGAAAGTCGCGGCCACATGTGTTGTCAGGGTCCTCTTAGGCAAGGCGACCGGGGCGATAGGGATACGCTCGGTTTGATGAACCATCTCGATCCAAACCCAACGTTCGTGTCAACGAGAGCAAACTAACCCATCACAACCTGAGGGTCTAGCCTGCTCGCGTTCCTTGCGGGCGCAGGCCTACTGAGCATCCTCCTCTATGTTCGGCGGCCTTCACGATCCACTTGCGGACCTGGCTCGTTCCACAACGGCGGCCATCTCGCCTTCGGCTCCGACCGGTTCCTCTACATCGGCATGGGCGACACCGGCCCACAGAACGACCCGCGCGGGCACGGCCTGGACCTCTCTACCGTGCTCGGCAAGATCAGCCGCATCGATGTGGACCGCGCTGAGAAAGGCCGATCGTACGCGATCCCGTCAAACAATCCCTTCCGCAAGAGTCCCAACGCCCGCCCCGAGGTCTGGGCGCTGGGGTTGCGCGAGCCTTGGTGGTTGAGGATCGATGCGCCGACCGGCGACCTCTGGGTCGGCGACGTCGGCCAGGGGCTCTACGAGGAGGTGACGATCGCCAGGCAGGGCGAGAACCACGGCTGGAACGGATTCGAGGGGTTCCGATCCTTTACCGACCGCTACGCCAAGGAAGGCGCCCGCTACGTCCCGCCCGTCTTCGCCTATCACCATCGGGTCGGCTTCTCGGTGACGGGCGGATTCGTCTATCGCGGCAAGAATCCACGTCGTTGGCTTCGACCGGGGTCTCATCCACCGCATCGACGCGACGGACGCCGACCTGGCCGCTGCGGAACCGGCCCGCGAAGTCGTGCCGACGGCCCGGAGAGAAGCCGCCTCATGGAGACGGACTGAGGCGCGACCGGCGGCCGAATGGACCTTTGAGGATTTCGACGACGGGGGCTGGGCCGAGGCACCCGGCGGATTCGGGACGCGGGGAACGCCGGGCGCGACCGTCCGCACCGAATGGCGCTCGTGCGACATCTGGCTCCGACGGAGCGTCGTGCTGCCGGAGGGGGGACGCAAAGGCCCTGGCGCTATCGGTCCATCACGACGAAGATGCCGAGATCTATCTCAACGGGGTGCTTGCGGCCCGGCTCAGGGGTTCGTGTCCGACTACGAGGATTCCCCGATCTCAGAGGTGGCCCGCGCTGCGCTGCGGCCCGGGAAGAACGTCCTGGCCATCCATTGCCACCAGACCGGCGGCGGCCAGTACATCGATGTCGGGATCGCCCAGCAACCGAGGCCGCGGCCAGTTCTGTGATGTTCCGGTTCGTAAGACGATCCGTGGGGATAGAGGGCGGCGCGTATGGGGTCAGCCTTACCTGGCAGTAGACCCAAGCCAGTTCGTGCCGGACCGATGCCCTGTTTCACGGTGCGTCGCAATCTCCGAGGGGTCCGACCTGGATCGAGCCTTCCTGGATCGAGCCTTTTCCGTCAAAAGGAATGATTCCATCTATGGATTCACAAAGAACGGTGTTGGTCGCTTGCCCATCGACAACCTTCCCCAAATAATCATCGCTCAGGTCCTGGTACGCGATTCAGCGTTCGGGTATCGTGTCCGAATGAGCCGTGACTCATTTTCGCGCGACTTTATGCGCACTTTTGATGTGGTCATCGTTGGCGCAGGGGCGACCGGTGCGCTGGTGGCGCTGCGGATGGCGGAAAGCGGGTTGACCGTTTCTGTTCTGGAAGCCGGGCCGCGGTTCAGCGGGTATACCGCTTTGCAGAACGCAGAGGCGAACGCGGGCAAAATCATGTGGTCCGAGCCTCGCAACTTCGTCGGCTCGGACTTCGTGATTCCGAAGGCGGGAACGGGCGTGGGCGGCGGCACGTTGCCCTGGCTGGGCGTGGCGCCCCGATTCCATCGCGAGGATTTCCGCACGCTCTCCACTGAAGGCGTGGGCGCGGATTGGCCAATCGGTTACGACGATCTGCGGCCGCACTATGAGAAGGTCGAACGGGAGTTCGGCGTGGCGGGCGAGTGCGGGCCGTTCGCGGCGGAACCCTACGCGCTGCCCATGCCGCCGCACCGCATGAACTGGCATGCCCAGGTGCTGGCGCGTGGAGCGCGGAAGCTCGGTGCGCATCCATTCGCGCCGCCCATCGCCATCAACTCGGTGGAGCGGGACGGCCGCCCGGCGTGCATCTCCTGTGGCTGGTGCGGGTCGGGTTGCCCTACCGAAGCGAAGGCGACCGCCGCCAACACGTATCTGGCGAAAGCCGAGCGGCTTGGTGCGCGCGTCATCAGCGAGGCGTTCGTCCATCGCGTGAACTACGATAGCGCGAAGAACCGCGTCACGGGCGTGGAGTATCTCGACGCGCAACGCCGCGAGCATCGCCTCGAGGCAAAAGTGGTGGTACTCGCGGCCCATGCCATCGAGACGCCGCGGCTCCTGCTGCTGTCCGCGCAAGGCGCGTTCCCCGACGGCCTCGCCAACTCCAGCGGGCAGGTCGGGAAGAATTTCATGAGCCACCCCACTTGGCAAGTCTTCGGTACTTTCGACGAGCCTGTGAATGCGTTCAAGGGAATGCAGATGGGCCATGTTATGGTACAAGACTACTACCGCCCGAATTCGCGAAATGGCTATGCTCGCGGCTTCGTCCTACTCAGCTACATGATGACGCCCATCACGTTCGGCAATCTGAGCGGCTTGATGTTTGGTCTGGAATTGAAGGATTTCTTGCACGAATACACGCACACGGCCGCGTGGTGGGCGCACGCGGAGGGGTTGCCCGACGAACGCAACAGGATCACGCTCGATCCGGAACTACGCGACGCGCGCGGCCTGCCTGCCGCGCGCATCGATTACCGATGGGGCGACAACGATGTGAGGCTCGCCGCCGCCGCCCGCGACAAAGCCGCGGAAATGATGGCGGCATCCGGTGCGCGAAGAGTTCACATCGGCCTGAACTACGGGGCACATGCGATGGGTTCGTGCCGCATGGGGTGCGACCCAAAGACATCCGTGGTGAACGAGTTTTGCCAGACGCACGACGTGCCCAATCTTTACATCTGCGACACCAGCGTGTTCGTGACAAGCGCGGGCGTTAATCCCACGCTCACGGCGATGGCCATCGCCGATCGCGCGGCGGGGCACATGCTCGCCGCCGGGCGGTGAGGCGACCTGGAAGCGACATGAACGAACCCTCGATCACACTCGGCGATATCGGCGTGCTCGCGGCCCTGGCGGACGGGATCATTCCGGCCGATGAGCGCAACGCCGGCGCGGGCCTGGTCCATGCGGGGCCGAGCATTGCCGAGCGCATGCGGCGAAGTCCGTCAGCCTCCGTATACGTCGAGGGCCTGCGGGCGGCGCGCGTCTTCGCGAGTGAGCGTTTCGGCCACGACGTGCGCGAACTGAACGCCGGTCAGATGCGCGAACTGCTCTCCGCGCTCCGCGATCAGTCGCCCGCGTTCTTCCGCCAATTGCGTGCGGATGTGTGCGCGCTTTATCTCAGCGACGCGGGCGTGTGGCAACGCATCGGCTTTCCCGGGCCTTCGTCTCAAAGCGGCGGCTACCCGGACTTCGATCAACCCCAAGGCTGATAGCACGATGAAAACGCTTTCCGGATTACTTCCCACCGCGCGGGCGTTTCTCGCCAAGCCCGCAAAGATGCTCATCGGCGGCCAGTGGCGCGAGGCGGCCAGCGGCGAGGTCTTGGCCTCCCCCGACCCCGCGACGGGTGAAACGCTCGCGATGTTTCCGGCCGGTGGCCAGGCGGATGCCGACGAAGCCGTGGGGGCCGCGCGCCGCGCGTTTCCCGCGTGGAAGAAGGTCACGCCTTACGATCGCGGCAGGCTCCTGCAAAAAGCCGCTTCACTCATGGAAAAACATGGCGAGGAATTGGCGCAGCTCATCACGATCGAAAACGGTAAGCCGATCGCGGAGGCGAAGCGTGAAGTCAGCACGGCCGTGAGCTGGACGGAGTATTACGCGGGCTGGACCACCAAGCTGCTCGGCGACACGATCCCGCTCTCGCTGCCGGGACAGTTCCTGAATTACACCACGCGTGAACCGCTCGGCGTCGTCGCGGGCATCACGCCGCCGAACTATCCCCTCACCATGCCGCTCTACAAAGCCGTGCCCGCGCTCGCAACCGGGAACACCATCATCATCAAGCCCTCGGAAGATACCTCGCTCGTCGCGCTGCGGTTGGGCGAACTTTTCTGCGACGCCGGCCTGCCCGATGGGGTGCTCAACATCGTCACCGGCCTCGGCGAGACCGCGGGGGCAACGCTCGCGCACCACGACGACGTGGACAAGATCACGTTCACCGGCAGCACCGAAGTGGGCCGCCTGCTCGTCCGCGCCTCGGCGGGCAACTTGAAAAAGGTCTCGCTCGAACTCGGCGGCAAATCGCCGAACATCGTCTTTGCCGATGCCGACGTCGAAGCCGCGCTCAAGGGCGTGTTCATGGGCATCTTTTTTTGCCAGGGCGAAATCTGCTCCGCCGGTTCCCGTCTCTTCGTCGAACGCGGCATCTACGAGGAATTCGTCGAACGCCTTGCGGACATGGCTCGCTCCGTCAAGCTCGGTCACGGGCTCGACGCAACGACGAAGATGGGGCCACTCGTCTCGAAGGACCAGCAGCGGCGCGTGCTCGACTACGTGCGAATCGGCCGCGAAGAAAAAGCAACCGTTGTGGCCGGTGGCAACGCCCCGCTCGGCGAACTGCAGACGGGATTCTTCGTGGAGCCGACGGTCTTTGCCGGTGTGGATAACCGAATGCGCATCGCCCGGGAGGAAATCTTCGGCCCGGTCGTTTGCGCGATTCCGTTCGACGACCTACCGGACGCCATCGCGAAAGGGAACGACTCGCCGTTCGGCTTGGCGGCCGGCGTGTGGACACGGGACATCCGAAAAGCCCACCAGGCCGCCGCCGCGCTCGACGCCGGCACGGTGTGGGTGAACTGTTACAATGCGTTCGACAACGCCTCACCGTGGGGCGGCTTTAAACAAAGCGGTTGGGGTCGCGAAAAGGGACCGTATGGCCTCGACCTCTTCACGCAGATCAAGTCTGTCATCATTAATTTTACGTAACATATTGTGACCGACCGATCGGACGCCTGCAATGGATTGCATGGTGATCAGCGGAACGCTCGGTTGGTACCTGCGCTCGAATGGAAGAGAGGCGATCATGAGCCGGCGATTCGATGCGACGTCCACGACTGATGAGGTCCTTGAAGGCACGGATCTGCGCAGGATGCGCGTGCTGGTGACCGGAGTGTCGGCCGGGTTAGGGGTCGAGACGGCCCGGGCTCTCGCCAGGCGCGGCGCCCAGGTCGTGGGCGCGGCCCGCGACCTCGTGAAGGCGGAACGTGCCACGGCCCAGGTCCTGCGCCGATGCCGAGGTCGGAGGCGGGTCGCTCGAGCTTGTCGAACTCGACCTCGGCTCGCTCGCCAGTATCCGTACCTGTGCCGACGCGTGAAGGGCGTGCAACGAGCCGTTCGACCTCGTTGTCGCCAATGCGGGCGTGATGGCGACCCCATTCGGTCACACGGCCGACGGCTTCGAGACCCAATTCGGCACCAACCATCTCGGCCACTTCTTGCTCGTCAACCGCATCGCACCGCTGATGAGGACGGGCGCGCGGTTAGTCAGCTTGTCGTCGTCGGGCCACCGCTTCGCCGACGTCGATCTCGACGATCCGAACTTCGAGCAAACGCCGTACGAACCATTCGTCGGCTACGGCCGCTCCAAGACGGCGAACATCCTGTTCGCAGTCGAGTTCGACCGCCGACATCGGTCGCGTGGCGTACGCGCGACGGCCGTCCACCCGGGCGGTATCCAAACCGAACTCGGTCGCCACCTCGATCAAAACTTTTTCCAGGTGATGATCGATCAGATGAACCGGGACCTCGCGGCCGAGGACAAGCCGCCTTTCCAGTTCAAAACGATTCCGCAGGGAGCGGCGACCTCGGTATGGGCGGGCGTGGTCGCCGCGGCCGACGAGGTGGGAGGGCGCTATTGCGAGAACTGTCACGTCGGCATGATCGTGCCCGAAGGCAGCAAGATCAGCGCCATCAGCGAGGGAGTGCGTGGTTACGCGCTCGATATCGAGCGTGCCAAAGCGCTCTGGACGAAGAGCGAAGAAATGGTGGGCGAGCGCTTCTGATCGCCACTCGCACACGTCCCGGACCGCTTCAGGGTTGGCGGCGCGCTTCGACGAGCCGCACCCTTCCCGCGAGCGAGAAAGTACCGGTCGTCGATCGCATCCCCGGCCGCCCGTCGGCCGCCGAGCCCGGCCCTGACCTGCGCCGGCCGTGTCGCCCACAACGAATCAGGCCGAGCCGGCCGGATTCCCCACTGACTTCGCGAAGCCGAGTGGATGGAGTTTTTCGCTGGTTTCGACGGGTACACCGCGCCTCGATCGGGTTGCACCCGGGCCCTTTTCACTCGTTCAAGGCCCGGAGCACCGCGAAGATATCTATGCGGTTCGCCTGGTGCCGGAACCCCCAGCAGGCGGCAATCTCGCCAGCGGCTGGGGTTTCGGCCGCGCCGGAGGGAAGTGAACGGCGTTGATGCTCGCGCATGCATCGTGGACCCTTAACCGGCCATATCTTCCGTCACGGGCGTTGCCGGTCTCGAAAAAGCGGTATTCGGGTTGCGCACTTCAGTGTGATCGACGAATGGGTGCGCCGCGGCTAAGGTTTGTCTGGTCTTGTCGGGAGTGCCCCGACCCCGCTGGAAGAAGGCGGGTCAAACGTTCCGCTGACCTTCAACCGAAAGGATCGAGGGGACAACAGCATGCGGAAGAAGCGACGTGAGGCCCAGCGTCAAAGGGCCGAGAGACGTTCGCAAGTTAGGCCACGCATGGGTAAGGCTGGATTGC
>CAWJTV010000029.1:0-460272 GCA_963845755.1 uncultured Planctomycetota bacterium
AGGTCCGCTCGGCGCTGCGTCACCAACCCCGGGTCGTTCAGCACGGCGAATGTCGCTGTGCGAAGCGGCTCCAGCTTGGGGAGCTTCTCAGACCAGAGGTTCGCGTAGAACTGTTCCATCAGCACGGTGGTCGCCGCGTCGTCCACCCTCCAGAGGCTGGCCAACACCGCGCAAGCCCCCGCGCCCTGGAACGCTCCCTGCAGGCCCATCACACCCTGGCCGTTCGCCCGTGCACGGGGGCCAGTCTCACAAGCCGAGAGCACGACCAGATCGGTGCTGCGCAGGTCCAGCGCCTGCACCTCCTCGGCCGTCAGGATGCCGTCCTCGCGGTCGGGCAAATTGCCTGGTGCACCGGCGCGGGGCGTTCTCGGTCAAGCGGCCGGCCCCGGCCAGGGCCACTGCCGAGTACAAGAGCGGCGTCAGCGGCAGCGATGCCGATTCCTGCGAGCCCGCGGCCCCGGCGAGGCCGAATTCGTCCGACTTCAGGCCGGCTCGGCATCGCCGCCACCGAGCCGGCGACTCGAAGAAGCCGTGGGTGGCCAGGCTGGAGGGTCCTTCCAGTGCCGGCCAAGCTGCTGCTTGACCGCTGCCTCGGTGGGCACACCGCCTGTCAAGACCACGGCGTTCTGCCGCAGGAAAGCGGGAGCAGGAACGCTAATGTCGCCACATCCGGGTGTAGCCAAACGTCAATAGGAGAACTCGACGAATTTTGATAGGGTGGAAGGACGTTGGGGCAAGATAGCTTGATCATCGGAGGATCGTCATGTTTCGCGGCTCGCCTACCGATTGGCCCAGGATGCCCGTCTTCAGCGACTTCTCGGGATGGTCAAGGAAGAATTCTTCGCGGTTGATCAGACGGGTAGGGGGCTCGACTTCGCCACCATCGAGCAACGCGCTCGCCGAAGCCGGTCGCAAGGTGGCACGCCTGCTCTGCGAGCAAACCGCGTCTCAATGCACGAGTCCGCCGAGCACGAGCAACCCTGTCCCGGTTGGGCCGCCAGACTTCACGGAACCATGCAAGAGCGACCGCTGGAGACCCGCGACGGGCCGATCTCCCTCAAAGAGGCACGGCACTCTTGCCCGCGATGCCGGCGGGTCTTTTTCCCCCAATAGACCGCGCCAGGGCTTGGATCACCGCGGCTATAGCCCGACGATGCGGGCAATCCTGGTCGCGATGGCCATCGCCGCCCGCTCGTTCGCCGAGGCCGCGAAATTGGCCGGCATCGCTGCGGAACTGAAGATCTCACCCCGCCACCTCCAGACGCTCTGCCAGGAACAGGGAGGCATCGGAATCGATGAGCAAACCGAGCGGACGACGGCCTATAAAGATCGCCCGTTGATGACGCCGACGACGGCCGCGAATCCGCCGATCGAGTTGGCCGCCGTCATGATCGATGGCGGTCGTATTCCGGTGCGCCAACCCGACCACGGGCCGGGGGTCCACGAGCCGGCTTGGAGGGAGACCAAGACGGCCGTCCTGCTGCGGATGAAGCGTCAGGTGTCCGACGTCGATCCACAGCCGAACCTCCCCACGTGCTTTGCTGGACCTCTGGGATCGGCTGTGAGCTGCCACCGGCGAGTGAATCGGCGACCCCGGCCGAGAAACCGGACTGGAGACCGGTCCCGGTGGTCCGCTCCGGGCTGGCCACCTTGAATGACAGCGAGACGTTCGGTTGGATGGCGGCTGCCGCCGCGGACCGGCGCGGCTTCTTCACCGCCACGGCCAAGGCCTTCGTCAGCGACGGCCTGCCGTATAACTGGTCGATCCAGCGTCGTCACTTCGCCGACTTCGAGCCGATCCTGGATTTCGTCCACGCCGCGGAACACGTGCACGCCGCGGCCAAGGCCACTGGCCAAGGCGTTGAGTTGGGCCGGCACTGGGCGGAGTCGTGCTGGGAAGGTCTCGTCGGGGACGTCCTGGGCGAGATCGCCGATACCAAAGCCGGATCGATCCACCGACGAATCCCAAAGACGACCCCGACCATCCCTGGTGCGTGCTCGATCGCGAGCGCAGCTACTTGGAGAATAATCAGTCGCGCATGGACTACCCGGGCTACCGCCGGGTCGGATTACCCATCACCAGCAGCCCCGGTGGAATCGTGGGTCAAGCAGCTCAACCAGCGCGCAAAGGGAACGAGAAATTCTGGAACAACACCGCCAACCCCGAGGCCGTGCTCAACCTCCGCGAGGCTTGGCTCAACGACGACGAGGAATTCATCGACCAGATTCGCAACCGGCCAGGTCATCCCTACACAAGGCCAGGTCGCGACACGCAAGCACCCATCGCTGCGTGAAAAATCATTAGCGTTCCTGCACCCCGGGAACGATGCCCCGAAGAGCTGGGCGATGCTCCGCACTTCCGGCTCGGTGCCGGCCAGGGCCTTGAAGCCCGCACGCTGAGATTCGGCCAGGATTCGCCGGGGGTCGGGGCCAACTCGGAGAAGCCGCACGCCGGGGTCGGCCTGGTAGTCGATGCCGCCGACGGCCAGCAGGCCGGCAAGTTCGGCCTCGGGGCTCTTGGGCTTGGCCTCGTTCGGTGCGGCGAGGATCTCCACCAGCCGCTGCGCGAGCTGACGTAGCCGATCGATATGTCTTCGATCAGGTAGGTGCCGGCCCGGTGCCCGGGCAGCGCCGCCAGGGGGAAGTACGTGGCGCGTCATGGCGCAGACCAGCACGGTTGTGGTGCCTTGCAAGTGGGGCTTGAGCGGCTCCCAAACGCGCCGGCTTAGCTCCAGGGCGGCCGCCTGCATCGGCCCGGGCGTGCGCACGACCAGGGCCTCTAGCCAGGCCGCCACCGCCTCGTCGATCGGGCCGGAAGCACCCAGATGCACGAGCACCGGCACCTGGCCGCTCCGGAGCACGAAAGCCATAAGTCGGTGGTCCCGGCGTAACGGCAGGGCACTTCACTTTTTGAAGATGCCCAGTTTGGTGAAAAGCTTCCCGACCTGGGAAGCGTTCCGCCGGATCGCCTCGGCGATATTCGTCGCTCCCGTGGCCCGCAGAAAGCCGATGGCCGCATTGCGCAGGGCGGCCATGATTTGGGGACCACCGCCTTTGCGGATGCGACTGGCGTCCTCCCCAGCGTCACGTCCCGCACATAGTGCGACCGATTTCGATCGACCAATGGCCTCGTACCCACGTGAGCAACACACTGGCATCGGCCAACTCGTGCGGGGCACTGGTGATGAAATAGCGGGTCTCCTGCGACACCTCGCCGTCCTGCTCGACCACACTCTCGATCTGGCCGACCTGGCCAACGCCGGGCCAATCCAGATACGCGTTCAAGGCCGTTGTCGCCTTCAAGGTACGGCGTTCGCGACGACCATGCCCCTTATCGAGGGTCGTGGCCGTGTCTTGGGCATGATCCCAGATTCGTCGCTGTTTAGGGGGAAAAAGCCGCTTCGACCGAAGCGGTGAAAGCCGTCTGAATATCGTGAAGCAGCGTCGGTTGGTTCTCTTTCACGAACCACAGATAGTCGCCGCCGGCATCCACGATCTCCTGGGACAGATCGCGTTGGCAGAAGATCGCGTCGCCGGTGATCACGCGGCCCTTGAGGACGAGATCTGGGAGCAACCGCAGGGCGGTCTTGTGCTCGTTGGTCTTGTTCTGACCGCCGTGAGCGACGGGTGTCTGGGCCAGCGTGAGCCCCGATCGGTGAGCCACCAAGGAGAGCAAATGCACCGCCTTCTCCAAGCCATCAAAGCTGCCCCGAGCCGTCTTGCCGTCCAGGGCCAACGCTTCCGGTGACGTCCGCTGGGTCGCTGCGACTCCACCCAGTAACGATTCGGCCCACCGGGTCAGTGCGTCTCAAAGGCCTGGGGATTCAGGGCGATCAAAACCTTGCGGATGCCGCCGAGCTTCGGGGGCTTGCGTGTGAAGCCGAGTTGGTGCATCAAGGCGATGTCTTGGTCGGTCCCCATTGGGCGATAGCCGCGTAACTCTTGGCGCCGCAGAGGATCGCGCAACAGACTAATCCGAGGATGGCCGTCAGGGGATGACGTTGGCCGCGACGGCTGCGGATCCGGGACAGTCGGCCAGAAAAGAGAAAAGACTCCCGGCGGCGTGGGCTTCCATGCGAGATCTCCCTGTGGAAAAACGTGGTCGTACACGGTCTCACTATCGACGGAAACTTCTCTTACCCGCCCAGAATGAAACTGTCAACAGCCCTGGGCGTAACGGCCCCTTACTTGCCTGGGGTGGGGTGTGGTGGGCATACTCGCAGCAAGTCGACCGGGGCAGTCCCCGGGGGTAAAGCCGCGGCCGCCTCGGCCGCTCCCAACCGCCGGATCTCCCGAATCTGCCGGAAGCCGGCGCTGTTGCGAGCCAGATCACTTTCCAGGTTTTCCTTGCGGTCGCGAAGCGCGTCGAGCTGCTGGGTCCAGGCCTGGCATGCCCGGGCGATGGGGTTGTGAAGGCCAGGTGGGCGAGGCGGGCGCAGGCCTGCTCGAGCTGCCCGAGCGTCTCTTTTAGCTCCGGCCAGTCGCGGGCCAGCCGTTCCTCGTCCTGGCGGGCCTCGACGACGCCCTTCCAGGCCACGACGTGGCCATAGGTCTCCTCGGCCTTGATGCCGGCGGCGGGTGCGACGCTCAGGTAGGCACTCGGAGCCCCGCCTTGCCGAGCGAGCAGGCGGATGCGCTGGCGTTCGCCGCAAACGGCAAATCCCTCCTCGGTCCACCGGGTCAGGAGAGCCAGTCCCTGGCTGAGGAACGGCTCCGCCGCCGCGAGCTGACCCGCCATAGCACAGCATGGCCAGGTTGTTCAGGCTGGTGGCATAGGCGGGGTGGTTCTCGCCCAGCGCTTCCTTCCTGATCTCCAGGGCTTGGCGGAGGAGCGGCTCGGCCTTCGCGTAGTCACCCATGTCCGTGTACAGCAAGGCGAGGTTGTTCAGGCTGGTGGCATAGGCGGGGTGGTTCTCGCCCAGCGTCCGCTTCTCGATCTCCAGGGCTTGCCGGAAGAGCGGCTCGGCATTCGCGTAGTCAGCCATGTTCCGGTACAGCGCGGCCAGGTTATTCAGGCTGGTGGCATAGGCGGGGTGTTGTCGCCCATGCACTCGCTTAGTGATCTCCAGGGCTTGGCGGAGAGCGGCTCGGCCTTCGCGTAGTCACCCATGTCCTAGTACAGCACGGCCAGGTTGTTCAGGCTGAGAGCATAGGCGGGGTGGTTCTCGCCCAGCGTCCGCTTCTCGATCTCCAGGGCTTGCCGGAAAAGCGGCTCGGCCTTCGCGTAGTCAGCCATGTTCTGGTACAGCGCGGCCAGGTTATTCAGGCTGAGAGCGTAGTCGGGGTGGTTCTCGCCCAGCGCCCGCTTGCGGATCTCAAAGGCTTGCCGGAAGAGCGGCTCGGCCTTCGCGTAGTCACCCATGTCCTCGTACAGCACGGCCAGGTTGTTCAGGCTGGTGGCATAGTCGGGGTGGTTCTTGCCCAGCGCTTCCTTCCTGATCTCCAGGGCTTGGCGAAAGAGCGGCTCGGCCTTCGCGTAGTCACCCATGTCCTTGTACAGCACGGCCAGATTGTTCAGGCTGAGAGCATAGTCGGGGTGGTTCTCGCCCTGCACTCGCTTAGTGATCTCCAGGGCTTGGCGGAGAGCGGCTCGGCCTTCGCGAAGTCAGCCATGTCCTGGTACAGCATGGCCAGGTTGTTCAGGCTGCCGGCATAGTCGGGGTGGTTCTCGCCCAGCGCCCGCTTGCGAATCTCCAGGGCTTGCCGGAAGAGCGGCTCGGCCTTCGCGTAGTCGCCCATCTTGTGATACAGCCGGGCCAGGTGTTCAGGCTGTCGGCATAGTCGGGATGGTTCTCGCCCAGCGCGCCTTCGAATGTCCAGGGCGTGCCGGTGGAGTGGCTCGGCCTTCGCGTACTCGCCCAGCTTGTGATACAGCCGGGCCAGGTGGTTCAGGCTGTCGGCATAGCTGGTATCGTTCTCGCCCAGCAACCCGCCTCGGATCTCCATAGCCTTGCGGACCGAAGCGATTCCCTCGGCGTAATTCCCTTGACGGTCAAGCGCCACCGCGTACCGGCTCAGTCGATCCGCCTCCTGGAGCCGCTGTCGCTGGTTGGGGTTGAGGGTTACCCGCCGATCGAGGTCGGCCAAAGCCCGTTTGGCGTCGCCGATCAGCCAGTCCTTTCGTTCGGGCTGCCGCTGGCGGATCGCGAGCACCTCCGTCAGGGCCTTCCGGGCCGCCGTCCAGTCGTCGCGCAGCTCGTGCAGTCTGGCCATCACTTGAAGCGAGGCGACCACATCATCGTGCAACTCACCCAGGACGCTCCGCTCGATGGTGAGGATCTTCAGTTCAGCCGCCACCACCTCGTCCAGCTTGCCGGCCTCTGCCAGCTTGTTCACTTCCGCCCTGAGCTGGTCGCGCTCCTGGAGCTGTCGTGCCCGCTCGGCCTCGGAGAGCGCGGGCGCGCGGACCGGGCCAGGAGGTTGGCCCTGCGTCCACGCGGTCGCCGCGCCGAGAACCGTCGAGATCACCAGAGCGGTGACGAGTGGGACCATTAAAACCCGGGATCTGAAGAAACGGGACTGAATCATCGGCCGGCCTTTCCAATAACAGAGATGTCTTCGCACCTTCGCAGCTCCGTTGCCTCACTCCCCCCGATACGCGAATCGCACCGCTTTGATGACGTCGAACTGGCACTGCGACTTCAGCCGTTCCATCAGTTGCAAGAGCGGGTCGTCGATCTTGACCGTTTGCTCCATATCGATGCCTCGATTCGGGCGCCACCGTGAGCGTGTCAACCGGCTGGCCCTCGTCACCGCCCCGCACCGCGACCTCGCGCTCGTTGCGCCAAAGGAGACGGGGGCAGCGGTCCGATCGAGGCCGCCAGGTCGATGTTCGACGGCAATGGAGTGCGGCGGACCAGCAGTAGCGCCGTCTCCAATCCGCCGGGGCCTTTCATTCTGTGACCGCTGTCGAGCGCCTCCGGGCTGTGCAACATTCTCGCGCCGACTGCTCCGCGGCCGGACGGCTGCCAAAATCGCGATCCCGCCGGGGATAAAGCACGTTGACTTGCCCCTGCTCGTCGAGCCAGAGGAGGTAAACATAAGCCGGCCGGTTCATCCTGGCTTCCAGATGGACGTGTTCACCGGCAAGAAGCGGCAGCCCCCGGGATCGTCGACCTTCAATCCCCGCTTACGTTCCCCATCTTCGACCAGACCCGGACGGTCAGGTCGCCCGCCAGCGCGACCGGTGGCGTCTGGTGGATCACCACGGTGGCTCTGCGAAGCGTGGCGTCCGGCTTGGACGGTCCCAGTGCGTAAACCAAAACTCCGATAAAGACCAGCCCGGCCACGCCAACGGCCGCTGCCAGAATCTTCGGACGAATAACGAAACGAATCCAGTGCATTCTGCAACGCCTCGGCCGACGGTACCGGTCGGCCGGCTCGGCGGCCATGGCCTTCAGGCAGATACCCCGCAGGTCGCGCGGGATTTTGCGGATCGTCGAGGGCCTTGCGGTCGAAGTCGCAACTGCCGGGCGCGGTCCATGGATTCCCGCCAGTTCTGACCCGGAAATGGGGCCGGGCTGGTGAGCAGGTAATAGAGCACGGCCCCAGGGCGAAGACGTCGCTCGCGGGCCCACCTTCTCTTGCTCCTCGAGGGACTCGATCCGGGCTTGTTCGGGGGCCATGAAGGCGAACGTGCCTCCAGGCGAGCCCGGATCATCCGACCAGGCATGTCGCAGCCGCGCCATCCCAAAGTCGATCAGCCGCGGCTCGCCCGCCTCGTCGACCAGGATGTTCTTGGGCTTGATGTCGCGATGGACGATCCCCTTCCGGTGCGCGTAGTCGGCTGCTGCTGCAACCTTCGCCAGCAGGGCAGCGGCCTGGCGCGGCTTGAGGCCGCCCCCAGAGGCGACCTGCTCAAGGGTCTGCCCGCGCACATATTCCATCACGATGTAAGGCCGGTCGTCATGGAAGTCGCTGTCATACACCCGGACCAGGTTGGGATGGTCGAGCTCTGCGAGGATCTTGCCTTCCTCGATGATCTCGCACCGGCCGTCGGGCCGAACCGGTGTCAGCGAGAGCTTCAGCACCAAGTCCTTGCCCAGCCCAGGATGTACGACCCTGAAGACGTCCGCCTGACCGGTGCGGCGGAAACCGGCCGATGACAAGGTACTTGCCGATCGCCGCGGGAAGGTTGGCTTCACCGGCGGCGCCAGGCTCGCAGGAGAATCCGAGGTCGGTCGCTGGTTCCGAGGTCTTCGTTTCCGGTGATTCCGCCGCTGGCCAGGGCGCGGTGGCGTCCGAGCCATCCGCCCGGCCGTTGGCCGTGACGGGATCGTATGCCGGCTCGCGCGCGGTGGAAGCCGCCAGGACAGAGTGGGCAGCCTCCCGCCGGAGCAAGCCCACCTCGGCTTGGAACCGTGCGAGACGCTCCCGGCACTTCGAACAATCGGCGAGATGCTCCCGCAACTCAGCCGAGGGCTCGTCCCCGGAGGCCACCGCCAAGAGCTCAGCGTCATCCGGGCACGTCAGGGTCGAAGGCATGGCTGATGTCCTCGTCGAATTCTTCGCAGATGTCGCGGACTTGCTTCAATACGCGAGAGGCATAGACGTATACCGCGTTGGGCTCGATCTTCAGCTCCGCAGCCGATCTCGGCGGCAGGGCGGCTCCGGAGCAGCCGCTGCTCGAAACAGGCCCAGGCCTTCGACGAACAGCGCGCGCGGATGGTCTTGAGCGCGTGCTCCAGGATCCGCTCTCGATGGAGCTTGACCCACTCCTCGGCCATCGCGAGGCTATCGGAAGGGGTGGCCTTGAGCACGTGGGCAACCCATCCGCCCAGCGCCTTCTTGTACGCGGCACGGCGACGGGCGTGGTCGATCAGGGTGTTGTGGGCCACGCCGAAGAGCCAGGTTCGGAATTTGCATCGGCTACGGTCGTAGGTGCGGATCTTAGCCAACAGCTTCACGAAGATGTCCTGGACGATATCGCCAGCATCAGACTCGTTCACGCCGCGCTTGATCAGATAGGCCGAAAGGATCGGCCGGTAGATGGCGTCGAATTCGCGCCACCGATCGGGATCGTGCTGGCAGACCCCTACGATGACCGAAGCTCGGGTGTCAGCGCTTGCCATGTGATGCTGCCCGGCGTTGGGGTGCGCGTGATGACCGTCCCCGACCGCTTGTTCGTTCCGGAGCATAACCGGCCCCGTGGCCGTGAGCCAGTAGCTAACTCGATTCATCATGGGTGGTCTCGCCTACGGTTCCCTTCGGCCCCTCGTGTTAGAGACGCCGCAATCTCATCGTGGTCCTGCTTTCGTATGAGGTTGCCAAGTCGCTGCTCGAGCTGTCGCCGGAGTCCCTCAATCCAAGGGATCAGGGGCTCGAGCCGGCGCTCATGGATCTTCTGCTGGAGCCGAGCGACCTGACGCGCAGGTCGCGAAGATCCTCGGCGAGGTCTTCCGGACCGCGCCTGAGCCAGGGCATCGGGCGGCGTACCGGCTTTCAGGGCATGGTACGAGCGGTGGGCCAACTCGCGGACTTTGCGGCTCAGCTTAGCCGGGTTCGACCAGGTGCTGTCCTGGCTGGTGCCTTCCGGCAAGTCTCAAAACGAATGCTTGTCATCGAACGATCTCCCGACGCTGAGCGAACCAGTATCCCGGGGAGAGCAGCGCCCTCCCCAATCCAGTTGCTGATAAGTGATACGCACACCGCGCGGAAACCTTACGAAAGAATCTGCAAGGTGAGGGCCAGCCGGATTTGACGACCGTCTCGTCCACCGTGTCCAGCCGAGCCGGTTCTGGAGGAAGTCTGGACCTGTTGAAAAGCGCCTCTGGGTCGTGAAAGGTTTCGGGGATTCGACCGTACCTGAAGATGGAAAGCGATGAGACCCCGGCTCTGGACCTATCGTATCACTTGCAGGCAGATGCCGACCGTTCCAGGGTGGCCAAGGATCACCGAGGGTCTTTTCCGCAAATTGCCAGTCCACACGGCATACCCGAGCGTTCCGGACCCGCTCATGCCCATCATCTCGGAACCGGAGGTTGCACGACGATGAGTCGAAGACGGCCGACACGATGGCTGCTACTTCTACCGACCGTGCCCTATCTCGCGTCGCTCGTCTTGCCGATCGACGGTCGAGGGACGGTGCCAGGATACATGGCATTCGTCATCTGCTTCTTGGCCGGGGCTGCCGGCTCACCTGCGGTGCTGCTTTATTGGCTACCGAATCCGCTCCTGTGGGTTGGGCTCTACCTTCTCGACCGAGGGTGCATCAAGTCTGTCCTATTTGTGGGGACGGTCGCGGGGCTTCTGGCGATGCTCCCGATCCTGGGGTCTGTTCGCGACGTCGGTGAAGTCGTCGAGTCGCCAGGTTATCTTGCCTGGCTCGCGTCAATGCTACTTTTGGTGGCCGCCGGATATCTCGCGCTCTCTGTTCCCCAGGAAGCCAGATCCGATCCAGACAGAACTATTGGCGACCGAACGCGAGCTGTCTGCTCTACGTTCCGAGGTCCGAGAGTTGAGAGAATTGGTCCAACCGCGAAAGACCCCAACGAGCCGCATTTGGGAGTTGAATTGAGATCGCGAGGTGCAGAGCGAATCGGCCTCGTTCAGGGCTACTTGGAAATGTCCAGACCGCTTGCATCTCGTGTGCAAGCGCTCTCTCCGCTGATTTAATAGCACCGGATAAGGGGATTTGGTTAGAAGATCCCGGAAGAAATCGACATGAATAGCGTTGTTGATCGTCCGAAGTTATTATGAGCCCTAGAGTTGCAAGTGACATAGAGACTTGAACCAATGGCCTCCTGCATCCTTAGCCCAAGCGCGGTGTCGCGAGAATCTATCGCAGTTAGAAGCCGGTATTGGTGACGGTTGGTGACGAAATACGGAAGAAAATCGAAATGGCTTCAGGCGTCGATGTTTCTAAGTGCTTGCCGTATCGCGACTTACGAGTGGAGGATAGGGGACTTGAACCCCTGACCTCTTGCATGCCATGCAAGCGCTCTCCCAGCTGAGCTAATCCCCCGGTTATGAATGAGTGAGTTATCGGACGGTCTTGTTCGACGGCAAGATCCGCTCGACTCGTCGCTCATGTAACTTGATGATATCGATCGGTCAGACCGAGTGCAATGCCTGAAGACTCGTCGGTTTGTCGGGTGAGCGGGAGCGGCTGGCGAGACGATGCTAGCCGGAGTTGCCTACAATCCCATTGAGTCCCAAGACGCGTGGTTCGAAAGGCGAATCGAGAGGCCGCAATCATGGCTTTGAAGATCCTGGGCGTTAATGGGAGCCTACGCCACGGCTCCTTCAGTCGGCGGTCGCTGGAGTTGACGTTGGAGGCGGTTCCGGACTCCCAGGCTGAGACTCGCTTGCTCGACCTGAGCCGCATCGACCTGCCGATGTACCGGCCCGGTGGAGTGGTTCCCGCGGATGTCGTCCGTGAGGTGGGCGAAGCGGTCACCTGGGCCGACGCCTTCGTGCTCGCCACGCCCGATTATCACGGCTCGATGTCGGGGGCCATGAAGAACTTCCTCGATTATCATTGGGAAGAGTTCGCCGGCAAACTCTTCGGCTACATCTGCGCATCGCATGAGAAGGGCTTGACCGCCATGGACCAGATGCGGACCGCGGTCCGTCAGTGTTATGGATGGAGCCTGCCCTATGGGGTTTCCGTCCACGGTGAGCACGACTTCGATCAGTCCGGAGCCGTGGTCAACGCTCGGATCGCCGGCCGTTTCCGGATACTGGCCCGCGACCTGACCGTCTATGGCACCTTGCTCCGGGAACAGTTCCAGCGCGATCTCGTCGAATCCAACCCCGATACCTTCGCCTCCCGCTATCGGCAATGACCGGGATCGCTACGAGAGCGGTTCACGAACAGGTCGAATGTAAATCTAAATAGATATAGATATTTAAATATATTATGTATTATACTGACGCCACTGCGTCTAGTGTACGGACGGTCCACCTGTTATTCCACCTGTTCTCAGGAGCACGGCCCTCGAGGGCCTCGCGCTCGGGCCGTCCACACCGCGTCGTGGGTGCAACCCTTTCGTGAAGCGTTCGAGCAAGGCCCATTTCTGGGAGTGGGTTGGTGCATCAGGGTCCTTGGACACCCCAGATGCTGCGCAGCTCATGCACTTCCAGAGAGTCGAACTGGATCGGTCCGCCGGCAATGCTCGCCGTCACGTCCAGGACTCGCGGATCGAGGTTTGCCGGCATGGGAACATAGATCAAGCCGTCGCTGGCGAAGACCTCGAGGCCGGTGCGGTCCGTGTAGACGATCAGGCGCTGCTTGCCGGCTCGGAGCGGAGCCGGGACGCGCCGGCCATGAACGCTCAGCTCCTGCTTGCGCACGTCATAAGCGATTTCCACACCACGGACCCGGAAGGACAAAACGCTCGACGGGTCCGGCTCGAACTCGGCGCGAATCTCGATCAACTCGCCGCGGGCGCCCTTCAGGGGATCGTCGCCAGGCTTCTGCTCGCCGGTAAACTTCACGATCGTGCGGGATCGCAGGCCGGTCAGTTCTTCGACCGGCCGCCAGGCCAGCCGTGGTCCGTCGGGCGTGGAGCGGAGGCTCAGTCCATCGGGAGCGACATGCCCTGGTTGAACGGCATGTCCGGGGTCGTCGTCTGGAACCAGCCGATCTGCACGACGCGGCCACGCGGATCGTGGCCGAACGTCTGCGCGGCATAGAACCCTCGGCCGCGATGTCCGGGTAGCTTCGGGGTCTCAGGCGTGAAGCTCGCGCCGTCGAATCGACCGACCATGTACTCACTGCTGGCGGCGGTGAGGACCCACTGGCTCCGGGTCACATCGCCGTCGACCGGCAGCTCGAAGAGGTCAGGGACATTCGAAGAAGCCCTCGATGCGGCTCCGGAACGGTCCAGGTCTTCAGGTCCGCGGAGGTATAGAACGCGATCCAACGCTTTCCATCGGACTCGTCGTAGACCGCCATCACCCAGCGCTTCGTCGGACCGTGCCAGAGCAGGCGGGGATCGCGCCCGTTGTGCTTCACGACGGGATTCCCCTCGTATTCGGTCCAGGTCCGTCCGCGATCGCGACGAGTATGCGATGCACTCGCCGCGCCCCGTGCTCGGTGAATGCGGCGACGAGTAGGTCGTTCTCGCCCTGCTTCCAGCCGGACGTATTCATCCGGTCCACGACCGCGCTGCCCGAGAAGGCCCAGTCGTCGAACCGCTTCGGGTAAATCGCGATCGGTAGCTCCTGCCAGTGGACCAGATCGGGGCTCACGGCATGACCCCAATGCATGTTTCCCCAGTTCCACCCATAGGGATTGTGCTGGAAGTAGAGATGATACTCGCCCTGTGCATAGACCAATCCGTTGGGGTCGTTATTCCAGCCACGCCGGGGCGAGAAGTGGATCCGGCCCCGTAGAGTCTCCCGGTAGACCTCGCTCGCGGCCCAGATCTCGTCCGCCTGGGTCACTCGCTCCAAGGCGTTGGAATCTTCGGCGAGTCGGTCAACACGCAGCACGGCGTTGCGCCCGCGCCAGGCACAGACATCGAGATGGGTCCACCATCCGGGATCGTCCGCTAGCTCGATTTCGAACTCGCGGACCGTGGCTCCGTCGATGAGCAGGGCCATCCGGCATTTCCGGGCACCGGTTTTCACCGGAAAATGCAGATAGCGATGTTCCAGCGTCAACGCGCATGACCGATCCCGAAGGATGCCGAGCGGTTTTCGGTCCGAGAGGATGATGTGGTCGACGTTGATGTGGCCCCACCCTCCGGTCGCCCGGTCCACGATCTGCAAGGTCGCCGTCTTCCCGGTCAGGTCACTCACGTCCCAGCCGGCTGGCTCCAGGCGTTCGGTGCCGCCGGGCTCCGTGTTCGGGCCATGGGCTGTGCGGGCAACCTGGCCGTCCACGACCAGGTTCATGCAGGTCCGCTCTGCCCATCCGCCACCTCCGATGAGGAAGTGGATCGACTTCCGATTGATCGGGAAGGCCGGTGAGGTCAGCGTACCGGTGGACCCATCGCCACCGATGAAGGAATTGACAAGTCCCCTGCCCTGGAATCCTTCCACGGCCATCTGGTTCGGCAGCGTGCCTCGCGCCGGTCCGCGACCGAAGGCCGTCCCCTCGACCTCCCAGGCGCCGTAGTCCGCGCCCTCGAAGTCGGCGATCACGATGTCGGATGTTTGGGCATGAGCCGGGGTCAATCTCGCGGCCGTCAGGACGATCGCAAGCCAGGGAATGATGGGCTTCAGCATATGCAAGGTGTTCTCGATCATCTCGAATCAGCGAATCTCCTGCGGCTATACCGTATCCTGCCGTCGAGGGTGTCCGCAACACGCCGCGTCCGAAAAACCCGAGAATCCCGATCGAGAACCGAGGCGACGTCACCGTCTCGTTGTGCGACGGGGGAGGTCTGGCTGATCTCCCGGGAATATGCGAGATTGGTTGGGCGTCCCCCGGCCGGTTCTCGGTGGCAGGGACCGTCGCGGTCAGGGAGAGCCGGAGATGAAGTCGAACCCACGGCCTTTTGCGCTATGGCACCGCCTTTCTGGTGGTGATGGCGTCGTTCGCACTGCTCCGCATCCCGGTCATAGGTCCTGGGCTGGTGGGAGTCGTGTTTCTCGCCGTGTTTTTCAGCGCCTGGCAAGGCGGGCTGGGTCCGGGTCTGTTCGCGACCTTCCTCATCGCGTGCTTCTCGATCCTCGGCACCTTGTCCAATCCACCGCCTTCCTTGAGCCGAAGGGGCGTGGAGTTCCTGGCCGGCATCGGGCTGGGCGTCCTCATCACAGTTCTCGTGGAGGCCTTACACGCCGCGCGGAGGCGAGCCGAGGCCAACCAGCAATGGCTGTCCGCGGTCTTGACCAGCATCGGCGACGCGGTGATCGCCACCGACTCGCAGGGACAGGTGGTCTTCATGAATCCTGTTGCCCGGTCTCTCTGCGGCTGGCCGGGGGAGGAGGCAGTCGGTCGCCCGCTCCAAGAGGTGTTTCGCATCGTCAACGAGCATACGCGCGCGCCGGTCCTGAACCCCGTGACGAAGGTCCTGGCCGATGGAGACATCGTCGGCCTGGCCAATCACACGCTGCTCATCGGCCGCGATGGCGTCGAGCGCCCGATCGACGACAGCGGGGCGCCCATTCGCAACACACGAGGTGGGATCGATGGAGTGGTCCTCGTCTTCCGCGATGTCACCGAGCGGAGGAAGAGCGAGGAAGAGGTGAGGCTGGCGAACCAGCGGAAGGACGAGTTCCTCGCCATGCTCTCGCACGAATTGCGCAACCCGCTGGCTGCGATCGCGAATGCCGTGCAACTCCTCCTGCGCCCCGAGGCGGCGGAATTCCTGGACTGGTGTCGAGAGGTCATCAACCGCCAGGTCAAGCACCTCTGTCGAACTCGTCGACGACCTGCTCGACGTCTCCCGCATCACGAAGGGGAAGATCGAACTCCGTCCCCAGCGGATTGACCTCGCGACCCTGCTCTGGTCGGCGGCCGAGACCGTTCGCCCGATGTTCGAGGAACGGAAGCATGACCTTCAGATCTCCTTGACCTCCGAGCGGATTGTCCTCGAGGCGGATCCCACCCGGCTCGAGCAAGTCGTCGTCAATCTGCTCGCGAACTCGGCCAAGTACAGCGAATCCGGCAGCCGGATCCATGTGACGGGCCGTCTCGAGGGCAAGGACGCGATCATCGAGGTGCGCGATAACGGTATCGGCATCGCGCCGGCCTTTCTCCCCCACGTCTTCGGGATGTTCAGCCAGGGGGACCGCTCATTGGCCCGTTCCGAGGGGGGGCTGGGCATCGGACTGACCATGGTGCACAGGTTGGTCGATCTGCACGGGGGAACCGTTGAGGCTCACAGCGATGGTGTGGGCCAGGGGAGCACATTCACCGTACGGCTGCCGGCGCAGGACGGGGAATCCTCGGCGCTCGCCCTCGTCGATTCGACGGAGGAAGAGACCGTGAAGACCCGCATCCTCATCATCGACGACAACATCGATCTCGCACAATCGTGGTGCCGGCTGCTGCAACTGAAGGGTCATGAGTGCGCGACAGCCCACGACGGCGGAAACGGTCTCCAGATGGCCCGGAGCTTCCGACCGAATTGGATCTTCCTCGACCTCGGGCTCCCCCACATGGACGGCTACGAGGTGCTCCGCCAATTGCGGCAGGACGAGGCGACGAAGGACGCGACCATCATCGCCATCACGGGCTACGGCCAGGAAGACGATCGGCACCTGGCCCTCGCTGCCGGGTTCGACGACTATCTGGCCAAGCCGCTGGATCAAGCGGCCCTGAGCGCCATCCTTCAGGGACGGCCCCAGAAGGTTGATTGATCTTCTCCGACCGCCGACCACGGTTCGAGCGGATCACGAGCCGGGCCGCAGGGCGTTCTCCAGGGCTGTGCCGAGTTCATCCGGACGCTGGCTGCCGATGACGAGAAATGCGCCGCCTCCCAGCTCGAGCCGGACGCCCCGGTTGCCGCGTGCGATCAGCGCGCGTTCGCCGTCGCGGCCAGATCGGATGCCCCAGGCATAATCCGCGAACGGTTGGAAGGTCACGATCTCGACCCGGCGCACCTCGCCAATCGGCAGCTCGCGACGGTAAACCGGAACCCATCCGAACCAGACGCGAACCATCGTCGGAGTGACCTCGGTGGTCATGTGAAGCACGAACAGCAATAAGACCATCCCCAGGCCGATCCCCACGACGAGCCCGAGGAGGAATTCGAAGGACCAGGCGTTCCGGTGGAGCAGCCCCAGACCAGTGAGGAGTTCGACCAATCCGATCAGGACGTAGATGCGCCAGTCGAAGTATTGCTCCTCGCGGAACACCGCCGTCGCGGGTTGAAGAGTCGCCACTGACGACACGCTCAGGGCCCTCCTTCGATTTCCACGTCCGAGCCTCGTCCCGGCCCCACATCCGACGGGTCGGAGATCCACGGACCCAGCACGCGGAGGAGGGCCTGGTAGCCCAGATCGGCGACGCGATCGGCGGAGACCTGCCAGAGATGCGGGTTCAAGAGCTCGAGCGAGACGTACCCGTCGTACCCGATCCGCGCCAGACGCTCGACGATCGGCACGAGGGGAAAGTCACCATCGCCCGGCAGGATCCGGTCGCCATCGCCGGCCAGCTCGCGCGGAGTCCCACTGACGTCGCAAAGCTGGACCCAGGCGAGGTCGCCGGATGAGAGCTGGTCCAGATCCTCGAGCTTGCTCGGGCCGGTCTGGAAGTGGAACACGTCGAGGCAGACTCCGGCATTCCGGCTACCGCATTGCGCAACCAGTGCCAGCGCGGTTTCCAGGCAGGAGCAGAGCCATGAGGTCTTCTGAAACTCGAGTGCGAGGCGGACACCGAAGGTCGAGGCGACCTCGGCGGCCTCTCCCAGAGCGGCCGCAGCCCGGGAGAAGTTTTCTGCGGTCACCGGCGACGCGTTCGCGGAATCGGCGGCGACGACCAGGACAGGCACACCCAGTTCTCCCAGCAACTCCAGGCGGCGCCGGAAGTGGTCCCAGTGTAGGGCGTGCTCCAGGCCCTGGGAGATCAGCAACCCTCCCTGCCCCGCCGCGGCAACCGGACGGAGCCCGTGGGATTGAAGCACCGACCGCGCCTCCGCCAGCGATCGCGTTCCCACGAATGCCTCGACCTTGGTCAGCCACAGCTCTACGGCCGTCCAGCCGCCGGCGCGGTACGCCAGTGCGTCCGCCTCGAACGGATTCATCAGCGTGGTTGTCTGGCTGATGCAGGGTTTCATGATCGGTGAATTCGGGCCGAGGGATCTTTCATCGGGGAGCCGGTCGCCGGACGCCTCACTCCAACCCTCACGTCCCATCGGGGATCGGCTGGCCTTCCAGCAGGTCGTCGAGCGCTCGAGCGACGCCCTCGGCAGCCACACGCCACTGCCGGCAGGTGTCCCGGTCGCGAAACGTCACCGAGCCATCGGCCAGGCTCTGGCTGTCCACGGTAATGCAGAACGGCGTGCCGGCCTCGTCCTGCCGCCGGTACCGACGCCCAATTGCGCCTTTCTCGTCATAGAAGACATTCTGGCGCCGTTTCAGGTCGCGGTAGATCGCTTCCGCCTTCTCGGGCATCCCGTCCCGCTTCACCAGCGGAAAGACGGCGGCCTTGATCGGCGCGATCCGCGGGTGGAACTTCAGCACGGTTCGCGCCTCCCCTCCCACCTGGTCCTCCGTGTACGCCTCGCACAGGAATGCCAGGGTCGCGCGATCGGCGCCGGCGGAGGGCTCGACCACGTGGGGCACGAACCGCTCCTTGCGATCCTCGTCGAAATAGCTCAGGTCCTTGCCGCTGAACTTCATGTGCTGCCTGAGATCATAGTCACCCCGGTGCGCGATTCCTTCCAGCTCGCTGATCCCGAAGGGGAAAGTGTATTCGATATCGGCCGTCGCGGTCGAGTAGAACGCCAATTCCTCGGCGTCATGATCACGCAAGCGGAGCCGGTCTGAGCGCAGTCCCAGGTCCACGTACCACTGGAACCGCGCCTTGCGCCAGTAGGCATACCACTCCGCCGCGTCCTCGGGCCGGCAGAAGAACTCGATCTCCATCTGCTCGAATTCGCGGGATCGGAACGTGAAATTCCGAGGATTGATCTCGTTGCGAAAACTTTTTCCGATCTGAGCGATCCCGAAGGGAAGCTTGACCCGGCCCGTGTCGACGACATTCTTGAAGTTGGCGAAGATCCCCTGGGCCGTCTCGGGCCGGAGATAAGCGACGTTCGACTCGCTCTCGAGCGCACCGACGAACGTCTTGAACATCAGGTTGAAGGCGCGCGGTTCCGTCAGGGTGCCCCGCTCGTCGGTCGAACGGCCCGACGACCTTTTCGCGGTCCGTGGTGCTGAGCTGCAGAAAGGGCATGATGGAAGGAGGGTCCGCAGGCAGTCCGAACCGCTTGGCCAGCTTGGCGACCTTCTTCTCGATGGACTCGGCAGCCTCTTCCGGCGTGCCACCCAGGCCAGCCAGCCAGGCCTCGGTCGGCTCGCCCTTGTGGTTGACCGCGGGAAACACGTGGGCAAAGACGAAGATCTGGTCGGCCCGGTACCGCTCCTTGGTGGCCCGGCAGTTGACCATCGGGTCGGAGAAGCCGCCGACGTGACCCGAGGCCTCCCAGACCCTCGGGTTCATGATGATCGAGCAGTCCAGCCCGACCATGTCATCGCGCATCCGGACGTTGTCGCGCCACCAGGCATCCTTGATGTTCCGCTTCAACTCGACGCCCAGCGGACCGTAGTCCCAGAAGCCGTTGATCCCGCCGTAGACCTCGCTCGACGGGAAGATGAATCCCCTCCGCTTGCACAGCGAGACCAGCTTCTCCATGTCGTCCAGCATGTCGTCACCTTTCCCAGGGGGCATGACCTTGGCAGGGTCCACCCCGCAAATCATTCGAGACAAGACCGGGCGACACCATGCGCCACCGCGTTCCGGAATACCTCAGACTCGGACAATCCGCAGCGGATCGCGGCTCAGCTCGGCAACCAGGGGTTGGCGGTCGATCTCGGCAGCCACGGCGATGTCTTTCGCCAGTCCGATACGCTGCACATTCTGGCCGCCCCGACCCAGTTTGAGCAACTCCCCAAGCGGGCTGATTCGAAAGGCCTGCGCGGCAGCAAGCCAGTGCGAAACTGCGATCAGGGCTTCGTCATTGCCGAGAGAAGCGGCGGAGGCGACCGACTTGGTCGTGATGTCGGTGATATTCCTGACCAACGCCCCGGCAAGCAACACATCTTCCAGGCTCACGTGGCCCTCTGTCCCCGCACACACGATATGGACCGGGTGTCCATGATCTTTCTTGAGGAATTGGACGATGAGCTCATCCGAGATCGCGCGCAGATTGCCGAAGCTGGCGATGTAGACGCGTTCGGCCTCCTGGCAAGCGAGGATGGCGCGCGTGCCGTTGGTTGTGGTCATCACCACCGTCTTGCCCTCGCAGACCATGGGAGTGAAGTCGCCGGGCGAGTTGCCCAGGTCGAAGCCAGGGATGGGGAGTCCTCGGCGTTCGCCGGCCAGCAAAGCTGTGCCCTGCGGCAAAGTCGCGGCGACGCCCTGGGCCTCGTCGATCTCCTCGCAGGGGATGATCGCCTCACAGCCAGCCGCCAGGGCATGGACCATCACCGTCGTGGCCCGTAGCACATCCACCACGACGGCGACACCGTCACGGAGACTCCCCGACGGAATCAGGCTTGGGAGCAGGTGGACGAATACCCTCGGGAGGTCGATCGATACCTTGCCCATGGTTGTTCCTGCGGTCGCGCTCCGAGTCACGTCACGTCTCGAGGGCCGAACTGATCCGCGTGGACAGGTGAGGCACGCGCCAGTATTATAACCGCCCTGCCTGTGATCCGGGAGCGGATTGAAACAGACCCCACTGAAACGAGGTGCATGGATGCACGAGCCAAGAGGGCGATATGTCCGTCTGCCTGGGCCGCGGCGATTCATCGGCGACCTGGTGCACTTCGCGCGCCGGGTTCCCTCGGCACCGGTTAGCCGGACGATCGATCTCAGCGCGCTGGCCGGGCCGCGGACGGCCCATCCCGTGCGTCCTTCGTGGGCTTGTATCTTCATGAAGGCGTACGCCCTGGTCGGCGCCGCGCAGCCGCCGTTGCGGCGATCGTTCCTGGAGTTCCCCTGGCCTCGGCTCTACGAACATCCCTGGATGAACTGCGCCCTGGCCATCGAGCGCCTCCTATCTCGGCGAGGACGGCGTCTTCGTGGGTCTCTTCCGCGCCCCGGAGCAGCAGTCGCTGGTTCAGCTCCAGCAGGCCGTGGAGTGGTACAAGAACGAGACGCTGGAAAAAGTCGGATTCTACCGCATGGCCTTGCGGTTCAGTCAGGCGCCGACGCCGATCCGCCGGCTCCTCTGGTGGGGCACGTTGAATATCTCCGGATACAAGCGTTGCAAACGGTTCGGGACCTTCGGCCTCTCGAGCTACGGATCGCTGGGGGCCGAGCAGGTCCATCCGATCTCCCCGCTGACCACGACGCTGACTTACGGCCCGATCGATCCGGTGACGCACCACCTGGTCGTCAAGTTGATCTACGACCATCGCGTGCTGGACGGCGCGTACGTCGCCCGCCGGCTCCGGGACATCGAGGAAACCTTGAACGGCCCGATCCTCGCGGAACTACGAGGCGGTCCCGTCGTTACGGCCGACCGATCGGCCGCTGCCCCCCCGATCGTGGAACCGCTCCTGAGACCCCACCTGCCGGCCACGTCGCCGGACCGTACCGAAGAATGGGCCGACCGCAATCATCGGAAGGCTGAAGGATGAACGGGAGAGTCAACTAAATCGTCCGATTCATCCTTCAGCCTTCAGCCCTCATCCTTCCGAGGAGGCGCCCTTCCGGGTCGATGGACTCCTGGCCTGGCCGGATTCAGACCACGGTTTCCCCAGCTTCCTGGTCGGTCGTGACGCGGACTTCCAGGCGACTCATCGTCCGCTTGAGTGCCTTTTCCTTACCGCTGATGAATAGCACGTTGTCCAGCACGATCGCCTTCGGGATGTTTGGGACATGCAGCACCAGGCGCCCGGCGCCCAGCATGGCGTACTCGAGGACGTCCGGGATCTCCTTGTCGAACTTCAGATTCATCGTCGGATACCGCTCTAGATCGCTGAGCGGCCCGTGATGGTGCAGGATTTCGTTGGGCAGGATCTCCCAGTAATCCAGCCATCTCGTGAGCCAGATGATGAAGAAGACGAACATCAAGGTAATGAAGAACGCCAGATAGAAGCCTCGGTTAGCGACCGCGTAGACGTGAGAGAAGATCGCATTGAGCGGCTTTAGCAAGTCCAGTTGAAAATACGCGCCGAGCCAGAGAATGAAGAATGTCACGAAGCACAAGCCGAGGATCACCGCGACCAGCGAGAACCGCGGGAAGTCCAGGGCCATCACGATCAGATTGAACGCGAGGACCGTCAGGAAGAACACGCCCAGCAGGTTCTGGGCTGTCCACCACCTGTCGATCTTGTCCAGGTCCATCGGGACCTCCATGCGGTCCTGGATGACCCACATCCCCGCGAAGCAGATCAAGGCGACGAGGGCCGAAGGATACAGGAAGATCACCTTGGGCCACATGAAGATCCGGATCGGATGCTCGTGGTAATGTGAGGTAGGCACCGACGGTTGCGTCGGGATCGAGGGTTTGGCTTCGGTTGACATAACAAGCAGTCTCCGCGCTGAAAGATCGTCACACATCTCGGCCGACGGCGAACCAACATGACACTGCGAATCCGGTGCCGAAGGAACGGGATAGGTCATCGTAACGTCATGGTGCGATGG
Organism: uncultured Planctomycetota bacterium; assembly: GCA_963845755.1. Lineage (GTDB taxonomy): Bacteria > Planctomycetota > Planctomycetia > Isosphaerales > Isosphaeraceae > CAWJTV01. The sequence continues at coordinate 22,214 of CAWJTV010000029.1, forward strand.
GGTAAAGTCCCTGACGCCTTCCCCATCGGACCATCGACGCGAACCCGCCGTCCAATGCCGCGGCCGCCTCGGAACATCAAGCTGTTCGTCACCTGAGCCCCGAGCTTGGACTCCCGGCGGCCGATTCCCCGCGAAAACGGTCGGATGCGGCAACGGCTTCGCGAGTGGAGGTGCCGAGCGGATCACCGTGGAGGTCCCGGCAACGGACGGGGACGGCGGTGATCTGGATTCCCTGTCCTCCGGGTTTCCGTTGATTCTCAGGGTGATTCTCGGATCGTCCGGGAGCACCGATCGGGTTGGCCGGGGCGCCAGCGACCGTACGGGCTGGTTCGGATCCCCGTTTTTGCCGGCACGATCCAATTCTGTTTTCGAGAATTAACGCAGAGTGACGTGGTAAAATGAATTCGTGCTTCTTAAGATGGCTGTCGGCACGCTCAGGTGCGTTGAGACTGGCTGCTTACGTGAGCGGGCCCATACCGAATGGGTTGGGACGGCTTGACTTGCACGGTTCAGGCCAAGGGTCGAATGCTCTTAGAGAATTGGAGGTCGTACGCGATGGTGAATGTGCTCATTCGAAGGCTCGTGGTGGTTGCCGCAAGTGCCGCAACCCTGATCATGCTCTACGGCAGTCTTCCTCTGATCGCCCAAGAGCCGAAAGGTCCCCCGACCGAGACAAGGACAAAAGCCAAGACGGGGAAGCGTGCGTCCGACCCGGCCCGCCGCTTACCACAGAATTTCGGACAGATCGGGCTCTCGGATTCGCAGGTGGAGGAGATCTACAAGATTCAGGGAAAGCACATGCCGAAGATCGTGGCCCTGGAGAAGCAAGCCGCGGACATGCGAGCCCAGATGCTACGGGAGTGCGAAGGAGTCCTGCAGGCCTCCCAGAAACAGCTCCTCGAACAGCATCGCGCCGAGTCCAAAGCCAAGCGAAAGGCGCCCCCCAAGCCGCAATCGTGAGAGAAGAACGGATCGGGAATCTCTCGCCGATTCACGCGGGGCGGTTCGGGCGAGTCTCCCGACCACTGCGGAATCCCTTGGGAGCGTCGCCCCTTCGACGCCGACCCTAGCCACCCCGGTCTGGCACGGGGAGCACCAGTGTGGCTGGGGTCGAGCCCGCCTTGCCAGCAGTACCCCCAGACGTCCCCTCGTTGTGCGACAGTCGCCACAGGAATCCCCAATGCGCGCACGCAGCAGAGCTCGCCCCTCCCGAGGAAGACTCTACTGCCCCAGAAGCTCCAGCGTCCGCTTGACGAATGCCGAAGAGCCCTCGACGGCCTCGGCGGGAGAGAGCTTCAGCCGCTGAGCCAACTCGAACTTGCGGAGAAGTGAGGCGTCGAGCTGGCCGGGACGGACGTAGAGGTTCTCGCAGGCCAGGAGCAGGCAGCGCAGGCCGAACTCGCGATAGCCTTTGGCATAGACCAGGGCACGAAGGCAGCAGAACATGGCTTCGTAGCTGAGGAAGACGACGTCCGCCGGATCCCCCTGCCCTGACGTGTGGATATTCACGGCCGCATCGAGGCGATCCCCGGCCTTGGCGAGCAACTCGACGATCCGAGTCGGCGCCTCGTTGTCCTCGAACAGGTAGGGGCTATCCAGGCACTTTTGGAGCGTGTTGATGATGGCCATGGCCGTGACGTCTCGTCTCTAAATCTCGCCTCGGTTTGTATCAATTATCGTCGGATCGAGTTCGCTCAGCGGTGAGTCGGCTATCCCTTGGCGGGAGGCGAGTCCGCTGACTTGGCCGGCGTCGGAGCACTTTTCGGCGTATTTGCGCCCTTGCCTTTGGCCTGGGCCTTACCCTTCGCAGCGCCGGGAGGACCACCCTTCTTGGAAGACCCCTTGGTCTGGGCCTTCTTGGTCATGCCACCACCCCCCGCCTTACCGATCGCCTTCATCCTGGCCTCGTATTGCTGCATGTCGAGCGGAGGGACCGATGCGGGAGCGGGAGGCGTCCTGGCGCCGGCCGCCTGGGACGGACCCTTGAGAGGCCTCACCTCGAGTTGACCGGTCAGCATCGTCGTCGCCGCGGCCTCCATCGAGCCAACCAGCAGCGAGGGCATGATGCCAAAAACGACGACTACCAGTGTTCCCAGCACGATCGGCAGTTCGATGGGTCGCGTCGCCGGAGAGAGCCGTCGTGGGCCGGGTTCCCGGAGGAACATGGCCTTGAGGACCCGAACATAGTAAAACGCCGAGACGACGGAATTGAAGAGGCCAAGTGCGACCAGCCAGAGCAAGGTGACGGGCTGATCGGGGTTCCTCTGGTCGAGCGCCTCCCAGAATACATAGAACTTGGCGAAGAACCCGGCCAGCGGCGGGATTCCGATCAACGAGAGCATGAGGACTAGGATACACGTGGCCAAAATCGGCTCTTGATACCCCAGCCCGTTGAGGTCGTCGATGTCGTCGGTCGTCTTGTCGCGGACGAGCCAGGCGGCCACCGCGAATGCCCCGACGTTGGCGAATGCGTAGACGATTAAGTAATAGAGTACGGCACCGGCGGCCTTCGGTCCGTCGGTCGCGATGCTCGCCGCCGCCACCCCGACGAGGATGTATCCGGCGTGCGCAATTGACGAGTACGCCAGCATGCGCTTGAAGTTCCGCTGGGCCAGTGCGGCGAAATTGCCGTAGGTCATCGTCACGGCCGAGATGATCGCGATGATGCCGATCCAACCCGGCCCCATGATACTTGTCGATGGGTTGGACCAGGGGATCAGGCCGTGGAGGAACACCTTCATCAGCGCGACAAAGCTCGCCAACTTCGAGCCGGTGGCAATCCAGGCCGTGACCGGCGCCGGCGCACCTTCATACGCGTCGGGCGCCCATTGGTGGAACGGCACCGCGGCGACCTTGAACCCGAAGCCCACCATCATCAAGAGGACCGCCATCGCGCCGGCCAGGTTGCCCGAGAGTCCGTTCTCTTGGGAATCCACCAGCAACCGCCGGATCGCCTCGAATTGGGTCGTCCCGGTCAGACCATAAAGGAGGCTCAGGCCAAACAGGAACAGCGCCGAGGAGACGGATCCATAGACGAAATACTTCAACCCTCCCTCCGCCGACCGGCGTTTCGTCTTCTCCAGCGCCGTGCTGAGATACAGGCAAATCGTCATCGTCTCGAGCGTCAAGAAGAGTGTGATCAATTCCTCGGCAGCGGTCAGCAGCATCATTCCGACCGTCGCCCAGAACATGAGCGCAAAGTACTCGCCCCACTCCTCCGTGAACGACCAGGCCATCGATAGATAGAAGACCAGGCCCAGCAGGATGACATAGAGGATGTTGAAATATCCGACCTGGGCGTCACCGGCAATCGTGCCGAAGAAGAGAAAGGGATCCGTATCGATCAGGTAAGAGATGGTTGAACCACTGAACCACTTGGCGGCCTCATCGGGGTAGTTGCTGACGAGGAGGGGAACCATGCAGACGGCCAATGCGGCGACCAGCGCCACCCCCACGCCGACCAGCGCCAGCCGGCCGATCACCAGCCGCCGCGCCGCCGAGCTGAGGCGCTTCGCCAGTCCCAGGTCCACCAGCAGCACCAGCAAGCCCCAGACCGTCAGCACGATCGCGGGTGACAGGTAAAAGACGTCTTGGAAATTGACCGTCGGGGTGGTGTTCGTCGGCATTAGCTGATCCTGGTGGCAAGTGGCTTCGCGAGTAGCGAGTGACGAGTAGCGAGTGAATATCGTATGACTCTACCCCGACAGACTGTCGTAACGATCCACATCGGCGGCATGCCAGCGGCGATAGCAGAGCAGGATCAACCCGATGCCGACGGCGACCTCGGCCGCGGCGACGGTCAGCACGAAGATGGCGAGGATGACCCCACTGATGGGACCGCCCTCGGGCCCCTCGGGCCCGTACCGCCAGAAGGCCACGAGGTTGACGTTGGCGGCGTTGAGCATGATCTCGATCGCCATGAGCACCGCGATGGCGTTGCGCCTGACGAGGACACCGGCCAGCCCGATCGAAAAGGAGGCGGCGGCGAAGACGAGGAACCAGCTCAAGGGGATGTCGGAACCCATGTCGTCAACCTGTCTCTCTTGAAAGCGGTGGTTCGTCCTGGAGAGTGTGGGGCTCGCCGGCACTTCGGGATGCCCCCGGGAGGCCGGGATTGAAACGACTCAGAGAGCCGTGGGAGCGGCTTTGGCTCCGGCTTCGGACGGCATCGCGAGCTCGTGCTCGCGCCCCGACCGCCGAGCGATCCGGCCGGCGCCAGGCTCCTCTTCTTCGCGGTGGGCCAGCGCGATCGCGCCCACTAAGGCCGCCGTCAGCAGGAGCCCGGCCACCTCGAAGCCGATGACGTATCGGGTCAATAACTCGTCGCCGACGACCTTCGCCATGTTGTTCACAGCGAGCATCCGGGGCGACGGAGGCTGGTTCGCGACCGGGGCGATACTCGGCCGGGCCTCGGTAGTCGACCAGCTCTTGCGTCCGCTCAACCCGTTCTGGGACGAGATCCCGACGGCCAGAATCAGGAACACGCAGAGCCCGGCGATCAGGCCGGGAACCTGCCAGGCCGACGGCGCGCTCGTCGGATCGTCTCCCTGGATGTTCCGCGTCAGCATGATCCCGAACATCAAGATGATCGCCACCGCGCCGATATACACCAGCACCTGGAGCGCCGCCAGGAACTCGGCCTCCAGCAGCACAAATTGACATGCGATGGTGAAGAAGAACGCGATGAGGAACAACGCTGCGTGCACCAGGTTCCGCGCCAGCACGGTCCCCAGGGCCGCTGCCAGCCCGATCGCCGCGATGATCATGAACACGACCTGCATCACGATCCACTCTCCCGCTTGCTCGAGGTGTTCCCATCCGGCATGTGCCGACCGGACCTTCAATGTGCAATCTCGCGGATTCCCAGCGTCGGCGGACGAACCGGACCGACCGACGGCCATTCGGTACCCAGCAGGGCGCGAGCCGCCGTGCGGCGATTCAGCAACAACATCACGACGACCGCCGCGACCACGAGGATCCCCGTAACCACCGAGCCCTTGAACCAATTGGCGAACGTCCAGTAGCCCGAAGCTTGACCTTCCGGCGCCCGGATCACCATCTCGAACCAGATCCCCGCCACGAACACGTTCACGATGCTCAACGGCACGAGGAATTTCCACGCGAAGTTCATCAGACGGTCAACCCGCATCCGTGGGAGGGTCGCCCGGATCCAGAACATCAGGAAGATGAAGAAGAGCACCTTGCCCATGAAGACGGCGATCAAGATCAGGTCGACCAGGATGAGCGAGAACAGCGTACCGCCCTCCAGGTTGGCGGGGAATTCGGAAAAGGGCACCACCGTTCCGCCACCGAGGAACAAGACGGTCGCCACGCAACTGACCGCGAAGACGCTCAAATACTCGGCCAGGAAGAACAGTCCGAACCGCATGCTGGAATATTCGGTGTGATACCCGGCGATAATCTCCGACTCGGCCTCGGGCAGGTCGAAGGGAGTCCGGTTCACCTCGGCGATGCTGGCGATCAGCAGGATCACGAACGCCAGCAAGCCGGGCGGTGACATGATGAACCAGCCGAACTTCCGCTGTTGATCGAAGATCGTCACCAGGCTCAGGCTGCCGGCCCACAGGACGACCGGGATCGTCGAGAGGACCTGGGGGACCTCATAGGAAACGAGCTGGGCCACGGACCGCATCGCGCCCAGGAGCGAATACTTGTTCCGGCTCGACCAGCCGGCCAAGAAGATGCCTAGCGGACTCAAACTCGATACGGCGACCAGGTAGACCATGCCCGAGGGCAGGTCCACGGGTGCCATGCCGATGGCGAACGGAATCACCGCCATGACCAGGAACGCCGACATGATGACCAGCACGGGAGCGGCCAGATGCACCACACGATCGGCCGATCGGGGGACGATGTCCTCCTTGGTGAGCAGCTTGAGCGCATCGGCGATCGGCTGGAGTAGCCCCAGCGGCCCCACGCGATTGGGCCCGATCCGGTCCTGGAACCGGGCGGCCACTTTCCGCTCCAGCCAGACCATGTACGCCACGATTCCGGGGAAGACGCCGAAGAAGCCGACCAACAGCCAGAGTGCCCAGCGAACGATGGTCCAGGTATCCAACTGAACGAGTTGTGTCTGGGCGAAGATCGGCGTTCCCAACCAGCTCATCGCGTTGTTCACCGCTGTGTATCCCCCTCTTCACCCGGGTCCGAAGTCGGCCAGGCTTTCCCGCCCGACGCTCGATTCCGTCAGGCGGGAAAGCCCGACCTACTCTGCCGTTCGTTTCGTATCACACCCAGCGCAAGACGCCCTTGGCCCAGGCGTAGATCAGCCCGACCATGAGAATAATTAGGAAGATCGCCATCTCGACCAGTGCGAAGGTTCCCAGCCCGACGTAACTCACCGCCCAGGGGAAGAGGAACACCGTCTCGATGTCGAAGACCACAAACATCAAGGCATAGATATAATACTGAATTCGGAATCGCACCCAGGTCTCGCCGTAGGTGCGGACGCCGCACTCGTAAACATCGCCCTTGGCCAGCGATTTCTTGCGCGGGGCGATGATCCGCACCACGATGAGCGGGGCCAATGCGAAGGCGATCGCCAGCAGCAGCAGGAGTCCGATGAAGATATAGTTGTAGAGGACCATGTCGTGCCACCGTCCTGAGTGTCGAGGGATCTGTCCGTATGAGGAAGCGGAATCGAATCAAGACGATCCGACGGCCTCCGCGATCGGCCGGGCGGCGATTCCAACCCGGCCGGGCGCCCAGCGAGCCTGGGCGGGCTCCGAGCCGAATCAGGGTGCCGGGCTTGCAACAGATTGCACCGTCGCCGGGTCGGCGACCAGTTCCACCTGGGTCTCGCTGTCCAGGGCGACCTCGGTGATCTCGCCGTCGTCGCGCCGGAGCTGGAAGGTCTCCTGCTGGCAATACGACGCTTTTCCCCCCATCTCGATCCCGCCGACAGGCCGCCGGCCTTCTTTCACGACGACCCCTTCGACCTGGGACAGCCATCGGCGATGACCGACCCGGACGTACTGGGTGACGCGGACGCGGGTGCCGGGGAGATACTTGAGCTTGGGGGGTGTGGGGATCATGCTCGAATACGGTTTCCTGACGACCTGCCGCAGTCGAAAGCCCGACACCGGGAATGGGTGGAGCTCTCGCCGTCAAATCGCGTGATCGCTTCATTTCCAGGTTCGAGCGACCATCTTAAGGCGGCCGGACACCCAGAGCAAGACCCCACTCGGATCGTTCCGGCTTCCCGGAGAATTGGCGAGATGGCCCCATCGCCCCTGCAAGATCGCCAGGAAGAGCCGATCGCGGGGATCCGCACTTCCATTCGACGTCATCCCCGTCTCGACGGCGGATGTGGCGGCGCCCCAGTCACCCGCGCGGCAATAGGCAACGCCCAGGATCCGGTGCGCCGAGGCACACTGGGCACATCTAGACCCTTGATGGATTCCCATTCCAGAGCCTGGCGGGCCAGGCGGATTGCCAGTGCCAGATCAGCCTTCGGCAATGAGGGACGCGCAGGAGGTCCGAGGCCAGGCGATTGAAGGGCTCGATCAGGGCCTTGTGAAAACAAGGCGCCGCGGCGGCCGGGTTACCGACCAGATTCTCGGCCGAATGCAAGGCGTGGCGGAATCGCAGCTCGGCCGCCGAGTGGTCGCCGCTTCGCGATAACCTCTTGGAGTACTCGTGCAAAGTCTCGATCAGTCCGGTCTGAAGCCAGATCCAGCCGGGGTGCTGGTGAATGAGGCTTTCATAGATCTGGATCGCACGTTCGTAATCGTCACAGCCCGCTGTCTCTCCAAGCACCATGCGGAAAAAGCCAAGGCGGCGCCAGAGCTTGGCCCTCAATTCGCTCACGAGCTGATCCTCGTGGGGCATCTTCACGAGCTGCTTGTAGTATTGGATGGCGGACCGATAGAACTGGTCGGCTTCCATGCTACGGAGGGGTTCGGAGTCCTTGGACGGATCGCTGAAGATCTGGGCGATCTGGTCGAACTGTGCAATCGAATGTTCGTTGGCGAACCTCATCTGGAACAGAACTTGCTTCTGGCTTTGCAGTGCCGCATCAGTCCGCTCCTTCGCGCGCCAGAGCAGGGCCGTACCGACGGAAAGGGTCATGAACAGCACCGTCACTGCGGTCAGGACGACCGCGCGATGGCGGCGAGACCAACGAAGGCTTCGCTCCGGGAGCGTGGGCCGTCGAGCCCGGATCGGCCGGTCATCGAGGAAACGACCCAGATCCGTCGCCAGTTCGTGCGCCGTGCTATACCGAGCCGCTGGCTCTTTGGCGATGGCCTTGAGAACGATCGTCTCCAAGTCGCGGGAGATCGAGGGATTGATGCGGCGCGGTGCGACCGGTTCGTCCTGGAGGATCTGCCGCAGTAAGTTCTCGCGGCCAGCGGCCACGAAGGCCGGCCGGAGCGTCAGCAGCTCATAAAGCGTCAGACCCAGCGCGTAGACGTCGGTACGCGTATCGACCGCATGCCGATCGCCGCGGACTTGCTCGGGGCTCATGTACCGTAGCGTGCCCACGAGATCGCCACTGCCCGTCAAGCTCGGGTCATCCTGAGGCAGGTGAGCCAGGCCGAAGTCGGCGACCCAGAGATGGCCACGGGAGTCGACCATCAGGTTGGACGGCTTGATATCGCGATGGATGACCCCAGCATCATGGGCGTGCTGAAGCGCCTCCGCGGCCTGGATCCCGTACTGGGCGACGGTCCGCCAGCGGGCCAACGAACCCGACGACGACCAGGAACCAACGCGCCTTCCGTCAGGGAGGCTGCGTTGCTGGGCTCGCTCGGCGGCGCGGAACTCCTGGACCATCTCGGCGAGCGATCGTCCATCGATAAACCGCATCGCGAAATAGTGGACACCCTATCGCAGCCGACGCCGTAAACGGGGACGATGTGCTCGTGCTGGAGCAAGGCGACGACCTGGGCCTCGAGCTGGAATCGCTGTCGTTGTCGGGAATCCATCGATGCGGACGAGAGAAGGACCTTCAGCGCCACGCGGCGCCCCAGCGAGAGTTGCTCGGCCTCGTACACGACTCCCATGCCGCCGCGGCCGACCTCACGAATGATCCGATAATCGCCCAGCCGTTCAGAAGGCAGTGGGAGATCCTCGCTTCGAGACTCCTCGGGATCGTCGGTAGCCAACAAATCATCGTCGCGGGCGGAAAGGACAAGATCGAGACCGTCCAGGCAGTCGGCGAGTTCATCCGCAATGGCGGCATGACGGGCCAGGAACTCGCTTCGTTCGGGTTGCTGGCCGAGCCCGCGGAGGTGGACATACTCATCCAGCACCAGCGCGATACGGGAGATATCGCCGGATGGACGTGTCGGAAACCGGGTCGTCCCAAGGGTCGCCGGGAAAGGGATGTGCCTGGGGAATACGTCATGGTTGTTCTTATTCCCAGAGTTCTTCGAGCGCCATCGCTTTGGAACCACCGACTCGATTCAGCCAGCATGTCAGATTCGACCGGAGAGAGACAAGTCAAACCGATCGTGTGGGCCAAGAAAGGGTTCTGAGGGCGCGTCTTACTCTCCAGGGGGCATCGGCTCCGGTGGCGTGTCCAAGGACGGCTCGATCGGCGACAACGAGACGATCGAAGCTGCCTCGACCTCCGCCAGGCGGGCGAGGTAGCGCCGGAGCCGGTCGACCGCGCCCTCCGGTTCCACACGATTTTCGGGTTCGTCCCGACGGCCGTGGGCGACCCGATTCCGGAACTTCCGGACCTGGTTGATCTGGGCGGTCAGATCAACGTCCATCGCCTTGTATGCCGCCGGTGACTTTGCCGAAGCTCCCGTTCTCGATGGCCTCCTTGAGGTCGTTGACGGCACGTAGCACGGCAGGATGTTGGATCGACGATGTTTCCCGTTCGACATCCACACTCGCCCGAGCACGGACATTCGCCTCGAAGACCGAGAACAACACGAGGACTGCAAGATCATCGAGGTCGTCCAGAATCATTGACGCCCGGTCTAGAAGATCCGCCTCGGTGCGATGGCGAAGACGGTTGTCGCGGCCCAATACCGTTTCCAGCGCCGGGTCGTTCCACTTCCCTGCCAGTTTCCTGATGTCGAGGGCGAGCATCCGGACCGCGAGATACCACTCCCAGGCATCATCGAGCGACTCGGATCATCCGAGCAAATCCCGCAGGATGAATTGGAGCCAAATCGGGTCGAGCGGCTTCGGCACGCCTTGATCGCCCGCTACCGCGTACCAGAAATCCCGACCGCCAGTGATGCTACGGAACAGTATAGTGTCTCCCTTCTCCGTTGGTCATGTCGACGCGGCCTCCGGAAAGGTCGCCACATCTCTTCGGTTTTCCGCAATCGTGCCTGCAAGTGCTGGAGGAACAAGGGCCCAGTCGACGAAACGGCCCACGGGCTGGATGTCAACGAAGTCGAAGTCGAGGCGGATCTTGACCGCCGGCGCGTCGTAGACGCCCAGGCGATCCTCGACGCGCTCGACTTCATACGACACGACTTCGAGGAGACCGTCCGGGTCCGCCTCACGAATCAAACTCCCGGATCTGGTCGAAGAGGCGATTAAGGGCGTCGAGCCATTCCCGTCGGCGTTGCCTTCGATCCTTCCAATCCGAGCCTTCAGTTTTCTGTCGCAGGAATTCCTGGAAGCTGGTCTCCAAGATCCGCCATCCTCTTCCCGGTTACATGATGATCGGGATGCCTGCCCTTGAGGATACCAGTTCCCCGGATCCGGGTCAGCCAGATCGATCCATCGCCGTGCCCGGCCTCACCCGCATACTAACGATGGCACATCACACCTTGACCGGCTTGGCCGGCGCGGGCTTGGCGGCGGCCGCGGGAGCAGCTTTGGACGCGCCCAGGGCTTTCTGGAGCCGCTGGTCCTTCTTCTTGGCCACCTTGTTCCGCTCGGTGGTCTCGTCGGCGCTGTTCCAGGCCTCGGGATGGGTCTTGGCGTAGAAGTCGCTCGAGACCAGCAGGTCCTGGAGGTTGAAGATGTGGGTCTGGTGCCGCTCGTAGTTCGACAGCTCGAAGTTGTGGTCCATCTTGATCGCGTCGAACGGGCAGTATTCGGAACAAAGTCCGCAGTTCATGCAGACGTCCATGTCGATGTAGAAGTCCTCGGGAAGTGGGACGACCGTCCCCTTAGGGCTCTTGGCCTGGCTCATCCAGATGCACTGGGGCGGGCAGACCTTCGCGCAGATGTTGCACGAGGTGCAGCGGACGTTGCCGTCCTCGGTGTCGTAGATCAAGACGGGCAACACGCGGAACCGCTCGTAGACCGGCAGCCGTTCGTCGGGATACTCGACCGTGAAGAGCCCGGACGTCTTGAAATCCTGGGTGATCGTGGGTTCCTTGCCCCGGCCGGGGGTTCGGAACAGGTCGACCAGCAACGGGCCACCACCGCGCCGCGTGAATCCCTGCCCGGCCTTGATGTCCCTCCAGAACGTGAGCAAGAACCGCCGCAAAGTGACCAGGTGACCCCGGATGATGCCTGTCCCTACGCCCATGTGATTCGCCCCTTGATTACGAGGTGGGACCAGCCCACCCCACCCCATGATACTCGATCCGAATGCGGGAGTTCACGCGGCCGCGCCCGCCGTCACCGGATCGTAACGAACACATCGCAACAGGATCGACACGATATCTCCATGTTCACCGATCCACTTCGCCCAGCACGATATCGAGGCTTCCGAGGATGCCGACGACGTCGGCAATCGTGTGGCCCAGGCACATCGACTCCAATGCCGTCAGGTTGATGAAGCTCGGGCTGCGGACGTGGTAGCGATACGCCGTGGGTGAGCCGTCCGCGACGACATAATAGCCGAGCTCGCCCTTGGGGTTCTCGACCCGGGAATAGGCTTCGCCGGCGGGCACCTTGATCTGATAGCTCTTCTTGCCGGGGAGGATCGGCCCGTTGGGGATCCCGGCCACGGCCTGCTTGAGGATCTTGACCGACTCGCGCATCTCGAGCAGCCGGACGTAATAACGGTCGTAGAGGTCGCCGTTGCGGGCGGTGATGACGTTGAAATTGAACCGGTCGTAGATGCTGTAAGGTGCCGCGCGGCGGATGTCGTAGTTGACCCCCGAGGCACGCAGGACCGGGCCGGCTGTCGAGTAATTGATCGCCTGCTCGCGAGTCAGGACGCCGACTCCCTTGCCGCGGTCCAGCACGATCTCATTCCCCGACAAGTAGCGGTCGAGCTCGTCGATCTTCTTGTCGAGCCGGTCGTAGGCGATCCCCCGGCAGCGCTCGATCCACCCTTCGGGCAGGTCGAAGGCGACGCCGCCGAACCGGAAGTAGTTGCACATCATCCGGCTGCCGGCGGCCCATTCGAAGAGGTCGAGGATCAGCTCGCGCTCCTCGATGGCGTAGAGCGCCGGAGTGAAGAAGGCGCCCAGGTCGTTGAGCAGGAAGCCGATCGACCACATGTGGCTGGCGATCCGCGTCAGCTCGGCCATGATCACGCGGATGTACTCGGCCCGCTCGGGCGGCTTGGCGTCGTCGCCCATGAGCTGCTCGACCGCCAGGGCATAGCCGAAATTGTTCCCCATGCTCGTGAGGTAGTCGAGCCGGTCGGTGAACGGGAAGTTCATCAGGAACGTGTTCCGCTCGCCGATCTTCTCGTGGTTGCGGTGCATGTAGCCCATGACCGGCTTGAGCCCGATGATCGTCTCGCCGTCGACGCGGAGGTTCAGCCGGAACACCCCGTGCGTGCTCGGGTGCTGCGGCCCCATGCTCACGATGAACTGGTCGGTGTCGAGCTCGGCGATCTCGACCCCGCTGGGCAGCAGGGTCTTGCCCTTGGGGTCGTCGCCGCTGGAGAGCGAGGCCCAGTCCTTGAAGTCCTTGGGGATCTTCACGTTGGAGCCGTAGGGATTGACCTCTTCGGCCCGGAAGTGCTGGCCGAACCCCTCGTCGACCCGGCTGGAGAAGACCTTGGTCGGGCCCTCGTAGTACGGCTCCAGGAAATCCTTGCGAAGGGGATAGTAGGCGAAACCTTCCCACATGAGGATCCGCTGGAGGTCGGGGTGCCCGGCGAACCGGACACCCATCATGTCGTAGACCTCGCGCTCCTGGAAGTCCGCGCCGCGATAGACGTGATAGAGCGAGGGGACCTCGCCCTGACCCTCGGCCTCCGCGGTGCGGACCCGCAGCTCGATCAGTGTCCCCGGTTTGGTCGATGCTCTCGAGCTGGTAGTTGACCTCGATACAATCCTCGTAATGGACGCTCTGGAGGCTCGCCAGGTAGTCGTACTTGATGGGGTTCTTGTCGCGGAGGTAGAGTGCGACCTCGACCAGTTTGTCGGTCTGGACGAGCAATCCGGCCTGGATGGTGGTGACCGTCCCCGGTCCGAACGCGGCGTTGATGCGGCCGGCCAGCTCGCTGAGCTTCTCGGCACCGAGCCATACGAGGCTCGGCCGGGCTTCGGCCTTCTTCGCCTTCTTGCCGGGCTTGGCGGCGGGCGCCGCAGGGCTTGGCTTCGGCGGGCGCGGCCCCATCGGTCGCGGGCGCCGCCTCACCGCGCGCCTTGGCGCGGATCAGGTCGATCTTGCTCGGGGCCTTGGGGACCGCGGTGGCGGCTTCGGTCGGGGTCGCCGCCGCCTCGGTCGATTCCGGCTCGGGCTGGGGCGCGGGAATCTTGGCCGGCTTCGGCAATCCCGCCTCGCGCGCCTCGATCAGGCCCATCGCCGTGCGCTCGGCGCAGATCTCCACCGTGCGGAGGTCGATCAGGTCGGGGCCGAGCACCGGGATCGGGATGTCCCGCTCGACATCGTCGCGATACCACGGCGTGTTGCCCTTCCGGTTGATCAACGGCATATCGATCTTCTCGCCGTCGATCTTCTTCTGGAGCATGATCAGGCCGTTCAGCAGGGCCTGCGGCGTGGGCGGGCAGCCGGGGATATAGACATCGACGGGCAGGTACTTATCGATGCCCGAGACGACATTGTACCCCTCCTTGAACGGCCCGCCGCCGGTGGCACAGGCGCCCATGGACATCACGTATTTCGGCTCGGGCATCTGGTCGTACAGCCGCGCGATCATCGGCATCATCGTCTTGGTCACGGTCCCCGAGACGATCATCAGGTCGGCCTGGCGCGGCGACCCGCGGAAGACCTCGGCGCCGAACCGTGCAATGTCGAACCGGCTGGACGCAGTGCAGATCATCTCGATCGCGCAGCAGGCCAGGCCGAAACCCAACGGCCACATCGCCGAGCGGCGGCCCCAGTTATATACCGTGTCCACGATCCCCAGGAGCTTGTCCCATGTCGTCACCAGGACGTGCTGCTCCAGCTCCTTTTGCAGGACCGGGTCGATGACCGTGCTCCACTCCGGGCGGGTGATTGTCGCATTCGTCATGATCGGATCATCTATGCCTGAATGAAGACTCGCAGCCATGGTGACAAGCCCCTGAATGCGGGACGCGCCGCCAGACTGCTTCGTGATCGTTCGACCGTCGGATCGAGGGGGCGAGCGGTGGTCGCCAATCCTCGGATCGTTCGGGCTCCTTAAGCGGATGCGGCCTATCCTAAACGGCGCCGCCCGGTTCCGCCAGGGGGGACCCTGACTCGGGAGCCGGCAGGAGTTTCCGTCGAGAAACCGGACGGGGCGAAAGCTCAGCCCTCCAGGGGCGGCCGACCAGGCGATCGAAGTCCGCGACCGCACGACGCCAGGACCACCATCCGACCAGCGCCGGGCCGATGGTCCCGATGAGGCAGGTTGCGAGCACACGGAGCGCCCCCTTCCCCGTGTGAATTCCGACCCACTCCAAGGGGGGATAAGTGCCGTATCGAAGGGCGTCGTGGACGTCGCGATAGGACACAAGCGACAGCCAGACGACGGAGGGATGTGACCCGGCAGCGAGGAGCACCGAGTTGAATCCGCGGGGGAGCAATAAAGGTAACACCAGGAAGAGCATCAACAGAAACCCAAGATAAATGCTACGTCCCGAGGCCGTGGCCTGATCCTTGGCTCCCACGGAAGCTCGAACTCCCCACACGGCGAACATCCAGATCGATGCGGCCAGATTCAGCATCGTAAGAATGTAGCCGAGCGGATGGACAGCGCCCGCGAGCAAGCCTATCGTGCCCAGAACCACCAGGATCACGAAAGTCCCCCGTAAACGCCAAATCAGCGACAGAATCGTCGACTTGAGGATATCGCGCGCCGACAAGGGAGTCGCGAGCAGGCTGCCCCAGGTCTCTTTCCTGCGCTCCAGCATGAGGATCTCTGTAGCGGTGCCCGCAACGATCAATGACATTAGGAGCGTGATTGTGATCATTACATAACGCAAGAACACATTGAACTCTGTCCGGGCCACATCCACCGGCGCATTGGCGTCCGAACCGGGCATGAACATGCGGACGAAAAGGTTCATCTCAGGACTCGCGGAGCGGGTCACGCCGGAGGAATACCCGTACCTCCAGACCTCGACCACGGCGGGTCGGGCGAAGTAATACGTCGCGTACGCCAGCGCGCCGACGACTCCGAGGTTGATGATCATGCCGATGGCCTTCATGAAGCCATTCGAAGTCGTGGTGTACATCTCTCTCCAGAGGATCGGGTCATCACCGACAGCGGGCCTCGGCCGGAGTCGCCAGACGAGGCGCCTCCGCGCCCGTTGACGCTCCTGAACATCGCCAGTGGCCTGCGCCCGAAAGGTTGAACGCAGTCGAGCCATCGACCCGATCAGCAGCAGGACGCCACCCGCGACCTGGAGACCACACATCCAGGCTAACGCATAAGTCAGCCCTTTCGACGCCCCGACGCCCATCGCAATCTTCATCATCACGGACATCGGACTGCTCGCGATCAGCCATGCGTTGATCATCGCGGCCCAATCGGGAAGTCTCAGCCCGAACCGGGACAGGACTATCGGTAAGAACATGGGGCCCATTAGCCAGGCCATGGTCGTGAGTACCGAGGCATTCACGGCCTGGCGGCCGACCGGTGACATGACGGAGAACCAGATCCCCACGGACGCCAGAAAGAACGCCGTAGTTCCGATCCCGCCGTACGTTACGAGGATTAGTCGAGAGTCCACGCCTCCCAGAAAGTGGAGCAACAGCATGACCGGCAGCGCCCGCGATGATCGTCGTGGCGAATACGACGAGGCACGCTGCCAACTTCTCCATGACGATTTCGGCCGCGCTCAACCGCGTGATGATCAGAAAGTCGAGCGTCCGGCGATCCTTCTCCCCGGCGATGGTCATCGTTGCACGGACCAAGATCGCACCCATGAGTGCCATGGCGTGAAGACCGATGACGAGTAGGAACGCCCTTTCAGCCGCTTGTACCAACTCAATGTTCGGGAGTTCCCACCCTCCCGCGTACGCCCAGGCCACGAAAGTACACACGACAATCGCCAGCATGAACCCCGCGAAGTAGGCTCGCTGCGAGTGAAGCCCCTCTCGACGCACGGCGTGCACCAGCTCGCGCCGAAAGATCGGTATAATGCTCAAATTGACGTCCTCGTCGTTGGCCCGAAGATTGTCCCCAGGGTTTCCCGAGGGCCGATTCCGAATGGCGAGGTCTTGCGAAAAGGTCCTCGCTGAATTGCAGGGTGGCGATCTCCAGAACCTACCACAAATGTCAGATCAAGACAAGGATCGAGGAATCCCTCTCGGGACTCGAGGTGGGTCCTTTCGTCGAGGATAAGTTCGGTGACACCTGGACCCAAGGCACTCGAAACCATCTTGAGTCGGTGCGGCATTCGCCTGGAGCTTCAACAATTTGATCTGCTCTGGCGATATCATGAGAGGCTCCGCGCCGCGAACGCCGAGCTCAACCTGACGCGGATCCACAACTTCGAGAACATGGTGCTCAAGCACTATGTTGACAGCCTGCTGGTGCTCCGGTTCATCGAGTTGCCGTCGCCGTTGATCGACATGGGCTCGGGTCCGGGATTGCCGGGGATCCCGCTGAAGATCGCCCGGCCCTCGGTCCGGATGATCCTGGCCGAGCCGCGCGGGCGCGTGCGAAGTTTCTCCGCGAGGTCTGCGAACAGCTCGGGCTCGAGCGAATCGAGGTCCATCCCCACAAACTCGGGCCGGATTATCCCGAACCGGTTGCTGGTGTGATCAGCCGGGCGGTCGGACCGATCCCCGATACGCTCGACCGCATTGCGTCGTGCCTCGTTCCCGGCGGGCGGATGATCTTCATGAAAGGCCCGGAGTGTGAGACCGAGGTGGCCGAAGCGAGGGAGTCGCACGCGGGCATTTTCCGGCTGGCCGACGATCAGGCTTATGCCATCCCCGGGACGACGCACCAGCGTCGGCTTCTGGTCTATGAGCGGTTGGAAGGAGAGCCGCCGTCGCGGTCGCGAGTCAGACAGACCGACCACACCGTCACCTTCGGCGGCTCCATTCGCGAGATCACCAGCGCGACCAATCCCACGTTCAAGCAGTGCCGCGACCTGCTCGCCGGTCCGGGCATCCGGAAGCATGGAGAGGCGATCCTGGCGGGCTCCCGGATCCGCGACGAGATCCTCGCGCGATTCCCGGAGCGCGTCCTGGGCTGGCTGACAGACGCCAACGGACCGCCGCCTCCCTCCGAATCAATCGCGTGGCTGCGTCTGGGCGATCCGTTGTTCAAGGAGCTCGACGTGTCAGGGACACACGCACCGCTCCTGCTGGTGCGCGTGCCGGCGATCCTTGCCTGGTCCGACGACGATCCCTGGCCCGAGGGCTGTACGTTGTTCGTCCCGTTCCAGGATCCTGAGAACGTCGGCACCGTGATTCGCTCGGCGGCGGCGTTCGGCGTCGCGCGGGTGGTGCTGCTGCGTGAGGCTGCTCACCCGTTTCATCCGCGCAGCACCCGGGCCGCCGGCCCGGCGCTATTCCAGGTGCCGCTCTTCCAGGGCCCGCGACTCGAGGACGTGCGCGTTGCGAACGCATCCCTGATCGCCCTGGATACCACAGGCCCCGAACTGTCCGACGTGCCCTTCCCAGCCCGTTTCGGCCTGGTCGTCGGGGTCGAGGGGCCTGGGCTGCCGGACCACTTGCGCCATGGCGAGCGACGCCGGATCGCCATGCAGCCCGGCGTCGAATCGCTCAATGCGGCCACGGCCACGGCGATTGCACTCTACGTCTGGTCAACGCGGAGTGGCGGATGATCGGTCACGACCCGCGGGCGGACCACAACATTTCAGTCCTTGATGCGCGTCAACTCGGTCACGATCTGCTCATAGCCGTTTTGTTCGTACTTGGTAGGACGGTCGCCCATCGGACAGAAGCAGAAGATGAACTTGTTGTCTCCGTCGAACTTGTAGATGCCTTTCGAGGTCTTGCCCTTGGCATCTTCGGGGCCCTCGTCGATCTTGAAGTCGATCGTCTTATCGGGCTTCGCGGTCGAGTCGAGAGTGACGGTCATCTCGTAGGACCGGGACGGCGTCTCGACCTTCAGCTTCTTCCCTTTGAAGCTATAGGTGACCGTGCCCCCGTCCCCGGCGGGCGTTTTCCACTTGCCCTCAAGCTTCTTCAGGTCCGGCCCGGCTTTGTCTTCGGCTCCTCGCACCGCTCCGCCGGTCGCCAGCAAGCCAGCCATGGCCAGAGCCATCCAGGCGCGTCTCGTCATCATCCTCGTGACCTCCATCGTGTGTGGGCTCGTTCTTTCGCTCTCACAACCCATCGGGATGACCCGGCTGTGGTACTCGGGAGTCCATGAGAGCGGGACACTCATATCCCATGCGGAATGAATGTATACCTGCGACCGTGCCGGAGGTCAAGTGCTGATGGGACCGACCGATTTGCGCGCCTCGCGCACGATGTGCGGAAGTTCGGGGAGGATGATCCGGCTCATCGCGAGATCGACTGCGGCGCGCGAGCCCGGCATGACAAGCACGGCCTGCCGGCCCACCAGGCCGCCGACGGCCCGGCTCAGGAGGCACGCCGGGCCGATCTCGGCATAACTCAGCATGCGGAAGAGCTCTCCATAGCCGGGGAGCGGCTTGGTCAAGAGGGCGTTCACCGTCTCATACGTCTGGTCCCGAGGACTGATGCCCGTTCCCCCTGTGATCAACACGGCATGCAACTCATCACGCGCGGCGTACGCGCGGAGCAGAGGAGTCATCCGCTCCGGTTCATCGGGCACGATGACCCGATCGACAATCCGATGCCCCACCGCCTCGGCCAGGGACACGATCAAGGCGCCCGATGTATCGGTCTCGAGCGTCCGCGTGTCCGAAACCGTCATCACGGCCAGGTTCAACGAATCCAGCGCCGTGGCGCGATGCTCGTTCACCGATTGGCTCATGGAAAAGTTCTCCAGACCCCGAAGTCATTGCATCCCGCCCATCCCAACAAATGAGATCGGCCTGTGATGGCGGATTGCGTCGGGAAGCGGGGTATTCTTACAATGATAGGGCGTGGGGATCACGATGCGGAGGCAAGGTTTCACCGACTGACGGAGGTGTAATCATGGCCACAGCGCGGCGACGGGGCGGGAACGGCGCGTGGCTGCTGGGGATCTGTCTCCTGATGATGACCGGAGTGATCGCCTGGAAGACACCTCGAGCGCAGGCCGACCTGATCGACCTCCGAGGCGGTGGCCAGGTGCAGGGCAAAGTGGTGCCCGACCCGAAGAATAAGGACCGGGTTCAGGTCTGGCTGCTCAGGGGGCGGAATCCGCTCTCGTTCCACAAGGGGCAGATTGTCCGTGTGACTCGTCAGGCGAGTCCCCTGGACGAATATGTGCTGAAGCGGGCCAAGGATCCGTCGACGGCCGCGGCCCAGTCGGAATTGGGGTCGTGGTGCGATGAGCATGGCCTGCCGGACCTGGCCAAGGTCCATTTTGAAAACGCCCTGAGTCTGGACTCGACGCTCGATGAGGCACACCGGAAGCTCGGGCACGTTTACCGGGAAGGTTCCTGGCTGACCCGGGACGACCTCAGTGCCGCCCAGGGATTGGTGAAGTACAAGGGCGCTGGATCACCGCCGAGGAGAAGACCAAGCGTGAGGAGGCGGCCCAGACCAACGCGTCGCAATCGTCCTGGCTGCGGCGGATCAGGCTCCTGCGGCAGGCGATCATCAACGGCCCGGAGGATCGGCGGCGGGAGGCCGAGTCGCAGTTGATGTCGATCCGCGATGCGGATGCCGTGGTGCCGCTGGTCCGCGTCTTCGCGCAAGACGAGCGGCCGAGGCGAATCCTGCTCGCCTTGGTCTTGTCGGCGATCGGCACGCCAGAGGCCACCCGGGCCCTGGTCGGCCGGGTGCTGGCTGAATCCGATTCGGAGGTCCGTCAGGTGACCTTCGAACACCTCAAGCAACGCGACGAGCGCGGAGTGCCGGCCCAGTTCGCCCGGGCCCTGGCGTCCGAGGACATCCAGGTGATCAATCGGGCCGCCTGGGCACTCGGCAACCTCGAGGCCGTCGAGACCGTCCCCCGCCTGGTGTCCGCGCTCATCACGGTACAACAACAGATCATCATGGTACCCGTTCCCGGGGTCAATCTGCCCCCGGACCCGCTCGCGCCGATGGGGCCCGCCCCGGCCCTCAAGGCGTTGAACAGCAGCGGGATTGTCGTCCAGACGCCGCCGGCGGTCGGACCCGGCGTCGTCGCGTACGGCATGTCGGCGATCCCATGGTACCAGTTGTCGTCCCCCGGGGTGGCTGCCAGTTTGGGACTGACCCCCGGCTCGCGGCCTTCGCTTCCGGAGCCCAAGGTCGCCACCTTTACCTACCGGAACGTCGAGGTCCTCAGCGCCCTCCAGAAGCTCACGGGCCAGGATTTCGGATATGACGTGACTTCCTGGAAACGTTGGGTCGCGCGATCCTTCAACCCCAATCCCAAGCCGTCTCGCCTTGTGCCGCAGCCATGAAGTAGCGAGTGGCAGGAAACGACCGAAGCGGCCAGCCCTTGCCTTTTGGAATGCGGTGAATCCGGTCTGATACTGAGGTCGTGCACGGTGCCAAATGAATGGGACGAAGCGCTGGATGAGCGGCGGACATTGATCCGCCAGGTTCGGCAGCGGCTGGAGTCGTTGGGCCGAGCTGGGTTGACCTCCATCCCGGCGAGTGGGCGAACCACCGAGCCGGCTCCGCCCCAACCGGCTCCGCCACAGCAGCCCGTCCTGCCGGTGGCGACGAAGCCGTCGGCGATCCTACCGCCCCGCGCACCGGCTGCGAGCCTGCCGCCGATTGCGACGTCACTATTCGAGGAATCGGGGTTCGAGACTCCGCCCGTCCCCGCGGCCGATCGACCCGCGATCCTGGCCGGGTGCGCGTTGGAGGTCGCAAGTTGCCGGCGGTGTCCGCACCTGGCCGCGACGCGCACGCAGACGGTCTTCGGCACCGGGACGCCGACGGCCCGGTTGATGTTCATCGGCGAGGCGCCCGGTGCCGACGAGGACCGGATCGGCCAGCCGTTCGTCGGCCGCGCCGGCCAGTTGCTCACCGACATGGTCACCAAGGGCATGGGACTGCGGCGTGAGGATGTATATATCGCGAACGTCCTGAAGTGCCGGCCTCCCGATAATCGCACGCCCACGCCCGAGGAGGCCGCCAACTGCTCGTCATACCTCGAACATCAGCTCGCCGTGATCCGACCGGAGTTCCTCTGCCTGCTCGGCAAGACCGCCGCCTCGGCCCTGCTCGACATCCTGCCGACGACCACGATGGGGCAATTACGCAAGCGGTGGCACCGCGTAAAGGGGATCAGGACCCTCGTGACGTACCACCCGTCCTACCTGCTCCGCACCCAGTCCGCCAAGAAGGATGCGTGGGAAGACTTGCAAATCCTCATGAAAGAGATGGGGCTGGCGGTCCCGGGCAAGAAGCCCAGGGAATAGAAGGAATCTGTGTTCGGCGGGAAGACACAGCCCAGTAGAGGAGTGTCGAACGTTCAGCGCTTCTTGGCCGCGACGGCGGCCTTCGCCGCCTCGACGATCTTGCCCGCCGTGAGGCCGTACTTTTCGAGGAGGGCATCCGGCGCGCCGCTCTCGGCGAACGTGTCGCCCAGGTTGACGTACCGGATCGGCACGGGATGGACCTCGGCGACGGTCATGGCGACGACGCTGCCGAGCCCGCCGTGGGCAAGGTGTTCCTCGGCGACCACGAGCGCCCCGGTCTGCTTGGCGGCCGATTCGAGCACCGCCCGGTCGATTGGCTTGACCGTATGCATGTCGAGCACGCGTGCCTTGATCCCCGTTCCGGCCAGGGTCTCGGCGGCGTCGAGCGCCGGTGCGACCATCAGGCCGTTGGCGACGATCGTCACGTCGGATCCGTCGCGCATCGTATTCGCCTTGCCGATCTGGAAATTGGCGGAGCCGCCGGTGTAGATCTTCGGCACCTCGGGACGGCCGCAGCGCAGATACACCGGCCCGTCGTGCTCGATCATCGCGGCGGTCGCGGCCTTGGCCGAGTCCTCGTCGGCGGGGACGATGACGACGAAGCCGGGCAGGGAGCACGCCAGCGAAACATCCTCGATCCCCATCTGCGACGCCCCGTCCTCGCCGATGGAGATGCCCGCATGGCTGCCGACGACCTTGACGTTCATGTGAGGATACGCCACCGACATGCGGAGCTGGTCATAGGCATTGCACGTGATGAACGCCGCGAAGCTGGCGATCACGCTGGTCTTGCCCGAGGAGGCCAGCCCCGCCGCGACGCCGACGAGATTGCTCTCGGCGATCCCGACGTTGAAGAAGCGGTCGGGATACTTCTTGCCGAACCATTCGGTCCGCGTCGAATTGCCGACGTCGCCGTTGACCACGACCAGGTTCGGATGGTCGGCCCCGAGCGCCTCGAGCGCCCGCCCGAACGCGTCACGGGTCGCCTGGCCCAGCTCTCGTTTCGTCTGCAACGCGGAAGAAGCACCCGCCATGTGTATGGACCTTTCTTGCTAGCCACTCGCCTCTTCGCTACTCTCCGCCTGCGGCGACCTCGGCCAGGGCTTCGTCGAGGTTCTTGGCTGGTACCGGCTTGCCGTGGAAATTGGTGTCGCCCAGCTTGCGGAGGAGCTTGAGGATCCCCTGTCCCTTATGCGTCAACGAGACGATGCAGGTCGGCATGCCCTTGACGGCATTGGCCCGGTCCAGGGCCTTGAGCACCTCGCGCATGTCGTTGCCGTTGATGACCTGCGTCTTCCAGCCGAATGCCGTGAACTTGCCGTCGATCGGGTCCATGTTCAGGACCTCCTCGGCGGGGCCGGTCTGCTGGAAGTGATTGCGGTCGACGATGAGGGTGAGGTTGTCGAGCTGGAACTTGGCGGCCGACGCAGCGGCCTCCCAGTTCTGGCCCTGGTCGAGCTCGCCGTCGCCCGTCATGACGTACGTGTGATAGCCCTTCTTGTCGATCCGCGCGGCCAGGGCATGGCCGACGCCGAGAGAAAGTCCCTGGCCGAGCGAGCCGGTCGAGGCCTCGACACCCGCGAGCCGCTTCATGTTCGGGTGCCCCTCCACCGGACTGTCGATCTTGCGGAGGGTCATGATCTCGTCATGCGGGAAATAGCCGGCCTGCGCCAGCGCCGCGTAGAGCACAGGCGCCGCATGACCTTTCGAAAGGATGAAGCGGTCGCGATCCGGCCAGTGCGGGTTCTTGGCATCGTGCTTCAAGAACCCTCCAAAATAAAGCGCCGTCACGACCTCGGTCGCCGACAACGAGCTGCTGGGATGGCCCGAGCCGGCCTCGGTCGTCATCCTCAGAATGTCTTCCCGGATCGACTTGGCGCGCGCCAAGAGGGCGTCAAGGTCGGCCACTGTTACATCCTCCTCGATCCGCACACCCCCGTGGTTGCTCGGCTGCATGGGGGCTGGACGCTGGGACGGCCAGGCGGGGACTCGAATCGTGAATCTTCAAACTTCCACGGGATTTGCCCGCAAATCGAGTTCCAAAGTTAACGACTGACCGGCCCGCACGGCAAGAGGGTCCTTTCGTAGGTCAGGCTTTCCGGCCCGACGAACTGCCAACGTCAGGCTGCAAAGCCTGACCTACCTCATTCGAACACTTGACAACGACACCTCGAAGCTCTATGTATTAGATAACGATGCATAGGAGGTCGAGGTATGGACTCGCAATTCCTGGGCAGTGCGGTCGAGATGCTGATCCTGGAAGTGATCGCGCAAGGGCCGAGCTACGGATACGAGATCACGCAGACGGTGTCGGAGCGTTCCGAGGGATACTTCGAGTTGAAGGAGGGCTCGCTGTACCCGGCGCTGCACCGGATGGAGCGGCAGAAGCTCTGCTGCGCCTCATGGCGGGAGGCCGACGGGCGAAGGCGCAAGTATTACGAACTGACCGACGCCGGGCGGGCGGAGCTGGCCTCGCGGAAGCAGTCGTGGCTGAGTTTCACGGCGGGCGTCAATGGCGTGCTGGGGATCGGCCGGGCCAGCCGGCTCGGGTTGGATCTCTCGTAGGGTGCTCTGCGAGCACCAATTCGTGGCGTGAGAGGGAGACGGGGCTCGCGGAGCACCCGACAACGCACCCATGGACCTACGCGACACACTTTCCGCCGAACTGCCCCCACCTCGCGATGACGAGCCGGCCAGCCTGCGTCGGGACATCCTCGACGAGTTGGCCGACCATCTCAGTTGTGCTTACCACCGTGAATTATTGCGCGGCGCGGATCCGGTCGAAGCGAGGCGGCGCGTCTTGAACCGGTTCGGGGAGCCGGCGGCCGTCGCCCGCCGGCTCTGGCTCGATGCGATGAAAGGCAAGATCATGGCCCAGCGAGTTGTCATGGCGACGTGCCTCGTCGTGACCCTGGCCAGCCTGTCGCTGGTCGGGGTCGTGTACCAGCGATCGGTCATGTCCCAGAGGGCTTTCGAACGAGCACTGGCCTTCGAGAGGGAGAAGGCCCAGTCCAGCCAGCAAGAGATGCTGAAACAGTTGCGCGAGATGTCCGAAGCGATCCGGAATCCCCGCTCGCCCGACTGGAATCCCGTGAAGTTCCGGATCACCGAGGAAACCCCCGACGGACCTCCCGTGGTCGGATGCTCGATTATGCTCCACCAGAACAACACGGCGGACTCGCGTCGATCTCGGACGTCTGACGCTTCGGGAATTGCGGACCTCGGGATTCTTCACCCCGGGCAATACATCTTCGAAGTCTCCAGGAGCTGGGGTGAAGGCAACCTCGGTGGATCGGGACTGCTCAGCGTCGAACCGGGCAGTCAGGTCAACCAGCTCATCGTCTGCCCCAAGACCCTCCTCGAGCGCGTGCCCGTGCGCATCCGTTGTGCCTGGCCCGCGGATCTCGAAAAGGAGGGCCTGGTACTCGAAGCGCCGTTCGTGATCGATTCGGTTGACCGGTCGGGCGTGTCGTGGCGGGTCCTTCATCGTTGGAACTCGGAACCCAACGCGCGAACTCCCACCGCCGAGCATGAGGCATGGAGGTATAGCGTGGTTCGGCCTGTTTTGATGGGTCCTGGGATGGCGTTAGCCGAGATCTTCAATCAAGCTGCGGGGCTCTCTATCTGGGCGGCACAATCGACGCGGGGGGTCGACTTCCAGGCCGCCGTCCTGACGACGGACGTTCACGCGATCGAAGGGCCGGAGCCAACGCTGAACTGGGAGCACGGCAGTTATCACCTTACCAGCCTGGTCGTACTCCGCCCGATCGTGCCGTCTGGTGGCAAGGGAGGAATCCGACAATTCGGGATCCTCGCCGAAATCCATTCCTGGAACGGTGGTAACCAAAGGCGGTTGCGGACCGACCCACCCACGGCGGAAGAGTTGAATATGCCAGAGATTCTCGGCGGTGTGACGATGGTCCCGTCCGAGAATCTCGAACTCCCCATGGAATACTGGTCCCGTATCGCCGGGAGCTTCGTGGCGCGCCCGGGTCAGGTGAACGAGTGGACGATCCCCTTGCCGGACAGGCTGATCCAGGCCGTTCGTGAGAAACTCAAGGCGGCAAAGCCCTAGTTCGGTCCTCATCCATGGACGATCGTGACGTTCTTTCTGCTGAGTTGCCCCCACCTCGTGAGGACGAGCCGCTCGGCCTGCGCCAGGACATCCTCGACGAACTGGCCGACCATCTCGGCTGCGCTTACCGCCGCGAACTCTTGCGCGGCGCGGGTCCGGTCGAAGCGAGACAGCGCGTCTTGAACCGATTCGGCGACCCGGCGGCCGTGGCTCGCCGGCTCTGGCTCGATGCGATGAAAGGCAAGATCATGGCCCAGCGAATCCTCGTGGCAACCTGCCTGGTCGTGACCCTCGCCAGCCTGGCGGTGGTCGGGATCCTCTCCCAGCAATCGATCCGTGCTCAGCGGGATGCCGCCCGCATGGCCGTGGAGGCCCAGAACAATCAGCGGGAGATGCTGAAGCAGTTGCGCGAGATGTCCGACGCGATCCGGAACCCGCGTTCCTTCGACTGGAACCCACTGACCTTCAAACTGACCGAGGAAACTCCCGCTGGTCCAGCTCTCGCCGGCGTGGTAATCATGCTGGCCCAAGCGGATCAGCGACCGCAGAATTGGATTTCTCGGACGACTGATGGTTCGGGCGTCGCCGATTTCGGTCTGGTCAATCCCGGTACCTACAATTATCAGTTCAGCGAGACCTGGGCTTCGGGTTTGCTGGGCGGATCGGGCAAACTCCGTGTCGAACCGGGCCGCCAGGTTGACAAGGTGATCGTCTTTCCGAAGCACCTGCTCGAGAGCGTGCCCCTGCGAATGCGATCTACGTGGCCAAACGATCTTGAAAAGGAAAGGTTGATACTCGAAGCACAGTTCCAGACCAAACCCATCGTCCAGGACGAGGTAGAATGGACGATCCAGCATCGATGGACCCTCGAGCAGCCAGACACCACGCCCTTCGGCATGTCGGCGCCACTCTATATCCAGACCCGTAGCGTGCTCTCTGGTCCCGGCCCTGCGCTGGCCGAGGTCTTCAATAGCCGGCCGGGACTTTACCTGTGGGGGTCCGACGTGGAAAACCCACCGAAAACCTGGGCGGACGTTTTGACGAACGACATTCGCGAGGTCAAGGACCCTGGTGGGACATTGATGTGGGAACAGTGCCACTATCAACTCACCAAACTGACCGTGCTACGCCCGGTCCCATCGTCCGATGGTAAGGAATCGATCAGGCACTTTGAGGTCCTCGCCGAGGGTTATAGTTGGGGTGGTGGGCAGCGCGGAATTCGACACGATCCACCCACCGAGAAGGAGTTGAAGACGGCCTTAGCGACGATGGGCGAATTCAGGCCCCAGCCCTCAAGTGTTAAGGTTAAGCTCCCCGCGGAGTTTTGGACCCGGATGTCCACCCGCTTCGATGCGCGACCCGGCCAGGTCAACGAATGGACGATCCCCTTGCCAGACGAGCTGATCAAGGTCGTTCGTGAGAAACTCAAGGTGGCTAAGCCATAGCTCGGTCCTTTTCAGGGATGATGGCGAAACCCTTTCCGTCGGGCTCCCCTGGTCCCATGATGACGAACCCTCCTGCGCCGGGACATCCCGGATGAGTTGACCGACGACCTCGATAGCGCCTATAACTGCGGGCAGCCGCGCGGGGTGCCTCCGGGCGCGGCTCGTCGGCGTATGATCGCACGGTTCGGCAGTCCGGCGACCGTGACCGGCCGGATCTGGCTCGATGCTATGAAAGGGACGTTCATGGCTCAGCGCATCCTGATCGCAACGTGCTTCGTGATGGTGGCGGCCTGCTTCGGACTGGTCGGGTTCGTCTGGTCCGAGTCGAATCGCTGGTCCCAGGTCAATCTGGTCCTGATCGACCAGACGCAGCGGACCAATCAAGAAATCCTCAAGCAATTAGAGACGTTGGCCAAATCGCCACAGACCCCTCGCAAGTCTGACGAGTGGATCCCCGTGAGTTTCAAGTTGACCGTGGAAAAGCCCGACGGACCTCCCGCGGTCGGATACGAGATCTGGCTCGGCAAGGGCGAGGGCGGCTCGAGAAAAGACGGGGCGATTCGTCGATATACTGATGACAAGGGACTGGCCGATTTCGGTGTCATCCGGCCGGGTGATTGGGAGTACCGCATTCAGGCCGATTGCGATGACGGGCGGTATTGGTTCGCGTCGTGGAATCTCAACGCGGTGCCGGGGACCAAGGTCTTCGAGCAAATCCGTTGTCCCAGGCGACCCCCGGATCGAGGAGCGGTTCGAGTCCGGGTGGCGTGGCCGGAGGATCTTTCGAGTCAGAACCTTCACCTGATTGCATTGTTCCGGCTTAAGGCACACACTTATCAGGGGCCACCGAGGTGGTGGTTGTCGGATCCGCAAGACCAACAGAGCACGCGATCAAGAGAGATCCTATGCGGGCCAGGAAGTCAGCAAGCGGAAATCGTTTCGGAGAATTATCCCTATTTCTGGAGACCAGCCACGCAAATCGAAGCGCGTACCTCACGAGGAGAGCGAGGGCTTCTGCTGCCCGATCCCGTAGCTCTAACAGGTTCACCTGATGCGAGTTCCGAAGCATCCGCCATCTCGAACCGAGTTTATGCCGAGTTCAATTCGACCCCCGAGTTTTCCGATTCGGGCGGCATCGAAATCGAGGCTGGGAAGTATCGACCCGAACGGCTGATCGTCCTCCAGACCCGCGCCGCCACGAAACCAGGCCGGGGAACGGATCAATTCGAAGTACTCGCGATGGGAGGCGGTCCCAGCATCACTCCCGGCGCACGGGATGAAGCTTCCGGCAAGGATATTCCTTACGCGTTTCTTGAAGCGAGGGTGCTCCAGGCCTCAACGAAAACGCAATCTCTGCGGGATGGACGATGCATTCGAGGCGCAGGCCGGCCAGGTCAAGGAATGGACGATCACCTTGCCGGGCGAGCTGATCAAGGCCGTTCGTGGGAAGCTCGCGGCCAAAAAGTAAGGCCGGATGCCTACCGGCGGGCCATCGTCCCGCCCGGTTCGGCGAGCGTTCCTACCTCGCAGCGTGCGAACAGGATCGAGACGCTATCGAGATGGAGGACCGTCCAACCCGGCTCCTTGACCAGCCGCCGGGCGAGGCCACGGTCGGGGCGGAGCCAGACCAGGTCGATCCGGTCGCGGTCGCGGACGTGATCCCACGCCGGGCCGCCGGTCAGGACGTCGACGTATTCGACGATCGCCTCCTTGCCGAACAGCTCGAACCGGTCGTCGAGATAAGACCGTCGGATCGGCTGGCACTCGGCCTCGAGGAATCCGCCCCAATCCTGCTCATGAAACAGGCGCGCCGCGATGGGCTGACGATCGAGGGTCGCCACGGCGGCGAGCGGCCATTTCTCGGGGGCGTAGCCGCCAAGCGTAACGCGACCGGCCACGAGTATCGCCAGGATGACCGTCGCCGCCATCGGCCAGATCGACTCGCGACCGTCCCGCTTCCACGATTGCCGTGATGATGCCGAAAGCGGCAATCCATCGAGCAGCGCGGCCAGCGCCGGGGCCGCCGCCATGGCGAACAGCGGGGCGTTGCGGATCGATGTCAGCGCCAGGTGCAGCCAGACCAGCAGGTGCACCAACTGGTAGCGATCGACCCGTCGCGACGAGATGACCGGTAGCCCGACCAGGGCCAGCAGCACCCACTCCAGGACCTCCGCGTCCGGCTTGCCGAACGGGGCCGGTTGGTATTCGATGATCCGGCTCGTCACCCCGCTGGAGATCAATAACGTCACGACATGCCGGTAAAGCCCGATTCCATAGGGGTTTGCCAGCGCCGCCAGACCGGAGGCGCCGAAAGGCCGCCGTGAACTTCAGCAGGTTGCGGCGCCTCACCGGGTCCCACGGCCCGGAGATCGCGTGCCCCACGCCGGCCGTTGCCACGATCATCGGCAAGGCCACGAACCCGCCGTGCAGGTTCGCCAGGATCGCCGTGTAAAGCGGGACCAGGAAGACTCCCCAGCCCCCGCGCTCGTGTTGTTTCTGACAGGCCCTTAACGTCAGATAGAAAAACATAAATGTGAACAGATGTGGTCTTATTAAGAAATGGATCGACCCGATGGCGGCGGTGAGGATGGCGACGATCACGGCCACCATGGGCGAGATACCGTCGCGCACCAGCCCGCGCGCCATCGAGCCGTAGAGCACGGCCAATCCGACCGCCGTCAGGGCGATGACCGCCGACCAACCTCCGTGGTCGACCAGGACCGCCAGCAGGACGTCGAAGCCCCACGACTGGTTAACCCAGGGAGCACCCTGACGAGTGAACGTCAGGGTGTCGTGCCGGGGCACCGCGCCCGTGGCGAGGATCTCGCGGCCCAACCGCAGATGCCAGGGTGTCCCCGGATCGTTGAACAGGCCGTGACGACATCCGATGAGGATCAGCAAGAGCACGATGGCGAAAACGATGTCGCCGGGTCCGGGCATCAGGCGGCCGGAACGGGTCCATCTCGGGGTCGTTGGAGGGTCGGAGGCTTGCATGGTGTCTCGGTCCAGATCCGGCGCGGTTCTCTATCTCCACCTTAGATCACGGCGACCAGGCTGGCCTCTTTTCGAGGGGGCGTCTCGGGTTATACTGAAAAGGAGCCATCCACCCCCCCTGCTCTCTGGACGTCGGGGCCACCCGTGAAACCTCCCCGCATCGACGTAAGTCGCCGCGATTTATTGCGTCTGCGACGGCCTGCACCCGCGGGCCTCGAGTCGGGTGCGACCGCGGGCAGCCACCAGGAGCTGATCCGGGCACATCGTCCGGCGATGGGATCGTCGTTCGAGATCCGGCTGCCGGCCAGTACACCCGGCGCGGTCGACCTGGCCTGCCGTGCGCTCGACCTCATCGACGCGCTGGAGGCCCAGATGACCGTCTACCGCGACGATTCCGAGGTGAGCCGGCTCAACGCCTCGGCCCACCTGGGTCCCGTCCCGGTCGAGCCAGGGCTCTTCCGGCTGCTTCAGGACGCGTTGAATCTCAGCCGGGAGACCGGCGGCGCCTACGACGTCACGTCGGGGCGCTCTCGGAAGCCTGGGGGTTCGTCAAGGGGCCGAAGCGCGTGCCCGACCCGGCCGCCCTCGCCGAGGCGCGGGCCCGGACCGGCTGGCATCACCTCCGGCTCGAGCCCGGACCGCACACGGTCACCTTCGACCGCGAAGGGATCCGGATCAACCTGGGCAGCATCGGCAAAGGCTATGCGATCGACCGGGCGGTCGAACGTGCTCCGGGGCTACTGGTGGCCGACGTCGGGCCTGGTCCATGGCGGCCGGTCCAGCCTCTTCGCGCTGGGGTCGCCGCCCGGCCAGTTCGGCGGGCGCTGGGAGGTCACTCTGCGCAATCCTTTCCAGCCGGAATCCCCCCTCGGAATGTTCCGGCTGAGGAATCGGGCACTGGGGACCTCGGGCGCCGCATTCCAGCAGTTCGTGGCCGAAGGACGCGCGTATGGCCACATCATCGATCCCCGATCCGGTGAGCCGGCCTTCGGACCGGCCAGCGTGACCGTGCTGGCGCCCACGGCCGCCGCCGCCGACGCCCTGTCAACGGCCTTCTATCTCCTGGGCCCCGACGCGACCGCGGACTACGTCGCGGCTCATCCCGAGATCGGCGCCGTGATCGTCGAGCCCGGTCCGGCCGATGGGGATGGATCCCCGCGAGTGCTCGCGTTCGGCGTGAGCGAATCGGATTATGTCGCGGGAACGGTAGGCAGTAGGCAGTACGCGACAGGCAGTGAATAATAGGGGGCGGGGGTTTCCGTTGCCGCCCACGACCAGACCGAGGGTCTGCAACACAAGCAATCCCAGGACCCAAAGAGGTAAGGACTTAAGGACCAAAGAACGAATGGCACGCAACTATCCCGGATTCCTCGCGGCGTTCTTCATCATCCTGCTCCGGGTGGGCATCGGCTGGCATTTCCTGAACGAGGGAATCGAGAAATACGAGTCGGGCCAGAACGGCAAGGAGCCATTCTCGGCCGAGATTTACTTGAGGAACGCCAACGGCCCACTGGCGCCCTACTTCCGGCAGATGGTGCCCGATGTCGACGGCCGGGATCTGCTCGACGAGTCGAAGCTGAAGGCGGCCTGGCGGGCGGACGTCTCGCGGGTCGCCAACCACTTCGGCTTTGAACCGGCCCAGGGGACCCAGGCCGAGAAGCTCGCCGATGAATCCGAGCGATGGATCGACTTCTGGTTCAACGACTTCGAGAACAAGGAGAAGCGGGAGAAGTATCTCCACGACCTGGACCATGTCGAGCAAATCGAGCACGACCCGAATGCGTTGTCGTACGAGCGCGAACGAGCCCTGGAGACGCGCCGAGGCCTGGACGCGGACCGTCGTTCGCTGATCGGCCCGCTGGTCGAGCGCGGCAAGACGTTGCGAGCGGCGGTCGCCAAGCTCGCGACGGACGACCAACTCCAGAAGGCCGGGGGGATCGGGGCGCCCTGGACCCACCTCGACGCGATCAACCTGGCGACGACCTACGGGCTGATCGCGATCGGCGTCTGCCTGATCCTGGGGTTCCTGACTCCCCTGGCGGCACTCGGGGCCGCGGCGTTTCTCGCGATGATCTACCTGTCCATGCCCCCGTGGCCGGGCCTACCCCCGAACCCGAGGACCGAGGGGCACTATTTCATCGTGAGCAAGAACCTGGTCGAGTTGATCGCCTGCATGGTCATCGCCACCACGCCGAGCGGCCACTGGATCGGCCTCGACGCCTTGTTCTTCGGCGCCCGGCGCCGACGACGGCTGGCCCCTCAGCCTTCCGAACCGAATCCGAACGCAAGACCGACCCGCGATCGCCCGGTCACGAAACCGGTGACCGACCGCGAGCTGGCCGAGGACCACAAGCCGATCCCGATCGGTTGAGAGTTGCGAGTCGCTTCCGTTCGATGCGTGTCTCCCAACCCCGCGGTACCCCGAATCTCCACTGCCTACCGCCTACTGAAGACAAGGAGCGATCCATGACGAACTTGACTCCCGAGCAACGGGCCCTGGGCCGAGAGAATGCCGATCGGGCGCTGGGCGGTCTCCGCCGCCGCGACCTGCTCAAGGCGGTGGCGGCCACGCCCGCTCTGGGCGCCTTCTATTTCGGCTACAAGGATATGGGGAACAAGGACGCGGTCAGGGCCGCGATCATCGGCACGGGCGATGAAGGTTGCCAGGCGATGATCCGTTCCCACAACCGCGCCTACCTCAACTTCATCGGGTTCTGCGACATTCGGCCTTCGCAGCGGGAGCGCACCGTCAAGGAGTTCACGAACCACAAGGACTATACTCCTGCCGACGTCAAGAAGCTCAAGCAGTACGCCACCAAGGAGGAGATGTACGACGATCCGGACGTCGAGGTGGTCGTCATCGCGCTGCCCTTGTGGCTGCACGCACCGGTAGCGATCGAGGCCATGAAGAAGGGAAAGCATGTCTTCACCGAGAAGCTGATGGGCCACACCGTTGCCGAGTGCAAGGAGATGTGTAAGGTCGCCCGAAAGGAGAACCGGCTGCTGGCCGTGGGCCATCAGCGGCATTACTCGGCGCTGTACGACAACGCCAACTACCTGGTTCAGAACGATGTCCTGGGCGAGATCCGCCACATCCGCGCCCTCTGGCATCGCAACAACGCCATGCCGCTGGTCGCCAAGGACAAGGACGGCATTCCGATCATCGACCCCAAGACGGGGTTGCCCGAGGTCGTCCTCGACAAGAAGGGCGCATCGTCTACCGGGATAGCTGGAAACGGCCCCATCCCGGCCTGATGGAGGAGATCGAGTTCGCCAAGTACGGTTCCACCTTCGATCGGCAAAACAGCCCCGATTTTATTGCGCGCCAGTATCTCGACAACCTCAAGGACAAGGATGTCGACTACAAGAAGTACGGCTACGACAGCCTCGACCAGATGATCAACTGGCGGCTCTATGACAAGACGGGTGCCGGCCTGATGGCCGAGTTGGGCAGCCATCAGCTCGACGCCTGCTCGATCTTCCTGGGCAAGAAGCATCCGCTGGCGGTCACCGGCATCGGCGGGACGTTCTTCTACAAGGATGGCCGCCAGGTCGACGACCACGTCTTCACGGTTTTCGAGTTCCCCGGCAAGAAGGAGGACGACCGGATCATCGTCACGTATTCCTCGATCAACACGAACTCGTTTGACGGATACGGCGAGATGGTGATGGGATCGGACGGGACGATGATCGTCAGCCAGGAGAAGGAGATCCTGCTGTACAAGGAGGCGGGCAACCCGCTCACCTCGCGGACGACCAGCGTGTCGATGGAGACCCACGGGAACAAGCCGACTCTGGAGACCAGCCCCAGCACGGCCGGCCCGACGCAGGCCGCGTCGCTCGGAGGCCTGGCCACGGCCGAGCCCTCGCGCGGCTACCGCGAGGAGCTCGAGCACTTCGCGTATTGCGTCCGCCACGGCAACGCGTCGAACTACCATGCCGACACCGAGCATCAACCGCGCTGTCGCGGCGAGGTCGCCCTGGCCGACGCCGTGATCGCGCTGACGAGCAATATCGCCATGCGCCAGAAGCGCCGGATCGACTTCGATCCGCGGTGGTTCGACTACGAAAAGCCCGAGGTGCCCGACGGGAATGCGGCCATCGTCAAGCGGGTCTGACAGGGTGTACGAGAAGCCTCTTGTACGGTGGGTCGAACGATCGGAAGGTCGTGAGGCCCGCCGAAAGAAGCCTCATGCGGTGGATCGCACTCGATGAATCGGGGCGCAGGCAGACCCTTGACGAACCTGGTGAGTGAGTATAAACTCACCGCGAATGACACCCAGGAAACTGCTCTCATGAAATCGGGCTCGAAGCTTTCCAGCGAGGATCGCCGACAGGCGATTATTCGCGCGGTCCGGAGGGTCTTCTCGGAGAAGGGGTTTCATGGGACGACAACCCGGGAGCTGGCCGAGGCGGCGGGCGTCTCGGAGGCCCTGTTGTTCAAGCACTTCCCCAACAAGGAAGAACTGTACTCGGCGATGCAGCGCTTCTGCGGTGCCGAGCAAGACCCGGAGAAACTGGAACGAATCAAGGCCCTGGTGCCCTCGACCTCGACTCTCGCCCTGATCGTGCACCTGATGGTGTCCAAGACCATCGGAGGGGTCTGCAATGCGGATGACGACGCGCTGATCCAGGATCGGCTGATGCTGCGCAGCCTCATGGAAGACGGAGAATTCGCCCGGATCTTCTTCCAGCGGAGTCTCTCCTGCTGGATGACCAAGGTGGAAGAATGCCTGGAAGTTTCGGCCGCCAAAGGCGAGGCGATCCATCAACCGGTCCATCCCAGGCTCGGTGCCATCTTCGCCAGGCACCTGGCACGGACGATCATGCTGTCGCTCATCCCGCCGACGCCCGTTGTCAACTACGAAGTGCCGCGCGATCAGCTCATCGAGCAGGCCGTCTGGTTCTCGCTCCGCGGCATGGGCGTCAAGGATGAAGCGATCCGGATGCATTACAACCCGAAGGCCCTCTTGCTCCTCGTAAACTGACCGCAGCGGGTTCTTCTCATACGGGCCCGCCAGGACGAATTCGATGGTAAGTAAGCACAAACTCACACTGCGAGAATCCGGCGTGCGAGTCCTTGATGAGGTCCCTGCTGACGAGATCCGAAAAAACCTCGGCCCGGGGTCTTTTCCATGTCGTATATTCTTCGAGTGAAGGCAGGAATCGCGGATCGTTTTCCCGCGAATGGTCATCTTCAGTGACAGCCCGGGAAGACTCAGAGGATTTACCCAAGGAGGAACTGACATGCTCGTCCTCAGCCGCAAACTGGGTGAGCGTATTGTGGTGCCGAACTGCGAGTTGTCGATCACCGTGGTCGCCATCGAGGGCAATACCATCCGGCTGGGAATCACGGCCCCTCCCGAGATCGGCGTCTACCGCGAGGAGTTGTGGCAGCGTGTCTGCGCGGAGAAGGAGCAACGCGCCCCGCTCCGTTAGTCAGACCGCCTGATGATTGGATTCCGTACGCTTGCACCAGCACCGGGACCGGGTCGGCGAAGTCGGGTGTTCCGTGAGCACCACGCAGGGCCGGCGACCAGGATCGGTGCTCCCGAAGTACCCTGCTGGCTCCTTCGTTCATCACAAGCCACACGTGGCCCCGCCTGACCGCCATTCCAGCAGACCAGGTCTGCCCAGACCGGCGAACCGCGACAACATCAGATTCCAGCGGCACCGAGCGTCAACGCGCAGCTCGAGTGCCGCGGGAACACCTCAAGGCCGGATAAATGGACTTTCTTTGACGATTGTGCGGGAGAGTCCCCTTGATTCCGATCCGATCCGCTGTAGAAAGTGGATGAGATCCGCGAATCTGATGATCTGATCGTTGGCCCGGCCCTTCCTTCCGACTTCTTGCGAAGCGGTCTTCGGGTCTCGGGGGTTCTTCGGCAGGGACGCCGTTCACGCAGGCTGAGTCTCACTCGCCCGGTAGGGGAGCGAGCGCGCCGCGACGGGCGCGGTCCGTGAGGTCTCATCCGCGAGGCATTCTCGTCCGAGGAGCTGCTCGATGGTTCGCCAATGGCTGGGCGGGTGGAATAAGAGCGCGTCGTCGTTGTCGAACCGCTTGCAACCCCCGACAAGGCCCGATCGGCGCCGCGACGGCAGCCGCCGTCGGGCCTGGCTGCCCGAGAGCCTGGAAGGCCGGGTCCTCCTCTCGGGGAATCCCACCGTCTATACGGTCGATTTGACCAGCACCAACGGCACGGGAACGGGAACCACCGGCGACCTGGTCTACGTCCTCGGCCAGGCCAATGCCAACACCAACACGGCTGGCAGCCTCATCGAGTTCGACCTCTCCGTCTTCTCTTCGTCGAAAACGATCACTTTGACAGGACCGCTGACGCTTTCGGAGACAGCCGGTCCCGAGGTGATCGACGGTCCCGGCGCAAACCTGGTGAACCTAAACGGAGGTGGCTCGACCCAGGTTTTCTCCGTCAATTCGAGCGTGACGGCCACGATCTCGGCGCTCACGATCTCGGCTGGTTCGGCGAGCACCTCCGGTGGCGGGATCCTTAACAATGGCACTCTGACGATCTCCGACTCCACGATCGCCAGCAACTCGGCTGCCGTCTCGGGAGGCGGCATCGACAACGCCGGCAGTCTCTCGATCACGGGCAGCACGGTCGCCGGCAATGCCGTCACCAACCAGTATGGCACCGGTGGCGGCATCGAAAACACCGGTACGCTGTCGATCTCGAACAGTACGATTGCGGCGAATGCGGTCTCCGGCCAGTATGGGGTCGGCGGAGGCATCGACGACGAGGGGACGTTGACGACCATCAACGCCACCGTCACCGCGAACGGGGTTTCGCCCGGAGGTTCGGGCGGCGGGCTCAACCTCGGCAAGGGCTCGGCCACGCTCGATAACACGATCGTCGCCCTCAACGCGGCCGGCAGCCAGGCCAGTGACATCGCGCTGGGCAGCCTCGGGGTCTCGATCGCCAGTTCGAGTACCCACAACCTCATCGGCACCGGCGGTGCGGGCGGGTTGACCAATGGGACCAATGGCAACCTGGTCGGCGTCACCAACCCGGGGCTCGCCTCGTCGCTGGCGAATAACGGCGGGCCGACCTTGACCATCGCCCTGTTGCAGGGCAGCCCGGCCATCGACGGCGGAAGCACCAGCATCCCGGGCGTCACTGTGCCGGTCATCGACCAGCGCGGCGTATTGCGCGGACCGGCGGGCCTGCATGGCGGCCCCACCGTGGATATCGGTGCCTACGAGGCCAGCTCCTCCTATCTGGTCACCACCGCGACCGACTCGACCGACGCCGGCACGCTCCGCGCGGCCATCGGCTGGGCCAATCTCAACAGCAACGCCAACCCCACCAACCTCGAGAACCCCGCGGCCAACACCATCTTTTTCAATACGGGGGGCACCTTCGCCACCGATCAGACCATCACACTCGCCGCGGGATTGGGGACTCTGGCGCTCACGAATGCGGGCACGGCTGAGTCGATCGATGGCCCCGGTGCGGCGATCGTGACGGTCAGCGGGGGCAACGCGGTCGGCGTCTTCTCGGTCGCCAGCGGCGTGACCGCGACTCTTTCAGGGCTGACCGTCTCCGATGGCGCAACCAACACCAACGGGGCCGGTGTCCTCAACTCGGGCAACTTGACGATCCAGGATTCCATCCTCTCGGGCAACTCGGCGTCCAGCCTCGGGGGCGGCATTGCGAATCTGGGGACGCTGACCCTCACCGACTCCACCCTGACCGGTAATACGGCCGAGCTCGGTGGCGGCCTGGAGAACGACAAGGGGACCGTGACCATCAACGGGTCTGCCATCGTGCAGGACTCCGGCTTGAACAATGGCGGCGGCATCGAGAATGACGGCGGTATGACGACCGTCAACAATAGCGAGATCGAGGACAATTCCGCCGCCAATGACGGTGCCGGAATCAACAATGCCACCGGCACGATGACGTTCACGGGCTCGACCATCGCAAACAACTCCGCGGCCGACGGCGGCGGCGTTGCGAATGCAGCCACGCTGACGATCACCAACAGTACGCTCGCCCAAAACCTCGCCACGACCGCGGGAGGCGCTATCGACAACTCGGCCACTCTGACGGCGGTCAACGACACCATCGCCGACAATAATGTCGGAGCCTCCGGCAGCGGGGCCGGCCTGGATGCCTCGGGTGGGACAGCTACGCTGTACAACACGATCGTCGCGCTCAACACAGCCGGCAGCGGCGGCACCGCCACGGCCAGCGATATCGCCCTCAGCGGCAGCGGCGGCGTCTCGTCCTCCAGCTCCAATAACCTGATCGGCACCGGCGGCACCGGCGGCCTGTCCGGCGGGACCAATGGCAACCAGGTCAATGTCGTCAACACGGGCCTGGGCACGCTGGCCAACAACGGCGGGCCGACCCTGACCATCGCGCTGCTGGCGGGCAGCCCGGCCGTCGATGACGGGAGCTCGAGCATCCCGGGGGTGACGATTCCCAGCACCGATCAACGGGGCGCCTTCGCGGACCGGCCGGGGGGAGTTTCAACGTCGACATCGGCGCCTATGAGTCCAGCTCCTTCTACCTGGTGACCAGCACGGCCGACTCGCTGGATGTCGGCACCCTGCGGACCGCGGTGGAGTGGGCGAACATCAGCACCAACGCCAATCCGGAAGTGAGCAGTCCGCCGAACGGCGGCATTTTCAACCCGAATACGATCGAGTTCGACACCACGGGGGTCTTCGCCACGGCTCAGACCATCACGCTTTCTGCCAGCTTGGGCCCCCTGGTTCTGAGTGGCACCTCGGTGACCGAGATCGTTGGTGGTGGTCCTCCGTTGCCGGCCCCCGTCACGATCAGCGGAGGCGGCTCGACGCAGGTCTTCTCGATCGCGAGCGGGGTCTCTGCGTCAATCGGCGGTCTGACGATCGCAGGCGGCTTGGCCGGATCGGGAGGCGGCATCGACAACGCGGGCAACTTGATACTCGGCTCGTGCACCGTCACCGCCAACACGGCCACCAATTATGGCGGCGGCATTGATAATTCCGGCACGATGTCGGTCTATGACAGCAATATCACCGGCAACTCGGCCGTGGTCGCCAACGGCGGCGGCGTCGAGAACTCGGGCACGATGGTGATCCAGAATTCGACAATCGCCGGCAATTCGGTGCTCAACAAGAACCCGAACGGGGTCGGCAATGGCGGCGGCATCGAGAACGAAGGCACGATGACGATCAGCTTCAGCACGGTCACGGGGAATTCGGCCAACGGCGGCGACGGCGGTGGGATTGAGAACCAGTCCGGCTCGCTGACGTTCATGGGCGGTACGATCGCCAACAACAACGCGGGCAACGGCGGCGGCATCGACAACTTTTCCGGCGAACTGACCCTCACCAACAGCACGATCGCGGGAAACACCGCCACCGGCGCCGGCGCCGGCATCGACATGGAGAATGGGCAAAATGGAACGCTGACCGCGTTGAGCAGCACCATCGCCGCTAACACCGCCTCCATTTCCGGCGGTGGGCTGTTCGCCGCTGGCGGCACGAGCGCCCTCTACGATACCATCGTCGCGTTGAACACCGCGAGCGGTTCGGCGGCCAGCAACATCGCACTCAGCGGCGGGAGCGTCTCAGCCACCAGCGCGTACAACTTGATCGGCACGGGCGGCTCGGGGGGATTGACGAACGGGACCAACGGCAACATCGTGGGCGTGGCTAATCCGGGGCTCGGCGCGCTGGCACTCAATGGCGGGGCGACTCAAACGATGGCCGTCCTTCCCGGGAGCCCGGCGCTGGGTAACGGGAGCAGTACCATCACGGGTGTCACGTTCCCGGTCCCGTTCTCGGATCAGCGCGGAATCAGCCGGCCCAGCGGCAATGTCGACATTGGCGCGTTCCAGGACCGCGGCTTTACGCTCACCATGATCGCGGGAGGCAGTCCTCAATCGGCGGCGGCGAACACGGCGTTCGCGAGTCCGCTGGCCGTCGAGGTAACAAGTCCCTCGGGCGATCCAGTCCAGGGAGGGATTGTCTACTTTACTCCGCCGTCCAGCGGCGCCACGGCCAGTTTGAGCGCCACCACCGCGACCATCGGAGCCAATGGCGGCGCCGAGGTGACGGCGATGGCCGGCAGCACCGGCGGCACCTATTCGGTGACGGCTTCGATCCTCGGCACGACGAGCCCGGTCGCATTTTCTCTGACGAATCACGCCTCGGGCACGACCGGCTCCACGGCCATCATCAGCGGGGTCGGCGTGATCTGGGGCACCCAGACCGCGGCGCTGGTGCTCCCGGCCGCTGCCGGCGGGCTCTTGCTGCCGGCGGGCCGAGCGACCGATCTCCCCTGGTTGGGCATCCAGGTCTTCCAGATCACGCTCAGCCAGTCCGAAACCCTGACCACTTCGGACTTCACCTTCACCAGCGCCAGGGGCATCAGGTACAGGGCGGCCGGCCTCTCCGGGTCCGGAACGAACTATACGATCTTCCTGTCGCGGCCCATCAAGACATCCGACCGGGTCACGATCAAAATCGCTGGCACAGGATTGACCACCTTCACCGGCCGGCTCAACGTCCTCCCGGGCGACTTCAATGACGACGGCGTGGTCAATAAACGGGATGTCCTCGACGTCCGCGCCAAAGCCCGGGGGCTCGGCCCGGCATCGTCGATTTTCGCCGACATCAATGGCAATGGCGTCGTCAACAACACGGACGTCAAACTCGTGCGGCAACGGGTGGGTAGCAAGCTGCCCCGCCAGACGGCGACCACTCGCGTGAGGGTCCTGGAGGCAAGACCCCGGATCGCTCTGGCCCACATGGTCCTGGCTCGTCACGGGGACTTGCCGCTCCGGAATCGCTTGCCTCGCGGCTGATCTGTCGCGCGACCGAGGAGTCGGCGCACGATTGCGGCCGGTCGAATCCTGGCCTACACTCGCTGATCACTCATGAGAATCATGGTCA
The DNA here is from genome assembly GCA_963845755.1 of uncultured Planctomycetota bacterium. Classification (GTDB taxonomy): domain Bacteria; phylum Planctomycetota; class Planctomycetia; order Isosphaerales; family Isosphaeraceae; genus CAWJTV01. The sequence goes on from CAWJTV010000029.1 coordinate 63,386, forward strand.
TCAACGAGTCAGCCCGATGGAAGAAACGCAGGCACCCGCCTCACTCGGATATCGCATGCCCGCGGAATGGGAGCCGCACGCGGCGACCTGGATCGCCTGGCCGCACAACCGCGATGACTGGCCCGGCAAATTCGGGCCGATCCCCTGGGTTTACACCGAGATCGTCCGCCTGCTGAGCCGAGCCGAGCCGGTCCACATCGTGGTCCGCGACGGTGCCATGAAGCGCCGGGTGTCCGACCGGCTCGACGCCGCCGGTGTCGACCCCGGACGCGTCTGGTTCTTCAGAGCGGCGACCGACCGGGCCTGGCTCCGCGACTCGGGACCGACCTTCGTCGTCAAGGACGACGCATCGGCCGAGGCGAACGCGCGCGTCGGCCTCATCAACTGGAAGTTCAACGCCTGGGCCAAGTACGACAACTACCACGCCGACCGCCGCCTCCCGCGCAAGTTTTCCAAGTGGCTGGGGCTCCGGCGCTGGGTGCCGCGGGTCAATCGGGGAGATCATCGAAGCCGCGTGGTGATGGAAGGTGGCGCGATCGACGTCAACGGCCGTGGGACGCTGTTGACGACCGAAGAATGCCTCCTCGGCGAAGTCCAGGCCCGCAACCCCGGCCTCGATCGCGGGACGCTCGAACGGATCTTCGCCGACACCCTGGGAATCCGGCATGTCATCTGGCTGGGCCGGGGGATCGCGGGCGACGATACCCACGGCCATGTCAACGACCTTACGCGGTTCGTCGATCCCACCACGGTCGTCACCGTCGTCGAGCCGAATCCCGACGACCCCAATCACGAGCCACTTCGCGCGAACCTCGAACGCCTTCAGGACGGTCGCGACCAGGACAACGAGCCGCTCCGCGTGGTGGAGCTGCCGATGCCCCGCCCCGTGGTCTTCGACGGCCAGCGGCTGCCCGCTAGTTATGCGAATTTCTACATCGCCAACGGATTGGTCCTGGTGCCGACGTTCAACGATCCGGCGGACCGGATCGCCCTCGACACCCTGGCCCAAGTCTTCCCCGACCGCGAGGTCGTCGGCGTCCACTGCGTCAACCTGGTCCTCGGACTGGGGACCTTGCATTGCTTATCGCAGCAGCAGCCGGCCGGGACACCCCTTTAGATTGGAATCCTGAATCCCACGCTGTTTGTGGCCTAACCCCGCGTCGGGCGTTCGACCTCTCGCGAAGATCGCGTCATCCGCCGCCCCCGGACCGCGTGGTGCCCGGCCGCGAGGGCCGACCTTTGGGCCGCGCCGGCTTTTGATTCCGACTCGGCTTCGCGGGTTGGCCCTTCTTCTTGAGGTAGTCGAGCCACTTCTGATACTGCGGGGACTTCACGAAGTCGGAATAGGCCGGGATCTTGGTCAGGTCGTTGAACGTCATCTGGAACGTCTGATCGAGCGACTTGAGCTGCGCCAGGGTCTCATCGTGGTCTTTCAGCGCCACGGCATAGCCCAGGACGCTCTGATGAGCGAGAAGCAGCGTGGGTTCTTGGTCAACGGCCTTCTGGGCGAGTCGCTTCGCCTCCTGCAAGTTGCCTTGAGCTTCGCACATATTCGCGCGCATCACGTTCAGGTAGGGGTCTCCATCGAGGGATCGATCCACGCGGTCGATCGCCTTCATCGCCCCCGCGAAGTCCTTCTTCAGCACGTACGAGTCGATGGAGATGAGATCCAGGCACGCGTCGTGGGGAAAGAACTTCTCGAAGTCCTCGAGCACTTCGCCGTATTCCTTCTCGTCGACCGCCTGCGCCGCGCGGAGGCGCATCAGGAGGACCAGTTTCTGTTGCTGAGTCTCGGGGCTCAGGGCCTTGAGGATCGTCAGGGCTTCCTTGAACTTGCCTTGATTGAGGAGCTGTGTGGCCTGTGTCCACTTGGGGAAATCCTTGACGTAGTCCTTCTCGCCGGTCAGAAGCTTGTCGAGGAATGTTCGCGAACCGCTGGAAATGATGGGCAGCAGGGCACGACGGAGTGTCGCACTCAGGAATTCCCCACTGAGGTAGACGTAGATGTCGGACATGCGGACCTCGCCATCGGCCGAGCGTTGCGGGACGAGCTCCATGTAATTGAATCCACCCTCGCTGGACGGCTTGAGCATCCGGAACAGGATCACCTGGCGCCCGTGGTTCTGTCGGGTCCGCAGGAAGCTGAAGCTTCCCCCTTGCTTCGAGTTCTGGATCAGTTGGCCGGTGACTCCGGTCGGCTGTTGCATACCCTCTTTCAGCCCGGAAAGCGTGTCCTGGCTCGCCTTGGCGGGTATATCCCAGCCCATGGAGATCCTCTTGAAGAACGCGTCCCAATCGATCAGGCCATTCAACTTGGCCTGATCCCCGGTCGCAATAGCCTTGGCGACGGTGTCGGCGAACGCGCGGCATTCCGCCTCCGAGAGAGCCCCCTTTGCCTTCGCGGTGTTGCGAGCGGGCTGGCTGGGACGCGCCTTCGATCGGGGAGCGGGGCCTCGCCGGACCTGTCCCCAGGTCGGAGAGGTGGTCGCAATCAGGAGCGCGAGGACACAAACCATGCGAGCGAACAACACCCAGAGCTTCATCGGATGACCTCCGTTGGGAGACAACGATGTCACGAAACGCCGACCGATCGGGGAGGATTGCGGTTAAATCGCGTATCATCTTAAACAAGCAGCCTGCTTGATGCGAGAGTCAACGCGAGACACCCTGGAAATGAGGCTCCTTGGCAACGAATGACGATTCCCGAATCGCCGAGGGGGTTGATCAAATCCGGGTCTCCTGGGCGATAATGGGATCATCGCCGCCGGCCCGACCGTCGGATCCCGCGTTTGTTGCGTCCCCGCGCCGCGTCGAGAGCATCTAGATGGCTCGGTTTCCACCGGGCTGGAGTGGAACCGAGCCATGGCCAATCATCGTCCAAACCACCGTAAAGGTCAGGGATCGAACCCATCGCGACCGGGACAGCGCCCGCGCCCGGGGACCGGGCCGGGCCCTCGGCAGGGATCGTCGGGAAAATCCGGAGGACGACCCTCGGGCGCTCGGTCCAGGGCCGCCCCGGCCGGTCGCCAGCCGGCGGCATCCACCGGCTCCCGCTCGGAGTCGGGCAAGCCGGAACGGCTCCAGAAGGTCCTGGCGCAGGCCGGTCTGGGCTCGCGGCGCGGCTGCGAGGAACTGGTCCTCCAGGGCCGGGTCACCGTTGATGGGAAGGTGGTCCGTCTGCTGGGCACGAAGGTCGATGCCGCCCGGGCCCGCATCGCGGTCAACGGCGAACCGATTCGTCGGGAACCGATCGTCTACTTCGCCGTCAACAAGCCCAAGGGTTACGTATCGACCAATTTCGACCCATCCGGACGCCCCCGCGTCGTCGACCTGCTCCCCGAGATCCCCGAACGGGTTTATACCGTCGGACGCCTGGACGAGGACAGCACCGGGCTGATGATCCTGACCAACGACGGCCATCTGGCCAACGGGCTGGCGCATCCCCGCTACGGCGTCGAGAAGATGTACCGGGCGCTGGTCGCCGGCCTGCCAGCCCCCGAGACGATCGGCAAGTTGACCGAAGGCATTTGGCTCTCCGACGGAAAGGTCCGCGCCAAGCGGGCCCGGGTCGTGGGCCGCCAGGGCCAGGCCACTCTCGTGGAGCTGGTCCTCGCCGAGGGGAAGAAGCGCGAGATCCGGCGGATGCTGTCCAAACTCGGACATAAGGTGATGGCGCTGAACCGTGTCGCCGTCGGGCCGATCACGCTCAAGGGGCTGCCCGTCGGCGAATGCCGGCCCTTGACGCGCCACGAGGTCGACCTGCTCCGCAAAGTCGCGTCCGGGATCGCGGTGTCGGTGCCGGACTTTGCCGATGCCAAATCGTCGACCCGATCGCGTCGCGACGGACCACCCCGAGACCGGCAACGACCTCACCCACACATCGCGGAACCATCCCGCTCGCCTCGTCGGGAGCGTGACCGGCCCGCGAGCGAGGAGGACGCCGGAGCGGCCCGGCCGCCGAGACGCCCCGCAGGCGCACGCGATCGCTCGTCCCACGGCGGGTCGCGACCGGTCCTCCCTCACGATCGGGGCCCCGCCGCATCGGGCACCCGCGGCAGTCCACCGAGCCGGGGCCCTCGCGGCCATGCGGTGGATTCCGGCGCACCACCCGACACAGCGACCGGACCGGCGTCCAGGTCGAAGCGGGCTCCGATCGGCGCGAACCCACCTCCCGACAAACCGAAGCGTCCGGCGCGAACCCCCCAGCCCAAAACCGCTCGACCGGTCTCCGCTCCACCCGAGGAGGCACCACCCCGGCGCCGCATCATCGGACTGGAGGAACCCGCGCCCACCACGGGCCCCCGCCGGACCCTCGCGGGCCGTCCCGGTCGAAAACGACCGACGGCCCGGAAGCCCAGGCCACCCCGCGGCACGCCGGCACCCCGGCCCAGCCGTCCGGTTCCCGACGAGAAGACGAACGACGATGGACCATAATGAAAGTCGGTCAGGCTTTCGCACGGACCGAAGATCAATGTCCCGGCTTGTCCCGATCGTGGAGAACGTGCGGATCGCGAGGGACACCTACCGCATGAGGCTCGGTGATCCGGAGATGGCGGGGGCGATCCGGCCCGGTCAGTTCGTGATGATCCGGCCGGGACCGGAAGGGACGAGCGACCCCTTGCTCGGCCGTCCGCTGGCCCTCTACGATGTGGTCCGCGACCCCGCCGGTGCGGCCGTCGCCTTCGAGATCGTCTATCTGGTCGTCGGGCGAGGGACGGCTGCACTCACCCAGCGGCGATCGGGAGAGCGGATATCCGTCTGGGGCCCGCTCGGCAATGGCTTCGGACCACCCCCGGCAGGACCGGTCATCTTCGTGGCCGGCGGGATCGGACAAACTCCGTTCCTGGCCCTGGGCCGATGGTGGCTCGGGCGGGAATCAACCCAGGAGTTGCCGCGACCGTCCGGAACCACGACGGCTCTCACTCGCGTTCGAGACACCGAGGCGCGAAAGACTCCTCCGACGATCACGATGCTCTACGGAGTCCGGACCGCCGCGTTCCTGGCGGGCGTCAACGACTTCCGCCGCGCCGGGATCGAGGTCGAACTCGCGACCGACGATGGCACAGCCGGCCACCATGGCTTCGTCACCGACCTCCTCGCCCGCCGCCTGGAACGCGGGGAGCATCCGGCCCGAGTCGTCGGCTGCGGACCGCCCCCGATGCTGGCCACCTTGTCGCGACTGGTCGAACGTCATGGAGTGGCTTGCGACGTCTCGCTGGAGAACCACATGGCCTGCGGCTTCGGCGCGTGTTTCAGTTGCGTCGCCCCGATTCGCCAGGCCGACGGTTCGACGGACCTGCGGCGCGTCTGCATCGAAGGGCCGGTGGTCGCCGCGGATCGCGTCGATTGGACGGCGTATTGAGATCAACGCCGAGCCCGGCTCTGGTCCCGGATCCGGTCGCGGAGCCGGGCGGCCTGCTCGTAATCCTCGCGGGCGACGGCTTCGTCGAGCTGCTCGCGCAGCGTTTTCTCCACCGAGAAGTTCTTGCGGATCTCCTGCTCGATTCCGCGGAGGGTCTCGATCAGGGCGGGGTTCGGGGATTCGGCCGCGTCGTGTTCGTCCCACCAGTTCCGTTGATGGGCCGAGAGGCGATCGACCCCCTCGCGCAAGGCGTCAACGGCCTCCTCGGGCCGTCGACGCTCCAGCGCCAGCGCGGTCGCGGCCTGGGTGCGATGGAACAGGACGGGCCCACGGAATTGCTCGTGGGAAGCGATGTACTCGTCCTCGAGTCCATGCCGGTGGATGAAGTCCATGAGGGCGAGCGTATGATCCGCGTCCAGGATGGCCTTGTCGTAGCGACGAAGGGCCAGCCACGCCACGCGCCGATGATAGAACTGGATGAATTCGCGATCGGCCTCCGAGCACTGGTGCGACGTCATCATCCACGGCGGGGCCTTACCCCCCGGCGCCTGGCCTCGTCCCGCCGCGTTATGCCGCAGGTAATCGAGATAGGTCGCGAAGCCGTGGGGCCGCAGGCCATCGGGTCGTCCCCCGACCTCGAGCTGGAGCACCCCCAGCTCGATCCGGACCTGCAAGACCGTGCGTCCGTCGCGCGCCCGGACTTCTCGCGCCAGGACTTCCCCAGGCTCGGGGTCGTACGGCCAACCCTGGATCACGTCATCCAAGTCCCGTCGCATCACGTTCCCCCGCCCCGTCCCGTTGTCTCGTGCCACGGCTCGCGCGAGCCGACTTCTCGCGGAACAGCCCCGCCTCCCACCGATTCTTCACAATTGGTCGAGGCGCGTCTCCCGAGTTCTTGATCCGATCCGATGCACCCGAAGCCCTCTGAGACTCCAGTTTGAATTATAGCACTCCCCTCCTCTCGAATCCTACTGGTTGTCGTAGGGAGGATCCACGGAATCCCCGACGTGTTTGACGCATGCAACATCACCACCGCGGACCGGGACCCGGCCCACGAAAGCCGATCACCTCGATGCCAGCGTCTCGACCCGACGAGGTCACGACAGCGGGACTGCGAGACCCAACGCGGCCTCAGGCCGTAACCCCAAAAGGGATTCAAGATTCGAGATTCCGGATTCCAGAAGCGGAATGATCCGGGATTCCGGAATCTCGAATCCGGAATTCGGAATCCCCAGAGGCGCGCACGGCGAGGGATCCTACGGAGGAAGACGCTGACGCGGCCTGCGGCCGCAACCCCATCGGGATTCCCGATTCGCGATCCCGGATTCCCGAAGGGGAATGATCCGGGAATCCGGAATCGCGAATCCGGAATTCGGAATCCCCAGAGGCGCGGCAGCGGCAAGGGATCCTACGGAGGACGACTCTAACACGCTGTTTCAAAACAGGGCCTGGCTCCGAGTCTTCGAGGTGCCTGTCCCCCTTTTGAATCCACCTCTAACGCGGCCGGTCCGCAACCCCGTCGTCCCCAACAGGATTTCACGCGGAGGCGCGGTGGACGCGGAGAAATCCCTCATCAGTCCCGATCCGATTCTTAACCGTCAGCGTCCTCCTCCGCGCCTCCTCGTGAGAATCTTCCCTTCCGAAGATGCGCGGCACGGCGCAGAGATCCTACGGAGGAAGACGCTACGAGCCCGACGCGCCAGCAAGTGGATTCCGGAAGGGAAGATCCATTCGCGCGCTGGCGCTTTGGGCTCGCATCCGATCGCGGCAGCGGCCACCCATACTGGCCCAGGAGCCAAGCCTTCTACGCGCGATCGAATTCCCTGTGACCCGACGAGAATAAAGATCAGGGAATGAAACATCATCGGACCACGAAGGTTCAAGGAAAGCAACGCACGCGATCGTCGCGTGGAAGGGCCGCATCATTAGTGTTCGAGAAACGATCAACTTATTCCAAAAGGACGATTATTGATTACCTTGTTTATGTTGAGTACCATCCGTCCGCTCGCAGGCGGGATGGGGCATCAACGATTCTTCACCCGTGGAGCGAATTCCTATGGAAGCGATGTGCGATCCAGCCTCGGTGAGCGGCCGTGTGGCGCCAAATCCCGTCTGTCGGATCGGCCGACCCGCGCTGGGATTGGCGATCTTGGTCCTCGCTGCGACGGCGTCCGCCGGAGGCCGAGCCGAGGCCGGTTCCCTGTACGTTGGAACTAACTACAGTCCCCCGTTTAACTTCACATTGAACGGTATCTCGGAATCCTCGCCCGGAGGGAATATCACCCCTTCGACCCTCAATGGCGTCGCCTTACCGTATCTGTACTGCATCGCGGAAGACGTCAACATTTATGTGGGCAATACTTATAAGACCACCGTTTCTACCACCGGTTATTACAACGGCCATCTCATGAACAATGCCGGCCAGATCGCCTGGCTAATGACGAACCTCGCGCCGTCGGCAACGACGTTGGCCGAGCAAGAGGGCCTCCAGGGGGCGATCTGGCAGCAGGTCTACGGATCGAACTTCGTCTTCGATCAGACAAACAATGATCCGAATGTCATCGCCGCCTTCAACGCCGATATCGCCGCCCTGGATGGTCATACCGCGCCCGTGGACAGTCTGCTCTGGCTGACTCCGTTCAACAGTGATTGTTCGGTTGCCCAGGGCCTGGTCGCCCTCAACGCGGTCCCCGAGCCGGCTTCCTTCGTCCTCGCCGGATTCGGCAGCTTGGGCCTTGTGTTGTACTACCGACTGCGTCGCCGCAAACCATGCGGTCTGACTCAGCCCGGCTGAGGGAGGGTAAGGAGGGGGTGTCACCGACGCCCTCTTACGCCGATCACGACATGTGATCGTTCCCCTGATGGGTCTGGGCCTCTTCCGCCCCACCGGGAAAAGTGGCTCCGCTTGATTGAACGATCGAACAGATCTCATGGCCCGCTCTCAAGTCGATCCACCGATCGCTCGAGTAGGCGCCGGCCCTGACTGAAACTGCAAATCGGCAGGGTCTTACCTGATTAAAAGTTCACTCTACCAGACCACCCAAACCCGGTCTTTCCATTTCACGGTGAACCAGCAAAGAACGGAATCAACAACTGGCCCGCCCACCAATACCGCTCCCCGCCCCGTAGGATGACTGCCGCCATGCGGGTGCCTCCTTCCATGGAGCCGATGACGGCGTGTCATAGCAAAAAAACCCAAACCAGGGAACAATGCTTTTCTGGTTCCCGGGAGGGGAAACGAACGGGTACGTAGCGAGTTTCCCAGTCTTCGGCGTTATCTTCGGATCAGCCCCGCCGGCAAGTCCACGAAGAAGGAGCTGAAAAGGGATTACGAGCTGAAAAGGGGGCGGCGCAGGCTCGAATGCGCCGATCCGAAGATCCCACAGGATGGAACAATTGGTCCTCGGCGCGACATTACTGCGTAGAGACCCGATTGGAGGAGGACGGATTCGCGATGCCCGGCCTAGATAACAGGATTCTTCGACAGATCGATGACGTGTTCAATGCCGGGACGGTCGTCGGGCTGACAGACCGGCAGCTCGTGGAGCGATTCACGGCGCGAGGTGACCCGAACGCCGAGGTCGCCTTCGCGGCCCTGGTCCGTCGGCACGGTGCGATGGTGTTGCGCGTCTGCCGGAACATCCTCCGCGACCACCACGACGCCGAGGACGCGCTCCAGGCGACCTTCTTGATCCTGGCACGCAAGGCCGGGTCGCTCTGGGTGGAGGATTCGTTGGGACCCTGGCTCCACGGGGTGGCTTGTCGTGTCGCATCCACCGCCAGGGCGGCCGCCGCTCGACGTCGGGCTCACGAGAGCAAGGTCGCCCGGCTGACGACGACTCTCATCTCCGAGAAAGCCCCGGACGATTCCTCCGCGATCCTTCACGAAGAGCTCGCGAAGCTGCCCGATCGGTATCGTGCGACGGTCGTCCTCTGCGACCTGGAAGGACGCACTTACGAAGAAGCGGCGCACGAACTCCGCCGACCGGTCGGAACGATCAAGAGCCGCCTGGCGCGGGGCCGCGAGCACCTGCGAAGTCGGATGATACGACGCGGCGTGGTTTCACCGGCGGTTGCGCTCGCCGGGGCGATCTCGGTCGAGTCGTCGCGATCCGCGGTCTCCGCGGCCACGGTTGATACAGTCTCTCGCCTCGCCACCCGAATCATCGCCGGGTCCACGGCGACGGATGGGATCCCCTCCGCCGCCCTCGTACTCACGGAAGGAGTGCTCAAGACCATGTTCCTTTCCAAGTTGAAGCTGGCTGCGGCGGTCGTGCTGGTCGTCTGCGGCATGTTATCCGCCTCGGTGCCCCACATCGGCTTGATCCCGAGTGAAGCCGGGCAAGTCGCCAACCAGGGGGAACCATCGTCGAGCGACCTCGCCGAGCCGACGACGCCAACCCCAGTCCCGGCGAGTTCCCCCGCGTCGCCGCTACCCTCGCCGGACGACCCGGGTGCGCCCGCGGCCAAACCCTGGGAGACCGTGGTCCGGATCAAGATCCTCCACGATGCGAGTATCGGCCTCGGTTCCGGGACGATCATTCGTAGTTCGCCGGCTGAGTCGCTCATCCTGAGCTCGGCACATCAATTCAAGCTCGACAGGCCAGTGGCTCCCCGGGAGATCTCGTACCGAATGAAGGTTGACCTCTTCGAAGGGACTGGGCCGGCGCAAATCCAGTATCTCGAAACCGTCGATGGCGAGGTCGTCGATTGTGATTTCGAGCGCGACATCAGCCTGGTCCGGGTCAGACCGGGTCGTCTGTTGCCGACTTCGAAGGTTGTCCCACGGCGATGGGTGCCGCGTGCTCGGATGAAGATGCTCACGCTCGGCTGTTCGGAAGGCCGAGACCCGACGGCCGGAAATACCCACATCACCAACCCTCGCTTCCGCGGATTGTTGGGCAACCCTGGGTATCAGGCGATCGAATGTCAGACCGCCCCCAAGCAAGGTCGAACGGGAGGTGGATTGTTCACCAAGGACGGGTACCTCGCGGGAGTCTGCAACTTCGCCGAGCCGAACGCGGATCACGGGCTGTACGCCGGCCCCGATTCGATCTACCTCCTCCTGGATCGAAATCATCTGACCTTCCTCTACGACGCGTCCGTGGTCACCGAGAAGGAGATCGACGATCTGCTCCGGGCGGCCGAAGAACAGCTCGAGAAGGATGACCGGGAGGGAGCTGGCCGGACGATCCACCAGGTGGATGCGCTCATCGAAGCGCGACGCAAGGGGTTGCAGGACGCGCTGCGATCGCTGGATGCCAACGACTCGCGACGTCGAAACGACCTGTTCCGACGGGCTTCCGAGAGCGGGTCCGACCCTCAAGGGAATGCGATTCCCAAGGAAGACATCCGCGAGCCTGGGAGCGAACTCACGCCGGACTCAACACTTCAACCCGGAGCCGACGCCCGGCTCGGCCGCATCCTCGACGAGTGGCGCCGCCGATCGGCCGCCTGCACGAGCCTGGACGTCCGGTTCACCGGGCGCGACCGCCGTCCTGACTGGAACGAGGACGAACCTCTGGCCGGTCGGATCGTCCTGACGTCCGGCGGACGGGCGTTCGTTGAGGTCGTCAGAGGAGTCGGAAAAGGAAGCCAGAGGGAGCGCATCATCTGGACGGATGACGCCATGCACCAGTTCCTCGTCGAGCAGAAGACGCACATCGTCAGGCCCATTGGCGCACAAAATCGAGGACGCCTCCCGGCGTTCCTCGCCCTGCCGTTCTTCTGGAATCTGAACGCCGAGAACCTGAAATCCCGGTATAGCCTGGAACTCGTCAAGGAAGAGGCCGAGACCTGGTCCCTCCGCGTGACTCCGCTGTCCAAGGTCGGACGGGAAACCTTCTCCAAGGCTCTGATCGAGCTCGATCGGTTGACCTATCTTCTGAAGCGTTATCTCCTGATCAGCCCCGACGGCAAGTCCACGAAGGACTTCCGTGTCACCGAGGCGCGACGCAACCAGCCGGTTCCCGAGGAGATCTGTGCACTTCCCGATGACAGTGGCTGGAAAGTGGATCGGATCGAGGATGCCGCAGCCCATCTTTTCCCGAAGGTCAATCTCGACCTGCTCCCGTGAAACGCCGATTTCTGTGGTTCGTGTCTCCTGCACCAGACGTCTCCGTTCGCGAGTGCGGATTCGACGCGCCTTGCAGAAAGACGGTATGGCTCTCTCGTATCGCGAGATCGCCGAAGTGTTCGGCGTGAGTGCGGATGTGGTGCGAGGAGCAGCGCGGCGGATCCGAGGGCGTTATCGCGAACTACTGCGCAAAGAGGTCGGCCGCACAATCGGCAACCCGAGGCGATCGACGAAGAATTCGACACTCCTCGCTCATCACCACCTCGGTTCGACAGAGTTCTCTACGCCAACGGCGTTGCACAGCAAAGCCCAGGGTCGCCGCAGGCGCACCCTGGGAACGTCGAGTCGCCACCGAGTTCCGGTTTCCCTCTCCTCCGGCGCACCCCAACGGGGTTTCCCCAGCCCGACGCTCCGGTTCGCCTGGGGAGGAAGTTCCCGACCCAGGGTGCGCCTGCGGCGAACCTGGGCTTTGCTCTTAACGCCTTTGGCGTAAGGGTTGCCGCGGAATCCCGCTCGTCGGTTCATGAACCGAGTGGTGTTCGGCGAGAAGTGTCACAGCCGTGAAGGTCGCCGACGACGACCTCGGCGCCGATGGCCCGGAGCGACTCGGCGCGTTCATCTTCGGTGCGGATGGGCGCGTGGACGGGCGCGCCGCGTTCGCGAAGGATCTCGACCACCTCGCGACCCACTCCGCCGACGCGGCCGGCGAGCGCCCGTGACGAGAATCGGCGCGTCGATCGACATGAAGGTGGCTCCCTGGTGGACAATGGAAGATCCGCACCGTCGCCGGCGACGGGAGCGGCAACTCCCCGACCCCCGGACCATTGTAGGACGATCGTCATCGAAGTCGAAGGCCGACTGCTCCCCTCGCGTCGCGTCGCGGTTTTCCTGGCGCCTCGTTGACTTGCCAGATCACGCTCGTAATATGAGGATCGATCCCTGGCCAATTCACGCCCTGACCTAACGCGGCCTTTGGCCGCAACCCAGGAGGGATTCCCGATTCGCGATCCCGGATTCCCGAAGGGGAATGATCCGGGAATCGGGAATCTCGAATCCGGAATCCGGAATCCCCAGAGGCGCGCAGGGCGCAGGGATCCTACGGAGGACGACTCTGACGCGGCCTTGGAATGCCGACGAAATAACTTCCCGGATTCCGGAGGTACTTAGTGACTATCTCGGAAGGTCTTTGTAGGGTGCTCTGTGAGCACCGATCCGGTGTACTTTGCCGAATTCGGTGCTCACAGAGCACCCTACGAGACGGCCATTGAGGCTTCCAGGACAGACTCGTACTTACCAGCGGGTTTTCGGGAAGTTGTTTCGTCAGCGGTCCTCGGCCGCAACCCAGGAGGGATTCCCGATTCGCGATCCCGGATTCCCGAAGGGGAATGATTCCGGAATCGGGAATCTCGAATCCGGAATCCGGAATCGCCAGATGGGCGCACGGCGATGGGACCCTACGGAGGAAGACTCTAACGACGGAGACTCCAGTGGCCAGAGAAACCGACCGATACAGCAGGCGGGAGATCCTTCGAGCCATCGGCGCCGCGACCGTGCTCGGTGGGATCGCCCGCGGGGATGAGCCCGAGAAGTCCGTCCCCGAGCAGATCGTGGACACGATGAACGCGCTGTTCGGCAAGCATCCCGGGTTCCGGGCCGCCCATGCCAAGGGCATCGTGTGTGAGGGAGAGTTCACACCCGCCGCTTCGGCCGCCACGCTGTCCAAGGCCCCTCACCTCCAGGGCCGGCCGGTCAAGGTGTCGGTCCGCTTCTCCGACAGCACCGGCATCCCCGACATCCCGGACGGAGTGCCCGACGCCGGCCCACGCGGAATGGCCGTCCGCTTCCATCTCCCCGACGGCGCCATCACCGACATCGTGACCAACGCTTTCAATGGCTTCCCGGTCTCCACCGGCGAGGATTTCCTGGCCTTCCTCAAGGCCGTCGCCGCGTCCGGCAAGGACGCGCCGAAGCCGACTCCGGTGGAGAAGTTCCTGGCGTCGCACCCCAAGGCGATGAAGGTCGTCACGGCGCCGAAGCCGGTCCCGGCCAGCTTCGCCACCGAGCCCTATTTCGGCAACAACGCCTTCTCCTTTACCAACGCCGAGGGCAAATCCCGCTTCGGCCGCTACCAGCTCCGCCCGGAGGCCGGCTCGAAATTCCTGGGCGCCGAGGAGGCTGCCAAGAAACCGCCCAACTTCCTGATTGACGAGCTGGGCGAACGGCTGGCCGCGGGGCCGGCGAAGTTCCGCATCGTCGTGCAACTGGCGGGCGAGGGTGACAAGGTGGACGACGCGACGGAGGTCTGGCCCGACAAGCGGCCCACCATCGAGCTCGGCGTCCTGTCGATCACCGGCAAGGTGGCCGACAATGACTCGGCCCAGCGCGCCCTGGCGTTCGACCCGCTAAACCTGGTCGACGGCATCGAGGCGTCCGACGACCCGTTGCTCGAGACGCGCTCGGCCGTATATGCGATCTCCAGGCGACGGAGGCGGACGTAGCCTCGAGATGATCTTCCATCCGCCCGCAGACGTGTTCCGCGGGGGCGTACGTACCGACCCAGACGCCGACCAAACGTCTCCCAACGATGGCCAGCCATACTGCGTCGTTTGAAAGTTCTGTCCAGTCTATCTTCCAGCGGTTTTGCTGACGAATTCTCGGCCTGTATCTCATCCTTCGAGAAACCCGATCCACGTCAATGACCGTCTCAGTTCCGGCGATAATCAGTCGGAACGTAGTCAGCGTCATCGCACGGGGCTGAATACCGCGCGTCGGCGTCATCGGACCGAATCGCGTAAGAGGACTTCCCAAGCGAAGTGACCGGTGCGGACAATACCGAGGGAAGGCGACCGCACGCTCGCTTCAGCGACTTGGTTCGTCTCCTGTGCGCAATCCATTTGCGAGAAAGTGACGGTGCTCGGCCGGCTCAGCTCGTCACCGTTAACGTCAAGCTGCCGCTGCCCCACACCGGCTTCAAGGACCGATGGTCGGGCAATCCCAGACCGATCTCCGTGGTGAAGCCACCCGTGTACTCCGCGAAGGTCAAGATCTGGAAGGTGGTGCCGACGGCGGGGACGTAGTTGTCCAGCAGCGACACCACGAGCGTGCCATCGAGCGTGGCACGACCGGCAATCACGAGCCGGCCATACTGGTTGCTGCCGGCGATCTGGATGACCAGCACGCCGGTGGCCGTCTGCGTGTAGTTGCCCAGGATGGTCAGCGTGCCCAAGGGGTCGCCTGGGACGATCAGCGCGGCGTTGATCACGTTGACCACAGAGTTACTCGTCCCGCAGATCATGCCGGTCCCGTTGAGCGAGCCGCCGACGAGATCGACCGCGACGGCCTGGAGGATGCCGTCGACCGTGGTGGTCCCGCCCGATTGGATGTAGGCGACGGTCCCCGTGTTGAACGCCGCCCCGCGGCCGACCGTCACCCGGCCGGCGTTGCTGAAGGGGTCCGGCGACACCACCACCAGGACGCCCCGTGAGGCGTCCTCCGCGATCGTGCCCTGATTGACGATGGCGGCGTTGGGCGACTCAATGAAGCTGTTCCGTCCGCCCTGGATCGTGATGCCCGGCCCGAAGGTCATGGTGCCATAGCTCGTATTTTGCAGGGTGTCCGCGCTCGTTTGGCCGAACAGGATGGTACCCGTGCCGCCGATGGTCTCGGGAGTGGAGTCGTCATCGCCGAGGTCAAGGACAGCCCCTGACCCTGTTAATGCGATGGTGCCGTTGAGGGTCAGTCCATTCAGTATCGTCGCCGTGGCGGCGGGGATGGACTGCATGTCGAGCGTGCCGTCCAGCGTCACGCCGTTGAGCGTGCCGCCCCCAATGGTGTATGGGCCGGAGTCATCGTAGTTGTAACTGTCATCGGTGGCGATCAGCTCCTGCCGGCCCGTGGTCGTGATGGTCCCCCCGTCGATGACACCGGCGGACAGGTACAGGGAGCCGGTCGCGCCGTCCAGGACCAGGTTGCCGCCGGTGAGCGGGTTGTCGGCCGGGCTGTTGTCGATGGTCCCGACCAGGTTGACTGTGTACTGGGACAGGTCGAGGTTGACGCCGAGCTGGCGGAAGTGGTCCGCGAACTCGTCGGTGGTGAAGTAATCGCCCAGGTTGACCGTGGCGCCCTTGGCGATCGCCAGGGTGCCGGAATTGGACCAGATCAAACCCGGCGTGGGAGAATAGTTGCCCTCAGTGACCGGGCTGCCCAGGCTGACGGACGAGGAGGCATCGACGAGGATCCGGCCGTCGTTGATCCAGTTGTCGTACAAGGCCAGCGAGCCGCCGTCGCGTGCCGTGATCGTACCGTCGTCGGCGTTGATCCACGGTGACCCAAGTCCAAGGAGCGCGGTCTCGAGGCTGATGACGCCGCCGTGGCTGGCCGTGATGGTGCCGTCGTTGACCAAGCCGCCGAGCTGCAGATCGCCGGGGGTGTTCTGCTCGATCGTGCCCCGGTTGTCGATTTCCCCGATGGTCCCCGGCTCGAAGCCGAAAATGAAACCGCCGTATGGACTCCCGCCAGCGATGGTGATCCCGGGGTCGATGGTCAACGTCTGCGTACCTACATTCGCCAGGAAGGAGTCAAGGCCGCTCAGGTGGATAGTGGCACTGCTGACGGCCGACCCGATGCCCACCGCCTGGGGGTTGCTGCCTTCGAACTCCAGATTGGCGTTGTAAGCGGAGAGGTCCAGGTCGGTGTTGAGGGTCAGCCCGTCAACGACAGTAACGGTATTATTTCCGCTCGACATGTCCAGGGTGCCATCCAGCGTCACGCCGTCCAGGAGATTAAACGCGTAGTTGAACAAATCGAGGACGTCGGGTGCACTAGACCAGTTGACGAGGGCGGCCCCTCCCGTGGTGGCGATGGCGCCTCCGTCGATGCGACCGCCGGCGAACGCCCAGCTTCCGGTGCTGCTGGTGACGCCCGGTGCCAGTGCCAGGGTATGCCCGGCATTGTCCAGAGTGCCAATCAGGTTGACGGCGTCGGTGCCCAGGTTGAGCGAACCGAGGTTGGTGCCGGTGTCGGTGAGCCAGCCGCCCAGCTCGACGGTGGCCTGGTTGGTCGTGATGGTGCCGTTGTTGACCCAGGCAGCGCCGGCGGCGCTCGGGTCGTCGACGCCCGCCGACCAGTAATCCCCCAGGATGAGGGTCGAGCCGCTGCCGGCCGTGATGGTTCCGTTGTTGGTCCAGTTGCCTGCCAATTGCAGCGTCCCGGACCCCTGCACTTGCACCGCGCCGTCGAGCACGCCCCCGTTCACGAGACCGATCGCCGAGTTGGGAACGGTGATGGTCGTATTGGAAGTCACGGTGGCGTTCTGAAGCACTCCTGCCGCCAGGTTGACGACATCGCCGGGCTGGTCGACCTGGAATGTGCCCAGGGTGCCGGCGCCCGAAAGATCGAGGGTGCCGGAGTCGAGGTTCAGCGTTACATTCTGGGCGGTGACGCTCAGGCTGCCGATCGTGTCGTAGCTGGCGGACAAACGGTTGATCGTCACGCCGCTGGTGTCGATGACGACGTTGTTGTTGGGACCGGGCAAGACGTTGCCGGGCACATGATCGACAAGAGACCAGTTGCCGGGATCATTCCAGCTGTCATCGCCGGCAGCGCCGGTCCAGTAGACCGTGGTCGGGGTTGGGGGCGTGCTGTAGGCGGCGACGAGGTCCGGAACCAGGTACTGGGCGTTGGGAGTGCCAAGTCCCGTGACGAGGTCGTAGCCAGGCCCGGCGGGATAGTAGTTGTTGCCGCTGGTGATGTCGTGGAAGGCGTTCGGGTCGGTCTGGGCGATCTGGTAGACTGCGGGCAAGAGCTGGTTGGGACCGTCGAGGGTGCCCTCGCTCTTTGCCGCCCGCGCCTGGTCGGCGATCGCAACCAATGCGGACCACTGCGGGGCGGCCATGCTGGTGCCGCCGGCCTGCGACCAACCGGGCGCAATGCCGAGGGAGGTGTTGTCGAGAGTGTCGTAAATGGGGACGCCGGTGCCGGGATCGGCGTCGTAGGCGACGTCCGGTACGGTGCGGTAGCCGCCCGAGGGATAGCCCTCGGCGGTCAAATCCGCCTGGATGCCGTCCTGGTAGGCCGGTTGCGTCTCAACCGTACTGATGCCGCCCCCGCTGGCAAGATAGGTTGCATTGGGATCGCTACCCTGGCTCCAGCCGATCTCCTGGGACCGGTCTGGATTCCCGTCCTGATCCGGGGGCAACGCCGTGCCGCCGACAGTGAACACATTGGGAGACGCCTGGGGCAAGAACAAGCCGATCTCTCCGGGGGACTGGAAAGCGCCGTAGTCCCCGCTGGCGGCCACAAAGGCGACGCCCTGGTGCCCGACCGGCGTGGTGTAGAGGCCGTCCTGCAGGTATTCGTCTTCCGCCGAGCCTGTGTAGGAGGCCGGCGCTTCGGCACCGGTAGAAAAACTCATGGAGACAACGCAGACGTTGGGCTGGCGCGCCGCGTACTGGATCGCCGTGTCCAGGTTGGCCCAGACGAAATCGTCCGCTTGGACCAGCAGGATGTTGGCCCCCGGTGCGATCGCGTGGGCCCATTGGACGTCCAGGCTTTCCTCGAGGTCCCAGCTCGAGCCGGGGGCAGCGGCGGGCAGGGTGTTACCGCCGTGTTCGTTGACGATCTGGAGGAAGTTGGTGTTGGTGGGGTCACCGGCCGCTCCGCCGATGTTGAAGGTCTCGTCGAACTGCTGCACGTCGCTGCGGAGGTTCGGGTCGCCGTAGGCATCGACGATGGCGATCGTCTGCCCCTGGCCCGCCAGGTTGTCGTTCGAGAGGCCAGGGATTTGGTCGAAGCCATAGGCCTGCCGGAGCTGAGCCGGCGTGTAGCCGGTGGGGCCTGACGCTTGTTGCGGCTGTGCCAGGACCAGGTTGACGACGGCCCCGGGGCCCAAGGCGGGAGGCGCGGTGAGCAACCGGCGTTCTTCGAGTGGCTCGACGACCAGCCGGCGACGAGCGGCCTTGCGTACGGGCCGGGGCTTGCGTGTTCGAGACCAGGTGCGGAATCGAGAGAACATGGTCAATCCCCTTTGGGGCGTGAGGTCGCATTGGAACAGAAAACCGGAATAAGCCCGTGGTAGGCTGAGTCCGTTGCGGCGCGAGGTTAGGAGGATTCCCACGGGCGGCGCGCAGCCGGTCCTCGCGGGCCGGTCCGGCGACCAACCGCATCACCCCGTGGCCCACGAGCACGAGGACGACGTAGCTCGCGGAGATCGCCAGGACCGGAGCGATCCCCGGCCCGTAGCTGCCCCATTCCGGGAACTGCCTCATGTACCAGTAGTTTCGCAGCGGTCCGATGACTGCCACGACAACCAGGTCCACGGCCAGCCCCCGCCAGCCGAACCGGCGGGCGATCCGCCAGGTGACGAGGAAAATGAACGCCCAGAGCGTCGCGCCAATCAGCATCAGTGTCAGGAAGTACGGCCTCCATGGGATCGTAAAGTGCCACCACCCCACGC
The DNA here is from genome assembly GCA_963845755.1 of uncultured Planctomycetota bacterium. Classification (GTDB taxonomy): domain Bacteria; phylum Planctomycetota; class Planctomycetia; order Isosphaerales; family Isosphaeraceae; genus CAWJTV01. Next base: position 82,277 of record CAWJTV010000029.1, read on the forward strand.
GCTCACCAAAGCCGACGATGCCCAGCATCACGACACCCGTCGCGGCCCCGCCGGCCAGGGCACCCGCGATGCGCCGTGGCGTCGCGCGAGTGAGGATGGCGACCACAACTGAGAGGACCAGGTAGAGGAAGTTAAACAGGTGGAGCTGCGTCGTGGTCATGCCCCCTCCACTTCGCCTAAATCCTGCTTGTTCGGACATTTTGTGCATAAGATTACTTATACGTTCAGTTCAAGGTGAAATCAGCGTAAAATACGCTGATTCCGGCCCGTTAGCCTCGAAAAACCTCGTCGTATAATGAGCTTATGCTGGGTTTCTATTCCAATGCTACTCACGTTCCTTTCACGAGTGAGCCTGCGATCGAATGCTGGAGCAGATCTCTGGGCGTGCCGATCAACCGCCAGGACCGGCTGCTTCGGTTCCCGCGGTTTCCGTGGCTGGCGACGCGCATCAACGATCACGTCTCGATGTACGTCCCGAAGATATTGGGGTTGCTGGTGGAGGCGGTGTTGGAGATGACGTGGGCCAGCGTGAAGGCGTCAATGTAAACGGTCGTCCCCGTTGCAATGTACAGGCCGCCGCCCTCCCCCAGGGGGTCAGCGGGCCAGGGGTCGCCCGGGGCGTTCGAGCCCCCATAGGCATGATTGGTTGTTACGGTGACGCTGGTCAGAGTGACCGTACCGGCGGCAACCTCCAGCCCGCCCCCGAAACCGTTGCCGCCGGCCCCGCCGTTGGTGCTGCCGGGCCCACCCCCGCCGGGGGGGCTGCCGGTCCCACCGTTTCCGCCCTGAGTGGTATTGGAGGACAGTGCGGAGTTTGACACGCTGACCGTGCCGCCGCTCACCTGCAGCGCGCCCCCGAAACCGTTGCCGCCGTGGCCGCCATAGCCCGCCGATCCTGCGCCGCCTTGGCCCCCCTGGGCGACATTGGAAGAAAGGGTGTTGGTGCTGAGTGTGACCGTGCCGCCAGCGACCTCGAGCGCGCCCCCGAACCCGTTGCCGCCGGTGCCGCCTGTACCCCCACTCGAGTATGTGCCGACGCCTTGGCCGCCCTGAGCCGTATTGGAGGACAGGGTCACGCTGGTCAGGGTGGCCGTTCCGCCGGCAACGTAGAGCCCGCCTCCGGACCCGTTGCCGCCGCTCGGTGCCCGACCTTGCACCGCCATCAATCCGGCGCTACTACCACCGAGTGCCTGGTTGTTCTGAACCGTGGTGCTGCCTTCCAACGTCAGCGAGGCGCTCGAGTAGATGCCGCCGCCGGCTGCGTTCTGACCGGCAGATGACCGGGTCGGTGGGGTGCCCTGCGCGATGTTGTTCTGCACGGTCACGCCGTTGAGGGTCAGGGCACCCTGGTTATCAATCGCCCCGCCGTCGGCCGAGATCCCCGAGCCCGATGCCAACCCGCCTTGCAGCGTCATGTTCCCCAGCGTCAGCGATGCCCCGGCCGCCACGTCCAACAGCCGAAAGCTTGGCGTTCCCGAGGCCGTGCTCCGCTCAATGGTGTCGCCGCTGCCGACGATCGTCAGGGTGTCATTGGCGGCAATCACCGGCAGCGCCGTTGGCGCCGTCGGTGGAGTTGTTCACAGCCGTCAGGACATAGGGCGAAGTTGTCGGGGCCGTCAGGGTGATGGTGTTGGACCCGCCGGCCGTGTTGGAGGCGGTGATGTCGGCGATCAGGACCGCCACGTTGGCGGCGGAGTAATTCGACAGCACCACGCGGTCGTCGAGGTGCTCCAGGAACAGGCGCGTGCCCCGGCGTGTCGTCCGCGGCTCCTGGCGCCGCCTCCAGGAGGGCACCGATTTCCACGACGCCAGTTAAGAATTGAACCACATCGTCAGTCTCCTTTCCCGAGCCAGTCTGCGATCGAATGCCGGAAGTCGCCTGGCGCGCAGACTCGAGCGCCAGGGGCCGGCCGGGTCGGTGAACTTTCTGCCTGACGGCCAGGGACTCACCGGCCGCATTGTTCCTGTTCCGCGCGTCCGCTCATCGTTTTCTGAGCGGGTTTACGGCCTGGCCGCCGGCTTCACCGCGGCCTTCGCTTCTGCCAACTTCTGCTGCCACTCTTTCGCCTTGTCTGGCTGCCTCGTCGCTTCGTAGAGCTGTACGAGCCGTTCCAGAGCCTGGATCAGGACTCTCTGGCTCGGCGCGGGAATCTTCGCCTCGCGCTGCTTCAATCCCTGGTAGCCGGCCAGCAGCAGCGGTTCGGCGCCGGCATCGTTTTTCTGGTCCAGCAGCGCGGCGCCCAACAGGGATTTCGTGGCAAACGTGGTCCAGGCGTTGGGCTCCTTTTTCTCTCGAATCGCCAGGCACTCGCGAAGGAGCGGCTCGGCCTTGACAGGTTGGCCGGCCCGGATGTAGCCCCTGCCAAGGTTGGTCATAACCACGAGGGTGTGATCGTGGTCGGGGCCGAACTTGGTCTTGATCGGTTTGAGGATCTCCTCGAACAAGGGCAGGGCCAGGTCGAGCTTGCCGGAGTCCTGGTAGCTCAGGGCGAGACTGTTCATACTTCCAAGCGTGTCGGGGTGGTCGGGGCCGAACTTCGCCTTCCTCCGCTTGAGCGTCTCCTCGAAGAGCGGCAGGGCCAGGTCGAGCTTGCCGGAGTCCCGGTAGGTCAAGGCGAGATTGTTCATGGTGGTGAGAGTGTGGGCCCGGTCAGGGCCGAGCTTCGCCTTGGTCAGCCTGACCGTCTCCTCGAACAAGGGCAGGGCCAGGTCGAGCTTGCCGGCGGCCCGGTAACCCAGGGCGAGATTGTTCATGCTCTGGAGCGTCTCCTCGTGGTCGGGACCGAGCGTCGCCTTCCTCCGCTCGAGTGTCTCCTCGTGGAGCGGCAGGGCCAGGTCGAGCTTGCCGGCCTCCTGGTAGTCCAGGGCGAGATTGTTCATGCTCTGGAGCGTGTCCTTGTGGTCGGGGCCGAGCGTCGCCTTCCTTCGCTCGAGCGTCTCCTTGAAGAGCGGCAGGGCCAGGTCGAGCTTGCCGGCGTCCTGGTAGCCCCAGGCGAGCTGGTTCATGCTTTGGAGCGTGTCGGAGTGATCGGGGCCGAGTTGATCCGTGAAGGTCGTTCGGGCTTTGCTCAACAGCCGAATGGCCTTGTCCGCGTAGCCCAGGCCGAGTTGAGATACACCGAGTGTTAATTGCATTCGTGCGACGGCCAGGGAGTCGCCGATGACCTCGCCTTCCAGTTCGGTGGTGGCCTGGTCGAGACGTTCGCCCAGCAGGGCCTGAAGCGGCTTGCCTTCTTGTTCCGCGGCTTCCGGATTCAGGTCCTTGAAGATCGACCCCAGAATCTCATTGGCCTTCTCGATCTGCGTCAGCCGACGCTGGGCCGTCTCTTTCGCCTGGCGCTCGGCTCGGGCGGTGCGCTCGGCCCGAAGCAACCCCAACGAAGTGCCGATCACTCCGCCCACCAGCGCCAGCAGCACCAGGCTCGCGGCCAGTACCGGCCCCCGGTTCCGCCGCACGAACTTCCTCACCCGATAGCTGGCGCCCGGCGGCCCCGCCAATACTGGCTGGTCGTCCAGATAGTGCCGCACATCCGCCGCGAAGGCGCTGGCCGTCTCGTAGCGCCGCGCCCGGTCCTTCTCCAGCGCTTTCATCATGATCCAGTCCAGCTCGCCGCGCATCAGGCCGCTCAGCTTCTTCGGCTCCGTCCCGCGGTTGGCCGCGATCGACGGCAGCGCCTCCGTCGTACCCAGCCGGGTGCTGGGCCTGGTCGCTTCTTCCTCGCGGACGAGCCGCAACAACTCCAGGATCGCGACTTGCTTGATCCGCTTCTGCTCCAGCGGCGTGGTCCCGGTCAGCAGCTCATACAGGAGCACGCCCAGGGAATAGATGTCGCTGCGCGTGTCCACATCCAGTTGATCGAGCACGGCCTGCTCGGGGCTCATGTACTCGAACGTACCGACGATGGCCCCGAACTCGGTGTAGAGTGTCCGCTCCGTCAGCTTGGAACCGGTCGCTTTGGCCACGCCGAAGTCGATCAGCTTGGGCGTCGGCTTGCCGTCGTAAATGCAAACCATGACGTTGGACGGCTTCAGGTCGCGGTGAATGATCCCCTTTTGATGGGCGTGCTGGACAGCCTGACAGACCGGAACGAACAGCTCCAGCCGCTCTCGGGGCGTCAAGTGGTGTTCGTCACAGTACCGGGTGATGGGCACCCCCTTGACGAGCTCCATGACGAAGTAGGGGCGGCCGCTGCCGGTGGTGCCCGCGTCGAGCACCTTGGCGATGTTAGGATGGTCCATCAGCGCCAGCGCCTGCCGCTCGACTTCGAAGCGCGCGATGATCTGCCGGCTATCCATGCCGGCCTTGATGAGCTTCAGCGCGACCTTGCGCTGCACGGGATGGGCTTGTTCGGCCATATAGACGGTGCCCATGCCGCCTTCGCCGATCTCCTGCAACAGCTTGTACGGTCCAATGACGGTGCCGGCATGCTCCGCCGCCGGAGCGGGCGGCGATTGGGTTGCGTCACCGCTGAGCGGAGGGGCCTGGGTCCTGCCCCCCAGTGGGCCAGCGGGCTCTTCCAGAAAGCCAGGGTCGGTGGCGTGGGCCTTCAGCAAGGCCTCCACCTGGGCCTTGAGGTCGTCATTCCCGGCGCAGACCGCGTCAAGGTAGGCGGCTTGCTCACCCGGCGTAGCGAGCTTCAGGGCGTTGCCGAAGATCTGGCTCTCGTTCACGGGATGTCTCCTCCCGACACCAATGCGCCGTCCGGAGAGGAAACCCCCGACGGTTTTTTCAAGTTTTTTCCATTTCGCGTTTCAGCCAGGCCTTGGCATAGGTCCAGTCGGCCTCGGCGGTCAACTGCGAGATGCCGAGGATCTCGGCCACCTCCGGCAGAGTGAGGCCGGCGAAGTAGCGGAGCTTCACCAACCGGGCCCGGCGGGGTGACGCCGCTTCAAGCCGCGCGAGGGCTTCGTCGAGCGTCAGCAGATCGACCGCATCCACCGGCGCCGAAATGGCCGGCTCGTTCCCTTCAAGGGGCGCTTTCCGCAGTTGGCCCGCGTGACGCAGCCGCCGCTTGCGGCGGGCCGTGTTGACCAGGATCCGCCGCATGGCTTCGGCGGCGGCGGCGAAGAAGTGCCCCCGACTGTCCCAGCGGGGCTCCGCGCCCTCGGACTCACGGTTGGGCTCCACCATCAGCCTGAGGTAAGCCTCGTGCACCAGGGCCGTGGCCTGCAGGGTCTGGCCGGGCTTTTCCTGAGCCAGTCTCTGGGTGGCAAGCTTGCGAAGCTCGTCATAGACCAGGGGCAGAAGTTGCTCGGCGGCTTTCGAGTCGCCCTGCTCGATCGCAGAGAGGATCTGGGTAACGACGTTCATGGGCGGCGTACCGAGGACCACCCTTCCGACGACCCGACCGACCCTCGAGCCTCGTTGCTCGGGAGTGATTGAGAAGGGTGAGCGCGGATGGGATCATTGGCCAAGAATGAGCTTAACCCGCCGCGATTCCGCAACTCGGGGGGTCTTGAGCAACCGAGACGGTCCCCCGTGCTCAGTTTCGTAGGTTTTCCGGTTTTCCGGCTTGCAGAGGATGGGAGGGAAGCACTTTCGCGACGTGCTGGGGCGCGGACTTGGAGTCGGGGACAGAGTCTCCTCGGGACCGCCGCCACGGGCATCGTGGCGGGGTCAGGTCGCGGGGCATGCCGGTCCGATCTTCAGCGTAGCTCAGGGAGCCCGGACCAACCGACCCGACCAGGGCGCTCGGCAGCCCACCAAGCCTCGATCCAAGGCCCGCGCCAACGCGATCAGTGTCAAGGTCGCGCACAGTGCCGGCTTGAGGTCCCTGAGCCAGAAGCTTTGCATCAAGGCATATACCACGAACGACGTCAGCAGGAAATTGACGATCGCCTGAGCCGCGTGCTTGAAGCAGTGGTTCAAACCCCAATGCGTTGCCAGCGTGTTGAAGCCATCGTTCTCGATGTCCCAGCGGGCATGGCCAAACCGCCACAGCCCGCGCGTCGAGAGTGGGACTTCGTCAGCGTCGTGGCCCACGACCAAGTCGTCGTCTCGTCCGTCTCCTGCCACTGGCCGGCGATCCGCTCTCGCTTTCGCACGGTCTCCTCGGTGCGCGAGAACCGCAGCGGTTGCTGGACGCCTTCGCACGAGGTGAACCCGTCCTCGTCCCAAACTGGACGGTGCGCTGCGCTTTCTCATCGACCCAACCACCGGGCTGCTGATGGGCAAACAACCCCGCCGCGTCCTGCACCAGCAGTCGATTCTCTCCCTTGGCCGTGACGATGACATGCTTCTGATGATCCCGGCAGAAGTTGATGAAGGGCGTGTCGAAGTAGAAGGCGTCGCCGGCCACCACATCGAAGAAGCGAGGATATTGGGTGAACACCCGTTCGAGGAGTCGCTTGGCGGCGGTCTCTTCCCCCTCGCCGGGCCGGAGCAATTCGACATCCAAGACCAGCGCCAGATCTTGACCGATCAGATGGCAGACCGCCCCCTGATGATAGAATTCCGTCACCTTCTCCCCATCGACGGTGAGGGTCCGGGTCTGGCAGTCCGGGCAACACCGCTTCCGGCTCGAGAAGAACTCATGGCCGTCCACCGCCGCGACGTACCAGCCCTCGTGGCTGGTCAACGCCTTGTTCCGCTTGAGTCGGTGGGCGATGTCGCCGACCATGTCCCTCAGGGGTTGGCTGTCCATCAGCGCATCGATGCGGCCGAGGGAGTTGACGCTGGGGACCTTCGCCCCCACGATGCCTGCAGCCGGGCGGGGATGCGCAGGTCCGGCTCGAGGTCATTGAGACTGCGGCGGCGGGTGGCGAAGAGCGTAAAGGCACTGGCGAAGGCCGCGGCGGTGGGGATGCGAGGCCGGAGCCGAGAGTCGGTCAGGGTGAAGAATCGCTCTCCCAACCCGAAGACCTTCTCGACATAGGCACAGAATCGTGCCATCACGGTGAAGCGGCCTCCGATCCCGAGGGCGCCTGGCGTTGCGCGAGGGACTGTTTCTGCTGCACGAGGTCCTGGAGGTTGTGCTGAGACATCTCAAGCAGTCGCTTGACCCGGCGCCCGGCCTGGACCGCTTGGCGGACCGGGTCGTGGAGGGCCTTGGGGATATAGGTGCCGATCTGCTTGCCCTCCGAGCGGGTGTAGAGATAGAGAGCCGGATGCTTTTGGCTACGCTGGCACCGGCAATACGGCTTACCACAAGAGCGATACCGAAGCCGAGCGAGCCGCGGAGAAACGGTTCGTTGGCGAGGATTTGAGCGGCGGGGAGCGTGCCTGGCGTTCCGGGCTGGAACGTTGAGTCCGTGAAGTCATCGAGGTCTCCTGTTCTGGGCGAGGAATTATACGCCAGTACAGGTGGCCCAGGTCGAGGCGCGAGCGAGTGCGAATTTGCTCAGTTGTGCGGAGAGCGATAACCGGAAGACGGATCGGAGGTTATCCCTCCGCAAAAAACTCAATTGTGAGCTTAACCCTCCGGCGCTCCGAAAGACAGCCACACGAGGTCCGACGAACATCGTCATGAATCGGATTCGACCGTCACTTTTCCCCTGATGACACGAATGTTGAGACTGGTGGCGAATTCGTCTGCTGGCGGGTTTCCCCTTCACCGTGGTCCCCATCTCTCCCAGGCTCCGGCCGATCGGCCACCGACGGGAATTCGCCACCAGTGTCGCAAGGTTGGGCGGCTGAGAAGGTCCCAACACGACGCGCGATGGCGGCGAGTTGCCCCGTCTCGGCGCTCATAGATGATCGAGGACCCGGCCCGCCAGTGCATGGCGACACCGCCCTGCCGGGCGAGCAACTGCCCGACGAGGCGAGCGAGTTCTTGCCGCTGGCTCTGTGTGAGTTGGTCCCAAAGGGGCGGTCCACTGAGGTGCGGACTCGTCCGCTTCAGGGTTGGGGGGGACCGGTCCGGACCCGTGCCTGCGCAGGGTGAAGCTCCTGGTTGTTGAGAGTGGTGCCGCCACCACCGGGTCAGTCCCAGCAATGCCGCAACGGCGATTGTAGGCGGCGCGGCTGAGGCGGGACAGCCGCTCGCATGGGTTGCAGTCTGAAGTTGCTTTGAAGACGCGCCACTGACGATCCGAGACTACCGACGAGCTTTCGTCTTATCACCATCCACGCACGCATAATTACATGAATGATATCGACCTCGAGAGTGAGACCCGGTCCCACCTGACCCGGGTTCACTCCGAGGGGTCCGCTTCCGATCGACCACTTACGGCGATCAGGGCTGATCGTCGTCACGACCATCACCGCCCATTCCAGGAATTTCCTGAATTCAGGCGCTGAGTCCGAACAAAGTGCGTATAATTAGGAATAATGGGACTTCACAGGGGCGTTCGGGGTGCGCAAAGAGACAAAGAAAGCAGAAACGAGAATGCAGAACAATGAGTGCATGGATCGTGAACGTGCTCGAAACGCCCAGGGCGAAACGACGAAACGAAGCCACAATGGTGTCCAAGATTGCACGATCTCGACGAAACGAAGCCACTACCGTATCCGACAAGCAGGAAATCGAGGATACGAAGCCACGATTGTATGGTCTGAGCGGAAAATAACGAATACATCAAGAATGGTGACAACAGAAAATCAGATAAAATACGCAAAGAAAGACGACTAGGAAAAATGCACCGATTTTCTGGAATATCGCGGGTTGATGTTGAGTGACGGGAGGTATCCGGCGTTTCGTGATCACGAGAATGAACTCCTTCTCGCGTTGCTCGTAAATGGGGAGTGAGATGGCGTTCTCCGAGAAAGCCCACCCCGGCCCGATTCGCCAAACTTCTGGACCCGTTCAGCCGATCAGTAAAAGAAGGTAATTGAGGGGGTTCATGATCACCGAATCGAGATTGCCTGCGTTGACGACTCTACGGGGATGGGCTATGGTGCGGCCGCCGGTGGGCAGGGCCGGTAGGGGGATGTTGTCGACTGGGGCAGGGAGGCCCACGATGGCGATGATCACGGATTGGTCGCTGGCCTCGGATACCGAGGCCGAGGGCCTGGCCTTTGCGCGCGAGGTGCTCCGGATCGAGGCGGAGGCGATCGAGCGCGTCCGCGAGCGGCTGGGTGAGGTGATCGCGCGGCCGCCGAATTGATCCATCGGGCGACGGGGAACGTGATCGTCACGGGGATAGGCAAGACGGGCGTCGTGGGTCAGAAGCTTGCCGGGACCCTGTCGTCGACCGGTACCCGGGCCTTTACCCTTCACCCCGCCGAGGCCGTGCACGGCGACCTCGGCCGGATCCGTGCCGACGATGTGGTGATCGCGCTCTCGCAGAGTGGTGAGACCGAAGAAGTCCTGCGTCTCGTGCCGGCCTTACGCCGGCTGGGGGCCTGCCTGATCGCGATCACCGAGCGGGCCGGCAGCTCGCTGGGCCGCGCCGCCGATCTGTGCATCGCACTCGGATCGGTCGAGGAGGCGTGTCCGCTGGGGCTGGCACCCACCGCCAGCACGACCGTGCTCATGGCCGTCGGCGACGCCCTGGCGCTTCTGGTCAGCCGGCTTCGCGACTTCACCGCCAACGACTTCGCCCTGAACCACCCCGCGGGGAGCCTCGGCCGGAAGCTCATGCGCGTCGAAGAGTTGATGCGTACCAATCGGAAGCTCCGTACGGCCCACGTCGAGGAGTCCGTTCGATCGGTCTTCGTCCGGTTGGCCGGTCCCCGTCGACGCTCCGGCGCGGTCCTGATCGTCAACGCCCACTCGGTGCTGCTGGGCATCTTCACCGATAGCGACCTGGCCCGGCTCTTCGAGATGCGCCGCGAGGCCGATCTCGATGGTCCCATCGGGGCCGTCATGACCCCCGACCCTTACTGCATCCGCGTCGGCGCCACGCTGGCCGAGGCGGTCGAGGTGATGAAGTTGCACAAGATCAGCGAGCTGCCGGTCGTCGACCGCGGCAGCGGGCTGGTCGGCCTCGTCGACGTCACCGACCTGATCGGGCTCCTGCCCGCGGATTTCGAGGAGTAAGCGGCCCATGAGTACGAATGTGCTCGACCGGGCCGAGCTGGCCGAGCGTTGTCAGCCGATCGAGCTGCTGATCGTCGATGTTGACGGCGTCCTGACCGACGGCGTCATCGCGGTCGATGATCGCGGGCACGAGACCAAGCATTTCCACGTGCGCGACGGGCTGGCGTTCGCCCTCTGGCATCAGGCGGGCAAGCGGTCGGCGATCCTCTCGGGTCGACGGACGGCGGCCGTCGATCGTCGAGCGGCCGAGCTGAAGATCCCTCATGTCATCCAGGGGGCGGCCGAGAAGGCCAGCCCCTTTCGCGCCTTGCTCGAAGAGCTCGGCCTGGGACCCCGGCAGGCCTGCTTCATCGGCGACGACCTCCCCGACTTGCCGGTCCTCCGCGCCGTCGGGCTGGCCGCGTGTCCCGCGGACGCCGCCGAGGAGGTCCGTCAGGCCGCCCATCTCGTCGCCCACGCGCCGGGCGGCCGCGGCACCGTCCGGGAGGTTGTCGAGGTCATCCTGAAGTCTCAAGGGAAATGGGTCTGAGGGTTCGTCCCTGGTCCTCAGACCACCTCATAAGCCGACTCACTGCCTCGAGCTGACACGGGACGCGTGACGTCATTCGGATGATCCTCCTGGCGGGGCTAACCCAGGACAAAGGGCTCAGGACGAATGTTCAAGAACCTCCTCAAGGCCGGGATGACATTCTTCCTGCTCCTGGGGGGCTACTACGCCTACGGTCGGGCCTTCGAGTTCGTGGTCCAGCGGTTGCGCACTCACCATTCCACGTATACTTCCGTATTCCCGACGCGCCAGTCGAAGTCGAAGCAGCAGGCCACCGCGCTGGCCCGCGAATCCTTCGGCTCGGATCACTGGAGCGTCACGTCGGATCATCTCTACGCCTATTACAACGCCGAGCGCGGCTTCTGGATGTTCGCCCTCGACGTCGAGGAGATCCAGGAAGAGAACGGCGTCCGATACGACGGCAAGCGGCTGAAGATGAAGCCGTTTGCCATGATCTGGAATTCGAGCGACCGCAAGAGCCACCAGATGCTCACCGCCGAGAAGGCAACCCTGGACATGAACCAGCCCATCGGCCTGAGCAAGAAGGAGAGCACCGAGGCGATCAAGGTCGAGCATGCCTTGATCGAACAGAACGTGCGGATCCGCGATGAGCGCGGGACGCCGGGAAAGCTGTCCGACGACATGGTCGGCACCATGGACTGGGTCCGATATGACGAGGAGACCCAGAAGATCACGACGGCTTCTCACGTCGTCTTCCAGGATCCCGACCAGACGACCATCGGCGACGGCATGCTGATCCAACTGACCAAGCAGGACCCGAATGCCCAGCGCGGCCAATCGTCTTCGGGCTTCGGGGGGGCGAAATTCGCGATCCTCGACAAGAACGTGCATGTCCGGTTGCGGGACATGGGAGACTCGGGCGTATTCCCCGGCGCGGCCCCGAAACCGAAGTCCCCCGCGAAAGGTGCCGCCGTCAACCTCCAGGTTGCCGGCAGCCCATCATCCGGGAAGTCGGCACCCACGGCCCCGGCCGGTCCGTCGCCGATGGACATCCTGTCCGACGGACCAATGCACGTCGATTTCGCCAAGAACTCACCCCCCGTCGAGGTCGGACCTCCGGAGCCGCCGGCCCCCACCTTCGTCCGATTCGAGCGGAACGTCGTCGCCCTCTTCGGCCATCCCGGCCTGTTGCCGGATCAGCTCAACTGCGACACCTTGCGGCTGACCCTCGTCCCGCCCACGAAGCCGACGCAACCGAAGCCCTCCCAGTCCGACCAGGGCGGGCCGAGCGATGCGGTCGCGGCGGTCCCGGGCGACCCCAACGCAACGGCACCTGCCAGCCGGTCGGCCGTGGGCGTGGATCGATCGGAATCCCGGAGTGGTGCCAGTCCTGGCGGAACCGCGTCTCCGGCCGAGCTCGTGGCCCAGTCCGGCGCCGCGGCGGACGTGAACGCCGTCAAGCCGGGCGCCGGGAAAGACGACGGCGATGGCTCGGCCCCGGCGGCCGGGCCCAGTCAGGGCCCGTTTGGCAACCTGACCCTCCAGAGGGCCCATGCGACGGGCCATGCCGTCTGGCTCCAACTCCGCGAGCAGGGCGCCAAGGTGCGCTGCAATGAGCTGATCCACGAGCGCCGAGCACCATACGAGCCCGACATGACCTATTTCCGCGGCGACGTGACCCGTCCGATGTGGCTCGAGAAGATCGACCGCGAACCGGTCGAGCCCGACGACAAGTCGACGCAGATCGCCGACGGAAGCACGCCGGCCACCAGCCCTGAGGCGCGCGCCCAGGCAGCCAGGCCGAAGCAAGGAAAGATCACCGGGGTCACCCACGTCGTGACGCTCGACGCGACCCTCCTCGGCCAGGGAAACAACGTGGACCTCGCGGATATCATCGCACGTGGCCCCGGCAAGCTCGAATCCCGGCCCGACCTCCAGGAACCGGTCGAACGGATCGCGGTCTGGCAGGATGAGCTGAGGATCACGAACATCCTCGGGCCGGACTCCCAGCTCCTCCAGAAACAGGTCGTCTTGACGGGCACGCGGCCCTACTTCGTCGACGTGGCCCAGAAGACCTCGCTCGACTCGGGCGAGAGTATCTACGTATGGCTCGAGCCCTCGAAAGTCGCAAAGGGGAACACGACGGGCTCCGCCGGGCGCCGAACTCGCCAACGGTCGACTCCGCCCGCGGAGTCTCCGGCGATGGCGGGCCGTCGGCCGACCCGGGGACGACCGGCGGCGGGCTCGGAGGCGGCGGACTCGAGGTCAAACGCATCCTGGCCTATCGCGATGTCCACGCCCTGGCCCCCGACAGGAAGATGGTAGGACGCGAGGATCTGGAGCTCCGCTTCGTCGAGGCCGACCCCGCCCCGGTCGTAGCCTCGACGACATCGGCACCTTCGGAGGTCCCGGCCGACGCCCCGCCACCGGAGGCGGCCCAGGAGAGCCAGCCGACGGCACCCGCCGAAGGTCAGGTCGCGGCCGCCCAGGACGCCGAAGCCCAGAAGCCGCCGGCCGAGCCCACCATGACCGGCGTGGCCAACCACATCTGGGCCACGGTCGCACGCAAGCCCGGCGCGGGCCTCGATCCCACCTCGAGCCGGCGGCGAACGCGGCACCGGTCGCCAAGCCGAAGGGCACGACCGGCACCATCGCGGCGGCTGACACAGCGGGAACTGCCGGTGGCCAGGCCGCGGGATCCGAGGACTCCGACACCGAAGTCCGCGAGGCCTGGCTCCGAGGCAACGTCGCGCTGCACCAGGATTCGCCTCCCGAGAAGCCGGAGAACCCCGACGGGACCAAGGCCGAGCCCAAGCGGCAGGACATCACCGGCGAAGCGGTCTACCTGGACAACCACAAGGGCAAGGGGAAGATGCTCGCCTGGGTCTTCTACCGCGACCCGCATCAGCCGCCTCGGCCGGGCCCCCTACCTTGGGCTCGGGTCACCAACGGCGACAGGACGATCCGTAGTGAGACCATTCGGCTCGACCAGGAACACGACAAGGTCTGGGGCGATGGACCGGGCGTGATGACCCAGTGGACCGACCGAGCCCTTCTGGCGGACAAGGCGGAGGAGCCGGCGGGCGAATCCGACGGGGCAACCAGCGGAGGCGCAGCCGCGCCGGCCGTGGACCCCGCCGCTTCTTCCGCATCGGCACCGGGCCGCGGTACTCGGATCCGGACGTCCTCCAGCAGCCCGCCGGCAGCGGATCCTTCCACCGGCACCGAGCCGTCGGCGAAACCCAAGCCTCGCACCCGCGCCGGCCGACCCATTCCCGACAAGGAGCTGCTCACCATCTTCTGGAAGAAGCGGATGGAGTTCACCGGTCGGACCACCGACCCCACCCCCAACCGCCGGCCTGCGGGTCGGGCGGACTTCTTCGGATCCCCGAACGCGATCACCGATGATGCTCAGCTCAAGTGCAAAGACCGCATGATCGTCTTCACCGACCGGGAAGTCCCGCTCGGTGAGCTCGGCTCGCTGTCCAAGGGCTCTGAAAAGACCGGGGGGGCCGATGCGGCTGCCTCGGACGGCGACGGCAAGGCCAAGGACGAGCCCCGGGTCAACCTGGCGCATCATCTACTGCTATGGAGAAACCGTGGCCGTCAGCCGAAAGATCGATCCCGACTTTCCCCTCGTGCTCGAGCAGCAGACCATCCTTGCGGAGCGCGAGCTCCACTACAACCGCCTGACCGGTGATTTCCGGGTGATCGGCCCGGGGCAAGTTTACAAGTGGGATCGGAGCGACGACTCGAAGGAGACGAAGGACGGCCCGGTCGCGGAGGAGGCGAAGGCCCAGGATGCGGACCGTGTCGGTCGCCAACCCCAGCGCGACGGCCGGGCGACCGTCCCCGCGCGATCCGTCACGCCCACCTCGGGTCGCGCCGTGACCGGCGCTAACGGATCGGCGGGCGCCGGACGACGGACATCGGCAGGCAGCCAGCGCCCGACCCGCGCCGGCGCACCCGCCTCCCGCAACGCCTCGCGCGTGTCCCAGCCGACGACGCCCCCGCAATCTCGCAAGATCCCGCCGTTGGTCCTGACGCAGATCTTCTTCGAAAGGGAGATGCAAGGTCGATTCTTGACCGGCCAGGAAACCGATCAGTCCCGGGAGCGAAGGGCACTCTTCTTCGGCGACATCCAGTGCCGGCGCGCCCAGGTCAACGGCGTGGACGAGTCCTTCGACTTCGACCAGCATTTGCCCGAAGATGGCTTCTACATGACCAGCCAGATCCTGCGGCTCATCCAGGAACCGCCGCCCGCGGGCTCACCGGAGTCGACACCCGCCCGGACCTTCATCAAGGCCTGGGATGACGTCATCGTGAACAAGGGCGAATCGGCGGTCGTCCAGTCCGACATCGCCACGTATGACTCCGATAGCGACAAACTCTATGCCTACGGAGAAGGCGACCGAGGTGTCGCCCTGGCGCAGCAGTACGGCGTCGGCCAGCCGGCCTCGCCGGCGTACGGCAAGGCCGTGCAGTTCAACGTCAAGACGGGTACCTTCCGCTTCATCAACAGCGATGCCGTTCAGTTCTTCGACAAGAAGACCGGCTCGCGGCCCGGGAAGGTCCCACCGCCCGATCCCAACACTCCGAAGAAGAAAAAGAATAAGCAACTCTTCAAGGTCCCGAACCAGAACGTGGAGCGCAGGGGCTTCACGGGACAGTAACGCACTGATGGAAAGAGACGACAGGCTATCCAGTCCGGCTATCGGGCTCCCCGCGCTGGAACGCCGGTCCCGCGCCGGGCGCGGGACCGGCGTCCGGGCCGGGAACCCGTCCCTATTCAGCCGCTATGCTAAATGCTCAGCGATGGCCGGCTCCTCGATTCTCTTGTCGATCCGATCGTCGGA
This sequence comes from uncultured Planctomycetota bacterium, assembly GCA_963845755.1. Lineage (GTDB taxonomy): Bacteria > Planctomycetota > Planctomycetia > Isosphaerales > Isosphaeraceae > CAWJTV01. The sequence continues at coordinate 97,561 of CAWJTV010000029.1, forward strand.
CTTTGATGGATCAGGCCCCGTTCCCCGAGACCTTCGCGCGCGTCCCGCAACGATCTCGAAGCGCCGCATAGTATCCCAGGTGAACAATGCCGCGACTATCATGTAAATCAACAGGCTCATGATACTGAATATGGTCAACCAGCCGAGGCCCTCGTCGAGGTCCCAGATCCGCCAGAACCGCGGCCAGTCGGTGCGCGAGAGCCGTTCCAGGATGTCGGGGCCCACGATCAATTTGCTGACTTCGTACGGCGTGAACCCCGGCCACAACTGCGGAGCAAACCCGTGAGGCGAGAGCATGTTGAGAATCCCCTGGCCCACGACGTTGACCAGCAGGAGGCCGGCAATTGTCAGGAACTGCGCGCGCCAGGTGGAACGGAGCTGGATCGAGATCCAGGCTCCCAGCGCCGCCGCGAACCAGCCGTAAACGAGCAGTGCCAGCAGGGCCGCCGGGAGGCGCGAGCGGATGGAGCGACCCCAGTCCAACGCCGGTGAGCACCAGCAGGCCCAGTGCGGCACCCAGCCGGCGCGACCGCCACAACGAGCCCAGGATCTTGGAGAAGACGATCTCACGGCCGGTCAGGTCGGTCGCCGTCAGGCTGAGCCAGGTGTCCTCCTCATGCTCCGAAGTGATCCCCGCGGCAGCCGATCCGGCAATCGCAATGATCCCGAACAGATAGAGGAAGGGCACGACGAGCGTCAGGAACCCGTAGAATTGCCAGCGTTCCCGGGCCGCACCCGGATTCGGCGGCCTGCCATAGCCGTATTGCCACAACTCGAAGTAAGCCATCAGGCCAAGCCATACGGTGTAATACGCCAGGAAGCCACCGACGATGAGCGTCAGCAGGCCCCCGACCAACCGGGCGAAACCCCGCGCGCCACCGGTATGCAGCTCCTTCCAGAGCATGGGGCGGTCGCGCATCGGCCGCGGCGATCCCCGTTGAACGCGACGCCAGGATCGCCCTCAGCCCGCGCGGCCGGCTCTCCGCGCCATCCTGCGCCGGAAGACCGGACGCAGTTGCACCGCCGCCAGCACCGCAAGGACGATGCCCGCGGCCATCTGCCATCCCATCATCCGATTGATCATCTCCGCGTAGCTCGCACCCCTCCCGGAGATCACCAACGTCGCCCCGAACCGCCCGGCGGGTCCGCCGCTCAAGAGTACGTTGGAGACCTCCCAGAAGACGTCCACCGGGCTGCTACTCGCCAGCCAGGTGACGATGCGCTCGGTCGGGATATCGACGATGGGATAGCCCGTCGGCAGCAGGCTCGCCAGGAGCGACGGCACGACCAGCCAGAGGCCCTCCAGTCCGTAGACGATGAACAACGCCTCGCGCGGTCAGCGCGCGATCGTCGAGACCCAGATCGACAGCGCCGCCAGCCACCACGCCGTGCTCAACGTCGCGCCGCAACTCAGCAAGACCAGCCACGGGTTGATGCCACCCAGGAGTACCAGCAAGCTCGAAACCGGCACACTGACGCCGAGCAGCACGCCCACGTACAGCATCCGCACGAGCAGCTTGCCCACCACGATCTCGGCGCTGGTCAACCGGCTGGCCATCACGTAGTGCAAGGTCTTGCGCTTCTTCTCGTCGGCGATGACGCCGGCCACCAGGGCCGGCGTCAAGACCAGCACCAGGATCTCCTGACCGATCGCGATCCCCCCGAAGGCCGAGAACGCGAACCAGTTCACCATCTTCGCCGGCAGCTCGGCATTCTCGAAGCTGGACGACCACGCCGAGTAGATCGCCCACAGGACGATCAACAGGACCGCCCCGTAGAGTGCGCGGATCATGAAGAACCGGCCGTGCCGCGCGGTGGTGAGGAGCTCGAAGTGGAATATCGGTCCGGGGAGCATCGAGGAACCCTCAGCGGCCGAGGCGGCTTCGGTCCGACGGTGAGACACACCAGTCTCTGACGAACGTCCAAGATACAGGCCCGACCGGCCCCGTGCAAAGACGAAGGATTTCGGTTTCTTGACCTGTTGCTCGAATCCGGCTCGGCGAAGATCCTGGAGAGGGCTCGAACGTCGCGGAAGGACCGATCATTCCTGGCTCTCGACACTGGCCACCAGCCAAGACCCATGACCGACTACTACAACCGAGTCAACCCGGACTTGTTGCGATTGATGCCCGTCGAGGCACGGGTCGTGCTGGAGATAGGCTGCGGCGCCGGAGCCCTGGCCGAGGCGTACCGGAGGATCAATCCGGACGTGCGCTACTTCGGGATCGAGAAGGAAGCGGAGGCGGCCCGCATCGCGGAGGCAGCCGGCCGACTCGATCGTCTGGTTGTGGGCGACGTCGAGTCGATCGAGCTGTCGGCGCTGGGGCTACCCGATCCGGCAGAAGGCGCGGAGCCGGTCGTGGACTGCCTGGTCTTCGGAGACGTACTGGAACACTTGATCGACCCCTGGGAGGTGCTGGCGCGGCTGTCGCTGTCGGTGCGCGATGGGGGACAGGTCCTGGCGTGCATCCCCAACGTCCAGCATTACTCCGTGTTGGTCAACCTGCTGCGCGGCCGATGGGAATACCAGCAGGAAGGTCTGCTCGACCGCACCCATCTGCGATTCTTCACGCTCGCGGGAATCCAGGACCTGTTTGCCCGCGCCGGCCTTCACGTGTTCGAGATCGTGCCGCGGTGGTGGCCCAGCGCCGAGTTCGACCAGTTCCAGCAGTTAATGGCTCCGATCGTCCGCGCCCTGGGGATCGAGGCGTCAACGTTCGGGCACCAGACCCGAGCGGTCCAGTATATCGTCCGGTCGATCCGCGCGGGGCATGAGCCCCGGCGAATGCTGATCTGGTCGCTCCTGGGTTCCGCGATCGCCAGCGAGGTGCGCGTCGGTGAGCCGGGGGCCTTCCTTGGCACGATGCCGGGCATCCGCATCCTGACCGGCACGGGTCTCCAGTTCGATGACCTGGGCCGGACGTTCCCGGGTGAGGAGAAGGTCTTTGTCCAGCAACGGGTCATCATCTCTTACGCAGATCACCTACTTTTGCAGAGAGCACTCCTGAAAAATGAGTATCTCATCGTCGGCGAGTTTGACGACGACCCCGCGCATTTCGCGGAGCTAGGCCGCACCGATTTCCTGGCCTTGCGCGGCTGCCACTGCATCCAGACATCAACCGACGTCATGGCCGAGTCGCTCCGCCCCCATAACCCCCACGTCCAGGTCTTCCCCAACCAGATCGCATCTCTGCCGCCGATACGGACCGCGGACCAGGCCGACTCCGGCCCGGTGACCATCTTCTTCGGGGCCCTGAACCGCGAAGCCGACTGGTCGCCCATCTTGCCGACGCTCAACGGGATCCTCGCGACTCATGGTGCCCGCGCTCGCGTCCAGGTCGTCTACGATCGCCTGTTCTTCGACTCCCTCACGACCGACAACAAGGCGTTCGAGCCACTCTGCTCATATGAGCGGTACAAGGCCCTCCTGAGTCAGGCGGATATTGCGCTGTTACCGCTGGAGCCGACGCCGTTCAACCGGCACAAGTCGGACCTCAAGTTCATCGAATCCGCCGCGCATGGCGCCGCCGTCCTCGCCAGTCCTACCGTCTACGCGGCACACGATCCGCCATGGCGAGACGGGCCTGATCTATTCTTCCCTCGAGGAGTTCGCCGCGCTCCTGGACCGGCTCATCCGCGACGGGCCGTTCCGACGTTCGCTCGCCATCGCCGCCCACCGCCACGTCAAGGAGAACCGCCTGCTGGCGCGCCACGTCCGATCCAGACACGACTGGTACCGCGCGATGCTCGACCGTTGGGACCAACTCGACGCCGAGCTTCGCCGGCGCGTACCCGAGCTGAGCAGGCCGTGATCGAGCTGGCCCTCTGCGAGCCGATGACCGCCCGAATCGACCGAACTAGGAAGTGCCGATCATGGTCGACTCGCGATTCTTGCCAGAACGCCTACCCAGCGGCGAGGCGTCTTTGATGACGTGATTCAACACGGCCGCAGCCAGCAACACGACGCTGCACAGCCAGAACCAACTCATCAGGACGACGATTCCGCCCAGCGATCCATAAGTCGCGGTGTAGTTGCCCCAGTTCTGCACGTAAACTCGGAACAGGTAGCTGACGAGCAGGACCACGGGCGTACCTAGCAAGCTGCCGGGCGTGATCCACTCCCAACGTTGATCGGCGTCAGGACCGAAGTACAGCGCGACGGCGAAACTGAGCAGGATCAGGAGAAAGACCGCAAGCCCATGGAGCACGGTGGCGAGGATGGCCGTCGAATGACTCAGGCCCAGCCAGTCGATGATCTGGGGCCAGATGAGGATCGTCGCCAGGGCGACGATCAAGATCGCAGCCTGGCTCAAGGTCATGAGCAGCGCAACGAGGCGCTGCTTCCAGATCGGACGCGTCTCTTCGACACCCATGATCCGATTCATGGCATCCATGATGGCGACGAACAAACTCGTCGAGAACCAGAGGATCGCGACTAAACCGACGGAAATCACTCCACTGGAGGGTTGGTCCTGAAGCCGCCTCAGTTCCCGCGCGACGATCGAGACGGCATCGTCGGGGATGAGATTGCGAAGCGGCTCAAGTGGGCCGACGGACGCCGACCGGTCATCCCCCGCGACGCGCGGAATCCAGGGGAGGCAATATGCCGTCAACGTGATTACCAAGGCCAGAAACGGGACCAGGTCCGCGATCGCGTAGAACGTAATGGCCGCCGCCCGGGTGAGGATTTCGTGTTCGATGATCTGCTGCCAGGTCCGGCGTGCGGCCTCTCGGATCGTCAGTCCGCCGAGGGTGATCGCCGACCAGAAGCGCGCAGTGAGGATGGCCATCTTCGTCGGTAGTCCTTGGTACGTTGGCGTCTCTCTCCGCGATCCTGGGGCATGCCCGCGCCTGGTAGCTCACCAGGGCTTCAGTTTCCAGCCCAGGAAAAACCCGATCCCGAACGCCCAGGCCGCAAAATGCACGGGTTTCGTCCGCCGCGCACTCCTCGAGGGATTCCACCACAGAACGGACGGTCTGTTCCGCCCAGTTATCCTCCGGGCCATTCCCCATTCGGCTGGCTCGGACCATGTCGTCGGGGTAATGAGTCAGGTTGGAAGCTGTTGACATGTCAGGGATCCTCCAGGAGTTGCCCAAAGATCTGGCCGATTTCCGCAGGCCATGCCTCGGATGTTCACCACCACCGAATTCGATCGTTGGTTCCGTGAGACCAGGCTTGGTCGAATCATCGATCACCGGGATAAGGAGCAAATGTGATGCCGCTCTTTCGAACGCCGCCTCGCCGGCGCGGAGCGGATCCGGAATCCGTCGCCCTCGTTGCCTCGAGCGGCAATCGCGGCCGGTTGGGTGTTGAACTGGACCGCTGATTGCGATGGAATGATCGACAAGGTCAACAACCCACAAGGATAACGACGATCCGTACCGTCGGAGATCCCGGCTCGAGCCCGCCACCCACCCCACCGCAAGGATGCCCTGACATGGCGATTACCTCCATGAATCGACCTCGATGCAATGCTCCGCGTCGTACTCGCCGCGCTTTCCTGCGAACAAGCGTCCGGGCCTCCGCGGCCGGCTTCGCATTCCCCGCGATCGTCCCGGGCTCGGCGTTGGGCCTTTCTGGGGCCGTCGCGCCGAGCAACCAGGTCACGGTGGGGATCATCGGGACGGGCAATCAGGGCTTCAACGATATCAAATCGTTCCTTGGCGACCCCCGCGTGCGAATCGTCGCGGTCTGCGACGTCAATCGCGAGGGCCCCGGCTACTGGGAAGGGAAGGTCGGCGGTCGAGAACCGGCCCGGCGGCTGGTCGAGGAGCGTTATGCGGAGCTGCGCCACGCCGGGACCTACCGCGGCTGTGAGGCCTACGTGGACTACCGGGAGATCCTGGGTCGGGATGACATCGACGCAGTCGAGGTCTGCACGCCGGACCACTGGCACGCGATCCCGGTGATCGCGGCCTGCAAGACCGGGAAGGACATCTACTGCCAGAAGCCGTTGTCGTTGACCATCGCGGAAGGCCGCGCGATGAGCTACGCGGTGAACGCGTCCCACGTCGTCTTCCAGACCGGGAGCCAGCAGCGATCCGACCATCGATTCCGCCGGGCCTGCGAGCTCGTCCGCAACGGCCGGATCGGGGACCTCCGCCGGGTGCGCGTCGGCATGCCCAAGGGACGGACCGATTATGCCAAGACCGGAGACCACAAGAAGCCCGAGCCGGTCCCCAAGGGCTTCGAGTACGACCTCTGGCTCGGCCCGGCCCCCGACGCCCCTTATGCACCGGCGCGATGCCACGTCAATTTCCGATGGATTTATGACTACTCCGGCGGCCAGGTGACCGACTGGGGCGGCCACCATCCCGACTGTGCCCAGTGGGGCATGGGCACCGAGATGACCGGCCCGATCGCGATCCGAAACGCCAAGGGCGCCTTCCCTCCGGATGTCCTCTGGAATACCGCCACCGAGTATTCCTTCGAGGCCGTCTACGAGAACGGCGTGACGATGCTCGTCTCCAACAAGGAGAAGATGGGTGTCACCTTCGAGGGGAGCAAGGGGACGATCTATGTCGACCGCGGCAAGCTGGAAGCCGACCCCAAATCGCTCCTGGACTCCCAGATTGGTCCCTCGGAAATCCACCTGTACAAGAGCGACGATCACTTCAAGAACTTCATCGACTGCGTCATCTCCCGGCAGCCAACGGCCGCGCCGGTGGAGGTCGCCCATCGTTCGATCACGATCTGCCATCTCGGCAACATCGCCATGCGCTTGGGCCGCGAGACGCTGCGATGGGATCCTCGGACCGAACAGATCATCGGCGACGACGAGGCGGCGAAGATGCTCGGCCGTCCCTATCGCGCGCCGTGGTACCTGCCGCAAGTGTGACCCCGACTGCGTCCTCCTCGATCTCAAGGAAGGGAACCCATGGAGCGCCCGCAATTCACGATCGCTCGTCTGATGCTCGCGATACTGATCATTGCCATCAATGCCGGGTTGATCCGCGCCTTCTCCCAGGGGATGTTTTCGGGCGTCCTTCTGTTCTTCTTCGCAATGCAGGGCGGGCTCTTCCTCGTGTTACGAACCAAGGGGCGAGCCCGACGTTTCTGGATCGGATTCGAAGTGGGCGGGGTCGCCGTGTTACTCGCGCTATTCTGGCTCGAGTTCTTCCCCGATTCCGCCTTGAGCGAGTGCGTGTCCGACTCAATCAGCTTGGCCATGGACAGCGTGGTCGAATCGCCTCACATCCCTGTACCTGTTTCCAGCTTTTTCCTGTACCAGCCGGATGTACTCTACGCGGCGTTGCTTTTCCCCCCGGAATTCGTTTTGGCCTTGCTCGGCGGGTTGTTGGCCATGATAGTAGGTCCCGGTCTGCGACGCCCCCTGTTGAGCCCGGATCCTCGCAGTTCTCGTTGTCCACAACCTTCCGACGTGTTACCTTCGAACGGCTGCGATCACGATCGACGTGTCATTCGTGATGCTCGCAGTCGTATGTACAGAAGGCCTGACCACGTTAACTAAGAGACTGTCCGAGAACCCGGTAGGGTGGGTGAAACCCACCAGGAATCGGCCCCCGATCCTGGTGGGTTTCACCCACCCTACAACGGCCGGATTTTTCGTTTCATGACGAGCACGATGAGCAATCAAAGAACCGTGAGCGGGACTCCATCGTTTGTGAACGTCGAGCTGCCCCAGCCACTGGAGCCGCGCCCCGAGATCAGCCATGTCCTGTTCGACTTCGACGGGACGCTGTCGCTGATCCGCCAGGGCTGGCCCGAGGTGATGGTCCCCATGTTCGTCGAGGTCCTGCCCCGTCAACCGGGCGAGACCGAGGACGCCCTCCGCGAGATGGTCCTCGACGACATCATGCGGCTCAACGGTAAGCAGACGATCTACCAGATGATCCAGCTTACCGAGCGGATCCGCGAGCGCGGCGGCGAGCCGAACGAGCCGCTCTGGTACAAGCACGAGTATCTGCGACGGCTGGACCAGCACACCGGTGCCCGCACCGACGGGCTTGTGGGCGCACCATCGCGCCCGACGAGCTGCTCGTCCACGCGGCCCGGCCACTGCTGGAACACCTGCGAGAGCTCGGGTTGCCGATCTACCTCGCCAGCGGCACCGACGAGTTTGCCGTCAAGCGCGAAGCCGATCTTCTCGAAATTACACGATATTTCGATGGCCACATCTATGGGGCCCTCGACGACTACAAGCAGTTCTCGAAGAAGATGGTGATCGACCGCATCCTCCGGCAGCATGGGATCACCGGCCGGCAACTGCTCTCCTTCGGCGACGGCTACGTGGAAATCGAGAACACCAAGCAGGTCGGCGGCCTGGCTGTGGCCGTCGCCAGCGACGAAGCGCATAATGGATCGGGCCGAGTGGACCAGTGGAAGCGACAACGCCTCCTGGGCGTCGGTGCCGACGCCGTCATGCCGGACTTCCGGGACGCGATCCCGTTCGTCGATTACCTGCTCGGCCGTTGAAGGAAGACCCCGTGACCGTCCAGCCGCTCGACCTGACCAAGCTGAAGATTTTCCCCCTGGCATCGCGTCGGAGCCTGACGCGGGCGGACGAGATCCTGATCGATCCCGACGCATCGCCGCCGCCATGTCCGGAGCGAGTCGACGCGCTCGTCGAGGGCGCCGCGCGAGCGATCCACGCGGCCCGCCAGCAACACGCGGCCGTGGTCCTGATCTACGGCGCCCACTTGCTCCGCAACGGCGCCGCTCGGCTGCTCGAACGGATGATGTCCCGCGGCTGGCTGACCCACCTCGCCACCAACGGAGCCGGCACGATTCACGACTGGGAATACGCCTGGCTCGGGGCCTCGACCGAGTCGGTCGAGCAGAACGTGGCGACGGGCACATTCGGCATCTGGCAGGAGACGGCGACGAACATCCACCTTGCGCTGCTGGCCGGTGCGCTCGACGGCCTCGGCTACGGCCGGTCGATGGGCCGCTTCATTCTGGAAGACGGCGCGATGCTCCCCGACCCCGACGCGCTGGCCGTCGCGATCGCCGCGGAGCCGCGTCATCCGCTCACGGCCGCCCGGGCCGAGCTGCTGCGGGTGATGGAGGATCAGCATTGGCCCGCCGGACGGATCGCGGTCGAGCATCGCTGGAAACACGCATCGATCCTCGCCCAGGCGTTCGGTCACGGAATTCCGATGACCGTACACCCCGGCATCGGCTACGACATCATCTCCAATCACCCGGTATTCAACGGCGCGGCGATCGGTCGCGCGGCGGAGTGGGATTTCAAGCTCTTCGCCGGCTCGATCCGAAGCCTCGAGGGAGGCGTGGTGCTGTCGATCGGCTCGGCCATCATGGGCCCACAGGTCTTCGAGAAGGCCCTGAGCTGCGTCAATAACCTACGATTGCAGGAGGGGCTCGACGTCGTCCGCGGCCACAGTTTCTACGTGGTCGACCTCCAGGACGGCGGCGGCTGGGACTGGACGCGTGGTGAGCCGCCCAAGACGAATCCGGCCTATTACCTGCGGTTCTGCAAGAGTTTCTCCCGGATGGGCGGAGCGTTGAACTACGTGCAGTGCGATAACGTCACGTTCCTCCACCATCTCTACCGACGACTGGCCAGCCGATGAACGTCGATCGCTTTCATGTCACCACGGGGCGGTATCCGGGCCTGCGCATCGCGGTCGTGGGCGACTTCTTCCTCGACCGATACCTGGACATCGACCCGACCAAGGACGAAACGTCGATCGAGACGGGCCTGACGGTTCACAACGTGGTGGCGGTCCGCAGCCAGCCGGGCGCCGCCGGGACGATCCTGAACAACCTGGTTACCCTGGGGGTCGGCGAGGTGCACGCCGTCGGCTTCTGCGGCGACGACGGCGAAGGCTACGAGGTGCGCCGGGCGCTCGCCACCCGGCCTGGCGTGATCGTGTCGGATTTCCTCACCACGTCGTCGCGCCGGACGCCGGTCTACTGCAAACCCATGGTGATCGAGCCGAACCGGCCGCCGAGGGAATTGAACCGGTTCGACTCCAAGAACTGGACCCCAACGCCCGACGACCTCCAGCACGACCTCGCAGACCGGGTTCTCGCCCTCTCCCACAAGGTCAACGCCCTCGTGTTGCTGGACCAGGTCGATCGGCCCGGGACCGGGGTCGTGACCCATCGGGTAAAGCAAGCAGTCCGTGCGGCCCTGGAAAAGAACCGCGCGCTCCTCGTCCTGGCCGATAGCCGGCAGGGCTTGCACGACTTCCCGCCGATGGGCTTCAAGATGAACGCCGCCGAGCTCGCCCGGATGACCGATTCGGCACCATCGGGACTCGACGCCGTCAACCATCAAGCCTCCGAGCTGACCCGACGGACCGGTCAGCCGGTCTTCGTCACGATGGCCGAACACGGCATCGTGGGCGCCTCGTCGGGCCAGGGTCCCGAGCATGTCCCCGCGTTCCCCATTCGCGGCCCGATCGATATCGTCGGCGCCGGCGACGCCGTCGCCGCCAACCTCGCAGCCGCCCTGGCTTCCGGAGCGGGGCTCCGCGAAGCCATGGAGCTGGCCATGGCCGCCGCGTCCGTCGTCATCCATCAACTCGGGACCACGGGGACGGCCTCGGTCGCCCAGATCGCCGAGTTGCTCGATATGGTATAGAATCAGGCATCAGCGCCTCATGTGCCTCGTTTCAACGATGCCGGAGATCGACGCGAACGAACCTGTGATTGGATGAGGAGCACAGCCATGAACGCGATCAGGGCGACGATCCGGTCGAGAAAACTGGAACTGCAGGCACCAGCCGACTGGCCGCACGGGACGGAGGTGCTGATCGAGCCGCTGAAAGACCTGTCGGAAAAAATCGGCATCGATGAATCCGAATGGCGGGATGATGTTGCCAGCCTCGCCGACTGGGAGGCGTGGATCAAGACAATTGAGCCGCTGGAGTTCACACCCGAAGAAGCTCGGAGGATGGCCGAGTTCGACGAGCGGATGCGCGCGTACAATCTCGAAGCGGTGAATCGCCAGATACGGGAAGGGACTGGCGGATGACGCGGTACCTGCTTGACACCGGCATCGCCCAGGACTTCATCAACCACCGCAACGGGGTCCGAGACCGAGCCGATCTGGTGCGGCACCATTGGGCCTGCCGCCGGAATTGGTGCTCACAGAGCACCCTACAAACCCACGCGCAACCCAAAACGTGAGCCGCGTGTTGTCGATGTTGGGCGAGGGTCTCGTCACCCCAGCCGTTGCTGGACGGAAGGTCTCCCGATTTTGGTCCGCCCCGCATGGGCTCCTTTTTTCGACACTCCTCGCCGAACACCACCACGGGAAGAAGGCGGCCCACTCTCGTTCCCACGCGGGGCGTGGGAACGAGGAGGCAACCGGCGGTGGTGTTGAGCGAGGAGTGTCAAAAATCTCACGCGCCAGACTTCACCCTTCTTCATCCGTGAATTCCTTTTCCGCGATTCGTTCCACGAGGACCAGAGCCTCCGCACTACCTAACGACCAGGCATCGAACTCCGCTTGGAGCTCCGGCGGAACAACGAACGTCTCCTCCGGCAGAGCGATGTCCACCTCCAAACCCTCGGGGAGTCGGGTTTGAGGGATAATCTTGCCTTCTTTGACGATGCCGCGGATCAAGGTTGCCACGTGCCAGCCTCCATGACTTGATTTCGCTCCAACGACAATACTACTTTGTCGGATAGGAGGCTGTCTATCCGAAGCCCGTGCTTCAACGACCACGGTGTCGCCCGAGGCTCTTTCACACCCTTGCCCACGTCAGTATCATCCAGATATGGACGGGGCACTCGATGAGCCGACTCCCACCTCTCGTCAGACTTGAGTGAGCACGACAGACGGAGCCAGCCCCGGCCGCCACCAGGGAAAGGACAACGTCCGGATGCCGCTCAAGCACCTCTGTGTCTCTACGTTCCTGCGATGGCTCAGGCGCTCATCACCTTCGATCTCGGGCCCGAGCCGGCGACGGATGCGGCCCCTCCGGAAATCCTCGAACCGCGACTGGCTCTGGTCGGCGGCATCACGACTTACACCTGGACCGCCCTGGGCGACGGAATGAGCTGGAGTGACCCGAACAATTGGAGTCACCTCGGGTTCATCCCCGGGTTCGGCGTGACGGGCGTCCCGACCGCCGGATCCAACATCGTCTTCCCACCTTTCTACAATTTACCCGCGAATAGCCCGACGACGATCAACTTCAACTCCCCTTACGGCAGCTTCCCGATCGGCCTGTTCACCATCGAGGGTTCCTACACATTCGACGGCAATCCGATCACGATCAACAACGCGATCATCGTCGTGAATCCTCTGGGCGGCCTGACCGACTCGACGCTCCTGCTCAGCGGCTTGACCATGGGGCCGCAGTCCACGATCTACACGTACTCGGGGAGCACGCTCAACATCGCCGACGCCGACGATCCCACCGGCCTCAAGCTCATCCTGCCAAACGGGGTCACCAAGGGGGGAAGCGGTCAGCTCCTCATCGACACACAGAACGTCCTGGCCCCATACGTCGGATTCAGCCTCCAGCCGTTCGAGATTGCCGGCGGGTCGGTCACGATCGGCGCCACCTCGACCTACACCGGCTCGCGTTTCGTGGTCGATCCCGGCGGCGGCCTGGACGTGTCCGACGACGCGGCACTGAGCATCGGCGCACTCTCCGGATCGGGGACGGTCGATCTCGGCGGCACCAGTGCCGCTGGCGATACGACGAGCCTGACGGTCTCGGAGCCCGCCGCGCAGGCCGACGTGTTCAGCGGCTTGATCGACGGCCTGGGTCAGTTCATCCTGAAGGGGAACGGCACGCTGACGACCGGGGCCATCGACTTCGGCGACGCGGGCGGCATCCAGGTGCTATTGGGCTCGCTAAACGCCGATGGGGCGGTGAGTGTCGGGACCCTCTCGGTCCAGAATGGCGCATCGTTCGGCGGTGTCGGAGCCTGGTACTTCGCCGGGCCGGTCGTCTTCCAGTCCAACACGAACTTCAACGTCACGCTCGACGGCCTCACAGCCGGCACCCAGTACACCCAGCTCGTCGACGCCGACACGACGACCGGGGTCAACCTCGGTGGCAGCGCGGTGAGCGGCTCCGTCAACTACGAGTACCAGGCGGGCGACACCTTCACGATCGTCACCGGCCCGCTCCTCCAGGGGTTCTTCCGGAACGTCGTGAACGGCTCGGTGTTCCTGGGAAACAACGTACCGTTCGCCGTGGGCTATTCGAGCACCTCGGTGACGCTCACGGCGCTTCAATCCGTGTCGACGACCCGATTGATGAGCTCGGTTAATCCGAGCAATCCCGGCCTGCCGGTCACGTTCACCGCATCGGTGAGCACCCGGACGGAATCGGTCACCGCCGGGTCCGTCAGCTTCCAGCAGGGGAGCACGGTCCTGGCGACCGTCCCTCTGGACGGCACGGGGACGGCGTCGTACACCACGTCATCGCTGCCGCTGGGGGGCACGACGATCACCGCGGTGTACAATGGGGTCTCCGGCATCGTCGGCTCGAGCAGCCCGGCCTTGTCGGAGTCCGTGGTCCCGTACACCACCGCGACGTCCCTCGCCAGCTCGGCAAACCCCAGCCGCACGGGGCAACCCGTGACGTTCACCGCGACGGTCATCGCCGGCGGGATGCCGGTCACGTCCGGAGCCGTCAAGTTCACGCGGGGCAAGCAGCTCCTGGGGACCGCCGCGCTCGGACGCCAACGGCACCGCTAGGCTCACCGTTTCCTCCTTGCCGAAGGGCAGCGTGAACATCCAGGCCCTCTTCGAAGGCACGATCGACGACTTCCCATCGACGAGCCCCGCAGTACCCCAGCGAATCGACAAGTTCACCACGGCGACGGGCCTCACCTTCGCGACCCAGCTCCAGCCCAACGGCCAGATGCGCGACATCCTGGAGGCCGACGTCATCGCGATCGGAGGCGCCGGCATTTCACCCGTCGGACAGGTCGTCTTCCGACGGAATGGCAGGACCATTGGCCGGGCTCGCCTCAACAACGGCAGCGCCTTGCTGATCCTCGGCCGACGTATCCCGGCGCGAGGGAAATTCGTCGCGGCGCTTCAGGGCGGCTCCGAGTTCAACACCAGCCGCTCCGCGCCACTGAGAATCCCGTGATGAAGGGTCTTCGCCCTTCGCAATAGACTCGCCTCCAGGCGAATCCCGCTCCTTCAAGATCCGATGTGACCAGGACTCCGACTCGGGCAGAGCCCGAAGTTCAGGCCGACCCCCTGTCCAATGCATCCCTTATCTGGTTAGGATGACAAACTCTTGCCGCCTTGATCGGGGCGGCGCGATCCGACGCCGGTAATCATGCGGGAGTTCCGCATCCGGCGCGGTCCTCTTTTCCCTCGAGGCCAACTTCATGAGACGCATTTTCGTCGCGCTCTTCACAACAATCCTCCTGACGAGCCCAGTTCACTCGACCCGGGCGGATGACAAGGATCCGCAGGCCGTCATCGACAAGGCGATCAAGGCCCTGGGGGGCGAGGAGAAGCTCAAGAAGGCCGACATCTCGACCTGGAAGACCAAGGCGACGCTTACCTTGGGTGGCAATGAGAATGACATCACGATCCATTCAACCATCCAGGGCCTCGATCATTATCGCGCGGAGGTGGAGGGCAAGTTCGGTGAGAATGAGTTCAAGGGAACCGTCATCCTGAACGGAAACAAGGGCTGGCGAGTGTTCGGTGAGAAGATGGAGATGGATGACGACTCCGTCTCGAACGAGAAGCGCCACGATCTACCTCCAGGTCATCCCCAACAGGATCCTCCCCTTGAAGCAGAAGGAGTTCAAGGTCGAGGTGGTCGGCGAGGAGAAGGTGGGAGACAAGCCGGCCGTCACCCTCAAAGTGACCCCTCAGGATGGCAAGGACTTCACGCTCACTTTCGATAAGGAGAGCGGCCTGCCCGTCAAGATGGTGGCCAAGGTGGTCGACTTTCAAGGTGACGAGTTCACCCAGGAGACCTCCTACAAGGACGTACAAGGAGTTCGACGGGATCAAGAAGGCCACCAAGACCGAGAGCAAGCGCGATGGCGAGGACTTCATCAAGTCCGAGATCAGCGAGTTCAAGGTCCTGGACAAGGCGGACCCCAAGACTTTTGCCGAGCCCGAGTGAGGATCGGGCATCAGGCCGGGGCCTGGGGCATCGCAAGCCCGAGCGGGATTCCCCATTGGGACTTCACCGCGGCCTCGGCCCGCGATCGGAGCGAGAAGAGCCCGACGCCCCCTGTCGCTCACGCCTCGCGCCGCGTAGGATGAGGAACTCATGCCGGCGCGACCGCGGCGGCGCGATCCCACGCCGGGACGTGACACAACCGCGTCCGGCGACTTCCTCTCACTCGTGAGGCCATCTCGATGAAACGGTTCCTCGGTGCGACCCTCGCAACTTTTCTCTTGGCGATCCTGGGCAGCCCCGTCCAGGCCGATGACAAGGATCCGCAGGCCGTCCTCGACAAGGCGATCAAGGCCCTCGGGGGCGAAGAGAAGCTCAAGAAGGCCGAGTCGATCACCTTGAAGACCAAGGGGACGATCACCTTCGGTGGTAATGACAGCGAATTCAAGTCGAACGTAACCCTCCAGGGGCTCGACCACCTCCGGTCGGAAATCGAAACGGAATTCAACGGCGAACCCCGTAAGTTCGTCAGAGTGCTGAGCGGCGACAAGGGCTGGATGAAGTTCGGGGAAGAACCGATGGAGAACTGGAAGAGGACGCCCTCGCCAACGAGAAGCGACGCGCCTATCTCGAGGTCATCCCGATGACGCTGGTCGCACTGAAGGGGAAGGCGTTCAAGGTTGAGACGGCCGATGAGGTGAAGGTCGACGACAAGCCGGCCGCCGGCATCAAGGTCACCGGACCGGACAAGAAGGATTTCACGCTGTACTTCGACAAGGAGAGCGGGCTACCGGTCAAGCTGGTCGCCACGGTCGCCGGCTTCGGAAACGGCGAGGATTTCTCGCAGGAGACGACCTACAAAGATTACAAGGACTTCGACGGGATCAAGAAGGCCACCAAGGTCGAATCCAAGCGCAACGGCGAAGCCTTCATCAAGTCGGAGATCACCGAGTTCAAGCTCGTGGATAAGGTCGATCCCAAGACCTTCTCCGCGCCGGAGTGATCGGTCTGGAAGGATGAAACGTGAAGGCGGAAGGCGGAATCAATCCAGATCCGATTCCGCCTTCCGCGATCCGAAGAAGCTCGTTACGCCTTGCGACCGCCAACCTTGATCTGCCGCGGCTTGGCCGATTCGGACTTGGGCAGCGTCAGAGTCAAGACGCCGTGTTCGAATTGCGCCTGGGCCTTGTCCGAGTCGACGGGCGTGCCCAGAGTGATCGATCGCTGGAACGAGCCGAACCGGCGCTTGCGCAGGTGCCATCGCTCACCCTTCTTTTCCTCCTCCGCCTTGCTCTCGCCCTGGATCGTCAGGGTGTCGCTATGAACGGTGATCTGGACGTCCTCGGGCTTCACGCCCGGCAGCGATCCTTTGACCACGAACTCGTTCTCATTCTCCGAGATATCGAGTGGAAGCGTGGCGAAACCGCCCGATCCCCCTCCATTCGAAGGTCGGACAAAGCTGTCCTGGAACAAGGTGTTCATTGCATCACGGAGGCTGACGGCCTCACGGAACGGGTCCCAACGTTCGATCGTCATGGAATAGGTCTCCTCATCGCCCGCAGTCGGAAGAGCCCGGCCCGATCGCCCCTGCGTCGCCTGCCGCTCCTCCTGGACTTCAGTCTCTTCAAGGAGATGGCAAGCCTTGTGCCAACGCGTTGAGAGAAAACATAAGTAGTTACACAATAAGGCATTGCAACAGAAGGAATCTGCGACTGCCAATTCGGGTACTGCCAATTTGGCATAGAAAACCTGAGCGAGTCGCATAGATGCCGATTTGGCAGTCGAGATAAGTGCCGATGTGGCTTTGCACTTTTTTGGGCCCCTTCACTTTTTTCGGGGGGCTTGCATCTTAATTCAGTCACCCCGATCCCCATCAGAGGCGTACGTAGAGTATGACCTGCCGCCTATTATGGCGAATTTTGCGCCGCATGGCGCAAAAAATAACCCCGCGATGCCCGTTAGGGTCAAAGCGGGGTGAGTAAACGCTACGCACCACCCATGAAGAATAATGCGAGGCGAGCAGACAGCCAACGCAAACCTGATAGCTATAGCCATCAGGTCGCATCGGGCCTCACGATGTCCTGGGGGATCAAGGTGAGGTGAGTACCCAATAGTATCGGCTGGTCGCCTCTCAATCAATAGCTCACCATCGCTTTTCTGTCCGGTCGCTAAATGGTTTTTCGAGCCACATACCATCCATGAATGATTCATCAATGACCAGGTGATCGTTGGCGGCTTCACGCATGAGTCGGATGGTGCGATGATCCGAAGGGTTCGCGACCACATACGCCAGCATGACATACGCATCGACCTCCCTGGCGAGTTGGATTGCTGGGAGATAGTCGTTGTCATTGGCGACCAAGACGAGCAGGTCTGCTCGCCTCAAACAAGCGGCAGAGACCAAAAGAGTTGCCGCGCGGACATCCGTCCCCTTCTCGACATGGGTATTGAGCGGACGGTGGCAATGGCGGCATGAATCATTATGAGTACGATGTTGGCCCTTGGAAACGGTCACATTCTCCATCCGAGCGAGCCGATTGAACGTGCGTTGCTGACGCTGTCTCATCCCACTCCGGTGTGGGTCTTGCGACTGGACGTAATCGGCGGTGCAGAAATAGGTATGGAGGAGCTGGGTTCCACGTGACAGCGCCGCGAAGAGCTTCGTGTAATCGACATCACGAGTGTCGATCCCTTCGGAGAGTCGATGGTCCAAATTGGTCCCGTCGATAAAGAGGAGCGAAGTCGGTAGATCTATCGGCACGTATTAGCTCCGTTGGTCAAGGGGACGCTGTATCAGTCGCGGCCCTTTCGCTACGTCACTTGAGGTTGCGAGGCCATCGCTTGACCGCCAAGTCGGCCAGGCGCCTCTGGCGTTCCTCGATTAGTCCGATCGTCCACTTGTCCGGGTCCCTTCTTCGTGCGCTCGATTACATCGGCGGTTAACAAGATGTTGCTGGACCTCGAGATGACGGGCCGCTTCTCCGAGAATGGCTTATCGTTGATTCCGCCGTTGTCCTTGGCTTTTAGCAGCACCATGTTCCCCAGCCGATTGCAATAAAGCTTCCGCTGTTCGTCTGTGAAGTGCCCCCATCCTCTTATGACCGCCGGATTCTTGGGGAGGATATGTTCCAAGCTGAGCATGGTGGTATCTGCAACAGGCCTTAACAGTTCATCTGGGCTGCCTCCATGCGCCTCCTCCTCCAGCCTTGCGCAGGAAGAATCTCGCCTGTCTGCTGGATGTCAAGGTCTTCCTGCAAAATGCCGCATAGAACTTGGGATCGCTCGGTATAACCTTATCGACACTGTGCTGGCGAGTTGTTTCGCCGTTTTGATCTCGTCCATCCTGATAGCGTGCGCTGCATTGCCTGAGAGCTGATTCGGCCGCGCCGCTCCGGCTCCCACCCGCGATCAGGAAGCGGACGACCCATGAGACGAGCAGGCGGAATGCCTTCTGTGCCTCCGAAGGAGTGAAACGTGCGGCGATAGACAGCGTGAGTGGCCGAATGAAGCTCATCTTTAGCTCTTGGGAAATTTGATCAACGCAAATGCTAACCTGCTGTTGATATTGTCCCCACTTCGCATGTCGGCCGGATTCAGGATCGCGGCGTAGTCGCTCGCATAGTTCGCCAAGGCTTCCAGGAACTGAAGCGATGGCGCCCTGCCGACGATCTTGTCTTCCATGTAATCAAATATATTGTCTAATTTAATCGGCCCGAAGAACACGATGCTGACGTGGTGCAGATATGCTAGCAAAGGGTCTCCGTCGAAGGGCCGAATGACCCCCTCAATCGAACTCCGCATGGTTGACCATTTTGCTTGAGCCTCATCGACGCGATTCGTCGGCATGTTCAAATAGATGATTCTTAATCATATCTGCCTGAGTAGTCCTCTGCACTCGGTCGTTCTGCGTCTTGAACATCTGATATGCACGAGACGCATTCTTGGCGGTGAGCCTCGCCACCACGGCCTTGTTATCGATGAAGTCAACCCAGGCGTTTAACGCATCCACTTTGCCGGAGTCGCTGTCGGCGTTGGCCATGATCGTGCGGACCCTGTCGGCGGCGATCTCTGTCGCCCCATCGATGAGACGATGCGAATAGAACCGCTTCGTCGGTTCGTCCTTCCTGTCCCCCTCGCGGACCAGTACGCGAGCCATCATGTACTCGCGGTCATCGGTGTTGAGGGTAAGCCTTGGGACGTTCTCTCGAATTCTCCGGTCGCGCTTGAATAGAAAATCGTCTTCGATCGACTTGGCTTCTTCGACTTGGCCGAGACGAAGAAATGCGTCTCGTACGGCCGCGAGAAAGATGCTGGTCGTCGCGAGTCGTTGCTGACCGTCAACGACGCTTGGCGGGGACCCCTGCGTCAACACGATGGTCCCGAGAAAATAAGGGACGCTCTTCGAGACAGCCTGATTCAGATCGTCAAACAACTTCTTTACACGTACATCTTTCCATGAATATTCGCGCTGGTGATTCGGAACGCGCAGAGGCCCATTCCGGAGGGCGCCTCCTAGGGTCTCCCGAACCACATCGATGAATTGTTCGGCCTCAGTCATCGGAACCCCCCTCGCTGGGCTTCATGAATGCTACCGGCTCCCCGACATTGTCTAACTCTCGAAATGCCGCACAGCGCAAAGACGCTCCCGAACCCATACAGATAACGGGACTCCTGCGATTTCTGCCGCTCGCGCGAAAGCCACCTTTTCCGTCGCGGCAATGCGCAGGTTGAACGGCACGTCCTTTTTGTCGCGCGAACGACCCTTGCCCGATTTGTGTCTTGAGGTATCCATAGCCCGATTGTAACGCAATTCAATTTACAAGTCAAGCAAAAAATCTGATTGTAACGCAATTTGCGTTACAATTGGTGTGGGTAAAGAAAAACTCCGGCCGGCTGTTAGAAGCAACCAACCGGGGGTCAGACACATCCGGGTGGGAATCCGAATGGCTGTCTAGATGTCCGTTTCGTAAATCGCCCGCCAGTTTTCGGGGATCTGGACAAGCCACGTAGTTTTTGAGATCAAAGGGATATCGTTTCGGAGATTTCCTCAAGGCTCCTCCATCACGGATGTCACCGATGCCTTTTCCCTTCGCAGAGACGGTCTCACCGACGGACGCCCAGCGCGCTCAACTGGAGGGGCTGGTTCGTGCCAGGTCCACGCCCCAAGCCTTGGCCTTCCGCTGTCGCTTGATCCTTCGAGCTGCTGAGGAAGACCAGCCGACCAACCTCCAGATCGCCGCCGAGTTCCACTGCGATCGCCACACTGTGGGCGACCTGGCGGAGCCGCTATCTGGTTCACGGTTTGGCCGGGGCTTCAAGATGCTCCGCGGTCGGGCCGACCGCGGAGCTTTTCCCCCCTCGGAACGGCTCGATGTGATCTCCTTGGCTAGCAGCACCCCGGGCCCACCGGATACCCCGGCCACGCGGTGGGCTCTCGATGACTTGGCGGCCGCCCTCATCAACCGGGCCGCCCATGACCGTGCCATGAGTCGCTCGACGATCTGGAGGACCCTGGACCAAGCCGATCTCAAGCCACACCGCAGCGTCTACTGGCTCAACAGCCACGATCCCGACTTCGACGCCAAGGCCCTGGCGATTTGCAAGCTCTACCTGGAAGCACCCGTGATGTACCAACGAGGACGGCTGCTGATCTGCTGTGACGAGAAGACGGGGATGCAGGCGTTGGGACGGACTCATCCCACCCAACCGGCTCGGCCGGGCAAGCCCGCCCAGGCGCGAGCAAGACTACATCCGCTATGGGACACGGGCCTTGATCACCTCGTTCATCGTGGCGACCGGTGAAGTGATCGGCGATTTGGGACCGACCCGAACCAGTGTCGATTTCGCGGCGCATTTGGGACACGTCGCGGGCCAGTTCCCCGAAATCTTCGGGTGTGACTGGGTCGTGGACAACCTCAACACGCATTGGAGCCGGGACGTCTGCCGGCTGATGGCGGAACTCTGCGGTGTCCCGTTCGTGGCGGCGGAATTGCGCACGGGCCGGCAACGGCGCACCTTCCTGACGGACCCGACTCACAAGCATGTATTTCATTTCACCCCGACGCATGGCTCCTGGCTCAATCAAGTGGAGTTGTGGTTCAGCGTGCTGACGCGACGGTTCCTCAGACACGGCGATTTCGCGTTCGATGGCGGATTTCGAGGCCCGGCTGCTCGGCTTCCTCGAGGACTACAACCGGTCTCATGCCCATCCCTACCAGTGGACCTACAACGGGAACGCCGTTGGTTCGCGGGATTCCGTTCAGTCAGACACGTCGCCAACAACAGCAGGGACATGCCTGGTTCAGCCCACGGCCGCAACGGTTTCAACGGGACCTTTACCCTCCAAGGCCCTACAATCGACGACTCAAGAAAACTGGCTAAGAACTTACGAAACGGACATCTAGTAGTACTCCGTTAGATTTCCAGGCCAAAGGACGCGAGTCGGCTTTCACACAAGACTCATGGCATCGAGGCAATTTGATGCATCAAGTCTGCTTGATGTCATAAGTCATTATCCACAAATAGGTAACGTCAAAATGTCCTCTCGATCTAACGGAGTAGTACTAACCCCGTCCCTCTCGGCGGGGTTTTCCTTAGACCCGTCGAATCCGGATAAAAGTGCAGAATCGCCTTCTGGACATTTATTCAGTAGTTTTCCGGGACAAAAGTGCAATGCCTCGAAAAGAGGGGGATTGGCAGTTGGAATCACGTGCATTCAGCGTCGCGATGATGGGGAGCCCGCCCGGCGAGTGAGTACCAGTTCCATGATCAGCCGTTCCTTGCCGTCGGCGGTGGAGTTGTACTGACGATGAACGATACGTTCGGCCGATGTCCTCGATCCGGCTGACGGTCCGCGAGGGTGGCGGACCTGGCCCCTGGCCGTTGGCGGTGGCACGATCATCCAACGACTGGCTGAACAGGACGATCTGCTTTCCGTCGAATGGCTCGCGGCTCTGCCGGAACGACATCCGGGTCTGGCGAGAATCGGTCCAGACGGTGGTGAAGCGGCCCGTCTGAGGATCGAAGCCGGTGAGACCCAGCCCCGATGTCTTGCGGCCGTCCTGCTCGAAGACGAACTCCGACTGAAGGAACCGGCCGTCGTGGATCATCGTCTGGCGGCAGGTCCCCGGCGCCGGGACGGCGCGCCGCCGGATCGCGGATAGAACGTCTTGACGACGTCCCATTCCCCGACGAATGCCTCGAGGTACTTCTGGCCCGCCCCCGGACCGGACCGAAGCTCGTAAGCTGGACTGAGCATCTTTGCTCGCCTTGGGCTGCTGCACCGAACGGCACCGGCAGAACACGTCAACGTAGCGACCAAAATTACCGCCATCCGGTCACGGTATCTCATGATCCAGGCCCTCCTTCTGGGCTCTCATTCTATCCTCAAACCCCGCTAAGCTCGATCGTTTCGCGTCGGTGCGATGAAGAACTCGGTCGGTCACCTTGGTCGGCTTGGGGTTTTCCACCCAAGGCCGAGATGGTAGATTTTGATGGACTTTTGTTGAATACCGCTGTGGGCTCCTGATCGCGGAGGCGGGAATACGCATGATGACCCGCTGGACGGCCTTCACCCTGATCCTCTTGATCCCGCCCTGTTCGAATGCGTGGGCCGGCGGTGCCGGGTCAGACGACGACCCCGAGGACTTCTTCGAGCGCAAAGTCCGCCCGATCCTCGCGGGTACGTGCGTGAAATGCCACGGGCCCGTGAAGGCCAGCGGCGGGCTGCGAGTCGACTCGCGCGAGGCGATACTCAAGGGCGGTGAGACGGGGCCGGCGGTCGTGCCCGGCGACGCCGAAGAGGAGCCTCTTGATCCAGGCAGTCCAGCACGAAGACGAATCACTGGAGATGCCGCCGGGCAAGTGGCTGCCGGGTTCGGTGCGGGCCGACCTCGCCGCCTGGGTCGCCGACGGCGCAAGGTGGCCGAAGCCGGTCCCGTCGACTCGGTCGATCTCCGGACAGAAACATTGGGCCTTCGAGCCACTGGGCGGCGTCGTTCCACCCGACGATCCGACCGGATGGGCCGAGCGACCGCTCGATCGGTTCATCGCATCTGGCCATCGTCATTACGCACTGCGACCCGCTCGCCCAGCCAGCCGCCAGGCGCTGATCCGCCGCGCCTTCCTTCGACCTGATCGGCCTGCCGCCGACTCCGGAGCGGGTCGAGGCGTTCCTCGCCGACAACCGCCCCGACGCCTACGAACGCCTGGTCGACGAATTGCTCGCCTCGCCCCATTACGGCGAGCGCTGGGGTCGTTACTGGCTCGACCTCGCCCGCTACGCCGACACCGCCGGGGATAACTCCGATTACCCCATCCCCCAGGCGTACCTCTATCGCGATTACGTCATCGACGCGTTCAACGCCGACGTCCCTTATAACCGCTTCCTCCACGAGCAGCTCGCCGGAGATATCCTTGCCGCCGACGGCCCGCCCGGGGATTACGCCCGACAGGTCATCGCGACCGGTTTCATCGCCCAGGCCAAGCGGTTCGGAACGAACAAGCTGGAAGACATCCACCAGATCATCGAGGACACGCTGAACACGACCGGCCAGGTCGTTCTCGGCCTCTCGTTCCGATGCGCACGATGCCACGACCACAAGTACGATCCGGTCACGTCGCGCGACTATTACGCCCTCTACGGCTTCTTCGCCAGCACGAAGTATCCGTTCGCAGGGGCCGAGGAATTGAAGAGCCCGAGCGACTTCGTGCCGCTGGTCCCCCCCGCCGAGGCGAAGATCCGCCAGTCGAAGCACGCCGAGGCGATCTCACAATTGAAGGCCAAGATCGAGCGGACCGATAACCCGACGAGCCTCAAGGCGCTGCGCGCGGAGCTGGCCCGCAAGGAGAAGGAGACGCCGATTGCCGGCGCACTCGTGGCCTATGCCGTCCGCGAAGGCCCAGCCGACCGATGCGAAGCTCCAGAAAGGCGGCGATCCGCACAACCTCGGCGCGGTCATCCCTCGCGGAGTGCCGAAGTGCCTCGACCCGAATCCTTCCCTGGCGATCCCCGAGGAGGCGAGCGGACGGCTCCAGCTCGCCCGCTGGCTGACCGAGGGTCCACCGCGCGCCCTGACCGCGCGGGTGATGGTCAACCGGATCTGGCAGCACCACTTCGGCAAACCGATCGTGGCGACGCCGTCCGATTTCGGACTCCGCGGTACGCCACCGACCCACCCCGACCTACTCGACTGGCTGGCCCGTGCGTTCATCGACTCCGGCTGGTCGGTCAAGGCGATGCATCGGACGATCATGCTCTCGCGGACGTACCAGCTCGCCGCGGAAGGCGAGACGTCCAACGCCGAGACCGACACGGGCAACGCCTGGTACTGGCGATTCGACCGTCGTCCGCTCGATGCCGAGGCGCTTCGCGACACCCTCCTCGATCTCGCCGGCCGCCTCGACCGATCCCGACCTGGC
Organism: uncultured Planctomycetota bacterium; assembly: GCA_963845755.1. Classification (GTDB taxonomy): domain Bacteria; phylum Planctomycetota; class Planctomycetia; order Isosphaerales; family Isosphaeraceae; genus CAWJTV01. The sequence goes on from CAWJTV010000029.1 coordinate 122,032, forward strand.
CCCCACCCCTTCCCGGCCGCGACCTCCTGGGGATTCACGGCCCATCACCAGTTCAAGGCGGTGTATGACTCGGATCACCGCAGCGTCTACCTGATGGTCCAGCGCCTCCACCCTCACCCGTACCTCGCGCTCTTCAACGGCCCCGACACGAGCCTGTCCACCGCCGTGCGCGACGACGCGTTCTTGCCACTCCAGGCCCTCTTCCTCTTGAATAGCCCATTCGTCCACGAACAAGCCGCACGGTTCGGGCGGTCGTTGATCGAACGGGAACCCGACGCCAAGGAGCGAGTCCGCCTGGCTTACCTGCGCGCCTACTCGCGACCGCCATCGGGACAGGAAGCGGGCCGAGCATCCGACTACCTGCAGCGCTACGAGAAACTCCTCGCCGAGGAGGGCATCCCCGCCGACCGTCGAAGCCTGGAATCCTGGTCGAGCCTGGTCCGAACGCTGTTGGCCTCGAACGAATTCCTCTATGTTGATTAGACGCAATCTCTCACCACGGTGACCGCGAACTGATGGAGAGAAGGATCGAACTCATTCACCACAGAGTCACAGAGCACACAGAGAACACCAAGCTGCGTCGTAGTCCCCGAGCGCACGAGGAATCGTTTCCTCCCGCAACTTTGGACCGAAATGCAGTATTCATAGGATTTTCTGTATTCTCGGTGTTCTCTGTGACTCTGTGGTGAGTAATCCGAGTTAGACCGGTGACTGAGGACCTGCACCATGCCCCGAGAGACGCTGAACCGCCGGGACTTTCTGGTTCGCACCGGCGCCGCGACGGCCGCCGCGGGCGGGATGGGGCTTTATCATCGCCTGGCGATGGCCGCCGAGCTGAATGGGGGGCATCCCCTGGCGCCGCGGCCGGGCCACTTCGCGGGCCGGGCCAAGCATCTGATCGTGTTCTTCATGACGGGGGGACTCTCCCACGTCGATACGTTCGACTACAAGCCGAGGCTCCAGCGCGACCACGACCAGGCGATGATCCCGCATCACAAGAAGCTGCTGGGATCCCCCTACGCCTTCCGTCCCTACGGTGCCTGCGGCAAGATGGTCAGCGAACTGTTCACCCATGTCGGTGGCGTGGTCGACGAGTTCTGCTTCCTGCATTCGGTCCACGGAGACTCGGCCGGTCACTCGGCGGCGACCCTGGGGATGCTCACCGGCTCGGTCACGATTCCGATGCCGAGCCTTGGCTCATGGATCAGTTACGGCCTGGGCACGTTGAACCTGGACCTGCCCTCGTTCGTGGTCATGGCGGCCAGGGACCCCTACAATGGGTTCCAGGTCTGGGACGCCAGCTTCTTGCCGGCCTGTCACAAGGGGGTCCGGTTGACTCCCGGACCCGATCCGTTGCCGAACGTGGCGAGCCCGGTCGCATCCGTCCGGCGCCGGGATCTGGAGACCTTGATGCTCCACGACCTGAACGAGGCGCACCGGGCCGCACGTCCCGGCGACCCGCTCCTCCCCGCGCGGATCACCACCCTGGACACCGCGCGCGGCCTGATGCGCCAGGCGCCCGAGGCGTTCGACATCCGCCGCGAGCCGGCGCACATCCTCGACCTCTACGGCGCCTCGGCGGGCGATCCCTCGTCGTTCGCGGCCCAGTGCCTGGTCGCCCGACGACTGGTGGAACGAGGCGTGCGCGTCGTCGAACTGTTCGACGTCGGCTCGAATCACAACTGGGACAGCCACACCGAGATCGAGGACCATCGGAAGTTGTCGCGCCGCGTCGACCAACCGCTCGCCGCCCTGGTGCGCGACCTGAAGCAGCGCGGGCTGCTCGATGAGACCTTGATCGTCGGCTGCTCGGAATTCGGCCGATCCCCCTGGCAAGACCTGACCCCACGCGGCCGAGCCCACCACAACGACTGCTTCACCTGCTTCCTCGCAGGCGGCGGCGTCCGCGGTGGATTCAGCTTCGGTCAATCCGACGAGTACGGCAACCAGGTCGCCGACAAACCCGTCCACGTCCACGATCTCCACGCCACGATCCTGCACATGATGGGACTCGACCACACCCGGCTGACCTATCGATACTCGGGCCGCGACTTCCGCCTGACCGACGTCCACGGCCAGGTCGTCCGCGATGTTCTCGCCTGAACCGCGTACCGTAAGAAACGATCCGACAACAACATCCGGCCTTTGTAGGGTGGGTGAAACCCACCAGGTATTCGCCCGATCTTGAACTCGGCAACCATGAGCGCCGAGGTCACGGTTGATAGAGCGGAACGCCCACGGCTTGGGCGGAGGCCTTGAGCGGGGCGTCGAGTGTGGCAATCGGCAGACCTTGCTGTAGCGCCAGCTCGAGATACGAAGCGCCGCATGAGGTCAGCCCGAGCGGGCGGTCAAGGCTGATGGTGTCGGACCAAGCCCGTGCTTCGGTCTGACTGTCCAACACGACCGGCATCGGGGAGAGGTACGACAGCCACTTCCCGCTTCTCGACGGTCTCGGGCGGGACCAGCATCGCCACGGGATCGCCCCGATTGGTGATGAGAATCCGCTCCCCTTGGCCACCCGCTCGAGGAGCCCGCTGAGATGGGTCTTCGCTTCGAAAATGTGCCAGCGCTGGTCATGGGGCCTCCAGAGAGCGAGTTTACCAAAACTAGTTTATACTGCGCGTGGCCTCTGGGGACACTAACCCGAAGCGTGAGCGAGGGCGTCAAACCGTTGCCTCGTTGACACTTCGGGTTGGTATGGAATGTCTCATTTCTGACCGCGTGCGGTATATCATGGTCATCGGCCAATTCCGTTCCTCGTTCAGGAATCCGTGGTCGGGATAGCCCCGAGGAACATCAGCGCCGGGTGTTTTGGATCCCCATTGCACCGGGCGGTTCGGGCCATGCGGCGTTCCACAGTCCCCCGCTCTTTTTTTTCTTGCAATTTTTTTATCTCCTGCCCAGATCGAGAGTTCGGAAGCGCAGATACCCCAGTTCGGCACTAGGTGCATTAACATTTTTTGAAAGTTGAGGCATCCTGATAGATAGGAAGACTTACCATGCCTTCAACCCATCAAGAAACCGGACCGGACCGTCCCGGGACTCGCTTGTCCCGAACTCGTTTCAGCCCAAAGAGATCGGCCACGGCGGCCCGTCGAAATGTTGTCACATTTATGCCAGCGCGTGCCGCGATCCGCGGTGGGCGATGTCCCTCTTCCGGCCGATGGCGAAGCGTTGATCTCCAAGGACTCCCGACTCCGATCCCTTTGCAACCCGGATCCTTCGCGATCGGAGGGTCAGGATGTTGCCCGCCGGCGACTTGCGTGGCAGACTGTGGGCTCTGCGGCGGTTCAGCGTGATCGGGCCTCAGGGAGAAGATGAGCCATGAGACGAAGCACAGGCATCGCGATCGTTCTGACGGCGTTCGGGGCGGCTTCGGCCACACCCCTATCGAGGGCACAATCGCCCGCGGAGTTCGTGCAGACGGCGGCGTTCGCGGCCGCTCAACAGAACCAGGACGGCGGCTTCGCCGCCAAGGCCGGAGGGCCATCGAGCCTGGGTTCGACCAATGCCGGGCTGAGGGTCCTCCGCCACGTGGGGGGCTCGGTGCCGGACGTCCTGGCCTGCGTGAGGTATGTCAACTCATGCCGGACCGCCGACGGCGGATTCTCCGCCACGCCCGGCGGGAAGTCCGAGTTCATCACCACGGCCCTCGGCCTGCTGGCCGCCTCCGAGCTGAAGATCACCGACCCGAAGATGATCCGTGGGGCCGTCGCCTATCTGGGCCGGCACGCGCGGAGCTTCGAGGAGGTCCGGATGGCCGCGGCCGGGCTGGAGGCCATCGGCGTCGCCTCGCCCGATATCCCCAGGTGGTTCACCCAGATCCAGGACATGCGGAACCCGGACGGGACCTTTGGGGCGGGGCCGAACCAGGCGTTCCTCACGGGCGGGGCGACCGCCGCGATCCTCCGGTTCGGCATGAGGGTCGACCGGCGCGAGGCGATCGTCGCGGCGATCAAGGCCGGACAGCGGCCCGAGGGCGGCTGGTCCAAGGATGACGGCCCGCCGGACCTGTCGAGCAGTTATCGCGTCATGAGGGCGATGTACATGCTTCGCGAGAGGCCCGACATCGACCGGCTCATGGCGTTCGTCGCGAGCTGCCGGAAGCCGGATGGGAGCTACACGAGCACACCGGGGGGCGCCGGCGACCTCGGCGGCGCCTACCTGGGGACGATCCTCATCCACTGGACCCGACAGCTCCTCGGCCTGCCCGCGGTCGTCGAGACGGCCGGCTTTGCCCCGCTCGTCAACGGCGACCTGGCCGGTTGGGAAGGGGACACCCAGCTCTGGTCAACCCGGGACGGCGTGCTCATCGGCCGATCCCCGGGGCTGGATCATAACGAGTTCCTGGCCACCAACCGCGCCTACGGCGACTTCATCCTCTCGGTCAACTTCCGGATGCGCGACGGCAAGGGGAACAGCGGCGTCCAGTTCCGCAGCGTCCGGATCCCCGGGCACGAGATGAAAGGCTACCAGGCCGACCTCGGCGAGGGCTTCTCGGGCGCCCTGTACGATGAATCGCGCCGGAACATGGTCCTGGTCTACCCCAGGTCCGATGCGATCCGGACGCTGAACCGTTCCGACTGGAACCGATACGTCATCCGCGCCATGGGCGACCGGATCACGCTGACGCTCAACGGCCAGGACTCGGTCCGGGATTACCATGAGGCCGATTCGGGGATCGATCGATCCGGCCTCCTGGCCGTGCAGATCCATGCCGGCGGGCCGATGGAAATCCAGTTCCGAGACCTGATGATCCAGGCCCTGCCCACCCCCACGGCGGAGAATCCCAACCAACCCGGTTTCCACCTGCGGACGGTCAAGACCGACCAGGGCGATCGGAAATACACAGTCTACGTGCCCGAAGGCTACGACGGCTCGAAGTCCTTTCCCGTGATCCTGTTCCTCCACGGCGCCGGGGAACGCGGCGACGACGGGATCACCCCGGCCCAGGTGGGGCTCGGTCCGGCCATCCTCAATCGTCCGGGCGGCATTCCGGCGATCGTCGTGTTCCCGCAGGCGCGCCGCACCTGGTCGGCCGGCTCGCCCGATAGCATCGCCGCCCTCAAGGCCCTCGATGATGTCCTCGGCGAGTACAAGACCGAACGGAACCGTGTCATCTTGACCGGCCTGTCGATGGGCGGACATGGGAGCTGGGACCTCGCCACCGCGCAGGCCGACCGATTCGCCGCCGCCGTCCCGATCTGCGGGCCCGGCGAACCCGAGGCGGTCAACCGGCTCAAGGCGCTGCCGATCTGGACGTTCTGCGGTGACGCCGATCGCGATGAGACTGTGCTCAACCTTCGCTCCATGGTCGAATCTCTCCGGCGCGAGGGCGCCTCGGCTCGCCTTACCGAGTATCGCGGCGTCGGTCACAATAGCTGGGACCGTGCCTATAATAATCCTGAGCTGATCGAGTGGATGCTCGCCCAGCGACGGCCCTGACCGGCATTCGTGGTCGGCGGTCGGTTTGAGGAGGGGGGAGGCAACGATGTATCGGCAAACGGAGAACCTGGGGCGAGGAATCCTGGCTCGGGCCACGATCCTCGCCCTGACCATCGCAATCATCCCACCGGCGATGGTCGGCTCGGTCGTATGGGGGCAAGAAGCGGCCCCCGCGTTCCTGGGGGCTTCCTCGGATATCCGGGACAAGGCCGGCCTGTTCGGCGCCGACGCGATCGCGTCGGCACGGAAAGACTTGTCGGCGATTGAGCGTGCCACCGGCGCGGCGACTATCATCGAGACGATCGACACGCTCGGGAACGAGTCCGCGGACAAGCTCGCGCTCAAAGAGGCCGAACGCTCGGGGATTCATGGGCTGTTCATTCTGATCGCCAAGAAGGAGAGGAAACTGGAGGTACTGGCCTCCCGCCACTATCGCGAGATCATGTCAGAAGACCACCGAGTGGCGATTCGCAAGGCGTTCTTCGAAGGCTTCCAGCACAAGGACTTCAATGAGGGACTGAAGCTGGGGGTGGCAGCGATCCGCAAGGTCGTGGCGGCCGCCCGCCATCCGGAAGCCCTCACCCGGTCGGGGACAACGGCGGGTGCCTCGGCCGGCTCGAACTCCGATTCGCCGCTGGTCGTGCGCAACCAGGTCCGGTTGACCCTTGCCGGCGCCCAGGCGATCCTGGCCGGCGCCGAAGCGAAGGCCCATGTGATGGGTCTGAAGTTCAACATCGCGGTCGTCGATGAGGGCGGTCACCTGCTCGCCTTCGAGCGGATGGACAGGGCGCGGCCGGCCAGCGCCTACACGGCCATGTCGAAGGCCACGACCGCCGCGACGTTCCGACAACCGACCGGGCCGATCCCGCCCGGCTCGGAGCATCCGGACCCCCTGCTAAACCTGGCCCTCGAACATGCGGCGGCGGCCAGCGGCGGTAAGATCACGACCCTCCGCGGCGGCTTGCCTATCGTGATCGACGGCCAGGTCATCGGCGGGGTGGGGGTCGGCGGCGGTTCCGGCGAGCAGGACAGCCAGGTTGCCCAGGCGGGCTTCCAGGCGTTCTCCGATCGGATTGCCGCGCACCCAGGCGCACCCGCACCCGCACCCACTGGCAATGCTCGGCCTTGAGGTCCCCTTGCGGAGGATCTGACCGCGAGACGGGCGAATGGCTCATTGCGGGCGTGCAGATCACCTGCAAATTGCCAGGAGAAGGCGGTGAAGTCGTGTTGCGAATCCGCAATAATAGCACAGGCATCCCCCCGAGATGCTAACGCAGCCGCGACCTGCTGGTGCAGGCGGGGCAACGCGTGCCGTGCTCCCAGGATGGGGTTGGCATCGTGCCGCCCCTCGATCTGGTACGTTGTCGAAAGACATGGCGGGACCGTTGTGGCCGACCGTTCGCGACCCGGTGCAGGCGAGGAATGCGTCGTCTGCCGCGCGTACGGATAGCCCGGGGAACGGCACCCGCCAGCGAAGGAGCCCGACCGCTTGAGCCATTCCGCACTTCGACATCGTGTGCTGGTCGTGGACGACAACGTCGACGCGGCTGTGAGCCTCGGCATGTTATTGAAGTTGGCGGGCCAGGAGGTTCGCGTCGCCTACGACGGGCCGGCTGCCCTCCGACAGGCGGTCGAGTTCCGTCCGGGTCTGGTCCTGCTCGATATCGGCATGCCGGGTATGGACGGCTACGAAGTCTGCCGCCGGCTCCGACGCGAGGTCAGCCTGGGGCCGATGACCCTCGTCGCCCTGACCGGCTGGGGCCAGGATGAGGATCGCCGCCGCTCGCACGATGCCGGCTTCGATCACCACATCGTCAAGCCGGTGGAACCCAGTGCGCTGCAACGGCTGCTCGCCGAGCTGCCGGTCGACCCCCGCCCCGGCCATGATCCGGCCGGCGATGCGGGAAATACCCCGAACGAATCGCCCTGACACACCGGGCATCGATCCACAAGACAGTCCGCGGAGGCCATCTCCCGGACTGGCTGACAACGGGAGGAGCCTCGATGGGGCGTGTTGTCCATTTCGTGAGCATCGTCCTGACCCTCGCGATGGGAATCCGATGGGTCACGACCGGTTCGAACGCCTTCGCCCAGGAGAGACCGGCGCCGGCCGCCCTGATCCCGCACGGCCAGGATCGAGCCCCAAACGCCCCCCGCTCTCCGGCCGAAGCGATCCGGGCCATGACGGTGCCACCCGGCTTCCGCGTCGAGCTGGTGGCCGCCGAGCCCGATATCGTCAACCCGGTCGCCATGACGTTCGACGAGCGCGGCCGGATCTGGATCACCGAGAGCCTGGAATACCCGCGACGTCGAGCGGGCCCAGGCCGCGACCGGGTCAAGGTCATCGAGGACACCGACGGCGACGGCAAGGCCGACAGGTTCCGGGTCTTTGCCGACGGGTTGAACATCCCCTCGGGGATCGCCGTTGGTCACGGCGGTGTCTGGGTCGCCAACTCGCCGGATCTTCTCTTCCTCCAGGATCGCGACGGCGACGGCAAGGCCGACTCCCGGGAAGTCGTCGCGACCGGCTTCGGCCGCTCCGACACCCACGAGTTGCCCAACTCGCTGACCTGGGGCCCCGACGGCTGGCTCTACGGCTGGAACGGCGTATTCAACCCCAGCAAGGTTGCCTCCAAGAATGGCAAGACCTACGAGTTCACCTGCGCGATCTTCCGCATCCATCCCAGGACCCGGGTCTTCGAGGTCTGGTGTGAGGGGACCAGCAATCCCTGGGGCATCGCGATCGACCCCGAGGGCTCGTTCTTCTCCAGCGCCTGCGTGATCGATCACCTCTGGCACCTGGTCGAGTCCGGCTATTACATTCGCCAGGGTGGGCCGTATCCGCCGTATACCTGGCCGATCGAGTCGATCGTCGATCACGCTCATCAAAAGGCCGCGTACTGCGGCATCCACTACTTCGACAGCCCGGCGTATCCCGCGGAGTATCGCGGCCGGCTCTACATGGGCAACATCCACGGCAACTGCATCAATGTGGACGTCCTGAATCGCAGAGGCTCGACCTACAACGCCGAGCCCGCGCCCGACTTCCTCCAGGCCAACGACTCGTGGTTCATGCCGGTCTCGCAGAAGACCGGGCCCGATGGCAGTCTCTATATCCTCGACTGGTACGATCAGTATCACTGCTACCAGGACGCCAACCGCGACCCCGCAGGCATCGACCGGCTCAAGGGACGGCTCTACCGCGTCCGCTACATGGAGACGCCCCGGCGCTTCGGTTTTGATCTGGCGAAGTCGACCGATGACGAGCTGATCGAATTCCTGCGCGATCCCAATGTCTACGTGCGCGATATCGCCCAGCGGCTCTTGACCGAACGCGCCTCGCCCGCACTCCGGAAGAAGCTCGAGGCGCTCGTGCTCGACGACGAAGCCGCGCGTTCGGCCCGGATGCACGGCCTGTGGGCCTTGATCGGATCGGGGGCGCTGGATCTTGACTTCCATCTCAAGCTCTTATCTCATCACGAGGCGACGTTTCAGGCCTGGGGCGTCCGGGCGGCGGGGAACCAGGGGCGTGTTGCAACGGCGATCCGCGATCGGGTTTGCAAGCTGGCCCGTGATTCCTACCTCGAGGTCAAGCTCCAGGTGGCCATCGCGGCGCGGAAGTTTCCGGATGTGGACCCGGTGCCCGTGCTAGTCGATGTCTTGCTGAACTCCGTCGATCCGCTCATCCCCCACATCGTCTGGCAGAACCTCCACCCGCTCCTGGAGAGCCGTCAGGCTGATGTCGTCCGGCAATTCCAACGCGCACAATCGCGGAACTTCGGGCTCAGTGCCATCTCTCCCAGGGCCCTCGAGCGCATCCTGGACAGTCCCAAGGCGGACCCGGAAGCCGTTCGGATCCTGATGGCCTCAACGCATCGCGAGGGCGACCTGCGCCAGGCGCTCGACGTCCTGGCCGCTCATTTCCGCGAACGCGCCCTGCCGCCGGAGATCGAGAAGAGTTTGCACGCGGTGCTGATCCGCCTCTTGAACGAGGCGGCTTCGACTCCCGGCGAGGACTCACGCTGCCCTCGAATACCGAATCCTTCTGGCCTACTGCGGCGATCAGGCGAGTGTGAAACAGTGCTGGGAGATCGCCCGCACGATCCGGCAGGGAGATGACCCTGCCTCGTTGGCTCGCCGGGAAGAACTGAGGATGCGTGCGGTCGACGCGATCCTCTACCGAAGGATCCAGGGAACGATTCGTTCACTGGTCGCGAGCATCCTCGCCGAGAACGACTCGGAAAGCTCGGTCGCGTTCCGCGGCAAGATCCTCGACGCGCTCGACGACCTCGACGACGACGAGGTGGCGCCGACCGTGCTCAAATCCTATGACAACCTCACGGCTTCCCTGAAGCCCCGCGCCATCGACCTTCTGACCCGTCGTGCCGAGTGGGCGAAGGTCTTGCTGGCCGCCGTCGCCGAGAAGCGAGTCCCCGCCACGGCGCTGAACGTCACCCAGCTTCGCAAGCTCCAGCAGAGCAAGGACCCCGAGGTTGCCCGCCGGGTCAAGGCGATCTGGGGGACGATCCGGGAAGGCCGCAATCCTCGGCGCGAGCTGGTGGTCGACCAGATCCGCCGGTCGCTCCGCCGGATGACCGGCGATCCGGCCGCCGGTCAGGCCGTCTTCAACAAGCTCTGCGTCCAGTGCCACAAGATCTACGGATCAGGCCAGGACGTCGGCCCCGACATCACCTCCAACGGCCGCAACGAATTCAACCAGCTCCTGTCCAACGTCTTCGACCCGAGCCTGGTCATCGGCCCCGGCTACCAGGCGACGACGATCGCCACCCACGACGGCCGCGTGCTCAGCGGCCTGCTGGCCGAATCCGGCAAGGACCGCATCGTCCTGAAGCTTCAGGGCGGCAAGCTCGAGACGATCCCGCGCGACCAGGTCGACCAGATGAAGACCGCCGATGTCTCGCTCATGCCCGAGGAGGTCGAGAAGCAGCTCTCACCGCAGGAGATCGCCGACCTGTTCGCGTTCCTCTGCCTGGATAAGCCGCCTTCGGATCCCTCCGCCCGGCCCCTGCCCGGCGCCGGCCCCATCCTGCGGCGAGCCCGATGAGCCCACAAGACTCCCCACCCTTCCGCCGGCCCAGCCCGCATGGAGGAAACCGACGAGACCGATCACCTCGCCGATCAGAAACAACGGCCACGGGAAGGGGTTCGGCATGCCGCCTGATGCGATGTTCCGCCAGTCCCAGCAGAAAGAGCCGACCAAGATCAGTCCGCCCAGGACGATCACCGTCCAGTCCCACCGCGAAACGCGGAACGGCCGGCCCGATGCCTCCCGGACGATCACGGCCGAACCGGCCACGACCATCGACGCGGCCACGATCGCCGGCGCCAGCACGGGCGCGGCCCACGGGACCGGGATCAGGAACAAGATATCCCACGTCCAGACCGACGCCGGCCAGCCGAGCAGCAGCTTGAGGGACAGGTAATAGCTCAGGTCCCAGATACCGAAAGCGGCGAGAAAGGCCGAGAACCGTTGCAGAGACGTCCGGCCGGCCGCCAGGCCGATCCCCGCGAGCATGACCAGGGTCGCAGCCTCGCGAATCACCTCGATCTTCATCAATCGCGCGGCGACCGGATCGGCCTGATCCAATCGCTCGATGGGGATCATGGGGAAAATCTCGCCCGCCGAAAGCGGACCGGTCCAGCCGGCAGCCGGACTCAGGATCGCGCGGAGGTCAACCACCACAACCGCCTCGACGAACCCGAAGCCGATGCCGAATAGCACAAGCCCGGCCAGTAACCAGCCCGGTCGAAACGGCGTCATAGCGAGATCCTCATGCCATCGTTGATGCTCATTCACGAGCTTATGGAATTTGGAGATCCGGGATTTCGGATCTCGAATCCGGAATCGGGAATCTCGAATCCGGAATCGGGAATCTCGAATCCGGAATCCACGCCGATCCGGACGAGGGCCCGATGGACCTCATCGATGGTCTCGGGCAAGGTCGAGGTCCCCGCGGTCAGGCCGACGGTGGCGAACCCTTTGAACCACGCGGCGTCCAGGTCGGCCGCCGACTGGACATGCAGCGCCGGCTTGCCCCGCTCGCGACAGCGGGCGGCCAGCTCGCGCGTATTGTTGGAATGTTGCCCGCCGACGACCACCACCGCCTCGACCCGATCGATCAGTCGATCGAGGGCGCGCTGATGCTCCTTGGTCGGCAGGCAGACGGTGTTGAACGAACTGGATCTCGGCACCCGGATTGCGCTCCGCGATTGCGGCGCGGATCCCCGCGACGCGGCGTTCCGTGGCGGTTGTCTGGCAAACGACCCCCAACCGGCGGTGCGGGTACCCGGCCACCTCGTCCACCGACTCGATCACATCGTAGTGGTCCAGGTCGCCGACGATTCCCTCGACCTCGACATGTCCCCTCCGGCCGATGACCAGGACATGATAGCCTTCGGCCTGGAGGTTCTGGGCCGCCTGGTGGACCCGCGCGACCAGGGGACACGTCGTGTCCACCAGACGCTTGCCGGCGGAGGCCAGCCGCTCCCGCTCCCGGTCGCTGATCCCATGAGCCGTGACCAGTACGGCCGGCGTCGCCGGCAGCGAGTCCGCCCGCTGCGCCTCGCTCCTCATCGCGAACCCACGGGCCTGGAGCTGCGACTCGACGATCTCGTTGTGGACGAGCTGCCCGTGGATCGTCACCGTGGCCGGTTCTTCAATCGCGTCGATCACCTCCAGAGCGTCGCGGACCCCGAAACAAAGTCCCAACACCTCCGCTCGAATCACCCGCATGAAGCCTCCTTCCGCCCTCGGGAGTAACGATCCTGGCGATCGAGAAAGCGAACCTTGGAATCAACAACGACTTGGTACGACAAAGTTCACACGTCAAGAATCGGTGCCCGTCTCGTGGTCGGGACGTCCACATGATCGGGATTCACCCACAGGACGGGAGTCCGAGTCGGGCCACACGATCAAGCGGGCGACCATCCCTCGGCGAGATTGGGATTGCCCGCCGGGGCGGGCTCCGTCCGCGCGGCGTTCAGGGCGTCCTCGACGACGGTCTCCAGGACGTTGATGTACTCCAGGAACCGTCAACGTCCCCGGTCGGTCATCCGGCAGAGGGTCTGCGGACGGTTGTGGTGGAAGCCCTTCCAGATCTCCACGAATCCGGCCTCATGCAGGACCTGAAGATGACGGCTGAGGTTTCCGTCGGTGAGGTGGCAGAGCTCCTTCAACTCGGCGAAGATGACACCCCGGGGATGGTTGACCAGGGAGGTCATGATCCCGAGCCGGGCTTTCTCGTGGAAGACGCGCTCCAGACCCTCGTAGGCGAATCGACCGGTCGGCTCGACCGCCTTGGCTTTATTCGGCGGCATGATCGCACTCCAACGTACGATAAAGGATGACAGCGGCCAGGAGCTGGCCCACGCCGAATGGCAACCCCATGGCCCATGGGGAGAGCGCCGCATCACCGTGTGCCAGCGTCAGGACAGCCAGCCCGGAACCGAGATAGAAGACCGCCACCCAGAAAGTTGCGCGGGGCAACAGCCGGCAGGAGGCGAAGATCCCCAGGCTATACACGACCTGCCAGAGCCCCGGCAGCATCCAGAGGCTCGCCGTTGAGGTCCGGACCACCACCAGCGTCAGCAGGCGCGCCGGCGACCAGGCACGGACAGAATTGTTCCAGCGCCAGCCAGGTCAACTCGCGCGTCAGCGGCGTGCCGGCATTTCGCGCCCGGACCACCATCTCCAGCCCCGCCGCCAATCCGCTGATCACCGCCGCGCCGATCCACAACACCAGGTACGGGCCGATCTGCAAGATCGGGTCGGCGATCGTCAACGCCTGGAGCACCGCCGCGACCACCGCCACGACCCCCGAGAATGCCACGGGCATCGCGCGGTAGCCGCGAAAGACCTCCGTCCGTGCCAGTTGCAGCCGGATCTCCGTGATCTGTGTCAGGGCCTCACGCAGTTCCATCAATGTCACCCTTCCATCTCAGGTCCCAGGTTCCCGCGACCCTCGATCCGACAGCGACCCGACACTCCCCTCTTCGCTTTACATCGTAAAGTTCCCGTGGTGGGGCGTCAAGAGCGATGAGATCCGCGGCCGGGGATTCCGCGGGTCTGGGCCGCTTGGCGAAGGCGTTGCCATTGTGCGTTGCCGACCTCGATGATCCGGGAATCCGGCCACTTTTCCAGGTAAGCGTAACGGGGATGCCGTGAGTCCTTGTATGGGTCGTTTCGCGCGGCGTTGTAGCAGCCGATGAGAGCCCAGCGCGGCTCGTCGCTACGGTTGCGGTCGGAGCGATGCAGGAGGTTACAGTGGAAGAAGATGGCATCACCGGGCTCGAGCGGACACTCGACTCGCTCCAGGCGCCGGAGTGCCGCCTCCACGCGCTCGGGGTCGGCACCGGTCTGATCGCCGACAGGTCCATGATTGAGCCGTCCGAGGCGGTGCGAGCCCGCGAGAACCTGAAGGCATCCATTATCGTGAGTCGCCCGATCGACGGCAATCATGCAACTGGCCAAATCGGGGAACAGGCAGCCGGTCTCATACCAGTAGCCGTAATCCTGGTGCCACTCCCAGGCGCCGCCGATCTGGGGTTCCTTGAGGATCATCTTGTGATGGTAATGGTAGACTTCTCCGTCGAGCAGCCGTTCCATCGTGTCGACGATCTGCCGGGAGCGGACGAACGCGCGTATAGATGTCGTCGTCCAGCGCATTGCGGACGGAGAGCCGGACGATACCCCCTTCGCCATCGCGACGGCCGGCGGACTGCTGCACCATCTCATGATCGGCACGAGCAATCCGGCCGAGCAGGTCGATTTCCTCGCGGCCGAACAAACGGTCAACGATCAGGAAGCCGTCCCGCAGGAACCGGGCGAGCTGCGGATCGCTCAGAGTGAACGCCATGGTGATACTCCGCGGGAGATCGAGCCTGGGAAACGGGTCCTCTGAGGGTGCCAGGAGCGGCCTGGCAGATCGCGAGCCCGCCCCTCGATCCCTGGTTTTGCACGTCCGCTCGAAACAGCGATGTCCTTGGTATAGCACGAGTTCGGACACTCCTCCAGGGTGTATCGCTGGAGCTCCGGCGATCCCCGAGAGCCGCGAGCCGTTCGGGGGACCAGACCTCTCGGAATCTACCAACGGGAGAATTCGGGAGTGTTAACGCGACGCAATTCGGTTAGAATCACGACCTTTGCGGGAAAGCATCGGCGCCGGCACGATCTGAGGGATACCGGGTCCGCGGATCCCGCGGCCTTCCCAGGATGCCGGCGCGAGCGACCGCAGTGAGGCCGGATTTCGACCGTCATGGGATACATCGAGATCCTGATCATCGCCGGTCTGATCCTGATCAACGGGTTGTTCGTCACGGCCGAGTTCGCCCTGGTGAAAGTCCGTGCGACTCAGATCGACGAGCTCGCCGAAAAGGGGAACTGGGCGGCCAAGCTCACCAGCAAGGCCCTCGATCGCCTCGACTTCTACCTGTCGGCTTCCCAGATCGGCATCACAATGGCCAGCCTGGCGTTGGGGATGGCGATCGAGCACTGGGTTGCGCCGCTGGTGAAAGCGGGTTTCGAAGCCATCCGAATTCCCTCGCACCCGATCACGGTATTCGGATTCTCGATCGCCATCGTCCCGGTGGTTTCCCTGGGCCTGATCACCTTCTTGCACATGGCACTCGGTGAACAGGCACCCAAGAACCTGGCCATCCGCGCCCCTCGGGCCCTCGCGCTGCTGACGGCACCTCCTCTGGTGATCCTCTCCTACATCTTCTCGCCGCTCATCTGGTTGTTGAACAAGGCGAGTAACCTGACGCTCTGGGTTGTGGGGCTGGGTCAGACGAGTGCCTCGGAACTGGCGCACTCCGAGGAAGAACTCCGCCTGATCGTCGCCGAAAGCGTGGCGGGCGGCCACCTCTCGCGCAACGAGCGGATCATGATCGAGAACGTCCTCAACCTGGAGGAGAAGACCGCGCGGCGGGTGATGGTTCCCCGACCCGACATCGTCTATCTGAGCCTGGCCCGGCCTATCGAGGAGAACTTCCGCGTGGCCCGTCAGGCCGGGCACACCCGCTTCCCACTCTGCGAGGACGACCTGACCACGGTCATCGGCATGATCCACGTCAAGGATGTCTTCCGCGCCGGGTCGTACCAGAACGGTCGCGTCGAGCTTCGCCAACTGGCCCGCAAGGTCCCATTCCTGCCCGTGATGCTCCGGCTCGACCAGCTCCTGCTGGAATTCCAGAGAAACCGCGTGCACCTGGCCATGCTGCTGGATGAGTACGGGAGCGTCGTCGGCATGGCGACGCTCGAGAACGTGCTGGAAGAACTGGTCGGTCCGATCCAGGACGAATTCGATCGGGAGACGCCGCCGATCACACCCCTGGGCGAGAATGCGTTCGAGGTCGAGGCCTCCTGCCCGCTCGACGTGCTGGCCGAGACCTGCCAGATGGAGATCCCCGAGACCGATGCGGAGACCGCGGGCGGGCTGGTCCTCGACCTGCTGGGCCGGCTGGCCCGGCCGGGAGACTCGGTCTCGATCAACGGCCATCGCCTCACCGTCCTCCGCGCCGATCCCACTCGGATCCGACGGATCCGCGTCGAGCCCGCGGTCCCCGAAGTTCCCGCAGCCCCGTCCGAAGGCTCCTCGGAACAGGCCGGCCGGAACGATCACAACGCGTGAACTCCACGCTCGGCTCGGCTCGGGCGATGGCGCCTCAGTCGTCGAGGAATCTCCGGGTGATCGGCGCATAGGCGTCGATGCGACGATCGCGGAGGAACGGCCAGTTTCGTCGGGTCTGCTCCAGGAGTTGGGGTTGGCAGGTGGCGATGAGGACCTCCTCGGCGTCCGGACCGCGCGCACGACGACGCGACCGAAGGGGTCCGCCAGGAAGGAGCCGCCCCAGAATTCCAGACCGCCGCCGGACGGGCCTTCGTGCCCGACCCGGTTGACGGCCGCGACGTAGACCCCGTTGGCGATCGCGTGGGACCGCTGGATCGTCTCCCAGGCCGAGGCCTGCGCCTCACCGAACTCGGCCTTCTCGGAGGGATGCCAGCCGATCGCCGTGGGGTAGAAGAGGATCTCGGCGCCGCGCAGGGCCGTCAAGCGGGCCGCCTCGGGGTACCACTGGTCCCAGCAGACGAGGGTCCCCACGCGGGCGTATGCGGTCTCGAACGCCAGGAATCCCAGGTCGCCGGGCGTGAAGTAATACTTCTCGTAATAGAGCGGGTCGTCGGGGATGTGCATCTTGCGGTAGCGTCCCCGGAGCGTGCCATCGGCATCGAGGACGACCGCGGTGTTGTGATAGACGCCGGCCGCGCGGCGCTCGAACACCGAGCCGACCACGACCATGCTCGTCTCGTGCGCCAGCCGGGCCAGCGCCTCGGTGGTCGGACCGGGGACCGGCTCGGCGAGATCGAATCGCGCGGCGTCCTCGACCTGGCAGAAATACTCCGAGCGGAACAGTTCCGGCAGACAGGCGACTTGCGCACCGCGATCGGCCGCGGAGCGGAGCAATGCAGACGCCCGGCGCAGGTTATCCTCCGGGTCGTCCGAGCATCGCATCTGGATCAGGCCGACGGTGAACGGGCGGGACTCACGGCTCATGGCAACCTTCGGGCAGTTCAACCATGGAGATACTTTCGCATCTCCGCGACCAGCGACTTGAAAACCGTGTCACTCGGCTCGACTCTCTTGATCACGGGCTCGGAGACATCATCCGAGAACAGAGCCAGGACTCTTCCGTCGTTGCAAGACTCGACATGGACCTTCCTTCGACCCAGTCGATGCGTGGTCGCGACACCTCCGACTGCGGACGGCGCTAATCGCGTCGGCTCGAAGTTCTCTTGCAGGAGGACGTCGAGAAAGCCCCTGGCCGCCAGGATGGCTCGCTCGGTCGGGGCCGCCGCGGCATATCCGTTCCACCCCTCCCGCAGTTGCGAGAACTTGGAGAGTGTCGCATCCCAAGCCGCAGCTTTTATTGGACTCTGTCGTGCAGCTCCGTCCCACCCGCGTCCGGAGTGATCGCGAGCGTTTGTCCGTCGTGTGGGCCATCAATGATTTTCAGGGCGATTTCTCCTCATCGTGAGTCCCTCCCGATTTTACATCAATCGGCGTCACATCGACCAGAGCGCGCGGCGTCGAGTCTCGGAGGCGGGTGATCGCGGCAACGTTGCTCGACTGCGGCGGGATGCCGCGATCGCGGTGCCGGCGGTCGCGGCTCCGCGCTGTTGATTTGGCCGCGACCAGCCGTTAGTGTTGGCTCCATGGTCGGTTGGAGATCGTGACCGAATCCACGACACCCGAGGAGAGGACGCTTGTCATGGGAGCCGAGGCCCGCCTGATCGAGTTGAAGCTGGAATTGCCCCCCGCGCCCAAGCCGGTAGCTACTTATGTGACGGCCATCCGTCATGGCGATTTGCTCTACGTCTCGGGCCATGGTCCCTATCGATCCGATGGGACGTTGATCGTCGGCCGACTGGGCGACACCATGGACGTGCCGGGAGGTCAGGCGGCGGCACGGCAGACGGGCCTGGCGATCCTGGCCACCCTGAAGCTCCACCTCGGTTCGCTCGACAAGGTCGTTCGCCTGATCAAGACGCTGGGCATGGTCAACTCGACGCCCGAGTTCCCCGATCAGCCCAAGGTGATCAACGGCTTCTCGGACCTGATGAAAGACGTCTTCGGTAACGCGGGCGTCGGGGCCAGGAGCGCCGTCGGCATGGGCGCGCTACCGGCCGGAATTGCCGTGGAGATCGAGGCCATCTTCGAAGTGAAGGATTGAGCCCGTGGAACGTCCCGGCCGGCTCGACGGCCGCACCTGCCTGATCGTCGGGGGAACCAGCGGAATCGGCCTGGCCGCGGCGCGACGGTTCCTCCAGGAAGGCGCGAGGGTCGTCGTCGCCGGACGGTCTCCCGAGATCGGGAGATCGGCGATGGCGCAGCTCGCTCCGCTGGGCCAGGTCTGGGAATACACGCTCGAGCTCGGACGCGGCGAGTCCGAGGTTCTCCTCCTGTTCGCGTATGCTGTGGATGTCCTCGGCGGGCGGCTCGATATCCTCCTCCATGTCGCCGGGATCAGCGGGAGGAAGTTCGGCGACGGTCCCCTGCACGAATGCTCGAACGAGGGCTGGGAACGGGTGATTCAGATCAACGCCTTCGCCGTATTCCTCACCAACCGCGAGGCCGTGCAGATCATGCTCCAGCAACCACTCGACGCGACTGGCCTGCGCGGGACGGTCGTGAATGTGGGCTCGGTCCTGGACCGATCGCCGGCGCCGACGCATTTCGGGACGATCGCCTACGCGGCCAGCAAGGGGGCCGTCCGCGCGCTGACGACGTCGGCCGCCGCATGCTATGCCCCGGACCGCATCCGGTTCAACCTGCTCGTTCCCGGCCTGATCGACACCCCGATGGCCGCCCGGGCCGTCAACGACTCGCGGATCCGGCCGTACCTGGCCGCCAGACAACCCCTGGCCGGCGGCCCTGGCTCGGCCGAGGACGTCGCCGAGGCCGCACTGTATCTCTGCGAGCCGGCTTCGCGGTTCGTCACCGGCGCCGAGCTGGTCGTGGACGGCGGCTGGTGCGTCTCGGAAAGGGGAATCGATCAACCGGAATCGACCGAGCCCGGGCCATGAGCGATCGAACCGATGTCCTTGCCCAATACCTGGCCGCCGTCCGGTCGGCGATCGACGGCATCGAGGCGACGCAGTTGCCCGCGATCCGCCAGGCGTCGGCACGCTTCGCGGCGACGATCCTCAAGGGCCGCCTGGTCCACGTTTTCGGGACCGGCCATTCGCGCATGGCCGTCGAGGAGATGTTCCCCCGCTACGGATCGTTCCCCGGCTTCCATCCGATCGTCGAGCTGTCGATGACGTATCACAACCCGGTCGTCGGCGCCAATGGCCAGCGCCAGGCGATGTTCCTGGAGAACGTCCAGGGATTCGGCCCGGTGCTCTGGCGGAACTTCGCGACCTCGCCCGACGATGCCTTGCTGGCCATCTCCACCAGCGGCTGCAACGCCGTGACGATCGACGTGGCGCTCGAAGCAAGGCGGCGCGGAATGCCTGTCGTCGCCCTGACCTCCCTGGCCCACGCCGGTCAGTCGACGTCGCGGCATGAATCCGGGAAGAAGTTGCACGAAGTCGCCGAAGTGGTGCTCGACCAGCAGGCTCCGGCCGGCGACTCGGCGGTCTGGATCGCGGGCCTGGAGACGCCGGTGGCGCCGCTATCGAGCGTCACGGGTTGCGCGATCATCAACCTCGTCAAGGCCGAGGTCGCCCGCTTGCTGACCGAGGCCGGCTCGCCCCCGAAAGTCCTGACCGCCGCCTGCCACCTCGGCACCGATCGCGCGACTCAGCTCTTTGAAGAGACTTACGATGAATACCGTCGACGAGTTGGAGTGTTGTATCAGTAGGTAGTAGGCAGTAGGCAGTAATCAGACAACCCATCTGTGGGCGAGTTTTCGAGCAAGCCCGATTGTCGAACTGAGGTTGTCGTGAGCTTTCGTTCCTGATCCCTAACGCGGCCTTCGGCCGCAACCCCATCGGGATTCCCGATTCGAGATTCCGGATTCCCGAAGGGGAATGATCCGGGAATCGGGAATCGCGAATCCGGAATTCGGAATCCCCAGAGGCGCGGGGATCCTACCGAGGAAGACTCTACTGACTACTACGTCCTGACCACGACTTCCTGACTACTGACCACGAGGCACGAAGACCTTGACGTCCGGGTGCATGGTGTACAGTCGATCCTGCCCTTCCGGGGTCCGGACCAGGATGGCGCTGGAGCAATTGTTCTGAATGATCGGGTTGCCGGGATACTTCTCCCAGCGGACCAGATCGCGCGACCGGGCTACGCAGGTCGTCCAGTCTTTCCAGGGACGCTGGCGATTGGCATGGTAGAACGCGTAATACCAGCCGCCGCGCTTGACGATCTGATTCAGTGCCACCGCGGCGCGGTCATAGGGCTCGGGCCCCATCGCGATCACGGGGTCGTCCTTGACGTTGGTCCAGACTTTCCGATCTTTCGATGTGGCCAACCAAACACCCAGATCGCCACGTTCGTAATAGAGGTACCAGGTTCCCTCCTCGAACCAGGCGGCGGGTGTTCCGTAGGGCCCGGCATCGATCGATGTTCCATCGGTCTTGCGGATGTCCAGAGATCCGTGATCGGTCCATCGAATTCCGTCATTTGAGGTGAGGAGATGAGCGATGTCGTTCTTGCCCTCGGCGAATAGGAAGTAAGTTCCGTCCTGCTTGACGACACAAACATCCTCGACCCACGCACCGTGGGTGATCGGATTGGCCGGGTCGCGGGCCCAGTGAATGCCGTCGTGCGACGTGGCGTGTCCCAGGGACATCGTCGGAGGCTTGTCGGCGGCATATCCTGTGTACCAGAGATGATACGTCCGATCATCGCCGACCAGGATGTAGCCACGCTCGCGGATCTTACGGTCCCAGGTGTCGCGGTCCGTGCCGGCGAAGACGGGGTTGTCGGGGATGGGTGACCAGGAGACAAACATCCATGAAGCAGCGGCCGGGGGGCTTTGTAGCTGTTGCGCCCCGGTGGGCGGTGTTCCGGCCAGGAGGGCCAGAAGGACGGTCAGGCTGCGGCAGGCCGCGTGGAACGCGCGTCTCCGAATCATGGTGGTGTCCTTAATCGTGTGTTGGACCGGAGTTGTGATCCTGGTCCGGCCGTCCGTTCCGTGGGGGAACCCATCGTCCACGGCATCGGGTTGTCCATCGTCATGATACCTTGTGTTCGGAAGGCCGTGAGGTTAACCTAGGTGGGTCGTGTGATCCGATTGGGGCGGTAGCTCAACTGGGAGAGCGCCGCGTTCGCAATGCGGAGGTTGAGGGTTCGAGCCCCTTCCGCTCCATTGTTCACCACGATATCCCTCCGGCTCCCTAATGCAAGCTCCGTTCGGGTTCGACCTCCTCGCCGATTCAAATCCGGCCCGAGTGACCATCTATGGTACGCGCGCTCATCTCGTGGAGTCTCCACAATCGCTTTATCGTCCTGCTGGGGACGGTTGGGCTGATCTTCCTGGGGATCTACTCGTACAGCAACCTCAATATTGAGGCATACCCGGACCCGACCCCGCCTCTGGTCGAAGTCATCACGCAGAAGCCCGGGAGCAGCCCCGAGGAGATGGAACTCCTGATCGGGATCCCAATCGAGACGGCCCTCAACGGCATGCCGGGCTTGAAATACCTGCGGAGTATTTCGCTGGCGGGGCTCAACGATGTCAAGTGCCAGTTCGAGTACGGGACGGATTACTGGGCGGCCCGGCAAGAGGTGATCAATCGCCTGGGCATGATCAGCAACCTTCCTCCCGGGGTCACCCCGGGGCTGTCCCCGTGGAGTCCGATCGGCGAGATCGTCCGCTATGTCCTGGAAGGGGACGGCTATACCTTGAACCACCTGAAGGCGGTCCAGGACTGGGTCTTGAATCGGGCCTTCAAGACCGTGCCGGGCGTGATCGATGTGACCGGATTCGGCGGGACCGTCAAGCAATACCAGATCCTGCTGGATATGCAGCTCATGAGGCGGTACGACATCACCTTGCAGATGGTCACCGACGCCATCGCGCAGTCCAACGCCAATGTGGGCGGCGACATCCTCTCGCTGGGTCAGCAGGCGCATAACGTCCGGGCCAAGGGTTACCTGGGCGAGGGGAGAGACGCGCTCGAACCGACCGTCGCGGAGCACGCCTACACGATCGAGGTCGAGAAGCTCGAGGATATCCAGGATGTCAAGGTAGCCACCTACAACAATATGCCGGTCTACATCAAGCAGATCGCCAAGGTCGTCATCGGCTATCAACCGCGGCTCGGGGTCGTCGGCCGCAACGGTGACAACGACGTCGTCGAGGGCATCGTGTTGATGCGCAAGTACGAGAAGTCGCTGCCGACCTCGGAGGCGGTCGAGAAGAAAATCCACGAGATCAACGTCGGCACCCTCCTGCCCAAAGGGATGAAGATCGTTCCATTCAACCAGCGGACCGACCTCGTGAAGGTGACGACGCACAACGTCGTGCACAACCTCGTCGTCGGCATGCTCCTGGTCATCCTGATCCTGTTCATATTCCTGGGAGACTTTACCAGCGCCCTGATCGTGGCCCTGATGGTCCCGCTGGCGCTGTTGTTCTCCGTGTCGGTCCTCTTCCTCCAGGGGAAGTCGGCCAACCTGCTCTCCATCGGCGCGGTCGACTTCGGGATCATCGTAGACAGCTCCGTGATCATCGTCGAGAACATCTACCGGCACATCACGGCGCACGACGCGGACCGGACGCGGCCGCTCATCGAGCGGATCATCGAGGCGTCGCACGAGATCGAGCGCGCGCCTGTTCTTCTCGACGCTGATCATCGTCTGCGCGTTCATCCCGCTCTTCTCGATGACCGGGCCGGAAGGGGCGCTGTTCGGTCCGATGGCCAACACGTACGCGTTCGCCATCTGCGGGGCGCTCACCCTGGCGGTGACGCTCACCCCGGTCCTCTGCTCCTTCCTGTTCCAGAACAAGAAGGAGGAGAAGGAGACCTTCATCGACCGGATCATGAAGCTGCGATACCTGACCATGCTCGACCGGGTGCTGAGGAATCGATTCCTGGTCCTGGCGGGGATGGGGGGCCTCCTGGCCTTCACGATCTTCCTGATCCCCACGCTGGGCGGGGAGTTCATGCCGCCGCTCGAGGAAGGGAACCTCTGGATCCGGGCGATCCTGCCCCGGACCGTGACCCTCCAGGAAGCGGCGCGGATGGCCCCGCGGCTGCGCGAGGTCATCGGCTCGATCCCCGAGATCAAGGGGGTCATGTCCCAGGTCGGCCGCCCCGACGACGGCACCGACGTGACCAGCTACTTCAACCTCGAGTTCAATGCCCCCTTGATCCCGATGGAGCACTGGCGGACCAAGCCGGTCTCGATCCTGGGACACGAACTCTGGCAGCGCGCGATCACCCGCGAGGAGATCCAGGACGAACTCATGGAGAAGTTCAAGGGGTTCCCGGCGGTGAACTTCAACTTCTCGCAATTGATCCGCGACAACGTCGAGGAGGCGCTCTCGGGGGTCAAAGGGGCCAACTCGATCAAGCTCTTCGGCAACGATCTGGATGTGCTGGAGCGGAAAGGCCAGCAGGTCGTGAACATCCTGAACAAGGTCCCGGGGATCGCCAACGTGGGGCTGTTCCACATCCTCGGCCAGCCCAACCTGGAGATCCAGATCGATCGTCACGAATGCGCCCGCTACGGGATCAACGTCTCGGACGTCGAGGCCGTGGTCCAGGTGGCCATCGGCGGGCGGGCGTTCACCCAGATGGTCGAGGGGGAGAAGAAGTTCGACATCGTGCTCCGCCTGCCGGTGGACCAGCGCGACGACCCCGAGGTGATCGGCCGGATCCCCGTCGATGCTCCCCCCGGCCAGGACGGCAAGCCCGGTGCGCGGATCCCCTTGAAGCAGCTCGTCACCGTGATCGACCCCCACAAACCCGGCGCCACGTATATCTACCGCGAGAACAACCGCCGGTATATCCCGATCAAGTTCAGCGTCCAGGGTCGCGACCTGGCCTCGACCATCCACGAAGCCGAGGAGAAGGTGCGCGACAAGAACTATGGCGCCCAGCTCCCGGACGGCTACAGCATCGATTGGGCCGGCGAGTTCGCGCAAATGCAACAGGCCAACCGGCGGCTCATGGTCATCGTCCCGATCTCCATCGCGCTGATCCTGATCCTGCTGTTCACGGCTTTCAACTCGATGAAGGATGCGCTCCTGGTCATGGCCAACGTGGTCGCGGCCACGATGGGAGGAGTCTGGGCGCTGAAGCTCACCGGAACGCCGTTCTCGATCTCGGCCGCCGTCGGCTTCATCTCGATCTTCGGCGTCGCCGTCCAGGACGGAGTGCTGCTCATCTCGTACTTCAACCAGATGCGTGCCGCGGGCCTGCCGGTCAGGGAGGCGCTGCTGCGCGGGGCCGAGCTGCGGGTCCGCCCGGTGGTCATGACGTCGCTGACCGCGGCGCTGGGCTTGCTCCCGGCCGCCGTCGCGACCTCGATCGGCTCGCAGGCGCAGAAGCCGCTGGCCATCGTCGTGGTGGGCGGGATGCTGGTCACCCTGTTCTTGACACGCTATCTCATGCCCGTCCTCTACTCGTTCTTCCCCGCACCCGCCGGCCATGGTCAATGCCAGACGGACCTGATCATGGGCTCGCACTACACCGACCGGTTCCTTCACCCCCCGGGTAGTCCGCCCGAACGGTATGACCACGGCCACGACACGCACGCCGGCTAACCACGACCGATCCCACTCGGAAGGGATGGCTCCTTGGAGGCTCGAAGCCATGAAGATGAACTGGAAACTCCTGATATCCCTGTTGGTGATCGCCGGCGGCGCGACGGGCCTGACTCTCAACAAAGGGGCCCGCGCCCACGTGCTTGGCGTCTGGCACCGGTTGGCCCAGTCGTCGGCTCACGGCGAGGAGCCCGCGCCGGACAAGTCCTGGACCGAGAAGCCGAAGACTCCCTGGGACCGCACGCTCAGCCTCACGGAAGGCGAGATCAAGTCCATCGGCCTGGAAAAGGTCCCCGTGCTCGAGCAGACCGATCCGAGCGCCCTGCCCTTATTCGGCACAACCCATTATGTTCCGTCCACGGTGACGCTCGTTCGTACGCTCTTCGACAACTGCCGTGTCGAGGAGGTCCTCGTCGACCTCGGTGCGACGGTGAAACAGGGCGACCCGCTGCTCAAGGTGTTCAGTACCGACCTGGCCGCGGCCAAGAGCGAATACGAGATGGCATGCAGCCAGCATAAACATGACAAGGCCGTCTACGATTACAAGGGCCCGCTCGCTAAGGACAATACCCTCGCCAAGAAAGAGTTGTACGAGATCGAGAACGACGAGCAACAGAGCCGCCTCAAGATGAAGCTGGCCAAGGACAAGCTCCTGGTCTACGGCATGACGGAGGAGGAGATCCTGGCCGCGCCGAACGAGGATGGCGCGCAGAAAGCCAAGATGATCCTGCGGTCGCAAGGCGATGGGGTTGTGGTCAAGAAGACGGTCGTGAAAGGGAACTTCTACGACTCCAAGGACGAGTTGATGGTCATTGCCCCGCTCGATCAGCTCTATGTGGAAGGAAACGTCAGCGAACTCGACGCCGACAAGGTCCAGGTCGGGCAGTCGGTGAAGGTGATCTTCCCCTTCTCGGATTCCGATCGCGAGGTCAACGCCAAGATCGATTACATCGATAAGGGGATCGATCCCGACACGCGGTCCGCGAAGTTCCGCACCCAGATCCCCAACCCCGGGGGTCGGGTGAAGGCCGGCGCAATTCGTGAAAGTCCAGGTGAAGATCCCCCCCAAGCCCGGCTTCACCGTCATTCCGCGCACCTCCATGGTCTCCGTCAACCGCTACGACTACGTCTTCGTCCGCAAGCCAGGTAAGGCCGACATCTACGAGCGACGGTCCATCCAACCGGCCAAGGAGGGTAACGACATCGTGGTCGTGGCCGCGCCGGCGGAAGGCCACCGCGAGCTCAAGCCCGGCGAGGAAGTGGTGACCACCGGCAGCCTGATCCTCGAGCAGTTGTTCGAGGACAAGGTCATGTCCGAGGGCGGTCTCCTGGTCTCGCAACCTGCCCAGGAGCGGCTCGATCGCTTCCGGAAGAACCCGATGATCATCTCCACCAACGCGCCATGACGCGATCGAATCCTCGCCGGAAACCGTCGCTTGAGGGAGCGCGGCGCGACCGGCGCAGACAAATTCGGATCGGCGTAACTCCATAATTTGCAAGCCATTATGCCTGAAGATCCTCCTCGACTGTGATCGCCCTGCGCACCGGCATAACCCCTCCGCACCGACCTTTCGCGCCGAACCACGCGGCCCTCGCCTTCACTCTCTTGGTTCCGGCTGGTCCGGTCCCACCGACTTTGACGAATACTCCATGAGCGCGGGGATTTCAGATTCGAAGTGTGGGAAGCCGAATTGCGATAGCAGCGGTCGTTGCAACCCTGAGGAATGGGACACCTGGTCTCGATGAGCCAGGGTCCCCCTCGTCGGGCGCGATCCCGAATCCAGGCGGAAAGCGGGAATGCCTATGCTCTCGATCCAGGCAAGGAACGCTTCCCAGGCGTTGAGGCGGTCCGTTCGGCACGGTTGGAATGTCCTGATCCTGAGCGGTCTGGCGCTGGCCGGACCGGCGCATGGCCAGGCTCCCACGGTGGATTCGAGCATACCCGCCTTACCCGGCGGAGTTGGATCGATGCTGGGTTCCAGCCCCGGCGCCGGGATCTCGATGTTGGGGCCATCGCCAGGAGCCGGAGGCAGTACGCTCGCCAACTCGCCGGTCTCCGCGGGCATCCTGGGTGGCCGGGCCGGCCCACAAGCTCCCAAGGGCGTTCCCACCTCGGTCGCGACACCCGGAGCCGGCCAGGGACCGACCGACTTGCAACGCCCGATCGCGGCGCCACAGCCGGAGCCCGTCTCGCCGACGACCCAGCCTTTCTATGGAACCTTGGACCTCACCACGGAGGAGCAGGAGGAGCCGCCCGACGGCCTCACCCTGGACATAGCCATCGAGCTGACGCTGCAGCGCAGCATCGACCTCCGCGCCAAGTTCCACGAGATCCCCATGGCGCGCGCGGATATCCTCCAGGCGAACCTCCGATCCAACCCGGTCTTCTACCAGGACGGTCAGCTCTTGCAGTACAAAGGCGAGCCGTTCAGCCGCGCGCGACCCGGCGGCCCACAACAATTCGACACCAACATCATCTACCCCCTTGATCTTTCGCACAAGCGCCAGGCGCGCACCATCGTGGCGACCCGCGCGAGAGGGTCCTGGAGGCCCAGTACCAGGAGGCCGTCCGCCAGCGGATCGACGATGTTTATGACGCGTTCGTCCGGGTGCTCGCCACCCGGCAGACCGTCTGGTATGCGCGAAAGAGCACCGAGAACCTGCGCGCCCTCACGGGCCGTGAAGAGCGACTCTTCCGAGGGGGAGAGGTCAAGCGCCTCGAGTACATCCGGGTGAAGAATCAGTTGCGCACCTCCGAGCTCTCGCTCATCGATGCCGAGGCCACCGACCGCAAGGCCCGGCTCGAGCTGGGAACGCTCATGAACTTCACGTTGGAACAGAGCGCCCAGATCAAGATCAAGGGCAAGATCAATGTGGAGGCGCCCGCGCCTCCGCCCCTCGATGAGCTACGGAGCCTGGCCGTGGCCGAGCGGCCCGACGTCGCTTCATTCCGGCTGGGGATCCAGCGGGCCTCCGCCGACGTCCGGCTAGCGCGAGCCAATGCCTATAATGATGTCTATGTCCTCTGGCAGCCTTACACGTTCCAGGATAACAGTCCCTACGGCGTGAAGAGCGCCACATCTTGGGCCCTCGGCCTGACCGTACCGCTTCCGATCTACAATCGCAACCAGGGTGGAATCGAGCGGGCCAGGCTCAACGTCCATCAGTCGCACCTCGAACTGGCCGATGCCGAACGACAGGCGCAGCTCGATGTTGCCGAAGCCCTCCAGGAATACGAGACCACGCTTCGTCAGGTGAAGGAGCTGAAGGAGGAAGTGATTCCCGAGGCGCTGCTGGCCCGCAACGAAGCCTTCACGCTCATGAATCAGGGGGCGCAGAGCGTCCTCGATTACATCCCGGCCCAGCTCGAATACAACCAGGTCGTCAAGCAGTATCTCGACACCGCGATTCGCCATCGGCGGAGCATGCTCTCGATCAACACAGTCGTGGGAAAACGGATCATGCCCTGACCCCGATTCCAGGATTCCCGATTCCAGCTTGAAATCGAGGCGTTCTCTTCGTTCCGGAATCGGGAATCTCGAATCGGGAATCGGGAATCTCGAATCGGGAGTCTCGAATCGGAATCGGGAATCTCGAATCGGGAATCTCGAATCGGGAATCTCGAATCGGGAATCTCGAATCCGATCGCGGCTCAGCCGTGCCAGGGAGGAGAGGAGAGAATGGGACGACGAAACCATCGCAGAGTGAGGCTGAACCTGGAAGCGTTCGAGGACCGCGTCCTGCTCTCCGCGATCACGGATGTCTTGAGCGCCCACAGCCTCACCGCCGGCCCGACCGGGGGATTCTCGTCCTCGATCTCGCTCGGCCCCGCGACGCTCAATCAAGGGCCGCTCCTGAATCCCGACGGATCGATCAATAACATGGCACTGGCTCCTTCAGGCACCCCCAAGCCGGGAGAGGTCAAGAGGGCGGAATTCGCGGCCCGATATGTGGGCCCCTACAGCGTGGTGCCCGGTAAGACCACGACCCAGGCCCTCCAGACCCTGATCCAGGGGGCCGGGACCGCGAATACCATGCTGCACTCCGACATCCAGATTCGGCTCGTCACGCCGAGCGACCCGAGCCTGCCAATCGGCGGCGTCCTCACGATCTTCGACCGCAATATCAACACCAACACGGTCCTCGGCCTGGACCTGGCGGCCTCCCAATCCGACGTCGACTCCGCCGGGCGCCCCAACTTCATCCCGACCGTCTCGCTGGACGCCAACATCAGCTCGGGCACCTACATCGAGGGCTACGCGCAGGGCGTCGTCAAGATCCGCTACATCCCCGGCGGTCGCCGCACGATCCCCGGCGCGATCAGCCAGGGGACGGCCATCGTCACGATTCATGCTCATATTTACACTGCCAACACCAGCTTCCTCCTCCGCAACGTCAGCATCAATCCCTGAGCCGGCGATCACGAAGCGAGCGGGGAGTTGCGGACATGAGACGATCCAGGCCGTCGACGATCGAGAACCCGCCGGTCGGTGTGGCCGCGACGTAGGTCCAGGCCACGGCGTTCGATATCCGCGTCACGACGGGAACCTCATCGCCGTTGACGTAGCCGGTCGAGAGAAGAAACTCCCGACCGCGTCGGCTGGCGTCCAGCTCCACCGGCAGGTTGGTGAGCTGAGCGAGCAGGATCAGGTAGAACAGGCCGATCGCCAGGACGATCAAGCGTAACATGCCCAGCCAGACCCCCGCCGCCAGGAGGATCCACACGACCTGCGCGCCGAGGTTGGTCCAGGGCACGATGACGTTGCGGACGGCCAGACCCGGATAGCCCGCGGCTTCCTGGATGGCGTGTCCCGCCTCGTGGACCGCCGCGCCGACCGCGGCGAGAGAGCCTCCCTCGTGGACGGCCCGCGACAATCGCAGGACGTTGCGGTCGGGATCGAAGTGGTTGCTCAATTCGCCGGTGGACGGCGCGATCTCCACGTCGGTCACTCCGCCGGCGAGCATGACTTCCGACGCGGCCTCGGCGCCGGTCAGACACGAAGTAGACGCGATCCGCCAGGCCGCCCGATAAGCCCGCGCGATCCGGATGTTCGCCCAGAGCGAGAGCAGGATCCCCGGCAGGACGATCATGACATAGTCGAACCAGATCAGGTTCATCATCACCTCGACATCGGGACCAGTCCAAGTCGCCGACTCCAGCACCGTTCCTGCTGAATCGAACGCGCGTGGCAGATGGCGGAGGACTCGCCGCTGGCGAACACCGTCAAAACGGGCTCTCCGGCCTCGACGATCGTCCCGGGACCGGGGACGTCGGCGATCGAGGGTACGGCGAAGAGGTCCTCGAGTCCATCGGGGTCGATCCCCGCCGGCACGACGAGACGCCGCGAAGCATAGATCACGCGCTTGGCGATCACGCGCGTGGGGCCGGGTTCCGGAGGAGCGGGGCCAGCGTGGAAACTCCCGGCTCCCTCACAGGCGCGACGATGCTCCTCCATCAGCGAGCGACCCGACGCCAGCTCGTGGATCTCGAGCGAGGCCGTATACGCGCGGGTTGACCTCGACCGGCCAGGGGATGCCATCTCGCAGGACGTAATCCACGCCGAACCACCCGACGAGATTGTAGGCGGCCACCAGCCGGTTCCCCAGCGCCTTGAGGCGTTCCGCCAGTTCGGGAACGATCGGACACGGCCCGATGCTCCCCCGATACGCGAACGGATGACCCGGAATGCCGATCCACTGCCTCGTGATGCCGATCAAGTGTGCCAGGCCGGCGCGGCCGATGAACAAAGCCGAGTAACTGGGCCCGTCCACGCGCCGCTGAAAGTAGACCGGTAACGAACTCGGCCCGGATTGAGACTTCAGAGGCTCGATCCCGCGCCCTCCTCCCGAGGCCCTGGGCTTGACGAGCCAGCTCCCATCGCGGGGGAGCCCGGAGGGATCGAGGCGCACCTCGGGCGCCGGGAGGCCGGCCTCATCCAAGGCGCGCGCGACCGCGATGGGGTCACGGACCGCGCGCAGAACCTCAGCCCCGACGCCCCAGAGTTGATGTCGTCGGGAAATCCGTTCGACGAGGTCCGGATGATTTTCCAATCCCCCTGTGTAGAACCAGGGAGTTTCTCCCAGAGCACGAGAGAAAGCGTCGGACCACCGCTCGAAAGCCTGATGAGTCTCAGTCCCGACCGGTTCGACCGGGCAGACCGCGGCCAGATCGCGGTCAGCGAAGCAGTCCACGCAACGCGGACGCAGCCCGCACCGCAACGCGGTGAACGCGGCGGCCCGGGTGCTCACACCCATGATCAAGACATTGTGTGACAAGGCGGTAACAAAAGGGCCTCGCCAGGCGAGAGATGCCCGGCGAGGCGCATTTCGGGAGGGAGAATCTCACCAGGACACCGTCGATGACAGAATCCGGGGATGGCGAGGTTGCCGATCCACTCACTCCTCGTTCTTCTCGATCTTCTCGGCCGTGAAGACGAGCTTGCCATCCTCTTCCTTGCAGGTCCCGACGATCTTCACCTTCGCCGGCTTGTCCTTCTTGGCCCCGCAGAAGCCGATCTTCTGATGGGCGTCCTTGGCGACCTTGTCATGAACGATGTAATACGTCTTCTTCACGCCATCTTTCGTCACGATGACGACGTTCTGGCAATCGGTCTTCTCCTTCAGGGCGCACTTGGCGCACATGCCGTCGCCCTTGAGGGTGAGCTTTTCACCCTTGTCATCCGCCCTCAGCAGACCCACGCTCGAGAACAGAATGCCAACCACCGCGAGCGCCAACAGTTTCCGCATGATCGTTCTCCAATAAAGGATCAAGACTCCAATCACGCACCCGAATCCCTGGGATTGGTGCGACACACCCGATTGTCGAAATGTTATTGAACCACCTCGACCGGGCAAGAACAATCTCTTAGTCCGCGAAAACCGGCCGAGACCGGCGTGCCGGGTAGCGTGGGGGTTGCCCGCAGCCGCTCCGTCGTCGTATGATTCGGGTCCAATATCGTCGTACGCCGCACGGAGCCCGGGCCGGGGCGAGAGCCGGAGTACGCATCCGCAGATGGCTCAACCACGGAGAACCACACCATGGCCAGCAACATCCTCATGAATGTCGGCGAGGCCCTCGTTGGAGAGGGGAATGAGATTGCGCACATCGACCTGCTCATCGGCGACAAGACGGGGCCGGTCGGGACGGCGTTCGCCAATGCGCTGGCGAATCAGTCGGCCGGCCACACCAACCTCCTGGCCGTGCTGACGCCGAACCTGATCGCCAAGCCGGCCACGGTCTTGATCACGAAAGTGACCATCAAGGGGATGAAGCAGGCCGTGCAGATGTTCGGCCCTGCGCAGTACGCGGTGGCCAAGGCCGTGGCCGACTGCGTCGCGGACAATACGATCCCCGCCGCCCAGGCCGACGACCTGGTGATCGTCTGCGGCGTCTTCATCCATCCCGACGCGGACGACAACGCCAAGATCCTCAAGTACAACTACGAGGCCACGAAGCTCTCGATCCAGCGCGCCATGAAGAGCCTTCCCACGGCGGCCGAGATCACCGCGCAGAAGGATACGGTCAAGCATCCGTTCGCGGGCTGACCGCGACCCGGGAACCACGCGGCGCCGATCCTTCGGACGGGCGGGCCTCGACCGATCGTCTCGGGCGGAGCCGCCCTCCCTCGCCGCGCGGGGGATGAAAGGGAATCGGATAGAAGATTGAAAATTCAAGATTCCATCAAGGTAATACCTTGTGCAGACGGGGTTTTTCGGATTTCTCTGATCTCGAAATCTCGAATCTCTGAATCTCGAATCTCTGAATCTCGAATCTCGAATCCTGAATCGAGAATCGATAGTTCACGGCCTCACGGCGGAGGGTCACCGATGGCCACCATGAAGCCGAAGATCCTGATCCAGCTCGACACCGACCCCCAGCCCAGCGTCTTCGATGCGGTGGTGGCGGCCGACGCCGGCGCCGACCATCTGTTCCGGCACGGCGGGGTGACCGCGGAGAATGTCCGTGACCTGGTATACGGGGCCCTCTTCACGCGCGGGCCGGCCGACCTCGCCGCCACGGCCATCTTCATCGGCGGCTCGAACGTGGCGGCGGGCGAGGCGGTGCTCGGCACGGTGAAGCAGACCTTCTTCGGGCCGTTTCGGGTCTCGGTCCTCTTCGACGCCAATGGCGCCAACACGACGGCGGCCGCGGCCGTCCTGGCCTGCTTGCAGGGCCGTGGCGGGTCGCTCCAGGGGGAGGCGGTGGCGGTCCTGGCCGCGACCGGTCCGGTCGGCCAGCGTGCCGCCAGGCTGCTGGCCCGACTGGGGGCGAAGGTGTCCGTCGGCTCGCGCAGCCTCGAACGCGCGTCGGAGCTCGCCAAATCCCTGCAACAGGCCACCGGTCAAGAGGTGTCCCCTTTCGCCACGACGCGCGATTCACGATCTGAGCAAGGCGCTGCGGGACAAGTCGGTCCTCATCAGCGCGGGCGCCGCGGGCGTCTCGATCCTGCCGGCTTCGGTCTGGAAGGCGTTACCGGACCTCAAGGTCCTGATCGACCTGAACGCCGTCCCCCCGCTCGGCATCGAGGGAATCGAAGCCGACGACAAGGGGACCGATCGCGGCGGCGTCCATGCCTGGGGTGCCCTGGGCGTCGGCGGCTCCAAGATGAAGATCCACAAGAAGGCGATCCAGGAACTGTTCACCTCCAACGACAAGGTCTTCGACGCCGAGGAGGTCCTCGAACTGGGGCGTTCTCTGGGCTGACTGAGACGAGACCGAAACCGCGAGGCATCGCCGTGATCCGCGTCGTCGGCAGCGATCCCGGGACGAGCAGCCTCGACCTCGTCTTGCTCGTCGAGGGTTCGGTCGCCGATCAGGTGCGGTTCCTCCCCGCGCAACTCCGGGACGATCCCGAGATCCTGGCTCGGCAACTCAATCGATGGTCGCCGCTCGATCTCGTCGCGGCGCCCTCGGGCTACGGATTGCCGTTGGTTCGCGGCGACGCGTTCTCGGACGACCATCTCGATCAGATATCGCTGGTCCGGCCGGACGAACGCGGGCGCGATTCCGGAGTCCTCGGCTTCCGGGCCTGGGTCCGCGGCTTTTGTCGGATCCGGCGTGCGCGCTGGTCTTCCTGCCGGGCGGCCTGCATCTGCCGACGATCCCCGCTCACCGGAAGGCGAATGCGGTCGACCTCGGCACCGCGGACAAGGTGGCCGTCGCCGCCCTGGCGTTGTGGTTTGACTCCATCGCGTGGGGCGGGTTTGATGTGTCGACTTTCGCGGTCGTCGAGATCGGCTCGGCCTTCTCGGCGATCCTCGTCGTGGACCGGGGAAGGATCGTCGATGCCTCGGCCGGGACGCGCGGTCCGATCGGGCTGCGTTCGGGAGGCTGCTGGGACGGGGAATTGGCTTACTGGCGGGCTCGGCTCTCGAAGGACGACCTCTTCCGCGGCGGCCTGGCCGACCTGGGCGCGAGTCGGCCCGGCGGCCATCCGCGAATCGCTGATCAAGCACCTGGCCGGCTTGAAGGCCGTCACACCCTTCGAGCGAATTTACGTCTCGGGACGTGGCCTGGAAGAGCCCGAGATCGCCCGGATGACGACCGAAGCCCTCGCCCGTTTCGGCGCGAGTCACCCCCCTGCCCTCGCTCCCCGCCGCCTGGGTCAAGCATGCCGCACAGGGCGCGGCCCTCCTCGCCGATGCCCTGGCCGGCGGCCGGTATGCTCCGCTGGCCGCATCACTGCAGTTCGCATCGGCTTCGGGGTCGGTCTGGGATGTGGTCCAGCCTCCGGAACCCCCCGACCGTGAAACGTGATCGGGTGCCTCGGGAAGCCTCGAAGAGAGTCGGCATCCCTTATTTCTTGGGCTGCACGAATTTGTTGGGCGTCCCCTCGAGCGGTCCACCCGGCTCGGGCCGCCACAAGACGACCTCCTCGATCTTGTGGGCCAGGGCGAAATCCTTGTCGGTGATTCCTCCTGCCGAGTGGGTCTTCAATTTGACCCAGACCTTGCCCCACGTGACCGCGAGATCCGCATGGTGCCAGGCCGCCTCGCACAGGTAGCCGATGGCGTTGACCAGCATCAGGGTGGTCGGCCAACCGTCGGTGTTGTACTTGCGACGGAGCCAGCCATCGTCCAGGTTCCATTCTGATAGACCTTCCTCCTGAACCTTCGCAGCAACCTCCTCATCCGTGTAGGTTTTCGGTTTCTGCTTCGGGTCGCTCACGGTCAGCCTCCTTCGCCAATCGGGACGTGAAAAGAACCTTGATCCACGAGTACGGGCTGCGCAGCCGCTTCGAACTCCGGGACCGGGAGACCTGGGACAGACCGCCGGCTGAGATCCGCAATCCGCCGCCGGTGCTCGATCGTCAAGTCCTGCGGACCTTCGAACTCTTCCCTTCCGAGCGAGGTCGCTGCGCGGGCTTCGCCGAAATCTGCGTCGGACCGACTCCCCAGAGATTCTGGACCAGTTCGTAGGCGACCGGGTCGTGCTTCTTCAGCTCGGAACGGACGAACGGATAGAAGTCATTCGTCCCGAAGAACGCCTCGGTCGCCTCGGCGAAGTACTCCATCGGATTCGTTGCCGCGTAGGCCTTGTCGTCGCGACCGTTGATCCGCAGCACCTTCTCGTAAATCTTCGACTTCATGGCTCGATCGTAGGCCGCCTTCACACGCGAGTTCTTGAAGCCGTCATTGAGGAACTGGTGGTGATAGGCGTGGGATAGCTCGTGCAGGACCATCCACGGCTGTTCGAGGGTCCAATCGAGGAAGGTCCGGGCGTTGGCGAGCTCGACGCATTTCTGTTTGTCCGGATTCATGCCGTGCGCCCTGAGCCAGGCCGCCTCGGGATGGTACGCCATGCAGGGCGTGTTCGGCTCCTTCTCCTCGACCCAGATCCGAACCTTCCGCAGTTTCTTCACGGCCACGACCGGGACGCGCCGGACGATCTGATAGAGCTGGTGCTGCAACAGGGTCAACGTGCGGTCGGCCAGGCTGCGACGCCGTTGGAGGAAATCTCGGTTGACCAGGATCGTCCATCCTTCGATCGGCCTCGTCTCGTACTGCTCGGAAGTTGCCTTGGTGCGGGCTCGATTCATCGGACCGGGGACCTGGGACTGGACCTGTCCATACGATGGACCGAAGAGGAATGCCAATACAAGGGAACACGCGAATGGTCGCTGGAGCGCCATGGCGGCTCCTGACGATGAGAGATCGGATGAGGAACGGACCGGAACGCTGAGGGATGAAGGATGAGTGGGATCGGATTCATTCATCCTTCCGCCTTCATCCCTCATCCTTTCGAAGGCTCGCCCTTCCGCACTTGCGGCGCCTTCACCTTGATCATATGGTGGGTCTCCGCCTCGCGACCGATCGCATCCCGGCCCTGGAAGTAATCGCGCTGCCAGTCGTCCCCCTTGACCTGACCCTGGGCCTTCTGCTGGTGGAATTGCCTCCGCCCCATGTCCCATTCGTGGTAGGCGCGGTAGAGCTCGGGATCGTCGGTGAGCTGCTGGAACGTCACGTCGGCCTGTTCGAGGTCGGCGCAGATATTGCTCACCAGCGGGATCGTCTGGAAGAGCGGCTCGCCCTGCTCGAAGCGAACCGGCTGTTTCGGAGTCATAATTTTATAATTCATCGTGAACGACATGCTGATCCAGTCGCTCTCGATCAGCGCGGTCAGGGGATGGGCGTTGGCCTTGAAGTAGTTCAACGGCCCGCAGACCAGGAGGCGCGATCCCTGGGGTTTCGTGCGGAAGAGGAAGGGCGTGTTCCAGGTGATGATCCCTTCGCCGAACTGGCTGTTGATCCACTGCGACCAGACCTCGCCCGAGGTGTCGAATTGGAAGTCGATCGAGCCGGGGTACGTCTCCCCGCGCCACGTCGCCGTGAACCCGACGGGATTCTTGACCCACCATCCCGTCTGATTGGCGATCGTCAGCGGCAGGCAGCGGTAGGCATAGCGCTGCGGTGTGTTGTTCATCCACGTCCGCTGCCAGTCCGCCCACGACCACTCCCAGCCCGTCCCATCCGTGCGGTTCGGCTTCATCATGCTGGCGTCAGCGATCTGGTAGATATGAACCTCGAGCCGCGACTGATCCATGGATCGACCCTCGAAATAAGGGATCCCGGAAATGCCTGGGACATGGCGGAACCTGGCGGCAGGCTCAACGATGTCGCAAGGCGGACCTAGACTAACCTAACCGATCGATCAATTTCGAGCAATCGGGTCATGTGGCCGGCACGCGCCCCGGAGAGTCGGCTCGCCGCGAATCGGTCCGCCGGAGGCCACACCGTGCCGATCCTTCGCGTGGCGCGGCTTGAAAGGCTCATCGTTCATAACCGAAGCGTTCCATGAACTCCGTGATGGTCGAATTCGAGTACACCCTATCGAGTTGCTCATCCGCCAGCGTCGTCCGCCAGTGCGAGATCCGACTCGGGTCGAAACTCATGTGAATCCCGGTATCGAGATCGATCGTCGTCTGCCAGAGAAATCGGGCCGGGAACGGTCGCCTGAATGACTCCAGGAATCGCAACGAATGCGGCAGATCGAGGTGGGAATAGACGGTCCGCATCGTCATCTCGGGCCTGGAAAGCAGGTCTTCGTAACGGACGACCAGGATGTTGGGAGAATTCAGGTGGGATTTCCAGGCCTGATAATTCTGGATGAGGTTGTCCCATCGTTCGACTTTCAGCTCCGGAGCGACTTCGGACTGGGACTCGATGCTGCCGAGAATCGCGCGGGTCGCGAACCGTGAAGATCAGCCGGTAGTTCGACGCCAGGTACTGGAGGAGTTCCGGACTTCGAAAGAAATCCGGATCCTTGTCCCCGAGTGCAAGGATATAGCTCTTCGAATACAATGCGGATAAGAGTGGAGACACCTGAGAAAACCAACTCAAGTAGCTCGCGATGTCGTCCTGCTTCTTCTCGTCGAGCAATCCGATGGTTTCCTCCAATGTCAGCCCATGGGCGACCATTCGATCGCAGTGAAGCCTCACGAAATAATCCCGGAAGAGCGCCCGATTGATCTCCGACTCACACAGGCAAATCGCGGCGGGATGATCATCGATGCAGCGGGCCATCAATGACGATCCGGTCCTCAGGGGGCCGACCACGAAGAACAACCCGGCTCGATAAAGATCGGTATTCACGGGCCCCTCATGCCTCCACGGGATCAGTCATCATCGGTGAGGTCAACGCGACCGCCCCGCCTACCAGAAACGATCCGCAATCTTTGCACCGGTCGATTCGGCGCCGGGAACTCGACCTTCGAACCCGAGATCCCCGAACGATACGGCCGCCGAGGTCTCGAGCAATTCGACGGATAGCCCCCAGCCGACCGGCAAGAAGAGCAACTCGGCCGGGTTGAGGAGGCATTCGATCACCTGGGGCTTATCCAAGGCTTCGCCGGCCCCGCCGGAAACCGGGGCATCGAGCCCCATCGCGGAAGAGTCCGGGCTCTTGTGCAATAACGGCAGATCCCATGAGGGCGTGACCCGCACCTGCATCTTCCCCATCACGACGGCAAAAAGTTCAACTCGTGAGATAATAATGCGAGGAGGCGATCGCGCCAGGAGAGCCGAGCCAGAGGGACCCAGGCCAAACGTCGTTCCCATGCAGAAACTCCGTGAAGGGTCCGATCTCGGACCAGAGACCGGAGAGCTCGTCCCGATTGCGGCGGTCGTTCTCGACGACCCAGCACCGCCGATCCGAGGCGCCGTCGTCCCGGATCATCGCGACAAGCTCGGCCATCCTGAGCGTGCGGGGAGGCGGCTCCTCATCGGCCTTGAGATGATCGGCGGCGTAGGGACCGGGGCGTGCCGCGATCGCGCAGTCGCCGAATCGTCGCGCGAGATCATCCAGGTTCCATCTCTTCAAGGCCGGCCAATCATTCATCATGCCACCGATAATAACAGGTCGGTTCTTGACGACGAAGTCCCGGACGAGATCGGTGCGGGTCGGGCGTTCGCGGCGTTCGATCTCCCCCGATCCGGGGTGGAGTTCGACGAACCTTCCGGTACATCGTGAGCAACCAGTCGCGCTTCTTCAGGCGGTTTCGTAGGCGCCAGGACCCCTGGAAATAGGGACTGCGCAGAATGCGACGGATCTCCTGATAAGATTCCTCCTCGGAGTACCCTTTCCCGGCGAGAACTCGCACCATGCTTTCGTGCGAGCCTTCCATCATGAGATTCTCCGCGAGCCATCGGCGCCAAGAGTCGTCCATCTTCCGGCTGATCGCCCCGGTCGGATTGCCGGCCGCGGTAAACGTGACGACCTCGTCTTCTTCGTCCTGACGATTCTCTTCAAAATACCAGGCAATTTCGCATCGATACGACAGTTTGCGTTTCAGGCCCAGCGCGACCGGGTCCGG
Organism: uncultured Planctomycetota bacterium; assembly: GCA_963845755.1. Classification (GTDB taxonomy): domain Bacteria; phylum Planctomycetota; class Planctomycetia; order Isosphaerales; family Isosphaeraceae; genus CAWJTV01. Next base: position 161,040 of record CAWJTV010000029.1, read on the forward strand.
ACGCGTCAACTCCGACGGAGAATCGGCTGCGACCTGGTCATCGAAGAGATGGGGTAATAGCACGTTCGCCGCCGTGCCTCGCCGAGCCAGCTCCCCTAACATGCCCTGCGGAAGGTCGGGGAATGGAAAAAGCGTGACCCCTTCAGCTTGTGACAGCCAGTAGGCATGGATCACATTGAGATGCACCGTATCGGCCTGATTGTTGCCCGGCCGCGTCCCGTACAAGGCATGGATTCGACCGTCGAACCCGTTCCGTGCGATCAGCGTCGCGATCTGGTATTCCTTCGCCAGGGTCGGCTTGGGAAACTCGCTCAGCGCCTCCTCCCAGCGTCGGTCATGGTAGCGCACCAGCTCATCTCGGATGAGATGGGCCACCGGCTCGACCGCGACCACGCGACGGGCTCCTAACAAGACCCCGAAGATCAAGGCCGCCAGGCCGCCGAGTCCTTCTCCGAAGGTGATGATTTCGCTCGGTTCAAGCCCGACGATCATCGATCGAAGCGAGGCCGAGACCGCATCGATGGTCCTGCCGAGCCCGGTCACACCCCGGAAAAAACCCGATCGCTCGCTGTCGAAAAGGAAGACCCGGCTGAACGCGGGCGCATGGTGTCTTGCGATGTGCTCGAACAGCTCGGCATGTTCGAACGCACGCCCAGGTTCCTCGGCCCGCCCGAACACGAAGACGATCGGGGCATTGCGGCCGGCCCACTCGACCATGTATCCCTTGCGGCCACCCACCGTGTCGGGCCCCTCCCTCAGGACGACTTCCTGCCTCGTCACAATGGAAATCCTCGCTCGACTTCTTCGGCGGCGGCCGTCTCAACACAAGACCCCGGAACAACGACTCGCCGACTCGGAATTCGTGAAAGACTCGGAAAAAATCGCGATTGTCGCAAGGGAACCGGGCTCAAGAGGGAGGGTTTCTTCCTGACGCCAGTGGAATCCTCGTTCCCATGCACTGCGTGGGAACGAGAGCACCCGGTATCGTTGCGACAGTCTCAAAACATTCGATACTCAAGGTCCAATCAACGCAAGGCCTCACTCGGCGACAACTTGCATCTATCTTCAATTTGGCATTTACTATTTTGAATCGATCCCTTCACGGCCTTTCAGCCCGCCCGATGGACCACGAAGCCGAACGATCGAGCCGGCATGACGGGCCCTGATCGACCTTACGAGGCCCGGCAGGCAAAGGTTACGGCTCTGGAATCGTTCCAGTGCCGGTCAGTGCGCAGCAACCGGACGAACAGGTCGTCGAGCTGCCGATGCTCGGTCAACCACTGGACCACGGCGCGATTCGAATCGGGGTACGGGTGGAGATGGACATTGTGAAGCCGCGACAACCGAAGGGCGTGCATGGCGTCGAGATTCCCCGAGATGCCGTCGTCACGCCCTGGGTGCGTCCCGAAGACCAGATGGAGTTCCCCTCGAAAATCCACGGCCGCCCCGAGCTGGAGCAGATCATCGTAGACAGACCGGGGTGGATCGGCCTCCAACTCCTCCATGACCGCCAGGAAGCGGCGATCGCCATGACAGGCCGCTTCGGAAGCCTTCAGATGGGACAGGGTGACGAACGCAACGATCTGGTCCGCGTTCAGGAGCATGCCGAACATGATCGCGCCGTAGCCCCCCATTCCCTGTCCGACGGTGATCACCCGACTCGGCCGGATCGACCCGATGAGCCCCCTCAGGGTCGCCGCGACCTCATCCACATGGGCTCCCAATCCGGGAATCCCCCTGTGATACCAGGCGTTGACCGTGTCGCGAATCAGGAGGCGATTGTGCGGGACGTCGATCGATCCTTCCAGCCTCTTCAGGGACGCGAAGAAAGCGAAGGCCGGCAAGTGGTGCCAATCGGCGAATGCGAAGCTGATGAACATGGGCTGACCGGGGAAACAACGGTCGATCAGGCACCCGATCTTCGGGTTCCAACGCGCGGTCTCCACCGCGGCGTTCGTGAGCTCGACCACATCCGAGAGCCTCGTGGCAGTCATGAAGCTGGATCTCATGGAATAGCCCTGGCAACTGCTCGACTTCGTCTCGATGGTCCCGGCTCGACCGAACATCCCGGTCGATGTCGCCGATGCGCCTGCCCTGGCGTCGGAGCCGGCTCGCGAGCCCTGCTGCGCGGGCCGGTCGCCCGATCGTGGGCAAGGATGTCCCTCATGGAAACGCCCGAGATTTCTCCCGACGCGGACGCGAATGAGGCCTGCGCACCGATTCGCCCGCGGACGCGGGAAGCCGGCCCCCCGTCATGTCGCCGCGGGGGCAGCTCCCTGCTCCGCGCCGTTCGAACTCAAAGCGGACAGTAAGTCGTATAGAAGCTGGAGTAATCATTATCGAAAACGAAGTTGGTGAACGAGATCGTCACGGTGATGTCCAACCCCTGGACGTAGTGCATGCAGCCGATCGGCAGGAACAAGATTTCGCCCGGATTGAGGATGAACTCCAGGATCTGCGGCTGCTCGAGGGTGGGCCGGGCAGTCGGCGTCGCGACACGGCCATCGATCTGCGAGAAACAGTGGAGATAGTTGCGCATCAGCGGCATGTCCCACGACGGCACGATCCTGAGCAGCTTTCGGCCGATGACCTGCGCCATGAAATTGTTGGTGAGGTCATGATGGAACGGCGTGACCGTGCCGGCCGGTCCCATCCAGAAAAAGCCCCCGGGTGGATTGTTCGTCAGATACTCCGGGATCTGCACGATGTCATCCCACAATTCGGATAGCGTGCTGCGGTTCGAGGTGCTGTTGTTGGCGGTGAGGTAAAAATCGTTGGTGTCGGCGGACGTGCGCACCTTCTCGATGAACTCGCTGAACTTGATCCGGCTGACATACTTCTGCCTCTCAACTTCATAATTCGGGCTCGCGTTGCGGCCCATCTGCACCTCGACGATCCGATCGCCGAACTTCTGCGAGAAGTAGTCGAGGCTCCACTTCCGGATGGCGACCCAATCGTCCATCATACCGGTGATGATCACGGGCCGATTCGCGCTGTAGTACTCGCAAAGGAATTCGTCACGCGACAGGCGATGACGCCGTTCGACCGTGGCCGACTGGGGATGGAGTCGGTTGCTCTTCCGATAGGCCGTGAACAGCCAGTCGCGCTTCTTGATTCGATTACGCAGGATCTCTGCACCCCTGAGATAGGGACTCTGCTGGGCCAGGCGGATCTCGTAGGCCGCTTCGTCGGCGGCGAACCCGATGGATTTCATGGTCTCGAGCATGCTCTCGATCGGCTGGCCGATCAACAGATTCTCGGAAATCCACCGGCGCCATTCATCGTTGACCTGGTAGCCAGCCGCCGGATTCGGCTTCGCCGCGGCAGCCTGAGGCGAATCATCACTGACCACGACCGGCCGCGAGACCTCGGGATGAGGTCGCAACGAACCATCCTGGCGCGGTTCGAGGGTGATCATCGTGGGGGTGCTCTGGGGGCGACGCGGTTCCATGGGAGTCCCTCGTGATAGATTCGTGTGCGAGGAGGTTGGCTCGAGAGGTTCGATGGGTTGACCGCCCTCGCCCGACGGACGAGGGCTTCCCGATCCGACATCCATGCCGTTCCGACCGTTGAGGTTGGAGGTCTCGGGATTCGTGGACGGATACTGCACTTTTGGTGGCTTGATCTTGACCATGTGGTAGGTCATGGCCTCGCGCCCACTCGCGTCGTGGCCCTGGAAGTAGTCGCGCTGCCACTCATCGGGCTTGACCTCGCCCTTGATCTTCTGGTCGTGGAACTGCTTCCGACTCCGGTCCCACTCCTGGTAGGCACGCTCCAATTCGGGATCGTCCGCGAGCTTCTGGTACGACACCAACGCCCCCTCCAGGTCGGCGCAAATGTTGTTCATCAGCGGGATGGCCTGGAACAACGGCTCACCCTGCTCGAACCGAACGGGGCGATCGGGGGTCATGACCTTGTAGTTCATCGTGAACGACATGCTGATCCAGTCGCTCTCGATCAGGGCCATCAGAGGATGAGCATTCTCCTTGAAGGAGTTGCTCGGGCCGCAAACCAGAAGGCGCGACCCCTCCGGTTTGGTCCGGAACAGGAACGGCGTGGTCCAGGTGATGATCCCCTCACCGAAATGATTGGTGATCGAATGTGCCCAGACTTCCGGTGAGACGTCGAACGCGAAATCGAAGCTACCGGGATGAGAACCACCACGCCAGGTCGCGGTGAAGCCGACCGGATTCTTGATCCACCAGCCCGTCTGGTTCATGATGGTCAGTGGTAGACACCGATACGCGTGTCGCCGCGGCGTGTTGTCCATCCACTCGCGCTGCCAGTCCGCCCAGGACCACTCCCAGCCCGTCCCATCCGTGCGGTTCTGCTTCATCACCACATCTTCCGTGAGCTGATAGATGTGAAGTTCGAGTCGTGGATGATCCATGAATCAACCCTCATTCTCGTTTTTCCATGGAAACTCCCCAACGATGCGGGCTCGTTTGGGTCTGTCTGAGAATCGCGAGCGATCCATTCTACCCTAGCCGTGGAGGTCCTGAAGAGCAATCGAGTGAGCGAACCGACTCGTGTGGTCATGACCTATCGACTACATCGAATAGATGGATCGAAGACGACATCCAGCCCGACGATCGGCATCGAAAAGTGTTTCAGTGGGATGACCCGTAAACGAACTACGAAGGCCAGGCTTCCCGGAGCAAACCCGGCACCCATTCCTCCGGAGCGCCTGACCGCATGCTTATTGCCGTGTAAAAGCTATCTGACGTGAAAAATCATCGCTGTGAGCACCACGTAGAGAAATTCCCTAGCTGGCACTTCGGGCTCGTACGAGCAACCCAAACGTTAGCGACGCTAGGCGGCCAGTAGAGTCGTCCTCCGTAGGATCCCTGCGCCGTGCGCGCCTCTGGGGATTCCGAATTCCGGATTCGGGATTCCGGATTCCCGGATCATTCCCCTTCGGGAATCCGGAATCGCGAATCGGGAATCCCGATCGGGTTGCGGCCGCAGGCCGCGTTAGGGAATTCCTGATGCGTACCCGGCTCGTTCCCGGATAGATCCGGCGGGAAAACCCAGTACCTAGGTAGGGTTTTCCCGCCGCTCGCCTGAACGCGGCCAAGGGCCGAGTCGGGCAATCCATCATGGCGTCGGCGTCGGGGGCGGCGTCGGCGTCGGAGGCGTCGGCGTCGGGGGCGGCGTCGGCGTCGGAGGCGTCGGCGTGGGCGGTGGCGTCGGCGTCGGAGGCGTCGGCGTCGGGGGTGGCGTCGGCGTCGGAGGCGTCGGCGTCGGGGGCGGCGTCGGCGTCGGAGGCGTCGGCGTGGGCGGTGGCGTCGGCGTCGGAGGCGTCGGCGTCGGGCGGTCGGCGTCGGCGTCGGGGTGGCGTCGGCGTCGGGGGCGTGGCGTCGGCGTCGGGGGCGTCGGCGTGGGCGGTGGCGTCGGCGTCGGGGGCGTCGGCGTGGGCGGTGGCGTCGGCGTCGGGGGCGGTGTGGGCGGAGGCGTCGGCGTCGGGGGCGTCGGCGTGGGGGGTGGCGTCGGCGTCGGGGGCGTCGGTGTGGGCGGAGGCGTCGGCGTCGGAGGCGTCGGCGTCGGCGGTGGCGTCGGCGTCGGAGGCGTCGGCGTGGGTGGTGGCGTCGGCGTCGGAGGCGTCGGCGTCGGGGGCGGCGTCGGCGTCGGAGGCGTCGGCGTCGGGGGCGGCGTCGGCGTCGGAGGCGTCGGCGTCGGGGGCGGCGTCGGCGTCGGAGGCGTCGGTGTGGGTGGTGGCGTCGGCGTCGGAGGCGTCGGCGTCGGGGGTGGCGTCGGCGTCGGAGGCGTCGGCGTGGGTGGTGGCGTCGGCGTCGGAGGCGTCGGCGTGGGTGGTGGCGTCGGCGTCGGAGGCGTCGGCGTGGGTGGTGGCGTCGGCGTCGGAGGCGTCGGCGTCGGGGGTGGCGTCGGCGTCGGAGGCGTCGGCGTGGGTGGCGGCGTCGGCGTCGGAGGCGTCGGCGTGGGTGGCGGCGTCGGCGTCGGAGGCGTCGGCGTCGGGGGCGGTGTTGGCGTCGGTGGTGTCGGTGTGGGCGGAGGCGTCGGCGTCGGGGGTGTCGGCGTCGGGGGTGGCGTCGGCGTCGGAGGCGTCGGTGTGGGTGTCGGCGTCGGAGGCGTCGGTGTGGGAGGGGGAGTTGGGATTGGGCCGATGACGATTCCAGCCGCCTGGGCGACGTTGATGAAGCTCTGGGCCACCTGCTCACGACTCACACCCGAACCCAACTTGCGGAGCCAGAGGTTGAACTCCGTCGTAGTGGGTGTCTGATGCAGAACGTTCGTGTAGAGAGAAGTCACATAAGAAGGGGCCGAGCCGAACAGATCCACGCCCGCTTTCAGGAGGATTTGCTGTCGCTCGGACGAATTGAGCAGAACGGCGCGCAGGCCTTTCTTGCTGATTTCCCCGCTACGGAGTGCCGGTACCCACTGAGACACCTCGCCGTTAGTCGGCGCGCGCAGAAGGATGGCCTCGTACTGGGCGATCACGAACAGTCCGGCGGGCGAGGTATCAATACCGCTGTCCAGGCCAGTTTGACCACCGGTTGCCGCCGGTTGGGCAAGAGTCGCCGACTCCTCTTTGCCCCGACCAGCCGTCGATAGGAGCTGGCGTTTCTCAAGAGCCGCGGCCAATGCGGCAAGCTCAGGGGAGTAGCGTCGCTTCGGGCGAAAGTACTTCGAGGGTCCCATCTCTCGCATGAGCTTCTTCAGCTTCCGGAACATTCGGGCGCCTCCTCAGGGTGTAGGTTGCGAAAAACGGAAACCAGTCCTCTGAAAGGAAGACTGGGCGGTGGACCTGGGTTCGACTCACAATCTCCGAGATCTCGCGTCGATGCGCACGCAAGCATTGTGCCAAGTTTCGAGAAAATGAGGGGGATAGGATGAGTTTGATTGCAATCCCACAGTCGGGATCCCTTGCCTCCGTATGAAGGAAGCGTTAACAGAGGTCCAACTCTTCTCAGTCGAAACGAATGGTCTTATTTACGCAATCTACGCCACCTTCCATAGACTGTCACCAATCTTTTGGCTCGAGCCCATCGAAACAACAAAGATTTACAATGCGTCGCGACAACTTCCGGCAGCAAAACTTGATGAATCTATAATATATTCATATATTATATCATTGAGATTCGAAAATGGTCCGGGCTGGCCCGTAAGTTGTTTCGTCTCGTGGACTTTCGGAGTATCGCGCGGCCAGATTATTCGAGCGTAGGGGCGGTGGAGGTGCGAGGCGCGTGCCGAGACATCAAGGCGGCGTCCTGGGTAAGTTGCATGAATGCTCGTCGGCGACATTTTTGCGGCCGGACCCTCGACCAGGTCGCAGGCCAACCGAACCCCTTCGCGTCGTCGGTCTCCGAACCGACGACGGCGATCCCGGCGACGAGAACGCCATCGGTGACACGAAGGATCGAGTTCCCGTTGCATATCACGCGCCAAAGTCCGTACTCTCGATGATTCCAAGCGGGATAGCGTCGAAGGGCCGACATGGATCGAAGCAGGAACCGGGAATTGCGATGGCACACGTGACGATTGGTTTGATCGGGCTCGGCACGGTCGGTACCGGAGTCGCGAGGCTGTTGACCGAGTATCCCGAACGATTGGCTCGGCGCTGCGGCCGTGCCATTCGTTGGAAATGGGTGGCCGTCCGCGACCCGAGCAAGCCGCGGGGTATTTGCCTCGACGGCGTGAGCGTGACGACCGACGTGGAGCGGATCCTGGATGATCCCGAGGTGGATGTCGTGATCGAGACCATGGGTGGGACGGATCCGGCCCTCCGTTATGTGACGACGGCGCTGGCGGCAGGAAAGGATGTCGTCACGGCCAACAAGGCCCTCCTGGCCGAACATGGGGCGCGGGTCTTCGCCCAGGCGCGCGCCTCGGGTCGGGCCCTGGCGTTCGAGGGCAGCGTGGGCGGCGGCATCCCCATCGTCCAGGCGCTGGGCGTTGCCCTGGCGGCCAACCAGGTGCAGAGCCTGGCCGCGATCGTCAATGGCACATGCAACTTCATCCTGACCCGGATGACCCGCGAATGCCTGCCCTATGAAGACGCCCTGAGGCAGGCCCAGCAGCTCGGCTACGCCGAGGCCGATCCGACGCTCGACGTCGACGGCACCGACACGGCGCACAAGCTCACCATCCTGGCGCAGCTCGCCTTCGAAGCCGACGTCCGGCTCGATGCCATCCCGCGCCAGGGGATCGACCGGCTCCTGCCGGCCGATCTGAAGTATTCCGGAGAGCTGGGATATCGGATCAAGCTGCTGGCCCTGGCGAAGCTGTCGGCCGCCGGACTGGAGTTGCGAGTGGCCCCGACCCTGGTCCGGCAGGGGACGCCGCTGGCGGAGATCAGCGGGCCGTACAATGCCATCCGCGTGGTTGGCGACGTCGTGGGCGATACGCTGTTCTACGGCCGCGGTGCCGGCGCGTTACCGACGGCCTCCGCCATCGTGGGCGACTTGATCGCCGTCGTGAGCGACCGGGCGGGCCTCCCCTCACATCTGCGTAACCTGTGGTCGGAATCGGCACCGAGGATGGTCATGACTCCGACGAGCCAGGTCAGGAGCCGGTACTACCTCCGCTTCACCATCGCCGACCGCCCCGGCGTACTGGCGCGGCTGGCCCAGATCCTCGGTGAGCGCGGGATCAGCATCGCCAGCGTCATCCAGCACGACCCCGGCGACGACGCCCCCGAGCAGAGCCCGGTCCCGCTGGTCATCATGACCCACCTGGCCATCCAGGCGGATCTCCATGCGGCCCTTGCCGTGATCGACCGACTGGACGTGGTCCACGCGCCGAGCGTATGCCTCGGCGTCGAAGATTGAGCTTGCCGGCTTTCGACGCGACACGTACTATGCCACCCACTCGGGATCCGGTTGCCGGATGGATCCGGCGCCATTCCATTCCACGGCTCGGCCGTGGGGACAGCGAACCGTCGACAGGGAGGTCGCGGTGATGCCAGGTGCTACAAATCCGTCGCGAAGGCGGTCGCGTTCGCGCTTGATGGGACTCCTCATGCTCGGCCCATGCTTTTCAGGCTGCGCCGCGATGACCCAGGATGTGGACCTCTACTACCGTCAGATGGCGATCAACTACCATGAAGCGGCGGAGAAAGCGAAGACCGATGAGGTGTCGCTGGAAAACCAGTTGCGAATCCTCGGTATGAGCGGCGACCAATCGAACTACTTCAAGGGCCAGCGCAAGCTGGACCGACTCAAATCCTGGGAAGAGAAGTGCGCCAAGGAAGAGAAGCGCTTCGCGAAGGCCGCGAATTGGATGGAGTCGCACTTCGACATCAAGAAACCGAAGCTCGACGGCAAGGCGGACGTCGGCAGTGCCACGCCTGACCGACCGACCGAGAGCATCCCGAAACCGACGGACATCGATTCGACCGATTCCGAGGATACGAGGGGCCATAACATCAAGGAAACGCTCGTCGAGTGACGTCCTCGCGCCGCCGGAGTCTTGGGGCCCATACCGCTGGATTCGAGCGCCTCACGCTTGCGTTGCGCATTCCAGTCCGAATCGCCAGCGAGTCGATGGAGGATTCCCACCGGAATTCACTCGCTGGTGCTTCGGGCTCGTATCCCATCGATCATCTGCTCGTGTGTGCAAGCCAACCATTGAGCGCTCTAAGATTCCGTGGTCGGGCTGTCGTGGTGGCGATCTCATCTGTCGAACTTCCGAGTTCATTGAGCGACGGCGGATGGCTGGTAGACGCTCCTGCCCCCCTTCTGTGCTCACAATGGCTCATTTCCCGTCCGTCCGTTTCCCGTCCCGTCCGTTTCCCGTCCTGGGTGATCTCGCTCGGGTCGCCGATCTCCATTCAGGCCATCGTCTTCCCGGCAAGCCAGTCTTCGAGGGGCACGACCTCAACCACGGCGTCCGGGTTGATGGGGCCGTACACGTGGGGGAACAACTTCCACGTCTCGTGGGGATTCTCCCACTTCAAGGGCGACCTCAGCTTCTCGGGGTCGATCCGCAGGACGACCAGCTCAAGTCTGTCCCAGAAGGGCGAGCGCGGGGCGTCAGCCCCCTGTCCGGTGAGCGACGGACCTCCAAGTCAGGGGGCTGACGCCCCCCGCTCGCCCGGACCGGCCCCTGCTGGGACAGACGCTCAGTCCTGTCCTTGTAGAACTTCCCGTAGACGTAGGGCAACTGCTCCGGGGTCATGCAGTGGATGAACCCCTCGGTCGCCAGGTCGTCGCTGCGGTACTCCCCGTCGGCGACGGCCTGCTCCCATCGGACTCGGGGCGTGATGTGTAGGATCTCGGGCATCGGACTTATTCCTTGTCTTTGGTGATCGGGACGACCCTGGCGTCCACGACCCGTATGGAGTCGTCGGGGGGATGAGGATCTGGTGGCGGAGGGCACGTCGCCCTGACCTGTAGCCGGTCCGACCTGTCGATCATGAGGCCAGGAACGTCCGCAAATCGCCCGCCAGGGAGTCCGCCTTCTGGTAGCGCGCGTTCGGGCTCCGAGCCAGGCAACCCAGGCAGAGTCGCTCCAGGGCTTCCGGGATGTCGGCCTCGATCGAACGTGGTGGCGGGACCTGCCCCGCGAGGATCTGCTCTCGAAGGTCGAACGGCGATGCCGCCCGGAACGGCCGACGTCCGGTCAGCAACTCGAAGAAGACGACCCCCAGAGCGTAGATGTCGGCCCGGTAGTCCGCTCGCCCGAGCGCGCTGTCCAGTTGTTCCGGCGCCATGTACGGGAGCGTCCCTGCGGCACCCACATCCTTCAACAGCTCCTCCTCGACCACGGCGATCCCGAAGTCGGTCAGGTACGCACGGCCTGAGCCGTCTAGCAGGATGTTGGCGGGCTTGATGTCTCGGTGGACATATCCGTGAGCGTGGGCATGCCCCAAGGCGTCGGCCACTTCGGCGATGACCCGTACCGCCTGCCGTTGAGGCAGTCGTTCGTCTTTAATCCGGTTCGCCAGATTCTCCCCCTCGATCCACTCGGACACGATGAAGCAGCTTCCGCCGTCCTTGCCCACGTCATGGACGGGCACGATGTTCGGGTGACGGAGCCGGGCGACCTTCTTCGCCTCGATCCGGCACTGATCCACCTCCTCGGCGCCCACCGGCCGGTCCACCTTCGGGACCTTCACCGCCACGGGGCGGTCCAGCCATGTGTCGAAACCCTTGTAGACGCGCCCGAAGCCGCCGACGCCCATCAGGGTGTCGAGGCGGTATCGATCCGCCAGGGTGCGGGGCAGGTCGGTTTCTGGAAGGATCGTGTCGGCCGGGTTGGTCTCTGAGGGATTGGTCGCTTCGAGGGGATGGTTGAGCCAATCGACCCGGCCCAGCTTCTCGATCTGCCGACGGAACTCGTTCAGTCGATCCGGGCAATCCCGGCATAACTCCTCCGGCGCAGGGGACTGGCCCTGGGCTCTGGCCTCCTCCCAGCGAACGATCAGTTCGAGGATCTCTTCACGGCTTCGCGTCATCGATCTCTCTCATTCGTCCTGGAAGTGTTCGCCGTTCAGGGCGCCCTGGAGCAGCAGGCGGGCCGAGGCCCATCGCCGCTGGACGGTCTTGGTCGCCACCCCCAGGACTTCGGCCGCCTGGGCATGGGTCATCCCCTGATACCAGAGCAGGCCGAACACCTCACGCTCCTCCACGGGCAACCGATCCACCGCCTCATGGAAGGTCATCCAACCCTCCAGCGTCTCGGGCCGACCCGAGCCGTCGCTCACCTGGGCGAGACGGCCGCCGGGATCGGTGCCGTCGGTGTGATGGTTGGCTCCGAGACCTTCGGGGCCGTAGTGACTGCGAGCCAGGTCGATCAACTCCCGGCGGAACTGGGTCGCCGCCAGGTTATCGAAGTGACGGACCGTCTCGGGCCGGACTTCGGCCAGGCTCCGATGCAGCCGATTCAAGGCGGCGTTGAGCAGGTCGTCGGTCTGCTCCCAACGCCGGAGGTGTGGGTGACGCCGAAGCATGGCACGAGCCAGCGTCGTGAACCGAGATTGGGCGAGGCGGATCAGGCTGTCCCTGGCCGAGGCGTCTCCGGCCCGATGGCGTCCGAGCAGGTCGTCCGCTTCGCGAGTCTGATCCATGGCCCTCTTGCCCTCGTGAGTGCTCCCGACCTGCGGAACACTCTCATCTTACCGGCCCGTCCAACGGACGGCAGCCCCTACGTCTTCAACCTCCTTCCGCCATGAGACTTGCACGAAGTCCGGCCCCGTTTGTTTTCGGATTCTCGGAAGGCTCTGTCCACCGACGGCAGTGGCTCTCGCACTCTCTCTCAGGGCGGTCGCTCTTGATCATCGCCCGGAACCAGAATCCTGACGCGGCCTTCGGCCGCAACCCCATCGGGATTCCGGATTCGCGATTCCGGATTCCCGAAGGGGATTGATCCGGGATTCCGGAATCGCGAATCCGGAATTCGGAATCCCCAGAGGCGCACGGCGCAGGGAGCCTACGGAGGAAGACGCTGACGCGGCCTGCGGCCGCAACCCCATCGGGATTCCCGAAGGGGAATGATCCGGGAGTCCGGAATCTCGAATCCGGAATTCGGAATCCCCAGAGGTGCGCAGGGCGCAGGGAGCCTACGGAGGAAGACGCTGACGCGGCCTGCGGCCGCAACCCCATCGGGATTCCCGATTCACGATTCCGGATTCCCGAAGGGGATTGATCCGGGAGTCCGGAATCTCGAATCCGGAATTCGGAATCTCCAGGATGCGCGCACGGCAGCAGGGATCCTTCGGTGGAAGACTCCAAGTAACCAAAACGGAAAGGAAGTGCGTCATGGCCAAAGAGATCAGGTCTTCGGAATGGGAAGCCGAGGTCGTCCAGTCTGCCGTGCCGGTCCTGGTGGACGTATTCGGAACCTATTGCCCGCCGTGTCGGGCGCTGGCTCCGACGCTCGACAAGCTCGCCTCGGAATACGAGGGCCGTGCCAAGGTGGTGAAGCTGGACGTGGAGTCCGACCGGGAGCTTGCCGGTGGTCTGCATGTCACCTCGGTCCCGACCGTGATCGCCTTTCGTGACGGCAAGGAGGTGGACCGTCTCGTCGGCCTTCGACCTGAAGGGGCTTACCGCAAGCTCCTCGTGGAAGCCGGCGTCTCTTGAGGAAGGAGAACCGAGCTGTCGTTTTCTCTCGTTCTCCCTCGGGCAATCCTCGACCGCCTCTTCGCTTGGCGGCCACGGGGGGAGACGACTGTGGTCCTCGCCGCTTTGCCAGGAGAAAAATGGGGGGAGAACGGGGGCAGGCCAATCGCGCGGGATGGAGAGGGGAGCGGCTTCAGGACCCGCCTTCCTTTCCTCATGAGGTCGTGAAGTCCGGACTCGCTCCTTTCCTTTCTCGCCTGTGGGGCCGGGATCTCGACGGCAATCCGTGGACCGCCGCCGAGAGATGAGGGTCCGGCCTCGCCAAGCGACTTTCCTCAGGCCCTGGGCTCGAGTGCCTTCACGTGGTCCCACTTCGCGCCGAGGACGGCCTTGCTGTCGCAGCCGAGCCAGTCGTCGAGCAGGGTCGCGTAGAGCCGGCGGAAGTCGGTGTGGAACTTCAGGTCGTCGGCGTCGAGGTCGGACAGGCTGGGGTGCTTGCCGACGACGCCGCCCTGGACCGACGGCCCGGCCACGAACAGGCACGAGGCGGCGCCGTGGTCGGTGCCTCGGCTGTTGTTCTCCTTCACGCGCCGGCCGAACTCCGAGAAGGTCATCAGCCGCACCCGGCGATCGTGACCAGTGGCCTTCAGCGCCTGGAAGAACGCGCCGACGGAGTCGGCCAGCTCGGCCAGGAGGTTGTTGTGCGTGACGCCCTGGAAGGAGTGCGTATCGAAGCCGTCGAGGCCGACGTAGAAGATGCGCGTGCCGAAACCCTTGGCGACCAGGCCTGCGATCAGTTGAAGCTTCTGGCCGAGGCCATTGCCCTGCCGCGATACGGCATTGGGTCCCTCCAGCAACTCGCGCAGTTGCTCGACCGCCGTCAGCGTCTGCACCTGCTGTCGCTGCACGAACGAGACCAGTTCGTTTTCTCCGGCCTTCCCGGTCGGTGCCGCCAACTCGTCCAGCAGCCGGCGTCGCGCCTTCTGCTGCGCCGCCTGGCCACCACCCAGCTCGAGGTGGAAGGAGTCCTTGCTGTTGACAGTGACCGCCCCACCCCCCGGCGCCCCGGTCACGGCGAGCGGCAGGCGGCTTTGGCCGATGTGGAGGATGGGCACCCCGCCCGAGTAGTCGCCCCTCGCGACCGCCGCCCGGCCCAGCCAGCCGTTCGCAATCCCCCCTCGAGGATCGGCCGACTGCCAGATGTCCATGGACTCGAAGTGCGAGCGCTGCGGGTTCGGGTAGCCGACGCCCTGCACGACCGCCAACTGCCCCTGATCCCACATCGGTCGGAAGCCCCGCATCCCGGGGTGCAGCCCGACGTGGTCGTCCAGGCGAATGACGTCGTTCTTGGCCTGGCGGAGCGTGGGCCGAGCCTTGTGGTACAGGTCGTCGGCGTAGGGGATGACGGTGTTAAGACCGTCATTCCCGCCGGTCATTTCCAGCACAACCAGGATATTGTCCTTGCCGGGCGCGGCCGCGTGGGCCGTCCGGGCCACGAATTGCGGGACCATTGCGTTCAGGGCCACCAGCGACGAGCCCTGGAGCGCGTGAGTCAGGAACTGACGGCGATGGAACATGGGCGGTACTCCGTGGGGGACGATGGAAAATGGCTACGCCAGTTGATACTCCGCCATCGTCAGGATGGCGTGGACGGCTTCGCGCACCCGACGATCGAGGGCGGCGCCAGCGGGCTTGCCCCGGGCCATGAAGGCCACGAGCTTCGCCCGCACCTCGGCGGCGGGCGGCGCCGGGAAGATACAGATCCAGGAGCGAGCGGACGATGTCCTCGGGACGGCTCACGCCATCCTCTTGGAGCAACCGGGCCGGGTCGAAGGCCCTCGGCGGCGCCGGCTCCTCGGGTGTGTTGCGAGTCCCCATCAAGCGGGCGATCTCGCGAACAATGGGCCCCTGGCTCCGAGAGGCGGTCACAACCCTGTCGGCCGGCTCCGACGACGCGGGGTGCCAGAGCGTCCCCATCGCCAGGTCTTCGGCGAAGTTGTCGCGCTCCAGCAGCGTGAAGGTGTTCAGCCAGGATGAGCCTCCCGGCCAGCCCTTCACGTTGGGCGGTGCGAACAGCGCTTGACCCATCGCGTCGATCGGGCCTATCAGCGCCTGCTGCGGCATCGGCCGGTAGTCCGCTTCCTCTTCGCCATATCGCCGATAGACCGCCTGCACCGCCCCCAGCACGTATTCGACCGGTCCCTTGATCTTCTGGAGGAGGGCATGGCTCGAGTAGAAGTGCCGCGAGGCCAGGATGGTCCGGACCAGCGCGGCGATGTCGTAGTCGCTTGCGCGGAATGACTCGCAGAGCGGCTCGAGGAGGGAGTCGGACGGGCTGGTCCTCTCGCTGACGAGGAAGCGGTAGAGCTTGCGGACCAGGAAGCGCGCCACCGCCGGCTGCTCCAGCACGATGCGCACCACATCGACGCCGTCCCAGTTGCCGGTTTTCCCAAGGACATTCTTGGACCCACCGTCGTGCAAGCGGGCGTCGAACAGGAAGCGCTCGCCGTCGGTGCGCCAGCCGGTGAAGGCGCGGGCGGCCTCGCGGATATCCGTCTCGGTGTAGCGGCCGACGCCCAGGCTGAACAGCTCCATCAGCTCGCGGGCGTAGTTCTCATTCGGCCGGCCCTTGGTATTGGTGTTGGAGTCGAGCCAGAGGAGCATGGCCGGGTCCTTGCTCATGGCTTGCAGGAACGGGCCGAACCGCCCGAGAGCGTGCTGCCGGATCAGGCCGTTCTGGCGGAGCATGAGGGCCGGGAAGAGCACCTTGGCGAGGCTCGTGGCGAAGTGGTCGTGCCAGAACAGGGTCATCTTCTCGCGCAGCGGGTGCCCACCCTGGAGCATCCGGTACAGCCACCAGCCTCGGAGCAGATCGCCGCTATCATCGCGCTCCGCGGCGATGCGGCCGACTTCCATCAGGGTCTCCTCGACCTCCTCGACATCGGGCCGCCCGTGGAGCAGCCGATCGAGCGTGCCCTCGAAGCCGAGGCGCTCGGCTTCGAGGAGGTCCTCGCGGCTGGGGCCGAAGCCCGCGCGGCGGTAGAGATGGGCCGCCCACTTGCGTCCCCATGGGTCGTCGGTGGTGGGCTGCCAGGGCTGCCAGGCCTGGGCGGGATCGACCTGGTCCGGCTTCGCGAACGTCATGGCCATGTGGCACCTCGGTTGCACGGGATCAGGAACAATCACCTCGAAATCATCACCTCGTAATGGACCTTGCATCTCGCCTTGCTCCCCTCGCCCGAGCACGATTCGCCGCGAAGGTGGGCGGTGGTCCCCTCGACCGTGTAGTCGAAGGGTTTGCCGCTGAACGGGTCCACGGGCAAGGGTACGGGGATGTCGGACAGCCTTGCGGGCAGCTTGCCGCCGTGTCCCGCCGCGTAGAGGCGCAGTGCCTCGACGTGCCGTAGCAGGGCGATTTGCCGCTCCAACTGACCTCTTGCCCGGCAGAGCTTGGTGATTTGGGGTAGGAAGTCCGCGAACAGCCCGTTCCCGCTTCGTTCCCCCTCCACGCCGCCGGCCAGGGAGTCGACCTGCCAGAGCGGCAAGGACAGGAGCTTGGTGCGCTCGTCCCGCTGGACCTCGAACTCGAGTTTCTCGCCCAGCAGGATGAGCTGCGAGGGCGGGAACCGGCGGACCAGGCTCTCGGCATAACCCGCGTCGATGAGGCGACGTTGAGTGTCGCGGATCCGATCCGCGTCCCTGGCGAGGGCCTGCAACCGGCCTTGCAACTGGCCCCGAATGTTGCGAGGCGCCTTGCCCTCCTGTTCGCGATGGAAACTCAGCATGGCCGCCAGATGGCTCACGAGGTGATCGACGTCGGATTCCGTCATCGGAGCGTCATCTCGGAGTCCCTTCAGCTCGCCCGCGACCAGGGCGCGGCCCGCCTGAACGCCCTTGCGCAGATCCACCGGGGGGCAGGGCAGATCGGTCAGCGCCCAGTAGAGGTTGGGGCTACCGGGCTGTTGCACCATCTCCTCCAGGCCGCCGAGGGTGAGGTGCGCGACCCACAATCCGACGAGATTCGCGACCTCGGTGCCGTGTTCGCCCAGGTGCCGGGACAGGGCGAACAGCGTCTTGGCGGTGCGGATCGCGTCGTCGAACCGGCGCCCGGCCACCTCGGCACGGAACCGGACCTGGAGCGCGGCCCCCAGGACCTGGAGCTGCCCCAGCTCCCCGGGGACGTCTCCCATGTCTCCGCCCCGGCTGGACTGAAGGTACTGCCAGTCGACGGCATCCAGCCGGGCCGCCCAGTCGGCATGGCGGATGCGCCGAGCCGCCGTACCCCTTGAGCTGGCCCGCCGGCAGCTCGGCCAGCGGCATCGCCAGGAAGCGGGCGCGCTCGGCGACGGCCTCCCTGCCGAAGAAGAAGTCTCGCTGTTCCATGAAGCACAGCAGATAACCCTGGGCGGCGTTGCCGGGGCTCAGCTCCGCCGATTCCGGCAAGAGCTGATACCGGAGGCGCAGGCTTCGGGGCCGGCATCGGCCGCACGGTGAAACGGACCGCCGCCTCGTCGGCCCGGGAATTCGGGGGTGCCGCGGCCAGTAACACGGCGGCGAGCAGGAAACGAGTCATTGTGGAATCCTCCCGGCGACAAGAGAACAGGAAGGAGGCGCGTGGTGGCTCGACCACTTCCTCATTTCTGAAGGGTGACCTCGTAATGGACCCGGAAAGCGGGATCGTTTTCCACGCCCGGAGGCGGGCTGCCCCGAAGGTGGGCGGTCTCGCCGACGACCTCATAGCGGAACGGTTTACCGGTGAACGGGTCGTCAGGCAACGGTACAGGGATCGCGGACAGGCTCGCGGGCCATGCGCCCTTGTGCCCCGCGGCATAGAGCCGCAGCGCCTCGACGTGCCGCAAGAGCGCGATCCGCTGCTCCAGCCGCCCCTGCGCCCGGCGCACGGTGGCAAAGGCCGGCATCAGGTAATCGGCGAACAGCGCCGGCTCCTTGTTCGAGGGCATTCCGGCGGTCTCTGCCTCGTATTGCCAGGCCGGAAAGGTGATGGCCTTCATGAGATCGTCGAAACGCACCTCGAATTCCCGCTTTTCATCGAGCAGGATCACCTGGCTTGCGGGGAAGCGAAGTAAGTTTTCTTCCGGGAGGCTGTGCTCGACGAGGCGGCGGCGGGCGGCCCGGACGACCGCCTCGTCCTTGGTCCTCGCGTCCAGCCACCCCCGCACGCCCTCGCCCTCCTTGGCGGGTTTTCCAACTCCGAACAGCACATCTTTGTGCTCGATGAATTCCTGGATCTGTTCCGCGCTCATTGGGGACCTGTCGTCCAGGTCGCGGAACACCCAGCAGACGATCGACAACCGATCGCCGGCCGCACCCTTGTCCAGGCGGACCAGAGGGTCGGGTAGGTTCGTCAACGCCCAGTAGAGGTTGGGGCTCCCCGGTTGCTCCAGCATCTCCTCCATCGGGCCGATGGCGTTGTACGCAACCGCGATGCCCACCATGTTGCCGACGAACGTCGGGTGCTCGCCCAGGTGGCGCGACATGGCGAACAGCGTCTTGGCGGTGCGGATCGCGTCGTCGAACCGGCCCAGCGCCACCTCGGCCCGGAACCGCACCTTCAGGGCGGCGGCCACGGGCCGGAGCTGCGCCACGTCGGGGATCAACGCGCCGATGCCGTCGACTTTCAACTTCGTGAGGATCTGCCAGTCGGGAGCTTCGAGCCGGGCCGCCCGATCGGCCTGGCGCAGCGCGACTTGACCGTGAACTTGGAGCCCCTGCACGGCCAGATCCTTGAGCGGCATGGCCAGCAGGTCCTCGCGGCGCTCGAGGGCCTCCATGTCGAGGAAGAATCCCTGGTGCTCCACGGAACACCTCATGTAATTCGGGATGGGGTTGCCGGGACTCATCTCCCCGAGCTCGGGGAGGAGCTGGTATCGCAGCGCCGGCCTGGGGGCCGGCGCCGCTGTGACGATCAACCGGATCAGGGTTTCCGGTGCCGGGCTGGTCGAGTTGGCCCGGCATGACAGCGCGAGGATCGCCATCGCGGCGCAACCGAGGAAAGTTCGGGACACGGGATCGCTCCTGGCAAGCAGAAACGGACAGGTTCACACCCTGGAACCTGGGAAGAGGTCGCCCCTCTCTCCATCGGGGACAATTGTAAGATGTCTCTGACAATTGTCAATGATCACTTCCGGAGGATCACTTCGTAATGGAGGTTGAAGCTCGGGTTCTTTGCTTCGGCCGAGGGCGGAGTGCCGCGCAGATGAGCCGTGTTGCCGGTGATCTCGTAGCGGAACGGCTTGCCCGTGAATGGATCGTCGGGCAGCGGCACCATGACGTCAGACAGCTTCGCGGGGAGTGAGCCGCCGTGCTCGGCCGCATAGAGGCGCAGGGCCTCGACGTGTCGCAGCAGGGCGATCCGCTGGTCCAGCCGTGTCCGCATCCGGACGGTCGGGCCGACCGCCGGGACGAACTCGTCGATGAGGGTTGGCAGATCGTCGGGTGGCTTGTGCCCGTTGGTCACCATCTCGGCCTGCCAGACGGGCAGGTTGGTGGTCTTAATGACGTCGTCGAAGCGGACCTCGAGCCCCCGCTTCATGTCGAGCAGGAGCACCTGCTCGGCCGGGAACCGTCGGACCAGTACCTCCGACAGGCCGACCTCCACAAGGCGGCGGCGTGCGGCCACGACCCTCCCCTCGTCCTTGGTCCGCGCGCCCAGCCACGCCCGCAGGCCCTCGGTGAGCTTGCGAGGAAGTTCATATTTGAAGAGCTTGTCCAGATCCGCGATGAACCTGTCGAGTCGGTCCGGGGACATGGGGGTGCCGTCGTCCAGGTCGCGGAAGATCCATTGGATCACCCCAATCCGCTCACCTTGCATCGCCGTTTCCAGGGAGACCAGGGGGTTGGGCAGGTTCGTCAGCGCCCAGTAGAGATTGGGGCAGCTCGGCTGTTCCAACATCTCCTCCAGCGGGCCGAGGGCGAGGTTGGCGAACGCGACACCAAACAGGTTGCCAAGGAACGTCGGGTGCTCGCCCAGGTGGCGCGACATGGCGAACATGGTCTTGGCCGTTCGGAGGGCGTCGTCGAAGCGGCCCAGGGCAACCTCGGCTCGCATGCGCACCTTGAGTGCACTGGCCAGGGATCGGAGCTGCCGCACGTCAGGGATCGGCACGTAGATCCCTTCGGCCTTCATTTTCAGCAGGATCTGCCAATCGGGGTTGTCGAGCCGGGCCGCCCAGTCGGCCTGCTTCAGCGCGAGGCCGCCATAATCGTTCAGCTCCCGCGCGGGCAGTTCCTTGAGCGGCATGACCAGCAGCTTCTCGCGGCGTTGGAATGACTCCTTGTCGAAGAAGAATTTCTGCTCCTCCATGAAACACTTCAAGTAACCCTGGATGGGGTTGCCGGGATTCATCTCCTTGAGCTGGGGCAGGAGCATGTAACGGAGGGCCGGCGTGGGGAGGGCCGCCGGATCGACGGTCAGCCGGATCAATGTCTCTCCCTCAGAGGTCGCTTGATCGGCCCGGCAAGGGAGGGCGAAGGCGGCCAGTGCGGCGCAGGCAAAGACGGTTCGGACCACGGGATGACTCCTCGTAGACAGAAGGAAAGGCGGTCGCAAGGGCTCAATTCAAGAGTGACGGGGGCGGCCGGAAGGCCCGCAGCGGCGGCTCACTATCGATGAACGTCACATCGCCAGCGGGACGATCGTTGGAGTCCAACTCCAGCAAGCCGCGGCGGGCCGACCAGAGGCCGGGATCGGCCGTTGCGCCGGAGGCCGGAGGCTCGGGAGCCGCGGCCGGAGCCGGCACGCTCGCGATGGAGACGGTCGATCTCCCGACCGAAGGGCTCGCGTGGGGCCACAAGAGCGCCAGCGACAGCGCCTGGGTCCCGGCCAGCAGAGAGGCCAGCGTCATCCAGCCGCGGTTCGGGCGGGCGGAGGCGCGGCCGGCGGCGAACAGGAGGGCGTCGCGGTCCAGTCCGCCGGCATCCGGCGTGAATCGGTTCAGGCGTTCGAGGATCGGTTCGGACATGTTACCCCCAGTCGCTTGCGCAGGACCTCGACACCGGCGGTGTACCGCCGGAAGGCGGTGCTCGCCGAGCAACCGACGACCGCCGCGACCTGTTCGAAGCTCAGACCGCCCCAGTGATGGGCCACGATGACCTCGCGCTGCTCGGGAACGAGTCGTTCGAGGGCGGCCACGGCGGTTTCGGCATCGAGGCCGTCCACTTCGGGCTCGACGAACCATCGCACCGGCCGGGCGGACGCCGACTCGCGGCCTCGCCGCCGCCGGGCGATCTTGGCGACGTCGAGGGCGCCATTGCGAACCACGCGGTAGAGCCAGGCGACAACATCCTCCGGCGGCCTCCGCTGACGGACGAGCTTCAAGAACGCGTCCTGGACGGCGTCCTCGGGCGCGTCGCACCACTGCCGCGCGTACAGCACCAGCGGTGCGGCATGGGCGTCCATCAGTTGTGCGAAGTCTGAAGGACTCATTTTCCTCTAAGACGACGCGGAGCCTCGGGCATTCCGCCCGATTCTCGGGACGTCGCGATTTCCTCCTCTCCCCCAAGCCCGGATTGACCCAGTAGGGTGGGTGCAACCCGCCGGCCGGATGTCCGGGTTCCGGTGGGTCGTAACCACAATACAAGATCGGTTCCTCACCCTCCAGGACAGGCTCCGAGCGTCACAGGGTCGGCTCGAGGCTCCCTTTATTCTCGTGCCCGGCGCTGGACAATCGCGTCTCCGAGTTCGCTCGTTGAGCAACGCTTGTCCGTCCCCGAGAGTCCATATCTCGCGTGGAGGGTGCAGGCGCTCAGCAGGATCATCAACGCCGGGTCGTACGCAGTCCGGCCCCCCTCGTCCAGCGAGGGGAGCTCGTCGAGCAGGGCGACGACTCCCCCGGCCTTTCGCCGCCTGAAACACCGATCGGCCCCGCCCGCAGATTCCCGGGACGCTGGCCGCGCCCGCGACGATGGTAGAGGATGGACCCTCGCGCCCGACCCTGACCCTTCGCCCGGCGCAGGCCTCACTCCTGCGCCGTCGGTCCGACGACACCGAAGCACCCCCAGGGGTTGCCTCTGGCTCTCTGCGGGCGGGATCGGCTCTGATGCTGCCGCCCTTTTGCGCTTCTGAACGACTGTCACCTTCGGCCCGTAAACGCGTGCCGATGAACAGGTACGATCAAATCGGGTGTCGGGATTTCGCGATCCAACTTGGTGTCGCGTGACACTTCCCTTTCCCCACACCAGGGAGGCCTTGCTGGGGACCTCCCGGGATGATGGCGTTGGTCACTGTCACCCCGTCGAGGCGTGACGTTCGGGCGGCCCGGTGAATACACGAACGCAGTGTCCAATCCACCTGGGGCGGTACACCAGCGCTAAAAACTTCGAGCGATTGTGCTAGGATCGACGTTGCAGGTGCCCTGGCGAAATCGTCTGAATTTATTGATATAAATATGAGAATTTATATGGAGCCGAATGAACCGGCGGGTGTTGCGGATGGGATCAACGGAACTGGAATGGGCTCATTGGTAGCATGGTCGGTACCAGGCACTGTGTTATTGATCGCTTTATGGATTGGATTGGTGGGCGGTTTTCTGGATCTTGGCGTGTTTATCCTGAAACAGCACTTGAATGGCGACCGCTTTTTTCGACTGGGCGACCATTTTTTCTGGCTAATTCCAGCAGGAGATACGGTTCTGATTCTGATTCTCGGGCTATTTCTGGCTGTAGCTGGATTAATGTGGCGCGGTGCGGGTTTCTTGCGTGTTGCGGTCGCGATGCTGACTTTCCTCGGCATTCTGAATGCCACAGCGAGGTTGCCGCTCGCTCCATGGTCGGTCATATTGTTGTCAGCGGGGGTGGCCGTTCAAGCTGCGCGGTGGGCAGGGGGAGGGGGGCGTCGTTGCAATTCGTTTGGTTGGCTCGTGCGGCGAACCACGCCGCTTCTAGCGGGCGGCTTACTCAGCCTCATCTTGATATGGTTCGGCGAACGAGTATGGTCTGAACACAAGGTGAAAGCGCTGCTGCCGTCCGCCCCGACGACCGGCCGGAACGTGTTGCTGATCGTCTGGGACACGGTACGGACCAATAATCTGAGTCTTTATGGATACGGGCGCCTGACCTCGCCGAACCTCGATCGGCTGGCACGCCAAGGCGTTCGGTTCGATCGCGCTTTCGCGGCGGCTCCATGGACTCTCGCATCGCATAGCAGCATGTTCACCGGGCGGTGGGCTCATGAATTGAGTGCCAACTGGCTCGAGCCGCTCGATGCAACGTACCCAACCATCGCCGAGTTTCTGAGTTCCAACGGGTATGACACAGCCGGTTTTGTGGCAAATCTCGACTATTGTAGCCGTGAGACCGGCCTCGCAAGGGGATTTGCGCACTATGAAGATTATCCGATCACGCCGTGGGATGTTTTCAGTCGTTACGTCGCGATCGGCAACCGGGTCGACTGGGTTACTGAGGCCTATGTGCTCAACCGGTTGCTAAAGCTGTGCGTCGGCGATGGCTTTGACGTGATTCCGCATGCGAAAGAACATGCCAAGAACGCGGAGATAATCGACCGGTCATTCTTGAGATGGCTCGACTCGCGACAAGGCCGCAGCCGCCCGTTCTTTGCGTTCTTGAATTACAATGATGCCCACTCACCGTACGAAGTGCCGGATCGATCGATTCCGGCTTTTGGACTCCGGCCGATCTCCTACGCGGATCATGCGATTCTCCAGTCGTGGGAGAAGACGGACAAGACCACGTTGCCGCATCAATACGTTCAAATGGCGATCGACATTTACGACGACTCGGTCTTCTACCTCGACAAGCAACTGGGAATCTTGCTGGACGAGCTTGCGAAGCGTGGGGTGCTCGACGACACGCTGGTCATCGTTGCGTCCGATCATGGCGAGCATCTCGGCGATCATCGCCTTTTTTTCCATGGGTGTAGCTTGTATCGCCAGTTGGTGAATGTTCCGCTCGTCATTGTCGACCCAGGCCGAGCGCCGCGGGGTCGAATGATCAGTGAGCCGGTGAGTTTGCGCGAATTGCCCGCGACCATTGCGAGCCTGGTGGGACACGACAAGAATTCCCCGTTTCCGGGTAAGTCGCTCGACCGGTTCTGGACCGAATCAAATGGGGTTGGTCAATCTCAGGTTGGTCAGGTCCTCATGGAGACGGACAAACCACCATTCCTTGCGAACCAGGGGCGAGAACCGGTATCGAAAGGGCCGATGAAGTCCCTGATTTCGGAGGGACTGCATTACATTCGCCGTGGCGACGGTGTTGAAGAGATGTACCATCTCGACACGGATCCGCTCGAGCGAACGGACGTGGTGTTGTATCAGCGTTATTTCGATGCACTCGAGCGATTACGGGCGCGCCTCGAGGTGATCACTCGAAAGCCATGACGGCGGACCGTGCTCGAAATCGCGCCGGCGCCCGACGGCTGAGCGCTCCGGGGTCCAAGGTTGAAACCGCGTGGCATCCTGGACAAGATCGGATGCTGGCGAGTGAATCAATCGACAATCAGAGCCGGCCCGTCCTGGCAGGAATCGCCCCGATGGACTCGACACCGACCAAGACCGCGGATCGGCGGCCGCCTGCCCGGGTGCCGCTCTCCCCGATGGGCGCGGTTCTGCTGGCGATCTCGCTCGGCCTCTGCGGGGGGTATCTCGATCTGGGAGTGATCCTCTTCAAGAGTTTCTGGCTGAACCCCGAGGGGTCCGTTCGCTGCGCGAGGGATTTCCCATGGACCGTCCCCGTGAGCCACGCGATTTTGCTGGCGATCCCCGGGGTAGTCGTGGC
The DNA here is from genome assembly GCA_963845755.1 of uncultured Planctomycetota bacterium. GTDB lineage: Bacteria > Planctomycetota > Planctomycetia > Isosphaerales > Isosphaeraceae > CAWJTV01. Next base: position 185,816 of record CAWJTV010000029.1, read on the forward strand.
CGCCGTGAACCAACTCCGACCGAAGGCCCTCTCGCTGAACGCGGCGTCGTGGCTGTTCGCGACGATCGCGATCTGGTCGGCGCTCCTCCGATTGCCGATCTACGGCGCCTGCAGCCTGCTCATGGCCGCGGGGCTGGCCCGGCCGATCGCCGACGCGATCGTCGCCCGTGGCCTGCGGTCACGGCCGTTGCGATCGAGCCTGGCGGCGATCCTCGGCCTCTTGGTGGTCCTGGCGGCCCTCTCTTCGGGGCGGCGGTCGGTCGGCGAATCCCGCGCGTTGGCCGCGTTGCCGCCGGCGCCTCCCGGCGCCCGTAACGTCTTGGTGATCGTCTGGGACACCGTCCGCGCTTCCTACACGAGCCTTCATGGCTATCCGCGCGACACCACGCCCAACCTGGTCGGGTGGGCGCGCAGGGGAGTCCGGTACGACCGCGCCCTGGCTCCCGCCCCGTGGACGTTCCCCTCGCATTGCTCCTTCTTCACCGGCCAGTGGCCGTTCCGGCTCAATGCCCAGTGGAAGTACACGCTCGAGGCCTCACATCCGACCCTGGCCGAGTACCTCGGCTCGAACGGCTATCAGACCGCCGGGTTCGTGGCGAACACCGCGAGCTGCAATTACGAGACCGGGCTGGATCGGGGATTCGCCCATTACGAAGACTATGCGCTGACTTCGCGGTCGCTCGTCGGTCGGTCCGTTGCCGGGACGTGGATCCTCGAAAACCTCGTGAGCTTCGGCGATTACTACGAGAAGAAGTGGATCGGACTCCAATCTCGCGGCGCACGCGAGATCAACGGCGCCTTCCTCGACTGGCTGGGCCGACGGCGGCCGGATCGTCCCTTCTTCGCCTTCCTGAACTACTTCGATGCCCACGCGCCGTACATCGCCCCGGCCGGCCATCAGGGACGCTTCGGCATCCGGCCCAGGACCCCGGTGGATTACCGGGTCCTCCTCGATTTCACGCTGATGAACAAGGATCGGATCACGAAGCGTGACGTCTGGCTGGCCCGGGATGCCTACCACGACTGCATCGCCTCCCTCGACGACCAGCTCGGTCGCTTGCTCGACGAGCTGCAAGGCCGAGGGATCCTCAGCGACACGGACGTGATCATCACCTCGGACCACGGCGAAGAGTTCGGCGAGCATCTCTTCTTCGGCCACGCCCACAACACCAACCTCGACGCGATCGGGGTCCCGCTGGTGATCCTGTCCCCCGCGCGCCCGCGGGCCGGGTGGTGTCCAGCCCCGTCAGCCTGCGCGACCTGCCGGCGACCGTGGTCGAGTTGGTCGGCCTCTCGGACGACTCGCCGTTCCCGGGCCGCTCGTTGACCGCCTACTGGGGGCTCGGACCCGGGGAGCACCCGGAGATCACCAGCCCGGCCCTCACCGAGCAGGCCGAGGCCGCCGCATTCCAGCCCCGGCCGCCAGGCGGTCGCGAGCACCCAGGATTCCAGATGTCCCTCGTGGCATCTGGACATCATTATATAAGGCACGGCATGGGACTCGAGCAGCTCTACGACCTGCATATCGATCCGGACGAGCGGGTCAACCTCATGGCTTCCCGCCTCGGCGGCCAGCGGGTGGGGGCCTTCCGGAGGATGCTCCTCGAACTGCTGATCGATAACCCCGGCTCGGCCGAGGTGGAAAAGGCCTACCTCGAGCCGTACAGGAAATGGCTCGAAGCCCTCGTTCAGGACCGTTCGGACCCGAGCGCGACTAGCACCCCGAAGTAGCGGCGTCGCTTCCGCAAGAATCGCGGCATGCGCGGAGGCCGCCCGCGAGGGGAACCCCGGCGCGCCGTCCCGAGGCTCCGCGCCGACCCGCGCCTCGACCGAGGGGCTTTTCCACACGGTACGCGACAAGGGCCGACTCGGCTTCGACGATCGCTTGTGCTGTGATGGCGAAGCGGCTGGCCCCGGTTTCCTTGCACGCTTTGAAGAGCGGAGGCGGTCCTGAGAGGCGAGCGGGGGGCGTCAGCCCCCTGTCCGGTCGAGCAGACAGGGAGCTGACGCCCCCCGCTCGCCCCGGACCAAGTGTACGACAACCGCCGCCACTTCGATGCCGCTCGCTACGAGCCTGGCGATTCGGAGTTACGACGATTCGGGTTTACGCCCCCGGAGATCCCGCGGATTCTGATCGGTTTGTCCGATCTCGCTCGCCACGCATAACCCCAAGATCAGGCCCGCTCAGCCCCGTCGCGGCAACTCAATGCATGAAAATTCCTCGCATATTTTTGATGTGTACACGATAAACGGTTATGTGCCAAGCCCTTGCTCCGCGGCTATCTCGAGGGGATTGGCTATCTTAAGTGGCGCTCCAGCAAGGGCTTGTGGCCTTCATATTATCACTACACGAGCTAACGTAAAGTGTTGTAAGAGGTTGCGGTGCGAATGCGCATTCGTCGCAAGTCCTTGTCCAGCAGGCAGTACCAGATATCACGCCAAGCATAACCTAGGTTTTGCTTGACATCCGGCACAGCCATGGGGATATTGTTCTGATCGCCGTGGGATCGTTTCGGTGGGATGATCCGGAATTGCAACTCTGGCCGCTTCCTCTCAAACCGGCGGCCGACCTCGATCGATAGCCGTCAGATTCTAGGCTGGGTTTCCGCTCCCTGGAAAGCCGTTTTCTCAATCAGCTTATTAGAATCGATCTTCGTCCTCATCTTCGTCCTCTATGATCGAACGCGCACGTCCCCACGTATGCCGTCGAATGGGGTCGGGCACGCATGCGGTCAGAGAGCTCACCCAATCTCCTGATCGTGTCCGCGGGATTTGGGAATCCGCCGTGGTGGGCAAAACCATGACACCGCGTGCCTGATTTTCGGGCCCCGTTCACGGTCGTCGTGTCCAGATTCTTTTTTCCGAGTGCGAGTCTACACTGAGGAGACTTATCGATGCGTCGACGCGGTTTCACCTTGATCGAACTTCTCGTCGTGATCGCCATCATCGCGGTGCTCATCGCGCTCTTGTTGCCGGCCGTCCAGGCCGCCCGCGAGGCCGCCCGGCGTATCCAGTGCACCAACAACATGAAGCAAATCGGCCTCGCCCTTCACAACTACCACGAGGTCCACAACGTATTCGCCATGGGCTGCTCGAGCGGCGCCTACAATCCCCCCGGCACGTGGTGGAGTGTCAAGCAGAATCTGGGCCCTCTCGCGCTCATGCTGCCGTTCCTCGAGCAGACACCGGTCTACAACTCGATCAATTTCAATTTCGGATCTGATGAGTTCGAGCCAATCGCGAGTCGCTCGCTGACCGCCAGCGTCCAAGCGACCGCGATTAACTCGAGCATGAAAGCCTTCCAGTGCCCTTCCGACCCGCTCGCGGGAGCGCCGGATTATCAAGGCACGACCAACACCACCAATTATTACGCTTCCGTCGGCACGACGATGTACTGGTCGCAGCTCGGGACGACGTGGTCGAATAACGTGCCAAGTGTCAACATCCCGAGCACGGGGCTGTTCACCTTGCAAGCGTCGTACGGCATGCAAAATTGCACGGATGGGTCCTCGAACACCATCGCATTTGGTGAGGCCGCGGTCGGCGCACAGACCGCCCAGCTCGGTCAGAAGTTTGTCGGCGTTGTGAATGTCACAGCACTCGTACCGTACGAAACCCTCGATGCGTCGGCCAACATTAAGAACACAATGGCGGCCCTTCAGGCTTGCCAGACCGCGTGGCAGACAGGGACCGGCGGTAGCGCTGACGAGCAGCGCGGTGATAACTGGTCCCACGGGTCGATGGCGATTGAATTGTTTAACACGATCGCAACGCCTAACTTGTACAACGGCTCGTTCGCCTATTGCGGCAGCATCGGCTCGGGCGGGCGGGCGGACCTCAGCAACTCAGATAGCTGGCATCCGGGCGGGGTGAACGTGCTGTTCGCCGACGGCAGCGTCCGCTTCGTTAAGAACTCAATCAGTATGCCGACCTGGATGGCATTGGGTACCAAGGCCGGCGGCGAAGTCATCAGCTCCGACAGCTATTGATCGACTGCCGGCACGAAGGCGGCATGCGAATCTGAGCGGTCTTCCTGACCCGAAGATGCGCGGGTGAACCATGTTGCGGAAGTTGCGCACCTTCTAAACGGCATTGCGTGATTCCAGGAGGGTGAGGCTCCGCCCGAGCCCGAAGTCATCGTGGCGCTCCGGGCGGCTCGCCCTGCCAGGATTTTGCACTCGATCCCGGATGGTTACGACGGAACGCCCCTTCGCCGCGCGACGTCAGGGCCTGCGGGGGTGTTCCGGGCCGCCGTTCCCAAATCAGCGATCGGCCTCGCGCAGGCGCCCCTTCCACTGGCCGAGACGGGCGCGGAAATGCTCGAGGACCGGCTGAGAGGCCGCGGCACGCGCCCGATTGATCAACTCGCGCGGGTCGTCACGCTCGTTGTATAACTCCTCGGTTCCATCCCCCGCGTTCTGAATGTAAACAAGGTCGCGTTCAGCGATCGCCACCAGCGGCCCGCGATAAGCAGGAGACCGTCCCTGATTGGGATTGATCGGATTGGGAGCCGATAGCTCGGATACGACCGAGTCGCCGGCGACCGGATCTCCGCCGGGAGTCGGATCAGCCCACAGGCGCGACAGACTGCGGCCCGGAAACGGCGAGCCGGTGCCCTGCCCGGCGAGCTCGACGATCGTCGCCGGCAGGTCGCGGAGGCTCACCGTCTGGCTGACAACCCTTCGAGTCCGCAGGGCGGCGGGCGGCACGATCAGAAGGGGTACGCGGATCTCGGTTCGGTACAGGCTCTCACCGTGATCGAAGAGGTCGTGTTCTCCCAGTCCCTCACCATGATCGGACGTGACGATCACGAGCGTTCGGTCCAGCACGCCACGTTCCGCCAGTTCGTCGAACAGCCTGCCCAGGCCCTCGTCCAGATGAGCGACGCAATTGTCATAAGAATCGCGCGCCAAAGCGCGATAGCGCGGCGGCAGCCGGCGCTTGTCGATCGAGGTCCAGAGATCGTCGAGCACCTGGAAATCGTTCGGGCCCTCTGGTTCCAAACCGAAACGATGCACAGCACTCCGTGGAAGCACGTAGGGAGAATGGGCATCCAGGTAATTGAGAAAGACGAAAAAGGGACGCGCCGGCTCGGGCCGTTGCGATAGCCAGTCGACGAATGCGCGATTGATTGACCCGGCGTCCTTGCGCTGCTCTCGGGGAAAGAAGGATCGAACGATCGCGGCACGCAAGCTCCGGAACGGATCGGCGTCCACGAGCCTGCTCAGCGCGGATAATTCCCTCGCGGCCTTGTCGATGAGGCATGCCGTTCGGAGCGCCATCAGTCGTTCGAGAACGTAATCTTCATAGTGCGTGAATCCGCGATCCAGGCCGGTGTCGTACGAACAGTAGATGAGATTCGCCACGAAGCCCGCGGTGGCGTAGCCGCGCGAACCGAAGTACTCCGCCAGCGTCGGGGCCGTGGTGCCGAGCGGGGTCATCCATTTCACGCCGAGCTCGTGGGGCCAACGCCCCGTGAACAGGCTTGCGTGCGAGGCGAGGGTCCACGGCGCGGTGGCGCGTGCCTCCGAAAAGAGTATCCCTTGCCTGGCCCACCGCTCGAGGGCGGGCGTGGTGGGGCGATCATATCCGTAGAGGCTGAGGCGATCGGCCCGGACCGTGTCCAGCACGATGAAAAGAACATTGGGCGCCGCCGCCGAAGGCAAGGGACGGCATGACTCGCGATGCTGTTTGAGCCGATCCACTCCGAATACGAAGCCTGCCAGGACGAAGACCAACCCCACCAGGCCCGGAAGACTCGCGATCACGATTCGTCGCAGCGCGGCCGGACGCCGCTCGAGCGCGGGCACCAGCCGGGACGCGAGGCCGAGGAACAGGAGAAACCAGGCCTCGACGTAAATGAATTGCCCCGCGATCAGCGAGACCGGCAGCAGGGCCAGGGCACAAACCAGCCGTGGGCTCACAAAGCCGCCGAACCGCGGCCAGACCCTGGTCAGCGCGGCCAATCCCATGCCCAAACCCGAGAACAGCAGCAAATTCGAGAACGGCCCGAGCCAGAGAAAGTGCCGGCTCATCAGGTAGAGCGGCTGCGCCACCCCCATCTTCTTGCAGAACACGCGGGTCGCCACCTCGAGCCAACCCGCTGCCAGGCCGCACCAGACCGACAGCAGGAACACATCCAGCGAGCCCAGTCGGGGCGTGGCCGTGGGAGTCGGGGCTGATCGCGCCAGGTGGTTTTGTCGGCCCGCGAAGCGGTTCTTGTTCATCCGGCTCGTATCGGCTGGCTGGATGCCGCCGCCACGGTCTAAGGCGGCCGGTCATACGGTGCGGTTCGCTCAGTGTAGATGTTAAGCGGCCGGGCCGGTGTAGGTCCACTGACGAGTCAATCGGCGTGGAGAAGAAGCCGATTCTCATAATAAGATTCCGGCAGCGCGAGCGCGCGTTGTCGCACGGCGTTGCTCAGCGCGGGGGCGGGGAAAAGACAGCCATGTGGGAATTGACGGGAAGCGGGTTTCGAACCTATGCACGGACAATCCCCATGCCCGCCGAGTCGGCGGGTTTTACAGATGTCGTTTGATGGCCAATTCCGACCAGGAGCCACCTCGGTCTCGTCGGGGATCACGTCTCGCCATACTGGTCTATCAGGGGAGCGACCCCACACAGCCTTATCCGACGTTGGTGATCCGAGACAGAGCGCCACGCTTTTTCCACGGCTTTTCGCCTTGGGGTCAGATCCGACGTTGTTCGGCCCCTGGTCCGGATGGTCACTCTGTGGGATCGGCCTCCCCGGCGGGGACCCGGGGTCGGCGGGGACCCGGGGTCAAACTTGGCGGGGACCCGCGGTCAGACTTTGTGATCTGTTTCTCGGCGGGTTCCCCAAAAACAACAGATACCGGCGGCGACGGAGCCCGCTCAGGCTCAATCCTCCAGGCCCAATTCCTGAAGCGATTGCGCCTTCAGCAGCACACGAGTCATCGCCTTGAGCCGCTCGGGTTCCAGACTCTCGAGGCGCTCCTGGGCAATGGGACTCAATGGGCCGAAGCGTGCCTCGAGGAGCTCCTGGAGCGTCATCCGCAGGCCCTGTTGCAGGCCCTGTTGCAGGCCCTGTTGCAGGCCCTGTTGCAGGCCCTGTTGCACGCCTCTCTCGAATGTCGTCACCGCCATGGCTTGGATCTCCTGATAGCGCTCGGTCTGAAGCAATGCCTCTAATTCTTGTGCTTGCGCCTCGTCCAGATTCGCGTAGGCCTCCAGGCAGTCCAACAGCAGATACCGCCGAAAATCATTCTCCCGCGCCTCGGCCAGCCGCCGCAATGCCTCGGCATGCACGGCCGCGCGCTGTTCCGGCGGCACCCGCATCAGGGCCGTCAACGCCACTCCCAGCAGATGCTCCCCGGCCAGGTACTGCTCGACCGGGAGACCCGGCAGCCCCACGTAGGCATACGTGAAGGAGAGCAGCCGATGGTCCCAGTATGTCTCCTCATAGACGTCCCAGCCGATCCCGTCGAGCCCAACCTGTAAATACAGCGCGATGGGCAAGACGGGCAGATCGTACTTGCGGCGGAGCTGCTCGTAATACGAGAACATCCGGGGTCGGAGCACGACCACCGTGTCCCGGGCTTCGATCTCGACATGGATCAAGGTCAGCCAGCAGTCGCCGGGCTGTCCCGGTGCCGGAGGCGGTACCCCAGGGCGCAGGGGCAGGCGGGCGACCAGGTCGAGGGCGCGGCGCTCGCCCCGGGGCGGGTCGGTGAAGACCTCCTGTTCCAGCCAGTCAACGCGTGAGAAATCGAAGCGGTCGGCCCAGTCGGGGAAGAACGTCTGGAAGAATTCGGCGAAGAACGTCTTCAACAACACTTTGAACCGCTGGTCATGGTCTACCATGGCAGGCTCCTCCGCCGGCGCCTCGGTTCTGTCTTCGGACCACGGTGCGGTGGCGCGGAATTATGCCATACCAGCCGCCAAGCTGAGGACCGCGGTCGTTTGCGAGTCTGCGCCGAATCACTGGCCAGGGGTCCGAGTGGCCTGGAGCGCTTCGCGTGCGGCCTGGATGGTCTGATCGATATCGTCCTCGGTGTGCGCCGCGGAGACGAAGGCGGCTTCGAACTGGCTGCAAGGCAGGTAGACGCCGCGGGCGAGCATCTCCCAGAAGAAGCGGGCGAAGCGCCGGGTGTCGCTCCGTCGCGCGTCGTCGTAGTTGCGCACGGGGCCGTCGTGGAAGAAGAGGGTCAGCATGCTGCCAACGCGCTGGACGACGTGGGGGATTCCGGCGTCGGAGGCGGCCCGGTCGAGCCCTTCAGCCAGCCGGGCCGAGAGGGCTTCGAGCCGATCGTAGGGGGAATGGTCGCGGAGCGAGCGCAGCGTGGTCAGTCCGGCGGCCATCGCCAGGGGATTGCCCGAGAGCGTGCCGGCCTGGTAGATCGGCCCGACCGGTGAGACATGGTCCATGATCGCGGCCGATGCGCCATAGGCCGCCGCGGGCAAGCCATCGCCGACCACCTTACCCAGGACCGACAGGTCGGGCGTGTCTCCATTTCCGGCTGAAGCCAGACGGTTCCCTGTCGGAATCGGCTCCTGACCACGTTGTCACCCGGCTCTTGACCACGTTGTCGCTCGGCTCCTGACCACGTTGTTCTCTCGGCGGGAAACGGGTGGCCGAGGCCGTCCGAGGGCGCTCTCCATATCCGACAATCCGACATGCGTCCATTCACAACTCACTTCCTTTCGGTCGCAGATTAACGTAAATTGGCGCACTTGATCCTCCCGCTCGATGGAGTGGAGCCGGTCCTGGAACCGGGTGGGGCGAGCCGATGGAAGGAAGCGCGGCAACCGGATTACGGCAGCGAGGTCATCGTGGACATCCCCCTCGGCGAAGACTTGAGAAACGTGCAGATTCGCGCCGAGAGCAGTCAAGCGTCGTCGCCGACAAGCCCGATCGATTTCTCCTCCGACCCTGAGTTGGTCCGGGTCGTGACCGAGGGCGAGCGGCTGGCGTTTGGCCACCAGTTCAACCCGGCGTTCGCCACGGAAATCTCGATGATCGACCCGCTGCCCCACCAGCGAATCGCGGTCTACGACCACATGCTGACGCAGCCCCGCCTACGGTTCCTCCTGGGCGACGAGCCGGGGGCCGGCAAGACCATCATGGCGGGGCTCTACATTCGCGAGATGCTGGCGCGCCGGCTGCTACGCCGAATCCTGATCGTCCCTCCAGCCGGACTGATCGGCAACTGGGAGCGCGAACTGCGCACCCTGTTCGGTCTGGACTTCGAGATCGTCTCGGGGGCGGATTCCCGTGCCGGCAACCCGTTCACGGGGCCGAAAGGCGACCAGGTCATCGTCAGTGTCGATACCCTGGCGAGCGAGCGCACTTTCGCCCGGCTCCAGGAATCCGGCGTCGAGCCATATGACCTGGCGATCTTCGACGAGGCACACAAGCTCGGCGCCGACCGCCAGCCCGACTTCACCATCCGCAAGACCGACCGCTACCAGGTCGCCGAGGTGCTGGCGGGGATCCCGGCCGGCGACTCCCGCTGGTCGCTCGACTGGGCCTGCAACCACCTGCTGCTGCTAACGGCCACGCCCCACATGGGCAAGGACTTCCCGTACTTCTGCCTCTGGCGGCTGCTGGAACCCGAGGTCCTGGCCACTGTGGACGCCTTCAACGCTTATCCGGCCGATGCGCGACGTCGCCATTTCCTCCGCCGGACGAAGGAGGAGATGGTTAGCTTCGAGGGCAAGCGCATCTATCCAGGACGCGTCAGCGACACGCTCAGCTACGACCTATCCCAGGGGGAGATCAGCGAGCAGGCCCTCTACGACCAGACGACCGCGTACATCGAGACCTATTACAACCGCTCTCGCATCCTCAACCGCTCGGCGGCCCGGCTGGCCATGTCCGTCTTCCAGCGCCGGCTCGCCAGCTCGACCTACGCCCTGCTGAGGTCCTTCGAGCGCCGCCTGGGAAAGCTCGACGGTCTGATCGTCGCTATCGAGTCGGGCCGGATCACGGCCGGCGAGCTGGCGGCGATGCAACGGAAGCTGGACGACACCAAGGACGTCTTCGAGGAGGAGACTGGCGACGAGGAGACCCCCAAGGGGGACCAGGAGGAGAACGAGATCGCCGAGGCCAAGGCGCTGGGGGGCGTCGTGGCCGTCTCCCTCGCGGAGCTGATCGCCGAGCGGGACCAGGTCCGGGCGCTGCTGGAGCTGGCCAAGCAGGTGGACGCCAGGGGGGACGAGTCGAAGTTCGACAAGCTCCGCGAGGTCCTGGGCGACCCCGAGACCCGCGGGGAGAAGCTGATCCTCTTCACCGAGCACCGCGACACCCTCGACTACCTGGTCCGGCGACTCGAAGGGCTGGGCTTCACCGGGCGGGTGGCCCAGATTCACGGCGGGATGGACTTCCGCGAGCGGGAGCAGCAAATCGCCTTCTTCGAGAGAAAACTCCACGACGGCGGCGCCGAGTTCATGGTATGCACCGACGCGGCCGGCGAGGGGCTCAACATGCAGTTCGCCTGGCGGCTGCTGAACTGGGACCTGCCCTGGAACCCGGCCCGGCTGGAACAGAGGATGGGCCGAATCCACCGCTACAAGCAGGAGCACGACCCGGTCACCATCGTCAACCTCCTGGCCGGCAAGACCCGCGAGGGGCGAGTGATGAAGACCCTGTTGGACAAGCTCGAACGCATCCGCAAAGAACTGGGCCGGGACAAGGTCTTCGACGTGATCGGCCGGCTGTTCGAGGGCGTTAGCATCAAGGAGTACATGGAGCGGGCGGTCACGAGCGAGGGGGCCGATGCGGCTTGCCGCGCCCTGGAGGGGACGCTCACCAAGGAGCAGGTCGAGGCCCTGGAGGCGAAGGAGCGACGGATCTATGGCGACGGTGGCGACGTGAAGGCGTACCTGGCGGCCGAGCGGGCGAAGCTGGACCGCGAGGGCTGGCGCCGGCTGTTGCCCGGCTACGTTCGCCGGTTCGTCGAGAAGTCGGCCCCGTTGCTGGACCTGGGTATCGATGGCGACCTGGACGAGACGTTCGCTCTCAAGCCGCTCCGGCCCGGCGCCCTCGACTTCCTCTGGAACCTTCTGGAGACCTACCCGCCGGCCCGCCGGCAACGCCTGACCGTCCACAAGCCCAGGGACGCCGCCGAGGCGTTATTCCTCCATCCGGGGGAGCCGGTATTCGACCGGTGGCGGGTCCACGTTTGCGAGCGGTTCGCCGACGCCGCCCGCCGGGGCGGGGTCTTCGTGGACCCGACGGCGGCGGCAGCGTACCTGTACCACCTGGTGGCCGTGTCGGTGTCGCGGCGGGCAGACCCATCGCACCCGACGCTGGCGAGGGCCGAGGTCCTGGAACACCGGCTGGTTGGTCTGCGCCAGTCGGAGGATGGGACCGTCGAGCAGTGCCCGGTGGGGCACCTGCTGCTCTTAAAGGGCGGTCGCGGTGTGCCGGCGGACGTGAGGTCCATCGCGTCGCGTGCGGACGAGTTGGCGGCGATCGCCCAGACCTTCGCTGCGGAGAAGATTGCCCGGCCTCTGGCCGAGGGACGCCGCCGCGCGCGTCTGGAGGATCTCCCCTCACGGCTGGAGTTCGTCTCGCGGGGTTTCGAGTACCAGGACGCCGAGCTGGCCCAGGCGCGGGGGAAGCTGCGGGACAAGGCCCTGGCCGGGGACCCGAGGGCCAGGGGCGAGATGACCAAGATCAGGGACCGGCAGAAGGCGCTGTCGGCCCGGAGCGAGGCGGCACTGGCGGCACTGAGACGCGAACCGGAGCTAATCGGGGCCGACGAGGTCTCGTTCCTGGCCCATGCCCTGGTGGTCCCGACCGACGACCCCGAGGAGCGGAAACGGTACGATGCGGAGATCGAGGCGATCGCGGTGAAGGTCGCCTGGGCGTTCGAGGAAGCGGCAGGCGCCATGGTCAAGGACGTCTCCAAGCCGCACCTGGCGCGAGCGGCCGGCCTGGAGGAAAACCCAGGGTTCGACTTGCTCTCCGATCGGCCGGGGCGGTTCCAGCGCGGCATCGAGGTCAAGGGGCGGGTCGGCGTCGGCGAGGTCGAGCTGACCGAGAACGAATGGGTCAAGGCGTGCAACCAGCGCGCGCGGTACTGGCTGTACGTGGTGTTTGATTGCGGGACGTCGCATCCCCGGCTGCTGCGCGTGCAGGATCCGTTTGGTAAACTGATCGCTAAGGCCAAAGGGAGCGTGCGGATCGCTGCGCAGGAGGTCTTCGACGCCGCGGAATGAGCCATTTCCCCCGCTAATCAGTGGTTGACTTACTCGTTCCCACGCTCCGCGTGGGAATGCCGTCTTCGACGCTCCGCGTCGTCTTTCTTCTTCGACAACGTTCGTCTTCATGAGTCGAGATGCCTGAAATGGGACGCAGTCGCTACAAGTTCGGGGAAGCGGGGTTCCCGCACTTTGTGACCTGTACAGTCGTTGGCTGGCTCCCCGTGTTCACAAGGCGCGAAACCGTTCAGATCCTTCTGGATTCCTGGCAGTTTCTCCAGGATCAGAATCGCGTGGTGCTCCTGGGCTACGTGGTACTCGAGAACCATATCCACTTCATCGCCACGGCCGAGGACCTGTCGACCGACGTTGGCGATTTCAAGTCGTATACGGCACGACGGATCATCGACTACCTCAGTGAGCGACACGTGCGGACTCTGCTGGATGGCCTGGCGTATCACAAAGCCCGGCACAAAAGCGACCGCGAGTTTCAACTCTGGCAGGAAGGAAGCCATCCGAAAATCATCGAGACCGAGGCGATGATGAGCCAGAAGTTGAGCTACATCCACGACAACCCGGTGAAGCGGGGCTACGTGGACGATCCGACGCATTGGAGATACTCCAGTGCCCGGAACTATGCGAAGATGGAGTCCTTGGTTTCGGTGACAACCGACTGGTAACTCGGTGCGAAGCCGGGGCCGAAGACGACGCGGAGCGTCGAAGACGGCATTCCCACGCGGAGCGTGGGAACGAGTTCACAAGATTGCTGCGCAGGAGGTCTTCGCAACGGCGGAGAGGATGTGAACGATGGACGCAGCACAGAACGAAGAGATCGCCGAAATCTTCAACCGGGTCAAGAATTGGTCTCCGCCTCAGCGGATCACCCTGGCCCGGCGCATTCTCGAGACGCTGGAAGCGTCCGCCACCGCGGAAGCTGGGAGCCAACCGAAGATTGAGGAGCCGAAGCGGGGCTGGCCCGTCGAGAGGGTGCTGGGGCTGCTCAAGACCGATCGCGAGCCGCCGGACGACGAGGAATGCCGCCGGATCATCGAGGAGGAACGATGGAAGAAGTACGGCTCTTGAGCGGCTCCTGACCGAGGGGGCCGATCGAGATGGACGGATCCCTGTCCAGGAATTCTCTGCGGCCCGGAGGGAGATTCACGATGAGCCTTGCCGAAACTCATGAGATTGGAGAAGTCTGGGACCGCATCAACGTGTGGTCGCCGACTCAGAAAATCGCCCTGATGCGCAAGATTCTGGACTCGCTGGAAGACGGGAGTCCGACACCGGTCCCGCTAGCGGAGTCGGAATGGGGTCAGTCCGCGGCTCGATCACCCGGGCTGCCCGAGCGGGATCGAACCCAAGCCACCGGGAGCAATCAACCGCCGAAGAAAACGCTGGCCGACTTCCTCGGCGCGTTCCAGACGGACGGTCCTCCGCCGACCGACGAAGAGGTCCAGCGCATCCTTGAGGAGGAACGGATGAGGAAATCCGGATGAAACGACTCCTGCTCGATACGAACATCCTGCTCGACGTGCTCTTGCGTCGCCTGCCCTGGCAGGCCGAGGCCGAGGCGATACTCGAAGCCTTCCGGAGCGGACAACTGGTTGTTGTCGTCTCACCGTTGACGATCGCCAACGCGTTCTACGTGGGCCGCCGGAGCGTGGGGACGGTCGCCACCAGAGTTTGGGTTCGCGAGTGCCTCGATGCGTTCGAGATCGTCCCGCTGGATCTGGCCATCCTCAAGGCTGCCGACCAGTTGCCCGGCTCGGATTTCGAGGATGGGATTCAGATCGCATCGGCCGTCAATTCGGGCGTTGATGCCATCGTGACGCGTGATCCAAAGGGTTTCGCCGGTTCCTCGGTCCCTGTCCTCTCTCCCGCCGAATTGCTGGCCCTCCTGCCGAAGGACGACCATGCCTGAAACCGACAAGCCCCGTCTGATCGAAGTGGCCTTCCCGCTCAAGCAGGCGTCGCTGGACTCGGTCCATGAGAAGAACGTCCGGCATGGGCACATCTCGACGCTGCACATCTGGCCCGCCCGGCGACCGCTGGCGGCGTGCCGGGCGGCGCTGATCGCCACGCTGCTGCCTGATCCGGGGACGCCGCAGGCGAGGAAGGAACTGCTGGAGAAGATCGGCGGGAAGGTGGTCACCGAGGTCCAGAAGAAGAAGGTCGGCGGCAAGACGGTCGAGGTTGTCAAGGAGCGGACCGAGGGGGGCGTCCTGCGTTGGGGTAACGAGAACAGCCCGGACATGGACTGGTTCCGCGAGGAGATCAAGAAAGCGTACGGCGGGCGTGCGCCGAGGGTGCTCGACCCGTTCGCGGGCGGCGGTGCGATTCCCCTGGAGGCCATGCGGCTGGGCTGTGAGGCAACGGCCATCGACATCAATCCGGTCGCCTGGTTCATCCTCAAGTGCACCCTGGAGTATCCCCAGAAACTCGCCGGTCAGGTCCGACCGCTACCGAAATTCGCGCTCGAGTCCGCCGAGTTCATGGAGGCGTTCCTCAAGGGCTCGGGGAAGCTGACCAAGGCCCAGGTCGCAAAGGAATTGCCGAAGTACCAGCGCGGGCTGTTCCCGCCGCCCGATGTGGACCTGTCCTGGCACGTCCGGGCCTGGGGCTGGTGGGTGCTCCAGCGGCGCGGAAAGACCTGGAGCGGTTCTACCCCACCATCGACGGCAAGCTCACGGTCGCCTACCTCTGGGCGCGGACGGTGACGTGCAAGAACTGCCGGGCAACCATTCCCCTGCTCAAGACTCGCTGGCTGTGCAAGAAGGAGAACAAACGGGTCGTCCTGACGATGGAGCCGAACGCAGACAAGACCGGCGTGGTCTTCGGCGTTCAAGCCGACGTGCCGGTTGTGGGTGGCAACGGGGCGCAAGGGGGGAGTACGACAAGCAGGTTGGACAGGGCACGATGTCGCGGTCGGGCGCCACCTGTCCGAGTTGCGGCGTCCCGAGCATGACGATGGAGGACATCCGCCTACAAGGTCGAGCCGGTCGGCTTGGTAGCGTCATGACCGCCGTCGTTGTGGACGGGGCGAGTGGCAAGGATTATCGGCCGCCAGTCCAGGATGACAGCCGGGCGGTTGACCAGGCTCAACCCGAGCTGGATCGAGTGTATAGGGACATCCCTTTCGGCCTGCCGGATGAGCCGATTGCCGGGAAAGACGCTCTCGGCATCCGCGTGCCCCTGTATGGTCTGGATCGTTGGCGAAAACTGTTTACTCCCCGCCAACTATTCTCCATGGGAACATTCGTAAAGCACACGCGAGCAGCAAGAGAGGTCATTGAAACCCTGGGACATCCACCGGAGTGGACGGAGGCGATAATCGCCTACCTCGCGCTGGCCCTCGACAGGCTTGCGGATCGTTGCAGCTCACTCTGCCAACCCGATCCCAGTCCGACCCAGAGCGGCGTGATGCACACTTTCTCGAAGTTCGCGTTCCCATGAACTGGGATTTTATCGAGGGTGTACCTATTTCGGGGGCGAGCGGAGGCTTTTCGGGAGCATTGGAGTGGGTAGCGAAAGTCATCGAACAGAACAGCTTATCTGTTGCATGTCCGGCACCTGATATCGAGCATTCCCATGCTACAAGAAGTCTGGACAAGGCTTTTGACCTTATCGCAACCGATCCGCCTTACTATGACGCTATACCATATTCTGATCTCATGGATTTCTTCTATATATGGCTCCGGCGGACCCTGAACGGCCTGAACCCGGAGATTGGCTCCGCCTTCAGCGAAGCCCTGTCCCCGAAATGGAATCATGATGCAAATAACGGTGAGTTGATTGATGATCCAAGTCGTTTCGGAGGAGACGCAACGAGGTCCAAGAGAGCCTACGAAGAGGGGATGTGCCTGGTCTTCGAGAACTGCTCTCGCTCGCTCGAAGCCGGTGGTCGTCTCGTTATCGTCTTCGCCCACAAGCAGCCCGACGCCTGGGAGACGCTGGTCTCAGCGATCATCCGGGCCGGTTTCGTTGTCGATGGAAGCTGGCCGATCCAGACCGAAAGGTTCGCGCGCACGCGAGCCCTCTCCTCTGCCGCTCTCTCCTCATCCGTCTGGCTCGTCTGCAAGAAGCGCCCCGAAGCAGCCCGCCCCGGCTGGGACAATCGCGTCCTCGACGAGATGCGACAGAACATACACGCCCGTCTCCGCGACTATTGGGACGCGGGCATTCGGGGTCCCGACTTCGTGTGGGCGGCGACCGGTCCGGCGATGGAGGCGTACAGCAAGCACCCGGTCGTGAAGAAGGCCAACGAACCGGGCAAGCTCATGGAGGTCGCCGAGTTCCTCCCGCCGTCCGCCGCCTGGTGGTCGATTTCGTCGTCGGCCGGGTCTTGACCGGCGAGCAGGGTGACGAGTCGGATGCGAGCGGGCTCGACGACGTCACGACCTACTACATCCTGCACCGCCACGACTTCGGTATGGAGGACGCACCGATCGGGGCCTGCATCCTCTACGCCGTCTCGTGCAACCTGTCGGACAACGACCTGGCCAGCCGCCACGAGATCCTCCTCCGCACTGGCGGGTTGTCCGCCCCCGAGGAAGATGGCGAGGACGTTGACGCCGAGGAGGGGGCCGAATCCGACACCGACGAGGAGCCCGAGGAGGGGACCGGCAGCACGGTCAAGCTGCGGCCCTGGCACCAGCGGAAGCGGAAGACGATGGGCTATGATGCGGAGGGCCGGCCCGCGCCGTTGATCGACCAGGTCCATCGCCTGATGCAGCTCTGGAAGGCGGGCGACGTGGTCAAGGTGGACGACTACCTCGACGCCCGAGCGCTCCGCAAGAACACCCTGTTCCTCCACCTGCTCCAGGCCCTGATCGAACTGGCCGGCGAAGGGACCGAGGAGCGGGTCATCCTGGAGAACATCAGCAACCACCTGGCGGCCCGGGGCGTGGCGCCGGTGCGCACGGTTGCCCTACCCGGTTTCGGCGATGGCGACGAGAATGATGGGTGAGAATCCACGAGCCGTTGATATCTCGCCGGAGGCTGTCACATGACCGAATCCCTGCACCTCAAGCGATTCAAGAACTTCCAGGACGCGTAGTTTCTGCAAAGTTGGGGCTACTCCAACCAAGGCGCGTGTTGCTTGCGTTCCGTCATGGATGGACGATCCCGGAACAGGGGCAATGGCCGGAGAGCGGCCAGGGCTCAGGGTCGAAACGCCAAGGCGATGAAGTCGCGACAAGAGTGCGCGAAACAGATGATAAGCTTGAAGCATTCCCTCTGGTCACTGGCCGTCGGGCAACATCATCATGGCTTTTCTCGACTACCATCGTACTGTGGTCGGCTACCATGGCACGTCATCGAAGATCGCCGATGCCCTGGTGGAAGGGACGCCGTTCAGGGAAAGCGCCGACGTCGATGAATGGTTGGGCACCGGCGTCTATTTTTGGGAATATGCGCCCAAGCAAGCATGGCGGTGGGCGAAGCGATTCAACCAGATCAGCGACCCAGCCGTGGTCGGCGCGATGATCCGGCTGGGCAATTGCTTCGACCTGCTGGATTCGATAAATATCGAGGCGCTGCAAAAGGCCAAAGATGGTATGGTGAGGCTGATGAGGCGGGAAGGCGTGAAGGTTCCCGAGAACAAGCGCATATACAAAAATCTGGACTGCGCCGTCTTCAACTACTTCTATCAAACGGTAGAGGATGAGGGCGGGCCGAAAATCGACAGTGCGAGGGCGGCCTATGTCCCGACGGAAAGCAGAAAAAGAATCTGGCGTGCGAGCTGGATCTACAAAGACACCCACATCCAAGTCTGCGTCCGCAACCAAAGCAACATCCTCGCCGTCTGGCACGCGCACCCCGACGGGCGCTACGGCAAAGTCAAAGAGGCGTCCGAAAGCGGTGGCGGCGTCGGCGGCGCCGAAGGTGGGCAGTGATTACATGCGCATTGCCAAGAGGATCGGCAAGATGTCGGGACCGGCGTTTCTGTCGTCGCTTCGGCGGGCGGGGATCATCACGGCGGAAGGTGCCTTGCAGGCGAAATACAAGAAAAAGTAGGAGACTCCTCGCTGATCGCCACCGCCCGACGCTCCCCCTCGTTCCCACGCGGGGCGTCGGAACGAGCTTAAAGCCGTTATGCGGCGCCGGTCAGCCGCAGCACCGGTTCGCCGGCTACTTTGTTGCGACTGCAATCCCCGGCCGAAGGACGATGCTTGGTCACGCTCGATCTGGATTTCTCGAACCCGTTCATCTTCCCGCCGGACCAGTACGCCGGAATCGCTGTCCTGCGTCTGCCCCGCAGGGTCTCACCGAATGATCTGTATGCCACGGTGACGGCTTTGGTCGCCGCTCTGGCCCGCGATTCCATTTTGGGAAAACTCTGGATCGTCGAACGACATCGCATCCGCGTGTATTTGCCGGATGAGGGGACCCCCGGACTTTGACGCCAAAGACGCTCCGCCGGGAAATCCTGGAGACCCACTGAGTCATCGAGTCCCGCCCCAGTTGGAAGAAAGCCCCACCATGACCAAGCTCCCCTGGACGCCCTGGCATCAGGTGGTCGAGCTCCGCCCCGACGTCCGCTCGGGCGAGCTGTCGCTGTCGCAGTTCGCCGCCGATCTGTACGACGTGATGATGGACAAGGGAACGCCGGTCTATCGCACCCCCGCCGAGTTCTTCGCGCTGACCTTCCCGACGTACAACCTCCGCGAACTGGCCAAGGACGTGGTCCACCGGCTCGCCGGGAAGAACGACAAGACCATCCGACAGCTCGAACTGACCTACGGCGGCGGCAAGACGCACACCCTGATCACGCTGCTGCACCTGGTCCGCGACCCCAGGGGGCTGCCCGACCTGCCTGCCGTCCACGAGTTCCTCCAGCACATCGGGATGACGCCCCCCGCGACCCGGGTCGCCGCCCTGGCGTTCGACAAGCTCGACGCCGAGAAGGGGATGGAGGTCAAGGGGCCGGCCGGCGAGAAGCGGTGGTTGCGGAATCCCTGGAGCGTCCTAGCCTTCCAGATTGCCGGCGCCGACGGACTGCGGCTGCTCCACGCGGACGGCGACGACGCCGAGCGGGAGAGCGCCCCGGCAGAGAACCTGCTGGTCGATCTGCTGGCGATCCCCGGCAACAATGATCTCGCGACGTTGATCCTGATCGACGAGGTCCTGATGTACGCCCGCGAGAAGGTCGGGCTCGACCCGGCCTGGCGCAGCCGCCTGGTGAACTTCTTCCAGTATCTCACCCAGGCCGCCACGAAGATCAACCGTTGCGCCGTCGTGGCGTCCCTGCTCGCGAGCGAGCCCAGCAAGAGCGACACGCTGGGCAAGGAGATCGCTCTGGAACTGTTTACCATCTTCCGTCGCGAGCGGGAGGAGGGCATCCAGCCCGTCCTGAAGGACGACGTTGCGGAGGTCCTACGCCGCCGCTTCTTCCAGCCCGATTCGATCCGAGACCGCGAGTCGTTTCGCTCGCACGCCGTCGCCGCGCTCAAGGGGGTGACCGACCACGACGACGCGACCGCCAAGGACGGCAAGACCGCCGAGGAGCGGTTCCTCAAGAGCTACCCGTTCCACCCCGATCTGACGGAGGTCCTCTACACCAAGTGGACCCAGCTCGAGGGGTTCCAGCGGACCCGGGGCATCCTGCGGACGTTCGCCCTCGCATTGCGGGATGCCGTCGGCTGGGACCAGTCCCCACTGATCGGGGCGAACGTGTTCCTGAACGAGCCGGGCAAGGTGGAAGTGTCGGCGGCGGCGCGGGAACTGGCGAACGTCGCCGGGAGCGAGGAGTACGAGGGCAAGAAGCAGGACTGGACCGGCATCCTGGAGGGCGAACTGAGCAAGGCCCGCGACATCCAGGGCGAGACCTCTGGTCTGAGCCACCGCGAGGTTGAACAGGCGGTCTTCGCCACGTTCCTGCACTCGCAGCCGGTCGGCCAGAAGGCGGCACTTCGCGAGCTGACGGTCCTCCTCGGCCCGACCCGGCCCGACAAGATCGGGCTCGTCAAGGCCCTGCTTCGTTGGGTGGACACGTCGTACTTCCTGGACGACCAATTCACCAACGAAGCGGGGGTCCAGGCCGACGGCCGGCGGGACGTCCCGAAGTCGTGGCGGTTGGGGTCGAAGCCAAACCTGATCCAGATGCACCAGGATGCCTGCACGCGGGTCTCCGGCGAACTGGTCGAGGCGAAGCTGATCAAGACCATCGAGACGCTCAAGTCGTTGACGGCAGGCACGGCGGGCGACGGTTATAAGGTGAAGGTCCACAACCTGCCCGAGAAGCCTAACGATGTCACCGACGACGGCGACTTCCACTACGCCGTGCTGGAGCCGAGGGCTGCGTCCACGTCCGGAAACCCCAGCGCCGAGTCACGGCGATATCTCGACGAGACGACCGGGCCGGACCGCCCCCGCGTCTATCGCAACGCGGTGGTCCTGGGCGTGCCGTCGCGGGACGGGCTGGAGGTCGCCCGCGGCCGCATCCGCGACTACCTGGGCTGGGAGGAGGTCCAGTCGCAGTTGAATGACCAGGAGGTGGACCTGATCCGCCGGGAAACACTCGCGGCGAACCTGGAAGCGGCGAAGAAGAAGGTCCCCGAGTCCGTCCAGCAGGCGTACAACATCGTGGTCACCGTGTCCGAGGGCAATGACGTCCAGGCGTTCAAGTTGACGCTGGACACGGCGCGCCCGCTGTTCGACCAGATCAAGTCTGACCCTCGCTCTCGAATTCAGGAGACGGCGGTCAGCTACGAGGCGCTGCTCCCCGAGGGTCCCTACGACCTGTGGCGGTCAGGGGAGACGGCCCGCCGCGTCAAGGACCTGGTCGGGGCCTTCGCGCAGTTCCCGCACCTGCCGAAGATGCTCAACCGGCAGGCCATCCTCGACACGCTCGTCCAGGGCTGCGAGGAGGGCCAGTTCGTCTTACGCCTGACGCGCCCCGACCGCTCGACCCGGACGATCTGGCGGCAGCAGCCGGACGAGGCCGACCTGAAGAACACGTCGATGGAGGTCGTGCTCCCCGAGTCGGCCGAGTTATCCGAGATCGAGCCGGCGCTGCTGGCCCCCAACGTGCTGCCCGATCTCTGGAAGAGTTCAGACATCACTCTCGCCGACATTCGCGGCTACTTCTCGGGCGGCAAGGTGATCAAGATCGCCCGTCAGGGCTACGACGAGCCAGTCACGATCCCCAAGGCTCCGCGATCCATCGTGGATGAGACGATCACCAGGGCGGTGAAGGAGGGCAACCTCTGGCTCACGGACGGGCCGACGAGCCTATACGCCGAGGATGTCCCCGCAGGACTCCTATCCGACGAGGCGCGGTTGCAGGCACCGCCATCGCCGATCCCCGCGAAGGACGTGCTGCCCGAGAGCCTGCCGGATGCCTGGGCTGGCGACGTCGCTACGGCACATGCGATCTCCGAGGCGCTCTCCGCCAAGGCGGGCAGGGCGCTGCCGTGGGCGACGGTCCGCACCGCCATCGACGGGGCATTCCACGGCCGGCTCCTGGAGCGGACCGTGGACTCCGGATCCTGGCCATGCGAATTCGACGGGACGCGCCAGGTGAAGGTGCGGGTCCCCGAGTTGAAGCCGATCATCGACATCAACAAGCCCAAGGACGAACAGCCGAAACCCCCTGCCGGTGTTCTGGTGGCCTCGGCGTACCTCAAGCCTGGGGAGGTCCAGGACCTCGCGGAAGTGATCGGCGACGTGGGCGCGGCGGCCGTGGGGTACGACCTGAAGATCATATTGAGGATTGAGGTGGGAGCGGTCGGGAAGCGACCCCCGGATGACATCATCGCCAAGATCGACTCCAAGCTTGGCGAGGTGTCGAAAGATTTCAAACTTACCTGAGTATAGCAGGGGGCTCAAGGCTGATCACATGGGAGTGAAACGGAGACGCATCTAGATTTGCAAATCTAGCTCCGGCTGGCCTGGAGCGCTCCGCGAGCGGCCTGGATGGTCAGATCGATATCGTCCTCGGTGTGCGCCGCGGAGACGAAGGCGGCTTCGAACTGGCTGCACGGCAGGTAGACGCCGCGGGCGAGCATCTCCCAGAAGAAGCGGGCGAAGAGCCGGGTGTCGCTCCGTCTCGCGTCGTCGTAGTTGCGCACGGGGCCGTCGTGGAAGAAGAGGGTCAGCATGCTGCCGACGCGCTGGACGACGTGGGGGATTCCGGCGTCGGAGGCGGCCCGGTCGAGCCCTTCAGCCAGCCGGGCCGAGAGGGCTTCGAGCCGATCGTAGGGGGGCTGGTCGCGAAGCGAGCGCAGCGTGGTCAGTCCGGCGGCCATCGCCAGGGGATTGCCCGAGAGCGTGCCGGCCTGGTAGATCGGCCCGACCGGTGAGACATGGTCCATGATCGCGGCCGAGGCGCCATAGGCCGCCGCGGGCAAGCCACCGCCGACCACCTTACCCAGGACCGACAGGTCGGGCGTGATCCCATACAGGCCCTGGGCGCCGCCATAAGCCACGCGGAAGCCGGTCATCACCTCGTCGAAGATGAGCAAGGCTCCGTGTTTCCGGGTCAAGTCTCGGATCGCAGCGAGATAACCCACTTCCGGCGGGACCAGCCCCATGTTGCCGGCGATCGGCTCGAGCAAGACCGCGGCGACCTGGCCGGGGAATCGCTCCAGGGCCTCAGCCACCGCAGCCGCGTCGTTGAAGGGGCAGAGGATCGTGTCCTGCGTGGTGCCCTCGGTCACCCCGGGACTGTTGGGTGTCCCGAGCGTCGTGGCGGCCGAGCCGGCCTGGACCAGCAAGGCGTCGATGTGGCCGTGGTAGTGTCCGCTCATCTTGATGATCTTCGATCGGCCCGTGACGCCCCGTGCCACCCGGACGGCGGACATCGCCGCCTCGGTCCCCGACGAGACAAAACGCACCTTCTCGATCGACGGGACGGCTTCGGCCACCATCTCCGCGATCTCGACTTCGCGCAGGGTCGGCGCGCCGAAACTCGACCCCAACTCCAGCGCCTCGGCCACGGCCGCGCGGACCTCGGGATGGACATGCCCCAGGATCATAGGGCCCCACGATCCGATATAATCAATATATTTATGATCATCAATGTCGTAAAGGTAGGCCCCTTCGGCGCGCGCGATGAATGGCGGCTCGCCGCCGACGGCGCCGAACGCCCGAGCCGGGCTGTTCACGCCGCCGGGGATCACGCGATTGGCCCGCGCGAAGGCCACGCGGCTCTGGGTGAGGTGGAAATCGGGTCGGGAGAGCGCGGGCGTCTCGGGCATCATTCCTCCACGTTTTCTCCGATGGGGGACGTAGTCCAGGCCGAGGCGGATGCGTCCAACGATCCTCTTTCGGGCGATCCGGAAGGGGAAAGGCTACCGCCGTAAGTCCTTGCCGGGAAAATGCATTGCGACGAATCAGCCAAAGAAATCGCCGTAAATCCTTCGGTCTCAACAAGTTCCGGCCAAAGGTATGGCTTCGCGGATCGCCTCTCACCTGTTCTTCCACCTGTTCTCAGGGAGTCGCGTGGAGCCTGCCGTCGTGTCCATCAACCCTGCTTGAGCCACCGTGCTACGTCGGGGGCATGGTAGGTGAGGATCACGTCGGCGCCGGCGCGTTTGATACCGGTGAGCGTCTCGATGACGATCCGGCGCTCGTCAACCCAGCCCCTGGCGGCGGCGGCCTTGATCATGGCGTACTCGCCGGAGACATTGTAGGCCGCCAGGGGGACGCCGAAGGCGTCCTTGACGCGCCGGATGATGTCCATGTAAGCCAGCGCGGGCTTGACCATGACCATGTCGGCCCCTTCGGCGAGATCGAGGGCGACTTCACGGAGGGCCTCGTCGGAGTTGGCCGGGTCCATCTGGTAGGTCCGGCGGTCGCCGAAACTCGGGCGCTCTCGGCCGCGTCGCGGAATGGTCCGTAGTAACCGCTGGCGAACTTCGCCGCGTAGGACAGGATCGGCAGGTTCACGAATCCTTCCGCATCCAGCCCCTTCCGGATCGCCTGGACCATGCCGTCCATCATTCCCGAAGGCGCGATCACGTCGGCACCGGCGCGGGCGTGGCTGACCGCCTGAGCGGCGAGGAGCGGGAGCGTCGCGTCGTTGTCGACATCCACGCGTCCGCCGGATTCCGTCAAGGGACCGCAATGGCCATGGTCCGTGTACTCGCAGAAACAGAGGTCGGTGATGATCCCGAGTTCGGCGCGGTCCGCCTGGCCACCCGGATTGCTTCCGGGACAATCCCGTCGTCCCGAATGGCTGCTGATCCCCGTGCGTCCTTGTGCTCGGGGATCCCGAACAGGATGATTCCCGGGATGCCCAGCTCGGAAACCTCGGCGACCGCCTCGCCGAGCCGGTCGAGCGAGAGCTGGTACTGGCCGGGCATCGAGGGGATCTCACGACGCAGGTTCTTGCCGTGGTAGACGAACAACGGATAAATCAGGTCGTCGATCGCCAGATGGTTCTCCGACAACATCGCGCGCAACCACGGATGGCTCCGGAGGCGACGGGGACGATGGAGCGGATAGCCGGCGGCAGGTTGGAAGGTCATCTCGATGGGTCCTTTGTCCCTGAGTTCTTGAGTCCTTGGTTACTCGGTACGATCGACCGCGCCCCACTGGAATGCCCGAGAACAATCACCAGGTTACCCGGCGAGTTGCAGAGGGTTGCAAGTCGAACTCGTGGCCCTCGCGGAGGAAAACCCAGGACCCAAGGACTCAGGACTCAAGGACCGATCCGAATCAATGCCCCCGGCGCGAGGGGGGATGCGGCTGCGGGTGCAGCCGGACTTCATTGCCGTTGGCGTCGAAGCACTCGATCATCAGGTGCTCGGCCGGGGAATCCTCGGCGGAGCTGATCTGGATGGACATATTGCAATCGACCTCCATCCGGGCGAGCTCCTTCCGCTTGCGGTTGTTCAAGTAGGTGGCGACGCTTGGGCTCACGGCGATCGCGATCCGGCGGATCTCGTCGCGATGCGTGGCCAGGGCCAGCAGCCGCATGACGTCGATGGCCATGCTCTCGGCGGTCTTCACGACACCCGCGCCGGAACATTGCGAGCAGTCCTCGTAGATCGATCGCTTCAGGCTGGGCCGGATCCGCTGGCGGGTCATCTCGATGAGGCCGAAGGCGCTCATGCGGAGGACCTTGGTCCGGGCGCGGTCGCGCTTGATGGCCTCGCGCAAGGCGCGCTCGACCCCGCGGCGGTGCCGCTCCTCACGCATATCGATGAAGTCGTTGACGATCACGCCGCCGAGGTCGCGAAGGCGGAGCTGGCGTGCGATCTCCCGGGCCGCCCGCAGGTTCATCTCGTAGGCGGTCCGCTCGGCGTCATCCTCCACGCGGAAGTTCCCCGAGTTGACGTCGATGGCGACCAGGGCCTCGGTCTGGTCGATGACGATCGAGCCGCCCTCCGGCAGCGGCACGTGTCGCCGCTGGATCTTGGAGATCTCGTCCTCGATGCCATACTTGTGGAACAGGGGCACCTTCTCGTCGTAGAGCTTCAGCCGGTTGACGAACCGGGGCATGACGACGCGGAGGAAGTCCTGCGCCCGCTCGAACGCCGAGGGCTCGTCGATCCAGATCGTGTCGATCTCCGAGGTGAAGATGTCGCGGATCGTCCGGATGATCATGTCCGATTCCTGGTAGATCGGCGTGGGTGCGCGGGACTTCTTGATGCGGCGGAGGATCACCTTCCAGAGCCGCAGCAGGTAGGCCAGGTCGCGGGCCAGCTCGCGCTTGGTCCGCTCCAGTCCGGCGGTCCGGACGATGAAGCCCAGGCCCTTGGGGGGATTGAGCTCGAGCATGATCTCGCGGAGCTTGCGGCGCTGGCCCTCGTCGACGATCTTGCGCGAGACGCCGACGCGGTTGAGGCCGGGCATCAGCACGAGGTATCGGCCGGGGATGCTGATGTAGGTCGACAGGGTCGGACCCTTGGTGCCGATGCTCTCCTTGATGACCTGGATGAGGACCTCATCACCGCGCCGGAAGATCTCCTGGATGGGCGGTTTGATCGGGCCACGGGTTCGACCGGGACGCCCGCCGCGGGCCGGCTCCTCGCCGGCTCGGGTCCGCGGTTCCGGGCCGCCGCGCAGGCCCATTTCGCGCTCGAGCTCCTCGATTTCCTCGATCTCCTTGCGGATCTCCTGCTCGAGCTCGGCGTCGATCTCCTCTTCGACCACCGGCCGGGGCTCGTCGAGGACGAACTCCTCGTCTTCGAGCGTGTCGTGGCCGGCGCCGGCCATCTCTTCCAGGTCGAGGTCGTCGAAGTCGCCGAGCGATTGGGCGTCCGGACGCGTGCCACGCGCGAAGGGTCGCGTGGTCTCCTCGAGGGGAAAGTCTTCGAAGTCCGCCTCGAGCTCCTCCGGCTCCGAGAGTGATGACGCCTCGAACTGGCCCGGCTCACGGTCGTGATCCCGACGCCGGCCGCGTCGTCGGCGTCGTCTGCGTCCTTCGGGGCGGGCCGCGGCAGGTCCGGGGGACGCCTCGTCCTCCAACAGGTTCACTTCCTCATCGGGTGCGATGTCCGAGGGGCGACCGCCCGGGGTGTCCTCGAGCAGGTGTTCGGCCTCGCGCTCCGGCCACTCGGTATCGGGCGGAAAGAGTTCCGATCCGAACGTGGAATCGCCCGAGCGCAACCGTTCCCGGCGGGGGACGTAGCCCGGCTCGCCGGCGCGGGCGTGAGACCGCGGGCGTTCCCGGTCGCGGTCACGGGGCTGGTCGCGTTCCGGCTCGCGATCGCGACCGGGCACGATGGTCTCGGGACCACGACGGCGCTCGGACTCGTAGGGGCGATCGATGCTCGGCTCCGGAGTCGGTGGCGTCTCGGGCGGCCGATCCCAATCGCCGCCGCGGGAACGGATCGCCGCGCGCCCGCCGCGGCGGCGCTGCGGTTCCTCGAACCGCGGGATGTCTTCGAACTCCGGTTCACTGCGCGAGGGTTCGGCAGGCGGGGCGGCCCCGGGCTCGGGGACAAGGTGCTCCCCTCGTTCGGGTCCTGGTGCGGGACGCCCGCGACCAGGCCCAGTCGGCGTCCGGCCTCGGCTACGTCCCCGTCTTGGCTCCCGGCTGCCGAACGACTCGATCTCCGGCTCCGGCAACCCGGGTTCCGGGCGATCCCGAGGCTCGCGCTCGGGCGGGAAGGCTGGCGGCACCCGATGGCGGGTGCGCTCGGAACCTTCCAGATCAGCCGGCCGATCCCGGTCGGACGAGGAACGGGAACGATGCGTGCGGCTGGGAGGTAGGTCGGGATCGAACGGCTCTTCCAGGTCGCGTTCCGGGGCCAGGAGCTCCGGCGGCTCGTCGTGCCGAGATTCCCGCTCGGACTGCCAGCCGATTCCCTCGTCCCAGCCCCGCTCGGGTGGCGAAGACCAGGTGTCTGGCTCCGACGGCTCGGACACCCTCGTGTCGATGTCTTCCGGCTCGTGCAAGCGCGCGGGCTCCGGCGGTGGCTCGGCGGGGGGGAGCTGGGTCTCCCAGTCGGGATCCTGGTCCGCCAACCCCTCGCCGAACCGCCGAGGTCGCTCCGAGCGATCGCGCCGGCCGCGGATCGACTGGTCGGGACGCTCGCGTTCGCGCCCCCTGTCGCGGTCGCGGTCGCGATCCCGATCGCGGGGCCGTTCCTCGCCTCGCGGAGGCGGACCGGGGAACGTCGGCGGAATGTCGCCGTGTTCGGCGGAGGGCCCCGGACGTCGTTCTTCCCGGCGCGGCCCGGCTCGCGGCGCGGCTCGCGCTTCCGGCCTCGCTCACGGTCTCGACCCCGCGTCCTCGTCTCCGGCTCTTCGTCACCCGGCGGGTGGCGATGGAAATACTGGGGCTCGACGTCCGAGACGTGCAGGAAGCCATTGCGGCCGACCGAGAAGTCGACGAACGCCGCCTGGATGGCCGGCTCGAGGTTGACGATCTTCCCCTTGTAAATGTTGCCCGTATAGCTCTCGTGGCTGGTCCGTTCGACGTACAACTCCTCGAGAACACCGTCTTCCACGATGGCGATGCGGCATTCTTCGGGCTGGAGCACGTTGATCAGCATTTCTTTCTTCATGCGGTGTCTTTCCGGGACTTGCGCCGAGATCTCGGCGTCGATGGTCGATAAGGAATCTGTCCGGGTCCATGGAGGGTGTCAGGAACGCGCCGCGGCTTGCGAATCAGGCAGCCCGGCTGGTTGAAATTCGGTTTCCAGATCCACATCAGTGCGAACGAGGACGGCCCCTTCAGCCAGTGAATCGCGGAGGCTGAGGGCCTCGAGCAGTTCCTCCGGCCGGGCCGAGCCATCGGAGGCCACGGCGAGGCGGAAGCGGAGCAAACCCTCGTCCGTCAACTCGGCCCGGACGAGCTGCGCGGCGCAGGTCGAAGACCTGCTCACGGTCCCGCCGGCGCCGGATATGGGGCCAGGTCTTGGCGGAGAGCAAGGCATCCAGAGCGGCCCGAACCTGGCCGAGGCGCCCGCCGGCCACCGGGACTTCGTACTCGACCGAGCGCGGCCGCGGCGCGGCTGCATCGGACGGCAGTAACCGCGCCTCGACCCAGTTGAATCCCGGCGGCGCAACGGCCGTGAGCCGCTCCAGGACCTGGGATGGCTCCCACGGCTCCAGGAGCTCGAGATCCACGATCTCGCGCCGAGCCTCGATCCCCAATCCCAGGGCCAGGCCGAAGGTCATCTTCGGCCGCGGGTTGAAGCCTTGAGTCACGGCGATCGGCACGTGCGCGCGGCGGATCATCCGCTCGAGGCAGCGCAGGAGGTCCAGATGGCTGACGAATCGAAGGTCTCCGCATTTGGCGAAGCGGAGACGCACCTTGGTGGCTCTTGTCATATTCGGCGGCCGCGCGGGCCGCTCCGAATCCATCGCGACGGATGGGGGATAACCGGCCGATTCGGGCGCCGGCCTCCTCATCATCCTCTGAGCTCTTGAGAAAGGCGTCTCGGGTGGCAGACCGCCGGGATTGCTCCGCGGGGCCGAGTGGGCAGGGCCCGTCGGCGGCCGGCGAAGCAGGGAACCCGTTCGGAAGGGCTCGCCACGAGTCGCACGTAGAATTTGGCTCAATGCCGTTTGGTCTTACGCAAGGCGGCACTCGATCGTCTGGCTGTCGCACGGCTGTCTCGGACGATCGGCCGAGCCGATCCAATCCGGGACGCAGAGAGGGACCCGCCCGACCAGGGCCATTAACCGATGTCCGGCGGCATGACGGGCGGCTCCGGCAAGAACCGGCGCAACGCCGCCTCGAGCCGCTCGGCCACCTCGTGCGCCGTCTCCAGGCCCAGCACCTCGGCGGCCACTTCTTCCGCATCCCGGAGCCGGATCTCGCGGATGACCCGCTTGATCTCAGGCAACTGGTGCGGGGGCATGCTCAATTGGCGGATCCCGAGGCCCAGCAGGAGCATCGTGTAGAGCGGCTCGCCACCCATCGTCCCGCAGACGGTGGCCGCGATCCCGCCGTTGCGGGCGGCTTCGACCACCATGGCAATGAGGCGGAGTACGGCAGGATCGGCGGCACAATACAGATTGGCGACGGTCTCGTTGGTCCGGTCAACGGCCAGAGTGTACTGGATCAGGTCATTCGTTCCGATGGAGAAGAAATCCACCTCCTTCGCCAGATGATCGGCAATCAGAGCGGCGGCCGGTACTTCCACCATGACGCCGACCGGCAGTTTTTCGGGGATAGGCTGGCCCTCGGCCCTCAGCTCGGCGGCCACCTGATTGAGGATGGCCCGTGCGGCTCGCAATTCCGAGAGGGTCGTCACCAGTGGAAACAGGATCTGGACCGGGCCCAGCACGCTGGCGCGCAACACGGCCCGGAGTTGCGTTCGGAACAGCTCCGGCTCGCGGAGCGACAATCGGAGACTCCGTAGTCCCAGGGCCGGGTTGGGTTCGATGGAGCCGGTCTGGCGGTAGCCGACGAGCTTGTCGGCGCCCAGGTCCAGGGTGCGGATCGTGATCGGACGGCCGCCCAGCGACCGGACGACTCGGGCATACACCTCGAACTGCTGATCTTCGCCCGGGGGCGCCTGGGCGTTCAAGAAGAGGAACTCGGTGCGAAACAACCCAACGCCCGCGGCCCCGCGCTCCAGACACGCGGCGACCTCGTCGCCGAACTCGATATTGCCCCACAGCTCGATCCGGCAGCCGTCGCGGGTCTCGGCAGGCCGGTCGGCCTGGCTCGCCAGCACCTGGAACCGTGCCGATCGCTCCGCGGCCATCTGCCGATAGCGCCGCTGGGTCGGCTCATCGGGGTCGAGGATCAGCAAGCCCCGGTCGCCGTCGACGATGGCCAGGTGGCACGGTCGGGCGCGATCGAGGAACGGCCCCAGCCCGGCCACAGCGGGGATCTCCAGCGCGGCGGCCACGATGGCCGTGTGGCTGGACCGGCCGCCCACTTCGGTGGCGAAGCCGGGTACTTGCCGGGAGTCCAGTCCCGCGGCCTCGCTCGGCGTCAGGTCATGCGCCAGCACGATGGCGGGCGCGGCGAGCTCGTTGGGCAACGGGTCGTGCCGCTCTCCCATCAGGTGGCCGAGGATTCGGGCCTGGATGTCGCGAAGATCGACGGCGCGGGCGGCGAAGTGCGACGCGCCCATCCGTTCCAACCGCGAGGCGTACGCCTCCAGGACCTCGGCCACGGCGTGCTCGGCCGGGATCCCTTCCTGCTCGATGAGCTGGCGGGTCTCGTGCCGGAGGGTCGGGTCGGCGATCATGCGGCTGTGGGCCCCCAGGATCTCGGCATACTGCGGCCCCAGTCGGTTGCGAACCTCGACCTCATCGCGGTCGGCCCCGGCTCGCGCGGCCTCCAGGCCCCGATCCAGCCGCTCCCGCTCGCTGGCGAGGGCTCCCTCGGCGATCGAGCGGGGCGGTAGGTGCCAACCGCGCGGGTCCAGCACAACCACCGGGCCCAGGGCGATCCCCGGGCTGATCGCGATCCCACGCAGGACCTGCATCGGCCGCGTGGGGAACGTCCCGGTTGAATTGGCTTTGACCGAACTCCGCATGTCGGGATTTCCAGGAAAGAGGCGAGTCGACCAGTTGCCACCCTGCGCCGGCTGCCCGCGACCCGATGGCGACCGGCCTCCGTGGCTTGCCGGTCAGGTGAGTGCGTCTCTCACCCTCGCTGGGACGGCTCCGTACCCGGTTGTGCCTCGAGCGGCTGGCCATTCTCGTCCTCGTAAAACCGGGCCGAGGCCAGAGCAGCCAGCGCCGCGACGGCCTCCTCCGCGTCGGGCCCTCGGGCCTCCAATTCCAGGCGCGACCCGCACTCGGCGGCCATCATCGTCAAACCCAGGAAGCCCTTGCCGTCAACCTCATTGCCATTGAACCGGACCCGGATGTCCGCCTGGAACCGTGAGGCCAGCTCCACAAATTTCTGGGCGGGCCGGAAGTGCAGGCCGAGACTGTTCGAGATCTCGATCCAGCGCCTGGGCGACAGTCGTATCTTGGCTCATCGGCGGCTCGATCGGAGTGGGCCGGGGACAAGCGACCGCCGGGCTCCCTTGGAAGCCCCCGCGGCCCGGATCGTCTTCGCGTTCCATGGTGAGGGCTCCCACCAAGAATCCCTCTGGCCGACGGCTCACCCCCGGCGACAGCACGAGGGATGCGACCCGTCGGAGTCCGGATGGCCCTGGTCCGCCCCGGATCCGACCGCCGTCGCATCCGCCATTGGGGCACCGGGCTGAACCCTCATGCCGACCCGTGGTCGGCCTCCTCCAGGACATTGATGACGTTCTCGCGCGTCTGAGCCTGGCGCAAGAAGCTGACAAAACGTTCGTCCTTCAGGTGTCGGGAGATATTCTCCAACGCCCGGAGATGGTCGCCGGGCTGATTCTGAGGCGAGACGAGTAAGAAGAAGATATCGACCGGCTCGCCATCCAAGGCCGCGAAATCGACGCCGCGTCGCGAGAGGGCAACCGTCCCGATCAACCGCTGGAGCGTCGGATGCCGAGTATGCGGGACCGCAACCCCCTGGCCGATGCCCGTCGAGCCGAGTTCCTCGCGACCGAGAATCGCCCGGATCACACTCTCCACATCGTTCTCGCTCAGCCGGCCGGCATGGTGAAGGCTCCCCACCATCTCGCGGATTGCCTCCTCCTTGGCCATAGCCTGCAAGTCGACAACGATCGCCTCTCGTACCACGAAATCCAAGAGCTTCATCCGCCCCTCCATCGACGGGCCGACCTGCCGACGGTTGACTTTCCGGCGCCCTGGCCCCGGCGCGGTCCACTCCAAACAACGATTCGCTCGCCTCAATAACGGGACGACCGCCGTTGCCCCGGCTTGCCACTGCCGTGACGTGATGGGGTCCGAGCCTATGCCCCAGTCAGACCTCGTCGCGATCGCTACCGGTCTCCTCAGGAGACAGCGGAGACTCTAATTCTTCAAACAATGAACCGCCCAGGGTTGCATCACCTTTGTGCTTCTGCACCCGCTCTTTGTAGCGCCGGAGCTGATGTTCGATTTTGTGGACACAAGCATCCATAGCCGCTTCTGGCGTCGAGCCCGATTCGCGGGCCACAAAGTCGTGCTTGTGTTCCGCCGAGACCAGGATCTCGATATCCCAGGCATGCTTGACGTGGTCCACTGCGACTTCGATCGCCATGAGTTGAACCGAAATATTTCAGCAGTTTCTCGGCCTTATCATGCAAGTAGCGGTGTTGGTCGGCGTCCAATCCAGCATGGCGCAGTCGAAATCTCGATTTGCACCCAGAGGCTCCTAGCTAAGTCAACCGGTCACCCTCGCCGTCACAGACAAGGGCGACTACTAAAAATAACCCCATTCCCACCAACCGGTCAAGACCGCTCCGCCTCGAAGGCCAGCGACCCGCGGCTACTCCTCAGTTGCAACGTCCACAGAATGAACACGTTTCGGAGGGTGCTATCTCGCCGGACAGCCATCTCGCACGCGGGGCGGGCCGACACGCCTTCTCCCAACCATCAAACGGCGACCGGCGCAAGCAATGGCTTAATTTGACGCCTTTTAGGGATCGCCGACGGGGGGGATTCCACGTTTTATGACCCGCTGGGAAACTGGCTGATCTTGGCTTTCAGCGTGTCCGGTCGAGCCGGGGTAACGCCGTTCCAGGTCGCTCAGGAAGCGGTCGATCTGCTCCATCCCCTTGCGATGTACCCTGGGGAATCGGCGACGAAGCCAAGCTTCCACCTTGCCAAAGCCCTCGGGCCAGAGGATCAACCCGCCGGCGACCAGGGCCGGGACACCCGGACCCGGGAGGACGAAGCCGACGACGCCCGCCGAGAGGAGCATGACTCCCAGTTCTTTCGGCGGCTTCCGCGCGGACCCGGCCAGGGCTTTCGTTTCGGTCGAACAAATCCGGTGCGGTCGCAAGGGTCGCCGGGGCTAGACCGGCCGGCACCGCCTCAACAGGACAAGCCTCCGCCCCTACCGCTTCCGGCAATCCGTCCGAGTTCGTGTCCGACATCGATACCTCCGTTCGCCTCACGCATCCGCCCCGATCGATCAGCCCAAGGACGTCGTCTCATGCACCGATCCCGGGTAACGCCGCTCCAGGTCGGATAAGAAGTGCTCGATCTGCCGGATGCCGGTATCATACATCCTGGGAGCGACCTTCATCATCCAATGCTCCACCTTCTGGAAGGCCGAGGGCCAGAGGGCCAGTCCACCCGCGACGAGGAACGGCGACCCGACGGGGCCGGGCAGCAGCACCCCTGCGGTCCCGACGACGATCAAGAGCACGCCGATCTCCGGGGGCAGTTTCTGCAACCGCGGTTCGGCCTGGAGGGCCGGCTCTTCACCCCCTGCTCGATCGTCGGCCCGCGACGACTGCTCCTCGGATCGTTTGGGATATCGTCTGGAGAAATCGCTCCGGAATCGCTCGATCGCCCAACATGCGGGTGCGTTCTTCATAACCTGTCCTACCTCTCACAATGACCCTAACCTTTAATCGGAAGCCGGGTGAATGACGCGGCGCCAGGGCCCTTCCGCGGGAAGAAGCAGAGTGTGACCCATGATAACAGATTATCTCCGCAAGTGCGGGGCCGATCGACGATTCCTGCCGTGGTGAATGTATAATTAGGATCGCCGCGGTTCTATGGATCGGGGAGCCGTGAATCCGTTCGGCTCATGGACAGTTGTTTGCCATGTGGTGGACAAGGCAGCACTCAACGTGCGGAGTACTGGGGCCCCGCTCGCTGGAGAGCAGCGAGCGTGCCGGGATGCGAACGCGTCCCATAGGGGGAACGAGGCACGGCGGCGAATCGAATCGGACGGGGAAGCGATCATGATCGAACAAGCGGGTCATGGGGGAGGTGCCGAGTTCCAGGTGGTCGTGATGGGATCCGGGCCGGTGGGAAAGACCTCGCTCATCAATGCGATGCTCGGCCGCTCAGTGGGCGAGACCGGGGCCACGATGGGTACGACCCGCGGCGGCCAGGTGCACACCCATGTGGTCGAGGGAGTGGAAGGGGCATTGTTTTTGACGGATACTCCCGGTCTCGGCGAGGCCGGCCCCGAGGGCTCGGCACGCGAGGTCGAGTCGATCAACCTGGCGAACCGAGCCGATCTGCTGGTTTTCGTCGTCGATCACGACCTGACCCGGGCCGATTGCCGGACCGTGATGGAGTTGGTGCGGCGGGGCAAGCGATTGATCGTAGCCCTGAACAAGAAAGACCGCTTCACCGAGGAGGATCGCGAGGCCATCCTGACCAAGCTTCACGAGCGGCTGGGGGGCTTCGTCCCGGTCGAGGACATCGTGGCCGTCGCCGCCAAACCGGCCCCTGTTCCGGTCCGTATCCGCAGGCCCGATGGGGCGACGGAGACCGTGCTGGAAGAAGAGCTGCCGGATCTGGAGAACCTGGAAGGTCGGGTGGCGGCGGTGCTCGCACGCGAGGGGGACGCTCTCCGCGCCGGCAATCTCCTGCTTCGCGCCCGGATGCGTGAGCAGGCCGAACGGGACCGGATCGCCCGGCAACGGCGTGCGAAGGCCGGGACGATCATGGATCGACACCAGTGGCTCGCGGCGGTGACCGCATTCGCCAACCCGGTCCTCGCGCTGGGCCCGATGGCCGTCGGTGCCGTGCAGCTCCGGATGCTCAGCGAGATGGCCGCCGTCTATGATGTGCAGCTTTCGTCGGAGTTCGTCGAGAAAGTCGGGCATCAGATGGCCCAGACCCTCTTGAAGCTGGGAGTCGCCGAGGCGGCGGCCAGCGTGCTGGCCGGCTTCTTCAAGTTCAACCCGCTGGGTTTCGCGGCCGGTGGCATCGTCCAGGCCGTGACGATGGCCTATCTCACCCGCCTGGCCGGTGCCTCGTTCCTGGAATACCTGGAGCAAGGCCAAACCTGGGGCGAAGGCGGTATGCAAGCGATGCTGTCGCGCCAACTCGAGGAAACCCGTCGGTCGGAGTGGCTCCTGCAGTTCGCCAAGATGGCGATCCAGCGCCTGTTGCGGCGGTGAGGCGGTTCCGGGACGATGCCGACCCGGTCGCCCGGCGGCTCCGGAGTCGAATCCGCCACGCATCTCTGAGGCCCCGCCCGGTCCCTCGCCAGGTGCCGCGGGGAGACGGTTCTTGTCACCGCCCGCGACGCGCCGGCCGAATCGCGATGTCTCGCGGCAACGAATCGGGATAGCGCCTGGCCAGGTCCAATCGGAATTGAGTCACGAGACCAACCAGGACGCGGAAGACCCTGGGAAACCGTCGCGCCAGGGGGGCGCCAGATTGCTCGATCAGTCTCGGCCGAAGGGCGACGACTCCCAGCAGGATGAACGAAAACCCGGGGGGAATGGGACCGGGGATCACGACGCCGAACGTCCCGAGGACGAGCAGCGTGACCCCCAACTCCTTGGGAAGTCCGTCGAGTTGGCGGGCAAGCTCCAGGTGTAGCGGCGGAGTCGGAGGTCCGCTCGAGGGCTTGACCACAGGGATCAACCGACCTGAAGGAGGGGTGGACGATTGAGTCGCCGACTGAAGATGGGGCACATCAATCTCCTCATTGCGTCGAATTCCTCGAAGAGACGCGGTGTCGAGGATCGACGAAGTCCCATCCTCGCCACCCTGCGGCAACCTATCTCCCTCGGCAGAGAAGGTTTTGTAAAGTCCGCGCCCGGTTCGAACACTCAGTATGGACTGGCCCCGGTCGCATTACCAGCTCTTCGTTCGCATAGTCGATGAAAGGAATGAAGTGGGTGGTCAACGAGTGGTACTCTGATAGGCTTATGCGAATGCGGGCGGAACCACCGGCGCGTTCCTGCACGGCAACGTCAACATCGGCTTCGAGACGCTGTCGTCCCCGTCGCTAGGTCCGAGAGAGAGATGCACTCTATCCCAAGAACGACCTGATGATCAGCAGCGTCTTGATGCTCCAGATCCAGGGCGAGACGGCTCTTGATCTTGTCGAAATCCTTGGCGCCGCGGGTCCCGGCGACCATGCCGCCGCGAGGAACCGCAGCTCCGGCCTCGTCACTCGCTTCGCTATTCGCTCGTTCTGGCGCGAACCTTGGGAAAACTCCCGCCGGTACCGTCTCGCGCGCTCATCGCTTGCGATGTGACCGCGTCACCTTGGCATTCCCGCCTCGATGCGCACCGCGATGCCGGTGGTTGGTCTTCGATTTGGAGGGACTGTCACCCTCGGTCTCATCTTCCTCGTGGAGAACCTCCTCGATCGTCTCCGCGCTCCACCCCTCCACTTGCTCGCGTGCGGCGATGGCGCCGTCAACCAGGCCATGAACCATGGCGTTGTCCTTGGGCACCATGCGAGCGACCAGCATCACCGGGAAGACGACGCCGTATGATAGCCCATAACATGATGTGTAAACTAGTCGGCTCATGAACTGGCCGATGGCGGGGATGGCGCCGGATATCCGTTCCTGCGCGTCGTACGCGCCCTGCCTGACGGCTACCAGGGCCGAATCTACGACATTGCCCGAATTGTGGAGCGGAGCAGACGAGCCAGCCTGGCCTGTTAAGGCCTGTGCACACATGGCATGAATCCTTGTCTCAAGGTACCTGGTTTCTCAGATGGTGATGCAGGATGGGTCCGCCGGGGAAACACGAGTCACGACCATGGGTTCGCAGTCTCGAACGCAAGCCGGCGCGGGATTAACATGGTTTCGCGAACACGAACTCGCAGCGTTCAGGCGAATGTTTGCAAAAACCGAGCCGGTTCGCAAGAAACGGAGCAGGGATTCGTCCGGAAAGTGAACTGGTTTCGCAGGGTACTATCATGCCGCCCAGTCATCCCGTATCGTAGGCCGGCCGGTGTGCATTTCCCCGAATCACCGAGAGGGGACTTCCGTAAGCCTTGTTCAGGTTAGCGTTTTCGAGGATCATCCACGGTGTGGATTCAACGTTATGACCCGATGGGAAGCTGGCCGATCTCGACGTTCATCTCGGCGTTGCCGGTCTTGGTCTTGCTCGGGCTGCTGGCCACGGGTCGGGCTGGTGCCTGGAAGGCGGCGCTGGCCGGCCTCCTCACGGCTTGTGTCGTGGCGGTCTGGGTCTTTCACATGCCGGCCACGATGGTCCTGGCGAGTACACTGGTCGGAGTGGTCTTCGCGATCTTTCGCATTATCTGGCTGATCGTGGCGGCCGTATTCCTGTACGACATCACGGTTGAGACTGGGCAGTTCGAGGTGATGAAGACCTCGGTGGCCCGGCTGTCGGCGGACCGTCGACTCCAGGCGGTTCTCGTGGCGTTCTGCTTCGGGGCGCTGATCGAAGGCGCCGCCGGTTTCGGGGCACCGGTGGCGATTTCCGCGGCATTCCTGGTCGGGTTGGGGTTCCAACCGTTCCAGGCCGCATTGCTCTGCCTGATCGCCAATACGGCCCCGGTCGCCTGGGGAGGCATCGGCATCCCGATCCTGACGCTCAGCCGGGTCACCGAGCTGGACGTCCAGGCCCTCAGCGCCACGTCCGGCCGGATCTTGCCGATCCTCTCCCTGGTGATCCCGTTCTGGCTGGTGGCCACTCTGGCCGGTTGGCGCAAGACCTGGGAAGTACGCGTTCCGCTCGTCGTCATCGGTGGGACGTTCGCCTCGGTCCAGTTCTTGTGGTCGAATTTCGTCGGTTTCGAGCTGGTGGATATCGTCTCGTCGGTTTCGAGCCTGATTGCGGGCGTGGTGGTGATCCGGCTCTGGCGATCCCGGGACATCTGGCGGTTCGCGACGGATGATCCGGGCGAGGGGTCTTCCGAGACGCCGACTGCAAGCCATCGCGAGACATTGACCGCCCGTCGCGTCGCGCGGGCCTGGATGCCTTTCGTCATCCTCACCGCCGCCGTGCTCCTGTGGGGAGTCCCGGCGATCCAGTCGTGGGGCACTCCGGCGGTCAAGGACTGGCTCGATCGTCAACTCTCCTGGAAGCCCACGGTGCCGTGGCTCCACGAGAAGGCTGCCAAGGGTGAAGCGGTGACCGGACACCCGGCCCCCTTGCCCGGTGACCTCGAGAAGGCCCAGGTCGACATCGTCCCCCTGTCGTTAACGGGGACCGCGGTGTTTCTGGCGGCCGTCGTCAGCGGCTATCTGCTCGGCGTACCGACGACGAAAATGGCACGTCTACTCATGCGCACCGTTCGCCGGATGGTACCGGCGATCGCCGCCATCCTCTGCATGCTGGCCCTCGGCTTCGTGACCAAGTACACAGGCATGGACGCCGTGCTCGGCCTGGCCTTCACCCGCACCGGCCGCTGGCTCTATCCGGTCTTCGGCACCTTGCTGGGCTGGCTGGGCGTGGCGCTGACCGGCTCGGACACCTCCAGCAACGTCCTATTCGGCAACCTCCAGAAGATCACCGCGGAGAAGCTGGGGCTCAACCCGGTGCTCATGGCGTCGGCCAACAGCACCGGGGGCGTGATGGGCAAGATGATCGACGCCCAGTCGATCGTGGTCGCCGCGGCGGCCACGGGCGAGGGCGGGCAGGAAGGCCACTTGCTTCGTGCCGTCTTCCGGCACAGCATCCTGCTGGCCCTGATCGTCGGCGCGATCGTGTGGCTCTACGCTCATGTCATCCCCGGCGTCGTGGTCTCCGCCACGACGAATCCGGGGTAAGGATCCCGTTGTCTTTCGGGGATCGATCGTTTCGACCGCCCACGACCGGCGGAACGGTGCGGTGGGGCCTCCGGGCCGGCGATCTTGCCTGGCCCGACCGCTCAGCTCCTGCTCCGGCCGTGAGTAAACTCTCCTTCAACGAAGTGCGACTCTCCCTTCCCTGCATCCGGAGCCTCGGCGTGACAGTCCTGCCACGACTCCGGGGCTTCAGTAGCCCGGACGGAATCCTCCAGGGGCTCCTCTCCGGGACCAAGGTGCTCGAGATGAGCGGTCGCGCCGGGCTTCCCG
Source organism: uncultured Planctomycetota bacterium (assembly GCA_963845755.1). GTDB lineage: Bacteria > Planctomycetota > Planctomycetia > Isosphaerales > Isosphaeraceae > CAWJTV01. Next base: position 225,208 of record CAWJTV010000029.1, read on the forward strand.
GATTCTGCGATCGGATCGGATGCGCCGGCTTTGTGGGTCAGAAAGGATCGGGGGCGTGCTGTCAAGATCGCGGACAAGGGACACCTCCCCGCGCATCGCGGGTAGAACCAGGGCAGCTTGGGGTGAGTTTCCGGCCCGTATCGGGCCGTACTCGATTCTCTACCCGTCCTGCCCGCAGCCGGTCGTCGATCGCGACCGGCCACCCGCCCGGCCGACCTGGCCGAGCGTCCTGAGCGTGGCTTCTGCTCATCCCGCTGCTCCTTCGAATCCAACGGAGCGAGGCACCAGCAATTCGGGATGACGGACCCGCGCTCTTTACGATAGTCTAACGCCTCATTCGCCGCGCGGCCAGCAAGACCGAGCCGGAAATCGGGGCAGACCCGCTCGCGATCCTGGTCTCACCCAGATTGTTGACTCTTGAAGACAGCCAATCAAACGGGCCGTTTTGCGAGGATGAGTCCTCCGATGCGAGTGGGAATCCTGTCCGATACCCATGATCAAGTGACCAGAACCAAGGCTGCCGTGACCCGACTGCTGGATGCCGGCGCCCAGGTCTTGGTTCACTGCGGTGATATCACCATCCCCGAAGTCGTCTACGAGCTGAATCCGCTCCCAAGTTATTTCGTCTTTGGGAATTGTGACGAGGACCTCGAGGGTCTCAGGCAAGCGATCGCGGCCGTAGGAGGTACAGCGCTTGAACGCGGAGGGTTGATTGAACTGGCGGGTCGCCGCCTGGCGGTCACTCATGGCGACTCGGACCGAGAACTCCATCGCCTCGAGGCCCAGGAACCCCACTATCTGCTGACCGGCCATACACATCGGGTGACCGACCAGAGGCGCGGCTCGATGCGATGCATCAATCCCGGTGCGTTGCATCGTGCTCCTCAGTGGACCGTCGCCTTGCTGGATCTCGAATCGGATGAACTGAGCGTGTTGACGATTCCCAACATCATGTCGCGCAATTGAAACACTCCCCCGGGCGAGCTAGCCGTGTTGACACCTTCTCGATAGAATCCCATAGACCCCTCAGACCAGGATCGCGACAGGCTCCCCGGCTGGTCGCGTTTTGTGTCCGAGACCTCTCGACGATGAGACACCCAATTGATTCGGGTCGCTGTCAATACCTACCAAGACCTGGAGGGGTTATGCGTCTTTGCCTGGTCGAAGATATGGCCGCCGGCGGACTCGAACCACTGACCTTGACGCGTCCTGTGCATGAATTGCTCCTGGGCGCGACGACGCTCGCGAACAAGCTTGTGCGGGTCTTTGGGATCGGGCCTGGCCCGCAACGCCGTGGGTGTGTGATCCGCTCACCGCTGGCGGCCGTGCAGCGACAGCGCGATCCGCACACCGTGGTCAACGACCGCGATTGGCTGGCGCGGGGGGCGGTGATCGTGGCCAACAGCCGTTGGGTTCCCTCGTCGGGCTTCTCGATACCCGATGATCCGGGCCCGTGGGTGGGCCTGTGCGAGGGGCAGCCGGCCTGCGCGCTGGTCGGCCCTGAGGACGCGGTCTCGCTGGAGCCGCAGAATGTTGAACGCGTGGTTCGAGCGAATCGCGGCCAGGTATGGAGGATCGGATTTCGGCGGCGAGTGGATCGCTCGCCCTTGGGACCTGGTCGCTCGCAACGGAGCCCATCTCGAGCGTGACTTCGCCGAGGGAGGGCATGGCGGAGTCACCAACCGGCACTTGACCACGATGGCATTGGTAGGGCCCGCCGATCGGCTCCGCGTTCACGACACCGCCCGCATCGACCCCTATACCGTCTTCGACACGACGAACGGTCCGATCATCCTGGGGCCGAACGTCTGGGTCCAGCCGTTCACGCGGATCGAGGGCCCGTGCGCGATCGCCGCCGACACCCAACTCTTCCGGGCCAACTTGCGGGGCTGCGTGACGATCGGGCCCCACTGCCGGATTGGCGGCGAGGTCGAGGCCGCGATCGTGCATGGATACTCCAATAAGTATCATGAAGGTTTCCTCGGCCACGCTTATGTCGGCGAGTGGGTCAACCTCGGGGCGATCACATCCAACAGCGACCTGCGCAACGACTATGGTGAGGTGTCCGTCCCGCTCCAGGGCGACCCGATCCCGACCGGCCAGGCCAAGGTCGGTTGTTTTATCGGCGACCATACGCGGACCGGCATGGGGAGCATGCTCAATACGGGTACGTCGATTGGCGTGATGTGCAACGTCCTGCCGGCGGGGATCCTGCTGCCCAAGCACGTCCCGTCGTTCACCGCCGTGCTTTACGGCCGCGTCGCTCCCGGTTTCGATCTCGAAAAGATCTTCGAGACCGCTCGCATCGTCATGAGCCGGCGCGGCAAGGTCTTCAACGAGGCCGAAGAACAACTCTACCTGTCGCTCTACGACCAGACCCGCCTCGAACGCGAGCGCGCCTTCCAGCGGACCCACGATCGGCGGGGCGATTCCTGGCCGATCGTTCAGGCCGCTCGGCTCGATCGGCCCTATGCCATTCGGTAAGACGCAGTCTCGGGCCGCGGATGCCTCCGAAATCCAGGAGAACTGGGCCGACGATCCGAGGTGACGCCGGGCATGGACCGCAATGAGTGACCCATTGAGCCGAATCGGTGAAGTCCTTCAAGGGTCCTTGAGGACGACGAGCTCAGCATCACCAGGGACACGCTCTTGGAGGACGCCACCGCCGCCCTCGAGCCACTCGCCCGCCGAGCCGGTGACGACGAGATTCGGCGGATCGCCCTCCTCGAGCAGGAGTGACGGCACGAGCACGAGGCTCCATTAATTTTTATCTAATAATATATTAATATTAGATATGGCTTATGACGGTTGGGCAGTTCTTGCTTGCAAGATCTTGCTCGACGAGCAAACTCGTGCGCCCCGATCCCGCTCAACCGATCCGAGATGTCCGCGGACTTGCTGGTTCGAGGCGGATCAATTAACATGCCCCTTTATCCTTCCAGCAAACGACCCAACCTGACGGCTCGTCTTCGTGATCGGCTCTCGGTGAGGGAGGGAGTCGCAAATGTACCGCCTCTTTGCACGGGATCGCTCCTGGCCGGACATCATACAGCAAAATTATTATGTAATCATTCCCGTCTTACTCGTTTTTCTTTACACAGCACATTTGCTCTGGTTCATGATCCCGAATTCGCGTGATGTGACGAGCGAGTCATACGAGCCGATCAAGACGCTCAAGTTCTTCCACAGCAAGGGCAAGTCCTTCCACAAGTGGGGGCCGATGCCGTGTTTCGTATACGGGCCGGTTTACGCGCCATTCCTCGGTTACTGGGTGCTCTCGAAAGATGTCGGCAAGATCAGTGAAGATTACCCTTATGGCTTGAAGCGGCCGTTCGAGCAAATCGGGGCATTGATCGTGGCGGGGCGGGCCGCGGGCCTCGCCACGATGGTCATCTGCATGGCCATCTACGCGGTCTCTCTCCACCGCTTGACGGGTTCGCGGCGGGCGGCATTCCTGGCGGTCTTGCTCTGCTTGGCAACGTCTCCCGAGATCCTCGGCACGGCCATCTCGACGAGACCGGATGGGATGATGCTGTCCTTCCTCATGGTATCGATGGCGGCGTATGCCGTGATCCTCCGCGACGGACTGAACTGGAAGCGAGGGCTGTTTCTCTCTTTGTTCGCGGTGTTTTCCATCTCCTGCAAGGAATTGACGGCCCTCGTCTTCGTTCTCCCCTATCTGGGTTTGGGACTCGCGGGCTTGATCCAGTCGAGTCGGGAGCCTGGGTCGAGGAGGGGGTTTCTCGCGAATTTCGGCTTCACGGTGGCTGCGGGGCTTCTCGCTTATGCCCTCTGCAATGTCGTCTATGCCCCCGCCATCTGGGCCGAACGGATGAAGTACTGGCTCGTCGGCGAGGGAAAGGATCCTGCGATCTGGGCCCCCTCGAACTACACGAGCATGGCGTACCTGCGTGAGGCCCTGGAAGGGTTACTGTTGAACTTCGGTTACGGAGGGTTGGCGATCGTCTGCCTGAGCCTGTTGGTCCTCGCCGTATTCCCGGTCAAACATCGAATCCTGCTTGTCTTGCCATCCCTGGGGTTCCTCAGCTCGATCTTGCTCACGGCCGGGTACATGCCTGCCTACTTCCTCAGTCCCCTGAACGTGACGCTGACGCTTCCCGTCGCATCGATGCTCGCGTTCGCCGACCAGCGATGGTTTGCGTGCGGCTCGCGGCTCATGCGTACGGTCGTCACAGCCATGATGGTGGTTCTCTGCACCTCGAATATCCTGAACGGCAACTTTGCGTGGTTCTTCCTCTATTGCAGACCGGATTGGAGCACGGAACAGTACTGCTTGCGTTCGGTCGGTCGGAACGAGCTGATCCATACGGGGAGTTTCAACGAGATCAATCCGAATTCTCATCGACTGGAATACCTTGGATTTCACGTTAACGAGCGAAGTCTTTTCTCCATGCTTGTTAACCGCGAAGAAATGCCCAGTTTGATCATCCTCCCCAAGCAAGGGAAAAAATGGCTTGATCAATTTGCGGAACGCCCGATGCGCGCCAAGTTAGTAAGTAGCACGTTGGGCATCACGGTCAACCGACTGCCGGATCTGGAGACGATCGGCTATCGACTCGTCGAGACCTTGCGTCCCGAAGTCCCCCGGCTCCTTCAATCGCCGCTCGTCCCTCCTCCTTGGACGAATTACCTCGAAGGCTGCGAGCTGCTCATTTATCGCAAGGCGAGTACGCCAGCGGCCGGTCTTCCCGGCCCGTGAGTCGTTCGACTGCCGCGAGAAGCGTCGATCCTGCGAGAGGATTGCCCGGTCCGGGTGTCCGGGTGTCTCAGTTCCGTTTGAAGTGATACCAGACGACGTTATGGGTCGCCCCGCCGACGGCGACGACATCGGGTATGCCGTCGCCGTCGATGTCGCCGCCGCGTAGATCCTGCGCGGCGATGTCGCGATCGAGCACCGTGCGGGACCACGTCTTCTTGACCTGGTCGAAGTCGTAGAGCGAGACTCGGTGATCGTTGCCGCGATGGCCGGCGAAGACCTCGTCGTCACCGTCGGCGTCGACGTCTGCGACCCACAGCGCGTGGCCGTCTGCCAGGGTGTCGTCGAGCACGGTCCGCGGCTCGATTCGTTGGACGTCGGGACCCGGTGCGTGCGGCCGGCGCAAGGACACGAGGCGGACGCACACGCGATTGCCATGCCAGGGCTCGATTGTGGCCAGGAGGCGGCGTCCATCCTTCATCTTGCCGACATGGATCTCGCTGGCACCCCGCTTCCCCAGCGAGGCCTTATTGTCGGCCGAAGTAAGCATGTATTCATGCCACCGCGGTGGATCGTTCCCGGTGGGGGACGGGCGGCTCCCAGCAGGAGACCGCCGTGCCCAGGTCATCGGCCGTCGCGATCCAGGAACGACCGTCCTGAAAGAGGTTGACGACGTCGATGGCGTGCAGAATCGGCCAGGCGAAGATTCTCTCGAATTCCGGCAGGCCCTTGTGCCAATCGAACTTTCGAAAGATCCCCAGCCTCGCCGGATCGGAATACGCCGGCGGCTTGGCCTCCGGGCCGAAGATCGGCGCGACCACCAGGTCGAGATGCCTGTCTCCATCGACGTCGCCCCATCTCAGCCGGTGGATGCTGGGGATTTCCGCGACCGGCACGAGCTTCCAGGGGGCATCCGAACCCTGGCCCTGGACTGCCAGGAGCAGCTTGCCGGTCGTCGGCCGGGTCATGGCGAATTCATAGGCGATCGCGATTTCCGCCTTGCCGTCGCCGTCGACATCGGCCGTGGCGCTGGAAATGATACCGGGCGTCTGCTTCCCGCTGGTCACGAGGCGCTTCTTCCACGTCGGGTTCTCGTACCATGCACAGGTACTTCCCCCGACCGCAACGATATCCGGTTTCTGGTCACCGTTGACGTCCGCTACCTCGACTTGATAGGCGCCCGGGAAGTTGTTGTCGATGACTCGGCGCTCCTGGCAGTAGGCTGTACCCAATAGGCAGGGCGGGCAGTAGGCCGCAGGCAGCAGGTAGTAGGCAGTCAAGACAATGACACGGACCGGAAACGGGGCGGGCCGGGCTTTCATGGGATAGCTCCAGGTTCTGCTGGCCGAAACGAACGCTTCACCGAAGGACGAAACGAGAAACACAGCATCGCTTCCTCTTACTGCCTAACGCGGCCTTCGGCCGCAACCCAATCGGGATTCCCGATTCGAGATTCCGGATTCCCGAAGGGGAATGATCCGGGAATCCGGAATCGCGAATCCGGAATTCGGAATCCCCAGATGCGCGGCACGGCGAGGGATCCTCCGGAGGACGACGCTACTGTCTACTGCGCGAAACCCCACCCCTTCGGGACACCGGCTGTATTCTCGGGTTTGACCATGACCTGGGAGAGGTCAACATCCTGCTGGATCTCGCTCTCGGCGAGCTTGAGCCGATTTTCGAGGTGTGCGATCTTCTGCTCGAGGAGCAAGACCCGAGCCTCGAGCTCGTCGGGACGGCGCGGCCTCGGAACCTCGGGATAGCCGAGCTGGCGTTGCAAGGCGGAGAAGAGGTACATCGGGTCGCGCCCCGATTCGCGCGCGCGATCTTCCCCTCCTTAACGCCGAACAGGGTTGGGAACTTGGGGGTGAACTCGGGGTTCAGACGTTGGCGATCCTTGACGTAATTCTCGGACCTCACATAGATCAGGTCGGCGAAATCGACGTCGCCGAGCCGGCTGCGGAGCGTCAGGATATAGTCGTGCCAGTCTTCGTTGTACGACGGATCATCCGCCATGGCGGCCAGGCCCTGGGTGTAACCCAGGCGATTGCGGGCCAGGGCCTCGAATTGATACACGAACAAGGCCGGGAGCGAGGGGTTCTCGGCCTTGAACTTGGCCTCCCGCTCCAGGATCAAGAGGGCCTGTTCGATGGCGAACCGGCTGATGTCGTGCTCGGCCTGGTTGATCACATGGGTCTGAAACGGCGTGAAATAATGACGAATCCGGGCCATGGCCGGTCCCATCAGGCCCGATCCCTTGATCTCGGTGTGGAGGAATGAGACCGCCAGCGGCAGCCGGGTGGTCGAGAGCAGCTCCTCGCCGATCCGCGACAGGATGTCCTGGGAGGGCAGCCCGTCGACCAGACGCTCGCGGAACGTGTGGAAGAAGTAGGCCTGCTCGATGTATTCCTCGCGCTCCAGAACGGGCATCGGGTGACCTCCTTCGCGGCTTCAGCGGTCGTGGGATCGTTGCGATCGCGATCAGGGAGTCACGCTGTTCGAAGCGGCTCTCCGGTGGATGAACAGGTCGCCCACGGCCGCCTTCATCTCGCGGTCCAGTCGCTGGGCGAGCCTGGCATCGAGGACGCTGCCGTGATCGCGGTTCGGGATGATCTCGACGACCGCGTCGCTGCCGAGCTTCATCAGGGACTTCTTCAACAACTGGACCGCCCCTTCGAGGTAGAAGGTATCCAGGCCCCCGGTGATCACGTGCAGCTTCCCCTTGAGTTTCGGGGCAAGTTTGGGCCAGTTCCGCTCGAGGACGAGCCGAATGTCGTAGGCCTCCCAGGCCTTGGCCACCTCGGGGTCGATGGCCGCGGTGGAGCGGTCCCAGAGCTTGCGCGGCCGGCCATCGCGGTCGATCGGGCTGAAAACGGCTTCGAACGAGCCGAGTTGGCCCCCCCAACCGATCACATCGTCCATCTTCGAGAAATGGTCGTAGAACAGGATTGGACGCGTGCCCATGCGCGCGATGGGCCGGCGATTCCCCGCGCGATCGCGGAACATGTTCTCGCCGGGAGCGTACAGGTCGATCTTCTGGAAGTCCCGGAAATCGACCGGGTCCGGGCTGGTGGACCAAGTGCCGCCGAAGACGTCCGGATAGGTCACCTGGAGCCAGAGACTACTCCAGCCGCCCGAGGAATGGCCGTTGAGCAGCCGCGCCCGCGGATCGGCGATTGCCGGAAACGTCTTCTCGAGATGGGGGATGAATTCCTCGATCAACGCCGCGCCGCGGGGACCATTCGTCGCACCATCGGCAAACACGTGGTGACCGGTACCGCAATCCGGATCGAGCACCACTCGGATGAAGTCCTTGCCGGCGGCCATCCTCGACTCGTTCGCGAACCGAGACGCCATGAAGTGATCGCCGCCGAAGCCCGGGATGATGTAGAGCGTCGGACGCTTCGCGGGATGGCCTTCGTGGACCAAGTCCAAGGGGAGGATCACCGCAGCGCGGTGCATGATCGGTCGATGGTAGAATGCCGAGAGTTTCGGGCTCGGCAACGTAACCAGCTTGATCCGATCGGTCTCCGGGAACTTACGCGGCGGCACGATCTTGTCCACTTTCAGCGCGATCGCCCCCCCCTCCCTGGGGCCGAGGTTGGCGTGAACGACCGGCCCGTAGGCATTCCCATCGCCATCGCCGATCCGATGGGTATCCCGGTTGAAACGAACGACCGCCTGGATCGCGTAGCGCCCCGGCTCGATCTCGCCCAACGGTGTCGGGAATCCCACGGCCCGCGAGTCGATCCGCAGGGGGTTACCCGGTTGCCAGTCCTGGATCTCCATGGCGAAGAAGGGTTGCGGCCGGAACCAGTCGGGCCCGAGTCGCGGTTCCGCCGACGAGCCATCCGAGCCGAGCATCACATACACACGCGCCGTGATCGGCTTCTTGTGCACGATGGGCGAAGCGGTGATCTCGAAGATCGGGGACTGGCCATCCGGATCGACGCGTGCCTCATCGCCGTACGATCCGGCGCCGATCACCGCCAGCACCGCCAATGCGCGCACGATTCCCGGGAGCAGTCGAGTGGCCGGGAGAGCCGCTCGGCCCGGCTTGCGCGGACCGGATTTCGCGACGGCAAGGGGAGAGTCCATCATGAATTGGCCTCGGTCTGGATCAAGAGTTGAGGAAAGCCCAGGACACCGTGATCGGGCCCGGATCGTAGTGCAAGTTCGTTGCACGGTCCTTCACCCGGCTCGAAGGTTGAGGTCGAGCAACTCCGGCACGGGCAGGAGCGGATGGTCGCGCAGGAGTTGCTCGCGGGTCAAGAGGGGCACCGGGGTGAAGAATCGGGCGGCCAGTCGGGCGGAGCCCATCACGCACTCCTTCTCCAGGACATAATAGCGATTGTACTGGTCGATCACCGCGTTGGCGGCCTGGAGTTTCATGCCGTCGAGAAACTGGACCCAGCGGTCATTGAAGCGCCGGACGGCGCCGATCAAGTCGCGGGCGATCCCGAACTGCTTGCGAAGCGACGTCGGCGATTCGGCCCATTGGGGCGGTTCGGCCTCGGAAAGCGGCCAGAGCGACTCGATGGAGGTCGAGAAGACCCTCGCCCAGTCCCCGGGGCCGGTCGCGGAGCGGGCCCACTGTCGCAGGCGGACATGAACCATGTCGAGTCGTTCGCCGCGTGCCCGTCGGCAACGTTCGGCCATGCGGCGCAACGTGTCTTCCAGTTCCTGGCCACGCTGCGCGAAGGAGGGGGCGTCGAAGAGGCCCATCATCTCCTTGATCTCGGCCTCGACCTCGCCCACGGTCGTCAGGGTCTCGTCCGGCTCATCCACGAGATTCGACCTCGATGATTCGTTGCGGGTTCTACGTCCCGGGTTCCGGAGGCTCAGCGGACGTGGCCCGGAGGTTCAAGCTCCGCCGATAGTGCCAGGTTTGCCGCTTGGGTCCGAGGGCCTTGGTGCGCTCGGCCCAGGCCCGAGCCACGCCTTCGAGAGCCTTTCGGGGATCCTCTCCCGTGAGCGCCGCCGCGCGGCCCTTGTCGAGATCCTCGAGGTAGCCCTCGGCGCCGGGGATCCGCAGCCCCGGGACGACCCGATCGGAGAGCAAGGTCCGACTGACCGCGTCCGACCAGAGTCGGGAATCGACGTCGGCCGCCGAGGTCGGATCGGGCAGGCCTTCGCTCATCTGGCTGATCCGGAACGGCAGCATGGGGAAAGACCGCTCGCCGCGAATCCGATCGGAGCTCTCGGGACTGGCCAGGTAGCGGATGAAGTCGATCCCCGCCTCGAGCTGAGAACCGGAGACTCCCCGACGGACTCCGGCCAACCAACCGCCACCATGGGGGAGATAGCTTGGTGCGTTCCGTCCCGGGGGTTTCACCCACGACTTGGAGGTCGGCTCGAAGACCCGCTCCGAGCCCGGCAACGGGGCCACGCCGAGCCGTTTGCCGTGGGACCAATTCGAGGCGCGTTCCGCCCGATCGATCAACATCGCGACCTGACCCGAATGAAACGCTGCACGGACCGCGTTCCCATCGAGCTTCTCCAGCCCCGGGCGGGCCCGACCTCTTCAAGGCGATCGCGCCCTGGAGGGCCTCGATGAACGGGGCTGTGTCGATGCGCGGCGTCATCTTCTCCGAGTCGAAGAGGAACGAGAATTGATCGGGATGCTGGCCCAGGCTGGCGGCCCGCGCCAGGTACGTCGCATTGCCCAGGCCCTCGGCGTCCGCGCCCAGCACCAGGGCGATGCCGTGATCGGGACTCCCGTCGCCGTCCCAATCGCGGCCCTCGAAGAACCGGGCCAGTGCATCCAGCTCCACCCAGGTCTTGGGCGCCTCCAGTTTCAAGCCTTTCTCGCGTGCCGCGGCGAGATTCGCATCGCGCTCGAAGGCGTCGCGGCGATAGATCAGCACCAGCGCCGAGCCGCCGATGGGCAGGGCCACACGATCGTTGCCATAGCGAGAGACCTGATCGCGGTAAGCCGGCGCGATGTCCATGTAATGAAAGCTGTCCTCACGTTTCGGCTCGTCTTCCGATCGGGCGCGTTCGCCGACTTCCACGGATTCGTCCGGCACCGGCGGCATGACGGTTTCATTCGGGATGGTCGCGAGGATTCTTGCATCTACCAACGCGCCCAACAGGTGGGCCGGGAACACCAAGACCTCGACGTCCCCGACCGACTCCAGAGACAGCGGCTGCTCCCGGATCGCGATCTCGCCGTGACGCGACGCCACCCACTCCCCGCGCTGCGCCTCCACGCCCTTCAGTAGTGCCGTATCTCCCAGAGCCCCGACCTTCAGCGTCAACCCGGGGAACGTCGGGATCGTGGGCAGGGGGACTTTCGTCTCGGTCCAGCAGCCGGATGACGACGCCATCACGATCGCGAACAGCAAGCTGAAGAGAAACCCGCGCCACTTCCGCATCGATTGCTCCGGCAAGCCTGGATCGCCTCGCGAAGATTCACCGATCGCGCCCGGCCCTCCGACGCGATGGACAGTTCCATCGTACGAAATCACAACGAAGCGGGTCAAACCGCGGGAAGCGGCCAGTGGCAAGCAGGCGATGGTAACATTCCGACGGGCCTCCGTCTCCATGGTCCCTCACACGTTGTGGCACAGTCCCCGACCATGCGACCTGGTCGCCCGAAGGTCTCCCGCTCACGACCCCGACGCGAGATCTCGGGTCGTGCAGACCGCGAACTTTGGAGACTCACGCCGAACGGACGAGCGCGGCCGGGCGTCAGCAGGACCGTCATACTCATCTACGATGCTTCCGGGGGAGTTCTCCGGATCGAGACGAAATTGCGGTCTGCAATGATTAGAGCGCTTCGGAAATTTGCGCAGATTTTACTGATTCGAGAGGATTCGTTGATAAGGTGGTCTGCGCGGGCAGATTGGGTTCGTTTTGAGGGATTCTGGGCCTCTCCGCGCGGGTGGTTGGCTTCGTTTTGAGGAATTCTGGTGAGGTTGCCTGGGCGGTTGGGTTCGTTTTTTCGGAATCGGGTTCCTGCAGCTCATGAGTTGTTGGGCTAGTTCGTTGGAACTCGAAGATATCAAGCACGAATTAATGGAACCATCCACCTAAACTGTAATGGCTAACTGCGTCACCGTGGCTGAGTGGATTCAACGCAACTTCGCGGGCTCGGTTCCCAACTCGGAGCCCTCGTCGCGGCGAACCGCGATGGCAGACAATCTGCCAGGACTCAAGCCAAGAACGAAGGTCTATTGATTAGGATGCCGCAACTTTGAAAAAACAGGAACGCATTATGGCCGAAACGGGCAGGAATCGTGATGTAAATCCTTACTCAACAGAGAAATAAATTTTTCGAGAATTTCTGGGAGCCGGTAGATTAGCTCGGGCGCGGCTGTTCGATGATCGCATCTGGCCGCGAGGGATCGGACTGGCATCCTACTGACACGTCGCAACTTGCCTCGAAGGGTTTAGAACCTACCATCCCGGGGCAACGCCACGAGGACTGGCCTCGGTTGAGCGCGGAAAACGGGAACTGGGTCCCTCCCCGCGTGTGCCAGCCCCGAGATCGAGGCGACCACACAGGGGCGGGAGCCAGTCCCCGTTTTTCGGATCCGTATCCCTCGCGAGCGATTCACGGCTCTGGAGCCGATCCCATTGAGAACCTGGCATCACGACCTTCGGATTCCGACTCCGCTATGGCCCGAACTGACCCGGGCATGGCTTGCTGGACGCGGGATCGATGTCCGGGCACGATCGTGGTCGAGAAAGACACTCCCGTCGGCGACACCGCGGAGCTTCTCCATCGCGCGTTCCTCGATCTGCCGGACGCGTTCCTTGGAGATCTGAAGGAGCTTGCCGAGCTGGTTGAGCGAATGCCGCGGCTCCCCATCCAGGCCGAACCTCAGTTTGAGGACTGTCTGCTCTCGGGAGGTCAAGGTCCGGAGGATCGAGCCCAGGAATTCGACCGACTCACGATCGTCATGGTCCGGCTCCCCAACGGCCGAGAGGAGGTTGGCCAGGGGGGTAATTTCATCGACCTGGCACGGAGCATCGAGCGAAATCTGGGTCCGGATGGCGGCGAAGTCTCGAGGGTCAACGACAGACCGAACCTTTTTCGGAGGAACGACTTCCGCGAAAAGATCTCTCTTCGCGTCCGAGGCGTGCGCCATGGCGTGTGCCAGCCGTTGAAGTTGTTTCGGGTTCAATCGGACCGGATACGCGCCGCCCGCGATCGCACGTTGCATCGCCTGGCGTATCCACCATCCCGCGTAGGTGGCCAGACGTGTCGTGTTCGCGGTGTCGAACCGGTCGATGGCCGCCATCAGGCCGCAGAAGCCTTCCTGGATCAGGTCGGCCGCGGAAATGCCCCGGTTGAAGAAGCGTTTTGCGATATGCGCGACCAGGCGGGAGTTGGCCATGGCCAGCGCGTTACGGATCTCTTGGTAGCGGCGTGCCCGGAGTGCAATCGCGAGCGTCGCCGGTTCGAGGGCCTTTACGTTGGTCGCCAGGTCGTGCATCACGCGCTGGAACTCGACGTCCGGAATGGCGACACCCCATTCCGATCCGTCGGAACGGCGGGTGGTTCGGAGCAGCACGTCTTTCGCGTCGGCCAGCTCCAAGAGCAGCTCGCGTTCTCGCGAGGCGCTCGATGACGTTCGCCTCCGGCGCGTCCAGGAACCAGCGTCGCGGGCCTTCGGGGTCGGGATGGTTCTGCGTCCACATCGGTGAGTACCTGAAAGAAGAGATAGATGGCATTGTCTCGATTCCTCCAACACAAAGCGCGCGGTCCGGACCCGCCGGTCGTGAGCCGGATCGGTTGCCGGGGTCGGTGAGAGGCGGACGCTCGTCGCGTCGATCGCAAGTCGATGGATGACCGTATGGGAATGATTGACCGGCCGATCAGGATCAGCCGTCCTCGCCTCTCCCATCTCTCTAACGGCCGACCTGGGCGGGTGTCTCATGGCTGGCCGTTTCTTTTGTATTTTTCCCTTCGGGCCGGGATCAGGTAGGATAGAGAGGTCGGGCTAACCTCAAGGCGAACCGGCGAAAGAGATCCCAGGACACGGGGACAGGCACCTCGAAGACTCGGGGGCAGTCCGTTTCCGGGGATCTCTCGACAGCGATGCCGGTGGGTGTTTCGACGAGGAAGGAGGGACCGTGGAGAAGGTCGATGTCGAGCCGCGTCTCACGGACCTATCAACCCAGTGGAACCTGGTCTTCCTGACCCAGGTGGGCCAGCCGGAGGAAGCCCAGCGCGCGGCGGCACAACTGATGTGCCGCTATGCCGGTGCGGTCCACCGATACCTGCTGAAGGCGTTGAAAGACCCTCACGCCGCCGAGGAGCTGGATCAGGAGTTCGCGCTCCGATTCCTCCGGGGCGATTTCCGCAATGTTCAACCCGAGTCGCGGCCGGTTTCGCGATTACGTGAAGCGGGCCGTCCAGAACCTGATGAACGATTACTACCGACGGAAGCGCCCGGTCCTTCCCCTGGACTCGGACGTCATCGAGCCGGCCGTGGAGGACGAGGGGCTGGCCCGGTTCGAACAGCAGTTCACCCAGAGCTGGCGGAACGACTTGCTCGACCGAGCGTGGACCGCCGTCAAGGAGATGGAAAGCCGGACGGGACAGCCGCATCATACGGTCCTTCGAATTCGCGTGGATTCTCCGGAGCTCAACTCGAGCGGATGGGCGGCACGGCTGGCCAAGGCCGTGGGACATCCGGTAACGCCGGGCGCGTTCCGGCAGGCCTTGCAACGCGCGCGGCGGGCCTTTACCGGACATCTGATCCATGAAGTGGCCGCGAGCCTGGATACTCCGAGTGAGCGGGCGATGGAGGAGGAGCTGGCGGAGCTCGAGCTCTTGGAGTACTGCCGTCCTTACCTGAACGGCAACAATTGAGGACTTGTCGGTTACTTCCCAGAGGGGACAGGCACCTCGAAGACTCGGACCCAGTCCCCGGTGGAAAACCTCCCGTAGAGCCTTGTCGGGCCGAGCCGGTCTGTGGAAATCCTCATCGCAAATCGGCTCATGGAACGAAGTCGCCTGGTCGCGGACGACGCACTTAACAGGCGAGGTCTTTGACCTGGCAAATCCTCCGGCGGTTGATCAAGGCGCCTCAGGCGTGGCCGGTCGTCACCTTGTCGAAAACCCGGCAAAAGTTTCCGCCGCCGATCTTGCCGATCTCGCCGGGCGTGAAACCCTGGCTCAGCATCTCCGCGACGGCCGCCTTGAAGAATCCGCCGGACAGGCCGGGCCAAGCGGCGTTGGTGGATTGGCCGGCCCGGGAGGACAGGATGTCGGTGTCGCTGCCGATGCCGACGTGGTCGATGCCGACGGCATCCACCAACGCCTTGATGCCCGCGACGTACTCGCCCATCGAGTCGGACAGTTTGGTCCACACGCCGATCACGCCGCCGGCGTCCGCAACCACGCGGGCGTGGTCCTTGCTGATCAGCCGCGGGGCCATCATTTTCGCCATCCGGGGGTTCTTGCCCGCCCGCGTGTCGAGGCTGGTGTGGGAGACGATCACCGGCTGCGTGGACACCTTCAGCGCGCCGAGCACGGTCTCGTGGCTGGCGTGGGCGAGGTCGACGACGATGCCCAGCCGGTTGCACTCCTTGACGACGGCCGCGCCGAAGGGGGTCAGGCCGCCCAGGCGGGGGGGCTCGGTGTAGATGTCGCCGAGCGGCTCGACCTTATCGCCTTTATCGTGCAGCAATTGGAGGTGCCGGAGCCCGCGCTTGTACACCTCTTCCACCCGCTCGAGGTGTCCTTCCAGGAAATGCGCCCCTTCGATCGACTGGACGAGGGCCGGCTGGCCCTTGTCGTGTGCGACCTGGAGGTCTTTCCGGTTCATAGCGCGGGTCAGGCGGTCCTTTCCTAACAGGCCGTCGACTGCGGTGAGCCCTTGCAGGAACCTGGCGTAGGGCTCGCGGGCGTTGAAGTCGAGGCGGAAGGCCGCGCAGACGGCCGTCAACCTCGAGCGCTTGATCTCGTCGGCCAGGTCAAGGTTGGACTGTGACTTCTGTTGCTCCTTCCGACCCTGCTCGGGCCTTGCCCCGCCCGGTGTGACATGGTTGTGCATGTCGATGCCGATGGTGCCGGCCAGGACCTCCGCGACCCGCGGATCCTCCGTGTCGGCCTGCGCCCGGAGCCATTCCGGCACGAGCAACACCGCGACGTTCGCCCCGACCGCTCCCGTCAGAAATTCTCGCCGCGTATGACTCCATTGCATGTATGACACCCTGGATATGAGTGAGAGTTGGGATACGGGGTGATTCTCGAAAGTTACCTGA
This sequence comes from uncultured Planctomycetota bacterium, assembly GCA_963845755.1. Lineage (GTDB taxonomy): Bacteria > Planctomycetota > Planctomycetia > Isosphaerales > Isosphaeraceae > CAWJTV01. Next base: position 241,148 of record CAWJTV010000029.1, read on the forward strand.
AAATACTCGCCTTGCAGCGCGGCGTCCCTCATGCTGCGACAGGTTTCGGCATCGCCGATCCCCAGCGATGTCCGCGCGTTTCTCGACGTCGTGAGAGGCCTACGGGTCTTTCCAACACCGGGTCTCCCGGCTGACAGCCACTCAATCCCGCACCCTGTGCCTCGCCGAGTAAACGCCGGCCCGGCGGTTGCGGCAAGAGTCGCCAGGACAAGGATGATCGCCGTGTCTTCGGTGAGGCTACCCCGAGCCGAGAGAGCGAGCACGCCGTTGCGAGCGTGCCCAGAAACACACAGTAGCGGAGTGGGATGTGAGCCAAGTTTATCTGATCCTAACTTCGCAAGGCATTACTGATCCCCGCGAGACTTGACTCCATCCGCGCCTGCGGGACGGCCTATCATTAATGCGAGATTATAACGGCCGCCCCCTCTCTCGGGTGGAGAGGAATTCTAAAATCCCCTTCATTATTGAACCCCCCGCCCGATGACTCGTGTGCGACCCAGGCCGGACCGCCGACCGCGCACAGGAAGTCCGCATTATCTGTAGGACTTCGAGTTCGATCCCTGGACGCTGGCCTCGAGCGTGCTGGACTTCAATCTCGGGATCGAGGCGTTCCAGCTCCTGGTGATCCTGGCCGCGATGCCCTGGCTCGTGCTCCTGGCCCGCTCTCACGTCTACTGAGGCCGGCGCGGGCAGACTCCGCAGAATCGGGGACTGGGCCTTAGAATCCCACCACGCGGAGCGGAGCCACCACCCCCGCTACAAGGCGACGTGCGGCCGTGACCTGTTCGGCGACTGGACCGCGACCATCCGCTACGAACGCAACGTACTCGCACCGATTCCTCGGCATTCCGGGCAAACCTCATCGCTCGCCGAAGGCGCGATGGTCCCGACCAATAGGGCGCGGTCCTCGGTCTTGTCGTGCCCCACCCCGCGAAGTAGCATGGCGACTTGTCCATCGCCCGTCTCCGTGGTCAGCACGTCGCCCGGCTTGCCGCGAGGCGTACAGCCAGTTAGCCCCGCGAGAGTCGGCAGTCGATTGCTTCATGAGGCTCAGCCAAGATGATCCCATCGAACGTAACTCGAGCGCTTGCAGTGGCCCTTCCTACGATCTTGGGGCTCGCGCGACATCGCCTCGGGATACTCACCGTCCTGGTCGCACTCCCGGCCGCCGTCGCTCGTGCCCAGGTCGGCGAGGCGCCGCCCAAGCCGGCCTTCGCGGACAGCACGCCGGTGATCTCGCACGAGGACCTGACCAAGGTCTCCCTCCCGAACACGACCATCGATTCGGTCGAGCTCAACGCCGCGGACGGGTCCTGCCGTGTCCGAGCGACCGTGACACATCCCCCGACGGGGTGTCGGGTGAAGGTGTTCGTCGCCCTGCCTACGAAGGGTTGGAATGGGCGGTTCCAAGGAACCGGCGGGGGTGGATATGTCGGCGGGAATCCCAATGGTTTGCGCGGGCCGTTGCGTTCGGGCTACGCGACAGCCGCCACCGACACCGGACACGAAGGGGGTAGCGGGAGCTTTGCCCTGGGAGCTGACGGCCGGTTGGACTGGCATGCCGTCCAGGACTACGCGTACCTCGGCATCCATGAGATGACCGTGGTGGGTAAGGCGTTGACGAAGGCGTTCTACGGCAAGGCCCCGCGCTCTTCCTATTTCGTGGGCGGCTCGACGGGCGGTCGCCAGGGATTGATGGAGGCGCAACGCTATCCGGAGGACTACGACGGCATCATCTCCGCCTGTCCGGCCATCAACTGGCATCGATTCCTCCCCGCGGACCTCTGGCCGCAGGTGGTCATGGTTGCCGCCGGGAATTTCGTGACGAAGGCCAAGCTCGATGCGGTCACAGCCGCCGCCGTGGCGTCCGGTGACGTCCTGGACGGCGTCACCGACGGCGTGATCGATGATCCCTCGCGTTGCACCTACGATCCGAAGGAGTTGGTGGGCACCAAGGTCGGCGACAGCACATTCACCGAAGCCGACGCGGAGGTGGTCCGGAAGATCTGGGAAGGTCCCCGGGGACAGGATGGGAAGTTCCTCTGGTACGGCCTGGCGCGCGGCACGGACCTTTCCGCGCTCGCCGGGACGGGTGGTTCGCCACTCACAGGAAAGCCGTTCTCCATACCACAGGAATGGTTCCAGTACTTTCTGCTCCAGGACCCGAAATGGAACTGGACGACGCTCACGCCGGCGGGGTTCGAGCGGCTTTGGAAGAAATCAGTTGAGGAATTCGGGGCCGTCATCGGGACAGACGACCCGGACTTGAGCCGATTTCGCGACCGGGGTGGCAAGATCATCATCACGCACGGCCTGGCCGACCAGCTCATCCCGGCCGATGGAACCATCGACTATTACAATCGCGTCTTACAGCGGATGGGCGGCAGGGAAAAGGTCGGGCGGTTTGCTCGCTTGTTTCTCGCGCCGGGCGTCGATCACGGGTTCCGCGGCCCTGGCGCCACCCCGGTCGGCCAGATGGAGGCGATCCTGCGCTGGGTCGAGGAGGGCACACCCCCAGACAAGCTGATGGCGGAGCACCGGGACCGAAGCGGCAAGGTGACCCGGACCCGTCCGTTATTCCCGTATCCGCAGGTGTCCAGGTACAAAGGCAACGGGAGCACGGACGAAGCGGAGAACTTCGTGAGCAGCTCGGCCCGCAGATTGAAGCCAAGCTCCGCCGAGTCAATGTTCATAGGCGTGGCCCGAGGCCGGTCTCGAGGCCCCGGGGCCCGAGCTGGCTCAATCGCTCTTCGGTCCTGGCGAGCTCGGGGCACTGCAGTGTGGACTGAAGGTCGCAGGCTCGTCGGAGCGCGTCCCGGGCGAGGGAGAACCGACCCTGCTCGGTGAGGACCTCCCCGAGCAGCACGAGGGCATCGGCCGCCCCCCAGGCGTACTCGCACTCCGGGTGCTGCGCACCGGGGGCGACCAGTTCGCCGAGAGGCAGGTCCGGCCGGGAGGCCGGGGCACCGTCCTCCGTCAGGATCCCATTTAGAGCCCCGAGCGCCGACCGCTCGGCGGCCTCCAGGAAGGCCCCTCTCTGCGGGGAGCCTCGGTCGGGGATCGAATGGGCCCGGGCCAGGGCGAGGCGGGACCGCAGGTTGAGGAAGTCCACATGGGCCAGGCCGAGCCCGCATTGCCGGGCCAGGATCAGGCCCTCGCGCGACTCCGAATCGGCCGCCTCATACTCCCCCCGATCGGTCATCGCCCGCGCGCGAATCAGGTGATACTGGCAGAGGTGCTCCGCCGACCCCGATCGCAGGATCCAGGGCGCCTCGCGTTCGAGGCCGGCCAGGGCCCGGTCGGCATGCCCCTCCCGTCGATCGACCTCGGCCAGGACGAGCCGCGTCCGGACCTGCTCGGGGACGTGCCGCAAGGCGCCCTTGAAACCCTCCAGGTCGGCCGCGGCCACCGCCCGGGCTCGGGCGAATTCCCCCTTCATCAGCGGCAGGTCCGCGTTGACCAGGGCCTCCCCCCAACCCAGGTCGAATGGAACATCAAGGGCATCCGGCCGCCCCATGAGGAAGGCCGCGATCGCCCGCGAGTGCTGCCAGCCGACCTTGTCGCGCACGACCCGAGGCAGGAATCCCCGGAGGCAGAGGACCGCCCCCGACCAGATCGGCCGGACCTTCGAGAGGAGGTCGAAACTCGCGCGGAGGTCGCCGACGCCCCGCAGGTACCAGGCCAGGTCGAGGTCGTTCGGACACGCCCGGAAGTACCGGAGAATCCGCGCCCCTCGCGCGAACTCCCCGAGCACCTTGCCGAGGTGTTCCCGGCCGCCCATCCGCCTCGAGTAGAGCCCATAGGCCTCCGCCTCGTTCCCCGAATGGACGGTGTGGTAGATCACTTCCTCCAGGGCATCGAGCAGAGCCGGATCCTCCGGATTGGCCGATCCCGGGCGGAAACGGAGGGTCACCCCGGACGTGTTCGGCTCGATGTCCGGGACCTCAAAATCATCGGACCCGTCTTCGAGGGACCGGATACAGTCGTCGATCCGCCCTACGCTCGCCCGCGACAGCCGCTGCTCATGCCGCGACAGGAACCCGCGGAGCTGGTCGATCAGCTTCTTCCGGGCGCCGAGAACAACCTCGTAGTCGAGAAACAACAGCCAATCCTCGTGCGGTTGCCTCGACCCCGCGTCGCCGATGCTCGACCAGGACAGCCTCTCGAAGTCGCGTCGCCCCGGCCCTATCCCGCGGCTGGAGAAGCAACACCGGACGTTGTCGTACCACGGAACGACAACGTACTCGCACGCGTCCGATTCGCCGTCGCTCGGGCTGAGAGCGGATCGGTGCAGCCAGAGCTGCCACGAAATCCGCAAGTCGTCGTTGGTGTAGGACTGGCCGTCGCTCAACTCCAGATCGGGTAGAGGGATTGCCGCGGACCCATCTTCCAGGTCCCGGATACAGCCGTCGATCCGCCCCGCGCACGCCCGCGACAGCCGCTGCCCATGACGCGACAGGAACCCGCGGAGACGTCCCGAAAAGTCGGAAAGGTTAAAACATTCGACTTTGAAGTGACATTCACGGAATTCTCGCAGGAATAAATCCTGGAGATGCATGACCTCGACCTTTGACACCTTCTCCCACTCGTGGGCCACGTCCAGGCCGCAGTCGAACATCAGCTTCTTGCCGACGACGCGGTGCGCGGCTGAGGCGTCCGTGAAGATCCGGTAGAAGTGGTCGCGGACGGCCGGGTGGGCGGTGTAACCGCCGCCTGGCTCGGGGAGCAGCAAGTGCAGCCGGGCGAGCCGCCCGAACTCGGCCTCGGTGCAACCCGACAGGTCACCGCAGAGAGCGGGCACGTCGGTCCGGGAGAAGATGGAGTGGAGGGCCTCGCTGGACGCACCCGTGCGGAAGAGGCAGAACCGCACCAGCAGATCGAGCTCCCGGGAGGAAAGGGACTTCTCGTAGGCACGGAGGACGCGGGCGAGCTTGCGCTCCTCGAGGGTGTCGGAGTCGAGCCGGGGCTCCTCCAGCCGGGCGGCCGCGGCGGGTTCGCCGTCGCAGAACGCCGCGAGGTAGGCCCCCACGTGGTCGAGGGTCAGGGCATGCGAGCCGTACTCGTCGAGCACCGCGTCGACGCCCGATCGTCCCCCCGGACCCCGTGCCGTCGCAGGAGCTGCCGCGCCGCCTGCCGGTCGAGCTCGGTCGACCTCCCGCCGGGCGTACCCGCAGCCCTCCCAGCCGTGGAGGTCGGGGACGGGGAACCGGGTGGTGATCAGGCATCTGGTCCGCCCAGCCCCCGCGGCCAGCCGGGTGACGGCCTGCCGGAGCAGCGGGTCCTCCAGCTCGCCGAACCCCCGCTTGAGGTCGCCAGGCGGCCGTTGGACCCGCTCCAGGCCGTCCAGGACGAGGAGATTCCTCCCGCCGTCGTCCAGCATCTCGGTGAGTCGGTAGAGCAACCCGGCGCCGGACGATTCCGGCTTCAGCCCGCGACTGAAGTAGCGGTACGCGTGCCGCAGGAAATTGCTCACATCCTGGTCGACGTAGAAACTCCAGACGAATAGCCCGTCGGGCCGGTCCGCTCCGGCCGCGGGATCCAGGAGTCCCGACACGAAGGCCGAGGCGATCGCGGTCTTGCCTGCGCCCCCCAATCCGATCAGCGCCAGGACATGACCATCCGCCGCACCCCGCCAGAAACCCCGCACGGCGTCGAGCTCCTCGACCCGCCCCACGAACAGGGGAGCCGATGGGAGCGGATGGACGATCCCCTCATGGAGATCAGCGAGGCGGTCAGCCCCCGCCGTCGGCTCGAGGCCAGGTCCAAGGCCGGCCGCGAGTCTGTGCTCGTGCGAAGAGGAGACCTCGTCGACACCGTCGTCGATCGGCCGGACGAGGGTCGGGAAATCGACATCCGGGAGGTCCATCCGGACCACCCGAGCGAGATCCCGGAGCCCGTTCCTGGACTGAGAGGCGTCGCGGAGGATGCTCATCCAGACGTCACGTATGTCGCCGGCGCGGGAGAGGAATCCGGTCGATCGGCCGGCCTTCTCCGCGACGACACGGGCGCTCGCCGGGTCTGGGTAATTGCGGACCAAGAGGTCCAGGAGACCGGTCAAGGAGTCGTCCCAACTCATAAACTCGCACCGAAACACGCGTGATTCATGGACGTCGCGGGTCAGCAGGACGGGTCATACGCGAAAACACGACCGACATCTCGTGAGAATGCCCTTTGATTCAAATCCGCATTCTTCCTGGCGATCGAGGGTTTCGAGAGATGGCCATTGTCCCGCCCGAGGCGACGCGACGCAAGCGCGTCAAGGTCCGCGACCGAAACGAGGTGCTCTGCGCCGGCGGGGGGCGTCAGGGCGAGGCAGAAGCTTTTCGAGCTGAGCTCATGGTCCAAGATTCGGCAGCGCAGCCACCATCGCGCCCCAGGGGCCGCTGCTGTCTGACACTCTGTCCGAACCACGAACGGCGTTTTGAGACGGGCCGCACCGAGGTCCGGCCGATCACCGAGCGGCAGCTTCCGGAGGTCAGATGCTTTGCACGTCGGCCATGTACACATTATCGCAATGGCCGGCATCAGAGTTGTAGATGACCCAGCGGTCGTCGGGGCTGAAACTAGGGTGGCCGTGGCTGGCCTGGGTGTCGCCAGGAGCTCCCGTGCCAGGCGAGGCGGCGGATCTGGACGTGTCCGTTGATGTGCGTCATCAGCCCGATGTACTGGTTGCCGTCCTTGTCACTGGCGGAAAGGTAGGCCCCGTCGCCGACCACCAGCGTATTGTCGGAATTCGACTGCACGTGTCCGGGCCGGGGTCCCGGGAAGCGGTACTGACGGACCCACGTGCCGTCGGGGAGGATGAAAGCGTTATACTCCTCGCGGCCGCCCTCGCGGTCCAGCGTGTACTGGAATCCCACATCGCCCTGCCGCGTGAAGTACTCGTGCACGCACGATTCACCAGGCCTCTGGGGATACAGCGGCGCAGCCTTGCGCGCCTGCTGGTGGCGCAGGTCCACGATCCACATCCGCTGCTGCACGCAGGTGCTCCCACCCTCGTGACAGAAGAGGATCAGGTTCGGATCGGTGGGGTGGATCAGGACGTGGCTGATCCAGGTCGCCTCGCCCCAGGGGGCCACCGCGTCGCCCGTCTCGGTGTCGATCCGCATGACGACCGAGTGAGGATGCTGATAAAAGCGCTCGTGCATCGTGGAGTAGATGCGGCCGGTCTCCGTGCTCTGCGCGGTCTCCTCGATATAGGCGAAGGCCACGTAGCGGCCGTCGGCGGTGCAGGTGGGCAGGGCCGGCTTGAACCCGGCCGGCACGCGGTACAGTTCGCGGTCCTTCAGCGTGTTCGTGTCAACCGCCCGGAGCACCCGGTCGTCGAAGTAGAAGAGCCGGCCGCCCCGCGCCAGGCATGCCATGTTGGGCTCGAGCTTTTGGCCGGCGGTCAGTTGCACCAGGCGCGCGGCAGGGATGTCCAGCAGGTGCCACTGGTACGTGCCGGTGCGGTTCGAGATGAAGACGGTGTTGTCGGCGTCGTTTCCGACGAAGGCCCAGGAGGTGAAGTACGGGTGGATGTTGCTCGATCCGTCGCCGGTGAGCCGGCGGACGCGACCGCCCGTTTTCGGGTCCTTCGACTCCTTGATCTCGCCGCGGACGTCCTGGACCCTGCCCCGGCCACCGCTCGCCGCCGGCGCGGCGGCGCCGGTCGCTGGTTTCGGTTCCTGCTCAGGCTCGGCGGCCACCAGCGGGTTCGCCGCCGCCATCGAGACGGCCGCCGCGCCGCCGGCCGCGGCCAGACCCGTGAGGAAGTGTCAACGGTCAACACGGTTCCCTTGCGAGATAACACGGTCGGACTCTGACCTCTCTCGACTCGCCATGATCGTCCCCTTTCTGAGCGGCTTCACGATCCCCGTTCACTCGCCCCGTTGCTTCAACCAGAGCAGCCACGGCCTCCAGTCGAGCGCCCCCAGGCTCAGCACCTTGCCTCCCTCGAGGCTGCCGCCGTAGGCGTCGAACACGGTGCCGAGGCTCAGGCCAATCCACTTCGCGTCGAACCGGCCGGGCGCGTCGGTGAGGTCGAGGTGAAACCCCCCGCGAAGCGATCTCCGCGATGGATCGCCGGGCGGCCTGCTGGACATGTAGATCAGGTAGCCTCGGCCGGGCTCGCCCAGGCACGAGACGACCTCGGGGTTGTCGACGACGTCGAGGGGTTTCATCCGCGGCAGGTCGGACGCCAGGTGTGTGCGGATGAACTCATAGACGGACAGGATGTGCTCGCAACCCAGCGGCATCTCGTACGTCGGCGGATGCTCGCGCACGTAGTCGAGCCCGCGCAGCAGCATCGACCCTCCGGCCATCAGGAACGCCATCGTCTGCTCCTGATCCGCGCCGATGGTGAGCAGGAGGGCCTTGTTGGGGTAAAGACGCCGGTATTCTTTCACCTGCTGGTAGATTTGCGCGGGCGTCATCCGGCTCGCGCCGCCAACGTACCGCCCGGGCACGTCCTGACCGCCCCGTGGCGCAACCAGGCCGCCGTCACGGGTCGAATGCCAGTAGCGTAGGTCGATCGTGTCGATCCGTGGCTTATGGCGGTCATCTTGAAGCACCGCGTCCACGACATCCCTGGTCGCACCCACCCCGATGTGCACTTTCCGGCCCGACTGCCGCTCCCATTCCAGGATCGTCTCGAGCCAGAACTGCAGGAACGCGAGCGGGCCGGTGTACTCCAGGCTCGTCAGGAACACGACATTGCGGTTGTCTCGCAGGTTGTCGAGGCAATGGGTGATGTACTGCCGGTGCAATTCACGCCGCAGACGATGCGTCGTGTCGTAGAACGCATGGGCCGCCGGCGTCGTGTCGGGCAGGTCCGTGGCCTGGATGCAGTTCACGGGGCGCCAGGGGAAGTCGCAGTAGTGGGCCTGCGTCTCCAGCAAGTTGTGCTGATTGTAGAAGTTGAAGACGAGGATGCACCCCTTGCGGTCGCACAGGTCGGCGAACTCCTTGATCCGGGCAAAATACCAGGGGTTGAATGTTGACAGGTCGTACAGGGGCAAGCCGTCCCACGCCTGACCTTGTTTGCTACGGCCCCAGGGCATCTCCAGGAACGGGCCGACGACGTTGCCGTCGCCGCGGCGCTGAACGTCGTGGGCGTCGCGCCGGCGGTCATACCACAACGGCGGAGTGTGCTCGAAGCCGGGGAAGCCATACGTGCGGCATGCTGTCAGTCAGTTTGTCCAGATCCTCCGTCAGGTTGGGCCCGGACCGACCCGGTGCGTTCCGGATGAGACTGGGACGGAGCGGACAGTCCGTCCACCAGCCCGTGGGCAGGCCGCGATACCCTCCCCACCAGTCGTTATGCAGCCCATAGCCCCAGATGGCCCGCCCGTTCTGGAAGTACCAGCCGTTGGAGGTCGCCAGCGGAGCCGGCTCTCGAGGTCCCTGTTGCACCGAGGCAGCGTTCGGCGACGGACCGGCGGACACCGCGAGGCTTGCCCCACCCCCCAGTGCGGCCAGGCCCTCCAGGAAACGGCGGCGGCTCGTCCGATTCGCCTGCGAGTCGTCCGACGTCGACAGCGGTATCCGCCGCATGTTCGCACCCGAACTTTCTCGTCGAGAGGACCACAATCCCCCACCCCTCTTCCTGACGTTTCAAACGCAGAGGCGGGCGGGGAGACGGAACGGTGTGCCGATCGTCAAGTTGCGACTCGAGTCCAGGAATCGTTCGTCCTCGTCTGCCGAGTTCGGGAACAGTTTACCACGACGGTGGACCCGCCATAAACACGCAAGCGAGGTACGCTTGGCGGGACTTGAGAGTTGCTCTATCAGTGATTTTATGAACACTGAATAAAAATCGGTGAGTTATACAACTCCCGTTCCGGTCCTGACCACGACGTGCGGCTGGACAGGCTGGCACGGACGGCCAAGGGATTGACCAGCCTGTTCGAGGACCTGATCCGGCGGAAGGTGAATTTCATCAGCCTCAAGGACGGACTCGACCTGGTCACACCGGCGGGTCGGTTGATGGCGAACATCCTGGCCGGAGTTGCGGCCTACGAGACCGAGGTCCGGGCGAAAAGGATTCTCTCGGGCCAGGCCGCGGCGAGAGAGCGAGGTGTCCGCTGGGGCAGCTCGAACCGAGGCCGTCGAATCCGGGCCACAGTCGAACCGATCGCGGTCATGCGGCGCTTGAGGTCGGAGGGTGGAGAAATCGCCGCGATCGCGAGGGCCACTCGGCTATCCCGCCCGACGATCTATCGGATTCTCGCCGAGGCTGTAACACCTCATCTGGATTCAGCGATGGAGGATCGGTCGGCAGGTTAGCTTGCGGAACGGGTCCCGTGTAAGCTCTAGATTAGAAATCAGATGTTACAGAGGTGCGGGGTCCCGTGTCGGGGAAGTGGGGGAGCAAAACCGTGGAATGTCCGCCCAACGGGTCCGACCGAATTTGGAATCGCAGTTGCCAGGACTCTCGCCATGCCCTTACGACCCCGGAAGCGAAAAACGACGATTTCCCTCAAGGGGGAGGTTTCCTATGGACGGTAACATGGTCGGCCTGGTCGGCGGAATCGCCGGGGGAGTGGCCGGCGTCGTGGGAGGTATCGTCGGCACGTACTTCAGCATCAAGAACACGAAGGGCCCCAGGGAGCGGGCCTTCGTGATCCGGGCCGCAGTCCTCTGTTGGCTTGGAGTCTCAGCCTTCCTGGATTGCCTCTTCGTGGTGCGCCTGTACTCCTGGGGTTCGCTGCTCTGGGTCGTCTATCTGCCGCTGCTGTTCTGGTTCATCAGATGGGCGAATGAGGGACAGGCCGGTGCCAGGGTCGAGGACATGACCCAGGCCGATCTGCCAGGCCGCCAAGCAGGTGGTGCGTAACCCTTCAGCTCTGATTCACGTGTTACGCCAAATGCCCGAAATGAGCATTCCGCCAGAAGGCGGGTCCGCTGCAGCCGGTTGTCAGAAGGCCGTTGGTTCACGCGCGATTGAGCTGCCACGAGACACCGAAGCGATCATTGACCCAGGCGAACTTCGTGCTGAACCCATAGCTCCCCGGCGGCATGAGGACCGAACCACCGTCCGAGAGTCGAGCGAACGCCTGATCCAGTTCGGACTCGCTCTCGCACTCCACGAATAAGGACATGGACGGGGTAAAGGTGAAGGCGTGCCTGATGGGGCTGTCGATGCAGATCACCGGTTGTCCGGCGAGTGTGCAGTCAGCCCGCTTGACGCTACCCTCCGAGCCCATTTCGCCTGGGCCATACCGCTCGATTCGCACGACCTGCGAACCCGGGAACAAGGTCACGTAGAAGTTCATGGCCGCTTCGGCGGTCCCCTCGAACATCAGGAACGGAGTGACCGAATGTGCCACCGTCTCATCCCTCCTCGACTGAGTCGCAAGACCATCGCCTGTGCCGCCTAACGCCCGGCTCAGCGACCCGTGTCGTTATTCGACTGGAAAGCATGGTTACTCGTCCAGGCATTAGGCTGACAATTTCGACGGAGGTTCTGATTCGACGTACAAAATCTCTTTGATCCGTCTGGCATACTCACCCATTACACATCGAACACTTGCAAGTTTCCCCCTCCGGCGGTTGTCAGACGTTCATAATTCGGGCGATCGCCATTCCCAAAGATACCACGCCGCACGCCTGGTCGCACTACCCTTGAGCCCGCACGAGCCGGTCGCGACGCTGAGGGGAGAAGCGGTCTTTCGGGAAGACCGCCCCTCTTCGCACCGGTGACGGCTGTCTCTTCGGTCGTCCCATGGCGAGGGAGAGTGGGTTCCTACCGATCAAGCCCGGCGTCATTCTCATTACCGGAAAGCTGCACCCTGCGGCAACGCTCCTGCTCAGGGCGATTTTTGGGACGAGTTAGCTCGCTTACCTTTTACATTGCACACGCCCTGAGGCACTGCGAATTCACCCCCCGAACCCCCCTTCGCAAGGGGGGACAGGAAACGGGCATTTCCCGATCAATATCCCACCCTTGCGAAGGGGGGGTTCGGGGGGGTTCTTCGGGAGCAGGCTTCACGTGTGGGCCACACAACCGTGAGGCACTCGAGAGCTTCACGCTTGAATGGAGATCGCCGGACGGAGCCGGCTCCTACAAAACGACGTTGGTCCGGCCGAAAGTCCGGGTGAAGGAAAGGACTCTGTCCCCCCGACCGTCAGCCACCCAAGCGTTAATCGCTCCTGGGAGGAGTTGCGTTCTGTCGCAGGTTCTTGCGCATCCGGACCGCGTTGACAACCGCCGGGGTTCCGGATAAAGTCCGGCCGCACGTCGCGACTGTGTCACGGCGGAACAGGGCTCCCCGCTCTCGGGCCGGGGGCTCATGGACGATGAGGAAACCGGGCGATCCCAAGGACGGAGACGCATTCCGGCAGGTGTTCCGTTCTGACGGGCGAGGGTGAATCATGGACGATGTCCCCGCCGGTCCGGCGAGCTTGGGGCCGCGGAGGCCGTCGCTCTCGGTGGTGGTTCCCGTGCGCAACGGGGGCCGCAACTTCGGGCGCTGCCTCCGGCGGCTCCGTGACTCCCTCCTGGCCGATTTCGAGCTGATCGTCGTCAACGACGGTTCGACCGACGATTCGGCCTCTCTCGCCCGGCAGGCGGGGGCGATCGTCGTTCGCAACCCGACCCCGCAGGGTCCCGCCGCCGCGCGGAACCTCGGCGCCAAGACCGCCTCAGCCCCCCTGATCTTCTTCCTGGACGCGGACGTTGCCGTCCACCCCGAAACCCTCGGTCGCGCGCTGGCGCGGTTCGATGCGGACCCGGGGCTCTCGGCGCTCTTCGGCTCCTACGACGATGCACCGGCCGCGCCGGGCCTGGTCAGCCAGTACCGAAACCTGCTCCATCATTTCGTCCATCAGAATGGACCATTCCTCGACAACATCCGGCCGGCCCATACCTTCTGGACCGGATGCGGGGTCATCCGACGGGAACACTTCCTCGAGTTCGGCGGGTTCGACCCGAGGCTCTATCCTCGTCCGGCGATCGAGGACATCGAATTCGGATATCGACTGACCCGCGCGGGCCACCGCATCGTCCTGGCTCGCGACGTGCTGGCGACCCACCTGAAACGGTGGACGCTCCGCGAGATGGTCCGCACCGACATCTTTCAGCGGGGCGTACCGTGGATGCTCCTGATCCGGCGAACCGGGATCGTCGAGACCGACCTGAACGTCAAGGCCCAACAGAAGGCGTGCGTCGCCTTGACCGGATCGACGCTGATGGCCGCCGCAGGCAGCATCGTAGTCCCCTGGCTCGCCGGCCTGGTGGTGATGGGACTGGTCGCGATCGTCGCCTTGAACCGTGCGTTCTTCGCGTTCCTCGCCCGACGCCGCGGGACTGCATTTGCCTGCGCCGCGCTGCCGCTGCATCTGGTGTATTACTGCTGCTGCGGGCTTTCGGTCGTGATCGCAACGGTCTACTGGCAGTGGAACCGGCCGCGGATGGTCCCGGTGCGATCGCAGCCTCCGGAACGCGTCGATCGAGGGACTGTTCCGGCACCCCATCTGGCCGCCGACCGGCAGGCCGCCGGTTCCCGGCGCAGCGGGCCGAAGTCGCCGTGATCGCGCCTGGGAACTTCCGAACGCGGCCTTCGGCCGCAACCCAATCGGGATTCGAGATTCGAGATTCATAATTCCAGATGGGGAATGGTTCGGGAATCTTGGATTCGGAATCTTGAATCTTGAATTGCCGGTATGCGCAGGGCGCGAAGATCCTATGGAGATCCACTCTGACCGTCCGCCAACTGACGTGAGCCCGACCATGCGAATCGGAATTGACGGAAGCTGCCTGTCCAATCGCCGGGGATTCGGCCGGTTCGCGCGCGGCTACTCGAGGCACTCGCGCGTCGGGCGACTCATCATGAATTCCAGGTGTTCGTCGATCGCCCTTCCTCGGACTCCGTCGAAATCCCCGAGCGATTCGAACGGGTCGTGGTGGACGTCGGCGAGGCCCCGAGCCGGGCGGCGTCGGCCCAGGGACGTCAACGGTTCCGCGACATGATGAGCATGGGACGGGCTGTGGCGCGATCCGGCCTCGACCTGATCTACTTCCCCGCCACCTACAGTTTCTTCCCAGTCTGGAATGCGGGCAAGTTGGTCGTGACCATGCACGACACCCTGCCGCTGTCGCATCCCGAGCTGATCTTCCCCCGGCTGAGCGGCCGGATCGCCTGGCGGCTCAAGGAGTCCGTCGCGGCGCACTGGGCCGACCGGATCGTGACGGTCTCCCAGTCCTCGCGCCGGTCCATCGAGGACTGGCTGGGGCGGGCCGACCCGCGGATCCGCGTCATCACCGAAGGCCCGGACCCCATCTTCGGCCCTCGTGCCGATGACGGCGTGACGGAGGCGACCCTTCGCCGGCATGGCCTTCACTCGGGCGAGCGATTCCTGCTCTACGTCGGGGGGCTGAGCCCGCACAAGAACTTGCTCCGCCTCGTCGCGGCCTTCGCGCGATCGGCCGAGGCCGATGTCCGCCTCGTCCTCACGGGTGATGTGAACGACGTCTTTCACACCCACGTCCCCGAGATCCGCGCGGCGATCGAACGCGATCAACTCGGCCAGCGCGTGCTGCTGACGGGGTTCGTCCCGGACGACGACCTCGTCCATCTCTACAACCGCGCTTACGCCCTGGTCCAGCCTTCGTTGCTGGAGGGATTCGGCCTTCCGGCCATCGAAGCGATGGCCTGCGGCACCCCCGTGATCGCGAGTCGAGCCGGATCGTTGCCGGAAGTGATCGGCGCGGCGGGTTGCTTTTTCGATCCGACCGATATCGACTCCATCGCCCAGGCCATCCGCGGCCTGCTGGCCGAGCCCGGCCGTCGCGATGAGCTGGCTCGATGCGCGCTCGAGCGATCCACGCACTTCACCTGGGATGCCGCCGCGCCGCCCTGCTCGACTGTTTCGCTGAGCTGGAGCCAGGACCTCACCGCGAGTCCCACCTCAACCGAACCGCTTGAGTTGGCGCCGAGTGTTGTCCCGCAAGGTCGCGAGAGATATCCTCATGAGGGTTACCCGGATGACCCTCGTCGATCGACTCCACCTTCACGGGATGCTGCTACCATGAAACCGCACCTCAACCTTCGAGCGAGGCTTGTCGCCGCGGCGCTGGCCGCGTTTTGCGTCGGGACCGGCTTCGGGATCGTTCCACGGGCGCAGGCCCAGGAGAAGTCGAGGCGGCCGACCCTGGGCAAGATCGAGCGTCTGGATCCCCGACTCGACCGGCTGGTACCTCGCGACGCGCGGGTCGAGAGGATTGCCGAGGGCTTCGACTGGTCCGAGGGGCCGGTCTGGGATTGGCGAAACAAACGTCTTCTGTTCTCGGATGTCCCACGCAACACGGTCTTCCAGTGGCAGGACGGCAAGGGAGTGAGCGTCTTCCTCAAGCCGAGCGGTGCGACCGGATCGTCTTCGCAGGACGGCGAGCAGGGCTCAAACGGGCTGCTGATGGACCGTCAGGGCCGTTTGGTCCTCTGTCAGCACGGCGATCGTCGCGTGGCGCGTTGGGAGTCGGGCCAGAAGTTCACGACCCTGGCCGACAAGTACATGGGTAAGCGGCTCAACAGCCCGAATGACGCCGTGTTCAAGTGGAACGGTGATCTCTACTTCACCGATCCGCCTTATGGCTTGAAGGGCTTGAACGCGTCTCCGGCCAAGGAGCTCGCGTTCAGCGGAGTCTATCGGCTCTCCGCCGCGGACGGCACACTGACGTTGCTGACCAAGGAGCTGACCTTCCCCAACGGGATTGCCTTCTCGCCCGACGAGAAGACGCTCTACGTGGCCAATTCCGACCTCAGCAGGGCGATCTGGATGGCCTTCCCGGTCAAGGACGATGGAACCCTCGGTCGAGGCAAGGTCTTCGCCGACGTGACCAGGTCGGTGCCGTCCAAGAGAGGCGTGCCGGATGGCATGAAAGTGGACGCCTCGGGAAACCTGTTCGCGACCGGCCCGGGTGGCATCCTGGTCTTCGCGCCCGACGGGACCCATCTCGGCACCTTCGCCACCGGCCAGGCGACGGCCAACTGCGCCTGGGGCGAGGATGGCTCGGTCCTGTATATCACGGCCGACATGTATCTCGGTCGCGTGCAGTTGACCACCAAGGGGATCGGATTCTGACTCTGTCGCCCCAGCTCGGTGCCCCGCTGGCGGCTGGATGACTCGAACAACTCGATCTGATGAGAGAATCATGCCGGCGAACATCCCCCTGATCCTCCACGCGGTCCTCGAAGATTACGCCCTTCCCCGGGGCGGCGATCACGGCGTCGCCCACTGGGCGAGGGTGCTGGAGAACGGGCTTCGCATGGCCGAGGAGACCGGGGCCGACGTCGAGGTCGTCCGGTTGTTCGCCGTATTGCACGATTCCCGGCGGCTCAATGAGGGTACGGACCCCGACCACGGACCCCGTGCCGCCGAGTTCGCCCGTGAGCTCCTCGGGCGGCTGTTCGACCTGCCCAAGCGCGAGTTCCGCCTGCTCCATCGAGCCTGTGCCGGGCATACGCACGAGCGGACGCATCCCGACGTCACGATCCAGACCTGCTGGGACGCCGACCGCCTGGACCTCGGTCGGGTCGGGATCACTCCGGACCCGAGCTACCTCTGCACCGAGGCGGCGAGGCGGGCTGCGATGATCGAGTGGGCTGACGGCCGGGCGACCTTCGGAGTCGTCCCGGCGTTCGTGCGGGAGGAGTGGGGAATCGACCTGGAGGACGACCCTCGTCGGAGGTTACGCGTCGCTCGCGGCGACTTTCGAGCCATCCGCGACCGGTGATGGCCGCCTCGCGAGACGCTCGCCGAGATCTCGAAGCCATTCCTCGGTCGGGAGTCCATAAGGGCGGAACTTCTCGAGGCGGTTTTGCTCCTCGCTGTGGAACAGCGCGCGATGGTTGCCGAGCTTGCTGGCGGTCGGGGTGTCGAGCATGTGACCGGAGTCGGTGGGACTCATCTGGAACAGGACCCGCATTTCGAATTCCCGGAGGATCTGGTGGGTGAAGTGCCGGTTGAGGTTGTTTACGGTGTCACACCACGCGATGATATGCACGCCCAGGCCGGCCCCCTCGCGGAGGATCAGGTCCAGATGATCGGCCGGTCCGGCATCGTCGTCGCGTCGCGAGAAGCTGAAATCATCCTCCTTGCGGCGGAGATCGCGGAACCGAGGCAGGTCGTGGATGAAGAGGAACAGCTCGGGACCGTCGCCGCCGGCCTCTTGACGCCTCTGGATTTCGGCGGCCACCTCGGAGAGGATCCGGCCGGTATCGCGCCAGCCGCCGACTTCGACTCCGTGAGGCAACACCGCGGCCATGCGCGCGAGGGCCCCGGACTGAGGATGGTCCTCGGGCGTGCCGTCGAGGATGAAGAAGCGGGCCCCCGATCGCACGGTCGCCGGCCCGGCGGGCGGGAACTGTGCCGCCAGGCTCAGGAGGACCGAGGTGATCACTCCAAGCGCCGACTCGTCGTTCTGACCGACGATCAAGAGGTGATTACCACCCAGCCGGCGGAACAGGGCCGAGGTCGGGTCCTTGATCGCAATCGCGTCGCCCAGCCACGCCTGGGCCGAGCGCAAGGAGGGTGTCCACGCCGGGGGAACCAGGTGCTCGCGTAGCAGTGGATTGAGGGCCAGGTTTGCCGGTGCATCGCCTTCGAAGACGATCGGCGTGCGCGACAGGACCGGTTTGCGTTCGCGCGCCAGTTCGTGGAGCCGCTCGAGGTACCACTCGCGCCGCTCGTCGGAGAGCCAGACGACCTGAAAGAACTGGTTGGCCTCCGGCGCGCCGTTGGCGTTGTTGTAGATCGCCTCGCCGGGACGCGAGAGCATTTTCGGGGCAACGTTCGTCTCGCCGAGGATGAGGTGGGCGTCGGTCTCGCTGCACTGGAGTCGCGATCCGGACCGCCATCTGGCCGAGCGTGCTCCGACCCAGGCTCTGGGCGCCGCTCAAGCTCTGAGACCCCAGGAGCACATGGACGCCAAACGCCCGGCCTTGACGAACCAGGCGGTCGAGCCACAATGCGGCTTCCTGTGCCAGCTTGTCCTCCTCGACGAAGAACTCCTGGAACTCGTCCACGACCAGGAGGATCCGTGGGAGCGGGGGCGTACCGGGTGCGTTCCGATAGCCGTTGATGTCTTGCACGCCGGCATCGCGGAACCGGTCGGCGCGCAGGCGGAGCTCGGCATCCAGGCGCTGCAAGACGCTGAGCCCGAACTCGCGCTCGCTCTCGATCGCCACGACGCTGGCGTGCGGCAACTCGTGGGTCGCATAGACCTTGAACTCGACGCCTTTCTTGAAGTCGATCAGGTACAGGTCGATCTCGTCGGGGCTGTAGTTCAAGGCGATGTTGACGATGAGCGCGTGCATCAAAGTCGATTTGCCGGAGCCGGTACGGCCGGCAACCAGGACGTGCTGGGAGGTGCCGTGGCCCAGCTCGAGATGTTGTCGCTTGGTCGCCCCCGACTTGCCGAGCGGCACGTCGATCTCGCCCCGGCTGTCCTGTGTCCACCAGGCGTCGTTGGGCGGAGCGATGAACTCGAAGGGGACCTCGACGCGCTTGGCGTCCTTCGCCGCGGCGCCGACGCGCTGGATCTCCCGCGTCGCGAAGTCGGCGGGGGGCGGCGAGTCGAGCATCAGGGGGTATCGTCCGAAATCGCGTTCGTCCCAGACCAGGCGCGACCCGTCCCACGTCAGGCGTTCACAGTACGGCTGGAGGTCGCTCATCGCGAAGTCCGCCGGGAGCGGCTTGGACTGGTCGATGGCGATCAGGATGAGGACGCCGCAGGGAATGCCCCCGGCGGCGATCGCCGCCAGGCGTCCGGCAGACTTCTCGTCGAAGCGGGTGGGGAAGTCGGCGACGACCAGCACGCGGTACGGCTCGGCGACCTCGCCGGCCACGGCGTTGTACTCCTCGAGCGTGGCGTACTCGTTCCGGAGATACTTCTGGGTCACCATCTCCATGTGGGTCGTCAGGTCGGCCAGACGCTCGTCAATCTGGCGGGCGTCGGTCCAGACCTGGTTGGTCACCAGGGCCCCATCGTAGTCGGCGAGGTGCATGAAGGCCCCGAAATTCCTGCCGATGCCGATCGGATCGACGATCGTGAAGCGGACCTGGCCGGGTGGCAGGCTCGTCAGCATGCGGAACATCGATGCCTGGAGGACCTTCAGAGCCTCCTGCCGGCCTTCGGGAGGGGTGACGATGAGCAGGTTGGCCGCGGAAGGGAATGTGCAAAGTGCCGGCAGGTCAAACCGAGATGGCAAGTTCTCCATCAAGCGGGCGTCGGCCGGAAGCCCGCCCGGCAACTTGGCCATGTCGAGCGGGATCTCGCCCATGCGGAGCACCGGCGGGAGCACCTGGGGGAGTGACCGGCTCGGCCAGACCGGGTCGTCCCAGGCCGGACAGTAGCCGGCGGTCTCGCGACGGATCGCTTCGACCTCCGCCGCGGCCGCCTGCATCCCGCTCCGCCAGGACTCGGCCATGTCGCGCCAGGAGGTCTCGTGGTGGGACCGGATCTGGTCCTTGAGCGTCTGGTACTTCTCCTCGAGCCGGCGCGACCTCGCCTCGGCCTGAGTTTTGAGCTCGGCCATCAGCCGGTCGTGCTCCGTGATGGCGTCGCGCAAGATTGCGTTGCTGGGCCGTCTGCACGTTCAACCATGCGCGTGGCGTACACCTCATTGATCTTGCGGAGGCGCTCGTCGCGCTGGGCTTCGGCGGCGCGAAACGCCTTGGCGTAATTGGCTTCGACCTTCTTCAGGTCTTCTTCGCGACGCGCGGAGAGAACCTGCCGTGCGTCCTTGAGCCGGTCGTCGACCAGTCCACGACAATAGAGTGCAAGGTTATCGGAGTCGGCCAGCGAGTGCATGAGCGGCACGTAGAGCCGTTCGAGCTGGGCTCTTGAGAGCTTGACGAGCCAGATTCGAAGCAGCACGGCGACGGCCGCGCCGGCGGCCGCGCCGACGACCATCTCGGGGAGTTTGCCGCCGGCCAGCACGGCGGCCGCGACCATGAGGAGGATGACGACGACGTAGATCCAGATCTCGTTCTGCCCCTTGAGCACCTTGGGGATGAAGAGACTTTCGAGCAGCTTGAGGGGGCCGTCCATCCGGGAGAGGCGGTTGAACAGCTCGTCGACCGGGTCGTCGAACTTGGAGTAATTCTCCTCGGAGGGTATCGGCGCCTCGGTGTTGAGCTTGACCTTCGCGTAGTCGGCGGCGATGGTCGCGAGCCGGCCACGGTGGCCGTCGGCCATCCGCATCAGGTCGAGGATCGGCTTGACCCCGGCGGAGTGTTCCTGGACCGCCTTGGCCTGGCCCTTCTCGAAGTTGCCGGCAACCTCGCTCTTGCCCCGATTGGCATCGTTCCTGGTCCCCTCGCGGGCTCGGTCGAAGTCCTGGGCGATCTTCCGGCTTGAGGAGGCGAACTCATTCTTGGCCTCGGCCTCACCCCGCATCGTCTCCTCGACGATCGCCCGCCGGCGCTCTACGTCGGCCGAGCGCGCATCCCGATCCGACTGCTCGAACTTCTCCTGTCGATTCCGGCGTGCTTTCTGGTACTCGGCATCGGCCGTGGCGGCGGCGGTGGCTCGAGTCTCCTCCACCTTGGCCTCGGCGCCGGCGCGCTCGGACACCAGCCGGAGAATTTCCCGGAGCGCGGCGCGCTCGCGCCTCAGCAATTCGGGCTGGGAGTCCGGCAAGGGGGCGGGGCCGGCATCCGGCACGGAGATGGTTTCCACAGAAGTCGTGATGCTCACAGGATTTCGCTCCGGTCGGAACAGTCGCGGCGGACCTGATCGAGGATCTCGGCGATCTTCTGAATTCCGTTGACGGCCGAATCGACCGCCGACTCCAGGGGAAGCAGGTAGCGTTCCTCGAATCGATGGCGGACCGAGTCGCTCCAGGTCGCCTCGGTGATCAGCCACTGATCGCGGAGGAGACGGGCGCACTGGCCCAGACGAGTCGAGCCGGCGAGGACCTTGGCGTTCGGCATGTTGCATCACCCCGATCGGATTTCAAAAGAAGCAGGCTGACCGCCTCGGCACGGGTCTTCACTCGGCCGCCCCGGCGCCCTCTGCCTGGTCGTCGGTGGCCGATGCCTCGGCTTCATCGGGCGCAGGCGGTGCCTCGGATTCGCTGGCCTCGGGGACCCGAGCGGCTGGGCTCGTGGCGGCCGGGGCCTCGGCGATCATCCTCGTCGCGATCGATTCCAGCTCGGCCGAGGCTCGGATCGGCCCCGACTCCAGCCCGGTCCCCGAGGGCGGCTGGATACGGAGGTAGGCCTCCAGGGCATCGACCAGCTTGGAGAGCAGATCGACGGCGGCCGGGAGATCCGCGCCCGCCGCGTCCTTGAGCCGCTGCACGCTCCCGTGGTATTCGAGCACGGCATGCTGGAGCTTGGGCTGCCACTTCCTGACCATGGTGAGCCGTTTCTCGGCGTCTTGCAAGCTGGCTTCCGCCTTGCGGAGGTTTTCCTTCTGCTCACTCATCGGGGGGGTGTAGTCCGGTCGCTTCTGGAGGTTCTTGCGAAAGACCTCCGCGCGGGCCTGGGAGACCAGCTCACGGCGCCGTTTGATCTGATCCTGCCAGTAGGCCGGCCGCTCCTGCTCGAGCCAGCGAACCGTGCGACGAACCTCCGCCTCGATGGCACCCAGCGCGCCCAGCGTGTCGTCGCTGTAAAGGGCGAGGGCGACCCGAAAGTCCTTGAGTGCATCGACTGAATGAACCGTGGCTTGGGAGCTCATCGCGTTGTTCCCGTACCGTGGCCAGTAGCGTCATCCGACCCCTAGAAACCTCGACATGCCTGCATGGCCGAGACTATCAGAGACTCCATGAGCTGTAAAGGATGATGTCCAGGACGATAGCGATTGAGACAGCATCCATGATGGCTTGGCCCTCATGGATTCATGGATCAACACGTACAAGCGATTCGATCCACAAGATCGTGGATTCGATTTCGCGGATTCGGCCCTCAGTCCGAGGTCGAGGCGACCGCCTTGGAGGGATGGACGACCGCCGGGGCGACGTCCGGCGACGGCGCCGAGGGCAGGCGGACCACGAAGCGGCTGCCCCGATCCGGCTCGCTCTCCACGGAGATCGTGCCGCCGTGGGTCTCGGCGATGCGCCGGGCGACCGCCAGGCCCAGCCCGACCCCCGCGCGGCCGAGCCGTCGGGCCGACTCGGCGCGATAGAACGGCTCGAAGACGCGCGGGAGGTCCTCGGCCGGGATGCCGCAGCCGCGGTCCTCCACCGACATCGCGACGGCGCCGGGTTCGCACCAGGTGCGGACGAGGATCGGTGTGCCCGGTCCGCTGTACTTGCACGCGTTTTCGAGCAAGTTGTCCAGCAACTGGCCGAGCAGCGGCCGGTGCGCCCGGGTCCAGAACGGGCCACCGTCGCAACCTTCGAAGTGCAGGTCGGCCGCCCGCCCGCGGCCGGACCAGGCGCGGAGATGGTCGGCGGCCCAGGCGGCCAGATCGAGGCGTTCCAGGTTGGGCAGCTCCGCCTCGGCGTCGGCCCGAGCGAGGAACAGCAGCGCCTCGACGACTCGCCAGAGCCGGACGGCGTCGTCGTGGAGCTGGTCCAGGACGCGCTCATGGTCCTCGACGGTGCGCGGGCGGCGCGCGGGCGACCTCGATCGCGGCGATCAGGGCGGCCAGCGGAGTGCGGAGCTGGTGCGACGCCTGGCCGGTGAACTGCCGCTGCCGCTCCAACGCCACGTGGAGGCGGTCGAGGAGCCCGTTGAAACTGCCGGCGAAGTCCTCCAGTTCATCGCGCGTCCCGGGGCTGGGCAGCCGGCAGTCGTCGAAGGGCATGGTGCGGGCCGACTCGGCCATCATCGTCAGCGGGGCGAGGGCACGTCGGCCGAAATGACGGCCGATCGCCGCGGCCAGCACCCAGAGGCCGATGGAGATCAGCGGCAGGATGGCCGCCAGCGACCGGATCTCGGCCTCCACCGGCTCGAGCGAGGCCCATGCGGCCAGCACTCGGGGCGAGCGCTCGCGGCCTGGCCCGCCGCCTTTGCGCTCCTCCCGCGCCGGCGGCCTCGGGCGACGTTCCTTGCCCCGGGCCTCGGCCGGCCCGCGACCGCGGCGTCCGCCGCCGATCGGCCGCGCGAGGACCCGCCATCGCAGGCCGTCCGGACCCTGGATCGTCGTCGCCACGTCCACCGCGATCGGGCCGAGGTCGCGGCCATCGAGGACCATCGGCCGACCGGCGACCGGCGCCGCCCTCGATCCTCCGTCCCTCGTCGTAAATGGCCCAGGTCACGCGGCCGGTCTCGACCTCGGGGCGATCCGGGAAGCGGTCCAGCGTCGCCTCCAGCTCCTGGTCCAGGGCGAGCCGCAGGCGCAGCCCGGCGAGGAAGTACAGGCACGCGGAGAACCCGCCGAGGGCCAGCGCCAGCGCCACGAGGAACGCGACCGAGACGCGCGTGACCAGGCTCATGGGTCCTCCTCGGCCGCCGGGTGCGGCGGATCGCCGAGCCGGTAGCCCCGGCCCCGTACCGTCTGGATCAGCCGCGAGCCCCGCGCCTCCAACGACCGGCGCAAGGATACGATGTGGACGTCCAGTGTGTTGGAGACGAAGTCGAAGACCTCGCCCCAGACGTGCCCGTAGATCCGCGCCCGCGACAGGATCTCGTCGGGATGCCGGAGGAAGAAGACCAGCAGGGCGAACTCCTTGGCCGTCAGGTCCAGGGGATGGCCGGCCCGCTCGGCCTTCTGCGCCGCCAGGTCCACGCGTACGTCGCGATAGGAGAGCGTCATGACCTCGACCGGGCGCCCGCGCCGGATCAGAGCCCGGCGCGGGCCAGCAGCTCCTCGAAGGCGAACGGCTTGCAGACGTAGTCGTCGGCGCCGCCGTCGAGGCCGCGCACCCGGTCGCTGACCGCGTCGCGCGCCGTGAGGAAGAGAACGGGCGTGGTCCCGCCCTCGCGACGATGGCCCTTCAGGACCGCCAGGCCGTCCGGGCCGGGCAGCCACCAGTCGAGGATGACGAGGTCCCAGTCGCCGGACCTCAGCGCCTCCCGGGCCGCATCGCCGTCGGCGGCGTGCGCGACGGTGAAGCCCTCGTCCGACAGCCCGTCGACGATCGATCGGGCGAGGCTCGCGTCGTCCTCGATCACCAGAACCCGGCCCGCCACGACAACTCCTCCCATCCCGCGACCTCTCACGATCCGATGAGCGCAACGATCGTATTTCAGCACAATCGGCCGGGCCGTGGGAGTCGCGAGCGCGAGGATGAAGCGGAATTTAGGAAAAATGCTTTCCGGTCTCGAATGCCTTGCTGATACCGTTAGTGTGTCCGCGGGGATCTCCTGAGACCTCGCGAAAGCCCGATAGAACGGACTCGATTGAGTCCTCCCCACCATGGCCCGCGAGGCCCGCCGAAGGCCAGGTGCGGACCTCCGAGTTCCACAGTGATTGGAGAGCACAAACCGATGAACGGTTCGACAAGTCGGATCGCGTCCTGTGTCACTCCCGTGTTGCTGTTCGCTGTCGCCGAAGGAGCCCAATAGCCTGACGGCAGCCCGTTCGACCGGTTCGACGAGGTCGACAAGACCGAAGATGGCTTCGGCAGAAAGCCTACTGATCCCCTCGTGATCGAGTCGGCAAGGCGACGCGAAGATCACCCTCCGCTTAAAGGGATCTCTATGTTCGAGCAAGCTGAGCGCACGATTGACTATGTCGGCAATCTACCACCCGCGGCAGTCATCGGAGCATTGCTCCTGGCTTTCGTCATTGCTCTGACGGCCGTCGGCGTCTATCGCTGGCTAGCGGGACGCAAACCGGACGCCTTGATGCTGCTGGTGTGCCTGGTCCTCCTGGGAAACCTCGCGTGTACTCTGGCTGCTGTCGGCTTCGTCCAGTCGACGGTGCCGACGATCCGCCTGATCGAACGGCGCGGCCGGCCTCCGCGAGACCGAATCATGAACGTGTACGACCACGTCGCCAAGCCCGACGCCCCGATCGGGCCAGATGGTTCCTCGGCCCGACACTCCCGATGAACCGCGCGCATCGCCGATCCGCACGATCAGGACACCGACATCTCCGATGACAACACGACCAGCCGATCGGAGGGAGGCGAGTTCGACCAATGAAGCGGGTATTAGGTGCGGGGCTGACGGTCCAGTCTGGAGTGGACCGGCATGATTCCGCGGCCGGTTCTTCCCGAGAGCGAAGATGAAGCGGAGTTCTCGGAGCGGCACGGTTCAACATCGTCATCGGTATGCGCCGCAGGCCTGAGCGGCCCGCTGGGCGGTTCCGGCCCGTTGCATGAATGAAAACGCTCTCACGAAGAAGAACGTCCTCAGCGAGTGCGCCGCGGAATTCAAGGCCCAAGTCGTCGTCGGCTAGCGGTTCCTGCTGGAGCGATGTATCCGAAGTTGCCAGTGATGACCGCCGACCTCCCGTGGCGAAACAATGGCTCAGACCTAACGCGGCCTCCGGCCGCAACCCCATCGGGATTCCCGATTCGCGATCCCGGATTCCCGAAGGGGAATGATTCCGGAATCGGGAATCTCGAATCCGGAATTCGGAATCCCCAGATGCACGCACGGCGCGAGGATCCTACGGAGGACGACTCGAATGCGTATACCCTGGAATGAAAGCCAAGGCTGATGACCGCTAGACCGATCGAGCTATTGTCGCGGGCGCGCCAGGGTGAGACCGAGGCGTTGGGCGAGTTGTGCGCCTTGTATCGGGATTATCTGCGGATGCGGGTCCGCTCCGGCCTGGGACGCCGGTTGCGCGAACGAGTCGAGGTGTCGGACGTGGTCCAGGAGGTACTCGTGGAAGTCGTCCGGCAGTTCCCTCAGTTTACGGGTCAGAACGATGCGGCCGTCGTGGGATGGTTGCGGCGGCTGGTCTGCCAAAAGTTGGCCGACCTGGGCCGGTACCATTGCCGGACCAAACGGGCAGGGAACGCGATGGCCCTGCCGCTGGATGTCGTTCCCGAGAGTGGGGGCCTGGCCGGCAACGAGAGGGGGCGGTCTCTCGAGGGGCTGGCCCTGAGCCAGACCAGCCCAAGCCAGGTGGTCAGCAAGCGCGAGCAGTTCGACCTGTTGGCCGATGCCCTCTCTGGCCTGGCCGAGCAGGAGGCTGACGTCCTGTGGTTCTACTTTGCCGAGAACCTGACGTTCGAGGCGATCGGCCAGCGGCTAAACCTAAGCCGGAAATCGGTCAGCCGGATCGTCGCCCACGGTTTGAAGAAACTGAAACGCTCGCTGGAAGGGCCGCCCGGTGGCGCCCTGAGGTACGACGAAAGTCCAGCGTGCTGACATCTCGGTCGATCGCCGCTTCGGAGCCGAACGCCCATACCCGGTTTGCCGGCTATCGACTCAGGGACTTCTGCGAAAAACGCGAACTGCGTTCGGGCGAGTCCTCGGGCGGGCCGGAAACGACGCATCGATCGGCGGGCCGGGCCGGTGTCCGCGTCCGGCCGTCACGGTCCGGACCGGACCGGCACGAGCCCGCGCCTGGGGCGGCCCGAGGTGCGCCCGATGAAGGGGAATTTAGGTTTAGGAGCAGCCCGAGGGGGGGCTCATGTCGCCTCTCTCAGGCACGGGTCGCCGCCCGATGATCGTCGCGAGGGCTCGCGACGCGACGCGGCTCGCCACCCGACTTGCGTGCATCCCTCAATCCGAGACCCGAACAGGAGTTGACTTCCCATGATCACGACCGGCATCAAGAATAGCCGCCGGGGATTCCTCGGAACGCTCGCCCTCGGCGCGACCGCCTTCACGACCCGAGGCGCCTTCGCCGAGGAGTTGACCCGGACCCCCACCACGAACGAGGGGCCGTTCTTCCCGAAGAAGCTCCCGCTCGACACCGACAACGACCTGCTGATCATCAACGACACGATCACACCCGCCGTCGGCGAGATCACGCATCTCAGCGGCCGGCTTCTCGACGCCAAGGGGACCCCGCTCCGCAACGCCGTCATCGAGATCTGGCAGTGCGACCGCGACGGCACCTACCTCAAGCAGCATCAACAGGGCGAGGAGAAGTTCGACACGAACTTCCAGGGATACGGGCGATTCCTGACAAGCTCGACCGGCGAGTTCTACTTCCGGACGATCAAGCCGGTCCCCTACCGGGGACGCTCTGCGGCGCACATCCACGCGGCGGGTCTGGAAGGGGGACAAGAAGCTACTGACGACCGAGTGCTTCGTCAAGGGCCTCCAGAACAACGAGCGGGATGGCCAGTTCCGCAGCATCCGCAGCCGCGATCCCAAGGGCCACGCGACCCTCTGCCTGGACTTCGCCCCGATCAGGGATTCCCGGATTGGCGAGCTCGCTGCGAGATGGGACATTATCCTAGGATACAGTCCTGAAGCCTGAGTCGATCGGGAAGAGGGTCACCCGCGGAGCGTTCCCCAACCGCGGACCCTCGCCGACGTATGCCGCGCCGTGACAGTCCCCGGGGCACCGCGATTAGTTGGCGCCCTCGACGAGAGGCGATCCGAGAGACGAGTACCTGCCCACGAGAGGAGAACCGATGAAAGTGATGAGTCGGCTGATGCTGCTCGTGCTGTCCCTGGGCGGCTACGCCCTGGCCGAGGAGACACCCTCGCCCGCGTTGCTGGTCTTGAACAAGGGGCATCGAGGTTCGACCCGGCCCAGCGAGCTCGCCATCGTTGACCCGGGTTCGGGGCGCGTGGTGGCCCGGATCCCGACCGGGATCGAATCCCATGAAGTGACCGCGTCTCCCGACGGGAAGTTGGCCGTCGTCACCAATACCGGGCCGTATTCCGACCCCGGCCACACGCTCTCCGTGATCGACCTGAAGGCCCAGAAGGAGGTCCGTCGCGTCGAGCTCGGCCCGCTCCCGAATCCCCACGGGATTGCCTGGCATGGCGGCAAGTTCACCTTCACCGCCGAGGGAGCCCGGCTTATCGCGCGGTACGACCCGGAGAAGGATCTCGTCGATTGGATGATGGGGATCGGCCAGAATTCGATCCACATGCTGGTCTTCAGCAAGGATGGTCGGAAGATCTTCACGGCGAACCGCGGATCGGCGTCGGTCGCGGTGGTTTCGCCATCGGCCCCCGGAGGACCCGGCGGACCGGGTGGTGGTCCGGGTCGCTGTCCAGGCGGGGCGCCGGGACGCGGACCAGGTGGACCGGGCGGCGGTCCAGGCGGCGGACCGGGCGCGCGGACCGGGCGGACCCGGCCAGGTGATCATCCCGGTGCAGCAGGGGCCCGAAGGAATCGACATCACGCCCGACGGCGCGCAGGTCTGGGTCGGATGCCGGGCGCGATCTCGATCATCGACACGGCCAGCAACCAGGTCGTTGGGACGATCGAGACCGGTACCGGGGGCATCAACCGCATCAAGTTTACGCCCGACGGCAAGCGGGCCCTCGCGACCCACATGGGACCGCTCATCATCCTGGACGTGGCGTCCCGCAAGGAAATCAAGCGGATCGACACCGGCGGAGGCGGCTCGAGCATCCTGGTCGTCCCCGACGGATCCCGGGCCTATATCGGGATGACCGGCGCGGACAAGGTCGCAGTCGTCGACCTCGGCAAGTTGGAGGTCGTCTCCGAGCTCCTGACCGGCGAAGGGCCCGATGGCATGGCCTGGGTTGGCGGCCCATAGCGCAGAGCCGCACCGGATCGACCTCGGAGGATCGGATGAAGGGAATTTCATGGAACAGGACGCCCCATCCTCGGGCGTCCGTCGCCGAAACTCATCAGGCGGCGGGCCCCCCGACCTGCGAACCCGCCGCGGAGATCACGAATTCCCGAGTTTTCCTATTGGAGCCATACCCATGAAGCGATCCCTGTTTGCGACTGGTTTGATAATGTGGGCGGCCATCGTGGCCCGAGGCGTCCTGGCGCAGCAGCCCGGGCAGCCGGGGCGGGGAGGGCCGCCAAACCCGCTGCTCCAGGCGTTCGACACCGATCATGACGGCACGCTCTCGGCGGCCGAGATCGATGCGGCGGCCGCGAAGCTCCGCGAGCGCGATGCCAACAAGGACGGCAAGCTGACGGCCGACGAGCTGCCGCGAGGCGCGGGGGGCCGGGGCGGTCCCGGCCGCGGCGGCCCGGGGGCGATGGAGGCGGACAGCGACCTGAGCAAGCCGCCCCTGCCCAAGGACGACGGCGAGCGGCGGATCCTCGCCGCCCTCCAGCAAGCCCGCTCGGGCGAGCGGTACGCCAACGTCTCGACGGCCGACGGTCGGCTCCTCCGCCAGCTCGCCGAATCGATCGGCGCCCGGCGCATCGTCGAGCTGGGCACCTCGACCGGCGAGTCGGGGCTGTGGTTCTCGATGGCCCTGCGCAAGACCGGCGGCAAGCTCTACACCCACGACATCGACCCCGGCCGGATCGCCGTCGCCCGCGCGAACTTCAAGCGGGCGGGCGTCGAGGACCTCATCGTCATCACCGAAGGCGACGCCCACGAGACGGCGCCGAAGAACAAGGAGCCGATCGACCTCCTGTTCGTCGACGCCGAGAAGGAGGGGTACGACGCCTACCTCAAGGAACTCCTGCCCTACGTCCGCCCCGGTGGCCTGATCGTTGCCCACAACATGCGGCGGCCGGCCCCGAATCCGCGGTACGTCGAGGCGATCACGACGAGCCCCGACCTCGACACGTCGTTCGTACTCATGGACGGGGCCGGGATCGGAATCACGCTCAAGAAGCACTGAGAACGGGGGAATGGAGATTGCGGGGAGAGGCCCACGCCCCGCGAGCTTCTGGCTGCCGGCGCGTAAGCCCGGCTTCTGCGACACAACCCCGTGGTCAGGGAGGACCCTGGGGTTCTTCATGTCGCCCGGGAACGTCTACTTGCTCAGGTTCCAGACGGTCCGCCCCGGCTCGTTCAGCCGCACGGCCCAGAGCGTGCCGCCGGCGGTCACGAAGAGGGTCTTGAAGTCGTCGCCACCGAAGGCGCAGTTGGTGCACTCGTCGCGGGGGATCGGGATCGTCTGGAGGAGTTCGCCTTTAGGCGAGAAGACGTAGATGCCTGCCGTGGGCTTTTCCTGCGTCTCGTACGGCGGGTTCGGCCGGTTCAGGCCGGCGGCGACGAACAGGCGGCCGGCGGCGTCGAGTTTGATGCCGTCGGGGCCTCGCGTGGCACCCCAGTCGTGCACGAGCGTCCGGCTGGCGGGGGCGACCGTGCCGTCGGGGCGAAGGACGAATCGCCAGAGCTTCCGGCGCCTCCGACGGTATCGTTGTTGTTGTCGGCGACGTAGAGCGTCCGATCGTCGGGCGTGACGACCAGGCCGTTCGGCCGGTCCACCTCGTGCGTGATGACGCGGCTGACCTGCCCGTCGGGGTCGATCCGGTAGACGCCCTCGACCTTCCGGCCGTCGGCGTCGAGCATCTCCATGCCGCGGCGGTCGCCGTAGCAGGGGTCGGAGAAGTAGATGCGCCCGCGGGAATCGAGCGACAGGTCGTTCGGCTGGTTGAAGCGGTGGCCGTCGTAGCGGTCGGCGAGGATCGTCAGGCGCCCGCCGTGCTCGATCCGGGTCACTCGGCGGTGCGCGGCCTCGCAGATCACCAGGCGCCCCTGGCGGTCGAACATCAGGCCGTTCGACCCGACCTCCTCGCGGTAAACTGAAACTTTGCCGTCGAGGGAGCGGCGGACGATATTCCCATCGCCGCTGGTGAACAAGCCGAGCTTCGGGTGCCAGGCCGGCCCTTCGCCCGCGCCGCGCTCTTGCAAGAGGTTGGGGCGAGCACCCGGGGCGAGGATGTCCGGTCCTTCGGCGATTGCTGGCCGGACGGCGATCGCGGCGAGGACGACCAGGGCGAGCTTGGCGTCGAGTTGAAGGTCCATTCGTCGCTGCCTCCGAGTGACCTGAGTTCGACAATCCCACGTCCCGAGTGGTCCCGTTTCCGGGGTCCACCTTACCTTGGGTCGTTACCGGGCAGGATACTGGCGATCAGTTGCCGGCCCTGTCCGGATGTCCCAATTGTGCAGCCCTACCGCTTTGTCCCGGATCTCTCCCGCGGGGTGGGAAGTCTCGGTGAAGGTGATCAGACCGGCTCTCGGACGAGGAACGCTCGGGTGTAAGCCACCTGGAGCCCCCGGCGTTCGGCGTTACGCTGCGAGGTGCTACCGGGTTGGGCACCCTGGGCGGCCAGATCGCAATCGGAGCGACGGGCCAAGGCGAGGCGAGCGTGGTGCAGTGCCGCGTGGACGCCCCGGTTGCGATACGGTGGCAGGGTCGCAGCTCCGGCGAGGAGAGCGAGTCCCCGATGCATGAGGACCGAGCCACCGCCAACCGGCTGCCCGTCGATGAGGGCGAGGAAGGATGAGGCGTGTTTCATCCCCAGCATCGTGGCCATCATCTCCAACGACTCATCGAGCGATCCGGTGGGACCGACGAAGTTCGGGGCCACCACGTTCGCGTAGAGGTCGTGCTCACGCGGATCGACCGGGCGGACCTCGATACCAGGCACGGAAAGAGGTTCGGGGTCATCCCGGCCCAAGGGCAGGATCAGGATATTCTCGAAACCGGAGAGCCGATAGCCTCGGCGCCCCAGGCCCTCGATGAGCGTCGGGTCGGCCAGGGGACACACGACGACTCGGGACGTTTCCCCTCGGCTGAAGAAGATCGCTTCCATCCGATCGAGGTCGGTCTCGGTCACCGGCCCGTGCAGCCCCATCGCCTTGGTTTCCGTCAGCGGCGAGCCAGGTCCGCCGAAGACCGCCCGACCGCCCGCCACCTCCTCAACCGCCACGTCCACCTCGGGCCGCCGCCGTCCGAGTTCGCGGACGTACGCCTCCGCCGTGAACGCCTCGGCTTCCTCCAGCCGTCTTGCCAGTTCCAGGTCGGTCAAGGTCATGGTCAACGTAGATGCTCCGGCGCGACCTCAAGGCGTCGCATCCATACGGGTGTTGCAAAGGTAGCCAGGGCGCGGTCAGGGAATCGGTAGCGCGAAGATCCTTCCCTGGACGATCTCCTCGGGATAGTCGGGGTGGGGCCCAGTGCGAACGGCCCGGCTGCAAACAAGACTTCGGGCTCGGCGCCGACTTTCATGGGATCAGTTCCTTTGCGCAGCATGATTCCGCATTATCGCGCCGATCGATCCCTGGTTCAATCCCGGCGTGCCAATAAAGCATGCACATTCCTGCTTGCTCAAATGAAATCGACCGATCCATCCGCCCGGAAGCCGAAGCCGCGCCGCCATGGCTTGGGCGGGTAGTGTCGGAACGCCTCTTCATTCAGCTCGATGCCCCAGCCGGGCTTCTCGGGGACCGCGAGGTAGCCCCGGTCAACGACGAGGGGCTCGCGGACCAGGTCGCGGCGGGGCGGGACATCGTCGGGGGTGTACTCGAGGATCAAGAAGTTCGGCGTGGATGCCGCGAAGTGCGTGTTGACCACGTTGGCAACCGGGCCCATCGGGTTATGAGGAGCCACGACGACGTAGTGGGCCTCGGCCATGGCTGCGATCTTCTTCATCTCCAGGACGCCGCCGCACAGGCAGATGTCGGGCTGGATGATATCGAGCGCCTGGGCCTGGAGGATCGGCTGGAACTCGAACTTCGTGTAGTTGCACTCGCCACTGGCCAGCGGGACCGAGACGTGCGCGGCGAGCTTGGCCATGGCGTTGACATTCTCGGGCCGGATCGGCTCCTCGAGCCAGAAGGGCTGATACGGCTCGATGGCCCGGGCCACGCGAATCGCGCGGCTGAGCTCGAAGAACTGGGCATGGATGTCCACGGCGATATCGGCGTCGGATCCCAGCGCGTCGCGGACCGCGCGGATGCGTTGTCCGGCCGCTCGGGTCACGGCGTTGTAGGGCGCCGCGTGCATCCCGGGCGGGTGCGGCGACATCTTCACGGCGGTGTATCCATACTTCTCCACAACGGCCCGGGCACTCTCCGCCAGTTGGCTCGGCTCGGCCCCACCGATGCCCTGGTAGAGCCGGACCTTCTCGCGGCACTTGCCCCCCAGGAGGCGATAGACGGGCAAGCCAGCCGCCTTGCCCGCGATATCCCAGAGCGCGTGCTCGATGCCGCTCATCGCCGCGTTGATCACCGATCCGCCGGGGAACCGGCTGAAGTTATACATCATCGCCCAGAGGTGCTCGATGTTGCGCGGGTCCTGGCCGACCAACCAGTCCTTGAAGTCGTGGATCGCCGCGACCGTGGCCCGGTCCGGCCCGCAGGAATAGGACTCGCCGATCCCGTGGATCCCCTGGTCCGTCTCTACCTTGACGAAGAGATGGTTTCGGCCCAGGCCGACGAGGAATGTCTTGATGTCCGTGATCCGGATCTCCGGGCGGACCTGCGCCGGGCCCGCGGGCTGAGCCGCGGCTGCCCCGCCCGTCGCACCGACGGCCAGACCGCTCGTCATGAGGAAGTGTCGCCGTTTCATCTGCTCACTTGCCTTTCGTCGCGGTGGGCTCAGTCATTACCGCCGCGAGCTCGGCGTGAGGAACCCCTGACTTCGCAGCCATCGGGCGCACAAGTCCATCCAGGTGCCGTACGGTCGGTCACTGGGGCGGACCCCGAAATCGTGTGCGGTATCGGCATAAACATGCAGTTCTGCCGGGACGCCCGCCTTTCTCAGGGCCAGGTACGCGATCACGCTGTGTTCCGGAGGGCTGACGGTATCGGCCCCCCCGTGGACCAGGAAGACCGGCGGCGTCCGTGCTGGGATTGTCAGGCCGGGAGCGAGTTCATCCTTATCCTTCGGTTTGAGGTAACCCGAATAGACCGGGATCGCGAAATCCGGCCGGCAATCGATCTTGTCGATGTCGTCGATCGTCTCGTAGGTTCGCTTTTCGAAGCTCGTCGCCGTGGCGAGGGCGAGATGTCCTCCGGCCGAGAAGCCGATGATCCCGATGCGGTGCGGATCGATACCCCAGTCCCTGGCATTGCTCCGGACCAGGCTCACCGCCCGTTGGGCATCTTGAAGCGGCCGGCGAGCCGGCTCGCTCTTGACTTCGCCGGGACGCCGCGGCACCCGGTACTTGAGTATGATGCCCGTCACTCCCAGCGAATTCAGCCAGGCTGCAACCTCCTCACCTTCCAACTGCCAGTAGAGATTCCAGTAGCCGCCCCCTGGGCAGATCAGCACCGCGGTGCCGGTGTCCTTATCCTTGGCCGGCCGATAGATCGTGAGGGTCGGTTGCGTGACGTTGGTCACGAGCCGGGTCGGCTCGGTCACCTCGAGCTTCTCGCGCGACTCCTTCGGCGACATGCGGACATACTCCGCACCGATCGTGCCGGCCTCCTCCGGAGCTTTTCCCGGCCAGAGCCCCACCACCTGAGGATTGTCCGGACCTGCCGCCGCCAGGACGCCGACCAGGAAAGCGACCAAAGAACCTGCTGTGACGAATCGGATCATGCCAGTTCCTCGATTCGAGAACGAAGAAAACGTCCCACATCGTCGTCGTCACGAGTCAGCAATCGCGTGCGATCCACGCAGTACGCAGTCCCCTTGGAGGCCGCGGCTACCGCAGCACGTAAGCTGGCTCTTCCCTCGGTGTTTCGGTTTGGGCCCCTTCTGAGCGAGGAACCGCCTCGCCCGGTCTCGCATCTCGCGGGACCAAGGGCGCAGGCCGAGCCGCTCGAAGAGTTGGCGGTCTTCATGCGTGGCCGGGTTCGGCGTGGTCAGCAGTTTTTCTCCGTAGAAGATCGAATTGGCGCCGGCCAGGAAGCAGAGCGCCTGGAGCTCCGCGCTCATGGACTCGCGGCCGGCGGAGAGCCGGACGTACGAGGTCGGCATTAGGATCCGGGCGACTGCGATCGTTCGGACGAAGTCGAGCGGATCGATCGCCGCCTCATCCGCCAGCGGCGTGCCTTCCACGCGGACCAGCATGTTGATCGGGACGCTCTCGGGGTGCTCGGGCAGGTTGGCCAACGTCCGGAGTAACTCGCCGCGATCTGCCGGGCTCTCGCCCATTCCCAGGATCCCCCCGCAACAGACGCGAATCCCCGCCGTGCGGCACATCGCGCGAGCGTGTCCAGCCGGTCCTGGTAGGTCCGCGTGCTGATGATCTGGCCGTAGTAAGACTCGGACGTGTCCAGGTTGTGGTTGTAATAGTCGAGACCCGCCGCTTTGAGGCGTTCGGCCTGCGGACCGGTCAACATGCCGAGCGTGACGCAGGTCTCCAGCCCGAGCATCTTCACCTCGGCCACGAGCTCGGCCACCTCGTCGAGGTCCCGATCCCGGGCGCACGCCAGGCCGCTCCCATGCAGAAGCGCGTCGCACCGGCCGCCTGCGCCTGGAGTGCCTCGGCGCGCACCGCCTCCTTCGTCATGAGCCTCTCCGACTTGACGCTGGTCGTGAAATGGGCGCTTTGCGGACAATATGCACAATCCTCGGGACAACCGCCCGTCTTGATCGAGAGCAGCGTGGAGATCTGGACTTCGTTCGCGTCGAAGGTGCCGCGGTGGATCGTCTGGGCCTGAAACAGGAGATCGTTGAATGGGAGGCGGTACAGGGCCAGGACCTCATCCCGAGTCCAGTCGTGGCGAAGGCCGGGACCTCGCGTTTGGCACGGGGGCGATTCGGCATTATGAACCATCAGAGTCCTCATCACCATGGAGATTCCGGATTCCGGATTCCGGATTCCGGATTACTAAGCCCGGATTCCGGATTACAGATTCCAGATTCCGGAAAGTCGAGTGCATCCCATTCGTGTTTTGATCATCGTGGATCGCGTAATAGACGCTTTTCCCGGGAGGAAGACACTTTCTTGTCGATTGTTCACCCGAAACCTTATACATGTCAATGACTTGCGTTGTCAACTCCAGCTCTTCAGGTATGATCAAGCCGGATCTTGCAAGCTCGGTCTGTCTCAGTATTTACGTCGATGCCCCGACAACGGTCATGGGGCAATCTTGGTAACAACCGGTAGTCGCCTTGAGCCCCGCCCCTCGCATCCCATCCACGGGCTTGAATGGGTCTCGCTATCGATGGCGCTCGATCATGTCTGGCAGTTCGCGTATGATCGTGGTCAGTTTGTCTTGTTGTTTCGCGGAGGCATCAATCGAGCGCCTCAACCGCCGGATCTGCGCCTGCTGGATCGCCACCTCCTGGAGCAACGCCAGGATCGCGACGACGACCAGGATCGTGCCGAACCGGAGGCGGAAGCATGCCGGTCGATCGTCTTTCATCTTCTCGGCTCCGGCGGATCCGGCTCGACTTAAGAGCCACACAAAGGAAGGAGAAAGACCGATGAAAGCGTGGTTATGGGATGGATCTGCGGGAGTCGATCACTTGCGATTAGGCGAGGCGCCGAACCCGGTGGCAGAGCAAGGCGAAGTCGTATTGGAAGTTCGACTACGCAGCCTTAAACCCGGCTGACCTGTATTTGGCAGAAAGGCGATACCCGTACCCGGTAAATCCTCCTCTGCCACATGTGTTGGGGCGAGACGGCGTGGGAACGATCGTTCAAGTAGGCGAGGGCGTTAGCGATGTGCATGTGGGCGACCGGCGTGTCATCCTACGCAGCCACGCAGGAGTTTTCCGCTGGGGCAGCTTCGCCGAACGAGTGTCGATTCCGGCACAGAGCCTGGTCGACATCCCGACTGGGTGGACCGACGAGGAAGCTTCGTGCGCAACTCTCGTTTATATGGCGGCATATCGTGCGTTGACGATGTGGGAGCCGCTCAAGCCGAACTCCGTGGTGCTAGCCTGGATTCCCATGGAGGCAAAAACGGGGTAGGCTACGACGCAATCCATAAACGAAGCAAAATTCGTCGAAGTGGGTTTTCCCCTGGATTTCAAGTGGTTCTGGCTTGAAACGGCTCATCGAAACGCCTCTCTCGATGTTAGGTGATCCGTAAACTGAAAAAAGAGCATCCACGGTGTCAACTCAATGCATCCACTGTGGTGAATTCGATAGATTTGTCGCAAGAACCCCTTGTTTTCCAGGAGGAAGTGAGATTCGATCGACGAACATATCATCCATGGTGATCAAGTTAACTTAGTGGGAGACCCACCTTTAACTCTTGGAGGAGCATAACCAGTTCCGAGGCGAAAAGCTGAGTATCGCGGGCTTTTTTCCAATCATGCGGCAACAAATGTTAGCCCAATCTGCCTCCATGGGAATCCAGGCTAGTCACCGGTGCTTCAGGTGGTGTCGGCGTCGCGGCTGTGCAACTGGCTGCGGCGATGGGTCACACTGTGGTCGCTCTATCGCGCAGTGAGGACAAGCAACATCGCTTGAAAGAGCTCGGAGCGACATTCGCATTCAACCCCGAGGATTCAGAGTGGCCAGCGAGAGTAAAGGATGCTTTGAACTCACGTGGGGTGAATCTCGCCGTAGACAATATAGGAGGCAAGCTGTTCCCAGAGGTTATCGCGACGATGGGCGAACTAGGAAGAATCAGCCTGGTCGGGGAACTCGCAGGCCCGGTGCCTAATTTCGACACAGGAACCCTCTTTTCTCGGCGGTTGCGGATTGGCGCAATGGCGCTCGGCTACTATACACCGGAAGAAACCCGAACGACATGGCAGGAACTCCTGTCGGTGCTGGCGAAATCGGGAGCCCGCCCACAGGTGGATCGGGTCTTTCCGTTCGAGCAGTTGCCTGAGGCGTTTGAACGTCTGAGGGGCGGCCCGATGGGTAAAGTGCTGATGCGCGTAAAGCCTTAAATTGAGCGACGGACACTATCATTCGTCGGGCCAGGAAAAAAGGTTTGACGCCTTCCTCTCGATTCAATGATAACGCTGTCCGCTAATGCGTTTACGAGAGAAGCGCCTTTCGTATGACAGGCGCTTCTTTCGCCCTAGAATGTGCGGATGATGGCCTCCCCGATTTCCCGGCCTCGATCGATGTCCGTCGGCGCCTCTGCGGACACGTTCATCAATTCAAAGACAGACGCCTGCCCTCGCTGGCTGTTCGACCAGTAATCGAAACCGTCTGCATTGCACGCTCTGACCGGTCGGAGGCGATTTCGCCAGACGATTTCGCTAGGCGGATGCTGCCGATTTCATACGCTGCACGGCCACTTCGGTGGTCCATACGGCGTGTGTGATTAGCGACAATTAGATTTCCTTGTTGACGACAATTAGAATTCCCTACTCGGCCATAGTGTACAAGCCCCTGGGATTCTGGCCAATTGACCATCCCTCTCGCCTCTGGGATCAACCATTCCTGCGCCGTTCATCCCTCCTCTCGTGCGTCTGTCGGTTCCACCGGCTTTTGACGCGACTTCTTGGCCTGCTCGGCTCGGTAGCTCGGAACGTTCAACTCCACGATCACGCTATGGTGCACCAGCCGGTCGATGGCGGCGGCGGTCGTCATCGGATCCTTGAAGATCGCCTCCCATCCCGAAAACGGCAGGTTGCTCGTCAGCATCACGCTCCCGCGCTCGTACCGTTCCGCCAGCAGGTTGAAGAGCACCTCCATCTCGTCCCGGCTGTATTGTACGTATCCAATATCGTCAAGGATCAGCACCTCATATCGGGAAATCTTCTTGAGAAAACCGCGCAGCTTCAGGTCGCGCTTCGCGGCCAACAGATCTTGAACCATCAAGGCGGCACGTCGCGAACATCACCTTCCGCCCCGAGCGGATCAGTTCCTGCCCGATCGCGCACGCCACGTGGCTCTTGCCACTGCCGGGATTCCCGAATATGAGCACATTGTCATTTCGTCCAACAAAATCGCCTTCGAGCAGAGTTCTGACCTGCTGCGCCGCCTTGGACGGCAGTCGCTTCAGGTCCAGGCTTGACAGGTTCTTTTCCATGAACAGCCTCGATTCTCGCAACAACCGCTCGACCCGGTGGGAACGCCGCGACTCGCACTCGCGCTCCGCCAGATCCAGGAGGTAACGTTCGTAACTGGTTCGACTCCTGACGGGCTCGTGCCGCCGCCGATTCGTACGCCTGCCGGATCGTCGGCAGGTGGAGCTCGCGAAGGCAGTCCGTCAGAGACTCATGCACATCGATTGGCTTACTGATGGAATATCCTCCCTGGTCTCGAGTAACAGGTCGTACATCGACAAATCCACCGTCGTGACGACCACCTCCATCGCGCGAGGCAGGCCCAGGTCGTGACCCAGGTGCTCCGTGACGACGGTCGGGGTGATCGGCATGTTCCCGTCCAAGAGCCGGCCCAGGACGGCGTCGACCCCGACTTCCGACTCCTTCGCCGCCAACTCCAGGATCCGGAGATAATCCTTGGTGGCGCGGGCCGGGCTTTGTGCCAGCAAGACGTCGTAGGCTCGGCGAAACCGGCCGGTTGGGAACATCGCGTCCCGGTGCCGATAGGCCGCGAACGCCCCCGGCTTGCGCACCAACCAGTCGATCACGTGCCGATAGTTAATCACGTGTTTGTTGTGGCCGCGCTGCCGAGGGACCCTTTCAATCAGCGCCGCGCCGTGCCACACCTCCAGGCATTCCGCCATCACATGGACATCGACCTGTTCACCGATGAGTCGGCTCGGCACCGAGTAGGTGTTGGAGCCAACCCGGATCGTACTCCCCTGGGTGACCCGCACCCGGCGCCGGTGCCAGGCGTCCACCCGCCGCGAGGGGAGGTCCTTCAGCAACAGTCGTTCCTCGGTGAACCGCGGGATCCGTCCGCTGTTGCGCTGAGCGAAGACCTGGCGAAGGAACAGCTCGTAGGCTGCTCGGTCGGCGAAATCGCGGCCGCTGCGCAACATCAGGGCCTGATCCATCGCTTGTTTGAACCGGTTATGACTCTGTTCGGCGTCTCCGTTCTGGTTGGCCTTACCAGCCTGGATGGCTTGAGGTGCCATGCCATAGTGGGCCATCAAGGCGCGGTATCGTTGCTGGAACAAGTCCCGATCGCCGAGGTTGTTGACCGCGGCCGTGAGCCGATCGGTGCGATGAGTCTGGGGAACCCCTCCCAGTTCCCAAAGGGCGTTCTGGAGCCCCTGGCTGAGGCTCTCGAAACTTTCGGAGAAACAGACGGTGCCGGTCTCCCAGTTGGAGTAGGTCAGAACGAAGTGATAGACCAGGTGATCGAACGATTGGCCAGCGAGTGTGACCTGCAAATCGTTCAGGGAAGTGAAGTCGGAGGCGCCGAACGCGCCGGGCGTGTGGATCTGATCGAAGAAAACCTCCTTGGGTGGACCGTCGGTGGCCCGCCACGCTTTGATCTTCCGTTGCAAGGTCCGGAGCTGGCCGTCGGGGAACCGGCCCGGGAAGCGATGCTGAAGATCCTCAAACAGGGTCTTGGCTTGGAGCCCCGGGTTGAGCACCAGCCGATCGTGGAGTTCCGGCCAGACTTCCTGGAACGGATCCTCCCGGGTCCGCCAGGTCTTGGGAGTCCACGATTCACTGGGCAGGCGATCCGAGTCTCGGTACTTTTGAGCGGTCTTGGCGTCCATACCCACCTTCCAAGCCGCACGGTAGAGCGGCATTCCCTCGCCGAGAAGCTGGCGAAGCTTGAGAACC
The DNA here is from genome assembly GCA_963845755.1 of uncultured Planctomycetota bacterium. GTDB lineage: Bacteria > Planctomycetota > Planctomycetia > Isosphaerales > Isosphaeraceae > CAWJTV01. Next base: position 281,411 of record CAWJTV010000029.1, read on the forward strand.
TGGATGTCCTTGGTCATGGTGGTTGCCTCCTGACCGAGGAGGAAACCACGTAGTGAACAACCAAGCGAGAGGAGGCGGGAATTCTGATTGTCGCTGGGCGGGAATTCTAATTGTCGCTAATCAGTTGGCGATGTATCGGTAGTTGACCATGGCCGCGCTGTAAGCATCGCCTTCCTCGTTGCGCCCAGCGGCTATGGCGTCTCGCACCATCGCTACCTCGAAGCCCTCTTCGACGAGGTCGCGCATGTGTCCCTCGAGGCAGAGGTTCCCCACAGGGCCCGCCATGATCACCTTCTCGATGCGACGCATGCGCAGCTGCTTGATCACGTCGTTCGTGCGCGCCGACATACCCTTATGTAGTGACGTATTGCATGTCTTCCCATCCTGGAGATACTTCCGGTATCGCTCCGGAAAATCAGCCCCGGACCCCACGAAGCCTTCCAGGCTCAGAGGATCCTTCCGCAAGACGAAGCCCACCTGCACGAGGTAATGCGAGATAGCACCGCCAGGAGCGACCCACTGGCCATCGGTCGGGTAGTAGTAGTGCGGCGAGTGGATGACCGGGAAGCCGCATTCCTTGGCGCAGCGCAAGAGCTCTTCCAAGTGATCGGGCACCTTGTTGGCTCTCAGGCTCTCCTCGATCAATGGATAATACGTCCCGCCCTCTGTCAGGAACTCGTTCTGGACGTCCGCCAAGAACAATGCGGTGTGACCCTTGTCGAGCTGCATCTCCGGGTTGCGGTGGATAAACGTGAACATCCGAAATCTCCTTCATGTCTAATAAACCCGTGGATTGACGTCGATCCCTTGCTCGGGACGGTCTTGCAACCGGAGCACGTCCCGCGTTATTGAGGAGCGGCATCTAACTGAGCGATCAGCCAGATGCCGCCGGACATCCTTCCAGAGTCTTCCCCTTCGCGAGCGGTCAAACCGCGTCGTTAATTCGCCCAATCCTCCGATGGAGCTCGCCAAAATTGATCGCCGAGGTGGTCGAGGGCTTCTCGCCGGTGCCCTTCGCCAGGTCGCCGGACAAGAGCTCGGTCGCGGCCTTTGCCAGATTGCCCATGACACGCGCGTAGAGCGCGACGCCGAGGATGAGCCGCTTTACGCCCGCCGCCTGGACCTCGGCCCAAGGTGCAGTCCCCTGCATGGTCCCCACGACGAGATTCACCGGCTTCGGGGCGACTGCGCGGACGATGGCGCGAACCGCGTCCATATCGGTCGGATACGGCGCGAAAAGGACGTCGGCACCGACTTCGGCGAACGCGACGAGACGCTTGATCGTGTCGTCGAGATCGGGCCGGCCCTGGAGGAAGTTGTCCGTGCGGCCCGTGAGCACGATGCGTCCCTTGGCGACCTTGGCGGCGGCCTTCACCCTGGCTATGGCCTTGTCGAAGTCGTGGATCGGCCGCTCGGGGTCGGCGGTGGTGTCCTCGATGCCGACGCCGGCCAGTCCCGCGGCGATCGCTGCCTCGACCGTTTCCGCGACGTCGCTAGGCTCCGGGCCGAAGCCGTCCTCGAGATCGCCGTTCAGAGGGAGGCCCGTGACGCGTACGATTAGCCGTGCGTTGGTCAGGTGTTCATCACGGCTGACCGCATGACGCCCGTCCAGCCGACCGAGGGACAGGGCGATCGCCGCCGAGGACGTGCCCAGTGCCTCGAAGCCGGCGTCCTTCATCAAGAGGGCGGACGCGCCGTCCCAGGGATTCGGCATGATGAATCCCCCGGGTCTTTCGTGCAGGGCGCGGAAGCGTTTGTGGAGTTCTGGCTGACTAGGCATCTTCGATGTCCTCCTCCTTCGGTTCTGAACTACGACCGCGGATTGCCCCCGTCTCCGCTCGCGGACGATCTCACGATCGAGACGTCTTATTATTGGCACGAGTACACCGAGCATGACCGACAATCAGGCAGCAAATCCTGCCAAATTGCTGCCTACCAATCTCGGCCTATTTTCATCGTCGCCCCTGTCAGTTTTAATGCGGGTGAGGCAGCAAATCCTGCCAAGTTACTGGCGAGTTTGACTTGCAACGGAGGGGCCAGCCGTGACTAATCGGAGTGTGGTGCTCGTGGGTTTCGAAGGGGCGTTTGCCCTCGATCTCATAGGACCCTGGGAGGTGTTGGCCATGGCCGGGCCCGATCATTACTCCCTGAGGATCGCCACTCTGGGCGGGGGCTCGTTCAAGTCCAGTTCGGGGGCGAGGCTGGAAGCCCATGCGGCCCTGGAACGCGTGCGGGGCCCGATAGACACCCTGCTGATATCTGGCGGAGACGGAATCTTCGCCGCCGGGGCCGACCCAGACTTCCTCAGGCACATTAGGCGGCTGGCCGCGACCGCCAGGCGAGTCGGCTCGATCTGCACTGGTGCGTTCGGCCTGGCCGCGGCCGGGCTGCTCGACGGCCGCAAGGCCACCACGCACTGGGCGTATTGCGACCGGATGGCCGCCGAGTACCCGCAGGTGTCCCTCGACCCAGACCCGATCTTCGTCAAGGACGGCAACGTGTACACATCCGCCGGGGTAACCGCCGGGATGGACCTGGCGCTGTCACTCGTGGAGGAGGATCTCGGCCACAATCCGGCGATGCATGCGGCCCGGCATCTCGTCCTGTTCGTCCGCCGACCGGGGGGGCAGTCGCAGTTCTCGGCGGCGCTCGAGCTCCAGGCGGCCGACCGGCAGCCGCTCCGCGACCTACAGTCGTGGCTGGCGGACAATCTGGCGGCGGACCTCTCCGTAGAGGTCCTCGCCGCGCGGGTCCACATGAGTCCGCGGAACTTCGCCCGGGCATTCACCGATGAAGTTGGGACCACCCCCGCCCGGTACGTCGAGCGGGTGCGGGTCGAGGCCGCCAGGCGGCGGCTGGAGGAATCCGACGACGGGATAGATCGTGTGGCGACGTCGTGCGGATTCGGCAGCGGCAACTCGATGCGGCGATCTTTCCTCAGAGTGATCAAGGTGCCGCCGGCCGACTATCGGGCGCGATTCCGGTCGAAGCCTCGTATCGGAGCGTGATCGTGGCAACCCGGAAGCCGGAACTAACTTCGAGGAAAACCGCTCCGGAAGACTCTAGTGCTCTGTCACAGCTTAATTTTGGGGTAGATCGACTTCAATTTGGAGCGGGCATCGTCGATCTTCATCTGCCAATCCACTCCGCGCTGGGTGCTGTTGACGTCGGTTGACCAAGCGGTGGTCTCCACTCGCAGCGCCTGGGCATCACCGAAGCGGCGGCCGGCTATACACTGCCGCGTCAACGAGCTGAGCTCGTTCTCGGCGATGTTCAGCCAACTGCCGTGCTTGGGGGTGTAGCAGAACTCGATGCGGCGGACCAACTGGCGAGCACGGGGCGGTGCAAAGACTTCGTAGAAGGCACCCTTGGTGTGCGTGTTCAAGTTGTCGCATACCACGATCACTCGCTCGGCACTGGCATAACGGCCCTCCAACAGCGCGGCCATCTCGATCGCCCAGTCAACCTTGGTCTTGGTATCCCGGACGGCCACCTCGCGCCAGCCCGCCAGCGGCTCGGTGAACATAAAGATGTTCGCCGTCCCGGCACGCTCGTATTCGTAGTCAACGCGCTTGGCGTGTCGGCGCGTGGCAGGGATCGGCACGCGGGACTCCTTCAGCAATTGCACCGGCTGTTCGTCCATGGACAGGATCGGCCGCATCGAGTCGTAAGGCTTGGCGTAGGTCTCCAGCACCTCTTCCATGTGGGCCACGAACTCACCGTCAGCCTCGGGCGGGATGACCCAGTACTCGATCTTGCGGTTGGTCATCCCGTTTTTTTCAGAGTCCGCCGCACCGTCTCGTAACTGACGGTTTCGACGATCCCCAGTTCCACCACCTTTCGAGCTAAGAGCCGCAGCGTCCAGTTGGCATAACCCGGGGGCGGTGACCCGAGCCGTGTGGCGATGATCTTCGCCTCCTGTTCGCCGTTGAGTAGCTTCTCGACCGGCGGCATCTGGCGCCTGCTGCGGTCCAATGCCTCTCGAAAGCCGTACTCCACGAGACGCTGACGAATGTTCTCGACGGTCTGCGTTCGGCATCCGAACGCCTCGGCGATGCGACGATCGGTCCAGTTCGGACCGTCCGCATCGGCCTTGAACAGGATCTGGGCGCGTTGAACCTTCTCGCTGGTTCCCTTCAACTTCTTGATCACGGCCGCCAACTCGTCCCGTTCCTCAGCCGTAAGCCGGACAATGTACTTCTTGTTCATGGGGGCCTCCTTGTTCCCCGTATCATCCACGGTCGCGGAGGTTTCCCCAACCCCAATTTTTAGCTGTGACAAAGCACTAGTCGGTGACTTGGTGGACGCATCCTTGCGAACCGCCTCAGTCGCTTTCCATGTATCGCCCGCGATACTTCCGTAACTCTCGCGATGCTCGAAGGCTTCGGCCGGGCAGACTCGGCGGCGTCTCACGAGCCGCACAACATCGTGTTACGCGGCTGCGGGATTGCCGGGCGTTCTTGCGGCAACGCCGGCGACGTCGGTGCCCTCGAGCCGTGGCAGGATCGACTTGGCTTCGAGTCCCCCCGCGAAACCGGCGAACTTGCCAGTCGATTCGATGCCTCGGTGGCACGGCCCGATGATGGCGATCGGGTTCTTTCCGTTGGCGGCGCCGACGGCCCTCACGGCGGCTGGGCTGCCGATCTGTCTAGCCAGTTCGCCGTACGTGCGTCTTCATTCCGGGGACACCTAACTCGGGCCCGCTTGCCAATGCGCGTCCCGGAATGGATGGTCCTGAGTAGTGCGACTCGGGGCTGGCGCAAGGTAGGCCCCTGTCGAACTCTTCCCTTGTCGAGCTAGTCGGACGGAACTGAGCCGCTCTTCGGCTGCGTCGGCATCATGAATCGCCTGTCGGCAGAAATCGGCCGGAAGTTCGGTGGCGATGTCGGCGAATTGGCAGGCGAATCGACTGAGAGCCGTTCTGTGAACAACGACTTAAGTTGTTCTTAGTGAGATGCTTACGATCAATACCGGCAACCTGAGACTCTCAAGGCGGCGGGTAACTTACCCGCGTCTTTGATAGGCGTAAGTCATTACAATAAAAAGAGTTGCAACATAAGAATTGGAGGCGGCGTGAATTGCACCCGCGGCCCAGATACCGCAAGTCCTTTCTCCGCATGATACTTGCGTCCACAATGGATGCCAGTGGTTGCAATATGTGTGCACGGATGCGGCACTACAGGAGCTTGTCGCGAACTGGCAACGCCTGACGCCTGCCGTCAGGACCGCCATCTTAGATCTTGAGCGGCGCGCCTGATCCTCGGGACCCGGATCGGATGTACGAGGAATCCAACCTTCGTTGAGAGACCAGTGGAGAGGGTGACTTCGACGTGTCCCGCGCTTGGAGTCGGTTCACTGGAGACCGAGCGCGACCCTTAGGCAGTCATCGATCTGAGTCATCGTCGCGGCCGAGAGGGATCCCAAGACGCGAAGGATATCGCTCTGGCGCATCGTGAGCAGGTTTGTTGCGATGAGGGCCGAATCCCTCGCGAGCCCACATCCTGGCTCGACCGCCAGCTCGATCAGATGCTGCGTGGCCTCGTTTACGCGAGCGGTGTTGCCGGAGATTTGGGCAACGATCGTGTTCGTCATCCGAGCGTTATTTCGGTCATTTTGAACGACCAGAGCGGGGCGCACCTTGGCACCACCCGTCGTGAACGGGTAATCGACCAGCACGATGTCGCCGCGATTCACCTTCATCGGCGGGGGTCGAGAATGTTATATTCATCCATTTGTGGATCGTCCCAACCGTCTTGTCCGAAGACCTTCATTGCGAGGGGATATGAGTCCCTCGTATCATCAGCCAAAGCACAAATACGGTCGTAGACGTCGGCCTTGAGGATGACGTACTCGGTTTGTGTCTCGGGATCGGCGAGTCGAACAGGCTCCTCGCCTGCCCTCTGGATCTCTTGCCGCTGTTCGGGGGTGAGAGTGGCCATATGGGCGCTCCTTCTGTGATACGAACATTCTAACCGAGCTCAGTCCGGTTGTCTCGGGCAGGCACACCGGAAACCCGGGCGCACGCACTCAGTCAATGGTCTGACTGTCTTGTCGGCTCTTTTCTGGTAAGCTCATGAAATCCGGGCGCGACGATGCGGCGTGTTCTTACGTTCGGCTGGACGAAAAGCTGGACCAACGCCGCGCGATGTTGAGGGTGCCATGAGCGAAGAATCGATGCGGACTCACGACGTCTTCCTGAGCTACTCCACGAAAGACAAGACCTGGGCCGACGCGGCGTGCTCAGTGCTCGAGCAGCATCAGGTTGGGCAAACCTGATAGATCCCAGACTCTCAGCCTCCCTGTCTCATAATCCGACTTGCTCAAAACGCGGATCACTCTGGAAACGCTCTCTTTTTCGCTCGGTGCTGCCCCCCTCGACCTTCTCCTCCAACTGACGGCCGCGCGCGAGCCACTCGTTGACCACTCGATTGTACTCGGCTCGAGACTGGTGAGGGTTCCCGGGGCCGAGGTAGTGATCGACTCCATTCAAGGTGACGACGGCCTGTCCGCTGGCCTCGTGCTTTCGCTAGGATGGGATCGTAGCCGCTTTCGGGGATAGGCCCATGATGCGTCTCATTTGCCCAGACAATTGCACGCAAGTGCCAGGTAGTCTACCGAATTCGTGACCTAAGATTAACGCTGTCGTCAGAGCACTCAAGTAGTTTAAATCATAACATTTATGGCGAATAGCGTCATGTAATAGACGCATTTCCCCGGGGGAAGTCAACCCATGCCGGCGCTGCGCGACTATGCACGCGAGCAGCTCGCCCTGGCGTCGGAGAAATCGCTCAACCGCCGCATCGTGGAGACCGAGCGGCTGGGAGGCACGCGCGTGCGCCGGGGTGGGAAGGAATTCGTCTCGTTCAGTTGCAACGATTATCTCGGGCTGACGCATCATCCGAGGGTGATCGCCGCGGCCAGGGAGGCACTCGAGCGCTACGGCACCGGCGCGGCCGCTTCTCGACTGGTGACCGGGAGCCACCCGGTGTACGCCGAGCTCGAACGATCGCTCGCCGAGCTGAAGGGGACCGAGGCCGCGCTCGTCTTCGGTAGCGGCTACCTGGCGAATGTCGGCGTCATCCCGGCCCTGGTCGGTCAGGACGACCTCATCGTCGCAGATCGCCTGTGCCACGCATGCATGTGGGACGGCGCACGCCTCTCGGGGGCATTGGTGATACGGTTCGAGCACAACGATCTCGGAGCGTGCCGGGACATCCTCGAAGCGCACCGGACGAAGTACGGGAGATGCCTGATCCTCACCGAGACGGTCTTCAGCATGGACGGGGACCGCGCGCCGGTCGAGGAACTGGCTGGGCTCGCTGGTAGATACGATGCCTGGCTCATGACGGACGACGCGCACGGGCTGGGGATCTGCTCGTCAGAGGCCGCCGACGTGCAGATGGGGACGCTCTCCAAGTCGGTCGGAAGTTGTGGCGGTTACGTCTGCGGCCCGGCCGAGCTGATCTCCTGGCTGGCAAACCGATCGCGGAGCCTGTTGTTTTCCACCGGGCTGCCGCCGGCGTCGGTCGCCGCGGCCGTGGCCGCGCTTCGGATCATCCGGGACGATGAGGACCTGCGCGCGCGGCCGATGGCGAATGCCAGGCGGTTCACGGACGCGCTCGGTCGCCCCGAGGCGGCCAGTCAAATCGTGCCCGTGATCGTCGGCGAGCCGAAGCGCGCGCTGGCGGCCTCGTCGATGCTGCAAGAGCATGGCCTGCTGGTCGTCGCGATCCGCCCGCCATCGGTCCCGGCCGGTACAGCACGACTCCGGTTCGCCTTCTCGGCGTTGCACGAGGCCGAGCCTATCGAGCGGGCTGCGGCTCTGCTGAAGGAATATGGGTATGCTTGAGTGTTCTGCGCTCGGTATTAGCGGATAAACGCAGGGGATTCGAGATTCAAGATTCCGGATTCGAGATTCAAGATTCCGGATTCGAGATTCAAGATTCCAGAATTCATTATAAATTTAAGTATTAGAATTCGAACAATGTGAGACCCGAGGAAGCTTCCTCGAGTGGTGTGACTCGAATGGAGCGTTATTTCATCACCGGCGTCGGCACGGGGGTCGGCAAGACGCTCGTCACCACGATCCTGTGCCATCAGCTCACGGCCGAGGGACGGAAGGTCACGGCCCTCAAGCCGGTGGTCTCGGGTTTTTCCGAAGCGGACCCGGCTAGTGACCCGGCGCTGATCCTTCGCAGCCTGGGACGATCGCCCACTCCCGAGGCGGTCGCGGGCATGGCGCCGTGGCGGTTCGCGGCACCCCTGTCCCCCCATCTCGCCGCGCGGCGCGAAAGTCGCTCGATCGATCTGGACGAGCTGGTCGCCTTCTGCCGCCGGCATGAGGACCATGGGCTCCTGCTGGTCGAAGGCGCGGGGGGCATCATGACGCCGATCGCCCCGAGCCAGACCGTCATCGACCTGATCCTCGCCCTCGATTATCCGGTGATCCTGGTCACCGGTACCTATCTGGGAGCCCTCAGCCACACGCTCACGGCTTTGTCAGCCCTCCGGCATACCGGCACGCGAGTTCAGGCACTCGTCGTCTCCGAGTCGGAGGAGTGCGTTGGGCTCGCCGAGACGGTGGAGTCTCTCGGACCCTTTGCGGAGGACGACGTCCGGCTGATCGCCCTGCCGAGGCTCTCGGGCAGCCACGAAGCCAAGCTGCGTCAAGCGCCCCGCTTGAAGGGGGTCTGCGAACGTCCCATGACCGTCCCAACGACGTCATCCCGACCAACGTGGTATGAGGAGGGCTTGCCGCACGTCTGGCTGCCCTATTGCCAGATGAAGGTGGCGCCGCCGCCGCTGCCGGTCGCGCGGACCGAGGGCTGCCGCATCATCCTGGCCGACGGTCGCGAGTTGGTCGACGGCATCGCGTCGTGGTGGAGCGCCTGTCATGGGTATAACCCTCCCGAGATACGCGCGGCCGTGTCGCGTCAGCTCGCGATGATGCCACACGTGATGTTCGGCGGCCTGGCACATGAGCCGGCGTTCGTGCTGGCCCGGCGACTCACCGCGATGACTCCGCCGGGGCTGACGCGGGTTTTCTTCACGGATTCCGGGTCGATCGCCGTCGAAGTCGCGCTGAAGATCGCGCTGCAATACTGGCTCAATCGCGGCCGGTCCGAGAAGTGCCGATTCCTTTGCTTCGCGGACGGCTACCATGGCGACACCCTCGGCGCGATGGCCGTATCCGATCCCGAGCGGTCGATGCACAAAGCGTTTCGCCAGGTGTTGGCCCGGCACCATGTCGTCGATGTCCCGACCGATGCGGATGCACTGGGACGACTCAATGAGTTCCTCGAGGACAGGGCGCACGAAATCGCGGCGATGATCATCGAACCGCTGGTCCAGGGGGCGGGCGGGATGCGATTCCATCCACCGGAGATCCTCGCATCGCTGCACGCGATGGCCCTCGATCACGAGGTCCTGTTCATCGCCGACGAGATCGCCACGGGATTCTGGCGCACCGGCCATCGCTTCGCCTGCGACGCGGCCGACATCCGTCCCGATTTGCTCTGCCTGGGCAAGGCGCTCACAGGCGGCACGCTCCCTATGGGCGCGACCCTGGCTCGTGAAGAGGTATTCGAGGCGTTCCTGAGCGACGACTGGGACGCGGCCTTGATGCACGGACCCACATTCATGGCCAATCCGTTGGCCTGCGCGGCGGCCAACGCCTCGCTCGACCTCTTCGAGCGGGAGCCGAGAGAATCACAGATGCAAGCGATCGAGGCCGGCCTGCGCCGCGGACTGGAGCCGTGCCGGACGCTCCCCGAGGTCGTCGACGTGCGCGTGCGGGGGGCCGTCGGTGTCGTGCAGCTCGACCCTGGTGTGGACGTCTACGCGCTACGGACCCGGTTCGTCGAGCAGGGCGTCTGGGTGCGGCCGTTCAAGGACGTGGTTTATTTGATGCCTCCTCTGGTGATCGGCACCGAGGAATTAGAGACGCTCACCCGGGCGGTCCGGGGAGTCCTGGGCTGCGAGTCGCGACTGGCGAGTACGTAAACCGATTCTCCTCGCCACTCGCCACTGATGAAGCGGACAGACCGAGCTCGCACCGCCATCCATCGCGCGCTACAACCGCCAAGCCACGCCCCACCGCGGATGGGCGCGATGCCAGCGGAGGTCGTCTTTGTGGTGGAAGTAATAGGTCCCGAGGAGGCGCATGACCACGACGGCGGTCCAGTGGACGATGATCCAGCATCCGAGACTGAGGGGGACATAGAGCCAGAAGAGGTATCCCCGGACCACGACGATCAGGGCGAAGAGCCCGAGCGCCAGGGCGATGGTCATTGCGATGAAGGCACTGAGCACCCAGAAGGACGGTCCCAATCGGAAAAGGCCCAGGATCACATTCCACGGCTTGGGGGCCAGCGCGTCGTCGTGCAGGAAGCTGATCATCAAGGCCGCGAGGATGTAGGGGATTCCGGCCAGCCCCAGAATCACGGCGATCCACGGATTGACGGACTCATTGTCTCTCAACAAGGCATACCACCAGGCCGGGAACAGGCCGACGCCCAGCCCGAGGACGAACCACACAAACCACGGACTCAGCCCGTTGAAGAATCCGTCGAAGTTGCGCTGGGGCGATTGCGGGGGCGTGGTTTCACCCATTGCGCTCGAGACCAGGACGCGGCCCAGATACTGGAGCGCATAAGAGAACACGAACGGACTGAGGAGGACGACCGGCGTTCCCGTGATCATGATGAAGAGCTGGCCGAGCAGCCCGCCGCCCATGGAGGCGGCATCCTGCATGAGCTGGATGCAATACTCCGGCACCAGGCCGTAGAAGAACCATGAGATGGCCGCCAGGGCTCCGATCACACCCAGGCTCTCGGCCCCGCGCAGCGGATAAAGGAAGCTGACGAACCACGATCGCTCCGGCCGGCTCAGGGGCGGGAGAGGTCCATCGGCCATCGGGCCCCGGTTCCTCGGCGGTCCGGGAGCCTCGCGTTGTCGTCGCTTTCGCTTCGGCTTCGGGCTGTCTGGCCGAGCGGCGACCTCCTCGACGTTCCGCGTCAAGCCGTAGCCGCCGGCCATCGGCTCGTCCGCGTCGGGACGTCGCGGTCGCGACGACTCCACGGGCGGATTCACGGGCATTTCGAGCCGACCCCCACAACTGGGGCACCGACCCACCCGGCCCGGCTTGGCGCCGGGTGCCCTCACCCGCATCCCGCACCCACAGACCAAGACCGGTACGTCCATCGAATCTCCCGGCACACCCCATCTATCAGGCCACACCGCCAAGGCGTCTCGCGAGCAACGACAATTGTAAATGGGAGGAATCGGGTCGTCAATACGGGGCCGTAGGTGTCCGGGGCTGGGCCGGGCCGAGGAGTCGATGGAGTTCGGCGAGGCCGTTACGGGCGCCGGGGTGGTCCGGTTCGAGCCGTAGTGCCGCTGCGAAGTGGGCGGCGGCCTCATCGTGTCGTTTTTGCGCGGCCAGCACGTCGCCGAGGGAAACGTGGACCTGCGCCCGGTCAGGGGCGAGCCGGGCGGCCTCGTTGAGCTGTTCGGCGGCTTCCGCGAGCCGTCCTTCCCAGAAGAGCCCAGGCCGAGATGATGGCGGAGGTCGAATCGATCGGGGGCCAACCGCACGGCCTCGGCGAGTTGGGCAAACGCTCCCTGGGCGTCGCCGCGAGTGCTCAGGGCGATGCCGAGGTTTTCTCGGGCGTCGGGGTTGACCGGGTCGATGAGGATCGCCTTGCGGAGTTGGGACATCCCGGCCGCACCCCGGCCCGTGGCGATCAGGTCCAGGCCGAAGTTGCTCACGAGGAGCCCGTCGCGGCCGGAGCCGACCCGCAGAGCGTGGGCCACGAGCGTCTCCGAATCCCGCCAGGTCCGGCACTGGGCTCGACTCATCACGCTCAGGACCACGATCAAGCCGAACCCCGCGGCGACGATCGCGATGGCGAGCGACCGGGGCCATCGCGACACCGTGACCCAACGGACCAGCCCTCCGGCCAGGAGCACGAACATCGGCATCGTCGCGAGGTAACTGGCGCGATCGGACGCGAGCATCACGTCGTACGAGACCAGGCCGAGGGTTGGAGCCAGCAGCGTCGCGTAAGCGAGCAATGCGGCGGGAATCACCGGCCAACGCCGGCCCAGGACCACGGCGGCGACCCCGATCGTCGCGACGACCGCGAGACTCCCCGCGAACCGGCCCTCGGTCAGTTCCATCCGAGCAGGCCGATAGTGGTACGCCGACAGGTTTGCCGGCCAGACTGTCTTGCAAAGGTGATAGTCCAGCCCGTAAGCGGCAACCGCCGTGCGCCGGACGAACATCGGCGCGCCATTCGCGTCCGGGTCGAGGAGACGCTCCGGCCCTCCCTTCGCCTGGATCGCGACCAACGCCGCGGCGACCGCCAGGGCCAGGAAGGGAAGTTTCTCGAGCCAGAGACCCGCCGTCGAACGCCCTTCGCCGAAGCGGTGTAGGACGACCACGTCCAGGATCAATAGCACCACGGGCAAGCCGATCGCGATGGTCTTGCAACCCAGGGCCGCCGCATACAAACCGCACGAGGCCAGGAGCCAGCCGAGATGTCGCCGGCCCTGACCCCACGTGCGCAGATAGGCGAGCACCGACAGAATCGCAAACCCTGCACTGGGGAGGTAGGGCTGGCAAGATGCCCAGGCTACGACCTCGACACGGAGGGGATGCACCGCGAACACTCCGGCCACCAACCCCGACATCACGGGGATCGCCCACCGACGCTCTGGCTCGATCTCGGGGAGGGCTCGCGACACCAGGACGCGGATCAGGATATAAAGCAGAACCGCGTTGGCCGCGTGCAGGAGGAGGCTCCCCAGGTGGTAGCCCGCCGGCTCCAGCCCCACGACGCAGTACTCCGCCTCCAGGAGCATCCAGCCAATCGGCTGATACACGCCCAGTAACAGGGTCGTCCAGGCCCAGCGCACCTGGACCCAGCCCAGACCGCGGAAGCCCGGGTTGTTCAGGAAGTTGACCCCATCATCCCACTGGACCACGAACTGATTGTTCAGCGCTGGCAGAAATGCCCAGACGGCCGCCAGGATGACCGCGACGGCGATCCCCCGGGTCAGGAGTTTCTGACACCATGGGCCGATCGACGATCTGGAATCCACGCGCACGCCTAATGGACTGGATCGAGATCCTGTCATCATCTGATTAGCGACGAGACTCCTCATTGTGGGGGGTTCGATTCCGCCAGGCGGCGAACGTCGCCCTGGCGCCGGGTCAGGCCGATGCGGTCGAGGTATTCGCCGATCGGGACGGCGTAGCGGCGGGTGGTGCCGAGGAGATCGCGGAGCTCGGCCATGGTCAGGGAGGAGCCGTCGGCGAGCCGGTCGCGGACGCGGCGACGGAGCTCGATGTCCGTATCGGCGTCGAGATACAGTCCGGTGTTGATCTCGGCGATCCGTTGCTCGTCCCGGAGCAGGGCGAGCAGATCGGGGACGACCGCACCGCGAGGACCGGCGGAGGCGGCGAGCTCGGCGGCGTCGGGGGGGCTCATCCCGCCGGCGCGGATCGCTTCCGCCAGCTCCTGCTTGAGCCGGCGCTCGGCCTGGCTGAGCCGCGGCTCGTGGCCGGAAAGCGCCACGGTGCGCGCGTCGGCGATGATCTTGCCCTGGTGTTTCAGCCGGTCGAGCAGCCCAGCCACGAGGGCGTCGCTCGCCAGGTCGGGGAGCGACGCCGCCAGGTGGGTGCGCGGGATCGCCGTCTGTCGCGGGTGGGCCGCATGCAGCCGGGCTAACGCGCGCAACACGCGGTCCTCGAGGTCGGCTACGAATTCGCGGAGTACGCGGCACGGTGCGCCGGGGGCCAAGGGGTAGCTCGACGAGTGCGCCCGAGTCCGCCAGCGCCGCCAGGCCGGCTTCGACTCGGTCGACGGCCAGCCCCGTGAGTGCGGACAGGCGGCGCTCGGTCCAGTGAGCGAGGCCCAGGAAGGTCAGGGCGGTCGCCAGGCGAACGAGCGGGTCGCTCGAATCTAATCGCCAGAGCCGCTCGATCGCCGTGAGGTCGCGGCGCCGGTAGCGGCGCGAGACCGGCTGGACGACGCGCCCGCCACCGAGCGTGGCCGGCGGACTCTCCTCGCGGAGCACGAACGGCTCTCCGTGGACTGCGACGATCGGCTCGGCCGCGAAGAGTTGGGCGAGCCGCGGCCGGTCCAGATTCGCCTCGTCGGGCTCCAGGAGCGAGAGCACCACGGGAACCTCGGCGGTACCCAGGTGCAGCTTGTAGCGGCCGCGGTGCCGCAGCCGGTGGACCGACTCGCTGGACGCGACCAGGTCAACCGAGAGGATTCGCGTCGGTTCGAGGTATCCCGGCGCGGCCAGTTCCTGGCCCCGGCGGATCTCCGTATGATGGACGCCGGCCAAATTGATGGCGGCCCGCGAGCCGCGGCCGATCCAGTTCGACCGGCTGGTCGTGGCGATGGAGCCCCCGGACGCGGACCGGCCGGCCGGTCGGAAGCCATTCGAGCTCGTCACCTACTGTGACCCGGCCCGAGGCGACCGTCCCCGTCACCACGGTCCCGTGTCCGGCCACCGTGAACGAGCGGTCGATCGCCAGCCGGAAGACGCCCGTGTCGTGGCCGGGCTCGACCGTGTCGCAGAGCGCCTCCAGCTCCTGCCTGAGCACGTCGATTCCCTGGCCGGTTAGCGCGGAGGTCCGCACGATCGCGGCGCCCTCCAGGAAGGTCCCCTGCACCAGCGATCGAACCTCCTCCTCCACCATGTCGAGCCAGCCCGGCTCGGCCAGGTCGCACTTCGTCAGGACCACGACCCCGCCCGACAACCTCAAGAGGCGGAGGATCTCCAGGTGCTCCCGGGTCTGGGGCATCACCGAGTCGTCGGCGGCGACGATCAGCATGGCGAGGTCGAGCCCCGATGCCCCCGCCAGCATGTTCCGGATGAATCGCTCGTGACCGGGCACGTCTACGAGCGCGAGCCGGTAGTCGCCCAGTGGGAGCGACGTAAAGCCCAGGTCGATGGTGATCCCGCGCCGTTTCTCCTCGGGGAGCCGGTCGGTGTCGACGCCCGTCAGGGCGCGGACCAGCGCCGTCTTGCCGTGGTCGATATGCCCGGCCGTGCCCAGCACGAAGTCGCGGATTCGTTCGTTCATCGCATGGCGATCCGGCCGGAGGGTTTCGGCCGAGCCTATTTGGCGGCGGGTGCCGTTGATCTCGACGCCGCGTCTTTCTCCCGGGCTTCCTTCATCGCCTTCTCATGCTTCTCGCGGAATTCCTGCATCTGCTTGTGGAAAATCTCCATGAGATCGTCCTTCTCGCCGGACTTGGTGAGGTCCTGTCCCTTCTTGGTCACGGCGATGAAGCCGACGATCATCTCGTCGGTGGTCGCCTCACCCCACTTGACCAGCTTCGGCGGCTTGTTCGGATTATGTGGGTTGGATGCGGAATTGTCATAGTGGGAGACGACGTTGAGCACGGAGCCCTTGGGGATCTCCAGCGGCTTCTCGAAGAAGTAGGAATACTGCCAGTTGAAGTCCCAGGCATCGATCTTGATCAGGTCCTGCTCGCGGCCGTCGGGGTACTTGATCGACATGGCGATGTCGCGCCCCAGGAGGTGCATGTGGGGCGTCACGGCATACGCGACCACGTCAACCGGGATCGGCCAGGCGGCCCTGGCCTCGATGTGGGAGTTTCCCGGCGGCAGCTCGAGTCCCGGGTTGGCCGCGGCGGCCCAATGAAGGGTCTGCCGGATCGGCTTGCGCGAAATGGAGGCCGATCCGTGTGCGGTCGGTCTCGGCCTTGCCGTTGGGATGGTAATGGACCTGGACGATGATATCGGACGCGCGAGGCAGCGACCGGCCGATGCCGTCGGGCAACGGGCTGGGCTGAATGCCGGGTGCCCAGCCGCCTAGGTCACCGTGGACCGGCTCACCCGGTCCGCTGAAGCAGGAGTAACCGGGACCCGGATCGGCCGCATCCCGCTCCCGAGCCTTGCCCGAGATGTCCACGTAAGCCAGGAGGTGATGGACGACCCGGCGATTGCCGGGCCGATACTCGATCGCCGTGACGTATTGATCCTTCTCCAGCTTGGTCGGGATCACGAAGCAGCGGTAGATGTCGTCCCCCGAGGCGGGGATCGTGAAGTCCGCCCCCATATCGACGATCAGGTCGGGCGTGCCGAGCTGCCAGTCGTCGGCAAATTTGGGCGGCGGCGGGAGGTCCCGTGGATCGCCTTCCGGAGCACCGGCCTCGGACCATGCGGTGATGGTGACGATCTCCTTGTCCGAGAGGAGCCGCTCGTCCTTGAACTTGACCCCGATATGCGGCGATGCCTTCCAGGGGGGCATCAGGCGATCCTCGATGACGGTCACGAGGTCTTTCGCCCGCTTCCGCGCCTGCTCGTAAGTTTCGAGGGAAAAGGGCCCGACCTGGCCCTGGCGGTGGCATTCCTGGCAGTTCTTCTGGAGGATCGGCGCGACGTCCTTGGTGTACGTCGGTCGGGCCGTGACCTCGGGAGCCTCGGGGATCGGGCAGCCGATGGCGGCGACGTGCGGCGCGGCGACCTCTTTCCCGCCCAAAACCGCCGCGATCGCGTCCTTCAGCTCGCTGCCACTCGGCGCAGCGTTCCTCACGCGGCGGGCGACGTACTGGTCGTCGATCCGACCGTGGTAGCGGACCTGTCCCTTGTCGTCCAGGACGAACGCCTCGGGCGTCATGGTCGCACCGATCTTGCGGGCGAACCAGCCGTAGCGATCGCGCGCGACCCGGAGCTTCAGCCGGAAGTCCTGCGAGTGGGTGCGTACTTCGGAATCGCTCAGGTCCGGGTCGACGCAAACCCCGACCCACTGCACCGACGGTTTCCCGAACCTGGCGACGAGCTCATCGAGGGTGGGACTGTAGGCGTTGGAGATGGGACATTCCGTGGAGTAGAAGATCAACACCGTGGCCCCGCCCGCCGGCGCGGCGAGCGGGATTCGCTCATGATCCAGACCGGGGAGTGTGGTTTGCTTCAGCACCGCAGGGGAGCTGCCCTGCACGGACCCACTGAATCCGATCAGAGACATCAGACAGCCCGCAATCACGAGCCCGCGGACGATCGAGGCAGTGACGGTCTTCACTGGCATGATGTTGGATCCTTCGTTCATTCGACTGATCTGCGTCGATGTTCGTGCTTGCATCGAATCGCGGCGTCCCGAACCGAGTTCGATGCGAGGGGACACCGCCCAGGATTCCCGGGGCGTCCTCCGCGGCGGTGCAACTCCGACGCGCGATATCCGGATGCGCGAGGAGTTCCACCTTGATCCATTTTACAGGAACCCGGTGGTCAAGACCAGACCGATGGAGGGCCGATCGCGTCGGTTGACATGAAGAATCCCCGTAAGATGTTGAGGGGATCGGGCGATCTTACGGTCGTTAATCTCAGGCGGAGTGAGGCGAGATTTGTTGACCTGCCCACGGTGATCTTTCCCCGCTCTTCAACCGATCGTGGCGGCGGGTAGAGCCTGGGAGGCGCCGAAGACCTTCAAGTCGCGGGGAACGACGAAGATGTCGTCTCCGGGCTGCAAGTCCAGCTCGGCTCGGCGCTCGCGGGAGACCTGGGCGCGGACCTCCGTACCGTCCTTGAGGAGGAGCTCCAGACGAACGAGCCCGCCCAGCGGGACCACCTGGCAGACCCGCCCGGGCCAGGAGGGATGGCCGTTGAGCTGGCGGGTCACGTCGATGTCGTGGGGTCGGACGTAGATGGTTACCGGTCCGTCGGGTGCGGAGTGTCCCATCGGCGCGAGGATCCCGTCTCCCAGGACCGCCTGACCATCGCGGCAACGGCCGCGCAGGACGTTGACCGAGCCGAGGAACTCGGCCACGAACGGCGTCGCCGGATGCTCGTACAACTGCTGGGGCGGACCCATCTGCTCGACGCGGCCCTTGTTCAAGACGATCACCTGGCCCGCGACCTCGAATGCCTCCTGCTGGTCGTGCGTGACGAACAGGCTGGTGACATGGACCTCGTCGTGCAGCCGGCGGAGCCAGGTGCGCAACTCGTCGCGCACGCGGGCATCGAGGGCGCCGAAGGGCTCGTCGAGGAGCAGGACCCGGGGCCGCGGGGCCAGTGCCCGCGCCAGGGCCACGCGCTGCCGCTGGCCACCCGAGAGCTGCGACGGATATCGATCCGCGTAGCCGCTCATCTGGATCAGCTCGAGCAATTCCTCGACCCGTGCGCGGATCTCCGCCCGGGGAAGCTTCTGGACCTCCAGGCCGAAGGCGATGTTCCGGCGGACTGTCATGTGGCGGAACAGGGCATAGTGCTGGAAGACGAACCCGACCCCGCGGCGCTGCACGGGCAAATCGGTCGCGTCTTCGCCGGTCAGTTCCACGGTCCCGGAGTCGGCCGGCTCCAGGCCGGCGATGATCCGGAGCAGCGTGCTCTTACCCGAGCCCGACGGGCCGAGCAGGGCCACAAGCTCCCCCGCCGGGACCGCGAACGTCACATTGTCGACGGCCTGGAACGACCCGAACCGCCTGGCGAGGTTCTCAACGCGGATAGCCATGTCGGCGCCCTCTCCCTCACGCGGCCTTCGGCCGCGACTGAATAAGGTTTGAGATTCAGGATTCAAGATTTAAATATCAAAACTCCAGAATCACTCCATTGGGAATCTCGGATCTCGAATTCTGAATCTTGAATCTGGTGAATGCGATGATTGCGTGCCGGCCACCCGGCCTGAGCGCCAGGTCGAAGGCAAGAATTCGGAAATCCCTCTAGTGCTTTTGCGTTCCCTCTCGGATCGCCAATCGCCGGCGGATCCGATCCATGCCCACGAGCAATGCAAACGAGATCCCCGCCAGCAGCAGGCTGGCGGCGTACGCCCCTTCCGGTCGGAAACTTTCGATCCCGTCGTGGATGTAGAGCGTGGCTGTCTGGGTGTGGCCGATGAGGTTGCCCGAGACGACGAGCAGGGCCCCGAACTCGCCGAGCGATCGGGCGATCGTCAGCGTCACGCCGTAGCAGAGACCCCAGCGGATCAGGGGCAGCGTCACGCGCCAGAACGTCTGCATGCGGCCTGCCCCCAACGTGTAGGCCGCTTCCACCTGATCGGTGCCGAACTCGCGGAGCACGGGGACGACTTCGCGGACCACGAACGGGAGGGTCACGAACATCGTGGCCAGGACCATGCCCGGCACCGCATAGACCACCCGGTAGCCCGCGGCTTCGATCCCGCGCCCCAGCCATCCCTCCGGCCCGTAGAGGATGACCAGCATCAGGCCGGCGATCACCGGCGAGACGGCGAAGGGCAGATCCACCAGGCCATCGGCCAGCGATCGGCCCCAGAAGCGTTGCCTGACCAGGACCAGGGCGAAGGCCACGCCGAAGATCGTGTTGATCGCGGTCGCCACGGCCGTGATCCCCAGCGACAAGCCGAAGGCACGCTGGAACTCCGGCGCGGCCAGCGCCTGGGCGAACGGCCGCCAGCCTCCCGCCAGCACCTGGCGGGCCAGCGCACCCGCCGGCACCAGGATCAACAGGGCGAACCAGCCCAGGACGACGATATTCAGCAACCAGCGGCCCAGCGGGAGACTCCGAGGGCGCGCGGGCGTTGCCGGCTCGATCGGGCGAGCGATGGGACGGAGGACCTCAGTGGCCATCGAACCCTCCTTGCCGGCGCTGGAGAAGGTTCAGGGCGATCAAGATCGCCAGCGAAGAGGCCAGCAGGACGACCGAGACGACCATCGCCCCGTGGCGATTGCCCCCCTCGATCTCGCCGAAGATGTACAGCGGGGCTGTCGCCGTCTCCATGGGCCGGTTACCGGCGACCAGCACGACGCTGCCGAACTCGCCGAGGGCGCGGCTGAACGCCAGCGCCGAGCCGGTCAGGACCGCGGGCCGGAGGGCCGGCAACGTCACACGAAGAAAGGTCCTCCACGGTCCGGCGCCGAGCGTCGAGGCGGCTTCCTCCTCGGCCCGGTCCAGTTCCAGGAGCACCGGCTGAACGCTGCGGATGACGAACGGATACGTGACCAGCAGCAGCGCCAGGATAATGCCCGGCTGGTGGTAGACGACGCCCCAGCCGAACTTGCCCAGGATGGTCCCGGCCACGCTCGCCGGACCATATAAGGCGACCAGCATCACGCCGGTGACGATGGTCGGCACGGCGAACGGCAGGTCGATCAGGGCGTTGACCAGCCCCTTGCCGGGGAAGTCGTGACGCACCAGGACCCAGGCCGTAGCGGTTCCGAGGACGACATCGACGACCACCATGATCAGGGCCGTGGTGAACGTGAGCTTCAGGGCATGCCAGGCGAAGGGGTCACTCAGGGCCGACCAGAAGGCGGCGAGTCCCGGTCGCGCGGCGTCGAGGCCGATCGCCAGCATCGGCAGCACGACCATCACGCCGAGGTAGGACAAGGTGGCCCCGCGAAGCAGCAGGTCCGCGGGAGCCGTGGCGATCGCGGTTCGGGACATCATCTCACCTCCCTTTCGCCTGCGAGGTGAAGATCGATGTCCAGGTCCCCGCGGGTCCGTAGACCTCGTCCTGCAATGCGCCCCAGCCGCCGAGATCGGCCATGGTGAACAGGCTCGATGGCATCGGCGGCTTATCGGAAGTCTCGACAGCGGCCGGATCGGGTTTGACAGGGCGGAAGCCGTAATCGGCCAGGATCCCCTGCCCCTCGGGCGAACGCAGAAATGCCAGGAATGACGCGGCCAACTCCCGGTTACCGTGCTTCGCGAGGGAGGTCTCGACGACGGCCGCCGGGCTCTCGATCACGAGGGTTGCGGGCGGGATCACGTAGGGGATCTCCTGGCCCGCCTTGCGCCGCAGGAGCAGCTCGTTCTCGTAGGTGACGAGCGCGTCGCCCGTACCACGTTCGAAGTTGGCCACGCTCTGGCGGCCGGAGGGGTCCATATTGACGACGTTGGCCTGGATCCGAGACATCAGGTCACGGACGGCGGCACGATCGGGTTTCCCGTCGTGGGCGCGCTTCGATTCCAGCAAGGCGGCGCCGTAGATCGCGTTGATGTTCCAGCGGGCTCCGCCGGAGGTCTTCGGGTCGGGGTAGAGGACGCCCACCCCCGGACGGGCCAGGTCGGCCCAGTCCTTGATGCCTTTCGGATTACCGGGCCTGTGGCCGATGACGACGAGGCTGTGGCTGATGATGCCCTTGTCGGGGCCGTCATCCCAGTCGGCATTGACTCGCCCGGCCTTCACGAGGAGCTCCATGTCGCCGGAATGGGAGAGCACCACAACGTCGGCATCGAACCCCGTGGCGACCGAACGGGCCTGGGCTCCCGAGGCGTTGTACGATTCTTCGAACCGCACCTTGCGGCCGGTCTTGCGCTTCCACTCGGCTTCGAATGCGGGCAGGAGGCCATCATGGAACGCCTCCTTCACCACCGAATAGGCGCCGAGCTCCAATACGTCGGTATCGGGGTCGGCCGCTGGGGAACACCCGGCCGTGAGCCCGCACAGGGCCAGGGCCGCCGTCCCCAGGAAAATCCAGGCATTCCGCCGCATCACCATCTCCTTCTGATCCGGGATCTCCGGGGAGGATGCTCAATCGCTCCCGGAGGCTTCCGCGCCGCCCGGATTGCCGTCGTCCGGGAGGAGTGAAGAGTCCGGTTTCACGTGGGGTAAGAGGGTCGGGTCGGTGTCCGGACGCATCGGCCGGGGTGCGCCGGTCTCGATCGACCTCGCCTGGAGCCGCGCGGCGAAGAATTCGGCGAGCAGTCGTCTGGTAAAGTCGCTGGACGGATTCATGAACCGAGATCCTCGGGACAGGGACATGGGCGGCCGGGCATTCGACGCACGGCACCACCTTGGATTCCCACCGCTCGATGAAAGGGGCTCCGCGGCCTCACCTCAAACGAATCGGCTCGAGTTGATTGCTCTCGGCTCGCACGGTGACGACCAGGCCGGAGCTGTCCTCGTCGCCGTACTTGCCCGGAAAGGGCGGCTTCTTCCTGGATGTCGCGGCCGCCTGCTGCAACCGGGGTGACTCGACGCGGAGCTTGTAGTCCCCGGCCGGCGCGCCGTCTCCCGATCCACCCGTAACCAGGGAAAACGTCCCGTCCGAACTGATGACACCGCTGGGGGTCAAGGGCAGGTCGCCCTTCGGCACGAAGTAGATCCATCCCTCGCTCAACGGCTTACCATCGGCGAGCAGGACCTTGCCCTTGACCTCGTAGACGTGGAGGGACGGTAGCGAATCCGAGTTGTGACAGCCGCCCAGCCCCGCCAGCAGGGCCACGACCGGGCCGGCCAGCCACCGAGAGCCGTAATGCCTCCGGTCCGCATGAACTATGGTCGATGCAGTCATTTCAGAATCTCCCCAGAGATAGATGAGCAACCAATCAAACCGGTCGAGAGGGCTCACCAATCCTTGAGCCGAGCGGCCTCGGAGGCCGATCCGAAGTGACGGCCCGAAGTCCTCCGACCCCGGGCCGCGCGAGACGCGCCTCACTCAGTACTGATCGGAAGAGATGGTCTCGTTGCCCGACAGGGTGAGGAGCGACCGGAACGCCACCAGGTTGATGCTGTCCTTGATGAAGTGGACGGAACCGTCGCCGAACAGGGCGTTGATGCCACCAGGGTGGAAGGAGTACGGCTCCTCATTCGGGCCCGCCTGGTTGCCGGCCGTCACGATGGTCGAGGGCCAGGCCACTCCCTCATTGGTCGGAATTCCCTTGTTGTTGGGCTGGCCCGACGTGCCGAACGCACAGCCCGGGTCGGCCCACCTCCAGTATCGGTGTCGTGCTGTTGGCCCACCCGCGGGCCCCTGTCCCCGAACGACGGGATACTGACCTTCGAAGTACTGGCTGACGAACCGCTCGTCGCGGCCGGCGCACTCGATAATCGCGATCGTGTTGCTCAACCCGTCGGTGTCCTCGCTGATGAGGGTCTTACCGTCCTTGAGTAGACCCTTGGCGGCCACATTCTTGTTACGGTAGGGAACGATCGTCGTCGCACCGAGGCCGCCGGTGACCAGAGTGCCACCGACCACATTGATATCGGTATACACCGACGGCGCGTAATCCATGTAGCCGTAACCGGCTGTCTGGGTCTTCTCGAAGGGCGAGGCGTTGGGGTCATTCTGGGCGGTGTCACGTCCCGCGGGACGGGGGTCGGACGGGCAGATAAATACCGTCATCACTGGCGAGGCACCCGTGAAGTTGCCGCCGCTGGCGTCGTTATACTCGTACGCGAAATTCAGCGCGTTGTACTGCGAACCCCCTTCGATGTAGCTAAGCACCCGGGCCTGGACGCTGAAGCCGGTGTCGGGGAACATCACCGATGGGGGCGAGGTCGTCAGATTGATCGACTTGCAGGCTGGTGGGAACACGCCGTTGCTATTCTCATAGTTATGCAACGCCAGGCCCATCTGCTTGAGGTTATTGGTGCACTGCGCCCGCCGGGCCGCCTCGCGTGCCGACTGGACAGCCGGCAGCAATAGCGCGATCAGGACCGCGATGATCGCGATCACCACCAGGAGCTCGATCAGCGTGAAGCCGGGTCTTTGCGGCCGAATCCTCGGGGAAACCATGCTCAATCTCCTTTCAAATCTGTAAACGGTCATCAGAAAATGTGATCACTTTAGTAAAAGACAGCCCTCGGCAGCACCGGGCATGCGGACGATCGACTGGATCGTCATCGCGCACCCCTCCCGTGCCGCATCGCCAGGCATGCGGTGATCCTCGGCTCTTCAACATCTCACGTTCCAGGGCGCGGAATGCTCCGAACCCCGACGTATGGGGTCTGCTCCGGGACCGATGCGGGCGCCTCCGCCCGCCAACGACATCACCCCTAGTGCACGTGGCGTGCCACCGCGCGAATGCTGCGACAACGCAACAATTCCCGCCCTCCGAGGCGGTCAAATCCCTGGCAACCCACCCTGGCCGTGATATTTCCCGGGTAAACCGTGATATGTGCTAGGACAAACCGTCATATTTGACGGTTACTGGATTCGCGACGTCGATTCTGCCCATGCGGCCTCGACGCATGGAAGAGGGAAGCGATCGTGGACAGTCTCACGATCGGAACGACTCGAGACCGGCCCTGCTCCGCGGATGACACGCTTCCGAGACCACGATGCTCGAGAGGATCCCTGTGGCAGCGAGGATCACTATGCCGATCGTACCGACGACGAGCACGATCATCAGGACGGGCAATATACAGAGGACGAAGGCGACTCGAAAGAGTCGATCCAACAGAAACGTAACCATCGATGGGGTTTCCGTCGATCGAGACGCCTTGACGGCTGCGTGCGATGGTATCGATTGCAGTTGGGAAATCATGGCCAGCTCCTTTACGTGTTTTAACAAGAACTGTAGTGGTTCAAGCTATCGCGTCCGGGGCCCATCCCACTCGCGCCTACATGGCCAGGGACGCCCGAGACTGAGCTTTCGATCGTCGTGGTTGCTGATCGGCTGGGACATTGGCTGCAGGTCCGCGATAGGACCCTCGACGGAGGTACGTGTCGAGGACACGACCGATTTGGTGCTCATGATGGGTGCGACTGATATACTCGGTCACGCCCATGCGATAGAGTCGCGTTGCCTGCTCGACGCGATACGATTCGGAGACGACCAGTACGGGGACGCGATGCGCCAGTACGGTCGTCGTCCAGAGGAGCCGATTCAACCCCTCGTAACGGGCCCCGCGGCCCCAGTGAAGGACGATCAACCGCGGCGGATCGGCCTTTTCCAGCGAGAGACAGGCGTCCTCGATCGTGGCCGCCACGGCCATCCGGGACGGCCCGGCCTCGCAATGCCCGAGGTGCCATTGGAGTAGCCGGAGTAGCTGATCGTCCGACGAGATCGTCAGGAGAGTAAGGTCGAGCATGCCTGTCGGCTCCATGAGCATTTGCGGTCTGTCCTGCCATCGACATCTCGCGGGGCCATCCCATCGCGCGATTCCTCTATCTAGCACCTCTCATGCCAGGATCTCTTTGACGACTCGCCCGGCCACGTCGGTCAGGCGGAAGTCCCGCCCGGCATAGGGGTAGGTCAACCGGCGATGGTCGAGGCCCACGAGGTCCAGAAGCGTGGCATGAAGGTCGTTAGTGTGCATGCGTCCCTCAACGGCGCGGATGCCGTATTCGTCGGTCGCTCCGTATGAGAACCCTGGTTTGACGCCGGCACCGGCAAGCCACATTGGGTAGCCGGTGATGTTGTGGTCGCGGCCGTTTTCGCCCTGGGCGGTCGGCTGGCGTCCGAACTCGCTGCCGAACAGGACCAGAGTCTCATCCAGCAACCCGCGCTGGTCGAGGTCGGCCAGGAGGGCAGCGGTCGGCTGATCGACGGACGCGCAGCGGTCGATCAATCCCTGGTGCAGGTTGGTGTGGTGATCCCAGCCAGGCTGGCAGATCTCGACGAACCGCACACCGGCCTCGCAGAGCCGTCGAGCCATGAGGCACTGGCGTGCAAAGGCTCCGGCCGGGCCGGGCTTCACGCCGTAGGCGTCGAGCACGGGCTGGGGTTCTCGGGAAATGTCGAGCAGTTCGGGTACCTTCCCCTGCATGCGAAACGCCAGCTCGTACGATTGGATGATGCCGTCGACCTCGTCCGGCGCACTCGGGTTCGCCGCAAGGGTGCGGTTCATGGCCTGGATCAAGTCCAGTTGCCGGCGCTGCTGCCGGGTTGTGACCTGGGGTTTCAGGTTCGGGAAGTATCCCTGATCGTTGATGCGTGTGCCCTGGTACTGGGCGGGGAGGAAGCGCGCTGCCGTAGTTCACGGCCCCGCCAAAGTTGGGCGGCGGATTGATGGTGACGTACCCGGGCAAGTCCTGGTTCTCGGTGCCGAGCCCGTAGAGGAGCCAGGCCCCCATGCTCGGCCGGGTGAGAGCGGCGTTGGCGCTGCCGGTGTGCAACTGGACCACCGCCTGGGGGTGTGCCGGCGTATCGGTGTATAGTCCGCGGAGCCAGCAGAGCTTATCGGCGTGGGCCGCCATGTGCGGGAGCAACTCGGAGAACCAGGCCCCCGAATGGCCGTGCTGGCGGAACTTGAACTTCGAGGCGGTCAAGGTGCCGCCGCCCGGGCCGGGCTTGCCCCCGTCCTTCTGGAGCTGCGGCCGATACTCGAAGGTATCCACTTGCGAGATCGCCCCCTGCATGAACAGGAAGATGATCCGCGTCGCTTTCGGCTTGAAGTGCGGCCGCCTCGGTGCCAGAGGATGCGGCGCGCCTCCGCCGGAGGCTCGAGCGGCGGCCTGTCCGAGCAGGCCGGCGAACGCCAGGTAACCAAACCCCGCGCCCGCCAATTGGAGGACCTGGCGTCGCGAAAGCGGGGAAAAATGGAAATTTTTAACGAACATATCAGTACTCCTTAAATTAAAGGGGTCGGGTGATTGGGGGTCACTGGATGTAACGGAACTCGGCGGAGCCGAACAGCACTTGACCGAGGGCGAGCCAGGCCGCAGTGCGGGCATCGCGCGCCCGGATCACGGGCTCGACGATTGGCTCATCGGTCTGGTCGATCTCGTCCGGGTTCTCGGGCTGTGGTTTCGGCTTCGCCGGCGTGGTTGGGTCGTCGGCGCTCGCGACTTGCGGTTCGAAGGAGGCCGCGGTGCCCAGCTCGGCCTGATCGGTCTCGTACTCCGCGAGGAAGGCACGGCTCCTCTCGATCTCGCCCTCCTTCGGTGAACGTCCCAGAACCAGGCGGAACATCGCCCGAATCCGATCTTCGTCGGCGCCTTCCAGATCGAGGAGGCGCCTGGCCATCGCGAGCGATTGCCGACGTACGAATGGGGAGTTCAGGAGGTAGAGTGATTGGCCCGGGACCGTGGTAATCTGGCGTCGCCCCGTGACCAGCGTCTGCTCGACCGGGTCGAAGGCCTCCAACGGCCGGGGCGTGATCCCCCGCATCAACGGCAGATAGACACTGCGATGCGTGCTCGCATCTGCCTTCTCCAGGAGGGCGCGGGCCTCCGGACCGTTGTCGCGGACCTCGACCATCTTCAGTTCCTGAACTGGTGAGCTGCCCTGTTGCTGGGGCGTCAGGCTGCCGGCCGAGGCGAGCATCGCGTCGCGGACCTCCTCGGCATCCAGGCGACGAGGGCTGTGCCGCCAGATCAGTGCGTTCGCCGGATCGGCAACGAGGTGCTCCGGGACCGCCCGGGAGCCGAGCTGATACGACCGGCTGAGGACGATCGTACGCACGAGCCGCTTGATCGACCGCCCGTCCTGGAGGAAGCGGGTTGCGAGGTGGTCGAGCAGCTCGGGGTTCGAGGGCGGGTCTCCCGTGGCGCCGAAGTTGTCCACGGTCGAGACGATCCCACGGCCAAACAGGTGATACCAGATGCGGTTGACGATCACCCTCGAGGTGAGAGGATTGCCGGCGCCTGTGAGCCAACGGGCCAGTTCCAGGCGCCCGCTGTGCTTCGGATCGACCTTCGGGGCACCAGGGACCTCGAAGGCCGTCAGGAACCCGCGAGGGACCGCCGGCCCGAGCCGCTCCGCCTGACCGCGGATGCGGACCTCGGTATCGCCAACCTGCCCGGCATCCCGGACGCCGTGGACCGCATGGCCGCGAGCGGCCGGATCGGTGAAGGCGAGCAGCTCGCCATAGAGTCGGTCGTACTTGCGGCGATACTCCCGCTGCTTCGGAAGGCCGTTCGGCCCCTTGGCCAGACCTTCCCGGGTACCGCGGATCTCGTCCCAGGCTTTCTTCGCCTCGGCGACCTTGGCTGTCAGCTCCCGCACCTCCTTCTCGGGGGGCGGCGGCAGGTCTCCCGAGAGCTTCACAAGTAGCGAGGGATCGTAATATGCGAGCCCACCTCCGCCCATCTTGCTGCGTAGCCCCGCGCAGTTGTCGGTGCTGGTGAAGATCCCGGCCAGAGCGTAGTAGTCGGTGGTCGGGATCGGGTCGAACTTGTGGTCGTGGCAGCGGGCGCAGCTCACCGTCAGGGCGAGGATTGACCGGCTCACGGCGTCGATCTGATCGTCCACGTTGTCCATCAGGAACCGGACCTTGAACCGCTGGTTCACGTCCTTGACCCCGAGGGCAAGGAAACCCGTGGCGGTCAGCAGTCGGTCTCGCTCCGCGGTCGACGCGGCGGGAAGGAGATCGCCGGCAATCTGCTCGGTGACGAACCGATCGAACGGCACGTCGGCGTTCACCGCGTCGATGACATAGTCGCGGTACTTCCAGGCGTGCGGGTAGGGAATGTTCCGAGACGGGCCGGTGGACTCAGCGTATCGGGCCACGTCGAGCCAGTGCCGCCCCCAGCGCTCGCCGAAGTGCGGCGAGGCGAGCAGCCCATCAACAACCCGGCCGAAGGGATTCGGGGAGGCATCTTCCAGAAATCTATCGATCTCATCCGGGGTCGGCGGCAGGCCGATCAGGTCGAACGTGACCCGGCGAAGGACGGTGATCTTGTCGGCGTCCTCGACCGGCTTCAGTCCCGCCTCCTCGAGCCCGGCCAGGACGAAACGATCGAGTTCATCCCTCGGCCACGACGTTTCACGCACGGCCGGCAACTCGGGATTGGTGAGCGGTTGCCAGGCCCAGTGCTCCTTCCGGAGCGGCTCATACCAATCTTTCGGCCGACCCAGCGACGTGGGAACCTTCACCGACGGCCATTGAGCTCCCTCGCGGACCCATCGAGTCAGGGCGGCGATCTGCTCCTTGTTCAGCGGTTGGCCTTCCTTGGGCATCCGCCGTTTCGGGTTCGCGTGGGTCACCCTCCGGAGCAACAAGCTAGACTCCGGGTCCCCAGGCACCACGGCTGCTCCGTTGTCCCCGCCGACGAGCAGCCCGTTGCGATCGTCCACCCGGAGTCCACCCGCCGGTTTGGTGTCGGCCGAGTGACACGCATAGCAGTGGTCCACCAGGATCGGCCGGACATTCTCCTCGAAGAACTCCACCGACGCATTGTCGCGTGGCGCCTGTCCCCAGGCCGCGGACGGCACCGCGGCGAGGATCGCGAACCCGAGTGAGCCAATGAATCGAGATCGATAAACCATGAAAATGTCCGCCTTGCTTTGGGTATGGTGTGGGTCGGTGTTCCGCCGGCCGGGCGTCAGTAGGAGTCCGCGGAGACCACCTCGCCCTGCCTGACCGAGCCGAGCGCCCAGACGGTTGGACCGCTGGTGCTATCCTTGAGGAACCGGACGGATCCGTCGAGGATCAGGACATGTTGATCACGTCCCCGCCCCCAGCCGCGTCATTGAAGATGCCGACTTGGAAATTCAGGGCGTTGTAGAGCGACGCTTGCTCGAGGTAATTCAGCATGCGGGCGTGCACACTAGGGCCGTGATTATTATAAATAGTTGTCGAATTGATGTCCCCGTTCGGGAAATACGCCAGCGCCTCCGGCGGGAAGCAATCATTGACCTGGTGGTAGTTGTGCAGGCCCAGACCGATCTGCTTGAGGTTGTTGACACACTGGATCCGCCGCGCCGCCTCGCGTGCCGCCTGCACAGCCGGTAACAGCAGGGCGATCAAGACCGCGAGGATCGCGATCGCCACCAGTAGTTCGATCAGAGTGAACCCGAATCGCGTGCGCCGTCTTCGGGTCATCCCGGATCGCCCGACGGCTCGCGACTCCTCGCGATCTACTCGGCCGGGGCGATGAAAGGATCCAGAGCTCAGACGATAAGTCGTCGACATGCCAGACTTCCCTGGTCTGCGCCTGCCTCTGGTTTCTCCAGTCAGCGGTCCGCGGGGATCGGTATGGGACCTCTCGATGACGAGTCGGTGACTTGTGGGATCGGAGTCTCGGTGGTGACTGTGGTTCGCGGCGTGTCGGGGTGTCCCATCAACGGGGAGACAAGGGATCGCAGATGGCTTTCAAGGTGTCGGGCCGGCCAGAAACCTGCTCAATCAGAGCATATTCACTTGAGCCGTTGTTTTTCCATGCGATCAATCTGAATCACGACGCCGTTCTGGATGACGATTCTCACCTCGCCGAACCGGATTCCGTTGATCGCCGCCCGGATCGGCTCGAGATCGATCGCCACACCAGTCGGAGTCCGCCGGTTAACCCCCGAGTCCTGTGAATCATTCTCGATGGATAAAGACGGCATTGGTACCTCTCCCCGACCACGAACGTCCTACCGGGCTGTTGACTCGGCACAATCAGAACGCCGACATCCCGACTTCTCGGCATCCAGACCGAGCCCCTTCCCTTGCGGGGCCACTTCGGCGCGAATCGTGCTCACCGATTTGCAGGTGCCGTGCCGAACCGAGAAGAATCCGGCATCGCTGCGAAATCCGGCTCGATTCTCGATGAGACGGTCGGAGCTTGCCGAGGACCGTGACATTTGCCAGGATATCCGTGATATTTGCTCGGATAACCATCATATTTGACGGGAGAGTCGGATGGAGCGCCATGCCAGCCTGCTTCTTGATGTCTGGAGGGAGGTCTGCCGCCACATCGAGATCGGCGAATCGATCGAGCGGCTTGCCCCGATCCTGATGCGTCGCTTGCCGATCGAGTTGATCCTGATCCGGAGGCTCGACCCGGCGCGATCTTGCATCGAGACGGTGGCCACGGGCCACTGTCGTCCGGCGCCGGAGGGGTCGCCTTCGTCCGGACCGGTCCGGAGCAACGTGGCCGCGGCCGAGTTGGAGCAACTGGCCGCATGGTGCGGCCGGGGCAAGGTGCTTCGCGGCACAGACCGGAACCTCCGGCGACGACTACCCGAACTGTTGCCGGAAGGGATCGAGGGGCAGGTCCTGGCCGGCCCGCTCATCGTACCGGATGCGCCGCCGGGGATCCTGATCCTGATCGGTTCATCCCGGCAGGAGCCGCGCGATGATCACCTCGAGCTCGTGCAGGCGCTGCTCGAGCCGTTTGCGGTGGCACTGGAGAACGATCACCGGCTGCGCGAGCTGGTCTCACTCCGCGAGGCGCTCGAGGCGGACAAGATGTCGCTGCTCTCCCGATTGGGCCGGCATGACATCAGCGACTCGATCGTCGGGGCGGACACCGGCCTGAAACCGGTGATGGATCAGATCGAGCTGGTCGCACGATCGGATACGCCCGTCCTGATCCTCGGTGAGACGGGTGCGGGCAAGGAGGTCGTGGCGCGGGCGATCCATGAG
The DNA here is from genome assembly GCA_963845755.1 of uncultured Planctomycetota bacterium. GTDB lineage: Bacteria > Planctomycetota > Planctomycetia > Isosphaerales > Isosphaeraceae > CAWJTV01. Next base: position 312,396 of record CAWJTV010000029.1, read on the forward strand.
CGATCCCGGCGGGCCGTGGGTCCGTTCCTGAGGGTCAATTGCGGTGCCATCCCGCCTGACCTGGTGGACTCGGAGTTGTTCGGCCACGAGAAGGGGAGCTTTACCGGGGCGGTCGGGACGCGAAAGGGGTGGTTCGAGCGGGCAGACGGGGGCACGCTCTTCCTCGATGAGTGCGGTGAGCTGACGCCGGCCGCCCAGGTGAGGCTGCTCCGGATCCTCCAGGATGGCACGTTCGAGCGGGTCGGCGGCGAGCGGCAGTTGCATGTCGACGTCCGGATCGTGGCCGCAACCCACCGTGAACTGGCGGAGATGACCGGCGACGGGCGGTTCCGCCAGGACCTGTGGTATCGCCTGGCGGTCTTTCCGATCCGCCTGCCGCCCCTGCGCGACCGACCGGCCGACATCCCGCCCTTGGCGGCCCACTTCGCCGTGAGGGCCGCCAAGCGGTTGGGGCTGCCGATGATGGCACCCTCCGCGGAAGATGTCAATTTGCTGGTCGCCTATTCCTGGCCCGGCAACGTGCGCGAACTCGCAGCCGTGATCGAACGCGCGGCGATCCTCGGCGGCGGGGTCCGGCTCGACGTGGCCCGAGCCCTGGGGCATCGGCCTCCAACCGCTTCGTCGGCGCCTTCGAATGCCGAGGCGTCCATCCCACCAGCGGACACGACGGAGCCGCTGGCCCCCCTGGGGATCGCCATGGCCCGGCACATCGAGGCGGCCCTGACACGGACCGGGGGACGCGTCGAAGGGCCTTCGGGAGCCGCCGCCCTCCTGGAGATCAATCCACACACGCTCCGCGCTCGCATGCGTAAGCTCGGCGTCGCCTGGCAGGGCTTCCGATCCTCCGCACCGGCGTGGAGGCAGGGGCCGGAGCCCGACGGTCAGAAGTAGAGCTGGACGCGCCACCAGAAGACATTGGCCGTCGGCTGGTATCTCCCTTTTGCAAAAGTGATAGGATTGTTGAACTCCTGGTGGTTCCAGTCCAAGTCCATCTTGAGATATTGAGTCATCCACCAGTTGATGCCGATGTCGGTCTGCCAGACGCGGTTGGCATTGCCCGTCGTGCTCGCCAGCCCGTAGCTGGAGACCGAAGCCCCGATATCCAGGTAACCGTAACGTCCGAAGACCTCCCACGCTCCCCAGCCCCGTTCTCCGGCCCTCAGGGTGAACGGGTTCTTCGGCTTGTCGACGTGACTCGCCCGCGCAATCCGGCCGATTCATATCTTGGGTGTGCGAATGGGAGAGTGGACAGGAGGACGATCGGGATGGTCGTTCACGTCCGGCTCCAGCAGGGCCGTTCCTGCCATCAATGCGAACCCGGCCAGGAGGGCGGCGGAGAGTTTGAATCGGTCGTGCGAGTGGAATTGAAGCTCTGGCAAGAGGTCACTCAACGCGATGCACAGGAATGTTCCGGCCGAGAAGGCCAGCGCGCCGGCGGTCCATGACTCGGGAGAGAACCACGCCGAAGCCTGCGTGCCGATCCAGAAGAGGGCCACTCCCGCCGGGATCATCAGGGCGAAGCCGAGATTGACGAGATGGGTGGATCGCCGCTCGGCGCCCGCGCGGAGCATCAGTGTGGTGATCGTCAGGGCGTCGGCCGGCTTGTGGACGAGGGTTGCCAGGAAGACGCCCAACCCGGCCCCCATCATGCCGTTGCCGACCCGAAAATCGGCGGCGACCGCGCTGGCCAGGGCGATGCCGCCCGCCAGGGAATGCACCGCCAACCCGAATGCCGCCGAGCCCCACGAGAGCACGACGAAGGGATTCGATCCCTTCGCGCCCGACCCGCAGTGATCGTGCGTGCCTGCATGAGCGGGATGCGCCACCCTCGAGACTCTCTCGCCGGCCGGTTCTTCCGTTTCGTGGTGATGGAACGAGAAGAACCGCTCCAGAAAAAACAGGGCGAGCAAGCCGAGAGCCGTCCAGCGGACCGTCTCGGCCGATCCGACCCGCACTGCCTCCGGAATCATGTGGAAGAACGCGGCGCCCAGCATCGCACCGGCCGAAAAGCTCAGGTACACTTGCAGACGGGTGTGATTCAAGGCCGTCGCCAGCGGCAGGATCCCTCCCAGGACGCTAACGATCACGATGGCCGTGCAGAACGCGCTAATCGTGATCGTCATCGGGCTCACCCCCGTTGCCGCGTGGTGCTCAACCCTTGTGGATGACTTTCCCCGACGAAATAATAATTGTTTGAAGTTGCATTGTCAGGCCGCCCCTCCCAGGAATGACGCGAACAGCGCCCGGCCCGCCATTTCGAGCCTTTCAGCGAGGTGATGTCATGTCCAAACTCAGCGAAGCCGATATCGTTGCGAGGCTGCCGGACGCCAAGGGTTGGGAACGTCATGGCGATATGCTGGTACGGACGTGGCAATTCCCCTCGTTCCGGCGTGCCCTGGAATTCGTGAATCAGGTCGCCGCCTTGATCGAGAAAACCGACCACCACCCGGATCTCATCGTGCAGTATCGCAACGTTCGGATCGAGATGTTGACTCACGACGTGGGTGGTTTGACCGAGCGCGATTTCGCGCTCATCGCCGAGATCAACGAACTTCCCACCGATCGCTGAGCGCGCCGCAGCGAAGCTCGGCCCGCGCACTGATCCGGCGCGTTGGCGGGTTATCCAGGCGTCGCGGCGTTGCGCGCTGGGGATCGCTCAGCCGTCGCTCTGACTCTCAGGCCGCTTCGGACCGGACTGACCGGCAGCCAGCCGTCGATACTTGGTCTTGGGGAGATTGTAGACCCCGACATCGGGTCGCCAGCGTTCGTCTTCTTGCAGGACCGCCAACCGTTCCGCGCGCGTCAGTACGTTGCGAGCACGAGCCAGACTTCCCGCCTTCTTCAAGCTCTTATCCAGCGACATCGTTCCCTCAAAGCGTGATTGATCCGGCCAAAACCGGGTGCGTATCGGCGAAGTTACCGATCCGGAAAGGCCGGGGACGGTCGCGGCAACCCTGGGACCGAAGGCCCTGCTCCGCCTCGCCTGGTCGGTTCCTTCGAAAATAAGGATCTTAGGATGTTACTCTCCGCGCGGCGGCGACGCAAGCGCGGTACGCAGATTCTCCATGCAAAAAGGGGCTACAAGAGTCAAGCAGCAAGGGATTTGTGTCCAGCCGCGAGTCCCTGGCTGGGAGTGGTTCCTCTCCCGCGGCTCAGCGATCGCGCCCGAGTTGATCGCGGAGGCGGCGCGCGTCGTGGTCGCCGATCGTGACAGCCTGTTCAACGCTCTTACGCGCCGACGTGCGATCGCCCTGGGCCAGATAGGCCAGCGCCAGATTGTAATGGACACGACCCAGGGTCGTTGGGTCGGACGCCGTGCCGAGGGCACGTCGAAAGTCCGCAATGGCATCGGGAAAACGGCCCGATTTGTAGGAGAGGATCCCCCGGTTCAGGAGGGCCTTGGTCAATCGAGGGTCGAGACTCAGGGCATGAGTGTAGTCGGACAATGCCCGGTTGGTGCGTCCGGATGCCTCGGCCGCCAGGGCTCGATTGAAGTAGCTCGGGGCGAATTGTGGGTCCAGTGCAATGCAGACGCTGAACGAGGCGAAGGCGTCCTCGTAGCGCCCCAATCGGTAGGAGCACTGGCCCGCGTAGAAGTTGGGCCAGAAGTCCTGAGGCCGGCGGTCGAGGGCGAGACGGAATTCCTCGGACGCCCGGTCGAACTGCCTCGCGCGGAGTTCGGACCGCCCCAGGTCATAATGCTCCGCTGCGGACTGAGGGGCCGGACCGTCTTCCCCGGGGGGGTTGGCCCGGGGGGGTTCGTCGACCAGCGTTTGGCGTAGGCGGTCGATGGTGAAGCTCGGTCCGCAACGGGATCGAGCGTCATCGAGAAGGCGGATGATCTCGTCCCGCGAAGTCCGTAATTCCTCCTTGGGCGTCAGACGGATTTGCAGGTCTGCCCAGACACCGACCAACTCGAGCAGATCGGTTCGAATCTGTTGATCGAGCGTGGAATCGTAGTCACCGGCCGCTGTCGAGAGTAGCTGCGCGCGCCGGCCCCAGATCGCCCGAATGTCACGGGCGAGGCCAGCAGCCTCGGAGGGCGGGGGCGGGTCGATGCCGTACTCGAACCGGACGCGCTCCGCCAGATGGTGCAACGTCTCGGCATCGGCGCCGCGCGTGGCCTCACGGAGTTGATCCGTCAAGGCCCGAGCCAGGCCCTCGAGGCCGGGGACAGCCCGGCGCGTTCCAGTCCGCGGCCCAACGTTTGGACGGCAACCCGGTACCGGCCGCTGCCGCATAAGGCTCGACCGTCGTCAAGGGCCGTCTGGAGCTCGTGAACGCGCTGGAAGTAAAAGAGGCCGACAGCCCCGACGACGATGAGGATGAGGAGACCGGCCACTCCCAGGGGATTGGCCGGGTGCCGTTTCCCCCACTTGTGCAATCGCTCAGTAAGGCGATTGCGGACGCCCCGGAGCGGCCGGTCATTGATCTGGCGTCTCAGGTCGTCGGCGAGGGCGGCGGAACTCCCGTAGCGGCCCGAAGGCCGTTCGGCCAGACACTTCGCGACGATATCCTCTAAGCCGGCACCGACCGCCGGATTTCGCCGACGCAATCGCGGGGTGTCCTCTTGCGGATGCCCGGGGCTCCTGCCGCCAAGGGCCTCCCGAAGCAGGAGCCCCAGCGCATAGAGGTCGGCGCGGGAGTCGACCAGGGCGGGAATGGGTTGTCCCAGGCCGACCGCCTCGAGCGCGGCTCGGTGCTCGGGCGCCATCCAGCCCGGCGTTCCACCGATCTGGTCGGGGAACCGCTCATTCGCCTGGATCGGCTTCCGGGCCAGGTGGAAGTCCAGCAGCATCGGCGTTCCGTCGGCGGCGATCAGCACGTTCGAGGGCTTGACGTCCATGTGAACCAGACCGCGGGCGTGCGCATCGTCCAGCGCATCGGCCAGGCAGGCCCCAATCCAGCAGATCGCCTCAACGTAAGAGGCCTGCTGGAGGTATCGACGATAGGGGCCATCGGGCTGGATCGGTTCCGGTCGGCTCGCCTCGACGCGATCCAGGACATCGAGGATGTCCTGGCCGCGGCGATCCGCGGGCGGGATCGATGCCAGGGCTTCCAGGACCCGAGCCAGGCTCGTCCCGCCCAGATAGGGCATGCAGAGCGCCCGGAGGCCCCGTTCCGGGAACGCGTGCTCCGAGAACAGCGGGATGATGTGCGTGTGCTGCAAGCGGGCCAGCGAGAGGTGTTCTTCCTGGTCGTCGGAGATGACCTTCAGGACGACCTGCCGGTTTGCGAGTGCCGGTTCCGCGGCAACGTACGTCTTTCCCGAAGCACCACGGCCGAGCTCGGCCAGCAACCGGAAAGGGCCCAGGTCCTCGCCGGCTTCGGGGAGCACCGCCGCGTGGGACATCGGCCGCAACAGCCGATCGCAACCCAGCAGGACCTCGAGCTGGCCCTTCCAGCGCGGGAACCGGTTCAGGACCTCGGTGGTGGGGACCTCCTGCCCCGCCTCGCGCCGCAAGCAGGTCTCCTCGTAGATCAGGCGGATGGCGGACTCCTCGCCAAGTCCTGGGTTGCCGGCCAGGATCTCTTCCGCGCCGATGGGCTCGCCGCGTGCCCAGGCGGCCGCCATGCCGTCGATCAGCCGCGAGATCGCGGAGCCGTCCGGCGGTTCCGGGACGCCCGGATCCGGCCCCTCGGAGGGGTGCGACCGCCCGCCCCCGTCCGCGGGACCGGCGGAACACAATGGCATGGGTCAATCCCCTTCCGAGTCCGAGCCCGGTGTTGCGGACGCGTTGCGAGGAGGGATGGCGAGTCGGCGGGCTAGCTCGTAGAGGATCCGGCGAATGCTCCCTTCGTGCAATCCAGTCCGGCGCGCGATCTCGGCATTGGGCAGCCCCTGGCGCTTGAGGACCAGGATTTCGCGATGCGCCGGCGAGCACTCTTCCAGCATGCGTTTCCACAGCTCGCGCTCCTGGGCGATCTCGCTGGGGCGCGGCTGGTTGGCCTGCGTCAGGTCCTCGGCCGCGGCCAGCTCCAGCGGCCGCTCTTGTTCCAGGGCGCGATGATGCTGCCGACGACGGTCGATGAGCCGATTTCGAGCCACTTTCATGAGGAAGGCGCGGAGGTGGGATCGGTCGGTGAACCGCCAGCCCGCCTGACGAAAGCCGCCCAGGACGTCCGCCCAGACCGATTGGACGATATCCATCGAGTCGAGCTTGGCCCGTAAGGGCCCCGTCAATTGCCGGCGGACTGCCATTCGCAAGTAGGGCTCGTAGGCGAGGAAGGCCCGTTCCGCAGCCGCCAGGTCGCCGCCGTTCAGCTTCTCGATCAGCTCGTCGAGGTGCTCGATGCTCATGCCCGTCTCTCGGACCAACTTCCCGGCAGCTCAGGGAATCCGAGGGTAAGCTGGCGCCCGGCTGGGTCGACTGCCAGCATTCCTCGTTTCAGGCTCGTCTTGCGACGCACGTACCGCCGGGCCATCTCCGCCGACGCCGCGGCGCTGAGCAAACTCAGGGAGAATATCACGATCGGCGCCGGTCCCCGCACATCGAGCAATCCGGCATCCAACTCGTCAAGCTGACGGACGAACCGGTCGAGGGCCGCTTCCAACGAGTCGCGGCCCATGGGGAGCCCTTCGACGATCAGGTCGGCGCCCTGCGGCAACGGGAGCGACTCCCTCGGACCATCGGAGGCGCGGTCGTCGGGACCCAAGGTCGGCCGGAGGGCCGCGTGATCGACGGGCACCGGGTTCGTGGAAGGCCCGCGCGGCCGGGAGGCACGGCCGGATTGGCTATTGGCCACACCGATCATGCCTTCTGCTGCCGAACTGCTCGATGTCGAACGATCGGCATTGAGATTACTTGCATCGAGGAGTGAATTGGCCTGCAAAGGAACGTTGCCGACGGATGAGATGGGGGCACCGAGACCAACGTTAGCCGGAGCAGTTCCCGGAGCGGGCGTCATCTGCGGACCCGTGGGGTTGTTCGTGACAAGGACACCGACGGTAGCCGATTGCGACGACGTCGGCTCGTTCAACTCCGGACGGCCTCTCTCGGGCGTGAGACTCGATGGGGATGGCGGCGGTGCGTCGTTGAAGGAAGGCGCAGGATCGTCGTTGTTGTAGTCGATCTTGAAGACAAACGTCGAGGCGCCGGTGCCAGGGACGCTCACCAACGGCTGGACGCCCGAATTCGGACCATTCCCGTAACTCCCGTAACTCGCCATCGGACCACCGGGCCCGGATGGATCCATCCCTGATTCGGGGTCGTGAGGCGGGAAAACGCCCGTCGGGGCAGGCGAGCTCGCCGACGGTGGAGCACCCGAACCGTCCATGGTGGTCGACGGCGGATTCTCAACCAGTGCGAAGACCTCGTGGACCGTCATCCACCCCGGGCCATCGAACGGCGCGAAGACGGGCCCTTCCCATCCGGGGTTCATGGGCCTTGCCCATTCTTCGCTCCGGCCGGACAGACCCCCGAAGACCGGCGATTCCCCGGTGAACCCGCTCATGGCACCATAGGAGGGGCCTGGATTGTCAACGGGAGCTAACGGGTAGACGACCATTTCCTCGACTCGGGGAGCGCCGAAAGATCCCGCGCTGAGCAACTGGCGGTCTTCCAACGCGTCGAAGGCCGGCCGACGATGGGGCCTGGTTGATCGTGGTTTCCGCATGGATGGGTTCACATTATCGGGTCGAAGCGGCATCCTCTCCGTCGCTGGTCGAGGATGGTCCAGAAAAGTAATAGGATTCTAGCTTCGATCCGAGCGATTATCCAGCAGATTCTTGGCGACATCGCGTGCATTCAATCCGCGTAATCCTTCATGAGAATCAGGCCGCCGGCGATCCTCGCGACGGACCGAGTCGATGGATGGAGAGCACTCGAAGAGGCCGTTCCCGACATCCTGTTCGTCAACTCGACTCCCCCCCGTCCTGGTGTCTTCGCGTGCTCTCCTTTTACGCCCATCTCCGGAGCCGGCCGCAGGACCGCGGATCGTTGCGAGCAATCGGATCTCGGAGTGTCTGAAAGCCTGGGGTCGAACATCCCCGATTCACCGCCGAATGATCGGGAAAGTTACCCGGAAAAAGAATTGATACCTGTCCACAATATTGAAGTTATGATTCGGCCTAGAATCGTTCTCAGCCGCTCAGAACCCCGAGAGAGTCGATGCAGTCTTTCGCCTCCGCTTCCGGGCCGAAGGCGTTGAGAGGAACCGATATCCGCTAATCGCGATTGCGGCCGCGCCGAGGACCCGGGGAACCTCGCCTCCGGGGCGTTCGGATCGGTCCTCGGGGATCGGATCGATCGAGCTCGAGGGGGGAACCGTGGCCGGCTGCGCGGGTCTCGCCTCCAGACCGTCACTCGTTGGAAGGTCCGATAACGGATCGGGTGCGATCGATGGCGGAGCCGGCGTTTCCCAGGGGCCCGGTGCGGCCTTGGCCGGGGAAACCTCGGAGGTTGCCGACGGGCCCTGCTGCTCGACCTCAACGGTGTCCACGAGCGAATCCACGGGAGTGTCGGATCCTGTTGACCACCGGATCGCCTCCGACGGTCCCGAGCGGCCTTGCCCCAGCGCGTTCGCCGGGACGGCGATCGTCGCGGCCGAAGTCGTGAGCGAGGACGTCGGCTGTGATGGCGAGGAAAGACTCGCGGTGACCTGCGAGCCGGTGCCCTGTACCGGCAGGGCGGTGAGTGATTGAACCGTTGACGCGGAAGCTGTCGCCGAGGCGACGGTTGTTCCCGTCAAGAGCGCCGAACTGGAAGTCGTCGAAGACCCGTTCGCGCCGTTCGATGATGAGGTGACGACGACGAAGTGTTGATTCGAGCCCGAATGTGGCGAGGCCGAGGTCGAAGCCGAGGCAGCCGGTGAGGTGGCCGTTACGCCGCTGGCCGAGAGCAGGTCGGGCACGAGGACGTTGGCCACGGGAGTGCCCAGACCGGTGACCAGGTCGTACCCCGGACTCGCGGAATAGCCGTTGAAACCGCTCGTGATGTCGTGGAAGGCATTACTGGGTACGGAGTAGAGCTGGGTCTGCAACTGGTTGGTGCTGAGCGGACCCTTACCGGCAAGGGCGAGTCCCTGGTCCGTGACGGCCACCAGTCCAGCCCAGGCCGGAGCCGCCGCGCTGGTGCCGCCGACCTCGAACCAGCCCGATTGTCCGGAGTCGCCGACGGAATCATACACCGCGACGCCGGTGCCCGCGTTGAACGAGACGTCGGGGGTCGTGCGGATGCCGAAGTTCAAGCCGGCCGCGGTCAATGTGGCGGCCTGATAGGACGGCATGGCGAGGCTATACCAGTATCCATTATCGAGGCCGCTGAAGCCGCCGGTACTGTCGGTCCAGCCCGTCTCCGAGCTGTAGGTGTTCCCCGAGCCGACGGTCAAGTCCGTGCCGCCAACCGCCAGGACGTTGGGCGAGACCGAGGGGAACGTCGGACCGGACCAGGCCCCCTGGTCGCCGGACGCGGCGACGAACGTCTCGTTGGTATGACCCGCCGGAGTCGTGAAAACGTTTTCATTCTCCCACTCGCCGTAATACTCGCTGGTCCCCCAGCTCATCGAGACCACGCTGACGCCGGGGAGTTTGCTCGCGGCCGTGACGGCACTGTAGAGCGAGTTCAGGCTGGCGCTCGGGGCCTCGACCAGGACGATGTTGGCCCCGGGCGCCATGGCGTGGGCCCACTCGACGTCCAGTGAGGTCTCAAGGGCCCATCCCGGGTCGGTCGTCGTGGCACCCAGGTTGTCCACCTTGAAGGAGGGAGGGGCCGAAAGATTGTAGGTCTTGTCGAAGGCGGCGAGGTCCGCCGTGATGTTGGGATCGTTGTAGGCGTCGACGATCGCGATCGTCTGACCTGCCCCATTGCCCTTGATGCCGCCGGAGAACGAGATTTGATTGATCCCGTAGGCGCCCTGGACCTCCTGAGGCGTCAAGGCCGAAGATCCGCCGACGGCCATCGACGTCATGTCGATAGCCGGCTGAGCGGCGATCTGACCCAGATCCGGCACGGTCGTCCCGGTGGAGAGGAGTTGTCGAGTCTCCAGCGACTCGCAGAGGAAGCTGTATCGCCTGGGCCGACGTGAAGAAAACGAGGCGGGGACATGCCGGTAAACCGTGCGGACCGGGTTGAGCAAGCGCATGGTGATCGACCTCACCCTGATGTCGGTTTCGTGGTTGCAGGTATCGAACTCGATCTCTACCAAGGACGTTGGGCTGATCCTGGGGTGACGACGTCCCGGGTGCTCTCCGCCTCCGACCTGGGGGGGCTCGTGCCCAGCCAGTTCATTGCAACGCCGCGCGACCCGAGGGCCACGGCATCTCGATCCGAGGTGGAGGCGAGGACCGATCGTCCCGCCCGACGGTTGGCCAGCCCTATCCAGCGACGGGGATGATTCGGTGCCATCGGGAGGACTATGAAGGAATACGGAAACCATCGGACGAAGCGCGCAAAAAAACTTTCGACAAGACTCGGCGATCGGCGATCCGCGATAGGAGTGGTGTGGTGACCGGCCCCGAGAACCCGAGTGAGCATCGGCGATGATCGGGGGCCACACCCGCTCGGCTCGTTCGTCGCCGACACGGCAGTGCCGACCGCGAATCGTGTCACGGGTTGGCACAAATGGGCAGTGATTTGCCGGGCCGCCCTCGCCGATCTCGCTGGTCCGAAACGAGTTCGGGATGAGTGCGTCCCGGCGCGGATCGGTCCGGTTGTTGACCCGCGCATTCGGAGGGCGGAAGGCTCCAGTTTGTCCACTAGATCGGTCTCGGAAGGCCCATGACAGCGCTGGGAGGTGGTACAGCATCGTGCCCTATTTAATAGGATGCCTCAGCTTTGGAAAACCGTTAATGCACCTAGTCCCGAAATCGGGGATTTGCACTTCCGAACTCTCAATCACGTCAGGGATTACGAAAATCGAAAAAATATTTTTCATGGTGGATTAGGGCCTGGTTCAAGTCGCTCGGAGCCAGGGTAACACTTTTCGCGATGGACGGCGGCGTTGTTCCGGCCGTAAACTGTGGTCGAGCAAAACTTTCCCGCCAAGCTGGCCTTAGGCTTTACGCCGCAAAGTGTTACTCGGGTCTGAACCGAGCCCGATTCTCTGTTCCGCTAGCCACCCCGGTCTCCACCTGACGATTCCGGTTGTGCTCCGGATCGCCAACCTCCGGGCCGCCGCTCTCCGGCCCGCGCCCAGTCATGGGCCTCGGCATGTGCCACGCCGAGCTTCCGATAGCAACGGAGAAGAGTGTGTTTCACCGCCGCTGCACACCATTCGGCCAAGGGGGTTCCGGCGGGTCGGGCGCGATGAACAACTAAGGGCGATCGGCGGCTTGCTCGTACTTCACCCGCAGCGCGTCGTAGTGCTCGACCAATTGATCGTACGCCGCGCTGGTCCGGTTGTCGTAGTAAAACGATGAACTCCGCCGATTACTCCGCCGACTCGTCCGGTAATCCTGCTCGTCCATGATTGCGGCACTCACCTTTTGTGCGAACATCTCGGCACGTCGCTGGAACGACCCGCGGCGGCGTCGCAGCCCCTCGACGGTCCCCATCACCACGGCCAGGACCGCCATCGCGACCATCATCCGCCGCACCCTAAACCGCACGCGAGGTAGTGGCATGGCTGGTGCCTCCTCCCCTACTCAACTCATGGAAGATGCCGCGTCCTCGGGATCCGAATGAAGTTCGTTGTTTTGGATCTTCTGGAAATCGTGTGGGTAGTTCTCATGGTCTGGAGCTCAGATCCGGCTCGGGTTGCGAGCGCCAAGGGTCAACCCGTTGAGGGGAAAAACGGGGACATAGCGATTTCATAGATGCTCATTCATTTCTAAAACATCTAAACTAAATCACTCTGTTCTAGTTTTGCCCGCTGGATCAACGGACGACGAATGAAGCCACGGCCACGATCGCCGCCGCAATCCCGCACGCCGACACCTTCCGCCAGATTCCAAGGCCGATATGCATATCCGTTATTCCAAGACTTGTCTCGCCGGACGAATCACTCAGCCTCAACTCGAATTCCTGTCTCTGTCGGTCCTGAAGCCCTCTCGTTACACTAACGCAAATGCCTTCGATTCTCCACATTTCGGCCTCAAACCGACAAGGAGCCCTTTTATGCGACTCGTCGCGCTATCTGGCTTGCTGATTTGCTCATTGGCTGCCACTCTCCGCGCCGCCGGCAACGACGCCGACCGCTTCCTCGAAACCGCGAAGAAATTGATCCAAGCCATCAACAGCGATGACTCGCCCGCCATCCAGGCAAGCTTCGACGCTCAGATGCAGCAGGCCTTGCCGCCCGACAAGGCCACTCCCTTTTTCCGCGGACTTGTGTCCGCCAAAGGCAAGTTAAAGGAAGCCGGCGTGCCACAAGTCACCGGTCCCACCGCCATCGTGCGAGTGACGGCCGAGCGCGGAGCCTGGGACTTCAAAATCAGCCTGAATCCCTCGGGCAAGATCGCCGGACTGCTCATCACCGAGGCCGCTGCTGAAGCGTCCGCGCCCGCTTCCGCCCAGCGCTTCACCAAGGTGGCCAACAAACTCATTCGGGCGATCAATAGCGACGATTCGGCGGCCATCCAGGCAAGCTTCGACGCTCAGATGCAGCAGGCCTTGCCGCCCGACAAGGCCGCTCCCTTTTTCCGCGGACTTGTGTCCGCCAAAGGCAAGTTAAAAGACGCCGGCGTCCCTCAAGTCACCGGCCCCACCGCCATCGTGCGAGTGACGGCCGAGCGCGGAGCCTGGGATTTCAAAATCACCCTCGACGCGTCCGACAAGATTTCCGGTCTATCCGTGACCCCGCCCGGTTCCGGTCCGGCGGCCGACTCGACGGCCGTCCCGCGCAGCCGCACCCCCATGCAGCTTCCGTTTCGAGGCGAGTGGTACGTCTTTGGGGGCGGCGACAACGAAAAGGTCAACAACCATGTCTCCGCGCGTGGCCAGCGCCGCGCCGCCGATATCATTATCAAAGGTGCCGACGACCTCTCTCACAAAGGTACCGGTCGCCGCAACGAAGATTACTTTGTTTACGGGAAGCAAATCCTGGCCGCAGCCCCCGGCACCGTCGTCACCGCGATCGACGGCGTCCCCGATAACGAGCCAGGCTCCATGAACCCTTTGTGCGCCGTCGGAAACTGCCTGATCATTGACCAGGGCTCCAACGAGTACGCCGTCTACGCGCATCTCAAGCCCGGCTCCCTGCGCGTCCACCGCGGCGACAAGGTCCGCAAGGGCCAGGTGCTCGCCCTCTGCGGCAACAGCGGCAATTCCAGCGAGCCCCACCTCCATTTTCATCTGCAGGATAACGCCATCCTTCAGGACGGCGCCGGCATCACTCCCTATTTCACCAACGTCAAGTGCCGCCGCGGCGATGCCACCCTAACTGATGCCGAATACACCTTCCTCCAAGGCGACCACATTCAGTCCGCAACCAAGAAGTAACCCAGTCCTGATCACCCTGACCTCTCGCTCGTGGGTGGCTGGGGACGTATTGCCGTCCTCCGTGGTGAGCCCCATAGGCGTTAACTTAAGGGCCTGATCCGTAAAGGCCGACCGTCGTTTTCCTGGGGGAATGCCGGCACTCCGCAGGCGATCCCGTTTTGGAGGTGTGATGCCCCGATCGTTGGGAGGGATCTCGTTCCCACGGTCTCCTTGGGAATGCCGCCTGGGATGCTCTGCGTCCCTCCCACCTGAGTCCTTCCCGCCTCCGCCGGTCGGGTCGGACGACGCGGAGCGTCGAGGACGGCATTCCCACGGGGACCGTGGGAACGAGGGACTCCGGACCCGGGGTGGTCTTGCACGCGACGCCTCGAGAGGCCCAGGCCGGCGATCCGGCCGCCGCGCGGGCCACCTTGCAGCGAGCCAGGCAATTCATCGTCCGAGGTCATGAGCCGGCGGGCCACCGCCTCGTCGACGAACCTCACCCTCTTGACCGTGTCGAGAAGTGGAGGCGAAATCCCGTCGAGGAACCGCAACCGTGTTGAGGTCATGAGCGATGGCAAGCCGCACGCAGCGCGTCGCAATCGCCCGCGAGACGTTGGCGATCCTGGAAGCCGGCGGCTACCGGGCCCCGACCGGCCGCCAGGTCTCGATCGGCGACCAGCTCGCGTCGGCGCGGGACCGGTCGGTCCTGTACACGCCCGACGGGCACGACGAGGTCGCTCGACGTTGTACGGCGATCCTCGGCCAGTGCCCCGACCGCCCTCGGGTCGGCTTCGAAACGATCAACGCAACCACGCTGCACGCGATGCGTCGTCTGGTCGCTGACGACCCGGGCGCTCGCGTATTGGCCCTGAACTTCGCATCGGCCAGGAACCCGGGTGGAGGATTCCTCAATGGGAGCCAGGCACAGGAGGAGAGCCTGGCGCGGGCGTCTGGTCTGTACGCCTGCATCAACCCGCTCCAGGCGATGTACGAGGCCAACCGCCGATGCGCCTCCTGCTTCTACACCGATCACATGATCTACTCGCCCGACGTGCCGGTGTTCCGGGACCATGACGATGTCCTCCTGGACGAGCCCTATCCGGTCTCATTCGTCACCGCACCGGCCGTGAACGCCGGAGTGGTCCGCATCAAGGAACCGCGGGACGTGGTCCGGATCGAACCGGTGATGCTCGCCCGCATCGAGAAGGTCCTATCTCTTGCGGTCGTGAACGGTCACGACATGCTGGTGCTGGGGGCCTGGGGATGCGGCGTCTTCGGCAACGACCCGAGGCAAGTCGCCGGCGGCTTCGCGCGGCACCTCACCGGCGAGGGGGGGTTCCGCTCGGCATTCCGCAGGGTCATCTTCGCCGTGCTTGATCGGACACCCGAACGGTCAACGATCGCGCCATTCGAGCATCACTTCGGCTCGGCGAACTCTTGACGGTGAGCCGCCCTCGACGCCCGACTCGCGGCAGCGCCCGGGGAGCCCGATCGGGAATCCGGAGTCTTGAATCGCTCCCGGTCAACTCTCGACTCTCGACAATGTCCCGATCCACGCACCGCCATCGCCGAGGAACGCGCGGGCCTGCGCCGCGAAGAAGTTCCGCCGCTGCGCCTCGGCTGCCACCATCGGGCCGAACGCCTCGCTCGAAGCCAGCGTGGCCTGGCACGTCCGCACCAGCGGCTCGGGCGGCCACGCGGTCCCTCCTCGTCCGCCGCCGGCTCGAAGACGGTCAAAGCCGGCGGCGCTTCATCGCCGGGATCGGTCACGTCGTCCAGCGCCCCTTGACCGCTGACCCCTTGGACCAGTTCGACGACCTCGCGCTTCCGGGTGAAGCACCGCGGCAGCTCGGGATGGGGGTCCTGCTCATGGACCTCGGTGTGCATCGTCAAGAGGTTCGCGACCTTGTCCTCGCGCCACGCCGGGTCGGCCGGCGGGCTGATCGCAACTGGGTGTTGACGGAACCGCTGGGCAGCCCTATGATCAACGACGGCCTGGGAGGATAGGGCTTCATGGCGATACGCCTCGAGCGCACGACCCATGGTCAAGACCGAAGGGGGGCAGCACGATGCGGTCCGGTCTTTCCCCTTCGGGATTGGAACCCAGGCGGCAAATCGACCCCATCTGTTCCCAAGTGCACTCTGCCTTATCTCCCAACCCCGGTTTCTCCATCTCACGCTGAACCACGACACGGGCACGGGGAATTCGGCACAAGACTTGCTAATTTTTTCGTCGGCGGGCGTCGTGTCTGGCAGCCCGCGGCGACCCCGAGTTGACGACCACCGCGACATCTCCAGTTTTCCGGCGAGAAGAGGCACCTCCAGGTTTCGGCGGACGCTCGGGTCGGACCTCGGCACGGGACTCCCGAATCATCCGGATTGGGAAGGATCGCTCTGATGCCTCGGCAGATAAACGCCTTCGCGCTCTCGTTCCTGGCCGTCTGCTGGCTTTGCCATCACCCCGCGGCCGGGGGTCAGGTCAGTACTCCGCTCCAGACCCGGTCCATCCCGATGACGCCGACCGATTGGGGCGCGGGAACGATCGGCGTCCCGGATCCCCTCAACTTTCAGCGGTTCGACCCCAGCCTGGGCACCTTGACCGACGTCGAGATCACGCTGAGCCTGACTATTCGCAATGATTACATGTTGGTCTTCCCCTCAACGCCCACTCCCACGACGCTCTACCTCGCGACGTCTCAGACCACAGACCCCAGCGTACTGGCCAACCCAAGCCTGGTCCGGCAACTTACGGATGGTCCGAGGGAGACGTTGATGGCTCCCGACGGCATCACAACGATCTTCGGCGGCTCGGCAACGACGCTGCCGGTCGATGTCGTGTCCCTGACCGAGCCAGGCGGCACCTGGTCGTCGATGCTGCCAGTCACCGACCCGCATTTCATCGCTCCTTCGATCGTCAACCTCACGCTCACGCGCACGCTCGATGCTTCCACGGCTTCGCTGCTAGCGGAATTCATCGGGAGCGGCGGGGGCGGGATCGATCTGAGCGACACGGCGGTCGCCAACTCGAGCTTCTACTCCAACAGCGGCAATGGCGGCGGTATGGTCCTGACCAGCGCCAGCGCGACCGTCACGATCCAGTACTCGTACATCCCCAGTGTGGCCTCGATCCCCGAACCCTCGAGTCTCGTCCTGCTGGGTCTGGGAGCGGGTATCACCCTCCTCGCCGCCGGGCGTCGTCTGCCGCACTGCGGGCCCCGCCCGGAGCGATCGCGCGTGAACGGATCGCGGTCGGCCCGGTCTGCGGTCCTCTCATCGGGATGACGGCCGCCGCGACCGGGCCGACCGGATCCGGATGCCGGCCGCGATCGGCTGGCCCGAGATTTCCGCATCATGCGGCATCGACGCGGCCGTCTTTTCGGGTCGGACGAGACGGTGCGGCGGACGCCGACTCGATTCCGGAGTTCGACTGATGCACCACGTCTCCCCGGACCGACTTAGTGAGCCGGAGGAGCAACCGACAGCGCTCCTCGGTCCGTCCGCCCTCGGTGGCGGGCCCTGCTTGATGAATTGAGGACGGGACCGGCGTCGAAGGTCCGTTTCGACATTGGTCACGGGATAGAGACGGGTCCCCGCCCAGGGAGGGGAGATCGACCCGTCATCGACCTCGGCCCGACGGGGCCAGGGCCGTTCTAGCGGCACCGGTGCGCCGGGGACGTGTCGGGAGAGCCGAGCGTCCTGCGCCCGACGGAGGCGACTTCGAGGTGCCGGCCGGCTCATTCCTCAATCACGTGGACCGCCCGATCGGTCCATCGCAGGGGCCATCACCATGCGCGCGGCGGGTTGGATATGGTTGGTGCAGCTCTTTCGACGCCTCTGCGTACCGGCCAAGGGGTCGCGCGTCCGCGCCGCGAAACTGCGGAAGACGACGCCGGTTATCGAGTCCCTGGAGCTGATCTCCCTGCTGAGCGCGGGCGGCTCGCCGATCCGCGCTGCCGCGGCGCGACTGCATGACTCCAGGCACGTCCAGATCGCCGCGCCAGTCGCCGGCACGCACGGCACCGAACGGAACGGCATGGCGGTCGGCGCGACGCTCCAGACCCTGCCGGCGCAGACGGCGTCGCTCGGCAATACCCAGACCAACTTCACCAATCAGCCGCTCTCGCCGGCCTTGAATCTGTTCAATCCCTCGCTGGGGACGCTGGCCTCCGTGGCGGTGGTCCAGTCGGCGACCCTCCAGAGCAACATCACGTCGCAGAACCTCAGCACCACGTCGCCGACGGTCATCACCGCCAGCCTCTCCGGCAGCTACCAGCTCAACGGCCTCAACCAGCCGATCGTGCAGCCGACCGAGACGACGTCCAGCCCGCCCATGGCCGCGGGGGTGCTCGGATCGGGAAGCAATACCGTCACGTTCCCCGCCCTCCAGCTTACCGGCTCCTCGACGACGGTGTTCTCCGACCCCGCCAGCCTGGCGTTCTTCACCGCCTCGTCCGGCCGGACGACCATCACCCCGACGATGACGGCGACCGCTTCCGCCTCCGCGAGCGCCCCCAATGGCAACCTGTTCACGACCACCCAGTCCTCGGCGTCGTCAACGGTGACCGTCAGCTACACGTACCTCCCCCCCTCCTGTCCGACCATCGGGACGATCGGCCGGATCGGCGTGCACCACCAGCGGACGCTGCTCGTCGTCCCGTTCCACGGCACCGTCAACCCGACCCTCGCCGGGACTCCCGGCGACTACAAGGTGATCACGCGGACGGGCAAGAAGATCCCCATCATCTCGGCCGACTACAACCCCGCCACCAATTCGGTTACCCTGAGGCCCGCGGTGAGGCTCAACGTGCATTATCGCTTCAAGCTCTCGGCAAGGGTCCCGTGCCCCGTTAATGCCGGCAGCGAGGTCGTGACCATCCCCTTCGGCACGAAGTATTCCCTCATCGGATTCCACAACCACCGGGGCCAGTTCGTCCCTGTGCACAACGGCAAGATCGAGAGGCCCGACCCCCGCCGCCGGTTGCATCGGCCGGGCTCGGTCCGATCGACCTCGTCTCGACCGTGAGCCAGATTCCTTCGAGCGCCTTTCGATTTTTCGCCGGGAGTCGGGTTGACGCGCTGCCGCGTTCCGGCTATTCATGCCGCCGGTGACGATCCACGACCCGACATGGAGGTCGCGGGGATCGGGGCGCCCGGGGATCTCCGAGGTTTTTTTGACGTCTCCCCGGTGGCGTCCTAGGTTGTCTCATAGAGGGATTGCACACGCGCCCAAGAATCGAGACCGCTCCCATTCCGCGGCTTGTGCTCCGTCATGCGTGGACCACTGGAGATGGTTGAACACTGATCGATGGCGATCCTCGGGCCGTCGATTCGCTCAGCCCGGATGACGATTGCTTCCTTGCGGGCGATCCCCAGGGTCTGCTTCGGGGTGGGCTGACCAGGACGTTGACCTCGTGCTCACAGACTGAACTCGCTTGCCAGGCGTGGCTCCCCGCGGACCATCCCCGGATCGCACTCCGCGCGATGCTCGAACTGGAGGGGGAGCCTCCGTAGCCAAGGACTCCAAGATGGACCGACCAACGATCCTCCTGCGCCGTTTCTTCCCCCCGGCCGACTGCCGCCCTCGTCGCGGGTTCGCGCGCCGCGGTCCGGCCACTGGAAGGCCGGCGACTCCTGACGGCGACCCCCGCGGTTTCGGCCACGATGACCCAGACCGCGACATTCCCGGACCTCGAGTCGTATCCCACCGTGAGTGACCAGGCGCTCCTGTACTTCGCCGCGACGATGGGGACTTTGACCGAAGTGGACCTGGTGACGTCGGGGTCGTTCCAATCCCAGTTCTCGGCCGAGAACCTCGGGTCCTCGAGCCGCACGATCGCGGGGACGACCACCGGGAACCTGGCGATCAACGTCCCGACGGGGGCGGTGCCGGTGGCCATCCCCTCGGTCACCCAGACGTTCAACGCCACGGCGTTCGACGGCAAGCTCGACGACGACGGGAGCAGCGGCAAGACGTTCGCACCGGTCACGAGCGGCGCCACGCCCCAGAGGATGGTGTTGACCTCGCCCGCGGACCTGGCCGCATTCACCGGCCATTTCCGGATCCCAATCAGCGTCTCCGGCCACGCGACCGGGAGCGTCGTCCCGAATAATGGTGACGTCTCCAGCGCCTTCCGGACCGATACCTCCGCGACCATCACCGTCACCTACCATTACATCCCGAACCTTCCCAGCCTCGATCCGCCGGCTGGAAGCCCGCCGACATCCGCCGGCGGCGGTGCGACTGCAGCACCGATCTCCTCGACGGCGGCCACACCGGGCACAGTCGGCATCCTGACCACATCCCCCCTGCCGGTTGTCTCTTCGACCCAAGTCAGGAAACACAGCTCCTCCCGGACTCGGCTCTCCTTCCGCCACAACCCGAGACCGCTCGACCTGGCCCGCCACCGCCCGACTCGGTTCGCCCTCGCGCATCACCATGGCCCGGGCCCGAATTAACGCTAACCTTCCCCGACCTTGCCGATGGCTGCGAGATCGCCGAGGATTCGTCCCGCGTCATCGAGGAATCGCTCGCGGAGATCGAAGGTGACGGCCTGGCCTTGCGAAGGGGGGTTCGGGGGGGTGAATTCGCCGCGACTCAGGGCGTGCGCAATGCAAAAGTTAAGCGCTCTCGGAAGGGAGCAACTCCCTCGACGACTTCGGCCGGGGGCCGGGGGCCCACCTGCATCATTTCGGTCTTTCTTAACTTGACGGACCGATACTCATGTGTCACGCTAAGAGTTTGCTCCGAAAGCCCGCGTAGCGGGCGGTGTTGCCGCAGCCTGGGGCGTCAGCCCCAGAACCGAGGTGCCCCCACCATCTCCTCCCGCATAATCTCCCACAGTCCCGCCGCAACCCCTGGCGCTGCCCGGGGTTGCGGCGGGACTGGTGCGACAGAGGAAGTTTGATTCTGGCATGCACACATCCTGGGTTGACGCCCCAGGCTACGGCAAGGCCGTCCCCATCCGGGGGCTCAGATAAGGTTTTATGATACAATTGATATATCGCACATCGTCGTTGTCAAGTTCCGCGACGACCGGACCTTGATTTGCACCGAAAGGTCAACACCGATGTCTCATTCAACGGGTCCGATCCAACCGCACAATGTCGGCGGCCCGTCGCGCGTGATTCAGGGCTACTTCCCCGGCGGACGTCCATCGATTCTTCAGGGGGCTCTCGCGCCCGCGAGTCCGGTTCGCCCGCAAGCACCGGTGGCGCCCCCGATCCAGGCCCAGCCGGCTTTTCCCGCGGCGCCTCGATTGCCCGCCCGTCCCGCCGCGGGTGCTGTTCAGCCGTCGTTACGTCCCGGTCATCCCTTACAACCGATCCTGCCGAACAAGTTCCAGCCCGGTGGCGGCGCCCTTCAGCCCGCGACTCCGCGGCGACCGCCAGTTCCCCAGCCGATCCCGCCGCAGGCCGTGCAAACGCGGAGCCACCTCCCCCAGGGGCCGGTGGTGCAGCGCATGGGCAACGGCGAGGCGTTTCCGTTGCCCGCGAATCTGGCGAACTTCGGCGGCGGCTCGGGTGGTCAGCCGTTGCCCGATCCCGTGCGGCGGAAAATGGAATCGTTCTTCAACACCAGCTTCGGGGATGTCCGCGTGCACGTGGGGCCGCAGGCATCGACGATCGGCGCGTTGGCGTTCACGCACGGTTCGAATCTGTATTTCGCCCGGGTCAGTACAACCCGAACACGGCTCAAGGCCAGCAGCTTCTCGGCCATGAACTGACCCATGTCGTGCAACAGCGCACCCGGGCGCATGCGCAATCCGTTTGGATCCGGCCTCGCTGTGGTGCAGGACCGCGGCTTGGAGGCCGAAGCCGAGCGGATGGGCCTGCACGCCGCCGCGCACGTCGTTCCCTCGACCGCCGCGGTGATCACGGCGAAAAAGGCCTCGTCCCCGCTCGGCATCACCCAGCGACCCGCCCAGTCGTTCGCGGGCACGCCGCGATTACAACCACGCTCCGTGACGATTCAGCCGTGGATGCCTGTTTTGGACTTCCTTCATCACAACCGACCTCTGGCAGGTGAGGATCGTATCGCTTACAAAAGGCGCGTGGAGAGGGTGTATAGGGAACGTAATTACCTTGTCACACGGCAAGAGATCAAGGACTTGCGCTCACGGATTTGGCAAAATGACGTGAGCTGGGCGCCTCTGGATGTCAATATCTCTCACGGTGAGTCGAAACACGGTAATTATTCATTCACGTTCGGCGAGGACACTGCGGCGAGTGCTTTCACGCTCGACGACTGGAGCAAGGCCACGCAGAGGCCGGGCGGTGCTCGATTATTCGATCCAAGCATTATCTACGCGGATGTTTATTCCGCAATTCGCGGCTGGAACTGCAAGAAATCGATCCTTATCGACGTGGCGAAAAAGGTAATGGTGACGGCCAATGGGGATGCCTTGGTCGGTGCCGATACCTGGACGATCTCGCCCTTTTTTGCCTCCGCGAACCGACGCCGCGTGGTGCAGGTCGCAATGACGGCGGTTCAAGTTTTGACGATGAGGGAAAGCGAATTGCCCACTATGCCGGACAGCCTGGTTGAGACGGCTGGAGAGAAACGTCTTGCCGTGACTCCCTGGAACACGATCCTGCTGGAGTCGCGTAAGAAACTCAGGGAAAAACTCCTCGCTCGCACACCACCCCCGGCCAAAAGCGAAGATATCACATTCGTGGACGAGGTGGCCATCGCAGCTTCTGTGAACGCGAAACTGATCGAGGGTGGATATCTGACTGTCGATGAGGGTCAAATTAAACAGAATGCCAAAAAGACTAAGATACCGAAAGGTGGGGCTAAGACGTTCAATTTCACGGTCAATCATATTCGGGCTATAATCTTTTTTGATTGGCTGTTCGTCGATGATTTGCTGGCTGGTGATCTCAGGAAGAAGTAGGTCGTAAACCTGGTGAGGGGAGCCAAAGCGGGATATTCTGGGTACATCCGGATCTGGCGCGCGCCCGGTCTTGAAAACGGTGGAGTTGTGATCTGGCCTCGCCCACGGCGAATCCTTGGCCCGAAGGGGCCGCAACATAACAGCCCGGGGCAACGCCCCGGGAACGGAGCCCCCAACGGGAAAATGCCCTGAAAGGGCGACACAGGTGCAGGCCGCCGGCCCGGTTTGTCTGGCCCTTTCAGGGCAGGGATTGGGGTGGGCGACGCGTCCCCGGGGCGTTGCCCCGGGCTGGTTTGTCGGGGCCCCTTCGGGGCGATTCGTGGCGGCTTCGTGGTCACCAATTCGCGGCTTCCTGATCGGTCGGCGCGCCGAAAGCCGGATGGACCGGAAATCGGAGGGTCCGAATCAGGGCCGGAATCCAGTCTCCCTCATTCTGGCGTCCCTCGTTGAACCCTATCCTGTCGGGCCGCAGCGGTCATGGGTGACCCGGCGGATCGCCCCCTCATCCGCCCTTCGGGTACCTTCTCGCTCGGCGGGTAGAAGCGGACGGCGTGCGCCTCCGCCGAAGGAGACGAGTTCGCGGCGAGTCCCCGTTCTGTTGGGGCCTGTCGGCGCAAACCCCGCTTCGAGATCCTCGATCCCCGCAGCTCTCGATTCGGGACGAGGGTCCGTCAACGTTGTGGTCGTCGTCCGTCGCCGGGCCGGGTGGCGGACTGGACCGGGACTCGCGGGTCGGGGAGGCCGGGTCCGGAGTTGGGGCGACGTGGCTCGTCAACGAGGTTGGGGTCGGGCGCCACGAAGCGTGGGTCTTCTTCCATCACCTGGATGCGGAAGTCGTCGAAGAACACCTCACCATAACCGGCCAGTCCCAGCGTCACGGAAAACATCATGTCGGCCGGAGCCTTGCGATAGAGGACCACTCGCGCGTAGCCGGCGATGGGATCGCTGGAGCGGTACTGGAACTGCTCGCCGCCGATCGAGTCGCGGACGATGACGCCGCCGACGCCCGTCGTGGTCGCGTTGGGCCGCTTGACCAGGACCGAGACCCGGATCAGGTTATTCGCTTGCACGCGGATCGACGGCGAACGGATCGCGGCCATGGGGAAGTCCAGGAACGGCGTCCGGAGCGTGTCGAGCTCCTGGCGTTCCTTCCAGGTGACGGTCAGCTTGATCGAGCGATCCGAGTCGGCGATGACCTCATCTTCGAATCGGTCGTCATTCTTGCCCTTGGCCCGCTTGGCTTTCTCCTCCTTCTTCGCCAGCGGCGGCTCCTTGCGCGTGGCGAGCCCGACGGTGTGGACGACCTTCTCGCTCTGGAAGCTGACGTCCATCCAGCCCTCATCGGTGAGCGCCGCCTTTTCGTCGAAACTGCCGGAGGGGACGCGATTGGCCCCGAATCGGAATCCGGGTCGCCCCTCCACCCAGTCTTTCCAGATATGGAGCTGGGGCAGCGTGAAGTAAGAGATCCCCGGTGGGCACGAGATCGCCGTGACGATCACGGGGGGCCGCGGGAATGGCTTGGGGACGCCCCGCGGCAGCTCGGGAAGCTTGGGGTTGAAGCTCAACGTGGCCGCCTTGCTGAACTCGGCCATGGCCTGCTGCCAGTAACCGGACATCACCAGACGGAGCGGCCGGCTGGCCCGTCGTGCCTCGGACCAGGCCTGGGAGTAATCCTCGCTATCCCGGGCGGCCCGCGCGAGTTCTTGAGGAACTTCTCCGACTCCGCGAGGAGATCAATGGCATCCGGCGGCCGGACCGTGATTCCCGCCAGCTCGCGCCCCTGGATGTCCTTCTCGGAGCGGAAGAGGTGGCCGTCGGCCTTGAGCCGCTCGTGGACGTCCTTGACCGCCTGGTACTGGATCTCGGCTTGCCGGATGGCCAGCGCCACGGCTTGCGGCCGGATCCTCTGGACGGCGGCCTGGATCTGTTGACACAGCGCCATGTCGTTGGTGCAGAGCAGGAGCGTCGTGACGCCGAAATCGGGGAGGGTGATCCGCGTACCGCCGGGTAGGCGGTCATCGGGCTTGCGCTCCAGGAACCGGGCATCGCCGGGGCTGATCTGCAAGGCCTGGACGCCCGCGGGCAGGACGGGGTAGATCGTCAGATTATTGTAGGCCATCTGGGGCGGGACCCACTGGGATCCCCCGCGAACTCGGAGATGAGCAGGAGCATGCCCCGGTTCTCATCGAGGAGGATCGGCGTGGCAACCAGTCCGTACTTTCCCGCGAATTCCTTGACCTGCGGCATGCGCCGCTGCATCACGTTGGCCGTCGTCGGCCGGGTCAGCGGCTCCGGGTCGAAGACTTCGTAGGGTTTGAGTCGCTTGACATTGCGGGCGAGGATGGGCTCGCAGAGATTGATCTCGGCGTTCAACAAGGTCAGCTCGATCAGGAGCGCCTCGCCCGCCGGCCGCGTCAGGTCGGTATCGCCGAGGAACGAGAGGCCTCGGTATCCGGCCGCCAGCGCCATGTAGGTCATGAGCCGGACCTGCTCGGGCTGGACCTGCGGAATGCCCCATTCCGGCGGCGTGTCTTTGCCCCAGATGTTCCGTGCCACTCCCGGCGGCGCCGTCGTCGGGATCCACGCCCAGAACAGGGCCTCCGGGTTGGATCGCACCGTCAAGTCCCGGCGCTGGTTCAGATACGCGAGGCCGTCCAGGAACGATTGGGACGTGCCCCAGACCGGCGGCTCGATCCCGATGACGTCGAGGTTCGAAGGGGAGCGGGCATACAGCCGGTATTCGCCGTCGATCGTCGCCGTGGCCAGGTGCGAATCCTCGCCCTCCAGGCCCCGCATTTCCGACAGGATCTCCCGGACCCGGTCGAGCTCCTGCTTGCGCACGGCCTCCTCGCGCTGGCCGCCCAGATGTTCGGCGATCTGCCAGAGCAATACATTCTTGCGCGGGGAATGCCGTAATCTGGTCGAGCACGGCCTTCGTCCCGTCCGCCTCGTCCAGGCGGGGCATGAGGAGGAAATCCTGGGCGACGGCCGCGCGAAGCTTCTGCGGATCGGCCTTCGCGCCGGTGACCAGGATGTCGAAGCCGGCTCGGCGGAGCTGGACGAGGTCTGCATCGGGAGCCTCGATGGCCGTGGGGAGCCAGCCGACATACCGTCGGTCCTTGGTGAGCCGCTCGAGCAAGTTCCGGGAGAGCCGGAAGGGGGGCAGGTTGGGCCCGCTACCCGTTGCGTCGGCCTGCGCCTTGCGACCGGCCTCGGCGGATCGGGCAGCGGAATTACGATCCGACCGGGCCGCCGCGAGATCGTGGGGCACGGGGGCGACCGTAAGATCGTCGAGGAAGACCTCGGAATCGCCGGCTCCGCCCATCAGGTTCACGACGACCTGCTCGAGATACGCCCCCTCCAGGGGGACGGGCCTGCGGGTCGACGCGCGAAGCACCCGCACCTGCCGCTCGATGGCCGGAACCATGTCGCTGAGCTCGAGCATCTCCCAGCGATCGACCCGTCGGAAGGCCGTGCCGCTCAAGAGCACATAGGACGGCGCCTTCGTGTCCGGATCGACATCGGCGGGTAGCACGACCTTTCCGAACAGCCGAACCCCTTGCTTGTTCGCTCGGACATGCAGGCCCACCCTCGACTCGGCCGTGACCGGGACTTTCGGCAGGGCATAACTCACGAAGAACTGGCTGCCATTGCCGGCCTCGAAGCGGAAATGCTCGGATTGACGCCCGCCGTGCGCCGCCCGATTCGACCGGTCGTGGACCAGCAGACGAATCGTGGTGTCGGTGTACTCCCGCACCCAGCTCGTTTCCGGGGTCTCGAATCCGTCGCGCAGGGTCTCGACGGCGGCCGGCTTCGGGTCTGGCGGCTGTCCCTGGGATACAGCCCAGCCCAGCGCCAGCAAGCTCGCCGCACCCGCCAACGTCACGAAACGACGTGTGAAGACCATGGCTCGAGACCTCCCTGCCCGCGAGCCGAGGGGAAAGACGAGAAACCGGGCCGATCCTAGCCCGATCGCCAGACCTCGGGAAGACCAAATCCTGTCGGTGCTGAACCGCGGGAGCAGGAACGCTAATGTCGCCACATCCGGGTGTAGCCAAACGTCAATAGGAGAACTCGACGAATTTTGATAGGGTGGAAGGACGTTGGGGCAAGATAGCTTGATCATGGAGGATCGTCATGTTTCGCGGCTCGCCTACCGATTCGGCCCAGGATGCCCGTCTTCAGCGACTTCTCGGGATGGTCAAGGAAGAATTCTTCGCGGTTGATCAGACGGGTGCGGGGCTCGACTTCGCCACCATCGAGCAACGCGCTCACGAAGCCGGTCGCAAGGTGGCACGCCTGCTCTGCGAGCAAACCGCGTCTCAATGCGCCGAGTCCGCCGAGCACGAGCAACCCTGTCCCGGTTGCGGCCAGGCTTGCGCCGGAACCATCCAAGAGCGACCGCTGGAGACCCGCGACGGGCCGATCTCCCTCAAAGAGGCACGGCACTCTTGCCCGCGATGCCGGCGGGTCTTTTTCCCCCAATAGACCGCGCCAGGGCTTGGATCACCGCGGCTATAGCCCGACGATGCGGGCAATCCTGGTCGCGATGGCCATCGCCGCCCGCTCGTTCGCCGAGGCCGCGAAATTGGCCGGCATCGCTGCGGAACTGAAGATCTCACCCCGCCACCTCCAGACGCTCTGCCAGGAACAGGGAGGCATCGGAGTCGATGAGCAAACCGAGCGGACGACGGCCTATAAAGATCGCCCGTTGATGACGCCGACGACGGCCGCGAATCCGCCGATCGAGTTGGCCGCCGTCATGATCGATGGCGGTCGTATTCAGGTGCGCCAACCCGACCACGGGCCGGGGGTCCACGAGCCGGCTTGGAGGGAGACCAAGACGGCCGTCCTGCTGCGGATGAAGCGTCAGGTATCCGACGTCGATCCACAGCCGAACCTCCCCACGTGCTTTGCTGGACCTCTGGGATCGGCTGTCGAGCTGCCACCGGCGAGTGAATCGGCGACCCCGGCCGAGAAACCGGACTGGAGACCGGTCCCGGTGGTCCGCTCCGGGCTGGCCACCTTGAATGACAGCGAGACGTTCGGTTGGATGGCGGCTGCCGCCGCGGACCGGCGCGGCTTCTTCACCGCCACGGCCAAGGCCTTCGTCAGCGACGGCCTGCCGTATAACTGGTCGATCCAGCGTCGTCACTTCGCCGACTTCGAGCCGATCCTGGATTTCGTCCACGCCGCGGAACACGTGCACGCCGCGGCCAAGGCCACTGGCCAAGGCGTTGAGTTGGGCCGGCACTGGGCGGAGTCGTGCTGGGAAGGTCGCGTCGGGGACGTCCTGGGCGAGATCGCCGATCACCAAAGCCGGATCGATCCACCGACGAATCCCAAAGACGACCCCGACCATCCCTGGTGCGTGCTCGATCGCGAGCGCGGCTACTTGGAGAATAATCAGTCGCGCATGGACTACCCGCGCTACCGCCGGGTCGGATTACCCATCACCAGCAGCCCGGTGGAATCGTGGGTCAAGCAGCTCAACCAGCGCACCAAAGGGAGCGAGAAATTCTGGAACAACAACGCCAACCCCGAGGCCGTGCTCAACCTCCGCGCGGCTTGGCTCAACGACGACGAGGAATTCATCGACCAGATTCGCAACCGGCCAGGTCATCCCTACGCGCGGCCAGGTCGCGACACGCAAGCACCCATCGCTGCGTGAAAAATCATTAGCGTTCCTGCACCCCTGAACCGCTCTCTCGGATCGATGGTCGCCTGCCGATCTCCCTGACGCGGCCTTCGGCTGCAACCGAGAGAGGGATTCCGGATTCGCGATTCCGGATTCCGGATGACGAACGTATCCGGAATCTCGAATCCGGAATCCGGAATCCACGATCCCTCACATGCGCGCACGGCGCAGGGATCAGATTCCAACGCGGCCTTCGGACGCAACCAACACGAGGGATTCCCGATTCGAGATTCCGGATTCCGGATGACGAACGTATCCGGAATCTCGAATCCGGAATCCGGAATCCACGATCCCCCGATGCGCGTACGGCGCAGGGATCCTCCGGAGGAAGACTCCAAAAAAAGCGACTGGCTCAGGACTTGCTCTGGGAGGATCGTATGTGAGGGATCCCGATGAGAACCCTCTTCCAGATAATCCCTATAATCCCCGTAATTATCACAATACCCCGACTTTACCCAGTAAGATTAGTTTTGGTGATCCCACTCCCTTCTCCATTTTGTGATAGACTGGAGCAACTCCCAACGAAGAGGTGCATCCATGAGTTGGACAACGAGAGAGACACGCACGACGAACCCGACGGAGCAGGTTCCCAGCGAGCTGGTGGTGTTGAAGGAGCGGATTCAGGGGCAGCCGCCGCGGGTTCGCGCCGAGCTCGAGCCACTCATCGACGAGGTGATGGAACATGCGATGTTCCGGAACCGGGTCATGCTCATCGCGCGGGATGCGCTCCAGCAGTTCCGGCTCGACCTGAATTCGCTCCGCTTCGACCTCGAGGTCACGCGGAGGGAACGGCGGTCAGACTGAGCGTGCATGAGATGACGTTCTGTTGTAAAGTGCTCCGTGAGCACCGATGGTTTCGACGTGGGCGTTCGTTGCTCCCAGAGTACCCTTCATCGCACGATGTCGGCGTCGCGGTGGGTCTCCATCCCACTTAGAAATTGTCCGAGACGCGGATCCGGGGTTTGTCGGGTGGGTGAAACCCACCAGAATCGGGACACGTCCTGGTGGGTTTCACCCACCCTACAAGATTCTCGGATGGTTTCTAACGCCCCGTGCGGCGCGGTAGCGCCAGCCAGGCCGTGATCACCCGGCCGACTTCGGCCAGGCTCTCGGCCGAGCAGTTCTCGGGGAGGTCATCCGCCTTGTGCCAGAAGGGGTAGTCGAAGTCGATGAGGTCGATCGTCGGAATGCCCGCGTCGTTGAGCGGGAGATGGTCGTCGAGCACTTCGCGACCGGCATCGTCGTGGAACGACCGGGCATTGATCTGGTGCGCGACGGTCCAGACTTCGCGAACTAACCTGGGTGCCAGGAGCACACTGTTGGGCTCGCGCTTGATCGCGAGGTCCCGGCCGCCGACCATGTCCAGGACCATGCCGGCGGCGTATTTCGTCTTGTTCCCCCTCCGCTCGCGCTGCCGGGCATAGGCCCGTGCGAACGCCTTGGAGCCGAGGAAATACTCGCCCTGGCGGGGCCTGTCGCCAAAGACCAGTTCCTCGCCATCGAGGAGGACGAGGTCAACGCCCCAGGGCGTTTCTAGCTTGTCCAGATGATGGGCGAGTTCCATCATCAGGGCGACGCCCGAACCCCCATCGTTGGCGCCCAGGAACGGCTGATTCATCTTTTTGGGGTCGTTTTCCTGATCGGCCTGGGGCCGCGTATCATAGTGGGCGGCGATGATCACGCGCTGTGGCCGATCGGGATGCCAGGCGCCGATGAGGTTGACCATGTCCACGCGCTTGCCGGTCAGGGGATGGATCGCCTGGAACGGCTGCTCCCGGACCTCTCCCCCCATCTTCTTGAAGTGTTCGGCGACCAGCTTACGCTGGCGGGTGTTGGCCTCCGATCCCGCGATCCGCGGCCCGATCTCGCAGATCTTCTTCAAGTAGTCGTAGGCGCGCTTGCCATCGATGGGAGCTGGTGGCGGTGCAAACATGGCTGCGCTGGCCTCCGAGGAGCGGAATCGCTGGATCGCCATCCAGATCGAACCGGTCAAGACCGAGGCGAGGATGGGTGCGAGGCCCAGCCCGATGATCATCTTCCAGTCGTTCCAATGCGGGATGACACGCCTTCCCATGAGTTCGACTCCGTGAAGATGACGCGCTCGCGAAATCCAGAATTTGTAGGGTGGGTGAAACCCACCAGGATCGGGGGTACTTCTATTGGTGGGTGAAACCACCCTTACAGGGGTCTCGGATCGTGTCTTAGTGGGTGGAACCCACCGGGATCGGGCCACTTCATTGGTGGGTTTCACCCACCCTACAGTATCTCAATTCAACAATCGGGGATAGGTCCGCAGCAACGTGACGAGTCGTTCCAGTGGCAGGCCCACCACGTTCGAGAAGCTTCCGTTGACGACGGAGACGAACGGGTCCCGATCCTGCACGCCGTAGCCGCCCGACTTCCCTTCCCAACGGCACGAGTCGAGATAGGCGTCGCGTTCGCGATCGGTCAGCGGCTTGAAGCGAACGACGCTGATCTCGACGGCGCCGACCCATTCCTCCCGGGCCGCCCGGTAGAGACAGAGCCCGGTGATCACCTCGGTGTCGCGCCCTTCCTGGAGCCGGATCATCCGCTCGGCGTCGGCGCGATCGAGGGGCTTATTGAGGATCTCGCCGGCCACGGAACAGACCGTATCGGCCCCGAGGATCAGGCCCTCTCCGCGCCGTCGTGCCACCGCGGCCGCTTTTCGCCAGGCGAGCTGTGCGGCGTGTTCGGACGCGGATTCTCCCGGCTGCGGAGGCGGCTCCGCGACATTCGACGCCTCGATCTCGAAGAGATAACCGGCCTCTTCGAGCAACTGACGACGCCTCGGCGACGCGCTGGCCAGGATCAGAGACGGTTTCCGGTCATGATTGGTTTCGATGAGCCGACGCCCTCAACACCTCCTGGTCGGATCCTCGGAATCCTGATGGTATCGTCACTAGACCCTTGCCAACAAGCCGGAAAGCCGCCAGCCTGAGAATCACTTGCGGTGTCCGCACTCAGTCGATCGATCGCGCCGGAAGGAGCTTCCCCATGCCGCGTCTCCCCGCATTCCTCGTTGGCTGCCGCGAGCACCTCACCCATGGGTTGCAGACGACCTCCCGCGGCCCAGCGGGCCGCCGGAGCCCAGCGCGGGGTGAAACCCCGGGCGCGATCGCCCCACCCTTTCGCTGCACCCTGAAGGGGTGCGGGAGGGCGCTCCTGCGGCCCTTCAGGCCGCTGGACGGGATGGCGTCCGCCGGGTTCCCGGGGTTTCACCCCGGGCTGGGCTCCTGCGGCCCTTCGGGCCACCGCAATCGCCTCCTAACTCGTTCCCACGCCCCGCGTGGGAACGAGGGGAAAACAGACACCTCGGGCTGGTATCGGGGCGGTTCGAGCGTGTCCTGTGGGTAACCCGAACGTTAGGCGTTCTTGGACTGCTGCTCGCCCTGGTGCTGGGCTCGCCCGCCATCGCCGCCCCACCCGACGGCAACCGCCTCGCCTATCTCGACGAGGTGAATCCCTATTACCCACACCGCGACTTCCCCAAGCTGATCACCCCCCAGTGGGCGGGCGAGCCGGGGGTCGAGGCGGTCGTGGTGCTGGCGATCGACGACATGCGCGACCCCGCGCGCTATCGAGCGCGTTCTGCGGCCGATCCTCGACCGGCTCAAAAAGATCGACGGGCGAGCGCCGGTGAGCATCATGACGAACCAGGTCAAGCCGGACGATCCGAAGCTCCAGGCGTGGCTCAAGGAAGGGTTGTCGATCGAGTGTCATACGTTGACACACCCCTGCCCTCTGCTGGCGAAGGGAGACTTCGCCGAGGCGGCCCGTACCTACCATGAGTGCGTCAACTTGATGAGCAAGATCCCCGGCAACATGCCGGTCGCTTTTCGGATGCCGTGCTGCGACTCGATCAACAGCGTGAGCCCCCGCTTCTTCGCCGAGATCTTCAACAAGACCAGTCCCGGCGGGAAGTTCCTCTCGATCGATTCGTCGGTCTTCACGGTGCTCACGCCGGATGATCCCAGCCTGCCTCGCGAGCTGGTCTTCGACAAGGATGGCAAGGAGCGGTTCCGCAAGTACATCCCGTTCCCGTCGTTCGTCAACACGATCGAGAACTACCCATATCCCTACGTCATCGGCCGGATGTGCTGGGAGTTCCCCTGCATCGTCCCCGACGACTGGGTCGGGCAGAACCTCAACAAGCCGAACAATCCCCAGACGCTCGAGGACATGAAGGCCGCGCTCGACTGCGTCGTCCTCAAGCGGGGGGTCTTCAACCTCGTCTTCCACCCGCATGGCTGGATCAAGCCTGACCAAGTGGTTGAGCTGATCGATCATGCCGTGGCGAAGCACGGTAAGAAGGTGAAGTTCCTGACGTTCAAAGAGGCGATTGAGCGGCTGAACAAGAACCTGCTGCTCAATCAGCCTCTGCGTGCCGAAAACGGTAAGGACCAAGGCGGCGCGACGTTGCTCGATACAAACGGCGATGGTTATCTCGACATCGTCAATAATGACAATCAGGGCGTTCACACCCGGAACTGGGTGCGGGCTGAAGGTGTCTGGAAGGAAACCTCCACGATCCCGGGATTGCCGGGACGTGGCGAGAAGAATGCCATTCTCTTTCTGCCGATGGACAATGGGACCGTCAACGTCACCTATCTGAGGGCCCACCCGCTCCTCGTAAGAACACGCCTGATCGACATCGACGGTGATGGCTTCGCCGAACTCATCACGCCTGGATTCGAGTCCAGCATCACACCAGGAGTGGCGCTGAGCCCGGTGCCTGCATTGCTTCATGAGCCTCCCCGTCCTGTTACCTTCGCACCACCATTCGGACTACCATCGGGCGCCCGGCTCCTCGACGACAAGGCCCGTGACGCCGGTCTCCGATTCGTCAACCTGGATGAAGACGGCCAACTGGACGTTGTGTTTTCGAACGATCGGGAATACGGCGTCTACCTCTTCGAATCGAAGAAAACAGGCTGGACTCGGAAAGTCATGGCCGGCAAGGCCGGCGAGTCTGGCGCCTTGCCGAAGATCGCCCGCGACGGCACCAACAACGGCTTCTTCGTCCATTCGCGACACCTCTGGTGGCAGAACGAAGACACCGCCAAGCTGCCGGATCTCGTCGATCGCCGCTCATTCAACGACCTACTGAAAAACGTCGAGCCTCGGGGCAAGAATCCCGCGGCGGCCCTCAAGTCGATTCGGGTCGAACCTGGATTCCAGGTTGAGCCGGTCGCGATCGAGCCATTAGTCAAGGACCCGATCGCCTTCGAATGGGGCGCCGACGGCAAGCTCTGGGTCGTCGAGATGGGGGATTACCCGCTCGGTATCGATGGCAAGGGGAAACACGGCGGAGTGGTCCGATATCTGGAAGACACCAATGGCGACGGCCGGTACGACAAGCAGACGACCTTCCTGGAAGGACTCGGTTTTCCGACCGGCGTGATGCCCTGGCGAAAGGGAATCCTCGTCTCCTGTGCCCCCGAGATCTTCTATGCCGAGGACCGCGACGGTGACGGCAAGGCCGATCATAAGGAAGTGCTCTTCACGGGGTTCGTTGAAGGGAATCAGCAGCATCGGCTCAACGGCTTCGAGCTGGGCCTGGACGGCTGGATCTACGGGGCCAATGGCGACAGCGGCGGCACGGTCCGGTCGCACAAGACCGGCAAGGTGACGCGGATCAGCGGGCGCGACTTTCGCTTCCGGCCGGATACCGGGGAGTTCGAGGCCGAGAGCGGCCAGACGCAGTACGGCCGACATCGTGACGACTGGGGCCGCTGGTTCGGCAACAACAATCCCAACTGGGGATGGCATTTCGTTCTCTCCGACCAGGACCTCAGGCGTAACCCGCATTATGCCGCCCCCGACCCGAAGCACACGCTCGAGGCCCAGACCCGCTGCTATCCCGTCAGCCGCACGGTCGCCCGGTTCAACGACCTGTATGCGGCCAACCACGTGACCTCGGCCAATAGCCCGACTCCTTATCGCGACGAGCTGTTCGGCCCGTGGTTTGCCACGAGCCTGTTCGTCAGCGAGCCCGTCCATAACCTGGTGCACCGGATGGTGCTCGAACCGGATGGTGTGACCTTCCGCGGGCGTCGTGGCCCCAACGAGTCTGGCCGCGAGTTCCTGGCCTCCAGCGACAACTGGTTCCGTCCGACGATGCTCAAGACCGGCCCGGACGGTGCGCTCTGGGTCGCCGATATGTATCGCCAGACCATCGAACATCCCGAGTGGATTCCCGACGACTGGGAGAAGCGCCTGGACCTTCGCGCCGGTAGCGAAGAAGGGCGGATCTATCGCGTCTACCCCGTGGACACGAAGCCTCGCCCCATCCCCCGCCTGGATGGCCTCGATACATCGGGCCTGGTCGCCGCGATGGACAGCCCCAGCGGCTGGCAGCGCGATACGGCCCAGCGATTGCTCCTGCATCGTGGTGGCTCGGAAGCATTCGCGATGCTTCGTGCCCTGGTGAAGAACACGACTCGCCCCAAGACGCGGGTCCAGGCGATCTGGACGCTCGCCGATCTGGGCGGGCTCGATGAACCCACCGCACTGGCCGGCCTGACGGATCCCGAGCCCCTGGTCCGGGAGAGCGTGATCGCGACGGTCAAGCCGCTGATGAAGCGCTCGGAGAAGGTGGCGGAGGGTGTTGTGCGACTTATCGGCGATCCCCAACCGCGCGTCCGGTTCCAGGTCGCACTGGCGATGGGCGAGTGGGACGACCATCGCGCGGGTGAGGCGCTCGCCCGGCTGGCGCGACGGGACGGGAACGACTCGTGGATGTGCGCGGCGATCCTGAGCTCGTCGGTACCGCACGTGCCGACGCTCCTGGCCGAGTTGCTGGGCCGCGACGAGGCCGGAACACCGCCGCCCGAGGCGATAGTCGAACCGTTACTGGAAGTCGCCGGCGCCATGCCGGGCAGCGGCTTGAACGAGGCCGTCGCCCGTACGATTGGCAAGCCCGCCGGGACGGCGGAGCGGTATGCGCCCTGGCAGTTCGCCGCGATGGCGGGCCTGCTCGGGGCTCGCGAGCGGTCGAAGAGGCCGTTGTCGCTCGATCTGGACAAGCCGTTCGCAGGGTTGTGGGCGGCTGCACGCGGGCTCGTCAAGGACGATCAGGCCCCCGCGGCTGAGCGACTCGCCGCCGTGGGCCTGCTGGGCCATGCCGCCGCGCGGAATCCCGACGATCGCGACCTGCTCGTCCGGACCCTCCGGCCTCAAGTGCCGCTCGAGCTCCAGCAAGCGGCCGTGACCGCCCTGGGTCGGACCACGGACGCGAAGGTGCCCGACCTCCTGGTCCACGACTGGAAGAAGCATTCCCCGCAGGTTCGCGGTGCGATCCTCGATGCCCTGATCAGTCGTCGGGCCTGGACCGGTCCTCTCCTCTCGTCGCTCGAGGACGGCTGCGTGCCGCCGGCCGAGATCGATTCGGCCCGCCGTCAGCGGCTCCTCACCGTCCGCGATCGCGAGCTGCGCGCCTGCGCCGAGGCGGTCTTCGCCCACCAGGCCAGGCCTGCGCGAAGCGGTCGTCAACGCCTACCGATCGGCCCTCGGCATGAAGGGCAATCGAGCGGCGGGCGCGACGGTCTTCCAGAAGGTGTGCGCGTCGTGCCACCGGATGAACGGTACGGGGGTCGAGGTCGGCGCGGATCTGAATACGCTCAACGACAAGGCGCCCGAGTCGCTGCTCATCGCCATCCTCGATCCCAACCGCGCGTTCGAAGCCAAGTACGCGGCATTCACCGTCGCGACGACCGACGGCCGCGTCTCCAACGGCTTGATCGCCAGCGAATCGGCCACGGCTGTGACCCTCCGACGTCAGGACGGCAAGGTTGATGTGATCCTCCGCTCCGACATCGATGAAATGGTCGCCTCAGGCCAGTCCTTGATGCCCGAAGGGCTCGAGAAAGACCTGACACCCCGTGACCTGGCCGACCTGATCGCGTATCTCGTGTCGAGTCCGGCGGAGCGTCATGCCGAGTAATTCCGCCGGCTTGCCGGACCAACCGTTTTCTTTCGAGTCATCGTCCATGCCCAAATCCACTGATATCCTGCCCGTCGCCGTCGAGCTGTATTTCCTGCCGATCAAGACCCGGATGCCGCTGAAGTTCGGTCCGGAGATCACCACGGAGGTCACGTGTGCGCGCGTCAAGATGACGGTCGAGGACCGATCGGGCCGCCGCGCCGAGGGTTGGGGTGAGACGCCGCTATCGGTCCAGTGGGTCTGGCCGAGTCCGCTGAGCTACGACGAACGGCATGAGGCGTTGAAAAAGTTGTCTCTCGAGATCGCGGAAGCCTGGGTCTCATTGCCGGGTTCGCCCGGGCACCCCATGGAAGTCGGGAATCAATTCCTCGAGATGGAGCTGCCCCACCTGGCGAGCACGTTCAATCGATCCCGGCGGGGGGGGGTGGAAGCGGTCCCCTGGCTGGCCGCCCTCGTCTGCAACTCGCCCTTCGACCTGGCGTTTCACGACGCGTATGGCGTGCTCCACGACGTGCCGACTTATGAGACGTACAACGCTCAGTATATGAACCTCGACCTCTCCCATTTCCTCCGGCCCGCACCAGGAAAGGCTGTCACCTTCGATGGTCGATATCCGGAGGAATTCCTGGTCCGTCCCCGCCAGGAGTCGATCCCGGCCTGGCACCTGATCGGCGGCAAGGACCCGGTCGACGCGGGGGACCTGACCGGATCGGAACCCGACGACGGCTATCCGGTGTTAGTGCGCGACTGGATCCGCCGCGACGGCCTGAAGTGCCTCAAGGTGAAGCTTCGCGGCGACGACGACGACTGGGACTACGACCGCCTGCTCAAGGTCGGCCGGATTGCCGTCGAAGAACGTGTGGACTGGCTCACGGCCGATTTCAATTGCACGGTCAACGAGCCTGCTTATGTCAATGCGATCCTCGATCGGCTGATCGCCGAACATCCCCGGCTCTACGGGATGCTGCTCTACGTGGAACAACCGTTCCCGTACGACCTCGAAGAGCATCGGATCGACGTGCACAGCGTCTCGGCGCGGAAGCCCCTGTTCATGGACGAGAGCGCCCACGACTGGCGATTCATCCGGCTCGGCCGCGAGCTGGGCTGGTCCGGCGTGGCCCTCAAGACCTGCAAGACCCAGACCGGCGCGCTGCTGAGCCTCTGCTGGGCCAAGGCCCATGGCATGACGCTCATGGTCCAGGACCTGTCCAATCCCATGCTCGCCCAGGTCTCGCACGTCCTCCTGGCGGCTCACGCCGGAACCATCATGGGCGTCGAATCCAACGGCATGCAGTTCTACCCGGCGGCTTCGCTCCCCGAAGAAGCCGTTCATCCTGGCCTCTTCCGCCGACGGGACGGGAAACTCGATCTATCTTCGGTCCGAGGACCCGGGTTTGGGTATCGGGTCGATGAGATCGAACGGGCCTTGCCGGCGCCCGCGTTTTCCAGGTCCCTGTAGATTAGCCTTTCCAGCGTCACTGTCTTCCTCCACGAAAAACGGCTCCGCCTCCTCTTGACTCCTCAGACGCGTTGTCTTAGACTGTCATCAGACAGGTTGTCTTGGAGAGAGGATTGACATGAGCCAGCGCAATCAGGACGTGACCGAGGCTGAGCTGGCGCTGTTGCAGCGCTCTGGGATTCGGGTCCGGCGACGATCCGGCAACTGGTCGAGCGGGTGTACCAGCAAGGCGGCACATCGGTCTATGCCACGGTCCAGAAGCTGCTCGATCGCCTCGAATCGAAGGGGTGTGTGAGCCGCGACCGGACCGCCACGGTGCACGTCTTCCAGGCGTCGATCGACCGCGACGAGCTGATCGGCCGGCGCCTGCGGGCGGTCGCCGACTCGCTCTGCGGCGGCTCGCTCTCTCCGCTGTTGACCCATTTGGTGCAGGGGAAGGAACTCTCCGAAGAGGAGCGCCGCGAGCTCCGTACGCTCATCGATCAGCTCGATCGCAAGGGACGAAGGTAAGGCACACAGGTCCATCGGAACGACTTCGCGTCAGAACGAAAGGGGTGCGGTCGTGGAGACGCTCTTCCATGCCGGGTTGAGCAACGCGGTGTCGGCGACCGTACTCGCGGTGGTGGTGGCCTGCCTGGCTCGTCCACTGGCGCGGCGGCCCGCGGTCTTGCACTGGCTCTGGTTGCTGGTGCTGCTGAAACTCGTCACGCCGCCCTTGTACGAAGTGGCGCTGCCGCGTCCCGCCTCCTGGATGGCGGATCGGGAGCCTGCCCCGGCCGTCGCGCTTTCGCTGGCCGAGGTCGAGGCTCCCGTGGAGGAGTGGGTCATCGAGTCGGATCCGGATACCGCTTTCGAGCGATCCCGAGTGGTTCTGGCCCCGGACGACACATCCGCGAAGGATGTGCCTGCGATCGATTGGCTCCGGCTGGTGATGATGATCTGGCTTGGCGGAACCTCGGTGGTGTTGCTGGTCTCATTCCGGCGCGTTCGCCGGTTCCAGCGTCTGCTCGGCGAGGCTCGACTGGTCTCGGAGGACCTCCAGGGCTGGGTGAGCGAGCTGGCGAGCCGGATCGGACTGCGGCAGGGGCCGGTCGTCGAATGGATCCGTGCCAAGCTCTCGCCGATGATCTGGTCGCTGGGCCGGCGTCCCCGACTGATCCTGCCGCGAGACCTCTGGAAGACGCTCGATGAACCCCAGCGGTTGACCCTGGTCGTCCACGAGCTGGCCCACCTGCGGCGCGGCGATCATTTCGTCCGGTTCTTCGAGCTGTTCGTGACGGCGCTCTTCTGGTGGCATCCCGTGGTCTGGTGGGTGCGACATGCGCTTCGGGACGCGGAGGAACAATGTTGCGATGCCTGGGTGGTCTGGGCGTTCCCCGACGCCGCCCGATCCTACGCCGAGACGCTGCTGGAAACGATCGACTTTCTCAACCATTCCCAAGGGACCGAGCCGCTGCTCGCCAGCGAGTTCGGCAAGGTTCATCATTTGCGAAGGAGATTGACCATGATCCTGAGTGGAACGACGCCCCGGTTGCTGGGCGTCCGAAGTGGGCTGGGATTGCTTGGCCTGGCCGTGATGCTGTTGCCCGTCAATGCGACGTGGGCGCAGAAGTCCGATAAGCCAGAACGAGTCGAAGTGGTGGTGAAGACCATCACTGACGCCCCAGGCGAGGGCGACGTCGCCTCGGGAAGGGTCGTCCTGGATACCGACGACTCGAGCGATGTCGTCGTGACCGGCTCGACGGAGGAGGCGGTCGCCCAACTCAAGAAACAGATCGCGGAGATCGTGCATAAATCCCCGCCTCTGAACAGGACGAGAAGCGAGTGAAAGCCCTGGAGGAAGCGATCCAGGAGATCGCCAAGCTCACCGCCCAGTTCAAGATCGAGACGCGTCTGGCCAGGCCCCAAGAGGACAAAGCCGAGAAGAAATTCATGATCGTGCGGGACTCCGAGGATTCCCCGAGGAAGCCCTTGAGCGACGAGCAGAAAGCGGCGGCCGAGAAGCTGCGGGCCAGGGTCAAGAAACTGGCTGCCGAGCTCGAGGCAAAATCCAAGGAGCTGGCGGAAACCAAGGCCAAACTGGCCAAGATCGAGGGTACCCACCATGGTACTGCGATGGTTATCCTTCGATCCGGACAACCCGATATCGTCAAGCATGTCGTCAACGCGGATGTCCAGTTTGTTGATCTGCATCGCGAACCGATCAAGACCATGGTGACGACGCTCCATCGCGTTCAGCAGGTTGACGGAAAGGGACGGGTGATCACCGAACGTATCGAAGAACTGGCACGGCCTCAGGGGGATAAGCCCAAGACCGCCGAGGTCTCGGGCTTCGTCAAGAGGATCGATCCCACCAAACGTCGCGTCGAGATCTCCATCGGCTCCGACGCTCTCGTCAAACCTGGCAAGCCGATCGAGATCAAAACCGACCACCCGGTCTCGGCGAGGGTCAAGGTCCCTGTCCGCTCAGAACAACAGCGGATCGAAGAGCTGGAGAGGACACTGAAGAAACTGATTGGCGAGGTGGAGAATCTGAAGAAAGACCGGCCAAGAACCCCGGAAGACCGGTGATCACGTCCCTCCGAGAAACCTACTCCACGCGGCAGATCAGGCACTTGAGATATTCGGTCTCCAGGCAGCTTGCCGAGACCGGGTGGTCGGGTGCCTGGCCGCGTTGTTCCAGGATCTGGATCGGCCGGCCGGACTGCTCCGCGACCTGGCCGATCAGGTTGACGAACAGCTCTCGCCCCACGGATCCCGAACACGAGCACGTGGCCAGGATGCCGTCGGGTGCCAGCACGTCGAGCGCGGCGAGGTTCAGGCGAAGATAGCCCTTCAGCGCGTGCTCGACGTCCTTGTCCTGCCGGGCATACTTGGGCGGATCGCAGATCACCACGTCGAAGCGCTGCCCGTCTTCTCGTAGGCCATCCAGGACCTTCAGGACGTCTCCCGACTCGAACCGCGCCCGATCGATTCCATTGATCGTGGCGTGTTCGCGGGCACGCTCGATGGCCGAATACGAGCTGTCGATGCCGAGCGTTTCCGATGCACCGCCGTGATGGATCGCCCCGAGCGAGAAGGCCCCGGTGAAACAGCAGAGATCGAGCACTCGCTTGCCCTGGCAGTAGGCGGCGACGGCCCTACGGTTCTCGCGCTGATCCAGGTAGAAGCCCGTCTTCTGACCCGAGCGCAAGTTCGACGCGAAACCTCAGGCCATTCTCGACGATCTCGACCGGCCCCTCGGGGACCGCACCGACGATCGTTTCCTCACCGGCCTGCAACCCTTCGCGGGGCGCGATGCCGCGCTCCGTCCGGGCGATGATCCCTTCCGCGCCGGTCCGATCGACCAGCAGGCGGAGGAACCGCTCGCGACGATGGTAGAGGGCCAGGCTGGTGAACTGGGCGACGAGCCAGCGATCGTATCGATCGACCGTCAGGCCGGAGAGGCCGTCGCCTTCGCTAAAGACGACCCGATACGCCGTTCCGACCGCCTCGAGACGCAAGACCTCGCTCCGAAGCCGGATGGCCGATTCGAGCCGATGCGCCCAGAACGAGTCGTCGAGCGGTCCGTCATCCCAGCGGTAGAGTCGCACCCGGATCGCGCTACCGGGGTTGTACAGCCCGCGCGCGATGAACTTTCCCTCCGAACTGACCACGGCGACCTCGTCGCCGACCTCGGGATTCTCCTCGACGCGCTCGATCGAGGACTCGAACACCCAGGGATGGCGGGCGAAGAACGGCCGAGCCCGGCGCGACTTGAGGACGACACGACCGGGGTTTTTGGACACGGGATTTTCGATTTTGGATTGGCTCCGGAGTTTCAGGTCTCGATGGCCATCCAAAATCGCGAATCCGGAGGCGTTCACGCCTCGGGGGTGGCGGCCCGGCTGGCGGCTTCGAACTCGGACAAGTAAGCGAGGGTCCGATCCAACTGGGTCTTCAGGTGGCGGACGCGGAGCAGGCTGCGGATCCGGCAGAGCAGCTCGACCTTGTTGACCGGCTTGGTCAGAAAATCATCGGTCCCCGCCTGGACGCCGCGTTCGAAATCCGCCGCCTCGTTCAGGGCCGTGACCATCAAGATCAGCAATTCCTTGGTCTCGGGATTCGCCCGGATCTTGCGACAGACCTCGAAGCCGGAGAGCCGGGGCATCATCACGTCGAGCAGGAGCAGATCGGCGCGAACTCCTCCACGGCTTTGAGGGTTTCCTCGCCGTCGTGCGCGGTCCGGATCACACAATCGAAGTCGCTCAGGTAGGCCTCCAGCAACTCGACGTTCTGGGGATTATCGTCCGCGATGAGGATTTTCGCGGGTGCCGAGGATTGATCCAACGTCCGACCTCCTCAAGGGAGCGAACAGGCGCCCGAGTTGTTCGGTGAGACCCGGCGTAGGATCCGAGACCCGGGAGCACCGGATTGCCGGGGACATCGGGGAAGACCTTGAGCGTCGGGTTGGTGCCGCTTTCTCACCACGTCTCACCCGAGGATCGCTGTCGAGCCCGATCCGGGGCGCGGTTATTGCATCAATCCCATCCGCCCAGTCTTCCGCCGAGATGCTGAACTCCCTGCATGCTTGATGCCTTCACTAGCGAGCGACCGGGAATTCCGCGCCCGAAACCGCGAGGGCGCGGCTCCGTTTGGTGCGAGGACCCGAAACGCATCGGACGGAGCCTCGCCCGTTGTGGGGACTTCCGCGCCCGTGCTCGGCGGCATCGCGATATTCTACCACCGCCGCCGAAGGACGAGAACCAGGAAATCGTTGGAGTGGCTCATCCAACCCCCGACGATCGCGGCCCCGGGATGGCTCCCCACACCGCCGGTTCGGGGTCGAGCGCGTCCGCTTGGAGAGGGACCGTGACGATTCCGAGGCGAACGAGCCGTCTCCGTTCCTGTTCGGGCGAACATCGCGCGAAAACGTCGCGAAGTGCCGGTTGCCGTCTGGCGGAGTTATGATAGAATTCAAGAGTTTATGGCGGAATCCCAGGATGGGGAACGCCTCACCCCATTGACGCCTTCTTCGATGAGAGGAGGCAGCCCCGTGCCTTTGCGAGATATTGACCGGAATCTGATCGAACGGTGTCTGCGGAAGGAGCCGGGCGCCTGGAATGACTTTGTCGATCGCTACATGGGCCTCATCTACCACGTGATCCAGCACGCCGCCTATGCGCGGAGTCGCGTGCTCTCGTCGGAAGATGTCGAGGACATCGCCGCCGAAATCCTGCTGCGCATCGTGGATGACGATTACGCCGTCCTCAAGAAATTCAAGGGGATCAGCTCGCTCCCGACGTATCTGACGGTCATCACCCGGCGGATCTGCGTCAAGGAGATGATCAAGCGCAAGCGGGAACAAGCGCTGGGGCATACCAACGCCCACCGGGCCAACGTCGAGGACGTGAGCCCGGACGAGGTCGAGGCCATCGTGACGGCCGAGGAAGTCGAGCGGATGCTGGAAGATCTGCCCGACCGCGAGGCGGAGGTGATCCGACTCTATCATCTGAAGTATCAGAATTATCGCCAGATTGGTAAGAGGCTGGGCATCCCGGAAAACTCGGTCGGTCCGATCCTGGCCAAGGCGCGCAAGCGTTTACGCGAAGCCGCCGAGGAACAGCGAACTCCCAGTTGACCCGCTTGTGTGGCCCTCCGTATCCCCCTCCGACTTCGCTGTTCGCGACCGACGCAGCCTTGCTCCTGAGCTCATTGATCTTCAAGCCGAGGTCCGCACCTCGCGCGCGGGCACCGACTGGTCGCGGGACCTTGACCGGATGGTCGTTCAGCGCCTCGATCGTAAACCCAAAGGGGGATCCGGTATCCGCCATGGCCGCCTGGGCACCCGGCGAGATCGGCGGTGACGGCAAGGGTGCTTTCACCAGCGACTCGATCGGTGGGACCGGGGCGACGGGCGGCGGAGAGCCCTGCTGACGTTCCGCCGCTTCACCGACGTGGGGGACGACGAGGTCGTCGTCCGCCATCGGAGCCGGCCGGCCCAATCGGACGCCATTGGCCGGCGGGGGCATCGTCTGCCGGGTGTTCGTACGCGGCCTCGACCCACGGCCCAACTCCGCCAGGTTCCTCCGCTTGTAGCCCTCGAGCTCGGGTTCGACGAAGAGGGCCGCTCCCCGTGCGGGATCGAACTGGTTCAGGGTGACTTCCCGTAGCGTGACGTCCAGTTTGAACTGATCGCGCTTCCAGTCCAGCAGCAGTCGTTCCGGAAGATAGCACGTTTCCTTCGCCGGATCGGGCGCCTCGGATCGGGCGGGATACTCTTTGTACTGGCTGGGCTCAGCCTGTGCGATCAAGGTCTTGGGTTCGGCCGCCGAATGAATCCGGAGCTGCTTGATCCGCCTCTCCCGATTCGAAACGATCAGGACGCGCGTGTAATTCTCCTTGCGATTCCGAGTTGCCGGGA
Source organism: uncultured Planctomycetota bacterium (assembly GCA_963845755.1). Taxonomy (GTDB): domain Bacteria; phylum Planctomycetota; class Planctomycetia; order Isosphaerales; family Isosphaeraceae; genus CAWJTV01. Next base: position 356,174 of record CAWJTV010000029.1, read on the forward strand.
AGACGAGGGCGGTCGTTCCCGGGTCCGGTCCGCGTTGCACCTGGATCCGCTGGGCCTCCTCCGGGGAGATCGGCTTCAGGCCCATCGCCTCGATGATCCAGTCCGGCTGGTAGGTCACGGCCAGCGCGGCTGGATTCGAGGTCCGCATACTTGCACCAGTAGATGGACGGGTCGTCCCGGTTGGAGACCCAGAACCAGAATTCGTCGTCGTTGGAACCCAGGTCCGCCTTGGAAGTGCCGAGCGAGGAGAGTTCCAGCCGGAAGTTGCGCGGTCGCTCCAGGGCCATCCGCCCATCCACGGGGACCTTATTGAGCCGGGACGCGACCTTGATCGACGGCTTCGCCTCCAGGCTCTGGATCCGCTCGGCGTTGCGATTATGCTCGGCGATGAACGTCTCGACGTCCAGGGCCCCTGGCTGGAGGAGCGGACGAGGATGCAGGGACAACGAGCCCGTGCCGGCCGCCCGACAGCCGACCGAGCCGAGCGCCAGCGCGATCGCCAGAATGAAGCGTCGCCCGACTCTCATGAGCCCTTCTCCCCGGGAAACTTCCCATGATCGGCGCGGTTCGCGCCCGTGGTTCCATCTATCATCGAAATAATACGGCCCGGAGATGATCTGTCGAAGGGGATATCACCTTATCCGAATCCCCGAAGTTCAACAAGCTGTCATTGGTCATTCGCCATTAGTCATTGGTCATTGGACCTTTGCGACCGTGCGAAGTTGCACGGAGTGCCGAGGACGCGGGAACTCGCGATGCATCGAAGACGACGGCAGAACCTCGATGCATCCCCCCATCGGGCAATGACTCATGACCAGGAACTAACGAAGAAATGACTCGATGGCGTCGAAGCCCCGTTCCAGGGTCTTCAGATCGGTCGCGAAGGAGAGCCGGGCATAGCCTTCCGCGCCAAACGCCGAGCCCATCACGAGAGCCACCTTCGCCTCACTGAGTGCAGCCATGCAGAAGCTGGTCGAATCCGTGACCGGCTTGCCGCGAAGGGTTCGGCCGAAGTGATCCGACACGTTCATGAAGGCATAGAAGGCTCCTCCCGGAGCGAGACAGCCCACGCCGGATAATCGGCTGATCCGGTCGAGCACGTAATCGCGTCGTTTCTGGAACGCCAGCTTCATCGACGCCACGGAATCCTGGGGGCCGGTGACTGCCTCGAGGGCCGCCCACTGACTGATGGAACAGGGGTTGCTCGTCTCCTGGCTCTGGAGGTCCCCCATGAACTTGGCCACCGGAACCGGTCCGACGGCCCATCCCATCCGCCAGCCGGTCATGGCGTAAGTCTTGCTGACCCCCGAGATCGTGATGGTCCGTTCGGGCAGCGCGGGCCGCAAGGTCGCGAAACAGGTGGGCCGCGCGTCGCCGTAGGTCAGTTGTTCGTAGATTTCGTCGGAGAGGACCGCGACGTCGGTCTGGAGCACGGCATCCGCCAGGGCGGTCAACTCCGCCCGATCGTACACCACGCCCGTCGGATTGGATGGGCTGTTGATCATGAGTAACTTGGTCCGCGGCGTCACGGCGGCCAGGAACTGCTCCGGTGTTAGTTTGAAGCCCTGTTCCTCGGTCGTCGCGATCACGATCGGCGTGGCGCCCGTGAGCTTCACGAGGTCCGAGTAGCTGACCCAGTAAGGGGCCGGGATGATCACCTCGTCTCCCGGACCACACACCGCCATGAGTGCGTTGTGAATCGAGTGCTTTGCACCGTTGGAGATGACCACCTGGGCGGCCTCGGTGGGCAGCCCGTGGTGACCGGTGTAGAGATCGGCGACCGCCTGACGCAGTTCGGGGATCCCGGCTGGTGGCGTATAGTGGGTCTGACCCGACCGCATCGCCCGGATCGCCGCCTCCTGGATGTTGGCCGGGGTCTGAAAGTCCGGCTCACCCAGCGCGAAATCGAGGACTTCGATCCCCTTGGCCTTCAGTTTCTTGGCCTCGGCCCCCATCGCGAGGGTTGCGGACGGAGCAATCAAACCGGAACGCGACGCCAGAGCTAGCGGCATGACTCGCCCTTTCTCGATTCAGGTAGCAACCAAACCCGTGGCTCCTCAACCTCTGAACAATACACGAATGGGATGCGGAAATAATCCACCTGGTTCGGCGGCCTGGCCCGATTCCCGCTCATAATTTGGACAATCTTTCGCAACGTCCCTTCGCCTCATTACCCCCGGAAATCTCTTCTGGATTCGCTTCGCAGCCAAGCTTGCCATTTTGCCGCAAGCTACCCAAACTCCTTAAAGTCATTTGCTGAAGGGGCCAAAACGTGATAAAATATACTGACAGGGCAACCTCTGAGGATCACTGTACGGGAACTTTGCTGATCTGGACCCAGTTTTGCTGACTTTGAGAAGCCAAGACGCGACCCCAAGGAATCGATCGGCAAACCTCAATCGCACGTCTTGCGACGAGGCAATCTCGCAGCCAGGGGGCGAGCGCTGAGCGGGTAATGGCATCGAGAGCGAAGCGGGTTCTGCTCGGCAATTCAGGACACGGAAGGATGGGAATCAGGGTACGGAGCCGGCCCACAAAGCATCCGTGATACAGCGACGATAGAGCGTGGGGGAAGCAATGTACCGCGTGGTCGTGACCGGAATTGGTATTGTCGCGCCCAACGGAATCGGCCGTCGCGAGTTCTGCGAGGCCATCTTTGAGGGGCGCTCCGGAGTCAACTTCATCGAGAGCTTCGACACCGCCGGCCTCAGTATCAAGATCGCGGGCGAAGTCAAAGATTTCGATGTGATGCCGTATCTGGGCGAGCATAAGAAGAACCTGAAGCTGATGAGCCGGGCGGTCCGATTCGCGGTGGGCGCGGCCGGGATGGCGGTCACCGATTCCGGCCTGGAGCCCGAAGAGCTGGACCCGGCGCGCATCGGGGTCTGCATGGGAGCCGGGATCACGCCCGTAGACGTCGGTGAGCTGGTCCCTCCGATCTTGCGGAGTGTCGGCTCGGACGGGAGCTTCGACGTAGCGCGATTCACCCAGGCCCGCTCGGAATCGATCTTCCCGCTCTGGCTGCTCCAGCATCTGCCGAACATGGCCGCCGCGCACATCTCCATCTTGCACCGCGCCATGGGCCCGAACAACACGATCGTGACCGCCTGTGCGGCCGGGACCCAGGCGGTGGGCGAGGCGTTCCGCCTGATCGCGCGTGGCGATGCCGACGTGATGCTGGCCGGCGGTTGCGACAGCCGGCTCGACCCGCAGCTCCTCGTGGCCTATTCGGCGATGAAAGCGGTCAGCCAGTCGTTGCGGCCCCCGGCCGAGGTCTCGCGGCCGTTCGATGCCGAGCGCGACGGCTTCGTGCTGGGAGAAGGGGCCGCCGTCGTCGTACTCGAAGAATTCGAGCGCGCCGGCGGCGCGGGGCGACGATCTATGCCGAGGTGACCGGCTACGGCTCGTCGTTCGACGCCTTCGGGATCACCCGGCCCGAGCCCGAGGGCCGCGGTGCCGCGCTGTCCATGTCGGCCGCCCTCCGCGAGGCGCGCGTCGATGCCGGCGATGTCGACTACGTCAACGCCCACGGCACGAGCACGAAGCTCAACGACCTGATGGAGACGGTCGCCATCAAACGCGTCTTCGGCCATCGGGCCGCCTCGATCCCGATCAGCTCGCAGAAGTCGATGATTGGGCACCTGATCGGTGCCTCCGGCGCCGTCGAGGCCGCGGCGACTGCACTGTCCCTCCAGCGCGGGGTCATCCCCCCCACCATCAACCTGGCGACTCCCGACCCGGAATGCGACCTCGACTACGTCCCCAACACCTCCCGCGAGATCCCCGTCCAGACCGCCATCTCCAACAGTTTCGGCTTCGGCGGCCAGAACGCCTCCCTGGTCATGTGCCGCGTTTGATGACGCGGTTCTCCGGAGACTCCTCGTACGCCGTATTCCCGTTCTGAACGCATCTCGGCAATCGGTGCTCCAACGCCAATTCCCGGATCGCCTCCGGGATCGCGCCGGTGCGATCCCGCTCTCCCACGACGGTCCCGCCGGGCATGACGGCGATCCGGTCGTTCCCGCTGGAGATCTCGGGCCGCTCGGACGAGATCCTCACGATGGCCAGCCCCTCGCGGATTCCCACCTCGGCCATGGACCCGCGAGATTCCGATTCCCGGCTGCGGATCTCCGAGGTCCGAAGCCCAGGAAGAGAACCCAAGCTGGCGGGAACTGGCCGTCAAGGGAGTGGTCGCATATCATCATGCCGGGGCGATCCGGCTCGATTTGCCCGGACGGAGGCATCACGCGAGGACGACCATGCCTTACCAACCGATCGAGAACTACGGGGTCATCGGCAACCTGCGGACGGCGGCACTGGTCGGGATGGACGGGTCCGTAGACTGGCTGTGCCTGCCGAACTTCGACTCGCCGAGCATCTTCGCCGCCATCCTCGACGACGGCAAGGGCGGCCGGTTCCGCATCGCCCCGCCGCCTGATGAGGTGCGGCACAAGCAATTCTACTGGCCCGACACGAACGTCCTGATCACCCGGTTCCTCCATCCTGACGGGATCGGCGAGATCGAGGACTACATGCCGGTCGGCGGGGCGGGCGGGGCCGCCGCCGACCAGCTCGTCCGTCGGGTGCGGGTCGTCCGGGGGCGGATGCCGTTCCGCCTGGAGTGCCGGCCCGCCTTCGACTATGCCCGCGGTCGCCATGAGACGCACCTGAGCGAGCACGGCGCCCGCTTCGACGGCCCGGGCCTGAGCCTCGGCCTCGCCTCCTCGCGGCCGCTCGCCCGCGACGGGGCGGGTGTCACCTCCGACTTCACACTTGGCGAGGGCGAGAGCGCCGCGTTCGTCCTCCGACTCCTCGACCCGGACCACTCCCCCGGCCACTGCCCGGGGACCGGCGAGGCGGAGGATCGCTTTCGGGAGACGGTTGCCTTCTGGCGGCGCTGGCTCGCCCGATGCACGTACCGGGGGCGATGGCGGGAGGCCGTTCAGCGCTCGGCCCTGGCACTCAAGCTGCTGACCTTCGAGCCGACCGGGGCCATCGTCGCCGCGCCGACGACCAGCCTGCCCGAAGGCATCGGCGGCCGACGGAACTGGGACTATCGCTACACCTGGATCCGAGACGCCGCTTTCACCCTCTACGCGTTCTTGCGGATCGGCTTCACCGAGGAGGCGACGCGGTTCATGGACTGGCTGGAGGCCCGATGGCGGGAGGGCGAGTCGTCGTGCGCCGGGCCGCTCCAGCTCATGTACGGCATCGACGGGCGGTCGGAACTCGTCGAAGAGGAGCTCTCGCACCTGGAGGGCTACCGGGGGTCCCGGCCGGTCCGGATCGGCAACGGCGCCCACTCGCAGCTCCAGCTCGACATCTACGGCGAGCTCATGGACTCGGTCTATCTCCACAACAAGTACGCCGCCCCAGTCGGGTACGACGCGTGGTGCCACCTCCGGAAGCTCGTCGACTGGGTGTGCGACAACTGGGGGCGGGAAGACGAGGGGGTGTGGGAGGTCCGCGGCGGTCGTCGGCACTTCGTCTACTCGAAGTTCATGTCGTGGGTCGCGATCGACCGCGGGCTGCGGCTCGCCGACAAGCGGTCCTTCCCGGCCAACCGCGCGAAGTGGCTCGCGACCCGCGACGCGATCTACGAAGACGTGATGGAGAAGGGATGGGACGCGAAGCGGCCGCGCGTTCGTCCAGGCCTACGGGTCGGATGCGCTCGACGCCTCGTCCCTCCTGATGCCGCTCGTCTTTTTCACGGCCCCGAACGACCCGCGAACGCTCGCCACCGTGGACGCCATCCGGAAGCCCTTCGCACACGGGGGCCTCGCCGCCGACGGCCTGGTCTATCGCTACGACTGGCGGACGACTGCGGACGGATTCGACTCGGATGAGGGAACGTTCAATATGTGCAGCTTCTGGCTGGTCGAGGCGCTCGACGCGCGCGGGGCGCACCGACGCCGGGCGACTCGACGACTGCGCGGCTGCGGTTCGAGCAGGTGCTCGGCTACGCGAACCACCTGGGGCTCTACGCCGAACAGACGGGCGCGAGCGGGGAGGCGCTGGGGAATTTCCCGCAGGCCTTCACGCACCTCGCGCTCGATCAGCGCCGCCTTCAACCTCGACCGCGTGTTGGGCGGGGCGGACTGACCTGATGGCCGACATCGCCGCACTCATCGGCCTGGAGGGCGGTGGCGTCGGGACGAGAACCGATCACATCCTAACGCGGCCTTAGGCCACAACCGAATTCAGAGTCTGTCCCAGAAGGGGCCGGTCCGGGCGAGCGGGGGGCGTCAGGCCCCGTGTCTTGGAGGTCCGTCGCTCACCGGACAGGGGGCTGACGCCCCCGCTCGCCCTTCTGGGACAGACTCTAGACGCAGGCAGGCCTCGTGCACCGTTCTCGGACGAAGGCATGGGGGTTCTGGCCTTGCAACACGGCGTCCAGCCCGAGGCGCGGGCATCGTTAGGAAAGCGCTTCCGCGGAGCCGGAGATCTGCCTGGAGCGCCCTGACGAAGGTCGGCGTGAGGGGCCGTCTGTGGAGAAGTCACGGAATGCCCCCGTGCCGGACGAGGCGGGATCAAGGGTGTGGCGTGCGAGGTCGTTCCGAGCGACAATCGTCCTTCCGCGATTCTTTCTGAAAACTCAGCACCGAAAGCAGACAATGCTGAAACGCCGGTTGGGACTGCTCCAGGCGATCAGCCTGAACATGTCGATGATGGTGGGGATCGGTCCATTCATCACGATCCCGGCCCTCGTGGGCACGCTCGGCGGTCCTCAGGCGATGATTGGCTGGATCCTGGGGGCCCTGGTGGCCCTGAGCGACGGCATGGTCTGGAGCGAGCTGGCCTCGACGTTCCCGGGCTCCGGCGGTACGTACCATTTCTTTGATGCCGCTTATGGGGAGACGAAGGTCGGCCGGCTGCTGAAGTTCTTGTTCGTCTGGCAGTTCGTCTTCAGCGGGCCGCTCGAGGTGGCCACCGGAGCCATCGGCCTGTGCAATACCTCGGTTTTTTCCTCCCCGCCCTCGCCCTGCCCGCCTGGAACTGGGGATGGATCGTGCCCGGAGCCGACCTGGCGGTCGCCTGGGGCCAGGTGGCCGCGATGGGAGTCATGGCCCTGGTGACGCTCCTGGCCTACCGGCGCATCGACGCGGCGGGCCGGCTGATGGTCGTCTTCTGGGTGGGCATGCTGATCACCGTGGCCTGGGTGATCCTGACGGGATTGACCCACTTCGATGCGGCCCGAGCGTTCGACTTCCCCGAGGATGCCTGGCGTGCGGATCGTCGCTGGATGATCGGATTGGCGCGGTGCTGGCGATCGCGATGTACGACTTCCTGGGCTACTACCAGGTCTGCTATCTCGGCGATGAAGTCGCCGACGCGGCCCGGACGATCCCCCGTTCGATCCTCATTTCCACGATCGCCATCAGCCTGGTCTACCTGGTGATGAATGTCGGAATCCTCGGCGTCCTTCCCTGCGCGAGGTGGTCCGGTCGAAGCATGTGGCGAGCGACCTGATGCTGAGCGTCTATGGAGCCTCGGCGGCGCGCGTCGCCACGGTCCTGATCATCTGGACGGCGCTGGCATCGACATTCGCCGCGCTGCTGGGTTACAGCCGGATACCCTATGCGTCGGCCCGCGCCGGCCATTTCTTCCGATTCTTCGCGGGGACCCACCCGCGCGGGGAGTTTCCGCATCGCTCGCTGCTGCTGGTCAGCGGGATGGCAACGCTCGCGTGCCTGGCCGATCTGCCCACCGTCATCGCCGCGCTGCTGACCTCGCGCATCGTGATCCAGTTCGTCGGCCAGATTGCGACTGTCGCTTATCTGAGGGCCCGGCCTGGCGGCTGGCAGCCGTCGTTCCGGATGCCGTTGTACCCGCTGCCCGCGGTCATCGCCCTGGCCGGCTGGTCGTTCGTCTTCGCGACCTCGGAGTGGCACGTCGTGGAATATGGCGTCGGCTCGCTCGGGATCGGCGTCCTGGCCTTCTGGCTCTGGGATGCTTCGTCGTAACTCAGGTTTTCCAGCCTGATGCGACCGGAGTTGTCAGGCTGGAAAGCCGGACCTACGACTGTCGAGTCGGTCCGCGATCACGGGGGTGGGAACTGGTCGTGGCGTGGCCCGGGGCCACCCTGTCGGGGAGGGCGCCCTTCACGGCGACCGGGACCGTCGCCCGGACGCTTGGGACGGAATCTCTGGGCCTGTTCCTCGCACTCGCCAGCGCGTCCGGTGTCACCGAGCTTGTAGTAGGTCTCGGCAAGCGAGTCAAGGCGATCGGCGAGGTGTCCGTCCGCACCGGGCTTGTGGCGATCGTGCCCGCGGATCGAGAGCAGCCGGTCGGCCGCCTGATCGAGCAGTTCCTTCGCTTGGGTTCGTTGGCCGCGTGCCAGCAGGATAAGGGCCAGGGCTTCGCGATTGGTCGCGAGGACCATCTGCACCCCCCCGGCGAACGGGACTTGATCGACTAGAGACTCATCGTGGGCAATCGACTCTCGATAAGCCGTCTCCGCTTCGGTGAGACGATTCTGCCTCTGAAGCGCATCGCCGAGCCGCGCCTTCCACCGCGCCAGCGCCATGATATACATGATCGACCCGTCCTGCTTCGAGGACTCATCGGCCAGGCGTTGGACCAGGAGCAGCGCCTTGCGGATCCCCTGCTCGGTCCGGACCGGCTCGATCGGGTCCTCACGGTGCTGGTCGTCCATGGCGTACACTCGGGCCAACTCAAATCGATAGAGGGGAACGTCGGGTTCCGAGGCGATCAGCGTTTCGAAGCGCTGGGCGGCGTGGGCGAGGGCCTTATCGGCCTCTTCGTAGCGGCCCAGCATCCCATAGAGTGCGGCGACCTTTCGGAGTGAGCGAGCGGCCTCGAGCTGGAGCCGGGAGTTCGTCTCATTGCGCTCGGCGAAGCGGTCGTAGAACACCAGGATACTTTGCAGCAACGCGGCGTCCTTCTCCTCGTTGAGGTCATCGCGAAAACCGCCGGGCCGCCCAGATGGCGGCGGACGATCTCCGGACGGCGGCCCGAGACCGAGTCCGACCATGACCGGCCCGAACTCATCCCGATCGGCGAGCTGGTCGAACAGGCTATTGAGCGCTTCGAGTGAGAGCGCAACATTGGCTTCAGAGCGCTCGAGGGCACGCGTCCGTTCCGCATACATCGCCCAACCGACGACTGTGGCGGCCAGGAGCGAGACCGCGGCGATGGCCGTCATGGCGGCGACCAGCTTGTTGCGGCGGCACCACCGGTTGAGCCGTTCGACCGGCGTCGCGCGGCGGGCCAGGATCGGGCGATCGTCGAGGAACGCGCGCAGGTCGTCGGCCAATGCGGCGGCCGTCGCATAGCGGTTGACCGGCTCGCGGGCCGTCGCCTTCAGGACGATCGTCTCCAGGTCGAGCGGGATGTTCCGATCGAGCGTCCGCGGTCGTGCCGGCTGTTCCTCGGTTACACAACGCAAGAGTTCGCTGGGACTCAGGTCGCCGAAGGGGGAATGGAGCGTCAGCACCTCGTAAAGGGTCAGCCCCAGGCTGTAGAGATCGCTCCGGTGATCGGTCTGGCCGCGCAGGGCCTCGGGGGCGAGGTAACGCAACGTCCCGATCACGTCGCCGGAGTGGGTCAAATCGTCGCGGCCGATCAGCTTGGCCAGGCCGAAATCGGTGATCCACGCGACCTGGTCCTCATCGATCAGCAGGTTCGCCGGTTTGATGTCGCGGTGCAGGATCCCCTGGTCGTGGCGCATACTGGAGGGCGTCGGCAGCCTGGATCCCGATCCGCGCGACGAATCGCCAATGATCCTCGCCCCGGTGCAGGCTCTTCTCCCGCCAGGTTTCCAGCAGGTGATCGAGCCCGCTCCCGCGGATGTACTGCATCGCGTAGAACGGCAGGCCGTCGTGCTCGCCGACCGCGAAGATCGGCACGATGTTGGTATGATGGAGCCGGGCAACGGCCTGGGCCTCGCGCTGGAACCGCTCGCGGCGCCTGGCATCGAGCACGCCATGCCGCGGGATGACCTTCAATGCGACATGCCGGGCCAGCGATTCCTGGACGGCCTCGTAGACGATCCCCATGCCGCCGCGGCCCAGCTCACGGATCAGTCGATACTCGCCCAGCCGTTCCGGCATCGACGCCGACCACTCGGACTCCGATTGCCGCGTCGAGCGGATCCGTGCGCTTGAGCTGTTCCATCATCGCGACGGATGGCAGCAGCTCGCGAATCCGCTGCGCGTGATCGGGGAAACGACCTTCGTACTCGCCGACCGACGGGGACTCGCCCCGCCGACAGCGCTCGAGGAACTCCTCGGCCACCCGGTCGAATGGGTCGGGAACCGTGTCGGCGGGGAGGTCGGGGGTGAGGTCGACATCGTCCGGCGATGCTGAGTCGATCATGGGGCCTCCCCATCGAACCCGGTAAGCTGGGACAAGGCGTTCTTCAGACGCTCGAGGGCGCGGACATAGCGTTTGCTGGCGGCGGCGGGCTGGATCTCGAGCACGGTGGCGGCCTCCTGATTGCTCAGCTCCTCGAAATGGCGCAAGGCCAGCACCTCGCGGTCGATCGGATCGAGGCCATCCAGCGCCTGCTGGAGTTGACTCATGGTCTCGGCCCGTTGCGCCGCCTGGCTGGGCGAGGTGAGATCGCCGATGAGCTCGATCATCCGGGCCGAGCTCGCCGAGGGACCTCCTCCGCGACCGATCGACACCTCCCGTCCCACGTCCCGGATCCGGGCCCCCAGATGCTGACGATGAACCTCGACCAGCCGCTGAACCGTGATCCAGCGCAGCCAGAGGAAAAACGGCATGCCCGGGTCCGCCTGGTAATGCGGCAGTCGCTTCAGGGCGTCGATGTACGCCTCTTGCAAGACGTCGGAGGCCGCCACCCGGCCCTTCAACCGGCCGTCGAGACGGAATTCCACCATCCGGCCGAGCCGATCCCGATGCCTCGAGAACAACTCGGCCAGCGCATCCTGATCGCCGTGCCGGATCCGGTCGAGCAGGCCCTCAACATCGTCGCTCTCATCCAACATCGCGGTCTCGTCTCCGCGCCGGGGGCAAGGCCCTGACTTTAATGAACGTAGATGGGTGTATTTCGGAGACGTCCTTTTGATTATTATCGATGGCGACCGTCGGGCGGGAAAGGTGGTGTCGGTCGGTGACGGATCCCTCTCCGCCATGGTCTTGGGCCGGCAGGGCCTTGTTGAGAAGGGATCGGCCGGCCGGTCCTCGGGCCGTGGGTGGCCCGAAGATTTCCGAATGTCTCCGAGCCAGGCTGCCGCACGTTATTCGTGCGTAGACGCGTTGTCCTCAGGCCCCATTCGTTTCCTGACAAGAGGCGAGCCTCCCATGAACCTGATCCAATCGGTCTCCAACCGCCGCAAGTTTTTGAGAGCAACAACATTCGGCGCCGCGGCCTTCACCGTTCGAGGTGCGTTCGCCGACGAATTGACGCGAACGCCCCGACAGACCGAGGGGCCTTTCTACCCCAACAAGCTCCCCCTGGACACGGACAATGACCTGATCGTGGTCAACGACGCGCTGACCCCCGCGGTCGGCCAGATCACGCACCTCTCCGGCCGGATCCTGGACCACAAGGGAGATCCGATCCGCAACTGCCTGATCGAGATCTGGCAGGTGGACAACCAGGGTGCCTATATCCACACCGGGGACCCACACGGCGAGAACCACGACAAGAACTTCCAGGGTTACGGCCGCTTCTTCACAGGCTCGAGCGGAGAGTATTACTTCCGGACCATCAAGCCCGTCCCCTACACCGGGCGGTCGCCGCACATCCACCTGAAGGTCCGCAAGAACGGCAAGGAGTTGCTGACCAGCCAGTTTTATGTCAAGGGCCACCCGGGTAACGCCCGCGATGGCATCTACCGCGCGATTCGCGACGCGAAAGCACGGGAATCGGTCACGCTGGACTTCACCCCGATGCGCGACTCGAAGATCGGCGAACTGGTCGCGCGGGGCGACGTCGTCCTTGGCTTCACGCCCGAGGCTTGAGCCTCTCAACGCACGATTTCCCGACGAACTCCTGTCTTCGTGAACCGGCCCCTCACGTTCCAGGAGTTTGGCCGGACAGGCGCGGGAATCGATCGGGTCTTTTGACCGCGAGGTGATACGGGTGTAACCACCGGCGGATCCCGAGGCACCTGGTAAAGTAGGAACGTTTTCGTCGGTTTCGAAGATCAGCCGGATCCTGAATAGGGGAATGCTCTTGATGAATCTCAAGTCGATGCGGACATTCGGCCTTTCGACGGTCCTCTCGGCCGGGCTGCTCATGGGGATCGGATGCGAGGGTGGCCCGGATTTCGAACACACCCCCGGCCGGAGACGCGGGACCGGGCGGTGCGCCTGGCCCGGGGCCCGGTGGTCCGGGACGGTCCTCGCCGATCGGGACGATCATGAGGAAACTGGATCGCGGGCCGACTGCCTTGAACAAGGCCGTTGGCAAGGGGCTGGAGGCCGACCCGCCGGACTGGGGAACGCTCCAGAAGCAGTCGAGTGAATACGCCAGCCTCGTGGCCGGGCTGGGAAAGCTGGAGCCACCCAAGGGGAGCCCGGAATCCTGGGCCAAATTGACCGCGACGTTCTCGGCCTCCGCCACGGACCTCGACCACGCCGCCCAGGCCAAGGACCACGACGCCGCCTTGAAAGCCCACGAACAGCTCGCTGGCTCATGCATGGCTTGCCATCGCGAACACCGTCGCATGCCCGGCCGAGGATTCGGCATGCCCGGGGGTGGCCCTCCCGGCGGCGGTCCTCCTGGCGGCGGTCCTCCTGGCGGCGGTGGCCCCCCGCCCCAAGGCGGGCCCCAACCTCCGCCACCGGAACCCAAGCCCCAGTGAGCGGAGAACCTCAATTCCCCTTCTCGATCGAGCCTCCGCACAAAGCTTGCATGCCCGATTGGTGTTGAATTGCTAGCTTCGAGAATCACGCGTCCGGTCTCCTTCGCCCCATTCGGGGGGAAAGAGGCCGGATGTTCCTTTCCCAATTCTACGGCAATCTTCCGCCTCGTCGGTCGCTCCCCTTCCGCCATGCGCGATCTCATCAAAGTCCTCTCTGCCTCCTGTCCGACGGCTCCACGCCAGGCGCAGTTGCGCATCGAGTGGATCATCGATTGCGCGATTCACGCATGATCGCGAGGCGTTCGCATCGCCATCCTTGCCGGACACGCCGCGTGAAACGACACTCCGGACGCGGACGTGTTAAGCTTGGGTGAGATGGCGGATCGTGCGAGTGGCATCGATCGACTCATCCTGACAGTCGTGGTCCTCACGACGGAGACCGTGAAGGATTTGAGTGAGGGTCGAGGAACTTTCTCGCTGGAGAGTCATCAAAGGGGAAGAAGCGCGGGAAGTTAGAGCAATGGTCAGCGACGGCTGCCACGTTCATGCCCTTCGATCACCCGCGCAAGAGGTTGATCTCCGACGGACTTTGCCTGGGAGTGATCTCCCGAAGGGTGCTATCGACGCAACACGTTGGAGCGCCCGGGATTCATTCTTTTTCGATAGTGACTCGCCGACCGTGACCCGCGATTGGTACAATCGGCCCGTTTTTTCTGGGATCCTTGACTCGACTCCGGCCGATTCGGGCCATTCGAACCGATTTTGACTGGAACTGACACGTCGTCCCGGGCCCGCGCGTCTTGTCTGCCGCGGCCGCCCCCAAGGAGTCTGACCGCATGGCTAAGATTCAGGCTATCTGGGCAATCGACATCGGCCAGGCCGCACTCAAGGCGGTGAAGGTCGTCCCGGGCGAGACCCCCGAGCAGGTGGTGGCCGAGGCCTTCGATTTCATCGAGTATCCCAAGATCCTCAGCCAGCCCGATGCCGATCCCGACGAGCTGGTGCGGGAAGCCCTGGCCACGTTCACGGATCGCAACGACCTCAAGGGCTGCACGGTGGCCATCGCCGTGCCGGGCCAGTCGGGCCTGGTGAAGTTCATCAAGCTGCCGCCGGTCGAGAAGAAGCGGATCCCCGACATCGTGAAGTTCGAGGCCAAACAGCAGATCCCCTTCGCCCTGGACGAAGTGGTCTGGGCCTACCAGCAGATCGGCGGCGAGGATGAGGTGAACGAGGAGGAATTCACGATGGCCGAGGTCGGCCTGTTCGCGATGAAGCGCGACCAGATCAACCGGGCCATCCTGCCGTTCACCGTGGCGGGCATCGAGGTCGATGTGGTCCAGATGAGCCCGATCGCCCTGTACAACTACATCAGCTTCGACCAGATCAAGGGGAGCGGCTCCAAGGACTCGGTCGTCCTCCTGGACATCGGGGCCGACAATACCGACCTGATCATCACCGACGGCAACCGGATCTGGCAGCGGAACGTGCCGATCGGCGGCAATCATTTCACCCGGGCCCTGACCAAGGAGCTGAAGCTCACCTTCGCCAAGGCCGAACACCTGAAGCGCAACGCCACCAAGGCCCCCGATCCCCGGGCGATCTTCACGGCCATGCGCGGCGTCTTCAACGACTTCGCCAGCGAGGTCAATCGCTCGATCGGTTTCTACTCGAGCATCAATCGGACCGCCAAGATCAAGAAGGTCGTGGGGATGGGCAACGGCTTCAAGCTGCCGGGCCTGCAGAAGTTCCTCCAGCAGAACCTCAACCAGGAGGTCGAACGGCTCGAGACCTTCGAGAAACTGGTGGGCGACGAGGTGAAAGGGGCGCCCCAGTTCCAGGACAACCTCGCCTCGTTCGCCGTGGCCTACGGGCTGGGGATCCAGGGCCTCAACCGGGGCGGCCTGGGCACGAACCTGCTGCCGCCGGAGATCGAGCGGATCCGGCTGGTCCGCGCGAAGAAGCCGTGGCGCTGGCCGCCTCGGCGCTGATCATGCTGGGCCTGACCTTCCTGTTCACGCTGGGCGACTACCGCGTGCTCGCCACGGTCACCTCCATTCCGTTCCAGCAAGCCGTCACGCGGGCCAAGGACGTCACCAAGCGCGGGGATAACATCAAAGCGGCGTTCGAGAAGGCCACGAAGGATTGGAAGGACAAGAACGAGGAGGGCAACGCCCTGATCATCGATCCGACCAACCGGGCGCTCTGGCCCCAGTTCTTCCAGATGATCAGCGGGTTCTTCCCCGATCCCGAGCAGGAATACCAGCTCGATCCGGCCGACCCGAAGTCCGTGAACACGCTGGAGATGCTCCGGGTCCACATCGATGCGATCAAGCCGGTGTATCGGAAGGATGTCTCCGAATGGTTCACCGGGCTGGACCCGAAGTTCAAGATGCTCATGCATCCCCTGGACGCCGAGACGCCTCCCAGCGGCGAGGGCTGGATCATCCAGCTCATCTGCCACCACTACAACCCCTATCCCCGGAATCGAGAGCAGTTCTCCTACCCGCCGGGCGATCCCAGGCGGACCGACTTCGGACCGGTCGAGTTCCTGACCGAGAAAGTGCTGCGGAAACTCAATGATCCCCGGCTCCGCCTCTTCGGCATCAACCACGTCGCCGTGGCCTGGATGACCAGCGAGAAAGAATGGACCAGCGAGAAGGGACAGAGCAGCAACAATCTCGCCAGCAACACGATCCCCTTGCTGGACCGCGCCGTGGCGGCGGCTCCGGCCGCCGAGGGCGGCGGCGGCGGCGGCAATGGGCGGCCCCGGCATGGGCATGGCCGGTGCGATGATGCAACAGATGAGAGGCATGTCCGGCGGAATGGCCGGTGGCATGGGAGGAGCCCAGGGTCCCGGGATGATGCAGCAGCAGATGAGAGGCATGGCCGGTGGCATGGGAGGCATGTATGCCGGCGCCGGCGGCGCCTCGGCCGATCTGAAGAAGGAGATGACGACCCTGACCCGCACCGACTTCCTGATTCAATTCGTCTGGCAGTACAAGCCCGAGGAGAATCCCAAGACCGACGAGGAGCGTAACGAGAAACTGAAGAAGATCATCACCGACTTTACCGAGGCCCAGAAGAAGAACCCCGCGGTCAAGATCTCGGAGGACATTCAGAAGGAGCTGGATGCGGCCTCGCGGAAGAAGTCGGAGCAGTTCGATGCCAAGCTCAAGGCCCCGGGCCCGGACAACGCGGCGGCCGCGGTGCCCGGTGGCGCGGTCTTGCCGGGGGCCAATGCTCCCGGCGCCGCGGTTCCCAAGACCGGTGGTCCCTGACGGCGTGTCACGGTGCCCCGAGGAAGCCCTTTCCGCCGGCTTGCGGGAGACCTCGTCGCCGGCCTGGCGATCGTCTCTCGAGCCGGAATGCCACGAGCTTGAAACCATTCTCCCCCGATCCGGCCCGATCGCGGCCGGGCACTCGTAGGGGGATCCGATTCCACTGACACCATCCGGTCTTTTCTTGAAGGTGCGAGCGACCATGGCCCAACAAGACGCAGCGGAAACAGCCAAGGAAGTCCTCAGACAGGTCATCAAGTACCGCTTCTGGATCGCCGTGAGCTTTGCCGCGTTGTTCGCGGTCATCGCGTATTTCATGGGCTCAGGTCCCGTGAAAGCCAAGGCGGCGACCGAGACCACCAACATCATCAATGCCGAGAAGGGCGTGGAGAAATACAAGTCGCCCACGGTGCCGACCGATCAGTACAAGCCGCTCGTCGACGAGCGGACCCAGCTCGAGGACAAGGACGTGACCAAGGCCTGGAAAGAGCTCTACGACCGCCAGGCCCCCCTCCTGACATGGCCCGACACCGTCCAGAATCGCTTCCCCAAGTGGGGTCGCAAGTGGCCCGAGACCGAAGACGCCGGCAAGGTCCAACTGGCGTTCGTCAACTACACGTACGCCTACAAGGATTACGTCGACCTGGTCTTCAAGACCTTCCATCCCTTCAATTACGAGTCCGGCGAGGGAATCGTCGCCTCGCCGCCGAAGGAGATCCTCCTCCGGCCCGTCCAGTTCGCCGCGGAAGAACGCCCGGACCTGGGTAAGGTCTGGGCGGCCCAGGAGCGGCTCTGGCTCCAGCGCACCATGCTGGAGGTCGTCGCCGCGGTCAACCAGGCCGCCAAAGCCAAGGATTGGGATACGGCGATCATCAAGGAGGTCGAGTCCATCGAGGTGGGCAACCCGACCGCCCAGGACCAGCGCTCGCTCGCCGATAACGAAGAGCTCAAGAAGGCCGAGGAGATCCTCGCACCGGGTCAGGAATCGGCCGCGGCCGCGGCCGAGGCTGGCGGAGGAGGCATGGGAGGAGGCATGTCCATGCCTGGCGGGGGCATGGGACAAGCGATGGGGAGGCGAATGGGTGGAATGGGTCCCGGTTCAATGGGTCCCGGTGCAACGGGTCCCGGTTCCGGTGGATCGGGTGGGCCCGCCGGCGGCTCCGAGTACGACGATACGATCTACTCCATCACCCCGGCCAACGACAAGGGTCAGTATCGGGTCCTGCCGGTCCGCATGACCGTCCTGATCGACCAGGATCGTGTCCAGGATTTGCTGGTCGCGCTGGAGAACTCGCCGATGTCCATCGAGGTGAAGGAGGTCGAGCTGGGCCGGCCGCAATCCCGTGTCACCAAGCCCGAGAAAGGCAAGCGCCCGCCGGCGCCAACATGATGGGCGGTATGATGAGCATGATGCGCATGATGTCCGGCGGACAGTCTGGCTATGGCGGCATGGTGAGCCAGATGGATCAGCAGATGAGGATGCAAATGTCCCAATATGGCATGTCAGCCGGTCGAGGCGCCATGATGGGCGGAGGCTATGGGGGCGGAATGGGAGCGGCCACGACACAGCGGAAAGGGACCGACGTCCGCAACGTCGATCGGGAAAAGAAGCGCAATGAGGCCGCGAAGGCCGTGGAGGAGAAGAAAGGCCCCTCGTTCGTCGATGCCCATTTCTCGATCGTCCAGGTCACCATCTATGGTCGGGCGCGGTTCTTCAACGCGCCTCCGGCGGAGCCTGCGGCGGAGCCGAGCCTGGGTGGAACCCCGGCCGCGGGTACCCCGGCCGTAGCCGCACCGGGCGGAGCAGCGGGCTCTCCGGCGGAGAAAGCCCCGGCGGGCAAGGCGGCCGCCACGACTCCGGCTGATGGAGCCGAAGCGTCCCAGAAGCCCGCCGGCGCCGCAGCGGAGGGGAATGCTCCCGCCAAGGCGGCTCCCGAGAAGCCGGCAGACAAACCGGCCGATACCACCACGCCCGATGCCAAGGCGGCGGTTCCCGCCAAGGCCGGTTCCGAGAAGCCGGCCGATACCACCAAGCCCGACGGCAAGGCGGCGGTTCCCAAGTCGTAGCCGGCTCCGGTCGGCTCGTGTCAGCGATCACCAATCCAGTGGTTCAGGGATTCCTTCAGATTCACGCGACGAGGAGACGCCGGTATGGCTAACGTCAATGCAATCGGGGAGCAACTGATGAGGCTGGGCTTACGTCACGGCGAGAAGGCCGGGATTGCCATTGCCTCGATGGTCTTCTTCTTCTGCGTGGCGGGTGCGGTGACCCGTCCCACGATCGAGACGTCGCCCGAAAAGGTCAAGAAAGCGGCCGATGCGTCCGACCAGAACCTCAACCGTCGCGAGGAGCGCGAGACGATCATCAAGAACCTCGAGGAACGCGAGAAGATCACCAAGACCGACTTCGCGGGGGCGGTCGAGGAGCAGATCAAGCTGACGTTGCTCGCGGACAATTACAAGGCGGCCCGCCCGTGGGTCACGCCGGAACCCGGCGCCGGACTGATCCGCGATCAGCCCAAGCTAATCGCGCCGAGCGAGGTCTACGCATACCCCGGCCGTGGGGGCCTGCTGGTCTTCGCGCTGGATAAGGAGGGGGAAAAGATCGCGCTGAAGGACGGCGATGAGAAGGAGGAGCAGAAGCAGAAATACGGCCGGGTGAAGAAGAAGAAGAGAGGCGGCGGCATGGGCGGCGGCATGGGCGGCGGCATGATGGGCGGCGGCCAGCGCAAGAAGAAGAAAGGCAAGAGCAAGGCCGAGATCGCACGCGAAGACGCGGAGGAAGCGGCCCGCGAGGCGAAACGGAAAGCGATCACGCTCCAAGGGGGCACGGTGGCCGACACCAAGGAGACGAAAGCCGCGGACGCCGCGGAGAACACGCACGACTTCAAGGAGATCACCAAGGGTTACCGCTGGGTGGCCATCACCGGCATCCTCGACCACGGTCAGATGCTGGAGAATTACCGCGCCGCCCTGAAGAACCCCGCGGTGGCTCATCCGAATTACGCGCGGCTTGACGTTCAGCGAAAGATCCTCCAGGTCGACGGGACCTGGACCGAATGGCAGGACGTTCGACGCGGGTAAGAACATGGATATCCTCGACAACATCCCGGAGACCGATGAGGAGTTTGCTCCGACTACGGTCCTGCCCGAGGGTCTGGTCGATCCTCTCCCCTTCCTCCAGCAAGGCTTGTGGGAAAAGGTGCACATCGCCAGCCTCGTGCCCAAGGAGAAGGTCGAAGCACCCGAACCGACATCGCCCGCGGGCGGCATGGGTTCCATGGGTAGCATGGGTGGTATGAACCAGAGTGGGAGTAACATGCCTGGGATGAACGCCATGCGCCGGCAGCAGGGCATGATGAACCAGATGATGAATCGTGGTGGCATGGGTGGACCAGGTGGCATGGGTGCCATGGGTGGACCAGGCGGCATGGGTGCCATGGGTGGAATGATGGGCATGGGCGGCTCTTCGGAGTCGGCCGGGAACTACTGGAAATCGGACGAGAAGAAAGTGATGATCCGGTCGCTCGACTTCACCGTCGAACGCGATACCACCTATCGTTTCCGGGTGCGGATCGTGGTATGGAACCCCAACTACCAGCGCGATGACGTCAGCGCCGGCACGGATAAGACATCCAAGACGCTCAAGGGGCCCTGGAGCAAGGAAACCGACGAGGTGACCATGCCGCCCGATGTGATGCCCTATGCGATGGATACCCTGCTGCCAGGCGCACTCCCCATCAGCGACACCAAGGTCCGCTTCCAGGTCGTCCGATTCAATCCCTCCGACGGCGCGACGGTCCCGCACACGTTCGAGTCCACCGTGGGTGAACTCATCGGCGATTTCCGAAAGGATGAGGTGCCCGTCTCGGACGGCTCGGGGAAGAAGTCCGAACCGATCGACTTCACCACACACCAGGTCGTCCTGGATGTCTCCGGGGGTGGAAAGCCACTGCTCTTACCCTCGGGTATCGTCGGGCCACCGATCACTCGTCCCACGCTGGCGACCCTGCTCCGGCCGGACGGCTCCATCGCCGTTCACGGTCAGCCGGACGACGTCGCTAACGAAGTCCGTAAGGACATCGAGGCCAACTACCGGCATGAGATCGAACAGTCCGACAAGAAGCGCGAACACTCGTCGGGTTCGGGCATGTCAGGCATGATGCAAAGCATGATGGGCAGCATGATGAGTGGTGGCCGTGGTGGCGGCAGGAGGTAAGCGGTCTCCGTCGGGCGCGGGTCTCACGACCTGGCCCCTCGAGTTGGTCTGACCTCATGCGGCCTTCGCTCCGGTCGCAACCCAGGAGATATTTCCGATTCCCGATTCAAGATCCAGGAATCCTATCGTTGGAATTCTTGGATCTTGAATCGGGAATCTCGAATCGAGGATTCCCCCGATGAGCGCAAGTCACAGGGCTCGGACCGACGAGGTTCCCCGGCGGTAGAATCGACGTTGCGATCCGCGCGCCCCCGCTCATCGATCGTCACATCGCCCGTGCCAACCCCCTCGCAGTCATTTCGTCGGCGCACGGGCTATCGCCGTCTGGCGGACGGCGCTCCCACTCCCGATCGCCTGAGGCCGGCAACCCCTCGAACGAGAAGGCGATCTTCTCCAAGACCTTGACCGGTCGAGGGATCCGATATTACGATTGTCCGAATCGGAGGCCGGGAGGTGGTGCATGCTCCTCTACGTGATCTGCGAGGCGTGTGGGATCGCCGGGAACGTCCTGGTCGCGGATGAGGCGAATCTTCCGCGATGCCCGCGATGCGAGGGGCGACTCTCGGTCGGGGCGAAGGGGGGCGCGGGGCGAGGCCATGAGGAACGGGGCTTCGACGAGGAGATCGTCGCGTGGGTCTCCCAGCCCTCCGAATTGGCGGCCTCGCACCCGGACAGTGATGTGGTCTGTCGTTCGTGCGGTTGGGCCGGCGTGATGCCGTTCGATTCGGATCGGGGAGATTCCATCTGCCCGGCGTGTCTGGCGGTCTACTGGATGAAGCCGCCGCCCGGCCATCACAGCGTGGCCTGCCCGGGCTGCGGACAGCCCGTCGAGTACTCGGATCTCGATCGCGGCAAGACCATCCTCTGTGGCGCATGCAACTACTTCCTGGGATGCCTCGTCGCGCCCGAGAAGCACGCCTATCGAAATCGTCGGCGCAGGCCTGCGGTGACCCGGTAAGCCCAGCCGATCCGCGTTGACGCCGATCGAGCGACCGTGAACCTCGCGACGCGATCAGCGCGGGGAGAGTGCCAGGATCACGACCCAGTACGGGATGCCGTCTTCATCCACGGCCACGGCGATCCCGACCCGATCGTAGTGGGCCAGCAGGGTCTCGCGATCCTCGCGGCGTTCGAGCGAGGACTTGACGACCTGAGCCGGATCGCTCTCGCCGGAGGAGAGACTCATGCCGAACGTTCGCGCGCGGTAACCCTGCTCCTTGAGGAGATCGAAGGGAGACTGCCCGTCGCGATTCTTACCGTCGACGGTATGTCGCGCGGCGAGGTCGCGTGCGAACTCGTCGGCGACTCGAGTGAGTTTCGGGTCCGCTTTCACGCTCGATCGCTTGGCCTCGGACCGCGTCCGGTTCAAGGCCGCGATCATCGCGGCGGAGGCCTTGGTGGTATCGACCGTGGGCCTCGGCCGAGCGAAGTTGACACACCAGTACTGGTGGCCTTCTGAGTCCGGGACCATCGCCACGCCGATCTCGGAGAATAGCTTGTCCAGGATATTCTTGAGATGCGGCGGGCTGTCCAACCACAATTGCATCGCCTGGTCGCTCGTCTCGGCTGTCGCGATGTTCTCACCGACTTCCTGATAGTGATAACCCCGTTGTTTCACCCGCTTGGAGACGGTCGAGCCGTCGCTCCCATCATGGCTCATCTTCTGATGTTCGGCCATGTCTCGGGCGTGCGCGCGCGCGGCCTCGGTGAGCTGGGCATTGACCTTCAGCGGCGGCAGTTTGGCCTCGGCGCGCACGCGATTGTGCGCCTCGATCACAGTCGTCACGTCGCGAGACTCGGGCTTCTCCTGGCCGATCGTCGCGAGCGCCGTGAACACGACGGTTGGCCACCAGACGTTTGCGGAAAAAAGTCGCATAGTCCACCCCCTGAAGGATTTGACCGAACCACCCGTTGAAGTCTATGGTCGCCCGAGACCATCTTCAAGGTTCGGCCGGACTCTGGTTGCACCGCCCCGACCGGGATGACCGCTACACGCCTGACTGCCCTCTGGCGACCGACGTGGGATTTGATGATAATCCAGCGACGAACCCCGCCTGGACGCCATCCATCCCAAGACCATCCCTCACGACTCGGACGATCTGGCGACCTCGGTCGAGAGCCGTGAGTGGAATTTCCAACCCATCGAGGAGAACTCATGGAGCGAATCATGACCCCCGCGGTCCGCAATGCTCGCGAAGCGACCGGACCGGGACGGATCGCGCCGCGGACCGGGATGATGGTCCTCCTGGCCTCGTTCGTGATCCTGGGCTTCGAGGCGCCGGCCCGCGCGGAAGGCGCGTTTGCGATCCGGGATGGCGATCGCGTCGTCTTCTACGGGGACAGCATCACCGATCAGCGGCTCTACACAACGTTCGTCGAGACTTTCATCGTGACGCGGTTCCCGTCGATGAACGTCGCGTTCGTGCACTCGGGTTGGGGTGGCGACCGGGTCACCGGCGGAGGCGGCGGCCCGATCGACCGCCGGCTGGAACGGGACGTGTTCGCCTACAAGCCCAGCGTCGTCACCGTCATGCTGGGCATGAACGACGCCAGTTATCAGCCATTCAAGCAATCGATCTTCGATGTCTACACCAATGGCTATCAACACCTGGTGCACTCGCTCAAGGGCCACTTGCCGCAGGCGCGGATCACCCTGATCCAGCCGTCTCCGTTCGACGACGTGACGCGAAAGCCGGCCTTCGAGGGAGGATACAACCAGGTGCTCATCCGCTATGGCGAGTTCGTCCGTTCCCTGGCCGAGAAAGAGGGGGCGATGGTGGCCGACCTGAATACCTCGGTCGTGGCGGCGCTGAAGAAGGCCCAGGAGATCGATCCGACTCATGCCCAGGACCTCATCCACGACCGGGTCCATCCCGGCCCGTCGGGCCAGTTGCTGATGGCCGAGGCCCTCCTCAAAGCCTGGAACGCCCCCGCCGTCGTCTCCGTCGTGGAAATCGACGCCGCGACGATGAAGGTCCTGAAGAAGGAGAACACCCGGATCGACGGCCTCACGACCCATGGGACGATCTCCTGGACGCAGCGCGATTCGGCTTTGCCCATGCCGATCGACCTCAAAGACCGGATGATCGAGCTGGCCGTCAAGGCATCCGATGTCGAGCAGGCGCTGAATCAAGAGATCCTGAAGGTCGACGGCCTCGAGGCAGCGCGCTATCGGCTCAAGATCGACGGCCAGGACCTGGGCGATCTGACCAGGGATCAGCTCGCCGCGGGGGTGAACCTCGCGGAGCACGCCACCCCGATGTTTCGACAGGCCGCCGCTGTACACGAGCTGACATTAGAACATAACACCATCCATTTTCAGCGATGGCGCATGCTCCAGGTGCCGTTCGCGGGGCAGACTTATCCGAACTTGCACAAGGCGGAGGACGACCTCGATGCCCTCGAGGCCGACCTTGTCCTCGACCAGCGGGCCAAGGCCAGGCCGGTCCCGCATCGATTCGAGCTGGTTCCCCGGTGATCGACGAGCCGGCCCGTCGCCTCCGATCGGATCGGCGATGCGCCGTTGGAGTTCACGCCATGATGCACCGTGCCCGAGCATTCGGACTGACGATCGCGCTGCTGGCCGCTTCCGGCGCGTTCGCGAGAGTTCAAGGCCAGCCAGCAGCTCCAACCAGGGCCGGTTTCGCCGAGCGCGACATCACGCCCGAGATCGGCATGGAGGCGCCCGGCGGTTATGGCAAGGCGTACCATCGCACGATCCACGACCCCTGCAAGGTGCGCGCGGCCGTCTTCGACGACGGCCGATCGCGGGTCGCGCTGGTGGGCATCGATGCACTCGGCATCCGTCGGGACACGGTCCAGAAGGTCCGTCGTGCCGTCCAGGACAAGACCGGGATCCCGGGAGAATCGATCCTGATCGGCGCCTCGCACTCGCATTCCTCCGGGCCGCTCGTCTGGACCCTTCGCGGCGAGTACGACCATGTCTCTCCGTTCGTCCAGCGGCTGGCTTATGAAGAGTCCACGATCGCCGACCCGAAGTACGTGGCCAGGGTCGAGCAAGCCCTGATCGACGCGATCGTCCAGGCCAACGATCGCCGGATGGAGGCGCGTGCAGGCGTCGGCAAGGGCGTGGAGGGGACGGTCGCCTTCAACCGCCGATTCGTCATGCGCGACGGGCGGACGGTGACTCATCCCGGCCTGGGTAACCCCGACATCGTCGAGCCGGCCGGACCGGTCGATCCGGAAGTCGGCGTGATCGGTGCCTGGGACGCCAAGGATCCCCATCATCTGCTCGGCTGCATCGTCAATTTCGCCTGCCACGCCACCACGAGTCCGGGCGGGATCTCGGCCAATTACATTTATTACCTGGAGAAGGTGATCCAGGGTTATTACGGCAAGGATGCCGTGGTCGTCTTCCTGGCCGGCGCCTCGGGCGACATCACCCAGGTCGACAACCGGAGCCCCCACGCGTATCCCGACGGCGAGCGCTGGGCCCAGCTCGTCGGCGGCAAGGTCGGTGCCGAGGCGCTCAAGGTCCTGCTCACGATCCAGCCCGGCACGCTCGCGCCGGTGGCGGCCCGCAGCCGGGTCTGGGAGATCCCGCGAAGGCCCCCGTCCCCCGAGCGCGTGCAGGCTGCCTCCGAGATTGTCCGAGGGAAAAGGGAAGCCGTGGACGCGACGACCCGGACGTTCGCCAAGGAGACCCTTGTGCTCAATGCCCTCCTGAAGAAGAGCCCGACGGCCGAGGTCGAGGTGCAGGCTGTCCAGGTCGGGCCGGCGGTCTTCGTGACGACCCCCGCCGAATACTTCTGTCGCTTCGGCCTCGAGATCAAGGCGGCCAGCGGCTTCCCGTTCACATTCCCGGTCTCGCTGGCCAACGGCTGCGTGGGCTACGTGCCGACCGAGGACGCCTTCGGCCCGAATGGCGGCGGCTACGAGACCCGCCTGACGAGCTACAGCAACCTCGAGATCACGGCCGGCACCCAGATGCGCGATGCCGGGATTTCCCTCGCGCGACAGCTCACTCCCGGCCCGGTGCCCGAGGCGCCCAGCGGCCTCCGTTCCGGGGCGAGCCGTGGTCATACGGGAATGTTCCTCCCGAGCGGCAATAGATTCGTCCTCCGTTTGCCACAGGGCGTATGCGTTCCCGGACGACAACCGCAGTCGGGCTCGAACTCATCGCGCCGGCGAGAGATCGAGGAAGACAATGCTCGATGGGTTGCCGACGGCGGCGTAATGGCCGGTGAACTGGAGGCCGCCGGTGTTGCGATCGACCCGGAAGACCGCGATATTGTCGCCGCGCTGATTGCAGCAGTAGAGGAACCGGGCGGGGCCCGGCGTCGCCAGGGAGCAATGATTCCCCGTTCGTGCTTGGCAAACGTCCCCAGCCATGGTAATCTGTACGTTAATAATAACGAACTGATAATGAGTAGCGCCCCTGACGCATAGCGACTTCAACCACCTGCTGAGCAGCATCAAGGCCCTGTCGCCGGAACAGCTGCGCCAGTTCCGCCGGCAGCTCGACCGCCAGCTCGCCCAGCCGAAGAAACGCCCCGCTTCGGTCAAGGCCGCCGCTGACGTTGAGGAAACCGCCTACGACGTGGCCAGCCGCGCGGGCTGATCGGCTGCTTCAAGGGCGCGCCGCGCTCACCCACCGACCTCGCCACCAACCCGAAGCACATGGAAGGCTTTGGACGTGATTAGCCGGACGCTGGCCGACACCGGCCCGCTGGTCGCCATCATCCGCACCCACAAGAAATGCACCGCCGCCTTGAAGGGTCACACCGACAATGCGGCGCGCAGATCGTGTCCAATCTCATTTCTGCGGAACGTCGGCTCAAGCGATTCTGAAGAACCTGGGGTGGAGATTTTGTACCATGGCCAAGCTCGTCTATGGAATGAACCAGTCCTTGGATGGCTACGTCAACCATCTGGAATTTAGGCCAAGCCCGGCGCTCTTTCGTCACTTCATAGAGCAAGTGCGCGACGTGACGGGCAGTGTGTACGGTCGCCGCATGTACGAGGTCATGCGTTATTGGGACGAAGACAGCCCGGATTGGGGCGCGGAGGAACACGACTTCGCGGCGGCGTGGCGGAGCCAGCCGAAGTGGGTTGTGTCGCGCACGTTGAAGTCGGTCGGACCCAACGCCACACTGGTCGAGGATGACATCGAGGCGGTGATACGTGGGCTGAAGGCACAGTCTGTTGGGGAGATTGAAGTTGCCGGACCAGACTTGGCAGGAAGCCTAACCAACCTTGGTCTTATTGATGAGTATCGACTTTACCTCCACCCCATCGTACTGGGTCGTGGCAAGCCATTCTTCTCCGGCCCTCGGCCGCCGCTCCGCCTTGTGACCAGCGATCTCGTTGGCGAGGACGTGATTAGGTTGACGTACGTTCCCGCTTAATCGCGCGACTCGCCCGACGGATTGCGCCGGGGCGTCAGGTCCACTTTGGGTCATCACGGTAGAAAAGTCCCGGTGGCGCAGCGGCGCAGCATTCGACCAAAACTGACGCTGCCCGTCAGATCGAATGCCTGCCAGGACAGCTCCTTACCCTAGTTTTACCCTTTCGAGGGGTTGGGCATTAATAGGGTTCATCCGGATCCGCGCGTGCCGGTCTTGAAAACGGTGGAGTTGTGATCTGGCCTCGCCCACGGCGAATCCTTGGCCCGAAGGGGCCGCAACCTAACCGCCCGGGGCAACGCCCCGGGAACGGAGCCCCCAACGGGAAAATGCCCTGAAAGGGCGACACAGGTGCAGGCCGCCGGCCCGGTTTGTCTGGCGCCTTCAGGGCAGGGATTGGGGTGGGCGACGCGTCCCCGGGGCGTTCAACTTATTCCATTTGGAACGTAAGTCCTTGTCGATTCACGATCCGCACAGCATTGATCAGCAGTTTGGCCCAGACCCAACGCCACACCCGCCACGACCGGCGCACCCAGGCCGGCAGCGGACCCAGGCCGCCACCGAAGGAGGTCGCCTGGCCGAAGGATCGCTCGATCGCGCCGCGCATCGCGTAGAGGCTCTTCCCGAAATCTCCCTGCAACAGCTCGATGCAGCGGAGGCGGTACGGGCTTTGGCGGCGGTGTCCCAGTCCGGCCTTGGGGTCCTCGCGCGGGGCTACCAACTGGTAGCCCGCGGCGCCCGCCGCGTCGAAGACCGGGTTGGCGTCGTACTCGCCATCGCCCAGCACGTAGCCACCGCCGCCGCAGTCGGCCAATTCCGGCAGCAACTGCTCGGCGGCCTTGGTCTCGGCGACATTCAGCGGTGTGATCGAACACACCTCGGGCATCGGACGGTTGCTCCAGACGGCGTGCAATTTGTAGCCCTTGGCGATCTTGCCGGCGCCGTGGCCATTGCGGGCATCCGGATCGTGACTGGCACCACCAACCGGCAAGGGCTTACCGTCGAGGATCTGTACCAACCGCGGGGGGACTACATCGCGGAGCCGCGTCGCCAAAGTCCGCATGAGGACGCCCACGGCCAAGCTCCGGAGTCGTCGGCTCAGAGTCGAGGGCGCGGGCAAACGACCCGGCTGGAGCGTCGTGGTCTTCCAGTGCCGAGGATCACAAGCCCAGCAGGCCGGTCGATCGTGAAGGGCGGCCCACAGGTGGACCAGGACCAAGATGTGGGGCTGGTAGGAGACGTTGACCTGGCGGATCGAGCCACCCACCGCCATGACGAGGTGATACAGTTGCGGCCAGAGTTCCAGTTCCATAGTTGCCCTCCTCTGAGGATTGTCTCTACTTCCATACATAGATACGATCCTGGGAGGGAAATTGTTCTGACATAAAGACTTGCGACCTAAATGGAATAAGTTGGTTGCCCCGGGCTGGTTTGTCGGGGCCCCTTCGGGGCGATTCGTGGCGGCTTCGTGGTCACCAATTCGCGGCTTCCTGATCGGTCGGCGCGCGAAATCCGGATGAACCATTAATAGCCAAAAGCCTCCCACACGAAGCAGGCGGCACCGCCCACCTCGGCCACGACCGCCGGAATCACCTCTGCACCGCCTGACCGGATCACCGCCGGCAACACCCCGCCGTCCATCTGTCCGTCCCTCCCTCGCCGGTTATCCTTGATAACGTCCTTTATCAAGGACGACCCGGCGAGACAAGCAGCGATGCTTGACCTGCCGCGATTCCCCCGCCCCGGCTTGGCAAACGTCCCCAGCCATGGTAATCTGTACGTTAATGATAACGAACTGATGATGAGTACCGCCCCGTGACGCATAGCGACTTCAACCACCTCCTAAGCAGCATCAAGGGCCTGTCGCCGGAGCAGCTCCGCCAGCAGCTCGACCGCCAGCTCGCCCAGCCGGAGAAGCCCGCGCCCCGGCAGCCACCAAGACCGCCAAGCGCGTCAAGGCCGCAACGCCGCCCAAAAAGACGCTGACGCCTGCCGAGATAGATCAATACATGCTGAGCATCGGCTTGTTGAGTCAGTTGCCAGATACCGCCGCCGACTATGACGATCCCGACGATGAGCCGATCACCATCAAGGGCGAGCCGCTGTCGGAAACCATCATCCGCGAGCGGCGCTGACGGTGGCCGCCGCCGATGAGGACAACATGCCGCTGAACAAACCAAACCGGTGAGCAGCTTGCCCCGGAACAACTCGCCCGGGCGAGAAGGGAACAGACGGCCTCCGGTGCGGGTAATATGGTCAATCCTTCCCATGTCGCCGCGTCCAACGTCGGCCTGCATGACGCGTGCATGATCTTCGAGCGGCCGTAACCAACGGTGCCGCTTCGCTTGGCAACCGGCGGCGGTTGTGCTAGTCTGCAAATCATAGGAGCAAAACCTCTATGACCATCCATTTATCGGGACAACGGGAGCGGATCGTTCTTTCCCTGCTGGCCGCCGGAAAATTCGCATCGGCGGATGAGGTGATCGACGAAGCCTTGCGGCTGGTCGGGCAGCGGTATCAGGATGCGGATGCGGCGGCACAGCAGCTTGACAATCTCAGGCAATTGGGACGCAAGCTGGACGCCATGCCGGTGGAATCCGCCGCCGATGGGCTGACCAACCGCGACCATGACCGGCTGCTCTACGGCAAATGACGCCGATCTTCGTTGATACCGGTGCATGGTTCGCCCGGTTCGTGCCGTCCGATCCCGACCATCCGGCCGCCCGCGAGTGGTTCGAGCACAATACGCATCCCTTGCTGACCACGGATTACATCGTCGATGAATTGCTGACCGTGCTCAAGGTACGCGGCGAGTTTCAGCGTGCCCTGGAAGTCGGCCCCGCCTTGCTCAACGGCGATGTGTGCCACCTCGAATGGGTGAGCCGGGCCGATGTGGCGAACGCCTGGAAGGTATTTTCCGCCTATCGGGAGAAAGGCTGGAGCTTCACCGATTGCATCAGCCGGGCCGTGATGGAACGGCTTGGCATCGCCACGGCGGTGGCGTTCGATGAGCATTTCCGCCAGTTCGGGACCGTCACCGTCCTGCCGTGACGGCAACCGGCCTGCCCGGTCGGAACCGTTATCCCCTCACCCTCGCCAACTGGCGCATCTGACGCCCGCCGCTGGTCGATCCTTCGTTTGCTGGACGCCGGACAGAGGACCCTGTGGGTGGTATCCGATAAAGGGCGTTATTGGATGGACTGTCCACAATCCACTTATGATTCTGGAAGCTTGTCAGCCTCTAGGTAGTTGGCGAGTTTGGCGACAAGCTTAGTTCGCTCCGAACTTGTGGCCAACTCCAGACCTGGCAAAAAATTCTCGTTTGTCTTTACGAATCGAGCAGTTCGGATGAGTATAGAACGAACATTATCAATTGACCGATCTATAAAATTTTTGGCGATAATTGTTTGTTCCACCGGAATCTTGGTTCCGACAGCGTGAGCACCGTCGAAGTTACTTCTGATCACAATAATTGGGATGATCTGACTCTCTATCTGAGCATCCGTGTATCCAAGAAGCCTGCACGTAGCCCTGATTTTATCATTTGTCTGACCAGGTGCCGCCTTATTTACCAGTAATATTTCAAGACATTTTGCCAGATTTATAATAACTTCTGAATACATTTGGTATGGAGCTGAAATAACCTCATGAGGAGATAAAAAACGTAACGCGTGCTGAAAATACACAGACGCCGTAATCAGACGCGGGCATGATTGAATCCACTGTTTTTGAAGATCAATTGCCTCAAATATTAACTTATCTCTGGTATCCCTTGACAAAGGCAGGAGCCTGGCCATAAAAGCTTCTGGCGCTACCACTAACGTGAACTTAATTTGGTCGGCTATCTCTCCCTGAATCGCAACAACATCAACAAATATACCAAATATTATTGATAACGAAGATGTTAAGGTTGAAACAATAAAATCAGTCGCTGCATGCAAATCATTCTGATTATTAATTATCAATTTATACGTAAACTCACTGCCATTGACAGAGATCGTACGATCTGGCAACGTGTCCCAGTTGCCTGTCCCAGTTGCTGCAGGCAGAAATTCTGATGATTCTGATGATAATACACCTGTATTTCTATCAATAGTTATCCGAGTGGGGCTGCCTACGATTCCCGTAACACGAGGTGACGTGGTTTCCGATGGTTCAAATAATTCCTTAGGTGCCAGTCTGCCTACAAGGGTAAGCACCGCCGGATATGTAAGGTGGTCCAAAGACCGAAGCGGTGGCGTCGAATCAATGGAAAGGTTTCGTTGTCGTACAAGAAAACATGGCATAGAATCACCTGCAGATCGCATGACGAGGACTGTGAGACATCGAAGATGCTTCAGTTGCAGTCAGCGTACGTCCCTCAAATCGGAATCCGCTCGACGATGTTCCGCGTCACCCGCTTCTTCCTCCGGTCATAGAGCGTCGTCGTTCGCGGCTCCGCATGCCCGGCCAGATATTGCACGGCCTCCATCGGCACCCCCTGCTCCAGCAGCGAGGTGATCGCCGTCACCCGGAAGGAATGCGGCGACAGCCGCGACGGCAGCCCGGCATCCTTCAGCCGCCGCTTGACCAGCTCGCAAATCCGCTCCGTGCCCAGCGGCTTGGCCGCCAGCTTCCGGCTCCGGCCGTTCGACGCCCTAAACAGCGGCGAATCCTTGGCCTCACCGGCGATGCCCGCCGCCTCGACATATGCCAGTATAAATTCCTCCAGGTCGTGCCGCACCGGGATTTCCCGGCTCTTGCCGCCTTTTTCCTGGAACCGCAGCATGTATTGCTGGCCTGTCATGCTGAAAGTCGCCCAGCCGGAGCTTGGCCACCGCCCCGGCCCGGCAGGCGGTATAGGCCAGCGTGGCGAGGATCGCCCGGTCCCGCAGCCCGACCACATGGCCGGTCTATCTGACCGACCGCAGCAGCGTCGCGTCGGCCTGCTCGATGGTGATCTCCGGCGTCTTGCCCTCGATCACCTGATCCTTGACGCCCCGCACCGACGACGCCGGGTTGAGGATGCAGACGTGCCGGTTCACCAGCCGGTCGAAGAAGCCACGAACGCCGCCAGATGCTGATTCCGCTTGGCGGGCGATCCGCCCAAGCCCACGAGGTACTGGCCGACCATGCCCGGCGTAATGGCCGCCAATGCCACCCCCTGCCCCTCGGCCCAGCCCAGGAACGCCTTGACCGCCCGCAGATAGGCTTTCTGCGTGTGCGGGTTATGGTGCTCGGCATAGAAGAATTCCTCCCAGGCGAAGCGGCCGCCCCCCCGGCCCGCTCGACCAGATCCGGCAGCGTCGCCGCCGCACCCGTTGCTGGTACGCTCACCGCCGACGCTGTGACCAGTTCCGTGCTCATCACTCATCGCCCCGCTTCGCGCACACCATCTCCTCGACCATCAGCCGGGACAGCTTGACCGTGGGATACATGTCATCTTCGAAGAGTCCATTATCCCGCCCCTCCCGCTTCACGACCTTGTCCATCAGCTTGCCCATCCTGGCCGCGGGATACCAGTCTCGCGTGACCGGATCGATCCGGATGGTCAACGTCCGGTCCGTCGGATGCATCAGCCTCTGACCCTCCCAATACCAGCCCGCATCAAGATAAACTTGAATGCTCGCTTCCTCATCGACCCCTCGGCGTTCCCGCCCCGCCCGTTCTTCCAGTGTGAGTCCATCGCCCCCGCTTTGATCGCCGCGCATGTATGCCGCCCCCTTTCTGATTCCATCATCCATCCCGGCACTGCGTTGTCAATCCCTAGCTGTAGATAAAGGGGATTATCTACGCCTAGTGCCTCCGCTCACCAGGATGCACGTTGTTAACTTCCCCGGTATTTGTCACCCTCTTGCCCCGGTATTTGTCACCCTGCCTGGAAGAACCTGGCCATGACTTTTCCGGGCAACCAAGATGAGGCGTCGATCCCGGCGCGGCCGTGAGGGCACTTCGGCGGTAAGCGAAAATGGGTCTGCACAGACGGGTAACCACCGGCCGCAGCAGACCCGGCGTTCCGGGATAGCCGGGGCGATTACTTTCGGGTGCAACGGCTGATCCATACTTGACCCGTTGCAGATACTTTGTTGGCCTTTCATTGATCGATCACGCCTCGACGGTTTCCTCGTAGACGCGCCGGCCCGTAGGAGACCAATACCGGTAGGCGGTACACGTCCATTTCGTCATGAGCCGCCGAAACCCGTAGAACTGCATCACCTCCACCCGAGGAAAAGGTGGCGCGCCAGGCCGCCAAACGGTATGGACTGACGCTTGGCGGTGTCGCCGTGTCCGTGAGGGAATAGCCATACGAAAGATGAGGTCCCGAGACGATGGTCGGCCATCTGTCGCAATCCAGCTTTGTGACCCTGGACACCAGGCCCACTGCCCGAACCAGTCGAACTCCGGAAGGCCCGTGAAACTGAAACCGTTGGCCCCGTAGCCCGATGGCCAGGCGAAGCTTCCGTCCGCAGTCCATCGGGCTTTATTCGGCGCCATCCAGTGAGAGCACCGACCAATCTGCGTGAGGACGCGGTGGGGGCCAGCCACTAGCCGGGCCAACGCTTCGGCATCGGCGTAGATAGTGTCGAGCACGACCGGCCACAGCGTGGGATCATCCTCTTCGCCAAGCAGCGGGGCGATTACCGGCTCGAACAAAGGCCAGAATTCGAGATGCTCTGCCATGTAGCCTCCCCTGCCAAGAATTCCAGTCAACCGGCGCAAGCCTTGGCGTGTGTTAATCCTCGACTCTAATCTACCCGTTACCCTTCCTCGCCGCGCCCAGGACCGAGTGTCAAGTTTCGATTATCGATCACTGTTTGTGCTCGGTCTGCGTCTATTCACCCTTTACACCTGGGACATTTGTGGGACATCCCTTGGGCGATCGCCTGCTGGCCGGAGATTCGGCGCGGTCAATCCCCAAATGATAACAGTCCGCACCGCTCCTTGCGTCTGACAAGCACTCGCATGACGACGTATCCGCGACGCGGAGTCGCAAGGGTCAAACCACCTCCGCCAGGAATCAAGAGCCGATTGCGTCATCCATTATCGAAAGGCGCAACAATTACGCCTTTCATAGGCATCCTCCGATCATCCGGTTTTCGCTGCAGCCTGTTTTTGGCCGCTCAGCAGCTTCTTACCGTCCGGCCTGAGCTTCCCTTGGGATCGACATGGCGGTAGAGCGTCTGGCGGGTGATTCCCAGCTCGGCACATAGCTCGCCCACTTTCGTCTCCGGCTCCCCCATCGACGCCATTGCCAGGCGGAGCTTGGCGGCGGTCATCTTATAGGGTCGGCCGCCGTTCCTCCCCCGGCGCGGGCGGCGGCCATGCCCGCCTTGGTCCGCTCGACGATCAATTCGCGCTCGAAATCGGCCAGGGCGGCGAAGATGCCGAAGACCAGCTTGCCGCTCGGGGATGTGGTGTCGATGCTCGCCCCGTGGCCGCTCAGGACCTTGAAGCCGATGCCGCGCACGGTCAGATCGTGCACGGTGTTGACCAAGTGTCTCAGAGGGGATTTGGAAAATTAAGCGGCCTGGAAATCTCGACCCCCTCATTTTGTGAAACTAGGGAATATTGGTGCGTCGGTTCCAAACGTCGGAGCATAATATGAATCATTGCCATCTGAATCATAGCCTCACTCGTCTCGGTCAATCCCTCGTAGTCCTTACTCAGTCGGCGATATCGTCCCAGCCAGCCGAACGTCCGCTCCACCACCCACCGCTTCGGCAGCAGCTTGAACCCTTTGGTATCGTCCGTCCGCTTGATCACCTGCAACTCCCAACCGCATTCGCTCTCGACCCAGGCGATCAGCCATCCCTTCTCATAGATGCCATCGGCCCAGATGACCTTCAACCGCGGACAGCGACCCTTGACCTTCTCCAGCACCGGCTTGGCCCCGTGGTAGTCCTGCACCCCTGCGGACGTCACGACCACCGCGATCAGCAGGCCCAGGGTGTCCACCAAGATATGCCGCTTCCGGCCCTTCACCTTCTTCCCCGCATCGAAGCCCTGGATCCCGCCCACCTCGGTTGTCTTGACCGACTGGCTGTCCAGGCTGGCTGCCGACGGTTCGGGATCGCGTTCCGACGCCTCCCGTACCATCGGCCGCAACGCGTCATGAATCCGCGCGATCGTCCCGGTGCGCCGCCACTGACTGAAGTAGTCGTAGGCGGTCCCGGGCGGGGGAAAGTCATGAGGCAGCAGGTCCCAGGCACAGCCGGTGCGGAGCACGTAGAGGATGGCGTTGAGGACCTCTCGCATGTCGGTCGGTGCGCGGTCGTCCGCCGCCCGGCGGCGGGGGCAACAGGAGTGGATCATTTCCCATTGGGCATCGGTGAGGTCGGTCTCGTAGGGGGTTCGCGATTGCGTGGTCGGGGTCCGCGGAGGTCGCTGAGGCTTGTGGGCTCGTGGCATGGCGTCATCAGAGGAAAAGGATGTCGGAGTTCAAGGAGGCCAACGACCCGTTTCTACGTCAATGCACACCGAAGGTTCGCCTAATCCCTGTAAGTTCCCAGATCCCCTCTCAGATCGCGGCCCAGCCGATCGAGCTTCCAGACGACCAGCGTGTCGCCCTGCCGCAACGCCTTCAGGCAGGCCGCCAGGCCGGGCCGGTCATCCCGCTTGCCGGAGGCGGCATCTTCATAGAGGTGTCGGGCATCAACCCCGGCTGCCAGCAGGGCATCGCGTTGCAGGTCGGTCACCTGGCTGCCGTCCGCCTTGCTCACCCGCATGTAGCCGACCAGCATGTCCCCTCCCTCCCATTGACGGATCAACCGATTTTCCATGTCACTTAAACGTTCGGTTGCGTGACGAACGGCTTTGGGCGGCATCATCGCCGCAAATCCGTCACGTAACCTGTCACATTTTCTAAGTTGCATAAACCATCGCCATAGTTGATTGAGTGACAGGCCATTCCGGGGGGGTGACAAATAGCAGGGAAAGAAGGATGACAAATAGCGAGTCACTTAACACATGCGTGCTGTTAACTTCCCCGAAATGGGTTCTCCCGCACTTTTGATGATCCACGACCGCCAACTCACACCGAAATCCCCATCTTGACGCGATTCTCGGTCGTTTCGGCCCGGAGTGGCACCATCCTCATCAAGAGTGCGGAAGAACCAGTAAATGTCACCCTTTTTGTCCCGCTATTTGTCACCCTGCTTCAAAGAAGCCAGCCATGAGGTTTCCTTTCAAGATGCGTTGATGCCGGCCTCGCGCACATAGGCATAGAGCGTCGGCTTGCTGATGCCGACCGTGTGGCAGATTTCGGCGACGGTGTGCTTCCGCTGCCGGTACAGATCGACTGCCAATGATTTCTGCCTGGCATCGAGCGACTTCGGCCTGCCACCGGTACGCCCCCTGGCCCTGGCGGCGGTCAGGCCGGCGTGGGTGCGTTCGCGGATCAGGTTGCGTTCAAATTCGGCCAGTGCCCCGAAGACATGAAATACCAGCTTGCCGCCCGGTGTGGTGGTGTCGATGGCCTCTTGCACGCTCTGGAAGCCGATGCCCTGCCGTTCCAGCTCCGACATCAGCTCGATGAGATGTTTGAGTGACCGGCCCAGCCGGTCGAGCCGCCACACCACCAGCACGTCACCTTGCCGCAGCAGCTCCGCGCCCGTTCCAGGCCGGAGCGTTGTTGCTTGCTGCCGCTGGCGGTGTCCTCGATGATCTTTTCGCATCCGGCTTTGGTCAGGGCGTCTTTCTGCAAATCGGGGTTCTGTTCGGAGGTGGAAACGCGGGCATATCCTATACGCATGGCCATATTTTCCACGATTGGTAAAGAAACTCGCCGAGTTGCGGCGACTTCTTACGTTGATTTCTTTACCGAGTTTTCTTACTCCAAAACTCGGGAGAAAGCAAGCGCGACCAAATCCGGCGCGGGAAGTAAGAAAAACGAGGGTTTTCTTTACCAGGCGTTGGGTAGCGGCAAACGCGAGATAGTGTGCTTAGCATTGAGTTCGTGCGACAAATGTCAGATAATGCCCTCGTCCTGAGCATCGCACTCGCGAGGGCCGCCACATGTCCGACCAGACATCACCAGAGACCAAGCCTTCCAGCCGACCATCGACAGGATGCGGACGGCGATGGCATCGCGTCGTCCTGAGCGTCCGCACCCTGATGCTGCTCGTCCTGGTGCTCGGCGGCGGCCTAGGGTGGGTAGCCCACCGCGCCGCCGTCCAGCGCCGGGCCGTGGCCGCCATCGAGGCCGCCGGCGGCCGGGTCTTCTACGACTGGGACCTCTCCGGCGGCGTGGCTAAGCCGCCGGGCACA
The DNA here is from genome assembly GCA_963845755.1 of uncultured Planctomycetota bacterium. Lineage (GTDB taxonomy): Bacteria > Planctomycetota > Planctomycetia > Isosphaerales > Isosphaeraceae > CAWJTV01. The sequence continues at coordinate 393,078 of CAWJTV010000029.1, forward strand.
CGGCGGCCCTGGCTGAAATGGCTCTGCGATCGACTCGGGCCCGATTACTTCGGCGACGTGACCTCGGTCTTCCTGGATGGCCGAGGCGGTGTCAGGGCCGACGACGTCCTTATGACCCACGTCGGCCGCCTCGCACACCTCGAAGATCTGCACATGCCCGACAACGCCTCGGTGACCGACGCAGGACTCGTTCATCTCCGGGGCCTGGATCGGCTCAGGAGCCTAGACCTGAAGGCGTCGGGGGTCAGGGGGCCGGGGCTGGCCCATCTGAAGGGCCTGACCCGGCTGACCACCCTCCGGCTCGAAGGTCTGCCGGTCTCCGACGACGATCTCGCCCACATCTCCGGGCTGAGCCAGCTTATCGCCCTGGGCCTTTCCAGTGACCGGGTCTCCGACGCCGCCCTGGAGCACCTGAAGGGCCTCACGTCGCTAGAATCGCTCTACCTGGCCTGCCCCGGCATCACCTCCGGTGGCCTGGTGCATCTCCGGGATAAGGTACGACTCAGGACCCTGGCCCTGATCTCAACCCGGGTCGATACCTTGGTGCCGATCGAGGGGCTGACCGGGATCACGTACCTGGCGCTGGTCTCCAATCGGATCGACGACTCGGGCCTGGGCCCGGTCGCGGGTTACTATCGCCTGGAGACTTTGGTTCTGAGCGAGCCTCGGGTCAGCGATGCTGGATTGAGACACATCGCCGGCCTGGTACGGCTGACCCGGTTACGCCTGGATGGGCCGGTGTTGACCGGCGTGGGGCCGCCCCGCCCCCCGGGAAGTGCGGGCATCACCGACGCCGGGCTTGATTCGCTGCGTGGCCTCGCCAATCTGAAGGAGCTGTGGTTGGACGATTCGGCGGTCACCGATGCGGGTCTCATGCACCTGTCCGGTTTGAAGGAATTAGGCACGCTCTCGCTCAAGAATACGGGAGTCAGCAATGTCGGCTTGGCGTGGCTGACCGGGCTTTCGAAGTTAGGTAGATTCCACGTGACAGGTACGAAAGTGACCCCGGCAGGAGTCGCCGGCGTGCAGTCGAAGTTGCCCGGGGTGAAGATCATCCCTTGAGTCGCGGAGCTTTACCCGAAATCCGATTCTCGTCTAGCCAGCGAGCCCCCGTCGGATCGACAGCCTGAAAGGTAAAGAAAACGGTGGGTATCTTTACTGTCTTTATGCCGTCCCGATCACCAGGCTTTCACGTGCCGCTTCCACCACCGGAAGTGCGACCTTCTCCAGCTTGTTGATCTCCAGGACGCGGCCGATCTGCGTCAGCAGGCGGTGGAGCAGCCGGAAATTCCCGCCCGTGATGCGGATGATCGCGGCGATGCTCTCCTCATCGGCGATGCCGCCGTCGGGCATGGGCGCGAGGGCAGGCCACCATCGCTCCTGGAGCAGTTGCCGCACTTCCTCGCGGGACAGGGGCTTGAACTCATGAACGAACCCGATCCGGGAATAGAGCTGCGGGTAGCGGGCGAGCTGTTTTTCAAGCCCCGGCATGCCGATCAGCACCATCCCGATGCCGCCCTGGTCGAAGATGGCGCATCTGCTCCAGCCCGGTCATCTTCAGGCGGTCGGCCTCGTCGATCAGGATCAGGGCCGTGGGATCGGGCTGGGCACGCTCCGCTCCTTCATGGCTGTCGAAGATTCGCCGCCACGCATCCTGCCGGCGGGCGACCTCCTCGGGAGGCTCGTCGAAGCCATTCAGGCCGGTGCGGCGGTGGTACTCATACAGGGCCTCGACCTCTCGATTCGCGGATTCCAAGCGGGGCCGTTCCTCGCGGCGGATTTCCTCCAGGAAGAAGCCTCGCAGCTTGCCCCGCAACCGCTCGATATCGTTCGGCAGCCGGCCGGGAGACGTGACGACCACCGGCGGCGTGTAGAAGACGACGGCGCTGCCCTTGACTTGCTCCAGCGTGACCGTGCCGCCCGGCGCATCGGGCCGGTAGCGTTCGATCGTATCCCAGTTGGCATAATGCCGGGCGGACAGCGTCTTGCCGACGCCCGGCGGCCCGTAGCACAGGCCGATGTATTGATAGCGGCGGCAGGCGTCGCAGAATTCCCGGAAGCGACGGTGTTGCTTCGTCTCGATGAATCCTTGGCCCGTGACGCTACTCGTCACAGGCATACCGCTTCAGCTTGACCGGCGACGGCACGGGTTGCGGCGGCTCAACCGCCGGAGTCTTCTCGCCGGCATCCCACCGTTTGGCTTCGATCAGGGAATCCACCACGCGGCGGCGATCTACCAGCGTCTGGCGGAGTTCGCGGCGGCGGCGGTTCCGGGCGCTGACGATGTCGCGGAGGGGGACGGTCGCGCCCGCCAGTTCCTGGCACACCGCCCGGCAGAGGAATCGGCCCTGGTGGAACACCCGGACCTCCGCCACGTCGCGCGGATCGTAACGCAGCATGACCTCCTCGCCGACATAGGCGGCGAGCGTCGGGTCGATGTAACGCATGCCCATGAAGCGGATGCCATCCTGCTGCACCCGCCGCGTCCTGGCGACGGTGAGCAGCAACAAATCGAGCCGCTCCAGCGAATCCGGCATCTGGGGCAGGAAGCCGCCCGCATCCCAGCGGGCCTGCGGTGCCTGGCCGGTCGTGCTGTGCGGCGTGACCAGGTATTCCCCGATCAGGTAGGTTTCGATCTCGCCGGCCAGGTCCGCTGCGTCAGCACGGCGGCCCGGTCCGCCTGCGTCCGGGAATAGCCGGGCAGCCGCGAAAGGAGCACCTGGGAGAGCGAGTCGAAGAACCGCTCGATCTTTCCCCGCCCGCGTGGCCGCGCGACGCTGGAGAAGATCAGCCGGATTTTCAGGTCGGCCGCCACCTGCTCGATATGCCGCGAGGTGAAATCGCTGCCGTGATCGGTATAGAGCACCTGCGGGATGCCGCAGACGTGCCAGCCCGGTTGCGGCTTCCGCCAGATCGCCTGCCGCAACGCCAGGGCCGTCTGGATCGCCGAGGGGGCCGACAACGAGAGGAAATAGCCCGCCACCGCCCGGCTGTAGTCGTCGAGGATGATCGTCAGCCAGGGCCGGCGGGCGGTGCCGTCGCCGTCCTTGACGAGGATGTCGAGTTCGGTGTGATCGGCCTGCCAGATGGCATTGGGAGCGTCCGCCTCGCGGCGATGGACCAGGTCGAAGGATTCGCTATACGCTTTCGACCCCTCATGGGCCAGCGTCAGCAGGGCCGGTTCCAGCTTGCCGATCACGGCATGGACCACCTTGTAGCTCGGCGGCTCCTGCCCCAGCTTCTTCGCCGCCTCGGCCACCTCGCGATGGATGGTAGCCGTCGGCAGCCTGGGCTTTCGCAACGCCAGCCCCTCGATGAGTTGCTGGAGGGCAGGCGTCAGCTTCCGCTTGTCCTTGTCGTCCCGCTCCTTGCGGGCCAGGCCGGTCAATCCTTCCCGGCGGTAGCGATCGACCCAGCGGCGGGCGGTGCGGAGGACGATGCCTTGTTCCCGGGCGATTTGAGTCAGAGGGACGCCATCTTCCAGGAGCCTGTCTGAGAACTCTGACCCGCATTGTCGCGGATGAGCCAGGTGTACGGACGGAGTCGGTTCGGGCACAATGCGGGTTTCCGACCTTTCCTCTACCTTGGTGCCTGATCGGGGAGCCGAATCATGGAGGGCCGACGCAAGACCTACCGAGCCTGGGACCCTCGACAGAATGGTCACGACGCCATCTCGCCGCCGGAGGCGCTCCCCGAAGACGATCTGGTGTTCTTCCTCATCGATCTCATCCCGCAGCTTGACCTCACTCCGTTCCACAAGCATTATGCCCAGGAACTGCGCGGCCAACCCCCCTTCGACGTGACCATGATGGTGACGCTGCTGGTCTATGCCTACTGCATCGGTGTCCGCTCCAGCCGGAAGATCGCCGCCGCCTGTGAGCGCAATCTGGCGTTCCGAGCCATTGTCGGTATCGATCGGCCCGACTTCCGCACTATCAGCGATTTTCGCAAGATCCACCTGGCGGCACTGCGGCCCCTGTTCCTTGAGGTGCTGCGCATCGCGGGCGAGTTGGGGATGGTCAAGTTGGGGAACCTGTCCACCGACGGGACCAAGATGGGGGCCAACGCCTCGCGGCACAAGGCGATGAGCTACGGCTACATGGGGAAGGAAATCGAACGGCTGAAGGCCGAGATCGAGCAAATGCTCCAGGAAGCTGAGCAGCTCGACGCCGAGCAAGATGCGGCGTTGGGGAGCCGTCGCGGCGACGAACTGCCGGCGGAATTGAAGCGGCGTGACGATCGGTTGGCCAAGATTCGCGAGGCGAAAGCGCGGCTGGAAGCCGAGGCGGCTGCCCGGGCGGACGAAGAACAACGCCGCCGGGATCAGGCCCAAGCCCAGCGGGAAGCGGACGGCCGCAAACGCCGGGGCAAGCCACCGGCTCCGATCGATCCGAGTCCCGAGGAGAAGGTGCAAATGAACTTCACCGACCCCGAAGCGAAGATCATGAAGCAGAGCAACAAGGGGTTCGATTATTCGTACAACGCCCAGGCGGTGGTGGATGGCGCGCACCAGATCATCGTCGCCCCGGACGTGACCTCAGCGCCCAACGACAAGGAACAGGCGGTGCCGATGGCGCAAGCAGCCTTAAACAATCTGGAGGCGGCTGGGATCCCGCGGCCGATGGCCAGCGACGGGACCCCGACGCCGATTCCGAACACGGCGGACACGGGCTATTTCAGCGCGAAAGCGGTGGCGGGACTGGAGCAGCTCGGCATGGACCCGTATGTGGCTGTTGAGCGTCAGAAGCACCACGTGGCTGCGGTGACGTCGGCGACGACGGCTCCCGCACCGGAAGCGAGTGTGAACGAGAAGATGCAGCACAAACTGCGTACGGCGGCCGGCAAAGCCCTGTACGCGGCGCGGAAGCAGATCGTCGAACCGGTCTTCGGCCAGATCAAATTCGCGCGGGGGATTCGCCAGTTTCTGCTCCGTGGCTTGGAGAAAGTCTCCGCCGAGTGGCAACTGATCGGCCTGACCCACAATCTACTGAAGATTTGGCGCCACACCTGCGCCGCCGCCGAGAGTTGAGTGGGATAGTGCGCGCCGAGGGCGGGGCCGAGGCCGAAATGGCCAAGGCCCGGTGGGAACCCAGGGGCCAAGGCGAGACACGGGCGAATTCTCGGACAGGCTCCTAGGAAGGGGCGTATGATCTGAAATCGGGCGAGAGCACGCGACCGGGCCTCTTCGGGCAGGTTGCTCAATGAGACGGCGAGGGCTTCCACTGGCTTGGGTGGATGACTCATGGATGAACACGATACGGCCGTGCATTTCCGCCGTCAACGACCCGGGGTGACAAATAGCGGGGCAAAAAAGGTGACATTTACCGGGCAAGTTAACATACAGGGGGGTGAATTCGCAGCGACCCAAGGGTGTGCGCAACGCAATCGTTACGCGCTCTATGGGGAGTCAAATCGATCGCTGTCGGTCTTGTGCGCGGACACGTCACCCAGAATGTCGCAGAGGAGGTCGAGTCCCGTGTCTTCGGCGGGCGGTCTTGACCGCCAGAACTCCTGCTGCCGAGACATTTCGTCGGCGGACTCACCAAGCCTCGGGGCCTCGAAGTACAGGATCGTCTCGCCCTCGTGACCCCCGTCGATGCCAACGAACCGAATATCCGATGCAGAAACGAGCCAGGCCGGCCGACGGCCCGGCGGGCGGCTGCGGCCGAGAAATCCCATCAGGATCGATCGCCGCACGGCCGGCCCGATCAGGCGCAGCAGGTTGCCGACTGGGACGGGCGGCGCTTCACTTCCGTACTCGGCGCGTCCCATGAGCCGGATCGTGTGATGGATTCGATGCATGACGGGCCTCCTGGACCGATCATCGGCCGGCGCTCCTGCCAATAGCTACTGAACGCCTGATCCAATTCTGTCCGGTCGATCCTGCCCAGACAAGGCGGGAATTTCCCGGGATGAGTTGCCAGACCCGAAAAAGTGTCCGATAGTAAGGTTGTCGGGATTTCCCAATTGGCGTTCGGGGTGCGCGAAGAGATAAAAAGGCAGGGGATCCGATGGGAAACGAACGGGAAACGCGCATCGATGCACTCGGCGATCGTCGGCAAACGAAATCGTCGAAACGAAGCCAGCGGGCCGGCGTGGTGGGGGGTGGGGGGTACGTGGCGGGACAAAGCCCATCGCGATTTGGACGAAAGGAAGCCAACGCCATCCCCAACCACCGCGATTTCGAGAAAAACGAAGCCACGATTATAGCGATCAGGCAAACTTTACGGCTAATGATGAATGGTAGGATCGTCAGGACTGGCGCGATCTGCACGAATAGGCGGATCGGACCGATTTCGAGGGCTGGGGTCCGATGGAAGACTACCGCAATTTCGACGAAACGAAGCCAACTCAGCCCCCGACCACCGCGATTTCGAGGAAAACGAAGCCATCGGGGCCGCGCCGTGCCCCGAAACCCTCAAAACGAAGCCACGACGATCGGGGCGGCAGCGAGGATGCGGTTGGTACGGGCCTTGACGGACGATCCCAATTGGGGACGTCGAATCGATGGTGGGAAGGAAACGGGAGATGGCGGCTGTGGGGAATCACGCGAACGGCGCGAGGAGGCGATTGTTGCCGGTTTTGCCAGCGACAGGGGAGAGGCCCCGGATCCCCACCCGACCCCATCCCGCCAGCGGAGGTCCGCGCTCCGGTCGGCCATCACCATTCTTCCCGCAAGAGCCACCCTGGGTCATCCATCCACAACCTTGAGTGGCCCGGATTTTCCACTGACTTCTGAGACGCTCACCCGTGCGAACGGCTGTACACGCTTTTCAACAGGACTCTGGTCCCCGTATAGTAGGAATGAGGTCGGCCAGAGACCCGCATGCCGTCCGCATGAGCCGGTTCGCTTGGCCCCTACCCTCTGCGGATCGGGTTGCGACAGCCTGATCCCCCGTCCAGCCATGGCGGCACAGCACCCCCAGATCCAGGCGAGCGCGATCGATCGTGCGATCCGGCGACTCGCCTCGGCCAGCAACGGCGTACCCTCTTTTCAACACACCCCGAGTCCTGGATGATGAACCTTCGCCTCTTAGTCGAGAAGGGTGCGGCTACACCCAGACCGCGACGACACTCGTCCTATCGACGTGGCGTGAGACCGATCGGGGAAAACATCGTGGCACGACGAAAGCGAAACAACGCGAAGCGTCCGAAGCGGTTCGATCGCAACCGACAGGGGAAAGTCCTCATGGCGACTGCTGAGGAACGGATCGGCTCCAAGGACTCTGGCCCTGACAAGGATGGCCGCGCTGACCATCTGCGAATCGCGCTCGCGTGGGGCATCACGGGGCTCGTGCCCTGGCTCGTCCTCGCCGGTATCGGCGCGCTCCTCTTTTTCCTGGTCAAGCGATTCGGGCCCGTGCCCTGGCTCGTCATCGGCGGCATCGCCGTCCCGAGCCTTTTCGTGGCCCAGTTGGTTTGGCGGGCCATCTTCCGGCAACGCGTCGGAATGCTGGTCCTGTTCCTGGCTGTCGTTGCGGTCGGGACAACCCACGGTTACGCCGATTCGAAGGATTCGCCCCCCGCGACCACGCCGCGCCCGGTGGGGTTCGCGCGGGATATCCGGCCGCTGCTCTCGGACAATTGCTTTGCCTGCCACGGGCCGGACGAGAAGGCACGCAAGGCCCAATTCCGGCTCGACACCCAGGAAGGTGCCTTCGCCGACCTCAAGGACGGCGGCCGAGCGATTGTGCCGGGCAAGCCCGACGATAGCGACCTGATCTTCCGGATCGAGAGCGACGACCCCGAGCTGCAAATGCCGCCGAAGAAGAGCGGCAAGCATTTGACCCCCGAGCAAATCGCGTTGATCCGGCGATGGGTCGAGCAAGGGGCATCCTGGACCAAACACTGGGCGTTCAAGCCTCCCCGGAAGCCCGATCTGCCGGCCATCAAGGATTCCCGATGGCCGGTCAACGAAATCGACCGCTTCCTCCTCGCCCGCCTCGAGGCCGATGGGCTCGCGCCGGAATCCGAAGCGAGCAAGACCGCTCTCATCCGTCGCGTCACCCTCGACTTGACCGGCTTACCCCCCACCCTCCCGGCGGTCAACGCGTTCCTGAACGATCGCTCCGAGGGTGCCTATGAGCGGGTCGTCAACCGGCTCCTGGAATCCCCCCAATACGGCGAGCACCTGGCGCGGTTCTGGCTCGACGCCGCCCGGTACGGCGACACCCACGGCCTGCACCTCGACAACTACCGCGAGATCTGGCCCTATCGCGACTGGGTCATCCGCGCCTTCAACAGGAACAAGCCGTTCGACCAGTTCGTCATCGAGCAACTTGCCGGCGATTTGCTCCCCAAGCCGACCCTCGACCAGATCGTCGCCACCGGATTCAATCGCTGCCACGTCTCGACCAATGAAGGCGGATCGATCGAGGAAGAGGTCTACGTCCGCAATATCGTGGACCAGGTCGACACCAATGGAACGGTCTTCATGGGACTCTCCACGGGCTGGCGCGGTGCCACGACCACAAGTACGACCCGATCCGTGCGAAGGACTACTACCAGCTCTTCGCGTTCTTCAACAACATCGATGGCCCCCCGATGGACGGCAATGCGGCCAGATGGGAACCAATCCTCCCCGTGCCGACCGCGGCCCAGCGCAAGACCCTCGCGGCCGTCAACGGCGAGATCGCGGCGATCCAGAAGTCCATCACCGCCGAGGCCGCGCGGGTGGCCGACGAGTATGATCCCGGCGACGACTGCGAATGTTGCGAGGAATCCGCCCGCGCCGACTTCGTCTGGATCGACGACGCCCTGCCCCCCGGTGCCCGTCGCGAAGGCGACAGCGCGTGGGAATTCGTCGGCAAGCCAGACCACCCCGTCAAGAACGGCCGCCTCTCCCTCCGAGCCACTGCCAGGGGCCTCGACCAGCGCGTCTTCCTGACCGACGCAGAAACGCTCAAGACCGGCGAAGGAGATACGCTCTTCGCTCACATCTACATCGATCCGAAAAAACGTCCGAGGGAAGTGATGCTCCAGTGGCACACGAAGGCGGGGTGGTCTCACCGCGCCTACTGGGGCGAGAACGCGATCGACTGGGGCAAGGACGGCACGCCGGAGCGATTGCGCATGGGGAATCTGCCGGAGACCGGCAAGTGGGTGCGGCTGGAGGTGCCGACCGCCAGCTTGAAGCTTGCGCCGGGGACCGTAATCGACGGCTGGGCGTTCACCCAGCATGGGGGCACGGTCCACTGGGACCAGGCCGGCCTCACGACCATGACCCCGCAGCCGGGGCAGTTCTATGACTCGCTCACGGCCTGGGCCAAGGCCCAGCGCACCCTGGGCGCCGTGGGACTGCCGGAAAACCTCAAGCCGATCGTCCGGAACGATCGATCGAAGTGGACCGAGGCCCAAACCCGGGAACTTCGCGGCTACTTCGTCGCGCATTCGTATGCCCGGACCAGAGACGCCACGGCCCCGTTGCGAGCGAAGCTGACGGCGACGCAGGAGAAGCGGAAGGCGATCGAGCAGCAGTCCCCCACGACGCTGGTCTTCCGCGAGAAGGGCGGCGAGCCCAAGCCGGCGTTCTTGCTCAAGCGGGGCGAGTACGACCAGCGGGGCGAGAAGGTCGGCCGGGGCGTGCCGGCGTTCCTGCCGCCGCTGCCGCCGGGCGAGCCGGTCAACCGGTTGGGACTGGCGCGCTGGCTGGTCGCGCCCGATCATCCGCTGACCGCACGCGTGACGGTCAATCGCCTCTGGCTCCAGGTGTTCGGGACGGGAATCGTCAAGACGGCGGAGGACTTCGGGCGCAGGGCGAGCCGCCCAGCCATCCCGAGCTCCTGGACTGGCTGGCGGTGCGGTTCCGCGAGGACGGCTGGGACGTCAAGCGGTCCCTGAAGCGGCTGGTGATGTCGGCCGCATACCGGCAGTCGTCGCGGGTCACGGCCGAGAAGCTGGCGAAGGACCCGGCCAACCGCCTGCTCTCGCGGGGGCCGCGGTACCGGCTCGACGCCGAGATGCTTCGTGACCAGGCGATGTTCATCAGCGGGCTGCTGGTCGAGGAGGTGGGCGGACCGAGCGTCAAGCCACCCCAGCCGGCCGGGCTCTGGGAGGCCGTCGGCTACACCGGGAGCAACACCGTCAAGTTCGTCGCCGACCACGGCGCAGGAGAAAGTCCATCGCCGCAGTCTCTACACCTTCTGGAAGCGCACCTCGGCGCCCCCGCAGATGACCACCCTCGACGCCCCCTCGCGCGAGGCGTGCACCGTGCGCCGCGAGCGGACGAATACCCCCCTCCAGGCCCTGTTGCTCATGAACGAGCCGCAGCTCGTCGAGGCCTCGCGCGCCCTGGCCGAGCGGACCCTCCGCGAAGCCGGACCGACGAACCCGGACCGCCTGACGCACATGTTCCGGCTGGTCACCGCCCGATGCCCCGGCGCCGGGGAAATCGCCGAGCTCGAGGCGGCCCTCAAGGACCTGACCGCTCATTACACCGGCCAGCCCGAGGCCGCCCGGCAATTGATCGCCATCGGCGAGACCAAGCCCGACCCCCGTTTCAAGGCCGGTGAGCTGGCCGCCTGGACCATGATCGGAAACATTGTTCTGAACCTGGATGAGGTGATCACGAAGGGATGAATCTCATCCGGTAGAAGAAGAACCTCCGCGCCTCCGCGTGAAGCTCTCACCGTGACCATCAGGAGCCCGCCATGGACCCCATTCGCGAACAGATCGACGTCCTGACGCGCCGGCATTTCTTCGGCCGGGCGGGCATCAGCTTGGGCAGTGCCGCGCTGGCCAGCCTGCTGGCCGAGGGGAATGCGCGGGCGCGGACACATCGCCGAAGGGAACGGACGGGGCGACCCTGTCCGCCGCCGGCGGACTTCCCGGGTTGCCTCATTTCGCGCCCAAGGCGAAGCGGGCGATCTACCTGTTCATGAACGGCGGCCCGTCGCAGATGGACCTGTTCGACTACAAGCCGGCCATGGGCCCGATGTTCGACAAGGACCTGCCCGACTCGATCCGGATGGGTCAACGTCTGACCACGATGACCAGCGGCCAGTCCCGCTTCCCGATCGCGCCTTCCAAATACAAGTTCGCCCGGCACGGACAGGCGGGGACCTTGGTCAGCGAGCTGTTGCCCTGGACGGCCAAGATCGTCAACGAGATCGCACTGATCAAGTCGGTCTGGACGGAAGCGATCAACCACGACCCGGCCGTCACGTATATTTGCACGGGTAACCAGCTACCGGGGCGCCCCAGCCTGGGTTCCTGGCTGAGCTACGGCCTGGGCACGACGAACCGGGACTTACCCGCCTTCGTCGTGATGACGGCGACCTGGACCGGCCGCAAGGAGGCCCAGGCGATCTACAACCGGCTCTGGGGCTCGGGCTACTTGCCGAGCAAGCACCAGGGCGTCGCGTTGCGCTCCAGCGGCGACCCGGTCCTCTTCCTGTCGAATCCCGCGGGGGTCGATCCCGCGATCCGCCGGCGCGCCCTCGACGCGATCAGCCGGATCAACCAGGAGGAGTACCGCCAGTTCGCCGACCCCGAGACCCAGACGCGGATCGCCCAGTACGAGATGGCCTTCCGCATGCAGACCTCGGTCCCCGAGCTGACCGACATCTCCAACGAGCCGAAGCACGTGCTGGACATGTACGGGCCGGACGTGCACACACCGGGCACGTTCGCGCGTTGCGCACTCCTGGCCCGTCGGCTGGCCGAGCGCGACGTGCGGTTCGTCCAGATCTTCCATCGCGGCTGGGACCAGCACGGGAACCTCCCCGGCGACCTGCCCCACCAGTGCCACGACGTCGATCAACCCTGCCACGCGCTCATCACCGACTTGAAACAGCGCGGGTTACTCGACGACACGCTGGTCATCTGGGGCGGCGAGTTCGGCCGGACGGTGTATTGCCAGGGCCGGCTGACCCGCAACGACTACGGCCGCGACCACCATCCCAAGTGCTTCCCGACCTGGATGGCCGGCGGCGGCATCAAGCCCGGAGTCTCGTATGGCGAGACCGACGACTTCAGCTACAATATCGTCTCCAACCCGGTGCACATCCACGACCTGAACGCCACGATCCTCCACTGCCTGGGCATCGATCACCGCCGGCTGAGCTTCCGGTTCCAGGGCCTCGACGTCCGCCTCACCGGCGTCGAGGAGCATCACCCGGTCAAGGGGGTCCTGGCGTGATTCCAATCACCTGACTCGAATCGGACCGCTCTCAGGGTCCGCGAGGGCGCCCCCATCGATGAAGACGGTCCACGTTGCCGTCGTGCAGGCGGCACCGGTCGCGTTCGACCGGGAAAGAACCCTGGAAACGGTCCGCGGCCTGGCCATTGAGGCGGCCGACCGGGGGGCGCGTCTGATCGTCTTCCCCGAGGCGTTCGTCTCGGGCTACCCGCGCGGGCTCGATTTCGGAGTCCGGATCGGCTCCCGCACTCCCGAAGGCCGCGAGTTGTTCCGCCGCTACTGGGACAGCGCCGTGGACGTACCCGGCCCGGCCGTCGACTCCCTCGGCAACACGGCCCGAGATACCGGCGCAGTACCTGGTCATCGGCGTCGTGGAGCGCGCAGGGCGGCACGCTCTACTGCTCGGTCCTGTTCTTCGATCCCGACGGCGCCCTGCTGGGCAAGCATCGCAAGCTGATGCCCACCGCCGCCGAGCGCCTGGTCTGGGGCTATGGCGACGGCTCGACCATGCCCGTCTTCGACACCCCCATCGGTAAGCTCGGCGCCGTGATCTGCTGGGAGAATTACATGCCGATGCTGCGGATGCACATGTACGCCCAGGGGATCCAGATCTATTGCGCCCGACGGCCGACGACCGCGAGACCTGGCTGTCAACCCTGCGTCACATCGCCCTGGAGGGGCGTTGCTTCGTCCTGGGCTGCAACCAGTTTGCCCGCCGCTCCGACTACCCGGCCGACTATCCCGCCATCCAGGGGGACGACCCGTCAACCGTCATGTCGCGGGGCGGTAGCTGCATCGTCAACCCGCTGGGCCGGCTGCTGGCCGGGCCGGTCTTCGACGGACCGACGACCCTCTCGGCCGAGCTGGACCTCGAGGAGATCCCCCGCGCCAAGTTCGACTTCGATGTCGCCGGCCACTACGCGCGTCCCGACGTCTTCCGGCTGGTCGTCAACGAGTCACCGACGCCGCCGGTTGTACGACAGACCGGATCTCCTGCACCCTCCTGTCCCGAACCCGCCCGGCCTCCCGAATCGGTAAAGCCGGTCGAGGAACCGCTGCGATGACCCGTTCGCCTCGCGATTCACGGATGTTCCGGTGAAGCCCCGAGCCGCTCGAGCTCGGATCGGAGGCGGTTTCTGGCCCGCTGTTCGGCGGTGAGCTGCGACTTCGATATGTAACCGCGCTGATGCATCCGCCCCGCCCACTCAAATCGATCCTCCGCCCTCTGGAGATCGACTCTGATCGCCGCGATGCGCCTCCTCCGCTCCCACGTCAGGACGATGGCGATCACGGCCACGAGGACCATCAGCCACAGCAAGGTCAGCCGGGGCCGGAAGAAGCGTCTCATCAGGATCGTCCTCGGCGAGTCAGGACCCGCTGCGGATGGTACCCGGCAACTCGGAATGGCCCAAAACGACGATTGTCGGTGATCTCGGCCCAACACACAACCGGGACGCGGGCTAGATCCGCTCCTCGATCAGGACGGGCATGCGGTTCGAGCGAGTCATGACCTGGTAATAATGGCTCGCGGGCTCGCAGATCATGTAGACCACGGCCTTGCCGCGCTCGTCCGGGACGAGTAGGCCGCGGATCCCTTGCCGGATGCGGTACCAGACCCCGCGATCCAGCCCGAGCGTGGCGGGGATGTCCACGAGGATCGGGTTGAGTCCGCGCCAGTACCCCTCCTGGACGGTCAACAGCCACGTCCAGCCGGTGCGCGGCAGGAAACGGCTCTCGCCCCGACCGTTGCCCCAGCGCACGACCAGGATTTGACCGTCGCGCCAGACCGGCAGCCGGGGTTGGCGGTCGCGATAGAGGAAACGCACCTCCCGCTCGCCCCCACGATCGTGGACGCGACGCTCCAGCCCCTGCCGCTCGATCAGCTCCTTGGGCAGCTCACTCCATGCCAGAGATATTCCAACGCACATGGGATTAGTAGCGTCGTGAGTGGCAAGTGGCAAGTGAATCCGAGAGGACGGACCGGTTCGTATCTCTTGCCACTCGCCACTTGCCACTTGCCACGATCAGAAACATAACTTCCCCCGGATGTCACAGATATCGTATTCGTTGGCGGTATCGCGATAGATGGACGCCAGGGGCAGTGTGGCGGCACTGCGGAGGACGAACCGACCGTGGCGCCCGTTGATCTCGCGCTTGAGGCGTGCGACGGCCAGGGCCTGGCTGCGTTGCCCGGGCGGGTCGAACAGGTCGAGGGGACAGTCCTGCCGGGCGGTCAGCTCCTCGGCGATCAGGTGCATGTGGGTGGCCAGTGCGGGGGACCCAGGCCCTGCGGAGACAGGGCCGGGCCGCATCCAGGAGGATGTCGAACCGGTCGCTGGGCACGGCGAGGGTCATCTGGCCGACGCCCGACTGGCCGTTCTTGTAGACGACCCAGACGGTGATCCGGCCGGCGGCCACGCCGTGATACTCGAGCTCCTCGATCAGCCGTTCGAGGTTGCGGATCAGCCAGGCATAGAGGACGACCGGCTCGGTGGTCGAACTCGCCGAAGCTGCCACCGCGCGACAGGGCCTTGTGCGCGGGCCGCCGCAGGTGGATCGGCTGGACGGCCTCGCCGTTGAGCTCCCACCACAGCGTCTCGCCGGAGGCCGTCAACAACGCCCGGACCAGCCGGCGGTCGGTCTGCGCCAGGTCGAGGCAGGTGTGGATCCCCCAGGGCGAGAGCCGGGCCGCGCGCCGGCCCGCGATCCCGGTGATCTCGGTCACCGGCAGGTCGGCCATCAGCTCTTCCTCGGCCCGGCGATCGACCACCGCCCGCGCACCGTCCGGCTTGGCCGCGTCCGAGATCAGCTTGGCGAGCGTCCGCGTCCGGGCGATGCCCACCGTCACCGGCACGCCCACACGCTCCCGGATCTCGTCCCGGATCGACACCGCCAGGTCCTGTAACGTCTGGCCCGGCACCGGAATCGCCGCGAAGAAGAACTCGTCGATCGAGTAATACTCCACCCGCGGCGACCATTCCCGCATCACCCCCAGCATCAGCCGGCTCAAGACCTCGTACCACCGGAAATCCCGTTTGACGTACACCCCCGTCGGACACTTCACCAGCGCATCCCAGATCGGCATCCCCGTCGCGACGCCCGCCGCCTTCATCTCGTAACTCTTGGCGATCACGCACGCGCCCTGGTTGCCCAGCACCCCCACCGGCTTCTGGCGCAGGAACTCGTCACGCACCCGCTCCGCCGACACGTAGAAGCAGTCGGCGTCGAGATGACCCACCGCACTCGCACTCGCACTTATTCGCGCCCACATGGACAGAAGTTTATTCTGTACGGACGAATCGGTCAAGGAGACCTGCGGCAGGATGTGCGCACTTGGAGGTATTGCGAGGATTTGCGAGGTTTTTTCGGAACGGAGCGGCAGGTGGTCGAAATTGGCCAGGTGGAGGATCGCGACTGGCGGAGAGCGGGGCCTGGAAAAAGAGGCGCCTCAACAAGACTCGAATTTAAACTTATTATAAGATTCATATGAATTTCGACATAATTACTACCAATCAGGTAACAGTAACCGCCGAGGCGGGCCTCCCTTAGCGGAGACTTCGCAGATGTCGCAAGGTCAACGCCAGCTCGGCCAGGTCGTTGTAGTGACCTGGGCACTGGTTAAAGTTCGTATCGTGGCCGTTATCTTATGAAAAACTTCCCAGCAGAATCTGCGGAGGTAAGCAATCTCCTGTTCGGTGAGGGTCATCTCAGATATTGCTCCCCTCGGTGTAATCGCGCTCGAGGAAATCGCGTTGGAGACTGATGGGAACGATCATCAAAGGACTGGCTCACTCTGAATGAACCAAGGACTCCAATTCGGCTATACGAGCCTCGAATTCTTCCTTGGAAGCCCAGGGACAAGGGAGGTTGGGATCATCCGGGAGAGGAGGATAGGGACCACCCCAGTTACCAGCCCCGCCCCAGTATTCCATGTACGCGGGTTCGAGTTGGAGATAGTGGTTGTAGGTGATGCCGCGTTCGGCAGAAAGACGATGAGCACGACCCTCGTTCTGCCCGAGGTGCATCTCTCGTATGAAGAGATCCATGAACTGACGTTCTTGGGGAAGTAGGGCCACAGATCCTCCTAGGGGTCAAAAGAGTAATTGGCGTACCGTTGTCCGGCAGACACGTTCTTGAGGTAGTTTTCTAGGAGTTCCTCGGATCCCGCCCAAGTCTTGGCTTGTTCCCAAGATCGGCGGAGGACGGGAAGGCTTGGCTCGGCGGACGGAACCGTGTGGGTAGAAGCATACAAATCTACCCCTCCCCCGCAATCCGGGTTTGGGCAGTCAGCGGCAGCTTTGTGTTGGAACAACAGAGCCTGGTTTACTCGAGCGTACCACTCTCGGTGCCAATCTTCCACAAGGAGGCCACAGTGAGGACATGACTTTAAACCTGGCATAGCCACCCTTGAGTATTCGATGGTGAATTCCATCGGAAAGGCGAGGAGCCACAACCACCCGTTCGAGTTGGAGCCGCATACATTCCCCACGCCTTCACCGTCTCACCCTATCCGACGGGACGATATTGATCAACGCCCGGCGGAAGACGAACAAATTTAAAAAATCGTCATATATTCCATCGAATACGGCCGAGACCCGCTCGTTTCCATCACGCCCGGGCGCCCATCTGGGCCGGGCTTTCGGCCGACAAAGAGTCCTCGGGCTTCGTCGGCGCGATCCACCGCAGCACGGCCGAGACGACAATCACCAGGACGCAGGTCAGCACCATGGCAGTCAGCCCGATATTCAACCAGCCGTGGACCATGGTGCGGCTCTGATGGGCCATCCGCCAGAACCTGCCGGTGATCTCGTAATAGGCGGTGGTCGATGTGGTGGTCGCCACGAAGAGCATGGGCAAGATCGTGATGGGTGCGTATCGGCCGCGGCCGGAGTTCACGATCACCGTCGTCACCACGGATAGGGCGATGACGGCCAGGAGCTGGTTGGCCATGCCGAACATCGGCCAGATCGTCTCGACGCTCCCGGTGTAGATGAAGTAGCCCCATCCGAAGACGACCAGGCCCGTCGCGAGGAGCGAGGCCGGCAGCCAGTTGAGGTCGCCCAGCGGCTTCCAGAGCTTGCCCAGGAACTCCTGCACGAGGAATCGCGCGATCCGGGTGCCGGCATCGATCGTCGTGAGGATGAACAGGGCCTCGAACATAATCGCGAAATGATACCAGTACTTGATCAGCCAGCTCATTCCGGGAATCGCGTCGGAGAAGATCCGCGCCATGCCGACGGCCAGCGTCACGGCGCCGCCGGTCCGGCCGTGCAGCGATTCCTGGACGTCCCGCTCCATCGCGACCAGCTCGCTGCCGGCCGGTGCGGCCGGGTCGAGGCCACCCCCGGCATGCTGTCCTACCTCCGAGGCCTCGAGGAACCGCGCAAATCGGGGTGCTTGGCCAGGAAGTCGGGGCGCTTGGCCAGGTCGATGTTGATGTCGTAGTACATCGAGTTGGGCAATGCCGCCGCCGCGATCAGGGCCACGATCCCCACCAGGCCCTCCATCAACATCGCGCCATAACCGATCATCCGGACGTCGCTTTCCTTGTCCACCATCTTGGGCGTCGTCCCGGATGAGACCAGCGCGTGGAACCCGGAGATTGCCCCGCACATGATGCAGATGAAGACATAGGGGAAGATGGGACCATCGAAATACGGCCCGCCTCCCGAGGCGAAATGCGGGCTGACTGCCGGCGCGTGGAGCTTGGGGTTGGCGATCACGACTCCGACGACCAGAAGCGCGATGGTCCCGATCTTGAGGAACGTCGAGAGGTAGTCGCGCGGGCAGAGCAACAGCCAGACCGGTAGCACAGCCGCGATGAATCCGTAAGCGGCCAGGGTAAAGACCGTCATGTCGCGCGACATCAAGAAATAGCTCTCGATCGGCGAGCCGGGAATCCAGGCCCCGCCGATCGTCGCCGCCAGCACGGCCGCCGCGCCGATCAGCGACGCCTCCAGGATCTTCCCTTTGCGGAAGCGATACATGTACCAGCCAACGAACAGCGCGATCGGGATCGTCGCGGCGATCGTGAATGTTCCCCAAGAGCTGCCCGGCACGAGCCGCTTGGCCCCTTCGGGCAGGATGAAGCCGGATCCCTTGCCATCCGTTTTCAAGAAGGTCCCGTGGGGCACGGCCAGATTGAACTTCTCGTGGAAGACCATGGTCTGGTCGGGCCCCGCGCCGAACCGATAGGTTGAGCCCGGGGGAACCTTATAGATCATCGGGCCGGTCGGGGTCCCGCCACGCTCGACCCCACTTTGGGGTGGATAAATCAGCTCGGAGCCAAACTTCATCGGCACTTCCTCGCCGCCCAGGGCCTTGACCACCACGATCCCCAGACCGGCCAGTGCGATGATCACGATATAGAGAATCGCGATCGCCGCGGCCATGCCGGCGGGCCGGCCGATCTCCTGGCGAGCCAGACCGGCCAGGCTCAACCCGGCCCGACGCGTCGAGGCGGCCAGGACCAGCATGTCCTGAACGGCGCCCGCCAGGCAGACGCCGACGACCAGCCAGACCAGCCCCGGCAGGTAGCCGAACTGGATCGCCAGCACCGGGCCGATCAGTGGCCCGGCACCCGAGATCGCCGCGAAGTGATGGCCGAAGAGCACCCAGCGATTCGTCGGGTCGAAGTTCTGGCCGTCGTTGAACCGGTGGGCCGGGGTGACCTGCGAATCATCCAGTGCGGCCACCTTGGCGGCGAGGAAGGCGCTGTAGTATCGGTAGGCGACCGCGAGGATCGCCAGGACGCCCAGCATCACCGGCATCGCGTGCATGGTTATCGGCCTCTGGTCCAGGGCGGGAGGCACGCGTCCGCGCCGATCGTCATCGCGGGCGTGCTCGTACATGCGGCAAAGAGCCTGAATCCACCAACTTCCAGTCTACGGCCGATGGTCTGCCCGTCAAGGAAGCGATCCGCTCCATCTTATTCCGAGGGCGAATCGCTCGCATTCCGGCGCCAGATCGCCAGACTCGGCGAATGATACTCCACGAACCAGATCTCCTCCTCGACGCCCAGCTCATGCGCGAATCGATGCGCCACCAGGTGGTTGACCACCTCGAGCGATGCGGCGAGGAAATCGGTGCGGGAATCCTGGGGTTGCTCGGGGTTGTGGAAGATGAACCGAATGACCAGGACTCGCTCGTCGACCGGCCCCGTCGGCGAGAGGTATCGGCCATCCATCTCGTAGATCGAGTAGCCGCGCGACGCCTGGCAGAGGGTCTTGATCCATTCCTCCTCGTCAAATGCCCGATCCTGCCGCCGCTGCCGCGCAATCGACTGTTTCACGAAGGGGACCTTCCGAATGGCCTGCTCGTTGAACAGGTCTTCGAGGACCTCCTGGATCTTGCCGAAGTATCCGAGCTTCTTCGGCAGGATCACCTCGTAGATGCGAGCCGGTTTCGGGCCTTCCAGGCGATAATCGGCCATGGGTGATGATCCCGGGTCACGGCGAGGGGAAAGGAAAAGGCCTCAATCTTCGGCTCCGCGGGGTCCGCCCTCGGGGAGCAGGGTCTCCAGCGGGCATTCCTCGCAATCGGTGGCCGTGGCGCGGCAGAATTGGTGGCCGATCTGTTCCATGCCATGAGCCAACTGGGCGAGAACTTCCACTCGATCTTGCTGGTCTTCAAGCGCACGTCGCCTGCTCGACGGCTCGATCCACCAGCAGGTCGCGGGCTTCGTCGTAAGTCGCGGTCGCATCAAGCCAGCCATGCCGCACGAGAATCCGATAGGTCGCGCGATCGAGGGGATAAGACGGGCGTTTCAAGGCGTAGAGGAGGATGGCATCGGCCCCCGGCGTCCCGACGCCCTTGATGGCCGCCAGCTCCCCGCGGAGCCAGCCGATCGATCGATCCGGGTTGAACAGCGAGTCGACCCGGCCCCATGACGTTCGACGAGCCAACGCGCGAGATGCTTCAGGGGGACCAACGTCTTGGTGGAAAGCGGATCGGCCTTTCTCGCACACGGCGTCGCGGAGCGAGATGCAGTTCGACTTCCGCCAACCGTTCGGGCGTCAGGAGTCCCGCCTGGGCCAGACCGTCCAGGGCAGTCCGCCAGCGCGACTCGCCCAGGGTCCGGGCCAGGAGGACCGCAATCATCGCCTCGAACGGGTCGAGGCCCTCGAACTCGGATTCGATCCGCCCGAAGGCCCGCCCGAAGGCACCGAAGAAACCTCCCAGAAGGCGTCGTCGAAGGTCGGCATCGTGCGAGTCCTTGAGTGCTCAAGTCCTCGAGTCCTTGAGATCCGAGCAGCTCGGACGGACCGTCATGACTCAAGGACTTGACGACTCGAGGACTAGCCTTGCTGAGCCTTGGCCATCGCCGCGGCGTACGCACGCGCCAGGCTGCTCTTGCGCCGGGCCGCCGTGTTGGGATGGAGGACGCGGCGCCGCACCGCCTTGTCGATCTTGGCGGTGGCGAGCTTCAGGTCGGCCGCGGCCTTCTCGAAGTCCTTGGCGGCGACCGACGCCAGCGTCCGCTTCGTCATGGTCTTGATGACCTTCTTCGTGACCCGATTATGCATGCGGCGCTTCACGCTCTGTCGCATGCGCTTGGCCGCTGAGGGTGAGTTTGGCATAGCTCCGTGAATCGTCAGGGAAGGCGGATACGGTTGATTGACACCAGGTTACGTTCGAGCCGGCAATCCCGTCCGTGTCGGTCGAGCCGCGACGGCCTCGGCCGGCGGACGACCCGGCCCCGTGACCCGCGGATCGGGAGACCCAGGAGGATACCACGAATGCCGCGGTCAGATCAAGCGGCGCAGCCGCTCGGCGACGTCGAGGTAGGTGTAGTCGAGGGCGGCGACCTCGTTGTAGTGCTCCTCAGCGGCCTCGTTGTTGCCGAGCGTCTCGGAGACCCGACCGAGGCGGTAGTGGAGCGCCTTGAAGTTCTCCTTGTCCTCGGCCTCGAGCATTTTCAGGGCCTCCTTGTAGTTGCGTTCCGAGAGTTTGGGGGCACCGTTGGCCTCGAAGCTCAGGCCTGTCTGAAGGAGGGCCTGGATCTTCAGGATGGGCTCGGTGCTGGACCGCGCCTGCTGGAACTCGGCGATCGCCTCGTCGTGCTTGCCGATCTGTGCCAGGATCAGGCCGAACTGGTAATGGAGATTGGCATCCTCCGGGTGCAGGGTGACCCGCCGGCGATACGCCTGGACCTGATACTTGTTGAGCATCTCGGTCAGCTCGTCGAGCTTGACCTTGGCACCGGTATCTTCGGGGTTTTCCTGGACTTTATGCGTCTGGTGCTCCTTGGCCCGCTTCAAGCGACTGATCTGGGTGTCCTCGTAGATGGACTTCAGCCCCGCATCGTTGGGATTGGCCTTGATGCCCTTGGCCAGGACCTTCTCCGCCGTGTCCAGGTCGCCGCGCTGGCGATAGATATCGGCCAGATTGACATAGGCATGGATGGACGTCGGGTCCTTCTTGATCTCCTCGAGCAGCCGCTGTTGGGGAGTGAGTTGCTCCTGCTTGAGCCGCTCGAGTTTGGCCTCCATGGACTCGGCGACGGGCGTGGCGGCGTCCTTCTGGGCCTGCGCCCGCTGGTCCAGGGCCTCGTCGAGCCCTGATCGCTTGATCGTCGAGGCCGCCGACAGGGCGTTGATCTTGCGGCTGACGTCCTGGTCGTTCGGGTTGAGTTTCTTGACCTGCTCCCAGCAGGCGATGGCCTTCGCCCAGCTCTCATTCGTCTCGTAGATACCGGCGGCGAATCGGAAGAAATCGGCGTCCTTGGCCACGGCCTGCACCGAATCGAGGAGCCACTGGGACAGGGCTCCCAATCCGAGCCCTTCGGCCGCCTCCGCCGCCACCCGCGCCGCCCCCACATCCCAGGGATTATTGGCGAAGGCATCCTCGCAGCGATCCAGCGCATCGTGGTGCTTACCTTTCGAGCGCGCCGACTTGGCATGCATCAGGATCGGCTGATTCTTGACCCCGACCAGCTTGCTGACCGACTTGGGATCGCCATTGAATTTCTTCCGCTCGATCCCTCGCAACGACTGACGATACAACATGGAGTCCGGCACAAGCTTGCAACATTGACGGTACATATCGATGGCGTAGTCGAAGTTCCCCTTCATCGCGGCGTCATTGCCGTACTGGAAGAACGTTTTTGCCTTTTGCACCTCGGGCGAATCCGACCCCGAATCCTGAGACATCGGCGGAGCTCCTCCCAAACAGAGCCAGAACAGGCGGACTGATTCGAGGAATTCGTGTCCGCGACGGAGTCTGGAGGATCGAGATGCGACAGATGTCGGGATCCACCTCTCGTGCTCACTCTCCAGGCGTGGCACGACCGACAGGCCCCAGCAATCGTCGCCACTTGCCCGCGACGCGGCACCACTCGAACTTTATTCTAAACCATCATGGTCACAGCTTCCACTCCATGACCAGTGGGAGATTGAGATAACCCATGGCATGGCCTTCGCTGGTTCGGAGGAAGGCCGGGAATTCACGCGAATGCGGAGGACCGAGCGATGGCGGAGATTCTCAGAGATGCGGGGTTGTCCGAACTGGTCGAGAGCCCGGCCGTGGAATGCCTGGCGCGGGGCTTCGAGTTCACGGAGGGGCCGCTCTGGTGCCCGGACGGCTCGCTGCTGTTCCAGGACAACAAGGCGGAGAAGACCTACCGGCTCGCTGCCGATCGATCGGTCGAGTTGGTGAGGGATCGGACCGGGGCGGCCAACGGCCAGACATTCGGCGCCGACGGCCGGATTATCTTCTGCGAGCAGAACGGCCGGTGCGTCTCGCGGATGGCGGCCGACGGCAGCGGCGTGGAGACGCTGGTCGAGACCTGGTCGGGCCAGCGGCTCAACAGCCCCAACGACGTGGTCTGCCGGTCCGACGGCCTGGTCTACTTCACCGACCCCCCTTACGGTGTCGCACCGGACCGGCGCGCCCTGCACTTTCAGGGCGTCTTTTCGCTCGACCTGGCACGCCCGGGAGCCCCGAACGATGCCGTTCGGCTCCTGCTCGACGACTTCGAGAAGCCCAACGGCCTGGCCTTTTCGCCGGACGAGCGGATTCTCTACATCTGCGACACGGCGCGCTATCAGATCCGCGCCTACGAAGTCGAGCCCTCGGGCCAGTTGAAAGTCAGCTCGGGTCGCGTCTTCGCCCGGATGGATCCCGCCGAGCGGGGCGGGCCCGATGGGGTGAAGGTCGACCGCCAGGGGCGCGTCTATGCGGCCGTGGCGCAGGGGGTCTGGGTCTACGAGCCCGATGGCCGCCTGCTGGGCATCCTCGCGATGCCCGCGCGGCCCGCGAACCTGGCCTGGTGCGATCGCGATGCCCGCGGCCTGGCGATGACGGCCGTGGATGCGGTCTATTATGTCCGCCTGAGGGTCGAGGGGATGATGCCGCCGTTCCTCCCCTGATTCTTCCGGTCTCCCGCTAGTCAATCCGAGGGCGATCGATTATCTTGGGGTCGTCTCGGTGACGGCGATTCTCTCACGTTCCGATCCGGCCCCTCGGCTTTGCCTTGCGGTGGCTCTCCACCTGGCGCACTGAGTGCGGGACGTCGCGAGATCCATCGGACTACGGCTTGATCACCGACCCACAAGACCAGGAATTGGCCGGCGCTGGTCGTCTTCAGGAGATCCGCGTGGCCAAAGAGGAACCGATTCGCACCGAGGGGCGCATCGTCGAGGCGCTCCCCAACACCCAGTTCATGGTCGAGCTGGAGAACGGACACCGCATCCTGGCTCATATCGCCGGAAAGATGCGGAAGAACTTCATCCGGATCGTGCCCGGCGACCGGGTGACCGTCGAGATCACGCCCTACGACCTAACCAAAGGTCGGATCGTCTATCGCGAGCGCTGAGCCAACCTGTCCGTGGCGCACGCCGCCGGCTCGGGCTTGCCGGAATCTTGAACCTCACGCGGCCTTCGGCCGCAACCTAAACGGGATTCACGATTCGAGATTCACGATTCCAGAAACCGGAATCGTCTCCATCTGGAATCTGGAATCTGGAATGTTGGATACGGAATCGAGAGCTCCCCAGCTACGCCGTCGGCGCCGGGACTCTACGGAGAGACTCTACTTCGTGCGCCACCAGTTCATCGGGTCGCATCCTGCTACCGAAGCCGATTCCGCGATCGCGCGACGGAACCGCTGCGCATCCACCGGGTATCCCGCGGTGGGCCGCAGTCCCGGGACACGGGACTGCCAGTAGGCATTGAAGCCGTCCATCCAGAGCTCACGGACCGTCTTGCTGACGATCGACGCCAGGGCCACCAGCCCATGGTGGCCATCGGCCTTGGGGATCAGGTTCAACTCCAGCCGTCTGGCGGTGTCACGGATCGTGTACTGGCTCAGTGCGGCACCCTCGGCCCCGCGATCGATCCAGGCGTCGGCGAAGACCCCCAGGAGCGGCTCCAAATAGTAGTGCCGGCCCCCGTGCTTGTCCCCGGTCACCGCGGTCGGAACCCCGTCGGCCGCACGTTCCCAGAGCGGGCGCAACAACCGGGCGAACGCCGAGAAATGGACCGCGGCCTTGGAGTCCATCGCCGCCAGATCGCCATTGAACCGCCTCGGCCCGACGACGATCGTATGAATCGCGGCCAGCCGCCAGTTTCCCGCGACGGGTTCCAGAGAGCGTCTGGCCAGGAGCCCTTCAACCCGGTCGCGGTCCCAGCACCAGGGCCACGACCCCGCCGACTCTCCGCCATCGAACCAGGGAGACAGCTCGGCTTCATCCGTTGCGCCAGCTCCGATGGCTTCGAGGAGCTGGCGGAGCGAGTCAGGGCGGCCCAGTCCGGCGGCGTGAATCGCGGCCAGGCACGCGGCCTCGAGTCGGTCGCGACCCTTGCCGCCGCGGAGAATCGCCTTCGAGTCGTCCACCCACAGCCGGGCGGGATCCCCCCCGGCCCGATCGACAGTCGCAGCGAGGTCCTGCCAGAGGTCGAACGGACTGGACCGATCCGTGGCTTCAGACGTTTCCGCCACGACGGCCGTCATCACCAACGGACCCAGGTTCGGACCATAGCCCGCTTCGTCGATTCCGACCCATCGCAATCGTGCATCACCTCTCTGGGGTTGACGCGAACCTGGTCGGCTCGCTACCGGAAGCTGTCAATTACCAAGGTGGCATTTCTTGTATTTCTTGCCACTCCCACACCAGCACGGGTCGTTGCGGCCAAGTTTCGGGCCGGTGTTTCGGATCGACTCCAGCACGGCTGAAGGCGGCGCGGGTTTGGGCGTCTTTTGGGCTTGTACGGGGGGACGGATTGGGATCATCGGTGGCGTTGGAGGCCGGTTCAGGTAAGCGATGTACTCCTGATACCGCTCTCGGTAGTCGTTAAGCCAATCTCGAACCGGTCGTGGTGGCTCGCCACCGAGGCGGTATTGCTCGTCGACGAATTTCTCATTGATGATGAACGTCTCAACCAGGTCTTCCGCGAATGCGGTCTTGATCAAGTCCCTGGCCGCAGGATCGGCCAGGTCGGCCAGGTCGCTGACCAGGAAAGCGATTTCCTCATAAAAGTCGAGTTCTCGCCCTTCCTCGCCCTCGGTGGTTTCGCCTACGGAAGCCGGGGCACTCGAAACCTCCGGCACGAATTCGGATTCGTCGGCGCTGGTGTCTTCGGAGTCCGTCTCGTCACTCGATTCCGCAACATCTCGCCGCATCTTCCACTGCCTGATCTCCTCCCGGCCACGTGCGATCGCGGCTGCGAGATGCAATCGGAGGACTTCGGCCAGTTGTGATTTCAGGGCTGGGTCGTCGCCCGCCGCGACTCGTGCGGCGTTGAAGGCGTGAATGCGCTTGTAGCCTCGGATCGCCGGATCGCGGACGACTTCCAGGAGCGGTTCAAAACCGATAGCGCCGTACTTCCCGACCGCTCTCGCGGCTTCCTCTCCCGAATCGTCGTGATACCGTCTGACAATCTCGACCAGGTCGGAAATCGCCCGAGGAGGACGGAGTACGCTCAGCAGACCGATCGCGTGGTATAACGGTGCCTCTGCGGGCCAGCCGCGGGGAGAGGTCCGTAGGATCGCGATAAGCGGCTCGACGGCTGCGTCACCGGCCTGAACGATCTGTTCCAGCAGTTCAGGATCAGCCCACGCACCGACCGCGACCATCTGGTCGACGAGGGCTGCGGGATTGAGGGGCGCCGACTCCGAAATCGCTTCAGGATGAAGTTCGGCCGAGCGGGGCGCCGAAATGTCTTTCTCCGCGTTCTCGGGATCCATACTGACCTCTCTGCGGGGATCGCGATGATGGCAGCAGTCGATCTTACGATCGCTACGGCCTTCATCATACCCCGTTGAGGAAACCGGACAGTCATCCCCATTTGGTCGATCGAGCTGTTTTCAATAAACACCGTGGAGCGGACCGCCGGGAGCGGCCAGGGCGTCAACTCGGCGCTCGATCTCCGGATCATCGACCAGCGGCGGTGCGTGGTGCGGCTTGATCCGGGCGTCGATGATGAGTGGCCCGGTGCAGCCCCAGTGCTTCTGGTCCACGAACGCACCGATCCCCTCGAGATCCGCCGCCGGGTTGGAGCGGGTGAAGGTGACCCAGAGGAAGTTCCGCTCGCTCCGTGCCGTGAATTCGCTATCGTCCGCGATCACGATCAACGGGAAATCGCGGATCGGGCCGTCGGGACCGAAGGATCGGCAGAACGTGAGGATCTCTCCGCTATCGCGACGGTACGCCGGTCCTCGAATGGCCACGATGCCGGGGAGTACCAGGCGAGGATCGCCGAATCCGCCAGGAAGTCGCAGGCCGGACGGCAACTCGGCCGGCAGCGACCGGCGTACGGGCCCGGCGGCGGCGATCACGACCTTGGAGCCCTGATTCAGTCCGTGGCCCGAGTAGTCGAGCGTGTCGATGGTCGTCCGGGTCTGGAAGTGGAGGTCGGTCGTCCAATCGACTCGTCGGAGCAGGTGCGCGAGGAAAGCGGAGATGTCGTGGATATCGAGGTCCGGATCGTCCTCATGGGCGACGATCAGTAGGTATTTCGCCAGCGACAGTTGCCCCTGACCCAGGATGGCGTTGGCGGTGGTCAGGATCTCCTGCGGCTGGCGCACCGGGCTGTCGGGGACATATCGCTCGCTGGCGATCGCCAGCAGCAACGGATGGACGCCCGCGGCGTTAACGGCGTGGACGGCCCGGACGCCCGGGATCACGCTGGGGATCACGGGCCCGGTCAATTCGTGGATCAGCGTACCGAACGAGGTGTCTTCCTGCGGCGGTCGCCCGACCGACGTGAACGGCCAGATGGCACCGTCGCGGTGGTAGACGCGATCGACCCGCACGACCGGGAAATCGTGCTGGAGGCTGTAGTAACCCAGGTGGTCCCCGAACGGTCCCTCGGGCTTCCGATGCAGGGGGTCGATCGTGCCACAGATGACAAAGTCAGCGTCGGCCGGCATGGGGAGCCCGTCGTCGGGCGTGACCAGGGCGACCGGCCGGCCACCCAGCGCCCCGGCGAACGCCAGCTCGGGCAGACCTTCGGGTAGGGGCATGACTGCGGCGACCGTCATGGCGGGCGGGCCGCCGACGAAGACGTTGACGCGCAGCGGCTCTCCTCGCCGGATGGCCGCGGCATGGTGCACCCCGATACCCCGGTGGATCTGATAATGCAGGCCGACTTCCCGATCCGGCTCATACGCGTTTCCGGCAAGCTGAACCCGGTACATCCCCAGGTTGGACCGCGCGGGGCCAGGCCGGTCGGGGTCTTCCGTATAGACCTGGGGTAACGTGATGAACGGTCCGCCGTCCCTCGGCCAGCATTGGATCGGCGGCAGCCGCCCGATCGACGTCCGGTGGTCCAGGATCGGGCCGCTCCTCACCCGACGGGGCCGCAGCCGCCACAACGTGCGCGGCAGGCCGCGGTAACGCCAGGGGTTCTTGGCGAGGGCATTCGGTTCCACCTTCAACTCGACCAGTCGGCGGACCGATTCGAGCGTGTCGCGAAACAGGTATTTCGACCGGTCCAGCGTGCCAAATAGGTTGCCAAGGATCGGGAAAGCCGTCCCCTTGGCCCGGCGGAACAACAAGGCCGGCCCGCCCGCCTGATAAACCCTCCGCTGGATGGCGGCCACTTCCAGGTAGGGATCCACCTCCTGGTCGATGGCGACAAGCTGACCGGTCGATTCCAGGTCGCGCACACAGTCCGACAGCGATCGATAGCCCATCGGGACGAATCCTCGAGTCGTAAGGCGAGGCCCTCGAAAAATGAAGCAATCCCCGTACAGGAATTACCAGGTGATCTCACACAGGTCATCCTCGTCTACTCCCTTTTTTGTGCAATAATCCCTGGGAACGCGTGCGCCGTCGCAGGAATCTCATCGATCGTTCTGGTGCGGCAATAAACGTCGAAAGTCGTGCGATCGGTCGCTTTCCGCTCGGTCGATTCGCCCGCTCCCGCCACGCGGAACCGCGGGCTGAGATAATACCGGGCCGCTTCCAGTTGCTCGCGAGGAAAGCGAGGATCGCTCGGATGGACAACGACAGCGATCGGATCGTTGGGTGTTTGCCTCTGCTCTTGATTTAACCAGGTCGAAAGTGCTCGCCAGTCGGCCTTGGGACTCGGGCTGTAGACGTGAAGCAGCGTCAAGGAAAATGCCAGTCCGACCGCCGCGAACGGCCAGCGAAGCCAGGCGGGAAGCCGGGCGAGGCCGTGCGCCAGCAGGATCAGGTAGGCTGGTGCGCTGAAAAGGTGATACCGCGACGGACCGAAGATCGGACGGCCAAGTTGGGAATAGACATACATCAAGACGGGCGGCCCCGCGGCCCAGGCGATCAGGATGAGGTTCTCGACCGGGTTCCGGATGACGAGCCGGCGCCGGCCCTCGACCAATTCGCGAGATAGCCAGCCCTGGCCGATGATCGCCAGGCAGGCGAGGAGCACCAGGCTGTTCCCGCCGATATATTCGATCGGCACTCCCAGGAGGAATCGAAGCGAATAGCGCGGCATGGGGTAATCGGTACTGTGGTCGAGGTAGCGTCCGAGCCAGGGGAGAATGGCCAGGGCCGCGGCAAGCTGGATCAAGAGCCAGAACCGGAAGGTCAGCACGAGGTGGCGATGGACCAGCAGATAAGCCAGGCCGTGCGCCGCGATCATGAAGAGCCCCAGCGGATGGCTGTAGGCCAGCGAGGCCAGGAGGATTCCGTACGCCACGCATCGGGCCGGTCCGGCGGCATGGCGGAACGAGAGGAGGACCAGCCAAGAGACCGCGGTCAGGAGGACCAGCCAGGCGTACATCCGGGCTTCCTGCGAGTAATAGACCAGAGGCGGGCAGACCGAGGCCAGCCAGGCGGCCCAGAGCCCCGCCCGTTCGTCGAATGCCCGTCGGCCGAAGAGGTAGGTGACGAACACAGTGGCCAGGCCGCAGAGGGCACTGAAGGAGCGCCCGGCGAAGTCGGATGCGCCAACAAGGCTGAGCCAACCCTGGAGGACGAGCGGGTGGAGCGGTGCGCGGGTCCCGTCGATCTGATCGAGGAGATGCACCATCGCCACGGGATTGCCGGCCCGCGCGACGCGCATCGTGACGATCTCATCGTACCAGAGACTGGTATGGTCGAGGTTCCAGAACCGAAGGCCCGCGGTGACCAGCAGAATGACGGCCATCGGCAACACCTGGCCAATTCGCGAGAGCGTCCACGGCCGTGTGGTTCCCGGATTGTCCGATGTCCGATCCGAATCACTCATGGTGAAACTCCTCCGCTCTTGAGTCATAATCGCTCCGTTGCGCCGAGACCAGGCCACGCTGGGAGGATCCGAGCGTCGTGCGAATGTCCGGAAAGCTCTCGATCCAAGATTCTGGATTCGCCTTTCGAGATTTCCTGTGGTGCCGAATCGGGAGTCTTGAGTCCGGAATCTCGAATCTCGAATCTTGAATTCCTCTTACCTTGCGGCCGAACGCCGCGTCAGGAAGCAAGTCATGAATCGGTTGAGCGGGAAGGTTGCCGTGATCACGGGCGCGGGTGCGGGGATCGGTCGCGCGACGGCCGAGTTGTTCGCCGAGGAGGGCGCCGCCGTCGTGATCGCCGAGCGCGACCAGGCGACCGGACAGGACGCCGCCGCGCGGATCAAGCACTCGGGCGGCAAGGCGCTCTTTGTTCGCACCGACGTGGCCGATGAGTCGAGCGTGGCGAAGATGGCGGCCGAGGCCGTCGCCGCCTTCGGCGCGATCCACACCCTGGTCAACAACGCGGCGATCTTCATCTTGCGCGGGATCGAGGCCACTCCGGAGGAATGGCGGCAGATGCTGGACGTCAACGTGATGGGGCCGGCGCTGGTCGCCAAACACGTCGTACCGGCGATCAAGAAGGCCGGCGGCGGTGCGATCGTCAACCTGGCCTCGATCTCCTCGTTCATCGCCCAGCCGAATTATGTTACGTACAACACGACCAAGACGGCCATCCTCGGCATGAACCGCTGCATGGCCATGGACCTGGCGCCCGACAACATCCGGGTCAACGCGGTCTGCCCAGGCGTCGTCTGGACCCAGATCGTCGAGCGCCAGGCCATTGCCATGGGACTCGACCGCGCGGCCGCCGACATCCATCCGCAATGGGCCGGCGCCCAATTGATCCAGGCGCTGCGCTGAGCCGCGTGAGATCGCTTACGCCATCCTGTTCCTGGCTTCTGATGAAGCCTCGTTCATCACCGGGACCCACCTCATGGTCGATGCGGGATACACGGCCCGATGATTGTGGAGTCGCGCCGTTCGTCACCGACCGGCCCAAGGATTCAGGTGCAAAGCGTGTCGATGACCTTCAACCAGGAGGGATCATTGACCGTGGGTTGATGGTCGAGGACCCACACATCATCGCGCCACTGGAACCCGTGATCGGGGTACAGGGTTCGGCAAGGCCCGTTGAGGGGAGTCTCCCGGTAGAGACCCATGAGGGCGCCGCCTCGCGCGGGCTCTCTCCGCCGGTCGCCCAGACCAATCGTCCGATCGCATTCAGCATCGCCGTCTCGAAGCCGTATCCGAACACGCGGCAACTGAGCACGAACGTCGGGATTTGTACGTTTGTTGACGTCAGATCGACGTATGCGACGCAGATAAGCCCCATCTGCCCGAACTTGTCGGCGCCGTCGATGACCAGGATGCGCCGACCGGGTGTCGCGATCCAATCGTGCGCCTCGCGGAAGCTCGTTCGCGTGCCATTGAGGTTGAATTGATTCGTCCGGTTGATCAGCTCGACGACCCGCTCGAGGTCCGATCGGCCGGCGAATCGGACGTTGGCCCGGAGCCCCAGCCCTGCCATCAGGGCCGCCGGATCGTGCTCCGCCGCCTCACCGCCCAGGAACTTCTCCCGCTCCTCGCGCTCCCGATAAAACTGCGTGCGATCCGCCTCATCGCCGGGACGGATCAACTGCGACCAGAGGTCCAGAAGTTTCCAGGATCGCTCCGAGATCGCGTCCATGACGTGGATATCCGGAAAGACCTCCGACACGAGCGCGCGCTGATCGGCTCGGTCGTCGATGAAGACGAAGTCCTTGGTCTTCAGGTTGAGTTTCTGCTGGATCCGCTTCATGTTGTTGGGCTTGGCGTCCCAGTTGATCTCCGCGGCGACAAAGTCGCTCTCGTCGAGCACCGCATCGCGCCAGTGGACGTTCTTCGGATCGTTCCGGGAATTGATTGCCAGGAGCACTCCCTGCGACCGGAGGCGCTTCAGAATCGCCTGGCGATCGCGATGATGCCGGACCGCCCCCTCACCGATCTCTCCTTCCCAGAGCGTATTGTCCAGGTCGCAGACGACGAGCTTCTTGGTCGCGAGGGTCGCCAGCATTTCCAGAAGGTCGCGATACCGTTCGGCGACCATTCGGGACAGGACCGTGGGGTGCTGCACGTGGGAGTCGTAAAGCCGGCGGCCCAGGACCCACTCCGAGGCCTGGCTCAATAAGTTGTGCTCGTCAAAGAGATGCACGTGCGGAAAGGTCGCGGCGTTGACCTCGTCGATGTACGCCTCAATCCGGCGATTCGCGGCCTTCCGGACCCGTTCGCGCGTTCGCCGGCTCAGGACCATCTTCATCGCGTTGACCGGCTGAGAATTATGCCGACGGACATTCGCCGAGTTATGGACAAAGATCGGGCAATCGAACTCGGTCGCGAGTACGTCCAAGTGGCCTCGGATGACCGCCAGGGAAGGCTCCACCATCTCGCTAATGGCCTTCGGATAGGCGATGCCGTACGGAGCCTTGAGCGATCGGCTGTAGTGCTCGCTGGCCGTATAGGTGAAGGGGCTGTAGAAGACCGCGGCCCACTTGTTGCGCGCGTGCTTCCGCATCAAACTGCGCATCTCGACCGGATTCATCGACATGCCGTAAGTCGGATTCAGCTCGATCCCAGCCTTGAGCATGGGCGCCGCCAGGAATGACGCCACCTCCAGGAAGAAGCAATCGCCGATCAGCAGCAGATCCATCTTGCGGGTCGACGGCGCACTCAGGAAGTCGTGGATCGAATCCAACTCCGAGGCGAGCATCTCCTGGGCAGCCGGATCGAGCACCCGGCGGCAATAGCTCTTGAAAGCCTCGGTGACCAGGCCGGTGAAATGGACCCGCACCGCGGCCAGTTCCGAGAGGCTCTCTAGCGGGACGTGGGCCGTCTTGACCACCTCACCGATGAAGAGATATCGGTAGACCTCATC
The DNA here is from genome assembly GCA_963845755.1 of uncultured Planctomycetota bacterium. GTDB lineage: Bacteria > Planctomycetota > Planctomycetia > Isosphaerales > Isosphaeraceae > CAWJTV01. Next base: position 425,820 of record CAWJTV010000029.1, read on the forward strand.
CGACGTGGAGCAGAGGAGATCCAGACAATCGACGAAGATCCCGAAATTGCGAACGGCGAACTCCTCCTCCGTCAGGTTCGACTCCCGGAACCATCGCGCGTACTTCTCGTTGCCCTTGGTCAAATCCAGGATGGAAAGGCAGAGAGGGATTCGGTGCGTACGGAGCCCCCGTGATAGTGTCAGCGAGGGATTCGCATCCGGCTTCCGGCCGACAAGCCGCCGCACGATCGTCGGTTTTGGTAGGAGTTCGGGGACCGTCAAGCGTGCAGCCTTCTCCAGGCGTGAGTCGGAGGTTTGACCCGAAAGTTTGAGGACCAAAGCATTACCCCCATCTGTCGATAGTGTCTTCCGCCGTTCGATCTCTGCGCCGTGCGTGCGTCGGCCGAATTCCCAACTCGAGATTCGAGATTCCGGAATCGTCCTCATCCGGAATCTCGAATCCGGAATCTCGAATCGGCAAGCCCAATTAGGTTGTGGCCGAAGGCCGCGTTAGAGTCGTCCTCCGTAGGATCCCTGCGCCGTGCGCGCCTCTGGGGATTCCGAATTCCGGATTTGAGATTCCCGATTCCCGGATCATTCCCCTTCGGGAATCCGGGATCGCGAATCGGGAATCCCGATCGGGTTGCGGCCGAAGGCCGCGTTAAGAGAACCCGTGCCGAAATCACCAACGTCCATAGTGGAAGCGGAAAGCTAATCTCATTATACATATATAAATTTGACTGAAGCTTGAATCGGTACAGATCGCCTTGATTTTAAGCATTCTGGCAAGAGAAAGTAACGATGATCGTTCCGGGACTGCTATCTTAGGCGTTAATACGCTCCATTCAAGCTTAAATTACCGCGACTGACGGGTAAGGACCCGGCACCATTCATGTGTAGCATACTCAAGACGTTCTCTGGGGTCAGCGCATGAGCCAGACGCGTTGTTTTTTCTAAACGCCGGGACTGGCTTGTCCGTTACTGGCTCCCCGCGATGGTTGACGCCGACCCGACGGTCGCCTGGCTGCTGAGGCGAACGGCTTATCACCGTGCGGCACGATGATTCAGGTGGAAATCGACGACCAGCGGCAAGTGGTCGGAGGCATCGCGTGCCAGCCGCGACCGGACGATCCGGGCGTGCCTGACTTCCACCGGGCCACGGACGAAGGCTTTGTCGAGCGAGGCGACCGGCAGATAGGCCGGGAATGAACGGAACCGGGAGCGCGGCGTGGTCACCTGCGCGAAGCCATGGCGCAAGAACGGCCCCTTTCCCAGCGTATTGAGCCAGTCGTTGAAGTCGCCGACGATCAAGGTCGGCAAGTGGGCCGATTCGCCGAACATCGCATGCTCGAGCAGATGCCGGACTTGCCAGTGCCGTTCGCGCTCGGCCAGGCCGAGGTGCCAGTGCACCAGGTGGATGGGGCCCTCCGGAGTTTCCACAACCGCCATCTGCGCGCCGCGAGGCTTCCGTCTCTTGAGGCGGAGCGAGACATGGTGGTGGCGGTGGATCGGCCAGCGCGACAGGACCAGGTTCCCGTAGCCGCCCGACTTGTGCCGCACGTTGAGCTGGAAGAGATGGGCCGCCGCGTGGAACGCCTCGGTGAGCTTCCGGGGCTGGTCGTCGTGCCGCGTTCGCCGCACGTGGCGGTCCACCTCCTGGAGGCAGATGAGGTCCGGGTTCTCCTCCTCGATGACCCGGATCACCCGCTCGAGGCGATAGCGGCGATCCCGGCCGCCGATTCCTTTGTGGATGTTATAACTCAACAGTCGCATGATCACCTATCTTTGGACCCTTCGGACTCGTCGCTGGTGGACGTTCTTGGTGTTTCGGACACGGGCCGACCTTCCTCGATTACGACTGACGGCTCGGACTCGGACCAGGCCACGTGATCATCGAGCTCCGCGGCGGCTCCGTCGAGTGCGGCGTGCTTGGCCTTACCCACGTCATCGCGCTCGATCGGCCGATCGAGCGAGGGCAGGGAATAGAGGTCGATCACGACTCGCCCCGCACGCACGCGGCGAATCCCCCAGACGATCAACGCGTGGTGGATCGCCCGGTAGAGGAACCAGTAGCCGATCACGTTGGGGCCTGGCAGGATCGCGAACAGCACGGTGAATGGCGCGATCACCCCATTGAGGCTCATCCAGAGAAGACTGCGCCACCATCGATGGTTCAGGTAATTGGCCCAGAGGGCGCGGACCTCGGCGGCGGTGCGCGAGGCGGGATGATGCAGGTCGATGCGGCGCGCCGACCGCAACCGCACGAGCATCGATTCGTCGGGATGGGACCAGGAATGCAGCCAGTCCCAGGCCCGGCGCGTCCCTCGGGTGATGCGAGAATCCGAATGGTCCCAGGCCGACTTGATCTTGTGGTAGCGGTCCTGGAGCCGGCCCCAGAGCCCACCGGCCGGTGGAACTGCTGGCTCGGAAGAGTCCTCTTCTTCGCGCGCCGACTCCGACGCGTCCGCGTAGAAGAAGAACCGGCGGTTGTCGATCGACAGCAGGTAGACCTTCACAACGCGATCCTATCTCCGCCGATATCGAACCGACCGGCACACGATATCCCCATCTGCTCCGGCGTAGCGCCGTGCAATGCATCCCAAGGTATCGTGCCATTCTAACACGCTACTTGGAAACCAATCGAGATACCATCCTCGCCTCAACCGCGTCGCAAGGCTCGTCCGGGCGTGGCCCCGGTGGGCTCGCCGTCCACCAGAACGGGCGTCCCATTGACGAGGACGTGATCCACCCCGTCGGCGAGCGTCCGGCCGGCGGCGTAGGTCGAGCGGTCAATCACGGTGCCGGGGTCGAACACGGCGATGTCGGCGACAAAGCCAGGCCGGATGATCCCACGATCGGTCAGTCGGAACCGGCGCGCGGCGTGTGCGGCCAGATGGGTCACGGCCTCGGGCCAGGAATAATCGCCAAGCTGCCGGGTGTGATAGCCCAGGTAGCGCGGCGAAGGCTCCCCAACCGCGCGGGTGGGGGAAGCCGCCGCGGAAGATGCCGTCGGAGCCCGCCATGTGCGCCGGGTGACGCAGGATCGCGCGGACGTCGGCCTCGGTCCGATCGCCCGGGCGAAACCCCACGATGCCCACGGCCATCCCCGAGACGGAGAGGATCTCGCAGACGAAGTCGCCCGGATGCATCTTTGCCGTCTCGGCCGCCGCGATGACGGTCTGCCCCTCCGCCCATCGCCAGTCGGGATTCGCGACCATCGCGATCGTGATCTTGTCCAGGGGATAAGGCGTCGGGCCCGAGAACCACTCGGACCGCAGCCGGGCGCGGACCGCCGGGTCGCTCAATCGTTCGACGGTCGCCTCGATCCCGCCTTCCTGGACCCAGCCCGGCAGCGCCACCATTCCGAGGATCGTGCTCCCCGCCAGATAGGGATAAGTGTCGTACGTGAGGTCGAGTCCGAGTGTTCGACCCTCATCGATCAGCGGAAGTAAGAGGTCGGCCGGGCCGTTGTAGTGCGAGACATGGGCCGGCACGCCCGAGGATCTGGCGATCTCGTAGACCTCGCGCATGCCGACGACTGCGTTCGGACCGTAGCCCCGCATGTGGGTGACGTACACGCCGTTCTCGGCGACGATCGGCTCGCAGAGCGCGGCGATCTCCCGGGCGTCGGCGTAGAGGCTCGGAATGTAATCCAGTCCCGTAGATAGCCCGACCGCCCCGGCGTCCATCCCCTCGCGGACGAGCTTCTGCATCGCCTTAACTTCATCCTCGGTCGCCGGGCGAGGATCGAGCCCCATCACCTCCATGCGGACGTTGCCGTTCGGGATGAGATAAGCGACGTTGATCGCGGTCGACCGGTCGAAGCGGGCCAGGTACTCGTTGACCGTCCGCCAGTTATAGTCCAGGCCGGTGGGATTGCCGTTGAAGCCGGCCGTATAACGCCGCATGTAGTCGAGCGTACCCGGCGAGGCCGGGGCGAACGAGCTGCCGTCCTGGCCGATCAGATAGGTGGTGACTCCCTGGCGCAGGGCGGGAAGGTGAATCGGGTCCGCCAGGAGCATGAGGTCGCCGTGGACATGCGCGTCGATGAAACCGGGGACGACGTCAGCGCCCGGTTGCGTCCAGGACGCGCGCGGATTCGGCCTCATCGAGCCGGCCCACATCGGCGATCATCGATTCCAGAATGGCAACGTCGGCCCGATATGGCGGCCCGCCGGAGCCGTCGATGACCCAGCCCCCCTTGATGATCAAATCGAAGATCATGGCGTGTTCTGAGGCTCCTGTTGTTTCAAGGTTGGAGTTCCTGGCATGGCGGGCAGATTTTCGAGAGAGATCATAACCACGGAAAGCACCGAAAGTCACGGAAGAGGAAAAACGAGACTCCTTGCTCAAGACCATCATCAGTTCGACGTTAACCCTGCCAAAGCAGGGGCGTCGTCGCGGTTTACCCCTCGTTCCCACGCTCGGCGTGGGAATGCCGTCCGGGACGCTCCGCGTCCTCAGGCGGGGCCGCAGGCCGCGACGCCGAGCGTCGAAGACGGCATTCCCACGCGGGAGCGTGGGAACGAGTTTGGGTCGGCTTTGCGGCTCGGGCTCGCTGGGCTCAACGCACCCGCTTGAGGCGCGGGGACGGTGTTCGTTCCTCGACGTCGACCACGGTCGTGGTCTCAGGCGTATCGGCGCCCTTCCAGAGATACCAACTGGCGATGCTGCGCCACGGCCGCCAGTGCTCGGCCAGCGCGAAGCAGTCCTTGGGCTTGGGAACCTCGGCCAATCCGTGGCGTCTCTTGATCCCGACGCGCACGCCCATATCACCGACGGGCAGCACATCGGGCCGATTGAGCGCGAAGATCAGGAACATCTCGGCGGTCCAGACGCCGATCCCCTTGATGGTGGTGAGCGTCTGGATGATCCGCGCGTCCTCCCACGAATCATCGATCGCATCGAGCGGAACCGAACTGGAGTGGACTGCCTCCGCCAGGTTGAGTACATACCGCGCCTTGGCCGCCGATAAGCCGACGGAGCGCAGGTTCGATTCCCCCAGCGCCATCAACCGCTGAGGATGGTGCGGCTCGCCGCCGATGGCGATCAGCCGTTGGCGGATCGACGCGGCGGCCTTCGTCGAGATCTGCTGACTGATGATCGAATTGACGAGCGTCCCGAACCGATCCGCTCGCGGCTCCAGTCGGCAGGGACCGATCCGGTCGATGATCGCGCGCAGGTGGGGGTCCGCCTTGCGGAGATGCCGCACGGCCGCGGCCCAGCGGTTGTGAGATTGCCGCGGAGCTTTCGAAATGCGGTTTTTTTGTGTCGAACGGGGACCGTATGTGTCCATGGTCCAGAATCTCCCTGAATCACCCACGTTTCCTGGATGAGGCTAACTGTGAGGCGCGCATCTGTCGGGCCCGCGATTGCTTCAAGGCCTTGGCGGCATCGCGTGCGTTCGCGAATGCCTCTTCGAGGGTGTCCGCTTCCGTGATCAACTCTGGGTTGAGGGGCGACGTCACGATCTAGCCGCCTTCCTCCGCCTCGTCGAGGTTCAGCACCAATTGGCCATCGCTGACCGTGTAACGCCTGCTCATGGCTAGCTCCTAATTGGAGAGCCGTTACTGTTTTTTCGGTTGTGCCTCGGGCGCCGAACCTCACTTCCATAGCGCAACGCCGCGACCTCCCGCCGGAGCTCCAGGATCTCCGCACGCAGGAGCGAGAGGTTGTCCAGGATGAGTGCCGAAGGGCCGCCACGTTCCTCGTCTCCATCGCAGGAAATGACGACGAGTCCGTCGAGTGTCACCCGGTAGGTCATCCCGATTTGCTTGAGCATCAGCCGCAGAGACGTGGCCAGTGGCACGCCTTCCTGGTCCCACGCGACCGGCGATTTCTTCGTACGCTCGCATTCCTGCAATGCGACGGGATCGACGTAAATCGGGACGACTGGTTCGCCCTTCTCTTTCCCCCGGAGCGCCGCGCGAACGGATTTCAGCACGTCCTCCAGCGCGGTCTCCTTCGGAAAGGTGACCGAGGGGGTCTGGAGGAGCTTCAACCATGTGCGGGCTTCCTGGACAGTCCTGACTGGGGTCTCCAGGTGGACCACAGGCAGGTGCTCCAGCTCCTCACCCGGCCGGGGGAAGGTGAAGATGCCGGACTTGATCTGGGCTGCGAGCTTGAACCCTCCGGACTCAGCTCGATCGGCAGTAGATGCCCACACGAGGGTTACGAGTAAGGCAAGGGTGATGCCGGCCAGTCGGGGACGCGGCAGGTGGCACATTGAAAGTTCCTCCGGATATGCGAATGCCAGGTAGCGGATTGCGTCGTCTTCCACTCTGATCATGACCACGTCATGATGGTTGATCAGCGCGTAAACAGGGGTTTCTGATCGGGTCTTTACGCTCCCGGTCTGAGGTGAGTCCTCAAACGACGGATCGAAGATCGCTGCTTCCAACCCGATACCCTCGGGCGTCCGGAGATCGATGTCGCCTTGGATCGGCGGACTCTCACGCCTCAGGGAATGATCTTGTTCAACGGATACTCGACGATCCCGCAGGCCCCAGCCTCCTTGAGGCGTGGGATCAACTCCCGGACCCTCGCCTCGTCGAGGATCGTGTTAACGGCGACCCACTCGCCATCGGCGAGCGTGGAGATCGTCGGGGTCTGGAGCGCGGGGAGCAGCCCGAGGACCGCTTTCAGGTGGTCCTGCCGGACGTTCATCATCAGGCCGACCTGACCCTCGGCGTTGATGGCACCTCGGAGCATGAGGAAGATGTCGTCCATCTTCCGCTTCAGCCAGGGGTCGGCGTTGGCCTGGCGATTGGTGATGAACCGCGTGGTGCTCTGGAGCAGGTCGCAGACGATCCGCAGGTTGTTCGCCCGCAGCGAGTTGCCGGTCTCGGTCACCTCGACGATGGCGTCGGCCAGGAGCGGCGGCTTGACCTCGGTCGCGCCCCAACTGAACTCGACGTGCGCCGCGACCCCGTGCTCGGCCAGCCAGCGGTTCGTAAGGTTGACGACCTCGGTGGCGATCCGCTTCCCCTCCAGATCCTTGACCGACTGGATCGGGGAGTCGGCCGGTACGGCCAGCACCCAGCGGACCGGCCGTCGGCTGGCCTTGCTGAGGACCAGCTCGCCCAGCTCGATCACGTCGGCCCCGCTCTCGACGATCCAGTCATACCCGGTCAGGCCGCAGTCGAGCACGCCGTCGTCGACGTAGCGCGCGATTTCCTGGGCGCGGAGCAGGGTGCACGAGATCTCTGGATCGTCGATCTGCGGGTAGTAGCTCCGCGACGTCTGGCTGATGGAATAGCCGGCTTTCCGGAAAAGTTCCATCGTGGCCTGCTGGAGACTGCCGGAGGGGAGTCCGAGCCTGAGTCGTTTCTCGGTCATCTCAAGACTTCCCATAAACCTCATTTGGATCGAATACGCGCTGGCCGACGATGCGCACGTCTTCCCCGTCGAGCTCGCGGAAGAAACAACTCTTGTAGCCCTCGTGGCAGGCCGCCCCGCCGCGCTGGTAGACCTTCAGGAGCACCGTGTCGGCGTCGCAGTCGACATAGATCGCTTCGACGTCCTGAACGTGGCCGCTCTCCTCGCCCTTGCGCCACAAGCGGTTTCGGCTGCGGCTGTAGTAGCACGCCCGCCGCGTCCGGAGGGTCTCCTCGAACGCTTCCTCATTCATCCAGGCGAGCATCAAGACTTCGCCGGTCTCCACGTCCTGGGCGATCGCGGGGACCATCCCGTTGAGCTTCTCGAAGTTCGGCTGCAATTCCAGGGGCTCCTGCACGTAGGTCAAGCTTTCCAGCGCTGACAGGACCGGACGTCAGGCGGGAAAGCCTGTCCTGCGATCTTGACAGTGTCGTTTCACCATGATGGTACTCGGTGCCCTCGACAATGACCAGATTGCTCGATCGATCGGCCCGGCCCGAAGGAATACCGCTCGGCTCCACGACGGAATTCGGGGAAAAAACTCTTGCAATCGCCTCGTGCCAAGCCCTTATGATGGCTTGTGACGGGTGTCCAAGGCTCCGCGGGCCGACGACGACCATCGCGAATCGGCCAGAGCCAGTCGTACCACCTCGCCTCGTCGCGTCACCTTCTCTACTGGGCCACATCGCCATGAGCATCCTGGAACACAAGCACGGTCAGGAGCGCGGGTCCGGGGCGATCCCCGCCGAAACGCTGGAATTCATCCGGAAGGTGCGCGAGCGCGTGGGGACGGTGGTGGTCGGCCAGGACGTCGTGGTCGAGCGGCTGCTGGTCGCGCTGTTCACCGGGGGCCACCTCTTGCTCCAGGGCGTGCCCGGCCTGGCCAAGACCCTCCTGGTCGCGGCGCTCTCGAAGACGATCGACCTCCAGTTCGCCCGCATCCAGTTCACCGTCGACCTGCTCCCCTCGGACATCATCGGCTCGGAGATCCTCGACCAGCGGACCAACGACTTCCGCGTCCACAAGGGGCCGATCTTCACGAACCTGCTGCTGGCCGACGAGATCAACCGCGCCGCACCCAAGGTCCAGAGCGCCTTGCTGGAGGCCATGCAGGAGCGTCGCGTGACCATCGGCAACGAGACCTTCAAGCTCCCCGCGCCGTTCCTGGTGATCGCCACGCAGAACCCGATCGAGCAGAGCGGCACGTTCGAATTGCCCGAGGCCCAGCTCGATCGGTTCATGCTCTGCCACCGCCTGGATTACCCCGACCGGACCGAGGAGAAGGAGATCCTGATCCGCAACGCCGCGCTGGGCGTCCGCCGCGAGGATCGCGGGGCCGTCGCCAAGACCGAGTTCGACGTCCTGGAAGGCAGGCCGGTCGCCACGACCGAGGACCTCGTCCGCGCCATGGAGGCCGTGCACGAAGTCTATGTCAGCGACACGTTCATGGATCACGTCATCGAGATCGTCACCCGGACGCGAAACCATCCCAGGATCGAGTTGGGATCCAGCCCGCGCGCGGGCATCGCGCTGATCAAAGGCTCGCGGGCCAGGGCCCTGATCCACGGCCGAACCTACGTCATCCCCGAGGACCTCTTCGCCCTGGCCGATGACGTGATCCTCCACCGCATCCGGCTGACCTACGAGGCGCTCGCCGATGGACTGACCGGCGCCGAGATTCTCAAGGAGATCATCGGTCCATTCGGCCCGACCGCGAGAACCAGGGTATTGAGCAACGGTCGAGCCCGATGATCGGGACCGCTTCCTTCGAGGCCAGGTCGAACAACACCGACATCCCGACGAGGATCCGCTGTGGAAGGCCGAATTCAAACTCACGACGTCCTCGACTCGCGGCAGTTCTACCTGGCCGTGAAGAAGCTGGCCGACAGCTTGAGCTACGGGACCGACCATTCGCCATTCCTGGGCTCGGGGGTCGAATACGTCCAGTCGCGGCCCTATCAATACGGCGATCCGATCAAGTTGATCGACTGGCGGGTCACGGCGCGAACCCGCAGGGTGCACGTCAAGGAATACGAGGCACCGAAGCGCATGCCCGTCTACCTGCTGGTGGATACCTCGGCATCGATGACGATCAGCTCGCACCATCCGAGCAAGTACGAGACGGCGGTGTTCCTGGCCGGCGGGCTGGCACTGGCCTGCCTGGACCGGATCAGCCCGGTCGGGATGCTGGGCGTGGGCGGCCAGAACCTGCACGTGCGGCCCAGCTTGTCGAAGGACCAGATCCTCCAGTGGCTGTACCGACTGAGGACGTACCGTTACGACGAGCCCACATCACTAGGCGACCGGCTCTTCGAGCTGATGCCCAGCCTGTCGCAACGCGTGCTGGCGATCGTCCTGTCGGACCTGCACGATCCCCGGGCGGTCCCGGCGCTGAAACGGCTGGCCCAGCAGCATGACTGCGCCGTGCTCCAGTTGCGCGATCCGGCCGAGGATCGGCTCCGCGGCGTCGGGTTCGTCCGGCGCGCGAGGCGGAGACCGGCCGGCCGTTCGTCCTCCGCAGCCGGCTTCGGGGCTTCGAGCCGGGACGTCTCGAGGACGAGCTGAAACGGGCCGGCGTCGACTACCTGCTGATCCCCACCGATCGGCCGTACGTGTCGCGAGTCCGCCAGTTCTTCAAGCTCCGCAACCTGCTGGGACGAGGAGCCCGCTAGCCATGCGACGATCGACGCATGATCTCCCGGGTCGAGTCTCGCTCGTGCTGGCCCTGCTCGCCGGCCAGACGGCGCGGGGACAAGACGCGCCGCCGCGCGCGACGTCCACCGTCGGCATGCCGGCGCGGATCGACCAGCTCGTCCTGCCCGGTCCGGAGCTCGAGGCCCGGCCGATCGAGGACCGCCGCACACCGGTCGTCGTCCGGATCGTGGCCGCCTATCCTCACGGGTCGGCGTTCCGCTATGACCTCGTTTACTACGGCCTGGAGCCGGGCCGGTACGACTTGAAGGATTACCTGCGCCGCAAGGACGGATCGCCGACGAAGGACCTGCCCGCGATCCCGGTCGCGGTCGAGCCGGTGCTGCCTCCCGGTCAGATCGAGCCGCACCCGGTGACTCTGGAGCGCTCGCCGTTCCTGGGGGGTTATCGGCTGGTCGTCCTGCTCGCGGGAATCGCCTGGTCCGTCGGCCTGCTTGCGATCCTGCTCCTGGGCCGGCGCAGGCGTTCCGGAGCCCCGGCCTTCGCGAGCCGACCCGTAACGCTGGCCGATCGCCTCCGGCCTCTGGTCAACGCGGCAATGGCCGGCAACCTCAGCGGTGGCCAGCATGCCGAGCTCGAACGGCTCCTGATCGGCTACTGGCGCAGGCGGCTCAAGCTGGAACAGGTCGCGCCGGCCCGATTCATGGCGGTTCTCCGCGATCATAACGAGGCCGGCCCCCTGCTCCGCCAGCTCGAAGACTGGCTGCACCGGCCTGCCGGGACCGCCGGACCCGTCGACGTCGCCGCCCTGCTCCGGCCCTATCAATCCATTCCCGCCGATGCGGACAAGGAGGAAGAACTCGTGACGCCGGCCATTTCCCCCATGTCGGAGCGGCACTCATGAGCTTCGCCTATCCGGCCGTGCTGGTCTTGCTGATCGTCCCCGTGGCGCTGATCGCCTGGATCTGGCGACGGACCAGCGGGCGCGTCGCCCTGCCGATGGACCACGGCGGCCAATCCTCGGGCCGGGCGTGGGCGATTGGCCTGGCCCTGGCCGAATCGGTCCCCGCCCTGATCCTGGCGGCCGTGATCGTGATCCTGGCCGGCCCGCAGCAATTGACGCCCCCCGGACCAAGCGGGTGCTCACCAACATCGAGCTTTGCGTCGACATCTCCAGCAGCATGATCAGCCCGCTCGGGGAGGGTACGCGCTACGACGCCTCGATGAAGGCGATCGATCACTTCCTCGAGATCCGCAAGGGCGATGCCTTCGGCCTGACCTTCTTCGCCAACAATGTGCTGCACTGGGTCCCGTTGACCGGCGACCCTTCGGCGATTCGCTGCGCACCGCCGTTCATGAAGCCGGAGAACGCCCCCTACTGGATGACGGGCACGATGATCGGCAAGACACTCATGGCCTGCAAGGAGATCCTGGCATCCCGCGAGGAGGGGGACCGCATGATCATCCTGGTCTCCGACGGCGAGAGCGCCGACTTGTTCGGAGGCAAGGACGCGGAGATCGCGCAAGCCCTCAAGAAGGACAACATCGCCGTCTACGCGATTCATATTTCGGATCGGAACGTTCCGGAGGAGATCGCGAATATCACGGCGATGACCGGCGGCGAGGTCTTTCCGGTGGACGATCCCGAGGCGCTCAAGGCGGTCTTCCAGCGGATCGACGCCATGCGGGAGACGAAGCTGGAGAAGACCGCCTCGGAGCTGCTGGACGACTTCGGGCCGGCCTGTATCGCGGGCCTGTCGCTCTTGACGCTTTCCGGATGTGCCCTGTTCGGCCTGAGGTACACGCCATGGTGATGCATGCCGAACTGGCCGCCGTGGCCGTGGCGATCCTGGCGGCCGCGGCCGAGGTCCTGCACGCTGCGCGTTGTCGTCGGCTGGCCCGACTGGCCTTCGGGCCGGCGCTGGGGCCGGCACCCTGGGCGCGGACCGCGCCGATGCTGCGCATCGCGTCCTTCGCCGCGCTCGCCTGGGGGCTGATCACCCTGGTCGAGCTGCCCCCAAAGGTCCACGCGGCCCAGGCCGTGCCCGACAACCAGCGCCGGCATGTCCTCATCGTGCTCGACGTCTCGCCGAGTATGCGCCTCAAGGACGCCGGCCCCAACGCCGATCAGACTCGGATGAAGCGGGTCAGCGTGGTGATGGATTCGTTCCTCCAGCGGGTCCCGGTCGAGCTCTACAAGCTGAGCGTCGTCGCCTGCTATAACGGCGCCAAGCCGGTGGTCGTCGAACACCAAGGACCTCGAAGTCGTGCGTAACATCTTCGGCGACCTGCCCATGCACTACGCCTTCGCGGCCGGCAAGACCGACCTGTTCTCCGGACTGACAGAGGCGGCCAAGATCGCCCATCCCTGGCAGCCCAGGAGTACGCTTCTGCTAATGCTCTCCGACGGCGACACCGTTCCCTCGACCGGGATGCCCAAGATGCCGGCCTCGATCGCGGACGTCCTGATCGTGGGCGTCGGCGACCCGCGCCAGGGCTCGTTCATCGACGGCCGGATGTCACGCCAGGACGCCTCGACCTTGCGGCAGATCGCCGTCCGCCTCGGCGGCATCTATCACGACGGCAACACCAAGCACATCCCCACCGCGACTCTCAATCAGTTGACCGTCATCCCCCGCAAGAGTGCGTTCGAGAAGCTCACCCGGCGCGAGTACGCACTGATCGCCTGCGGGCTCGGGGCCGCGATCCTGGCGTTCTTGCCGGTGCTCCTGCATCGCTTCGGAACCAGATGGCGGCCCGGTGTGCGCGTCGCTGCAACGACCGGACGATTGGGACATGGTGCCACTCTCGGCTCACCGGCCATTGCCCTGAGGGAATAGATCGGGATGGGCCTTGCGATAAGTTAACCAGCGTTCCGTCGCCCATTTCTGTTCCTTGGGCGAGAGGCGAGGCTTGCAAGCTCGATCATAGAGCTCACGCAGCACATAATCGCCGTCCTCATAGACTTGTTCCAGGGCGGTTTGGATCGCCAGGGGTGCATCGGGGTCGGGCTCGGCCAGGGGAAGTCCGATCGTCGGCAGCGGATCACGGAGTCGGCAAGGGTAAAGCTCGAAACGGCTGCGCGTGGGCCAGCGGTTCACGCAGACCAAGTAGTCGAAGGGTTTCGCCGGTACGATGTGCAATTCGGGTACACTCATGACATGCCGACCGTGCCGCAGCAGGTCGATTTCCACGATATGGCATTCGCCGTCTCGATACTCCAGCCGCTTGGCCAGATACGAGTCGCGACCCGATCCCGTCGCCTTATTACTGGGACTCACCAGCTCAATGACGGTCACGACCTTGAAATCCTGATCACGGTCCAAGATCGTGATATAGGGCTGGTGGATTTCTAAGTCCTTCACTTCCACAACCACCGGAGTAGCCGCGCCGGCCGCGGGCTTCGGACCTCGCGTCCCGGATCGCAGTTTATGGACCAAGACGTCGGGGACGCGTTGCTGCTCGGGGCCTTCGATGAAAATACGTTCTTCCACCGAGGCCAGATAACGAGGCCGAATACTCGGGCGGAGTTGATTGGCCAGTTCCACGACCAAGCGGTGGTGGATGCCGGGCCACAGCGCCGGATGCTCCAGGTACGGATCCATTCCCGGAAACGGCATTTTCATCTCGAGACTCCCTGCGTGGTGGGTCGAGGACTTGCTCGCTCGGATTCCCAACGGCTCACCCAAATCCTCCGTCCGTCCGAAGGATTTGGTTTCCCTCCCGGCGGTCGATCCGATAAACTACAAGAGTCGTTGTCGCTATTGTACAGGGGAACGCGGATCTCGTTAACGCTCGAACCCGGGGAAGGTGGACTGATGCGTACGCTCGTGCTCCTCGGTTGGTTGATGGTTCCTGTGCTCTTCGGCGCGTATCACTACGGGCCGGGCCAGGAGAAATTGCGGCTGGACGACGTCTCGCGAGTCCTGGCCGACGCCGATCGGCTGGCGGCCGGGGAGAAATGGGAGCCGGCATTGACCCGGTACGACGATGCCCTCAAGCTGCTGCCCGAAGGCCGCGTTGACGAATCCCGTCGCATCCGCCTCCAGCGCGCCAAGGTCCAGATGTTCGCCCACCAGTTGCCCGAGGCCAACGTGGCCCTGCGGGAACTGGTCGACCAGGTGGAAGACGACAAGACCGCCGATCCCAAGGTCAGGGACGAGGCGCGAGACCCTGGCCAACGCCCAGTATTACATGACATGGCTCATGCGGCTGGAGGGCCTGGGCGCCCAGGAGTGGGAGCCCGAGATCGAAAGCCCCGCCAGACCTACCGCCTGCTTGCCGAGAAGTCCGAGGCCGCCGGCGATCAGGGATCCGCCCGCAAGCACCGCGAGGACCTCGAAAGCGCCATCCGGCTCGAACGCATGGAGCTCGCCGAATTGCAAGGACTCGATATCCCGGCACAGTGCTCCTGCTGCAAGAGCGGCCAGTGCAAGAAGCCGGGCAAGAAGCCAGGGAAGAAGCCCGGTGGTGAGAAGAAACAGGAAGAGAAGAAGGACGCCCGCAAAGCCGGGATGGGCCCGCCTCCGGATAATTCGGGATCGTGAGTGTTTCCTGATGGCGAGCGGCCAGCGATCGATCGACCTTCGATTGACTCGTTGGAGTCCCGCCTCCCGGCGGCAAAGCGCGGCGGAAGCCGGGACTCCAACCCGTTCGAACTCGCGGCGGCATCGGCATTGGCATTGGCCACGAGTCGTTCGTCACTTCGACGTCACATCAAGCAGAGCACCACCATGCACATCGCTGGCCGACTGACCGCCCTTGCGTTCGGATCAATCGTGATCGTCATTTTCGGGACGGCGCGCGGACAGCGCCCGCCCCGTCCGCATCGGCAACGCCGGCACCCGCGGCCACGGCCAAGTCTTCGGCGACAGTGCAGGTCAAATCGTCCCCAACTGTGACCGCGAAAGGCGCCCTGGCGGACCTCCCCGCGGACGTGTTTGCCAATCCTACGGCCGTCGCCGGCCAGCCGGGGCAACCCGACCCGGCCCAGGCCAAGAAGCAGGAGCGATTGCAGAAGATCCAGCAGTTGACGTTCGATCGTCGCGCTTCGGCGATCCTCAAGGCCTGGTCCACGTCGAAAGAGGAAGCCATCAAGCAGCCCGCCAACGGTGCAAACCAGGCCGTGCCGCAAATGCCCACGAGGGCCGTTCGGACCACGCCGCAAGGGGGCAGTCAACACCGTGGTCGCGGCGCCCAACATGAACATGAACGTGGCGGTGCCCGGATCGACGCCGGCTCAAGGCGCGAACCCCCAACCCGACCCGTTCGACCAGGAGCTCAGGGGGTTCCAGTACGACGTCACCCTGAGTCGCTGGGCCGACGTCACCGCGTTCCTCGCCCGGCTCCCGGAGGATGAAAGCAAGGCCGCGTACGAGCACCTGATCCAGGCGCTGGGCCTGCCGCCCGGCATGCAGAACAATCCCCAGATGCAAATGCAGATGCAAATGCAGATGCAAATGCAGCAAATGCAGATGAACATGGGGATGCCGATGGGCGTCAACACGACCGCGCCGCCGAACCCTCAGCAATTCATGATGGAGCAGAACGTCTTCTCGAACCAGGACGTCCTCGCCCTGGCGAAGGCCGCCCCCCACGGCCTGGACCAGGGCCCGCTGGACGGCCTGGGACGGATCCTCCGCCTGGCGCTCGATCAAGGCAACGTGATCGAGGACTTCCTGGCGAAGCTCCGAGCGGCCGTAAAGCTCCCGGCCAAGGAAGCACCCCTGACCGATCGACAGGCGGCCAAGCTGCTGATCGCGGCCGACTGCACCATCGAAGCCGGCGAGTTCCTCCCCGGCGCCGATAAGGCCGAGGCCGACAGCGACCGCGAAGCCCTGAATCTCCTGGCCCGCCACTATCTCGCACTCTTCACCCGCGACAAGAAGACGGCGCATCTGGAGTCGGCGTGGAAGGTCACCCAGGCGGCCCTGGCGGCGGGCAAGATCGAGCCCGCCCAGAAGGAGGAGGCGATCCGTCGCGCCGTCGAGTTGACCCCCAAGATCCGCGAGGCGCTCGGCCGCGCCTGGCTCGAGGAGAGCTTCACCAGCCGGCCCGAGCGCGGCATGGAGATCCTCGCGACCATCGGCACCACCTCGGCCCAGGGCATCCCCATGCACGCCTTCGATAGCGACTTCCGCCTCAAGTCGCTGGGACTCCAGAAGCTCGCCGTCGAGGCCCTGCTCCGCAAGGCCCCCCAGCTCGGGAAGGACTGGGCCAAGACCGTCGCCCTCCTGGCGAACTCCTGGCTGCACGAGGCCGAGTTCTCGTATCACTACGACTACTCGACCAGCCTCGGCCCGCGCATGTATTACGACAACTTCGGCAACGTCTTCTATAACAACTACAATCCGTTCGACCAGAACATGATGATGCGTCAGCGCGGCGGCATGCCCATGGCGCTGAAGGTCGCCGACGTCGTCAAGGAACGGCCCGGCGACGCCTGGATGGCCTTCGTCGACGAGGGGATCAAGCCCAAGTTCGCCACGATCTTCGCCAAGCTCTACCTGAAGGTCAACGAGGAGGACGAGGCGTTCCCCTATATCGAAGAGCTCGCCCGGACCAACCCGCGCGAGGCCAAGAACCTTGCCGAGGAGTTCGTCCGGGTCTGGACGAAGAACCACAATCCTAACTCTCAGCAACTGCGCCGCAGCCGGTTCTTCTACGTCTACGGGTTCGAGAACCGGGCCGAGGGGATCCCCCTGACCCGCTCCAAGCAGGAGCGCAACCTCACCGAGCTGGCCGGGCTGGTCAAGAAGCTCCGTGCGTTGCCGATCGGCGAGGTCGACGAAAAGCTGCTCACGGAAGCGTTCACCGCCTGCCATAGCTCGGCCGAAGTCTACCGCCTCGACGCGATCGAGAAGGTTTTCGGCTCGTTCGACGCCCTCAAGCCGGCCACCCTGGCCGAGCTGATCCAGCAGATGCGCGGCAACCTGCTGGGGGTCTGGCGGCAGCCGGCCGAACAGGAGAAGAACAAGACCAAGCGGCGCGAGAAGGACATCCGCGCCGAGGTGTTCCGTGGCTACGAGGTCGCCCAGTCGGTCATCGACCGCGGCCTGTCGCGGCATCCCGACCACTGGGCGCTGGTCCTGGCCCGGGCCACCATGTTGCACGACGAGAACAACTACCGCCAGGAGATCGAGCGCTCGGCCGAGTTCGCCCCGCGGCGGCAGCGGGCCTTCGCCGAATTCCGGCGCACCGCCCAGCTCTACGCCGCCGCCGTGCCCGGCATGGACCAGAATGACGAGACGACGCAGGTGTTCGACTTCTGGTACTGCGCCGGACTGGGTGCCTGCGACCCCCAGGCCATCACCGAGGAGACGATCGCCGACACCCGCCAGCCGAAATTGATCCGCGAGGCGCTCCTGGCCATCACGGGAGAGGCCGGCGAGCGGCACATGAGCAAGTTCGCCAACGCCCTCTTCGTGCGCCTGAGCCAGGTCAAGCCCTCGATCAAGTATCGTTATCTCAAGGCGGGCATCGACGTCGTCGGCGACCACCCGCAGGCTTTCGAGGCGCGCAAGGTCTTCGACTACTACAAGGACCTGGTGACCGAGATCAAGCTCGAGACGAAGGTTGACGGAGCAGACACCGTCGGCCACGAGAAACCCTTCGGCGTGTTCGTCAACCTGCTCCACACCCGCGAGATCGAGCGCGAGTCGGGCGGCTTCGGCCGGTATCTCCAGAACCAGAACAACAATAACAATTACTATTACTACAACTTCGGCCGGCCGATGGAGAACTACCGCGACAAGTTCTCCGACGCCGCCAAGCAGGCGTTGCAGGAGCACTTCGAGGTCATCTCGGTCACCTTCCAGGACGAGAAGGTCAACTCGAAGGCCACGAGCGACTACGGATGGCGCGTGACGCCCTATGCCTATCTGCTGCTCAAGGCCCGTGGCCCGAAGATCGACAAGATCCCGCCGCTCCGGCTGGACCTCGATTTCATGGACACCTCGGGTTACGTGGTCTTGCCCGTCGAATCGCCGACGATCCCCGTGGACGCGGCGCCGGCCAGCGGACCCGTCCACCCCTTCGAGAAACTCCAGATCACCCAGACGCTCGACGAACGGCAGGCCCAGGACGGCAAGCTGATCCTCGAGATCAAGGGGGTTGCGCGCGGCCTGGTGCCCGACCTCGATGAGATCCTCGCGCTCGACCACGCGGGCTTCCAGGTCGAGAAGGTCGACGACCAGGGACTCTCGGTCTCGAAGTTCGATCCCGACAGTGAAGCCACCATGATCGACTCGGACCGAACGTGGCTGGTCTCCTACCGCGCCGCCGCGGACCAGCCCAAACCGCCCGCGACGTTCCGATTCGCCTCCGCCAAGGTTGACGGCGCCGAGATGACTTATCAGCGATATGTCGATGCCGACCTGGCCAAGGTCGGGCCGGAGGTCGCGCTGGAAGAGCGGTACGAGCAGCCGAAGTATGCCTGGCTCTGGTGGGTTGGCGGCGGATTGCTAGGTCTGGCGTTCCTGGCGGTCGCGATTTGGACGATCCGGTCCCGGCCCAAGAAGGCCGCCGCCCAGCGTTACCGGATGCCCGAGCTGGTCACGCCTTTCTCGGTGCTCGGCCTCCTGCGCGAGATCCACCAGAACAACGGGCTCCCCGCGACTCAGTTGCAGGAGCTGGCCGGCTCAATCGATCGGGTCGAGCGCCACTACTTCGCCGAGACCGACGGCGAACCCGTCGACCTGCACCAGCTTGCCGAGACCTGGATCCGCCGGGCGTCGTGAGAGACATGCGCGTGTCTGCATATCATCGTGACTGCTTTTCGGCCTGATTCGCTTCAGCGAGGGGGTAATCCCATGTCCGTTGCCCCGATTGACCCACTCCCCGTCGATGTTCAGGAGACGCTGGTTCGCCTCGCGGATTCCGCCGGCATCGCGCCGGTTGATGTGCTTCCTGAGGCACTCAACCGCTATGCCTGCGAGCTGGAGTACCGGCAGGCCGCTGAGCGAGCCGAGGGGATCACTCCTCGTGCGGACGAGCTCAAGATGATCTTGGCTCGCAATCCCCGTCCCTCCACCTGGCATGACTCCGATGAGCCGTTGTTCTGAGGGATCCTCGTGACGCGACACTACGGCCAGATCGTGATCGTCTCGGAGATGCCCGATCCTAATGAGGTCAATCCCAAGGACCGTCCCTCGGTCGTGGTCACTCCGACAGATGAAATCGACCCCGATGGCCCGATCGTTGTAACCTCATTGTAAGGTGAACGATCCGAAGATGAGATACGAACTTGACCCTCGAGAGCAGGCCCCTTGTCCTCCGACGATCCAAACGCCGCCGACTCACCGATTTCGGCCATCGATCCCGCAGCCTCCCGGCTGATCTTCCTGATGATGCTGGGCCTGCTCGCGGGCGGTTTCGTGGCGTTCCGCTTCCTGAGCAAACCACCGCCTCCGCCTCCGCCCGAGGTCGCCAGCGACCCGCTGCTGACCCAGGGCCGCACGATCTTCTTGAACCGTTGCGCGACCTGCCACGGCAACGAGGGCCGCGGGGACGGCCCGATCGCCGGCAACCTGCTGGGGCCGCCGGTCGGCAACCTCACCGACGACCAGTGGAAGCACGGCGACCGGCCGGACCAGGTCGTGAACGTGATCGGCCAAGGCGTGCCGAACACGCGCATGGAAGGCTGGAGTCGCGTCCTCGATCCGCCCGAACTCAAGGCTGTCGCCGCGTATGTCTACTACCTGGCCGGACGGTCGGCCCCCGAGGAACTACGGAAGCCTTGAACTGGGGAGGGTGCAAGCTCGTGGATCGATCCTCCCCGTTCACCCCGCGTTCTCATGGTGGATGACAGCGTCGGCCTCGATCTCGATCAGGGCTTCCGGATCGATCAGCCGGGCGACCTGCACCATCGTGGTCGCGGGCCGGATCGATTCGAAGAACTCGTGATGGATCTCAGCGACCTCGCGCCACTGGTCGATATCGGTGACGTAGATCCGCGTCCGGACGACATCCGTGGCCTTGCCACCCAGGGCTTCGATCGCGGCAATGATGATCTCGAGCGCACGCCGGGCCTGTGCCTTGACGGTCGCCCCGAACCGGCCGTCGGGCTCCAGGCCCACCGTCCCCGTCACGAAGATGAAATCCCCCGCGCGGACGGCGCGCGAATAGCCGACCACAGGCTCCCAGGGCGAGCCCGTCAACGCGTACTTCCGCCCGTTCCGCTCGGTGACCGACAGTTTCACGTGGGGAGTCATGATCGGCTCTTCTCGATCCGAGACCATCTGGGCGGCGAATCGGTTACGATCGCTTGGAGATCCTGGAGCAGCCGTGTGCCATCTTTCGAGGTACAGCGTCCGCTGTCAAGGGACGGTCAGACACATGATGGAAAAGGTCGTGAAGGTTTTCCGGTCCTTCGAGGAGAGCGATCGCGCGGATCGGGGGTCCGATCGTAACCTGACTCCCCGGCAACTCGCCAGCTTTGATGAATGATAATGATATTCTGACACTCCTCGCTCATCACGACCTCGGTTCGACAGAGTTCTCTACGCCAACGGCGTTGCACAGCAAAGCCCAGGGTCGCCGCAGGCGCACCCTGGGAACGTCGAGTCGCCACCGAGTTCCGGTTTCCCTCTCCTCCGGCGCACCCCAACGGGGTTTCCCCAGCCCGACACTCCGGTGCGCCTGGGGAGGAAGTTCCCGACCCAGGGTGCGCCTGCGGCGACCCTGGGCTTTGCTCTTAACGCCTTGGACCGCTGACGAAACAACTTCCCGAAAACCCGCTGGTAAGTACGAGTCTGTCCTGGAAGCCTCAATGGCCGTCTCGTAGGGTGCTCTGTGAGCACCGAATTCGGCAAAGTACACCGGATCGGTGCTCACAGAGCACCCTACAAAGACCTTCCGAGATAGTCACTAAGTACCTCCGGAATCCGGGAAGTTATTTCGTCGGCATTCCTTGGCGTAAGGGTTGCCGCGGAATCCCGCTCGTCGGTTCATGAACCGAGTGGTGTTCGGCGAGAAGTGTCGATATTCTGCGGATCGGCTCAACCTCGGCGGGAGTCTACACGGCCGGGCTCACCGCCCATCCGCCATCACGGCTCAGCCCCACCCCCAATCGGGTCACCCGGTGGGCTCGGAGGGGGCTCGGCGCGCTGGTGGGTCGGGTCGGGGCGATTGAGAAACCGGCGGATCTCCTGTACGACGGCCCAGCCATGATGGTCTGACTGGGACGGAACACCGCCTTCGCGCAATGCGCGGGCCTGGATTCGCCGGGTGAGAGAATCGAGCGCGAACGAGGCCACAACCCGGACGCTCGGAGCGGCCGTCTCGTCGGAGGCCAGACCGATCAGGCGCGTGACGACGAGCCACTGCACCGCCCGCGTGACGGCCCCCGTGCGGCCATCGCCCGGGGCGGCGTCCCAGGTCTTCTTGATGAGCGCGGAGACCACGTCGTCGATGCCGGGAGCCCTCGGATCCCGGGCGTGCGACTCGGCCAGCCGCGCGGCCCGCTGGGGGTCGAGCAGGCCGCTCACGGCGAGGTCGGCCGCGGTGACGGCAGCGGCCACCGGGTCGAAGACGAGGCCGGTCTTTCCCGCGAATCGCTCCGAGGTACCCTCGGGGCGGTTAAAGGCCTGGGGAGGGATCAGGTCGAGCAGACGGTCAGGGAGGACGAGCACTTTCGGGTCGAGGGTTTCCAGCACCGCATCGAGTGCGTCACGCTGGCGGTCGGCCGGCTCGACAACCGCGATCGACGACGGTCGGACCGCATTGCCGTCCTTCACGGCGTACGAGTACCGGACGCCCCCGAGCGTCTTCACGGCCGCCTGGAGCTGGTACCGGTGGTGAAGGAAGAGGGGGAGAAGTTTGGCTTCGAGGTCGGACAGGGCGCCCCGTCCGGTAGCTGGTCGACACCGAATCGTTCGAGGCCGATCGCCCGCACCTTCATCTCGTGGCGAAGCGAGGCAATCGGGTCGTCGCCGTTGTCCCAAAGGTTGGCCAACGGGTGCGCAGGCGCCCGCGGGGCGGGCATCGCTGTCGGACAGGAACAGGAGGCCGTCGGAATCGCCTTTGCGGACGATCTCCCGGAGCGCCTTGGACTCGTCGATCCCGGCGGGGAACTGGGCATAGGCGTAGCGGACGGCCATCACGTCGTAGGCCCCGATGCCTTTCGCGTAAGCGTCGGACAGGTCGAGCGTCTTGCCGTCTCGGATCTTCACGAGGGGCGATGGGTAGTCCATCACGGAGGCCCGGCCACAGGCGCTGGCGGCGAAGTTGTGGGCGAGGCCGAGGGTGTGACCGACCTCGTGCGCCGAGAGCTGCCTGACGCGCTCCAGGACCATCGCCGCGGGCTCGGCCGATGGGTCCAGCCAGGCCAGGTGCTCGGAGTCCGGCCCGGCTCCCGCGGCGCAGGCGCCTCGGGGAGGCTCGACCGGCCGTAGCCCGGTCGCGATCAGATGATCCTGACGGGCACGCAAGGAGTCGAGCGTCACACGTCCCTTGAGGATCTCACCGGTCCTCGGGTCGACGACGCACGAGCCGTACGACCAGCCGCGCGTGAACCGGTGGACCCACTGGATCACGTTGTACCGGAGATCCATCGGGTCCGCATCATCGGGCAAGACCTCGACTCGGAAGGCGTCCTTGAAGCCCGCCGCCTCGAACGCCCTCGCCCACCACGATGCCCCCTCCACCAGGGCCGACCGCACCGGTTCCGGCGCGGCCGGGTCGACGTAGTACACGATCGGTTCGACCGGCTCCGAGACCTCCGCCTTCGGGTCCTTCTTGGTGAGTCGGTGCCGGGCGATGAATTGCCGCTCGACCGGTTCGGTGAACGGGGTGGCAAAATCATAGTAATCGACGGTGAAGATACCGACCCTGGGGTCGGCCCGTCTGGGCGTGAACCCCGAATTCAGGTCCGGTAATTCCACCAGCGAATGTCTCTGGCGGACGGTGATCGCATTGGGATCCGGCGCCGTCTCGGCAACGAACCGGCCGGTCACGCCGTCCGTGACGAACGTCAAGAGCGCCTCCACCTCCACATTCTTCGGGAACCCTTTCGTCCGCCCGGCATCCAATGCGCTCCGGAGGTCGTCTAGCCGGTAGGATCCCTGATTCGTCTGGCGCAGTCGCCCGGCGACACCATGTGCGTCGCGAAGGAAGAACGCGGTCGCGTCGACGAGCCGCCTTGCCTCCTTCCTCGGCTTCGACCTTGAATCCCCAGTGCACCGACTGCGCGAACGAGTCGTTGACCGCCCGCCGTTCCGCCGCCCGGTCGGTCACCGCCCGGTACTTATAGTTCGTCTCGACCAGCAAGATCTTCGGCCCGACTCGGCGGAACATCACCACTCGGGACCCGCCGAGCTGCCCTCGGTCGAGGCCAACCGAATTCGACCCGAGCCCGCTCGCCAGCGCGATCTGATACAAGAATTCCCGGTCAAGTCGCGAGATCTCCATCCAGAGCTTGCCCTGTCGCTCGTCCCAGTACAGCGGGATGAACCCGTCGATCTTGCGGAGGCCTTTCGTCTTCGCCGCGATCGGAGCCGCGGCGTCGCGCGTCTCCTCCTTCGAAGGCGACGCAGCAGCGGGAACGTCGGCCTTCTTCGGCAGCCGGTCCTTCGCAAGGCGCAGGGCCATCGAACCCGCGACCGTGACGACATCATACGTCCCCTGGTAGCCGATCAAGAGATGTGCAGCCCAGGGCTCCATACCGTAGTCCTTGGCGAGCCAGCCGGCCATGTCGCTCGTGGCTATTTTGAGGCCGTTATCGAGGGCACTGGCGAATTCGGGCTGCGACCCGATGCTGATGATCTCGTCGGACGTCTCGACCCTCGGCCCGGTCAGATTGGCCTTCTTCTTGAGCTCGACGACGAACTCCACATCCATCGAGGTCTCGATCCCTGTCCCCGTCGGCTCGCCATCGGCCTGCAAGGCATGGCCGTCGCCCAGGAAGAGCAGCCCACCGGGGTGATAGATCGGGAACGAGACCGTCGCCCCCTCACCGATCTTGTTGTAATCGAGATTCCCACCGTAGGGCCCCGACGGCCCCGACGTCGGCGCAAAATCGCCCGCCGGCGCCACGCCGATGCAGCCGAGCATCGGCCTGGCGGGGAACTCCAACGGATGAACCTGACTCTTGGGCGTCCGGAGTCGGACCGTATTCGCCTTGCGGTCGATGTCCCAGGGCACGATCGTCGATCGGCCCTTGATGACAAGGTCGGGGTGGACATCGTTCGGGTAGACATGCTCGACGACCTCGGGTGTCAGCGAGAAGAGGCCAAGGCGATAGGCGGACCATCCCCAATCGCGGTTCAGTCGAACCTTTTTCAGCCGGACCACGAGCGCATCCCCCGGCTCGGCCCCTTCGACGAAGAAGGGTCCGGTCAGCGGGTTGAATGGCTCTGACCGCTTCTCGTCCTTCTCGTCCAGCCCGGCCGAGTCGATCGTCTTCGTCACGACCACCTCACCGGGTCGGATCCGCTTCAGGACCGGGTGGGAATGGGAGAACGTGCGGAAGTAGGTGGTCGCGACGATGCGAGTCGGTTCATCGGCCGCGAAGGACGTCGCGACGGTGACGAGCGACACGGCGACGGCAAGGGCGATTCGATGCATTTCGACGGGTCCTGAACGAAGGGCCTTGAAGCAGGAAAGAAGGGGCAGCCGGGCAGACCCAGGTCCACGGATCGAGCGCAACCGCAATGCCTTCGTGGCTCGGGGCTGATGCTTCCCGGTCGCCAATATAGACCAGGAATCGCGCGTTCGACAGAGCCGAGGCTATCGCGTCCTGCCGATTCCCGCCCTGCGAAGGGAAGCCAGGCCCCGACGGGCAAGCACGGCGATTCGTGCGATGAGGTCGCGGCCGTACTCCGGCAGGAGCGCCTTACATTTGCAAGGATTCAGGAATCTGGAGTCTGAAATCCGGAATCCGGAATCTCGAATCCGGAATCTCGAATCCGGAATCAACGATCCCCCAGATGCGCGCTCGGCGAGGGATCCTACCGAGGAAGACTCCAACGCGGCCTTCGGCCGCAACCAAAAGAGGGATTCCCGATTCGAGATTCCGGATTCCGGATGAAGAAGGATTCAGGAATCTGGAGGCTGAAATCCGGAATCTCGAATCCGGAATCTCGAATCCGGAATCTCGAATCCGGAATCAACGATCCCCCAGATGCGCACGGCGCAGGGATCCTACCGAGGAAGACTCCAACGCGGCCGTGGGCCGCAACCCCATCGGGATTCCCGATTCGAGATTCCCGATTCCCGAAGGGGAATGATCCGGGAATCCGGAATCGCGAATCCGGAATTCGGAATCCCCAGATGCGCCAGGGCGTAGGGAGCCTACGAAGGACGACTCTAACGCGGCCGTGGGCCGCAACCCCATCGGGATTCCCGATTCGAGATTCCCGATTCCCGAAGGGGAATGATTCGGGAATCGGGAATCTCGAATCCGGAATTCGGAATCCCCAGATGCGCAGGACGCAAGGATCCTACGGAGGACGACTCTATTACAGTAGTCAGAGTGAGCGCCAGTCACAAGCCGGCGGGGCCGGCGATTTGAGTAGGGAGACAAAGTCGGTGTCATGACCAAGGCGATCCGAGGGCAGCGCTTCCCGATCGGCAACAATCGCGATAGGATCAATGGCCGGTTGTCGGCCGGAGCGCTCTTCGGTCGTTGTGTCCGGGTCGCGACTGAGTGACGGTCTCGGAAGGTCTTTGTAGGGTGCTCTGTGAGCACCGATCTGGCGGACTGGGCCGAATTCGGTGCTCACAGAGCACCCTACCAGACGGCCGTTGAGGCTTCCGGGACAGACTCTGAGAGCGGTCGGACAATATGACGAAGATGTCGAGGCCAGCCCCTGGGGGCTGCGCCGACTGACGCCGTCTCAGGATGCCTGGTTCTTCGGGCCGAGCGCTCATTCTTATCGAACACACTTAAGCAGCAGCCTGACATACTGATGCAACGGACCCACCTGCGGCGGCCCGCTGATCTTGGTTTGTCGGCGACAAGCCGCAACGGAGCGAACCACCGATGGCCGATGTCTTCATCAGCTACGCCCGCCAGGACAGGGTCCAGGCTGCCATGATCGGTGAGTTCCTGACCGGGCACGGCTTCTCGGTTTGGTGGGATAAAGACATTAACGCCGGAACCCAGTTCACCAGGGTCATCGAAGAGAAGATCAAAGCGGCTTCCGCTGTCGTTGTGCTGTGATCGAGGCATTCGGTCGAGTCGAAGTGGGTGCGAAATGAAGCCCACGCGGCAGACACCAAGCTGATTCCGGTGCGGATCGACGATGTGGAGCCCCCCCTGCCCCACCGGCTTGAGAACGTGCTGGAATTGACCAACTGGGTCCGCAGCGCGGAGGCCAATGAGTTTCGCCGGCTTGTGGATGAGGTCGCGCAACGCTGTTCCGCCTCCGGGAAGTCACGTGACCCCGAGAAACTCCGGTTTTTCGGATTCGGTGAAAGGTCGGCGGCCATCGACATGCTGGTCTGGTGGAAAAAGCGGCTCGGAGCCGACAGGGCACGCGTGATCTGCTTCACGGGCCATACGCTCGACGACATGTTTAATTCACTAATGAACTCCGGAATAAAGCACGTGGAGGTCTTCATGGGCACCAAAGAGATGGCGAGGCGGCTGAAGAGCCTACGCCAGGAGCAGTTGTTCGATAGCTGGTGGGCACCGGACATTGCAGACCTTTACCCTTATATCGACGAAGGTCGGCTGACGATCCGATACTACGATTGTCCATCCTCGTTTACCGGCATTGCACTCGATGACCTGGTTTACTTGATCAATAGTTATATCTGGACGCCAACCCTGAACTGGCTCAAGAAAAGCGACCCACAAGGCTACCAAACGCACTGGGATTCCATGAAGGTTCCGCGTAAGTCGCCGATTGATGACTACACAGTAAACGCCGTTAATGGTTACAATCGCGTGGAGAACCTGGAGCAGCCACGCGACATCACGCGAGGCACAGGCTCCGTTGTCACGAGGTGGTGAGAGACGCGATGGAAAAGGTCGTGAAGGTTTTCCGGTCATTCGAGGAAAGCGATCGTGCGGATCGGGAGTACTATCGTAACCTGACTCCGCATCAACGCCTCGAAATCCTCTGGGAGTTGAACCGTGGCTGGCCGACGGACGGCGATGAGGACGCTCCGGAAAGACTTGAGAGAGTTTGTCGAATTATTAAACTCTCATGACGTGCGATAAATTGATCGTCGGAGGACATGCCGTCGCCTATCACGGTTATCCTCGAATGACGGGCGACATTGATGTGTTTATCGAAGCGTCGGAAGAAAACGCACGTAAGTTGGTGGCCGTCCTGGATCAGTTCGGATTTGGCAGCCTGGGCTTGACCCCGAGAGTTTTTCTGGAACCCGGCGCGATCGTCCAACTAGGCCATCCTCCCAACCGCATCGACTTATTAACTTCCGTCAGCGGTGTTTCCTTCGCGGATGCCTGGGAGCGTCGCATCCAGGATTGTGTCCACGGGCTGATCATGATCTTCGTGGACAGGCAGACTCTCCTGGTCAACAAGGCTGCCTCGGGACGGCCAAAGGACCTCATCGATCTCGAGGTCCTCTCGAAATCAGATTCGAATGACGAGTCGTAGCAGCCTGGGAAGATTCTGACGTGCGGAGCCAATCGGATGTCCGTCGCTCTGTCGTATCCCCATCTCGACCCGATCGACGTTCAAGAGAACCTGGTTCGTCTTGCGAACTCCGCCGGCCTGTCCCCCGCCGAACTGCTCCGCAATGCGCTCGATCTCTTCGCTCCGGAGTGGGAAGACCGCCAGGCTGCCGAATCGATTCGTCAGGAGAGGCGATCGCCTCTCCGGATTGCCCAACCCGCAGGGTGATTTAGCGATGTCCCCTGGTATTCCGGTCCGCGGTGGTGACAACCCGGCCGCGGGACCGTGTTCGGACCGGAGACATCGATATGCAGGACAGGGCCCAGGAGGATGGCGCCTTGCCGCTTCATCTATCTCCGGGGGCGATTCATGATGTACATTCTGCCTCTATCTTCCGCTCGCTTACGCTCCGCTTCTTGGGATCTGCGATATGCCTGGAGCCTGCGATTTTCGTCGTCGGACGTACCCGGACTGGAGGCCGACGCCTCACGCGGTCTCGACACGGGTCTGCCGAATCGAAAAATCGCGTCCGGGAAATCCGGACCCGAGTCCGATTCCTCATTCCCGGCCACTGCACCGGACGGCTTCGGAGCTTGGGCGGTCCTGGACATCGTGAGTTCGCGGATCGCCGCTCTCGCGGGCTGGTACCCTGCGACGACGCTCTTGTTTAGCCACCGTATAGCCACAATAAGGTTCTTCTGAACACCCTGGCCGTTCGCGTAACACTTCCCGAGGTTGAACATGGCGACTGCGTCGCCCGACTCCACCCCCTTCTGAAACCACTCGACCGCCTTTGCAGGGTCCTTCGGGACCCCATTCCCGTTCTGGTAACAGACCCCGAGGGCGTTGATGGCGCGAGCATCCCCTGTGTCGGCTGCTTTACGGTACCACTCCACGGCCTGGGAGAGATTCTTGGTGACCCCCGTGCCTTCTGCGTAACAAACACCAAGGTCGAACAGAGCATCGATGTTTCCAGCCTGGGCCGCCTTCTGGTACCATCCCACGGCCTTGGAGGCATCCCTGGCAACCCCTGTGCCGTTCTGGTAGCAGCTTCCGATACCGAGCATGGCGTCGGTGTCGCCGGCATTGGCCCCCTTCTCGTACCACTCCGCAGCCTGGGAATCATCCTTGACGACCCCGATGCCTTCCGCGTAACAAAATCCCAGGTTGCACATCGCCATGGGCTCGCCCGCCCTGGCTGCCTTCGTGAACCATTCCATGGCTCTTGCCGGATCCGGCGGTATGCCATCATCCATTAAATAGCACATGGCGAGGTTGTTCATGGCGAGAGGTTCGCCCGCCTTGGCCGCCTTTTGGTACCATTCGAACGCCTTGCTAAGATCCTTCCTGTCGACGCCGGTGCCGTTCTGGTAGCAAATGCCAAGGCTAGTCATGGCGTGGGAATTGCCCCCCCTGACCCGCGGAAATACCAGAGCACGGCCTTTTCCCAGTTCTGAGCCACTCCCTGACCTTTCGCGTAACAATCCCCGAGACAGGCAGTGGCTGTGGAATAATCGCCCGCGAAGTAGGCCTTTTGGTACCACTCCACGGCTTTCTTCCAGTCTTGAGGCACGCCCTCGCCCTTGGCGAAACAAAGCCCGAAGCCCCCCATCGACCTGGCGTCACCGCCGGCGGCTCCACGCCGGAACCATTCGGCCGCCTTGAGCGAATCCTTGGCGACACCGAGGCCGTTCGCATAACAGTTTCCGAGCTCGCCCATCGCTTTCGCGTTGCCGGCCCCGGCAAGCTGGTCGTAGATGCGGAAGCTCTTTTGCAGGTTTTCGGCGCCGCCTTGCTTAGCCAGCGCAGCGGCCTGCGCCAGCTTGGCCGCCCGACCTGTATCGCCTTTTTGACCGAACGCCGCCGTCCCCAGGAGAAGGAAAATCGTCGCGATCGAGAATGCGCCCGTTCTCATGACGGAACCCTCTACGAGGTTCGAGCTCCGACCACCCACGCGGCATGAGCCACTCATGCTTTGGCATCTTGCCACGCCGCGGCGGATGGCGTCAAGATAGGTGGCAATCATAAACAGACCCATCCTATTCCACCCTGCCGGTTCCTGTCAAAGTCGTTGACCTAGCATACCTGGCTCTCCCCTTCCCCACCTTTAAGCCCAATACCGTTGAATAAGCCGTAACCTATGCCGAGGAAACGGCTTCCAAGACGCTCCCCCCTTACGAAGGGGGGATACAGGGGGGTTCCGGATCGCTGGACTCCTGAGGTATCGTCCGGAATTCACCCCCCTGTATCCCCCCTTCGTAAGGGGGAAGAATTCACAACCTCCCCGGAAATAACGGCTTGCGACTCATTTAACGGTATCGCCTTTAAGCCCGCGTGATCCGAAGCGTTAAGCATCATTTAGCGTCGGATGTTCTATACTACCAATGAGAAGGCCAATGAAACGCGATTTCTGTCCATTCGTTCACGATTTTCCGAGTCTACGATAACAATTTTAGCGTCGATCAGGTAAGTCGGGATGGCCTGCCGGCGGAGGTGGGCCGTCACGTCTCATCGAGGATCGAACGATGGGCGAACACGATGATTCGCATGGCCGGATTCCAGCGCCTCAGTCGGATGGTCCGAGTTTCAAAAAACCAACGCCACCGCCTCTTATCATCCACCGCCCACTTGTGGCACGCGATTCGCGGTCAATTTGCTTCTCGCGGAGCGACAGCGCGGAATCCAAAGTTCTCTGATGGGTTGGAGAACATGCGCGTATGCAATCATAGAAGCTGTGTTGGAACTAATGTCCTAACCCAGGGCCAATTCTATAGCGGTCCTTACGACGGACTCATTCTCGATGCCGAGTCGATGCGAAGATGTTGCTTAATCATCGAGGCGCGCAAGCGGGGGCATAACCGATATGTCTTCTTGATGCCGCCGCCGGCGGCGTGGGAAGCGGTGATCTCCGGCTGGACCGATCATGAGACCGTTTTTAAGAATTTACATATCTATGAACTTATCACAACGGGCGAAATGGGAGAACTGCATTATCGCAGTTCAGGTACGTTCCGCGAAATAATGGGGCGTGCTTGATCGCTGGCCAGCCGGTGTCGTACAATTGTCAATATTCACTATGTCTCCGTTTTTCCGCCTACAATCGTTGATCGACGAATGGGCTGGCACTCGGGGAACTTGGGGGATTCGGGTCAAACTTTGTTTTTTGACCCAGTGATTAGCGACAATTAGAATTCCCGCCCAGCGACAATCAGAATTCCCGCCTCCTCTCGCTTGGTTGTTCACTACGTGGTTTCCTCCTCGGTCAGGAGGCAACCACCATGACCAAGGACATCCAGGTTCTCAAGCTTCGCCAGCTTCTCGGCGAGGGAATGCCGCTCTACCGTGCGGCTTGGAAGGTGGGTATGGACGCCAAGACCGCTCAAAAGTACCGAGACTCGGATCGCCTGCCCAGTGAATCGTGGACTCCCAAGACCTGGCGGACCCGGGAGGATCCGTTCCAGGAAGTCTGGCCGGAACTCCACGATCGGCTGGTGCTCAACCCGGGGCTCCAAGCCAAGACCCTGTTTGAGGATCTTCAGCATCGCTTCCCGGGCCGGTTCCCCGACGGCCAGCTCCGGACCTTGCAACGGAAGATCAAAGCGTGGCGGGCCACCGACGGTCCACCCAAGGAGGTTTTCTTCGATCAGATCCACACGCCCGGCGCGTTGGCGCCTCCGACTTCACTTCCCTGAACGATTTGCAGGTCACACTCGCTGGCCAATCGTTCGATCACCTGGTCTATCACTTCGTTCTGACCTACTCCAACTGGGAGACCGGCACCGTCTGTTTCTCCGAAAGTTTCGAGAGCCTCAGCCAGGGGCTCCAGAACGCCCTTTGGGAACTGGGAGGGGTTCCCCAGACTCATCGCACCGATCGGCTCACGGCCGCGGTCAACAACCTCGGCGATCGGGACTTGTTCCAGCAACGATACCGCGCCTTGATGGCCCACTATGGCATGGCACCTCAAGCCATCCAGGCTGGTAAGGCCAACCAGAACGGAGACGCCGAACAGAGTCATAACCGGTTCAAACAAGCGATGGATCAGGCCCTGATGTTGCGCAGCGGCCGCGATTTCGCCGACCGAGCAGCCTACGAGCTGTTCCTTCGCCAGGTCTTCGCTCAGCGCAACAGCGGACGGATCCCGCGGTTCACCGAGGAACGACTGTTGCTGAAGGACCTCCCCTCGCGGCGGGTGGACGCCTGGCACCGGCGCCGGGTGCGGGTCACCCAGGGGAGTACGATCCGGGTTGGCTCCAACACCTACTCGGTGCCGAGCCGACTCATCGGTGAACAGGTCGATGTCCATGTGATGGCGGAATGCCTGGAGGTGTGGCACGGCGCGGCGCTGATTGAAAGGGTCCCTCGGCAGCGCGGCCACAACAAACACGTGATTAACTATCGGCACGTGATCGACTGGTTGGTGCGCAAGCCGGGGGCGTTCGCGGCCTATCGGCACCGGGACGCGATGTTCCCAACCGGCCGGTTTCGCCGAGCCTACGACGTCTTGCTGGCACAAAGCCCGGCCCGCGCCACCAAGGATTATCTCCGGATCCTGGAGTTGGCGGCGAAGGAGTCGGAAGTCGGGGTTGACGCCGTCCTGGGCCGGCTCTTGGACGGGAACATGCCGATCACCCCGACCGTCGTCACGGAGCACCTGGGTCACGACCTGGGCCTGCCTCGCGCGATGGAGGTGGTCGTCACGACGGTGGATTTGTCGATGTACGACCTGTTACTCGAGACCAGGGAGGATATTCCATCAGTAAGCCAATCGATGTGCATGAGTCTCTGACGGACTGCCTTCGCGAGCTCCACCTGCCGACGATCCGGCAGGCGTACGAATCGGCGGCGGCACGAGCCCGTCAGGAGTTGACCAGTTACGAACGTTACCTCCTGGATCTGGCGGAGCGCGAGTGCGAGTCGCGGCGTTCCCACCGGGTCGAGCGGTTGTTGCGAGAATCGAGGCTGTTCATGGAAAAGAACCTGTCAAGCCTGGACCTGAAGCGACTGCCGTCCAAGGCGGCGCAGCAGGTCAGAACTCTGCTCGAAGGCGATTTTGTTGGACGAAATGACAATGTGCTCATATTCGGGAATCCCGGCAGTGGCAAGAGCCACGTGGCGTGCGCGATCGGGCAGGAACTGATCCGCTCGGGGCGGAAGGTGATGTTCGCGACGTGCGCCTTGATGGTTCAAGATCTGTTGGCCGCGAAGCGCGACCTGAAGCTTCGCGGTTTTCTCAAGAAGATTTCCCGATATGAGGTGCTGATCCTTGACGATATTGGATACGTACAATACAGCCGGGACGAGATGGAGGTGCTCTTCAACCTGCTGGCGGAACGGTACGAGCGCGGGAGCGTGATGCTGACGAGCAACCTGCCGTTTTCGGGATGGGAGGCGATCTTCAAGGATCCGATGACGACCGCCGCCGCCATCGACCGGCTGGTGCACCATAGCGTGATCGTGGAGTTGAACGTTCCGAGCTACCGAGCCGAGCAGGCCAAGAAGTCGCGTCAAAAGCCGGTGGAACCGACAGACGCACGAGAGGAGGGATGAACGAGCGCAGGAATGGTTGATCCCAGAGGCGAGAGGGATGGTCAATTGGCCAGAATCCCAGGGGCTTGTACACTATGGCCGAGTAGGGAATTCTAATTGTCGTTGACAAGGAAATCTAATTGTCGCTAATCAACCCAGCCTAGAAACAAAAAAAAATTTCCCCCGGTTCCCGTCTAAAAACCTTTTGTCGCGCTTTTTCCCCCCCCCCCCACTCCTCCTCCCTCTTTCTCCTTTGTTTTTCTGTAATTCTCTCCCCCCTCTTCCCTCTTTTATTTTTTCTTTCCTCTTTTCTCTTTCTTTTCAGTCTCCCGGGAGTTTCTCCTCCCTCCCCCTCCGGCTGGGTTCTTCAGCGATTGCTTCTGGGCGTGGACTTGTCGATGGCAGTTGGCGTGGAGCACTTCCAGGTTGTCACACGTCTCCTGGCCACCGTGACTGCGCCAGACCCGATGGTGGATGTGCCAGGGTTGCTCTTCGGCGTGAAGTGCTTGCCTGCACACCACGCAACGTCCCTGCTGTTCCTTCCAGAGATATTCGATCCGTCCTCGACCCGCCAGAGTGTGGCTGAGCTTCCAGGCCAGCCGTTCTTCCAAGTAGAGTTCCCACTCCGGATCGTAGGGGTTGGCGGCACTCCGAATCTTCACCCACCGCAGGATTTTGGCTCCCACGGCGTTCATGAGCTGGATGGGTCGGCCCTTGCCCGTGCTGTCACGGATTGTGCCCGTGAACACCCAGTCTCGGTGACCCACTTGTTGAAAGTATTTCGTCTTGATCCACTTCCAACTCTTCTGCGGATGGCGTCGATGACACCATCGTTTCAGCTTCCAGAAGATTCGGTTGTCCACAGTCGTGAAGGTGCGTTTACTCGCGACATAACGATGGTACATGGTCCAGCCTTTGATCTGTTGGTTCAAACGCAGGATCAAGTCTCCAGCCGTCATGCTCCCCGAGTTGTCGATCGTTTCCTGGATCTTGGTCAAGAAGGTCTTGACGCTTCGTTTTGATGGCTTGGTCAAGACCTTGCCACTGCGGTAACGTCGGACCGTTTGGCCAAGGAAATCGAAGCCGTTCTCCAAATGCGTGATCCTGGTTTTCTCGTGGGAGAGTTCGAGACCCCGCTGACGTAGGAAGTGTTCCACGAGAGGTTGGACTTCGCGTTGCAGGAGGATTCGTGAGGTGCTGGTGATGATGAAGTCATCCGCATAGCGGACCAGATGGACCTTGGCTTCGTCACGCCGATGGCCTCGGGTGCCAAAGCGTTGCTCCAACAACTGCTGGAGCCCATCTAACGTCCGATTCGCCAGCGCAGGAGA
>CAWJTV010000030.1:0-193679 GCA_963845755.1 uncultured Planctomycetota bacterium
TCACGCAGTTCGGCTCCGGCTGGTCGTGGCTCGCAGTCAAGGACGGCAAGGTTCAGGTGATGAAGACGCCGAATGGCGAAAACCCACTCGTCCACGGCGCGAAGCCGATCCTCGGCGTCGACGTGTGGGAGCACTCCTACTACATCGACTATCGCAATCGCCGCCCCGACTACCTGAAGGCGTGGGTCGATCACCTCATAAATTGGGAATATGTCGCCGAGCTGTTCGGCCAGAAGTAACTCTAACCCGACGCCTCCGGCCCCGAGCCGGAGGCGCCTGCGCTCAGTCAGTCAGGTTGAGCGTCTTTTGCTGACAGACGTCGACGTCGGACGCGTCCATCGACTGACCGTCGCTGAAGGTTCCGTGCAAGTCGACGCGGCAATTGAAGGGCCGCGGCAGTTGAGCCGAAGCGTGGCTGCCGGATTTCAGCGCGCCGAGCACTCTCTTCCAGCTTACCAGGCCGCTTTCAGCCGCCTGCAGCTGGACGAGATCGGCCTTGCGCGAGTTCGTCACTATCACCGTGACTGTGGACGCGCCCTCCGACGTCTTCGGCTTGAGCTTCGTGGGCGTGGCTGCGCCCGGCGCCGCGTTCTGAGCCAGCGCCGGCGCGACGACAGAGCCGCAGAGCGCCGTGGCCAACATCGCCGCCAAGGTCCATCTCGTCATGAATCTCCTCCCGCGCTCGAGCGGCATGAGACATGCGCTCGTGACGATGGCGCCACGATGGCGAAGGTAAACCCGAGACCTAAAGCGTCGCCGCACTTGGCGCGCGGCTCACCATCACTCACCATCACATGTTGCGAGGGGAGACCGGGTCCTGAGGCTCGCGCTCCGCTGAGTGGCGCTCCGCGGCGGCGCGCAGCATCGGCAGCACGTCCCCTATGTTTTCGGCCACAAGATAACGCGCCTCGAAGCCTTCGCGAATGAAGCCTTCGATACGCATGTGTGCGAGCAGGGCGAGCAGCGGGCGCCAGAAGCCCCCGACATCGGCAATGAGGATTGGCTTCGTGTGACGATTGAGCTGAGCCCAGGTCAGCTGCTCGACCAATTCTTCCAGCGTGCCGACCCCGCCAGGCAAGGCGACGAAAGCGTCAGCGCGATCGAACATCGCCTGCTTGCGTTCGTGCATATCCTCGACGACCAGCATTTCCTGAGCGGCGGTCAGCGCATGCTCCTTGCGGATGAGGAAGCTCGGGATGATCCCGGTCACATAGCCGCCGGCCGCGAGGGTCGACCGAGCAAGGCGCCCATCAGTCCTTCGCCGCCGCCGCCATAGACGAGGCCGACGCCTTCGGCCGCGAGCGCCCTCCCGAAATCTTCCGCCGCATCGCCGAACCGGGCGTCGTCGCCATCGCTCGATCCGCAATAGACGCAGACGTTTCAAATCGCGCTCATCCCGGCCTCGCTCATGGCCGATTTGCCGCCCGCGCCTCGGCGCCGTCAAGCCGCGCCGTCAGCTCTCCTCAAGCCCGATCTCGCGCAATATCTCCGCTTGATGCTCGCCGAGCATCGGCGAACGGCGTTCGAGCGTAAGCGGATTGTCGCTCATGAGGATCGGGCTACGAATGCCGGGCGTTTCCTGAGGCTCGATCCGCATGCCCCGCGCCTTGAACTGCGGATCGGCGAACAGATCGGCGATCGTGTTGATCGGGCCAGCTGGCACCACCGCCGCCTCTAGCGCGGCAAGAAGATCGTTGCGCTTCCACGAAGAGGTCTTCGCCTTGAGCTCGCGCTCCATCTCGACCCGGTTGGTCACCCGCCCAGGGTTGGTCGCGAAGCGCGGGTCGCGCGCCAGGGACTCCAGCCCCAGCACCACACAGAGTCGCGCGAACTGTCCGTCGTTGCCGACCGCCACGATCAGCCAGCCGTCCGCGACCGGCAGCGTCTGGTAGGGCGCGAGATTGACATGGGCGTTGCCCATCCTCTTCGGCGACTGGCCGGACGCCAGATAGTTCATCGCCTGGTTGGCGAGCATCGTGATCATCGAGTCAAACAGCGCAAGGTCGATGTGTTGGCCCTTGCCGCTGCGCTCACGCGTGATCAAAGCCGCCTCGATGGCGATGACGCCATAAAGCCCCGTGAACAGATCGCTGATCGCGACACCCGCCTTCTGCGGCGAGCCATCCGGCTCGCCGGTGATGCTCATGATTCCCGACATGCCCTGAACGAGGAAGTCGTAGCCGGCGCGCTTCGCGTAAGGCCCTGTCTGTCCGAAGCCGGTCACCGAGCAATAGATGAGGCGCGGATTGATCAATTTCAGGCTCTCGTAGTCGAGCCCGAATTTCCGCAGGCCCCCGACCTTGAAATTCTCGATCAATACGTCCGAGCGCGCCGCGAGCCGGCGCACGATCTCGCGCCCCCGCTCGGTCGCGAAATCGGCGACGATCGAGCGCTTGCCGCGATTGCACGAATGGAAATAAGCGGCTGACCGCTTGCCGTCCGTTTCGATGAACGGCGGTCCCCAGGCGCGCGTCTCGTCTCCTTCGGGATTCTCGACCTTGATGACGTCAGCGCCGAGATCGGCGAGCGTCTGTCCGGTCGTCGGGCCGGCGAGCACGCGCGCGAGCTCGACCACGCGCACGCCGGCGAGCGCGCTCGCGCTCAAAAGAACGCCTGCAGGCCGGTTTGCGCGCGCCCGAGGATCAGCGCGTGAACGTCATGCGTCCCTTCATAGGTGTTGACGGTCTCGAGGTTGGCGAGGTGGCGCATGACCTTGTATTCGATCTGGATGCCGTTACCCCCGTGCATGTCGCGCGCGGCCCGCGCAATGTCGAGCGCATCGCCGCAATTCGAGCGCTTGACGAGCGAGATCATCTCCGGCGCCGCCCTGCCCTCGTCCATCAGCCGTCCGACCCTGAGCGACGCCTGGAGGCCGAGCGCGATCCGGGTCTGCATGTCGGCAAGCTTTTTTTGAAACAGCTGCGTCTGAGCGAGCGGCCGGCCGAACTGCTTGCGGTCAAGGCCGTATTGGCGGGCGCCGAGCCAGCAATCCTCCGCCGCGCCCATCGCGCCCCAGGATATGCCGTAGCGAGCGCGGTTCAGGCAGCCGAACGGCCCTTTCAAGCCAGCGACGTTGGGCAGGAGCGCGCTTTCCGGCGCTTCGACATTGTCGAGCACGATCTCGCCGGTGACCGAGGCGCGCAGCGAGAGCTTGCCCTCGATCTTCGGCGCGGAGAGGCCTTTCATGCCTTTTTCGAGGATGAAGCCGCGGATCTGATCGTTATGCGCGCGCGACTTCGCCCACACCACGAAGACGTCGGCGATCGGGGCGTTGCTGATCCACATTTTCGAGCCAATGAGCCGATAGCCGCCGTCGATCTTCTCGGCCCGCGTGGTCATGCCGCCCGGATCGGAGCCGGCGTTCGGCTCGGTGAGGCCAAAGCAGCCGATGAGTTCGCCCCGCGCGAGGCCTGGCAGGTATTTTTGGTGCTGGTCGGCGTCGCCATAGGCGTGGATCGGATACATTACGAGCGAGCTCTGCACGCTCATCATCGAACGGAAGCCCGAAGTCGACGCGCTCGACCTCGCGCGCAACAAGGCCGTAGGAGACGTAGCCTGCGCCCGCGCAGCCGAATTCCTGCGGCAGCGTCACCCCGAGCAATCCCGCTTCGCCCATCAGCCGGAACAACTTCGGGTCGGTCTTTTCCTCGAGATAGGCCTTCTGGATCCGGGGCGCGAGCTCGCGAGCGGCAAAGTCCCGCGCCGTATCGCGGATCATCCGCTCGTCCTCAGTGAGCTGAGCCTCGAGCAGCAGCGGATCGTCCCATTTGAATGGGCCGAGATCGGGTCCATGAAAGGAGCTCATTTGAAGCGCCTCTTCGGCTACGTCCGGTTGATCCGGCGGGCTCAGGTTCTGTTCTATTCGGCGCCGCGGGCGACGTCGAGCGCATGCTAGTGCCGGGATGAATTGTGGCTGAATCGAGGGGAATTCCCGCGGCGCTGTTCTGACGCAAGGCGCCGGCCGTGGAGAGGCCTGCTTTTGCCTCGGCCGCGCTGCCGCCCCTCGCGCCGGCGCGATGGCGATTGCGCCAAACTGAGTCTCGTTACAGTTCTCATCGGCGAAAGATCCCTGATATCATCGGACGGCATGAAAAACGATCCGCTCTCGCACGGCCTTTGGGAAATCACCGCCCCCCCGGCGCCGCCGACCTCGCCGCTCAAGGGCGAGGTCCGGGCCGACGTCGCAATTGTCGGCTGCGGTTATACCGGGCTTTCGACGGCGCTTCGGCTGGCCGAGGCGGGAGCGAAGGTCGTCGCGCTCGAGGCGGTCGAGATCGGCTTCGGCGGCGCGGGGCGCAACGTCGGCCTGGTCAACGCCGGCATGTGGCTTGCGCCCGACGAGATTGTGAAGAGGCTCGGCGCCGACTATGGCGAGCGGTTGCTCAAGCTGCTCGGCGGCGGCCCGGCGGAGG
This sequence comes from uncultured Planctomycetota bacterium, assembly GCA_963845755.1. GTDB lineage: Bacteria > Planctomycetota > Planctomycetia > Isosphaerales > Isosphaeraceae > CAWJTV01. The sequence continues at coordinate 4,413 of CAWJTV010000030.1, forward strand.
TCTACGCCATGGTCGAGAAGCACGGGATCGACTGCGAATTGGTGAAGCAACGGCACGCTGCACTGCGCGATTGGACGTTCGGGCCTCGCCAAGATCGAGGAGCGTGCGCGGCAATGGGGCGCTCGCGGCGCGCCGGTGAAAGTTCTCAGCCGCGAGGAGACGGCGCGGCGGATCGGCGTCGACATCTATGCGGGCTCGCTGCTCGACCTGCGCGCCGGCACGATCCAGCCGCTCGCCTATGCGCGCGGGCTGGCCGGCGCCGCGATCGCCGCTGGCGCCGCGATCCACACCCGAAGTCCAGTGCGTTCGGCCGAGCGAACCGGCAAGGTCTGGAGGCTTACAACCGACGGCGGGACAGTCGCGGCCGACCGGGTTGCGGTCGCGACCGACGCCTACGCCGAGGGCGCGCAATGGCCGCAGGGGAAGCGGGAGCAGATCCGCGTGCCCTATTTCAATTTCGCGACGCGGCCGCTCGCGCCCGAGCTTGCGGCCTCGATCCTGCCGGGCCGCGAGGGCTGCTGGGACACTCGGCTCATCATGAACTCATTCCGCTTCGATCAAGCTGGACGGCTTCTATTCGGCAGCATCGGCGCGCTGCGCCTGGCGGGCCTTAACGTCCACCGCGCCTGGGCTATGCGCGCGCTCAAGAAGACGTTCCCGCGATTGGGCGAGGTCGAGTTCGAAGCGCAATGGTACGGAATGATGGGCATGACCTCGAACGCGCTGCCGCGCTTTCACCGGCTCGCAGAGAATGTCGTGACTTTCTGCGGCTATAACGGACGCGGCATCGGCACCGGCACGGTGTTCGGCCGCCTGCTCGCGGACCATCTTCTCGGAAAATTAACCGAAAAGGACTTGCCGCTGCCGGTCACCGAGCCGGACGCGCCCGCGCTTTTCCGGCCTTCTGGGAAGGCTATTACGAGGCTGGATCACAAATTGCCCATGCCGTCGGCGCACGGCTGTAAACATGCTTTTGCCCATACGGGGCTGGAGATGTTGGCCGACGAAGCCGCTGCGTCCGCGACCCATGAACTCGCCCGGATCACGAGCGGTTGTCTTGATTTAAACACCTTGTCTGGCTATTCGGCGTCCATCGATGTTCGACTGACAACTCGACATCGCGTCATGCGGCGCGACGAGGAAGCCTTCCGCACCGATAGCGGACGGCGACATCCGGCCGCTCACTTCAACTTGATCTACGGGACTGCATCTATGGCTACGGGAACCGTCAAATGGTTCAACGCAACGAAAGGCTTTGGTTTCATCCAGCCTGACGACGGCGGCAAGGACGTGTTTGTCCATATCAGCGCCGTTGAGCGCGCGGGGCTCCGCGACCTCAACGAAGGGCAGAAGGTCGCCTATGAGATTGTCGCCGACAAGCGCACCGGACGCTCGTCAGCAGGCAACTTGAAGGTCGCCTGATCTCAACAATCTGACGCGCTCGATCCTGAGCCCCGGCGACAAGGCCGGGGCTTTTTGTTTATGGTGGCCTCCTCCAGGGAGGCGACGATGGCTGAGCGAGCAAGAGAGACGTTTCTGGGGCTCGACATCGGCACCTCGTCGGTGAAAGCGCTGCTCGTCGATCTCGAGCAGCGCGTGCTCGCGGAAGCGTCGATCCCGCTCAGCGTTTCGCGCCCTCATCCGTTATGGAGCGAGCAGGACCCGTCGGACTGGGTCGAGGGAGTCGAGGCCGCGGTCGCCGCCATCCGCCGCCAAGCTCCGTCCGAGTTCGCGGCGCTGTCCGGCATCGGTCTCTCGGGCCAGATGCATGGCGCGACGCTTCTCGACGCGCAGGACAAACCGCTGAGGCCAGCGATTTTGTGGAACGACGGTCGCTCGTTCGCGGAATGCGACGAACTCAAGCGCCGCGTTCCCGATCTCGAGCAGCGCACCGGCAATCTCGCCATGCCCGGCTTCACAGCGCCGAAAATGCTGTGGGTCGCCGCGCACGAGCCCGAGATCGCCAAGGCGACCAGGCGGGTGCTGCTGCCCAAGGACTATGTCCGCCTGCGCCTCTCGGGCGAAGCCGTCTCGGAGATGTCGGACGCTTCGGGGACGCTCTGGCTTGATGTCGGGCGGCGGCGCTGGGACGGAAACCTGCTTGCGGCGACCGGCCTGACCGAGAAGGCAATGCCCCGCCTGGTCGAGGGATCGGAAGTTTCGGCTCATCTCGCGCCGGAAATCGCCGCCGCCTGGGGCCTCGCGGGGCGCAAGATTCCGATTGCGGGCGGCGGCGGCGACAACGCCGCCTCCGCGATCGGCGTCGGCGCAACCGCGCCAGGGGCGGGCTTCGTTTCGCTCGGCACCTCCGGCGTCATTTTTTCGGTCACCGATCGCTTCGTCAGCTTGCCCGAGCGGACGCTGCATGCATTTTGCCACGCGTTGCCGCATCGCTGGCACGGCATGGCGGTGATGCTGTCGGCCGCCTCCTCGCTCGCCTGGATCGCCGCCGTCCTGGGACGCGAGCGCGATATTGGCGAGTTGATCGCCGGCGCTGCGGCCTTCGCCCAATCGAAGGGCGCGGTCGCCTCCGCGCCGATCTTCCTGCCCTATCTCAGCGGCGAACGCACGCCGCATAACGACGCCGAGGCGACAGGAATGTTCGCCGGCCTACGGGCCGAGCATGGCGCTGCCGCGCTCGTCTTCGCGGTCATGGAGGGCGTTGCCTTCTCGTTCGCCGACGGGGTCGACGTTCTGGACGCGGCCGGCGCGCGGCCGATCCGGCCATTGCTTGTTGGTGGCGGAGCGCGGTCGGAATTCTGGGGGCAAATGATCGCCGACGTCACCGGCTTGACGATCGATCTCGCTTCCGGCGCGGAAGCGGGCGCGGCGCTTGGCGCGGCGAGGCTCGGCATGCTTGCCGCAGGCGCCGGAAGTGTCGAAGCGGTGTGCGCGCGTCCGGCTATCCAGCGCGAGTTCAAGCCCGATCCGGGGCGCGCCGCCGCCCACGGCCTGCGCCTCAAGCGCTACCGTGCGCTCTATCAGGCGGAAAAGGCGGCGCGCCTCTAGGCGACGCGCCATTTGACGACCAGATCCCCGATTGCGGTCACCAGGATTTGCACGCCGATGCACATGAGAAGGAACGCCATCAGCCGCACGATGACCTGCCGCGCCGTGGGCCCCATCAGCCCGGTCAGGCGATCAGAGAAGCGATAGCCGATCCAGATGATTGCGGCGTTGGCGACCGCCGCGACGCTCGCGCCGAGGAAGAACGCAAGCAGACCGACGCCGTTCAACGGCCGCTCAGCGCCGATCGTGATCGCGACAGCAATAGTGCCCGGCCCGGTGGTGAACGGCAGCGTCAAGGGAAAGAACGCGAGTTGCATCGGATCGTCGCCGCTGTCCGGCACGGCTTCCCGCTCGTGGCTTTTTTGGTCCGGATGGGAATTGCTCGTGGTTAAGAGCTGGAAGCCGCTAAGGGCGATCACCGCCCCGCCAGCGATGCGCAAGGCGTCGATCGAAACGCCGAAGAAGCTCAGCACATAGGTCCCGGCCCACAGCGCCCCGAACATGATGAGTAGCGAATAGAACCCGACGCGCGCCGCGACCTTCACCCGGTCCAAGGAGCTGAAGTCCTTGGTGAAGCCGTAAAAGATCAACGCGCCGCCGATCGGATTGATGATCGAGAACAGGGATGAGAAAGCGAGCAGAAATGCGGAATTCGCCGTCACGGCAAAGTCGCGCCAGTCCGCTACGCCCAAGATTTGTTCCATGCTCGCCCCCCACTTGACGAGGATTGCGTGAACAGCGCCCCGCGTTTTCGCCGGTCAGCTCTAACCTTTTAAGAAGCCTCCTGCGCTAGCCTTCCCGCGTCAACCGCGAGCCCCGAGGGAGATCCGTGGCCGGTCCACTCGCCCTGTGGGCGGCGTTGCAGAGCGCGGTCCTGGAGACTTTCAGCGCCTCGTCAGCCTATGGCGGCCCTGCGCTCCTCGGCGCGCTGGCGTTCTCCGCCCTCTATTATGCTGGGCGCCGTCAGTCGCGTGGCCGACGCGTCAACGCGAGGGGCTTCCTCCGCTCGATCTTCCCCAGACGCATTCTCCTCCATCCTTCGTCGCTGATCGACATGCGCCTGTGGGCGCTGAACGCGGTCGTGTTTGCCTCCGCTTACGGCATGCTGGGCCTTGGCCTGTTCTTCTGGCGCGACGCCATCGTCGCCTGGCTGACGCGCGAATTTGGGCCTCACGCGCCCCTTCTCTGGCCAGCCTGGATCGTCCTCACGCTCGCGACCGTGCTGCAGATCCTCGCCTACGAGCTCGCTTACTGGTCCGCCCACTATGGCTTTCACAAGATCCCGGCCTTGTGGGAGTTTCACAAGGTCCACCATTCGGCGGAGGTGATGACGACCCTGACTGAGTTGCGCCAGCACCCCGTCGAGATCATCGCCTTCATGAATTGGATCGGGCTCGCTACGGGTATCGTGTTCGGCGTGATGACCTATGCCTTCGGCCCGGGCGTGCGACCGTTCACGCTTTTGAATGGCAACATCCTCACCATGGCCTTTCTCCTGACCTACGGGCATCTACGGCACAGCCATATGTGGATCGCATTCACCGGACTGGCCGGCCGGATCCTGCAGAGCCCTGCTCACCACCAACTCCATCACTCCGCCAACCCTGCCCATTTCGACAAGAACCTCGGCTTTGCTCTCGCCCTCTGGGACTGGGCGTTCGGCACGCTCGCAATTCCCGCCAAGACCCGCGAACCGATCGTGTTCGGGGTCGGCGACGAGGGGGCGGCGTTCCGCTCGACCCTTTCCGCCCTCGTCGCGCCATGCGCGCGTTCCGCCGGCCACGTGATGCGGCTCGTTCAGAGACTCTGCGGGCGGTCGTGGCGCCGCGACCGCCGCGAGCCCGGGTGAAACATCGCTCTGACCGCATTGTGTCATCAACGAGGAACCTGTCAAGATCGTTCGAATGGGCCCGTTCACCAGGGAATCCAGGCCTCCACGGAACCTTGCCGACCTGGATCCAAGCTTGTGGGTCCTGAGTGTCGCTACGAACGCCCTCGAAGGGCTTCGCGTTTTATTAAGAGTCGGCATTGGAATTGCGATAGTTTTTTCGGTCTCACCACTCTGCCTGTGCATCGAGGGGACAACGGCGATGACTCGGCCTTATCGTGTTGTGATCGCGGACGACGAAAAACCAGTCGCCGTCGGACTTCAGAATCAACTGGAATCACTGGGTTACGATGTCGTGTCGGTCGTCAACGACGGCCAGCGTGCCATCGAGATGTGTGGCGCACGCTGCCGGACGCCGTTTTTCTCGACATCGAGATGCCGGGATTGGACGGGCTTTCCGCCGCGCGGCAGATTGCCGTCGATCCGGGCACACCGGTGATCATCCTGACTGCCCACGGCCACCCCAACTTGATCGATCAAGCGGTGGAAGACGGCGTGATTTCCTACCTCCTCAAGCCCGCCACCAACCCAAGCCTCCACGCCGCCGTCCAGGTGGCCGTGGCCCGGGCCCGGGAGCTCAAGGCCCTGCAGGACGATGTGGACGAACTCCGCTCCACACTCCGCGAGCGGAAATTGATCGAGCGGGCCAAAGGAATCCTCATGTCCCGTCGGCATCTCAGCGAGAGCGATGCCTTCCGGCTGCTCCAGCGACAGAGCCAGGATCGCCGCATCCCCATGGCCAAGCTCGCGGAATCCATCATCCAGACGGATGAATTGCTCGAGGCGCCCGACCAAAGTTAGCGCCCCGATGGCCCGACCGGTCCGCCGACATTCCGAACTGTCTCACGGGGAATAATGTTTGACGTGGGCGTGATAGCTCGGTAATCTGATCCATATTCAGGGGGACCCTGCCGGAAACCCGGGTCCCTTCCTGACCCCAGTGCTGACCAGCTTCGAAGTGATGAATTCGCCGGTTGGGATCAAGGATGGTACAAAATGAACTCCTCTCGTAATCCCGACGAGTTCATTTGTTCCCACAATCTCGGGGGCAGACGATCCCGGGACTCCCTCGCAATCCCTTCGCTCGGCAAGGCCGCAGGTCAAGGCGTAGAGCCGATCAGGCGGGAGACTGGCATGCCGATGTACGACTCCAGGACTGAGCTTCGGCGGTTCGGGATCGGCAAGAACCATCAAGAACTCGCCCAGTTCATCGAGGGCCATATCAACCGGGTCGCCAGCGGTCGGATTCGCGATCTGCATGTGGTGTACTCGGAAGACAAGATCATCCTGCAAGGGCGGTCGCGTACGTATCATGCGAAGCAATTAGCCCATCAGGCGGTCCTGGATCTGACCGACGGCCATCCGCTCCTGGCCAACCAGATCGTGGTCTCGTAATGAAGTCCGCCGCTTCGCGAGCCCCGCGGAGCCGCAACGCAATGCAATGCACCGCAACGCACAGCCGGCCCTACACCACGGAACGGCCTGGATCATGGCTGTCGCGCACCTTGCTTTCGCTCGATTGCTACAGGGACGAGTTGGCCATGGACGTCCGAACGACCACAATCTCCCCGCGGCCCGAGAACCCCAGGGGCGCGCGTATGCTGATCGATCCCGGAGAGTTGCGGTCGGTCCTCTCGAGCTTGAGTCATGAGCTCTGCCGACCGCTCATCTCGCTAAAAGCTGGTTTCGACTTGCTTCTAGACGAGTCGACGACGACATTCACTTCGGATCAGCGGGGTCATCTGCTGACCATGGTGGGCCTCTGCGATGACCTGCTGCGCCTGACGCGGAGTTATCTCGACTATGCCGGGATCGTCCAGGGCTCCCGGCCGCTCTGTCTGGGGAGCTTCACCATCGGCGCCTTGATCCACGAGATCGATCGCCAGTTCGCACCAATCGCCTCCACCCGGCAAGTCCACTGGGACGCCCATGCCGGATCCCCCGAGACCGTGGTGGTCACCGACGCCACGCGCTGCCAGCAGATCGTGGGCAACCTGGTCTCGAACGCCCTGAAGTACACCCCGATGGGAGGCACGGTGCGCGTTATTGGTAAGGCAACAGCCGATCTCTGGTCGGTGACCGTCTCCGACTCGGGACCGGGCATCCCCGCCGAGGCCCACGAGATGGTCTTCGAGCCCTTCTTCCGATTGGCCCGTGACGACCAGTCCGGCATCGAAGGCAATGGTCTGGGACTGGCAATCTGTCGCGAACTCGTGACGCAACTTCACGGGGAGATCGAACTGTCGTCCACGGTGGGCTACGGAACGTCGGTCTCGGTCCGGTTCCCCCTCAGCTCGGATTTGCACCCACCGCACGCCTCTCCCGGCGCGACGAACTCCGCATCGGCCAAAGTGCGAAACGCGACCGACGCCGCAGGCCAGGTGCATGGGCGGTCGCAACGCCGCAAGCGTTGACGCCAACCCAGCTGCTCTCAGATTCTCCCATCGACAATGCCCGGGCGCTTGGCCGGCCGGTGCGAATGCGTCGAGGATCTCCAAGTGAGGTCGGAGCGGTTGTACGTCCAGCACCAATTCTGGATCTGGTGACCTGAATCGCTCCCTCCCCGATCTCCCTGGCTCCCGGATTCTCAGCGAACCTGCGAGGCGGGCTCGCCGGCCCTGTTGGCGACCGGCGTCCACTGGAGCGGGCCGGCGAAGAACGTGTGGTGATCCAGGTCCTCGTCGAGGCGGAGACTCGACCGATCCGTCGCGGTGTCCGAGGGGACCACCGTCTCCGACTCGAACGAGCTCTCTTGCCCCGGAGGGGCCGGTTCGATCTGGCCGGGAATCCTGGCGACCGGAGGCTTACGGCGCTTCGGTGCGGATCGACCCGCCGGCAGAGTTCTGGGACCGACCCCGTCATCCACGAAATCGCCCCCGCCGCCTTGACGGGAGCGCGCTCGTACCCCCGGCTCCAGGCCGCGATCGCTGACGAGGTTCCGTGCGTTGTCCAACTGGGCAGTCAGATCGCCATTGTCGAGTTGTTCTTGGACGAGGCGATCCTCCATGACGCGGTTTTCCTGCTGCAACTTCGCCATGTCCCGCTTCAACCGGCCGTTCTCATACTCCAGATGACTCACGCTGGTCTTGAGCTGTCCGACCGTCGGGCCTCCGGAAAGGAACGTCCCTCGACCGGAACAGCCCCACTGGGCATTCAGACCGGCAAGGCTCAGGACCACGAGAGCCATCCCGGACGTGGAAGACTTGCGGCATGACCGTGGCGCAATCCCGGTACCGACATGGCCCGGGCGCGGGTTGGAATCGGATTGATGCACGCGTCCCGACGACACGAGTTTCTTCTCCCCCTGGTGCTCGGGGAAAGGCTTCGAATAGAAGGCTGGAGGCGCAATCAAGGACAGGACAGCTCCGGCTGAGCCCTCACCCTTTCGAAGCCTTCCCCTTCTATCTTCGTCAATTTGACCAGTGAGAATTGGGAAAGCCTTCCGTGGTTTTCGCCGCATAGTTGGGAGGAGGTCGATCCTCGTTCAGGTCGCTCGGGTTGGGTGGGTCTTGCGGGGGTTGAACGGTCCGAAGCCGCCGAATGGCGAAGATCACGGTCGTCACCAGGATGGTGGCCACCGAGCCGACGAGGGCGCTGATCAGGATCACGACCCCGGTCGAGCTGGTCAATTTGCCCAGCCCGAAAGGGAACTTCACGGTGACCTGATCGTTGTTGGCCAGGATGAACCAGAGCATCAACCCCAGCAGAATGGCCGTGCCGATCAAACGCCGATACACCCAGAAGTTGCGAATGATGGCCAGCTTGCGTCTCTTGTATTGATAAGCCATGAGTCTACTCCGGCTGTGGGAGCCGAGGAATCGCCACGTCTCCGACGCGGGAAGGATCGAGCACTTCGACCGACTGTGACGCCACGACGCGATCGCTCGGATGTTAACCTGGGTCCGGTACGTTAACCCCCAGTAACCACCAGAATATCATCGCGAGCGTTCTGAAGTACGTGGCCGCCCATTTCACCCAGAAAACTGGCCATACGAACAGTAAACTGGCCGCCGCCATGCTGAGGTAGGGCCCTAAAGGCATTTCGCGATCGCTGCTGGATAATTGGCCTCCGCGCAGCCGTTTCTGGACATAGGCGATCAACTTCCATGCCGCATGCACGATTCCGAAGAACGAGGAGAAGAAGAAGGCGAGCACCGCCGCTTGCCACCCCATGAACGCTCCGATCATGCCGAGGAGGTCCACATCGCCGATACCCATCGCTTCGCGCCTGAGGATGAATCCGGCGGACAATCGGACGAACTGCGTCAGACCGGCACCGACCAGGAACCCGACCAGCCCCACGCCGAAGCCCTGGAGATGGGTCATGGCGACCGCGGGCAACGGCCGGATTCCCGGGTAGATCGTACCCATCCCGATGGCGAAGACGAGGCCGATCAGGGTGATCTCGCGAGGGATGATCATCAGGTCGTAGTCGATGAACGTCGCGACCACGAGCAATGCCAGGAACGTCGCGTGGTAGGCAGCCGCGATCAGTCGGTCCGCGGCAACCCAACTGCCCCCCCCCGGACCGGTCGCCACGTCGAGGACATACGCTCCGAGGAAGAGCAGACCAACCAGGGCCTCGATCATCGGGTAGCGGATCGCGATCGGTTCGCCGCACTGCCGGCACTCACCCCGCAGGGCGATCCAGCTCACGATCGGGATATTGTCCCGCGCCGAGATCGCCGACCAGCAGCGCGTACATCGCGAACCCGGCCAGATGACGCTCTTCTGCCAGGGAATCCGGTAGATGCAGACGTTCAGGAAGCTGCCCACGACCGTCCCGATCAGGAAGAATCCGAGGCCCAGTGCCACCGAGGTCGGCCAGGTGAGGTAGATCATGGCGAGATTCCGGCCAGGCGAGAGGGATTCCAAACCCGCGGGTTCGGTAGGAGATGCTCAAGGTTTCCAGAGTTCCAGGATGGCGTCGGCCACCTCGTCCGGGCTTCTTTCCCCGGTCTCGACGACCGCGTCGGCCGACTCCTGATACAGGGGAATCCGCGCCTCGAGCACCGGGACGATCTCATCGAGGGTCCCGGCGTTGGTCAAGGCGGGCCGTTCGGCCAGGCCGCGTATGTCGGCTTCGAGGCGGCGAGCCAACTCCGACGGATGGGCCTTCAACCAGACCACGAGACCAAAGTCACGCAGGCGCTGACGATTGGTCTCCCGCAGCACGGCGCCACCCCCGGTGGCCAGAATGATCTCCGGACGACCCGCCGTCAACTCAGCCAGGATCTGTTCTTCCCAGTCGCGAAAGGCCGATTCGCCGCTCTCGGAAAAGATCGCGCGGATCGATAGGCCGGCGCGCGCCTCGATTTCCCGGTCGCAATCCCGGAAGCTCCGTTTCAACCGACGGGCCAGGATCCGCCCTACCGTCAACTTACCAGTGCCTCGGAATCCGATCAACGCCAACCCAGGACCGTGTGGCGAGGACCGCGTCAGTTCGGATGTCATGCGTCGTCGCGCAGGGGCCTGAGCTTCCGGTAGAGCACATCACGCATCACCTCTACGGGGGCCTCGAGCCCGGTGTAGAGCTTGAACTGGAGCGCCGCCTGCCGGAGGAACATGTCCAAGCCCGTGACCACCGCTGCCCCGCGCTCGCGCGCAGCTTGAGCAGCATCGTGTTCTCGGGATGATAGATCGTGTCGAACGCGACCATTCCCGCCCGGTTGAACGCCCCGGGCGGAAGCGGCGTGTCATCCACGTTCGGATGCATGCCAACAGGCGTGGCATTAATGATGACGTCCGCCGGTGTACTGGAACGTGCGGACCAGGTAATGGCGCGGCAGCCGGCCTCCTCGGCCAGACGGGTGGCCCGGTCGTCGTGACGATTGGCGATCGTAACGCTGGCTCCGCGCCGGACCAGACCGAAGGCGATCGCGCGGGCGACCCCTCCGGCGCCCAGGATCAGGACTTGCTTCTCGAAGAGGGGGCTGGCGTCCTCCTCGCTGGTGTGCCCGGCGATGGCGGTTTCGAGAGAATCCATCGCCGCGCGATAGTCGGTGTTGTAGCCGATCCGGCGACCGTCGTGTTGAAAGACGACTGTATTGCAGGTCCCGGTGCGTTCGACGGCCCCCTCCTTCTGCTGGAGGAGCGGAACGAGCGCCTCCTTGTGAGGGATGGTCACGCTGCACCCCTTGATGTCCAGCCACAGGAACTCCTTGAAGAACGCGGGGAGTTCGCCATTGGGCACGTGGAACGGCGCCATGACCTTGTTCAAGCCGAGGTGACGAAATGCGGCGTTGTGTACGGCCGGACTGAGGCTCTGCTCGATCGGGTCGCCGACGACGCCGTAGACCTCGGATTCGGCGTTGATCTCGTCATAGCGATAATCCTTCTGGAGCTCCTTGTAATGGATCATCCCGGCGGCGAAGACTCGCTCCGGATTGAACCCGGCATAGGTGAACGGCGCCCCGAATTTGGCCCCGAGGATACGCGTGAACATGCCGAGCTCGCCCATGGCGATGGTGATGGTCGGCGCCTTGGCGGTGACTCCCAGGTGCAGGATCCGCGAGGCCTCGGCCAGGTTCGACGCGGTCGTGGCGATCTTGACGACGTCCGGATCGAATTCCTCGCAGTTCTCGGCGATATCCTGGACGTCGACCGGCGTGGACTTCATGTTGTGGTAGCTGATGATCCGCTTGGTCTTGCCGAACCGGCGGATCTTGGTCGCGATGTCCATCTCCAGGTCGATATAGTCGACCCCCAACGCGACGGCCTCGCGGATCAATTGTTGGCGTTTGTCCTCGTTTCCGCGCCATAGGCCGCCATCCACGCCGCGCCGGATCGTGAAGACCATGGGCGTCGGACGGTCCTTGAGGATCCGCTTCAGCTCCGGCTCGCGGCGGAGGCAGTCGATGCGCAGCTCGACGAGATCGACGCCGGCCTCGGCCGCTTCCTTCCATTCCTCGGCCAAAGAGGAATGCCGCCCTCGCCCGATGGTCACGCAGATCATCGCCCGATACGCCCCTAACGCGAGGCGCCCCCTGATGGATGCTCGAACAGCCCATTCGCAACCGAGTGATTTGGATTGCGCCGGCTCATCCGATTCTACGACAGTCGGATGGACCGATGAAAGGGGGCGTTGAATTCGGAGAAGGCGCTGCTCCCGCTTCGATTCATCCCAATCCAATAGGAGATGGTCGATCCTTCCAACGGATTCTTCGCCGCTCTCAAATACGCCCAAACTGCTTTTCAAGATCGGCCGTGGTGAAGATTAGGGCCGTCGGCCGGCCGTGGGGGCAGTGGTGCGAGTCGGCCACGAGGTGCCGTCGCTCCAGCAGCGCGGCGATCTCCGGAGGAGAGAGCGGCTGGCCCGCCTTGATCGCCGCTTTGCAGGCAACCATGTGCAGCAGCTCGGCCAGTAAGCCGTCGCGCGTCGGCGGCAAGGGGCGGGTTCGGAGGTGTTCGGCCAGGTCGCGGACCAATCGCTCGGGGACGACGTGCGGGAGCATGGCCGGTAGGCTTCGCACCAGAACCGTATCGCCGCCGAAGGGCTCGACCTCCAGCCCGAGCCGGGCCAGGACCTCGGCCTGCTCCAGCACCGCCGCGGCCTCGGCGGCCGGCAGGTCCACCGGCTCGGGGACCAGCAGCCGCTGCGACTCCACCTGGCCCTGGGCCACGCGCGTCCGCAGCTCCTCGTAGAGGATCCGTTCGTGCAGCGCGTGCTGGTCGATGACCATCATGCCATCGCCCGTCTCGGCGATCAGGTAACTGTCGTGAACCTGAATGGCCTTGAGCGGGGCCTGCCAGATGTCGGGCGAAGGCATTTGAGGGCGGTCGATCGGGGGATGGAGCACCGTCCCTACCACCGCCGGCCCCTCCGATCGGGATTCCTCTCCTCCGACGTCCGTCCAGGCGGTCGCGACTGATCCGACACTCATCCTCGGCGGGTTCCCGTCCGTTGAAGGCATCGATGCGGTTGCGGAGAATTCGTCGAATGATTCGCCCGTCCCGACCGCGATCTCCCCGGGCAACGATTGAGCCCAGGCGCGCGGCACCGGCTGCCCGACCGAGTCGGGCACCTGGGGCCGAGGCTTGCTCGGCTCGAACCAGGACGCGACGGTCTGCCGATCGGCCGGCCCACCGACCAGGTCGAGCCGCCCCAGACTCGAACGCGAGCCGACTTCCATCGAGTTCCCGGCCTCGGTCCGCGGCTCGGCGGCCATCCCAGCCCGGGGCGCCGCCGGTTGCGCTCGGCCGCGGCTCCCGGTTCGGGATTCGCTTGCAATCGCGAGTGCAGGTCGCACTTCAAGAAGGTCTGGCGGAGGGTCGCCAGAAGATGACTGTAGATGCGATTCGAGTCGCGGAACCGCACTTCCACCTTCGTCGGATGGACATTGACGTCAACTTCCTCCGGCGGGAGATCGAGGTTGAGGAACGCCACGGGCATCCGGCCGACCATCAGCAGGCCGCGATAGGCTTCGTTCAACGCATGGCTGAGCGATCGATCCCGAACGTAACGGCCGCCCAGGAACAGGTATTGTCCCTTGGCCGTCAACCGGCTCTGCGACGGGTGGGCGGCGTACCCCCACAGATGCATCTCGTCCAGCCGGCCTTCCACCCAGAGCAGCGACTCGGCGAGTTCTCGACCGAAGAACACCGCGATCCGCTCGCGAGTGCCCGGGGCCGGCGGCAGGTCGTGGATGATCTTGCCCCCCGACCGATACGTCAGATGGATCTCCGGGTGCGCCAGCGCGATCCGCGAGAACATCTCCACCACGTGGCCGGCTTCCGTCACGTCCGACTTGAGGAACGCCCGGCGCACCGGGACGTTGAAGAACAGGTTCCGGACCTCGATGACGCTCCCGACCGGGCAGCCGCACGCTTTGATCGCGCCGAAGGTACCCCCTTCGATGGAGAGCTCCGATCCTTCGCCCGCACCAGCCTGGCGCGTCTGGCAGCGGACCTTGGCGATCTCGGCGATCGCCGCCAGCGCCTCACCCCGGAACCCGAGCGTGTGGATCCGATATAAGTCGTCGGCCTCGGCCAACTTGCTCGTCGCATGCGGATGGAAGGCGAGGACCAGATCATCCGGCGCCATCCCGATGCCGTTATCCGCTACCCGAACCAGATCCTTGCCGCCTCGTTCGACCGTCAGGTCGATGCGCGTGGCCTGGGCGTCGATGGCGTTCTCGAGCAGCTCCTTCACGACGCTCGACGGGCGTTCGACGACCTCTCCGGCCGCAATCTGATTGACGACCGCCGCGGGTAACTGGCGGATGATTCCCATCGCGAATGTCTCCTGAACCCATCATCCTCTCTATTATACAATGTGATCTTCCGTTCAGAAAAGAGCGCACCGAGACTCCATCGGATCTTCCCCACAAATCCACTCGTCCGATCCGGTGGCCGCAACACGATGCAATCGCCCGTCCGCGCCAACCTGGGGCCGGGAATCACAACGAGGAATCATCGCGATCCCCGTTCTGTCTCGACTTTTTCATGCAAGCGACCACCCAAGAGTCGTCGCGAGAGGAAAAAGCCGTCCCGAGCGCGGTCCAGGAACGGACTAGATACGCTACAATAAAATTGTGAATATTTATATATATCTTATATGTTATATGAGAGATGATGAGTCGAGGGTCGGTTCCCCACACCTGTTCCTCCACCTGTTCTCTGGAGCGCACCTCGTTCGCTACTCGGCCGGTATTCGCGCGGCGATCCGGCGCCGAGGTGGACCCAACTCATCCGAGAATCGCTCAGGATGATCGGCAAGACGCCCGAGCCGTCGGACCGATCCGATCGGGTGAAGATGCGGCGATGACGAGCCGGCACGTCATCCGATCCCGTACTCCTTGAGCTTGCGGTAGAGAGTTCGTTCGCCGATGCCGAGGAGCCGAGAGGCTTCCTCGCGGTTGCCGCTGGCGAGTTCGAGGGTCTCCGCGATGTAGTGCCGCTCGATCTCCTCGAGCGACTTACCGACCAGGACATCGAGGCCGCCATGTCCGTCGCTCTTGCCGCCGGAAGCCGCTTGCTGGAGGTCTTCGGTCAGATCGTCCACGTCGATCGTGCCGTCGGCGTCCATCACGACCATGCTCTCGATGACATTCCGAAGCTCGCCGCACGTTCCCCGGCCAGGCATAGCCCATCAGGACCTTGCGGACGGCCGGTGTCAGCGACGAGATCGACTTGCCGTGCACGGCCGAGAACTCCTTGAGGAAATAGTCGATCAGGAGCGGGATGTCGTCGCGGCGCTCGCGCAAGGGCGGAAGCTTGACGCTGACGACCTTCAGGCGGTGGAAGAGATCCTGACGGAACTTCCCTTCGGCGATGGTGTCCGAGAGATCGTGGTTGGTAGCCGAGATCAACCGGACGTTGACCTTGACGGGATCGTTCGTGCCGACGCGGACGATCTGGCCGGTCTCGAGAACGCGGAGCAATTTCACCTGGATCGCGATCGGCATGTCGCCGATCTCGTCGAGGAACAGCGTACCACCGTTGGCGTACTGGAAACGGCCAATCCGGTCGCGATCGGCGCCGGTGAAGGCCCCTTTCACGTGGCCGAAGAGCTCGCTCTCCAGCACGTTCTCGCTCAGCTCGGCGCAGTTGAGGGGGACGAAGGGCTTATCCTTGCGCGGGCTGTTGATATGGAGGGCCTTGGCGACCAGCTCCTTGCCCGTACCGCTCTCGCCGGTGATCAGCACCGACGCGGATGTCGGTGCGATCTGACGGAGCTTGGCCACGACGGAGTGCATGGCCGGCGAGCTGCCGATAACGCCTTCGAAACCGAACTTCTCGTTGAGCTGCCGCTGGAGCTCGAGGTTGGATCTCTGGAGCCGCTGCGACTGCGACGCCTTGTCGGCCTTGGTGCGCAGCTCGTTGATATCGAGCGGCTTGGTGAGATAGGTCGAGGCCCCGGCTTGCATGGCGGAGACGGCCGCCTTGATCGTGTTGTTGCCGGTGAGGATCACGACCTCGGCGTCGGGCAGCTCGCGCTTGGCCTTGGCCAGGACCTCCATGCCGCCGACGGCTTCCATGATCAGGTCGGTGATGACGATGTCGAAGACCTGTTCCTCGATCAGCCGGAGACCTTCACGACCGCTGGTCGCCACGACGCACTCATAGCCGACGCGCTCCAGGCTCTCCGCGACCGCGTGAGCGTGGGACTCGTCGTCGTCGACCACCAGGACGCGAATCTGCTGGTCCATCGGTCCGTTCTCGCGATCGATGAAGGGATCTCAGCCTTGCCCGGAGGATTGAGGGGACGACGAACCGTGTGGCGCGGCGGGACCGTCCGAGGGCGAGGACGTCGGCAGTTCCGCGGGGAGACGGATCGTGAACTGCGAGCCTTTTCCGGCCTCGCTCTGTACGTGGATCGTCCCGCCGTGGGCCTCGACGATCTTGCGGGTCGTCGGCAATCCCAGGCCGCTGCCGACCGACCGCGTGGAGAAGAACGCTTCGAAGATCCGGCTGCGGACCTCCTCGGTCATCCCGACTCCCGTATCGGTCACATCCAGGATGACCCAACGCCCCTCGCGCCGGGTCGTGAGGATCAGCTCGCCTCCCGAAGGCATGGCATGTTCGGCGTTGAGCACCAGGTTCAGCAGGGCCTGTTTGAACAGGTCGGCATCGAGGAGAGTGGGCGGGAGATCGGCCACGAGCTGGGTCCACATCACGATGGACTTCGTCGCCGCGGTTGGCTCGTAGAAGTCGCGGATCTCCTCCACGATCTCGTTGAGGTCCACGTCCTCCAGCTTCAGGTCCTGGATGCGCGCGAAGCGGAGGAAGTTCTCGAGGATGCCCTGGAGCCGGAGGACTTCGTGCTGGAGCCGCTCGACACGCTGGCGGACACGGCGGTCGCGCGGACTCTCGCCGTCCTGAAAATCCTCGGCCAGGAGATCCAGGTTCAACCGGACGGTGGAGAGGGGATTGCGAATCTCGTGCGCCAATCCGCCTGCGAGCTGGGAGATCTCCGCATACTGGGCTCGGAGCCGCCGTGTGACTTCCCGTTCTTCGGTCAACTCGTCAGGTGTGGGAGTGGCCTGTTGCTGCGATTCGTGCACGGACGAGACGGAGGCGGGCGTCCCGGGCGCGGCCGATTCATCGGCCGCGGTGGCACCGGAGTTTGTCGGCGCCTTGACCGGAGCATCCGAGACCGTGCTCGAGAGAAGGTTTGCCATGGGACATCTAGCCGGTAGCCGAACGAGGGTCGGGACAGCGCAACTGGCGGGATCGGTGCGAAGATTGGTGGACGCGCGCGAAGAGCGCGGTCCGTCTGGATCAAGGTCGCGAAGGGCCGCGCGGGCCTCCTCGGTCGCGGTCCCGATCGCCGCCGTAACCGCCCCGATCTCGCTCGCGTTCACCCCCACTGGGACGTCGAGGCGGGGGACCGCCCGACGACGGCCCGCGTGGCTCGCCGCCGCTGAAACCCGCGCCCGGGGGTCGGGTGCGGCTGGCCAGCTCGTCGGGCTGGCCCCGCTCGGCCAGGGCGGCCTTCCGCGAGAGTTTCACACGGTCCTGATCGTCGATCGCGATCGCCTTGACCAGCATGGGGTCGCCGATCCGGCAGACGTCCGCGACGCTCGAGACATAACCATCGGAGAGTTCGCTGATGTGCACCAATCCGTCCTTGCCGGGCAAAATCTCGACGAACGCGCCGAATTCTTTGATCGAGGTCACGCGGCCTTCGTAGATCCGCCCGAGCTGCACGCCCTCGGTCATCGCCACGATCTTATCCCGCGCCGCCTCGGCACCGGCGGCCTCGGTGCTCGAGAGGGTCACGACGCCAGTGTCATCGATATCGATCTTGGCGCCGGTCTCCTCCTGGAGGCGGCGAATCGTCTTGCCGCCGGGTCCGATGATCATGCCGATCTTCTCGGGGTTGATCTGGATCTGGATCAGCCGTGGGGCGTTGGCCGAGATCTCCTCGCGCGGCCGCTTGATCGAGCGGAGCATCGCGCGGAGGATCTCAAGCCGCGCCTCGTGGGCCTGGTCGAGGGTCTCGCGGATAATTTGCTCGGTGATCCCCTGGTTCTTGAGGTCGAGCTGGATGCCGGTGACCCCGCGCTGGGTGCCGGCTACTTTGAAGTCCATGTCGCCGAAGTGGTCCTCGTCGCCGATGATGTCGGTCAGCAGGATGTGGCGTCCGGCGGCCTCGTCCTGGACCAGCCCGATCGAGATCCCGCCGACCGGGTCGCTGATCGGCACGCCGGCATCCATCAGGCTGAGCGTCGCGCCGCAGACCGACGCCATCGAGCTGGACCCGTTGGACTCCAGGATGTCCGAAATCACGCGGATCGTGTACGGAAATCGGGAGGGCGGCGGTAGGATCGGTGCGACCGAGCGTTCGGCCAGGGCGCCATGGCCAATCTCGCGCCGGCCCGGACCGCGGATGGGACGAACCTCACCGACGGCGAACGACGGCATGTTGTAGTCGAGCATGAACTTCTTGCTGTATTCGTCCATGATTCCGTCGACCCGCTGCTCGTCGGCGCCGGTGCCCAGGACGGTCGTCACCAGGGCCTGCGTCTCACCCCGCTGGAAAACCGCCGAGCCGTGTGCGCGGGGGAGCAATCCCACCTCGCATTTGATCGACCTCAGGTCCCTGGGACCGCGGCCGTCCGGCCGCTTGCCGTCGAGGATCAGCTCGCGAACGACGCGCTCCTCGACCGAAGAAAAGGCCGCCTTGAGGCGTGCGACGGTGACGGGCGTGTCCGCCGGTATAGGACTCGGGGCGGCCTCACCCAACTCGTGCTCCGGGGCCCCTTCGACCGCAAGCGGCTCCGACTCGCCGCCGATTGCCGATGGCGGCGTTGACGGTGTCGAGTTCTCGCCCGGGACCAGCTCCTTGAGGATCGTGTCCAGGAGCGCGGCGTGTGGCGCTGTTCCGTTCCGCTTTCATCACGATCTGCTTGTGCTGCCGCAATTGGTCGCCGTAGCGTGCGTAGATCGTCTCGCGGAGCGGGTCGGTCGTCGCGGCGCGGTGCTCCACCGTCGGCAGGCCCACCGCTTCGAGCAATTCCTTCTGGAGTGCGATAATTTCCTGGTTCAGCCGGTGCGCTTCCATGATGGCGTCGGCCATCTCGTCCTCGGGAAGCTCCTCGCCGAATCCCTCGATCATGACCACCGCCTTCTCGGTACTGGCGACGACCAGGTCGAGGTCGCTGTTCTCCAACTCCTCCGCCGTGGGGAAGGCGACAAGCTGGCCGTCGACGCGGCCCAGCCGGACGCCGCCGATGGGGCCGAGGAACGGCACCTGCGCCAGAACCAGCGAGGCCGAGGCCCCGATCATCGACAGCACGTCGGGGTCATTGGCCCGGTCGGCAGAGATCGGGCCCGCCTGGATCTGGACCTCATCGCGATACGACTCGGGGAACAGCGGGCGAATCGGCCGGTCGATCAGCCGCGACGTCAGGATCTCCTTGGTGGTCGGCCGACCCTCGCGTTTGATAAAACCCCCGGGGAATTTGCCGGCGGCATAGGTCTTCTCGCGGTAGTCGACCGTCAGGGGGAAGAAGTCGAGCCCCTCCCGTCCCGGCGCGGCGACGACCGCCACCAGCGTCATCGTGTCACCGATGCGCACGACCACGGAAGCGCTGGCCTGCTTGGCCAGATGACCGGTCTCGATACTCAGGAGCTTGCCACCGATCGTTCGTTCGACAAGCTTGCGGGAAATCAAGGTGCTGGACATGGACCCTACCTGGAGGAAATGGCGCTCGGCGAGCACCCGCTCGACGACACCGTGTGGGTGAAGGGGTTCGTTGCCGGAAGAGGGCAGTCCCTCGGGAGAGCGAGCTCTCCGGCTCCCGATCGTTGACAACCGATGCTTCGGCTGCTCATGAGTGTGCCCCTGCGAGGGTCGGACCCGCCCGAAGACGGGCGGATGGAAGGACCACAATAGGGGAATGCCGCCTGAGCAAGGGGCATC
Organism: uncultured Planctomycetota bacterium; assembly: GCA_963845755.1. GTDB lineage: Bacteria > Planctomycetota > Planctomycetia > Isosphaerales > Isosphaeraceae > CAWJTV01. The sequence goes on from CAWJTV010000030.1 coordinate 24,179, forward strand.
GAGCCGGATCGAGGACGTCACAAACGAGTTCGATCAGAGAGGACCCTGACTCCCTGCCATGGGATCGCACCATTCGCGGCGGTCGAGGGTTTCTGGGACGAGGCCGGGAGGGACAGACGCTTCCCGCGGCAACCGCGAACCGACCGACCATCGCCGAAGGCCGGCCAGGACCCGCCGCTGGACGGTTACTTGCGGATTCCCAGGCGGTTGATCACTTCAAGGTACTTCTTCCGATCGTGGAGCCGCAGGTATTTCAGCAAGCTCGATCTCTTGGAGACCATCATCAGCAGCCCGCGGCGGCTGGCATGGTCCTTGGCGTGTGTCTTGAAGTGGTCAGTCAGGTCGTTGATCCGGGCCGTCAGCAAGGCGACTTGCACTTCGGGCGACCCCGTATCCTGTCCGTCCCTGCCAAAGGTGCCGATGATGTCCGACTTTTTCTCCTTCGTGATCGCCATCTCACGCCCCAATGCCACCGGCCTGCTCGTCGAGGCCGAATTCCTTGAAACAACACTTCCACTTTAAGTGCTTCAGCATAGGCGAAGCCGACGACGATTGCAATCCCCCTCACTCACGTCCTTGCCTGGCGGTAGACACGCCGTTCGTCAAGAGATGTTCCCCCGCCGCGGTGAGGCGACGCGCGCGACGAAACCATTGCCGAAGACCACGAGGACTTCCTGGGGAGAGACCGCCGGAAAGCAAGCGACAGCCGAGGAAAAGGTCGAATTCGACAGCGATCGCGAGACCTGGCACCGTTCGGAACTGTAGGTGAGCCAATCGATCCGCTTCCGTGAAATGGCGGCGACCGTCCTCAGGTCCGATCGGGTCGCCGCCAGATAGCCTCCCTCGGTCGTGGCGACGCGCGTGGCCAGGAGCTCCAGCCGTCCATCTTCCAGGTAGAACTCGGAGGCGTGAAGTGCGCCGTCCTTGTCGAGGCCGATCAGGTCGACGAACGGCGGCGCGTGCGTCCAGGTGAACGGAACCGAATTTAAAGGCCGAGCATAAGGGGAAGCCACGGGACACCAGGCCGGCCCCGCCCCGCAAAGCCGCCGGCCGTTGTCGTCGAAGAGGACCCAATGGCGTCCCTCATGTGTGAGTACGACGAAACGATCGTTCGGGGAACCGGTCGAAGGCCCGATGGGGAGCAGGAGCGCAGCCGAGGGAGGTTCGTGGAGGGCCTGCGGGATTGGGAGGCGTTTCCAGGGCATCCAACCAACGGCATCTACGATGATAAGTTCCGAGCCGTCGCCGAGGCCGACGAGCCAGGTCGGTCCCCAGGACAGAATGGGTGTGAGCCAGCTTCCATCGACCGCCGGGAAAAGAATGTCAGGACCGGTCCCGAATGAACGATCGGCCTTGATCTGTTTGAGCAGCGCCACCCTGGGCTGGGAAATGACCATGGGGTCCGGTCCGAAATGTGCCGTCGGGTTGTCGAATTGAGCAAGCCAGGGTCACCCCGAAGTCGAACTGGCGGAGTGCCACAACTGCCTGACCATCAGCGTCGACCACCAGGGCCGTGACTGCACCCAATCCCGCGGCAACCGGAACGATCTGGTCGCGACCGGGCCGGAGGCTGGTGACTCGGCCATCGTCGAAGGCAAGGAACAGCTCGCTCGTTGCCGACGCCTGAGCCGCGGCGGTCACAGTCCCACGACCCACCTGGATGCCCGGCAAGTGTGGGTCGCGGCCCCCCGATGAGTCCGGGTCCTTCGGCAGGGATCGCCGCTGAACGGCGGTCGCGGCGTGGTGAGCGTCTCGCACGAGGGCGGCCGGCCAGAGCGACGCCTCGCCGAACAAGCCCGAGGTTGCCGGTGAAGCCGGACGTCCATTCTGGACATCCTGCGCGAGTCTCCCAGCGAGGGCCAGAAGCGGCACGGTCGCGCACCTCTTCCGCGATAGGAGCCAAGGCCGGCATGGATTCGACGAGCCGGGCCGTCGTGTTATAGAAGGCCGCGACGTCGCCGTCGGAACCGACCGATCGGAAGAGAGCATCGGCCTCATCGAGCAGGTCCCGGATCGGTTCGATCGCGCCTCGGTCGGCATGGATCATGGCCAACTCCAAGGCGCAGAGCGTGGCGTTGCCGCCAGGCCGACGGTCCCAGCCCTCCCGGTAGGCCACAATTGCCAGGTCGGTCCTTCGGGCCTTGTGGTCGAGGATTCGGCCGGCATCATAGTAGTCCGGAGGCGCGGTGGACGCCGCCTTCTGGGCGGCCCGCTGGTATTCGGCGACTGCGGCGTCTTCCTCGCCGATGCGGCTCAGGACGTCGCCCGCCGCTTCATGACGGCCAAGTTGGCGGTACAGCTCGATTGCCCTGTCGGCCGCGCCGGCGGACTCGAACGCCTGGGCGGCCGCTCCCAGGTCGTTGAGCTTCTTCCAGTAGAGGATCCCCGCGTCGTGATGCAGACCGCCACGTTGGAGCGACTGGGCGGCCAAGCGGTCATCGCCCAGGAGTTTCCCATATATGTAGGCTGCGCGTCGGAAATCGCCGTCCCGGATGGCCTGTTCCGCGGCCTTGCGGTACTCACGCACCAGATCCTCGACGAGGTCTGGCCGAGCACGCCAGATTCCGACCGGCTGGCCGCGCACCGGTTGACCCAGGAGATCCAGGAGATCGTAGATCGCGCGATTCCATGGCAGCCGATTCCCCCATCCGATCGTCCGCTGTCGGGGGTCAACCCGTGCCATCGGGAAGGCATGCCGCAGGGCGGCGCGACGGGTCTCCCTCGCGAAACTCTTGGAGCAGTTTGCGGACCAGCGACGAGTGATCGATCCATTCCCACTGGATCTTCTCCTTGAACGCCGAGAAGCCAGCGCCGGCCCGGCCGACGAAGCCCCGCAAGGAGCCGGCAAGGCCCTGAACTCCCGAGAAGAGTCCCCTGGCCGAGGCGTTGCCGGCCCTCTTCGTTCCCGTCCCCTCCAACGCGGCATCCGGCGTGCCGGGCTCACCCAGATTCTTCGATCCCTCATGGGTTCCGCCGTCGTCGACGCCCGGGTCATCTCCACCGCGCGAGCCGCCGCCGTGCGAACCGGCACGGCGGAGATCCTGCTCGAACTCCTCGTAGAGCGCCTCCGGAGGAACATCCGGCAGTTCAAAGACGATCTCGACGAGACGATCGGCGTGATGAGACGGCTCGGGCAGCGGTGCCCAGGCGCGCCTTGGCCGCGGCTCGGCCTTCGTGAGGCCGACCAGATCGATCGCAGCCCCCCGATCGAACGCAAGGATGCGGCGGCCGGGCAGGAACACCAGACCGCCATTGCGAACCAGTCCGGCCGCCTCGTCATCCAGAAGTGCCGGGACAAGATCCGCGTCGACGGGCAGATAGAAGTCTTGGGTCAGTTCGCAAAGCCGGGTCACGCCCGGGAGCGGATCGGCCGTCGGCCGTTCGAGCTTGAGCAAGAATCCTCCGGCGACATCGAAGACACGGCCCGTCGGGTCGAGGCTGAGGCTCGTGCAGACCGCCAGGAGCGTCGACGCATCCCTGGTCGGCACGAACGCGGCGGACGCCGGGCTTACGGCCGATCGACGGCGGAGTTCGAATGGAACCTGAACCGTCAAGGGACCCTCCCCTCTCCCGATTCGGCGGACCTGAGCACATGAGCCATTCGCTCGGCGGCATGCGGCGACGACGTGCCGCCGCTCAGCCGGCTCGAACCCAGCCGCGTGCCGTCCGGCATCCAGGCCGCGAACTCGCGACCGGCCACGTAGAACATCCCGATCAGTCCGCCGTCGCGGCCCAGCACAGCCAGATGATTATACTGGTCGATCAGGATCCGCAGCGCGCCGTGCTCCACGATCCGCTGGAACCGGAAGAAATCGAATCGAAGGTCGCTCGTGAGCCTCGAAAAAATCCGCGATTCCGCGATGACGCCGCCGAGCTCCTGAAAGGTCTGGGCGGGTGCTTCGTGGTCCACCTCGAGTCGTCCCCGATCCCATCGAATCAGGCACATCGACAGGGGACGACGCGGCCCCGTCCGGTTGAACTCGCTGACCAGCAAACAGGACCGGCCCAGCGAGGCGAAATGGAGCCAGACATCCTCCTTGGCCGTGACGACCACCGGCGGTCGATCGCCGGGAACGTCGCGCACCTCGACCTGCTGATCGTTGAGCCGTCGGGCGAACCGCCGTCCATCTCGAGACAGCGTGAACAAGCTGTGGACTACCGAATCCCCGGGGAGGGAGAACATCCCCAGTACGGCGGCACGCGAGAGCGAGAAGAACACGATCGTCGCGGCTGGCGTCCGACGGGCGGCGCATCGCCAGGACATCGCCCCCACGGCAGAGGTACGTGATTTGTGTGCCCTTCAGCGCGGGCCGGCCGTCGGAGAGTGGCGTCAGCGAGCGGACCACTCCTGATCCCTGGCGATACTTCAAGGTCCCGGTCCTGGCGTCGAGGCTGACGGCGAGACAATTCAGGTCAATATCCCGATCGCTCAGATCGCGGACCACCAGCGGAGAGCGCGACACCTTTGCGGACACCCGATCGATCGCGGCCTTCGCCCGCGAAGTCGTTCGCGCCTTGGCCCCGGTCTCGGCCAGGTCCACGGCCAGACACGCGTGGATGGGATTCTTGGGACGCCCGGCGATCGTATGCAGATCGGAGTAGTAGAACCAGGAGATCGCGGACTCGCTCGGTTCCAATCGGTGAAGGATGCACGACCGCGTCGCGAAGTCGTAATAGGCGAGCACCGGACATCCTTGGAAGTCACCCACCGGGACAAATCCGCCGGCAACCCCGATGACGTTGCGAACCGGCCTGATGACGTGACCGTTGACGACGGGCTGGGGGAGGACCTCGATCTCGTCTCCGTCGAGGCGACAGGAGGCCAGCAAACCGTGTCGTCCCGCGAGAAGTAGCCGCTCCCCAGCCTCATCAAAATCGATGTGAGAACTCATCTCGCCCTGGAACGACTGGACGCCGTCCAGGATTCCACAACGGAAGGGGAAAGGGATCGGCTCGAGGTCGCCGCGCCATAGCCTATCGAGGCCACGGCCTGCCCCAGAGTTCCCGGACGGCATAGGATTTCGCAGCACTCCGAGATCGACGCGGCTCCTGCTCAGAACCACGGGCCAGCCATGTCTCAACTCAGCCAGCTCGAGCTGCCCCTCGGAGTCCACCGACACGGCGAAGAGACGGGTCCGGTCGTCGCCGGTCGAGAGACGAGTCGCCTCCGTCACGTCGGGCTCGATCACGTTGCGCGAGTGCGTCAGAAGCACCACATCGCGCCGTGCGCCGGCATTTGCCCGAAGCACTCTCGCCAGGGTCCGGCCCGGGTTGAACGAGAGATCGCTGGACTCCAGGACCTCGGCGAGGTCGTCCGGCGTTAGACATGACGGGTTGACCACCTCGCCGCCGTTTCCCGTCGTTGCCAGCCGGAACCCGATGCGGCGCCGCGCCGCCTGTCGGCCAAGGGCCATAGCGGCACCGGCCAGGACCAGTCGAACGTCGCCCCAGGTGCGTACCCCTTGGTCCACGAGCAGGACGATCTCCTCGACCACCAGGTGACGCGGAATCTCACGGTGAAAATACAGGAGTTCGCCGTCGGCGAATCGGCGGAGGAACTCTTCGTGTTCCAGGGCGAACTGAATCGGAAGGATCTGTTCGGGCGATCCGCGGTTCGTAAGGTCCGAGTAGCCATCTGTCTGCATCGCCGAACGATCAAGCCGACGAGGCGGAAGGCTCAGTGCTCCGTCCAGCCGGCTGATCAGGAGGGTCGCTCCAGCGAGTCGGGGGCGACGCTCCATCTCGGTCAGGGAATCCTCCAGATCACGCGACGGGAGTGGTACAAAACGATCCCCGATCGACTCGACCAACCCCCGGCCAAATGTCAACCAGTGCCGGATCGCTTCATCCGACATCGTCTCGAGCTGTCGTGTGAGCCTCGCCTCGAACTCGGATGACTCCAGTCCGGGGTGCTCGGCATAATCCATCGCCCCGGTGAAGCTGATAACTAACTCGGGAATCCAGCTCCCACCGTTCAGGATCTGTAGCACAGAGGAGAGCTCAGGAGGATCGGCGACACCTCGAAGGTCGCGACAGAGCCATGCACATAACGCGCCCGCGTTGCGCAGCGGACTCCTCAAGTCCCGGAATGGGTCGGCGATCCGATCCAGCCGTTGTTTCGACTCCTTCCCTACGGCGCGGTCGCCCAGCCCGATCAAGTAGAGGAGGTGCAAGACGCACCCGAAGGCGATCGGCGATAAGCTGCCGGTCAGGAGACCCTCGAGGAACTGAGCGATCTCGGGCGCAAAGCGAACGTCTGGCCGGCTTCGGGTCCGTCCAGGAATTCGACCGCCTCACCGTAATGGGCCCATCGGAATCCTCCGAACGCGCGGCAGTACGCCGCCGGGATCTGGAGATAGAGCGCCGCGCGTCGATCATTCATGGCCTGCGGTTTCCCTGGTGTCGAAAGGGCTCCACATCCGCGCGGGTGAGGCGGATGGCGGCACGGCTCAGGGGCCGGAACACCGCGCGCGCGATCAACTCAGGCCCTTGGTCGTCGAGGATCGTCAGGTCGTCCGGCCCAGCACCAACGATGCGGCGGAGAGCCGGCTCGGGTAGTTCCGGGTCGACCCGGAAGCCCATCGGAATCAGCACGTCCACGCCCCAGAATCGAGCTCCGCCCCAGATCGTCGGGAGCAACCCGGGCCGGCCGAGGATCAGAACCGTGGCGTCCCCTGGCTCTCCGTCCGGGAGGAGGAGCCAGGCCGCGGTGAGAGACGCGATTCGTGCTGTGGGCTCCCGATCGGCCCATTGGGCCAGCGAAGCCGCCCGGCACGAGACCGCGACGGCCGGCCGAGGCTGAAAGTCTCGGTCTCGTACCAGGCGGAGGGGGATGGCGCACGGCGGGCTGTCCGCCGGCCGCGCTGCCGACATCGGCCGAGGAAAAACGACGCTCTCCAGCGGCACTCCCCCGGAAGCGTCGCCGAGCGGGACGCCGAAGGCCGGCAAGTGCTCGCCCGGACGATACCAACGGCCATCCCGAAACGTGAAGAACTCGACGCTCGACAGCGGTAGGAGTCGCTCGATGAGAAGCTGCCACGATGATTCCGAATCGGGGTTGCAGCAGACCCAGGCCCGGTCTATAACGATCGACACCCGAATTCCCGGCCGGCGGCGGAGGTCGGCCAGGATCGGCAAGTCCCGAACCGCGATGCTGGCACATCCGACGTCCTGCCATGATACGTTCATCGTCCTCGTCTTTCGTATGGAATCGCATAACCCGGGCTGGACAGTCTGTCCTACCTTCCAGCACGTTCAATCTCTCTTCTGTCATCCGATCCGTTTCCACAGGTCGCCGACGCGATTGGCCAGGTGTCTCCGAGCATCGTCGTCGGCGACCCAGGCGGTGCGATCGGACAACTCGGCAAGTTGCTCGCGGACGCGGGCCACGACCACCAGACTGAGGGAACGGGATTGGACCTCGGCGGCGAGATCATCCAGCCGGCGCGCGAGCTCCTCGGGGTCCACGCGATCGGGGACGGTAGCCAACGGATGAACATCGGGTTCGTTGGCATGCGGCGCGATCGTCCCGGCGACCAGCGAGGCCAGAGGGGCGACCTGTTCCTCGCGATCCCAGACGTATCGGAGAACCCAGAAGTCCGAGATCCGAGCGGCGGACCGGCGGCAGAGAACGGCCGAGGCCGCGACCAGCTTCAGGACCTTGACGGCGCGTCGATCGGTCAGGACGACGCCCAGGTCCCGCACCTTGGAGACGAGCTCGGCGTAGCGCTCGAGGATCCCGGCCAGCTCCACCCGATAGACCTCGCCGGCCACGGCGCGCAGTTCGGCCGCCGAGACCGAGGACTCCAGCGGGACCGGCCGCTCCAGTTCCCAACCAGCTTCCAGCAGCCGCGGCACCTCGTCGCGCTTCAGGTTGTCCACGTGACAACGGATCAGGAACCTGTCGAACAGGGCGCGCAGCGCCTCGTCTTCCGGCAGGTGATTCGATGCCGCGAACAAGGACAATAACGGGAGCTGGTGGGTTTCGGCACCCCGCCGGTAGATCCGCTCGTTGAGCACCGTGAGCAGGTTGTTCAGGATGGCGCTATTGGCGTTGAAGAGCTCGTCAAGGAAGACGAACTCTGCTTCCGGAAGCATTCCCGTGGTGACCGTGGCGACCGTTCCCTCACGTAGCCGGGCCAGGTCGATCGGGCCGAAGACCTCATTCGGCTCGGAGAACCGCGTCAGCAGATACTCAAAGTAATTCCCCCGTACCGACCCGGCAAACTGCCGGATCAAGGCGGACTTGGCAGTACCGGGCGGACCATGGAGGAACAAGTGCTCGCCCGCCGTGACCGCCAGAGCGATCAGGTTGACGACTTCGTCGCGGCCGACGAAACGCCGCTTCAGCGGCTGGATAACCTCGGCTCGAAGACGGTCAACTGCGTGGTCCTTCATGAATGAATCCTTAACTGACACGATGGTCGGAACCCGACCCGGGCGCCATTCAACCTCAATTCTGCTACCGGCCTGCGTCAGTCGGCTTACACCCGAGCTGGAACCGTTCACGATTCCGCGGGTTGGATTGTCGGGAATCCCGTCGGAGTGCTCTCCGGTGAGATCGCGTTTTCCAGGTCTTCAGCATAATCGCAGAGTCCATATCAAATCACTCGGTTACATCTTTGATGGGCGCGTCGCAGATTCGATCGACGGATCCGGCCCGATTCAGGGTTTTCAGCTCGAGGAGAACATGCGCTGGCTGGCGGGGCCCTACACTCAATTATAAGGCATCGCGGCAAGAACGACAGAACTTCGAAGAACGGAATCGAAGGCCGGTGGATGGCCCTGGAATGTGCCCTGATCCCGCACTTTATCCTCCCGTCCGAGGATGAGACCTCGCGGTATTCATCGACCCGCATCGGAGGAGTTTGACGCGGCGATCTGGGTTGGGTAGATTGCATAGAGTTTTGTAAGCTTTTACAAGGTTGCTCCTCGGGCCGCGGCCTTCAGTGAGATGCGCACTCTATCACACTACCTGACGGTTTCCGCAGCCGCGAAGTTCCTCGGCGTCACTGCCACAACGCTTCGCAACTGGGACCGGGCGGGCAAGTTCAAGCCCGCTCGACATCCCGTAAACGGCTATCGGCTCTATCGCGAAGAAGACCTCAAGTCCATACTCCGGCAGGTCAGCGGTGCGCAGGAGGACATCTACCCTGCAGATGACCGAGTGCCGAAGGACGCGATGATCCATCTTGAGCCGCTTCGCGCGATCGGCCGCCCGGACTCGTGATCTCCCGAGGTGGGTGCATGGTCAAGCAGTAGAGACTGTTTGCGGTGCTTCGGTTCCTATGCGGCTCTGCCCGAGACGGTCAATCCGAGGACAGCCACGATTCGGAGGGGGGATGAACGGACAAGCCCGGCATGACGCTACCAGCAACCGACCCGGGAGCGAGCTCTTCGCCGGGCTCACCGCCGTCGTGATCTCGTTCGCCGTGAGCGGCCTCATCTCGTATTTGAATACGCGGATGCTCAATCAGGACGCCCATCAGGTTACCAATACCCACGAACTCCTATCGGCCCTCGATGGAGTTCTCTCGATCATGAAAGACGCGGAGACGGGGCAACGGGGCTATCTGATCACCGGCGACGACCGCTACCTCGCGCCCCATACCGAAGCAGTAGCCCGCATCGACGAGCAATTGGGCCGGGTCGAGCGACTGATTCATGACAAGCCTGAGCAACAGTCCCGAATCTCGGCGGTGAAGAACCAGATCGGGATCAAGTTGAGGGAACTTAACGAGACGATCGCACTGCGCAGGACACAAGGCTTCGAGGTAGCAAGGAAAAAAGTGGAGTCCGACGTCGGCAAGGCGGCGATGGACGCCGTCCGGGCACAGGTCGGGGTGATGCAGGCTGATGAGCGCGAGCGTCACACTGTACGACTCGCGGAGATGAACAGTGCCTACCGGGTGGCGGTCGGAAGCGGCGTTCTCACGAGCATTCTCGGCGTACTCCTTTCCGCGGGAGTCGCCTACCTTGTGCACCGAGGTGTCATCACTCGTAGGCGGCAGGAATGGCTCCAGTCGGGACAGATCGGGATCAATGAGGCATTGGCCGGGGACCAACGGCTGGAGCAGTTGGGGGAGAGCGTCCTCCGATTCCTCGCGAAGTACCTCGACGCCCACGCCGGGGCCTTCTTTGTCAGGAACGGCAGGGGATTCCGCCGCATCGCCACCTATGGGGTGGCCGCCATCAATGGTGTGCCCGAAGGCTTTGAACCAGGGGACGGACTCCTCGGGCAAGCGGCCCAGGATAAGCGGGCGTTCCTCATCCGCGAGGTACCCGAAGGCTACATGTCGATCGGTTCGGCGCTCGGTAAAGGCAAGCCACGGCATCTCGTCGTTGCGCCCTCCATCGCGGACGGCGTGGTGAACGGCGTCCTCGAAGTCGGTTTCATCCATCCGCTTGAAGAGCTCACCGTCCAACTTCTCAACCAGGTATCGGAATCGCTCGGCGTCGCCGTCCAGTCGGCGACCTACCGCACGCACCTGCAGGACCTCATCGAGGAGACGCAACGGCAGGCCGAGGAGCTTCAATCCCAGGGCGAGGAGCTCCGGGTGTCGAACGAAGTGCTCGAGGAGCAGGGTCGGGCTCTCAAGGAGTCGCAGACTCACCTCGAGCAGCAGCAGACAGAGCTCGAACAGACGAACCTCCAACTCCAGCAACACACCAACCTCCTCGGATTACAGCGGGACGAGCTTGCGCGGGCCAAGGAGGCGCTTCAGTTGCAGACTCGCGATCTCGCGCAGGCCAGCCGCTATAAGTCCGACTTCCTCGCGAACATGTCGCATGAGCTTCGGACCCCGCTCAACTCGTCCCTGATCCTGGCCAAACTCCTTGCCGACAATCCGCACGGAAACCTCTCGGAGGATCAGGTCAAGTATGCCGAGACCATCCGGTCTGCCGGAAACGATCTGTTAGTCCTCATCAATGATGTCCTCGATCTCTCGAAGATCGAGGCGGGACGCACGGAAATCCGATCGGAGCATGTGCGAGTCGCGGGGATGGTGGAGGAGCTCAGTCGCGGCTTCGAACCAGTCGCTGCCCAGAAGGGCCTCGCGTTCCGCACACGGATTCCCCCGGATTGTCCGCAGACCATCGAGACCGACCGGCAGCGACTCGAGCAGATACTGAAGAACTTGCTGTCGAATGCGATCAAGTTTACCGAATCCGGCGAGGTCGTGCTGAAGGTGGGCCACGGCGGCGAAGGTCTCATCTCTTTCGCCGTCGAGGACACCGGGATCGGCATCGCCGAGCATGAACGCCAGGTCATCTTCGAGGCCTTCCGCCAGGCGGACGGCACGACGAATCGGAAGTACGGCGGCACAGGACTGGGCCTTTCGATCTCGCGTGAGCTCGTGCGGCTGCTCGGGGGTGACATTCGTCTCGAGAGCCAGCCGGGCCGAGGCAGCACCTTCACCGTTACCATCCCCGAGGTCTATCAACCTCGCGTCCTGCAACCGATCGCCAAGCCGCCCTCCCTGGATTCTCGGCCGTCGGAAGTGGCTGCTCGCCCAGCTCCCACGCTGGCGAAACCCCCGGGAACAGGGACGCAAATTCTAACGCGTCGAGTCGAAGATGATCGCGAGCGTTTGACGGGCGATCGCAACGTCATCCTGGTCGTCGAGGACGATGAGCCGTTCGCCCGGGTCCTCTACGACCTGGCACACGAGCTCGACTTCCAGTGCCTGATCGCCACGACGGCAGAGGAAGGGCAGACCATGGCCGTGCAGTATCTTCCGAGCGCCGTGGTGCTCGACATCGGCCTGCCCGATCACTCGGGGCTATCGGTCCTCGATCGACTGAAACATGACGCTCGAACCCGCCACATCCCCGTGCATGTCGTCTCCGCGGGCGATTACTCCGAAGCCGCGCTCTGCGCTCGGCGCGGTGGGATACATGCTCAAGCCGGTCAGACGGGAGGAGCTGGTGCGGGCGCTGAAACAACTCGAGACACGGCTCGCCCAGAGGATGCGCCGTGTCCTGGTGGTTGAAGACGACCCGGTCCAGCGCGACAGTCCCTGAGAGGGCTTCTTAGCTCCCACGAGGTCGAGACCGTGGGAACCGGCACCGCGGCCGAATGCCTGGCACAGCTCAGGAACTCCACGTTCGACTGCATGGTACTCGACCTGTCATTGCCGGATGCATCCGGGTATTCGCTCCTCGAGACGCTCAGCAGCGAGGATAGCTACGCGTTTCCGCCGGTGATCGTCTACACGGGCCGCGACCTTTCGGCCGAAGAGGAAGCGGCGCCTTCGCCGTTATTCCAAGTCGATCATCATCAAAGGGGCAAAGTCGCCCGAGCGGCTGCTCGACGAAGTGACGCTCTTCCTCCATCAGGTGGTATCGGAATTGCCGCTGGAGCAACAACGGATGCTCGAGAAGGCGAGGAGTCGCGATGCCGTCCTCGAAGGCCGCCACGTGCTCATCGTCGAGGACGACGTGCGGAACGTCTTCGCCCTCACGAGCATCCTCGAGCCGCGCGGCGTAGTCGTGCAGATCGCGCGCAACGGCAGGGAGGCGCTCGAGGTCCTCGAGCGAGAGCTGACCCATCCAGATCAGGCGATCGACCTGGTGCTCATGGACGTGATGATGCCGGAGATGGACGGTCTCACCGCCACTCGTGAAATCCGGAGGCGGCCCGAGTGGAAGAGGCTGCCTGTGATCATGCTGACGGCGAAGGCGATGAAGGACGACCAGGAGCGCTGCCTCGCGGCCGGCGCGAACGACTACATGGCGAAACCGCTCGACGTGGAGAAACTGCTGTCTCTGGTCCGCGTGTGGATGCCGAGGTGAGAGGGCTATTCCGTGCCCGACAAGACCGACGACATCGAACTGATGCTCCTGCTCGAGGCGATTCTCCGCAAGTACCACTACGACTTCCGGGGGTACTCGATGGCTTCCATCAAGAGACGGCTCATTCAAGCCAGGGAGTCCTTCGGAGACAGCACCTTCTCGCTGCTCCAGAACCGAGTATTGCACGATCCCGAGGTGCTGCCCAGACTGATCTCCTTCCTCACGGTTCAGGTCAGCGAGCTTTTTCGCGATCCTGCTTACTTTCGGGTGATTCGTGAGTCGGTCGTGCCGCATCTGAGGACCTACCCGTCGCTCAAGGTCTGGGTGGCCGGGTGCGGCGCCGGTGAGGAGCTCTATTCGTTGGCCATCCTCTTTCGCGAGGAGGGGCTTGAGGACCGAACACTCTTCTATGGAACGGACATCAATCCCGACGCGCTGAAGAGGGCCGAGGCTGGGGTGTACGAGGTCGACCGGATCCCGATCTTCACGGAAAACCACCGGGCATCGGGCGGCAAATCCTCCTTATCGGACTATTATCTGGCGGCGTACGGTGCCGCCGTATTCGACAAGAGCTTGCGAAAGCGGACCGTCTTCTCCGACCACAGCCTGGTCACCGACGCGGTCTTCGCCGAGATGCACCTCGTCTCCTGTCGGAACGTTCTGATCTACTTCGACCGCGAACTCCAAGATCGCGCGATCGGCCTCTTCAAGGACTCGCTCGCGAGAAAGGGCTTCCTGGGACTTGGCGCGAAGGAGAATCTCCGCTTCTCGGCACACGCCGATGCGTTCGCCGAGTTCGCACGCGACGAGAGGATCTTCCAGAAGCGAGGTCTCCCATGAACGTCGCGTCGACCCAGGCGATCGTCCTCGGTGCCTCCGCGGGAGCCGTTGACGCCCTGTCCACGATCCTTCCCGCCCTGCGCGCCGGATTCCCGCTGCCGATGATCGTGGTCGTCCATCTGCCGCCGGACAAGAATAACGTGATTCCGGAGCTGCTCCGGGTCAGATGTCGGATCAACGTGAGGGAGGCTGAAGACAAGGAACCGATTCAACCCGGCACGGTGTACTTTGCTCCGCCCGACTACCATCTTCTCGTCGAGACGAACAGACGGCTTTCCCTCTCGAGTGAAGAGCCGGTCCATTTTTCTCGGCCGTCGATCGACGTCCTGTTCGAGACCGCCGCGGATGCGTATGCGTCCGAACTCATCGGAATCATCCTCACGGGCGCGAACAGCGACGGCGCACGGGGATTGCGAGCGGTGTATGAAGCGGGAGGGATCGCCCTGGTCCAACGTCCCGAGCTCGCATATTCTCCCGTCATGCCCCAGGCCGCACTGGACGCCTGTCCCGGTGCACTTGCCCTCGGTCTGGAGGAGATCGCGGCCTACCTCATGGAGGTCGTCAGCGGAAAATGATCACGACGCCGATCGAACCGGTTCACTGTTTGCTGGTCGATGACCTCGAGGAGAACCTGATCGCACTCGAGGCGCTGCTCCGGTCGCACGGAGTGGTGCTCTTGAAGGCACGCTCAGGCCGTGAGGCGCTGGAGCTACTCCTCAAGTACGATGTGGCGCTCGCGCTCGTCGACGTACAAATGCCCGAAATGGATGGGTTCGAGCTCGCCGAGTTGATGAGGGGGACGGAGCGAACCCGCCGCGTGCCGATCATCTTCCTCACCGCCGGGAGCGCGGACCGGCAGCGGCGATTCCGCGGATACGAGGCTGGGGCCGTGGATTTCCTCCAGAAGCCCCTCGAGCCGGACATCCTCCGAAATAAGGCCGAGGTGTTCTTCGAACTCTACCGGCAGAGGCAGGAAGTGGCCCGTCAGCGCGACGACCTCAGGGCCGCGACCGAGGAGAACGCCCGCCTGTTGGAGGAGAGCCGGAAGTATGCCGAGGCGCTCAAGCGAGCCGACTTGCGAAAGGACGAGTTCCTGGCGATGCTCGCACACGAGCTTCGAAATCCGCTCTCGGCGATCTCCAATGCCGTTCAACTCTCCAAACAAAGCAGCGCTCCGGAGCATCATGACTGGGCAAGACAAGTCACCGAGACGCAGATCAAGAACCTGTCTCGGTTGATCGACGACCTCCTGGATGTCTCCCGTATTACTCGCGGAAAGATCCTTCTCAAGAAAGAAATCGTGGACGTCGGTCGGATCATCGGGCACGCCATCACTTCGGTCAGCTCGCTCGTCGAGGCCCGAGGCCACGACCTCACGGTCGAGTATGGTCACGGGGACACGATGCTCGATGTCGATCCGACCCGCCTCGAGCAGATGGTCGCGAATCTGCTCAATAACGCAGCCAAGTATTCGGACAACGGAGGACGCATTCGGCTACGTACCGAGCTCCGCGGCGCAACTCTTATCATCACCGTCGAAGATACCGGCGTCGGCATCGAACCGGAGCGTCTTCCGATGATATTCGAGCCCTTCGTCCAGGAAGACCGCTCGATCGCTCGATCCGAAGGCGGACTTGGGATTGGGCTGACGCTAGTCAAGAAGCTCGCCGAGTTGCACGGGGGAAGCGTCATGGCCGAGAGCAAGGGTATCGGCCGCGGAAGCACCTTCACCCTGAGCCTCCACGTGGCGTCGAGGACGCCCGCTGATTCGGTGCGGGGACCCGAGGCGGAGCCAATACAACCCGATGCCGTCAAGCTGCGGATTCTTGTTGTCGATGACAACGTCGATACGGCGAATGCGATGGGCCGCCTCCTGGAGCTCAAGGGCCAGGAGGTCACCATCGCTCATAGCGGACCTTCGGCCGTTGAACTGGCGAGGACGCTCCGGCCCGACGTCGTGATCCTCGATATCGGCCTGCCCGTCATGAACGGCTACGAAGTTGCGGAAACGCTTCGACGTGAGGGCTGTTGCTCCGATTCATATTTCATCGCGATCACCGGCTACGGCCAGGATCAGGACCGTGCGCGCTCGAAGGCGATGGGCTTCGCCCACCACCTGGTCAAGCCCGTTGATCTCGAGGCCGTCATCTGCATCCTCAGGGGGTTGTCCGTGCCGCGGAAGGACGCGTGACGGAGTTGGTGTTAGACGCAAGATCGTCGAATCGGTCTGTGTAGCGATCCTGTGAGATTCGATCCGAAAGTCACGATGTCCCTTCGACCACAAGAGTTGCCGTCATGGTGCCGACTCCGGGGACGCGCAGAATCGCGACCCCAGGGACGCATCGCAACTGTCGATGAGTCTTCGTCGCGGGTGTCGCATCGCTAATCGCGGATGAAGGCAAAGATCAACGCGGTGGTTTGGACGAAGAATTCGCCCGGACCCGGCTGGGCGAAGAGCCCCTGAATGAAGATCTGCCCCTGGGAGATCATCGTTACGAACGGGAAGCCACCCGTCTCGATGGGGGCGAGGGTATAGCTGCCTTGGGCCATGAACGTGACCCCGGTCGTCACGTCGAACTGCACCCAGGTGAACTGGCCGTTCGCTTTGAACGTGACAGTCGCCGGGAACCCATTGCCGAACGCCGGCGTGCTGGTCACGCTCCAGGTGCCGAGCAGTGGGTTGGCCGGGTTGCCCCCACCTCCGCCTCCACCATCACCGCCGCCACCACGATCTGTCCGTCGCGCTCGATGGCCACACCGACGGCATTGGCTGAGTCGTCGGGGCCAAAGCTCGAGATCACCTGGCCGCCCGTACCGAATCTCGTGTCCAGGCTGCCATTTGTGTTGAAGCGCGCAGAACGAAGTCATCTTTGAGCGTGTTGGGATCGGTGGTCGGCCAGCCACAACAATCTTGCCGTTTGGCTGGAACTCCAGGCTCGCGGTGGTGAGCTGCATGTCGGGACCCAAACCCGTGAGGACTTCGCCTCCGGAAGCGAACGACGCATCCCGGCGGCCGCTCGCGGTGAGGCAGCCCAGGGCGAAGTCCTGGAAGAAATTGTCGTCACTATCGAAGCCCGAGGCCGTTCCAGCGACCACGATCTGGCCGTTGGTCTGGATCGCCAGGCCCGCAGCGGTCGCCGAGGGATCGCTGCCGAATTCGACGAGGACTTCACCTCCCTTGCCGAAGCCCTGGTCAAGGGTAGCATCCTTGTTGTAGCGCGCCACCCGATATCCTGGTCGAACGTACTGTTGAAGTTGCCAACGATGCTCCCCACGACCACGATCTTGCCATCGGACTGGATCGCCACGGCCGCGGCTTCATTTGTCCCGGTGCCGAAATCGGTGAGGACTGAGCCGTTGTTGCCGAAGTTCGTGTCAACAGTGCCATCGCTGGTGACCGGGGGTTGGAAGGTGCCGTCGACCTTACCGAGCATCACGTCGACCTGGTCGAGGCTGGTATTGTCGGTCGCGACGTCGACCTTCCCGTTCCCCTTAGAATCCGCGACGACCATCGCGACGGTGCCTGCCGAAATGGGCGTGGCGAGCGGACCGACGAAGGCGGGGACCACCCGGTCTTCGAGTCCTTCTAAGAGGGGATCTGGGAACTTACAGGGATTAGGCGAACCTTCGGTGTGCATTGACGTAGAAACGGGTCGTTGGCCTCCTTGAACTCCGACATCCTTTTCCTCTGATGACGCCATGCCACGAGCCCACAAGCCTCAGCGACCTCCGCGGACCCCGACCACGCAATCGCGAACCCCCTACGAGACCGACCTCACCGATGCCCAATGGGAAATCATCCAGCTCCTGTTGCCCCCGCCGCCGGGCGGCGGACGACCGCGCACGACCGACATGCGAGAGGTCCTCAACGCCATCCTCTACGTGCTCCGCACCGGCTGTGCCTGGGACCTGCTGCCTCATGACTTTCCCCCGCCCGGGACCGCCTACGACTACTTCAGTCAGTGGCGGCGCACCGGGACGATCGCGCGGATTCATGACGCGTTGCGGCCGATGGTACGGGAGGCGTCGGAACGCGATCCCGAACCGTCGGCAGCCAGCCTGGACAGCCAGTCGGTCAAGACAACCGAGGTGGGCGGGATCCAGGGCTTCGATGCGGGGAAGAAGGTGAAGGGCCGGAAGCGGCATATCTTGGTGGACACCCTGGGCCTGCTGATCGCGGTGGTCGTGACGTCCGCAGGGGTGCAGGACTACCACGGGGCCAAGCCGGTGCTGGAGAAGGTCAAGGGTCGCTGTCCGCGGTTGAAGGTCATCTGGGCCGATGGCATCTATGAGAAGGGATGGCTGATCGCCTGGGTCGAGAGCGAATGCGGTTGGGAGTTGCAGGTGATCAAGCGGACGGACGATACCAAAGGGTTCAAGCTGCTGCCGAAGCGGTGGGTGGTGGAGCGGACGTTCGGCTGGCTGGGACGATATCGCCGACTGAGTAAGGACTACGAGGGATTGACCGAGACGAGTGAGGCTATGATTCAGATGGCAATGATTCATATTATGCTCCGACGTTTGGAACCGACGCACCAATATTCCCTAGTTTCACAAAATGAGGGGGTCGAGATTTCCCAGGCCGCTTAATTTTCCAAATCCCCTCTAAGACGAGACGCAGCATCGATCGATTTGGACGTCTCAGATTCAGACGACGGCCGTGCCGTGGGGAATCTCGACGAGCTTCGTCGTCACTACGCAGGAGTCCTCGAGCCAACATTGGTAAACTTTCTTCGAAAATGAACAATCACAACATGATACTTTAAAATTAGATACGTCATCATTCGGAGGTTTTCGGGCGCATTGCCGCGCTTTTCCGGATGACCGCGTACGTAGCCGAAACCATGGCGGGTTCCACATCCGCATGGGTTGAGCGATCGGGCCCATCGCCGAAACGCCCCCGACTGCAGGACCAGGTCATCGGGTCTCGAACTCTTCACCTCGTAGAACGAGGAGTGGGATCGCTCAATTCCGTCCGCCATCCGCTCGCGGAGGATTTCCCGATCGCAGGGAAGCGGCGATGACCGGGCCAGCTAGTCGGTCGAGTCTCCCCATTATCGAAGGGGGTGGGGGACTCTCTCATCGACACTGCCGCGCGCGCAATCTAAGCGTGAAGCGTCTAGACCAAAACAAGCGTGAGAAAAAAAGCGGCCATGTATCATTTATGTGAGTATTTATATTATTCAAGACGTACTCTCTACAACTCGGGGGAGGCTGGCCCCGTCCTAGCTGCCCGAATTGCTCGTTGACATCACCCACCCCCTTTCTTCGTTCGATGGCCCATGCGGATAGGGGCATCCGGACCCCGACTTCAGGGTCGAACCGGTCAACACAGCCGGCATGCGTGCAGCCGCTCGACCAGCCGCAGCAACACCGCTTGCCACGGATTCCACGACAGGAACCGGTAGATCAACCGGCGGCCCGCCCGCACGAGCTGGCACGGCATCCGGAGGAACGCCTCGCGATAGGTCGCGAACTCCATCCGCAACAACGTGCGCCGCTCCGACTCGTGTTGGGCACGGTGACGTGGCGCCACGGGGACCAGCAACGCGCTCCACGCCTTGAGGCTCCATGCCAACGACGCCATCACCATGTACGCCCAGTTGCTGACCAGATCGTCCACGGGGGTCGTCAACGCGTGGACGCCACTCTTGAGCTGGGCGATCAGATTCTCCTGGTCGCAACGATCGTTGGCCGAGAACACGACCTCCTCGGCCGTCATCGTGCGGTCGTTGGTGATGTAAAAGAAGTACCGGTATTCCTCGAACAAGCGGAGCTGTCCCTTGGCGAC
This sequence comes from uncultured Planctomycetota bacterium, assembly GCA_963845755.1. Classification (GTDB taxonomy): domain Bacteria; phylum Planctomycetota; class Planctomycetia; order Isosphaerales; family Isosphaeraceae; genus CAWJTV01. Next base: position 43,605 of record CAWJTV010000030.1, read on the forward strand.
CCCGATCCGCTTGCGGAGGACGATCATCCGATAACTCTTCCGGCAAGCCAGCGGCCGGTAGTTGAACTCCGCGACCATCTCCTCGAGCAGTTCGAGGTTCTCGTAGCCGCGGCGGCGGACGATCTCGGCTTTGACTCGCTCCGGCTTCTGCCGCGGGGCGGTCTGGATCTGGTACCGCGGTGGTCGGTTCAGGAGACGATACGAGCTGGCCGGCAGTCGGTCAGCTCGGGCTTGGAGGGACGGGGACGCCTCGTAGCCGAAGATGAACCGGAGGTCGCCCGCGGCGTCCCATCCATCCAGATGCTTGGTCAGGGCGATGCGGGTGTCGCCCCGCATGAGGATCGAGCGGAAGCCCGCCCGACGGACCAGGGCGACGGCCTTGTCCAAGAACTCGTCAGCCCGTTCTTGGCAGGGGCGGTTGCCGCTGCGATTGAGTAGGTAAAGCGGTTCGGCCGTATTGGCCAGCGAGATCAGCAGCGGATGGTAACCATATTGGCCGTCGTAGGTGAAATCCATCCCGTGCTTGCACTCGGCATCGCTGGGCACGATGCTGCCATCGGCCTCGAGGATCGCCTCGGCGAAGAACTCGGGTGGTTGCTGGGCCCAGACCCGCAGCCGTGCCTCGTTGATCGCGGCCATCAGAGTCAGGACGTCGTCCTCGGTGAAACGGCGGCAGAAGTCGCCAGCCGTGGTGGGGTCGGGGATGCGCTGGGCTCCCAGGGCATCGAGGTAGACCTCGTCGTTGCGCGCAGTTCGAGGTGCTCGAGGCACAGGCCCCCGGCGAGGATGTTGAAGGCGATGTTCAGGACATGGTCGGATTCGTGGTAGGGCAGATGCCGCTTGAGCAAGTGAAGCTTGTGATCGATCTCCTGGATGAGCCCGACCCTCTGAGCCAGAAGGAAGATGGCCCCGATGCCGCCGGCACTGAGCCCCCGGGTGCGCTGGGCCGGCTCGTAGTGGATATTGGAGGCGGTCATCATAGGTACAGGCCGCTCGGGTCCGGGCGTATTGGCGAGCCGATTCTTGATCCGCCGCCGCCCCTGCTGGAAGGATCTCTTCTTGCGTGCAGCCTGCTTTTTTCGGAGAGTAGCGCTCACTCGAAACACCCCCTTGTCTTGGAAGAATGAGGATGTGAACTCTCCTACATTATTCCAAGAACTTGCGGGGTTTTCGAGCTTTTTCTTCAGAATCGGGCCAGGCGGACCATAAATCACGCTTGGTTAGGGCTAGAATCCTGTATCCTTCTTCGCGTGCGTCTCAGCCGTGCGAAGAGAGACGCGAATGGGTGGGACCGAGATTCCCCTGACCACCGGCATTGTCGCCGCGAAGTAACCTCTCGTAGAGGGAACGGAGCTGCTGGGTCATCGTCTCGTGCCGGAATTGATGGGCGAACCTTCGACGCCCTTCCGCGCCCATCTGGGCACGGAGCGCATCATTCTCGGCGAGTCGAAGGATCGCGTGGTTCAGCCCATCGAGGTCGCGTGGCGGAAGCAGGACACCGGTCTCCGGTAGCACGACCTCGCGGGCACCGTCGATGTCGTAACTGATGACGGGGCGACCGACCAGGAGCGCCTGCGGCAAGACGCGGGCCAAGCCCTCGCGGAGGCTGGGATGGATGACCGCATCGACGGCTCCGAGATATTCGGGTATGCGATTGGGCGGGACCAGCCCGGTGAGGATGAACGCTTGGCTGATGCCGAGCCGTTCGAGGTTAGCCACCAGGCGGGCGCGAAGGATCCCGTCTCCGATCCAGACGAAGCGGACCTTCGGATTGGCGGCGAGAACCCGCGGGGCGATCGACAGGATGTCGTCATGGCCCTTCAACTCGAAGAGACGCGCCACCGTGGCGAATGCGATCTCATCGTCGGCCAGACCCAACTCGCGTCGCACTTCGATTCGCCCGCGTGGCGGGGTCAGGAACGCGTCCGCGTCCATGCCACTGTAGACGGTGAGAAACTGGTCCGGTCGCCCCACGCCGGCGGCCCGCGCCTGGGTGGTCATGGCATCGCACACGCTCACGATCGCGTGGCAACGCCGTGCCGCCCAGCGCTCAAGGGCGACGTAGAGGCGATTCCGCCAGGGACTCTCGAACGGACCGAACGGCATGCCGTGGATCGTGTGCACGATCGCCGGGACCTGTTCGGCCCATGCCGCCGCCCGGCCGAGGATGCCGGCCTTCGAACTGTGCGTGTGCACGACGTCGGGCTTCCAATCCCGTAATGCTCCGCGAAGCTTGTGATACGCGCGGAGATCCACGCGCGGCCGGATGGCGCGGACCAGTTCGGGCATCACCTCGACGTTCAGTCCCAGATCCGAGGCGCGCGCGAAGAGGTCGCCTTCGGGCCCTTCCGCAGGGCCGGTAACGAGTGTCACGTCGTCGCGATACTGATGGTGCAATCCTTCGACGGTCAGCAGCGTGTTCTCCTGAGCGCCACCGATGATCAGACGGGTAATGACGTGGACGATGCGCATTGTTCCTCTGATCCATAGTGGACGCGCAACAGGAAAAGTCCTTGAGGAGGAGCCGTCGGCCCCGCCTCGACGCGACTTTCGGCAGCAAGCACGTCAGTGATCCAGGCCGCGGATCGTTTTCCTGTCCCGACTAGCATCAAGGTCCCCGCGATGGAACGGACCATATTGTACAGGAATCCATCGGCCTCGACTTCGACGAGAACGATCTCCCCATTCCGCTCGACCGAGATGTCCAAAATCGTTCGAACGCTGCTGGTGCGATTGGGCCATTCCGTCTCGAAGCTCCGGAAGTCATGCCGGCCCAGCAGCCTGCGTGCGGCACAGTCCATCGCGTTCGCAACGAGTGGTCGGGGGACGTGCCAGGAGTATCGGAGTTGAAACGGACTGGCGATCCGGCCATTGTCGATCACGTAGCGATACCGCTTGGACTTCGCGTCCAGAGTGGCGTGGAAGGCTTGCGGCCTCTCCCAAGCTTCGAGAACCCGGACATCACGGGACAACATGGCGTTCAAGGCACGAACGAAAGTCTCGGTCGAGTGGCCCGAGGCGGTGAAGAAATGGACCGACTGGCCTAGCGCATGGACACCCGCGTCGGTTCGCCCGCTGGCCGTTGCGTTTGGCCGGACGCCAGTGAGCTTCTCGATCGCCTCTTCGAGAGCCTGCTGGACCGTCCTCAGTCCCGGCTGGTGCTGCCAGCCGTGGAATGCGGTACCATCATAGCTGAGGATCAACTGGATATTCCGCATCGGACCGAAGGCGGCCGGCGAGTCGATCTCGTTCAGACCTCGACCGGAGCGAGCTCCAGGAGTTTTTCGGCGATTTGCACCGCATTCGTCGCCGCCCCCTTGCGGAGGTTATCGCTGACGCACCAGAACAAGAGCCGCATTGGTCCGGCCGAGGTCGAGTCGGATCCGGCCGACAAACACGTCATCCTTGCCCGTGGCATCGGCGGCCAATGGGTAAATCCTGGCCATCGGGTCATCTACCACCGTCACACCCGGAGCGTCGGCCCAGAGGGCAAGGGCTTCCTCGACCGAAAGCGGACGCTCCGTTTCCACGAGGATCGACTCGCTGTGGGACATCGCGACCGGTACGCGGACACACGTGGGACTGACGTCGATGGTCGGGTCTCCCATGATCTTTCGGGTCTCGTTGACCATCTTCATCTCCTCCTTCGTGTAGCCATTCGGGAGGAAATCGTCGATCTGAGGGATGCAGTTGCCGAGGATCGGGTGGGCGAACTTGACCGGGTCGGGGATGGCTTTGCCGTGGACATGCGCCTCGGTCTGCGAGGAAAGCTCATGAATCCCCTTCATGCCGGCCCCGGACACCGACTGGTAGGTGCTCACGACGACCCGTCGCACGCGGGCCGCATCGTGGAGAGGCTTTAGTGCGACCACCATCTGAATCGTCGAACAGTTCGGATTGGCAATGATCCCCTGGTGGTTTCGAATGTCCTGCGCGTTCACCTCGGGGACGACCAGCGGGACGTCCGGCTCCATGCGGAAGGCGCTGGAATTGTCGACGACGACGGCACCGGCAGCCGCGGCGATCGGGCTCCACTGCCGGGATACGCTTGCCGGCGTGCTCGAGAGCACGATGTCGATGCCCTCGAAGGCTTCGGTGGAGAGGGGTTCCAACGAATACTCCTCGCCGCGAAATCGCACGGACTTCCCCGCGCCTGCGCTCGGACGCCAGGAACCTAATCGAACCGATGGGGAAATCGCGATCTTCCAGGAGGCGAATCATTCGCTCTCCCACTGCACCTGTGGCCCCGACAACGGCAACATGCTTCACGGATCCGGCTCCCCTCGTCTCGTAAGTCAGGCTTTTTTCGCGTCACGGGGTCGGTTCGTCATAATCCGAAGGCGGCTATTCGTCAGGCGGGAAGGCCTGACCTGCTCCCTTACTGGCGATCAGGGCGCGGACCAGACGCGCCGAGGCGGACATCGATTCCCGTCAGAGCCGGGTCGGATCCGCGGAGTTTGCGCGGGTTTCGACGCCGTGGATTCGCCAACACGGAATCCCAACCCAGCTCTCAGTTTACTCGACTGACAGGCCATCGAGAATCCCAGGCGCGGGAAAAGGCTCGCGTCCAGGAAAGGTTGCCAACTGTCCCAGACCCATCGCTTTCTAATAGAATGGGAAGGAGTCGAGGCGATGAGGTGGAACACTTTGCGGAATGAGGGTCGGTGCCTTGAAAGTCCTAGTCATCGGCAAGGGGGGGCGTGAGCACGCCCTTTGCTGGAAACTCAAGCAGTCGCGCCGGGTCACTACGATCTTCTGCGCACCCGGTAATGCGGGAACCGCCCTGGACGTCCAGAATGTGGCGATCGAGCCGGGCGACTTCCGCGGGTTGGTCCAGTTCGCCAAGCGAGAAGGGGTCGGGCTGACGGTCGTCGGCCCGGAGGAGCCCCTAGCTAAAGGGGTCGTCGATGTCTTTCAGCGCGAGGGTCTCCGAATCTTCGGCCCACGGAAGGAAGCCGCCGAGCTGGAAGGGAGTAAGGTCTTCGCCAAGGACTTGATGCGCCAGGCCGGGATTCCGACCGCCGATTACCGAGTCTTCCGCTCGGCGCCGGATGCCGAGCATTTTGCTTTGTCGCGCGAAGTGGCCCTGATCGTCCGATCGCGCGGCCGTTCAACAATACGCCATACGCTCCATTGTCGCACGGCCGCTGAAACGCTGGAAGCCATCGACCGGATCATGGACCCGCGCGAGATGCTCAGCCCGGGCGTCCAGGTCGAGATCGAGGAACGCGGGCAGAAGCGGGTTTTCGGCAACGCCGGTGAGGCTCGCGACTTCGTGCTCGGTCGTCCGTTGGGCCTGGTCCTGAAAGCCGACGGCCTGGCGGCCGGCAAGGGCGTCTTCGTTTGCGACAACCTCCGACAGGTCCTGGACGGAATCGAGCAGATCATGATTCGCCGAATCTTCGGCCAGGCTGGCGACCGCCTCATCATCGAGGAGCGGCTCGACGGGGCCGAGACGAGCGTCCTGGCACTCACCGACGGTCGCACGATCGTCCCCCTGGAATCGAGCCAGGATTACAAACGGGCGTTCGACCACGATGAAGGCCCCAATACCGGAGGCATGGGCGCCTTCTCGCCGACTCCGGTAATCACGGACGAGCTGATGGAGCAGGTCGAGCGCGAGATCCTCGTCCCGGCGATCCACGCGTTGAAGCGGCGCGACGCCCCTTTCGCGGTGTGCTCTACGCCGGGCTGATGCTGACGAACCAGGGACCGAAGGTCCTCGAGTTCAACGTGCGCTTCGGCGATCCCGAGACCCAGGTGGTCCTGATGCGCCTGAAATCCGACTTGCTGGAGGTCCTGGAGGCGGTCGCGGACGAACGCCTGGATTCGGTCTCGCTCGAGTGGGACCCGCGGCCGTCGGTCACCGTCGTGATGGCCTCGGAGGGCTACCCGGGCCACTACGAGAGGGACCGCCTGATCCAGAACCTCGATGTCGTCGAGAAAATGCCGGACGTGAAGGTGTTCCACGCGGGGACGACACTACGGGCCGATGCCGCACCGGGCCGAGATGCGCGCATCGTCACCGACGGCGGTCGCGTCCTGAACGTCACTGCGCTGGGCGATACCCTGGCCGAGGCGCAGGCCCGCGCCTACGAGGCTGCCCGGGCCATCAAATTCCCCGGGGCCTGGTATCGCCGGGATATCGCCGGACGTAGCCCCCGCCTCGCACGATAACTTGCGTCACCGCGCGATGACTTCCGGGGACAGTCCATCTTGCCGTCAATTACTTCTTCTTGCTCGCACTCGCCGCGGCCACACGGGCCAAGTGGAGGTTGCTCGGGAAGTGATCGATCTTGAACAACCCCTTGAGATTACGCTGCCCGGTGTGATAGACCGTCGGCGCGAGGTAAGGCTCGTAAGGTACGCTCGGTGGGATGATCGGTCCCTTCTTGATATGTACGACACGCGCGAAGAACGCCGCGTTGATCGGAGCGGATGTGGAGATCAAGGGGTTCGTCGAATTGTCGATGATCCCCTCGAACTTGACGTTGATCACGCCACGCGGCAATACGAGATTGTCCGTGCGCCGAAGGGGTACGTTTCACCTTTGGGCTGCTGGAACTGTCCGGAGACGTCGATCGCGGACGGGCTCAATCCGGACGGGTTCGGGTTGACCGACGCCGAGATCACGGAATTCGTGATATTGCCAGCGATCCGACCTTGGATGTACCCCCCGTTCTGCGCGAAGGGCTCCAGGAAGCTCGTGTTGGGATTGACCTGATGATTGGTGATGGTTGGCGGCGGAGTGCCAAAGAAAACGCCGCTGCCTGCCGACAGGAGGCTCGTCGGCGGATCGTTCGTGTCGAAGAACAGGCTCTGTGCATAGCCTGCCTGGATGTTGGTATTCTCGACCGGGCCCCCGATTAAGAGGTTCTGGATCGACCGGCTCACGGTAAGTGTCGAGTTATTGGCATCGCGATTGGCCCTGAGGTTCTGGATTGCCAGGGTGTTGATTGTTACGTTATCCATGCCCAAACCAAAGGCGATATTGCGAGAACCGGAAGGGGCCATCAGCATCACGTTGTTCGTCTCGCCGCCGACGAAGAAATTGCTGATCTTGGCATCCAGCGCCCCTTCGACCGGCGACGTACTCAAGGGATACTCGTTGACCAGGGTCGTGAAATTCGTCGCATTGCCGCCGACCCGTACGTCGCCGATCTGGCCAGTCCCGGCCTCACTACCCTGGGAGATGACGAACGTCCCGCCCGGTGCCAGACCGGTCGAGGGCGTGGCCCCGGCGAATTGCGACGGCGCCAACCCGGAAGTCGTATTTCCGTTGATGGTGTTGGCCTGGAAGAGGTTCAATCGGCCGCCTACCAGGAACGTCACCATGTCCTGGAATGGCGCCGAACCCGATGTGGAATTGGCCTCGGCATCGGATGTGACGCTATTCACGATGATGCTGGTACCGGTCGTGATCGGTATACCCAGATTGATCCCGAATTCGTTGCTCTGGCCTGACTGGTTCAGCGGAGTCCCGCCCGGTGGCGTGTAGTCCGCGTCTACGCCGCCGAGGCGTAACGTGATGACGCCTCCTGGAACCGAGATGACCCCGGCCTGCTTGGCTCCCGAGTGGATCGTCGATGTGATGCTGGGAGCGACGGTCTCCGTGTGAGCCAGGTAGAAAGTGGGCATGTCGATCGCGGCGATGCCTTCCTGGGCGGTCCGGAAGTTAGAGACTTGTCCCAGGTCGATCTTGCCCAGTTCCCCGGTGGGGGTCACGATCAGGTTCTCAAAATACACGTTCGAATCGCCGTTGGCAGCCGGGACCACGGTACCGACCAGCCGCGTCTCGGACGTGATCGATCCGCCCACCGTGATCGTGTTGATCGAGTCGGCCACCTCGCTCTTCCTGTTGTCAAAGGCCGTGCCATTGGCGTTGACCACATTGAGCGTCCCCGGACCATAAAGACGGAGCGTCCACTGGGCACCGTCCGGGTCGGTCCCACGCACGGTCGCCGTCGGCGTCCCGTAAGCCGAGGACAGGAGCTGGCGCGTCTCCAAGCTCTCGGCCATAGGCCGAAGGGATCGTGTCGGTGGCGATGGCTTCCGCTTCGACATGGATCAGACACCCCTTTCCCAGGAGACAAGGCCCATAGCCCGTCCGTTCAGGACTGCTCAGCTCCAACTTCCGTGCTGATTCGGGCTAATGTCGCCTTTCCCGTAAATCCGAGCCCCGTCGAGATGGTCCACCTCTCCAGGTCGTCCGGATTCGCACTCATGACGTCCTCGACCGACCGGCAATGCGGACCACCAGGGGAGGATCCGCCTGCTTTGAATGAGAATCGGCAGGACGTTCGGTATTCTTGAGAGATTCGTTAAGATTATCCTAATCGTCACAACCCGACTGATCGGACGTGGAAATCCCAGGAGGGGTTGGGGCAGGACGATTGGCCTCTGTTCGTCCCGGTTTCTATCACGGGTGGGACGTTCGAGGTTGGCTGGCTCCGTAACCCGCGACGCGTCCTGCGATGGGTCGGAACACGACACGTCGGGGCCTGTAAGGACCGCTTCATAATGAGTATCACCCCGAATCCTGCGCCGGCGTCCTTCCGTCCATGTCACCTTGCAACGCGCCGCACGACTGCATCGACTCGTCGTATTCTTAGCCGAGATTCCTCGAACTCGCAGCGCGATCCTGTCGGAACTGGAAATCGGCTTGCGGACGTTCTATCGAGAGCTGGAGCTTCTCAAGCGGTGCGGCGTGAAGGTGCGCGACAAAACCAAGGTATACTTGCTCTTGGCAACCCCTGAGCAGGCGGAGGGACGCTTGCCGTTCCCCGATCCCCAGTTAAGCTTCGCCGAGATGGCGGAACTCGCTCGATGTGATTGCCCGGCCGGCAAGCGGCTGGCGGACTTGCTCGCCGCCGTAACTCAACGGCCCGAACCGGAAAAGAAAAAAACGCGAGGGCCACGGTTGACGGGGAGATCGAGCCGAAAGGAGAAAACCCCGGACGGAAAGTCCAGAGAATAACTCGAGTCAACGAGTGGGCGCGGATTCGATCCGACGACGAGCTATTTAACCGTCCGTCCCGAATGCCACGAAGTTAGTGCACAAATCCTGCCTTCTAAACAAGTTGTAGCATCTTGAGCAAAGGAGGGGCTCCGGGCAATCTGGTGGTAGGTCCCAGCCACCCTGACCCCGAAGGAGCCCTCCCGTGCCGGTACGGATTGTCACCATCTTGGGCCGTCTCAAGCAAGACCTCGCCGACGGGCTTTCTCGCGAGGCCATCGAGCAGGCATGCAAGCAGGAGAAATACTCGTGGCGCCAGCGGATGCTCGATCCGGTCACGACCGTCTATCTGTTTATCCTCCAGATCCTTCACGGCAACACCGCCTGTTCGCACGTGGTCCACTTCGGCCGATGGAACTTCACCGATGCCGCCTACTGTGCCGCGCGGAAGCGGCTCCCCCTGGCGGTCCTCCGCCGCCTTGCTGCGCGGATCGCCGCGAGTGTCCGGACGGCGACGACGGCCCAATCGACCTGGCACGGCCACCGGGTCTGGCTCCTCGACGGGTCGAGCTTCTCGATGCCCGACACCCGCGAGCTGCAGGAGGCATTCGGCCAGCCCAGCGGCCAGCGGCGGGGATGCGGCTTCCCGGTCGCCAAGTTTCTGGCACTCTTCGACCTGGCCACCGGCATGCTCCTGCGGGTCGAGCCGGCGCCGCTCCGCTCGCACGAGATGGCGCGATCTCGCCGTGGCCACCTCCGCTCTGAACCCCGGCGACATCGCGCTGGGTGACCGCGCCTTTTGCTCATACGCTCACCTGGCCATCCTCCTGAACCGCAAGCAGCACGGGGTCTTCCGGCGCATCAGCGCCAGATCATCGACTTCACTCCGGGTCGGCCGCAGGCGGTGCGGGGCAAGGGGAAGAAGCCGCACGAGGCAAAGATCCGTCCGCATTCGCGGTGGGTGCTCTCGCAGGGCGAATCCGATCAAGTAGTCATCTGGTCCAAGCCCAAGTCTCATCCGAGATGGATCACCAAGGATGAGTATGCGTCACTGCAAGAAGAGATCGCGGTGCGTGAGCTGCGATATAAGGTCTCGACGCCGGGATACCGTGTCGGCGAGGTGACGCTGGTGACGACGCTCCTGGACGCGTCGGTGTACCCGGCGGAGGCGCTGGCGGATCTGTACTTCCGGCGATGGCAGGTGGAAGTTTATCTGAGAGACTTGAAGATCACGTTGAAGATGGATGTGCTGAAGTGCAAGACAGTGGATGGCGTGTTGAAGGAGCTGGCGGTCTTCGCCCTGGTGTACAACCTGGTGCGATCGGTGGCGTGCCAGGCGGCGCAGGCTCAGGGCGTGGCTGCGGACCGGGTGAGCGTGACCGACGCAGTGCGATGGCTGGTGGGCGCCGAAGGGGACGAGGATCTGTCGGTGATCTTGACCGTCCCCAAGCGGAAGGGTCGATTCGAGCCGCGCGTCAAGAAGCGCCGCCCGAAACAGTACGATCTGATGACCAAACCCCGCAGAGAACTACGTAAAGAGCTTCTGGACAACAAGGTTGCAGCTTAAATTCGCGGCATTCCCGTCCGTCCCCTCATCGACACAACTTCTCGGCCACTAAAGTAATTTCAATGACCCAGACGCATTCACCTCGTCGATTCGTGCTCTCTCCTTCGAGTTGTTCAGAAATGAGACCGCCTCGTCAAATGCGCCGATGCATTAGATGATTAATGATAACACCTGGTAAGTCGTCGAGAACGGTGCCAGTCAAAAAAACTAGGATGGCAAAGGTGACTTGGATTTGACGTAAGTCGTTATTCCTCGGTCGGACCGCCGACCATCGCCAAAGGACTTACGGCGATTCCCAGCGACTTTTGCCATCCTAGAAAAAAACCATGACCATTCGTCTTTCTTCTTGACACAATACACCCACCCACTCGTTCTACGTCGCCGGCATTGACCCACTTCCCTACGGCTGCACACACAGTATTCGTCGGTTCGGGCCATCCCTTCGTCATCGGGTCAAGGTCGCAGTCATCCCACCAGGTCTTATGATCGATCCAGGAACCAGTCAGGGGAGTTATTGCTCACCTTGCGTGGTCTATTGGGGTGATGACAAGACCGGATGATCTGGGGTGGCTAACAGAAATCCCCGGATTTCCAGGGGCCTTGAGGCTTCATGACGCGTTCCGACTTTCCGAATCGCGAATGACCGGGGAGGGACTCGAACCCTCGACCAACGGATTAACGTACCTCATCGGCTTTCACCGACCACCGCAACCCGCGCTCGACCGCCAGCGGCCAAACGCGGAGCTTACGGGTTGAAAGTCTGGACTATCCCTTCGCCATCGCAGGCGTGCCGCGTCTAGTCTCTGGGGCTGAGGCCGGTTCATCGCCGGTCCCTTGCCTGCTGATTACCCAATCCGCTGTCTTTTCGGACCGTCACGCTTGCCGTTACCGGCGACGTTGTGGTGCCAGCGGCTCTGAGGGCGTCCCAGCATACTGCGGCATGCACTCATCGCGGTTCGGTTTCTTCCCGCGTGAGGCTCCTCATGACTGCCTCCCGACAGTCTCCAAAGTCCGTTGCTCTACCGACTGAGCTACCCGGTCTCTCTGCGATTCCAGATTAAGCGCCAAGGCCCGTCGCGTCCAGTCTTCGCTTCGATCCAGAACTCCCTTCCCTCTGGCCAGCCGACCCGGCGCGCTCTTTCGGCCCGGGGTGGACAAGACACGAGTCTTGCCGGAAATCGAGATCCGCATACCATAACTCCTTCGAAATCCGGTCTTTCGAAAGAAGTCTCTCCTCACCAGGAGATCTGGGACTTCCAGGACCTTGCCCCCGGCCTGGCGATTCCCGACAATGGCTTCGCCGTAATCTTCTCGATTGCAAGGGCATTCCCGCTCAGGATCAGCAGCCATGGCGCAACTCGGTATCGTCACCTACAATATCGCCAAGGACTGGGACCTGACCACCATCCTCACCAAGCTCCAGACCCTCGGCTATGAAGGTGTCGAGCTCCGCACGACGCATGCCCACAAGGTCGAGGTCAACCTGTCGAAGCCGCAGCGAGAGGAAGTCCGCAAGCGGTTCGAAGATTCGGCCGTGCAACTGGCGGGCCTGGGCAGTGCTTTCGAATACCAGGCGAGGGATCCGGCGATCGTGCGCAAGAACATCGAGGAGACCAAGGAGTACGTCCGCCTGGCACACGATATCGGCGCACCCGGCGTGAAGGTCCGACCCAATGGGATCCCCAAGGGGGCCGACCTGGAGGCAACTCTCCGCCAGATCGGCGGGGCCCTGCGCGAAGTCGGCGAGGACGCGAATGACTTCGGAATCGAGATCCGACTGGAAGTCCATGGTGCCGTGACCTCGCAAATCGAGAATTTCTCCAAGATCCTGAAATATGCGGGTCACCCGAATGTTTATGCGTGCTGGAATTCCAATCCGACTGACGTCAAGGATGGCTCGATCCGGGAGACGTTCGCCCTCATCGGCGATCGGATCGGTGAAGTCCATCTCCGCGACCTGACGGACGAGAACTACCCTTGGCGCCAGCTCTTCGCCTTGTTGACGTCCAGAAACTATGGCGGCTTCACCCTCGCCGAGATTCCCGAGAGCCCCGATCCCGACCGCGTGCTGAGGTACTTTCGCGCCCTCTGGCTGGCCTATCAGCCGCATGCCTGATCCGTCGATTGTTCATCACGGTCGGTCGGAGAGACGAACAAGCACCCAGATGATCAGGGGCGTGAGCAGGACGAGAAGGAACACGGCCTCCGTGATCCAGAGCCGGGTGGCGCCGGGCTCGGGAAGCCGATCTGGCTCGTCGTCATCGGGTTCATCCAGGTCGTCCCAGTCGGAATCGGGAACGCCAGGAAGATCGTCGAGCCCGTCCTGGGAATCCTCGACCTCGTTCGGTAAAGACCACTTCTGAGATAGGATGATCCGCGCCTGGCTTGCCAGGAGCCTCGGCACCTGCAACTTCACTCCGTTGGTCGCTACCTGGTACATGGCCGGGCTTCCCATCCGCTCCCCTTCGACGAAGGTTGGGATGCCCTCGGCTTCGAGTCGAATCCTGGCGGCTTCGGCGGCCAAGGTGTGCGGAAAGGTCGTGATGGTGACCCAGGAGATCGACGCGTTGGAGGATGAGAGCATGGGCGGGCCGGGCTCGTCGGCCTCGAGCACCACGTCATGTTTGGGACACATCGAGCCAACAGCCAGATTCAGGCGGCGCTCGCAGATGGGACAGTAGCCTCGGAGATGAAGGCTATTGCCGCAATAGAGGCAGAGCGATCCTTCAAGGGAGTCCTCGGCCACGTGGCCGCAAGCTGGGCAGAATCGTGATTCCCGAGTCGGGGAGAGCGGCGTCTTGGGGTCCATGGTATTAAAGCATCAACCGAGTAGTGAGGATCGGCCGGGCGTCGTGGATGCGAGACCGCTCGAGCGTCCCCTTGAGTCTAGCCTCGGACACGCTTGATGCCAACTTGGTGGATCGGGTGTTCTGGAATGTCCTCCCGGCGGAGCCGATCAGCGCCGAGTGGTGTCGTTGGGGCTCATCGCGTTGTTCGCCGCTCGCCACTCCGGTACATCGACTCGCGACTGAATCTCGATAAGATGGATACTGCCTGTACGGGTGGCGACCGCGATCAGCCCGCGCTCGGACGAATAGGCGAGGCCGGTAGGGCGTGTCCGTCCCAGGTTGAACGGCCCGAGCAGTGGGAAGCGGCCGAGGGAGCGCCGTGGCGAGGTTTGCGAGATCTCCAGGACGGACTCGTCTTGCCGCGTGGAGATCATGTAATCGGGGTTCCGGATCGGGAGGATCTCTTTCAACATTTCCCGCCGTGTGGCTATCTCAGACCATTCGATCGCGATTGTATCGCCGTCGCCGGTTGCGGGCATCATGATCCAATCCGCGTCGAAGGACCGCGAAACATAGGGCGCAGTCGAATTGACCTCCTTGGTCCGACCGAGCAGGTGCGGTGCCTCGGGCACGCTGAGGTCAACCGCCATCGTCTGCTTGGACTTGGCGAAGAATATCGCACCGAATCGTCCCGAGGCCGAGAGCGTCAACCGCTCGGGATCGTCCGTCGGATCGAAGGTGAGCCGGCTCAAGAGGCGCGGCGACTCGGTACCCTGGCCAAGCGCGAGGACATCAAGCGCGGGCAACGGCTTCTTCTCGTCGCCTTCCGATCGTCCCGAGGACAAAACGAAGAGAAACCGTCCATCAAGCGATGCGGCCAGGTCATCCGGATAGAATCCGGCCAGGTTGCGCGACCCTACTTTCTTCCCGTGCAAATCGAACATCTCCCACCAACCCGGCTCCAGGTGCTTCTGATCGCCTGCCGGACGCTGGAGCACCACAAATCGCGATCCTAGGGTCACGATTGCAACGGGACGCCCTTCCAAATCTGTCTCGGCAATCGGTCGCAGCTTCAGGTTCCGATCGACCTGGTAGGTCAATAGGCGATGATAGCGCGGGCAGATGCCGGCTAGCCGATCCCCGTCGGGCGCGAACGCGACGCGCTCGACGCGCTGTTGTCCGGTCTTGACTCGATCCATCTCCCGGAGAGACCAGGGTCCCACCACGGCTACCACCGACCGGTTCGCATTATGGATGAGCCAGATGCCCCCGATCATCGCAATTGAGATGAGGACGAGGCCAATCGCCAGGAAGATGACGATCCGACCGCTGGGCGGGGCGGATGTGCCCTGCTTCGGTATGGACCCATCATCGGAGCGGCGTCGCCACCCGGGGAGTTTCACCCGGTTCTCGGTACCCGCTCGAATCCGAGCAAGGTTAGTGCGATGACGCACGAATAAGAGAACCATCACGGCGATCGAGAATAAGCTCATTGCAACATGCTCGCGACCCCAGGGCGCGGTGACGCGGAGGAAATGCGCCGCCACGAAGCCGGCGCCACCCAGAAGAGAGGCCAGCGACATATCGCGCGTCGTCAACAACACCACGCCGAATACGATCATCGCCACGGCACAGGAGACGGGATCGAGGGCGAGCACGGCGCCCAGGCTGGTCGCGACTCCCTTGCCACCTCGAAACTTGAGATAAACCGGAAACGTGTGACCCAGGATCGCCGCCATCGCGATCAGGACCGGCAGGACCACCGGGGTCGCGCCGAGGAATCGATGGAAAAGCCAGGGGAAGACCAGAGTGGGAACGAGTCCCTTCAGGGCATCGAGTACCAGGACCGCCACGAAATAACGCGCAGCCCAGGACACGTCCGACGTTCGTGGCCCCCAGATTGCCCGAACCGAGCGTCCGGATGTCGATCCCCTTCACCGCGCGTGCGATCAGGTAGCCGAACGGGATCGACCCGATCAGATAGGCGCTCAGAATCGCCAGCGTCGAGAAGGCGAGCGTACCCGCCGAAGAAATGCCGGTCACTGGTCGCGCCCAATCTTGAGTTTCCTGGCCTCGGGGATTCCCAGAAACGCCGATCGTCGCGCGTCGAACACCTCATTCGCCAGCTCGTAATCGTCGTGCCGCCCGATGTCCAGCCAGTAACACTCCTGCCGGTAACAATGAACTTCGTGTCCGCTGAGGCGTAAGGATTCCAGGAGGTCAGGCATCGGCAACGACCGTCCCGGCTCCAGAAATTCCCAGGCGAACGGATCGAGGATGTAGACACCCATGCTCACCTGGAAGGAATACTCGGGCTTCTCCCGATAGCCGGTCAAGACTTGAGGATCGTCGCCGAAGAGGAGCACGCCGAAATCGATCTTCACCTCACGAGGGTATGAGGCGGTCGTCGCCGCCGGACCGCGTCGCCGATGGAACTCGTACATCTCTCCGAAATCGAGCGTCGTCAGGATGTCACCATTGATGACAAGAATGGGGTCCGACGGTCGATCAACCAGGGTCAGGCCTCCGGCCGTTCCCAGGGGGGTCACCTCGCGGCGGTATTCCAGTCGAGTTCCAAATCTCCTCCCATCACCGCAGAACGCTTCGATCAACTCGGTCAGATAACCCGTGATGATCGTGACGTCGCGGAATCCGTACCGCGAAAGTTGGCGGAGGACAACTTCAATGATCGGCATCGGATCGTCGCCACCCAGGGGCATGAGCGGCTTGGGCAGGACGTGAGTATACGGGCGTAGACGCGTTCCTTTTCCTCCTGCCAGAAGAACCGCCTGCATCGTCTCTCCCTCCGTGGTACGTACGGTCAGGCCGAACCCAAACTCCCTTGGTTCGGCTGGCTAAATCGTCCCGCCCGCAGCCGAGGGAAGCGACCGCGCGGCCGCGCGTGAGGTGCCCGTGGCTGATTCTTTTTGGCCGCGATCTGGAAGATTTTCAAGAGTTCTGAGACATGGTGATCGAAGGTTTGATGCCGGCCCAAGCGGCGAGCCGACGACGACATCGCCGCCCGCTTCGCGCCATCCGTCATGACATCGAGGGCGGCGATCAGCTCGCTCTCGGCGTCGGGTGACGTCAACACGTAGCCTTCACGTCCGTCGGTCATCAGGTCCCCTGCCCCGTTCTGCTCGGTCGTGATCACCGGTAAGCCGCACGCCAGTGCCTCGAGGACGACCAGCGAGCAAGGATCATAGTAGGTCGGCTGGACGAAGAAATCACTCGACCAGTAGCACTCTCGGACATCGGGATGGAAGCCGAGGAAGTGCACAGAATCGTGGATTCCCAGACTTCTGGCAAGCCGAAGATAGGGCGCGGCGTTCCCGCCGCCGCAGACCAGGAGATGAATGGGCCGCGCCGATCGATTGCGCCTCCACCGCTCACCGAGTCCCATGAGGAGCGGCTTGAGGCCTTTCAGCGCGAAGTTGTGACCAACGAAGAGGCCCACCAGGTCGGAAGGTTCCAGGCCCATCCGGTTGCGGAATCCACAACGCAGAGCGCCGGGCTGAGAGACGTCAACCCGTCGCACATCAATCGCGTTGGGCACCACATGGATCTGGTCGAGCGGCACCTGGCGGAACTGTTCGAGGTGCCGACGGACCATCTCACTCACCGCAACAAACCGCGACGAGCGGATGGGATCATACTGCTTGTTCTCGATGGCGCGGTGGACCCAGTATTTCGGATTTGCGGACTTCGTCAGCCGATACAGCCCGCGTTGGAGTCCCGTCTGAAACCGCCCGGCATTGGCATCCAGGCTTCCTTTCTGAACGCCGCCCTGCGGGATGATCACGTCGTGCGCCCAGGTGTTGATGAAGCCGACCGAGCAGTCATGTCCCCCATGTTGCATCGCGGACTCGGAATTCCGGGCGAAGTTCCAGATCCGCTCCAACCGTGACCGGCCCCTTGTCGATACCGCGACGATGTTGACCTCATGAGGAAGGCAAGCATCGGCCCAACTCTCCGCGTAAAGGTCCACGCGATGACCATCGAGGACCAGGCATCGGCAGAGATCCGCGACGTATGTCTCGGCGCCACCTCGCGACGGGTCAACGCGCTGATAATTGAGGGCGAGGTGCATGGTTCCTCCCGTGTAGGTTCTGACGATAAGACGTGTGACCAGTCCGTCATCCTCGTCTTATCGCACGACGATCACGCCGGCCTGTAGCCATTCTGAAGCAAGACGGCGCCCGAGTTAACGCCGCTTTCGGTTGTGCCTCTCGTAGCGTGCGGCCCGGAATCGCACGAGACGCTCCTGCCAGCGGGCGACTGGGATCCGAAGGCGCCGGCAGTACTGGTGCCAGAATCGCCGTCGATCGTGGTTGTCGATTCCGGCGACGCCGTAGGTTGAGAACAACAATTGTCCGAGATCTTTCCAGCGTCCCCAGTCGGGCCAGAATCGATGGGCGCCCAGCCGGTGAAGATCGATCAGGACGAGCCGCGGCGAGGCTCCGTCTTGGACGAGACGGTCGAGATTCAGGAAGAAGTGGCAGAGATACAAGTCGTTGTGGAATTCGCGAGCGGCGTGCAGCACCGTCGTGATCCGGGCCATCTCAGAGATCACCCGGCGGCTTGAGGTCGGTGAACGCCAGCGGCTCGAGCCGCTCCGCCAGCTTCGGCAAGGCTTCGTTGAGCGCCTCGCAACCCGTCAACTCGGCGACCATCAAGAAGCTCCGCAAGCCGGCATGAGGACCGATCTGCTCACCAGCCGCGACGACCTCGGGCACATCGACACCCAGCGCCGGGCGCGTTCCAGGTGAGCCCACTCCGCAGCCGCCGGGGATCGTCTTCGAGCAGGGTCGAGCATCGCGGCCAGTCGAATCGTCCAGGGGAGGCGATAATGCCGTTTCAGGTAAACGGAGAGTGGGAATTCAGGGGCGTCCAGGAGGTCCGAACCACCAGGCGGTCCGGGATGGAAGACGACGCGCACCGTGGAGCGGCCCTGTTTCGCGTGGTGCCGATCCGTGCATGGGAGATCCATGACGGTGTCGTCGAAACCTTCGGGTAAGCGGCGTCGATACTGCTCGTTGACCCAGGTCCAGCGCACGCCTCGGGCCCAACGTTCCCAGAACGATCCGTACTTCAACGGGCCAGTCCTTCCCATGATCCGGGCCGGTGAAATCGATAGAGACGAACGGCGGGACTTCGCCCATGAGGCGATGCCGGGAACTCCAGGAGTGGAGTCGCCGAATAGGCGAGCAGGGCGTTGAGCGTCTCCGCCCTAGGACTGACCGCACTCAGCTCATCAAGGCCGACCAGGATATAACTCAGGTGCGAGTCCGTGAGCGCCTGGCGCACGTGCCAGTAGTCGTACCCCGGTTGTTCGGAGATGAACTTGGCCCAGCCGCGCGTGTCGAGGATGAACTCGTCGGGCCGGGCGTTCACGTTCAACCACTTGCCCGCGGCCCAATGGCCCCATCGGCTGAGATGATCTCGATGGCTCGGGTTGGTCTGGGTCACGAGGGATCCGAGGATCGCCGCTCCGATCACCACGTTGCGGGCGGCGGGATACCAGCGACCGGACAGGCGACTCTTTAAGGCGATCCCGCGACAACAGACGTAAGTCCCCGCCGCGGCCCACGGAATCGAGGCGACCACGAGCGGCATGACGTGCCGTCCCGAGAGATAGCCGAGCATGACCGAATGCCGCAACAATGCCATGAGGTAAACCGCGGCGAACACTAGCAGAAGTGGGCCTTCGACTGCATCGCCATCGCCCGGGCGGCGATCCGGCCGAATGTTGCGGATGAATCGTCGCCTCGTCAGTCCCCAGACCGTCATCACGGCAAAGCCCCAGCACAGCTCTTCCCACCACTTGCCGGTGATCCGCCCGAGCGACGAACGCCAGCTACGGATCGGGACTTGGTACGACTCTTCCTTGGCAGAAAAGTCCCAACGCGGATCATCCAGGCCCTGAGGAACCTGCTGTGGAACCGGCCGGCTCATGATCCGTTGTGGCCCGAGTCTTCCCCCGTACCGTACGGCTAGCTTCTCAGAGATCTCGCCTTTGACCGCGGAGTAGGAGATCACTACCAGTCCGACTGACCCCAGCAACATCGTCAGGGCGAGAAGTCGCTCGAGCCGGGATCTGCCCAGGTTCTTCCTGAGGCCGATCAATCCTGTCAGACCGATGGCCACAGGTACCAGGATGACCTCCGGCCGCGCCAGGGTAGCCTGCGCCAGCGGCCAGGCCCGAGCCCAGTGCGGTGCGCCAGTTTCCAGTCTTCAGGGCCATTGCTCCCAGCCACAAGGCAAGGAATGTTGAGAACAGGCCCAGGCTATCGGCCAGAGTATCGTGTCCCACCTCCGCCACGCGCGGGAGCAGAGCCAGGAGCCCCGCCGCCACGAAAGCGATTCTCCGGTCGAACAGCACTGCGGTCAGGAAGTAAACCGGGACCAGCAATCCAACCGATGCCATCGACGCGACCAGTTGAGCGGCAATCCTCCAGCCATCCGGCCCATGACCAGTGAACGTCGTCACGACCGGCTCGACGATCGCAACCAGCGACGGATAGAGCGGATGCACATCCGTCCCGCGGATGACATCGGTCCAGGTATCGGTCTGGAACTGCCGGGCGACCCGGATGAACTTGAGGCCGTCCTGCGCAGGGAGCAAGGTCCGGGCGATAAACCAAACATGAAGGCTCATCGCGAGCAAGAGGATCGCGAGCAGACTCCGGCGCCGGGCCATCGCGATCCTCCGTGATCAGCGGGTCTGCTCAATCGGGTTCCAGGTCGAATGGGTCGGCGCATTAGCCATCGTTCCGGCTCGGCGGTTACAGGCCGAAGCAGGAAGACAAGCCAATGAGCCATGCATCATGAGACAAGTCGAGGCTAGTATAGGGACCATGCAGGGACGGTCAATGGCACTTATCAGTGCCTTTGTCTTCGCCAACCACTGGCCACTGCGAATTCCCGGATTGAATCTGAGGGATTAACGCCACATCGAGCATCATCCCGATTCGACCGGGGCGCACCCTTGAGGCCGCATGGTTCGATTACTGCCCGCACGCAGCGGAGGTCGATCAAGGGATCTGCAAGGACGAGGAATCCTCTGATGGCTCAATGAGAGCCGACCATATAGCCGCAGCGAGCCGGGATCGACGAGGCTATCGAGCGTCCACCAGCGCGAGCAGGCCGACGAACTCAACTTCAGGATGCCAGCAGTCTTTTGTAGGGCTCTGGGTTGGCGCGCCAGAGGTCTTGGCTGCGTCCCTCACGGGTTTCGCGCCACAGATCGGCGAGCGATTCCTCCCACGCGATTCTCGGCTGCCATCCGGTATCAGCGACGATGCGGCCGATTGCAGCGCGCGAATCCGCCGGCCCTCGCCGGCCTAGTAACGCAGGATCAACGCGGAGCTTGACCGTTCGGCCACTCCACCGCAATAAGGAGTCGAGTCCGTCGCCGACGCGATTTGATTGGCCGGTTCCAACATGATAGACCTGTCCCAGACGGCCACGTAGAGCCAGCGCGATCATCGCACGCGCCACGTCGCGAACGTCGATGAAATCGCGGCGGGCCTCGAGGTCCCCGACCACCAATTCCAGCGGATCCGGGCCGGGCTCTCCAAGTCGTGCCGCGAACTGGCCGAATGCTTGAGTCTGGGGTGTGCCCGGACCGATCGGGTTGAACACACGCGCGACCACAACCTCGAGGGGAGGCCGCTCTGAGAGGCCCCGGAGCGTAGCCAGATGCTTACTTCGACCGTAAGCGTCAACCGGATAGCCGGTATAGTCCTCACCCACCGGAAGATGCGTGGCCTCGACCGGACCCAACTCGGCCGCCGAACCGGACAGCACAATTCGACACGGTTTGCTCAAGCACCGCAAGGCACTGAGCAGATGGATGGTCAACCAGAAATTTGCGCGGTAAAGCTCATCGTCTGTGGCTGGAGGTGTCCGTCCCGCCGTGTGGATCACGTAGTCCGGGGCAAATCGTTGCAGACAATCGCGAAGGGATGCCGTGTCATTCAAGTCGACGGCGACGAACCGTTCCTCGGGCCATCCCTGAGGTCAACGCCGACTCATCAGGATGACTTCCGTATCGGACCCGGAAACCCAGTCTTCACATGACGTCAGGGCTTCCACGACATGGCGACCCACGAAACCGGTCGCCCCCGTCACCAACCAGAGCGCCATGCTCTTCTCCTCAATCGATCGCCCCGTCACGGACCGGTTCCAGCGACCGGCTCGCACGCCTGGGAGCCAGGATGTCCTGGGCCACGCGAAAGACACTCGCCGGACTCAGCTTGCTCATGCAATCGTGATGACCCTCGGGACAGACCGGCCGCTGGCAAGGCCCGCACGGCACGGGATGTAAGAGGTGCCACGCGTGGGGATGGTATGTCCTGGTCCAGGCGACATGCGTCGGTCCGAACAAGGTCATCACAGGCGTGCCGAACGCGGCGGCGAAATGTCGCGGCCCGGAATCGGTTGTGATCAAGAGGGTCGCGCGGCGTACACACGCTTTCGTCAATCCGATCCCCAGATCCTGGTCGGCCAGGCTGACGACCATCGGGTGTGCCGCCGTTTGTGCGATCTCGCGGGCGGCATCGCGCTCGCTGGGTCCGCAGACAACCAGGACGCGCGTGTTCGACTCCTCGGCCAGCCTACGCGCCAGGTTGGAGAAATGTGAGACCGGCCAGTTCTTGGCCGGGCCGAATGCCCCTCCCGTATTCAGGCAGACCACCCGCTCGCCTGGAGACAATCCCAGCGCCGACCAAGCCCGGTCGGCTGCGATCTCGTCGGCCGGGGTCGTGGCTAGGTTGAGTCGGAGGGAATCGACCGGACAATCGAGATGCCGTGCCAGCTTCACATAGGACTCCACGATCGGGATCGGCAGCCGACGTCCTGCATCATCGTGAGGATGATGCAGGACATCGGTCAGGAGAATGCGTCGTCTACATCGATCATAGCCCACGCGGCGCGGGATACCCGCCATCCAGGCCATCGCAGCCGATCGGAACGAGTTGGGCAAGAGTACGGCCAGGTCGAAGCGGGCTTTACGAAGTTTGCGTAATACGGCCGGAGACCGCTCATCTCGGAGGTTCGAACGCGGATCGAATCGGATCCACTCGTCGAACCACTCGGTCCCGTCGAGAGTCGGAACGACCTGAGGCTTGATTACCGCCGCCATGATCGCTCCGGGGAACCCGCGCCGGATCGCACGGAAGGTCGGAGTTGCCATGACAGTATCACCAACCAGGTTGGGGCAGAAAACAGCGATTCTCATGCTCCGGTGCCATTCCCTTCTCCAACAGGATTAATCGACATCTCCCGAGCCTCCTGCCGGTTCGCCAATCGAGCCGCGATCGCGGCGTGGAGCAATGGAATCATGATCTCGTGGTGGCCGGTCAGAGCGATACCCTTGGCCCCCGGCCGATCGAGAACGTTCAACAGACCACGGTATTTCTGGTCGAAATCCATGTTGGCCGCAGTCAACCCCTCGAGTGTGTGCCCCAGGTTCCGGGCGATCGCAACGGCCTTGAGAAAGACCTCCGGCATGACGACGGCGCTGCCAAGATTCAGCCAGACGCCGCCGGCCATCCTGGCTACCTCAGTGCACAGAATTCGAAAATCGCACAAGGCCGCTTCACCCAGCGCGGCCCCGTCCAGATTTGGTGTCATGTGGACAATGTCGGTACCAATGGCTACGTGCACCGTCAAGGGAATGCCGGCGCGCCGGGCCGTCGCAAGGAGGGAGACATCCAGGCCCGGCCCGCCGTGATCGAGGACGACATCGCCCAGCGCGGCTCCCAAACCGGTAGATGCCGAGACAGCTCGACGGCACGCAGCATCGAAGAGTTCCGAAGTCTCCCGGGCGAAGCCGAAGGTGCCCGCCATCAGCCGGACGGCGACGTCTTCGCTGGTCCTGCCCGCAACCGCCAGCTCCAGGTCGTGGATCGCCGCGGCGCCGTTGAGTGCCAGACCTTGAAGGACGCCGCGATGCATCCAGTCGATCAGGTAAGGCGCACAGCCCGTCTTGATCACGTGTCCGCCGAGGGCGGCCAGCACCGGCCGCCCGCGTTCGCGGGCTCCAAGGATGGCGTCTCGGAGGTGCTTCAGGTTAGAGGCTCCGAGGAGTCTCGGCAGGCTATCGAGCCACTTTTCAATCGACGATTCTGATCCGACAGGCTGTCCCAGGTCTTCGAGGTGGACCTTGCTCGCCCGATCCGCGAGGGGTTCAAAGCGCAGGTCGTCCCATCTCAGCGTGGCCGAGCCGTCGGAGGTGACGCCTTGTAACGACTTCGGATGTGGCGGCTCAGACCCGGCAGGCCCATGGGTATGGATCTTTGGGACGGAGGCGAATCCCTTCGCACTCACGAGATCTCCTTCTCACCCGGCTCAATTCGACGGTGAATACCGCACGAGCCGGGCCAAAGCGTCTTCCATGACGTCTTCACCCGCCACGATCTCGAGGCCGATCCGGATCGCTCGCAAAGGAACCGGCCCCAGGCTGCTGGCTCGCAGCTTCACCAAATCCTTCTGCGTGGTCAAGACAAGATTGACCCCAAGGTTGCTCGCCCAGCGTTGCAATGCGTCAACGTCGGCGGCTATGTAATCATGATGGTCCGGGAAGATGCGAAAGTCGCGCAGCTCGGCACAAAGGGGCAAAATGGTCCGTCGAAAACCCTCCGGATTGCCGATCCCGCAAAATGCCGCCACGGACTGATCGCCCAATTCACCCAACGGAGTCGGAGTACCGTCGGCGTCGATTACGTCGCGCGGTGCATGCCGGGCTTCAACCCATTTCCGGGGCCCGGAGCCGCCGTTCCACCTCGGCGCGAATGGTTCCTCGGTCGGCTGCAGTCACAAGGTCCGACCGCGATAGAACGACGATGTCGGCCCGTCTCAACGAGCCGAGGGGCTCGCGTAGCAGCCCGCGCGGCAGAAGGTGACCGAGACCGAACGGCTCGAGCACATCGATCAAGACCACATCGAGATCACGCGCGAGACGTCGATGCTGAAATCCGTCGTCAAGCACCAAAACCTCGGCCTCCAGTTCCTCGACCGCGACTCGGGCAGAACGGGAGCGATCCCGGTCCTGGAGGTGGGGGACATCGGGTAGATTCTCCTCCAGGACGCGGCGTTCGTCGTTGATTCCCTGGACTTGCTTGTAGCCCCGGCTGAGGATCGCCACTCGCCGACCATGCCGCCGGAACCAGCGCGCCACCCACTCAACCATCGGAGTCTTGCCCGTTCCCCCGACGGTGAGATTGCCGACCGAAACCACCGGTACTTCGGCGCGATAGACCCCGAGCCAGCCTCGATCAAACCCCAGGTTGCGTAATGCGATAGCCGCCCCATAAGGGATCGCGACGGACCGAAGCGACCACATTGCAACGTGCGCAATCGGACCGCCCGGCGGACCCTGGATCAAGCGGAGATATCGGTCCTGGTTGAATCGGCTCAAGCCCCTGCTTCCATGGCGCGGATGATGGCTTTGGCCATCGCGACCGTTCCCACGGCCGTGGGATCATCGCGGTGCGGCTTCATGTCGTAGGTGACGTCCTTGCCCTCTTCAATTACCCGGGCCACCGCATTTTCCAGTCGCCGTGCGGCTTGAGTCTCGCCCAGGTGGTCGAGCATCAAGACGGCCGAGAGAATGAGGGCCGTCGGATTCATCTTGTACTGACCCTTATACTTCGGCGCCGATCCGTGCGTCGCTTCGAAGACCGCTCCCGCTTCACCGATATTGGCGCCCGGAGCGACACCCAGCCCGCCTACCAAGCCGGCACACAGGTCCGAGACGATATCACCGTAGAGGTTTGGCAAGACCAGCACGTCGTACAGCTCGGGCTTCTGGACGAGCTGCATGCACATATTGTTAACGATTCGATCCTCGAATTCGATGTCAGGGTATTCCTTGGCTACCTCACGGCTAACCTCGAGGAACAGGCCATCACTGAACTTCAGGATATTGGCCTTGTGGACCGACGTAACCTTCTTCCGTCCATGCTTGCGAGCGTACTCGAAGGCGTACCTGACGATCCGTTCTGTGCCGGTAATGGAGATGGCCTTCACGGAAATACCCGAATCGGGCCGGACCGTCTTGCCGTTGAGTTTCTTGATGGCAGCGATCATCTCCGCGGTCTCTGGCTTCCCCTGCTCGAACTCACATCCGAAGTATAGATCCTCGGTATTCTCGCGAACGACGACGAGATCGACCGGAGTCTGGGAGAAGAAGGTTCGAACCCCGCGATAGATCTTGCACGGTCGGACGCAGGCGTAGAGGTCCAGAGCCTGCCGGAGGTAAACATTCACGCTCCGGAATCCGGTGCCGACGGGGGTCGTGATTGGCGCCTTGAGGGCAACACGCGTTCGGCGGCACGACTCGATCACGCTGTCGGGGATCGGCGTCCCAAGTTTGGCCATCACATCGACGCCGGCATCCTGCTCGTCCCAACGGATGGCGACGCCGGTGGCCTCGATGCACATCTTCGTAGCTTCGGCGAGCTCCGGACCAACACCGTCGCCGCGAATGAGCGTCACTTCGTAAGGCATCAGTTCAGCATCTCCCTGGGATCCGTAGTGCCTGCGCCACGCGGGCGCCGCCAAGCCCGGTTTCGAGAACCGGACACCAATCGTTGCGATTTCCCCGCGGTCTGGTATGATTAATGATGACGCCAGGCTAACCGGGAGCGCGACATGCGTCAAGCGGCCCGGGCAGTATCACCTTGACACGACACCTATTGGCTAGACGGTGCTCCCGACGATGATCGAGCCCCCAATCGCACCGGATCCGCGCGTTCGCAACTGGCTCCGGCGCCACTCCAGCCCGACCAGCTTCGTCCTGCACATGATCGGGATTCCACCGACATTCCTTGGGGCTCTGTTCGTACCGATCTACCTCGCACTGCTATCGCTGTCTGTCTTCTTCCTGGCCCTGGGCCTGTTCTTGGGGGGTTATTTGCTCCAGTTTCTCGGCCACTTCCTCGAACGTACCGACCCCGGGGAGATCATCTATTTCAAGCGCAAGTTGGGGCTCCCCTACGTGGAGTTTCCGACGCCGCGGGTCTCTCATCCACGGCCGAGTCTCGGGGCACCAGCCGCGTCGGCATGACAATCGATCGGGAAGGCGGCCGACCCCGCTGTCCCTTTCCGTTGGCGGCGAAGTCGGAATCTGGACGTGCCGCTGGCAGGAGAACGCGGGAACGCGATTTTCGTCGTCTGCTTCTCGTGCTGGTCTTGCGAGGTCCGCGGCGTGAGAACTCCACCGAGACGGGTCGTTCGGTGTGGTCGATTGATATCGCGCTGGGACTTCCGCGAGCGGGCGAACGGCTTTTTTGGTCTAGGCTCGATCGGAAAAATCGATAAAATCCCCCTCATCGTTTCAAGTCGCACGCCGCAAGGAACCGATCCAATCCGACAAGTCGATCAAGCTGGATCTCTCGGGACAGGCGTGCGCCGCCGGGGCGGCACGGTCATGAACGGTTCGGGGGTCGTTGAGCCGGGCACGGAGCGCAGCTCGGTGACGGGCACGACCCTCGAAGAATGAAGTGAGTAACGCGTCGCAGCGGGACACGTCCGGAATCGACCGGCTGCGGCACAAGCCGTGATGACACGGAAAACCCGAAGCCAAGCCAGGGACGGCGCGGCGCGACCCGATGGGTTGAACTCATCGTCACATGGCGATCTTAGTCAAGGACGGCTGGCCATGCGATTGACCCTCCGAAGGAACCGATGGACGCGGGCGGCTTTGCTCGCGGCCTGGATCCTCTCTTCTGGTTGTCAGAAGCTTCCCTACATTGATGACTCCAAGCCGGTCCCGCATGACAGCATGGGACGAATCGCATTGGAAGATACGGAGGTCAAGCAGGCGAGCCTGCTCAGCAGTAGCCTGGGGATGCAATTGCCCAAGGTGGCCAAGCCGCGGACGACCAACGATCCCGAGGCGGCGGAGATGTGGCCTCTGACCTTGCAAGAGGCGATCCGTATCGGCCTGGACAACTCCGAGGTGGTGCGCGTCATCGCCTTCGGTGCACAGGGGATCCCGATCGGTGGCTTCGAGCCGACCCCGCTCAATAGTGGTGCCAGCGCGGGCGTGGCCAGCTCCCTCGGGGCCGGCACGCTTCAAACGGTCTACGATCCTGCGATCCTGGAAACCCAGATCGCCACCGCCCTCTCCAATTTTGACACCGCATTCACCACGAGCCTCCTCTGGGGCGACACCGTCCAGCCGTTCAACAACGGCGTACAGGGCGGTTCGTTGAGCCTCACGGGGACCAAGTTCCCGATCGTGTCGGTGAATGATTCGGCGACGTTCCAGATCGGTCTGTCCAAGCGGAACGCCACCGGTGGATTGATGGGCATCACGAACAACGTAGCCTGGTCGTATCAGAACAGCTCGTTCCTGGTCTGGCCCTCGGCGTATACGACGAATATCCAGCTCAGCTTGACCCAGCCGTTGTTGGGTAGTGCCGCGCTGCCGGGCCAGGCCGCCGGGCCGCCGGTGGGCCTGGAAGCCAACCGGGCTCCGATCGTGATCGCGCGGCTTAACGCCGACGCCGCGGTCTGGCGGTTCAAGGCTGAAATCATGGCGGAGGTGCGGTCGATCGAGCAACAGTACTGGAACCTGGCGCAGGCCCACGTCCAGCTCTGGGCGGCCGACAAGGCTGTCAGCCTCGCCGAGGAGATCCTTAAACGCGAGGAAGCCGAACTGCAGGTTGGCCGCGGCACGGTTGCCGACGTCGCCGAGGCTCGCCAGCGGCTCGAACAATTCAACCTCGACCTGGTGACCCGGACCTCGGACGTCATCACGACCGAGCGTCAGTTGCGAAACCTCCTCGGACTTCCACCCGCCGACAATCGTCGGATCATCCCCGTGACACCGCCCACCGAGGCGCGCCTCGAACCGGACTGGGATTCGAGCCTGGCCCAGATGCTGAGTTTCCAGCCCGACATCGTTCAACAGCAGATCCTTGTCCGCGTCGCCGAGCTTCAGTTGCTGATCGCCCGCAACCAACTTCTCCCGCAGTTAAGCCTGAATGCCCTCTACCAACTCAATGGGTTGGGCCAATCGTTGGACCAGTCCTTCGCTGTCATGACCGGGGCCACCCTCAAAGCCCTCAATCCCGTCATCGCGAACCAGCAGAGAGCCGCCGGTCTCAATGAAAACCCGGGCAGTTACAACAATTTTAATCAGTGGCAGATCGGTTTCACGTTCCAGATGCCACTCGGCATGAGATCTCCGCTGGCAAACTCTCGCCAAGCACAGTACATCCTCCTGCGAGCCAGGGCCTATCTTGCCCAGATCGTTCACCAGACGACGCACTCCCTCGCCCGGTTCTTCCTGGAAATCGACGCCAATTACAAGCAGTTTAAGACCGCCTCGAGGTTGAGAGCGGCGGCGGCGCAACGGCTCGACGCCCAGCGAGCGTATTATGAGGAAGGCCGTATCACCATCGACCGCTTCCTCGACGCAGTCAGCCAATACGCGACGGCCGTCGCCACGGAAGCTCAGTACAAGACCACGTACAACATCTCGATCGTGGCCCTGGAAGAGGCCAAAGGCACCTTGCTGGCTTATGACAATATTGCCGTCGCCGAGGGTCCGCATCCCCGAAAGGCGTACATCCAGGCCCGTGATATCCAGGGAGCTCATCGCCAGTTCCACATGCTTCCCGACGGCCCGTTGATGCCGGCGAAGCCTTTTGGCCCGGCGAACCAGGATCCTGTTACCCCCAATCCTCCGCCCAATGCGGAAGGACCACAAAACCTGCCGCCGATGCCGGCTCCTGTCGGTCCGATCGGCCCATCCCCTGCACCTGTGCCGCCTCATGTGCCGGCCTCCGTGCCACCCTTCTTGTCGCAAATCGCTCCAGGCACAGGGGCTGTTAGTCCCGTTGCGAGTTCAGCCGGGGTGATGCCGGTCTCAAACTCCGGAGTGGGTTTCCGTCCTGCATCCGATCTGCGTCTGACCTCGGGAGAAGTCGCCAACGGTTGGTCTCGGCCGTTGGCGGCGCCGGTCATCGCGGGGAACACACCTTCGGCCTACGCACGAATTCCGGCTAGTGGCACACCCACGTCCACCTCGGCCACGATGAGTCCGTCTGCATCAGCGCCTCCGGATGCAGGCGGGCTCTCCGCCGACGGTTACGCCTTCGCCAGCTCCAGAAGATCTTCCGCGATTACCCGTATCGATCGATCTCCCTCCCTTACCGGCCCAGTGACGCTCTCCCGGATCGTTCGGCGGATCGAAACCGCCGTCGGTCGGGTTGTCCGGACCACCCAAGTCCAGGTCTCGGTTTCGCTTGGGAGTTGTCAAAACCTTGTTGACCGTGGGCTTGGGGATCGCCACAATGAGGAGACTCTTGCTACCCCACCATAGCCGGGGGGTTACTCCCCACCCTGAGGAAAGGCGGTCACGATGGACGGCGCTCCGAACGATCGGTTGAGCGAAGGCAGTCAACGTGATTTTCTCAAGACAGCGTCGGCTACCGGCGGTGCCGTGGCCCTGGCGGCAAGTCCCTCGGCCTGGGCCGACCCGCCCGAAGCCGCGAAGGCGAGCCTTCCGACTGTGACGCTGGGCAAGACCGGCCAGAAGGTCACGCTGCTCGGACAGGGAACCAGTTGGACCTTGCAACCCGCCTTCTTGCAGGCGGCGTTCTTCTCGGGCGTTGGGTATGTTGACTGCTCGGAAAACTACGAACGCGGGAAGTGTGAAAAGACCCTCGGCGAAGTCCTCGAGCGGACAAAGTTGCGGAAACACGTGTACGTCGTCACCAAGTGCGGTCGCAAGGTCGGCGGTGCGGGAGCCTTCACCAACTATGAATCGCATCTCAACGCCAGCCTGGAACGATTGAAGACTGACTACGTCGACTCGTACTACCTGCACGGCGTCACTGGTGGCGAGATCTCACTGCTCCATGATCCCGAAGTCAAGGCGGCCTTCGAGAAACTCAAGAAACTCGGCAAGATTCGGTTCTGTGGTCTGAGCTGCCACGATCGGAGGCTGCCGGAGGTCGTCACCGCCGCCGCAGAATGTGGCTGGATCGATCAGATCATGATCCAGTACAACTACCGCACGATGGGCGCGGATGACGTCCGTCGCGCCGTGGATGCAGCGTCCAAGGCCAACCTCGGAATCGTGGCGATGAAGACTCAGGGAGGCGCCGGCAGTTTTCGGGAGGGCGATACCTCGCCAAAATACAGGGAATTCATGGACAAGGGCTTCAAGAAGCAAGCGTCGGCAATCAAGACCATCTTCACCGACCAGCGCATCCACGTGGTGGTCAGCGAGATGACCAATCGCGACATGCTCCGCGAGAACATGGCCGCGGCGACCGACCATACGCTTTCCTCTCGCGATCAGAAGATGCTGGAAGAGTATCGCCTGGCCACGTCCCACTTGTACTGCCAGGGTTGCGGTCACCATTGCGAGCCGGCCGCCAACGGAGTCGCGGTGGCCGATATCCTGCGGTTCCTTCGGTACGACGAAGTCTATGGCAAGCGTCGGCGGGCTCGTGAGCTCTATCAAGCCCTGCCCCCCGAGGCTCGCAATCTCGTCGCGGCCGATCTGGCCGCAGCCCAGGCCGCCTGCCCGCATGGTCTCCCGGTCGCCGAACTCCTGCGCGGGCCGAGGCGAAGATGGGTTGAACAGGAGAGGATGAAGGATGAGGGCTGAAGGACGAATCGATCCGGTCTGATTCGGAATTCAGCCTTTATCCTTCCGGATAGGCCGGGTCATCGAGGTCATCTTCTTCCCCGCAGTCGTCAGATCGATCTGGGACGCGGCTCTCGGGGATCGCGTAATCCCCATCGATCCAGCGCCCGAGGTCGATCAGGCGGCATCTCTGAGAACAGAAGGGGAACGACGGGAGATCGTCAACTCCGGCGATCTTGAAATGGCCGGCGCAGATGGGACATCGTCCTCGAATCATGGCTCGCTCTTGGAGCTGGTTGCCGCGGGCTTTGGCGCATCCGAAGTCGAGGGACTCGTCGAGCTGGGAGACGCGGAATCGCCCGAAGATTTCGTCTCGGCCGCAGGTTTCTCGGCCTGGGCGGCTTTCTTGTACGACTCACTCCGATAGTCGGTCTGATAGAATCCCGATCCTTTGAAGAGGATCGCGGCGCCGGGGCCGATCTTCCGTCGCAGCTTGGCCTGATGGCATTCGGGGCATTCCGTTCGAGGCTGCGCCGTGATAGATTCGTATGCCTCGAATTCATGTCCACAGTCGTCACAAATATAATCGTAGGTCGGCATGGCTTTCCCGTTCTCGATGACGATCGTTATTTGAACTCATCTCGTCCGTTCGATCGGTTACTGAGTTGCCGCCGTTTTCGAAGGGCCGGCTCGCATCCTCGTCAGTCAGCAGGGGGACGGACCGAGACGGCAACCTTGCTCGGCCGAAGGACTCGGTCGCGGATCTTGTACCCTTTGGTGAGCTCGCCCACGACCGTGCCCTCGGGATGCTCGCGCGAAGGCTGCTGGAGGACAGCGTCGTGGAGGTTCGGATCGAACGACCCGCCCAGTGCCGCGATTGGCTCCACGCCGTGCTTGGCCAGGACCTCATGTAATTGTTTCTGGACCATGTCTAGCCCGGCGGTGACGTCGGCCGCGCCGGAGGCACGCAGGGCGTCGATGGCCCGCGCCAGGTTGTCGAGCGAGTCGAGCAGGTCGCGCGCGAGTGACCCGACGGCATACGCGCGATCGGCGTCGGCCTGCTGCTTCGCTCGCTTCTGATAGTTCGCAAACTCGGCGCGGCTCCGAAGGGCTTGCTCCCGAAACTCCTCGCGCTCCCTGCGCAATTGCTCGACGTCCTCGCTGGCGAACAGGGACTCGCTGTCACTGCGCGAGCCGACCTCACCGGCACCTTTGGTAAAATGGGAGGCGGGATCGCCGGAGAGCGGATAATCCGAAGTCTCCAGGTCGTCGGGCTTCCGGGTGGATTCATTCATGGGCCTCTGCTCCTTACGCGGCGAAGCCGTAGCCGAAAGGCATTCCGGATTCCACATTCCTTGACCTTCCATCGGGAATCGGAATTCCGGGATTCCCCGAGTGCAATGTTACTCGGGCGAATCCTCCGGCTCGGCTTCTTCGGTGAAATACTCGCGAAGTTTCTCGAAAAAGCTCTTGCGACGTGGACTGACCTGTTCGTGTTCGATCTCGGCAAACTCGCGCAACAGCTCCTCCTGGCGCAGCCGTCAGGTGCCGGGGGGTCTCGACGACGACTTCCACAAGCTCATCACCGCGGCCCCTGCCCCCGATATCGGGCATCCCGCGACCCTTGATCCGCAACACATCGCTGCTCTGCGTGCCCCGCGGGACATCGAGATGTTCCGGTCCGTCCAGGGTCGGCACGTCGATCTCGGCACCCAGCGCCGCCTGGGCGAAACTGATCGGCACCTGGCAATAGAGGTCGTTGCGGCGGCGTTCGAAGAATGGATGTTTCCTGACGAGGATTTGAACGCGGAGATTCCCGCGTGGTGCGCCGACGTCACCGAGTTCTCCCTGGTTTCGCTGCTGGAGCCACATACCGCTCTCAACGCCCGGTGGGACGTTCACCGCGAGCTTCACGGTCGTCGGCAGACGCCCCGCACCGCGACACGCTGGGCATGGATCGGTGATCCGCACCCCCTCGCCGCCACAGGCCGGGCAAGTCGTTGCGACCTGGAAGAATCCGCGGGTCTGAACGACCTGGCCACGTCCGCCGCAGTAGTTGCAGGTCGTGGCCACGGTCCCTTTGCGTGCTCCCGCACCCTGGCACTCGCCGCAAAAATCCTGGCGATTCACGTCGATGGTACGCGTCGTCCCCCGGGCCGCTTCGATCAGCTCGATCTCCAGCTTCAACAGGAGATCGGGGCCGGTCCGAGGCCCGCGGCGACGATTACCGAAAAGATCGCCGAATAACCCGCCTCCGAAGATATCGCTGAAGGCCGACATGATATCGTCGGCCGACCGGAAATCGTGGAACGCCTGACCGTTGAGGCCGGCATGGCCATAACGGTCGTACCGTTGCCGCTTGTCGGTATCGGAAAGCACTTCATAAGCTTCGGCCGCTTCTTTGAAGCGCTTCGGGGCCTCTTCATCACCCGGGTTTCGGTCCGGATGAAACTTGAGCGCCATCTGTCGATAAGCCTTCTTGATCTCGTCGAGCGGCGCATCACGGCCGATGCCGAGAACTTCGTAATAATCGCGCTTCGTGGCTGCCATTGGCATGGCGTCTCAGTGAATTGAGGTTTGTGGCGAGGAAACGGACCGCCCGGCGCGGCCTGCAATCGGCGCCGGCTCCCGGGACTCTCACTCTATCATACGCCTCCTGGTGCTGATTACGAAGTCCACAATCCTCAGCGTCCTCGCGGCAAGTGACGAGTTGCAAGCTGCAAGTAAAAACAGCACATCACCTTCCGTGCTTGCCACTTGTTACTTGCCACTCGCCACTTGCATCGTCCGAATTAACGAACCGACCCTTCGATCCGGGCGGCGTTTTCCTTCTCGTCGTCCTTGATGTTGGTGATCATCGCCTCGGTCGTCAGCATCAATGAGGCAATTGAGGATGCGTTCTGGAGCGCGGAGCGAGTGACCTTGGTGGGATCGACGATGCCGGCGGCGAACATGTCGACAAACTCACCCGTATTGGCGTCAAATCCCATCGACGCCTCCTGGTTGCGTACCTCCTCAGCGATCACGGCGCCATCGTGTCCGGAGTTGGACGCGATGTAGCGGATCGGTTCCTCGAGCGCCCGCAGAACAATAGCCGAGCCCAGCTTCTCGTCGCCGGAGAGGGCCTTATGGACCTTCTCGACCGCCGGGATCACACGGAGCAGGGCCACGCCGCCGCCGGGGACAATGCCTTCCTCAGCGGCCGCGCGGGTCGCATGCAGGGCGTCCTCGACCCGGGCCTTTGTCTGCTTCATCTCGGTCTCACTTGGAGCACCGACGCGGATGAGTGCCACGCCACCGGAGAGCTTCGCCAGCCGCTCCTGGAACTTCTCCTTGTCGTATTCGCTGTCGGTCTCATCGATCTGGCGCCGGAGCTGGTCAATCCGGCGCCTGGATCTCGGCGCGTTTGCCAGCCCCTTGAATGATGGTCGTGCTATCCTTGTTGACCTTGATCTGCTTGGCCTTGCCAAGCTGCGAGAGCTGGAGGTTTTCCAGCTTGAGGCCCAGGTCCTCGCTGATCACGGTGCCGCCGGTGAGGACCGCCATATCACCGAGCATCGCCTTGCGGCGGTCGCCGAAGCCGGGAGCCTTGACCGCGGCGATGTTGAGCACGCCGCGGAGTTTGTTGACAACCAGGGTTGCCAGGGCCTCGCCCTCGACGTCCTCGGCGACGATCAACAGCGGCTGACCCGACTGGGCGACCTTCTCCAGCAGGGGGACCATCTCGCGAAGGCTGCTGATCTTCTTCTCGTGGAGCAGGATCAGGGCATCCTCGAAGATGACCTCCATGGTGGAAGGATTCGTAACGAAGTAAGGGCTCAAATAGCCCTTGTCAAACTGCATGCCTTCGACGAACTCGAGGGTGGTCGTCGCGGTCTTTCCCTCCTCGACCGTGATCACGCCGTCGCGGCCGACCCGCTCGACGGCATCGGCCAGCATCTTGCCGATCGCCGGGTCATTATTCGCCGAGATGGCGCCGACCTGGGCGATTTCTTCCTTCTTGGACACCGGCCGAGAGACCTTGCTGGCCAGCTCGGCCACCGCGGCCTCGACGGCCTTTTCGATACCCCGGCGCACCGCGGTGGGATTGGCACCCGAGGTGATGTTCTTCAGCCCCTCGCGGTAGATGGCGCGGGCCAGGATCGTCGCCGTCGTGGTCCCGTCGCCGGCCACGTCGGAGGTCTTGGACGCAACCTGGTTGACGAGCTTGGCGCCCATGTTCTCGAATGGGTCGGCCAGCTCGATCTCCTTGGAGACAGTAACGCCGTCCTTGGTGACGGTCGGGCCACCGAACGATTTACTGAGAATCACGTTGCGCCCGGTCGGACCGAGCGTCGAGCCGACCGCGCGGGCGAGGATATCGATCCCCTCCAGCATCTTCCGGCGTGCGGCGTCGGAAAAGAGCAATTGTTTCGCCACCGTCGTAGGCTCCTCGATTCCAAATGGATTCGGTTGGGGAGGTTGTGGGCCAGACGGGCCGCAGGTTCGCGGCGGCCCCGACCGGCCCGCGCGTCATGTCTTACTTGACGATCTTCGCCAGGATGTCGGACTCGCGAAGGATCTTGATCTCCTCGCCGTCCACCTTGATTTCGGTGCCGGAGTATTTGCCGAAGAGCACCACGTCCCCTTCGACCACTCCGATCGGGGCCCGTTCTCCCGAGTCGAGCAATTTGCCCGGCCCCACCGCGAGCACAGTGCCCCGCTGTGGCTTCTCCTTGGCGGTATCCGGCAGCACGATCCCGCCGGCCGTCTTCTCCTCGGCCTCGATCTGCTGAATCACCACCCGATCCTCAAGCGGTCGAATCTTCTGCTTCGCCATGAATGCGTGTCCTTTATTCTGAATCCTGGTGTCTTGCCCGTGTGAAGGAATGATCTCGGCTCTTGCCGTGAGTTCTTCGGTTTCCGGTTTCGCACGTCAGGCTGGAACGCCTGAGTGACTTCGATCACATCATCCCCATATCTCCCATGCCACCCATACCGCCCATGCCACCCATACCGCCCATGCCACCTCCGCCGTGGTGGGGGTCGTGATGCCCGGCGGGCTCCTTCTTCTTGGGCGGCTCGGCGACCAGAGCTTCCGTCGTGAGCAGGAGCCCGGCGACGGAGGCGCCATTCTGGAGTGCGGAGCGGGTGACCTTGGTGGGATCGACGATCCCGGCGGCGAACATGTCACCCCATTTCTCAGCGGCGGCGTCGTAACCGAACCGGGCATCCGAGCTCTTCTTGATCCGGTTGACGACGACAGCCCCATCGATTCCGGCGTTGTCGGCGATGTACCGAGCGGGCTGCTCGATGGCGCGGCGAACGATGTCGGCTCCGTGACCTTCATCGCCGGTGAGTTTCAGCGCGTCGATGGCCGCAGCGGCCCGGATCAGAGCGGTACCACCGCCGGGCACCACGCCTTCTTCGATGGCCGCGCGGGTGGCGTGCAGCGCGCGTCTTCGACGAGGGCCTTGCGTTCTTTCATTTCGGTCTCGGTGGCGGCGCCGACGTTGATCTGGGCGATACCGCCGGCGAGTTTCGCGAGCCGCTCCTGAAGCTTTTCGCGGTCATACTCGCTGTCGGTCCCCTCGATCTCGCGGCGGATCATCTCGGCGCGGCCCTTGATCTCGCTGGCGGTGCCGGCCCCTTCGACGATCGTGGTGTTCTCGCTGCTGATGGTAACCTTCTTCACGCGACCGAGGTCGGCGAGCTGGATATTCTCCAGGTCGATGCCCAGGTCTTTGAAGATCGCCTTGCCGCCGGTCAGCACGGCGATGTCGCCTAGCATCGCCTTACGGCGATCGCCGTAGCCCGGCGCCTTGACCGCCGCGATCTTGAGAATGCCTCGCAGCTTGTTGACGACCAAGGTCGCCAGGGCCTCGCCCTCGACGTCCTCGGCAATGATCAACAGTGGCTTGTTCGCCTTCGCCATCTTCTCGAGCAGGGGGATCAACTTGGTTGGCGTGCTGATCTTCTCCTCGTAGATCAGGACGTGAGCGTCCTCCAGGACGACCTCCATGCGCTCCTGATCGGTGACGAAATGGGGGCTGAGATAGCCCCGGTCGAACTGCATCCCCTCGACCACATCCACGGTGGTCTCGAAGGCCTTGCCTTCCTCGACGGTGATCACGCCGTCCGTGCCGACTTTCTCGAAAGCGTCGGCCAACTTCTCGCCGATCGAGATGTCATTGTTGGCGGCGATCGACGCGACTTCGGTGATCTCCTTTTTCCCCGAGACCTTCTTGGACTGACCCTTGACGTGGGCAACGACCGCTTCCACGGCCTTCTCGATGCCGCGCTTCAGGGTCATGGCATCGGCACCGGCGGCGAGGGCTTTGAGCCCTTCCTTGTAGATCGCCTCGGCCAGGACGGTGGCGGTGGTCGTGCCATCCCCCGCGGCGTCGGACGTCTTCGAGGCCGCTTCCTTGACGAGCTGTGCGCCCATGTTCTCGTAAGGGTCGGTCAGCTCGATCTCCTCGGCTACCGTCACACCGTCCTTGGTCACGGTTGGGCTCCCCCAGCCCTTGTCGATCACGGCATTACGACCGCGTGGACCAAGCGTACAACGAACCGCACGCGCCAGTTTCGTCACGCCGGTGGCCAGCTTCTGGCGGGCCTCCTCGTCGTAGGCCAATATCTTCGCCACAATGAGTCTCCTTCGTCGTTGTCCGAGGGTCGGCCGGGTCTCGCCCGCCCGGCTCGATGCGCGGGACGCCACGTCGATACGTACAGCCCCAAAGATGAAAACGCACAGCCCAGATGCAAGCCATATACCAATCGTTGAGAATTTCCCTAATTCAAATTCTAACAGGATTTTACGTCATTTCGTGTATGGAGTCGTCGTGGACGAGACTGTCGTTTTGGCAGTTGGGCGACCGATTTGTCATTCTTGACATTGCCCAGGGCAGACAGTGTCTGTCTTGGAGGTCATAGGGCTGAGGTCGGATTTCTTGACCTCTCAAAGGTCCAGAAAGTTTGACGGCGACCACGGCGCCCGTCAGACTGTGCGAATGGTCTCGGTCCTGGCAACGTGGGTTGGCTTCGGTCCGTGCGACAATAGATGAGGAGACAGCGATGCAGTTGTCGAGTTCCGGAATCCGGCATGGAATTCGTTGGTTGCTGCTGGGAGTCTTGGTGATGTCTGGACGGGGAAACGACAGCCATGCTCAGGATCGAGCGAAGCCCCCTGAGACGATCCCCCTCTGGCCCAACGGTGTGCCCGAGGTGAAGGGGACGGATCCCGATAAGGACGTCCCGAGTCTGACCATCTGGCAGCCTCAGCCGGAGCTGGCGAAAGGCTCGGCAGTCGTCGTCTGTCCGGGCGGCGGCTATGGGATGCTGGCGAATGACCACGAAGGGAAGCAGGTTGCCGAGTGGCTGAATTCCCTGGGGATCACGGCATTCGTCCTCAAGTACCGGCTTGGTCCGCGGTATCATCATCCGGCGATGCTCCACGATGCCGGCCGGGCCATCCGCACCGTCCGGGCGCGCGCTTCCGAGTGGAAGGTGGACCCCCACCGCATCGCAATCCTGGGATTCTCCGCGGGAGGACACCTCGCCTCGACGGCCGGGACTCATTTTGACGCCGGCAAACCCGACGCCGAGGATCCGATCGAACGCGCCACTTCGCGACCCGATCGGATGATCCTGGTCTATCCCGTCATCGCGCTGGCGACACCCTATGGACACTCCGGCTCGCTGAAGAACTTGCTGGGGGATCATCCCTCGCCGGAATCGATCGAGAGCCTGTCGAACGAGCGGCAGGTCACGAAGGACACTCCGCCGACCTTCCTCGCTCACACCAATGCCGACAAAGGCGTGCCAGCCGAGAACAGCCTGTTGTTCGCCCTGGCGCTCCGTAAGGCCGGCGTACCGGTCGAGCTGCACCTCTTCGAACGCGGTCCCCATGGACTGGGACTCGGCGGAGGCACCCCGAACTTCCGAGTACCCGCCGAACCGTCTTTCAAAGCCTGGCCCAAACTCTGCGAGACCTGGCTCAAGAACCAAGGATTCTTGGACTCGACTCCCGGAACGCATTGATCGAATCCCGCAGGGTTCAATCCTTCCGGGTTCGCTTCGCGATAACGAGCGGTAACTTGGGTCGTGAACGTGCATGAGGGCAGCCCCGCAACGAACCACGATCGGCCCATCAATCCATAGCGCCATGGCCGGGATTGGTCGAGTTACGCTGGGTAAGTCTCTTTGATCCAGAGTCACTCTGCATAATCCAAACAATCGATCCTATTTGCCTAAACCTGATAATCGTGGCTTCGTTTTCGTGGTTTTCAGGTGTGTGGACCCCCGTAGTTGGCTTCGTTTCGTCATTTTCCTGTCCGCATTGCCAATCCTTTGACCTGGTTGGATGATATCGAGGCTCAATCTAATGCAGCCAAGCGAGCATCCCCGCTCGCGTGATATGACGGTCTTGCTTATCATGTTGCAATCTCCGGGTGGAAATCCAGATCGAAACTTGATGCGCGCAGACCGAGCGCCTCGAATCTCTCTATTGAGATAAGATCCGAAGAAGCGTCTCGCTGGTACACAAAATTTCGTTGATGTGTTCGATTTCATGATCAGGCGGGGGATCGGGGGCCGACGATGGCCCTACCAGGGACGACCGATTCTCCGCCGTGTTCTCGAATCGGGAGACCTTCATGTCGGCCCGCTTCCCGACGACGCGTTGGAGCCGGATTGATCGCATCAGCGATCAGGCCGATCCCAATGCCCGCGCCGCATTGGAGGGATTGTGCCGGGACTACTGGTTCCCTCTGTATGCCTTCATCCGCGCCCGTGGACATTCGTCACACGAGGCTGAGGATCTCGTGCAGGGTTTCCTCGCCGACTTGCTGGAACGGGGCGACCTGGCCCGACTCGACCGATCGAAAGGCCGCTTTCGCGCGTTCCTTCGAACGGCCTGCGATCACTACCTTTCGAATCGCCGCGATCACGACCGGGCCGCCAAGCGAGGCGGGGGAGCCTCAATCGTCTCGATCGATCGACTCGACGCCGAGGGTCGGTACGGCCGAGAGCCATCCCATGCACTCACTCCCGAGCGACTCTTTGAACGCGAGTGGGCCCTGGCCCTACTGGCTCGCGTGCTCGATCGACTCGAAGCTGAGTCGGTCCAGGCCAGGAACGGTGCCTTCTTCGAGCGGATTCGGCCCGCCTTGCAGAAAGACGGCCTGGCTCCCTCATATCGCGAAATCGCCGAGGACCTCGGCATCAGTGCGGAGGCGGTGCGAGCCGCCACGCGTCGGATCCGGCTGCGGTACCGCGAATTGCTCCGTGAAGAAGTTAGCCGCACGATTGATGACCCGAGAGCCGTGGACGAAGAGATCGGCGAGTTGCTGGTTGCGCTGGCTAGCGATTGAGGACACGATCCCAGTCAGGAGAATGCACAGGAATATTCACCACAGAGTCACAGAGCACACAGTGAGTACCAAATCTGGATGGTTACTTTTTCAGCGCAGTTGGGAGTCGCTCCTCGGCTTCGGACCGAGGCCCAGGATTGAGAAGCGTTTCTGTCTTCTCTTTGCTCTCGGTGACTCTGTGGTGAAACCTCTGAACAACCACGCAACCGACGATTTTTTTGTCACATCCGCCGGCATTTCCTTCTTCGATGAATGAGGGAGAGGTGAATCTCTTGGAGGATCGGCGATGAAAGCGGAAAACGGGTGCAGAGGCTGCGGGCACGCGCTGCCTGTCGGAGCATTGCGGGGACTTTGTCCGGTCTGTCTGCTGCGGGAGGGACTGGCCGACGATGCCCCGGAGTGGAGCGAGATTGGGCGATTCTCCAGCCTGACCCAGGTGCCGGTCGGTGCCGGAGTCCTGGCGACATTGACGGAGGTGCTGGCGTCCGGAGACGTTCCGCGGGTGCTGCTGCGGGATTCGGATCTCACCGATGGACCCAGTCCGCTGATCCACCCCGGTTCGCCCGAGATGCCTCCCGTCGGCGACCGCTCCGGACGGCTCCAGCTTCTGGGCGAGATTGCCCGCGGCGGCATGGGTGCAGTGCTCAAGGGCCGCGACCCCGACCTCGGTCGCGACCTGGCCGTGAAAGTCCTCCTCGAGTCACATCGCGACAAGCCCGACTTGATCCGGCGCTTTGTGGAAGAAGCGCAGATCGGCGGCCAATTGCAGCATCCGGGGATCGTCCCGATCTACGAGCTGGGCGCGTTTGCCGACGGTCGCCCGTATTTCGCCATGAAGCTGGTCAAAGGGCGAACGCTGTCGAGCCTGCTTG
The DNA here is from genome assembly GCA_963845755.1 of uncultured Planctomycetota bacterium. Taxonomy (GTDB): domain Bacteria; phylum Planctomycetota; class Planctomycetia; order Isosphaerales; family Isosphaeraceae; genus CAWJTV01. The sequence continues at coordinate 84,756 of CAWJTV010000030.1, forward strand.
ACGAAGGGACGGACCCCAGGCGCGACCTGCCCCGCTTCCTCTCGATATTCGAGGCGGTCTGCCAGACGATCGCCTACGCCCATGCGCGAGGCGTGATCCATCGCGATCTCAAGCCGTCGAACATCATGGTCGGCTCGTTTGGCGAGGTTCACGTGATGGACTGGGGCCTGGCGAAGGTCTTGCCGCAAGGAGGAGTGGCCGACGATGCCTCGGCGGGGAAGTCGCGTGCACGAGACACCGTGATCGCCACAGCCCGAAGCACGTCGGGTATCGACCAGTCTCAGTCAGGGAGCGTCCTGGACACGCCGTCGTACATGGCCCCCGAGCAGGCCCGCGGCGAGATCGACCGGCTCGACGAGCGGTGCGACGTCTTCGCGCTCGGGTCGATCCTCTGCGAACTGCTGACCGGCGGGCCGGCCTTCACGGGACGAACCTCGGGCGAGATCCAGCGCAAAGCCTCGCGCGGTGAGCTGAACGAGGCCGGCGATCGGCTGAATTCCAGCGGTGCCGACGCCGATTTGATCAACCTGGCCAAGGACTGCCTGGCTCCAGAACTGGAAGACCGCCCGCGCCATGTGGGGGAGGTTGCTACCCGAATCAGCGCCTATCAGACCGGCGTGCAGGAACGGTTGAGAAAGGCCGAGATCGCACGTGCCGAGGAGAAGGCCCGCGCCGAGGAGGCGATCAAGCGCGCTCGCGTCGAGCGCGAACGTCTGCGCTTGACCGTCGCCCTGGCGGCATCGATCCTGGCTCTGGTGATCCTCGGCGGCTGGGGCGCGGCATGGCTTTTTCAACAACGAAGGGACCGAATAGCAGGAGTGGAGGCAACACTGGCCCGGATTCAAGCGATTCGGGATCAAGCGGCAGCCGATGGGGCGGACCCGGCCCGGTGGAGGGTGGCGCTGGACGCGGCCGACCAGGCCCTCAGCTCGATGGGCGGCCTGTCTGCCTCGGAACCGGGCCGACGCTTAGCGGCCCTCCGAAAGAGGATGGCCGAAGATCAGGCACAGGCGGAACGCGACCGGAAGCTCATCGACGAGCTGACCAACCTCAGGACGTACGTGGCCAGCGTATCATGGGAGAACGATCCGTCAGTTGCGAATCGGCGTCTTACTCGGGCGTTCAAACGCTACGGGTTGGATCTGGAAGCAATGCCGGTTAGAGACGCGGTGGCTCGGTTAAAGTCCCGCCCTCTGACGTTCGTGCGCGAAGTGGTCGGCGGCTTCGACCACTGGCTGATGTTTCGTCGAGAGATCAAGGGTGGACCGGAGAAAGTGCAACGACTCATCGAACTGGCGAACGGGCTGGATCCCGAGGCGGAGCGCAATCGGTTGCGCACTTGCTCGCACAGTCTGACCTGAAATCGAAACGTCAATCGTTGAGCGCGATGGCAGGTCACGCGAAGCTGATCGAATACGGCGCATCGAACAGCCTTGCTGCTCGCTCGATCATTGAGCAGCGCCGAGGACCAAGAAGGTGCCATCGCGGTCCTTCGTGCGGCCGTAGTTCGGTACCCTGGCGACGCCTGGACCAACTTCGAGCTCGCGAGGCTATTGAGTATCGCCCAGCCCCGTCAAACCGATGAAGTAATTCGTTTCTACACGGCGGTACGCGCTCTCCGTCCAAAATGGGGATTCGATCTGGCCATGTCGCTTCAACGGTCCGGGCAGATCGACGAGGCTGAGGCGACCTTTCGCGAACTCGTCAGACTCAATCCGAAAAGGTTTCTCTTCCTGTTCAATTTCCACCAATGCCTTCGGAGCAACGGCAAGGTGGAAGAGGCGCGATCAGTTGCCAATCGCATCGCTGCCCCTTTTTGTGATCGGCTCAGGCACGATCCTCACAACAGATCCGCACAGCGCGAACTCCGCGTGGTCTCATGGATAATCGGAGATTTCGCCGCCGCCATCAATGTGATCCGGGAGGTAGCACAGACTTTCCCGAACGACGCCTATCTCCATCAGTTGACGGGTCAAATACTGCTTCTTCAGAAGGATTGGCCGGGCGCAATCGCGGCGTACCGTGAAGCGATCCGAATCAAACCTTTGGACGTAGATCCCCGCTACCACCTCGCCTCCGCGCTCGGACTCTCGGGTGACCGAGAAGGAGTAATCGTGGAGTTACGCGAGGCCCTTCGTGTCGAAAGAATTCCCCAGCACCCCACAGACACGACGGTTGTTGTCGGAACCAATAGCGTCCCGCCTGCCCAGAAGAAGCAGGGCGGCGATGAAGCAGTCATCATCGAAGAACCAGAGTTTAACGAAGACGCATTTGAGGCGGAAGCCGATAACGCTTTCATTCATGGGCTCCTGATAGGCTCCTCTTCATTCTTTAAATCGACTTTACACCTTGAACGCGGCCAACTCGCCCTGGGCACAGCCCTGGCGGAATCGGGCGACCTTCGAGGGGCAATCGCGGAGTACAAGACAGTCAGGCTCGGAGACGCTGGCATGGAAGGGAAGGCCATGTCACAGTTCTATCTCGGTTCCGCAACCAGGCTGGAGGGTGACTTGGCTAGTGGAATCGCTGCGTACCGTGAGGCGATCCGCCTCGGTCTCGGCCCTGAACCTGAGATCGAGGCTCGGTACAGCCTAGGGATCGCTCTCGCAGAATCAGGAGATCCGAAGCGTGCCATCATCGAGTTTCATGAGGCGATCCGACAGGAAGGGCTCGATCGAGTCGGACCGTTTCGCCTTCTTCGAGCGATCCTTATGGGTCAGAGGTCCGAGGACGCAGTTCGAGCCCTCCGACGTGTCCGAGAACAGGCTCGCGACGACCGCGCAGTCCTTGCGGGCATTGACCTCGCGATGGCCCAGTTCGAACAACTCTCAGAATCGGGCACGCCGGTTCAGCGGATCTTTCGTATGCCGGTCGCCAGCGGCGGTCTGGCGGAGCGATACTACAATCGGCGATTCTTCATAGGGTCGGCAGCGATCTGGTCGGCAGGCTTCGCCGCGGACCCAAAGCTGGCCGACGACATGGATGCCCACAACCGCTACAACGCCGCCTGTTCGGCGGCGCTGGCATCGGCAGGCAATGGTCTCGACAAACCGCCGCTGGACGACGAGGCAAAGGCCCGCTGGCGAAAACAGGCCCTCGACTGGCTCAAGGCCGACCTCGCTCACTGGGCCAAGCACGCTGAATCCGGCGCAACTGACGCCAAGTCTCACGTGTGCGAGACCCTCCAGCACTGGAAAGCTGACAGAGACCTTGCCAGCGTCCGCGACGAGGCCGACGTCAAGAAACTGCCCGAGCAGGAACGGAAAGCCTGGCACGCGTTCTGGGCGGAGGTCGCTGCGCTTCTCAAGAAGACTGGCGAATCTTAGAATCAAGAAGTCGTCCGATTCATGATCCCCTCAAAGCACAAGGGACCAAGCGAGGCACGGAATGCCGGCTCGAGATTTCTACCACGGCGTGGTCAAGGCCGCCTTGATCGCCGACGGCTGGACGATCACCGACGATCCGCTGACGCTGTCAATCGGCAAGAAGGATCTCTTCGTCAACCTCGGCGCAGAGCGTCTGCTCGCCGCGGACAAGGAAGGTCGAAAGATCGCTGTCGAGGTCAAGAGCTTCTTCGGAGAATCCGAGGTCGATGACCTCGAGAAAGCGCTTGGTCAGTTCATCCTCTACCGTGGTATTCTGGGCCAGAGTGAACCGGACCGCCGTCTTTACCTGGCGATCCGTCAGGAAGTCTTTGACGATCTCTTTACCGAACCCATCGGCCAGTTGCTCCTGAAGTTGGAGCATCTGAAGTTAATCGTCTTCGATCCCGATCGGGGAGCCATCCTTCAATGGATACCGGACTAGATTCCTACCGCGCCATCATCGAGCGGATCCTCACGGAGTATGCCCAATACCCGTACGCCTACGGCGAGATCGAACGTCAACTCGTCTTCGACCGCGAGCGCGATCATTATCTCCTGTTGAGTGTCGGCTGGGACAAGCACCGCGTCCATGGTTGCGTGATCCATATTGACCTCATCGACGGCAAATGCTGGATCCAGCGCGACGGCACCGAGACGGGGATCGCGCGCGACCTGGTAGCCACCGGGATCCCAAAGGATCAGATCGTCCTGGGATTCAAGTCACCGAAGATTCGACCCCACACCGGCTACGCGGTGGCGTAGGGCTCCAGAGGCCGGCGATGTGACAATCGGTCACTGGCGGCGAGATCGGGGGAGAGGAGGACACCGCCCACTATGAAAGTGATCCCCGTCAGTGAAGCCAAAGCGAACCTGAGTCGATGCGGTCGCCTGTGCGAGGAGGAACCCGTGATCGTGACGATCCACGGCGTCCCGTCCTTCCAATTGACCCCCTTGTCGGAAGACGACGACCTGATCGATCGCCTCCTGGTTCATAATCCGAAGTTCGTCCAAATGCTGGAAAAACGCTCGGGGGAACGGACGATCTCGCGAAACGAGGTTCAAGAACGTTTGTAATCCGCTCGCTTCGCGGACTTTACTGGGATCGCCATGAACTCCCCGCAAGATGTTTCGGAAAGCACTGAACAATCCCAAGAACTTGCTGTTTCATGACTTCGTACAACTTGCAGGAGCCTTCGGGTTCCGGCTTGCGCGGACGAACGGCAGCCATCACATCTTGGTTCATGACGACGTCAGGGAGCACTTGAACCTTCAGGACGTCGATGGTGAGGCCAAGGCTTACCAAGTCCGCCAATTCTTCCGACTCGTCGAGGAGAACAATCTCACCCTGGAGGATGACTCGTGAAAGACTATCACATCAACATTTTCTACAGCCAAGAGGACGAAGGCTACATCGCCGACATTCCCGATCTGCGCTTCTGCTCGGCCTTCGGTCGCACACCGGCCGAGGCTCTCAGCGAGTTGCAGAAAGCCAGGGAAGCGTGGATCGAGACCGCACGTGCTGAGGGTAAGCCCATCCCCAAGCCCCGCTATCGTCCGGCGATCTATCAGAGCGTGCGAGCCTAGGGATGGCCCTACCCCGTTGTCCGTGCGAGAATCCTCGGGTTGTTGGAGGCCCCGGTCGTGCGAAGTCCGTTTCCCGGGATGGATCCCTACCTCGAAGCCTCCTGGGGCGATGTTCATCATACGATGATCGCGTATGCGAGCGCCGCGATCCAGAAGCCATTGCCTCGCGGACTGGTCGCTCGGATTGATCGGCGGGAATTCCTCGAGCCGATCGAGAGCTGGCCCCGGCGAGAGGCGGAGTGGTTCCTGCGGCGGGGCGGCTCTCTGGAACTCGGCGAGCCGACGCGGCAGGGATTCATCCAGATCATCGACATCATGTCGGGTCGGCGCGTCGTCACGGCGATCGAATTCGTCAGCCCGTCGAACAAGGTCCCCGGTCTCGGTCGCGATTTGTACCTGAAACAACAGGCAGAGGGGCGTGAGGGGAGCGTCAGCCTCGTCGAGATCAACCTGAATCGGACCGGCCGCCATGTCTTGACCGCGCCGTTTGACCGCATTCCTGAAGGCCACCGCACTCCTTATGCCGCTTGTATTCGGCGGAGCTGGAGTCCGCTCGAGATCGAGTATTACCGAATCCCCCTACGCGAGCGGCTTCCCGCCATCGCCATTCCACTCCGTCGCGACGATCGCGTCGTCCCACTCGACCTCCAAGACCTGCTCGATCAGTGCTACGAGTCAGGGGGATACGACGACATCAACTACCGTGAAGAGTCCGATCCGCCCCTGGAGCCCGACGACACAAAATGGGCCGACGCGCTCCTGCGGGAGAAAGGCTTGCGGTAACGGGTTTCGGTCGCTGGGAGACCGGCCATCGGCTCGTCGGCGTGTCGCCCTCGCCTCGTCTCGTCGTCAGGGCTGCTCAGGACGGGTCAGTGCTCCATGTCGTGGTAGGCCGCCATCCGATCGCGTTGATCCTCGGAGTCGGAGTGCGAGCGAAGCGGGTCATTCGCTTCGTCCTCGCGCTGCATCTCCTCCATCACGAATCCGGACTGGCGCGTCGCCGAGATCGTCAGCGCAGTCACCTGCATCAGGGTGATGGCCCAGATGAGCAGGGATCCCAAATAAAGTAGATATTCTTGCGCCGCCAAGAACGGACGTGGTCGTAACGGCCACGAAGCAGACCAGTCTGTCCGCTCGCAGAAGAGGAGCATCCAGAGTACGGCGCCGGTCGCCGCCATGGCCCGCGCCGACTTGCCGGAGTCCCGCGCCTGTTCTAGCCCCAGGTGTTCGAGGTAATCGCAGCTTAACCCCGCCAGCAACGCGAACTCCGCCCACCCCAAGGCCTGGCCGAGATTGATCCGGAGCCATTGATGTCCGATATCCAGATCCGGAATCCCCAGGGCGGGGCCGTGTTCGAAGAACCAGAGCACCCGTCGACCAGCGTCATCGCGAGCAAGAGGCCCGCCCGGCGCTGCCAGCTCACGTGATCCCAACGACCCCAGAGCAGCGCCGTGCCGAGCAGGCTACCAAAGGTGATGGGTACATCGATCCACTCGTACCAGCTCGAGAATTCAATTCGGATGATGAGGACGGCGAGCTCACCCTGGAAGAACCGGGCCAGGAGGGGGAGGATTGCCGTAATGCAAGCGAGACCCAGTGCCACCGCGAGGAGACCGAAACCCAGGCGGCAGACTTGATAGGTCTTGCGGAGCTGTTCGCGTTCGAGGTCGATCATGGCGGATGCGCGTTTCAATTTCGGTGAATAACCATGCTGTTCAGCGTAGAAATCCATTCTAGTACCTCGACGTCGGAGTCGCCAGGGGCATCGAACCTGGCACGCCTGAGTTCACCCTCCGGATTGGGAATCGGTCACCGAGACGGGACGAGGGGGCCAATGCCTGGGTCCGCTCGCGTTAATCCGGCGCATCCAACGAATCCGCCGCCTCCTCCGAACGGATGACCAGCGAAACCTCACCCCAATCGGTGGGCGAACACGGGGAATCCGAAGAGTCGGGCGTCTCCACTTCCAGAACAAGCCGTCGATGGCCACCCGATGCATCCAGCAGGACCTCGTATTCGGTGGAGCCCGGCGAGACCGGCACCGCGGGTTGTCCGTTGACTTCCAGGAGCCGGATCCCCGGAACTTGCTGCAAGCGGACCACCACCCGGCGACCGGCCTCCGATGGGGGCTGATTAAACCGGCGCGTCAGTCGCAATCGCCGCCGGCCATCGGCTGCCCATCGAGTCGGCAAGGTCAATCGGCATGGCGCCCCTGTGGGTGGATCGATGCTTTCGCATTCCCAGCCGCCACGGAGGCGGATTCGATGTTCGTTCATTACCGCGACTACCCCCGCAAGAATCATCGAGTGAACGCTTGCATCCGATGGATCGCTTTTTGAGGCGCGAGCGTATCGAAGTCCTCGAATCGCTCGGGCTTTGGTCTAGCCTTGACTGAGTGGAGACATTATAGTCAAGGGCTCCTCAGATTGGCCGGAGAGGAACGTAGCAGGCCATGAAACCTCGAGTGCCGTCAACCTCCGATTGACGGGCTGGAGTCCCGCCTTTGGGCGGAAAAAGACCGGATCAAACCGGCACTCCAACCGATCGAATCCAGTTTGACGCACCATCGGGTTGATCGTCGGCCACGGCTCGCCGGCATTCCGAGACTGTGAGGGGGCGTCCGCGTGAGGACGTGCCGTGGTCGGTTCCCTTGCACTTCCGGTGGTTCCGAGGATCGGTTTGATTTGCCGCGGGTTCGATGCACTGCGGCAACCCTCTGGTTCGCTTGATGTGCTCCGCCTGATCGAGCGATCGGGCGATCATCGAATATCGGGATCGTTGTGACCTAAGTCACGGCTCGAGCGCGCTTCGAAGCCTCCCGCTACTGGCCGGATCCTTCCGCACGACCGGCGAGCCCAAATCCTCTCCTGAACTCTTGCAGAAATCGCCATGGCAAATGATCGAGTGGGCAAAATGGCTCACGCGGATCGGCACTCACACATTCTGGATGAGCCGCGTCGCGTCTCCGCCACACCCAACGGCCAGTCCCACCTGAAACCGGCTCCCCAATCCCTGCTCGGCATTCGGATCCTGTCTACCGGAAGCTATGTACCGGAACAGGTGGTGAGCAATCGGGATTTGCAGATGACGCATGGATTCGATCCGGATTGGATTGTCAATCGCACGGGCATTCACGAACGGCGGTTCGCCCTGCCCCACCAAGCGACCAGCGACCTGTGTACCCAGGCAGCCCTGCGCTGCCTGCGCGCAGCGGGCCGCGAGGCCAGCGACGTGGACCTGCTGGTCGTGGGCACCTTCACGCCGGATATGGCGTTCCCATCCACGGCAAACCTGGTTCAGGACCAGCTCAAACTGGTATGTCCCGCCTTCGATGTTCAGGCGGCCTGTGCGGGTTTTGTGTTCGCACTGGTCATCGCGGCCCAGTTCGTTGCCACAGGGAATAGTCGCTGCGCGCTGGTGATCGGCGGTGATTGCAACAGCCGAGTCACTAATCCCGGCGATCAGAAAAGCTACCCACTCTTCGGAGATGGTGCCGGCGCCGTCCTGCTGGCGCCCGGCGAGCCCGATCAGGGTTTGGTCGCCTACCAACTTGGCTCGGATGGATCGGGTGGCGACCTCCTGAGCCGGCCCGCCTGCGGGAGTCGGATTCCTCCCTCGACGGCAGTACTGGAGCAAGGACTCCACTACCTGACCATGGATGGACGCGCCGTCTTCAAGTGGGCGGTCCGAATCCTCGCCGATTCGTCACTCGCCGTTCTCGCCCACGCCAACTGTCAGGTTCGCGATGTCCGCTGGTTCATCCCCCATCAGGCGAATATCCGCATCATCCACGCGGCGACCGACGTACTGGGCTTCCAGCGCGACACCGTCTTCAAGAACCTGGAACGCTACGGCAATACCTCCGCCGGCTCCATCCCGATTGCCCTGGATGAACTCAACCGCCAGGATGGGTTTCGGAGGGGAGACTTGCTGCTGACCTCCGGCTTCGGGGCCGGTCTGAACTGGGGGACGGCGTTGTGGCGATGGTGATCTTGCGCAGTAGGTAGTGTCTTCCGCGGTACGATCTCTGCGCTGTACGCGCATCGGCCGAATTCCCAATTGGAGATTCGAGATTCCGGAATCGTCCTCATCCGGAATCTCGAATCGACAAGCCCAATTGGGTTGCGGTCGAAAGCCACATCAGAGTCGTCCTCCGTAGGATCCCTTCGCCATGCGCGCCTCTGGGAATTCCGGATTCGAGATTCCCGATTCCCAGATCATTCCCCTTCGGGAATCCGGAATCTCGAATCGGGAATCCCGATTGGGTTGCAGCCGAAAGCCACATCAGGTAGTAGGCAGTCAAGACAAGGAGGGTCGCCCTTTCTGACTTCTGCCTACTACTTAATGGGCATTGAGAAGCGGTCCGTTGAGACAAGAACGGGCCGCATCCCATTTTCTACCTACCGCCCACTGCCGACTGCTCAATTCGTAGCCGGCAAGCGTCCCTTGAGATGCTTGGCGAAGACGCCCGCGCCCGTGTTCCCCAGGCCGGTCGTGCCGTTGGTATCGATCGCCTGGCCGGTGACGGTTCCCGTGATCGCGCCGTTGCCCGCCGTGCCGGTCGCTCGGCTGTAGTGGTTGTTCGCCGGGCGGAACGTCGCGGAGATGTTGCTGTTGATCAGGTCGCCTCGGACCTTCAGCCGGCCAATCTGGCTGGCAGCCCGCGTCCCTTCCAGACCCTGGACAAACGCGTTGTAGTCGAAGCCCGTCTTGATCTCGGTATTGAGCAAGCTTCCGGTGATGTCCGCCTGGTTGATGGAGCCGGATGTGGTGATGAGGGCGTTGCTCAGGGCATTGCCAGGGACGGTGGCATACGTCGGCCAACCCTGCTCGCCGAGCTGGACAAGGAGGGGGTTCTGCGGGGTCGATGCCAGGGTGTTGGCGGGGCCGACGACGAGCTGGTCGATCTGGGTCGCCGTGACCAGGCCACCGAGATCGCCCGCGGCCGGATACCCGGTTGTGGCGGCGTACGTCCCGTAGTTCGTCGCCGGGAGTTGTTGCCCGGCTGTACCCTTGGCCGTGAACGTGCCCGCGGGATTGCCGAGCCCCTTCTTGAACACGAGCTTGTGGATCGGGCCGTCGACGTCGAGGCCCACGCCGTCGGCGGTTCCGTCGAAGATCGCCTTGCGCAGGTGCGACACGCCACTGGTCGCCGACGTGAAGGGTTGAGAACTGTGCGACACAGTGAGGTTGACCGCAGAACCATGGACGTGGATCTGATTGACGGCCGTCGCCTGGATCGCGGTCCGTCCGGTCGTGCCGACCACCGGGAACAAGAACTGGTAGCCTGCCGTACCGGGGGTCAATTCGGAGGACGCCGAAGTCGAGACGGGAGGAATCAGGTTGAAATTCGCGATATTGCCCTGCGACGCCGAGACGATGTCGAAGTTCTTGAGCGCGCCGTTGACGATGAGCTGCACGGTCGGCGTGGTGAGCGGCTCCGTCGGGATCGAGGTAGCCTCAGTATCGCTGTAGACGAGGTTCGAGATGCTATTGAGGTAGATCGAGGGCGCGACCTTAAGCGGGGTGTTGGGCGTACCGATGACGATCTGGGCGGGCGTCGAGTTGGTGGTCGTGTCGAACCCGTACCGGATGTCTTGGAACGAGAGCGTTTTCACGCCGCCGTAGAGGAAGACCCCCGTCGGTGAGCTCACCGCGGGCAAGACCTGGTTCGAGAGGATGAACCCGTTGAGCTCGATCGACTTGACACCGGAGGTCGCAATGAGCTGATTGAACATGACCGTGCCTGAGGGCAGCGCCGCCGAGCCGGTCGCCGTGGTGGTAAACGCCAGGTTGATGGGCAGGCCGATGCCCGGCGTTCTCGGCGAGGCCTGAACCAGGCCGGTCACGTAGGTCTTCTTCGGATTGGTGCCGACGAGCTGGATCGTGTTGATGTCGTCGTCGAGTGCGCCGTCGTTGGGCGTTGTGTCGGTGACGATCACCTTGCCGGGCCCGTGGACGGTGATCGTCCACAGGTCGCCTTCTCGGTCGATCCCGCTGACGAGCTTGCCTTCGTTGCTCTGCAAGAGACTGTTGATGTTGTTGGGGCGGAGCTTCGAGGCCTGGATGATTTCCTTCTGGTGCGTGATCGGGTTCTGCACCGGAAGATCGGTCGGCACCCAGGGTGCCAGGTAAGCGGGAAGCGTTATGGAGAGGACTTGACGGCTCTCCAGGGCCTCCGGATGGGACATGAGCCTCCGCCGTCCCGAGTCGGACCGGCCAGACTGCCGCCGCGTGCGTCTCATGGAAGAATCCCTCCCCGGCAGCTCGCAAAGGTGCGTCAGCACGACGATCGTGGTCGATCCCGATCGCCGCGGCGCCCCGGAAGCCGCCCTCCCTATTTCAGTTGGTCATCCGGACTTGGAGAAACACCGGGGCGCTGCGCGACCGTGATTCACCGAAGAACCCGCCGGACCGAGTCTCGATCCGTTCCTTCCCGACGGCGCGGCGCCACGCTTACACCTCTCTCCATCGACGCCGGCGCCGAAGCGACTTCACGCCGGTGGTGAAGATAGGCAAGACAGGGTATCGAGGAGAGCGAAAGAACGGGTTAAGCCGTGGGAAGCGGACGGAGGGAGGCGAGGGCCTGGGGCTCATCCTCGGCGATGGTGAAGAAGCGGTCGAGTCTCGTCATGGCCAGGAGGTCGCGCACGATCGGCTGGATGTGGAAGAAGACAATCTTCCCCCCCCGGGCCTCCATGCGACGCTTCAATCCGACGAGCATGGCCACTCCCGAACTGGAGAGGTAATCGACTTTCTGGAGATCGACCACGAAGTACGGTTCGGTCCGGGTCTGCACGAGCTCGTATAGTGCATCGCGCAGTGTGTTATTACGGAAGTCATTGAGCCCGGCTGCCGTCTCGAACTGGACAACCAAGACGTCGGACTCGGCGCGAGTGGTGAAGCTTCCCATGACGTGGAGAATTCCTCCGGAGGTCTCCGGTGGGCCGACCGGCAGGGACCTGTCGGGACTCGCCCCGGATCCGACGCCCATCTCGGGATCAACCGATGGACGCCGACGCGTGCCTCCGGATGGGCGAATTCCCCGGCGATGAGGACCCGCGATGCATGTGGTCGGGATCGACCAGTCTTACCAACCACTTCCATCATATCGCGCCGATCCCCTGAGATGCAATTCGATCGGAACGCGCGCTGCGACATGGCGACGTGAATGGAGGGGTCGCGCCGGATCGGTCGTCGATCCTCGGTCGGGACGCGGGATCGTTTGCAATGAGGCCGTTGCTCGGTAAACTGAAGAACCAGTGCGGCTTCTGCAAGCCGCTCCGCCGTATCCCCGCATCGACGAGGTGCAAAACTTGAACCGACTTGTCCTGGCACTACGGGCGTTCTGGAATATCCTCACGGTATCCGAGTTCGCGGCGCGGGCCGAAGCCCTGTTCCTCAGGACGCCGACGGGCCCGGACCTGCGGGTCCTGGCGGTCTTGCAGCGGGACGGCCGGCTGATCGATTTCCTGGAAGAGGATCTCGACGCTTACAGCGATGCCCAGATCGGCGCGGCGGTCCGCGACATCCATCGGGGTTGTCGGAAGTCTCTCCGCGACTATCTGACGATCGAGCCGATCATTGAGGGAGCCGAGGAACAGAACGTGATGGTGCCGAAGGACTTCGACCCGGCTGCGATCCGACTCGTCGGAAACGTGAACGGGTCCCCGCCGTTCCAGGGGGTCCTCAAGCATCACGGCTGGCGCGTCCGGTCGGTCCACCTGCCTCTTCTTCCGGTGGCGCGCGACGACTCCTCGATCCTATCGCCCGCGGAGGTCGAGATCTCCTGACTGGATCGTGAGTTACGTGTCGCCAGCGACAGGGTGGGTATAACCCGCCGGGCTTCATCGGTTCTCTGGATCTGGTGGGTTTCACCCACGCTACGAATCTTCGTACCGCGGTAGCATTTAAAGGACAAAGAAACACGGTATGTCTCGCCACGTGGTTGGAATTGACCTGGGGACGACGAACTGTGCACTGGCCTTTGCCGAGGCCAGCCCGACCGGGTCCGATGAGCCGGGACCGATTGCGAACCTGCCCATCCCGCAGGTCGTGGCGGTCAATGATGTGGCGGATCGGCCGTTGTTGCCGTCGTTCCTGTATCTGCCGGCTTCGAAGGAGTTTCCGGCCGGTGCACTGGATTTGCCCTGGAAGTCGCCGCCGGAGCGGTTGGTGGGATCGTTTGCTCGCGACCATGGGGCCAAGGTCCCCGGCCGGCTGGTCAGCTCGGCCAAGAGCTGGCTCTCGCACGCCGGGGTCGATCGACGCTCGGCCATCTTGCCCTGGACGCCTGCCGAGGATGTGTCGCGGATCTCTCCGGTGACGGCGTCAGCGGCATATCTCGAACACCTGCGCGATGCCTGGAACACACGAATCGCCGGCAAGACGGCGGCCGACCGGCTCGAGAACCAGGAGGTTTATCTGACCGTGCCGGCCTCGTTCGACGCCGTAGCGCGCGAGTTGACCACGGAGGCGGCGGCGAAGGCCGGTTTGAGGCAGGTGACCTTACTCGAGGAGCCGCAGGCCGCGTTTTACGCCTGGCTCGCCGCGCAGGGCGAGCGCTGGCGAAAGCAGGTCAAGGTCGGTGAGATCATCCTGGTCTGTGATGTCGGCGGAGGAACGACCGACTTCACCTTGATCGCCGTGACTGACGACGGCGGCGACCTGGCCCTGTCCCGGCTCGCCGTGGGAGAGCATATCCTGCTGGGCGGTGACAACATGGACCTGGCGCTGGCGTACGCGGTCGCCGGCACGCTACCCCAGGGAATGGAAGGGCTGGACCCGGTACAGCGGGTCGCGCTCGGCTACGCGTGCCGTTCGGCCAAGGAGCTTCTGTTCACCGACCGGAAGAAAAGTGCGGCGCCCGTGACCGTCCTGGGACGAGGCTCCAAGGTCATCGGCGGCTCGGTCAAGACGGAATTGACCCGGGACATGCTCACGACCGCCCTGCTCGACGGGTTCCTACCGCGATGCGAGCCGACAGAAATGCCGGCGCGCGGGCGGCGGGTCGGCTTGACGGAGATCGGCCTGCCGTATTCCGCGGACCCGGCGATTACCCGCCACCTCGCTCGGTTCCTGAGCCAGCAGGCGGGCTCGCTTCATACGAGTGGATCGCTCGTCTTGCCGTCGGCGGTGCTGTTCAACGGCGGGGTCTTCAAGGCCGCCGAGCTGCGGCAGCGCGTGCTCGATGTGCTGTCGCAATGGGCCGGTCGTGCGGTTCCCGAACTGGAGTCCGCCGATCTCGACCTGGCGGTGGCGCACGGCGCCGCCTATTACGGTCTGGTCGGCAAGGGGAAGGGTGTACGGATCCGTGGTGGCGTGGGGCGCTCTTATTATGTAGGCCTGGAGACCGCGGCGCCGGCCGTGCCCGGGATCGCTCCTCCGATCAAGGCCCTCTGCGTCGTGCCCATGGGCATGGAGGAAGGGACCGAGGCGGATGTCCCGGGTCCGGAACTCGGGCTGGTGGTCGGCGAGCCCGCCGAATTCCGTTTTCTCGGCTCAACGACCCGCCGCGACGATCCGGTCGGGACGATCCTCGAGCGCTGGAATGCCGATGAGCTTCAAGAGATGGCCCCGCTGGAGACCGCCCTGGCCGCGGAGGACGGTCGCTCGGGAGAAACCGTACCGGTCCGACTTCATGCCCACGTCACCGAGATTGGGACGCTCGACCTCTGGTGCCGCAGCACGCGCGACGATCGACGGTGGAAGCTGGAATTCAATGTGCGAATCCCGGCGGACGATTGATGGGGATGTGGCGCGGCCGTCGCCATCGAGTCGGCCCTCGAGGGAATTGCCATGAGCGATGAGTCGATCTTGACAGTCGATGGTGCAGTCGAGCGTCGCTTGCAGCTCACTCGCGCCGATCTAGATGCGTTCCCCGAGGCGATGCACGTGCGCGACGTGTCGCGCATCCATCCCCAGCGCCAGGGGGATGGGGTTGAGCTCGAGGCGATCCTCGATCGGGCGGGGGTCCTTCCCGAGGCGAACTACCTGACGCTCCACGCGGATCGCGACGACTTCCACGTGTCGATCCCACTGCAACCGGTACGGGATCAGGGGATCGTCGTCTACCGCCTGGGCGATGGCCCGCTGGGCACCGATCGGGGCGGTCCCGTCCGGTTTCTCGTACGGGACCCGACGGCTTGCCACACGGGCGAGCTGGACGAGTGCGCCAATGTCAAATACCTGAGCCGGATCGAGGTGACGACGCGTCGGGGACGCGACACACGACCGGCCAGCGAGGACGACCACGCCGCGCTCCACCGTGCTCAGGAGTCATCGGCCGGGGCGAGAGGGAAGGGGTCGCCCTGACGCCGCCCCCGGTCGCGATCGGGAAGGAATTCACGATTTTCGACTCAACAACCGGGGAGCATTCCGTCGAAATGGGAAATCCTGATGGTTGGAGCTTGAAACAGGAATTCCCGTGATGGAGACGTCGCAGGCCGCTAGCGGAGAAAGGCCCGCCTGCGCCTCTCAGAGGCGCCATCCGAGCAACTCGAAAAACTTCCAGCTCAGGACGAGGATCGTCACGGCGCCCGAGCCGACGGCGGCGACGAGCACGCCCGCGGCAGCGATCTCGCGAGCGGCCTTCAGGCGCGGCTGTTCCGGGTCGCCGATGGCCCTTGCCAGGGTGTCGACGGCGCGTATGCGCCAGCTCCGCGACGAGGACGAGGCAGGCGCCGAGCAGGATCAGACACCAGCTCCACTGGTTGATCCCCAGAAGCGCAGCGGTGATCGCGATCAAGGTGCCTCGGTAGAAGTGCGCGAAGAAGCTGGAGTCGCCTCGGATCGCCGACTTGAGCCCGCGCGCAACCGGCGGCCAACTTGCGACGGGCGTTGCGACGGTCTGCCTGAGCGGCCGGCTCAGGCGTCATCGCAAACTCGCCCTCCGGATCGTCGAGCAGGTCGAAGGGATTCGAGTGCGGTTCGGCCTGCGCGCCGGGGCGTGGTCCGCCCGGCTCACGCCGTCGCTCGATGTCCCGGGCTCTGAGGGTCGGATCGTTCATGGTCCATCACTCGGTTGGGGCGAACCGCGTGTCGAACGAGTTCAAGGCGGCGTTCGAACCCATGCGGATGGCAGGACTGATCCGCGGCGTCATCTGCACCGCGAACTGATAACTCATACGCTGGGGATCGACCGAGAGGCCGATCGTGGTGAGATAATCCGCGCCGATCCGGGTGAACGTGAACATCGTGCCCAGGTCGGTGGCATCGCCGAAGTCATACGAAGTGGCGAACGTACCATACCACTTCGGGCTGAGCCAATAGCTGATCGAGGTGTTCATGGCCGAGGTGTGGATCGGCCCCGAGTCGATGATCGTGTAACCGATGTAGATGTTCGACCGCGGTGGCCTCGCCAGCGAGATGCCCGTCGTGATGATGTTCAACCCATTGGGATTGTAGCCGGTGTCCAGGCTATAGGGGTAAATGGAACTCGGGAGCGGATTACTGCCAACCAGTTTCCAGAATTCGAACCAGCCCTGGGAGACGATGCTCGTCCGGTCGCCGAGGTACCACTGATAGTTGTATTGAGTCAAGCCCCACGGCGTGCCGAAATCGTCGTGCGCGGCGGTGGGAAAGAAGGTCGTCGTGGCGTCGAGGGTCATGTAATCGACGATCCGGCGCCTGCCGATCGGACCCCGCTTGGTCTGGAGCCGTTGATGGATTCCCAGCATGACGGAATTGATGGCGCCCTGGATGTCGGTCGTACCGGTGATCGGCGAGACCATCTGCCGAAGCATGAGGTGCCGGGGATCGTATGGCATCGGCAGGATACCCCCGGCGAACGTCGTGATCGCAAGGTACCGACGAACAGCCTCATAGGTGTTGTCGTCCAGATCGTCCTGGACGGCGATGTTGTTCAGCCGCACGTTGGAGAAAGCGGCACGGGCGTCGGCGAATAGGCTGATCTTGTGGTTCAGACCGTGGACATTCATGATCTCGCTGAGGACGTGGGGATACTTCTTGTAAAACGTCATCTCGGCTCGCGCACCGACAGCGCCCCAGGCACGGCCCATCGGCCCATTGGGCAAGCGGCCCAGCGGGCCGCCGCCAATCTGGTCGGTCCATCCGACCAAGGACCCCTGGAGATACGGGACCAGCCGGACGGCATTGAAGAATTTCAAGGGCATGTCCAGCTCATGATTGGTGTAGAACCGGCCGGACGAGAAGATCCCCGAGGTGTTGGAAACCGGGTCATAAGGCATGAAGGCGAACAGGTTCGGGTTGTTGACCATGATGTCGGTCGTGGTCACGGCATAGTCCATTCCCGAATGGTGGTAATACGTGAACCAGTCGGAGAGCAGCGAGTCGCCCAGCCGATAGTAATCGACCCGAGGCAGCCACTGGGTTTCGGTCTGCCAGTTCATGGGGTTGGCTTCGGTCCAGACGTCGATCGCCTGGTTATCCTTCTGGTAGATGCCGTAAGCCAAGGTCTCCTGGTCCATCCCGGTGTCGTGGAGGCGCTTGTAGTATTCCTCCAGGAAGTAGCGGTCGGTGTAGTAACCGGACTCGAGCTGGAGCCGGAGCTCCTCGAACTTGTGGTCATCGTCATCGGGGAGGAATCGCTGATTGTGCCGGAAATCGTAACGGAGGCGGTCCTGCTGGAAGGGCGGCGTGCTGGAACGCGTGATTCCCGCCTTGCCCGAACCGGGCGGGCCGTTGGTGACGATGGCATATCCGGTGCCGAGCACGTCGGTGCCGAAGTCCTTCAGGCCCCAGATGTCGAAATAACCCATGTACTCCTGGGTGATGGTCGGCGGAGCACCGCGATTCTGATGGTACGGGTCGGACAGGTCGCGGAAGAGATCCTTGCCGAACCAGCCGATCTCACTGCCCAGCGCCGGGAATTCCTTCGTGCGGGCACTGAGATAGTCGAAGTCGATATTCCAGAGATCGATCCAGTCGGGCTTCTTGACGCCGATGAAACGAAAACCGTTCCAGTCCGTGAGCAACTGCTGCCCGTAATAGTTGTTGGTTCTGAAGAAGAACTGTCGGAACGCGGGCTGCTGGTCGTCGATCTCAGTGACGAAACGAGGCCAGTAGAAGGCGGGGATCCCCCCCATGAAGTAGAGATTCTGCCGGGCGTCCACGGTCCAGATGAGGTCCTCGGGAGGATCGGGATCCCCGGGGTTCGTGAGATGCTGCCCCGTGCTCGGATCGACGGAGGGTCGGCCCGATCGCGTCAGGTCCATCGACTTACTCTGGATCTGGTAGCCGGGGTTGGGAAAGCGACTGCCGGTCATCACGGGGTGGTCGATCCGAATCTGGGGATGCGGGGACGGCTTGAAGGTCCCGTCCGGCTGCTTGATCAGTGGGTGGAATTGCTCCATTCGAGGCGCCCGGATCTTGGCCGGATTGATCAGTCCCGGAGCGAAGAAATCGATCTCGGCATCGTGAGCTAGCATCCGATCAGTGAGGAGGTTGTAGTAGGCCCGCGGTGCGCGGATGGTCTTCTGATCGCCCTTGCCGGCCATCTTCCGCTGGTCCTGCCGGATGACGACGTGTCCCTCGAGATAGACCTCCATGGGCTGCTTGTTGGCGTCGTCGATCCATTCTCCGTTGGGGCCCTGGTAAGGCTGCCCTTTCTCGGGGTTGGGTCCTCTCCAGATCACCGCCTCATCGGCCTCGATATCGATGATTCCCAGCTTCTCGGCGCGGATGATGATGTTGACGCCTCCACGACACATATAGATCTCCGTCCCATCCGGCGTCTTGCCGACGAGCTGGAAATCGAGCGGACGCCCACCCCGGCGATCGAAGGTCGTGATGCGCTGCGTTCCCGGAGTGATGGGGAGCAGGTCGAACTAGAGGACCAGCGGGCGGGGTGCCGCCCGGCGCCGGCGCCTCCTGATCGGGGACGGGCAGCGCCTCGATGCTGGGCGGCTGGCCCTCGAGATTCGGCGAAAGATCGGGGACCGGGAGTCCGGGAACCCCGCCCGGCGCCGGCTCGATCGGGGCGAGGTCGATGGCCGGCGGCTGCGCGGTTCCCCCTTGCGGCGGCTGCACTGCCGGCGCCTCATCCGGCGGGGGCTGGGCGGCCACACGGTCGGCTTCGTCCGGAGCCGAGCCAGGATTGCGATTCCGCGGCCCCTGAGCCCGGACCACGAAGGGGTCGACTTTGGGAACGACCAGGTCGGGCCCAGGAGGTTGGCCCGCCGGGTTCGCCTGCTCGAACGCGACGGGCGATAGCGCCGCAACGGGCCCGGCCGAACGTGTACGCGCGGGTGGTTGTGCCGACGAGGTGCCGGGCGCGGCGGTCGCCGGGCGCAGCCCTTGCGAGGTTCGCGCGACCGTGTCCGTGGGTATCGGTATCGGCGTCGCACGAGGCAGCAATCCCGACCGCCGGAGAATCGCGAACGAGGGCTGTGTCGCGAGCTCGGTCAATCCCTTGGAAAGATAGGCCGTCATCTCCACCTTGGGAGCCCGGAATGCCAAGCGTGCGCGCGACACGGCCGGCCCTTCGCGGTGGGTCTCTCGGACCTCGCCCTCGGCGTAGACCTCAACCTGGTAGAGCGGATCACCACCTGAGGGGAGCGGGACAATGCGAGCGACGGCCTCGCGCGACCGAATGCCGTCGAACGCCCTGGAGGACGGCCGATTCGCCCTGGAGGTACAGGTAATACCCGTCGGCGCCAGCCCAGCGCCACACGCGCTGGGCCGAGAACACCACGGAGTCGGTGGGCGTGCTCGGGCCGGAGGGATCGGGCGCATCCTGGCCGAGCAGGAGGCCCGCGAGCCCAGCCGACAGAATCAGCCCAAACCACACGCCGCGAGGCGGGTAGCGACTGGGTTGGTCGTCACCTCGCACGGTTCCTCCCAACGAACGGCCTGGGGTTTCCGGGCGGACGGCCTTCCCTGGCCGATCCGCCATCGACCGGCACCCGAATCTCGAGACTCTACCGACTCGCGACCGCCTCGACATGTGGGCCGCTGGTCGTTTGTCGGTCCGCCTGGTCGCCGGTTCGACCGCACGAATACGACGAGTTCCGGCGGTCGCCGTACGCGGGCCACGACCGGGTCAGACCAGATTGTCCCGCTCAAGACATGCAAATGACGGGAGCATCGGTGCGGACCATAGCCGGATTGTCCGTCTCCGTCAAGGGAAAGCCAAGGCCGAGTCTCTTATTGCCGAGGCAAGACATGGCACAGAGACCGACGGTCAGGACATCGTGTGTCGCGGCTTCGGATCCTTGAAGTGCTGCCGCAGCAAGGGGTTCAAGCCGTAGGCCAGGCTCAACAGCTTCATCGGATGGAGCGTTCGTTTGAGCGAGCCCTGCTCCATCTGGATCCGACAGGCCCCGCATTCGGTCGCGCCGATGTCGATATCATCGTCGCGCAGTCGCCTCATCAGCCCCCGACCGGCTCGGAGCGAGTTCCGGAAATGGTCGCGCGCCAAACCATACGTCCCTCCCATTCCGGAGCACCCGCGATCGATGAACTCGACATCGAGGTCCGGGACTGTGCGAAGGAGCTCCATGCCCGGCGTACCGGCCCCCAAAGCTCGCAGATGGCAGGGCTGGTGGTAGCCGACCCGCGCGTGCAGCGGCTCATGAGGGAGTGGCAACTGCCCGCGCGCTGAGAGGCCCTGAAGGTACTGCCCGAGATCGAGCGTATGCGCGGCGACGAGATCCGCGTCGAGGTCCTCCGTCAGCTTGACGTATTCGTGGCAGAGCATCAGTGTCGCAGTTGGCTCGGAACAGACCACGGTGTAGCCGTCGCGCACGGCATTGGCCAGCACGCGGAGGTTGGCCAGGGCCTGCTCGCGCGCCTCATCGATGTCGCCGACGACCAGGGCCGCCATCCCCGACCCGCGCTGTTGCACGGGAACGAAGACGTTGACTCCGGCGTGGCGGAGGACCGCGACGACCGCTTCGGCGAGTTCCTGGTCGTAATAGTTCGCGAAGACGTTAACGAAGTAGGCGACCCGGGGGCCGGGTTGCTGGCGCCGAGGTTTGTGGAGGCCCTGCCGGACGGCCGAACGTGTGAACGACGTACGCCGGACGCGCGGCAGCACGCGGTATCGCGAGACGCCTAACATTCGTTCCAGCAGGGCTCGAGACCAGCGCTGGGTCATGAGGAAATTGGTCAGGATCGGGAACCGCGTGCCCAGGCGAGCCCATAATTCCAGCCGAGAGAAGATCCAATCGCGAGGAGAGAGTCCATGTCGCTCGACACAAGCCGCCTTGGCCTCGAGCATCAAGCTGGAGACGTCCACGCCGGAGGGGCATTCCGTCCGGCAGAGTTTGCAGTGGATACAGAGGTCGGCGTGGGCTTTCATCTCGTCGGTGCCCCAGAGCCTCGGATCGACGGCCCCGGTCGCCACCTGCCGGATGAGGTTGGCCTGTGACCGCGGTGTCGCGGCTTCGTGTCGCGAGGCGCGGAAGCTGGGGCACATTCGAAACGCGGGGTCGATCGTTCGGCAGGCCCCGCACCCGTGGCAGGCGCTCGCCATCTCCAGCATCTGGAGCTCAGGCCAGATCAGCACGGGCTGCACGGCCGATGCGACGGCGAGGACGGGCGTGTCGGCCACGGAGGAGTTGCCAACCGAAGGACCCGGCTCGTTTAGCTCCACCTCGAGGCCACCCGTGGGCGCCGGAGATGCCGGCGGACGCGTCTCGGCTTCAGGGAGTTCCTCGAGTGCGGGGAGCTTGCGGAAGTTTCGCACCATCAAGTGCGGATCGTCCCCGATGACCTTCCCGGGATTGAGCTGGCTCAAAGGATCGAAGGCGTCCTTGATGTCCCGGAACACCTGCACGAGGTCGCCGTACTGATTGCGGAGGAACTGCGTGCGGAGCAGGCCGCAAGCCTGGGAGCTGGAGATGGTCCCCCTGGAATCGAGCACGATCTCGTAAACGCGCGCCGCCAGGGCCTCCAAGGCATCGCGATCATCCGGGTTCGACAGGTCCAGGAACGGTCGGACTCGAAGCCGGCCCTCGCCGGCGTAGGCGTCGAGGGTCCAGGTGAGGTTCTGTTGCTGCAACAAGGCCTGCAGCCTCTGGAGGACGAGCCCGAGTCGATCGGGTGGGACCGCAACATCGTCGAAGACGGAGACCGGTCGACTCGGTCCTCGAAACCGCATCAGGAGGGGCTCGACGAGCCGGCGCCAACCGACCATTCGCTCGCAATCGGCCCGCCTGGTAAACACGGAGGGCTCGGAAGACAGCCGGCCCGCTCGTAACGCCCGTTCGCTAACGACGCGGACCTTCGCGGAGACCTCGGCGGAATCATGACCCTCGAATTCGACGAGCAAGATGGATTCGGCCGCCTCATCGATGGCGTTGCGGAACAGGAGATCGGCGTCCCGAGCCAGGCGGAGCGACCGCCGATCGAGGAGGTCGCAGGATGACGGGGCCAGCATCAGCTCCAGCATTTGCGGGACAAAGGCCGCAGCATGGGTGAGTCCCTGGAACGGGATCACTACGACGGCCTGCGCCGCCGGCAACGCGACCGTGCGAAGCATGGCCTGGGTCACCAGCGCGAGCGTCCCTTCGGAGCCGGCGATCAACCGGCCGAGGTGGATGCCCTCCTCGTTGGCGGCGCGGGCCAGCGCGTAGCCCGCGCGGTCGCGCGGCGCTTCCGACTGTGCACGCCGGATCCGATTCGACCCCCTCCGATAAAGCGTCTGGAGCTTGCGAACGATCCGGTCTTTCAGGTCCAAAGGCTCCGCCTCGAACGCCGGCCACGGCTCGTAGCCCAGGTCGGCAACCTCACCGTCGGCGAGGACCACACGAAGGCGATCGACCTGATCTCCTGTCAACCCATAACGCAACGAGCGGCTACCCGCGGCGTCCACGGCGATCAAGCCCCCGATCGTGGTCACGTCCGACTCGCGGTGAACCGGCTCCAGCCGTCGGCCGAGTGGCGCCAACTGGGCGTTCAGCAGGTCGGGAACGACGCCCGCTTCCACGACGACGTGCTCGTCGCCGGTCGCGATGATCCGGCGCAGATGACGGCTCAGGTCGACCACCAGGCCGGCCCCCAGGGATCCTCCGCCGGTATCCGTGCCGGCGCCCCGGGCATGAACCGGGATGCGATGCTCCGCCGCATACCGGGCGACCGTGACCACGTCGCCCTCACTCCTCGGGACCACCACACCGAGCGGATCGATCTCATAGACGCTGGCGTCGTGGGCGTAGGGTGCTCGATCCAGGGGCTCAAAATAAAGCTCCCCATCGATGACTCCCCGGAGGTCGTCATATATCCGAGCCCGGCTCTCGTCCACGGCGGTGACCGCACCTCATCGTTAATGGCGAGTTCAATTCGTCCTGTCCGTGGGTTCGTGATCCCGTTGGTCAGCCTATCAGCGGGGCCGGAAGCCCGCATTCGGCCGGAAGCCCCTCTCACCGAGCCGGTTCCGCTGCTCAGCTCAACGTCCCGGTCAACGCGCCTCGGGCCCGGCCGCAGGTCACTCCGCCGATGCGCTCGTTCGCGCAACTGCTCGGCGCGAATCCGCTCCTGGCGATACCGTTCGCCGATCGCAAGATCAAAGGGATGAAATCGGCCGTCCCCATCGGAACCGGCGCCCCGCACCTGGCACCCGCATCGATAGCAGATGGTCACATCGGGCACTCGAGGATAGAGTGCCCAGTCCAGGAAGGTGAACGCCAGCAGGACCGAGAAGGTCTCGATCGGCTTGTCGTAGTACCAGAAGACCGTGCTGATCCCTATCTGGACCATTACGATCATCAGGCCCAGTGCCTGGGGAAAATCTTTCTGGATGTAGAGATCGGTTGACAGACACCAAGGGCAGGAATCCAGGCGTGAGCGATCGATCGATTCCGGATGGAGCGGCCGGGCTGTGCCGCATTGACGACAGACTGCCTGGTCCGACGTCTCCAGCGGCGAAACCTGGTCGACGCGACCACAGGTCGGACACGAGAATGTCAGTTCCATATTGCCAGCCCGTTCTCCCAGTCCATCGATCCCGGCGAGCCGGCCCGGCGCTAGCGGGCCGGGCGGGATCTCTTATTGTAATGGATCCCCTCGGCAGCGAAAGCGGCGCCCGGCAGAAAGCTCGAGCGCCCAAGAGCCGTCGACCGGTACGGCACACCACGACCGGTCGACCCGGAAGTCCGCCTTGCGCTCAAGAGATGATGCCCGTACCGGCCGCCACCAGCGAGGCCAGCTCCCCGAACAACACGAAGATCGTCGTGATGTAGAGGATTCCGGTTGCCGATTGTGTCGAGCGGATCTCGGCCGTGCGGCGGGCCAGGTAGACCGACACCGCGACGCCCACGAATCCCATCCCCCAGCGCATGGCGAGGATCGTCGCATCCGTCGAGTGATCGCGGAATCCCGAGCCCAGAAGCTCACTTTGCGCAAACCAGACGGCTATGCCGGCCAGCAAACCACGTGCGCCGAGGGCCGCCAGGATCGCGCCGAGTGATCGCTTCAGAGGGTCCGTCGTCATCGAGGGCGCGATCAGGTAATAGTGGCCCAGAAGCATGGCCGTGAGGCGTGGCGCCCATCAGGCCGCCCGAGCTGATTCGGCTCAAACTATTGAGCGTCCATACCACGGGATGATCAGATCGCGACGCATCAATCATCCATAGAGAAGTGACCACCGCGCCGAGAATGCCCGCGGCGATCCCGACTCGCGGCAGACCGAGTCCCCACGAAATTGTGGCAAGGTAAGCGAGGATCACTCCCGCGACGATCAGACCGACGGACATCGACGCTCCACGCGAGCGCGCCTGGTCCAGTCCGGCCAGTACGAGAGTTGCCAGGATCACCTGATTCTGGATCCGGAAGAACCGCAGCGGTACCTCACGCCAGGAGGTCAGAAGCAACGATAGGATCAAGCCGAGTGATAAACGGACGGCGAAGTCGGCGAGTAAAGGTACAGAATGCATCGCAAGGCCCTGGTGATTCCACGCCTGGCAGGCGATCACGACGAGGTGAATCCGTTCTCAACACACCCATCGATCGAACACAGCCCGCCCAATCCCTATCGATCCATGATACGGCCGAGGGAACGCGGACAACATGCCGGTTCAGGACTGCGTTCCTCGATCGTCACGACCGTACCTCTCTGGATTCTCGCTTTTCAAGACTTGATAAGAGGATCACTGGCGGAATCCAGATTACGAAAGTACGATGCTTAATTCGCTCACATTGGAACCAACAGCCGCAAAGCGACCAGACGTGGGGAGTCTCAGATGGGAAGAAAGATCAGGATGTCATGCTGCTGGACGATTCTGTTCGGCTGCCTCGGTTCCGCGGTTCCGGCGAGTGGTGCCGATCGCCCGGCGGACGAGATCCTGAAGGCCCTCGACGCGGTGAAGCTGCCCGCGATCGACAGAGCCAGGGTGTCAGACCCCTCCTATCGCCAGCAGTTACAGAGAGAAATGGAGGAGGTTTCCCGCAAGCGGGATTCTCTGATCCTGGAACTGTACAGGACCGACCTGAACCACGACAAACTGCCGTTCTTGATGGCGGAACGTTGGGATCGCATTCCCCTCGATGGACCGGCCCGTACGGTCCGCGATACTGAGGTAAAGTCGGTTCTCGAACACGCGACGAACCCGCAACTCCGCACGGAGGCCACGTTCGCCAGGTCCCTCGGGAGAGTATTCGACTCGCGGTCTACCGGACACCCAGACGTTGCCGCTGTTGACGAGTTCATCAAGGTGGCTCCCAAGGATCCGCGCGGCGTGCAGTTGCTCTTTATCTGCACGAGACTCACCGCGGACGCGGAGGCGCGGTCCGCGATCGAAGATCGGATCACCAAGGACTTTCCCGATTCGAAACACGCGTCATCGATCCTGGGCATGAGACGCAAGACCAGAGCGATCGGCAAGCCTTTCGAACTCGAGTTCACCGAAGCCCTCACGGGTGCCCCAATTTCGATGAAGAACCTCAAGGGCAAGGTGGTCGTTCTCGATTTCTGGGCCACCTGGTGCGGGCCGTGCGTGGAGGATATGCCGCGCCTGAAGAAGCTCTATGCCAAGTACCACGATCGAGGTGTCGAATTCGTCGGTATCAGCTTGGACCAGCCCAAGGAGGAAGGCGGCCTGGATCGACTCAAGAAGTTCGTGAAAGATAACAAGATGCCCTGGCCCCAGTATTATCAAGGCAATGGATGGGAGAGCCGCGTTTTCGCGGTCGTGGGGTATCGATGCGATTCCCGCGATGTTCGTCATCGCCCCGGACGGAACCCTCTTCTCGACAACCGCGCGCAAAGACCTCGAGTCCATCATTCTCGAGGAGCTGAAGAAGTCCGAGGGATCCCCAACCAGGAAAGAGTGAGGCGTCCTGGTGACCGGATTTTGTCTGACTGACGAGGAACATCGCGAAGCTTGACCCCGGGCCCGGAGTTCCTGGCATTTCCAGTCGGTTCACCCGGCCTCGTGTTCCGAGAGAGGCGTCGTCGTCACTTCCGCGATCCGAAAATCAGAGACATCAACTCGGTGCGCGTGGCGAGCCGCTCCTTGAAAACGCCCCGCATCGCGCTGGTGACGAACGAGCTATCAGGCTTGTTGACGCCCCGGATCGTCATGCAGCTATGGGTCCCTTCGATCACAACCGCCACGCCCTTGGCATCGAGCTCCTTCATCAGGAGGTCCGCCACCTCTTCGGTCAAGCGCTCCTGCATCTGCGGACGCTTGGCAAGCACGTCCACGACGCGTGGGATCTTGGACAATCCGACGACACTCCCGTTGGGGATGTAGGCGATGTGGGCCTCTCCGACGACCGGGAGGAGATGATGTTCGCAGAAGCTCACGAACCGTATGTCTCGAATCAGGAGGATCTCGTCGTACTTCTGGGTGAACAACTTCCGGAGATGCACTCGCGGATCCTCGTGGAGGCCCTGAAAGACCTCGGCATACATCCGGGCGACGCGATCGGGCGTCTCACGTAGTCCCTCACGTCCGGGATCTTCGCCCACGGCCAGTAGAATCTCGTGCACGGCGCGTCGAATCCGGTCCAGATCGATCTTCGAATTCAACACACTCGCGCTGCGCTCCCTGCCATCCTCGTCGTCACCGCAGCCGTGAAGGGCACCGTTCGAAGGCATCGTGGGCCGCCTGTTGTAAACCTAAATCAAACCTCAACTTCTGGAAAGTATCCGTTCATTCTATGTCGCCCTCAGTCAGAAATCAAGCTGCCGAATCTCCCGCTCAATTGAGGCTAAACGGCGGCGGAAAGGGGCGAGATTCTGGAGTCTGCGCGAGCGACTGGCGAAGGACGCTCTTGAGAGTCGTGACCCGACGATCCACCCGCGTCTCTTCCAGCAGGGATTGCTTCAGGGGAGTTGGAAGCTCGAGAGCGTGCGCGATGACGTCGCACAAGCCGCCGAGGGGTAGGTCCGAGTTCAGGACGTGCGACAGGTCCGTCTCGAGTTCATGGGCCTGCTGGAAGACCAGGAGGAATAAATCAAGAAGCTCCTTCCGGTGAGAATCGAGATCGTTCGCGCCCTCCCGGTCTTCGAGGATCGTCGCCTCCGCAATGCGATAGAGTCTTGGACTGGCCAGTTCGCGGACAAGACGGACCCGCTTGCAGCCCAGAAGCAGAAGATGGAACCGTCCGTCGGGAAGGCGCTCGTGTTGAATGATACGGCCGAGACAGCCCACATCCTTGATTGGAGTCGGCTCGGTCCAAGGAGTGCCCCCTACCATCGGTCGGATCTGGACGATGGTCACCTGGCGGTCGTCGGCCAGGGCATCCTCGGTCATCTGGCGGTAACGGGGCTCGAAGATATGCAAGGGGAGGATCGTGTGTGGAAACAGGACGAGGTTCGGCAGAGGGAAGAGCCGACATGGCCTCGAGGAACCGCGCGGTTGCGTCTGATCGTCCATCGTATCTTCCAGCCGTGGTCATCGATGTAAATCGCACGACGCGAGGTGAGGAGAACCGCAACTCCGCTTGACATAACCCCGCCGCCGTCGCCGAGAATAGCGAACCCGGCGTATGCGACCGCCTCTCCTTACCAGATCGTTCGCTCGTTCGCCTCATTCTAGTTTCGATCAGGTGATGGACAAGCCGGAACCCGCCGTTGCCCATACGACGAGGGACTCCGTGCGCCGAAGCAGCCCTCCGAGGAGTTGAGGAGATCCTGATGTCCCCCTCCCGTCGCGCCTCGACAACGCCCAAGAGCCAGGCCAGGCGAGTCCTGGATGGCCTGAAGAGCGCCTATCCCGAGGCCAATTGCGCCTCTCCCATGCAGGCCCCTATCAACTCTTGGTCGCCACCATTCTATCAGCGCAGTGCACGGATGCACGAGTCAATCAGGTCACGCCGGCGCTGTTTCGTCGATACCCGGATGCCTCCGCGCTGGCGAAGGCAGATCCGACGGAGCTGGAGGGGCTCATCCGCTCGACCGGTTTTTTCCGGGCCAAGGCCCGCAACCTCGTGGCGATGGCCAAACAGGCTGTGGAGCGGCATGGGGGCCAGATTCCGATGGATCTGAAGTCCTTGATCGCCCTGAACGGCGTGGGCCGAAAGACGGCCAACGTCGTGCTGGGCACGGCTTTCGGCCGGGCCGAAGGGATCGTGGTCGACACTCATGTCAAGCGGCTCGTGCATCGCCTCGGCCTCACGACCGGGACGATGCCGGAGCCGATCGAGCGCGATCTGATGCAGGTCATCCCGCGCTCGGAATGGATCGACCTGAGCCACCGCCTGATTCAGCATGGACGAAAGGTGTGCCAGGCGCGACGACCGAAATGCGGAATCTGCACGCTCGCCAACTTCTGTCCGAAGGTCGGAGTGGTCGCATCGGATCAACCCAGATTCCCTAAGACCGGTCGCTTGCCCGGAAGCCGAGCGTGATGTAGATTTTGTCAAGTTACGCGCCATTGGCGTGGGAACCGAGAGACGGACCGTACCGGCGATCGTCCCGCGCTCAAGGCGAACGGCTTGCCGCTCTGCGTCGTCTAATTATAGGATTGATGAAGTTCGTCGTCATTGCGTAAGCGCCGGTGCCGCGGCACGGCGGCGGATCCTCGTCATCTCCGTGACATCAACGGTCCAAGCCCCATCGTATTTATGACTTGCGGCGCGATGCCGCGAGGGTGGTCGGCCGGCCGTCTTACTCTGATTGGTAGGATGGGACCATGACCCAAGTTGGCAAAATCCTCGTGCTCGCGATCGTTGGCTTTTCCCTCGTCTTCCTCGGCATCTCCACCTCGGTCTTCGTGACCTCGAAGAACTGGAAAACCGAGACGCAGAAGAAGTCGGAGGACCTCAAGAAAGTCCAGAAGAGCCTGGCTGACGCCAAGGCCCTCGTGGATGCAGCCAAGAAGGAGCTGGCGGACGCCAAGAGCAACGAAGCGGCCCAGACCAAGCAACTGAATGACCGCATCCGCGGATTGGAAGACCAGAACAAGCGTGACCAGACGGACATCCAGGATGTTCGTGGCAAACTCGTCACGGCCCAGGAAAACGCCAAGAGTGCGCTCGATGAGGCCGCTCATCGGCGAGATGAGACCACCCTCCTTCGTACTCAGAAGTCTGCAGTCGAGAAGCAGGCCAATGAGTTCAAGTTGCGACAGGCGGAGCTGATCGACAAGATCCGCGAGCAGGAGCGGATGCTGGATACCAACATCAAGAATAATTCCGACCTCCGCGAGCGGGTCGCGAAGTTTACCACCTTGCTCCAACAAAACGGCCTGTCCGCCGACATCAGCCAGATCAAAGGGCTGGAAAGCCCGCCGCCGGTCGAGGGGCTGATCAAGCGAGTGGACGCAACCAATCGTCGCGTCGAGATCTCCATTGGTTCTGACGATGGATTGGTCGCCGGTCATGAATTGAACCTTTACCGCCTCAAACCAAGACCGGAGTTCCTGGGGAAGATCCAGATTGTTGCCCCGGTCGATCCCAATCAGGCCGTGGGACTTGTGGTCGGCAAAACCTACCAGGGCAAGAAGATAAAGGAGGGCGACATTGTCTCGTCAACCATCAACCCGCGGTTCTAGCGCCACGGCGGCCAGCCGGGGAGCGAGCGCCGCTGCGCAGCGGCGTCCTGGGGTTTTTGTCCAGGCGCCCAAGAGCGACATCTACGTCGCCCTCCTGGGGCTCGCGCTGGCAGCCATCCTCATCGCCTGCCTGCTGATGCTTGTGATGCTCAATAGTTATGGCTGGAACGTCAAGGTGCCCGTGTAGATTGCAACCACTCCTCGGTGCGAAGAGACCCATCCGAAAAAATCGGCTGATGTACTCTTGTCAAGGTGTACGAAGATTCGGTATAATCCAACCGTCCGATCGGAGTAGGTGGGAAAACCACCCGGCACCGACCGGACGGTGGCTTTTTCGGCGATGGCCGGTTGACTCTCCGTTGGATTGTCGCGGCCCGTCGCTGGGTGTGCGAGCCACCTCACCTGTTGCACCCGGTATTGGATGACAGTCGAGGGTGGCGGTCGCGGCGCGGATCGTTTGTCCTGCCGGCGACCGCTCGATCCTCCGGGGGGCGTTGCACGATGACTCAGCATCCCGATCTCTTTGCGGCCCTCGCCGCACCCTTTGACCCCGACGAAGTGAAGCTCCGCGCCCAGGCCGGGCGCCAGTTGCACTACGTGACGGCGCGAACCGTCATGAACCGACTGGACGACGTGCTCGGGCCCGAGAATTGGTGGGACGATTTCGTTCCGCTGGAGCACTCCGTGATCTGCCGGCTGACCATCCGGCTGCCGGATGGCGCGGTCCTGACCAAGAGCGACGCGGGCGGTTATGCCGGAATGGCCGATCCCGGCGACGATGATAAGAGCGGATTCGCGGACGCGTTCAAGCGCGCCGCGGTGAAGTTCGGCGTGGGTCGCTACCTTTACCGTGACGGCATCCCCAAGTTCGCTCGTGAGAGTCTCAAGGGGCGCGGCGACCTGGAGGCGCAGCCGGTGACTGGCCAGGGGGCGCAGACTCAGTCTGCAACTACGACAGCTCCGCCACCCTCGCCTGCTCCTCCCGTGCCGAGCCTGGCACCGAGCCCACGCGCCGGTGACGACGGGCTCAATCCGCCTCGCAACGGCCGGGCTCTGTTCGCCTGGACCAAGGACCAGGATGAAAAGTACGAGTACGGCCTGCTCAAGCACATCAATGCCTGGGGCAAGCGGCAGGAGTTCCCGCCGCGCATGGTCGATTGGGACGGCGAGCAGGTGACGCGGGCCTATGCCGAAGCCTGCCGCAAGGTTCGTGCGATCCATGCGATGCAGCACGCAACCGAGGCCGCCCTATCGAACTGATGCCTCGTCATTGGTCATTCGCTCTTTGGTCAGCCTTAGGCCCATCGGTCACCTCGTGCGCAGCGGCTCGGGATGATGCGGATGGACGATGCGGCCGAGTTCCGCCGTTGACGCGGGAAGCGTCGCCAGGAATCACCAATGGCGAATGACCAATGACCTGGAAGCAATCTGGACCGAGAGCCGATCAGTGATTAGACTGCGCGCTGAGTTCGATGCTCAGGGATGAGCCGGCGGGCACTCACCACACGGGGCTCCGAGGTGATCGGCAAACCCGTGATGGACGGCCGGTCCAGATGAACGTCTCATCTCGTCATCCGTCACTCCTATTCCGGGAGGTGCCGCGGCACGAGTGGTCGCGACTGGACGGGAGGCTGAGGCACGATGCACGTGGTGTTTGCAGCCTCCGAGGGGGTGCCATTTGCCAAGACCGGTGGTCTGGCCGATGTCGCCGGGGCGCTGCCGTGCGCCCTGTCGCGTCAAGGCCAGCGCATCTCATTGTTTCTGCCCGCCTATCGTCGGGCCTGGTCGGCCGGTCCCGACCTGATCGACATGGGGGTGCTCCTTCAGATCCCGGTCGGCGCGCGTGTGGTGGAAGGCCGAGTCTATGAGAGCCGGCTCCCGGGCTCGGACGTGGCCGTCTACCTGATCGACCAGCCCGGCTACTTCGACCGAGACGGGCTCTACGGGAACGGCGTGACGGATTATGTCGATAATTGCGAGCGGTTCGTCTTCTTCGATCGGGCCGTGCTCGAGACGATCCGGGCCTTGCGTCTCGAACCGGACATTATCCACTGCAATGACTGGCAGACCGGCTTGATCTCTGTCTATCGACGCACCCTCTACAGGAATATGCCCGAGCTCGCCGCCTGCGGAACGCTGCTGACCATCCACAACCTGGCGTATCTCGGCCTGTTCTGGCACTGGGACATGGCTCTCACCGGCCTCGACTGGCATCTGTTCAACTGGCAACAGTTAGAGTTCCACGGAAAGCTCTGTTTCATGAAAGGTGGGCTGGTCTTCGCGGACATGCTCAGCACGGTGAGCCCCAGTTATGCCCGGGAGATCCAGA
Source organism: uncultured Planctomycetota bacterium (assembly GCA_963845755.1). Lineage (GTDB taxonomy): Bacteria > Planctomycetota > Planctomycetia > Isosphaerales > Isosphaeraceae > CAWJTV01. Next base: position 116,954 of record CAWJTV010000030.1, read on the forward strand.
CCCCGAGGTTCGGCTCGGGAATGGAAGGGTTGCTCCGCGACCGCCAGGTTGACCTGTTCGGAATCGTCAACGGGATTGATCTGGACACGTGGAGTCCTGCGGTCGAGCCGATGCTGGTTCAGCGCTACGATGCGACGACGGTCGTCGAGGGCAAGGCACGCTGCAAGACCTGGCTTCAAGAGAAGACCGGACTGCCCGTACGGCCGGAGGTCCCCGTGTTCGCCCAGATCGGGCGGCTCGACCCCCAGAAAGGATGGGACTTGCTGGCTGATGTGGCGGACCCGCTCCTGGAGCGCGACGTTCAGCTCGTCGTGCTCGGAGTCGGTCATCCCAAGTATCATGCTGTGCTCGCAGACCTCGCCCGAAAACATCCCGACCGGTTCTGGGCGTACCTCGGCTTCGACGATGACCTGGCCCATCAGATCGAGGCCGGGGCCGACCTGTTCCTGATGCCGAGCGTTTTCGAACCCTGTGGGTTGAACCAGCTTTACAGCCTGGCGCACGGGACTGTGCCGATCGTCCGCGCCACGGGCGGACTCGCCGACACCGTCATCGACGCCAATTCCCAGACCCTCGCCGATGGGACGGCCAATGGTTTCCGCTTCACCGAACCCACGTCCCAGGCCCTCTGGCAGACGATCGAGCGGGCGCTGGACCTCTGGCTCGACCGCGAGGCCTGGGTCAAGTTGATGCGAACGGGGATGAATGCCGATTGGTCCTGGGACCGCAGCGCCGCGGAGTACTCGCGGCTCTATGAACAGATCGGGCGCAGGGCGCGATCATGATACACTCACGCTCACGCGAACGGACCCTCCAGCCGCTCCATCTTCCCGCCGGGAACTCTTTAAGTTCGTCCTGAATTGTTCCGAGCATATCTCGGGAGACGACCTATTCTTCTTCAAGAGGATTTAGAACGACTTCCAGTAGGGTGGGTGCAACCCACCGAACTCCTTGGTTCCAAGGATTAGGTGGGTTGCACCCACCCTACGATTCTTCGTACCGGGCGAGTCGCGGCTACTCGGTCACCCACTCTCGGCGCGGTCGACATGGCCAAGAAAGGTGAATGATGGCAACCGTCTCCTTGGCGATGGTTTGGCACCAGCATCAGCCGTATTATCCGGATGATCTGGCTGGAGAGAACCCGATGCCGTGGGTGCGGCTCCATGCGACCAAAGATTACCTCGGCATGGCCCTGCATCTCGAAGAAGTCCCCGAGTTCCGTTGCACGATCAACCTGGTTCCGAGCCTGCTGACCCAGCTCGAAGCCTACGTTGGGGGGGCCAGCGACACCCACTTGAAGCTCTCGCGCCGACCGGCGGATGGACTGAACCACGATGATGCCTGCGGGATCCTCGACAACTTCTTCATGGCCTTCCCGGATTCCATGATCCGGCCCCACGCTGCGCTATCAGGAGTTGTACGGGCTTCGGTCCTCGTGGAACAACTCGGCCAGGCAGGCACTGGGACGATTCCGCCCCCGCGATCTCCGCGACCTTCAGGTCTGGTCGAACCTGGCGTGGGTCCATCCGCTCATCTTCGAGAAGGACCCGGAGCTTGCCGACTTCAAGGCCAAGGGTCGGTACTACACCGAGGAGGAGAAGCAGTGGTTCCTGGACAAGCAGCGCGCGCTTCTGGCTCGAGTGATCCCACTGCATCGCGAGCTGGCCGAACGGGGCCAGGTGGAGCTCACGACGACGCCGTATTATCACCCCATCCTGCCCTTGCTCCTCGACAAGACGCTGGCGCGTGAGGCCATGCCGGACGTGACGCTCCCGGCATACCGCGGCGGCTACTCGGAAGACGCGGCCGTCCACGTGCGCCGGGCGATCGAAAGCCATGCCGTGAGATTCGGCGATCGGCCGCGTGGCCTGTGGCCGAGCGAGGGCTCGGTCTGCCAGGCGTTGATCCCGCTCCTTGCCGAGCACGGCATCGGCTGGATCGCGACCGATGAAGAGATCCTCGCTTGCTCGACGCATGGCCTGGTCGGCCGCGACAGCCGGGGCCATGTGCGCAACCCGGATCGATTGTACCGACCCTGGAAGGTGCGCGAGGCCGAGTCGGAGCTGGCCATCATCTTTCGCGACCATTCGATGTCGGACCAGATCGGGTTCCACTATCAGCGCAGCCCGGGCCCGGTCGCCGCGGGCGACTTCTTCGGCAAGCTCCACGCCATCGGTGAGGCATGCCGACACGACCCGGCCACCCTGGTCCCGGTCATCCTTGACGGCGAGAACTGCTGGGAGTACTACCCCGATGGCGGCGTCTCGTTCCTGCGCTCGCTCTACCAGGGGGCCGTTCGCGATCCTCGGGTCCGGCCCGTTCGCGTTGATGAATTCTTACGCGAGCATCCGCCGCGGGATGCGGACACGATCCAACGCCTCTTCGCGGGGAGCTGGATCAGCCACAATTTCGCCATCTGGATCGGTCATCCCGAGGATAACCGCGGCTGGGACGAGCTGCACGCCGCGCGGGAGTTCCTGGTCGCCGAGCAACGTACGGGCCGGCACGATGCGGCCACGATGGAACGCGCCTGGGAGGAGATCTACATCGCCGAGGGCTCCGATTGGTTCTGGTGGTACGGAGACGATCACTCGAGCGCCCTGGACGGACTGTTCGACCATCTCTTCCGCAAGCACCTGCGGAACGTCTACGTGCTGCTGGGCTGCGACCCACCCGGCTCGCTGTTCACTCCGATCTCGCGCGGAGTGGCCCATCGCCCGCCCCACGATCAGCCGGTCAGCTTCCTGAAGGTCAAGCTGGATGGTCGATCGACGTACTTCGAGTGGATCGACGCGGCGCGGTACGCTTGCGGCAACGATCGCGGGACCATGACCCTCGTCTCCCGGGGCGTTCTCCGAACGATCTGGTTCGGCTTCGACGCCGAACGGCTCCTGATCCGCGTCGACACGGAGGGCGGACCGGCACGCGAACGGCTCGCCGAGGCCGATCGCTTGCGGATCGGCTTCGTCGACCCGGCGGACACCGAGATCCTCGTCACGGATCCCGGCATGCCGCGACCGGCCGCCTACCTGAATCGTCCCGGCCAGCCGGCGGCCAACGGCCCCACGGTCCAGGTCGCGACCGCGACCATCCTCGAGCTCGCCGTGCCGTTCGCCCGCCTGGACCGCCACCCTGGCGACCCGGTCCGCTTCTACGTGGAGCTGCTCAAGGGCGACTCGAGCCTCGACCGGGCACCTCGCGAGGGAATCCTCGAACTGGAGACGCCCTCACGCGACTTCGAACAGATCATGTGGCAGGTTTAGGGGGCAATTCGAGATTCCGGATTCGAGATTCCCGACAAAAGGGGTAATTCGAGATTCCGGATTCGAGATTCCCGACAAAAGGGGTAATTCGAGATTCCGGATTCGAGATTCCGGATTCGAGATTCCGGATTCGAGATTCCGGATTCGAGATGTGGGATTTATAGATTTAATTTCATATATATTATAGATCGGGTTTTGATTCTCGAATCCGGAATCTCGAATCCGGAATTATGAACCCTCGATCCGAATCGTACTGATCGACTCAGTCCTGCTGGAGATGGGGAGGAGCCAGACATCATGCCCGAGTTGCGTAAAGACCCGATCGTCGGCCGCTGGGTGATCATCGCGCACGAGCGGGCCAAGCGTCCTCACGACTTCCGCTCGGAGATTGCGCCGGGCGAGGTCGGGGCGGTCTGCCCGTTCTGCGAAGGGCACGAGGATAAGACGCCGCCCGAGATCCTCGCCTATCGCGATTTCGGCTCGCAGCCGAACCGACCGGGATGGCGGATCCGCGTGGTCCCCAACCGGTTCCCCGCCCTGAAGATCGAGGGCAACCTGAACAAGCGCGGCGATGGCATCTACGATATGATGGCCGGCATCGGCGCCCACGAGGTCATCATTGAGAGCCCGGAACACCACAAGAGCATGGCGACCCTCCGCGAGGAGAATATCCGCGAGGTCCTCTGGGTCTACCGCGATCGGCTGGTCGACTTGAAGAAGGACAACCGACTGGTCCACGGCATGTTGTTCAAGAACGTCGGAGCCGCGGGCGGAGCGAGCCTGGAGCACACCCACAGCCAACTGATCGTCACGCCGATCGTGCCGATCTCCGTCTGGGAGGAGATGACCGGCTCCCTCGAGTTCTTCCACTACCGGGGCCGTTGCATCTACTGCGACATGGTGCAGCAGGAGCTCGCCTTCGAGAAGCGCATCGTCCTGGATTCGCACCACTTCACGGCGTTCTGTCCCTACGCCAGCCGGTTCCCGTTCGAGACCTGGATCGTCCCCAAGACTCACTCCAGCCACTTCGAGAACATCCCCAAGCCGGCCGTCGACGACCTTGGCCATGTCCTCCACCAGGTCGTGAACAAGCTGGAGACGGCCCTCGACAGCCCCGCTTACAACTACATCATCCACACGGCGCCGTTTGACCACGGAGAGATGCCGCATTACCATTGGCACATCGAGATCATCCCCCGGCTGACGAAGGTGGCCGGGTTCGAGTGGGGGTCGGGCTTCTACATCAATCCCGTGCCGCCCGAGAACGCGGCCGGCTTCTTGCGCGAGGTCGAGGTCAGCCACCCCGTTCATTCGAGGCCGGCAACCGCGGAACGCGGCACGGTGGAACTTCGACACGTATCGGTCTAGCAGCATTGAGCGAGGACGAGGATGTCGCAGGTCCGTCTGATCCTGGCGTTGCACAATCACCAGCCGGTCGGCAATTTCGACGGGGTCTTCGAGGACGCCTACCGGACGAGCTATCTCCCGTTCCTGGACGTCCTGGAGGGTTATCCGGAGATCTCGTTCGCGCTGCACACTTCGGGTCCGCTGCTGGAATGGTTCGTCGAGCGGCACCCGGAGTACATCGTGCGGCTGCGTCGGCTGGTGGAATCGGGCCGCGTGGAAATCCTCGGTGGTGGGTTTTTCGAGCCAATCTTGACGATGATCCCGCACCGGGACCGGGTGGGGCAGATTCGCGGCTACTCGCGTCACCTGGAGGACCTCCTGGGTGCCCGAGTCCGCGGCATGTGGATCGCCGAACGGGTGTGGGAGCAGGCGCTGGTCTCCTCGATCGCCGAGGCGGGGATCGAATACACGATCCTCGATGATTGCCACTTCCTCCGCGCGGGCTACTTGGCGGACGACGTGCTGGGATACTTCCTCACGGAGGACGACGGCCGACTGCTGAGGGTCTTTCCCGGCTCCGAGCCGCTCCGATACATGATCCCGTTCCAGGAGCCCCACGCGACCTACGAATTCCTTCGCAAGCTGGCCGAGCGACGGCCCGGCTCGACCATCGTGTTCGCCGACGACGGCGAGAAGTTCGGGTCCTGGCCCAAGACCTACGATCACGTTTATCGGAACGGTTGGCTGACGCATTTCTGCGACATGCTCCTGGCGAACCGGGACTGGCTGGAGACGACGACCTTCGCGCGAGCGCTGGACGTCTCGCTCCCCTCCGGGAAGGTCTACCTGCCGGACGGTTCGTACCGGGAGATGACCGAATGGTCGCTGTGGCCGGAGGCGTTAGCTGCGTATCGCCTCGGGGCGCGGCATCTGGCCGCGATGCCCGATGCCGGAGAGATCGAACGGTTCTTCCGGCCGGGCGGCTACTGGCGGAACTTCCGGGCGAAATATGACGAATGCGACGAGATGTATGCTCGAATGATGGCCGTCTCGCGCCGACTGGCGACCCTGGAGGCGGGCGGCGGCGCCGACCCGGATTACCTGGAGATCGCGCGGCAGGAACTCTATCGCGGGCAGTGCAACTGTCCGTACTGGCATGGCTCGTTCGGCGGGTTGTACCTGCCTCATCTCCGGAACGCGATCTACGGAAGCCTGATCGCCGCGGACAACGCCCTGGACGACGCCGAGGGCCGGACGGGTCCGCGCGTCGCACTGGAGGTGGGCGACTTCAACTACGATGCGCGTCAAGAGGTCCGGCTGGAGAATGAGCATCTCATCGCGATGGTCCGGCCGGCACAGGGGGGGCATCTGTACGAGCTGGACATCCGCCAGAGTACGACGAACCTGCTCGCGACGCTCGACCGCCGCCCCGAGCCTTACCACGAAGCGATCCGCGAGGCCACCGCGCGACTCGCGAGCGGCCAGGGCCCGGAGAGTGTGACCGACTCACATTCGAACTCCTCCGAACCGATTCGGCTCAAGCAACAGGGGCTCGACCGGCTGCTCGTCTATGACCGGCATCCCCGCAAGGCGCTGATCGACCATTTCTACCCCGTCGACGTGACGCTTGAGGACCTGGCCGAATGCCGCCAGGTGGATTGTGGTGATTTCGCGACGGGGACCTACCTGGCTCGCGTCCAGCGCAAGGCGCGGCGTGTTGCGGTGGTGATGGAGCGTCCGGGCCGCGTCCGCGATCATACGATCCGCATAAGCAAGACGATCGAGCTCAAGGCGGGCTGGCCCGAGCTGGCAATCTCCTACGTGCTCGAGGACCTCCCACCCGAGGTGTGTTTCCATTTCGCTGTCGAGGTCAACGTGGCAGCGCTGGCCGGCCAGGCACCGGACCGCTATTACTCCGACCTGGCCGGCTCGAACCTGGGAATGCTCGACGTCCGGCTCGACCTGCCACATACCTCCGGCCTGGCCCTCATCGACGAATGGCGCGATCTTTCCATCCGTCTGGGCTGGTCGCAAGCCGCTGGGGTCTGGTGTTTTCCGATCGAGACGGTCAGCCAGAGCGAAGGCGGTTACGAAGGAGTTTACCAGTCGTCGGCCGTCATTCCACACTGGCACGTGACGGCGGATGAGAGCGGCCGATGGGAAGTCCGGATCCGCTGGGGGATCGAGCGAGCGAAGCCGTCGCCTTCGAGTATGCCCGAACGTCGTACCTTGCTGCCGGAAGGCGCGGTCAAGGAGTAGTTAGACCTTACGACTCCCTGGTAATTGCCCTTCCCGCGGCGCCCCCGTCCTCGACGATGAGAACGATCGATTGACAACAACGAGCCAAGGGATCGATAGTCATTTCTCGGGTAACCTAACGGTTCGCATACGCCCAAAGCGCGGTACACGCCGAGCTCGCCTTGCGCTAGAAAATCTTAACAATCCTGCGATCGCGCGCCGGCACTCGCACGCCCTATCTGTTGCTCTCTGGTTCTAACAAGATTAGCCATTTCGATTTGCGAGACGGAACCCCTCACGGCATCGGGAGGGCGAGCTCGTTCATTGGATTTTCATCTGGTCTTCGCTGGAACTACACGCGAGATTCAGAGCTAGCAATCTATAATGTCACCCTTAGACCGCGATCGCGCGATCGCATCTTTATGCTGAACATCATTACGAGGTTTGCTTCGATGACCCACATCTCGCGTCGGTACGGCCGGCGTGGCTTCACCCTGATCGAGCTTTTGGTGGTCATTGCGATCATCGCCGTTCTGATCGCACTGTTGCTTCCCGCCGTGCAATCGGCGCGGGAGGCAGCTCGACGTATCCAGTGTACCAACAACTTGAAGCAGATGGGTCTGGCCTTCATGAACTATGAGAGTTCGGTCGGTACCTTCCCGCCCACGACGATTTTAGTTCCCACTCCGTCCGGTGCTCCGGCCACGTGGTACTTCCAGTCGTCCTGGAGTGCTTTCGCACGATCCCTGGGCTACATGGAACAAAGCGCCGCATTTAACGCGATTAACTTCGACTACACTTACAGCGACCCGACGAACGTCACCGTCGAAACTCTGACGTTATCCTTCCTGTTCTGTCCGAGCGACCCGGGAGACCACTGGGACGACGCCTCGATGGGTGGCACGGGCGACGCAACCACAAGTTACGGGACGTGTGACGGTGATTGGTATGTGTGGTCTGTGAACTGGGGCGCCACGAATTCTGTCGGACCGATGAATCGTTCGCTCTTCGGCCCGAATTACGGCGCCGGATCGCGATGATCACGGACGGAACCAGCAACACACTGGCCGCGGCGGAGGGCTATATCGGTCACGCGCAGATGCGGAGTTGTGGCAACACACCCGGACCACCCTCGGACCCCATCACCGGACCGTATTCGTTCACCAACATCCCGCTTCCCGGGCCGGCCTCGGCCGCGGCACTGGCTTATCAGATCCAGAATTGCGGTACTGGCACTGGCAAAGTCAAAGCCGGTGGGCCGATCGGCCACACCCGCTGGGCCAACGGCGGCGTCTATTACTCGGGATTCACCACGGCCATGCCGCCAAACCAGACGGTCTCGACCGTCAGCCGGGCTACCGGCACCGCCGACGCCGGCCGCAACATCGCGATGGACTGGGACTGGGTTGACGAGAACGACGGCGGGCCGACCTATATGTCCTTGTCGGCCAGTAGCTACCATCCAGGCGGCATCAATGCCCTCTTCGCCGACGGCAGCGTGCACTGGGTCAAGAATTCGGTAAATCCCGTCACCTGGCGTGGTCTCGGCACCATCGCCGGGGGGGAAGTGATCAGCTCAGATTCGTATTGATCGAGGCGATTCGCGCACGGCGGAGGGCGGGAGGTTGCGACCTCGAACACCCGGTTCTCTCCCACGATCCGCCACGCGACACCCATTCACACGTCGGAGGTATCTTTAGATGTCGAATGGTGCCCAAAGGGTTGTTGTCTCGCTGCTCGCTTCCGTCGTCCTCGTTCCCTGCTGGGGCTGCGGGACCGCCGGAAGCGGGGCGCAGCCCGACCTGATCCCTGTGAAAGGCAAGGTGACCTACAAGGGTAAGCCCGTAACCAAGGGCAAAGTGATGTTCGAGCCGGATGGTTACGGCCGGCCGGCTGGTGGCCAACTCCAATCGGATGGAACATATGTGCTCGGGACTCATAAAGAGGGGGATGGCGTGGTCGCCGGCCATCACCAGGTTTCAATCAGCGGCACCGGTAGCCATCCCGCGAAGGAAGTCATCCCCAAGAAATACACGCAGAGGGCGAGTTCGAAGCTCGTGGCCGATGTGGACGCGGAACACACCGAATTCGGCTTCGACCTCAAGGACGGAAAGTAAGCTGAAGCTCGTCTTGAATGTCGCCCCGACGCCTCCCTCCTGATAACCCTCCCTGGACCTCGCACCATGATAATTCGCTCCAGCCGACCAATCGCATTCGCCCTGATCCTGGGGACCATTGTCGTCTCGCCGGCGATCGGACGAGCGGACGACTTCCATCTCGAATCCGTGTCGCTCCCCAGGCCGCTGATCCAGGACGGGAAGGTGGATGGTGTGATCGAGGCTTCGGGCGTCGAGCCGATCGGCGACGGCCATCGGATCCTGGTCGCGCATGACAAGCACCCGGCGTTGTTCGTAGTTGACGTCGCGACCGGCAGGATCCTGGGCGCACCGATCACTTCGCCGAAGTTCCCTGAGCCGTCGAAGCTCGGGGGCCCGAAATGGGAAGGCATGGCACGCGATTCGGAAGGGAACTATTACCTCATCGGCGCTCATGTCGGCAAATCGGACGAAGAGCGGGCCAGCAAGAGCGTCCTGCTTCGCTTTCGCCTTACGGAGACCGATCAACCGACGATCGACGACAGGTCGGTCGTCCGCTGGGACATCGCGCACTCGCTGGAGTCGGCGCTGAAGCGCAGGGGCTCCCCGAGGCCGAGGTCGGCAAGCGCAAGATCGAGGGCCTGGCCATTCGCGAGAGCAAGAAAGCCGATGGCTCAGCCGGTCGAGAGTTGATCATCGGTCTGCGGGCCCCGACCGACAAGGTGCGCGCCTTCAATGCCGACATCTCCGCGTCACCATCGCCCGGCGCCGAGCTCGAGCTCAAGCCGCTCTTCAGTTTCGAGGCCGAATCTCGGGAGGGCTTTACGTCCGAGCTGACCTCGCTCGAGTATGTGCCCCAGCTCGGAGGGTTCCTCGTCGTCACCGCGAGCGAGGACGAAAACAACACCTTCCACGGCAATACTCTCTACTTCGTCGCGGACGGCGAGACGAGTCGCGCCCGGAAGATCGCGACGTTCGAGGTCGCCATGAAGGCCGAGGGACTCGCTATACTCGCCGCCGAGAAGGACGGGGCGAAGACGGCGGTTAAGCTCCTGATCACGTTCGACAACGACCCCCACGCCACCAAGATCCCCAGCCGGTTCCAGACGGCGACCCTGATCCGGGAATCGCGCTGAGGGTCGAATCTCCAACGGTCCGGATTAGCGGTCCCGAGCCTTGATGATCACGTTCTTGTCGGCCTGGGCGGAAATTCGGTATTGCCGTCTGACCGCTTCGACGAGCGTGAGTTGAAGCGGCGAAGCAGGGGTGACGGTCCGGAGCCGGTTCAAGATCAAAGGCTCGATGGCGGGCGTGGTCGTCGGGGGGAGCGAACCATCCCGATACATCTCCTCGGCCTCGCCCGGATGCCGGGCCTTCCCAGTGAAGATAAGGCGGAGGATCGGATCGTCGGTCACACCAGGAATGTCGTCAACTTGGGGAGTCATCTCAAATCCTTCCGGCCGTGAGCGAAGCCGGTTTCTCAATTCACGACGTTCGTTGGCCGGCCTTCGAGGAAGTTTGCGATATTGGCCACGGTCGCTTCCATGAGCCGGCCGCGTGCCTCCGCAGCCGCCCAGGCGATGTGGGGCGTGATCAGGCAGTTGGGCGCCTTGAGTAAAGGATTCTCAGGCCGGATCGGCTCGACGGCGACCACGTCCAGACCGGCGCCGGCCAGCCGGCCGGAGGCCAGCGCTTCGGCGAGGTCTGCCTCAATCACCAGCGGTCCACGCGCCGTGTTGATCAGCATCGCGCCCGGCTTGACCCGCATCAGCCGTTCGCGGTTGACCAGCCCGGCGGTTTGCGGCGTCAGGGGAGAATGCAGACTGATCACGTCGGCACGGGTGAAGAGATCGTCCAGTTCGCACCACCTGGCCGCGCGGTCGTCGGTCTCCGGCCACTTGTAGACGTCATGGGCGATCAGGTTCATGCCGAAGGCGCGGGCGATCTCGCCCACGCGACGGCCGATCCGCCCATAACCGACCAGCCCCATCGTCTTGCCGGCCAGCTCGATCAGGGGCGTTTTCCGCAGGGAGAAATCCGGCTGCCTGGTCCACTCGCCTGCCCGGACTGCGGAGTCATGCAACGCGACATGATGGCAGAGCTCCAGTAACAAGGCGAAGACGTACTGAGCGACGGCATCCGTGCCGTATTCCGGCACGTTCGCGACGGGGATGCCGCGCCGGCGGGCAGCGGCGATATCGACGCAGTCGAAGCCCGTCGCGGTGAGCGTGATGAACCGGAGGTCCGGCAGAGCGTCGATCAGCTCGGCGCGGATCGGCGACTTGTTAACCACCAGCACCGCCGCGCCCGCGGATCGCGACCGGACCTCCTCGGGCGTGCTGTACTTGTAGACCTCGACCTCACCCAGTCTGTCGAGTCCGGCCCACGCCTCGCGATCCTCGCCCATCGGGCGTCCATCCAGTACGACAATCTTCATGGCGATTCGATCTCGGGAGTTGGGAATGGTTGCAGGCAGCCTCTCCGTACATTTTAACCGAGCCGGTGCTGTGAAGGGACGCCCGACCGCCCGAGAGAGCGCGCGACTTCCGACCCGCCCCGTGGCGACTCGACTTGACCAAATGTCTGACCATATCGAACAATACGATCATGGACGGTCGGTTTCCGGCGTCGCGTTGAGAAGGACAGGCCCGTCATCCACGGAGCAGGCGAGTGCCCCGTAGGAAACGGATCCCCCCCTCCCCTGCCCTCGACGACGCCGGCCGGGTCGGACTCCCGAGAGGCAGGCATGTCAGAGACTTCATCCCCATCCGCGACGTGTTCTCCGGCCGAGAAGGTCAAGCAGTTCCCGACCACGCCGGGCCTCTACCTGATGAAGGACGCCCACGGGCGCGTCATCTATATTGGCAAAGCCAAGAACCTGCGGAGCCGGGCGGGCTCATATTTCCACAAGGGGGCCTCCGAGGACCGACGGATCTGCGAGTGGATCGGCGAAGTGGCCGACGTCGAGTTCCTCTCCGCGGATAGCGAGGTCGACGCGGTCCTGATGGAGGCCCGACTGATCAAGGACATCCAGCCCAAGTACAATCGCGACCTCAAGGATGATAAGAGCTTCCCGTACTTGCAAATCACCGTCGGAGAAGACTTTCCGCAGGTGAATTTCACCCGCGAGCCGCGCGATCAAGGGGTCAAGCTCTACGGGCCCTTTCCGCGTGCCAAGACGCTTCGTGGCGCCCTCCATGTCCTCCAGCGGATCTTCAAGTTCCGCAATTGCTCTCTGGACATCGAAGAAGGCGATCCGCGCTGGCGGTGGTTTCGTCCGTGTTTGCTCCACTCGATTAACCAATGCACAGCGCCCTGTAACCTGCGGATCGATCGGGAGTCCTATCGCGCCGACATCCGCCGCTTGCAGATGTTCCTCGACGGCAAGAAAGACGTCTTGCTCAAGGAGATGGAGGAGGAGATGCGCGCGGCGAGCAAGGAGCTGCGCTTCGAGAAAGCGGCGAGGCTCCGCGACGAGATCAAGGCCCTCCAGACCCTCAACCTGCGGGGCAACCTCGCCCGGCATGCCCAGCCCGAAGTCTTCTACGTCGACCCACGTAAAGGGCTCAAGGGCCTCAAGAAGATTCTCAAGCTCGACTCGATCCCGCGCACGATCGACGGCCTGGACATCGCGCATCTCGGCGGCACCGAGACAGTCGGCTCGCTGGTCACCTTCATCGACGGCCTGCCGTTCAAACCCGGCTATCGCCGGTACAAGATCAATGGCGTCGCGGGCGCCGACGATTACGCATCGATTCGCCAGGTCGTCACCAGGCGCATCCAGAGTCTTCAAGAGCGCGACGAGCCGTTTCCCGATATCTGGCTGATTGACGGCGGCAAGGGGCAGCTCTCCGCCGCACTCGCCGCATTCGATACGCTCAAAGTCGTGCCGCCGACTGTCATCGCCCTGGCCAAGCAAGACGAGGAAATCTACTTGCCCGGCCGATCCGATCCGATCGTGTTGAGCCGCCGATCGTTCGCACTCCGCCTCCTGCAATACGTCCGCGACGAGGCCCACCGGTTCGCCCGGCATTACCATCATCTGCTTCGCAAGAAGCGAACCCTGGGTGACGATGAATGACGAGCTGCCCGCTGGAAATCGCCAGGATCCTGCTCGAGATGATCGGGTGGGGACTACTGAAGATCCGCGCCCTGGGGTGGAATGGACAGGCGGATCGCCGATCGGTCGAAGCGGATCACCTCCATAACTTACCCGATCTGCTGGCGAAGTATGATCCCGTGCAGTTACTCTACTATTGGGACATGGAGCGGGTCGGCACCATGGACGCGACGACGCTGGAGTTTGTCGCGGCATTGCCGCCGCTCTGGCAACAGCTCGAACCCCACGTCGAGGCAAACCGGAGGACCATCGCACACTCATGATCCTGATCTCGGCTCAAGGGCTTGGGCGGCAATACAGTGGCGATCCGATCTTCATGGACGTGGCGTTCGAGGTCCGCGCCGGCGAGCGGATCGGACTGGTCGGTCCCAATGGGGCCGGCAAGACGACGCTGATGCAGATCCTCTCCGGCCGGGATCAGCCCGATTATGGCAGTCTCTACGTCCGGCCCGGTATTCGGATCAGCCTGCTGCGGCAAGAACCCGACTTCCCGCCGGGTCAGACGTTGATCGACGTGGTCAAATCGGGCTTGGCTTCCCTGCTCGAGCTCCAGCGCGAGATGGAAGAGGCCGCGCAGGAACTCGCCGAAGCCGAGGATGCAGACGACCGCGAGCGGGCCGCGAGACGGTTCGATGCCCTCCACGAACAGATCGAGCACCAGGACGCCTATTCGATCGATCACCGGGTCGAGGAGGTACTCTCGGGGCTTGGGTTCGCCGAGTCGGAATTCCAGCGAGACGCCTCGACCTTCTCCGGCGGCCAGCAATCCCGGATGATGCTCGCGAAGCTGCTCTTGCAGAGCCCCGACCTTATGCTCCTCGACGAGCCTTCGAACCACCTCGACATTGCCACGACCGAGTGGCTCGAAAGCTACCTGGCGCGACAGCCGGTTGCGATGGTCGTCGTGAGCCACGACCGCTATTTCCTCGACAAGGTGGTCAACCGGATCTGGGAGATGCACGAGGGCAAGATCACCGCGTATCCCGGGAATTACAGCCATTACTGGCAGCTTCGCGGTGAGAAGGCCAAGGTGCTCGAGCGTCAGGCCGAACGCCAGGACGAGAAGGCGGCGCAGCTCCAGGCCTATATCCGCAAGTACGGGGCCGGCCAGCGAGCCAAGCAGGCCCACGATCGCGAGCGAAAGCTCGAGCGACTCGAGCGCGATCGGGTCGAGACGATGCGCGACGTCGTCGGACCGGTCATGGGTTTCGACGAAGTCGTGCGCTCTGGCGACATCGTCATCGAGGCCCGTAAGCTGTCGAAAGCCTTCGATGTCCCCCTGTTTCACGAACTCAATCTGACAGTCGAGCGCGGGCAATGCGTCGGCATCATCGGCCCCAACGGCGCCGGCAAGACCACTCTGATCAAGACCTTGATCGGCCGCGAGAAGCCGGATCAGGGCGACGTCAAACTCGGCCACAAGGTGGTCGTGGGTTATCACGATCAGGGTCTTCAGTCGCTCGACCCCGCCATCACGGTCGTCCGTGCAGTCTGGCCCGAGGATGATCCCGACTGGGTCGAAGGAGACGTCCGCGACCTCCTCGCACGGTTCGGACTCACCGGCGAACTGGTCTTTCAGACGGTCGGCCAGCTTTCCGGTGGCGAAAAAGCCAAGGCCGCGCTCGCCCGGCTGTGCGCGACCGGCGCCAATCTCCTGGTCATGGACGAGCCGACCAACCACCTCGATATCTGGTCCCGCGAGGCCCTCGAGCGCTCGATCAACGCGTTCGAAGGCACGGTCCTCGTCGTCAGCCACGACCGATACTTCCTCAACCAGGTCGGCGACCGTTTGATCCAGGTCGCCGATGGCAAGGCCCGCGTCATCGAAGGAGATTACGACACCTACCAGCACCTGATCCAGGTCGAAAAGGAACGCGGCACGAAAGCCGAGGCCAAATCCATCGCGACTGCCGCGAACGCCGCGGCCAGGTCATCGGCGTCGACCGAGAAACCCAAGCGCAAGTTCCCCTACCGTAAGGCGGCCGACATCGAGCGCGAGATCGCCGATTCCGAGAAAGCGGTCGCTGACCTCGAAGACCTGCTGGGCCAGCCCGCCACCTGGCGAGATCCGGTGAAGGCCGTCGGAACCCAGGAGCGACACAAGATCCTCAAGGAAAAACTGGAAAGCCTGTACCAGTATTGGGAAACTGCGCTGGAGGCTAACTGGTAATTCTCCCGTTGCGAATTGCTGGCTGCGAGTTGCCGGCAATCCCCGTCTTCACCCACAACTCGCGATTCTCGACTCGCAACTCACAGCCATGCCCGATCCCCGCAAGATGCTGACGACCATCCGCCGCGCGACCGAACTGATGCGGGCGACCCCAGGGCGATCGGGTGGTATCGTCGTGCCGGAGCGGGCCGACGAGATCCTGGTCGTCGGCGACCTGCATGGGAACGTGCCGGCGTTCAAGAAGGTGCTGATGCTTGCGGCCCTGGATCGCAACCACTGCCGGCACCTTGTCTTGCAGGAGCTGATCCACGGGAAGATCGAATACCCCAACGACGGCGGCGATCGCTCGCATCAGCTCCTGGACCTCTTCACGGCACTCAAGTGCCAGTATCCGGATCGTGTCCACCTGATCCTGGGAAACCATGAGCTAGCCGAGCTGACCGGGCGGATCATCGGCAAGGACGGCAAGGCCCTCAACCTGACGTTCCGCATGGGGATCTCGACGGGCTATGGTTCATCGGCCGCCGAGATCTACGAGGCATACAAAGGGCTATTCGCCGCATTGCCCCTGGCTATCCGTACCGCGAATCGCGTTTTCGTATGCCACACGCTCCCCGACGAGGACGATCTCGATAACCTTGACCTGGAACTCCTGAAGGCTGAAACCTGGCCGCCCGAGGCGATGCAGCGACATGGGACCATCTACGCCCTGACCTGGGGCCGCGATACGGATCCCGCGGTCGCCGATCGGTTCGCAGCCATGGTTGACGCCGACTGGTTCATCTGCGGCCATCAGCCCTGCGATGAGGGATTCCGACAGGCCAACCACCGCCAGATCATCATCGACGGCACCGACCCGTTTCCGGCCTATTGCCTGTTTCCCGCCACGGCGGCCACCACGATCGAAGAGCTTCTGAGATGCGTCCACGTCATGGATGTTGTCGAAGGGTGATCAGACACGGCGCACTGCTCCAGGGAAAACCCACGGCGTTCCTCCTTCCAAACAAGTCAGTCGACCCGCTAGCGTCCGAAGAATTCACCAATTCTCAACATGCCGAGGGGAATGCGCCGATACCAAGACGAGGCTGGAAGCTTCACCGGGATGATACGCGCTGCGGGTCCTCAGGCGAAGGAGGCCGGGCCGATGATGGGCGCCTTTTTGGTGAAGCGAGTTCGGCTCCCGCTGGCAGGGATGGCTGCCCTTTTCCTAGCCGGATTCGGGCTGACGCTGGCTCGAGCCCAAGAAGGGATTGTTCCCTCAACAACCGCCTCCGCCACTTCCGCGGTCGCAGACCCGGCACCACCTCCCGTCGTCGTCCCCGGCGACCTGGCCGACCCCGAGGAACCGCAGGCAAGTCCCCCTGCGATCCCCCGTCCACCGACCTACCTTCCCGAGACGGAACCGACCCGGGTCCCGATGGGACCGCTCGACGTGATCCACGAGTCGATTTTCGGCGCGGCCTCAGAGGAGGACTGGAATCCACTCAGCCTGTCTACATTCTTCAGCGAGGGCTGGGATAAGCCGTTTGTCAGGTCGCCGGAGGGGACCAACGGAGCCCCCAAGCAGAACTGGTTCGGGTCCGCTGATGGCATCTTCGTGCGACTCAACTCGCTGAATTTCTTCTTCACGGACAACATGACCACGAACCAGGGGCTGCTGCTGACACCAATCCCCTGGGCGCCCACGAAACCGAAGACGAATGGCAACGAATACTTCGCGACGTATAACCTCTACATGCCGCTGAATCAGCGCCTGGAACTCCTGGCCGTCGTCCCCTTCATCGCCTCCAACACGACGAGCCCCACCGGCCACTACGTCGGCAACTTCGGGGACTTGACGATCTCCGGGCGGTTCCGTCTGGTCGAGCAGAGAAACTTCAGCCTTCAGGCCTTGCTGACGGAGCGGACCCCCACGGGCCAGACGGTCAACGGCAATGACATCAATTTCATCACTCCGGCCGTCGAGTTCTGGTGCAACTTCGCCCCAAGGTGGGTGCTACGCGGCGGTACGGGGATGAACATCGACACAGGCCGCAAGTCGGCGACCGACACGTACTTCACGAACCTGGCAATGGGACGCTACCTCACCACAAAAGACGCGTACGTATTCAAGGATCTGGTCGCCCACGTCGTGGTCTCGACGCTATCGGACGTCCTGGGCCGGAAAGGCTACATCACCGACGTTTACATCGCGCCGGGCATCCGGTTCGGGCTGGGCCGAGACCAGAATTGGTTCGTGCTCAGCGCCATCCAGGTGCCCGTCAGCGGGCCTCATCCCTACGATTGGCAGCCCTGTTTCGCTCTGGGGCGCAACTATCGACCGAGAGTGTGGCGATTGACACCACTCGGCTTAACTCAGGCCCGAAGCACCTGCCAGAATTGGCGGAGTGCCGGGAAGACGTCCGCCCGGAAGCCGCGCTGGCCGTAGACGATGGCGACGAAGTATCCGACCACGCGAGTGGCGTCCGTGCGCAGATCATCCCGTGTTTGCCCGAGTCGTTGGGCAAACTCGATCGGCGTTTCGTGGGGCGATCGGGCCAGGTTGTGCTCCCAGGCCCAGGCTTCGAGGGCCTCGAAGCTGTAGAGGATCAGGTCATCGGGGCTAAACTGATGGTCCAGCCCCGCGTCGAAGGGATTGACGTACGAGGCAAACGGTCGGGGCGGCGCGGCCGGCTCTGGCGGCTGGTCCTTCGGTTTCTTTTCCGGTTGGGCGATGAACAAACCTCCGAACAGCGATCGGATCAAGTCGAGGAGTGCCTCTGAGCAAATCCCGGCCGTAGCGAAGCAGGCCGAGGACCAAGACCACGACTCCCACGGCGATGATGAGCGGCATCAACCAGGACGGCACCACGAAGGGGAGCGACGGCAAACGGAGTGGCGGGTTCGACGGGTTGCTCGGGCTCTGATTCTCCTTTGGGGAGCTCTCGTTGTCTGGTTTCGAGGCACCTTTGTCGTTCTGGTCGGAGTCGCGGTTGTCATCTTTGCTACGATCCTCCGTGTTCTCGGAGCGGCCGTCCTCACTCTTGCCTCGTTCTTGAGATTTCTCGTCGGCGGAGCCTTTTTTCCCAGGAGAACCGGATTGCGAACGAGACGGCTTGCCCCGCGGCGCGCCGCTCTTTGAGCGCCCGGGTCCCTTCGAACCCCCAGGGCGTCCCTTGCCGGCGGTCTGCTGTCCGGCTTTGGGGTCATTCTCCTCGCCCGAGCCCTCGGCCTGTTTCGCGGACTGCGGTTGGTTCTGACCCTTGGATGCAGCCGGTCCCTCGCTCTGGGCCCCCTCGCCCTGGACGCCGCTGTCCTTCAGAATCGCATGGCGCGAGGCGCGGAGGTCGCTTGGCTCGCCCGTCGCACCTCGAAGGACGCTCCAGCCCGAGCCGGGCAGCGGCACGGCCGCCGCCAGTACGACAAGACCCACGATCAGGATGGAACCGATCGAGAGCCATGTCGCTGTCATGGCCGCGGGCATCTTGAGCTTTCGCCGACGGAGGTATCGCCGCAAGTTGAGGAAGCTCGTCGCCAGCAGCAAGCCCATGCCGCTGGCGATGTACGCCAGGAAGTACACGAACAGCCAAGCACGGCGATCCTCCTCCACAGCCGGTACGAGCCACTGACCCAGGCCGAACAGCGGCAGCGAAGCCATCGTGAAGTAGACGAGCCAGACTCCCGGCGCATGCGGCCGGCGGGATTGTTCGGAATCGAGCTCCCAGAGTTTCCACCAGGGACGAGGGGGCAGCAGCGACGTATCCATCGCGTCCGGATCGTCGTTGGATCTCGCGGTCGGGGCCGTGTCTGCTCCGCCCTGGTCGGCGAGCGCCGAAGGATCGAGGCCGCTCTGTTGCAATAGCCCGACCCCGACGTCCTGGTCCTCGTCGAGCAGCGTGCAGTCGAATGTCAACTTGTGGGTCGCCCACCAGACGACGCCCATCACCACGATCAGAAACGGCTGAAACCCGGCCAGTTGTGTGGACACCAACGCCACGGCACCCCCGAGGGCCAGGCCGTACCCCTTGGCGATCGAAGTGCCGATCTGCATGCTGACTCGCGTGATCAACACAATCCCGAACACGAACCAGAAAAGGATCCAGCGCAGTCGGTCCAGGACTGGTCCCTCGTACCAGAGGTCGAGCAAAAAGAACATGAGGCTGCCGACCATAACCATGATCAGCCCCGGTTCGATCGCGGCGACCAGGTAATCGACCAGCGTGCCACGAGAACGGTTGCGGGCCATTTCGAGAGGCTCCGGCGGGTCAAAGGGGACTGACGAGCTGGAGCTCGCAGAAGCGGTACAGTTCTTCCTCGTCGGACAGTGCACGAACCGGGACGCCCTCGGCGATGAGCGGCCCGGCGGAGTCGATCCGCTCGACCTCGTCGAAGGCCAGGAGCACGACGCTGACGGCGAATCCCTGTCGCTTGAGCCGGCCCAGCGACAGGGCCATCTCGGGCGTGACATCGGCCAGAACCGCGACGACCGTCGCATCGCGAGGGAGACGCGGCTCGGCCTCGATCAGGAGCTGGTCGAACGTGAGACCGTCGGTCAGCTCGACGCGCGGCAAGGACCTCGCGAATCCTCGAGAAGCTCTCGGGGCCGCGGCTGGATGGGACGATCAGCGGACGCAGCCGGTCGTCCTTCTCGCGCATCTCCGCCGCCTGGTGGGTGGCCTCGCGATTCGACCCGGTGACGCCCCGTTGCCGCGCGATCTCGTCGCGCAGGCGGAGGCGGTCCGCGGCATCGCGACCGTTGGTGATCAGCCCGATGGGCTGTCGCATCAGGCTCACGGCGTTGGCGAGCGCCACGGCGGTGGTTACGGCTAGCTCGGAACGGCCGGGTTCGTTTCGTGCGGCGTAACTCTTGCGGTGGAAATCCAGCAAGATCGTCGCACCGGCGATCGTCGAGGCATCGTAGATCTTGCTGTGCAGGACGCCGGTGCGGGCCGTGGCCCGCCAGTGGATGCGGTTGAACGCGTCGCCGGGCTGGTAGTACCGGACGCCGGCGATCCGTGTCGGGTCCTCGAAAAGGCGGTGCGTCAGGCGGATCTCGCCAATCGGACGTCGCGACGCCAGGTCGTAGCCGGGCAGCGGGATCACCTTGGGATAAACCATGATGTAGACCGGCTCGGTCACGATCCGGAACCGGCGGTGCAACCCGAACAGGTCGCCCGTCTCCAGCACAATCGGCCCGACCTGATAATAGCCACGCATCGCGAAGTGGAGTTGATAATTCAGGGTCTTCTGTCCACGCGAGCCGAGCATCGACACGGCCAGGCGATGCCCTTTCACCTCAATGCGCGGCGGGCGGGATACGATCGCCCCGCGAGGCAGCATGTCCTCGATCAACACCCAGGCGACCGGCAAACGGCCCCGGTTGCGGATCGTGACGTTGAAGGCGATCGACTGGCCGACTTCCGCATCCGTCCGGTTGCACTCCCGGGTGGCTTCAAGGTTGGTGATCCAGGATCGGGCGAGGAAGCGGCTGACCAACATCAGGCCCAGCAGGGCGAGCATCGCGCAGACGACCAGCGTGAAGCCGCATACGGCCGCGATTACCAGGATTGCGACGATGGCGAGGAACCCGCGCATCAGACCATGACCCTCGAACTGGCTGTCGGTACAGACAACATGTCGAGGAGTTCCTCGACCACACTGCGGGACGTCACCTTACGCAGGCGGCTCTCGGGCTTGAGGATGATTCGATGGCCGAGGATGGCTGGCGCCAGCCGCTTGATGTCGTCGGGCGTGATGAAATCGTGTCCACGGATCGCCGCGAGCGCCTGCGACGCCCGGTACACGCGCCAGAGAGGCCCGAGGGCTGCCGCCGAGCAAGACATCCGGATGTTCGCGGGAGCGGCGGATCAACTCGACGATGTATCTGCCGAGCTTGTCCTCGACGTGAATATTCCTCACTGCCTCCTGGCACTGGAGGACCTCGTCGGCCGTGACCACGGCTTTCAAGCTATCGATCGGGTGCTTGAGCTGGAGTCGGGCCAGCATCGAGGCTTCCTCCTCGGCGGTCGGATATCCGAGACTGAGGCGGACGAGGAAGCGGTCGAGTTGGGCCTCGGGCAACGGGAAGGTACCTTCGTGGTCAACGGGGTTCTGGGTCGCGATCAGGAGGAACGGAGGAGTCAGGTCGTACGTCGTGCCGTTGACCGAGACTCTCCGTTCGGCCATCGCTTCCAGGAGCGCGGACTGGGTCCGCGGTGTCGCCCGGTTGATCTCGTCGGCCAGGAAGATCTGCGAGAAGATGGGGCCGGGCCGAAACTCGAACTGGGTCGTTTTCGGGTTGAAGATCGAGGCGCCCGTGATATCCGTCGGGAGCAGGTCCGGCGTGCATTGCACGCGCTTGAAGGCCGCACCCACACTGCTGGCCAGTGCCCTCGCGAGCATGGTCTTGGCCACTCCAGGTACATCTTCCAGCAGGATGTGCCCCTCGGAAAAATAGGCGACGAGCGCCAGGATGATCTCCTGACGCTTGCCGATGACCACTTTTTCAATATTCGCGACGAGTTTCTTGCCGGTCGTCGAGACGTCCGCCATGTGCCGATCCTTCTGTCCCAAGGCCCGCACGGAGCCGGGCGGCAACCCATCACGAAGGTTGCGAGCATCCCACAAACGTCAGGGGCATGTAACAGCTTAAGTTTTTTGCGATGGAATGCAACACCTGGGGATCTGCACGCCGCATGGTCCACTGCCCTTTCCCGCCTGTCGAGTGCTGTTGATCTGGGACGGGAGACCCGATCAAGAGCCCGGCAGCATCAATGGGAATCGTGGGCGACACGGCGCCCAGCCTCTGTTCCCATGGTCTTATCCCGGCCAGACAGAATGGGTTGGAGGGCGCACTCGACGCATCTCGAATCCCATGAACATCAGCCTCACGGGCGGCTTAGGACAGCGGCAGGACGCTTGTGTTCGCCACTCGGCTGGTTACGATGGGGCTTCGGGCCGGTTGTCTCGGTGTTCCGGTCGCGTGGAGCGATGTCCTCTTGTTTGAGTGGAGCGCCAGCCGTGAACTCTTGGCTCCGTTCGATGAGAATTGCCGGCGAGTCGATCGCGTGGCCTCTGATCGTTGTAGCGATTACCTCGCCGATGCCCGTTGCCGCCCAAGACACATCTCCGGCGGTCCTCTACACCGCGAGCGACTTCCCGGCGCTCGCCGACGGCGTCGATCCCGGATTCGCTGGTGAGGCGTCCGTTTATGTCTGGTCTTCGTCGCAGGACGAGTGGAGCGTGAAGCCCGTAAGCGAAAGCCTCGCCTTGACTCACCACAACCGTGCGGGCGATCCGGCGCCTCGATGGCAGCAACTCGGCAAGGTCCAACTCACAAAGGGCCATCCGCTCAAAATCGTCCTGAGCTATGAGTCACCCCATGACGATGATCACTCGAAATCGTCCACGACATCCCAGGCGAAATCCAAGGAGCCAGGGAAGGAACGGTCGAACGAGAAGCGGCAACCCAAGCCCGTGCCGGCGCTCTTGTGGTTCTCCTCCCGCACCGATCCTGGCGCGACGCCCGACCTGGATCTGATCCGGGGGCGCGTCGAGACGACCGAGCCGTCGCCGGATCGACGCCGCTCCGAAGTGCGAACAAACTACCAGGGAGCGGACTTCCAGGCGCCGACCAAGGCCGCAGCCTGGCGCGACCGCGCCGAGCATCTCCGCGACCAGATGCGCGTAACGCTGGGCTTGTGGCCGATGTTCCCGAAGACGCCCCTGAGACCCAGGATCTACGGCAGGCTTCAACGCGACGGCTACACGATCGAGAAGGTCGTGCTCGAGACTTTTCCCGGGTTCACGCTCAGCGGCAACCTCTACAGGCCGTCCCAGGCGACCGGCCGCATCCCGGGCGTCCTCTGTCCACACGGCCATTGGGCCGACGGCCGGGTGAACCCCGAAGTGCAGCAGCGCTGTATCCGATGGGCGAAGCTGGGTTGCGTCGTCTTCCTTTACGACATGGTCGGCTACAACGACAGCAAGCCGTTCCCCCATGAATTCCTCAACGATCACCTGCGGCGATGGGGCTTGAGTCTCCCGACGCTCCAGACCTGGAACAGCATCCGGGCTCTCGACTGGTTGACCGCGTTGCCCGATGTGGACATCACCCGCATCGGCTGCACCGGCGAGTCCGGCGGCGGCACCCAGACGTTCCTCCTCACCGCGGTGGACGATCGGATCAAGGTCTCGGCGCCGGTGGTCATGGTCTCCGACACATTTCAGGGTGGCTGCGTCTGCGAGAACGCCGCGGGACTGCGCCACGGTACCGACAATGTCGAGTTTGCTGCACTCTGCGCACCCCGGCCTTTGATCCTCGTCGGAGCCAGCGGCGACTGGACCGCAAAGACGATGGAACGCGCCTTTCCAGCCATCCGGGGCGTCTATTCCCTCGTCGGCTCGACCGAAAATGTCAGCGCCCAGGTGTTCGACTTCCCGCATAACTATAACCAGACGAGCCGGAACGCGGTCTACGCAGCGATGGGACACCGGCTCCTGGGCATCGACGACCCGGAGACCACCAAGGAAGGGAAGCAGGAGACCGAGAAGCCGGAGGCCCTGTTCACGTTCAACTCGGAGCATCCCGCCCCAAAGGATCGGAAGACTCCCGAGCAACTGGAGACTTATCTGATCGACACGCTGAAGCGACTGATCGGCGATCTTGCTCCCACGCACGGACCGGCCACCTGGGAAGCCTCGCGTCGGCTACTTCTGACGAGTCTGAAAGTCCGGACCGGAGTCGTCAACCCGCCAATGGACTCGCTGAGCTCCCGCGAGGTCCGTCGGATCGCACGCGAGGAGTTCACCGTCATCCACACAATTCTGGGCCGCCGGGCAACGGGCGAGGCCATTCCGGTCGTGCAACTGATTCCCGCGCACCCCTCGGGAAGGATCACACTGATCGCTCATCATCGCGGGAAGGCGGCGCTGGCTGCTAGCTCGGGCGAACCGTCTGCCCTGGTCCGGTCGTTACTGGCTCGCGGCCACATCGTCGTCGGATTCGACCCGCTGTTTATCGGCGAGTCGATCGACCCGCGTGATTCCGTGGTGCATCGTCCGGACACAGCCCACTACGAGACATATAATTCTGTAACGGCGGCCGATCAGATGCAAGACCTCGCCACCGTGCTGGCCTGGGCGCGGTCCCAGCCCGAGGCCCAAGCCGTCAACCTGGTCGCACAAGGAGCCGCGGGCTACCAGGCGCTGGTCGCCCGCCCGCTGCTGGAAGGTCTGGCACGGACGGTCATCGAGCTCTCGGACTGGCCCTGGGGATCAGCGGGAGCAGAGCCCGCCAAATGGCCGGCGACGATCGATCTACCCGGGTTGGAGCAGTTTGGCGGTCTCCAGGCCGCAGCCGCCCTTTCGGCCCCGGCACCGCTCTGGGTCTTCGGAAATCTCGCGGGTCTCGAGACCTCCTGGCCCAGAGCCGCTTATCGTCTGGCCGGCGCGCCTTCGCGCTTGAGAATGGAGTCGGACGAGCCCGGACCTGATGCAATCGCGCGCTGGCTCGATGCCGGCGAATGACGGAATGCAACCGGGGCGACGCCGACGATTCGTCGGTATGATGACTACTGGAGGTCGTAGCGATTCATCTTGTAGTGGAGCGTGCGGACGCTGACTCCGAGGAGCCTGGCCGTTCGCTCGCGGTGCTGGTTGCAATGGGCGAGGGCGGCGAGGATGGCGGCGGTCTCCGCATCACGGACCGCGTCGTCCAGGGTGACGACCGCGGTGGTAGGAGGCTCGGCGAGCAGCTCGAGGGGCAAGTCGTTCAACCTGGATCGTCGGCCGCTCGACGGTGACGACCAGCCGCTCGATGATATTCCGGAGTTGGCGGAGGTTTCCCGGCCAGGCGTACTCGCGAATCACACGCATTGCCGAGCCGGCGACCTGCTTGATCTCGCGATTGTGCCGGAGGGCGGCCCGCTCGATGAAATGACGGATCAGATGAGGAATGTCGTCACGACGCTCACGGAGCGGCGGGAGGCGAAGTCGGACGACGCTGAAGCGGTAATACAGATCTGACCGCATCTGTCCCTCGGCAACGAGCTCATCGATGTCACGATTGGTAGCCACGACGAGCCGAACGTCGAGGGGGATGCGTTCCTTTCCACCGAGGCGGTGGAACTCGCGGTGCTCGAGCACACGAAGCAAATCAACCTGAGTCTTGAGTGGCAACTCGCCCACCTCATTGAGGAAGAGCGTTCCCCCACCGGCCAGCTCGAGCCACCCGGCTTTCTCGCGGGCCGCACCATTGAACGCTCTCGACTCGTAGCCGAACAGTTCGCTGTCGATTAGCGATTCGGGCAGGACTTCGATGTTGGCCAGGATGAATGGCCCGTGGCGCCGGGAGCTCATGTCGTGGAGTGCGCACGCGATCCGCCCCTTGCCGGTCCCGCTCTCGCCCTCGATCATGACGCTAACGTCCGTATCGGCGATCTGGACGACCCGCCCGAGCAGTTCGGTGATGACCGCGCTCTGACCGATAATTTCGGTCAGCGGCCCCGAGGCGGCCAGTCGATCGCGTAGCCGGCGATTCTCCTCTCTCAATTGATGATGCTCGAACGCGCGGTGAACCTGAATCCTCAGCGCGGCGAGGTTGACCGGCTTGGTGACGTAGTCCTGGGCACCCAGTCGCATCGCCTCCACGGCGGTCTCGATCGAGCCGTGGGCGGTAATCACGATCAACAGGATTTCCGGCCGCTCGTCCTTGGCGTGGCGGATCAGGTCGAGCCCGGAGAGCGGCCCCGGCATTTTCAGATCCAGGAGTATCAGGTGTGGAGGCTGGGTGCGGAGGACGTTCAGGGCCTCGGCGACGTCCGAGGCCGTTGACAGCTCATAGGTGTCGCAACTCAGCGCTCGACTCAGACCCGCCCGGATGCTCGGCTCATCATCGACGATCAGGATGCGGAAGCAGTTCTCGTCCATTGGAGATTCAGTTCGTTCGCGCACCGCCAGAGGAAACGCGACGTGGAATGAGGTTCCGCCCGGCCCTGATCGACATTCTATACCGCCCCGATGCTGGCCGACTAGTTTTTCGGTCAGGGCCAATCCCAAGCCTGTCCCCCGAAGCTTCGTCGAGAAATACGGTTTGAAGATGTGGGGACGGATCTCGTCGGGAATCCCCGGACCCGTGTCGCGGACGACGACCGACAGCACATCAGCATCCGCGTCAACCTCGATGGCAAGATCGCCCCCGTTGGGCATGGCCTCCAGCGCGTTGATGGTGAGGTTCAGGACCGCTTGCTCGACCTTCTCGGCGTCGAGCGGCACCTTGGGGAGCTCTGCAGGAGGGCGTCTCAGGGCCAGCCGCACTCCCTGTCGCTCCGCCTGTGGGCCGATCAGGTGCACGACCCGTTCCAGGACACGCACCGCGTCGGTCGGCTGAACCGACAGCCTCTGAAGCTGCGCATAATCCCGGAATCCGTCGAGCACATTGTTGAGCCGATCCGCCTCAGCGTTGAGAACGGCGAAAAGCTCGCCGACCGGGGCGGTCGCCCTCGGGTCGGCAAGCTGCTCTTCCAGGAGCTGAAGGTGAATGCTGAGGGCCGTCAAGGGGTTCTTGATCTCGTGCACCAGTCCGTTGGCCGCGTCGCCCAGACCGGCGATCCGCTCCAATCGCCGCATTCGATCTTCGGCCAGTAGAGTCAGAGTCATATCACGAAGCAGGATGATACAACCGGAGGAGCGCCCGCTCGCGTCCTGCAGGGCCTGTGCATCAGCCCGAAGACGACGTGCCAGTCCCCCTTGTTCGATCGTCAAACTGCGGTCCCACGCCGGTTCACCGCGGGTGGCGGCCTCCTCGGCCAGCTCGGCCAGCTCGGGACCGGCGGCTGGTAACTCGCCGATCGGCCGGCCGATCAACCCGGTCTGATCGGGCGGCGCCGGACACAGCAATCGGAGCGCGGCTGGGTTGATATCCATGACCACCCCCTGACCGTCAACCACGATCACACCCTGGACCATGCTCTCCAGAACATTCTGCGCTAACCGCTCCACCCGATGCAGCGCACCATGGATGGACACGCTCCGCCGCCGCTGCCAGACGAAGACCAGGGCACAGAGGATCAACACCGCCGAGATCGCGAGCCGAGAGACGAAACGCAGCACGATCTGTTGGCGGAGTGCGAGGATCTGCGAGCTCGGAAGCGGATCCGGGTGGGCCAGCCAGTCGTTGAGAAGGTAGTAGTCCTGGATCACCAACAAGGCGGCCAGGGAATTGACCAGGAAGGCCACGAAGAGCAAGAGAAGCAAGACCCTCAGCGTGGACAAACGATAGGGGCGGGCAACCGAGTTGTTGTCGCTGAGCATGGTACGACATCCACGGTTCGAGGCGACCGCCTACGCTTCATCGAACGCGCTCGTCCTCGACCCGACCGGACAGTGATCGAGGTCTCTCCAGGGACGTCCTGGTCCCGCGGCGCAGTATAGCCAGACGAACGAACGCTTGTCGCCCCGTCTCCAGTGACGAAGCCCGGATGTTGATGGTCCTCCTCCCTCGTTCGAGAGTTCCTGCGGAGGACCCCTGCGCGTGCCGGCACATCGGGGGGGATTCCCGATTCGAGATTCGAGATTCCCGATGGAACGATTTCTGGATCTCGAATCCGGAATCTCGAATCCGGAATCCCTCTTGGGTCGTGGCCGAAGGCCGCGTTAGGGAATGCTCAGAGTTGCCCCGCCCGTTCGAGCGCCTTGTAATGCATGAACGAGTAGATCACCGGGATGATCGCCGAGGCCACCAGGAGCACGATCGGGATCACGATCCACACCCCCGAGATCGTCAGTACGAACCCGACGATGCCCGCCCCGAACATCACCCAGGCCGCCAACCGATGCGTATCATTCCAGACGCGATCGCTGGCCAGAGTCCAGGGCACGCGGACGCCGATGTAGAAGTTCCTCCTCACCTTGCCCAATTGGTTACCCATCAGCGCGAAGAAGAGGAACAAGCCCGCGATGAACCCGCGGCCCGGATCGATGGACGCACCCACGTGGACATTCTGATACACGGTGTAAAGCAGTACCCCCTGCATGTAAAAGAATAACCCAAGGACGATGTCCATGATATAGAGGTACGTCGGACGGAAGGTGTCCACTTCGAACTGCTTCGGCGAGAGAGCCGGCAGGAAGTAGAACACCACGAGCATGAGGACCATCATCCCCGGGAAGAGGAACAGCGTCCATCTGCCCCCATAGCCATCCACCTTACCCTCGATGTTCCAGTGAGTGGGGATCCGCTCGGGCAGGCCCGAATAGAGCCAGGCGGAGACCATCATCGACGCCGCCACCAGGAGGAACGCAACGATCCAGTACAAGCGACTCATGTTCAGGCATCTCCCCTGCTATCTTTCAGGCCCAGATGGTCCCACAACCGCGTGAGGACATCTTCGAGCACGGTCGTATTCAGCGAGTAATAGATCTGCTGACCGTCGCGCCGGCTCCGGATCAAGTCCGCCTCCTTGAGCACCGCGAAATGGTGCGACATCGAGGGCTTGGTCATGTCGAACGACGACGAAAGCTCCCCGGCCGTCCGCTCGCCCGCAGACAACAATCGCAGGATCTCGCGACGGGTCGGGTCCGACAACGCCTTGAAAACCGAGTTGATTCCCATCATCTCCAATCCATTCGCCGAGACGATCGACTTATTTAGAAGGTTGTCTAATTATCCTGCGAAACGGGGCGGGATCAAGGGCCATAGGCGTTAACTTAACGAGGGGACCCTGTGAAATCCGCTGGATGTTCGAGACGTCGCGTGCAAGACCACTCCGGGTCCGGGGTCCCTCGTTCCCACGGTCCCCGTGGGAAAGCCGTCCTCGACGCTCTGCGTCGTCCGACCGGACCGGCCGAGGCGGGAAGGACTCAGGCGGCAGGGACGCAGAGCGTCCCAGACGGCATTCCCACGGAGACCGTGGGAACGAGATCCCTCCCACCGATCGGGGCATCACACCTCCAAAACGGGATCGCCTGCGGAGCGCCGGCATTCCCCCAGGAAAACGACGGTCGGCCTTCACTGATCAGGCACTTAAGTTAACGCCTATGAGATCAAGGGGCGTCCCCCAGAACTTTGGAAGACGGAAGGCGCTTCGTCGGATCGACTCAGGCAACCTTGATGGAGTTCACACGGCGTCGTGGGTCATGTTAAGATAGAAGGAGGAGGAAGGAGGAATCCGAGATGGCCGCAATACTGGCATCCACCGCGCTGAGCCTGGAACCGCTCCTTGAGGCCGCCGATCACCTCTCGCCCGATCAACGTGGTGTGAATGAGCGGCGGTTCGCCGCACGCCGCACGAAGAATGAGAATGAGCGCTACGATGAGGTGACCTTGGGGCGAGCAGCCAGGGGTCGGCTGTCGATAACCGCGGAGCGCCGCCTCACGAGACTGATCGCCAAGAGCGAGCGCGGAGAACTGGTACAGGACGAATTGGTTGAGTACCAGGCCCTGGCGCAGGAGGCTCAGCGAATCGATGTGGCTCGGACCGAAGCGTTGGCGGAACTGGTGCAGCGCTCGGGGAAGTCAACGCGGGTCGTGCGGACGTAAATCAGCAGCGAACGCGGCGGAGCTGGCGCATCAGGCGATCGCGCGACCGGTGCGCGATCGCCCAGTTCATTGCGATCCTAAATCCTCCAGCCGGCAAATCCACGCGTTGAAGTGGGGGCACTTGGCCCGAATGACGTCGAGTCCGATCAAGTCTGCCACGTCGGGACCGACGGCGGGCTTGGCATCCTCGTAGTCAGGGATCTGGGCGATGATTCGTTTGCTGCGGCGCGGTTTGCGGCCCATCATCGATCAACTCGGGCGTGACGTAGCAATCGGCGATCCTTGCAGCTCGGCGATCTGCTTCTCGTGACGATCGTAGAAGTACTTGAAACAACTGGGATCACAGAACAGAACCGCCTCATATTCATGCAATTGGATGTATGGTATGAAACGCGGGTCGTTGATGTCTTCCGCGAAAGCCCGCTCCAGGAACTCGACTCGCTGAATGGGGTCAATCCGCAGCTTCTCAGCCTCATCACGCCGAGGAAATGACACGGGAATGGCCGTAAAGGTCGATCATGGTGGTGAAGAACACATCTGGAGCCTTATCCTGAGTCAGGCGATTCCGGATATCGTTCTCCATGGCTCGTAATTGCCACCGCCCCGGTGACCTCCCTCTAAGCCAGGCGACACCACGCAAGAATACGTTATGGTTCGCGAGACGAGGCCTGAGCAAGAGGTCGGCAAAGGTTGCCTCCGTCTTGCCTTCCCCGAACAGGTAGAGCCGCGCCATCAATGAGGTCCTCCCCCGATGACGTTCTTATCCCAGACCTGCGCCTAAACTGTAGTCTTCGAGCCACGTCTCCAAGGCGACTGGATCAGGCCTTCGGAAAAGGGATTCGTTCCTTTCACGATCGACGACAACCACGTCCTCGGGATCAAAATGATCGAGAAATGAACTTGACTGGGTACTGATCAGGACGTCGAGTAATGAGATGCTTTCTTAAACAGGGCAGCGACTAGATTCAAAGCATAAGGGTGAAGACCCAGCTCCGGTTCATCAACGATGATCAGGTCGGGGAGTTCGTCCTCCGGCTGCAGGAGCAACGTAATGAGACAGATGGCTCGAACCGTACCATCCGAGAGTTGGTGAGGACCGAAAACTTGATCCGACTCCTTGTCTCGCCAGTTGAGAAGGATGTCCTGCGGATCTGGCCCGACCGGTGCGAGCTCGAAGTCTCGGAAAAAGGGTGCCATGAGGCGAATAGTGCACGACGATTCGTTCATAGGCCACAGTTGAATCCCGGTTTTTCAGCCGATAGAGAAAGCTTGCCAAGTTGCTCCCATCAGACTTGAGTTCGGGATCGAATAACTCGCTGTGATACTGGTGGATAACGACGTTTCGCGTATCGTGAAAGTGGTAGACTCGACAGCGATCAAGAAGCTGGCGAAAAAACGTTGCCGTTGGTTCGCCTAGAGATACCTCTTCGAGGACACGGGTCTCTTCGTGACCGGCTCCCAGAGACAGGGATTGTGATACCGCTCCGATTCTGGGTGGTTTGGAGCTTAATGTCTCACTCGAGAATATCAGGGTGTCTCCCAACATAGGTATATCACTCGGAGCGGGTGATAGACTGAAGTCATAGGTGCAGTTTCGGAAAAGGGGGTTCTCTGTCTCGAACTCCAAGCTGGCGTCCATCTGCGGTGTGACCTCGGGACCATAATGAAGCAGCGACTGGGCACCTTCGGCACAATTGATGTGCGATTGAAGCATCCGACTCATCATGTCGTTGACCATCTGGAAAAACGAAATGAGGTTACTCTTCCCGGCTCCGTTCGCGCCGATCAAGACGTTCAGTGGTCGTAACTCGAGGTCCATCTCCCTGATGGACTTGAATCCTTTGAGGACGATTCGTCTTCAGCATGGCCATGATTCGTCCTCCGGCACATCTGCCAAAGGAATGATTCGACTGGGAGCCCGAATCCATTCTAGTCGAAATCGATCCGTTGCGGCTGCTCCCGCGGCGGGCATCCGCTCCAGCATCGCGGCGACCAGCGCTTCCGGATCATCCGAGGTGATCAGCAAATTGAGATGCTTCTGGCGCAGGAACCCTTCGGCGACGGCGTGGTCGAGCAGCGCGAGCAACGGGTCGAAGTAGCCGGCGACGTTGAGGATCCCGATCGGCTTGTGGTGGAGTTTCAGCGCGGCCCAGGTCAGGGTTTCAAAGAATTCCTCGAAGGTGCCGATCCCGCCGGGCATGGTGAGGAACGCGTCGGCGCAGGCGCCATCAGCGCCTTGCGCTGGTGCATATCGGCTACCACGTGCAACTCGGTTAGGCCGTTGTGGGCGACCTCCTCGGTGGACAGGGGCTCTGGGATCACTCCGATGACCTGTCCCCCGCGCTCGAGGACGGCATCGGCGACCATCCCCATCAGCCCGACCCGGCCGCCTCCGTAAACCAGGCCCACACTGCGATCGGCCAGAACGTGACCCAGCCGCCGGGCGGTCGTCGCGTATTGGGAGGACGATCCCGCCGAGGAGCCGCAGTAGACGCAGATGTTCTTCATAAGCCAACCAGGTCGTTGCAAGTGGCCGGTTGCCGGTGATAACGTGAAGCGGACAACGGACCACAGACCGTCAACCCCTGGCGACAGACCCAATGTTACCGATAATGTAACACAGTGTGGCCGTGCGAGCGAGATCGGCGAGGGTGCGGAATCCTGGTCGAGATCGAGCCATCGAGGATCTTATTGATGCGAGCTGCATATATCGAACAGACGGGAGGCCCGGAGGTCATCAAGTTCGGTGATCTGCCAAGGCCCGTGCCCGGTCCCGGGCACGTGCTGGTGAAGGTCCGCGCCGCTGCGTTCAATCCGATCGATCTTTACATCCGGTCGGGAATGGTCGCGGCACCGATGTCGTTCCCCTACGTGCTCGCCTGTGACCTTGCCGGAACGATCGAGAAGGTGGGTCCCCAAAGCACACGGTTCCAAGTCGGTGATCGAGTCTGGGGCTCGAACCAGGGGCTGCTCGGCCGCCAGGGAGTCGCGGCGGAGTATGCCGCCGTCGACGAGGACTGGCTCTATCCCACGCCCGCGCTGTTGCCGGACACCGATGCCGCGGCGATGGCCCTGGTCGGCATCACGGCCCACCTCGGCCTCTTCGAGTTCGGTCAGCTCAAGGCCGGCGAGGTCGTCTACGTACCGGGCGGGAGCGGCGGAGTCGGCTCGATGGCGATCCAGATGGCCAAGGCCGTCGGGGCGCGCGTCGTCACAGCGGCAGGCAGCCCGGAGAAGCTCGAGCTCTGCCGGCGCCTCGGCGCGGACCTCGCCCTCAATTACAAGACCGAGGACATCCCGAGCCGGCTCCGCGAATTCTCCCCCGAGGGCGTCGACGTCTGGTACGAAACCCAGCGCGAGCCGAACCTCGAAGTCTCCATCCCCCTGCTCCGCAAGCGCGGCCGCATGATTCTCATGGCCGGCCGGGCCGCCAAGCCGGTACTCCCTCTCGGCGCCTTCTACCCCAGGAACTGCGCCCTGTTCGGGTTCGCCATGTTCAACGCCACGCCTCAGGAGCAGCGCCGTTGCGCCGACGAGATCATCCACTGGATCGAAGAGGGCCAGCTCAAGCCGCTGGTTGGCCGGACCTTCCCCCTCTCGGCCGCCGCAGACGCCCAGCGATTCCTTGAAGACAATACCCTGAAAGGCGCGGGCTCGCTGACAGGAAAAGTGGTTCTCACGCTCGACTGACCGTTGTCCGTTGTCCGTGGTCCGTGGTTGGAGAGACCATCATGGCGAGGAGCCATTTCGAGGATCTCGCGGTTTACCGATTGGCCGAAAAGCTCGCCGATGAAGTATGGGGGATGGTCCTCCCGTGGGCGCCACTTCCCAGGGACACCGTCGGCAAGCAACTGATCCGTGCGGCGGACAGTATCGGAGCGAACATCGCAGAAGGTGTCGGGCGCGGCTCGTTTCAGGACAATCGACGGTTCATTCGGATCGCCCGGGGATCGTTGAACGAGACCAAGCACTGGCTTCGCCGCGCTTACAAGCGTGGTCTGATCGATGCCGATCGGATCGGCCGCCTGAAGTCCTTATTAGACGAGTTGCCGCCGCGGTTGAACGCCTATTTGAGATCCATCGGTCAGCATCACAACGGACGACGGACGACGGACAACGGACAACGGACAACGGACTAAAATGAACCTACTGACCACGTTCGCCGGATCGATGATGGAAGGGTTCCTCCCGCGCGGCTGGGACCTCGCCAGGATCGACGCGTGTTGTTCTCAACCACCCGGAACGATCGCCGATCGTCAACCCTGGTGGCATCCCCGTTTCGAGCTGGTGCCGTGCAATTCCGTCGCCGACTTCGACGTGATGATGGGCCACGAGATCGCGACCGCGATCAAGCGGACCCGCGATCAAGGCCAGATCGGCCGCCTTGATCCTGCCGGTCGGCCCGATGGGCATGTATCGCTGGGCGGTCTATTTCCTCAAGGAGTGGGATGTTCCCTGCGATCATGTCTACGGATTCAACATGGACGAGTGGAGCGACCGACAGGGATTGACGCTCCCTCCTGACAACCCGGGTGCATTCCAGAACGCGATGCAGGCGGCCTTCTACGGGCCGCTCGGGGAACCGGACCGTGCCCAAATCCCAGCGCTGGTTCGCCACGGCCGACCGCCTGCCACAGTATGCCGACGCGCATCGGCGAGCTGAAGGACAAGGGGGCTGAGCTGATCGTGATCTTCGGGATCGGCCGGGTCTGTCACATCGCCTTCTGGGAGCCGCATTTCGCTGACGAGTTCGTCGAGCCTTGACGAATGGAAGGCTCAGACGCACCGCATCGGCGCACGGCTCCATCCGCTGACGATCGAGCAGAACGCGCTGACAAGTTTCATGAGCCGAACGACCCTGGTGCCGGCCTTCGCCAACACGATCGGCCCGGGCCTGTTCCTCCAGGCCGATCGGATCATCGGCGGTGCCGAGGGGGTTTTCGAGCGTGGCATGCAGTGGCAAGGCGCCAGCCTGTGGATGACGCTCCGCTACGGGCCGGATCCCTGGGTTCCCAGCTCCTTCATGCCGACGCTTCCCGGCCGGCTGTTCTACCACACCGCACTGGCGGGACCGCTCGAGCCGGCGATGAATTGAGGAGCTGGAATTCATTCAATCGAGATCGACTCGCATCACTTCGGCGTCCGGGTAGCGGCGGCAGAGAGGGTTGTGCAGGCACTCCCACGCCCGGTGCGGGCCTGGTAAGCCTGATATCGATCTCCGCGGGTCGAGCCAAGGAATCCGGCCGGCCTCGGCTCGTACTCGATTTCTAATCCCGGTCGAGCATCGGCGAAGCCGCTGGATGCCCGCCTCCGTGACTTTCGTGGCCGTAAGGTCGATCTTGCGAAGTTGCTGCATGTCCTTCACGTTGTCGATACACGCGTCCGTAACGCTTGTGTAGGCAAGGTAGAGCTCATGAAGGAACTTCATTCTCCGAATCTGTGCAATCCCCGCATTGCCTACGCGGGTAAATCCGAGATCTAGCTCCTCGAGCCCCTCGAGTCCCCTGAGATGAGCCAGTCCGGCGTCGGTGATAGGGGCTCCAAGGAGGACGAGGCGTTTCAGGTTGAGAAGATTACTCGAGGTGGGCCAAGCCGGCATCGGTTATCGTTTGCTCCGAGCCAGCTTCGCGACCCAGACTCAACCACTCGAGATCGTACAGTCGCGCGACATGAGCCAGTCCTTCGTCATCGAGATTCTTGTCGCTGACAGAGTCAATCCACCTGAGAGAGTCAAGACTCATGAAGGAGGGAAGAGCGCCGACTTTCTTGAGGTAGGCGAGGTCTTCCTCGGTGGGTGGCGGCAAGGCACGATTGCTCCGGCGCAGCAGGTTCGTATAGTTGTCGAGGATGTCAGCCGAGCACCTTGTGATGACGTTCCCGTTCGGCCTGTTTGCCGAGAGCTTCCACACGATGCCAGAGCAAGTGTACACGACCGTCGTTGATGTGATCCTGATAACGACCTGCCATCAAGGATCGTGCTGCTTTGACGTATGGATCATCGGGCCCAAGGCACAATACCTGGATCTCCAGGCCGCGCTTGAGAAATCGTTCGGCGCCATCGAAATGGGTGGCGTCGATCGCGATCATCGCCCGCATCGAGAGGAGCATGGAAACCTCTTCGCTCTCGACTCCATAGACTTTCTCCCAGACTTCCTGGGTCCTTGCCAGTCGGAGGTCGGACTCAACAAGGTCCTTTCGATCCATGGCTGAGCCGGCGAGCATGAAAAGGGCTTTCGCCTGCCGTTCGTTCGCCGGTGCTCGCCGCTTCACCTCCATCGCCAGCAACCTTTCGAAGTACTTCTCGCACTCGGCCGGCCGTCCCCGAATCGTCTCGAGCTGACCAAGGTTTAACAGCGAATCGGCGATTGCCGGATCGTCGGGCTTGAGAGCCTTCTCCCGGATCCCCAGTGCTCGCGTATAGAAGGCCTCCGCCTGCTTCCCATGTCTTTCATCCTCCCGCTCGTGTCTTGGCACGTCCCGGATCTGGCCTCGATCTCCACCATGCCGTTGCGCTCGGACTGCGCAGCGTGGAGAGCACCCAAGTCATCGAGGAGATTGGCCACTTTGGGATCATTCGGGCCGACAGTCCCTCTCGCGGTTTGCCAGGGCCCTCGTCAACTTCGTCTCTGCGGCGTCGAACTCCTTCCGTAACAGATGCCAGATCGCGAGAGTTGTGCAGGATCGTCGCGATCTCGGGGTCGTCTTTCGGCTTGGATTTCTCGAGGATTCTCAACGCCCGACGAGGAGCGGCCCGGCCGCGTCGAGTCTGCTTCGTATTCCGCATCATCTGACACATGGCGAGGCCCGGGAGGTCCGTGGCCACCTCGGGATGATCCGGCCCCAGCGCTTTCTCTCGGATCGCCAGCGCAGCGGCGTAACAAAGGCTCGGCCTCGGTATATCGCTTCCGCGATTTGCGCATGTAGAAAATGGCGAGCGTTTCGAGCGGCTCAGCGAGCCGCAAGTCATCCCGGCCGAGCTTCTCCGCCTCCTCGACGACCTCGGCCAGCAGCACTCGGCCTGGATCGAGTGACCTGTCTCCACAGCTTTCGCCGCGGCCTCGAACTTCTGCTTCCAGGCTGCTGGCAACTCGGCGATTGCTGGGCAGAAATCGCGATTGTCGCCAGACCAGACCGCGCACACGCTCAGCATGGTATCGCTCCATCGAGTGGTTGACGTGGAGCCGTTAGAGTCGGACGCTTCTCCATTCTCGGCCGACCGGTGGCCCGTCCAGGACGATCCGTAGCATAATTCGACACTCAAGGCCGTCGCAAGAGTCGAGCCTTGGGATTGAGGTTGGAGCTGAGACACGGCTAAGCGGCCGGCCGTGGTTTCCCTTGCACCCTTTGGGGTTCGGAGGCGGTTCCGAGAGGCGAGCGGGGGGCGACAGCCCCCTGTCCAATCGACTGACGGGGGCTGACGCCCCCCGCTCGCCTGGAACCCAGTGCAGGATAACCCTGGCCAGGTGCTTACCTCTCCGGGAAAACGTCGTTGAGCACCATCGCCAGCCGCACGCCCGCCTGATAGAGCCGCTGTTTCACGACGGGTAGGCTGGCCTTCTGGTAGGCGTCTCCCAGCTTCTGACCGGATTTGATGCCGCTGGCCGGTCGCCGGGTCCTGATAGGCTTGCTTCGCCGCAAGCAGGCTCTCGGTCGCCCATTCCTCGACGATCCCACGCTGCGCCTGCGAACGGGCTCGGTCCGTATCCATCGCGACGAGGTCGGCGAGCCAGCGGTCTTCGATCTGGCTCGGCCCGTTGGATGATGCCGGAATCCCAGACCCGATGCATGTTCGAGCCCTGGTCGAAGAACTGGACCTGGGTGTCGTTGCCGCCCCGGTCGTGGTTGTCGCCGACGTGCATCGGCATGTGGAGGTCTTCGATCAGGTGAATGAGAAACCGGAGAGCGATGCGGCGTTCCTGGACGGGTCGACTCGGGTCCTTGAGGACGGCCCGAAACTCTCGGATCTTCGGGACGATGTAGCCCTTGGCCGGCTCGGGGCCGGCGAAGCGGTCGTCGTATCGGTCCTGGTCGAGCGGGACATCGACGTAGTGCCAGGGACCGCTCCCCTCGATGTCCCGTCGGTGCTCGTCGGCCCAGTTCGAAGCGTCGGCCAGCGACTCGCCCGGTTCGAGCAGTGCCGCGACGGCCGCTCTCGCCCGCGGATTCAGGTGCCGCTCCGCAATCCGAGCTGCGAGCCGGTGCCCACGCGGTCCCCAGGCCCAACACGGTGAAGCGGTCTGGAGTGCGACAAGAAAGGAGAGTGCGGTCACCAGGCCACGACGAGAGCCTCGTGGAGATTCGACGTACGGCATTCCGATAGCCTCCACCGCTTCCTGTGGTCCCTAGCTCGCAATCAAGCACGCAGGTCGGATTATCGCCAGTCGATCTCCAAGGCAATCCGGGGAGGATCGCCGGATTCGATTCGCCCTCAACGCCCTGATCGTGAGGATCGGTCTCGACGTTACATCACCGTGAAGTAGTTCATCGCGGCGAAGTCGAAGTACTCGGGCTTGAGCTCCAGCGGCAAGGCGTTGTAGATGCAGTAATTGCGGACCTGGAGCAGCAGGTCGCGAGGCTGGCAGCAGCGGAACGGCCGCCCGACCGCGCTGATAGTGGTGCTGGATGAGGTAGTCCACGGCCTCGGGATCGACCGTCTGGAATCCGAGCTTGGGTGCGAAGATGTCGATCATCTTGCGGAACATCGGTTCGGTCGGGTCGGCCGCGTTGATCTTGTACGGAATCCGGCGGAGGAACGCCTCATCCACCAGTTGCTTGGGCTCGAGGTTGGTCGAGAACAGGATCAGTTGGTCGAACGGGACGCGAATCTTCTTGCCATTGGCCAGGCTGAGGAAGTCGTAGCGCTTTTCCAGCGGGACGATCCAGCGGTTGAGCAGCTCGATCGGCTGCATCCGCTGGCGGCCGAAGTCGTCGATCAGGAAGGTGCCGAGGTTGCTCTTGAGCTGGAGCGGGGCCTCGCTGACCTTCGTCGCGGGGTCGTAGTGGATCTCCAGGTCTTCCATGCGCAGCTCGCCGCCGGCAACGATCGTCGGCCGCTTGATGTGCACCCAGCGGCGGTCGACGTCGAACTCGTCCAGCAGTCCTCCCGAGTTCTCGACCTCGACCGGCTCGTGGTTGGCCATGTCGAAGAGCTTGATGATCTGGCCTTCCACGGACAGGACCTTGGGGATCCAGACCGTCGAGCCGAAGCATCGGGTGATGCGCTCGGCGATGCTGGTCTTGCCGTTTCCCGGGATATCCGTAGAGGAACATCCCGCGTCCGGAGTTGATCGCCGGGCCGAGCATCGCGAAGATCGCGTCCGAGACCAGCAGGTCGGAGAACGCCCTGCGCAGGTCGGCTTCCTGGGGATGCTCGGTCGTGATCGTCTGCGCCGCGACCGACTCGAGGTAGTCGTCGAACGGGACCGGCGCGGTCCCGACGTAGCCGCATTCTTCGAAGTAGACTTTCGCGCAGACCGGCCGGCATCGGTCAGCGAGTAGATGTAATCGTTGGCCGTCGCCGAGTTGGCGTAGGTCAGGATCTGCTGGTTCTTGAGCTGGCGGAGGAAATCGGGGAACGGACCGAACGGCAGGCCCAGCTCGGCGGCGATCCGGCGCCCGATGCCATCCCCGAATTGACCAGGAACTTGAGGACCAGGCTCTCGATCATCGCGGGGCTAAGGCCGGTCTCCTCGAAGTCCGTCACGGCCCTGGGGACGAACGGCGTCTTCCCATTCGCCTCGGGTTTCGACGGCATGGCTGCCCAAGACGGAAGGGGCTGAAATGCCCATCAACGCAATCTCCAATCCGAGTGGTTCTGGTCCTGTTGAGTGCTCGCTGAGCACCGGTCTGGCTGGGCAGAACGCTTCTGAGCGGGGTTCCATCGCGGAATTCGGTGCTCGCAGAGCACCCTACTCGTCCGGCGCAACTCTAGGTCACCCGGATCCGAGCGTCAAAGCGGTCGAGATGCGAGCCGATCAGGCCAGGCGGTCGGCCAGCCGGTCGATGACCCCTCGGGCGGCGGGAGGCAGCTCGATCCGCGCCGAGCGCGAGGTCGGGCCGGTCGGCTCGAGGGTGATCGTCCAGCAGTCCTCGGGCAGGAGGTTCCGGACCCGGTCGGCCCATTCGACCAGGGAAACACCGCTCTCCCAGTAGTCGGCGACGCCCAGGGCTTCGAAGGCCTCCGGAGTCGGCAGCCGATAGGTGTCGAAGTGATAGATCGGCAGGCGACCGTCGTACTCCTGGATCAGGACGAACGTGGGGCTGGAGATCGCATTCCGGATCGACGTCGAGCGCCTCCGCGATCGCCCGGACCAGCCGGGTCTTGCCGGCACCCAGCGGGCCGATCAGGCCGATCACGATCCCCGGCTCGACGACGTCCGCGATGGCAGACCCCAGCCGCGCGGTCTCTTCCTCGGAGGTGAGCGCGACGATCAGAC
Organism: uncultured Planctomycetota bacterium; assembly: GCA_963845755.1. Taxonomy (GTDB): domain Bacteria; phylum Planctomycetota; class Planctomycetia; order Isosphaerales; family Isosphaeraceae; genus CAWJTV01. The sequence goes on from CAWJTV010000030.1 coordinate 157,142, forward strand.
CGTCCGGGAATCGGGCCATTTCCATGAGAGGACCCTCATCGATCCGTCCGAAAGTGGTCGAAACCTCGCGGTTCGATGGAGTGGATTCCCTGCGTCGGTTCGCAGCCGCAACCCCGGCGTCTCGGTGATCTCGCCCACGCGGTAAAGCCGGGCGAGGCCGGCGGGGCGGCCAGGAGCCGGTCGGCGTCGTCGGGCGAGACGGTCAGGCAGAGCTCGAAGTCCTCGCCGTCGTTGAGCGCATGATCCAGTGCGGGGACGCCATCGCGGAGACTCATCCGGAGCGGCATCCGCATGGATCGGGATCGCCGCGGCGTCGAGGATCGCGCCGAGCCCGCCGCTCTCGTCGAGGATGTGACCCAGGTCGGAGGAGAGCCCGTCGGACAGGTCGATCATGGCGTGGATCGGTGCGGCCTCGTTCAAGGCCAGGGCCTCGGCGATCCGCGGCTCGGGCCGCAGGTGCCGCCCCGATACGAGACTCCCTCCGAGCGGACCCGTCACGAGGATGACGTCGCCGGGCCTGGCACCCGAGCGACGGACCGCGCCGCGCGCGGTCGCCTGGCCGAGCACGGTCACCGCGATGACGAGCGGACCGTCCCAGGCATTGGTATCCCCACCGACCAGATCGACGCCGAACCGATCGGCCAGCGCCGACAATCCCGCGTGCAGCCCCTGGGCCACCTCGACGGCGTTTCCCTGCGGCAGCGCGACGGCGACGACCGCCGCGCGCGGAATCCCGGCCATCGCCGCGATGTCCGAGAGGTTCACCCCCATCGCCTTGTAGCCGACCGCCTCGGGGCCATCCTGCTCGAGACGGAAATGGCGGCCGTCCATCAGCATGTCGGTCGTGACGAGGATCTCGGACGGCTCGCCGACGCCGAGGATCGCGCAATCGTCGCCGATGCCGAGCCGCGTCCAGGCGCCGGCGGGCCGCGATGCCTCGCGGCGGCGAATCCAGTCGATCAGGGCGAATTCACTGATTGCGTCATTGGATTCGGCCATTGCCTGTCGTCGCGTATCTCGATGGGAGTGCTTCGTGGAGACCCATGTATACCACGAAGTTCAGCGCCTTCCAGCGAGAAACGCCCTCACCGCCTGCGCTGTCACCGTTCGAGCAACTCCCCAGCTCGATGCCATCGCCTCGTCGAGGCTGATCGGTCCGGGGCAGATCGAGAAGTAGGCGTCGATGCCTTGTTCGAGGGCAGCCTCGGCGCCGGGGCCGATGGTGCCGGCAAGGGCCAGAGTCGGGCAGCCGAGCGAGCGCGCCAGGCGGGCGACGCCGACGGCCGTCTTGCCGAAGGCGCTCTGGGCGTCGAGCGCGCCCTCGCCGGTCAGGCAGAGGTCGGCACCCTCGAGACGCTTGGCCAGGTTTACCGCGTCGATGACGAGGTTCACTCCCTTTTCGAGCCGGCCGCCGGCGAAGGCGACCAGTCCGCCGCCGAGTCCGCCCGCGGCACCTGAGCCGGGGATGTCGGCGATGGAGACGCCAAGGTCGCGCGCCACGATGCTGGCGAAGTGAGCGAGGTTGGCGTCGAGCTGCTCGATCATCGCAGGAGTGGCACCCTTCTGGGGACCGTAGACGGCCGAGGCGCCGCTCGGGCCGCACAGCGGATTGGTCACGTCGCAGGCGACGGCGACCTCGATACCGTCGAGTTCGGAGTGACGCCCGGACGGGATCGATGCATGTCAGGCGGTCCAGGCTGCCGCCGCCGGGGTCCAGCTCGCGGCCGTTCGTCGTCGAGCAAGCGATAGCCGAGGGCCTGGCCCAGTCCGGCACCGCCGTCGTTGGTTGCGCTGCCGCCGATGCCCACGATCACGCGATCGCGCCCCGGCGGCGATCGCCGCCATCAGCAACTCGCCGGTACCTCGCGTGGTCGTGATCAAGGGATTGCGACGATGGGGCGGCACGAGCACCAATCCCGAAGCCGACGCCATCTCGATCGCGGCCGTGCGGCCGTCGCCGAGCAGCCCGAACCGCGCGGTGATCGGCTCTCCGAGGGGACCCGTGACGCGGGCCTCGCGGTAAGTGCCGCCCGTGGCGGCGACGAGCGCCTCGACCGTGCCCTCGCCTCCATCCGCCATCGGCACGCAGTCGATCGACGGCACCGGGAGCCGCCCGACGTACGCCGCGCATCATGGCTTCCGCAGCCTCGGGATGCGCTCAGACTTCCCTTGAACTTGTCCGGAGCGATCACCACTCGCATGGCTGGCTCTGGATGCTTGCTCATTCGTCATGCAAGCCTGAATTCATCACGTCCGCGTCTCGTTCGAGCCCGATGTCACTGATGACCGATTGACTCGAGGAGGATCGCTCAGGCGGCCCCGGACTTGTAGGAACGCGACTGCGGCTCCGGCACCTCGAAGGCGATCTCCTCGCGCTGGATCGACACCTCATCCGGAGCGTGAATCCCGATCCGGACCGAGTTGCGATCGATCTTCACGATCGTGATGCGGACATCCTCGCCGACATGAAAACTCTGGCCGAGCTTCCTGCTCAGAACTAACATGTATTCCCTCCTCCCTGAGTCATTTCCAGAGATCCTGAGTGTGAGGATCGCGATCGTCACGAACGATCGTCGCCTCACCGGCCGTGTGTTAACGCAGCTTCCGTGCCAACGACCTCCCGCCCTCTTCCGTTCGCGTTCGAACCACGAGGTGCCCGTCCATCGAGGGGATCTGGGCCGACCCTCGGGTCATGAGAGCCTGCCGATTATGCCGCGCATTCTGTAAAATCGAATCCCAGTTTGAAAAAATTACCTGGAGCGACCTCCCACGAACATCATGAAGGGACGCCTGAGCGTTGATCGGGCATCCTGATATGGGAGGATAGGGAAACCCGGTCGAGTGGGAGACGGACATGCCGAACACTTCCTCGAATCGGGTGCTGGGAGGGATGTCCGCGAGGCTGGCGGCCGCGTTGATGGTGCCGGCTGGCCTTGCTGGCCTGGCTCTGGCCGATCGGGATCGGCGGGAAGATGCCGGTCGGCGGGGATGTCACCCAGTTCTTTCTCGGCCTGATGGGGTTCCTGAGCGAATCATTCGCGACGGGACGGGTTCCCGTCTGGAACGACCTGTGGGGTTACGGATTTCCGGGGCTGGCGGAGAGCCAGATGGGGGTCTTCTACTACTCCTCATGCCCTCCTGTACGGTCACCTCGAGACCGAGACCGCCTACGTGGTCAGCCTGGTGCTGCACACGCTCTGGGGAGGGCTGGGAGCATTCTGGGCGTCGCGGCGGATGGGGATCTCGCCGATGGGGTCGGCCCTGGCGGCCATTTCGTGGTCGTCGTGTGGTTTCTTCATGATTCACCTGGCTCATGCCTGGGGCTATACCACCGGGTGCTGGATGCCCTGGGCGGTCGGCGTTGACCTGGTCGATGCTGGCACCCGGGGCGCGCGATCACCCTCGCCGCCGCTGGTCTTGAGCCTGATTCTCGTCCTCCAGGTCCTGCCGGGCCACTTTCAGCTCGCGTTTCAAACGCAGGTCGTCTTGGGCTGATGGTCCTCTGGGCGATCGCCGAGCACTGGGGGGCGGATCTGGGTGCCAGACGGCGGGGTCAAGCGTCGAGAGCTGGTCCGGCGCTGCGGAAGGCCGGGGCCGTCGTCCTGGCGATGGTCGTCGTTTACCCCCTGGCGGCGATCCAGGTCTGGCCGACGGCGCGGCTTGCGGCATTGGCCGCGTCCGGCGCGATTTCGAGTATCTCTCCGGCTTTGCCGGTCACTCCGTTCCATCTGGTCAACGCGTGTCGCGCCGGGATTGTTCCATCGTTCGCCTACCTGGAGACCCTGGTCTGGGACCCGCTTCACGCCATGCCCGAGGAATGTCTGACCTATATTGGCCTGGTCCCGCTGTTCCTTGCCCTCATGACCGTCGTGGCGCGAGTTTCGCCGCGATCCGGCCGTCCGGCTCCTGACGATCCTCGCCCTGGTCACCCTGATTCTGAGTCTGGGTCCCTACGCACCTCGGATTCCGAGCGTTGATCACGTTGCCGGGGTTCTCCTTCTTCCGGGCCCCCGCGCTGGAGCCTGGCAACGGCTCTGGCGCTGGCGTTGCTGGCCGGGAAGGGCTTCGATCGCTGGCCGGACTGGCCGCGGTCTGGTCGCGGCGCTCCGGTGGTTCGTCGGGCTGGCCGTGGTATGGATCGTCGTGGTGCTCGGCGTGATCGAGCTGGCCGTGCTCAGCACCGAGGGTCCAACACTCGGCGAGAAACCGAGTCCGTGCGGCGAGACCGCGCTGGCCGGCGGTCGCCGGTTGGTTCGACCGGTCTTTTCGGGCCATGCCGTGGAGTGGTGACCCCAGTTTCCCACGAAGGATCCCCGCTTCGCGGAGGTGATGTCCGGCACGCGGCGGCCCGTCGATCCTCATGTCGCTGTCGATCCGGTGCTCGATCTTGGGGTCGGTGTTGCAGACGGTCGGTAGACGACAAGATCTTCGCGAAACAGCGCGGGTGGATCTACCTCGAGGAACTGTGGGAGACCGCCGTGTTGCTCGTCGTGCTCTGGGTCGTCGCCGGGATGGCCGGACGGGGTCGCACTCGGGCGGTTCACGTGGCGTTGGTCGCGATCACGTTTCCTCGATCTGTGGATCCTCGGGCGTCATCGGCTGATCGATGTCGCTCCCCTGCGGTCCCTCACGAGCCAGAGCCCGCTCCTGGCGCGGTTGGCCATGAGCCGCGTGGCACACGCATCGCCGATCCCCTCAGGAACATGCCGATGCGGGTTGGGCTGGCCCCGATCATCCTCCTACCGGACCTCGAACCTGCCGGCCGATGGGACGGATTGACCAGGTCGCGCTGGAGCCCATGAGCGGCCACTGAGTTCGAGGCCATGGCCAAGATCGGCGCTGAGGGCAACAGGGACAGGTCTGCGTGTGTTCGCTCCCGCTGGAGAACCGGATCAATCATTTCCTGGGACGAACCGAGCACGCGGCGGAGACGATCGACAGACCCGGCCCTGGCCCGCTGGCTCTACGGCTCGACCTGGGTGGACGAGCAGGGCGATTGGGTTGAGACGTTCTCGATCTGGCGATCCTCGGAACCGCCGGTGCGGGCGTGGTTCTTTCCCTTGACCGAGAATCGCGGATGACGAAGATCCTGGGCGAATGGTCCGGCAAGAGTGGAACACCTCCTGAGCCTCTTCGAGGAGCCGAGCGGCTGCAACGCCGAGAATCCGCGGACCCGAGGAATGGACGAATCCCCGATCTGGACCGAAGAGGCCGGGCTGGGTGATCGTCTCGCAACTTCACGACCCCCAATGGAAGGCCCGCTGGATCGGCATGGAGGGTCAGGGCGACGTACGACGACGCCGATCCAACCGGCGTTCCGCCGAGTGGGGACGAACCTGGCGGATGGCAGCGTGTCGAAGTCCCGGGGGAAGGGTTCTGGATGGCTTCATCTGGAGTATGAACCTCGCGCGATGCCGCGGAAGGCGCGGCGATCTCGACGATCGCCTGGACCGCATGGTGGATCGCAGCATTCTCCCTCGGGCTGCGAGCACGTGGCTGGACGAATTCGAACGAGGCGAGTTTCACTAGGGAACCTGAGCCGATGTCGACAACGGGCGTGGCGATCGTGGGAGCGTCGGGATACGCGGCGCGAGAGTTGATCCGAATCCTCCTGAACCATCCGCATGTCAAGATCACTGCGGCAACGTCGCGGCAGGACGAGTCCCCCCGGCTGGAGTCCCTTCATCCCAGCCTGGCACGCCGGATCGACCTGAACTGCGAGGCATTCGATGCCGGCCGGATCGCCGAGCGGGCCTCCATCGCGTTCCTGGCCTTGCCGCATACCGCGAGCATGGCCGTGGTCCCGGACCTCCGGCGGCATGGCGTCCGGATCATCGACCTCGAGCGCCGACTATCGCCTGAAAGACGCCCAGGTCTATGCCGACTGGTACGGCCATCCCCACACGGATCCCGAGGGCCTGAGCGAGGCGGTCTACGGGCTTCCGGAGCTTTACGATGGCGTTTTCCAGGCTAACCTGATCGCCAATCCCGGCTGCTACACCTCGGCGAGCATCCTGGCCCTGGCGCCCTTGATCGCCGAGGACTTGATCGAAAGGACCGGCATCATCATCGACGCCAAGAGCGGTGTCACCGGAGCGGGTCGGTCGCCAAAACTCAACTACCACTTCCCCGAGTGCAACGAGAACCTCTCGGCCTACAGCGTCGGCCGGCATCGTCATACGCCGGAGATCGACCAAGTGCTGACCCACGTCAGCCGCGCTCGGGGAGAACCGGTCGAGGTGATCTTCACGCCACACCTGGTGCCGATGGATCGCGGGATCTTCGCCACGATCTATGCCCAGCCCAAGCGCCAGGCCGTCGAGCACGACCTGCTCGCACTCTATCGATCGTTCTACGCGGGTGCTCCGTTCATCCGGGTCGTTGGCCACCTCCCCGCGACCAAGGACACCGCCTTTACAAACTTTTGCGATCTGACAGTTCGCGTTGTGAAAGGGCGGATCCTGGTCCTGGCTTGTCTTGATAACCTCATCAAAGGAGCGGCCGGGGTCGCAGTGCAGAACCTCAATTTGATGTTGGGCTGTGCTGAGGAGACGGCGTTGTATTGAGAAGAGATTCAGAGGACGAGGTCATGAATCCAGTCGGAGTCTCAGAAACTCAGTGTACGACTCGTGCCGGCGAATTCATTTTCTCCGATCGCGATCGCCCAGGCCGCCCTTGAGGGGGATCTTGCGCTCGGGCTTGGGTGCCGGCGGAGTCTCATCGTCTTCCGCTTCCTCTTCCTCGGGCTCGGCCGGGGTTTTCCTGGGGTCGGGCAGGAGCGACAGGGCGATTCGTTTGATCTCCGGCTCGACCTTGAGGATGCGGACCTCGACATCCTGGGCGAGCTGCACGATGTCGGCGACGCGACGTACGCGGGTCGGTGACAACTCCGAGATGTGAATGAGGCCCTCGACGCCGGGTTCGAGCTCGACGAACGCGCCGAACTCCATGGTCCGGGTGACCTTTCCCTTAATCATCGTCCCGCGCAAGTATTTCTCGCCGGCGGTCGCCCAGGGACTCGGTGTGAGCTGTTTCAGACCGAGAGTGAGCTTGCGCGTCGTCCGGTCGATCTTCAGGACCTTGACCGTGACCTTGTCGCCGATCTTGACCAGGTCGTCAACCTTACCGAGGCGCGACCAGCTCATCTCCCCGATGGGGAGCAGGCCGTCAACTCCGCCGAGGTCAACGAAGGCGCCGAAATCCTTGACCGAGCGAATGACACCCTCGCGGACCTGGCCTTCTTCGAGCTCGGCCCAGGTGCGGCTCGCGCTGCTCGGCCCGTTCTTGCTCCAGCAATTCCCGTCGCGAGATGACAAGGTTCTTCTCACGCGGGTTGGCCTCGGTCACGATCGCCTTGAACTTCTGATTGACGTAACTCGCGGCATCATCGATTCGCGACAGGTCGATCTGGCTGATCGGGAGGAAGCCGCGGATGCCGTTGACGTCAACTTCGACGCCCCCCTTGATCACCTTGGTCACTCGGGCCTCGACAACGACTCCCTTCTTGAGATTGGTCCAGTCGGCCTCGATCGCCGCGCCCTTGAGGCGAAGGAGCAGGACGCCTTCCGCCGGGTCGAACCGATCGATGACGACGTCGATCGTCGCGCCAGGCTCGGGGAGGTCCTTCCCCTCGAATTGGTCGACCGTGAGGATTCCCTCGCTCTTGCCCCCCATATCGACGAAGATCGTCTTCCCGCGGACGCTGATGACCTTGCCGGAACGGGGTCCCGGCCGCCCTTCTTGGCCGCGTTCGGCCCGCTGGTCCGCAGTTCGTTCGCCCTGGGGACGCGGGGCACGGGGCGAGGCGACCTCCATGCTCTTCGGATCGAAGCCGCTGAGCGTGGCTTCCAGCTCCGCCTCCAGTTCGGCGTCCCATTGCCGCTTGAGCGGAATGTCCGCCGCCAGCGGCTCACCGGCCGTCCGGCGCGTTTCCGCAGCCAGCGCGCGGTTGTAATCCTCGTCCGTCTCCGGTCGAGTCGAGGCTGCGTTGGGCTGGGCCTTCGGGGCGGGTTTCTGCGACGGATTCTCGTTCGATTCAGGCATGAGATCACTTCCCGACAGATCGATCAACGTTCCGAAAGGAGCTTCAGCGCACGGGTTGCGAATTCCGATGGCCCGTCGCTACATCCAGCGATTCCAGTACTTCTCGCTCCGCGGCTTGGGAGCGTAACGGACGACCTTCCTGACGCGAGCGCGGCAACACGATCAAGATGGGGTTCGTCTCAACCACCAGATTAGCGTCTTCCCAGCGCAGGGCCAAGCTGAGCCTTCATCCGAGTCGGATCTTCCGCGCTCGGGTGCAGGAACGCTAATGATTTTTCACGCAGCGATGGGTGCTTGCGTGTCGCGACCTGGCCGCGCGTAGGGATGACCTGGCCGGTTGCGAATCTGGTCGATGAATTCCTCGTCGTCGTTGAGCCAAGCCGCGCGGAGGTTGAGCACGGCCTCGGGGTTGGCGTTGTTGTTCCAGAATTTCTCGCTCCCTTTGGCGCGCTGGTTGAGCTGCTTGACCCACGATTCCACCGGGCTGCTGGTGATGGGTAATCCGACCCGGCGGTAGCGCGGGTAGTCCATGCGCGACTGATTATTCTCCAAGTAGCCGCGCTCGCGATCGAGCACGCACCAGGGATGGTCGGGGTCGTCTTTGGGATTCGTCGGTGGATCGATCCGGCTTTGGTGATCGGCGATCTCGCCCAGGACGTCCCCGACGCGACCTTCCCAGCACGACTCCGCCCAGTGCCGGCCCAACTCAACGCCTTGGCCAGTGGCCTTGGCCGCGGCGTGCACGTGTTCCGCGGCGTGGACGAAATCCAGGATCGGCTCGAAGTCGGCGAAGTGACGACGCTGGATCGACCAGTTATACGGCAGGCCGTCGCTGACGAAGGCCTTGGCCGTGGCGGTGAAGAAGCCGCGCCGGTCCGCGGCGGCAGCCGCCATCCAACCGAACGTCTCGCTGTCATTCAAGGTGGCCAGCCCGGAGCGGACCACCGGGACCGGTCTCCAGTCCGGTTTCTCGGCCGGGGTCGCCGATTCACTCGCCGGTGGCAGCTCGACAGCCGATCCCAGAGGTCCAGCAAAGCACGTGGGGAGGTTCGGCTGTGGATCGACGTCGGATACCTGACGCTTCATCCGCAGCAGGACGGCCGTCTTGGTCTCCCTCCAAGCCGGCTCGTGGACCCCCGGCCCGTGGTCGGGTTGGCGCACCTGAATACGACCGCCATCGATCATGACGGCGGCCAACTCGATCGGCGGATTCGCGGCCGTCGTCGGCGTCATCAACGGGCGATCTTTATAGGCCGTCGTCCGCTCGGTTTGCTCATCGACTCCGATGCCTCCCTGTTCCTGGCAGAGCGTCTGGAGGTGGCGGGGTGAGATCTTCAGTTCCGCAGCGATGCCGGCCAATTTCGCGGCCTCGGCGAACGAGCGGGCGGCGATGGCCATCGCGACCAGGATTGCCCGCATCGTCGGGCTATAGCCGCGGTGATCCAAGCCCTGGCGCGGTCTATTGGGGGAAAAAGACCCGCCGGCATCGCGGGCAAGAGTGCCGTGCCTCTTTGAGGGAGATCGGCCCGTCGCGGGTCTCCAGCGGTCGCTCTTGGATGGTTCCGGCGCAAGCCTGGCCGCAACCGGGACAGGGTTGCTCGTGCTCGGCGGACTCGGCGCATTGAGACGCGGTTTGCTCGCAGAGCAGGCGTGCCACCTTGCGACCGGCTTCGTGAGCGCGTTGCTCGATGGTGGCGAAGTCGAGCCCCGCACCCGTCTGATCAACCGCGAAGAATTCTTCCTTGACCATCCCGAGAAGTCGCTGAAGACGGGCATCCTGGGCCGAATCGGTAGGCGAGCCGCGAAACATGACGATCCTCCATGATCAAGCTATCTTGCCCCAACGTCCTTCCACCCTATCAAAATTCGTCGAGTTCTCCTATTGACGTTTGGCTACACCCGGATGTGGCGACATTAGCGTTCCTGCTCCCTCCGCGCTCGGGTGTCAGGATCCTGGCTCCCAGACGACTGGTCTGTATGTTATCCTCGGTACTCCTAAACTACGCATTGAAGATCCCAGAGAGACAAAGAGGACCTGGAAGCATGTCGGAAGAGGAATCGAGGTTGAGTCCCTCGGAATTGAGAACGCTGAGGCGCGTGAGCACACCGACGATCTCGAATGCCATCGAGCTGTTCAACGTTCGTCCCCGTCATACCGGATTCTTGCCGCACACGATCCGATGCCTGCTGCCGGACCTGGGCTCCATCGTCGGCTACGCGGTGACCTCGAAGACGCGCGCCGCGCCGGCCGATGCCGGAGAGCCGGTCCTCGACCTGCTGGGGGACTACTTCCGATACGTGGCTAGTCACCCCGGACCCAAGATCGCGGTCGGAGAGGATCTCGACGACCCGCCTGGACTGGGAGCCCAGTTCGGCGAAGTGACCGCGACGATCCACCAGAAGCTTGGGTGTGTTGGGCACATTACCAGCGGTTGCCCGCGAGACCTCGATGAAGTACACGCGCTGGGTTTCCAGCTCTTCGGCCTGAATCCCTGCGTCAGCCACGCCTATGTCCGGCTCGTCGAATTTGGTACGCCCGTATCGATCGGCGGCGTTGAGATCCTTTGCGGTGATCTGATCCACGCCGACAAGCACGGCGTCTGCGTGATTCCCCATGCTGTGGCACATCGATTGGCGGCCGCTTGTGCCGAGGTCGAGCGTCGGGAGAAGCCGCTCCTCGAGTATTGCGCTCTGGACGATTTCGATCTGGAGGAATACATCAAGTTACGCAACGTGTCTCACGCCGCAGATCCTGGAATGACGACGATACCTGGACGCTCGGAAAGCTTGCCCGTCACGGCGTCGGTGAGGGGTAGGATGCCCGAGCATCTGTCGATCACCGCCGCTGAGTTCGTCAGCCGACGCGACGCGGTGGGGAAGGCGAGATTGCGACCGCCTCGAAACGCTGGTTGTGACCGACGGCTTCGTTGGGCCGTACTTCGTCAAGCCGTTTGCCTTCGACGTGCCACCGACCTTTGCGGAACTCGAAAAGGGCCGTGGCGTGATGGCTCATCTGGACCAGGTCGAACGGTGCGGGCTCGAAGTGGACGCAGACCAGGGCGAGCAGGTGGCGAGTCTGGCGGTCGCGGGCCCACAGCACCTCGTCATGCCACTGCGCCGACTCCCACCGATGGCCCTCCGCGGGATCGACCCGACCCAGGACCGAGATGAACCGGGCCTCCAACCATTCGCGCTGCTGATGGAAGAGTTCCCGAGCGTGGTCGACATGCACGTCTTCCACGATTTGCCGGAGGGGCCGCCTGATGATCAGGCAGGCCACCACGACAACGACGGGCAGGATGCCGGCCAAGATCAGCAATCCCATGGTCGAATCCCCGGCCATTTCCCTGGATTGACGAGCGTCGCCTTCATTGTAGGATCGAAGCGTCGCCGTCCGCAAGTGACGGATTCCTCAAGAAACCATCCTTGCCAGGAGGAGGCATTCCGATGAATCGCGCCGTACCTCGGCGGAGTGGCCCACCGTCGGACTCGCTAAAACTCGGCGCACACATGTCGATAACTGGTGGATGCGACCGGGCAATCTGGGCGGCCCACGCGGTCGCGTTCGCTACCGTTCAACTGTTCACGAAGAATAATAACCGGTGGGATGCTCCCCTTTTGTCGGCAGGCCATGGCGAGGCGTTTCGGACGGCGCTCGCACAGACGGGGATCGTCAGCCCGGTGGCCCACACGTCCTACCTGATCAACCTGGCCAGCCCTGACGACCCGCTTCGGCGGAAGTCGATCGCTGCGCTGGTCGTGGAAGTGGAACGCTGTCAGTTCCTGGGCATCACCGACCTGGTGCTTCATCCGGGAGCTCACAAGGGTGAAGGAGTGGACGCGGGATTGACGCGGATCGCGGAGTCGCTCGATGAGGTCCACCGCCGCACCGAAGGGTTGGAGGTCCGGATCGACCTGGAAACGACGGCCGGCCAGGGGACAAGCCTGGGACACCGCTTTGAGCACCTCGGTGCGATCTTCGACCGTGTCGGATGCCCCGAGCGGCTGGGTGTCTGCGCGGATACGTGCCATATTTTCGCGGCGGGCTATCGCTTGGATACGCCGGAGGAGTACCATGAAACGATCGACCGGCTGGACCGGTCAGTCGGCCTGGATCGTCTCCGCGTCTGGCACCTGAATGACAGTTGTCGCGAATGTGGCAGCCGAGTCGATCGTCACGCGGCGATCGGGGCCGGTCGCATGGGATTGGAGCCGTTTCGAAATCTTGTGAACGATCCGCGGTTCCGCGATCTGCCGATGATCCTGGAGACTCCCAAGGGGACGGAAGACGGAGAAGATCTGGACGTGCGCAATGCGCGGATCCTCCGGGGGCTCGTCCGGGCGGAAAGTCGGCCCAGGATCTCCAGGCGAGCTTGAAGAGGCGTGGGTGGATCAGGCTGGAGGTCCGGGAAGGCTCGGCCATCGGCGCGGGACAGGACTGCGACAGAACGTGTGGGTCATGGCTACTCATCAACTCAACGGACAGGTGGCGACCACCCTGCCGGCGCCCGTGGCGCCGGGCACGGCGGAGCCGGGGTGGTTCCTCAACCGCGAGCTGAGCTGGTTGGATTTCAACGAACGCGTGCTGGAAGAAGCGCGCGACTCGTCGAATCCGTTGATGGAGCGGCTCAGGTTCCTGGCGATCTGCGCATCGAACCTCGATGAGTTCTTCGAGGTCCGCGTCGCCGGGCTCCAGGCTCAGATTTACGAGAACCTCGAGCCGCAGGATCCGCCTCCCGACGGCATGGGGCCCCTGGCGCAGCTCATCGAGATCTCGCGCCGTGCCCATGACTTCGTCGGCCGGATGTACGAGGTCTGGCTCACGGAGATCCGCCCTCAATTGCTCAAGCATGGCATCCGCCTGTGTGAGCCGGCGGAGCTGACCGAGTCCCAGAACGCGTTCCTCGACGAGTACTTCGACTCGCAGGTCTATCCGGTGCTGACGCCGCTGGCGATCGATCCGGCGCACCCGTTTCCCCACGTCCACAACAAGAGCCTGAACCTCCTGCTTCGGATCGAATCCGACAAGCCCCATGCGCGCCCACTCTATGCGGTGCTCCAGGTCCCTACGGTGTTCAACCGCCTGGTACCGCTTCCCGATGAGGCCGATGGGCAGCGCCGGCTCGTACTGCTGGAGGACGTCATCGGACCGCGGCTGGACGCGCTCTTCGGCGGCTACCGCACGACCGAGAGGGTGGCGTTCCGCGCGACGCGCAACAGCGATCTTTCGATCCAGGAGAATGAGGTCCGCAGCAGCCTGCTCTCGACGATCGAGGAAACCCTCCGCCAGCGCAAGTGGGGCGCCGCCGTGCGGCTGGAGATCTCGGATCGGGCGGACGACGGCTTCCTCGCCCAATTGCTCTCGGCATCGGCGCTGGAGTTGGAGGAGCGCGACGTCTACAAGATCCCAGGTCCCGTCGACCTGACGGCGCTGGCGGGCCTCTGGAAGCTGGAGGGATTCCGCGACCTGCGCGATCTGCCGTTCGAGCCGCAGATGCCGGCGGTGCTGGCCAATCGCAAGAATGTCTTCGCTGCCATCCGCGACCAGGACATCCTGGTCCACCACCCGTACGAGTCGTTCGGGACGGTCGTGCAATTCATCGAGCAGGCCTCGGAGGATTCGCAGGTCCTGGCGATCAAGATGACCCTCTATCGCACGGCGGATGCCAACCCGATCATCACGGCACTGGCCCGTGCGGCCGAGCTGGGCAAACAGGTTACTGCACTCGTCGAGCTCCAGGCCCGGCTCGATGAGGAGAACAACATCGACAAGGCCCGAATGCTCCAGAAAGCGGGCGTCCACGTCGTCTACGGGATCGTCGGCCTCAAGACCCACTGCAAGGCGGCCCTGGTCGTGCGCCGCGAGCACGACGGGATCCGTCGATACGTCCACCTCGGCACCGGGAACTACAACCCGACGACCGGCCGGCAGTACACCGATTTGAGCTTCTTCACCTGCCGACCCGAGTTTGGCCAGGACGCCACTTATCTGTTCAACCTCCTTACGGGGTACTCGCAGGGGAATCAGTGGAACAGGCTGATCGTGGCACCCAAGCACCTGGCCAACCGCCTCGGGGCGCTGATCGACCGCGAACGGACCAATGCCGAGGCCGGCCTGCCGGCGCGGATCATCGCCAAGATGAATTCTCTGGTCGATCCCAAGATCATCGAGTCGCTCTACCGGGCTTCGCAGGCGGGCGTGCGGATCGACCTGATCGTCCGCGGGACCTGCTGCCTGCGCCCCGGGATGCCGGGAGTCTCCGAGAACATCCGGGTCATCAGCATCATCGACAAGTATCTGGAACACTCGAGGATCACCTACTTCCAGAACGGCGACGATCGCGAGGTCTTCCTCGCGTCGGCGGACTGGATGCCGCGAAACTTCCGCCGCCGCGTCGAGATCATGTTCCCGATCGAGAGCCCCCAGCTCAAGCGTCGCCTGATCGACGGCATCCTGGGTGTGGTCCTCGCCGACAACGTCAAGGCACGCGAGCTTCACGTGGACGGGACCTATCGCCGCGTCCCACCGGCCGGCGCGAACGAGCCGAGCATCCGCTGCCAGGTCGAGTTCCAGAACATGGCCATCGAGCTCTGCGAGACCAGCCCGATCAGCCAGCCCGCGACTGCGATGGCCGGGGCGTCGGTGCCCTGAGATCGGCCGATTCTCGGATGAAAGTCTCCATAAATGCTGATAATGAGCATGTCCAGGTACGTAATTCCTGTGACATCCATCTGAGCTCTTCTTAACGATCCCGGCCTTCGGCCAGCCGCCGAATCAGGCGGGGCGTCGCGATCCAGAGGAGGTTGAACCGATCGGGGGCCGCGGCCGAGGGTCCGAGAGCGGCGATTCCGCCTTTCTTGAGGTCACAGACCTGCGGGCCCAGTCTCCGCTTGCCCAGGATCAGGAGCGTGATCAGGTCACTGAGGGCCGGATTGTGGCCGACGATCATGAGACGCTCCTGGGTCCGCTCCCGAAGCCAGTTCTGGATCGATGCCGCATCGGATCCGGCTGCGAGGATCTCGGCGGTTTCCAGTCGATCGTCGGCATCCAGCTCCTCGGCGACGATCTCCGCGGACTCTCGGGCTCTGGGGAGCGGACTGGTGACGATGCCTTCGAGCCGCAGATCGAGCCGGCGCACGCCGCGGGCGATCTCGTGCATCCGTTTCTGCCCCTTGGCCGTCAAGGGCCGCTCGTCGTCCGGGATGCCGGGCGTTCCCGGTTCGACGGCGATCCCATGCCTCAGGATGTACAGTTCTTTCATCGAAGACCTCAAATCGAATTCAGACTTTGGGGCCGCCCTGATTGACCGACGCGCCCTGCTTCCAGCTCGCTGCCTCTTCGCCGTCGATTCGGAGCGTCAGGCACTTGGCACTCCCGCCGGACTTGATGAATTCCGAGAAGCCGAGCGGCCGCACGGCGTAACCCGCGCCCTTCAAGGTGGCAGCCAGCTTCGGTGCGCCCTCGTTGAGCACGACCGTCCTGCCGACGACGACCGCATTGCAACTGAACGAAGCGGCTTCCTCGGCCACGACCTCGATTAGGTGGGGGATGCGGTCGCGCAACACGGATCGGCCGTAATCGTCGAATGCGCCCGGGTAATACAGGGCCCAGTCGGGCGCCAGCGGGCAGAAACAGGTATCCAGGTGGTAGAATCGGGGATCGATCAGCTCCATCGGCAGGACCTCGACGCCCAGCCGCTCGCCGACCCACTGGTGACTCCGCACGTCGCTGCGGAATCGATAGCCTGCGAAGAGCGTCTCGCCGCAGAACAAGGCGTCGCCCGCCCCCTCGAATTGGAAGCCTTCCGGGAGGTTCACGACCTCGAACCCACGGCGCCGCGCCGAATCCTCGAAATGGGGAGTCTCGCCTTGCCGGACGCCGAATCGGAATCGAGAACTGATGAAAAGATTGCGGTAGACCACGCCGGCATTGGCCGTGAAGACCAGGTCGGGCAGGCCCGGGACCGGATCGATCTGGTCGACCAGGACGCCGAGTTCCTGGAGCGTGCCGTGGAGCGCAGTCCACTGGAGTCGGGAGCGTTCGGTGTCGCTTCCGACCCGGACGTTCATCCAGGGATTGATCTCGTATTCGATCCCGAAGTGATCCGGCGGACACATCAGGATTCGGTGTGTACTTGCGGTATCCATGACGTCACTCTTCGGCCGCGGTCAGTCCCATCACAAGTGATCGCAAGAACGGCTCGACGTCGGTCACCAATCCGATGGTCTGGAAAGTGCCGCGGTCGGCCAGCTTGGTCACGGTCGCCGGATTGATGTCGACGCTGACGACCTTCACTTGCGCGGGAAGCAGGTTTCCCGTGGCGATCGAGTGGAGCGCCGTGGCGATCAGGAGTGCGAATCCGACGCCGTGGATTGCCTCGCGCATGCGGTCCTGGGCTACGAGGGTATCGGAGATCACATCAGGGAGAGGGCCGTCGTCGCGGATTGAGCCGGCCAGGACCAGGTCGATTCTCGCCCGGATCGCCTCGTACATGATCCCGGACGTCAGGGCGCCCTTCTCGACCGCCTGTGTGATCCCCCCAAGGCGCCGGATGGTATTGATCGCGCGAAGGTGGTGCTCGTGACCATGTTCGAGCGGCTCGCCGCGCGAGAGGGAGACGCCGAGGCTGGTCCCGTAGAGCGATTGCTCGATGTCGTGGGTCGCAAGGGCGTTGCCGGCAAAGAGGACCTGGACCCATCCGTCCCGGATGAGCTGCGCGACATGTCCGGCCGAGCCGGTATGCACGATCGCCGGCCCACCGACCAGCAAGACCTTCTTCCCCTCGGCACGGGTCTCCCGGATCGTGTCGATGACTCCCCGGAGGCCGACCGACTTGGGCTTCTCGCTGGAAACGGTCGAGCTCATGAACCCGAAGAGACTGACCTCGCGCGATCGCTCGAGCGGCAGCACGCGCACACCGGCGTATCCGACGACGATCGGCATGCCGACCTCAACGTGGATCATGGGGATGCAACGGGCGCGCCACCGTTCGCGGTCAACGACGATCCCGCAGTCCATCTCCTGGTCGTCAACGTCGGCCCATCGACCGTGGATGCGGACCTGCGTCGGCTGGTTCGTCGTGCTGTAGAACTCTTCCGGGAAGGCCCCGGCGATATCGGCAAGGACCACCTGGGCGTCTTCCGGATGCACGGGCGAGGCGCCGTGTTCGACCACGTCTCCCAGGATGGCGCCGAGCGTCTTGTGGTTGTCGGCCCGGATCGCGATCCGGGCGTAGCTCGGGTCCGACCGGTGGACTCCGATCTTGCACTCGCGGATCTCGAACGTCCCGCCCATCAGGAGGATCCGGTCCAGGATCTTGGGGAGGAGCAACGAGTCAACGATATGACCGCGGACCTCGACCTCCTCGCCGACGCCCTTCGGCCGGGAAGCGGCCTCCGATGTCGGTGCCGGGGCCTGACGCTCGCGACCGTGTTGCTTGGCCATGGTGGTGTACCTCCCCATCCTCGGAGCCGCGTGGCGCGACGGTCGGGCCGAAACCCCGAATCGAAACGACCCCGACAATCTCCCGGGGCGACCGGCCGATCACATCCCGTCGGACTTTGGCGATTCCACGCATCCGATGCGGTCGAATTATATCCAGCCGCGTCCGGATTGTCCTTGCGAGGGCGTCATGGCCTGCCCAACCGGGGTGGAGACTGGCGGCTCGTTGCTGCCGTCCCGCCTTTGGTAGGGACACCTTGCTCAGCAGTGCCCGATGGATGCAGCGGGTGGCGCGGTATTCCCGCCGCGGATCGTGGCACAATATGACACTTCTAGTCAAAGAATCGGGAGGGCCCCATCTCCCATCTCTTTGGTACGAAGCGACTTCCGGATAGCTGTGCCTCGACTGGGCGCGGACTGGCGGCATTCCGAATTCGGAAGGCGGGATGGTCCGATTTCTCTGCTTCATCTGTGTCGGAAGGGCTCTGGTGTCGCTTCGAAATAACGGTCGTGCGCGCTCTACTATTAGGATGCCGCAGGTTTTCAAAAACGTTAATGCACCTACGGCCGAAATCGGACATTCGTGCTCCCGAAATCTCAACCTAGCCAGGAGTTAAAGAATTCGAAAAAAAAGAAAAGGCTGTGGATTATGGACCGCATTTGTCCATCCATGCGTGCGTGGTGGCGGGGGCGCCCGACCGTGGGGGCGGGAAGGTCTCCGCATGTTGCGGCCATCGGCGCGAAGTTCGGATTGCTCGGCGAGACGCCCCGATCTCAATGACCCTGATTGCCAGACGTTGGCTCGGCGGCGCGATGCGGCTCATACTTCAGCTCGCCGGCCTCGATAGCCAGGGACAGGCGGTTCTGCGGCGGCGCCAGCGGGCAGGTGGCGTAGGGGATGTAGGCGGCACGGCAAGTTGACGGCGCAGTTGAAGTCGAGAGTGACGAGGTCGTCAATCGGCGGAGCGGCGTAGAGTTGCCGGGCGCCGCCGTGGGTCGTCCGACCGCTGGTCTTGTCGCGGAAGACGAACCACAGCCGGCCATCCTTCAACTTGATAGCCTGGAGGCGGTATTCCTTCCCCTCGCGCTCGAAGCTCACGTAACCCGGGCTGTCCTCGATCTCCGTCTCGCCGACGATCGTATCCATGACCAGCTTCGTCGGGGATGGGTAGGCGACGAACCGCGCCTCGATCTGCCAGTCCGCATTGATGGGATACCACCGCAATCCGGCGAATTCCTTGCGAAGCGGACTGAGATTGTCCTTGAGTCGAAGGGCCAGGCGCTGACCCCGTTTGATCAGGATCAGCTTGATGTCGCCCACGGCGAGGGTGTCGGGGTGCGCGTCGGCATCGGAATGGATTTCCCCGGATTCGAATGGCTTCTGATCCCGCGTGACCGTCACGCCGGACGCAGTCTGGAAATGGACTTTTCCCTCCTGGAGCGTCATCGTGCCGACCGAGGCCGGGGCGTGGGCCGGGAGCACGATATCGTTGCTCGGATCGCTGCCGATCCGGGTCTCGCCCGTCCGGAGCCACGACAGACCGCTAACGCTCAGCCAGCCGTCCTCGGCCTTCAGGCCGGCCTCGCGCTGCTGCCGCCAGCGCTCGATCCGGTCGCTATAGGGCGGGCTGATGGCCGCGGCCGGCGCAGGCCGGTCCAGAGCGCCAGGAGCAAGAGGAAGCCCACTGCATCGCGAGACATGATTGACCTCCCGGACCGCGGCCGAAGATGGGTCTTGGTTCCTGGACGGTCACGTCCGGCTCGACCCTCGAACTCCTCGAACATTTTACGAGGTTGGATGATAATCGCAAGAAACTCGGTTAACTTCAGGGGGTGGCAAGGCGTTCCGACGACGTTGAATCACAGAGGCGGAGGGATCCCGGCAACAGTTCTCTCTGACAGCAGCCAAATTCGTCATACCAAAGGACGTGCCATGGACGATCAATCCGGGTGGAAACCCTGGAGGCGCATCTTCCGAATCCGCCTGCGGACGCTGATCATCCTCGTCCTCAGCGTTGGTGGCGGACTCGGTTGGCTGATCCACGAAGCCCGCGTCCAGCGTGACGCCGTCGCGACGATCACGCGAAACGGAGGGAGTTGCGCCTATAGCTGGCAGTGGTCCTACAAGCAACCGTACCCCTCCCGACCGAAGCCCCCATGGCCCGAGTGGGCCCGTCGGGCACTCGGACCTGACTTCCTGGAGTCGGTGTCGTCGGTCCACCTGATGGGCGCGCGGTGCGATGATGTCGGATTGCAGGCGGCCTGTCGCCTCCCCTGGCTTCAAGAACTGTGGGTCGAGAACGCGAGCGTGACGGACTCCGGCGTCGAGCGCATCCGGAACCTCAAGCATCTCCAACACCTCGTGCTGAACCAGAAGGACCTCACCGCCGGACCGCTCCGGCTCGTGGCTGGGATGACCGACCTCCGCGACCTGAAGCTCGGCAAGATTCCGTTACGAGACGAGGACATGACGTTCCTCAAGCGGCTCACCAAGCTGGAGCGACTCATGCTCCCCAGCCGGAACCAACTGACGGAGGCCTGGCTCCCGAATCTCCAGGGGATGGTGAACCTGGATTCTCTTTACCTCTTCGACCAGGCGATCACCACGAAAGGTCTTCGTCACCTCGGGCATCTTTCCCAATTGAAAACTCTCAGCCTCCATGGCACGCGAGTCACCCGACTGGAACCTCTGCGCCCGCTTACCGCGATTGGGTACTTGTGCCTGGCTTACACGCCGGTCGATGACTCCTCCTTGCCCGTACTGAAAGACCTACCTCTGCTATACGATCTCGACTTGCGGAAGACGAACGTCACCGATGCCGGGATGCTCACGCTGGGTGGGTTCTCCGCGCTCCGCGACCTGGACGTGTCCCAGACGAAAGTGACCGACGCCGGGTTGATGAACCTGGCGGGTTCGAAGAGTCTTCGGACCGTCACCGTTCGCGAATCCGGGGTGACCGACGCCGGGATTGCGGACCTCGCGAAACGTAATCCCCTGATCACGGTGAGGCAGCGGTAATCCTGCGCGCACAGTTGGGCTCTGGATGATTCCCGTCCGTTTCCCAAGGGCGTGCTTCATCTCCAGCAGTCAGGGCGGATGCGTCGGGTCAATGCATGGTTCACGGTCGCCAGGTCCAGAGGAAGGTCCAGGATGGGGGACTCGTGAAGCGGAGCCCCTTTGCAAAGTCGATCGATGGTGCTGGCCGCGGTTCCAACGTGTCCGTGAGAACGGAGAGGGCCTCGGCGGGAGGCGTCGGATCGGGCTCGACGGGCAACCACGGATAGTCGGAGAGACGCCAATACTTCTGGGCCATATGCCGGGCCCAGGCATCGCGGACCCGCACAACGGGGTTCCTTTCTACCCATCTACCGTCGATGAATACCGCGTGGCCGGAGTGGAATCTGATCCAGGCAAAGGCCGCGGCCCGCTGGCGATAAGCGGCCGAGCGTTGCCTCATTCTGTCGATCCAGACAAGTCCACCCAGTAACAGGGCGATGATCCCCGTCGCGACCATCATCCGGCGCACGGTGTAGCGGAATCGGAACGGTCGCATGGCCGGAGTCCCTAAATCTCTTGGTAAATCAGCGAATGATGACTCTCTGTGAACATGACTATAGACCGTCAACGATCAGTCCCAAGAGTACGAGGAGCAGGAACATCGCCAGGCTGGTGTAGGCCACGCGATGGTTGACATTCCCCCGGGCGGTACCCAATCCGAAATGCGGACCCTGGCCGTTCCACAGCCAGAAGCCTATCGGTACCGCGACCGCACCGAAGACCCTCAGTACCCAGACGGGTGACCCTTGCCGAAGCATCTCCCCGCAATCCCCGGTGCCGAGAGACGAGCCGACGCCGAGGTAAGCCCCATTCGCGATCAGACAGAACCCGGTGAAGAACCGCGCGAGGAATGCCGCCAGGCACCCGAGTCGCCGCGAGCAGGCCCCAGACGATCAGCGGCAACAGCACGCCCACCAAGGGCCCGGCCCAGACGACGACCAGCGGATGAGGGTTGTCGATCATCTCGGTGTGCGAGATCCTGAGCGGATGCAGGTCGACGGTGGCGATCTCGCCGCCGGTGAGCAGGGCCCCGAGGACATGCCCCAACTCGTGCGCCGCCTGCATCGCGAGCCAGGAGCCGAGGAGTGTCGAGACGACGAGGATACCTTGAGGGGCATTTTGCGTGAAATTCCATGATTTCAGCCGAGAGGACTGCTCAGTTGCCACTCTAGAGTTTTCCTCCGTAGGATCCCTGCGCCGTGCCGCACATCTGGGGATTCCGAATTCCGGATTCGAGATTCCGGATTCCCGGATCATTCCCCTTCGGGAATCCGGAATCTCGAATCGGGAATCCCGATTGGGTTGCGGCCGAAGGCCGCGTTAGAGTCTTCCTCCGTAGGATCCCTCGCCCTTCGCGCATCTGGGGATTCCGAATTCCGGATTCGCGATTCCGGATTCCCGGATCCTTCCCCTTCGGGAATCCGGAATCGCGAATCGGGAATCCCGATTGGGTTACGGCCGAAGGCCGCGTTAGGTGTTCCATTTCCCCACGGTCGGCACCTTCGGCCCGAACTTGCCGGGACGGTTGGCGATGATTCGTCGACTGATCCGGTCGAGAACGAGGACGATAAGCAAGGGGCCGACGAACAGGCAACTACAGAACGCCAGGAAGTCCGGAAGGGCAGCGGGCTGAGCGTCGATTGCCCGCGGAAAGCGCGCGGAGAGCCAAAGGCTCATCGGAACGAGAGCCACGAAGACAAATCCCACGATCAACATGGCCATCAGGAGCGTCCTGGCCTGATTCACCCCCTTGCCGATCCAGACGCGCATTCCCGATCGGTAAGCCGCTACCAGGCCCGAAGCTGTCAACGCCGCCGACAAAGTGAAACCCCCCATGACCAGAAACATCGATGCCAGGCCCGCCGAGGGCATTTCGCGTCGTTTCATCGCGTGCGCGGAGAGGAATACGGAGGCCAACATCAACACGAAGCCGGCCATTCCGAGCTTCCAGGCCCCCCAGGCATAGGTAAACCGGCGCAGATCGTGCCGCCGGCCTTGCTGGGGATCGATCGGGCGAGCTGTCGCCCCCGTCGGAAATCCCGGGCGGCGACCGATAGGCCGGCCGTCACGACGGCCAAGGGTGGGAACAGGAACCAACCCAGCGCAATCAGACCGGCCACGATCAGCCATGGTCCGTAACGACGGATTCGAGAGGCGGGTTGGGCCGGTCCTGGAGCCGGGTAGGCGAACAGCTCCCAGACGGGGTCGCCCACGAGTCGGTCGTCCGTTTCGTTCATCACCCCTCCAAGTCATCGCACCGGCGGAATGGGCGGTCGCGCGTCAACTGGAATCCCTAACGCGGCCTCCGGCCGCAACCCAATCGGGATTCCCGATTCGCGATCCCGGATTCCCGAAGGGGAATGATTCCGGAATCCGGAATCGCGAATCCGGAATTCGGAATCCCCAGTTGCGCGAGGGCGGAGGGATCCTACGGAGGAAGACTCTAACGCGGCCTCCGGCCGCAACCCAAGAGGGATTCCCGATTCGCGATTCCGGATTCCCGAAGGGGAATGATTCCGGAATCCGGAATCTCGAATCCGGAATTCGGAATCCCCAGTTGCGCAGGGCGCAGGGATCCTACGGAGGAAGACTCTGATTCACCGCTTCCATCGCTCGCGGCGGCCTGGGTCCGCTTGATCGCGAGGTCAGGCGGGACACTGCTCACATAGGCTTGCCAGTGAATGGGTTAATGGCTCCCTTGGGTGGTGGCTCCGTGACGATGCCCACCGACGGATGAGCCCGCCGGAACGCATCGAGGGCGGCTTCACTGATCTTGCTGTCAACGAGGATCAAGTCCTCAAGAGCCTCAAGGCCAGCCAGGTGTGCCAATCCGGCGTCCCCGATGCCCGTATGACTCAGGTCGAGGGACTCAAGAGCCTCAAGGCCAGCCAGGTGTGCCAATCCGGCGTCCCCGATGCCCGTATGACTCAGGCCGAGGATCTGGACGTAGGGGAAGTCGCGGAAGAGCGACAGGTCTTCGTCGGTCACCACCGTGCGATCCAGGGACACAACGCAGATATCGGGCTCCCAAACGCCGTGGCCGCCGAGCGCCTCGATGCGGTCCCAGGCAGCTCGCTCCCTGCGGACCTTCGCCAAACGCGCCATCTGGCTTCTCCTCGACTGCTCGAATCCCAAGATCACAAGGCCGATGACGACGATGGTCATCCACCACCGTGAGGTCATCCGGGGCAGTCGCATGGCCCCTTCCTCCACCGTGATGGGCTGGCAAGCCTCGATCCGAGTCCAGGCTTTACACAATCATTCCGACGTAAGTCTGTAGTTGAACGCCCCGGATTTCGTTGATGCGGCGGGGATACCACCCTTACACATGAGACACTTGCAAGTATCTCGTCTGACGGTTGCGAGAAGATCACCGTTCTGGCGATAGCCATCCTTCAAGATACCGCGCCGCACCGATCGTCGCACCATGGTCGCATGGTCGAGTTGGCCTTCCCGTCGCATACGGACGAGAAACAACGCTGAACCCCGAGGAGCTTTCTCTGTTCCGCTCATCGACCTGTCGGCAGTCGGAACGCCATTCTTCGTGGCCACGCTCGGCGCACTGCGAAAAACGTGACTCTAACGCCACGAGACGAGATGGCCGCGTATGGGCCAGTTGGATAACCAAGAACTTCCGCTCATCCCCCGCCTGACTCGTCACCCACTCCGGAAGGTTGGCTGCGTCGAGCCCAGTGCTCGGTTGACCTCGTGCCGCACACCCAGTTATGATCGGACATCTGTCATACTCGGCCTCATGGACCCATGGCGACGGCGCACCGCGCGATGGCCGCACGCCAGCTACAGCCTGATACGGGAGGACTTCCATGTGCAGCCCGCGTCCGTCACTCACCGCGCTGCTCCTGATAGCGGGAGCCTGCCACATTCACAACCTCGCGGTTCGCGCCGTGGCCGAGCCGACGAAGTCCGGCGGCCAGGCGGCGATCTCCGGGACGATCGTCAACGCATCGGCGGCTCCCATTGCCGGGGCGCGGGTAACCTTGTATCGCCTGGAATCGCCGAACGGTCGGTGGGGACGTTTCAAGATCGCGCACGAGAGGTCCACGACCGATGAGGCTGGAACGTACCGGTTCCCGGGTCTGGGAGACGGTTACTTCATGGTGTCGGTCGAAGGAGCCCGGTTCGCTCGAACGCTCCGCGCCGCGACCATCCAGGACCATGCGTCGCAGCAGGTCGATATTGTGCTCAAACCGCCCGTATCGCTCGTCATTCGTGTCGAAGATCAGGACGGCAAGCCGGTCTGCCGGAGCACAAGTCCGAGAGATCACCCGGCGCGGTGTGAACGGAGAGTGCCGACTCCCGCAACTTTGGATGCGCTCGACTCGGCGTTTCGATCCCATCCAGCGACGCGGAGGGATACCTGAGGCTGCCGCCACTTCCGGCCGGAGAGATGATCAAGGCGACCATCGACCATCCCCGACTCGCGCCGGTCAGGATGGAGGAGGTCTCGGCGGTCCCGGGCGCCGCGGCCAGGGTGAGAATGCAGCCCGGCGTCGCCGTCACGCTGCACGTCCCGGTCAATCCCCCGGCCGAGCGACTCCCGAGTGCAGTCGTGGACCTGCGGCATGAGCCTTTCGACGACCCGTCGACGATGATTCATTACGAGGTCGAATTTGATCCCAAGGGTATTGCGCAACTGACCGTCGCGCCGGGGAACTACTCGTGGTTCCTGCTCCAGCACGAGGATTTCTTCTTGACCCCTGTCTATTCCGCGAGTCATCAGAAGAAGAACTGGCTCCGCATCGAGCCAGGGCGGAATCAGGACCTGCACATCGATGTTCACCGGAAGGTTTCGGTTCGAGGGCGGGTCGTCAACGCCGACACGGGGAAGCCGCTGCGCGATATGTCGGTGATGGGAGAGCTGGCCCACGGTACGCCGCAGGGATGGGCCGATCCGCCCGCGGACCAATGGAGCTTTGCCGGATGGGCCGAAACCGATACGCAGGGGCGATACGCGATCGACCTTGCCGCCGGGCTCGCCCGGGTCTCCTTTGAGGGACGCGAGTTCGTGGCGGAACAGGATTACTACGAGGTATCCGTCGCCGCCGACGGCTCGACCGTCATCCCGGATATCAAGGTCCGTTCCTTGAAGAAGATTGTTGGTGTCGTGCAGAATTCCGACGGCACTCCCGCCGCACGCGCCGTCGTTCGACTCCGCGGAAAGTACCTGGGAGGGCTCCAACCGGTTTTAACGAACGACGCCGGTCGCTTCGAGGTCCGGCCTGAATGGATTCCCGTCGACCCGGCCACAGGAAAGCGCGCCTTCGTCCAGCACGTGGTCGCATTCGATCCGTACCGCCCCCTGGCAGCCCGCTCCGAGGTCCGGCTCGACCAACCGAAGGAGATCGTGCTCAAGCTAGAGCCTCACGACCCGGAGTGGCCGGTGTCCGCGTTCGAGTCTGACCTGACGGACTGGGAGCGTGGCATCCAGCCCACCGCCGACGCCGCCAAGGACGCGGCCGTCTCATTGCGTGGCCGGACTCCTCCCGAGATCGACAGTGCTTTATGGCTGAATACTCAGGGTCAAACCCTGAGGCTCGCCGACCTGCGCGGAAAGTACATCCTGCTCGATTTTTGGTTCATCGGCTGCGGTCCTTGCCACGCGGACTTTCCATCGGTCAAGTTGGTCCATGAGTTGTACAAGGACAAAGGCGTGGTGGTCATCGGAGTCCACAACAATTCCAACACGCCCGAGGCTGTCCGGGCGCACGTCGCCAAGCTCGCATTGCCCTTTCCTGTCGCCGTCGACCATCCCGACGGCCGAACGATCGCCCGCTTCGAAGAGCACGGCGTTCCCGCCGGCTACCCGGACTACGTCCTGATCTCACCCGAGGGGAAAGTTCTCCTCGATGACCGCACGATTCCGCACCCGACTTTGCGAATCTACAAGCTGGAAATCATCCGCAGGCTTCTTCTCGAATCGCAGGCGACGGGACAGTAAGTAACGATCCGGGAAGGACTTCCGGCCTCTGTAGGGTGGGTGAAACCCACCAGGATCGGGGCCGTTCTCAGTGGGTTTCACCCCTTCCACGGAGATCTCGGACCGATTCTCAAAAGCTGTTTCAAAACGGGGACAGGCACCTCGAAGACTCGGAGCCAGTCCCCGTTTTGAAACAGCTTGTTATCCCCGGCCTGTGCATGACACTCCGGAGGGCTGTTGCCTACGGCTTCCCTTCGCCCGGCTTATCACCCTTCATCAGCCCGAGCAGCTCATCGGCCACCTTGTCCGCTTCCTGCCATTTCCTGTCCTTGATGAACGCCTGGAGTTTCTGGGTCAGCGGCATCGCCTTCGCCTCCTTTCCCGATCGTTGAACCCACTCGGGGAGTTCCTTTTGAATGCGGTGCATCTTGTCCCGAAACGCTTCGCTGGAGAATCCGGTCGGAGCGATCTCGACCAAGGTTGCGTGTCGCAGGAATTTGGCGTATGCGGCCAACGCCTCGGGATTCTCGGTCGCCCGGCGGAAGAAGTTGTCGCGCATCAGCTCGCCGCCGATGCCCCAGGAAAACACATTCACCATCACCGCGCCGTGGTTGAACATTCGCCCCAGATAGGTTTCCATCGTGGGCTCGCCGGGCATGCTCGTCGGGGAGACGTTGACGCCCTCGGCGGAAATCCAGCCGGGACGACCGTGCTTCGCGAGAATGGCATGGATCTCCTTGAAGGTCGCCCCCTCGGGGTAGGTGGAGAATCCCGGACGATATGCGGAGCTGAAGGCCACCTCTGGCAGTGCGAAGTTGACCTTCTGTGCATACGATTCTGCGGCGTCTGCTTTGCGCAGACCCTGGTCAGTAAACGCGATGTGACAGAAGATTCTCTGATGGGGAACCCCGCCGGCACGAAGGGAATCCGCCCACAATTCCATGAACTCCTTGACGATCTGAACGCGTTCGCGGTCCGGATCCCTGGGCGGATGGCCTTCGCTGAATCCGCGATGGCTGAGCGCTCGGTAACCCAGGGGACGGTTCGTTTCAAAATCGCGGCCGATTTGCGTCTCCCAACCCGCAATCACGCCCGCGAACAAGTGCTCCTTCCCCTGAGGTTTCAACGCCGCCAGTTCTCGCTGGATCTCCGCGCCGATCAGCCGCGAGCGGTCTTTCACAGCGGCGATGATGGCGGGGCTGTTGAAACACATCTGGGGCGGGAACCTGGTGGGCCTGGGACCCCAGTCAGCGCGTCGGCCTGTGCTCGGCTTTTGCGTCCAGTCCGCGGTCTCGATGTTGTCGGGGTTGGACAACAAGTCCTTGCGTTCTCCCCAACCTATCGAATCATCGATGTGAAAGGCGACGGCTACATCATTTTCCAGGGCGACCGCAAAGGAATCGCGGATAAACTGGCGCGTTTCTTGATCGGACATGTCGAAGCAGAGGGGCCCTACGGCGAAACCCAGTTTGTCCCGAGTGTCTCCCGTCGCCCCGATCGTCTTGACCACCTGGCGGACGAACGCCTCCAGTTGCGCCTTGCTGAGCGCGAAGCGGCCGGGCATCGGCTGAGGGCCTGCATACCCGGGGAGGCCGGTCATGAGCTGAAAGGTCAGGTACCTGGTCTCAGCGACCTCGGGCTCCGCTGCTGAGACTTTGAAGCAGAGAGTCACTACGACGCTGAGAAGCAGGATTGAGGTCGTAAGGCGAGTCACGGAACGTCCTCGCTGGAAATGGGCGATCGGATCGTGAAGCCGTAGCCCTGGTTGACCGGTAGTCAGCCAGACCGGTTCTGGTTTCGTGTCCGAGGAGATACTCCGCCGATAACACGTCGGTTTCAGCTCGTCCAGGGGCTCACGCTACTCGTTACGTGTTTCCGCCCTCATTCGGGGCCCTGGAAAGGACTTATGGCTACGCATTCACACCTCGGTCAACAATTGACCGAGATTATCACTCGTTCCCACGCTCGGCGTGGGAATGCCTTCTGCGACGCTCCGCGTCGTCTTCGACTTTGGATTTCGAGCGACCCGTCGGTTGTCACCGAAACCCAGGACTCCGTCTCGGCAGGGTTGCGGGCGTCGGAGGATCTCCCAGGCGTCGGATCGAAGGGGAGCCCCGCTCCACCGGCTTCTCGGAGATGTCGCTCAACTTCTGGCTCATCATCGCGTCGGTCCCAAGGATTCTCGGAGGCCTGACTTCGAAGAGGACGACGCCGAGCGTCGCAGACGGCATTCCCACGCCGAGCGTGGGAACGAGTCACCGCGCTCCGACGGGGTAATCGGCGGTCCCGATGCCGAATGTCACATGGGCTAGCATTGATCTTTCCAGATGCCTAAAAACCAGGCATCTTACAACTGTTGACCAGGGTGTGAACGGGTACACTTATGGAGCAGTCTCTCAGAATTGAAAATAAATGAACTGCTGTCCGCCGAAGTTACCCCCGAGCACGATGGCGTAGAAGCACGTCGTGTAGAACATGCTGCGGACGTACCAGGGTGTGCGGGCGATCGCGTCGAGGTCATCGGCGAGGTAGAGGACCAGCTCGACCAGCAAGAGCGGAATGACCGTCACCAGGACCGGAAGCAGGTAGGCCGCCGAGGGGACCGCGGGATGGTTCACGATCGCCGCGAGCATGCCAAGGATCTGCTCGACCGAGCGGGCGCGGAAGATGAGCCAGCCCAGGCACACCAGGTGGAAAGTCACCACGATCCGCAGCGCCGTCCAGCAGGCGCGGTCGATGCGGTCGGCCGGCTGGATCCGCGCGAGCCACGGCTCGAAAGCTCGGTGCAGCACCAGGAGGAGGCCCTGATAGACGCCCCAGATGACGAACGTCCACGCGGCGCCGTGCCAGAGGCCGCCGAGGATCATGGTCAACATCAGGTTGCGATAGATCCGGAGTCGCCCGCCGCGGTTGCCTCCCAGCGAGATGTAAAGGTAATCGCGCAGCCATTGCGAGAGGCTGATGTGCCATCGGCTCCAGAAGTCCTTGGGGCTGGTCGCGAAATAGGGGAGGTTGAAGTTCAACGAGAGCTCGAAGCCCAGGCACTTGGCGATCCCTCGGGCGATGTCGGTATAGCCGGAGAAGTCGCCGTAGATCTGGAAGGCGAACGCATAGATCGCCAAGAGGGCCGAACCACCGTCGAGAGTCTGCCAGCGCCCGAAAAGTGCGTTGACCACCTCCGCCAGGTTGTCGGCGATGACGACCTTCTTGAGCAGCCCCCAGAAGATCAGGTAGACGCCTTCGTAGAACTGCTGGAGGTCAAATCGCCGGGGCGATGCCACCTGCGGCAGCAACGTCGTCGGGCCGCATGATCGGGCCGGCGACCAGGTGGGGGAAGAAGGAGACGAATGTCGCGAATTGAACGAGGTTCCTCGTCGGTGGGATCTCGCGACGGTAGACGTCGATCACATAGCTCATCGACTGGAACGTGTAGAACGAGATCCCGATCGGCAGCACGACTTCCAGGTGGGAGAGCGGGATCGGCAACCCCGCGCGAGTCAGGAACACCTGGAGGCTGTCGGCGAAGAAGTTGTAATACTTGAAATAGCCGAGCAGGCCCAGGTTCAAGGCCATGCTCAGGGCGACCACCCCGCGACGTCGGCGCGGATCCTCGACCCGGGCCACCCACAAGCCGCACCCGTAATCCATCACGGTCGAGAGGATCAACAGGCTGAGGAACCGGGCGTCCCACTGCGCGTAAAAATAATACGCCGCGCCCAGCAGCAGGAGATTCTGCAACCGCGGCCACCAGGCCAGCAGCCAGTAGATGGGGAACAGCGCCGCGAAGAAAAGGGCAAATGCGTAGGAATTGAAGAGCATGCCACGTCCCCGTCCCTGGAACGGTCGGCTCGAGGATTCCAGAACCCGCGCGCACCGGCCCGTCGGGCGGTCGCGGAATGAGAATCATGCCGAACCGCGACTTCCTGTCAACGGCAATCGAGGCCCGACCGAGGCCGGCAGCCGGGATCAGCGAGAGGGGCGTTCCTGCTCGAAAGCGAAGATGCGCTTCCAATCCGCTTTCATGTCCACGACGGCCCAGGCCCGTTCTCTGGACTCGTCCAGTGCCTTGCTCAGGCGCCCGACGGGAGACTCCCGATCGTAGGCCCACTCGCGCCCAGCGTCGGTATGATGGACGATCAATCCGAGCCGACGACCGGGACCATCGGTCGTCCAGCGGAGCATCTCGTAATCACCGTCCGAGTTGCCGAAAGCCGCGATCGGCCGTCGACCGATGGCCTGATGGATGCCAACCGGCTTGCCGGGGCCGTCGTCGACGAAGTCGATCTCGGGGAGGCGCACGCAGAGCGGGTTGCCCATCACGCAATTCATACTTCATCTTGATCCGGCTGCCCACGACCTGCTCGGGAGGGATGCCGTAGACTCGTTCCGACCAGGGCCGCATGAACTCGACTCCTCCACCGGAAACGATATACGTCTTGAAACCCTTGCCTCGCAAGAAGTCGAGCAACTCCCGCATCGGCTGAAAGCTCAGGTCCGTATACGGTCGCTGGAACCGGGGATGTTTGGCGGTGGTCAGCCAGTCTGTCACAGTTCGCTCGAACTCTCCGGTCGTCATCCCGGCGTGGGTCGCCGCGAGAAGTTCGAGACGATCGCGTGCGCTGCCGGCGAGCACGGCTTTGATGTTCCCTTCCAGCACGGCCCGGAAGGCCGGCTTTTCCTGCCATTCGGGATGCCTGGCCGCCAGGACCCTGACGCGATCGAACGCGAAAGCAACCTGGTTGTAATAGGGCTGTTCCGACCAGAGCGTACCGTCGTTGTCGAAGGCCGCGATCCGCTCCCCGACGGGAACCCAATCCGTCCCGCCCTCGCGCGTCACGTCGGCGACAAAGCGGAGAATCGCCTGCTTCACCGGCCCGTCGTTCCACGAGGGGAGCGGATCCGCCGCGGCACAGGACGACGTAGCCATCCGCGCACTCAAAGCGATTAGCGTCAGCCAGATCCGAGCGTATTGCCGCATCGAGACTTCTCTCCTGTTCGCGAGAAATGGAGGCGCGCCTCGGGTCTTCCCGGCGACCGAGGTACGTCTCTCCCGACCCGGAATCGCGTAGGTGACATCTACGGACCGATCCCCTTCTTTATCCTTTCGATCGCCTGTTCGATACGGAAACCGCCGGCGCGTTGGCGGGGTGGGAACTCCTTGAATGTGGCCAGGGATTTCTCCGTGTCTCGTCTGGATCGGCCCGGATGTCGAACAATTCCGGCAGCCGAAGTGGTGTGAACCGTTCGTCCCATACGCGAAGTGGGCCGAGCACCCTTTGCTCCACGAATTCGACCTTACCAGTTCTCGGCCCGAATGGCGACGAGGTCTCCCTGGTCGTCAGCCTCTGAGTGCAGCGAGGTTCGCGTCCAAATTGACTGGGAATAACCCTCGCGATGACTCGGCTGCGGCGGGAACGAACTGGTCCGATTGGAATCGCCCTCCGGACCGGTCGGATTCACGACGAAGCGGTCACCCGTCGAATGGCAAGGGTGTTCAGGGATCGTCCCTTGCGGGGACCTTCAGGCGATTGGAGGATTTGCCCTGTATGCCCGGCGGGTTGCCTCTCGCGTCTGATGCGGCTCTAATGTCGAGGACCGTGCCGAATCGAGACGAGCACACGGCGATGGTGGAAGTCGCGTGCCGTTCCGATGTCACGATCGCGCCACCACGAAGCGGGCCAGGACGGCGCGTTGTCCATAATTGAAACAGCCCGGAGAGGGGAGAATCGGATTTGGAAACGACCTGCTGCATCGCAGGAGGAGGCCCCGCCGGAATGATGCTGGGCCTGTTGCTCGCGCGGGCCGGGATCGATGTCGTTGTCCTCGAAAAGCATGGAGACTTCTTGAGGGATTTCCGCGGCGATACGATTCACCCCTCTACACTCGAAATCCTGTACGAGCTTGGTCTCCTGGACGAGTTCCTCAAGCGCCCGCACCAGGAGACCCGTAGGCTAAGCGGCTATGTCGGCGATGTCGAAGTTCCTGTTGCTGACTTCACGCACCTACCCACCCATTGCAAGTTCATCGCGTTCATGCCGCAGTGGGATTTCCTCGACTTCATCTCCGATCGCGCAAAGCGCTATCCGACATTTCACCTGAAGATGCGGGCCGAGGTGACCGGGCTCCTGGAGGAGAACGGCAAGGTTGTCGGGGTGCGGGCGACGACTCCCGAAGGCCCGCTCGACGTTCGCGCCGACCTGACCGTTGGCGCAGACGGGCGACACTCCACAGTCCGGAAACAGGGTCGCCTCCAGGTGGAGGACATCGGCGCACCGATCGACGTTCTCTGGATGCGACTGTCTCGTCTCCCCACGGACCCGGATCAACCCGCCGGCCGGTTCGACCGAGGCCGGATCCTGGTGATGATCTACCGGGGCGATTACTGGCAGTGTGGGTTCGTCATTCCCAAGGGCGGGAACGAGGCCGTCCGATCTCAGGGCCTCGAAGCCTTTCGCGAGGAGATCGCGGAAATCGCCCCGTTCCTGCGGGATCGCGTCGCGGAGCTGAAGAGCTGGGACGACGTCAAGCTGCTCACGGTGACAGTCGATCGGCTTCAGGTCTGGTACCGGCCGGGGTTGCTGTGTATCGGCGACTCGGCGCATGCGATGTCGCCTGTCGGAGGGGTCGGCATCAATCTCGCGATTCAGGATGCCGTCGCGACGGCCAACCTGCTGGCCCGGCCGCTGCACGAACGGCGGCTCGTCACGGACGACCTTCGGAAAGTCCAGAGCCGCCGGGTGTTCCCGACCCGACTCACCCAGCGCGTCCAGGTGATGGTTCAGGATCGGGTCATTGGCCGAGTCATCAGCAGTCGCGAAAAGCTCTCGCTCGCATGGCCCCTGAAGCTGCTCCGCCGATTTCCGTTCCTACGCCGCCTGCCGGCACGGTTGATCGGTATCGGGTTCCGCCCTGAGCACGTGAAGACGACTGAATTCGTGACCCCGCCGCGTTGATCGCGTGATGAGCCGAGGCGAGGTCGGCTGGGATCCTGCTCGTCATGGAGCGAGCGTCGGGAGGACATACGGTCCCTTGGGAATCACGGCGACCTGGGCCTGAGGGCCGTACTCCGCCAGCGAGTCGGCCAGTGCCGCCTCGACGCTCGACGCCGGCTCGACGAAGCAACCGGCCAGGACCTCCGCCGGAAGACCATCCGAGACGATCTTCACCCGCGCCTTGCGCCGGACCTTGGCCAGCTCCTCGACTTGCCACTGGTCCATCACGAAGTAGTCCTTACCCGAGGATCCGCTCCATGAAGACATCGAGCGAGGAGTGATCGCGGAGGGCGGATTGGAACTCCGGACTCCCGAGGCCCTCCGTCAGGCTGGCGGCCAGGATGATCGTGCCGCCCTGTTTCACGATGGGCAGGCAGCCGGTCAACCCCTTGACCGCCTGGTAGAAGGTTGTATCCAGGGGATAGCCGGCGGAGCTGGTCACGACGATGTCGACGGCCTGGGGCACCTCTGCGCGGCAGATCCCTTCCATGAACCGGACGCCTTCGAGGAAGGCTTGCTCCATGTCGCCGGCCACGACCGAGGTGACCTGCCGGCTGCTATCGAGCGTGACGTTGACGATGAAATCGCAGCCGGCCATCCGGGCGATCCGGGTGTTCTCTTCATGGACGGGATTCCCGTCGAGGATCCCGCAATCCGCCCTGGGATGTTCGAGCAGCTCGGGCCCGTGCCAGCGCCTGACGGTTTCGAGCGCGGCGACACCGGGACAGATCAGTTTGCGGCCTCCCGAGTAGCCGGCCATCAGGTGGGGCTCGATCAGGCCGGTGGTGATCTTCAGGTCAGCGAGGACATAGCGGCTGTCGATCCAGCCGGGGATCCCTCGCGGGGTCGTGCCGACGAGCGTGTGCTCCTCCAGCCGAGTCCCATGATGATCCTCGACCCGATATCGCGCCACGATCTCGGCACCGAGCATCTCCTCTTTTTCGGCGAGCGTGCTGGGACGATGCAGTCCGGTGGCGACGAGGATCAGCGTCCGCTCCTTGGGGATCCCGGCCTCCTGCAGGACTCCGAGCATGGGCCCCAGGATTGTGCGGTTGGGGACCGGCCGAGTGATGTCGCAGATCAGGATGCAGGCGTCCTTCCGTCCCTGGGCGATCTGTCGGAGCGCGGGTGTACCGATCGGCTGCTCGAGGGCGGCGGCGACGGCGCGCTCGGGATCCTCCAGCGCCGGCACGTCGCGGATGGCAAGCGGGCCGACGACCCGGTCCGCGGGGAGTTCTACCGTCAATCCTCTTCGGCCATAGTCCAGCGTCAGTCTCATGGTTTTCATCGTACGGATCACTCGTCGTCGGTTTGAGATTCGTAACAAGCTGTTTCAAAACGGGGACAGGCACCTCGAAGACTCGGAGCCAGTCCCCGTTTTGAAACAGCCAGTAAGTCTACAGGGGGCGAATGCGGATATTACGATAGGCTACGGGTCCATGATCGCCCTGAAGCAGGATGGGGCCGGGACGATCGGGGCCATCAAGTCCCGATCGCGTGCAACCCTCGCCGAAGTAGCCGACATACCGCCCGTTCTCCTCGCGGAGCTTGACCCGGAGCGCCTCGGGCTTGTCGGCATTCTCTCGGTTGAGTCGCTCGAACGCCTCGCGATCGGTCTCCCCATAGCGGACGTCTCGATCCTGATAGACCGGCTTGCCGTTCCAGGTCAGCGAGAGCTTCTTCCCTTTCAGTGTGATGTCGAAGGCTTGCCAGAGTCCCGGCGGCTTCGCCAGGTTCTCGCGCGGAAAGGCTCGCTCATAGAGGGCGCCGCAGTCGTGAAAACTGAGCTCGGGTTTGCCGAAACTGTCGAAGACCTGGATTTCGAAGAGCCCGCGGTTGTAGACTCCCGAGTTGCTCCCTTTGGGAACATTGAACTCGAGGTGGAGCTGATAGTCGGAGAACGATTCGACGGTCATGATATCGGAACCGCGTCCATCATCACTACAGAGCATGACCGCATCCGTGGACCCACCTTTGCCGACCGGGACCAATCGGGCCGGATCCATCGGATCGAGCCGAACCGAGCTGCAGGCGATCCAGACTTTCTTCGCAGCCGGATTGCGAAACGTCCAGCCCGACAGATCCTTTCCGTTGAACAAGGGTCTCCAGCCGTCCTCGGAGCGTAGACTCCGGGATGCTGGTCCATCGGACTGAGGCGACGCCCCGGCCAGCGGGCCGCCAGCCCAGGCCCATCCCAGGACCAGCACGATCACCGACCGGAGTCGGAACGATTTCACCATGGGGGGGATGCTCCGCGTGGCGCAGGGAATGCAGGTAAGTCCGAGGAGTTCGAGGGTTGAACATCCTGACGCGGCCTTCGACCGCAACCCCATCGGGATTTCCGATTCGCGATTCCGGATTCCCGAAGGGGAATGATCCGGGAATCCGGAATCGCGAATCCGGAATTCGGAATCCCCAGAGGCGCCGCGGCGCAGGGAGCCTCCGGAGGACGACTCTAACTTTGAGACTACCAACTTCACGAGTTTTTGTCCCGGGGGTCCTCAATGCCGGTTCCTCCGGATTTCGCCCTGTGTGACTTCGGAATCCCCCCTGAGCACCGGATCGCGACGGCACTTTTCAGGAGAGACGCTCATGACCAGTCCGAGCCCCAATCGTCGAGCATTCCTCAACACCACCGCCACCGGACTCGCGGCGACCGCGCTGGCAGCAACGGCGGACGCCCAGGTCGTTGCCCAGCGGACCAATCCCGGGGGCATCCCCCTGCGCCCGTTGGGCAAGACCGGAGAGCTGGTCAGTCTCCTATGTCTCGGCGGCCACTCCAGCACGAACCGCCAGAAGCTCTCCGAAGTCCAGAGCCTGCGGCTTATCCAGCGAGCCGTCGATGAGGGGATCACCTTCATGGATAACTGCTGGGATTACCATGACGGTGGTGCCGAGGAGTGGATGGGCAAGGCGCTGGCCGAAGGCGGGCGACGCGACAAGGTCTTCCTGATGACCAAGGTCTGCGGCCGGACCGCGAAGGAAGCCCAGTCCAACCTCGACGACAGCCTCCGCCGGCTCAAGACCGATCGGATCGATCTCTGGCAGTTCCACGAGATCGTCTA
>CAWJTV010000031.1:0-363834 GCA_963845755.1 uncultured Planctomycetota bacterium
GCCGACGCCCTCGGGGTTAGCCGCCGAGCGATAGAGCGAGAACGAGCCGCCGGTCGGTTCCCTCGACCCGACCTGACCATCGGGAAAATGCCGCTTTGGAGGATTGAAACGGTCCAGACCTTCCTCGAAAGGGGGAATCGCAAATGATTTTGCCCCCTTACGACGCTTGGGTCTTGGCCCGGCTGACGGCCGACCTGCCCATAACCGCCGCCGAACTGGCCGCCGTGTCCAGCCCGTGGCGACCGCTGGCGGACCGGCTAGCCGCTGCGACACCGGCGGTCCGCCTTGCGATCCTCGAAGGGTTCAGGTTGGCGCAACCGGACCCGGACGCGATTGTCAAGGTGATCGCCAATGCCGTCCCGATAGGACCGCCGCCGGTTGTCGCGACAAAGCGACTAACCGCTCATCTCGGGGACCTGGCAGCGTGCCAGAGCAACGGCCGTTTCATCTGGCTGTACCATCTGGTCAGAGGACATCTCAATCTTCTCTCGTCTGATCCCAAGGTCGGCAAGACGCACCTGGCGCTTGACTTGGCGTACCGGATTTACTTCGGCTTGCCATGGCCGGACGGACAGCCCCCGACGTTCCCCGCGGGAACCAAGACCCTCTGGATCTGCGGTGACAGACACCAAGACGAGCTGAGGGAGCGTGCCGCCGCGTTCGGTTTGCCTCTCGAGGGACTTCTGCTCAACTCCAGCCCGGATGAACCTTACGGGGGATGGGACCTTGATGACCCCAAGAACGTCGTCGCCCTCGGGGATCGCGTTCGGGCTGAACAACCCGCTTTCGTCGTGATTGACACGATTTGGCGTGCGACCCGTCGCCGACTGCATCGAGAGGATGAGGTCAATGCCCTGTTCGATCCGCTCATCACCATGGCACAGCAATGCGATACGGCCCTCCTCGGGCTGATGCACCTGAGCAAAGACCACGAGACACTTGGCCGCCGTCTCGAGGGTTTAGCCCGCTCCATCCTCAAGCTGTTCAAGCCGGACCCCGACCAACCCAACCGCCGCAAGCTGATCGTGATCGGCAACTTCAAGGAGCCGCCGGCCCTCGGGGTGACGATCCGCGACGGGGGATGCGACTTCGATTTCATGCCCCCCGAGGAACCCACCAAGAGCCCGGGAGGCCGCCCCCCGATCAAACTCGACAAGGCGATCGCGTTCATCGAAACCGAACTGGCCGCTGGGGACCGCAAGGGATGCGAGGTCATCGACAAGTGGCTGACCCTTGGCGAGTCGAAGAGCCCCATCTTCGACGCCCGTAAGCAAATGCAAGCCGAAGGTCGGCTTGTCGTTGACGATTCCCGGAAGCCCCAGATTTGGCACCTGACTAAGTCGGGAACCCCTTCCCCATAGGGGGGAGAGGGTTTCCGACCTGGGATGAACCCGAGTCTGAAACCGTCGGAAACCGGCTTTCCGACTGTTTCAGACCGGCCGAAGTCAGAGGTCGGAAACCCCCCGCTCTATAGGGAATCGAGGTTACCGACCTGAGACTTGATCGAGCCCGAGGGGGGATATCGATGCTGGTTGGTCCATGGGTGATGACCGTTGAGCGAGGTCGGATCGACTGGCCGACGGTCCGCGATCAGATCGACTTGGCTGCCATGGCGACCGCCCTCCTTGGCCCGGCCCCCGGCCGCCGGGGAGAGCGTGGCCGACGGCTGTGGTGGCGTTGCCCGTTCCATGAGGATCGGAACCCCTCACTGGCCATCGAGCCTGGCAAGCCGTGGTGGAGATGCTGGGGTTGCTCCGAACACGGGGACGCCGCCGCGCTGGTGATGAAGGTTCGCGGGGTGGCGTTTCCCGAAGCGATCCGCTGGCTTGCCGAGCGAGCCGGCATCGCCCCCGCCTCGATGGGATCGGCCGCCAGCCAGCCCGTTTCCTCGATGGTCCCGAGGCCCCAGGCCGCCAGCCCCGCCAAGGCCCCTGACGCCGCGCCAGATCGATCGACCGGCTTGAGCCCGGCCGATGCTCTGGCTTTGGTTGAGACCGCCGAGCGAGCCCTCTGGACGCCCGAGGGAGCGGAAGCCCTGGCTGTACCTGCAAGGCCGCGGGTTGAGCCCCGAGACCATCCGTCAGGCCCGCCTGGGATGGACGCCTCGGGTGACGTTGCCGACTTCGGACGGAGCCCGATTCTGGCGAGCGTCCGGGATCGTCATCCCTTGGCTCGATGGGAACCGCTTGGCCCTGGTCAAGATCCGCCAGCCCGAGGGGACCCGGCCGAAGTACGCCGAAGCATTCCGGGATAGCCCAAGAGTCTTTCCCTCGATGGCATCGATCCGGCCCGGCGCGACGCTGATCGTTACCGAGGGAGAATTCGACGCCATCTTGCTTGGCCAAGAGCTTGGCGAGCTGGCCGCCGTCGTGACTCTCGGGAGCGCCTCGACCCGGCCCGAGGGATCCGCCCGGCTGGCCATGCTCCGATGCCCTCGATGGTATGTCGCCCATGACGCCGATGATGCCGGGGATAAGGCCGCCGCCGAGTGGCCCGACCGTGCGATCCGGGTAAAACCCCCCGATGGGAAGGATTGGACGGACGCCCATCGAGCCGGCATCGACCTACGGCGATGGTGGGTCGAGGAAGTTTTTCCTCTTGATGACGTTTTTGACAAGGAAGAGCGCGCCGGAATCATCGAGTTCGACGGGGGGTTGTCCCGAGCCGAAGCCGAGCGATTGGCTGGCGTGCCGTCCGCTGGGGATGGACCGAGCCCGCGAGCGTTTCCATGCCGGGCGTCGAACAATTGAGTCCCGACGGAATCGTAGTTTTTCGTAGTTGCAGGATACCAACTATGAGCACTCATCGATCGACCTGGAAACGCCGCGAACGCAATGCCGCCCGCCTGTTCGGTGCCGAACGCCAGCCCGGATCCGGATCCGGTGGCCGTCGTGATCAGACCCGGAGCGATTCGACCCATGAGACCCTCTATATCGAGGCCAAGTTGCGAGCGTCGTCCGCCGTTCGATCCCTCTGGGAGAAGACCGCCGCCGCCGCGAAGCTGGAAGGCAAGACACCCTTGCTGATGCTCTATGCGAAGGGCAAGCCGGGAGGATTGATCGTCTGTCACGAGACCCACCTTGCCTCCGTGGCTGCCGAGTTGCGGACCGCTCCGGGACCGCCAAGCGAGCCGATCCCGCACATCGAGGACCCCGAGCTGTTTCCTCCCTGAGCCGCCATACGCCCCGCGGCGAGCCTGAGGCGCCTTCGGATGATCGATCCCGCGATCTGGCCTGGCTACGCCTCTCCAGTTGGGCATCTCGCGGTAACTGGGCAGAAAACGTCATTGAGGCCGTGTCTGGTAGCGCGTCTCCCGGACCGGCCGAACGACCGTATAGCGTTGTCCCGTCGGGCTGACATGGTAGACCGGCCGCATGACCGTATACGAAATGAGCTTGGAGCTTCGTGAGGCCGACCTCGCCTTCTCGATTTGCATCCCGACCCAGAGTGATAGGGCGATGACCGCGATCAAGGCCATGATCGTGCATAGGCGAAACCGTCGCATAGCTT
The DNA here is from genome assembly GCA_963845755.1 of uncultured Planctomycetota bacterium. Lineage (GTDB taxonomy): Bacteria > Planctomycetota > Planctomycetia > Isosphaerales > Isosphaeraceae > CAWJTV01. Next base: position 3,511 of record CAWJTV010000031.1, read on the forward strand.
CCTCCCGGCGAAAGTTGAGAGTACCACGACCATGTCAGGATCGTATCGACAATCGGTATCCGTTGCGAGCCGAAGCTTGTCGGTGATTCCCTCGGAGTGTACCGAGAAAACGTGAACAGTCTCGAAACCCATTTCCTAGGATTAGCAAAATCCAGAAATCTCACGAGACTACACTTGACTTTACGGCAAGCGCCTGGATATAATCTTGATGTGGGGTTGAGGGACTGGCCCTTGACCCGCAAACAAAAATGGCCGGCTGAGTGCAGCGAACACCCAACCGGCCGATGGCAAGCCTGTATGAGAGGCTCACCAATGACCACCCTGTTCGATTCCGCCGCCCCCGTCAAGCCTCAGTCGTTCGGCCGTGGGATTCCTTCCGCACGCCGCCTGCCCTTCGTTCCCTCCATCGAGGATCTGAACTGGGCTGCCCAGATGTTCGGCGAACTTGAGGATACTCGCCTCCATGAAGAGCCTGAGACCCGCCAACTCGAAGAGCAAGCCGCCGAGGCGCTGTGGTATCACCAGTTTGACGACAACATGCCCCAGACTGGCCACTGCCTCAACTGTGGCGATCGTTGCGACGATCTGACGTCTCAGGGGCTTTGCGACCGTTGCGATACGCTGGCCACCGAAGATTCCATCGCGTGCGTCAACCAGTTGCACGGTCTCGGCCGCCGGGTATTCTGAGGCTCAATCCAAGGGGCAGGGACGCCCCGTATTCCATCGAGAGAGATCAAATGATGTTCGGTCCGGAGTTGCGAGCAGTGGTCAAAGAGAGGCTCTGGGAGCGAGGGATTTCCCAGCGTGACTTGGCCCGGTTGGTAGGGGTGACGGAAGGTGCGATCTCCCGGTTCCTGAGCGGGGAGCGAGAGACAACCTTCGGGACGATCGACAAGTTGATGGACGCCCTCGGGTTGGAAATCGTGATCCGGCCCCGGCGCGGCGCGAATAAGGGGGAGTGAGATGGCATCGTTCAGGAAGCGCGGCAAGTTGTGGTATTACCGGTACGTCAATGCCGATGGCGTCAAGATCGAAAGCAAGGGTTGCTCCGACCGCCGAGCAACCGAGGAAATGGCCCGGCAAGCCGAGTCAGAGGTTGCCCAGATCAAGGCCGGAGTGTTCGATCCGGCGGACTTGGCCTATCGGGATCATCAGGCCCGCCCGCTTTCGACACACATCGACGAATGGCAAGCGAACCTCGTTGCCGATGGCTCGACTCCCGAGCATGCCGAGTTGGCTTCCAATCGCGCGCGGCGGTTGGTCGCCATCTTGCTGGGTTCAGACTACGCACTGAAAGGCGATCGCATCTTAAGGCCAAAGGATCGGCCCGGGTTTTTCGGGAAGGTCGTTGAGATCATCGCACCGGCCCGGCTGTCCCATCTCACGACCGAAAAGGTCCAGGCTGCGATCGGTAAGCTGAAGGACAGAGGGCTTTCGCTCCAATCCTGCAACCATTACCGCGCCGCGATCCGCGCTTTCTCCAAATGGTGCCATGACACCCACCGGACCCGGGAGCATGTTCTCCGAGGGGTCAAGGGGTTCAACGCCAAGGAAGATCGTCGGCACGACCGCCGGACCATCGCCCTCGATGAACTGCAAACGCTCATCGGGGTTGCCGAGCGAGGCCCCATGGTTCTCGGGGTTGCAGGACCGGTTCGAGCCCTGTGCTATCGGCTGGCCGTGGCGACCGGCTTGCGTTACTCGGAGATCGCCAGCATCCAGCCCGACTCGTTCGACTGGGAGGCTTCCAGCGTCGCCGTGGCCGCTGCCTACACCAAGAACGGCCAGAATGCCATCTTGCCCGTGGCGGACGATCTGGCGAGCGATCTGGCCGCCTACGTGGGAACGCTGGCCGCTGGCCAGCCCGTCTTCCCGCTGCCTAAACGCAAGGGCGCGGAGATGCTTCAAGCCGACCTGGCGGTTGCCGGCATTCCCTACCGGGATGGTTCCGGGTTGTTCTTCGACTTCCACAGCTTGCGGTGCCAGATGGCGACGCTGGCCGATCAGGCTGGCGTTTCTCCGCGGGTTGTGCAGCGTCTCATGCGGCATTCGAGCCTGGAATTGACCGGCCGATACACCCGGCCCCGTGCGGTTGACATCGAGTCAGCCGCCTCGATGCTCCCAAGTTTGAAGCCGAGAGGGAATCGGCCCGAATCGATGGCTGCAACCGGCACCGATGGCTGTTTTGCCCACCGACATCCGTACGATTCGACTGGCCCGGACGCCCTCGACGCCGGGAATTCCAGGCCGGACGCCCAACACATAAGCCAAGTCTTTGCCCACCATTTGCCCACTGGAGAGGCCGGTTCTGTGCGGACACAGCCGGAGACTGACGGAATGACAGGCTTAGATGTTCGGGAGTTGATGGAGGAGAAAAGCCTGAAAACAGGGGATTTGGCGCTTGAAGCCGGATCAGGACGGGGCTTGTCGCAAGAGGCGCCGGTGGGAGTCGAACCCACGTATAACGGTTTTGCAGACCGTCGCCTTACCACTTGGCTACGGCGCCGAAGCAACAATCGTAGCGGGATTTCGGCCGGGTCGGCAAGATCGGTTTGCCGAGTGCCGCGATCGCGCGACCTATCACGCCCCTTCCTGGCCCCGCCGGGCAGGGGCGTCTCGGTAGTCGAGCGGGGGCTTCTGAGCGGGGCCGAGCAGCGCGCGGTACGGCCGGCCGGACAGTCGGCGACGCTGTTCGGCCCTGGCCGCGCGGAGGACGTTCGGCGATCGGAACAAGTCCCAGGCCGTTGCCGACAGCACGCGCGACGCCAGCAGCATTCCCTTGCGGCCGATACTCGTCCCGCCGGCCGCGACAGCCTGCCAGGAGTGGGCCGACGTCCCCGGGACGAAACAGGCCGCGGTGAATCCGGCCGTCGGCACAACCCAGGAGACGTCCCCCACATCAGTCGAGCCCGTGCCCGGCCGGCCGCTCTGATCAGCCACACGCGCCAGCGTCTCCAGCGAGGAGAGCGGCGTCGGGAGGCTCTGGCGAATGCGCGCGGCGAACGCGGTCTCCCGCTCGTCGTACTTCAAATCGTTCAGCCGCACGAGGTTCGACTGGACGATCCGGCCGAGCGACTGATTGGGGAGGATCTCCAGAATGCCGCCGAGGTACTCGGTCTCCAGACGCGCGTCGGTAGCCAGCGCGCCGGCCTCGGCGCACTTAAGCAGCCGCAAATAGAGCGTCTGTGCGATGTCGGCCCGCGGATGGCGGATGTAGTAGAAAACCTCGGCGAAATCGGGGACCACGTTGGGCGCCTCGCCGCCCGCCGTGATGACGTGGTGGATCCGGGTGAGGTCCGGAGTGTGTTCGCGGAGTAGCTCGGCCGCGTGGTTGGTCAGTTCCACAGCGTCCAGTGCCGATCGGCCCTTCTCGGGGGCCCCCGCGGCATGCGCGCTGGCGCCGTGGAACCGGAACTTTACGGCGATCCGGGCCTGACTGGAGATGTCGCCCGCGGAGTTCTCGCCCGCAGGGTGCCAGTGCAGGACGGCGTCGCAGTCGTCGAAGAGGCGATCCCGGACCATGAACGCCTTGGCACTGCCACCTTCCTCCGCCGGGCAGCCGTAGAATCGCAGCGTCCCCTTGAGCGTCCCGGCTCGGAGTGACTCCGCCAGGGCCAGGCAAGCCGACGCCGAGGCCACTCCGAACAGGTGATGGCCGCAGCCGTGGCCCGATGTCACGCCCGGTCGAGCCTCCTTCACCGGCACGGCCTGTTGCGACAAACCGGGCAGGGCATCGAACTCGCCCAGGATGCCGATCACCGGCTTGCCCGAACCGATCGTCGCGGTGAACGCCGTCGGGATGCTGGCGACACCGCGCTCGACCCGGAAGCCGCCCTCTTCCAGGGTATTCGCCAGAAGCGCCGAGGATCGTTTCTCCTGGTAGCCAACTTCGGCCCAATCCCAGATCTTCCGCGCCATCTCCCACGAGGAATCGGCGTGCGCCGTGAGGTACGCGTCGATCGCCGCTTTGCCGAGACTCTCGGGATTCCCAGGCCCTCGGTTCGCTTCGACTGGCTCCAGTTTCAAGCCGAACTCACTCGAGACTCGACGCCGCTCGCGCAGGTCGAACTGTTCGCCGGAGCTGAGGAAGTAGTACTTCTTGCCGTCGTGGTCCTTGCCGTCGTAGATGCCGACGACCGTCTGGCCGATGACCTGAAATCGATCGCCCTTGACGACGACGGCTGACGGCTCGTCAAGCCCCAAGCCAAGAAGTCCCGGCTTCGCCGCGATGACGGCGACCAAGTCGTCCTGGCGGTCCCGGGTCAGCAGGTGCTGGTCGATGGCCACGCCCCGAAGGTAGCCGAAGCCTTCTTCATAACCCTTGGCCATCATGATCTGATTGCCCTCGCGCGCACCCCGGACAAGGTACGAGCCCTGGATGGTCGCCCCGGCCGACGATCCGCCGATCACCCCGCCCCGCTCCAGGACACCTTCGATCTCGCGCCGGGTCTTTGTGCCCATGTAGGAATCGACCAGTCGCCACTGCCGGCCGCCGCCGAACCAGACGCCACGCGCCGTCTTTAACGGTGCGACGAACGATTCCATGTCAGCCTCGGCCCGATTCCGGGTGTGCAGTATCGTCACATGCGTCAGGCCGAAACCTTGGGCAAACCGCTCGTGGATACGTTCCAGGTCCGGGTGTTCAACTTCGGTGGCTGTGGGAATCATCACGATCTCGGCGTCGGGGCCACCAGCAAGCGCGACGAACGCGCGGACCGTCGCCGGGTTCTGTCCGCCGCCATCGATCACGAGTGAACCCGATTTCGGGCCCACGACCGGGCCGGGCTGGGCGAGCATAATGAGCGACACGATCAAGGCCGTGGGCATGATAATCTCCTCACGCGACGGTGCCGGAATCAGCCAGCTCCGGAGAGTGCTCTACGAGCATCGAATCACTCAGTCTGAACCATTAGTGGTCAAAGAGCACCCTGAAGGAAGTGACTGAGGAATCACTGCGCGGCCGACGCGCCGACGCGGAACATCGAGTTGTCGCGATCGCCGCGGGACAGCAGGTAGGCGGTCAGGTCGAGGATCTCATCCCGGTCCAGCGTATCGAGGAGCCCTTCCGGCATCATCGAGACCGGTGATGCCTTCATCTCCTCGATCCTGCCGCGGCGGACGGTGATCATCCGGCTGGGGTCGAACATGTCGGTGTTAATAGACAGGCCATCATCATGCAGGTTGACGATCCGGCCGGTGATTACCCGGCCGTCGGTGGTGGCGATGATCACGGCCTCATATTGGTCGCTGATCGTCTTGCTGGGCAGGATGATTGACTCGAGCAGGTCGCGGGTATTGAACCGGCCGGCGATCCCCGAGAGATCGGGCCCGAGGCCGCCACCCTCGTTGTTGAAGCGATGACAGGCGAAGCACCTGGTCGCGGCAAACATGAACCGGCCTCGGTCGTAATCGCGGCCTTTGAGTCCGTTCTCAATCAGAGGCACGAGTTCGTCAAGCGTCCACTTCTTGACGAATTTCCGTTCCGGACCGAAGGTGGCCGTCGCCGCCGGGGCCGGGCTGGCCTCCAGGATCGGCTTGAGACGGGCTTTCTCAGTGCTATCCAGGTTGGCGATCGCATCGCGGCGGATATTCGCCACGAATCCACGCAGGCTGTTGCCCCCTTTGAACTGTGCGGCCCTGGGGAACCAGGCGAAGAACACGTCGCGAAGGGCGGGCGTCCATCCGGTCTTAAGCACTCGTAAGGCCCGGGCGTACTCGAGCTGGTCCTGCTGGGTGAGCGCCTCTTTCAACAGGCCGACGGTCTTCGTTGCCGCTTCGGGGGCCTGGAGGAAGACCAGAACCTGGGCGAGCTCGGCGTTGAGTTCGCGACTGGCTGCGGGATAGTGCGGGTCGAGCCGCCGGACCAGTCGGGCGACGGTCGCGTCGTCGGGCCGGCCGAAGCGGTTGAGGACGACCTGATAGACGCGAAGCAAGTCGAGTCGCCGCGCATGGTCAAGTTTATCCCAGCCGATGCGGTCGAGCGCCGCGAGGATCTTGTCGCGGAGGGCTGGGTCGGGAGGCGGATCGGTCTTCCGTCGGTGGGCCGGGTCCTGGGCGCTGACTTGGGTGAGGGCCAGGATGGCATTGAGGGTGGCCTCGGGATTTGTCGCCTCGGCGAGGGCTCGTGTCCGCCACCGTTCAGGGTCCTGAAACTCGACAGCCACGCGAGCGGCCCAGCGGATAAATCGATCGGGATGGCCCAGGTACGGCCAGGCCAGATCGATGGCCTTCGGCTCAGTCCGGCCATGGAGCTGCTCGAGGTCGTGACGCACGGCGCGGGCCTTGAAGGTCGCCTGGCCTTCACCCGGCATCGCCTTTGCCGTCGCCTCGTCACCTTGATAGTTCACCCGGTAGAAGCCGGACTGCGTGTTCCGGCCGCCGACGGTGAAGTACATCGCTCCATCCTTCGGGTTGATCACGACGTCGGTCAGCGCCAATGGCGTGCCGGCCAGGAACTCCTCCAGCTCGCCGGTGTAGGTCGCCCCTTTCGGCTGGAGATGCAGCGCGTACAGCTTGCCGTAACTCCAGTCGCAGAGATAAAGCGCCTCCTGGTATTTTGACGGGAACTTCGCGCCATAGCCGAAGGCGATGCCCGTCGGCGAGCCCGGCCCTACGTCGGCCGTTGCCGGCAGGCTATCAATGGTATAGGCCGGCCACTTGCCGGCTCCGTTGCGATAGCCGAACTCCGAGCCGCTAGTGACGTGGAGCACGCGAGTGGGACGGTACCAGGGTGTGTTGACGTCCCACTCCATGTCGGAATCATAAGTAAAGAGCTCGCCATCGCGGTTGAAGGCGATGTCGAATGGGTTGCGGAAGCCGATCGAGACGAGTTCCCAACGCATGCCATCCGGGCTGACGCGACAAATGTGACCGCCAGGAGCTTTCTCCCCTGTCATGAACCCGCTACCATCGACCATACGCGGCAACAGGTTGTCCTCGCCCCAGACCTTCGGTACGAGCGAACCGGAAAGCTCGGTGAGGTTCGTAGCGTTGCCGGCCACCACGTAGAGGGATTGCCCGTCGGGCGAGAGGATCACCGCGTGTGGCCCGTGCTCGCCGCTACCATTAAGCCTCCGGAGGAGTTCGACCTTGTCGAGCCGGTCGTCCCCGTTGGTATCGCGGACACGGTAAAGACCGCTGGCATACCTCCGGCCCCGGTTGACAACCACGTACAGGCTGTCGAACGCCCAGAGGAGCCCGTGAGCCTCACCGATCGCGACATCGATCGGCTCAACGTGAATCGTCTCAGCCTTCCCCCCGATTGGTGGCGGTGTGACGTGGAATAGTTTCCCGTATTGATCCGAGACGATCAGCCGTCCCTTGGGGTCAACGGTCATGTTCACCCAAGAGCCTTGCGTTTCTCGTGGCACGGAGTAAAGCAGTTCGACGAGGAACCCCTTCGGTGCTTTGATCCGCACCGCCGGTGTGGAAGACGCTTTCTGATCGGCCCGTTGGCCCTTCTCCGGCACCTGCGCGAACGCCCCGGAAGGAAGCATTGCGAGAAAGATCGCCCACGCCAACCGCCGCTTAACCGCTCTCATCCGACTCGCTCCCCCTGAACTCGGGTACTGTCACGCCGACAAGAAAACCTGACCTACCTGAGACTCACCTCGGTGGACACCACCTTCGTGACCACAGTCGTAAGACCGTGATTCGCGTGGGGAACCTCCAACCTCGCACCTAAGTGCGACCGGCGCCGTGATCAGGCTGACGCCCGAGGCTGGTGGGGTACGCCCCGTCCGAACCACGCACTCACGTGCCTGGTCACCGATGGCGGGCTCGCTCAAAGCGGTGGTCTTCGGCGAGAGGTCTCGAATCAATCGACCTGAAGCCACTATTTGGTAATCGCCCGATCCGCGTCAAGGCTCTCGGGTAGAAATCACCCGGTTAGCGCTCTCCTGGATCGGGTGTCTGGATACCTCGATCGGCTCCGATTGGATAAGATGATTCGCAAGGATTCGAGTCAGCATCGGAGGCCTGTGAGCAACGGAGGTAACATGGAACAGGCGACGGGATCAAGGTGGGAACTACGGCGGGTCCTCCGGCTAGCGATGTTAGTCGTGCTGGGTCTCGGGGGGGTTCTCGCGGTGTGTCTCGGACCACCGTGGTTTCACGCGTTCGTCCCGATCGCGATGCGCCGTCGCATCGTCGTCCAGCTCCTCCTGGCCGCCCAGATCACATATGGCATCCTGCTGGCCATCGTGCCGGTCGCGCTGATCGCCCTGACCGTCGCGCTGATCCGGACAAGGGTGCGCAGCGCACGGCAGCCCCTCTTGGTTCGCGGGGTGGCTCTGTGCGTCGCCATCGGCGTCTCCATGGCCATAGCGGAGGGTGTATCGTCGGCTTGGCTGACCTGGACGCGAGTCCCGATGCCCTGGCTCAAGACGCGGTTCCCCGACCCGACCGACGAGGATACGGTGAATATCCTCGTGCTCGGAGAGTCGAGTGCCTTCGGCGTCCCCTATCAAGATTGGCTCTCGCCGACCGAGATCGTTGCCTGGAAACTACGAGAAGCCATCCCCGACCGGCGATTTGTCATTGAGACTCTGGCGCGTCCCGGACTGACGCTGGACAAGATTCATTTCTGGATGATGAGTATGCAGCATCGTCCGGACCTCGTAATCCTCTATGCCGGGCACAACGAATTCGACAGTCGCTATGACTGGAGTCACGCGGCCGTCCATTATGCGGACGAGATGACCTCGCGCCGCGTGACTCTCGCCAGCTTTGCCCGCGAGCATTCTCCCCTGTGCCGACTCATCCAGCAAACGATCGGGATCTACCGCACCTCGATCCCTCCGCCGCGGCACGTCACGCGCCAGTTGGTGGACGTCCCGGTATTCACGGCCGCCGAGTACGCCGAGAGGCTCCACGACTTCCGGACTCGGCTGGAAGCCATTGTGTCCTATTGCGAGCGGCTAGGTGCCCTGGTCGTGATGGTGCCTCCTCCGGGGAATGATGCCGACTTCGAGCCGAATCGGTCGTTCCTGCCGACGCGGACGACGCGGGCGGAGCGCCTCGAGTTCGCGCGTGCGTTCGAAGCGGCGCGTGAGGCCGAGCAGGGGGACGCGGTCCGGGCAATCTCCGCCTATCGTAGGCTCCTGGCTCGTCAGCCTGGCTTCGCCGACGCCCACTTCCGCCTGGCCCGCCTACTTGAGGCGGCGGGGCGGCGGGATGAGGCAAACCAGCATTACGTAGCCGCCCGCGATGATGACGGATTTCCGATGCGCTGCACGTCCGACTTCCTGGGCGCCTATCGTGAGGTTGCGGCATGTCATCCGCGAACCATCCTCGTCGATGCCCCGGAATTGTTCCGAACGTTCAGCCCGCGCGGCACGCTGGGGGACGAGCTCTTCGCCGACGGGCTCCATCCGTCGCTGATCGGATTCACCGAGCTGGCCCAGGCGATACTCAAGGCCCTTCATGCGCGCCGCGTATTTGGCTGGCCCGAAACCTCGTCGCCACCGGTCGTCACGCCTTCCGAGTGTGCCACCCACTTCGGGATGGACCGGAAGAAATGGGCGTTGATCTGCGAATACGTCGTTTGGTACTATCAGATGACCGCATATATCCGGTACGACCCTTCGGAGCGGCTTGCCAAAGCCGTTCGGTTCCGAGATGCGCAACACCGGCTTGAGCAAGGGAGCAGCCCCGAAACGCTCCAGATCCCGGGAATCGGCACGGAGTGGTGGCCACCTGTATCGCATTCATCCGAGCACGAGTCGAGATCCGGTCGGACCCGGCGCGTGATCGGGGCATCGTCGCTTCCGTAAGACTCGGGCCTTTGGATAGGATATGGGACGGGACTGAGGTCGAGGTCAAGGGCTGGGGCAGGGGGGATAAATGGATCAGGGATTTCGATCGAACCGGTCGCGGGCTCGCCCGTACTGGCTCGCAAGGATGACCGCACTGGCAGTCCTCGTATTCGCGGCGATGCGCCTCGTGCCGCCGTGGGTTCGTGCAGTGATCCCCGACATGTTGATCAAGCGATTCATACTCCGGCTCTTGCTGGCCACCCAGTTCGCCTATGGGGTCCTTCTGCCAGCCCTCCCGGTCGCGTTGATTGTCTTGACCGTCGCGCTGCTCCGAGCACGGCGGCGCGGTGCGCGGCGACCCGTGCTGGCTCGCGGCCTTGCGGCGTGCGTCGCGGCCGTGCTCGCCTCAGCCATGGCGGAGGGTGTCGCGGCGGCCTGGCTCACGTGGAGTCAGTCGACCGCTCCTTCGCTCCCGACCCGATTCTCCAACCCTCCTCCCAGGATTACGGACGGGCATGAGAAGGATGCCGGCGACTCCGAGGCGCTGCCGACCGGGTTCGCCGATCGCGCGGACGACGAGACGCTAGATATTATCGTGATCGGAGGATCCAGCGCATGCGGCGTTCCTTACCACAAATGGCTCTCGGTCGGCAGGATCGTCGCCTGGAAGCTTCAGGAGGCGCTCCCACATCGGCGATTCCGGGTCGAACACGTGGCTCGCCTCGGGATCACACTGGAAGGGGCCCACAAGCTGATGAGCGGCCTGATTCACCGACCGGACCTGGTGATCCTCTACTCCGGTCACAACGAATTCGACGCCCGCTATAATTGGGGCCTGACACCCCTGTACTACGTTCAACGACACTCCCCCGACTCCAGTGACGCTCGAATCGGCTGGTCGCAACCTATCCCCCGTCTGCCAGCTTATCCAGCAGACGATCGAGATCTACCAGATCTCTCTTCCGCCCCCGCCGCGCATCTTTCGCCCGTTGGTCAACGTCCCCGTTTATACCGCGGCGGAGTACACCGAGCGGTTGCACGATTTCGGCACGCGGCTAGAAGAGATCGTATCCTACTGCGAGCGAGTGGGCGCCCTGGTGGTGATGGTGGCGCCTCCGAGCAACGAGGCCGATTACGAGCCGAATCGGTCGTTTCTGCCGCCCAGGACCACGCGGGCGGAACGGGCGCGATTTACGCGCGACTTCCTGGCGGCGCTGAAGACCGAGGCGGTCAACCCCATCGAGGGCATCGCTGCATTCCGTGCGCTCCTGGCGCACCAGCCCGGCTTCGCCGAAGCCCACTACCGGCTGGGTCGACTGCTCGAAGCGGATGGCCGGCGCGATGAGGCGAACCAACACTATGTAGCGGCGCGCGATTGTGATGGATTCCCGGTACGCTGTCTATCCGACTTCCTCAACGCCTATCATGAGGTCGCGGGGCGTCATCCCCGCGCGATCCTGGTCGATGGGCCGGAAGTTCTTCGGAAGTTGAGCCCGAGTGGCACTGTTGGAGACGATTTCATCGCCGACGGCCACCATCCGTCGATCATCGGATACTCGGCACTGTCCGAGTGGATTCTTCAAGAACTGCACGCGCGTCGGGCGTTCGACTGGCCTGCCTCATCCCCGGCACCGGTCGTGAGCCCGTCCGAGTGCGCCGCACACTTCAATATGGATCCGAAGAGATGGAGAGCCGCTTGCTACTATATCAAACTTTTCTACGACTTGACCGCATACATCCGGTACGACCCATCGCAGCGCATCGCCCAGGCCGATCGCTACAAGGAAGCGATTCGGCGGATCGATGAGGGAATCAGCCCCGAAACGATCCAGCTCTCAGGAGTTGGCACGCGGCCATTGCCTGTTCTGTCGCACATGACGGTGCACGAGATGGCTCCCCACCACAATTGAAGATGTCCTAGCCTGGATTCCCATGGAGGCAAAAACGGGGTAGGCTACGACGCAATCCATAAACGAAGCAAAATTCGTCGAAGTGGGTTTTCCCCTGGATTTCAAGTGGTTCTGGCTTGAAACGGCTCATCGAAACGCCTCTCTCGATGTTAGGTGATCCGTAAACTGAAAAAAGAGCATCCACGGTGTCAACTCAATGCATCCACTGTGGTGAATTCGATAGATTTGTCGCAAGAACCCCTTGTTTTCCAGGAGGAAGTGAGATTCGATCGACGAACATATCATCCATGGTGATCAAGTTAACTTAGTGGGAGACCCACCTTTAACTCTTGGAGGAGCATAACCAGTTCCGAGGCGAAAAGCTGAGTATCGCGGGCTTTTTTCCAATCATGCGGCAACAAATGTTAGCCCAATCTGCCTCCATGGGAATCCAGGCTAGAGGCGGGCGCAGGCGGGAATGAGAGCCGGGTTCGTACGACGCTTGAAGGAGAGAGGATTCCCGTGGGACCGATCCTGCTGGGCGCGGTGGAAGGCGGACGCTGGAAGCCCGGAATTGGCGACCCAACCGTGATGGGCTGGGTGACGGTGGCGGCCTACTTCGTCACGGCCGTCGGTTGCTATGGTGCCGCCTGGCGCGAGCCCTTGCCCAACGGTACGCGACGCACGCCCTCGCGTCCATCGGTTTTCTGGCTGATCCTCGCCAGCCTGATGGTGGCGCTGGGGATCAATAAGCAGCTCGACCTCCAGAGCCTCGTCACGCAGATCGGCCGGGACCTGATCTCCGCATGGGATTTATACGGGAAGCGTCGCGCACTCCAGGTCGCATTCATCCTGGCGGTCGCGATGGCGTGCGCCGGCTCGCTCGCGGCGCTGCTCTGGGTCGCGCGGGCGCTCGCTCCGACATCGATGGCCGGCGATAGTCGGGATGTTATTCATCCTCGGCTTTGTCCTGATACGTGCCTCATCGTTCCACAATGTTGACGTCCTGCTCTCCGCTCGACTGGGCGGCGTGAAGTGGAACTGGATCTTCGAGCTGGGTGGGATCGCGGTCGTCGGCCTGGCGGCCTTCCGGATCGCCATCGCCCGACCGCCCCGTCTCCCTCGCCCCGAGAACGCCATGACCTATCAATATCGCGTCAATCGCTGAGGCACTGGCCTCTGGCCGCCGTTTCGGAAGCCGATCACAACCCGAGACGATCGCGAGCGAAAGCCAAGCAGCGGCGGACGTTCTCGGCCTCTGCGCGGAGTTGCCCCTCATGGGGCAACTGCCTGATGTGAGGGAGGGGATGGCTCGGCGGATGGTCGCGGACGAGGGTCAGCATCCTCGCAAGGTGTCGCGCCGGCAAGTCAGGGAAAGTCGCCCAGTATCGATCGGTGAGGCACGGCACCTTGAGCGGGTCGCGCGTGATCATCTCGATGTTGAACCGAATCCCTGCGCAGGCGGATCGCAGGATTCGGACGACTCGGGGAAGGTCGAGGAGTCCGTTGCCGAAGACGACCTCGGAGAGCAGGAAACCATCCTGGTACTCCTCGAGGCCCATGTCCTTGAAGTGCGAGGTGAACGCTCGAGGTGCGAGCACCTCGACCACGTCCATCGGGTCTTCCAGCAGTGCGATGCTGTTCCCCGTATCGAGGCAGACTCCCACGTGCTCGTTCCCGGCGCACTTCAGCACGGCAAGCAGTTCGTCGGCGCGCCAATCCTTGTGGTTCTCAACGGCCAGGAAGACGCCGTGCCGGGCGACGACAGGTGCGGCCAACTGGAGAGCGTGGATCGAGGCATCGCCGAATCGCTTGAAAGCATCGAGCGTGGCGAAGGTCTCGTATCGCCGTCCCGAGAGCATCACGGTCCGGACGACCTCGGCACCGGCTTGCTTCGCAGTGCGGATTTCGGCTTCGAACCGATCGAGACCCGATTGATCGCGCGGTAGGGCCACAATCCCCTCCACGTACATCGACGACGCCTCGGCCCGTTCGCGGATGACGCGGGCGCCGGCCTCCTCGCGAGACCCCAGGCCGACCTGGACGCCCCGGGCGCCTAGCGATCGGGCATGATCGAGGAACCGGATCGGGTCGGCGAATCGATCCTCGGCTCGACGGTCCCGATCGCCCATGGTGCTGATGGGGAACGAGTGGATTACCAGGCCTAGGGACTTGCGATCGTCGGTTGATGCCGTGAGCGAATAGGGCAGGGTGGGGAAGGCGCCGGCAGAAGAACAAGCGGCGATCATCGCGCGGCGGGTCAGTTGCATAGGTCACCCCCTCCCGATGAGGCTCTTGAGTTCGTTATCCCAGGGAGTACGGTACGGCCGCTCGAGCCGGTTTTCGGCCTCGCGGTCGTCGACGACCGTCTCGCGATCGGCGTCCCAGCGGAGCTTTCGGCCGAGGCGGAGGGACAGGTTCGCCAGGTGGCAAGCCGTGACGACCCGGTGAGCGCCTTCGAGATCCGAAATCGGATCGCGCCGCGATCGGATGCATTCGAGGAAGTTCTGGGCATGGCGCCGGAACTGGTCGTACTCGTTGCCGGAGCGATCTTCGACGGCGCTGGTCCATTTCACGGATGACTCTCGGTTACCGGTGCCCACTGGGCCGCCGATGGGATGCGCGCTGCCAAATCGCGGGATTGCGTCGGTTGGCGCGATCTTTGGGTCGGGGATGACGACGAATCCCCTGCGGGAGATCGTCATGCTGCCGCGAGTCCCGCAGAATTCCAGGCCGTTCGTCGGCGCCGCGCCGCGACTGCACTCCCGCTCCGACCAGGTCACTGTCCAGCCCGGGTATTCGAAGATTGCATCCTGAGTATCGGGAGTCTCGCCGTTATCTTTGAGGACGAACCGTCCGCCCGAGCTGGTCACTGCCGCCGGCGCCGCGCGCACCAAGGAACCACTGCACGATATCCAGGGCGTGCTGTCCGAGGTTGGTCATCTGGCCGCCGGAATAGTCCCAGAACCATCGGAAATGGTAGAGAGACCGATTCGGGTTGTACGGCCGCTTCGGAGCGGGACCCAGCCAGAGATCGTAATCCAGTCCAGCCGGCGGGTCGCCGTCGGGCGGCGAGCCGAAGCCGGGCATCACGTTGCGGTAGGACCACATCCGGACCGCGACAACCTGACCGATGTGGCCGCTCTGGATCAGATCGCGGGCTTTCTGATAGTGTGGGCCAGACCGCTGCTGCGTGCCGACCTGCACGACCCTCTTGTGTCGCTGGGCCACGTCAACCATCCACCGCCCTTCGCGGACGAACAGGCTCAGAGGCTTCTCGACATAGACGTCCTTGCCCGCGGCACAGGCCATCATGGTCATCAAGGCGTGCCAGTGGTCCGGCGTTGAGATCACCACTGAGTCAACGTCCTTATCGTCGAGCAGACTGCGGAAATCGCCATAGCCCCTCGGCTGGCCGCCCATCAGGGCGACCGCCTCCTCTCGACGACCGCGATGGACCTCGGCGACGGCGACCATCTCCGCCCCCGTCTGATCCCGGAAGTCGAGTACGTGCCGCTTCCCGATCAGGCCGAACCCGATGAAGCCCACGCCTACTCGGTCGTTTGCCGCCCAAGACGCGTCGATAGGCTCCGGCGGAAAGGGTCGCGGCAGTGGCGCCTCCGAGCAGCGTGCGGCGACTCAATCCAGGCCGACCGATTTTGGTTCCGCGCATCGCCTCGGACTCCCTCGGAGAAACTGAGAGGAGACCAGTCTCACGACGTCAGATTTCAATTGTGGTCAGTGTCGAGCAACCTGGTCATCATCGTTTCAATTCGCGCAGGTTCTCGAAGAGATAGAGTCCGCTCTTACCGGGGCAGACGAGGTCGATATCACCATCGTTGTCGATGTCGATAGCCGTCACCTGGAGGCCGGTACCGGCGGTGCCGGGCGCGAAGTCTCTGAGTGCCAGACGATCGCCGCCCTTGGCAGGTGCGTTCTTCGCCGGCTCTCCCTGGAAGATGACGTGCTTCACCCATTCTTTCGAATGCGGGTCAAACCGATACCAGGCGATCACGGATCCGTCGGTGGCGCCGGGCTCGATCTCGTGGGCATAGACCCGCTTGCCGGTCACCAACTCGAGCGCGTTGCCGTCGCCGTCGATGTCGGCCCAGAGCAGGGTGTGGACCGACGCGATCGACTGGTCGATCGTTTGCTTGGTCCAGCTCCGCTCGCCACCGGAGTTCCTCCCCTGATGAAGCCAGAAGAGCCCGTAGTTGTGGCCCATGCCGTAGACGATGTCGGAGAGGCCATCGCCGTCCACGTCGCGCGCGAGGATCTGGATCCCCGTCGCGCCGAGCTGCCATTCGGGGTGCCAGGCCCAGCTCTGATGCGCGGGATCTGATGGTGCCTCAAACCACCCTTTCGGAGTGAGCAAGTCGACCCGGCCGTCGCCGTTGACGTCGCCCGAGCCCACGCCGTGACCGGCGCCATCGGTGCCGAAGTCGTGCTTCTTGAGACCGCGCCCTTTGCCGTCGGGCCGCATGACGATCTCATACCAGACCACCGTGTTCACGGTATTGGGCAGGACATCAGGGACGCCGTCCCCCGTGAGGTCTACCATCCAGGCGGCCTCGATATTCCCCGGGCGATCGATTTCGTGGGAGGTCCACGGCGAGCCGGCTTTCCCGGGGTTCTCGACCCAGCCCACGTCCTTGCCGAAGTAGGAGCACGTCACGAAGTCGGTCTGGCCATCGCCGTTGACGTCGAGCGGGAGGGTCGCGAAGTCATTGTAGTAAGTGCCCTGTCTCGTCACCTCGCGAACGTGATACCGTTTCCACGAGGGACCCTGATACCAGGTATCGCCCGAGACGATGTCGAGGTGGCCGTCCTTGTCGACATCGAGAACGCCTGCGGCCTCGAACTCGCTACGGCCGTTGATCGTATGCTGCTTCCACTTCGGCTCTTCCGCTCGTAAGGCCACGGCGGCAAGGACGACGATCAACCAGGCGGCCGGAATGGCTCGGAAACGATTCATGGGGCATCTCCGGGGTGGATCACGAATGAGTTGCGCACACCAGGGAGCTCGGTGGCGCGGGCACAATCCGAACGAGAATCGCTCGAGGTCCGTGCACCTGATAACAGGTGGAGGAACAGGTGTCGCAAGAAAACCCTCGATTCAACAGTGCCAATTTTAAAAATAAACTATTTGAATATTGACATTAAGGTTATACTATATCCCACTTGCTCGTAAAAGACCCTAGACGCTCGGCAGGATCCAGGGGCCACGATATTCCTTCGTGAGATAGAGATTGGCCTCGTGATGATTGACGATCCGTTCGGCATCGGGGTCCCACTTGAGCTTCTCACCCGTCCAGAGCGAGATGTTGCCCAGACTGCCGACGGTCGTCAGGCGGTGGCCGTAACCGAAGTGGCAGGAGCAACGGGCCCGGGACGTGATGGCGTCGAGCCACTCGCGGTGATGGCCGACCGACCGGGGCAGGGTCCTG
Source organism: uncultured Planctomycetota bacterium (assembly GCA_963845755.1). GTDB lineage: Bacteria > Planctomycetota > Planctomycetia > Isosphaerales > Isosphaeraceae > CAWJTV01. Next base: position 20,602 of record CAWJTV010000031.1, read on the forward strand.
GGGGGTTCTTCGATCTTCCGGCCTTTTTCAGGGATGATCCGGTAATGGTTGTAATCGGCGACGAGCGTCGCCTCGGTCCCCTGGAACATGATGCCCAGACCCTGGTTCTCGATGCCGTGCGAGTCGGCGTCGGTCTGGCTCCAGACCATCAAGAACTTCTGATCGCCCTTCTGATACTCGTAAGCGACTTCGAGCGTATCGGGCACCTCGGCATTGTCGTCGAGGGCGTAACGACCACCGACCGCGGAAATGGTCCGAGGGGCCTCGACGTCCATCGCCCAGTGGACGAGGTCCACAATGTGGCAGCAGAAGTCGGTGAGGATTCCACCACCGTAATCCCAGAAATATCGCCAGTTGAACGTGAATCGGTTGGGGTTGAACGGCCGCCTTGGGGCCGGTCCGAGCCAGAAATTGTAATCGCAGCCCGAGGGCGGCGAGCTGTCCTGGGGACGCCCCAGACCGCGGCGGTCGGCGGCCATCCAGACCCGAGTCTTGCTGATCTGGCCCAGCACGCCCGACCGGACGATCTCCACGACGCGATGGTAATTCTCACCGGCGTGCATCAGGTTACCCATCTGAGTGACCCGTTTCGCCTTCTCGGCTGCGGTCACCATGGCGCGGCCTTCCTGGATGCGATGCGCCAGGGGCTTCTCACAGTACACGTCCTTGCCGGCCTGGCACGCCAGGATGGCGATGATCGCGTGCCAGTGGTCGGGCGTGGCGATGACCACGGCATCGATGTCCCTCCGATCCAGCACTCTCCTGAAGTCCGGATAAGCTTGCGGTGACCCGCCGGCCTCCGTTTGAGCGCGGCGAAGGTGTGGCTCGTAAACGTCGCAGACAGCGGCGATCGACACCTGGGGGAAGTTCTTGAAGATATTGAGCAAGCCGGTCCCCATGCCGCCTGTGCCGATGAATCCCAGGACGATCTTTTCATTCGGCGGAACGGGCGCCGGAGCCGGCTCGGCGGTAGACCGCACTGGGCCGTCGAGCCCAGCCGCGTAGGCTGGGGATGCGTCTCGACTCGCGGCGGCCAGCGCCGATGCAGCCAGGAACTCGCGGCGGGTCCATCGTGTCATGGTGGCGCTTCAGGAAGTATGGAGGATGAGTCAATACCTGGAATGGAGGAGGCCCGGGCGCGCCTTGATTCAACTTCCAGCCTGCCGAAGCATGCAAGGGCCGCTTCGCGCTACTCTTCCCCAGCAGGTGGGAAGAGTTTCAGCGTCCCGCAAGCGGGACACCGAAATCGCCCAGCATGTTCCGCCACACGGAGTGAATGTGGTTGGCGCCATTCTGCGTGTTGTTAAATTCGATCAGGAAGGTGGGTCCCTGAACTCGATACGCATGGGGCTGGCTGCGGTCGGCTGACCCGGCCCATCCGAATCGGACGGCTTCGAACCCCGCTCGACGAATCTCGCCCAGCCAGGCGCGGGCGACGTCGTCGGGCATGTCCTCGGCGTACGACTCGAAGAGGGCTCGAAGCATGGATCGCTGATCGCCCGTCAAATCGGCGTAGGTGATGCCAACCGCCGCGTCGGTCGGTGGTTGGGGTGTATTTGCTGCGCGGATTTCGTGTGGAGCCTCGCCCGAGAATGTGGCCGATTTTCTCTGCCCTTCGTCGAGCGCCTGCAGGAGGCGCAACGCCCGGTCCTCGCGATCGGCGAGGGTGCGCAGGGCCTTTCGTGGTCCCTGGCGAACTTCCCCCGGATTGGATCCGAAGAAGGCGGGGGTCGCCGAGACGATCTTGCCCTCCTCCAGGACGAAGTTCAGCGAGAGGTGATGACCTTCCACTGCGCCAGCCCCACCTGCCCCGGTTGGTCGGGGTGCCGAAGATCGTCACGTAGTACAGCTCGGGATCGCGCGTGGGGCCACGGCCTTTCTCCAGCTCGCGGAGGACTTGCTCGAGGCTCATGATCGTGGTGACCTTGAGAAATCCTGAGGCCGCCGTACCCGACTGGATCAACCCGAAGGCCAGCGCCCGCTGCTCGGAACTCATTTCCTTGACGGGTAATCCCTTGCGAGGTCGGGGAATGAAGTGCCAGTCGAGCCGCTCGGGCGCGTCGAAGGGAAACGTCGCCTTGGCGGCCTGGTCCTTCGATAACGAGGTCAGGAACCGGTCGGCCGCCACCGCCATGTGGCTCCCCGTCTGCTCGACATATGCCCCCGCCCAGAGGGCCAGTGCCACCACGACCATTGCGGCCAACACCAGGCTAAGCTTGACACCACGCATGAATGTAACGCCTTTCGGCAACACGGAGGGGTGCGGGATCGCCCGATTCCAATCCCTTACTTCTTCTTCTCCGCCGGGAGCGAAGTCAAGCCCCGCGTGGGTTTTTTCCCAGTCGCTTTTCGGCTCGACGCTGGTGTCGAAATCGTCGCTCTTCACCATCGCCCGGATCGCCGGAATCGCGATGGAGACGTCACAAGCCGCTCTCGAACCGAACCGGTACCTTTGCCTCGCCGAGCAAGGACCGGCGCATTCGGGCGCGTGGCTTTCCAAAACGTCGGACTATCGACTAGTATGATGGCCGCATCGCTCAGGACATCCATACCATTAGAACACAGATCACCTATGTGCCAGACCAAGTGCAGGGTCGTTGTCGCCGGGGACCTATGTATCGATTGGCTGTCGATACCCATAGCCCGAGCCGTGGCGAACTCGGACGATCCTCCCCCGCAAAACTGGCAACTCCGAGGCGGTCGATCCATGCACGCAAAGCGTGGAGGGGCCTGGTTGACGGCGGATTTCATCGAAGCCGCCGTCGGGAAGGAGGTGGAGGTCTTTAAGCCGGAAAGTCGGGACGACCTGCGTTCGATCGAACCGGAGCTCGTTATCCACTCCCTGCAATCCCTTGATATGTTCGAGAGGAAACGAGACGACAAGGTCGTGAAGGTCTGGGCCGTCGGGGTGCTTGAGGGATTCGCCGGCCCAAGTACGGGGGTGTTGAGCAGGCCGCTTGGACTGCAAGACAACCCCGAAGATGCCGATCTCGTCCTACTCGACGATGCCGGGAATGGCTTTAGAGACCCGGAGGACGAAGCCATTTGGCCTGCAGCACTCGTGCCCGACCGAAAACCGATCATACTCTACAAGGTCCGCCGGCCCTTGCTCAAGGTCCGCCTGTGGCAGCGACTTGTCGAGATCAAGTCCCTCGATCGAACGATCGTGATCCTGAGAGCAGATGAGCTCCGTGCCGAAGGCGCCTCGATCAGCCGGCACCTCTCGTGGGAGCGTACGGTCGCCGAGCTTCTGCTCACGTTATGCTACGACAAAACGTTCCAGCCGCTCGCGAAGTGCAAGCACGTCATCGTGACAATGGGCCTGGAAGGAGTCGTCCACCTCTACCATGAGGGCGAGACGCCTCGTGCGCGGCTCTGGTACGTCCCCGACCTCATCGAGGGCGATCTGAGCCACGATCGGCGACGCGGCCGGATGATTGGGTTTTCTTCGGCATTTGCCGCCGCCGTGGTGGCGTCCCTCGTCACGGAGATCAGGGAAACTCGCGGCCCGGGCTCGGCTGACCCTCCTACGACCAAGGCCGTCCGGGAGGGGATCGGGAAAGGTATGCTCGCCGCACGCCTGCTGCTGGAACTGGCCTACGGCGAGACCGGAGGGAATCATCCTCACTATCCGGGTTCGGAGCTGTTTGCTGGCTCGGCCCCTCCGGATTATCGAATCGTTGAAGTGGAACTCCCGGCGATCCCCAACGATCGCGCGAACATCCGGGCGACGAATTCGTTTCGCAACTGGCGGATCCTCGACGCCGGGAGGAACGAATCCATCCGTCAGCTTGCCAAGAAAGTGGCACGTCGTGGCCTGAGAGACGCGCTACCGCGGGTTCCCGTTGCACGGTTCGGTGACCTGGAGACCATCGACCGCTGGGAGATCGAGAGCTACCGCAGCATCCGCAACATGCTCCTCGAGTACCTGGGCAACCCGAGGCCGAAGCGCCCTCTTTGCATCGCGGTGTTCGGCCGTCCCGGTTCCGGCAAGTCGTTCGGTGTCACGGAGGTAGCCAAGAGCGTGGCGGAGAAGGACGCTATCGAGAAGATGGACTTCAACCTCTCGCAGTGGAAGTCGGCCGACGAGCTCGTGGACGCGTTGCATCGCGTCCGTGACCATGGATTGCGCGGGAGAATGCCGCTCGTGTTCTTCGACGAGTTCGATTCCTTCTTCGACTCGGAACTGGGCTGGCTGAAGTACTTCCTGGCACCGATGAATGACGGCGTTTTCTCCGATAATCAGTTCACCCATCAGATCGGGCCGGCCGTCTTCGTCTTCGCCGGAGGGACTTCCCCGTCATTTCAGTCGTTCCGAGAGGAGACCGAGAAGGCACCCCCCGAAGTCAAGGCCCCGGATTTCCTGAGCCGTCTTCGCGGGACCGTCGATGTGTTCGGGCCTGATCCCCTGGCCGACACCCGGATGCTGAGCCGGGCCATGATTCTGCGACGGGCCTTCCTCAAGCGGGCGGACGGGCTTTTCGACGGGGAGAAAAACCTCCGTATCCACGAGAGTGCCCTGGTCGCATTCCTGAACGTGTCGGAGCATCGTCACGGAGCGCGTTCGATCGAGGCGCTCGTCGAGATGAGCCAGCTCCAGGATCGCGAGCATTTCGAGCCGTCGCTCCTCCCGCCTCCCTCACAGATGCGTCTGCACGTTGACCCCGCGGAATTCGATCGCATCCTCCACTGGACGGATTTCGAGGATGCCATCGAGAGGATTGCCGAAGAGAATCATAACCACTTCCTCAGCGGATTCCCGCACGCCGAAAAGTCGCCAACCAGTCCAGGACGACAGCCCTGGCTCACGTTAGATCTCATCTATCGGGAGTCGAACCGAGACCAGGCCGCGCATATCCCGGCCAAACTCGCAGCGGTTGGTTGCGAGCTGGTGCCAATCGGCAGCGACCGTCAGTTGCACGACTTTCCATTCACGGATCCCGAGGTCCAGACGCTCGCTCAGATGGAACACGAGCGATGGATCGCGGAGCGATCGCAAAAGCAGCCGGATCATCCGGATTTGAAGCCATGGTCGGAACTGTCGCAAGAGACGAAGGATAAGGATATTCGCCATATCCATGATCTGCCGTTGATCCTCCACGCAGCGGGATGGAGAATCGTTCGGCCAAGTTAGCAGGCGCCCGTGAAACGAGCGACCCGGAGATGTGGACCCTTCACGCTCCAATCAAGATGCCACGCATGACGTGATAACGGGCGAGATGACCACCTCGGGTCTCCGAAATCTTGATGGGCACTGAGTAACTCGGGGCCATTGTAGGCGCATCGACGCTTTTATCTTGAGATGAGGAAGGAGAGGTTGTGCTAAGCCAGCCCGTTCGTGGTCTGCCGACCGGATCGGGAAAGCCCCTGAACTCGAGCCGGCCGGATCGAACCGGACAATCCGAAGAGATCCACGGGATTTTTCTCCGGAGGGCCGCCAGGACGCGTGCAACCTTCGCGCCGACATCATACAATGTTCACTCCGACCCGAGATCCTCTTCCGTCTTGGGCAGCCGTTCTCCACCATGGATCACAAACCTGACGCTTCCCCCAACCTGGAGACCCTCCGGAGGCCCGCACTCATGCGTAAAGAGATCCGAATGACGGCCTTGATTGGCATTGCTTGCCTCGTACCGATCCTCGTGGTGAGTGCCCAGCAACCGCCGGACACGGTCCGGCAAGGCCAGCCCTCATCCGGTGCGGCGACGAAGTCCGAGCCCGCAACCCCTTCGAACGAGCCCATCGACCGGATCAAGGAAGAAGGACTGAAGCGATCGCAGGTCATGATGACGTTGAGCTATCTGACCGACGTGATCGGCCCCCGCCTGACGGGCTCGCCGAACATGAAGCGTGCCAATGAGTGGACGCGCGACCGGCTGGCCGCGTGGGGATTGGCCAACGCGCACCTGGAGCCGTGGGGACCGTTTGGTCGTGGCTGGTCGCTGAAGCGATTCTCCGCACAGGTGATCGAGCCACAGTGTATCCCCGTGATCGCCTACCCCAAGGCCTGGTCTCCTGGTATCGAGGGGACTTTATCGGCGCCTCTGGTCTACTTCGACGCCAGGTCCGAAGCCGACTTCGCCCGGTTCAAGGGCCGAATCAAAGGGGCGATCGTGCTGACGGCCCCGGCTACCGTGGTTACTGCCCACTTTGAGCCCCTGGGGCATCGGAAGACCGATTCGGAACTGCTCGAACTGGCCGATGCCCCCGAGCCGGCGGCCCGCGGCTTCGGCCGCCGGGGCCAGGGTCAGCCGGGACAGGAAGGCCAAGGACCGGGTCAGCGCCAAGGTCGGGCCCAGGCTGGAGATGGCCGACCGGCCCCGGGCGGCCAACCCCGCGCAGGGCGGTTCCAGATGACCCCCGAACGCCGCGCCCAGTTCGAGTTAGCCGCGAAGAAAGCCCAGTTCCTGGCCGAACAGGGGGCCGCACTCCTGATCGATCCCAGCAGTCGGGGAGACGGTGGCACCCTCTTCGTCCAGTCCGCTAGCATCCCCGGCGCCTCGCCGTTCGGCGCCCCGGGCCAGGCGCAACCCGCTCGGCGGGTCTCCGTCTATGACAAGGACGCCCCCAAGATCGTCCCGCAGATCGTTATGTCCCAGGAGCATTATAACCGCCTGGTCCGGATGATCGAGCAGGGCGAGCATCCCAAGATGGTTGTTGATCTCTCCGTCCAGTTCCACGACGATGACCTCATGGCCTATAACACCGTCGCCGAGATCCCCGGCACCGACAAGAAGGACGAGATCGTCATGCTCGGTGGGCACATGGATTCCTGGCACAGCGGCACCGGCGCGACTGACAACGGGGCCGGAGTCTCCGTCGCGATGGAGGCCGTGCGCATCCTCCAGGCCCTGAACTTGAAGCCCCGCCGGACCATTCGCATCGGACTCTGGAGCGGTGAGGAAGAGGGCCTCCTCGGGTCTCGGGCGTTTGTCACTCAGCACTTCGGCCGGAGCCCGGCCCGTATGGGTGGAGGCCCACCCGCCGGACCCGGAGCCGCGCCTTCGCGCAATGGTGACGGCGCAGCCTCGGCCTCCAACTCCAATGACGCGGCGCCCAAGCCTGAGTACGCAAAATTCTCCTCGTATTTCAACCTCGACAATGGAACAGGGAAGATTCGCGGCATCTACCTCCAGGGCAACGAGGCCGTGCGCCCGATCTTCCGCAAGTGGCTCCAGCCATTCCGCGAGATGGGCGCCTCGACGATCTCCCTCTCCAACACCGGCGGGACCGACCACCAGTCGTTCGACGGCATTGGACTGCCGGGATTCCAGTTCATCCAGGATGAGGTCGAGTATGACACCCGAACCCACCACTCCAACCAGGACGTCTTCGACCGCATCCAGGCCGAGGATATGAAGCAGGCCGCGGTAATCATGGCCTCCTTCGTCTACAACGCCGCCATGATGGACGAGAAGCTGCCGCGTAAGCCGGAGCCGGCGAGAGCCGCACCGGCCCGAACGGCTGCCAATCAATGATCCTTCCGCCGCAGGTCAGGCTTCCCCGGTATCGCTCCGAAAGCCTGACCTACTTTGCGGCTCCAAGCCATCGGACGGCATTGGTGAGAATCTTCAAGGGGATCGGCTCCTCGTAAACCGAATAGGTCTCGTGCCCGGAGCGGAAAGAGAAGACGCTGACCCATTTGATGCCTCGTGCCCTGGGTCATTCGTCGTTGTCTCCGTTCGCACCTGATGCGAATTCCATGGCGCCGTGGAAGACGTCGAACCAGGGAGGCATGGGAGGCCGATTGCGCGAGACTGCGCCTCGGCCTGAAGGTACTTGAGATTGTTGTCCCGGACCGTCTCGACGGCGGCGAGGAAGTAATCGGTGATCGATTTTAGGGGCAGGCTGGATGCGCGATCGAACGCGTAAAACGCCTTACCGTCCTCGACCACGCGCTTCAGGTCCGCGCCCGTGAATTCCTGGGTCGCCGGGACCAGCCGGGCCAGATCCACCTCACGGAGGGAGGCGGGGAGCGTTTTCGCCAACTGGCTGAGGATCGACAGTCGGGCATCCTCGTCGGGTAGGCGCATCTCCATCCAGAGCTCGACTCGACCGGAACGGACCAGGGCTTGTGGCAGATTGCCCACGTCCATCGCCGTCATCACCACGCAGACGCGGGCGGCGCTCTTGCTCTCCAGACCATCGAGCATCGTGAGCAGGTAACGGTAGAGGCCGTGCTCCTGTTCGCTCTCGAATGATGACGTCGCTGTCATCGATGAAGAGGATCGACGGGACGTTCTCTTTCGCCTCGTGGAACACACGATGGATCATCTCGTAGAAATGCTGAGTCCCGGAGATGAACGTCCCATCGATGAGAAAGAACTTGCCCCTGAGGCGATGGGCGAGGGCCCGGCCAATCGTGGTCTTCCCCGTGCCGGTTGGCCCGGCCAGCAGCACGCCTCGTTTCGGCTGGAGCTCCAGTTCCCTGGCCAGCTCGGTATGCTCCAGCGGAATCACGATGTTCGCTTCGAGACTGCGAATCACGTCGTCGACCCCCTTAAGATCGTGAAGATCGACCTCGGTCACCTCGCCCAGCTCGACGTTACTCGACAGCTTCATCGACCGCAGATAGTCGATGAACCGATCCGTCGTGATCTCGGTGGCCTGGAACCAGGAACAGGCGCCTCGGAGTTGATGGCCGTTGAGGTTCGGCGCGAATCGATGGACTTTCTCCAGATCTAGGTTTCCTATCCGATCCTCGCCGAAGAGCGCGGAGCAGATGTGACGGTAATCATTGGGGGTGAGCTTGCCGAGCGCGACGGTGTAGCAGCGGTGGGCCATCGGCTCGGGCATGTTCCCGTTACTTCCGATGATCAGTCGCTTGCCGGCCGCGCCCGCGTAGGTCGAGAGGACCGTCATTGGTACGTTGATCAAACTCGGCCTGAGATAGAATCCGCATTCGCCCATGGCGGCCGTAGCCCTGTTCAGGTCGTTGACGATGACGATTTCGTATTCCTTCAGGGCATCGAGGATCATCTCGTGATAGGCCTCTTCCATGGCCAGGGGATGGCGCTTGTCCAGGAGGTCGAGAAATCACGGAGCGTGAGCATCGCCCCTCCGAGCGTCGCGTGGAGGGCCTGCAAGACCGTTGTCCGGCCCCGACCCGTCTTCGCTCGGAGCTCGAAGATGTGACCCGCCGGCAACGCCGCGACGATCCCGTCGTACGCCTCGCGCTGCGAGGGACTGAGCGAGTTTACGCCGACCATAGGACTGCCTCCCGATCCCCATCTCGACGGTCCGTGGGATAAGCCGCGACGTGCCTTTCTCCTGCACATTGTATCCAGACATCCGTCCGACGGTAACGGTTGACGAGGAGGAGATACGACTGTAGAAAAGGCAATGAGCTACGCAGCCGGTGCAAGGCCGTATAAGAGCAGTTCTTGCACCCGTCGGTCGAGCAGGCGCCGGTCCCGGCGTGCGGGGCCGGCCCAGGGATCCGGTCGCATCGGGCCCATTATCGCAGGTCCGCCATACGCTCGTATCCCGTGCCGCCGGGCGTCGTCGGACGGCCATGATCGTGCCCGCGTCGGACTGGCGGGCGATTCAACCGCCGTTTGGGGCGATCCGTCTCCTGGCTTGGTGTCCGGCCCGGCTTGGCCCCCAATTCCGCCAGCAACTGCCCGAAACGACTCATCCGGTCAAGGTCTGGGTGACGTCGCTCAGCGTGTTGTCGCCGGTATTGGTGACGTAGAGGTTGCCGGCGTGGAAGGCCAGGGCGGCGGGATTGTTGAACCCGAAGGTGCTGACCACGCCCGCGGGCGTCACCTCGCTCACCGTGTCGTCGTCGTTAGCGACATAGAGGTTGCTCCCCGTTTTCGCCCCCGTCCTCGTTTTCGCCCCTTGAGCTTGGCGAGGCATCGCGAGCAACGTCGTTGAAACTCGAAACAGAATGATCTTCCGTGATCAACGGGGGTCTGAGCGAGATCATCGGTCCGTTCCCCGTTCCGCCTCCTAGAAACGAGCGGGAACGGAACGACGATCCCGGTCAGAAGAGAAGAGGCCACCGGTACTACCGCCCTTTGCAGACCAGGGTTACATCGATTATCGTGATCGGAAGTGGGTCAATGATCGTGACCACTCTCAACCAAGGTCTTTGTCGACTGCTGCGCGGGGCGTGGTCGCATCGCGTGAGCCCGCCACGGACCCCGAGATCGCCACCCCGCGCTGGACAAGATGACCCGGGGAACCGGGTGGCCGTTGACCAACCCCTGGGTGGTGATCTCGGTGCCCGTGCTGGCCGGTGTCGGGCCAGGGGTCTTGCCGTTGAGGTCGGCCGGGAGCGCCTGCGCGCGCCGATTGGACCGTGAGCGTCCCCGGCTTGAACGTGCCGATGGTGTAGTTCCCCGTGGCCGCCAGCGTCCCCTCGGTGATGGGATATTGGCCCACGGGGCTCGACGAGGTGGCCGTCGTGGCCAGGCTGCCAGTAAACGTGGCGCTGGTGTCGCCGTTGACCAGCCCCGTGTAGGTATAGGTGAGGGGCGGCACCGCGCTGCCGACAGTCATGCTGATGTTGGTGGCCGTGACCGTCAGCGGGGCCGGGTTGACCGTGATGGTGACGCTGTCCGTGGCCGCGTTGTAGTCGGTGGTCGCCGCGACGGTCACGGTCAGCTTCTGGCCGGCGCCCGCCTTGAGCACGGTGCCGCTGGCCGGGGAATAGGTCAGGGCCCCCGCCGGCGCCGGACCGACCACGCTCACCTTCGCGTCGAGCTGGGTTGCACCCAGCGGCGTACCATAGACGATCGCCGCCGGGTTGGCCCAGGTGATCGTCTGGTTGGCCTTGGTGATGGTGAGCGTCCCCGGCTTGAACGTGCCGATGGTGTAGTTCCCCGTGGCCGCCAGCGTGCCCTGAGTGATGGGATAGGTGCCTACGTTGCTCGAGGCGGTGGCGGTCGTGGTCAGGCTGCCGGTGAACGTGGCGCTCGTGTCGCCGTTGACCAGCCCCGTGTAGGTATAGGTGAGGGCCGGCACCGCGCTGCCGTAGGTCATGCTCTTATTGGTGGCCGTGACTGTCAGCGGCGCCGCGGTGACCGTGAGCGTCCCCGCCTTGAACGTGCCGATGGTGTAGTTCCCCGTGGCCGCCAGCGTCCCCTGGGAGATGGGATAGCTGCCCACTTTGCTCGAGGCGGTGGCGGTCGTGGTCAGGCTGCCGGTGAACGTGGCGCTCTTGTCGCCGTTGACCAGCCCCGTGTAGGTGTAGGTGAGGGCCGGCACCGCGCTGCCGTAGATCTTGCTCGTGTTGGCGGCCGTGACCGTCAGCGGCGCCGGGCTGACCGTCAGGAGGCTGGTGCCGCTGGTCCCGAGAAAGACACCTTGGGCCTTGAAGACGTAATTGACGGTGTAGGGCGAGTCGGCCACGACGAGCGCGGCGGTGGCGAAGGTGGTCGAGAACGAGCCCGTGGCCCCGATGAGAGCCTGCTGAGCGACACCGTTGAGGGTGACACTGACATCGTCTCCGGTCGGGAAGTGCGAGCCGGCGGCGATCGTGCCGGAGACGGTGACGGAGCTCGTGCCGTAAACTATCGTGTGGTTGGTCAGGCCCGAGAAGACCGGCTGGTACACGTTGGTCAAGGTGAACGAGGCGGACGCGGCGGCGCCCGCGGCCGAGGCGGTGACGCTATAGGTGCCGCCCGTGTTGTTGGCGGTGGCCTTGACCGAGGCCACGCCGTTGGACCCGATCTTGGCCGTGGCGGCGGAGAGCGTGGCCGTGGCACCGCTGGACGGGGCGGCGAACGCGATCACGCCCCCGGCGACCGGCTCCAGGGAATCCTTGGCCGTGACTGTGACCCCCAGCGCGTTGGCGAAGGCGGCGTCGATCAACGCGGACTGGGGCGTGCTGCCGCTGACCGGAGTCAGGGTGAATCCCTGGCTCTGGAAGGCGCCGATGTCGACGCCCGTGCTGGGACGCGTGACGCCGCGCTGATCCGTGGTGACGCCGCTGACGGCGATGCCCGTCCCGATGGCCGGGCTGCCGGGGAGCAGGGCGATCGTCTGGGTCGGCCCGCCGTACTGACCCAGCACGGCCAGCAGGGCGTTCAGCGGCTGGGCCGCGGTGCCGGTGAGGTCGGTGCTGACCCATCCGCTACTGCCATCGATTTCGGCAACCAGGTTATGCCCGGCGGATGTCACCGAGTTGCAGAACTCCGGTCCGGTGGTCGCCGAGTCCCCGGCCAGGATCGTATCCTCCAAGGTCACCGTGTATTCACCGAAATTGTTGTCGATGGCCCCGCCGTAAATCGCCTGATTCCCGGAAAAAGTGCTGAAGGTGACCGTCACGGTGCCCTGGGCTTCGATGCCGCCACCGGACTCGCTCGCGGAGTTGCCGGCGATGGTGCAGTTGGTGAGCGTCGCCTTGCCCTGATCGAACAGGGCGCCGCCGGAAGAGTTGCCGCCGTCCTGGGCCGCGGTGTTGCCGCTGAGGGTGCAGTCGGAGAGCGTCGCCGTGCCGAAGTTTTCCATCCCGCCGCCGGACTGCGCGGAGTTTCCGCTGAGGGTGCAGTTGGTGAGCGTCGTCGTCGCGTTGGCACCGATGTTCACGCCGCCGCCGAAGTCTGCGGAGTTTCCGCTGAGGGTGCAGTCGGAGAGCGTCGCAGTCCCCGTGCCACCGTTGTTCACCCCGCCGCCGCCGTTGAATGCGGAGTTTCCGCTGAGGGTGCCGGTGTTGAACGTCGCCTTGCCCGTGTTCTGCACCCCGCCGCCGAAGGATGCGGAGTTCTTGCTGAGGGTGCAATCGGTGAGTGTCGCCGTGCCAACGTTGTACACCCCGCCGCCGACGGAGGTTGCGAAGTTGCCGCTGATGGTGCAGTTGGTGAGGGTCGACGTCCCCGTGCCACCGTTGTACACCCCGCCGCCGCTGAATGCGGAGTTGCCGCTGATGGTGCAGCCATTGGCCGTCAGGGAGCCGCCGAAGTTGGACACGCCGCCGCCATCGGTGGCCGTGTTACTGGAGAAGGTGCAGTCGGTCAGCGTGGTCGTGCCGTTGTCGTTTTCCAGGCCGCCACCGAAGTAGACGGCGGATTGATTCGCGTCGATCTTGCTGTCAGAAACGCTCAGCGAAGCTTTGTTGAAGATCCCGCCCCCGCTGCCGGTGTCGCCAGAGGCCGTGTTGCCTGAGATGGTGCAGCCATCGACCGTGATCGAGCCCGAGGCCGTGTTGAACAGGCCGCCGCCGGTGTAAGCCTTGTTACTGGAGACGGTGCAGCCCGTCAGCGTGATCGTGCCAGCACTCGCGTACAGGCCGCCGCCGAAGACGGCGGAGTTACCGCTGAGGGTGCAGTTGGTGAGCGTCGCCTTGCCACCGTTGTCCACCCCGCCGAAGTTGTTCAGCCCACCGCCAAGGCTGGCCGAGTTTCCGGAGAGGGTACAGTCGGTGAGCGTGGTCGTGCCGTAGTTGAACAGCCCGCCGCCGCTCTGGGCCGAGTTTCCGGAGAGGGTGCAGTCGGTGAGCGTCGCCGTGCCACCCGTGTTGTCCACCCCGCCGCCGCGTGCGCTTGCGAAGTTTCCGCTGATCGTGCACTGGGTGAGCGTCGCCGTGCCAATGTTGGCCACCCCGCCGACGTAGTTTGCGGAGTTACCGTTGATGATGCAGTTGGTGAGCGTCACCGTGCCAGCGTTGGCCACCCCACCGTCCTGGGCCGCGGAGTTATCGCTGATGGTGCAGTTGGTGAGCGTGGCCGTGCCAACATTGTTCACCCCGCCGCCGATGTTAGCGGAGTTACCGCTGATGGTGCAGTTGGTGAGTGTCGCCGTGCCAAGGTTATAGAGGCCCGCACCGTCACTGCGGAGCCATCGGTGATGGTCAGGCCCGAGAGGGTCGCGGTGGCGCCGGCATTGACCTGGAAGACGCCGCTCGTGCCGCCGCCGCTGATCGTCACGCCCGCCGCGGGGCCCGTGATCGTCTCCAGGCCGCCGGTCTGGCTCAGCTCGAGCGGGCCCGAAGTCAAGAGGATCGTTTGGGCGGTGGCGAACACGGTCGGGTCGAACGTGATCGTCTGGGCTCCCTTCAGGACATCGGCCAGGTTGACGGCCCCGCGAAGGTCCAGCTTGCCCGGCTGGTTGCCGCTGCCATCGGCCGTCGAGTTCACCACCAGCTTGCCGGTCGAGGGCTGGGTCTGGAAGGCGCCGATGTCGATCGGGCTATCCAGCGCGAAGCCGCGCTGGTCGGTCGTGATTCCTCTGACGGCGATGCCCTTGCCGATGGCGGCGCTGCCGGCGAGCAGGGCCATGGTCTGGGTCGGACCCCCGTAGAAGGCCAGCGGCGCCAGTCCCAGGCTGCTCAGGTTGGTCAAGACGATGTTGCCGTTTTGCCCGTTGACGAGGCCGCCCGAACCGCCCGTGCCGATCAGGTTATGACTCCCGGTGGCACTGCCGTAACCAGCGATGTCGCTGGCCGACGACGAGGTCCCGGTATTGCCGGCGACGATCGTGTCAGTGAGCGGTTCATGCCGGCGATGTCACTCGAGTTGCGAATTCCGGTCCGGTGGTAGCCAGTCAGGGTGAGGATCGAGTTCTCCAAGGTCGCCGTGTAGCATCGATTGTTCACTCCGCCGCCGTCGCTTGCTTGGTTTCCGCTGACGGTGCAGTTGGTGAGCGTCGGCCGTGCCATAGTTTTCCATCCCGCCGCCGGCGTTCGCGGAGTTTCCGCTGATGGTGCAGTCGGTGAGCGTGGCCGTGCTGGACAAAGAGTCGTCAATCCCGCCACCGCCCTGTGCGGAGTTTCCGCTGATGGTGCAGTTGGTGAGCGTGGCCGTGCTGGATAAAAAGTCGTTCACCCCGCCACCATAGTCTGCGAAGTTTCCGCTGATGGTGCAGTTGGTGAGTGTCGCCGTGCCCTCGTTGTACACCCCGCCGCCGCGGGTGCTGAACCCGTCGGTGATGGTCAGGCCCGAGAGGGCCGCGGTGACGCCCGGGTTCACCTGGAACACACCGCTGTGGCCCCCACCACTGATCGTCACCCCCGCGGCGGGGCCCGTGATCGTCTCCAGGCCGCCGGTCTGGCTCAGCTCGAGCGGGCCCGAAGTCAAGAGGATCGTTTGGGCGGTGGCGAACACGGTCGGGTCGAACGTGATCGTCTGGGCTCCCTTCAGGACATCGGCCAGGTTGACGGCCCCGCGAAGGTCCAGCTTGCCCGGCTGGTTGCCGCTGCCATCGGCCGTCGAGTTCACCACCAGCTTGCCGGTCGAGGGCTGGGTCTGGAAGGCGCCGATGTCGATCGGGCTGTCCAGCGCGAAGCCGCGCTGGTCGGTCGTGACGCCGCTGACGGCAATGCCCTTGCCGATGGCGGCGCTGCCGGCGAGCAGGGCCATGGTCTGGGTCGGACCCCCGTAGAAGGCCAGCGGCGCCAGTCCCAGGCTGCTCAGGCTGGTCAAGACGATGTTGCCGTTTTGTCCGTTGACGAGGCCGCCCGAGCCGCCCGTCCCGATCAGGTTATGGCTCCCCGTGACACTCTTCTTACCACCGATGTCGCTGGGAGTCGATGAGGGCCCCGTGTTGCCGGCGACGATCGTGTCGGTGAGCGTCGCTGCACTATAGTTGGAATTGTACACGCCGGCGACACCACTTGAGGAGTTTCCGCTGATGGTGCAGTTGGTGAGCGTCGCCGTGCCATGAATGTTATTCACCCCTGTGCCGCCGTTTCCGCTGATGGTGCAATTGGTGAGCGTCGCCGTGCCAACATAGTTGTCCAGCGCGGTGCCACTGTTTCCGCTAATAGTGCAGTTGGTGAGCGTCAGCGACGTGCTGGCAAGGCTGGCTTCGTGTACCCCGCCGCTGCCATTTCCGCTGATGGTGCAGTTGGAGAGTGTCGCCCTGCCAAAGTTGTTCACCCCGCCGCAGCCGTAGGTTCCATAAACTGAGTTTCCGCTGATGGTGCAGTTGGAGAGTGTCGCCGTGCCATTGTTGTACACCGCGCCGTAGTGTGCGGAGTTTCCGCTGATGGTGCAGTTGGTGAGCGTTACCGTGCCATCGTTGTGCACGCCGCCGCCATTGAAGTAGTTGATCCCGTCGATGATGGTCAGGCCCGAGAGGGTCGCGGTGACGCCATCGTTCACCTGGAACACACCGCTATGGTCCCCGCCGCTGATCGTCACGCCCGCCGCGGGGCCCGTAATCGTCTGCGCCCCGCCGGTGTCGCCCAGATCGAGCGCACTGCCACCCAGGGTGATCGTCTGAGGCGTGTTCCAGATCGAGCCCTGGAAGGCGATGGAGTTCGCCTGGTCGTTGCCGTTGGCCGTGGCGATCGCCGCCGCCAGCGAGCCGGAGCCGGATGCATTGGTGTTGGTCACCGCGAGGGACGCGAGTAACCGGCGATCCTCCAGCGCCAGCACGACGGGCCTCAGACCGTGGCGAGTTCGGCGATCCGGACCGCCCGCGAGCCCCCGTAACCAACCCCGTCGCCGATTCTGCATGATGACGTGATTCATGGTTTCTCTCCCTTGTAGACGTTCACTCACGCGACCATATCGGTCACATCGACACTGATTGGCATGCCATCCGCACTGGGAAGTCCCGCGTCCACCGTCACCTTCACCGGTCCTTTGTGGCGCTTGGCCAGGTTGATCGTCGCCGTGTGACTCGCGGGGTTATAGGCCGTTGCCCTGATCGTCACCTTCTTGGTGAACACGTACGAAAAAAACGGACACCAATGGGTCCCCTGATGCGATACCATTTAGTGCGATTCCCGGGATGAGGGGGCGCACTCCCGACGTCCCCGGCCCCAACAAGGGGCCGGCATCGGCCTGGAACGGACGCGGGAGGCGCGGACCTGGCGGCGGCAACGGCCGCAGTGTCCCAGGGCCGGCGCACACGAACTCCGAGGCTTCATCCCAAATGGCTTCGGTGTTGTCGGACCGAAGTGCGCAAGGGGAAGGTGCTTGACAGCGCCAGCGTCTCCGGCCGAGCTTCATCCTCCGCGCTGATGATGGGGATGCTCTGCGGCCGATTGACAGTGCTTCGGCCGCAGCCCTGTAAGGTAGTGCGAGAAACGGGGCAAGAAGGGGCCAAGTGTTTTCCGCGACCACGACCCGTTGACGAGCTACGGCTTGGATTCGGCCAGCGCCCGCCCTAGCCAGGCGCGCGCCTCGGCCCAGTTCCGCTTCACCGTCCGCCGGGAGATTTGCTGAATCTCGGCGATCTCTTCCACGCTCATTCCCGCGAAGATCCGCAGCTTCGCCACCGCGGCCGCATCGGCGTCGATGGCCGTGAACCTGGTCAGCGCTTCATCCAGATCCAACAACTCATCTTCGAGAGGGGACGCGACCAGGTCGTCGTCGCGCAGCTCGCGGCAGGCGCGCCCCTGCCCGCGACGCCGGGTGCTCTTTTGTCGAGCCTTCTCGATCAAGATCCGCCGCATCGCCTCGGCCGCGGCGGCGAAGAAGTGTCCGCGGCTGTTCCAATGCTGGGCCTTCTCGGTATCCACGAGGCGAATGTACGCCTCATGGACCAGCGCGGTGGCCTGGAGAGTCTGACCCGGTTTCTCCTGCGCCAGCTTTCGCGAAGCCAGCGCGCGCAGCTCGTCGTAGATCAGCGGGAGGAGTCGTTCCGCTGCCCGCGAGTCGCCCTGCTCGACCGCCGAGAGAATGGACGTCACCTCGTCCTTCATCGCTCCCCCGATCGCTTGCGAACCAAACGATGGCAGATAGCACCCAATAATAATGGAGAGCGGTGACCGTTCCAAGGGTTGGCCCCTACGCATCGCGATTCGCTCCTGCGAGCATCTCCGTCAACGACCAGGCCGTGGCCGTCCTGGACTTCTCCAGATCCCGTATTGGTTAGCCCTATATCCCTGACCTCAGAGGCATTACACTAATCACGTCACGATTCGATGACGGCGCTTCCGCGGCTGAAGTCCCGGTCCTGATCTCCGACGGGCAACCTAGGGCGTCGTGGAAGCCCAGGACCGAATCTGCCAACGGAGGCCCTCGATGTCGTCCTCGACAACCAGCGGCGAGCGCGAACCGGTCGAGACACTCGCCGAGGAATTCCTGGACCGCAAGCGCCGCGGCGAGCCAGCGTCCGCCGAGGACTACGCCCGGGCTCACCCGGAGCTGGCCGACGAGATCCTCGGCCTCTTCCCCGCCCTGATGACCATGGAAACCCTCGGGGGAGACGCGTCGAGTGGCAGCTCGTCCATCACCCGCGTTGCCGAGTCGCCCGCAGCCGGCAGCACAACCACCCGCGTTGCCGAGTCGCCCGCAGCCGGCAGCACGACTCCGGGCCGGCTGGGCGAGTACCGGATCCTGCGCGAGATCGGTCGCGGCGGCATGGGAGTCGTTTACGAGGCCGAGCAGGAGTCGCTGGGCCGTCGCGTGGCCTTGAAGGTCCTGCCGGGCCATCGGCTCGCCGATGCCAAGCAGGTGCGCCGGTTCCAGCGCGAGGCGCGTTCCGCGGCCCGGCTGCACCACACCAACATCGTACCGGTTTTCGGCGTCGGCCAGCACGACGGCACGCACTTCTACGTCATGCAGTTCATCGACGGGCAGGGACTGGACGTCATTCTGGAGGAGCTGAGGCAGTTGCGAACGGCGCCTTCGCACGAGGCAGCCGGGCAGGGGACACTCCGCCAGACGCCGAGGGGCCGCGAGGCTGCCGATCTCGCCAGCTCACTGGCCATGGGCCGGTTCGCCACCCAACGCGATGGCGACCGGCCGGCCGGCCTCGGCGGCGCGCTGACGCCGCCCGACGTGACTCCGGAACGCCCCGGGCCCGAACCCGAGCCGTCGGAATCGGCGACGCCGAGCCCAGGGACCCAATCTGGCATCTCCCCGCTTTCCGAGACCGAGCGCAGCTTCGCCGAGGGGGTGGCACGGATCGGCATCCAGGTTGCCGATGCCCTGGCCTATGCGCACGCACAGGAGATCCTCCATCGCGACATCAAGCCGTCGAACCTGCTCCTGGATCGAAATGGCAACGTTTGGGTCGCCGACTTCGGCCTGGCCAAGGCCGCCGGGGCCGACGACTTGACCCACACCGGCGACATCGTCGGCACCATGCGTTACATGGCCCCGGAGCGGTTCGAAGGGGCTGGAGATGCTCGGGCGGATCTCTACGGGCTGGGACTCACGCTTTATGAGCTGCTGGCGCTCCGGCCGGCGTTTCCGGAGAGGGATCGCGCCAACTTGATCCGCACGGTGACAGAGGCGGATCCGCCCCGGCTGCGCAAGCTCAATCCCAAGGTCCCGCTGGACCTGGAAACGATCGTTCACAAGGCGATGGCGCGAGAGCCGGTTCAACGCTACGCGACAGCCCGCGCATTAGCCGAGGACCTGCGACGATTCCTCGAGGGTCGTCCGATCCTGGCCCGTCCGACCAGCCCGCTGGAGCGGTGCTGGCGGTGGTGCAAGCGGAACCCCGCTGTGGCGGGGCTCATCACCGGTATCGCGCTCTTGCTGGTGCTGGGCACGGCGGTGTTAACGTCCCTGGCCATCGCGGCGAGGCGCAGCGCATCCAAAGCGACTGCGAATGCGGTCCGAGCCGACGACGAAGCGCGGCGCGCGAATGAGGAGAAGCGCCTCGGCGATCAACGGTTGTACGTGGCGGAGATGGGCCTGGCCCAACAGGCATGGCATGAGTCCCAAACGGACCAGGTTCGCGAGCACCTCCAGGCGGTGGTGCCGGAGCGGTCCGAGGACCCCGACCTCCGCGGCTTCGAGTGGTACTACCTGCGGCGGCTCTGCGACGCGACAACCCGGACCTTGCGCGGCCACACCGGAGCAGTCTGGAGCGTGGCGTACAGCCCCGACGGCCGCCGCGTTGTCTCCGCCGGCAACGGGGACGGGACCGTCAAGATCTGGGACGTCGGCTCGGGCCAGTTGATCCGGTCTCTGGCCGGGCCGACGGACGGTGTCGTTTGTGTCGCGTACAGCCCCGACGGCCGCAGCATCGCCTCCGCAGGCAATGCCGATAAGACCGTGCGGCTCTGGGATGCCGCCTCGGGGACGCTCTTCCGGACCCTGCGCGGACATGACACGTCGGTCATGTCCGTGGCGTTCAGCCCGGATAGCAGCCGCTGCGCCTCCGCCGGCACAGACGAGACGATCAGGGTCTGGGATACCGCAACAGGACGGGAGCTTCGCACGCTGCGCGGCCACTCGAAAGGGATCAATCGACTGGCGTACAGCCCCGACGGCCGCGCGGTCGCTACCGCCAGTCATGACGGCACGGTCAAGCTCTGGGACGTTGACGCGGGGGTGTTGATCCGGACCTTGAACGCGCACCCGAGCGGCGCCTGGGGCGTGGCGTACAGCCCCGATGGCCGCCGCGTCGCCTCGGGCGGCAGCGATAAGACCGTGCGAATCTGGGATGCGGCGTCGGGCCAGGAGCTCCTCGCTCTGAGCGGACACGCGGGCGCGGTCCATACCGTGGCCTATAGCCCGGATGGCCGGCGCCTCGCCTCGAGCAGCATCGACGGCACGGCTCGGCTCTGGGACGCCGTCTCGGGTCGGGCACTCCAGACCTTCACCGGTCACGCGAACGTCGTCCACTTCGTCACGTTCAGCCCCGATGGTCGCCGCCTCGCCACCTGCGGCACCGAGGGCACGATCAGGCTCTGGGACATCGTCTCGGATCAGGAGGCGCTGACGCTCCCCTGGCACTCCGGCCTGCTCAATTCGGTGGTGTTCAGCCCCGACGGCCGGCGCCTCGCCTCGGCCGGCTCCGATAAGACCGTGAGGCTGTGGGACACCGATACCGGCCGGGAGGCCCGAATCCTTCGCGGGCACACGGGCTCGGTTCATGTCCTGGCGTACAGCCCCGTCGGCCGCCAGGTTGCCTCGGCCGGCCTCGATACGAGCGTGAGGCTGTGGGATGGCGAGAGTGGCCAGGTGGTCCGAGTCCTCCGCGGGCACTTCGGCGAGATCTATGGCCTGGCGTACAGCCCCGATGGCCGCCGGCTCGCCTCGGCCGGCCTCGACAAGACCGTGAGGCTGTGGGACACCGAGAATGGCCACGAGGTGAAAACCCTCCGCGGCCACACCGACTGGGTCGTCGGCCTCGCGTATAGCCCGGACGGCCGCACCATCGCGTCCGCCGGCGTCGATAGGACCGTGAGACTGTGGGACGCCAACACCGGGAACGTGCTCCGCACTTTGCGCGGGCACACGGGTATGGTCTTGAGCGTAGCCTATAGCCCGGACGGCCGGCGCCTCGCCTCGGCCGGGCGGATGGACGGGACCGTGCGGCTTTGGGATGCCGAAAGCGGCGTCGAGATCCGAACCTTGCGTGGGAACGCGGTCTCGGTCAGCGATGTGGCCTACAGCGCGGACGGCCGCCGCATCGCGGCCGCCGGGGGCGGGACCGTCAGGCTCTGGAACGCCGATACCGGCCAACTCGTCTTTACGCTGAGCAATCAGGCGAGCACGGCCCGAGGCGTGGCGTTCAGCCCCGACGGGCTCCGCCTCGCCGCCGCAGCCGGCCAGGCCGTCAAGCTCTGGGATGCGACGCCGCTGTCCGCCGAGTCCCGGACGAATCGAGAGGCCGCGGACCTGGTCGAGTTCCTCTTCGGCCAGCAGTTACCAACGACCGAAGTCCTGAACCGAATCCGAGACAACCCCACCCTGGATTCGGAGGTGCGCCGCCGTGCGCTGGATCTGGCGGGCCCTTACGGCGCAAGTTTGCTGGAACACGAGGCCGAGCGCGTCGTCAACGCCTTGTACGAGACGCTGCTCCGTCCGGCGGTCCGGGCTCGTCTCCTCGCCGACAAGACGCTCAGCGAGCCGGTGCGGCGGCGGGCCCTGACTCTGGCCGAGCTGATCCCGGAGTCCGCGTCCCGGCTCAATTCCGTAAGCTGGTCGGTTGTGTCCCAGCCGGACGCTGCAATGGAGGCGTACCGCCTCGCCCTGGAGCAGGCCGAGACCGCCTGCCGGCTCGTGCCGGACAATGTCAATTTCCTCTACACCCTGGGCGTGGCCCAATACCGCACGGGGCATTATCGCGAGGCCGTGGCCACGTTGACGGAGTCCGACCGCATCAACTCCGAGGGCCCATCCGGCTCGCAACCTGCGGATCTCGCCTTCCGGGCGCTCGCGCATCACCGGCTCGGCGAGCGAGACAGGGCCCGCGCCGACCTCGGCCGCCTGCGTGCCTTAATGAGGAAGCCCGAGTACGCCAGCGTCAGCGAGAACCGGTTATTCCTTCGCGAGGCCGAGGCGATCGAACTGGACCTGGCCTTCCCGTCCGACCCATTCGCACGCTGAGCGGTCGGGCCAAACGAAACGAGGGAGTACGCCCCTCTTGGTCTCCGGGCGCAGGCTGAGCGAAACGGACGCAGGCCATTCGTTCGAGCGTTGCGCATTGTCCCGCTTCGGCGATCCGAACCGTCGGCGCTCGATTCTGAGCATCCGATCGCGTTCCCTCCACTCGCCGGTTCGCGGCCTGCCCATCTTGAGAGAATCGGGCTCATCTCTGCTCTAGCGAGAGCCGGATCGTCTTGATCTCGAACGGACGCAAGTCGATCTTGACAGTGTCCCCCTCGGCCTTCAACTCGCCCTCGGGGTCTTCCAGAAGATTGGCCATACGCGCCGAGGCGACCTTCGCGTTGAAGGCGATCTTCACTCCCGGGGCCGGTTGACCAGCGGCCTCGTAGAATCGCAAGACCGCGGCTCCGTCCCGCGCGGGCTTCGAGCGCCGAGACGACGACGTGCGGATTCGAGACCTCGAGCAGGCCCCAGCGAGGTGGCAAGGAACCCTCATGGGAGGTAACCTTGCGACAGACCAACGGATGATTGAACTCCAGCCCGTCGCGGAAGACGCGGGCTTCGCGCCAATCTCCGGCGTGAGGGAGCAGCGCATAGCGGACCGTCCGCTCCCGACCCAGTTGGAACCCCGAATCGGAGGACATTCCCGGCTCGTAACCGCCTCCGAATCCATAGGCGCCGAGTGTGTGGGCGCGGAGCAGCGAGATGATCATGGTCCCGCCGGTCACCAGGTTGCCGGGAAGTCCGATGTTCAGCAGGGTCAGACCACGCTGGCCGTCGCCGTAATCCACCCAGTTCTGCGCGGGGAACTCGATCGCTTGCGGACGCTCGATCGCCCCGAACGGGATCTCGTGAGTGGCCTTTCCTCTCGTAATCGTGGTCGGGAAGAGGACCTGGTAGCGGACGTACTTCTCGTTGTTCACCAACCGGGTGGTGACTTCGATCCGGCGCAGCGCCCGGTAGAGGCGGACGGTGGTCGCGAATCGGCCCGTTCCGAACGGGCGCATCACCTGGAACTCGGAGAGGACCGGCCCGTTCCTCCAGTTGCCCTGCGTCGGCTTCCCTTCGTCGCTGAAGACCGACTCGCCGCGCCTGGGTAACGGCTGCTGGGTTGTCATCGCGATCCGGCTGCCGCCGTCGAGTCCCTTGTAGGGCTCCCAGAAATCGCCGCGGTCCTGCTGCCGGGCCACGATATTTCCGCGTCCCGAGAGGACTTCCCAGTCGCCGGACTTGACCCGTAAGCTGGTCATCGCGCCCGTGTTCGCATCCAGGCTGAGGCGATAAAGGTCGTTCTCGAGCACCGCCCGGGCGGCAAGATCGGGCCATGCCGGCCTGACTTCGCGACGCGGGGCGATATGATAGGTCCCATATCCCATGGCCGGGACGTCCCGGGCGACGAACGCGAGGCGCGCGGTCTTCAGGCCGCCGTCGGCATACCGGGTCGCTTCGAGGATCTGGACCGGTTCCTCCTGCCCGCCAGGCCCGATCACCTGGACGTCAGCAACTCCTCCTTCGCCAAAGCCGACTTCAACCTCGGCGATGTCCGAGCGGGTCCACCCCAGGGGATTGAACGCGACGACGGCCGCACCCGGGCCTCGCGTGTCGATCCGCGACGCCAGGACCTCCCAGGCGCGAATCGATCAGCTCCTCAGAACGGCGTTTCGCATATTCGTAGCTACGGATCGTGTCGTCATAGACGAGGTCGGTCATCACGCCGGAGGCCAGGTCGTGCGTTTGGTTGAAGAGTACAGGCTCCCAGGTCGCCAGGATCGAACCGGGATCGGCGGTCGAGCCCAGCCAGGCCGCGATCGTGCTGAGCTTCTCCGCCGTGAGCAATTGCCGCTCCATCACCCGCATCCATGTCTTCAGCTCGATCCGACTGCTGTAGATGCCCTGGAAGATCGGGTTCAGCTCTCCCTTGAATACCGGCCGGTCGCCGCGCCGGATACGACGGCCTCGAAATCGGCGGGCACCGACATCTTAATCGCGAATCGCGCCTTGGAGTCCTTGTTGAACAACTCGAGGAGCGGAACCAGGTGCTCCTCCGGTTCCGAGACGTCGGCACCGGACAGGCCGACGCGGTCTCGATTATTCCGGCTATTCGGCGTCAGGGCTTCGAATCGCGCCTCGGCTGCCTCGCCGAATGCGGCGGCGTCGTTGCGATTGGGATAGAAGAGTCCATAACCGTGGGGAAGCCAGAAAGCGGCGATGCGCGTGCCGTCGATTCCTTCCCAGAAGAACTCGGAGGGATGGTCCTGCTTGGGCACGCCGCGGAAGAACCAGAAGCTCTTGTAGCCGCCGAGTGTGAGGAGCTGTGGGATCTGGGCGTGGTGCCCGAACGTGTCAAGCAGCCATCCCGTCGTCACGTCGACTCCGAGCTTGTCGCGATAGTATCCCTTGCCGTACTGCATCTGCCGGATGAATGTCTCTCCGCCGGGCATGTTATCATCGGGCATCACGTCGAACGCACCGGCGACCTGCAACCGACCCTCGGCCAGAAACCGCCGGAAATCCGCCTCCTCGGACGGGTACCGCTCCAGGAACGGCCGGACATACGCGACCTGGTCTAGCGTGAACCGGAAGCCGGGCTGCTCTCTCAAGAGCCGCATCGCTTTGAGGATGTTGGGCAGGCCCATTTCGAGGTACTCATCTCGCGTCTTGAAGACCGCCCCTTCCCAGTGCGTGTGGGGGATGAGCCACAAGGTCTCTTTCTTCGGGCTCGCATTTCGCGGAACTTGAGCCGGGGCCGAGCCTGCGAGAAACCAGAGACCACAGGCGGCGATCAGGCATGGTCGAAGGCACATGAAAGAATCCTCGGGGTCGATTGGAGAGGCGAGCGTCGCGGAGACCCGCCGCGAATCATCGATGGTCCGCGGTTCTTCTCCGGTACGTCGGCGTTTAGCGACGGAAGGTGATCCGAAGCTCGGTCGGCGTCTTGATCGTCGTATCCAGCCAGAGTGTCCGTCCGTCCCAGGCATAGGCACGAGACTCCAGCGCGCCGCCCTGCCAGCATAACCCGAACCTCGCCGGCAGGGACATGGTCGAGCTCGAAGACCGGATTCACGAATGGCACGTCCGGCTTGATCGTGACCGCCAGGTCTTGGCCCTCCACGACCAGCCGGATCGCGCGGCGCTCGGGGGCATAGCTCTCGAACTCGAGCCGGGCGACCCGAAGCGATTCGATCGTCGGCGGCTTCGCGAAGCTTTTCGCCCGCTCGCGGAGCGGATTGTCCGGCTCGTCGGACAT
Organism: uncultured Planctomycetota bacterium; assembly: GCA_963845755.1. Taxonomy (GTDB): domain Bacteria; phylum Planctomycetota; class Planctomycetia; order Isosphaerales; family Isosphaeraceae; genus CAWJTV01. Next base: position 46,039 of record CAWJTV010000031.1, read on the forward strand.
GCCAATCAGCCAGGCCCATCGCCGCAGGACCATAGGCCGGGACCGGCCCAACGTATCGAGGGTGAGCAGGTTTTCGGTACTCAGCGGCGCGGGCCGGGTGCCGGCCCAGCTCATGACGCTGTTGTGGCAAGGCGTCAACGCCATGCGGTCGTCGATCGTCCGACCGGTCGAGTTCCCGCGTGCCAGCGGCCAGTGGCTGCCCCAGTAGCACGGGGTGACCATCTCACCTTGGTCGAAGAATGGCGCGAAGACCACCGGCGGTAGTTTCGTCTCGTTCGGATTGAAGTACACCGCCGCGAGCTCCTCATCCTTCTCGAGTCGCAAGCGATAGATCGCCGGAACGTCGCCGGGATCGGGCTGATTGGCCGGCCTTGCCACGGGGTTCGGAAATCGGAATGTGTGCTTCCGACCGTCGAGGAACAGGGCGTCAACCGGCTCGTCCGGTAGGACGTCGAAAGGGTACGTTCCCTGAGGCGTCAGGATGATGAACTCGCTCAGCTCGTAATCGTTCTTGGGGTCGGCTTTGAGGTTCACGACCCGGGTACCGAACCCGTCGGGATAGAAGTAATAGTCCTCGAGGGCGGCGTCGCCCCAGACCTTGTAATTGAAGTCGGTGGACTGGTAGCTCCATCGGACGTGGACGCGGGCCTCGGTCGACTCGACGATCTCGACGCGGCTGTAGCGCAGCTCCTTGTCCATGAGGGGCTCGACGCAATCCACAGAACCTGTCGGCTGCGAGATGATCTCGGCCCACTCGTAGCTGGCGCCAGTATTGTGCTTACCCACCCAGAATGGGATGTAACTGGAACCGCGCCAGAACACGAACCGCGCCCCGTTCGGCAGCCAGACAACCACGTCCTGGAGATCGGGCTTCCATCCTTTTTCATACGACATCGTCGCGAAACGGCCGGTCTTGGGGTCGCGAACCGAGATGGGAGCATCGTACCGGATCCGCTCATAGGTGGCCCCAAATCGTGGATGTTGCGGCCGTTTCGCGACCAGCATGACCGGGATGGCCTTTGACCAGACGGGTCGAGTCTTCTCCTGGAAGACGATCCAGAGTACATCTCGTTCCCGGGGCGGCGCGGGTAGGGTGACATCGATACGCCGCTGAACTCGGACCCCGGCGCGAAGCGGCATCGGGGCGGTCTGGAAGCTCGCCGGCTCGGATTCATAGAACACTTTCAGCTCACCCTGGGACCGGTCCCGAACCCTGTTGATCGCCGCGACCTCAAGCGTGGCCGACTGGTCCGGTCCCAGGAGGAGCCATCCGGACGGGACCAGGATCGTGCCCAGGTCAACCGGATTGACGATCCGGGCCGGACGGGCGATCGCATCGACTTCCACGTCCGCGACTTCGACCGGCTTTCGGACCAACTCGATCGGCCTGGCTCGCTCGTTGTCGGACACCACCGAGAGGATCAGCTCATCGCCGGAACCCGCGAGCGTGACGCGGGCGGCGTAGGGGGGATCCGTCGGGAATCGCACCTCGTGCTCGCCGACGACGTTCCCGCGATTCCGCACACTCAGAACATACCGCGTCCCCTCGGGTCGCTCGGATGCCTGAATCATGACCGTGACCGGCCGGCCGACCCTTTCGAGGCCGAACGGCGGGCGCCAGGGATGGCTGCTCTCGAGTCGAATCTGATAATTGATTTCAGGCTTCGACGGCTCCGCGACGACTTCGACCCTCATCAGCCAGGGCGTGAGCAGAACCACCAGTACGACGACCTTCCTCGGTGCGATTCGACGACGCACGCTCGTACCTCCTCACCGGCGCGACATCCTGCGCAATCGACTCACGATGAGCTGGCTCACGGATGCGCCGCCCAATATCGATCCGTCCGTTGTAGCTCCCGACGACCGGTCTCGCCAGTCTTGTTCGGCGCGTAGGGAGCCCGGCGGAGTCTCCGAAAGGTTCGAGACGATCCGGAGAGCAGGGAGCCGAAGCTGGCGGGCAAGGGTCTGGCCCCCTGTCGCGGTCGGCCCTCCGTCCCGGTCGTCGCGCGTTCGAGGCCAACTGGTCAGTTCTGGTCAAGCCAGTTGACCGCTGAGGTCGAGCGCGGGTCCTCCATGATCTTCGGCGACATAGTAATGGTTGGCACGGGTCGGATAGACGACCGGCGAGAGGATCGGAAGATTGGGATACGATGAGGCCACTCCTTGCGCCGGCCGTATGACTCCATCATACCCCCGAGAATAGACCACGACAGGGGCCGTGACCGAGCGGAACGGGGAGAACGGTCCATAAAGCGCCATGGTTTGATCGCCGTAGATGCCCATCGGCGAGTAGCCTCCCGCGACCGGGTAGGCTCCCCCGATCGTGACGGCGGGAGTCGGCATGAAGGTTCCGAGCGGGGCGGGTTGGGCCGCGCCCGGCGCATAGACCGGCCGCGCACGGTTCACGACCAACGCGCGGCGCGCACGGCGAGAACCATGATCCGCCCTCGCCGAATCCAACAATCCGATCGAGGGAAAGGCCACGGACGCCACGAGCAAGGCACGGAAGTACAATCGAGCAGATCGGGACATGGATCCTCCTAAAGGTTGCAAGTCCAGGGTGCGAGTACGGAAGGTCTCCGTCGTCGCATCGACCGGTGATCTTGAGGAAATCTACCCGATGAATGTCCTACGTGCGCGGATTCTCAAGTCTGAGGGGGCCGCGCCTGGGTTGAGCGCGTGAAAGCATAGAGACGATCACCCGGCACGCTGACGGACGTCGAGCGGTCAACCCCGAATATGAGAAAGAATTGGGATACGATTCAAAGTTCAACAAGATACAATGAACGCAAAACCCTGCCTGGCGAGGATTTGCACCCATCTCGAATTCTGCATTCGGAGTTTTGAATCGATTCTTTCACCGCCTCTCGGGACGATGAGCCAGTCTTCATTTTCGTGAGCCGCAGGCAACGCCAGCGATATCCGTTCTAGTTCGAGGCCCGACTGCGGCCGAGAAGGCCATGAAGTTCATCCACAATCCCAGTAATGCAGCCACCCAACGGGGAATGGAGCAGATCGTGGAGTTTGGACATCAATTCCCCTTCGCGCACGTAAGGGGCTTCATAGTTGTGGTTCTTGGCCTTGACCGTGGCCTCTCGAGAGAATCGAGAGTCATCCACCCCAGCAGGAGACAAAGAGGGGAAATTCGAAGAATTGGGAAGAGAGATTGGTCCCCCTTCCGAAGGGACCCACCCCAGGTTCGTGCGAGCCGGTCGTGCCGGCAGTGATCGATCGGCGACGGATGGAGACGGTTCCACGTCCACGTCGCCTCCCAGGAGATCCTCCATCGGGACTTCCAGGGCCAAAGCAATGCGCCTGAGCGTTCCGGCTCGGGGTAGTCCGGTCTTGCCGCTTTCGATCTGATAGAGAGCCGTCCGAGAGATCTCGGCGCGGCTGGCGAGCTCGTCGGGACCCCAGCCCTTGGAATAGCGGAAGTCCCTCACACGTTGAGCTAACGACATCGTAGACATGCCTCTGCGTTGAGGTACGGATCGCTTGGAATCTCAATCCTTGATGACACACTCTGACTGGAACGCACCCAGGACCCTCTCTCCGCTTGGCGGAGAAGACGAGCCGGGACCAGCGTGCGGAAATTTACAAAACTCTCGCTTCCGTGTCAAGCCGATCTTGCTGGAGAGAAAAAAGCGATACTCCGAATTGCATCGTCAGACTCATCCAAACCAAGGATTTCTTTTCTCCATGTGATGGGCGCGATTGGAGCAGAATTCCGCTTATTTGGGGCGTGAGATGCCGGCCGCAAACGAGGTGGTCAGGCCACGATGTTCCCGTCCGGATTGATTTGCATAAAAATCCACTGTTTCGTTATGTTACCGGTATGGGGAATCGGCGTCAATCCGGAACGAGCGGTCCTCATCAGGGGTGAAGGAAGTCATCGGGTTGGGCGCGTGCACCCTCATCACGAACTTGTTGCGTCCGGGGGACTTAAGGGTTAGCCTGATTAGCTCGGGGAGTGTCCGTTCATGGCGAGCGGCGATTGGCATCGCCAAATGACCAAACATCGGAGATACTCGGTACTCCAGAGCGCCGACCGGAAGCTCCACCGGGTGAGTCGAGGCCCGCCTCTCCCGGATCGACTGTGAGGGAGTCCTATCGATGATCGACATGTCGTGTCCTCGTTGCGGGGCAGGGGGGCGCGTCCCTCGTGAGAAGATGAACGCGCGGTTGGTCTGCAAGAAATGCCTCCAGGTGTTCCACTTGACGCCGAGCGGTCAAGCAGTGATCGGTGAGCCACCGGCGCCGAAGCACGTACCAAAGGAGCGTGCGCCGCGGGAGCGGATCGAGTTCGACACCTCGTCGCTGGAGGGCCTCGGGAAGACACTTTCCAAGATCCGGCTTCCGGACCCCAAGATCCTCGGTGTCGCCGCCGCGGTCTTCGGCCTCATCGGAATTGCCTACTGGATCTTCTCCCGAGAATCCGTCGAAACCCGGTCCAAGATCATGGCGAGGGCCATCAGCCAGGGGGACGTCGGCAAGATCATGGAACTGTCGCTCCCGGAGACCGTCAGGGAAGCCATGACCTGGGGCAACGAGATCTACAGTCAGTATGCCGATCTCAAGATCAGCATGGGGGGGCGAGACCCGAGGGTGCAGATCCAGGTGCAGAATAGCGCCGACGGGAATTCGGCCCAGGCCCTGGTCGTCTACTCGCGAGAGGGTGGCCAGCTCGCCGGCCGGGTCAGTACACCGGATCTCGAGCCACCGAAGCCCACGAAATCCGGCAAGGACACGATCGAGATCGTCCTGTTCTGGGCCCCCGATACCTGGGGAACCTGGTGCCTCGACGCCAAGCGGACGTCCGAGAACGCGGCACGAGACCAGTAAGACCGGAGGAGGCTGTTGGCGGGCAGGAGGTCGATCGCGGTCGCCGATGCCGGGAACGGTCCCGCGTGTTCGACCCTCGCTTGACGGCCGGATCGTTGGAGGCTACGATCCTGGAATCATTAGCTTTAGGTCGATCCAGTCGTTGCGCCCCCCAGCTCGCAGCTTCCCCACTTCGCGTTGCGGCGGATCAACCGTTCGATCGACGGATCGGCGCCGCGGCTGACCGATGGAAGGCGGGGCGCGGGGTCATTGACAATTTCAGCCGATCTCGGCGGCGTCACGCCCGAGCGCACCTGGAAGAATCGGATTGGATCGATTCCTTCGCAGCCGCTGAGCCGTCTGGGTCCAACTCGGATCGTCGCCTGAAAGGACCGGAGCCGCGGGCGCCCTGGAGCTGAGCGGGGCTCCGGGGCGCATGTTCCCGACAAGGGCCGTTGGATCCGGGCGGCTCGCCGAGTCAAGTGAGGTGGGAACTTAAGCCGATGCACTCATTCGATGACTTCCCCGGGATCGTGAAGACCGATGAGCCCCTGGCCCATCGGGTCTGGTTCCGATTGGGTGGACCGGCCGCCTTTTTCGCCTGCCCCCGACAGCTCGACGAACTGATCGCTCTGCTCAAGCGCTGCCGCCACGAAGGGATCGCATTCAAGATCCTCGGCGGCGGTTCGAACGTGCTGGTCCGCGACGAGGGGGTCCAGGCTCTGGTCATCCTGCTGGAGAGCCCGTTCTTCTCCGACATCCTCGTGCGCGATCAGATCGTGGAAGCCGGCGCAGCGGTCCCACTGACTGCGCTGATCTCCCATTCGGCCCGTGCGGGATTGGCCGGCCTGGAGATGCTCACCGGTATCCCTGGCACGGTAGGCGGGGCCCTGCGCGGGAATGCCGGTGGCCGCCAGGGTGCCATCGGCCAGTTCGTCCGCCGGGCGACGGTCCTCGACCCGAGCGATGAGATTGTCGTCCGCGAGCGCGACGACCTCAGCTTCGTGAACCGCGATTCTAACCTCGATGAGCCCGTGATCTTGTCGGCCGAGTTCGAGCTCGAACCCGAGGATCCCGAATCGGTCGTCCGGCGGATGCGGCGGATCTGGATCATCAAGAAGGAGAACCAGCCCTACGGGCACCAGTTGTCGGGCTGTATCTTCAAGAACCCCGCCACCGACGTCTCGGCCGGGGCGCTCATCGACCAGGCGGGCCTCAAAGGGACGCGATATGGCGGTGCCGAGGTCTCCGACCGCCACGCCAACTTCATCATCGCCCATCCGGGCGCCAAGGCGGCCGATATCCTCCAGCTCATCGATCGGATTCGTCAGCGCGTCTGGCAGCAATTTGGTTACGAGTTGGAACTCCAGATCCAAGTCTGGTAGAATCTTCGAGGAAGTCTTTCGAATCCCAGTCTCCGGTCCGTGGTTCTCCCGCCTCACCCTTCTCGACGTCAGCCGCCACGATCCGGCGCGGTCGCGGAGAACCTGGACGGTCGCCAACCGCACGCCTTTCCGGCGGAGGATCGCTCACGTTCAGGGGGAAGGCCCAACTCATGCTGGATCGACCAGGCCGAGGAGGAGTCCAGGTGATGGAACACCGCGAACCTCCCCGGATCTCATCCGGAGACCTCCGTACCGAAGTGCTCACGGCCGATGCGACCGATCGGGTCCCCCTTTCCGTGCGAAAATGGCGGAAACCCTTGGCTAGCATTGGTTATCGACGAGCGATCCTCTTCCTCGCGGGCCTGGTCGCCGCAGGGGCTATCTTGATCTATCTCGGATTGCGCGGGGTCCGGGCAGCCGTCGGCTGGCTGACGGTTCAGCCGGCTTACCAGGTCCGGTTCCGGGATATAGGACTGGTCCCCGGCCCACCCGATTGGTATCGCAAAGGGAGCGTCGACTTTCTGGAGAGTGTCCGGCAGTGCGCCGAAGAATCGGAGACACTTCCGGTTCTCGACCTGGAACCCGGGCGGATCAAATTGTCGTTCGAGCGGAGTCCCTGGATCGAGCAGGTCCTCAAGGTGAGCTATCCTCCCCGAGGCCTGCGCGTGGAGTTGCAATACCGCGAGCCGGTTGCCCTGGTCGATATCCCGCGATCCCACCACAAGTATCTGCTGGACGAGAACGCGAGGATCCTGCCGTTGATGGACGTTGATGTTGACGGACTCCTCCGTCTCGGGTCCATCATACGGATCTCCGGTGATGACTTGGTGGAGCCTCTGGACCCTCGTCCCAAACACATCTGGGAATCCAGGCCAGGTGTCCACGATGCCGCAGCGGGGATCGCGCGAATTCCAGGCGCGGCCAGGCTCGCGTCCTATCTGGTCCAGAGAATCCGCTTACTCGACCCGTCTCGGCCGATGGCACTGGAGATCGTCCCGACCGACCCTCCGCATTGGGGGTGGTTCCTCTGGGACGCCGGGAGTCGTCCGATCCTGTGGGGACAGGCCCCCGGTGAGGAGCCACCGGGAGAGATGTCCGCGGAAGAGAAATGGACCATGCTTCGCCACTGGAGCCGGGAGGATCCGAAGCGACTCGAGCGGCCGCCCGGCTACTGGAGGTTCACGAAGGGAGGTGTCCGCTACCACGAGCTCAAGGTTCCTCGATAAGTTGGCCAAGGACCGGGACAATCGCGGCGGACGCTGTCCCATTGTGAATAGAGTAGGGATGCCCGCCGTGGGCGGTGGCTTTCACCGCCCGGATGCGGCATCGCCTTCGGCTGACCGAGAAGGCACGATCAAGAGGGAGTCTGCGTCACATGGCCACCCGCCTTGGCCCGTCGTGGCTGAATCAGGTCCAGCGATTGGCTGGTCCAACCTACACCGGCCGGTTCAGCCGTTTCGCCGTGCTGGTCGACCGCATCAATGCACTGGAGTTAACGCTCGAGAAATGCACTGACGAGGAGCTGAAGGCGCGGGCTCACGCCCTGCGATTGAGGGCTCGTCAGGGAGATTCGCTCAATAGCTTGCTGGTGGACGCCTTCGCGATGGTTCGCGAGGCCGCCAAGCGGACGATCGGCCAGCGCCACTTCGATGTGCAGATCCTCGGCGGGATCGCGATCCACAACCGTTGCATCTCCGAACTGGAGACTGGCGAAGGGAAGACGCTGGTCGCCACGATGCCGGTTTTCCTCAACGCCTTGCCGGGTAAAGGCGTGCACGTCGTGACGGTAAATGACTACCTCGCTCGTCGCGATGCCGAATGGATGACGCCGATCTATCAGTTGCTCGGTTTGACGGTTGGCTGCATCCAGACGGGCCAATCGGACAGTTCGCGCCGGGACGCCTATGCCTGCGACATCACTTATGGCACGGCCAAGGAGCTGGGGTTCGATTTCCTGCGAGACGAACTTAAGCGGCTCAAGATGGGCGGGGATGCCCATCGCAAGACGTTCGAGCAGGTTTATCTGGGCCGGGGAGACCAGGTCGACTCCGAAAAGCCGGTGCAACGCACGCATTACTTTGGGGTTGTGGACGAAGCGGACAGCATCCTGATCGACGAGGCTCGAACCCCGCTGATCATCGGTGCCAATAACCAGCCCACCCAGGAGGAAGCCGCGGCGTATTACGGAGCCGATCAACTTGCCGCAACCCTCGTCCGAGTCAAAGATTACAAATACGAGCCGCTGGAACGGAAGGCCGAGTTGACCGCCGCGGGCCGACGCAAGGTCCAGGCGGTGGCGGCGCACTCCGCCTTCGTCACGCTCACCGTGGACGGTCTTTATGAGTATGTGGAGCGTGCGCTCCGCGGCCAGATTGCTTATCTCCGTGACCGGGACTACGTAGTGGTTGATGGCGAGGTGGTCATTGTCGACGAATTCACCGGTCGAATGATGCCGGGCCGGCAGTGGCAGGATGGCCTTCACCAGGCGATCCAGGCCAAGGAAAAACTGGAGATCACCCTGGAAACGATCACGGCCGCACGGGTCACGGTCCAGGACTTCTTCAAGCGCTACGCGAAACTGGCCGGCATGACCGGCACGGCTTCATCCGATGCGGCCGAGCTGCGGCGGATCTACAAGGTCGGCGTCTTCAAGGTCCCGACCAACCGGCCCGGACGCCGGGTCTGGCTATCCGACCGCGTCTTCTCGACCGAGGAGGAGAAGTTCCGGGCGGTCGCCGACCAGATCATCGAATGGAACAAGCAGGGCGCCCCGGTCCTGGTGGGAACGCGGTCGATCGAGAAGTCGGAAAAGCTCAGTGCCTTGCTTTCGACCGCGGGCATAGAGCACCAGATCCTCAACGCTAAGAACCATGAGATCGAGGCCCAGATCGTCGCCCAGGCCGGTCAGAAGGGCAAGGTCACAGTGGCCACGAACATGGCCGGTCGCGGGACGGACATCAAGCTCGGCGAGGGGGTCGCCGGGGTGAGCGGACTGCACGTCATCGGTACCGAGCGTCACGAGGCGCGCCGGATCGACCGCCAGCTCTCCGGGCGTTGCGCGCGGCAGGGTGACCCGGGAATGGCCCAGTTCTTCGTCTGTCTCGATGACGAGATCGTCGAAACGTTCGGCGAGAAGCCCGCCGCAAGAATTCGTAGGCGATACAAGGACAGCGGTGAGCTGACCAGCTTACAATGGCGACGGTTCTTCGTGAGGGCCCAGCGGAAGAAGGAACGGCAGCACTTCCGTGATCGCAAGCTCCTGATGCACTACGAGAAACAGCGGGCCGAGATGCGTAAGAACATGGGATTGAACCCTGTGCTCGGTTGAGCGTGGCGATCGGCGTTCACTTTCGCAGGAGTCGCTTCCCGTGGCGGCGGACGGCTTGATCGAGCGCGTCGATCGCACCCAACCGGCTCTCGGCATACGCGATCCGGTCTTTCGAATCCCCCGGTTTCGGCACCGCCGCCAGGTACGTCTGGAACTTCCGGATCTGCTCTCCCTGCAAGAGGTAATGCACCAGAAGCCATGATTCGGCGTAGGCCAGTTGACCGGTTGTCGGCTGGTCGAACAGGTTGTCTTTCGTCAGCAGGTCGCTGAGGGGAATCCAACCGCCATTCCTCAACACCTCGAGCCTGACGCGGTTGATGCCACCAAACGCTTTCGCGTTTCCCGCCTTCCCGTTGGCGGGCGGCGTCCAGAGCTCGCCGTAAGTTGCCAGGCCCTCACTGATGGTGCGCGGGACATCGGCTGTCCGCGAAAGCAACCCCGTGTTGAAGCAGATGAGGTGGATGGTCTCATGGACCAAGGCGAACGTGTTGACTCGCACCGCCTGCGCATTCAAACTCGCCTGGGAGTCCCTCAGATCGAACATCATGAGTTGATTGCTGTCCAGCTCGTACTGGCCCGCTACCACTTCGTCGGGATTGTCCTGGATGTAGGCGTTGAACGAATCGGCGTTCTTGAGCGTGACCACGGTCATGCGATCTTCCGGATACGCCACCGCGAAGCCGCGTCTCCGGAAATAGGCAAGAAAGTCCTTCCCGAGCGCCTCACAGATCTTGTCAAGCGCCTCCTGCTGAAACCGTGACGGCGCATCGCCCAGGGCCAGGAAGTGGGCACTGCGCCGTTCTCCAAAGGCTCCGAGCCCCACCTTCTTCGCTCGGAGCTGAACCTGCACGACGACCTCTTGCTCCGCCTTCTTCGCTTTCGGCGGGGCTTGCGCCCACACCGTCATCGTCAGGCCGGTGAGCACCAAGGCGGTAACGCACAGCCAACGGCGACGAGACCAAGTTGACGAACCACGTTGACTCGAATCGATCGTGACGACAGACTGGCGATCGTGGAGATCCATCGGTCATCCTCCGAGGCCGGCACGCGGTTTGTAGGAGAAGTGGAGTGTGTCCTCCGAATCCATTCTGGCATCGGACCCGCGGGAATCGCCAGAGAGGTCTCGGTCGACCTCCTGCGTTCATCCCACCGCAACGCGAGACCCGGCTGCCGTTGACTGGCTCGGCTGGAGCGACGGGGAGCGATGCAATACCGCCACATTGTCTTCCCAGTTTCAGCAAGCTAACTTGAAGGTTCGCCCGATCTTTGCGACCCACCCCCGACAAGGAGCCCACTCATGAGGACGCTCGCGTCGGCCTTCCTGCTCGTTGAGTTCCTGGGTTTCGCGACCTTAGCTTCCCAGGCGCAAACAGAATCCACGAAGTCCTGGCGCCATCTCTTCGATGGCAAGAACCTCGATGGATGGGAACATATCGGGCCTGGAAAGATGGTGCTGGAGAATGGAATGATTCGCACGGAAGGGGGCATGGGACTGCTCTGGTACACCAAGGAGAAGTTCGGAGATTGTGTGATTCGCGTCGTCTACAAGGTGACCAGCAAGGATTCGAATTCGGGCATCTACGTCCGAATTGCCGACAAGCCGAAGGACCCTTGGTTCGCGGTCCATCACGGGTTTGAGGTGCAGATCTGCGATGCGGAAGACGAGTACCACGGCACGGGCGCCATCTATTCGCTCTCGAAATCGGTCGCGCGGCCGGTCAAGACGGACGGTGAATGGAACACGATGGACATCACCCTTAAAGGCCAGCAGATCCTCATCTTGCTCAATGGCGGGCAGGTGAATGACTTCGATGCCGAGAAGTCGCAAGTCCCGAAACGGGTCAAGGACTATGAACCGGAGCGCGGCCCGCGTCCCACGTCCGGCTACATCGGCTTGCAGAACCATGGCGATGTGACCGGAGATTCCCAGGTGTACTTCAAGGAAGTGAGCGTCCGACCCCTGACTCCGCTCGACACGCCGAAGCGATAACGACCCCGTCGGGAGGCACGATTGACCAAGGCACCCGGAACCCGTAGAGTAAATCGACCGGGACAGGACCGCATCACTTCCTGCGAATTCGCGTGGTGAACCTTGATGAGTGCCGTGTACGGACCCTCACCATTTTACCTCGGGATCGACCTCGGCGGCACGAACATCAAGAGCGGCGTGGTGGACGATGATGGCCAGGTGCTGTCCGCGATCAGCATCGAAACCGAGGCCGATCGCGGCCCGGTTGTGGGTCTCGAGAATCTGGCCGAAGCGGGTCGCCGCGCCGTCGAATCGAGCGGATTGACGTGGGACCAGATCGCTGGGGTCGGGCTCGGCTCCCCAGGAACCATGGATCTGGTCGCGGGGTTGTTGCTGGATCCGCCCAATTTACCCGGCTGGGACAATCTGCCGATCCGACAACTCCTCGGGGACCGGCTCAAGAAGCCGACGGTGCTCCAGAACGATGGGAATGCCGCAGCCTACGGCGAGTACTGGACCGGTGCCGGTCGCGGGGCTCAAAGCCTGGTAATGTTCACGTTGGGAACCGGAATCGGCGGCGGGATCGTGATCGACGGCCTGATCATGGAGGGGCGCCATAGCCATGGAGCCGAGTGCGGCCACATCATCGTCCAGATGGAGAACGCCCGTCAGTGCTCCTGCGGCGCCTATGGTCACCTGGAGGGCTATGCCTCGGCGACCGCGCTGGTCAAGCGCGCGCCTCGAGGCCCTGGAGCAGGACAAGGATCCCGAGCCGGCTCCGCGCACTCGACGCGGAGACGATGACCAGTCGAGCGATCTCCGAGGCCGCCGCGGCGGGCGACGCCCTGGCACGGCGGCTGATGCGCGAGACCGCCTATTTCCTGGCCGTCGGAGCGGTCTCGATGATGCATACGATCGATCCGGACCTCGTCCTATTCGGCGGTGGGATGATCCAGGCGGGCGATTCGCTCCTCGAGGATATCCGCCAGGACGTCCGGCGGATGGCCTTCCCGATACCGGCCGCGAAGACGCGCATCGAGTTCGCGAAACTCGGAGGAGAAGCCGGGTTCGTCGGCGCCGCCGGATGGGCCCGGACGGTGCTCAATCGGCCTTCTTGACCGCGGCGGCCTTTTTCTTTTGGGCCGCCTTCTTGTTCTTCCCCGCGGCTTTTGCCTTCGGTTGGGCACCTCCCAGGAACTCTTCCTGGGTCAAGTATCCATCGACGTTCTTGTCGAGTTGGTCGAACCGTGCCTTCGGTCCCGTGAACTCGTCGCGATTGACTTTACCATCGCGATCCTTATCCATCGCCTGGAACCGCTCGAACGCCTTCTTCTTGGCATGATCGGAAAACTCCTTGAGCTCCACCAGCACGCTCCGGAATTCGTCCGACTCCAGCTTGCCGTTGTGATTGGCATCTCCCTGTTTCAGGAGGCGTTCGAATGCAGGTTGCGCCTTGGCCGGCACTTCCTCCTTGTCGATGGCCCCATTCTGGTTCGCATCGAGCTCGACGAATAGCTCGCGCGGCTGAAACCCCAGTCCCGGTGCTTGTGCAAGTCCCACTCCCACCAAAGCCCCCGCCGTGAACAGTGCGATCCCACCTCGAAAGAACGAACTCATGACGCGATCTCCGGGATGACTCGCTACTCCCAGTCCCAGGGGATTCAACCCCAGACCTCTCCGAAAGTGTCTGAGGGCTCCGAGGTCATGGCCTGACACACCCCTCACCGGGGCGATGCCCTCTGCGTATCCCTGAATTATACGCATTCCTCCGTTCGGATTCGGACAGGGAATCCCAAGGCCGGTTTCGCCGTCCCCTCTACCCGACGCGACGGGCCAGGCTACCCCCTTCCTTTCTCCCCTTGACGCGGCTAGACTCTTCGCTACCCTGCAATGCATAGTAGTCATGGCGGCGAGGACATCGATGAGTCCCTGGGAGACGCAGATCCGGAAGGGCCTGGTCGAGCTGGCCGTGCTGGCCACGATCGCGAAGCGGGAGTCCTACGGTTATCGCATCGTGGAGGAACTGGGACGACTCGAGGGGCTGGAACTCACAGAGAGCACGGTGTACCCCGTACTGACGCGACTGGCGCGCGAGGGCTTCCTGGCGATCCGAGCCGAGCCCTCGCCGGCGGGTCCGATGAGGCGGTATTATCGCCTGACCGCCGACGGAGAGCGGCGCTTTCGCCGGATGTCGGAAGGCTGGAGGACGATTTCCCGATCCCTTTCCGGGTTACTCGAAGGAGCGCAACAATGATCACGACTGCCGCAGTTGAGATTTCCGGCCCCGTGCAGGCGCTGGTAGATTCCCGGCTCGACACGATCGATCGGCTGCTGATGGGACGCATGCCCCGGCAGGACCGTCTGGCGATCGTCCGGGAGGTGGAAGCCCAGATCTTCGAGCAGCTCCAGGAGCGTGAGGGCGAGGACCTTACGCGCGAGGACGTGTTGGCAGTGCTGACGCGGTTGGACCCGCCCGAAGCCTACTTGCCCGAGGAGGCGGGAGACGCGATTTCGGTCTCGACGCGACGATCCTTAGGGCCACGCGCCGTCCGACCGGTTCGCACGGGAGATCCCAGGCTCGCGAAGCTCAGCGGCATCCTTGGCCTGGTGGTCACGGCGCTAATCTTGCTCAGCCCCGCGGAATGGATGATTGGGGCCCTGTTCCAGTCGAATACGCTTATCGTGACCCTTTGGGTCGGGACCATTTTCTTGGTCTTCGTGGGAGGGATCCTGTCCGTTACGCTGGGTATCGCCTCGCGCATGGGTAGCGCATGGGCCGTCGCCGGGATTCTGACAGGTAGCTTCTCCCTCATCATCGCACTCATCGTAGGACTTCTCTTGCTTCTCGAGCTTCGTGGATAGTGATCTTCGAGCCTTCCTGTCACGTCCTAGGTTTCGGTGGAGCACGATTGATGCCCCTGGAAGCGATCGGCCCGATGATCCGGCGCGCCCTGGAGGGAAAGTACGCCGTCGGCTACTTCGAGAGCTGGAACCTCGAGTCTCTACAAGGGGTCGTGGACGCGGCCGAGGAAACGCGGTCTCCGGTGATCCTGGGCTTCAACGGCGACTTCCTGAGCCGGTCGACGCGGCTGGCCGCCGAGCGCTTGAGCTGGTACGCCGCGCTGGGCCGGGCCGCGGCCGAATCGGCCTCAGTCCCCTGCGGCTTGATCTTCAACGAATGCCCGCGCGACGATTGGGTCCGCGCGGCGGTCGAGGCGGGCTTCAACCTGGTCATGCTGGCCGATCCCGAGGCACGTTTGGAGGACTACACCCGGCGAGTTGCCGAGTTCACTCGGCTGGCGCATGCGCGAGGCGTCGCCGTGGAGGCCGAGCTTGGCGAGCTGCCGAACGGTACGAGTGGCGGGGCTCCGCTCGGTGGCCATGCGACCGATCAGGTCGCGGCGGCCGAGTTTGTCGCATCGACTGGGATTGACCTCCTGGCCGTCAGCGTGGGGAACGTCCATATCCTCACGGAGGGTCAGCGCGGCCTGGACCTGAACCGACTAGCCGAGATTCGCCGGCGCGTCGACGTCCCGTTGGTCCTCCACGGCGGTACGGGAATCGCGGCGGATGCCTTGCGCCAGGCCATCACTCTGGGGATCGCCAAAGTCAACTTCGGGACCTATCTCAAGCAACGCTACATCGAGGTGGTCCGTGCGGCACTCGGCCGGAACACGCCCGATCCTCACCATCTGCTCGGAATCGGAGGGCCGGAGGATGCCCTTGTCGCCGGACGCCGTGCCGTCCGCGATGCTGTGCTCGAACGTATCGGCCTGCTCGGCTGTTGCGGGAAGGCGGCCAATGCCGCTGGAGGTCGTTAATGGATGTGGTGATGCGAATGCCGGACCTCTCAACTGTCGACGACATGGTCAAGGTGGTGCGCTGGCTGGCCAAGGTCGGCCAGGTGGTCCGGCGTGGGACGCCTCTGCTGGAAGTGGAGACCGATAAGGCGATCCTAGTGGTAGAGTCGGCCGTGACGGGGACGCTCCGCGATTTGACAGTCGCAGCAGGCGCGGAAGTGGCTCCGGGGCAGCCGATTGCGACGTTCGACACGGTGGGTGCCAGTCCGTCGCCCGCTTCGGGCGACACGCCGATGCTCGACGATTCCCGAGAGCCAATGACGGGCGCCGCCGGGATCACGCCGGCTCGCTCGGAACTGGGTGCCGTCCAGACCGGTCCGGCAATCGAGGCGCCGCCCGTCGACGAGCGGCGTTCCTTCTTTGCCCGGAACCGCCGGACCAGGGAACTTGCGTCGTCGCCTTCCGATAGGGGAGCCATGTGCGCGGAGTATCCGCGCGAATTCCTGATGGACCTTTACCGGCGCATGCTCTTGATCCGCGAGTTCGAGGAGGGTGTGAAGTTCCTCTTCCTGGAAGGCTCGATGCCCGGGACGATCCACCAGTGTCAGGGACAAGAGGCGACGGCCGTCGGGGTCTGTGCGGCGCTGGAAGACGGGGATTTCATCACGTCCACCTTCCGCGGCCACGGGCATGCTCTGGCGAAAGGGCTCACGCCCGAAGAGGTGCTATTCGAGCTTTTCGGCGCGGTCACGGGCTGCTGTCGCGGCAAGGGCGGTTCGATGCACGTGGGCAACATGGCCAGAGGAATGGTTCCGGGGATCGCGATCGTGGGCGGAGGCGTCCCGCTGGCGACCGGGATGGCCCTGACCTTCAAGATGCGAAAGCAGCGCCAGGTTGTCGCCTGCTTCTTCGGCGACGGGGCGATCGCGGAAGGGGCGTTCCACGAAGGAGTCAACCTGGCGGCGATCTGGGACCTGCCGGCGATCTTCGTCTGCGAGAATAACCTGTATGGTGCCTCGACGCGGGTCGATCGCGTCATGAGGAACCCTCAGATCGCGGAACGCGCGGCGACCTACGGCATTCGGGGTAAGACCGTTGACGGCAACGACGTCCTGGCAGTCTACGAGGCGGCACGCTCGGCGGCGGCCGACTGCCGGGCCGGTCGCGGACCGGTTTTGCTCGAGCTGCTCACTTACCGGCGCACCGGCCATTCCCGTCGTGACGCCTGTAACTATCAGCCTAAGGACGAACGGGAAGAGTGGCTCCGTCGTGACCCGATCGAGCGACTGGGCCAATTGCTGCGGGATCGTGGTCTAGCCGATACAGAAGAGCTCGAACGGATCCGGTCGGATGTCCAGGCACGGTTCGAGGCCGCCGTCGAGGCCGCCCGCCGCCAGCCCTCGCCAACGCTCAATGATCTGGCGACGGATGTCCTCGCCTGACATGCCACCGATCTGCCGATAAGATCGGGGCGGATTCTCTGGCCCGGTCATGAACTGCGAGCCCGCCTCGGGCAAGGAAAACCCGATTCATGAGACGACTCAGTATCGCCGAAGCGCTGCGGGAGGGGATCGCCGAGGAGATGCGGCGGGACGCGTCCGTATTCTGCATGGGCGAGGACATCGCCGTGCCGGGCGGATGGGGCGGCGCGTTCACTGTCACGCTCGGCATGGAGGAGGAATTCCCTGACCGCATGCTGAATACCCCCATCGCCGAGCTGGGGTTCTTCGGCGCGGCCGTCGGGGCGGCGATCATGGGCATGCGCCCGATCGTCGATGTTCAGTACGGCGATTTCCTCTTCCTGGCGATGGATCAAATCGTCAACAACGCCGCCAAGTTGCGGTACATGTCCGGCGGCTCGATATCGGTCCCGATGGTGATGCGCGCCCCCGTCGGCGCCACCGGCCGTGGCGCCCAGCACGCCCAGAACATGGAGCGCTACTTTACGGGGGTGCCGGGGATCAAGGTGGTCGCCGTGTCCAATGCCTACGATGCGAAGGGGATCCTCAAGTCGGCCGTCCGCGACGATAACCCGGTGTTGATCTTCGAGCACAAATTGCTTTATGGCTCCAAAGGCGCACGGACCGAGCCGGGCGCCGTGGACGCCACCAGCGAAGTGCCGGAAGGTGATTATGCGTTGCCTTTGGATCGCGCCGCCCTGCGTCGCGCGGGCCACGATGTCACGATCCTCGCCTGGCTACTGATGGCCCATTTCGCCGTTCAAGCCTCGGAGCGGCTCGCGACGGAAGGCGTTGACGCGGAGGTCATCGACGTCCGTAGCCTTTCACCCGTCGACTATGAGACGATCGGCGTCTCGGTGGAGAAGACGGGGCGCGTGGTCATCGTCGAAGAAGGGCCGAAGACGGGCGGCGTCGGTGCCGAAATCGCTGCGGGAATCATGGAACGGTTCGGAGAAAGTCTCCTGGTGCCTGTAGTACGAGTTGCCTCGGCCGATGTCCCCGTGCCGTTCTCGCCGGTGCTCGAGAATGCTTACCGGCCGGATCCCTCGCGGATCGTCGAAGGCGTACGAGTTGCATTGAGGTCGTGATTCTCGAATCAGCACACAAGGCAAGTGCCGGGACATCGAAGAGTGCGGCACATCATTCGTTCGTGTCCTCGCCGGTGGCCGATAGCGGCGAGGCGATCTCCTCGAGCGATGACCGCTCGGCCTTGACGCCGTACAGCCAGACCACGAAGACCGTGAGCAGCAGGAGGGCCGAGGCGAAGAGGTTCCCGTAGAAGAGGTGACTCCGCAGGCCGCTGTCGATGAGGTGGCCGAATAGCCAGGGGGCCAGCGTTCCACCGATGAGCGTGCCCACGGCGTAGAACAGCGCGATCACCATGCCGCGAAGCTCGATCGGGAAGATTTCGCTGACGGTTAAGTAGGCCGAGCTTGCGGCCGAAGAGGCGAAGAAGAAGACGCAAGCCCAGAGCGCCGTCTGGGTCGTGGGAGTGAGTCAACCTGCCACGAAGAGGTAGCCGGTCAGTGCCAGCAGCACCGCGGAGATCGTGTAGGTTCCGCCGATCATCGGCCTGCGTCCGATCGTGTCGAAGAACCGCCCCAGGAGCAAGGGTCCCAGGAAATTGCTGAGCGTGAACGGGAGCAGGTAGAGGCCGGTGCGATCGGGCAAGACCCCATAGAAGTTGCTGAGCACCAGCGGAAAGGTGAAGTACAGGCCGTTATAAAGGAACGCTTGCGAGACGATCAGCGCCAGGCCCAGTACCGTGCGCGTGGGATAGGTTCGCAGCATGACCGCTGCGAGCTCGCCGAAGCCGACCGGACCGCGGGGACGGATGGTGATCGAACCCTGCGGCGGCGGGAGCTTCTTGGCCCCAGGTGTACTCTCGATGGCTTCCTCGATCTCCGAGACGACCCGCTCGGCCTCTTCGGACTGGCCGTGCGTTAGCAGCCACCGGGGACTCTCCGGGACATAATGGCGAAGGAAGACGATCGTCAGTCCCAGGACCGCTCCGATGCCGAATCCCAGCCGCCAGCCGAGATCCGGCCGGAATATGGACGGATTGAGAAGAAGTACACTCGCGAAGGAACCGGCCGCCGCTCCCACCCAGAAGGTCCCGTTGATCGCTAGGTCAGCTTGACCCCTGAGCCTGCTGGGGATCAGTTCGTCGATGGCCGAGTTGATCGCCGAGTATTCCCCGCCGATCGCCGCTCCTGTCAAGAAACGGAACAATGCAAAGCTCGCGAAGTTCCACGAGAGGGCGGTCAAGAAGGCCGACACCAGGTACAGAACCAACGTCACCGAGAAGAGTTTTTTCCGTCCGAGTCGGTCGGTCAGGTAGCCGAATACCAGCGCCCCAAGCACGGCCCCCGATAGGTAGGCCGAATTCAACAGGCCGAGCTGTGACCCGCTCAAGTGCAGACTTTGCGGCTCCTGCAGTATCGCACTGAACGAGGCGATCATCGTGACCTCGAGGCCATCGATGATCCAGGTAATCCCCAACGCGCTGACCACCATGACGTGCCAACGGCTCCACGGCAGGCGATCCAGCCGAGCGGGGACGTTCGATCGAAAGGTCTGCTTCTTCTCGATGCCGACGGCCGTGCTCATGCTCGACCTCATCTCCGATGACGGGGCGCATCATCTGTGCCCGATTCAACCGGCCCAATGCTCCAGTGCTCGCTCTCGAAAGAATGCAAAGGCTGTTCCGGCAAGGGATCTCGAGTTGGCGAGCGAACCCGCCGGTGCGTACCCGATCGAGTTCGAGCCATGGACAGGAAACTGGAGCAGTTTGGCACACCAGTTGCAATGAATCCGCGTCGGAGGTGAGACCATGAAAACCAAGTCCGAATTCCTGGTGACGCTCTCGGATGAGTTGCTCGAGTGCCTTCGGGCAAGAGCGCGAGAGTTGCATGTCCCCTTGAAGTATCTCGTGGCCAGCTTGGTCTGCGATACGATCGAGCCAGTAACGATCGGCCTGGACGAACGGAGGTCGCGGCCAACCTACGATATCGCGTGAGCAATACGCTGCCTTCGCGGTGAGCCGCGTCGGCAAGGCTTTTTGTCGTTTCTTCATGTGAATCGATTCAACCTAAGAGCCGGACCCATGAAACAACCCAACGTCTCTGTCTACGGATCTCGCAACTGCCCTGACACGACTCGCGCCCTGAGGCTCCTCGAGAACCAGCAGATTGCGTACGAGTTCAAAGATCTCGACGAGTCCCCCGAGCTGAATGGCTATGTCGCCGATTTGAATGGTGGCAAACGCGTGATGCCGACTATTCAGATCGATAACGCGATCTTGATCAATCCCGATGATCGCGAGCTGAATTCCGTACTCCAGCAAGCGGCCGCCGAGCGGCCGTAGAAGGCGCTTTCCGCGTACTCGACACGCCTTCCCGCGATCGGTCTCGTCTCGCAGGACTTGGGACAGACCGTCAGGGGAAAGGCGTTTCAGTCCCCATCTCGCCTTGTCTCCTCTCGACGATCATGTTCGTGACTCATATCGGGCCTCTCGACGCATCCGTCCCGGTCCTCAGTCAAGAAACCTACCCAAGCATGGGATGATGCACAAAACCCCTTCGCGCCGTTTGATGGCGTATCCTGCACTTCACGGCTCGTTTCCGATCGGAGAGAATCACCCAAGGTTCTCCTGGCCTGTTCTGACCGCACGACGATTCCGTTGCGCCTTCGGCGACTCCGAGGACGCTGCGGTTTGAATTGAGCAGGCAAGTGGACATCTGACCGCGACGTCAAAATAAAATCATTGTCACGAGCGAAGATCCCAGCGACTTGCTGAATACCGTGCCCGTTCAACAACCGGCGGATCGGGATCCTCGGGTGACCATCGCCCAGCCATTGGACCTGCAACGGGAGCTCTCGTCGTGTCTGAAGGTCTCAAGCGCGTCTACGGGATCGACCTGGGAACCACCTATTCCGCGATTGCGTATGTGGACGAGCACGGGAAGCCCGTCATCATTCCGAACCAGGAGAGCGAGCGGATCACACCATCCGTCGTCCTCTTTGATGGCGACAACATCATCGTAGGAAACACCGCCAAGGAGTCGGCGAAGGTCGAGCCACACCGCGTTGTGGCGCGGATCAAGCAGCACATGGGTGATCCCAACTTCGTATTCGAATACGAGGGCCAGGCGTTCAGCCCCGAGGACATCTCATCGTTTATCTTGCGCAAGGTGGTGGGCGACGCCGAGATCGCCCTGGGAGACAAGATCAGCGATGTCGTGATCACGTGCCCGGCCTACTTCGGCACGCCCGAACGTGAGGCGACCGCCAATTCCGGCCGCCTGGCTGGCCTGAATGTCCGCGCCATCTTGAACGAACCGACCGCCGCTGCCATCGCCTATGGACTCGAGCAGGGTGAAGATCAGGTCGTGCTGGTCTACGACCTGGGTGGCGGCACCTTCGACATCACCATGATCGAGATCAAGGACCGCCTGATCCGGGTGATCTGCACCGGGGGAGACCATCGTCTGGGCGGCGTTTTGTGGGATGAGGCAATCGTGATGTACCTCGCCGAGCAGTTCCGGACGCAGACCGGTGAATCGTCGGACCCGCTGGACGATCCCGAGGTCCTCAACGACCTGTTCCTCCAGGCGGAGCGCGGCAAGAAGACGCTCACCCAGCGCGAGAAGGCGCCATTCCGCGTGACGCACGCCGGCAACCAGGCCCGGGTCGAGCTCGACCGGGACAAGTTCGAGGAGATCACCAAGCACTTGCTCGACCGGACCATCGAGCTGACGCATGAGATGCTGGCCGATGCCCGGGGCAAGGGCTATACCCAGTACGACAAGATCATCCTGGTCGGCGGGGCAACCCGCATGCCGCAGGTTCGAGATCGACTGGTCGCCGAACTCAACCTTGAGCCGGAGATCTACGACCCCGATGAGGCCGTTGCCAAGGGCGCGGCGCTTTATGCGCTCAAGGAGTCGCTCCTGGAACAGGTCCAGGACGTCCTCGCGACACGTGCCGAAGCGGATGGTCAGAAGGCCGGGCCGGTCGATCTGGCGCAAGTCTCCGAGGAACAAGTCGCCGAGGCATTGGATCACCTCGAGAAAGAGCTTGGCTTTACCTTGACCGGTCCGGTCCGCGAACTGGTCAATACCCAGATCGTGAACGTCCTGAGTAAGAGCCTGGGCGTGGTGGCCCGCGATACCCAGAGCCAGGACGTAGTCGTCTATCTCCTGCCTCGCAATTCCGAGGTGCCCCTGGAGCGCATGACCGACTTTGGCACGGATGCCGACAATCAAGGGGCCGTCGACATTCGCGTGATGTCGGGAGAACGCGACAGCGCCGACCCGCTCGATTGTCAGGAGGTGGGGATCGCCACGCTCAACCTGCCGGAGCGGCTTCCGGCCCGCAGCCCGATCCGGGTCAAGTTCGCGATCAATCGGGATGGAAGGCTCGGCGTCTCGGCCACCGACTTGACCGGCGGCGGCTCGATCGACGTCGAGTTTGAGACCGAGGCCGTCATGAACGCCGAGGAAGTCGCCGAACGCTCCACGGCGCTGCGGTTGCTCAATGTATCGTGAACGTGGCAGAATGTTAGGGTTCTGCCAACCTCGAGATTGGGGCTGTTCCATGCAAACCACCGCGACCGAGGTCTTGCCCGAGATCGTGCGACGGCTCGTGGCCGAGTTCGACCCGGAGGAGATCATCCTGTTCGGGTCGCGCGCCTGGGGAAACCCGCGGCTGGATAGCGATGATGACGTCTGGGTGTTCGTCTCGGACGCGCATGAGAAGCCGACGCGGCGCGCGACACGGGGCTAACGTTGCTTGCGAGGGATTCCCGTGCCCACGGATTTGATCGTGAGTACCCGAGCGGAGTTTGAGCGATTCAGCCGCGTGCCTGCCTCACTTCAAGCGGAGGTTGTCGAGCGAGGAAGGGTCTTATATGGACGAGGCGAAGCGCGAGTTGGTTCAGGGCTGGCTTCTCAAGGCGTCGGATGATCTCGGGGCAGCTCGACTGATTACTCAGAACGATCGATCCTTCCCTGGAGTGACCATCTATCATTGCCAACAGGCCGCGGAAAAAGCGCTGAAGGGCTTTCTGGTCTAGTGGGACCAGCATTTGCTGAAGACCCACAACCTGGTGTCGCTTCTCCAGCAGGTTGCGGAGATTGAACCCGAGTTCCTCATGTGGGAAGAGGCTGCGGCTCGACTGACGCCGTATGCCACGTAGTATCGCTACCCCGCGGACACGCTCGCCGGACCGGACCCGAGGAAGTGGATGAGGCGCTGGATGATGCCGCCTTCATCCATAACCAGGCGCTTGGCTTTCTTCCGACGGAAGTACACCCCGATTCCGACTGAAGCCGGAGAGAACGAGTCATGACTATAGTCACCGAAATCTCGAGGATGCCGCTCGATGCCGAGCATCGATTGAGGATCCGGGAAATCTGCTGAGGGGATTGGATCTGATGGCCACCTTCGTCGGCATCGACCTGGGAACGACGAACTCGGCGGTGGCCTGCCGCAATGCCTACGGCCGGCCCGAGGTGATCGCCAACCGCGAAGGGCAGAGCATCACGCCGTCGGTCGTCTATTTCGGGACCGATCCACCCGTCGTCGGCCAGGAGGCCAAGGAGTGGGCTCGTCTGGGCAACGAGGAGATCGCCAGCTTCTTCAAGCCCCACATGGGCAATCCGCTGTTTCAACTCCAGTTCCATGGGAAGTCGTACTCCGCTACCGCTCTGTCGACGATGGTCCTGAGCCGGCTCAAGGAAGACGCCGAGTCCCGCCTGGGTGAATCAGTCGATCGGGCCGTGATCACGGTTCCGGCTTACTTCGCCGATCCACAGCGCAAGGCCACCATCGAGGCGGGCACCGCGGCCGGGCTCCAGGTGATGCGGATCATCAATGAGCCGACAGCCGCCGCGCTGGCCTATGGGCTCCAGCGGAGCGGTGTCGAGGAGACGATACTCATCTACGACCTGGGCGGCGGCACGTTCGACGTGACCGTCGCGCGGATCACACCCGCCGAGATCCTGATCCTGTCCACGGCCGGGGATCACGATCTAGGCGGCAAGAACTGGGACGATCGGATCGCGACGTCCCTTTCCGAACGGTTCGCGGCCGAGACCGGATTCGATCCGCTCGACGATCCCGTCGCTCTCAACGAGGTCCTGGTCCGGAGCGAGCAAGCCAAGTGGTCCTTGTCCGAGCGGATCTCGACGCGCGTCACCCTTCAGCTTGGCACGGAGCGACGGACGTTCGAGCTGAGTCGCGTCGATTTCGAGGCGATGACGCTCTCGCTCATGGAACGGACGCGGCGCTTGACCGAGGAAGCCCTGGGTGAAGCCGGCCTCAGTTGGGAACGGCTCGATGGTGTGCTCTTGGTCGGCGGCTCGACGCGGATGCCGATGGTCCGCACTTACGTGTCCCAGATGTCCGGGAAGCCGCCGCGCGCCGGAGTGAATGTCGACGAGGTCGTCGCGCTGGGTGCGGCCATCCAGGCGGCGATCGAGGTGGGTCAGAGCATCGGAGACGCCGTCCCTCGATTCACACTTGGAACGACTGGCCCAAGAACGGTCGAGGCTAACCTCCAGACGGGCGGGCGGCGTGTGACCGATGTCATGTCGCACAGCCTCGGGACGATCGCCGTCAGCCCCGATGGCTCAGCCTATGTCAATGACCTCGTGATTCGGCGCAACGTGCCGATCCCGGCCAGCGACACCAAGTCGTATCTCCACGAGACCCACGGAGGTGCCAATGCTCGGCTCGAGGTCTACCTGACACAAGGCGAAAGCGCCGAGCCGCTCGACTGCACGGTCCTGGGCAAATACGTATTCGAGGAAATCCAGCCGACCAGCTCGGAGGTCACGATCGACGTCAGCCTATCCTACGACTCCAACGGCGTCGTGCAGGTCCAGGCCGTTCAACGAGATACGGCACGCCGGCTGCCGATGAACGTGGAGCCGGTGCCCGACGATTTGTCTTGGCTCGGCCGACCGCCCGAACGGACGGTGAAAGCCGCGGAGCCAGAGCTGATCCGGGTCTTTCTCCTCATCGACGGCTCGTCGAGCATGACCGGCCAGCCGCTGGCCGAGGCGCAGACGGCCGCGCGTGAGTTCTTGTCGAGGTGCGACTTCACCACCATGGAAGTGGGACTGATCTCCTTCTCGACCCTGGTCGCGCTTCAGGCCGCGGCGACCAGCAACGTGAGGCGGCTTCATGCCGCTGTCCATCGACTCGAGGCCGAGGGGAGCACGAACCTGACCGATGCCCTGGAGATGGTGCGGGGCCAGCTCGTGAGCAACGATCGCAAGCGCTACATCATCATCTTGACCGACGGGTAT
Source organism: uncultured Planctomycetota bacterium (assembly GCA_963845755.1). Classification (GTDB taxonomy): domain Bacteria; phylum Planctomycetota; class Planctomycetia; order Isosphaerales; family Isosphaeraceae; genus CAWJTV01. The sequence continues at coordinate 71,117 of CAWJTV010000031.1, forward strand.
CCCGACGCGCCGGAAAGCGCGATCGAACAGGCCATCGCCGCGCGTCGCGATGGGATCGAGATCGTGGCGATCGGCACCGGCGACGCTGATCGCGATTACCTGCGGCGCCTGGCCAGCAGCGAGCAGGCCTCGATCTTCGCCCGGAGCGGGGAGCTAGTCCAGACGTTCGGACATATCGCCCGGGTCATCGCCGAGGGAGGCCGCGGCTTGCGGGTCTTGTCATGAATTCGGTCAGCACGTCCGGTCCAGGGGCGACCACATTGTCCTCCCGGGTTCGCTCAGTGCGGGCGAACCTTCGGCAAGCCTATGATCTGGCGGTGACCGGCGGCCTGGGGGCGCTGTTCGGACTGTACCTCTACGTCGAACTGGTCCAGGCCGAATCCGTCTATGTGCGCGACGCCTTGGCGGGGCTCTTGATCGGGGGCTCGCTAGGTTTCTTCCTGAATGCTTACGGTCCGCTTCGCGACGGGGCCTGGAAAAAGCTAGCCCATGCCGTTGCCTGGGGTGCACCGGCCGCGGCCCTGGGTGGTGCGATCGGATTGGTCGCCGGGGAGTTGATCATTGGTCTACTGCGAGGCGGCCTGCTGGGGCGAGCTCTCTCATGGGCCGTGCTGGGCCTGGGGATCGGGTTGGGTCAGGGCCTGGCCGACCGGTCACGCGACAGGCTGATCTACGGGCTGGTCGGTGGCGGCCTCGGGGGCGTCCTGGGCGGATTCTTCTTCGAGTTGCTCGGCTCCGCGGTGCGGAATCGACCCGATGCGAGTGGCGCTGTGGGCGTCATCCAGGCGATCGGGATTGTCATCCTGGGCGCCGGCCTGGGCCTCTGTCTGGCCCTGGTCGAGCAGGTCCTGCGTCGCGCGTGGATTCAGGTCACGAACGGCCGCCAGGAAGGGCGGATCTATCTCCTGGCCCATCCGCGATGCCGTCTGGGCCTGGATGAACGCGCCGAGATCGGGATCTTCGGTGATGCTTCAGTCGCACGCCGTCATGCCGAGATCGAAGCAACCTCGCGCGGCTATCTCCTCCACCACCTCGCGGCGCCGGGGGCGACTCGGGTCAACGGAACACCAGTCGCGAGTCCGCAGGTCTTGAATGACGGCGATCGGATCGAACTGGGACGCATCCTCCTGATCTTCCGGCAGCGTTAGCCCGGCTTGATCCCCTATCTCCTGTGAGCATTCGTCCATGACCCAGCACCAGAGAACAACACAACAGAAACCCTGGTCTCTTGAAGTGGTCCGAGGGCGCGACGTGGGTCGTATCTTCAGCCTGGCAGCGGACGAGACGGTCCTGGGCAACGGCCTCAACGGCGAACCGGGCCTCGATCTTCAGGGATCAGGAAGGGTCTTCTCCGCGGCGGATGTCGGCGCGTCAGGCGGCGATCGTGGCATCGGGACCGGAACTTGTGATTCGCGATCTGGATTCGCCCGGCGGCACGTTCGTGAACCATCAACGGCTGCTCCCGGGCCAGGCGCGGAGGTTACAGCCTGGCGACGTCATTCAACTGGCGGGTGTCATGCTGCGCGTGGGAGGGCTGCCAACGCCCGCCGCGACGGCTCCGGCGGCTCCCGGGCTCCAGCCGCGTGTCGCGCCGCCACTGCCGGCATCCCCGTTGAAACCTCCGGTCCATGTGACCCCACCGGCGCCGTCGGCCGCGACGGTTCCTGGCCGACTCCCCGCGCCGTTCGTGATGGCTGGCGGGGCCTCCTGTCGGGCCTGGGACGATTTCCTTGTTTTGGCCGCCCAACGCTGGAAGGAGCTTCGCGACGAACTTGCCACCGGGCGACTGACCAACTACCTTCGTCAGATCCATCGGGAGGATCTGATCCCGCACACGGATAATAACCGGTCGCTCGACGAACGGCTCGACCAGTGGCTTGCCCGCCTGCCTTCGATCCGCGACAGCGATCCCGAGCTGAGCGTCCACCCCGAGAATCTGAATCTTCGGGCCATGGCGGGTGGGGGAATCGTTCGCCAGGTCCTGCGGGTGACGAATGTCGGCTACCGGCTGTTGCGATGCATCGCCCGAGTCGAGCCGGCGGGCACGGGCTGGATCCGCCTGCGACCCGATCATGACGGACGCTCATTCGATACCATCGAACAAACGGACCTACCCATCGACCTGGTGATCCCCGAAGGACTGGATCGTCCGCTCGTGGCCGCGATCGTCCTCGACAGCAATGGCGGCACGCGCCGGGTTGGAGTGCGGATTGATTTGCCGGGGGGACCACCTTCCTCGCCGGAACGTGTCGCGGAACCTCCGGTCTCACCGCTCCCTAGCCTGAGCCGATTCTTCATCGAGAAGACGGCTCATTTGCGATTCGGAGTCCGAATCGCCGCGGGTGTCTTGGGGACAGTCTGCTTGCGAACGCTTGTGATGCTTTCAGGTCTGCTACCACCTGGGGGCCGAGGAGCCCTGATCTCGGAGCCGCGCTTGCCGGCGCTGGCGATCGTCATGGCCGTGGTCGGAGGCCTGATCGGCGTCGGGATGGCACACCGGTTCCGCGAAGGCAACTGGGGCGATCTGCCGGCTTCGGCATTCACGGGAGGTTTGTTTGGGCTGCTGGCCGCCGCGGTCATCTACGCCGCGATCCGGAGCGTCGAGCTTCCGCTCGGAAGCTGGACGTCTTCACTCTGGGTGGTCGAACTACTCTGGGCCCTGATCGGCGCCGGTCTCGCGTGTTTGAGCCACCTGTTCATCCCTTATCATGCGAAATCGCCGGAGGCCGTCTCATGATTACTCGAATTCGCATCCGGACGGCCGCTGACGCTCTCTGTCCGCCTATCATCCCGGCTATTGCCTCCGTACTCCTAATCTTCCTCTCGATCGCAACGTGTGCGATCGCCGATGGGGGAGCGCCGACCGATCCGGAGATCGCTCAGGCGATCGCCCGAGGGGTGCGATTCCTCCGTTCCAGTCAAAGTGGAAATGGGTCCTGGAATGAACCGTCGCAGGGTAACCATCGACTGGGAATGACGGCGCTGGCTGGCCTGGCACTGATGGAAAACGGCGTCGCCGCCTCTGATGCGTCGATCGAGCGAGCGCGTGAGGTCGTGGTGGATCTGGCTCGGAATTCGAATCAGACCTATGACATCACGCTGGCGATCCTGTTTCTGGCTCGACAACAGAAAGGACATAAGGGCGATTCCGACGCGTTGATCCGCGAACTGGCGGGGCGGCTGTCGGCCGGGAGTCATGGCGGGATCTGGGATTACCTCGTCCCATTGCAGGGTCGCGAAAACGTCTCCACCGGCGGCCGAGCGCGCGCGGCGCCGAACGACCGAAGGGCCGCCGAGTGACACGCGCTCAGGAGCCGGCGATCATTCGAACACTCAATTCGCCCTCCTGGGTGTGTGGGCAGCCGGGCGACACGGGTTCGACCCTGACGAGGCGCTGGAATCGCTCAATGACCATTTTCGTGCCACTCAACTCGACGACGGCCGCTGGGGTTATCGGGTGGGGATGGGAGGTAGTAATGCGATGACCTGCGCCGGACTGCTGGCCATGGCAATCACCGCGGCGCGGCCCGGCCTGGCGGAGCACCAGACGGCCCGGGCACGAGGCGCGGCACTCTCCAAGGATCCGGCGTTCGTCGCCGGCCTGAAGGCCGTGGCCGCAGACGCGAGGCAATCCAATAATCAATCGGACATCTACTATCTCTGGTCGCTCGAGCGGGTCTGTGTCGCCCTGGGCCTCCGCACGATCGAGGACTTCGATTGGTATGGGCACGGCGCACGCATTCTGCTCGATCGCCAGGAAGACGATGGAGGCTGGCCTCCGCATCAATGGGGACGCCTGCCCAATACGTGCCTGGCCCTCCTGTTCCTCCGCAAGGCGAACCTCGCTTTCGAGCTCGACCGGGTGTTGCGGCTGGCCGTGAGAGAGGGCGAGTCCGCTCCGGGTGGGGATGCGGCGGGGCCAAAAGCTGACGAGAGTAGTTCCATCGATCCCACGTCTTCCGCACCGCCTTCGACCGGGCCGGTCGCCGAGCGTGGAGCGGATGATGTAAGCGTCATCGTGACGGGGGCCAGCGAACAGGGGTTCCCTCGGATCAGCGTTCAATTCGAGGTCAAGAAACCGGATGGAACGCATCTTCGCGACGCCCATCGCGACGATTTCCGCGTCACGGAAGAGGGGCGCGACGTGGAGGTCGTGCAGTTCCAGGCACCCGTGATGTCCGAGACGATCCCGACCACGATCGTCCTGGTGGTCGACCGCAGTGGCAGCATGGAAAACGAGGATCGGATCGGCGGCTTGAAGCGCGCGGTAGCCTCTTTCTTGGAGAAGCTGCCAGACGGCTCGCGCGTCGCCGTGGTCGCGTTCAGCTCCGAGGTCGAACCGCTCTGCCCATTCACGACCGATCGCAGTCGCGTCCGTACGGCCGTAGACGGCCTCGAGCCCGAAGGCTCGACTCGATTCTACGACGCCGTCGCCGAGTCGCTCCACCTCTTGAACACGGAGTCAGGACGCCGTGCCGTCCTGGCCCTCACCGACGGTGAGGACACGTCGAGCCAGTCGGCAACTCTTACCTCGGTCATCGCCGACGCGCGCCGGCTCGGCCTGCCGGTCTACACGCTGGGACTCGGCTCCGAAGATGAAATCGAGAGCGCGGACCTCCGCAAGCTGGCCGCGTCGACCCGTGGCCAGTATTACCCCGCGCAACGCCAACCAGCTCCGCGCGATATACGAGCAGCTCGCCGAACGGATCGGATCGAGTTACATGCTGACCTATCAGTCCGACCGCAAGCTCCCGGACGGGACGCTCCGGCCCGTGCGGATCTCCTATCGCGGCAGTCAGGCGGTGGGTGAGACGGCCGTCTTCATCCCGGGCATGGTCGTACCGGCCGGGGGTTGGTCGCCGTTGTTCCTTGGGCTACTGTTCGTCCTGGGCATGCTGTTTGTCTTGCCTCAGGTCTTGACTCGGCGCGGGGCTGCTCGATGAGCCCGAAGGCCGGTGTCTGATCAACCTGATGTTGAGGCCCGATCCCTTAGCACGATGGGATCGGAGTCGGGAGGCAACGCAACGTCGATCCAACCAGGCCAAAATGAACGCGCGTACCCGGAATGTGCCGCATCGGTTTCCTCGCCATCCCGCCTCCCAGGCGGCACCGATCTCTATGGCCGCTGGAAAGTCCAGCAGATGCATCGTCGGATCCGGCTGGACGAGCCACGATCTGTGGGTTCTCGCGGACGATCAAGGTGGTCGTCGATGGAGCTGTTGTCCTCGTGAAGGGTCAATGAACTCGCCCTTCCGTGGTATCGGAAATAGCAGGCTTTGCTGAGTAGCCTGGGACCGAGGAGCGGCGGCGTCCGGGCGAGAGCACCCGGGGGGGTTCCGCCGGTTTCGGGATGTGGTAGTGGATCTCATGCAGCCGCCGATACAGCGCGGACGTGCTCTTGAGCTCGTGATCGGTTCCGACGGCTTCGATTCGCCCCGCGTTGAGCAAGACGATGCGGTCGGCGACCTGGATTGACGCCAGGTTGTGGGAAATCACGAAGGTTGTGCGGCCTCGCGAGAATTCCTCGATGGCCTTGCGAATCAGCACCTCGTCCTGGATGTCTACGGCGCTGGTGGCTTCGTCGAGGATCAAGATGGCCGGATCTCGGAGCATCGCCCGGGCCAGGGCAATGCGCTGTCGCTGGCCGCCCGAAAGTCCGTAACCGCGCTCCCCGACCACCGTGTCGTACCCCTGCGGCAAGGCCATGATGAATTGATGCGCATACGCCGCGCTCGGCCGCCTTGACGATCGCGTCGCGGCTGGCGCGCGGGTCGCCGTAGGCGATGTTACTGGCGATCGTGTCCTGAAAGAGGATCGTCTCCTGGAGGACGATGCCGATCTGACGGCGCAGGCTCCGGATGGGGACGTCGCGGACGTCGTGTCCGTCGATGCGGACCGCCCCAGAATCGACGTCCCAGAAACGAGGGATCAAGTTCATCAGCGTGGACTTCCCGCAGCCATTGGGGCCCACAAGCGCAATCGTTTCGCCGTGGCGAACACTGAGGCTGACCCCGTCGAGAACGGGGGTGGTCCCGTTGTAGCTGAAGGTGACCTGGTCCACCTCGACCGCCTGGCGATGCCGCGGCAGGGCGGGCGCGTGCTTGAGGTCGATGACGCGCGGGGTCCGGTCCATCAGGGCGCAGATCCGATCGGCCGCGGCCGAGGCCCGCTGGATCTTCGAGTGCACGTTGGCCAGCTTCCGGATCGGGTCGGAGACCCCCGCGAGCATGGCGTAGAGTGCGAAGAGGTCCTGCATCACCATGGGCTGGGCCGCCAGTTGCAGCCGGAAGAACCCCAGTTCCAGGTAGATCGTCCGGTTCAGGACGAGGTAGGAGCCGGCCAGCAACGCGATCGCGACCGTAGTCAGTGTCAACATCTCGAGGACCGGATCGGACATGGCGTCGATCATGGCAACGCGCACGCTCTTGCGGTACAGGTTCTTGGTCTCGTCGAAGAACCGGCGCCTCTCGACTCGCTCCATGGCGAACGCTTTGACGATCTTGATCCCCTGGAAGCTCTCTTGAAGGATCTTGTAGATCGTAGACATGCTCTCCAGCGAGCGCCGGACAGCACGCTTCATGATCTTGCCGACCCGGTACGTCGTCGCCGCCGAGATCGGCACCAGCACCAGGGTCAAGAGGGTCAGCCGCCAGTTGAACGCGAGTGCCCCGCCCAGGCAGGACGCGATCCGCAGCGGCTCGCGGATCATCTTGCTCATGAGCGTATTGAGGCCCTGCCCGAAGGAATCCATGTCGTTGGTGAACCGGGCCATCAGTTCCGAGGAGCCCTGGTCGGAGAAGCTCGCCAGGTCCAGATTGACCGTGCTCCGGAAGAAGGTATTGCGGATGCGAAACAGCGTCAATTGCATCACATCCGCCACGAGCACTTCCTGGAGGAAGAGGAACACCCCCTTGAACGCAACGCTCAGCATCACCATCCCGATGAGCAGGACCAGGCTCTTGAAGCTGTCCTTGGGGAGATAGCGATTGATGGACGGCTGGACGAACTGACAGCGCCACAGCCACTTACCTTGGTTCTTCATCTCATCATCGAGGTCGGCCACGCGTCGGTTCAGGTAGGCCGTCTCATCCTTGGTGAGCAACGAACTACAATCTGCGAGTTCTTTCCATCGAGCATACGCGAGGCGCTGATCTTTTCGTAACGTTTCGAGCCGGGCGGCCTGCTCCGGGGCGGAGGGATCGGCGGCCTCTCGCCAGGCGTTGTTGCCGAGTTGGCCCTCCTGCTCGCGGAGCACGCTCTCCTTGCGAATATGGTCTGCGTGGAGGTTGCGAATGCGTTTCTTGAGATCCTCGAAATCGCGCTGTCCCGACTCGGCGACAGCCTGTACGCGCTCGGCCTCCCCTTTTCGTGCCTCCAGGATGTGGATCTCATCCTCGATCGCCTCGATCTTCTCCGCAATCCAGCGCTGCGGATTCTGGCTGTCGAACAGGATATGCAGCAGGGGATAGACCGCGCCGAGTTCGGCGAAGAATAGCAGGGCCACCATTGCCGCACAGCAGATGGACAGGCCGAATCGGACCTTGTAGGGCAGAGCGTACCGGACCAGCCGTGCGAAGTTTTTCATAGGTCGGAATTGTCGCGGACGGGAGAACCCAAAAAGCATCCATGCATCATCGGGATCCTCAAAGGTCCCGACGTTCGGGCGGCGGTTTCTTTACCAAGATCGAGCGAAAGAGACAAGCCGACTTCGATTTCGATCGGCGGGCCATCGCGTGCGCGGCCACTCGGTCTTGGAAAACTCGGGACGGGTGGTTATGATCGTGCCGACTCATATGGCGATCGCCGCGCGATGAGCGAGTCTCTGAGTCCTCAAAGAACTCAGGGATCAGGAGGAAGGCCGCCAGCCGTCAGGGAGGACGGGATGAATCTACTTGCCCTGGTCGAGACTCCCGACCACGTCTGCTGCCGATACCGCATCCGTGCCTTCGCCCCTTCCCTCCAGGAAGCGGGTTGGTCCCTCACGTGTGAAGCCCTCGAGCGAAGTCCCTTGGCACGGACCTTCCAGCTTCGCCGCGCGGCTCGGTACGACGCGGTGGTCTTGCAGCGTAAACTCCTGCCGGCGTGGCAGCTTCAGATTCTGCGCCGGGCCGCGCGTCATCTCGTTTTCGATTTCGACGACGCCATCCTGTACCGGGATTCGAACGACCCTCGTGGGCCGGAAAGCGGGAGGCGGCTCCGTCGGTTCACCGACACGGTCCAACGGATGGACACGGTCGTTGCCGGCAATGACTTTCTTGCCGATTGTGCCCTTCGTGCGGGAGCGAGGGTCGATCGCGTCCACGTGATTCCCACCTGCGTGGATCCGCAGCACTACCCGGTCGCGAGCCAGGTCGCGGCCGGAGGACATCTGGACCTGGTGTGGATCGGAACCTCGAGCACCCTTCGAGGATTGGTGCAAGCCCGCGAAATCTGGTCGCCCCTGGCGAAAGCGCTCCCCTGGATGAGGCTTCGGATCATCTGCGACCGGTTCCCCAACGATTTCCCGATGCCGGTTGTCGCGATGCGCTGGGAGGAGGCGCGTGAAGCCTCTCAGCTTGCCTCCGGCCAGATCGGCGTGAGTTGGCTACCTGAGGACCTCTGGAGTCGCGGCAAGTGCGGGCTCAAGGTGCTTCAGTACCAGTCGGCCGGCCTGCCCGTTCTGGCCAATCCCGTCGGCTGCCAGTGCGAGATGATCCACTCGGGCGAGAATGGCATCCTCGCCACGACGCCCGCAGAGTGGATCGCAGCCGCTACGCTCCTGGCCGACGATCCGATGCTTCGCCGCCGGATGGGTGCCGCCGGCCGCCTGCGCGTCGAGACGGACTATTCCCTCTCGGCCTGGGCCGAGACCTTTGTCGGCTCGATGACCGGAAGTTCGCGCCGCGTTTCCGCCTCGGCCCGCCGAGTGGATCGTCCGGACGGGCCCGACGGACGATCGGGGTTCGACGCCCACGCCGCCCGACTCAAATCCATCCCAAGCCTCAACCCCGTTGGCGAGCGATGAGTATTTGCACTCCGCAGGAACAATCCACCCGGGGGAACGCGGCGTCCACAACGCTCCGCGGCGCAACGGACCCCGATCTCGTCCCACGGATGTTCAAGCCGCCGGAATGGGAGTGGTTCTCCTTCGGCGACATCGGCTGGTGGGTCCGGACTGGCTCGTCCTGGAGCGAGATCCTCCTCGGCCCGGACGGGCTCCGGCTGGACGAATGGCGCAAAGACGGGCGGATCACGACGATCAAGTCGGGGCCGCATCGGGTCGTCTACCGCGCGGAACTTCCCGAAGGCGTCATCTACATCAAGCACTTCCTGGTCCCTAACCGCCGGGCGATCCTGCGCCAGTGGTTCCGGCGCGGAAAGGGTCGGAACGAGGGGAAACGATCGCGGCAACTGGCCACGATCGGGGTGCCGACGATCTGGCCGATCGCGCTGGGCGAGCTGCGGAAGCGGAAGTTCCTGTTCGAGAACTACCTCGTGACCCCGGAGATCGCCGAGGCGGTCCCGCTCGACGAGTTCGCGATGGTGCAGCTTCCGAGGTGCCCCGAGCCGCGGCGCGCGCGGGTCCGCCAGAGGCTGGCCTCGGCCCTGGGCGTGATGACGGCCAGGCTCCACGACGCCGGCTTCCTCCACGAGGACTTCCACCCAGGTAACATCCTCGTCCGATTCCCGATCGCGGACGAGCCGGAACTGGTGATGATCGACCTGGACGCGCTTCGCAGGCGGAAGCAGGTCGAACTGGAAGGCCGCCAGGCAGAACCTTGCCCTGCTCGATCATTTCTTCTGGCTACGGAGCAGCCGGACCGATCGGTATCGCTTCCTGGAATCCTACCTGGAGAATCGGTCGGGGGCTCCGCCCGCGATCCGCGGCTTCGCCGCGCGGATCGAGGAGTTGACGCGCGCCTGGGCCGAGCGCCTCTGGAGGCGTTGGGGCCGGCGGTGCCGGTCGACAAACAAGTATTTCCAGATCATTTCTGAGAAAATGTGCTGGTGTGTAACATCCCGCGACCTGGATCCCGGCGAGATCGCCGGGCTGATCGCCGATCCCGATGCCCCGTTCCGGGACCCCGGCGCGACTCTGATCAAGAACTCGCGGACGACGACGGTCGCCGAGACGACCATGATGGTGCGGGGGCGTCCGACACCGGTGATCTACAAGCGATTCAACCGCAAGAAGTGGCTGGACCCTCTCCTCAACCTGTTTCGTCCGTCGCGGGCCTGGCGTTCGTGGCAGGCCGGTCAGGACCTCGCCAGCCGCGGAATCCCGACGCCTCAGAATCTCGCGTTCCTCTCCCAACGGCGACCGTTCCGGCGCGACCCGATCTTCTGGTTCCTCCCCCACGAGACGTACCTGATCACCGTCAAGGAAGAGCCGGCTGTCAACCTGGCGACCTACGTCAGCAAGTTCCTGCCGGGACTGCCGCCCGAACTTCGGCGAACGCGCATTCGCCGACTCACGGCCTCGTTGGCCCGGTTGGTCCGCTCCCTTCACGAGCGGTCGCTCTCGCATCGGGACCTGAAAGCCGCCAATATTCTTATCCGCACGGATACCCTCGACCACGAGGATCGACTGAGCCTGATCGACCTCGTCGGGGTCCACCTCCGGCACCCGATCCCGCGGAGGCGACGCACCCAGAACCTGGCACGTCTGGGCCTCAGCCTGGAGAATGTCCCGGGCCGAACCCGGACCGATGCCCTCCAGTTTCTTCGCCGGTATCTCCCGTGGGGACTGTCGCCCTTGAACGACTGGAAATCCTTCTGGCGATCGATCGAGCGGGCCAAGAGGACCAAGCGGACCCGCAACCTGCGGCGCGGCCGGCCGCTCTCTTAATTGTGATATGAAAATTTAAATCAATATTAGAATTCGAGATTCCAGATTCAAGATCTTATAGAGTAGTCATCGAGGAGCCGGAGGCTCGAATCTGGAATTCGGGATCGCCCGGAATCTTGAAGCCTGAATGCGGAATCGAGAATCCTGATTCCGGACCGATCCTGCGTCACCGCGGCAACGCCGCATGAGGAGGGGAACCGTGAGAGTCGCGATGGACGATCGACCAATTCGCCGGCTCTCCCGTGCGCTGGCGCTGCCGCTGGTCCTCGGCTGGATCGGCTGTGCGGCGTTCGATCGTGGCCAGGCGCTGGTTCCGACGCGTTACAAGATCCGGACCGGGCAGTTCCTCCTGCTCTCGAACTTTCCGATGACCGACGACTCACCCGCGGTCCGCTGTCTCCATGACCTGGAGCGCGATCTGGGCCAGCACATGGGATTCCGGCCGCCGGTCGCCGACGACCCAGTCGAGATCTACGTACTCGACGATCGAGAGGCGTTCGAGCATTTTCTCAGGTTCTACTTTCCCGAGCTGCCGCCCCGGCGGGCATTCTTCCTGGCGCAGGGATCGGAGCGGGTCGTTTACACCTACTCCAGCCCTCGTCTCGAGGAAGACTTGCGCCACGAGGCGACCCACGCCGACCTCCGCGGTGCGTTCGGCGACCTGCCCCTATGGCTGGATGAGGGACTCGCCGAGTACTTCGAGACCGACCTGTCCTTGTCCGACGCCGAGCGCCCGCGCCTGGAACAGATCGCGGCGGACCTCCGCGGGGGCTGGTCCCCGAACCTCGAGCGGCTCGAATCGATGACCGAGATCCGTCAGATGACCCAGCGCGATTATCGGGAAGCCTGGGGATGGGTCCACCTCTTCCTCAACGGACCGGAACCGGGCAAGACGCTCTTGATCGGCTACCTCAAGGAAACGGACCGGACCGGAGACAAGGCGCGTCTCGCACCACGCCTCGCCCAGGCCAAGATCACGAACGAGCGACTGCTCGCACATCTTAAAGCCCTACCGACTGGTACCGTTGTCACCAAATCCGGCCAAGAAAAGGGAACTCCACGACTGCAAGACGGGCCGTTGGAACCTCTCGCCACAGCCGCATCGCGGGGAATCTGGCAGCGAGTCCGGACGTGGATCGGGCTCTGAACGCATGGTCAACGAGAAGCCGGATCGATGTAACCGAACCGTTCGAGCGTCGAGGCCCATGTTACGAAGGAGCTCCGCTCCATCGGTTCAAATAGAGCAGACTGCGGCGGTAGGGTCCGAGCGCGAGCCAGAGCAGTGCGGCCCCGCCGAGATGTGCGGAAACGCCGACGATCAGCAACGAGTAACCGACCGCCGCTTTGTCGCGAAAGACGTCCTCTGTCAGGGCGGCCACCACGGTCGGGCCCAGACCCATCCCGATGAGGTTGATCACGAACAGGTAGATCGCGGTTGCCTGGGCACGCATGGTGTTCGGCATCATCTGCTGGATCGCGGCGGGAGCGACGCCGAACGGCATGCTCATGAAGAAGACCGCCGGTGCCAGGAGCGTTGCCGCCCAGGCCGCCGAAGCGACGATCGGGAAGAGCATGCCGAACGGGAGCCAAGCGACTGCCCCCAGCAAAGCGATGCGCAGGTTCGCATCGCCATGGCCGCGCAGGCGTAGGAGGTCGGCCAGTCGGCCGCCGGTCACGATGCCCAGCGTGCCGCAGACCGCCACGATCGACCCGAACACCAGCCCTGTGTAACCCTGAGTCCAGCCGTGTCGCCGGATGAACATGCTGGGAATCCAGTTGAAACCGCCGTATCCTTCCAGCGTCAGCAACGCGATTCCGAGGTTGAGGAAGAGGAAGGTTGCGCGGTTGTCGCGGACGTAATTGCCGAGTTCGCGCAGCGATTCCCTCGGTACGGTCGTTGATCCGCCGTCGGACCGGCGCATGCCCTTGCGCTCGGGTTCGCGGATCGTCAACAACAGCAGAGCCACCAGCAGTCCCGGCAATCCCACGAGCAGGAACACCTGTTGCCAGGGTCGAACCGTCCCGACCCACGGCAGCACTGCATGCTCCTGCCCGGCTGTGTATCCGATCACAAACCCGCCCAGGATGAGGGCCAGACCCGATCCCAGATAGATACCCATCGAGTAGACGCTCATCGCCGTGGATCGCAGCGCAGGACGGAAATAATCCGAGATCAGCGAGTAGGCCGCCGGTGAAAGGCTCGCCTCGCCAACACCTACTCCCATGCGCATCAGGGCCAACTGCCAGAACCTCTTGGTGAGCCCGCAGCCGGCGGTCATCAGACTCCAAAGCGCGATGCCCGCCGAGATGAGACCGCGACGGCTCCGCCTGTCCGCCAGACGACCCAGCGGGATGCCGAAGAAGGTGTAGAACACGGCAAAGGTCGCCCCCATGAGCAGACTCATCTGTTTCTCGCCAATGCCCAGGTCATTCCGGATCGGGTCAACCATCAGGCTGAGGATCTGCCGGTCGATGAACGAGACGATGTAGGCCAGCGTGAGGACCGCCACGACGTACCAGGCATATCCGACCGATGGATAATTATCCAACTCGGGCGGTTGAGCCTGAGATTCGACGCTCGGCGTCGGGGTCGGGTTAGACGTTCAACTTCATGGGAATCTCGTCTCTGCGGCGCCGTCGCCGAACGCCGGGTGAAGACTGCCTGCTGACATAAATCCGAATATTTACATGTTAAAAATTTACAAACTCTTATTTTGATTCGGAAAGAGACATGGGCCCGGACCGGCGCACGATCGTTTCCGCGAGGATTGCGATGGACGACGCTTCACCGGTCGGCTCCTGGCCAGGGGTCGGCTCACCGTCTCGCCCCACATCAACGAAGTGGGCGAGTCCTCCGCTTTCTGCCTGAGCACTCCACAAACGTTGTGTCATTTTGACCAATGGGGCGCCTACGTCCTCCTCCATGCCGAGTGGGCGGATCGCGTACAGGAGCACGCCCAGCTTGAAAGTATCGTGTTGACAGGCGGCCTTTTCTTCTCTGCGGAAGGCGAGCCAATCCTCAAACGTGACGTGATCGATCAAGGCCCCGGCCCGGTCATCCCAGAGGATCTGATCCCTCGGATCCGTGGCGCCACGAGCCTTGATGATCTCGCGGATTCGATGACGTGCCAGCTCCTTTCGACCCTGCCAATTGTCGTAGAGAGCGTGGTAGACAGCATGCTCCGCGAAGAGAAACGGATTCCCACGTCAAACTTCGGGTCCCATTTCTGGCGGAATACTCTCAAGTCCACGGTCCGTCCTCCGTTCGCGGGAAAGCGACCCAGAGAGTGGCCATGCACGTAATCTTCATCCGCCGGACAATGCATGATTTGGTCAAGCGGGTGAAAAGGCACGTCTTGCAGCCCATTCCCGGCCCAGCCCAGTCGGCGGATTCCGCTCTCCATCTCTCGAGCCGCCTCCCAGTCGATCGGCTTCAACGCCTTGGCCGCCCAGAGCATGTCCGTGATGACATAACCCGCCAGCAGCTTGAGATCCTTGGGCTCGAGCGTCGGGTCCTTCCAGGCGATGATGCGGACCGGGAGTTCATCGCCCGGTCGGGTGATGGACAAGGTGTGTCGCTCGAGCCACTCCGCCGCCCGCATCACTCGCATCCGAGTGGAGCCATCATCGGGAAGGCGATAAGAGACGGCATCACGCCGCTCCGCTTCCACACGCTGAGCCCATGTAACTCCCCCGACCGAATTGAAAGACAGAAGCACGGACAGACCGGCTGCGACAGGTCTGGAAAACAAGCTACACCTCTAATTGACATTGCGTGCGGTGCAGTAATTCGGAAAAACGCTTGGGCGAACGCCAGAAAGACCGACTGCGCCTGCCTATCGGACCGTTGAAGGCTCAAGGCCGGTCCCACCCGGCTGCCAGGCATCGCGGCGGACCGGCCCTTGCGTGGCGCGTAGGTGATGGACCCGCGTTTCGGGTCAGCCGAGGATCTCCTTGGTACGCGGGAGGAGCTTGGCGAAGTTGAGCTGGTTAGGACACGCCTGGCGCGCGGCCTCGAGGTCGGCGCCGTGCCAGTCGCGTGCTACGTCGCCGAGCTCGGCGTAGAGCCTCCGGGCCTCGGCGCGATACCCGTGATGGTCGTGGTAAGTGAGGAATCGGGTCAGGTTGCCCAGCTCCGCCAACGTGCCGGCCGCCCGGCTGCACCGCCCGTCGCAGGAGGCGCACATCGTTGAACCGGCGGCGATACAGGCGTCGCGCAGCCGGTCGATCTCGGCCTTTTTCATCGGCTGGAAGATCCGCGCCGCCGCGACATTCTCGCGGATCTGGTCGGTATTGCGCATCGAGACGCAGACCGAGGAGAACCGTTCGTCGCTCCAGATCGCATGCAGGAGGGCCTGATACGGCGTCAGGCCCTTTCCGGTCAGTTCCGGAAGCTGCATGCCGATCTCTTGAAGATTCATGTTGCCGGCGACCTGCTTCATCGAGATCAGCCCGATTCCCGCCCTGTGGGCTGCGTCGAGGGCACGATTCATCTCGTCGTTATGGGCAATCCACGGGTTGTTCTGAAGCATGATTGCGTCGACGAACCCTCCTTGCACGGCGGCCTGGATCAAAAGGTGCCGCGACGGATGATGGGTCGAGAACCCGACGAACCTGGCCTTCCCCGACTTGCGGATCGCATCGGCCGTTGCCTGGAATTCCGGGCTCATGACCCATCGCCATTCCAGATCGAAGTTCCTGTCACCCAGTGCGTGAAGGAAGATCAGGTCCACATAGTCGGTCTGGAGCGCCTCCAATCGCTCATTCAGTTGCCAGATGAGCTGTTGGGGCGTGTTCGGCTGGTCTTTGGTGACCAGGAACAGGTCCTTGCGGGGCACTGGCATCGCGTTGAGCCAGTTGCCGATCATCGGCTCGGAGCCGTAGCTCTTGGCCGTGTCGACGTATCGCACGCCGTTGGCCCAGGCGACGCGAAGCAATCGTCCGCCTCCCGGGCTCATCCAGGTCCCGAGGCTGAGGATGCTCACCGAGGCACCGGTTTTGCCCAGGGGCCTTTTGGGGAGCTCGGCAGCTCGCTTGCTCTTGAGCGAGGGCTGCGCGGCGGCGGGCTGTCCGTCGCCGAGGGACGCGGCGGCGGCCAGCGCCCCGGCCCCCGTCGCGAGGAACCCGCGCCGGTCGATCTCGCCGGTCTCGATTGCACGGTTTTCACTCATGAGTCGTCTCCTCGCTGTCTTGCGACAGGGTGATGCGACGTTCCCGGTGCGTTGTCGCGGTACAGACCAAACTGTCATGGCAAGGTAATCACCGCCAACCGGATTGTCGAGAAGGCGCCGTTGGCGAGGTGCACAATCCTGTTGCAAGTCAACGCCAGCCCGCAATGCATCCGAGAGGAGCCGGCATGGATGGAGCCTCGCCCGCCAGAGAAAGGGATCGATTTCGGTGGAGCGATGTTGAAAACCGGGAACAAAAGTCGGAAGGTGATCCAACAAGCGGAGGACACGATCGAGATCGGACAATTCGGGAACAAGTTAGGTCCATAGAGACTTCCTCCGTAGGCTCGCTGCGCCGTGCGCGCATCTGGGGATTCCGAATTCCGGATTCGCGATTCCGGATTCCCGGA
Source organism: uncultured Planctomycetota bacterium (assembly GCA_963845755.1). GTDB lineage: Bacteria > Planctomycetota > Planctomycetia > Isosphaerales > Isosphaeraceae > CAWJTV01. Next base: position 87,523 of record CAWJTV010000031.1, read on the forward strand.
TCATTCCCCTGCGGGAATCCGGAATCTCGAATCGGGAATCCCGATTGGGTTGCGGCCGAAGGCCGCGTTAGGAATTCGACTAAACTGGGAGGAACCACCGAAATGGAGCCGAACATGATAGGGGCCTATGGTCCATGGGCAGCGGGTCTTGTTGGCGACGGGCCGGCCAGGCTCTCCTTCCGGCGAGACCAGGTTCCGGCCGCGTCGATTGAGGTCTGGCGCAATCACGCGCGACAGCGGCTTCGAGACTGTCTGATGCAACCCGAGACCGGCCGGATCCCCCAAGCCACGATCCAGCACCAGCTCGTCTACGATGATCTGCACGTCGAACATCTGAGCTGGCAACTCCCGTACGGGCCGCCGACCGAAGCCGTCTTCCTCAAGCCGGCCCGAGCGCAAGGCCGACTCCCTGCAGTACTTGGGCTACACGACCATGGTGGCAACAAGTACTTCGGCTGGCCGAAGATCGCCCAGATGAGCGACCGGATCCACCCGATGATGACGACGCACCACCAGGACTATTACGGCGGAGTGAGCTGGGCCAACGAACTGGCCAAACGTGGATTCGCAGTCCTGGTCCACGATACCTTTGCCTTTGCCAGCCGGCGCGTACGCGTCGCCGACGTGTCACCCGTGGTAAGGAAGAATCTCAAGGAGGTCAGCCCCGACTCGGAAGAGGAGATCAAGGCGTACAATGCGTTTGCTGCCGACCATGAGGATCTGATGGCCAAGAGCCTCTTCTGCGCCGGGACGACCTGGCCGGGTGTCTTCACGGCCGAGGACCAGCGTGCGCTCGACTACCTGTGCGCCCGTGACGATGTCGACCCATCCCACGTCGGCTGCGCCGGCCTTTCCGGCGGTGGACTGCGCACTTGTTACCTCGCCGGACTGGATGAACGCATCCGGTGCGCCTGCTGCGTCGGCATGATGACCACCTGGCGCGATTATCTCTTGAATAAGTGTCATACTCACACCTGGATGATCTACATCCCGGGACTGCCGACCGACCTGGACTATCCCGAGATTCTCGGCCTGCGCAGTCCCCCTGCCGACGTTGGTCCTTAACGACATTGCCGATCAGCTCTTCACGCCGCCGGAGATGCAACGAGCCGACCGCATCCTGTCCGAAGTCTATGCCAAGGCGGGCGCGAGCGACCGATATCGATGTTCCTTCTATCCCGGGCCCCACAAGTTCGATCGTCCGATGCAGGCCGAGGCGTTCGCATGGTTCGAGCGCTGGCTGAAGTCGTGATGCTCCATCACTCGTCAAACGTCGGCGGAGGTCGGAGGCAGTCCGCTAGAGTGGTGGGTTGATCGATGTTGGACGAGTGCCGCCAGGCACGCAGCGATGCCGCCGAACACTGCAATGCCGCCAAACTCCACGAACGAGAGGATCACACCGACCGCCAGCAGTTGATCGTGATAGCCATAAATAATATAATAGTGTGTGAAACCGACTAATTCACCCATGAAGCCGCCGATGACGAACGCCGAGGCGAGCGTCAGAAATCGCGGCTTCTCGTTCCTTCTGGACAGGAACGTCGCAACCATTCCACCGAGGGCCCCGATGACGACCACGTAGATGAGTGAGATTGCCATACTTCCCGTACGTGTCTGCCAGTACGTGGCGGGAAGGCAAAGCGCCCCGGCTATCGCGGGTGGTAGGAACGATTTCACGCCCGATTACTCCGTTTCTGATAGTTCCGACCGGCAAACCAGTATCGGATTACCGACGTCAGTCGATCGTTCCGGACGCTCACCGAAAGGAGCCGGCGTGAGGAGGGTCGATCAAGTCGCGACAGCCAGGTTCTCCGCCGGCGCGACTCGCATCGGCTGGAGCCGCCAGTAGGTCAGCGACCGCCAGAGCCACTCGGCCGGCCCGAATCGAAAGTATCTCAGCCAGATCGGGCTGACGATCAGTTGCGCGATCCAGATCGTCAAGACGATCGCGGCCAGCCCCGTGCGGTTGATCGTTCCGAATAGGCCGAAGCCATAACCGTAGAAGAGCGTGGTGCAGACGATCGAGTGGGTCAGATAGTTACTCAGGGCCATGCGTCCCACTGCGGCCAGATGTTGGGTGAGCCAGGTCAGCGCGCCGGACTGAACGATCAGCATGAGCAGTCCCACATGCCCCAGCGCCACGATCAAGCTGCCATATACGTTGTAGAACATACCCCCGTGAAGTGAGTAGTCGATCGAGAAGCGATGGTCGATCAACTGCGTCGCGTCGAAGACCATGAGCGGCAGGCCGATTCCGTAGCCAAGTCCGACCATGAGCAGGTAAAACCGCCGCGACCGCGCAGCGGAAAAGACCCCCAGCTTCATCAGGCCCATACCCAGGAGCATCCGGCCGCCCGCGAAAAGCGCACCACCCAGGAGGAAGCCAATCGTATGCTCGATCATGAGCTGAAAGGCCCGGCGCTTGACGATCCCGACATACCCGCCGCGATGGATCGTCATGTCTTTGTCCCATTCCTTGGCCTCCTGCTCGGGGTTGGGCATTAGGTTCTTCTGGACACCATTGGTCCACCAGCCGTGGAGTCGTCGATCCCACCCACTGGGTGTTTCGCCGGCCCTGGTCTGGGCTTCAACGCGGGCCGTCGCCGCCTTCATCAGATTCATACCCCAAACGAAACCCAGGACGATCGGCACGAGCAGCATCAAGGCCGAGACGCCTAGGATGATGAGCGTCTTGGGCCGCATGTTCCGGAAGAGGTAAAGGAACAGGCCGCATTCGGCATAGAGCACCAGGATGTCGCCACTCCAGATCAGATAAGCATGAATCACACCGATCAAGAGCAGCCACACGACCCGGCGAAAGTATACCCCGCGTATGGAGGCACCTCGCGACGCGGCCCGCTGGTCCATCAGCACCAGTCCGCCGCCGAAGAGCATCGAGAAGATCGTCATCATCTTGCCTTCGAAGACCAGATGATTAAAGAACCAGACGGCGCGATCGGTCCCCTCGAAGCCGCCGCCGCGGAAGGGATTACCGTAAGCTGCAAATGGCCATCCGAATCCGACAATATTCATCGCCAGGATGCCCAAGAGGGCGAAGCCACGGAGCGTGTCCACGGCAAAGAGCCGCTCTGTAGCCGACACCGGCGCGACTCTGGGCTGTACCGTCGCTGTCTCGGCATCATCGACACACAGCTTGGCGTTCGCCTCGTCGGAGGCCGGCTCGGTATCCAGCAGGGTCGGTTCGAGCGCCGGCTGGCCGGCTTGCACGTCGAGCGACATCGCACATCCTCGTGAAATAGGAGTCGGACGGATCGATCCTTCTTCCGCCTCGCTCGATCGTACGAGCAAAGGGGCGGTGAGTTTATCATGGTTTTCGGCATCAGCCTAGAATTATTGAAAACCGCCCCAGAGACCTCGCCCTCCCCAGGAATCCGCCTTGACGGAGGACTCACCATGGTTTAGAAGTGAACCATCATGGGTGATGTGTTACGGAAAGATCCGAGTTCGTGGAAGCTCCCGATCCTGACTGACCCGAGGGAGTTGCCGCTCCAGACATGGGTGAGGCTGATCCGTGGCCGCGAGCGGATCGGCCGCCGGCTGGAGCAATTGTTCGCCCGGCACGGGCTGACACCGGCGCAATTCGATGTGCTTGCGACGCTGCAACGGGGAGAAGGTATCACACAACAGGAGCTTTCCGAACGGCTGCTGGTCACAAAGGGGAACGTCTGCGGACTGATTGACCGCGCCGAGGCGGCCGGCTGGGTCGAACGGAGACCCGACCCTGAGGACCGGAGGGCCAACCGGCTTTACCTGACGGAATCCGGGTGCCAGCGGCTGGCCGAGACGCTCCCCGCTCATCATGCTGTAATCGAACGGATCCTCGGGCAGCTTGGACCAGGAAAACTCGAGGAGTTACACAATCTTCTGGACGATCTCATCCAGGCCGCCGAACATGACCCGTATTGAGCGTTCCGCTCTCATGACCGAGTGCATCACGACATCGGTCTCAGCGCGCGCTTGACGACCAGGACGCACGTCGTGATCGCGATGGGGTTCAGCGTGAAGAAGTTGAGGAATCCGCCAAGGCCCCGACCCTAGCGGCGTGGCGACGGGCCTCGAAGGGCATTGTGATATCGATGGTTGACAGGCGACGCGCAGTCGCGGACGACCAGGGTGACGAGGATCGTCAGGACGGACGCGGCGGACGGGATCGCGAGCCGGCGCGTGCCCAGGTCCGAGCCAGATCGGACCGTCAACCAGTCGGCTCCCTGACTGCCCATCCCAATCAGGACGAGAAGTCCATAGGGGAGTGCCAGGGTGCCTAGGACCGCGCTACGTGCCGCCGGTTCGAGCCAAAGCAGCCAGAGCCATGCCTCGGCAGCCCCGGTCGCCAGCCCCAGGATCGCCAGCACGCACAGCCGGCGGGCGGCCAGGTCCAGGTCGGCTGCTTCATGGAGCCGGCGGCCCCAGTGAACCCGCCAGGCCAGCCCTGTCGCCAAAGTGGGGAATGACACAGTCATCCAGTAACCCAGTCGCGGCCAGATCTCCGAGTCGCGGAAGTACCATCGGCCCGATGCGTAGAACTTGGTCCAGGTTTCCGGATGGACGCTCAAGAGATGGTTCTCCGTCCACGTCCAGGCCGCGTAGAAGAAACACGCCTGCGTCAGAAAAGTCACGGCTGCCCATGGTTGGCGGCGAGGTCCATCGACCTCGCAGCCCCGAGCGGCCTGGCATGGACAGCTTCATCCTATATCGAAACCGTAGTACAATGAACGGCGGCTGTGATTGGTAATGACAGCAGATTCCAGCGAGTCCAGGCCGCCCACCTTATGCTCGGCGGCCCTGACGGAGAAGGCGGATAGACATGAACGGAAGACCGATGCAAAGCCGGAAGTTCGGAGGATGGGCCTCCTGGGGACTCCTGATCATCGGACTGGCGGGCATGCTCACGAACGAGCCGGCACGGGGCGTCGGGAAGACCGAGCCAGACGGGCCGCTAAAGGCCGTCGTCCATGTGAACTTCGCTCAGACGACCCACCAAAGACTGGGCCTGAAGAATGTTGAGAACATCATGAGGACCGCGGCTGCGGAAGGACTCAAGACTGAGATTGAGATCGTCTGCCACGGCGATGGCATCCGCCTCGTCGAGAAGGCCCGGACCGAGTTGGCCGACGAGGTTGCTGCCATGGCGAATCAGGGGCATCGATTCGTCGCCTGCGAGAATACGATGCGCGAGCGGTCGCTAGGACGGGACGATCTGCTGCCGGGCGTCGGTCTGGTCCCATCCGGCGCTTTCGAGATCGTGCGCCGACAGCAGGACGGCTTTTCGTATTTCAAGCCCTGACTGCATTCGTATTCTCAATGTGGCATTGATTCTAGATACACGCCGAATCACGATGAGGCCATGTTGAAAGTGTGCCGTAGAGCACGGGTCAAAGCCCAATACCGTTGAAATAGGCGCAAGCCACAGCCTCCTGTTACTTTGGGTTTACTCACGACCCAAGCAACACGGAGGCCATGACTCGCATGCCGCACGGACATTGCACGCTGCCGCCCGATGCGTCGGGCCGGATCTTGGATCGCTTGGCGGGACTGGAACAGATTATCTCGCCCGAGGCCGTTCGCCAAGTCCTCGCGGCCACCGGTAAAACCAATCAACGACGTTGCACACTGACCCACGAGATTGTTTGCTGGGTGGTCCTGGCCATGGGGCTGTTGACCGACTTGCCGATCCGCCAAGTCTTCAAGCATGCACGCCGGCTCCGAGTCGGCGAGGAGAGTCCCCATCGATCCAGCCTGTGTGTGGCCCGGCAACGCCTGGGCATCGCGCCGGTCCGCCACCTGTTCGAGCACGTCGTTCATCCTCTGGCCCGGCCCGATACGCCCGGAGCCTTCTACCGCGGGTTCCGCCTGGTCGGCATCGATGGGACCGTCTACGATGTCCCCGACTCGGAGGCCAACGCCGCGGCCTTCGCGCGCCCTCGGCCGGGCCGCGCGGCGACGGCGCGTTCCCCCAAGTCCGCAAGCTGAGCCTGGTCGAATTGGGGACCCACATCGAACTGGCCTTCGTGGTCCGGTCGATCGCCCACGGCGAACCGTCGATGGTCGGCGGCTTGCTCCGCCATCTGACTCCGGAGATGCTCCTGTTGGAGGATCGCGGGTTTTTCAGCTATGACCACTGGAAAACGGCGATGTTGCGGGGCGTCCAGCTGTTGGCACGCGTGAAAAGCGGCTTGATCCTCAAGTCGATCCAAAACCTGGCGGATGGCTCGTACCTGGCCAAGATTTATCGGGGTTGCTACGACCGTCAGATCGATCGGGATGGGATCGTCGTCCGGGTGATCCGCTATACACTGGACGACCCGCAACGAGTCGGACACGGTGAAACTCATGTGCTGATCACGAATCTCCTTGACGCGGAGCTTTATCCTGCTGAAGAATTGATTATTCTTTATCACGAGAGATGGGAACAGGAGTTGGTCTATGATGAGCAAAAGACCCATCATGATCCGCGGCGGGCGACCAAGCCGGCACAGATGCGAAGCGAGACCCCGGCGGGGGTGATCCAGGAGATCTATGCGCTGTCGCTGGGTCATTTCGTGATCCGAGCCTTGATGGTTGCGGCCGCCGGGACCGTGGGGCTGGACCCGGATCGGCTGTCGTTTCTGGGGTGCTTCCAGATCCTCAAGTGCCGGTTGCCAGAATGCAACAGCTCGACCCCCGAGGCGTTCGAGGAGTGGTACCAGGGATTGTTGTGGGAGATGCAGGGGAGCGCACCGATGACGAAATGCGGAGGAACCGGATCAATCCGCGAGTGATCAAGCGTAAAATGTCCAAGTGGAAAAAGAAACGATCCAAACATCGACACATTCCGCCCTTGAAGAAAACCTTTGCAGAGACAGTGGTTATGCTTCCTTAAACGGTATTGGGTCAAAGCCGGCTTCCTACACGAGTCCAGGAACAAATGAGTCTTCGAGTCAATCCGACATTGGAAGAGAACTTCATGAAGCGACAACCCATGGAAGAACCGCGATTTCGTCCTTCGATCTCCATCGTGCTGGCTTGCGCAGTGAGCGCCGGTGCCGGTATCTTCTTGGGGGTCGTAGCGATGAGGCCGGCCGCAGCCCGTGCCGACGGCCATGCAGGAGCTGCGTCAACCGGCCCGAAGGCCCCGATCCAGGAGGTCCTGCATTGTCCGCTGGTCTTCGCGGGGGTGCATCTGCTGAAAGACCTGCCTGAGCGGTCCCAGGTCGCCTACCATTTCTGCAAGCCCGTAAACGAGGATCTGAATCAATGTGTCCTCTATGACGGGATCGGCCCCGACGCCAGGTTGATCGGCATCGAGTACTTGGTCAGCGACGCCGTCTACCAGAAGATGCCCACCGAGGAAAAGGCGTACTGGCACGACCACAAATACGAGGTCGACAACGGTCTCTTGAAGAGTATGATCCAGAGCGGCGATGAAGAGAAGCAGACCCTCGCCAAGGTTCGCACCCTCTGGGGCAAGGTCTATCACACCTGGGCCTCGGGCACGAGCTATCCGCGCGGGCCCGCGCGACTGTACTGGTCCGTGACCGGTGAAGAGCCGTTCATCCTCTCGCACGATGCCAAGCTCCCGCCGGAATTGGCGAAGGCGACCCGGACCGGAACGAAGTAAATCCAGAGGCAGGATCTCGGTCGTGGTGCAACCGAAGGGTCGAAGCTGTTGTGCATGATTCTTCGAGCCGATCGCACGTAAATTGGGCCGATGGGCCGAGATTAATCAGTATCATATGATTTTCAAGAGACGCTTCATGACCTGCTGGGATGGCGTTTCTCCCCCCTTCTGGTGCTGGGGCTGGAATATCTTCCGGCTCGCCGTTCAAGATCGAGAGGGGAGGACCCAGTACGGCTGGGTGCGTTGCGATGATCGGGAAGTCCTAGCGGTCTGGGACACGGGAAGAATCGAAAAGACTGTCTGGAGCGAGGTCGCGGAGAAGCCTGAGATCGCCCAGCCTGCCCTCATCTGGCACCGAGGTTTGGACAGATGAGTCGATTCCCCCGTAGATCGGCACTGGAATCTCGACTCGCCGAAACTCTGGCGATCGATGGTGCGGCGAGCCAGAGATCGCCGGGTTTCCACCGATACCAATCAATGCGTCCCGGCGAGCCCAGCCCTAAGCCGGGCGATGCCGGCGGCCGGTCCGCCTGTCGCTTTGTAGATCGCCGAGCCGGCGACGAGGACGGTCGCACCTGCCTCGACTACGCGGGCCGCCGTGTGCGGCTCGATCCCACCGTCGACCTCCAGCTCGCAGTCGGGCCGGACCTGCTCGATCATCCTTCGGACCCGACCGATTTTCGACAGCGTGCCCGCCAGGAATTCCTGTCCCCCGAAACCCGGATTGACGGTCATCACCAAGACCAGCTCGAGATCCGGTAGGACCTCCTCGAGCGTGGTGGCAGGCGTCGCCGGGTTGATCGCCACGCCGGCGCGCTTACCCAGCGAATGGATCGCCTGAATCGTCCGGTTCAGGTGGATCGCACCCTCCTGGTGGACGATGAGAGTGTCGGCGCCGGCTTCGGCGAATGCCTCGAGGAACCGCTCCGGCTTTTCAATCATCAAGTGCACTTCAAGGGGAATCGGCGAGACCGGTCGGAGCCACCGCACTACCACGGGCCCGAAGGTGATATTCGGCACGAAGTGCCCGTCCATCACGTCGACATGGATCCGATCCGCGCCGGCTGCCACCACCTGGGTTACTGCCTCGGCCAGATATGCCGCGTCCGCCGCCAGGATCGACGGAGCCAGCTTGATCGCCTCGGGCTGCTTGTTCATGGATGGAAAAACTCCGGTGGTTGTACACACAGCCTGTGAAAGAATCGGATTCGAGATCCAGAATTCATGATTCAAGCAGATCAAGTCTCTGATCCATTGGCCTTAACACCCATTCGAACTCCGGAATTTGTAAATGGGAATCGATCCTGTCACGCCCTGTCACCCGATCTGGGCGACGAGCAGGGTGCGGTCGTCCTCGGGAGGACGGCCGCCGGTGAACTGGTCGACGGCCTCGATGATGGCCCGGACGATCCCCGGCGCGTCGAGGTCGCATCGACCCAGGATCGCGTCGAGCCGTTCGACGCCGAACTGAATGTCGCGGTCGTTCATGGCTTCGGTGATGCCATCCGTGTAGAAGGCCAGCGTGTCGTCGGGCTGAAGAGTGAGGGTTGCTTGATCGTACTCGAGGTTGTCAACCAGGCCCAGGGGTGGCCCGCCGATCTCGTCGAGAGCATGGACGAAGTCCTCGCCGCATCGTTTCAGCCGAGGTGGGTTGTGGCCGGCGCATGCGTAGGTGATCGCGCGTCGCGATGCGTCGAAAACCCCGTAGAACGCCGTGACGAAACCCTCGTTGCTAGCGTTGTAACGTCGGCAAAGATGCCGGTTGACGTGCCCCAGCAGCACCGCCGGTGGCTCGGGATTGCCTGGTAGGCCGTGGGCCAGGCTGTGCGTGATCGCCATCATCACGGCCGCTGGTGTGCCATGGCCACTGACGTCCGCGATCAGGATGCCCCAGCGATCATCGGGAAGCGGGAAGAAGTCGTAATAATCACCCCCCGCCCACTGCGATGTCTGATAGTGAGCACCCAGCTCCAGCCCGGGAATCGCCGGGAGCACCTGGGGCAGGAGAGATCGCTGGATGTCGGCCACCACCTTAAGCTCTCGCTCGACGATCTCATAGGCGCGCTTTAATTCCTCGCGCAGGCGGAGGTTGTACGTGAGCCGGCCGAATAAGCTGCTTACCCAAAGCCATTCCGGGAACTTCTCGGGATCGAATGCCGCGGGCTCTGCCTCCAGGAGGATGACCATGTTTCAGCGCCGTTCCGTGATCGTAATGCGGTATCGCCATTAGCGAGCGGAAGCCTTCCAGGTACTTGATCGCCGGGTCGTTCTCGGCCAGCAGCGGCGCGATGTCGTCAACGAGCCGGGGCTCGTTGGCGTAGATCAACTCGCTCAGCAGCCCCCCCTCCAGCAGCGGCAGCCGCGCCTTGTCCTTCCAGGGATCGATTTCCTCAGTCCAGGTGCTCGATCGCGTGATCCGGTACTTCGGGGCGTCGAGCCCCCGACGGCTCAACGAGATCCATCGGCCCGCCGGCATCAACTTGCGCACCCGGCTGCCGTAGGACCGCACCATCGTCTGCGGGTCTTCCTCCAGGCTCATGTCGCGCATCATTTGATCGATGAAGGCCAGTCGCTCCTGCCAGTCCCCTTCCAAGAAGCCTAGACTGCCATGCCCTGGCTTCGGCGCTGCTGTGAGGGAGCAGCTCATTCGTTCTGCGGAAATGAGTGAACTCATGATCCCAATCGCCCTTGTCTGCACTTCAAACGGTAACCACTGGGGTATTCTACCCGAGGCGTCGAGACCCAAGTCGAGTCTTTCACGACGTCAGTCCAATTGGTGCCTACGAGCTGGCACGAGATTCGTTATCGAGAGGTAGGTCGAAAACGTCTCGCCATTCTTCGATTCAGTCCATTGATACAAGTTGTTTTCTCACAAGATATTAGGCGAAGGAATACCCGCACGGCCGTGGAGTGTTCGTCGTCTACTGGCATCGCTCGTACGTGATCGTGCCTTCAGAAAAAGCAGGCCTGCTAATGAAACGCGCAACGCCGATTCCCTTTATTCTACTGGTCATCCTGGCATTTACAGCCTTGTTCGCTCCAAGTTCGAAGAACACGATTCCGGCGGGGGGACCGATCAATCCGGGCGACGTCGCCTGGATGTTGACGGCTTCGGCGCTGGTTCTGCTCATGACACCTGGCTTGTCTTTCTTCTACGGGGGAATGGTCAGTCTGAAGAATGTGGTTTCGACGATGCTCCAGAGCGTCGTGGCTCTGGGTGTGATCAGCCTGGTATGGTTGGCAGTGGGATTCAGTTTGGCGTTCGGGGACAGCCTGGGTGGTTTCGTAGGCAATCCCCTGACGTTCCTGATGTTCGACGGCGTGGGAGAAGTGACCCACCCCACGCTGTCGCAGACGATTCCCCTGGTCCTGTTCGCGTTCTTCCAGCTCAAGTTCGCCATTATCACGCCAGCGTTGATCACAGGCTCGTTCGCGGAACGGGTTCGGTTCTCGTCCTACTTGCTGTTCATCGTGTTGTTCAGCCTATTCATCTACGCGCCGCTGGCACATTGGACCTGGCATCCCGACGGCTTCCTGCGAAAGTGGGGGGTGCTCGATTTCGCGGGGGGGACGGTGGTGCACATGTCGGCGGGCTGGGCGGCGCTCGCCGGGGCGCTGATGCTGGGTCGACGGAAAAGCCATCTTTCCAACGAAACGTCCTCGCCGGCCAACGTCCCGTTCGTGTTGCTGGGCACGGGTATGCTCTGGTTCGGCTGGTTCGGTTTCAACGCCGGCTCGGCGCTCGGCGCCAACGGTTCGGCGGCGATGGCCTTCGCGACCACGAACACGGCCTCGGCAGCGGCGATGCTCGGCTGGATGTTCTTCGACTGGATGCGCGGGCGAAAACCCTCGGCGCTCGGCGCCTGTATTGGAGCGGTGGTCGGCCTTGTGGCCATCACGCCGGCAGCTGGTTACGTCACCCTCCGTGAGAGTATCTTTATCGGCGTGTGCGCCAGCGTCGTCAGCAACCTGGCCGCCCACTGGAAAAGCAGATCGACTCTCGACGACACTCTCGACGTTTTTCCCTGTCACGGTGTCGGCGGTATGGTCGGCATGCTCATGACCGGGATCTTCGCAAAGGACGTCGGATTAACTAGCGGCCAGACGGCCACATTCCTCGCCCACCTGGGGGCCCTGTTGATCGTGTCCGCCTACAGTTTCATCGGCTCCTGGATCCTCTACAAGGCGACCGACATGATCATCCCCATGCGTGTACCCGAAGAGCAGGAGATCGAGGGACTTGACCTCAGCCAGCACGGCGAGACCGCGATCGCCCCCGAGCTGCTCCTGGCCCCATCGACCAACGGCAACGGCGTCCATGCGCCCCTGTCCAAGGAGTTGGTCATGAGCTGACGCCCTCGTCGATCGGCTCCCGATCGCGAGCAGCGATTGCAGCGGGCTTCGCGCCTTGCCACAATCGGACCGTGGAGTGGACTTGCCACAGACTCGCGCACCCGGAGCTTCCTGACCATGCGACGCTCGTGCACGCTCAGGACCGCGATCGCCGCCCTTCTCATCGCCAACTCGGGAATCGTCGCGCGAGCCCATGTCCCGCCGACCCCGATCCGGCTGGTCGATGTCCAGGGCCAGCCGGTCGCCGGGGCGATCGTGGGGACCGATTTCCTCGAGTTTGGCGGTCGAACTTTGCCCTTCCCGACCTGGACAGGGACCGAATCCCGGACGACTGACGAGCGGGGCGAGACGTCGTTGACGATGAGGGGTGAGACTGGCGTCTACGCGATCCGAGAGGACAAGGATCGACCGCTGGTCGGCGCGATCCGCGTCACGCGTGCCGAGCTCGGCAGGCCCGCGAGGATCGTGATGCATCCGGCCTGTCGGGTTCGCCTGCGGGTCGAATGCCCTGGCTTCCGGGAGCTGGAGGAGAAGTATCATGCCGAGTTGAGGGATCCGAACTGGAGATCCGAAGCGACCGTTTTGCTCGGCGAGGGTGGCAAGTTGACGCACTTACTCTCGATCAGCTCGGCGACCAACGAGCTGGAGGTCCTCTTACCACCTGGCCGGTATACGATCCAGGCCAGGGCAGATGACACCCAGCCGGAATCGCGAGCGATCGAGGTCCGGTCGGGACATCGATTGCGGAGCCTGGGAATCCTCGAGCTGAGCCTCACACCTACCGTGAAGGCCGGGATCTTCCGAGATTGCTGGCGCGTGTTCCGCTCGGATCCCCGGTCCTCGCTGGATGGAGGCAGGTCCGACGTAAATAGCCGCGCATGGTACCGCCGTTCCGAGTGGGGCCCCACGCCAAATGGCGATGCATCCTTTATCAAGGATCTGGCCTTCTCGCCCGACGGCAAAGTGCTGGCGACGACGCACACCTATAACGAAGGTTCCGGCGTGGTCAAACTCTGGGACGTCCGGACGGGCACGCTGGCCGCGACCCTGACCGGCCCGGATGGCGAGAATGCCGTCCATGAGTTGGCCTTCGCACCCAATGGTGCAATCCTTGCCGGATCGGTCGCATCGAAGCATAACTTTGAGCTGTCGTCGTCGGTCATGCTCTGGGATACCGCGGGGCGTCAGGTGAAACGGACGCTCCGCGGCCACACAATGGCGATCACTGCGCTGGCATTCTCGCCGGACGGCCACGCGCTGGCAACCGCCAGTGGGGATGCGACGGTCCGGTTCTGGGACGTGGCGAGTGGTCGTGAGATCGGCCGGTCCGAGTTCAAACTTGAACACGATGGGCCTCGGCGAATCGCTTATGCACCCGATGGCCGGACACTGGCAGTCTCCCACGACGATTCGTTGACACTCTGGGAGATCCCGGGCTACCAGCGTCGCTCGACGCTCGAACCCGGTCGTTTCTATATTCAGTCATTGGCTTTCGCGCCCGATGGCCGGACGCTCGCCGCTTCTGGTTCGATGATCGGTCGCGACGGCGAAGTCCTGGACGGTCAGGTGCGGCTATACGACATGACCTCCAGACCCCCTCTCCGCCGCGCCACGCTGACTCTCGACCCGGCGGCGCCCGCCAGAATGAATGTTGGCGCGGATTACTTCGGTGACGTCGTCTTCACGCCCGACGGCCGCCGGATCATCTCGGTCGCCGGGTCAACAATCGGGATCTGGGACGCGTCAACCGGGGTCGAGTTCGCCTCGCTCGTGGTCAGCACGGGCAACGCGGGCCATCAACTCGCAGTCTCACCCGACGGCCGATGGCTGGCCATCACAGACCATCATCGGCCTTATGTCCGCCTAATCGGGATCCCCCAGCCTCCATCGCCTTGATTCGCTCGCGCGGTCCTCACGAGAACCCGAGGACCGGGTGTGGGACATACGGCTCCTCGAGCCCTGCCATCTCCTCGGGAGTGAGTTGGATCGAAAGGGCGGCCATGGCGTCCTCGAGGTGGTGCGGCTTGGTCGCGCCGATGATCGGCGCGGTGACGGCGGACTTGTGGAGCATCCAGGCCAGCGCGATCTCGGCGCGGGTCACGCCTCTTGCTGTGGCCACCTCGCCCACGCGGTCCACGACGATCCGGTCGGACTCTTCGGTCCGGGCGTAAAGGGTCTTGCCAAACTCGTCCGTCCCGGCCCGCTCCGTGCTGCTTCGCTGGTCCCACGGCCGGGCCAGCCGGCCGCGCGCGAGCGGGCTCCAGGGAATAACGCCGATCCCCTCGGCCGCGCAGAGAACAAGCATCTCCCGCTCTTCCTCGCGATAGAGCAAATTGTAGTGGTTCTGCATCGAGACGAACCGCGACCAGCCATGGAGGTCGGCCAGGTGGAGGGCCTTACAAAACTGCCAGGCGAACATCGACGAGGCGCCGAGATACCGGGCCTTGCCGGCCTTCACGATGTCGTGAAGCGCCTCAAGCGTCTCCTCGATCGGCGTCTGGTAGTCCCAGCGGTGGATCTGGTAGAGGTCGACGTACTCGGTGCCAAGCCGTCGCAGACTCGCGTCGATTTCGGTCAGGATTGCCTTGCGCGAAAGGCCGCGACCGTTCGGGTCTTTCCGCGTCGGATAGAACACCTTGGTCGCGATCACGACCTCGTCCCGCCGGGTGAGATCGCGAATCGCCCGACCAAGGATCTCCTCGCTCGTACCGTCGGAATACGAGTTGGAGGTGTCGAAGAAGTTGATACCGAGCTCCAGGGCACGGGCGAGGAAGGGCCGCGCCTGCGCTTCATCGAGCGTCCATAGGTCGGCGCCCCGCTCCGGTACCCCATAGCTCATGCATCCCAGGCAAAGACGAGAGATCTTCAGACCGGTCCTTCCCAGATTCACGTAATCCATGATGCTTCTCCCGTGCAACAAATAGATATTCTTAAATTATCAATTGTTGTGATACTCCGTCATCTCATCCGGTGATGCCCAGAAGGTTTCCCTCGGTGGGGCATCAGGGCGATCATCAGCACGCCGCAAGGTCCGAAGACGAGGCCCCAGCAGAAGCCCTCGAATCGCGATTTCCCTCGCCGCCGTGCCACCCAGGCCCCATAGCCGCCGAAACTCAAGAAGATCGCGAAGGGAGTAATGATGGCCTGGATCGGTTCGAACGTGGCCGTGGTCGTGCACGCCCGGAGCGAGGCGAACAGACACGCCGAGGATCCTACCAGGAGGATGATATCCGCCAAGGTGTAGATTCGGCGCGGCGGGTCGGGCGGCACGGCGCAAGGCTCCGTCTTGGCTCGGCCCGGGGGATTCACCACGAAATACGCGAAAGAAGCGGGGACAAACCGGGATTCAGGATGCGCCGACCCCTCACACGATGCGTTCCAAGGCTCGCCTTTCCTTTCCTCTTTCGTGTAATTCGCGATAAAATCTCTTAGTTTATTAGTTCTAAGATTCGTGGATGATGCAGAGGCCGATCAGAGCCCTTCAACCTCCCAGCCCTTACGATAGTGGCGCCGGACGTATTGGTTGGCCTCGGAGACGTTCGTGACCTTCAGGGCCGCCGAGTCCCAATCCAGGGTGGTCTTGGGGAACCGGGTGGCAAGACAGCCCAGCAGGACCGATTCGGTGAGCGGGCCAGCGTAGTCGAACGGTGCCGAGGTCTTGCCGTTGCCGCGGCAGGCTTCGACGAACTGAAGGTAATGGTCATTCCCACCCGGATCTGGCAGCTTGGTACCCTTGAACTTCTCCGCAGGCAGGAGGATGGGGTTGTCGATGTAGGGGGCGTAGAGGATCCCTTCGGTACCGATGTAGATCGAACCCTGGTCCTGGAGGGATCGTCTGCCGATGAGCGACTGCACCTCGGCGGGCGGGCGGGCGTTGCCGTCGTACCAGTAAAGGGTGAAGGTGTCGGCCGTATACTTCGTGCCCGGGAAGACGTATCGCACCTTGGAGTCCAGTCCCCAATTGTGGGCGTTTGGGGCACCGCCCTCGGATCGCAGCGACTTTGGGGCGGTCAGCGCGAGCGCGGTGAATACGGGGTCGAGGATGTGGCAGCCCATGTCGCCGAAGGTCCCAGTGCCGAAGTCGAGGCGCTTTCGCCATTCGCCTGGGTGATAATAATGGGCGAGGAAAGGCCGATCCGCCGCCACGCCGAGCCAGGCGTCCCAGTTCAGGCCAGCCGGGATCGTGTCCTTCCGGTCCGGCCTGGGGTTCCGATCGCCCCAGTGCTTGCCGCTCCAGCTCAGAACCTCCATCACCTTGCCGATCAACCCGGCCTGGACCGTCGCGACAATTCGCCGGTGGACCGGGTGGGAGTGGATCTGAATCCCCATCTGGGTGACGAGCTTCTTCTCGCCTGCGACTCTGGCGACCTGCCTGGCTTCGTAGATCGTCTGGGTCATCGGCTTCTGACAGTAGACATTGAGCCCGCGGTGCAGGGCGCTCATGGTGATCGGGGCGTGCATGTGGTCGGGTGTGGAAACATTGACCGAATTGAGGTTCTTCTCCTTATCGAGCAGCTCGCGCCAGTCCTGATAGACCTTCACGCCCGGGAACTGGCTGGTGATCCGCGCCGTATGCCGCAAATCCACATCGGCCACGGCGACGAGCTTGATGTGGGGGCTGGCCGTGATCGAGCCGATGTCGGATCCGGCCATGCCCGAGGCGCCGAAACTGGCATGGTAGACGGTCTCGCTCGGCGCAGCCGTGGCGTGCGCCCTCATGATGAAGGGAAATGCGATACTGGTTGCGGCGACATTGCGAAGAGCGGCCCGGCGGGTCACTCGGGAGGTAGGCGATGACATTCGTGGATCCTTTACGACCATGGTTCGCATGGTGGTGTGGAAGAAGGAGCGTCGTGCTATCAGATTATGACAGGGACGCGCCATCCACAACGACTGTCCGCTCATCGAGGTAGGGTTTTCTCGAGAGTTGTCAATGATCACCGCCCGCAATACGGGGCAGGAACCTGATCCACTCCGGAAACCCGCTCAGCCCATGAGCAACGATCGGCGAGGGCTTGAACTCGAAGCGTCTACGACTCCGAGGAGAGTATCGTCCGTCGCGAACCGTCACGCTGGTTGGCACAAAAAGGCATCTTTTTGGCAGGTCGCCATCGCCGATCTCCATGGCCGGAAGGGAGTTAGTGGCGATCTCCCGAAGGAGTGGGACGGATCCGGTCGTCGCAGCCCGTTCCCGAGGAGGACCTGACCGGTCCGATCGGTTTCCGCACGCATGGCCTGTCGGTGGCTCCGACTCTCTGGTAGAATTGGTCACTTACATCGTCTAATATTAGTATGCCGCAACTTTGAGATTTCGTTAATGCACCTAGCGCGAAATCTGGACCACGGACCGCCCGAAGTCTCGACTGGGACTGCGGATGCGAAATCCCAAAAAAATTTCCGACCGGGTGATTAGTCCGTCTTCATCCGGGCCTTTCGGCTGCCGCCAGTTGTCCACGTACATGGTCGATCTTGTCGGTCGGCCGCTCTCTCACGAGTCCGAAGGATGAAGGCATCAAGCGACGGCCAGATGTCGCGGGCGCGATCGACCTGGCGTCGGCGCAGCGGACCGCCCGCGCACCGCCGGGTCGGCTCCGGATCCGTCGGGACCGACTTGATCTCATCCCAGCCGCCCGGGACGGCAGGAACCCAGGCAAGGCTGTCGAAGAGGGGCCTTGTGGCGTCCGGAGCGGAACGGCTAAACGAGCGAGTAAGGAGGATGATCCAACGTCGCCGCCGCGGCGCACCAGTCTGCTCGTCCCCGGATTACCCCGGCTCGATGCTTCTTACTCACCTGGAGATCGTGAAGGTCGTGGATCCTCCGAGTGGGCTGCCCGAAACGCCGCCCAAGAGCGTAATCTGTCCCCCGGTCGCGTCTCTCGGGGCTCCCCAACACAATCGTCACGGCGTCGCCCGACGCGCTGAACGTGACGGTAATGTTTTGATCGTGTGCGGGACATACTCCACCTTCTTCCTGACCTTCTTGGTAATGTCGGTATCCATCTGATAGTTTTGGAATTCGCCGCCGCCGATGGATCGAGCGCCCTGCTGAAGTTGAAGATGAAGCCGGACAGCAGGGGCTTGCCGACGGACTTTTTCTTCTTGTTGGTCTTGCCCCGCAAGACGGGCTGCTGACTGACGACCACCGTAGACGTGGGCGTCGGAGTCGGAGTTGGGGTGGGCGGCGTGTGGGCGGGTAGACCGCGATACGTCGGCTCCGATGTTCGACCCATCCTTCCCGGCGCCAATGGCGGGGCTGCCGGGCAGCGGGGTAACAGTCTCGGTGGGACCGCCGTTATCGGCTAGCGGTCCAAGTTTGGCGTCGATGACCTTGCCCGCCTTGGCTGAGCCGATCATATCGACCTGGACGCCGTTCTTGATTCCGGTGAGTGAGTCGCCATCGCCGATCAGATTGTAGCTGCTCTTCGGATCGACCGAACCGCTCACATCGCCCGGCTGTTGTCATGGGCTCTGACAAAGGGACGCGCCGAGTGCAATCATCCTCGGATTCGATTACGCTGGACTCATGGGACAAACGATTCCGATTCTTTGGTCATCCTGTCCCCAACCCGGTCGGAATCGCAGTTGAGTGGGTATGGTGACTTCGATGGCCGAACCATCCAGACCGAATTCCGGCTCAAGCGAGGCGGAGACGCAGAGCCTGATCGACCGCGCTGTCCAGGGGGACCAGGCCGCATGGGGCGAGTTGCTGGCCCGGCATCGCGATCGACTGCGGCGCATGGTCGCGCTCCGCCTCGACCGTCGGCTCCAGGGGCGGATCGATGCGTCCGACATCATCCAGGAGGCGATGCTCGAGGCCAGCCACCGGTTGGCGGATTATCGGCAGAACCCGGCGATGCCCTTCTTTCTCTGGCTGAGGTACCTGACCGGTCAGCGGTTGCTGGAGCAGCATCGCCGCCACCTGGGGGCTCAGGGCCGCGATGCGGGGCGAGAGATCTCGCTGTATCGCGGCGCCATGCCCGAGACGTCCACCGCCGCGCTGGCGGCCCAGCTCCTGGGCCGGCATACCTCGCCCAGCCAGGCGGCGCAGCGGGCGGAACGGAAGATCCGGCTGCAAGAAGCACTCAATAGTCTGGATTCGGTTGACCGCGAGATCCTCGCGCTACGTCACTTCGAACATCTTTCTAACGGTGAGGCCGCGCAGGTGCTGGGGCTCGACAAGTCGGCCGCCAGCAAGCGCTACGCCCGGGCCCTCATCCGGCTCAAGGACATCCTGGCGAACATGCCCGGAGGACTTGGGGAACTCTGATCGACCCGAACATTGAGGGAGCATCGACCATGGCGGACGAAGTGTCTGTGTCGTCCTCGTCCTTCGACCGCGACCCGATCGAACAACTGGCGGACTCGTTCATCGGCCGGTTCCGCGCCGGCGAACGGCCGAGCATCGAGGAGTACGCCGTCAAGTACCCTGACCTGGCCGAAGAGATCCGCGAACTACTCCCAGCCCTGGTCGAGCTGGAGCTGAACCAGTCGCCGGACGGCACGGCAACGGGAAGCATCGTGGAGAGTCTGCCCGGTTCCGGCGACGGTGCCGTTCCGGTCCCCGATCAACTGGGCGACTATCTCATCCTCCGCGAGATCGGCCGGGGCGGGATGGGGGTCGTCTATGAGGCCGTGCAACAGTCGTTGGGCCGGCACGTGGCACTCAAGGTCTTGCCCCAGCACAGCCTGGCAGGATCATCACATCTGGAACGGTTCAGACTGGAGGCGCGCGCCGCGGCTCGGCTGCACCACACGAATATCGTGCCGGTTTTTGGCGTCGGCGAGCAGCAGGGCGTGCACTTCTACGCGATGCAGTTCATCCAGGGACAAGGGCTGGATGAGGTGTTCGAGGAGTTGCGGCGGTTGAGGGGTGGCCAATCTCCGGCCGTGAAGCCCGTTGAACCTCCGCGCACCGGGATGGATCGGGCGTTGGCGCTGGCGGCGACCCAAGGGTTGCTGACGGGACAGTTTCCGGCGGCAGAGGTCGTCGCACGTCCTGAAACGGGTTCGGATTCGTCCGCCGCGTTGACCCAGGGCTCTGCGACCGATGCCGGGGTCGGCGAGTTCGAGCCGACCTCCGCCCGATCGGGGCTCTCCGGCGATTCGGGGATGTCGACCCATTCCGAGCTGTCAGGGACGCAGGCCGAGACGCAGTATTATCGATCGGTGGCGCGGGTGGGGTTGCAGGTGGCCGAGGGACTGGCGTACGCGCATTCCCAGGGGATCGTGCATCGGGATATCAAGCCGTCGAACCTGCTCCTGGACGCTAAAGGCACGATCTGGGTGACGGACTTCGGCCTGGCCAAGTCGGAGGGGACCGATGCGCTGACCCACACCGGAGACATCATCGGTACGCTACGGTACATGGCGCCGGAACGGTTCGACGGCTGGTCCGACCCCCGGAGCGATGTCTATTCGCTGGGCGTGACGCTCTACGAGCTCTTGACCCTCCAGTATCTTTTCCAGGAGCCGAATCGGGCGAAGCTGATCGATCGGGTGATGCATGATGTTCCGCCCTCGCCTCGAAAGCTGGACAGGAAGGTCCCGCGCGATCTGGAGACGATCGTCTTGAAGGCGATCGCCAAGGAGCCGGGTCAGCGCTATGCCTCGTCCGAGCAGATGGCCGAAGACTTGCGCCGTTTCCTGGCGGACAAGCCGGTGCTGGCCCGGCGCACGAGCCCGGCGGAGCAAGCCTGGCGATGGTGCCGGCGCAACAAGGGGCTGGCCGCTGCCAGCGCGTTGGCGATCGTCGGCCTGGTGGCGGCGGTCGTCGTCCTGGCGATCAGCAACGCGCGGATCGCGCGGACCAGCCGGGATCTGGCCACGGCCTTGGACGACAAGGACGGCGCCTTGAAAGCGGCCCGAGAGAGCGAGACCCAGACGAAGTCCAGCGCGGCCGAGAGGGACCGTCAGCGGCTACGGGCCGAGGCTGGCGAGGCCCAGGCCCGCGCCGCGGTCGACCAGTTCCTGACCCGCGTCACCGAGGAGGCGCTCTTGAAGGCTCCCGGTCTTCAGCCCCTCCGCCGAGACCTGCTCCGATCGGCGCTGACGTTCTACGATGAATTCCTCAAGCAGCGGGGCGACGAACCGGGCCTCCGCGCCGCGATGGCGGACGTGCATCGCCGCGTGGGCAATATCCAGCGCGACCTCGGCGACGATAATGGTCGGCGCAAGTCGTTCCTGACCGCACGGTCGATCTACGAGGTGCTGGTCCAGGAGAAGCCCGGTGACCGCGACGCCCAGGCTGGGCTAGCCGACTCCCAGTTCCGCCTCGGTGCCAACTCCGAGGCGGCTAAGCTCTATGAAAGCCTGGTCAAACTCGATCCAAAGAACCCTCGGTACCGCCACGAGCTGGCCTCAGCCTACAACTCCCAGGCCAACAGCCAGAACGATCCTCAGAAGGTCGCCGAGGTCCTGGAGCGCATCGCAAGGCATTGGCCCTGCGTGAGGGCCTCGCCCGGGAGTTTCCCGACGACCCCGAGGCCCGGGCCAACCTGGGTGCGACGCTCAACAACCTCGGCGTCGTGCTCGCGAGGCAGGGCCACTCGCAGGATGCACTCGCGATGTATCTCCGTTCGGTCGAACACGATGAAGCCGCCGTTGCCAAGGCCCCCCAGGTCATCCAGTACGCCCGGTTCCTGGGGACGAGTTATGGCAATGTGGCGCGGACGCTCCAGAGTCTGGGGCGGCAAGTCGAGGCGTTCCGGGCGTTTCAGAAGACCATCGAGCACTGGCGGCGCATGGTCGCGCGAGAACCCCGAGGTGCCGGTCTTCCGGGCGCGGCTCTATTCGGATTCCCTTGGCTTCGCTCGTTCCCTCGTCGACGTGGGCCGGAAGGCCGAAGCGGCCGAGTGGTTCAGCCTGGCGGCCCGGACGATGGAGGATATGCCGCGCAAGATCGGGGGCGATCTTTATAACCTGGCCTGCGCTCAGGCCCTTGCCGCCACCGCAGTCGGCGAGGGCCCAGGCGGCTTGACGGCCGAGGACAGCCAGGAGCGCGAACGGTTGATTGCCGCCGCGATGGACTCGCTGCGCCGGTCGATCGAGATGGGCGCCGAGAACGCCGAGAAGATGCGGACCCACGAGGACCTGGCGATCCTTCGCGGCCGCGCCGACTTCCAGTCCCTCGTCGCCCGAAAGCAAGCGGCTGAGGAGGCCGCCGCCCTGGCCAAGCGCGGGGAATCGGGGACGGGCGCAGAGAAGCTCAAGGCCGGGCAAGAGGCCCTGGCGGCGCGAGCCAAGCTCGCCCTGGAAGACCCACGAAGCCGCCGCCACCGCGCCGACATGGCGGCCAGTCAGCACGCCATCGGCCAGGTCCTCACCGACCTTGGCCGGCTGGATGAGGCCGTGAAGACCTTGAAGGAGGCCCTGGCCTCCCGCGAGGCACTGGTCAAGGACGAGTCCAAGGACGTCCGTTACCAGCTCGACGTGGGCTGGACGAGATTGGCCCTGGGGAAGGTCCACTGGAAGGCCCTCCGATTCGATCAGGCCCACCGCGAGTGGATGAGCGGGCTGCGCGCGATGGAGGCCGCCCTCCGCGACGAGCTTGATGATAGCCCCGCACGGAACGAGCTGGACGCCGCGTGGATCGACGTCGCCGACAAGCTCCTCCGGCTCGAACTCTGGGAGGAAGCCGGCGCGCTCCTGGATCGCGCCTTCCGGCGGAATCCCGCAAGCCTGACTCCATTCGACGGCCACTCCTGGCATATTCAGGCCATGCTTCGGCACCAGGCCGGCGACTCGGCGGGATACCGCGCCAGTTGCACCGAGTTCTTCAAGCAGTTCAAGAATGCCGAGAACAAATTCAATCTCTACAGGGCCTGCTGGTCGGGCCCGAACGCGCTGGACGACCTCAAGGTCCTCGTCCCGATGGTGGACGCGGACTTCGCGCGCCACCGCACCGACCCCTGGTACATTCTCCACGCCGTGATGGTGCACGCGCGGGCCGGTGACTATGCCAAGGCGCTGGAGATCTTCCAGGGCGGCCCGCCGAGTTTCCGAGAATCGCCGTCGTACGCGGCGCATCTGGCACTGATCTTGCACCACCTGGGACGCGACGACGAGGCCCGCCGATCCCTATCGAAGTCCGATCAGAAGTTCGAGCGGGCTTTCCGTGGCATGGCGTCTGAGCCCCTGCGGTCCTCACTTGAGGATTCCATCGCTGTCGTCGTCCTGGAAGAATCCATCCGTCGCGAGGTGCACGCGGAACTCGACGGCAAGCCGTTAGCAGACGACCCTTATTTCCTACTCTCCCGCGCCCGCGTGCTCGGGCGAATGGGCCGCGAACAGGAGGCCGAGAAGGCGTTTGCCGCCGCCTTGGCCATCAAGCCCGGCGACCCTCAGATTGTCGCCGCATCGGCTCGGGTTCTCGCCGAACTGGGCCGCGACTCGGGGAGCCAGGAGGCCAGGTCGCGCGCCTTGTCTCTGTTCGACCAGGCCCTCGCCGCGCGGCCTGACGACGTCGAGCTGCTCCGGGCCCGGGCCGAACTCCGCGCCCAGCGGGGGGATTGGGACAAGGCCACGGCGGATCTCGGCCGCCTGTTCGCATCGAAGGAGTCGCAATCCCGCTGGTTCGTGGCCGGGACCTGGGTCGTCGGTCCCTATCCTTTCGATGAGGCCAAGCTCGATTCCGAGCTCGCCCGGTCGCTGCCGCCGGAGTCGAATCCGGACCCGCGCGGCCCATCGTCGGCCCCGACGGCAAGGCCGCCCTCGCGTGGAAATTGGCCACTCTCAACGCCGACGGCTACCTCGACCTGGCGCCCTGGTGCAGCCCAAGGATCGGGTCTCCACCTACGTCCTCGTCCGCGTCTACGCCCCCGAGGACCGCGACGTGGTCGCGCTGGTCGCCAACGACGACTGGCTCCGCTTCTGGTGCAATGGAGAGCTGATCCTGGCCCAGCCGCTGTTGCTCGGTGCGCTCGTCCCCGTGCCCGTCCGCCTCCACGCCGGGTGGAATACGCTCCTGGCCAAGGTATCGAACCAGGAATATGCGTACTCCCTGAATCTCAAGCTCACCACCGACTTCGAAGAGGTCGCCCGCGCCTTCGGAACCTACGTGGACCAACGGGGCTGGAATGACGAGGCGGCGGCGCGGCTCGAGCGACTCTACGCCATGATCCCTGACCGCCACGGCGCGTGGGAGAACCCGGATGAACCGCTCGCCGCCCAGGTCGCCCGGCGCGACGTCGTTTTCCGCCGCGTCATCGCGTCGCGGCCGAAGGACTCACTGCTCTGGGCGGAGCGGGGACGTCACCTCGCCTGGCTTGGCAAGTGGGACGAGGCGCTGGCCGCGTACGATAAGATGATCCACGATCACCCGGACCCCGAGGACGCCTTCGTGGAGTACGCGAGCATCCTGCTCCTGAAAGGAGACGTTCCAGCCTACCGAAAATGGTGCGTGAAGCTGGCCGAGCGATTCGGGCAGACCGAGGGACCATTCGCCGGCTCCATGCTGTCCCGTGTTTGCGGATTGACCCCCGATGCGTTGACCGACCCGGCGCGGCTGGTTCTCTGGGCCGAATGGGCCATTGCGAAAAAACCCTCATCGCCTCGGTATCTTCACGATCTGGGCATGGCCCACCTCCGATCCGGTCATCCCGAGAAAGCCGTGAAAGCGTTCCGGGCCTCGATCGACGCCGGCGAAGACGGCGTGCGGAACTGGTACGGCCTGGCGCTCGCGCACTGGCGCCTGGATCACTTCGTGGAGGCTGGTCGCTGGTCGGAGAAGGCGGACGGGCTGGATGGAGGCGAAGGAGTCCGAGTTCGCCGATCGGACGACCCACCCGACGCCGCCCATCTACGCTCCCGATTGGCTCGAGGCCCTGCTCCTCCGTCGCGAGGCCGAGTCGCTGCTGGGCAAGCGGCGGCTTGGGGATGTCGTGCTTATGGACCGGACCGCGCCCTCGGGCCAGGTGCTCCGGTTACCGCTCGGGCTGGTCGAGTTGAGGCACGACTCGCCGCGGAACGGGGCCGCGGGATCGTTCAGGGTGGTGGCTCCATTCCGGACCAGGTCCCCCGTGGCCGACGGCACGATCAGCCGCGACGAGTATGGCCCGCCGCTGGCGATCGACTTCACCGGCGACGCCAACCCGGGCCGGCTCTTCTCGTTGAACTCGCCGAAGCTGGTGATTGACCCGAAGGATCTCAGCGCCGAGTTGTTCATGGCCTACACGAAGACTGACCTGTTCATCGCCGTCAAGGTCCGCGACGACGTCCTCATCACCAATCCGGGCCTCGCTTCGTATCTCAACGACTCCGTTGAGCTGTACCTCGACGGCGACCGAGTTAGTGGAGACCTCAAGCCCAACGAGGATACGGGGAACCGGGAAGGCTTCCAGATTACCTCGGGCGCCACCGGCCGGAAGTACGCCTGCGGCCTGGGGAGCACCGATCAAGACTATGTCGCGAGAACCTCCACGTTCGATGGCGGCTACATCGTCGAATTCCGGATTCCGCTCGCCAACATCGACATCGACGACGGGGCAGAGGTCACGGCCCCCGGTCCTGGCGCGACCCTCCGGTTCAACCTGGGGATCGTCGACAACGACGAGCCGGTCGAGAACCAGCAGCGCTACGGCGTCCTCTGGATCGAGGACCGCACGAAGTCGCCGTACGGGGAAGGAGAAGGGACCTGGCTGGTCGATCTCCACCTGGCCCGACCGGTGAAGTACGAGCTGGTCGAAGGTCCCAAGGGCGCGGCGATCGACCCCGAGACCGGCGTGTTGACCTGGAAGACTCCCGAGGAGCCTCAGGTCGCGAAGGTCACCGTTCGCGTAGTCGACGCCGAGAAGCCCGAGCTCACCGCCGAGGCGAGCTTCACGATTACCACCATAGCCAAGCCTTGAGGTCGGGCATTCTCCGAGCCCTAGGCGCATAACAGATGGGTTGCGCGACACTCTGTCAGCCGATATTCTGCAGACTGACGGGCCGCGGAACCCAGCCCAGGGTGAAACCCGGGGACTGGTGCACCCTGCGCCTTCCTCGTGCACCCTCAAGGGGTGCAGGAAGACGCCTGCGGCCATTCAGGCCGCCGGGGATGGGGGCTGGCTTGCCGCGGACCCCGGGTTTCACCCGGGGCTTTGCTCCTGCGGCCCTGAGGGCCGCGGCCGAACATCGTGCTTCCTGGCTGTGGTGGGCTCGATCGCTCGCGCCGGGCGCGTGCGCAATGCAATCGTTACGCGCTCTAACATTCCTCACGGCGTCTTTCAAACCCGAAGTGTCAACGAGGCAACGGTTTGATGCCCTCGATCACGCTTCGGGTTAGTGTCCCCAGAGGCCACGTGCAGTATAACGCCCATGGGAACCAACAACACCCGATCGGCGCTGGACGATGATCGGTAGGAGGGCGATAATGCTGCTCGAGGCTCGTACCGAGAATCTGGATCCAGGGAGCCCAGCAGACATGGCCAGAATCCGGCCTTTCCAGAACGACGACTCTGATCCAGTGAGTCGCGCTGCGTTGGACGAGATCCTTTCGGCGCACGGCCGAGCCACGAATATGAAGCGGACACTGGCCCGCGCGCCGGTCGCGCTGCACGCGCTGATGACCTGGTATGATCTGCGCGATGAAGTCGTACCTTTCCTCGGCGAGCGGCTGACGACCCTCTTCGCACACGCCATCTCAGCCGGGACGGATTGCCTCGTCTGTTCGACCTTCTTCCGGCGGATCTTGATCGACTCGGGCGAAGATCCCGAATCGCTGCGGCTGGACGATTGGGAACAGACGATCGTCGACTACGGCCGGCAACTGGCTAAGGATCCTCACGGGGTTTCTGATGAGCTCTTCGCGCGCCTGGCCGCCCGGCTCCGGCCCGAGCAGATCGTCGCGCTGACCGCCTTCGGTGGCCTCATGGTCGCGACCAACCTCTTCAACAACGCGCTCCAAGTCGACCTGGATGAGTATTTGCACGGCTACCGCAAGGAGGACGGAAGATGACCCAGGCGGCATCGGAGTTGGCCGGTCAGGTCGCCGTCATCACGGGCGCGGCGCACGGGCAAGGGCGAGCGACGGCCCTGGCGATGGCCCGTGAGGGGGTTCGGATCGCGGCACTCGACGTCGCGCGGCCGCTGGCTTATCCCGGCTATCCCATGGGATCGTCCGACGATCTCGAGAGCCTGGCCCACGAGTGCCGCGAGATGGGTGTGGACTGCCTGACGTTCGCCGCCGACGTCCGCGACGATGCCGCCGTCAGCGCGGCGGTGTGTGCCACCGTCGATCGGTTCGGTCGCATCGACGTGCTATTCAATAACGCAGGCATTTGCGGTTACGGACTGGCGCACGAGCTGACCGAAGCCGCATGGGACGTCATGCTCGACATCAACCTCAAGGGCGCCTGGCTGGTCGCGCGGCGGGTGATTCCAGTCATGATCGAACGAGGCCGCGGCGTGATCATCAACAATTCCTCGGTGGCCGGCCTCGCGGAATGGCCCGGCTCAGTCATTATGCGGCATCGAAGTGGGGACTCGTCGGGCTGACCAGGTCCTGGGCCATTGAGCTGGCCCCATACAACATCCGGGTCGTCGCACTCTGCCCCACGGGTGTGAACACGCCGATGAACGACGGACTCGCGATGCTCGAAGGCAAGACTCCCCGCGAGATCGCCGAACGTTCCGCCGGCAATCTGCTTCCCATGCCCTGGATCGAGCCGCAGGACGTTGCGGAGGCGGTGGTATTCCTGGCCTCACCGCGGGCGCGGGCGATCACCGGTTCGGAGTTCATCCTGGATGCGGGATTGCTCGCGCGTTGAGATTCGTCAGGGCGGATGCTCGATGAGCGAGCTGGGAATCGGGCGCGAAGGGGATGGCTGGGGCCGAGACGACCTGGCTGGCGGATCCGTGGAGTCCGGATCCAGGGATGTCGCCGCGCGGTCGACGACCCCAGCCACCCACTCCTCGCTCGTTATCTGACAGAGTTCGAATCGAGCGTGGCCTCGACGTAAGGCCGATCGGTCAAGAACGGGCCGGGATCGCGACGATGCCGCTCGGTCATGATTCCCGTCGGCAATTCAAGGTAGAGGACACGGATGATCTCGCTGTTATCAAGCCCAATACGGATGGCCACGGGAAGGCCTGGCGCGTCTTGGTTCTCGTCGGTTTCTCCGGCGAGCGTCGTCGGGATGGGTGCCGGCTCTTCGGTCTGGGGCTTGTCGCTGGGAAGGGCGGCTTGAGCCGTCAGCGCGACAAACAGCCGGGTCAACGGAAACACGCGAGATGCCCGATTCATGGGCTGGCCTCCGTGCCGAGAGAAAAGGGTTCCGTCCGCGCCTCCAAGGAACAAAGGGACGCGCCGGCGGACGTCCTTCGCGCGAGATTCCGCCTGCCGGCTTCATCTTGTAAGATGGATTCGAGTCGCGAGGCGGCGGGTTCTGGGAGTTCAGGGGCAAGTTGGGATCGAGGTGAGCGATGGGGCTTGACCGCTACCGGCTCCTGGCGCAACTCGGGGCGGGTTGTGATGGGATCTCGTATCGCGCGGTGGCCGAGGATGGCGCCACGGAGATCGAGGTTCGCGATCTGAGCCTGCGCGCGTGCGAATGCCGGGCGCTGGGAGCAATTGGTCCCTCGAATCCGGCTGGCAGCGAGTCTCGAACATCCTTCGGTGATCCGAGTCCTCGATGCGAGGCTCGATGACGGATCGCCCTGTATCATTTTGGAGTCGGTCGGCACGATCACGATGGCTGCGGCGGTCGGCGCCGATGGACCAAGACCGGGCGAGGAAGCGATCGAACTGGTCCGGACCGTGGCCGGCGTGCTGGAAGACGCGCATCGACTCGGGCTGGCCCACGGCCGGCTCGGGCCGGGGCAGGTCTTCCTTGTGGACGGGCGGCCGAGGCTCGACTTCACCGGCATCGACGCGGGATTTCCAGTCGGTTCGACGTCTGCCCGCATGCTCGACCTGGCTTGCCGCGATTCGCGAGCCAGTGGCGGCCCGGCGTCCGATCGGGCCGCCGATCTCTATGGTCTGGGCGTCCTGATCGTCTGGCTGCTGACGGGCGGGACCAGTCCAGCGGACCGCGCTTCGTGCATCGCCGGACGGGTGGCCGACTCGCGACTCGGCGACCTGGTTCGCGAGTTGCTCGCGGATGAGCCGGCCGACCGGCCGTCGGCGCGTGAGGTTCGGGAGCGGCTCTCTGGGACGGCCTCGGACGCGGGGGCCGCGCCGGTCCCGTTCGACGCCACGGATGACTGGTCCGCGCCGGCGGCGGGGTTGGTCCCGTCGAGCTGGCCGACTCGTCCCGGGAAGAGCGATTCCCTGATCGTCGGGTTCGGGCTGAAAAGTGACATCCCGGCGCACGGTACCCTCGTTCTGGACGCGGGCTGCCCCCGGCTGGGCCGGTATCGTCTGCTGGACAAACTCGGCGAGGGGGGACAGGGAATCGTGTATCGCGCCGAGGACCCGGCCCAGGGGATCACGGTCGCCATCAAGGTCCTGCGGAGCGACCGGGCCGACGATGCGACGGTCCTCCGTCGGTTCCGCAAGGAGGCGCGGCTTATGGCCGAGGCCAATAACCCGCAGGTGGTCAACCTCCTGGAATTCAACGAGGAAGACGGCATCCCGTACCTGGTCCTGGAATTTGTGGCCGGCGATAGCCTCAGCGGCCTGTTGACGGACCGAGCGCGGCTCTGACGAGACCCAGGCACTATCGATCATGGCTGAAGTGGTGCGCGGACTGATGGCGGCCCACGACCGCGGGATCGTCCATCGGGACATCAAGCCGAGCAATATCCTCCTGCTCCCACCTGGCCCCGAGTCCGGGTCGGGTGCGCCTCGGATCAAGATCACCGACTTCGGGTTGGCCCGGCACGTCGTCGACACCGAGTCGCTGGCCCTGACCGCCGCGGGCGCCCTGCTGGGGACGCCCCACTACATGGCGCCGGAGCAATGGACCGGGCGTGCGATTGATGCGCGAACGGATGTTTACGCGATGGGTGCCACGCTGTACCACCTCCTCTCGGGTCGGCCCCCGTTCGTGGGACATACACGCGACGACCTTGCTGGGCAGCACTGTAACGAGCCGCCCCCCTCGCTCTCGACGCACAACTCGGCCCTCAGCGAGGGGATCGTACGGGTCGTCGGACGGGCCCTCGCCAAGCAGCCCGAGGATCGCTATCTTGACGCCGGCGCGATGCTCCGCGACCTGGAAGCGCTCCTCCACGGCGAGCCGACCGGCATCCCCATGCACCCCATCCTGCCGGCCTGCGATCCCAGCCGAGTCCTCCGGTTCGAGTTCCGCTGGGAGCTGGAATCCGCGCCACGGCACCTCTGGCCGCTGGTGACCAACACGGACCGGCTCGACCGCGCGATCGGGTTCCCGGCCGTGCGTTATACGACCCGTCATGAAGAGGGGCGCGGGGTGCGAACCTTCGCCGAGGGTCGCAAGGCCGGGATGATCGAGATTGGTGAGGAGCATCCGTACGAGTGGGTTGAGCCGCGGCGAATGGGCATCCTGCGCGAGTACAGCCAGGGACCGTTCGTCTGGCTAGTGAGCACCGTCGAGCTGATCCCACGAAGCGGGGGCGGAACGACGCTGGTCCACCGCCTCCACTTCGAGCCGAGGAACTGGAAGATTCGCGTCGGATCCCGTTGGGGGGTTGGAGTGGGCCTTCGCAACCGCCTGGAGGGGGTCTATCGCCGCATTGACGCGACTGTGAAAGGTCAAGGTCGTCGCGGCGCGACGGCCGCCTTGGATCCGTTCGAGGAGCCCGCCGCGTTGCCGGGCCCAAGGCGGGTCCGGCTGGATCGACTGCTGGACCGTTTGTCCGAGCGGGGCATCGACGCGACCGTCGTCGATCGCCTGGGCGAGCACCTGGTCCAGGGATCGGTCCAGGAGATCGCCCGCCTCCGGCCGATCGCCCTGGCCGAGCGGTTCGGACTCGACCCTGATTCGGTTGTCGCCGCCTGCCTGCACGCGGCGCGCGACGGACTGCTCGAGCTCCATTGGGACCTGCTCTGCCCGGTTTGTCGCATCTCCTGCCAGGTCACCGACACGCTCCGCGCGATCGCCGAACATGCCCACTGTGCGGCCTGCAACCTCGACTTCCAGCTCGACTTCGCCAACTCGATCGAGCTGATCTTCCGGGTGCATCCCGAGATCCGCGAGGCCGATCTGGGCACTTATTGCATTGGTGGCCCGGCGCATTCGCCGCACGTGCCGGCCCAGGTTCGCGTCGCGCCGCGCGAGCGAATCGAGCTGGACCTGGAACTGTCCGAAGGCTCGTATCGACTCCGAGGACCGCAATTGCCCTGGATGGTCGAGTTCCCGGTCCGGGGTTCGACCGGACTGCGTCGCTGGGAGATCGATCTCTCGCCAGGACGGACGCCCGAGGCCCCCGCCGGTCTGCGCGGGCGGCCAGGTGTTAATCCTGAACAACGGGCATGATCGGGAGCTGGTCATCCGCGTCGAGCGGACGGCATCGCGGAGCGATGCTTTGACCGCGGCGCGGGCCGCGTCGCTGGCCCTCTTCCGGGAGCTCTTCCCCGGCGAAGTACTGGCGCCTGGACAGCTCGCAACCGTTTCGATGGTGACGCTCCTGGTAACGGCCCTCGAGCCCAGCCAGGCCGATGAGCTCTACCAGACCCTGGGCGACGCCCGCGCGTTCGGCGTGATTCACGAGCACTTCCAGCGATTGGGCGAAGCAATCCGTCATGGCGGTGGTGCGGTCGTCAAGACGCAAGGAGACGGGATGGTTGCGTCGTTCGGCGATGTCACCGCGGCGGTCCGAACCGCGCTTGAGCTGCCGACCCGCCTCGCCGAGGGCGAGTCGACGGGCTCCCTGTCCTTGCGAGTCGGAGTCCACCGCGGACCCACCCTGGCCGCCACGCTCAACGACCAGCTCGACTACTTCGGGACGACGGCGCGTCAGGCCGCTGCAACTTTGCAATACGCCCGCGGCGGCGAGATGATCGTCACCCAGGCTGTAGCGGCCGATCCCGAGGTTGCCGCCCTGCTGAACGAGCGGGGGATCGAGACCGCGGTCGTCCCGGCCAGCCTGGGCGGACAGACCCATGTGATCCGCGTCCGTCTGGGGAGACGCGATCGATCGGAGGTACCCCAATGAGTGAAAGCGTCCAGGCGGTTCTCGCCTTGCTCATGATCATCGGCATGATCGGGAGTGTCCTGGTCTTCATGAACGACCGGGTCAACTGGGCAGCATTCGGCGGCATGCTCACGCTCATGATCAGCAGCCTCGGACTGCTGATCTGGTCGCTTCTCCGTCGCGACAAAGTGCCGGATTTGTTGAAGAACCTCCCGGGGCCGTCGATGGAACGAGATGGCTTCTGTTTCAAGGTCCTTACCAACCCCGTGAAGGGACGTTGTTATCTCGATCTGTACTTTCAGAACCGTTACGAGCGGCCGAGTCGAGCGATCGTCGTCCTCCAGCCTTCCAAAGGGTTCTTCTTGATGCGGCCCGATTTGGCCAGCATGACCGTGGAGATCGAATGCCCCGCGGGCGGTTATGGGATGACGAGTGTCCCCTGGCCGGTCGCCAAGAAGTTCCAGGGTAAAGCCCAGTGGTTGGACGTCGGCGCTGATGTGCTCTATCCCGAAGGACGGGGGAAGATGATCCGCTACCGCGGGGGTCTTCAGGTCCGCACCGCGGGTCGCGACACCTGGAAGGCCATCATCACCGTAGCCGGAGCGATGGGCGGAGCGATTGTCCTTAGCAAGCCGGCCAGGGTGAAGTTGAGGTTTCCTGTTCGACGTCGAAGAGTCGGTTGACGATGACCTGCCGATCTTTACGAAGATCATGTGGAAGGTGGGCGATCCTCTGAACCAGGCTGCACCCCGGAAGAGCGTTCTGACCCATCCCGACCTCTGACTCGATGGCTTTGAAACTCCACGAACGCCCCCCGCACAGACTCGGCGGACTCGACTACTGATTCCCGTAGTGTCCTCGAGACGGGAGAGCCCGTATAATCAATCGCGCAGCACGACTGCGATTTCCGTCCTGCGGTCTCAATGGTCGTCGACGGTGTGGGTGTCAAGGCCGTTCTGCGGAGATCTCGGGAAGGCCGGGATGACTCCGTGAGGGAGGGTTCGGCGCAATGGTGAACGAGGAATTGCTGGCGCTGTTGGTCTGTCCCATGGGGAAGGCCCCGTTGCGCCGAGAAGGCGACACGCTGATCTGCACGCGGTGCGGGCCGCGGTTCTCGATCAAGGACGATATCCCCGATATGCTGGTCGAGCACTCCGAGTTACCTCCGGGTTGCACCAGTCTAGCCGATCTCGAATGTGTGAGGTCGGGAGATGTCAAGATCGATTGATCGAACAGCGCTTCCGGATTCGGGGATCCGATCTGTCCGGAAGTCTCCAACCAGTCAACCTCGCGGGCCTCACTGGGCGAGGGGATCTCGAGCGTCGCAGCAAGGGAGGCTTGCACCGTGATCGACCGCGTCACGATCTCTCGCCGGGCGATTCCCCGTCCTCGCCGCCCCCGGTGAGCTCAATGGTTGGGCCATCTTCGAGTGATATCGTGTCTCCCACGATCATCTGGCGACGCTTGCGCAACTCGACCTCACCGTTGACCTTGACCACGCCCCCGGCAATCCATGTCTTGGCCTCGCCGCCGCTCTGAACCAGGCCGGCGAGCTTGAGAACCTGGGTGAGGTTGATCGGACGATTCCCGATCGAAATGGTCTGCCGTCGATGCCCGTGGCGGCTCATTCTTCCAGGTTTCCATCGCAGGTGGGGATCAGGAATTGCTCGCAAACATCTATGAGATCATGCTTGATCGGAATCCGACGAACCAGGCACTCGCCTCCGGCCTCGCTCTCATACGGAAGAAAGCCTACCTCTGGCCGATTACCGCGTCGTTATTCGCGTCCCATGAGTTCTACTCACGGTTCATCAGCGGCACTTGAGGTTTCCAGGGAGAATCCATGATCCGAGAAAACTGCCCCTGACATTTTTTCCAGGGGACTATATCGTGCCTGGCCGTGGGGCGCGTCGCTTAAACGCCGCAACGAGTCTCCAGGGAAGGTCGAACTCATGCAACGATCGATTCCCGTGGGCGAAATTGTCTCGTTCACGCTGAACACAGGTCAAACGGGCCGAGGCCAAGTCGTTCAACGCATCGCCGAGAGACGCCAGCCGGTGATCCTCCTGATCGAGCAAGCCAACGGCTGGCGATGTTTCCGGTTCGAGGAAGAGGTCAAGCTGATTCAGGCTCCGGTGGCCATGGCATCGAGTTATTGACCGAAACCTCGTAGCCTCTTCGAGTTGGAGCGAGCACTACTCGTTGGGACCGCCTGGGAGGCGGTGAGACGACTAGCGAGGCGTCGGCGAGCCTTATCAGTGGAATCCTCGCCTCCGGAGTTGACTATAGCTCTGGAGGGCGATTTCGATGATGGGCAGTGCTTTTTCAGAGGATTGGATCTCCTCGACCTCGACCGACTTGCCTTCCAGCATCTTGTAGTCCTGGAAGAACCGGCGCAGCATCATCAGGCGATGGGCAGGCAGCTCGGATGCCTCGGTGAAACTATTGAATTCCGGATCATTCACGGCCACGGCCAGGATTTTGTGGTCGCTCTTCCCGCCGTCGAGCATCGTCATCAAACCGATGGCACGGGCCGCGACGAGGGTGAGCGGAGACAGGGGCTCTTGACAGAGGACCAGGACATCAAGCGGATCATCATCTTCCGCATATGTCTGAGGTATGAACCCGTAATTCGCCGGATAGTAGACCGCTGAATATAGCACCCGGTCCAGCCGCAAGAGTCCCGTTCGCTTGTCGAGCTCGTACTTGACGCTCGACCCCATCGGGATCTCCACGAGGGCATTGAATTCCGTAGGAAGGTGCTCACCAGGGGTTACGTCGTGCCAGGGGTGAATCATGATGTCTCTTGCAGGTTGAGTATCGCTCGAACCCCGAGCGATCCATGTCGAACACAAATCCTCGACCGTCCAGGCGCTTTTATCGAGGGATCCGGGGCCCGGTCACCTCGCATCGCATCACCATTTCGGGGAAGTCGTGGGGATTCCGGCTACTTTCGTCTTGGAGTCGGCGCGGATATAAGACAGTATACTCTAGTCAGCCACTCTTCGTTCATCCTGATTCGACAACTTTGGTGAAGTCGCCCATGAGCACCTTGAATTGTTCTCGTAGGGCGCATCTCAGCGCGCCCTCGATCCCGTCGCCTCGACGGTGCCGTCGATTCGCCCTGACTGGCGAACCTCTGGAAACTCGACAACTGCTTTCGGCGGCGGCCTTTCAACCGAGCGCTGCGTTGAGCCCGGCCCCAGCTCCGGTTCTCAGCCCGACCAGTGTCGCCTCGATTGGGCCTTTGGCTTCCTCCCCGGGAAGTCCCCCGGGATTCTCGCCGACACAGATCCAGACAGGGTACGGTCTGAGCGCGATCACCCTCAATAGCGCGAAGGGAAGCGTCGCGGGCAACGGTGCCGGACAAACCATCGCGCTGATCGAGGAGTACTACGACCCGAACCTCTGGTCGAATCTCAACACGTTCGATAACCAATTCGGCTTGAGCGCCCCGCCGTCGTTTATCCAGTACGTCCAATCGGGCCTGCGATCCGACAACACAGGCTGGGCGCTCGAGACCGCGCTGGACGTCGAGTGGCGCATGCCGTCGCGCCGGACGCAAACATCGTGGTCGTCGAAGCGGCGCCGGGCCCCTCTTCCAATCCGCTCGAATACCTCCTCAATGCGGTGGATTTCGCGAGCGGATTGTACGGCGTTTCGGTGGTCTCGATGAGCTGGGGAAGCGGCGAGTTTTCCGGTGAAACGGCGGACGACAGCGTGTTCCTGACGCCGGCGAATCACAACAATGTCTCGTTCGTGGCCTCTTCGGGCGACTCGTCGGTGGTGGAATATCCCTCGTCTTCGCCCAATGTCCTGGCCGTCGGCGGCACGAACCTGACTCTGAACAGCAACGGCACATACAGCTCCGAGACCGGATGGAATGGCAGTGGCGGTGGGAAGAGTTCCTACGAAGTGGAGCCTTCGTATCAGGACCCGGTCCAGGCGACAGGCCAGCGGACCACTCCCGACGTCGCGTGGGACGCCAACCCGAACTCGGGTGTCGCTGTGTATGACTCGGTGGGCGGTTACGGCTGGGCCGAAGTCGGAGGCACGAGCGTCGGTGCGCCCTCCTGGGCGGGCCTGATCGCGATCGCCGATCAAGGTCTCGCGTTGAACAATCAGCCCGCGCTGACCAATGCCCAGTTGAGTGCCAGCCTTTACAGCTCGCCCGGCTCCGCTTTCCACGAGATCAGCAGTGGCAACAGTGGCCAGAACAATGCCGGCGCGGGATACAATCTCGTCACGGGCCTCGGCAGCCCGGTCGCCAGTTCCCTGGTCACGGACCTGGTGGCCGCCGCCGGCAAGGGGAGGAGCGCGATTGCCTCCGTCTCTGCGATATCTGTTGCGGGCCAGACGACCTCGGGATCAGGCGTCGTAAGGACCCACGATGTGAACAACAGCACATCGGACACGCTCGTAACCAGTTCCTCGACCGACGCGAGTTCGATCTCGCCCGTCGAGATCACGCCACTGAACCCGACGATTCTGAACCTACCCTCTGCGAACGGTTTGGTGGTCGTGGTGATCGTACCTCAACCGGTCGTCATCCACCTCAACGCGAGCACGGAGCCGGTGACAACCCAAGCGGTCCTCGCGACGGCCACGAGCCTGGAAGGGCCGACGATCTCAACCCATTTTGGCCAGGGAGGAATCCCCGACCCGATCGGGCTGGTACCATCGAAGTCGAAACCCGTCCCGACACAAGAGCCCGCGCCAGTCGACGTGGTCGAGCCATTCCAGCCCGGCGAGGCCGAACCCGCACCTCCGGGTCAGGGCCAACCCGCTCCGGTGCCGGATACCGCATGGGCCCGCTCGTTGCCCGTATCCTCGGCGCCGGTCGTCGAGACCGTTCTCGATCTCTCGGATTGGGACCTGTTCTCCACCGCGACCCGGAGTGAATCGTCTGGGCCGGTTGAAGGCCGCCCCTCCTGGGTGCCCTCGACGTCGATGTTCGGTATCGCCGCCGTGGCCATGGGCGGGTATCACCTCGCGTTGCGGCAGTCCGACCGTTTTCACGGACGCTGGGTCCCCGGACGGTCGAGAGCCAGGCGTTCAGCCGCTGCTCGCCACGTTCCCGCCATTCGCTAATGTTGCGTCCACCTCGGATGGATCGGTTGGAGTCCCCGCTCCAGCCGGTCCTTTCCGCTTCAGCGCAGAACTCCAGACCATCGATAATCCCTGTCGCAAGCGGCGAACAAGGCGCCGATCTTCTCCCTCCCTCACGAAAACGGGGTAGGGAGGGTCCTGCGGTAGACGAATTCGAGCCTGTGCGGGCCAATCGTGAATCGTTCGAGTTTATCCGCGCACGACCTTCATCTCCCCGGTTTCTGGAACAAATCGAGGAATCGGTCCTCGAACTCCTTGTAGAGGTCGAGTCGATCCAACTCGCGTTTGAGTTCATAGGCCTTGGAGCGGTCTTTACTGGCCTGGCGGAAGAGCGCCTCGATGCGATCTCGATCTTCCGTCGAGGCACCTTCCCCTTCGTCGAAGCTCGGTTCGAACTCGGTGGACTCGCCCTCCGCCGGCGGCTCCTGCTGTTCGAGGGCCTCCTCGAACTTCTCCAGGACTCCGCCCAGCCTCTGATCGACTTCCTTGGCCTGCTCGGCCAGCTCGTCGAGGTCGATCTGAATGTTCGCGATGGTGGAGAAGGCCTCGAGCACAGCCAGCGATGCCTTGGGAAAGGGCCACGTTCTGAAGAGGTGAGGCATCTCGCCGAGCAGGCAGGCGCCTCGCAGGCCGCTCTCGGCCGCCACGCCCAGCAGCACGCCGTTGAGCCCGCCGATCTGGCCATCCTCGAGGACCTCCAGCTCCAGTCGCTTCAGCTCGGCGAGGCTCGCATCATCGGTCGCCGCGACGAAGACGCGCGAGGCATGTTCCGGATGCATCTGAGTCGCCATCGCAGCGAATGTATACACACGCTCCACGCCAAGTTGCCGGGCGAACTCGATGAGCTGGCGACAGAAGGCATTTCGTCCCTTCGGTGGCTGGGCCTCCCCGATGAACACGACGATGTCATTCTTGCCGCGCGGGTCCTTCCAGGCGAAGAACCGGCTGCGCGGTAGGCGGCCGGTACGGATCAGCCCCCCCTTTACCTCAACGTGCTCGACGTCGAAGAGCTCCTGGGCTGAGAATTCGGCCAGGATGTGCATGCCCAGCTTCGTCACAAGGTAGTACCCGGCGCTGATGGCCACATGCCCCATTCCCGGCCAGACCGCGACCAGCCACGGTTTGTCCAGTTTCAATTCGCCTGCCATCCTTCCGCTCCCTTACTGGCAACATGCCGAACTGATTCGGATTCCCCAGGATCTCGATGAGGCGCACAACCGGAGATCCCCCGAACGAGACCTCATCGGTCGCGGATTCTTGGGGATTCCGCATTCAAGTTTCAACCTTCAAGATTCTCCATGAGGACGATCCCAGTTTGTGGAATCGGGACTCTGAAACGTCTCCTTGGTTGCGGCCGAATGCGGCGGGAAGACCATGTCTTCGCGGCCGCAACGCGGCAACACCGATCCCTCGGAGGATTGAACGGCACCGTCGTGCACGGTTTTCGCGACTCACTGGCAGTGTACCAGACTTGGCGGCGCCGCGGACCGATGATCCGTTACCGATCTCTCGTTTTCCTCGGACGGTGAGAGTTGCCACGGTTGCAGGAGGTTGGGTCCGCAGTCCTGGACGATCCAGACGCCGTGTTGCTTCTTTCCCAAGACGGCCATGTCCCACGCGGACAAAGGGCCGGTCCTTGTTTTTCGATGGCAATCTTGAGTAGTAGAATAGACTGATGTCTTCGAGTAAAACCGAATTTGATGTGTTGATCGTCGGATCAAGATGATAAATGGAATGGTCCGCCATCTCGGTCTCGATTCGCTCCGCCTACGTTTCGGCCAGGAATGAACCGATTGGACCGCCGAAAAAAAGGCTGATTGAGCCTACTACGCAGTTCCCCATCTTGACCGGGATTGATGATCCTGGTTGATCCGACCTCCGGCTGATCTTACAATTGTCAGGAAATCGGATAGGTCTCCATGCGGGTCGCCCTCGGATCCGCGCGACGCCTGGAGAGGACATGCGCATGGCGAATTCGGATGAAGCGACAGCCGCTCCCCTCATGGCCACGAATCGCGGTTCGCAGAAGATGCTTCAATTGCTGCGAAAGCGTCTCCGGCAACTCCTGTGGATCACGGCGGGCCTGGCCATTCTCCTGGCTCTGATCTCCGGGATCTTCGGGATCTGGTGGCTGAACAGTCTCAACGGGCTGCCCGACATCGGCGATCCGTTCGATGTGGCCGAGTTGCATAGATTCCAGATCCCTGACGATCAGAATGCCTTCACGTATCTCCGGCTCGCGGATCAGAAGCTGACTCCCCTGTCGGACCTTCAAACCGTGCAGGCCACCGCGTCGAAAGTCGGCTGGTCGAAGGCCGATCCGAAGCTCCGCGCCTGGGCGGAGGCAAATCGTTCCGTGCTTGCCATGTTTCAAAAGGCGGCCGATCAAACTGACGGTCTCGCACATCCCGTCGGTCAAGGTTTCTCGCCTCAGTACGGATACGTGTATCCCCATCGGCTGGCGTGGCTGGCTTTTCTGGAAGGCGCGCGTCTCGAGGAACTCGGAGATCGGGCCGGTGCCTGGGACTGCTATCGTGCGATCCTCCGCGTCGTGACGCACTTTCGGCGACGTGGGTCCGCGATCGAACGAACGATCGCCAACGATTTCTTCGGGCAGCTACGAGCGAGGCTCGAAACCTGGTCCGCCAATCCCAGGACCCCAATCCCGCTGCTCCGCCAGGCCCTGGAGGAAGCCATTGCGAATCAACCGCGTCCCGAGTGGGATGCGTTCTCGCTCAAGGTGGATTACCTGTTGATCATGAACCTCCTGGAACGGCCTATTCATAACCAAGTCGCTGATGTGATCGGTGAAGACCTTGATTATCGCCTAGGGAATTACCA
Source organism: uncultured Planctomycetota bacterium (assembly GCA_963845755.1). Lineage (GTDB taxonomy): Bacteria > Planctomycetota > Planctomycetia > Isosphaerales > Isosphaeraceae > CAWJTV01. The sequence continues at coordinate 127,478 of CAWJTV010000031.1, forward strand.
ACTCCCCTCCGACCTGGCGGTTTATGTTTTCATAGGACAACGCTTCGCATTACGAGAGCCCGAACGAAGCCGGCGAGTGACCCGGCTGGTCTTCGCCAACTGGATTGCGCATTTCGAAGACGCGGGAATGCGGAAGAGCCCGCCGGCCGTTCTGGCCTACTCGTCGAGGGGGAGAAGCCGATTGCCACTCTACCCCGTCAGTCCCCAGGCGCCTGCCGGCGCCCGTGCGCTCACGCCTCGAGAAACCGCAAGGTGGGTTGTGACGACCAAGGACGCCGAACGCTTTCTGCACGATTGGTTTTCGCCATCCGCTCGCGGTCGGGAACGACTGGGGTATCACGACCTGATCATGACGCTGGCTGAAGAGCTCTACCGGCGTGAACACGGGTCAGAACCACCGTCCGATCAAGCCTTGGTGGGGACCTATCTTCCAAGCCTGCCCGACGACGGATCGGCCGATCTCGACCAGGGAAAAACTCCGGTCGTGACGGATTCGGGCACATCGGACGAATCGCAACCCAGGTAATCCTCGATGAACTGGCCCCCGTGGGAAATCCCTGGCCTCGAACTTGTCGAGTACATCGGAGGTGGTATGAGAAACCGCACCGTGCAAATGAGGGCGCAGGGCGTCAGTTGGACTCGACGCGTCGTGATCACCGCCTTGATGGTCTCGGTTTTTGTGGCGATTCCGGCCGTCGGGGACGAGGCGAAACGGCCGAACATCGTCTTCATCCTGGCGGATGACCTGGGCTACGGCGACCTCGGCTGCTACGGCCAGACGCGGATCAAGACGCCGAACATCGATCGCCTCGCGTCCGAGGGGATCCGATTCACCCAGTGCTACGCCGGCAGCACCGTCTGTGCACCGTCGCGGTGCAGTCTCATGACGGGTTACCACTCCGGCCACTCGCGTGTTCGGGGCAATGCCCTGGTGCCCTTGCGGCCCGAAGACGTCACGGTGGCCGAGGTCCTCAAGCGGGCCGGCTACGCCACCGGGATGGTCGGCAAGTGGGGCCTGGGCGAGCCCGGCACAACGGGCCTCCCGAATCGTCAGGGGTTCGACGAGTGGTTCGGCTACCTGAACCAGGGACATGCCCACAACTACTACCCCGAGTATCTCTGGAAGAACGAGCAGCGCTACATCCTGGAAGGCAACGTGGCGCAGGGCAACGTGGCCACCAGTGCGGTTCAGTATTCTCCCGACGTCGTCCTCCGCGAGGCCCTCGATTTCCTCGATCGGCACAAGGCCGAGCCCTTCTGTCTTTTCCTCACGTCCACCCTGCCGCATGCCAATAACGAGCGCGGACGCGCCGAGGGAAACGGGATGGAGATCCCCAGTGATGCCCCCTATTCCGCCGAATCGTGGCCCCAGGTCGAGAAGAACCACGCCGCGATGATCACGCGTCTCGACGGCGACGTCGGCCGAGTCCTCCGGCGCCTCAAAGACCTCGGACTCGAGCACGATACGATCGTCTTCTTCTCCAGCGACAACGGCCCGCACAAGGAAGGGGGCGCCGACCCGGCGTTCTTCCGCAGTTCGGGGCCGCTCCGCGGCTACAAGCGGGCGCTCTACGAAGGCGGCATTCGGGTGCCGATGATCGTCCGTTGGCCGGGCAAGGTCGAGCCCAGGACGGTGAGCACCGCGGTCTGGGCTTTCTGGGACGTCCTGCCGACCTTCTCCGACCTCGCCGGTGCGCCGATCCCCGCCGGGATCGATGGCATCTCCCAGGTTCCTGCCATTACAGGACAGCGAAAGCAGAAACCCCACGAATTCCTCTACTGGGAGTTCCACGAAGGTGGGTTCAAGCAAGCGGTCCGGACCGTCGACTGGAAAGCGGTCCGGCTCGGGCCCGGCAAACCTCTGGAGCTCTACAACCTCCAGAAGGACATTGGCGAGAAACACAACGTGGCCAAAGATCAGCCCGAGGTTGTCGAACGGATCGAGGCGTATCTCCAGTCGTCTCGAACCGATTCACCCGACTTTCCGATCCGAACGGCAAAACCATGAGGCCTGGGTCAGAACTCCATCCTCTGGAACGCCTTGATGCCAATCCGGAGCGGCAGGAACGTCCCGACGGCGCCGATTGCGAGACTCGCCAGAATTGCCACGATCAGCCAGAACCGGAAGCCGAGGTGCGAGAGGGCCAGCCGGGTTGAGTCCGGATGCTCCTGGCCCAGGAAGTAGAGGTGGCAGGGAACCGCCAGAGCCGTCACGATCGCGAAGATGAAGACCAGGCTGACGAGGAGGTTGAGCGTGCCACCGAACCCGACGGCGATCTTCGACGGATCGCTCTCGCGGAGGTTCGGGAGCCGGGCGCCCAGGCCGACACTGATCCCCGAGAGCCCCGTGCAAAGCACCGCCACCATCGCGATGTGCAATGCGATGATTATCGGGCTCATCCCTAGCATCAGGTCGCTCAGGAAGACGAGGATTTCCGTCGGTAACAGGGAGATCCCTGCCGAAAAGGCGAACTTGCCCCAGAGGATCTCGTCACGGCTCACGGGGAACAACCCGAGGACCCAGAAGTTGCGTCCCTCCAGCGAGAGCAGGGGGAAGATGAACCGGCTGGTGAACGTCGAGAGGATCAGCGCCGTCACGGAGAGGTTGAGGAAGCTCACCAGGTTTCGCCAGGACGGAGACTGTACGGCATATCCCAGACGCGGGATGTTGAGGAAGTAGAAAGCGAGGAGACCGAAGAAGATGAGGAACTGGGACCACTGCGCCGGATCGCGGCGGAAAGTCCGCAAGTCCTTGAGAATGAGCAGGCGGACCGGTCGCGGCAGCACGAAAAAGAGGCGGTGAAAGACCGTGTCGAACACATAAAGGCCGACCCGTCGGCGGGTGGTCCGTCCCCCTTGAACTCGGCTGTAGCCCCGGAAATAGAGGTCCCGCGCCACGGCCGCAGCGGCCAGGTAGCAGAGGCCGCCGTGCGCGGAGAGGACCATCAAGTAATAGCCGGCGCGCGCCCAGTCGTCCTGGGCCGACGCCAGCAACCCCGCCGACATCCACCGGCTGGGCCATAGGGGGCTCTGGCAGAACGCCAGGCGGTCCTGCACACTACTCAGCCAATCGCTAGACATCGCCTCGCCTGGCGCCCTCCACAGGCTGAGGACCAGGGCACACATCAGCCCCAAAGTCGCGAGCACCGAGAGCGTCAGGACCAGCTTCTGCTGCCTCGGGAACACGTTGGCGACGGTGATCGCCGCGATGGCACCGAGACTGCCGGCGATCAGCACGAACGAGATCAGATACGTCAGGAACATCCCGTAGAAGGCCAGGGGCGCCCTGACCGTCAAGCCGTAGGCAACCATCAGCGGGCTGCCCAGCAGGAAGAAGCCCCAGCTCGAAAGCCCCACGGCCTCGCCGAACTTATAAGCGAAGATCCGGTCCGTCGTCGCCGGTGTGGTGAGCAAGAATGCGCCCTCGCGCGAGTGGAAGAGCGCCGTGTAGAGGATGATCCCGGTCGAGAAGAAGAGCATCACGAGAATCGACAGGAAGAACATGCTGAAGAGGTACTCGAAGATCCCGTGGAACAACGGGTCGTTGGTCCCCATGAACTCGAAGCCGCCGAGGAACAACCCGAAGAGGCCGACCCAGAAGATCAGGCTGCATGTCAGGATCATCGAAAGTCGGAGCCGGGAGCCGGAGAGCAGCGTGCGGACCGTGTTCCGGGTCAGGCACCATCGGAGTCGTCGCAGCGCCCGCGCCGTCTGATCGGGCGGCATCGGAGGGAGGGGCACAGGCGACATCTCGGGGATGGCAAGGCTCATGGATTGGATCCGGCTGGCTGAGATTGGGATTCCGTCTGGGAACGGGGTGTTGCCTGAAGATCGGAAGCCGGCCGTCCATCTCCTGTTAACTTCAGGAAAAGTTCCTCGAGCGGCCCGTGATGCTGCACCTGGCGGCGAAGCTGCTCCAGCGTGCCGAGGGCCAGCATCTTCCCGTGGTCGACGATCCCGATCCGGTCGGCCAGCTCCTCGGCGATCGCCAGGAGGTGCGTCGACATCAGCACGGCGCAGCCGGAACGGGCCTGGGCCACGAACAGGTCCTTGACGATCCGGGCACTGCGCGGATCCAGTCCCACCAGGGGCTCATCGACCACCAGGACCCTGGGATCGTGCACCAGCGCCGAGGCGAAGACGACCCGCTGCTTCATCCCCTGAGAGTAGTTCTCGCACAGTTCGTCGATGTAATCGCTCATCTCGAACGTGTCGATCAGCTCGAGGATCCTTCGGGCCGCGTGATCACGCTCCAGGCCGTACATCTCCACGACAAACCTGAGGAACTCGCGGCCCGTCAACTTGTCGTAGAGGTAGGGCTGATCGGGGACATATCCCAGGAGCTGGCGTGCCTGCGGGCTCGATGCCTCGAAGCCGCTGACCCGCACCGTCCCAGCGTTCGGGGCGAGCAGCCCGCAGATCATCTTGATTGTGGTGGTCTTCCCGGCACCGTTTGGCCCGAGGAATGCAAACAGCTCGCCGGGCCGGACTTCGAGGTCGAGACCGTCCACCGCACAACGGGCGCCGAACCGCTTCGTGACTCCGCGCACCTCGATCATGACGACGGTCCTCTCGACGGCAAGGAGACAGATGGCGCAGGCGCGGGCGTCGCGACGGGTGCCCGGACGTCGGCCGGCCGACGCTCCAGCATCAGACGAACGAACGGGAACGGCACCTCCTGCCGCAAGATCACGCCGTCGGTTCGGACCCAGGTCTTCATCGTCAGGGGGGACATCTTCTGCTCGACCTCGAATGTCAACACGGGATTCCCGTCCCAATCGATCATCGTCCGGCGCACGACCTGGGCCCGGACCGAGTCGACCTTGCCGTTGAACGGGTTGATCATCCGCGCCTCCCAGCGCTGGCCGACCTGCAGGCCGGGAAGCCGGTCGAGCGGGCCCAGGACATCCTGCACCACGCTCCGGGGCTCGTAGGGGAAGTCGACTTTCTTGTTCAGGATCTCGATGGGTCCCCGCGTGACAATTTCCATGGTCTTTCCCTTGAGCTGCCCTTTCACATTGATCAGAGCGTCGCCGAACTCGCCCGACTTCACGTGGAGGTCGAAGTCATGGAGGTTCCCCGAAGAATCCACATGATACCGGCTGTCGATCTCGAGTCGCATCCTACCCCGAGTCGCGAACGGTGTGCCGCGCAGCAGGTCGGCCGCGTCGAAGGTCACGCGGCTGGTCATTTCATACCAGCCGTCGGCTCGTCGCGACGATCCCGTGATCGCCTCACCCACCGCACGCCGCGCCTCCGGCGAATGGGGATCGTCCACGACCTGGATACTCCACCGTACCGGCACTCGCGAATCGCTGGCGAAGGTGATTGCCCGTAAGTCGGGCGGATAACCCATGCTCAGCTCGGGAAGGACATCCCAGGTGAGGAGACAGAATGCCGCGATCGACCAGTAGACCAGGATCGCCAACGAGATCACACGTGAGGGCATGGACCGTTACCTCCCGTCAGTAGAGTCGTTGATTCTCTTTATGCTAAAGAACTCGTCGAGCGAACGAAAGCCTGTGCGCCAAGGATCTCCGTAAGTGGAATTCCGCGCCGCGCTGTTCCACCCGACGCAGTCGACCCGACGCCCGTGGATGGGATCCGCACTCCGCCGACCGATGCCATGCGTCCAAGCATACAAAACGATCTCTGGACCTTCGGTCCGGGTTGACCGATTCCCGCTTCCGTCGTATGGTTGAATGTGGTTCGACCACGTCTCCGTCTCGGGCACACCCAAGGAACCTTCCTCCTCTCGACCAAGAGCGATGGTCGTTTCTAGCCACCCGTCCCCGTCCTCAGAAGATTGGGATGTCTCATGCGCAAGACGAGCCGGCGGTTCCTCTGGTCCGGGATCATCCTGGGGACCCTGACGGCCCTGCCCGCAGGGGTGTGGCTCTGCTTGACCTATCAGCCGTCGTATTATCGCGACATCGTCCTCCAGACTCGCAAACAACGAGAGGGCAAGGCCCGAAAATTCGTCGCGCAGAGTCTCCAGCTCCGCAACGATATCTGCAATGAGCCGACCTGGGAGGCGGTGTTCACCGATCAGGAGGTGAACGCCTGGCTGGCGGAGGATCTGGTTACGCATTTCGCCGACCAACTCCCGCCCGAAGTCAACGAACCGCGCGTGATTTTCGAGTTGGACCACGTCATCCTCGCCTTCCGGTTGCGCCAGCGGGGTGTGCAGTCGGTGATTACGGTCGTCGCGCGGACGCGCGTCCCCGAAGGAAACACGGTCGAGCTGACGCTGGAGAAGATTCGAGCCGGCATCCTGCCCGTTCCTGCCGACAATGTCCTCGATCGCATTATCGAATATGCACGCGCCCGGGGGATTGACGTCGAATGGACGCGTCGTGAGGGCTATCCCGTTGTCCTGATCCGCTATACGCCGAACCTGACTCGGGACGATGTTCAGCTCGAAGAGCTCCAGATCCGTGCTGGCCAGATGCGGCTGGCGGGCCGTTCGGATCGAACTCGCGGAGCCTTCTTCAGGCCGACACTTCCCTCCCGAAAGGTGCTTCAATCCAAGTTCCCGAGACGAAAAATCCATGAAGGCGCCCCGTCGGATGCTCTCCCGACCTGGCGCAGCTCCACCTCGCCAACCAGTTGAATGCCCTCCATGCGAACGCGCACCAGGCTGTCCGACCAGACCAGGGGTTCGTAGCTCCCCGCGTCGATCTTCCGGACCGTCCCCCGGTTGCCGGAGATCTCGCCTTCGTAATCGAGATAGATCGATCGATGGTCCGGCAATTCACGAGCGGCCAGATCCTGGCCGGCCGTTACAGATGCGTCGATCGCCCAGGTTCGCAGGGTACCGCCGTACTCCAGCATGAAGTCCCAATGGAGCCCGTTCCATTGATGTTCTAGCAGCACGAAACGCGGCATAACTCGCCGACCTCCGCGGAACGACCAGCGCCCGATCGTGTTCGAGATGAGGATGGGCGAATTCGCTCACGAAGTCCCAGAGCACGGGGAAAGGCTCCGACTCTTCCAGATGCCTGTCCTCCTGTTCCGAGGGCTTTCGTTCAAGCGTACGATCATCGCCCCGCCGGTCAAGGGCCAGTATCTGGTGCGATCGCGTTGCTTCGGTGCGGCGTTACTTGACAGCGGGAGTGGAGGGCTCGCGGCGGCTCGGTCCGTCGTGCGGCTTGACGCCCACCAGCGGCTCCTTGAGTGGCTCGGTGATCAGCCGCGCACCACGGTCGAAGGTGATGTATGACCAGGCCCACTGCACCATCACGATCAGCCGGTTTCGAAAGCCAATCAGGAACATGATATGCACGAATAGCCAGAGCAGCCAGGCGAAGAATCCCGACGTCTTGAACCGCCCGACATGCGCCACCGCGGCGCCTCGTCCGATGGTGGCGAGCATCCCTTTGTCCACATAATGAAACGGCTGACGGGGCTGGCCGTCGAGAGTTCGGAGGATATTTCGGGCGGCGTGCCGGCCTTGCTGCATGGCGGCCGGTGCGACGCCTGGTACGAGCGCCTCCGTTCTCCTGGATATGAGCCAGGTCGCCGATGATGTAGATGTCGTCATGGCCGGGTATCGTGAGGTCTGGCTCGACCAGCACCCGCCCCGCGCGGTCGAGCGGGACGCCAAGTGTCTTCGCCAGCGGCGAGGCGGCGACACCCGCCGCCCAAATGACGGTGTGAGCATGAACGCGTTCCGACCCGATGGTGACCCCCTGCTCATCGATTCCGGTCACCTGAACCCCTGTCCAGACGGCGACACCTAGCCGCTCGAGCTGCGTCCGCGCGGCCTGCGATAGATCTTCGGTGTAGGCGCCCAGGACCCGCGGAGCGGCCTCGACCAGGATCACGCGGGCCGAGGCCGTGTTGATCCGGCGGAAGTCACGCGCCAGCGTCTGCCGTGACACTTCGGCCAGCGTGCCGGCCAGCTCGACGCCCGTCGGACCGCCTCCGACAATCACGAAGGTCATCCAGGCACGCCGCAGGGCTTCATCCGTCTCGCGCTCGGCGATCTCGAATGCCATCAAGACCCGCTGACGGATCTTCAGTGCGTCGCGCAGGCTCTTCAACCCGGTGGAATGCTCGGCCCACTCATCGTGGCCGAAATACGCATGCGTCGCGCCGGTGGCGACAACAAGGATGTCGTACTCGACGGATCCATCAGTCAGGATCACGCGCTTCGTGGAAACATCGACGCCCGTCGCCTCGGCCAGCATCACGGATACGTTCGCTTGACCCCGGAATATCCGGCGGATTGGCGCGGCGATGTCGGCCGGGCTCAGAGCGGCGGTCGCCACCTGGTAGAGTAGGGGCTGGAACAGGTGATGGTTCGACCGGTCGACGATCGTGATCCGCACCGAGGCACGCCGGAGCTCGCGGGCGGCTGTAAGTCCGCCGAAACCCGCGCCGACGATGACAACATGGGGGCCTTGCGAGGCTGGCATCCGTTTTCTCCAGAATCTCCACGCGACACAACCGGCAAACCATATTACACGGACAATTCCGATCCGCGTGCAGCTCCGGTCTTCAAAGCCTGACGATGTTCTCGGAAAAAACATAGACTCGAGGGAATGCTCGAGGCCCGGCCGGGCACTACGGGAGAACTCCGTCGTGCGGCGTGGCATCGGAAATCGTCTCGGACTTGATCCAACCATGCGACTTTACCGCCACATCGAGACACTGTTCCGGACGGGTACGGCCAGCGGTTTGTCCGACGGCCAGTTACTTGAGCGATTCGCCCAGCAGCGGGACGAGGCGGCTGAGGCAGCCTTCACGGCGCTGGTGGATCGCCACGGAGCGATGGTCCTGCGCGTCTGCCGGCAGGTACTCGACGACGAGCACGACGCCCAGGATGCATCGCAGGCGACGTTCCTGGTCCTGGCCCGTAAGGCTCGTTCGATCAGCCGCCGCGAGTCGGTCGGGTGCTGGCTGCACGGCGTCGCGCTGCGGGTCGCGGCCAAGGCGCGGGTCGCGGCCGCCCGACGCCGGACACACGAGCGTCGAGGAGCAACCATGGCGAGCGGACGGCGGGTCGAAGAGCCTTCGACCACACACGAAGACCGAGAGCACTGGTCCGTCCTCCACGAGGAGCTCGGCCGGCTACCCGAGACCTTCCGCGCCGATGGTCCTGTGTTACCTGGAGGGCCTGACACAGGAACAGGCTGCCGCCCAGCTTTGCACGCCGCTGGGGACGATCCAGAGCCGGCTGGCGCGCGGCCGGGCCAAATTGAAGGCGCGGCTGGAACAACGGGGGATGGAGCCTTCGGCCACGATCGCCGGAGCGTCCTTCGCCGTCCGCGCCACCGGCGCCCGCCCCGACAGCCTGGGCCGAGGCAACCGTCCGCCTGTCCATGCGATTCACTCACGGCAGCGCGGCAAAGTGTGCTGCTGATTCCGTGTCGGCCGTCCTGGCCGAGGAGGTATTGAGAGCCATGCTGATCGGCAAGCTCAAGGTCCTATTCGGGATGTTCCTGTTCGCCACGTTCCTGGCCGCGGGGGCGATGACATGGGCCAGGCCGGACGGGAAAAACACATCGCCCACACCGACGGTTAGCGTTGCACCCCAGATCGCGAGACCACGAGAAGCTCCTCCACAGTCGCCCGATTCGGAGCGAACTGTCACGCGCAGCCGTGCCGCGGAATCGTCCGCGATGAGCAAGGCCGCCCGGTGGCCAAGGCGTGGATCGGTCGTGGAATCGACCCCATGCCCGACGTTTGGAAGCGCGTCGCCCTCGATGAGAGCCTCCGCGAAGCGACGGAACCCAATCGGGATTCGAGAGGCCAGGTGATCCCTCCAGGACCACTGGGCAAGTATTACGAATATCGCGACGACTCGTTGAAATGGCAGCCGGTTCATCCCGATGATATCCGGCCCCTCGATCCCGTCGATAAGCCTGGTGCCTTCACAGTCCGGGTGGCGAAGGGGCGACAGAAGATGTGGACACTGAGCTTCGGGTCGGGACCGGCCGCTCGGACGGATTCGCAGGGTCGGTTCACGGTCGAAGTCCATTTCGTCCTTTCATCCTCTCTTTCATTTAGGCGAAAAGCAGATTCATTTCGCCTCGCCGGATCTCTCACGAGCAGGCCCTGCGGGTCGTCCATGCGGATAGGGCGGATCGAACCACTCGATGATCACCTTGCTGCCAACAAGGCTGATCCGCGCCGGCGTGATCGAGACCCCCGAAGGATCACCCCGATGTACCTCTGTAATGGCGAGGTCTTCTCGGTTGATTCCCATGATGGAAATGCCTATTACATCCCTGCGATAGGCGAGGTGGGAACCTGGTGGGCGAGCGGTCATTTCGATCCTTCTGAAGACCCCGCTCCGACGGTCCACCCACGCCGACTCGAGGTCCGGCTACCGGCGGGCCGTTACAAGGTCGATTTCAATGCACCCACGACCGACCGGCTGATGGATCTGATAGTGCCTGCGGGCGAGGGCGCGATCGACTTGCCGGATATTCACCTGGAGAGCCTTGCCTGGGTGAAGATGCTTGGCAAGCCGGCCGCCGAGATCGAGGCGACAGATCTCGAGGGTAAGCCGGTCAAGTTGGCCGATTATCGCGACAAAGTTGTCTTCCTCATCTTCTGAGCACCATAGGCGAAACGCACGTGGGAAGTGACCAGAACCTTGGAGCCATTGGTCCAGTTCCACAAGCGATTCCGGGATCAGCCACTGACGATCCTGCTCCTCCACGATGCCTCGACACCCTCGATCAACGCCTGGCAACAGTCTGAGAAGCCGATCTTCGACTGGCATCACAAGAAGCCCGATGCCCCCGTCCGGCTGCTGCTCGACCGACCACCGATCGGCATCAGGACTGGACGATATGGACTGCGAGCCGGTGAACCCGGATCCGGGCAGACTGCGGATTGTTATGAGCTCCCCATCCGAACGAGCCTTATCATTGACAAGGAGGGCAACCTGGCCCACGTCCTAGTGCCTCAAGTGGACTTGGGTCAGATAGCGATCTTCTCGGTCGCCAAGAACGGTGAGCTGGTGCAACAGAATGGGAATGCGGAGATGGATCTGGAGCCCGAGGAATCCGAATCGGTTGCGAACAAGGCCATGCTGGACGATGCTCCGGACGGTCCTGGAAAAACTGCTCGGCTTGCCACGAACATCTCCACCAGGATCCAAGCGACTATCGTCGCCGATCGAGCTGCCCGAGCTCCGGTCGCCTTCGATCAACCCATCACACCGTCCCTCTCTGCCGGTCTGGTCATCAAGGGTCAGGTGGTCGGGCTCGACGGCAATCCGATAGGCTGGCGCGAGGTGTCGTGGTTCGAGAACCCCGAGAAGTCCGTGAAGACCGACCCAATGGGGGCTTTTTCTTTCACGGTGGACGAATGCGCGATACGGTCTTGACCTCAAGGTCGAAGCGCCGGGATCAGCCACACGGTGTTCTCCGTTGGTTTCGTTGAGCCGGGTGAACCGAATCTCGCCGGAGAATGGCCCATCGAGCCTTCGGGCCGTATCGCCAAACCACTTCTCATGGGCCCGGGAGCGACCGTCACGGGCCGGGTCGTCCGCGACGGAAAGCCCGTGCCCAGCGTCGCGATGGTAGCAACATGGTTGACGCCCTTCTTCCAGATCGCGAAGTGAAGACCGACGCTCAAGGGCATTTCCGAATCACCCAGGTCGCGGTTGGCCCGAACCTCGAAATGCGAAGTTTACGCCAAGTTGGGTAGCCTGGAGAATCATCAGACAGTATTCCCGCGCACATTCAACACCGAACCAACACGCCGCGATCATTGACCTGGGCGACTTGAGGTACGGCCCGGATGTACGCTGGCCGGTCGCGTGATCGTGTCCGATGGTAAGGCTGCTGCCTCGAGATGCCAAGTTGCACATCCGGCCGGAGAATATGGGATCGCTGTTGACGAGTTTGACGAAGTCGGCCGGTTCGAAGTGAACGGACTCCCCGAGGGTGTGATCTCCGTATCCATGTTCATGACGAACCGAATGGAAAACCCGCTACACGCCCCTCCGGCTACCGATCTCTCGCCCAGGAACCGGTGCCTCAATCCTGCTTTGCCGGGACGACTTGAGGGCCAGGCTCAACCGTGACATCAACGGACCTGACAATCCTGCTCGAACCCGGTGTGATGTCCGGACCAATGTCCCGTGCCTGTTCTCCACGCTCGACCCGACATCCGTCGCCGATTTCAACGACGCCAAGGCCGGCCCGATAACCGGCGTTCCTCCCGAGGATTTCCCAGGGCGTCGCTAACCCATTCGCGGACGCCGAGGCGGCTGGTTTGAGGATATCTCGGATCGAGAGCAACTCGCTCCGAGGAGCCCCTACTCACGGATTATGCCACTCGTGGCACTCGGGGAGCAGACGATCGGCCTCCGCCGGGCCCCAGGTGCCCGGTTCATAGAAATAGAGCGGCGTGACATCCCCCAGCACCGGCTCGACGATCCGCCACTGGGCCTCGATGGTGTCCTCGCGCGAGAACAGGCTGGGGTCGCCCTTCATCGCCTCATGCAAGAGCCGGGCGTAAGGAGGAACCTCGTCCGCCGGCTGGCGGTGGGCCATCAGTTCGACCGGCTGCAAACCCTCCTCATCTCCCTCCTTCCGCACCACCGCCCCGATCGCGATGATCTCCTCGGGATTGAATCGAATCCGGACGTGGTTCTGTGAGCAATCCAGTGAATGCTCGGCGAACGATCGCTGGGGCGGCCGCTGGAACCGGACGAGGACCTCCGTAGCGGTCTTGGCCAGGCTCTTGCCGGCGCGGATCAGGATCGGCACGCGGCCCCACCGCCACGAGTCGATCCAGAGACGAACCGCCGCGAACGTCTCGACCTGCGAGTCGGCAGCAACCCCTTTCTCTTGTCGGTAGCCGCGATACTGCCCGCGCACGATGTCATCAGGATTCAGCGGCTCAACCGCCCGTAGCAGCTTGGCCTTCTCGTCGCGGATGCCGTCGGGTGCGTTGCTGCCGGGTGGCTCCATGGCCAGCATCGAGACGACTTGAAGCAAGTGGTTCTGGATCACGTCGCGGATGGCGCCGGCCTCTTCGTAGAAAGCACCTCGGCCCTGGATGTCGAACGCCTCGGCCATGGTGATCTGGATCTCCGCGATGCAATCGCGGTTCCAGACCGGCTCGAGGAACCGGTTAGCGAACCGGAAGTTGAGGATGTTCAGCACCGGTTCCTTGCCGACGAAGTGGTCGATCCGAAAGATCTGCGACTCGTCGAACGTCTGACCCAGGACCTGGTTCAGCTCCTGCGCCGATTTCAGGTCGCGCCGAACGGTTTCTCGACTACGATTCGGGCGTTCTCGGCACTCCCGGAGTCGTGCAGATGCTCCGACACGACGGCGAAGACGCTCGGCGGGATCGCCAGGTAGTGCAAAGGCCGCTGCGCCGAGCCCAGCGCCTTCCGAATCTGAACGAACGTCTCCGGATCGTTATAGTCGCCATCGACGTACTTGAGCACCTTCACCAACTTGGCGAATGCGGCTTCGTCGACCCCGCCGTGTTTGGCCAGGCTATCACGCGCCTGCGCCCGGAGTTGATCGAGCGTCCAACCCGACTTGGCCACCCCGACGACCGGCACGTCGAGATGCCCGTGCTGGATCATGTTCTGGAGCGCGGGGAAGATTTTCTTGTGAGCCAGATCGCCGGTCGCCCCGAAGAACACGAGGGCGTCGGAGGGATCGCTGGTCGTCAACATAGGGGTCGCTCCAGGGAATGATGCGATACGCGCCGAGAGAGAACGCAGAGGTACCAATCGAGAAGGCACGGATAGCCATTTCGGTTTCCTCCACCATACCGTTCTACGATTCCTGTGCCAAAGACATCTGGCCAGCGAAATCGATCGGGGCGTCCCTTGTCGCTGGCAGGGCGTGCCTTTATCATTCGTTCACGATGTGGAGCCGCGATTACGCGCCGGTGCGCCGACAATTCCTGTCTGTTCGAACGTGCGATGGCCAAGAAAAAGGAAGTCGAGAAACCGAAGCCGGCTACCAGGAGTGACGACTCGGGGATCAAGGTCGTCGCACGGAACCGTCGCGCACGGCATGAGTTCGACCTGCTGGAGAAGGTTGAAGCGGGACTCGTCCTGACCGGCACCGAAGTCAAGAGCCTGCGGAACGGCAAGGCGAACCTGGAAGATGCGTACGCCGAGGTCGACCGTGGCGAGGTCTGGCTGCTCGGCTGCGACATCCCGGAGTACGTCCAGGCCAACCGCATGAACCATGCACCCAAGCGTCCACGGAAGCTGCTACTCCACCGTCGCGAGATCAACAAGCTGGGGATCAAGTCGTCCGAGAAGGGGCTCACCCTGGTCCCGCTGTCGGTCTATTTCAAGAAAGGGATCGCCAAGGTCGAGCTGTGCATCGCCCGAGGCCGCAAGACCTTTGACAAGCGCGAGGCGCTCAAGAAACAGGAAGCCAAGCGCGACATGGATCGGGCCCTGCGGCGACGGTCGTGACTGGGGCGATCTGGCCCACCCGGGTCGAGTGCCCGATCGGGGGAGAACGATCATGAGGCTGCATCGTCGTAACTGGTTGACCTTGGCGGGGGGAGGGCTTCTGGCCGGCGGCCTGGTTGAGCCGGGAAATGCGGGCTCCTTTGCCGCGGAAAACGACCGCTTGACGATCACCGGGCTGACGGTGACGCCGATCGCGTTGCCAGACCCACCGCTGCTGGCGGCCAGCGGCTGCCACGGGCCGTATTTTCTCCGCAATGTGATCGAGCTGAAGACCGACGGTGGCATCGTCGGCCTCGGCGAGATGCCGGGTGGAGAAGGCGTGACATCGGGACTCCAGAAAGCAAGGGATCTTGTCGTCGGCCAGAATGCGCTGGCGTACCGGAAATCCGCCCGTGAGTTGCAGAAGCTGGGCATGGCGGTCTATGCGGGGATCGAAATGGCCTGCCTGGACGCCGCAGGCCGGGCGACAGGCCGACGTCTCTGCGAGATGGTCGGCGGGCCAGTGCGCGAGTCGGTCGAGTTCGCCGCATACTTATTCTACCGATATGCCGCCGACCACCCGGTGATCCTGGCCGACCCCCACTTGGCCGACTCACGGGGCCGTGGCGACCATGCTCTCGACGGCTGGGGTGAAGTGCGTTCGGCCGAGGCGATGGCCGCGATGGCGGCCCAGTTCCGCGACCGCTGGGGCTTTCGCGTGTTCAAGCTCAAGGGGGGCGTTTTGGCTCCCGAGGTGGAGCGCGACAGCCTGATTGCCATGGCTGAGCGACTCGGAGCCGACTCCCGCCTGCGGATCGATCCCAACGCACGCTGGAAGACGTCCACGGCTCTCCGGATCGGCAAGGAGATCGCGAATCTCCCGATGGAATACTATGAGGACCCGGTACAAGGTCAGGCGGCGATGGCGGAGGTCCGCAAGGCGACCGGCCTGAAGATGAGCACGAACATGTGCGTGACCCGATTCGAACACATCCCCGAGGCCATGCGGCTGCATCCGATCGACGTCCTCCTCTGCGACCACCACTATTTCGGCGGCTTCGCCGGCTGCCAGGCCCTGGGACCGATCGGCCGCGGCGCCGGCTGGACGCTCAGTCAGCACAGCAACAGCCATGCCGGCATCTCCATGGCGGCGATGATCCACCTGGCCGCCTCGATCCCGGAGGTGACACTCGCCAGCGACACCCATTACCCCTGGCTGGTCGATCGCTTCGATATCATCGAGGGACCCAAGCTCACAATCCAGAACGGCGCCATGTCCGTGCCGACTGGTCCGGGGCTGGGAGTCACGCTCGATCCCGACAAGCTGGCGCGCGCCACGAGGTCTACCAGAAGTGCGGGATGCGCGGCCGGGACGACCGCACGCTGATGCGGAAACTCGTGCCGAACTGGAACGGGGAGTTGCTCTGAGCCTCGTCGGGGGCTCCGCGAGCACCGATCGGCTGCCGTCGCCCATTCGGCTTCTCGCCGAGCACGGGAAGGTGAACTCCCTTGACTCCGCACTCGTAGTATTCATAATGACTTTGCCCGACCCGCGCCGCGAGGACGGACTGGGCGGCTCTTTCATCAAGGGGGCGAACTAGGATCGACCGGATGTCCGAAGTGACAGGTGGCGTGCCGAGGTTGGTCAGCAGGCCTCGTTAAAAGCCGACCAAAACTTTACCTGCCAACAACACTGTTGGTACCCTTCGTATGGCTGCCTAAACAGCCTGAAGGCCTCGCGCCGGGTCTTTGCCCGAGAGATACGGCCGGGGACGCTAATTCGGGATCGTCTGAGCTTAACCGCCAGTTGCGGCTCAGGTTAAATTCATGACCGGCTAAGCCGAAAGGGACCTCGCCGAACAGGGCCCCCAGGCCGACAATCAAACGATCGGCTACGCACGTAGAGGCCGTCATAGACGCTTCTCGGGACGCGGGTGCAATTCCCGCCGCCTCCACTTTGAGCGTCATAAGTAATTGTTGTGTATGGCTTTAAGAAATCAGGGACCGCGGGCGAGGCACCCGCAGCCGTGTCCCTTCTGCGCAATGCGAGGTGATCGGAGTTCGAGCGCAATACGCCGCGCAAATCGTTTTTCTGCGGTGCTTTGCGTCAGTGGGCCACAGCGTCCGGCTGCCGATCTAACCGCGTCGCATTGCCGCGACAAATGCTCTTCGCCATCCAAAGAGGAGGCAATACGCAGACAACAACTAAAGAGTCGATCAGCCGTCGCCCTGCCGAGAGCATCGGTGATTACACCTGAGTGGCAGCGCCCCACTCGGTCGCCACGCCATGCAATTGACTAGGAACTTGGCGATGGTATGAAGGACGTGCCGTCGCTTGTGTCCGTCATGCTTTATCTATGCTCAGAAAACGCGGAGATTCGCGAAGGCGGCTGCGACGATCGTCTTCCCGCGTACGCGGAACGCAGGAAATCAAAAAGGGACTACGTCTTTTCGCACAGATCAACGAACGCATCGGGAAGTCGGATACCGCCTCGCCTCCGCCTTGCGGCGGGCGTCTACGGGACGGAGCTTAGAGGACGCAACGGGAATCCCATGCGCGACCGCGGCCTCGCATCCGCCGGGCGCATTTGCACTCGTGCCCTCTTAATATGATAACGATGTCGGCATCGGCGAGCTCACGCTGATCGGCCATCGGAAGTCTCGCTTCAGATAGGATGTGGCACCGGTCGCGCAAAAAGTGAAAACTGGGTGCAGCATAGGAACTGGGTGACGCGGGGCGATCACCGCCCCACAGTAATTACCGGAGTCTCCCAGCCGTTCTTCCATTTGAACGAGAGTCGCTTATTCATACCGGCGATTTTCAACCCGGCGGGCCGGTACGATCCCAGACCCAATCCAGCAGGCACGCTTTCCACGAGCAGCGCAGAAATGAAAGCTGAAGCACCAGACGTGGAGGCCGATAACGGTCTTGTTCGACATCCAGGGCAGCACCTCGCACTGATCGCGGTTATCGAATGTTAGGCCCTTCATCTCCGTCGGCTGCCAGAAAAACCCTTGGCCTCGTGGCACGTCTTTTTGTCGGTAAAGCACCTCAAGCCAATGCATCGAGGGTTCGATACCTTGATATGCCGCAAGGTCGGGCCATTGCTCCCCACTATACAAACCGCCAATAAGCGTCTTGAGCATCCAGGCGCTCGAAGCGATCTCCGTCGATCTGGAATAGTTCCGAAGTCTGATCGCCAGCGTTATCGGCATCGTACATCGCTTCAGCAGCGCAGCATCATGTCGATAAAAGTTTGATCGAACTCGGATAGTCCGCTGTTATGCTTCTCGCAGAGGATTCTCGCGTATAGCTTGCCGATTTCCTGGAGGCGACGGACGCCGCCTTTCTTTTCGTAGACGCGCGGGGCACCTGGGAGGGCGACCTTGAGTGAGCTCCAAGCCGCCTTCGGATACATAATGCTCTTTGCTTGGCACCCCGAAGCAGTCGCCGAGAGCGCACGCGAAGCAGTGAAATTGCTTTGCCATTGGTGTTCTCCGGCCTTTTGATATGGGCTTTAGACACGATGACGTGAATCAAAGTTGGGGCGGTGTGCGGTTCCCATTCGACGTCGCCTGCTCGACTTAGTCCCCTGCAAGATTGGTTTATGCCGCTATTCGATAGACTCTTGGCGTCGCTACGTGGCACTCAGGCGCACACTGCCACCAACATCTTTGTCGCTATGATTGTCATTGAGTTTTAGAAACGCCAAGTCGGAGAATCGCCCATGGACCAGTTGGGACTGATCCTTGCTGAAGCCGTCATGAGCCAGGAGTGGGAGAGGGCGTATGTCGCCGGAACATACCAAGCGTTCCGCATCGGCGAGCAAACACGTATCGACCAATGCCTGGAGCGAACCGATTTGAAAGGGGAACCGGCATCCCGGTATTTGGACGAAGTCCTCCATCGGCTCGAACGGTACGCCGAGACCGAAGCCGCTAAGAGCTATGGCCGCTACCGCTGGCTATGGTATCTACGGCGACTTCCTGACTTTGTCTTCTCAGGAAGACTCGCGTCAACGGGTTCGTATAATCGGCATGTCACCGAAATCCTTGCCACCCGCGGGGCTGGCCCAGCGCATGCGTTACGAGCGACCTCTGGCAGATGGCACGTTTCCCCTTGATGGCACCGCGATGAGGCGGATTGCGTGCATTTGCGGATTCGCCGAGGCCTTCCGGCATTACCAGGTCGTTTATCGGGTGGTCGGCAAAGGCGGCGGCATGGCCTTTGATCAATCGTATCCTGGGTTACCGTTCCCTGTGCCGAAAAGCCAACGTGACGATGTGCTCGACCGGGCACTAGAAGAGTTTGATCTTCGCAATATTCAATCGAACGTCTTGGCAAACATTGGAATTCCTATTGAGTCTCTTGACCCCAAGACCCACAAGGGCCAGCGGACGTTGTTCCAGATGGGGAAGGTCTCCGGCTTGCCACCAATTGCAACCGCTGAAGAATTTGATTTGGCCCATACGGTAGCGATGCGATATGCGACTAGTGCTATGCCACTGCGAGCGATTATTGATTTAATGTCCCACCCCGATATAAAAGGGATTGCCTGTTGGAGTCCAGAACTGCCTACGCTGATAGCGCATTTCTACCTCACCACCGTTCTTTATGGCGACTCGTTAACCATGCGGTCGCAGATCCTCCAGTCCGGCTACATGATCGGCGCTAGGCAGCAAATCAATAGCCTCTATCGTGACTTTCGAGAAGAGATGTACCGAGATGAGCCACTGCTGGCGACATTTCCAGACGATACTTCGGATGAACCGTTTAGCGAACGGCTTCTCCGCATGGAGGGTAAGGCTTCCCCGTTGTTTGGTGGACCGGTCGCGTTCGTCGTCAGCGACGAACTCTTCGGTGTCAATCTCTACGGCGCCACTCGACGCTTTCAAGACCTGCTGCAATTCCCCGGAATCCAGGGCGAACCGGCGAACGCGCGGGCAAAGGCATTCGAGGAGTCGGTCCAGTCAGCCATTGACGTTACGGCTTGGAAGCCTCCCGCCTCCATAAAGCGGCTCGTTGGGCATCACTTTAGGATCGACGGGAAAGCATTCGGCGAGGTGGACGCCTTTGCCGCCAAGAACCGAGTCCTCCTGCTGGTGTCGTGCAAGAGTTTGGTTTACACCGCAGCCTATGATCGCGGTGAGTTTGCGGTCATAAGGAATGCGAGGACGACCTTGGAGAAGGGCGACAAGAAATTCGCGGAACTCGCCAACCACTTCACCCGGTTTCCGAACGGCGGTCCGGAATACGACTTCACCGCCTATTCGACGATTACTTACGTTGTCATCACGCCGCATGTCATGTTCGTCACAGAACCGCTCTTGTCAAAGATGTCATTGTCAGGGCTGCGGAGCTATTCAAGCTTCGAGGAGCTTCGCAAATGGTTGGCGGACTCCGGCTAACCTGCTGATGCAGCGCCGCGGCGTCGGGGAGGGCCTCGCTCATGACCCCAATCGCTCCGCCGTGCCCCAAAGACAAGGGCGGGGTTCGAGACGAAGTAGACGTCTTCGCCCTTGATGTGATTTCAGCCCGTTCGGAGTTGGTGGGGCGGATAGCGCTCGATCATCGGCCCCAGGGCGGCGTACTCATATCCGACCCCCTCGACCTCGTCGCGGGTTATGTCGTCCAGGGCTGTAGGTGATGCGGAACCGGGCCTTCGGACGAGCTGTGGATCAGGTGGGCGGCGGCGGAGAGGTTCGCGGTCAGTCGGGATGCGTCTCGACCGCCGCGACAGTCGCCCGGGTGCCGCGGTAGCCGAAGCGACGGATCAGCGGGTCGATCTCGGCATCCTAAAAAACTAACCGAACTGGCGCACGCCGGGGGCTAGGATCACCGGCTCGCCCCCGTCGGCGAGGCGCCATCCGCGTGCGGTAGACGGCCTTGTTCCCTAACCAGGTTGACTTGTATTACTGCGGGTCGAGGTACACGACGATCTTCGCCGGCGCACGGTCGAGGACATCCAGATTAACTGCGCGGCAAAATGCCGGCCCACGATCGTAGCAATCGCCATCGTCCCCGGCGAAGAGACTGCGTGTCACGAGCCGGCCGTCCGGGGTCAGGCTGCGGACGTCAGGACGTACGTGATGGGCAGGTGGCGGAGGAAGCGGTCGGCCACCCAGTTCAGCAGGTCGCGCACGGTGTGCGGGCACGGCCCATTATCCGCTCCATGCCATAGACGGCCCCGAGTGAGTGCGACTTGTGGATTATGTCGAGGCCCACCGCAACCCACCAAGATGTTCTCTGACATAGTTAAATATGCCAATTACGTCATGAGGTACGAGGTGCCCGATCGAGAGGATCGCGTCCCAGTCGCCCTCGACGAGCAGCCGACCCACCTGCACGGCGACCGGCAGCCTGCCCCCCCTCCGAGAGCCGCCCCAAGACTTCTGCGGGGACCTCGCTGAGGGTCCGCACGCTCCCGCACGAGTCGTGCACGCGGAACGCGTTGAGGGGGATGCCGGGGAACATCGCCGCTCGCTCGTCATCGGCGACCGGAAAGTGGGTCTCGGTCGCGGGCAAGATCGCCGCCTCGACCGGATTACGCAGCCGATCATAGAACCGGCAGGTCAGCGGCCCGGCCCCAAGAATGGGCCCGCGTGTAGTCGGGCGGGATCAGCAGCACCCGACGTATCACCCGCCTACTCTCGAGGCGATCGAGCAACTCGTCGGCCCAGGACAGCGTCAGGCTGTCAGGAAACTCGGCCTTCGGCGAGCCTTCGGCGATGTCGAGCACTATCGGCCCCTTTCCCAAAGAGGGTCGCCGGGGTGGTCGGCAATAGCATCGGAACCGAGACCCGCTGGTTCCGCGGACACACCGTTGGCGAACAGACCAGAGGGCTAGCGGGATCATTGGGTTGTCCACTCTCGTTTGCAAGGGCTCGGATCGCGCTCTTTCCCTGGACTTGAGCGCAAACAACCAAAATTCTCGGTTTACGAATCAGCGCCACCCTTGACTGAGACGATGGATTGGCATTAG
Organism: uncultured Planctomycetota bacterium; assembly: GCA_963845755.1. Lineage (GTDB taxonomy): Bacteria > Planctomycetota > Planctomycetia > Isosphaerales > Isosphaeraceae > CAWJTV01. The sequence goes on from CAWJTV010000031.1 coordinate 148,859, forward strand.
AGATAACAGGTGCCATTTGGGGAGGTCATCCCGAAGGGCAGGTTGTGCATGCCGACGTGCGCGAAAGGTTGAGCCCCGGTGAATCGACGGCAAGAGTGTTTCTGCTGCTGCTTGTTTCGTGAAGTGAGCAAATCTTGGGGGATGTTTACAGCGAGCGCTCGGAGCGGGCCTTCGGACCCATATTGCGCATCACCGAGTCAGAAAGGCCGCGAGGCACTGCCGTGATGTGTAGCTGTTTAAGATAGATCTCGGCACGAGCCTCTTGTGGCTCGTGACGATGTTTGCCCGTCATTGGCCGTTGGACGTCGTCTACAAGGCGAGCAAACAGGTGCTGTAAATCGAAGGACCTCGTCAATGGCACTGAGGGAAAATCGAGAGGCTCGCCCCTGGCTCCGGCGGAACCAGGGTATGGTACGCGCGGGGTATCTGACTGTGCTCCTCGGCCTGACTGCGCAAGCACGCTCGAGCTGCGAAGGCACAATCATCGTCCACTCATTGTATTGGCGTCCTTTGTGACGAACTCTGGCGAGCAGGGGATTTCAACCATCTGCGATTTCGGCGAGCATTGAACGGCTCGCGTCAATGCCGTCACGGCACCGATACCGCCTGCCTGAGTCGATCGAAAAACGTCATGCACCCTTTTTTCACTGGTCGCGACTCTTCCCTAACGAAACAGCGCAGGCATGCCGCAAGAGGCCGCCATGAGACATGTTGCCAATTCGAAGCAATCAAAGCCATTCCGCAAGCGGCCCGCGGGATAGGCAGCGCCGCACGGCTGGGCATCGAGCAACTCGAGTCGCGTCAGCTGCTGAGCACCGGCATGCCAATCTATGTGACGAACTTAGTTTCCAATACGATTGGAGAGTACACCACGACCGGCGCAGTGGTAAACGCGTCGCTGATCACCGGGCTGAATGCACCCACAGCCATAGCCGTCTCCGGGGTGGACCTTTTTGTTACAAACGCGTACGGCGACACGATAGGCGAATACACCACCTCCGGCGCGACGGTCGAACGCCTCTCTGGTCTCGGGGTTGAACGGTCCCATCGGCATTGCAATCTCCGGATCGGACCTCTTTGTCTCCAATGATTCTGCCGACACGATCGGCGAATACACTACCTCCGGCGCAGTGGTAAACGCGTCGCTGATCACCGGGCTGAATGGACCCAAGGCCATAGCCGTCTCCGGATCGGACCTTTTTGTTGCAAACTACTTAACCGGAACGATCGGCGAATACACCACCTCCGGCGCGACGGTGAACGCCTCGCTGGTCTCGGGGCTTGAATTACCCGTCTGAAATTGCAATCTCGGGAACGGACCTGTTTGTCACGTACCTCTGGTGGCCGAAGCACGATCGGCGAATACACCACCTCCGGCGCGACGGTGAACGCTTCCCTGGTCTCGGTGTCGATCTTTCCCACCGGCATTGCAATTGCGGGAACGGACCTTTTTGTTACTAGACCCGTACGGCGACACGATCGGCGAATACACCACCTCCGGCCTGACGGTTAATGCCTCGCTGGTTTCGGGGCTGGATACTCCGAGCGGCATCTGGGTGACGACCTTGGCTCTCAACGTCACGAATGCCACGACCGGCGAGGACGTGCAGACCACTTCGGGTCTGGTAATCACGCCGAACGCGGCGGACGTCGGAACGATCACCAGCTTTCAGATCACCAACATCGCCGGCGGCTCGCTGTTTCTCAACGACGGCGTAACGCCCGTCACAAACGGTGAGTTCATTTCAGTGGCCCAAGGCGCGGCCGGCCTGAAGTTCACCCCCACGACCGGCTCGCTGGCCACTGGCAGCTTCACCGCCGAGGAATCGACGACCGGCGACACCTCGGGGCTGATCCCCGCCTCGGCGGCCACGGCCACGATCACCGTGCAGCCGCCAATCCCGACGGTCACGAATGCGACGACCGGCGAGAACGTGCAATCCTCATCGGGCCTGGTGATCACGCCCGGCTCGGTCGATACCTCATTGATTACGGACTTTCAAATCACGGGGATTACGGGCGGGTCGCTGTTCCTCAACGACGGCGTCACGCCGGTGACAAACGGCATGTTCATTACCGCCGCTCAAGGCGCTGCGGGCCTGAAGTTTACGCCGACTGCGGGTTCGCTCGCTACCGGCAGTTTCACCGTGCAGGACGCGATCGCTGCCAACACGCCGGGCTGCTCGGCACGACCGCCACGGCCACGGTCACCGTGCTCGCGCCCACGTTTGAAAACGTCCCGACCCTGCTCCATGGCCTGGCAACCGTCAGTTGGAGCGCGCTGGGCTACAACCCGGCAACGACCACGGTCGACATCACTGCCTACCAGGCGGGGCAAGCCATCGCGCTTGCCGCCGATCAGCCCCTGACCGGCTCGTGCAACTGGAACACCACCAGCGTGCCCGACGGCCAGTACGAGCTGCAAGCCGTGGTGCATGACGCCTCCGGCAACGAGGTAGGGCAGTGCCAGCAGCAGGTGGCGATCAACAACACCGCCGCCTGGTACTCGGGCACGATCGCCGCGAACGAAACCTGGACCAGCGCCCAGGTCAACGTAGTCAGCGGCAACGTGACGATACCTTCGGGCGTAACCGTGACGCTGCAGCCCGGCGCGATCGTCAAGTTTGTCGACGGGACCGGGATCACGATCCAAAGCGGCGGCACGCTCGACGCTGCGGGGGCCACGTCGGCCGCCCCCATCATCTTCACGTCCGTGGAAGACGGCACGGTCGGCGGCGACACCAAAATGGACGGCGAGCGCCACGCTGCCCGTGCCGGGCGACTGGAGCGGCATCGCGGTCCAGGGCGGCGGGTCGTTCCTTTCAATCAATACACCCAGGTCCGCTACCAGGTCACGTCGTTCAGCGGCACGCTTGCTCTCGAGCCAGACCTGGCTTGGCACGCTCACCTACGAGGTCCGACGGAGTTGACGATTCCCAGCGGCGTTACGCTGACGATCCAACCCGGCGCGGTCGTCAAGTTCGGCGCCGGCTCGGGAATCACCGTCGAGTCCGGCGGGCAGTTGATTGCCGACGGGACCGTGGCTCAGCCGATCATCTTCACTTCGATCAACGACGGCTCCTACGGCGGCGACACCAACGGTGGCTGCGCAAACGCCCGCTCCCGGCGACTGGGGGCAAGTTTTAGTCAACGGCTCGGCCGCGTTCGACCACGTCGAAGTGTTCTATGGCAGCGGGGCTGGAAACACCGGCATTACAAGCGGCGCGATCCTCGATTCCGGAGGCACGGTGAGCTTTTTCCGATGGGGTTATCAGTAACGCACTCTATGACGGCCTCGATACGGTCGATAGAGGAAACACGAGCATCTCCAACAGCCTTTTCACCGACACCGACCGCGCCGTTGTCTAGTACCGACGGTGGGTCGACAGTCTCGATCGTCAACAGCACGTTCGACGGGAATGTTATCGGCATGTACGCGCACGAGGCCGGCAGCATCTCGGCCGCAAACTGCATCGTGACCAATAGCCAACAAATCGGCGTCGAGATCGACAGCTCTGGGGAAATGTCATTCACTTACTCGGACGTCTGGACGACCGTCGCGGGCGCGGTGAACTACAGCGGGATGACCGATCCCACCGGCACGAACGGCGACATCTCGGCGAACCCCAAGTACGTCAACGCCGCAGGCGGCAGACTATCGCCTGAACTACCTCAGCCCAGGTATCGATTCCGGCAACGCCCTCGTCGCTCCTGCCACCGACATGCTGGGCGACCCGATGTACAACGATCCGCGGACCAATCCCAAAACCGGTGTGCCGAACCGAGCGGCACCTATGCCGACATGGGGGCCTACAACTTTGTCGAGTCGGCCCTGTCGAATCTCGACATGATCGTGACGTCCGTCGTCGGGCCGGGCACCGCCACGGCGGGCGGCCAGGCGATCATTGACTGGACCGACGCCAACATCGGCACGGGCACGGTCGTCGGGCCGTGGCACGACAGCATCTACCTCGTGAGCAACCCTGGCCCGAACCAGGTGGAGATCTTGGCCGCCCAGCTCCTGGTCGGCCAGGGCGTCACGCTCGGTCCGGGGCAAAGCTGCAACCTCTCGGCCACCGTTGATGTGCCGGGCGATGCGGCTGGAACGCATTACTGGGCAGTCGAGGTGAACTCAGCCGGCGACATCTTCGTCGGGCGCGAACACGGCCAAAACCACGCTCATCTCCCCCGCGCCCGTCGCTTTGTCCGTGCCAACGTTGGCGATTGACGCCGGGACGGTCTCCGGGCAGTTCAACGGCGTTGGCTCGCAGGCTTGGTACGAATTCGTTCCACAGGCCGGGCAGGACATCCAGGTGAATCTGAACATGGCCGACACGAGAGGGGCCGCGGGAATCTACATCGGCCAGGGCTACATGCCCAGCGCCCAGCACTATGACGAGACCCAGACGCAATGGAACTCCGCGAAGGTTTCGGCCCTCGTGCCGAACACGGTTGCGCAGCAGTATTACGTGCTGGTGCAAGCGAGCGCTCTCAGCGGAGCCAGCAGTGCATTCACGCTGACGGCGCATGCCCTGGGCTTCGAGCTGGATTCGTTCAGCCCCACGACCATCAACAACACGCGGCCAGGTAACCCTCCAGCTAAAGGGCGGTCAACTGGGCGTAGGGGATGACGTACGAGATTACCGACTCCGACGGGAACGTGTACACGGCCACGTCCGTAAACGTTATTAACTCATCCCTGGTCGATGCCACCTTCGACCTGAACGGCATCCCGACCGGCGGATTCAGCGTAAGCGTTACCTCTCCGGAGGAAGGACCCCACACTCAAAGGCGGCATTGTCAAATTCGCCGACCCTAGGAAAGACTAAATTCTACCGTGACGGTTTCCCCGGCGGAAGTCAAGTGTAGCCAGCCCTATACGGTTGATGTCAAAATCACCAACACGGGCGGGTCTGACATCACCTTGTGCGAACGTGCAACTATTATTTAATGGCACGCCCTACGCGACGAGCCTAATACCGGCCACGATCACAGTAGCGGCAGGGGCAACGTGGCCGCAATCGGGCTCGGAAATGGTCCTCGTAACCGCGGGATCGTATCCACCCGGATCCTCCAATTCCGAAACCTGGACCCTTACCGACGATCAACCTGAGGTAACGCCAACAACCTTGAAATTCGACACAGGAGCGGGGGGCGGTGTCTATTACAGCTACAATGTTGCGGGTGGACCGCTCGCGCAAGCAACGAGTCTTGATCTGTTTTGGGCACCAAACAGCTCCTCGTATAACCCCAGGCGCCGACACGCTGGCCAAAGAAATAACAATCCCCGCCGGCACAGGGAATGGAGCCTCCGGTCTTCAACCAGTGACAGCCAGCACGCTTGGCTCCTCCGCCAATGGGAACGCCAATGGGAACGATGTACCTGTTGGCTGTTACCGATCCTGGCAACACCCTAAATGATTTTGACCCAAGCACAAACGTTATTGCGTTTGATGTCTCACCTGCCGTGATCCTTACTAATTCTGTCACGGTTACCCCCCCACGGGAGCATCAATCACAGCTACCTTTACGCCGGCCGGAGGGGCTCTGACCCTCCAACAAGCGTACAATGATATGTGGCGTCAATCATTTCAACTGGTCCCAGACGGTAACTGAACCCTCAGACTGGCTTGCTTACTCCGGGGGACCAGGGCAAACGGATATACTACTCTGCCTGACGGTAGTCAAGTTCCCGCCGGCACCGAAAAGCCACTGACGCACATGGATCCTGTGAACTATACCTACAGCGACTTTTCGCCTTACCTGCCCAACGTCGCTGACACCATAACCGGTGATCTCTATGCAAGCGGGTTTTCCTACATTGACGAGAGTCCACCAGATTGGCGAAGCAGCGGCCCTAGGGGTGGCGTTCTGGATAACTTCACTTTTCAGTTTGAGGACGCGCCTTCAGACAAGGCCGGATTTTTTGGTCCTGGTGAATCCCTGCAGTTCGTTACTACTTTGATCGGGGTTAGCGCTGCCGGGACCTCAGTGTCTTTGTTTGGCGGCGGTATTTCTTTCAACTGGCATTCCAACTATACGTTCGCGTACGGGACGCTGCCGGGGGGCGGCCAAGCGACTTTGGACACTGTTCTGACCACTTGGCAACCACCAGTGGTTGTGCCCGTTCCCCCAGCCACTGTAATGCACCAAACCTTGGGATCGGCTACCGAAAAGGTGGTCCAGTCCGGCGATCCCAACGACATGATCGCGGGCGGATTTGGGCCGGTCGGCTGGATTGTCGGCGATCAGACAATTCCCTACACGATCGACTTTGAAAACATGCCCACGGCCGCTGCGCCGGCAGCACAGGTCGTGATCACCGACCAACTCTCCGCCAACCTCGACTGGAGCACCTTCCAGCTTCAGCAAATCTACTTCAACAACGTCGAAATCCAGGTTCCGCCCGGCCTTCAAAATTACACCACGCAGGTCCACGTAGGCACCGACCCCAACCCTGTTGACGTCACCGCCGCTTTCAATCCCGACACGGGCGTCGTTACCTGGACCATGACGTCCATTAACCCCGTGACCGGTCAGGAAGTGACAGACCCGTTGGCCGGTTTTCTGCCGCCCGACAATGCCGACTTTGCCGGGTCGGGCCTCGTGAGCTATACCATTGACCCGAAAGCCGGACTGGCCTCGGACACGCGGGTCACGGGCCAGGCCAGCATTGTTTTCGATGTCAACGCGGCGATGGAAACCCCGCAAACTCTCAACACCGTCGACGTCACCCCGCCCACCAGCAGCGTGCAGGCGCTCCCGGCCAAGGAATCGCAGACGAGCTTCAACGTCTCGTGGAGCGGCCAGGACTTGCTGCCGGACAGCAGCCAAGGCGCCGGAATCGCGTCGTACAACGTCTATGTTTCCGACGACGGAGGGCCGTTCACACTCTGGAAGTCTGACACGACCGCGAACTCGGCGACATTTACGGGCCAGTTCGGCGACGCATACAGCTTCTACAGCATCGCCACCGACAACTTGGGGAACGTCCAGCCGCCGCCGGCGGCGGCCCAGACGACCACTTATCTCGTCGGCTTGCCCACCAGCGTTGTCGCTGTCTTGCCCGCCACCACGACGGGCACGAGCTTCACGGTGAGCTGGAGCGGCTCTCCGGGGGTAGGCGCTACGAGCATCGCGTCGTACACGATCTACGACTCGGACAACGGTGGGCCGTTTACGGCTTTCTTGACCAATACCACGTTGACATCGACCACCTTCACAGGCCAACTCGGCCACACGTACGGCTTCTACAGCGTGGCGACCGATAACCTCGGCGACGTCCAGCCAACGCCGAGCGCTGCCCAGGCTAAGATAACCGTGGTCAATACGCAGCCGCCCCCACTCGTCATCGTCCAATCATTGCAGGTGGAAACGATCAAACTTGGAAAGGGGAAGAAGGCGAAGAAGGAGACGGTCTTGGTTCTTCAGATCAGCGGAGCGCTCAACGCCGGTGCGGCTGACAACATCGGCGCCTACGAGCTCGTGCCCGTCATCAAGGTGAAGGCCACGGGGAAGGGAAAGCACAAAAAGCCGGCGACAACCAAGCTCGGCAAACCCGTTGCGCTGGCCTCGGCGGTGTACAATGGCTCCAACCACCAGGTGACACTAACGCCTCGGGGCACCGTAAACCTGACGAAGCCGGAGGAGTTAATCGTCAACGCCGCGCTCGTGACAGACACGCTCGGCCGCGAGATCGACGGGAACGACGACGGCCAACCCGGCGGTGACTACATCGCGACGATCAAATCCGACCATGCCACGACGGGCGGAATCCCCCTCGCGCGAAAAGGCAACCCGACAGCCGCGGCAATCGACGCGATGTTCGCCGCCAATACCCTCGTTCACTTCAGGCAGCGTCCCGGTCGCTAACCATCGACAACACGAGATCCGGCGTCGTGGCGAATACTTAAGGCATGCTTCTCGACGGGTCATCCTGGGGTCATCCTGCGGTCGGACCTATTTTCAATTTGATAGCTCAAGTCGTATCCTGGTTTTCTTCGACTTCTTCCAACCTAAGCGATCTCGTAGCCCGACGAATCCCGCCTAGGGCGACTTCCGTTCTGCAACGCCGAAAATCAGAATAGTCTACTCGCCAGTGCGCCGAGATTTCCCCCTCGACGCCGGCGCGATTCGCAGTATCCTTGCCCTGACATCCGCCGGCAGCCGGTGCCAGGAAGCGACAAGCTCGCGCAGATCCAAATCTGTGCAGGCTATATGCAGACAGTGAAGAGGGGTGTCGCCGCAAGTGCTATTCTGTGTATCGAGTTGTGGATTCTGGGACGCGGGTGCAATTCCCGCCGCCTCCACTCATAGCCACTTGCGATTCGTCGTAAGTGGCTATTTTCATTTGAGCTGCGTCGCTGACCTATTTCGCAAGGGCCGCGTCTTCCAAGCAAGCTCCTCCAGCTCGGGCTTCCGGCTCGCGCCATGGTCCGCCGCGAGGACGACCGGGCGGTGGCCTTGCGGGTCGCCGGCGCCGAGGTGGTAGTTGGAGACTTACTCGAACCGGCCGACTTCTAGCGGATTGCCATCGGCTCTCGGCGGGGCGACTTCGGCATGTCTGTGTCCGACGGGTACATGACGGCGACCGTGACCATGGCGGCGGTCGTTCGCGAATTCGGGATGGACGCCTTTGTCAACGTGTCCCAGATGACCGTATCCCAGATGCGCATCCCGGCCACCACTACGAGCCCTCAGCAGCGGAAGCACTGGCTCAGCGAGCTGCGCGAATCGTATCGGGCGTGTCGATGCTTTTCTCCTGCGCCGGTGTCCGAACGGTTGCAGCTCGTTCGTTGTATTCACACAAGGCGGAGGACAGGCCTCCGCCCGCGTATGCGAAACCGTCGGGAGTACCGTCATGGCGAAGTTTCTGTTCATCTATCGCGAATCCACGGAGAGCCGTCCCAAGCCGTCTCCTGAGGAAATGCAGGCGTTGCAGACGGGCTGGTACACATGGATGCAAAAGTTCAGCGCAGCGATTGTGCCCGGAGGCGACGGATTGAAGCATAGCGGCCGAGTTCTGAAGGATGGACTCGTGACCGACGGTCCCTACGTCGAAGCCAAGGAAATCATCGTCAGCTTCGCGATCATCCAGGCCGACAACTACGACGCGGCGCTGGCGATCGCCCGTGAGTGTCCGCCCGGCCATACGATCGAGATCCGCGAATTTGCTGGCTACGCATGAGCGAACCCCGAGCGCTGGTGGAGCACTTCTTTCGCCACGAGTTCGGCCGGCTCGTCGCCGTGCTGACCCGGTCGCTCGGCGTGCGCCGGCTCGACCTCGTCGAGGACGTCGTTCAAGCCGCGCTCGTGCAGGCCCTGGAAATCTGGTCTCGCCGCGGCGTGCCTGAAGACCCAGCCGGCTGGCTCTACCGCACCGCCCGCAACCTGGCGATCGATGCGTTGCGGCGGGAGCGAACCCACGCCCTGGCATTGCCGCGCCTGGCCGAAGACGCCGAGCGGGAATCGTCGCAGCCCGAAGCGCATTTCGCCGACGAGATCGGCGACGAACCGCTTCGCCTGCTCTTCGTCTGCTGCCACGAAGCGGTGCCGGCCGAATCCCGCGTCGCCATCGCGCTGCGGACGATCTGCGGTTTCAGCACCGCGGAGATTGCCCGCGCATTGCTCACCACCGACGCCAATGTCCAGAAGCGGATTGAGCGGGCGCGGGATCGACTGCGCGAGCTGGACGTGGATTTTGACACGCCGGCTGCGGCCCAGCTTTGCGCTCGGCTGGACGCGGTTCTCGCGGTCGTCTATCTCCTCTTCAGTCAGGGCTGCCACGTCACCCATGGCGACATGCCGATCCGCCGTGGCCTGTGCGATGAGGCCCGCCGGCTGGCGCGGATGCTCGCCGCCCATCCCGTCGGCGACGTGCCGGCGGTCCATGCCTTGCTCGCGCTGATGTGCTTCCACGGGGCCCGCTTCGACGCGCGCGTCGCTCTCGACGGCGCCATCGTTCTGCTTGAGGAACAGGATCGCTCCGCCTGGAACTGGAGCGACGTGCGTGAAGGTATGGCGTGGCTCGCCAGGTCAGCCGCCGGTGACGAGTTGACGCGCTATCACGTGGAAGCCGGCATCGCCTGGGAGCACTGTCGTGCGCCGACCTTCGCTGATACCGATTGGCTACGGATGGCCGAATTGTACGACACGCTCGATCGCATCGCGCCGTCGCCGCTGAACTCCCTCAACCGCGCGGTCGTCGAAGCTTACGTGCACGGCCCGCAAGCCGGCCTCGAGCGATTGGCCGCTGTTCTACCGGAAAACGTTCCCACACGTTATCCCGGTTGGCACGTGGTGATCGGCGAGCTCCATTTCCGCCTCGGCCGACACTCCGCCGCCGAGCGCGCCTGGCGGCAAGCCCTAAGCCTTACCACGGCCCGCGCCGATCGAGAATTCTTGCGTCGCCGCCTCGCCATCTGTCGGCCCGATGGAGGCGAGCCCGCCACTGAGTAATGCCGGCCCAAGGAAAAAGACGCGGTCGAATCCCGAGCTGTCCCGGAAATGGACTCCACCTCACTGATTCATGAGCCTCCTCAGCCACGTGCTTCTTATGCGTGGCATTCCAAATTCTGGCTAGATGGCCTTGCGTGATTCCGGGAGGGCGAGGCTCCGTCCGATCAGGATGGGGACAGAACTCACCGGGAGGCTCGCCCTCCCAGGATCGTGCAAAGCCATTTAGGTGCTTCTCATGACTCCTGTTCGTTGTGTCCGTCCTCTGGGTTGTGCTCAAATACCTCACTGAGAGGGGAATGCGTCTCGTCCTTGAGGAGTTTGCGTCCGCCGTCCAGTTGCCCGAATAAATAATACAGGCCGGGAATGACCAAGACTCCGATCACCGTGCCCACCAGCATCCCGCCGGCTCCCGTCGTGCCGATGGTTCGGTTGCCGATCGCCCCGGCGCCGCTGGCCACCACCAACGGAAGCAGACCCGCGATGAACGCGAACGACGTCATCTGAATCGGCCGGAACCGCAGTTTTGCGCCTTCGACCGCCGCCTCCTGGAGAGACACGCCTTCCAGTCGACGTTGGACCGCGAATTCCACGATCAAGATCGCGTTCTTGCCCAGCAGGCCGACCAGCATCACCAGACCAATCTGGGCGTACACGTCGTTAGCCAAACCCATGGCCTGCAGGAAGAAGAACGAACCGAAAAGCCCGACCGGCAGCGACAGGATCACGGCCAGCGGCAGGATAAAGCTCTCGTATTGCCCGACCAACACCAGATAGACGAACGCGACGACGATGAGGAAGATATAAATTGCCTCATTCCCCTTTTTTGACTCGTCATAAGAGAGACCCGACCAGCCGACGTCGAAACCGCGAGGCAGCGTCTCGACACCGACCTCCTTGATCGCCTGGATGGCTTGACCGGTGCTGTAGCCAGCAGCCGGCGCGCATTGAATGGCGGCGGAGGTGAACAGGTTATACCGGGTGATTCCATTCAAACCCTGCCTCTTTTCGCGCGTTATGAACGCGGAGTAGGGGACCATTTCCCCTTGGTCGTTCTTGACGAAAAGGTTCTCCAGATCCTCGGGGTAGCGCCGGAACTCCGGCCGGGCCTGGACGAATACCTTGTAGAACTGGTTGAAGAGAATGAATCCCTGCTCCCAGGTGCTGCCAATGAGGATGTTGAGGCTGTCCATCGCTGCCTTGATCGACACGCCCTTCTGATAGGCCATGTCTTTGTTGATGATCAGCTCGTACTGCGGGTAGTTGGCGGCGTAGAAGGTGAACAGGTTCGTCACCTCCTTACGCTTTTTCAGGGCGGCCATGAATTTCTCGGTCACTTCTCCGAGGTGCTGGTAATCCGCGGAGAACGTCTTGTCGAGGACCAACAAGGAGATACCCCCGGCGGTGCCAAAGCCGGGAACCGCGGGCGGTTCGAAGAACTCGAGCTTCACGTTGCTCATCCGGCGGCATTTTTCTTCGAGATCCACAATGATCTGGCGGGCGGTTCGCGTGCGGTCGGCCCAGGTCTTCAGGTTGATGATACAGGTTCCCGAGTTCGAGCCGCGGCCTTCGGTCAGGACTTCATAACCGGCCAACGAGGTGACGGAGGTGACCTCCTCGATCTCCTTGGCGATCTTCTCCAGCTCCTGGGATTTGTCGTTGGTGTACTCGAGCGTGGAGCCCGGAGGCGTCTGGAGGACGGCGTAGATGATGCCCTGGTCCTCGCCCGGGATAAACCCCGTCGGGAGCTGCGTATTGACAAGAACGATACCGGCGGCAAAACCCCCGACGACGGCCATGGTCAGCGTGCGGCGCGTGGCGATCCGCCGCACGATCGCGGCATAACCGCCCGTGACCTTCTCGACGGCGCGGTCAAAAGGACCCCGCACCAACGGCAGAAGAATGAGCAGGAAGCCAACCGGCCCCCACAACTCATAGGCCAGATACGTGATTCCGCCCAGGACCAGCAACCCTCCCAGCGCAAACAGCAGCTTGACTCCGAGTCCGCGCGGCCTTTCCACGTGGCTCGTGGGGGAGTCAGTGCCGGTGTCGCTCGTGGGGGTGTTAGGGTCGGTGTCGTTCGTGTGGGAGTCAGTGCCGGTGGGGCTGTGGGGCTTGAGAATCATCGCACAGAGTACCGGCGTCAGCGTCAGGGCCACCAGGCCGGACAGAATGATGGACGTGGCCATCGTGATCCCAAACTGGCGGTAGAAGGTGCCGACCGCCCCGGGAATGAACGTCACCGGAACGAAGACGGACGTCATCACGAGGGTGATGGCAATGATCGCGCCGGAGATCTCGTGCACGACCTCCATGGTTGCCCGGTAGGGCGATAAGTGCTTCTGGGCCATCTTGGCATGCACCGCCTCGACCACCACGATCGCATCGTCCACCACGACACCGATCGCGAGTACCATCGCGAAGAGTGTGATCAGGTTGATCGAGAGCCCCATCAACCGCAAGACAAAGAAGGTCCCGACCAGCGACACCGGAACCGCGAGTGTCGGGATCAGCGTGGATCGTAAATCCCCGAGGAACATGTAGACCACGAGCGACACCAAAATGAACGCCTCGAGTAGGGTGTGCAGCACCTTTTCGATCGAGGCGTCCAGGAATTTGGAGACGTCGTAGGCGAATTCGTAGTCCATCCCGGGAGGGAATGATTCCTTCTTGATCAGCTGGAGTTCCTTCTTGATTTCCTCGATCACCTCGGCGGCGTTGGAGCCGGGAGCCTGCTTGAGAACGATGGACGCCGCGGGACGCCCGTTGATGTCCGAGTAAATGTCGAAGAACTGGGGACCCAACTCCACCTGGGCGACGTCCTTGAGCCGCAGGATCTCCCCATCGGGATTTGCTTTCAAAATAATGCTTTCATACTGCTCTGGCTTGTTAAAACGCCCGATATAGGTCAACACGTATTCCTTTGATTGAGACGTCCTCCCTGTGGCCTGGCCGAGCCGTCCGGGCGAACCAATCACGCTCTGTTCCGACAGAGCCTTCATGACATCCTCGGACGACAAGTTGTAGGCACGCATGCGGTCGGGATTCAGCCAAACCCGCATCGCAAAGATGCGGTTGCCGAGATTCCTGGGGATGCCCATGCCTTTGATCCGCTTGAGCCGGGGCATGACGTAGACGTTGGCAAAGTTGAAGAGATCTTTCTGGTCGGCGTTTGGATCCGTGCTGTAAATATTCACGTACATCAGCATGCTCGGCACGACCTGGCTGACGAGGATCCCCTCGCGCACCACCAGGGGCGGGAGCTGGAAGAGCACGATGTTGACCCGGTTTTGCACGTTCACGACATTGATATTGGGATCCGTGCCCGGCTCGAAGTAGATGATGATCGCCGCCTCGCCGGCACTCGAGGCGGAGGAGGTGATGAAGCGCATGTTCTGAACGCCATTGATGGATTGCTCCAACGGGATCAGAACCGATTCGACCAGGACATTGGCGCTGGCGCCGGGATAGGAAATGGAGACCATCACGGTCGGCGGCGCGATGTCGGGGAACTGTGCGATCGGCAGGGTCTTGATCCCCAGCACCCCCAGGAATAAGAGGATAGTTGAGATGACGATCGCGAGTGCCGGTTGATGGAGGATTTTTGTGAACATGGTTCTAGAATAATCTCCTCGGGTTCCGTATCAGGAAGCGGTTGCTATTCCGCATGGTTTTTTTGGTTTGCCATGACCTCTTCCGGGGAACGAAACTCGTATTCCACCTTCTCGCCGTCGTGAAGCTGTCGGACTCCCTCGAAAACGATCCTGTCGTTCACATCGAGTCCCTTCTTGATGACGAAGATGTCGTCCAGCTCGTTCTGGATGACGATCTCACGCTGATGCACCACGTCATCTTTGTCGACCACGTAGACGTATCGCTTGTCCATGATCTCGTAAGCCGCCCGTATCGGGATGACGGTGGCGTCATGCAAGGTTCGGTGGATCAGGACGGTGCCGGTCTGACCGTGACGCAGCAGGCCGTCCGGGTTCGGGAAATCCGCCCGGAAGGCGATGTTCCCGGTCTCGTTGTTGAATTGGCCCTCGATCGCACCGATTTTGCCGCTCTGCGGGAACTTGTTGCCGTTTGCCAGCACGAGTTCGACTTTCGAATCCTCCTTATCCTGCTTCCGGACGGCCATGTATTCGAGGTATTGTTTCTCGGATATATTGAAATAGACCCACATCACGCTGTTATCGGACAAGGTCGTGAGGATGTCCCCCTCCTTGATCAGGCTGCCTAACTGCTCGTGCAGGCGGTTAACGATGCCATCGAAAGGTGCTCGGACGTCGGTAAAGTTCAGTTCGCGAATTAAGACTTCGGACCTGGCCAGAGCAATCGCGTCGGAAGGTGTGCTGACGTCGGTAGAGTTCGATTCGGCCTTCGTCAGGTTCGCTTTGGCCGGTTTGATCTTGAACATCGAATCGCCCTTCTTCACCGCCTGGCCCGCCTTGACTGAGATCTCCTCGAGATGCCCGTTCTCCAAGGCACGAACGTTGATGTGGCGTTGCGCGTGGATCTGGCAGACATATTGCTGGGTGATGATGACGTCCGTTGCCTTGGGGCTGGTGACCACGATCTTGTCTGCGTGGTTTTCCCGTTTTTCCATCACCTCTTCCGGGGCACGAAACTCGTATTTCACCTTCTCGCCGTCGCGAACCTGTAGGATTCCTTCGACAACGATCCTGTCGCCCACACCGACTCCCTTCTTGATCACATAGATGTCATCCATTTCGTGCTGGGGGACGATCTCGCGCTGATGCACTACGTCATCTTTGCCGACGACGTAAACGTACCGCTTATCGAGAAACTCGTAAGTCGCCCGCTGAGGGATGATGATGGCATCATGCAAGGTTCGGTGGATCATGATGGCACCGGCCTGGCCGTGACGCAGCAGGCCGTCCGGGTTCGGGAAATCCGCCCGGAAGGCGATGTTCCCGGTCTCGTTGTTGAATTGGGCCCCGATCACACCGATTTTGCCGCTCCGCGGGAACTTGTTGCCGTTTGCCAGCACGAGTTCGACTTTCCGATCCCCCTGATCCTGCTTCGGGCTGGCCATGTATTCGAGGTACTGGGCCTCGGGTACGTTGAAATAGACCCACATCACGCGGTTATCGGACAAGGTCGTGAGGATGTCCCTCTCCTTGAGCGGGCTGCCCACTTGCTTGTGGAGGCGGTCGACGATGCCGTCGAAAGGTGCTTTGATGTTGGTCAAGTTCAATTCGGCCTTCGCCTTGATCTTGAACATCGAATCGCCCTTCTTCACCGCCTGGCCCCCCTTGACTGAGATCTCCTCGAGATATCCATCCTGAAATGCATAAATATTGATTTTTAGATGTGCGTGGATTTGGCAGACATGTCGCTGCGTAATGATGACGTCCGTTGCCTTGGGGCTGGTGACCAGGATCCTCTGGTGCTCCTGGTGGGGCTGCATATTCGCCAACCCCAGGACGCCGCCACTTACAAACACGACGACCAACATGAGGGTTCTGATGGGTCGCCGTATGGCAAAGACGATGGTATTCATGGCCCTTACTGCTCCTGGCGGGTTCGCGGCCGGTTAACATCCACACCTCGGGCGAGAAATCTCCGATGGCCAGGTTCCTTGCTGTAGACTGCGAAGGAAACGGGCAAATGCACGTCGGATGACGCGATTTCACGAGCATTGCCGGGAGGCACCTCGGCCCGGCCGATCGTGCGGGCACCCGGGCGACGGTCGATGACGGCGCGCAGTCCCTCGGGGCGATAGCCGGGCCGATCACGGACCTGATGGGAACGTTCGGCCATCCCCCCCCAACGATCGCGCCCGCGTGATGAGGACGACGCTGGTCGGGGGTATAGTCTCAGCAGCGGCGCGGTCGGGCCACTAGCGAGACAGCGTAGGTGAGCCGTGGGGAGTAAGGCTCGGGACAGGGAGAGGGCAGTACGTCGAAGGATACGGAAGCCAGCGGGGATTTTACGGTCAGTTCATCCTCAATATCGGCGTCCAGTTCGTCCTCGATATCGGACTGGAGGGAGTCCGCCTCCCTCAAGGAGGGGCGGGCCGACATCGCAAATTGGCCGCTGTACCCATTATTGAGGATGACGAAGTTGCGCGGGAGGTAGTCGGGAGAGGTGGCTGTAGGGTATGACCCGGTGAGCCGAATCGGTGAACACATCACCGTCAGCAGCAGCGCCACGGCCGCCAGGATGCGAATCCCATGATCGACGAAGCGTCCCATCATCGTCATTCAGGTCCCGGGTGCGGTGAAAGGCTCAGAATCCATGCAGCCAGAACACGTACCGGCTAGCATCAAATCTCAACTTTACCAACGGTTTGGATTGTTGGCTTGTCTGACATTCGCTGGCAGGGCCCATCAAAAAATGCAAGGCTCAACGCGCAATTCGCGGATTTCAGCAGGAGTATTGTAGTTCGCGTGAACGTTCTGTCAAGCTTGTTCGCACAGGACGGCAGAACCAGCAGGAGGCTACACGTGAACGTGATCGTGTTCTTCTTCTGCTTCGGCTCGGTGTCCGGCAACCTCACTCAGTGGTCCATGGGTCTCGTCCTTGAGGAGTTTGCGTCCGCCGTCCAGTTGCCCGAATAAATAATACAGGCCGGGAATGACCAAGACTCCGATCACCGTGCCCACCAGCATGCCGCCGGCTCCCGTCGTGCCGATGGTTCGGTTGCCGATCGCCCCGGCGCCGCTGGCCACCACCAACGGAAGCAGACCCGCGATGAACGCGAACGACGTCATCTGAATCGGCCGGAACCGCAGTTTTGCGCCTTCGACCGCCGCCTCCTGGAGAGACACGCCTTCCAGCCGACGTTGGACCGCGAATTCCACGATCAAGATCGCGTTCTTGCCCAGCAGGCCGACCAACATCACCAGACCAATCTGGGCGTACACGTCGTTAGCCAAACCCATGGCCTGCAGGAAGAAGAACGAACCGAAAAGCCCGACCGGCAGCGACAGGATCACGGCCAGCGGCAGGATAAAGCTCTCGTATTGCCCGACCAACACCAGATAGACGAACGCGACGACGATGAGGAAGATATAGACGGCCTCATTCCCCTTTCTTGACTCGTCATAAGAGAGACCCGACCAGCCGACGTCGAAACCGTGAGGCAGCGTCTCGAGGCCGACCTCCTTGATCGCCTGGATGGCTTGACCGGTGCTGTAGCCAGCAGCCGGCGCGCATTGAATGGCGGCGGAGGTGTACAGGTTATACCGGGTGATCTCATTCAAACCCTGCTTCTTCTTGACCGTCATGAACGCGGAGTAGGGGACCATTGCCCCTTGGTCGTTCTTGACGAATAAGTTCTCCAGATCCTCGGGGTAGCGCCGGAACTCCGGCTTGGCCTGGACGAAGACCTTGTAGAACTGGTTGAAGCGAATGAATCCCTGCTCCCAGGTGCTGCCAATGAGGATGTTGAGGTTGTCCATCGCTGCCTTGATCGACACGCCCTTCTGATAGGCCATGTCTTTATTGATGATCAGCTCGTACTGCGGATAGTTGGCGGCGTAGAAGGTGAACATGTTCGTCACCTCCTTACGCTTTTTCAGAGTGGCCATGAACTTCTCGGTCACTTCACCAAGATGCTGGTAATCCGCGGAGAACGTCTTGTCGAGGACGAGCATGGAGATACCCCCGGCGGTGCCGAAGCCGGGAACCGCGGGCGGTTCGAAGAACTCGAGCTTCACGTTGCTCATCCGGCGGCATTTTTCTTCGAGATCCACAATGATCTGGCGGGCGGTTCGCGTGCGGTCGGCCCAGGTCTTCAGGTTGATGATACAGGTTCCCGAGTTCGAGCCGCGGCCTTCGGTCAGGACTTCATAACCGGCCAACGAGGTGACGGAGGTGACCTCCTCGATCTCCTTGACGATCTTCTCGAGCTCCTGGGATTTGTCGTTGGTGTACTCGAGCGTGGAGCCCGGAGGGGTCTGGAGGACGGCGTAGATGATGCCCTGGTCCTCGCCCGGGATAAACCCCGTCGGGAGCTGCGTGTTGACAAGAACGATACCGGCGGCAAAACCCCCGACGACGGCCATGGTCAGCGTGCGGCGCGTGGCGATCCGTCGCACGATCGCGGCATAACCGCCCGTGACCTTCTCGACGGCGCGGTCAAAAGGACCCCGCACCAACGGCAGAAGAATGAGCAGGAAGCCAACCGGCCCCCACAACTCATAGGCCAGATACGTGATTCCGCCCAGGACCAGCAACCCTCCCAGCGCAAACAGCAGCTTGACTCCGAGTCCGCGCGGCCTTTCCACGTGGCTCGTGTGGAGGTCAGGGTCGGTGCCGTTCGTGTGGGAGTCAGTGCCGGTGGGGCTGTGGGGCTTGAGAATCATCGCACAGAGTACCGGCGTCAGCGTCAGGGCCACCAGGCCGGACAGAATGATGGACGTGGCCATCGTGATCCCAAACTGGCGGTAGAAGGTGCCGACCGCCCCGGGAATGAACGTCACCGGAATGAAGACGGACGTCATCACGAGGGTGATGGCAATGATCGCGCCGGAGATCTCCTGCATGACCTCCATGGTTGCCCGGTAGGGCGATAAGTGCTTCTGGGCCATCTTGGCATGCACCGCCTCGACCACCACGATCGCATCGTCCACCACGACACCGATCGCGAGTACCATCGCGAAGAGTGTGATCAGGTTGATCGAGAGCCCCATCAACCGCAAGACAAAGAAGGTCCCGACCAGCGACACCGGAACCGCGAGTGTCGGGATCAGCGTGGATCGTAAATCCCCGAGGAACATGTAGACCACGAGCGACACCAAAATGAACGCCTCGAGTAGGGTGTGCAGCACCTTTTCGATCGAGGCGTCCAGGAATTTGGAGACGTCGTAGGCGAATTCGTAGTTCATCCCGGGAGGGAATGATTCCTTCTTGATCAGGTCGAGTTCCTTCTTGATTTCCTCGATCACCTCGGCGGCGTTGGAGCCGGGAGCCTGCTTGAGAACGATGGACGCCGCGGGATGCCCGTTGATGTCCGAGTAAATATCGAAGAACTGGGGACCCAACTCCACATCGCCAACGTCCTTGAGCCGCAGGATCTCCCCATCGGCATTTGCTTTTAGAATGATGCTTTCATACTGCTCTGGCTTGTTAAAGCGCCCGATATAGGTCAACACGTACTCTTTGGATTGCGACGTCTTCCCCGTGGCCTGGCCGAGTCGTCCGGGCGAACCAATCATGCTCTGTTCCGACAGAGCCTTCATGACATCCTCGGACGACAGGTTGTAGGCACGCATGCGGTCGGGATTCAGCCAAACCCGCATCGCAAAGATGCGGTTGCCGAGATTCCTGGGGATGCCCATGCCTTTGATCCGCTTGAGCCGGGGCATGACGAAGACGTTGGCAAAGTTGAAGAGGTCTTTCTGGTCGGCGTTTTTATCCGTGCTGTAAATGTTCACGTACATCAGCATGCTCGGCACGACCTGGCTGACGAGGATCCCCTCGCGCACCACCAGGGGCGGGAGCTGGAAGAGCACGATGTTGACCCGGTTTTGCACGTTCACGACATTGATGTTGGGATCCGTGCCCGGCTCGAAGTAGATGATGATCGCCGCCTCGCCGGCACTCGTGGCGGAGGAGGTGATGAAGCGCATGTTCTGAACGCCGTTGATGGATTGCTCCAACGGGATCAGAACCGATTCGACCAGGACATTGGCGCTGGCGCCGGGATAGGAAATGGAGACCATCACGGTCGGCGGCGCGATGTCGGGGAACTGTGCGATCGGCAGGGTCTTGATCCCCAGCACCCCCAGGAATAAGAGGATGATTGAGATGACGATCGCGAGTGCCGGGCGATGGAGGATTTTTGTGAACATGGTCCGGGAACACTCCCGTAGTGTTCGGTGCCGAGAACGTCAGTGAGCGGCTGCTATTCCGCGTGGAATTTTTGGTTCTTAAGGGCCTCTTCCGGCTTACGAAACTCGTATTCCACCTTTCCGTCTTCCTCAATCTCCCGAACCCCTTCGAGAACGATCTTGTCTTTCACATCAATTCCGCTATTGATGACAAAAACGTCCTCCAGTTCGTGCTGGATGGTGATCAGGTGCCGCTTCGCCTTGTCATCCTCGCCGACGACCCAAACGTATCGCTTGTCGAGGAGCTCGAACGTCGCCCGCTGTGGGATGACCAGAGCATTCTTGAGCGTTCGGTGGATCTGGATGGTGCCGGTCTGACCGTGACGCAGCAGGCCGTCCGGGTTCGGGAAATCCGCCCGGAACGGGATGTTCCCCATCGTGTTGTCGAATTGGCCCTCGATCGCACCGCTGCCGTTGCCCATCTTGCCGGGATACGGGAACTTATCCTGGTTCGCCAGCACGAGTTCGATTCTGTCCTCGGCCTCATGCTGCTTCCGGTGGGCCATGTATTCGAGGTATTGTTTCTCGGGTACGTTGAAATAGACCCACATCACGCTGTTATCGGACAAGGTCGTGAGGATGTCCCCCTCCTTGACCAGGCTGCCGAGCTGCTGGCGCTGGCGGTTGACGATGCCGTCGAAAGGTGCCTTGACCTTGGCAAAGTTCAATTTGGCCTCCGCCACCTCTAACTTGGCCTGGGCCTTGGCCAGTTTGGCCTTGAACAGTGCCACCTCATTCGGAGAGATACCGTTTTTCTTGGCCAACGTCTCGGAATAACTTAACTCCATTTTCGCGAAGTTTTTCTCGGCCACCGCGGCTTCCCACTCTGCCTTGTAAAGAATTGCCAAGGTCTCGAACATCACCTCGCCCTCTTTCACTCGCTGGCCTTCCTTGATCAGGATGGACTTGAGATACCCGTCCTCCAGTGCACAGACATCAATATGTTGTCGCGAGTGGATCTGGCAGACATATTGCTGGGTGATGATGACCTCTTTTGAGATCGGGGTGGTGACCCAGATCTTCTGTTCCTCAGCATGGGCCTCCCCCTCGGGCTGGTGAGAATTCGATCCATGCTGCCCGACGATGCGCCCTTTTAATTTCTCGACGTGTACGCTCAGGGTATCAAGGTGCGCGTAAAGCGTGGAAGTGTTCAGCGACGGGATGTCCACGCGCATCTTGTACAGGCCGAAGACCCCGCCGCCGATCAGGGCGGCGACCAGCAACAAGGCCATCACCAGCCGTCCCGTGACGGACGACTTCTTGGCTCCAGCATGTTCGATGCGACCTTGGTCGATGGGCGAGCCGTTGAGCTCGATCGATCGATGATCAACAAACGTCTCATTGACCATGCCGGACTCAGCAACCCGATTCATTGCAAGGCTCCTGTTCGACTCTACTCGACGCTGTCCCGATATCTTGGGCAAGAAAACGCGGTGTGGAATTGGAGGGATTCGAGTACGGAAGGCGATCCGACTCGGTTCGAGGCCGTGGGAGGCGAGGTGGCGCCTGCAAACGCGGGATGATCTTCTGACCAGGTCGTCGATCGTGGACGTCGGCGTCTGGGTGAGGCCGAACCGACATCCATGAGGGACGTCGAACCCATGCCAGGACCTGGACATTGGCGAGGCACGGATTGGCCGAGTCGGCGACGTTGATTGCACACCATCCCTCTGGCCGGGCCTGGACGACGCATGAACGACCGGCGACACATCGGCCGGTAATCCGGCGGCCATCAGAGTACGATCAACAGCGGAGAGGGTAAAGGGAGAGGATCGAGTGGGGGGCGACTAACTGGCGATCGGCGACCTTGCGGAAGGAACAAGGGATTAGTAAGGCAACCCGAGGCCCGTCCAGAGCATCAGCCCGCTCCTGCTCTTCACTTTCGGAAGGAAGGGCATCCACCTCCAGGACAGCGTCGGTCGCCATCGCTGCGCTGAGGTCGGTCGTAGGTTGGCCCAGGGGTAGGACGAAATTACGGCGGAGGCAATCGAGCCGGGTCGAGAAGGAGACGAACCCCGTTGTCCGGATCGGCGCAACCAGCACCGACCCCAGTAGCGCCAGCAAGGATGCGAGCCAGAGCGTGGAGGCGAGGCTTTTACGGTCGGGCATAGCCCTTCGCTTCTCGAGCGTCGTGATTTGAGGCTGACTCGCCCGCCTTCGGCGAGGTGACCCTCGATCAGGTTGCTTCGCGAATTCTCCGGCTGGCCGGGTGAAACCCACGGCCTCGTAATATATATACTCTGAATCGACGCGCGAAGGGACCCCAAAATTCCGGACAAACAACACACGATATCCAAGTCGTAAAATTTATAGCTTCGCTATCGACGGAAGTCAAGAGACGGCGCATGGTTGTTCGAAACATGATAAACGATCCCGGATGGACATTCCTGAGTAACCACGCCCGCGTGCTACGTTTCATCGCAAAAGAGTCCGAAGTGCGCCTCCGAGAAGTGGCACATCGGGTGGGGATTACCGAGCGGGCCGTCCAACGGATCGTGGCCGAGCTCGAGGAGGGAGGTTACCTCTCACGTTCGCGCGCGGGGCGGCGGAATCGCTACGAGGCGCACCTGGACCGCGCGATGGGGCATTCGGTCGAGTCGCGCCGCGAGGTGGGCGTGCTCCTCAACCTCATCCTCCGGCCCGGCCAACCCGATTTGGGAGGCCCGGAGAGCTGACACAGGTCGCGACGAACCTCTCTGGGGCTCGTCGGGAACTGGTCCGAGAGATCCCCGGTCGCGACCCGGATCCTCGCCAACCAACGCTTGCAGGGCGTCGAACCCGCATGAGCGATGGACCTGGAAGGCCGTCGCCTGGTCAGTCGCCCCCACGCAGAACCCAGGCCTTCTTGTTGTGCTCTCGCCAACCGGTCACTTCCCCGACGTCGCCGGCATCGGCGACTCGGCGGGGGGTGTGCTGCCGCCGGTGTCGTTGACGGCGGGTTCTTGGGTCCCCTGCTGGCCGAACGGGCCAGGCATGCCCGCGGGTGGTGGCGCGGGCGGGAGCGGGGCGAGGTTCCCCGGTTCGGCGACGGGCACCGTCTCGGGGCCGGGCGGGGCAACCGCGGGGGCCTCCTCGATCAGGGCCGGGTCGAGCTGATTGACCGGAGGGATGATGATCGTGTCGCCGACGGTCAGGCGATCGAAGGCGGGGACGGCATCCTTGTTCGCCTCCCAGAGGGCCTTGCCATACCGGCTCGACCTGTAGTAGAGCAGAGAGATCGTCCGGAAGTTCTCGCCGGCGCGGACCGTGTGGGTGTACGGGAATTGACCGTGAAAGTCTGTCGGAGTTGAAATCGTCACCACACCACCACCGAGGGTTTGATAGGTTCTTACGATGGCAGACAGTTGCTCCGTCTTGGTGTCGATCAAGACCACTCTCGCATCCCTGAGGTCACGCTGGGAGAAAAGCACGTCGATGTATTCGATGCGGGCATTCTGAAAAAGATCCTCGGCGAATTGGACTGCGGAATCGAGCGTTTTCAACTGCTGTTTCTTGATCTCGATGCTGTTGCTGAAGTTCTCCACCATGGACACGCTGTTGATAACCTGGGTAAAAGCCTCGAGGATGACGCGCTGGTAGTTGTAGATGGCCTGCAATTGCCTGGCGTTCGCGTCGAGGTACTGGGCCCTGATCGCTCTCTTGTTGACCAACGGCCCGACCAGGCCACCGGCGATACTGCCAAGTACGGCGTTCGGCTCGAACAGATGATTGAGGAGGAGGGACTGGAGGCCAACGCCGCTGGCGATCACCAGTTGAGGAAAGAAGTTGACCCGGGCGACCCTCACGTCGAGACCCGCGGCCGCCAGCTCGCGCTCGGCTTGGCGGATATCGGGGCGGTTCTGGAGCAGCTGCGAGGGGAGTCCGATGCTCAGCGGGTGAATTTTCAGATCGTAGAATCCCGAAGAATCGCGTTCGACACGCTGCGGGTAGCGATTGACGAGGAAGTTGATCCGGTTTTCGCCCTGGATGATCGCCTGATTAATGATCAACTTTTCGCTGTAGTTCCTTTGAACCTCGGCCTGGAAACGCAGGACAGCCAGCTCGGTGCTGCGGGCTGCTTCCTTCCTGGCCTTGGCGATCTCGAGGCTTCGCTGGTTGAGCTCGATGATTTGATCCAGATTCTCAAGCCGTTTGTCGAGCCCCATGAGCCTGTAAAAATTCTCGGCAATGTCTGCGATCAGAGTGGTCACGAAGTAGTTCCGCTTCTCACTGGCGGCGACGTAGCGCTGCGCCGCCGCGTCCCTGGCATTCCGCAACTGCCTGTAGATGTCCACCTGCCAGGTGAGGTTGAGGCCCGTCCCGAAATTTCCCGACGGATTGGTAAAATGCTTCCCGGGGAGATACGGGTCGTCGAGTATGCCGGCTCCTTCTTCCGTGAAGCGGCTGTATCTGTACAGCCCCGTGCCGGCCGCGACACTGACGAAGGGAAGATACGCCCCTGACCGCGCCAGAACTTCGTTGCCGGCGATCTGGACCTCCTCATTCAGGACCTTCAGCTCCCGATTGTCGAACAATGCCTTTTCAATTAAATATGTAAGCATGCGATCATTATAAAACTCTTCGATCCCGAGCTGAGACGAGTTTTCCGAGCTGGTCTCTCCCTTGAAGTCGGTCGGCAGGCCTGGTCCCGGTTCCGGATGACGGAGAGGGGGGATTCCGCAGGACGGCAGAACTAGCAGCATGATGGCGCAAGTGATCGCTCTTGTAATCACGCGCTTTATGTGCTTTGTGTTCGAAAGCCTCATGAACTGGTTCATCCGCCTCGTCCTTGAGGAGTTGCGCTCGTCGGCAATCTCGCCGAAGAAGAAATAGTCGATCAACTCCTGGCTCGTGCACGGCCCATTCATGAGCGTCCTCAGCGAATGGTCGAACAGGCCATGCCCGCGGAGAACTATATATTGATCGACCAGGGCGGGTTGTGACTTTAGTAGCGGATTGCGCGATTGGGAAAAATGACCGGATCCCCCGGCGCTGAAATCGGAAACATCCCAGCTTTCGCATTTTAGCAATTGCCGGGTTCCAAATACGACGCAATTTCGAGGGGCACACGTTCGCTAATCTGGCTCCGGGGCAATCGAAGCGGCCCTTGAGGGCTGGACTAACATCGGGCGTACCCTTGATATCTCGGCCAGCGCACGTCGAGGCAAGGTCGTACTGAAGTGATGTCAACGCTGATCGACCTCATCGATTATTCGACGATCTCACAGGAACTCTCTGGAAAAGCCATTACGTCATCTGACATGCCCCTTTACCCCGTCGGCCGCCAGGCTGCGGACCGATTCTCCGACTCCCGGTGCCGCCTTTTCCCACGCGCTCAGTTCAAGCCCGAATCGCCACCGTTTTTCATGGCGTGCTGCGTCCGTGCGTCCGTGGTTGTATTGTGACTCGGTCGCAATTCGTCATGACTCGCCCGGTACTCACTCAAGCCTGGAATTGGGACGTACTCGCCGGACCATCTCCTCGACCCACCGAGGAAGAATCTGAGACGACCCTCTTGATTCCGACGATAACCGGTGTTAGAAGCATTTCTTTCGCTGAGCGATGAGATTTGTGTCGGTTTTGAATATGTGCGAAAACGCCGCATCGGCGCCGATTGCCGATGAAACCGCATCTCCTGAGTTTTGGCCGCGCGTTGTTGCACCACCAGGCTGTGATGCAATGCGGAATTGGTGGTACCAGAGGATCGGGAATTCCCTCAAGAATAATGGACGTCCCAACGATGCGCGAGTGCCAAGATCACAGGACGACGTGCAACATTCCTTGACGCGTCGGTGTACTGGTCGGCTGCCGGTGACTTTCGGGACAGCGAGCCGCTGCCTTGTGGGATCAAGCGGTTGATCGAACGAGAACGGGCAGATTCCTGATGGGACCGCTAGAACTCGTCAAACTGGATCGCCTCATGGATCGTTCGAGCGGGAGGTCTGAGATCGTGGTTGCCTTGATCGACGGCCCGGTTGTCATCGATCATCCGGGCTTTGCCGCCGGTAACGTGCGCGAGATGGTCGGAACGCGAAATGCAGCCTGCGTTCGCTCCGCGAGCGCAGCTTGCCTGCATGGAACATTCGTGGCGGGCATACTCTTCGCGAGACGAGGATCAGCAGCACCAGCCATTTGTCCGGCGTGCACTCTATTGGTACGGCCGATTTTTGGGGAGACCCCCGCCTCGAACGAAGAGATGCCAAGAGCGACTCGGGAAGAAGTGGCGACAGCGATTACCGAATCTGTTCAAGCCGGAGCGAATGTGATCAACCTCAGTGCGGCATTCGCCAGACCGTCATCGCGAGGTGAACGCTCGTTGGAACTGGCGTTGGATTATGCGGCCAGGCGGGAAGTTCTGGTTGTCGCGGCCGCAGGAAATCAGGGAACGGTCGGCAGTTCAGCCATCACCCGTCATCCGTGGGTGATCGCCGTGATCGGCTGCGATCAGGACGGCAGGCCCACGGCGGAGTCGAACCTGGGAAGATCCATCGGCAGCCGAGGGTTGGCCGCTCCGGGACAGAACATCACCAGCCTGGGGACAGACGGAAGGCCCCAAACGTCCGGCGGTACCAGTGCGGCAGCTCCGTTCGTCACCGGCGCGATCGCCTTGCTCTGGTCGGAGTTTCCCGGTGCCAGCGCCGCCCAACTCAAGCTGGCCTTGACCCAGGCCGGCCAACCACCGAGAAGAACCATCGCGCCCCCCCTCTTGAATGCCTGGGCAGCGTATGAAGCTATGGCCATCAATTAACCTGGAGGCAGCCCCGTGGACCGGCAATTCGACTCGACAAGCGATCGCCAACAGCACCCGACACATCAAGTACGGCTTCCCGGCTTCCTGATCGAAGAAGAAATCGGGCTCGGCGACGTGATCAAGAAAGCAACCTACGCCATGGGCATCAGGCCCTGCGGCGACTGTGAAAGGCGCGCGGCGGTCCTGAACCGCTGGATGACCTTCTCTCGATGACAACGGCAACATACAGGAGGGCAACCACGATGGCGCAATCTCAAGCGGAACTTCAAGAGCAAACCGAAACAGCATCACCTCTCCGGGATGACCCTCCGGCAGCCGTTGCACGTGCCTTCGGCGCCCCGGCCGGTGCCATCTCCCCACAGGCCTGCGCGACTTGCGGAACCGCGATCGCCAGCAACGGTGGTCCCGTAACTCCAAGCACCTGGCTCTATGCGATCGGCAACATCGAGGCGCGCTTCCCGTCGCTTTCCCTGGAGAAGGAGTTCGCCCAGGCCACTGGCCGCGACAACACGTCGGGGCTCACCGACAGACAAGTGTTTCAGGCCGTGCTCTCCAAGCCCGAGAACCGCTACCTGGCGCGCCAGTGCTGCTACATCATGATGATCGGTGGGCTCGACACTTACATCCTGGTGCCACGCGAGTACTGGGACGTGGCTCTGCTCGTGGGAACCATCCGCGCCAACCCCAGTCCGATGGATCTGGACGTGGTCATCGGCACGAAGGGGCAGATTGCTCCGCCGCAGAAGTGCAACGGTTTGCTGCTTCCCGTCGTGGTCTTCGACCAGCTCTACTCATTCGACCGCGATGCCTTGATCAAGTCGATCCCGAAGCCGGAGAAGATTTCCGCCAAGGACTTTGCGCCTGCCGCCGAAGAAGTGTTCGACCGCGTCATGCAGATCGCCGACAACGCGGGTGCCACCGACGAGCATCGCGCCTTGAACTACCTCGCCGTGCGTTACCCGGCGATCTACGCGAAGGCCGCCGAGTACTTCGCGCAGAATTGTTCGCTCACGGCGGTGGACGTCCAGGGGTCTCCGCTCAGTGGCGCGCGCAACGTGCTGGACGTGATTTTCTCCTACACCAACCGTAACACCGACGTGCTGGAGAAGTGCTTTGTGCGGGTTGACGTGACCGACGAGTTCCCGTTCCTGGTCACCAAGCTGTCACCGTATTACGACCGGTGAGACACCCAAAATCGAGCAGGAGGTACGTACGATGAGTTTTCCCGGATTTGGTGCGCAGAATTCGCTTTACAAATCGACCGGCTCTTACTGGATGGCCGGAAGTTTTGACCACGCTCAAGGAATCATCCCACAAACGATCACCTGTGGGCCGTGCCAATTGCAGAACAACGCGTGCGTGCGCCAGTGCACTATCTGTATCTTCCACAAGTGTCCTCCTGGTACGATCAATAGTTGCGACCCCGGCGGTTGCACGACCACGATCGAATCGTGCGCGTCCAGCCAATGTCCACCACCACCGCCGCCGCCGCCGTGCTGCCCCGCGGGCTGTCAGGGGACATGTTGAGCCGACTTTGCGAGTTGTCATTTTGCGGCCGTGGGCCCGAGGGCACCCGAAGGGTCTCCTACTTCGGGCTCCACGTGTCCTCCCCCTCAATTCAAAGAATTTCGCAACACCTGCTTCGGGCAAACCGGGCGGCCACGGCCCGGTTGCCACACATTCGGGTGACTCCGTACCACTAATTTCGAAAAGCCTGTACGCCGTGCACGAATTCATAACGTCTCGAGGTACAAGAGGTTGGGTCGGCAGAAGGCATCGAAGCATTCTTCTCTGTGCCCTCTGTGACTCTGTGGTGAGTCTCTTTTGATTGGTTGGTTGCGGCTCGGCCGCGCTGTGTTCAATTCGACCGAAGGCCCCCTCGGGCTAACGGTCGGCATTCAAGATGAGAGCGCTTCAGGCCGGGGTCGCGCAGACCCGATACAAACCCGCTTCGTCAGCGAGGGTAATGCCGTCGAACCTTCGCTGAAGCTACGGGTTCGTATGAGTGTCCGGCTCATAGGCCCAGATTGGTGAATGATCTCTCGTGTAGGGCGAATGCAACCCATCATAACCCCAACTTGAATGGTGGGTTGCACCCATCCCACAAACCCGCAGGCGGGAGCAATTACCGATTTCGGCCGATGAGCCGCTTCTTCTTTCCCTCGCGCCCCGCCCGTTTTTCCGTGGCCTCTCGCTTGCGCTTCGACTTGGCTTGCCTTCGTTTCTTGTTCGACCTTGAAATCAGTTCCACAGTCTGCAACCGCTATTCGTCGCCATGCTGCGGCGGAGACTTGCCCACGCGTTTGATTAAACGCGGGTACGTGACGGTCGGGATCGCTTTCTCGATCCGATCGATCTGAACCTGATGATACCATTCATCACCGGGGTCGAACCAGTAACCGAAGACACGGCCCTGCTTCAGATTCAGGTCGTCCAGCTTCGTCTGACCGGCGTCTCCTTCCGCTTTCTTCCGTGTTTGCGGACCGGGACCTCCATAATTGGGTCCATCGGGATCGAACGGACGCTTGCCGAACTGGAATTCGTACTGAGAGTCGTCACGACGGTCATACGCCTGGAAGATGGCCTCATGCAGTTGTCCGAGTGTTTGGTCGCCTCGGATTTCGATCGCACGGCTGATTCGCGTGTTGGCGAACTTCTTACTGATTGGCCCACTCATCAAGAAGACCGAGACAACGTAGAGGTTCGTCGGAGGCGTTGCCGGGCCCTCG
This sequence comes from uncultured Planctomycetota bacterium, assembly GCA_963845755.1. GTDB lineage: Bacteria > Planctomycetota > Planctomycetia > Isosphaerales > Isosphaeraceae > CAWJTV01. Next base: position 178,633 of record CAWJTV010000031.1, read on the forward strand.
GCAGCGCGTCTCGGTTGGTCGGGAGAACGCGTCGGAGTCGTCGTCTGCTTGCGACTGTTCCAAGCCGGAATCTCGTCCTCAGGGACCAGAACCTGGAGCGAACGGGCCTGGCCGGGATGGCGCAGGATCAGCCCTTTCTTCTCGAGCATCTTCACCATCTGGTTCACCGAAGGCGGTGAGACGCAAAGGGCCGCCGCGATCTCCGATTCGGCAGGCGGGTATCCGTGCCGATTGATGTAGGCGAGAATGAACGAGAGATAACGACCTTGAGTCGGCGTGAAGTCAGCCATAACATCGTTTCCGTCATGGGTGTGAGGCCAAGGTTGCGGTTTCCATGCTGGCTCGCCAATGACGCGATTCCACATCATGAGAGCGACGGCTTCCCGAACGACCATTCAATAACGGATTCCAGTGTGCATGCGAATCGTCGAACGGCTTGAACGAGGAAAACGACCCGGCGTACATTGGGTTCTGCCGGTGACGTCAGAATCCCCATTCAAAGCTGCGCGGGTCGCCTCACGATGCACGAACTGACAATCACACCACAAGGGCATCTCCTGGTTCGAGAAACGTCTCTCGATACTCCGGATCGGAAACTCTCGAAGGCGATGCTCGAGGCGTACCGTGAAAGTCCGGCCCGAGGAATGCTCTACTCTGCAAGTGCAGAGATCGAAGCGGCGCTGCCGTCGTCTTTCGAGTTCGCACGATCGATCGCGCGCCTTTATCTCACGGACCTCTGCAAGGCCGCAACGGGCGAACCCGGCGAATCCATCCCCGCACTCCCGCCTCCCGCGGCCGACCTCGAGCTTGCCATGAGGCAGGCGCCTCCGATGATCGGGCTGGAGTACCTGACACCGGAAGTCCTTTCGAATTGGTGGCAAGACCTCGATTCTCTCACACGGAGCGAAGTCGGAAAGCACTCCGGAGGAGCTCAAGGCTATCTGCGGGAGCGCAATCCTCATTGGCGTTTTGTCGGCCGTGTGACGTTTCATCTGGCCGAGAACAAGAGGGACCCCGAGTACCCGTTCGCGTTCCTGGCCACATTTGCCAACGGTCTGACACCGCAGGGAAAAGTGAAGCACGAACCGCTGGGGCGGGCGCTCCAGCAGTATGCCGGCGATCAGAACCGCGCGGCAATGCTGAATTTATTGCTCCCCATTTCGAAAGCCGCCGAATCCTCGGAATTGATTCGACGACTCGTCAACTCCGAGCAAATCTACCACCCCCTCGCGTGGACGCCGAGGGCTGCCTACGAATTCATCCAGGCGATACCCCTCTTTGAATCCAGCGGTTTGATCGTACGGTTGCCAGACTGGTGGAATGCCCGGAAGCCGCTCCGGCCACTCGTCAGTGTGAAGATCGATTCGAAGAATTCGGCCGGCATCGGCGTCGATGCGATGATGCAATTCTCGATCGGCATGAGCCTCGAAGGAGAAACGCTCAGCCCCGATGAGATCGCTCGATTGCTCGAATCGACCGGGGGCCTGGTCCCGTTGAAAGGTAAGTGGGTCGAAGTGGATCCGGAGAAGTTGAAGCAAGCCCTCGAGCATTGGAAGGGCGTCGAGAAAGACGTCCGCCGGGAGGGTATCTCCTTCTTTGAAGGAATGCGTCTCCTCTCCGGAGCGAATCTCGCCCAAGAGGAAGACGGCAAGAGCCAGGCGGCGATTCGCGAATGGTCGGGTCTGACCGCCGGCGCCGAACTGGAGGAGATCCTCAAGGGCCTGCGTTCACCGGAGACCCGAAAGGAGAAGGCCCCCCCCGATTTGAAAGCGGACCTTCGCCCGTATCAGCAGACAGGCTACGCCTGGTTGCGATTCGTCGCTCGCCTGGGTCTGGGAGGCTGCCTGGCCGACGATATGGGCCTCGGCAAGACCGTGCAGGTGATCTCTCTGCTGCTCGATCTGAAGCGCGCAGGCCGAAGAACGCGAGCCTGCTCGTCGTGCCGGCGTCGCTGATCGCGAACTGGAAATCCGAGCTGGCGAAGTTCGCGCCAAGTCTTTCTTTCGCCGTAGCCCATCCTTCGGAAGTGAAAGCAAGCACCGCTGAAGCCGGACTCGCGAATGCCGACACGTTCGATTTGATTATCACCACGTATGGCATGCTCGTCCGCACGGACTGGATCAAGCAGCATCGCTGGCAACTCGCGATCCTCGATGAGGCCCAGGCGATCAAGAACTCCGGCACGAAGCAGACCCGAGCGTCGAAGGAATTGACCGCCGCCAGTCGGATCGCTATGACCGGCACGCCCGTCGAGAATCGCTTGTCGGACCTCTGGTCGCTCTTCGATTTCTTGAACCCCGGATTGCTCGGATCCGCCAGGGAATTCAGCTCGTTCGTCAAACGCCTCCAGAACGCAGAGCCTCCCTCGTTCGAACCGCTGCGCAATCTCGTACGACCCTACATCCTGCGGCGGCTGAAGACCGACAAGCGGGTGATCTCCGATCTCCCGGATAAGACGGAGGTGAAAGCCTATTGTGCGCTGAGCAAGCACCAGGCTGCCCTTTACCAGTACGCAGTCGATGATCTCGCGGAGCAGTTGAAGGGTTCCGACGGGATCCAGCGTCGGGGGATCGTCCTGGCCCAACTGATGCGGCTGAAGCAGATTTGCAATCATCCCGCCCAGGTGGCCGGCACCAACGACTTCGCGGCCGAGCAGAGCGGCAAGTTTCGCCGGCTGGCGGAGATCGCCGAAGAGATCGCTTCCCGGCAGGAGAAGGTCCTCGTTTTCACGCAGTTTCGAGAGATCGCCGACCCGCTGGCTGGGTTCCTCGCCACGCTTTTCGGCCGATCCGGGTTGGTGCTCCACGGGGGGACGAGCGTCAAGAAGCGGAAGGAGTTCGTCGATCAGTTCCAACGCGAAGAGGGGCCGCCTTTCTTCGTATTGTCGCTGAAAGCGGGCGGCACCGGGCTGAACCTGACGGCGGCTTCGCACGTAATACACTTCGACCGCTGGTGGAACCCGGCGATCGAGAATCAGGCGACCGACCGCGCCTTTCGGATTGGCCAGAAGAAGAACGTGCTGGTCCATAAGTTCATCTGCCGGGGAACCGTCGAGGAACGGATCGACGAAATGATCGCGCGGAAAAGCCAGGTCGCAGGCGAAGCAATCGGTGGAGAAGACTCGGGCGAAGTCTTGCTGACAGAAATGGACAACGATACGTTACTGAGGTTCGTGAAGCTGGATTTGCACCAGTCGACCGCAGAGTGATGAGATTCGCGCAACGCAGGACACTCCAATGGGCAGATACGACTACGATGATTACGGATGGAAGCCATATGTCCCCGTGGCTCAACGGCGGGCTCAGGCCGCGCAGGAAATGGCCAGGCGGGTCAAGAAAGGGCAAAAAGTTTGCCCGGTCCGGATTGAGCGCCGAACCATTACCTCGACGTTCTGGGGCAATGCCTGGTGTACAAACCTGGAGAGTTACAGCGACTTCGCCAATCGTCTGCCACGCGGGCGGACCTACGTTCGTAACGGGTCGGTCGTACACTTGACGATCGACAAGGGGCGGATCGAAGCCGTCGTGAGCGGATCGGAGCTGTACGAGGTCCGGATCGACATCGCCGCGCTACCCAAGCCAGCCTGGCAAGCCTTGAAGGTGCAGTCCGCGGGCAAGATCGGCACGCTGGTCGAACTGCTCCAGGGCAAGCTTTCGAAAGCGGTCATGGAGTTGGTGACGGATCGGGATCGGGGGCTTTTTCCGAAGCCGAAAGAGATCACGATGCGTTGCAGTTGCCCGGACTACGCGGGGATGTGCAAGCATGTGGCCGCGGTGATGTACGGAGTCGGAAATCGTCTCGATTCGTCGCCAGAGCTACTGTTCGTACTCCGGGGCGTGGATCACAAGGAATTGATCGAGCAGGCAATCCCCACGACCCCGATCAAGGCCACGAGCAACGCCCCCACGATCGCGACAGACGATCTGGGAGCCATCTTCAATATCGAAATCGGCGACGCTCCGGTCGCGAAAGCCGACGCCAGGATCCGCGAGAAGCCGGCTTCGAAAAAAGTCGTGAAGAAGGCTTCGGCCGCGAAGAGAAAAGAAGTCCCATCAACTGCCAAGAAGAAGAAGTAGCTTGCCAGCCCGAGCCATTCTCAGCCTGTGTTTGTCTGGCAAGGCACGCCGCGAACAGACGGACCGGAGAGCCCAGGGTGAAGCCGAAGTTCGCGTGAGTCGCGGAGTTACCGCGACGAAGGTCGCTCCGAGGCGAGTCTGATCAGCTTCTCTTGGAGACCCGCGACCTTGAGGCGCGCTTCCGCGTTTCGGGGGTCGAGACGTAACGCGGTGCTAGCTTCGTACAGTGCCTTCCTCATCGCGTCTTCGATCGTCGCGTAGTCCTCGACTTTCCAGGCGTTTTTCGATTCCTGCTCCAAGGCCATGCACAGGACCAGGTGAAACGCCGCCTCATCAGGATCTCTTCGTGCTAGCGTCCTGGCGAAAACTGAGAGCCATGCTGCGGTCTGTCGGGCGTCGTCCAGGTGGCCCGCATAGCGTTGCTCCGCGGCCCAATCGGAGGCAATGCCGGCCATCTGAAAGGCCGCGGCGGGAAGCAAGGAGGGGACCACGCCGACCGCCACACATCTTGACTCGATGCCCGGATGACCGCATGGGCGTGGGCTTCCGGTTCGAGGCGACCCTTCGATACGCCGGTCGGATTTGAGCCGAACAGAAACGGATGGACGTCGCCTGCAATCCATTGCGCTATTTTTCCCTGGAACAGTTGCGGGAGCTGTCCATTGGCCGGGAATCTCCGGATCGCGGCGCGGAGCTTTGCGCTCGCGTCGTCATCGGGGGCCAGGTCCAATCGGGCCAGCGTCGCAAGGAGGCCGAGCGCGGGGTCGCCACCGTCATGCTCGCTCGACGGCTCAAGGATACGAATGTGCGCCTCCAGTAGCCTCCGCCGCGGTTCTTCTTGCCTGCTCCGACCGAGCAGCGAGGCGATCGCTCGTCGCGATTCGTCGATCGAGACGATGACTTCCAGGTGTCGCGGGTCGTAGACAAAGCCTTCCAGTGCCTCCTCAGCGCGATGGAAACAGACCAGCGCCTCGTCGAAGCGTTGCTGAGTGTGCGCGACTCGACCGAGCTCAATCAACGCTTGCGCATACGCCGCGTTAACATCCGGGTCGATGGCGCCAAGTCTCGACGCTTCTAATAACTCCAGACTGTCCCTGAGCAACAGGCGTGATTCGGCGAACTTGCCGCGACGCCGGGAATCGATCGCCAATTGACGTTCGAGTTCACAGATCGCGACGAGGTTTGATGCGGCGAACCCCCGATGCCGACGCAGTTTCGCCGTGAGATCACGTACAGCCAGCGAAGTCCTCTCGAATCGCTCCGACACGAGCATTTGCGGCGCATCCACGGTCGTCGCCAGCAGGCTGACGAGATCGCGGACCGCACCGGACGTCGCTATGTCGCTCTCGATGACACGAGCGAGGGCATTTTCGGCCCGAACGCGCTCGACCTCAGAATGGCGCCAGAGTGTGAGCAATCCCACGAGGCTCGACGCCACCGTGAACGCGAGGAGGGCCAGGAGCGACGCGATCGCCGGCCGGCGCCGGCACCATCGCCCGGCGTGTTCGAGCTTCGAGACCGGACGCGCCCGGATCGGGTACCCATCGAGCCAGCGCTGGAGGTCGTCCGCAAGCGCGCCGGCCGACGCATATCGACGCCGTGGGTCTTTCCGCAGGCAAGTCAGGGCGATCGTTTCGAGGTCGCGTGCCAGATCGGGGACGAGCGTCCTCAACGGGGCCGGTTCACGGGTTCGCACCAGATCGAGCGTCTCGATCACCGACGCGGCCTGGAACGGAGGACGTCCGGTCAAGAGGCTGTACAGGGTGGCCCCGAGGGCAAAGACGTCGGATCGCGGACCGATCGCGGCGCGGTCGCCGGCAATCTGTTCCGGAGCCATGAACGACGGGGTACCCCGCACTCCGATCGGACCGGTCGTCGTCGAGCCCGGATCGTCGCCCGCCCGCGCAATTCCGAAGTCGGCGATCAGCGGCGTGACCTGATCCCACGGTCCGTCGGGCAGGCCGTCAAGCAAGATGTTCGAGGGTTTGATGTCGAGATGCAACATCCCCGCGCGATGGATCTGGTCGACGGCCCGCGCGACCGTCGCCATCAACCCGATCGCGACCCGAGCCGGCAAAGGGCCGCTGACGCGCTCCGCCAGGCTGCCCCCAGCGATCAGGTCGAGGACGAGGTAGAGACAGCCGTCTTGTTCGCCCGCGTCGTGGAGCCGGACGACGTTGGGATGGCGGACTCGCCCGATCGCCTGAGCCTCGCGTAGCCAGCGCCTGCGATCCTCCGCACCGATCCCGGCGCTCGCGCCGACGAGCTTGATGGCGACGTGGCGGGCCAGTTGCGGTTGCCACGCCCGATAGACGACCCCCATTCCACCTCGCCCAAGCACGCCCTCGATCACGAAACCGGGGATCGTGGGAGGGTGCGCGGCTCCGCCAGTCGTCCGGCTCCACGTCCCTCTGAGACGGACGCATCAGCGGCAAGCCGTTGGAGAACCTCCTGACAGTTTGCGCACATCTGGACATGAGCTTCCATGGTCGCGAAACGCGAACCGCTCGCCGAATCGCCTGCGAGCCGGCTGAGCGTCTCGGGTGTGGGACATGAGGACATGGGGGAAACCTCGTGGGCGATCTGAACGCTCGATCAATCCCCGACCAGTCCGCCTTCTGGGTCATGCACCCACCGTTCGGCCAGGAGCCGTTGCCCCTCGTCTCTGAGCATCTGCCGCACCCGTTTCTGTGCCGCGAACGCGGCATAGTAAGAGATGCCCGCGGCCTCCGAAACCTCGCGCACAGATTGCCCGAGGACGGCGACGTTCCAGAAAACCTGCCACGTCCGTTCGTCGACCCGTCGCCGAACGGCGTCTTGGACCTGATTGGCCAGGTGGAGCAGGAGCGGGCGTTCCTCGGCAGCGTCTTCTTCGGCCTCGATCTCAGCAGGAGCTTCCGGCAACAACGACTCGACGGGCCGGTCGTCCAACGAAAGCACTGCGTCGGCAGTCATCTTCCGCAGCAGATCAATCGCCCGCGATTGGCACAATCGGCGGAGCCACCCGCGAAACGTCTTACCGGGGTCGTAGCGGAAGGTGCGCATCCGTCGCGCCAGGTCGATCCAGACCCGCTGGGAAAGCTCATCGGCGTTCTCGGCGCTGAGCCGATATCGGCGGCAGGAGAGCCGGATCACCGGGTCATAACGTGTGACGAAATCGACCCACGCTTCGTGATCGCGCCAGTCGCCGAGGCGGTCCAGAAGCGTCGGATTTGTCGTGCCCGCATCGTAGCGGATCATCGGCGTGACCTCGGGTCTGGGGCGGCGATCCGGACAGGGCCGCCACGAGCCGCGTTAATACCCTTCGTATTCCTTGATGGGGAGGCTTAAGTTACTGACGTTGCGGATCGGCTTTTCTTGCATGTGGGCATCGTCGCCCGCCGGATTTCTACCCGGAAGTGAATTCCTCCATGCAGGCGCAGTCGTACTCGTGACTTTACCAGGCTTGCGGGCACTCCAGCAAGATCCGGGCCCAGGAACATCGAGAGTGTCTCCCGGTGGCCTCATCGATGAGGATGAAAAACCGAGCCGCGTGCCCGTTACTGTTGCCCATTCCATGATTGGATTCGTCCCCATTCCCATGCCGGGATGACCTTTCTGCACTGTTGAACCGCGACGGAGTAATCGACTTACATCAGGAAAGTCTCCTTGTTCAAGACACCCCGAGTCCTCGGCCTGGCAATGACTCTTGTCATGTTGCGGGCGCATTAGAGTCCCCCTGGAGAGCATCCGCCATGCCTACAACAGACCGTGATCGAGCGACCGATGGATTGTCGAACTCCGATCCCCGCTCGGACGAACCGTCCGTCGCCCGCTCGGAGCCTGCTCCGATTGCCGTCCTGCCTCGCGCGTCTGTCGCCTCGGGGGCGGACAAGACTCCCTCGCGGCGCGGCCGGCGAACGCGGCGGCCGGAGAGGCTCCCGTCTCGCGTCCGATTCCGGCCCCAGGTCGGCCTCCTCGAACAGCGTGCCCTGCTGAGCGGATTCGCAGGTCAACATCAACCCCTACCTCAATTCCAACCTTAGAAATACGCGATGGGTCGTTTTACCCGATCGGAGGGACGAGCCTGACGGTTGGGGGAGTCGCGTTCACTCTGGCGAACTATCCCGGTGGCGGGAAGGGGATCATCCAGACTCGCCTACCAATCGAACCCAAGCTCCTTCGACATGCCGGTCAACATTGTTAACCCGACCACCGTCTACACCCTGATCAGACTCAATATGGGGCGTTTACGGGGATACGGTCGGCGCGGTCGAATTCAAGGCAACCGGTGGGCTAGACGACACGGTGAATCTGGTGGAGGGGCAGGATATTCGCGATCATAACAACGACGATAAGCTCTCAATAATACGATCGGGCAGGGGGCCCTGGGAGGGATCTATGTCGGAACGGCGTCTTTCGGTGGAGGTCAGGTCCGCTTCGACGAACAAGGATTCACGCTGCCGTCAAGTTTCCAATCGTTGACCCTGACCGACATCATCTTGCATGGCTATGGCAATTATCCCATCGGTAACCCGTTCCTCGCGGCAGCGACCGTGACCAGCAACCTGATCATCAACGGCGGGTTTGAACAACCGACTCCGCTGCCGAACGACTGGGGAGAGGAGTTTGATGCGGGAAGTACCCTCATTCCCGGCTGGTCCGTCGTTTCGGGTTCCGTGGACATCCAATCGGCGAGTTGGTTCGATCCCGATCAGGCTGCACAATCACTCGACCTGGATGGATCTCACCCGGGTTCGATCGAACAGTCGTTCGCGACGACGATCGGAACAAGCTATCAACTCTCATTTGCATATGGTAACAACCCGGACCAACGCGGGACGTTTGATGGGCCGCAAACAGCCGATGTGACGGTGACCGATTCCGGTGGGTTGATTTTGCTGAGCTCGACGATCACGCACACAGGCTCGACGCCGACTGTTATGAATTATCGAATATTCACGGAGACTTTCGTCGCGGACACGACGAGAACAACTCTGAAATTCACGTCCACCGATCCATTTTCCAGCAACAACGGAATCGCACTTGACGCCGTCTCAGTCAGCCCCACGTCGACTCCGACACCGACGCCCTCACCCACGCACGCCGACGCCGACGCCGACTCCAACGCCTACACCGATTCCGATACCCATCCCCGTGAGTCCGATTGGTGGACCGGTTGCGACGCGAACCTTCCTGACAGCAAAGCCCAGGCCGGCGAACCTCGGGCGACCGGTCACGCTGACCGCCACTGTCAAGGATCTCAGACACCGTGGTCCGACTCCGATCGGTTACGTCACGTTCCTGGACGGGACGCTCAACCTGGGTACAGTCGCTCTTCGCCACGGCAAGGCGAGCCTCAGGACCTCGAACCTGCATCTCGGCCCGAATCCAATCCAGGCCGATTACACGCCGAGCCATGGCTTCGCTCCCAGCGCCGCGGCCATCATCGAGAACGTCAGGGCGCATCGATCAAGGAGCAAGACCACGCCAGATGCGGAGACCGGCAGACGCCCGGTACCCTCGACGTACATGGCGGTTCGCTTCGGCGGAGTCGCCGCGATTCCCGTCGGCGCCGTCTCGATCGTAGGCGGACCCACCGTGCTCGGATTGATTGGGCCCGACCAGGGCAGGGCGGCACGGAGCGACGGCATCGCCGCGGCAACTCGTCAAATCCGTACGGAGACCTCGGGAAGCGACAATGGTGGCCTCGACAGGGCGTTCCGGCGCAAGCCGGCTGTAAACCAATCGATCCCGGCGGCCTTGAACGTCGCGGGGATGCGGCCGACACCCGATGTCGTTCAAGGGCGGAAACCGACACGTAATTTGGGGGCGGAAACCGGGACGCAATGAGCTCGCCCAGGAGCCAGATCCGCCGATTACTCTGAATTCCAGATTGGCGTGTACGTTCTTGGCTTCCGTGGATGACGATGCAATCTCACTTCTTCACCATGTCATCAGCAAACTCAAACAACGCCCTCGTCGAGGCGTCATCGGGCAGGCCGAGGTTGTCGTTTATCTTGGAGTGTTCCGTATCCTTGGCTCCGAAGAGTTTCGCGGCGATGCCGGCTTCGTTGAGCACGGAACCGAGACGCTTGGCTTGCGCGCTGGTGTCGGGATGATCGGCGACGTAAAGGAGCAGAAAGGGCGAAATGCCTTTATCGCGAGCGACGTGGTTGACGGCCGAAAAATCCCGGTGCTTCACCGGATCGCTGCCGAACTTCTCGTAATGGCCGAATTTCGGATCGGGCTGGCCGAGGGCCTTGCGACGAGCGGCGCCCGTTTCGATCATGAGCGGCACGTCGTAGGTGTCGCCGTCGACGGGCACGCAGCCTTTGATGATTGCCAGCGACAGCCCCTCGGCCTTCAGGTAGCGGTCGTCGGTGCATATCAACGCCGCGAGCTGGGCACCCGCGGAATGGCCCATGATGAGCAGGCGTCTTGGATCGCCACCATACTCGGCGATGTGGTCGTGAACCCAGTGAATGGACTTTGCAATGTCGCGGACTATGGTTCCCATATCGACGTTCGGCAGGAACCGATAGTTCGTTGAGACAAAAACGAAACCCTTGTCCGTAAAGGCCTTCGGCTTGGCTTGCACGCTCGTCTTGTCCCCCGCTTGCCAGCCGCCGCCGTGGATCCAAAAGATCACGGGCCGGTCCTTCCCGTTTTCAGGCGCGTAGACATCGAGCATCTGACGTTCGTTCGCGGGCGCGGCGTACGGGATGTTGCGCCTGACGTTCTCCGCATGGGCCTCGGCCACAAAAGATAGAATAATAATAATGTACGTAAATTTTTTCATGTTTGGATTCACTTCCCGCCATTGTAAAGTCGTAACCGACGATTCCCGGTTGACCGCCGAGACCGAGCGGTTTGGTCAAATGTACTCTATGCTCAGCAAACAGGGGGACGATCGCTGTCGTCTTCCGGACCGAGATAGTCTCGATCCCGCAACCGTTCGGGAAGGCAGGTCATCTCCTCTCGAGCGTTGGGATCATCGTGGACGTAACGATACCCTCGACCATAGCCGATGCCCTTCATGAGCGGTGTGACGGCGTTGCGCAGGTGGAGCGGCACCGGCTCGCGCGCCGAGTCCGCGGCATCGGCGGCCGCGGCCTGATAGGCGGCTTTCACCAGGTTCGACTTCGGGGCCTTGGCCAGATAGATCGTGGCCTGCGCCAGCGGGAACAGGGCCTCCGGCAGTCCGATGAGGTGCGTGATCTGGGCCGCGGCCGACGCCTGGACGATCGCCTGCGGATCGGCGAGCCCCACGTCCTCGGAGGCCAGGATGCAAAGACGGCGCGCGATGAACATCGGGTCCGCCCCGCCTTCGATCATCCGGGCCAGCCAGTACAGCGCGGCATTCGCGTCGGAATTCCGGAGCGACTTGATGAATGCCGAGATCAGGTTGTAAAACTCCTCGCCTTGCCTGTCGTAGGCAAATCGGGCCCGGCCCAGCGATTCGACCACGAGCGGCCAGGTGACGTGCCGCGCGCCGTCAGGATCCGTCTCCGCCGCCAGAACGGCCGATTCGAGTGCGGAGAGTGCCACACGCGCGTCCCCTTCTGCAACCCGGGACAGTCGATCGATGACCTCCTCAGCCACGCGCGGATTCTGTCCGGCGAGCCCCCGCTGCGTGTCGGCGAGCGCCCGGCGGAGGATCGTCCCAATATCCTCCTCGGCCAAGGGATTCAGAGTGAGGACCCGGCAGCGCGAAAGCAGCGCGGCATTAACTTCAAACGATGGGTTCTCCGTGGTCGCTCCGATCAGGGTGACGGTCCCATCCTCCACGGCCGGCAGCAGCGCATCTTGCTGGGCCTTGTTGAACCGATGGATCTCATCGATGAACAAGACGGTGCCCTCGCCGCGACGTCGCGACGCCCGAGCTTCCGCGATGGTCTCACGCACCTCCTTCACGCCAGATCCGACGGCCGACACGGCGTGGAATCGGGCCTCGGCAAGCCTTGCGAGCAACCGGGCCAGCGTCGTCTTGCCGGTGCCCGGCCCTCCCCAAAGAATCAAAGAGGGCAGGGGACCGCCCGCCTCGATCAGCCGGCGCACCAGGCGACCCTCACCCACCAGATGCCCCTGGCCGACAAACTCCTCCAGGCTTCGGGGACGCATCCGTTCCGCCAGCGGCGCGTCGGCGGCGACGGGCTCTTCCCGGTCTTCGTCGGAGCCGCCGAAGAGGCTGCCGGTCTGGTATCTGGGCATGAAGCCGACCTCGCAGGTCTTGACCCGATTCGCCAGGTATCAGTGACTGAACGTACAGATTCTATCGTGTTCCGTCACGCGAGGGGAAGGTGGAATGTGACATCGAAAAAGAGCTCGCACGTCGACGAATTGATCTGCGGGACTTGTGTACCACATCATGGCCCAACGGTCGAACCGCTTCTAATGCGGCCGGAGAGACAGGTCCTCTCCGATCATGGCTTTGCGATTCGGGCCTGGAGAATCGTCGCCCACAACCATTCCGTCCTCGCACCAGGACCCACGATCGGCGCCGTGGCCATTCGGGATGTTCGTGGCTCGCGCGTGGCCTTGCCGACGATGCGAAGCGGGCCAGAGGTCCCGCCCTTATCGGCTGTGAGTTCGAGCGTGACAGACCGCGCCGAAGCATCGCCGGGCTTCGACGATGGCGGCTCCGCCGTGATTCCGGGCGGTAGATCTTCGGCGACGATCTCGATCGGTTCCAGCAGTCGCCGTCCTTGCGCTGGATCGCCACGGTGATCTTGGTCGGCTTCCCCGGCGTCAGGTCGAACCGATCGGCCGCCAGGGTGAGGGCGAAATCCGGATGCGGCTCGAGCACGCTCAAGAGATAGGCGAATCGAGGACCGCCCTCGGCCGTTGAGGTCGCGCACCACGAGCCGGTATTCGCCATCGGCGGGTGCGGTGAACGACCGCTCGAGATCGCGGCTGTTCCGGCCGGTGTCGTCCAGACTCGGCCAGGACCTTGCCGCTGGAGTCGAGCACGCGGAGGATCGGATCGAGCGGCCTGCCCAGGGCGCGGGACTCGACGCGGAACACGCGCTTGTCGTCCTTTCGCAGCGAGAGGCGGAAGACGTCCTGGTCGCCCGGCGGGTCGATCCGGCCGCTGAGTGCGACCGGGCCCGTGATCGCTTGGGGCCGCGCCAGGTCATTGGGCTCGGTCTCGACCGTCGCGGCGAAAGGAACCCGGCGAACCTCGGCCGTGCCGGCCAGCGAGGGATGGAAGACGGTCGAATGCGTCGCGGGCGTCGCAGTCCGGAGATCGGCCATCGTCGTGCGTCGGCGGGGATGTTCCAGCCGATCGCCTCGACGGTTCCGGGGCCGTCCTGGCCGACGGCGAGCGGGAAGGCGTAGTCGAGGAATCCGCCGGTCGTCAGCGGTGAGCCGGTAGACGAAGTCGTTGGCCCCCGCGAATCGGATGCTGCTATCGGGCGTTGCGGGGAAGGCGAAGAGACGAACGATGTACGACCCTGTCGAGGGTGCTTTGAAGACGATCCTCGGGTCGCGGCCGATATCGTCGTCGTTCTGGGCCAGGACGAACCCCTCGGGCGAGACGACCTGGAGGACGGCGTCCATCGGAGAGCCGAGGTGTTGATTCGCTTCCAGGCTCGGCGACGAGCGTCTGGCCGCGGGTCAGACTTGACCGCGAAACCGTCCACGTCACCCGCCTTGGCCAGGCGGCCGTTGACTGTGGCCGAGGCCGTTGCGAGCCGTTGCGGAGCCTTCGGCTCGTCGTTGGGCTCGACCTCGACCACCTCGGGGAGCACGCCGACGACGAACGGCCGGAGCGTCGTCGCCCCCTCTTCGTCGTAGAGCCGAACCCAGCGCAAGCCGGGTGCGGCATCGGCGGCGACGACGAACGCTGAGCTTTCCCTTCTCCTTCTCGGCCCGGATCTCGACCCCTCGGCCCTCGATCCAGGCCTCGAACGGGCCAGTGGTCGAAGGTCCCCGAGACTTTGACGGCGACCGTCTGGCCGCGACGCGGCCCCGGGCGGGAACAGGTCCGTCAATGTCGGCGGTTTGGCAGTGGACCGGGACGCGCCGAGGCAGTGCCGTGGCGATGAGGGCCGAGAAAACGCGGACGACCCGGGTTGGCCCGACATTTCCGCGCGTGCAGGATGCGGCGACTCATCCCATCAGTTCCCGGATCGGGGTCGGGTCGCTCACCAGTTGGACCGGCCGGCCGCTGGGCGTGTGGAGGATCTTGGCCGGGTCGATGCCGAGCTTGGTGTAGACCGTGGCGGCGAAGTTCTCCGGGGAGAGGAGCCGCTCGTTGGCGGCGTAGCCGTGCGCGTCGGTCGAGCCGACGACCTGGCCGCCGGGCGTCCCGCAGCCGGCGAACAGGACCGACATGGCGTTGGACCAGTGGTCGCGGCCCGCATCCTTGTTGATCTTGGGCGTGCGGCCGAACTCGCCCAGCGCGATCGACCAGCGTCGTCTCGAGCAGGCCGCGCCGGTCCAGGTCCAGGATCAGCTCGGCGATCGTCGATTCGAAGGCGGCCATGCGCTGCTTGTAGGCCTTGAAGATGCCGATGTGATGGTCCCAGCCCCCCTCGTTGAGCGTGATGAACGGCACGCCGGCCTCGACCAGGCGGCGGGCCAGCAGGGCGCGCTGGCCGAACGAATTGCGGCCGTAGGCGTCGCGGACCATGTCGGGCTCGTTGGCCGATGTTGAAGGCCCGCTGGGCCTCCGGCGAGGACATCAGGTCGTAGCCCTGCTCGTAATAGGCGTCGAGCGTCACGGCCGGGTCGCACGCGGCCTCGTCGGTGAAGCGCCGGAAGCGGTCGACGCGGGCACGCAGGTCGCGGCGGCGATCGAACCGATCGTCGTCCAGTCCCGCGGGCGGCGCGACGTCCCGGACCTGGAAGTCGCTTCGGCTCGGGTCATCGGGAACCACGAACGGGGCATACTTCGCCCCGAGGAAGTTCGGGCCGCCCGACCGCGACATGCTCGGGCATCGAGAAATACGGCGGCATCCCGCCGGTCGGTCCCGCGCTCGTGCGCGGTGACCGAGCCGAGGCTGGGGTGGAAGCTGACGAACGCGCCGCAGCCGACCGGGATCCGGGTCGGGGCGCCGGTCATCATGTAGTGGTTGCCCGCGCCGTGGTTCCCCTGGTTGTGGCGGATCGATCGCACGATCGCCAGCTTGTCGGCGATCGACGCCAGCCGCTTCATCGGCTCGGAGAAGGAGATGCCGGGAACCGTGCGTCGCGATCGGCGAGAACTCGCCCCGGATCTCCTTCGGGCGCATCCGGCTTGGGGTCGAACGTCTCGTAGTGGCTGGGTCCGCCGTCCATCCAGATCAGGATGCAGCTCGTCGGCCGGCTCCCGGCGAGGGCCGCCTGGCCTCGCAGCCGCAGGGCGTCGACCAGGCCGCCGCCGATCAGGGCGCCCAGGCCCAGCCGCAGGCAGTCGCGACGCGTCACCGATTCGCAGTTCGTATGAAAACCCATCGGACGCCTCCTCGAATCCCGAATGACGCGATGGCCGCGCCGGTTCTCTCGATCAGTCTTTGAAGACAAACTCCGCCGAGTTGAGCAACGCCCACAAGAGGTCTTCGACCGCCACGCGGCGGTCGGCCCTGGGGCCTTCGAACAGCGAGACCCCGACGGCACGCTCTTCGTCGGTCGGGAGCCGGCTGTACGTGAGCAAGTAGAGTTCCTCGACGATCGCCCGCGGCGGTTCGCTTCCCCTTGGCCAGCCGTGCGGCCCGCCCGGCGTCGCTGGTGACCTTCTTGTGCAGCTCCGGCGCAGTTCATCAGGTGCAGCGCCTGGACGACCGAGGTGTCGCTGGTGCGCTCGCAGGGCGGGTCCTGGTTCGGGTCGGGCCGGCCGAACGTGTCGAGGAACAGCGAGGGGACCCGGTGCGTCCAGATCGCCGAGGCACGCGAGCCGGGCGGGGCGGCCGCGAACGTGTCGGGCACGCCGGTCACGTCCGAGATCGCGTCGAGCAAGACCTCGGCCCGCAGCCGCTGCCGGTAGTGGCGGGAGAAGTTCCGCGTGTCGGCGACGTTGCGGTCGTTCGGCTCGGAGCTCAGGCGCGTAGACCGACGAGGCCAGGATCGTGCGGATCAGGTGCTTGAGGTCGTAGCCGTGGCGGCGGAAGTCGTCGGCCAGGGCGTCGAGCAACGGCCCGTTGCTGGGCGGATTGGTCGCGCGGAGGTCGTCGACCGGATCGACGATCCCGCGGCCCATGAGGTCGGCCCAGACCCGGTTGACGATGACCCGTGGCGAAGTACGGGTTCTCCGGCGCGGTCATCCAGCGCGCCAGGGCCTCGCGCGGGTCGGAGTCGGCGTCGATCGCACACGGGGGCCGATCCGAAGAGCGGCCGGGGCTCCAGGACCTTCCCCGTCAGGGGATGTTTGACCGACCCCGACTTCGCCGTGTAGACGATCTCCTCGCTGCCGGAGATCGGCGGCGACAGCCCGGTCCCCTTGCGGCCGACCCGGGCGAAGTAGGCGGCGAACTCGTAGAACTGGGCCTGGTCCCACGACTCGAACGGATGGTGGTGGCACTTGGCGCATTCGAGCCGGATGCCGAGGAAGAGCTGGCTGACCATCGGCGCGATCTCTTCGGGCTCGCGGCGGTCGCGGAAGATCGTCGCCGGCCCTTGCTCGAACGTGCTCCCTCGCGCCGTGACGATCGCATGCACGAACTGGTCATAGGGCAGGTTGCGGCGGAAGGCGTCGCGGATCCAGCCGTCGAGGTTCAGGACCGCCTTGATCCCCACGCGGTAGGGATTCGGCCGGAGCAGATCGACCCACTTGTTGGCCCAGTGGTCGGCGTATTCCGGTCGATCGAGCAGCCGATCGACCAGCCGCGCCCGCTTGTCGGCCGAGGTATCGGCGAGGAACTCCCGGACCTCGTCGGGACGACGGCAAGCCGGCCGATCACGTCCACGTAGGCACGCCGGAGGTAGGTCGCATCGCCCGCCGGGACCGACGGGAACAGCCCGAGCTTGCGGAGCTTCGTCCAGACAAGGTCGTCGATGAAGTTCGATCGCGGCAGCGAGTCGTACCGCGCTGGCGGGAATCGCTCCGGGCAACGGGATGCTCACATCGCAGTTGGCGAACAGACCGCCGAACCGCGCCGAGATGGTCGCCTCGCCCGGGATCGGCCCGGCCTTGACCTGACCATCGGCGTCCACATTCACCAGGGCCGACTCGCTCGAGGCGAACGCCGCCAGAGCGGTCACGTCCTCGGCCGAGCCGTCCGTGAAATGGGCCGTGACGCCGCAATGCGAACGATTCCGCCGCGTTTCAGCCGTCCGCTCGGTCGGCTCGACGACGATCCGTTCCAGCCGAGGCGCATCGGACGGAGTGCGAGGCATGCCCGCGGCGATCCAGCGGAGGACCGTCTCATACGCCGGACTGCCGGGCGCCAGTCGCAGGCCGCCGCCGTGCGGCACCCGCGCCGTGGCCTTGCGGAGCAGCAGGCTCTCCTGCGGCATCAGCCGGGAGACGCGACGCCCGACGGCTTCCCTGACGATCGCGTCGTAATCGAATGCCGGATCGAATCCCAGGAGCGACAAGGCAAACCCGTTCTGCCCCCGCGCCTTGCCGTGACAGGCCCCGGCATTGCAGCCGGCCCGCGTCAGGATCGGCTCGATATCCCGCTCGAACGTCACAGACCTGGTTTCGCCGGCCTCGACACCCGAAAGACCGACCGGGACCAGGACGGCTATCGAGATCACGAGCCCGAAAACTCTGTGTCCCATCCCGGAGCCTCGCTCATCGCGCCACGGTTCCAACTCACACGCACGGCTGAATCTTAAACCATCGCGAGAGAAAGATCCAACAATTCTCCAACTCCGAGACGGGCATTCCGCAATATTACTCAAATTCCGCCAGGTCACGGCGGAGTTACTGGCAATGAGCCGCCGATTCGTGAAGATTCGCCATCATTTTACTTGGAATGGCATGAGATCTGACGAAGACCACCTACGGTTAGAGGATCCGTGAATCGACCAATTCCCCCCTGGTATCGGGATTCCAACCACAATGGTTATGATTTGCCGATTTCATCCGTGACCGACTCGTCATCGAGAAGTCGGTTCGCGATCCAAACGATCCCGCGATTCGTGCCGACGCTGGCGCCGGTTTCAACTGCTCGGATCTCACGGCGATTCTGAATCGCGGCGAGTCTCTACGGTATCGAAGCCTGGGCGAGAGCGGCGCGTACCGGTCGAGGACCTCCAGACGATCGGAGAGAAATGCCCCGGCGCATGGAAATCGCATCTACCGAGGATTGCATGGAAAACGAACCGCCGAGACGATCCTTCAGAACTTACACGACATTCGTCGTTAAGAAACCGATCCGGTTGTCGGTTAATACGAAAGAAGCCTCTAAGGATCGACGCGGAGAACCCATTCGGTTGTCCTCGGGAAGTGTTGGACCGAGGATGCGGATGGCGGAATCGGGAGGAATGTCATGTATGATGCGGCGGTCATCGGGGGCGGGATCGCCGGTATGGCGACGGCCGCGCGGCTCCAGGCGCGGGGCTTGACCACGATCGTCCTGGAGGCCCATGGCCAGCCGGGAGGCTGTGCCGGCTACTTTCGCCGCAAGGGATTCTCGTTTGACGTCGGTGCCACCACACTCGTGGATTTTGGTCCCGGGGGAGTCGGCGGCGAGCTGCTGGAGAGTATCGGCATGCCGCCGCCGGAGGGCGAAGACCTGCCGGGTTACGTCGCCTGGCTGCCCGACCGCACCGTGACGCTCTATCGCGACCCGATGTCCTGGCATCGGGAGCGGCTCCGGGTCTTCGGGGACACGCCGTCGCATCGCGCGTTCTGGGGCCTGCTGGACCGCCTCGCGAGCGTCTTCTGGAAGGCCAGCCGTGACGGCGTCAAGTTGCCGATCCAGCGCCTCGTCGATGCAGTCGGCGCCATGGGCGCGGTCGGACTCCGCGGGTTGCCCCTGGTCGGCTATCTGTCATGGACGATGGCACGGGCGTTGCGGGCTCACGGCTTGCAACACGACCAGGCGCTCGCCGGCCTGCTATCGATGCTCGTCGAAGACACGGTCCACAGCACTCTCGAGGATGCGCCGCTGATCAACGCCGCTCTGGGTGTCACGATCCGGGGCGCCGGCCTGCTCCGGGCGCGAGGTGGCATGCGCGGATTCTGGCGACGGTTCACGGCCCATTACGTCGCGCTCGGGGGTATCCTGCGAGTCGGCTGTCCCGTCGAGAAGATCGAGGGGAGGGCGGGAGATTATCACCTGACCACGCGACGTGGGAGGATCGCGGCCGGTCAGGTAGTCGCGGCGGTCCCGCTCTCGCTGGCCGCCAAACTCGGTCCCGATTCCGTTGCCGAAGCGATGCAGCCTTATCTCCGCCGCGATGCCGACGCGCAGGGGGGCGCCGTGGTGGTCTTCCTCGGCGTTCCCGAGCGCGAGGTCGCTGATCGGACATTCACGCACCACCAGCTCATGACCGACTATCAACGGCCGCTCGGAGACGGCAATAACATGTTCGTCTCCGTCTCTGCCGCCGGCGACACGGACAGCGCGCCGGCCGGTTACCGCGCGGTGATGATCTCGACACATTGCGAGCTGGCACCGTGGGAGCGGCTCACACTCGAGGAGTATGAGGCCCGCAAGCAGGATGCCGGCAATCGTCTGATCGATCTGGCACGTCGGGTCTATCCCGAATTAGGGCGGGACGCCGTCGTTCACGAGGTCGCCACGCCCCGGACGTACGAGCGATTCACCCGGCGGCCTCGCGGTTCTGTAGGGGGCGTTCGCCTGAACCTGGCCAACGCGAACCAGAACGCCGTACCACACGACCTGGGCATCCCCGGCTACTGGCTCGCGGGCGACACCACCTGGCCAGGCCTGGGGACCGTCGCCTGCTGCCTCGGTAGCCGGATCGTGGCCGCGGGTGTGTATGCCAGGGTCGCCCGTCGCGCCCTGCCCCCGGCGCCGAATCATCTCGAGACGAGGAGCCAGCCGTGCCGCCATCGACGTGCCCTGACCTGGAACTCCCCACGCTCAACGGCCTCGGCGCCGACCTGTTGACGACGACGCCCGCGCAGAGGCGGCTCGCACTCGCACGGCCGTTCCTGGGCGTCGCCGCTTACGTCCTGGCGGCCGGCGCGGGTCAATGGTGGTTGACTCCGTTCCTGGTCTTCTTGATCTTCGTGGCCGTGGTGACCGTGACACACGATGTCGTCCACGGTTCGCTGGGATTGTCTCCCCGACAGACGGAGTGGGCGCTCTTTGCCCTCGGTGCCGTCGTGATGGAGAGTGGACATGCCTACCGTGCCACCCACTTGCGTCACCACCGCGTCTTCCCGCAAGCGGACGATCCCGAAGGCGACCCAGCCCGCATGAGTCTGCTCGGATCGATCCTCTGGGGGCCTTTGTTCCTGCCCCGACTCTGGTGCTGGGCCTACGCCCGGGGCCGGCCCGGCGGAGGCCAGCGACGCTGGCTGATGGCCGAGGCCGTTTGGGCCTTCGCGGTCCCGATGGCAGGGCTCGGTCTGCTGTCGCGGACGCCCGCCGTGATCGTCTACGCGGCTCTGGCCGTCATCGGCAGTTGGGTCTACCCGCTCCTCACGGTCCACCTCCCCCACCGGCACTACGGCGAGACGCCCCTGACCCAGACCCACACCCTGCGCGGTTCGATCGTCCCCGCGCTCTTCCTGGAGTTGACATATCATCTGGAACACCACCTCTATCCGGAAGTACCCAGCCATCAACTGGCCGAACTGTCCCGACGGCTCGACCCCCTGCTCAGACAGGCTGGAGTCCAACCCTGGCGCGTCCCCTGAGCCGGGTTTGTCGGGGAGGATCCGGCGCGATTGTGCACTCGATTCCCCGCAAAATCCTGGTATCATGAGCATCGACTACGTCTGCATCCTCAACCGATTCTTCCCAATCGTTCACCACGCCCCCGGACGAAGGCACCGTGAAGGATCGACGGATTCACGCATGGAGGTGATAATGCGCTCGGCATCAAGGATGTACCTGCTGCTTTGCCTATTTGGTATGTCCGCAAACCCGGAAGTGACGATCGGTGACGATGATCCTGCGGGTACTGAGAGCCAATCGTCGCGGGCCATGCCGATCCTGCGGGCGGCCTACCAGCGGGGCGGAACGGCTCGTGGGTTCTCGGTCCGCTGGATGGGCCAGGATGGACAGGACTACGTCGGCCCGAGCAACCGTCTGGAGCCCAGTGAGGTCCAGGACGTCCACCTGGCGCTCGGCGGCCTCAACCCGGCGCGGGCGGTAGTCTCCATCGACGTGCTGGCGCAAGGAGGCGACCAGTGGCAGTACAAGGAGCAGCCATCCTCGTGGAAGGCTGAATTGAGGCGGACTCGGGGCGCGACGACGGCGGACCTGTATCTTGAGCCGAGTCGTGCGGAGACCGGCCGCGTCTTCCACATCACGCTCCGCTACGATGATGGCTCGACGGTCGAGGCAGACGTCCGGTCGCGCCGGACCGATCCCGATCTGCGGATGCCGGGCACGGCACTCCAGGCACAATGGGTCGGACAAGGAGATAACGACCGGGTTGGGCCAGGGCCCTCGGTCGGTCCCGACGGGATCCCGGATGTCCGGATCCGGCTCAGCAAGCTGAGCGTGAAGGCGCCGATCCGGTCGATTCGCATCGACAGTCCCTCGGGATCCCACTGGGAGTTCGGGCCGAATCCCCAGCTTTTCTCCAATGCCGAACTGATCCGCGACGTCAAGGATCCGTCGCGAGGCGACCTCTTCCTCCAGCCCGAACAGGACCTGACCGGCCAGCGACTCAAGATCACGGTGTTCTACGCGAATGAGAAACGCGACGTGGCCACGGTCACCGGAGGCCGATTCGCGTCGAACGCTCCGTGTGACCCAGGCACCGCTACCGAAGATCGAGGAACAGTCGCTGAACGCGAAATGGCTGGGCCAGGACGGGGACAGCCGTTCGCGGATGGGCGACGTTCACGTCGTCCTGAGCGGGCTTTCCGCAACCGCCAAGCTGGGCGCCGTCGTGCTCACCGGATCGGTTCGCGGATTCTGGGTCTATCGCGAAAGCGAGCCGCGTCGCGGTCGCCGCCGACCCGCTGGCCGCGCCCTTGGAAGTCCGGGCTCGGCCCGATCGCACCTCGCTGGACCTGTTCTTCGCCCCTTGCCGCGACTCCCGGAAGGAGACGTTTAGCATACGACTGATCTGGACCGATGGCCTGATGACGTATGCGCGGTTCTCCGGTGGGCCGTGCGACCTCGGGCGTCGGGCGCCGTCGCCCGCCTCGACGCACGTCGATGCGCAACCCGGGGATGACCTTCAATCGCTCGTGGACGGTCACGGGACCATCGTCCTCACGCCGGGGACCTACCGGCTCATTCATCCCCTGGTGCTCAATCATCCGGTCACCCTCACCTCGCGCGGAAAAGCGACGCTCCTCTTTGCCCAGGATCGGTCCGATCCGCCGTGGACGACGGCCGTCAAGGTCCGCTGCGGCAATACGACCCTGGAGAAGTTTGCGGTCCGTTTCGAAGGGCCCGTGCGATGGAACCAGGAGGTGTCCTATGGTCCGGCGATCGTCGGGATGACCGATAACCTCGAACCGGGCTATGACGAGTCCAAGGTGAATGTGGTTTTCACCGGGCTCGACCTCGAGCAGCCCGATTCCGAGAACCCGTCCGGTCGGATCGTCGCCATCGGCCTGATGCGATTGGTCCACGCACAGTCCGGTGTGATCGCGAAGAATGTCCTCCGCGGTGGCACCATCGAGTTCTTCGACGGCCCCTGGCAGATCGTGGATAATGTGTTCCGCGGCACGCCTCCCGGCACGTTCTCATTCGGGTTCGCGTCGGGCCACAATGTCCACGACATCGTGGTGCGCGGCAACCGTCTGAGTGCCCCGGCGCCCAGTGGGAAGACCTGGCGGTTCCTGACACTCACCGGGACGGGCGTGCAGGATCGGATCGAGCAAAACCTGGTGGAAGGGATCGGGGCGCACGACAACGATACCATCCCCCCGATGAACGCGCCGGAAATCATCCTGACCGAGGGCTACTTCCTCAAGTATGAAGGTAAAGTCCTCGCCACGTCGGTCAACCGCAAGGTCATCCGGGTCGGCCAGCCTCAGTGGGACATGGTTCGGACCGGCGACGTCATCTCGATCCTGTCGGGACCGGGGGCCGGGTCCTGGCGGCGCATCTCTCAGGCCATCGATGCCACGACGTTCCTCGTGGACGCGCCCATCCCGCTCGGGACCGAAGCGGTCTCCATCTCGCAGGGGTTCGTCAACGAGGTGTTTGAGGCGAACACCATCGACATCCGGGGCGGCCGAGGATCCGATGGCCTGGTCTTCGCCGGCAACCACTTCGGCACTCGCGTCGTGAACAACCTCCTGCTCGGGGGCGGCCTGGCCTTCCGGATGATGGCCTGTCCGACCGAGCAACCCATGATCTGGGGCTGGTCGCACGCGCCGTTCCTCGGCGGCACGATCGAGAGGAACGTTTTGGAAGACTGCGAGCAGGGGGGAATCGTGGGCGTTGATCATTCGCAGTACATCAAGACGAACCAGGGTCGAACCTATATGAGCGTGGTGCTTCGCAAGAACATAGTGCGCTGGACCGAGCCGTTCCTGGCCCGGAGGGTGCGGTCTGACGCGAAGAAGCCGCTGACGGGACTGACGGTCGGCTATCAACCCTCGAAAGATCCGGCTGAACTCCTCGTGACGGGCGAGGGAAATCGCCTGGATGCTCCCCGTGGATATGAGGACGCCCCGGCTCTGGTCGTCCATGCGGCCTTCTACAATTCCCATCGCATGGTCAATCGCCGGTTCAAGCTTTTGTCCGACCGAGCGGCGACTCCCGGCAAGCAGACCTCGAATATCAAGGACGCGAGCCGGCGTTGAGATTGCACGGCTTCTGCGGTCCGACTGCGGAAAAACACGATGAGCAAACCATCTCGGAAACGATCCTGTGGCCCGAAGAGTCCTGGAGATCCCCCGCGCGTCCCACCTGGTCCGGCCCCGCAAGGGGACGAACTCGTCATGGAGCGATATGGGCGCATCCGCGATCTGGACCGCTCATTCGATATCCAGTACTGGCAGCAGCAAGGACACGCAGCAATCTTCCGGGCGGCCTGGGAGTTGGTCGAGCTTTACTGGCGCACCCATGGTAGGGATCCGCATGAACTCCGACTTCAAAAATCTATTGAAAATTTTGAACGATTATAAGGTCCATTACCTCGATATCTGGATTGAGGCTTCACCCAAGAACGCCCGCGATCTTCAGAGCGCTCGAGAAATTCGGCGCTCCTCTCGTCAACCTGACAGAAGCCGACTTTGCCGCGAAAGGCTTCCTCTACCACACGGGGCGTCCGCCGTCCCGAATCGACGTCTTGATGTCGATCGGAGGCGTCGAGTTTGCCGATGCCTGGCCTGATCGAGTCAACATCAACTTCGATAGGGTCATCGGACGTGTCATCTCGCGCAAGCATTAACAGCTCCATCGCCGGACTGATTCGCCGCTTGCCCATTCGACTCGTTCGACTTAGACTCATCGTCTCGTCGAATCGAGCACCGGCACCTGGGGAGGCGGACGAATGAGGCGACGTTGCAAGGTGATCGGCTGGCTGCTGACTCTCGGTGTCATCGTGTGTGACGGAGGAGAAAGGACGCTGGCCGTGCCACCAGGGCCGGAACGTGTTCACATCTTCCCTCCCGAGCCGAAGCACAACCACTCATCGTGCGTCGTCGAGACGGCCGACGGAAGCCTGCTCGCCACCTGGTATTCCGGCAGCGGCGAGAGGACTTCGGACGACGTGGTCATCCAGGGCGCGTGGCTCCGCAAGGGAAGCACGACCTGGGAGCCGCGCTTCCTCATGGCCGACACGCCGGGATATCCCGATTGCAACCCGGCGCTCTTCGCCGCGCCCGATGGATCGGTCTGGCTGTTCTGGCCCACCATCCTCGATCACCGCTGGGAAGGGGCTCTGCTCAAGTACGCGCGCTGCGAACATCCTTCTCCCGATGCGGGCCCTCCGAAATGGACCTCGACCGGGGTCCTTCACGTTACGCCCAGGGACTTCGCCGCTGAAATGCAACGCGCGATTTCCACGGTCGGCGAGGAGGATAAGTCGAAGTACCGGCGTCTGCTCGATGGAGTGCAAACACGCTCCCGCGACGAGCTCTATCAGCGCCTCGGTTGGATGCCGCGCGTCCATCCGGTGGCGCTGCCGACCGGGCGCTGGATCCTTCCCCTGTATTCCGACACGTTCTCGGCGTCGATCATGGCGGTTTCGGACGATCGGGGCGCGACCTGGACGGCGAGCCGGCCCCTGATCGGCTTCGGCAATATCCAGCCCAGCCTCGTCCGCAAGAACGACGGTAGTTTGGTCGCCTTCATGCGCGATAATGGCCCCCATCGTCGAATCCGGCTGAGCACGTCCGCCGACGAGGGCGTCTCGTGGTCGGCCGTGACCGATTCCTCGTTTCCCAACCCGGGCGCGGGGATCGAAGCCATCCGGCTGGCGAGCGGTCGCTGGGCGCTGGTCTACAATGACACACCGTCCGGGAGGCACTCGCTGGCCATCTCGGTCTCCGACGATGAGGGAAAGACCTGGAAGTGGACGCGGCACCTGGAGCGTTTGCAGCCCGGCC
This sequence comes from uncultured Planctomycetota bacterium, assembly GCA_963845755.1. Classification (GTDB taxonomy): domain Bacteria; phylum Planctomycetota; class Planctomycetia; order Isosphaerales; family Isosphaeraceae; genus CAWJTV01. The sequence goes on from CAWJTV010000031.1 coordinate 204,283, forward strand.
AGGGGCAGTTCCATTACCCGTCGATGATCCAGTCCCGTGACGGAACGATCCACGTGACCTACACGCACAGGCCACGAGGGCAGGGGAGTACCATCGAGCACGCGCGAGTCAGCGAAGATTGGCTCGTGTCGACCGATTCCGAATGAGTCCCAATCCCCAGTCGTACCGCATTCCGCCCGCCTGGAGTCCGGATGCAGCAAGTCACCCCTGATTCTCGACATTCCCGGCCGATCTCCGGAGCGGCTTATCCCTGGCTCGTCGTGGGGCTGCTCTGGTTTTGCGGGTTCTTCAATTATGCCGACCGGCAGGCGGTCAACTCGGTCTTCCCCCTGCTCAAGACCGAGTTCCAGCTCAATAACGAACAACTGGGATTGCTCGGCTCGGCGTTCATGTTCGTGTATGCGGTGGCCTCACCGTTCTCCGGATATACGGTGGACCGCCTATCCCGACGTCTGCTGATCGGCGTGGGCCTGGCGTTCTGGAGCCTGATCTGCGCGGCGACCGCAGTGTCAAGAAGCTTTGTCCAGTTGGTACTCTTCCGCGGGGCCGAGGGGCTGGGAGAAGCCTTCTACTTCCCAGCCTCGATGTCGGTCCTGGCCGATTATCATGGACCGAGGACCCGCTCGCGCGCCATGAGCATCCACCAGACCAGCGTCTACCTCGGGACGGCCGGAGGTGCGGTCCTGGCGGGCTATCTGGGCGAGCATTACGGCTGGAGGTCACCATTCTGGACACTAGGTTTGGCCGGCCTGGCTTATGCGGTCTTCCTCGGGACCGTGTTGCGCGAACCGGCTCGCGACCATGCCAAGGAGAAGCCGAAGGCCCCGGCGCCGGGAGGCAACGAGTTCGACGAGTGGGATTCCCGGGCGGTCGCCTCCGGCACGCTGACGGAGAAAGTCAAGCGGATCGTGACAAACCCCGCAGCCGCCTTGCTCCTGACCGTCTTCGTCGGCGCCAATTTTGTCGCGGCGACCTTCCTCGCCTGGCTGCCTCTTTATATATTCGAAAAGTTCCGGATGGGACTGGCCGATTCGTCCATGATCTCGACGACCTGGTCGCTGGCCAGCCTGTTCGGCGCGATTTGCGGGGGAGTGGCGGCCGACTGGGCCGCCCGTCGGTCGGCGGGCGGGCGTATCCTGATCCAGAGCCTCGGCCTGATCCTCGGCGCGCCGTTCGTTTTTCTCGCGGGACAGTCGCAATCCCTCCTCATGGTCAAAGCTTCACTGATCGGCGCCGGTCTATGCAAGGGGATTTACGATGCCAATATCTTCGCGTCGCTCTTCGATGTCGTCCCGCCCGAAGATCGGGGTACCGCCGCGGGCTTGATGAACACCGTGGGCTGGACTGGCGGTTTCCTCGCTCCCTGGGCGGTCGGCCGAGCATCCCAGGAATTCGGCCTGGGAGTGGCCATCGGATCGACGGCCGCCGTGTATTTCCTCGTGGGGCTGCTGGCCTGGTTCGCCTCTCGCCTGGCCTTGGCCCGTAGCCGTTCACTTCCTTCCGACCATTCTCCGACCTGAGAGGCCCTCCCCTCGTGAACCCTGCAGCCATGATTGATTCCCGACCCAGCTCCCGGTACGTCTGGGCCCACCGCGGTGATATCAACGCCTTCTCCGGTCTGATGCTCGACAACGTCGGCGGCCTGATCCTCATGGCCAGCTTGCTGGTCGGCTTCGGGCTGCCCCGACAGTTCGTGTTGACCCGAATGATACCGGGGACGGCGGTCGGCGTCCTCGTGGGCGATCTGATCTTCACGGTCATGGCGTTCCGCCTGGCCCGTCGGACCGGCCGGGCCGACGTCACCGCCATGCCCCTGGGTCTCGACACGCCCAGCACCTTCGGCGCAGTGCTCTTCATCATCGGTCCATCCTATCTGGCGGCCCTCAATCGAGGACTCGAGCCCAATGCCGCAGCTTCACATGCCTGGTTTATTGGCATCGCAATGTTGCTCGCCTCGGGAATTTTCAAGATTTTCTGTGCGCCCATGAGTGCTTGGGTTAGACGAATGGTTCCACGGGCAGGATTGCTCGGTTCGTTGGCGGCGATTGCGCTGGTTCTCATCAGTTTCTTGCCAATGCTGGACATTGCCGCTCAGCCCATCGCCGGCATGGTGGCACTTGGCTTGATGTTGGCCACCTTGACGGCTCGTTGGGAGCTTCCGAGGCGGTTTCCCGGGGCGCTGGGGGCGGTTGTGGTTGGTTGTATGGTGTACTACGCGATCCGGTGGCTGGGATGGGATGGTGCGGGCGGGGCGGACATGGAGCGTCCCTCTCTGGCGCTTTGGGCCGTGTTACCGATGCCCGTTGATTCCTGGTGGACGTGGTTCACGAACTCGTGGCGCGAGGCGGTGGGATACTTGCCGGTGGCGCTTCCACTGGCGCTCGCGACGGTGGTCGGGGGCATTGATTGCACGGAAAGCGCCGCGGCCGCGGGCGACGATTACCCCACGCGACAGATCATCGCCGTCGAAGGCATTGCGACGCTGATCGGGGCGCTCTTCGGGGGGGTGATCCAGACCACACCGTACATCGGCCATCCCGCGTACAAGGCAATGGGTGCGCGGGCCGCGTATACGCTGGCGACCGCCCTGTTCGTGGGGGCCGCGGGGATCTTCGGATTCTTCGACTGGATCTTCTTCATCATCCCGAAGCCGGTGATCTTCCCGATCCTGATTTTCATCGGCCTGGAGATCACGTCCCAATCGTTCCAGGCCACGCCCCCCCGCCATTATCCCGCCGTGGCGATGGCCTGCATTCCCGCGCTCGCGTACCTGGCCTCGCTGGCGCTGAACCGGCTCCTCCCTGCTCTGGGCACGTCGTTCGCTCAGCTCCCTCCGGACCTCCAGCAATGGATCCAGACCATCATGATCGTGGCCGGGGGCGGCACCTTCATCGTGACGAGCCTCTTATGGTCCACCGCACTGGCGCATCTGATCGACGGCCGGATTCGAGCCACCGCGGCAACGCTGTTGCTGGGTGCGGTCTTCTCCTGGTTTGGCATCATCCACTCGCCACTGCCGTCGAGTCCGATCCTGTTCCCAACGGAGGTCTTGCGCCGGTTGGAGGCCGATGGCAAGGCGGAGGCGACCGCCCGGCAGACCCCCTATCACTGGTCGGCGGCCTATCTCTTGACCGCCATCGCGCTCCTGACCCTGGGCCAATTCGGGACGGCCCCGCGCAACGCCCACCTTGGATCCCTCAAGTCCGAGTGAGGTCTCGGGGAATGGTGGGCACCGATGTATCCCCTCAACGCCACGATCGCTCGGGGTGAGCTATAGACGGCGCTCCGGTGGCGATATACCCTAATCTTCAGACACGGGATTGTCGTCGATACGCCAAAGGTCGCGTCTCCGTCGGTCTGGTACAAGAGTTGCCATCCTCTCTGGATGCAACGCCCACCGTCGCCCGGACCTCGACCTCGAATTCTCTCGTGCGAGTCGATCGCTCGACGACAATTCCCGGATCGGTTCGACCCATCCCCACGACCGAGAAGCGCGGCGCTCCCGGTCGGGGAGGACCTCCGAGGAGTCCATTGGCTTTCAGAGGGCTCGGTTCGTACGACTCTTCCGTAGGGTGGAGTGCCCGACTGTTCGATCGTCATGGAACTGTGAGACCGGCTCGTCATGCATAAGGGAATCGGGGTGAGTCCTGGCGTCGTGGTGGGCGTGGCACACCGCGTGGAGTCGGTCCTCGGCGCGCTCGAACAGCAAGCCCTGGACGATCCCAGCCAGTTTCCCGCCGAGATCGACCGTTTCGACCAGGCCGTCGCCGAGTCGGCGGCCGATCTGGAAGCCCAGGTCCAGAAGGTCGCCCAGGAACTCGGCGAGTCCGAGGCCGAGATCTTCAAAGGGCATTTGCAGATCGTCAACGATCCGGCCCTGCTCTCGCGGGTCCATGATTTCATCGAAAACAAGAATCTGACCGCCCTCTCGGCCCTTCAGGCCGTGATGCACAGCTACGCTGCGCAGTTCGCGCGGATCGAGCAGGATTATTTCCGGGAGCGCATGGCCGACGTCCGCGACGTGATCCTGCGTATCGGCTCGCACCTGACTCGGAAGCCCTCCGCCCACTCCGCCGATGCGGCCTGCGAATCGCGGAATGGCGACGAGTCCGTGATCCTGGTGGCGCACGAGCTGCTCCCCAGCCAGGCCATGAGCCTGGGCGACCTGCCCATCGCGGGGATCGTCACCGAGGTCGGTGGTTCCACCAGTCATGCGGCGATCCTGGCCCGCAGTCGAGGCATCCCGGCGGTCTCCGGCGTCGACAACATCATGACCCAGGTCCGCAGCGGCGATCTGATGATCGTCGACGGCCGCGACGGCATGGTGATTCTCCGGCCGGATCAGGAGGCGACCTCGGCGTATCGCAAGGTCCAGCGCGAGTTCTTCAACATCAAGGACAGCCTGGTCGCCAACCGCGATAAGCCGTCACTCAGCGCCGACGGGACCCGCATCGAACTGCTGGCGAACATCAACAATCTGGCCGATGCCCAATCCGCCCACAAGGTGGGTGCCACCGGGGTCGGGCTCTTCCGCACCGAGTACCTGTTCCTCACCCACCACGACGTCCCCGGGGAAGAGGAACAGCACGAGTATTACAAGCAGATCATTCTCAACGCGCCCAATCGGACCATCACCATCCGTACCCTCGATCTCGGCGGCGACAAGACGGTGGCCTACCTGGGGCGGCGGAGCGAGCCGAATCCCTTCATGGGTTGGCGCTCCACCCGGATCTTCTTCGAGAATTCCAAGCTGTTCGTCACGCAGATCCGGGCGATCCTGCGCGCAGCCGTCACGGACATGTGTCGATGCTCTTTCCGATGATCACGAACCTGGAAGAGCTGCTCTTCGTGAACAAGCTGGTCAAGGAGACGCGGAGCAATTTGAAACGGGAGGGCGTACCTTTCGGCGACGACGTCAAGACGGGGGTGATGGTGGAAGTCCCCGCGGCCGCGATCTGCATCGACGCGATCCTGCGAGAGACCGACTTCATCTCGGTCGGCTCGAACGACCTGATCCAGTATCTCGTGGCCGCGGATCGGGATAACCCCAAGGTCGCGCATCTCTGCGAGTCGCTCAACCCGGCGATCTTCCGCGTGCTCCAGATCGTGCTGGCCGCCTGCCAGCGGACCGGCACGCCCGTGACCCTCTGCGGCGAGATGGCCGGCCAGCCCCGTTCCGTCCTAGTGCTCTTCGGCATGGGCCTGCGCCGCTTCAGCATGAGCCCCGCGTTCATCCCCACCATCAAGGCACTGCTCGCCTCGGTCACCACCGCGCAGGCCGAACGCTATGCCCACCACGTCCTCCAACTGAATACCAACGAGGAGATCCGAACCTACCTGACGGCCCGGCTCCATGAAGTCTCCAGCACGGTGGAGATGCTCGACACGGCCTAGACCCCGGAGAAGCTCTTCGCCATGGGATGTCGCCGACGGACGATCCGAACGGCCTGCCTGATCGCGGTCTGGATGATGCTCGATGCCTACGCGCAATCCGGTGAGCCCGATCCGGCCGCCGATTCGATCGCCAGGCGGGTCCAACCGATCTTGAGCCGCTGCACCGCATGCCACAGCGGCGACCTACCCGAGGGCGGGCTCGACTTGACCAGCCGCACCGCGGCCCTCCGCGGCGGAGAGTCCGGGAGTGTCCTCCAGCCCAACGACGCGACGAAGAGCCTCGTTTACCGGAAGGTCGCAGCCGGCAAGATGCCGCCCAAGAATCCCCTTGATCGCGAGCAGGTCGCGCTGATTCGCGAATGGATCAATGCCGGGGCCACGTGGGCGGAGCCACTCCCGATCCCTGCGAAACCGTCAACCGAGGCCGGCCTCTGGGTGTTGCGACCGCTGGTCAGTCCCGAGGTGCCCAAGGTCCATTCGGCGTCCTGGTTGTCCGACCCGATTGATGCTTTCATCCTGGCCCGTCTCGAACTTAACGGCCTGTCCCCCGCCCCCCCGGCCGATCGGTTGACCTTGATCCGACGGGCGACGTTCGACTTGCTGGGACTCCCGCCGACACCCCGGGAGATCGACGCCTACCTCGCGGATCCTTCTCCGGCCGCCTACGAGAGCCTCATCGATCGCCTGCTCGCCTCGCCCCACTACGGCGAACGCTGGGGCCGCCACTGGCTGGATGTGGCCCGATTCGCCGAAAGCAACGGATTCGAGCACGATCGCATCCGCGACCATTCCTGGCATTATCGCGACTACGTGATTCGAAGCCTCAATGCCGATCGTCCGTATCGCCAGTTCGTGCGCGAGCAGATCGCCGGCGACGTCCTCGATCCGGTGACCCGAGAAGGGATCATCGCGACGGGCTTCCTCGTGGCCGGGCCCTGGGACGAGGCGAACCAGCTTCAACAGAGCAGCACGATGAGGCAGAGGGCTCGCGAGGAGGAACTCGAGGACATGGTCGCGGCGGTCGGCCAGGTGTTCCTCGGGCTGACCGTCAATTGTGCCCGGTGTCATGACCACAAGTTCGACCCCGTGCCCCAGCGCGATTACTACCGGCTCAAGGCCGCGCTGGAGGGAGTCCTTCATGGCAGTCGACCGATCGCGCCGGGCGCCGATCCCAACGGATCTACGCCCCCGCTGGCCTATGCCGCCCGGCCGAATCGCACGCCGCCGCCCACGTTCCTCCTCAATCGCGGCGACGTCGAAAAGCCGGGCAGGCGGGTGGCCGCGGGCGGGCTGTCGGCAGTCGTGTACCCGACCGCGGACTTCGGTCTCGCCGACGATGCCCCGGAAGCGGAACGCCGGCGCAGGCTTGCCGACTGGCTCGCCCATCCCGCCAACCCGCTAACGGCCCGGGTCATCGTCAACCGGGTCTGGCATTACCACTTCGGGACCGGCCTCGTCGCCACGCCCAACGACTTCGGAAACAATGGCGACCGGCCCTCGCATCCCGAGCTTCTCGACTGGATGACTTTCAATTTCCTCGCGGATGGGACACGCCTCAAGGCGTTGCATCGGCGAATCATGCTCTCCAGCACCTACCGCCAGGCGTCGCGGTTCGACGCCAGGGCCGTGGACATCGATGCCGACGATCGGCTACTGTGGCGCTATCCGAGCCGCCGGCTCGAGGCCGAAGCGATCCGCGACGCGATGCTCCGATCCAGCGGCGAGCTCAACACCCAGATGGACGGTCCCAGCTTCCGGCCGTTCAAACTGATCGTGTTCAACTCCAACTTCTACCAGCTCAACGACCCGATCGGTCCGGAGTACAACCGGCGGACGGTCTACCGGATCAACATCAATTCGGCAAAAGACCCGCTGCTGGAAACGCTCGATTGTCCCGACCCGTCGGTCAAGACGCCCCGTCGTGCGGTGACAACCACACCCCTCCAGGCACTCGGCCTCATGAATGACTCGTTCGTCCTGAGGCAGGCACGTTGCCTGGCAGTTCGTGTCCAGGCCGAAGCCGGATCCGACGTTGGCCGGCAGGTGGACCGTGCGTATCGGCTCACGATCGGAAGGCCGCCGAACGATTCCGAGGTCGAACGTGCCTCAGCACTGGTACGCGAGGCCGGGCTCGACAATCTGGCCTGGGTCCTTTTCAATGCGAGCGAGTTCTTGTATCTCAGATAGATCGGGAACGCGCGGGCGCCGGCAGGCGAGAGGTCACGAGAAGACGATGGTCAACCACGTCGGCGGATTCGGTGGCTCGCCGCTGCTGCGAAGGCAATTCCTCCGCGATGCCGGCGCCGGGCTGGGCTCGGTCGCCCTGGCCTGGATGCTCGGCGAGGAGTCGGCGGCGGGTGGCCCGGTACGGTTTCATTTCCCGCCCCGTGCCCGTCGAGTCGTCCAGATCTTCGCCTGTGGCGGGGTCAGCCACACCGACACGTTCGACTACAAGCCCGAGGTGGCACGGCTGGATGGGCGGGAGCTGACCGGCAAGGGCAAAGTCGAGACCTTTTTCGGCAGGCCCGGCCGGCTGATGAAGAGCCCATTCCGATTCCGACGTCACGGCGAGAGTGGGCAATGGATCAGCAGCCTGCTCCCCCATCTGGCAGAGCGCGCGGATGACCTCACCGTGATCCGTTCCATGGTGGCGAAGAGCTCGAACCACACGCCGGCGACGTTCCAGATGAACTCGGGCTTCACGATGAACGGCTTCCCCTGCCTGGGAGCCTGGCTCTCCTACGGTTTAGGCTCGGAGAACCAGGATCTGCCAACCTTCGTGGTCTTGCCCGATCCCCGCGGACTCCCGGCCGGAGGCTCGATCAACTGGACATCGGGATTCCTGTCGGCTACCCATCAAGGCGTCGCGTTCCGCACTTCGGGCGACCCGATCGTCAACCTGTTTCCGCCCGCCCAGGTGTCACCAGGCCATCGGCAAACCAGCCTGGCTGTGCTGGAGGCCATGAATCGGGAGTTCCTCGAAGTCAATCCCGGCGACTCGGCACTCGCGGCGCAGGATCCGATCCTACGAGCTGGCCGGGCGGATGCAGGCGAGCGTCCCCGAGGCGATCGAGTTCGAGGCCGAATCCCCGGCGATCCGGGCTCTCTACGGCCTGGACCGACCCGAGACCGCGGGCTTCGGCCGAAATTGTCTCCTGGCGCGCCGGCTGCTCGAGCGGGGCGTGCGATTCGTCCAGCTCTATCACGGCGGTGCCTTCGGTTCGCCCCGGATCAACTGGGACGCACACGAGAATCTCGTCGAGAACCACACCCAGCAGGCCGCGAGCCTGGACCGGCCAGTCGCTGCTCTGCTGAAGGATCTGAAGCAGCGGGGCATGCTCGAGGATACCCTCGTGATCTGGACGACCGAGTTTGGCCGGACGCCGTTCACCGAAGGGATCGGCGGCAAGGGGCGCGACCATCATCAACTCGCCTTCACCTGCTGGTTGGCCGGCGCAGGGCTCAAGGCCGGTTATTCGCTCGGCTCCACCGACGAGGTCGGTTACCAGGTGGCCGAAGACCCGGTCTCCATCTACGACTTCCACGCCACCATCCTCCGCCTCCTCGGAATCGACCACAAGCGGCTCACGTTCTATCATAACGGCATCCAGCGGCGGCTGACCGACGTCCACGGCGAGGTGATCACCAAGGTCCTGGCCTGACTTTCCGCCCACGCGAATCGGTCCGGTTCGACTCCGAGCGGTTGTGTTCGATTTGGGTCCGTTCCATGGTCCGTCCAGAACTACGGCGAGTTCTGGGACGCCTCTAGAACTCCAAGGATTTTAGGAACTCGTTCCCACGCTCCTGCGTGGGAATGCCGTCTTGGCCGCTCCGCGGCCCCGGCGACGCGGAGCGTCGCACCCGGACGTTCCCACGCAGAGCATGGGAACGAGGATCCCGATGGTGTGAGGACGAGGCCTTCCTTCCTGAGCCCGGTTCCGTTGCTACAGTCTCGAATTTTCCTGAAATTTTTCCTTGCAGTTCGTGAGATTTTGGTTTATGCCTTTCCCTTGCCCGTCGATTGGCGGTATCTGCACGGAATCGAATGTCAACGATGTTGAGTTCCCGGTTCCGTCCCAGTCGAACGTCTGCATACCGGCCTGTGGCATCCGACGAGTCGAGGCTCGTCATTGCTGCGTGTTGTCCGAACTTCTACCTCAAGGGAGTGCATCATGGTAGGTACCGGTCGTCAACGATTGGTCGTCGTGAGCCTCGCAGTCGCCACTCTCATGCTGTCTTCGAGCGCAACGCCGCAGTCGTTCGCCGGCAGCAACTTCTCATTCACGGGAAGTTTCAACGTTGACGATGATGTTCAGTTATTTACATTCAATCTCGCGTCGGCGGACTCGGTGACCATGGAAACCTGGTCTTACGCCGGCGGTACCAATGCCGCGGGCCAGGTCATCTCGGCCGGCGGATTCGATCCCATCGTGACGCTCTTCAGCGCGAACGGGACGTTCATCGATTCCAACGACGATGGCATGGGTGTTGCGTCGGATCCGACGACAGGAGCGGCTTTCGACGCGCTGTTGACGGATTCACTCAGTGCCGGAAAGTATATCGTCGCCCTCACTCAGTTCGATAACTTCGCCAATGCGGACACCAATTATCTGGGTGCCCCTCCCGGAGGCAACTTGTCCGATGGCTTTTTCGAAGCCGGAAACCCGAATTTCACCCTGGATTTTGCGCCGAACGGGGCGACCGGGTATTTCTGGGATGTCACCCAGGCTGAGCGGACGGGCAATTGGGCCCTGGACATCGATAACGTCGCGTCAGCAAGCATCGGCGGTGCCTCCGTTCCTGAACCCTCGGGACTGGTCCTGGTCGGATCGGCTGGTCTGACGCTTCTGGGTCTTCTCGGGTTCCGCCGCGGGCAACGATCCGCGGCTTGAAGCCAACGCGGACGCGCTCGATCTCCCAGCGCGAGACAACCCAGCCTTCTTCATCCGCGTGGGTCGCCACGTCGCTGGCGACAGTGGTGACCCACGCGCGGACAGTCGATGCCAACACCCCCCCTGAGTGGCCCTCTCTTTCCCACATCCTGATTCGAGGACCGTGACACGAATCCCCAGGCAGAAGACCTGTCCGATCGGTTGCACTACGGAAAATTCGAGTGTTCTCGCCCGAGATCACCGGTGGCCGTGCCCGTCACACCGGCCGTTTTTGGGCGCAGGCCTCGAGGGGCCATCGGGGCCGATCACCTCGCCGTCCGCCCCTTTCCCGCCCCACGACCCGGCGCAATCCACAGCACTTTTTTTTTGGAAAAAATCTGGATCTCCCTCTCCTGTCGAGAGTTCGGGCGCGAAAAATCGTCATTTCTGGCATAGGTGCATTAACGAAATTCCAAAGTTGAGGCATCCTGATAGTAGAGGGTTCATCAAAGGACTCGCACGATCCGTTCCCCGTTGCGTCCCAGGCGTCATCACAACTCATGTCAGATCCCGGAACTCGTCGCCCTCGGCCGTCGGCCGGTCGCCGGAGCCGACCGGACCGACCCAGCAAGCACTGGTCCCGAACTCATTTCAGGCCAACAAGATCGGGGATGGGGACCTTCCCGATTTGTAACATCGTGTGCCACGTTGTGCCACGATCGGCGCCGTCCGGCGGCGGTCCCACCTTCCCCCTGACGTCCTCGGGATCGCCGCGGATACTCGGGATTTTGGGAGCCAACCCGGAGACGCCTGGGCCCAATGTGCCCGCGGCACGGATGAGGGGCCGAACCGGGACTCCCGCAATCACTCCGGATCCCTACGGTGGTCTTGAGCGAGCCGTGTCGAAAAATCCTTCTGGCCGCTTCCACGACAACATTACGACCAACTAGGATAGGTCGTGTAGGACTTCGGAGTCGGCGGTCGCCTTCGCGGTCCACCCGGCGGAGTTGGCGCGACCCGTCGCGACGAATGGGACCCGGCTCGGATCGAGCAGCAGGCGTTCGGATCGGTTCTCGGATGTCACCAAAGATCGCCACCGTATCTGGTGATCGGATGTCGAGGAGTTCACTCCGGTCGACGCGGCGTACGCGTTTCGTGCTGGAACCGCTCGAGTCCCGCCTTCTCATGGCGAATTACGTTCCGCCCTCTCTATCGGGACAATTCGTTGTCCCGCTGGATCTGATCGTCACGGTCTCGGTGGCACCGGTCTCGGTCCCGGTCAACTATGGTGATGGGCCCGTCCCCGCGTCCGCCTCGTCGACGGGCGACAACCAGCCGATTGAGATTGCCCCGACGGGAAGCGGGCTCGCGATCTCTTCGGCCCCCACATCCATAAATGGATCGCGGCTCACTGTGAGTTTGGTGACGCTCCCGGTCGGGGCCGCGGAGTCGGCGAGCATCGGTTCGGGGGCCCAAACCGATATTTTTCCTCTCGGAACCGCCCTCCTCGAAGCGTCGGGATCGCTTTCGCATGACGTCGTCGTGGGGATCCCCGTCCGAGGGTCGACGACCACGAGCCCGTCCGCGGAGGACATCAGCTATTTTCTCGAGATCGATTTCGACCCTTCTTCGGCAGTACCGCTCTCGGGCGAGGTGAACTCCGATATCCTTCAGATCGACCTCAGCACTTCGATGCTGCTCAACCCGAGCGGCAGCGCAGCGCTGGTGCCGGCCGTTAGTTTCTCCGAAGATTCCGGCTCGACCGGCTCAACCTCTCTGGTCGCGACTCAGTCGGGTGGGTCCCCCTCATTGGCACAATTCCCGGCTTCAACCCACGAGACCGACGTGACATCGCCGACCACCCCAGGTGGACACAGCGCCCCAGGCGTCTCGATCACCGTAACGACGATCAGCATGGGTCCCCTACCCACAAGCCCGTACCAGCCGGCCGGCGGGATATTCTCGGATGGTATAACCACGCCCGGGATTGGTCGGAGCGAGGAGACGTGGATCGAAGCGTCCCGGGTTCTCCGCCCGTCCAACGGAGGGACTCCATCGCTACGGGACGAGTGGTCAACCGATCCGGAGGTGGAAATCCTGGCTTCGGTTCTTGCTGTCGCTGGCATCGTCTCAACTCGCGATGACGACCTGCCTGTGGAACCGCCGACATCAAACGGGGCGCGACCGATCCTTCATCAGCCGGGACTTTTCCTCGAGGCCGCATCTTGTCCGACGGGGCGCGAAAACGGGATGGCGGACCTCCAATCCCTCGGACACTCCGCCGCTTTGCACGATCCTCCCGCCGATGACGTCTCGGGTTCAGGCGTCTTCTGGGCCTCCGCAGCAACTCTGCCTCCGATCGACCGGTACGACGCAACCACGATCGCCAGCCCCGCAGGGCGCCTGGAGAATGCCGGTGACGATGAGACGGCGCCGGCATCGCCGGGCGGGCGGGTCGTGGCGATCCTGTTGGGCCTGAGTGGATCGACCGCTCTAGGCGTGGCCCTGTACGCGCCGGACCTCCTCGCGGCGATGGGCTTGAATGAGCCCCGACTCGCAACGAGACGGCGGCCTCGTCAGGCTTCGAACCGGATCGTTCGGGTTCCTGAATAGCGTTCCACGGAGAAAGAGCCGGAATTCCCCGGAGGGGTGAGCCTCGGTGCGAGCCCGCATCGAGAAGAGGTGGGAGGGAACCTCGCCCTCTCGAATGCCGATCTGCCTTTCCGTGGAGCGGTCCTGAGTCCTATGCGACGCCTGGTGGTGGATTTGTTAGAATCACGCAAGGATTCTTGGCCGGTATCACGCCCGCTTGACGACAGAGAGAGAGTCGGGGCGCAGACGTTCGCAACTCTGGACGATCTCGGTCGCGTCTCTTCGGATGCAACATGGGCCTACGATCATTGCAAAAGGCGTGTATCTATGAAATCCCCGCTGAGATCTAGGAATGATCGCCAGCCCGTTTGGTCTGTGCGGAGCCACCGGCCGTCTCGAAGGCTGTGCTTCGCCGGGGCCGTTCTTCCCGAAGGGCTCGAGGCGCGGCGTCTTCTCAGTGCGATCGTCGTGGCCAACACGCACGACAGCGGCCGGGGATCGTTACGGTCGGCGGTTGCGGCGGCGCACGATGGCCAGACCATCCGGTTTGCAAGCCAGCTCAGTGGCCAGACGATCTCCCTCCACTCGGCCATCGACATCGCGAAGAACCTCACGATCGCCGGCCCGGTGGATGGCGGGGTGATGCTGAGCGGCGGGGGTAAGACGCGCGTCCTGGAGATCGATGGCGGAACGGTCCATCTTGCCCACCTGGTGATCGAGCGGGGAGCCGCGGCGAGTGGGGGTGGAATCCTGGATAACGGCGGCACGCTGACCATCCGCGACAGCCGGCTCACGGCGAATGTCGCCTATGGGAGTGCCACGACGATCAGCCAGGGCGGAGCGGTCGCCCAGGAGGGAGGAACGACGACGCTGGTCCGCGATATCCTCACCGGTAATCGCGCGGTGGGGAATCCTCAAAGCCCCGTCATCTACCCGCCGCCGAGTCATCTGCCAGGAGGAGGTATCGAGCCCGTGGGCCTTGTCGTCGTGCCCGATGCCGTCCTCACCCTCAGCCCGATCGTCTACGCCGGTGAGGCGGACGGAGGCGCCGTCTCCGACTTGGGCGGGGAACTGAGCATGCGGGACTGTCGAATTACAGGCAATCGCGCCACAGGTGTGGCGCCGACCGCTTCGTACGGCGGTGATGCCTCTGGGGGCGCGGTGTACGTGAGCAACGGCCAGCTCCGGAGCAATCGGAGCACCTTCGAGAAGGATCGAGTTGTCGGCGGTGACGTCGTGAACACCACAGCGGCGCCCGCCAACTCGACTGCTGCCGGTTCGGCGAGTGGCGGAGCCATCGCCGTTCAATCGTCATTCGTGATGCTCAAGAATACGACGATCCAGCATGATGTCGCCCAGGGAGGACAGGGGCAGAGCCTCGAGGGCACCGCCGGCAGCTTTGGAGGCGGGGCAGGGGGAGGAGGCGTATCGGTCACGAACAGCTCCGATCTCGCGGTGATCGGGGGGACCGTCACGAGGGATGAAGCCCTGGGGGGCGAAGGATCCCCCGCCACCTATCCCAATCCGAGGGAGGGTGATGAAGTTCCGGGCGGAGGCCGCGCATTTGGAGGGGGCATCGAGAGTGACATTTCCAACGTCACACTCTCTGGAGCAGCGCTCTCGCACGACACCGCTCACGGAGGTGACGCTCCCGATCCCTCCGGCTCCGGTTTCGATTATCTCGCCGGCGATGCCGGGGGCGGGGCCCTCGATTTCGGTGGGTTCGGCACGCAATATGGGAATCTCTCGGTGGATCGGACCAAGCTCCGCGACAACTCGGCCAGCGGCGGTGATGCCGAGCGGCCGGGCGATGCGTCGGGAGGGGCATTGTCGATCGAGGAGGCGCAATCCGTGGCGATCACCGATGGTCTTCTCAAGGGCAATCGCGCAGCCAACGGTCTCGGGCTATAATCCCACCATCGAATTGAATAGTGATGTCAACAATCTGTCGAGCGGCTCGGTTTATGCCGGAGCGGTCTATGTGTCGTTCATCGTCGGCCGGTTCGACGTGACGAATTCCCGCGTCGTCGGAAACCAGGCGGTCGCCGCGGGAAATGCCACCGCCTCCGGCGGCGGCCTTTACCTGAACGACGTTCAAGTCAACCTGACGAGCGATCGATTCAAGTCCAACAAGGCGGTCGGCGGCCCCATCGTCTCGGAGGAGTCCAGCTCGTCGTGGGGGCAGGCGAGTGGAGGGGCAATTAGTCTGAGCCTCGCGAATGCGACCGTCGCGAACAGCCAGTTCCGCAACAACATTGCCAGGACCCAGAATGTCGATCGGCAGTATGCACCAGCCGATGCTGTGATCGCCGGTCAGGGCGGTGCGATCGCGAATCTCGATGGCACGATATCGATCGCCGGTGGATCCTTCGTCAACAATCAGGCGATCGGCAGTACGGCTGAAAACGGATCTTCGGACATCGGCGGCTGGGGAGGTGCCCTTTATAGCTTGGGCTTCCCCCCGGACTACGTCACGCCCTTATACCCATCCCAGGAACCTCCAACGCCGTCCAGTTTCCTGACTGCGACCGGGGTGACCTTTCGCAAGAATAAGGCCGTGGGCGGCGGCGATGGCCAGGGAGGTGCGATCTTCAACGACCAGTACAGCGAGCTCGCGTTGACGGCCAGCAAGGTGGTCGCGAACCAGGCCCTCGCGGGCCCCAATGGCTCCGGACAAGGTGGGGGATTGTATCTCGCCCCCATCTCGACGAACGTTCTCCAATCGAATCAGATCGTCCGCAACCGGGCGACGACGACCGGCTCCCAGATTGAGCAAGTGGGAACATGAGCGAGTGCGGCGGGCCGCACTCCCGGCGGACATTCGTTCGTCTCTTTCGCTCGAAGAAGATAACATGCTCTCTGGGGCAGTTGGAACCGCCGAGCGATCAAAGCGGTCAAGGCCGCGAGCACCAGGGGGAGGCGCCGATGACCGCGGGCGATCCGCCGCACAACCCGAGCCCGAGCCCGGGAAGCCCGATTCGAGCGTTCCTGGACCGCATCCGGGCCGGCGACGAAGAGGCGGCGCGCGAGCTGCTCGCCCGGTACGAGGCGCAGGTCCGCCTGGTAGTACGTTGAACAACTTCCCAGGCTGCTGCGGTCCCGGTTCGACTCGCTGGACTTTCTTCAGAGCGTCTGGGCGAGCTTCTTCCTGCGATTGCGAGCCGGTCCCGAGCAGTTCGAGGACCCGCGTTACCTCGTCACATTTCTCGCCCAGGTGGCGAAGAACAAGGTCGTGGACCAGTACCGTCGTGCCGTCAGCCAAAAACAGGACATGCGGCGTGAGGAACCGCTTTCCTCTGGAGGGTTATCTAGCCGGGAGTTCATCACCGATCAGGATTCCCCCAGCGAACTCGCCGAGGCCAACGAGGCTTTCGGCCGGCTCCGGGACCTGCTCCCCGCCGACTGTCGCGAGATCCTGGCCTTGAAGGTCGATGGCCTTTCCAGCCGCGAGATCGGCCAACGGCTCGGGCTCAGCGAGCGGACGGTCCGTCGCCTTCTAGAGGATCTAAGACGGAAAGCGGCGTCCTCGGACAAGGCGGAGGAATGAGCCGATGAGCACGAGTGTTCTCGGTCGCACCTGGGACGACGCCGCGACTCCCGAGGTCGTCCGTCTCGTCCAACAGTTCGAGTCCGCGTGGCGTGCCGCCCGCGGCACGCGGCCCGATCCGCTCGAATTCCTCCCCGCCCGGCCTGGCGAGCGCCCCGGGGCCCTGCTGGCCCTCCTCCGCACCGATCTGGCCCTGCGTCGCCAGGCCGGCGAGTCGGTCCGCGTCGAGTGGTATCAATGTCACTATCCGGCGATCGATGACGAGGCCCTCGTGGCCCTGATCTACGAGGAGTATTGCCTCCGCGAAGAGGCCGGTGAGATCCCCGATCCGAACGAGTACGCGACCCGTTTTCCCGCGATCATCGGCCGGTGGCGCGAGGTTATCGAGATTCATGGATTCGTCGCCGAGTGCCCCAGCACGGCTCCCCATCCACCCGAGCCCGACCCCGGTTCGACCTTCCCGGAATCGGGCCAAACGATCGCCGGCTTCCGACTTGTCGAGGAACTGGGCCGCGGCTCTTTCGCGCGAGTCTTCCGCGCCGAGGAGCGTCGGCTGGGCGATCGAGCCGTCGTGCTCAAGGTCACCCGGCTGGGCACGCGCGAGCCGCAGACACTGGCCCGATTGCAGCATACTCACATCGTCCCGGTCCACTCGTATCGGACGGAATCCGGCGACCGGGCTCCATCTGCTCTGCATGCCGTACTTCGGCCGCCTGACCCTGGCGCGTGCCCTGGCCGACCCGGCCGTGGCGACGGCACGGTCCGGAGCCGAGCTCGTCGCGGGCCTCGACCGCCTCCAGTCGCCGACCGAAGGCCCACCGTCGGCGGTACGGACCGCCCTGGCCAGACGGACATTCCCCAGGGCGATCGCCTGGTGGGGGGCTCGGCTCGCCGAGGCCTTGCAACATGCCCACGAGCGCGGTGTGCTCCACCGCGACATCAAGCCGTCCAACGTCCTGCTGACCGACGACGGCCTACCCATGCTCTTGGACTTCAATCTGGCCAGCAACCGGGGAGCCGGAGACCCGACCGCGAGTCCCGAGCGAGTGGGAGGCACGCTGGCTTACATGGCCCCGGAACACCTGGAAGCCCTGATCGACCACGAGGCCGGTCGGATCGACCATCGTTCGGACATCTATTCGATGGGCCTCGTCCTCCAGGAGACACTCGGAGCGTTGCCGATCTCCCCGTCGGCTGGGTCAACCATGCCCGCCAATGCACCGTTCCGGCTCAGGGAGATCCGGCGGGCGGGCGTGCCGCCAACCCGCGACAACGCCCGCCCGATCCCCCCCGCCTTCCAGGCAGTCCTGCGGCGGTGCCTGGCCCCTGAGCCGGGCGATCGATACGCAACCGCCGCCGAGCTGGCGGCCGACCTGCAAGCGGTCGCCGACGGCGCTCCCCTGCGATTTACTCGCGAGCCGATCGCCAGCCGCGTGGCCGGCTGGGTCCGTCAAAACCGCTTCCGGATGGCGCTGACCGGCCCACTGCTCGCCGTCTTGATCGGGGTCACGGTCGCCTGGCTCCAGGCACAAACGAACCGCCTGCGCCAAGAGGCGGAAGTGCGTCAGTTGTTCTCCCTGGGACGGCAATGGCTCGATGTGGGCGATTGCGCCCAGGCGGCCATGCAGCTCAAGACCGCCGCCGACCAGGCCGAAGGTTGGCCCGGGCTGCGGGCTCTGCGACAGGCCGCCCTCGATCTGAGCGAACGGGCCCACGAGAGCGATGCGATTCGCAAGCAGGCCGACACATTCAGCCGAGACGTCGACCCCATGCGGTTCCACTTGCTCGGTTTCGGCGGCGATGCCGCGTCCGCCTCGCTCGACCTGGAGGCCGCCCTGGCGCCCTTCGGCGTGCTCCAGGACGCGAACTGGTTCCGACGGGATCGGCTCGGCCGGCTCGACGAGCCGCGGCGCGATCGGCTCATCGAAGAGGTCAACGAACTGCTGTTTATCTGGCTGTTCGCGGTCGGCAGGGATCGGCAAGGCGACCGAGAGATGGCGCACCGCGCCGTCTGGCTCTGCGACCGGGCGCTGGTCTTCGTCGAGCCGCGCGCCCCTGGGACTACTTGCGCGACTGGTGGCGCGGTTCGGTGGGCGAACTCGCGCACGCACCGACGGCGCCCCGCAAGGTCACGGGCGAGAATTCGGCGCGGGCCTGCTTCCAGTGGGGTCTACTCGCCGTGCTTGAGCACGACCGACGCCAGGCACTCGCATGGCTCGGCCGGGCGCGGTTCCTCCGGCCCGATAACTACTGGCACCAGTATGCCTTGGCCTATCAACTCGAACGGGCGGGCGATGTCGACGGCGCCCTGGTCCACTATGAGGCATCGATCGCTTTGCGGCCCGGCGCCCCTTGGGCCCGATACAATCGAGCCCATCTCTCCGCAATCCGACACGAGTGGCTCCCGGCCCTGCGCGACCTGGATATCGCCGTGACTTCGGCGAGCGACATCCCCATGGATGGCGCCCGTTTTCGGATCGAGCGTGGCAAGATCCGCCAGGCGATTGGCGACGTGTTGGGAGCCCGTGCCGACTTCGAAGCGGCCCTCGCGGTCGCCCCCTCGGGCCGGATCGCCCGCGACGCGCGGATCGACCGGGCCCGGCTCTTTGCCGAGACCGGCGCCCTGCGGTGGGCGCAAGCCGAATATGACGCCTTGCTCGACGCGGACGCCTCGGATCGGACGGCTCGCCTCGCCCGCGCGCAGGCTGGCGCTCCGGCAGGGTCGAGCCGCCGAGGCCGACTCCGACCTGACCCGGCTCCTGAGCGAAGGCCCGGGCCTGTCCCGACAGATCCGCGCCGATTGGTTGTCGAGTCGGGCACTCGCACGTCTCTCACTGGGTCGAGTCTCCGAGGCCATCACCGATGCCGAATCGGCCATGAAACTGGATCCGAGCCCGACCCGGGCCCGCATCCGCGCCGGACCGCCCTGGCCGCTGGCTGTCCGGTCGACGAATCGATGCTCCACCCCGACGCGATCGCCGCCTGGCCACTGAGTGGAGCAGCGTTGGGCACCGACCTCAGGGCGGCGACGGACCGGCCGGGCTCGGTCGCACTCGACGCGCCGGAATCCACCACGGCCTCGGCCTGTCGCGCCCGCGCCGCGATGCTCAGCGCCCTCGGTGAGCACGCGGCCGCGGTGACCGTCGCCGATCGGGCCGTGGCTTGCGCACCCTCCACCTCGTCCTATTTGCTCAGGGGCGAGGTCCGACTCCGCGCGGGCGACCGTCTCGGGGCACTGGCCGACGTCGAGCGAGGCCTGATCCTCGATCGCGATGACCCCGAGCTGCTCGTGTTTCGCGGCCGGCTCGCGATCGAGAACGGCAAACCGGACGCGGGCCTCCGATGGCTCGACCTCGCCATCTTGCGCGGTGCGACAGGAATGGCCCAATCGTGGAGGGCGCGGGCGCTGATCGACCTCGGCCGCACCGAGGAAGCCGTCCACGCCTGGACGGCGGCCCTCGCGAGCGACCCCGAGGACGCTCCTGCCTATCTCGGTCGTGCCCGGGCGTTTCGCCGGCTCGGGCTCTGGGAGAACGCCCTGGACGATCTGGAACGAGCCGCCGAACGCACGCCCGATGGCTCGGCAGACTTCATCCGAGTGACCCTGGATTATCTCGCCTGCATTCCCGTCCACCCCGACCGGCTTCCCAGGGTTGCGAGCCTGGTGCTCCGCCTCCTGATCGGCCCGACCTCCCTCCCGAATGATCGCCGCCGTTTGGAAGCCAGACTGTCACGAATCGGGAACCAATCCGGACGCGGCCTCGAGCCGTAACTGATGAGGGATTTCGACTTGCTCGTTCCGGATTCCCCATCGGGGTGCGGGTCTCCCTCGATCCGGAATCGACGATCGCAAATTACGCCCCGGACGCCGAGGTCCTAGAATGGCTTCTCGCAGATCCCTGACGACACGTCCGCCACCATGTTGCCCGGCGAACCGGCGCTTGTTAGGCTATGCGATCGTCGGGGCCGGACCACACGCCGGTCCTGATGGGGATGAGATGCCCCTGGGATGCGCCGACCTAAGCCCGTCAGACGTTCCAGGTTCGCAAACGGGTTCCAGAATTCGGGAAGTCCCGCCGAGCCATTTTCCCGAAGGTGAGAACCACTGAGTTCTCCTCGAGCGGTAATTGATTCGCAACACCTAAGTTAATAATGACTTAGGGATCGAGATCTCGACACGACCGAGTGGCACTGACTTTGCTTCTTGAGGAGCGTTTCTGGGGACAGCGTGCTCGCAGAGCGCAGAGACGAGGACCGGCGGGAGGGCGGATCCCCTGGTCAGCGGATTCGCGTCGAGGGTTCCGTAGACCGGAGAGGCTGGGGCCGACCGATGGCAAAACGTCCGACTATCCAAGAGATCCTGGCAGCGGCTCGAAAAGGGGGTGCGGCCCAGCGCTCCGACGAGCCGGCGGCGGCCGAACCCGAGGCCGTCGAAATGGAGGCTCCGGCCGATGAGGCGGCGGCCGAGAGCGTCGCGGCACCCGAGCCGGCGGCTCTGGTGAATGTCCCGACCCCAGCGACGTTGGGCCGGCCGTTGACGCTCAAGGAGAAACTGGCCGCTGCTCGGGCCGGTGGGGCCGTTCCGCCCGCTGCGGCCAAGCCGGCGGCACCGGCGGCCAAGGCCAAGGCGCCCGCGCCGGTCGAGGAAGCGGAGGCCGCCCTCGCGGAGGAGCCCAAGGCCGTGCCCGCACCCGCCGCGCCCCTGGGCCGCCCGATGACGCTGGCGGAAAAGCTGGCCGCCGCCCGTGGCGGGGCCGCCAAGCCCGCGGCGACACCCGCGGCCAAGCCCGCCGCGGCCAAGGCTGCCGCCGCCCCCGCCGCCAAGACGACCGCCGCACGCACGCTCCCGCCGCTCGAGAAGATTACCGACCCCAAGGACCTGGCCGAAGCCGCCCGTCAGGCCGCCGCCAGGCGAGCGAAGGAAGACCTGGCGGCCAAGGCCGCCGCCGCTCCGGCTCCCTCCAAGGGCAAGTCGGCCGCCGCCAAACCTCAGACGGTCCCGCCTAGGCCCGGTCGAGAGCTGGCCGCCGCCGGCGCTCCCGAACGTCACGCGGCCGTCGCTCTGAGCCGTCGCGGCTTTGTCATCGGCAGCTTGTTCCTGTCCTGGATCGCTACCGCCTGGATCACCTTCACCGCCGGAGTGGTCGCCATGACGACCATGACCGTCCGATTCATGTTCCCCAACGTCCTCGCCGAACCGCCCAGCACCGTCAAGATCGGGCTCCCCTCGAACTACGATCCCGAGTCCGTCGACGATCGATTCAAAGCCGAGTGGGGGTTCTGGGTGGTCCGTTCCACCCGATATAACGGTCAGGACATCATCTATATCATTCAATCCGTCTGCACGCACCTGGGCTGCCCGCCCAACTGGCTGGCCAGCGAGCAGAAGTTCAAGTGCCCCTGCCACGGCAGCGGGTTCTACATCTCCGCGATCAACTTCGAGGGACCGGCACCCCGTCCCCTCGAGCGATTCAAGGTCACGGTCGCCGACGACGGCCAGCTCATGGTTAACAAGAGTCAGAAGTTTCAGCAAGAGTTGGGGCAATGGTCAGATCCCGATAGCTATATCCCAGCCTGAACCTCGTACCAGCACGCGACACGCGGCGAGTGAAGACGACCGCTTTCCTTATCGATCCAACGGCCCCTGCCGCGACGCCACCAGCCACCGGAACAAGTGAGCGCTCCCATGCCGATCATGGATAAAATCGCCGAGACCCAGCTTTGGAAGAGCATCTTCCGCCATCCGATGCCGACCGATCGGCGCAACCGGGTGGTGGTGATGCTGACCAATTTCTTCCTGCATCTCCATCCGGTGAGCGTGCGGAAACAGGGGATCGCCCTGAGCTACACCTGGTGCATGGGCGGTACGACCTTCTTCCTGTTCATCGTCGAGGTGATCACCGGCGTCTTGCTGATGTTCTACTATCGTCCGACGCTGGAGCACGCCTACAACGACATCCTGGCCTTGCGCGACGTGACCACACTGGGCATCATGCGCGAGATTCATCGGTGGGGTGCCCATGCCATGGTCATCGCGGTCTGGCTGCACATGTACCGCGTGTTCTTGACGGGGAGCTACAAACCGCCCCGGGAATTCAACTGGGGCGTGGGCGTGATCTTGCTGGTCTTGACGCTCTTGCTCTCCTTCACTGGCTACCTGCTGCCCTGGGACCAGTTGGCGATCTGGGCGATCACGGTTGGGTCGAACATGGCCCGAGCGACGCCCGGTCTGGGGGTGGAGGGCCCGGGTTCGAAACTATTGAGCCTCAACGGGGTGAACCTGATCACATCGGGCTCGGACGCAAAATTCGCCTTGATCGGCGGGCGGACCATCGGCGAGATGACGCTCAACCGATTCTACGTCCTGCACTGCGTGGCGATCCCCCTGGCAGCCGCCCTGCTGATCATGATCCATTTCTGGCGGGTGCGGAAGGATGGTGGGATCAGCGGTCCGCCTCCGCTGTAGTCCGTCGCGTCGGCAATGGACGCCGGGCTGATCGAGGGGTGGTTCGGTCGGCAGTTTCGCACGGCGAGCCGGACCACGCCATTCTCGAGAACACCGTTCGATTCCATCCACTAGCCACGATTGGTAGTCACGAGACCATGGAACCCAATCTTACCTTGAATCCCCACGCAGATCTGACTCCGGCCGTGATGGGGGGGCTGGCTTGGTATTACCTGCTCGCCGCCGTGATCAACGCGGCCGCCGCGGCCTATGTGGCCTATGGGGATATGGTCTCCGAGGGGGCCTCCCGCCTTGGCCTCGCGCCGAAGACCCGGCGGATGCCGAGCTGGCTGACCGGCCTGTTCTTCGGGACCTACAGCCTGGCCTTCCTGGTGATGCTCCTGCGGGCCTACCTGCCGGGTGCCCTGGGTGCGGCCTACGGCCTCTGTGCACTGGCCAACGCCGTGCTGGCCATCATGGCCACCGCGGATGCCGCCCACTTCGCCGAGGCCCACGAGCATGGTCATGGCGAAGGGGACCCGTCGCAACGGCCTAGCCTGGACGAGCATCACCCGGCCATCGGGATCGGAGGGCCGATTAACCGTACGCTTTGGACCCTGATCTGGGGCTTCGTCGCCATGGTCTTCCAGATCATCGGCATCGTATATGCCCTCGACCATGCGGTGTATATGCCGCAGATCATGCGCGACGCGATCGACTCGATCGCCGGGCCGACGACGTTCTTCGTCGGAGCCACCATCGCGTTCATCGCCGCCATCCGATTCCGCCGGTTCCTCTCCAACGGCCTGGTGGCCTGGTCGATCGTCGACCTGTTCCTGCTCTATTTCGGGATGAGCATGACCGATTTCGATTTCCGCGACATCGTGACCAAACCCGATAATGTGCCGATCGTCGGCCTGCTCATCCTCGTGGCCGGCTTCTTCTGGTTCTCACTCCGCCGCGCCGTGATCAACGACGCTCGGATTGCGCAAGGGCTTCCGGCCCTGGAAGACCTGGAGCCCGAGAAGACCTTGACGTGGCCGGACCTGGTCTACACCGAGCTGATCTGCATGGTGCTCCTGACCATCGTCCTGGTCGTCTGGGGGATCGTCCTCCAGGCGCCTCTTGAGCAGCCGGCCAGCTCGACGGTCGCGCCCAATCCGTCGAAGGCGCCTTGGTACTTCCTCGGACTCCAGGAGATGCTGGTCTATTTCGATCCCTGGATGGCCGGCGTGGTGCTGCCGAGCATGATCATCGTAGGCCTCATGGCGATCCCGTATATCGATACCAACAAGTCCGGCAACGGCTACTACACGTACAACGATCGGAAATTCGCCTTCAATACGTTCCAGTATGGATTCGTGGTGCTGTGGGTCGTGCTGATCCTCCTGGGGACGTTCCTCCGCGGCCCCAACTGGAACTTCTTCGGGCCGTACGAATACTGGGACCTCCACAAGCTGATCCCGCTGAACAACGTCAACCTCTCGGAGATCGTCTGGATCCAGCTCTTCGGCCGGACGAAGCCCGAGAACATCTTCGTCCGTGAGATGCCGGGGATCCTCTTGTGCCTGGGTTACTTCACGATCGTGCCGTTCGTGATGTATCGCCTCTTCTTCCGTCGCTACGCCGAGAAGTCCGGCATGCTGCGCTACATGACGCTGGCCGTGCTGATGTTGTTCATGGCCGCCTTGCCGATCAAGATGGTGTTTCGCTGGACCATCAACCTGAAATACCTGGTGGCGATTCCCGAGTACTTCTTCAATATCTAGCCGAACGCGGTGGCAAGTACGACGCCGGCGCGAGAGTCGGTCAGGCCTTCCGGCCTGACGAACCGGCGACGTCAGGCCGGAAAGCCTGACCTCCGTGATCTCCTTCCTTGCCGACGACAGGAACAAAGACCATGCCGGCTACCGAGGAAACCTATCGGCCCCAGCCGATCCTCCACCTGGTCTTCGCGATCTCGTCGATCGCGATGCTGCTCGCGACCGTCTGGATGGTCATGGCCGACCACCTCCGCCCCTGGAAAGAGGTGCAACGCGAGTTCCAGGCGGTCGAGCGCGCCAAGCTCGAGGCGTCCAAGGATGAGAAGCTCAAGGAGCAGAAGGCCAAGTACGAGGCCCAGCTCGCGGACATCGACAAGAAGATCGAGGCTGCCAAGGCGGCCGCCGAGACGCGAGCTGCCCGGATTAGCGAGCTCGACAAGGAGCTCGAGAAGCTGGGCGGGACGGTGGACCTGCTGGATATGCAGAAGCGGTTCAAGAAGGCCGATCTCGATAGCAAACGCAGTCTCTACGACGGGATGGTCGAACGGGGCGAGGAACACGAGGCGAAGGCCTATCTCGCCAGCGTCGTCTTCAACACCGAGAAGGAACTCACCGAGTTCTCCAAGCAATTGGAGACGGCCCAGTCCGCCCTGAAGAAAGCGAAGGATGAGAAGGAGCAGCAACTCGGCTACGTGGACAAGCTCGAGGACGACAAGAAGAAGATGACGCGCGAGGCTGACAACGTCGCGCGGACGATCGAGCAGAAGGATGCGCTTTACGGCGGTCCGGAACACTGGTATAGCGCCCCGATGGCGTTCCTGCGCAGCCTCCCCGGCATCGACCTGATGCCGCCGACGAAGATCCAGCAGATCAGTCTGCCCGAGCTGACGATCAACTACAACTTCAAGGAAGTGCCCCGCTACGATCGTTGCACGACCTGCCACCAGGGGATCGACCGGCTCGGATACGACAAGGGGCCCGGCGGCCAGCCGATGAAGGCGGTCTTCGCCGCCCATCCGTCTCTGACCACGGGCGCGACGACCACCGATCCCAAGGGCAAGGTGGTGACTGCCGGACTCTATCTCGACGGCAACGGCCCGCATCCGATCAATAGCTTTGGCTGCACGATCTGTCACGGCGGCCAGGGCTCCGGCACCGATTTTACCTTTGCGTCTCACACGCCCGACACCCTCAAGCAAGGGCATATTTGGCATGAGGAGTACGGCTGGCACTCGTTCCACATGTGGGATTTCCCGATGCATCCCAGGCGGTTCATCGAGTCGAGCTGCTTGAAGTGCCACCACGAGGTGACCGACATCCCCCAGGCCAAGCAGCTCCAGGCCGGCTTCCAGAGAATCGTCAAGTACGGCTGCACGGGCTGCCACGCCATCGGTGGCGGGGGCGCCATCGGTCCGGACCTCAGCGAAGAGCCGCAGGTCGGGCCCAACCTCTCGCATGTCGGGTCGAAGGTCTCGAAGGAATGGATCCTCAAGTGGATCATCGATCCGCACGGCTTCCGTCCCGATTCGCGAATGCCCCGGTTTTACGGCCTGACCAACAACGCCGCCGGGGAGGACTGGCCGAAGAATTACGCCGAGTCCAACGCGATCGCGCACTACCTCTTCACCAAGACCACCGAGCCCGCCGGCTTCGTCGACCCGCCCGCCAAGACCGACCCGGCCAAGGGGAAGGACCTGTTCTTCCAGAAGGGCTGCCTGGCTTGCCATCAGCATCGTCCCTACCAGGAGGGCGACCTCCAGAAGATCGATAAGGAGCGGGCCAATCCGGCCTACTTCGCGGAGAAGGACAAGGTGAAGACGCCCAAGCTCGACGCGGCCGCGAGCTACGATCCCAAGAACTTCCCGGCCTCGGTCCGCAACAACGCGATGGCCAATTTCGGCCCGAACCTCTCGAACATCGCGGCCAAGTTCCAGTCCAAGGCCCAGGGCCAGAAATGGCTGACGAACTGGATCCACGCCCCCGAGACCTACCATCCCAGGAGCTTGATGCCGAACCTGCAGCTCTCCCTCCAGGAAGCCGCCGATATCGCGAGCTGGATCATCTCGGTGCCCGGCGAGTGGCCGGTCACGGTCGAAGTCCCCGGCGCAGAACACCAAGGAGGTGAAGGAGGCCGTCGACGAGCTGGTCAAGCTCTACGTCTCCAAGAGCGGCAGCTTCAAGCGAGCCGATGGCAAGTCGGAGGTCAAGTCGCTGAGCGAGGTCGATTCGTTCGTCCGGGAGCTGGGGATGGAGGACAAGCTCTTCTTCCTCGGCGAGAGGACGATCGCCAGGCTAGGCTGCTTCGGCTGCCACACCATCCCCGGCTTCGAGACCGCCAAGCCCATCGGCACCGCGCTCAGCGACTGGGGGATCAAGAGCCCCGCTCGGCTCGACTACGGCCATATTCGCGAATACCTCGAAGAACAGGATCCGGACGACAGCAAAGCGCACGATGGCACCCCGAGTATCTATCAGGAGGAGGTCACCCACGAGACGCGGATGGGCTTCCTCTTCCAGAAGCTGCACCGCCCGCGAAGCTACGACTACCTGAAGAAGAGCGAGAAGTACAAACCGTGGGACGATCGGCTCCGAATGCCCCAGTTCGCCTGGGCCGACGAGCCGGCGGCGGTCGAGGAGGTTATGACGTTCATCCTCGGGCTGACCGCTGAGCGGATCCCCGCCCGATACCTGCCCAATACGCATTACTCCCCCGCTCAGACGGCGATGTCTCGCGGTGGCAAGGTGTTGAACCGTCACAACTGTACCGGCTGCCATGTCCTGGAAATGCCGACCTTCACCATCCCGCAAGGGGTCAAAGTGGCCGAGGCGTTCACCGACTTCCGGGCCAATCTGCGCACCTCCTACGGCAACCGGGCCAACGACTTCCTGGCCGAGCTCTACCCCGGCCTCAGCTATGACGCGAAGAAGAAGCTGGGGAATAACGAGATCGAGGGCGAGTTGGGCCTGGCCGAAGATGACGGGTCGAAGCCCATCACCATCGAGGGGATGCCGACGGCTTTGTTCGAGAACGAGCTGACCATCCAGCTCTGGAAGCCGGTCACGATTCGCGGCTACACGTTCAACATCGGCGACAATCTCGCGGTCAACCAGAACAAGGTCGAGAAGAAGGAGGGGAACGGCGGCAATTTCGCCTTCCTCTACGCCCGGTCGCAAGCCGAGCGGACCGGGTCACCCTTTGAACCCTACTGGAACCGTCTACCCCCGCCGCTGCTCCGCGAGGGGAACAAGGTCCAGACTCCGTGGCTGACCGCGTTCCTGAAGGATCCGTATGCGATCCGGCCGGCGGCCCAGTTACGGATGCCGCGGTTCCACTACGGGAAGACGGACCAGGATTCCTCCAAGGAAACCGAGGATCTGGCCAATTACTTCGCGGCGCGCGATCGGGCCGAATTCCCTTACCCGATCATCGCCGAGCACACGCCCTCCTACCTGGAGCGGCGCGAGAAGGCGCATCCCAACTACCTCACGGCTGGCTGGGAGATGATGACCACCAAGGCATCCCCCTGTCTCCAGTGTCATGCTATCGGACAGTTCAAGCCGAGCGGCGGCGCCGCCGTCGTCAATGGCCCGGACCTCCGGCAGGTCGCCACCCGGTTCCGCCCAGAGTTCCTCGAGACCTGGATCGCCAATCCCCGCCGCCTTGTTCCTTACACGGCGATGCCCCAGAATATCGTGCCGCATGGCGCGATCCAGATCCCCGTCCCCAAGACCTTCGAGAATCAACCGATCGAGATGGTCCGGGCCGTTCGCGACACGCTCCTGAATTACGTCAATGCCATCGAGCTCCAGCTCGCCAGCAGCAGCAATCCGGGCCAAACTCCCGCGAGTGCACCGGCTCCGGCACCCAAGCCCGCCGGTACGACGCCCTGACCGGTCCCGGCAATCCGGTAGACGATCAGGGGACATCCACATCGTATCGTGCACCTTGAAGAGGACCTGAATCTTTGTTCTGATGACAGAAGCCGCGGCATCACCGCCTCGAGACCGGGCTAGCTCCCGAAGGCCATGAGAATCCATGGCTCGTCCCCGACGGCGATTGATCGCGACCTGCAACGGGAGATTGACGCGATGATGATTCGAGGGATGGGTAAGGCCGCTTTTGTAGGTCTGGGCCTGACGGCGATGCTGGCGGTGACCATGGTGGGATGTGGTGGCGGGGGAGGCAGTGTTGACGACGGAATCGTCGTCCCGGCGCCTGATGCCAATTTGACCTCAAAGACCCCAGCCAATCCGGCCCCTGTGAGCGGCGGGACGAGCAACAGCGCCAGTTCGGCGACCACGTCTCCGGCGCCATCGGCGGTCAAGGCCGAAGGGTGGGGCACGCTCAAGGGTAAGGTTGTCTTCAGCGGCACGGTTCCTCCGGACGCCACGAAGGTCCTACAGGCACAGGGCAAGGCCGAGAAGGATCTCAACATCTGTGCCAAGGACGCCCCGATCCGGTTGGAGAGGGTCGTCGTGGACGAGGCGACCAAGGGCGTCAAGAACGTCTTCGTCTTCATCCAGCGGCCCACGGCGGTCAACGAGGAGGCGAAGAAAGCCGTTGCCGCGCGGAAGGCCGAGTTCGACCAGAAGGGTTGTGTCTTCATCCCCCATGCACTGTCCGTCATGGTGGGCCAGACGGTGGATGTCAAGTCGAGCGACAATACCAGCCACAACGTCAATTTCCAGCTCAGGGCCCTCCAGACGAATAAGGTCCTCGCGCCGGGCGGCAAGATGGATGTCGTGCCCGACTCGCCCGAGCGGTCTCCGGGTCTGGTGACGTGCAGTATTCACCCCTGGATGACGGCCTACTGGATGGTCCTCGACCACCCTTACTTCGCGGTCACCGACGAGAAGGGGAACTTCGAGATCAAGAACGTGCCCGCGGGTACGCAGAAAGTGGTCGTCTGGCAGGAGGCCGTCGGCCCTGTGACGCCCGCCTCGGGCGAGGATGTCAACATTACGCCGAACGGAGAGATCACGAAGGAATTCACGATCGATGCCGGCAAGGTCAGGCCGGGCAGTTGATGTTTGCTTCGATCTGGCCGAGT
This sequence comes from uncultured Planctomycetota bacterium, assembly GCA_963845755.1. Lineage (GTDB taxonomy): Bacteria > Planctomycetota > Planctomycetia > Isosphaerales > Isosphaeraceae > CAWJTV01. The sequence goes on from CAWJTV010000031.1 coordinate 233,946, forward strand.
TCTCAGGGTTTCACCCAGGGCTGTGGTCATCCGGCCTGTTGGGCCGGGGAAATCGGCCCGTCGGCGATGGCGGCCTGAAAGGCCGAGGGAACAAAGCCTCAGGTGTAAGCCGGCCTCTGAAGATTCGCTTAAACCCTGGCAGCGATACTCGCGGACCCTTCGACCCAAGGCGCGGATGAGATGAAATCAATACAGCAGAATCTTCCGACGCGATTTGGCCCGACGCGCACGTCCTGTTCGGGCTGGGCCTGGCACTGGCGATCGGATTCCCGATTCCCGCGGAGGCCGCACCGCCCACGATCGGCGTGCTCGCGGTCAATCTCCTGGGCCAGGGCCAGTTCGGGACCATCAAAGGCCGGCTGGTCTGGGGTGGCGACGAGGCACCGCCACCCAGAGTGCTCGAGGCGGCCGGCACAGCCTCGAAGGATCCGAATGTCTGTGCCAAGAGCAAGTCGATCCTGTCCCGCGAGGTGGTCGTCGATCCCAAGACGAAAGGCGTTTCCTACGCGTTCGCGTACCTCGTTCGACCGAAGGGCAGCAACCCGGACGCCGTGAAGAAGCTCGTTTCCCAGCATCCCAAGGTGGAGATCGACCAGCTAAACTGCGAGTTCCAGCCGTATGTCTTGCCGATGCACCAGGATCAAGCCTTGGTGATCAAGGCCAGCGATCCTCTGATCAACCACAACGTTCGGCTCTCGCCGTTCAACCCCAACAACCCCGCCCTCAATCAGACGCTAGCACCCAACGGGAAACTGCAACTGAAAATGGTCGCCGAGCGTCTTCCGATCAAGGTCGTCTGCGACATACATTCATGGATGAAGTGCTACGTCATGGTTTTCGACCATCCTTTCTTCGCAACGACGGCCTCAGACGGCTCATTCGAGATCACAGGAGTGCCCGCGGGGACCCAGAACATCGTCCTCTGGCAGGAGAAGGTCGGTTACGTCACGACGGGAGGGGGCCGCGGCATGGCGGTCGAGGTCAAGGCCGGCGAGGTGATTGACCTTGGTGAGATCAAGCTCGACCCTGTCAAGGCCGGCAAGCCATAAGGTTCGCCCGTGAGCAAGGACCGCGCCCGTCGCAAGAAACGCCGGCGACCTTCCGAGGTTCAGACCGCAAAGGCGGTGCAACCCATCCCCCGGCCTGGGCGCTACCGCGCCGGTCGCGTGCTCCAGTTCGTCGGACTGATGATCCTCCCATTCGGCATCGCGTCCGAGCTGGTTGGTCGGGTTGGCCTGGGTCAGTCCTTGCTCATCGCCGGAGCCGGTGCGCTCATCTTCTACGCAGGGTACGTGATCCAGAATCGAGCCTGACAGGGCAGGGGTCAGCCGGAGAATCCCGCACGGGGTCCGGGTCCGGTGCTCACAACGCACTCTGCCCAGATTGAGGGGACTCCGCCACGCTCACTCCACCCATTCGCGTCATTCGCTGCACACTTTCTGGGCAGTCGAAGACCGTGGCCGCGTGCGATTTGACAGGAGATGATGGCCGGCACGGAACCCGCGCCTTACAATCAGGAGAGGGGCCGAAGGTCGAGGGGATGTCGCTCACTCTGGGAGGGAAGCGGCGCCTTGCGTAAGCGGGGCCTCGGGAGAATGACGAGAATGGGACGTCGGCCCCAGGCGGGTGCTTGGAGATTCTCGAAGGTTGGGGTTTGGTATTGGATTTGCCTTGCAGGGACGAGACATCTTAGTGTCCAATTGGAGAAGGGATGAGGAAGCCTGGCGAAGTCTCAGGCACGTCAAGTCGATCCTGATCCTCGGAGCTCCGATAATCGGGAGCCCTTGATGATCCTCCATCGGGACGATGGTCGGTCCTGACTCCAAGAACGGAGCTCGCTGGGATGAGGACTCCGGCCAGCAAATCAGTCGGGCTTTTCAGACCCCGGGTTCATCGTTCCATCGCGAGGTTCCCAACGAAGGGTGTGGATCACGGGTTCGGCGGTCCCCTCAGCGTGGACGACCGGCCGAGGAGGGGGGAGGACATGGGCGGCTTCCGATCGGTCGGGATCGATCGGCCCGGACGAATGGGCCGCGTTGCTCGCGTATGGTTCGCTGGCTGGCTGGCTGGCGTCCTGGGAGTCATCGTGGTGACGGGGGGCCTTGTCCGCGCCCAGGGTCCGGTACGGAACGCATCCCCATTTACGCCCGATTCTAGCGACGACGCCGAACGGTCGCTCCGAAATGCCGCGTCCCACGTCCGGGAAGGCCAGTGGTCCGAAGCGATCGACATCTATCAGCGCGTGATCGAGCGATATCGCGACAAGGTCGCGAAGCTCCCGAAGACGGAAGCCGTAGGGGAGGTCGCGGGCGAATTCACCTTGTACGTCAACGACCGCGAGTTCTGTCATCGCTGCCTGGCCCGGTTGCCGGGGGAGGCGCAGACAGATCTACCGCAACCGCGTCAACGGTCTGGCCGAGCGGTGGTATCGCGAGGGCGCGGCCCGTCGTGACATGACCTTGCTGCGCCGGGTCGTCCAGGAGGCGTTCTGTAGCTCCTGGGGAGACGACGCCATGGAGTTGCTGGGCGACCTGGCGTTCCAGGAGGGTCGCTTTGGCGAGGCGCTGGCGATGTACGGACTCCTGGTCGCGGACCGACCGGGCGACCTTCATACCTTGATCCACCCGGACCCGTCGGTGAATCTGGCCGCGGTCGCGGCCAAGAAGTGGCTCTGTCGGGCCGCAGAGGAGACCCCGCCCACCCCGGCCGATCTGAAAGACTATGCCCGGCGGTATCCCGGCGCGGCCGGTGAGCTGGCCGGCCGGAGGGGGAACTATGCGGAAATCCTGGCCGAGTCGCTGGCGTCCGATCACCTCGAGCCGCCCGGGCAGCCCGACAGCCGATGGCCGACGTTCGCCGGCTCGCTGAAACGGACGCGGATTGTGCCCAACCCGATCGACGTCGGCCAGATTCAGTGGCATGTCAACCTGGAGAAGGTCCCGACGGCGCGGATCGGCCCGGCATTTGGTCAGCGGCCGAGTCCGGCGGCGAGCCAGGCCGAGCCGGAGCGGCTGCTGGCCTTTCACCCCATTGTCCTGGGCGACCAGGTTGTGGTCGCCGATGGCTCGCGGGTCGTGGCCTACGGCCTCAACGACCGGCCCGACAACGCCGATGCCGGCGAAACCCGGATGGTCAGCCCGGCCTGGAAGTACGACCCGGACAACGGTGGCGCCGTACCCCAAGCCTCCCGGCACGCTGCGGCGATCCCCCGATATACGCTCACGGCGGTGGGCCACAGGATCTATGCCCGAATGGGAGTCCCCAGCGCCCCCTCTTACATGAGGATGCGCGGGGGCATCACCATCAGCGAGACCGGGAGCAGTTCCATCGTCGCGCTCGACTGGAACACGCAGGGGAAGCTCCTCTGGGAAGTGAAATCCACCAGCCTGGAGCTACCGAATCGACCGGCCAACTCCCGGTCGGTCAACTTCGAGGGGAGCCCGGTTGCCGACGCGAAGAATGTCTGCGTCGGCGTCACCGACCGCACTTCGGAGACGCTCGTCTATATCGCATGCTTCGACGCCGAGACCGGCTCGAAGCGATGGATCCGTTATCTCGGGACGGCGCGGCCGGAGATCGAGCCGTTCCAGGGCTTCGGGCCCATGAACTGGGCCACGACGGCGACCAGTGACTATCACCACCGACTGCTCTCGCTCGACGGGCCCACCTTGTACTACTTGACGAACCTGGGTGCCGTGGCGGCACTCGACGTCGAGACCGGTGCGACCCGATGGGTGACCACTTATCCCCGCCAGGAGAACAATCCGGGCGGTCAGCCGAGCGATCGCGACCTGAACCCCGCGCTGATCCACGACGGCCGCGTCATCGTCGCGCCGAGCGACGCCAATGCAATCTTCGCGTTCGATGCCGTCTCCGGCCGGCTGCTCTGGAAGACCGATCCCATTCCCGACGACGTCAAGCTCGCGCACATCCTGGGCGTGGCCAAGGGGCGGCTGGTGGCCACCGGCGATCGCGTGCTGATCTTCGACGTCCGCGACGGAAAGCAGCTCAACATCTGGCCCGACTCCGGGAAGAAACCCTTCCAGAGCTACGGCCGCGGGCTCCTGGCAGGCGACCTGATCTACTGGCCGACCGTGTCGGAGATCCAGATCCTGGACCAGCAGACCGGCCTGTGCACCGAACCGCCGATCAAGCTCCGGAAGACGTTCCACACCTCCGGGGGCAACCTGGTGGCCGGCGACGGCTACCTGATCGTGGCGCAGTCCGACGGGATCGTCGTCTTCTGCCAGAATAGCCGGCTGATCCAGCGCTATCGCGACGAGATCGTCCGGGCCCCCGACCGGGCGTCGAACCACTACCGCCTCGCCCGGGCGGCGGAGGCGACCGGTCGCGAGGAGATGGCGCTGGACTCCTATCGGAACGCGCTTGCGAAGGCCCAGCCGAACGAGTCGATCGACGGCATCCCACTGGCCGGTGCGTCGCGCGATCATGTGTTCCGATTGCTGATGCGGCTGGCCGGCCGGTCGCGTCACGACCGCCATTGGGAGGAGGCGATCGACCGACTCCGGACGGCGGAAGGGTTCGCGCAGGCCGGCCCCGATCGGCTGGAATCGCGGCTGCTCCTCGCGGAGATCCTGCTAGATGCGGCCCGACCACGCGACGCCGTCAACGCCTTCGAACAGGTCCTGATCGACGAGCGGCTGCGCAACTTGCCGGTCGTCGCCCCCGACGGCCACCGGACCATCCGCGCGGACCTGATGGTCACCGACCGACTGGGCGCCATCATTCGCCGGCAAGGCCGTGAGGTCTATGACACGTTCGATCGCCAGGCGCGAGAGCTCTACCGGCGTGGGAAGACGGAGCGGGACCCGCACGTGCTTCGAGAGGTCTGCCGCGATTATCCCGTGGCGATAGTCGTGCCGGATGCCCTGGAAGAGTTAGGGGCCCTCTATGAATCGTCCGGGCGGCTGGCCGAGGCGGCCCACACCTACAAGCGGTTGCTCACCCTCGCCGACGACGACGCGCCACGGGCCCGCGCGATCTGGTCGATGGCGCGGGTCTATGACGCCCGGAAGCTCTTCGTCGCGGCCCGAGACGCCTACCTCGACCTGCTGGAGCGATTCCCCAAAGTTCGATTGGAAGCGGGCACAGGACCGACCGTCGCCGAGCGAGTGGCCGAGAGGCTGGCGCCGCCGCCTTACGCGGACCTGGTCGCCGACCGGCCCCAACCGCCGATCCCGCTCCCGATGGTCCGGCGATGGCATTGGGAGTCCCCCGCAGACCGATCGGTCCGCGCCGTGGGGATCGACGGGATCGTCCCGGCGCGGGACGCCGGACGGATCGCCCTGAGCCGGCGCGATGCCTTGAGTCTCTTCGACCCCTCCAACGGCTCGGAGCGCTGGTCGGCCGAGCTGGGCTCCGGCGCGGTCTGGGCCTGCTATCTCGCCGATAAGGTGATCGCCGCCACACCGCAGCAGATCCTGGCACTGGACCTGAATCAGGGGACGGTGCAATGGCGGTACGGCCTCGACCCATCCGCCAAGGAGGCCGCGCGGCCCGATCCCTTCGCAGCCGCGGGCGAAGCCGGTGACGAGCGGCCGGAGCGGACCAGCCGGATGCTCCACAATTTCCGGATGGTCAAGGACCGCGTCTTCTGCCTCCGCGGCGCCAGCGAGCTGATCGCCATCGACGGGGATACGGGGGCCGTCAACTGGTCGTTCTCGGCGCCGCCGGGGGAGATCAATCCTCACATCTGGGTCGGCTCCGATCGCGTCGTACTCCAGGTCAACCGCCCGAATCATTTGCTGGTGCTCCGCACCGAGGATGGGCGGCCGGTCGCGCGGTCGACCCTGGCCGAGAGTGAGAAGCTCGAACGGCCGCCACTGCCGTTGGATGATGACTCCGTTCTCGTCGTCCTCGACCCCAGGACCGTGAAGAAGTATGAACTCAACCACGGCCAGATGGTCTGGGAATACCGCGAGAGTGAGGATTTGCCCAACAACGGCGGCCCGCCGCGATTGTTCGGTGACGTCGAACGTGTCCTCGTCTTGCATGATGGTCGGACGCTGATCCGGCTCGACCCGGCGACCGGCGCCAAGCGGTGGTCGTGCCGACTGGGGATCGAGGACATGGGCCAGCATCCCGGCGCCCTGGCCTTCGACGATCGGCGCTTCTACTGCATCTCCCGCTGGAGTTCGATCGTGACGCTCCGAGCCGTCTCTCTGACCGACGGTTCGGAGGTCTGGAGCCGGGCGTGGGACGGACCGGAGGATTCCGGTTGGTCGATTGCCCTGTCCGCGAATCACATCATCGCCTATCCGAACCACACCGGCCTGGCCGACGACGCCGAGATGGAGACGGTCCCGGTGGTCGTCCGACATCGCGAGACCGGCGCGATCGTTCAGCGGTTCCTCTTCCCGGCCAACTTCGCAGAGCCGACGCCTCGGAGCGATCCCGGCGGCGTGCTCTCGGCGACGCCCCGAGGATTCGTGACGTTCAAGATCGACCCCGTCGGGGCCCTCGTCGCGACGCCGAGGGGACTGTGGGGTCTCGGACCCAAGCGGTAGTAGGCAGCAGGTAGTAGAAGAATGAGGATCAGTTCGACCAATCCTGTCCGGATATCTTACACCGGCTTTCATAGCTCAAGGGAAGGCGTATTCCATCTGGTACTTCCTGCCTACGACCTACTGCCTCCTGCCTCAATAAGGAGACCCGATCGTGAGCGACGCGACCCCCGAAGAATTCCAGCCCAGTGAAGACGACCTCGCGGCCGTGGCGCACCTCAAGAGTGCCTTCGAAAGCCTCAAGGCCGAAATGGCCAAGGTGATCGTGGGTCAGCACGCGGTCCTGGAGGAGCTGCTGATCGCCATCTTCGCCCGGGGGCACTGCCTGCTGATCGGCGTGCCGGGGCTGGCCAAGACCTTGATGATTCACACCCTGGCCGACGCATTGAACTTGAGCTACAACCGCATCCAGTTCACACCCGATCTCATGCCTTCGGACATCACCGGCACCGAGGTGATCCAGGAAGATAAGGCTACCGGGATCCGGCAGTTCAAATTCCTGCGAGGGCCCGTGTTCGCGAACATCGTCCTGGCCGACGAGGTGAACCGAACCCCGCCCAAGACCCAGGCCGGCGCTCCTGGAAGCCATGCAAGAACGTCAAGTTACGGTGGGGGGCGAGCGCCACCGCCTTCCGGACCCGTTCTTCGTCCTGGCCACGCAGAACCCGATCGAACAGGAAGGGACGTATCCCCTGCCCGAGGCCCAACTCGACCGGTTCATGATGAATATCCGGGTCGACTACCCTTCGGAAGAGGAAGAGCTCGACATCGTGCGACTCACCACGTCGGTCCACAAGCCGGCCGTGAGCAAGGTCCTCTCGGGGGCCGATATCCTGGCACTCCAGGAGCTGGTCCGCAAGGTGCCGATCGCCGACCATGTCTCGAGGTACGCGATCCGGCTGACCCGCAATACCCGGCGCTCGAAGGACTGCCCGGAATTCATCCGCGATTTCGTGAGCTGGGGCGCCGGCCCGCGCCAGCCAGTACCTGGTCCTGACCGCCAAGGCGCGGGCCGTTCTCCACGGACGATACCACGTCTCCACGGACGACATCCGGTCCGTCGCGGGGCCCGTCCTTCGGCACCGGATCATCACCAACTTCAACGCCGAGGCCGAGGGCCTCAAGCCCGACGACATTGTCATGCGCCTGATCCAGTCGATCTCCGTCGACGACCACGAGGCCGAGCAAAGTGGACGATTACCAAAAATATTTAAATCCGCAAACGCTGGCTAGCCTCGAGGGGCTGGACTTGCAGGCGCGGATGGTCGTCGAGGGTTACGTGGCCGGGATGCACCCTAGCCCGTACCACGGCTTCTCCGTCGAGTTCGCCGAACATCGCGAGTACGTCCCGGGCGACGACATCCGCCATATCGACTGGAAGGTCTGGTCGAAGACCGACAAGCTCTACTTGAAGCAATACGAGGAGGAAACGAACCTCCTCCTGTACCTGCTGCTGGACACCAGCGAGTCGATGGGCTACGGCTCGGGCGACAATGTCACCAAGTTGCGATACGCCCAGTTCGTGGCGGCATCCCTGTCCTACATGATCCTCCAGCAGCAGGACTCCGTGGGCCTCGTCGTCTTCGACGATGCGGTGCGACGCTACCTGAAGCCGGCGGGCCAAGCGTCGCAGCTCAAGGAATTGCTCCACATGCTCGACGTGACCCCGGCGCACGACAAGTCGGACATCGGCATGGTCCTCAACGACCTGGCGGAGCGATTCAAGAAGCGGGGCGTCGTCGCGATCCTCTCCGACCTCTTCGACGAGCCCGCGCGGATCCTCACCGGGTTGAAACACTTCCGCCATCGCCGCCACGAGGTCATCGTGTTCCACATCCTCGACCCGGCCGAAGTCGAGTTCCCGTTCCGCGCGACCACGCTATTCAAAGGGCTGGAAGGCATGCCGGAGGTCCTGACCGAGCCCCACGCCCTCCGCCGGGCCTATCGGGCCGAGCTGAGCGCGTACCTGGAGGAGCTGCAGAAAGGGTGTCGCCTCATGGATATCGATTATGTCCCACTTCGGACCGACCAGAACCTGGACGTACCGCTCTCGAGCTACCTGGCGTCGCGGGCGGCGCGGGTGCGATAGGTTGCAAGCTGCGAGCCAAGTCGCTTCTTCGCTCGCCAATGTAGGAGTCCCCCTTTGTCATTCCCGCTGATCTGGGCTCTGGGATTCGCGAATGCTCCGCTGCTCTACGGGCTGCTGGCCGCGTCCGTGCCGATCCTGATCCACCTGCTGAACCGCCGCAAGTTCCGTGAGATCCACTGGGCGGCGATGCGGTTCCTGCTGGCGGCGATCCGCAAGAACCAGCGGCGGATCCGGATCGAGCAATGGCTGCTGCTGGCGATCCGGACGCTGATCATCCTGCTGGTCGTGTCGGCGATGGCCAAGCCGTTCCTGGAGGCGTTCGGGATGGTAATCGCGGGCCGTAGCGTGCACCGGGTCTTGGTGCTCGACGCCTCGATGAGCATGGGATACACGTCGGCGGGGAGCAGCCGGTTCGACCAGGCCAAGGCCGTCGCGGGCCAACTGGTCAAGGAATCGCGGCGCGGGGATGCCGTCAGCGTGATCCTGATGGGCCGGCCGCCGCAGGTGGTCATCGGCGATCCCTCCAACAACCTCAAGGAAGTCGAGAAGGAGATCGGTGAGCTGGCGATGACCCATGGCGGTGTCAACCTGGGAGCGACGTTCGAGGCGGTCGACCGGGTCCTCGAGGCGTCATCCATCAGCCAGAAGGAATTGATCTTCCTGACGGACCTCCAGGCCGCGAGCTGGCGGACTCCGAGTCAGAAGACCGAGGGGTTCAGGAGAGTCCTGGCACGGATCGAGGCGCGACAGCCCCGTTCAGTCTTGATCGACCTGGGCAAGTCGGGCGGGGAGAACCGCGCGGTCATCGACCTGAGTCTGGATGCGCCCGTCGTGACCGTCGGCGCCGACGTCCTGGTGCGGGCCGTGATCCGGAACTTCGGTGGCGGCGAGGCCCAGGGGGTCCGCGCGCGATTGACGGTGGATAGCCGGCTGGGTCCGGAGACGACCGACGACTTGCCGCCCGCCGAGGATCATCCGGTCGTCTTCCGCCAGCGGTTCGCGACGCCGGGCGACCACGTCGTGGAACTGAACGTAGACGAAGACCCCTTGTCCCTCGACAACCGGCGATGGCTCGTCGTCCCGGTCCGGGAGTCGCTCAATGTCCTGCTGGTCAACGGTCATTTCAAGGCGGAGCCCTACCAGGCCGAGACCGACTACCTCGCCCAGGCGTTGAGCCCCACCGAAGGCTCGCCCGGCCAGACGGGGCCGATGCACGTGGAGGTCGTCGCGGAATCGCAGCTCTCCCGCCGGGAGCTGGCCTCGTTCGACGTCATCGTCCTGTGCAACGTCGCCCAGTTTAGTGCGCCCGAAGTGACCGCCCTGGAAGACTTCTTGAAGCAGGGCGGCGGGGTCGTCATCTTCGGCGGAGACCAGGTGGTCGCCGACAATTACAATCGCCTGCTCTACGCCGACGGGAACGGCCTCCTGCCGGTCTCGCTGGGCCCCAGCCTGGGCGACGCCGCCAGGCGCGAGGCGGCCTTCGACTTCAACCCACTTGGATATCGACATCCGTTGATTTCAGAATTCCAGGGTGCGGGCGACACGGTCACGGCCGGGCTCACGCACGTGAAGACCTGGCAATACCACAAGCTCAAGATCCCCACGGGCTCGAAAGCCGAGGTCGCGCTGGCCTTCGAAAACGACGATCCGGCCGTCGTGGAGGTGCCCCGTCACCGGGGGACCGTCGTCATGGTAGCCACCTCGGCCGACACCGGCTGGACGACCTGGCCGATCCACAAGAGCTATCCGCCCGTGATGCAACAGATCGTCCTCCGCGCCTCGGCCGGCCGCCTCTCGGAGAGGAATATCCGCGTCGGCCAACCCTACGACCAGTCGTTCCCGGAGGCCGGCTCGGCGGCGCCTGTGACCGTCGTCACACCCAAGGGGCAGGCCATCACGACCAAGCTTCAGCCGGCCGGCGGCGTCAGCCAGTTCCATTTCGAGCAGACCGATCTCTCGGGCCCTTATCAGGTCCGGATCGGCCCGCCCCTGGCGTTGGACTCGCCGTTTGCGGCCAACGTCAACCCGGCCGAGAGCGACCTCGCCAAGCTCGACCAGCCCACCCTGGCCGCCCTGATCCCCGACTGGAATTTCATTTATGTCTATGTCACGGATTGGAAGGACCTGATGGGGGACGCCGCCTCGGTCGGACGCCGCGGCGAGTTGCACCGGCCGATGCTCTACGCCGTCCTGGTGCTGCTCCTGGTCGAATCGTTCCTCGCCTGGAGGTTCGGGCATCACGCCTAGGGCGGCCCGCGAAGGGATTGCATGTATTGCACAATAGAATATGAATATTACAATAATTTATTTACCAAATTGCTTCCGATGAGGTGAAGGTTTGTTCGAGACACCTGTTATTCCACCGGTTTTCGGGTGGACGAAGGACTAAGCTCGTGACCGATTGGATCCTCCGAAGATTGGCCGATCGACTGGGGGTTGCACCGGCTCGTGCCGGCGAGTCAACCAGCCCGCACATCCGCTTCGAGCAACTGTGGCCCCAGTGGCTGCTGGTGCTCACCGTGCTGGGCAGTGCGGTCTTCATCGTGTGGCTGTATCGCCGCGAGGGGCGGGCCTCGGCGGCATCCAAGGTCGTGCTGGCCGGACTCCGGATCATCCTGGTGCTGCTGGCAGTATTCATGCTGTCCGAGGCGGTCCTCTCGGTCCAGCGCACCGGGTTGCCGTACCTGACCATCCTGGTGGACGACTCGGCGAGCGAGCAGATCGCCGACCAATACGAGAAGCCGGAAGTCCGGAAGGCGCTCGACGCCCTGGCCCGGGCCGCCGAGGCCAAGCCACCCGCAGCGGGCGCAGCGGCGAAATCGGCGAGTGGCGCGGACGCCGTGGCGGTCAACTCCGAGGGGAACGAGAGCCCGACGACTCGGCTGGCGATCGCCAAGGGACTGATCCTGAAGGACAACGCCGGTCTGATCCGGAAACTGCAGCAACAGTACAAGGTCCGCCTCTACCGCGTTTCGAACTCGGCACGACTCCTCGCGGACGTGGACCGGACCGACGCCGTCGGTCCGGCCGTCAAGGAGGTCCGCTCGATGGAGGCCAGCGGGACCCAGACGCGGCTCGGCGACGGCGTGCGCCAGGTCCTCACCGAGCTGCGAGGCGCCCCGCCTTCAGCGATCGTGTTGCTCTCCGACGGGCAGACGACGGAAGGAGAGCCCCTCTCCAAGGTCGCCGACCTCGCGGCTCGCAAGGGCGTGCCCCTGTACACGATCGGGCTGGGCAGTTCCGAGCCGGCGCGCGACCTCGAGCTCACCGAGCTACTGGTCGACGACGTGGTCTTCGTCGACGACGCCGTTCGATTTCAGGTCAAGCTTTCGGCACGCGGTTTCGAGAACCAGAAGGTCGTGGTCCAGCTCAAGGAACGGCAACCCAACTCGGACGACCCCAAATCCGACCGCGTCCTGGAGTCCAAGCAGGTCGACGTACCGCGTGACGGCCGTCCGGAGCGTATCGAGCTGGTCTACCGGCCGACGACCACGGGCGAGCGGACGTTCATCATCGAGGTCGAACGGCAGCCTCGCGAACTCCAGACCGAGAACAACCGCATCGAGCGGGTCATCACCGTCCGCAAGGAGAAACTCAAGGTCCTCTACGTCAACAACGATCCGCGCTACGAATTCCGCTATCTCAAGAATTACCTCGAACGCGAGGAGACGATCGAGTTGAACGTAGTCCTGCTCTCCTCCGACCCGGAGTATAGCGAACAAGACCGCGCCGCCTTGCCGACGTTCCCGGCCTCCAAGGATGAGCTGTTCTCGTACGATGTCGTGCTCATGGGCGACGCCGACACCACGTTCCTCAGCCAGTCGCATATGCAGAACCTCGTCCAGTTCGTCACGGAGAAGGGGGGCGGCGTCCTGTTCATTGCCGGCGACCTGTTCGACCCGCTCAGCTATCGCGGCACGCCGCTCGAGTTGCTGCTGCCGATCGAGCTGGCCGACGCGCGCAATCCCACAGCCGTAGGCACGAGTCTGAAATCGTACCGCCCCGAGCTAACACTCGAAGGACGGTCGAACCCTATCTTTCGACTGGGCGAGAATGACGTCGCGAGCATGCAGATCTGGAAGGATCTCCCCGAACTCTACTGGTACTTCGAAGCCCCGCGGAAGAAGCCCGCCGCGGTCGTACTGGCCGAGCACGAGACGGCGACCGGCGGCGAAGGCAAGCTCCCGCTGATCGTTTACCAGTTCCTCGGTGCCGGCAAGGTCATGTTCCATGCGTTCGACGACACCTGGCGATGGCGATTCCGGGCCGGCGACCGGTACTTCGGCCGGTTCTGGCTGCAAACCATCCGGTTCATGGCCCGCTCGCGACTCGTTGGCCAGCGGCAAGCGGAGATCCAGACCGACCGCAGGCGTTACCAGCGCGGCCAACCGATCCAGTTCCGGGTCCGGTTCCCCAACCCCGGCCTGGCCCCGGCCGGCAGCGACGTGACGGTGCAGTTCCAGCGCAAAGGGCAGGGCCCGCGCAAGCTGACGCTCAAGCTCGTGCCCGGCACCAGGAACGTATTCGAAGGAGCGCCTCCCTCAGGCCGCCGAGGGCGAGTACGAGGTCCGGCTCCTTCCTCCGCCCTCGCTCGACCGGCCCATCACCGCCGAGTTTCGAGTCGAGGCACCGCTGAGCGAGCGCGAGCGGATCGAGATGAATGAGCCCGAGCTGATCAAGGTGGCCGCAGCCACCGGAGGCAAGTTCTATTCGCCGCTCGTGGCGGACGCATTGCTCAAAGACTTGCCCAAACCCTCGCCCGTCCCGCTGGATACTGATCCCCCGATCCCGCTCTGGAATACCTGGCCCGTGCTGGCCCTGTTCCTCCTGGTGATCACGGCGGAATGGGTTATTCGCAAACGCAAGCAAATGGTATAATGGTCGTTAGGTTCGGACCCGGAAAGCCGTTGAAGAGGAGGTCGCGATGACCGCTCGTCAGTTGGAATCCCGGATCGGCGCGCTTCGCGCCTCCGTCCGGCGGCTACTGGCCCTGCACGGACTGAGCTGGGTGCTCGGCCTGTCCCTGCCACTGTTGATTGCGGCCGGCTTTGCCGATTGGCTCTTCCATCTGGATTCGGTGATCCGGGCGGTACTGCTAGTGGTCGTGATCGGCACGACGCTGGTCCTCCTCTATCGTCGCGTGCTTCGCCCCTTGTTCGTCCGGTTCGCCGACCTGGACATCGCGATGCGAATCGAGGAGCGCTGGCCGGGACTCAACGACCGGTTGGCCAGTACGATCCAGTTCCTCCACCTCGACGCAAGTGACGACCGGTATGGATCCGCGGCGCTTCGAGAAGCGACCGTCCGTCAGGCCATCGAGGAAACGAGCGGGATCGATTTCCGCGAGGTCCTCGAACCGAGGCCGGTCGTCCGGGCCGTGGGCCTGGCCGCCGCAGCGCTGGCCCTCGGGGCACTGGTGATGATCGCCGCCCCCGAGTCATCGCGACTCGCCCTGCGCCGGTTGATGCTCCCGTTCGGGAGTCTGGAATGGCCGCAGCAGACCCACCTCGTCCTGGACGAGGCGAATACCAGGCTGAAGGTTGCGCGCGGCGACTACTTCACGCTCGCGGTCAAGGTGCGGGCGGGCGACAAGATCCCCGAGTCCGCGAACGCAACCTATCGTTTCTCCGATGGTGCGGAGATGGTGGAACCCCTGCGGCCCGTAGAGGGCGGCGAGTTCCACGGCCGGATCGAATCGGTCAATCAAACCTTTCATTTCTCGGTCACCGGCGGGGACGACGCCACGTCGATTCGCGACATCCCCGTGCGGGTCGTCCCGCCTCCGAGCCTGAAGTCGTTGACCATCCGACTGGTGTCCCCACCCTACACCGGGGTTCCGGTCCAGATGCTGGCACCCGGCCTGACGCAGCTCCGGGCCCTCGAAGGAACGCAACTGGAACTCGAGGCCGAGGCCAGCAAGCCCCTGGAGCACGCACAGCTTCGCATCGGAGAAGACCCGGCCGGCGGCGCGCTGGCCTTCGACGCATCTCGCACGCGTTTCAAGGCGGCGCTCCCCATCAAGGGAAGCTTCACCTTCTGGTTCCGCCTGAAGGACACCGAGGGCTTTTTCAATCGGGACGAGGTTCGTTACGACGTTCGCGGTTTCAAGGACGAGGCGCCCCGGGTCGTGATCGAGGAGCCCAAGACCGACCGCGACGTCCCCGCGGATGCGACCATCCCCGTCCGGATCGTCCTGGATGACGATTTCGGACTGCACTCGGCCCGGCTGATCTACCGGATCGCGACCGGCGAGTCCGAGCCGCACGACGAGGCCGTCATCCCCCTCTGGACGGCCAAGGACCAGTCGCCCACTCCAGTTGCCTCCACCGTCGTCAAGCACCAGGAGCTCGCCCATAACTGGCAGCTCGCGCCGCTGAAACTCCCCGTCGGGACCATCGTCACCTTCTACGCCGACGCGCGCGACCTCGACACGATCAAGGGCCCCAATCTTGGCAAGAGCCGGGAGCTCCGACTCCGGATCGTCTCGAATGACGACGCGGCGCGCCAGTTCGATGACGCGCGACGCGACTTCCGCGAGGAGGTCGCCCGCGTGCTCACGATGCAGAAGCAAGCCATTGCCCCGGTCGAGAATGCCGACCGCACCCTCTCGCAGACCGACCAGCTTCCCCAGACCCAGCGCGATGACCTCAACAACGCCTCGATGATCCAGCGCCAGGTCGGCACCCGCTTCACCAATCGCGACGAGGGGCTCGCCGCACGGATCCGCCGCATGCTCGAAGACCTCCGAAACTTCAAGATCGCCAACCCCGAAGCTCAGAAGCAGATGCAGGACATGCTCGCTCGTGTGGAAACGGTCCGCGAGCGAAACCTCGGTCCCGCAGAGCAGGGCCTCACGCGCGCCACGAAGAGCCTGGAGAATCGTCCGGAGTCGGGTAAGCGCCAGCCTCAAACTCCCGCCGGCGAGGCCGCCGAGGCCAAGAACGAGCCATCGAGTTCCCCGTCCTCAACTGAGACCAATCCAGACCGATCGCGATCCAAGAGCCAGAGTCGGATCCCCATCCAAGTCTCAGGACGGATCGCAATCCAAGAACCAGAGTGGATCCCCATCCAAGTCTCAGGACGGGGCTCAAACCCCCGAATCGGCTTCGAAGAGCGGCAAGCCTTCGGAGAGCTCGAAGCCGAACAGCCAGGGAGACACCGATCGAAAACCCGATGAGGATCCGGCCCGTGCCGCCCTCGCCGAGGCGAAGACCAACCAGAAGGAGATCGCCGACCAGCTCCAGAAGATGCTAGAAAGCCTCAGCGAATTCGAGACCTATCGCGGCGTCGTGAAGGATGCGCAGGAACTGCTCAAGCAGCAAGAGCAGACCATGAAGCAGACGGCCGAGGCGGCGTCGCGGCCGGAGATGGTCGGTAAGCCGGCCGACGAGTTGACCGCGGAACAGAAGACGGATCTGTCGAATCTGGCTGCGCGTCAGTCCGAAGTGGCGCTCGGGTTTGCAAAAACTTCAGGAGCGGATGGGCGAGATGGCCAAACGGCTCGAAGAGTCCGACCCGTTGGCGGCATCCGCCATGCGCGAGGCGACAGAGAAGAGCCAGAAACAGGAGACTGTGGGCAAGCTCGGTGAGGCGGCCGAGCAACTGGAGCGGAACCAGATGGCCACCGCTCGATCTCGCCAGGAACGAGCACGCGACGAGATCCGCGACCTGGTCGATGCGATTCAGAACCGTCGCGAACGCGAGCTCGCCCGGCTGGTCAAGGAGCTCAAGAACGCCGAGAACGAGCTGGCCAAAACTCGCGCGCGACAGGCGCAGAACCTCAAGAACACCCGCGAGGCCCGCCGCAATCCCAATGCCCAGGAGCGCCGCGAACAGTTGAAGCGACTGGCCAAGGAGCAGGCCGAGATTCAGCGCGACCTCGAACGGCAGCTCCAACGGCTCGCCAAATTGAGCGCCGACGCCGCTTCGCGCGCGGCCAGTCGGCCTCGGGCCGGATGAGCCGTGCCCAACAGAACCTCGATCAGGATCAGGGTGACGAGGCCGGAAAAGAGCAGGAAGACGCCCTCGCCGACCTGGAAGACGCCCAGGACGAACTCGAAGAAACTGCGCCGCCAGGCCGAGGAGCAGCTCGCGGTCGAACAGCTCGCGCGCATCGGGGATGAGCTCAAGTCGATCGCCGAACGCCAGGTCAAGGTGGTCGAAGAAACCAAGTCTTACGAGCAACGGAGGGTTGAGAGTAACGGCAAACTCTCCCTGGCCCAGCAACGCGGCGTCCGCGGATTGGGACAGGTCCAATCCGGCCTGAAGGACGAAACGGGCGAGCTGGCCGAGAAGCTCGATGGCGCACCCGTCGTCGCGCTGACCCTCCGCCGCGCCTCGAGCAGCATGGAGACCGCGGCTCAGCGGCTTGGAGAGATCAAGACCGACAAGCCAACCGAGCAGGCCGCTCAATCCGCCGCCGAGCGGTTCAAGCAGCTCATCGATTCGCTCCGAGCCGATCGCGGCGGCAACCAGGGACAGGGCGGCCAGCAAGGCGGGGGCGGGGGAGGCGGAGGCGCCGGTGACGGCAACGACGACGGGATTCCGCCGACCGCTCAACTTAAGCTGCTCAAGACCCTCCAGCAGGAAATCAACGATCGAACCGATGACCTGGACGAGCAACGCCGGCGCAAGGGTACTCTCACGCCCGAGCAGGCCGCCGAGCTGAAACGGCTGGCCGAGGACCAGGGCGTCCTGGCAGACCTCGTGCGTGACATGACTCGTCCCAGACACGACGACGGGGAGGATTGAACCATGAACGCCAGGTACGCAATCGGGCTCCTGTCGCTAGCGATCGGCCTGATCGCCTCGGCGGGAGCCGACCTCCGAGCACAGGCGCCGGCCCAACCCAAGGACGAGGCGCTCGACTCCCTGCTCGAGAAGCTCTCGAATCCCTCCGATGCACCGGGCGTCAAGGCGGAGAAATCCGCCAGGTCCGGGTCCTCCAAATCGGACAGCAAGGAAAGGTCGAAGGACGAGACGGCCAAGAAACAGGAGACGGCCAAGAGGTCGGACGCCAAGGCCAAATCCAGTGGGCAATCTGGCGGTGCGTCCGGGCCTGTGCGGGTGCCGGACCTTCGGGCAAGCCGGCCGCGCGCAAGCCCGACGGCTCGTCCACAGTCAGCGGGAAGGACAAGGACCTCGACGATCTGCTCGAGAAACTGGGTGAGAGCAAGGATACACCCTCCCCGAACGGGCGGCCCCAGGGCGGCCCTGGAGGCGAGGAGGACCGGCCGGGTCAGCCCCCCCCTCGTCCCGGTCAGGCGGAACGAAATCAGCCCGCCGGTAAGGACAAGGACCTCGATCGGCATCTGGAGGAATTGACCGGCCGTCGGCGAAAGCGAAATGCCGACGACGGCCAGCGTACGGGCAAGGTCGGCGAGATCATCAAGGAGATGAGGGACGTCGAGCAGAAGCTCGGCAAGCCCGATACGGGCGAGGGCACGCGCGAAGAGCAGAAACAGATCGTCAAGAATATCGACACCCTGATCGAGGAAGTCAAGCGGTCGGGAAGTACGATGAGAGGGCTCGTGTTCCGTCGCGTCCCACGGCCCGGGCGTCAACCAGGCCAGCAGCCCGGCCAGACCGACGGGGCGACGGCCCGCGGCGCCCCGCCCTCCAAGCCGATGCAGCCGACCGGCAAGCACGCGAATGTCGGCGGTAAGGATATCTGGGGACATCTCCCCGCGGAGCTGCGACAGGAGATCGAGAATCAGACCCACGAAGAGCCCTTGAGCGCGAAGGTGGAGCTGATCGATCGTTACTATCTGTCGGTCGGTAAGGGCAAGCTCGTTCGAGAGGAGTGAGGACATGCTCGACCATCGGAACAGGCGGCTCCTGGTCCTGGGACTCCTCGCCGGATCCCTAACGCTGGCGATCGGACCGGTTCGTCCCGTCCGGGCACAAGACGTTGCCAAGGACAAAGAACCCGACAAGTCCGTCGGACGGTTCGGCGAGGCCCGCCGGGGAGACATCCCCGACGGGACGCTCGAGATGATGACCCCCGACACCGACCGCGCCATCCAGGCCGGTCTCGCCTGGCTCGCCCGAAACCAGAATTCCGACGGCTCCTTCGGCAGCGGCACCTATCGCGGCAACATCGCCGTCACCAGCGTCGCCGCCCTGGCCTTCATGTCCTCCGGCTCCAGCCCCGGACGCGGGCCCTACGGCGCCCCCATCGACAAGGCCCTCGAGTACGTCATGGACAACACCTCCCCCTCGGGATTCATCTCCGTCCAGGGCTCCTCGACCCACGGGCCCATGTACTCCCACGGCTTCGGAACCCTCTTCCTCGCCGAGGCCTATGGCATGACCCATCGCCCCGAGATCCGCGAGAAGCTCCGCAAGGCCGTCCAACTGATCGTCGACACCCAGAATCGCGAGGGCGGCTGGCGGTATCAGCCCGTCAAGAACGACGCCGACCTCTCGGTGACCATTTGCCAGATCAACGCACTACGCGCCGCGCGCAATGCCGGTCTCTACGTGCCCAAGGACACTGTGGACGCGTGCATCCGGTACGTGAAGCAATCGCAGAACTCGGACGGGGGCTTTCGCTACATGCTCAGCGGGGGGGCCAGTGCGTTTCCGCGCTCGGCCGCGGGTGTGGTGGCCTTGCAGAGCGCCGGGGAATACGATTCGAAAGAGATCCGCGACGGCATCGCCTACCTCCGGCAGTACACCCGTGAAATCAAGCTCGGGAGCCGGTACAGTCATTACTTCTACGGTCATTACTATGCGGCGCAGGCCATGTGGATTCGGGGCGGCGACGAATGGGCGGAGTGGTACCCGGCCATCCGAACCGAGTTGCTCCGGCGCAAGTCCACGAACGGCTTCTGGAGCGACAGCATCTGCAACGAATACGGGACGGCGATGGCCTTGATCATCCTCCAGATCCCGAATAATTACCTTCCGATCTTTCAACGTTGAGCGAATCCCATACTGGAGGAGGGAGACGATGGGCGTTGATCGTCCCGTGCGCCGACGTCCTGGAGAGGCAGCGGCCTGGTTGATGGTCGCTGTGGTGATCTCCGCGGGCCTCCCGGACGCGAAAGCTCAAGGACCGGGGCGTCCCAAGGCACCGTCCGGCTTCGCCGAGGCCCGCCGGGGAGACATCCCCGACGGGACGCTCGAGATGATGACCCCCGACACCGACCGCGCCATCCAGGCCGGTCTCGCCTGGCTCGCCCGAAACCAGAATTCCGACGGCTCCTTCGGCAGCGGCACCTATCGCGGCAACATCGCCGTCACCAGCGTCGCCGCCCTGGCCTTCATGTCCTCCGGCTCCAGCCCCGGACGCGGGCCCTACGGCGCCCCCATCGACAAGGCCCTCGAGTACGTCATGGACAACACCTCCCCCTCGGGATTCATCTCCGTCCAGGGCTCCTCGACCCACGGGCCCATGTACTCCCACGGCTTCGGAACCCTCTTCCTCGCCGAGGCCTATGGCATGACCCATCGCCCCGAGATCCGCGAGAAGCTCCGCAAGGCCGTCCAACTGATCGTCGACACCCAGAATCGCGAGGGCGGCTGGCGGTATCAGCCCGTCAAGAACGACGCCGACCTCTCGGTGACCATTTGCCAGATCAACGCACTACGCGCCGCGCGCAATGCCGGTCTCTACGTGCCCAAGGACACCGTGGACGCGTGCATCCGGTACGTGAAGCAATCCCAGAACCCGGATGGGGGCTTCCGCTACATGCTCACGGGCGGCCCGAGCAGCGAGTTCCCGCGATCGGCGGCAGGCGTGGTGGCCTTGCAGAGCGCCGGGGAAGACGATTCGAAGGAGATCCGCGACGGTATCAACTACCTCCGGCAGTTCAACCAGGGGCTCCGCCTCAACCGGCGGAACAACCATTATTACTACGGCCAGTACTACGCCGCCCAGGCCATGTGGATCCACGGTGGGGAAGCGTGGGCAGAGTGGTACCCAACCGTCCGCGACGAACTGCTCAAGCGCAAGTCGGTCACGGGGTACTGGCCCGACATGGTCTGCAACGAATACGGAACGGCCATGGCGCTGATCATCCTCCAGATCCCGAATGACTTCCTGCCGATTTTTCAGCGCTAAGGGAGGGTGATGTTGGGGATCATCTCGTGTTTGCTCGATTCCTGTCGTCGCGGCTTCGTGAGCGTAGTGGTCGCCGGGGCGGTGTTCTTGTTCGGAACCGCGCCGGCATCGGCGGACTCCGAGAGGGCGCCGGTCTCCTCCGATCCCGTCTTCCAGGCCCTGATGATCGACGGCCGCGCGCCGTCGGGACGGATCGTTACATTCGAGCCGGACGCGATCACGGTCGCGAGCAAGGAGGGGACCAAGGAGCGCCTTCCGATCGACCGGCTGGTCAAGCTCGTGCGCGAGCCTGCGGCCACGGTACCGGCGTGGGAGGATTCCCAGGCCGTGCTCCTCCCCGAGGGCGACCGGCTCCTGCGTACCGCCATCGGCTCCACGAACGAAAACAGCCTGGAGGTGCGGTCCGAATCGCTGGGCAAGCTGGAGGTCCCACTGGATTGCCTTCTGGGCTTGATCCTCTCCACCCAGGGCCAATCCGGCGCATTTGATGCCCGCTGGGACCGGATCCTGGTCGAACCGCGCAAGAATGAGGTGATCTGGCTGCTCAACGGCGACCGGCTCCAGGGTAGCTTCCTCGATATGGACGACCGTAAGATCCGAGTCCAGATCGATCAGAAGCCGGTCGAGGTAGAGCGAATCGGGGTCGTCGCGCTGGCATTCGACCCGGCTCTCTTGAACTATCCGAGGCCGAAGGGTTATTTCCTGGAAATGCGGTTGAACGACGGCACGCGACTGGGGGTGACTTCCGCCAAGGTCGATGAGGGGACCGTCGAGGCCATGACCCGATTCGGGCGGCCCGTGCGTTTCGCCCTGGGCGAACTCGCACGCATCTCTCGCGCGGGCCTTCCGTGGTCTACCTCGCGGACCGAGCACCGGCGAAGACCGTCTATTCCCCGTACATCGGTCCGACGCGTCCCTACCGCACGGATCGCGCGGTCGAACGGCCGGCCGTTCCAGCTCGGAGGGCAAACTTACGACCGCGGCATCGGGACTCAGAGCCGGACGTTGCTCGCTTATCGGATCGAGCCGGGCGACCGGCGGTTCCAGGCCCTCGTGGGAGTCGACGAACGCGCCGGACCGCTGGGGAACGTGGTGTTCCGCGTATTGATCGACGGGGTGGAACAATTCCGGTCGGCCCCGATGACCGATCGGGACGCGCCGAAACCGATTGACGTGGATCTCGCCAACGGCAAGATTCTGATTCTGGACACACAGTTCGGGCATCGCGGCGATGTTCGCGATCTCGCCGACTGGGTCGAGGCCCGGATCATTCGTTAACCCGAGTCGCGCGTGCTTCGAAACTCGTCCAAAGGCTGAAGAACCGGCACCGGGCTTGCGGCATAATACTGACTGGAGGAATCGGGGGACAAAGCTCGAGACGAGAGAAGACGAAGGCGGCTCGATCGAGCGCGTGTCCTCCAGGCACTGCGGTGAGTATCGTGCACCTCGACAACTCCCGCAGCGAGCCGGGGAATCTGAGGTCCTGGTCCGGGCTTAAGCCGGTCGTTCGATCTCGCACGGATCCCGCCCGAAGGCGGGACTCCGACGAAACGGACGGAATCCAAGGCTAAAGCTGCGGCTCCGCTAAAGATCCTCACAGCCGTGGTCATCCGAGCCAGCCAAACACTCGTGCGAAGGAGAATCTACACGGCCATGAGCGGTGGAAGCCAAGACGGACTCGACGACACGGAGCGACTCAAGGAGCTGGGGCATCTGGCCGCGGCCGTGGGACACAGCGTCATCAACGCGTTCAGCGCCGTCGTGAGCAACGCCGAGTTGATTCGTTCCCACGCCAGCGATCCTTCCTGCGATCGCGCTGAGCTGACGGCGCTGGCCGCAGCGATCATCGAAAACGCACTCGGTGCGTCCCACATACCACGTCGCTTGATCGACTGGAGCCGACGCGTGACGTCGCCCGGCTTCGACCAGGTCGGCGACCCTCCGGCCTTGATCGACCTCAACCAACTAATCCGCGAGACGGTCGAGTCCCAGGACGGCGGGAACAGCTCCGTCGTGAAGTGGGCCCTGAACTTGAACCCGATCCCGATGATTCGCGGCAATGTGCCCCAGCTTCGCTCGCTGCTGGGCTACCTCATCCAGAATTCCCGCGAGGCTCTACCGAAAGGAGGCGGGACGATCACGTTTAGCACGAAGGTCGATCCGCGTAACTGGGTGATCCTGGAAATCCAGGACACCGGCTGCGGCATGAACTCCGAGGTCCTGAAACGCGCGACCGAACCGTTCTTCACCACCAAGGTGGGGCGGAGTGGGAGCGGTCTAACCATCGCACATGGAATCTGGCGCCGTCACCGCGGTGCGCTCTCCATCGAGAGCCGTCCGGGAGACGGTACGTTGATCCGGTTAGCCGTAGAGGCGCCACCCGTGGACCCTCAGCCGCCGCGGACGGCAAAGACCATCGAACGACCCGGCGTTCTCCCTGTTCCCGCCGAGGCGGCCACCGCGGTCAAGGTGCCGGCGGAGCTCCCTCAGCCCGCGGAGGCGGTCACCGATGCGCCTGAAGCCGAGGCGGCTGGCTCGACTCCGGAAGGCCCGACCTGACTCCCCATTCGACCTAGTGGGGCCTCTCGCGGCCGATCTCCCCGCTGGCGTTCTCTGGGAGGCTCGAGCGCGATCGGATACGATACGTCCAGGCGATTCGCGCGAGGAACCTCATCATGGCGAGCCCGTTCCCCGGGATGGATCCCTATCTCGAAGCCACTGGGCTCTGGGAGAGCTTCCACACAGTTCTGATCACCGGCTGTATGGCAACGCTCAATCGCGTGTTGCCCGACAGCTATTTCGCCCAGGTGGAGACTCGTATCGAACTGGCGACCTTCGATCAACCCGAGTCCGACCGCCTTCCCGATCTTGTCGTTGGACGCGGAGACACGGAGTCTTCGAATCGCCCCGAAGCCGGAGGCAAGCGAATCGGGACGCTCGAGCCGACGACGATCCCGCTCGCCAAGCAAGAGACCGAAATCCGTGAAAGTTGGATCGAAATCCTCTATCTGCCCGACATGGAGGTCATCACAGTCATCGAGCTCCTCTCGCCGTCCAACGAGTTAGGGCCAGGACGGGGCGACTACATGAAAAAGCGGAATGCGCTCATCGATCAGCCGGTCAACCTGGTCGAGATCGACCGGATTTCGAGCGGCAAGCGAATGCCCATGGCGAGGCCGTCACCGCCGGGTGATTACTTTGTGATCGTGGCCCGCACCGACCGTCGGCCCGATGCGGAGGTTTATAGCTGGACCCTGCGGCAGCCGTTGCCAACGGTTCCTGTCCCCCTCCGCGCGCCCGACGCCGATGTGTCTCTCGATCTGGCCGGTACTTTTGCAACCGCTTACAGAGAGGGTGCATATTCCCGCATCTTGCGCTATGGGAAACCCCTGCCCTTGAGATTTCCCATCGCTCCAGAGCACCGAGCCTGGGCCGAGACCATCGGGGCGTGAATTCGGCCGGTTCGCTCCGTTCGGTTCGCCGGTGCGGCTCCGCGTCCGAGATGGTACGATCAATCCCTGGTAACTGCGAGACTCGAACGAGGCCGGGGACATGATCGCGATCATTGATTATGGGATGGGCAATCTCCGGAGCGTCCAGAAGGCCATCGAGGCGGTTGGATCGGCGGCCGAGGTCACCTCGGATCCGGACCGCGTGCGGCGGGCGTCGAAAGTGGTGCTACCGGGCGTCGGTGCGTTCGCTGACGCCATGGCTGAACTGCGGCGCACCGGACTCGGGGACGCCTTCCGTGAGGCCGTGCAGGAGGGTAAGCCCTGCCTCGGCGTCTGCCTGGGCCTTCAGCTCCTGTTCGACGTCAGCCTGGAAGACGGCGAACATGCCGGGCTCGGGCTGCTCCGCGGTCACGTTGTCCGCTTCGAACCGCGGACCGGCCTGAAGATCCCTCACATGGGCTGGAATACCCTCCGCATCCGCCAGCCCGCTCCGCTGCTGGCGGGTCTGAGCGACTCGCCCTCGGTCTACTTCGTCCACTCGTACCATGCCCGGCCCGACGACCCTCAGGTCGTCGCCGCCGAGGCTGATTATCCCGGACCGTTCGCCGCGGTCGTCTGGCGCGACAATCTCACGGCCTGCCAGTTCCACCCCGAGAAGAGCCAGGACATCGGACTGGCCATGTATGCCAACTTCGTTGGCTTCTGAGCCGGGCTTCCCGCCTGCCAGCGTCCGAGGTCGTGGAACTGATCGCCGTGATCACACGTCGAAAAAAACTGTAACTTTGCGGCCCCTTGCGCAGTATCTCATAGACAGTAGCGTGTCGCACTGGGGCTCGGCTCAAGTCGTCGCTCGGAGAAGGTCGGCATGCGGACCATGATGCAGGGCCAGTTCAGCGGTGCACTCGTCCAGCAGCTCGGACGGCTGTTCGAGCAAGGAACGGTGGTGGGCCTGTCGGAAGGCGAGTTGCTGGAACGGTTTAGCAACAGCCATGACGAATCCGCGTTCGAGGCTCTGTTGGCTCGGCACGGGCCGATGGTCCTCGGAGTCTGTCGACAGTTGCTCCGCGACCCCAACGACGTGGACGACGCTTTTCAGGCGACGTTCCTGGTCCTGGTCCGGAAAGCCGGCTCGCTCCGTCGTTGCGACTTGCTGGGGAACTGGCTCTATGGGGTCGCCTATCGGGTGGCGACCCGAGCTCGCGTCCTGGCGGCGCGGCGGATCGCGAAGGCCCCGTTCGGTCAGGCCACAGTCGACGGCCTCGATGCGAGCGGCAACGGGCCGGCCACGAACGGCGATTCGACGTGCGGCCTGGACCCGAATCCGCGGCCCTGGCTCCACGAGGAGGTCGCCCGGTTGCCGGAAAAGTATCGTGTCCCCGTACGACTCTGCTACTTCGAGGGGCTGACTCACGACGAGGCAGCCCAGCGACTCGGCTGGCCCCTGGGAACGGTCAAAGGGCGCTGTCCCGCGCTCGCGACCTGCTCCGTAGGCGATTAACTCGCCGGGGCGTGACTTTCTCGGCCGGCGCGCTCGCCTCTCAATTGGCTCTCGCCGACGCCAGGGCGGCGGTCCCCGATTCGCTGGAATATGCCACGCTCCAGGCCGCACTCGCGGTTGTCGACGCGGCCAACGCTCCGATCGCGACCGTATCAAAGGTTTCCCTCTCCGTGGCTTCCTTGACTGAAGGAGTCTTGCAAACCATGATCATGACCCACGCTAAATTCGTAGTAACATTGCTCGTCGTGTGTGCGGTGACCGCCGGCATGGTCATCGGTGCGACACAGATCACGCCGGGCGTGGAGGACAATGATCCTCTCAGCCCGGCTGCGTCGACGGCCGTCGAACAGAAGTCGTCGCCGGAGTCCGTGAAGGTTCAATTGAAGAAGGCCATCAGCCCCCGTACGAAAGGCGCCGCGGGAGGCGGCGAATCCGCGCAGGGCCGCATGATGGGCGGCGGAATGGGCCCCATGATGGGTGGTGGAATGGGCGGCGGAATGGGCGGCGGAATGGGCGGCGGAATGGGCGGCGGCGGAATGGGCGGTGGAATGGGCATGGGCCCCATGATGGGCGGCGGCCGGACTATGACGGATGGTGCGCTGGTGGGTCTCGATTCGGTCGAGGAGGCTCAACAAGTGCGTCGCCGCCTGGAAATTGCCCAGTTGGCCGCGGCTCTGCCCACCTGGGGAAAAAACCCAAAGAACGAGGCGACCCTCAAGAGGTTGGAGGAACCCATCACGATGTCCTTTCCTCAGGAGACTCCCCTCAAGGACGTGCTCAAGTACATCCAGGGCGCACTGGCGAAGTCCGGCGGGCAACCGATCCCAATCTACCTCGATCCGCTCGGCCTCCAGCAAATGGAACGGACCATCGATTCGACGGTAACCATCGATCTGGAGGGCGCTCCCCTCAAGACGTCCTTGCGATTGATCCTCAGGCAACTGAGTTTGGCTTACTGTGTCCGTGATGGCGTATTGATCATCAGCTCGCCGCAAGGCATCCGGGAGGAACTGTCGGAAGCCGCTCGCGAGTTGCTGGGCGCCGGAAACCGAGACGACATCGATCTGCGACTGTTGGCGCCACTTCCGGTCAGTCCGCGAGCGAACCTGCAATGAGCGGTCTCTTTGTCTGTTGCCGCCCTAACCGATGGAGTCTCTCACACCATGATCGCGACAAGAATCAAGACTCTTGCCCTGTCGTTCTTCATCGTTTGCGCGGTGACCGCCGGAATGGTCATCGGTGCCTCCCAGATCACGCCCCGGAAGGCGGAGACCGTTCCATCCAGCCAGGCCGCATCGACCACCGTTGAAGCGAAAACCGCACCGGTGGCGCAGCAGGTCCCATCCCCAGAGGTTGCCAAGGCCCAAGTTTTCCCCGCGACGGCCACCACGGAGCACGCCGTAGGCAACTCGGCCCCCACCGTCCCCGCCGACGACGGTGCTCCTCCGCCGGGAAGGACGATGCGCATGACCATGATGGAAGGCGCCTTCGGAGGCGATGCCGGTGGCGGGGAGGGGAATTCGGAATTCCGGCAGCGACTGGATATTACCCAGTTGGCCGCCGCGCTGCCAACCTGGGAGAAAAACCCCAAGAACGATGTCATCCTCAAGAAACTTGAGACACCCATCCCGATGAACTTCCCCAACGAGACTCCGCTCGACGATGTGCTCAAGTACATCAAGACCTCACTCGCGAAACACGAGCATCCGCTTCCGATCTACGTCGATCCCATGGGTCTACAACAAGCTGAGCGATCCATGAACTCGACCATACAGATCGACCTGGAGGGTGTCCCGCTCAAGACGTCGTTACGACTGGTGCTCAAACAACTGGGTCTGGCCTACTGCGTCCGCGATGGCGTGCTGATCATCTCCTCGGTACAAGGCGTCCGCGAGGAGCTGGCAGAAGCCGCTCGCGAGCTAATGGGCACGGGGAACGATAAAGTCGACATGCGGTTGTTGGCACCCATGGGCATCCTCCCGAGATCGATGGGCGGAATGGGCGGAGGCATGGGCGGAATGGGCGGAGGCATGAGGGGTGGGATGGGCGGAATGATGTGACTCGCATTCCGTTCAATCGATCATCGTCAGTCCCTCGCTCATGGTTCCGGCATCGGGATCGCGGGCCATGGGGAGCTCGATGAAAAAGGCCGCACCTTGACCAAGGCGGGACTGAACGACGATCTTGCCGCCGTGCTCGCGGATGATCTTCTGCGAGACGGGCAATCCCAGGCCGGTCCCGCTGGAGCCCTTGGTCGAGGCGAAGATCTGGAAGATGGACGGGATGTCGGCCTCGTCAATTCCCGGGCCGTTGTCGGCGATGATGATCCGGGCCTGCGACCGGTCGTCGTCCCATTCGGTCCGGATTTCGACCTGGGCGTCGGGTGAGCCTTCGCTGGCATCGATGGCGTTGGTGACGATGTTGAGTACGGCACGATGGATGCCCTCGGGATCGATCAGGACCCTCGAGAGATTCGCACCGGGTTGCCATAGCAGGCGCACGCCCAGCTCCTGGCGCGAGATTGCATCAGCTCGAAGACTTCGCCAACAGTCTCGTTGAGGTCGGCAGGCTCCAGGGCCGGCTCGCGGTCCTTGGAGAACGAGAGCATATCCATGACCATGTTGTAGATGCGCGTCTGGTTCTTCTCGACAATCGTCCAGCCGCGGCGGACGATCGACTCGTCCTTCTCGTTCAGGCCGAGGTCGATCAGGTAGCTGCCGCTGCGGATGCCCTGGAGGATGTTCTTGATGTGGTGTGAGAGCGTGGCGATGGTCTGGCCAACGGCGGCCAGCCGCTCGGCCTGGATCTTGTCGTTGTAGAACAGGGTGTTCTCGATAGCCAGACCGGCCTGGTGGCCGATGGCGACCATGAGCATGAGCTGGTCCTGAGTGAAGCGGGTGCTCGGGCTGCGCCCGCCGACGGCAGCCATGGCGAAGCCGGCCCCGGCGAGGGTATCGGCGTAGAGGACGCCCAGGGTCGTGTGTCGTCCCTGGATCGGCACGCAAATCGCCTCGCGGATCTGATAGTCGACGATCGACTGCGCGGGGCTGAACCGCTTGTCGCTAGGCGCGTCGGACGTAATGACGCCCTCGCCCTTTTCCAGGACGTAGTCGACGATCGTGCGCGAAATCGTCATGCGCTCGTCCGGCAGTTCCGGCTCGCGCCATCGCACCGCCTTGGGAACGAGCTGGCCGGTGTCATCCTTCAGCAGGATGGCACCGCGGTCCGCGCTGATCGATTCGAAGACCAGCTCGAGGATCTGAGGCGAGAGCGCGTTGATATCCAGGACGTTGCTGATCGCCTGGGTGGCGCGGTACATGATCGACAGCGGCTTGAGGCGCTCGCGCAACCAGGCACCGGCGGCGTCCGGGGCCTGCAAGACCCGCGAACCCTCGTCCGAGGGGATCCTGCGGAGGATCGCCGAGCGATCGTCCGGGCTGCTCCGCGTCAGGAGGTCCACGCGGGCCGTCAGGTCGCGTTGCGAGCCGGCGCTCCCGTCGTGAAACAGCATCACCGTCTGCCCGAGCTGGACCCGGTCCCCCGAATTCAGCGCCGTCCGGTTGACCGGGTGGTCGTTGACGTAGGTCCCATTGGCCGAGCCCAGGTCGACGATCTGATACCCGTTCGGATTGAGCCGGACCTCGGCGTGTCGGCGAGAGACTTCATTATCGTGGAGCTGCACGGCATTCGAGTTGTCCCTGCCCATGGCGACGGGACCGGAGGTGAACTCGAACCGCTTTCCCTGGTCGGCCCCTTGGCTGATCACGAACAAGGAAGCCACGAGGCAATGTCTCCTCGTCTCGGGTGACTTGGCGCGCGGAAGTTCTGCGCAGAGTGAAAGTAACGTATCCGTCGAATGGCGTCAAGCCGGTGGAGGCCGACATTGCGACTCTCAACACCGAGAAGAACTGGCGCAACACCTTGAAAAACCATGGCTTACACGATACCGTCACGACGATGGAAAGTGGCGTTCTGCCGACCCCTGTCGCAAGGAGTCCGAATGCGTCTGGCTCGGATGATTCAAGCCGTGGACGCCCACGCCTGCGGAGAACCCGGTCGCGTGATTGTGGGGGGCGTGCTGGACGTGCCCGGTCGCACGATGTTCGAGAAAATGCAGTATCTCCAGAACCACGCCGACGGCCTGCGCAAGCTGATGCTGCGCGAGCCGCGAGGCTATCCGGCGGCGAACTGCAACCTGATCCTTCCGCCGACGCAACCCGGCGCCGCGGCGGGCTACGTCATCATGGAACAGACGGAATACCCGGGTATGTCCGGGACGAACACCATCTGCGTGACGACCGTCCTCCTCGAGACGGGCATGGTGCCAATGCGCGAGCCGGTCACCGATCTGACACTGGAGTCGCCGGCCGGTCTGATTCACGTCCGGGCTCAGTGCGCCGGCGGCAAAGTCCGGCAGGTCACGTTCCGCAACGTGCCGGCGTTTGCCGTGCATCTGGCCAGGCCGATCGAGGTACCACACCTTGGCACGGTCGTCGTGGACGTCGCCTACGGCGGAATGTTCTACGTGATCGCCGAAGCCGCTCCCTTCGGCCTGCACCTCACACCCGATGAAGGGCGGGAGATCGTGCGGATCGGCGAGATGATCAAGGCCGCGGCCCAGGAGCAGCTTCCTGTCGAGCATCCCACGCAGGCCGGGTTCACGGGGGTGACGATCGCGATCCTGACCGCGCCGCCCACGAGTCCCGAAGCGCATTCGAAGAACGCCGTGATCGTGTCGACCGGCCGGCTGGACTGGGATCGTCCTTCGACGTGGACCGGTGCCATTGATCGATCCCCCTGCGGCACCGGCACCTGTGCCCGGATGGCCGTCCTTCATGCCCGGGGTGAGTTGCTCCTGAATGAGGATTTCCATCATGAGGGAATCCTGGGGACCCTCTTCACGGGCCGGCTGGTGGGAGAGACTCAGGTCGGACCCTATCCCGCGGTCATCCCAACCATTAGCGGTCGGGCCTGGATCACCGGCTTCTGCAACTATGTGCTCGAAGATGACGATCCGTTCCCCGAGGGATTCACGCTCGGCGACATCTGGTGAGCGATCGCAAGTGGTTTTTGAAAACCGTTCGGAGTACGCACTTGAACAGGACCATCTGAGCGAGCCTAATAGATTCAGAGAAGCCCGCACCGTGAAAATGGTAGGGTAGCCTGTGGGTACCGGGACGCAGGCATTTGCGCTGGGAGTACCGCCACGGCGGACGCTTGCGCCGCGCTACTCATAGCGCACCCTAAGAACCGCCGATCGATCCGAGTCGAGGAGGAAGCCTAGATGTCCGGACAGGTGAACGCTCAAATTGCTTACGAGCCGATCAACAACCCTAGTGCCGTGATCATCGAGTTTCTCAGCCACGAGATAGCCGATCCCGAGCATTCCTCGGGCCTCAGCCGGCAACTCGCCGCGCTGGTCCGGCCCGATCTGCCCAATCGTTACGTGCTCGACTTCCAGAAGGTCCGGATCTTCTCCAGCACGGCCTTCGGCGGCGCTGGTCAGCTTCGTGCTCAAGGTCCGCAAGACGGGCGGCGTGGTCGTGATCTGCAATATGGACGAGTTTATTCGATTCGGTGCCGATATCATCCGCCTGGGCGATTACGCGCCGATCGTCGAAGACCGCCGGATGGCCCTCGATCACCTCTCGACCGGTTGATCACACGTTGTGGTCAGTCTCGGCCTGGTGTTGACGTTCCCGCATCCAATGAAGCCTCCGCATAGAGATCCTTGAGCAGCCGTACGGCGGCTGCGACCAAGCGCTCGCCCGACCCCTCGGCGCATCGAGCGCTGATGACCTCATAGTTGCCCTGGGCATAAGCGCGGCGGGCGGGGATGTAGCCGATCGACCCATTGGCCAGCTCGGCGATGATCGTTCGCGGAAACGGAGAATCTTGCTTGATCGCCAACCCCAGCTCGGTGAAGATCTCGCCGGGGAGTGAGACCCAGGCGAGGCCATGGCCGAGCGCGACGACCTGGACTTCGACCTCCTGAGGCCGGCCCTCCCGTGAGGCGACGTCCCGCGTCTTGAACGCCGCGACCGTCTCGAGGAATGTTGGGCGAGGCGCCTTCGCGTCTGCGAGTTGACCGATGACGACTTGCGCTTTGGACCGATCCGATTCACTGATCTCGGGAAGTGCCAGCAAGACGCGCTCGCTCTTGACGCGCAATGTTGTGGAATTGACCGGCTCCAGATGCGGCCAGGTGCGCAAGACCTCAGCGGCGAGGATGGTACCCATCCGCGCGGGATTCCCGAAGCCACGTTGGGGTTCGCGCCAATGGACGTCGATATGATTGACGTCGCCACAGCAGCCCGCGGAGAACAGCGTGATCATCTCCGGGCCCTGGAAATCGGCCATACAACGGGCCAGCGTGTAGGGCAGATCGGCTGAGATCGTCGGTTGACCCACGTTGTCCAGATGGACGGCGTAATTGACGTATGTCGCCAGCGGCTTCCCGACGGACGACTCGAAGAAGACGACGGGGACCTCCGGGTCGATCGGTCCGGCCGGTTTGAGGATATTCGGATTCAGCTTGCCCGGATTCCAGCCAACCGTGCCGTCCCGCATGTGATAGCGGCGGTTGAAGGCGATCGACGCCTCTCGCCCGCTTGCGGCGCGTACCGTGGCGGGCGCGAGCCGGCCCTCCGCACGACGCACGGCTTCGGCGATCCTGGCCGGCAACGCGGCCAGATACTCATCGACCACCTTCGCCTGGCCGCCGAAGGCGCTCTTGCGATCGACGACCGGCCCGGTGTGGGTGTGCGTGGCGCTGATCATGACGTCATGCGCCGCGCACCCGGGTGGTCCGCTCGATCTCTCGACGCGCCGCCTCGACGATGTCTCGAGGTGTGGTGATCAGATCGAGGACGACCAGCGCCGCAGACCGGCCGCCGGCCTCCAACACGATCGCCTTGGCCTGAAGATCGTCGTGCACGCCCTGGGCACCCCGTTCGGAGTAATATCCGGCCATGGGGATGCCGGTAGGCGGAGTGATCGGGACTGCGGCCGCCCCGACGCGCAACTCGGCGGACCAGGTCGGCGCGGCGATGGCCGCCCACAGAATCAGAGCTAAGATTCTCATCGTCGGTGTGACTCCACGAGTATCATTCGGAGGATCAAGTTGCCTTGGGGACGGTCGCGGCCGCCTCGGTCGCGGCGATCGTAGGGTCGCCGGATGCAAGCTCCTGGGAGATGATGAGCTGCCGTCCGATCGGTCGCATTGCGGGTAGGTTGAGCCCGAATGCGACGGCTCCGGCGATGCAGGCGACGCCACCGGCCGCGACGGCGGCCGGCGCGCCGTATCGGCCGGCCAGCAGCCCGGCCAGCAGCGCGCCGAGGGGTGCCATGCCCATGAACATCATCGTATAGACCGACATGACCCGGCCGCGCAGCGTTTCGGGCACCATGGCCTGGATCAGGGTGTTCGACGCGGCGGACTGGACGATCTGGGCAAAGCCGACCGGGACCAGTAGGGCCGCCGAGAGCCAGAAATGCCCCGAGTTCGCGAACGCAATCAAACCCACGCCAAACGAAGCCGAGGCCCAGGCGACCCAACGGCCCAGCCCGCGAACCTCCTGCGCGCGGCCAAAGTCAAGGCGCCGAAGAGGGCTCCCAGGCCCGCGGCGCCCATGAGCAGCCCGAGACCGCGCGCACCGGCATGGAGGATCTCGTCGGCGAAGATGGGCATCAGAACGGCGTAGGGCATACCGGTGAGGCTGACCAGGCCCAGCAACAAGAGGAGGGCTCGGATCGGCACCGTGTGCGCCGCGAACGAGAAGCCCTCGACGATTCGGCCCAGGCGCGTCTCGCCGGTAGGGCGCGATGGCATGGGCTTGGGATGCATCATCAGGAGGCCGGCAAGTACTGCGAGATAGCTGACGCCGTTGAGCAAGAAGCACCAGCCCTCGCCGATCGCAGCGACCAGCAGGCCGGCGATTGCCGGCCCCACGATCCGGGCACCGTTGAACATCGATGAATTCAGGGCGATGGCGTTCATCAGGTCGTTGCGCCCGACCAACTGGACCAGGAACGACTGCCGAGCCGGGATGTCGAACGCATTGACGACACCCAGGAGCGACGCCAGGACGAAGATGTGCCAGAGCTGCACGCGCCCGGCGAGCGTCAAGGCAGCCAGAACGAGGGCCAGGCACAGGGCGCAGGTCTGGGTGCCGATGATGATGCGATGCCGGCTCCGCGCATCGGCCAGGCTGCCCCCGGCCGGCGCCAGCAGGAAGACCGGTATCTGACCGGCGAAGCCTACCAGGCCCAGCAAGACCGACGAGCCTGTCATCCGATAGACCAGCCAGGCTTGCGCAACGCTCTGCATCCAGGTCCCGATCAAGGAGATAAGCTGACCGCAGAAGAAGAGCCGAAAGTCGCGATGCGTCAGGGCGCGGAGGACCGCAGGGCCCGCTTTCTTCCTCGCGACGGGCGAGGTCGAGGTGTCCGCCGCGACGCGCGGAACCGGCCGCTCCGCTTCCGGCAGTCTGTCGGTTCCGGCGCGTTCATCCAACGCGAAGACCCTCCCCAGCCTCGAGCCACTCGGCCCGGCTCCCCGATCGAGACGCGATCGGAGTTGACGCAAGAATAGTGCCACGCATGACCTGCGATCAAGGTCGATCCGAACGGGGCCTGGCTGGTCTCAGTGGGAAGCGGATCCAGTAAGATAGAAGCACCCGGAGGGTTCCCATGTGCGCCGACTACCTCGACGAAGGTTTCCCCAAATCACGTTCGACACAGGAAAAGTTCGTATCAGCCTCACCGTCCCGCATAAGGACCATCTTGCGGACGATGGTCGCGGTGACGGTCTGTGGCGGCGTGTTATGGTGGACCGTACAAGTCGTGTTGACGGACAATCATGAGGCAAAGGAAGCGATCCGAGCGATGGGATCCTGGAGTGCCTCCGATCGGGTCCGCGCCATCCAGGATCTCGAGATCGCCGGCCTGGGGAACGGGAGGATCGCGATCCCGCCCCTGATCGATGCGCTCCGAGATGAGGATGCCCGCGTCCGGACGGCGGCGGCTGTGGCGCTCGGCCCGATCAGCAACGACCGATCCACGCCCGGATTCGACCGAGACACCGTCCGCGCCGCGATCCTCGCCCTGCTCGGCTCCCTGAAGGACGCCGACCTGTCCGTCCGCACCGCAGTGGCGAATGCGCTGATCAACATGAACGTAGCGCGAGATGCTGAGATCATCGATCGTCAGGCGATCATGGCAATCTTGCTCGAACGACTCGGTGATAAGGATTTACGGACCCGCGTATCGGTGATGCAGATCCTGGCTGCCCTCGGACCTTGGGCCGAGATGGATCCACCGAAGGAGGTGGTCGCGGCCTTGCGTGATGAATCGGTGGATATCCGGGCGATGGCCGTCGTCACACTGGGCGGCTTCGATCGAGGCCTCGAGCCGCTGATCCCGTCCCTGTTTCAGGTCATCGAGTCCGATGTGCCCGGCGTCGGCACGGCGTGCGCCGCGTTGCTGGAACGATTGAGTCCGCCGTCGAACCTCACGAAATCTGTCGTGCCGCAATTGATCGAACTCCTGCACCGGCCAGACGAACGCGTTCGGTCGGTCGCTTGCAGCATGCTCGAGAAACTCGGCCCGGACGCCCGTGCGGCAATCCCCTCGTTGATCGCGACCGCCCGGGAAAGGCACAGCGTGTCCGCAAGGCCGGAACTCGCGAACTCGTCCCCGGACATCCGGGCCATCGAGGCCCTGAGGCGGATCGCGCCCAAGAGCGAGGCAGCCAGCCAGGTCGTCGCAGCCTTGACCGAACTCATCCTGGCCAAGGAGACCGACAAATGGAGGGCCGCGGTCGATGCCCTGGTTGGCTTCGGCCCAGACGCCGCGTCGGCCGTCCCCGAGCTGATCCGGGCGCTGCCGAAGAGCATCATGACCGACGCACGGTCTCCCGATCCGTCGATTGCGATCGTGGCATTGAGCCGGATTGCACCGGGCACGAAGGCGGCCGGCGAGGCGATCGCGGCGCTCGCAGGGGTTAGTTCGGACAGGGACGCCGGAGATACGGTGGATGCCCAGAGTGCCCTGAGTGAATTCGGGCCGGCCGCCGCATCGGTTATCCCCGACCTGATCCGGAGCCTCAAGGAGCCCGCTCTCGCGAACCGCCCGCAGGTCGCCGCTTCGGCCGCATGGGCGCTCGAGCGGATCGCGCCGGGCACGGCGTCGAGCGGCGTGGCCGTTAGTGCCCTGATCGACGCCTTGAGCTCCGAATCGCGATCGACGCGCTCCGGCGCCGCACTCGCCCTGCGGGCATTCGGTCCCGGAGCCTCCCAGGCAATCCCGCATCTTCGCGAGCTGCGGGACGACCCAGACTCTTTCGTCCGCCGGAGTGCACAGAACACCCTCGAGAGTCTCCTCAAGGCGACCGAGGGCCAGGAGTAACTCGCGACGCCAGGAAGGCCCGCTCTGGCCGCCCAGGAATTGCACCGGTCGTGACCTCCGAGTCAACCCCACTAGAAAAGGGCCCTGGCCGGTCCCTCAGAGAACAGGATCTCGTAAGATAGAGACACCTGGAGGATTCCCCTATGAACACCGAACACGCCCACGAACCTCTCCCGGAATCACGACCGGCGCCGGCCGAGTCCCGGACAACCTCGTGGTCGCGCTCCCGAAGCAGCCTGCCGACGATGTTCGCGGTGGTGATCGCCTGCGGGGTGCTATGGTGGGTCATCCACACCACGTCGTCGTCCGGTCACACGGCCAAGGAAGCGATCCGGGCGATGGGATCCTGCGAGCGCCTCCGAGAGGGTTGACGGAATCCAGAAGCTCGAGTCCGCCGGTCTGGGTAACGGCAGGATCGCGATCCCTCCCTTGATCGTCGCACTCGGAGACGAGGATACCCAGGTCCGGTCCGCGGCGGCCATGGCCCTGGGACCGATCGGAACCGACGCGGTCAATGCCGGCTCCATGGACGACCTGGTCCGTCGCGCGATCGCGTCCTTGCTTGGCGCCCTGAAGGACCCTCAACCTGCCGTTCGCGTCGCCGCCGCCAATGCGTTGACGTCCATCATGGCCTCTGAGAAAGCCGGCGGGTTGATCGACCACAAAGCCGCGGTCGTCACCCTCACGGAGAGCCTGGGTGATCCCAAAGTCGAGTTTCGTTACGCGGCCCTCGGCCTCTGGGGACTGGTCGCACCTGGCGCGGGGGTCAACCCGCCAAAGCAACTAGCTGACGCGCTGAAGGACGAATCGGCCGGCATTCGGGCGTCGGCCGTCGGCGCCCTCGTCAGCTTCGGGCGCTGTCTCGACCCGTGGATCCCCTCACTCCTCCAGATGATCGAGAATGACAAAGACCCCGCAGTCCGCATGGCGTTCAGCACGGCGGTGCCGGGTATCCATCCTCCGGCTGTCTCCGTTGCCGTCATACCCACCTTGATCGCAGCCCTTCGGCGCCCCGACGGGCAGGTCCGGGATGCGGCCTGTCGCATCCTGATGTCGTTCGGTCCCGAGGCTCGCACGGCGATCCCCGCCCTGATCGCTATGGCCCGGGAAGAATGGAGCGATTCCCCCGAGCTGGATCGTCAGACATTGGCCCTGGACCGATCGGCCATCCAGGCGCTGGTGAAGATTACGCTTAAGACGGAGTCAGCCGGCCAGGTCATCGCGGTTTTGACCGAACTCGTTCGAGAGAAGTCCCCGAAACGTTGCGCGGCCGTGGTCGAGGCCCTCGTTGAATTCGGGCCGGCCGCCGAATCGGCGGTCCCTACCATGATCCGTGCGCTCTCATGGCGCGTGCCGACGGACAGACGTACGATGTTCGATCGGGCAGTCGCGATCAAGGCGTTGATTCGGATCGCACCAGGTTCGAAGTCGTCCGGAGAGGTCATTGCGGCCCTGGGGGTGGTCGTGCGAACCGGCGACCCAGGCCTGCAGGTGGATGCTGCTAATGCCCTGGGTGAGTTGGGCCCGGCCGCCGAATCGGCCGTCCCCGACCTGATCCGTGCGATCGAGGAAGCCGCCCCCGAGAAACGCTTCCAGGTTACCTGGCGGGCCTCCGTGGCGTTGGGCCGGATTGCACCGTGCACGAAATCGGCCGGTAAGACCATCGCGGCCCTGCACGCGTTACTGCGAATCCGCCCGGCAGATGAGAACTTCCAGATAGCGGCAGCCGATGCCCTGGGTGACTTCGGACCGGCCGCCGAATCGGCCGTCCCAGACCTGATTCAGATCGTGAAGGGACCCGCGCGAGCCGGTCGACGCTCAAGTGATGTCAAGCGCCGCCAGGGCGCTCGTGCGGATCGCGTCGGGCACCCCATCGAATGAAGAGGCGACCCGCGCCCTGACTGGGGCACTCCCCCGGCTCCGCGCGATCGCCAAAGACCTCGAGAGACCAGTGGCCCGCGAGGCTGCGAAAGAGACCCTGACCAAGTTCGAAGGCCGCAAGTGACGAGATGACCAGGACGGGTATCGGCACCGGCTATGATCTTTGGCGGCGAGTAGCCGACCGGGCGTCCGGAAAAGCGATCCTCCGAGGCCGATCATTCCTCAATCGATAACCGAATCGCACGAAATGGCGCTGGAATTGCAAATCAGTCTGGTCTCGAGCGAGAGACGGCCGCAGCCCATCGTCTCATCACGACCGTCCATTCGCTCTTTCGACCGACGATCCACTCGGAAGAGGAGGATACCATGAGCGGCATCCCACAGCCCATCAAAGCTCCCACATCTCGACGACCGATCGTCAACCCCGACGCCACCGATGAATATAGCACGGGGCAAGCTGCCGACGACGCGGGGGAGGACAGGACGAAGATCCAGATCAACTACATCGATGAAGCCCTCGAGGAATCGATGCCGGCGAGCGATCCGCCGTCCGCGACGCCCACGACGGGTGTCGGCCCGCCTCCTCGTGATGCCGACAAGACCGGGGCCTGACCCCTGACATTCGGTTGGGACATCTGACACAATACGCAACTGATGCGTCGTGGTCCGCCCCGTCGAGACCCGTTGCGCCCGTTCCCGAGCGCCCGGGTCCTTGTCGCTCCGGATCGCACGACATTGGGAAACGCTGTCAAGTCGCAACCATGCTGGGGAGAACCGCCATGAATCGTCGCGAGTTCCTGCAAACCGGGACGGCCACGGCCGGGCTGGCACTGGCGAGCTCGGGTTACCACGTCGCGGGGTCCACCGCCGCCGACACAAAGCGAGTCGGGTTGATCGGCACGGGCTGGTATGGCAAGGCCGACCTCTTCCGGCTCATCCAGGTCGCGCCGGTCGAGGTCGTCTCCCTCTGCGACGTCGACAAGAATATGCTCAAGCACGCGGCCGAGATGACCGCCTGCGCCAGGCTTCGAAGAAAACCCCGCGCACCTACTCCGACTATCGGGAGATGCTCAAGGAGAAGGACCTCGATATTGTCCTGATCGCCACGCCCGACCACTGGCACGCTCTGCCGATGATCGCCGCCGTCGAGGCCGGTGCCGACATCTACGTCCAGAAGCCGATCAGCGTCAACGTGACCGAGGGCCAGGCCATGCTGGCCGCGGCGCGGAAGCATCAGCGGGTCGTCCAGGTGGGCACCCAGCGCCGCAGCACGCCCCATCTCATCGAGGCCCGCGACCGGATCATCCGCGAGGACAAGCTCGGTAAGATCGGGCTCGTCGAAATCTGCTGCTATTACCACATGCGCAATAACTCGAACCCACCGGACACCAATCCGCCGGACTCCCTCGACTGGGAGATGTGGACCGGACCGGCCCCGATGCGGCCTTATAACCCGATCGCCCATCCGCGAGGCTGGCGGGCGTTCATGGAGTATGGCAACGGCATCGTGGGGGATATGTGCATCCACATGCTCGACATGGTGCGCTGGATGATCGGGCTGGGCTGGCCCCAGAGGATCAGCTCCGAGGGCGGGATCCTGATGTCCAAGGGATCCAAGGCGAACATCGCCGACACCCAGACGGCCACCTTCGAGTTTGGCGACCTGCCGGTGATCTGGCAGCATCGCACCTGGGGCGAGTCGCCCCCGAAATACCCCTGGGCCGCGACGTTCTACGGCGAGAAGGGCACGCTCAGGGCAGACGTCATGGGCTACGACTTCACGCCGATCGGCGGGGGCAAGCCGAGCCACGTGGATGTGAAGTACGAGCTGGAAGAATACCCCGTGGACAAGACCGAGAAGGACCTGGAGCGTCACGTCGCCCCGGCGATCCGCGGACACATGAAGGACCTCCTCGGCGCGATCGCCTCGCGCGGCCGGCCGGTGGCCGACATCGAGGAGGGCTACATCTCGACGGCGAGCTGCATCATGGCCAACCTGGCCATGAAACTGGGCCGCACGCTCACCTGGGACCCCCAGGCCGGCAAGGTCGTCTCGGACGACGAGGCCAACCGGCTCCTGAGTCGCCCATATCGCGGTCCGTGGGTCCATCCCGGCCAGGGGAACTCCTGACAGGTCGCTTGCTCAGGAAACGATTCCGACTCGACCTCACCGGCCCCTGAAGAACGCGGTCAGGGGCCGCACCGACGTCTTCAGAGACTTGAGGGTGGGGACCACCGCCGGTGAGGTGCTCGCCGAGAAGTCGGCGGTCCCTCGATACTCGACGGTAAACGACTTCTTCAAGGCCGCCAGTTTCGTGAACGTCTGGACGGCCGTGCCATTGCCCAGGGTCGCCGTCCTGATCGCATGGCCCTTGCGGAAAAACGTCACGACGCCCGTCGGTACGCCGACGGCCGGCGAGACGACCAGGACCTGCGACAGGAGCTCCACCTTGACGATCTTGCCGCGTTTGTTCCGGACGGCCTGCGCCGTGAGGGTCACCTGCGTGGAGGCAGCGCAACACGCTCTCTCCGGCGGTTCCGGATTGGCTCGACGTGAAATTCGGCGTCGCCCGAGTAAGTCGCCGTGATCGCGTGCGAACCGACGCCGAGCGACGCGGTGTCGAATGACGCCCGACCCGTGGTCGGATTGACCGGCACCGTGGCGATCGGGACGTTGTCGGCCAGGAACGTAACCGTCCCTGTCGGCTGGCCCGTGCCGGGGCTGATCGGGGCAACCTGAGCGGTGAACGTGGTGGTCTGGCCGAGCACCGACGTGCCATTTGAGGCGCTCAAGGCCAACGAGCTACCGGCCTGAGTCACGGTGAGCGTGCCCGGCATGATACGTGATCGTATAGTCGCTCGACGCGGCGCCCGCCGCATTGATCGCGTAAGCACCCACCGGACTGGCGGCCGTGGCGGACGTCGTCAGGCTCGGGGACGTGGTCAATTTTGCGGCCGTGTCGCCGTTGACAAACCCGGTGTAGGCGACCGTCAGGGCCGGGAGTGCCGCGCCGTAGACCTTCGATGCATCGTTGGCCGTGATCGTCAAGGCTGCCGGAGTCACCGAGAGGTTTGCACCGACGAAAGTGATGGTGTAATTGCCGTCGACGGCGGTCAGCGTCCCCTGAGTGATCGGATAGCTGCCGACCTGGGACTTCGATGTCGCCGTCGTCGCCAGCGAGCCGGAGAGGGCCGAGGCCGGCGTGTCGACTCCGATCAGGCCACTCGTGCTGTCGGTCAGGGCGGGGACGGTCCCGCCGTAGGTCATCGTCGCGGGGTTGGCCGTCACCGTGAGCGGAGCCGGGTTAATGGTGGCGCTCGCGAGGATCGGCGAGGTGATGGTGTAGTCACTTGCGTCGGCACCCGTGAGCAACAGCCCGCCCACGAGCACGGATTTGTCGATACCCGCATTACTGTCGGAGAATGAGCCGACGGCCCCGCTGGCCACCAAGCCGACCTCATCGCCACCGATCACGCCGGAGAGCCCTGCCGCGCCGGTGTTGATCTTGGCGGACGTGGTGCCGTCATAGATCTTGTCCTCCGCCGTGATGCCGGTCACCACCAG
This sequence comes from uncultured Planctomycetota bacterium, assembly GCA_963845755.1. Classification (GTDB taxonomy): domain Bacteria; phylum Planctomycetota; class Planctomycetia; order Isosphaerales; family Isosphaeraceae; genus CAWJTV01. Next base: position 275,429 of record CAWJTV010000031.1, read on the forward strand.
AGACTTCGCCACGATCACCCCGACTGGCCCCGAGACCGAGTCGTTGCCCAGCACGTAGTTGGCGGCGCCGGTGCCGGTGAGCGACAGCCCGATGACGCTGACCGTCTTGCCCGTGCCGACCTGGCTCGTGTCATAGGTGCCGGCAGTCGGCCCATCGAGGCTCACGTCGTCGCCGTTCTTCACTCCCGAGAGCTCGTAGTTTCCGGCGGAGAGCGTGGCGGTGGTGGTGCCATCGTAGGTCTTCGTGACCGTCCCGGTGAGCGAGCCCGTGATCGTGAGCGGGGTGATGGTCAAGGAAGCGGGCATCATCGTGATACTACTGCCGAGATCGCTCGACGGGGCCGGGTCGTACACGGCGTAGATCTCATGCGGAGAGCCGGTGACGTCCAACTTGCTCGTCGTATACGTTGCTTGGCCTTGGCCGTTCACGGCGGCAATGTCGAGCTGAGTGCTGCCGATGGCCGGGTTGCCGTCGTAGAAGGTGACCTCGCCGTTCGAGAGGCCCTGGGTGCCGGTTTGGCCGCCCGATACGGCGGCCGTGAAGGTAACCGATTGGCCATAGGTGGCGCTCGATGTCGACGCCGAGATCGTGGTGATCGTGGGGAACGGGAGGGCGGTCAGGATAACATCATCGCCCGACCCGCCCTTATATGTGATTTTGAAGGGGTAGCCATCGATTACGTCCGTGCTCCCCTCCGCAAGGCCACTGAAGGTCCCGCTGACACTCGTTCCGCTCCCGTTCCGGACGATCGTCAACTGGTCGCCGACATTCGGGGTGTAACCGCCGGTGAGCGCGGCGGCCAGCGTCCCGCCGAGGATCACGCCCCCACTGGGATCGACCTGGCCGAAGGCGGACGTGCCGGGGCCGGCGAGCTGGGCGACGAAGGTCGAATTCGTGTCCATGGTCAGGCTGCCGATCTTCAATGCACCCTTGCCGTCGCCAGGGCTCAGGGAACCACCCGTGATATCGACGTCGCCGACCGTGCCTCCGCCGCCCAGGGTGCTGCCGGCGTCGACCTGCACGGGGCCGACCGTGCCGTCGACGAGCAGGGTCGTCCCGGAGCCTTCGACGGTCGTCGTGCCGGAATACGTGTTCGCACCCGAGAAAGCCGCCCCACCACCTCCGGTGATCGTGATCCCCGTCGTGGAATCGCCGATCACGGCCGAGATGGACAGGTCCTTGCCGGGGGTGCTGACGTTATTGGTTTCGAGGACCGTGAACGTCCGCGACGCTCCGCCCAGGTCCAGATTGCCGCTGATCGATGAGCCCGCCGCATTGGGACCGTCGCTCGCGGTAAGGTCGCCGCCCAGAGTCAGGGTGCCCGTTCCGGTCGTGACGGCGCCGCCGGTCATCGTCAGAGCGCCGATGGTTTCCTTGTTCCCATCGAGGACAAGCGACCCTCCGTCATTGACTGTTACGTTCGACCCGTTCGCGAGCTGGTCCGAGGCGTTATCCTCAACCATGGCGGCGCTCGTGCCGTCCCCGATGACCAGATTGCCGGGGACGGCAATCGCCCCGCCGGACTTGTTCAGCACGATCGTCGAGCCGGTGTCCACAGTGGTCCCGATATAGCTGTTGCTCGCCGAGCCACCGAGGCCGACCTTACCGCCCCCCGAGACGGTCAAGCCGTTGGAGCCGGTCAGTGCTCCGTCCAGGTCGAGCTCGCCACCAGTACCGACGGAAATCGGGCCGCCCAGTTGCGTATTGATCGTATCGCTCGAGGTGCCCGAGGTATACGTCGTGGTGATGCCCTGCGTCAGGCTGATCGCATTGCCGGACAGTGCATAACCGGATCCGTCGATCTCGATCGAGCTGAAGTTTGTCGTGGCCGGGAAGTCGTTCACTGAGTTGAGCTTGGACACGCCCGCCGGGAAGACCAGGGAAGCCCCAACCGTCGGCAGGATCCCTCCCGACCAGTTCGCAACTCGTCGTCCAGTTGTTGTCGGCTCCACCCCCGGTCCAGGTGGAAAGGACGATCCGGCTTTCCAGGGATTCCACGTCTGGATGACGGTCCCGACCTCGTATCGCGTGGCGCCGGACCCGTCGAACAACGCCTCCACGATCGATCCGACGGTCCATCGATTCCGGTGAAAGGATACGGAACATGGACGATTCTCCTTGACTGCTGGCTTGACGTTGTGGTTAGCAGGGAACCTGTCAAAGTCACGTCGATTCCGTTCGCGCGACCATCCCCTTCGCGAACAGGAGCTCGACGCAATCTCACCGCCGATCCCGTTCTCATCCCGATCGGCAAGGCCTCGAGGTACGGCCCAGATCTAGAGCGATCCCGCGCGATCTCCGGGAAGAGACTCTTGCCTGTCCGTGACAACCGTCTCCCTCCCCATAGAGAGAGCGCACAGAGTACTGCGACGTCATCATTACGTCTAACATCATTGTGTGCATGCTAAACCTAAAACTCAAGAGGTTCCCACCATGAATTCTTGCGGGGCATCTGGAGAATTGGATATGCTTTCATGGGAGTGGCTCTGATTCCATCCTGAACAGGAGATAAGGGGCGACCGCGCGAGGTCGAGAACGAAGGCGTCCAGGTTAATTCTACACGCGCATTTGCCTTATGGATTGTCGGGGCGAAATGAAGCGTCCATGCTCAGGGATCGCACCGGGTGGAAAGGCACGTCTGCGGTTCAGAGGAGCGGATACAACTCACAAGTCTCCTTGGAGTTGCGGCGAGTTGCATGCATCTGACGCCTGAGGCCGTCATGATCCTGATGATTCTCGATCGTCTTGTGGATCGCCCTCGTGCGGGATCATCGCGACAAGCTCCGGGCGATCGACTCGGCCGCGGGCGGATGTGCCAGCCCGAAGCAACGATCGGCCCGTTCGCCCTGGACGTGCAGCCGGAGGAACCCTCCGGCGACGAGCTGTCGCGAGACGTCGGGAACCCACGGCCGAATCCAGGGCGCCAGCCAGCCGGCGGCGCGGCTGACCGTCGCCTCCCATCGATCGGGCAAGGTCATGACCCAGCGGGGCCGGCCGGTGATCGAGGCGACGACCGCGGCCAGTTCCGGATAGCTCAGGTACGGTCCGACCACGGCATAACGCTGGCCGTGGCCCCCGAAGATGAGCGCGACGACGGTGCGCATTCGCCAGCAGTTCCACGTCAACGATCGGGATTCCTCCGTGAGGGAGCACGACCACGGCACTGCGCGCCATCGTCCGGACGATCATCGTCGAGGTGGGCTTCAGGTCGCGCGGGCCCATCACCATCCCCGGGCAGAGCGCGATCGTCGAGAACCGGGACATGCCGGCCCCGAGGACCATCCGCTCGGCCTGCCGCTTGGTCTGGGTATAGGGCGATTCCACCCGCTGGAGATTCCACGCCGTGAACTCGTCGGCGGGCTGGTCGGGAGTGCCGGCGGCCAGCGTATATAATGTTGATGTGTAGATAAATCGCTCGATACCGGCACGGTCGGCCTCGGCCAGCAGTTGGCGCGTCGCCTCGACGTTGATGGCATGGCTGGTCCCCCGGGGATCCAGGCCGAGGCAGACCCAGCCCGCGGTATGGATCACTCCGCGGACGCCCACCAGCGCCCGGCGACGAATCTCCGCATCCCGCAGGTCGCCCATCACCCACTCGATCGGCGGGTCGTCCGGCTCGGTGACCGGCTTGCGCCGCGACAGCCCGCGCACCCAGTGACCCGCGCCGGCCAGCGCGCGGGCGATGTGTCCTCCCACGAATCCCCCGGCACCCGTGACCAGGACCGGCCACTCGGCCGGATCGGGCTCTCGGCCATCCCAGGTGCATACGGGCATCCGCTGAGGCGACCGCCTCGCTGATCGGGCCGATGCGACAGCTCAATGGGCGCTCGAACGTGGCAAGGTTGGGTCGGGTTGCCATAGGTAAAGGAACGTGGGCAATCGAGATCGGTCCAGGCCAGGGTAACTGAAGGGGATGGCCTCGTTCAAGGGAGCGGGGTTTGGCGTGATGGCGTAGAGCGAGTGGGCGGGATAGCCGGATCGGTGATACAGCACCACTTCCGCGCCCGATACGCCCGCCAGGTGCTCGGCCTCGGCGATCGCGTCGTGCACGTAGCCCAGCCGGTCGGCCAGATGGAGATCGATGGCGTGCGAGGCCAGGAGGACACGGCCATCATCGGCCACCTGCCAGTCGTGGGCTGTCATCGCGGGGCGACGGTCCTTGACGCGACGTTTCAGGTGGTTGCGGTAGGCGTCGGCCATCGCCTCGAGCATCTTGCGCGTCTCGTCATCGAGCGGGCCGGTCACCGTCCCCATGTCGATCTTCACCCCCGATTTCACCGGGTCCGCGAACAGGTTGAGCTGGGCCATCGCATCCTGGAGGTTGTAATGGTTGAAGACCACACCCAGGCCGCCCGTCAGGGTCGTGGGATGGGCTACGATCCGGTCGGACTCGACGGCGACGAAATAGGCGCCCGAAGTCGCCAGGTCCATCAGGCAGGCGATGACCGGCCTGTGCGTCTCGGCCTTGAACCGGCGCAGCTCCTCGGCCATGACGTCGCAGGTCGTCACGCTGCCGCCGGGGCTGTTGATCCGCAGCAGGACCGCGACGACCCGGGGATCCTGCGCCGCGGCGTCGAGCTTGTCGCGGAAGGCCGCGAGCGGATTGTCGCCAACGGCATAAAAGCTGCCGTAATTCTGATTCAGGAGGACTCCGTCGATGTCGATCAGGGCGATCCGGGCACAGGGTGCAGGAGCCTGGCCGGCTCGGACCACCTTGACGACCATCTCGCCCGGATCGACCGCCGACGGGAGTTTGACATCCACGGAGCCCCGGACATTAGCCTCAGCCACGATTCCGGCATCCCCGCGAAATGTCGCGGCGACCGGAAGCGCATGGCCGCACCCGCCCGTCGTGACTGCCGAAGCTCCGGCAAGCAGGATAAGGAAGACCGGTCGGTACGCTCGGAACCGGCGCGCGACGTGGTGATGCTGCATCGCGGCTCCTCCTGAAACGGCGGGCGCAAAGCCCGCACCTCGCGACGTCATGGATTTACTATCGGCTCGTTCGCTGCCAAACTTGCCCTCAACACCCTTGCAGGTCCTACAACCGGAAATCGACAGAGGAGAAGGACGGTTATGCTCGTCATCACATGCGCAGTCTGGCTGGCAACGATCGGCGAGGAGCCGCGGATCGAGCCGGGCCATGCCGGGAATTCGGTCTATCTTGAGGTGCTCGACCGCGGATTGAAGGCGGATGGTCAGACGGTTAAACTACCCGACCCCCAACTGCGCGACGGCCAGACCGCCGACGATCAGCGCAAGGCACTCCGCATGGTGGCCGGTTCCGACCGGCGGCTCGAGGAGTTGATCCGCAACTCGGTCACAGCCCCCTACATCATCAAGGTCCGTGACGTCAAGACCGAGTCGGGAACGATCCGCGCCGTCGATCTCTGGTTCGTGGTCTATGGGGAACTCGGTCAGGTCGACGCGGCGAAAGAGGCCGCCCGCTCCGACGGCAAGGAAGTTGAGGCCGGTAACATGGCCGTACAGACCCGGCTCTTGAAGTCGGCCGAGCTGGGTGCTGCGGGAATCGGGCCGGAACGAGAAACGACAGGCCGGACGTCATGGTACGCCCATATCCACGGGCGGTTGCTCGACCGCATCGAGCTCGACGCGACGAACCAGGTCGTCGCCTCCCAGACGGACGAATCGATCGTCATCGCGGCACGAACCGACCTGGCATTCGACAAAGCGGGGCCGAATGCCAATCGCTGGCGGCCAATCGGGACAAGCGGAGGCAGGAAGGACGAGGGCTCGCTGAAGCCTTATATCGGCGGGATCAGCTATACCAAGATCAGCCGCCTGGCTTCCCAGCCGGGAGCCTTGTTCGTCGAGATGCACGCGGCGTTCGTCGAGCCTCAAGAATGGTTCCAGGGCGCGCCGATCTTGCGGTCGAAGTTCAGCATCATCGCGCAGGACCAGATCCGCACATTGCGCCGCGAGCTGGAAAAAAAACGGGGGAAGTGAACGGCGGGTCTGGTTGGATCGACGATCGGGGGCGCATCCTCGGAGCCGTGGCGATCGGCCGAGATCAGGAAGACCGTCCGTCCGATCCGTTCGCCTTCACCTGCCAATCAAGGGCCACCGCCAGGAAGAGATCCGCCCGCAAATCGGACTCGAACGACTGGAGCGGAACGAACAGCGCGGTGTCGTTCTGATCGACGATACACACCAGGTAGCCATGAGCCTTGCCGAGCTTGCGTATCGTCCGCCACGGGCGGAAGACCTTGCAGCCGTCCTCCAACGTGTGTTCGATGCCTTCCGGCTTGGCCGTCAGGGTTTGCTCGGTGAAATGGCCACCCAATTGAGCCGCCCGGATCATCCTTCGCTCGGCGTTCCGGGACAACATCCAGAATGTCAACAGGCCAAGCCCCGCGCCGATCGTCACGGCCATCGGGCGCGAGCGATCGGCGGCCACGATCATCAGCCAGCCGATCCCGCCACCACAGACCATGAAGAGGATGAGCCCATATACGGGTGCCCGCCGATATCTCAATTTCCGATCGAGGCGAAACATCGTCAGCAGGTCGACCGGCTCGATCCGGTACCTAACGGTCCACAACGTCTCCGACTCGGATTCCTGGGTCATGCCCTCCCTCCACGATGAAGCCGACGAACGCAGGAGAGCGGCGCGACGATCGAGAAGAGGAAGTCCTTGACGAAGCCCACGGAGAACTCGCCGAGCAGGAGGGAATCTGCTTCGAAAACACGCGCCCATTCGGTGCGGCCGGCTGAGTCGGAACGACTACCTTCTCGACGCGTGCTGGGATTTGACCGGGTGATCGTCCTTGGGCGGGAAGAGAAGCTTGCGGAGCAGCTTCTCGAGCACGTCGGGGTCAACGTCGATCGGACGCTTGGTGACCGCCACGATCTGATCGCCCAGTGGCTTGGTCACCTTGATCCTCTGCCCCGGGGGCAGTTTGCGGATCGCGAACGACCACGAATAGGGGACGGTGCCGAGCACGCGCTTGGCATGCACGTCGAGCTCACAGTCAAAAGTCATCTGGGAGGCCAGCGAGTGCATTTCGGGCGGCGGCGGCTGTTGTTTGACGGTCGGCGGCCACATCGACCAGACCGCAACTCGCAGGCGACCAGTCGCCGGCTCGACACAAAAGGCATAGAAAAGGTCGATCTTGCTGTGCTTGCCCTGAACCATCATGGTGGCGGGCGTGCGCAGCAGGGCAAAGGTTGAACGTCCTCGAGATGATCCGCGCCTCGGCCAGCTCCGTCTCCATGGCATCGAGCACGATCTCATCCACGGTTGAGAGTTTGATGCTCAATGATTGCAGGCGGTCCGAAGTGACCACGATGTCTTCCTTCGGATTCTCGCGACTCGTTACGCAAATGCCGATCCCGACCCGGGAAAGGATGAACTGCTGGTCCAGTCCCAGCCCTTGGACATCCGCGAGGATGGCGGTGCGGAACAAGGTCGCCGTCTTCTCGGCCCCGGTCGGTAAAGTATCCCGATCTCCCGAAGTCAGGCGTGGGACCGACTTCATGACCAGATGAGTCCAACCTTCCGGCGGAGTCTCCCCCAACCGTGTCGCTGCGGTGAGGGTGACCAGCCTGGGCTGACTCCCCCAAGCCGCACCGGCATTTACGAACGCCACCGAAAGGGCAGCAATCCACGTCACCGATCGCGGTGTCTCATCCCACCGTATGTGCATCCGCTGCATCGTTTTCCTCCCCCCCATGAGAGGCAAATCCCGATCCGTGGTTGACTCCTCGGGTCGTGACTCTAACACGTTGCGCCAAAAACTTCATCGGCACCTTCGCCACAATCCCAACGATCGTCATTCTCCACGGAACCCTTTACCCCGAGCTTCGAGCGATTCCGGGAGATCGTCGAGTTCAGGACCTTATGATGATAGAAAACGAGTGCGGAGTCACAACGCAAGTCTCGGTCAAATTGTGACTTGAGCTGAGGATTCTCTCTCTCGAACACAGATAAACTCAAGCTCGAGAACCGACGTTGACCTCGAAAATAAGTCTCTAGAGAAAAGGTGGCACAGTTTTTGCACGAATCGCTCTGCGCACTTGAATTCTTAATTTCGAGATTCAGCCAAACCGAGACCCTGACCGCCTCGCAAAGTCTCCAGCCATTTCAGGGTTCAACGTTTCTCACGACGCGAAGCTGAACTGATCCATGCACCGAGCCGCTGGATCCATGCCACCGATTCCGCCTGTGACAGCAAAACGTTCCCAACGCATGAGATGTGGTGGGCACTCTTCATTTTTCCTAGAGCTACCAAACCAATTAGGTAACCCAGACCAGTCTTTCTATCAGGTATACTACCTGGAGAGACGGGCAATCTGGGAGGCACGAACCGGTAATGAGACGACCCCTAGCGAAGATCGAGGCGTTACCTCAACCATCAGACGTCGCCATCATCGGCATGTCGGCGGTGTTGCCCGGTGCGACGGACCTCGCACAATTCTGGTCGCATACGCTACGAGGCATGGATGCCATCACCGAGATCCCCGCAGACCGTTGGGATTGGCATCTTTATTACGACCCCGACCCCAAGGCGCCGGACAAGATCGTGTCGAAGTGGGGAGGATTCCTCCCTGACGTTTGCTTCGACCCGTTGAAATATGGGATGCCGCCATCGAGTTTGCCTTCGATCGAGCCGGCGCAGTTGCTAGCCCTGGAGGTCGTCCAGAAGGCGCTGGCGGACGCCGGCTATGCCGATCGGCCGTTTCCCCGGGAGCAGACTGCGGTCGTGCTGGGTATGGGGGGTGGCGCGGCACAACTGGCGATGGGGTACGCGTTCCGATCGTACTTGCCCATGCTCGACACAGTGATCCCCGGCGGCGGCCGCGAAGCGATCGAATCGTGTCGGGGTCTCCTGCCCGAGTGGACCGAGGACTCGTTCCCGGGGTTCCTGCTGAACGTGACGGCGGGCCGGATCGCCAACCGGCTCAACCTCGGCGGCGCAACTACACGGTTGACGCCGCCTGTGGATCATCACTGGCGGCGGCGGCAATGGCGGTGCGCGAGCTGGAGACCGGCGCTGCCGACCTGGTCATCCTCGGCGGGGTGGACACCGTCCAGAACCCATTCACATACCTGGCCTTTAGCAAGACACAGGCGTTCTCTCCGCGGGGACGTTGCCGGCCGTTCGACGCCGGGGCCAACGGGATCGTGATCAGCGAGGGGGTCGCCGCACTCGTGCTGAAGCGCCTGGCCGATGCCGAGCGAGATGGCGATCGGATCTATTCCGTGATCAAGGGGGTGGGCGCCTCCAGCGACGGCCGCGCCGCGGCCTGACCGCGCCGTCGGTTGACGGTCAGGTCCGGGCCATCGAGCGCGCCTATGCCAAGGCGGGGATCCCGCCGTCGACCGTCGGATATGTGGAGGCGCACGGGACGGGCACGGCGCTGGGAGACGTCGTCGAAGTCGACGCGCTCAGCCAGGTCTTCCAGGCCGCCGGCGCGGGACCGGGCGACTGCGTCGTGGGATCCGTCAAGTCGTTGATCGGTCACACCAAGTGCGCCGCGGGACTCGCCGGACTCATCAACGCGTCCCTGGCGTTGCATCACCACGTCCTGCCGCCGACGATCGGGATCGAGACGCCCAATCCCAGGCTCGACCTCCGGGACGGTGCGTTCCGCCTTTGCACGCAGGCACAACCCTGGCTCCATCCCCACGAGGACCGCCCGCGACGCGCAGGAGTCAGTGCCTTCGGTTTCGGCGGGACCAACTTCCACGCCGTCCTCGAAGCCTATGATCGCAACACCGATGTCGTACCCGCCGCGGCACTCCCCGAATGGCCGATGGAGCTGATGATCTGGGAGGCCGATCAGCCCTCCGGCTTGATCGAGCCCATCGATCGATTGATCGCGGCGCTGGACTCCGGCGCGCGACCGGCGCTATGCGACCTATCGGACGCGTTGATCAGGGCGAGGGCTTCCAACGAGTTTCCGGCACAGGGTGACGCGACCTGTCCGCGCAGGAATCGCGCGCTCCTCGTCATCGTGACGGGCACGCACGACGACCTGCGCGTCAAGCTGATCCAGGCGCGCGGAGCGATCGCCGAGGGCCGGGCCGGATTCGAAGATCCGCGGGGGGTCTTCTTCGCCGCAAAGCCATTGTGGGCCGGAGGGCGAGTGGCGTTCCTCTTCCCGGGGCAGGGTGCGCAGGCTCCCGACATGCTGCGCGAACTGGCCGTCGTGTTCCCCGAGGTACGCGGAGCCTTCGAGGAGTTCGAACGTGTGGTCCAGGCGCAGGGCGGCCCGATCCTGGGACCGCTCATCTTCCCGCCGCCGGCCTACGATGACGCCGCGCGGGACTTGTTGCGTCGAACCTTGATGCCAACCGAGGTGGCTCAGCCGGCCGTCGGCGCGGCCTGTGTCGGAATGCTCCACCTGTTCCGCAGCCTGGGTCTCGAGCCCGACATGGTGGCCGGTCATAGTTATGGCGAGCTCGTGGCACTCCACGCCGCGGGCGCCCTGGATGCCGAAGGGCTGGCCGCGCTGTCCTGGGAACGCGGGCGATCCATGCAGGAGGCAGCCCGCGGAGATTCCGGCGCCATGGCGGCCCTGCTGGCTGGTCCCGACGCCGTGCAGCCGCTCCTCCGCGACGCACCGGAGATCGAGGCTGCCAACTGGAATGGGCCGAACCAAACCGTCATCGCCGGACCGAGCGAGGCTGTGAATCGAGCGGTCAATCTGGCCTCGGCGCGGGATTGCAGCAAGGGTCCTGCCGGTCTCTTCCGCGTTCCACACGAGAATGGTCGCCGATGCCCTCGAGCCGGTCGCGCAACGGGCGCGCGACCGGATTCGCCGCGCGCCCGATCGACCGGTCTATTCGAACCTCGATGCCGCGCCCCATCCGGCCGAGCCGTCGGCGATCGCGAGCCGGTTGGGCAAGCACCTCGCCAGTCCCGTACGGTTCGCCGAGATGATCGCCGCCATGTACCGAGACGGGGCACGCGTCTTCGTCGAGGTCGGCCCGGGAGCGGTCCTCGGGCCGTTGGTCGAGTCGATCCTGAACAATCGGCCGCACCTGATGATCACCGGCGATCTGTCGTCGGCGCCCGGCTTGACGGGCTTTCTCCTCCGACTCGCTCGCCTGGTCGTCGCCGGGCTGCCGCTCCGGCTCCAACGTTTGACCGACGGCCGGTCGCGTCGCCGGCTCGACCTCGATCACCTCCCGGAAAACGGCCTGCCCGAGTCGGTCTCGGCGTCAACCTGGCTGGTCAACGGCAGCCGTGCCCGGCCGCTCAGAGCGCCCGAGCCCAGGCGACTCGGCACGGAGCCGGTCCTCCCGGTACCGATAAAGCCGCCCGAAGTCGAACCGAATGACGACCAGGCGCATACCCGGTCTCACGCCATCTCCGCTCTCGGGTCATGACAAACTGGATACACGCATGACACCCAAGACTTCGATCAGCCCGCCGAGAACACCCGCCCACTCCGAGCACGTCATGGAGTCATTCCAGAAGACCATGCAGGTCTTCCTCGACGTCCAGAAGGCGACGATGCTCGCCTACCTGAGTGGGCGGAGCCCGGCTTCATCGGAGCTCGCGATAACCACCAATGGAATCGATCAGGCCTTACCGACGACCGCCAAGAGGCCCGACCTGAATCGAGTCGAGATCGGGTCGGCGAAGTTCTCCGGCAATCTTCCGAACCAGAGGGCGTTCGTCGGCGAGGGCTCGAGCCACGCGGAAACCGAGTCCAATGGCGCCCCGGCCGGACGGAACGGGAAACCGGCCAACTACCCCACGTCGCCTCCGACAGTCCAGGCGGCGGCGATGTCCTCAACCGAGACTCCCGATCGGAAAACGATCACCGCCAGGCTGCTGGAGATCGTCAGCAATCGCACAGGATACCCGATCGAGACGTTGGGCCTTGACCTCGACATCGAGGCGGATCTTGGGATCGATTCGATCAAACGCGTCGAGATCCTGGGGAAACTGCGAGAGGAGTTCCCTAGCCTGAGGAACCTGCCGGATTCGGCGGAAGTCATGGAGTCACTCGCCCGTGCTCGGACTCTCGAGGCGATCGTCGATCGGATGGCCACGCTGGCGAACCAGGCCGCGAGCTCGACCATGCCCCAGCCGGCCGAGCCGCCATCCCGTGAGGTCGCGGCGCCGGCGGAGCCGGAAACCCCTCGAATCCCTCACATTTCATCCAACGGTCACGCCGAACCGGCCCGCCGGACGCTCCGGCGCATTCTGGAAGTAGTCGATGCACCATTGCCGCCAGAACGGCTCGGGCTGATGCCAGGCGGCCGTGTGGTCGTGACCGAGGACGGCAGGGGTGTGGCCGAGCAGGTCGCAGGTGTGTTGGAGTCCGCCGGCGTCGCCGTCGAGAGGATCGGCGGCCCCGATCGGCCGGTCGAGTGGACGTCTCCCTCCGCGATCGATGCCCGGCTCGAAGAACTGCGTCGATGTGGACCGATCGCCGGGATTGTTCACGCCCTGCCGCTGGGTCAGTCGAGCTCCGGAGATCCGAAAGGCCCTTGCTGGTCGGAACGAATCGGCGATGCCGTGAGGGGCTTGTTCTTGCTGGCAAAAGGGACGGCTGCGGACCTGGAGCGCGCGGCGCAGGCCGGCGGATCGTGCCTCATTGCGTCCACGTCCCTCGGGGGCCGATTCGCGGGTGCCGGCAGCTCGGGCACCGAGTTCTTTCCGGGGCACGGAGGAATTGCCGGACTGGTCAAGACACTGGCCCGGGAGTGGCCCCTGGTCCGTTGCCGGGTGGTCGACCTCCCCGCGGGAGAAGGGACCGAGTCCGTCGCCGGCCGGCTGGCCGCCGAGGTCTTCGCGGGGGACGGCTGGGCGGAAGTGGGTTATGACCATGCCCATCGCATCCGGTTGAGGACCGTCGAGAGCGTGCTGGGACGCGCGCACGCGGCCATCGAGCTGAAACCGGGGGACCCCATCGTCATCACCGGCGGCGCTCGTGGGATCACGGCCCTGGTCGCGGCCGAGCTGGCACGAAGCTGGCGGCCGACGCTCCTGATCGTCGGCACCACTCCGCCGCCGGACGTATCCGAACCGGCGGATACGACGGGTCTCGAGAGTGAATCGGAGATCAAGGCGATGGTCCACAACCGCCTGCGACGCGAAGGCCAGTCGTGCGGGCCGGCCGAGATCGAGTCGGCCTATCAGGACATTCGCCGCGCCCGGGAAGTTCGCGCGAACCTGACCATCCTGCGCAACTTGGGAGCGAAAGTGGAATATGCCCGCGCCGACGTTCGCGACCCCGGGGCGATGTCCGCAGTGATCGACGGCTGGCGGAACCGCCACGGAGAACCCGTCGGCCTGATCCATGGGGCCGGGCTCATCAAGGACAAACTGATCCGAGAGAAGACGCTCGACTCCTTCGACCGCGTCCTGGGCACCAAGGTCGAGGGGGCGCTCAACCTCCTCCGGCTGGTCCGCCCGGAGTCCCTGAAATTCACCGCGCTCTTCTCCTCGATCGCCGGGCGGTTCGGGAACGTCGGCCAGTCGGATTACGCGGCGGCGAACGAGATCCTCAACAAGCTGGCCCTGTGGCTCGACCGGCGCTGGCCGGGCCGGGTGGTTTCGGTGATCTGGGGTCCGTGGTCGGGCGTAGGGATGGTCTCGCAGCTCGAGAGCCATCTCGGCCGTCGCGGACTGGGGATGATCGCGCCCGAGGTCGGCCGAACCCTGCTGATCGACGAGCTCCGCCACGGCCGCAAGGGGGACGTCGAGGTCATCTACACCAGCGGCCTGGGGACGCTCGAGGCTCCGCTGACCGATTCGGCCATCCCGCCCGCCCGGGTGGTGGAGGCCGTACGATGAGGCGGGGCCGGCCGCTCGAAATCGCGATCGTCGGCATGGGCTGCCGGTTTCCCGGCGCGCCGGATCTTTGCGCGTACTGGGAGAACATCCTCGCCGCCAAGGACTGTACGCGCGATGTGCCGCCGGACCGCTGGGATTCTCGAACGTTCGTGGATTCGTCCTCCCGGGCCAACGATCGCCTCCCTTGCGGACGTGGCGGCTATCTGGACTCACCCATCGAGCTGGACGTCGCCGAGCACGGGATCATGCCCCGCACCGTCGCCGGTGGCGAGCCCGAACAGTTCCTGGTGCTCGATGCCGCCATGGCCGCACTCGACGATGCCGGACTGACGCCCGCCGCGGTCAAAGGACGCCGTGTCGAGGTCGTCATCGGCCGGGGGAATTACTTCAATCGTGGCAACCTGACGCGACTCCAGCACGGGCGGATGACCGCCCAGACCCTGGCGATCCTGTCGTCCTTGCATCCCGAGTGGTCCGATGCCGATCGGGAGGCCATTCGTGCCGAGTTGAAAAGCACCCTGCCGCCGTTCGAAGCGGCTACGATCGCGGGCCAGTTGACCAACGCGACGGCCGGGCGCCTTGCCCATCGCCTCGACCTGGACGGGGCGGCCTACATGGTCGATGCGGCGAGCGCCTCGTCGCTGGTCGCGCTCGACCTGGCGGCGCGCGCCCTCAATGAACGGCGTGCCGACCTGGCGATCGTGGGCGGAGTCTATATCGAGGCGGACATTGATTTTCCCCTGGTCTTCCGCCAGTTAGGCGGGATGTCGCCGTCGGGAGCCGTCCGCCCGTTCTCGGCCGACGCCGACGGCATGCTCTCGAGTGAAGGCGCCGGCGTGCTCATCCTCGAGCGTCGTGAAGACGCTGAACGCCAGGGTGGTCGGATCTACGCGGTCTTGCAAGGACTGGGCCTGGCGAGCGATGGCCGGGGCAGGGGGCTGACCGTGCCGAGTGCCCGCGGACATGCCCGTGCCATGCGACGAGCCTATCGCCGTTCGGGCATCGATCCGGCGACGGTGAGGCTGGTGGAGGGACACGGTCTGGGGGTCCCGGCCGCCGATCGTGCCGAACTGCGAGCACTTAACGCCGTGTTTCCGCCGCTGGCTCATGGCCGGCGAGCCCTCGGCGCCGTCTCGTCCATGATCGGGCACGCCATGCCGGCGGCGGGAATGGCCGGCTTGATCAAGACCGCGCTGGCGTTGTACCACCGCGTGATGCCACCGACTCTGCACTCCGAGAAGCCTCACCCGCTTCTGGATCCTTCGAAAAGCGCCTTCGCTCTCAATCCCACGGCGCGGCCATGGGTCCACGCCGACCCGGACACCCCGCGGCGGGCGGGAGTCAACGCCTTCGGATTCGCCGGGATCAATGCCCACGCCCTGCTCGAGGAGCACCCCGCCTCCTCCGACAGTCTCGCACCGGGCGGCTTTCGCCGCTGGGAGACCGAGGCCATCCTGCTGTCGGCCCCGGACCGCGCGGGACTCATCGATCGGGCCCGCGCCCTGATCTCCTGGCTCGACCGACATCCGGACGAGTCATTGAAGGACGTGGCAGCGACACTGAACTGTGACGAGCATCCGCCCGGGTTCGCCCGCCTGGGTCTGGTGGCCGCCTCACTGGCCGATCTCTCGACGCGGCTGGCCGCGGCGCTAGCCCCGCTGGACGATCCCTCATGCCGGACGATTCGAGACGCTCGCGGCGCGTATCACTGGGACGACCCCGCGTTTCGCCCCGGCTCGGCCGGCCTGGCGTTCCTTTTCCCGGGAGAAGGTTCCCAGTATCCCGGCATGCTCGCCGACCTCTGCTTCCACTTTCCCGAGGTCTCGCGCCGCTTCGATATCTCGGACCGCATCGCACTCGAGCTGGGCGAGCGCGTTCCGGCCAGCGAGCATTTGTTCGGTCCGCAATCGGATCAGAACGGCCTCTGGTTGACCGCGACGGCGGTGAACGTCGTGCTCAGCTCGCAATGGGCCATGTACCAGATGTTGATCCGACTGGGCCTCGAGCCCGACGCCGTGATCGGCCACAGCAGCGGGGAGCTGTTGGCCATGGCGGCGGCGGGCGTCCTCCAGACCGACCGCGACCTCGAGAGGCAGCTCGCCGGACTCGGCTCGATCTTCCGGGAGTTCGAATCCTCCGGGAATATCCCCGTGGCACGGTTGGTCGCGGTGGGAGGAGCCAGGGATCGTGTCGAAGCGGCTTGCCGCGGCGCCGGCACCAGCGGTGTCCTGGTCGCGATCGATAATTGCCCGCACCAGGTGGTCCTGGCCGGGCCGCCGGCCGAGGTTGAGCGGGTCGTACAACGTCTGCGCGATCAGAACATCCTGCTGGAAGATCTCCCATTCGACCGGGCCTACCACACGCCGAGCTTCGAAGCCGTAATGGGCCCCGTCGCCGAGTTCTTCGGCCAGTTGACCATGCGCCCCGCCCGCTTGCCTGTCTATTCATGCGCCTCGCGGGGGCGAATGCCGGTCGAGGTCGAGGCGATGCGCGAGCTCGCCATCTCGCAATGGACTGCGCACGGTCGCCTTTCGCGAGACGATCGAGGCCATGTACGCCGACGGCCTGCGGGTGTTCGTCAACGTCGGTGCCCGCGGCAATCTCGCCGGTTACGTCAACGACATCCTGCGCGGCAAGCCGATCTTCGCCACGGCGGCAAACCTGCCACGCCGGAGCGGCCTGACACAACTGAATCACCTCGTGGCCGCACTCTTCGCCCAGGGGATCCCGATGCGGCCGGCCGTCCTCTACGCGCGCCGACGTCCGCAACGCATCGACTGGAATGCGCCGGAGAAGCCTCATCGAACGACCGTCAGCCTCGAGCTGGGTTTCCCCGAGATGCGGTTGACCGATGCCCTGATCGACCGGCTGCGATCGCGGAGCACGCTCGGCTCCAGAGCCGAGCCAGCATCGTTCCCGACCACCACGCCGGATCCTCAAGCTAGCCCGCGTCACCGGGATCGGGGACTGGAGGGCGAAGACCCCGAGGAGCGTCGCGAGCCCAAACGAAACGGCTTCGTGCGTCACGAACCCGCGCTCGAGTCCACGGACGAAGCGATCCCGTCGTTATTCCACTCGAGGATAGCGTCAGAACCCACCCTCCAGCCATGGACCTCCCGGATCGCTGGGAGCCGCCGGTGGCGGTGTCGGAAGTCGACGGCGCCATGCTCGCTTTTCAGGAGACGATGCGAGCGTTCCTGGAGATGCAGCGGGATGTGCTCGCGGCCCATCTGGATACCTCGGCGGCCGATGCCAATGACCAGGGCGGTCTTGAGCTCGGCCTCGGCACTATCCAGGATCCGAAGGACCTCGATCCCGGACCCTGGGTCGGCGAGGTGAGGCGGCTGATCCTCGGATCGGAGATTGAGGCCGTCTGCTTCCTCGACAGCCCTGGCGACCCAATCGCCCAGAATCACACGCTAGGCGGCCGCCGGGTCTCGGCTCTCGACCCGAACTTGAAAGGGTTGGCGGTCCTGCCATTCGCAGTGATGGCCGAGATGACCGCGCAAACCGCCGCGCTCGTCGTGTCGCCGGGCCTGGTCCTGACGAGGCTCGAGCAAGTGCGGGCGCACAAGTGGGTGCGGTACGAATCGGCCCCCGTCTGCCTTGAGCTCCGCGGTCATCGCGTCGAGTCCGAGGTTGATGAACGGATCAAGGTCGGCATCTTCAACCGCGGTACGGACGGCCGGGCCGAGTCCGCGCGGCCCGTGTTTGAGGCCGTCGCTGTTTTCGACGCGGCGTGCCCGGCGCCACCGCGAGCCGCGTTGTGGGCGCCGGAGAACACGCGTACCAGCCGGTTCACGGCCGAGTCCCTCTACGGCGAGCAGTGGCTGTTCCACGGCCCTGCGTTCCAGGCGCTGGTCCGTGTGGGCCGGCTTTCAGTCGAAGGGATCGATGGCGAGTTGCGTGTGCTGCCGTGGGAGCCTTTGCTCAGACCGGGCCAGCTTCCGCGGCTGCATACGGACCCCATCGTCATCGACAGTTTCACGCACCTGCTCGGCTGCTGGGGCCTCGACGAGCTGAGCGAGGGGGGCGACGTCGTATTCCCGCTCGGCATGGGACAACTCGAAATCTACGGAGATCGGCCGCCAGTCGGCACGGACGTGGCCTGCCGGATCGCCATCCGCGAGGTGCAACGGCACCTCGTCCGCGTGGACGCCGAGATTGTCCGTCCCGACGGCACGATCTGGATGCGGATCCGCGACTGGGAGGATTGGCGATTCCACTGGCCGGGCCGCTATCGTGACGTCTTCCGCCAACCGCAACAGATCTTCCTCGGCGAAGAACTGCCCCTGAGCGATCGCGGCTCCGGACCGATCCCCGGCGCCATCGCCGTGTGGTTGGAGCCTCCCGCCGACATGGGACGCCCCGTCTGGCGCGATGTCTTGGAGGAGACCCAGCTCGGCCCGGCCGAACGCGACGAGTACCTGGCACGCGGAGGCTCCGATCGCCTGCGGTCACACCGGCTGTGGGGCCGGATCGCCGCGAAGGAGGCCGCGCGACGAATCTGGCAGTCCGAGGGGCGGCCGCCGATGTATCCCGCGGACCTGGCGGTCGTCGATGATGAACGGGGCCGGGCCCGACTGACGCGCGTCGATCGGCCCGACGATTCCGCGATACCGGCCATCTCGATAGCCCACGCCGAAGGAGTCTCCGTCGCGATCGCCGTTCGCACTCCGGGAACCCAGGTCGGCATCGATGTCGTGACCATCGCCGACCGGCCCGAGGACTTCGAGTCCACCGCCTTCACGCCGGGAGAACGCGCCCTGCTGGATCAACGTCCGCCCCGAACCCGCGCCGAGTGGGTCGCGCGATTCTGTTGCGCCAGGCAAGCGGCTGTCAAGTCGATGTGCTTCGGCCAATCCGCGAGTCCCGCGACCGCGGTAATTGTGGATCTCGACGAGAGCTCCGGAGTCTTGCTCGCCCGCGTCGATTCGTCCGGCGAAGACAATCGGATCTTGCGAAATCAAGTTGGAGACGACCGGTCGCCGAACGATCAACTGGCGAATCCCCTGCGCGTCGTCACGGCCCGGCGGGACGATTACGCTTGGGCATGGACCCTGGGTGGAGGAACGGAACCGTGACAATTGCCCCCTCGAGAACCGACGTTTTGCGCGACATTGCCGCGATCCTCGCGAACAGCCTGGGGGTCCCGCCCTCGACGGCGATCGACGAGGACACCCGTTTCTTCGCCGACCTCGGTCTGGCGTCGATCGACGCGGTCGTGCTCAGCGAGGCGATCCAGTCCCATTATGGGCGGACCCTTCCCTTCAATGAGTTGATGGCGGAGATCGGTTGAACGCGCCGAACGCGACCTGACCATCGAGGAGCTCGTCACCTTCCTCACCAAGAATCTCTAGGAAACTGGGTTCTTCAAGGCCAGGGAGGGATGCCGGCTCGGATTGAGCCGGGCCCTTCCGGTTATCGATCCTGTCGTGGCCAACAAGCTCGACGCGCCGGGGACCTCATGATGCCCAAGATCCACGCGAACGGACTGAACTTCCATTACCAGCAGGCAGGGACCGGTCCCGACGTGCTGTTGATCCACGGCGTCACCGGGGACATGTCGATCTGGTTCCTCTGCGAGGCGATGGGTACGCTCGCCCGCTCGTTCCGAGTGACGGGCTACGACCTCCGTGGCCACGGGTACAGCGAGGTGCCGTCGTCCGGATACACGTCGGCCGAGCAGGCGGGCGACACCCTGGCGATCATGGACGCGCTGGGGATCGAGCGGGCCATGCTGGTCGGCCATAGCTTCGGCGGTGTGATCGCGATGCATGCGGCCGTCCTCGATCCGGACCGGATCGAAGCCGTGGTGCTCTCCGACCCGTGCTTCCCGGCGTTGCGGCATCTCGAAGATCTGAGTCGCTGGGGCCACTGGCAGAACTTCCGGGAGGAGGCCGCCGCGGCGGGCGTGACGCTCTCGGATGAATACTGGTACGACCTCGGCAAGTTCTTCGACCAGGTCCTCCACCTCGACGGCGAGCGGTTGCTCCGGTTCCGCCAGGCCGTCGGCCTGCCGGGTTTCAATCGCCTCCTGCGCCTGGCCGAGACCACCTGCGGCAATGATGCCAAGGTCCCCGCCGGATTGACCGAAGACCTCATCCGCGGCGTGACCCAACCGGTCCTCGCCCTCTTCGGGGAGCACTCGCCGTTCCTGGCAACCGCGGACTATCTCGACGAGAACCTGCCGCACTGTGTCAACGTCCGTGTGCCGGGTGCCAAGCACCGAGCACCCGAGGAGAACTCCGGGCAGTTCGTCGAGCAAGTATACGAGTTCCTGACGACGGTCCGGCCGTCGGCCGAGATGGTGAGGCCGTCACGATGAACGCCAAACCGACGGTTCTCCTCACCGGGGCCGCTCACGGGATCGGCCGTGCGACCGCGTTTGCCCTGGCGCAGGAGGGGGCTGCCCCTCGGCCTCATCGACTGGGACGGAGTTGCCTTGGCCGTCGTCACCGAGGAACTGGAAACGCAGGGGGCGACCGTCTCCTCGGCCGTGGCGGACGTGACCGATCGCGAGGCCCTCCATCGAGCGGTCGCCTCCATCGCGGAACGGATCGGTCCGATCGAGGTCCTGCTCGCCTGCGCAGGGATCGGCACCCTCACCCTGGTCCCTGATCTCGACACGTCCATGCTCCGCCGTACGCTCGAGGTGAACCTCGTGGGCGTGGCCCATTCCATCGAGGCCGTCTTGCCCGGGATGATCGCGGCGAAACGCGGTCATCTCATCGGTGTGGCGAGCGTGGCGGGCTATCGCGGTTTCCCCTGGATGATCTCCTACTCCGCGTCCAAGGCTGCCTTGATCACCTACCTCGAGGCGCTGCGGCCCGGACTCAGCCGTCGCGGCGTCACCGTGACCACGGTCTGCCCGGGATTCGTCCGGACCCAATTGAGCACGTCGGTCCCCTATCAACGACCGGTCAAGATGATCGAACCCGAGGAGGCGGCCCGACATCTGGTCCGCGCGGTCGAGCGTCGCCCGCGAAACTGCGTTTTCCCCTGGGACATGCGGATCAGCCTGGCTATCCTGAAGTACCTGCCCGATCCGCTCTTTGACGGCTTGATGCGCTGGGTCGGACCACGGGCCCTCCACGTCGAATTCTAAAAGGGGGACGGTCGTCATGACGATGAGACTGCCACCCCGCGATTCGACGGCGCCCCCGGCATCGATCCCGGAGCTGGCACACTGCCTCGATTGCGGCGCACGGATCGAGGGCGAAGCGAGTTGCCCCGGTTGTGGGCGCACTTATCCCTTTCGAGACGGGATCCTCGAATCGATCGGGCCCCTGACGGGCCGCAATCGCATCGTGGCGGCGTTCTACGACGGCCCGGGCTGGCGACGCTTCCACGCCTGGGAACACGCCTTCCTGCTCCTTCAAGGTGGGGCACGCAAGGCTCGCATGGAGATCCTCCGCCACATCCTGGCCGGCGCCTCCGTACGTCCCGGCGCGACGGTCCTCGAGGTCGGGATCGGCGACGGGGCGAACCTGGCCTTCGTGCCGCCGGGATGGACCGTCTACGGGGTTGACATCGCGCGCCGCCAGCTTGCCGCGACCCTGGACAACCATCCGGCGATGGCCGGGCGCCTCGCCTGGGCCGAGGCCGAGGACCTGCCCTTCGACGACGCGACGTTCGACGCGTGTTGGTCGATCGGCGGCTTCACCTATTATCGCGATCATGAGGCGGCCCTGCGCGAGATGCGACGGGTGACCCGGCCCGGCGACCCGGTCGTCGTCGCCGATGAGATCCCCGGCCTCCACCGCGCCGGACTGGGCCATCTCCTGGGTGTCCCCTCATTCGACGCCTGGTGGCTGCGGTTGTTAGGACTCGACCGCGATTTCGTGGACATGATCCTGAAACTTGACGTCAACCTCCGGGAGCTTACGGGCGCGTCTGGCCCGACGCCGCTCGACACCCAATCTGGCACGGGTTGGGCTACTGTCTCGTCAACAGGTCGCTTTCCTAGCACGATCCTCGGCCGCGATCTGTAGAGAGATTCGAGATTCCGAATTCAAGATTCAAGATCCAAAAATCTAAAATTTTCTTAAATTTGGAATCTCGAATCTCGAATCCGGAATCTTGAATTGACTGTGACAAGAACCGACTCCGGAAACACATGAGTCGAACCAGCGGAGGTCAGTGATGTCGATCACGAGCCCGGCGCAAGGCGAGACGTTCGATCGAGACGTGAATGGAGACGTCTGGCGGAATGCGGAGTCGCGGGATGTCTGGCGATGCCCGACGTGCCGGGGCCCGCTCAAGTACGAGTCGTCGAACTCCAGCTCTGACTTGTTCGGAATGCAGTGCACGGCTGCCGATCGACGGCGGGATCCTGATTGCCAGGGAGCAGACCACGAGCAATAACCACGTCGCGCAGGAGTTCTACGACAGCCCCCTCTGGCCCAAGTTTCGGTTCTGGGAGAAGTTCACGTGGTTCTGCAATGGGGGCGAGCGACGGGCCCGCAACCAGGTGCTTCGCCACCTGCCCCAGGTCCCGGAATTGGACCTGATCGACGTGGCGATCGGCGACGGGGTCTATCTCGACTGGCTGCCCGCGGACTGGAGGATCGCGGGGGTGGACATCTCGCGGTCGCAGCTCGACGTCTGTCGCACACGCGCGGCGGGACGCAGGCTCTGGCTGGCCCAGTGCGAGGCCGAGGCCCTGCCGCTGGCCGATCGTCGGTTCGACGCCGTCCTCAGCATCGGCGCGTTCAACTACTTCAACGATCCCGAGGGGGCCTTGCGCGAGATGGTGCGCGTGGCCCGTCCCGGTGCACCGATCGTGATCTCGGATGAGATGCCCAACCTGACCGATCGGATGCTCGGCCACAAGCTGGGCATCCCCGGGCTCGACCGCTGGATCGTCTCGCGACTGATGCACCTCGGCGATTCCTTCACCGAGATGGTCGAGCAGTACCGGGACCTCGATATCCTGTCGATCGCGCGGCGCGTACTGCCCGATCCCCAGTTTATCCCGGTCTGGCGCGGCGTCGGTTATGTCCTCGTCGGACGTGCCCCGGCGTAACGCCGAAGCGACGTTTCGTACGCTTGCGTCGCTGGGGCGCTTCGGCGACATTGGGAGGGGACCCATCGAGCCCGCCTGCTTCGCGATGGGACCTGCTATGCGGGGATCGATTCGTGCGATTCGTCTTCCTGATCATCAAGAACATCCTGAACCGACCCGTTCGGACGGGCCTCACGACGCTGGGCCTCTCGATCGCCATGGCGGCCGTGATCATTCTGGTCGGGATCTCCTGGAACTTTCGGCGCTCGTTCCTGGCGATTTACCAGTCCAAGAAGATCGACCTGATCGTCGTCCACGCGGGGAGCAGCAACCAGCTTTCCAGCAGCCTGGACGTCCATCTCGCCGAGAAGCTGAAGCAGATCGACGGCGTGGCCGACGTCGCCCCCTCCTTGATGGACACCGTGGCGTTCGAGGAGCAGAACCTGGCGAGCGTGCTGGTCAACGGCTGGGAGCCGGACAGCCTGCTGTTCCGGGGCATCCGCATCCTCGATGGCCGGCCGCTCCGGGCGGGTGACCGGCAGGCGGCCCTGATTGGACGCGTCCTGGGGATGAACCTGGGCAAGAAGGTCGGCGAGAAACTCAGCGTGTCGGGTGAGACGTTCGAGATCGTGGGAAGCTTCGAGAGCGACAGCCTGTTCGAGAACGGTGCGGTGATCATCCCGCTGGAGACTCTCCAGAAGATGATGGGCCGCGAGGGGCAGGTCACCGGGTTCGTGATCACCGCCAGGTCGTCGGACCGTGCGTCGGTCGATTCGCTCAGGAAGCGCATCGAGGCGGCGATCTCCGGCGTCGCGGCGTCCCCCGCCCGCGACTATGTCGCCGCCGACACCCAGATCCGGCTGGCCAGCGCGATGTCGTGGACGACGGGCGCGGTCGCCTTGATCCTCGGGGCCGTCGGGATGCTCAACACGATGCTCATGTCCGTCTTCGAACGCACGCGAGAGATCGGCATCTTGCGGGCCGTCGGTTGGCGTCGGCGTCGCGTGCTGGCCCTCGTGCTTGGCGAGGCCCTGCTCATCGCCCTGGCGGGGACGGCCGTCGGCTCCGTGCTGGCCGTCGTCGGACTGCGTGTCCTGACTCTCTACCCCACGGCGCGGGGCTTCATCGAACCGACCGTGCCCCCCGAAGTGCTCGGCGTCGCCCTGCTCATGGGCGTCGGGCTTAGTCTGCTCGGCGGCCTTTATCCGGCGGCTCGTGCGGCCGCGCTCGACCCGACCGAGGCCCTCCGCTATGAATGACCGCAATCCCGATGCTCCGGGTCCCAGCTCGACTCGCGAACCGGCGTTGCTGCGGGGCGATGAGTTGGCCAAGCATTATCCGGACGGCGACGTCGCGGCGCTGCGGGGCGTCTCCTTGGAAATCGTCCCGGGCGAGTTCCTGGCGATCACGGGGCCCAGCGGATGTGGCAAGAGCACGCTCTTGCACTTGCTGGGGGGGCTCGATCGACCGACGACGGGCGAGGTCTACTACCGGGGTCAGCCCCTGGCCCGGATGGACCTGGACGCGTACCACGCACGGGAGATCGGTTTCGTCTTCCAGTCGTTCTATCTCATGCCTACGCTGACGGCGATCGAGAACGTGCAGATCCCCATGTTCGAGGGTCCCTGGCCGCGCCGCGACCGATTGCGGCGCGCCGATGAGCTGCTCGGCGAAGTCGGACTCTCTCACCGCCGGGACCAGCGGCCCGGACGGCTGTCGGTCGGCGAGCGCCAGCGCGTCGCCATCGCGCGCGCCCTGGCCAACGATCCCACGCTGCTCCTCGCCGACGAACCGACCGGCAACCTCGACAGCAAGAGCCAGGACGAGATTCTCCGACTGCTCGACCAGCTCCGCCAGAAGCGAGAGCTCACGATGGTAATCGTGACGCACAGCCATGAGGTCGCGCAGGCCGCGGATCGCCGGATCGCCATGAAGGATGGGCGGATCGTGCTCAACCCGGATACGCATGGAGGGGAAACTGGCTGACACACCCTTCGTGAAGAGGAACGCCAGGTTCGCATCCCAAAGCCCCAGAACCTCAAGGACCCATTCTCCCGGAATCCTGTAGAGGAAGAAACGTCTTCGATTGGGCCGGTATGAGGTCGAGCAGCTCCGGGGATTCCGGAATGAACCAGCCCGATGTCCTCGAGAGCAGCTCCCCCGCGGCCTCACCGGTCAAGGGGCGCGAGAACAAGTAGCCCTGTCCATACTGACAACCGAGGTTGCGGAGATGTTCGAGCTGATAGTCGGTCTCGATCCCTTCCGCCACGACCTCGAGCCCTAGACCCTGCGCCAAGGCCACGATCGTTCGAGCAATCTCCGCGTTCTCGCCGTTGGGACCCATCCGAGAAATGAACGACCGGTCGATCTTCAGCACATTGCACGGGAACTGGTGGAGGTAACTCAGCGACGAATAGCCCTTGCCGAAATCGTCGATGGCCAGCCGGATTCCCAGCGACTTGAGACGGAACAGGGCGGCCAGTGAGGTCTCCACCTGTTCCATGATCGCGCTCTCGGTGATCTCCAGTCTGAGACAGCGGGCGTCGAGGCCGGTTTCCAGCAGAATGCGCTCGATCTGGTAGACCAGGTCAGTCTGGAAGAACTGGCGACAGGAAAGGTTGACGCTCATCGACAACGGCGGGCTCATCCAGTAGGTCAACTGCCAGCGACGGAGCTGTTCGGCGGCCTCGCGCAGGACCCAGAGGCCCAGGGGAAGGATCAGCCGGGTCTCCTCGGCGACCGGGATGAATACTTCGGGAGAGACCATCCCTCTCTCGGGGTTATTCCATCGCACCAGGGCCTCGAAGCAAGCGATTCTCCCCGTCTGGAGCGAAACGATCGGCTGGAACCGGAGCTCAAATTCCTGGCGGATCGTGGCCTGACGGAGATCGGCTTCAAGCTTCAAACGGCTCATGGCGCTGGTGTGCATGGACTCATCGAAGACCACGTAACCGGCCTTCCCTCGCGCCTTGGCCTGATACATCGCGATGTCGGCATCGCGGAGCAGGGTCTCGGCGGAGTTTGAGCCGAGGCTGCTGAAGGCGATCCCAATACTGGCAGCCGTGACCAGCTCGTGCCCGTTCACCTCGAAAGGCCTCTGTAATTCGTCGAGAGCGCGGCCCGCCAGTTCGAGAGCGTGCTTGGGGTGCTCGATCTCTTCGAGCAGGATGACGAACTCGTCACCGCCCAGCCGGGCGATGGTATCACCTCGGCGGAGAAATCTCTCCAACCTCCGACTGAGGGCGATCAGGAGTTGATCGCCGGTCTGGTGGCCCAGGCTGTCGTTAACGACTTTGAAACCATCGAGATCCAGAAAGAGGACGGCGAACTGGCCTTCGGATCGCCTCTGCATCCGTACGATCAACTGCTCGAGTCGGTCGATGAGCAAGGCGCGGTTGGGCAAGCCGGTCAAGGCGTCGTGGAACGCGTCGTGCAGGAGCCGGTCCTCGGCCGCCTTGCGCTGCGTGATATCACTCTGCGATCCCGCGACCCGAACAGCACGTCCCTGGGCGTCACGCACGGCGAGGCCGCGTGTCAGGACCCAACGGTACGTGCCGTCATCGTGGAGCATGCGGTGTTCGGTCTGGAGCTGGGACGTGCGACTCAAGAAATGCTCGTCGACTTCCGCACGCACGCGGTCGATGTCCAGGGGATGAACGCGATTGAACCATTCACTCGGACACTCGCCGATGGCCTCGACAGTATGACCTAGCATCGATTTCCAGCGTGGACTGTAATAGATCCTGTTGGTCGTGAGGTCCCAGTCCCAGAGGCCGTCGTTTGCCCCTTGGGCCGCCAGGGCGTAGCGTTCTTCGCTGAGTCGAAGGGCCTCGAGGGTCTGCTGCCGCTCGACGGCGTATCCGATCGCGTAGCGGATCGACCGCTCGAGCAGTCGTCCGTCAAACTGACCCTTGACCAGGTAATCGGCGGCTCCGGCCTTCATCACCTCGACGTCGATGTCGCGATCGTCGTTGCCGGTCAGCAGGATGATTGGCGTACGACAGCCGCGGGCGATCATCTCGCGGAGGAGGTCGAGTCCGGTCTGCTCACCGAGATGGTAATCCAGCAAGCAGACCTCGAAGCTGTCATCGGCCAGCGCGAGCCGTGATGATTCGAGATCGGGCACCCATTTCAATTCGAATTGATCCCGGTACACTTCCTGAAGAATCCCGCGCGTGAGGATGAAGTCGTCCTCATCGTCGTCAACGAGGAGGATCTTCAGGCCTCCGACGCTCATGCTTTCGCCTCCGATGAGCGGGTATGGTCCGGCAACTCCACGATATCGATCCAGTACCGCCCGATCGCCTTCATGACTTCGACGAGACCGTCGAAGCTCACCGGCTTGGTAACGTAAGAGCTGACACCGAGGTCGTAGGTCCGATAGATGTCCTCCTCGGCCTTCGACGTCGTCATCACGACAATGGGAGTCCGCCGCAAGACAGGGTCGGCCTTGATCTCGCGGAGGGCCTCCCGTCCGTCCATCTTGGGCATGTTCAGGTCGAGCAGGATCAGGCCGGGCGCGGGGATGCCTTGGGATCCGCGTAGCGTCCCTGGCGGCGCAGGTAGGCCAGCAGCTCGACCCCGTCCTCGACGAAGTGTACCGCGTTGGCCAACCGGCATTCCTCGAGAGCCTCCCTGGCCATCATTCGATCGTCGGCGTCATCATCGGCGATCAGGATCGTGATCGAATTAATTCTTGATTCCACCATTGCCCACCTCTCTCGGCTGTCGGACCGGAAGCGTAACCATGAACGACGAGCCCTTTCCCGGTGTACTACGCGCCGTGATCGTGCCGCCGTGCCGCTCGGCAATCTTTCGGCAGACCGCCAGGCCGACGCCTGTCCCTTCGTATTCGGTGCGGCCGTGCAGCCGCTGGAAGATCGTGAAAATCCGATCGACATAAACTTCTTCGAATCCGATGCCATTGTCTTCGACCAGGATCTGGCAGACGTCGCGAGACTGGCCCACGACAGGCTTGCTGGAGACCTGCACGACCGGCGGCACCTCAGGGCGGTGGTACTTCAGGGCGTTTCCGATCAAGTTCTGCATGAGCTGTCGCATTTGCAGGGGGTCGGCGTCGACGGTGGGCAGGTTGCCCAGTTCAACGCGGCCGCCCACCTGCTCGATGCGCACCTCCAGGTCACAGATCACGTCGCGCGGCCCCGTTCAGATCGGTGGGGACGAAGGGCTGCGCCTTGGTCGAGACCCGGGAAAACGTGAGCAGATCATTGATCAACGTCTGCATTCGTTTCCCCGCGTTCTGGATCCTGTCGAGGTAGTCGCGACCGGCGTCGTCGAGCGCCGCACCACACTTGCTTCGAAGCCTGTCACTAAATGCCTGGACCTTCCGCAAAGGCTCTTGCAAGTCGTGCGAAGCGACCGAGGCGAAGTCTTGGAGCTCTTGGTTGCTCCGCTCCAGCCGTGCGGCATAGGTCTTCAGTTCCTCATTGGAGCGTCTCGCGTCGCCCACGAAACCTTCGATCCTATGCATTGCCGGTCCGATCACATAGATCCCCTCCAACAGCAGGATCATCAGCACGGTCAAGAACCAGGCGTACTCGATCGACTCGAGTCGGTCAACGTGAATGGCGCTTTCTTTTTCGATCTCGAGCACGGATTCGCCGACGGCGCGGCGATCGGCGGCTTCCTCGTTAATCAGGGTTTGAATCAGTGCGCTCGTTTCGGCGGCAGGGGGCGTCGAGCTCTCGGAGCCGAACCTGTTGACCAGTGAAGCCGCGGCGGCGAGCGCCTCGACGCGGTGAGTCGAGGCCGGGAGCGACGATCGGCGCTCCGCCGTCGCTTTCGCGCTCGCCTGGCCTGGCCCGGCTCTCACTTCCTCGCTCCCGGCAGAGGCTCTGCGTTTCCTCGAAATCCGCTCAATCAGCGTTTCGATGTTCTGGCGGCGGGCCGCGGCCTCTGGGCTGGCCAGAACGGACAGGACCGACTCGCAAAGCGACGAATCATGCCCTTCGTTCCGGGCGGCCTGCGCCATCGATTGCATCGCGTTTCGCCGCCAGGCCAGGTCTCTTAGCAGATTGACCTCGGCCAGAGCCAGAACGATCGCGATGGAGCAGTGCGAGACGAAATAAAGCATCCGGAGTCGGTACGCGGGGGAAGCTTTCTCGGCTTCCCGAGAACGGCTCTTCATTCTGCATCCAACCAGTAACAGGAGTGACTCGATCCACGCCGCTCCTAACGCGGGAAGCCCGATCACGACACGACCGAGCCGGATCCGATTGTTAGAACTGTAGATCACGTTTATTGAAGTCACCGTGCACGTTGTCTGGATTCGACTGCGGTCGTCGTACTCCGTTCGAACTCCGTAAACACGACTGGTTCCATAGCCAACGCGCACCTTCGCTACTTCGCGCCAAAGTCCGACGGATGGTGAATTCGCAGACGATCTCAGCTCACCATTGGGTGAAATGGTACTGCCGCATCGAGGCGACCACGAACCCAGCCATCGCTCCTAACGCGGCCTTCGGCCGCACCTAAGAGAGGGATTCCGGATTCGAGATTCCGGATTCCGGATGAAGAAGGATTCAGGAATCTGGAGTCTGAAATCCGGAATCCGGAATCTCGAATCCGGAATCTCGAATCCGGAATCCGGAATCACGGATCCCCCAGATGCGCGCACGGCGCAGGGAGCCTACGGAGGACGACTCTAACGCGGCCTTCGGCCGCAACTCAATCGGGATTCCCGATTCGAGATTCCGGATTCCCGAAGGGGAATGATTCGGGAATCCGGAATCTCGAATCCGGAATTCGGAATCCTCAGATGCGCGCACGGCGCAGGGATCCTATGGAGGAAGCCTCTAACCGACGAACCAACCGGCAAGAACGACAAGAACAGCCGGGACGAGATCCTCCAACTGCGCGATCCGGTCCACGGACGGCGACAGCTCACGATGGTGATCGTGACGCACAGCCATGAGATCGCGCAGGCCGCGGATCGCCGGATCGCCATGATTGATGGGCGGATCGTGCCGTCGGAATAGGCGGTGGAGAGGCGTGGTTCGTGGTTCCCGCCAGGCTCCGCCTGCGAGCACGTCATTTCGGCTTCGACGCGACGGGATCCCGCTCCACCGTCAAGGCGATCAGATACGGATCGCACGCCGACTCCGACGAGACCATGTCGATCGTGGAAATCTCCTTGTCCGGATGCGGGTTCGTCCAGGTGAAGGCGAACAGGTGAATCTCCAGGCCCGCTTCGTGCCGGTCGTCAATCATCTCATTGCTCCCCGTCCAAGCAATCCGGGCATCGGACGGGTCGTTGTTCTGACCTCCGAAATGCCACCAATCGACGAGGTTCTTACCGTAGACGATCGGCACCGTCTCATGGAAACCGTTGACATAGCGAACGACGTAATAGCCAACCTCGGTGCCGGCCTCGGCCTGCTGCTGACAGGCGTGCAAGATGTGCAGCCGCTTCCCCCGGGCGGCGACCTTGATCCCCGCGATGGATACCGGCTTGTCGGCCGAGGCCTGGCCTTTGACATGCACCATCTTCTCGCCGATCCGGAAGTACGCATCGCCCAGCTTGTGCAGACCGCGCGGCACGCGATTGAGGTGATTGCTGTCGCCGAGGCCACCGGGGCCATCGCCGAGGAAGTTATTCGCGTAGGCTGTCAGATCGACGAACGTCAATCGCTCGCGGAGAGCCGCTGGGATGGGCTCATCCTCCACGCGGGCGGCCGAGTTCCTGGCTTTCTCGTCGGGCTGGGGGCGATACGTCAGCGTGACTTCGTCGCGATCGGCGGGAATCATCTCCTTCTGGACCTCCTCGCCCGTCCGGCCGATCGAGATGGGACCTCGGTGACGGAGGAGACCTCCCAGGACGAACCTGCCCTCTCGGTCGGTGACCGCTACCTCCAGTGCGTCGGGGCCGGCGCCGGGCTGACGAAGCTCCTGGCCGGCCGTAACTCGGACGACGGGCAGTGGACGGCCCTGGGAATCGTTCACGCGGCCCGTCACCGTGCGTGGCTTCGCGTCCGCGGCCTGGATCCGCTCCGCGACTTTGAAGATCGTGTTGACGATCGAGACGCCACCGGCTGGCGCATCGACGTCCGCGTCTTCTGGCTGCTCGGCGGTTGTCGGGAAGTCGCTCGATCCCTTGGGATTCAAGAGGAGGATCGGCATGACCTCCGCCTGGTCGGTAACCACGACCACGTGCCGACTCATCGAGCGGGACGACAGGTCATCGATCAGATAGACGAACTGTTCGCCGGGCGGTACCGGGAACAGGAATCGCCCCTGTTCGTCGGTCTTGGTCCCCAGGATGGCGGCTCCCGATCGGGGTACGGACGGTCCCTGACAACCGACCTGGGCGCCCGCCATGGGCCGATCGGTTTCGCGGTCGATGACGACCCCTCTCAGCGGCTTGCCTTCGATCACCGACAGGTCGGCGGTTGCCTCCTCGCCCTCCCGGATGCGGACGGCTTCCACGGCCCGCGCCGTGGCCCGTTCCCGGCCGGGGACCTCGAGGAGCAAGACGTTGTAAACCCCCGGCTCCAGTCCATCGATGGCGAACCCACCTCGATCGTCGGTCACGGCCTGGCCCCAGCCATCGGTCAGGTGCCGGACGAGACGCTCGATGAGCTGGGCGGCGACCGCGGCACCGGCCAGGGGCTTTCCAGTCGCCGCGTCGGTCAGACGACCACGAAGGACTCCGGTCGGCTCCAGGATCGCGGGGCCGAGGGTCCGTGCATTCGTCGCAACCTCGATGGGCGGACTGATGGACCGAGTGTGCAGGACTCTCAGGCGAGCGCGGGCATTCTGGGGCAGCGTTACGGTGAACTTCCCCGCTTGGTCCGTCACGCCGAAGCCCAGCAGCGGGTCCTTGCCCCAGAGGTCCTGGTCCAAGGTCTGGTTCGTCGGATGGGAGAGCATCTCCACTCCAACTCGAGCCCCGGCGACCGGTTTGCCCTCTCGGTTCACGACCGAGCCCTCGACGCGGTGATTCAAGGGAAGCAGCATCATCCAGGACCTCCGAGCCCCCGCCCCGGCCTGGGACTGGTCACCCAACTTCGTCCAGGCCACGGCTTCCCGGCCACGGACAGCAGTCAAGACGGCTCCCTCGACGGCGACGTCGCTGGGGATCGACACCGTTCCGTTCGCCCCGGTCGCGAACGAGTGGCGCGGCGAGTCCGGCGCCCGGACCTCAACTGTGATGTTCGGCACGTCCCTCCGCTGCGTGTCAACCACGAGGACGCGGAGCGGGCGGTTGTCTTCAAGTGCCGCTCCGGCATCGCACACCCATGCAACCGCGATGATTCCGGCCATCGCGAGCGTCAACAGGATCGGCCGTCCCCTGGTCATGAGATGTCTCCTCGGCTCGACATCGGCCAGATTCGCGAGGCTCGTGTGGGACCACTCTGGCGATCGATGGCCCTGCACTCATCATAATGATTGATCCAGGGGAATTCCCAGAGATCGGCGAGCGATCGATGGCGACGGTAACCGTTGTGGAAAGCCGGAAGAGCGGCGGCCAGGGTCTTGGCATCCCACCCCGCGACTGGCACACTACCAGGTCGGACCACGCACCGATTTCCCACGGGAGACCCTGACGATGAACCGAGGCATGAGGGAGTTGACCATTGCGGTCCTGGCCCTGATTACCATCACCGGCACGGCGGTCGCGGATCCGCCTGGTTTGAAGCACCTGTCGATCGGCGCCGTCGCACCCGACTTCCAATTGCCGGGCGTCAACGGCAAGACCTACAGCCTCAAGGATTTCTCCGCGGCCAAGGTCCTGGTCGTGATCTTCACCTGCAATCACTGTCCGACGGCCCAGGCTTACGAAGGCCGGATCGCCCGGATGTACGCCGATTACCGCGACAAGGGCGTCGCCCTCGTGGCCATCTCGCCCAACAATCCCGCCGCGGTCCGCCTCGACGAGCTGGGCTTCACGGACCTTGGCGACTCATTCGAGGACATGAAGATTCGGGCCAAGGATCATCAATACCCTTACCCGTACCTCTACGACGGCGAGACGCAGGCGACCGCCCAGGCTTACGGCGTCCTGGCCACACCGCACGTCTACGTCTTCGACGCCGAGCGCAAGCTCCAGTACGTCGGCCGATTCGACGACTCCGAGGTGAAGACCGTGAAGTCGCACGACGCGAAGAACGCGGTCGAGGCCCTCCTGGCGGGCAAGCCAGTACCAGTCGCCACTACGCTCATCTTCGGCTGTTCCACCAAGTGGGCCGAGAAGCAGGAGGATGCCCGGAAGTCGCTCGCCCGGTGGGATGCCGAACCCGTCAAACTCGACGCCATCGATAATGACGCCATCGCCAACCTCGCCGGGAACGACACCCAGAAGTTGCTGGTCGTGAATCTCTGGGCAACCTGGTGCGGTCCCTGCGTCGCGGAGCTTCCCGACCTGGTCACGATGCACCGGATGTACCGCCGCCGCAAGTTCCAGCTCGTCACGATCAGCATGGATGACCTGACGAAGAAGGAAGACGCGCTGAAGGTCCTCAAGGATAACCACGCATCGACGACCAATTATATCCTGACCTCGACCGACCGCGACGCATTCGCCCAGGCGCTCGATCGGCAGTGGCCCGGCCCGGTCCCGTATACGATGGTCATCGCGCCGGGCGGGAAGGTCCTCTATCGCAAGACCGGCCCGATCGACCCGCTCGAGCTGAAGCGGGCCATCGTGGGATACCTCGGGCGGACGTCCTGAGAAACGGTCCGAGAAGCGGATCCGGGGTTTGTAGGGTGGGTGAAACCCACCAGAATCGGGACACTTCCTGGTGGGTTTCACCCACCCTACAAGATTCTCGGATAGATTCTAAGAAGCGCGAGTCCCGGTTTCGGGACGCGAGGACTTCAGGTCCCTCGCCCCCGGCGGGGGAAGGAAAGCCGAACAGGTTCAGGAGCCTCCGCTCGCCGACCGCCCCTCCGCGGGTCCGGGTCCGGAGTCCTCGGCAAGATATCGCTCGAGGGGCGGTCGCCGCAAGTGGTCGCCATTGACCTGTTGCATGGCGTGGGCGACGGCCAGGAGGGTCGATTCGTCGAATAACCGCCCGGTGAGGGTGACCGAGCCGGGCCTCGTGCGTCCGTTGCGGTCGCGGAAGCCGATCGGGAAGACGACGGACGGATGGCCGGTCAGGTTGGTGATCGGCAGATCCGTTCCGGATGCGACGTATAAGTTCACCTTCGCCATTCGCTCGGCCATGGCCTGCATGAGCTTGGTCCGCACGCGGGCGGCCCGCAGATACTCGACGGCCGGCACGAACTGACCCTGGCGGAAGGTGGCCGGCCAGGAGTTGAGCCCTTCGGTGATATGCTTGCGCGTGAGCTCGTCAAAGACGGCGGCGGCCTCGGTCCCGAGCATCATGGTGATGGCGCGCACCGGGAGGTTGTCGGGGAGCGTCATCGGGACCAGCTCGAATCCCAGCCCTCGGAGGATCCTCAGCTCCTCCCGTTCGTCGAACAGGCTGGTTCGGAGCCTCGATGTAGCCGATCTTCAGGGCACTGTAATCGACCTTTGGGGGCCAGTCGAAGGGCTGATCCACGGCCGCCCAGTCGCGGCCGTCGGCGCCGTGGATGGCGTCGAACACGAGCGCCAATCTTGCACGGAACGCGTGATCGGCCCGAGCTTGTCCATGGTCCACGAAAGCGTCATGCAGCCGTGTCGGCTGACGCGTCCGAAGGTCGGGCGCAGGCCCGTCGCCCCGCAGGCGCGGCGGGGGAGACGATGCTGCCGAGCGTCTCGCTGCCGATCGCGAAGCCGACCAGCCCGGCGGCGGCGGCCGAAGCCGAGCCCGCCGACGAGCCGCTCGAGCCGGTCCGCGGGTCCCACGGGCTGCGCAGTCCGGCCGCCAAACCACTGGTCGCCCATCGCCAGTGCACCGAGCGAGAGCTTCGCCAGCATCACGGCGCCGGCCTCTTCCAATCGGGCCGCCACGCTCGCCTTGACGTCGATCACGCGGTCCTTGAACGGCGTCGCGCCCCAGGTTGTCGGATAACCCGGATAGGCGATCAGGTCCTTGGCACCCCAGGGGATCCCGTGCAGCGGGCCGCGGTACTTCCCCGCCGCAATGTCTCGATCGGCCTGCGCGGCTTGCTTGAGTGCCAGTTCCTCGGTGAAGGTCACGACGCA
Organism: uncultured Planctomycetota bacterium; assembly: GCA_963845755.1. GTDB lineage: Bacteria > Planctomycetota > Planctomycetia > Isosphaerales > Isosphaeraceae > CAWJTV01. The sequence continues at coordinate 310,327 of CAWJTV010000031.1, forward strand.
CTTCAAGAGCGGGTCGAACTTCTTGAGTCGCGCGAGATACAGTCGGGTCAGCTCGGTCGAGGTGACCTGCCGACTGCGCAGCAGAGCCGAAAGCTCGGCCACCGTCAGGAAGGCGAGCTCCTCATCCGAGCCGGGCCTGCGCGGCGTCGGGCCCTCGACCGGCGTCGCCCGATTCCGCTGGATCGCAGCCGCAGGGCCGGGCGGAGTGGGAAAGAACGTCAGGGCGGGCGGCACGTCGTAGCCCACGTCGACCGCGCGCAGTTCGGCGAATTCATGAAGACTCCGCTCGACCGAACGCGCCGTGCTCGTTCGTTCGTCCTTGGTGAGATCAAGCCCGGCGATCCACTCCGCCTGCTTGATCATGTCGGGCGTGATCTGGCCGGCCTGAGCCGCCTGAGCCGCCATCGCCCGGCGGAACGCCACGCTGCCGATGCCCAGGCCCGCCAGCCCTTTCAAGACGGCCCGACGACGGAGTCCGATGGCTTCGCCATTCTCAGGTGCGGGCTGGTCGGTCAGCTCGGATGGCTCATCAACCCCGTCGGCCCAGGTTTCGATCATCGCTGCAAGCCCTCGACTCGGTGACGTCGCTCCCCGGGGCTATTGTGGCCGTGTCGGGCTTTGCACTCAAGAAGGACGAGGAATCGTGCGGATCCTCGACTCGCCCACTGGTGGGACGTCGAAACTATCGAGGAGTATCGTCCGGGGGGTTTTCTGCGGGCTCGGATACGACGGTCGGGGACGCCGGGGAATTGACATTCCGAGCGGGATAACCAAAGCCACCTAGCGAGCTGATCACCAGGAAGAGCCACAAGACGATCACGGCAAGTCCGGACACGATCCAGAACACTCCCAGGGCCCGGCCCAGTCGATCAACCCAGCTCGGCTCGGCGCACCACCGCCTAACGACGAGCAAGGTCATCCACGACACCGAGACGGCGAGACCGATCGAGGTGGGTACAAACGGTGCACTATACCCAAGCACAAGATCCCATGTGCTATCCCAGCCGATGACCGTCAGCCCGGCCACGAACTGCAATCCAATGAACGCGATCGCCATCATCGTCGCGCACGCGGCCATTATGCCCGGCTGACGCGCCAGCCGGCGGAATGGCGGTCGTGGGCCGACCAGGCGAATCGGGATCAATGCCAGAGTCCAGATTAGGACGGGCGGCATCGTGAGGCAGGCAACCAGGATCGCCCTTTCTTCCAGGACATCCCAGCCCGTCAGGCTCGATTGATAGGGAGGATTCCAGATTTCGGGTAAGGTCTCCCAGGATAAATCTCCAACCAACGCGTGGCAGACCGACTGCGAGAGTGCACAACCCGCCGCCGTGGCCGCGACCAGGATCATCGCGTCGAGCAGTCGGAACCGCCTTCGAGGCATCACTGGCTTCACGATCGGCCGATCCGTACTCAACTCCCTCGCATTTCCCATCGGGCCCTCCGTTTTCGCACAAGCCTTCGATGTTCCTCATTCCTCCCAAGCCCATCATCGGCGGTCAGTCCCAAGTCTTTGACCGATCCGTGTCAATCCCATTCGGGCCGGCGTTGAGACGGCCGTTCACTGTTGATCTTAACCGTTTCTGACGGTCTCCGTAAGGATTAGGGTTACTCATGGCCCTGGAGATGGCGCCGGGAACATTTGCCATGCTCTTTTTTCGAAGACACGTCGTAATAGGGGATGGTGTCCCGCGGCGCAAGCCACTCGGACGGGGGCACCGGCTCCGGAGAAGAACCGGGGACAACAGGACACCGAGTGAGGAGGACACAACCATGAAGGTGATCGCTCGATCGATGCTCGTGGCCGGGGTGATCGGAGTTGGTGTGCTGGCACTGGGGACGACGGAAGCCCGTGCCCAGGGGTTCGGGTTCAATTACGCGAGCCCCGGCATGTCGTTCGGGTTCGGGACTGGGGGCTATGGCGGGTATTACGGGGGCTATGGCGGCTACCCTTACGGCGGCGCCTACGGACCCTATCCGTACGTGGCCGGACCGGTCCTCGTGCCGGGGCCGATGGTTGTACCACGGCGGGTGATCGTGCCGGGTCCCGTCGTGGTGCCTCGTGGTTATTACCATGGCGGTGGCCGGTTCCGCGGATACCCGTATTATCGCCGTTGACTTAGCGACCGACCGCGCGGCCTTGCGGTCCGGTGACGCGATGAGTCGCTGCTCCTTGATGGTCCCGGACGCGACGAAGCCATGCAGGCCGTCGCGTCATCATTCGTTTTGTGGCGGTACCTCCTTCCCACGGACGGCAGCCGCGATCATAATCGGGAAAATGGAGTTTCCTGGAACCACGGTCTGGAGGCGTAGCCGCCTGCAGGCTGGAAGCGACTGTGAACGTCGTCATGAGCATGCAATACACCCACTCGATCGGGTCAATGAGTGTCCCGGAACCTCGGCTCGTTTTATGCCGAAAGGGGTGGAATGGTCCACAGGTCCTCGGGTTCGTGATCGGCCTGATCGCGATCCTCGTCAGCAATATTCCTGCGCGTAGCGATACCTCGGGGCCGGCCGCCCGGCCGATCGGGGCGCGGTCCCGGCGAGTCGAGGGGGTTTTCCTGCTGGGCCAGATCGAGTTCAACGCGCCTGCGCAACTCGTTTCTGGCGAAACTCAAGGCGAACGAGGGATTCATCCTGTTCGCCGTCGCGGCGCTGGCGGCCATCGTCCATCGCCGGAGAACGGGAGGGCTGCGAGAACAGAAGCGCGAGCTGATCGCCGCGGTCGAGCGGAGCGCGACCGCGGCCCGCGCGGCCCAACAGGCCAATCAAGCGAAGGACCGCATTCTCGCGGTCCTGAGCCACGAACTGCGCACTCCGCTGACGCCTGTCCTCCTCTCGATCCGCTCACTCCTCCAGGAACCGGAAATGCCGACGGAGGTGCGCGAGCACCTCGAGATGATTCGGCGTAACATCGAGCTCGAGGCCCAACTGCTCGACAACCTCTTCGACGTCTCGCGCATCGAGCGCGGTGTGCTGCGTCTGAATTGGGAATGCGTCGACATCCACGAGATCATCCAGCACGCTCTGGAGATCTGTTCCGCCTCGGTGTTCGAAGCGGGCCTGGAAGTCGTCGAAGACTACGGAGCCCAGGATCATCACGTTCAGGGCGATTCCGCGCGGCTGACTCAGCTCGTCTGGAACCTGGTCCGCAACGCGACCCGGTTCGCACCGACTGGCTCGACGCTCAAGATCCGCTCATTCAACCTTGAGGACGGATCGGCTCGATCGAGAGCTGGCGCCGGCCTCCTGATCGTCGAGTTCCAGGACACGGGCATCGGCATCGCACCGGAGTATCTCGAGCGGATCTTCGACCCGTTCCAGCAAGGGAGCGAAGCGCAACGGGGTCGGGAGAAAGGGTTGGGACTGGGACTGGCGATCAGCCGTGAGGTGGCCGAACTGCATGGAGGCCGGTTGACGGCCGCCAGTCCAGGCCCGGGCCAGGGTGCGACCTTCCGCCTGGAATTGTCGACGACCGCGCCACGGCAACGGGCGTCGCAACCGATCCCGCTTGTCGAGTACGGCTCGGCTCCCCGTACGTCGGGCGTGCGGATCCTCCTGATGGAAGATAATTTCGACATACGCCGATACCTCGAGCTGACACTCCGCGGCCAGGGCTGGGAAGTCCAATCGGTGTCGAGCCTGGAGGCGGCCCGGCAAGCCGTGGCCGAGACCGACTTCGACCTGCTCATCAGCGACATCGAGCTCCCGGACGGCTCCGGACTGGAACTGATGCGCAGCGTTGAACGCGCGCGGCGTCCCGGGAATCGCGCTGAGCGGCCACGGATCGGAGGACGACTTGCAGCAGAGTCGGTCGGCCGGTTTCTGCACCCACCTGGTCAAGCCGGTCCTCGCCGCCGCCCTGGGCGAAGCGATCGCGCGCGCCTTGGCCAGCCCGGCGCGGGATGAACCCCGCACCACGATCCCCGCGTGACTCCGCCGGCCACACCGCATGCGGTAAGGGCGTCGGGAAAGAATCGGGAAGAGGATTCAATATTCAAGGTTCAATGAATGGAAGGCAGGATTTCAACGGAACTTGCGGCCATCTTGAATCGTGAATCATGAATCTTGAATCATTTTTCCCCAGCCTCTAACGGCCCTGCCGCCCCGTCCCACCCCGCAGAGGCTCCGAACCCTGGTTTGACCGCCCATTCGCGAAGGCAGCCCGACCCATGATGCACAGGCGAACGACTCCTAGTTTCCCGTTCCTCGCAGCCTTCGTTCCCCTGGGGATCTTCTTCACCATGACCCAAACCGCCCAGGCTGATGAGCCGCCCCTTGCACTGACGCCGCGCAGGCATCCGCGTTCGCCCGCCTGGCGCTCAAGGGGTTGAGCAAGGAGTACCCGAACAAGCCCGAGCACGTCGTGGGCGGCCCGCCCGACGTCAAGAACCCGAAAGCCCTCCATCCGGCGTTTTACGGATGCTACGACTGGCATTCGTCGGTGCACGGACACTGGATGCTCGCGCGACTGCTTCGCCTGTTCCCCGACCTGCCCGAGGGCAAGGACATCCGGGCTGTCTTGAAGGAACACTTCACAGTCGAGAACCTGAAGGCGGAGGTCGACTACTACACGCGCCCGGAGAGCAAGTCGTTCGAACGGCCGTACGGCTGGGCGTGGCTCCTCAAGTTGGCCGAGGAGCTGAACGGCTGGGACGACCCGGACGCGAAGACCTGGGCGACGGACATCAAACCGCTGGCGGATGTCATCGTCACGCGGTATCTGGAGTTCTTTCCGAAGCAGACGTACCCGATCCGGACCGGGGTGCACCCGAACACGGCGTTCGGGCTGTCGTTCGCCCATGACTACGCTCGGTCCACGGGCAACGCCCGACTGAGAGCCCTGGTCGAAGAACGGGCCCGGTCTTACTTCGGCACGGACGCCGACATCCCGGCCGGCTGGGAACCCGGTGGCGCGGACTTCTTCTCGCCGAGCCTGATGGAGGCGGACCTGTTGCGGCGGGTTCTGCCCCCGGACGAGTTCCGGACCTGGTTCACGCGGTTCCTGCCGAAGACCGATCAGAGCGAGCCGAAATCGCTGTTCACGCCCGCCACGGTGACCGACCGGACCGACCCCCAACTGGTCCACCTCGACGGACTGAACCTCAGCCGTGCCTGGAGCATGAGGAGCATCGCGTCGGCATTACCGGCTGGCGACCCGGTTCGGACGGCGCTGACTGTGTCGGCTGCGCGGCACGCCGAATCGGCACTCGCGCACGTGGCCAGCGGGAACTACGAAGGCGAGCACTGGCTGGCCTCGTTCGCGGTGTATTTGCTCTCAACACCGTCCCCGGCAGAATGAACTCAGATTTGTTTGTGTTCATCCGGCGCTGGACACGGTTATCCCGGCGCCGACCAGGGACCGCCAACTCCCTTCGGGATGCGATGGAGCGGAAAGCCGATACACGCACTGGGAAAAGTCCGGCTCAAATCGGCTTCCGCGTTCGGAATGTCCACAGGGCCAGTTCGGAGACCCCATCGGACAGCTTGTTCGTCTCCAGGTCGCGGACTCTCAATGACTGCGCATAAGCCAATGACGGAGGGGACGATTGTCGCTCCAGGCCAGGGTGACGATCCTTGTCCCAGCCCGTGGGTGGTCGTTCGGGGGACCTCAGACTCCTATCTTGACCTTGTAGAACGGCCTGCGTCGCACGATCGTACCATCCCCCATTCGGATGCTGAACCCCTTGTAATGGGTGGGGCTGAGGTAGATCGCGGACCGATCGAGGCTGACGACGTACTTGCAGCGCGAGCGGTTACTGACCTTGTTGTCGAGTTTCTCCGACCCCATCGGGTACTCGAAATAGGCGATCCCCATCGGGAGCCAGCCGCGGTTATTGTCGTGCGTACAATAGGGTGAGACCTTCTGTTTGATAATCTTGTCGAGATACTTGGAGTCCAGAGCCGACGCTTTGATGACCATCCATCCGTTTTTCTCCTCGGCCTTAGCATCCATCAAAAGGATGTCGTTGCGGTAGTCCGCCGTGGATTCGGGTTGTCTGGCCGGGTCAACGCTGACGAGGATCTGCGCCGTCAATGTGTCGGCGAGTGGCGACCTGACTTCCCGGATCTTGGTGCGGTGAATTTGACCCTTGAGCACCTTGCGGAAAAGATCAACCCAGAGGCGTTCATAATTGAGGGCGTCCACGTAAGTGACGTCGAACAGGAGCCCCACGAGATTATCCGGGCCGAGCTTGGTGTGCGTGTGGACGAGGCGGCCGTCGAAGCCGTGCTCGTCCCAGTACACAACCTTCTGGTCCCACGGCCTACCTCCGACGGCGAATTCGACGTCCCCGACGCCTTCCCAAGGGCCGATGTTCGCAAAATCGACGGGAAACTGACGCATGGCGAAGATGCCGCTCGCGGCTTCCTCGATAGCCTTCCCGGGGTTCGTGCCGGCATGACCTTGCTGGAAGGTGCTCTTGAACGCCGCCTCGGCCGTCGACAGGTCTGTCGGGATCAGCCCGAGATCGGCCTCAGCGAGCTTGTAGGGCGCCTTGTGAGCGTCGGGACGTCCACCAGCCTCGACCCGCTGGATCCCCAGGGCAGTGGCCACCTTTCCATTCAGGACCTTGCAGACATCGATGTATTCCTGGGTGAGTCTGAGCAGGAGTCCGAGTATGATTTCCTGGAACGGCACGACATTCCCAGCGCCGAGGACGTAGCCCATAAAAGTATGCGCGGTGCTTGTTTATCAATTCGTCGAGCTCGCTGAGGTTGTCGTAGAGATTCGTGAGGGTCCCTGATATTAAATCCTGCGCGGTTAGAGCCCTATTCCTGTAGATTAGGAAAGATTGGTGGACGTCCGACAGCTTTGCCTTGAGCGTACCGACGATCCTGAGGGCGCTGACGAACCTCTCCTGCATCTCGGCCGCCCTCGATGCCCTCTTGGAGGCGACGAGTCTCGAGTGCAGCGCATTGAGGTCCGCGGGGTCGAGTTCGGCGCGCTGTGCGACCCCGATCGGAGGGTTCTGGGGAGCGGGACAACATACCGATGGCCGGCCGACGATCGGCGTCGCGCGGCCGAGAGCAGGACCCGGACGAGCGGTGAGGATCGCACCACGGGATGGCGCAGGACTGGGCAATGACCGGGGTTGCACGACCGGCGCAGGGGGGACCGTCGCCGCCCTGAGGCCCATCCTCTCGGCCTCGGCCTCCAAGGCGGGATCCTGCACGATCGCAATGCCGGATCCCAGCGGGTTGCGGACGCGGCCGGCCCGCTGCTGCACCACGTGAGTCAGCTCATGACCCAGGAGCCGCTGACCTTGCGGGGTCTGCGGATTGTAGTGGCCCGGGGCGAAGTAGAGGTCGCTGCCATGGGCGAACGCCAGGGCCCCAAGCGATGTCGCCTCGCTCCCCTCGTGGACTCGCACCTGGGAGAAATCGGCTTGGAAGATTGCCTCCATCTTCTGCCGCACGGCTTCCGGAAGCCTTTGGCCCAGAATCGATGGCTTGAGAGCAAATGTTGCCGGTACGGCGAAAGCATTGTTGACGGATGGTTGCAACGCCGCGGGCCGGGATGCGGAAGGCAAAGTCGGAACCGGTGGCATTACCGCGTGAGCCGGACGGGCCGTCGCCCCGACGGCCTGTGGCTGGATCGGCGTCGGCCTTGGTGGCAGGATCGGGCCGGGTGCCCTACCAGGTCGAGGCGGTGTCGCCTTGGGTGGGACAGGCCCGGCGCGGGCGCTGCCAGGGACGCTCGGCGCCACGGGTTGCACAATGCCGGGTGACAGGGGCACGAGTCGAACTGACGACCGGGCCGGTCGCCGATGGTCTCGCGGGTTGGACGATCGTCGGCCGTCCTCCTGGGAAGTAGCCCTGGATGATGCCACCTCCAGGGCGATTGGGACCGGTTATCATGAATGTCGCCTCCAAGATCCGACTTCTCCCCACGGCGCGCGAACTGACGGGGTCCTTCGAAACCAGGCTATCATGGACCAAGCCATCAGGCAACAATTCAGAGACTTTTGGATTTGAGGCGCCCGAGGCCGTATAAACGCAAGGTCAACGGCGGTATGAAACCGCCCTAACGCGGCGTTCGGCCGCAACCCAATCGGGGATCGAGATTCGAGATTCCCGATCTAGAAATCGTTCCCTTGGGAATCTCGAATCCGGAATCTCGAATCCGGAATCCCGAATTCCCCAGAGGCGCGCACGGCGCAGAGATCCTGCGGAGGAAAACTCTCGGAACCTCCATAACCACGGATCATTCGGAAGGACACGGATGGGAATCAAGAGTGGGTTCCGACCGATCCGTGTCCCTCCGTGTGATCCGTGGTGATGATCGGCCCTGACAGTGCCGCGCGTCACTCCTTAACGCGGCCTTCGGCCGCAACCCAAGAGGGATTCGAGATTCCCGATTCCCGATCCCGAAATCGTTCCCTTGGGAATCTCGAATCCGGAATCTCGAATCCCGGATTCCCCAGAGGCGCGCACGGCGCAGAGATCCTGCGGAGGAAGACTCTACGCTTTTTCCGAGACTACGCCCGGAAAAAAGGGGCCCCTGTCGGGCCGTCTTGGCGGAGCCGGCTCCGTCCGGCGATTCCCCTCGAGGGACAGAGCCCCCTCCGACACACGTCTACAACATCGACAACAAATTGTCGATGCGCGCCCCATAAGGGCCTAATGAGCCATCTGGAGGGCCGGAGCTCGTCGTCGGGAGAACGCCAATGGCAGCGACACCAGGCCTCGCAGGCCCAGGCCGGGCCGATGCTGCACGGCCCGCGGTGGTACGGTCAGCCTGAGGTCAGGGAATCGTCGCAGGAGCGTATTGATGGCGATCTGCCCCTCCAGTCGAGCCAGCGGCGCACCGACGCAATAGTGCACCCCCTGGCCGAAAGCCAGATGCCGGTTCGGCTCCCGCGTGATGTCCAGCTCATCGGGGCATTCGAATTGCCGCTCGTCCCGGTTGGCCGAACCCAGCAGGGCCTGCACCATCTCGCCGGGCGCAATTCTCACGCCGGCGATCGTCAGTTCTTCACGGGCATAGCGCTCACTGGCCATCTGCACCGGCGAATCATAGCGCAGCAACTCCTCGACCGCCGGCTTGATCAGGTCGGGGTCGTCCCGCAACCGATCGAGTTGCGCAGGATGCTCCAGCAGGGCCAGCACGCCGTTGCCGATCAAGTTGAGTGTTGTCTAATGGCCGGCCACCAGCAGCAGGAAGATCATCGCTAGCAGTTCGTCCTCGCTCAACCGCTCGCCGGCTTCGCGCGCATGGACCAGCGCGCTGACCAGGTCGTCTCGAGGATCCGCCTGCCGGATCTTGACCAGTTTGCGGATGTATCGCAGGAACGCCCACATGGGAGGCAGCATCGCCAGCATTCCCCAGCTCGACCCCGAGGCCGAGACGAGGGCGTTCGACCAGCGGTGGAACTTGTGCCGGTCCAGGACCGGCACGCCCATCATCTCGGCGATGATGGTCGTCGGTAGGGGCAGCGCGTAATCGTGGATCAGGTCCATGCGTCCCCTGGCCTGGACCGCGTCGAGCAGCTCCTCGGTTAGCGACTGGATGCGCTCGATCATGTTCCCGACCAGCCGGGGTGTAAATGCCTTGTGAACCAGGCCGCGCAACCGAGTATGGTCGGGCTCGTCCAGGTTGAGCATGGTGCGGGTGAGCACTTTCATTACACTCGGCATCCAGGGCAACCGGGCGGCCTGTTCCGGCGTCAGCACCTTGTCTCGGTCGTTGCCGAACCGCGCGTCCTTCAACACGGTGATCGCGTCGTCGTAACGGGTGACGAGCCACGCGAACTGCTTGTCCGGCAACTTCACGCGGAGGACCGGCGACTCGGCACGCCAACGCGCGTAGGTCGGATACGGGTCGGCCCGCAAGCCCGGGTCCCTCATGTCTACATCCGCGATCGGAATCATGACAATGGTCCTTTGAATGACATGGGTCGAATTGAAATCCAGCTTCCGGCGAGCTCCGATTCCACGAGATGGCTCGAGACTCCTCCGCGAGCATCACCGCGTGCCCACAGACGCGAGACCGTCGCTCGGACGGGATGCAGGAGCGTGACAGGTGGCAAGTCAGAAAGGGTTGGCGGTCGGGACCTGGTGATGGGCTCTGTTGCGGCGTGGATGCAAACCATCGTCTCCCCAGATCGGTTGATGGGTTGCACCCACCCTACGAACTCGGTGACGCGGGTTTTTCTTCAGTCTCGGCCCTTGACCCAAAATGTTTATCCACACGCCACTCGGCACGTGTCACCTGCCACTCCCGAGAACTCACGTGCGGCGTCGGGGATTTCTAATTCATTGAATCGGACGAACTGGCCGTTCGGTTCACAGTTTTTTTGGAAACCCAAAAAATTTTATTTTAGAGCTATCAAGACGGGATTTGGGCACACGATACTGAAAGTAGGTGTCGTCACTACGTTGTGGTAAGGTCTCCCCTCCTCGCCACCTGACCGACTGACGATCGCCCGTCGGGAGACGAAGGTCCTGTTCACGGCGGCGCCTGAGGAGACGCGCCCAACCGTCGCCCGCTCGAACTCGAGAGGTCGTGGCCGGCACGTTTCCCCGTGGGTCCTGAACGACGGCGATCGAGCTCCGCCTCTGTCAATTAAGAATCCAAAAAAGTTTATGCAACTGAGATCGATGATCGTCGGATCATACCAGTGGTGCCTTGCGCGCTTTGAGATTTCATCCGGAGTCACGGCGAATCGGATCGACCTCTGGAACGGCCAAACCGATGGTCGAAGGCCGGTCAGACGAAACCCGATTGAGAGGAGAGCCTACCCATGAACGCATTCAAAACGCACGAAACGAACCCAGAATCCGGGTCGAACATCCCGCCGAATCGACGAAACGAAGCCAGATTTGGGGCAGACACCGCCCGAAATCGACGAAACGAACCCAGAAACCGGCTCCTCAATCGCCAATGATTGCATTTTTTCTGAGAAATGTTTAACTCGGCCATGAGGAGTGTTGCGGCGATCCGGTTAAGATGTCAGGGAGCGATAGGTGCGCGCGATGAGCCGACGGTCGTGGAGTGGACGAACGATGAGAGCGATTTTCACGGTTATGATATCCCTGAGTATCGTGCCGGTCGTAGCGGCGCAGACCCGGCCGGTGATCGATCAATCGGCTCCTTCGTTGCCTCGCGCTCCGGAACCATCGCGAGGGACTCTCGATCCGTTCGCCCAGGAGGCCGGATCGATCCTGGTTGGCAAGTGCCTGGCCTGCCACGGGCCGGAGAAGAAGAAGGGTGGGCTCGACCTGAGCCGGCGCGCATCGGCGCTGGCCGGCGGTGAGAGTCGAGCGGCCATCGTGCCGGGCCAGCCGGGAGAGAGCCTCCTGATCGAGAAGGTCGCCGAGGGGGAGATGCCACCCAATGGACCGCTGTCAAAGGACCAGGTCGCGGTGGTGCGCGCGTGGATCGAGTCGGGAGCCGCGTATCCCAGCGAGACGCTGGCCCCGCGCCGAGCCGGGGCCGATTGGTGGTCGCTCAGGCCGATCCGGCGGATTGCGGCACCCGAATTGAAGGGTCCCGACGCGGCCTGGGTCCGAACGCCGGTCGATCGTTTCATTCTCAAGGATCTCCGGATCGCCGGGCTTGCTCCTGCACCCGAGGCCGATCGCGCCGCGCTGATCCGCCGGGTGACATTCGACCTGACCGGACTGCCACCAACTCCCGAGCAGGTCAACGCCTTTGTCGCGGATCCCTCCCCATCCGCTTATGAATCGCTCGTGGATCGCCTGCTGGCCTCGCCTCAGTATGGCGAGCGTTGGGGACGTCACTGGCTGGACGTCGTTCGATTCGGGGAGAGCGAAGGCTATGAGACGAACATGCCGAGGTTCTCGGCGTGGCCCTATCGCGATTACGTGATCCGCGCGTTCAACCGCGATACGCCGTTCCCGCGCTTCGTCCTTGAACAGCTCGCCGGAGACACGCTGACCTCGGGGCGCGGCCCGGCCGACTGGCTGACCCAGACGGCGACCGGGTTCCTCGTGGGGGGCACGCACGACATCGTCGGCAATCAGACGGTGGAAGGGATGCTCCAGCAGCGCGCCGACGATCTCGACGACATGATCACGGCGACCGGCACCACCTTCCTCGGGTTGACGATTCAATGCGCACGATGCCACGACCACAAGTTCGACCCGATCCGGCAGGCCGACTACTACGGTCTCCAGGCGATCTTCGCCGGGGTCAACCACGCCGCGCGAGAGGTCCCCGCGCCGGACTCCGAGGCGCGGCGGATCGAAGCATCCGCGGTCGCCGACGAACTGGCTCGCATCGAGCAGCGCCTCGATGAGTCCGAAACGCTCGCCCATCCCGGCAGCGATACACCCCTCCGGCCGATGGTCAACCCGAGGCGCAACGTCGAACGGTTCGCACCCGTTCGCGCCCGGATGATCCGGCTGACGATCCTCGCGACCAACAATGACACCGAGCCCTGCATCGACGAGCTGGAAGTCTACACGACCGCTGAAAGCGATGGATCTCCGCCACGCAACGTCGCGCTGGCTTCAGCGGGAGGGAAGGCGTCGGCATCGTCGGAGTATCCGGGAAACCCGATCCACAAGATTGTCCATCTCAACGACGGCCGGCAGGGGAACAGCCGGAGCTGGATCTCACGGTCGGCGGGCAGGGGGGTGGTCACGATCGCCTGGCCCGAACTCGCGACGATCGACCGCGTGGTCTGGGGCCGCGATCGGGAAGGGGCCTATCGCGACCGCCTGGCGACGCAGTATTACCTCGAAGCGGCCCTCGAGCCCGGTTGCTGGCAGATCGTTGCCTCGTCGCTGGATCGTCTGCCCTATCGCGACGAGCCGACGTCGCCGCGAGGCGCGGACTCGCCCGGCCGTGCGGGCGAGCGGGCCGAGCTGCGAGCGAGACAAGTCCAGCTTCGCGATCGCCTCGCCCAACTGGGCAGCACGATGCCGATCTATGCCGGCACGTTCACTCAGCCCGGCCCGACGCATCTGCTCGTCCGCGGCGATCCGACGAAGAAGGGACCGCGGATGCGGCCCTCGGTGATCGCGTGTCTGCGACCGAACCTGGTCCTGGATCCCGATACCCCCGAGGCGGAGCGCCGTGCATCGCTGGCGCGATGGATCGCCGATCCGGCCAACCCCTTGCCCGCCCGCGTGATGGTCAACCGCGTCTGGCAATACCACTTCGGCCGGGGGATCGTCGCCACGCCCAGCGACTTCGGTTTCAACGGCACGCCGCCCTCGCATCCCGAACTCCTCGATTGGCTGGCCAGCACCTACATCGAAGGCGGCTGGCGGATGAAGCCGATTCATCGGCTGATCTTGTTATCTTCCACATATCGCCAGTCGAGCCGGCTCGACGAGAAGGCCCAGGCAATGGACCGGGAGAACCGACTGCTCTGGCGCGTGAGTCCGCGACGGCTCGAGGCCGAATCGATCCGCGACGCGATCCTCGCGACCAGCGGCCGGCTCAATACCCGCATGGGCGGGCCGGGTTACAACATCTGGGAGAAGAACACCAATTATGTTGCCGTGTACAAACCTCGCGCCGTGCTCGGTCCCGACGACTTCCGCCGGATGGTCTACCAGTTCAAACCCCGGAGCCAGCCCGATCCCACCTTCGGCGCCTTCGACTGTCCCGATGCGGCACTGGTCGCTCCCCGACGGAATGTCTCAACGACGGCACTCCAGGCCCTCAACCTCTTGAATAGCCGCTTCGTGATCCGTCAGGCCGAGTTTTTCGCCGAACGCCTCCGGGTCGAGGCCGGCGCCGAGCCGGAATTCCGGGTCGAGCGCGGGTTTCGATTGGCGTTCGGCCGCATGCCGTTGGCCATCGAGCGCGAGGCCGCCGTCAAGCTGATCGCCGCACACGGCACGGCGGCGTTCTGTCGGGCTTTGTATAATGCCAATGAGTTTGTTTACGTGCCATGAATGAAACTGGGGAGTCGAAAGGAGAAGCAACATGGAGACGGAAACCATGGGGATCGTGCTGGTTACGGCCTTAATCGAGAACTACGATGACGTGAAGACCGCGGAGAAAGGGATTATCCCCGAAGCCGATGTTCGCTGCATCGAAGTCAACGATGCGCGCGTTCAACACCGGGGCGACCTACGTCTCGATGCCGCTACGTCTCATCGAGCAACTGGGCCTTAAGAGGATCAAGACGGTCGTAGCGAAAACGACTGCGGGGCCGATGTCATTTGGGATCTTCGAGCCGGTCAAACTCACCATCCAGGATCGCGACTGTGAGGTCCGCGTGGCCGAGGTCGCCGACAATTGCCCCATCCTGATCGGTTACATCCCCCTGGAAATGCTCGATTTCGTCGTGGACCCCAAGAATCAACGACTCATCGGGAATCCGGATCACGGCGGTCAGTACATGATCGATATGTACTGACCTGCTATGGGGCAAGTGGGTGTTCGACATGTATCATCCATAGTGCTGCGTCTGGCAATCCACCTGGAGGCTCTCATCATGAAGCGCGGTGCGTTCTTCTTCGGTCTGACGATGGTCCTGGCCGCATCCAGCACCTCGCGGGCCCAGGAGCCCGCGATTCCCGTGCCCGACACGATCCGCGTGGAGGGCGTGCCACCGATCCCGGCCGCGATGAGGAAGGCATTGAACCGCTACCAGAACATCCGCTCGGCGAGCTTCCAGGACTGGGCCTCGGACGGATCGGGGATGTACATCATCTCGCGGTTCGCCAACGTACCCCAGGTGCACTTCGTGGCCCAGGCCGGCGGAGCTCGGACGCAGCTCACGTTCCTTCCCGAGCGGCGTGTTGAGCGTCTCCGCCCGACCCAAGCACGACCAGTTCCTCTACAGCATCGACGAGGGCGGCGCCGAGAATTACCAGTTATTCGTTCAGAATCGTCGAGGCGGTGAAGCCCGTCGGATCACGGACGGCAAGAGCCGGAACACGGGGGCGAAGTGGTCCCCGTCGGGCGAGCTGCTGGCCTGGAGCAGCAATGCTCGTAACGGTCGCGATATGGATCTCTACGTCGCGGCCCCCGGCGATCCCCACTTCGTCCGCCGCTTCAAAGAAGTCTCTGGGAGCTGGACGGTCTCCGATTGGTCGCCCGATGAGACCAAGGTCGTTGCGGTTGAGTCTATCTCGATCAACGAGTCGTATCTTCACATCATCGAAGTGGCTACTGGCAAGACCCAGACACTCACTCCACTTCCGAATGACCCGAAGACTAGCCGCGCCTTTTCGGGCGATGCCAATTGGTCAAAGAACGGAAACGCGATTTACTACATCACCGATCAGAAGAGTGAGTTTCGCCAGCTTGTCGTGTACTATCCGGCGTCAGGCGATTCCTCCGCTCTCCCTGATCCTTTCCCTCTCACTGGTGAGACTCATTGGAACGTCGAGGGATTCGACATGAGCGACGATGGAGACGTCGTCGCATTCGTGGTCAACCGTGAGGGTGTCAGCATACTCAGTGTATACCGTCGCGCTCGTGGAATGCTGGAGGACCAACGCGAATTATTTGTCAGCAACGGTGTGATAACCCACCTGGCATTCCGACCCGGAAGCCAAGAAGTCGGTTTCACGGACAGTTCGACGCAATCGGATAGCGACTGCTGGTCTATTGTAACGACTGCGAATCCGTTGAAGCATCTCAAAGACGGCGAGGCTCGTCGGTGGACGCTGAGCGAAACCGGCGGCCTGGAATCCGAGAACTTTGCCGAGCCCCAACTGATCGGATATCCCAGCTTCGACGGCCGCAGGATTCCCGCATTCGTGTACAGGCCCTCGCCGCGAAAGTTCCCCGGCCCGCACCCCGTGCTGATCGACATCCACGGCGGCCCCGAGGGGCAATTTCGCCCTGCGTTCCTGGGCCGGCTGAACTACTGGATCGATGAGCTAGGACTCGTCGTGATCTTCCCCAATGTGCGGGGCTCGTCCGGATATGGAAAGAGTTACCTCAAGCTCGACAACGGGAAGCTTCGCGGCGATGCCGTCAAGGACATCGGTGCCCTCTTCGACTGGATCGCCAAGCAGAAGGATCTGGACAAGTCCCGCGTGGGCGTAACCGGCGGCTCGTACGGCGGGTTCATGTCACTGGCCGTGCAGGCGAACTACAACGACAAGATCAAGTGCGGGATCGATATCGTCGGCATCTCGAACTTCGTCACGTTCTTGAAGAACACCCAGGGTTATCGCCGCGACCTTCGCCGGGCCGAGTACGGCGACGAGCGCGATCCGGAAATGCGTGCGTATCTCGAAAAAGTCTCGCCTCTGGCCAACGCCGGGAAGATCCGCACGCCGATACTCGTGGTCCAGGGACAGAACGACCCGCGCGTGCCGATCTCCGAGGCCGAGCAGATGATCGCCGCGCTCAAGAAGAACGGGATTCCCGTCTGGTACGTCGTCGGGACCAACGAGGGGCATGGCTTCGCCAAGAAGGCCAACCAGGATTATCTCCAGGCGGTCGAGGTCGAGTTCCTCCGCCGCTACTTACTCGGGCCGGGTGGTCAGCGTGGAGAGGAGGTCGGAGAACGCTTCCCGGTCAAGGGCACGGTCACGTTCAAGGGCGAGCCACTCGCAGAGGGTCGGATCGAGTTTCGGCCGACAGAACCGGGGGGGCGTGCGGCTACGGGCATGATTCGGGATGGACGATTCACCCTGACAACGGTGGAAGCGAACGACGGATCTTTCCCAGGTACCTACAAGGTCACAATCGGATCGTTGGACCGGAACGTGAAGATCCCCGCTCGCTACTCCAACCCCGACACAACGCCCTTGAGGTGCAAGATCGCTGCGGCCCAAAATACGCTCGATTTCGAGCTGAACGAGGATTGAGAACATCTTGACAACGGCAGTGGAGTCAGTCGGCCCACGATCGGATTGTTTGCGAGATGACCGTCATAGCCCTCCATCGAAGGACTCGTTCGCAATGGTTGACTCGAGCACCCACGATACGAAGTGTGTCTCGCGCTTCGAGATCACCAGCCTACTTCCCAGCGGCCTTGTCGAGGGCTCGTCCCACTTTTTCCCCGGGGCCGGGCGGGTTGATCGTGTCCTTGGCTTTCTGGACGCCCGCGTCGATGTTCTTACCCGCTTGCTCGGCCGGTCCCTCGGATTCGCAGCCGCCGAGGCATACGACCGCAAGAATTGGCAGTGCAGCGAAAAACGAGAGACGGAACTTCGTCAACTTACTCATCAGGAACTCTCCTTCAAATTACCGTCGGATTGCGCGGGCCATAGCACACGCTCACTCTGCCGGCAGATTGTGTCGATCGGCCGCTCCCTCAACCGAACGCTTTCGAAGAAACACCCAGCGCGTCATCGGGCTCCCGAAATGCATCGGCCGAAGCTTCCTCAGAGCATTCTCGTCGTCGCGAAGTCAAAAAGTCAAACGAGATTCCCTCGCTAGGGAATATAATCCGCAAGTGTTTAGCATGTGCTGAACAATTCGAGAGGGGAATCCGTCGTGGGCGATCGATCGTCTCTACTCCTGGGCTGCCACCTGCTCGACCGCCGGAGCTTCCTCAGTCACATGGCCACGGGCATGGGCGGGATCGCGCTCAGCGCGCTGCTGGCCGACCACGGCTTGCTGTCGGTTGATGACGGGACGACCGACTTGAATTCCGATCTGGCTCGAGCTCGTCCACCTAGTCCGCTTGGGCCGAAGCCGCCGCACTTCGTCGCAAGGGCGAAGCGTGTGCTGCATATCTTCTGCACGGGCGCGGTCAGCCATCTCGACACGTGGGACTACAAGCCTGCGCTGATCAAGCGGGACGGTCAGTCGATGCCCGGAGTCGAGAAGCTAATTACTTTTCAAGGCGAGAACGGCAACCTGGCCCGGAGCCCGTGGACGTTCCGGCCGCGGGGCCAGAGCGGGAAGTACATCTCGGACCTTCTGCCGCATCTGGCCGCCCGTGCGGACGACCTGTGCTTCATCCACTCGCTGACCTCGAAGACCAATACTCACGGGCCTGGCGAGATGTTCATGAGCACCGGGTTCACGCTCGAGGGGTTTCCCAGCATCGGGGCCTGGGTCAGCTATGCGCTTGGGACCGAAAACCAGGATCTGCCCGCCTACGTGGCGATCCCCGACCCGCGGGGCGACCCGCAGCAAGGGCCGGCGAACTGGACCAATGGCTTCCTGGCCGCCACCTTCCAGGGCACGGCGTTCAATGCCGAGCGGCCGATCAATCACCTCGCCTTGCCGAAGGAGATCGCTCGCGGCGATGACGCGGCGGCGCGCGACTTCCTCTGCCTGCTCAACGACGAGCACCTCCGGCACCACCCGGGCGACAGCGAGCTGGCGGCCCGGATCGCCGCTTACGAGCTGGCTGGACGGATGCAATCGAGTGCGCCGGAGGTCGGCGAGCTATCCCGAGAGAGCCCAGCCACGCGGTCTCTCTATGGACTCGACGATGCCAACCCGCTCACCGCCGCCTTCGGCCGCAACTGTCTGCTCGCTCGCCGACTCCTGGAGCGCGGGGTACGCTTCATCACGCTGTTCAACGGCGCGTTCGCCATGGGCGAGGGCGTCCTCAACTGGGACGGGCACCGCCGCATCCAGTCGGACTACAACCGCCACGGCCCGATCCTGGACAAGCCGGCCGCGGCGCTCCTGATCGACCTGAAATCGCGCGGGCTCCTCGATGATACGCTGGTCGTCTGGACGACTGAATTCGGGCGTATGCCTACTTTCCAAAAGGGGGTCCAAGGACGCGACCACAACCCCAAGGGATTCACCGCCTGGCTGGCCGGTGCCGGCGTCAAGCACGGGTTCAGCTTCGGCGCCACGGATGAGTTCGGCTACCAGGCCGTCGAGAAAGTCGTCGACGTCCACGACTTCCATGCCACGATCCTGCACCTCCTCGGCCTCGACCATGTACGCCTGACTTACAACAATAACGGTACGTCGCGACGGCTCACCGACGTCCACGGCCAAGTGATCCGGGATGTCCTGGCCTAACAGATCGCATTCTCGCACGTTATCCGTCATGACGGAGTCGATGTTACCGGAGATCAGATCGATCACGAGAATGCAGACGGAGACACGCCGATGAGACGCAAGGCTCCCTTTGATCGGAACTTCCGCGCGATCCAACGGACTCGGCTCTGGCCGATCCGCTCGCTCGGGCCGCTGATGATGGTGGTCGCCCTGAGCGGGCTTGTGCTATCGGCTTTTTCGTTGAAGCCGAGAGGCCTGGCGTCCGGGCCTCGGAACATCGTCCGGGCGCCTGCCACGGTGACACTGGTTCAAGGACCGGCGGGAACTGGACTGACCGAGGTCGATCCGCCGAACGATCGGTTCGTCATTCCGGCTCATCCCGATATCGAACCCGCCATGGTGATCCGCGCCGATCCCGATATCGATCCGGAGATGGTCTTCCATCTCGGGCCCGATGGTCGCTTGTGGCGGGAGTCGGACGTGGCAGAGTTCGACCTCCTGGGTCCCGCATCCACAGGTCATCCCCCAGAAACGACCCCGTCTCGTTGAGAGGAGCAACCATCCGTGTCGCGAGACATCCCGGGACCACCGAGATCTGACGGGCGATTTCCCCGGCCCAGTCTGACGCTCCAAGAGCTGATCGGGCTGGTCGTCGCCTTCGCGATCTCCAACGCGTTCCTCGCATGGTTCAACCCCAGGGCGGCTCAGAGTGCGACCCTCATCGTCGTATGGAACGGCGTGCTCGGGCTGTATCTGGGTTTTGCGTTCCTTCAAGCGTGGATTCGATCGATTGTGCGCTGGATTCGGACGGGCGACGCATCCCCGACCGGGCGAACACCTCCGCGCTGGACGGCACTCGGCGTTGCGGAGGGGACCGTGATCGCCGGGACCCTCGTCATGTGCTTGATGATGATGATCGAAAAGTCGATAAACACGGGTCTTGACGAGAACGACTACGTGGTGCTGACGACCTTCGTCCTGGTCGGCACTATCTTTGCTCTGACGGTCCGAGCGCTCTGGCGGCGCGATCGTGATCGGGGCTTACCGTCTCGCTTCGAGAGCCGGACTCCAGTGGAACCATTCTTCTGATTCCGAACGATTATCCCGACCGAGAGACTCCTTGACCGGTCGCCGGTAGCGCCCAAGGATAGAGTTGGGGTGACTCAACTTCATTAATGGGGAGAATTGCGAATGTCCATCTGGTCGCTGGTCCTGCTGGCTCTAGTCGGTTTCCCTCCCAACCAGGCCCAAGCGGGCTCGAACAGCGTGGTATCGCCGGGAGAGAAGCTGGAAAAGGTCTGGGGAGAAGGCGAGTTCACCGAGGGAGGTGCTATGGCCGCGGACGGCTCGATCCTCTTTTCGGATATCGGCAACCGGATCATGCGGTTCGACCCGAAGACCGGCAAGACGACGGTCTACCGCGAGCCGAGCGGGCGGGCCAATGGGTTGATCTTCGACAACAAGGGCCGGCTAATCGTCGCCGAGGGCGCCAATACGGGTGGTGGTCGGCGGGTCTCGGTCACCGCCGCGGACGGCACGATCAAGACGCTGTGCAGCGGCTTCGAGGGAAAGCGGTTCAACAGCCCGAACGATGTGGCCGTTGACCGGGATGGGCGTGTGTATGTCTCCGACCCACGATACGTTGGCGACGAGCCGCGAGACCTGGACTTCGAAGGGATCTTCGTCATCGAGTTGGACGGCTACGCTATCCCTCTGGACATGACCGTCTACAAACCGAACGGCGTGGCGATCAGCCCCGACGGCAAGACCCTCTACGTATCGGACAACGGCTCTCGTCGCCGGGCGTTGCTCGCGGCGACGATCGGCGACCGGGGAAAGGTGAAGGATCCTCGCGTGATCCACGACTTCGGCCGCGGCGCGGCATCGACGGCATGACGGTCACCACCGACGGGCGGATCGTTGCCGCCGCCGGGGCCGGAGACAAAGCCGGCGTCTACATCTTCACTCCCGAAGGGAAGTCCCTTGAGGTCATCCCGACTCCGGAAGTCCCTGCGAACGTCGAGTTCGGCGGCGAGGACCGATCGACCCTTTACATCTGCGCCGGCAAGAGTCTCTACCGGATCAAGACCAACATGACAGGTTTCGCGTTCTGGCCGCCGACCAGCGGCAAGGGAAAGTAACCGCCTAGCGCCGGATGCCCGCGACATTGACGCCGCTGCCGATGATCAGGTTATGGCGATAGGCCCGGTCGTAGAATGTGCCGGCCTTGGCCGGGGGAAGCTCGACGATGTCGATGAACCCCTCCTCGGCGAACCATCGTGCGAGTTCTTCCGAGGTGTGGTGCGACTGAAATTGCGGGGCGTACCAGTCGAAGTTGTCGCAGACGCGGAGGGTCCAGTCGGAATGGTTGGAGAAATTGGCGATCTTATTGAATGTCCGGTTGAGGATCGGAATGCCGCCGAGAATACCAAGGCCGGCGCAAAGCGGTTCGAGCACGCGCACTGGCAGTCGCGTGGTGATGGCGCGGAGGCCGGCGTTGAGCCATTCCTGCGGGGCGGTATTTCGTCGGTACAGCCAGACGGCCAGTCGACCGCCGGGCTTGACCCGTCGGGCGATCTGGGCGAAGGCGCTGCGAGGGTCAGGCGTATGATGCAGCACACCGATCGAGTAGACCAGGTCAAATGCGCCTTCGGCGATCGGCAAGCTGAGCAAGTCGGCCTGGACGATCGCAACGTCGGGCAGCCCGGCGCAGAGAGCAGCGGCCTTCTCGACCGCGGCACTCAGGTCCACGCCGAGGACCCTGGCACCGTGGCTTCCGACCAGTCGGGCGTATCGCCCGCCTCCGCAACCGGCATCGAGTACCAATCGTCCCGCCAGGCTGCTCGCATCGACGCCGGTCTTGACCCGGAACGTCGCCTCGTCCTCCTCGGGCCGCGCCACATCATACCGATTCCACTGCCGACCGAAGCTCGCAGCATAGGAATCGCCCGCCAGCCGTGGAATCGCCCTCACGATCGGAACTCTGCCGCCACACGACTGACAAGTTAGGTCCAGCGGCGGGTCGCCTTCGACGTCCAGATTTCCCTGGCACTTCGGACATCGCAACAATGATATCAGATCGAGAATCATGAATCATTTGACGCGTGTGGAGAATGGGGACCGCCCGCCGACTTGTCGGCAAGTTCGACGACCCAGTTTACTGGCCATGAGCCACGGGCCACCAGAGCGATTCGAATGACATGGATTGATCGCATGGAGCAACGGCTGACACGATGGCGCGGTCGAGGTCTGGGTGATACGTGGGTGGTCGCGGTCTCCGGGGGCGGGGATAGTGTTGGGCTCTTGCGAGTGTTGCACCAGCTCGCACCGAGGAGAAACTTGCGGCTATCGGTAGCGCATCTAGACCATGGCGCGCGAGGCGAGGTGTCGCGGACGGATGCCGAGTTCGTGGCCGAGCTAGCCGCGTCGCTCGGGCTTCCCTTCGACCTCGGGCAGTGGCGGCCGACGCGCGCCGGCCACTTCGAGTCCGACGCGCGGCATGTCCGCTACCGCTGGCTGGTCGAGATCGCTCGATCTCGCGGCGCGGCCGCCGTGGCGGTCGGCCATACGCGCGACGACCAGGCCGAAACCATACTCCAGCGCATCGTCCGTGGCACCGGTCTGGTCGGGCTGGCCGGGATCCCGCGGTGGAGAGTGCTCGCGACCGATCCGGAGATTGCCCTGGTTCGTCCGTTACTGTCTGCCTCCCGAAACGACATCCGAGAGTACCTGGCCGAACTCGGCCAACCGTTCCGCGAGGACGAGACGAACGCGGATCTCACCCGTACGCGCGCACGCATCCGTCACGATCTACTGCCGAAGTTAGCGGCCGAATCCAATCCGAGGATCGCCGATGCCCTGGTTCGCCTGGGCGAACATGCTGCGGCGGCTCAGCGCGCGATCGAGACCGAGGCGCGCGAGTTGGAACCCGCCGCGATCATCAGCTTCTCGGAAGACTGCCTCGTGCTCGAGCAGAGCTTCCTGGGATCCGTTCCCGCCTTTCTCCGCACCGAAGTCTTACGTCGGCTCTGGCGCCGCGCCGGATGGCCCGAGGGAGAGATGTCGGCTCGGCGATGGCGACGGCTCGCGGCGTTGGTCCGAGCCGGGGACATTCCCCGCACCGAGATCGGAGCCGGAGTGAATCTTGCAACCGATAAGGCCTTCCTGATCCTGTGGCGTTCGCGATCGATTCCCGTTCCCGCACCGAGATTGGCGTGCATCGAGCCGATCTTGCTGGAAGCTCCCGGCGCCGTTCCAGTCCCGTGGGCTGGCGGTCGGGTTGTGGCGACGTTCGATACCGGCGAATCGGCAGGAGAGTGGATCGACTTCGACCGAGTGGTCCTCCCCTTGATGATTCGTACGCCGATCCCGGGCGATCGGTTCGAACCGCTGGGTATGAACGGAAGGCACACGTCACTGGCCGACTTCTTTCGAGGCCGGCGTGTGCCGCGAGACCGACGCACGTCAACTCCATTGGTCTGCGATCGAAACGGCATCATCTGGGTCGTCGGCCATCGGATTGCCGATCGCGTGAAGGTCACCGGACAGACTCGGTGCCGGCTGGGATTGAGATGGGAGATGAGGTCGTAGAATCGAACCCTCGCGGAAGCATTGCTCGGTGTCTGGCCAACCTCGTATAATCTATGACAGGAATAGGGGAATCAGGCGACCTGATCGCCGGAGGGATTGAGGAGGATCGACCGCACGACGACGACTGCACAACGGGCTCTCGGGCCCCGGGGTCTGCGATGCAGAAGGACAGATTTCCGGAAGGCGCCGACCTGGAGCGTTATCGGAATTACTTGCGACTCCTGGCCCGGGTGCAACTGGGCGCCCGTCCTAATGGCAAGCTCGATCCGTCGGACCTCGTTCAACAGACGCTCCTGGAGGCTTATCAGAAGCGCCAGCAATTCCGGGGTAACGGTGACGCGGAGCGAGTGGCGTGGCTGCGGGCCATCCTCGCCGGCAACGTCATGGATGCTCTGCGAGCCCAGGGTCGGCTCAAACGGGACGTAAGCCGGGAGCGATCCCTGGAGCAGGAATTGGCGGCGTCGTCGGTCCGGATCGGGAGCTGGCTGGCCGCCGGAGGGCCGACCCCCAGCGAACACGCCCAGCGCCACGAGCAGGCCATCCGCCTCGCCGACGCTCTATCACGCCTCCCGAGCGATCAGCGAGAGGCGCTGGTCCTCCATTACTGGCAGGGCTGTTCCTTGACCGAAGTCGGCGCTCATCTCGATCGGACGGTCAGCGCCGTTGCCGGACTCCTCAAGCGGGGTCTCAAGCACCTTCGCGAGCAACTCGAAGCTCACGAAGGAGAGAGGAAGGGATCATGACCGGGCCCGTCTCCCGGCCGGATCCGGCTGGGACCGAACGAGAGCGGCGGCTGGATTCGGCCATCGCAGAGTATCTTCAGGCCGCCGAAACGGGCCGGTCGCCCGACCGTCGGAAGTTCCTCGCGCGGCATCGCGATCTTGCGAACGATCTGCTCTCGTTCTTCGCCGACGAAGACCGAGTCCGCAATCTGGCCGGACCGATGCTGCGCTGCGGAAACGACGTCCTTGGCCGCCCGCCGGACGGCTCGTTTCTCCACGCCGATCCGGATAGTGACCTTCAGGTTGGCGGCGAGCTCGGCGACTATGAGCTCCTGGAGGAGATCGCCAGCGGAGGGATGGGAGTCGTCTTCAAAGCCAGGCAGAAGAGCCTCAACCGGGTCGTGGCGCTGAAGACGATTCGACCGACGGCCCTGAGGCCGGGTGACTCTGCCATACAGCGTTTCCGCATCGAAGCGGAGGCGGTTGCCCGCCTGGACCACCCCAACATCGTGCCGATCTTCGAGATGGGCGAGCTCGCCGGCTATCCGTTCCTGAGTCTGAAATTGATCGAAGGCGGCGACCTCGAGCAGCATATTTCCCGGTTCAAGGCCGACCCGAGGGCCACCGCCGTTCTGATGGCCCAGGTCGCCCGCGCCGTCCACTACGCACACCTCCGCGGGATCCTCCATCGCGACCTGAAACCGTCGAATATCCTGGTCAACCGACGCGGCCAGCCTTATGTCACGGATTTCGGCCTGGCCCGATGCCTCGAGAGCGACAGTGACCTGACACACACCGGGCTGATCCTGGGCACGCCTTCCTACATGGCTCCCGAGCAAGTCTCCGGTCCTCGAAACGAAGTGACGATGGCCGCCGATGTGTATGGCCTGGGCGCCGTGCTCTATACGCTCATCTCCGGCCGACCGCCCTTCCAGGCCGATACGGTCTACGAGACGCTCCACCATGTCCGAGAGAAGGAGCCGGTGCCTCCCGGCATGAGCGACAAGGCGGTGAATCGCGACCTGGAGGCCATCTGCCTGAAGTGCCTGGAGAAAGATCCCGCGCGGCGGTATGCGACATCCGAGTTACTGGCCCTGGACCTGGAGCACTGGGTGGAGGGCGGGCCGATCGCCGCGCGTCCGGCCGGGTCCGTGGAACGGGCCTGGCGATGGTATCGTCGCAACCGGCTGGTCGCCCGGCTCTGGGCGGGCGTCGCGGCGCTGTTCCTGGCCGTCCCGATCATGACCGTCCTCCTGTTTCTCCGCCAGCGCGGGCTGGCCGATGAGGCGTTCTCGGCCGCTCAAAAGGAGCGAGGAGCCCGGTTGCTGGCCGACGCACGCGCCGAGGACATCCGCTGGCGGCTGGTCCGGATGAATGTCGCCAACGGCGTACGCCTCATGGAACAGGGGGATACCACAGGCGCCCTGCCTTGGTTTGCCGAGGCGCTGATCTTCGACCGCGACGATCCGGCAGCCGCATCGACGCACCGGTTGCGACTCGGGACGCTCTTGAATCAGTGTCCGGGCCTCGACGGACTTTTCGCCCACACACGACCAATCTTATGGGCAACGCTCGACCCAGTCGGGCATCGCCTCGCGACAGCCTCGGCCGACGGCACTGCCCGCGTCTGGGACCTCGATAGCGGGGAAACCATCGCGGTCCTACCCCACGACGGTCCGGTGAATCGTGTCGAGTTCCGTAGCGACGGCTCCCGGCTGGTCACGGCCTCTGATGATGGGACGGTTCGGATCTGGGACCTCGAGGCGGGTCAGTCCGGCCTAGCCCTGCGGCTGGAGCATGGTTCGCCCGTGCGCATCGCTCTGCTTCATCCCGATGGCCGCCGGGTCGTCTCGGGCGGCGTGGATGGGACGATCCGTGTCTGGAATGCCCACGACGGTGCGCCACTGGGCCCGCCACACCGGCTCGGCTCGAGCCTATTGGACCTCGTCCTCAGCCCCGACGGAACGCGGATGGCCACCGGGACCGCTGCCGGTCAGGCCGGGATCTGGCGGCTGGAGGGCGATCACCTTGTGGGACTGGCCCTGCTTCCGCACCGAGGCGCCGTCCGCCACGTTGCTTTCAGCCCCGACGGAATGCGGTTAGCCACCGCCAGCCACGATGGCACGGCGCGTCTCTGGGATGGCCGGACCGGAGTCTCGCTCACCCCCCCTCTGACCCACGCACCAAACCGCCGGGTTTCCCATGTGGAATTCAGTCCGGACGGCACGCGGCTGGTCACGGCCAGCGACGACGGGACTGCGCGGTCTGGGACGCGCAGACGGGGAGGGGCCTCGGATCCGAGGATGTGGCCATGAGTCACTCGATCGGGGTCGGCGAGGCGTCATTTAGCCCCGACGGAGCACGGGTCGTCACGGCCGGTCTCGACGGGACGGCACGGATCTGGGATGCCGCCACCGCCGAGCCGCTCTCGCCTCCGTTCTATCATGGCGGCAGCCTGACACGGGCGCGGTTCACCACGGATGGCTATCAGGTCCTGACCGTTGGAACCGATTCGACAGTGCGGCTCTGGAACGTGACGGACATCGGTGGCTCGGCCGTCGCGGTGGAGGACGCCGGTGGCATCCATCATGCGGCGTTCGACCCCAAGGGCCGCCGATTTGCCACCGCCGGTGCAAACGGGATGGCGCGAGTCTGGGACGCCGCGACCGGCGAGGCGATCACGCCACCGCTCGATCATCGTCGATCCGTGACCCGGGTCGCCTTCACCCCTGACGGGCGACGGATCGCCACGGCGTCCGACGACGGGACGGCGCGGGTCTGGGACTCAGCCAGCGGACGGCCCGTCACCTACTTCTTGCCCCACGACGGCCCTGTCCGCAATTTGTGTTTCAGTCCGGACGGCTCACGGCTGGCGACGGCTTCGGCCGACGGCCAGGCCCGGTTCTGGGATGTCGCCACAGGACGGACCGTATTTCCACCACTGGAACACAATGCCGACGTGCTCGACCTGGCCTTCAGCGCCGACGGCCAATGGCTAGCGACCGCCTGCACCGACGGGACGGCGCGGGTCTGGGACGTCACCAACGGCCAGCTGGCCTTGGCTCCCTTGGAGACTGGTGCCTCGGTCAGTTGCGTCGCTTTCCGGCCCGATGGCCGCATCCTCCTCACCGCGTGCGCCGACCTGAGTTTCGCGGAACTCCAGGCTCAGCAGTGGGATTTGAGCACCGGCCGCCCGATCGGCCCGCCGCTACGGCATGGCGACGGGGTCCTGTGGGCGGCCTACAGTCACGACGGCCGACGGATCGCCACAGCCAGCGAAGACCGCACCGCGCGCGTCTGGGATGCCGCGACGGGTGAGCCGCTCACGCGGCCCTTGACCCATCAGCACCAGGTGCTGATGGCGGCCTTCAGCCCCGACGGTCGACGACTGGCGACGGCGAGCCTCGACGGGACGGCGCGGGTCTGGGACGCCATGACGGGCGAGCCACTGTCGCCTCCGCTGATCCATCGCGACCGGACCCAGGTCGGCTCGGTCGCGTTCCAACCCGACGGCCGGGGCCTCCTGACCGCGGGCATGGACGGAACGGCCCGGATCTGGTCCCTCCCCCGGGACGATCGCTCATCGGACATCCTGGTCCTTCAAGCGCAGGTCCTGGCCGGACGGCGGATCGATCAGACGGGCGGCGAGGTCCCGCTCGAGCCCGTCAAGTTGTCGCAGGCCTGGGTTCGACTCCGGGCCATCGAGAGCGACAGCCAAACGGACTCGGCGCGCACCCGGTCGCGATCGAGAATTGCCTGGCATCGGCGCGAGGCGCGCCGGCTGGAGTTGAGCCGCCAGGGGAAGGCGGCTGCCTGGCATCTCAACCGCCTCGAGGATCTGGAATCCGGAGACACGTCGCTGGCCGCTCGCCTCGTCGCCGCCTATGAGATGTCGGCGGACTGGGATCGGCTCGAGGCCGCGGCATCCCGGGCCATCGCCGCCGGCACGCGCGACATCGAGGTCTGGGTGCGTCGGGGCTGGGCCCGGATTCACCTCGGCCGCCCCGACGACGCTGTCAACGACTTTCGCCAGGCACTGGAACGAGAACCCGACTCGGTCGGCGTCAAGCTTGGATTATTCCTGGGCCTGGCCGGACGGGGTAGCCTGGTCGAGGCCGATGCACTCTGGTCCTCGGTGATGACTGATCGGGACGAGACGCGCGTGGATCGGAGGAACGCGATCGCCGTGCACCTCGAACTCCTCACAAAGCTCAGACCGGAAGCTTGGTGGTTCTGGCGCGTGCGCGCGCACTTCCGAATGCGAACGGGCCACCCGGACCAGTCCGAAGCCGACTATGATCGGGCGATCGCAGTCAGGCGGGTTGATGGGTGGAGTTGGCTGGGTCGCGGGCTGGCTGCAAGCAACTCGGCCGGATTGACGACGCTCTTGCGGATTTCGCGCGGAGCGCCATCCTGGCTCCGCGCGTCGCGTCGGCCTGGGGCACGCAAGGTGAGATCCACGGTGATCGCGGCCGGTGGGACGAAGCCGCGCGTGCGTTTGCGCGATGGGCCGAACTGGGGGGTGATCCCATGGCTATGTGTTGGTACTTCCATGCCGCGCTCCGGCTCTACGCCCGCGATCCCGACGGTTATCGGCGTGCATGCCTCGCCATGTGGGAACGCTTCAGCAAGACGCGCGACCCTTCCACCGCCACCATCGTGGCCCGTGCCTGCGTGCTGGGGGCAGACGCCGGCATCCCTCCCGAGCAGGTCCTCGAACTCGCTCGACAAGGCGCCCGTGGTAATCCCCGGGGCGGCTGGCCGTTGTCCACCTTAGGGGCCGCGCTGCGCCGCGCCGGGAACTTCGAGGATGCCTTGGCCCAGCTCGATGAGGCGAGCCTGATCGACCCCGGCTGGCCGGGAACCCCGATGAACGCCGCACTGCGCGAGTTGGCTCATCCCCTTCGGACGCTCGATAAATCTCTTCATCCCCAGGCCACAAAGGCCCCGAAGGCAGAGATGGATCGCCTCGTCGACCTCTCGAAGATCCAGGATCAGATGGCACGCGAGAAGGCCCCGTGGCATCTCCAACTCGAAGCGGCCCTCCTCGCCCGCGAACTGGACGCGATCCGCTCCACCAGGCAACCATAGATCGACCTGGATTCGCTGGGATCAACTGCGTGATCACTCACAACCACACAAAAATGGACGCTCGCGACTGTGAACCGCTCATCTTGAGCAAGATTCGGACCCGTCAGCCGAATACCTCCAAGTGCCCCCCGAAGGGGCACTGCGAGTATAAGACTCGACTTTATCGGGCGGATCCGTGTCCTCCAAGGATCCCGGAGGAGTAGAATTGCATCAGGCAGACCACCGTTCCGGAATCTCGAATCTGTCTACTTCGGAGATGCGTGGTTTCCTTCCAATCTCCGTCAAGCGTTGTATGATGAAGTCCGAACGGCTCCCGGGTTGAACGCGCGTCCCACCCACTTGAAGCCGACAGGTTCAACCCATGAGGTACACACGATGAAACCGCATCTCACGCGATCGTTGGTCGTGACCGCGTCTCTGGCGCTGGCGATTGCAGGCTGTACTGGCGAGCAAGTCGAGTCGGGCGCCGACGCGACAGCACGTGGCATGGACAAGGCCGGTAACGCCATCGAGTCGGCGGGGAAAGCGACCGGCGCGAAGCTGGAGGATCTCGGCAAAGGTACGAAAGTCGAGAAGGCAACCGACGCGACTGGTCATATACTGGAGAAGGGGGGCACGAAGACGAATGAACTCCTTGACAAAGGGGGCGAAGGCGTCAAGGCTCTGGGCGTGAAGGCGGGGAAGGCGGTCAACACGGCGAACGAGAAGCTGAAGGAAACGGGCGAGAAGATCGGACCGAAGATCAAGGAGCTCGAGAAGTCCGCCGGCGAGAAGATCAAGGCAGGGGCCAAGGCCATCAAGGATGAGGCCAAGGACTTGAAGGACAAGGCGAGTAAGGCGTTGGAAAAGAAGACTGAGACGCCTCCGAATAGCAACTGAACACACGCCTTGCGGAAGCTGCCGCACCCCGTGATCGTTGGGTGCGGCAAGGATCGTGGGATCGGTCGAGCACTCGTCACTGGCTTCGGAGTCGCCTCGATTCGATCCCAACGCCCGGCAACCCTTGACGCCAGGGGATGGGAACCCCGATGATTGCTCAATGGGGCGACTGTCCCCTGATTGGATCGAAACGGCCGTTCTGGTCCATCGATGGACGTGCCGGCCGCGGTCGCAACATTCCCGGTATGTCCGACCAGCAGCGTACTCACTGGTCTCCGAACGATATCGGAGATAGACTGTGACCACGAGAGTGGGCGAGTCGAGGGTGAAGGCACGTCCTGAGACGTCGGTTGGCCACGAGTCGCGGAGACGGGCGATGGACCGAGCTGGAGCCGAAGCTTCGGGCGGGCTGTTTTGCCCGGATTGCGCGACGGACCTCCCGGCGTTTCGGGAGGACGTCGATTCGCCCGAGGAGAGGCGATGCCCTCGATGTGGGATTGTGGTGCGATTCGGCGGAGACGGCGAGGGGAATGGCCGGACTGGTGAGGAGTGCCGAAACCTGGCCGCTTTGGCCCAGGCGCCGCCACTGGGTGGATTGCGTCTCCTCTGGCGCCACTGGGTCTTGCGGCTGATCGATAATCTTTACTGGGTCGTGACGTTCACGGGCACGACAGCCTTGCTGCTTTGTGGCGGCGTCATCCCCGTGGTCCGCGCCTGGCTGCGCAATCGAGGTCGACGACTGGGCGGGGATCGTCGCCACGCTGGGCGGCGTTTGGTTTCGGGTGGTGACGCAGAATCCGGACAGCGACCTTGGTCCCGTGCTGGCCCGCGTTGAACGCGCCCTTGTTGTTCTCGACGATCGATGCCGTGGGCCGGCGACTGGGGGTCAAGCCGCCTGGCCAGGTTCGGCTGACCTATCTGCCGTGTTGTGGGGTCGTGGCCTGGGGTGGGTCGCGAGCTTTGATCATCGGACTGCCGTTGTTTCGCGTGCTGACGCAGGGCGAGCTGCGCGCGATCGTCGCCCACGAGCTGGCGCACCTGGCGAGGGGGGACGCAACGCGCGCGGCGCGCTCGGCACGATTCGTCGAGGCGCTGGAGCAGGCCCTGGAGCGGAGCGGCCCGCGTGTGCGCGGTCTGCTCGGCGCCTGGGCACGGTTCTGTCTGCACGAGGCATCCTGGCTGATCGAGCCCGTGGCGCGATCCCAGGAGGCGCGTGCCGACCGACTCGCTGCGGCGATCGCGGGTGGCAGCGCCGCATCGTCTGCACTGGTCAAGGTCGCCGTCGTCCAGCCTTTATTCCGAGAGCTCCTTGAGGCCTATGACCCGAATGATGCGGGCGCCGTGAACCTTTACGCCTTCTTCCGCGCGTTCTGGTTCCGGCTCCCCTCCGATGTTCATACCGCCATGCGGCTCAGCGTGCTGACTCGCCGCTATCAGACGTTGGACCGCGCATCCACCCCTCCCCGACCGGATCGCCGCGCTCCAATCCTACCCGGACCCCGTCAGCCTCAACGGCGACACGCACCCGGCCACCACCTTCCTCGGCGACCCGGAAATCTTCGAGCAGATGCTCCACAACCGGCTCTTCGGGCTCCTGGGGGTGGAGCCCAGCGTTTTCCATCGGGCCGGAACCTGACCCCGCGCCTCTCAGCGATGCGGCGTTGAATCCGGAATCGTCCTCGATCGCTACCAGCTTTCCCGGACTACCCCGACGACCCCATCAATAACGTATGACCAAAACCAGCGGCCTTGCTCCCGGACTCGGGGTGCTCTAAGATAGAGGGAAACTGGGAGGTGGGGGCGAGTCGGGAGCCGGCCCCGCACCGTGAGACCAGGAGGTCGAGACCTCCGAGCAGAACGTCCGGGCCTTACCGGAGATAGCAGTTGTTGGGACTCCCGTTTTTCACCGTCTTCGGGATCTCTTTTCCTTCCGCTCCCGCGTGAGTCATAATGTGTCGGCCGGTGGCAGGCCGCACAATCTTTCCGCAGGGATTCGGGACGGAGGGTCGTTTTCACTCTCAGGGTTGCGGCGAAACGGACCGGCCCCTCCTGGTCCGGGTAACCTGTTGCAATTTCCCGAACGGACGCGGTGATTCTCGACGAGCAGAAGCGTTCCCAGATCGGACCGGCGGAGAAGGGTCGGCATTCGAGCGACGATCCCCTCAGAGGGATGAAAGGGTAAAGCATGCCTTCAGGTAAGGACATCACGGGCGGCGGCTCAGCGGGTGGCGGAAAACGGAACGGCGGTGGGAACATGAACTCCGGAAGCACCGGCGGCGCGAAGAAGAATGCCTACTGCTCGTTTTGCCGCAAGAGTTACCGAGACGTTGGCCCGCTGGTGGAAGGCCCCGGCGACGTTTATATCTGCGGCGACTGCATCGAGTTGTGCCAGTCGATCCTCGACCAGGAACGGCGGCGGCGGGGGGTGCCCAAAACCCTCTTCACCGACATCCCGACCCCGCGTGAAATCAAGGAACAGCTCGACGCCTACGTGATCGGCCAGGAGCGCGCCAAAAAAGTGCTTTCCGTCGCCGTTCACAACCATTACAAGCGACTCGTACACGGCGAGGAGCCCGATGCCGAGGTCGAGCTCGACAAGTCGAATATCCTCCTGATCGGGCCCACCGGTTGCGGCAAGACCCTGCTGGCGCGTACCCTGGCTCGCGTGCTCAACGTCCCCTTCGCGATCGGTGACGCAACGACTTTGACTGAGGCGGGATACGTCGGTGAAGACGTCGAGAACATCCTGCTCAAGTTGCTCCACGCCGCCGATTTTGATCTCGAAGCCGCCCAGCGGGGAATCGTCTATATCGACGAGATCGACAAGATCGGCAAGACCACCCACAATGTTTCCATCACGCGCGACGTCTCGGGTGAAGGCGTTCAGCAGGCCCTCTTGAAGATGCTCGAGGGCACGGTGGCCAATGTGCCGCCCCAGGGCGGGCGTAAACATCCCGAGCAACAATATATTCAGATGGACACTAGCAATATTCTGTTCATCTGCGGCGGAACGTTCGTCGGCCTGGAACACATCATCGCCCGCCGCGTGGGCCGTAAGACCATTGGGTTCGGCAGCCAATCCCAGATCGAGCAGCACAACGAACAGCTCGGAGAATTACTCAATAAGGTGACCTCCGACGATCTGCTCGAATTCGGGATGATCCCGGAGTTCATCGGTCGACTCCCCGTGATCTGCCCGCTGATGCCCCTGGACGTCGAGGCCTTGGTCCGAATCATGACCGAACCGCGAAATGCGCTGGTCAAGCAGTATCGACGGTTCTTCGAGATGGAAGGCACCGACGTCGAGTTCACCCAGGAATCCCTCCACGAAATCGCCAAGATGGCCAAGGCGAAGGATACCGGCGCGGGGCCTCCGCTCGATTGTCGAAGACATCATGCTCGACATCATGTTTGAGCTGCCGGATCGCGCCACCAAGGACAAGGGGAAGTTCCTGGTGACGGCGGAGGTGGTTCGCAAAGAAACGAGCCTCTTCGACAGTCCCGCTGTGCCGTCGAGCCCCTCGGCCAAGGCGGCCGAGCGCGAGCGGAAGAAGGAAAGTGCCTGAGACGTCCGCTCGCCGGGTCTGATCGGTCGCATCAAACTCCTCTCAGGTGTGGCCCATGAGCACAGCCGAACGTACGCGCCCGCCCAAGGCTCTCCCGCCGCTGGCGGCCGGCCAGCACGTCAACCAGCCCACGTTCCATGAGCGCGATGAGGGGATGCCACCGGAGACCCGGGCCGAGCTCGTCGGTGGAGTTGTGTACATGCCATCGCCAATGCGCCAGGATCATGGAACGACCAGCCGGATCGTCGCCGGTTGGTTGCTGCATTATCAATGGAAGACCCCTGGACTCGCCGGTGAGGATGGCGCCACGGTCAAGCTGGATGCCCGGGGCGAGCCGCAACCGGACCATCAACTCCGCATCCGGGCCGAGTTGCGAGGGCAGACTCGGGTGGACGCGGAAGGCTACGTCGCCGGTGCGCCGGAGTTGATCGCCGAAGTGGCCCGCTCGAGCCGCTATTACGACTTGAATGAAAAGAAAGCCGACTACGAACGGGCGGGGGTCCGCGAATACCTGGTCATCGAGTTGGACCCGAACCGGATCCACTGGTTCATCCGCCGGGGTAAGCAATTCCAGCGGTTGCGGCCCCGCCCTGATAGAATCTACCGCTCGAAAGTCTTCCCGGGCTTGTGGCTCGACCCTGAGGCACTCTATGCCGAAGACCTGGATCGGCTGATCGAGGATCTGGAGCAGGGCCTGGCGACGCCCGAGCACGCGGAGTTCGTAGCGAAACTGGCCCGTGCCCGTCCGAGGAGGAAACGATCATGAGCACCGCCGAACGGACCCGCCCGCCCAAGACCCTCCCCCCGCTGGTCGCCGGCGATCGACTCGATCAGGCCACTTTCCACGAACGCTACGAGGCGATGCCGCCGGAGACCCGGGCCGAACTCGTCGGAGGAATCGTTTATATGCCATCGCCGATGCGAGGGGACCATGGGATCAAGAGTCGTTTCGTCTCCGGGTGGTTGTTTCGATATGAATGTGACACTCCGGGAATCGAGGGTGCGGATGCCGCTACGGTGAAGCTCGATCGCAGTGGAGAACCGCAACCGGATCACTTCCTCCTGATCCCACCCCATCTCGGAGGCGAAAGCGGCTTAGACTCGGAGGGTTACTATACAGGGCCCCCCGACCTGATCGTCGAAGTCGCCCGCGCGAGTCGTCATTATGACTTGAACGACAAGAAGGCTGACTACCAGCGCACGGGGGTTCGCGAATACCTGGTCATCGAGCTCGATCCCAACCGGATCCACTGGTTCATCCGCCGCGGTCGCCGCTTCCAGAAGTCGCCGCCCAGCCCCGATGGGATCTACCGCTCGGAAATCTTCCCCGGCTTATGGCTCGATGGCGATGCCCTTTTCGCGGAGGATCGGCGCCGGTTGATCCGGGTCCTGAAACGAGGTCTGCGGTCCCCGGAGCATGCGGAATTCGTGGCGAGGCTGGCCGAGGCCCGCCGGCGCACCGGCGACGCGAAGTAACGGGTCTTCGCATCCATTCGAGCCTTGCGTCTGCCGCAGTCGAACTCAGCTCGCCTCATTCTTCAAGATCCGCACCTCTTCCTGAAGCATCTTCTGCACGCGGTGCTTGGCCACGAAGACGTTGGCCACGGGGATGCCGAGCCGGCTCGCGGCGTCGACGCCCGAGAGACCCTCCAGCGCGGTCATGCGGAAGGCGTCCCAGGTGGCGTCCTTGACGCGGTTCTTGATGCGATGCATGGCGACCTCGAGTAGCTCGCGGTCGAAGGCGTCTTCGAGCTGCCGTTCCAGGTCCGATCGGGCCTCGGCCGAATCGGCGATCGTCTCGATCCGATCGGAGTTCCGGCCGGGGTCCTTGCGTCGAGCGGCGATGAAATCGCTCCAGGCGTGCTGGGTCACGGTCTTGAGCCACGCGCGGAAGCTGCGCGACGGATCGTACCGGAACTTCCCCAGTGCGGCGAACAGCTTGACCAGGACCTCCTGGGCGACATCGTCGGCGTCGGAGTCTTGCAAGCCCCAGCTCAGGCACCAGGTTCGAATGCGGGGCTGATACCGCTCGACGAACAGATTCCATGCATGAGGATCGCCGGGATCCTTCTGGAGCCGCTCGAGCAAGGTCAACGAGGTATCATCATCGCGATCGCGCGGCATCGGCGCACCCTCGCATCAGGTGCGGCGCGCAGGCCATGGGATTCCGGCGACGCCTCCATCGTGCGCTGGACCGGACTCAGTCAAGGCGGGACTGCATCTCGCCGCTCGCCGTTACTCTATCACGTCGCGGCGACGGCGAATAGGATTCCCCACTCTGCCTGACCATCCGGGTCGGGAGGAGTGAGACCATCGGTGAAAATGAATCCATTTCGTCGCGAACGCGGCGACGATCCAGGAGGCCGAAACCCGTCCCGGCCGATTCTTCCCAGGCTCCGGTACCAACGGAGAGTGCGCGGCGACTCCGCTGCGCCCGATTCGTCCCCCCCTTGCGAAGGGAGGGTTCGGGGGGGTTATCCTGGTGCGATCGCCCGGCCGATGCGGGACCCTCTGTCTCGAGCGCCTCGGCCCCCACTTCGCAGGGGGGAGACAAATCCCGCACGAACCAAACCGGAAGTCCGTGTGTCCTCGCCCCACTGGGATTCGATGGCCGTGTCGAGGGCCTCGGTCTGTACCGCAGGGTTCGGCCCTGATTCGCCCGCGCCCTCGCCCATGTGCGAAGCGGGTGCCAACCGCCAGCCGGTCGGCGACCCTTGTGCGGGCAAGCTCGACGACGGCGATGAGCCATCACGATCGCTCGCATCGCGGTTCCCCGGAACCCCGGACGCATTCTGCCGCCGAAACTCTTCCAGCGCCTCGTCCAGGCCGAGAATGAGACGCTCCCACGGTGAGAGGACCGCGGGGACCGCGCCGGCTGCCGATTCGTCGGATTGCACCGGCTCATCGCCGGCCCCGCCGCCGCCGCGACCGGACGACAACAGCGGTTGCCCCACCGAGGTCCCCGTCCCCGACACGAACGCACCCACGGCCAGCGCCTCCGACTCCGCCGGGCCGAACTCCAGCTCCTCGCTCGAGACGTTGATCGTCAGCGTCAGCACCGTCGCCACCAGCGGCAACGCATTGTCGTTCAACGCCACCAGTTGCACCGAGGTCGGCGAGGGCGACGGACTGGCCGGCCCCGGCGCTGGCACGAGTTCGACGCTCAGGCTCAGCGCCACCAGCTCGGCCGACTCCCGGCCCGACGTCGCCGCGTAGAATTGAACCTGACCGCTCGTCAACGCCGAGAACGCCAACGCCGTCGGATCCGGCACGTTCGGCTCATTCTCCACCGACATCAGGCCCAGGCCATCCGCCCCGCCCTCGTACAACGCCAGCGATCCATCGCCCTCGTTACCGACGACCAGGTCCTCGAACCCGTCCCCCGAGCTGAACGCAAAGGCGGCATCCGGGTCCACCCCGCCGGAGGCGATCGTGCTCGTCACCGGGTCTGTCCCCTCGAAGCCCGAGATCAGCGTCAGGTCGTTCGAGCCGGCGTTGACCGTGACCAGGTCGGCCTGGCCGTTGAAGTTGCCGACGAACGTCGGGCCGGGATCGCTGCCGACGGAGTAAACCGAGGCGTCCTGGTCGTCGAAGAACCCCTGGCCCGCACCCGGCAGCAGCACGACATTGTTGGTGACGCTGTTGGTGACCAGGAGGTCGAGGTTGGGGTCGCTCGAGAAGTGGCCGACCAGTGTGGAGACCGGCCCAACCCCGCCCGAACTCAGCCGCGGACCCGCCTCGAACGAGATCGCTCCGCCCTTGTGCGAGGTGTTCAGCAGGATCGAGACCTGGTTGGAGCCCTTGTCGGCGATCACCAGGTCGGGCAGAAGGCCCGTGAGGTTGGCCACCGTGATGCCCACCGGGTTGGTGCCGACGAAGTAACCATTGCCGTCATTGATCGCCGGACCGAACTGGCCGTTGCCCAGCCCGGGGTAGATCAACACGTTGTTGCTGCCACTGTTGGCGACGATCAGGTCGGGGATGTTGTCACCGTTCAAGTCGGCCAGCGCCACGGCGCCGGGCTCGAGCAACCCGGTGGACTGATCGGCCAGCACGTCCGAATTGCTCGGCTCCGTAATCGACGACCACGCGATCGAGCCCCTGGTCGGCGTAGATGATATCCTTGGAGCCATTCCCGGTGAGGTCGGCGACGGCCAGCTCGACGGCCTGGTTGGCTTCGTGGTAGGGCGCGAAGGTACCGTTGCCATTGCCGAGCAGGACCAGGACATCGCCGTAGGCGTCGCCGACCAGCAGATCGAGCTTGCCATTGCCCAGTCAGATCGGCAACGCGTCAACCCGTCGGCTTCGCTGGGCACTGCGTAGGTCGTCGGGGGCAGGAAGCCTCCCTCGCCGTTGGCCAGGTAGATGCTCACTCCATCGGCGGTCAGCACGGCCAGGTCGTCGAGGCCATTGCCAGTGAAGTCGCCCATGCGGACGATCTGGGCCGGGCTTGGGGTATCGATGGTCACGGGATTGGCGAAGGACCATCCTCCGCCCAGGTTCGTCGAGTACGTCGAGCGTGTTCGAGCCGGGGTTGATCGTCACCAGGTCGGTCGGACCACCGGCCGTGAGCGGCCCGGCCGCCACGCCGGCTGTCACCTCCAGGCTGGTCACCTCGGGCGTGCTGCCCGGGATCGATCGCGGAAATCCGGTCCCGGCGCGATACGGGACCAGGGCCGCGAATCGGTCGTCGCCGTCGTTGTACAGGACGCTCACCTGGGCGGTCAGCTTGTTGGTGACCACCAGGTCGAGGTGACCGTCTGCGTTCGTTTCGATCGCCTGGACGTCGGAGACTCCCAGATCCCACCGGGATCGTCATCGGCGGCAAGAAGGGTTGGTCGAAACCACGCCAGGAAGCTGCCGAGCTCGGTTGTTGAAGAAGACCGACAGGGTGCCATCGCCGGCATCGCGGACGACCAGGTCGTCCCAGCCGCTGCCATTGAGATCGGCCGCGATGATCTGGGCCGGAAGTTGGCCGGCCACGAGAGACCCGATCCGGACGAAGCTGCCGTCACGGAAGGCAAAGAGCGAGATCGCATCGTCATGGGCATCGACGCTGGCCAGCAGCGGCCCGTCCAGGGTGTTGCGCACCCAGACGATGTCGCGCGAGGGGTATTCCACGACTCCGGTTGAGGGATCGACCGGGTGGACCGTGACGGGCGGCTCGAAGTTGCCGGGCTGGCCGGGGATGCCCTGGCGGTAGAGGATATCACCCTTGCCATCAACGACCAGGACATCGTCGGTGCCGTCGCCATTGACGTCGGCCACCAGCGGCGTGGCGAAAGGGGTCGTCGCGAACTGGCCGGCGTCGGCAAGCGCGCCTTCGCTGTTGCTCAGGAGCACGGAGATGTCGTTGGAGAAGTAGTTGGGATCGGCTAGATCGGATCGGCCGTCGCCATTGAAATCGCCCACCACCATGGCGAGAATATCAAATGCCGATGCGTACGTAACCGCGGGCTGGAACGTGCCGTCGCCGTTGCCCAGAAGCACCGAGACCTCGCCCGCGGGGAAATTGGAGTCTGCCACGGCCAGGTCGAGGTGGCCATCGCCCGCGAAGTCGCCCACCACGATTGCGGTTGGTTCGCCACCGAGCGGGTAAGTAATCTGGGGCTGGAACGTGCCGTCGCCATTGTTGAGCAGAATCGACACGCTACCCGGTGCGAAGTAGGTCGAGTTGGCGACGGCCAGATCGCTGCGACCGTCACCGGTGAAGTCCCCCGCTACGATGGCTATGGGATTCTCTCCAACCGGGTAGGTGACCTGAGGCTGGAACGTCCCATCGCCGTTGCCCAGGAGTACCGATACCGTATTGTCGACGTAGTTCGCAACGGCCAGGCCGATGTGGCCGCCGCCCGTGAAATCGCCCGCCGTGATCGCAAATGACTCGAACCCGACGGCGTAGGTCACCTGAGGCTGGAAGGTGCCGTCGGCATTACCTAGCAGTACGGAGACCGTGCCATCAAATGGATTGGTAACGGCCAGGTCGAGGGGGCCGTCACCCGTAAAGTGACCAGCCACGATGGACCAGGGCCCGAATCCATCCTTGTAATCTTGGGCGGGTTGGAACGTCCCGTCGCCATTACCCAGCAATACCGACACCGAGCCGGAGTTGCTGTTGGCGACGGCGAGGTCGAGACGTCCGTCCCCGTTGAAGTCGCCCGCCACGATGCCTTCCGGCGTTTGCCCCACCGCGTACTGGACCGCAGGTTGGAACGTGCCATCGCCGTTGCCCAACAGGATGGAGACCTCGTTGGTGTTTTCGTCCGTGACGGCGAGGTCGAGACGTCCATCCCCATTGAAGTCGCCCGCCGCGATGGAGTTTGGACTCGACACCGGGTTCTCCGCCTGGGTCTGGAAGGTGCCATCGCCGTCACCTGGCAAGATCGACACCGTACTGGAGACCTGGTCCGCGAGGGCGAGGTCGAGACGTCCGTCGCCCGTGAAGTCGCCCGCCACGAGGGAGTCGATCCCCTCCTCGAACGCGCAATTCCGGGCGGGTTGGAACGTCCCGTCGCCGTTGCCTCGCAACAACGACACAGTGGCGTTGTCCGCAAGGGATTCACTGTTCGTGGCAACGGCGAGGTCGAGATGGCCGTCGCCGGTGAAGTCACTCGCCACGATCACCGTCGGGAAGAACCCCACCGCGTACTGGACCCCGGGTTGGAACGTGCCGTCGCCGTTGCCCAGCAGCACGGAGACTTGACCTTGAGGGGAGTTTTCGTCGATCCAGTCGATCACGGCGAGGTCGAGACGTCCGTTGCCCGTGAAATCGCCCGCCACGAGGGAGCTGGCTTCCGCCCCGGCCCCATAATGGACCGCGGGCTGGAACGACCCGTCGCTGTTACCCAGGAGCACGCTCACGCCGCCCGGATCGGTCCCCGACCCACCAAACGACTCGTCGCCATGATCGGCGACGGCGAGGTCGAGCCGGCCATCTCCGTTGAAATCCCCCGCCACGATCGCATCAGGTTCGGTTCCGGCCGCGTCATCAACGGCGGGCTGAAACGTCCCGTCGCCGTTGCCCAACAGTATGGAGATATCGTTAGATCCGGAGTTCGCTACAGCCATATCGAGGTGGCCATCATCGTTGATGTCGCCCGCCACGATCCCTTCGGGACTCGTCCCAACCGGATAATCGACGGCGGGCTGAAACGTCCCATCACCGAGACCGAGCAGGACCGAAACGGTGCCCGAGCTTTCATTGGCGACAGCCAGGTCGAGCCGACCGTCTCCGGTGAAATCGCCGGTCGTGATCGCGGAAGGATCGTTTCCGACTGCGTAATCGACTGCGGGCTGAAACGTCCCGTCGCCATTCCCGATCAGGATGGAGACGGTGTTGGAGCCTGCGTTGGCGACGGCCAGGTCGAGCTTACCGTCATCATTGAAGTCTCCTGACACCATCGCATCGGGGTCGGTCCCGACCGGTACGGGCTGAAAAGGGGTCGTCGATGGCATGAACATGGTCGTCAGCGTGAATGACCCGTTGCCGGCCGTGTCCCGGACCTGGAGCGAGTACGTACCGGGTCCGATGTCCGCATCGATCGCGTCGATGGACTCCGCCGACGATAAGCCGTCGCTCTGCATGATAATGCGACCCTGGGAGTCGGAGAGCGACATCGAGGTTGAGGTGCCCACCGCCTGGGCGGTCGCCACCAGGTCCGCGCCCGTAGCCAGAACGATTTGATAGGTGACGACGCTCTGCTGGGCCAGAGAGAGCGGGACCGCTTCGACTGTCAGCATGGCCGAGGACGTGCCGGTCGAGAAACTGGAGCCGCCCAAGGTCACGCCCCTGACCGTGACATCCGAGTCCACGGAGAGCGGGTCGTCCCCGGCTCCCTGGCCAACAATCGTGATCAACGGAGCGCCGGCGTAGCCTGGCTGCGTCGTACCGTCGATGATGAGCGGATCCGTAATCGCCGGCAGGGGCGAAGCCGCCACGATCGTCTGAACTCCGGTACCCAAAATGGCGAAGTGGATCGTATTCGTGCCGCCCGCGGCGCTGTTGGAATCAAGGATGGCCTGGCGAAGTGATCCGGGGCCGCTGTCCGCGGTGGTTGTGACCTCGAATTGACCGGTCGTGACGACGATCGCAACCTGGGATGAGATCGTTGCGGCACCGTCCGACTGCGCTTCTAAGGTCAGCGCGGGGTTGCCCTGGTATCCTGCTGGCGGGACGAACGTCATCCCGTCCAGCGCCGCCTTCAGCGCCGAGAGGGGGCCGCTGTAGGTTAGTGATCCGGTGCCATCGCCCGTGCCGCTCAGGCCAGCGGTCGTCGCGAGAGTCAACGTCCCGGCCGCGACCGAAAGCGTCAGGTCCCATACCGGATTCAACGGGCCGGCGTCCGGGTCTCGCAGGACGATCCCATCGCTGGAAGCCGCCGCGAAGGTCACCGGCTGACCTGGGGACAGTCGGATCGTCTGTGCGGGAACCTCCAGATCGCCCTGTCGCAGAGCCGAGACTTCGGAGGTGTTGCCCTGGGGATCGGTCGCCGTGGCTGTGATGATCGGCAGCCCGGCAGGCGCCGTGAAGGGGACGGCAAAGGTCGCCTGTCCCGTCGCGTTAGTTGTCAACTCCAGCGACCCCAGATAATCTTGAGCCTCCCCGCGCCGCCAGGCCCGTACCCGGCGCTGGCGAAGATATCGATGC
Source organism: uncultured Planctomycetota bacterium (assembly GCA_963845755.1). Taxonomy (GTDB): domain Bacteria; phylum Planctomycetota; class Planctomycetia; order Isosphaerales; family Isosphaeraceae; genus CAWJTV01. The sequence continues at coordinate 352,684 of CAWJTV010000031.1, forward strand.
GATACGTCGTATCCGGTTGACTGCCTCCCAACCACCCCTCGTTCTGGCCGCCGAGCGTCGTAACGATGAGCGGGAAGTTCTGAAGGTTATTGGGGCCCTGACGCGGCGCGGTCCCATTCTCCGTCACTCCGTCGTCGCCGAGGTCGATCGCCTGTCCTGCATTGCCGAAGATCCGATTCGAGGTGATTTGATTGCCGACCGCTGCGTTCCCTGTAACCGCCACTCCCGGCCCGCCGTTATCGGTGATCAGGTTGCCCGCGATCGCCGACGTCCCGCCAACTGTGTTGTCGATGGAAGGGCTATAACCCTCGATGTCCACACCGTCACCGAGATTTCCGAGAGCCTTGGTACCGGTGGCGTCGGTGCCAATCAGATTGCCCTCGATGAGAGTACCAGAAGCGCTCTGAAGCTCGATGCCCGAATTGGTCTCGTAGCTCAAGTCCGAGGCACCGTTGCCCGAGATGACGTTCGCCGCGCCGGCACCGGTGCCCCCGATCGTATTGCCCGAGTTGGAAAAGACCCAGATCCCAACAATGTCGTTGCCCAGCGCGACCTCACCGGTGGCATCAGTCCCAACTCTATTCCCGGCAATCACGTTGTTATCCGCACCGATGTCGACCATGACTCCATCGTTTCCAGCGGCCGATATGACGTTGCCCTCGTCGCTCATCATAGCGCCGCCATCCGGGTTGACCCCGATGTAGTTACCGGACGCGCCAAACGCGAGATGGACGTCATAGGTACTGACGCCAAGAGGAATCGTTCCGGTCAGGTCGGTCCCGATGTAGTTGCCGGCCACGAGATTCGCGTCGGTGCCGGTACCGACGATGTCGATCCCATCGTTGTCGCTCCCGGCGATGACATTCCGCTCGCCAGCGTCATCCACGCCCTGGCCATCGGTACCGATGCGATTAGAGGAGGCGCCGCCCTCGATCACGACTCCGCCACCGATGAGTGTTTCCGTACTGCCGGGGTTTGCCGGCGGGTAGCTGGCCGGCGAGGTACCGTTGTCCATCGCGATATCCCCGGTGACACTCGTGCCGATCAGGTTGCCCGCAACGGCGTTGCTCTTCGTGCCCTGGCCGTTGATCCAGACACCCACGAACTGGTTGCCGGAGATCACGTTCTGCTCGGCTGCGTCGTTGGTGCCGTCTCCATTGGTCCCGATGAGGTTGTTGGCGGCTCCCCCGTCGATCTCGACCCCGACATTGTTCGGCTCGGGTTGCGTGCCGCTTGGATCGGTGCCTAGCAAGTTGCCATAGATCCAGTCGCCCGTCGCGTCGGTTCCTGTAATGTGGAGGCCCGCACCCTGGCTGAAACTGTTGACGTCCAGCCCGCGGACGGTGACGTGCGGCGCGGTGATGTCCAGGCCGTCGCCGCCGCCGGCCTGGCTGCCGTTGATCTCGATCAGGGGTAAGCCGGAATAGCCGGGTTGCGATTCGCCGTCGATCAGGACCGGGTTGGTGATAGCCGGCAGGGAGGAGAGCGGCATGATCGTCTGCACGCCGGAGCCGGAGATATTGAAGTCGATCGTGTTCGTGGCCCCCGTCGCGGCGTTGGATTCGAGGATCGACTGACGGAGCGAGCCGGCGCCGCTATCGCCGGTGTTGTTCACCAGGAAGGTCGAGAGCAAGGTCCGTTCTTCCATCAGCTCGACACGGGGCCGGAGCCGGAAGATCGTCCCGCTGAACATCGTGGCAGGCACCGTTCGTCGTCGGCACCGACAAGTGGTTGTATGTCGAAGGCAGACGTGCATGACGATCATCGCAGATGCCCTGGAAGAAGAGCCACGGATTCCTATCGAGACGTGCACGAACCGCTGAGTCTCAAGGAGTTGCTGATCCCGACGCTGGGACAAGCGGCATCTTGGCCGCGGATGCAACCGGCTCACCGAGGTCGGTCGCGGAGAGCCGCCGCCGCAGCGCACGGACGGCCGGGTCGGCCGCCTGCGCATCGCGCCAGAACGTGGCCCGTTGGTTCTCCGGCATCTGTTTGAGCGCCTGGCGAAGAAGCGCGACGGCACGGTCCTGATACCGGGCGACCAGGTCCACGGCCTGCTGACCCTTCTTGCGGGCCTCGGCCGCGACCACGACGCTCGCGAACGCATAAACGCGAGCGGCGTTGTAAAGCAGTCGCGAGGTGGGCTCGCCGAAGCTGATGGCCTTTCGCGCGTCGGCCACGCCCTCGCGGTGCTCGCCCAGGCGGAGCCGTGCGAGGCCCCGCCCGGCGTAGGCATCGCCCTGCGAGGGGGTAAGGGGAATCGCCGCCTCGAAGTCGTGCAGCGCCAGTTGGTCCGCGCCGGCGACGATGTAGAGCCAGCCCCGCCGTCTGAGGAGTGCGGCGCGGTCGCCTCCAAGAGCCATGGCACCGGAAAAATCCTCGATGGCGCCGGGGATGTCCTTGATCGCCTCGCGCGCCAGGCCACGCAGCTCGTGAATCGCGGACCTGGCCTTCCCGCCCGCGATCAGTGCGTCGCAAGAGCGGAGGACATCGTCGTATCGCCGCGCTCGCAAGAGCAGCCAGATTCGCAATTGATGGGCATCTGGGTAGTCGGGGACGACTCGGATGGCCTCTTCACACGCCGCCAGAGCCTCGGCCTCACGGTGATCGTTGTCCAGCAACCGCGCCCGGTTGACCTGATCGCGGGCCAGGACCGGGTTGCCTGGCTTCTCGAGACGAATGGCTTGCTCCAGGTCGCCCAGGGCCCGCGCACGCTTCGCCGGGGTCGGTTGAGGTCGGCCCAGATCGACGTCCGCTCGATCGCGATACAGGGCCGCCTGCCGCGGGCTCAGCGCGATCGCCCGGCTGAATTCCGCGATCGCCTTCTCGGGTTGATCCTGAGCCTGGTAGACCTTCGCGAGGTTGGCATAACCTTCGACGCCGGACGAATTGAGGCGGATCGCGGCTTGCAATTGATCCACGGCCTCGGCGAGGTTGCGGTGCAATGAGAGCCGGAGCACGCCACGATTGACCAGCACGCTGTAGCGAAGTCGATCGTCGGGCCTGCTGGCGAGCAGTTCCTGCGCTCGCCGGTAATCCGAATCGGCCGACGCGAACAACCGATCGACCGGGGGGACTTGCCCGCGAGTCCCCGGGCGCCTCTCCAGCAGATCCAGGGTGATCCGGGCCACCTGGCCCGAGGCGATCCCGCGGAGGTTATAAAGCCATGCGAACCCCGGCTCGCGCTGGAGGCAGAGGTCCAGGCTGGCCTTGGCCTCGACGGGCCTGTTGAGCTGCAACGAGCAGACCGCCGACATGGCACGCGCCCAGAAATGGTCGGGCTGGATCTGCAACGCCCTGTCGAACTCCTCGCTCGCCCGGCTGAAGTTCGTCCGCGCGAACCACTCTCGCCCAGCCAGGAGATGATCGAAGGCGGTCGCAGGCTCGACGGCGTCCGCCGCGTGGCGATCGCGATCGGCGGCCGAGGCATCGCCGGCCCTCGCCAGGCAGTCGGCCCTCCGAAGATGATAGGCCCGGGTGGGCGGACGCATTCGGGACGCCTGGTCGAGTCGCCGCAGGCCCTGGTCGGGAGTCGGCTCCACCTCGGACAGGATCAACAGGAGCTCGTAGCATCCCTCGGCGATCTCGGCCCGCTGAGGCTCGGACAGGCTCGTCGGCAACGGCTGCAAGGACCAGGTCTCACCCGAACTCTTGTCCGCGTAGAGGTCCAGTGCGGCACCTGCCGCGCGGCGAGTTGCGCCCGGATTGCTCGTGCCGACCAGAACGGTAGACATATCATGGTAGCGTGCATCATCTCGTAGCTGGAGGAATTTGACGTGACGAGCCCGGTCGGATTCGCGGGCCAGGATTTCGGCCTCCCGTCGTTTCAACTCCTTGAGGAGCGCATCGGCGTCGTCGCGGAATTCGGCCAGTCTGGGCTCCCGCTGGATCGTTTGCATCGGGTCCGCCAGGGTCACCTGCGCGCGGTCAGGTTGTCGCTGGCCATCTGTTCTCGAGCCCGGGAGACTCCCCGGATGACCTCGGACTTCAACCCCAGAATACGGGCACTCTCGCTATGGTCCTTCTCAATCTGCTGCCGCTGCCATTCGAGGGTCGCTACAAAAGCGATGGGGACCGCCGCGACAATCATCGCCAGGAACATGGCCGCTATCGGCCGGCGCTTCGCCCACTTGGCCCCACGCTCCCAGGTGGAGATCCGCCGGGCCTTGATCGGCTCGTTGCGGAGATAGCGCCCGAGGTCCTCGGCCAGGGCCAGGGCGGACTCGTATCGCCGCGCCGGCTCCTTGTGCAGGCACTTGAGGCAGATGGTTTCGAGGTTGCGCGGCACGCGTGGGACCAGACGCGACGGCGTCACGACATCGTCGTCGATGACCTGGCGGATCGTCTCGATCGGGGTCTCACCCTTGAAGGGCGGGCGCCCGGTGAGCATCTCGTAGAGGATCGCGCCCAGGGCGTAGACGTCCGCCGCCAGCCCGACCTTGCGCGTATGCCCCGCGCCTGCTCGGGGGCCATGTAGCTGGGCGAGCCCATGATCTGGCCGCTCTGGGTGTGTCCGGCATCCGAGTCGATCTGTTTGGCCAGGCCGAAGTCGGTGATCTTTGGCACACCATCCGAGCTGTACAGCACGTTGGTCGGCTTCAGGTCGCGGTGGATGATCCCGGCCTGGTGCGCGACGTGAACGGCCCGGGCCAGGGTGACCATCAGCTCGGCCGCCTGCCGTCCCGGCTGGGGATTGCGCGAGGCGATCGTCCAACCCGCCGCCTTCGAGTAGCTCCAGGGCGACGAACGGCAACCCCCCAGCCTCGCCGATGTCGTAGATCTGGATGATGTTCGGATGCCGAACCTTCGCCACCGCCTCGGCCTCGACGCGTAACCGGACCAGATAATCGGACCGCGCCTGGGTCCCGCCGCGGATCATCTTCAAGGCGACCAGGCGTTTCAAGCCCTGGTGCCTCGCCTTGTAGACAACCCCCATCCCGCCTTCGCCCAGCGCGCTGTAGGATGTCGTAGCCCGCGATGACCGGCCAATCCACGGGAGCCGGCCTTTGCCTGTGCGCGTGTGGCTCGGGCTCATCCTCGGTGAGCGAGGTCGTCCGCTCGGCGTCGTCCACCTCGGAACGCACGCCCCAAGTCGCGTCCTCGGTGCTGCCGGCATCGCCCCCCTTCAGAGCGTTGCCGAAGTCCGAGGTCGATTCGGAAGACCCTCCGCCATCGACACCGGCGTCGGGCTCCTCGGAATCCGTCCGATCGGAATCGCACGGTTCGCCAGGGAACGACTCGACTCCGTCCGTGTCGTCGATGATCTCCGTTGACACCAGGGCAACGCTTGGATCGTTGTCGGTCTCGACCGTCCCGACCGACCGTCCTTCGCCCGCGGCCGGAGAACCTCGAGTCAATCGCTCCAGACGTCCCTGGCAAGGGACGCAGTCTTCGACATGGGCCACGATCCCGGCATCTTCAACGGCCTGTAGCTCTCCGTCGAGGAAGCGCAGCAATCGGTCGTCGCTCGGGCAAGCATTCATGATGTGAACCCCAGTGAATCGCCAGCGCATCCTGACGTAACATCGATGGGTCTTCAACCAGGATACGGGACCCTGGGTGTGAACCTTACACAGCTCCTCCGGAATTCCTGTTTTTCCTGCAACGGCGCCAGTCGAGGGCGCATCGAAGTTGTTGAAAAACAGCTATGGTAAACTATGCAGCATTAGGGGCGAGATGTGTTATATATAGGATGATTGAGAATCAGTTGGGAGAATCGTTTACTCAGAGGCTTTTCGGAGCAATCAGGATGATCGGCCCAAAGTCATTGTCGGACAAGGAGTTACGCCAATCATCGCATCAGAGCGGCGTAACTCCTTAAATGACATAGTGTTGCGGAGACAACTTCCCCTTCCAGGACGGTCCATCACCTGTTATTCCACCTGTTCTCAGGCGTACGGCTCTTGGGCGCTCTGCGCTCGGGTTGGGCGCATCTCCGACTCTCGACTTGGTGTGTTTAGCTCATTGTCGAAGTGCCGTAAGCCGGAGACACCGCGAGTTGCGCAATAGCTCGAGCCCATGTTGTAGAGTCGCGTCGTCAACCGCGTAGGAGATGCGAAAGTGCGTATCGCGGCGAGAAAAGACGTTGCCAGGGATGATGAGCAGATTCCTCTTGATCGCCTCGGCGACGAATTCGCTGGCGGTGCCCCACGGGGCGCGGGGGAAGGCGTAGAAGGCGCCCTCGGGATAGGGAAGGTCGAAGTCATCCTTCAAGGCGTGGACAACCATGTCGCGCTTGCGGCGGTAGGCGTCGATCTGGGCGGTCAGGTCCTGGTCGAGGGCGACGACCCCGCCGTATTGCGCCATGCTCGGCGCAGACAAAGCTGAATTGCTGGAGCTTGGCCATCTCCTGGATCAGGCGGCTTGGACCATGGGCATACCCCAGCCGCCAGCCGGTCATGCCGTACGTCTTGCTGAAGCCGTTGACGACCAGGACGTCCTCATTCCAGGTTGTGGGCGAGAAGAAAGCGTGGTCATAGCAGAAGGCCCGGTACACCTCGTCGCTGATCAGGAGAATGCTTCGTTCGCGACACAATTCGGCCAGGGAACGCATCTCGTCGGCCGTGGCGACGATCCCCGTCGGATTCGCCGGCGAGTTGACAACGACGCACTTGGTCCGCTCGGTCAGGAGCGAGACAACGCGACTCGCCTCAATGCGGAAGTCGGGATAGGTGTTGACCAGGATCGAGACGCCGCCGGCCAGGGTCGCCAGATGCCGGTACATTCCGAAGTACGGGTCGAAGATGATGACCTCGTCGCCCGGATTGACTGCGCAGCACAACCCGAGGAGCAGCCCTCCGGACGTTCCCGCGGTGACCAGGACCTGGCGGTCGGGATGGCCGAACTGGTCATCGACCGCCTGCTGAAGCTTCGTCCGCAGCTCCGGAATTCCCTGTGTGACCGTGTAGGCGTTATGGCCCTCGGCGATCGCCGCGATCGCCGCGACCTTGACCGGCTCGGGCACGTCGAAATCGGGCAGGCCGATCGAGAGGTTGATCGGGTCCTTCATCGACTTGGCCATCTCGAACGCCTTGCGGATGCCCGAGGCGTCGATGTACTTCATCCGATCGGCGATCCAGGCGTCGTTCACGGTGGGCGACTCAATACGTGATCAGGCTGAAGATCTCGGTGGGCTCGAGCTTGGTGCGACCCTCCAGGAACGAGAGCTCGAGGAGGAACGCGCAGGCGAGGACCTCGGCGCCCGTGGACTCGACCAGGTCGCGGCAGGCGCGCATGGTGCCGCCGGTGGCCAGCACGTCGTCGATCAGGAGGACACGGCTGCCGGCGCGAAAGGCGTCTTTGTGGACCTCCAGGCGGTCGCTGCCGTACTCGAGCTGGTACTCCATCGCGACCGTGGCGTACGGGAGCTTGCCCGGCTTGCGGATCGGCACGAAGCCGGCGCCCAATCGCAGGGCCAGCGGGGCGCCGAAGATGAACCCGCGGGCCTCGGCCGCGGCGATGGTGTCGATCCCCCGTCCCGCAAACGCCCGCTCGAACCGGTCGATCGACGCTCCGAAGGCGCCGGGATCGGCCAGCAACGGGGTGATGTCCTTGAACTGGATGCCTGGCTTGGGGAAGTCGGGGATGTCGCGGATGTAGTCGCGTGGGTCGATCGTCGCGGCGGCGGCCATGGATGAGTTCGCTCCGGAGTCGCTCCTCGGTGGTAAACGGGCGAGAAGTCCTTACCACTATCCCGAAAGCGAGAGCGGTTGTCCAGAAGCGCGCATGCGCTCTGCGATCGCTGCGCGGCGGAGGGGCGGGGAGCTTCGGCTTCGCTCATTGCGGGGCGAAAGTCCACCTCGATTCCAGGGGGGATTTCCCCCGACCCGCATCCCGCACCCTCGGCCCCGCAGGCTCACTGAGACGGCGGAGTCGTAGGGTTGCCGCCGGGCTTGAGCGGACGGAACTCCTTGGCGGCCTCCTGAGAGAGCGCGGCCGGCGCGGGCAACTTGGCCCTCGACCCGTTGCCGACGGCACTCGGCGCGGGCGGTTGCGTCGCGTCGCCACCGTTGTTGCCCATCAGCTTGACATTGCCGTCCACGCGATATTCCGGGTCCTTCTCTTCATCGGCCAGTTTGACCTGTCCTGTCAGGCGATTCTCGACGGCGGCCGCCTTGATCAGCTCCTTGAAGTAGTTCTCCATGACCTCCTTGAGCTTGACCTGGTAGATCATCTCGTAGACCTGCTTGCGGACCGTCTCGTCCTTCAGGCTGATCCCCTTGGCCGCAGGCTCGATCGACTCGCGGCGAAGGATCACCCAGACCGCCTCCGCCGCCTGGATCGGACCGGTGAAGTCGCCGTCCTTGGGTTTGTGCGTGGGGTCCCGATCGTTGGGATCGCCGTCGACCAACTGCTCGAATGCCTTTTCGCTGAGGTTCTTGGGAATTGCATGCCGGGTGATCGGTTGGCCCAGGAGACCCCCCAGGGACCGGCTGCTGGGGTCCATCGAGTGCTCCTGCGCCAGCTTCTCGAAGCCGCCCGGATTCTTGTGCAGCTCCTCCCAGAGCGTCCTCGCCGTGTCCAGCTTGTCCACCAGGATCATCCGGCAGCGCAGCTTGTCCCCGTACTGCGACTCGAAGGCGTCCTGCAAGTCCCGGGGTGTCACCTGGACCCGGTCGGCAGAGAGCTTCCGCAGCGCCAGCGCCGGATAGATGATCTCCCGCGCGTACTGGGACGGACTGATGCCACGTTCCTTGTCCAGGGTCTTGAGCCAGCCCTCGCGGCCGATGCCGAACCGATGCGCGACCTGGTCGATCTCCTCGTCGATCTCCGCCGCGGTGACCGACAGCTTCTTCCTCGCGAGGGCCTGCTCGATCAAGGTCCGGTTGACCAGGATGTCGAGGATCTTCTTCCCCTCGCGGGCCACGCACTCGTCGGCGAGCTGCTGGCGCGAAATCACCTGATTATTCACCACGGCGATCGGGTCTGAGGGGTTGACCGGAATCCGCGTCTTCTGGAGGGGTGGCACGTCGATGTCACTCAGACGCTTGGGCCCGTCCGCCGGAGCGGCGGCTCCGGCTCCAGGGCGCGTCCGCGCCCCATCGGGACGCTGGCCGCCACTCTGGGCCGTCGCCTGATGGGCCGCGGCCAGCGCACCGACGAGCACCCCGCATCCCACCAACCCCAACCTGCGACCGCGATCCTTTGCGACCATCACGTGGCATCTCCCCATTCTCATCTGGGCGGAGCCAGAATTCGTTCAGGTTTTCTGACAATCGGGCCGAACTTTAGGGATTCCTCGGGAATCGGTCAATCTCAATTCGGCGGAGAGTGATCGATGGGGAGCAGGAACGCTAATGTCGCCACATCCGGGTGTAGCCAAACGTCAATAGGAGAACTCGACGAATTTTGATAGGGTGGAAGGACGTTGGGGCAAGATAGCTTGATCATGGAGGATCGTCATGTTTCGCGGCTCGCCTACCGATTCGGCCCAGGATGCCCGTCTTCAGCGACTTCTCGGGATGGTCAAGGAAGAATTCTTCGCGGTTGATCAGACGGGTGCGGGGCTCGACTTCGCCACCATCGAGCAACGCGCTCACGAAGCCGGTCGCAAGGTGGCACGCCTGCTCTGCGAGCAAACCGCGTCTCAATGCGCCGAGTCCGCCGAGCACGAGCAACCCTGTCCCGGTTGCGGCCAGGCTTGCGCCGGAACCATCCAAGAGCGACCGCTGGAGACCCGCGACGGGCCGATCTCCCTCAAAGAGGCACGGCACTCTTGCCCGCGATGCCGGCGGGTCTTTTTCCCCCAATAGACCGCGCCAGGGCTTGGATCACCGCGGCTATAGCCCGACGATGCGGGCAATCCTGGTCGCGATGGCCATCGCCGCCCGCTCGTTCGCCGAGGCCGCGAAATTGGCCGGCATCGCTGCGGAACTGAAGATCTCACCCCGCCACCTCCAGACGCTCTGCCAGGAACAGGGAGGCATCGGAGTCGATGAGCAAACCGAGCGGACGACGGCCTATAAAGATCGCCCGTTGATGACGCCGACGACGGCCGCGAATCCGCCGATCGAGTTGGCCGCCGTCATGATCGATGGCGGTCGTATTCAGGTGCGCCAACCCGACCACGGGCCGGGGGTCCACGAGCCGGCTTGGAGGGAGACCAAGACGGCCGTCCTGCTGCGGATGAAGCGTCAGGTATCCGACGTCGATCCACAGCCGAACCTCCCCACGTGCTTTGCTGGACCTCTGGGATCGGCTGTCGAGCTGCCACCGGCGAGTGAATCGGCGACCCCGGCCGAGAAACCGGACTGGAGACCGGTCCCGGTGGTCCGCTCCGGGCTGGCCACCTTGAATGACAGCGAGACGTTCGGTTGGATGGCGGCTGCCGCCGCGGACCGGCGCGGCTTCTTCACCGCCACGGCCAAGGCCTTCGTCAGCGACGGCCTGCCGTATAACTGGTCGATCCAGCGTCGTCACTTCGCCGACTTCGAGCCGATCCTGGATTTCGTCCACGCCGCGGAACACGTGCACGCCGCGGCCAAGGCCACTGGCCAAGGCGTTGAGTTGGGCCGGCACTGGGCGGAGTCGTGCTGGGAAGGTCGCGTCGGGGACGTCCTGGGCGAGATCGCCGATCACCAAAGCCGGATCGATCCACCGACGAATCCCAAAGACGACCCCGACCATCCCTGGTGCGTGCTCGATCGCGAGCGCGGCTACTTGGAGAATAATCAGTCGCGCATGGACTACCCGCGCTACCGCCGGGTCGGATTACCCATCACCAGCAGCCCGGTGGAATCGTGGGTCAAGCAGCTCAACCAGGCGCCAAAGGGAGCGAGAAATTCTGGAACAACAACGCCAACCCCGAGGCCGTGCTCAACCTCCGCGCGGCTTGGCTCAACGACGACGAGGAATTCATCGACCAGATTCGCAACCGGCCAGGTCATCCCTACGCGCGGCCAGGTCGCGACACGCAAGCACCCATCGCTGCGTGAAAAATCATTAGCGTTCCTGCACCCTGATCGATGCATCGATAGAAACTTGAGAAGGACCCATAGGTCAGGGTAAGATCGTCCCGAGTCCAGATATCGGAGAGGAAAACTTCCATGAAACGCACGAGCAGGATCGGTGGGTTGTTGCTGGTCGTCATCATCTGTCGGGGAATGACCTCCACGGTCCGCGCGGCTTCCGAGTCGTTCGAGAGACACGTTG
>CAWJTV010000032.1:0-114158 GCA_963845755.1 uncultured Planctomycetota bacterium
ACCCGAGTGCGAAACGGACCTGGCGTCGTCTTGATCACGCGCCGCTGGAAGATGAGCTGCAGGTTGTCGGGACGCCCCAGGTCGATGTTCTCGCGGAGCACCTCCTCGAAGAAGATCCGGCCATGCACCGGTCGATCAAAGACCTGGGTGCGGGCAAACTCCACCTGGCTGATCGAGGCCTGATAACGACACCCGGCCCGCTGCTCGTCCAGCGTGAACGGATAGGGGAGATGGTTCTGCCATTTGCTCAAGAACAAGAGGATACCGCGCCGGCGTCAAACTGTCGGCCAACTCCTGCATCCGCTGGGGGTTGGCGCAGCTCAAGATCCCGTTGGCCAATTCCTCGTAGCCGATCCCCTCCTTGGAGAGTTGACGTTTGAGATATTCATGGCCGTTGAAACGTCTTCCTCCGTAGGCTCCCTGCCGCCTGCGCGCCTCTGGGGATTCCGAATTCCGGATTCGCGATTCCCGATTCCCGGATCCTTCCTCTTCGGGAATCCGGAATCTCGAATCGGGAATCCCGATTGGGTTGCGGCCGAAGGCCGCGTTAGGGAAGTTGATAAACGGCAAAGGTCAAGTTCAGGGTCCGTTTGCGTGCTCGGGCGGACGATGGATCCGGATGTGGTGATCGGTGAACGCGGCGTGGTGGGTCGGCGAGGGCGTGGCCGGCATGTGGCACTTCAAGCAGTCGTGGGAGGGGTTGACGGGACAGGGGGTCCGACGCACTCCTTTGGCGAGCGTGGCGCGCTTGGTGGCGCGCGAGGTCGGGGCCTGGGCCGACCCGTGGCACGATAGGCACTGCGCCTCGTAGTGGGTGGGCGAGGTCTCCGCGTCGTGGTGGGGGTCGTGGCAGGTGAGACAACTCAGGCCCCCGGCACTCTCGGTGTAGCAGCGGCTGAGGGGGAGCGTCCGGGTCTGAAACCGAATGGTGAGGGGATCGGTTTCCGAGAGCGGCAGGTTGTCCGAGTTATGGCAGGCGGCGCAGAGGCGGGTGATCTGCGGGGCGGAGGCCAGCTTGGGGCGGGCGATCGCCAAATCGTCGAAATGGGCCGCCACCGCCGCGAGGTGGTTGCTCCCCGGCCCGTGACACCGTTCGCAGCCGATCCCCCGGTCGGCGGCCTCCGGCACGCTGCGGTCTCGCGCGGCGCGGAGACTGGTGACGTGGCAGTCCAGGCACGTCTGCAGGGCATCGGTCGAGAGGTACTGGCCCATCACCTCGTCGGGGTCGTCGGCTCGCGGGGGCGGGACGTTCGGCGTCAGCGCCCAGAGGGCGTGATGGTCGAACATCGAGAGCCGGAAGACACGCGCCTTCCCGTGCTCGTCGCGGCCGATCAGCGTCTGGCCGTGGTGGTCCGAGCCGAGGGCGTAGGCGACCAAGGCGCTGCGGACGCTGTCCCCGTCGCGGGTCTCCAATTTGATCGTTCCGACCTCGCGGCTGAACGCGTGCGTCACCCCGGGGACGGCCGGGTCGGGGACGGGCTTTTTAGGAAGGGGTAAGTCCGCCAGGTCTTTGGGCAGGAGGAACGTGCGGGCGTGCCGGCTGTTCTGCTCGGCCCGATAGATGGTCGCATGGCACGGCGCACAGGCCCGGGCGCCGACGTAAGCGGCCGGTTCGGGGCGGACGGGATCGGCCGCGGCATAGTCCTTCGCCGCGGACAGGAACTGGGCCGCCTTCGGGATGTCGCCGGAGAGCAATTCGGCCCGGCTCATGAGCCACGACGCTTCGGGATCCGGTCCGCCGGCCAGGACGGCCTCCAGGTGTGCCCTGGCCTCGGCGGGCTGGCTCGTCTGGAGCAGGGTTCGGGCGAGCACCTTGCGGACCGCCGCCGGGGGAGCCGGCGCCCGCGCAACAGGGGGTCGGCCCGCAACGCGCCGGCCAGTGCCGCCGAGGCACCGGCGGGATCGGCTAGCCGGTCGCGGAGCATGCCCAGGATGACGCCGCCGAGCGACTCCCAACCCGGGATCGCCGCCAGCCGCGCGGCGACCTCCTCCGCGTCCCCCAGCCGGTTCAGCCGGGCGTACAGCCGCGCCAGCTCCTGGAGCGTCTCGGCGTGAGACCGGTCGAGCGTTTGCGCCTTCTCCAGGACGGTAAGGGCCGGCTCGAGCCGGTCCTGCCGGACCAGGCCGGAGCCTAGCAGGAAGTAATCCTCGGCCTGCATCGCCGCGTCATCCAGGCGGCCGAACGACTTCTGGGCCACGTCGTCGCGGCCCATCCGGCTGTAGGATCGGGCCATCAGGCGACGGGCCTCCAGGTCGTCCGGCCGCTGTCGCAAGGTCGCGCGGGCCAGTGCCGACGCGGTCGACCAGTCGCGGTCCTCGTAGGCGGCGCGGGCCTTCTCGAGCGGCCCGACGAACAGCCTCGGCGCGAGCCACGCGCCGAGCAGGGCAACCCCCGCGATCGCGATCGCGCCCGTAGCCATGACGAGGACCTGCGTTCGCCGCGTCATCCGACCTCCTTCAACCCTCTCAGCCGCGCGCCTGCAAATGATCCCCGCAACCGAAGGATTCGGCGGTCACCTTGCCGAGTTCCCGTGCCTTGCGCTTCCCCTCCGGGTCGGGCCACCTGGTGGGGTGCGCGCAGGCGAACCACTCGCGGCCCAGGCCCACGAGATTGGTGCGGTCGAAGATTCGATCTTAGCCGACGCTTCCCAGCCCGAAAAGATCCCCAAGGGACCCGCTGACAGCATCGTGCCGACGATTACCGCCCGATTGGCCGGGTGGATCCTCATCGACGTTGACCTGCAAACCCACCGCTGTTCGATTGGTGTCAGGATTGGATCGGTGTCGGTTCCCTTCTCACGCGCGTCCTCACTCACGTGGATGCGGATGTTGGAAAAAAACAACGCGAATTTGGATATCACTTTTTGCTTGTAATCGCGGCGCATTGCGTCCAAGATACTTCGGCCGTGATCGATGAATCGCCGGGATGAAACAAGGGCACCCTTCCTGCTGATTCGCCGGCCATCCTATCGCCGTGACTGATCGGTCCCATGCCGTAGCTGACACAACAACAGGTGTTTGACATTCTTTCAGAGTCTGTACCTTTCGGAACAGACTCTCGATCTCGGAAGGTCGATTCCCTATCGTATACGTTGCGATCGCGCCCACTTGTTCCTGACGAATCGGAGACGTGCTTCATGGCTCCCTTGAGTCTCTCCCAGGCCGTCCGGGATTCCGCTTTCTTGCTGGTTGGGGGTGGCGGAACTCTGCTGTGTGGGATCATCGGGCTGATTGTTTTCCTGGCCCTCGCGCGGCGGGCCGGCGGGATCGAGGGGCAGCCTGCTGGGGATTGTGGCGGGACTGGCTACGGTTGCTGGGATCGCCCTGATCGGCGCCGGTGTCCTTGGCCTGGTCCCGGCCGCGACGGCTGAGTATGACCGGGTGCACAAAGCCGCACGAAAACTGCTCTGGGTCACCCAGAGCACCGCCAACTTCCAGGCCCACGCGGAGATCCGGAGCCTTCTCAGCAGTCCGAAGCATCGCGAGCCGAAGGATCTCAACCCGCACGAGTACCGTGTTTACTCGCAGAACGGCGAGGATGGAATCATCACTGAGATCTTCCGGCGGATCGGCACGACCAACCGTTACTTCGTCGAGTTCGGAGCGAGCGACGGATTCGAGAACAACACGGCACTTCGAGTCCGCCAGGGATGGCGCGGACTCTGGATCGATGGCGACGCTCCAGCCATTGCCAATGCCCGCGAACATTACCGCCCCGAGGTTGACGCCAAGGCGCTCACCATTATGAATTCGTTCATCACCGCCGAGAACATCGAGAGCCTGTTCAAGGAAGCCGATGTTCCTGCCGAGTTCGACTTCCTTTCGATTGACATCGACCGCAATGATTATTACGTCTGGGAGAAGATCGAGAACTACCGGCCCAGGGTGGTCTGCATGGAATACAACCCGATCTACCCGCCGCCGATCGAGTGGGTGATCCCCTACGATCCCAAGGCGATGTGGGACTACACGACGCGCACCGCCGCAAGCCTCGAGTCGATCACCAAGCTCGGGGAGAAGAAAGGCTACGCGCTCGTAGGATGCTGTCTCAGCGGGGTTAACGCCTTCTTTGTCCGAAAGGACCTGCTCGGCGACCACTTCTCGCCACCTTACACGGCCCTGCATCACTACGAGCGGGAGCGTTTTCGCCTGTACGAGTGGGATACCCATTACAAGCGCGTGCCATGATCGCGACCGCCGTGCGCCGGCCGGGACGAGGCTTTCGTCGCGGTTAGGCGTCGAGTCGGCATCGGCGCTGTGGACCGTAAGCCGAGAGGGAAGCGAAGCCCCCTGACCTTGCCTGGCCGCGACACGACAACGGGTATTGCCGCCACCGGAGAAGGGCCTGGATGATGACGACGCATGTATCGACCTCGGACGCCCCCGCGGAATCGGCCAGGGTGCCACAAGCCTATGGCCCGTTCCTGGCGGCCTATCTCGTGATCTCCAGCATGGTGGGGGTCGGCGTGTTGACCACGTCGGGGTTCACCGTCGCATCTGTCGGCAGCAATCAGCTCATGATCGCGCTCTGGCTCGTCGGAGGGCTGGTCGCCCTATGCGGCGCCTTGACCGTGGCCGAGCTGGCCGCGGCGATCCCGCAATCCGGTGGGGACTACATCTACCTCGATGCGGCGTACGGGCCACTGGTGGCCTTCCTGTCCGGATGGACCTCGTTCCTGATCGGGTTCTCGGCGCCGATCGCGGCCTCGGCGTTCGCCTCGGCCACATACCTCGTGGCCCCGTTCAACCTGGCCGGACCGACGGCTCGGCTCGCCCAACTGTCGATCGCGACGGTGGCCATCCTGGTGTTCGGGTTGATCCACGTCTCCGGCCCTCGGCACACGACCCGGGCCCACTCGGCGGTCACGCTGATCAAACTGCTGGTGCTCGTAGGATTCCTCGTGGCGGGCCTGACGGCCGCCGGCTGGGGGGCCAGGGCGAACCTGTTCGACCGACCTCCGATCGACCTCAAGGTCGTCTCGGCGATGTTCTTCTCGATGGTTTACATCTCCTACGGCTACACCGGTTGGAATGCCGCGAGCTACATGGCCGGCGAGGTCCGGGACCCGGGTCGTGTGCTCCCCCGCGCCATCTTGATCGGTACGGCCGTGGTCATCCTCTTGTACCTCGGGCTCAACACGGTCTTCGCCCTGGCCCTGCCATCGGCCGATGTCCGGGCGATTGCCGAAGCCCAGGGGTTCAACGCGGTCGCACCGATCGCCGAACTCGCGGCGAAGCGGCTGTTCGGACCTGCCATATCGTCCCCCCTTTCCGTGGCGATCGGACTGACGCTCCTGGCCTCTCTGAGCGCCTACGTCCTTACCGGCCCGCGGGTCACCTACGTCATGGCGCGGGCCGGCCACTTCCCGGCCATCGCAGGTCGCCTCTCGCCTCGGACGCAGGCGCCGACGATAGCGACCGCATTGCAGTGCGGCTGGGCGCTGGTCATCCTCTGGTCAGGGTCGTTCGAGAGTATCGTGATCTACGCCAGCGTGGGCCTCGCCATGTTCTCGATGCTCACGGTCAGCTCGATTTACCTGATCCGCCGCAATCGCCCCGATCTGATCCGGCCGTTCCGGACCCCCGGATATCCCTTTACGCCGGCGGTCTTCCTCCTGGTCACGGGTGGCCTGACCCTCGCGGCATTCAGCGAGCGACCCATGATCTCCGTCTATTCTCTTCTGAGTATCCTCGCAGGTATTCCCGTCTATTACCTCTTCCTCCCCTCTCGCCATCGGAATACCGGCGGACCTTCCTGAGAAGTTCATCCGGCAAGTTGCCCGACCCTGGACACAACGGCGATCCCCGGCCGACGGCAGGGCCGCTGCCGACGCCCACGGTAGCCGACGTGTCCCAGGCCGAAAGGATCCTCAAGGGTCCCGCTGACAGCATCGTGCCGACGATCACGGTTCGAATGGCCGTATCGATCCTCAACGACGTCGATTTGCAAACCCACCGAATACCAGGGCCCGGCAATCGGGGGACCGGGTCTACCAGAAGGCGAGTCTCCCGGGATGATCGAGGATTCTCGGCCAATTCCGAGGAGCCTGATGAATTCTCGGGTTCTTTTCGCCCGGATGTCGCCTAATGAAATAGGTTCTCGGTTTCCCGGATTTCGCCCATTGCGAGGCGGTTCGGTTCGTGCGCTTCACGATTGTGCCGCGTACTCCCGAGGACCCCCCCCTGATACGACCCCGCGAAATCCGGAAGACTTCCGGCGCAACCCATTGATGATCCAGGACTTCAGACGTCAGTCGGTTTTGATGCGTCAAGCCGTTTTGATGTCATAAGTCTTTTGCGTGATTGAGTTTGCGCCGATGTGCCCGGAATTGAGCGGAATCATGGCAATTCCCCTTACGTAAGGGGTGTGCGACCGTCCTTTCCGTTTTCGGAAAGGAGGCCAGGGGGATGTGTTCGGATTGGCCCTGGGACGTACCCAATCCAAGCGTGGACCGCACAAGGCGGGTCGCGTTCGGTGTGCGCGCCGATCCTTGGGAGTGCCAGGGCGTCGTTGCGATCGTAGGTCGGCGCGGTGAGAGGAACAGGCGATGAAAGGATTTCTCCGGCTCTTCTTCGGGGGAAGCTTTTGCGTCGTGGCGGCACTGGGGATGGTCGTCTGGCTCACAGGCGGTAGGGATTGGTTCGGGTCATCCGGCACGTCGGCACGGACGCTCTCTTCCGAAGCGAATCCGGAAGCCAACAATCGCGACGTGACGTGGTACCCCGACCCCAATGCTCCCGGGACGGATGCCCGGGTTTGTGTGGACCGGCGTTCGCTCGATCTCGCGATGGGGGTCGAGGCTTACGCGTTCAAGGGAACGATCCGCGACCCGAGCTCGCTGGCGGAGTTGCGTTCGGCCATTCGGGTGCGAGGGTCACGGGGGCTCGCGGTCAAGCGAGCGGAATACGATCGGCTCCGGCTCGGCGCACATCCGACGTTCCAGCAAGCCCTCCAGGCGATCCCGCTGGCGCGCGAGGTCGCGTTCTTCTACCTGCATG
This sequence comes from uncultured Planctomycetota bacterium, assembly GCA_963845755.1. Classification (GTDB taxonomy): domain Bacteria; phylum Planctomycetota; class Planctomycetia; order Isosphaerales; family Isosphaeraceae; genus CAWJTV01. The sequence goes on from CAWJTV010000032.1 coordinate 7,000, forward strand.
AGGGCGATTTCGGCGAGGGCTCCTCATGGTTGCGACGGGCTCTGGACATGAGCCGGAACCCGGACTTCCCGCCGGAGATCCAGGGTGAGTTTCACGCCTTGCTCGGCATCGCCGCCCTGCGGCGCGGTGAGATCGAGAACTGCCTCGAGTGCCTGGGCCCCTCGAGCTGCATCTTCCCGATCGATCGCCAGGCCGTCCACATCCAGCAGGACGGCTCGCGCGAGGCCGTCCAGCGCTTCACCGATTACCTGAAGTTGCGACCCGGCGACCTTCGCTTCCGATGGCTGCTGAATGTCGCGTATATGACCCTTGGCGAGTATCCGGAGCGGGTCCCGCCGGAATACCTCATCCCGATCGACGGGTTCCGCTCGAAGATCGATGTGGGGGCATTCGAGAACGTGGCGCCCTTGGCGGGACTGGGCGTCAGGGGCGCGAACCTCGCCGGTGGGAGCGTCTTCGACGACTTCAATGGCGATGATCTTCCCGACCTGTTCGTCACCTCGATCGACGTCGATCGTGGGGCTTCGTTCTTCCTGAACCGGGGGGATGGGACGTTCGACGACTACTCCGAGGCGGCGGGCCTCGACGCCCAGGTCTACGCCTTGAACCTGGCACGCGGCGATTACGACAACGACGGTCATCCCGACGTCCTGCTGCTGCGGGGGGCGTGGGAGAAGCCGGGCCGGCTCTCGTTGTTGAGGAACACCGGTGACGGCGTCTTCGAGGACGTGACGCTGAAGAGTGGGCTGGGAGAGCCGATCTCGACCGAGTCGGCGGCCTGGGGCGATTATGACAACGACGGTTGGCTCGACGTGTTCGTCTGCGGCGAGTTCCATACCAAGAATCCCAACCCTCGCGAGTGCTGCCGGCTCTATCACAACCAGCACGACGGCACCTTCAAGGATGTCGCCCTGGAGGCCGGCGTCGTCGGTGATGGGGTCGCGAAGGGATCAGCCTGGGGCGACTACGATGACGACGGCCGACTCGACCTGTTCGTCTCGTACATGGACCGCCCGTGTCACCTCTATCACAACGAAGGGGATGGCACATTCAAGGATGTTACCAGGGAGATGGGGGTGGCGGGACCGTCGCACCTGCGCTCCTTCGCCTGCTGGTTCTGGGACTACGACAATGACGGCAAGCTGGACCTCTGCGTCAACGACTTCAACCCGACTCTCGTGAATCTGGTGGCCTACCGGATCGGCCTGAAGGAGAAGGAAAACCCCGGACATCCTCGCCTGTACCGCAACCTGGGCAAGCCGGGCTTCCAGGACGTCAGCCGTGAGGTCGGCCTGGATGCGCCCCTCTTCGCGATGGGGGCGAACTTCGGGGACATCGACAACGACGGTTACCTCGACGCCTATTTTGGGACGGGCGAGATGTCGTACTCGGGGCTGGTTCCCAACGTGATGCTCAAGAACGTCGAGGGACGCCGCTTCGAAGACGTGACCGATTCGTCCCGGACGGGGCACCTTCAGAAAGGTCACGGGGTCTCGTTCGCCGACTGGGATTGCGACGGCGACCTGGACCTGTTCTGCGTCCTGGGTGGTGGGTTTCCCGGCGACCAGGCTTATAACGTGTTGTTCCAGAACCCCGGTCATGACCGGCACTGGCTGAAGGTCAAGCTGGTCGGCACCCGGACCAATCGCTCGGCCATCGGGGCGCGGATCCGGGCCGACCTCAAGGACAGCGACGGCCGTCTGCGGTCGATCTATCGGGTCATCGGCAACAACGGCAGCTTCGGCGGCAATACGCTGGTCGAGATGATCGGTCTCGGCGGCGCGACGTCGGTGACGAGCCTCACGGTGACCTGGCCGACGAGCCGGACCACTCAGGTGTTCTCGAATGTGGCCTCGGACCAACTGATCACGATTACCGAGGGTACCGATTCGTACAAGGCCGCTCATCAGCCTCCTTTCAAGCCGCCGGCCCATCGGTAGGGTCTTCCTCCGTAGGATCCCTGCGCACGTGCGCGCCACTGGTCGGATTGCGGATTCCGGAATCATTCCCCGTCTGGAATCGGGAATCTCGAATCCCTGCGACGTGTCGCGCCTCTGGGGATTCCGGATTCCCGATTCGAGATTCCGGATTCCCGAATCATTCCGGTCTGGAATCGGGAATCTCGAATCCTTGCGACGTGCCGCGCCTGTGGGGATTCCGAATTCCCGATTCGAGATTCCGGATTGCCGAATCCTTCCCCATCTGGAATCCGGAATCTCGAATCTTGAACGCCGATTTCGGTGTGCGTCACATTAGTTGGTGGTACAGGCGATCAGTTGTGCGAGAAATCGCGGCTCCAGAAGGCTTCCCATTGGCCTTTTTCGCTGCGGTAGAGCGCGCGGAGGTGGCAAACGGCATTGGCTCCGTCCTCGCCCCAACGCATGCCGGCCAACTTCAGTCGTTGGCCCACGACCGTTTTGCACGCGCGCTCCACCGCGCCACTGCCGATGCACCAGCCGTGGGCCAAGTATTCGGGGTACTCCATCCAATGCGCGTTCCGCTGGAGGTAACCGACCAGTTCGTCGACGGCCTCGCTCAGGCCCACCCGGCGCGGCCAGTCCCCTTCGCGCAGGACCGCCGCCAGAACCGCGCCCCCTTCCTCCTTCAGGAGATGACACCATTGCCGCGCTTGATCCTCGGATTGGTCCTCGTCCTGAGGGTAAAGCAGCCGTGCCAGTCCGGTGAGCTTCTCCGCGGGGTGAAAGAAGTCAAGGATGATCACTTCCACTCGCGGGAAGTTCTCCCGCAGCCGGTCCTCCAGCCCATTGCCGCCGTCGGAGAGCCCGATCCAACGATCGGCCCGATCCATGCCGACGTGCCCGGCCGGCGTGCGGAGCAGCGGACCGAAGTCTTCCAAGGAGTACATCCCCGAGAGGTAACGCGCCTGCATCGGCACCGGCTTCTCGTCCGGCCACGGCCATTCGGGACTGGGGTTGCAGACCATCCCCACGTAGGCCATCCGGCCCTCGGCGGCGCCGCCGGCCTGGCCTTGCTGCCGGACGCCAGTGGCGTCGAGTTCGACGTAGGCACATCGGCGGCCGTCGTAGTCCTTGTGCCAGGGCCAATCCCCCTTGGGACCCAGCGCCACACCGGCCTGCACGACGTCCGCTAGCCGTTGACCCGCGCCTTCGGTGGTTCGTTCGACCGTGGATTCCCCGAGCCGAACGCCGGCCATCTCTTCGAGCAGTTCGCCCCCCTTCTCGAAACTGTCGGCGACCGTCCCGGCCAAGGTCGTGACCCGCTCCAAAGCGGGTGTCAGCTTCCGTGCCGTCAAGCCCGCCGCCTCATCGAACGGGAAGCTCCCCTGGCCACAGCACCGGCAGAGATAATAGGCGCGCTGGTAGGGGACAGGACCGACAAGGCTCAGAGGGGTAGGGGCGCGGTGCGAGTGGAATTCGGCGGTCATCCCACAGTGGGGGCAGGTCACACTGGAGCCGTGGTATCCGTTTTTTTCTAGGCTGGCAAAGTTAGCTGGAGGCAGCGGTGCTCCAAGTCCTTGAGGTAGGCATCGGGATTGTGGCGGAACCGGCGTTGCTTCCGCCGCGATTCCCGCCGCGCCTCCAGTTCCGCGCGCAGTCCCTTCCAATCCTCAACATAGCCCGGGCTCAGCACCAAGCCTTCGTCCGGCCGCAGCCGCGTCGCCAGCCCCGAGATCACCCGCGCCGAGCCCATCACCACCAGGCCCGGCGACCCCCGACGCCGACCGCTGGCCCGGCGCTCGTGGTAGCGATGACTGCCGAAGGTGTGCTCCAGGTCGTTATTCGTCCGCGGCAGATCCGACGACTCGTAGCAGGCAAACAAGCCCGGCCAGTAGCTCCGGGTCACCTTCACGAACTGCTTCAAACCCGCCCGCACCGTGGGCTCGTCTGTCGTCGCCACCGCCCGGCGCATTCGCGCCAGCAGTTGCACCAGCCGCCGCCGCACCTTCTTCGCCGGCAGCCCCTCCTCGTTCTTGAGGATCCGGGCAGCGCACTTGACCCATTGGTACGACTCGCGCACCGCCGGGAACAGCGCGGCCGTCTCCTCCAGCCCGCGCCGCAGCAATTGCCTCAGCCGTTTCAAACCCCCGGGCAGGTCGCCCGCCTTGGCGACGACATCGTCCAAGTTGGCGGCAATCCGGCTCAATCGATCCTGCCGCTTCAGCCCGGAGGCCGAAAGCGGTGGCAGTCCGTCGTCGGTCAAGGCCCCGCGCACCGCGGCGCAGTAGTCCCGCACCACCTCCGCCTCCGCGTCCTCCGCGTCGTCCTCCAGCTCCTTCTCCGCCTGCACGCTCGATCTTCCGGATGCCCCGCACCCGCTTCTTCAACTCCTTCTTGGCGTGGCGATCCGCCTCGTAGATCGGCTTGGCCGCCTCGCGGAGGTAGTGGAAATGGCAGAGCTGATGGGGGACACCTTTGAGGGCGATAGCCACGGCGTTGCGGATGCTCTCCTGACCGTCGGAGACCACGCCGGTGATCGGCACCGGCAGGACCTTCCGCACCTGGTCGATCAGGCCGGCCAGGTCCTGGGCCGTGGACGACAGCAGGCTCTTGGCCAGGAGGATCTCGCCGGAGAGGCAGTCGCGCAGCACCCAGAGGACCTCGTGGCCGACATCCGGCTGCAGGCCGTCGATGGCCAGGATGACGCGGCCCTGCGGGCGCAACAGCGGACCGAGTCGCTGGGGATCGGCCGTGGCCAGGGACCGCAGCTCGTCGTAGCGGTCCAACAGGTTGGTGACGGTGCGTTCGGCCAGGATGAGCCCGCGGTGCGTGAGCTCGCGGTGGATCTCGGGGATGCTGCGGTGCTCGGCATAGCGGAGCCGGCCGACCAGCGCCATGACGTCGAGTCCGAACTCATGATAAGGCAAGGCGAAGTGGGGCTCGGCCTCGGGCCGATAGGGGCGGAGGAAGCGGGGGCAGGTGGGATTGGGGCAGCGTCGGATGGTCAGGGTCAGTCGGAAGACGCCGTCGAGAGTACTGATGGTGCGATAGTTATTGTAGTCGGCATAGGTCCGGTGCTGGCATTCGGGGCAGTCAAGAAGGACCGGCGTCAGGGTCAGGGCCCGGTCCGGTTGCGGGCGTGGTCGTTGTCGTCGTTTGCGCATGGGTGGATTCCTCCCGGGGTTCGATCTCCTCTTTCTACGCTCCCGGAGGGCTTTCCAGCCACTTTTGCCAGCCTAGTTTTTTTTCGCCAGTCGCTGTGCGAGGGCCTTGGCGGCAATCTTGTGGGCGAGGGCGCGAATCCGGAATTCGTTGTCGCCGAAGACGTGGGCATCGTCGGTGGTGGCGAGGGTGGCAGCGAGTTCGCCGATCTCGGCGTCAACGGCCTCATGGATGGCTCGGGCGAGGTCATCGATCTCGGCCTGCTTCTCGGCTGACAAGGGAGCGGCTGGCATGACAGACTCCGTTTCCTGGGCGCAATTCTCCTCAACAACGTCCGCAATCCCTCTTGTGTACAAAAAATCCACCAACTTTCAAGACGCCCACCGCGCCGATTTCCGCGGAGGAGAAATCGATTGACATTTGGTCCACGCCAGGACTGGTTTTCCCGCGATATCTTGGACTTGGTGTCAGTCGGTTTTGTCAGTCAGGGTCTGCGTGGGCCAATCGCCAAGTCACATCGAAGTGTGGGCCATTGGCGCGGATTTCCGCGGTTTGGCGGACCTTCCCCTTGAGCCACCTGCGATTTGACATTCCCGGTTTCCTGGTCTCTTGCCTCAAAACCATCTGACATTCCAGGGGACAAGTTGTCGCGAATTCCGGAGAATCTCGCCACCTCCCGCCAGAAGTTGTCAGTCGGTTTCCCCCCCGCGGAAATCGGCGTTGAATTCCTCTTGGGTTGCGGCCGCAAGCCGCGGTAGGGCAGGGGAGGCAGTTCGGGCCCGACCCGGTCACGATCGCAATACGCATGGGTCATATGGCACACCAGGCTTTGCTCCTGAGGCCTTTCAGGCCGCCATGGCCTCCTTCCGACTCGCTTGCCACCCGAGCAAGGCCCCACTTCAAGAGGTCAGACTCGGGCCGTTGATCGAGGTCGGCGCCGGGTTGGCTCGAAGTCAGGGCTGGGCGGGCGATGGGGTGGCGGCCTCGCCTTGAGGGGCGCGCGCCGCGGTCTCCGACTCTGCCAGGGACAGACCCACGGTCACGGCCGCCCCGACGGAGACCAGCAGGCGGGCCATCAGCCGGGTCACCCAGGTCCTCGAGATCGGCTCGTCGCACTCCGCCAGGGGAAAGGCGACCGCGCCGATCACCTCGAACGCGAGGGTGCCGAGCAAGGCGCCGAGCAGGCCGGCGATGGGGCCGGGGAGACCACGCCGGGGCTTCCCCAACCCGACGGCAAAGGCCAGGCCGGCCCCGGCCCCGACCGATCCCCAGATCAAGCCATGCATCCCCAAAGAAAGGATCAGGTCGTGATCGGAGTAAAGCAACCGTGCCATGGTGAACCAGGGCAAGCAGAGCCAGGAGACGCTGGCGCCCAGGGCCACTCCCAGGGCCGTTCCCAGCAGCGTGCCGGCGACTGCGCCGGACATCGATCGCCGGGCCAGGCCGCCGGCCATCCCCAGGCAAGCGCCCAGGCAGAGTCCCAGCAGGCCGAACGTCAACGCTCCGTTCTTCGTCAGCCCCGCCGAACGGCTTTCCATGGTGGGCATCCAGATCTTGGTCCCCATGACGTCTCGCGGCATCGTCTCGATGGGGATGAGGTCGAAGGTCGCCTCGCCGCCGGCGAAGGCGAGCAGTCCGGCCAGGATCCCGCCGAGCACCGCCAGCCATCCCGCCGGGCCGAACCCTGGCCAGGTCGCCGACGTCCCGGCCTTGGGCGCGGCAGGGGGCGCGATCGGGGCTCCGATGTCCTGCGGCGGCGGATCCCGTCCTTGTGTGTTCATGACATACCACACTCACGCGGCCATCGGCCGCAACCCGCAGGCGGCGGCAGGCCGTGAAAACCGTCGGGGGGGCCGTCACCGCAGGTATCCCGTATGGGGACATGGTTCGCGTGCTCGCCCACCCGATCCCCTATCCCCGGCTCGAGGGCTCGACGATCGAGTCGCGAATGTCTCCGGGCCGATGCCTTACGGCAGCTTACGTCAAAAGTCCGCCCCGAAGAAGTCTCATCGCGGAGAATCCGCCAAATGCACCCGACCCGACCGCCTGGACTTGTATGTCGGCCACGACTCGTCCTGGGATCCTCACACGTCGCCCCCATGCGCCGATCCGAGCAAGACCGGCGCGTGCCGCCATCGCGTCCCGCTCGACTTCACGTCGAAGATCGATCACATGTTCCGCACCGGCGGAGACCGGTTCGTCGGGGACTCCGAGGTCGCCGGCATCCGCGCCTACGATCGCAAGGGCCGCGGCCTGGGCGTCGTCGTCGTTGACCTCGACGACGATGACCGCGTCGACCCCTTCGTGGCCGACAACCGAGCGGCCAGTGACATGTTCCGCAATCGGGGTAGGTTCTGCACCGGGAATGACCAGAAACGCGAAACGCTCCTCACACCACGAGGGCGAGAGGAGCGCATGATCGGGAGATGCCGGGTAAGAGAGGAACCCCGTCGAGAGACGAAGGTCCTAGATGAGAAGAAGGCCGTCCCGTCCCGAGGGTCAAGATGACCGGTCAATCGAAGTGTCAGGGGCCGAAGCGGCGGGAGTCCACTCAACTGCTCTTGGGCGCCGCGGCCGGGGCGGAGCTCGTCTGCAAGTGCTTGTGGCCTGCTTTGGTCGCCTGGTAGTGGTAATTCCCACTGGCGTGCTTCTTGCCCTTCTTGACCAGCTTGTGCTTCAGCAAGGTCTCGAGGGTCTTGTTCTCCGGCTTCTTCTCGGCATAGTAGCCGAGAGGATCGGAGTGCCCGGCGACCTTGGCCAGCAGCGCATGCTGCGGATCGCTCAGCTTGGGGCCGGCGGCCTTCTTGGGTGCCGCCTTCTTGGCCGCGACGACGGCCTTCTTGGGCGCCGCCTTCTTCGCGGTGCTCTTGACGGCCTTCTTCACGGTCTTCTTCTCGCCTGCGGTCTTGTTCATTGCCATGATCGAGTATCCTCTGACAGTGTTGAAACCTCGTTGATCGGGCAATCTGCCGATCTTCGCGGAATCATTGGTAAATCTATCAGATCGGGCAAGATATAAAAGGTCGAATTCCCGCGAAAATCCATTTTTTCCCGGAATTTTTACCGTTTATACGGGCAGTGCGGGCCGATGCGGGCGACTTCGATCGGGACATAATGGGATTCCCATCTTCATATCAGATCCTGCCATCATCTGAAAAAAGCCGGAAAACGCCGGGTTTTTCGAGGGTTTGTGCGCCCATAGCTCGCATCGAGTCAGTCCCAGGTGGTCAAGTAGACGATGAGGACCAGCATCGTGACGACGACGTAGGCGGCACCTTCGGCGAACACGCAGGCCAGGATGAAGACGCCGACGAACGTCGTCATCCCCACCATATAAGAGAGGATGCCCAGGAGCATATTCTTCCAGGAGTCGTGCCCTCCGGCGGGGATGCTGCTCAGCTTCCATTGCGCGGCCTGCATCGCGAAAAGGATGATCGCGAGGAGACCGAAGGCGACCCGTCTGCGCCGTTGTCCAACGAAGAACGAAGCGTTACGGTCACGGTGAGGCAGGTCAGCGCGGTCACGGCAACGCCGACCATCAAGTCGCCGAGCGTCAGCCGCCTGGGCCGGGAGATCGAGAGCCATCCGAATTCGTCAACCGGTGGTTGGTGGGCCATCGTGGTCGTCTCCTGTGCGCAGGGTCCTCGTGCGTTGGCGATCATGGCGGAATTGTAGCCCTTCGATGAGTGCTGGACCAGTGACTCGGTCCGGCTTATCGAGGGACCTGGCCGAGCGATAGCAGGACCTCCAGCGGCCCCGATCGATCCCTGGGCAAGGATGCTGCGAGTGTTATTCTCGAGGCGGCGAGGGAAGACCGCCGAAGTCCAGCCACGCGGTAAACGGCCCACCGACACGATTGCTACAGGCATGTCGAACTCGAGGTAGGTCGATGGGGGAATCTGCAAGGACGGAGGGGGCCGGTTCCCGGTCTCAAGGGAACGAGATGGTGAAAGCTGGTGAAGTTCGGCGCGGGTCTCCTGACCCCGCCGTGGGCCGGACCGCAGGTCTCCCGCCGGGAGTCTCCAGGGGAGACCTTCGGTCGGCGGGATGGCAAGGGCGGGAGACGTTCCCACAACGAACTTTACTTTTCCAGGCAACGCTCAGTAGACTCGCGCTTCGGCTTGATGGGTTCGTCGCGTGCGAGGTTCGGCGCGGGGCGTCGGCCGCGTTCGGTCTTTCTCGCGATCGGGTTGGTGGCGACCATGTCAACTCCATCAACGCGGGCTTCGGATCGTATGGAGGCCATCGAGCGGTCGGAGGCGTCCCAGGTCACGGTCATCGTGCCCGGGATCGAGCTGCGGCCGTTGGCCGGTGGGCACAACGGCGCGCGGGGCCTGTTCACGGGCCTGCTGAGCCTGGCGCCCGGCGCGATCTATCCGTTCTATGGGCGGCCGGTGACCGAGTCGCTGGTCGTGCTGGAGGGCGAGGCGGCCCTCGACGTCGAGGATCGGCGTTACCACCTCGGGCCGCGCGACGCCGCCGCCGTGTTGCCGATGCAGCCGCGACGGTTGGTGAACCGCTCCGCCGATCGGCCGGTCCGGCTCCACGTCGCGCTGGCCTCGGAAAACGCCGAGCAGAGCTGGATCAACGGCCGGTTCGTCGCCGCCGAGCAGCCGCCTGGCGCGACGGGTCGAGAGGGTTCCGAGCGGGTCTGCCGTCACGCCGAGGTGCCGACCTTCGAGCTGGCACCCCACGCGATGTTCCAGGACCTCTACAACGCCCAGCTCGGCTCGCAAGGGATCTGCGGCGGCTACGGACTCTTCGAACCCGGCGCACGGCTCCCCTGCCATCGCCACGAGTTCGATGAATCGATCACCATCGTGCAGGGAACCGCCACCTGCGTCGTCGAAGGCCGGCGCCACGAGCTGTCGGACTGCGCCACCGCCATGGTCCCCCAGGGGCGTTGCCACTACTTCATCAACCTCACCCGCGCGCCGATGGCCATGATCTGGGTCTACGCCGGAGACATGCCCGACCGCATCGTCGTGGACGAGACGCTCTGCCTCGGGAGCCGCCGGTGACCCGTGGCCGGTGGCCCGCGAAGACCGGTCCTGCCGACCTGCCGACCACGGTCAACTACTTGCCAGCGACCGCCAGATCGGATACAAATAAGACTGAGCGCAGCGCAGTATCGATCGAGAGTGTAACGGCCGGCGATGGTGTCTCCGAGGGATCGACGGCGTGGCCGCGATCTCCTGGCTTGATGTCCTGGTCCTATCCCGGGCTCCCCACCGAAGCCCGGTCCCACCTGGTTTGAGTTGAGCTCGGGTCGAGGGTGATCCGAAGCCTCGCCCCGAGAGAAAACCCTCTCGTTTTTTGACGGGTTGGCCTTCCCATGCAGACGAATCCCCCGCCCGCAATCGGTCATCTCGGCCGTCGCCGTCATCTCGGTACGCCTCGCCTTGCGGGGATGGTGCCGGGGTGGTTCTTGTTGATGTGGGTACCCCTGGCGATCGCGGCCACGCCCGACCGAAAGGGCGAACAGATCTACCATAAGACGTGCGCCACGTGCCATGGTGCGGCGGGGGAAGGGACCGACGATCACTATCCGAAGCCGCTGATCGGCGAGCGCTCGGTGGAGGGTCTGGCGAAGATCATCGCCAAGACGATGCCCGAGGATGATCCGGGGACGTGCGTGGGTGAGGATGCCAGGAACGTCGCTGCCTATATGTATGACGCGTTCTACTCGAAGGCCGCGCAAGCCCGCAACCCGTTCCGGGCGCCGCGGATCGAGCTCTCGCGCCTGACCGTGCGGCAATACCGCAACGCCGTGACCGACCTGATCGGCAGCTTCCGCAATCCCGGAAATTGGGACGAGTCGCGGGGCCTCAAGGGAGAGTATGCGGCGCGGGCGCGTCGGGGGCGGCGCGGCGGCGGAGGCAGCAACTTGCAGCGCGTTCAACCCCGAGATCCGGTTCGATTTCGGGACGAGCAGTCCGATCCCCGAGCAGAGCGCGCTGAAGGACGTCTCGCGGCGGTGGGTCCGGCTGCCGGTGCTCCTGGTCCCGCTGAACGGCTTCCGGCAGTTCTCGCAGGAGTATCGGGTGACCTGGCAGGGCTCGGTCCTGGCGGCGGAGACCGGCGAGTACGAGTTCGTCGTGAAGACGGAGAATGCGCCGCGGCTGTGGGTCAACGACATGGTCCGTCCGTTGATCGACGCCTCGGTCAAATCCGGGAGCGACACGGAGTATCGCGAGTCGATCCACCTGCTGGGCGGGCGGGTCTATCCGATCCGGCTGGAGCTCTCGCGGGGGAAGGAGAAGACGGCGTCGATCGCCCTGTTATGGAAGCCCCCGCACCGCGCCGTCGAGGTGATCGCGCGGACGAACCTCTCGCCCAACGTATTCCCGGAGACCTTCGTGCTGAAGACGCCGTTCCCGCCGGACGACCGGAGCGTCGGCTACGAGCGCGGCACGTCGATCTCGAAGGCGTGGGACCAGGCGACGACCGATGCGGCGCTGGAAGTGGCCGGCTACGTCGTGTCCCACCTCAAGGACCTGGCCGGGGTCTCCGACGGCGCGCCGGACAAAGAACGGGAGCCGAAGCTTCGCGAGTTCTGCGGGCGGTTCGCCGAGCGGGCATTTCGCCGGCCGTTGGCGGCCGAGCAGAAAGCGTTCTTCATCGACAGGCAGTTCCAGCAGAGCCGCGACCCGGCGACGGCCGTGAAACGGGCGGTGATCCTGGCCCTCAAGTCGCCGAGGTTCCTCTATCGCGAGCTGGGCCAGGGCAATCCGGACGCCTTCGACGTGGCGTCGCGGCTCTCGTTCGGCCTGTGGGACTCGCTTCCCGATCAACCGCTGTGGGAGGCCGCCGCCTCCGGCCGGCTCGCCACCCGCGAGCAGGTCGCCGACCAGGCGCGGCGCATGGTCTCGGACCTCCGCGCCGCGCCAAGGTCCGCGAGTTCTTCCTGCAATGGCTGCGGGTCGATCAGGGGCCGGAGATCGCCAAGGACCCGAAGCTCTTCCCCGGCTTTGATGAGACGGTCGTCTCCGATCTCCGCAGCTCGCTCGAGTTGTTCCTCGACGACGTCATCGGCAGCGAGGCCGCCGATTTCCGCCAGATTCTCCACGCGGATTACCTCTATCTCAACGGGCGGCTCGCGCGGATCTATGGTGCCGAGCTGCCCGCCGACGCGCCGTTCCAGAAGGTTTCCCGCGCGACCTACGAACGGGCCGGCGTCTTGACGCACCCTTACTTGCTCTCGAGCTTCGCCTACACGGCGGCCAGCTCGCCCATCCATCGCGGGGTCTTCGTGTCCCGGAGCATCCTGGGCCGAGTGCTCAGGCCCCCGCCCGAGGCCGTCGCACCCCTGATCGCCGATCTTCATCCCGACCTGACCACCCGCCAGCGCATCGCGCTCCAGACCAAGCCCGAGTCCTGCCAGTCCTGCCACGTGATGATCAATCATCTGGGATTTACCCTGGAGCACTACGACGCCATCGGCCGATATCGAGATCGGGAAAAAGGGCGACCGATCGACGCCACCGGCTCCTATGAGACCCGCACCGGCGATCGCGTCGAGCTCGACGGCGTCGCCGCGCTGGCCAAGTTCCTTGCCGCCAGCGAGGAGACGCACACCGCGTTCGTCCAGCAGTTGTTCCACTACCTGGTCAAGCAGCCGATCCGCGCCTTCGGCCGTCAGGAACTCCCCAAGTTGCGTCGATCGTTCGAGGCTAACGGTTATAATATTCGGAAGCTGATGGTCGAGATCATGGCGACCTCGGCCCTGGCGCCACGATCGCTCGTGGTCAGTGGCCCGCAAAAAACCAAAGCCTCATGACTGGCAACGACCGATCAGACTGAGGATAATGAACTTCCGACGTCTTTTGACTCGAATCTTGAGCCGCTACCCACAACCCGCCACGGAAACGTCATACCGGAGTAAGGACATGGCCCAGCGAAGCAGCAACCGGCGCGAATTCATCCGCGACATGGGGATTGGCGCGGCGGCCATCCCGTTCATCCTGAACCTGCCCAGCCTAGGTTTCGCCAATCAGGCGGTTCGGAAGCAGCGGTTGGTGATCTTGTTCAGCCCCAACGGGGTCGTCCCCTCGAACTTCTGGCCGAGCGAGGAGGGGGCGAATTTCCAGTTCAAGGAGATCATGAAGCCGCTGGAGCCGTTCAAGAGCCGGACGCTGGTCCTGCACGGCGTCTGCGACAAGCTCCGCGGCGACGGCGACAACCACATGCGCGGCATGGGCTGCTTGCTGACGGGCATCGAGTTGTTCCCCGGCAACATCCAGGGCGGCTCGGATACGCCGGCCGGCTGGGCGAAGGGGATCTCGATCGACCAGGAGATCAAGAATCACCTTCAGAAGAAGTCGGAGACGCGCACCCGGTTTGGCTCGCTGGAGTTCGGCGTGATGGTGCCGGACCGGGCGGATACCTGGAGCCGCATGGTCTACACCGGCCCGAATAGGCCGATTGCTCCGATCGACGACCCTTACCAGATGTTCGCCAAGCTCTACGGCCGGATGAAGGACCAGGAGAGCCTCAAGAGCATCCTCGACGAGCTCCAGGACGACCTGAAGAAGGTCCGCTCGGTGGTCAGCGCCGAGGACCGCCAACTGATCGAGGAACACGCGACGTTCGTCCGCGAGATGGAGCAAGAGCTCCAGCAAGACACCAGCCGCCCGGACGTCGGCCATGCGGTCCCCGAGATCGAGCCGGGGCTCAAGCACGAGAACAGCCAGATGCCCAAGATCAGCAAGACGCAGATCGACCTCATGGTCAACGCCTTCGCCGGGGACTTCGCCCGCGTGGCCACGCTGCAATTCACCAACTCGGTCGGCGGGGCCCGGATGAAGTGGGTCGGGGTCAACGAGGGTCATCACGAGCTGTCGCATCACGATGACAGCAACAAGAAGTCGCAGGAGAGCCTGACCAAGATCAACAAGTGGTACTGCGAGCAGATGGCCTACCTGGCCAAGCGGCTGGCCGAGACTCCCGAGCCCGGCGGCAGCGGCAGCCTGCTGGACCATACCCTCCTCGTCTGGACCAACGAGCTGGGCAAGGGGAACTCGCACACGCTCAACGACATCCCCTTCGTGCTCGTCGGCAACGGCCTGGACTTCCGCATGGGCCGCTCGCTCAAGTACAAGAACGTCGCCCACAACCGGCTGTTGCTCGCCCTGGCCAACGGGATGGGCCATCACATCGAACGGTTCGGCAACCCGAACCTCAGCGCCGACGGCGTGCTCTCGGGGTTGATCTGAGACGTTTTACCGATCTCATCAAGATGAGCATGCCGGTGCCGTCGTCCCGGTTCTTTTTGATGGCCTGCATTACGCGCCGATGACAACGATGGTCGTTATTCCTGAGCGTTGCATGGAAAACTAAACTTCTTCGGGATGATCGGCAGCCAAGGACTTCTCTCGCAGACTTTTCTTGTAGGAGCCGGCTCCGTGCCGCGGTGCCCCGAGTTTAGTTTTCTATGAAACTGATCATTGCCGTCATCCAGCCCACGAAGCTCGAGGCCGTCAAGGAGGCGCTGTCGCAGGTGGAGGTGTTCCGCTTGACGGTGATGGACGTCCAGGGCTTCGGGCGGCAGAAGGGGGCGGCCGAGGTGTATCGCGGGCACGAGGTGACTGTCAACGTGCTCCGCCGGATCGAGCTTCAGATCGCGGTCAACGAGGACTTCGTCGAGCCGACGATTAGCGCGATCCTCAAGGCAAGCCGCAGCGGCCCGGAAGGCATGATCGGCGACGGCATGATCGCCGTGCTCCCGCTTGCCGATTGCGTACGAATTCGGACCGGCGAACGTGGCCCGGAGGCGATTTGATGGGCCGGCGCGGTGGTGCGATGCCTCACAAGCATTCCCAGCACGAGCTCAAACGCCTCATCGAGCGAGCTGTGGCGGACATCTGCGTTATGCCCCGCCCAGGCCTCTATTTCTGTGTCGATGAGGTCGCGGTCCACGGCCGGCCTCTTGAGCGGCTCGAGGTCTGGGCGACGCTCCACTTCCTGCCCGAAGGCTCGCCCTTCTGCTGCGGTGAGTCCGGGTGCCATCTCGGCCTGCGCTCTGGCGACTACACCCGAAGGGTCAGCGACCATGTCCGCCGCGCGATGCACCTCCGGCAGGATCTCACCGTAGACTTCGGAGACCGGATCAGGGCCAATTATCATCCGGGCGTTTCATTCCACCATGGTCGAGCCGACGTCTCAGAGTGCGCTGCCTTGGCTCCAGCCCGCGGCGGCAGCGTTTAGTATGATCAGGGCGGGTTGTTCGGTGGGTCGGGCCTCGAATCCGAGGTGATGGGGGTAAGTGGATGGGTATCGGTGCGGTGATCTTCGACTTCAATGGGGTGCTGGTCAACGACGAGTCGGTGCACTTCGCGTTGTTCCAGGAGGTGCTGGCCCAGGAGGGGGTGGCGATTACGGAGCGGGACTACCACGAACGTTACCTCGGCTACGATGACCGGGGCTGTTTCGAGGCGGCCCTGCGGGATGGCGGCCAGTCGGCTGACCGTCCACGGCTCGACGAGCTGATCGCCCGCAAGGCCCGTCGGTACGTCCAGGTCGCCGAGAAAGGCCTACGCTTCTTCCCCGAGGCGGCCGAGACCCTGCGCACCGTCGCGTCGCGCTGGCCCGTGGCCATCAACTCGGGAGCCCTGCGTCCCGAGATCGAATATTCCCTGCGTCGGATGGGATGCCTCGAGATGGTCTCCGCGATCATCTCGGCTGAGGACACCGACAAGTGCAAGCCCGACCCGGAGGGCTATCGGCTGGCCCTGGCCGCGTTGCAGGCTCGTCACGGATCGCTCGACGCGGGACCCGGGCCAGGGGAGCTCTCCGCCTCGGACTGCCTGGTGATCGAGGACAGCCTGGCCGGGATCGTTTCGGCCAAAGGGGCCGGGATGTGGGCCGTCGGCGTGGCCACCACCTATGACGCCGACCAGCTCCGCGAGGCCGGGGCCGATGCCGTCATCGAGGCGCTCGTGGTGGCCACCCCCGAGTGGATCGAGCAGCGGTTCTGCCAATAGAGCGGCTTGCATTCGGGTTGCACACGGCTTCGTGGGGTGCCCGGTGAGCACCAATTCCCGTGGTTCGTCCTTTCCGATGCTCACGGAGCACCCTGCTGAGAGTCAGCTCAGGAACCGCATCTCGACGATCGAGAAGTCATCGACGAACTCTTCGCGGCCCTGGATCGCCCGGTCGTGGGCGATGAGTCGGTCCATCATGGCGCCGTCGTCGGCCTCGTGGGGACCCGGTTTCATGAACGCGACGAACTGGTCGAACGGCCACATGGTCTTGTCGGTCTTCTCGATCTCGTAGACGCCGTCGCTGTAGAGGTACAGCTTGGCGAAGGCGTCGAGGGAGACGCTGCCTCCCCGGTACGGGATGTCGGGGACCGCGCCGATCATCGGGCCGTTCGAATCGAGGGTCTCCAGCGCGGCCCGGTCGGCCGACGGCCCGTTCACGAGCAGGACAGGGGGGTGTCCGCCTCCGGCGTAGTCGAGCCGCCGGGTCGGCTTGTGATAGACCCCGTACCAGATGGTGAAGAACAGGCCGTTCTGCTGGTCCATCTGGAAGGCGTTGTTGAGCGCCGCCAGCACCTCGCTGGGCGCGCGGAAATCGGTCTGGGGCAGGGCCTGCGAACGCAGGGCGTTCATCGCCGAGACCGAGAGCAACGCCGAGCCGACCCCGTGGCCGCTGACGTCCAGGAGGAAGAAGGCGAAATGCTCGTCGTCGAGCCAGTAATATCCGAACGAATCGCCCCCCAACTCGGCCGAGGGGACGTATCGCCAGTCGGTCCGGATCTCGCCCTTCTTGAGCTTCTCGGGCAGGAGCGAGCGCACGTAACGCGCGGCCTGGTTCATCTCGTTGGCCAGCCGCTGCTCGCTCTCCTGGAGCCGGACGTAGGCCTCGTTGCGCTGGAGCAGGTTGATGTAACCCTTGGAGTGGTATCGGATCCGCGCCAGGAGCTCGAGCCGGTCGGGGAGCTTGACGATGTAATCATTGGCCCCCAGCGCGAAGGCCTCGGCCTTGACCGTCGGCTCCTCCTTGGTGGAGAGCACGATCATCGGGGTCTCGCGGGTCGGCTCGTTGCCCCGGAACGTCTTCACCAGGGTCAGGCCGTCGATCTCGGGCATGACCAGGTCCTGGAGAATGACCGTGGGCTTGACCCGGTCCGCCTCGTCGAGCGCCTTGGCGGCGTCGCGGCAGTAATGAAAGACGACATCCGGCTCGCCGGCCAGCATCCGGCGCACGGCCTCGCCGATCATCGGCTGATCGTCGATCAGCAAGACGGTGACCTTGTGCTGGGTCAGGATCGGTTCGCTGCTCATGCTTCACCAGTCTTCAGTTTTCAGTTTTCAGTAAGCGTAACCGCGCACGCCGCTGCCTCCTACCAACGAACGACTGCCTACCAGACGGATCATCGCCTCGGCGATCTGGCTAACGTGCAAGACTTCTTCGGCGGCGCCGATCTCGATGGCGGCCTTGGGCATGCCCCAGACCACGCTGGAAGACTCATCCTGGGCGATGGTCCGCCAGCCCAGGTCGCGGAGGGCCAGCAGACCCTTGGCGCCGTCGTGGAACATGCCGGTCAGGAGCGCGGCGACGCCCGGCCGGGGCCAGTTCTGGGCGACGCTCTGAAAGAACACGTCCACCGAAGGGCGGTAATTAGCCGACCGGGGCTCGGGTGAATAGTGGAGGCGCCGGTCCTCGCCCAGGACGAGGTGATCGTCGGTGACGGAGAGCAGCACCTCACCGGCGACGGGCCGGTGCCCTTCCGCGATCAGGGTGACCGGCCGGCGCGATTGCTCGGCGAGCCACTGCCCCAGCCCGGGCGCGAACGCTGCATCCACGTGCTGGACGATGATGAGCCCGGCCTCGAGCCGCGCGGGGAGTCTCCCCAGGATCTCGGCCAGCGCCTGCGGGCCGCCGGTCGAGGCGCCCAGCACCACCAGGGGTTCCAGCGTCGGCTCGACCGGGACCGGCGGCGCGCGAACGATCCCCGCCGCGACAATCCCGCGCCGGCCTCTCCGACTTCCCGATCAGGCGGCCGATCAGATCGATCTTGTGCAGCAGCACGGCGGCCCCGCCGACTTCCCCGCGGGCGCCGAGTGTCGGGGTATCGATGGCGTCGAGCGCACCGTAGCCCATCGCCTGATACACCTTGGTCAGATGGCCGCTCACCGTCGCCGTGACCACGAGGATGGCGCACGGCGACTCCCCCATGATCCGCCGCGTCGCCTCGACCCCGTCGATCCCAGGCATGACCAGGTCCATCAGGATCAGGTCCGGGCGAATCTCCCGCGCCAGTGCGATCGCCTGGCCGCCCTCGTTCGCCGTCCAGGCCACCTCGTGCTCCGACGACGAGAGGACCACGCGGCGCAACGCCTCGCGGGCCAGCACGGTGTCGTTCACGATCCCGATTCTCATGGCCGTCGGCTTCGACTCCACCCGCGCGATTGGAAGTGGACAAGAGGGACGCGCGCATCCCTCACCCGACCTTCAAGGCGACCCCACCGCGGCCATTGTACCACGCGGTCCGAGAATACCGAGAGGGATGGTCCAGCCCGAGCGCGACTCATCGATTCGCCGGATTCCCTTCGATCGCCACGGCGTCTCGGACGATCCTCTCCCGCCAATGTTCGGGATCGCTCTCGATCTCATCCATGAATCGCCGCGCGATGGGACTGGGAGGCCGTGTCCCTTGCTCCCACGACCTTACGGTATTGGCGTTGACGCCGAGGAACCGGGCGAAGAGGACCTGGCTCATTCCCAGCAAGTTGCGGACCCGCCGCACGTCGTCCGGCCCGTAGTCGCGCGGAGTGAAATCGACCTTGTAAGTGCGTACCGTGAAATGACGCTTTAAAGGTTCCCTCGTCCGCATCAGGGAGATGGCCTCCTCGAGCGCGCGAACAATCTTCGCCCCCGCTGCTGACAGCTTCCCCGTGGACGGGGGGGAAGACGCCCGCTTGGACGATCGCTTCCGGTGATCGATGGCTTCCTTCGATGTCTTATCGGCCGGCTTTCCCATTGCTCCCTCCACCCTTGCGGTTAACCTCGGATCTCTGCCCTCGACGGAATTCCGACTCCAGTTCGATTCGATAGCTCTCGATCATCCGGGCGATGACCCGGCAGTCCGCCTTGGTCAAGTTGTCCTTCTCGGTCTTGCCGAAGATCACGACCAGCGCAATGGTCCCGAATTCGGGAAAGACCACATAGCAGACTCGATGAGATCCTCTCTTGCCTCGTCCCGATCCCGGACCGGAAAAACGGATCTTCCGCAGACCACCGGTCCCCTGGACAACCGGTGCCCCGACTGGATCTTTCATGATCTCCAGTTCCAGGAGGCGCAAGGCCGCATCATTCAAGCCGAGACGTTCCCATTCCCGTGTGAATGCGGGAAACCGGACGAATCGCGGCCAATCCTCGGGCCGGAAGGATTCTGCGATGCCGCCTCCTACGATGCACCACTTGATCCCGTAAGATCGTCCGAATTATACCACCCAGTGGCAGAAAGGGAAGTTGTCGGACCTCGATGGCTTCTGGCCGCGTACTGATCACCGAATTGAAGAAAAGGCTCCGAGGCTCCTGGCATCCAACCTCCAAGGCTGGCATGATGCTCGAACGATCGACGTCAGAGTGCCTCAGGAATCAAGACGACGCAGCGAAAGGAGCGAACATGGCACGGCGATTGTTGGCGGTGATGTTGTGTCTGTCGGTTTTGATCGGCTCGGCCTGGGCACAAGGCCCGGCCGGGCGGGGCGGACGTCGTGCGAGGGCCGTCGCGTCGCGTCCGATCGTGCTCAAGCCGGCGCGGGTGTTCGACGGGGTGAACCTCGACGTTCATGACGGCTGGGCGGTCGTCGTCCGTGGCGATCGGATCGAGACCGCCGGGCCGGCTGGCGAGGTGAAGGTCCCCGAGGGGGCCAGGGTCATCGACCTGCCCGGCATGACACTCCTCCCGGGCCTGATCGACCTGCACACGCACGTCCTGCTCCATCCGTACGATGAGGCCCTCTGGGATGACCAGGTCTTGAAGGAGGCGCTGGCGCTGCGGGTCTGCCGCGCGACCAACCACTTGAAGAGCACGTTGCTCTCCGGGTTCACGACGATCCGCGACCTCGGGACCGAAGGGGCCGGTTATGCCGACGTCGGGCTGAAGCAGGCGGTGGAGCAGGGGATCGTCCCCGGCCCGCGGATGCTGGTGGTCACCCGGGCGATTGTGGCCACCGGCAGCTACGCGCCCAAGGGGTTCGCTCCCGAGTGGCACATCCCACAGGGGGCCGAGGAGGCCGACGGCGTGGATTCCTTGATCCGGGTCGTCCGCGACCAGATTGGTCGAGGTGCCGACTGGATCAAGGTCTATGCCGACACGGCGATGGGCGGCGCGGCGGTCCGACCGTCGTTCTCGCTGGAAGAGTTGAAGCGGATCGTCGAGACGGCGGGCTCGGTCGGCATCAAGGTCACGGCCCATGCGACGTCGAAGGAGGGGATGCGCCGCGCGACACAGGCGGGCGTCGCGACCATCGAGCACGGCGACGGCGGCGATGACGAGGTCTTCAAGCTGATGGCCGAGCGCGGTGTCGTGCTCTGCCCGACCCTGGCCGCCTTCGAAGCCTCGGCGAAGCACCGCGGCTATCGTCCGGGCACCGACCCCGAGCCGCCCCGACTGAGGCGTGCGCGGGAGACCTTCAAGAAAGCCCTCGCCGCGGGCGTCACGATCGCCAACGGCAGCGACATGGGCGTCTTCGCCCACGGCGATGGCGCACGCGAGATCGAGCTCCTGGTCGACTACGGCATGAAGCCGGCGGAGGCCCTCCGCGCAGCGACCTCGGTGGCCGCCAAGGCCATCGCGTTCGACAACCGCCTCGGCGCCATCAAGCCGGGGCTCCTGGCCGACCTCGCCGCCGTCGAGGGCGACCCGACCCGCGACATCAAGGCCCTCCGGCAAGTTAAGCTCGTCATGAAAGGCGGAGAACTCTATAGAGAGCCGTGAAGCCAGATCGTTCGCGATCCACGCATCAGATTCGGACAACGTCCATCATCATTGGACTTCCAGATTCCTCCGCACCCAAGCTGCAACAGAGAGGAGGAAAGCAAGCGGGTTAGGGTCGCCAATGGCCAGCCTGAGGTCGTTTTCCCCGGGCTCCTCCAAGCCGCGAGACCGTTCGACGGAGGAGGCTTTTGGGTGGGAGTTGAAGTGCAGGTGTGACGACGGATGCGCGGGGTTGTGTCCGAGGGTTCGCCTCCAATCTCGCAGCCAGTCCTCGCGCGGCGGTTTGCCCGCCTCACGCGCGTTGACTTCCCATCTCAAGTTGAACAAGCCAAACCTGCCCTCGTGCAGATCAAAGTCAAGGCTGATGCGACCTTTCATGATCTCGACGAGTGGAATCGTATCGCCTGGCGCGTAATGGGCGACAAACCTTGTCCAACTCGGGACACAGGTTCGGCCATTCAATGGGGCGCATCTGCAACAGGATCTCGGCCCGGCCTCCGCCTGAGACCTGGAGCGGCACCGTGGCGTTTTCGATACTTGACGATCCCGGCTTGAAATAGTGCTCCGCCGTATCATCCGAAACTCCAGCGACGAGGACAGCCCAGCGTGAGGCATCCTTCTCCGCTTTTTCAGTCCAATCGAACAGCGACTTATTCGGGACATCGCGCTTGAAGATTTGAGCCACGTCGAGACATCGCTCGAAAACCTTGATCATATGGCTGAGGCGATAATCGGAGGACGACACGGGGCGTCAACCTTCGTCAGAGGAGGGAAGGGGCGCCCAATCCGCAAGCTCCTCGGCGGTGGGCGCTCTCCCGGGGAGTTGGCGCAAGATGCTCTCAAACGGTTCGGGCAGGGCTTTCTGGAGTTTTTCAAAAGTCTCCCTCGAGCACACCATCATCATCCGAGAGGCATCAGAGATTCTCGGGCCGATGAACGAAGCCAGGTCGGGCGCATTGCGCCGGAAGTCCATGAAATCGGCATTGCGAACGACCATCAGCGTACCTCTCGGCTCCGACAAGGGGCGGCGCCACCCATTGAGACGGGGCCCGACCTGTATACTGACAGCCTGTTGGAGGAATAAGATCCAAAGCGGATGAGGAGGTGGAGGCGAGTCGTCGATCTGGTCTGGCATTCCTTCCTGTTCGACCTGAACGCGGAGTCTTCCTTGTATCATGTCATTCAGCTCTTTGATTCGTGTCACCTCGTTTGAGATCAACAGTGGTTGGGTGGGCATCTCGCCGAGAGCGGCGATGGTGATCAACAGGACGCGATACAAGTCATCCATATCGTCCCAGAGCAAGGCGTGAACGCCGTGCCCTTCCTCATGCAACGAGAAAGCGAGTTGTTCGACGAGCGCCATGTCAGGCCGTGGCTCCTAACCTCTGAAAGCGGTACTGCCCGAGGGTCGTCCGAGCGAGCGGGTGGACACGCAGGCTCGGCTTATCAGCATCACGGTGCGGCTCGCTGACTAATAACCCGATCGGGGATCTCAAGAGTAATGCGGCCTTCGCCAAACCGGTCCCCGATCGATCAATCTCATCGAGCGATTGGAGTTCTTCCTCGCCATAATCCAGGTACGCCTGCCTGGCATCGAAAACAACGGAGTGGGCTTCTCCCAATTCGATCCGGTCGTGTTCCGCGAGATGGGCCTCCTGGGCGGCCTCGGCCAAGAATTGGACAAACATCCTCAGAATGCCGCCGCTGTAATGGGCGAGCCACCTCAGAGCATCCTCCGAAACCAGTTCCCTGAGCGCGGCACTCTTGGCGATGGACCGATAGATCTCGGGAATCGGCCCTTCAATCGGATCGGGTATCTCCAACGGGTACAGGATCAGCGGCCGACCCCAGCGCGACTCGACAGAAGTCCTCGTCGGACCGATGGTGTATTCAAAAGGGGCGGTCATGACAACGGACGCCTCAAGACGGCTCCATTGTGGTGAGACGCCCACAAGGACATCCTCGGCGGCGTAGGAGTCTCGGATCTTATCGACGTGGTCGATGATCAGAAGTGGAGGACGGTTCTGATCGTTCCGGGCGAACCACTTCAACAGCTTATTTAGGAGTACCACGAGGGCATCGGGCGCGCAGCGCGAATCGCTGGGACGGCTCCGCGACCGACTCGTGGAGCGCGGCTTTGCCGAGGATGATTCCCAAGGCCCTCGACCTGTCGGAAAGCGAAATCGGAAAATCCATACCGCCGAATGTGAAAACAACTTGTGAGCCATCGCCCGCGGAGATGCCGCGCAGCCAATCCACTAACCGTGTCAAAATCTCATCGCGAATCCTGTCGAGAGCAGCTTGCTGGAGCTGAGGACCGCGCGGGAAAATCTGTGTAGATGCCCAACAATCGCGCAGGATGGTCAGGAACAGCCCTGTCGAGCCGCAACGCTCGGGACTCTCCTCTTTTTCGAGGTCGCAAAATACCGGGAATCCCAGGTCAGCCGCGTTGTATCGCTCTTCGCGGAAATCCCAGAGCTCCGACGACTTGCCAACGCCGATCTGCCCCGTCACAAGTATTCTTGCCTTCCCCATGCGACTCTCGACGCCAAGGAGGAGTCGCTTCCTGAACTCTCCGCCGCGTTCCTGATAGAGTGTCCGCGCAGGATCGCCTTCCTTGGGAAGACGACGTTCGGCACGCCGCTCGGCGTTGAGCCGACCCAAGACGCTTCGGAGGATCTGAATATCGCGCAAGGACGCGGGCATGACTGCTCCGAGAGACTTCGAAGTTCGAGGGTGACCGATCACACTAGGAAGACCGTAACTGCGACTTTGCTTCTTTACGTATGATACCAACCACCCTTCCCGGCAACGAGCCGAGGTTACACAAGCTGGTCAGGCTCCTGGGAAGTGCGGGGAGCTTGAGCGGGAGCCATGAGCCGCATCGACCGCCGCGCCCGTCTCCTCAGCGCCCGACGAGATCTCTGAACTGCTTCTCGTTGATGATACAAATCGCATGACCCAGCCGGATCAACTTCTCCGCCTGGCAGAGCTTGTCCCCTTTGTGGCCATTTCTATAGTGGGGTGAACGACGGCCCTGAACGATGACATCGACCCGAGTCGAGACTTCATCGGCAACCGATCCGCCGGCCTGCCTCACCATGACCGCGGCGTCGAACCGAGGGATCGTGAGGGGACCGGTGAAGACGACAGTCTTCCCGGCGAGGCTCTCCAGGCAAGGCTCAATGTGATCAGCGTCAGCCTGGAGGGCGCGGAGCATCTCGCGGGCGTCCGGGTACCGCGACTTGCGCGGGCAAATGGCCTTGGCGATGATGCGCTTGAGGTCGTCGTCGCACGTGAGTCCCTTGAGGTCTCTCTTGCCGAGCAGGGTATGGGGATCACCCCTGAGCAGCATCCCTAACAATTGACCCATCTGGTAGACATCGTCCGAGGGGAGGACGTAACGTTGCAATCCCTGAGCCATCCGGGTCGACACAAAATCGGGAGCGAAGGCCGAGGCGGTTGCCGCGCGTCCCGCGAGCACATGCTTGGCGATGCCAAAATCCCCGAGCTTGAGCCGTCGATTGCAGAGGAAGACATTCCTCGGCGTGATATCTCGGTGCAAGGCCCCGGCGTCGTGGAGTTGAGAGAGCAGCTTCAAGAGAGCGATGATTTCCTGTACGGCGCGCTTCTGCGACCAGGGCCTCCGTGTTGATTCCAGATGATCGTGGACCGTGCCGGATTCCACAAGTTCGGAGACCAGGCAGTAGAGCACTTCATGCCCCTTGGGATTCGGGAAGAATGGGAACGATTCGTACATCCGAATCGCCCTGTCGCTCTTCTTGAGGAGTTCACCGAAGTAGGCCTCGTGGTGCCAGCTTTTCGCATCGGTCGTCGTCTTCAGGCAGAATCCCTCGATCCGATGGTCTCGCTTGTTGAGGCGATGGGCCCGATAGGCACACCCGAATCCGCCTTCCCCCAGCATCTCCGCAACCTGGTATCGCTGGCCGGACACGGGGCTTGTGATGATGATTCCCGACTTGAGTCTTGCCATGTCACATTCTCCTCGACGAGATCGATCAAGATCCCGCCCCAGGTCCGCGAATCCCTGACTTGCCTGAGATTGGAAGGGGATCTACGTTGCCCGAGAAGGATTCGGATCGGTCCAACTATTGACCGTTCGCGAACCCTGCTGTTGCCGTTTTGACCCATTTTATTGTGTCTCTCGCGTATGATCCAGAACCTTGATGATCGGATCGAGCGATCATTTCGGAAGACGGCTTGTCGAGACGCCCTGCGTACGGATGCGATCCGATCTCTGAGGGCTGCCCCCTGGCAAATCCGGCTATTCTGGATATGCTTGGGGTGATGCATCGTGGAGTCGATCGATCGGCATCCGCTGCTCAATGCGGTATCGAGCTACCGGGCGCTTTGTGCTCGCCGCGATGGGATCCGTCCCGTCTCGGTGCCGAACGATATCGACCCCGAGAGTCCCTGAAACGATCGGTTTAACTCATGGCCTCAGTCGCAAGCACCTTCAGGACCGACTCCCCGTTCTTGCATGAATTGCTCGACCAGATCCATAAAGGGAGCGTTCAACTTCCCGACTTCCAGCGCGGCTGGGTCTGGGACGATGACCGCATCCGGGCCCTGATCGCCAGTATCTCGCTCTCGTATCCCATCGGTGCCGTGATGCTGATGGAGACCGGCGGGAACGGTGTGCGGTTCAAGCCGCGGCCCGTGGAAGGCGCGCCCAGGCTCGGCCGGCTGAGCCCCAGCGCCTGATCCTCGACGGTCAGCAGCGGCTAACCTCGCTCTATCTGGCCTTGCTTAGCGGCAGGCCCGTGAAGACCCAGACGGCCAAGAAGGAGCCGGTTGAGCGCGTCTACTTCCTCGACATAGCCCAGTGCCTCGATCCCGACGCCGACCGGCTCGACGCCATCGTGTCACTCCCATCCAACCGGATGCGCAAGAGTGACTTCGATCGAAAGATCGACCTCGACGTCAGCACGGATGAGAAGGCGTACGAGATTGGTCTGTTTCCTCTCGACATCATTTTTGATTGGGAGAAATGTGCCGCTTGGCAAGAGGGTTACAGCGAGCATTTCGGCTACGACCCATCGAGATTGCGATCCTACAATAAGTTCGCGGCGACGGTCCTCAATCGGCTCCACAATTACCGCGTCCCCATCATCGAGCTCCTCCAGACCACACCCAAGGACGCTGTCTGTCAGGTCTTCGAGAATGTCAACACAGGCGGCGTCGCCCTGACGGTCTTCGAGCTGATGACCGCAACCTACGCGGCGGATGACTTCGAGCTGCGCAAGGATTGGGAAACTCGGTCGGCTCGCATGCACAAGCACCGTCAGCTCAGGGAAGTTGATTCGGACGACTTCCTGATGGCCGTGACGCTACTGGCGACCTATCGTAGCAAGCAAGCCGACGGCAAGACGGCCGTCAGTTGCAAGCGGAAGGATGTCCTGAATCTCGGCCTCGATACGTACAGAGCTTGCGCCGACCAGATCGAGAGAGGGATGCTGCAATCGGCCAGGTTGCTGACTCGCGAGAAGGTCTTCGACAACAAGACGCTCCCCTACATCACCCAGATCGTTCCGCTGTCGGCAATCTGTGCCGTGCTCGGTTCCCGGTTCGAGGAGGATCCGATCAAGCGCCGGCTGAGCCGGTGGTACTGGTGCGGCGTCTTCGGCGAGCTGTACGGCGGTGCGAACGAGAGCCGGTTTGCCAATGACATCCAGGATGTCCTGGCCTGGCTCGATGGGGGCGAGGAGCCACGAACGATCCGCGAATCGAACTTCGCTCCGTCCCGACTTCTGACCCTCCAGACTCGATTGAGCGCAGCCTACAAGGGACTGATGGCCCTGCTCATGAAAGCCGGCAGCCAGGACTTCCTCAGTGGCGACCCGATCGAACTGACGAACTACTTCGATGCTGCCGTGGATATCCACCACATCTTCCCCGCGAAGCACTGCGAGGATCAGGACTATGATCGCCCGCGATGGAACAGCGTGATCAACAAGGCACCGCTCTCGGCCCGCACCAACCGGATCATCGGCGGCAAGGCTCCCAGCGAGTATCTTGGGAGCCTCGAGAAGAACCATAAAGTCAGCCCAGAGCGGCTGGACCAGATACTTCAGAGCCACCTGATCGAGCCTCACCTGATCCGAAAAAACGCCTTTGACGACTTCCTCCGCGCCGCGCCGGCCGATTACTGGACCTTATCGAGAACGCCACCGGAAAGCCGATCCCCGGACGCGATTCCGACGAGGTCGTCAACATCTTCAGGGGAACTCTTGCCAGGGAATGAGCGGGCGGGTCAAGGAGAGAGCAATAAGCCGGCTCGACAGCCGTCCGGCGCGATCAAGCCGGGCCTGCTGGCCGACCTCGCCGCCGTCGAGGGCGACCCGACCCGCGACATCAAGGCCCTCCGGCAAGTGAAGCTCGTTATGAAAGGGGGCACGCTGTATCGGGAGCCGTAACGGAGAAGAATACGCATTATGAAGACCATCGATTTCGCCCAAACCCAACCGGATGTCGCCCTCTTGCTCGATCAGGCACGCAACGACGATCTGATCCTCTGCCTGGCCGACGGAACGGAATTCTTGCTGGTGGCCATCGATGATTTTGATGAGATCACCCGGAACCGGAGCAATCCCAGACTGATGTTTCTCCTGGAGTCGCGGGCCAAGCAGACGGCGACTATCCCCTTGGATGAAGTCAAACGGCGGCTGGGCTTGTAAGATCCTCCATTGATCCGCGCCGGCCCGCGCCGGAGAATACTCGATGGGAGTCTCCGTTCCGGCTCGCGAATCCGCGGGGTGGTCCCATGCTGTGCCAGATGTGCCTCGAAGCCGATGCGACGATCCACATGCTCGACCGACCGGCGGCCGACCGGTTTGTGGAGGCCGACTACTGCCAGACCTGTTATCACCTCAAGTACGTCAACCCGCCGGCCAGTCGGCCCGTGCTCCCCCGGCCGCGGTTCACGATCAAGAAGCTGATGATCTTCGCCGCGGTCTTCGCCATTCCCAATACGGCCGTGGCCCTGCTCATGCGAAGCGGCCTGATCACGGGCACATCGGCCCAGATCCGCGACTGGACTCTCCAGGCTATTCTGGTCGCCAACTTCTTTTGTGGCGTCATCGCCGCTTTCATCCTCTCGCAAAATTGGCTGCAAAAGGCACAGTGGCATAAGATGACCGGCGGCCTGGTACCGATGACGCAGCCGAGAAAACTGTCCCTCAAAGAGTATCTCAAGTTGCCCCTCGTCGTCGCGTCGATCGTCTTCTGGTACCTTGCCGGCCTCTTCCTCATCGACTGGCTGACTCCCATCCTGTGGCCTGGGCGGCGGCCCGACCCTGCGTTGTCAACCTGGATTCTCTCGGCACCCTTGCTCGCGTGGGTCTGTCTGCGGCTGAAGTCGAATCGCCACGTAGTCCAGCGGGTTCGCGGTCTGTGGCGGGGCGCGTCCGGGCGCGAGCGGACTTTCCGGGCCCTAGCCCTCTCATGGTCCTTCGTGATCGTGATCGTCATGTTCAGTGAAAGCTGGATGCGCTGGTTCTCGAATCCCATCGTCTCCCTTTGCGCCCTTTCCTTGATCGCGCTGGGTGGCCAGGTGATCTTCTTCTCAGGCGCTGTCGCCGTGACCCGGCGTCGATAGCCGGCGGTCCATTCTGGAAAAACTTGGAACGATCGCCCGCGTCTCTGCACTCATAGAGGAAACAGCAGCGACGTGGCGTGGAGGGCCGGCGGCATGGCAACCGGACATCGCGGTTCTGTTATGGATTCCTTGGGGCGGCTCTTCGACTCGGGGACCGTGACGGGCTTGAGCGAGGCTCAGCTCCTGGAGCGATTCCTGGTCCATCGCGACGAGTCGGCCTTCGAGGCGATCCTCCATCGTCACGGGCCGATGGTCCTGGGCGTCTGCCGGCGCATCCTGGACGATCCGCACGACGTCGCCGATGCCTTTCAAACCACCTTCCTGATCCTGGTCAAGAAGGCCCGGTCGATCCGCGATCGCGACGTCCTGGGGACCTGGCTTTATGGCGTGGCCCGACGGGTCGCGGTGCGTGCCAAGGTCAACGCCCGGTGTCGTCGAACCCGCGAACGGACCGAGGCAGAGGGGCTGGACGTGCAACAACCGCGCGGGGATCGACTCGAGGCGACCGAACTGCGAGCCCTGATCGACGACGAGTTGGAGCGGCTGCCGTCGCGATACCGCCAACCCATCATCCTCTGCGACCTCGAGGGCCAGACGCACGAACAAGCTGCGGCGCTGATCGGCTGCCCGGTCGGGACGGTCAAGAGCCGGCTGTCGCGGGGCCGCGAGCAGCTCCGGTCGCGACTGGTCCGCCGCGGCGTTGCGCCCTCCGCGGCGCTGCTGGCCTCGACGCTCGCCGCCGACGCCGCACAGGCCGTGCCCGTCGAATGGATCAACCAGACCCTCCAGGCCGCCGTGACGCTCGCGGCCGGCAATGCCGTTGCGGCCGGGACGTTCTCGGCCGGAGTCGTGACCCTTTGGAAAGGTGTCGTTCGTTCCATGTTCCTCGCCAAGCTGAACTACGCCGCGGCCGCCGTGATGGCGGTCGCCCTCGCAACGACCGGCGTCTGGGCGCTCGTCGGCCCGAGTCCGGCGCAACCGGTTCGGGATGAAACCGTCGCGGTTCCGGCCCAGGCTCGGGTGGCCCAGGCCCCGGCTCCATCATCGGCCGCCCCCTCTGCGCCCCAGGAGCGAAACGTCGAGCGGTTCCAGCTCGACAACGGCCTGAAGGTGATCCTCCGGCCGATCCAGTTTGCCCAATCGACGGCCCTGGTCGTCGTGTACGGAATCGGCGGCGATCACGATCCCGCCGACCGATCCTGGCAGGCTCATTTCGTCGAGCATCTCTACGTGACCGCCGCGGCCGGCGACACCAAGGCGCGGACCGCTGAGGAATTCGCCGCGCCGATACCCCGACGGAATGAATGCGCAGACCGGCGGCCGGCACACGGTCATCGCGACCGTGTGCCCGAAGCAGGACCTCGATGCCGAACTACGGGACGCCGCGGCGCGCATGAACGACCTCCGGATCGAGCCCGCCGACGTCGCTCGCGAGCGGCCCCGACTCCACCAAGAATACGATAGCATGTTCGTGCGAATCCCGGCGCTGGCGGCCATGAACCAGGCTCGCTGGCGACTCCGGCCGGTGCCGTTGAACCCCCTGGATCTTGATAAAGTCACGATCGATGAGCTCCGGGCCCACTGGAATCGCTATTACAAGCCGCGGAATGCGACCCTCGCCCTGGCCGGAGCCCTCGATCCGGCCGCGGCCCGCGCGGCGATCACGGCGTACTTCGGGAGCCTTCCAGGCGGCGAAGCCGCCCCCACCCCGAATGAGCCGCGCTATCAGATCTTCAGCACCACGGGGCAGACCATCGAGTCTCCGATCCCCGGCGCCTATCCCATGGCCTGCGTCGGCTACACCGCGCCCCAGCCGGGCAGCGATCTGTACGCCCCGCTGCTGGTCCTGGTCTCGCGGCTCCTGGCCGCTGCGTCGAAACTCGGCGAGGGCGGCCCGACCGGCTCACCCGTCTATTTCGCGCCGCTGGATGACGGCACCGTCGTGGCCGTATCGGCGAAGGTCCAGTCCGGCGAGTCCAACGACCAGGCGATCGGCCGGCTCGAGGCGTTCGTGGCCGAGACGATCGCGCCCAAACTCCGCGATAGCGAGCGGGCCGCCGCGCGGCAGCAGTTCGCGCGGCTGCTTGGGCTCGGCGACCTGCCCGACATCTTCCTGGTAGGGAACCCCTACGGCGTGGCCTTGTCGCTGGCCCGCCGCGAGCAATGGAGCCTCGACGTCGCCAAGCTCAACCGCGCGCTCGACGCCTTGACCGAGCAGGATCTCCGCCGCGCCGCCGCCGAGATCTTCGCCACGACCCACCACTCCGGATTTGTGATCAGGTACCGCAAATGAGACAGAGGCCCGCGCCGCGGTAAGATCACCGAAGAGACGGCAGCCACTCGAGTCCGCAGCGTGGTGCCCGATGCCGAATGATCCACCATCATGCCGAAATGCGGGC
The DNA here is from genome assembly GCA_963845755.1 of uncultured Planctomycetota bacterium. Classification (GTDB taxonomy): domain Bacteria; phylum Planctomycetota; class Planctomycetia; order Isosphaerales; family Isosphaeraceae; genus CAWJTV01. The sequence continues at coordinate 38,050 of CAWJTV010000032.1, forward strand.
GCCAGCGGGATCCCAGGTCCGGCGCGTGGCCCGAGTCTGCGTGATCGTCGCCGTCCCCACCAGGGCCAGGCCGAGGATGAGGTGGGGCACCCACACGAGATACGCGAACCCCAGCAGCCAGGGCGAGCTCGCCAGGAACAGCCCCACGAGCCCGTCCAGAATCAGATTGGCCGGCATGCCGATCAGCGGGACTACCCCCACCTCGTATTCGGTCAACAGGCTGTACACGATCACCCCGCCCCCCATCAGCACGGGAAGCCACGTCTGCGGCCCGGCCCCGCGGCCGAGGACGAACGGCATGATCACCAGCACCAGCCCGATCAGGTAGTCTACAAACCCGTGGATTCGCGTCGGCACGATGCCAAACATGGGTATCCTCGCTCTCGGGAATTCTGATCGTCATGGCATCCAGTTTGTCGGTGTGAGGGGCGTTGGTCCAGAGCAGGTTGGCGGCATGGGCGTGGAATGCGAGCACTACCCAGTCCCGGCCGACTTCTCGGCGTCAACGTTTCGACTTGTGATGCGCGGGGAGAGGGTGACCCGCGGCCAGCTCCTTCAACTTCGACCGCCATGCGGCGGCCTTCTCGGGCTGGCCCCAAGACTCGTAGAGTTCGCAGACCTCTTCGCAGGCCCCGACGACGAGGTGCCCGGCGAGCAATTGCGGGATCTGGGCCTCGCGGGCCTTGAGTCCCTCGTACCCCTGGATCAGCCACGGCTCGGCATCGGCATATTTCTTCTGTCCGAACAGCGCAGTGCCGATCAGCGCGTGGGCATGGGACGTCTCCCAGTCCCCCGGCCGCGCCTTTTGTAAGATCGCCAGGCCCTCCCGTAAGATGGGTTCGGCGTCGGAATAATGCTCGCCCACGATCAGATAGTCCCCCACTCTGACCATCTCCTTGCCGTACTCGGCGGATTTTGGCCGGGGCTTCTTCCGCTCCGCCGCTAGCCACTTCCGCCGCCAGAGCATCGACTCGTCGTGCTCCCCCAGTTCTTCCAGGCAGCGACATAAGTGACCGACAATTTGACCGGCCTGCTCGTGGGTGAACTCCAGCTTCTCGAGTCCTGCCACCGCCTGATGCCACAGGGCCAGTGCCGGTTTCACCTTCCCGGCGCCATGGTACGCCTGGGCGAGGTTGTCCAGCGTATGAATGGTGTGCGGGTGATAGGCACCGAGAAGCTTCACACGCGCGTCCCTCACCTGCTCGGCCAGGGCGATGGCCTCGTCCGTGCGGCCGAAGGCCCGGTACTTCCCGGCTAGATTGTCGAGGACGTTCAGGGTCAGCGGATGGTCCATCCCGAATTTCGGCACGACCGCGTCCCGGGCCTGCTCGAACAGGGCGACGGACCGCTTCATCTGGCCGACCGATTGGCAGGCGAACGCCAGAAGTCCCAGGGAACGGAGGGCGACGGGGTGGTCCGGTCCGAGCTTCTTCGCCCGGACATCCCGTACCTCCTCGAGTAGCTCGATGGCCTCGTTCCCCCTGCCGGCACCCACATACGCATCGGCCAGAGATTCGAGGGCGGCCAGGGTCAGGTCATGATCTCCGCCGAGCCTCGCGACCCGGACGTCACGGACTCGCTCCAGCAAGGCGATTGCCTCGTCCGGCCTCCGGCTCCTCGAGTACATCAAGGCCAGGTCCCTCTCGGTGTTGAGGGTGTCCGGGTGTTCGCCGCCGAGGTGCTTCGCCTGAGTGTCCCGGACTCGCTCCAGCAGGGCGATCGCCTCGTCCGGCCTCCCGGCGGAGTCGAAGGCCAGGGCCAGGCTATACAGACTGGCCAGCGTGAGTTGATGGTCGGCTCCGAGGTGGGCTTTGCGGGTCGCGGAGGCTTTCGCGAATAGCGACTCGGCCTGGGCGGCTCGACCCAGGCCCAGGTGGGTCCGGCCCAGCCGATCCTGCAACTTGGCCATGACCAGAGGGTCGCCGATCGCCTCGCCGTCCAGTTCGGCGGCCGCCCGGTCCAGGCGGTCACCCAGGATCGCCCGCAGGGGCCGACCCTCCTTTTCCTCCGCCTCGGGATCGAGTTCTTCGAAGATCGAGCCGAGGACGGCGATCCCTTTCTCGATCTGGTCGAGGCAGCCGCTCGGCCATCTCCTTGGCCTGCCGCTCGTTCCGGGCGCGCGCCGCCTCCGACCGCCGCGCCGCCTCGGCCTGCACCAGCCCGACCGTCGTCCCGACGATGCCGCCGGCCAGCAGGAGAACGATGGTCGATGCCGCCAGGACCGGGCCCCGGTACCGCCGCAGGAACTTCCTGAGCCGATAAGCGGTCGAGGGGGGCGAGGCCTCCACCGGCTCGTCATGCAGATAACGCTGGATATCCCGGGCCAGGCCGCTCGGCGTCTCGTACCGCCGCGTCCGGTCTTTTTCCAGGGCCTTCATCACGATCCAGTCGAGCTCGCCGCGCACTATCTTGGCCAGCTTCGCCGGCTCGGTCCCCCGCCGTGCCGCGATCGACGCCGTCTCCTCCGTCGTCAACAACCGAGTGCTCGGCCTGGGCGGATCCTCCTCACGGATCCGGCGCAGCATCTCCGTGAACGCCGCGCCCCGCAGTCGCTGCCGTTCCAGGGGCGTGCTGCCGGTCAACAGCTCGTAGAGCAGGACGCCCAGCGAGTAGATGTCGCTCCGGGTGTCGATGTCCCGGCCGCTCATCTGCGCCTGCTCGGGGCTCATGTACTCCGGAGTGCCCACGATCGCGCCGAGCTGCGTGAAGAGCGTCCGCTCGGTCAGGCGCTGGTCGATCGCCTTGGCCACGCCGAAATCGATCACCTTGGGAAGCGGCCTGCCGTCGTGGAGGGTCACCAGGACATTCGACGGCTTGATATCCCGGTGGATGATCCCCTTCTGGTGCGCGTGCTGGATCGCCTGGCAGACCGACATGAAGAGCTCCAGCCGCTCCTTCGCGGTCAGCCGGCCCTGGTCGCAATAATCGGTGATCGGCACGCCGCTGACCAGCTCCATGACGAAGAACGGCCGGCCGCTGTCGGTCGTGCCGGCGTCGAGGACCTTGGCGATATGGTTGTGGTCCATCAGGGCCAGGGCCTGGCGCTCGGCCTCGAACCGGGCGACGACCAGGGCCGTGTCCATCCCCGGCTTGATGACCTTCAAGGCTACTTTGCGCCGGACGGGCGTCTCCTGCTCGGCCAGGAAGACGACGCCCATGCCCCCTTCGCCGATCGACTGGAGGAGTTTGTAGGGCCCGATACGAGTGCCAGGCCCCTCGGTGATCGGCCGGGGCGTGGGCTGGCCGACGGCGAGCGCGACATCGTGGTGAGTGCTGGGTCCCGGGCCATGGACGGGCGGATCGAGCAGGTCGCCCGACTGCTCGTGGGCTCTCAGCAGGGCCTCGACGCGGCGGCGGAGCTCGGGGTCGCCGGTACAGGCCGCCTCCAGATAGGCGGCGCGCTCGCTCGACGTGGACTTCTCCAACGCGGCGTCGAAGATCGATTCCTCACTCACGGCCGGCCTCCACTCGAGAGATCGACATCGATCACAGCCCCAATGTACCGTTTGTTACCGCGAGTTTCAGCGATATTTCGAAATCGCGGGCGCTCGCGACCGGTCATCATGGGAAGTCGGGGCCGCGCCGGGATTCTCCTGGGAGGTCGAGGCTCCGTCCAGACCCCTTTCCGGGTCCGGCTCGCACGGAGCCTCGCGCGTCCCCAAACCCTCGACGCTCGACGCCCGCTCATCGCGAAATCGCGTTGCCCTTCGGCGCGATGACGAATACCCCGTTATCGCCCAGCACCCCCTGGTTGCCACCATCCAGGAACTCGCCCGTGGCATCGGTGATCCCGCCCGGCGGCACGCCGACGACCACCAGTTGGCCGCCCTTGGTGAACTTCGGCTTGCCGGCCAGCGTCAACGTCACGCTGTGGGTCGTGGCGTTGTACGCCGCCCGGAAGGTCACCGGCTGGGTAACGAGTTGCCGGCCGCGGCGCTGGAATTGCCTCAGGGTGTAGTTGGCGATGCTCGTCGCCCGGGTCGGGTCCATCGCCGTGCTGAAGTCGAGCTCGAAGGCGACGACGTGCCTGCGCCGTCCCTTGCCGGCGAAGAGGGCGGTCTCGGTGACGATGGTCGGCGGGACGACGACGGTCAGCGGGATGGTGAGCGTCGTGGTCAGCGGGTCGGTGTAGGCCATGAGCCGGTAGCCGGTGCCGACCTGGTTGAGGGTCAGCCCGGTGAAGGTGGCCACACCGTTCTGGGCCGTCGCCGTGAGCGTGCCGCCCAGGGTCGCCCCGGTGGACCTGGACGTCGCCAGGGCGAGGGTGACGGTGCCGTGATACGTGGTGTCCACCAGGCCGGTGAGGTAATCGAGCGACACCGTCAGGCCGAACGGGGCATTGGTGGCGACGAGGGCCGGCGGTTCGCGCCGTCACGAAGAGGGTGCGCATCGGCGCCGAGGACACCGAGTTGCGAGGCCATCTCCTCGGTGAACCAGAGGTTGCCATCCGCGCCCGCCGCAATCCCGAGGAGACCCGGGGCGGACGTGGGGGTCGTCGTCTCGGTGATGCCGCGAGTGACGGGGTTGATCGAGCCGACCTGAGGTTCCCCTGCCTCGACAAACCAGAGGTTGCCATCCGGGCCCGCCGTGATCCCTCGGGGCGCGGGGCTGGTGCTGGGGATCGCGGTCTCGGTGATGACGTGCGTGGTCGGGTTGATCGACCCGATCTTGTTGCCGTTCTGCTCGGTGAACCAGAGGTCGCCATCCGGGCCGGATGTGATCCCATACGGGCCGGAACCGGCGGTGGGGATGGCGAACTCGGCGATCGTGTGGGTGGTCGGGTTGATCATCCCGACCTGGTTCGTGCCGTACTCGACGAACCAGACATTGCCGTCGGATCCCGCCGCGATCCCGATCGGCTCGGAACCGGCCGTGGGGATGGCGAACTCGCTGATCGCGCGGGTGGTCGGGTTGATCATTCCGACTTTGCCGACGGCGAACTCGGTGAACCAGAGGTTGCCGTCAGGGCCCATCGTGATGTTGTCGGGTTCGGCGCCGGCGGTCGGCACACTCGTCTCGACGAAGGCGTGAGTGGTCGGGTTGATCGACCCGATCTTGTTGCCCGCCTCCTCGGTGAACCAGAGGTTGCCGTCGGGACCGGCCGCGATCCCGACCGGCTCGGAACTGGTCGTGGGGGGGGTGAAGTCGGCAGTGGCATGGGTGGTCGGGTTGATCATCCCGATCTTGCCGGCGGTAAACTCGGTGAACCAGAGGTTGCCGTCGGAGCCCGCCGCGATGAAGTTGGGACCGGCGGTGGCCGTTGGGGTGGGGAACTCGGCGATGGTCGAGAGCAACTGGCGCGACTCCAGCGGCTCCACGATCGGTCGCCGGCGACGGCGAAGCCCCACCGCCGGCTCACCACGGTGGCCCCACGACCAGAACGCCGGTCTCGACCGTTCTCTCCGATGCGGATTCATCATGTCCTCCCGGTAATTCGATGAAGGAAAGCCGTTGCATACCCCGGCCGCGATAATGGCCACCGAGGATTACCGTACGGACTGCGCCCACGCAAGCGTCGGTGCCTCGGACCCCCCTGGCCGTTGATTGAGGGGCCAGGAGGATCGAGGAACCGGCTAAGGGGCGGGCGAGAGATTGACCGTCACGACGAGAAGGTACCTTGCACGTCGTTGTCGTTGGTGGTGGCGTGGTTGCCGGTGATCGACGTGTTGTCGATGGTCGCGGTGCCGATGATGGCGATTCCGCCGCCCACCCCGACTCCGGAGAGGCCCGCGTTACCGTTGCTTCCGAACGTGGCGTGACCCGCTGTGCCGCTAGGGTTGCCTCCGGCACCGCCGGTGGCTGGTCCTCCGACACCGCCGGACCCGGCCAACAGGGCGATGGCCTGGTTGGCGGTGATGACGTCGGTGGCCTTGCCTTGCTTGGACCCCTTCTTCGCACCGAGCCTGGGATTGATGGTGAGCGTGCCGGTCGTCGCGTCGAAGATGCCGCCGCCCTGGCCGATGCCGCCTTCGCCGCCGTTGCCACCGTTGCCGCCCGTTGCCGAACCGCCCCCGCCGCCGGTCCCGCCCGTCCCGGCGTTGCCACCGTCTCCGCCGAAGCCGCCGTTGCCGGTATTTCCGTTTCCGCCGACACCGCTGGTGGCCTGGTTCGCGGTGAAGTTGACGGTAACGCCTGTGAAGGACGAGGTACCGCCGTTGAACAGGCCACCCCCCTCGCCGGTGGCGGCGGCGCCACCGAGTCCTCCGGCCCCGCCGAAGCCCAATCCCCCGCTCCCGCCGGCGCTGTTGGAACCTCCGTTGCCTCCGAAGTTGCCATGGCCCGTGTTGCCGAGCCCGCCAATCCCGCCTCCGCCGCCGTTGGCTTGATTGCTGATGAACATGCTGGCCGCGGGCGGCTTGGACGGTTTCTGCGCCTTGAACGTCACCGAGGCGCCGGAATCGTTGAACAGGCCGCCGCCCTGTCCCGCACCGCCGATCCCGGCCGCACCCCCTTTACCGCCAAACCCGATGCCCGCGGCGCCGCCGACACCGCCGATATTGGGGCCTCCATTACCACCCTCGTTGCCGACACCCTCGCCCCCGACGCCGCCGGCGCCTCCGAGATTGCCGCTGGCCACATTGGCCGTGAAGTTCACCGAGACCGTGCTGGTGAGGGTGGCACCAGTGCCGTTAAATGCGCCACCACCCTCACCGGCACCGCCCGCGCCGCCAAACCCACCGATACTTCCCGCGCCGGCACCGCCATCACCACCACGATCGTTGCCGGCGCCGGTCCCACCGAGCCCGCCGATGCCGGTGCCACCGAAACCGCCAGTGCCTCCCTTTCCGCCGATCGCATCATTGGCCAGCAACGTGTCGGGCTTGCCTGTCAAGGAAACGGTACCGAGGTTGAACAGACCTCCGCCCTGGGCCTGGCCTCCGGCACCTCCACCGCCGCCGATCCCGCCGAATCCTCCACCTCCCGAGCCGGCACCGGTACCCGGGTCGTTACCACCGAGTCCGCCGATGCCGAAGAAACCCGACCCGCCGAAGCCCCCCGCGCCCCCGCTGGCGGTGTTGGTCGAAAGGATTGTCCCCGAGAGGGTCAACGTCGCGCCCGCCGCGTTGAAAACGCCCCCGCCCAGACCGGCGCCCCGGCGCCTCCGGCGCCGCCATTGCCGCCCAAACCGGTCCCGCCGTTGATCCCACCAATCCCCCCGCCACTGACTCCGTTGCCCTGTCCACCGTTACCACCATTGCCACCGGTACCACCCTCCGCCTCGTTGGACGCGATCGTGCTGCTGGTGATGCTCAACGAACCGCCCGCATTGAAGATCCCACCCCCTTCGCCGCTGGTCCCGCTCGTCCCATTTCCGCCGCTGCCGGCGGTGCCGGTCAGCGAGTTCGCGCCGATTGCACCGATGGTACCGGAGCTCCCGATTGCGACGTTGTTGAGGACCCGCACCGAGGTGAAGTTCACCTTGCCACTCGAGTTCAGGATCCCGCCTCCATCTCCCACGACGCGGCCGTGCTGGATCGTCAGGTTGGAAATCGACACCTTGCCGCTGGATATCTGGAAGACGCGATCCAGATTATTGCCGTCGATGATCGTGCTTGCCGCATTCTTCCCCTTGATGGTGAGATTGCCGGTAATGTTTAAGTCGCCGGTGGTGACGTCGTCCGCACCGGTGGGGGCGATCGTCAGCGTGAAGGTGCCGGAGGGCAGAATGATCTTGTTGGAGCCCCCCTTGGTATCGGCGGCCATGATGGCCGACCGCAGCGAGATGTGGCCGGAGGCATCCTTACCGTTCTTGAAGTTCACGGCGACCGTGTCGAGCGTCGTGTTGACCCGGAAGGTGGAGAGGACGACGCGGTGCTCGAGAATTTCGAGCCCCGGCCGCACGCGGTTGGTTGACTGCCGGCTCTCGCCGCGCCGCTTGATGGTGTTGGACATCGCAGACCCCTTTGCAATGAAGTGGCGGCCAGTCCGAGGTTTCACTCCTCTCGACCTGGGCCGGGTATCGTTCGTGGGATTCGGGAAGTTCCTCGATCTACACAAGCGCCTTCCTGGCGTCGGTTACCTCACGGATTCTCGGATGATCGTCGTGACTGTCGCGTCAACGTCCGCCGGATCGCCGAGGGATTCGACCATCACGACGAGAAGCTACCCTGCACGTCGTTATCGTTGGTGGTGGCGTGGTTGCCAGTGATGGACGTATTGTCGATGGTCGCGGTCCCGATGATCGCGATGCCGCCGCCCACGCCGACGCCGGGAAGGCCAGCGGTGCCGGCGCTACCGGCAGTGGAACTACCCGTGGTGCCGTTGGGATTGCCGCTTGTACCGCCAGAGGCTCCGCCTCCGTTCCCCCCCAATCCGGCCGAGAGGGTGTTGGCCTGGTTGGTCGTTATGACGTCGGTGGCCTTAGCCTGCTTCGATCGCTTCTTCGCACCGAGCCGGGGCTGAAGGGTGAGGGTACCCGTGGTCGCGTCGAAGATGCCGCCGCCCTGGCCAATGCCGCCCTCGCCGCCATTACCGCCATTGCCGCCGGTCGCGGAGCCGCCAGATCCGCCGGTCGCGCTCGTCCCGGCGTTGCCACCTCCGCCTCCGTTCGCGGAACCTCCGTCACCCCCGTTGCCGCCAACGCCGCTGCTGGCCTGGTTGCTGCTGAGATTCACCGTCACGCCCGTGAAGGAAGCACTACCGGCGTTGAACAGTCCACCACCCAGGCCGCTGCCGGCAGCGCCGCCGGGTCCAGCGGTACCGCCGAAGACCAATCCGCCACTCCCACCGGCGCTGTTGGAACCCCCGTTACCACCGGGTCCGCTGAAGGTCTGGAGGCCATTTCCGCCGGTACCGCCTCCGCCACCGTTGGCCTGATTGCTGATAAACGCGACGGGCGCCGGCGGCCTGGACGGTTTCTGCGCCTTGAACAACACCGAGGCGCCGGCATCGTTGAATAGACCGCCGCCTTCTCCCCCACCGCCGATACCGGCCGCGCCGCCCTTACCGCCGAACCCGACGCCCCCGGCGCCGCCGACGCCCCCAATATTGGCGCCGCCCATCCCTCCGATGCCGCCCTCGCCCTCCCCACCAAGGCCACCATTGCCGCCGAAATTGCCGCTGGCCCGATTATTCGCGAATGTGACCGAGACCGTGCTGGTGAACGTGGCACCATTGCCGTTGAAGGCGCCAGCGCCGTCGCCCGTACCGCCCGCGCCGCCCACGCCGCCGGGGCTCGCCGCGCCGGCGGCTCCGGCACCGCCGCGATCGTTGCCGGAGCCGGCTCCGCCTTCACCGCCGACGCCGTCGCCGCCGCGGCCGCCGGTATTTCCCGCGCCCCCGATCGCCTGGTTGGTCGAGAAGGTACTGGCCTTGGCCGTCAAGGAAACGGTCCCGAGGTTGAACAGACCCGCACCCTCGCCTTGCCCACCGCCACCGCCGGCACCGCTGGTCCCGCCGAAACCCTCGCCGCCCGACCCGGCACCGCCCCCGCTATCGGCGCCGCCGTGACCGCCAATGCCGGGTCCGCCTTCCCCGCCCAGGCCGCCCGCGCCGCCATTGGCGGCGTTGGCCGAAATCGTCGTGCCGGACAGGGTCAGGCTGCGCACCGCCGCGTTGAACACGCCACCCCCCAGCCCGTCGCCGCCGGTGCCGCCGGCGCCGCCGTTGCCCCCCAGGCCGGTTCGACCGTCGATCTCGGGAAGTGACGTGCCATTCGAACCGTCGCCCTCGCCTCCGTCGCCGCCGGCACCGCCGTTGCCGCCGAAAGCGGCGTTGGATGCGATCGTGCCGCCGGAGATGCTCAGCGCACCGGCCGCATTGAAGATCCCGGCCCCCTCGCCGTCGCTCCCGCCGGTCCCAGTGCCGCCTTTGCCGCCGTCGCCGCTGGTGCCCGAGATCGCACCGTCGGCACCGTGGCTACCGGAGACCCCCACCGCGACGTTGTTCAGGATTCGGACCGAGGTGAGCTTCACCGTGCCGCCGGAGTTGAGGATCCCGCCTCCGTCTCCCACGACGCGGCCGTGCTGGATCGTCAGGTTGGAAATCGATGCCTTGCCGCTCAGGACCTGGAAGACGCGATCCAGGTTATTGCCGTCGATGATGGTGTTGGCCGCATTCTTGCCCTTGATGGTGAGATTGCCGGTGATATCCAGGTCGCCGGTGGTGACGTCGTCCGCACCGGTGGGGGCGATCGTCAGCGTGAAGGTGCCGGAGGGCAGAATGATCTTGTTGGAGCCCCCCTTGGCATCGGCGGCCATGATGGCCGACCGTAGCGAAATGTGGCCCGTGGCGTCCTTGCCCTTCTTCAAATCCACGGCGACCGTGTCGAGCGTGGTGTTGATCCGGAACGTGGAGAGCACCACGCGGTGCTCGAGCCTCTCGAGCCAGGGACGCAGCCGATTCGCCTGCCGCCAGCTTGCCGCTTGTCGCCGCGTCTTGGAGCTGAACATCGAAAACCCTCCCTTACTGCTGAGAGGCGGCGGCGAAGAGGGTCTCTTTCCTCGGCCCGGGCCGGCCTCGTTCGTACGATTGGGAAGCGTCTCTACTCACAATGCGCCATCCCGGCGGCGGATACCTCAGAGATCTCCCGCCTTTTTCCGAGGACCGGGGACTTGGACAAGTTATCCCGTGTAAGAATAACATCCGGAACGACGTCGCCCTGCGCAATGCCGGAGGCCGCCGAGGCAACCTCGATCGCGCTTCACGAGGGTTTTCGAGAGGGGGATGTACCCGCCGGCCTGGGTACGCGGCTCGCATGGCGAGCCAGGTCGTATTTCTCATTCGCGCCGGACCAACACGGCGACAGCCCGTCCGTGCTCCTCGACGTACTCCTTGCCGGCCGCACGGGTTAGGGCCGAGGGTTCAGCCGCCAAACTTTGTTGACGTCATGCGCCGAAACCCACACCTTCCCGTCTCCGGCCCGGACGGCACCGCTCCCCTGCGGAGGCCCGAAACGCCGGACCACTTGATTCGTCTTCGGGTCAATAACCGATAAGAGGACCTTGGTTGCTCGCACCCAGACCGCACCCTCCCCGGCGGCGATGTCGCCTCCCGGGCCCGGCACGCCAACTTCGATGGTAGCCACAACCTCGTTCGTCCTCGGGTCGATCCTCGAGACGGTGCCGTCTGCCTGGTTCAGGACCCAGACGGCACCTTCGCCCACGGCGAGGAATCGCGGTTGACCGTGGACAGGTATGGTAGCAACGACGGCATTGGTCCTGGGGTCGACCCGCTGGACCGAACCGTTTTCGGTGGTACGAGGTCTCCCCGTATTGGTGACCCAGATCGCCCCGTATCCGGCGACTGCCGCGTAGGAATACGGTCTCAAGCCGATGCGGGCTACGACTTCATTGGTCTCGGGGTTGATCCGGGAGAGAACGCCTTTCTGATCCGTCAGGACCCAGACTCCGCCCTGGTCGGACGCGAGACTCGCTTCCGAATCGGCGACCGTGACGGGGATCGTTGCCGCCACCTTGTTGGTGTTTGCGTCGATTCGAGAGATCGACTTGTCTTTGCGACTGGCGACCCACAACGAACCATGGCCGATGGCCATCGCGGCGCAGGGGCTGTTGACCTTCACCTCGGCGATGACCTTGTTGGTATCGGGGTCGATGCGTTGAACGGCCCCGAGTCCCGGATTGGAAACCCAGAGCGAACCGAAGCCGACCTCCAGCCAATCGGGAGAACCTTCCAGGCGGATCGAGGCGACCGCCGTCTCATCGATGGGCGAGGGGGCCACCCGATCGTCATCGAGAATACAAGGAGTTGCACAGACGAGCAGAAACAGGAACTGTAGAATTGCCATGAATCATGACATTTCTGTGAAGATACATGATGTTTAATGTTCGCCAATGTGTCGCTACGCCAGCAGCGGCTTCAGCACGTTTCCCGCCACGTCCGTCAGGCGGAAGTCGCGCCCCTGGTAGCGGGTCACGAGCCGCAGGTGATCGAGGCCGAGCGCATGGAGGACGGTGGCTTGAACGTCGTGGACGTGGACCGGGTCTTTCACGACGTCCCAGCCCCACTCGTCGGTCTCGCCGTACGCGAAGCCGCCGCGGAAGCCGCCCCCGACGAGCATCAGCCCACCGCAGAGTTGCTGGTGGTCGCGGCCGTAGGTCGCGAAGGACATGGGGCCCTCGCAATAGCTCGTGCGGCCGAATTCGCCGCAGAAGATCACGAGCGTGTCTTCGAGCAGGCCACTCTGCTTGAGGTCGCCCAGGAGCGCCGCGATCGGCTTGTCCACCTCCTCCATTTTCTTCTTGAGGATGACGGGGATATCGGCGTGGTGGTCCCAACCGCCATCCATGAGCTGGATGAAACGGACGCCGCGCTCGGCCAGTCGCCGGGCCAGGAGGCAGTTGTTGGCGAAGCTCTCCTTGCCGGGCTCCGCGCCGTATTGCTCGAGCACCTCGGCGGGCTCCTTCGAGAGATCGGTCAATTCGGGCACGCTCGTCTGCATGCGAGCCGCCATCTCATAGGCGTGAATGCGGGCCGTCACTTCCGGATCGCCGGTCGTTGCGGCCTCGCGCTCGTTCAGTGCCTTGACGGTATCGAGGATCCGCCGCCGCGTCCTGGCGTCGATTCCTTCGGGGTTCGACACGAAGAAGACCGGCTCCTTTCCGCTGCGGAACGGGCAGCCCTGATGGCGTCCCGGCAGGTAACCGTTGTGCCACATGCGCGGGTGCGGCGGAGAGCCGCCGTCGCGCGTCCCCGAGAGCATCACCACGAACTCCGGGAGGTCCTGGTTCTCGGTCCCGAGGGCGTAGGTCACCCAGGAGCCCCACGACGGCCGGCCGAGCTGCATCGTTCCGGTGAACAGGATCGACATCGCGGCCTCATGCAGCACGTGGTCGGTCTGCATGGAGCGCACCAGGCAGATGTCGTCGGCGAACGCACCCATCTCCCGGAAGAGCTCGGAAATGCGGAGGCCGCTCTTGCCGTGGGGCTTGAACTGGAAACACGAACCGACCACCGGGAGTGCTCCCTGCTTTTCGGTGACTCCGGTGATGCGCTGCCCTTGCGCACCGAGTCGGGGAGCTCCTCGCCGCGGCGCTTGTTGAGCAGCGGTTTCTCGTCGAAGAGGTCGAGCTGCGAGAGGCCGCCCGCCGCAAAGATCATAATGACGCGCTTTGCGGTGGCACCCCCGAGTTTGTAGGTCGGCGCGTCCTCGCCGGGTGCCCGCGAGGATCCTTCGCCAGCGCCGGCCAGGCTGCGTCGAGCCATCAGGCTCGAGAGTGCAATGGAGCCGAGGCTCAGCGCGCTCGTGCCGAGGAACGCCCGCCGCGCGAGATCAGTGCTGGCAACGATTCTGGGGCTCGGAGGAGTTTCGTTCATAGCTTCAACCTTGGGGTGCTGGAAACCTCGTCACTATCCGAGAAAGGCTTCTGGCCTCTGTTGTGTGGGTGAAACCCATTAAGATCGGGGCCGTTTCCTGGTGGGTTTCACCGACCCTACTCGATTCTTGGACAGCTTCTTCGTTCATGGGATGGTTGTCAGCGGTGGATCGTGGCGTCGAGATTGATGAGCGCGCTGCCGACGCATGCCCAGGCCGCCACCTCGGCGGCATCGAGCGTGTCGTCGATTTTCGCGTCACCCACACCGAGGAGTTTTTTCGCGGCATCGGTGTCGGCCTTGAACTGCGCGCGCTGCTCGTCGAGGAGCTTCCGCAGGATCTGCGCCTCCGACTCGCTCGGGTCACGGGACGTGCAGAGGCGGAACCCGTAGGCGAGGCGCTTCGCCTCTTCCTCGGGCTTCTTCAGATTGCGGGCGCGGCGGATGGCTTCCCGGTCCTTGAGCATCCTCTGCCCGAGCATCTTCGCGCACTCGACATAGGCCGGATCGTTGAGCAGCGTGAGCGCCTGGACGGGGGTCGTTGTGGTGGCGCGCGTCACGGTGCAACTGTCTCGCTTGACCGCGTCGAAGTTGAGCATGGACGGATAGGGCGACCCGCGTTTCCAGTAGACGTAGAGCGCGCGCCGGTACTGCCTCTCGTCGCCGTGACGTCGATAGTTGGACATGAAACCCTCGACCATCTTCCAGGCGTTCTTGGGCTGCACCGGCTTGACGCTCTCGCCGCCGATCTTTTCGACGAGGAGCCCCGAGACCGCGAGCGCATTGTCCCGGACCATCTCGGCGGACAAGCGGAGCCGTGGACCGCGGGCGAGGAGGCGGTTTTCCGGGTCGCGATCGAGCTTGGCTTTCGAAGTCGTCGACGCCTGGCGATAGGTCGCCGATAACACGATTCGCCTGTGGAGCTTCTTCAGGTCCCATTGGCTGTCGACCAGCTCGGTGGCGAGATCGTCGAGGAGTTCGGGATGCGTGGGGAGCTCGCCCCGGGTGCCGAAGTCCTCGGCCGTCCTGACGATTCCGACCCCGAAATATTGCTTCCAGATGCGGTTGACCAGGACGCGCGCGGTCAACGGATGCTGTCGGGAAACGAGCCACTGCGCGAGCCCCAGCCGGTTGCGCGGCGCCCCCTTTGCCATCGGAGGTAGCACCGCAGGGGTCGCCGGATTGACGTTCTCGCCGCGATTCTTGTACAGGCCGCGCTTGAAGATATACGCCTGGCGCGGCTTCGCGAGCTCCTCCATGACGAGCGTCTGGGGGAGTCGCCGTTTGACGAGCTTCTCCTCGTCCTTGAGCTGGGAAAGTTCCTCGGCGATGATGCGCCCGACGGGGTCGATGTGAGACCGATAGAATTCGCGCAGCACTTTCTTCCGCCGCTCCGACGGCGAAAGCTTGTTCTCCTCCTCGGAGGACTTGAGCGGGGCGGATTTCTCACCGACAAGGCTGACCTTCATCGGCGCACCCGGCTTCGCGGAACTCTTAGTGTCGTCGCCCGCGCTCGAGGCGGCTGGCGCGGCCGCCCCGGTCGGGGCGGTTTTGCTCGCCGTCTTGGATGGCGACGCGGCGGGAGTAGAAGCGGAGGCAATGGCGCCGGGGCGTGCTCCCGCGACGGGTTTCAGGGCCTCGAGGCGAAGGGCCGTCGCGACCTCATGAGTCAGGACGTCGTCGCCCTCCGGCGTGATCTCGAACGTAAACGAGTCGCCGCCAGCGGGCCCGCCGCCCATCGCACCGCCGGCCGGGAAGCCGCGACGGCCGTTGGGGCTCGCACCGTCGCCGTACACGGCCTTCACGACGATCTCGTTTTCACCCTGGCGGAGGCCGATCCGGAACTTTTTCTCCGGATGGTTCTGGCCGCGCCCATCGTTTCAGCAAGGTCATCGTCGTTGATTTCGGGGACGACTGGCGCCTCCTTATCGTCTTCGGCCTTCTCGTCCTTCTTCGCGTCCGGGCCGTTCCCCGCGCCGGGGTCTTGGCGTCAGCTCCCTTGGGGGGAGCCGCGGGCGGCGGCGGAAGCGCGGTCTGTGCCAGCTCTCCGTTGACCCACATCCGGAAGCCCGCCGGTCCGCCAAGTTGCACGATCGCGGTGCGGGGGCGCGTTGAGACGATCTTGCGTGTGAGGTAGTAAGCGGAGTTGGCTCCCTGAAGGCGTGCCGCGGTGCCATCGCGCCACTTACGCTGCTCGGTCCAGGTGATCTTCTCGGGCTTTGGCTTGACCGCGCCGGCCTTGGCGGCTTCGGGCTTCGCTTCCGGCTTGACGTCCTTGGTCGCTTCGGTCCCGGGCTTTTCCGCAGCCCCGACGGCGTTCCCCTTGATCTCCTTGCCCCCATCGGGGCCTGGCTTGCCCGTCGGCTCGGGTTTCGGAGCCTCGCCCACGCCCGCACCGGCCGGCTTCTTCCCAGTCTCGCCGGCATCCTTCTTGGTCGCGGGTTTTCCATCGCCTGGAGATGCTGCGGGAGCGTCACCGATTTTGCCGCCGCCGGTCTGCCGCGAGGCGGCTTTGGCGGGCGCCGGGTCCTCTTTCTTGGCAGGGGTTTTGTCTCCGGCCGGCTTCGCGGGCGTGGCGGCGGGCGCTGGCTTCTCGGCGCCGTCCTTGCTCGCGGGCGGGAGCACGACCTTGGTGTAACTCTTCTTCAGGTCAAGCGGCTCATCTTTGATGTCCTTCTCGGGCTCGAATGCCCTCGTGTAGGCTTTCGCGACGTCCTCTGCGGGAAATGGCCCGATCGAGCTCCAGAGCTTGGACAGTGCGGGCAGCATCAGCTCGCGGATGCGATCGTCCTGGGTGTAACTGATGCGGAAGCGGCCGATCAGGCTCTTGAACTTGGCGGCCGACGTCTGGTGCAGCGAGAAGCGAAGCACCGACGCCTCGTTCGTGTCGAGCGGTTCGAGTGGGAGGAAGATCGCTTCGTGGGGCTTCTTGCGTTCGTCGTCGACGATGCTCCAGCCGCCATACCCTCGACCCCCGAACGCCCCGCCGCCGCCCACGGGCTCGATGACGATCGCCGATTCAATCGACCCCGGCACCATGTCGTACGGGTCGGGGTCTTCCCTGAGCTTCTGGTTGATGTCGGCCTCGGCACGCGCGACGTAGACGAGCGGCGGTTCCTGGCTCTCGGAGATCGTCGTGTTGCGAATCTCGATCGTCGACAAGATGAAGCGGCCGTCGGAGGCGCGCCCCAACCCTTTTTCCGGGGTGCTGTCATCGGGCAAGACCTCGAGCCGCAGGGCCGTGATGCGCTTCTTCCCGGGGAGCAGCATGATGTCGTAGGTGTCCTTGACCGGCGCCGGGCCGGTCGACAGGATCGAGCCGTCGTCGAGGGGCTTCAACTGCGACCCGCCTCGCGAGAGCATCCCCGAGAGCGGCGCCGTCGTCCACTCGATCGGTTTGCCGAGCCTGGCGAGCGTCTTGCGCTCCCATTCCTTCTGGGCCGCGTCCGTCGGAGAGTCATCGTGCTCGAGTCGCTGCTTCAGCGCGTCGATGCGCGCCTTCAGATCGGCGAGCCTCGGCTCTTGATCGGGGTTCGGGACGGGAATCGACGGCCGCGGGTTCAGG
Organism: uncultured Planctomycetota bacterium; assembly: GCA_963845755.1. Lineage (GTDB taxonomy): Bacteria > Planctomycetota > Planctomycetia > Isosphaerales > Isosphaeraceae > CAWJTV01. Next base: position 54,887 of record CAWJTV010000032.1, read on the forward strand.
TACTCGGAGTCGCGCTCCTTGATGTTGTTGAAGAACGCATAGAAGGAGTAGTAATCCCGCTGGCTGATCGGGTCGTACTTGTGGTCGTGGCACTGGGCGCACGCGAGCGTGACTCCCATGAAGACCGTGGCCGTCGTGTTCACGCGGTCCACCACGTAGGCGGAGCGGTATTCATCCTCTTCCTCGCCCGCCTCGCTGTTGGTGGGGTGATTGCGGTTGAAACCGGTAGCGACCTTCTGCGCGAGCGTCGCGTGGGGAAGGAGATCGCCCGCGAGCTGCTCGATCGTGAACCGATCGAACGGCATGTTCGCGTTGAAGGCGTTGATGACCCACTCGCGCCATTTCCAGATTTCGCGGGGCATGTCGATCTGGTAGCCGCTCGTGTCCGCGTACCGGGCGAGGTCGAGCCACTCTTGCGCCTGGCGCTCACCATAGCGTTTCGACTTCAAGAGACGATCCACCTGCGTCTCGAACGCGTCGGGACGCTTGTCGGTCAGGAACGCGTCGATCTCCGCGGGTGTCGGCGGAAGCCCGGTGAGGTCGAAGCTCGCGCGGCGAAGCCACGCTTCGCGGGTCGCTTCCGCTTCCGGCTTCAGATGTTCGCGATCCAGCCGCGCCAGCACGAAGGCGTCGAGCGGATCGCGCACCCACGCCTTGTCGGAGACCTTGGGGAGCGCCGGCTTCTTCGGCGGGAGGAATGACCAGTGATCTTCCCAAGGGGCGCCCTGCTCGATCCACGTCTTCAAGGTCGCGATCTGCTTCTTCGTGAGCGGCTCCGTCGTTCCTTCGGGCGGCATCCGCTCGTCGTCGTCATCGGCGGTAATCCTCTCCCAGGCGAGCGAGCCTTGCAGGTCTCCCGGAGCGATCGCGTGCCTGCCCGCGCGCCCGGCGAAGGCCATGTCCTTCAGATCGAGGCGAAGCTTTCCCTTGCGCGTCGCCTCGTCGGGCCCGTGGCACTGGAAGCAATGCTGCGCCAGGATCGGGCGGACCTCTTTCAGGAAGCCGACCGTGCGATGCTCGGCGCCTGCGGCCTTGTCATTGGCGAAAGCGTCGCCCAATCGCCCCGAGCCGGGAGCCAAGGCCAGGACTGTGAGCATCAACGCGCCCGCGACCAGGGGCCACCGACGCCGGAAGAAGATCCACATTGTGAAACCTCAATGGGCCAATCCTGCTTGGCTGTGCCGAGCGACCTCGGACGAATCCGCGTTCGCTTCGCCCGCAGTCCCCGGTATGGACTTGCCGTGGCGCGATCGTTCGAGGGAGCCGAGGACCGCGGTCGATCATCGGCGTACCCGGTTCCGACGTCGCGAACCGTCTGTCGCGGGGGGGGCGTGACGACGGCCTACAGGGTGCACGTTTCCTCTTTTAGAGCTGCCAAGACAACTCGACCTCTCACGTCTCTCGACTTCGTTCCCTCAAAGATTTCAACCACGAAATGCACGAAATCCACGAAAACTAGAGGGGCGAGACGAATTGGAAAACCAAATTCTGATCCTCTTTCCTCTTTCGTGTATTTCGTGGTTAATCTAGGGACGCTCATGGGCGATCCGAGCGACGGTATGGCTCGGAATATTCCGGCGTACTCGTACACGCGCCGAACCGGGGGAAAACCAGGTCTTCCCGCGATAGCCGACAATTGTAAAATATCGATCGCGCGATTGGCAAGTGTGCTGGAACGCGCGCCTTACCGTGTCTCGACCCGTGAACGCCGACTTTCCGGTCGATCGTCTCTCGAAGTCGGCGCTGAATTCCTCGACCTCTGCCGCTTTGCGGGGCAGGAGTCGGTGCCTCCAGCTCCGTTGTCCATCCCGGGTTTTTCGGAATGGCTAGGAATCCTGTTCCGGCCCGGAGGAATCGCGGCCCGCGATCTCGACGCGGAGCCAGGCCCGGGAATACGCCCAGTAGCGGTCGGCCGTGGAGGTCGACAGGCCGAGGACTTCGGCGGCCTCGGCGAGGGTCAAGCCGGCGAAGACGCGGAGTTGTACCAGTTCCGCCTTGACCCGGTCCTTCTCGGCCAGCCGCCCAAGGGCCTCGTCGAGGGCCAGCAGGTCGTCGTCGGTCTCGGGCGTGGCCGGCTCGGCGTCGTCGAGGTTCACCCGGGTATGGTTGCCCCCGCGCTTGAGCCGGCCGCGACGGCGGGCGTTCTCGACCAGGATCCGTCGCATGGCCTCGGCCGCCGCGGCGAAGAAGTGACCGCGACCGTCCCAGGGCCGATCCGGATTGCCGCCGACCAGTCGCAGGTACGCCTCATGGACGAGGGCCGTGGCCTGGAGGGTCTGCCCGGGGGCCTCCCGCGCCAGCCGTTGCGCGGCCAGCCGCCGCAGCTCGTCGTAGACCAGCGGCAGCAGCTCCCGAGCCGGTCGCGGATCGCCTGACAGGCGATCTTCCGCAATGCGAGCATCCTCACCATGATCGTCTTCAATGGCTGCCGTCATGGGCGATCCCCATGGTTGTAGTCGGAACCCGGCCGATCCGGCGTCACGACCGTTCGGCCGCACCGCAGCACACGCAATTCGGCTCAGCCCGCCACTTTACGCATCACCCCTTCGAGCGGGCCGTGCCGAAATCGGCGCTTCCACAGCCATGATAAGAATACGGCCGCCGCGAAGAAAGTGATCCCGCAGGCTTGGGCCACGGGCAGTGGTTGGCTGGTCAACAATCCCGCAGCGTTGACCGATCCCAGGCCGAAGATGATGTGAAAGAAGTACCATGTGAGCGCCATCTGACCCATGGCGACCAGCGGACCGAGCCACGGGGCGGATGGCCATGCGTCGGCCACGCGGACGCACAGCGCGATGATGGCGACCGCCGACCCGCCGCTCGACAGCAAGAACAGCGGCAGTGGCGGCATGGACTCGGTGCCGAACAGCGCCTTGATCGTCTCATCATCCATTCCGTAAGGATGTGCGCGGAAGTAACCGACGCACCACCAGGAGATCAACTCGGCCAGGACGGCCGTGCCCACCGCGATCAGGACGAACCGCGTGTTCGTCGCGCGGTCCCGCAGGTCGCGCCGGCCCAGCCACACTCCGAAGATCAGCAAGCCGGTCCAGGGGAAGACGCTCCGGAACCCGTCGTAGAAGAGGTTGCGGACCACGCCTTGGGCAGTCCACAGGCGATGGTATGTCATGGTGGACCAATCCCAGTTCTTCTCGTAATCCACTACCAGCAGCAGGAGCATGAAACCGACGACGAATCCCAGCGCGACGGCCAGCAGCTTCCGGTCCGTCGCCGCGATCAACCCGGAGGCCACGATCAGCGACACGCCATAGATTCGCAGGATATCTCCCTGCCAGATCAGCAGGTTCAGGTAGCCGATGGCGAAGAGAAAGTACCCGCGACGAATGAGGTTCTCCCTCGCCGGGCTGATCGCGCGGGGATCGCGCGCGCCCACCGCCCGGCGCGACATCAGGGTCACGCCGATTCCCGCGAGGATGACGAACGTCGCGGCCGGCCGGCCGTCGAGCCGGCGCATGATCCCCGCCGCCCAGGCTGGATGCTTCGGATCGGTCAACATCACCAGGCCGAAATGGACGACGATCATGCCCAGCATCGCGAACGACCGGGCCAGATCATAGCCCAGGATCCGCTCATCCGCCTTTCTTGCCGGCTTGCGTCCTCGTTCGACGGCGACAGACGTCATGAAAGTCACCCGCCTCTTGATGATAGGGAATACGATATACCCGAGGGATTGCTCGCCGATAAGTTACCGGATTCTGCATTTAAACGGCAGGAGGGACCAGCGCGGCAGTCTGGATCCTCCCAAGGGCCGCCCCCGATGCCTGACTTGAGCTTCACCCTCGCGGTCCTTACAATCCATGGTGAAAGCCCAAGTTACCTCCACTCATCGGAAGAATCGACGCAATGGGAACACCCATGGCCTTCCGCTTCAGGTCGCTCAAAACCACTCAAGCCGCGGCGATGCTTCTCGCCTTGGACGGCAACTCGATGGATCGTATGCGACTGCTCAAGCTCATGTATATCGCCGATCGGGAGTTGCTCGCCGAATCGGGCCGCACGCTCACGGGCGATCGGGCCGTGGCCATGAGGAACGGCCCCGTTCTGAGCCGCATTTACGACCTCATCAAAGGAATCGAGGTCTCACCGGAAGACTGGGGGCGATACCTTCGATCGGAAGGGTACAAGGTCGTGCTCCTGGGAGATCCCGGCCGTGGAGAGCTGACGAAGAGGGAGATCGAAAAACTGCACGACGTGACCGAACGGTATCGCTCGGTCACGACGCCGGCTCTCTCGGCTCATACTCACAGGTTTCCCGAATGGACCAAGAATTATCAGGCCGGCACATCGTCGCCGATTCCCTGGCGGGATGCCTTGGCAGCGACCGGTCACGCGGACAAAGCAGAAACCATCGAGAAGCGGCTCGAGGAACAAAACCTGATCGATTTGATCTTCGGAGCTTGAATCCATGAAGGCGGGGGACACCTTCCGGTTGCAAGGCGTAGCCGACCGCCACACGTGGGTGATCATTTCCGACCCGGAGATTGATGATCGGTGCGTGCTCCTCGTCAGTTTCACCGGCTATTATCCGAGCATGGACCCCGCTTGCATCGTCGAGATTGAGGAGTTCTCGATCCTCGACAAAAGGACCTCGCATCTATTATGAGGACATCAAAGAAGCGTCCGTGGCGGCCCTCGACGCACTCCAAATGCCGGGAAGATCCAAAAGCGAACGCCAGTGTCCCCGGAGTTGCTGTCAAGAATCCGCGATGGAGTTTCCCTGACTCGTGACATTCAGGCCAAGCACATCGATTTTCTGATCAATCAGGGCGTGATTGAATGAGGTTCGGCGGGGGTCTCTTGCACGGGGTTTTATCGTGTGGCCGATGCGTTCGGAAGAATTGCGTCGTCGCAGCCCCCTCGGCAAATCGCGATGCGATTCGGATCGGACTCAAGCCCCGTCCGACCTGGCCGTTGCTCGGGCTTCGAAACCTGCGAGATTCTTCCTTGAGCTGATTCACGGGCTTCTTGAGCGAGCCGAGTCAATTCCCGCGTCCGCGGATTCGCGACCGGCTCAGCGTCACCCACATCTGAAGCTTTCTACGCGTGTTCTCGAGTTGTCGCAAACTTGAATGCTCATAGGAGGACCTCAATGAGACCCTTACGTGTGCCGTAACGATCGGTAGCGAAAAAGTGGTCCACAAGCATCGTGAAGTCGGTGGGTTCCACCAGTTGCAGATCGAGAAAGGGGAGTCCGTCGGTGATTTCACTGAGTGCGACGTCGTTGTGCGGACATTCCGGCAGCAATCAAAAGAACACAATCGATGTCGTTTGGCTCGAAGACTTCCGTGACGAAGCTACCGTCGATGACCAACCGTTGGACGCCCGCGTGCTCGCCAGGTCCAGCCAACCACCGGAGCGACTCCATTTGCACCTGCGCAGCTCCGACTCGACGCCCACCGCGATTCGATCTCATCCAGCGTGGCCGGGTGAATGCCCGGTGGTAAGTATCCATGGTCCTCAAACGGTGGGATCATGTCGATTCGTCGTGTGATGGTTTGGTATCAATCCTGCTCTGGACAGTTTAACAGGCCCTAGCCTCGCCCGCCATTCGATTCGAATCGAAGGTGTTGCAATCCTTCGACCAATCGACTAGACTTCTCGTCGTTCGAGTCAAACCTTCATCCGAAGCGGCTGGTGGAGTATGGAAAAGAGGGACGAGTCGGCCGAGTCGTTGACGCCGGCCGAATGGAAGGTGATGAAGATCGTCTGGCGGCGGAAGGCGTGCGCGGCGCGGGATGTCTACGAGGAGGCCGGGCGGTCGCTCGGCTGGGCCCCGACGACGGCGAAATCGGTGCTCCGCCGCCTGGTCGAGAAGGGACATCTGACGACGACGCAGGTGGGCAACAGCTTCCTGTATCAGCCCGCGGCCTCGGCCGTGAAGTCGCTGCTCGCGGCGGCCGATGCGCTGCTGGACAACGTGCTGGAGGGCACCACGGGGCTGGTCCTGTCCCATCTGGTCGAGAAGAGCCGGCTCTCGGACGACGAGCTGGCGAAGCTCCGCGCCCTGCTGGAGGCCCGGACCTCGGAGGCGAAGAAGAAAGGGAGGACCTCGCGATGAAGGGAGCCGCGATCGAGGCGCTCAACACCTGGGGCCCGGCCTGGGCCGGCGCGATGCAACGCAGTCTCGTGGAGGCCACGATCGTGCTGGCGATCGTCGGGGTTGTCTGGTGGCTGTTGCGCCGGCGGATGTCGAGCGCGCTGGCGCACGGGCTGTTCCTGCTGGTGCTGATCAAGGCCGCGGTGCCGCTCGTCTTGCCGGTGACGCCGACCGTGGTGCTCCCCTTGCCGGCTCCGCGGGTCATCGCGGTCAGACCTGACCGAACCGACGCCACGACCCGGCGTCGCCCGCGACCCGGCGCCCCGGTCCGACCCCGTGCCGTCCTCGTCCCCGGTCCCGGCGCATCCGGCGCGGTCAATCGCGGTCCAATCGCCGGCGCCCCGCCGGCCCCCGCACCCAATCCGGCCGACCCTGCGCGACTTTCCGTCTCGGCGTGGCTGATGCTGGCCTGGGTAGCGATCGTCGCGGTCCTGCTGACGCGATTCCTCGGGATCCACATCCGGATGGCCCGACGACTCCGCGACGCCCGGCTCGTCGATCCGGTCGACCCGGCGCAACTGGCCGGTCTCGTCGGTCTGAGGCGTCCGGTCCCGATCGTGGAGACGCGCCTGGGTCTCCGCGCCGGCGGTCTGGGGATTGTGGCAACACCGCCTGCTGGTCCCCCCGGGCATGATCGAGACACTCCCAGGCGAACAGCTCACCTGGGCACTCCTGCACGAGCTGGTGCACGTCCGCCGCGGGGATACGTGGGTCCTGCTGGTCCAGCGGCTTACGCAGATCGTCTTCTTCTTCCACCCGGCCGTCTGGGTGGCCAACCGCGCGGCCGAGATCTTCCGCGAGTTCGCCTGCGACGATGCCTCGCTCGCCTTGACGGGCATCGCGCGGGCAGGATTGCGGCGCGGGGTTCCTCGCCATCGCCGAACGGGCCAGCCGCACCCGGTCGAGCCCCGCCCTGGCGCCCCTGGGCCTGTTCGGCTCATACACCCTGATCCGCAAGCGGCTCGAACGCATCCTCGACGACCATCGGACGATCTCCCCGCGCCTCTCGTGGACCGCAACCGTGCTGCTGATCCTGGCGGCCGTGGCCGTGATTCCTCGAGTCCGCGCTCAGGTTCCGAAACCGGCGGTCGACCCGGGAGGGCGAGGCTCTGTCCGAGCCCCCGAACCCAGGACCCGCCCGCTCGCCTTGACGGTCGTCGATCAGAGCACGGGTCGTCCACTTCCTGGTGTCCAGCTCGAGATCACGCTCAACGGCCGCCGTGAGCAAGGGGACGACCGACACGACCGGTCGGTACGTCATCGACCGGCCCGAGGCCGAACCGCGTTCGGTGCTGATCACGGTCCGCACGAAGGGCTTCGTACCCACCCAGGTCACCTGGAACTATCGTCGCGGCATCCCGATCACGCCGCCTGCGACCTACACCCTGCGCCTGGAGCCGGGCACCACGATCGGCGGCCTGGTGCGCGACCCGGAGGGCCGGCCGATCGCCGGCGCGACGGTCTATGTGCTCATGCCCACTCAACCCTCACAACGACCGGAGCCGGAACCGCGTCCCGACATCTGGGATTATCCGAATCGGACAGATGCCCAGGGCCGCTGGCATTGCGACATCGTCCCCGCCGTGCTGGCGGACGTCTGGATTCGCCTGGAGCACCCCGATTACGCCAGCGACACCGGCTACGGCAGCACGCCCAAGCCGACCATGGACCAGCTCCGCCACGGCACCGGGGTGATGGTGATGAAGAAGGGGGTAGCCGTCTCGGGCGTCGTCCGCGACTCGGATGGGCGATCGCTGCCCGGCGCCAGCGTGGCTCAGGGCTCGGATCGCTGGGGAAGCCGTTACCCCGACACCACGACTGATGCCGACGGCCGATTCCGATTCGCCCAGGTCGCACCCGGCGACCTCGTGCTGACGGTCCAGGCCAAGGGCCATGCGCCCGATCTGAAGACGATCCAGGTTGTCCCGGATCTGCCCGCCATCGAATTCCGCCTCGGGCCGCCGCGATCATTGCGCGGACGAGTCCTCGACGGAGACGGTCAGCCGCTGGCCGAAACGCTCGTCGTGGCCGATACCTGGCGTGGGCATCGGTCGCTATCGCTTCGCACGCAAACCGGCGCCGACGGCCGCTTCCAGGTCGACGACCTGCCCGACGAGCCCGTGGAATTCCAGTTCGCCAAGGCGGGCTTCATGAACCTGCCCAATCAGCGGTTGGCTCCTTCGGACAAGGAGGTTCTCATCACGTTGACGCTCCCTTTGCAAATCTCGGGCTCGGTCACCGACGCTTCGAGCGGCCAGGCGATCGACCGGTTCACCGTCTACGAGGGCCACGACCCGGCTTCCCCGTTGACGGCCCAGGATCGCAGCGCCCGCGCCATTTCCGGAATGGGCAGTACGCCGTGAACTTCACCTGGCCCTATCCGCAGGTCCGCACGCTGCACATCGAGGCCGCGGGTTACCTGCCGGCCGCGTCGCGCGGGTTCCGGTTCAACGAGAAGACCCAGGTCTATGACTTCAAACTGAAGCGGGGGACCGTTCCGACGCGCAAGGCGATCTCCGGCGTGGTCCGGCTGCCCGACGGCTCGCCCGCCGCGGGCGCGGAGGTTGCCCTGGCGATGAAAACGGCCGCCCCTTACATCCAGGGTGGACGGTTCGCCGATCCCAAGAGATACCCGACGGTGATCGCTGGAGCCGATGGCACGTTCCGTTTCCCGCCGCAGACGGAGCCGGCCTTCGTGCTGGCGATCGACGATCGGGGCATCGCCGAAGCAACCGAGGCGCAACTCGCCGAATCGCCCGCACACGCGATGACGCTGGTCCCTTGGGGCCGTGTTGAAGGGACCCTCCAAATCGGCGCGAAACTCGGGGGCATCGAGCGCGTTGCCTTATCGCCCAGCCACAAGGATGCTGTGGAAGACATCACGGTCTTTTTTGATTATCAGGCCGAGACCGACACCCGGGGCCGATTCGTTTTCGAGCGGGTCGTCCCGGGCCCGGTGTTTGTCAATCGCATGATTGAACTAACACCACGGAGGTTTGCACACGGCTCATCGGTGCGCGGATTAGCCAGGCCGGGGGAAACCTTGCTACTGGATCTGGGGGGGACGGGACGGCCGATTATCGGCCGCGCGGTCAAACCGCCCCGCAACGAGATCCCGATCGATTGGTCGAACGGTCATTTCTTCCTCCGGATCCAGCCGCCACCGATCACCAAGCCCCCGAACATGACGAAGGAGCAGCGCGCGGCCTGGTACAAGACGTGGAGCACGACCGAGGAGGGGAAAGCCTATCTGGCCTATCAGGCTGATCCGAAAAGCTACGGCTTCAAGGTCGAGCGCGATGGCTCGTTCCGCATCGACGATGTCACCCCCGGCACGTATGACCTGACCATCCAGCTCTTCGACGGCCAGCGGCGCACGATCGCCACGGCCGAGCGGACCGTGGTCGTCCCGGCGATCCGCGGCGGCCGGAGCGACGAGCCGCTCGACCTCGGCGCGATCGAGCTGAAGGCGAGCCCATGATCACTGGCCCAGCGACGCGGTCCGTTCCTGCACCGAGTCGCCGTGGCCATCTTCGGCCCAATGTTCCGCCGGGATTCCGTCCACATCGACGGACCGCAACACCACCCGCTCACCCTCCTCCAGGCCGTCGATGACCTCCACGAGGTCCTCCGTCATGTGGCCGGTCGTGATCGCGCGCCGTTCCAGGCCACGGGGACCGACGACGTAGCAGATCCGCTGGCGGTCCACGACGGCCATGGCCCCGTTGGGGATGACCAGCGCGTCCGGGACCCGGCCCGTGTCGAACTCCACCATCGCCGACATGTACGGCAGGGCGCTGGAAGGCGTCTTGTCCAGCCGCACGACCGCGACGAAGTGCTTGACATCGTCGTCCCACACCTTCCAGTTCTGGGTCGGGAAATAGGCGATCGAGACGACCCGGGCGGGGAACACGCGGCGACCCATCGACGCGATGCAAACATCGGCCTTCATCCCGACGCGGACCTGGGTGCCCACCGTCTCATGGAGCGAGACCTCGACCTCGGCCTGGGTGAGGTCGGGTAACATGAAGATTTCCTCACCTTGATAGACCTCGCTGCCCGGCTGGAGCGGGGCGCCCACCATCGGTTGTTGTTCGCATGGACGACGACGCCGGCTTGCGGGGCCCGGATGATACAATTCGCGATCTGCTTCCGGAGATGGGCGAGACGGTCCTCTTCGGCCTTGAGCCGTTTGGCTTCAAGATGATCGTTGTTTGCCGCGATCTCGATCTCAACTTGCAGGGCTCGGACCTCCTTCGGCACCTGGTACCGCCGGAAGCCGTCGTATTCCCGCTCCATATTGCCGAGGATGTGCTCGGCCTGCGCGAACGCCTGCTTATCGGTGAGGAGTTGGCCTCGGGACAGATAACCCTTGGCCACCATGCCTTCGGTCCAGGCCATTCGGTCGGTCTGGTGTTGCAGGTCGGCTCGTCCCATGGCGATCCGGCCCTCGAACTCCTTGGTGAACTGGTCGACTTTCCCTTCCTGGTACTCGCGCAGGGTGAGCTGGGCGGTCTCGAGGATCAACCGGGCCTGATCCTTCAACGCCCGCTCCTGGTTCACCAGGATCTCCTGGTAACGGGCCAGTTCCTCATACGCCGAGGAATCCAGCCGGCAGAGCTCGTCCCCCTTCTTCACGAGCGTGCCGTTGGGGACGATGCTCAGGATGATCGTTCCGTTGGTGTCATCGAGGTCCTCGACCTGACAGGCGACCGTCGCCTGCTTGACTGCCCGCAGGTCTCCGCCGGCCACGAGCTTGGTGCCCAGGTCAACCCGACGAACCATGACCCACTCGACATCGTCGATCGGAGAAGGCCGCTCCCCCCACCACGCGTGCCCGGTCGCCGACCAGGCCCCCGCGATCAGCGCCAAGGCCAACGAGGACCCGAGCCAGGCCGATCTCCGCGACACCTTATTGTTCCGGATCGCCATGCGCCGTCCCGTCTGATCTCGAAACCGGACCCGTCGAAACACGAGGACTCTGATTTTCAATGACAATTGTAAGACGTTCTCTTGCGGTTGTCAAGCGGTCTGTCGCGGTCATCGCTGGGATGCGATCTGCCGCTCTCGGCAGAGGCGGGGGCTTGAAGTATTCTCTTGATAGCAGACTCGGCGTGACGATCCAGGAAAGGTATTGGCATGACCAAAGTGCAAGTTTCGCTGCCGGAGCCGTTGAAGCAATTCATCGATCGGCTGGTGGCCGACGGGACGTTCAAGGACCCGAGCGAATACTTTCAAACGCTGGTCGATCACGACCGCAAGGCTCGCGAGAAGGCGCGCGTCGCGGCGCTGCTGATCGCGGGCCTGGACTCCGGACCATCGACCCCGATGACGCCCGAGGACTGGGACGACGTTGCATGCGGCCCGCGACACACCGGAGGTCCTGGAAGCCGAAGACTGAAGCCATAACTGACCGCCTCGACCACCACTCGCATCAACCTCAGCGTGGCGGTGTTCCGCGAGCCGTGCTGGACTTCCCGGCCGCGGTCTCTTCCGCGACGGCCACCGGGCGATGGCGGGGGATCTCCGCCTGGAAGTCGCCGAGGCTAACCCAGTGCGTTCGGCGGTTCAGGTCAACGTCGGCGATCGCCACGGTGCCCCACTCCCGGGCCAGGGCGATCGTTTCGCCGGTGTGGTCGAAAACCGCCGACATCATCCAGTTCCGGGAGATGTCCTCGTAGGTGCTACTGGCGAGGTAGACGTGGTTCTCGCAAGCCCGGGCGCGGGCCAGCAGCGGGTTGCAGCCCCACACGGGCCAGGCGATGACCTCGGCGCCGCGGTTTGTCAGCTCACGGGCCACTTCCGGGAAGAAGCCGTCGTAGCAGACCATCAGGCCCACCGTGCCGAAGCGGGTGGGGAAGACGGGATAATCCGAGCCCGGCGTCACGCCCCCGTCGACCTCGCCGCGCGGCAGGCAGACCTTGCGATACTTGCCGATCAGCTTGCCGTCGGGGCCGATCAGCACCGCGACGTTGTAGACCAGGTGGCCGTCCCGCTCGAGCAGACCCGGCACCAGGTACAGGTTGTGCTGACGCGCCAGTCGACCGAAATACTCGGTGGACGGACCGGGGATCGATTCGGCCACGTCCTGGTACGATTTACCGAGGCCGACGTAGGTGAGCGTCTCGCCGAGCACGACCAGGTCGGCCTTCTGCCGCGCCGCCTCGGCGATGAGCGGCTCGTACATCCGGCAGTTGTCGGCCGGGGTCCGGCCGCCGCTGGGCTTGAAATGGACGGTGGCCAACCGCACCATGCGCGGCGGAAGTGGACTGGTCTCGGTCAACGAGACGCCACTCCAGCGCACCGCGCTGTCCGGCGCCCACCGCAGATGCAGCTCCACAGTCGCCCGCGACGCCCGCGCGGGGGCCTGATACGTGTCCGACACCTCGGTCCAGCCCTGACGGTCGGTCCTCCGCGTCGTGGGGAACTCGGTCTCGGCCATCGCCGTCGCGCCGCGGAGATAGTTCATCTCCGGTTGTTGATCCAGGGGAACCGACCGGCCCTGCCCATCTTTCCAGTGGATCTCGGCCACGATGCTCCGCCGCGGCACGGCCACGCCCTCGGCCTGGTAATCGGCCCGGAACTGATAGGACTTGCCTCCGGTGATGGGGAAGTCCTTCCGCCAGAAACCATCGAGCCCATCGCGATGATCGGCCTTGATGAGGAGGCACCCCCGACCATCGACCCCGCCGTGCGGCTGATGCGCGAACTCGGGCCGGATCTCGTCGCGAGTGGCGTCGGTTAACCAGCCATCAGGGGCCTGGCCAAACACCCGTCTGCTCCCGCCGGTCAGGTACGCCCCGGTCAGGGCCATGATCCAGAAAAACACCGTGAGTTCGCGCCGTCGGTTCATGTTCATCCCCCTGTCGGCATCACCCGGTTGGTCAAGAGATCCGATCGCACCAGGATACTCGTACCGGAGTTGTCCGGGAACCCCCGGCCCGCGGATCGACGGGCCGTATCGCTCCAGCCGATCACGTCCTCTCGGCAGGGCCGCGGCTTTGTGCTATGTTCCATCATCAGGCCGAATCGTGGATTTCGGAGCCGGCCGTTGTGGGGGAGTCTTGCCGCCCACGAGTCGACGTGCCGACCATTGAGGATCGCCACGGTGCCATCACCCTTTCCCGGCATGAACCCGTACCTCGAGCGGGATGCGATCTGGCAGGATTTCCACCTGGCATTCCTGCCGGAGATCCGCGAGCGTCTGGTCGCGCAGGTCCGGCCGAACTACATCGTCATGATCGACGAGCATGTCCATGTCCACGAGCTGCCCGACGCACCGCGGCAGTTGGTCGGCCGCGGCGATATCTCGGTTGCGGAGCGCGGGTGGCCCCGTGCGGGAGGTGAAGAAGGCGGCGATGTGGCGGTCGAAGTCCTCGAACTGGAAGCCCCTAGCGAGGTCCTCCTCGTCGCCGAGGAAATCCAACACGTGCCGTTCCTGGAAGTCCGGGATCGCCAGAGCCGCAAGCTGATCACGGTCATCGAGCTGCTCAGCCCGTCCAACAAGCGCGGCGGACGGGATCGTGAGCAGTACGTGGCCAAGCGCGGCCACGTTCTCGCCGGCGAAGCCCACTTCGTGGAGATCGATCTGCTTCGAGGCGGCCGGCCGATGCCCCTGGAAAACCGTCCCGACTGCGACTACTCCGTCCTGGTCAGCCGGGCTGAGATCCGCCTCAGGGCCGGCTTCTGGCCGATCGGGCTTCGCGAGCGACTGCCGGTCATCCCGATCCCGCTGCGCCAACCGGGGGAACGAGCCCGGATCGACCTCCAGGAGATCCTCGATCACGTCTACGACGTGTCCGGCTACGCGGATTTCCTCTACGAGGGTCAGCCCGAGCCGCGACTCGCGCCTAAAGATGCCGCCTGGGCGCAGCCGTTCGTGCCGGCGAATTCGTGAACAGAACGCCGATGTCTCACCGCCTCGATGATGGCACCCGAGATTCCTTCAACAACTAACTGCCTGGCTTGATCGGCAGCTTGATCTCGCCCACGTGCTTGACCTGCCCGGCCGTGACTTCGACCGTCATACCGCTTCCCAATCCCGGCGTGGCATATCCTGCTCTTTCCTGCCAGATGACGAGCTTCTGGGGCCCAGGCGGCACTCCTTCGATTTCGAAGGAGCCATCAGCGGCCGTCGTGGTGAAGAACGGGTGATCGAAGACCATCACATAGCTCTTCATCCAGGGATGTATGTCGCAGGCCATCTTGATCGGGTGCCGTTCGGCGGCCAGCTTCAGCGCAAGCTTGCCCTGCGGTGTGAGCGTCCGATTCGTACTTTCGTTGGTGAATGCCGAGACCCGAACATTGTGGTTGATCGCATCGCTCGACTTGATGACCAGGGTTTGGTCTTGATGCATTGGCAAGACATAAGGCTGGAATTCACAGTTCAACTGGTCGAGCTCGGTCGTCGGATGCTGGGCGATCAGGTTCTTGACTGCCTGGGGGTTGTTCCCCTTCGGTCGAAGAAGATAGGCGATTCCATACGAAACGCCTTTCGTCTTGGGATCGACGACCAGCTCGCGAGACAGGATGGCGCTGTTCTTTGCGCAGACATTCGGATCCTTCGACGCTTTTCCTGCGGCTTCGAGTACGAGGGGCGGTGGCAAGTCGTCGCCGCCCCAGACGAGCCGGCCCTTGATCGTTCCGAAGGGGTTCTCATCGGCCGGCCGGTGATCGGCTGGTGGATGGGGAAGGGTGTTGGAGGTGACCGCGGGGATTCGTCCGATATCCTGATCGCTTGCTGGGTTTCGCGTGCCGATCCAGAGGCCGCCCTCAACCGCGACTCCGGCAGCCGCGAAAACCAGCAGGACCGCGGCGGCGACCTTCAGCTTGACCGCGACCGCCGCGCGCAAGACCGCGTTCACCAGAGAAAGAGCTGATGCCGAGACCGCCCCGGCCTGCGACGCACTGCCCATCGCGAGCCGCGTCGCGGCCCGGACGGTCGCCGCGGTGAGCGGATCGGGGACGGCCGCCCGGGCTGCCTCGGTGGCCAGCAGCGCGACCATCGAGCCGGCCGTCGGAGCCAGGCCGCGGCGGACCAATCGGTCCTTCAACAGATCGCGACCCCGCGAGAGCCGCCCGCTGACCGTGCCGACCGGCCAGCGCAGCCGGTCCGCCGCCTCGGCGTGAGTCAGGCCCTCGAGATGACAGAGGACGACCGGAGCCCGGTACTTCTCGGGCAGCCGGCTCACTTCCTCGTCGAGCGCCGCCAGCAATCCCGATCCGATCGGCCGATGTCTCCGGGGCGATGGGTTCGACGGCGAGCGGGACAGAACGAGCTCGAGACCCCTCGGAGCGTGCCCGGGCCTTGGCCGCGACTCGCCGGGCCACACCATAGAGCCAACGGCCCAGCGAGTCACCCACCCGGACCGATCCCGCCCGGCGCACCAGCACGAGGAACGTGGCCTGAAAGGCGTCCTCGACGTCGTTCGGGTCGGCCAGGGCCCGCCGGCAGACGCCCAGGACCATCGGCCCATGCCGCGCCACCAGGGCCGCGAACGCCGCCTCGGCGGCGAGCGCCGCGTCCTCCGCCGCGGCGCTCTGAGCCGTGAATCGCTCCAAGAGCTCCGCGTCAGACAACCCCGCGACCACCCCCACGCCAAACAGCGTGCGGACCTGATGCGGGAGACTGGACGATCGCGCGTTCGCCATGACGGATCTCCGGGAAGAGCCCAATGATACTCTATCCCTACCATCCCGGCTGGCGGCGATCTCATACAAGTTTCTGCCGACTCGGGGCGGAATGTGCCCGAAGTCATGGCGCCGGCAAGAGAAAAGGCCGTGACCTCCCAGCGAACGGAAGGCGTCACATCGCCCGGCATCATCGCCAGTCCGGCATATCGGTCGTTCCCCCCTCGGGGATGTGGATCTCCGAGCCGTGGCCGCCGTCGAGATCCATCACGACGACCTGGACCGGCTTCGGATTGATCCGCGCACTCGAATTCGTCGGGGCCAGAATGATCGCGATCCCCTTCCCATCGGGAGACCAGCAAGCCGAGGGAATCGTCTTGAAGTCGAGCGGTAGGACCAGCCGTCCATTCTTGCCGTCGATATCGACAACCCAGATGCCGGATTGCTTCCCGCGGACCCCGTCGGTATAGAGCACGCGGCGCCCGTCGGGCGAGAACCGGGCGTAAAACGGATTCCCCTCCTCAGTGATCCGGCGCTGGTCCGTCCCGTCGGGTCGCATGACGTAGAGCTGCCAGCCGATCTTGGCGCCGCGATGCGAGGTGGTCAAGAGCCATCGGCCGTCGGAGGACCAATCCTGGACGCCGTCTTCGGGAGGGACCGGCAATTCCTCCCGGCCCGTGCCGTCGATGTTGAACCGCAGAGTCTTGTGGATCCAGCGAGGCTCCTCGCGATGGCCGAGACTGATAATGACCTGCTTCCCATCCGGCGACCAGACCGGGGGCGAGCCTGAGCTTGGGCCGCCCAGCCCGACGATCCTCCTGGGCTCGGCGTTCGGATCCAGCCCGCGGACCCAGAGTGCAGCTTTCGGTTCAAACGCCACCACCTTCCTCCCGGTGATCCCGGACAACGAGTGGTTCAGTGCGTCCCCGAGTGCGTCTTCTCGTTCAAACGCCACCGATTGGCCGTCCGGAGAGACCCGCGGCCTCATCGAACAACCGGCGAAGACGTCCGCCCTCGCCCCGGTGTTCGGGTCGAGGGCCATCAGCCAGCGAATGCTACCGCCAGTGCCGCGCGGATCCACACGGTCTACCGTGATGTAGATCTTGCCAGACCGCTCTCGTTTCGCGACCGGCGCGACCTGACCTTTCACCGGCGTGGCGGGAGTCGTTTGTCTCTCTCCCGGCATGCCCGCCGTGGCCCGCCACATCAGGCTACCAGCACTCGCGGCCGCGACCGCGATCATCGAGAGCGCCAGAACGATGAGTTTGAGTTTGTGCAGGAACATGACTTTCAAGACCTCCCTGGCCAGGACCGTGACGTGGGCCGAGTCCGCCCCGGCCCAGATCGTCGCGAGATTCGCGGTTGCTTTCATCAAGGCCGCCGGCACCGGTAGGTCGGGCGTGAGCGCAGCCCCGAGCACCAACGCGGACGAGGGGGCCAAGCCCCGTCGGATCAGCCGGGTCCGCAGCCGCTGGCGTCCCCGTGCCTGCCGGCTCTTGACCGTGCCGACCGGCAAGCCCAGATGTCGCGCGGCCTGCTCGTGAGTGCAACCCTCCAGGTCGCAAAGGACCAGCGGGGCCCGGTAATGCTCCGGCAACCGGTTGATCTCTTCGTGGACCACCGCCTCCAGGTCCCCCCAATCCTCGTCCTGATAGACGGCCAGCCTCCCCGCGGCCAGCCTGGCGTGGCGACGCTCGTGCCGACGCCGACGGATCGCCGCCGCGCGTGCACACGAGGCGACCCGGTAGGCGACGGAGTGAATCCAGGGACCGATCGAATCGCGCACCCAGAGCGATTGGGCTCTTCGTGCCAGGACAAGGAACGTGGCCTGGAAGGCGTCCTGCGCCTCGTGCTCGTCTCGCAGGACCGACCGGCACAGACGCATCACAACCGGCCCGTGCCGCTCGACGAGCGCGGCGAAGGCGTGCTCGGACGCCTCTCCGCGACGGGTCGCGAACCGTTCAAGCAACTGCCCGTCCGTCGCCGCGCCGGTCACGCCCTCGTTGAAGAGCGTGGAAAGCTGACGCATAGAGGTGCCGTCGCGTAGGATCTTCACGAGCCGTGCCTCCGGATATAGCCTTTCCGCCTCGTCTTCTGGTGTAAATGTAACGGGGAACGGCCGTGGTTCCACGATTCTGGCGTTTTTCGGCTATCGGTCGGCTTCCATGACCCATCCGCACACTGGCTCTCCAGCCAGTTCTGATCCGTGTGCCCGGATGATGTCCTGGTCTACGAACGGAGAGGCGGCAAAGGCGAGACGTTGATCACCACGACCCGAAAGGACTTTCCGGTGATCGGGAATCCATCTGTTCCAGAAGCATCGACTCAAGGGAGCAGCTTGATATGACTTCGGCGTAAGTGCTGACGCGCAGTCTTGCCCGACCTCGAGCCGCAGAGGATCAGCTTGTGGCCGTCGCGGTGCTGTGCTTCGAGTCGTTCGACGCGCACGGAAAGGCTCGGACGGCCGGGCGTTCAGGCTCGATTCGAGGCGCATCTTCCCCATGCCGACTCGCGAGTGCCAGAAGACGGCTCTCGACGTTACGCCTTTCGATGAAAACGGTATGATAACAAGAGGACTCGCGGTTTGCCGATCGCGGCCTCCCACTCCTATCGCATCGCTTCGAGGAGCGGAAACCATGGCCAAGAAAGCGAAGAAGCCGCCCGAAGTTTGGTTGGGCTTCAAATATCATTCGCCGAATATTCCCATGTCGGCGATTCGTCGCTATGCGCGCCAGATCGCCGAGACGTTCCAGCCGGACAAGATCATTCTGTTCGGCTCGTATGCTTATGGCCAGCCGCATGAATGGAGTGATGTGGACATCCTCGTGGTGATGCCTGCGTACAATCAGATCAGCAAGGCTCTTCGGATCATCAATACACTTGAGGCGCCCTTCGCGTTGGAACTGATTGTGCGAACTCCCAAGCGACTCCGACGTGATTGGGAGGATGGGGACTGGTTCCTGCGTGAGATTCTGGCTAAGGGAAAAGTCCTTTATGAAAAGGCTGACGGCGAAGTGGGTACGAAAGGCGGAGGACGACCTGATCGGCGCAAGAAGACTGGAGCAGGACAAGCCCCCACTTCATGATCTGGCGTGCTTCCACTGCCAGCGGTCGGCGGAGAAGTACCTCAAGGCACTTCTCCAGGAATGGGGCCTGACACCACCACGGACCCATGATTTGGTGGCTCTGCTCGATCTGATTCTGCCACGCGATGCAACCCTGCGCCGCCTTCGTCGGTCGCTGAAGACACTTACTCAGTAGGCTGTCGATATTCGTTATCCTGAAGAAAGGGTTTTCAGAAGAGAAGCACACTCCGCCCTCCGCCATTCGGAGAAGGTCCGGCAGCAGATCCGCGCTCGGCTCGGATTGGCACCCTGACTGAACCTCAGAATGGGTGGGGTTGACTCATCGCCGTCTCTGATAGATCCGGTACCGGGCACCGGGATTGTGCACATCGCTCGGCCAGGACTCCTCGTGAACGATCTCCCAATCCGAAGAGTCCAGCATCTTGATGGGGAAGAACGTGTCTCCGTCGAACTCGCCTTCCACGATGGTGAGATAGATCTTCTTGCACTGGGGCATGAGTGCCTCGAAGACCTCGCTTCCTCCGATGACGAAGGCTTCTTCCGCGCCTTGCGATTCGGCCAGGGCGAGCGCCTCGTCCGGGGTGCGGGCAATCAGGCAGCCGCTTGCACGATAATCGGGCTGCCGGGTCAGGACGATGTTGGTTCGTCCCGGTAATGTCCGGCCCAGGGACTCATGGGTCTTTCGGCCCATGATGATCGGCTTGCCCCAGGTGACGGCGCGGAATCGCTTCAGGTCCGCGGGGAGCACCCAGGGGAGTTTCCCCTCGCGACCGATGACGCCATCCTTGCCGACGGCCGCAATCACCGAGACGATCACGACGCAGCCCCCCGGAGCGGCTCACGAATGCGTTGTATAGAGTACAATATTAGTGTAAACATTAATATATCTTATTTCTAATATTGGCTATGATGGATTGAGGGTTCGGTTGTCACACCTGTTCTTCCAACTGTTATCAGGTGCACGGCCCTCGACCGCCCCGATGCGCGCACCTCGATCGTGGGGCGCCCTAGACAGCCACTTCGCCGCGCAACGGCGGGTGCGATTGGTACCCGATCAACTGGATCTGCTCTCGCTCGATCGTAGCCAGGTCCTCGATGCGGGGGTCGAGCTCGAGCCTCGGCAGGTCCAGAGGTTCCCGCCCGAGCTGCTCGTCAACCTGCTCGAGATGGTTCGAGTAGATATGCGCATCGCCGAATGTGTGGACGAACTCCCCGACGCCGAGATGGGTCACGTGTGCCACCAGGTGAGTCAACAGCGCGTAGCTCGCGATGTTGAACGGCACGCCCAGGAAGAGATCGGCCGAGCGCTGGTAGAGCTGGCAAGACAGTTTTCCCGCCGTCACGCTGAACTGGAAGAGCGTATGGCAGGGCGGAAAGCGCCATCTCGGCGATCTCGGCCGGATTCCAGGCGGAGACGATCAGGCGACGCCCGACGGATGCGGTCGGGTCGTCGACGAGAGTCCGGATCCCGTGGAGCACGTACGCGATCTGATCGATGATTCGCCCATCCGGCGCGGCCCAGGAACGCCACTGCTTGCCGTAAACCGGCCCGAGTTCCCCGTCCGGGTCCGCCCACTCGTCCCAGATGGTAACGCCGTGCTCCTTGAGGTAGCGGATGTTGGTCGATCCGCGGAGGAACCAGATCAGCTCGTGGACGATCGCGTTGAAGCCCACGCGCTTGGTCGTGACGAGGGGGAACCCCTCATTCAAATCGAAGCGGATTTGCCGTCCGAAGACGCTGAGCGCGTCGATCTTCTTCCCGGTCGAGCGGAGGACCGCCCTCGTCGGCTTCCGGTCCCCGTGGTCGCGAACGTCTCGCAGCAGTTCCAGGTACGGCCTCATCCCATCCCCCTGGACGGCTGCGCCGGCGATTCGCCCGATCCCGCAGGGACTCGAACACCTTCGAGGCTGGTTCCACTCTACCATACGTTTGGCCCTCACTGTGACCACTCGGTCGGCGTCCGGTCCCAGCGATGGGCCTTGAGCTGTTCCATCAAGGAGGGAGCGAGAGGCTGGCCATCGCTGGCGGCGATGTTGGCCTCGACGTTCCGGACCTTCCGCATGCCCGGAATAATCGTGGAGACCGTCGGATCCGCCAGGATCCACCGCAGGGCCAGCTCGGGCATCGACATTCCGGGCGGCACGAGCGGCCGGAGCGCTTCCGCCCGGTCGACGCTCGGCACCAGGTTCTCCGGGACGAAATAGCTATCTGCGCCAGTCTCCCTCGGGCCAGCGAGTCTCCTTGGTCAACGTGCCGGTCAGGGTCCCTTCGTCGAAGGGTACGCGCGCGATCACGCCGAGGTTCAGCTCGCGACAGAGCGGGAACAGTTCGTCCTGGGGCGCCTGGTCGAAGATGTTGTAGATGACCTGGACCGCGTCGATCAGGCCGGTCCGCAGGGTGTCGAGGCCGTTGGCCGGCTCCCAGCGATTCACGCTGATTCCCACGGCGCGGACCAGTGCCTGCCGCTTCAGGTCGTCCATCGCGCGCTGCCAGCGCTCATCATGAGCCCAGGCGTCTTCCCAGACGTGGAACTGGAGGAGATCGATCCGCGTCAATTCCAGGTTCCGCAGGCTCTTCTCGGCATATTCCCGGATATAGTCGGGGGGGAAGCAGTCGTCGAGGTGGAACCCGCGTCGCGAAGGCCAGGTCCGGTTCCTGGGCGGCACCTTGGTCGCGACGAAGAGCTGCTTCTCCGGATGGTTGCGAACCAGGCTGCCAAGAAGTCGTTCGCTGCGCCCATCGCCATAGGCCCACGCCGTGTCGAAGAAGTTGCAGCCGAGCTGGACGGCCCGATCGAGCGCGGCCGAGATCTCCGCGTCGTCCGAACCGCTCCAGCCCCCCATACCCCACATCCCATAGCCGATCTCGCTGACCGACCAACCGGTCCGGCCGAATGTACGATACCGCATGATCCGTTGTCCTTTATTTCGACTTCGGTTCGATCAAGGTCTCGGCCTCGTGGTGAAGAGACTCCCAGCTCACCCACTCTCCCGAGAAGTCGGAACCGCCGGCATCGCGCTGCCGCGCCCGATACCGGCCGGCTCGTGCTTTCGAGCGAGCGAGTTCCTGACGTGCCTCCGAAGCGTGGCCGAGTCGGAATTGAGTCATCGCCCGGAGTGGCTCATACCACAACGGTGCCTCATGCTCGTGCGGCCGCAGTCGCTCCAGCGTCGCGAATGCGGATTCCCATTTCGCGGCCCGATATTGAGCCAGGGCCATCGCGGCCGGGTCGGCAGCGATCTGGAGCGATTCGGCCGGCAGGGCTCGATCCATCAGCTCCAGGAGTCGGTCCGCCTGCGACGGAGGCGCCTGGACGAGTCCGACGACTGCGGAGGTGGACCGCGCCAGCCCCCAGTAGGGTTCCTGTTCCAAAGATTCGAGCATCCGCGAGCACAGGCTTCGATAGCGTTGGAGATCGTTCCGCAGCAGGAGGAGACGCGCGAAGGAGAGCCAGGCGCCGCCTTCATCCGGTTCGCCACTGGCCAGCCATCGCGCGTAATCCCGGTCGGCTAGATCATACTGCCCGAGCCGAAGGTAAAGCGATGCGCGGCGTTTGAGCGAGCCGAAGTCCGGAGGTTCCCCCTCGCGAACCCGGGCCATGTGGAACGCCACGGCCGTCTTTTGACCGTGAGAGAGGGCCTGCTCGGCCATGGCCAGATGCCAGCCGAAGACCCGAGATTCGGCGGCATCCCGGCGCGCGTCCGTTGACATCGGTTGTTCCGACCCATTCCAGACGCTGATGCTCCCGTCCCAGTTCGTGCTGGCGAGCCGACTCCCATCGGGGCTCCAGGCGATCAACGGGTTGAACCCGCCGTCGAGCGTGCGATGCGGAGCGCCTCGGAGGAGGAGCACCTCGCGGCCTTCGGCGACGTCCCGGATCTCGACGCCCGTCCGGCTCACTCCCGCCAGGATCCGCCCATCGGGGCTGAACGCGAGGCGGTATAGCAGATCGTCCCACTCGTTCGTCCGATGACTCGCCCCGGTCCGGGTGTCCCAGATCCAGACCTCGCCGACCTTGTCGGCGGCGCGCGTCTCCTGGGATTCGCTCGCCGCCAGGCGCCGCCCATCCTCGCTGAAGGCGAGGCCGTAGACGACCCCCGAATTGGATAGGGGCAGCCGTGACACTTCGCGTCCACCTGGGACTTCGCAGACCCGGACGAAGACGCGTGGCGTTCCCAGCGGCTCGTTGGTCTTGGGATCGATGGCGGCATCCTCGTAATCGTCGAACGCGACGCGTTGTCCTGGCGCGTCCAGGGCCACGTGTCCGTGGGTGTAGGGCGTCGCCGCGAGGCTCGCGGGTATCGAGGCCAGGGCTTGCCCCGTGCCGGCATCCCAGACGACCACCTCGCGCCGATCCCGGGATCGTTCTCCCCCGGTTGCGGCGATCCGGCTGCCGTCGTGGTTGACGGCCAGGGCCGTGGCGTCCACGGAGAGCCCCTTGAACGTGAGGAGGTGGCGGCCGCTTTCCGCGTCCCAGAGCTGGATCATCCGCCGATCGTCGGCGATGGTGGCCAGTCGTCGGCCATCGCCCGAGAATTCCGCCAGCACTGCGGGGGTCAGCCACTTCTGGGTGACCTCCACGTGCCTCCCGACCGCGGTCCGGCCGCTCGCGGTCTCGCGATGCTTGAGACGTCCTTCGGCTCCGACCAGTTTGAGGGAGCGGCCATCCGCGTCCAACTTCATGGCGGCGAGGTATTCCTCGGGGAGCGAGAGATGGTCCTGGTCGCGGGTGAGATCCCAGAGCTTGAGTTCGGCGGAGAGCTGGCCGCCCGAGAGGAGCGACCAGCCTGCTGGATGATAGGCAACGCACCCGACCAGGGCGCGGTGTCCGCGCAAGATGGCTCGTTCCGCGCCGGTTTGCACATCCCAGAGCCGGATGGTCGAGTCGACGCCGGCCGTCGCGATCTCGCGGCCGTCCGGGCTGAAGGCGACGCCCGGTACGCTCCCGTCGTGGCCGCTGAGCGGGAAGAGGGCGACGCCCGTATTCGTATCCCAGGCGCGGGGTGGATTGGTCGCGACGACCACGAGCCGCCCGTCCGGGCTGAACGCCAGCGCGGGCCCCTCGTCGCCGAACATCCGTCGGGAGCGATCTTCGGGTTCACTCGGGCCGTGCGGCAATCGTCGGACCTCGTGGCCGGATTCCCGATCGCGCAACTCGACGGCGTCCGGGCCGCTGATGGCCACCATCACGCCTCCCGGGTGGAATGTCACCCGTCCGCTGCATGAGGGGAAGTCGCGGATCCGGGCGCCGGTCGACGGATCCCAGAAGACCACGCGATCCTTCGCGCAGGAAGCCAGCGTCTTCCCATCCGGGCTGAATGTGAAGGTCCCGCTACGTTCCCAGGAGTGGAGCGCGTTTCCGGTCGTCGTGTCCCAAAGCTGGGCCCCATCGGGACCGCTCGTGACCAGGAGCCGGCCGTCGGGGCTGAAGGCGAGTCGGATGGTCGGTCCGGATCCGGCAAAGGACCCAAGCCGTCGTCGCGTGGCCGTGTCCCAGACCTCGACGGGATTCGGTTCGCCGGCCGGTGTCGAACCGAAAGGATTGAAGCCGGCAAGAGCAAACCGTTTCCCGTCGGGTGAAAAGGCGACCGTATTGATATAAGTCGCGGAGGGGAGATCGAAGGAAAAGAGCTCGGAGTGGTCGAGGTTATTCAGGTAATGCCATTCCCAGCCGCGGCGCGACGGCTCGCAACGATCCAGGAGCCGGCGGGCATTGGAGGCGTTGTTGAGACGCCACTCCAGTCGTGCCTGAGAAAAACGGCTATCGTACAGGTTCTGGAGTGCCTGGGCCCGCTCCCGGGCCTCGTCGCGGGCTTTTCCCTCGGCCCGCCGCCACTGGCTGGCGACGCCGAGGAAGCCCGCGACCACGGCGAGCACCAGTCCCGACGCCAGGGCGGCCTTCACCGGCTCGCGCCGGCACCAGCGCCAGAGCCACTCCGCGCGGCTGATCCGCCGCGCCAGGATCGGCCGATTCTCGAGGAACCGGCGGAAGTCGTCGGCCAGCTCCAGGGCCGAGGCGTACCGCTTGCGCGGGTCCTTCTCCAGGCATTTCAGACAGATGGTCTCGATCTCGCGGGGCAAGTGCCGCTGGAGTCGGCCGGGCGGGAGCACCTCCTGGCCGGCAAGCTGTCCCAGCGTGGACAGCGGCGTGGCCCCTTTGAACGGCGGACGCCCGGTGAGCATCTCGTAGAGGATCGCCCCGAGGGAGTAGATGTCGGTGGCGGCCGTGACGTCGCCGGGCGTGCCGCGGGCCTGCTCCGGCGCCATGTAGCTGGGCGTTCCCATGATGTCGCCGGTCCGCGTAATGCCGGCCTCGCGCTCCATCAACTTCGCCAGGCCGAAGTCGGTCACCTTGGGGATGCCGTCCTCGGTCAGGACGACGTTCGCCGGCTTCAGGTCGCGGTGGATGATGCCATGTTGGTGCGCGTAGTGGAGGGCGCGGGCCAGGTACTCGATGATCCGCGCGGCCTCGCTCGGCGCCTGGGGCGTACCCCCGAGCTTCTGTTGCAGGCTGCCGCCGGGGGCGTATTCCAGGACCAGGTAACCCTGCCCTTCGGACTCGCCGACCTCATAGACCTGGATGATGTGGGGATGGAGGAACCGCGCGGCGGCCTCGGCCTCGTCGCGGAAGCGGGCCGCGATCTCGGGATCGGCGTAGACCCGGGCCCGGATCACCTTCAGCGCCACCAGGCGATTCAGGCCGACCTGGCGCCGCCAGGTACACCACGCTCATCCCGCCCTTGCCGAGGATGCCCAGGATCTCGTAGCCGGGCACCACCGGCACGACGGGCCCGTCGTCGGAATCGGCCCCGATGCCCGAGCGCTCACCGCTGGGCTTCATCTCGGTCCGGGGCGATGCCTCGCTGAGGGCGCGATGGAGGCCCAGTTGCCGCCGCAGCCGCTCCGCGAAGCCGGGGAATCGCCAGAAGAACTCCTCGAGCTTCGGCGACTCACCGAGCGACTCGCGGATCAGATACTCGCCATAGATCAGCTCGAAGGCGGCCTCCCCATGGCCGTGGAGTGTCGGGTGGAGCGACAGATACGCCTCAGCCGGGATCCGCTCGCCGGATCGCCAGCGATGAACCTGGTCCGAGCACAGCAACTCGATCAGCTCCGTCTCGTCGATCGGACCGGAATGAGCCAGTTGTTCCCGCGGGTCGGGGTGGTCGCGGCGGCTTCCGTCGGATCCGGAGCCTGTCCGCTCCGCCTCCTCCCTTTCCTCGATCTCGACCGTGGGGCTGATGCCATCGATGGGTTCGTTCATCAGGGAATCTTCGGTCGTGGGTTGGGTGTCGTGGCGTTGGGCGGGCGCATTCTTGGTGGTGAGAGTCCGGAGAGGCCCCGCGCGACGCGTGGCCTCTGTGAGATCAATCGAAGGCAGGACCCAGGCCCAGGTCTTCCTCGACGCGAGCGACCGCCCGGGCCAGTTGCTTGCGGCGGGCGTCGGCTGTGCCGCCCAGCTCGGTGGCGACCGCGGCCCAGTCGTGTCCCTTCGCCCGCAGGTCGGCGATCATCCGCTCCTCGTCGCTGAGCCGCTCGCGGAACTTCTGGAGCAGCTCACGGCCCGAGGCGAGGCGGCTGGGCGTCTGCTCCGTGGCGGCCGCGGTCCCGGTCATTTCCAGGTCGAGATCACCGACCCGTCGCACGTCGCGCCGCTGCCGCTGATGGTGACGCGCCTGCTCGGCCACTTTCTTGCGCCATGCCCACGAGCAGGCGGATCAACTGCGGCGGCTCGTCCAGGTCGAAATCGCCGACGGCCGCCCGGGCGAAGAAACTGGCCAGCACCGATTGGCAGATGTCCATCGAATCGAAGACCCGGCGCAGGGCGGGGTTGCGCAATCGGAGCCATCCCCGGACTTCCAGGCGGATCTCGGCCTCGTAGCGACGGACCAATTCCTCGGCCGCCCGCTCGTCCCCTTGACGAATTCGGCGGATGAATTCCGAATACTCATCCTTCAGCGTCGATTCATTCATAACAGTCCCCATTCCTCACACGGATTATAAACCGGTAGAGCTCGCGAAAACAGGGGCTCACTTTGTTCGACGGGCGGCGGGTGGCACGTCACAAGGGAAGACCGGAGCCCGAACGGGTGGACCTGCTCACATTCCGGCCCCTTCTCCCTGGCTCGTCGCCACTTGCCTTGTTCTTTGACACTCTCGGTGAAGACCACCGTCGTCAGACCGTGGTTTCGAACGGCCGCTGGCTCCAGTTCCCCCGGCCTGATTACGACTGTCACTGTGTCTTGCGGATCCGGCCTCGAATCGTGCCGTGGGTTGGGTTCGTTTTGGGTGTTTCCGTGCCCCCGGGCCACGGCACCGGCTCCGGCGAGGACAGCAAGCACCAGCGCCAGGGCCACGATCGCGATGGGGAGCGCCGCCGGTTGGAAAGGAGCGATGTCCGCAGCGAGCGGCGCCGCGGGATCGTGGGGCGGACTCTCGCAGTCGACCGGCGCGTCTGTGAGGATGGGGTCCGTCGATCCCTTCGTGCTTCCGCCTGAAGGCTGAGACTCTGTTCCCGAAGGGTCAGGTTCGGGCGAGCGGGGGGCGTCAGCCCCCTGTCCGGTGGGCGACGGCCCTCGAAGACAGGGGGCTGACGCCCCCCGCTCGCCCTTCCGGAACAGACTCTGACATCCAGCAGGCTGGTCGAAATCCGCGGTGGGAGTTCCGGCTTCAGCCGGTCCGTCAAACCGTTCTTGAGAGACCGCCTGAAGGCTGACATCCAGCCCGGAACCGACGGGATCCCCGGTGGGAGTTCCGGCTTCAGCCGGTTTGATGATTCCGGGGCGCAATTCGTCGCCATGCTCCCTGGGCTCGCGTTGAGGACTCCTGAAGTCAACATTTGGGTCGCTGGGTTCGTTTTGCGAATCCTCGCGATCGGCCGTCGGCGTCACGGGATCGGGATCCGTCGGCGTCTCCGTGGACTCGGCCGGCTCCGCGGTGGAGGGTTTTCCGCAATCCGTCGCCACGCCGGATCGGCGGACTTTGAGGATGGTCTCGACACTCCGGAACAAGCTCCGGCCGCATGAGAACTGGTAGCGGCGCAGGCGCTCCCCTTCCGCACTGTCGTCGAAGGACAGCCGGGCCGCCGGATCGTCGGCCTCGGCGCGGCGGCGATGCCCCTCGGCGATCGCCACCAGCCGCGCGATTTCCCGTTCGGCGATCTCCCGGAACGCGGCCATCGTCTCGGCTTCCCCCGCCGGCAACCGCCCGTCCAACTGCCGCAGCAACCAACGATCCCAGCGGTCGCGCGGCGTCAACTCGAGGTCGTCCGGGAGCGTGATGTGTGCACACCACTGGAAAGGATCCACGACGTCGTGGCATGACGTCGAGTCGAGCGGCCGTTTTCCCAGCAGGCGGACGGCATTGACCTGCTGGCCGTGCTCCCAGAGGTGGCCCGCCTCGAGGAGGGCGCGGAGCTCATTCCAGCGGTCGAGCAGCCATCGGCAGCCGGCGGCGGTGGATTCGAGCCGGAAGACGATGGCCTGAGGATGATCGAGGAGGTCCAGGTGGCCGGGGCCCTTGGCGGTCGCCGGGGCGGTGCCCAGGACGTTGAGGACGTTGTCCTGGAGGCCGGCTTCGGCGTCCTTGCCGCGGCCGTTGAAGAGCCACAAGCCCAGGGCGACGGCCTCTTCGTGCTCCCGCCGGGCCTCGGCGATGGGGACGGACTCGATCAGGTGGGACAGCCGCGCCAGCTCGGCCCGCCGGGCCCGCTCCAGCATCCAGGAGGAGTGGACGGCCTCTTCCAGGAGGATCTGCTCGACTTCGTTCTGGGGCTGGAGCTGGTCGGTCAAGGTTTCGAAGCGGATTCGCAGCTTCTGAGGGTCCTCGCCGGGGAGGACGAGGGTCTGGGCGGTCATGCCGTGTTTGACGGCGTTGAACTTCGACCGGGCCTTTCCTTCCGGCGACCGCGGCCCGGTGCTCTTCTGAGCGTTGCGGCGGTTGATCTCGGCCCGGCTGGGCCTGGTCGCAGTGGCCGTCGTGGTCATGATGTTCGGTCCCGGGTGCGGATGTCGCGATCGTGTTGGACTCGCTACGAATCTCCGTGGCTCGATACGAAGTCACTTCTGCGTCGTACACCCAAATGATCCGCACATGCGCGGTTTTAGTTGCATAAATTTTCTTGCATATGACGGTTTTTCGGGAAAGGACGCGGGGATTGGGTGTGTAACCCTTGGGGAATTCGGCGGTTGCGTCGATGGCACTTTCGGCATTTGGAATCGTCCCAGGAGGCAGGGTTGACAACCGCTCGGGCTTTCATGCTTCGGGCCGGTTCCACCAGCCCACGCAAGCGAAGATTCCGCAAATCCTTGCGGCGGAATGGAAAACCCTCGCTAGCGCGCAGCGTGTGGGTGGAGAGTCGATCCCGGCTGTCCCCGCGGTGACACTTGGGACAGTCCTCGCATTTTCGGCGCTTCGAGCATTCGGCTAAGGAAGATTCGCCTCAAGGTCTAGCGAGCGAGTGAGTGCTGCTTTCTCGCCGGAATTCGATCGCTGGCGACTCGAACTGGCAAGTGCGGCCGGCTTCTCCGAGTGAACCTTTGATCCCCGATCCCGTTTCTGTTAAGGTACAAATCCGTTAGACCACGCAGGCGAAAGGAAGCCGCTCGGACCAACTGCGATCCCTCGGGGCCTCGGCGATGATCTCCCCCGCCCTCATCAAACCGACGCACAAGGCGATCGTGGCCTACTACGAGAAGCTCCAGGGCTACGACTCCCACAACGTCACCCACGAGATGGCCCTGCGCTCGGCGTTCCAGCAGCTCCTGGAGGAGACCGGCAAGTCCCACAAATGGACGTTGATCCCCGAGCAGACGGTGAAAGTCGGCGGCAAGTCCGTCCGGCCCGACGGCACATTCCGCGACGAGTGGCACTTGCCCGTCGGTTACTGGGAGGCCAAGGACACCGCCGACGACCTCAACGCCGAGATCCGGGCCAAGATCGCCAAGGGCTATCCCGCTGGTCAACACGATCTTCGAGGACACCCGCGAGGCGGTCCTGTTCCAGAACGGCAAGGAGGCGTTCCGCATCCCGCTGACCGAGCCGGCCAAGCTCGCCGATCTGCTCAATGCGTTCTACGCCCATTCCAAGCCCGACATCGAGAGCTTCAAGCAGGCCGTCGCGCATTTCCAGGAGCGGATCCCCGACCTCGCCCGGGCGCTCAACGAGCGGATCGTCGAGGCCCACAAGTCGAATGCGAAGTTCAAGGCCGCCTTCGCCGACTTCTTCGAATTGTGTCGTCAGTCGCTCAACCCGAACCTCCGGCGCGAGGCGGTCGACGAGATGCTGGTCCAGCACCTGCTGACCGAACGGCTGTTTCGCACGGTGTTCGACAACCCCGATTTCACCAGGCGGAACGTCGATCGCCGCCGAGATCGAGCGCGTGATCGAGGCCCTGGCCAGCCAGAGCTTCAGCCGTGCCGAGTTCCTCCGCAAGCTCGACCATTTCTACAAGGCCATCGAGGACGCCGCCCGCGGCCTCGACGATTGGAGCGATAAGCAGCACTTCCTCAACACGGTCTACGAGCGGTTCTTCCAGGGCTATTCGGTCAAGGTCGCCGACACCCACGGCATCGTATACACGCCGCAGGAGATCGTCGACTTCATGTGCGCCAGCGTCGAGGAGGTCCTCAAGTCGGAGTTCGGCATCGGCCTCGGCGACTCCGGCGTCCACATCCTCGACCCCTGCACCGGCACGGGTAACTTCATCGTCAGGCTGATCCGCCGCTTCCCCAAGAAAGACCTGCCCCGCATGTACCGCGAGCAGCTCTTCGCCAACGAGGTCATGCTCCTGCCCTAACAGCGAGGCCAACAATGTCTGGGAGCGTTTCTTCCACCAAACAACGACGTGCTGTCATTCTCACTGCCATTCGCGCAGAATACCAAGCGGTGCGCGCGTATCTTACTGACCCCAGGGAAGTTACACATCCCCAAGGGACTGTGTACGAGCAGGGCGATTTCATCGATTCTATGGGCCACACTTGGCATGTCGGGATTGTCGAGATCGGCGCGGGTAACCCTGGAGCTGCCCTCGAAACTGAGCGAGCCATCGCCTTTTTCAACCCTGATGCCGCACTATTTGTAGGAGTTGCAGGGGGGTTGAAGGAAGTCCGATTGTGCGATGTTGTCGCTGCGACTAAGATTTATGGATATGAATCCGGAAAATCTAATGACGAATTCCAGCCAAGACCAAATGTGGGTGAGACGTCCTACTCGATGGAGCAACGTGCACGGGCTGAGGCTAGAAAGGATAACTGGCTGAAGCGACTCAGAACACCGTTACTCGAAGCGCCGCGCGTCTATGTAGCCCCAATAGCGGCCGGCGAAAAGGTCGTTGCTTCAGAGAGATCTGTTGTGTATGGGTTTCTGCCTCCAGTTACAGTGACGCAATCGCGGTCGAGATGGAGGGACGCGGTTTCCTCCAAGCGGCCCGGGCAAATCAAAGCGTTCAATGTTTGGTGGTCCGCGGAATATCAGACCTCATCTCGCAGAAAAGCGAAACGGACAAAGAAGGATACCAAGATCTCGCAGCAGAGACAGCGAGCCGCCTTTGCCTTCGAAGTCCTAGCCAACTTGGAGGGAGAGAAGACCAGTGAGTCTCCGCCGATTCCGTTTCCCTCAAGCCCCTCTCACAACCTACCTTCTCTGAGCGAGAGATTTGTAACCCGCGAAGAGCAACTCCGCGACATCCGCGACGCGTTGACTCGCGATCGCAGACTTGGTGTCGTCCGGGAGTTTGTCATCTACGGGCATAACGGAGCGGGAAAGACATCATTGGCCATCGATTATGGCTGGACCTACCTTCTCGAATACGGGGGCATTTTCTTCGTCGATTGCTCGGCCGATCCTTTTTACGAAGGAATCGCCAACCTGTTACCTCGTGTACTGCCCGACGTTGCTTATGATTATTTCGGTGCACCTGAATATAAGCAAAGTGTGGCCATTCGAGTTAGAAGCCATCTGGAGGCCAGCAGCATTCCTTCGCTGCTCATACTCGACGACGTCCGTAATGCTGATGAGTGGGACCGGATTCGGCGCTCAGGCTTCCTACCGGGCGAGTCATGTCATCGGTTGATCACTACCACCGATCCCGAGCTTCCCGCCGAAGATGCATTCAGACTCGGAGGTTTATCAGTCGCGGAGGGAATTGATCTGTTGGCCGCACATCGAGGCGATATCCGATCAGAAGAGAACAGAAAGCACGCCGAATTCATTCTGGATTGGCTCGGAGGAGTCCCCTTCTTCTTAACGATCGTCGGGGTCTACATGCGACGCAAGCCGAAACTGACATGGTCGGATTTTGCCCGAAGCCTTCAAGACTCGGGGCTTGGTGCCATCCGTCGCGCGGAGGACGCGGCTCGATTTCGTACCGATCTTTACATCCGCCGAGTCAACCAAGTGCTGGATAACTTACTCGACTCGCTTTCAGATGCTGAACGCAGGGCATTGGAATATTCTTCATTACTATTTAATTCTTATATAATAAAAACAGCTATAATTTTACTATTGAATTTCGATCCCACACTCACTCTGCAGGTCATGCCCGGCTATGAGAAGGAGCCCGCCCGCCATCGTCAACGAACTCGAGGAGGCTCAACTACTCGTGCCTCGCTTCGATGCCGGCACTCAAGCCCTAGCGGTGCACGAGATCCTGAAAAAGAAGTTAGTAGAACGCATAGATAATGTAAATGGGTTAAGAAAACAGTATTTTCAGAATATATATAACACAGCAGTTAAAATATTTCTTTTGCCGGCCAAAGACATCTTTCCAGAACGTCGATCCGCAGATGGCCCGAGTCAGCCTTCTCTGTTCTTTCACGTTATGTACGCAATATTCGAGGGGTTAGAAAGGTGTGGACATGTGCAGAATGCATCGGCCTATTATAATTATTGGTTGGATATGCGAGATACAATGAACACAGCAAGGATGCTAGCCGAGAAGCTAGGAGGGAGAGTGGATCTGCAATACGACGTTTTGACAGTTAAGCATATGAGGATTTCACCGATAGTTGTTGTTGAATTGAACAATCTGACCGAGGCAACTGCTTTGGCCAAGGAGAATCAGGGGGAGGTTAAACTAATTGTTAATCAATCGAATCAAGTGGTTGCGATTATCGTTGTCATCAAGATCAGGTAAGGCGCTGGTTCCGTCTTTTCGCCGGCCCCGGCGGCGACCGCACTTCCGACCCCAACCGGCCCGACGACCCCGAATCCATCGTCCGCCTCGTCGGCCAGGTCGTGCGGGTGAGCATCGAGACGGTCAGGATCGTCGAGGGGTTGCCACCGGCTTTCGGCTGGCCGAACGAGCCCGCGTAATGTGTCCCTCAGTTTCCCCTTTGCTAGTAGGTCTCAGGAAGCTCGCCGCGCCGGTGGCGTTCGTAGTGGCTATTGTTGATGCTCTCCCGGCGGGAGTTCGGCTGGCGTCGGTTCAACTTGGGCAGGTCCGACGGATACGCGAGCTCGTTCCTCAGATTTGCGGCCATGTCCGGGACATGGCGCCACTTCCAAAACGTCTTGATCTTGAAGATCTTCTCCCGGCGAACCTCGTTCAGCTTGTCTCGGTCCAGGCGCAAGAACCGGATCATCCTCCACCCGTCAACCGATAAACCCTCGATGGTCCCGTTCTCCTTCACGCGGAAGTGGGCCCCGTAAGCCACCTTGCACGGGTCGAGGATCGGCCACCTGTTCTGCTTGAACGAGTTGCAATCACCGCAGGAATACACCATGTTCTCGTAATCGAGGGCGAGGTGCGTCGCACGGCTCCGGGGATTCAGGTGTTCGACGTGATAGGCGTTCTGGCCCGAGGGGTACCAGACCTCTCGGGTGAGACAGAAGACGCAGCGGAACACGAACTCGTCGCGGAGCCAAGGCTTGTAAGCCTTGTACCTCCGGTAGTCAAATGGCCCGTGGATGCGGACGTGGCACACTCCGGGGTATGTGAAGGGCGCGGGCTCCGCGTCAGTCATCATCAACCTCGTTGCTCGGCCTCTAACTCTAATTGCCTCACACGTTCGTCGAGCCAAGTCAGATCCTCTAGTGGGAGGGGGGCGAACCGGTCCAGATAGCTGTCCGCTGCGTCCTGGAACTGCTTCAACTCCCGCTGCTCTTCCTGGGTTAACCCCTCGTTGAGCTCCTTGTCGATGAGGAAGGCCCGCCTATCGTTGTACCAGTTCCCAGGCTTCGACGGGATACCGGACCCTGGTAGGGGTGACTGCCGCCAAGCGGGATTCCAGGGCGCTGATCTTGAAATCGACGGCGACCGGCCGTTCCGCGTGGCGCAGGTAACTGAGCACCTTCAACTGCAGTGACTCCGGCAGGCGGTATCCCTTGAGAATGATGGCATCGATCTCGAGGAGGGCGTCTCGCACCTCGCCGGGGCCGAACAGGCTCGGCCCATGCGGCTCCGCAAGGTCTGTCAGGTACTTCCGCACCAGCATTGTGACGGCTTCCTGTTCGCCATCGCTGTTCTGTGGGACCGGGATTAGGTCGAGCACGTTCTTGTTGTTGTGCATGCCGGTCGCGTGGCAGGCGACGAAGGCTCCCGCGAGAGGGTTATTCAGTACGGCTGCAAGGTATTCAATTGATGTTTCTTCATCTCTGGGCCACACTCCGTGGAAATTCTGGGTGCAGTATGACTCCTCATAATCAAGAAATGCGACGTGCCTCCAGCCTCGCACGGCTCTCCGGACCGCATTTACTATGACCTTCTTGCGACTCCACGGATGTTCACTACCCCTCCGCAATCCATCTTTTTTTACGTTCAGATATGTAGCCCGAGTCGGTTCGTAGGCCAGCAACTCTGTCTCGTCCGCGCTCCAGAATCCTCGCCGAAACCCCATGCGGGGCGTCTCTGAACGCCGCTCGGTCTCCGCGACAGAATTATGCCATTCGATCCCACGGTGTATCTTTGCGATACTTTTGAACTTCGAAACTACTCTCTAAGTATCTCCAAACCTCGATAAGGGCTGGTATGGCCAAGCTGGTGACCGCTTGCTCAACCGTCTTCGTAGCCTGATCCTGCCTCGTAAACGTATAGCCGGCGAGAAAAGGCTCGCGGTCCGTCTTCTCTAAAGATTTGAACGTAATTGTAATAAG
Source organism: uncultured Planctomycetota bacterium (assembly GCA_963845755.1). Taxonomy (GTDB): domain Bacteria; phylum Planctomycetota; class Planctomycetia; order Isosphaerales; family Isosphaeraceae; genus CAWJTV01. The sequence goes on from CAWJTV010000032.1 coordinate 89,814, forward strand.
ATTATCCCCCCTCGGTGGTTCATATGCAATAAGGAGAGCACTACGATGCCTAGAAATAAAAAAAACATTCTCCTCAGGCAACTCGACGATTTCAACGCTTCCGAATCGATCAGCTATTCTCCGACGAACCTCTCGGAATTCGTCGCCGCTCAGGATCGTATAAGGTAGGACAAAGCCAAGCATCCCGTCAGAGTGCAGAGCATCGAGCACTCGGTGGAGCAACTCGATCGGCTTGCGATCTGCCCTCACCCGCGCGTACCGGACTTTCTCCGATTGCGAGAATCTCTCGTAGGGCGGGTTGCAGACGATGACCCTCGCGTTCTCCAGCGAGCTTCGGAAGTCGGACGAATGAAAGACGTCACCGAGCCTCAGCCGCCACCCGTTCGAGTTGGGAAAGTCGGCGAGCATCAGGCAGAGCCAGCTCACCTCCAAGGCGAACGAGTCCATCTCATATCCCTCGAGCATCTCCACGAAGTATCGGTGACGCTCCTCAGCCGCCATGGGCGTTCGAAGGGCACCACGCAACCTCTGAAGTGCTGCGACGAGGAAGATCCCGTGGCCCGAGCAGGCTCCAGGATGAACCTCTCCCGCTCGTCGAGCTTCTCGATAGGCAGGCTTCGCACGATGTAGCGGGCGATGCTGGAGGGGGTTCCGTGGATGCCAAGCTTCTTCCGCAGCGGTTTCGTCACGAGCGTGTGCTCGTATATGTACGCGAGGACCTCGACCGAGAGGTTCTGGAAATTCAGCCTCCTCCATAGAATCGGGAACACGGCCTCCCAGACGGCCCGGTCGTCCAAGACGGGTTCGCTCTGGCCATAGTACGACTCGACTTTGCTCAAGACCTCGGCGGGGTCGGAGGAGCCGGAAATCTCGGCGAACTCCCCGAATCCGCGGTCGTGAAGCACCTTGGCGGCGAGGAAGCGGAAGGCCAACCGGAACGTCCCCTGCACTCGGCGAGCGAGAGCGACTCCCACTCCTTCCCGTAAACCCGAAGGGCCTCCGCGAGCACTTCGTTGAGCATCCGGTCCAGTTTCTCCCGGATCTGTCCTTCGAGCGCGGGGATTAGCCCTAGGTCGAAGAAGTCGAGCTGACGTTCACCGCCCAGGTCCAGGCCGATGTTCTTGCCACGGAGGATGGATTCCGCCGACCACGCACCTGAATACCGGACGAAGGCATCGCGGAGGTTCCCGGGGAGAATGATCTGGCGCTCGTCGTCGGGGGTCATCTCCTTGCCAACTCGCCAGGCGGAGATGGCGTCCTCGCGCACCTCGAAGGCGACGGAGGCACCCAGGGCGCGGAAGTCAGAGATCAGGCCCGCCCCGGCCTTGCCGTTCGGGACGACGACGGCGATGCAGGCGGTCTGATAGGTGGGGGGCAACTGGCCGAAGGCGGCGACGGGCACCGTCCTGCGCGGGTCGCCGGGCTGGAACCAGTCAGTGAACTCGTAATCCCGGATTACGAGGCTGCCGTCATAGCCGAGGGGGGGCAATTCGGAAACGACCGAATCGAAGAGTCTCTTGTGTTTGTCGCTCTTGAACGCGGCCATCCCATCCCCTCGCGCCTAGCCGATGCCTGATCCGCCCTCCTTCGCTCGACTTGGGTGCTCACGTCCTCCTGCCACAGCGACGCGCACCGCTCCGCTGGATGCTGAACAAGCTTTAACTAATAGTACGGCTGGGAGCCCTGCAACGCCAGTCACTGATCGTTGGCGCCGTGACATGCACGCCGACTCCCAGCCGCGCCAGGCTACTCTTTCCCTCGACTCGCGCCGCGATGCGTGAACGAAGGGGCAGATAGATGCGCTGTTCGGTAAATCCCAGGACAAAGGACCTCGGCGGCAGGTCGTGCCCCTGCGGGCCGATCAGCACAGATTCGGTGTAGTTGTCGCTATAAATCAATTCCTTGATATCAAATCCGCTGGCGTGAGGTCGTATTGACGCGGGTTGACCGGTCGGCGAGCTTCTGAGGGGCTTCCATTTCCTGATGCTGCTGTCCAGCGTCAAATCGATGGCGGTCAACGTCCAGTGTTGGGGGTCGGGCCTGGGCCTGATGACGATCTGGCCGTGCTCGATCGCAGCCAGGATTTCTCGATCGCTGAGTATCATACCGCCACCGGTTCGATCTCATGCCAGAGCTCGCCGAACCTTACCCAGGCCCGGTTCGTGCCCTGACCCGGACTCGACGGGAAACTCGATGAGCGCGAGCCGCTTTCTCCGATCGATCTTGACGATCCCGACGGGAAGGTAATCCTCAGACCCACGACGGCGGATCATATTCTTGGGCACGTTGATCTGGTGCAATCGTCCTTCGGCATCCCTCAACTCCGCGATCCGGTCCAGGGGAGGCACGACTTCTTGGACTTCGCAACGAACTTCCGGATAATACGTGACCTCATCCATCTCCTACCACTCCCTCAAAGGTGGCCTGGAATTGAGCCGACAGTGTGAATGTCAGTATAGTATCACCCGGGGAGCCGCGGTCAACGAATTATTGCTCGACCACTCTGTCGCGCCGACTGGATGGTTTTCTCACTCGGCGACGTCGCAACATGACCAGCAATCGTAATCGTCGTCATGATCCGCCGGTTCGCGGAAGTTGTGGGTCATCGATCAATACCAGGTCAAGCCCATTACCGGCCTCGGAGGCGATCGCACTTCCGACCCCTACCGGCCCGACGACCCCGAATCCATCGTCCGCCTCGTCGGCCAGGTCGTGCGGGTGAGCATCGAGACGGTCAAGATCGTCGAGGGTCTACCACCGGCTTTCGGATGGCCGGAAGAGGCCCAGACCGAGAACGGAACGGTCTGAGATCAGCAACCGTCTTCCCGTTTTCGCCAGAGCCAGAAGCGACACAAAGAAACTCGGTACGAGGCGCGTATCCGCCGGTGATTCTCATCGGAGATGGACCCATTCCTCCCGGGTAAGATAGAATCCAGACGTTGAGATCGCGTCGTTGACCGAGCTGGAGTCCTCGACATGAACCGAACGGCCATCCTCGACCGTCTGAAGGCGGAAATCCCCACCCTGCGCCAGACATACGGGATCCGCTCCTTGGCCGTGTTCGGCTCGATGGCTCGGGGCGACGATCGGGAAGGCAGTGATGTGGACATCCTCGTCACGTTCGACGGCAAGCCGGACTTCGACCGTTTCATGGGCCTGAAGCTCGACCTCGAGGACATGCTCGGCCGCCCGGTCGATCTGGGTACCCCCGATACACTCCGGCCCGAGATGCGGGCGGAAGTCGAGAGGGACCTCATCCATGTCTCGTGACTGGCAAGCCTATCTGGACGACATGAGAATAGCCTGCGAGAAGGTGATACGGTTCACCGCCGGCATGGATCGCCAAGCGTTCTTCGCCGATGACCGGACGTACCATGCCGCGATCCATTGCCTCCTCATCGTCGGCGAGGCCGCCAAACGCATCCCGGACGACGTGCGCTGCGCATCCCTCAGGTGGAATGGCGTAAGATCGCCGGAATGCGCGATTGGCTGGCTCATGCCTACTTTTCGATCAACAACGACATTCTCTGGGACGTGATCGAATCGAAAGTTCCTGAGCTGTCGCGCGCACTCGAGGCGTTTCAGCAGCAGGGGTAGACCATGGCCGTCAGACGCGGGACGACGCGACACGAGAAACGCGCTGTGAAGCCGAGCGTCCTCCGCGACATCGTGCGCCGCGTCGTCGAGGTGGCCCAGCCCGAGAAGATCATTCTGTTCGGCTCGGCTGCGGCGGGGAGATGGGACCCGACAGCGATGTCGATCTGCTGGTCATCAAAGGAGGCCGATTTCAACGGGGACGGCTCGTCGAAAAGATTTACAGCAACATGCACGGGGCGAGAGAGGCCGTCAACATCATCGTCGTCACCCGGAAGAGGTGGAACGCTATCGCGACACGCCGTGTCTGGTCATCTATCCGGCGTTGCGCGAGGGAAAGGTGATCTATGGGGCGTAAACTGGAGGTGAGCGGGACCGAGGTCTCAGGCGAATTGGGACGCCGCCATCGGGAGAAAGTCGCGCAAGCGCTGCTCAATCCGTTCGGATGGGACGCGTACGTCGTGGTCTGTGCCTTCTCATCCCGAGGTCACCGGATTCGCTTCTCGTTTCACCGAGCGGAGGAATCGACCGATGGCTAAGCGCCCCTCAAAGCCCTACGGAGAACGGATCAAGGGATTGATGGCCGAGAAGTCGCGGCTGCTTTCCCAGGCCCAGGCCTTCGAGGATATGGGCCTGGAGGAGACGGCCCGACCCGTGTGGTCTTGCGCCGCGTCGTATGAAGAGCGGATCGCGCCGCTGCTCGATGTGATCGGCCGCGACGCCGAAGCGGCCCTGCACCGCGTCAGCGCCGCCGCCTGCTACGAGAAGTCCGGTGACTGGAGCCGTGCGACCAATCTCTACCGTGCGGCGCTGGCCGGTCCGATGCCGGACGCGGCCAGGGCGGATGTGCAGCGAAAGCTATCGGCCTGCCTCGAGCAACTTCATCAGGCCGCGGTCGGCTCGGTCGTCTGAGGTCATCCGCCCCGGCGGCGACCGCACTTCCGACCCCAACCGGCCCGACGACCCCGAGTCCATCGTCCGCCTCGTCGGCCAGGTCGTTAGCTTCCGAACTCCTCCTCCTGCCGCACGAGGCGGCAGGGGTCGGTGTCTCCAGTTACCTTTGCCACCGTAAAAAAATAACCCGACTGAGGCCTTTCGGCGGGTCAGCCGGGTAAGAAGTATTGAAACTATCGTGCATTCCTCGAGAAAAATGAACCTCGATTCGTCCAACGATGGCCGCGGCGGGCTGGAGCCCCTGCGCTGCCCGCTTGGTCAGGCGTCGACCTCGACGTATTCCACACGACTCGACGGCTCGGGGATGGGTAAACCGTCTTCTGCCATCCCCTCCAGGTGCAGCGCGATGGCCTCGCGGATCAGACGCTCGACTTCTTGCTCCGACTCGCCCGTGGCCACGCACCCCGGCAGGTCCGGCACGTAGGCCGCAAGGTTCGTCCCCGCATCCTCGATGACGATCGCGTACCGCTTCATCGTCCCTCCGCCCTCAATCGTCCCAGCCAGCCTGCTTGAAAATGCTACTCAGTGTCGGTTCCAAAAGCCCCAGAGGGGCGACCGGACGTAGCCAGGGGCGTGAGCCCCTGGACGATCGACCGCGACCCCCTCGACCGTCGTTCGAGCCCCGGAGGGGCGACAGACGTCCTCAGGGCCACAGGGTGTCTGTCGCCCCTCCGGGGCTCCCGGATCGGAGGAACTCCCCTCGTCCAGGGGCTCACGCCCCTGGCTACGTGCTTCCGCCCCCATCCGGGGGCTCAGGAAGGGACTTATGGAACAGACTCTCAACGTGCCGGGCGGGATGGTATGGCTCGGCTTCCCCGAAACGGTGACGCGACCGGGCTTCGTCGGATGTTTGAACTGAGAGTGATCGCCCTTCGACTTGACCCTGGCCCAGCCGTCGGCTCGGAGCCGACGGAGTATTTCGCTGACCTTCATGCCGTGAGGCTATCGGATCGCGAATCAGTCGGTCAAGGAGGGACACGGCGACACATCTGACAACGGGACGGGTCGACAATGACTTCCGTCCGGCTTCGCCCCACGATTTCGGAGACTCCTCGTTGAACGCCACCACGATTTGCCCCGAAGGGGCAGCCACAAACCAGCCCGGGGCAACGCCCCGGGGACCGAAGAACCCTCCCCGGAACAGCCCTGAAAGGGCGGCCCAAGAACGGTCGCCTGGCCCGCCTTGTGTCGCCCCTTCAGGGCTGGGATTGGGGGTGGGCGACCGAGTCCCGGGGCGTTCAACTTATTCCATTTGGAACGTAAGTCCTTGTCGATTCACGATCCGCACAGCATTGATCAGCAGTTTGGCCCAGACCCAACGCCACACCCGCCACGACCGGCGCACCCAGGCCGGCAGCGGACCCAGGCCGCCACCGAAGGAGGTCGCCTGGCCGAAGGATCGCTCGATCGCGCTGCGCATCGCGTAGAGGCTCTTCCCGAAATCTCCCTGCAACAGCTCGATGCAGCGGAGGCGGTACGGGCTTTGGCGGCGGTGTCCCAGTCCGGCCTTGGGGTCCTCGCCGGGGCTACCAACTGGTAGCCCGCGGCGCCCGCCGCGTCGAAGACCGGGTTGGCGTCGTACTCGCCATCGCCCAGCACGTAGCCACCGCCGCCGCAGTCGGCCAATTCCGGCAGCAACTGCTCGGCGGCCTTGGTCTCGGCGACATTCAGCGGTGTGATCGAACACACCTCGGGCATCGGACGGTTGCTCCAGACGGCGTGCAATTTGTAGCCCTTGGCGATCTTGCCGGCGCCGTGGCCATTGCGGGCATCCGGATCGTGACTGGCACCACCAACCGGCAAGGGCTTACCGTCGAGGATCTGTACCAACCGCGGGGGGACTACATCGCGGAGCCGCGTCGCCAAAGTCCGCATGAGGACGCCCACGGCCAAGCTCCGGAGTCGTCGGCTCAGAGTCGAGGGCGCGGGCAAACGACCCGGCTGGAGCGTCGTGGTCTTCCAGTGCCGAGGATCACAAGCCCAGCAGGCCGGTCGATCGTGAAGGGCGGCCCACAGGTGGACCAGGACCAAGATGTGGGGCTGGTAGGAGACGTTGACCTGGCGGATCGAGCCACCCACCGCCATGACGAGGTGATACAGTTGCGGCCAGAGTTCCAGTTCCATAGTTGCCCTCCTCTGAGGATTGTCTCTACTTCCATACATAGATACGATCCTGGGAGGGAAATTGTTCTGACATAAAGACTTGCGACCTAAATGGAATAAGTTGGTTGCCCCGGGCTGGTATGTTTGGCCCCTTCAGGGCCACGACGATCCGCCCAAGGCAGGCATCAGTTCGGTGGTGTTCGGCGAGAAGTCTCCGATCTCAAGCCAGCGGTCCGACGCGGTCGTACACGGGGGAGAGACCCGGCACGGCCCGCGTACGTTGTCGGAGAAGAGGGGTCGGTTGTACCATGGGGAGGGTCATGAGGTCGGAATCCATGCCCTTCGTGCAGAACAGACGTCAAGGATAGAGCCCGAGTCGCGGCACCTCAGTCAATAATATGCGCAAAATTTCATTCTTATTGAGAGATCCTGCTCGTCTGGTCCTCTCATCGGGATCATTGCTGGTGATCTTTGTGGCCGTGGTCTGGACAGGGCTGTTCTCCCGACTCCACCCAACACCGACGGCGGATTCGCTATCGGCCCAGCCGCCGAAAACGCCCCGAACGGAGTCGAGCCGCGAGGAGATCGAGCGAACCTGCGCCGGGTGTCACGCGTATCCGCCGCCGGAGACCTTCGCCAAATCCCAGTGGTCGCGCGAGGTGGATCGCGGATTCCGGTTTCTCAGGGAGTCCGGAGCTTCGGGCGAGACCCCCTCGTTTTCGAGCGTGGTTGCTTATTATCGGAATCGTGCGCCCGAGACGCTCCCAGTCCTCGAACAAACGCGCCCGGCCGGCCCGTGCCCGGTGCGTCTCCATCGAACCGGCTACCGGGCGGGCGCCGGGCCGCGACCGCCCGCGATCGCCAACGTCCAGTTCGTGCACCTGTCGGACGCGCGGAAGCTCGACGTGGTCGCGTGCGACATGGTCAATGGAAACGTCTTCCTGCTGAAGCCCTACGAGCCGATGGCGAAGGTCCAGGTCGTCTCGGACGCGATCCCCAACCCGGCGCATGTCGAGGTGACGGACCTGGATGGTGATGGGATCAAGGACATGCTCGTCGCGAACCTGGGCAGCCCGGTTCCGACGGAGAAGCGCGTGGGGAGCGTCGTCTGGCTGAAGGGGCGTCCCGACCACTCGTTCACCCCCTTCACCCTGGCCGCCGGGCTCGGGCGCGTCGCCGATGTCCAGGCTGCCGATTTCGACGGCGACGGGGATCGGGACCTGATCGTCGCCGAGTTCGGGTGGTTGAAGACCGGCGGAATCCAGCTCCTGGAGAACCGCACGACGGATGTTGAGAAACCCGTGTTCGTTCCCTCGACGATCGACCCGCGCCATGGCGGAATCCACGTCCCGGTGGTCGATCTCAATGGGGACGGCCGGCCGGACTTCATCGCAGTCATCAGCCAGGAACATGAGAAGGTCGTCGCGTTTCTCAACCAGGGCCACGCCCGGTTCCTTCCGCACGATATCTACGCGGCGCCGCATCCCGCCTTCGGTTCCAGCGGCATCCAACTCGTGGACCTCGATGGCGACGGCGACCAGGACGTGCTCATGAGCAACGGCGACTCGCTCGACTTGCCCATGATGCGGCCGTATCACGGTGTCCTGTGGCTGGAGAATCGGGGCTCCTACCCGTTTCCATCTCATCCGCTGACCTCGTTCTACGGGGCCCAGCGCACCGTCGCGGCGGACATCGACGGAGACGGTGATCTCGATATCGTCGCCGTCAGTTTCCTGCCGGGGTCGTTCTTCGAGAGTCCTCGCCGGGTGATGGAGCTGGACGCGGTGATCCTCCTGGAGCAGGAGTCACCGGGCCGATTCGTCCGCCACTCCCTCGAGACCATCAGTTGCGATCACCCCACCTGCGACCTGGGCGACTTCGATGGCGACGGTAGGGTGGATCTGGTCACGGCCAACGCGTTCATCCCGGACGATCAGACGTCGATCGCGGATGATTCCCCGGTCAACGGGATCGTCGTGTGGAGAAACCTCGGCCCGCTCCCGCAGGGAAAGCCTCCCACTTCCGGAATGATCCCGTCTTCCGAGAGATTGCGCCGCGTTGCCGATCGACCGTGAGCGTTCCGAGACGGCTCGTGCCAGCACTGCCAGTGGTTCGACGTTGGAAGCGAATGAACCTTGAGCGCCTCACGGTCGGATTGCGCATCCGGACAGCCGATCATAGGCGGCCCAAAGGGCCGCAAGAGCCCAGCCCCGGGTGAAACCCGGGGTCCCAGGCACAAGCCCCTGTCCCAGCGGCCTGTAGGGCCGCAGGAGATCTTTCCGGGCACCCCTTCAGGGTGCACGAGGAGGGCGCACGGTGCCCGAGTCCCGGGGTTTCACCCCGGGCTGGGCTCCTGGCGGCCTTTCAGGCCGCGGGAGGTCGAACCGAATCCCGTGCGCAACCCATCTGTTACGCGCTCTAACAGCGATCGTGACCGTCAAGCCAGGAGGTCCTTCACGACCCTGCCATGCACGTCGGTGAGCCGGTAATCGCGGCCGGCATGGTGGAACGTGAGTTTCTCGTGGTCGAAACCGAGCAGGTGGAGGATGGTCGCCTGAAGGTCGTGGACGTGGACGGGGTTCTCGGCGATGTGGAAGCCGAGGTCGTCGGTGGCTCCATAGGTCAGGCCGGGCTTGATGCCGCCCCCGGCCATCCAGATGGTAAAGGCTTGGGGATGGTGGTCGCGACCGAGGCTGCGGCCGAGTGCCCGGTTGGATTCCACCATGGGCGTCCGTCCGAACTCACCGCCCCAGATCACCAGGGTATCGTCGAGCAGTCCGCGGCGCTTGAGGTCCTTGACCAGGGCGGCGGCGGCGCGGTCGGTGGCACCGCAGTTGGTCTTGAGGTTCCCCGAGACGTCGGAATGAGCGTCCCAACCTTCGTGGTAGATGTTCACAAACCGCACGCCCCGCTCGATCATCCGCCGCGCCAGCAGGCAAGCCCGGGCGAACGAGGGTTTGTCCGGATCGACGCCATAGAGGTCCAGCGTCTCCTTGCCTTCGTTCCGGAGGTCCATGAGCTCTGGCGCGGAGGTCTGGAGCCGGAACGCCATCTCGTAGGCGGCGATGCGCGTGGCAATCTCCGGATCGCCTACAACCTGGAGGCGACGGCGGTTCAGCGACCCGATCAGGTCGAGGGAATCGCGTTGGAGTCGCGCATCCACGCCCGGTGGGCTGGAGACGTCGAGGATGGGGTCCCCCTGGTTCCGCAAGCGAGTCCCGGTATAGAGGGTGGGCAGGAAGCCGCTGGACCAGTTCGCCGCACCGCCGCTGATCCCGCTGCCGGTGGACATCACGATGAACGCGGGCAGGTCCTGGGCCTCCGACCCCAGTCCATAGAGCACCCACGACCCGAGGCTGGGCCGACCCGGTTGGGCAAACCCCGTGTTGAAGAAGATCTGCGCGGGGGCGTGGTTGAACTGATCCGTCCGGACCGACTTGACGATGCAAATGTCATCCACGACCTCCGCCAGGTGCGGCAGCATCGTCGAGAGCTGGGCCCCGCATTGCCCATGCTTGGCGAACTGGAAGCGGGGACCGAGCACCGCCGCGTCGGAACGGATGAAGGCATAGCGTTGCCCGCCGATCACCGATGGGGGCAGGGGCCTTCCTTCGAGCTTGGCCAGGTCGGGCTTGAAGTCGAACAGGTCGAGCTGGCTCGGCGCACCGGCCATGAAGAGATGGATCACGCGCTTGGCCCTGGGGGCGAAGTGCGGTCGCTTGGGCGCCATCGGGCCCGACGATGGCTCCGGCGAGCCCGGAGCCGGGCCAGGCTCCTGGAGCGATCGCCTCACCCAGCAGCGCGCCGAGCGCCATCTTGCCGACGCCCGACGCCGCATTCCTCGAAGAAATGGCGGCGAGTCACGGTCACCGCCTGCAAGTTCTCGCGATTCACAGGTTCACCCTTTCGTCACGGCCTCGTCAGCGTTCAACAATCCTCGTGCCAGGATGGTCCAGGCGGCGCGCTCGACCGGATCGCCATCCCCCGGGCCGGCGATCCTGGCGGCATCCAGCTCCTTGCGCTCGAGCCGGCTCTCCTGGGCGTGATAGAACTGGACGAGCATCGAAAGCTCGACAGGATCCGGCGGCCGTGTCAGGCAGCGTCGGAACAGGAGGCGGGCTCGGTCCTCGACGGATCCGCCGCGGGCGGCCATCATCCGCCCGAGGGCTTGTGCGGCCTCTTCGAACACCGGGTCGTTGAGCAGCGTCAGTGCCTGGAGCGGCGAGTTGGAGACCTCGCGGCGCGCGACGCAGACCTCGCCGCTCGGCCCATCGAAGGTCGTGAACATCGCGTAGGGAGCGGTGCGTTTGCTGAAGGTGTAAAGCCCTCTGCGGTAGGCGTCGCCCCCGGGGCTGACGTTCCACGCCAGGCCGCCATAGGCTCCCTCGGTCGAGACGCCCGGCGGCTGCGATGGAAAGACGCTCGGCCCACCGATCTTCTCCGAGAGCAGGCCGCTGACCCGCAACGCGGAATCCCGGAGCATCTCCGCCTCCAGCCGAACTCGCGGGCCGCGAGCGAGCAGCCGATTCTCCGGGTCTTTCGCCAGCAACTCGGGCGTGACCCGAGACGATTGCCGATAAGTCGCACTGGTGACAATCAGTCGATGCATCGCCTTGATCGACCAGCCCGATTCCACCAGCCGGATCGCCAGCCAATCGAGTAGCTCGGGATGGGTGGGAGGCTCACCCTGATACCCGAAATCTTCCACGGTCCGCACGAGACCCTTACCGAAGAATGCGGCCCACTGCCGGTTCACGGTCACGCGGCCGGTCAGCGGGTTCTCGGACGAGACCAGCCAGCTTGCCAGCTCCAATCGGGTCCCGCGTGACCCCGCGGGCAGAGCGGGCAGGAAAGACGGAACACCCGGCTCGACTGCGCTCGGTAGGCTGGAGGAACTCGCCGCGATTGTGGATGAACGTCGGCCGCGGGTTGTCCGCCGCGTCGCTCGCTCATGACCAGCGTCGAGGGATAATGGGGCAGTGCCTGCCGCAGTTGCTTGATGGCCGCATGCTCCTTGGCCAGCTCGGGCGCGACTGCGAGGTAGTACCGGCGAAGCGACTCGATTTGCCCAGGCGTCCGTCGATCCGGGGCCAGCAGGAGGAGACGCTCGATCTCCACCGGAGTCTCCTGGGCCACGACCGGCCGCGGGTCCGTGGTCGCCCAGAGCCGGAACCGGCCCAGGCCCGCGGCGTGATACCGCTCGAAGAGCAGCTCCACGACCAGCTCATCCGCCTTGCCCAGAGGTGCACCGAGACGAAAGACCGCGGAATGCGCCTGCCCCTGCCCGCCGTTAATCGACCAGCCCGACTGGGGATCACCGTCGATCGCCGCCTTTGCGGTCTGGGCGTTCGGGCCGCTCGCCGTGGCCCCCGTCAATCCGACGGGCTTGCCATCGGCCAGGACGCGGACCTCACTGAGGAAGAAATCCCCAGGCGCTCCCTCGTAATACACGCGACCCGGCCCGTGGTTCGGAAGTCGCTCGTCCGGCAGTACCTCGAGGCGGATCGCACGAATCCCCGCCATGCCATCGCGAAACGTGACTTTGTAGAGATCGCGCTTGCTCTGGTCTCCGCTGGCGAAGACCGAGCCGTCGCCCTCGATGCTCAGATGTGGCAGATTGGCGACGGCCTTGACAGGCGTGAGCGGAGACCAGCGAACGACCTCCTTGCCCTCACGAGCGAGCCAATCGCGGAATCGGGCCTCGAGATTCGCCTGCCGGCGTTCCGATTCCGAGCCCACATGGCCGTCCCCGATGGGAAATCGATCCGGAAGCCCGGCGATCCGCGCCGCGATCTGCGCCTCGATCGCGCGACGCCGTGGCACGATCGCCGGAGACGGCACTTCGATCTGGGGCTCCTCGGCGTTGTTCAGCAACGCCATGAATTGGTAATACTCGCGATGGGGGATGGGGTCGAACTTGTGCGTATGGCACTGGCGCAGCCCATCGTCAGTCCCAGCCAGACTGTTGCCGTGGTGGCCACGCGGTCGACCATGGCGTAGAAGCGGTATTCCAGCGGATCGATCCCTCCTTCTTCATTCAGCATCGTATTCCGGTGCAAACCAGTCGCGATCCGCTGGTCGAGTGTCGCCCCCGGAAGTAGGTCGCCGGCAAGCTGGTCGATGGTGAATTGGCGGAATGATAGGTCGGCGTTCAAGGCGCGGATCGCCCAGTCGCGATACGGCCAGATCGAGCGCGGTCGATCCTTTTCGTAGCCGTTGGTATCCGCGTACCGGGCCAGGTCGAGCCAGCGCCGTGCCCAACGTTCGCCGTAATGCGGTGAGGCGAGCAGCCGGTCCACCAGCTTTTCGTAAGCATCCGGGGAATGGTCCTGGACGAACGCATCGACCTCGTTGGGTGTTGGGAGGCAGTCCGATCAGATCGAGGGAGACGCGGCGGATCAGCGCGATCGGATCGGCCTCCGATGAGGGTCGAAGACCTTCGCGTTCCAGCCGGGATAGCACCAAGGTATCGATCGCGTTGCGCGGCCAGCCTGTCTCCTTGACGACAGGCATCGCTGGCCGCGACGGCCGCTGGAACGCCCAGTGCACCTCATATTTCGCTCCCTCGGCGACCCATCGTTTGAGGATCTGCTTATCGGGTTCTGAGAGCGGGAGCTTGGCTTGCGGCGGCGGCATCCGTTCGCCGTCTTCCTCGGAGAAGATCCGGCTCACCAGCTCGCTCTCGTCGGGCCGGCCAGGGACGATGGGGCTCATTCCCGAGCCCGCCTCCTTCAGGGCGTCGTCGCGCCGGTCCAGCCGGAGTTTCGCCTTGCGCGCCTTGTCATCCGGCCCATGGCACTTGAAACAATGCCGGGCGAGGATCGGTCGGACGTCTCGATTGAAGCTAACCGGATGCTCGGCCGGAGTTCCGGCGCCGGTCGTCTCTTGTCCGATGGCGAGCCGGGCCATGGCCCAGCCGAGCACCAGGATCGACGTGAGGGTACGTCTTAGCAAAGGGTACCGCCTCCGAGTGTTGCCGATTGCGGGAGGGAGGAGCCGCGAAGACTCCGATCGCGGCGGGTTGGCCTCGATGATCGGGGCGTGGACACGCCCCGATCATTCCAGACTATCATCGATCGTCGCTGAAAGCGAGCGCTGCTCGCACGATCAGGACGGGTCATAGATCGCCAGGCCGGTGAGGACCGGCGGTCATTCCAGATTGAAATCGATCTCCTTCTTGTCCTGCGGTGACCGTCGCTTCCAGGCCCGAAGTGTCCACGTTGTTGTACTTCTTCGGGACGAGGTCCTTGGGCGGAGTCCAGCCGGGAGTCGATCCGGGGATCTTGGTGGGATCGGCGGTGTTGGCGATGATGAACACCTTGTGATGGCCGGGGAGTGCACCATCCGCCTGGGCGAACGTGCTGAGTTTGTAAGTGCCGTCGCTCTGAATCTCGCCGACGGCGGGACTGGCCCTGGTCTGGCTGGAACGTGACCGTCCCCTTGGGCACTGGCTGCTCCCTTGTAGGTCACCTTGCCACCGATCGGAAACGTCTGCGGGCGTTCGATCGACTCGGAACAGCCCGAGATGGCTCCGAAGAGGAGCCCGGCCGTCGCTGCCCCGGTCCACGTGCCGCGAACGACGAATGGAATCTTCCGTGCTGAAAAGCCTGTGGGTCAGCATCGAAGAAATCTCCCTTGCAGTGTTGCAGTATGACCTGTCGGGACCGGCTCAGTACGAATCGCTGCTGATGACTTCTCCCATCGCACGCGTACTGATGGCTCGGTAGATGAACTGGTTTACGACAGCTTGAGGAACCGAACGGAGCCGTCCGCGAAGCCGGCATTCATGCCGCCGGGGTGCTGGCTCCGAAAGCCGTAGCAGTATCCCGGATTGGTCTTGTCCAGAGTTGACCATCTGATTCATGGGGATGGAGGTTGTGGCCACCGAGGAGTTGCTCTCGGACCAGGCGTTCCACCAGCACATGTTGGGCATGGCCTCGCCCGTCAACATCGTGTTGCTCAGGCCGTCGGTGACAGACTGAGGGGTGACAAGCATCTGGGCCCGCCAGAACATGCCCGTGGCCGTTGGCGAAATTCCCGTTGCAATCGCCATACCCGTTATTCGAGCCGGGGAACGGCCCCGTGGTGTTATCACCGAGGTTGCCCTTGTAGCACGTCGCGCGCGATCCACCACGTTGCGAGACCCGCGGACTCGGTCCCGGCATAGCTGTTCCAGTCCGATTGACCTTGCTGGAGCATGAGACCCGGGTAGCTCGGGCAGAAGACGGCATTGAGTTGCATTGCGATCACGGTCGTGTTGTTCCACGAGTATTCCGCCCGGTCGCCTGTAAAATTGTAGGCGTTGAACATGGGCGTTTGATCCATCTGGGGCAGGATCTCCACGATCCAGCCCGTCCGATAATCCGAGTTCAGGAACCACTGACAGGTGCCGGTGTAGTTGTAACCGGCGATCTGCGATGGGAAGCTTTGGTTGACGTCAACGTAGTTGTGACACGCGAGCCCCAACTGCTTCATATTGTTGGTGCACTGGGCACGTCGGGCCGCCTCGCGGGCGGCTTGCACGGCCGGCAGCAGCAGGGCGATGAGCACGGCGATGATCGCAATCACCACCAGCAACTCGATCAACGTGAAGCCACGGACTGGCGAACGGCGCATGGAAACCTCCTACTTGGATCAAGGCGTGAAAGAACCGAACAACGGGTCAACTCGGCGCAAACCGCGAAACGGGAGCCGCGTAGCGGGGAACACGCGACCATCTCGACGAGATTCTGATTTGGACCCGAATAGCGTAAGAATGCGCGTGCCGGACGTGCATTGCAAACAAAAAACGCGGGGTATGGCGATAATTCCCCGATCATGCGATCGACACGCCTGCTGAGACCTTTATGATGGCCGGCAAGTCGCCAAAATCGTAATGGATATATTTGTGAATTCGATCGACTTGTGAGAGGACCTATCCGATGCGTGGACAACTCATAAGTTCAACTATCGAAAATCTATCACTTTGTTTTGTGATAAGTAATAAATTGATCGATATTTTTATCATGGGAGCAGCTCGGGGATTCGCGGGGCTTCCGAGTATTCGGGTGCGAAGGTCCCCGTTATTCCGGGCTCGAAGCGATGGTACAGGTGGGAGGCCGTACTCGCGGCGCCGGCGGCCGCAATCGCACTCGCAGTACGATCGATGGTTCGACGCCCGCATGTCAGGCCGATGATCGAAATCTCGACTGTCGGCGAGCGGCTCTTCTTGCAGGGTCTCAATTTCCATCGGCGATCGCGTCCGCTCGATCCTACCGGCCGGATTGGGTGGTTTCCGGCGCTCGGGGACTCACGGCAAGGTGGAATAGAAGACGATGTTTCCGGCGATCTTCAGGGCACTTTCGTAGGTGTAGCCTTTGCACTCGATCCCGGTGTGCCGCTCGAGGGCGCAGCCGATGTCGAATCGCGAGTAGATGATCGCCCAGTGGCCGTTGATCTTGACCCCTTCGAGCTGCGGGAAGTCCCTGGCGCCGCCGGCCCCCTTGGTGTACTGCGACTTGGACAGGTCGAAGCCGACTTTCGTCGAGTAGAGTTCGTCGTCCCGAGGGATCGGCTCCAACCGGCCGTGGGGCACCAGTTCGACCACGAACTTCCGGAACGTGGCGTCGAACGCCGGGCTGCCGCAGGCCGCGTCGGCGAAGAGCGTGCCACCACCCGGTTCGAGGTGCTTTTGCAGGGCCTCCACGTCTTCCTTGGCGAACGAGATCGCGCCGCGGCCGTGGATGTAGATCAGCGGGTAGTAGATGAGGTTCGGATCGCTCGGGATCAGGTCCTTCTGGGTCAAGACCACGTCGAGACTGAAGGGGGGCTTGTGCAGGGCGTCCATCAGGTTGGGTATGGCCTGGGGTGCGATGTTCCAATCGCCGGCGTGCTTGAGCTTCGCGATCCGCAGCGCGCCTCGCTTGGGCGCATCCTTCTTGCGGTTGTGCAGCTCCCGGACGACCAGTTTGTCGGCGGGCATCTCGCGGCCGGTGGCGTAGTCGATGATGTTCTGGCCGACCTTGATCGCCCGGATGACGGCGGTATTGGTGGGGCTGTGCTCGGACAGGTTCCAGTAGCACGACAGGTCCTGCGGCGAGTAGATGACCACGGTCCGGCAGCCGTGCTCGATGCCCCAGAGCGGGTAGACCTCGGGCGAGAGCAGGTGCCTGGCCCGCCAGACCGGATGATCGGGCGACAGCGGGCGGAGCTCGTAGCCCTCCTCGGGGAACATCTCCTTCATCAATCGCCGGAATCCCTGGTCGAATTCGCTCTTGCCGCAGCAGGCATCGGCCAGGATGAACCCGCCCTGATTCACGTACTCGCGGATACTCTGCTGGGCCGCGGCGCCGAACTCGGGGACGTGGTGGCCATTGAAGAAGAGGATCGGGGCCTGGAGCAGGTCCTGGACCGTCGCGGTGCCGGGGTCAACCACCTGCCAGGTCAGGAGACTCTTCCAGTCGCGGGAGATGATGCCGACGATGTTGCGCACATCGTCCGGGTCGTTGTTCCAGTCGTTGACCGGCGGGTGATAGAGCTTGTTGATCAGGACCGGCGCCCGCCCCTTGGCCAGGAACAGCAGCGCGAAACTCGTCGCGACCAGCTCGTTCTCCTGGTTGGCCCCGCGCCAGAATCCCGACAGCGGGTTCTGGTCGTGGATCAGCTCCTCGGCGCCCTCGCGGTACCAGTCGTGCTTGCCGAAGAAGCGGACGCCGGAGAGCCGGCCGGCCCGCTCCAGCGCGTAGAGATAATAGTACTTCCAGACCTGGCCGTGACCGAAGTTCTGGCCCACCTGGAAGTGGCTCGCCAGCCAATCGAGGCCATGGAGCAGGTTGGTGTTGAAACCGCCCTTGCCGCAGTCCCGGATCGACTCGCCTTCCAGGTACTCGAGTCCTTCGTACTTCTTCGAGCCGGTGATGATCAGGCTGGAGACCCCGGCACAGGTCATGCTCCCGGTCGACGGGTTGTGACGGGGCGTGTACGCCCAGCCGCCATCCCGATTCTGGAATCGCTCGAAATACTGGCGGGAGAGCAGCCAGACCTTGGGGTTGACCGCAATGCCCACCTCGCTGGCGGCATTGAGGCCCAGCAGGGCATACTGAGTATTGGAGTTGTCGCCGGCCTGGAACTTGGTCTCGGAATAGGTCCAGGTCCCGGGCCAGACCATCCGATCGCCGGGCCCGATCTGCGCCTGCTCCAGCCACTCGACGTTGGCCACGATCCGCAGGCGATCGCGCTCCGGATCACCCGCCGCGAACGCCATGGTCTGCAAGGAGATGGCGTAGGTGTTGCGAAGCTGATTCGGCCCGAAATTGCGGAGGTAGTCGAGCGCCGCGCGGATCGTCGGCGAGTCGCGCGGTTCGCCCGCCGTCAAGAGGGCCAGGGTCACCAGGCTGGTCGTCCCCGAGTTGGCCTTTTCCTCGATCTCGGGCCAGGAGCCGTCGCGACGCTGCTGCTTCTTGAGGAACCCCACACCCTCGCGGATCGCGCGCTCGACCTGCTCGCTCGTGACGGCTCCTCGGGCTGTGCCCTGGCCGAGGGCCGGCCCGAAGAACAGCGCGAGCACGACCAGACCGATCCAGCAGCGAGGCATCGTAGTGCGGGACATGGGCGAGTCCTCAAATCCGGATGGACCGGCGGATGGAGCGACCGCGCGTATCCGCTCACCCTTGATTCTGACGTGAAACGAGGGGTTTCGGCAAGCCGGCGCAGTCGGGCGATGAGCTGGAGACGCTCTCGTCCCCTTACAGGCGGTTTCAAAACGGGGACTGGTTCCGAGTTTTCGAGGT
This sequence comes from uncultured Planctomycetota bacterium, assembly GCA_963845755.1. GTDB lineage: Bacteria > Planctomycetota > Planctomycetia > Isosphaerales > Isosphaeraceae > CAWJTV01. The sequence goes on from CAWJTV010000032.1 coordinate 108,233, forward strand.
GCCTGTCCCCTCCTTGAAACAGCCTCCTATTCAAGCCTCATCGCATCGAGCAAAAGTTCGTGAATCTGCCCCATCGGGATCGATCCCTCCGCGGCCGGCGCCAGGCCGTCGCCAATCAGGATCGGCTGGTCCTGGGGATGTGCGGCGGGGACGCCATGGCTGCCCCGCACCAGCGCTGGATCGAGCGGGATCACGTCGAATCGGGTCCGAAAACCGAGCTTTTTCTGGATAAGCCGCGCGATCGCTCGCCCCTTGGGCCAGAAGAGCCGAGGGTCGAAGAACAGCTCGCAGGGGTCATAGCCGGGCTTGCGATGGATGTCGACGGTCCGGGCGAAATCGGGAGCCATGCGATCGTCCAGCCAGTAGGGATAGGCGAACCAGGAGTCGTCTCGAGCCAGAACGACCAGGTCGCCGGCGCGCGGATGATCGAGGCCGAATTCGGCCCGCTCGGCCGCTTCCCGGATCTGCGCCACGCCGGGAATCGTCGCGATGAGGTCGCGCGCCCGGGCGCGGTCCTCGGCCCGGGCGGCATAGACGTGGGCGACCTGGTGATCGCAGACGGCGAACGCCCGGCTGCCGAAGGTGTCGAGGGTCTCGCCGAAGGGCCCCGGCCGCACCGCCAGCAAGTTCGCCTCACGCAGTACGCGGTTCAGGAGGATCGGCCGGGAGACGTCGCAATGTCCGTATTCGCTGACGACCCAGACGCGCGCCCCGGCCGACCGGGCCGCGTCCAGCAGGGGGACGCACGCGTCATCCAGCTCGCCGACCAACTGGGGCAGATCGCAACCGGAAGGGCCAAACCGCTGGGGATCGTAGTCGAGGTGGGGCAGGTAGACCAAGGTCAGTTCGGGCCGCACCGAGGCGACGACCTCGGCCGCCGCGCGCGCGATCCATTCGGTGCACGGCCGACCGGCGCCCGGTCCCCAGAACGTGTGGAACGGGAACCGGCCCAGGGTCGCCTCGAGGCGGTCGCATAGGTCCTCCGGCGTCCCGGTGATGCCGAAGACCTTGTTACCGTCGCAACCATAATGGGGCTTGGGCGTCACGCTGATCGCGACGTCGGCCCCCTGATTGAACCACCAGAACAGCTTGGCCGCGCGGAACGGACGGCCGCGCTCGATCGCCCGCCTCCGGGCTGTGACGTAGATCGGCTCGGCCTGCAACAAGGCGTTCGACTGTTGCCAGAACCGGATCTCCCCCGTGTCGCGGAACAGCCAGCCGTTGCCGACGATGCCATGCTCCTGGGGAGGTCGGCCGGTCAGGATGGTGGCCTGGGCCGTGCAGGTCACCGCCGGCACGACTTCCCCGAGCGACCGGACCCATCCCGCGGTCGCCATTTGCTTCAGCCGCGGCGCATGTTCCAGCAGTTTTCGGGTCAAGCCGACGGCATTGATCAGGATCAGCGGTTGCAGTTCCATCGGCTGTGACGTTTGATGGAGGTTAGATCGGTTCAGTTGAGATGGGTCGCGAGGCCCAACGAGAATGCGACGAGGACGCCAACCTTGAGCCAGGAATCGACCGAGCCCTTGCCGCCGTATACGTACGTCCCGGGTGGCCCGTGGCCCCATCCGATCCGATCGCCCGAGGGGCATTCGTACGGGCATCGCGACGGCCCGGTCGCCCCGGGGAGCACCGACTGGTCGGCGCGGTTCCGTCGCGGGATCGAGCTGTTCGACGCCGGCTATTATTGGGAAGCGCATGAGGTCTGGGAAGGGCTCTGGCACGCGGAGGGCCGCCGAGGGGCCGCGGCCGACCTGCTCAAGGGACTGATCAAGCTGGCCGCTGCGGGGGTGAAGGTCCGCGAGCGCCAGGAGCATGGCGTACGTACCCACGCCCGTCGGGCCGCCGAGTGCTTCGTCGCGGCGAGAGAGCAGGGGGGAGCGCCGCAAACCGGCCTGGACCTCGATCTCTGGATCGAGCGCGCCCGCGCCCTCGCCGAGGACCCTCCGGCCGATCCGGGACCGCGCGACGCGGCCGTGACATGCGTCTTCGGATTTCAGATCAGTAGGACTGACTGACACTGGGCTCCCCGATCGGCGGTTTCGGCGCGTCTGGCTCGAATCGGATCCAGGGCATCCAGGCGGCCCGGGCCCATTTTCGCCGCATCCGATCGTGGTAGGCCACCCGCTCCCGGCAGACGACCAGTGTTTCCTCAAGGAGCGGATCAATCGGGTACTTCCGGGCGTCGTCGGGGTTATAGCCGAGGTACCATTGGTAGTAATACGGTCGCGTCGTGTCATAGCCATACGTCTCCAGGTTCTTTCGCAAGAGCCCCTTGATCGGGGTCCGGGTCACGGAAACGGGCGCCGCGACCCCCTTGCTATCAACGATGCGACGAGACCATTGCTTGGACTCCCGGGCGTGCTCCAGGGCCCGCCGTTCGGCCTCCTGATGGCGGGGCCATATCCTGGCGAGCCAGAGCCAGCCTCCCAAAGCCAGTCCGCAGATTGCGACGACGATCATCAGCATGCGGATTGTCAGGCGCGGTCGCACGGCGAAAAGGGTCAAGCGATTCCTCCTTTCTCGGCGCGATGTCTCACGTGGGTGACCCCCAGGGAGAACCCAAACCCGGTTTCGGCCCAGGTTCGGCTCCTCGCCGCGCTTGTCAGCCGGGATTGGCTTGGATTAGACTGGTCCGACCGTCTCGCCCCCGTCGGGGTGCGCCGGCCGGAGTGGTTCGTTTCGTCGGAAGTCAGACCAAGGTCAACTCGATGGCAAAGCAAGCGGCTGATAAAGCGAAAGACAAATCGAAAGAGAAACCGAAGACCAAGCAGGCCCAGCCGGGTGACGACAAGCCCAAGAAGGCCAAGGCGAAACCCGCCGCCGCCCCGGATGCAGCCGCCGCGGAGAAGGCCCCGCCCCCGGAGAAGCCGAAGCCCGCACCGCGACCCCCGGCCGATCCTCGCCTGAAGGTGCTCAAGAAGTTCCACGGCAAGTTCCTTCCGCGGGGGCCGCTCCGCGACCGCCTCAAGGTCCTCATGCAGCGCTGGGACTCGGGCGAGGACCACGGCGGCGTGACCGTCGACGAGCTGAAATCGTTGCATAACGACTGGAAATCCGCCCGCGCCAAGCCGGCCCGTGCCGCCAAGATCTCGGAGTAAGCTCGCCAGCCTCGGTCGCGAATCGGGTGCGGGAACCGTGGCCCGTGGGTCGGGTTCCTTGGCCGACAGATTCTTCGCTCGTGCGGTGGACGTCGCCATGCCCCGACAGGGTCAGGAACTCTGACCCAGGCAAGGAAGGCCGGCAGGATTTCCCTTGCGCGCGACGGCGTGGTGGCCGCACCAGCCGGTGCGCCCGCGTGAGTGACGGCGGCAGGGACCGGCGCGGGAACGTTGCCCACCGGTCTCCCGCGTGTGCGCAGGGTGGGCCTCCGCGCCGTGGGCGGTCTGGAGTGGGTTTCCACCCATCGATCGCCTCCGACAAAATCCATGCAATCCAGAATTCATAGCCCTCACCTCAAATGATCCTCGGCATGCCCGCGATGCTGCGCAGGCGCACGTCCCCAGGGGGACCGTCGTCCCGAGAGGACCCCGTCGCGCGCGATTTTCCTGATAACGATGAATCTGCGAATTGAAGCGGTGTGTACGCTCCAGCCGGTCGGGCTAGCATTGCCGGTTTTGCGAATGCTGCCGATCAGGTAGTCTGTGCGGGGGTTTGGGTTCGTCTTGCGAGTTATCGGTCTGCGCCACGGGGGCCACTGGCTTCGTTTTGCAGCTCTTGGGACGCTCCGCGTGGGCGGCTGGCTTCGTTTTGCGGATTCGGGATGGGCCAACTCGTGGGTTTCTGGATTCGGTAGGCAGATCTCGAATGCATCAAGCCCGGATCGATGTTCCCATCCAGTCAAGCTGTCATTCGCGATTGCATCGTCATGGTGGAGTGAGTTCAACGTGACTGCGCGGTCATTATTCCCAACTCAGGGTACCGATCGCAGCGAAACGCTCGGGAAGTCGAGCTCTTGAGGATCAGGACGAAGGTGTCATATAGATTAGGATGCCGCAACTTTGAAAAAACGAGAACGCATTTCGGCCGAAATTGGTAGGATGCTTGACTTAAGTCTTTACATGACAGGGAAATAAATTTTTTGAAGATTTCTGGGTACCGGTGGATTGCGCCGGAAGCGCGGTCGGTCGAGGGTCGCACCGTCTTGCGAGGAGATAGGCCGGGCCGTCGAGCTGTCTCTCAAGGTCTGCGCTTACCCCATTTTTCCCCGGATGCAGAGCCGGAGGTAAGACGCGCGTTCCGTGTTCGGGCTGAAACCGATGACCGTGACAGGATTTCCAGGAGAATCCCTGTGATCCGCTTCCGTACTCCGCTCACGCTGCTGGCCGCCGCAGGGCTGATCGTGGCCACGGCATCCGCGCCGGGCCAGACGCCGGTGTCCAAGGCCTACCTTCTCAACGTCGGCAAGAAGCAAACCTTCACCGAGATCGGCTCCGACGATAAGACCAAGCCGGAATCTGTCGAGGATTTCAAGGAACTCGCCGGCAAGGCCCTGAAAGTCGCGTACTTCAAGGGCGATTCCGTCGGCGACCGTGTTGCCAGGGTGAGGAACTGGAAGCCCTTCGCCACCTTGCGCCTGAGCGTCTTCAACCCGGGAAAGGACACCGTCACGCTCGGACTGAACATCCTCCACGCCGGCAGCACGAACTACGCCACGCGCATCGAAGTGCCGGTCGTCCTCAAGCCCGGCAAGAATGAGGTCGCCATCGTCATCGACGAGCTGAAGAACACGAGCGGCTCCGCCCCGGACCTGACCGATATCCGCAGGTGGTATTTCGCCGATGCCGAGGGCAAGGGGCCGACAGTGTACTTCGGCGACATGGTGCTGGAAGGCACGGTCGCGCGGCGCAGGTCCACGGCGACCCGGCCCGGCTACGGCGCATCCGTGCCGCCGTAATGCCCAGGATCGACAAGCCGATCCTGTTCGGCACGCCGGAGGCCGACGCCATCGTGTCCGCCCTGGAAGTGTTTCCGCCCGACAATCCCTGGAACCTGGTCATCGAGGACTGGCCGTTGCATCCCAACTCGAAGAAGATCATCGAATCGATCGGCGCGAACAAGAAGCTTCGCTACAACACCGACATGGGCTACGTCCTGGTGCCGCCCGACCAGAAGAAAGTCGGCGTCAGGCTCGGCTCGGCCGCCGCCGAGTCGGACAAGGGCCCCTACCCGGTGCCCGACAACACGCCGATCGAAGGCTACCCAATCCATTACAAGGGTCTGACCCTGGACCAGGTGCAACGCAAGGATGAGGGGGACATCGACCGGCACGCCCTGGTCGTCGATCCGACCAACCGGATGCTCTACGAGTTCTACCAGATGCGCAAGACCGACAGGGGGTGGATCGCGTCGGGTGCCGCGATCTTCGACCTGAAGTCGAACAGGCTACGGCCGGACGGTTGGACCTCGGCCGACGCCGCCGGCCTGCCGATCTTCCCCGCGACGGTGCGCTACGATGAGATCCAGCGCGGCATGGTCGAGCATGCCATGCGCATGGGGGTGGGCAAGACGCGCCGGGCTTACGTCGACCCGGCGACGCATTATGCCAGCAGGGACTCCGATCTCGACCTGCCGCGCATGGGCGAGCGCCTCCGGCTGAAGAAGGATTTCGACATCAGCGGGTTCTCGCCGGCGGCGCAGGCGATCCTGAAGGGCCTGAAGACGTACGGCGTATTCGTCGCGGACAACGGCCTCGATTGGACCCTCTCGGTCGCGCCCGATTCGCGAATCCCGCTCTTGCACGAAGAGTTCAGCAGGATCAAGGGCTCGGCATTCGAGGTGGTGGAACGCGTTCCCGGTCAATGAATGCAGCCCTCAGAGCTTCTGCCGGATGAATCGTGTTCCAAAATCGGTGTCTCATGGGGATCGGGCGTAATCGGCGGTGCGCCAGCTCGCCTTGGACTGCGCCCGCCGCACCATCGCCGTG